>JADJYE010000011.1 GCA_016719945.1 Polyangiaceae bacterium | reverse complement strand
GCGGGCTGGCCGACTCCGACATCACCGGTGACGGAGTCGCCGACTCGGCGTCCTCCCCGAGGCGACGTGGATCACGGAGGACGAGCGAGCATGGCTCGCCACGCGCCATGTCAGGGGCGCCGAGCTGTGGTACACGGAGATCTCCCACTTCGGTGATCGACTCAACAACATGAAGGGCTGCCCTGCTATGAAGGGGCTGCCGGGACCTGCCGGTCACGACCGACGACACGTACCAGCGGAGGAGGAGGTCGCCCTCAAATATCGAGTGCACCAACCAGACCTTCGGGGAGACGTGCCGATCGGTGGCACGCCGTGCAGCCTGCACGGTCGCAGTGACCGAGTACCTGGCGCGCGCAGCTGGCAGCGCGCCGTGACGGTGCCGACTACCGACGACACGGTGTCCGCCGTGCTGCGCGCGGTCGTTCGCCCGCCTGTGCGTGGCTGGGCGACAAATCGAGGAGCGCGTCGAGTGCCCACGCGCGCTTCCCCAACGACAGCCTGACGATCGAGTGGGACGGTCTCGACCTTTGTCTGGGCGCACGACCTATCGGGCACCAGCCGGCGGAGCCGACCGCTTCTACGAGCAACGATTCCCCAGCGGGTCAGCGCGCGCCGCGGGCAGATGGGCCTACCTGCTTCCGCATGTGGTCTAAATCCTCGGGTTCTCAACGTCGACGACGTGCACGTCGCTGAGATCCGTTGCAGCCAGCCTCGATCTCGGGCGCTCAGGCAACGAAGTGCACGGGCTCGGCTTTCGGTTCTCATTGAACACGGCTCACGCGTACGACCCGCGAGCCGCACCGTACTGCGGTGATGGCTCTGCCGCCGCGGCGACGCGGTGACGAGCACCCGGAGCCGCTGCACATCAAGGGTCCACCGACAACCTGTGGGACACGGCTTCCTGATGCGCCCGCCTCGCCTCTACTGTCGAGGGCCAGAGGACCGACACCAAGCTCGCCCCCACGTCGCGGAGTGCGGTTGTAACCCTCCCGGCTTCGAGATCCCAGCGCTGCAGTCGTGTTACGCGAAGTTGCTCTCCAACCTGACGCTCGGTCCCGACGGAGAGCATTTACGCGACTACCGAGGGAGCTCGATGCATTGTTCGCATTCCGGCCGAATGGGCTCCTGGCCCGGCGTGGCAGCCAATTTCGGTCTTCGAAGGTGAGACCGGCGACGGCGGGTTGGCCACGTCCGCGCTTGGTCCGTGTCGGTCGCCTGCCGCCTGCCCGACGGTGCCGCCGTATTGCGGTGGCAACAGCACGCTTCGACGTATCGGCCCCGAGGGCACCATCCGTACCGTCGTGTCGCGGGCCCGGCACCGTGAATGGCAACGATATCCTGGCGGCGTCAGGCGCAGCTCCGCGTCGTGGTCGACATGACCTTCCTGCGACGGCTTCCTCCTGCTCAACACCAGGAAGGGCTCCCCAGCCAGCTGCGCAAGATCGGGACGGACGGCGTCATCCGGCTGCGTCGCTGGCTGCGGAGGGGGCATCCCAGCGCCGACGGCGAGCTGGCGCTGGCGGCCCGCTCGATCGCTGCGACGACATCGCCGAGGGCCTGGACGGCACGCATTACTTCACCGCCGCCGTAGCCCAGCTCGCCCCCGAACGGAGCACGATCTTCCGCAAGGCCATCATCCGCATGATCGGTTCTGACGGTCGCCTTCGGCACTTTCGCGGGGCTCGCTGGCGGAACGGAGTGCCAGGATAACGTGAACTCTGCGGCGTCGACGGCCCTGGCGCTCAGCGCGAACTTCAGCCCAAGCAGCCTCTCGATCGGCGCTGATGGAGAAAGGTCTTCGGCCACACCGCCCAGGTCGTTCGGCCTGACTGCTGATCTTCCGTCCTTTGCCCGCAGCGGCTTCGTAGTGACCGAGACCGACGGCCGCACGGCGTACCTGTTCGACGCGCAAGGTCGACACCTCCAGACCTTCGACGCCGACACGGGTGTGGTCACCCTCACCATCGCGCACGACGACGAAGGGCGCGTCGTGTCGCTGACCGACCGCGATGGCTTGGTCACCACGGTCGCGATGCTGCGGGCACGCCGCTCGAGATCGGGGCCTGTACGGCCACTGTCGCCCCAACCTCGGCCTCGACGACAACGGAACGCTCAACCGCATCGAGGACCCCGAGGGAGGCGCGTGGATCGCCGACTACGACGACCTCGGGCTCATGCTCTCCTGGACCAACCGCAATGGTCACCAGAAGACCCTCTCGTGGGACTCGGGCGGCTTCCTGCAATCCATCACCGACGCGGCTCTCGCGACGACCACGCTGACCGCCACGACCACGCCCGCCGGACGAGCGGTCACCCTCGAGAGCGCCCTGGGGCGCTCCCGCACCTACGGCCTCGAGCAGGCCGCGGGTCCGACCGAGGTGCGCGCCACGACCGGGCGCAACGGCCTGACCACCACCTCGATCCGCAGCGGTGCGGCGACCACCTCGGTCAGCTCCCCGGACGGAACGGTCACCTCGATCACCCGCGCCCCCGATCCTCGCTTCGGCATGGCGTCGCCGTACGTCGCCGAGCACATGGTGACCCTGCCGAGCGGGCTCACCAGGACCGTCACCCGCACCCGGGACGTGACGCTCGCTGGGCCTGGCGCCCTCTTCGAGCTCGAGACGCGCACCGACGTGACGACGCTCAACGGACGCTCGTGGTCCACCACCTACGACAAGAGCACGAGCGAGGTGACCACGATCTCTCCCGAGGGCCGTGTCGTGACCCGCGTGCTCGACGCCCTCGGCCGCACGATCGAGCTGCACCCCCCGGGTAGCCTGCCGGTCTCGATCGGGTACGATCTCGACGGAAGGCCCCTCGTCACCGCGCAGGGCACGCGCTCCACCGTCATCAGCTACGGGCCCGACGGCATGATCGCCCTCGATCACCGACCCCTATCGCGCACCACCGTCTTCACGCGGGACGCTGGGCCGCGTGACAGCCGAAGAGCAGCCCGACCTCGCCATCACCACCTGGGCTACGACCTCGAGGGCAACAACACCGCCGTCACGCCCCGTCGAAGCCTGCGCACGGCATGCGCGGCAACCTCGTCGAGCTGCTCGGAGAGCGACACCCCGCCCGCGCTCCCGAGCGGCGGCGGGCGCCACCGGAATACACCCACGACCTCGACCGCGCGCTGACCGAGGTCCTCCAGCCCGCCCGCGGCTGGTCGAGCACACGTACGATGGCGCGGGCCGTCCTGAGACGACCACCTTCCCGGGTGGCGTAGTCACCCATGGCTATGACACCGCGACGGGCAAGCTCACCACCCCTCGCCGGCCCCGACGTCACCCCTGAGCTCGACCTACGACGGCGCCCTGCTGAAAGCGGTCGCCATGACCGGCCCCGTCGCTGGGACGATCTCATGGCAGCACGACACGGCCTTCCGGGTCGTCGAAGAGCGGGTCAACGGCTCCTACGCCGCGACGTTTGCGTTTGACGACGATGATCTGCTCACTCAGGCCGGCGGCCTCACGATCACCCGCGAACCCGCCAGCGGCTTCGTCACCCAGGCGACCGCGGGGCTCGTCACCGAGGCCTGACGTACAGCGACTACGGCGAGATCGAGACTTACACCGCCAACGGTCGGAGGAGTCGTCCAGATCGCGCCCAGCCTGTGCGGGACGACCTCGGCCGCATCGTCGAGAAGACCGAGACGACGCCCGAGGGCACCGAGTGCTCGTGGGTAACGAATACGACCTCGCGGCTCGCGCTGTCCGCGGTCTACGAGGACGGCCTCCTCGCCGAGAGCTACGGCTACGACGACAACGGCAACCGCCTGTCGACGCTGAACGCCGACGGGCGTCTTCGACGCGGCCTTCGACGAGCAGGACCGGCTGCTCGAGTACGGCGACGAGAGCTTCACGTGGACCGACAATGGGGAGCAGCTCGCTTGCACCGACACCGCGACCGGAGACACGACGACGTACGCATACGATGCCGTGGGCAACCTCCGCGGGCGTTGGTCTCCCGAACGGCGATCCCGGTCGAGTACCGCGTCGACGGCAGGGGCGCAGGGTCGCCAAGCAGCCGAACGGCGCCCTGGTGAAGGGGTGCCGTGGCGCGGACAGCTGCAGCCCGTGGCGGGCTCGACGGTACGGGCAACGTCGTCGCCAGGTTTGTCTACGCCGGCGGCGTCAACGTGCCGGCGCTCATGGTCACCCCGACGGCGACGTACAGGTTCGTCACCGACCACCTCGGCAGCGTGCGGCGCGTGGTGGACGTCGCGACGGTGCCGTCGTGCAGGAGCTCGACTACGACTCCTGGGGGCGGGTGCTACTGGACACGAGCCCGGGGCTGCAGCCTTTTGGGTTTGCCGGCGGGCTGTACGACCCGGACACCGGGCTCGTGAGGGTTGGCGCGCGGGACTACGACGCCGAGACGGGGCGGTGGACGGCGAAGGATCCGTCGGGCTCACCAGGCCCAAACGTCTACCATTACTCCGCGGGGACGCGATCAACCGTCTTGACCCAACGGGGCTGCTTCCGCCCGATGGCGCCTCGACGGACCGCTTCATAGGTGGAGGAGGTCGCGTGGTCATCCCACCCGTGGAAGACCTGGGGAAGGCGAGGAGATTCCACCGAAACCGCAATCAGTGGAATCGCTGCCCAGCACGCGGAACGAATGAGTTCAGCGAGACGTCCGATGGTCGGACATGGAATTACAGTGTGTTCAAGTGGCGAGGGAGCGACGGATCCGAGTGTCTCTACGACGAGAATGGCGATCTGCAGCCCAATAGCGGGTGAGTCCTTAACTTCTGTGCTGACCCGGTCCCTCTGCCACGTATTTGCAAGAATTTCTTTACCGCATTTCTTCTACCCGTGGCCATTGGGTCGGTACGCGCCATTCTGAGCGGAAATGTCGGGTGCTGCGATGTTGGGAGCGCTCTATCTCTTCATAGTGCTCGAGATTGCTGTCTCGTTGGCACCTGTTTCGGTATGCTTGTTACCGGCCAGCCCCGTGGCATGCGGACGGCGCTTGCGTTCTCGGCGCTTCAGTAGTTCCGGATCCGCTGATGTCTATCGCCGCTGGTGGATGGCGGACTCCGGTGCCATTGTCTCTCTCCAGGCATTGGGTTGGAATCGCCGTAGTGGGAGCCCACTAGTCTTCTCGCGCTCGTCGAGAGTGGGCGACGCATGCCGCCAGGAGAGCGAACCCGCATGGGGAAGCGGTCCGGAGCCGTCTGCGCACTTGCTTGGATGATGACGTTCGTTGTTGCGGCGGTCGCGGTCGTCTATACGTAGAGGCTGCAGGACGTGCCGAACGCCTGCGTTGAGCTGCGGCCCGAGAGGAGCGCCGAAGGCGGACCGAGGCGAGGGCCGTCAGCTCCAACGCGCAGTTCGGCGGGCTTTCAAACTGGTCGGAGGAGCGTGGGTCGGGCCCTCAGCCGCCCTCGGCGAGCGCCGCCGCGACCTGCGCGACGGCCTCTGCGGTGCGCTCCTGCACGGCGCGCGCGGCAGACGGAGCACCCGGTAGCCCATGCGAGCGGAGGTCGCGGTCCCGGCACGTCGGCCGCCACGCGGTGGGCGTGGACCTCGCCATCAACCTCGACCACGAGCCTCGCTCGCGGCGCGAGGAAGTCGCGACGATGTAGCGAGCCGAGCACGACCTGCCCTGCGGAAGGAGTGCCGAGCCGGCAGCCGCGCAGGCGAGCCATAGTTGCGCCTCGGTGAGGGTTGGAGCCTTCCGAAAGGCGGCGGCGTGCGACCATGGTGCAATGGGGTGTGCGCAAGAGGACTCTCCGAGCCCGGCGCCCTGGCCGGGCTTCGGCGACCTTGGCGCAGGTGGCGTGACGCGCTCGGCGAAGGCTCGCATCGCGGTGCAGCAGCCGCGACCTCCACGCCTCCGCGCTCACCGACGAGCGCGGCGCGCCACGTGCGCCGCCGAGCCGGAGCCCGGCCAGGGCGCCGCGCGGAGTCCGTCGCGGGCGGCATCGCGCGTCGACGCCAAACGCCCGAGAGCGCAGCAACGCGCCCCAGTCCGCCCCCGCCCAGCACCCACCCTCCAGTCTTGGCTCCACGTCCAAGCGGAAGTCGACCCTTCCCGCACGCGCGCAGGCCGGCAACGCCGGCCGAGCACGTGCAAGGAGGGAGGAGGCGCGAAGCGCCGGGGGTGTGGCATCATCAGGCAGCACGACACCGCCTTCCGGGTCGTCGAAGAGCGGGTCAACGGCGCCCACGCCGCGACGTTTGCGTTCGACGACGATGATCTGCTTACCCAGGCCGGCGGCCTCACGATCACCCGCGAACCCGCCAGCGGCTTCGTCACCCAGGCGACCGCGGGGCTCGTCACCGAGGCCTGGACGTACAGCGACTATGGCGAGGTCGAGACGTACACCGCCAACGGACCCAGCGGCGCCTTGCTGGCCCACTCCTACGTGCGCGACGACCTCGGCCGCATCGTCGAGAAGACCGAGACTACGCCCGAGGGCACGCGTGTGCTTGTGTACGAATACGACCTCGCGGCTCGGCTCGCGGCGGTCTACGAGGACGGCCTCCTCGTCGAGAGCTACGGCTTCGACGACAACGGCAACCGCCTCTCGTCGCTGAACGCCGACGGCGTCTTCGACGCCGCCTTCGACGACCAGGACCGACTGCTCGAGTACGGCGACGAGAGCTTCACGTGGACGGACAACGGCGAGCTGCTGGCGAAGGTCGACACCGCCACGGGGGACACGACGACCTTCGCGTATGACGCCGTGGGCAACCTCCGCGGCGTCGGCCTCCCGAGCGGCGATCTCGTGGAGTACTTGGTGGATGGCCGGGGGCGCCGGGTCGGCAAGAAGATCAACGGCGCCCTGGTGAAGGGGTGGCTGTGGAGGGGGCAGCTGCAGCCCGTCGCCGAGCTCGACGGCGCGGGCAACGTCGTCGCCAGGTTTGTCTACGCCGGCGGCGTCAACGTGCCGGCCTTGATGGTCACGCCCACGGCCACGTACCGGCTGGTGACCGACCACCTCGGCAGCGTCCGGCGGGTGGTGGACGTCGCGACGGGGGCGGTCGCGCAGGAGGTCGACTACGACGCCTGGGGCCAGGTGCTGCTGGACACGAACCCCGGCGTGCAGCCCTTTGGCTTTGCCGGAGGGCTGTACGACCCGGACACCGGGCTGGTGAGGTTTGGCGCGCGGGACTACGACGCCGAGACGGGGCGGTGGACGGCGAAGGATCCCATCCTGTTTGGCGGTGGAGTCAATCTGCTCGGGTATGTCGCGGCAGACCCAGTCAATCGTGAAGATCCTCGGGGCCTGGAGTGGGGCGACAGCTCCGGAGGGTCGGGGGCACCAGCAGCTTTTGCCGACCCCGAGCCCACCATGTCGGTGGAGGTCTTCTGCGATGAACCGTCATCGTGCACTGAGGTTTCGCTCAATACCATTACCATGCCGGCTCCTCTTTGGGGGCCACTGGCTGAGGTCGGTTTCAGCGTCGGAACGAGGCTGATTGGTCTCTGTGTGCCATTTCTCTTCCTAGAGGGCGACACGGCTAGCGCTAGCTCGACGCCATACCGGGAGCCCGGCGCCCCAGACCCATGTCAACAAGCGGGCATTGATTGCCAAGTCGAGTGCAATCTTCCCGGCTACACGATTGGGCAGCGAGTCGTGTGTCATCAGGAATGCATGCGAAAGAAGGGATGCTAGGTGGTCTCCATTGAGCGAGCCCAGATCGAATCCGCCTGGAGAGATGTTCTCCTCAGTCCGCCCTCGCCCGAACAGGCCGACGCCATCGAACGCCGACTCTCGGGCGCCATTGGGACGCTCACTGACCGACTACGGCTATATTATCACCTCGCGACAAGTGTTAAGCTGGAGATCTCCCGGCTTATTCCTCACCTCGTGGTCATTGTCGAAGCCGCGCCATTTCTAGACGCGTCGAATTCTCTTGGTCTTGTCACCCCTGGAACACCTGAGCACCGACTCGTTGCGGAAGCCTGGCGGAAGGCGCTAAGCGAATGGCCGGAAGATCCGAGTGCGCTGGTCAATGCGTCGGACTTCTTTCTTGATAATGATTTTGAGCAAGCGTCGCGCCTGGTACAGGGAGCGGTCAGGTACGCGCCGAACGACCCCACGGTACTTCTTCGGGCCGCAGCCCTCGAGCTGTATGGGCTTGACCTCGGCCGGCCAGAATGCGCCGCAAGGGCCGCGCTCAAGTTCGCGGAACGGGCCCTGGAGAATCCAGCGGCTCCGCGCTACGGGTATGCTCTTGCGGCGACAGCCGCTTATGAATCCAGCCAAGATGCTCAGGCGCAGATTCACGCGCTTGAGGCGTCGCGAACAGACTGCTTCAATCCGTTCGACAACATTCATCGAGGTATGACAGTCTTGGGTGGTCTAGCGTTGTCGAGCGGCAACGTGGCCCGGGCCACCGAGCTGCTTGACCGGTCGGCACGTGGACGCCTTGGGTATCGCGGACCATCGCTGCGGCTTGCTCGACAGCTGGTCGTTGCGGGAGCAGAGCGGCCGGTGTTGGCTTACCTTGGCGCCGTTAAGGACCAATGGGACGGGCCGCGCGAGAAGTGCGACGAGTGGATGGATGCTGTTAGGACGCATGATCTGGGCCGACTTCGCAATCCGGGGCAGTAGACCTGTCCCCGCTGAAGCGCAAAGTTGCGACGAAGTCGGGACGAGGCGTGCGGGCTGTGAGTCGGTCGGGGCTGGCCTGGGTAGCTGCTTGTCTGATTGCTACAATCGGCGCGTGCACGCTGTACCACCTGAGGGGCGACGCTGCGCGCAAGGAGGCCATTGCGCTTGCGGCCGAGATCGTGCTCGATGAAGAGCGTCAAATCGTGCTTGAGCGGTGCGCCGAGGCTCGATTCGCCAGGCTTCGATGCAGAAGCGCCGACTCCGTCGTATCGGTAATCACGGGATCGTCGATCATTCCCAGCCGCGACTGGGTCCTTTACGTAGACATAGTGGACGAACGCGTCGCCGGGGTCCGCTTTCGAACAGTGGACTCTGAGAGATTTCGTCCGCCAGAGGCACCCGCCGACAGAGTCAAAGAGATGTAGCCAGGGATGATCGCGACAACAGTTGACGGAAGGATGCTGGCGCTGCTGGGGGGCGCGGACTCAGGAGAGTCGCTGACCGATGGTACCGCTGCTCGAGCCGTCCTGCTCGGCATCGTCGCCACCTGCCGCGCCGTCGGGGTACCCGTCCAGGCCTTCCTCGCCTGGGTCTTCGACCGCCTGGGGACCCATCGCGAGCTGTCCCATCGGCTCCCTGGCGTTGTTGAAAGACCAATATTCGCGTCCCTTCGGAGGACGTAGCTCCGCGGGAGTGTCGGGGGCCGACCACCGCAGGTTCATCGGCGTCGCGGACCGCGACCTCCTCGAACGACACCCGCCCAACAAGGCCGGGGCGTCCCCTGAAGAGCACCCGCCGAGCCTGTACCGTCGACACCCGACGAGCCGCGCTCGAATTCCCAGGAACCACCAGCATTTCGTTGAAGGTCCGCGCGATCGCTGCGACGATCGCTCCGCTTTCCGGAGGAGCCGTCATGACCTTCGTGCGTTCTTGCTCTCGTGTCGTCGCACCGTTCGCGTTCTCGCTGCTGCTCAGCGCGTGCTCCGTCGATCTCCTCGAGGTCTTCGACGAGGACGGCCCAGCCGCTGGCGGCGCGGGCACCGGCGGGGATCCTTCCTCGGGAGGCGGCCCCTCGAACGGCGGCTCAAGCTCGGACGGCGGCTCGAGCTCCAACGGCGGCTCCAGCTCCGACGGCGGCTCCAGCTCGAACGGCGGCGCGCCCCCGGCGGGCTGCGGCGACGGGGTGGTCGACCCCGACGAGCAGTGCGACGGGGCGAGCCTCGGCGGCGCGACCTGCGAGGACTACGGCTTCTCCAGCCCCGCGGGCCTCGGCTGCACGGCCAGCTGCAACCACGACCCGAGCGGGTGCCAGGCGACGTGCGACGGCGACCTGCTCGAGCCCGGCGAGGCCTGCGACGGCTCGGACCTCGGCGGCACCGACTGCACCGCCTTCGGGTACGAGAGCGGGTTCGGCCTCGGCTGCACCGACGACTGCTCCGGCTTCGACACGAGCTTCTGCTTCGCCCAGTGTGGCAACGACGTGCTCGAGCCCGACGAGGTCTGCGACGGGGACCAGTCGACGATGTCGTGCACCGACTTCGGCTTCAGCAACGCGACGCCTGGCCAGCCGAGCTGCACGTTCTTCTGCGACGTCGATCCGTCCGACTGCGAGGGCACCTGCGGAGACGGCGCGATCGAGCCCGACGAGAGCTGCGACGACGGCAACACGGTCAGCGGCGACGGCTGCTCGTCGTCTTGCTTGGCGGAGGGTGGCGACTGTGGCTCGACGATCCCCGTGTCCCTGGGCATGGGCCAGCAGACCTTCACCGGCAACACGCTCGGCGGCGCGAGCACGCTCGACACCAACCACCCGCTGTGCGCCGCCGGCGCCGGCGGGCCGAGCCGCACGTACGCGGTCACGGCCGGCGCGGCGGGCTTCCTGACGGCGTGGCTCAACCGTCCCCAGACCACCTTCAACAGCGTGCTCTACGCGCGCACCGTGTGTAACGCCGACCCGTCGACGCTGCTCTGCGCCGACAACAGCGTCGCGTTCGGCCCGGTGCTCGAAGGCGGCGGCGAGGTGATCTCGTTCCCCATCAACACCAACGAGACCGTCTACATCACGGTCGACGGCGCCACCGCGCTCGACTTCGGCGACTTCTCCCTCACGCTCGATCTGTCCGAGGGGCGCAACTGCACCGACCCCATCCCGCTGCCGATCTGGTCGGGCTCGCCGATGACCGTGCTCGGCAACACGATCGACAAGTCGGCTTCCGGCGGCGGCTCGTGCGGCGGAGGGGGCGTCGGCAGCGGCTCGGACGACGTCGTGTACCGCGTCGATCGTCGCAGCGCGTCGATCATCAACATGACGTATTCGCTCCCGGCCGAATACACGACCTACGACTCGATCCTCTATGGTCGCTTCGACTGCGGCTCGAACGAGATCTCGTGCAACGACTCGCCCGACCCGACCGGCGGCGAGGAGATCTCCTCGACTTCCAGAACAACAACATCCGCTACGTCTGGGTCGACGGCTACCAAGGGGCCGAGGGCACCTACGGGATGGAGATCGTGTCCACGCCGTAGGGCACGGCGACCCACGATCGACTACTGCGAGCCGTTCGTGGGCTTGCTCAGCGCGCCGAAGCGCGCGTCGAGGCGACGGCCGAGGTCTTCGTCGCTGACGACTCGACCAGCGTCGAGATCGTTGAGGCCGTCCTGGACGGCCGCGACGAAACGCGCCTGGGTCGTCAACCGGTCGAAGTCTTCGGGGGCGAGCATCACCGCCGCCGCCTTGCCGTTCTGCGTGACGACGAGCGGTCGGCGCCTGCCCCTCAGCGCCCGGATCTTCTCGGAGAGGTGGGCCTTCAGCTCGCCGATGGGGACGATATCCTCCGCGACCTGGAGGGCCGGTATGGGACTGTTTCCGGACCTGTTCATAGGTCTTAATTTTGTCTCGAACGCCGGAGAGGTCAAGGAGCCTTGGTCGCCAGGCCTCAGCCCTCGCCGCCGCCCTCTCCGTCCTCGTCTTCGGGCGGCTTGGGGCATTTCTCTCCCGTGTGCCCCTCCGCTCCCTTCGGGATCTTGCAGGGGTGCACCTCGAGCAGGCGCGGCTTGCCGGTGTATTTCACGGTCCGCTTCTCCTCCTTTCGGGTGCCGTCGGGCAGCGCGATGATGCGCGTGGTGACGACGCTGAAGCCGTGTGAGCCGGCGTCCTTCACCTTCTCGGTCTCTGGGTCGCGGCGCTCGTTGCCGACGTATTCGACGCGCGGGTCGGTGTAGTCGAAGGGCTTCGAGACGCGGCGCTCGATCTTGCGCCCGCCGTTGTCGCCGAAGAGCCGCACGCGGATGTGCGTCTGCGAGTAGTCGCAGCGGAGCAGGAGCGCGGCCTGCGTGTCGTTGAAGAACACCAGGTCGGGGGAGGGGAACGAGAGCGTGGCCTCGAGGCCCATCGGGTAGCGGTTGAAATAGAAGCTGTGAGCCTTGCGCTCGCGGATGACATACCCGCCGTCGAACAGGGCGTTGTACAGCGTGGTCGCGAACTGGCTCACCCCTCCGCCGGGCGTCTCGGTCATCTCCCCGTCCCCGATGCTGGGCGCGACGACGAAGCCCCGCTCCGTCGTGCGCGGGCCGACCGCGGCGTTGACGCTGAACGTGTCGCCGGGCTTCACGATCGCGCCATCGAGCATGTCGCAGATGCGGTGGATGTTCTTCACGCGAGGCTGGCAGCACGCGTGCCTCGTGGTGAACTCCGAGACGAGCCCCTTGATCTTCAGCGCCTCCGCCGCGCCCGTCGTGAACTTCGGCTCGGCGTTCTTGTCTACGGGGAGCAGGCCCCGCCTCCCGGGTTGCTGCGTCGCCTTGTACAGGGCGTCGACGAGCCGTGACGTGTCGACGCGCGTCCCGGGGCGGCTCGGCACGATGGTGACCTTGCCGTCCTCGTCGATCTCGAAGCGAGCGTCGCGCGACGCGTTGTAGAGCTTGGCGACGACCGGCGCGAGCTTGCGCTTCACGTCGGCGTCGTCGAGCTCGACGACGAACCTCGGGGTGGGGTCGTCGATGCGGCGCGCGCGGAACGCGGCCACGAGGTCCTTCTGGTCGAACACGACCTCCACGGGCTCGGGGATCGGGAAGGTGGCCGCCCGCTTGAGGCTCGGTTTGTCCTCCACGAGCCGGCCGCCCTTGCGCTTCATCCGCTTCTTCTTCTTCGGAGCGCCCGGCTTGTCCTGCTTCTGGGCCTCGGCGTGCAGCCGCTCGGCCTCCTCGTTCTCCTTGCGGGCGAGCTCGATCTCCTCCTCCGTGGGGGCGAACGTGAGCGTGATCGGCCCCTCGAGGATGGCGCGCGCCTGCGCAGCTGCGCGCTCGATCTCGGCGACCTCGAGCGGGGGCACGACCTCGACGACGGGGACCTCGATCGAGCCGAGCTTGCCGCTGGTGAGCTGGGCCAAGATCAGCTTCTTGAGCGCCTCGCGCTCGATGACGAGCCCGGCTTTGGGCGGCGCGACGACCAGCTCGCCGTCCCGCAGCGCGAGCGAGCCGTCGAACGGGTGGGTCTCGAGCAAGGCCTGCTCCCATGCGCTCACGTGCTCCTCGGTCGCGGCGTCGTCGATCGACACCGAGAGCGGCACGTCGGTTCGCGTCCGGTTGAGCGTGCGCAGCGTGCCCGCGAGCCCGCCCTCCCGACCCGCGGCGAGCACCGCCGCTGTCGTTCGATCGAGGTCGAGCTGGAACCCTAGGTCTCGCGGCGCGACCCTCACCTCTTTCCCCTTGCGGGTGAGCCACAGCTCGCGCCCCTCGAGGGCGGTCGCGTACTCCGAGAGCGCCGCGCGGACGTCGGGCTCGGCGCGGCCCCCCACGTCGAGCTCTCCCGCGACGACCCCGGCTGCCGAGGTTCCCTCGCGCGGGCCCAGCGAGCTCACCATGAACGCAGCGGCGCCGAGCGCGATCAGCAGCGAGGCGAGCACGGTGAGCGCCCACCCCGCCCCCCTCTTGCGTGACTCCTCGGCGGCCCTCGACTCCACGGCTGCAGAGGGGATAGCCAGGGTGAACCCGGGCGGAAAGGGGGAGGCTTCGTGTCGGCCCTTGCCCGGAGCCGCCGGCTCGCTCACGATGCCGCGGAGCCCAGCCGCCGCATGTGGAAGCGCTTCTTCGCCCGCCGCCGGTACCGACGCGCCATCGATCAGGCGCTCGCGGCGATGACCGCTCGAAAGCCCGAGGCCGCGCGCGAGGCGCTCGGCCGCGCGGTCGCCGCGGCGACGGTCGCGTTCGACGGGCGGGGGCTCGACCTCGCGACCACGCTGTACGCCCTCGCAGCCAACCAGCTCGAGGCAGGGCTGCTCGACGAGGCGCTCATCAGCGCGAGAGAGAGCGACCGCGTGCTCGCCGACACGCCGGAGCAGGACCGCGCCGGGAGCGCGCCCGAGGAGACTCCCTCCGTCGCGCGCGTCCGCGGGCTGATCGCTGCGATCTTGGAGCGCCGAGGGGTCAAGGGCGAGGAGCACGAGACCGCCCTGCTCGGCTGGGCCGAGGCGGCGCGCGCCGAGAAAGACGACGAGGCCGCGGGCGCCGCGCTGAACCAGCTCGGGCTCACGCTGGCCCGCCGGGGGGACCGCGCGGCCGCGGCGGATCTATTCCTCGGCGCCCTGGAGCACCGCACCAAGCGCTTCGGCGCGGACGGGCTGCCCACGCTGGAGGCGCTCTACAACCTCGCGACCTACCGCGACGAGGGGCGCACCCTCGACGTGGTCGCCACCGATCTCGAGCGCATCGCCTCGACCCTCGAGGGGCGCAGCGAGCCGCGCGCCGCAGAGCTGAAGGAGTCGACCCTGCACAACCTCGCGGCGCTACGCGAGGAGCAGGGGGACTACGCCGCGGCCGAAGCGCTGTTCGAGCGAGCGCTCAAGTCCCGCGAGGTGCGGCTCGGGCCGACGCACACGGCGCTGAGACCCACGCTCGTTCGCCTCGCACAGCTGCACCACCGCGAGGGCAGGGTCATCCACGCGCTGGGCCTCTACGACCGGGGGCTCGCCATCGCCAAGAAGGAGCTCGGCGACGAGCACCCGATCGTGGTCGCCATCTCGGCGTGGCGAGCGGAGGTGACGCAGGGCCTCGGGCCCGAGGCGATCCGGCGAAATTGAGCCCTGCGCGCCCAGCGGCGCGACATGCAGGGCCACTCTGCCGTCCGCTACTCCCCGCAGGAGAACGAGACGGGGCAGCTCTCCTGGATGAGGATGTCGTCCCCGCACTCTTCGTGGGCGCTGACGCACTGTTCGTAGGCGGCGTCGGTGAAGCAGCCGCCGCCGGCGCGGGCCTCGGCCTCTTGATCGCAGCGCGCCTCGGCCTCCTCCGTGGAGAACCCGCCACACGAGGCCGAGCCGACCATGGCGAATGCGGCGAGGGTGAAGACCAGCGTGGCAGCGGTAGACCGAACGACCTTCATGGCAGGCTCCTGTTGTCGCAAGCTCGCCGGCCTATAACACGGCGGCGCGGTGGGGACGGAGGGCCAGATCTCAAATCTCGTCAGGGGGTTCGAACACGCCGAACGTGCCCGCGCCGGTCACCTGGATGAACGCGCGGGGGACGCGGAGCTTGAACCCCATCTTGCGCACCGCAGACACGGCCGCGACCAGCTCCGCCTCGCACCTGCGAGAGACGTGGTCGACGGTCTCGCCCGGCTCGCGCGAGCGCGGCGCCCAGAGGCAGTGGGCGGGCAGCCTCTTACCCTCGTGGGCCTCGAAGTAGCGCCGGCCCACGAGCTCGGCGCGCAACAGCCGCTGCGCGTCGACGGGCGTCTTCGGGTCGACCTCGTACGCGAGCGTGACGAAGAACATGCCCCGGGGATGGCACGCTCCGTCGGGCGACTCAAGCTCGAGGGCCGACCAGGGCCGCGAGGCGCGCGGTAACGCGGCTCATGTCCGGGCGCACGGACAAGAGCGGCCTCATCGGATCTCCGCGCTCACGGACGCGCGCCGGGACCGTGCGGATCGTGAGCGCCGCTGGATCGACGCCGGCCTCGAGCTCCTGCCAGGTGATCGGCGTCGAGACCCGCGCCCCGCGCGTGGCGCGCACGGAGAACGGCGCCACGATCGTCCTTGAAGGTCCGGTCTGCCCGGTGTCCACGTAGACCCGCTGCCCTCGCCGCTCCACGACTCGCTCCATCGTCGCCAGGCTGGGGTGACGCGCCTCGATCATCCGCCCCAGTAGCTCTGCGAGCGTCCGCGCGGCGATCGGCGTCACGCCAGGGGCCAGCGGGACGAAGACGTGCAAGCCCGTCTGCCCGCTCGTCTTCGGGAAGCCGGTGAGGCCCACCTCGTCGAGCAGCCCGCGCAGCGTCAGCGCGAGCGTCGTCGCCACCGCGAACGACGAGCGGTTCACGTCGAAGTCGATCGTGAGAAAATCGCAGTCCGAAGGGGACGCCACGCGGCTCGCGAGGACGTGGATCGGGATGCAGCCGAGGTTGGCGACGTACAGCAGGCTCTCCCTGCGATCGATGATGAACACCTGCTTCTTCGAGTCGCCCTCGTCGGGGCTGGAGACGTGTTTGCCGAGCGAGACCGAGCGGACCCACGAGGGCATCCCGTGGGGGACGTTCCACTGGTAGAAGCTCTTCCCCTCGATCCCGTCGGGGTACCTCACGAGCATGACCGGGCGGTCCTCGAGGTAGGGGAGCATCACGTCGGCCACGCTGTCGTAGTAGTCGACGAGATCGCCCTTGGTGGTCCCGTCGTCGGGCCAGAAGACCTTCGACCGGTTCGTGATCGCCACCTCGATCGCTGGCTCGGCCTGCGGGGGCAGCTCTTGTGCGCCGGCCGCGTGCTCCTCGTCGTGGGGCGCGGCGGTGCACGACCTCGGGTCGACGTCGTGCTCGAGCCCCACGAACACCGGGTGCCTCAGCGAGCCCTCCTCGCTCCACTCGAGGTAGCGGACGCGCACGACGAGCTCGGGGGCGACGTGCGTGCGAACCTTCGCGGCCTCGTAGCGCCCGATCGCGGCGGGGCTCTCGCGCTCGAGCGGCGCGAGGCGCTTCAGCAGATCCTCGATGCGCGCGTCGTTGAGGCCCGACCCGACCCGCCCCCTCAGCACCAACGTGTCGCCCTCGTAGCTGGCGACCTCGAGCGCGCCGAGGCTGCGGCGGCTGCCTTCGCCCTCGGTGTAGCCGACGACCACGAAGCAGCTCTCCACGTTGCATTTGGTCTTCAGCCAGTGGCTCGTGCGCCCCGGCCCCTCGACGTACGGCGAGTCGGCGCGCTTCGACACGACCCCCTCGAGGCCGTTGTCCCGGCAGAACTCGAGCAGGTGCTGCCCGTCACCCTCGAGGTGATCGAGCACGCGCAGCAAACTGGGCGCAGGGATCAGCTCGGCCAGGAGCGATTTGCGCACCGCGAGCGGCAGGGCCCTACAGTCGAGGTCGTCGAGGCCGAGCAGATCGAACACCACGAACACGACTGGGACCTCGGCGAGCGCGTGGCGCAGCTCGGCCCGCGGCGCCTTGTGGATGCGGGTCGCGAGCCGCTCGAAGCTCGGCTTCCCGGCGTCGTCGAAGCTCACCAGCTCGCCGTCGAGCATGACGCGCCGCGGGGCCAAGGCTCGGACGGCGCGCGCGATCTCGGGATACGACGCCGTCGCCTCTCGCCCGCTGCGATAGAAGATCGTGGCGCCAGCGTCCGATTTGTCCGCGATCGCGCGCACGCCGTCCATCTTCAGCTCGTACAGCCAGCCCGAGCCCTCGGGCAGCTCCTCGGCCAGCGTGCACAACATCGGCGACACGCGCGAGGCCTGCACCACGCCGCCCTTGGCGCCGAGCGCCGCCGCGCGCTCTCTCACGCGCGCCGCGAGCGACGGCGCGTCGGCGAGCTCGCTTACGGTGAGGCCGGAGAGCACGCTCCGCGGCAGCTCGGCGGCGAGGTCGCGCCCCTTCGCCGCGTGGGCGTCGGCCTTCTTGATCAGCAGCCACTCCTTGCCAGCCGCGCGTCCACCCTTGGGCTTGAGCCGGACGAGCCCGTAGCGCCCGCGCAGCTTCCGCCCCTCCAGCGAGAAGTGGAGCTTGCCCTCGGCGAGCCCCTCCTCGGCGGCGGCGTCGAGGTAACGCACCGAGCCGAGATCCCAGGCGATCATCGGGCCCGCTCCGTAGCTGCCGTCGGGGATCACCGCCTCGAAGTCGAGGTACTCGATCGGGTGGTCCTCGGTCTGCATCGCGAGGTGCTTGTCCTGGGGATCGAGCGAGATCCCGTGAGGCACCGCGAAGCTCGCGAGCACGCCGCCTACCTCCAGCCGCAGATCGAAGTGCATGCGCGTCGCGTCGTGCTGGTGGACGACGAACGCCCCCCGCCACGTCGGCGCGCGCAGGCCCCCGGTCGGCTCGCCGCCCATCGGCTCGTTCGTCCGCGCGGCGTCGCGTTTGTCGAGGTACTCCCGGAGGGATCGCGGCACGTCGAGATGGAGCCTACCGCGCGCCGACAGGGCCCGAGGGCCCGACCGAGGCGCGCGAGACGTTACAGATGATCAGGCCCGGCTCGGTATTTCGACAACGGCCTCGCCGAACCGTACCGTTCGAATCGCAATGGCGGCACGCTCCATCGGCTCGGGGACGGTCTCTTTCGGTCTCGTCTCCATCCCCATCAAGCTCTACACGGCGACCTCGCCGCAGAGCGTGTCCTTCAATCAGCTCCACAAGAAGTGCGGCGGGCGCATTCGCCAGCAGCTGTTCTGCCCCCTCGACAACGAGATCGTGCAGCGCACCGATATCGTGAAGGGCTTCGAGCACACGAAGGACAAATACGTCCAGTTCAGCGACGAAGAGCTCAAGAAGCTCGAAGCCGAGCGCACCGACCGCATCGACATCGTGGAGTTCGTGCCGAGCGAGTCGGTCGACTTTCTGTACATCGATCGCACCTACTACCTCGGCCCGGATCGCGGCGGAGACCGCGCCTACCGCCTCTTGTCCGAGGCGATGACGCGCACCGATCGCATCGCGGTCGGCCGCTTCGGAACCCGCGGCAAGGAGCAGCTCGTGCTGCTGCGCCCCTACAAAGATGGCCTCGTCATGCACTACGTCTTCTACGCCGACGAGGTGAGGAGCTTCGACGACGTCGAGCGCCCCGGGGAGATCGAGTTCAAGCCCGTCGAGGCCGAGCTCGCCGACAAGCTCATCGAGCAGCTGTCCGTCGACGGCTTCGACGCCCAGCAGTACCACGACGAGTATCGAGACCGGGTGATGCAGGCCGTCGACCAGAAGGTCGCGGGGCAAGAGGTGAGCGTCGCGCCCGAGGCGCCGCAGGCGCAGATCATCGATCTGTTCGAGGCGCTCAAGCGCAGCCTGAAGACCGAGGCCGCCGCGGCGAACGAGCCCGGCGCGGAGGAGCCGCGCCCCGAGGTCAAGAAGGCCGGCCCCAAGGCGCGCGAGCCGAAGTCCAAGAAGGCGACCGGCTGAGAGCCCCGCGGTAGCGGGCGCGCGAGAACAAGACTCGCGCCGGATTCGCGCCTCGGTCTGGAGGCGGGAATCCGAAGGGCCCCGCGGTAGCGGGCGCGCGAGAACAAAAGATGCGCAACTGCGGCGGCGGGTCGTCGACGTAGGGGCATGCACCCCTGTCACCTCCACAGCCGCGTGATGTTCTGTGTCCTCGCGTCGTTCGTCTTGCTCGCGTGCCACAGCGAGCCCACCATCGGGACCCTGGTGCACGAAGACTCCGCTCGGCCCCGTCCCCGCGCCCTCGAAGAGCCCGAGCGCGACGAGACCCTCGTCGCGGTGGACTCGTCGGGGGTCGTTCGCCTCGTCGACGCGGCGTCGCTCGAGCTGCGGCTCGGCGTGCGCGCCAGCGAAGAAGAAGCGACCGTCGTCGACCTGAGCGTCCACGCAGAAGAAGGTGAGCTGCGGAGGCTGGCCATCGTGTCGCAGGCCGAAGAAGAGGCCCCGAGCGACGTCTCGGTCTTCCCGTTCACGGGGGATGTCTTCGCACGCCCGCGCGTCGTTCGCCGCTTCGAGGGCGTGCTCGACGTCCTCGCCCTGTCCGACGGGGCGCTGGTCTTCCAGCTCGGCGAGGCGCGCGAGTGGAGCTTCGTCTCCGCCGGCGAAGACCGACCCCGCTCCAAGCAGTGCCCGATGCCGACCTCGGTGCTCGCGGTCGAGCACCACGAAGGCGCGACCCACGTGATCGCGCTCGCGCGCTCGGCGGACGACACCCCCATCCTGGCGCGCGGGGTGATCGAGGAGGGCCAGGTCGCCCGCTGCGAGGTCACGCCGCTGTCGGACCCGCTGAGCGAGGCGGCGCGAGCGGTCCGCCTCGACGGGGTCGACCTCACCGTCGACACCGTGGCCGGCGAGCTGGTCGTGGGCCGGCTTGGCGGTCCCGCGCCCGCGCCGGTCGGCCTGCCGTTCGGGCGCGTCGAGGCGGTGATCCCGCTCGAGCTCGGGGCCGAGCGTGGGCTCGCGGTCGTCGGCTCCGAGCCCTCGAGCGTCGTCGTGGTCTGGCTACAGCTCGAGGGCGACCCTCTGGTGAGCATGGCCGCGAGCGAGGCGCTCGGGGCGCACGTCGAGCAGGTCTACGCAGGCCTTCACCGGGCCCTCGCCTTCGCCGCCGGCCGCTTGTTCGTCGCGACCAGCGCGGGGCTCGAGGCCTTCGAGGTCGAGCCCCCTCCCTCCGCGAGCCTCCGCCCGATCGCGCTGCCCGACGCCGTCCGTTCCCTGCGCGGTCCGCTCGCGTCGGCCCCCGCGCTCGAGGGGGAGGAAACTGGGCAAGAGTGAGCTACGCTGCCTCCGATGGCTTCTTTTGCCCGGGCGTGGCTTCAGCTGTTGGGCACGTTGGCGCTGCTAGCCTCGGCGTGCGACCCGGACGGAGACGACACGTCGAGCCCGCTCCCCATCCCGACGGGCGGCGGCAGCACCGGCGGCGAGTCGCAAGGTGGGGACTCGACGACCGGGGGGGCCGGTCAGGGCGGGCAGCCCGCCGGGGGCAACAACGAGGGCGCGTGTGACACCGGCGGCCCCGTGGTCGAGTCGTCGGGGTCCACCAACGCGTACCTCCTGAAGGGCACGTTGCTCTTGCCCGGCGGCCCGTCCGAGGGCGAGCTGCTGATCGCCGGCAACCTGATCACGTGCGTCGGCGCCTCGTGCTCGGGCGAGCCGGGCGCGTCAGGGGCGACCGTGATCGAGACGAACGGCGTGATCTCCGCGGGCATCATCGACCCTCACAACCACACGCTCTTCAACATCTTCGACGAGGACGACTGGACGCCAGACCAGACGTACCTGAACCACAACCAGTGGGCGGACAACGACGAGACGTACAGCGCGGTCGTCGACGCCAAGCAGTATCTGAACGGCGAGACCAGCGCGCTCGAGCTTGGCTGCGAGCTCAACAAGTACGGCGAAGCCCGCGCGATCATGGCCGGCACCACGAGCGTGCAGGGCTCGCTCGGCGCCACCGGCAAGGCCTGCTGGCGCACGCTCGCCCGCTCGATCGACGTGCAATACAACGGCCTGCCGGACGACCTGATGCGCACCGCGATCAGCGTGCCCTCGACCGAGTCGGCTGCGAACGGCGTGTGCGACGACCTCGCGAGCGGGGACGCGACGGCCTATGTCGTGCACGTCGCCGAGGGCGTCGATCAGACGTCGCGCAACGAGTTCACCACCCTCGGCACGCGCAGCAACCCGGACGGCTGTCTCTACCACACGCACACCTCGATCATCCACGGCACCGCGCTCGACGACGCGCAGCTGGCGACCATGGGCGCCAACGACATGGACCTGATCTGGTCGCCGAAATCCAACATCTTCCTCTACGGCGCCGGCACCGACCTGTCGAAGACGACGAACATCCCCGAGGCGCTGCAGCAAGGCCTCAACGTCGCGATCGGCCCCGACTGGACCCTCGGCGGCAGCCAGAACATGCTCGACGAGCTCCGCTACGCGGACATGGTCGACGACGCCGAGTTCGGCGACCTGCTGGACGAGCGCGACCTGGTCGAGATGGCGACCATCAACGGCGCCATCGCCCTCGGGGTGGAGCCGTACCTCGGCTCGCTCGAGGAGGGTAAGCGCGCCGACGTCGCGGTGTTCCTGCCGTCCACCGGGAGCGAATACGGCGCCGTCCTCGACGCCTCGCCGCGCGAGGTGACGCTCGTCTTCGTCGACGGGCGGCTCGTCTATGGAGACGCCGACTTCCTCTCGGTCACCGCCTCCGACTCCGTCTGCGAGGAGCTCGACGTCTGCTGCCGGCAGAAGTTCATCTGCACCGGTCAGACCGGCTTCCCCGCATCCGATCGCCTCGATCAGACCCTGTCGCAGATCACCCAGATCTTGTCCGACGCCCTCGCGGACTATGATGCTTCGGACATCGATCAGTCCCAATGGGACTTTTCTCCCCTCTCTCCCCTCGTGAAGTGCCCGTGATCGACGATTCGCACACAAGCCTCGGCGTCCCCGAGCGCGCAGAAGAGAGCTGCCTCGACGCCGAGGCCTGGGCCAGCGAGCTAGAAGACTGGGTCAACGGTCACCTGCACGCCGCGCCCGCCAACGACATGAAGACCCTCGCGCAGATGCTACGCGCGCTGGTGAAGTCGATCCGGCTCTCGATCGTGGCCGACGAGACCGACGAGAACCGCGCGTACCTCGTCGAGGAGCTCGAGAGCACGATGGCGCACGCGCGCTCGCTCGCCGCCGGCATCGGACAGGGAGGCCCGACGGAGCGGCGCGGGTCCACGCGCTCGTACCGGCCACCGAGCGTGCTGCGGTCTGCTCGAGACATGTCGACCGCGCCCCCTCCGCCGGAGGGGTCGGGGCGCTCGATCACCGTGCCCGAGCTCCCGCTCGCCGCCGTGCTCGGGAAGCTGTCGCGAGACGCACCGACCGCTCCTCCGCCCGCCGACCTCGGCTCCCGCCGGGCGATCACCGTGGCCGACCTGCCCGCCCCTTCGGTCGCGAGCGCGTTCGCCCGCGACGTGATGCAGCGCACCTCGCCCATCTCCGATCTCCCGCTGCCGCCGTCTCCGAAGAAGAAGAAGCCCTGACGAGCGCGACGTGGCCGACGAGATCGTAGACGCCACGGTCAGCTGCGCGGCGTGTGAGGCCGCTTGCTGTCGCGACGTCGGCGACGGCACCGCCCTCGTCTCGGCGGACGATCTCGTGCGCTGGCGGAGGCAGGGGCGCGAGGACATCCTGGCGTCGCTGGTGCCCGGACACTTCAGCCAACAAGGCTTCGGCACGCACGCGAACGGCACGTGCCTGCACCTCGGCACGGCCGGGCGCCCGAACGACTGCTCGATCTACGACACGCGCGGCGAGGCCTGCCACGCGCTCGTCCCCGGCACCCAGCAGTGCCTCTCCTATCGCCGCAGCTACTTCGCCCGTCAGGCGAGGTGACGCCGCAAGAAGGGGATCGTGCGGCTCCACGCGAGCGTCGCGGACGCTTCGTCGTACGCGGACGGGTCGCCCTTGCGCATGAAGGCGTGCTTCGCGTCGTAGAAGTGAGCCTCGAAGTCGACGCCGTTCTTCTTGGCTCGCTCCTGCACCTCGAGCACGCGCTCGCGCTTCACGAACGGGTCCTCCTTGGCGTAGTGACCGAGGATGGGCACCTTCGCGCGCTCGAGCTGCGCGAACTCGTCCCGCGGGACGCCATAGAAGGGCACGGCCGCGCTGATGCCGTCGACGGTGCTCGCGGCGGCGATCGACATCGCCCCCCCGAGGCAGAAGCCGGTGACGCCGATCTTGCCGAAGCGAGGATCGGAGGCCAGGCGCTGCACGAGCGCGGAGGTCTTGTCCATCGAGACGGAGGTCTTCATCTCCTCGACCATGCGGAACGCCTCGTTCGCGTCGGTCGTCGCCTTGCCGTCGTAGAGATCGATCGCCGCGGCCGCGATGCCCTCGGCGGCGAAGCGCGCGCACAGGTCGCGGATGTCGTCGTTCACGCCCCACCACTCGTGGAAGACGATCAGCACCGGGTGGGGCCCGCGCCCTCGGGCAGCGTCAGCTCGCAGGTCGCGCTCGCGCCCGCCTTGGTCGTCACCGTCATCGTCTCCATGTCACTCTCCTCTCGTTTCCTGGCCTCGGCGGGCGGCTGTCCATAGCGCGACCACGTCGGCCTCGCGCGGCAAGCGACCCTCTGCATGCTCGGGTCGACCGCCCCCGCGACCGCCCGCCAGCGTGGCGACCCGCTTCAACGCGGCGCCGCAGTCGAGCTGCGAGCCACCGCCGCGCGTCACGAGCAGCGGCCGGCCGGACTCGTCCTCGCCGGCGAGCAGGGCGGCCCACGGACCTTCGGCCTGTCGCCCGAGCGCCGCGGCCACGGCGCGCAACAGCTCCACCGTGCCCGCGAGGGTCGCGACGAACACTCCCTCGCCGCTGGCCGGCGCGCCGGCGAGGAGCTCGGCGGCGACGCGCTCCGCGAGGTCCCGGCTCAGGCCCCGGGCGCGCTCGCGCTCGACGCTCAGCTCCGCGCGCAGCTTGTCGATCGACGCGAGCACGCTGTCCCGTGGGCTGCCGAGGCGCTCGGCGACCAGGCCGACCAGCTGGTGGGTGCGGGTCAGCTCGTCCCGCGCTCGCTTGCCGGCGACGAAGTGCACCCGCATCTTCCCCTTCGTGCGCTCGACGCTCGTGATCTTCACGAGGCCCACCTCGGCGGTGCGCAGGCAGTGCGTGCCCCCGCACGGGCTCACGTCGAAGCCGTCGACGTCGATCACCCGGATGTTCTCGGTCACCTTGGGCGCGCGCCGCAGCGGCAGGCGCGCGAGCTCCTCGGGCGAGGGGAAGAACGCGCGGATCGGGCGGTCGTCGTCGATCACCGCGTTGACGAGGTCCTCCGCCCGCGCGAGGTCGGCCTCCGAGATCGAGGGCACCTCCACGTCGATGGTGCAGCTCGTCTCGCCCAGCCGGGCCGACACCGTCGGCGCAGCGGCCTCGTCGAGCAGGGCGCGAGACATCAGGTGCTGGCCCGTGTGCAGCGCCATGTGCACCCGCCGGCGCGCCTTGTCGACGCGCCCGCGCGCAGCGTCGCCGACCGCGGGCAGCGCCGAGCCGCGCAGGGTGTGGTGGACGCGCACGTCGTCGTCGACCTGCACGTCCACCACCTCGAAGCGAGCGTCGCCCACCCACAGCTCCCCGTGATCGGCCATCTGCCCGCCGGCCTCGGGGTAGAACGCCGAGCGATCGAGCACGACCGCGGGCTTGCCGGCGACGACCGCCGCCTCGACGACCGCCGCCTCGAAGTCCACGAGCAGCGGGTGCTCGAAATAGAGGCGCGCGGTCGCTGCGGTCATGCGAGGCGCCGTGCGCTCAGTGCTTGTAGGGGCCCTTGCCGCTGAAGACCTCGGCCTTGCCGAGCTGGCTCGCGATGCGAAGCAGCTGGTTGTACTTCGCGACGCGATCCGAGCGAGAGGCCGAGCCGGTCTTGATCTGGCCGGCGTTCGTCGCGACGGCGAGGTCGGCGATGAAGGTGTCCTCGGTCTCGCCCGAGCGGTGCGAGATGATGGCGCCGTAGCCGTGCTGCTGGGCGACGCGCACGCAGTCGAGCGTCTCCGTCACGGTGCCGACCTGGTTCAGCTTGATGAGGATGGCGTTCGCGAGGCCCGCCTCGATGCCCTTCTTGAAGCGCTTCGGGTTGGTCACGAACAGGTCGTCTCCGACCAGCTGCACCTTCTTGCCGAGCGTCTCGGTGAGCAGCTTCCAGCCCTTGTCGTCGTCCTCGGCGCAGCCGTCCTCGATGCTCACGATCGGGAACTCGTCGCACCAGGTCTTGTAGATCTCGACGATCTCTTCGCGCGTCTTCGGCTGCTTGTCGAAGGTGTAGCGCTGCGCCTTGCTGTCGTAGAACTCGGACAGCGCCGCGTCGAGCGCGATGCTGATGTCCTTGCCGGGCTTGAAGCCCGCCGCCTCGATCGCGCGCATGACGCACTCGAGCGCCGACTTGTTCGACGCCAGGCGCGGCGCGAAGCCGCCCTCGTCGCCGACCGCGGTCACCATGCCGTCCTTCTTGAGGATGCCCTTCAGCGCGTGGAAGACCTCGACGCCCATGCGCAGCGAGTCGGCGAACGTCTCCGCGCGGTGCGGGATGATCATGAACTCCTGGATCTCGAGGCCGCTGTCCGCGTGGACGCCGCCGTTCAAGATGTTGAGCATCGGCGTCGGCGTGACGCGGGCCTGCGCGCCGCCGAGGTAGCGCCACAGGGGCAGGTCGACGGCGTCCGCCGCGGCGCGCGCGGTCGCCATCGACACCGCGAGGATCGCGTTCGCGCCCAGCTTGCCCTTGTTCGCCGTGCCGTCCGCGTCGATCAGGACCCGGTCGACCTCGGCCTGGTCGAGCGCGTCCATCCCTTGGATGGCGGGGCCGAGCGAGGACTCGACGTTCTTCACGGCGTTGAGGACGCCCTTGCCGAGGAAGCGCTTCTTGTCGCCGTCCCGCAGCTCGACCGCCTCGTGCTCGCCGGTCGAGGCGCCGCTCGGCACCGCGGCGCGTCCGAAGCCGCTCACCGTACGCACCTCCACCTCGACGGTGGGGTTGCCGCGCGAGTCGAGGATCTCCCGAGCCGTAACGGTCTCGATCTCAGACATGAGTCACCTTCCTGGTCCTTACAAAGGGGGCGCGAGCATAGCCCTGCGCGGCGAGGTCGCAAGAGGCCGCGGCGCCGCGAGAGATTGGCCGTGGCTTGGTCGCCACCGTGATGTACCCTCCCGCCGAGCGGCGTGAGCGAGCCCCAAGCCATCGGCGTCTTCGGCGAAGAGATGCTCTTGTGGATCTGTCTGTTGCGGCAGTCGCCGCGGCGGCCATCGCCCGATCTCGTCTACCGCCAGGCCAACTACATGCTCGACGAGCTGCGCAGCTCCCAGGTCGCGCAGCTGCTGCCGGTGGTGAGCGCCGAGGACGGCATGTTCGCCGTGGCCGCCCTCGCGGACGAGGTCGCCATGGCCCTGCCCGACCTGCGCCCGTGGTGGAGCCAGAACATGCTGCAGGCACGTCGCTTCAACACCAACAACGCGGGCGTCGAGTTCTTCTCCCGCCTCGAGCGTGTCCGCGTCGGGCCCAAGACCGTCCTCGCGACGTACGTCACGGTCCTCGGCTGCGGGTTCTTGGGCCAATACGGCCTGCCGGGGCGCGACCCGTACCTGCTCAACGAGCTGCGGGCTCAGCTCGCGCGCGAGCTCGGCGTCGACGCCGATCGCGACGTCATGGGTGGCGCCATCAAGCCGTACCAGAACGCCCAGCTCCCCGCGGAGTTTCTCCCCAAGGAGCCCGTGTACAAGTCCCTGTGGATGGGTCGGGCGCTCGCGGTCCTCGCGCTGTTCGGCTCCGCCCTGCTGCTGGGCTCCGCGCTGGACGCGTACGTCAAATGAACCGCGTCTTCGCCGCCGAGTTCCAGCAGGTCCTCGGGCGCGTCCGCGCGCAGGGCGGCGTGTACGCCGTGCCCTGGTACCTCGTCGTCGGCGAGCCGTCGGTCGGAAAGTCGACGGTCATCCGCGCGATGAACCTGACGTGGAACGACCCGCCCTCGGTCGACGGGCAGTTTTGCCAGTACTGGGTCTCGAAGGAGGCCGTCATCATCGAGGCGCGCGAGCCGATCATCGGCCCCAACAAGCAGGCGTCGCTGCTGCGCGAGCTGTGCGAGGAGCTCAGGCGCATCCGCAGCCGAGAGCCGCTCGACGGCATCGTGCTGGTGATGAGCGCCACCGACGTGGCCGACCGGCAGGACGAGAGCCTGGAGACCCACTCGCAGCACCTGCGCACGTACCTGATCGAGGCCTGCCGAGCCCTCGAGGCCGACGTGCCGGTGTACGTCATCATCAACCGCTTCGACACGCTCTGGGGCTACGCCGAGGTCTTCTCCTGGAACGCGGACCGCGCCAAGGAGGACGCCTGGGGCTTCCTCATCCCTCCCGACGTGGCCACGCAGAACACCTGGCCGAAGACCGAGGAGGGGCTCGTCGGCCTCTCCGCACGCATCGAGGCGACCTGCCTCTCCAAGCTCTCCAGCGACGAGGGCATCGAGCAGCGCATCCGCGCCTTCCAGCACCTCGTCGAGTCGCGCGTGTTCCTCAATCGCCTGCGCGACGTCTTGAAGGCCATTTCGTTCTCGAGCGCCTACGAGCGCGCCCCGTGGATGCGCGCGGTCATCATCGGCGCCGCGGTGCCCGGCGTGGGGGACCGCATCCGCGCCGGCCTCGACAAGTTCCAGACCATGGGGATCATGCAGAACCCCTACGACGCCCACCGCTCTCCGCGGCCGGGCGGGCTGCCGCTCCACACGTTCTTCCGGTCCATCATCTTGCCCGAGAAGGAGCTCGTGCCCCTGAAGACGAAATGGCGGCACGACCCCGTCTTCGTGCTCGGGATGATCCTCGCCTTCCTGTTCCTGTCGGCTGGGCTGATCCTGAAATACGCCGTCCAGGGTTGAGCGGCGCGCGCCACGGCTACTTGGGGATGGGGATGTAGATCCCGAACACCGCAGGGGAGCGGAAGGTCACGCCGACCCCCACGCTCGCGATGACGCGGCCGTCCATCGTACCCACGCCCCCGTCGGCGAAGACGCCGATGCCGTTCTCGCCGTACCAGCACGCCGCCGTGAAGCCTCCCGAGGTCGAGGTGTCGCAGTCGGGGCCATAACCCGTGACCTCGAACGCGACCTGCGTCGCCAAGACCGGCCCCCACACCTTCGAGCCCTGGTCGCGCAGCGCGCGGACCTCGCCGCCGACGTAGAGCCGCGCGCGGGTCCCTTCACCGCCCTCGAGGTAAGGGAACGCGCCCGCCGACGCGGAGGGGCCATATTGCAGGGAGTGCTCGCCCAGATCGGCGTGGAAGCCGACGCCGACGTCGAAGCGGCGATCTCGCAGCGAGTCCACTACGCCGAGCGGCTTGATGACGCCACGGACCTGCGCCATCGGGACCATCTGCTCGCGCTGGGTGCGCTCGGCCGCGATCGTCGCCGACCACTCCGACGGAGGGAGCCCGAAGCACCCGGCGCTCACCAGCGTGAGGGCCGTGAGCGCCAGGCGGTCCCAGCTTCTCACCTGCGACCCCGCGAGCTCGGCAGCTCCAGCGCCGCCACCAGCACCCGCGCGCAGAGGGCGACCAGCTCGTCGCGGCTGATCGCGCGCCGCTCGATCCAGGCGTGGCTCGCGTGCTCGACGAAGCCGATCGCGCCGCGCACCACGACCTCGTGGGCCGGGCTGCGCGGCGACGGCAGGCCCTCGAGCATCCGCTCGGCGAGCGCGCGCCGCACCGACTCGATCACGCCGTACACCTCGGAGTCGACCCCCACCCCGCTGGTGAGCAGCGCGACGTAGCCGCGCTCGTTCTTCTCCACGAAGTCGAGGTACCGGCTCAGGCCGAGCGCGAGGCGCTCCAGCGGGGGAAGCTCTGGAGGCACGAGGGTCGCGTCGAGCAGCTCGGCCGCCGCGCGCTTCACGATCTCGACGTACAGATCGCGCTTCGTCGAGAAGTAGTGGAAGACGAGCGCCTTGGAGACGCCCGCGTGCTGGGCGACGTCGTCCATCGAGACCTGGTCGTAAGGCCGCTCGCAGAACAGCTCGTGCCCCGCCATCAGCAGCTGCTCGCGGCGCTCTTCGATCGACCGCCGTTCGCGGGGCGCAGGCGACCGCGCGCGGGCGGCGCTCGTGGGAGGGCGGCTCATCGGCGCGAGGTGAAGGGTAGGCTATTGACTATTGGTCAACAAGCGCCAACAGTAGAAGCCGCAAACAGGAGGAGGAGCCGTGGCCGCCATTCGACCCCGAGTATTTCCCATCGCGTCCTTCAACGAGGGCATCCCGAGGCGCTGGCTCGCCGGCAGCATGCTCGCGAGCGACCTCGCGAACGGGGTCAACCTGCTCTTCCCCGCGGGGGAGCGCTTCTTCGTGCGCAGCGTGCGCAAGTACCTCGATCAGATCGCGGGGGACGCCGAGCTGGTCGAGGCGGTGCGCGGCTTCGCGGGGCAAGAGGGCCATCACGCCCGCGCCCACGAGGCTTTCTTCGAGGTGATGGAAGGGCAGGGCTACGAGATCCGCGGGTTCTTGCGCGCGTACGAGCGGCTCGCGTACGGCGTCATCGAGCCGATGTTTCCGCCTTCGGTGAGGCTCGCGGTCACCGCCGCGTCCGAGCACTTCACCGCGATCATGGCGGAGAACCTGCTCACCATGGTCGACGAGCGCGAGATGCACCCGGTGATGCGGCGCCTGCTCACCTGGCACGCCTGCGAGGAGATCGAGCATCGCAGCGTCGCGTTCGACGTGTTCCAGCGCGTCGACGGCCGCTACTCGGTGCGCATGCTCGGCCTCGCGATCGGCACCCTCACGCTCGCCGGCTTCTGGGTCGCGGGCACGCTCTACCTCCTGTCGCAGGAGAAGGACGTGTGGGCGACGCTCAAGCGCGAGGCCGGCCCGATGCGCGAGCACCAGCCCTTCGGCGAGCGCGTCTTCGGGCGCGGCCTACGGGCCTACATCGAGCGCGACTTCCACCCCAACAAGCAGCGCCACCTCGACGAGCTCGCCGCGCGCGTCCTCGGCGCCCTCGAGCCCGAGCTCGCCGCTGCGCCTGCCGCGTGACGCGAGGAGACCCGCTCGCGCGGCGACGCCTCGGGCACCCCTTGCGGCCAGGGTGGGCGTAGGTGTCGCCGGCTCGACGCGCGGCTCGGCGCGAATGGCGACGCGGAGGGCACCCCCTGCGGCCAGGGTGGGCGTAGCTGTCGCCGGCAAGCGCGCGAGCGCGAATATTATGTGCTCATAGGAATCGTGGCCGGATTGGAGCCTGACCACGCTTGACCGCGGCCGCCGCGGTGACGGACAGTAAGGTCATGCGCCGCCGTCCAACCGCTCTACGGGCGAACGCTCCTTCCTGGGTCCTCGCGGCGGTGGCGCTCGCCGCCTGCGTCGGCGACATCGGCGGAGGGCCCCCGCCGGGGGACGTGCCCACCGCGGAGGAGGCGGCCGAGGTCGGCGTCAGCGGCGCGCGGCGCCTCACCGCGCTCGAGTACAGGAACACGGTCTTCGACCTGACCGGCGTCGACGTGACCCAGGCGGAGCTGATCCTCCCGACCGACGAGCGCACCCCGTTCGACAACGACTTCACGAAGCAGATCTCGTCGCAGGCCCTGATCGTCGGCTCCGAGCTGCTCGCGGGGGAGGTGGCGGGCACGGTCGTGGCCGATCCCGCGCTGCGCGCGGACGTCGTGTCGTGTGAGCCGTCCGGCCCCGCGGACGAGGCGTGCTTCCGCACCTTCGTCGAGGAGTTCGGGCGCCGCGCGCTGCGCCGTCCAGTGGGCGCGGCCGAGGTCGACGCGTTCGTCGACCACTTCATGCCGCACGCGGCGGAGGCGAACGACTTCTGGATCGCAATCGACTCGGGCCTGCGCGCCTTCCTGCAGCACCCCGAGTTCCTGTTCCGCGTCGAGATCGGGTCGCCCATCGCGGGCATGCCCGACCTGCGGCGCCTCGGCGACTTCGAGATCGCGACCCGCCTCTCGTACTTCCTCTGGGGCTCGACGCCCCCCGATTGGCTGCTCGAAGCCGCCGAGGCGGGCGAGCTGACCGATCCCGCGCGCCTGCGCGACGCCGCCGCGACGATGCTGGAGGACGAGCGCGCCCTCGGCCGCCTCGCGCGCTTCCACGCGATGTGGCTCGCGTACGAGCAGATCCCCGCCTCGGCCGACCTCGCAGCGGACATGCGCGCCGAGACCGACGCACTGCTCGAGCGGTTCATCTTCGACGAGTCGCGACCGTGGACCGACGTGCTCACCGCGAACGAGTCGTTCCTCACGCCCGAGCTCGCCGCCCATTACGGCCTGCCGGCGCCGGCAAACCCGGAGGGCGAGTGGGTCCCCTACGCGGGCACCAGCCGCGCAGGGCTCTTGTCCCACGGGACGTTCCTCGGCGCGGTGGCGAAGTTCTCCGACACCAGCCCGACCCAGCGCGGGTTGCTCATCCGCACGCGCCTCTTCTGCATGACCATCGACAGGCCGCCGCCCGACCTCAACGTGAACAGCGACGAGCCGCCGCAGGCCGCCGACCCCGACGCCTGCAAGAGCGAAGCGTATTCGATGTGGCAGCAAGACGGCTGCAAGCAGTGCCACGTCTTCATGGACCCCGTCGGCTTCGGACTGGAGAACTTCGACGCCCTCGGGCGCTACCGCACCACCGAGCCCGACAAGCCCGAGTGCACCATCGACGGCACCGGCACCCTCGAGGGCGTCGGCACCTTCCAAGGCCCGGCCGAGCTCGGCCAGCTGATGGCCGAATCGGAGGACGTCGATCGCTGCGTCGCCACCCAGCTCTATCGCTACGCCGCGGGCAGGTACGTGCTCGACGAGCCAGACCACGCGCTCATATCGCGCCTCGTCGACGAGGCGCACGAGGGCGGGGAGGGGCTCAAGCTCGACGCGTTGATCGGCGACTACGTCGCGTCCGAGGCGTTCCAGCTGCGTCGTGAGGAGGAGGTGTCCGGTGAGTGAGCGACGAAGCCTTCCGCGCCGCATCGCCGCGCCGAGCGCGCCCAAGCCCCATCGCAGGCGGTTCCTCCGCGGCCTCGGCGGCATCGCGCTCGCGCTGCCGTTCCTCGAGGTGCTCGACGCCAAGAAGACCGCGCGCGCGGGCGGCTCGACCAAGCCGATGCGCTACATCTTCTCGTTCGGTGGCTCGTCGTTCGGCATCGACGGCAGCGACCGCATCGTCCCCGCGGGCGAGGGGCCGATCGGCGGCCTCATCACCCGCGGCCTGCAGCCCGTCGCCGACCTGGGCATCTCCGATCTGGTGTCGATGGTCTCGGGCCTCGAGATCCCCTATGGGCCCGACGCCGCCATTCCGTCGGGTGGGCGCTACATCGCGTGGCACTCGAGCTCGCCGTGCCCGCTCGCCTGCGGCGTGCGCACCGAGCCGGGCGACGAGCGTCTCCAGGGCCCCACGAGCGACTGGCTCGTCTCCTCACAGATCGCCGAGGGCGTCGCCCAGCCGGTGCTCGCGTATCGCGTTCAAGCGGCCTTCTATCGCGGCAGCAACGGCACCGGCGGCACGCGCGGCCTGATCTCCGCGCGCATGAGCGGCGGCACCCTCGAGGAGGTGCCGCCCATCTCGAGCCTCCAGGCCGCATACCAGCAGCTCATCACCGGCTTCATCCCGCCCGACCCCGGCGAGGCCGCGGAGGCGCAGTTTCTCCTCTCGCGCCGCAAGAGCGTGATCGATCTCGTCCGCGGCGACACCGAGGCGCTCATCCCGCGGCTCGGCCAGGCCGACAAGATCCGCATGCAGCGCCATTTCGACGAGCTGCGCGCGCTCGAGAACGCCCTCAACGCCATCGAGCCGCCCGACTCCCCGGCGTGCCAGCCCGTCGAAGACCCCGGCGACGACCCCCCGATCGGTGGCGCCGTCGAGAATGGCGAGCAAGGCATGGGCGGCGGGTACGACAGCACCGCGGCGTACAGCGACGAAGAGCGCCGCGCGACGGTGCTCACCGACCTCATCCATATGGCGTTCGCCTGCGACATCTCGCGCGTCGCGAACCTCATGTTCACGTACTCGCAGTGCTTCCTGAACATGAACCCCATCTACGGGTACCCGACCGACCTCCACGAGATGAGCCACTACTCGATGGGCGGCGGCGAGGACGGCGCCAACGCCATGGCCGATGGCATCGCCTGGCACGTCAAGCATTGGGGGCGCTTGCTCCAGAAGCTGCGCGACACCGAGGACTTCGACGGCAGCTCGATGATCGACTCCACCTCCGCCATCCTCTGCTTCGAGGGCGGCTGGGGCTACGACCCCGAGCAAGACGCCCAGGGCTCGGCCCACTCCTCGGAGAACATGGCCGTCCTCATTGGAGGCAAGGCCGGCGGCCTCAACGCCAGCGGCGGCCGGCACCTGCGCGCCACCGGTCGCCACCCCGCCGAGGTCATCAACACCGCCATGCAGGCCGTCGGCGTGAGCACCCAGCTCGGCGAGGTCTCAGGGTCGTTCGACGAGCTGATGGGCTGAAGCCCGGGGCCCGCTGGATACGCCGCGGTGTCGATACGCCGTAACGATGCGTCACGTCGATCCACCGGGCGCCAAGAGACTGCTCACCGCCCCCGAATGCGCGCATCATCGGGGGCATGAAGCGCGCCCCTTGGCTCACGGTGGGACTGCTCATGCTGCTCGGCGGCGTTCATTGCGGTGACGACGTCTCGGACAGCCCTTCGAGCGGAGGCGCTGGCGGCGGAGGCACAGCGGCGGGCGCCGGCGTCGTCCAAGGCGGAGGAGGAGCTGGAGGAGCCTCGGGCGGAGGCGCGCCCGGTGGAGGTGGGGTGGGCGGCAGCTCCGCCGGCGGCAGCTCGCTGGGCGGCAGCTCGCTGGGCGGCGGCTCCGCAGGCGGGGCTGGAGGGGCTGCTACCGGCGGCGGTGGCGCGGGTGAGGGTGGAGCCGACTGCTCTGGCCCCGAGGGCACCGGCAGCGGGCCCTGCGAGTTTCCGCAGGGTGTGCCCGACGACGGGTTCATCGCGAGCGCGTGCAGCTTCGCCGACACCGATCCTGCCGTCGACGCCGCGGTCAACGGCGTGATGCAGTCCCTCACGGGGTGTGGCGTCTCCAGCGACTGCCCGCTCGTGGGCTTTCCAGGCGCGAACGCCGACGAGGTTTGTCAGAGCTGGTTCGCGGCGGTCACCGCCGAGCTGCGCGCGCAGGGCTACTGCGCGGGGCAACACGCCGTCGGCTCGACCGACGAGATCGCCGTGAGCAACACGGGCTGCGACGGCCGCTGGTACGGCTACCATATCTGCAACTACGGCGGGCCGAAGGTCGTGTGGAACCCGGGCGCGCGGCGAGGGTGGTGGGCCATCGACCCGGGCTATTGCCCGTGAGCGGAGCGGGCGGTGAGCGACCCCGGCGAGACGCTGAGCGGAGCGACGGGGGGAGCGGGAGAGGGGAGCGGGAGCTGGGGTCGGTCGTTGGGGTCGTGGGTCATGACCCGGGAGCGCACGCCCCGCGCCCGAGGCTCGCGAGCGAGCCATTGCGATCTGGGACGCGGATCGGCGCTGCGCCTCCGTCAGGGGGCCTCCGCCGTGGAGAGCATGACCCACGACCCCAACGACCTCGGCTTCGATCGGTTCCCTCATCACCAGCTCGACGCGTACGGCGTCGCGCTCGAGGCGCTGTGCGCTGCAGACGTCATCGCGAAGCGGCTGCCGCGCGGTAACGGTCCGCTGTGCGACCAGCTGCGGCGGGCCAGCCAGTCCGCGTTCCTTCAGCTCGCTGAGGGCGCTGCCCGCAGCGGGGCCGACCGCGCCTAGCGCCTGCAGTGCGCGCGCGCTGCAGGCGTGCGAGGCGGGCCGCGTGCGCCGAGGCGCAGGGTGCGAGGGAGGGCTCCGGTCGGCGGTGCGAGCGTGGCAGACACCGCCGACCTGCCGTCCGCTAGTGCTAGTTGCAGAAGATGTTGGGTGGCGCTGAAACCACGCCGGCCTCCACCGGCGTGGTGGTGTTGTCCGCCTCGGAGCCCCAGGCCATCTCGATGAAGGTGCACCCCGCGAGGGCCGGCGCAAAGCTCGTCGTCACGGTCCCTGGATCCACGTTGAAGAAGAGGGCGCCGCCGCCCTGCGGCAGCTCCGTGGCCAGCGGCTGCGGTGTGAAGGTCGAATCGTAGTAGAACGGTCCCTCGCCGGAAGCGGGAGCGATCGATGTGGAGACACCGGTCGGCGCCTGGCCAGCGTGGAGGATCCCGACGGTCCCCTTGGTGGGATCCAGCGTCACGCCGAAGGCCTGCGCGATCGCCTCCAGCCCGGTCTCTGTGACCCCGGCGAGGTTGAAGGTGGGGGCATCCACCGCGCCGGTCTCGATGGGCACCAGGCTCGTCACGAAGTCCGCCTTCTGAGAGCGAAACGCAAGCTCACTCTCCGCCGGTACGGACAACACCGCCTCACCCGTGTCGTCGGTCGTGGCGCAGTTGGGGGGATCAGCGCCGTCGACGCATATCTCCATGCCGTCGATCAGGTCGCCGTTGAGCCCGCGAACCTGAAAGGTCATCGTCACCGTTGCGGCCTCGCCACCCGCGCCGCCACCTCCATCAACGGTCTCACCACCGGCGCCGCCACTTCCACCCGTGGCACCGCCGCTGCCGCCAGCCCCGCCCGTCTGGGTGTCATCCCCACAACCGAGCAACAGGCAGGCGCCCAAGATCCCCTTCGCCAAGCGCATTCCACACCTCCGCGGCGTCGTTGGCAAGAAACGGACCGCTGAACCTGTGCAGGTGCCTGGGCCAGGCCGCATGGCGCTGCAAGAGCTGCGCAGGGGCGCGCGGCGTGCGCTCGGGTGGGCAGCGCGGGGTGGCGGGCGGCCGCTCGCGGCTCTCCCCAGCCTCACCCGATCCCCCGCCGCGCGAGCAGCTCGCGCAGCACGCGATCGAAGGGCCCGACGTGGAAGCTCTCTCCCGTGGTGCGGCGGACTACCCCCGAGGGCTCGATCGAGGCGACCTCCGCGAGCGTCGCGCAGACCTCCCGGCGCGTCAGCCCGATGGTGAAGCCGTACAGGCGCTCGGCGTCGAGGCCATGGATGCGATCGGGATCCGCGTACCGGCCTCCGCGCGCGATCTCGCGCTCGGCGGTCTCGACCGCCGTCGCGAGAGCGGCCTCGGTGATCGACGCGCGCAGCTCGTCGGGCAGATCGAGCCGCGTGAGCGACACGCGCGCGCCGCTCGCGTCGTAGAGCAGCACCTCGTCGGTCTGTGCCGCCGAGAGCGCGGTCGAAGCGACCAACGGGTCAATGGCGGCGTCGCGATGAATGACGTGGGTGACGTCGCCGAGGCGCAGGGTGCGGCTCGCGAGCCTGCCCTGGACGACGCGGTCCGCGTGGATCGCCGTCTTGATGCGCAGCACGAACATCAGCCAGGCCGCGGCGACGAACCCCGCAGCGGGCACGGCGAGGGCGGCGGTTCCCAGGAACACCGAGAAGCTCCCGAGCAAGAGCCCGCCGGCCCCGAGCGCGATCAGGACCACGCGTGAGGTAGGCCTCGCAGCTTCGTGGAGCAGAGCGCTGTCGGGGGCGGCCGGGCTGCGGTACGCATCAGGCATCAGGCGCGAGCTCCTCGCACGAGGCTCGCAGAGGGCCGTGCCCGTGAGAACGTGATTCGTGGGGACGAGCGGGGCGAAGGTGACAGCCTCGCGCCGTGCGAGCGCCGATCACGGGCCAGGGCGAACGCAGCGGGCGTACATCAGGCTGCCGTCGATCACGCTGGTGACGTCCCCGTCGCGCAGGTTGATCGCCCAAGAGAAGCCGTCGTTCTGGTCGTCGGGCAGCGAGGTCCAGAACAGGCTGCACGGGCCCTCGAGCTCGGGCGGTGCGTAGCAGCCGCCCGTCCCGGGACCGGCCAGGTCCTCGCAAGAGGAGCAATCCGCGCTGAGGCAGCCGCCGCCGTTGCAGTCGTCGCTGACCTCGCACGCGCCGCCCGGCTCGGTGCCGGGACAGCCGTCGATCAGGGTGCGCAGCTCGTCGATCGTCGGCAGGTGCCAGGGTCCCTCCCCGAGGGCGAGCTGATCGCAATGGTCGATCGCCTCGCTCCAGCCATAGTCGTCGGTGTCGCTGCCCGACGGGTTCTGCCAGCACAGCCCCGTTCTCGCGTCGAGCCAGGTACCGGGCACCTCCGGCTCGCCGCAGGGAGCGCCGGGCCCTGCGCCGCCGGCGCTCGCCCCACCTGCGCCGCCCCCACCGTTCGCGCTCCCCGCACCCCCGCCTCCCGAGGCGGTCGAGGTCGAGCCGCCGGCCGCGGGCGACCCTCCGGTCGCGTCGTCGGCGGTCGTGTCGTCTCCGCAGCCGAGCACGAGCGGCAGCAGCAGCGCGAGCGTGTGGAGACCAGGCAGCAGCGGACGGGCGCTTTCGGGAGCCATCGGCGTGAGCGTAGCGCCACGTAACGGCCGTGGGATGGTTCGAGGTGAGGACCGCGGGTCAGGGACAGCGCTGGCGCTGCCGTGTTTCGGTGAGCTCGGTGACGGCCTCGGCGGCACGCAGCACATCGGCCTCGGCCTCGGGGGTCAGGCTACGCGGCCCGCGCGCGGCGACCTCTGCCGAGCGCGCGAGCGCGACCAACACCGCGAGCAGGAGGTGCTCGCAGAAGGGCGACGCCGGGCCATCGGTCGAGGCCGCTGGCGCCCCCACTCAGGCGACGACGACCGAACCGGGGGACATGGCCGGCATTTACCCCGACGCTGTCGCCTTTGAGAGCTGAAATCGCGTCCGAAGCGGGCCACGGCGGGGGGCGTCAGCAGAATCTCCGCGGAATCCAGGGCATCCCTGCTCGACGGTGGCGTGAGGCTGCGACCGAACCGGGGGACATGGCGGGCATGCCCCCCGCCGCTGTCGCTTTGGGCAGACGCGGCCGCCTCACCCTCAGGCGCTCAGCCGCCGAGGACCTCATCGAGCGAGCGCGCGGAGAGCGACCGCTCGACCCATTGGTCAAGCAAGGCCACCTCCGTAGTGCCGAGGATGCGCTCCGCGGTGACGTCATCGACGGCAAAGCCTCGGAGGCGGAGCAGCTTGAGCAGGGTGCGAGCTTCGCCGCGGACCTCACCGCGCACCTCACCCTCAGCGCGCCCCTCGTTGCGGCCCTCAGCGCGCCCCTCGTTGCGGCCTTCTGCCCGACCCTCGTTGCGGCCCTCAGCGCGCCCCTCGTTGCGGCCTTCTGCCCGACCCTCGTTGCGGCCTTCTTCTCGGATGATCTCCAGCGAGCGCATGCCTCGTTCCTCCAGCAGCTTGAGAATCGTAGCGCGGATCGCCGCGGGCGCCGCCCCCTCGATCAGCGACGCCAAGCGCTGGCGCTGCCGTGGGTCGGCGAGCTCCGTGACGACCTCGGCGGCACGCAGCACATCGGCCTCGGCCTCGGGGGTCAGACCACGCGACCCGCGCGCGGCGACCTCCGCCGAGCGCGCGAGCGCGACCAACACCGCGAGCAAGAGGTGCTCGCGGGCGAAGTCGAGGGAGGTGAGGTGCGGCAGATCGCGCGGTCCGAGCACGACGGGGCGGAGCAAGAGCGCGCCCTCGTCGCGTGGCCTGCGCGCCCAGGCCGCTGTCGCTTCGTCGAAGGTCAACACGACCCGCACGACCCGCACCGCGTGACGGCCGAGCGCGCTCGCCACCATCTGGATCCACGCGCGCGGCTTCTCTGGGGCTACCCGGCGCTGGACCTCCAGGATGACGATCCCCCGGGCCGGCCCCCCCCCCCCCCCCCCCGGCCCCCCCCCCCGCGCGCGGGGGGGGCGCCGCGCCCCCCCCCCCCCCCCCCCCCCGCCCCGGGGCCGGGGGCCCCCGGGGCGCGGGGCCCCCCCCCCCCCGGGCCCGCCCCCCCCCCCCCCCCCCCGGGGCCCCCCGGGGCCCCCCGGGGGGCCCCCCGGGGGGGGGGGGCGGGGGGGCGGGGGGGCCCGGGGGCCGGGGGGGGCCCGGCGGCCCCCCCCCCGCCCGCCGGGGGGGCCCCCCCCGGGGGCCCCCGCGGCCGGGCCGGGGCCCCGGCGGGGGGGGGGGGGGGGGGCGCGGGGGCGGGGGGCGGGGCGGGCGGGGGGGCCCCCGCCCCCCCGCCCCCCCCCCCCCCCCGCCCGCCCCGCCCCCCCGGCCCCCCCCCCGCCCCCCCCGCCCCCCCCGGCCCCCCCCCCCCCCCCCCCCCCCCCCCCCCCCCCCCCCCCCCCCCCCCCCCCCCCCCCCCCCCCCGCCCCCCCCCCCCCCCCCCCCCCCCCCCCCCCCCCGGCGGGGGGGGCCGGGGGGGCCCCCCCGCCCGGGGGCTGCCCGGGGGGCCGGGGCCCCCCCCCGGGGGCCGGGCCCCCGGCCCCGGGGGGGCCCCCCCCGCCGCCCCCCCCCCCCCCCCCCCCCCCCCCCCCCCGCCCCCCCCCGGCCCCCCCCCCCCCCCCCCCCCCCCCCCCCCCCCCCCCCGCGGCCCCCCCGGGCCCCGGGCCCCCCCCGGCCCCGCCCCCCGCGGGGGGGGGGGGGGGGCCGCGGCCCCGGCCCGCCCCCCCCCCCCCCCCCCCCCCCCCCCCCCCCCCCCCCCCCCCCCCCCCCCCCCCCCGGGGGGGGGGGGGGGGGGGGGGGGGCGGGCGGGCCCGCGGGGCGGCCCCCCCGGGGGGCCGGCCCCGCGGCCGCCCCCCCCCGCCGCGGCCCCGGGGGGCCGCCGGCGCCGGGGGCGGCGGGCCCCCCCCCCCCGGGCCCCCCCCCCCCCCCGCGCCCCCCCCCCGGGGGGCCCCCCCCCCGGGGGGCGGCGCGGGGGGGGCCGGGGCCCCCGGGCCCCCCCCCCCCCCCCCGCCCCCCCCCCCGGCCCCCCGGCCCGGGCGCGGGCGCCCCGGGCCCCCGCCCCCCCCCGGGGGGCGGGCCCCGGGCCCCCCCCCCCCCCCCCCCGGGGGCCCGGGGGGGGGGGGGGCGGGTGCTTTTTTTTGTTCGGGCCCTTCCCGGGGGGCCCCCTGGATCATCGCCTTTGCGGTCGTCGCGAAGCACGTCGTCAAGGATCCTGCCCCCGCGCTCCCGCTACCCGACTTGACCCTGCTGCTGGTCGCCATCGCGGCGATCGTCGGCGGGTTCATGGCGATCCACTTCCTCAACAACCGGGGGATCGCGAGTGAGAGGCCGCTGGCGTTGGTGCTGATCGGGGCCTTGACCCTCGGCGTGGGCCCGTTCCTGCCAGGTGCAGCGCTGGTCGCGCTCGTGGGCGCCGCCTTGCTGGCGATGCACGCGATCACGGTCCTGCGCCTCGCGACGCGGCTCGCGGAGGGGCGGGCGCGGATGGGCGAGGGGTAGTCGAGCGCCTGCCCCGTGTCGTCGGCCCCCGCCCTCCAGGGAGCGCACGAGGGCGCCGCGGTGGGACGCCCTCGCCGCAGACGCGGCCGCCTCACCCTCAGCCGCTCAGCCGCCGAGGACCTCAGCGAGCGAGCGCGCGGAGAGCGACCGCTCGATCCATTGGTCGAGCAGGGCCACCTCCGTAGTGCCGAGGATGCGCTCGACGGTGACGTCATCGACGACGAAGCATCGGAGGCGCAGCAGCTTGAGCAGGGTGCGAGCTTCCCCGCGGACCTCACCCTCGTTGCGGCCTTCTGCGCGCCCCTCATTGCGGCCTTCTGCGCGCCCCTCGCTGCGGCCTTCTTCTCGGATGATCTCCAGCGAGCGCATGCCTCGTTTCTCCAGCAGCTTGAGAATCGTAGCGCGGATCGCCGCGGGCGCCGCACCCTCGATCAGCGACGCCAAGCGCTGGCGCTGCCGTGGGTCGGTGAGCTCGGTGACGACCTCGGCGGCACGCAGCACATCGGCTTCGGCCTCGGGGGTCAGGTCACGCGGCCCGCGCGCGTCGACCTCTGCCGAGCGCGCGAGCGCGACCAACACCGCGAGCAGGAGGTGCTCTCGGGCGTAGTCGACCGAGGCGAGGTGCGGCAGATCGCGCGGTCCGAGCAGGACGGGGCGGAGCAAGAGCGCCGCCGGCGGCGAAGTGGCGGCCGCCGGGTCGGCGTGCCGTCGGCCCCAAGGGTCTGTCGAGCGCAGTCGGTCTCGCCTCAGAAGTCGCCCTCCTTCACGTAGGGGTGGCTCCACAGGGTGACCTGCAGGAGGCACGACTTGAGCCACGCCGCGTGCATCTTCTCGACGTCGTCGGCCGAGTGCCCCTTCGTGGCGAGGAAGGGCCGGAGGGTGAAGGTCACCGGGAAGATCAGCGCGAACAGGTTGCGGAATGGGACGAGGTCGGTCGAGGGGGCGCCGTCGGTCACGTTCTTCTTCGCTCGGTGGTGCCGGAGGCCGATCTCGTGCTGGTAGTCGAGCCATTTCTGGTCGTACTCGGCGCGCGCGGTGTCGAGGATCCATTGGCCAAACCGCCGCCGCACGCCCCCGAGGTAATCAGCGAGGGGCTTGCCGTCGGTCTTGCCCGAGAACGACGCGAGCAGATGGGGCTGGCTGCCGACGAAGCCGTACCAGACGTCGAGGATGGCCTCGACCTGGTCCTTCACGACGTCGTGAGACATGCGGAGGTAACGCGCGTCCTCCTCGCCGAACAGGACGCTCGCCTTCATCTGCTCGAGGTCGCTCAAGGTCACCGGGGAGGTCGCGACCGCCGAGGTTCCGTGGGTGTAGCCGGGGATGGTGCTCATGGTGTTCGTGTCCTTCTCGGAGCAAAGCTCCGCTCTGCCGCGGGCCGATGGGACCGCGGAAACGCTCGTCTTCTGGCCGGTCGGCGCGCGCTCAGGTCGGCCGCATGAGCTGCAGCCAGAGCTCCGCCCGCTGCGCTTCGCCCGCCAGCTCGTGCTCGGGGCAGTCGAGCCGCAGTTGATCGCTCGCGAGCGGGGCGTCGACGAAGGCGCAGTGGTGCGGGGTCGCGCCAGCCCGAACGTTCGGGCGGAAGTGCACGCAGGTCACGCACATGCCGCTCACCGGGATGAGCCCTTGCTCCTGGAGGGAGCGGATCATCTTCACGACGCCGGAGAAGAAGGCTCGCTGTTCTTCGGCGCTCAGATCTGCCACCGCGGCGGCCATGAAATCCGGCCAGGAGCGGGCGCGCGCCCCGAGCTGCGCGCCCCTCTTGGTCAGCGTGAGCAGGCTCGCTCGTGGATGACGCGGATCGGGGGACTTGGTGACCAGCTTCTTCTCGACGAGCACACGCACCGAGTCGCTGATGGTCGGCAGGGTGACGCCGAGCCGCTGGCTCAGCTCCGAGCCGGTGAGCGCGCCGTGCGTCGCGAGCGCCGCGAGGATCTGCCCTTGCGTGGCGGAGAGGCCCTCCTCGTTCGCCTGCAGCCAGGCCTGCTGCTTCATCGCCAGGCCGATCTTGTGGAGCCCCGTCGCGATGCGGGACGAGAGCGGATCGGTGTTCTCCTCGAAGTACGGCAGGCTCGGCCGGCTCATGGGCCAATAGCTAACTTAGGAGTCCGAAGTTGTCAACCCAAGGGGCGGTGCTCAGAGGTCCACGCTGGTCGGGGCGCCGTCCGGCCCGGCGAGCAGGAGGCCCAGAGAGCCGTCCGCGCGCCGCTCGACGAGCGCCGGGTAGAGGAAGCTGCGGCTCGTCGACCTGTCTGGTCGGCGGAAGGTCGGCACCAGGTAGGGGATCTTCCCCTCGAAGGTGGCGGTCTCGACGAGCGAGCCGGCCTCGAAGTGGGCGAGGAGGGTCCGCCATTTCGCGAAGTAGTAGCCAGCCACGTCGGGCTCGTCGGGGTCGCGGGTGGGGCTGAGCACCCACTCCTCGACGCTGTCCTGGTCGAGATCCGCGATGTCCCACAGGAAGCGATCGGCGATGACCAGCGCGGTGGCGGTGTCGCCGGGCGCGGTGACGTGGACGTGCCACCGGCCCCCCTCGTAGACGTTGAAGGCGAGGCGAGAGGGGCCGAGCTCCCGGACGAAGGGGTTGTTCGGGTAGACCACGCGGCCCTCGTATTGGTAGGCGTCGCCGCCGTCGTGGGCGTACGAGAAGAAGCGGTCGCTGACGGTCCCGGCCGCCACATCCACGATGGCCACGTGGCGCTCGATCTGTCCCCAGGGATCGGCGGACAAGGTGCCGCTCATCATGTCGTCGCGCAGGGTGTCGGCGCTGGTGCCGCCGATGAGCACGAGCCGATCGGGCGCCCCGGGATCGGGGGCCACCAGGCCGTAGTTGCGCCCCGCGAGGTCGGTGCGCCCGCCGCTGAGGAAGGGTCGATCGAAGACCAGCTGCGAAGCCGACAGGGCCTCCGGCCGGTACGCCACGACCCGCCCGCTGGTGAAGAAGACCACGAGCGGCTCGCCCGCGACGTCCATGACCAGACCATTGGCGACGTGCGAGTTGGCGAGGTACGCGACCCCGTGCCCCCAGGCGTTGGGCTCGGCGGCTGGATAGCTCGCGTCGAAGGTGGGGGTCGAGGGGTACGCGAAGGTGCCGAGGACGTCGAACGCGGCGCCATTGAAGCTGCGCACAGCGCCCTCGGTCGCGTAGTATGGAGCGGAGGCGAGCGCGGGGCTGCTCCCGCCGAACAGGACGCCGAGGTCGGACCACTGCGTCGTCGGGTAGATCGTGCCGCTGAAATTCCAGCACAGGGCGTCGGTGGCCGGGACATAGGGGAAGAGCTCTCCCGAGCTCCCGGCCGCGACGTCGAGGGAGGTGCGCCACATCACCTGCCCGCCGCACAGGGAGCCGGAGTCCTCGAAGCGGACCAGCCCCAGGTCGGGCACTCCGTCCTGGTCGAAATCGAAGCCACCAAAGAGGGACCCGGGGCCGAGGTCGGCCTGCCATAGCGTCGCTCCGTGCTCGTCGAAGGCGGTGACCCCCTCGCCGTCGCGCCTGAAGCCGATCGCGGTCGTTGGCAGGGCGGCGCCCTGGGTGGGGTAGAGCGCGCCGATCGTGCCGTCGCTCAGCAGGACCGCGTTGCCAGGAGGAGGACCCGCGGGCGCCCCGCCGCCCCCCGAGCCTCCGCCGCCGTCACCGGAGCCCCCTCCGCCTTGCGTCGCGCCGCCGCCGTCTCCCGCGCCGCCGTGGCCTCCGTCCGCGGCTCCGCCCGCGCCGCCCCCGCCAGCGGGCTCCGGCTCCGAGCACGCGACGGCGGCGAGCCATCCGAGCAGCGAGCAGCGGGCGTTCATCGGTGGCTCCCCATGCTTCGTCTCCGTGCGAGCGAGCGAGCGTATCAACAGCCTGCTCCGTCCGGGGTCTTTCGTGGAAAGATGCAGCCCGAGCGTAGTCTGCTTCGCCGCCTTTTCACCCGGCCAGGGATCGAATAGCCACGCTCTCGATGTTGCCTCGCTCGCTGTCCCTCGCTTCGGCTGCGGCCCTGCTCTTCCTGCTCACTCCCGCGAACGCGCTCGAGCCCTCCTGCCCCTACGGGGTCAATGCCCACCTGGCCTCGAACGACGCGCTGGACGCCGCGCGCGCGGCGGGCATCGGCTGGGTGCGCATGGACCTCAACTGGTACCAGGTGGAGACCTCCAAGGGGGTCTACGACTTCAGCGAGACGGATCGCTTCATCGACCACGCCACCGACCTCGGGCTGAACGTGTTCGTCACGATCGCCTACACGCCGTCGTGGGCGGTCGGGGTCCCCTGCAACGACGCGGACCCCAACCCGGTCAACCGCTGCCTGAACGCTCATCCGGCCAACGAGGCGGACTGGACCGACTTCGTCGGCGTCGTCGTCGACCGCTATCAAGATCGCGTGAAGCACTTCGGCATGTGGAACGAGCCCAACCTGGATCAGTTCTACAAGGGCCAGCGCGACGAGTGGGTCAATGGCATCCTGGTGCCCGGCAGCGCGTCGGTGCACGCCGCCTGCTCCGACTGCTTCGTGCTCGGTCCGGAGCTCGCCAACCTGCGCAGCGCCCATTGGGACGCCGACGAAGGTCAGTGCGCGTTCGGCGAGTGCGCCTTCAATGGCTGGAACTACAGCCTGGAGCAGATCCTCATCGCCGCGGCCGACTCGATCGATATCGTGACCCACCACAAATACGACGATCCTGCGACCTCCTTGTGGGACGAGGCGACCGACGGCGAGTTCGTGGGCGGCTTCCAGATCATGAACGGCGTCAAGGAGCTCACCGACCAGCACGCGCCCGGCAAGCCGGTGTGGCTGACCGAGACGGGCTGGCAGACGCCGCCGTTCGGGGACGATTCCCCGGAGTACGCGGCCGCCCAGCTCACGGCGCTCTTTCAGGGCTTCGTGGGCGTGGTCGGCGGCACGCAGCCGGGCGTCGCGAACCAGCCGTGGCCCGAGCTTCAGAAGGTCTTCTGGTACGACCTCCATGACGATCCCAACGCCGCGTCCTGGGGCCTGCTCGACGCGTCGCTGGCCCCGAAGGCGACGTATACGGCGTACGCCGACACGATCGCCACGCTGGGCATCGACTGCGAGAACCCCCCGACCACCTCGACCACGACGGGCTCGGGAGGCGGCGGGGGCGGGACCAGCACGAGCGGGGCGGGCGGCGATCCGAGCGCCGGCGGCGCGCCGGGCGCGGGGCCCGGGTCAGGTCCCGGCGCGGGTGGGGGCGGCGCGGGCGCGGGGGGCGATCCGGCGGGCGACGGCGGCGACGGCTGCAGCTGCCGCATGGCCTCGACGCCGGGCACAGCCCCCAACGGCGCGTGGCTCGGGCTGCTGGTCTTCGTCGCGGCGAGGCGAGCCGCTCGCACGAAAGCGGTCGCGTCGACCCCCCGCTAAGCCGCATCCGACCTCACCTCGCGCGTCGAGCGCTCAGCCCCCGAAGACCCCATCGAGCGAGCGCGCCGAAAGCGAGCGCTCGACCCATGGGTCGAGCACCGCCACCTCGGTGGTAGCGAGGATGCCCTCCGCGGTGACGTCATCGACGGCGAAGCTTCGGAGGCGGAGCAGCTTGAGCAGGGTGCGAGCTTCCCCGCGGACCTCTTTTTCCGCGAGACCCTCCTCTGTGGGACCCTCATTGCGGCGAGTCAGCCTTAGCACGCGTGGAGAGCGACAGCCCAGGTGCGGTCGTCGGCCCGGAGTTGCAGTGCAGGTGCGGAGCTACGAGATCGAGATGTGAGCAGGGCGCCCCTCAACCTCGACGTCGAGCCCTCCCAATGCGTGGATTCCGCTTGATCATGGACTCGATCTGTCCGTGACACTTACGCTCTACGCATGCACCCCATGCTCCGCTCACCCACGACGACCCCCGTCAGCGATGCCGCCGATGGGAGAGCCGCACGCGGCGCCGGCCTCGGGTGGGCCGTGCTGTCCGTCACGCTGGGGTTGGCTTGCGCTTGTGGCAAGGAATCGAGCTCGGCTTCGGCTTCGGCTTCGGCTTCGGCTTCGGCTTCGGCTTCGGCTTCGGCTTCGGCTTCGGCTTCGGCTTTCGGCTCGACCGACGTTGCAGACCCAATCGCGCGCACGCGACTCGAAGGCGACGCCAGGGAGTGGGTTCTCGGGATGCACCAGCGCATGACCACGGGGACCGAAGAAGACCTCACCAAGACCTTCTTCAGTCGCGATGCCTTGCTGGTTGGTCCCAATGGCCACGGTCCCCCCTATTTCGGTGATGTCATCAGGTTCCTCAGCGCGGCACGCCAGCCTCCGCTGAAGGTGGTTGGGCCGGTGGACATCAAGGTCCTCGGCGGCGGGCGCACAGCGACCTTCTGCGTGGATTTCGAGGGGGCTTACGGTCGAGGGAGCTATACGGGAATCATCGAGCGCGACGGCGAGACGTGGTTCCTGGCGTCGTTTGCCTTCGTGCCGAAGCTGGATGACGAGCGCGACGCGAGGTTCATTCAGAACGCCCACCGACTGCCCCTTCCGACCGAGGTGCACGACCTGAGCTGGATGGCGGGAAGCTGGGTTGGAGTCTCGAGCGGGTGGGGAAGCTTGGATCTGGAGCTGCACGTCATCCCCGCGCAGCATGGGCTGACGGGACTCGCTCGCTTCCGAACCGGCGAGACCTGGACGGCGTTCCGGATAGGTCGATACCCAACCGACTTCGACCTCGAGTGCGAGGTCACCCGGGACGGGAAGCCAGTCAAGCTCACCCCCGACCTCACCTCGCGCACCAAGACCAGCCTCGTCTTCCGCAACGGAGCCGATGTCGTAGACTTCAGCGCCGGCGAGCTGACACTCACGATCAATATGAAGGTCGGGGCGACCGAGGAGGTCTGGACCCTGCGCTCGGCCGTTCAGGTCCCCGGTAGCCAGTAGCCGGGAGCGCTGGGCGCGCGACCTCACGTCGCGCCCCACGGTCACCGTCCTCGAGTCGACCGCGATCGAGGGTGCTGATGGCCACGAGTAGCGCTGTCCCATATTGGGGCGGATCCGCGCTCCCACCGACCCCCCGCTAAGCCGCATCCGGCGGGCAGCCAGCCCTCGCGCCACCCCACCCGCGCCCCAACCTCAGCAGTCGACCGGGGTGACCTCGTACGTCACGTCACCGCCATTGAGGCCGCTCACGGTCACGCGGTACGTCGTGTCGGGCTGCACGGTCCACCCCATCGGCACCCACGAGATGGCGTTCTGCCCGTACCCTTGCGACAGCTCGAGCACGTCGACCGCGAGCGGCGTGTTGTCGTCGACGCGGAGCACCGTAATGGTCGCGTTGGGGATGCCCCCGTCGCTGCCGTGGAAGGTCCACGTCCATTGGGCGACGGTGAGCGGGGTGAAGCCCTGGTTGGGGACCGCGACCCACGGCGGGTTGGGGCCGCCCCCCGAGGAGCCGAACACCGCGAGGCACTCGGCGCGCCCGTACATCCCGCCGCCTTCCCAGTAGCCAATCCCCACCGGTCCGAGCGGCGGGTTCACGATCCAGCGGCGGTGCCCCATCGTGGTCTCGTTGCCCGAGTCCTCGATGAACTGATCGATCGAGTCTGCCGGGCCGCTGCCCCAGGCGATATTGCTCATGCCCGCGCCTTGCGCGGCCTCGGCCGTGTAACACATCGACGACGACGGCGGGCTGTGGGGGCTCACCGGCTGGCTGAAGTCCCACCACGCCTCGAGGTTGGCGCACTGCTGGTTGATGGCGTTGAGGCCCGGGTCGTCGCTCGTGGGACCGAGTCCCGAGAGCCAGCGAAACAGGTTGATGCGGGTCAGGGTGTCGTTGAGGCCACCCTGCGAGAGGGTCCCCGGGTCGCATTGGGCGCCCGACGACTGGAATGGATCGCCGTCGGTGATCTGGTGGTCCATCACCCAGCGGTCACACACCTCGGCGGCGGTACGCTGCGTGGGATCGCCAGGGGCCACCCCCACGCAGGTGCCGCCCTGGTCGACGAAGTTGGGGTCGCACAAGCAGGTCGCGGTGGCGACGTCGCAGTGCTCGTTGGGGCCGCACTCGGAGGGGCAGGGCGGTCCGCTCGAGGTCGAGCCTCCCGAGGAGGGGTCTCCGCCTTGCGCCGCGGCGCCCCCGCTCGCGGCCGCGCCGCCCGAGCCAGGGCCGCCTGCGCCCGAGCCGGGGCCGGGGCCGCCGGCGCCGGTGTTGGTCCCTGCGCCTTGCGCGGTCTCGCCGCCGCCGTCCTCGACGGTCAGCTCGTCGGCCCCGGTGATGAGGTTGCAGCCTGCGGCGGTGACGCCGAAGAGGACCCAGGGCGCGAAGCGAAGCGTTGCCACGCGCCGATGATACCCCAGCCGGGGCCTGTCCTCGTCAGGCGATATCGAGCGTACGGGACACGGCCCCGACCCGCGCGCTCGAGAGGGTCACCTTCGCCTCGCCGGCGCCGCGCACGACCCAGACCAGCTTCCGCCGCGAGGGCTCCACCGTCGAGCGAGCCAGCATCGGCGTCGTCGAGCGGTCGTTGCCGCCCCAGCCCATCATGTGGCCGAGCGAAGGCTCCTGCTCGCCGCTCACCAGCTCGAGCCCCGCGCCGAGCTCGAGCCTCGCGCGCACGGGGTCCGAATAGGAGCGGCTCTTCGCCGAGCCGAGGATGAACGTCGGCAAGTACCCGCGGTTGTCGGCGACGACCTCGACGCGGTGCAGCCCCTCGGCGAGCGGGGTGACGATCGCCTCCGACAGCGTCAGCTGCGGGGCGAGCGCCGCGGCGCGCAGGAAGAAGCGTGACTGCGCCGAGCACATCTCCTCGAGGCGGCTCAGCGGGGGGTTCCAGATCCCGATCAGCGGGTCGTACCCGCCGAGCTCGACGGGGCCGAGCTGCGGGTGGTCGAACGCTCGCCAGCCGCCCACGATGCGCCCCTCGTTGTGGTCGTGGTCCCACTCGGCCATCTTGATGATGTCCTCGCGGCGCGTGCGCTCGTCGTAGTTCTTCATGAACGGCCGCTTCATCTCGAAGCCGACCTGCTTGAAGAAGTCCCATAGCTCGCACACGAAGCCGATCGCGCCCCGCTCGATGTACGCGAAGTTCGCGAGGTCGCCGTGCAGCGGCTTCTCGGGCTCGTACGTGAACTCCGAGTAGCCGCTCACCGTCGGGTAGCCGACGATCGAGTCGCCCCACTGCTCGATCGTGCGGAAGATGGCGGCGTCGAGCGGGTCCAGCTTGGTGTCGGGCTTGTCGTTGAGCGGGCGGATATAGACGCCGCCGAAGGTGTGCAGACACAGCCACAAGAAGATGTTCGGGTGCTGCACGGCGAACTCGATGATCGCCCGCGACTCCGGCTCGCTGCCCGGGAACGCCCCCGCGCCGATCTGCTCCGGCTCGGCGCGCCAGTCAGAGGGGAAGTTTCGGTTCATGTCGGTCTCGGTGTCCGACATGAAGAACGGCTTCGGCACCGTGAAGCCGTCCCACCGCTCGATCAGCCCCTCCGGGTAGAGGCGGTAATAAGGCCCCTCGTCCTCCACGCGCCGCGGGAGCATGAGCCCCAGCACCTCGCGGCTCTCGCAGAAGTCCCCGGTGGGGTCTTGCACGCGCATGAGCAGGGACACGCCGTCCCCGTCGAGGTCCTCGTGGCGCCAGTACGGGCCGAAGTTGCCGGGTCGATGGTCGCGCGGGTTGGAGCGCACGAAATGGCGACGCGACAGGACGCGCTCGGCGCCGTCGGGGCAGATGCGGGGGACGACGTAGAACAGCACGTCCTCGGTGAGCAGGCGCCGCACGTGCTCTGGCAGATCGACCAGCGCCGCGCCGGCGTGGGCCTTGAGCAGGTCCTCGACGATCGCCAGGCACACGCTGGAGCCCGACAGCTCGCTCGCGTGGATGTTGGCGTCGAGCCAGGCCGCGGGGCGCTTGCGCTCGGGGTCGCGGCCCACGGTGAGCAGCCACACGTCGCGCCCAGCCTCTGATTTCGCGAGGCTGTCGACGCGCAAGACGTCGGGCATGGCGGCCGCCCACGCGTGGACCTGCCGCGTGAGCTCGTCGTGGTCGAGGAAGCGCTGGCGAAAGCCGAGATCGAGCGAAGAGAAATCGATCACGACCGGTTCGTACCGCGGCCGGCCCGGGGCTGGCTACTGCTTCCTTCGCGACAGCCGCTCGGTGCGGCGCGCGTTCGCCGCCTCGTGCAGGGCGCGCTCGCCGGGGTCGGTGATCAGCAGCTCGGGCAGCTTCGCGGGCTTCCCCTCGCGGAAGGCGACGAAGGTCACGAAGCCGGAGACGCACGGCCACGTCACCCCGGTCGAGGGGTCTTCTCCGCGTACGTCGACGAAGATCTCGCAGGAGGTCCGGAACGCGGCCGTGACCCTGGCCTCCAGGCGGACGACCTGACCCACGCGCACGGGCTGCTCGAACGAGAGCTCGTCGATGCCGGCGGTGACGCAGATGCACCCGGCGAAGCGCTGCGCGCAGATCGCCGCGCACAGGTCCATCCACGCCAGGATCTGCCCGCCGAACACGTTCCCCAGCGCGTTCGCGTGTGTGGGGAGCACGTACTCGGTCATCTTGGTGAGAGAGTCGGCCGCGCGTCGAGGTTCGCTCATGCGCCGGTGTGAGAGCACGCATTCGCGCCGGACGCTACCGGTCCATCTGTGAGGTCTTGCTTGCCTACGGCGGCTCGCGTCTCATCATGGAGTCACCGTGTCCCTCCGCCCGCTGCTGCTCGCGCTCGTCTCTTTCGCCGCCGCCTGCGCCGCGGAGGACGAGGCGCTTTCCCCGCTGCAGCACCCCGGCGCCGTGGAGCACGCTCTTGCGCAGCCGGTCGCTCCGAAGGCCGAGCGCTCCGACGCGGTGATGCTGCGCCCGCTGTACCACGACGACTGGTTCGGCGGCGTCACCCTGCTCGGGGTCGACGCGAAGCGCATGCGCGCGGTGATCAAGCTCGACAGCGCCGACCCGCCGCGCGTCGCGATCGACACCATCGATCTGGCGAAGGGCGAGCGGGTCGAGCGCTGGGAGGCGACAGGCGACCAGGCCACCCGCGCTATGCGCGGGCCCGCGTTCACCGCGCTCTCGGGCTCCTTCGACAAAGATTTGAGCCGCTACGCGTCGCTGGTCGGTGAGCTCGGCCCCTGGCACCTGCGCCAGCCGCTCACCGCGCCGACCTTCGCCGTCGCGCCCGGCCGCAAGCACGTGCTGTTCGGCAGCACGCCGACCGACGGCTCCGAGGGCGATTGGCTGTTCTCGATGGCCGACGACGGCAAGCACAAGCGCGTCGACCACGGCCTGCGCGCCAGCTACTCCCCGGTGTTCTCTCCCGACGGCGAGCGCGTCGCGTTCATCGGCTGCGTCACGTCGCCCTGCGACTACGGCGTGTTCCTGTCGCGGATCGGCGACGACAAGCCGCGCCGCGCGCCCGGCATCCAGCGGGCCTCGTCCCCGATGTGGACGGCCGCGGGAGACTCGGTGCTCACCGTCGGAGCGCGCGGGCCCGAGCGGTGCCTGTTCCGCATCGGCCGCGACGCGGTGACGCCCAAGGCCTTGCACTGCGTGAAGGGCCTCGAGGACGTGAGCTTCGCGCAAGACCCCGACGGGCGAACGGCCGCGCTGGCGGGCGTCCGCGGCGTACCGGGCAAGCAGGTCGTCGACGTCACGTGGATCCTGCTCGCCGACTCGACCGTGCTGGGGACGCAGTCGATCGACCGCGCGGTCGGCTCGAGCGTGCTGTCGGCTTCGGGCTTGATGGCCTTGCCGATGCAGCGAGGCGCGGTCTGGCGCCGTCGACCTGGTGACCGGCTCGAGCACCATCATCCCCGAGTCGGAGGGGTGGTTCTTCGGCTTCGAGGGCGCCCGCTGGGTCGGCGACAGCCTGATCGTGCTGCGCAAGACCGAGGGCAGAAGGGCTACGACGTCGTCGCCATCGACGTGCGCAAGGCCTCGGGTCGTCGCGACGAGCCCTGGCTCTGAGCCGCGGGCACGTCAGGGCTTGGCGGCTTCGGGCTTGCTTGCTTCGGGCTTGGCGGCTTCGGGCTTCTTCGCGAGCGCGGCCTCGGTCTTGATCCACTCGTCGAGGTCTCGGTCGTACTTGAAGTACGTCGTGTCGAAGACGCGACCGTTGATCAGCACGAAGGGCGTGTACCGGACCCCGACCTCCTCACCGAGGAAGACGTCCACGTCGACGAGCTCCTTCGTGGCGTCGGAGCGAAGGTCCTGGTTGAACTTCACCGCGTCGAGGCCCAGCTTCTCCGCGTAGCGCGTGAGGTCTTCGTCGGAGAGCGCCTCCTGGTTGGCGAACAGGATCTTCTCCATGTCCCAGTATTTGCCCTGCTTCATGGCAGCGACCGCCGCGTACGCGGCCTGGCGCGCGCGGGTGCTTCTCGAGCGGGTAGAACTTGTGGACCAGGCGCACCTGCCCCGGGTTGGCCTTCATGGCCTCCTCGAACACGGGCAAGGTCGCCTTGCAGGCCGGGCACTGGAAGTCACTGAAGACGACGATGGTGACCGGCGCGTTCTCGGGCCCCTTGGTCGGGGACTTGCCGACGTCGACCTTCTTCACCGCGTCGGCCGCGAAGCGCGCGTTGACCGCCGACGCGGCCTGCGCCTTGGCCACGCCGCGGCGCACCTGGTCGGCGAGCAGCGTCGCGGCCGGCGTACACGCGCCGCACGGACGCTGCTGCTCGAGGCACTGCACCAGGGTGACGGCCTGGTCGGAGCACGGCGCGTACAGGCGGTTCGCGACGTCCCAGAACGCCTGCTTGCGCTCGGCGGCGAGATCCGAGGTGTCGACGCCAGGCAGCTCCCGCGGGGGATCGGTGCTCCGCGGGATGGTGATGGTGGTGGCGTCCGAAGACGCCCCGCCCTTGCCGATGTCGACCCGATCGGGCCTCGGGCTCAGGCCGAGGCTGCAGGCGGTGGAGGCGAAGACGAGGAGCGCGGCGAGCGCGATGGGGCTCTGGGAGCGCATCGCCGCGCAGCCTAGCACTGTCTCGGCGCCGCCCAAGCTGCCGAGCGACGACGAGGTCAGGGGACGCAGTCGTAGTAGCCTTCGGACTCGACGAAGGCGCACTGGTTCGGGGCGCAGTCGACCACCGTCATGGCGTCGCCGTCGCAGTACTTGAGGGTCGGGCCCTGGCAGACGCCGACCCAGCCGATCTCTTCGCAGGTCACCTCGGGCGCCGGCTCGCACCGGTATTCGGCGGGGCACGGGGTGGTGATGCACGCGATCTGGTTGTCGCAGACCATGTTCGACGGGCAGCTGTTCGCGTCGGCGGGGTCACACGGGCGACCGACGCACGCGTCGACGTCTTCGTCGCAGGTGTAGCCGTTCGCGCACTTCACCTTGGGGCAGAACGGCTCCTCGACGCACGCGTCGCTGAACTCGTCGCAGACCTGGCCGGGGCCGCACAGGGCCGTGGCGCACCAGTCCTGCACGGTGCCGCAGTCGGTCTGGACGTAGGTGTTCGCGTGGGTGATCGGGATCGTCTTCGACTGCTTCGGGATGCGGACGGTGACCTGAGGGTTGGTGAGCGCCTGCGTCACCATGCAGTTCGGCCCCGGCGCGCGATCTTGCGAGTGGATCTCGAGGTGCGCCCCGGCGCCCGAGCCGATGCGGTCGACCGAGGTGATGCTCGCGCCGTAGCCGCCGGTGCTCTGCACGCCCATCGAGTAGTGGATGACCCAGCTCTGGTTGAAGCTGAGGCCAGCGGGCGGTTGCTCGCCGAAGAAGGCGACGTATTCGGCCTTCTTGCGCAGGATCGTGAGCCCCGGAGGCGCCTCGCTTTTTGACACGGCGAGCACCTCGACCGGCAGCGAGAGCGCGTCGCTGTCTTCTTCGGTGCTCTCGTGCTCCGTGGTCGCCGAGCCGGGCGCGCACGCGGCGGCGCCGAAGAGGGAGCTGAGGGCGAAGAGGGATGCGACGAGCCAGGAGCGAGCCATGGAGACCTCCACGAACGGTTCGAACCGCGCCTGCGCGGTCCATGTAAGACAGCGCCGTACCTAGTCCCCTTGGTGTGGGTCTTCAAGGGTGATGCGCTACATTTCCTCACTCGCCAGAAGAGCGGGTCGACGCAGCGTGGCGGAGTTGCTACGCCCAGGGGCCCCCCGTGACCGCCCTCCGGTTCTATGTGCAGGCGGCAGCCGGCCGCATCGTCGGCCCGCTGACCGACGACGAGGTCCGCGAGGCCGTCCAATCAGGCACTTACTCCGACGGGGTCCCGGTCCGCTCGGGCGCCGGCATGTTGTGGCTGCCTGCGCGCGCCTGGGCCGCCCTGGCGCTGCCCGCCGGCGCGTTGGCCGCTGCCCCTGCCGATCAGGCGCCCGGCTCGATCTCGCCCGACCTGCTGCTCGCGCCCGGCGAGGTGCTCGACATGGTGCGCTTCGCCGTCCTCGAGCACGGTCAGGTGTTCGGTCCGCTGCCGGGAAAAGTCCTGCGCGATGGGTTCGGCGGGGGGCGTTACAACAAGGCCCTGGTCGCCCCTCACGGCACCCAAGATTGGGTCGCGGCGTCCAAGCTGTTCGATCGCACCCTCGACGATCACGCCCGAGCGGTCGCGCTCGAGTCGGCGCCCGATCTGAAGCGCGTCCGGTGCCGCGTCTGCCGCGAGCACATCCCGGAGTCGGCGACGATCTGCCCCGAGTGCGACGAGCCCGTGGGCGTCCCGTCCGCGGCTGCGTCGTCGCGGTCGTCGGTGACCGACGAGGTCGAGGGCGCGTCTTGGCTGCGCATGCACTGGCGCCCGCTGCTCACGTTCGGCGCCATCATGGGGCTGATCATGGCCGGCATCACCCTGCGCTTCCTCGCGCCGGGCAGGTTCGCGCCGAACGCGCGCCCCGCGGCGATGGCCGAGCCGACCCCTCCGGCGCAGACCTGCGACGCCGACTGCTGGACCGGCGAGGCCTGCCAGCTCGGGGAGTGCGTCTGGCAGAAGCCCAACAGCGTCGGGCACGTCGAGGCGCGGCCTGGCGTCGCGGGGCCGTTCGCGCTGCCCCCCGACGTCGCCGACGCGATCCTCCTCGATCGTGATCGCTTCGCCATCGGCCTGCTCTCCGGGACCGAGGTCCGCTCGACCCGCACCGGCCAGTCCCTCGGCCTGGTGAGCGAGGCGTCGCAGACGCGGCAGCTGCTGCGCGTCGAGGGCGCCGTCTACGCGATCGGTCCCCAGCACATCGCGGTCCTCGACGAGTCCGACCTGCGCCTGAAGAAGACCATCGAGCTCGGCGCGATCGTGAGCCACGTCGAGGTCGGCGCGAACGGTCGCCGCGCGCTCGTGTCGCTCCCCGGCGCTCACGCCGTCGCGATCCTCTCCACCGAGCTGCACGTCGAGCTCGATCGCATCCGGTTCGGCGATGACGCCATCGGTCCCCTCGCGGTCGACGACATGGGCAAGCGCGCGATGACGACCACCGGGCTGGTGCCGGTGCTCGGGCTGCCCGACAAGCAAGGCGGCGCCGTCTACGCGTTCGACCCCAACCGCCTGGCGACCGAGCAAGACCGCGTCCGCGCCGGCATGTTGGGCAACCCGACGAGCGTGCTCATGGTGCCGAACGGCAAGACCGCCTTCGTCGCGCTGCGGCACGTGGGGAAGCTGCGCCCCGTCGAGTGGACCAACGCCGGCGCGATCCGCCTGCTCGATCCCATCGACACCTGCGACCAGCCCGAGGAGCTCGCCTTGCTGCGCAGCGGGCGGCGAGGCGTCATCCGCTGCCACCGCGGCCGCACCATCCAGGTGTTCGATCTGGAGACCGGCGCGACGATCCGCTCGATCGAGCTCAACGCCCCCGTCTCGGACATGGTGGTGACGCCCGACGGCGAGCAGATCGTCGTCGCCCTGCCGAGCGCTCAGGGGGGCGCGGTCGCCCTCATCGACGCGACCAGCTTCACCGTCGAGATGATCCCGCTCACCGAGCCTCCCACGCGCGTCCGCCTCTCGCCGTCGGGGGACGCGATCCTCGCGCTCAGCGATCGCAGCAAGGTCGCTTGGGTGATCCGATGAGCGCGCTCGAGCTGACGCGCGCGGAGCGGCGCCAGCCGTGCGCGAGCTGCAAGCAGCCGATCTTGGAGGGCGCGCGCAAGTGCAAGCACTGCAAGCAGTGGCAGCCCGATCGCGCGCGCGCGCCGCGCTCCGCCGTCATCATGGCCATCGCGCTGACCAGCGTCTTCAGCGTGATCGTGACGACGCGCGAGTCGCCCGTCGGCGAGGCGCCCCCGCTCACGACGCTGCCCGGCGACGGCGCGAGCTCGGCCGAGCCTTCGCCTGCGGCCGTGGGGCCCGAGCCGCCGCCTGCCCCTGCGCCCGCGCCGCCCCCGCCGCCCACCGAGAAGCGCACCTGGAAGGCCCGTGAGATCAAGATGGGCGACGTCCACCCGCTCGATCTCGCCTTCTCCAAGGACGGCAAGAGCCTGTACGTGAGCGCGGACGACGCGACGATCCGCGAGTACCAGATCGAGACGGGCGAGATGGTCCACAAGGCCAGCGTCCCCGCCAAGGGCGATCGCATCGAGCTGTTGTTCGATCGCTACATCGCGGTCCTGCGGCGTGACGAGCGCGCGAGCCGCGTCCCCGTGCTCGACACGACGCGCTGGGACTACGACCCCGTGTTGCTCGAGGTCGGCGCAGGGCCCGGCGATATCCGCGAGCTGGAGGACGGCACCGTGGTCGTGGCGACGACGGCGTCTCAGCGCGTCAGCCGCTTCCTGCTGCCGTCGGGGCGGCAGCTCGGCGACATCAAGCTCCCGCAGTCGACGGGCCAGCTCTTCTACGTGAAGAGCGACGGGCACGCGGCGCTCGCCGCGCTCGGCGGCATGACCCACGCTGGCCGGCCTGCGGGCGCATGGGTCGACCTCTTCGATCCCGCCGAGTCGCCGTTCGGCGCCACGCGCCGCAGCGTCGCGGTCGGCCGCGACCCTCGCTCTGGCAGCGTCACGGCCGATGGCTCGGCGATCTTCTTCCCCGACTTCGCCTCCAACACGGCGACGCTGATGCCTGTGTCCGGCTCCTCCGAGAACATGCGCACGACCGACGTCGGCCAAGGCCCCATCGCGGGCTTCGTGATGGCCGGGGACCAGTTCGGCGTCACGCTCAACGCGACCGCGCGCACCGCGAGCGTCGTCGAGCTCGGGCCCACCACCCCCAACAAGCAGATGCGCGTCTCGACCCTCATGCTGAGCGGGGAGCCGAGGATGGGCCGGCTGTCGCGCGATGGCAGCACGCTGTTCGTCTCGCTCGGGGGCCTCGAGGAGCCTCCGCGCGCCGAGGGCGTCGCGATCATCGCGGGAGATCCCCCCGAGATCGTCGACACGCTGCCCACCGGCAAGGGCGCGATCTCGGTCGCGGCGGCGAACGACCTGTCTCGCGCGGCCGTGGCGAACTACTTCGCGAAGTCCATCACCGTTCTGGAGTAGCCCGATGAGCGATCGTGCGCGGCGCCTGGTGTGGGTAGACCTCGAGATGACCGGGCTCGACCCGAGCGTGGCGACGATCGTCGAGATCGCGACCCTGATCACCGACGAGGAGCTGCGCGTGATCGCCTCGGGCCCCGAGCTCGTCATCCACGCCAGCGACGAGGAGCTGGCGAAGATGGCGCCTGTGGTCGTCGAGATGCACGAAAAGAGCGGTCTCACGCCCCGCATCCGCGCGTCCACGGTGACGATGGAGCAGGCCGAGCGCGAGACCCTGGCCTTCCTGAAGGAGCACGTCGACGAGCGCACGGCGCCGCTGTGCGGCAACTCGGTCTGGAAGGACAAGCAGTTCCTCGAGCGCTACATGCCGGAGGTCATCGCCCACATGCACTACCGGCTGGTGGACGTCTCGACGATCAAGGAGCTCGTGCGCCGCTGGTACCCGCCGAGCTTCGCGGCCTCCAAGAAGGCCGAGCGGCACCGCGCGCTCGACGACATCCACGAGAGCATCGAGGAGCTGCGGCTGTATCGCGAGCGGGTGTTCGTGAAGGCGCCGTGAAGCCCCGCTCTGTGAGGCACACTGGGCCCTGATCTACTGAAAAGCATGGCGAGTGGATCGGATCGCTGTGGACTTGGACTCGTTGCTCGAGCGCACAACGCAGCGTCGCTCAATCCGTGAGCGGAGTGACGGCGGCCCCGCGAGCAAGAGCGCGCCTCTGGCACTCAAGCAGGAGCGTGCAACCGATGCAGGTCGGCGGTAGTTGTGGCGAAGAGCGACTGCCATACCTCGATCTGCGAGTCGCGCAATGGCTCGGCGAGCTCCGCCGCGCGAACAGCGAACGCACGAGCCTCAGCCGCTTCTCGAGCTGGGAGGTGATGATGGATGGTGCTGCACGCGTCCACCGCGAGCACCCGGTGGACTCGATCTTCGCTGGTTGAAAGAGCCGCGGTGTCGAGCCACGACACGAGCTCCTTCGCGAGAGCTACCCAGGCATCGTCCGGTGCAACGCCAAGGCGGAGGCCCCTGAGCCTTCCGAGGCGAGCGGCCGCGCGAGCGCGTAGAACGCATGGTCGGTCGAACGCGTTCGGCGCCCAATGATCGACCGCTTCTTCAGCGCGGGAAAACGCGGAAACTGCGCCGTCTCGGTCTCCTCGCGTTAGGCAGAGCACCCCGCGCGTGTGCTCCAGCGCGGCTTGGGCACGGAAGCCCTCAGCGGTGCGGCGCTCGATCTGCGCGAGCAGCTGGGACGAGTCACGTAGGCGACTCTCGGCGCGCTCCGTGTCTCCCTCAACCAGCTCGAGGAATGCCAAGCTGGCCGCCGCGCGCACGCGTGTCGAGCCGGGGGTTGCTTCTCTCGCCGGTCGAGGACCGAAGAGCGCGGTCGTCAGCAGCGCCCGGGCCACTGAATTCTGCCCTGTCAACGAAGCCCGCTCCGCGCGCAGCTCGTACCACTCGACGGGGGGGCGAACGCGCGGACGCTCCTCCAAACGCGGGAGGTACAGCTCGCCGTGCTCCAACGCCTGGACTGCCGCGCTCAGCTCGGCTTCTTGTCGCGACTGGCTCGGGCCTCGGCCCCCGCGGACCACGTCGATCTTGCGGAGCGGTCGCAGTCGCTCCCACGCACGAGCGCTTTCAAGCGTCGCAGCGGCCGAGACACTGGAGTGGCCCGCCAACCAGTTCGTGTAGCTGCGGGCGCTGCTAGCAAACTGGCTGGCGGGCAGCCTTGCGTCAACGCGCCGGGTGGACGCGATGGACGCAATGGTGCGCGCTTCATCCACCCGCCCTTGCGCTCCGACGGCCATCGCCAGACCTGCCGCGCTGAGCGCCGCGAGGTCGGCATGGAACGAGCTCTTCCCTCCCCTCGAAGTTCGAAGTAGCTCGGAATAGGTAGGCTCTGCCTCCGCAAACCGACCCTGCGCGAGCTTGCGATCGGCCTCGCGACGCCTCTCCAACAGTCGGACCAACTCCGCGTTTCCTGGCTCGTCTTCCGTCTCGTCTTCCGGCACCTCGATGAGCCCGGTCTCGACCAAGACCTTCACTTCGGGGCCGGGGTCCGAGGGCAGGAGCTCGAGCCAGGGCCGCACTACGATCTCCCCTCCCCAGAGGCAGAGTCGAGGGATCCTGAGCCACTCGTGAGGGGATCGCGTCACCACGGCCGCCGCGGTGCCCTCAAGCACCATAGCGCTGTGCGCGTGGATCACTTGCGTCGGCAGCTGGCTCTCGACGATCTCGTACTCGCCGCTGCGCACCGACCAGACATCGGGGGCCGCCGCCGCGAAAGCGCTGCCCATCCAGCGCGGCAAGATGACCACCACCTCTCCGGCGAGCGTTGCCTGGACCGCGTTCCGCTTCTCGTTCCAGAGCGAGAAGGCACGCCGCCAGGCGTCGCGGTCCTCCTCGACCGCGCGCGACGCATCGACGATGTGCACCACGCCACGCTTGGTTCGTTCCGGCGCCGGCTCGAGCAGTGGCCACAACACGGCACGGACAAGCTCGGCATCGGACAGCGGCGCCGTCGTCGCTCGCCCGGCATAAGGGTCGAGCCTGGCCAGCTCGACCGGTGACCGGCGAAGCAGCTTCAGCTCCCCTGGCAACGCAGCGAGCAGCTCGTCTGCGGCACGCGGCGTTGCGCTGCTAACCAGATAGAGATGGAAGCGTCGTGACAACGCGAGCGCGCGCAAGAGGCGCTCGCGGTCATCGGCGTAACCGGACGTCACGCAGATTTGGCTCCGCTCGCCGGCGCCGAGCTAGTCGGCGGAGTCTCGAGCTCCTTCATCCCCGCAACTGACGGGTGCACGTCGAACCACTCGTCGGCATTCAGGTAGCGCAGGATGACGTTGCTCTGCAGCAGCAGATCGGCCGCCTCCCGCTGCTTGTCGTCGTTCATGATCAGCTGCTTCTCGACGAGCACCGTGCGAAGCCACTCGATGGCCCCACTGTCGTACACGATGCCCCGATAGGTGTTTCCGGCTCGGTGCAGAACGCGCTCGAGCGACTCGCTCGAGACCGGAAACGCCTCGAGCTCGAGCACTGCCTGCAGAAGACGGACGATTTCACGCGGGTATCCCCCAGACCAGAGCGCGATTGCACGCAGCCGATTGTTCACGTCATTGGCACCAAAAATCTCGCCGAGATCGGCCTCCGGGACCCGCTTCTTGATCAGCGCGTAGATGGCATCGAGCCCCGGCTTGTGCACCGAGCCTTCTTTGTCGCGCACCTTGATCATCGGCAGGTACTCGACGGGATCGCTCATCCTGCGCGCAAGCGCTGGTGGCACGGTGTAGAGCACGGAGACGGGCAGCTGTAGGAACGGCGCGCCGTTCGCGAAGATCCGTTCTGCACTGGTGAGCACGTCGCGCCACGTTAGGCTCGTCCCGCGCAGCTTCTCGAGCGAGTCGAAGATGATGAACAGGCCACCCTTGTACCCAGCATGCTGGGCACGCAAGTTGAGCTCGCTGAGCTCGTCCCCGACCCGCTTCACGAAGCTAGCCGCGTGATTCGCGATCACTTCGCGAACACGAGTTCGCACCGTGGGGTTGCTCTTCAGGTTGAAGTCGGCTCCCACGCCACCAGCGGCGACCGAGAGCTTTCCGAGCTCGACGTCCGTGGTCGTTGCCCAAGCCCAGAAGCGCGCGAAAGGCCCCTCCTTCAGAGCCGGAAGGCTCGACCCCTCGGCCTTCAGCACCACCTTCTCGGACTGGAACAGAATGAGCGAGAGGACGTCCGAGACGTCGATCTCGACGGTCAAGTCGAGGACCTGATCCGCGTCGATCAGCACCGTCAGAAAATTTCTGCGCTTGCGATCGGACAGGCGTGCGTCGAGTCGGCGCAGCTCGGTGCTCTTGCCCGTACCGCGAAGCCCCGTGAACAGCTGACAGACAGGCACCCTGGAGAGCTCGATCTGCTTCGCCAGTCGATCGCTCCACTTCTCGCCCCTCACGCCGGTCTGATCGATATCGACGTTGCGAGGGTCGTCGGGCTCGAGCGATTCTTCCGGGTTACACGCGTTGTAGAGGTCCGCGATGCGGTCGAACTCCATGGGCCGACGCTAGCACGACGAGCCCAGGGGCCGCGACTTGCGCCCGAGCCCTCCCAGGCGACCGCATGGCGACAGAAGTAGTGAGGCGGGCGGTGGCGCCACGAGCGCCACGCCCCGCCCTACGAGGCGCGCTAGCTAAGCTAGTCCACGAACAGCTCCGTCACCCACACCCTTCCGTCTTCGCTCTTCGTCAGCCCCAGCCCGAGCCGCTTGAAGCGCGCGTCGAGCAGGTTCGCGCGGTGCGATGGGCTCAGCCACAGCGCGCGGTGCGCGCGCGCGACCGTCGCGGCCGCGGCCAGGTTCTCGCCCCGGGAGTGGAACACGACCCCCGCGTCGGTCAGCCGATCCGACAGCGCCCCGTCGCCGAGCTCGTGCCCGACCGTGCGCAGGTCTCGCATGCGCACGCTGTGGATCAGCGCGACCTTGTCCAGCGCGCCGTCGGTCGAGAGCGGCTTCAGCCCCTCGCTCACGCGGGCCGCGTTGATCATCGCCAGCAGCGCCGCCTTGTCGTCGGCCGCCCCAGCCGCCGCCTCCTCCCCGGGCGCGGCGGTCTCCGCGAAACGCAGCGGCGCCGCGGTGCCCGCGAGGATGTGCGCCTCGATCACGGGGCGAGGCCCGGTGGAGGCGCTCGCGAGCACCTGCACCACCCACTCACCCGGCTGATCGACCGAGAACGTCGCGCGCACGTCGTCCCCGCTCAGCGACGCGAGCACCGTGCGCGGCTGACCGCGCGGCCCGAGCAGCACGACCTTCGCGTCGCTCGCCGGGACGAGCATCTTGCCCTTGAGCGTGATCCACTCGCCGACCCGCGCCAGCGTCGGCAGCCGCTCGAGATCGGCGAGCACGTCCGCCGTGACCACGCTGACGATCTTCGTCCCCTCCGCCGAGACCAGCCGCGCCACGCCGCAGCGGCGTACCCCGAGCGTCGTCGCCTTGGCGACGAACTTCCCGAGCTCTTCGCTCACCTTCTCAGGCGCGAGATCCGGGCCCCGCATCGTCCACGCGCGCGGCCACACGTACGGCAACCCGGCGGCGCGCAGCGTGAAGGCGAGCTCGTCGCTCGGCAGCGTGGGCTCGCCGCGCGCGAGCCGGCCCGCGTTGCGCATCGCGACCGAACGCAAGCCCTCGTCCGGAGCCCCACACGTCTTGTACAGCGCGTCGGACGCGGCGTCGCCCACGAGCGGGGCGGGGGAGGAGGTCGACAGGCGCCACACGAGCGGCGGCATCGCGCCGAGCCCCGCGGGTGCGGCGCTCGCCGACGGGGTCGCGACGGCCAGCAAGGCGACGAGCACGACGAGCACCCGACGCCACCCCGTGGCGCTCGGCCGGCTCGCTCGTGTGCTCGGGCTCACCGCGCCGAAGCTACGTAGTTCGAGACGTTCGGTCCAGGATCGTACCCGAGCACGTGACGCGCGACGTACGCGACCATGGCGCGGTGGACGACGCTCGGCGCGGTGCGCGCGTGCTCCGGCCGGTGCCGCCCGAGCACCTCGACCATCACGAAGCCGAGCAGCCCCTCGGTGTGCGCGAGGCCCGTGAGGGCGGCGGTCTGCTTGTCTTGAGGGGCCGGCAGCCCCTCTTCCCGGGCCACCGCGCGCTCGGCGATGAACGCCCCGATCGCGCTCTCGATGCAGAACATCTCCTCGGCCGCGCTGAGGAAATACGGGGCCTCGGGGGCCACGTTGAAGAGCGCGGTGCGCAGCTCCGGCTCGTAGCGCATGACCGCCCTGCAGCCCGCGTACATGCGCGACCCGACGGTCGAGCCCGTCCCCACGCGCACGACCCCGGCCGCGTCGACCTCGAGGAAGATCGCGAAGGGAGTGGGCCTCTCCGGCGGGGTCTCGGGGGTGAGCTTCGCCGCGAGCGCGACCGCACGCGGCTCGAACGGGTGGTACGCGAGGGCGTGCGCGAGGCTCTCGCGCGCGCCATAGACGTCGCCCCGCGCGAGCAGCGTGGCGGCGAGCCCCTCGTGCCCAGAGGCCAGGGTGACGTCGGCGCGCAGCGCCTCACGGAAGGCTGCCTCCGCCTCGACGAGCTTCTTCTGCGCGAGCAAGGCGCGCCCCAGCTCGACGTGGATCGCGGCGGCGTGCGGCGCGACCTGGACCGCGCGAGCGAGCTCGCGCTCGGCGTCTTGGGCCCGGCCCGCGGCGAGCGCCTTCACCGCCTCGTCGAACGCCGCGCGGGCCTCCTTGGGCGCGCTGACCGGCGCGAGCTGCAAGCGGCCCTCGGGATCGCGAGTCGCCACCACCCACCCGTCCGGCTCGCGCTTGGGCGGGGGGCCGTATTGGGCGATGTCGTTGGCGATGCGAGGCGGCGTCTCGGCGACCGTGTACGAGCGCGGAGACTCCGACACCAGGTCGGCGATGAGCTTCGTCGTCCGCATCGCGTCCCGCGGATCTTCGAGCAGGCGATCGTGCGAGTAGCGGAACATCACGAGGTCCGGGTACGTGCGGGTCGCCGCGACGGGCGCCGCCTCCTGGCCGGGCTCGAGCAGCGACAGCTGCTCTGGCGTGTAGGGTGGAAGCCACGCCGGCGCGGACGAGCTGCTCGGCGCTGCGGGGCGCGCACCCGTCGAAGCGCACCCGAGCAGGAACAGCCCTGCCACCACGTATGACCGGAGCCAGCCCATGGTCTGTCATCCATTGGTAGCAGATTCGTGGTCACGTACGACCTCCCCAAGCCGACGTGGCGCCGGGGTATGAAGGTCATGCCCCGAAGCGTTGGAGGCCCGAGCCCCATGCCCTCGTCCCGATCCCGCCATCTCGCGCCGCTGGCCCTGCTCCTATCGGCCTGCGCCGCCGCCCCTTCGCCCGCGGGCTCCGGCCCTGCGAAGCCTCCGGCCTCCGCCGCCAGCCCCGCGCCGACCGCCTCCGCGCCCAAGGACACCTGCGCCCCCGAGGCTCGCAAGCCGAAGGCCTCACCCGCGCTCGAGGTCCGCGCGAGCGGCGTGGAGGCTCTGGCGAAGGGCAAGCCTCAGGTCGCGCTGCAGGCGTTCACCAAGGCGATGGACCACAGCCCGAGCGACGTCGTCGCGTTCGCTCTGCACGCCGCCGCGACGGCGGACGTCGCAGAGGAGCGCCTGCGATCGGGCCGCAGCTTCGGACGGCTGAAGCCCTTGGCGATCGAGCCGGTGGCCCCTCCGCACAAGAACCTTTCGAAGGCAGCGGCGTCGCCCCCGGTGACGCTCAAGCCCGCCGGGGAGGAGGTCCACAACGGAGACTGGTTCGGTTGGGTCCTGGGGCAAGGCCTCGCGACCCCCCTCGAGTTCGGCGTCGGCGGCGAGGTCCCCCCGATGTTCGGGTCCACCTTCGGCGAGCAGCCCGTGTTCGCGACCTACATGAAGCCCTCGGTCTCGGTCGTCCGCTACGGCCCGGGTCTGCTCGTCACGGGCATCGAGGGCAAGGGGCTGCGAGCGCTCCAGGTCGAGCCGCTGATCGCCGCCGCCTTCGAGGCCAGCACCAAGAACGCGCCGGTCGACTCGATCTGGGCCGAGGTCCGCTTCGTCGACGTCGTCGGCTCGACCCTCCTCGCGACCATCGCGCACGAAGGCGACGGGCTGAAGACCAAGTCGGAGGGCTTCCTCGTGGGCTTCGACCTGGAGAAGGACAAGATCGCGTGGGTCACCGACGCAGGGGTCGGCAACGCCCACGCGACCTACGCGACCGGCGCCCACGTCGTCACGGCCTTCTCCGAGGGGACCACCAGCAAGGTCAACGTGATCGACGTCGCGACCGGCGCCGTCGTCGCGTCCGAGTCGGTCCCCGACCGGGTGTTCTACGTGATCGGCGACGGTCCGAAGGTGTGGGCCTGGACGAACACCAAGGTCTACCGCTTCACCCTCTCCTCGGCGCCGGCCGTGCCGGAGGCCCGCCTCGGCGCCCTGGTGTGGGAGAGCGGCGAGGTGGCCTCGGGCCTCGACGATATCCAGCGCTGCTGGCTCGACAACGCGGTCATCGCCCTCGATCACCGCGACGGGCCGGCCGTCCTCGCGGCGGTCGACCACCTCCCCAGCGACTCGAGCGCCCGAAAGGCGCTGGAGGCCGCAGGAGACTTCCTGGTCGCGAGGGCCCAAGGCGCGTCGGGCCTCGACCTCACCGAGCGAACGCCGATCCCCGCCGAGGCGCCCGCCGGCGCCGTCGTCGGAAAAGACGCTGGCACCAAGGTCGCCGCTCCGAAGCGCCTGGTGGCCATCAAGGACCCCGCGCTCGAGCCGCTCAAGCCGCCTTTCCTCGAGGCGCCCGCGCCGCTCTACTCGACGATGCGCCTCGATCTCTTCCCGATGCGCTACGCGAACACGAGCCTCGAGGGCGCCTTCGCCCACGGCGGCAAGACGTTCCTCAACTATGGGCGACGCTTCGTCGCGACCCTCGAGGGAGACGAGCTCAAGAGCCTCGTCGACCTCAAGCCGCTGCTCGCGTCGTCCGGCCCGGCGCCCGCGGCCACGATGTACTTCTTCACCCTCGTCGATGGCGTGGCGTACGGCGTCGTCCTGCCGCCCGGCTCGCCCACCGGGTTCATCGTCGCGCGCGATCCCCAGACCGGCAAGGTGCTGTGGAAGACCGCGACGACGATCTTCCCGCGACCGTTCATGGTGTTCGGCGGCCATCTCCTCGCCGCGCAGAACCAGGGCAAGACCGGCGAGCTCGTCATGCTCCGGCTGGCAGACGGGCAGGTCGCGAGCACCACGAAGACCAAGGAGCCGATCAACGACCTCGGGTGGGACGGCCGAGGTGCGATCTATGTGATGTTGCAAGGCAAGCGGGAACACTTCACCCTGAAGTGACGTGCCCAAGCCCCGCATCGAGATCATCTTCCGCAAGGGGAAGCCGACGTCCGCGTTCTTCCACATCCTGGAAGAAAAGAGCGGCAAGTCGCGCCGGCAGATCGCCATCCGGCCCACGCTGGTCGCCCACTACGACGACGCCGGGCACCCCAGCGGGCTCGAGGTGCCGCTCCCGCTCGCGGTGGCCGTCTGGCAGATCAACGACGCCCTGCGGGAGCTCGGCTCGCCCCCCGTCGACGACAGCGACCTCGCTCCGCTGCGCTCCTTGTAGCGGGCTCTGGGTCGGGGTCTCGCGCGCCGCCGCGGCCGCTCGTTCCCTGCGGCGGTCACACTCCGAGCGCGAGCTCCGATGAGCCGGGGTATGCCTACGCTCCGTCTCCTCGTCCCGTCCCTGCTCGCGTCCGCGTTGTTGCTCGGCTCAGGCGGCTGTCGAGAGCCTCGCTCCGATCCTCCGATCGACGGACCCGTCGCCGGCGCCGCGTCGAGCGCCGCCTCGCTCCCGCCGAGCGCGCTCACCACCGTCGTGCTCGAGGGCGTGCCGTTCGTCGAGCAGCGCCCCGACTTCTGCGGCGAGGCGTGCGTGGAGATGGCGGCGCGGCGCCTGGGGCAGACCTACGATCAAGACGCCGTCTTCGGGCTGACCGGCCTCGACCCGGCCCTCGGGCGCGGCGCGTACACCCGAGAGCTCACCGAGGCCGTGCGCAAGCTCGGCTTCGACCCGGGCGAGGTGGGGTCCAAGGTCTCCGCGTCCGATCCGCTCCCGGGGCTCGAGCGGGCCTTCGCGCGGGTCCACGCGGATCTCGCGCGCGGCGTGCCCAGCATCCTCTGTATGCACTACGACGAGCGCGAGGGCACGACCGAGCACTTTCGCCTGATCGTCGGCTACGACGCCGAGACCGACGAGGTCGTCTACCACGAGCCCGCAGAGGCCGACGGCGCGTACCGCCGGATGAAGCGGGCGCGGCTCTTCTCGCTCTGGCCCCTCAAGTACGACGCCGCCGAGTGGACCCTCATCACGCTCCCCCTCGCGCCCGCGAAGCTGGTCTCGCCACCCCCCGAGGGTGGCTTCTCGAAGGCGAGCTATGCGCAGCACGTGATGGCGCTGAAGGAGAAGCTTGGGAAACATGGCCTCAAGGGCTACAACATCCGGATCGAGGAGCCGTTCGTGGTCGTCGGCGACGACGATCCGACCACCCTCGCGCGCCGCGCCGAGACGGTGAAATGGGCCGTCGAGCACCTCGAGAAGGACTTCTTCGACAAGCGCCCGAAGCGCATCCTCGACGTGTACCTCTTCAAGAACGAGGCGAGCTACGACAGCGGCGTGTTGAAGCTCGCTGCCGATCCTCCGTCGACTCCGTACGGCTTCTACTCGAGCCGACTCGGCGGGCTGTTCATGAACATCTCCACCGGGGGCGGCACCCTCGTCCACGAGATCGTACACCCGTACGTCGAGGCCGACTTCGCCGACGCGCCCGCGTGGCTCAACGAGGGCCTCGGCTCGCTCTTCGAGCAGAGCGCGGAGCGCGGAGGCCACATCGTCGGGCTCACCAACTGGCGACTCGCGGGGCTGAAGAAGGCCATCCACAAGGATCGCCTCCCGACCTTCAAGGAGCTCACCGCGATGAGCGACCACACCTTCTACGACGAGGATCGCGGCGACAACTACGCGCAGAGCCGCTACCTCCTCTATTACCTCCAGGAGCAGGGGCTGCTCGTGCAGTTCTACGAGGCGTTCCGGGCCGCCGCCGCGAAGGACCCCACGGGCTACGCGACGCTGGTCGCGACGCTCGGCGAGAGCGACATGGCGGCGTTCCAGGAGCGATGGGAGAAGTGGGTGCTCACGCTGCAGTACCCGTGATCATGCCCGCCGCAGCCGAGGGTCGTCTCGCCGGAACACGATCGTGAGCACCACGAAGCCGGCCCAGAGCACGGCGAAGTGGGCGATCATCGCGTGGCCGCTCACGCCCTTGAACAGACGCCCCGCGATCGGCGGCCCGATCAGCATGCCCATGGCGTAGGCGGCGTTGTAGAGGCCGCCGGCCTGCGAGAGGCTCTTGTCCGGGACGGCGATCCCGAGCAGCGCCAGCGACACCGGCGAGAGCGACGCGAGCGAGCCACCCGCGATGAAGCCGGTGAGGTAGACGAGCCACGGGCTCTTCACGAACAAGAAGCTGATGATGGTCAGCGTGCCGACGACGCCGAGCGTCCGCATGACCAACAGGTGGCCGAAGCGGTCGCCCCAGCGCGCGGCGAAGTTGGCGACGAGCAACATGCCCCCCGCGAAGAAGGCGGGGATGAGGATCGTCTGCCCCTCGTCGAGGCCCTGACCGAGCAGGTACAGGGGCAAGAACAGGACGACGCTCGCCTGGAAATACCCATAGCTGAACGTCGCCAGGCAGCTCGTCTTGATGCGCCAGAAGACCTGCCCGGCCGTGAGCGGGGCCTCGCTCGCGCCGCCGTCCGTCGCGTGGAGCTCGTGGCCCGCGCCGCCCGTCTGCATGCGCGACGCGACGGCGGCCGCCGTCGTGAGCGCGAGCGCGCCCGCGGCGAAGAAGGAGACGTCCTTTGACGCGACGGCGACCACCCCGCGCGCAGCGATCGGGCCGACGACGTACCCCACCGCGAGCGCGATGGCGTACAGGCTCATGAAGAACGCCTTGTCGTCGCGCGGCGCGCGCGAGAGCAGCAGCGTCTCGGACGCGACCCACACCGCGACCGAGAACGCGCCGTCGAAGAAGCGCAGCGTCGCGATCAGCGAGTACGGACCCGCGAAGGGAAAGAGGCCGACCGCCGCGCTGTACCCGACGAGCCCCACCATGAGCGTGGCCTTGGCGCCGAACCGGCGGATGGCCCACCCCGCCGGGATGGCGAACGACACGATCCCGCCGGCGAAGAAGATCGCGAGGTCCCCGATCTGCGACTCGGAGAACCCGCGGCCCTCGAGGTACACGCCGATCAGGGAGATGGCGAGCCCGTACGAGATGCCGACGAGCAAGATCGTCGTGTAGACGAGCCGGATCGTTCGATCAGAGAGCGCCGCGCGCCGCTCGGTCGCCGCGACCGTCAAGCCGGCGCCGTGCGGGTCTCGGCTCGGACCCAGGCAAGGTACTCGAGGTTGCCGAGTTTGTCGTCGATCGGCAGCGCCAGCACCTCGGGCACCGAATACGAGTGGAGGGCTCGGATGGCCGCGGTCAGCTCGGGCACCAAGGCGGTGCGCGTCTTGATGAGCAGCGTGCTCTCGCTGTCCTCCTGGAGCGCCCCGTCCCAGAAAATAGAAGCTCTTGATCCCGGGGATCACGTTCACGCACGCGGCGAGGTGCCGCTCGACCAGCGCGCGCGCGATGCCGGCCGCCGCGCCCGGCGGGGCGTTCACCAGCACGAGCGAGAGGGCGGAGTCTGACTCCTCGTCGTCGCTCACCAGGGCGCCGCCTTCTGCGCCGCGCGCACCAGCTCGACCACGCGGCGCCCCACGTACTCCTCGACGTCCGACGAGGCGATGTGGCGATCGCGGGCGAAATCGAAGTCCCTCGGCTTGCCCTCGAGGAAGCCGACGCGGATGACCGCGGTCGTGCGGTCGAGCTCGACGCTGACGGCGAGCTTGCCCACCGTCAGCTTGGCGAGCTTGGTGAAGGTGCCCGCGGTCTGCGAGCCCTCCTCCTGGACCTCCTCGACCTCCTCCGTGAAGGCGTGCTCCTGGCCCTTCTCCTCCACGCGGTCGCGCGCGAACTTCAGCGCGTCCACCGCGAGCGTGAGGGCGGTCTCCGCGCTCGCGAGCGCCTCGAGCACGCGCTGCCGGTGCTTCGCGGCCTCCTCGGCGTCCCGCTCGGCCTTGGTCTTCACCGCATCGATGAGCTCGTCTCGCCAATTGGCCACACGCCACCTCGTCCGTTCCGTCAGCTGCCACCGCGCGGCCGACCCTCCGTGGGCCGGCCGGGGTGCGCTCACTTCTTCATCTTCGACTGCTGCTCGGCCTGGAGCTCGTTCAAGTTCTCCGCCTTGATGGGCGTCGGGTTCTTGAGCTCGTGCCAAGCCTTCTTCGCGAGCTCGCCGGTCAGGCCCTTCTCGTCGGAGAGCGCCATCAGCGGGCCCTGCTCCTTCATGAAGCGCAGCGTGCGGATCGCCTGCTCCTTGCGCTTGTCGTCGCCGCCCTTCGCGTCCCGAATGAGCCGCTGGCGGAGCACGACGCGCGTCTCGGAGTGCGGGCCGTTGTCCCAGGAGAGGTTGTCGAACTGCGCCTGGAGGCGGTCGATCGCCCACATCTGCGGCCCGTCGAAGATCTTCACGCGCGCGATCGCCTCGGCGTTCTCCACCCAGCGGTAGAGGTTGCCGCCCTTGGCGTCCTCGTCGCTCCAGAAGCCGAACGCGCGGAAGTACGTGTCCTTCAGGTCCTGCAGGGCCTCGGGCGACTTGTCGCCGTACAGCGCGACGGTCTGCGCGGCGGTGCTCGTATCGCCGCCCAGGATGAGGGCGAGCGCCGCGGCGTTGCGCGTGTCGTCGCTCTTCATCTTCTCGAACAGCTTGTCCTTCACGGCTTTGTCGATCGGCGCCGAGCCGATCGCCTGCGCGATGGCGTTCTTGACCGGGATCGGCATGTCGGGCGTGAGCAGCTCGACCAGGTCGGACTGCGCCTCGGGGACCGGCCTGAGGGCGAGCGTCGTCGCGTAGCAGCCCGCGATGAAGATCTTCGACGCCTTCTCCTCCTTGCCGAACGCGATCGCGCGCTTGGCGACCTCCTTCAGGTCATCGGGCGTCCCGCTCCAGGCGATGGCGGAGCACGCGGCGAGGCGGGCCTCCTCGTGCCACAGGTCGTCCTCGACGAACTCCATCAGCCGCTTCACGCTCTTCGGGTTGCCGAACTCGGCGAGGCCCTCGCTGGCGCCGACGCCGATCGCGCGGAGCACCATGCCGAGCAGCGTCTTGCCGCCGCTCATCAGGCCCTCCTGCGTGATGTCGAGCTTCTTGTCCTTCTTGGAGTCGAGCATCTTGACGAGCTTGTCGTAGCTCTCGGTGTCGCCGTAGCGGCCGAGGTAGCGCATCGCGCTCTGCGCGGTGACCCACTCGTCCGGCGGCTGGGCGCGCGCGCCCTCCTTGGGCAGCGGCTCGTCCGGGAAGGCCCACTCGCGCAGCTTCTTCAGGCCGGACTCGCTCTTGATGTTCGCGAGGAAGCGCAGGCCGTTCGCGTGGGGCTGCGGCTTGCCCGTCAGCCAACCCAGCACCGCGTCCTCGGCGACGGCGAGCTCGGCCTTCTTGTCCGGGTGCATCATCGCGAGGTCGGCCAGCATACGCGCCGCCCAGACGCGCTGATCGTCGGTGCTGGAGAGGTGACCCCCGCGACCGAGCTGGTGCATCTTGCCCTTGTCGTAGATCTTGAGCGGGTCCATCGCCATGCGCTCGGCTAGGTACTTCGCCGCGCGAAGGTCGCCGATCTCGGCGAGGCGCATGCCGACCTCGCTGCGCCAGTGCGGGTGCACGTCGGGGTGTGACTCGGCCCAGTTCACGAGGGCTTCGGCGGCGCGCGGATCGGCGAGCTGCTCGATCAGGTCGAACAGCTGCTTCGTCTGGAACCACCAGGTCTGCTCGGGCTCCTTCTGGACGGCGTCGAGGGCGAGCACGAGGCCCTCGCCGCCGATGCCGTCCTTCAGGGCGCCGAGGAAGCGCTCACGGACGTCACCCTTCGACTGCCCGAGCTTCTTGAGCAGCGGATCCCGCGAGCGAGGATCGGGGATCTTCGCGAGGCCGTTCGCGGCCTGGCCAGCGACCTCGATCTCGGGGTCGTTCACGAGCTGGATGAGCTTGTCGAGGTACTTGGCGTCGGGGTTCTTCGCCAGCATCGTCGCGACGAGCTGCCGCACGGCCTGGCTCTTGTCCCCGGCCATGGTGGACAGCTCGTCCAGCCCGATGAGCTCGGCGAGCTTCTCGGGATCGAAGGCCACACCGCCGCCCAAACGTTGCACGTTGGCGAGCTTGCCGTCACGATAGAGGTCGATCGCCTCCTTCGACACCGAAGGCTCCCCGAGCGCGACGAGGGCTTAGACCAGCTGGGGGCGGTCGGCGTCGGTCGCCTTCTCGAGGGCCTTCTTCAGGGCGGGCTTCGCGGAGTCGGCCTTGGGCGAGCCGACGTGCGCGAGCACCTGCGCGGCGACGCCGTTGATCCCGGCGTCCCCCCGCTCGAGCGCCTTCGTGGCGAGGGGGATCGTCTCCTCGTCCTTCAGGTGGGCGAGCTGGAGCAGCGCCTCCTGCACCATCTCCTTGTCGTCGCTCGCCGCCCACTCCCGCCACTTGGGAACCTGGTCTTCCGCGGGGAGCACGAAGATGTTCTGCATCAGCTTCGCCCGGTCCTCGGGCTTCAGCCGCGCCTCATCCTTCTTGTAGAAGTGCCAGATCGCGAACGCGCTGCCTCCCACGGCGAGGAGGGCGATGATGATGATGATGGGGTTGAACCGGCCGCGCTTGAAGTTGCCGTCGTCCGAGACCTTTCCGCGAGGGTAGGCCTCCGGCAGCTGCGGGTCGTCGGGGGGTGGTTCGCCATGGGGCGACGAAGCTAGCCTAGATGGGGCTAGGGCGAAAACCCCCGGGGAGGCCCCGCCCGCCGTCCGGAGTGCTAAGGTGCCCGCTGATGGCGAGCGACAAGGCGACCTTCATCGCGGGCGCGGTGGTCATCGGCGCGGCCTGCCTGGTCGGGGTCACGCTGCTGCCCCGCATCAACCCCCTGCGGGCGAACCCCGAGTCGCAGGAAATGAAGCCTGCTCCGGCGTTCAACCTGCCGGTCCTCACCAAGGGCGAGCCGGGCTCCCGCCTCGCGCTCGAAGATCTCAAGGGCTCCGTCGTGCTGGTCGACTTCTGGGCGACCTGGTGCGGGGCCTGCTCGATGCAGTCCCCGATCGTCGACAAGATCGCGCGGCGCTACGAGGGCAAGGGGCTCAAGGTGCTCGGCATCTCGGTCGACGACGACCCGCGCCCCGCCGCGAAGATGGGCGACAAATGGGCCTTCCCCGTCCTGCACGACGACGCCGGGCTGACCCAGCGCACCTATGGGGTCGATCGCCTGCCCACGCTCATCCTGATCGACAAGGAGGGCCGCATCGTGAAGACGACCCACGGCCTCGTCGATGAGACCTCGCTCGATCGGATGATCCGCGAGGTCATGTGAGGGCGTAGGGCGCGTGCGCGGCGCGCCGGGCCGTGGTAGCACCTCGCCCGTGTCCGAGTTCACCGACCACGAAGATGCCACGCTGCTCACGATCGCGGGTGGCACGACCACGCTCAAGGCCATCTACCAAGACAAGCCGACCGTCTTCGTGTTCTTGCGCCACTTCGGCTGACTGTTCTGCCGAGAGCAGGCCGTGCAGGTGCACGGCGTAAGAGACCAGATCGAGGCCAAGGGCGCCCAGCTCGTGTTTGTCGGTAATGGCGCGCCGCACATGGCGAAGGCGTTTCAGGAAGACTACGGCATCACCTCGCAGCTGTTCACCGACCCGTCGCTCGCCGCGTACCGCGCGCTCGGCCTACGCAAGACCGGCAAGATCCTGAAGGCGCTCGCGGCCGCGCCGCGCGCGATGATGGCGGGCTTCTTCCAGGGCAAGACGCAGGGCGACGCGATGCAGATCGGCGGCGTGTTCGTGGTCGACAAGCGCGGCGACGTGGTCTTCGCGCACAAGAGCGACGCGGCGGGAGATCATCCGTCGACCGACGCGATCTTGGCGGCGCTGGAGCGACTGCCGCCTACTCCCGCCCCAGCGCCTTGATCGGGTCCAGCCTCGCGGCCCGGCGCGCGGGGAGGAAGCCGAACGCCAGCCCCACCGCGCTCGACACGCCGAGCGCGAGGCCGAGGGTCGCCATATCGAGGGTCATGTTCCACTTGAGCGCGGCCGCAAAGCCCTTGATGAGCCCGAAGCCGAGCAGGGTGCCGAGGGCGCCCCCGATCAGCGACAGCACGATCGCCTCGACCAGGAACTGCACCAGGATATCGGCCTCCCTCGCGCCGATCGCCATTCGAATGCCGATCTCCCGCGTTCGCTCGGCGACGCTGACCAGCATGATGTTCATCACCCCGATGCCGCCGACCAGCAGGGACACGGCCGCGACGCCGATGAGGAGCATCGTCAGGTAGCCGAAGATCGTGTCTTGCAGCGCCTGGATCTGGCTCTGGCTGAAGACCTCGAAGTCGTCCTCCTCGCCCTCCTTGATGCGGTGCCGCTCGCGGAGGATGAGCTCAGCCTGCCGCTTGGCCTGCTCCGAGGTCTCGGGGCTGGTCGCGCTGAGGACGATGCCGTGGACCTCCCCGGCGCGGGTGCGCATCAGCGTGCTGCGCAGGGTCGTGATCGGCATGATCACGATCTCGTCCTGGTTCTGGCCGAACGGGCTCTGGCCCTTCTCCTCGAGGACGCCGATCACCCGGAAGGTCGACTTGCCGATGCGCACGACGCGCCCGACCGGGTCGATCGGGCCGAAGAGCTGCGACGCGGTGTCGGCACCGAGCACCACGACCTTCTCTCCCAGGTTCTCCGAGCTGGTCGACCAGGTCGAGCCGTTCTTCGTTTTCCAGTTGCGGATCTGGAAGTACTCGAGGCGAACGCCGACGGCGCTCGTGGTGGCGTTGTTGCCCTCGTAGATCGCGATGACCGACGTCCGCAGGAAGGGCGACGAGGCCGCGATGCTGGGCGCCTCTCGCCCGAGCGCTTTCGCGTCTTGCTCGCTGAGCTTGGAGGTCGAGGTGTCGCGGGCCCCCGAGGCGCGGCTGCTCCGCGGGAAGACCATCATCGCGTTCGACCCGAGGTTCGCGACCTGCTCCATCATCCCCGCGCGCGCGCCGGCCGCGAGGGAGGTGACGGTGACGACCGCGGCGACCCCGATCATGATGCCGAGCGTCGTCAGCCCGGCGCGCAGCTTGTTGCGCGTGACCGCGCGCAGCGCGATGACGAGCGAGGAGAGGATGGCGTGCAGCGTCGAGCTCACTCGTGCCTCAGCGCGTCGATGGGGTCGAGCTTGGCGGCGCGGCGCGCCGGGAGGAACCCGAAGACGATGCCGACCGACGCGCTCGTGGCCAGGGCGACCCCGATCGCCTGAGGCGGGACCGAGAACGACCAGCCGAGGAACCGGGCGAGACCGGCGTTCACGCCGAGGCCGACCGCGAGCCCGAGCACTCCGCCCACGAGGCTGAGGACCACGGCCTCGACGAGGAACTGCAGGAGGACGTCGAGCTCGCTCGCGCCGATCGCCAGGCGGATGCCGATCTCGCGCGTGCGCTCGGTGACCGAGACCAGCATCACGTTCATCACGCCGATGCCGCCGACGACGAGCGAGATCGCCGCGATGGCGGACAAGATGCCGGTCAGCATCGCGAACGACTGCTCCTGCGTCTTGCGGATCTCGGCCTGCGTGCGGATCTGGAAGTCGGGGCGGTCCTCCGGGTCGATGTTGTGACGCTGGCGGAGGAGCTGCTCGATCTGCTCGACCGCGCGGTCCACCGTCTGATCGCTGGTGGCCTGCGCGATCAACATCTGGACTCGCCCCGGAGACGCGGGCTGCAGGCGCGCGCGATACGTCCCGATGGGGACGAGCACGCGATCGTCCTGGTCCTCACCGAACGGCGTCTGGCCCTTGCCCTCGAGCACGCCGACCACGCGGAAGGGGTGCTTGCCAATGCGGACGTAGGCTCCGAGCGGATCGCCGGACCCGAACAGCTGCCGCCGCACGGTCTGCCCCAAGATGACGACCTTCGCCTTCGTCCGGAAGTCGATCGTGGTGAAGCCTCCGCCCTCGGCCACCGCGAAGTCCATCACGGTGAAGTAGTTGTCGCCGATGCCGAGGACCTGGGTCGGGTGGTTCTGCTCGCCCGAGATCACCTGCGCCCGCGTCGAGCTCTGCGGGGTGATCGCCGCGACGCTGGTCGTGTCCCGCAAGATGGCGGCGCCGTCGGCCTCGGTCAGGCGCGCCCGCGGCTGCGAGCGCGCGCCGGAGCTGCGCGTATCGCGCGGGGAGATGTAGATGGTGTTCGCCCCCATCGAGGCGATCTGCTCCATGACCTGGTCGCGCACCGCGTTGCCGAGCGCGACCACGATCACGACCGCCGCGACGCCGATCAAGATCCCCAGGATCGTCAGCGCGGACCGGAGCTTCGCCCTCCACAGGGCGCGGAAGGACATCCGCACCGCAGGGACGATCACCAGCCTCATGGCCGGGATTGTCCCCCGCGATCCGCGGTGGGTCCAGCGGGTTACACCTCGGTCGGCAGGCGCTCGATCGGGGCGCCGTTGAGCGCTTGCTGCGCGACGACCAGAAAGTCGGTCGCGGTGAGGATGCCGACGAGCTCACCGGTCTTCGACACGACCGGTAGGCAGTTGAACTTCTGATCGATCATCAGCCCCACGGCGTCGGCCGCCGGCGCGTCGGGGGTCACCGTCGTGACCTCGCGGGACATGAGGCTCGCGAGAGCGCCGTCGCCCTCACGCTCGACCGCCGCCACCAGATCATGGCTCGAGACGAGGCCGACGAGCTTGCGATGCTCGTCGACGATCGGCAGGTGCCGCACGGCTGCGAGGGTCATCTCGCGGAGGGCCTGGGAGAGGTGGTCGGTCTCGCGCAAGAAGATCACCGACGTGCTCATCAGGTCGCGGACGGTGTGCCTTCGCTTCGTCAAGGTGTGGCCTCCGAGCGGCATGCTGCAAGAAGCGTGCGGCTGGCTTCAAGCGAGAAGGGGCCTCGATCGCACGAACCCGCTGCGCTCGGCCTGCAGTGGGTGCGCAGCCAGCACATCGTGCGCGGCCATCCGGGCGCGATATCGGCGGCACGAACTTCGCTAGGTCGTGGGCATGTGGAAGCGCATCCTCGTCCCCCATGACTTCTCGGAGCTCGGAGTGCGGGCCGTCGGGCTCGCGTCGAGGCTGGCCAAACACTGCGGAGCGGAGGTCGTCCTGTTTCACGCGACGGACATGTCCGGCGAGCTCCCGCCCGAGGCGAAGATCACCCCGGCCGGAAAGACGGAGCCTGTCCGTGTCGACGAATACGTCGGCCGCGGGGCGCTCGAGCGGCTGGGCGCGGTCGCCAAGACGATCGACCCGAGCATCCAGGTGAAATGTGCGGTCGGCTTCGGCCCCGTCGCCGAGCAAATCCTGCTCGCGGTCGCCGAGCACGACGCGGACGTCATCGTGATGGCGACCCACGGCCGCGGCGGGCTCGCGCACGCGCTGCTCGGCAGCGTCGCGGAGGAGATCGTCCGCAAGTCGCTCGTGCCGGTCATCAGCTGTCGTGGAACGGGCGGCGCGCCACACCTCACGCAGGAAGAGCTCGACGCGCAGGACGAGCTCTACGGCTGACCTGGCTGCGGAGCGAGCCCCAAGGCTCGCATGCGCCGCCAGAGCGTGACCCGGCTCATGCCGAGGATCTTCGCGGCGCGCTCGCGGCTGCCGCTGCTGCGATCGAGGGCGCGCAGGATGCGATCGGCCTCGGGGTCGGCCGAGCGGCGGATCTCCTTCGGAGGCTCCGGCCCCAGCTCGAGGCGACCGCTCGTCGCGAGCTCCGGCGGCAGATCGGTCGGCAGCAAGACCGGCCCGTCGGACAGCGCGAACGCGTAGGCGAGCACGTTCTTCAGCTCGCGGACGTTGCCGGGCCAGTCGTGCCGCTCGAGCAGCCGCAGCGCCTCGGGGGACACCTGCTCGAGGCGCGTCTCGCCGCGCTTGCGCGCCTCGCCCATCAGCACCTGCACGAGCAGGCGCACGTCGCCGGGGCGCGCGCGCAGCGAGGGGAGGAAGATCGGGATCACGCGGAGCCGGTACATGAGGTCCCCGCGGAAGCGACCGGCCTCGACCTCCTTGCGCAGCGCGCGATGGGTCGCCGAGACGAAGCGGACGTCGACGGGGATCGGCTTGCGTCCGCCGACGGGCAGCACCGTCCGCGACTCGAGCACGCGCAGCAGCTTCGCCTGCACCTCGAGCGGCAGCTCCGCGACCTCGTCGAGGAAGAGCGTGCCCCCATGGGCCTTCTGCACGTGGCCGACGGCGTCGCTCACCGCGCCGGTGAACGAGCCGCGCGCGTGACCGAACAGCTCGCTCTCGAGCAGGGAAGCCGGGAGCGCCGCGCAGTTGATGGCGTAGAACGGGCCGTCTTTGCGGGGGGAGAGCGCGTGCAGGGCGTGGGCCACGAGCTCCTTGCCGGCGCCGGTCTCGCCGCGCACCAGCACGGTCGCCTCCGACGCGGCGACCCGCTTCACGATGCGAAACATGTCCTTCATGCCCGCGTCTTGGGTCCACATCCCCTGGAGCTCGACGACCCCCGCCTGCCCGGACTCGGGCAGCTCCTCGAGCAGCAGCACCCAGCCGCGCCGGGCGCGCACCGGCCCGATCGGGACGGTGCGGATCGAGACCCGCCGCTCGCTCGTCGTGCCCGGGTGAGGGATCACCGTCTGGATGGCGCGCCCCTCTGCCAGCGCCTCGGCCACCGGCCGCTTCGAGCCCGCGCCACAAAGGATCTTCGGCGCCAGCGCGCCGATGGGCACGCCCGCGCCGAGCATCTGCTCTGCCGCCTCGGTGACCTCGACGATGCGCAGCTCTTTGTCGAGGACGAGCGCCGCCCCGGCGAGCGCCTGGAGCGCGTCGAGCCGGAGCGTGTCTGCGTCGTGTAACGAAGGTGAAACGCGGGGCACGCGTTTCAAGGACTACTGGGTCGTCAGCGCGTGCGCAAGGGTGGCCGCGGGACGCCGGCTGCGCACGAACATGATGCCTGCCGCCGTGAGGGGAAGCGCCGCGAGCACCGCGAGCACACCGAACCAGGCGGGGCTGAAGAGGGCGATGCCGAACAGCTTGGGCAGCTCCTGCGACAGGATGAACACCGCCATCACCACCACGAACCACGCGAAGCCCTTGCGCAGGTGGGTGGGCGGCACGCGGCCCGCGAGGGCTGCGCCGCCGAAGCTGCCGAGCACCGCGGCCCCCGCGACGACCAGCGCGATGGTCCAGTCGATCTGCACGGTCGACAGGTACCCGCCGAGGCCCGCGAACGATTTCATCGCGATCACGAGCAGCGAGGTGCCGACCGCTTGCCTCATCGGCAGGCCGCCGAGCAGCACGAGCGCAGGCACCACCAGGAACCCGCCGCCAGCGCCGACGAGGCCCGTCACCGCGCCCACCACCAGGCCCTCCGCGAGGATCTTCCAGACCGCCTGTCGAGGCCCGGCCTCACCTTCGGCCTCCTTGGAGGCATCGCCCTTGGCCTTGCGCAGCATCGCCGCCGCCGTCACCGCCATCATCAGGCCGAACCCGATGAGCAGGACCGCCGGGGGGATGTGCTTGGCCACCCGGCCCGCGCCGAACGCGCCCACCATGCTGGCCGCGCCGAACATCAGCCCGGTGGCGTAGCGCACGCGCTGGGCGCGGGCGTGCGGGATCAGCGCCGCGATGCTGGTCACCCCGACCACGAACAGCGACGTCGCGATCGCTTGATGCGCGGGGAGGCCGGCCGCGTACACGAGGATGGGGACCGTGAGGATCGACCCGCCACCTCCGAGGAGCCCGAGGGCGACGCCGACGAAGATGGCGAGCAGCGCGGGGACGATGAGCGTCGACATGACGAACCGACCTTCGCAAGGCCCGTGCCGCGCCGAAGCCAGGCCATTTGACGGGCATGAAACGAGCTGAAACGCGCTTCATGTTTCAGTGAATCGCGGTGAAACGAAACCCGCGCGCCGCCCCCATCTTTTCGCGAGTGGCACGTTGGCACGGCGGATGCTTAAAGTGTCCTCGTCATGCAATTTCAACTATATCAAGCGGGCTGGTCGCTCCTCGGGGGCGCCATCGTCGGTGCTGCCTCTGTCCTCTATCTCGCGACGCACGGGCGCGTGGCGGGGATCAGCGGGATCGTCTCGGGTGTCCTCGAGCGGACGCCGGACTGGCGACCTCGCCTCGCCTTCGTCGGCGGGCTCGTGGCCGCCGGGCTCCTGCTGGCCCGCGCCGTCCCGTCCTTCTTTGGCGCGAGCCCGGTGTCCCTCGGGCTCATCGTCGCAGCGGGGCTGCTCGTCGGCTTCGGTACGAAGCTCGGCAACGGGTGCACGAGCGGCCACGGAGTGTGCGGCATGAGCCGCAGGTCGCCCCGGTCGTTCGCGGCGACCCTCACCTTCATCGCGACGGGCGCCGTGACCGTCGCTGCCATGCGCTACCTCGGAGGCTCGTGATGAAATCGTTCAAGAGTGAGCTCGGAGCGGCCGCTGCCGGCGCGCTGTTCGCCGTCGGCCTCGCCCTCGGCGGCATGACGCAGCCCACGAAGGTGAAGGGGTTCCTCGACTTCGCAGGAGGCTGGGACCCGTCCCTGATGTTCGTGATGGGCGGCGCGGTGATGGTCTACTTCATCGCGCACCGCTTCGTGCTCAAGCGAAAGGCCCCGCTGTTCGACGTCAAGTTCCACCTGCCGACCCGGCGGGACCTCGACGTGCGCCTGCTGCTCGGCGCCGCGATCTTCGGCGTCGGCTGGGGCCTCGCCGGGTATTGCCCGGGTCCGGGCCTCGCCTCGCTCGGCTCGGGCGGCGTCGGGGCCCTGGCCTTCGTCGCCGCGATGATGGTCGGCATGGTCGGGCAGCGGAAGCTCGACGCCCTGCTCGCGAAGCAGAAGCCCGCCGCAGAAGCTCCGCCGATCGCCCCGATGACCGAGGCGACCCGGCAGAGCTAGCCAAGAGGGTCGTGGGCTCAGGTGGCGTCGAGGGCGGCGCGGAGGAGCTTGTCGGCTTCCTTCGCGACGTCGTCGATGCCCGAGCCCTCGCCGAGCATCGAGAACATGGCGGTCGGCGCGATCGCCGAGACGATCGCGTCCTCGCCGTCTTGCGCGACGACCACGTTGCACGGCAGCAGCAAGCCCACTGCCGGCACGTTTTGCAGGGCGCGATGCGCGAGCTTCGGGTTGCACGCGCCCAGGATGATGTAGGGGGCGGTGTCGACGTCGAGCTTCTTCTTGAGCGTCGCCTGCACGTCGATCTCGGTGAGCACGCCGAAACCCTGCGCTTGCAGGGCCGCCGTGGCACGAGCGCGCGCGTCGGCGAGGGTGGTGTTCTTGAGTCGCTTGGTGATCCCGTAGGGGACGTCGAAATTCATGCCGCCGGACATCCATCAATCGTGCCAGCGGTCTGAGCTGTCGGTCCGCGCACCGCGCCGCGGCTCCTCCGCCGCCGTGACCTGATAAAGTGCCCGCCGATGTCGACGCAGCCGAAGCGCGCCTTCTCGGTCTCTGTGTTCGCGCGCCACGCGGGCCGCCTCCTGCTCATCGAGCACAGGAGGTTGAGGACGTGGCTCCCCGTCGGGGGCGAGCTCGAGCCTGGCGAGACCCCGCTCGAGGCCGCGGCCCGGGAGCTGCGGGAGGAGACGGGGCTAACCGGTCGCTTCCCGTCGATCGCCGGGGCGATCGACGGCGCCCCGGCGGGCCTGATCGGGTACGAGGAGCACCCGGCGGGCAGCAAGGGCCTGCACATGAACTTCGTGTTCGTCGCGGACGTCGAGACCGATCACGTCGTCCCGAACGACGAGATCCTCCAGCACCGCTGGGTCGAGTCGGCCGACGAGCTCGAGTGCCCGCTCAACGTGCGCCAGCTGGCGCGGCTCGCTGCCCGGGTCGGCCAGTCGGCGCTCGCCGCCGAGGGGGCGTCGTGAGCCTCGACGCCGAGTGGAAGGGGTTCGTGAAGGGGCGCTCGAGGCCGAGCGCGCGGGCCTCCGTCATCGACCCGCATTGGGATCCCGCGTGGGCCGCGCGCGCGCCGCTCCCGCGGGACGCAGGAACGCGGACGTCGCTTTATCTCCCGATGCGAGACGGCACGCGCATCGCCGCCGACGTCACGCTGCCGTCGTCGTACCGGCCCGGCGACAAGCTGCCCACCATCCTGCGTCAGACGCGGTATCTGCGCAGCCACGAGATGCCGAGCGCGCTCGACTTCCGGATGAGCCGCGACGCCTTCGACATCGTCGCGCCGACCCGCGAGCGCTTCCTGGCGAGGGGGCTACGCGTGGGTCGACGTCGACGTGCGCGGCTCGGGGGTCTCGACCGGCTCCTGGCCGGGCCCCTGGTCGAAGGGGGAGGTGGCGGATGGCGCCGAGGTCGTCGACTACATCGTGAGGCAGCCTTGGTCGAGCGGTCGCGTCGGCTCCACCGGGATCTCCTACGAGGGCACGACCTGCGAGATGCTCCTCGCGAACCGGCACGAGGCGGTCGTCGCGGTCGCGCCGCGCTTCTCGCTCCTGTGCGCCTATGAAGACGTCGCCTTCCCCGGCGGCGCGCACCTCAGCTGGTTCACCGAGCGTTGGGCCCGCTACAACCGGCTGCTCGATGACCACCGCGCCCACGAGGCGATGGCCGAGCTCGTGTACGTGATCGCGAGCGCTCGCTCGCGCGAGGAGGCCTTCTGGAGCCCCCCCGCTCGCGCGTTGCTCGATCGCGCGGGCCCCGACCTGACCAAGCGCCTGATCGGGACGGTGTTCGGCGTCTTCCATCGCGGTGGGCGTCGCGTCGACGTCGACGCCGACGGCTCGCAGCGGGCGCGCGCCCTGCTCGACCACGCCAAGAACGGCGACGTCCACGAGCTCTGCTTGCTCGGCCAGTTTCGCGACGACGTCGCGCCAGGTAGCGAGGAGGTCGCCTTCTCCACGGTCAGCCCGCGCGGAAACCTCGACGCCATTCGCGCCTCTGGCGCCGCGGTCTTCAGCTATGGCGGGTGGCTCGACGGCGGATACGCGCAGTCCGCCGCGCGGCGGTTCTCGTCGCTCGGCCGGACCGAGCTGCTGCTCGGTCCCTGGGGGCACGCCGGCTTCTTCGCGCACGCTCCGGGCAAGCGCACCGCGCCGGCAGCGTTCCCACACGAGGTCGAGCTGCTGCGCTTCTTCGACCGCGAGCTGCGCGGCGAGGGCCGGGCCGAGAGCCGGCCGGTCCGCTATTTCACGCTGGTCGCGAACGAGTGGAAGCAAGCGTCGACCTGGCCGCCCCCGAACGTCGAGCGCGAGCGCCTCACGATCACGGCCTCGCGCGCGCTCTCGCCGGAGCCCGCGAGCGAGGCGTGGCTGCGAGTGCAGCGCGATCCCAGCTTCGGCACCGGCGAGCGCTCGCGGTGGCGAGGGCTGCTCGCGGGCTTCGTCCCTGCCGACTACCCGGACTTCACGTCACGCGTCCGCGGCCAAGCCGTCTTCACGGGGCCGACGTCCGCGTCGGGCATGGTCATCACCGGTCACCCGCTCGTCCGCTTGAAGGCTCGCGCCGAGGCAGACTTCGTGGTCATGGCGTACCTGGCGGAGGTCTCGCCGAGCGGCGACGTCACGTACATCAGCGAGGGTCACCTGCGCGCGATTCACCGCGCCCTGGGCGTGCCCGAGGCCGGCTACGTACCGCACAGCCCCTACCATTCGTTCGAGCAGAAGGACGCGCTGCCGGTCGAGCGGGGCGTGCTGCTCGACCTCGAGATCGGCCTGCTGCCGACGTCATATTGGGTGCGGCCCGGTCACCGCTTGGCGCTCGTGCTCACCTTGGGCGACGCCGACCATTTCACGCCCCTGGAGGGCGCGAGCGAAATCGAGCTGCTGGCTGGGGCGTCGAGCGTCGAGGTGCCCGTCGAGCGAGGGTGACGCTCACCCCGGGACGAGGCGCTCGAGCTCGGGCGGCAAGGGGCTCGCCGCGGTGAACGCCGGGACGGTCGGATCGCCACCCCAGATGATCTTGTGCGCGTGCAGGGCGTGGCGACCGAGGCCGTGCGAGGCGTCGCCGCCATAGAGGACGTCGCCGAGCAGGGGGTGCCCGATGGCGGCGAAGTGGCAGCGGATCTGGTGGCGGAGCGCGCGCGGCGCACGCGCCTCGACGAGGGCGAAGCCGTTGGCTTCGCGGAGCTTGGTCCACGACGTCGTCGCCGGGCGCGGCTCGTTGCGCGCGACGTCACGCGGGTGTGCGCAGGCGAGCACGCGGCGCCGGTCCTTGGGGTGGGGGGCGAGCGGGATGTCGATGGTGCCTGCCTCGGGCAGGCCCTCCGCCGGCACGAGCAGCAGGTACCGTTTGTCGAGCCGACCTTCGCGCAGCGCGTGCGTGAGCGCCTCGAAGGCCTCCACCGTTCGAGCCGCGAGGACGAGGCCGGAGGTGTCGGTGTCGAGGCGGTGGCACAGGCCGGGCTCGCGGGGGGAGAAGCCGCAGCAAGCGACGTCGGGGTATCGCGCGACGAGCGCGTTCGCGAGCGCGCCCTGCTCGCCCGGGGAGAGCGGGGCGGTCGGCTGGCCGGCCGGTTTGTCGAGGATGAGCACCTGCGGCGTCTCGAGCACGACCGTGAGCGGCGCGCTCGCGTCGGGGAGCGCCGCGGTGTCGGTCGCGGCGACCTCGACCTCGACGACCTGCCCCTCGGTCGCCACGTCGCCTTTCGCGGCGCGGCGCGGGAGGCGCCCTTCGTTGCCGATCTTCACGCGGCCGTCGACGAACAGGCGCTTGACGGCCGTCCGCCCGATTCCTGGGAGCTTGGCGCAGAGCAGCTTGTCGAGCCGCACCCCCGCATCACCGGCGTTGATCACGAAACGCATCGAGGTTTCCGGCATCGTAGACGCAGCTCGCGCGCCGCCGCTACCGCGGCGACGGAGATCAGAACAACACGGCCCCCGACACCCCGATCTGGAACAGCAGGCTCGACGTCATCTTCATCCGGCCCGACGGCTCGTCCAGGACGGCGCGGTAGTCGCGGTTCGTCGGAGGGTCACAGCCAGGCGCGTCCTCGGCGCACGGCTCGTCGTCGGTCACGGTGTGCTCGAACTCGTGGCGCAGGGCCGTCTCGAGCCCGAGGCGGATGAGCTGGCTCGCGCGCCACACGAAGGAGCCCGCCCCGCCGAGCGACCCACGCGCGCCGACGACGGTGACGCCGCTCTCGTAGCCCCGCGCGCCGCCGGCCTCGATCGGGGCTCGGAGCGAGGGCGCCGAGCTCGACCCGAGCGCGTCGAACAGCGGAGAGTAGTCCCTGCCTCGCGTCGCCACGCCGCCGAGCACCCGCGCGTCGAGCCACACCCGCGACCAGCGCTCCCGGTTCTCCCAGGGGATGAAGCCGACCCCGACCTCGGCCTCGGCCCTCACGGGGAGCAGCGAGGGCCCCGCGCCAGACGCCGCGAGCGGCGAGCCCGCGAGCGGAAACTCGAGCGTGGCCCTCAACGTGCCGAACGGCTCCACGTACAGGACTCGCCGCGACAGGGTCGCGCGGAGCCGGAGCCCCGCCGTGCCGCGGGTGATCCCCGGATCGGCCTCCGGACCTCCGTCGGGCTCGTCGTCGTCGATGGCTCCGTCGCGATCGACGTCGCCGGGGCTCGCGCACTTGACCTGCCCTTCGACAGGGACGTCGTTGCAGGCGAGCAGCGTGGGACCGACCGACACGAAGCCCTCCACTCCGGCGGTGAGGCTCGGCAGGTGAGGCGAGCGTGCTTGGTTGAGGATGCCGACGTCGACGCCGAACGAGAGGTGCTCGATGCCGCTGCGCTCTGGCGACCTCAGGGGGAGGGAGAACAGCGTCTCGCCGGCAGCGTCGACCGAGCCGACCTTGGCGTCGCCGGTCGCGGCGAGGTCGCGCGTCTGACTCAGGATGATGGGGAGTCGCAGCACGACGGCCACGTCACGGAACGCCCCGACGCGAAGCTCTGGGACGAGGCGTGAGGTCAGCGAGGAGACGGTCGCCAGATCGACGGCCGACGCTCCGTCCCCTCGGACCAACTTGGCGCGCTCGACGTCCAGCCGGTACGACAGGACGATCTCGATGTCGAACGGATCGGGGTCATCGACGGCGTCGGCGACGTCGACCACCTCACCCGGCTCGCGCATGAGCACAGGCTCCCCGGCGATGATGGGCTCCTCTGCCGACGCGCCCCGGGGGGCGAGCATCGCGAGCGCGGCCGCCTGCGGGCCGAGCCGGCGCAGGCACCTCACGTCGGTGGGCGCTCGCCGCCGTCCTCGCCTGGCGGCGTGAGCTGCGACGACCCCGCCTCGGCCGGCGGATCGAGCGCCGCGAGCCTCGAGCGCAGCTCGGCCTGCTGCTCGGGCGAGACGGAGGGGAGGGTGCGGGCGTTCGGATTCGGGGCCGGCGTCTCCGGGCGCACCGACGCGGCGGCGCGGGAGGCCTCGTCGGGCTCCGAGCCAAGGTGGGGCGGCTCGACGACCGGGATGGCGGCGCTCGCGGCCCGCTCGAGAGCGGCCGCGGCGGCTCGGTTCGAGGCGGCCTCCTCCTCCGCCTCGGCGACGATCGCGTCGCTGATGTCCTCGGCTGCGAGCTCCTCCTTGGCGGTCGACAGGTCGCGGGAGGTCTGATCCAGCCGATCCGCGAGGACGCCGAGGAACTGCCACAGCAGCTTGACCGCGAGCTCGTACTCCTTGCGGAGGATCGAGAAGAAGTCCCCGCGGCGGATGGCGATCAGCTCGCTCTTCTCGATGGCTCGCACCGTCGCGGAGCGAGGGGAGCTTCGGATGAGCGCCATCTCCCCGAAGTGCTCGCCAGGGCCGACCTCGCTGAGCACCTGCTCGCCGCGCAAGATGTTGAGCATCCCGTCGATGACGATGAACAGCTCATCGCCGCGATCGCCCTCGCGGACCACGTCCTGGCCTGGCCCGAACTCGAGGACCTCGGCGACCTGCATGATGCGCAACAGCTCACGCTCCTGGAGCTTCGAGAACAGCGGCATGTTGCGGAGCGCGGCCCGCCGCTGCTCGAGCCTGCGGGCCTGGTCGGCCGTCGACTGGTCGGAGCGGCCGATGCGGACCATCACGCAGGTGATGTTGTCCTTGCCGCCCTTCTTGTTGGCGAGGTCGATCAGATCGGCGGCGGCGCGGTCCCCGTCCTCGTCCTCGAAATACGGCTCGAGCTCGGCGACGTGGTTGATGTACCCATGCAAGCCGTCCGAGGCGAGCAGGAACTGGTCCCCCGGCAGCAGCTCGATCATCAGCGTGTCGACGTCGACACGCTCGTACACGCCGACGGCGCGGGTGACGGCGTTCTTCTGGGCGACCTTCTCGATCTGCTCGCGCGTCAGCCGACCGCGGCGGACGAGCTCGTTGTAGACGGTGTGGTCCTCGGTGATCTGCTGCACCTTCCCGTTGCGGTAGAGGTAGATGCGGCTGTCTCCCACGTGGGCGACGAAGCCGTGCTGCCCTGCGACGAGCAAGGAGGAGAGCGTGGTGCCCATGCCGCGCTTGGCCGCGTCGGCCTTGGCCTCCTCGTGGACGCGGGAGCAGGCGCGCAAGACGGCCGCCTCCATGACGTGCTGGATCTCGCGGGCGCCGTCACGGGACGCGCGCCCCTGGCCGTACGACTTCACCAGGTCGACGCGCTTGCGGACCTCCTGATGGATGACGCGGACGGCGATCGCGCTCGCGACCTCTCCGGCGGCGTGCCCGCCCATCCCGTCGGCGACGATCGTGAGCGCGAGCTTCTTGTCGACGAGGAAGTTGTCCTCGTTGAGATCGCGCACGCGCCCGACGTCGGTCTTCGGGAAGTAGTGGATGGCGTCCGAGAGGACCATTCCCGGCGAAGAAGGTACCCGAGAGGGAGCGCCGCGGTCACGGAACTTCGGCCGCCGCCCCCCGCCGCTGGCTCGCGCTCGGTCGCCTGGGGCGATACGGTCGGGCGCCAGGGCCTCGAACAAGGAGCCGCTCATGTCGTCGATGCTGCTCATCATCATTTTGTCCGCGGTGCTGCCGATCGTGCTCATCGCCGTGATCCTCGGCACGCTGATGAAGAAGCAGGCCGCGACCGACAAGCTGATCCAGACCGGCGTGCCTGCGCGCGGGCGCATCCTGCAGCTCGGCACGACGGGGCAGAGCGTGGCTGTCATGGGGCACCGCCACCTCAAGCTCGTGCTCACGGTCGAGGTCCACCCGTTCCAGGGCGCGCCGTACGTCGCCACGTTCGAGCAGCTCATCAGCGAGCTGCAGATCCCGAGCGTGCAGCCAGGCGCCGAGATCGATCTGCGCATCGACCCCACCAACCCGATGAAGATGGCCCTGGCCGGGGTCGTGCCGCCTGGCATGGGACAGCACCCTGGGGGGATGGGGTATCCGCAGCAGCAAGCGTGGGGCGCTCAGCCGGTCGGCAAGGGGCCAGGCGGCTTCGGCCCCGCGCCCATCCCGATGGGGGTGATGCAGCCGAACTACAAGCGCTCGCTCCCGTTCATCATCTTCATGGTGTTCATCACCACGGTGCCGATCACGGTCATCATGCTCTACACCTTCGTCGACTTCGACGACCTGCTCGGGCGAAACAAGGACGACGAGGGCTCGAGCGAGGACGGCGACAAGAAGAAGAAGAAGGGCAGCGTCTGCGAGCGGGCGGCCGAGTGCTGCAAGGTGATCGGCGGCGACGAGAAGAGCTGCTCGAACGTGAAGCTGATGCCGGTCGACGGCTGCAAGCAGATGCTCGACGCGAACAAGGAAGCCGCCAAGAGCCTGGGCAAGAGCTGCGACTGACCCCAGGAGCGGCTCCCCCCTCGCGAAGGGCAGGGGGGTGAGCCCACGGGGACCATGGGCCCGAGCACGGCGGCGGCGACAGGATCAGCACACCGTCACCCGATCAGCCCGAGGTCGAGCAGCGAGGCGTGACCTCGCGCGGCGACGATGACGTGATCGACGAGGGCTACGCCGACCAGCTCGGCGGCCTCCGCGACGACGCGCGTCATGGCGATATCCTCGGCGCTCGGCGTCGGGTCGCCGCTCGGGTGATTGTGCACGAGCACGATCGCGCTCGCGGCCTCGAGCAGCGCGACCCGCAAGATATCGCGCGCGCTCACCGCGCAGCCGTGGAGGCCACCCTGGGCGAGGCGGCGGAAGGCCCGCGCGCCGTTCTGGCCGTCGAGCGCCAGTAGCCACATCTCCTCGTGATCGAAGTGTCCGAGCCGTGCCCGCGCGAACGTCGCTACCTCGTCCGACGACGACAAGCGCTCGCGCGGAAACGCCATGAGCAGGCTCGCGCGCCGGGCGAGCTCGAGCCCCGCGCAGATCCTCAAGGCCTTGGCCGGCCCGAGCCCCCGGCGCTCGGCGAGCCGCGCCGGGGATGCGCGACAGAGCCCTGGCAAGCCTCCGATCTCCTCGAGCACGCGGCTCGCGAGCTCGACCACCGGCGCGCGGCTCGCGCCCGACCCGAGGATGCAGGCGAGGAGCTCCGCGTCGGACAAGGGCTCGAGACCGAGCGCGAGGGCGCGCTCTCGCGGCGGGACGGCGACGTCGAGCTGAGCAGAGGTGGGCACGATGCCGAGGGCCCGAGCACACCGCGGGCCAACCGAGACCTCGCGGCGCGCGGCGCGAATCGCGGCCCCGCGGGCGGCGGCCGCCGCTCGGCCGCCGGCGCCCGCCACCGATGCGACGACTACTTGCTGGCCGGCGCGCTCGCCGCGCAGGTGAACGTCGCGCGCGAGGAGCCATCGGGCCACGACTTGGTCGACGTGACGGCGGCCTTGAGGGGCCCGTCGCAGGCGGGCGCGCAGCCGCACGCCTGACCGCCGCTCGCTCCGACCGCCTCGCACTTCCACTTCGCCGGCTTCTTGCATTGGCGATAGTCGTCGCAGAGGGCGTTTGCTCCCTTCTTGCACCCGTCCTTCTTGAGGGTCTTGTGCCAGGCGACGAGCGGCGCCGCGCTCGGCTTGAGCCCTTCGCAGTCCTCGGTGCGGCCCGCCTCGCAGGCCATGAGCGCCTCCATGGTCGGGTGGTCGGCGTCGGTGACGGCCGTCGACTTGAAGACGCCGCAGCCGAGGAGCTTGGCCTTCCTGTCGCACGCCTTCTTGTAGGTATCGAAGATCAGCTTGGGCGGCTGAGGCGTGGTGGCGAGCTTCTCCAGCGCGGCGCGGCAGTCGGCGGCCTTGCCGTCCTCCGCGTGGCACCTGTCGAGCTCGGGCGGCTTCGCCTGTGGCGGCGGACCGGGAGGAGGACCAGCGGGGCCGGCGCCGAGCGGCGGCGGACCGCCGGGAGGGGGGCCAGGGGGCGGGCCACCCGGAGGCGGACCGCCGGGGCCGCCCGGTGGCGGACCCGGGGGCGGACCATAACCCGGGGGCGGACCATAACCAGGCGGGCCATAACCAGGCGGGCCATAACCAGGCGGGCCATATCCGGGCTGAGGCTGCCCGTAGGGACCCGCCTGCGGACCATAGCCGTGCGGGTGCCCAGGCGGTCCGTAGCCCTGCGGACCCCCCTGCGGCCGGTACCCCGGCCCCGGCCCGTACGGGTTCGGTCCCCAGCCCTGCTGAGGGCCGCGCCGCCGCGGCGGGTCCGACGCGCACGCAGTGAGGACCATGGCGCCGAAGACGCCGAGCAACAGCGAGCTCACGAGTCTCATCGAGACGAGACTCTATCAGGTTGCGGTCGGGGTTGGCCCCGGGCTCGCGACGATCGCCTCCGCCGGCAGGCTCTCGGCGAAGGCCCGCGCGGCGGCCTCGCAGGCGGCCTTGTCGCGTGCGTCGAAGGTGAGCTTCGTGCGCACGTGAGGATCTGTCCACCTCGGATAGGAGCCGACATCGACGCTCGGGTGCTCCGCGACGACGCGGTCGAGGTAGGGCTTGAGGTTGCCCTCGTCGAGCGTCGAGAACACAGCCACGCTCTCGAAGGCCTCGGCGGGCTCGATGAGCTGCTCCAGCAACACCATCTTGTGGGCGAAGACCTCGGGCACGCCCGGCAGCACCCACACGTTCTTCATGACCACCGCGGGCCAGGGCACCTCCTCGGTCTGCACGAGCTTCGCGCCCTTCGGCACGCGCGCCATGAACAGGTGCCCCTCGCGCAGCCGATCGCCGTAAGCCGCGCGGATCTTCGCCTCGAGCTCCGCGCTCGTCTCCACCTTCTTCTTGAAGGCCTTCGCCACCCCGACGATGGTGAGATCGTCGTGCGTCGGGCCGACGCCCCCGCTCGTGAACACCCAGGTGTGCGCCTTCGCCGCCGCCCTCACCTCCTCGACGATCGTCTCCAGCACGTCGGGGATGACGACCGTACGCACCAGCTGGACGCCGAGCTTTCGCAGCACCCTGGCGAGGACGACCAAGTTCTGGTCGGCGATCTTCCCCGACAAGATCTCGTTGCCGATGATGATCGCCGCGGCCGTCCGCGGGCGGCCGGCGCGCGCCTTCTTCTTCTTGTCGCTCATCGACGCTCCCCCTCGGACCTCTCGGTCCCCCCTGGCTGCCGTGCTGGGTCGGCGCCCTCTTTCAGCTCCTTGGTGACCGGCCGACCTTGCGCGTCGAAGCCGAGCAGCTCCTCCACGCGGCGCTCCGCGCGCTCGAGCTGAGCCTGCGCGCTCCGCGCGAGGGCCACGCCCTCCTCGAACAGCTCGAGGGAGCGCTCGAGGGGCAGCTCACCGCGCTCGAGCTCCTCGACGATCTTCGAGAGGCGCTCGGTGCTGGCCTCGAAGCTCGGCGCCTCCGCCTCTTTCTTGTCGCGACCCCCGCGCGCCGTCATTTCTCGTCCCCCGCGCTGCGCTCGAGCTCGAGGGAGCCTCGGCCGTAAGGGACCCCGACGACGAAGAGCGCTCCGTCGGTCGACGTGACCATCGGCACCGCCATCCCGCTGGGCAGGACCAGCCGGAGCGCGCGCGCCTCCTTCGAGCCGTCGGCCCCTACGACCGCGAAGAGCGCAGCCAGCGAAGGGTCGACCCCGCCCTGCGCGATGGACGCGGGGAGCGGCTCGCTCGCGAGACCCGCCGCAGCGATCGCGCGGACCTCGGCGTCGGGGTCGAGGTCGCGAGCGAGCTTCAGCGGCGCTTCGCGCTGCGTCTCGCTGCGCACCGCCAGCGACGCGACCAGGGCGCGGCGAACGTAGACGTCCTCCTCGCGGGCGTAGGCGCTCGCCAGCCACGTCACGGCAGGCTTGTGCGCGGACTCGGCGAGCCCGAGCGCCAAGCCGACCCGCACGCTCGGGTCGGTCCCTTCGAGCAGCGCGAGGAGGCGCCCCTTCATCGAGTCGTCTGCGCGGCGCGGCAGCGCGCGAGCCGCCAGCGGCGCGAGGGCGCCGCCGGCCTCGGCGAGCTGGAGCAGGGTCAAGAAGCTGAGCTGATCGGCGGCGTCGCTCGAGAGCAAGGCCATGCCCGCTGCGATCTGCTTGGGCTCGAGCGCGCCAGCGTCGGCCCCGTCGAGCTCGTGCACGAGCACGGAGAGATCTTCCTTCGGTCGAGCGACCGCGCCGCGGGCCGCCCCCGCGAAGATCGCGAGGGCGAGGGGCTCGGCCTTTCCCTTTGCCTCTGCGAGCACGTCGGCCAGGGAGCTCGAGCCGAGCGCCACGCGGCCGAGCGAGGCGAGCTCGAGGTCTGCGGGGTCCTTCGACGACGCGAGGGTGGTGAGCGCGCCCGTCAGGCCCGACGCCGCGTCTCCTTGGCTGAGCACGCGCAGCACCGCCGCGCGCACGAACGCGCGGCGCGTCGGGGCGCTCGCGCTCGAGAGCCCCTCCTCGATCTTCTCGCGCGCCGCCTTCGAAGGGGCGGACGCGAGGGCGGCGACGGCGGCTGGGCCGATCTGCTCGTGGGTGAGGTAGGGCACGAGCTTCGAGGCGGCGCCCGCGCGGCCGAGCGCCATGATCGCGCGGATCTGGTCGGCGGCTTCGAGCGTCGGCACGAGCTTGTCGAGCGGCTCCACGGTGGCCTCGGAGGCGAGCTCGTAGGCGAGCCGGATCGCCTGGCTCCTCACCATCTCCTTGCCGAGCAGCGCCTTGAGGGCTTCTCCGGCGCCGGCGTCTCCCAGCACGACCAGCACCTCCGCTCCGGCGAGCGCGAAGCGCGGGTCTTGCTCCTCGAGCCAGGGCTTGACGACCTTCGCGACCGAGGCGTCACCGAGCTTCGCGAGCGCCAGAGCGGCGGCGGCGCGCGTGGGCCGATCGGCGCGGTCGAGCTCCTCGCGCAGCGCGCGGACCGCGCGCAGATCGCCGAGCTCACCGAGGAACTGGATGACCGGAGAGGTCAAGGTTCTCGGCGTTCGCTCCTTCGGGGTCGCGGCGGCGCCGCCCTTGCCCTTGTCTTTGTCGCTGCCCTTGTCCTTGTCGCCGCCCTTGTCCTTGGCGTCCTTCTTCTTGGCCGCGTCGGTCTTGGCGCTCGAGGGCTTGTCGGCCTTGGAGCCCGCAGCGTCCTCGTCGTCCCCGTCGTCATCGGGCAGCGGGATCTCGTCTTCGAACAGCAGCTGCTCGAGCCTGCGAGGAGGCGCGGCCACCATCGCCGCCCGCGCGGCGTCCCCGGCTGGGCCCCTGAGCGCGGCGGTGGTCATCAGCGCCTTCACCGAGTCGAGGTCACCCTTGCGCGCGAGCGCCAGCGCGGCCGTATCCCGGACCAGCGCGGCGAGCCCGCTCGTCACGTCGCGACGAGCGCCCGCGTCCATCATCTCGCGCATGAGGAAGGTGCGGACCTCGGCGCGGTCGGCGTAGGGCGCGAGCGCTCGAACCACCGCGAGCCTCCCGAGCGGATCTCGCGCGAGGGGGCTGCCGGCCTCCATCGCCTCGAGCAACGCCTCGATCGCTTCGGGGCTCGCGAGCGCGGCGAGCCGCTCGACGGCGCGCAGACGGTCAGCCGGGTCGGTGAAATAGATGCGGCTTCGGCCCACGGCCAAGCCGAGGCGCGAGGACAGGGGCTCTCCCGCGCCGTAGAGGCTGTCGACCGACGCGTCGCGCGAGACGCCGATGGTCATCGGCTGAGCGTGCGCGACGGACGCGTGGCACGCGAGCCAAGCCACCGCCGAGCCGAGCCAGAGTGTCCGCGCGCGCCGCCGCATGCCCCCCCATGTATCACAGGTGACTGGTTGGTCCGGCGCGTGGCCAGGTCTGCGATCACGCAACGAGAGCCTTGAAAGCAGTGGTTAGACGCCACTTTGGGGCTTTTCATGACGTTACGGCATGAGTAGCGTCGACACCCTATGCATCTTCCGAAGGTCGCGGAGAAGCTCATCACTTATTCGGCTTCCAAAGTGTGGTCGGCGATCCAGGCGGCGAACAAGGTCGCGCCAGAGCCCCAGCCCTTCAAGCCGAAGTGGAGCGACTCTCCCATCCCGCGCGGAAAAGCACGGACGAAGCCGCCGCTCGGCTGGCCCCGAGAGACCGACAGCCTGTGCCCCGTGTGCGTCAAAGAGGCGCGCACCGCGATCCTGCGCGGCGACGAGGAGATCGGCCACCTCATCCACGACAAGCCGGGCGAGATCAAGGCGCTGATCCACGAGAAGGACGGCAAGATCGTGATGGAGAAGACGTGCCCGGTGCACGGGCACTTCGAGGACACGATCGCCATCGATCCTGCGTTCTTGTCGCGAATCGAGAGCCTGTTCCCGGGCCGAGACGTCACCATCACGCCCGACTCGCTGCACGACCACGGGTCGAGCTCCATCAAGTACGGCCGCGGCGGGGTGCTCACCGTCGACCTCACGAACCGCTGCAACATGATGTGCGACCCTGCTTCATGGACGCGAACCAGGTGGGTTACGTCCACGAGCTGTCGTGGGAGGAGACGCAGAAGATCCTCGACGACGCGATCAGCGTCCGGCCGCGCCGTCAGATGTCGGTGCAGTTCTCGGGCGGCGAGCCCACGCTCTCCCCCCACTTCCTCGACGCCATCCGCTACGCCCGGAAGATCGGCTACTTCGCCGTCCAGGCTGCGACCAACGGCCTGCGCTTCGCGCAGGAGCCGGGCTTCGCGAAGGCCGCCAAGGAGGCGGGCCTGCGCATGGTCTACCTGCAGTTCGACGGCGTCACCAACGCCGCCAACTCCCACCGGAAGATCTCGAACCTGTACGACGTGAAGCTGCGCGCGATCGAGGAGTGCTCGAAGGCGGGGATCGACGTCATCTTGGTGGTGACGATCGTCAACGGCGTGAACAACGACCAGGTCGGCCCCATCGTGGAGTTCGCGGTCGAGAACGCCGACAAGATCACGGTCGTCAGCTTCCAGCCCGTGAGCTTCACGGGCCGCGACGAGGACGTCGACGTCGAGACGCGCGAGAAGCAGCGGTACACGCTCTCCCACCTCGCCCGCGACGTCGCGGCCCAGTCCGGCGTGACCCAGCCGCTGCGCGACTGGTTCCCGCTGTCGGCGCTCTCCCCGTTCGGTGACGTGTGCGATCTGATCGACGGCCCCGACCGCGACTTCGGGCAGCTCAAGTGCGGCTGCCACCCGAACTGCGGCATCGGCACCGTCCTGTTCGTGAACAAGGAGACGCGGCAGATGGTGCCGCTCATCGATTTCCTCGACCTCGAGTCGGTGCTCGCCGACATGAAGACGATCTTCGACGCGGGGCGCAGCAAGCGCTGGACCGCAGCCCAGCTCGTGACGTCGATCCTGCGCAACTACAAGCCGGAGGGGCGCCGCCCGGGTTCACCATCGACACGCTCATCAAGCAGTTCATGAGCCAGATGGGCACGCGCCACAAAGAGAACGACGCGAACGAGTTCGAGTGGCGCGTCCTGTTCATCGCCGGGATGTGGTTCCAGGATCTGTTCAACTACGATTTTCGTCGCACCGAGATGTGCATCATCCCGTACGGCACGCAGATGGGTGAGATCAGCTTCTGCGCCTACAACACCGGCGCCGGCTGGCGGAACGTCATCGAGAAGATGAAGTCCAACGCGACCGTCGCCGAGTGGTACGAGCGCCACGGGAGGCACCCGGTGTACGCGAAGAACAAGGACCTGCCGCTGCCGTCGTTCGAGAACGAGCTCTCGGTCCGCGAGCACGATCTCGCGCTCGCCGAGCGCGCCCAGGGGACGCCGCCGCCCAAGCGCAAGAAGCTGAAGCACTTGCCCGTGATCGAACGGTGATGGTCTGGGGGCCCTACCGCCTGGCCGTGGCCGCCCACGCCGCTCGCCGATTACCGAGGCCGATCGCGCGGCCGAGCACGACGCCGAAAGCGATGCCTGAGGCTGTCGGCGTCGGCTTCGTTCTCGGCTTCGGATCCGAGAAGCGGCTTCGGATCTCGGAAGAAGGCGGCGTGGGCTTCGTCCTCGGCTTCGGTGCTCGCCCTGTCGTTGGGGCGTTTGGTCGAAACGCCGGTTCGCAGCCGCCAACCCCAACGCGCCGGGCCCGCTCGGGAGCTTCAGGCCGGCGGCCCCCCTGATGCGGACGGCGTCGGCGCCGGCTGCTGCGAGCTTCTCTTCCATGTGCTCGTAGCCGCGATCGAGGTGGTAAACGCGCAGCACCTCGGTCTCCGCGGCGGCGACGAGCCCCGCGATCACGAGCGACGCGCTCGCCCTCAGATCCGTCGCCATGACCTGGGCGCCCTCGAGGGTGGCCGGGCCGTGGATGACCGCCTTGCTGCCGTCGGTCTCGATGCTCGCGCCCATGCGGGCGAGCTCGGGCACGTGCATGAAGCGGTTCTCGAAGATCGTCTCGGAGATCGTCGACGTGCCCTCGGCCAGGCACGACAGCACCATGATCTGCGCCTGCATGTCGGTGGAAAGCCCGGGGTGCGGCTCCGGTCGCGATGTCGATCGGCTTGAGCGCCCGGCCGGCGGATGCGCGCGGCCGAGCCTCGCGGGTGATCCGACGCCCATCCGCTTCAGCACGGCGAGGGTCGAGGCCATGTCCTCGAGCGGCGCGTTCTCCGAGCAGCACGTCTCCGCCGGTCGCGGCCGCGGCGACCATGTACGTGCCGGCCTCGATGCGGTCCGCGACGATGGCGTGGTCGAACGGGGCGAGCTCGTCGCGCCCTTCGATCTCCATGACGTCGGTGCCTGCGCCGGTCACCCGCGCGCCCATCTTGTTCAGGATGCGGCCGAGCTCCTCGACCTCGGGCTCCTTCGCGGCGTTGACCAGGGTCGTGCGGCCCTTCGCGAGGGCTGCCGCCATCATCAGGTTCTCGGTGCCGGTGACGGTCGGCATGTCGAACACGATCTCCGCGCCGCGCAGCCGCGGGCAGCTCGCCACGATGTAGCCGCGCTCGAGCTTGATTGTCGCGCCGAGGCGCTCGAGCCCCTTCAGGTGCTGGTCGACCGGCCGCGAGCCGATCTGGCAGCCGCCGGGCAGCGAGACCTTGGCCTTGCCGTAGCGAGCGAGCAGCGGACCCAGCACCATCACGCTCGCGCGCATCTGCTTCACGAGCTCGTACGGGGCCTCGGGGCGCACGTTGCCGCTGCCCTTGATGCGGACCTCGGGCGGCGCCGACGAGACGTCGCGCCCGAGGAAGCGGAGCAGCGCGGCGGTCGTGTCGATGTCGCGCAGCGCCGGCACGTTCCGGAGCAGGCTCTCGCCATCCGAGAGCAGCGTCGCGCACAAGATGGGGAGCGCCGCGTTCTTGGCGCCGCTCACGTGGATGGTCCCTACGAGGCGCTTGCCTCCGCGGATGCGGATCGAATCCATGTCCTCTTCCCTATGTCACAACGGTGACCGGGCGCCCAAACTCTCGTAAGTTGGCTCGGCCCATGCGGAGCTTTGCCTACGTCCTCGTCCCTGTGCTCGGTGCTCGTCTCCACCGTTACCGGCGCCGCCGACGCACAGGAGCAACTCGTCCGCCGATCTGCGCGGCAGCTACGCGTTGCACCACGAGGCGGGGCTCGCGATCGAGCCCGCCGACTCGCCCGACAGCGGTGAGCTGACCGCGACCGTCCGCTTCACGTACGCGTTCCGACCGGTCGTGCTGCGCGACGAGAACGGAGAGATCGCCTACCGCGTGGTCGAGCACCAGTTCACCGGCGACGTCGGGCTCGCGGTGGGGCTCTTCGGCCGCCTGACGATCGGCCTCGATCTTGCCCGTGCTGATGGGGCAGACCGGTGACGACTCAGCCAGGCCGAGGACGCGGCGCGCCTGATCGGCGACCAGCCGATCCCCGTCACGGCCATCGGCGACCCGGGCGTGCGCTTGAAGGCACGTTCCTCAAGCCTGCCAAGGTCGACGGTCACCCGCGAGGGCCCGCGCTCGGGCTCGACGAGCGGCTCACGGTCCCGCTCGAGACCAGCGGAGCTTCATCGGCGAGGGCCATGTGTCGAGCGAGACGCGCGTGCTGTTCGACTACTTCGCCGGCCCGGTGTCGGCGCACGCCGCGGCAGGCGTGAAGCTGCGCGCGGACACCGGCAGCTTCGCCTGCGACCCGGACGCCAGGAAGACGACTGCGGCTCGCGCTTCGGACACGTGATCCCGTTCGTCGCTGGCCTCGCCCTTCACCCCTACGCGCTCGGGATCGATCCCGAGGCGCGCGGCACGTTGTTCGTGGAGACGCGCGGGCGCGTGCCGGTCTCACCCGTCACCCCCTGACGTCAGCACCCAAGCGCTGCCGTGGTACGTGAGCCTCGCCGGGCGCTACCGCCTCGGGGACGTCGCGCTGCTCGCCGCCGTCGAGGTCGGTCTGTGGGAGGGGGTCGGCAACTCGCCGTTCCGCGCGACGGTCGGCGTGAGCTTCGCGCCGAGGGCGTCCGACGCCGACAAGGACGGCTTCTCGGACGACGACGACAAATGCCCGCGCTTCGCCAAGATCGCGATGGCGTCGAGGACGACGACGGCTGCCCTGAGATGGACAACGACTGGGACGGCGTCCCGACGGTCTCGACGAGTGCCTGAACCTCCCGGCGTAGACGGCGCCGCCTGCTGATTTTCTCTCGCGCGGCTGGCGGGTCTCGGGGAGGCAGTTCTGACCAAGCGCCCAACGGACAGCGGGCGCGCACCGAAGCCGAGAACGAGGACGCAGCTGACGCCGCCTCTTTCCGAGGCCCGGAAGCCGCCTCTCGAGATCCGAAGCGAGAACGAGGACGCAGCCGACTCCAACAGCCTCACGTCATGTTATGGCGTCGTGCTTGGGCGCACCGGCCCGGCAATCAGCGATCGGCGTGGGCGGCCGGGACCTGGGACCCCAGTTGGGAGTCCAGCCGCGGAACAGCTTCTCTTCGGCTTCGTTCTTGGGCAGCGGCGGGGGCGTGCCCATAGCGGCGCGCCGCCGGAGCAAAAGGGTCCGGTTTGGCGTCGGCGCAGCAGCGAAACGAGATGTTGTAGTAGGTGAATCCCGGCCACGTGGTCTGGTCGTCACCGGCCGGCACGCGTTGCGGACGCGGGCCCCACGCGCCGCCCTTTGAGCCCGGCCCAGCCGCCCTTGCCGCGCTTTCGTCTCGTAGTACCCACTCGTCGACGTTGCCCGGTCTGATCGTGGACGCCGTAGAAGCTCTTGCACTCGGGCTTCCCGCCGCTCGGCACGCCCCGGTCGAGGCGCGTGAGCCTCCGGCCCGGCTGATGCGCCTGTCGGTGTCAGTATCTTTCGAGGCTGGCTGATGTAGCGGTTGTCGATGTTGCACTTCCTCGGATCGCGCGCGTACCCATAGGGAACGGCAGCTTGTCCGGCTCGCACGCCGCGATCCACTCGCTCTCCCAGCAAAGGCGCTTGTCTCCGCTCGGAGTACAGCGCCATCGCGTCGTAGAAGTCGACCATGACGGGGGCGCGCGCCCCTTCACGGTTCGGCGCCTCGTA
>JADJYE010000010.1 GCA_016719945.1 Polyangiaceae bacterium | reverse complement strand
GAGGTCTGAACAACCTTTGACTGAGCTGGGCGAGCTCGGCGGCGAGGTCGCCGCGATCGAGCTCACGGCGGACGAGCGGAGCCGACGATCTCGGCGCGAAAGAGTGCGACGGCCTCGGCGTGGTCGCGAGGCGAGATGGGTGCATCCATGGGTCCTCCTGCGCCGAACGGCGCGCCGAGCAGACCACCAGCGTGGCCGGCGTCAATTACATCCACCCATTGACGTCAATTACATCTCCCCATCGTGTTCGTCCTTGACTCGGGGTAGTTGTCGTCGTCGTTTCTCGTTCATCGCCTCCATGATCTGAATCTGATCCCAACGCTTCACCGCGCTCTCGCGGCATGCCCGCTCGGGCTTTAGCGCCCCCCCGAGACGACGACCGAGCGCGACGACCTGACGAGCTCGTGTCGGCGTTTCTGCGGTGGCGCACAAGTTTCATGCTCGGTCCTCCGGCTGCTCGGATCGTTCGTTCTTCATCGGTGTCGTGGACGCGGACGTAGTTGTCGTCGGCGGGTCTCCTCGCTTTTTGCGGCCTCGTTGCGGATGCTCGGCCCGGTCATCTCGATGATCACGGAGTGGTGCACGAGCCTGTCGATGGCCGCCGCCGTCGTCATCGGGTCCTTGAAGATGCGGTCCCACTCGCTGAAGACGAGGTTGCTCGTGATGATGACGGTCTTGCGCTCGTAGCGCTCGGAGAGGAACGTGAAGAGGACCTCCATTTCGTCGCGGTTCTGCTGGACGTAGCCGATGTCGTCGAGGATGAGGGCGTCGAAGCCGTCCAGGTCGCGAGACTCCTTCTCGAGTCGAAGGTCACGCTTCGCCGCGAGCAGGCGCTGCACGAGCGCGTACGTCGGGGTGAACAGCACGCGGCGACCGCGCCTGACCAGCTCGTGACCGATGGCGCAGACGAGGTGCGACTTGCCGCGCCCGGGCAGACCGAACGCGAGGAGGTTGTCGCCACGGTCGACAAAGCCCCCCTCACACAGGGTGGGCAGCTGCTTCTGTACCTTCGCCGGGAGCTTCTGACGCTCGAGGGTCGCGAGCGTCTTTTCGGCCGGCAAGTCCGAGTCCCGAAGGTAGCGCTCGATGCGGCGGCGCCGACGCTCCTCGACCTCGAGCTCGGCGAGATGGTGAAGGTACTGTCCGAAGGACCATGCCTCTCGCTCTGCCTTCTGCGCCACGTCGGCTGCCACGCGCGCAAACGTCGGCAGCTTGAGCGAGCGAAGCAGAATCGCCAGCGACTCGGCAGGAGTGGGAGGCGGCGGCGCCGTAGTCGTCGTCGTCGTCACGTGCCGACCTCACGAAGCTGGTGGGTCTCCTCGAGCACGCCGTCGCCGAGCAGCGAGTCGTACTCGTCGACGTCGGGGTCGGGTCGCGAAAGGGCTGGAATCTCGGGTCTCCTTGCCGTCGACACAATCGCCCTCACGGCGTCGCTCGAGACCGCTGCGCTCTCCGCGAGGAGAAGCTCGAGCGCCGCTGCGACGTCGGCCTCTACGGTGCTCGCTGCGAGATGGAGGATCCGCAGATACTCGAGGTCACCCTTTGTTCCATGGTGCGGAGTTTGAATTGCGTCGTACGCGCGGCGGAACACCAGCGACGGGAACATCTCGTCGCGGTAGACGTACCGCGCGAAGCCGCCGGGCTTTCAGATCAGCGACCAAATGATGTGTCGGTAGTCAACGCGGCGCTGGTTTCGGCCACGCAGACGCTCGCAGCTGAGCTGCAGCTTGTCCGCGAACCAGACCTCGATGCGGTCCTCGAACAGTCGAACGCGCACCGTCTGCTCGATGAGTCGAGAGGGCACCGAGTACGAGTTGTGTCTGATGCGGATGGTGCTCCACTCGGAGACGGTCACGTCCTCCTCGGTGAACTCCGCCAGCCTCGCGACGACGAGAGGCCGCATCGCCGCGAGCTCATCGGCGACACGGCGTCCGCGGCGCTCGTTGGCCTTGCGCAGCGTGAGCTGCACGAATTCCTCCCAAGCGCTGACGCTCTCGAAAGTCGCGATGGCCTCGAACGAGCAGCGCTTGCTCGAGTCGACGCTTGATGGCCCTGTTGCTCGCCTCGACATCTCCATTCTGCTCCTTTGCGCCGATGGCTGTCGTCCTTGCGGTCATCCCGAAGTGCCGCATCAGCGCGAGGTACTCCTCGTTGAACGGCCGCTTCCCGCCGTCCGCCTCCACGCTCTTGCCATCCGGAATGCGGTGCGTCGCCGCGGTCGAGTTGTCGGTCTGGTTGAAGGCCGGCACCCGGCCGAGCTGGAAACAGGGCCGCTTGCACGCCGCGCCGAAGCGCGGACAGCGACTCGCTCAGGCAGACCGACGCCCACCGCCAATTCGAGAACGGCAGCGTGAAAACGCACAGCATGTGAACGAACAGCGCGCCCATGATGGTGACGCCGAGCGACGTCGCCCACGTGAAGTCCACCTGGCTCGCCTCGCCAGGACGGTGTTGCTGCGCGAGCACGACCTCGCGGTCCGGCCCGTGCTCCGCGCGCCATTGGCGCACGTGCCGCTGCAGCGTCCGAAGTTGCCCGGCCTCGTAGCGCCCGGGGTGGCGCTCCTCGAGCACCTCGAAGATGGTCTTCGCCTCGAGCTCGGGCGTCGCCTCAAGAAGCGCGACGACCTCAGCCCAGTCCTCCGCAAACGGGTCCTCGCGCGTCCTCCAGGCCCGGGGGCGCCACCATCTCCGACGGTAGCTTCCCAGCCTGCACATACCTGCGCGCCGTCTTCCGATCCATCCCGGCCTTCATCGCGGCGTCGCCGATTCGGCCGTGCTTGCTCATCTCCTCCATCAGTTTCCTCGCTTGAGCGTCGCTCACCGGTCGCAAGCTGCCTGCCTCTCCATCCTGTGGAGGGCCGGCGCCCGGCCGACGAGTCATGCCTCCAAGGATGGGGCGATGTAGTTGTCGTCGCTGGGGAGGTGTAGTTGTCGCTCAGCACCAGCGCACAGGTCCGCCCGCAGCGGACGAGGCAGGTGGGGCTCGTGATCGCCTCCGATGTGTCCCATCGCCCCTCACCGAAGCTGCTCGCTGCCGGCGAACACCCGCTCGAGATCGCCGCCCGCAGAAGCGGCGGCGAGCGCTTGAACGGACCGACCCACCAAGGCCGCGACTTGGCGCCGAGCGAGCCCGTCGAGGGAGGCCCGTGGGGCCCGCAGCAGAGCGCGGCTCCTGGCGGCCTCGATCCAGCGAGCCAGCGTCCGCCAGCAGGAGGCGCCCAGACCCCAGCCGGAGATCGCTCGCTGAACCCCGCGTGCGCTCCGCTCGAGGACGCCGAAGAGGAATAGCGCCAGCCCGATCGCAGCGGCGCCGAAGTGGCGCCGTCGAACGACTCCACGCGGCGCCACGGTGACGACCGCAGCGCACTCGACGCAGAGGAAGCGGCGCGTCGGGATGACGACCGTGATCGGTCGCCCCGCCGGCGCGCGTGGTCCTCGCACCTGCCGATCGCGAAGGCCGTGCCCGACGAGGCCGAGACGCATCCCGGGCCGCCGGCTCGCGACCTTGCATCGGGGGCACCGCGCTGGGCGGGCGGCTTCGACGGTAGGCGTCCTCGCTGCCCAGAAGTTGACGTCGAACGTCGGATGAACGACGAAGTGGTTGCTCCGATCCACCGATGCAGGAGCACGACGGGGGGAGCGCCGGCAAACGATCTCCCCCGTCGCCTTTTTGTGGGCCAGCTACGCGCCGATGCTCCCCTCCCAGCAGGGCTGTTACGACGCCCTCGCCGATCGGGCCCAGTCCGCGACGCTGATGGGTTTGCCCTCGTCGGTCTCCGCTACGCCATCATCCTGCGGGATCGCCGGGAGGCCCGAACGACCCATCGGGGGTGCGCGCTAACACCTGCCCAAGCGAACTACTTCACCTCCTCGAGGCGATACGCGGGGCGCAGCCGCGCACCCCAAATAGGGTTCGCCTGGCTATCCACGCTGACGCGACCGACCACACGAAGGACGCGTCCATTGCACAACTCAAGGAGCGGAGCATCTGCACGCACGCCAGCGATCCAGACTTGAGCGGCATGCTCATAGAGTCGGCGCTCCCTGGCATCCTCAGACACGTAGAGCGCGTTGCGTTCAACGCCCAGGTCTGCGTGACCGACAATCCCCACCACTTGGCCTTCGTATCTCGAAGGATCAGAAACCAAGGTCCGAATCTCGACGTCTTGCACATCGCCGGGCTCAGTTCCCCACTCACACTTCGAGTCCGCCGGACCGTGACTCTTGGCAGATGGCGCGGAAAGACAACCACCACACACGACGATAGCCACCGCGGCCCCCACTGGCGCCCTGAGCGTCACCATGACCACGGTCGCCAATAATAGGTAACATCGTAGTAGGGAAAGTGGGCTCCAACTGTTCCGTCCGAGCCCAACATCAGGCTAAGCCAGCCGGCGTCGCCGTTGTTGCGGGAATCCCGAGCCGAGGTGCGCAGGTCCGGGCCTGAGAATTCTTCCGTGATTGAGCTGGGTGGGTCCAGCGGGTGGGAGTGATAGTCGCCAGCGAATCTTGCCCCCGAAGGGCACAATGAGAACGTATCCCAAGGATCGCTGTAAAATGAATCCCCTGGCATCGGTGGAGCGTATGAAAAATTACCATTGGGAAGCTCGTAGATAAGTCCCGCGTACTCGATCTCCGGGATAACGGGACTGCCGTTGCCATCCAGAGTTCCGCTGCGAATATCCTCGAGCGCGTCAATGCCGGCCTCCAGCCTAGAACTGTATTCATCGCCAGGAGAGAGTCCTGCTGGGTCAACGCGCATATTGGGCGTACTGCGCGCGTACGCATACAAGTTCACCCCACCCCCAAACCGAATCGGATCCTTCGCCGTCCACCGCCCGGTCTCCGCGTCGTAGTCCCGCGCGCCAAACCGCACGAGCCCCGTGTCCGGGTCGTACAGCCCGCCGGCAAACCCAAAAGGCTGCAGCCCGGGATTCGTGTCGACCAGCACGCGCCCCCAGGCGTCGTAATCGAGCTCCTGCACCACGGTGCCCGCAGCGACATCCACGACCTGCCTCACGCTGCCGAGGTGGTCAGTTACCAACCGATACGTGGCCGTGGGTGTGACCATTAGCGCCGGCACGTTGACGCCGCCGGCGTAGACAAACCTGGCGACCACGTTGCCCGCGCCGTCGAGCTCCGCCACCGGCTGCAGCTGGCCGCGCCAGAGCCACCCGCGATCGAGCACGCCGTTGACCCTCTTGCCGACCCGCCGTCCTCGGCCATCCACCAAGTACTCGACCAGATCGCCGTTCGGGAGCCCGACGCCGCGCAGGTTGCCCACGGCGTCATAGGCATAGGTCGTGGTGTCGCCGGTCGCGGTGTCGGTGCTTGCGTAGAGCTCGCCGTTGTCGGTCCAGGTGAAGACCTCGTCGCCGTACTCGAGGATCCGGTCCTGATCGTCGAAGGTCGCGTCGAAGACGCCGTCGGCGTTGAGGCTCGAGAGACGGTTGCCGTTGTCGTCGAAGCCGTAGCTCGCGACGAGGAGGCCGTCCTCGTAGACCGCCGCGAGCCGAGCCGCGAGGTCGTATTCGTACACGAGCACACGGGTGCCGGCGGGCGTCGTCTCGGTCTTCTCGACGATGCGGCCGAGGTCGTCCCGCACGTAGCTCCACGCGACCTGACGACGCCGCCGACCGAGGCCGTGTAGGTCTCGACCTCGCCGTAGTCGTTGTACGTCCAGGCTTCGGTGATGAGTCCCGCGGCCGCTTGGGTGACGAAGCCGGTCACGGGGTCCCGGGTGAGGGTGAGGCCGCCAGCCTGCGTGAGCAGGTCGTCGTCGTCGAAGGCGAAGGCGGCGGGGTGGGCGCCGTTGACGCGCTCCTCGATCACACGGAAGGCGCTGTCGTGTTGCCAGGCGACGGTGCCGGCGACGGGGCCGGTCATCGCGACGGCCTTGAGGAGCCGGCCGTCGTACGCCGAGGTCAGGGTGACGTCGGGACCTGCGAGGCTGGTGAGCTTGCCCGTGGTAGCGTCGTAAGTGCGGGTGATGACGCCGCCCGGGAAGGTGGTGGTCTCGAGCCGCCCCGCCGCATCGTGGGCGTGCTCGATGAGGCGCGGGCCGGGCTGGAGGACCTCGGTCAGCGCGCGGTCGAGGTCGTGGGTGTACGCGGTCGAACCACCACCACCACTCGCGAGCGTAGGCGGCGTGTAGCTCTCGAGCAGCTCGACGAGGCTGTAGCCCATGCCGTGCGCAGGTTTGCTGGGCGGGGTGACGGCGGTGTTGTTGCCCTCGAGATCGTAGCCCAGACTGGTGATGGCGAGGTCCGGCCGCTCTTCGGCGATCACACGGCCCACGGCGTCCCGCGTGAAGACGGTGGTGCGCGATAGGGGGTCGGTGATCGAGGCGATCATGCCGTCGGGTCCGTCAATGATGCCCGACCCCCCCGGCGCTTCGCGCCTCCTCCCCTCCCTTGCACGTGCTCGGCCGGCGTTGCCGGCCTGCGCGCGTGCGGGAGGGGTAGGCCTCGCCTTGCTTGGACGTGACAGCCAAGACCGGGAGGGGGTGGGTGCTCGACGGGGATGAGGCTGGGGCGATTGCGCTGCGCTCGAGGGGCGAGCGTTGCGAGGCGGGCGTCCGCGGCGGCGGCCGTCGCGCGGCACCCTGGCCGGGCTCCGGCTTGGCGGCGCAGGTGGCGCGCCGCGCTCGTCGCTGAGCGTGGTGGCCTGGAGGTCGCGGGCCGGTCCATCGCGGCGCGAGCGTTGGCCGAGCGCGTCACGCCACCTGCGCCAAGGGGCGCCGAAGCCCGGCCAGGGCGCCGGGCTCGGGAGGTCCTCTTGCGCACACCCCATTGCACCATCGTCGCACGCGCCGCCGCGTTTCGGAAGGCACCCACGCTCACCGAAGCGCTGCTCTGGCAGGCCCTGCGCGGTAGCCGGCTCGGCACACCCTTCCGCAGGCAGGCTGTGCTCGGGCGCTACATCGTCGACTTCCTCGCGCCGCGCGCCAAGCTCGTGGTCGAAGTCGATGGCGAGGTCCACGCCCAACGCGTGGCGGCGGACGCACGCCGCGACCGCGACCTCGCTCGCATGGGCTACCGGGTGCTCCGTCTGCCGCGCGCCCTCGTGCAGCAGCGGGTCGCAGAGGCCGTCGCGCAGGTGGCGGCTGCGCTCGCCGAGGGCGGGTGAGGCCGGGGCCGCAAGCGGCGACGTCCACGTGAGGGTCGGGCGAGCCGGTCGCACATGCACGCCGAACTGCGCGTTGGAGCTGACGGCCTTCGCTCGGTCGCGCCTTCGGCGCTCCCTCACGGGCCGCAGCTCAACGCCGGCGTTCGGCACAAAGTTCTTCGCGTCGGAACAGCACTCACATCCCCTCGAGATAGGCCTCGCTCCCGTCCGGGGGCTCTCAGCCGTCTCAGACATGCACTACGACCAGAAAGGCGATTGCTGCGGCAAGCAGCCAGCTCGATGCGATTGCCGCGCGTAGAGCGTTCAAGCACCAGCCGATCGATCGCATTGGTGCGTACCGCAAGCTGGCGACGAGCGCCAGAAGCCCGAGTGGTATACCCAGGAACCCGAACAATACCGTGAAACCCTCGGGCGCGAAGGACGAGAAAAGGCCCCTCCCGCCGAGCATATGGGGGACCATGAGGATCGCGCCCGGCAGGAGCGCCAAGGCCGCATACACGACCGCAACTCGGTGCGAACGCTCCGAAACGTGCGCGATAGCCACAGCGGTGCCCACGACCACCAGCGGCGTGATTCCGAGCCAGGCTGCAAGGAGGACCGTCCACATCGTCAGTACGCCGTGTCACGCCAAGCGAATTCGCAAAAAAGAAGTTGGATTCAACAAGAATGGGCGCGGGAGCAACTCTCCAGGAACTGCTGGCCCAGAGAATCCAGGCAGGTCAAGTTCATCGTGCTTCAGCAGGATGCCCAGGCAAGCGAGGTCACTCCGCTCCATCCTCGGCCCATCGAACCGGCGCTACCGAGACCGCTTGGTCGAAAGCGCTTGCAACGAACTCGAGCGGGTCACCGAGTCCTTCGTCGTAGAAGTAAAAGCGGCCACCATTCCACTCATGCTCCGTTGAGATCGTCAACGCCAGCGGACTCAGTGCTGCCACGGCCTGTCCAGACGGACCCTGGTGAATAAGGACGCTGCTTGCCGTGGCGTGGACCACCGCGTTCATTAGCGAGAGCCAGTTTTCTTCTGACTGAGCCCCCGCTTCTACAAGGAACTGCTCATCCACGCGCGCAACCTCCAGAGGACGCACTTGATCCGGCCACAGCTCTACGTGGCTCCGTACCCACGGAACGCGCCATCGGTCGAGGTAACCTCGCGCCCCCAGGGTTGGCTCATAGATGAATGCAGTTCGGCCCGGAAGGAGGCTGAGCAACATTTGCCACCAGACGCGATCGGGATTGTGTGTGTACGACACTCTGTCGTCGATTGAGACATCGACCTCGGCGAAGGGCAGATCTCCGCTCATGCATGGCTCTTGGCGCGCCGCTTCTACGTCGACGGAAACACGCTTGACGGAGACGGATAGCTTTCCGCGGGTAATCATTTCGTCAACTGCATCTATTTCGGAGAAATCGAGCCGTCTGGCCTGATCCGCCAACCGTTGTCCCATCCTGATTCATCGTTCTGCCAATCCCAGTGAGGGCCCAAAGGAGGAGGATGGGTCAAATCAGGATGCAACGAGTCTCCAGTTTCCGGATTGTGCCAGTTGCCCTTGCCACTTCCTGGTTCCCCCTTGCCTCGCCATTCGAACCCGGGCCCTGGGGGTAGGGTAGGGTCATCGAAGTTGTCGATATCGGGAGCGGGGCATGTTGGCGAGTCCGGAGGCTTCACATAGCTCTGCCCGCAAACGATGTCAGCGCATTCACCGGGCCCAGTCGCTGTAGGTGAAGCCCACGTTAGTATGGCTGCTCCCACGCCAAGCGCAGCAAGCGTCGCTCCGCCGGCTGCTCCGAAGGTTATCCTCCCGGCGGTCTCCCCGGCGGCCTCCCCCAACTCCCAAGCGCACTCGAGCACGCCCGCGCACAGGCCGCTTGGATCAGGGACAAGCGCCGGGTTCCCACCGATGTACGCGTATAGGTTGTCGCCCCCATCAAACCTGATGGGATCCTTCGCCGTCCACCGCCCGGTCTCCGCGTCGTAGTCCCGCGCGCCAAACCGCACGAGCCCCGTGTCCGGGTCGTAGAGCCCACCGGCAAACCCAAATGGCTGAAGGCCCGGGCTCGTGTCCAGCAAGACCCGGCCCCAAGCGTCGAACTCGAGCTCCTGCACGACGGCGCCCGTCGCGACGTCCACCACCCGCCGCACGCTGCCGAGGTGGTCGGTGACGAGCCGGTACGTGGCCGTCGGCGTCACCATCAGCGCCGGCACGTTGACGCCGCCGGCGTAGACAAACCTCGCGACCACGTTGCCCGCGCCGTCGAGCTCCGCGACAGGTTGGAGCTGTCCCCTCCACAACCAGCCCTTCACCAAGACGCCGTTGACCAGCTTGCCGACGCGCCTTCCCCTGCCATCGACGAGGTACTCGACGAGATCGCCGTCCGGGAGTCCAACACCGCGGAGGTTGCCCAGGGCATCGTACGCGAAGGTCGTGGTGTCCCCGGTCGCAGCGTCGACCTTCGCCAGCAGTTCGCCGTTATCGGTCCACGTGAACACTTCGTCGCCGTACTCGAGGATTCGGTCCTGGTCGTCGAACGCGGCGTCGAAGACGCCGTCGGCGTTGAGGCTCGAGAGACGGTTGCCGTTGTCGTCGAAGCCGTAGCTCTCGACGAGGAGGCCGTCCTCGTAGACCGCCGCGAGCCGAGCCGCGAGGTCGTATTCGTACACGAGCACACGGGTGCCGGCGGGCGTCGTCTCGGTCTTCTCGACGATGCGGCCGAGGTCGTCCCGCACGTAGCTCCACGCGACCTGGACGACGCCGCCGACCGAGGCCGTGTAGGTCTCGACCTCGCCGTAGTCGTTGTACGTCCAGGCTTCGGTGATGAGTCCCGCGGCCGCTTGGGTGACGAAGCCGGTCACGGGGTCCCGGGTGAGGGTGAGGCCGCCAGCCTGCGTGAGCAGGTCGTCGTCGTCGAAGGCGAAGGCGGCGGGGTGGGCGCCGTTGACGCGCTCCTCGATCACACGGAAGGCGCTGTCGTGTTGCCAGGCGACGGTGCCGGCGACGGGGCCGGTCATCGCGACGGCCTTGAGGAGCCGGCCGTCGTACGCCGAGGTCAGGGTGACGTCGGGACCTGCGAGGCTGGTGAGCTCGCCCGTGGTAGCGTCGTAAGTGCGGGTGATGACGCCGCCCGGGAAGGTGGTGGTCTCAGGGCCGCCCCGCCGCATCGTGGGCGTGCTCGATGAGGCGCGGGCCGGGCTGGAGGACCTCGGTCAGCGCGCGGTCGAGGTCGTGGGTGTACGCGGTCGAACCACCACCACCACTCGCGAGCGTAGGCGGCGTGTAGCTCTCGAGCAGCTCGACGAGGCTGTAGCTCATGCCGTGCGCAGGCTTGCTGGGCGGGGTGACGGCGGTGTTGTTGCCCTCGAGGTCGTAGCCCAGAGTGGTGATGGCGAGGTCCGGCCGCTCTTCGGCTGTCACGCGGCCCACGGCGTCCCGCGTGAAGACGGTGGTGCGCGATAGGGGGTCGGTGATCGAGGCGATCATGCCGTCGGGCCCGTAGCTGATGACGGTCGAGCGCGTGCCCTGCGCGGTGACGAGGGGCCTTCCGTCGAGATCGTACCCGATCGAGACCGGCAGGCTACCCGGTGCGTGCACCTCGATCGTGCGCCCGAGGGCGTCGAGCACCCGCGTCGCAACGCGGCCCTCAGGAGGATCGTGGTCACCTCGCTCGTGCTCTTGTCATAGGTGGTGGACCACGAGCGTCCGTTGAGCGTCGTCACCTCGGTGCGCGTCTCGAGCTCGAAGAGCGCCCCAGGCCCAGCGAGCGTCACGGCGCGCGTGCGGTTCACGGTCTTGGTGAGGCCGCTCAGGAGGGTGACGACGTGCTCGGCCACGTAGGGCGACGCCATCCCGAAGCGAGGGTCGGGGGCGCGGGTGATCGAGGTGACGGTGCCGTCCGGGAAGGTGACCGAGGTGGTCGCCGCGCCGGTGCGGGTAGACGTTGTGGTCAGGCCGTTGCGCCCCGTGTTGGCGCGCACCTCGCTCGGTCCCGCCGCCTGCGCGAGGCCGTAGGTGCGGGTGCGCCCGAGGGCGCTCTCGAGGGTGACCGCTCGGCCGGCGGCCGTGCTCACAGCGGTGAGCGTGGTCGTCGCGAGCGCCGCGTCGGTGACCGATTGCAGGAGACCGCCCGAGTCCCAGGTGAGGGTCTTCTGGTGGCCGTTGCGGTTGGTCCACGAGAGCATGAGCCCGAGCTCGTCGTAGTCGGCGATCCAGGCGCCTCCCTCGGGGTCCTCGATGCGGTTGAGATATCCGCCCGCATCGAGGCCGAGCCCAGTGCGGTGACCGTACGGGCCCACGATCTCGAGCGGTGTGCCCGCTGGGTCACGCGAGATCGTCGTCACCAAGCCGTCGCGGTCGGTGAGCGAGCCGACGCGCCCTTCCCCGTCGTGCGCGATGGTGAGGGTGACCACGCCCGTGTCGGCGTCGAAGGTCTCGAGGTGCCGGCCTTGCGCGTCGAACAGGTACGACGTGCGGCCGTCGGCCTCGGTCACCACGAAGCCGCTGCGCGCAAACGACGGCAAGTCAGCGGTCAGACCGAAGACCATCTGCGGGGTGTGTCCGAAGACCTTGCCGTCGGCGCCGATCGAGAGGCTGCTCGGGCTGAAGTTTGCGCTCAGCGCCGGGCCGTCGACGCCGCACAGGTTGACGTAGTCGGGACACGCGGGTCCGCCGAGCCCTGCCAGGGTGCCGAGGCGACCGTCGAGACCGATCGTGCGGATGGCCTTGCGGAAGATCGTGGAGCCGTTCGGCGCGAGCTGGGCCACTGCCGCGGTGAAGTACAGCGTGCCATCGGGGCCTTCGGCGATGTCGTCGGCGCGATCGAGCAGGGCGGGCAGCGCCGGCTCGCCGTCGGCGTACGATGCACCGCCGCAGCCGGCGACGCAGCGGATGACGCCGTCGGTGCCGATTTTCCGCAGCTGGCTGGTGAGCCCTTCCGTGTTGAGCAGGAGGGATCCGTCGCGCAGGAAGGTCATGTCGACCACGGTGCGGAGCTGCGCCTGCGCCGCCGGGATGTCGTTGCCATTCATGGTGCCAGCCCCGCCCGCGACCGTGCGGATGGTGCCCTCGGGGCCGATGCGTCGAAGCGTGGTGTTGCCGCCGCAGTAGACGGCCCCGTCGGAACCGACGGCGATCGAGCGACAACCCACGAGCGCTGCCGTCGCCAGCCCGCCGTCGCCAGTCTCGCCATTGAACGAGCTCCCTGCGACGTGCGTCAGGATCCCGTTCTGGCGGATGCGCACGATGCGTGAGCCTCCGTCGGTGGTCGCGTAAATGCTCCCGTCGGGACCGAGCGCCAGGTTGGAGAGCAGCTTCGCGTAACACGACTGCAAGGCTGGGATCTCGAAGGCGGTGGTGCAGCCCTCCGAGACGTGGGGGCCGATCTTGGTGTCGGCCCCATCTGGACCTCGGCGATAGAGGCCGGAGGCGAGGCTCATGAGGAAGCCGCCGTCGGGCAGCGCGAGGGTGTCCCACAGGTTGTCGTTGAGACCCTTGATGTGGAGCGGCTCCAGAGTGCTTGTCACCGCATCGCCGCGGCGGCGTGAGCCGTCCCCGCGGTACAGGGTGCGGCTCGCCGGATCGTAGGTGTGCACGGCGTCCAATGAGAACCGCCCGAGCCCGTGGACCTCGTTGCCCGAGCGTCCAAGATCGAGCCGTCGGCGCGCCCGGATCTCAGCGATGTTGCGCACATTGTCGACGTCCAGCTCGAGGTCGGGCAGCCAAGTCCCGAATGAGGTGAGCCCGTCCACCCGCGGCGAAGGTGCTCTGCTCCCCCACGGGTACTCGTAGGCGAGCTCGATCTCCGCCGGCTGGTGCCCGTGCGTTGTGCGCCCGAACAGGTCCAGCCCGTCCCACTCGATCGTCGTGCTCTGGTTGGGCGAGCATGGGCACTCGACGCGCTGCTCGATCTGCCGCCCCGCCACGCGCAGCCGCACCACGATCGCGCGAAGCACGGGAGACACCGTGTCGTCGGTGATCGGCACCGTCACACGGCGCGCGGCTGCGCGCCCGGGTACTCGGTCGCTGCGATAGTGCAGGCTGTACGGCGTGCCCGCGACCGGCACGTCCTCCCCGAAGGTCTGGTTGGTGCACTCGATCACCGACGCGACCTCCTCCTCCGCGGAGCACGTGTCGTCGGTCGTGATGGGGAAATCCGGCGGCCCCTCGCAGGCAGGGCAGCCCTTCATGTTGTTGAGGTCGACCACCGAGAAGTGGGCGATCTCCGTGTGCCACAGCTCCGTCCCCGCCGCGTAGCGCGTAGCGAGCCACGCCCGCTCGTCCTCCGAGATCCCGATCGCTTCGATGGCGGACGCCGAGTCGACGACTCCGTCGCCGGTGATGTCGAGGTCGGCGAGGCCGCCGCTGATCGAGACGAGCTGCACCACGCGCCCGTCGGGGTCGGCCACCCACAGGCCTTGCTCGTAGTCGTAGGTGCCGGCTGGCACGGCGGTGCCAACCGGTGCGCCAATGAAGTTTTCGAGGAAGTAGCTCGCTGGCTCGCTCAGCGAGACGTGCTTGGCGCCTCCGGCGACGGCCTCGTCCGCTTGGAGGTCGACGGCATACGTGTAGGCGGTGTTGTCGGGCAGCTCGCCCGGCATCCGGCGCGGACCGTCGGCCCCCACCGTGAGCTCGGTGATGCGCACGGTCAGCGTGCTCGAGGCTTGCGTCGAGCCGTCCGGAAAGCGCATGGCGGCCGTGGTCCCGGGTGTGAAGAGCAGCGCGCCTTGGCGCGGGCCGGCGTCGTCGCTCTCGACCGCGCCGAGCGCCGGCGTCGGCTCCGTGATCGCTTCCAGGTCCACGAAGGTCGCGCTCGCGTTGGCCACGCTCAACATCACGTCGGCCGCGTGCGCGATGTGCTGCATCGGCGCCTCGACGGCGCGCTGCGCGCGGATGAAGCCGGCGGCCTGGAGGTCGAGCGTCAGCCGATGGCTGGCGTTGACGGCGAGGATGTAGCGGCCCGTCGCGTCCGTGAGGGTCGCGCCGTACTCGGGGTGGCCGAGGATGGTCACGCTGACGTTGGAGAGCCCGAGCCCGTCCGGGCCGACGACGCGCCCCGTGATCCCGGCTACCGCCACGACGTCGATGGTGCCCGGCGCGACGCCGGTCTGCACCAGCGGCTCGGTCTCGAACAAGAACGACAGCGCGTCGTAGAGCGTGGTCGAGACGGTGGGATCCAGCGCGCTGCACGTGCGCACGAGCGCGCCGCTCGGATCGCAGCGGTCGATCGTGCAGGGGTCGCCGTCGTCCACGATATCGGCGCAGGAGACGCCGCCGCCGCTTCCGCCTTCGCCCCCTTGCCCGCCCGCGCCCCCGCTCCCTCCGGCGGCGCCCGCGCCGCCAGTGCCAGCAACTCCGCCGTCGCCGCCGAGCCCTCCCTGACCCACGCCGCCGTGTCCGCCGACGCCACCGGCTCCACCGAGACCGCCTGCGCCCTGCGCCATCGAGCCGCCTTGCCCTGCGCCTCCGTGCGAGACGCCGCCGGTGCCGCTGCCGCCGAAGCCGCCCACGGACAGCCCACCTTGTCCGGTGCCGCCGGTTGCGGTGCCGCCTCCCACGCCCCCGTCGCAGGGCAGCGTCTCCTCGAGCGTCATCGTGATCGTGGCGGGCGAGCCACCCGAGCTCAGAGCTACCCAATCCGCCTCGATCGCGTCCCCCGGCACCGCGCCCGAGGTGCACGACACGAACTGATCCGGCTGCCCAACCGGCTTCCACCGCGCGCGGTAGAGGCAGGTGTGGAGCGCTTCGCCGAGGCGGTAGCTGAGCGTGACGTCATGCAGCCCTGCGTTGTTGGCGACCACCGTCAACCGATCCGGCAGCACGAACGACATCGCTGGTGACAGCGTCTCTTCGTCGGTCGTCCACGCGGACCCGGGGCTGCGCGAGATCGACAGCTCCACCGCGCGGCAGGTCACCGCTTGCTCGCTCGTGCCTACCGTCTCGTCCGCGCCGTCTTCACACGAGACCGCGAGCAGAGCGAAGAGGAGAGGAGAGGAGGTCGGGTAGCCCCGGGAATTTCTTCCCGGGGCCCCCACAGATCCGGACGTGCGGGACTACCGCATCCGGCTCCTCGTGCGGCGGATTCGCTACGAGACGATCCTTGCTCTGGGCCGAGCGAGCGGATACCGCTCGAGCAGCCGTGTCATCGCGGACCAGGTGATCTGCGCTCTATGCGATCGACGTGATAACCACCTGCGCCACGTTCCAACGGCGCGTGCGTACACGTCCCAGAGGCGTCCGGAGTTCCCACGCCTCCCGAAGTAGGCGTAGTGGCCACGAAGCTTCTGGTTCAGCGCGCGCTGCTGATCACCGATGGCGTGGTGACGATGCATCTGGCACCACGTCGCGATGGCCTTCAGCGTGCGCTGGAAGCGGCTCTTGGATGTTCGTGTCTGTACCAGCCACTTCCCATCGAGGCCCTTGCCCCAGTGGATGGTGAAGCCGAGGAAGTCGAAGGTTCCAGGGCGCAGGGGTCCCGGACCGTCGTCGCGATCGGTCCGGTAGGGACGGTCTGGTCGCTCGAAGGCGACGAGCTTCGTCTTCTCCGGATGCAGCGTGAGTCCGTACTTGGCGAATCGCTTCGGCAAGACGTCGAACACTCGCTTCGCGTCGGCTTCCGTCGAGAACATCATCACGGCGTCGTCCGCGTAGCGAACGAGCGTGCCCTGACCTCGCAGCCGGGGCTTCACCTCGTCCTGGAACCACGCGTCGAGCACCTCGTGGAGCAGGATGTTCGCCAGCATCGGCGAGATCACCCCCTCCTTGAGGCGTCCCAGAGTCGAGGCGCTTCACCGCGCCGTCCTCCAGCACGCCTGCGTTGAGCCACTTTCCGATCAGGCGCAGGATCACGCCATCTCGCACTCGCCGGCGAAGCACTTCCCTCAGCACCGCATGATCGACGCTGTCGAAGAACTTCCGGATGTCGACCTCGATTGCCCACCCACCCGCACTGTTCACCGCCGCCGTTTGAAGGACGTTCAGCGCTTGTTGCGCCGAGCGCCCGGACGGAAGCCGAACGAGCAGTCCAGAAAGTCCTGCTCGTAGACGGCCTCCAACAGCATCGCGACTGCGCGCTGCAGCACCTTGTCCTCGAACGTCGGGATCCCGAGAGGTCGCGTCTCCTTCCCATCCTTCGGGATGTGGACGCGGCGCACGGGCGGCGCGCGGTATGCCCGACTTCGCGCGGTCGAGCAGCGATCGGAGGTTGTCCTCCAACTTCATCGCGTACTCCCCGCTGCTCCGTCCGTCCACGCCGCATGCCCCGTCCTTCCGAGTGCGTCGATGCGCCTCGCGCAGCCACGCGAGGTCGATGTGGTGCGCGAGCGTGGTGATGGCACCGGGACGCGCCCTCGCCGCTCTTGCTATCTGATCGAGTCTCCTGGAGATGTCGTTCGAGCTCTCGGTCTCGGTCATCTGAGCCCTCGATCAGGTCCACTGCACGGCGCCGCCTTTGCTCGGTCGGGTCCTCGAGACGGTTCCCCGACGTCGTCGCTCGTACGCGGCGCTCCGACTTCCCACGTGCCACACCGGGCTTCCTTGCGTCGCCGCGGTGCTTCGTCCGAGGTCACCCTCGTCCAGCAGGTGGGATCTCTCCTGTTCCCCGGTGTCCCCTTCGCTGCATGCCCTGCTCTACGACCGCGACGAGACCGCGAGGACATACGCCGCCGGGCTCACGCCCTGAGTCTGCTCCTCGCGATGCTGCCTTCCGGCTTCTCCCGGGCCGTCGGCTCTCGTCACTTCTCACATTACGCGGCCCAATCACACGGCCTGCTCGCTCGCTGTCTACGCTTCGCGGTCACGGTCGCCCGTGTGCTGCCTACGACCGCGCAAGACTCGCTTCCGCCTTTCGGCGCCGTTTGGTCGGACGGGATTTCAACCCGCTGGGACACGACAGCTGGTTTCCGCGTTGTCTGGGCTACATCGCTTCCTCCAGTTCAGGGCTTGGCAGGACGCACAGGAGAGGAGAGGAGAGACGGACCGCCCGCGCCATGTAGCCCCCATGTTGCGACCATGTTCGGGCCGCGTCGGCGAGACCGTCAACTGTGAGGCCTCTTGCCCTCACCGTGACGTGTCGGCATGTGGGCGCTCCTGACATCGGCATCGACATCGGCAGCGATCGACATTGACTGCGGCATCGGCATCGGTATCGGCATCGATTTCGATGTCGGCTTCGGTATCGGCCTCGGCTGCAGCCTCGGTATCGGCGTCGGCGACGTCTTTCGCGGCGGCGGCGGCATCGGGGGCGTCCTTGGCTACGAGGTCGGGGTCGGCCGGCGCCATCTGCCGGGCCGCCCCCGAGCGAGCTGTCAGCGAGCAAGCTTGGTGAGCATGGCTCCGAGCCGACCGAGGAGCAGGAGCAACTCGGCGACCTCGGCGCTCGACGCAAGGCCGAGCCGCCCGAGGGCTTCGACGCAAGCGGCGGCTTCGCAGGCCTCCGCCCGCGCGCCTCGCAGCCGCTGCGCTCGGTCCGCGCCGCTGCGGGCCACGCCCTCGGCGAGCTGCAGGAACGCGGATTGGCTGGCCCGCCTCAGCTGGTCGCTCAACGGCCCATAACCGCGAGGCAGATGCTTCGCGAGGGCGTCTGCTCGACACAAGGCCTCGAGCGCGATCGCATAGGCGTCGAGGTTGTGGTGTGGGAACCGTGGGATGCTCGGTGCTGAGTTGCTGGGGTCGTGGGTCATGCCCTCGAAGGCGCAGGGGCCGTGACAGCGCCGGCGCGGCCAGGAGGCCGCTCCTGAGCCTATCCCCACCCCGCGCCCGCGCTGGCGCGGGACGTGCGCCACAAGGCTGACCCACGACCCCGGCAACCGGGCGGCCGTTCCGCTGGGACGCCAGGTCGTCTCCGCTCAAGGCCCGCGACCGAGCGTCATGCCGAGCCCAACGCCGACACTGGGACCGATAACGATACCGACTCCGATGCCGCTACCGACTCCGATACCGATACCGATACCGATGCCGCAGCCGATACCGATACCGATACCGATGCCGATGCCGATGCCGATACCGATGCCGATACCGATACCGACGCCGATGCCGACATCACCGGCAGCTGACGCCGTGCAGGACCTCGCCCGCGCCTTCGCTCAGGGTGCGGTAGCCGTCGCCGGTGAGCGTGAACGCCACCGTCTCTCCCTGCCCCTCGACCGGCGTCGGCAGCGCGCAGGGCGTGCCCGCGAGCGCCGCGCCGACGGTCTGCCCGCGCGCGATGGGGTAGTACCAGACGGTCGAATACGTCCTCAGCAACACGCCGTCTCCAGCGGGGTGGATATCGCCCCCCGTGACGAGCGCGAGCAGGTCGGGCACCGTCGCTTGCCCCACATCCTCGAGGGTCATCGTCTGCGTCGCGTCTAGCGGGGTCGGGAAGGCGTACACGCGCGTCGCCCGCGCGCTCTTCGTCGCGATGTACACGACGCCGGTCTGTGGGTGGACCATGAGCGCCTCGGCGTTGTGCGAGCCGTCGGGGTACTGGAAGGTGAACACCTCGGGGGTGAGGGTCGCGCCGCCCGGCGCGAGCGCCGCGGGCTCCTCGACGCGCACGAGGGTGTACGTGGAGCGCGAGCGACCGTTGTCGCCGATGTCGCCGATGTACAGGCAGCTCTTCGCCGGGTCGGCGCAAGGGCCGCGGCTCATGTCCTCCCAGTCGACCGGGTCGAGCCCCGCGACGTCGTAGGTGCCGCGGGCCGCGCCGTCCTCGCTGAAGGCGAACAAGCGCGCCGAGTCGCCAGAGTCGTTGTGCGCCCAGAAGACGCCCGGGTGAACACCGCTCGCCGCCAGGCCGGAGGCCTCGACGAGGCCGGCGCTCTTGGGGGTCGAGAGATCGACGACGTCGCCGCACGAGGGGCAGCCCGCGCTGGTCGACCCTCCACCTCCCGACGCGACCCCTCCTCCGCCGGACGCGCCGCCACCCCCGCTCGCGGCGCCCCCTCCCCCCGTGGAGGACGTGGTCGAAGAGGTGGTGTCGTCAGCGGCCGTGTCTCCGCACGCGAGCGCGAGGACGACGGTGAGCGGCGCGAGCCGCCTCACGTCGAGCCGCCTCCGCGCCCCGCGATGACCGGCGCGCCGAGCACCTCGGCGAGGTGAACCGTGCCCGCGCGCGTCGAGGCGTCGTCGAACAGGAAGGGCAGCATGATCACGCGCTCGGGCCGGGTCGTGAGCAGCCTGCGGACGCTGTCGCGCTGCACGGTCTCGCGCAGGGCGCGGCGCGCAGCGGCGACGATCGAGGCTCGCACCCCCTTCGCTGCGCGGTCGGCCGCCGCGAGGGTCAGCAGCTCTCGCTGCGAGGTGAGGGCCTTGCGCTCCCGGTCGTCGAACAGCGGCGCCATGAGGCCGTTCACGATGATGCGCAGCACGGGCATCCCCAGCTCTTGCTCGACGGCCCCGACGAGCTCGATCGTCTCGGTGACGGGCATCTCCTCGGGGAGCGTGACCACGATGATCCCGCTGCGCTCGGGATCCCGGAACAGCGCCACCGCCTGCTCGGCGTCTCGTCGCAGGACGCCGGGCGGCGCCACGTCGAGGATGACCTTCGGCACCCGGAGCATGTCGAGCCCGTGGCCGGTCGCGGGCGCGTCGAAGATGACGACGTCGAAGCGCGGGCGACCGTCCGGGGCGACCTCGGTGGTGTGGAACCACGCCTTTCCGAGCATCGACCACTCGTACATGCCGGGCACGGCGCGCAAGAAGGCCTTGATGTACTCGTTCTTGAAGACCGCGTTGGTGAGGGTCTTCACCTTGATGACCATCAGCCCGTACTCGTAGAGGGCGATGTCGGGCACGATGTTGACGGCCCAGATGCCGGGCTGACACTCGACGACGTCCTCGCCGATCGGCTTGGTCCCCAGCACGGCGGAGAGGCGCTCCTTGGTGTGAGGCATCGCGATGAGCACGCGCTTGCCGCGCGCGGCGAGCGCGGTCGCGATCGCCGCGGACACGCTCGTCTTGCCGACGCCCCCCTTGCCCGTGATGAACAAGAAGCGCCGCGCGCCCAGCTCGTCGATCGGGCTCTTGACGCGGCCCGCGCCCACGAACGAGAGGAGGCTCGAGTCGAGCTCTTTCAGGAAATCCTCGGAGCGAGAAGGCACGACGGCGGGCGAAGCCTACACCAAACCAGCCTACCCGGGGCGCGCTCGGCGATCGTGAGCTACCCTGTCGGCTCCACGATGTTGCTCCCGGCCTCCGCGCTCGAAGCGCTCGAGCTGGCGCTCGCCCGCCTCACCCCGGTCGAGGTCTTGCGCGCGGTGTGGGCCGCGTTCGGCGCGCGCGCGGCGATCTTGTCGAGCATGCAGCGAGCCGGGACCGCCCTGTGCCACGAGGCCGCCGGAGCCGGCCTCGCGCTCGACGTGGTGTTCGTCGACACCGGCGTCCTCCACGCAGAGACGCTCGCCACTCGAGACGCGCTCGCGGCCCGGCACCCCCAGCTGCGGGTGGTGACGCTAAAGCCGAGCGAGACGTTCGCGGAGCAGACCCGCAAGCAGGGCCTGCTCTACCTCTCCAAGGAGGGACAAGAGCGCTGCTGCGAGGCGCGCAAGGCGGCCCCGCTCGAGCAGATCCGGGGGCGCTATGACGTGCTGATCGGCGCGCTGCGACGAGACGAGGGCGGGCGGCGCGCGAAGACACGCTTCATCGACGTCGACCCCGCCCTCGGCGGCCTGAGGGTGCACCCCTACGCGGCGCGCTCCCGCGAGGACCTCGACGCCTACATCACGGCACACCCGGACGTCGTGGTGAACCCCCTGCACGCCATGGGCTTCCCGACGATCGGGTGCTTCCCGTGCACGACCCCCGTGCGGCCCGACGAAGACGACAGAGCAGGCCGCTGGCGGCACCTCGCGGACGTCGCCTATTGCGGCATCAACCCGTCCGACCTCGCGAAGGACGAGCCAGCCGCCGAGGTCTCGAGCGCATGCGTCCAGTCTCTCGGGAGGCTGGCGAAAGACCTCGGTGCTGTTGTCCCTGTCGCGGGCATCGAGTAGAAATGAAGAGTCGGGGAGCTTCTTCGTGGATCCCAAAAACCTCGTAGGCAAGAAGATCGACGGCAAGTACGAGGTCTCCCGGATCATCGGGGCCGGCGGCATGGGCGCGGTCTACGAGGCCCACCACGTGGGGACCCGGCGGCGCGTCGCCATCAAGGTCATCTCCACGGGCGACCTGAGCAAGGACGAGCAGCTCGTCGGTCGGTTCCAGAACGAGGCCAAGGCGGCCGGCGCGGTCGACACGCAGCACATCTGCCAGGTCCTCGACACCGGCACCGACCCGGAGACGAACTGGCCGTTCATGGTGATGGAGTTCATGTCCGGCGAGGACGTGCAACAGCTCCTCCGCCGCGTGGGCCCCATCCACCAAGATCTCGCGCTGCGCATCGCGGCGCAGGCCTGCATCGGCCTATCCAAGGCTCACGGCGCGCGCGTCGTACATCGCGACATGAAGCCCGCGAACCTCTACCTGGCGCGTACCGACGCGGGGAAGGTGCTGGTCAAGCTCCTCGACTTCGGCATCGCGAAGGTGAAGATGGAGCACGCGAGCGAGATGGGCGACGCGGGCCTCACGCGCACGGGCACGATGCTCGGCTCACCGCTCTACATGTCGCCGGAGCAAGCCCGCGGCGTTAAGACGATCGATCACCGCGCGGACATCTGGTCGCTCGGCATCGTCCTGTACGAGATGTTGTCGGGGCGCACGCCGTACCACCACATCGACGCGCTCGGCGAGCTGATCATCGCCATCTGCTCCGAGCCCCCGCGCCCGATTCAGGACTTCGCCCCGTGGATCTCGGCCGAGGTCGCCGCGATCGTGCACAAGGCGCTCAAGGCGCAGCCGAACGATCGCTTCCAGACGGCCGCGGAGATGCTCGACGCGATCAAGGCCCTGCAGACGGACGGCTTCGAGATCGACGAATCGATGCTCGTTAGCCTCTCCGAGACGCAGCGCAACCTCGTCGCGAAGCGCCTCTCGATGCCCCCGCCGCCGACGATGGAGGTTCACGCGACCAACGTGGCGGCGCAGTCGGTGCCTCCCCCCGCGCTGACCCAGGCAGGCGGCGGAACGACCGGCGGGCTCGCGGCGCCCACCGAGCGCAACCCTCAGCTCAAGCGCAAGTCGAGCGCAGGGCTGGTGGTGGCTGGCGCCGCGCTGAGCATCGCCGTGTTCGGCGGCGTCGCGTACAAGATGTTCGGCGCACCCGAGACGCCGGTGCAGACCGCGCAGGCTGCGCCACAGCCCATCGAGACCATCACGGCCACCCTGCCGACGACCGGGCTCGGGGTCACGCCAGCGCCGACGCAGTCGGTGGACGTCACGCCGTCTGGCACCGCCACCGAAGGAAAGATCCGGACGGTGCGGCTGGTGATCCTCCCCGAGGACGCCGAGGTCAGCCTCGACGGCAAGCCCGTCAAGACGAAGAAGGGCGTGCTCGAGATCACGGGGGAGCCCGGAGACGTGCACAAGGTGAAGCTCAAGGTCGGCAAAGAAGAGATCGAGGAGGACGTCGTCGTGAGCAACGACGGCGCGCTCCCGCCTAAGCTCGAGCTCAAGCCGAAGCAGGGTGGCGGCGCGCGCCCCGGCAGCTCGGCCGCGCCGACCGCGACGACCAAGCCCGACCCGAAGTTCGAAGAGAAGTTCGAATAGCGGCGGGGGCGCAGCTCGTGTCTCGAGCCCGCCCCCTGCCATGTCGAGGTCGATCGGCGGTCGAGCGCGGTCAGTTCCCGAGCTCGAGGCAGGTGTCGGAGAGGTCGAGACACGCCAGCACGCGCAGGGCCTCGGGATCACCGTCGAGGTTGCCGATCGCGAACACGGTCACCACCTGATCGGTGGGGATGGTCACGCCGTCGAGCACCAGCGCGTCGGCCGTGGTGCCTGACGCGCGAGCGCTCAGCTGAGCGTCGGTGAGCGGGTCGACCGAGACGTAGGCTTGGCCTCCGACGAGCCCGATCATGGGGTAGACGACGTTCGTCCAGACCGGCACGAACGCCTTGCCGGAGTTGAGGCCGACGTCGACCGGCGGCGTGTCCGGCGAGGCGTGGATGAACCGCACGCGGACCTTGCCGGCCTCGACGGTGTTGTCGTCCTCGAACAGCGCGAGCTCGAAGGCCTCGTCGCCCTCCTCGGGCGTGAGCATGCCGATGGCCGCGGCGGTGTACGTGGTGTCCGCGGCGAAGTTGATGCCCGTGACGTCCGGGACCGCCCCGGTGTCGCAGTTGGTCGCGTCCGCGAGGAGGATGCGTACGTCGTACATGCCGGCGGGGAGCTCGAGGTAGGGGGTGGCGCCCGGGAACGCGAGGCCCTCGGGGACCCCGGCGACCGCCTCGAGCACCGGCCCGATGGGATCCCCGCCCTGCGGGATCACGCAGAAGTCGACGGCGGGCGCGTCAGGTGAGAGGTGCGCGACGCGCACGGTCGCGACCCCCGCGGAGCCTCCTCCTTCGCCGCCGCTGCCACCCTGCGCCTCACCACCTCCGCCTTGGCTCTCGCCGCCTTGGGCTTCGCCGCCTTGCGCCTCGCCTCCCGCACCGCCGCCGCCGGACGAGGAGTCATCCCCGCAGGCCGCCGCAGCCAACGCCAACACGGACACGAACAAGCTCGATTTCGCCAACATCGACATGGGGTTCTCCTAGGGAAAAGGGAGCCATCCCCGAGGGCCAACGAGGGCCGGGGCCGGCGTCACCCCTGTCTTACGGGGCCGAGCCGAGCTGGTTTACAATTTCTGTTCAAAGCATGAACAGACCATGAACAATCGATGGCGCGCGAGCCCAAGCCCGCGAGTTGCGGACGCGGCGAGCCTTCCGGCGCCGCGCGCCCGCTCCTGTCAGAAGCTGGCGCGGGCGGCGATCATCGGCACCGCGAACACCATCGTCCCCATCGTGGACTCTTCGGCCGAGTAGCTCGACAGACCGTCGCCGGGCGCGTTGACCGCGGGGTTGTCGTCTCCCGCCCACTTCGGAGGGTCGGGCGCGACGAGGATCATCCCCTGGAGGCCGGCGGCGAGCTCGAACATGTCCGCGATGCGGTAGCCGATGGTCGCCTCGGGCCCGATGAAGACGAACGCCGTCGTCTGATCGCTCAGCAGCTCTGGCGCCGCGAAGTCACCGCGCGAGCGGGTGTCGAAGCTGCCCGCACGCACGCTGCGCGCCTGCGCGATCAAGGCGCCCGCCGAGAGCCGAAACCGCAGCGGGAAACGCTCGCCGTAGCGGTAGGCGGCGTGCGCGCCGGCGATGATCCCGCGCAGACGTAGCTCGTCGTTCGCCGAGCCCTCCAGGCCGTCGAGGCCCTGAGGATTGAGCGTCGTCGCGCGACCTTCGACCGACTGAGAGGCCTGCATCACGCCGGCCGACAGGCCGAACCCGAAGCCGTTGCCGAGCTCGTAGGCGCCGTTCAGCACGATGACCCCACCGACGCCGACCTTCTGCGAGCAGCCATCGCCGCACGTCGAGCTGACGTCGCCGCCGAAGGAGGGCGTGAGCGCGACGCCCCCCGACAGGTCGAGCACGAACTTGGACGGGACGCGCCACGCGTCGGCGTCCTCGTCTCGCTCGAGCGCGACGTTGAGCTCCAGGCGCTCGCCCTTGTCGACCGAGATCTCTTGGCGCTTCGGGAAGTACCCGTCGGCCACGACGTCGACGATGTGCGCCCCCGACCGGACCCGGCCGTCCCAGATGCCTCGCCCGACCGCGACCGAGTCGATGCGAACGCTCGCGGCGGCGGGCGTGACCTTCACGATGATGCCTGACTCGAGCGGGACCGCCTCGAGCGTCAGCTGCGTGACCTCGTCCTTCTTGATCGGCGCCGCCGACGGCTGGGTGCCCAGGTCGGCGTCGCCGAGCAGCTGGATCACGTGATCGCCGGTCGCGATCGTCCCCTCCCACGGGGTGACCCCGACCACCGCGCCGTCGAGCACGACGTCCATCGCCTTGCCGGACTTCTCGGTGACTCGCAGCGTGCCCGACGCGACGAGCGCGGGCATCTTCGCGGCGACGACGACGGTCTGACCGCCGGCGACCTCCACGCTCGACTCGAACGCGGTGAAGCCCTGCTTGATCACGCGGATCGAGTGGGTGCCCGCGCTGACCCGCAGCGGGTCGATGATCGGAAACTCTGCGCGCGTCTTGCCGTCGACGACGATCGTCGCGCCCGGCTCGGCCCCCGTGATGTCGAGCGTGCCGACCAGCTGGCGCAGCTCGACGACCTCCTTGAGGGCGGCGTCCTTACGGTCGGGCGGCATGTTCGGGTACTCGCGAAGGAGCGTCTCGTACATGTCGAGCGACTCGTCGAAGCGCTTGAGCTTGCGCAGGCAGACGGCGGCGTTGTTGGTCGCCGTCCTCGTCGGGTACAGCTCTCGCGAGCGGACGAACTCGGCGAGCGCGGCGGTCCACGCCTCTTCTTGCAGGAGCTTGAGGCCCTTGCGAAAGCGCTCCTCGGCCTCTGGCTTGTTCGCCGGATCGGGCCCCTTCTCCTCTTCATCGGAGCCGGGGGGCTGTGCAGGCGCGGGGGTCGGGGCCGCGGGTGCAGGCGGCGGCGGCGCAGGGGTCGGCGCAGGCTGCGTCGGTGCAGGCGCAGGCGCAGGCGCAGGCTTCGCCGGGGCGGTGGGCTTCGCGGGCGGCGCGGGTTGGGCGCTCGCGGTGCCGCGCACGAGCACGCTGGGCATGGCGACGACGAAGGCGAGGGCGAGCGCCCCGAGGCGGCGGAGCTTCATCGGCCCCTCGCTTCCGTGCGACGCCGGCGGGCGCTGCGGCCCGCGGCGAGCAGCGCGAGCGCGCCGAGCACGGCGGCCGGCAGCGGCGAGCCCGAGCGCGGCGCCGCCACGGTGCAGTCGTCGGGCGGGGCAGGATCGGGCGGCGGGTCGATGCACGCGGTCCCGTCGCAGACCTTGCCGTCGACGCAGTCGTCGATTGACGCGCACGTCGTGAGGCAGGCGGAGCCCGAGCAGCGGAAGGCGCCGCACTCGACGAGGGTGCCGTCGGGCTGGAGCAGCGTGTCATCGTCCTCGCACGCCGCGCTCTCGACGATGGCGCAGGTGCCGTCGATGCGACACACGGCCTCCTCGGCGCAGTCGTCCACGGTCGCGCAGACCTCGACGCAGCCGATGCCGTCTTCGTCGCACGCGTAGGGGGCGCACTCGGCCGTGGTCTCGGCGCACTCGCCGTCGACCTCGAGGCTGCACAGGCCGAACGTCCGCTGCCCGCCGGAGCAGGTCGAGCTGCCGCACTCCTGCGTCTGGTCGAAGTCGCACTTCAGCGGGTTGTCGCCGCACACGCCCTGGCAGGCGGGGTCTGCGCCGGGGCAAGGTCCGCGGTCCGCGCGCGGCTCACCCTCGACCTGAGAGCAGGTGCCGACGAAGCCCTCGACGTCGCAGGCCTGGCAGATGCCGTCGCACACGCTGTTGCAGCAGAAGCCATCGATGCAGTTGCCCGAGGCGCACTCGACCTCGTCGTCGCAGGAGGCTCCGTTGTCTTGCTTTTCGACGCAGTCGGGGGCGACGCAATAGAACCCGGTGTTGCAGTCGTCGGAGCCGTTGCAGCGGGTCCCACACTCGTCGCCGTTGCAGGCGTACTCCTCGCAAGACTTCACGTCGGTGACGTCGATCACGCCGGCCGTGCACTGCAGGACCAGCTGGACCCCGGCCTCGCACTGGGGGTTGATCTCGTACAGCTCGCTGACGATCGCGCAGGTCCCGTCGCCCGCGGCAGGCGCCGCCTGATCGGCCGCGAAGCACGAGCTGCAGATATCGGTGCACGACTCGTTGCAGCAGATGCCGCCAGGCTCGCGGTAGCAGTTGTTGCTGAGGCACTCGCCGTCGGCCTCGCAGGGCTCGCCGTTGGTGCGAGCGAAGATCTCGGCGACGCTGGCCGCGACCACGTCGACCGCGCCGGTGCCGGGGGCGACGGCCGTTCCGCCGACGCCGCCGCCGATCACGACCGCCTTGCCCGAGTCGAGGCGCGTGGCGGTGTGGAAGTTGTGCGGCTCGGCCATCGTCGTCGACAGCGCGCCGACGAAGGTGGCGGTGACGGAGTCGAAGATCTCGGTGTCGTCGTGCACGACGACGCCGTCGAAGCCGCCGGAGATGAGCACTTTGCCCTCGCCGATCAGCTTCGTCGCGGCGTGGAACGCGCGGGGCTTGTCGGTCTGCAACAGCTGCTGCACGAACGTGCCGCCGCCGATGCTCGGGTCGTAGATATCGACCGTCTTGTAGTAGAAGCCGCTGTTGTTCGTGCCGCCGACGATGAGCACGCGGCCCGCGCCGTCCTCGAGGCGGGTCGCGGTCGCCCAGGCTCGCGGGCTGGTCATGTCGTCGGTGTCGGCGAACAGCCCCGTCGCAGGGTCGTACAGCTCGGCGCTGTCGACCGCCGCGTTGAGCGACCCGATGCCGCCGGCGATCAGCACCTGCCCGTTGCCGAGCGTCTCGGCCATGTGGCCGCGCCTGTGCTCTCCGCTCATCGCATCGGCGGTGGGTGAGAAGGTGGCGCCGTCGTACAGCTCGGCAGTGCTCGCGCCCGTGCCGTCTTCTCCGCCGACGACCAGGACGTCTCCCGTGTTGAGGAGGGTCGCCGTGTGCCCCCAGCGCGCGGAGCCCATGTCTGGACCGTCCGTGAACAGGCCGGTGCTCGGATCGTAAATCTCCGTCGAGGAGCGCCCCACGCCGCCGACGCGCAGGCTCCTTCCGCCGGTGACGAGCGCCGTCGTCCCGATCAGCGTCTCGGTGTGGGCGCCCCTTCCTTCGGAGAGCGAGCCGGTCTGGGTGAAGACGACCGCGGGACAGCCGACCGCGAGCTCGGGGCAGAGGATCTCCGCCTGCAGGACCGGCGCGCCGGTCTCGTCGAACCCGCCCGCGACCAAGATCGTGTCGTTCGCGAGCAAGGTCGCCGTGTGGTGGGTCCGCTCCTCGTTCATGAAGGCCGCGGTCTCCCACGCGGGATCGACCAGCACGGGGTGGGGGATCGCAGCGTCGTAGCGCACGGCGAGCGTGCACACCTCGCGATCGAGCTCGGTGAGGGTGCGCCCCCACGGCGCGCGCGGGTCGCGATCGACGGCGCAGCCCTCGACGTCGAGCTGAGCGGCGTGGCGGCGCCCCTCCGCGTCGACGACGTACGGGCGCTTCACGCGGACGCGAGGCGCGCCGAGGGCGTCGACGATCTCGAGCGTGCCCCCGACGAGGCGGAGCGCGCGCGCCGAGATGGGCTCGATCTCGTAGCGAAGCGTCGCGGGGGCCGAGAGTGATACGTAGTCCTCGAGGCCGCGCGCGGTCGTGCGCACGATGACGTCGCTGCCTGCGGGGCCACCCCCCGGGAACACCGCGAAGCCGTCCGGCGCGTCGGTCGCGCCGAGCAAGCGGAACGCCGCGCCGACCCCGGTAGGCTCGTCGAGCACCTCGACGCGGCCGGAGGCGACGTCTGGGAGGGTCGTGAGAAGAGCTGAACGCTCTGCGCTCGCGGGGAGCCCGTGGACCGCGCGCGCCCGCTCGAGGACCCTGGTCGCAGCTTCGGCGGGGGCCAGGTCGTCGGTCGAGCGACCGTCGTCGGGGGCGCGGTCGCTGTCGCTTCCGCCCGCAGGGTCGGCGCAGCCTGCCAGGAGCGTCGCGGCGACGGGTAGAAGCCAAGGGACGAGTGAGGGCATTGTGCCGAGTCTGCTCACGGCGCCCACGGTAACAGATCGCCGGCCCCACCTCGCAGCGGGTTGCAGGCGCATTCCGGCACGAGGCTGGGGCGTGGGCGCAACGAGGCTGAAGGGTTGCGCTATCGCTGGCTGGCAAGTGAACATGTCGTGCTGAGCTCCGCTTCGGCGTACCGCCGGCTCCCCGTCGCGACAGGTCGAAAAAATGCGCCGTTTTCTACTTACCAAGCTTGGTCTCTCCACCCTCGTGAGCGCGACCTCCATCCTCGGAGGCTGCCTCGAGGAGAGCCTCCCGGAGGACGACGATCGTGAGCTCATCGAGGCGCCCCCGTCGGACGCGCAGGCCGTGACCCCGGACCAGGGCGCCCGAGGGCCCAAGGCGCAGGTCGATCTCACCCCCCAGCTGCCCGAGCCGCCGAAGAACCTCGCCGCCCTGGGCGAAGCCTGCGTGGGAGACGGCGACTGCGCGGTGTGCGGGCGCTGCGTGAGCGACGTCTGCGTGGCGCGGCCCTCGAGCTTCGTGTGCGCCGCCGAGACCGACTGCGGCCAGGAGGCCACCTGTGACGGGACGACCGACGTCTGCCCGGCGCAGGCGCCCAAGCCCAACACCACCGTCTGCCGCGCCGCCGCCCCCGGTGGCTGCGACGTCGCCGAGAGCTGCGACGGTGCGGCGCTCACCTGCCCCGCCGACGGGTTCGAGCCAGGGACCACCGTCTGCCGAGCCGAGGTGCCGGGCGGCTGCGACATCGCCGAGACCTGCACCGGCTCGAGCGCTGCCTGCCCCGCGGACGGGTTCGCGCCCAACACCACCGTCTGCCGAGCCGAGGTGCCGGGCGGCTGCGACGTCGCCGAGACCTGCACCGGCTCGAGCGCCACCTGCCCCGCAGAGGTGGTCGTCGCCGCCAACACCGAGTGCCGCGCGGCCACTGGGACGGGCTGCGACGTCGCGGAGCAATGCGACGGCGTGTCGAGCAGCTGCCCCACGGACGACGTGCGAGCGGCGGGCTTCACGTGTCGCGCCGTCGCCCCTGGGGGCTGCGACGTCGCCGAGGCGTGTGATGGCTCCAGCAAAGACTGCCCGACCGACGCGTTCCTCGGCAACAGCACGGTCTGCCGCGCCGAGGTGCCCGGCGGGTGCGACGTCGAGGAGCGGTGCAACGGAACCGGCGCCGCGTGCCCTGCGGACGTGGTCGAGGCCGCGGGCACCGAGTGCCGCGGGGAGACCGGCTCGGGGTGCGACGTCGCAGAGACCTGCAACGGCACGAGCAACACGTGCCCCACCGACGGCGTCGAGCCGATGGGCACGGTGTGCCGGCCGGTGGCAGGCAACGGCTGCGACGTCGCCGAGGTCTGCGACGGGTCCGGCAAGAACTGCCCCAACAACGGGTTCGCCGGCAGCACGGTGGAGTGCCGACAAGCCGCAGACGTCTGCGACGTCGCCGAGTTCTGTGACGGCAGCGGCCAGAACTGCCCGGCGGACACGTTCGCGCCCAGTAACCAGACCTGCCGCGTCGCGGCCGTGGGCGGCTGCGACGTCGCCGAGCAGTGCACCGGCAGCGCCGCCGCGTGCCCGGTCGACGTGTTCCGCCCCAGCAGCTTCCAGTGCGGCAACGCCGTCGGCAGCTGCGACGACCCCGATTTTCTGCACGGGCAGCGGCCCGCTGTGCCCCGACGCGCTCAAGCCGGCCGGGACCGTGTGCCTCCCCGTCGCGGGGATCTGCGACGTCGAGGAGCTGTGCACGGGGACGGCGAAAGCCTGCCCCACGAACGTCTTCCAGTCGTCGGCGGTCGTCTGCCGGGCTCAAGCGGCCGGCATCGACTGCGACCGACCGGAGAACTGTACGGGCTCGGGGGCGCTGTGCCCGGCCGACACACCGTTCCCGAACGGCACGCCGTGCGACGACGAGGACGCCTGCACGCCCGCCGACATCTGCGGAGGCCCCACGGGCTACACCTGCGCGGGGACCGACACCGACGGCGACACGGTCGGCGAGACCTGTGACAACTGCGACTTCGTCGACAACGTCGGGCAAGAGAACAACGACGGAGACGCCAGCGGCGACGTCTGCGACTCCGACGACGACAACGACACCGTCGGGGACGCGGCCGACAACTGCCCCTTCAACGCCAACACCGGCCAGGCCGATCTCGACACGGACGGGGTCGGTGACGTCTGCGACCCCGACATCGACGGCGACGGGATCTCGAACGTGATCGAGAACCAGATCGGCACGAACCAGTCCGACGTCGACACGGACAACGATTTCATCCCGGACGCGCTCGAGGTCGGCTCCGACCCGGCGAACCCGACGTCCACCGACAACGACGGCGTGATCGACGCCCTCGACGCCGACAGCGACGCCGATGGCATCCCCGACATCGAGGAGGCCGGCGACAACCTGCTGAGCACCGCGCCGAACAACACGGACGAGCTGCTCGCCAACGGCGACGACATCCCTGACTACATCGACGACGACTCCGACGCCGACGGCTTCCCCGACCTCACCGACAACTGCCACCTCGTCCCCCAGCTCGATCAGCTCGACACCGACGGCAACGGCGTCGGCGACGCCTGCGACGGCGACGCCGACGGCGACATGGTCGACGACGAGGACGACAACTGCCCCGTCCTGGCGAACACCGATCAGCTCAACGCTGACATGGATAGCCTCGGCGACGCGTGCGACCCGGACGACGACGAGGACGGCGTCGACGACGATTTCCCCGACAACTGCCCGCTCTCGCCGAACGCCGAGCAGCTCGACCTGGACATGGACGGCGAGGGCGACGTCTGCGACGACGACGACGACGGGGACGACGCTCCCGACGACACCGACAACTGCCCGGTCATCGCCAACGAGGACCAGGCCGACATCGACGGCGACGGCGACGGCGACGCGTGCGACGACATCAACGACGCCGACGCCGACATGGACACGATCCTCGACTCGGTCGACAACTGCCCCGAGGACGCCAACACGGATCAGAACGACGTCGACGACGACAACGTCGGTGACGCGTGCGACCTGGACAACGACGGCGACGGCGTGAACGACGACGTCGACGTGTGCCCGACGATCGCGGACGCCGCGCAGACCGACACCGACGAAGACGGCGACGGCGACCCGTGCGACGACGACGACGACGACGACGCCACGCCCGACGCAGAGGACGAGTGTCCCCTCGACCCGGACCCGAACTGCGGCGCTCCCCCCGAGGTGCCGATCGAGGGCGGCGGCTGCGAGTGCGTCACCACGGGCGCCGCGTCCTCACGCGGGCTCTCCTCTGCGGCTGGCGCGCTGATGATGGGCCTCGCGCTCGCGGCGTCCCTCGCTCGCCGTAAGCGCCGCCGCTGAAGCTCCTCATCTCTCAGGACTGACCTCTCATGTCGAACAGACGCTCGTGGGCTAAGGTGGCGGCGCTCGGCGCGACGCTGCTCTCGGCGCGCGCCGCCGGCGCGCAGGAGTCGCTCGGCGGCTTCTCGCTCAACCAGCTCGATCCCTCGGTCGCCGGCGACGACTTCTTTGCGGTCCCGTCGGCGCACACGGCGGGTCACCTCGTCCCGCGGGCGTACCTCATGTACGACCACGCGTTCGACCCCCTGCTCACGGACGCAGGGGCGATCGTTTCGCATCAAGGGTTTCTGCGCGCGAACGGCTCGATCACCTTCTTCAACCACCTGCTCCTCGGGGTCGACGTCCCCGTGGCGGTGATGCAAGCGGGGGACGATCCCACGTTCGGCCTCGTCACGGTCGCGTCGCCCGACTCCCCGGAGATGGGCGACGTGCGGCTCGATCTGCGCGGCAGCCTGTACGGCAGCTACCGCGACCCGTTGCAGCTAGGCCTCGGCGCGCGCTTCTACTTCCCGACGGCCTCCTCCGACTCGCTCGCCGGGGAGGGCGCCCCGCGCGTGCAGCCGCAGGCCGCGCTCTCCGGGCGCGTCGGGGAGGAGCACGCGCTGCTCTACACGGCGTCGTTCGGCTGGATGGCGCGCGGACCCGAGAACCCGCACACGCTGACCTTCGGCGCGGGCGTCGGGGGCACCTTCTTCGACGACATACTCCAGGTCCAGGCCGAGCTGTTCGGGGCGCACCTCTTGGGCGACGACCCACCCCTGGCCACGCGTAGCATCCAGGTCGTCACGCCCACGCGCACCTCGCTCGAGCTGCTCGCCGGCGCCAAGCTGAGGGTGCTCGGCGGCCTCACGCTCGGCGCGGCGGGCGGCCCCGGCCTGACCGACGGCGCCGGCACTCCCACCGCGCGCGTGCTCGGGATGATCGGCTGGGCGCCGATCCCCGAGCGCGATCGCTCCCACGAGGACGACGACGGCGACGGCGTGCGCAACGGCGTCGACGCGTGCCCCGAGGTGAAGGGCATGGAGAACGACGATCCGAAGCGCAACGGCTGCGCGCCGCCGGACCGCGACGACGACAAGATCGCCGACGCGCTCGACGCGTGTCCCAGCCTCAAGGGCCGCGCGAACGCCGATCCGACGCGCAACGGCTGCCCCGCGGACTACGATCGCGACGGCGTCGCCGACGCCGAGGACGCCTGCCCGAACCAGATCGGCGTGGCGAGCGCCGACCCGAAGCGCCACGGCTGCCCCGGGGAGGTCGACAGCGACCTCGACGGCATCGCCGATCGCGTCGACGCGTGCCCGAAGCAGAAGGGCTCACGCAGCGACGACCTCAGCAAGAACGGCTGCCCGACGAAGGACGGCGACGGCGACGGGATCGCGGACGTGGACGACGCGTGCCCCAACGAGCGCGGCTTCTCGAACCCCGACAAGGCCCACCACGGCTGCCCGAAGGACGTGCGCGTCACGACCGGCGAGATCGTCATCTTGCGTCAGGTCACCTTCAAGCTCGCGCAGGCCAGCCTCGATCAGACGGTCGATCCCGTCTCGGACGACCTGTTGACGGAGGTCCGTGACGTCATCCAACAGCACCCCGAGATCGAGACGATCGAGGTCCAGGGCCACGCGGACGACAGCGGCGCAGCGGAGCTCAACAAGCAGCTCAGCCAGCAGCGCGCAGACGCCGTCCGCAAGTGGCTCGTCAGCCGCGGCATCGACCCCAAGCGCCTCGTGCCGCGCGGCTACGGCTCGAGCATCCCCATCGCGTCGAACACGACCGAAGAGGGGCGGCAGAAGAACCGGCGCGTCCAGTTCGTGATCACCAAGACGCGCACCGACAAGAAGTAGGGCGCGTTCGAACGGCGAGAGCCCTTCCGCCGAAGCGGAAGGGCTCTGCTCATTTGCGTCGCTGATCTTCGCGTGGGGAGGGCCCCACGCGATCCTCTTTCTCGCGCCGGTTTTCACGCGCGCCCCGGCGCGTGAAAACCGAAGGGACCCGCGCTAGCGGGCGCGCGAGAAAAAGATCAATAGTCCGACTTCTCTTTGGAGAGCTTGTCGGCGCGATCGGAGAGGGTCTTCGCGTCGCGGCCCGACTGGCCCTTGATGGTCGTCGCGATGGTCTCGAGGAGCTTCTGCTCACCGAGGCTCTTCAGCGAATAGAGCGCCTGATCGCGGGACATGTAGCCGGCCTTCTCGTCCACCGCGAGGCCGTTGAGGGCCTTCACCAGGCGAGCCTTGTCGTAGAAGTCCTTCGCGCTCTTGAACCACTCCTTACCGGAGGAGTCGTAGTCCTTGAACTCGGTCTTCGCGAAGTTGAGCTTGCTCATGCCCTTCCACGGCGGAAACTTCTCGGTCTTCGTGCCCTCGAGCAGCTTGAGCGTCAGCTCGTAGCCGGCCTTCGACGGCTTCTTGGGGTAAGGGATGCCGACCCACGAGGAGATGAGCCCCTCGAAGCAGCCGTCCTTCACCTCGCTGGGGGTGTCCGAGGCCTCGAGGTACTTCTGGAAGACGGCGATCGCCTCCTCCTTCTCGGTGGCGGAGAGGCCGGTGCACGCCTGCGAGCGGACGCGCTCGTCGCTGTCCTTCTCGACCTTCGCGAGCAACAGCTCGTAGTGGCCCTCGACCTCCTTCGCGACCTCGCGATCCGAGAGGCGGTTCGCCGCCTGCTCGCGGACCTTCGCCTCGGAGTGATCGAGCAGGCGCACGATCACCTTGCGCGCACGCGCGCTCTTGCGGGCGCCGGAGTACAGGCTCTGCACCATGTGCGCGAGGACGATGTTGTCGGTCTCGCTGCGCAGGGCGTCGATGTACGCCTTGTCGGCGTCGTCCTTCGCGTCGTAGCCGAACGCGGCGTTCTCCGCCGACGAGGTGGCCTCGTAGCGCACGGCCGGCTTGGGGTGCCGGATGTGCTTGAGCGCGACCTGGTTGTGCTTCTTGTAGTCCTCGATCTTGTGCTTGAAGCCCTCCATGAGGGCCTTCTTCGCGGGGCACTGGTAGTCGACGCCGAAGCGGTCGAGCGAGCAGGACGAGAGCCCGAGCAGCAGCGTCTCGTACTCGTCAGGACCCATCTTCTTGGCGGAGTCCTTCATGAACGCGTCGATCTGCTCTTTGGTGAGGGGCGCCTTGGGCTCCTCGGTCGGCGCGGGCGGCGGCGGCGGCTCGTCGTCGGCGACGGGCTTCGGGGCGGTGCTCGCCGTGCCGGGCTTGTCGCCGTCCTTCTTGTCGCCGTCCTTCTTGTCGGCCTTGTCGCCGTCCTTCTTGTCCTTCTTGTCGCCGTCCTTCTTCTTGTCGTCGTCGTCGTCCTTCGAGGCCTTCTCGTCCTTCGACTTATCGCCGCAGGCCGGGACCCCGACCGCCAGTGCACACAGAATCGCCAGCCAACGTAGTTTCATGGGGCGCGGAGGCTGCACCTTTTTTTTTGCGTCTGCAATGGGGTTTTGATCGATTTTTGACGACAAAAATCGATGGAAGATCGAGAGGCGCGCCGTCGTATCAAGGCCCCCCGGGCTCCCCGGCCCCGTCGCTAGCCCCGCTGTGGTCGGTTCGGGGGACGCCGGTTCGTGTCGGCGAACGTCTCGCCGTCCTCGTCGCCTTCGTCCCGGCCGTCGTGGTGCGCGTCGATCGTGAACTCGTCGTGGACCGGCGGGTGCATCGCGTGCGGCGGAGCGCCCTGCCCACCGCGGATCTGGACCTGCGCGGCCTGGGCCTGGGCTTGCGCCGCCTGGGCCTGGGCTTGCGCCGCCTGGGCCTGGGCTTGCGCCGCTTGGGCCTGGGCTTGCGCCGCTTGGGCCTGGGCTTGCGCGTGTGCCTGAGGCTGTGCGCGGCCTCCGCGCGCCCACGGCGCGCCCGGGATGCTACCGCGCGGGGTGTTGTGCTGCCCCGCCGGCGCGATGCGGAACGGCGCCTCCGGCCCCATCAAGATCTCCACGTCGCGCTTGTTGACGACGACCGTCTCGACGCGGAAGTCGTCCTGCGAGTCCTCGGCGTCGAGGGGGGCGAGCTCGCGGGGCGCGCGCGGCATGCCCATCGGGGGCATGGCCATCGCTGCCAGCGGCGGCGGCGCCTCCGACGGGGGGCGCGCGGGCGGCCGATTCGACGGCATCGCCTCGCGCGCCTCGCGCATCGGCGGAGGCCCGAACGAAGGCGGCGGGCGCTCCGAAGGCGGAGGCGACGCGTGCCCCCCGTAGCGTAGGGCCTCGAGCTCGCTCTCCAGCCGGCTCGCCTTGGTCTCGAGGATGTGGGCCGCCGACTGGACGACGTGAAGCCGGCGCTTCAGCTCGTCGATGACCTCCTCTTGGGCCATCAGCGCCTCGGCCAGCGCGAACACCGCCGCCTGAGGATCTTGCGGCTGCCCCAGGCGCATCGCGTTGAGCAAGAGCTTGAGGTTGGGAGTGGCCATCGTGGTCGCTCACGATGAAAGCGCCGCTCTTTGCGGGTTACCACCGAAAAGGCGTTCACCTGGCCGACCAAGAAGACGACCCCACGTCCTTGACGCAAAGCGGCGTTCTTGTCACAAGCCCGGCGCCGCTCGCCCATCGGACGGCCCGTCGGTAAGGAGCAACCCCTCGTGAAAATCCTCGTCGCACTCAAGCGCGTCGCCGATCCCGACAACGCGAACAAGGTGAAGATCCCCGGCTCGGGCGATCGTGTGGACACCACCGGCCTCGAGTGGAAGCCGAACCCGTTCGACGAGTACGCGCTGGAAGCGGCGCTTCGCCTCACGGAGAACGGGCAGCAGCCGAAGACCCGCGCCGGCGAGGTCGTCGTCGTGACGTTCGGCCCGAAGGAGACCGAGACGACGCTGCGCGCCGCGCTCGCGACCGGCGCGGACAAGGCGATCCGCGTCGACGCGACCGACGATCAGCTCGACGGTGACCTCGTCGCCCGCGCGCTCAAGACGCTCGTCGAGCGCGAGAAGCCCGACCTCGTCGTCATGGGCAAGCAGGCCGTCGACGGCGACTCGAACCAGGTCGGCCAGATCCTCGCCGAGCTGCTCGACTGGCCGCAGGCGACCTTCGCCGCGACGATCGAGGAGGAGGCCGCTGGGTCCGTGCTAGTCGGTCGCGAGGTCGACGGCGGCGTGGCGAAGCTCCGCGTCAAGCTGCCCGCGGTGGTGACCGTCGATCTGCGCATCGTCGCGGGGGCCAGCGTCTACTCGACGAAGACGGCCCGCACCTTCAAGTACAACGAGGGCGTCCGCTTCGCCGCGCTGCCGGCGATCATGGCCGCCAAGAAGAAGCCCCTCACCGAGGTGAAGCTGGCGGAGCTCGCCGCGGACACCAAGCTCAAGGTCACGTACGCGAAGTTCCAGGCGCCGCCGGCCCGCAAGGCCGGCATCAAGGTGAAGGACGTCGCCGAGCTCGTCGACAAGCTCCAAAAAGAGGCGAAGGTCCTCTGAGCCCTCACCGCTAGCTCCGCACCCGAAGAGGAGACATCAGATCATGGCTTCCGTACTCGTTGTGGCAGAGATCGCCGAGGGCAAGGTCAAGAAGACCACCCACAGCGCCATCACGTTCGCGCAGAGCGCCGCCAAGGCCATCGGAGGCTCGTTCTCGATCCTCGCGATCGGCGCCGGCGCCAAGGCAGCAGCCGCCGAGCTGACTGGGTTCGGCGCGAAGGAGGTCGTCGTCGCAGACGACGCCTCGCTCGCCCAATACATCGCCGAGCGCTTCGCTCCCACGGTGGCCGAGGCCGCCAAGGGTCACACCATCGTCGTCGCGACCGCGAGCTCGTTCGGCAAGGACCTGATGCCGCGCGTGGCCGCGCGCCTCGGCGCGGGGTACGCGGGCGACATCACCGAGCTGTCGGGCGAGGGCGCGGCGATCACGTATCGCCGCCCGATGTTCGCCGGCAACGCCTTCGGCCTCGCGAAGGTGGAGACGGCCATCCACGTCGTCTCGGTTCGGCAGAGCGCGTTCCCGGCGGCCGAGCCGACCGGCGGCGCGTCGGCCGTGGCCGAGATCAAGGTGGTCGCCCCCAGCGGGGCCGCGGCTCGCGTCGAGTTCGTCGGCGTCGAGACGGTCAAGAGCGAGCGGCCCGAGCTCACCGAGGCGAAGGTGGTCGTCTCTGGCGGGCGCGCGCTGAAAGAGAAGTTCAACGAGGTGCTCGCGCCCCTCGCCGACGCGCTGGGTGCGGCCGTCGGCGCGAGCCGAGCCGCGTGCGACGCCGGGTACGCGCCGAGCGATCTCCAGGTCGGTCAGACCGGCAAGATCGTCGCCCCGCAGCTGTACTTCGCGATCGGCATCTCGGGCGCCATCCAGCATCTGGCCGGCATGAAGAGCTCGAAGTACATCGTCGCGATCAACAAGGACGGCGAGGCCCCCATCTACCAGGTCGCCGACTACGGCCTGGTCGCTGACCTCTTCACGGCCGTCCCCGAGCTGGTCACGAAGATCAAGGCCGCCAAGGGCTGAGCGGCGGCCCCACGGCCCCGAACGACGCGAGCCCTCCTCCCGACCCGGGCGGGGGGCTTCGTCGTTTCGCGCGCGCCGTCGTTCGGCGGCATGATCGCGACGCCATGCGACGAGCGCGTGTTGCATCCGTGCTCCACGCGAGATCGTGAGCGGTACGGGCGTTGCTACGCATGGAAGCCATGAGCTTCCTTCGAACTTTGCTGCTCGGGTCCGCGGCCGCGGCCCTCTCCCTTCAGGTGGCAGGGTGCGGCTGCACCATGGTCGGCTGCGAGAGCGGCGTCGACGTGACGCTATTCGTCACCGCCGATGCGCCGCTCGCAGGGTCCGAGCTCCGGATCTGCGTCAACGGCGCCTGCTCCACCGGCGCGATCGTCGCTGACGGAGACCAGCTCGTGTGCGAGCTGGAGGGCGGGCATCGCTGCACGATCGCCCCGTTCGAGGACGTGCTTAGCGTCGAGGTCCACGTCTGGGTGAACGAGGACGAAGCCGAAGACAACGACCAGATCCTGGTGACGCTGAGCGCGCCCGACGACAGCGTGCTGGCCGAGCAGGGGGGCGAGGTCGTCTACCAGGAGTCCGAGCCGAACGGCGCCATGTGCGGCCCGACGTGCATGAACGCCACGCTGTAGGGGCGAACCGGCCCGGGACGAGATCAGGTCGCGCGCCCGCTGGCGCGGGATCGACGCGCGCGCAGACGCCGTCAGGCGTCAGATCCTTCTGCGCCCGCGTCCGTACATGGGCGCCATGAGTCGAACGCTCGCCGCCGCTCTCCCGGTCCTTCTCCTGGCTTGCAGTCCCCGGAGGGCGCTCTCACCCGACGCGAGCGCTTCGCAGGGAGCCGTCGCGACGGTCGAGGTGTCGCCGAGCGCAGCGACGCTCCCCGAGCGCGCGCCGGACGCGGCGACGGTCGGCCTCGACGCCGAGATCGTCGACGTGGGCCTGGTGGCCGAGTGTGGCGGAGAGCGAGCCCACGATCCCCTGGCAGGGGGCGTCGTGGTGTCTTACGCCAACGAGCACGGTGAGGCGGGGGCGCTGGAGGTCGTGCGCAGCGAGGTCGTGTTCGCTTCGGCGCTCGAGGGGTGGGTGTTTCCGGTCGAGCTCACGCCGTCGAAGAGCGTGGTCACCGGCGCTCACGCCAAGCAGCGCGTCACGCACGCAAGAACCGGAAGGAGCGGCGGAGCGGCGATGCTCTGCAGCTTGTGCGGGCAGACGGGGAAGCTGTCGATGACCTGGCGGGCGCCAGACGGCGCCGAGCAGTCGGGCGTGCGCGACTTCACGCTCGAGTGCGCCCAGCTCGGGGGCTGACCACCGGGGGCTGACCCGGTGTCTACCGCCCGCGCCGCCGGCGGAGCGCGAGGCCCAGGCCGAGCGCGGGCAGCAGCGCCCAGGCCGAGCCGCTCCGCCCGTCCTCGACGCCGCACGAGCAGCCGTCGTCTGTGCCGCCCCCGTCACCGGAGCCGCCGCCGCCCGTCGCGTCCCCGCCGGTGCCCGCGCCGCCGCCGCTGCCCGGCCCGCCGCCGGTGCCCGGCCCGCCGCCGACTCCGCCGCCACCCGTGCCGGTCGACTCGATCACGGTGTAGCTCTGAGCCATCGAGCAGGTGGTGTTTCCTGCGCGGTCTTCGGCGCACACGGTGAACGAGGCGGTCCCCAGGGTGCTCGTGGGCAGCTCGACGCGGAACAGGTCCCCACCAGCGAACGTGCCCGCCAGCTCCACGGTGTCTAGCAGGGCGTAGGCTCGCTCGAGCTGAGGGCCATCGTCGGTCACCGTCCGATCCGAGACGGCGAAGAGCACGAACGCCGTGCTCCCTTGCTCCGCGTCGGGCACCTCGCGGATCGCGATGATCGTCGGCGCGGTGGCGTCGACCGGCATCGCCGTGTTGCCGAAGTAGACCTCGTCGCTGCTGCTGCACTCCCCCTGGCCGGTGACCAGATCGAGCCGATCGTCTCCGTTGAGATCGCCAAACTCGCCCCACAGGCTGCAGTTCGTCGGAGCCGGGAAGGCGCCGCTGACGAAGGTGAAGTTGCCCGCGCCGTCGTTCACCAAGAGGCGCTCCGCCGTGCCGAGGGAGATCACGACCCCGTCGAAGTCGCCGTCGTCGTCGATGTCGGCGCACAGCACTCCGTTGTCGTCCGCCCCTGGGTTGCCGCTCACGCGAGCCGCCGTTTGGTCGCTGAAGTTGCCGCTGCCGTCGTTGATCTGGAGCTGCTCGGTGAAGCCCCCGCCGATGTTGTCGACCCACAGGTCGAGGTCGCCGTCGCCGTCCACGTCACACGGGCTCATGTTGTAGTGGTTGTTGCCCGTGGCCGGCGGGGCCAGCGAGCCGCCGGCGGCGAACGACCCTTGCCCGTCGTTCAGCCAGAGCGCGCCGATCCCGCCGTTGTGCGCGTTGACCAGGAGATCGAGATCGAAGTCGCGATCGACGTCCGCGAAATCGACGTCGTCGATGTCGACGCCCGCGATCGACGTGGGGATCGCGCCCGCCGACTCGACGAACACGCCTGCGCCATCGTTGAGGTACAGGTGGCCAAACGGCGGACCGCTGGTGGCGTAGCCGTCGGCGGCGAAGATGTCGAGGTCACCGTCCGAGTCCACGTCGCCCATGCGGGCCGCGCCGCCCTGGGGATAGGCCGTGGGCAGCCGCGTCGCGGCCTCGTCGGTGAACACCCCGCTCCCGTCGTTGATGAACAGCACGTGCGCGGAGCCGTCTCCGCTCGGAGCGTAGAGGTCCACGTCGCCGTCACCGTCCACGTCACCGACGGCAGCCTGGTGGTGCGCGCCGGAGTAGTTTCCGAGCGCGGTCGCGGAGACGTTGGTGAACGAGCCGGCGCCGTCGTTCTCATAGATGACGAGGGGCTCTGCGTCGCTCGAGCCGCCGAAGAAGTCCCCGTAGTTCACCAGCAGCAGGTCGAGGTCCCCGTCGCCGTCCAGATCGGTGACGCGCAGGTGGTTGGTCCAGCATCCTTGACCGCCACACGCCTGCGGGTCGAGCGCGTCGGGGACGAGGTCGACCACCGTGCCGCCGGCGTGTCCGGTGGCGGTGGTGAGCAGGACCGGGAGCGCGGAGAGCAGCGGCAGCAGGAGACGGATGGGTCGCATCGCGGTCGACGCTATCCCGCGGCTCCTGGAGCGCCAAGGGTGGACCCAAGCGGGGCGCCGCTTCGGGCGCTTACAAGGCGCAGAGGAGCGTGAGCTCGAGCTGATCGGTCACCTGCGTGCCGTTCCCCGCCCGCCAGGTGATGGACACCGTCCCAGGCAGGCCGCACAGGCTGCACACGAAGGACGAGTCGCCGTCGGTCGCGACCTTGGTGTGCTCCAGCTGCGCGGAGGTGCCTCCGGCGATCACCCCGCTCGAGGTCGGGCTCAGCGCGATGGGGAAGACCCACGCCTCGACCTGCGAGGCGAAGAGCACCTCGGCGCGCTCGAGCTCCAGCGCACCGGCGGTGGAGCCGAGGTTGGTGTACGAGACGAGCACCGAGCCCTGGATCGGGTCCGGCCCGACCTCCGGCATGCAGTCCGCGCCGAGCTTGGCCTCGACGATCTCGGCGGTCACGATCCCGGTCGGCGCGTCGCCACCCCCACCGGACGAAGGCCCCGCGCCGAACGACCCGTCGTCCGCCGCGCCGCCGCCTCCCGCCGCGCCGTCACCACCCTCGCCGAACACCACGTTCGCGCCGCACCCGGCGGTCAGGAGCAACCACACGGCCCAGGTCCCTCGGCTCATCGTCGACCTCACGAGGGAGGTCTACGGGTGGGGATCGCCCTCGGAGCTGAATTTGTAACGGGGTTCCCTCGCGAAGCGGTGCGAAGCCAACCCCGACGGAGGTTCCCGAGAAGATGCACGGGTCGATTCCGCCAAGCCCGAGCGGAGCCTCGTGAACGAGGTGGCGCGACGCGCGTCCTGCCGCCCCGGTTCGCGGACCGGAACGTGCCCTGGAACGAACTCGAGGTGCGCCGAAGACGACCTTCGCGAGCTCAGCGCGGGCTACGGGACGATGTGCGCGCCGACGGGTCTTGTATCGTCGCCACGAGGACGCGACGGTGACCTACCACGGACTCGTCGGGCCGATGGCGATCTCCCGGGCGACGTACCGAGGGGAGTGCGTAACGGTCCGACTGTCGTACCGCCGAGCTGGAGACGCCCGTGGAGCATGCGACGCCCGCGCTCGCTCTCAGCACGCCCACGGGTACGCGCTCAGACATGCGCCAGCATCCGAGCTTTTGGCCGCGGCTCAGCGCAATCCGCCTTCGCGCACGACGCTGGAGCGATCGCCCGCCGAACGGCCGACAGCGCAGTCAGGCATCGAGCGGCACTGCGACGGGCAGAGGCGCCGCGGCGCGCGATCGCCACGGCCGACCAACGAGCCCGGCCAGCGAGCCCCCCCCCCCCCCCGCGGCGCCCCTCAAACGTCGGCCGCCCGCGCCATTCGACGTGAACTGGCGGATGGCATATGGGGACCGTCAGCTTGCGACGAGAACGGCGAGGCGATCGGACGATTCGCTACGCGTCTCCCGCGTGCGACGACCCGACCCCCCGTTGACAGCATGACCGCGGATTGCCGGGCCGCGCCCGTCGAACGCCCACTCTCGGAGTCGGTATCGCCAGGACGGTGCGCCGGAGATGGAATCGCACCCGCGAAGGCCCGAAGCCGGAGGAAGGGGTGACGGGTCGGGGAGGGGATCGACCGATACCACCCTCATGGAGCGGCTGGCGGAGCACCGCGCTCATCGAGCCCGCGCCTGAGGTGCGTAGACGCACCCTGACGAATGGAAGGAACGATTCGACTCTCGCGATTCGACCATCGACTCGATCGAGACCTTCCTTCCAAGGCACCCGAGGCCACCGAACCGGGGCCCAAACGAAGCTCTGGGAGCATCTCGGTTACATCCGGCGCAACAAAGACCGAATGCGCTACGTCACCCCTCGCTCACCTTCCGGTCGGCAGCGGCGTCCGGAGAGCGCGGCGAAGACCGTCATCGCCCTCCGCGCGAGCGCTCCAGCGCTGGCGAGCCCGCCCTGCGCGGCGTACTCACGCTGCGTGCGGTCCACCAGAGTGGTCGCTTTCCGGCCTTCTGGCGCCATCTCTCACGTTGCTACACCGCACGCGTTGAGGCCGCATGATCCGAGCGCAGTCCACACCCGAGGTCTACCACGCCGAGGGTCGGAGGCTCTTGCAGGTTTCGCGGCTCAGCGTGGGCGCTCTTGGTTTCCTCACTCCACCTCGCTTGCTGCGTAGACGGTGACCACAAGACCGATCTGATTGCGTGCAAGAACCAAGAAATCCTCCGGGCGGAGAAAGATCTCAGTACGGCCGCGGCGTGCGCGTCCGCTCGGAAATGGGGAGACGACCTGCCCGCGGGCCACCTGTTCGTCGTCCTGGGCCGCCGCCCTTACGATCTACAACGTGGGAACACCATGACGGTGTTTGCCTCCAATGGCTTGACGTCACTCCGGCTTCGGTGATGGCTTGCTGCAAGAACTGGCCGCGGCTGCAATCAGCTGGCAGGCGTCGAGGTAGGCTCGGATCTCCGCTGCACGAAGGAGCCGTGAACCGAATCGCTCGACACTGTCGAGAGCCCGCCCAAATGCCTCAGCTGCTAGCGCCGGCTCACCGAGAGCAAGCCGCGCGCGGCCCTCACAAACCGCGAGCCCAATCGTGGTAAACGGGTGAACTCCCGATCCGGTTTGCGCCACTCTGCCCACCAACCTTAGCGCCCCACCAAAGTTCTTGGCGTCCACCAGCGCATTCGCTGCCTCGATGACCGCTGCCGCTGCCTGCGACGAGCCCGCTTCATTGGAAAGAAGCTCCTCGGCGACCGCTGTCAGTTCCCGCGCAGCTTCGACGTTCGCGCCCAGCTCGACGAGGGCCGCCGCACGCACTCTGCGCAGCCCGCGCACGAGCTCCGGCGAGTCACAGTCGCCGAGCTCGATGGCTCGGGAAGTCGCTCTCTCGAGACTGCGTGCATCGGCACTGGTCTCTCGATGAAGGTTGACCACCAGCCGCGCCAGCTGAAAGGCCGCGGACCGCTCCTCGCTCGCACGATCCTCGGGTTCATGCCACGAGTCCAGCGCCTCTTGAGCAACGCTGATTGCGGCATGTGGCCGATGAGCGTCGGCTAACTCCTGTGCGCGCTTCAGCTCAGATTCGATCGCCATGTCAGAAACCGTGCGCGATTAGGCTGTCCGTAAGGCAGATCTTGAAACGGACGTACGCCAGCAGCTCCTCCTGAGGCAGGGCAGGGCAAATGTCATCGCCGGACGCGTCCTGCCCAAGATCCTCACCTGTGTACCCCGTTGCCTTGCGGCAGCAAGACGCGATCTCTGACGTCCGGACCACGTGACATTGAGGAAAGAACGTTCCTATCCCGGAGACCCCAACGCACTCCGCTCCGAAGACACAATCCAACGGATCAACAACGGTTGGCGATCCTTCGGAGCCTGGAGATGGGAGTTCGACGTCGTCAAGAATTCGCTCCACCACGGGCTCCCCGAAAAGCTCATCCCAGAGTTGGCTGGCATCCGGTGGTACCCATGGCCAGAGGACGGGCAGCCTCCCTTCCGGGTCGCTGAAGTGCTGAGGAGCCGCCCACGCATATTGAAAGAGGTTCAACGAAGCGCGACCCATGCCGATCGGATCCTTCGCCGTCCACCGCCCGGTCTCCGCGTCGTAGTCCCGCGCGCCAAACCGCACCAGCCCGGTGTCCGGGTCGTACAGCCCGCCCGCAAACCCAAAGGGCTGCAGCCCGGGGCTGGTGTCCAGCAGCACCCGGCCCCAGGCGTCGTAGTCGAGCTCCTGCGCGACCGCCCCCGTCGCGATGTCCGCCACTCGCCTCACGCTGCCGAGGTGGTCGGTCACCAACCGATACGTGGCCGTGGGCGTCACCATCAAGGCCGGCACGTTGACGCCGCCGGCGAGGACAAATCTCGCGACAACGTTGCCCGTGCCGTCGAGCTCCGCGACGGGCTGCAGCTGGCCGCGCCAGAGCCACCCCCGCTCGAGCACGCCGTTGACCCTCTTGCCCACGCGCCGTCCTCGACCGTCGACGAGGTACTCCACGAGATCGCCGTCCGGGAGTCCAACGCCGCGGAGGTTGCCCACGGCGTCATACGCGAGGGTCGTCGTGTCCCCCGTGGCGGTGTCGACCTTCCCCAGCAGCTCCCCGTTGTCGGTCCCGGTGATGCCCAACCCCCCCGGCGCTTCGCGCCTCCTCCCCTCCCTTGCACGTGCTCGGCCGGCGTTGCCGGCCTGCGCGCGTGCGGGAGGGGTAGGCCTCGCCTTGCTTGGACGTGGGAGCCAAGACTGGGAGGGCGTGGATGCTGGGCAGGTGCGACGGCGGCGCGCGTTTGCTGCGCTCCTCGGGTTGGCGTCGACGCGCGATGCTGCACAGCGACGGACTCCACGCGGCGCCCTGGCCGGGCCCCGGCTCGGCGGCGCACGTGGCGCGCCGCGCTCGTCGGTGAGCACGGAGGCGTGGAGGTCGCGGGCCGATGCACCACGATGCGAGCCTTCGCCGAGCGCGTCACGCCAGCTGCGCCAAGGGTCGCCGAAGCCCGGCCAGGGCGCCGGGCTCGGGAGGTCCTCTTGCGCACACCCCATTGCACCATCGTCGCACGCGCCGCCGCGTTTCGGAAGGCACCCACGCTCACCGAAGCGCTGCTCTGGCAGGCCCTGCGCGGTAGCCGGCTCGGCACACCCTTCCGCAGGCAGGTTGTGCTCGGGCGCTACATCGTCGACTTCCTCGCGCCGCGAGCGAAGCTCGTGCTCGAGGTCGATGGCGAGGTCCACGCCCAACGCGTGGCGGCGGACGCACGCCGCGACCGCGACCTCGCTCGCATGGGCTACCGGGTGCTCCGTCTGCCGCGCGCGCTTGTGCAGGAGCGCACCGCAGAGGCCGTCGCGCGGGTCGCCGCGGCGCTCGCCGAGGGCGGGTGAGGCCCGACCCACGCTCCTCGACCAGTTGTGAAAGCCCGCCGAACTGCGCGTTGGAGCTGACGGCCCTCGCTCGGTCGCGCCTTCCGCGCTCCCTCTCGGGCCGCAGCTCAACGCAGGCGTTCGGCAAACCTGATATGGCATCAACTCGTGCAGTCACACTCGGAGAAACGCATTCGAGGCTCACCGCTCGCAACGAGCGCGGTGTGACTAGCGCCGCCAGCGTGACCCAGACACCCTCCGTCATTGTTCGAGGTAGCCCTCAAGAATCCAGAGTTCCTCGTCGCCAGCAATGACAAGCGATCGACTGTCGAGCGGCACACAGGCGCGAATCCTGCTGGGCGCGGCCCACGCCGAGCGCGTCTGCTCGTCACCGTGACGGAGCCAGCTTACGGCCCCACGACCGACGAGAGCGACACCGCGCAGTCCCGGCGCGGAAACGAGCGCGAAGGGCTGGTCGATCGCTGAACATCGGACTGAACCACCTTGCACGCCGTCCGAGCCGACCCGCTCAAGCTCGTAAGGCTTGCGAAGAACTATTAGGTGATCCTCGACCCAGCCCAATGCGAGCCCAATGCCGAGAGACTCGAATACTCCGCGATCGACCCGGCCCAATAGCCCGTGGTTCAAGCCGGCGAGTATCATCCCGCCATAGTTGTCGAGATGTAGTACCATGTCGGGCAGAGCGATCGGACTTCGAGTAGGCTGTCCGAAAAAGTCGACAGCTCCGATGGAGCGCTGATGTCCGACGAACAATTCTGAGGCCGTGGCACAAAGGTCCCAGGTCCCCGCTTCAGCGGCCGCGTGGCTTCCGACAACCTGACACTGCTCATCGAGAATGTCGACGCGACCGTTCCGATACGCGACCGCAATGCGGTCCGTGGTCCCGGGAAGAGCTGCAATCGTTCCAATAGCAGCGTCCGACTGAATACCCTGATGCGTCCGGCCATCCGGGCTCCAGACCCACACCGTCCAGTCATCGTGGACCACGATACGCCGGGTGTGGGACTGGACAAGCGGCTTCGGCCACCCCGTCATCTCTCCAACCTGGTGAAAGGCAAGCCAAGTGCGAGTAACAGCCGTTTCCGCCGCATTCCAGCGAGCGATGGCGCCACCGCGAAAGAACAGCAAGAAGGACGATTCGCCGTCGCGCAGAATCGAGAACGTCGGACCACGCCCGAGCCTGCAGGGAACGCGACGGACGTTGCCGTTGAAGGCAACCATGCTAGGGGTCGACTCCCACGTGGGTCTTGCACCGCCGAGCGCAATCAGCCCACGGTGCGGGCGGACCAAAAGGCGCGCCGGGCGGCGGCGGAATCTGTGGGCCATAAGCGGCCTCGCAGATTCGCTCGCAGCAACGCCCCGCTTCCTCGCGAAAGGGGTTTTTGTAAGCACTGGCTGAAGTCCGGGTCGACCGGAAGAGTCGGAAACGTGTCGGCGGACTCATCCCAGCACATGTCGTCTGGAGACTTCCTCGCCGCAGTTGACGGTCGTGCACTCGCCCGGCCCAATGGCGATGTCTGAGGGATAAAGGACTATCCCCGCCGTCAGGATGCCACCCATGATAGCGCTCACCGTCAGTCCCGGTCCGACGAGCCGCGAGGCCCCGCCTAGCCTTGAGCCCCATTCGAGGATCTCTAGGCCAACTGCCACCGCGTCGAATCCGGTGGGGTCAAGGAAACGAATGGGATCTCCACCGCCGTAGACGAACAGGTTAACGCCACCCCCAAACCGGATGGGATCCTTCGTCGTCCACCGCCCGGTTTCCGCGTCGTAGTCCCGAGCGCCAAACCGCACGAGCCCCGTGGCCGGGTCGTACAACCCGCCGGCAAACCCGAAGGGCTGCAGTCCCGGGCTCGTGTCCAGCAAGACCCGCCCCCAGGCGTCGTAGTCGAGCTCCTGCACGACGGCGCCCGACCCGACGTCGACCACGCGCCTCACGCTGCCGAGGTGGTCCGTGACCAGCCGGTACGTCGCGCTCGGCGTGACGATCAAGGCGGGCACGTTGATGCCGCCGGCGTAGACAAACCTGGCGACGACGTTGCCCGCGCCGTCGAGCTCCGCGACGGGCTGGAGCTGGCCGCGCCACAGCCACCCCTTCACCAGGGCGCCGTTGACCCGCTTGCCGACCCGCCGGCCTCGGCCGTCGACGAGGTACTCCACGAGATCGCCGCTCGGGAGACCAACGCCGCGGAGGTTGCTCACGGCGTCATAGGCAAAGGTCGTGGTGTCACCGCTCGCGGTGTCCGTGCGAGCGAGCAGCTCCCCGTTGTCGGTCCACGTGAAGCTCTCGTCGCCGTACTCGAGCAGTCGGTCCTGGTCGTCGAAGGCCGCGTCGAAGACGCCGTCGGCGTTCAGCGACGAGAGGCGGTTGCCGTTGTCGTCGAAGCCGTAGCTCTCGACGAGGAGGCCATCCTCGTAGACCGCGGACAGGCGAGCCGCGAGGTCGTATTCGTAGACGAGCACACGGGTGCCGGCGGGCGTCGTCTCGGTCTTCTCGACGATGCGGCCGAGGTCGTCGCGCACGTAGCTCCACGCGATCTGGACGACCCCTCCGACCGTGGCGGTGTACGTCTCGACCTCGCCGTAGTCGCTGTACGTCCAGGCCTCGGTGACGAGGCCGGCGGTCGCCTGGGTGACGAAGCCGCTCGCGGGGTCGCGGGTGAGCGTGAGCCCACCCGCCTGGGTGAGCAGGTCGTCGTCGTCGAAGGCGAAGGCGGCAGGGTGGGCGCCATTGACGCGCTCTTCGATCATCCGGAAGGCCGTGTCGTGTTGCCATGAGATCGTCCCAGCGACGGGGCCGGTCATGGCGACGGACGTGAGCAAGGCGCCGTCGTGGGTCGAGGTCAGGGTGACGTCGGGGCCGGCGAGGGTGGTGAGCTTGCCCGTCGCGGTGTCATAGCCACGGGTGACTACGCCACCCGGGAAGGTCGTCGTCTCAGGACGGCCCGCGCCATCGTACGTATGTTCGACCAGCCGCGGCCCGGGCTGGAGGACCTCGGTCAGCGCGCGGTCGAGGTCATAGGCGTATTCGGTCGCGCCGCCGCCGCTCACGACCGCAGGCGGGGTGTAGCTCTCGAGCAGCTCGACGAGGTTGTAGCTCATGCCGTGCGCCGGTTTGGACGGGGGCGTGATGGCGGTGTTGTTTCCCTCGAGGTCGTAGCCCAGAGTGGTGACGGCGAGGTCGGGGCGCTCTTCCGCGACCACTCGGCCCACGGCGTCCCGCGTGAAGACGGTGGTTCGCGATAGGGGGTCGGTGATCGAGGCGATCATGCCGTCGGGTCCGTAGCTGGTGACGGAAAAGCGAGTGCCTTGCGCGGTGATGATGGGCCTTCCGTCGAGATCGTAGCCGATCGAGACAGGCAGGCTACCCGGGGCGTGCAGCTCGATCGTGCGGCCGAGCGCGTCGAGCACGCGTGTCGCGACACGGCCCTCGGGCGAGGTCGTCGTCACCTCGCTCGTGGTCTTGTCGTAGGTGGTGGACCACGAGCGTCCACCGATCGTCGTCACGTCGGTCCGCGTCTCGAGGTCGAAGAGGGCACCGGGCCCCGCGAGCGTCACGTCCCGAGTGCGAGTGACGGTCTTGGTGAGGCCGCTCGGGAGGGCGACCACATGCTCGGCCACGTACGGCGACGCCATGCCGAAGCGGGGGTCAGGGGCGCGGGTGATCGAGGTGAGGGTGCCGTCCGGGGAGGTGACCGAGGAGGTCGCCGCGCCTGTGCGGATGGAGGTGGTGATAAGGCCGTTGCGCCCCGTGTTGGCGCGCACCTCGGTCGGCCCGGCGGCCTGCTCGAGAGCATAGGTGCGGGTGCGCCCAAGGGCGCTCTCGAGGGTCACCGCTCGTCCGGCAGGCGTTGTCGTGGGGGTCAGCGTGGTCGTGGCGAAGGCGGCGTCAGTGATGGATTGCAGGAGGCCGCCCGAGTCCCAGGTGAGCGTCTTCTGATGGCCGTTGCGGTTGGTCCACGAGAGCATGAGCCCGAGGTCGTCGTAGTCGGCGATCCAGGCGCCTCCCTCGGGGTCCTCGATGCGGTTGAGGGTTCCGTTGTCGTCGAGGCCGAGGTTGGTGCGGTGGCCGTAGGGGCCCACGATCTCGAGCGGCGTGCCGGCGGCGTCACGCTCAATCGAGGTGACGAGCCCGTCGCGGTCGGTGAGCGACAGGAGTCGCCCCTCGTCGTCATGCGTGATGGTGAGGGTGACCACACCCGTGTCGGCGTCGAAGGTCTGCAGGTGCCGACCTTGCGCGTCGAACAGGTACGCCGTGCGGCCCTCGCCCTCGGTCACGACGAAGCCGCTGCGCGCAAACGAAGGCAAGTCGGCGGTCAGACCGAAGACCATCTGCGGGGTGTGTCCGAAGACCTTGCCGTCGGCGCCGATCGAGAGGCTGCTCGGGCTGAAGTTTGCGCTCAGCGCGGGGCCGTCGACGCCGCACAGGTTCACGTTGTCCTGGCACTCGGGTCCGCCGAGCCCCGCGAGGGTGCCGAGGCGACCGTCGAGACCGATCGTGCGGATGGCCTTGCGGAAGATCGTGCTGCCGTTCGGGGCGAGCTGAGCTACGGCGGCGGTGAAATAGAGCGTGCCGTCGGGGCCCTCGGCGATGTCGTCGCAGCGATCGAGCAGGGCGGTCAGCGCCGGCTCGCCGTCAGCGTACGATGTCCCTCCGCAGCCGGCGACGCAGCGGATGACGCCGTCCGTGCCGATCTTGCGCAGCTGGCTGGTGAGCCCTTCCGTGTTGAGCAGGAGGGAGCCGTCGCGCAGGAAGGTCATGTCGACCACGACGCGGAGCTGCGCTTGAGCGGCCGGGATGTCGTTGCCATTCAGCGTGCCGGGCCCGCCCGCGACCGTGCGGATGGTGCCCTCGGGGCCGATACGTCGAAGCGTGGTGTTGCCACCGCAATACACGGCACCGTCGGAGCCGACGGCGAGCGACCGACACGAGACGAAGGCGGACGTGGCGAGCCCGCCGTCGCCCGTTTCACCTCCCAAGCCAAGTCCCGCCACGTGGGAGACGATGCCACTCGGCCGGATGCGCAGGATGCGCGACCCGCTCTCGATGGTCGCGTAGATGCTCCCGTCGGGACCGAGCGTCAGGTTGGAGAGCAGCTTCGCGTAACACGACTGCAAGGCTGGGATCTCGAAGGCGGAGGTGCAGCCATCCGAGACGTGGGGGCCGAGCTTGGTGTCGGTCCCGTCTGGACCTCGACGATAGAGGCCGGAGGCGAGGCTCATGAGGAAGCCGCCGTCGGGCAGCGCGAGGGTGTCCCAGAGGACGTCGTTGAGACCCTTGATGTGGAGCGGCTCCAGGGTGCTCGTCACCGCGTCGCCGCGCCGGCGTGAGCCGTCGCCGCGGTACAAAGTGCGGCTCGCAAGGTCGTACGCATGCACCGCATCGAACGAGAACCGGCCGAGGCCGTGCACCTCGTTGCCCGAGCGCCCGAGGTCGAGCCGCCGGCGCGTTCGGATCTCAGCGACGTTGCGCACGTCGTCGACGTTGAGCTCGAGGTTGGGTAGCCACGTCCCAAACGAGGTGAGGCCGTCCACCCGCGGCGACGGCGCCCCGCTGCCAAATGGATACTCGTAGGCGAGCTCGATCTCCGCTGGCTGGTGCCCATGCGTCGTGCGCCCGAACAGGTCCAGCCCGTCCCACTCGATCGTCGTGGTGTCATTGGGCGAGCAGGGGCACTCGACTCGCTGCTCGATCTGCCGCCCCGCCACCCGCAGCCGCACCACGACCGCGCGCAGCACGGCAGACACCGTGTCGTCGGTGATCTGCACCGTCACACGGCGCGCGGCGGCGCGCCCGGGTACTCGGTCGCTGCGATAGTGCAGGCTGTACGGCGTACCCGCGATCGGCACGTCCTCTCCGAAGGTCTGGTTGGTGCACTCGATCACCGACGCGACCTCCTCCTCCGCGGAGCACGTGTCGTCCGTCGTAACCGGCAGGTCCGGCGGCCCTTCGCAAGCAGGGCAGCCCTTCATGTTGTTGAGGTCGATCACCGAAAAGTGGGCGACCTCCGTGTGCCACAGCTCGGCGCCCACGGCGTAGCGCGTCGCGAGCCAGGCGCGCTCATCGTCGCTGATCCCGATCGCCTCCACCGACGCCGCCGAGTCGGCGACTCCGTCGCCGGTGATATCGAGGTCGGCAAGGCCGCCGGTGATCGAGACGAGCTGCGCCACACGCCCGTCGGGGTCGGCCACCCAGAGGCCTTGCTCGTAGTCGTACGTGCCGGCGGGCACGGCGGTGCCGACCGGCGCCCCAATGAAGTTCTCGAGGAAGTAGCTTGCCGGCTCGCTGAGCTCGACGTGCTCTGCGCCCGCCGCAGCGGCCTCGTCAGCCTGGAGGTCGACGGCGTAGGTGTACGCTGTGTTGTCTGGGAGCTCTCCCGGCATGCGGCGTTGGCCGTCCACGCCGACGGTGAGCTCGGTGACACGCACCGTCATCGAAGGCACAGCCTGGGTCGAGCCATCCGGAAAGCGCATGGCCGCCGTCGTCCCGGGCGCGAACAGCAGCGCGCCCTGGCGCGGGCCGGCGTCGTCGCTCTCCACGCTGCCGAGCGCCGCCGTCGGCTCCGTGATCGCTTCCAGATCCACGAAGGTCGCGCTCGGGTTGGCCACGCTCAGCATCACGTCGGCCGCGTGCGCAATCTGCTGCATGGGCGCCTCAACGGCGCGCTGCGCGCGGATGAAGCCTGCGGCCTGGATGTCGAGGGTCAGCCGATGGCTCGCGTTGACGGCGAGGATGTAGCGGCCGGTCGCGTCCGTGAGGGTCGCGCCGTATTCGGGGTGCCCGAGGATCGTCACCGAGACATTGGAGAGCCCGAGCCCGTCTGGGCCGACGACGCGCCCCGTGATTCCGGCTACCGCCACGACGTCGATGGTGCCCGGCGCGACGCCGGTCTGCACGAGCGGCTCGGTCTCGAACAAGAACGAGAGCGAGTCGTAGAGCGTGGTCGACACGGTGGGATCGAGCGCGCTGCACGTCGTGCGCACGAGCACGCCGCTCGGATCACAGCGGTCGATCGTGCAGGGGTCGCCGTCGTCCACGATGTCGGCGCAGGACGGGCCGCCGCCGCTGCCGCCTTCGCCTCCGTCGCCCCCTTGCCCGCCGACTCCGCCCTCTCCTCCGGTGCCTGGACTTCCGCCGGCTCCGCCATGGCCTCCTTGGCTGGAGCCACCTTGTCCCCCCACGCCTCCGGCTCCACCCAGACCGCCGGCGCCCTGCGCGGTCGAGCCGCCTTGCCCTGCGCCTCCCTGCGGGGCGCCGCCGGTGCTGCTGCCGCCGAAGCCGCCCACGTGCAGCCCGCCTTGGCCGGAGCCGCCGGTTGCGGTGCCGCCTCCCACGCCCCCGTCGCAGGGCAGCGTCTCCTCGAGCGTCAGCGTGATCGTGGCGGGCGAGCCACTGGAGCTCAGCGCTACCCAATCCGCCTCGATCGCCTCCCCCGGCACCGCGCCCGACGTGCACGACACGAACTGATCCGGCTGCCCGACCGGCTTCCAGCGCGCGCGGTAGAGGCACGTGTGGAGCGCAGCGCCGAGCGTGTAGCTGAACGTCACGTCGTGCAGCCCCGCGTTGTTGGCGACGACCTGCAGCCGATCTGGCAACACGAACGACATCGCCGGTGACAGCGTCTCCTCGTCGGTGGTCCACGCGGACCCGGGGCTGCGGGAGATCGACAGCTCCACTGCGCGGCACGTCACCGCTTGCTCGCTCGTGCCTACCGTCTCGTCCGCTCCGTCGTCACACGAGACGGCGAGCAGAGCGAAGAGGAGAGGAGAGGAGAGGAGGTCGGGTAGCCCCGGGAATTTCTTCCCGGGGCCCCCACAGATCCGGACGTGCGGGACTACCGCATCCGGCTCCTCGTGCGGCGGATTCGCTACGAGACGATCCTTGCTCTGGGCCGAGCGAGCGGATACCGCTCGAGCAGCCGTGTCATCGCGGACCAGGTGATCTGCGCTCTATGCGATCGACGTGATAACCACCTGCGCCACGTTCCAACGGCGCGTGCGTACACGTCCCAGAGGCGTCCGGAGTTCCCACGCCTCCCGAAGTAGGCGTAGTGGCCACGAAGCTTCTGGTTCAGCGCGCGCTGCTGATCACCGATGGCGTGGTGACGATGCATCTGGCACCACGTCGCGATGGCCTTCAGCGTGCGCTGGAAGCGGCTCTTGGATGTTCGTGTCTGTACCAGCCACTTCCCATCGAGGCCCTTGCCCCAGTGGATGGTGAAGCCGAGGAAGTCGAAGGTTCCAGGGCGCAGGGGTCCCGGACCGTCGTCGCGATCGGTCCGGTAGGGACGGTCTGGTCGCTCGAAGGCGACGAGCTTCGTCTTCTCCGGATGTAGTGTGAGTCCGTACTTGGCGAATCGCTTCGGCAAGACGTCGAACACACGCTTCGCGTCGGCTTCCGTCGAGAACATCATCACGGCGTCGTCCGCGTAGCGAACGAGCGTGCCCTGACCTCGCAGCCGGGGCTTCACCTCGTCCTGGAACCACGCGTCGAGCACCTCGTGGAGCAGGATGTTCGCCAGCATCGGCGAGATTACCCCTCCTTGAGGCGTCCCAGAGTCGAGGCGCTTCACCGCGCCGTCCTCCAGCACGCCTGCGTTGAGCCACTTTCCGATCAGGCGCAGGATCACGCCATCTCGCACTCGCCGGCGAAGCACTTCCCTCAGCACCGCATGATCGACGCTGTCGAAGAACTTCCGGATGTCGACCTCGATTGCCCACCCACCCGCACTGTTCACCGCCGCCGTTTGAAGGACGCTCAGCGCTTGTTGCGCCGAGCGCCCGGGACGGAAGCCGAACGAGCAGTCCAGAAAGTCCTGCTCGTAGACGGCCTCCAACAGCATCGCGACTGCGCGCTGCAGCACCTTGTCCTCGAACGTCGGGATCCCGAGAGGTCGCGTCTCCTTCCCATCCTTCGGGATGTGGACGCGGCGCACGGGCGGCGCGCGGTATGTGCCCGACTTCGCGCGGTCGAGCAGCGATCGGAGGTTGTCCTCCAACTTCATCGCGTACTCCCCACTGCTCCGTCCGTCCACACCGCATGCCCCGTCCTTCCGAGTGCGTCGATGCGCCTCGCGCAGCCACGCGAGGTCGATGTGGTGCGCGAGCGTGGTGATGGCACCGGGACGCGCCCTCGCCGCTCTTGCTATCTGATCGAGTCTCCTGGAGATGTCGTTCGAGCTCTCGGTCTCGGTCATCTGAGCCCTCGATCAGGTCCACTGCACGGCGCCGCCTTTGCTCGGTCGGGTCCCCTCGAGACGGTTCCCCCGACGTCGTCGCTCGTACGCGGCGCTCCGACTTCCCACGTGCCACACCGGGCTTCCTTGCGTCGCCGCGGTGCTTCGTCCGAGGTCGCCCTCGTCCAGCAGGTGGGATCTCTCCTGTTCCCTGGTGTCCCCTTCGCTGCATGCCCTGCTCTACGACCGCGACGAGACCACGAGGACATACGCCGCCGGGCTCGCGCCCTGAGTCTGCTCCTCGCGATGCTGCCTTCCGGCTTCTCCCGGGCCGTCGGCTCTCGTCACTTCTCACATTACGCGGCCCAATCACACAGCCTGCTCGCTCGCTGTCTACGCTTCGCGGTCACGGTCGCCCGTGTGCTGCCTACGACCGCGCAAGACTCGCTTCCGACTTTCGGCGCCGTTTGGTCGGACGGGATTTCAACCCGCTGGGACACGACAGTTGGTTTCCGCGTTGTCTGGGCTACATCGCTTCCTCCAGTTCAGGGCTTGGCAGGACGCACAGGAGAGGAGAGGAGAAACGGACCGCTCGCGCCATGTAGCCCCCATGTTGCGAATATGGTCGGGCCGCAGCGGCGAGACGGTCAACTGTGAGGCCTCTTGCCCTCACCGTGACGTGTCGGCATGTGGGCGCGCGTGGGGCTAAGCGTTCTCGTAGCTTGAGTGCGCCGCGACCGATCGGGGTCGGCGTCGACATCGGCATCGGCATCGGCATCGGCATCGGCATCGGCATCGGCTTCGGCTTCGACCTCGCCACGACGCAGCCCGGCGGTGGGGGTCTTCCGCGCGGAGGGCGGCTGGGGCGAGCCGTAGGCGCGTCGAGACCTTTGGGCTTGGCTCTCGCGCGGGCTGTCACCCGCGCAGCGGGTGACTGGGGAGCCCGCGGCGAGCTGCCCACGCGCCGCAGGCGAGGGGTCCCCAGCCGAACGAGCACGGGAGACCCCCACCGCCGAGCGGCCAGCACGCTGCAAGCTCTCCACGCGCCGCAGGCGAGGGGTCCCCGGCCGAACGAGCACGGGAGACCCCTACCGCCGAGCGGCCAGCACGCAGCGAGCAGGCCTACGGCGACCGCGCGTCCGCGCAGCAGCGGAAGCCGGCCTCGTAGCCGTAGTCGCTCTCCTTGTGGAACGTCACCGTCGGCCGGCAGCGCGCGCGGATCGGCCCCCACCACCCGCCCTTCAGCCCGCTGCGGTTCGGCGGCTTCTCCCCCGGGAGCTCGACCCACTCGTTGGCGTTGCCGTTGAGGTCGAAGACGCCCGCCCACGACACACACGTGGTCCGGTCGCCGATGCGCTCGCGCTGATCGAGCCGCTCGAGCTCGGCCTTGCACGCGGCGTCGGCGAGGCACTCGTCGTACTCGAGCATCTGCCGCGAGTGATCGGGGTACCGGTACGGCTTGTCGAAGTTGCACACTGTCGGGTCGCGCCGATACCCGTAGACGTAAGGGCGCATCTCGGGGCCTTCGCACGCGAAGTTGAACTCGTCCTCCGTGCACAGGCGCTTGCCCTCCTTCTCGCACAGCTTCTTCGCGCTCCTCCACGAGGTGAGCACACGCGGCAGCTCCCCGACGCGGTTCGGGAACTCGTAACGATCCATGCAGAAGCGCATCGGCCGGCGCTTCTTGGAGACGCAGCGCGAGGGCTCTTCGTAGAGCAGACACCGCTCACTCACAGTCTTACGCGCGTCCTTCGCGGCGTCGTATTCGGTGTGGTGATCGAGGCAGTTTTGCGTGAGCGCCGGGCAAAATGGGCCCTCGTTGAGCACCATCCCCTGCGGGCAGTCTTCGGTCCGGCCGGGCAGCGCGGCGCTCGAGGCGGCGGCGAGCGAGCTCGAGGCCACCGCCGTGATCACCGGCGCGACGCTCGCGCTCGCGCTGGGCGAGCTGGCGACGATCGCGACAGACGCGTGCGCGCTCGCCTCCGCGGTCTCCCCTGCGCGCGACGAGGTCGAGGGCGGCGCGTCGGCGCACGACCAGGAGGCGAGCCCCGCGGCGACCAGCAAGGTGTAAGCACGCACGTGCCGCGGATGGCACGATGCCACGGCGCGATCAAGCCGGGGACGACGCGGCCGCCGCCCGACCGGTGTAAGGTCGGTGGGCGCGGGGCGAACGAACGAGCCATGGCCGACCGAAAGCTGAGCCTTGCCCAGGAGGGCTGGCAGCGCTCCTTCGAGGAGCGGCTGCAAGGTCACGCGAGGCTCGCGGACCTGACGCACTTCCGCAGCGTCGCGACCGGCCCGCCCCGCTTCGTCGGAGGCAACCACGCCTTCTACGTGCGAGACGGCCGCGTGCAGCTCGCCTGGATCCTCGCGGCGATCCGCGCGGCGCGGTCCCGCGTCGACCTCGAGATGTACATCTTCGACGCCGACGCCACCGGCGTGCGGGTTCGAGACGAGCTGGTGGAGGCGACGAAGCGCGGGGTCTTCGTGCGTGTCCTGTACGACTCGATCGGCTCGGGCTCTGCAGGCCACGACTTCTTCGAGCCGATCGCCGAGGCGGGCGGGCAGGTGCTCGAGTTCAACCCGGCGGCGCCGTGGAGGCTTCGCATGAGCCGCCTCGGCAAGCTGCAGATCTGGCAGCCCAACGCGCGCGATCACCGCAAGCTGCTGGTGTGCGACGCGCCGCGCTCGTTCGTCGACGCCACGGCGCGCGGCTTCGACCCCATGCCCCCCGACCCGAGCGACGGCGACGACGACGGCGAGCGGACCTGCCTCGCCATCGTCGGCGGGCGCAACATCGCCGATCACTACCTCGGTCACGCGCTCGGGGCCGGCCAGTGGCGCGACTGTGGGGCGGTCTTGATGGGGCCGGTCGTGCCCCAGCTCGCGGCCATGTTCGACGCGATGTGGGCGCACTCCGAGGGCCCCGACGGGGCCGCCCCCGAGCTGACCGCCCGCCCCGTCGGGGACATCGAGATCCTCCCCCTCGGCAGCCAGCCCGGCTTCTTCAACCTCATCCAGTGGGCGATCTCCAGGCTCGCATCGACCGTCGTGAGCGAGCTGAGGATCAGCTGCGCCTACTTCATCCCCTCCGGCAGGCTGCGGCGCGCGCTCGCGCTCGCGGCGAAGCGAACCGGGCGCTGCCTGGTGCTGCTGCCCAAAGAGAGCGATGTGCCGATGGTGGACAGCGCGAGCCGACACCTGTGGGGCTCGCTCCTGCGAGCGGGGGTTCGCATCCACCGCTACGCGTCGAACGTGCTCCACGAGAAGACCATGGTCTTCGACGGCGTCGCGACGATTGTCGGCTCCTCGAACCTTGACCCGCGGAGCTTTCGACTCAACTACGAGCTCAGCGTGATCATCCTGGGTGCCTCGTTCGCCGCGCCCGTCGCGGCAGGCCACGACGCCGACCTCGAGCGCTCCGAGCCCTACACGCTCGCCGAGTGGCAGAGCCGGCCGTGGAACCAGAAGCTCAGCGACTGGTTCTGGTCGCTGCTGCGAAGTCAGCTCTGAAGCCGGCGCGCCGTCCGTCCGTACTGCTCGGCGTCAGCTTTCAGTTTTGAAAGGGAAAACCCCGCATGATGTTGGTGAGCCGACTTATTGAGCGGTCACTCGTTAATGAGGACGCTCACGCTTTGCGCAGAGGGTTACGGTTGGTTATGAGCCAGAGACCCACGTGAAGAGGTCGTTCCACGCACAGCTGCGCGCGGCGTGCCCTCGAGGGGCGTGGCTGGCGCTCGCCCTCTCGATCGCCGCGTCGTCCTGCAAAAAACCGGACGAGACGAAGAAGGACGCGGTCGCCGAAGACCGCGCCGGCGCCACGCCCGTCGAGACGAAGTTCGCGAAGGTCACCGAGCAGAAGGTGCCCCCGCGGCTCGAGGTCACCGGCACCCTCGACCCCGACGAGCGCAGCGAGATCGCGTCTCAGACGGCGGGCACCGTGCTCGCCGTCAACGTCGACATGGGCTCCATCGTGAAGAAGGGCGACGTCCTCGTCGACCTCGACTCGCGCGAGGCGGCGATGAGGCTCGACGTCGCGAACGCCACGGCCGCCTCGCAGCGCGCGCGCCTCGGGCTGAAGGGCCCTGGCAAGTTCGACGCCGAGGCCGTCGCCGACGTGAAGATGGCGAAGGAAGGCGCCGACCTCGCCAAGATGGACTTCGAGCGGACGAAGCAGCTCTACGAGCAGGGCGCCGTCTCGAAGGCCCAGTTCGACGCGGCGAAGAGCGCGAAGGAGCGCGCCGACGCCGGCTACGACGCCGCGCGCAACGGCGCCGAGCAGGCGTGGGTGGCGCTCATCGCCTCCCAGTCGCAGGCCGGCCTGTCTTCCAAGTCGCTCGACGACACGAAGGTGCGCGCCCCCTTCGACGGCGTGGTCGAGGCCAAGCGCGTCGCGCCCGGCGAATACGCGAGCCCCGGCCGCGTGCTCGTCGTGCTCACCAGCGACACCACGCTGCGCTTCAAGTTCGAGGTCCCCGAGGCGCAGAGCGGCCTGCTCGTGGTCGGCGGCGCGATCGAGGTGCGGGTGGCGGCCCACCCCGACAAGATCTTCAGCGGCCAGGTGAAGCGGCTGGGCGCCAGCATCAAGGCGGCCACGCGCACGATGCCGGTCGAGGCCGAGATCCCCAACACCGACCGTCTGCTCAAGCCTGGCTTCTTCGCCCGGGGAACCGTGCAGCTCGCGGGCGAGCTGCAGCCGGTGCTGCTCGTGCCCAAGGCCGCGCTGGTGGCGACGACGGGCGGCAGCCGCGTGTTCGTGCGCAGCGGCGACAAGGTCGAGGAGCGGCTGCTCGCGACCGGCGCGACGCGCGGCGACCTGGTCGAGGTGACGGGCCGGCTCTCCCCGGGCGACGAGATCGCCATCGAGAACGTTTCGGCGCTCGCCGACGGCGTCGCCATCGCCAAGTGAGCTAGGAAGACCATGCAGTGGCTGGCAGCGATCTGCGTACGGCGGCCCGTCTTCGCGACGGTGATCGTGATGCTCCTGTCGGTCATGGGGTTCTTCTCGTACATGGGGCTCGGCGTCGACCGCTTCCCCAAGGTCGACTTCCCCATGATCACGGTGACCACCGTGGTCCCGGGCGCGGCCCCCGAGCAGGTCGAGACCGAGGTCAGCGATCGCATCGAGTCGGCGGTCAACACGCTGTCCGGCGTCGACGAGCTGCGTAGCGTGTCGGTCGAAGGCGTCAGCCAGGTCTTCGTCCAGTTCACGCTCGAGAAGGACATTCACGTCGCCGCGCAGGAGGTCAACGAGCGCGTCAACGCGATCAAGAACACCCTGCCCCCCGGCACGCGCGAGCCTCAGGTCATGAAGCTCGACCCCGACGCGACGCCCATCCTGACGCTGGTCGCGTCCGGCCCGGGAGACGTGCGTGAGGTCACCGAGTTCGCCGACAAGGTCGTGAAGCGGCAGCTCGAGTCGATCGACGGCGTCGGCCAGGTGACGATCGTGGGCGGTCGCGAGCGCCAGATCAACGTCTGGGTCGACCCCCAGAAGATCCGCAAGCTCAACCTCTCTCCGCTCGACGTCGAGCGCGCGCTGCTCGCCCAGAACCTCGAGCTGCCCAACGGCCGCATGGAGCAGGGCGAGACGGTCTACACCGTCCGCACGCTCGGGCGGGTGAAGAGCGTCGACGACCTGCGCGAGATCACCGTCTCGTCCCGCGACAACTACATCGTCAAGCTGTCCGACATCGCGCGCGTCGAGGACGGCATGAGCGAGCCGGTCAGCGTCGGCTACACGAACGGCAAGAGCGCCGTCCTGCTCAACATCCGCAAGCAGAGCGGCAAGAACACGATGGAGGTCGTCCAGCGCGTCAAGGAGCGCATCGACGAGTTCCGCCCGCTCTGGCCCAAGGGCTACGAGATCAAGGTCGCCCGCGATCAGTCCGAGTTCGTCGGCAACGCGATCGGCGCCGTGAAGGAGCACCTCATCGTCGGGTCGTTCCTGGCCGCGCTGGTGGTGCTGCTGTTCCTCGGGAACCTGCGCAGCACGCTGATCGCCGCGGTCAGCATCCCCATCAGCATCATCAGCACCTTCGCGCTGATGAGCTGGGCGGGCTTCACGCTCAACTCCATCACCATGCTCGCCCTGGCGCTGGCGGTCGGCATCGTGATCGACGACGCGATCGTCGTCCTCGAGAACATCTACAAACACATCGAGGAGAAGGGGAAGAGCCCGTACCAGGCGGCGCTCGACGGCACCAAGGAGATCGGGCTCGCCGTCCTCGCGACCACGCTGTCGCTGATCGTGGTGTTCCTGCCGGTCGCGTTCATGGGCGGCATCGTCGGCCGCTTCATGAACTCGTTCGGCCTGACGATGGCCTTCTCGATCTTCATCTCGCTGGTCGTGAGCTTCGTGCTCACGCCCATGCTGAGCGCGAGGTTCCTGAAGCGGCACGTCCACAAGCCGGGCGAGGAGCCGCCGCCCGGGGTGCACCCGTCCGTCGCGCGCAAGCCAGCGACCGGGCTCTACGGGCTGATCGAGCGGGGCTACATGGCGATCCTCGGGTGGAGCATGCGCCACCGCTGGGTCATCGTGCTCGCGTCGGTCGCGACCCTCGTGAGCATCGTTCCGCTCGGCATGAAGGCCAACAAGAACTTCCTCCCCGAGGAGGACGAGTCGCAGTTCGGGATCACGCTGCGGGCGCCCGAGGGCGTCAGCCTCGAGGCGACGCGCATCATCGCCGGCCGCGTGGCGGCCGACATCGAGGAGCTCCCCGAGGTGTCGTACGCCGTGACCACGATCGGCGACGACGCCCAGCAGACGCAGAACCTCTCCACGATCTACGTGAAGCTCGTGCCGCCGACCCAGCGCAAGCGGACGCAGCAAGAGCTGACGATGGTCGCTCGCGAGCGCACGCAGAAGTTCGCCGAGCAGCACAAGCTGCGCGTTCAGGTCGGGCCCATCCCCGCGTTCTCCGGCGGCGGCCCCGCCGCCGCGGTGCAGATGCAGATCCAGGGCGCAGATCTGAAGAAGCTCGAGGAGTACACGACCAAGATCGGCGAGGCGATGAAGGCCGCACCGGGCGTGGCCGACTTCGACACGTCGCTGGTCGTCGGCAAGCCCGAGGTGCGCATCGAGATCAACCGCAAGAAGGCGGCGGAGCTCGGCGTCAGCGTCTACGACATCCAGAGCGCGCTGCGCATGATGGTCGGCGGCTACGAGGTCGGAAACTACCCGGAGAACGGCGAGCAATACGACGTCTTCGTGCGCGCCGAACAAGACGCGCGCGGCAGCATCGAGGAGCTGAAGCAGCTCACGGTGCCGTCGATGAAGGTCGGCAGCGTGTCGCTCGACAACCTGGTCGACATCAGCAAGGGGACCGGGCCGTCACGCATCGACCGCTTCGCCCGCAAGAAGACGGTGTTCCTGTACGCGAACCTGGTGCCGGGCGGCTCGCAGCAGACGGTCCTCGACGCGGCGATGAAGGCCGCGGCCGACCTCAAGATGGACAAGGGCTACGAGCTCGCGCCCGTCGGGCAGTCGCGCGAGCTCGGCCGCGCCGCGAAGAACTTCCTGCTCGCCTTCCTGCTCGCGTTCATCTTCATGTACCTGGTGCTCGCGGCGCAGTTCGAGTCGTGGCTGCACCCGATCACGATCCTGCTCAGCTTGCCGCTCACGGTCCCGTTCGCGCTGATCGCGGTGATCGTGTTCCAGCAGTCGCTGAACCTGTTCTCTGCGCTCGGCATCCTGGTGCTGTTCGGCGTCGTGAAGAAGAACAGCATCCTCCAGGTCGATCACACCATCCAGCTTCGCAGGGAGGGCCTGCCGCGCGATCAGGCCATCTTGCTCGCGAACCGCGACAGGCTCCGCCCCATCTTGATGACGACGATCGCGTTCGTCGCCGGCATGGTGCCGCTGGTCGTGTCGAGCGGGGCCGGCGCGGGCACCAACCGCGCGACGGGCTGGGTCATCATCGGCGGTCAGTCGCTCGCGCTCCTGTTGACCCTGCTCGCGACGCCGGTCGCGTATTCGATCTTCGACGACCTGGGGTCGCTGCTGAAGCGCATCTTCCGCATCTCCCCTACCGACGGGGCGCCGCCGTCGACGCGCTCGCCGGCCCACGGGGGCGCGGAGCACGGGGCCCACGGCGCCCCGCACGAGTCGGGTCACTGAGCGACGAGCATCGGCACGTCCGCCTCGATGGCGGACGGGTCGATGCGGGCAGCGCCGAGCCAGCCGACGGTCGCCTCGAGCAGCGCCTCGCGGACGTGCTCGGGCACGGTCGGGTACCAGACGGGGCTCGCCAGGACCAGCGCGCGCCAGGCGAAGAACGGGGGGAGGTGCTCGAGGGCGCTGTGGTCCCCCGTCGCGTCGAGGTACGCGCCGAAGAACGTGTCCCACAGCAGGCGGAACCCTCGCGGCCACGCGGCGGGCCGCCGCATGCCTCCGAACAACAAGTTGATGCTCATCGCGGCGAGGTCGTCGGCCGGATCGCCGGCGCTGCCCCGGCTCGCGTCGAGGACGGTGAAGTCCGCGCCCTCTCGGAACAGCACGTTGTACGGGTGGTAGTCCCCGTGGGTGCGACGCAGCCGCCACGCGCTGCTGCGCCCGATGCGCCAGCGCCACTCGAGGGCCAGCTCCTCGATCTTCCGGAGCAGATCGCGCCGATGGAAGTCGGCCGGGTAGCTGTCGACGATGCCGAAGATGCCCTCTCCGCTGCCGACGAGATCCCGGATCGCCCTCTCGTACACGGCTGGAGCGGCGGAGGGAGGCGCCCCGCCGTGCACCTCGGCGAGGTGCTTCGCGAGCGTCGCGGCGCGCGCGACGTCGAGGCCGCTCGCGACCTCGGCGTGATCGATCCGCTTGAGGTCCTCCGCGTACAGGGCGCCGTCGACGTAGGTCGTGACGACGTAGAACTCGCCCGCGTCGTGGAGGCTGACGAGCTCGTCCTCGCGGATGGCTCCGACGTCGAGCACGCGGACGTGGCGCGGCTGATCGTGGTACGTGTCCGCCGCGAGGATGGCGAGGCACGCCCGGTCGGAGCGTCGATCGTGGCCGAACCAGTTCGGGGACTGGGTGCGGAACACCACCCGATGGACCTCCGCGCCCGCGCGGTACGTCACCAGCATCGGGGCCCCGTAGCCCATGCGCTTGAGCTCGCCTGGCGCGCGATCGGCCGATAGCGGCTCGATCGACGACAGCTCGACCGCGCCCGCCTCGATCCGCTGCAGCAGCTGCTCGAACAGCGCTCGATCGTGGGGGCTGACGGGGCGGCGGGCCGGCTCCCTCGCGGTCACCTCAGCCTCCGGCTGACGAGATCGAGCACGTGCTCGAGCGCGGTCTTGTCGTCCCCGCCGTGCGCGACGGCGTCGGGCGCCTCGGGCGCCTCGAACGGCGCGCCTCGGCCGGGCAGCGCCTGCAGGCCCCCGTCACGCGCGGCGCGGTAGAGGCCCTTGGGGTCGCGGCGCTCGCACTCGTCGAGCGGGGTGTCCACGTAGACCTCGATGAAGTTGGGCGCGAGGGTGCGCGCGCGCACGCGGTGGGCCGCTCGGCTCGCGGTCGCGGGTACCAGCACGACGTGACCCTGCGCCGCGACCACCGCCGCGAGCCGCGCGAGCGTCTCGTAGAACGCGTCACGCCCGTCGTCCGAGTAGCCGTGGGGGGGAACGATCGCGTCTCGCACCTCGTCGCTGTCGAGGATCACGCTCGCGAAGCCGCGGCGGGTCAGCTCGACGTACAGCGCACGCGCGAGCGTGGACTTGCCGGAGGAGGGTAGGCCCGTGAGCCACACCACGAGGCCGGGGCGGTCGAGGTTGGGGCGGTCGGAGGTCCGTTCTCGGGGCGCCATGTGAGCATTTGTCGCAAGCGTCGTGCCCTTGGGGGGTGCGCTCGCTGGGGCGAGATCTCGAGAGCTTGCACCCGTGAGGGCACGCTCGGACCGCGCAGGTCTTGCGCGGTCTGCGCACGCTGCGTCAGGGGAGCGAGCGCGTCTCCACGGCGATGATGGCGTCGCTCCCCTGCCAGCGCCGCTCGTCGGCGAGGGCGAGCGGCAGCGGGCGATACAGCACCGTCGCGGTGATCAGCGCGTCGGTGCAGCCCGGCGGCACGGCGAAGACGTGGTCGGTGGTGGTCGTTCGCTGCGGACCGATGCGCGTGTCGCTGGCGATATCGATCGCGCGGTGATGAGGCACCATGCGCCGACCGTCCGGGTCGACGAGCACCCGCGCGAACACGGCCCCAGCCGCGCCTGCCAACGCGCTCGACGGATCGCCGTCGAGGAAGCCCGAGGGGGGGTCGTCCACCAGATAGACGACGTCGCCCGCCGCGACCGCGAGCGCCGCGTCGAGCTCGAGATCGTCCCCCGCGAGGGCGAGGACCTCGGCCTCGCCGATCGGCTGGAGACGCTCGACCCCCTTCTCGCTCGGCGTGAGGGAATCTCCGTCGAACAGCCCGACGCCGTCGTAGTCCCAGAAGGTCCCGGTCGGTCGCACGACCCGCACGCGCATCCCCGGCGCCGCCGACTCAGCCGCCGCGGCCCACGTGAGCGTCGTACCGGCGAAGGAGAGGCCCGGACCCACGGCGCCGGTCGCGCGCGCGCCGCCGACGTCCGGGATGAGCAGCCCGCCGGTGGGCGTCAGCGGCACGTCGCACGCGGTCGCGTCGACGACGAGGACGACGGCGCGCAGCGGCTCGCCCGTCGGGATGGCGTGCCCGCAGCCGACGTTGGTGAGGGCGACGTCGACGCTGAGCGTGTCGGCGGCGATCGAGGCGTCGATCTCCACCGAGAGCGCGCCGTCGATCAGCCTGGGCACGGCAGGGATCTTGGTGAGCGGGCCGATGAACGCGTGGGAGCGGTTGCGCTGGGGATCGCGGCCGAAGCCGTTGGCGAGGCCCGCGACGTCCGCCGACGCGACGTCGATCGAGTTGAACATGCCGTCGACCGGCGGCATGTGGCACGACTGACATTCGAAGCCGAGCGCCGGATAGGGCCCGAGGCTGAACTCTTCGAAGGTGGAGTGCACCGGGAGGCCCGCCGCGAACCGCGGCGCGAGCTCCGCGTCGGGAACGAGCGCCGCCTGCTCGTGCTGATGGCAGCCCGCGCACAGCTCGGAGGTCGTGAACTTGGGCTGGTAGCTGCCGCCCATGAAGGGGTTCGGCACGTCGGGGAGCGGCCCGAACATCGCCGGGCGGATCGGCGAGCCGATCTGGCCATCGATCGTCTCTCGCGGCCGCTGCAGGACGAGCCGCCCGCCTGCGCCCGCCGGCGCGTCGAGATCGATGTCGCGGATGTGGTGGCACGCGTCGCAGTGGACGCCGTTGTCGTAGCCCACCCCCTCGGCCTCGAGCAGATCCCGTCCCCCCGAGGGGCCGTCCATCCCGAAGCCGTGGCAGTCCGCGCACGCGCCGAACGCCTTCGGCTTCTGGGCCATGGGCAGCGCGGGGTCGTCGCACGCGGGCTGCGCGGCGCCGCCGCACTCGTCGTTCAGATCCGGCAGCACGCCGTCTCCCACGTAACAGCGCAGCGTCGACGAGCCGGGCTCGCCCGGGACCGCACCGTTCTTGCGGACACCCCCGACGGCAGCACAGTCCGCGGCGCTCGACGCGGCGGTGGCCACGCCGGCGTAGAGATCTTGCACGATGGGAGATCGCACCGACCGCGCGTGCGCGGAGGTCTGAAACTGCGCCGCGAACGTGGTGTGGCAATGGCCGCAGAAGCTGGTCTTGTTGTCCGCCGCGTGATCGCCGACCCCCGGCTCCAGGAATTTGTACGCTTGGTTGTCGGGCGCCTCGATCGAGAAGAGCTTGAGCACCACGGGCTCGTCGGGGAGCTCGATCAGCTCGAGGCCGGCGCTGCGATAGCCGATCTTCGCGGCGACGACGGTCACGTAGCCCGGGATCGCCTGCGTCAGGGTGACCTCGAAGGCGCCGTCGGGTCCGGTCTGCAGCTGGATGTCCCCGCCGCCCTGGAGCACCAGCGCCCCCTCGAGGGGCTCGTCGTCCTCGTCCACCACGAGCCCCTGCACAGAGAACGACTGCGGGAGGCTGCCGCCCGTCGAGGTCGTCGTGAGGTCGATGCCCGTCGACGTGGAGGTCGGCGCACCGCCTTGTCCACCCGAGCCTCCCGCTCCCGTTCCCGCTCCGCTGCCGGCCTGCGCCCCGGTCCCCGTGCCTGCGTCGTCCGCGCACGCCGCGACCACGGCGGCCACGAGGCAGCGAGCGAACAGCGACGGCGGGCGGCGACGGGACATCGGGCGGGCGAGGGCTAGTATGGTGTGCAACGGTCCGTCCTCACAAGCCATGACGTCGATCTCGGCGCTGCTCGGCCCGACGAACACGGGAAAGACCCACCGCGCGATCGAGCGGATGCTCGAGCACCGCTCCGGGATGATGGGGCTACCCCTGCGCCTGCTCGCCCGCGAGGTCTACGATCGAGTGTCCGCGCAGTGCGGGGAGGGTCAGGTCGCCCTCGTGACCGGCGAGGAGAAGCGCATCCCCGCGCGACCGAGGTACTGGGTGTGTACGGTCGAGGCGATGCCGATGTCGACCGAGGTCGACTTCCTGGCCATCGACGAGATCCAGCTCGCGGCCCACCCCGAGCGCGGGCACGTCTTCACCGAGCGCCTGCTCACCGCGCGTGGCCGGGAGGAGACGTGGTTCATGGGCTCCGAGGCGATGCGGGAGCTCGTGGGCGAGCTCGTCCCGACCGCGACGGTGAAGCGGAGCCCGCGCCTCTCGACGCTGCGCCACGCGGGGGCCTCGTCGCTCGCGAGCCTGCCGAAGCGCAGCGCCGTGGTCGCCTTCTCCCTCACGCGCGTCTTCGAGCTCGGCGATCGCCTGCGGCAGCGGCGGGGCGGCGCGGCGATCGTGATCGGCGCCCTCTCGCCGCGCGCGAGGAACGCGCAGGTCGCGATGTACCAGGCGAAGGAGGTCGACTTCCTGGTCGCCACGGACGCCATCGGCATGGGACTGAACCTCGACATCGATCACGTGACGTTCGCCGACATGCGAAAGTTCGACGGCCGGGTCGCGCGCGAGCTCGACGTCTCGGAGCTCGCGCAGATCGCCGGGCGAGCCGGGCGCTACGTGAGAGACGGCACCTTCGGCACGCTCGCGCCGACCGCGCAGCTGCCGCACGAGTGGAGCCAGGCGATCGAGCAGCACCGCTTCCCTCGGCTGCGCACGCTGGTGTGGCGCAACGCGGAGCTCGACTTCGACTCGCTCGACGCGCTGCTGGCGTCGCTCGCGCGTGCGTCCACGCTGCGCCGGCTCAAGCGGGTCGACGGCGCCCTCGACCACACCGCGCTCGCGGCGCTCGCTGCGCGCGCCGAGATCCGCGCGCTCGCGCGCGGTCCCGAGAGCGTGCAGCTGTTGTGGTCGGCCTGCTCGATCCCCGACTACCGCCAGCTGCTCTTCGAGGAGCACGTCGCCCTCGTCGGCAAGGTCTTCGTCGCGCTCGCCACCCGAGGAAGGATCGACCGGCTCGAGGTGGACCGGGAGCTCGATCTCATCGAGCGCGGGACCACCGACCTCGAGACGCTGATGGACCGCGTCGCGTCGATCCGCACCTGGAACTTCGTCGCGCACCAGCGCGGCTGGGTCGAGGACGCCGGCGACATCCAGGAGCGCGCGCGCAAGATCGAGGACGATCTCTCGGACGCGCTGCACGCCGCGCTCGTCGCGCGCTTCGTGGAGAGCGGGAAGACCAGCGGGCGGACCGCCACTGCGCAGAGATCCTCCGAGCGGAGGGCGCCCACCGCGGCACCTTCGAGCGACAACGCCGCCTCGCCGTTCGCGCGCCTCGCGAAGCTGCGTGAGGCGCTCCCCAGCGCGCCGGGGCAAGTCGCGCGGAGCGACGGAGACTGGCTCGAGCGGGTCATCGACGCACCCCACGAGCAGCTCGAGCTCGAGCCGTCGGGCTTCATCACCTTCGAGGGGCGCAAGGTCGGCCGGCTCACGCGCGGTCGCTCGCTGTCGAAGCCGGACGCCGTGGTGACGATCGACGCAGAGGCGGGGCTCCGCCTGCGACTGTCGCGCAGGCTGCTCGCCTGGGCGCGTGATCTCTCGCACGAGATCATCGGCGCGATCGACGAGCTCGAGGGCCTCGACGCGAGCGGGCGCGGGCTGAGTCACCTCTTGGCGTCGGGGCTCGGCACGGTGGTCACTCGCGAGGCGCGAGCCCAGCTCGAGGGCTTGAGCGCTCGAGATCGCGCACAGTTCGAGGGCGCGGGGGTCGTGTTGGGCGCGGAGGTCCTGTACGTGGCGGCGTCACTCAAGCCGTCGCAGGTGCAGCGCCGGGTCGCCTTCGCGCAGGCGTTCCTCGGCCTGGCCCTCGGCGGCGCGGGTCCAGGAAAGGCGCGCGTCGAGTGGCCCGGGGCCGACGAGCGCTCGCTCGCCGTCTCGCCGAGCGTTCCGCCCGCCCTCTACGCCGCGATCGGGTACCCGGTCGTCGGGCGCCGGGCTGTGCGCGCCGATCTGCTCGAGCGCCTGGCGGGGAGGCTGGGGCGCGCCGAGGAGCCTGTCCAAGCCTCGAAAATCGCTGGTTGGCTCGGGTGCAGGCCCGCGGACGCGGAGGTCATCGCCGCCGCCCTGCTGCCCGGTGAGCCGCTCGCGGGCTGAGCCTCAGCGCGCGGCTCGACGCGCGCCGTCCTCTTCGGCCTCGACGGACGCGAGGGCCTCCAGCAGGGCGTCGTCCGTCGTGTCCTCGTGGCTCGCTCGCTCGAGCGCGACGCGTACCGACGGGGTGACCGAGGCCGCGGCCGCGACGCGGATCCGCTCGCGCGCTCGGGGATCCGAGACCCCGCCCAGCGCGACGGCGGCCGCCGCGCGCAACACGGGGCGCGCGCTCGCGTCCTCGACCACCTCGAGCAGTCGCTCCGGATCGACGGGCGCCGAGCGATGGCTCGCGCCGGCGCCGTGGCCGACCCGCCGCAGGGCCGCGACCCACTCCGCGGGCGACCGATCGCCGCGCTCGAGGCCGCCGCCGGCGTGCCCTCGGTAGCCGCGCCGATAGGCCGCGACGGCCTCGGCGATCCGCTCGTAGACCGCGGTGGTCTTGGAGGGGGTCCTGATCCTTGAAGTTGATCCTCAGGTCGTGGCGCTTGCCCGTGGTGTCCGTCAGCCAGAGCCCAGAGCTGCGCTGGTTCAGCGCGTGGTACGCGTCGACGCGGGCGAGATCCTCGTAGCGGTACAGGCGGCGCCAGGCGAGCCACCGGACGCGCACGCCGTCGAGGCCGACCTCCGTGTGCGACGGGATGAAGCGCAGGACCGCGTACGCCCCGATCGCGAGCAAGAGGGCTGGAGTGGCCAGGCCCTCTCCGAGCTTCACGCTCAGCACCATCGCGACGAGCGCGACGACCGCCGCGAGCCAGGTTCGCCCTGCGACGAACGAGGGCGTGTCGATCTGCAGGACCGTGTGGGACGCGTCGAGGCCGAGGCGCTCCAGCGCGGCGCGCGCGACCCCGAGGTCGTCGGCCTCGAGCTCGAGGGCCGGCCGCAGGCCACGGCGGATGAGGCGCAGCCGGGGACGCACGCCGAAGTACGGCACCACGAACCCGGCGCGGATCGCGTCACGAGGCACCTCGAGGCGTCCGCCGACGCGCACTCCGTCGGGCTCGACGCCGATCGGCTCGGGGCTTCGAACCGGCTTGGTTGCGCTGCCACGCGGAGGTGAGCGCCGCGGCTCCCAAGAGCAGGAACACCCCGCCGAGGAACATCCAGCCGGGGTAACCGGTGGTGATCGCGACCACGGTGAGGAGCGCGAAGAAGGCGAACGGGAGGGCGCCGAGCGCGAGCTGGAGCCGGTTGCGGCGGAGGAGCCCGAGCCCGCTGCCCTCCATCGCCAGGTCAACCCGGCTTGTTGCGGAGGAAGTTGGCGACGTCGGCGAGGCGCGCGTCGAGGAACGCGCGGACCTCCCCCTCGACCTTCTCTTCATCGAGCGCGCGGGTCATCGCGCGGAGCCACGCGTCACGCATGGCGATGTCGACGGGGACGTCCCCGTGGCGGCGCCTGAGACGGGGATGGCCGTGCTGCTCGATGTAGTCCTGGGGTCCGCCGAGCCAGCCGATGTAGAACAGCGCGAAGCGATCGCGGGTCTCGCGGTTCACCTTGCCGTCGGGATCGCAGGCGTGGAGCTCGGCCAGCGGCGGCTCCATCGCGTCATAGAAGCGCTCGACGATCGCGCGGATCTTGTCCGCCCCGCCGAGCAGCTCGAACGGCGTCACGACGGGGCCTCCCTCGGCGCCCACGCCGCCCGCGGACGAAGCGCCGACGCTCGGACGCTCGCCCTCTCCTCGCCCCTCGGCACGCCCTCGCCCGCCGCCACCACCTCGATCACCGCCCGCAGGACCTTGGCTCGTCATCGTCGAGGGAGAGGGTGCCACGTCCGTCGACCGGGGACGAGCGCCCTGCTGGGGATCGCGCACGCCGCGCGACACACCTTCAGGGCGCCGGCATGAAGCTCACCGGAATGGTGATCGTCGCTGAGCCCCCGCCGGGCTTGTCGAACGACCGCGAGGACGCGACAGCGGCTGCGCAGGACGCGACCGTCCCCGAGAGGCCCTTGACCCCCACGGGTGTGGCCGACAGGACCTCACCGTTCGGACCCACCGCGACGTTGAGCTTGAGGGAGCCCTGCATGGTCGGATCCTCGTTGAGGCCGCGGTTGTAACAACGGCGAAGCCCCGCAGCCATTCCGGCCACGACGGCCGAGGCGTTGGAGACGTCGCCGCCAGTGACGGTCGCGCCCTCGATCCTGACGTTCCCTTTCGGCGCGCGCTTCACGAGCTTGTCGAGCAGCGCCTTGCTCGCTGCGCTGTCCTCGCCGCTGACCAGCCTCACCGCGAGGATAACGTCACCTTCCTTGAGGTGCGCGCCCCCCTTGCTCATCTCGGCCAGGGTGGTCGCGTCCGGCGCAGGCGCGCCCGTCGGGACGAACGTGATGGTGAACGACTTGTCGGCGCACTTCGCGAGCACGATGACCTTCCCGACCACGCCGCTCTTGCTAGGCGAGTCGAGCCGCGTCGAGCTGCAGCCCGCGTCGGCGACGGCCTTCTCGAGGTCTGCGCTCGTCGCGAGGCTCAGGCTCTTGCCCGCAAGCTTCGCGCCGGGGTCGCCGACCGTACCGAGCTTGGCCGCCCCGGAGCCACCTCCGAGGTCGGCCAGATTGATCCCTTGGCCAGACCCGCCACGCAGCTCCCCCGAGCCCGGCCGCGAGCCGCTGCCCACCGAGGAGCCCGCCGCGCTGTCGATCAGGTTGGACGATATTTCCCCGTTCTTGAGGACGTTGTCGGTCACGGTACCCTTCTCGTTCAACGCGGAGAGCAGCTCGACATCGAGCTGCGCGAGCTCGTTCGAGAGCTGGGAGGCGCGGGCCTCCGACATCTGGTTTGGCGCCTTCGCGGACGGTGCCACGGGAGGGGCCGAGCCCGATAGCGTGGCGTGAGCCTCGGTGGTCGGCGCCGACGCGCTCGCCGCCAGCGCGGGCTCGTGCGCCTCGAGCCCCTCCACCTCGACGCTGGCCGTCTGCGCGGCGGAGCTGGCGCTCGGTGGCGCCTGCCCGGCGGGCTCGGAGCCGCAAGCAGCGAGGCAGAGGGGCACGAGCAACGCGAGCGCGGGACGGGACATGACGCGCAGCGTGGTCCAACCCAAGCTCGCTCGCAACCGGCGCCGGCGAGGGTCGCGCTGCAACGCGCAGCTTGGGTAGCATGCAACGCCATGCCGCTCGATCTGCTCAGCGCCGACTTCCGCAAGGATCCGTACCCGACGCTCGCGCGCGCCCGGAAGGAGGAGCCGGTTCACCAGGACCACCTCGGGATCTGGTACGTGCTTCGCCACGCCGACTGCGCGGCGCTGATGAAGGACCCATGCCTCGGGCGCGACCTGCGAAAGTGGCCGCAGGCGGGAACGGCAGGGCCGCACGCGTCCCCGCAGGCGTCGCAGTAGGCGCACGCGACCATCTCGTCGAAGAGCGCGGCGACCTCTTCGTTCCCCGCGCGACAGCTGTCACAGCACGCCGCCTCTCCCTCGCAGCCAGCGACGCAGTCGAAGTGGAGATCGCACGCCCCCTGCGAGGTGCACGGGACCCAGAAGCGAGAGCAGGGCCCCTGCATCGCAGCGGCCACGCACTCGCCGCAGGATGCGTCGAAGCTGTCGATGTCGCAGACGCGCTCGACGACGGCTGGCGTGCCCCCCGCGCCGGTGGTGTCCGGTGGGGTCGTCGAAGCGCCCCCGGCGCTCGGATCGCCCCCTACCCCCGCTCCTTCCCCGCCCCCTCCCTGCGGTTCGACGGTGACGTTGGCGCTGCAGCCCAGGACGATGAGCCCGAGGGCCGAGAGACGGTGGAGAGTGCTCATGTCGGGGCTTCGTGGTCGCGGAGGTCCCGCGCCATTTGTCGAAGCTCGCCACCCGAGCCCGCTGCAGGCGGACAGCGAGCCCGACCCCAGCACCGACCTCTGGGTCAGGCAGGGTCGAGGTCGACGTCGCAGCCGATCGAGTCGCCGAGCGCGGTCAGATCGTCGCGCAGGACGCGGATACCCACACCCTTGGGCACGCTGACGATCGCCTCGAGCGTGAACAGCGGCGTGCCCGCGAAGGGCGCCGACTCGAGCCGGGTCTCGAGCTCCTCCACGTTCACGCCGTGCTTCTCGAGCACGCCGGTGACGCGCGCGACGATGCCCGGCTGGTCCATCGAGTAGGTCTTCAGGCGGTAAGGGACGCTCGCGGCGGCGCGCGGCGCCTTCGAGGCCTCGACCCCCTGAGCGTCGAGCCGCAGGCCCATCGCCTCGCCCTTCGCGGCGAGGAGCTTGGGGAGGCCGGCGATGGCGTCGTCCGCGCCTTCCACGAGCGCGAGCAGCGCGAAATGGCCACGCAAGTTGACCATCCGGCTGTCGGCCAGGCTCGCGCCCGCCTCGTGCACGTGTCGAGTGAGCTCGGCCACCAGGCCGGGACGATCGGGACCCACCGCGGTGATGATGATTTGCGCCACGCCGGACCTATAGCGCGTCGCGCGCCCGGCTTGAACGCACCCGAGACCTCTACAGCGCCGCGGCGTACAGCGCGTCGACCTCGAGCGCGCCTCCGGCGCAGGCGAGCGCGAGGGTCTCCCCCCGCTCGGCGACCCGGTGAACGAAGTCACCGTTGGCTTGGCGCTCGTAGACCTCCAGCCGCGCCGGGACCACGCTCACCAGGACGTACGCCGCGAGCCCCTCGATCCGGCGGTAGTGCGCCCACTTCTCACCGCGATCGTACGCCTCGGTGCTGGGCGACAGCACCTCGACGAGGATCGTCGGGTTGAGGACCGCGTTCGGGTCGGCCTCGTCACGCTCGACGTCTCCGCACACGACCGCGACGTCCGGGTAGGTCACCAGCCCGGTGGCGCGCACCCGCACCTTCAGCTCGCTGGAGAAGACGCGGCAGCGGCGCGGGTCGATCAGGGAGCGGAGCGCGAAGCTCACCTCGGCGATGAGGCGAGCGTGCTCGGGCGTCCCGCCAGCCATGGCGAACACGTGCCCTTCGAGGAACTCGTGCTTGAGCCCCGTGACGCGCTCTCGCTCGAGGTACTCCTCGTAGCTGAAGACGTGGTGAGGCGTCGCGACGACCATGTCGCTCATTTATACCGCGGCCGGCCCGATCCCGGCACCCGCAGCAGCCTAGGCTCGCGCGTGACAACTCGGGCTCGCCAGCCCGATTCGGCTCGACGCCGCCCGGGGTCTCGGACCATCGTCTGCCTCGCCGCGCTCCGCTCATGACCTCCGCTCCCCCCGGACCGACCCGCACCCTCGCCGATCGCTTCGACGTGCTCGAAGAGGTCGGCAGCGGCGGCATGGGCGTCGTGCACCGGGGGCTCGACCGGCGCACTGGCCAGACCGTCGCCCTGAAATTCCTCTCGGATCCGACGGTGTCCGACCGGTCTGAGCGCTTCCGTCAAGAGGCCCGCATCCTCGCGGCGCTCGACCACCCGGCGATCGTGCGCTTCCTCGACTTCGGCGTCGCGCCCGACGGAGCCCTGTTCCTGGCGATGGAGTGGCTCGAGGGCATCGACCTGTGCGCGCGCCTCGATCAGGGCGTGCTCAGCATGTCGGAGGCGGCGCGCGTCGGGAGGCTGATCGCCGAGGCGCTGGCGGCGGCCCACGACGCCGGCGTCGTGCACCGCGACCTCAAGCCCCACAACGTGTTCCTGGAAGGGGGCCGCATCGATCGGGTCAAGCTGATCGACTTCGGCATCGCGATCGCCGACGACCAATACGGCGCGCTGACGAAGACGGGCGTGACGATCGGCACGCTCGAGTACATGGCGCCCGAGCAGGCCCGCGGAGAGCGCCCGCTCGGCCCCGCGGTCGACCTGCACGCGCTCGGGGCGGTCCTGTTCGAGTGTGTCACCGGCGCGTCCCCGTTCGCGGGTCCGTCCGCCTCCTCGATCCTGGCGACCCTGCTCTTCTCGGAGGCGCCCCGCCTGAGAGATCGCGCGCCGCACACCCCACCGGAGCTCGACCAGCTGGTCGCCGAGCTGCTGGCCAAGGAGCCGGCGCGACGTCCTCCGAGCGCGGCCAGCGTCGTCGAGCGCCTGCTCGGGATCGAGCTGGTCGGGAGCTTGAGGCCGAGCTCGGTGCTCGCGGCGATCTCGGTGGACGAGCAGCGGCTCGTCACGCTGGTCGCCGTCTGCCCCCGCGGCACCGCGATGGCCAAGTCGGCCGAGACGATCGAGCTCGTCGCGCCGGGCGCGGCGCCGAGCGCAGACATCCCCTCGGCCGCGAGGCAATCCGGCGCGGAGCTGATGTCCGCGCCAGGCCGCGGCTACGTGCTCGCGTTCGTCGGGGAGGCGCCGCTCGCCGGCGCGCGCGCGGCCGCGCGCGCCGCGCTCGACCTGACGCGCAGCGACCCGACGCTGCGCGTGTCGATCACCTCGGGCCCGTCGCGCACCAAGAGCGGGATCGGCGGCGCCCTGGTCGATGAGGCGCTCGAGCTCGCGGTGGTTCCGGGCGTGGTCCGCCTGAACCCGGTCGCGCGGCACCTGCTCGCGGACACCCACGACATCGTCACGGCGGGCGCGGGTGACCACGAGCTGCGCGGCGTGGAGCGCCGTGACGAGCGCCTCTCGGCCCGCCTCGTCGGCAGAGACCGCGAGGTCGGCGCGATCCTCGGCGCGCTCGAGGGGACCGTGTCGGATCGTGCGCCGCAGTGCGTGCTGGTCGTGGCGCTCCCCGGGATGGGTAAATCGCACCTCTTGCGCGAGCTGATGGCGCGCTTCGAGGCGCAGCCTTCGCCGGTCGCGTCGGTCCGCGCACGCGCCGAGGAGGTCCGCCGAGAGACTCCGTACGCGACCTTGAGCGAGCTCGTGCGGCGCCTGCACGCCGTCAGCCCTGCGGCTTCGGCGAGCGAGCAGGCCTCCCGGCTCGAGGCCGCGATCGCGTCGCTGCTCCCCGCCGATCGCGTTCGGCGCGCGGTCGCCGTGCTCTCCCTGCTGCTCGGCCTCCGGCCGTCGGGCGACCTGCACTCGGACGTCGCCGCGCTCGATCCCGTCCGCCTCGAGGAGGCGCTGGAGCTCACCGTCGCCGAGGTGCTCCGGGCGGCGACCGCCCGGACCGCCGTGGCGCTCGTGATCGACGACGCGCACTGGGCCGACGCCGCGACGCTCAAGCTCGTAGGCCGCGCTTCGAAGCTGCTGGAGGACGCCCCGCTCTTCGTGCTGCTCGCCGCGCGCCCCGAGATCTCCGAGGTGACGCCGCCGGCCTTGCGCGACGCCATCACCCAGACGCTCAAGCTGGGCCCGCTCCCCAAGCGCGCCGCGCACGAGCTGGCGAGCGCGGTCGTCGGCTCGCGCACGTCGCCCGACGAGATCGAGCGCATCATCGCGCGGGCCGAGGGCAACCCGCTGTTCTTGCAGCAGCTCGTCGCGGCCCGCCTGGAGGACCCCACGAGCTCGGAGCTGCCGCCGAACGTGCTGGCCTCGGTCGAGGCGCGGCTGCTCCGACTCGACCCGAGCGCGCGGAAGATCTTGAGAGCGGCGAGCGTGTACGGCGGCGTCTTCTGGGACGCCGGCGTCACCGCGCTGCTCGGCGAGCGCGCCGCAGAGTCCGCGCGCCTCGGCGAGTGGCTCGTGCACCTGGTGGTCGCTGACATCCTCACCCCCGCGCGCACGACCCGCTTCCACGGCTGCGCAGAGCTCTCGTTCGCGCACCCGCTCGTCCGCGAGGCCGCGTACGCGATGTTGCCTCCGCACGAGCGAACCGAGGGCCACCGCCTAGCGGCGCGCTGGCTCGAGGGCGCCGGCGAGAAGGACCCGCTCGTGCTCGCGCGCCACTTCGAGGCGGCGGCGGAGCGCAGAGAGGCTGCCGCGGCCTACGCGAGCGCCGCGCAGATCGCGCTGAGCAGCAACGATCTCGAGCGCGCCGTGGCGCACGCGGAGCGCGCCGCACAGATCGGGGTCGCGGACCCCGAGCGCGGCAAGCTCGCCCTGATCATCGCCGAGGCCAAGATGTGGGGCGGAAGGCTGGAGGAGGCCGAGCTCAGCTCGAGCGAGGCGGTCGAGCTGGCCGAGCCCGGCTCGGGCGCGTGGATCGACGCCGTCAGCGTCCGCGCGAGCACGCGAGCGCGGGTGACGAGCGAAGAGGTCGTGGCCGATATCGAGCTGCTGCTGGACGCGGTCTCGAGCAGCGATTCGCTGTATCCGCGGCCGAGCTGCATCTACCAGCTCGTGTCGGCGAGCCTTCGCCTGGGCAGGCGCGACCTCGCGCGCCGAGTGCTCGACGTGCTCGGGGTCGCCGCCGTCGAGCGCTCGAGGAGCCCCATGGCGGCCGTGTACGTGCTGATGGGGCGCTCGTGGGAGGCGACGTACGAGGGCGACTTCGCGGCCGGCGTCGCGTACGACCTCGAGACGTTGGATCGGACGCTTTTGTCTGGCGATACGCGGCAGATCATCCTCGCGCGGGTCTACGTCGGTCACGACTGGATGATGCTCGGCGCTTACGAGCGGGCGCGCGGAGAGCTCGAGCTCGCGGCGGCCGAGGCGCACGCGGCCAAGCTGACGTCGCTCGAGCAAGGGGCGCGGCACAACCTGGCGATGACCCTGCACCGGCTCGGCGAGGTCGATCGTGGGCTCGCGATGCAGCGAGAGTGCGCCGCGTGGGCCAGGGAGCAGGGCAACGAGCTGCTCGAGCAGCAAGCCCGTCGATACCTCGCGATCCAGCTCGTGGAGCAGGGCGCGCTCGACCTGGCCGAGATCGAGATCGACGCCCTGTGCAAAGAAGACAGCGCGGCGTGGGCGCGCGCAGACGCGCTCGCCCGCAAGGCAGCGCTGGAGCTCGCGCGGGGGCGGCGCAGCGAGGCGCGCGACCTCGCGGAGCGAGCGCTCGCGATGTTCGAGTCGCTGAAGAACGCCGAGGAGGGCGAGGCCGCGATCCTCCTGCACGTCGCCGAGACGCTGGCCGCGACCGACGCGCGGGAGCGCGCGCGTGAGCTGCTCGAGCGGGCGACCCTGCGCCTCACGCGCCTGTCGGAGACGATCTCCGACGCAGACCTGCGGGCCAGCTTCTTGACCCGCATCCCCGAGCACGCGCGGACCTTCGCCCTCGCGACGGAGCTCGGCGTCGCCGCGGCCTCTCGCTCCCCCTCACCGAGGTGAGGGGGGGTGAAATGGCAGCGCCAGCCTCACTGCGTAGCGGTGGGCTCCTTCTTCGGCGACCCCTTCGGGAGCGCCTCGGTGCACGCGTCGAGCCGCGGCGTCTGGACCACGAAGCGAACGCCCTTGGCGGGGACGATCTGGCTCGCGACCACCGCGACCTTGGACCACTCGGGGCCCCGCACGTCGACGTAGATCGTCGTGCCCTCGGTGATGCGTCCGACGACGTCGTGCGCGCCGTCGCGCTCTGCGTAGAGCGGGAGGTCCTCGGCGCAGAACCGTCGCTCGGCCGCGGCGGAGTCATTCTTCACCGCACCGAAGGTGACGCGCGGCCCGCGCGTGCGCCAGCCTCCGCCGCGCGTGACCACCAGGTTCGAGTCGACCCATCCGAAGACGATCGCCGTGCCCATGTCGAAGGCGACGCGCGTCCGCTTGCCGTCCTTCTTGACCACCGTCACCCAGCGGCTGCCGCCATCGTTGAGGAAGATCGCGTCCGTGCCGCCCGTCGCCGTCGCCGCGATCGGCACCGTCCGCGCCTCGAGCCGCGCGCTGGTGAGGTTCTCCCCGAACAGCACCTTGATCGCCTCGAAGCTGCGCTCGTCGAGGGAGAGGTCGCTGCACGGGCGGTCTGCGAGCTCGACGCTGCGCTTGCCGCGGAGCTGCGCCGGCACCGGCAGCCCGACCTCGACGCGGCCCGCGGTCCCCCCTGACCAGCTCAGGCGGGCGTCGGGCTTGGCGGCCAAGAAGGTCCCGAGGGTGAACGGAGCCGCGGGGCGCAGGACGACATCCTCGACCGGGATGTGACCCCGAACCACGACGCCCCCGCTCTCGAGCTCGAGCGTGGGAGAGCTGGGCTTGCCGGTCGGCAGCCACAGCGTCGCCTCCCCCGCGTGGCCGTTCGCGAACGCGGCGCCTCCAGGCTTGATGGCCAGCGCGGTGAAGCTCGACTTGGGCGCCCACGTGGCCGTCTGGAGCGAGCACGCCACGTCCGCCGGGACGGGGACGGCGAGGGTGATCTCAGGGCGCTTCGCCTGAGCCGCGCGACTCGCCTCGGGCAGCGCCGGGTCTTCGGCGGCGGCGGGCGGCGCGCCCCCCGCACCTTCGACCCCGCGAGCCGCGCTGGAGACCGGCGCCGGCGAGGCGGCGGAGCTCGTCGGCCCGCACGCCACCAGCAGCGCCGCCAGGGCGAGCGGCGGCGCGAGCGGCGCGAGCGGCGGGGCGGTCTTCATCGGTCCTCACTCGACAACGGCGCCCAGCGAGGGTTCCTCTATTCCGCCGCGTACGCCTCCACCGGCTCGCAGGTGCAGACCAGGTTCCGATCGCCGTAGGCGTTGTCGACGCGGCTGACTGGCGGCCAGAACTTGTGCTCGCTCAGCCACGGCGCCGGGTACGCCGCCATCGCGCGCGGATACTTGTGGGTCCACTCTTCGGCGGTCACGACCTCGGCGGTGTGCGGCGCGTGCTTGAGCGGGTTGTCGAGCTTGTCGAGCGTGCCCTCCTCGATCTGCCGGATCTCGTTGCGGATCGAGAGCAGCGCGTCGCAGAACCGATCGAGCTCGGCCTTCGACTCGCTCTCGGTGGGCTCGATCATCAGGGTGCCGGGGACGGGGAAGCTCATGGTCGGCGCGTGGAAGCCGTAGTCCATGAGGCGCTTCGCGATGTCCTCGACCTCGATGCCCGCGGACTTCTTGAACGGTCGGCAGTCGAGGATGAACTCGTGAGCGACGCGGCCTTCCTTGCCGGTGTAGAGCACCTCGAACGCGCCCTCGAGCCGCTTCGCCATGTAGTTGGCGTTGATGATGGCGACCTCGGTCGCGCGGCGCAGGCCCTCGGCGCCCATCATGGCGATGTACATCCACGGGATGACGAGGATGCTCGCGCTGCCAAAGGGGGCGGCGCTGACGGGGCCGATCTGCGTCATCGAGCCGCGTTTGTCCCAGTCGAGCGGGTGCATCGGCAAGAACGGCGCGAGGTGCTTGGCGACGCAGATCGGGCCCATGCCTGGGCCGCCGCCGCCGTGGGGGATGCAGAACGTCTTGTGCAGGTTGAGGTGGCAGACGTCGGGGCCGAAGTCCCCAGGGCGGCACAGGCCGACCTGCGCGTTCATGTTCGCCCCGTCCATGTAGACCTGCCCGCCGTGCTGGTGCACGACGTCGCAGATCTCGCGGATCTGCTCCTCGAACACGCCGTGCGTCGACGGGTACGTGACCATGATGCAAGACAGGTGGTCCTTGTGCTGGGCGGCCTTGGCCCGCAGGTCGTCGAGGTCGACGTTGCCGCTCGCGTCGCAGGCGACGGTCACGACCTTCATGCCTGCGAGCGCCGCGCTGGCGGGGTTCGTGCCGTGGGCGGACGTGGGGATGAGGCAGACGTCGCGGCCCTTGTCGCCGCGGCTCAGGTGGTACGCGCGGATGACGAGCAGCCCTGCGTATTCACCTTGAGCGCCGGCGTTGGGCTGGAGGCTGGTCGCGGCGAAGCCGGTGACCTCGGAGAGCCAACCTTCGAGATCAGCGATCAGCCGTGCGTAGCCGCGCGCCTGATCCGCTGGGCAGAACGGGTGAAGCCCGCCGACCTCCGGCCAGGTCACCGGGATCATTTCGCTCGTCGCGTTGAGCTTCATCGTGCACGAGCCGAGCGGGATCATGCTCGTGGTCAGCGACAGGTCGCGGCTCTGGAGCCGGAAGATGTAGCGTAGTAGCTCCGTCTCCGAGCGGTACGCGTGGAAGACCGGGTGCCCGAGGTAAGGGCTGACCCGCGCCAGCGCGGCGGGCAAGGGCGCGTCGGGCAGCGCGGCAGCGCTCGCCTCGGTCGGGAGATCGGAGGACGGCGCGCCGAACACCTCCAGCAGCGCGGCGACGTCGGCGACCGACGTCGTCTCGTCGACGCTCACGCCCACCGAGCCGTCGGCGTACGCCCGCAGGTTCATGCCCGCCGCGGCGGCGCGCGCCACGATCGCCGCGCCCTCGCTCGCAGGCACGCGCACGCGCAAGGTGTCGAAGAAGGGCTGGGCGCCGATGTCCTTGCCGAGCTTCAACAGCCCGCTCGCGAGCAAGAGCGCCATGCCCCGCACCCGCTCCGCGATCTGCTTCAGGCCCTCCGGCCCGTGGTACGTCGCGTACATGCCCGCGATGATCGCGAGCAGCACCTGCGCCGTGCAGATGTTGCTCGTCGCGCGATCGCGGCGGATGTGCTGCTCCCGCGTCTGGAGCGCGAGGCGCATCGCCTTCTTGCCGCGCACGTCCTTGGAGACGCCGATGATGCGGCCCGGGATGAAGCGGCTGTGCTTCTCGGCGGTCGCCAGGAAGGCCGCGTGCGGCCCGCCGTAGCCGAGCGGGACACCGAAGCGCTGCGCGGAGCCGATCGCGATATCTGCGCCGAGCTCCCCTGGCGGGGTGAGCAACGTGAGCGCGAGCAGGTCGGTCGTCATGACGACCAGCGCGCCCTTGGCGTGCGCCCGCTCGACGATGCCGCGGTAGTCCTCCACGCGGCCGTCGGTCGTCGGGTACGAGAGCAGCACGCCGAAGTAGGAGCGCGCCTCGAGGTCGAGCTGGCTCGGGCTGCCGACGACCACCTCGATGCCGAGCGGCTCGGCGCGCGTCGCGGCGACCGCGATCACCTGCGGGTGACAGTCGTCGGCGATGAAGAAGACGTCTCCGCTCTTCGCGATGCGCTTGCACATCGTCATCGCCTCGGCGGCCGCGGTGGCCTCGTCGAGGAGCGACGCGTTCGCGAGCGACATGCCGCACAGATCAGCGACCATCGTCTGATAGTTGAGCAGCGCCTCGAGCCGCCCCTGGGAGATCTCGGGCTGGTAGGGCGTGTACTGCGTGTAAAAGCCGGGGTTCTCGAGGATGTTGCGGAGGATCACCCCCGGCGTGATCGTCCCGTAGTAGCCCATGCCGAGGTAGCTCTTCGCGACGCGGTTGTCCGCGAGCATCGCCTTCAGGGCGGCGAGCGCGCCGGCCTCGCCGCGCTGGGGCTCGGCGGCCAGGCCCGTGAACGAGAGCGGCTCGCCGCGACGGATCGACGCGGGCACGGTCTGCGAGACGAGCTCGAAGGCCGAGGTCACGCCGAGCGTCCGCAGCATCGCGCCCTCGTCGGCGGGGCTCGAACCCAGGTGGCGGCGGGCGAACGTATCCGACGGACGCAGACGATCGTGGCTCAAGGGACCTCTCCTCGCGCTAGCCCTCCGGGCTTTAGCCGAAGCACCGGGGGGACACAAACGCGGGCTTTTGGGCCCTCATGTCCGGGCTCGCGAGCAGAAGGTTCCCATGCGACACTCCGGCCCGCATGTCCCATCACCCGACGAGCTTCGAGGGCGATATCTTCGCCGCGGTGCGCGACGCTATCCGCGCAAAGATCCCGGACGCCGAGGTCGCGGTCGAGGGCGCCGGCGGGCATTTCAGCATCGAGGTCGTCTCGCCGGTCTTCAGCGGAAAGAACCGGCTCGAGAGCCAGCGGCTCGTGCTCGGCTCCATCAAACACCTGATGTCGGGCGACCTCGCGCCCGTCCACGCGGTCGACAGCCTCAAGACACGCGCTCCCTGAGCCCCCGCGCACCGCCTTCGTTGCAGCACCAATCGTCGGCCTGGTGAGGTAAGCTTGGTGTCGGCCCGCCGCGGCCGCGCGGGGATACGCAGAGGCCTCTCGACATTCTCTACGAGCTCATTGTCGTCACGCTGCTGATGGTGATCAACGGCGCCCTCGCGGGCGCCGAGATCGCCGTGGTCTCCATCCGCAAGACGCGCATCGATCAGCTGGTCGCGGAGGCGAAGGGCGGCGCTGCCGCGCTCAAGCGGCTGCGGCAGAACCCCGAGACGTTCCTGGCGACGGTCCAGATCGGGATCACGCTCGTCGGCACGACCGCGGGCGCGTTCGGCGGCGCCGCGCTGGCGAAGCACCTCGAGCCCGTGCTCGCGGGGGTCCCCTGGCTCGCCGAGAGCGCGGACACGCTCGCGCTGGCGATCGTCATCGTCATCCTCTCGTTCCTCGAGCTCGTCGTCGGCGAGCTGGTGCCGAAGTCGCTCGCGCTCCGCGCGGCCGACACCTTCGGCCTGGCGATGTCGAGGCCGCTGCTGGCGATGTCGTACGTCGCCCGGCCGGCCGTCTGGCTGCTGACGGCGGCGTCGAACCTGGTGCTGCGGCTCTTCAACGACCAGACCACCTTCTCGGAGTCCCGCCTCTCGCCCGGTGAGATCCAGCAGATGGTCGACGAGGCGACCGAGGCCGGCTCGGTCGATCGCCAGGCCGGCGAGATCGCCTCGCGCGCCATCGACTTCGCCGATCTGACCGCGGGCCGAGTGATGGTCCAGCGGCAGAAGGTCGTCGGCATCCCGAAGGACGCGGACGTCGAGCACATCAAGCAGATCGTCCTCGAGCATGGGCGCACGCGCATGCCGGTCTACGAGGAGCGGGTCGACAACGTCGTCGGCTACGTGACGATCCGCGATCTGATGGCGCTGCTCCTGGAGCAGCAGCTGTTCGTGCTCGAAGACGCAGTCCGCCCGGCGTTCAAGGTGCGCGAGGACATGCGCGCCGTCGATCTGTTGACCGAGATGCGCAAGCGCCGCATCCAGCTCGCGATCGTGACCGACGACAACGAGGTCATGATCGGCATCGTGACGGTCGAGGACCTCGTCGAGGAGCTCGTCGGCGAGATCGCGAGCGAGCACGAAGCGCCAGAGCCCAACCCCATCCAACACGAGCCCGGCGGCGCGGTGGTGGTGCGCGGCGACGTCCCCATCCGCGACGTCAACCGGGAGCTCGATCTTGAGCTCGACGAGGGCGAGTCCTTCTCGACGATCGCCGGGCTGTGCCTGGACCTGGCGGGGCGCATCCCGTCGGCCGGCCAGCGCTTCGAGGCGACGGGCGCGACGCTCGAGATCGTGGCGGCCACGCCGCGGCAGGTGAAGCGGGTGCGTATCATCCCCAGCGCGGCGATCAGGGCCTGAACGTCTCGCCCCCGTGGCGCGGCCGTTGCCGCTCGACTAACTCCACGGATACGCTGCCGTGCTCGTGCAGCAGCCCTGGCCCGTCGCGATCGAGACCGTCAGCCCCGCGTGCGTCGCGACGGTCCTTTGGCGCCACGTCGGCCGCGTCAACCTGACCGTCGTGATCAAGGCGAAGGTGTCGCTCGATGAAGGGGTCGGCCGGCTCGTGCTCGCGGAGGAGATCGTCGTCAGCGAGCGCTTCGACGCTCAAGGGCGCGCGCTGATCCATGACTCGGACCTCGCGCCGTATAAGCCACGCGCGGAGGTGACCTTCATCGGTCACGCCTGGTCGCGGTCGCCCGTGCCCCACCTGGCGGTGAAGCTCGGCGTCCACGGCGAGGGTACGTTCTTCGAGAAGCCGCTGCAGATCGTGGGCGATCGAGCTGCGCCCAACGCGCCGCCCGCGCCGTTCCAGCGTATGCCCATCACCTGGGAGCGCGCGATCGGCGACGGCGCCATGAACCCCATCGGCGTCGACGCCAGGCGACTGCCGAACGTCATCAGCCCCTCCGAGCCCAGCTCACCGGCCGGCTTCGGGCCGATCTCACGCGGGTGGCCGGCGCGGAGCCGGTTCGTCGGTCGCGGCGATCCGAGGCGCCTCGAGGGCGCTCGGCCCGAGATGCCCAACGACCTGTCGTGGGGCTTCTTCCTCGGCGCGCCCCACGATCAGCAGGTCGAGCGGCTGCGCGGCAACGAGGTCATCGTGCTCGAGGGGCTCGTGGAGGGCCGTCCTCGGGTGCGCTCGCAGCTGCCCGGGCTGACGGCCACGGCGCAGCTCTATGGGCCGCTCGCCCCCCCCGCAGGCACGGCCATCGAGCTCAAGATCGACACGCTGATCATCGACGGCGATCGCCAGTGCGCCTACGTCATCTGGCGCGGCACGACGCCCTTCGCGAACGAGGCCGCGGCGGCGCAGTCGCGGGTGCTCACCACGGTCGACGCGCTCAACGACGCGGGCCCAACCGCGGGTCCGCCGCAAGGCGCGTCAGGGCCCGCGACGTCGCGTATGCCGCTGCCATCGACCAGCAACGAGCAGACGACCTGGGGCATCCCGGCGCTCGGCCAAACCCCGAGCCCCCAGCCTCCGGCGGCCGAGCCGCGCCGGTTCGGGGCCGACCCGCCGACGATGCCGGTCGGCCAGGCGCTCGTGAGCCTCCCCAAGCTCCACGAAGACCAGGCGCCGGTCTACGACCTCGACGACCCCGAGACGTCGTCCGCAGGGTCGACGATGGCGATCGACCCCGAGGCGGCGATGAAGATGATCGCGCAAGCGCGAGGTGGCGCCCCGCCCTTCGGCGGGCCGCTCGGGCCGCTCCCCGGTCCGCCGCCGCCGGCGCCGCCGCCTCCAGCCGCCGCGGCGCCGACAGCCGTCTCACCGCAACAGCCGCTCACCGGAAAGGGGACGCATCGACCTCCGCCGGGGCCTCAGCCCGCTCCGCAGCCGATGCCCGCTCCGCAGCCGATGCCACCGCAGCCGATGCCACCGCAGCCGATGCCGCCGCTGCCGATGCCGCCGCAGCCGATGCCCGCCGCGCGGCTGTCGAGCCCCGACCTGATCGTGCGCGCCCCCCAGCCTCAGTTCGATCCGAACGATGAGGACTCGGTCGGCTCGACGATGGCCATCACGCCGGAGGCCGCGGCGCAGCTGCTCGCGCGGGGGAATCCGGCGCAGGGAGCCCCGCCGGCCCAGCCCCCCATGCAGCGAGCGCCGGCCCGCACCGGCCCCCCCAACGTACCGATGCCCGCGCCACCCCCGCCGATGCCGCCCGTCGTGGCCCCCGCGCCCCAGCCGCCCGCTCGGCCGGCGCCCATCCAGCCCCCGCCTCCGCCCCAGGGCCGCCACGGGACGATGGAGATGAACCGCGTCCCCGACGCAGACGACGACGAGACCGGCGGCGGCACCATGATCATCCAGGCACCCGACAACCCGCGACGGCGCTGAACGTCCCGGGCTTTCCGGCCGGGGATACGGCCCTAGAGACGTGAGGCGGTTTTCTTAGTAGAAACCGCCTCACGGCCTCAGCGCACGTCCGACCGATGCAAAAGACCCTCAGCCTCTACGACACGACCATCGGCAAGAAGGCGATCGTCGCCGTCACGGGCCTCGTCCTGTACGGGTTCGTGATCGTCCACATGCTCGGCAACCTCCAGGTCTTCCTCGGCCCGGAGAAGTTCAACGCCTACGCGGCGACGCTGAAAGGAACGCCGCCGCTGCTCTGGGGCGCCCGGGTGGTGCTGCTCGTGAGCGTGATCCTCCACGTCGCCACGTCGCTCACCCTGGTCACGGAGACCGCGAGCGCCCGCCCCGTCGGCTACCGCGCCCGCCGCTACCGGACGACGACGCCGGCCGCCCTGACGATGCGCTACGGCGGCCCGGCGATCGCGCTGTACCTGCTCTTCCACCTCGCGCACTTCACGTTCCCCGGCGTCGCCATGGGCGCGTACGCGCACTCGGCGACGGACGTGTACGGCAACTTCGTCAACGGGTTCAAGGTGCCGTGGGTCGCGGCGATCTACGTCGCCGCGCAGATCTTCCTGGGGCTGCACCTGTACCACGGGTCGTGGAGCCTGCTGCAGACGCTCGGCCTCAGCCACCCGCGCTATGAGGCGGTCAAGCGCATGCTCCCTCAGGCGCTCGGCCTCGGCGTCGCAGGCGGAAACATCCTCATGCCGCTCGCCGTCCTCTCTGGAGTCATCCGCTGATGGAACCGCGCTTCGATATCGACAACGCCCCGCGCATCACGAAGTCGGCCTCGCCGAGCGGCCCCATCGACACGCGCTGGTCCCGGCACCGCTTCGACATGAAGCTGGTCAACCCGGCGAACCGGCGAAAATACAAGGTCATCGTCGTCGGCACCGGCCTCGCCGGTGGGGCCGCCGCGGCCACGCTCGGTGAGCTCGGCTACAACGTCGCGGTCTTCTGCTACCAGGACAGCCCGCGGCGAGCGCACTCGATCGCCGCGCAGGGCGGCATCAACGCCGCGAAGAACTACCAGAACGACGGCGACAGCGTTCACCGCCTCTTCTACGACACGGTGAAGGGCGGCGATTTTCGCGCGCGCGAGTCGAACGTGCACCGCCTCGCCGAGGTGAGCGTCAACATCATCGACCAATGCGTCGCGCAGGGCGTCCCCTTCGCCCGCGAGTACAGCGGTCTGCTCGACAACCGCTCGTTCGGCGGCGCGCAGGTGTCCCGCACCTTTTACGCCCGCGGTCAGACCGGCCAGCAGCTGCTGCTCGGCGCGTACCAGGCGCTCGAGCGCCAGGTCGAGGCCGGCTCCGTGAAGCAGTTCTCCCGCCACGAGATGATGGAGCTGATCGTCGTCGACGGCGTGGCCCGAGGCGTCGTCTGCCGCAACATGGTCAGCGGCCGCGTCGAGGCCTTCACGGCCGACGTGGTCCTGCTCGCCACCGGCGGCTACGGCAACGTCTTCTACCTGTCGACGAACGCGAAGGGCTGCAACACCACCGCGATCTGGCGCGCCCACAAGAAGGGCGCGCTGTTCGCGAACCCGTGCTTCACCCAGATCCACCCGACCTGCATCCCCCAGGCCGGCTCGTACCAGTCGAAGCTGACGCTGATGAGCGAGTCGCTCCGCAACGACGGCCGCGTCTGGGTCCCCAAGAACGCGAAGGACTGCACCAAAGACCCCAGCGAGATCCCCGAAGAAGACCGCGACTACTACCTCGAGCGCATCTACCCGAGCTTCGGCAACCTCGTCCCCCGCGACATCGCCTCGCGCCGCGCCAAGCAGATGTGCGACGAGGGCCGCGGCGTCGGCCCGGTGGTGGGCGACCAGCGTCGAGGCGTGTACCTCGACTTCCGCGACGCGGTGAAGCGCCTCGGCAAGGCGAAGGTCGCCGAGCGCTACGGCAACCTGTTCGAGATGTACGAGCGCATCACGGGCGAAGACCCGTACAGCGTGCCGATGCGCATCTACCCGGCCACCCACTACACGATGGGCGGCCTGTGGGTGGACTACAACCTGATGAGCAGCATCCCCGGCCTGTTCGTGGCCGGCGAGGCGAACTTCTCGGACCACGGCGCGAACCGCCTCGGCGCGAGCGCGCTCATGCAGGGCCTCGCCGACGGGTACTTCGTCGCGCCGAGCACCATCGCGAATTACCTCGCCGGCTTCAAGGGACCCAAGGTCGACGAGGACCACCCCGAGGCGAAGAAGGCGGTGGCGGACGTCGAGGCGCGCCTCGGCAAGCTGATGGGCATGAAGGGCAAGCGCTCCCCAGACTCCTTCCACCGCGAGCTCGGCCAAGTCATCTGGGACAACTGCGGCATGGCCCGCAACGCGAGCGACCTGAAGAAGGCGCTCGCGAAGATCCCCGAGATCCGCGCCGAGTTCTGGGAGAACCTCAGCGTGCTCGGCAGCGGAAACGGGCTCAACCAGACGCTCGAGGCGGCCGGCCGCGTGGCCGACTTCCTCGAGCTCGGCGAGCTGATGTGTATGGACGCGCTCGCTCGCGACGAGTCGTGCGGCTGCCACTTCCGGGAAGAGCACACCACCGAGGAGGGCGAGGCCGAGCGCAACGACGACAAGTACTCGTACGTCGCGGCGTGGGAGTACTCGGGGGACACGTCGAAGCCGAAGCTCCACCGCGAAGACCTGGTCTTCGAGTTCGTGAAGCCGTCTCAGCGTTCCTACAAGTAGCGAGTGAGCCAATGTCGAAGACGATGAACTTGACCCTCCACGTGTGGCGCCAGACGAACCGGTCCGACGCCGGGCGCTTCGAACGCTACGAGGCGAAGGGCATCACCGAGCACATGTCGTTCCTCGAGATGCTCGACGTCGTGAACGAAGGTCTGCTCGCGAAGGGCGAGGAGCCGATCCACTTCGACCACGACTGCCGCGAGGGCATCTGCGGGATGTGCGGGCTGGTCATCAACGGCGAGCCCCACGGTCCGCAGCAGGCGACGACCACCTGCCAGCTTCACATGCGGCAGTTCGAGGACGGCGCCGAGATCGTGATCGAACCCTGGCGCGCGGACGCCTTCCCCGTGCTGCGCGACCTGGTCGTCGACCGCGGCGCCTTCGACCGGATCATCCAAGCAGGTGGGTACGTGTCCGTGCGCACGGGCTCTGCCCGCGACGCCAACGACCAGCTCGTCCCCAAAGAGGCGGCCGATCTGGCCATGGATGCCGCCCAGTGCATCGGCTGCGGAGCGTGCGTGGCCGCATGCCCCAACGCGTCGGCGAGCCTGTTCGTCGCAGCCAAGGTGGCTCACCTCGGCCTGCTTCCGCAAGGGCAGCCCGAGCGCCAAGAGCGAGTCCGCAACATGGTCGCCCAAATGGACGCCGAGGGCTTCGGTCACTGCACCAACCACCTCGAGTGCGAGGCGGCGTGCCCCAAGCAGATCAGCGTCGAGTTCATCGCCCGCATGAACCGGGATTTCCTGGTCTCGATGATGGCGAGCCGGCAAGAGCTGCCGGCCCGCGGCCGCAAGTCGAGCGGCTGAGCGGCGACCGGGAGAGCTTCCCCTGGCGTCACGCCCTCGCGTTCCTGAGCGCGACGAGCGGGTCAGGGCGGGTTAAGATAGGTCCCGATGCGGGCCTCGCTGTCTCTCGTCGCGTCGCTGGGCATGTCGTCCTTCGTGACGTGCTCGACGGCGCGGCTGCCGCCATCGGACGCGCCCGCGCCGGAGCCGCGCGCCCCGGAGCCCGCGTTCGTGAGCGCGTCCGCGGTCACCGCCACTGTGTCGCCCTTCGGCGAGCTCGACGTGCGCCCCGAGTCCTTCGACTTCAAGGCCCACCCCGAGGTCGCCGGCCGCATCGCGGAGTCGCCGCACGCGTACTTCCGCTTCACCCAGCGCCTGTTCGCGAAGGCGACCTGCAAGCGCTTCGACGCGCTGTACGCGTCGGCGCCGAAGGCCCGCCTGCACGGCGACGCGCACATCGAGCAGTACTTCGTGAGCGATCTCGGTCGCGGCCTGTCGGACTTCGACGACGCCGCGGTCGGGCCGACGTACGTCGACCTCACCCGCTTCGCCGCGTCGACGATCCTCGCGGCGCGAGCGCAGGGGCTCGACCCCGCGCGCGAGAAGGACCTGCTCGACGAGCTGTTCCGAGGCTACCGCGAGGGCCTCGCTGGCAAGTCGCTGGCGAAGGAGGCGCCGCCCTTCGTCGCCACGCTCACCAAGAAGTTCACGAGCGACAAGAAGGGGTTCTTGCTCTACCTCGACAACCAGCTCGATCCCGCCGACGCCGCCGAGGCGAGCTTCGTGAAGACCGAGGTCTCCACGTACGCGAGCCTCGCCGCGAAGGACGATCCGAAGCGCCCGCCTGAGTTCTTCGATATCAAGCGGCTGGGGCGCACCAAGATCGGGATCGGGTCCGCGCTCACTCGGAAATACATCGCCGTGCTCGAGGGGACCTCCAAGGCGGAGGATGACGACGTCGTCGTGGAGATCAAAGAGGTCGCTAATCTCGCCGACGTCCCCTGCGTCAAGGCGATCGCCGCCGGCGCCGCGGAGGCTCGCGCCGCGATGCAGCAGGCCGCGGGCGACAAGAAGCTCCTGCGCCCCACCCTGCTGCCCAACGGGAAGTTCTGGGTCAACGAGTGGCTGACGAACTACGAAGAGGCGCGGATCCGCAAGCTGATGCCGACCGACCTGCGCGATCTCGTGTTCGAGGCCGGGGTGACGCTGGCGAGCGTCCATCGCTCGCCCCTGCCCGACGGGCCGAGCCCTCCGAAGGAGTCGCTCGCGATGTCGGCCGAGCTCGAGGGCACCATCCGCGAGGTCGCGAAGGAGCTCTCGAGCGAGACGCTGCGCGGCTGGGAGCGCTTCCAGCGCGAGGTCAAGGGGACGTGACCGCCAAGAAGGGCGAGGTCATCTCCGTCCGCCGCATCCACCGCAGAGACCTCAACAAGACCTGGGAGTTTCTGAAGCTCGTCTTCCGGAGCGTGAACAAGAACACGCTCGAGTACCAGCGGCCTCGGACCAAGGGCCGCTTCATGGAAGTCTACGACATGGAGGACACCGACCAGCTGCTGTTCGAGGTCGGCAAGATGGTCGTTGGCTACGCCGAGTGCTCGTACTCCACGGTCGGCGCTGACAACTGGATGAACCCTCGGTACTTCGACAAGCGGGGCATGCGGCCGCTGTTCGTCGACGAGCTCGCCGTGCACCCGCACTACCAAGGGCGCGGCGTCGGCGGCTTCATGCTCGAGCAGCTGCAGCACATCGGGCGCATCCACGGCTGCACGCACCTCGTGCTCGAGGTCGCGCAGAACAACAAGGATGCGCTCACCTGGTACCACAAGCGCAACTTCTTCCGCCTCGACGCGGCGATCTTCCTCGCTCAGAAGATCCCTCAGGAAGGCGAGCTGCTCCCGGCGCGCGCGCTCAACAAGGGCAACCGCGAGGAGAGCGACGCGGCCTCCGCGAAGGGCGCGAAGCTCAAGGCCGCAGCCAAGGCCGCCCCCGCGAAGAGCGACGCAGCGAAGGCCGCCCCCGCGAAGAAGGCCGCCGCCAAGCGCGCGCCCGTGAAGAAGGCCGCCGCCAAGCGCGCGCCCACGGGTCAGACGCCGGCCGTGATCGCCGTCGAGATCACGCCGCGGAGAGGCGCGCCCGCGACCGGTGCACGAGCTCTTGCACCACGCCCTGCGCGCGCTGGCTCAGCGTAGAGGTGTCCGCGCCCTGGGGGGTGAAGGGCTCCCCCACGGTGATCGCGACCCGCGTGCGCCGAGCCCCCGCCACACGGCGCATGTGCTCGAGGAAGGACTCGTCTCCGAACGAGACCGCCTCGCCGCCGTACGCGATGCCGAGCGGCACGACCTCGCAGCCCGTGCGCCGCGACACCGCGAACGCGCCCGGCATGAAGGGCCTCACCTCGTCTCCGGGGTACGTCGTGCCTTCGGGGAAGATGATGACCGAGACGCCTCGCTCCACGTAGCCGATCATCTGCTTGACGACCTCGGCCGCGCTGCGGCGATCTTCGCGCTCCACGAACAGGATGCCGGCCCGGCGGGCGATGGGGCCGACGACAGGCCACTGTGCCAGATCCGCGCGGCTCACGTGTTTGCCCTCGATGACGGCGAGCGTCGCGAGGATGTCGAGGGCCGAGCGGTGGTTGGACACGAACACCCGCCCCCTGCCGGTCGCGTCACGCCCCTCGGCCCAGCCGCGCGGCCCCAGCCCCTCGGCGTCGATCGCCAGCCCGAACAGCCGGGACATGTCGTGGCCGTAGCGACGCATCGTCTTCGCGATCAGCCCCTCTTGGGCTTCGAGGCCCAGCCCCCTGGCGCGCACCTCGAGCTCGAAGCGCGCCAGCGTCCCCGACGTGTACGCCGCGAAGACCGCTGTGCGCGCCCCGAAGCGCGCGTCCGAGATCGGCGAGAAGGTCACCCGCCCTCCGCGAGCACGCGCTTCAGGACGTCGTTCACCAGGGCAGGGTCTGCGCTGCCCTTCGTCGCCTTCATGATCTGGCCGACGAAGAAGCCGAGGAGGTTCGTCTTGCCGGCGCGGTATTGCGTCGCCTGCTTCGGGCTCGACGCGACGAGCTCTTTCGCGAGGCGCTCGAGCTCCCCGGGGTCGCTCATCACCGCGAGCCCCTCGGAGCCGACCACCTCCTTGGGCGAGCGATCGGTCCCGGCGGTCTTCGCGAAGACCTCCTTCGCCTGCTTGCCGCTGATGGTGCCCGCGCGGACCAGCTCGAGCAGCTCGGCCAGCTGCTGCGGACCGATGGGCAAGGTCGCCTCCAGCCCGTCGGTGCGCACACCCGCCAAGACCTCGGCCTGGATGAAGTTCGCGATCTTCACGACCTCGACCCGCTGCGCCTCCGGGGCGCGCCCGACGATCTCGAGCGTGCGCTCGAAGAGCTCGGAGATCTTCGGGTGGCCGGTGAGCACGCCGGCCGCGTACGGCGTGAGGCCAAGCTCGGAGACATAGCGGGCGCGCCGCGCATCGGGCAGCTCGGGGAGGCTTCGGGCGATCTCCTGCACGAGCTCGGCGGACAGGTGCAGCGCGGGCAGATCCGGGTCCGGGAAGTAGCGATAGCCGGTGTCCCCTTCCTTCTCGCGCAGCAGGTACGTCTCCTTCTTCTCGGAGTTGTAGCCGCGGGTCTGCTGCACCATGTGACCGCCCGACTCGTACAAGGCGATCTGGCGCTTCGCCTCCACGTCGATCGCCTCCTCGACGAAGCGGAACGAGTTGATGTTCTTCAGCTCGGCTCGCACGCCGAGCGGCCCACCGGGCTTGCGCACCGAGACGTTGGCGTCGCAGCGGAAGCTGCCCTGCTCGAGGTTGCCGTCGTTGACGCCGACCGCCATCAGCACCTCGCGCAGGCGCCGCAGGTACTCGGCCGCCTGGGCGCCGCTGCGCAGATCGGGCTCGCCGACGATCTCGATCAGGGGCGTGCCGGCGCGGTTCAGATCGACGACCGAATACGACGCGTGGTGCACGTTCTTTCCGGCGTCCTCCTCCATGTGGATGCGCAGGATGCGCGGGCGCTGGCGCTCGCCGTCGACCTCGATCGCGAGCTCGCCGGCGAGCGCGAAGGGCAGCTCGTATTGGCTGATCTGGTAGCCCTTCGGCAGATCCGGGTAGAAGTAGTTCTTGCGCGCGAAGACGCTGCGGGGCTGGATGGTGCAGCCGAGGGCGAGGGCCGCGCGCACCGCGAGCCGAACCGCGCCGTCGTTGAGCACCGGCAGCGCGCCTGGCAGGCCGAGGCAAACGGGGCACGTGTGCGTGTTCGGCGGGTCGCCGAAGCGCGGCTCACACGCGCAGAAGAGCTTCGTGCGCGTGAGGAGCTGGGCGTGCACCTCGAGGCCGATCACGGCCTCCCAATCTCCGTACAATGCCGCCATGGGCCACGGATTCGTAGCATGTGTGCGCCGCGCGCTGGGCCTCGTTGTGGCGCTCGGCGTCCTCCTCCCGGCGGGGTGCGCCGCCGACGCGCCTGCCCGCAGCGGCGCTCAGACACCCGTGGCGGCGCCGGCGGCAGGGAAGACCGAGCGCGGCCGCGCGAGCTATTACGCGGACAGCCTCGCCGGGAACAAGACGGCGAGCGGTGAGCGCTACGACCCGCGCGAGCTGACCGCGGCGCACCGCAAGCTCCGCTTCGGCACCGTCGTCGACGTGACGCGGTCGGACGGCAGGACGGTGCGTGTGCGCATCAACGATCGCGGGCCGTTCGCCGGCAAAGGGAGGATCATCGACCTGTCGCGCAGGGCGGCGGAGGAGCTCGGCATGATCAAGGACGGCGTCGTCGACGTGACGGTGACCGTCGTCAAGTGAGCGCGGGTCAGCGGCAGCGCGAGGGGTACTTCGCGCAAAACTCCGGCGTGCGCCTCGGGGGCTGAGGGGGGCGCTTCTTGGGGGAGGCGCTGGTGACGGTGGCCGCGGCGCTGGCCGAGGCCGACGCCGGCGCGGGTGCCGCCGCGGCGGAGGAAGCTGCGAGCGCAGAGGCCGACGCCGGCGCCGCAGCCGGGTCGGGGACCCCCGCGGCGTGCGACGCGGTCGCCTGCTCGACGCTCCCCGAGCCCCACAACCTCGGCAGCACGAAGATCGCAGCGCCCGCCGCGCACGCCGCGCCGATCAGCGCGACGCCGAGCACGCGGGACTTCCTCGGCGGCACGGTCGGGGTGACCATCCCCGAGGACGTCGACTTCATCTCCTCGGGCCGCGGCTCTTGGCGACGCGTGGTGAGGTCGCTGGTCGAGGGCTCGTCGATCGCGCTGAACGCCGCGGCCGAGGGGCGCGGCGTCGCGAGCAGGTGGCTAGGCCTCGACGCCGCGGGGATCTCGACCGTGGGGGCGGTGCTCGGGATCGCGAGCGCGTGCGAGAACGCGTCGACGAGCTCGGTCGCGCTGGCGAAGCGATCCTTCGGGTTGCGGGCGATCGCCTTCAAGAACCACGCGTCGAGCTCGGGCCCCACGTCGACCCCCCAGCCGGCGCGCGCGCTCGCTCGCAGGCTCCGGCGGGCCGGCCTCGATGTGGCGGAGGAGCGCGATGGAGCTCGCGGAGCCGCGCAGCTCGTTCTCCCAGTAGCTCTCGCCGGTGAGCAGCTCGAAGGCGATGTGACCGAGGGCGTAGAGATCCGCGCGCGCGTCGAGCTTGGCGCCCTCGAGCTGCTCGGGCGCCATGTACAGGGGCGTGCCGATGTTGCTGGTGTTGCGGCTCATCGACGCCACCGGATCGACCGCCTTGGCGATGCCGAAGTCGAGGATCTTCGCGTGCGCCGAGCCGTCGGCCTTGCGGGTGACGAACAGATTGTCGGGCTTCAGATCGCGGTGGATGATGCCCGCCTGGTGCGTCTTCTCGAGCGCGCCGCCGACCTGACCGAGCACGGTGAGCAGCTCGTCGACCGGCAGGCGACCATGGTTCTGCAGCCGCTCCCCGAGGGACTCACCCTTCAGCAGCTCCATCACGATGAACGGACAGCGCGTGGCCTCGTCGAGGCCCGCGTCGAAGACATCGACGAGGTGCTCACTGTCGACGTTGGCCGTGATCGACGCCTCCTTCGCGAAGCGCTCGCGCGCGTCGTCGTCGGACATCAGCCCCGGGTGGAGGATCTTCATCGCCCGGCGGCGTTGCGTGCGGGTGTGGACGACCTCGTACACCGCGCCCATGCCGCCCTTGCCGATGCAGCGCACGACCTCGTAGCGGTCGGCGAAGACAGTGCCGGGGGGGAGCGCGTCGAGCATGAGGCGGGAGGAAGAGGATAGCGCCGCGGAGCGCGGGGCGCGAACTGTGGGCGGGCGCGGCGCCGCGGGCGCTGGCGCGGGCGTGGGCGTGGGCGGCGCGGGCGGGGGCGGGGGCGCGAGCGGGGGCGCGGGCGGGGGCGCGAGCGTGGGCGTGGGCGGGGGCGCGAGCGTGGGCGCGGGCGTGGGCGCGGGCGAGTGACAGAAAGGGCGACCCTGCTCAGCAGGGTGGGTCTCGCTGTCACAATGCGCGCCGCATCCACGCGCGCAGCGCAACCGCGGCTCGCGTAAGTCCTCGAAACGTCGCCAGCGCCCCGCACCGAGAACGGGCGGGAGTGACAGAAAGGGCGACCCTGCTCAGCAGGGTGGGTCTCGCTGTCACTCGGGCGCGGGCGCGGGCGCGAGCGCGAGCGCGAGCGCGGGCGCGTGGGCGTTGGCGTGGGAGCGAGCGCGAGGACGAGCGGGGCAGACGAGGATTTGATGCCCCCCTTCGGGCGCGCTGCGCGCGCCCGGTCCCCCCTTGCTCGCTCCGCTCGCGGGGGGACTCCAACCCTGCCCCCCGCGTGCGCTCGCGCTGACGCTCGCGCTCTCACGCCCACGCCCACTCTCACGCGCGCTCTCGCTCTCGCTCTCACGCCCGCTCTCGCTCTCACGCCCGCTCTCGCTCTCACGCTCACGCTCGCCCTCTCCGAAAGGCAGGCCAGCTCGGGCTTGCCCATCTTGCCATCGTGCTCGGTCGGTCAAGGCCAAGCGGCGCTCGCGCCGTGCCGCGCGCTGCGCGCGGCAGCCTTGACTCTCCTCCGCGCGACGGCGGCGAGGGCTGCGCCCGCGCCGGCCCATCGCCGGTGGCAGGTGCGCACAAGGAGGCCCTCATGCTTCGTGTCTACTCCGACTATCTCGCCGTGCTCCGTGACATGCGCTCGGTGCTGCACGCGCTCGAGACGCGGGACATCGATCTCGCGCGTCAGCTCCGGCGCGCCGCGGCGAGCGTCGCGCTCAACATGGCCGAGGGGAGCGGCAATGCCGGTGGCACCCGGCGGCAGCGGTACTTGAGCGCGCTCGGCTCGGCGCGCGAGGTGGTGGCAGGCTTGCAGGTCGCGGAGGCGCTTGGGTACGTCACGGTCGAGGCCGCGCTCATGGCTCGGCTCGACAGGGTCGTCGGGGTGTTGGTGAGGCTGGTGCGGTAGCGCGGGGGGCCGGCCTGCCGTCGCACGGGGCGCGCAGGACCCTCATTACTCAACATTACAGCGCGACGAAGCGGGCGACCAAGCACCAACAAAGCATCGCGATTACGAGCACATGCAGCACAGTGAGGGCTGGAGGCCTCAGTGTTTGTGGTCACCGAACCTGGGGATAGCCTGCCGGCGTTGGGCTCGGTCGCGGGACCCCAATTGAAGCCGAACAGGTGCGCCGAGCAGCCCGGCTCTCGACGCCACAACCACTCTCGAGGACCTATCGCCATGAACGCCAAAGACATCATTGGGCTGCACGCCCCGGCATCGATCTCATTGAAGGGCTTCATCTCTCGTCAGGACGAGACGCACTACTGGATCAACGACGGCTCCGCAGTCTGGATGGTCTCGAAGGGCGACGTGGTGGGCGAGGCTTCGTGGGCGCCCACCGTTGCGAGGGCTGATGGAGAACCCAAAGTCCTCCGCATTCGTGACGGCGCGGAGATTCATGAAATGCGACGATACAAGGTAGATCTCAGGCTCACGCCCCTCACCGTCGCGCCCGAAGACGACTCCCCGCGCCCGAAGGGTGCGGACGATGTTCTTCGCAAGGAGTTGGCTTGGGCTCGCCGCATCGGGATCACGACCAGCCCGATGCGAAACCCGACGACCACCAGCGATCAAGGGGGTGGGGAGCCGCCGCTCCACGGGCCGGACGACTGTGGGTGGTGACGCTCCCACAATCCTCATCGTCGGCACGGCCGATGACCCTCATGCTTTGGCGGTTCAGAAGGCTCTAGACGGCGCGTTTCGTAGGCGCTCCCTCATTTTGGATCTCGCGGCGATTCCCGGCGAGCCGTCTTGGTTTGGCGCTGGAGACGGCTCCACGACGGCGGGGATGGGCAGCCTTGACCTGTTCGCTATCGAGGCGATCTGGTGGCGTCGCCCGACTCCCTGCTTCTTGCCGGCCACCCAGTTGAATCGGGAGCACGTCCAGGTCGAATGGGACCAATACGTCGAGGGGCTTCTTCACTCCCGGGGCTGCAGATGGGTCAACGAGCCGTTCGCCCAGCGACGCGCGGCGCTCAAGCTCGTCCAGCTAGGCGCCGCTGCGCGCCTGGGCTTTCTCGTGCCCGAGACGCTCACCACCACCTGCCCAGACCGTACCCGGGCTTTCCTCGAAAGGCACCCGCGTGCGGTCTACAAGCGCGTGGGCACAGGCCCCGGCGGGGCCTACACCAGGCTGGTCACCCCCGCGTTGCTCGATCGCCTCGAGGCGCTGCGGGGCTGCCCCGTCACGTTTCAGGAGTACATCGAACCGGGTCACGACCTCCGAGTTACCTGGGTTGGCGGTCGGTCCTTCGCGATGAAGATCGACACGGCGCACTCGGCTACTCCGGAGGACTCGCGCCGGGATTACACGGTCGAACACGCACCGCTCGAGCTCGACCCTTTCCTCGAAGCGCGCCTGTCGAAGCTCATGCGCGAGCTGGGCCTCGTATATGGCGCCATCGACCTGCGCGTGAGCAAGAATGGCGACACCTATTTTCTCGAGGTGAATCCGGCTGGCCAGTTCGCGTTCGTCGAGATCCTGACGGATATGCCCGTCATTGAGGCAATGGCTCGCTTACTCGCCGACGGACCACTGCCCGCGTAGCTGGACCGCCAGAGGTCTACCAACTCATCCAACCCCGGTCGGAGAACCACGATGTCACGGTACAATGCGTCAACTGCGCTCTTCATTGCAACGACTTGCGGCTGCGCCGCCCTTCCGCAGCGCGATGTTCGGTTCGAGTACCATTCCACCGCACCGGACCACGAGGGTGACCCCAGCACGGCAAAGCAGCCCACGGAAAGATTCGACGACAGCATCACCAGCTTCTCGACGCCCTCCGATCTTCGCCTCGGCTTCGTGCGCGGCAAGGACAGCAAGCACAGGTACTGCGCCGAGCCCATGCCAGACGTCGCGATGAGCTCGGAGATCAGCGGCTCCGGAAGCCTCGCGTTGTCGGCCGCCATGAACCAGAGCGCCGCGATGAACGTCGAGCTGGCGCGAGAGAATGCCGCTCTGCGGGAGGAGCTGTCGAAGAAGTCATCTTCGGACGAGGCCGGGTCGAACAACAGCGAAGACGGAGGCAAGTCCGACACCAAGAACAAGTCGTCCTCCGGTGTTGGAGCCTCGAACGCGATGGGCGCCTCCGGAAGCCTGGAAGCGGCCATCAGCTACCGCTCGGCGGTCACAGCGGCCGAGCTCGCAGGGCGAACCCAACAGGTTCTTCTGGCACGCGAGTTCATGTACCGGCTGTGCGAGGCGGACTCGAACGGTTCGCTAGCGGGCGCAGACTACGGATCGCTCCTTGAGAGGGGGCTGGCCATGGTCGAGAACGTCGCGACCGGCAAGAACGCTAGCCCCGCCGACCTTCTCAAGCAGGTGAACGAGTACAACGAGCAGCGCAAGAAGGTCTGTGACGTCAAGCAGGCGCGCTGCGACCGGTTCAAGGACAAGCCCAAGGAGGACTGCCTCGCCGCCGCGGACAAGTGCTTCGACGAGCTGAAGCTCCTCGAGCACGGGGCAGTGGCGCCCAAGGTCGCCTCGGTACAAGGGGGAAGCTCGGCACCGGCGGCCACGACGACCGGCGCCGGCGCTCCGCCCGCTCCGGCAACAACGACGCCGGCGGCACCGCCTGCTCCCCCCAATGTGGCTGCGGGTCCTGTCCCCCCGGCGCCGGTGAAGGCGCCGGCACAGCCTGCTCCGGCGAAGGCACCGGCAGCCCCGACGGTACCCAAGCCGCCGAAGGACCCAAAGGCCAAGTAGACACCGCGGCGTCTGCATCTGAGTCCCCCCTTGCCGCGCCCCCCGCCGACCCCCGATCATCCCTCCCCTCGCATGCCCGCCCCCACGCCGGATGACGTCGCTCGCTTCTACCGCGCCGCCGCGCTGGGGCTGCGCTTCATGGAGCAGCGAGAGGGCCGCGGCCGGCGGTTCGGGGAGGGGGCGCTCGCGGGCTGGAGGGCGCTCGGCGGGGCGCTGACCACGGGAGATCGGCTCGATCTGTTGGTGCGCGACGCGGCGGCGATGAGCCCGCTGGCGTTCTCGCCGCAGCAGGTGTTCGAGCTGGGCTCGCTCGCGGGGGACGAGCCGTTCGGGCCCGACTGGGCAGAGCCTGCAGAGTCGCTGGCCGCGGCGTGTCTGAAGGAGGCGGCGGTGAGCGAGCCGCTGTCGTGGAACGAGCTGTTGGTGCAGGCGGCGCGGGTGTGGGGCGTCGAGGCGGCGCCCGAGTCGGCCGAGCTCGCGGCTGGCCTCGCCAAGGTGACGCCGGCCTCCTATGTGTTCTGCGCGGGGTTTGGGGCGCTGTTCGCGCTGGCCTCGCTGGCGCACGAGCGCGCGGGGCTCGATCTGGGGCAGCAGGTGAGGCTCCTGGTGAGCCGCCCCGCGGAGCGGCAGCTGTTCGGGCTGGTGCTGCTCGCGACGGGCACCGCGGCACCGCGCGCGAAGCTTTTGCACGGCGAGCGCTTCGTCTCCGAGGCCAAGCCGATGGAGCTGCCGGAGCCGGCCGTGGTGCTCTCCTCGGCGGACGCGTACGCGCCGGACCTGGCGGCGATCACCGAGATCGCGCTCGAGCTGGGGGAGCGAGAGTGCTGAGCCCTGGGCGCGTCGTGCTCCAGGGGGTAACGCCACACCTCCACGAGCAGCAGGCCCTCGAGTGGGTGAAGAAGGAGCTGCCCGACAGCGAGCCGTTCCGGGTGTGGTGCCTCTTCGAGCTGATCGATCTGCACGGGCGGCGCTACGAGGTCGACCTGCTGGTGCTCGGCTACGACGCGCTCTACCACGTGGAGATCAAGGGCTGGTCGGGGCGCATCTCCGGCTCGAGGGACCACGTCGACTGGCTGATCGAGCCGCCGCAGGGTCCCACGTTCGTGCGGCAGAACCCGTACGGTCCCGCGAACCACAAGTCGAAGGTGCTCGCCGATCTGCTCCAGCGGCGCCTCGGCTCGAGGCGCCCGCACGTGGAGACGCTCGTCTTCTTGTCGAGCGAGGACGCGAGGGTCGAGCTGCAGGGCGCCGCCCGCTATGGCGTCGTCACCCGGAAGGACTTCGTGCGCGCCGTCCAGTTCGCAGAGTTTCCCGGGGCGGATCCGCATCGCCGCCGCGCGCGCATCGATCGCCCGCTGGCGGGGGAGATCGCCGAGGTGCTGAAGTCGCTCGGCATCCGCAAGAGCGAGGGCGCGCGCCGCGTCGGGCCGTATCAGCTCGGCGAGCTGCTCGAGGAGGGCCCGGGGTATCAAGACCACCTCGGGCAGCACGAGCGCCTGAAGGAGCTTCAGCGGCGCGCGCGCAGCTACCTGGTCGCGCAGTCGGCCACCGCCGAGCGCCGCGATCAGCTCCGCCGCGCGGCCGAGCGCGAGGCGCGCAACCTCACGTCGATCGGCGATCACCCCGGGATCTTGCGCCTCCACGATTTCGAGGCCGATGGCCCGCTCGGCGGGCCCTGTCTGCTCTTCGAGCGCTTCGAACGCGGCGAGCCGCTCGACGCGTACCTGCGGCGCAACCCGAAGCTCCCGCTCGACGCGCGCATCTCGATCCTCGAGCAGGTGGCGGACGCGCTCGCGTATTGCCACCGCAAGCACGTGATGCACCGCGGCCTGTGCCCGCAGGCGGTGCTCGTGCGCGAGCGGGCCGATCGCAAGCTCGAGACGAAGCTCTACAACTTCCAGCTCTCGGCGCACGACGACAGCCAGGGCACGGTGCACGTCTCGCTGCTCGGGCCCGAGCCCGCGCTCGTGTATCGCGCCCCCGAGCTGGTCGAAGACCCTTCGCGCACCAGCGCCGAGACCGACATGTTCTCCCTCGGCGCGCTCGCGTTCTTCCTGTTCACCGGCCGCCCGCCGGGGGGCAGCCTGGCCGAGCGGCAGCGCCTGCTCGACGGCGCGGGCGGGGCGCTCTCGGTCGCGGCGTTCGACGACGCGTTCGCTGCGGGCGCGCTGTCTGCCAGCGCTGACGACGACGGCTCGACGCGAGAGCTCGACGAGCTGGTGCGCATGGCGACCGATCCGGTCCCGGTCAACCGCCCCGACTCGCCGATCGAGTGGGTGCAGATGCTGGTCGACGCGATCACTGCGCCGGCGCCGCCGACCTCCTCGGCGCCCAAGGTCGATCCGCTCGAGGCGCGCCAGGGCCAGCAGCTCGGCGCGTTCGAGGTCCTCAAGGTGCTCGGCACCGGGGCGACCTCGCGCGTCCTGCGGGTGCTGCGCGAGCAGAGCACGTACGCGCTCAAGGTCAGCCTGGGCGAGCCGCTCGACGACCGCCTGCGCGCGGAGGCGCAGACGCTGCGCGCCCTGCGCGGGGATCGCATCGTCGCGCTGATCGACAAGGAGCCGTTCGTGCTCGAGGGGCGGCTCTGCCTCCTCCTGCAAGACGCGGGGGAGACGCTCGCCGAGCTGCTCTCGCGCGAGGGGCCGCAGAGCCTCGACTACGCGCGCCGCTGGGGAGAAGACCTGCTCTTCGCCCTGCGCGAGCTGGAGGAGAAGGCGCGCTTCCACCGGGACATCAAGCCGGCGAACGTCGGCATCGCGACCAGCGCGGCGAAGCGCACGCGCAACCTGTTCCTCTTCGACTTCTCCCTCGCGGCGGTGCCGCTCACCGAGCTCGAGGTGGGTACGCCGGTCTACCGAGACCCGTTCCTGCTCAAGCGCGGCACGTACGATCACGCGGCCGATCGCTACTCGGCCGCCATTACGCTGTACGAGCTGCTGCTCGGCACGCGCCCGGTGTGGGGCAATGGCGAGGTGGCCGCGACCGCGAGCGGCGCCGACATGGTCATCGACGCCGAGCGCTTCGATCCGAGCGTCCGCGCGCGCCTCCACGCCTTCTTCAAGCGCGCCTTCGCGCGCGACGCGAGCGCGCGCCACGAGTCGGCCGACGCGATGCGGGCCGAGTGGCTCGACGCCTTCCGCGCGCCCGAGGTCCCCGCGCCGACCGAGAGCGCGCCCGCGCCTCTGGCTGCCCCGCCCATCGCCAGCCTCCCGCTCACCACGCCGGTGCAGGCGGTGGCCTCGCTCTCGGCGCGGGCGAAGAACGCGCTCGATCGCGCGGGGGTGATCACCCTCGCCCACGCCCTGTCGCTGCCGACCAATCAGCTCTCGGCCATCCGCGGCGTCGGCCGCGAGACAGCCCGGGAGATCGCCGCCTTCGCGAGGGACCTGCGCGGCTCGGCCGGCGAGCACACCGTCGAGGTCGCGCTTCAGCCGAGCTACCGCGGCGAGGCCATCCCGCTGGGTCAGGTCCCGAGGCTCCCGGCCGCGGTCGTGCTGCCCCTCGTCAACGCGGGGATCGCGAGCACGGTCGACCTCGCCAATACGTCGCGGGAGCGGCTCGCGCGCATCCTGCGGGCGATCCCGCGGGGGCTCGAGCAGGTCGAGGCCGCGCTCAGCGCCGCGGCCCCAGGCCCCGCGGTCGAGGCGGCCGACTCGCTCGATGCCTGGGTCGTGCGCGCCTTTCCGACCGGGAAGAAGCGCTGGCAATACGTGCGCGAGCTGTTCGGGATCGACGAGGCGCCGGGCGGTCGCTTCGTCGGGGTCAGCACCGAGCTGGCGCGCCGCCACAAGGTCGCCCAGCCCACCCTCTCGGTGGCGCTGGCCACCGCCAAGGAAGACTGGCGAGAGCACCACACCCTCGAGCCGCTCGCCGAGCGGCTGCTCCCGGTGCTCGACGCGTCGGGCGGCGTCGCGCCGCTCGCTCGCTTGGCGAGCGCGCTGCTCCAGCACCTCAGCGCCGAGCCTTCGGACGAGGCGCGACGCAAGGCGAGCGCGCTCGCTCGCGCCTTCGCCGAGGCCTCGCCCGAGCTCGTGCTTGGCCGCGTGCGAGACGCCACCTGGGCGGCGCGCTCGGCCGATCGCTTCGCCGTCGTGAAGGCCCTCGGCGAGCTGGCCGACGAGCTCGCGAGGCGAGAGCCGCTCGCCGCCTTCGAGGAGGTGGGGGAGGAGCTCGCCCGCCGCACCGCAGAGACCGCGCTGTCCGGCGCGCCGCCCGAGGTGCTCGCAAACCTCGCGGCCGAGGCCAGCGCGACCGCCGCGCTCAGCGCGCGCCTCGAGATCTACCCGCGGGGCATGGACGCGCGGCGCGCCCTCCACCTCTCCACCGGCGCGCTCGCCGCGTCCCGCATCCCGGCGGAGGACGTGCGGCGCGTCGTGGCCCTGCGCTACCCCGCGGCCGACAAGCTCCCGGAGGACGACGAGCTCGCGCACCTGCTCGAGCCGCTCGGCTTCACGCGGGAAGAGCACCTCTTCGTGCGCAGGGGCGCTCCTTCCGCGACGGCGTCCAGCACCGCGCACTTTCACACCCCGCCGCGCACCAGCCACGCGCCGCGCGGCCCCGTGCTCGACCCCGCCGCGCAGGGCCTGATCGAGCTGAAGAGCAAGCTGCGCAGCGCCGCGAAGAGCCGCTCCTATCGCGTGCTGGAGATCGCCGCCGCGGTCGCCGATCAGGCGACCCCGTTCCTGCAGTCGCTGCTCGGCGCGCGTACGGTGTCGCTCGACGCCGCCATCCTCGACGAGCTCTTCGTGGTGCTGCGGGAAGAAGGGGTGGACGACACCTCGGTCGTGATCGACACCGATCGGCGCGGCCCCGAGGGGGGAGACGACTGGGTGATGCTCTCGAGTCTGGTCGAGCGGGCCGCGCTGCGCGTCGTGCGGCGCGTCACTGCAGAGCCCGGCACGCTGCTGCTCACCGAGCCGGGGGTCCTGGGGCGTTACCAGCTCTCCGAGCCGCTGCTCGAGCTGTTGCGCGCCTCCCAGCAAGACAGCTTCCCGGGCGTCTTCCTGCTCGTCCCCTCCTTCTCGGAGGCGCACACGGTGCCGGTGATCGACGCGCTCGAGAGGCCCCTGCCCATCCCCCTCTCGTCGCCGGCGCAGCACGTCCGCATCCCCGACGCGTGGTCGACCCAGAGGCTCTGATCGAATGGCCGCCAAGAAGACGACCGACAAGCCCAAGGCCCCCAAGGCGCCGAAGCCCAAGAAGGCCGCAGCCCCGCGCGACCTGACCAAGGAGCTGTCGCAGCTGCTCGCGAAGAAGCTGCTGCCCGACCTGCAGGCTCGCGTCAGCCAGGAGCCGACGGTGCACGCCGCGCTGTTCGCCGAGCACCAGCGCGAGCTCAAGCAAGAGCGCACCGCCGACCCCTTCAAGGCTTGGCTCGAGCGCCAGCTCGAGCAGATCGGCGTGGCCTGGGTGCTCTCGCTGGTCTTCATCCGCACCCTGGAAGATCGCGGGTACCTGTCGCACCCCCGCGTCGCCGGCGAGGGCGCGCTCGACAGCGAGCACGTCTTCTTCGAGCTGTTCCCCGCGCTGAGCCACCGGGACTACGTGCTCGCCGTCTTCCGCGAGCTCGCGCACCTCCCCGGCGGCCAAGACGTGCTCGGCCGGCGCCATAACCCTGCCTGGCGCCTCTCCCCCAGCGCGCCGATGGTGCGCGAGCTGCTCGCCTTCTTCCGGGAGACCACGACAGAGGGCGCGCTGGTCTGGGCCTTCCCCGGCGCGAGCACCCGCTTCCTGGGAGATCTCTATCAGGACATCTCCGAGAGCGTTCGCGAGCGGTACGCCCTGTTGCAGACGCCCGAGTTCGTCGAAGAGCTGATCCTCGAGCAGACCCTCGACCCCGCCATCGCCGACCGCGGCCTCGAGCACGTCAGCGTGCTCGACCCCACCTGCGGCTCCGGCCATTTCCTGCTGGGCGCCTTCCGCCGCCTGTTCGAGGCGCACCAGCGCAAGGCCCCGGGCCTCTCCAACAAGCAGCATGCGGGCAAGGCGCTGTCCCAGGTGTACGGCGCCGACATCAACCCGTACGCCGCCGCCATCGCGCGCTTCCGCCTGTTGCTCGCGTACCTCGAGGCCGCGGGCATCGACAAGCTCGCCCAGGCCCCCAACGTCGAGCCCAACGTCGTCATCGCAGACTCGCTCCTGTACGCCGCGAAGGACGCGACCCTCTCCTTCGCCACCCTGTCGGACGACGCGCACGCTTGGGGCGAGGCCATCTTCCAGCTCGACGACCCCGAGGCCGCGAAGCGCCTGTTCGCGAAGCGGTTCGACGTGGTCGTGGGCAACCCGCCGTACATCACCTGCAAGGACCCGACGCTGCGCGAGCGTTATCGCAAGGCGTACGCCAGCGCCGCCGGCAAATACGCCCTCGCCGCGCCATTCACCGAGCGCTTCTTCCAGCTCGCCAGCGACGGCGGCTACGTCGGGCTGATCAACGCCAACAGCTTCATGAAGCGAGAGTTCGGCAAGAAGCTGATCGAGGAGGTGCTTCCGCGGGTGAACCTCACGCGCGTCGTCGACACCGCGGGCGCTTTCATCCCCGGCCACGGCACACCCACGGTGCTGCTGTTCGGTCGCAACCAGCCCAAGATCGGCACCCACATTCGCGCGGTGCTCGGCAAGCGCGGCGAGCCGCAGACGCCCGAAGAGCCGGAGAAGGGGCTGGTGTGGAGCTCGATCCGCGATCACCTCGACGAGGTCGGGTTCGAGAACGACTTCATCTCGGTAGCCGACGTCCCCCGCGAGACCTTCGAGAAGCACCCTTGGAGCCTCGGCGGTGGCGGTGCGGCGGAGCTGAAGGAGCTGCTCGAGGAGCGCGCTGAGAAGCGGCTTGGAGACCTTGCCACGATTGGGGTCGGCGGGATGTCCAATGCTGACGACGTATACCTTCGTGAGCTCGGTTCTTGGACGCGCTTTGGCATGCCCGAGGCCCTGGTCCGTCGGCTTGTGATCGGCGAGGACCTCCGCGACTGGTCGCATACGCCGACACTCGACGTCGTCTTTCCCTACGACGCTGCACTCAAGCTGGTCGCGCTGGATGGAAAGGCATCACGGCTCCTTTGGCCCTACCGAGGAGTTCTGTGGGCGCGCGCCGTGTTTGGCGGAGGAGACTATCGGTCCTCTGGACGGACCTGGTGGGAGTGGCATCAAGTCACGGTCGACAGATACAGAACCCCCCCTCTCCATCGCCTTCGCCTTCGTCGCCACCCACAACCACTTCGTCCTCGACCGCGGCGGCAAGGTGTTCAACCGAAGCGCCCCCATCATCAAGCTCCCCGAGACCGCCACCGAAGACGACCACCTCGCCCTCCTCGCCTACTTGAACAGCTCCACCGCGTGCTTCTACGCGCGCCAGGTGCTCCACTCGAAGGGAGCACAGGGCGTCAACGAGGGACTCAAGGCTGAGGAGTGGGAGCAGTTCCTGGAGTTCAGCGGAACGCAGGTGGCACAGTTCCCGTTGCCGCCGCAATGGCAGTCGCTCGCCCCGCTGGCTCGGTCGATGCTGGATCTCGCCGCGCGCAGGCAACGTCTGCGAGAAGCCTTGGCCGACACCGTGGTTCGCGATCCCGAGTCGTGGCGCGGCGCCGCACTGGAAGAGGGCGCGGTTCTGGACGCCATGGTCGCTCTTCAAGAACACCTCGATTTCGAGGTCTACCGGCTTTTCGACCTCGTCCCGAAGGCCCCGAGCCTGCCGGACCGGCTCGCGCCAGGGCACCGGGCTTTCGAGGTCCAGCTCGTTCGCGACAAGAAGCGCACCGCTTGGTTCACCCGCCACGGCTTCTCCGAGCCCGCCGACACCCAGCCCGGGCTCGACGAGCTCGACCTCCCTGCCACTGTGCGACTGATCGAGCAGCCCGTGTTCAAGAGGCGCTGGCTGCTCACCGACTGGGCATCGGTCGCTGTCGAGGTCCGCACCGGCATCGTGCTCGAGGCGCTCGAGAAGGTCTTCGCCGGGGCCTCGGACGGCAAGACACTGTCCTGGCGCGCCCTCGGGCACAGCCTCCCATCCGGCGTCGAGCGCGACGCCGACGACGGCCCGGCTCAATGGGTCGCGGACGAGGCCGTCCCCTACCTCGCCGCCCTCCGCTACACCGATACAGGCCTCGCCAAGCGCGCCGAGTGGGAAGTCACCTGGGCCCTGCAGCGCCGGGAGGACGCGGGGGAGACGGTCGAGATCGCTGTCCCGCCGAAGTACGACACGAAGGACTATCGCGACCCCATCTATTGGCGGCTGCGCGGCAAGCTCGACGTGCCCAAGGAGCGCTTCATCTCCTATCCAGGCGCCGAGCGAGACGACGACAAGAGCCCCATCTACGGCTGGGCCGGGTGGGACCACCTGCAGCAGGCCACCGCCCTCGCCGGCCTGTACCACGAGCGCAAGAACGAGGACGGCTGGGGCGCCGACGAGACCGGCCGCGCCCGGCTCGTCCCCCTGCTCGCGGGCCTGCTCGAGCTCGTGCCCTGGCTCAAGCAATGGCACAACCAGCCCAACGACGACTTCGGCGGCGACGGCCCGGGAGACTGGTATGAGCGCTACGTCGAGGGCGAGGCCCGCGCCATCGGCCGCTCGCTCGATGACCTCAGGGCGTGGCGGCCCCCGTCGCGGGGGCGGCGGCGCTGAGGAGAGGGGCAGATCGAGTGAAGCCACATCCGTGCATCGAGTGCGGCGTCGAGCTGGAGGCCGCCGAGGACATCTGCCCCGGCTGTGGCCATCAGGCTCCGCCTCCCAACGTGCGGCTCGCGTTCGACGAGGGCCTCGAGCTGTTGGCACGCGAGGCACGCGCACGCGCCGCGGTGGCCGAGGAGCTGCGGCCGGTCCTCGACCGGCTGAGCACCCTGGTTGCGTCGGCGAGCGTCGTCGTGAACGTGGACCCAGCGTTCGCGCACCAAGTCATCACCCGCGATCGCACCCAGCAGGTCTCCTACCACGCCCTGCTCGCAGCCGGCGCGAGGCGCCCCGCGGCCCACGCGAACGACCGTCAGCGCACCGTCGTCGACGCCCTCCTGTTCGGGTCGGTCGGCCCGCAGATCGGCTACGCCGCGCTCAGCGCGCGGGCCGGCCTGCGCTCGTACGGTCTCGTCACCCTGCACCTGAAGCTCGGGAGCCTGGAGCGCCGTACGTCGCTTCTCGAAGAGAACGCCTATGACTTCATCCGCCGGCACGGCGTCACCGACCGCTCCCCACCTCCCCGCGGCTATCGGGCGCCGCTCTGCGGGCGCGTCGCGCTCGCGACGGCCAAGCTCGCGGGCAGGCTGCGCACCGACCCGACCGACGATGAGCTCGCCGATCTCCTCCTTCACTCGGGCGCCGACCGAGCGGCCGACGACTTCATCGAGGCGCATATCTGGGGCCCGCTGCACCGATCGGCCGTCGAGGCCGTGACGGTGACGGAGGCCGTGACGATTCCGATCGATCGGGTACACTTGAGCGAGGCGCATCGCGTGGCGACCAGCGAGCTGAACATCCGATGGAACGGGTACCCGAGCTAGCAAAGCGAGACGATCGTTGGGAGGCCCTGGTCCTCCCTGACGCCGGTGTCGTGCTCGCACGCAAGCACGAGGTGTACGACCGCTTCGACATGAGGACCCTGCGCTGGGAACGCGCGTCCCCAACGCAGTGGGCTCACGCGCGCTGGCAGTTCCCGTGGGTTCCCCTTGTCGAGGGCACCCGCGACGCGCTCGAGGCGCAGGTCGCCGAGTCGTGGGCCAAAGCGTGTTTCGTGACCTATCTAAGGGTGCTCTCGAGCCCCGATGCGGCGCGCTCGGCGGTAGAGGCGGCGCGAAGCGCCTTGCTGGACCCCGCGCTGTGGCGGTCGCCCGGCGCCGCGCCCGGCGGGGCCGTCCGTCGCGACAGCCGCGGGACGATGCTCGCGGGTGCAGCCATGGAGCTCGTCGTGCGGGGCGGTCGCACGGCGAACGTCGAGGTGCTCGTGGGGGTCGTGCCCGAAACCCTCCGGGACGAATGGTCCACCACGCTTGGCTTGGCCCACGGCATCGTGGAGGCGCTCGATCGCGCGCATGGCGAGGCGCTTGGCGAGCCCGCGCCCCAAGAGGCGCTGGAGTCGATCCTGCTCGAGCCCGGCTCCTCACCGAGGGGTGAGCGCCTGCTCGGCAGCATCCAACACGGGTTCGCCCTCGTCCCGGACCTGTTCTCGAGCTTGAGGGAGCGCGTGGCGGGCGCGCTCGGCCGCGAAGGCGCGCGGGTCGTTCGCACCTGGCTCGGCGGAGTCGCGGGCCTCTACGCGGGCCCTGCCGGGTTCGATGTCCTCGTCGAGGCCGGGTTCGATGTCCCTTCGGGCGGCGAGATCGAGCACGTGGTGTCCGAGCTGCGAACGATCGCCGACGAAGGCGAGTGGAATGGGAGCCTCGGGCGCTTGGAGGCGGAGATGGTGCAGCTGATCCCGCGGGTCGACCCGCGACGTCCCTACGCGCCGTCCCTCGAGCGCATGCTCGCGTTCGGGGCCAGCGTGCGGCAAGTCCAAGCCGAGCTGCGCGGGCGCGAGCGCATCGTGCTCAAGACCTACGCCTGAGCACCCAGCGCGCGTCGATCCCCTCCAGCCGCTGGCTGGCGACCACCTCTCGCAACACGAGCTGCCGCTCGAGGCGTGGCTCTCCGCCACGAGCGATCCGCTCGGCCCGGATGCGCGACAGGAGGTGCGCGCGAGCCTCGGGCGTGAGTCGGAGCGCGGCCGGCGCGACCCGGCACCCCTGCTCCTCGAGAAACACGAGCGCGTCCGCCAACCCCATGACAAAGCGCCTGGCCACCTCGTCGATCGAGAGGCGCCCGTCTGCGTAGGCTTGGCAGGTCGCATCGAGCATCAGAAACGAGGCTAGCGCTGAACCGGGGCCGCGAGGCGCCCGCTGTAACATCGCTGTAAGCTCGCATCCCCGCCGCCGCCCCGCGGGGCTCGGTGGTACCCTCCGGCCCTTCGATGACCTCGCTCCGCGACCTCCTCGAGCTGCCCGCTGCGGTGACCAAGAGCGCGTTCGTGGTGCGCCTCGCCGAGGCGGTCACCAAGCCCGACGTGCTGCTCGACACGTACGCGATCACGCCGGACATCCACCACGCGCTCGACCGCGCGCTCGGCCTCGTCTCGAACGCGGTCACCGAGCGCCGCAACGACGCCGCCTTCATCCACGGCAGCTTCGGCTCCGGCAAGAGCCACTTCATGGCCGTGCTGAGCCTGCTCTGTGCGAACGACGCGCGGGCGTGGCGCGAGCCCAGGCTGCACGATCTGGTCGAGAAGCACGCGTGGGTGAAGACGCACGACGTGCTGCGCCTGCACATCAACATGATCGACGCGCAGACCCTGGGGGACGCGCTGTTCAAGGCGTACCTCGACCGCATGCGCAAGGAGCGGCCCGAGGCGCCCATCGCCCCGCTCTTCGCCGACGGCGCGCTGTTCGACAACGCGAAGTCGCTGCGCGCCCAGCTCGGAGACGACGCGTTCTTCGCGAAGCTCAACGAGGGCTCCCACGTCGACGCACGGTGGGGGAAGAAGGCCGCCGAGGCCTGGGGCCCCGCCCGCTTCGCCGACGTGCTCGCCAGCGGCGACCCCAAGGTCCGCGGCGTGCTCTTCAGCGCCCTCGTCAAGTCGCACTTCCCTGCCTTCGCCTCGCAGAGCGCCGCGTACCTCGGCTTCGAGGACGGCATGGCGGCCATGGCCCGACACGCGGGCGAGCTCGGGCACAAGGCCATCGTGCTGTTCCTGGACGAGCTCGTCCTGTGGCTCGCGACCAAGGCCTCGAGCCCCGAGTCGCTCAACGACGAGATCGCCAAGCTCGCGAAGCTGGTCGAGGGCCAGGCCGCGGACCAGGCCATCCCCATCGTCACCTTCGCGGCGCGACAGCGCGACATCGGGGAGATGGTCGGCGAGCAATACGCGGGGCACGACGCGCAGACCGTCCGCGACAAGCTGAAGTTCTGGGAGGGGCGCTTCAACACCATTCCCCTGCCCGACAAGGACCTGCCCGCGATCATCGAGAAGCGCGTGGTGCAGCCCAAGGGTGAGGCCGCGAAGAAGCAGCTCGACGCCGCCTTCGATGCGATGCGCCGCGGGCTCGGCAGCGCGTGGGGCACCCTGCTGGGGGACATCGGGGACGAGCCTGGCTTCCGCCGCGTGTACCCGTTCAGCCCCGCGCTCGTCGAGGCGCTGGTGGCGATGAGCCACTACCTCCAGCGCGAGCGCACCGCCCTCAAGATCCTGGTCGAGATGCTCGTCGGGCAGATGGCCGACTTCGAGATTGGCAAGGTCGTTCCCGTCGGCGACCTGTACGACGCCCTCGCCGAGGGCGAAGAGCCGATGGACGGCACGATGCGGCAGCGCTTCGCGTCGGCCAAGCGCATCTACGACAGCGAGCTCTTGCCGGTCATCCAGCGGGAGAACAAGACCGGCTCGCCCGACAAGTGCCAGCGCCTCCGCAACGACGCGGCCACCGTCGGCTGCGCCAACTGCCGGGAGACGCGCTGCCGCAATGACAACCGCCTCGCGAAGACCCTGCTGCTCGCGGCCCTCGCGCCGAGCACGCCGGTGTTCCGCGCCCTCACCGCGAGCCGGCTGGTGCAGCTCAACCACGGCACGCTGAGGTCCCCCGTCCCCGGCGCGGAGGCGACCCTCGCGGCGCAGCGCCTGCGCACGTGGGCGAGCGAGATCGGCAAGCTCCGGCTGACCGGCCAGGAAGACCCGCAGATCGTCGTCGTGCTCGAGGGCGTCGACGTGAAGCCGATCATCCAGGCCGCCGCGGCGTACGACACCGTCGGCGCCCGCCGCTCCAAGCTCCGCGAGATCTTGTTCGAGCAGCTCGAGCTCGAGAGCGACAAGCCCACCGTCGAGAAGCACAAGCACCCCTGGCGCGGCACCGAGCGCCTGGGGACCCTCCACTTCGGCAATGTCCGCGAGATGGACGACACGATGCTGCGCGCGGCCGACGACGAGGCGTACCGCGTCGTGATCGACTACCCCTTCGACGACCCAGGCCACGCCCCCCAGGAGGACGAGGCGCGCGTCGTCACCTTCCTGGAGACGAACCCGCAATCGCCCACCATCGTGTGGCTGCCCAGCTTCCTGTCCGACGCGGTGCTGCGTGATCTCGGCGAGCTGTGCGTCATCGATCGCATCCTCGAGGGAGACACCTGGAAGCAGCACCTCGCCAACCTGCGCCCCGACGATCAGGTCCGCGCGCGCGAGGAGCTCACCAGCAAGGCGCAGCAGAAGCGCGACCGCCTCCGCCGCGCGCTCGACTCCGCGTATGGGCTCCAGAAGGCCGAGGCCGGCACGCTCGACCCGACGCGCGAGGTGAGCCAGCACCTGATCGTCTTGCGGCCAGACGCGCGCATCCATCCGCCCACCGCGGCGAACCTGGGCCAGGGCCTCAAGGACGCCATCGACCAGCTCTTGCGAGATCGCTGGGCCCGCCACCCCGAGTTCACCGAGAAGGTCACGAAGGGCAAGCTCGAGAAGGAGCTCGAATACGTGCAGCGCCTGTGCGAGTCGGAGGGCCAGCGCCTGCCCCTCGCCAAGAACGAGGCCGGCGCGCTCGACTTCGCGGACAAGCTCGGGCTCGTGGCCGTGCGCGACGGGCAGGCAACGCTCAAGGCGGAGACCTACGACGACCTCGATCGGCAGCTCCAGGCGCAGAACATCGCGGTCCCCGAGGTCTCGAGGCTGCACCGGCTGTTCGACCCCGGCGGCGTGAAGGGCCTCACCCGCGAGGTGCAAGACTTCGTGGTCGCCGTCTACGCCACGGTCCGCGGCCGGGAGATCGCGCGCGCGGGCTCGCCGATCGCGACGGTCACCCTCGGCAAGCTCGAGCCCGACGCCGAGCTGCTCGCGCCGCGGCTGCCCGACGAGGCCGCCTGGCACAAGGCGGTCGACCGAGCCGGCAAGCTGTTCGGCATCAGCGTCGGTCGCGCGCGGACGCCGAAGAACCTGCGCAAGCTCACGCACGATCTCACGCAGGCGCTGAGCACGGCGCGAGCCAACCGCGCAGGCGAGGTGGCGAGCCTGCTCGCTGCCCGGGCGAACCTCTATGGGAAGGACGCGGCGCGCCTCACCACCGCGGTGCGGGTCAGCGACCTGCTCGCCGAGCTCCACGGCAGGGACGCGGTCGGCGGCGTCGAGGTGCTGGCGGCCTTCGAGCCGGCGACCTCGGAGGCTGCGATGCAGCGCCACCTGATCCAGGCTGGGCCTGTCTCAGCCGCCCTCGCGAACGACGTGCTGTTCACCGCCTTTCCCGCGCTCGCGGGCCGCCCCGACGACTCCGAGGCGACGCGCATCCTGCGCGAGGTCGCCGCCCTACTCGCGGCCGACGAGATCAACCAACCGCTCGTCGCGAGGCTGCAAGCGCTGAGCATCGAGGCTCAGCAGCTCCTCCAGCGCAACGTGAAGGCAGGCGGGGGAACATCCATCGGTGAGGTTGTGGCCACGGCCTCCGCGATCGTCACGCCGGCGCGGGTCACCGTCCGCTCTGCGGAGGAGATCGATCGGCTGGCTGACGTCCTGAAGTCGATCGTCGCCGACGGTGAAACGATCGAGATCGATTGGAGGCGCGTGAGGTGACCGAGGCGCCGCTCCTCACCCACGACGCGATCCGGCAGGAGCTCGCGCAGATCCACCGCAGGGGTCACCGCACGATGACCACCGCCCTCTTCGCGCGCGGCGAGCCGGGGGACGTGGCGTTCAAGCCTTTTTCCGGCGAAGAGCAACGCTTCGAGGTGGTGCCGGTGCGCTGCGAGCTGGAGCTGCGCCGCGCGCTCTCCCGCAGGGGAGACAAGGCGCTGGCGCTCCTGGTCGATTATCCAGCCGATCGCCTCCCCGCCGACGTGCAAGGGCGCCTCGCCGGTGGGCGGGTGTACCGCATCGACCGTGGCCGCCTGTTGGCGCAGCGCTTCGGCGCTTCTTCGGTGAGCGCCGAGCTGCTCGGCTGCCGGCCGCTGTGCGAGGCGCTGCTCTCCGAGCCGGCGGCGTTCGAGCGCGTCCTCGGCACGACCGTCGATCTCCACACCGCGTGGCGAACGTTGCTCGCGCGCTGGGCCCGCATCGAGCGGGACGGCGATCTGACCGAGGATCGGCTGCTGGCGATCTCCGCGACCGAGAGCCCGCCGAGGCAGGCCGCTGCGCTCCAGCCTGGGACCGAGCTGGGCAAGGCCCTGATCGAGCATCTGGAGACGGTGTCCGGTCCCATCGCGCCGATCGCGTGGCGCGCGTGGCTGGCCGGGCGCGGGGTCGAGCTGGCCGCGCTCACCTTCCTGCTCGACGCCAGCCTCCCCGCCCTCGCCTCGGACGCGGGGCTACGAAACGCGCTGAAGATCGCGCTCCGCGACGTGGCCCCATCGCTCGACCCCAGCGCGAAGTCGAGCCTGCCGCTGCTCCAGCGCTGGGGTGGACTGGCCGAGAGGCTCGAGCGACGAGTCCCTGGGCCCGCCCTCGATCCCATCCTCGAGCGCGCCGAGAGCTTCGTGCCCGATCCCGAGATGGCGCGTCGCCTCGCCGACAGCCGCTTCCTCCCGTGCGCCTTCCGAGCGACCGAGGAGGCGCTGGCCGGCGCGCTCGCCTCGTTCGCGAAGCAGCCCGCGGCAGAGCTCGTCACGCAGGGCAAGCAAGAGCTCGAGCAGCTCGGCCGGCACCGCCTCGCGCGGTCGCGCGACGGCCTCTTGTCGCGCGCTCGCATGGCCCTGCGCCTCGCGGCCTACCTGCTGACGCGCCCGGATCTGGCCGAGCAGGCGTCGATCCACGGCAGCTATGGGGCAGTGTTCACTTACGCGCACCATTACGTGGAAGAGGGCTCGTTCGTCGACCACGCGCGAGACACGGCGCGCGGTCCCGAGGAGACCCCGCTCGAGCAGGCGCTCGGCGCGGTGCTCGAGCGACTCGACGCCCAGCGCGACGAGGACGACACGACCTTCGCTCGCGCGTGCGCGAGCTGGGTCGCCGCGGGAGCCAACGACGCCGGCAAGGTCGTCCCGATCGCCAAGGGCATCGACCATTTCGTCGTCCCGTTCCTGAAGGACGCGCCGCATCGCAAGCTGCTCGTCGTCCTCCTCGACGGCATGTCGTGGGCGAACGCCGTCGAGCTCCTGATGGACCTCGAGGGGCACCGCTATGGCTTGCTGCGCGTCGCCGATCGCACCCCGCGGCCGATGCTCGCCGCCCTCCCCACGCTCACCGGGGTCAGCCGCTCGGCCTTCTTCGCGGGCAAGCCGATCAAGACCGGAGAGCCACGGGACACGTCGAGGGATCCCGAGCGCTTCGCCACGCACGCTGGGCTGCGGAAGATCGGCAACGAACGGGCCGAGCTGTACCTGAAAGACTCGGTCGAGGGTGTTTCCGGGGACCTCAGCGACAAGGCCATGAAGCTGGTCCGGTCCAGCGCGCGCCTGGTGGGTGTGGTGGTCAACGCGATCGACGACGAGCTGAAAGGCACGCCGCAGATCCGCCGCCCCACCACGCTGAGCTTCATCCGTCCGCTCGCTCGCCTGCTGGAGATCGCGACCGAGCAGAACCGCGCGGTCTTGCTCGTCGCGGACCACGGGCACGTCCGCACCTCCCGCATGACCCACGTCGGTCACCCGGGCGATGGCCGCCGCTACCGGTACCTCAGCGACGCGGATGCGACGGATCCGCGAGAGGTGGTCCTGGGTCGAGACGTCGCCTGGGTCGAGCGAGGAAAGACCCGCGTCGCGATGCTGGCCCGGGAGCGCGACGGCTACGGCCTCTCGGCAGGGATCGGCGAGCACGGTGGGCTCTCGCTCTCGGAGGTGGTGACCCCCGCGATCCTGATCGGCTTCGACCAGCTCCGCCGCCAGGTGGAGCTCGCCGAGGGAGGAACCGACGACCGAGAGCTCGAGATCCGGCCCTTGGGGCGCCCCTTGTGGTGGGACCTGGAGCTGCCCAAGAAGCGCAAGGCCGTCAGCAGTCCCCCGCCGAAGTCGGTGCGCCCCACGAAGGCCGCCCCCACGCAGGGCGTCCTCTTCTCGGCCCCGCCCGAGGCCCAGGCGGCGCCGGCCAAGCCCTCGGTCGAAGAGGACAGCGCGCTGCTCCGACGGCTCAAGGCCCTCAAGATCTTCGGCGGCCGCTCCGCGGACGACAAGAAGCGCTTCCTCGAGGTCGTCGCGCCGCGCGTCGAGCTGCTCCACCGCGCCGGCGGCGCGCTGGCCGCCGAGGTGTTCGCCAACCGCGCGGGCGTCTTGCCGCGGAGCGTCGGCGGCGCCGTGTCGGAGATGGGAGAATGGATCAACTTCGACCAATACCTGATCGTCGAGCACGACCCGATCTCGAAGCGGGTCCTGCTCGATATCGAGAAGCTCGAGGCGTACCTGAAGGAGCTGGAGCGATGAGGGCTGCGCCGTGGTCGATCTAGGCGTGCTGCGAAGGCGAGAGATCATCGCGCCGCTCCGCAATGGGACCGTCCCCCGGCGCGGGCTCGAGCACCTGGCGGTCGGCCTCGGTCGATTCGAAGCGGTCATCGACGACGAGCTCGACCACGTGTCGCACGGCCACGGCCATTTCAAGGCCGTTCGCGGCGAGTACGGCAGCGGCAAGACCTTCTTCTCCAGGTGGGTACAGCACCGCGCGATGTCGCGAGGGTTCGCCGTGGCCGAGGTGCAGATCTCGGCCACCGAGACCCCGCTCTACAAGCTCGAGACGCTCTATCGCCGCGCGCTCGAGGGGCTGCGCACGAGGGAGTGGGAGACCGGCGCGTTCCGCGCGCTCGTCGACCGCTGGTTCTACGCGCTGGAGGAGGAGGTCACCGCTCTGCGAGGTGAGCTCGCCCCGAGGGACCTCGCCGACGCCGTCGGCACGTTGCTCGAGCAGCGCCTGCTGGCGGTGCGCGAGACGAACCCCATCTTCGCCACGGTGCTGCGCGCCTGCTATCGCGCGCGCGTCGACGAAGATCCGGCGACCGCCGACGGGCTACTCGCCTGGCTGATGGGTCAGCCCAACGTCGGCGCGGCGGTGAAGCGACCGGTCGGCATCCAGGGGGAGATCGACGCCACCACCGCGGCCGGCTTCTTCCGAGGCATCCTCGCGATCTTGCGCGAGACGGGGCGCAAGGGGCTCGTGCTGGTGCTCGACGAGGTCGAGGTCGTGCAGCGGATGCCGTCGCATTCAGAGCAGAGCCTCGAGGCGCTGCGCGATCTGGTCAACGACCTCGACAGCGATCGGTACCCGGGGCTCTACGTGATGATCACCGGGACGCCTTCGTTCTTCGAGGGGCCGCAGGGCATCAAGAAGGTGCCGGCGCTCGAGCAGCGTCTCTATCAAGACTTCTCGGGCGACGCGCGCTTCGACAGCGCGAAGGCGACGCAGATCCGCCTGCTCTCCTTCGACGTCGCGCGGCTCGTCGAGGTGGGGAAGAAGGTCCGCGACCTCTACCCCGCCCAGCACGCCGACCGCGTCGCCGCGCGCGTCGACGACCCGACCATCGAGACCCTCGCCTCCGCGATGATCGGCAAGCTCGGGGGGCGGGTGGGCGTCGCGCCACGGCTCTTCGTGCGCAAGCTCATCAGCGAGCTGCTCGACAAGGTCGACGAGCACGAGGCGTACGACCCGAAGCGGGACTTTCAGCTCGTCGTCGACGCGCGCGAGATGACCTCGGCCGAGCGCGACGCGGCCGGGCTCGAGGCGAGCGTCGAGGACATCGAGCTCGACCTGTCGTCGGGGTCGGGCAGCTCATGACGGGCTTCGACCGCCTCTCGGGCGCGGTCCAGTACCAGGTCGTCAACACCCTCGGCTTTCGTGAGCTGCGGCCGGTTCAATCGCTCACCATCGACGCGGTCCTCGACGGGAAGAACTGCGTCGTGCTCGCGCCGACCGCGGGTGGGAAGACCGAGGCGGCCTTCTTCCCCATCTTGTCTGCGATGGAGACGGGGGATTGGCAGCCGGTCAGCGTGATCTATCTGTCGCCGATCCGCGCCCTGCTCAACAACCAGGAAGACCGCGTCGCCCGCTACGCCGCGACCCTCGGCCGGCGGGTGTTCAAGTGGCACGGCGACACGGGGGACCGGGCTCGACGGGCGTTCCTGCGTGATCCGGCGGACATCCTGCTCACCACCCCCGAGTCGCTCGAGGCGATGTTGATGAGCGCCCGCGTCCCCGAGGCGCGGCTGTTCAAGGGGCTGCGCGCGGTGATCATCGACGAGATCCACGCCTTCGCGGGCGACGATCGCGGGGCCCACCTCGCGTGTGTGCTCGAGCGCCTCTCGCGCTTCTGTGGCACCGACGTCCAGCGCATCGGGCTGAGCGCGACCGTCGGCAACCCGGAGGAGATCCTGCGCTGGGTGCAAGGGCGGTCCGAGCGCAGCGGGGTCGTGATCGCACCGCCGAGGACGGCCACGTCGCCCGACATCACCCTCGACTACGTCGCCAACGTCTCCAACGCGGCGACGGTGATCGAGCGGCTCCATCGCGGCAAGAAGCGCCTGGTGTTCGTCGACTCCCGCCGCGTCGCGGAGCAGCTCGGAGAGGCGCTGCTCGGCGCCGGGGTCGACGCCTACGTCATTCACGGCTCGCTCGCCCAGTCCGAGCGACGCGACGCCGAGCGCGCCTTCGCCGAGAAGCGTGACTGCGTGATCGTCTCCACCAGCGCCCTCGAGCTCGGCATCGACATCGGCGATCTGGACCACGTCCTGCAGATCGACGCACCCTCGAGCGTCGCTAGCTTCCTGCAGCGAATGGGCCGCACCGGTCGCCGCGCCGGGAGCGTCCCCAACTGCACGTTCCTCACGACCAAGCACGAGGCGACCCTGCAAGCGGCGGCGCTCTTGCGGCTCTTTCGCCAGGGCTACGTCGAGCCCGTGCGACCCGCCCGGCGCGCGTTCCACATCATGGCGCACCAGCTGATGGCGCTGACCATTCAGCACCGCGGCCTCCGGCGCGGCGAGTGGTTCGGGTGGCTCGACGGCGCGACTCCGTTCGCCGAGACGACTCCGGCCGATCGCAGCGAGCTCGTCGACCACATGCTCGCGAGCGAGATCCTCGCCGACCAGGACGGCGCCCTGTGGCTCGGCCCCGCGGGCGAGAAGCGCTACGGGCGGCGTAACTTCTCCGAGCTGTACGCCGTCTTCTCGACCCCGCGCACGCTCACCGTGCGGTGGGGCGCGCAGGAGGTGGGCTCGGTCGACGCGGGGTTCGTGGAGGGCCTCGACGCCGACCTCCACCGCGCGGCCTTCACCCTCGGCGCGCGAGCGTGGCGTGTCGTACGCATCGACTGGAAGGAGGGTGCGGTCGAGGTCGAGCCGACCGAACAGGGCCGCGCCCCTCGCTGGTCCGGTGCACCGCGGTACCTCTCGTACGAGCTGACCCAGGCCCTCCGCGACGTGCTCATGTCGGACGAGCCGACCCCGGCTGGTCGAGCCGCGCCACCGAATCGCTGCGTGGCCAGCGCGCCGAGCACGCCTTCCTTCACGACGAGCCCTCCCCCCTCCTGTCGGGAGACAACGGCATCACCTGGTGGAATTTCGCGGGTGGTCGGGCCAACCTCCTCCTCGCTCGCGTCCTCGAGAGCGAGCTCGGCGGCCGCTGCGTCGTCCGCAACGTGTCCATCACCTGGGTCTCCGACGCGAACCCCAGCGTCGTCGCCCTGCGCGAGGCGATTCACCGGCTCGCGCGCGAAGGCCGCCCCACGCGCGCCGACGCCGTGAAGCAGGGGCAAGCCTGCGCCGGGCGGCTCAGGCTCTCGAAGTTCCAGCCGTGCTTGTCGGAGCGGCTGCTCGACGAATTCCTGGCAGACGGCTTGGATGTGGAGGGGGCCGTGAAGGCGGTGGCGGCTGTGGGGTGACGAGCTAGGCGACGATCCTGCGCGCCGCTCCTCCTCGCCATCGGCCCACCACGTGGCCCTCCGCATCGAGCGCGAAAGCCCAGACTGGCTCGAGAGCGCCGTGCCCGATGGGGGTCACGTCGTCCGCGCTGTCGGCGAACGGTTCGCCCGTCGGCTCCGCCTCGCGCCGGAGCCGGATGTCGCTGATCGCGACGGGATCGGACGGGAGCTCCGCCCATGCCGCCGGAGGGGCCGAGAGATGGACCGTCTCCTCGCGCTTGAGCAGGTGACGTACCGCTTCGACACGGGGGAGTCTGCTGCGGCTGTATGGGGTCACGGCCCACGCGCGGTGTGTGTGCGTCGTCGGCCCCATCAATCGTGGCTCGTGCGCCCCCCCCGATCCGTGGTGCGGGAGCTTCAACAGATCGTGGTCGGCGAGGTGGCCATGGCGATCGAGGAGGCATGAAAGACCCGTCGGCTGAGGGGTCGGGAGGTCCCCTGTCAGGACGATCCGAGCGTCGCACCAGCTGAGCTCGAGGACGACGCTCGCATGGTTGGCGCGCTCTCGACGGCCGCTCGCGAGGTCACCGAAGATGCCGTCCAGATGCGCGCACGGATTGGGTGCGCGAACGTCGATCTGCGTCTCCCCGAGCGTGAGGAGGTCGGCTCGATGCCTGCGACGACCTCGACCCCGTCATCGACCAGGCGACGCACCGCACGAATGGCGGCGAGCACCTCTCCGTGCACGAGGCGCGCGGAGGTCGGAGCCGACGCCGATCCCCCGAGCAACGCCGACATGGCGTCGTGCAGGAAGGGTCCTTCCGGCGCGCGAGCGGTCACCATGACCCGTCGTGGCGGGTGCGCGTCGACGAGCTGCGCGAAGCCGGCTGCGTGATCTTCGTGGGGGTGGCTCAGGACGACGAGCTCGAGGGATCTGCGACCTCTGGCGGCCCGAAATGCTGGAGCACGGCGAGCGGAACGCTCTTCGAGCCGAGCGGCCCCCGCGCCGTGCACCCGTCCACCACGAGCCAACCTCTGCTCGGGAGCGCGACGACGACCGCCTCGCCGAAGCCGCCACCACACACGAAGACGTGTAACAGGCTCCGATCGAGCTTCGTGAGCGCGCTCAGCTCCTCTGGCTCGCGGCGCTCGCGCTCGACCCCGTCGTCACCTAGGTCCATTGGCGAAGATAACGAAGCTCTCGGTTCGGATCACGCCGACGAGGTTCCTCGGATCCCACCAACTCGATTCGCGTCCGATCGCCGTCGTACACGCCGATCTCGATGTACCCCTGAGCCCCTTCGGTCGGCCGCCCCGTGGCGTCCGCCCACTCCTTCGCGGTCAGCTCCTTCACCTTGGTTCGTCGAGTGGCCTCTGGGCCCGAAGGGGTCGCGAACACGATGACGACGTGGGTCGCGTTGGCCTCGACGATCCGGCCGGGGTACCAGTGGCGGAGCTTGGCCCCCTCCGCCAGCGTCTGTGCGACGTGCGCAGGACCGACCCAGCGTCGCGAGGGATCGACGTAGGCAGGGTAAACCGACTCGCCGAGCCTTCGGGCCTCCTCGGCATCGACGACCTCCCGGCTCAGCTCGACGACGGCAGGCTGCTCCTCCAAAGAGGTGGGGATCGCATCGAGGACCTCACGGGCAAGCTCGACTTCCCCCACCTCGAGCCAGCCGCGGATCACCCAGCGGTGGAAGTGCTCGACGATCCACGGATCGCGCTCGACGCGCTCCCCGGTTGGGTCGATTCGCTCCAGGGCCTCGAGCCATGCTCGGCGCCCCTCGAGAAATCGAGACTGAGCGATGAGGAAAGTGACGAGCCGTGTGTTCCACCAGACATTGTCCGGGTCGAGCTCGATCGCCCTCGTGAAACCGCTCTTCACCTTCGCGGGCTCACGCCCCGCGCGGTCGAGGTTGAAGGCGAGGTAGTGCTGGGCGTAGTGGTCTTCATGACCGAACTTGTCGAGACACTCCTGGAAGATCTCGACGGCTTGGTCGTAGCTCTTCGCCAGGCTGAGGGCCTTGCCGCGATCCCAGTAGAGCTCGCGGCACCGAAGGTTGAGCTTCCGCCACTCGCCCGCGGTGGCGGCGCCGCCGAGGGCGAGGTGGTGAGCATGCTCCAGCCAATCGGGCACGCTCGGCGAGTCCGACAGAGAAGGGGTCCCGTTCAGCGCCTTGTGCGCCTCCGCGAGGGGAGGATGGATCTGCTCCCGGAGCTTCGTGAGCATTCCTCTCGAGAGGTCCAACAGAGACCGGCGCAGCGAACCGTGCATCTGTACCTGTTCGTCCCCGTACGCCGCACACTCGAGGATGAGGTCACGCTCCTCGTCCGCCTCGGCGATCAGCCCAAGCGCCTCGGCTCGAGGCAGCGAGCGACGCGCCGACGCGAGGCGAAGGATCGCGAGTCGAAGGTGATCTCGCGCGATCAGATGCTCCGCGAAGCGCCTGCACAGAGCGCGGGAGTTGAGATCGCTTGGGCTCCGTTGGGAGGTGCCCGCGTCGTCCTCGAGCTTTGCGAGGCCAACGCGCCAGCGGAGCTCGAGCGGGTTGATGGGGCGGCTCGACCTCGACAGCTCGTCCTTGATCCGCTCGGCGATCGTTGCGAGCTTGCCGAACCCCTCGAGCTGCGGTGAAGGCGCGAGCCCCGGAGCGCGGAGCTGTACGATCGGAACGTCGCCGAGGTTCAGCCGCCGATCCCACTCGAACCCGCCGAGCAACATCAGCGACAGGCCCACCTGACGGCATGTCGTCACGACGTGGCGCAGCTGCTTGAGCCCCGCGAGGGTCTCGACGCCCGTGGTGTCACGATCGATCCGAGGAGGATCATCCGGAAGGCGGATGACGACGCCGGAGAACCGACCGCCGCTCTTGATTCCTTCAATGATGGGGACGGTGCGGTCCGCGAGGGTGACGCCACTCCGCTGAGCGAGCTCGAGACCGGGTACCCCGGCAGCGGCGGCGAGCTGAAGGAGCACGTGCACCGCGGCGTCCGGCTCTCCCAGCGACGGGCAGTCGACCGCGGCATACCCTTCGGCAGTCGCCTTCGCGAGCAGCGCCCGCCGGCCCGACCCTTCTGGCCCCGACCCGATCACGCAGCCGGCGTTCTCGAGGTGCTCGTCGATCGAGCGCCAGGCGTCGTCGACCCTCTTGGGATCCGCGAGCCGCATGGGCGACAATTAGCACAGTTTGCCCACTACCGCGCCGCTGGATGCGATCACCGGGGGGCACCGTAGCAACCCTCCAACGCCGCCCCGAGCGTGACGCCTCACTCCTCCGGACACGTCACCAACACGTCCGGCGAGGTGCATGTCCCCTCTTCGGAGCACCAGCCGGTGAAGCAGGTGTCCCCCTCGCACTTGGTGCACTCGGCCCCGCAGCTGAGGAAACACTCTTCCGCGGCGCCGGCGCCTTCTCCGCCGGCGCCCCCTTCGGCGCCGAACACCACGTTCGCGCCGCAGCCCGAGAGCGCGAGGAGGATCAGCGTGCGTGAGATCGGCGCTGTGGCAGGCATGACGCGCATCGTAACCCTGAGCGCCCCGGTGCTGGGAGCCCGCGCGCAGGCGCGAGCGCGGCTACGGTCGCGGCAGGGGGTGGTCACACGTGATCCGCTCCACGGTGACGTCGTAAGGCACGCCCACCAGCTCGAGACCGTGCTCCTTGGCGTAGCTCGCGGCGAGCTCGTCGATCGCATTCGGCGGCCGTTCGGGGGGCGCAGACGCAGTCGTCGACGTGGGGCCGGAGTCGACGCGCTGCGACGAGCCGGCGCACGCCGACAAGGCGAAGGCCGCCACGACCCCTAGCATGACGTCACTCCATGCACGCGTGAGCACGAGCCCAACCTAGCAGAGCAGCCACGATCTGCGCCTTTGCGAGCGATGAGACGATCTCCATGTCGCGGTGCCCGTGCGTCCCGAAGCCCTTACCGGGAGCGACGCGATCGCCGTTGATCACGCGCAGACCTCGAAAGCCCATGCGAGGAACAGGGGGGCCTTGCGCGTGGGCGTGGGCGCGGGCGTATCCGATGATACGGCCGTGGGGGCCGGGCACCCCTCCGAGATCCACCGGCTCCCGCGCGCGCCGAGCGCGTGCTTCGCGGGGCCGCGCTACAACGATAAGCCGGCGCGGGCGAAGGGCTGCACGACCTCGGCCATCGCGAAGTCGACCACGGTGGCTGCGTGCTGGACCGCCGCCCGCAACGATTCGTGGACGTGCACACGACCGCGCAGCTCAGGATCACGAGCGCCACTCCGCGCGCGGTGGAGCGTTGCAGGGTGCCGAGCACGCCGCGACCGGCGACGACGACCTCGAGCGCGCTGGCCAGCGCGAGCGCCGAGCGGATCATTTCGAGGCCTTGCTTGCGGACCTCGGCCGCGGGCGGATGGAGCGATTCGCCGAGCACGACCACCATCACCAGCGGGCCGGGACGCGCCCGAGCGGCGCTGCGCAGGCCCGCCAGCGCTGATTGCTGATCGTCGACCGTGACCGTCCCATCCCAGCAGACGACGAACAGCGGCCCCACCGTCACGGACTTCGCCACGCGATGACGAGACCACGCTGGCGCGCGCAGGGTCAAGCGCGACTGGCGCAGGAGAGCGCGCCGCACGCGCCGAGGCCCTGCGCGAGGGATGCGGCGCGCCGATCGCCCGCTGAGGCCGCCTGCTCAGATGCCGTAGATGCGCTGGGCGTTGCCCCGCAGGATCTTGGCGGCGCGGTCCTCGGCGATCTCGAGCCGATCCATCTCCTCGAGGTAGCGCTCCCACGACAGCCCGTTCGAACCGAACAGGACCTTGTCGCTGCCGGTCTTCGAGCGCATGAACTGCAGCAGCGGGGCGCCGAAGTACTTGGGCAACCAGGCGCTGATGTTCAAGTACACGTTGGGCCACTTCGTGGCGACCGCGATCATCTCGTCGACCCAGGGCCAGCCGGTGTGGGTGCCGACGATCTTGAGGCTCGGAAAATCGCACGCGATGCGGTCGAGCTGCATGGGGCGGCCGTGCTCGCTCGGCATCGCCTCCAGCACGTGGCCGACCTGCATGGCGACGGGCACGCCGAGCTCGTCGCACTTGGCGTAGAGGGGGTACATCTTGCGGTGGTCGAGGCCGATGTCATAGCCGTAGATGTGGACGTAGACCCCCTTGTAGCCGCGCCGGGTCACGTCCTCCTCGAGCTTGGCCAGGCTCTTCTTGATATCGAAGGGGTCGTAGTCCGCGAGGCCATACACGCGCCCGGGGTACTTCTCCGACAGCTCCCCGATGCGGTCCGTCATGTCCGCCGCGAAGCGCTCCTGGCGCCGGTACGACCAGGCCAGCAGATCCGTCGCCAGCACGGTCTCGACCCCGGCCGCATCCATCGCGCGGATGAGGGCATCGCCGTCGGCGAAGCCGTCGCCCCAGGCCGCCTCTACCTGGCACTTGAGCTCGCCCGGGGAGTTGGTCGCCTTGACCCAGCTGTCTTTCCACTCCTTGAGGAGCAATGGATAGAGTCCGTCGATGGCCTTGGTCGCTCGCGTGCTCATGGCTTCTCCTTCTTGACCCGCTCGGGCCCCTTCTGAGTCTTGCTGCGCGCCAGAGTCGCGATCGTGACCGACTCGAGCGTGTAGCTGACGTGCGTGCTGAGCTCGTTCAAGAGGTTGTGCACGCTGCACGTCGCGTGGTCCGCGCACTCGCTGCCCTCGGCGCGGAACGGGCAGTCCTCGCAGGGGTCGGTCGACAGCGGACCCTCGATGCAGTGCACGACCTCGGCCATCGTCACCTCGACGGCGGGCTTGGCGAGCTGATAGCCGCCGGCGGCGCCGCGCACGCTCTCGACCAGGCTGGCGCGCGCGAGCTGCTGCAACACCTTGGCGATGTGGTTCTCCGAGACGCCGAAGCGGGTCGCTATGGCGTTCGCGCTCACCAGCTCGCCCGGGCGCAGGGCCATCTCGGTGAGCGCGTACAGCGCGAGCTTGGACGCCTTGGTCAGGATCACAGTGGGCCTTCGATCACGCGGCCCGCTCGCCGAGCTCGCGCAGCCGTTCGTGTCGGTAGGCCCCCCAGAGCGCGCTGCCGATCGCGCCCGCGTGGATGCTCAGCGGGTGCGCCTCGACGCGCAGATCGTCGAGGTCGACCTCGACGAGCGCGGTGCGCGTCCGCTCCAGCAAGCCGATATCGCTCGCCAGCCCGCCGGTGACCAGCAGGACTCCGCGCGTCACGTCCAGCTTGCGGACGAGCTTGGCGAAGCGCCCCGCCATCGACTCGTGGATGCCGCGCAGGATGTTGGGGAGCGTCAGGCCACGCGACACCATGTTGATGACGTCGGTCTCGGCGAGCACCGCGCAAATGCCGGACACCTTCTCCGCCCGGTCGCCCTGCAACGACAGCGGTCCGACCTCCTCGAGGGTGACGCCCAAGTAGCGGGCGATGTTCTCGAGGAACTGGCCCGTCCCCGAGGCGCATTGGCTGGTCATTCGATAGGCGAGCACCCGGGCCTGTGCGTCGCAGCCGATGGCGCGCGCGTGCAGAGCCCCCACGTCGAGGATGGCGCGCGCCTCTGGCTGAAGGAACAGCGCGCCGCGGGCGTGCGCCGTCATGCCGTAGAAGTGCCCCACGCGGAAGTCGACGAGCTCGCCCTCGCCCGTCGTGGCCACATACGAGAGCGCCTCCTCCTTCAGCTTCGCCTGGGCGAGCGCCTCTTCGAAGGCCTTTTGAATGACCTGACGCTGGTCGCGCCTGCGGATCCGCTCCACGTGCGTCGAGAGCAGCTCCGCCCCCTCCCGCTTCCGCCCCGACCCCTCGGGGCTGGCGATCACCGCCACCTTGACCGATGAGCTACCTACGTCGATGCCACAGGTGATGATCATCGTTCGCCTCCTCAGGCCGCCGCGCGGCTCTCCGCCGCGCGCATGCAGAACAGCGCCGCCCCCAGCGCCCCGGTGTAGATGGACCCGGGCGAGATGTTGAGCTGCCGCTCGCCGTAGTTCTCCTGCACCAGCCTGCGCAGGGCGAGCACGGCCGCGGGGTTGTTGGCCACGCCGCCCGTGAACGTGAACTCGTCGTGCACCCCCCCCGAGCGCGCCAGCAGCGACATGGCGCGCAGGATGATGGCGCGGTGCAGGCCGGCCAGGATGTCCTCGCGACGCTGCCCGTTGGAGAGGCGGTCGCGCAGCTCGGCGCCGGCGAACACCGTGCACGTGCTGCTGATCTTCACGTTGCGCTCGGACTTCATCGCGAGCGGCCCCAGCTCGTGGACGCCGACGCTCATCTCGTCCGCGATGTAGCCGAGGTAGCGCCCGCAGCCGGCGGCGCAGCGATCGTTCATCTGAAAGCTCGTCACGATCCCGTTTGCGTCGACCTGGATGGCCTTGGTGTCCTGCCCGCCGATGTCGAGCACGGTCCGCGTGCCGGGGAACTGTTGGTGAGCGCCCAGACCGTGGCAGAGGATCTCGGAGCGGATGTTCTCCTTGGCGAAGGGCAGGCGCTGCCGTCCGTAGCCGGTGCCGATGACGCCGCCGTCGATGAGCTCGACGGCGCACGCGCGCTCGACCGCCGCGCGGCACTGCGCCGCGACCGCTGGCTCGAGCCTGGCGCTCACGCGCTCGGAGGCGAGCCCGATCAGCTCGGCGAAGCCCTCGTCGTGCTTCGTGTTCTCGACGCGGATGATCGCCTTGTCGAAGATGCTCATGAGATCGTCGAAGGTCACGTCGGCGTCGGCGTTCTGTTCCGCCAGGCTGCTGTAGGCGCTCGCTGCGCGGTCGCGGAAGAACTCCGAGGTCTTCTCACCCGGCTTCAGGAGCTTGAGCGGGTTCGGGTTGGCCTCCTCACGCGTCATCTGCTCGACCATCCCCGCCACCCGGCGCTGGAGCTCGCCGCGAATGCGGGCCACGCGCGGGTTCGCGCACTCTTCGATGCACACCTCGGCGAGCACGCTCAGGTGCGCCAGGTTCTGCTGCCGGCGCAGCTCGCTCTGGAGGCGAGGCAAGATCTTCTCGACCCCTTCGACCCCCACGCTCGCCCGTAGCTCGCGACCGAGCAGCTCGAAGCGGGCGCTGGTGTGCACCTCGGCCTTGGCGATCGACGCAGCGAGATCGTAGTTGCTGCGGCTGTTGGTGATGCCACGGCCGAGCACGGCGCCCGACTCGTCGAGCATCACGGCCTTCGTGGTCGTGGAGCCCAGGTCAATGCCGATGAAGGTCCTCAAGGCGTCGCCTCCTTCGCGCCGGCGGGCGTGGCGCCTGGGCCTTTTCCGCGCTTCTGCTCGATCATCTGCAGGTAGCTCTCGATGCGGTTCTTGACGTTGGCCGCAGAGAAGTAGCGCGCGTCGACCAGGTCGGTCTCGATGAAGCCGCCCGCGATACCCGTGCGCTGCTCGACCTCGCGCAGCATCACGAGCTGCCCGGCCGAGAAGCTGTTGCAGCTCTTGACCGAGTTCACGAGGACGCCGTCGGCTTGGTAGTCCTTCACGTAGGACTCCAGCATCGAGACGCGCTGGGGCAGGCTTCGGTTCGTGTAGCAGCCCATGCAATAGTCCGCGAGCGTGCCGAGCGGGTCGCGGGGGTCGTGCCGGAAGCCAAAGTCGTAGACGCCTCCCACTTTGGTGTAGGTGCTGGCGACGACGACCGCGCCCTCGTCGGAGAACATCTGCCAGAACTCGCGGAAGTTGGTCCAGTTGGGGGGACCTTCGACCACGAGGCGATATTTCTCCGGGCCCATGGGGCCCTCGGGGGTGATGGGGCCCTCGCCTGCGCGCACCCGCGCGTCGACCTCGGCGCGCAGGGTCTGGTAGTAGTCGACCGCGCCCTCGGTCCCGCGGAAGGCGGTGAACATCGGCCCGATGTAGTAGACGCCGCCAAAGTAGGCGTCGATCGGCGACGGGCGGTGCTTGGCCGACTCGAGCACGTGCACCATGTCGTCCTCGGCGCGCGCGCTGAGCGCGAGCAGCGTGCGCAGGCGGTCCTCGTCGTACGGCTTGCCGGTGAGCTGCTCGAGCGCCGGGATGACCTGGCTCTTGAGCTGTTCGACCATGTAGTCGCGCATCGAGCCGGTCACCTTGCCCTCCGCCTGATAGGGCGTGTGCAAGAGCACGACGGGGCAGTCGTACTCCTCCCGCAGGAGCTCGAACCACTTCAGGAAGGTGAAGCAGCCCGTATACGAGAGCAGCAAGAGATCAGGCTTGGGCAGCGGCTGCCCGGTGGGCCCGATGTTGCCCTTGCGCTTCATGCCGATGTCGCACTTGACGTAGGTGCACACGTCCTCGGAGTGACCAACGCGCTCGGCCTCGCTGATGAAGTCCCCCGCGCGCTTGCGCATCGCCGACTGCAGCGCGTTGATCTCCGGGTAGACCGGCAGCACGTCGAACGAGAGCAAGAGCTCGGTCAGGTTGCCCGGGACGAAGGTGTAGACCACCTTCTTTCCGTGCTCCCCGGCCGCCGCGAGACGATCGAAGTGCTCCGCGATCATCTCCTTCTGCTTCACCATGCTGGGTTCTTTTTCGACGGTAGTCATGTCACTGCCCCCAAAGGCGAATCGAGTCGGAGAACGTCCCCGCTTGCTCGCGGATGACCTGGAACTGGCCAAGATTTTCGGCGTACTTGAAGGCGGTCCACGGGATCTGCTCCTTGTCGAGCGCCGCCTGGAGCATCGGCTGATCGAGCAGCGCGGGGTCGCAGAAGCTCGGCGCGGCGAAGATCACGCCTTCGGCGCGCGAGCGCCGCACGGTCCGGCACAGCTCGGACCCCTTCTGCCGCTTGCACGCGTACACGGACGCCGACTCCACGGCGCGCTCGACGAACGCGCTCGCGAGGGCCGCGAGCGGGTCGCCCTCGGTGGCGACATCACCGACGATGAACCGCGAGCTGATGGTCATGTCGTCCCACACGATGTAGCAGCCCGCGCGCTCGAACGTGCGGATGAGGCCGAGCGGCGGCTGCTCGCAGAAGGCGCCCGACATGACGACCCGGCTGTGATCACGCTTGGGGCGGTCGAGCTCGAGGACAGCGGCGACGTACTCGTCGACCATGCGGGTGTGGTCCTCGACGAGGAGGGTGTCGCCGGCGCGCAAGACCAGGTAGGCCTCGTCGGCCGGGACGAGCCAGGGGCGCTCGGCGCGCAGCGACATCAGCGCTTCGATGCTGGTGCGGTTGTGATTGTAGGCGGCGATCGACCGGCGCAGGTCGTCGTCGGAGACCTTCGCGCCCGAGAGCCGCTCCAGATCGTCGAGGATGCTGCGCAGCTCGCGGGCATAGAAGCGCCCTCCCACGGCGGCGTCGAAGTTCTGGGGGATATCCAGGTAGCGGGCGAGCTTTTCGGGGAAGAGCAGCTGCCAGATGCCCGACAAGTTGCGGATGACGTCGCAGATCGCCGGGAAGACGAAGCCATCGAAGCTCGCCAGGCGCCCGCTGAGCGCCAGCTCGATGATGCCGCGGGGGAGCTGGCAGATGTACGACTGGAAGTAGGCGTCGCCCCGGATGATCTCCACCTGATCGCCAGCCCCGCGCAGGTGCACGGGCAGCATGCCGGCGGCGTGGATGATCTCCTTGGGCGAGTAGGTGGGCAGGCAGCCGATCACCTTGGCCTCGGGGTGCGCCTCCTTGAAGCGCTTCACGGCTCCGAAATCGAGGTCGTGGTACAGCGCGTCGGCCTCGGCGACGATCCTCTCGACGTTCTCCTTAGCGTCAGTCATGGCTCCCTCAGGCGTTGCGATGCTGTGGAGCGCGGCGCTCGAGGAAGGCGGCGATCCCCTCGTTGGCGTCGTGCGTGGTCATGAGCTCGTCCAGGTAGAGGCGCTCGAGCTCGGGAAGGTCCCGCTCGAGTCGCCGCATTAGATCCGCGCGCGCCGCGCGCTCGGCGAAGCGCAGCGAAGAGGCGCTGGTCGGCCGCAGCGACTCGGCGAAGAGCGCGCTCACCCAGGCCTCGGGGTCGTCGGTCACGGCGTTCACGAGGCCCATGCGCTGCGCCTCGGCGGCGTCCACGCTGCGTCCCGTCACGCACAAGTCGAGGGCCGCGCCGCCGCCGAGCCGCCAGGGCAAGAGCAGCGAGGCCATGGGCGGGAACACCGCGAGCTTGATCTCGGGCTGCCCGAGGCGCGCCTCCGGCGTAGCGACCAGGAAGGTGCAATAGGCCGCGAGCTCGAGGCCTCCGCCCAGGCACTGCCCGCGGACGATCGCGCAGGTGGGGACGGCGAGGCGCGCCAGCTGGCGGAACAGGCCATGGAAGGCCGCGAGCATGGCGGGCGCCGCGTCGCGGCGGTGCTCCTCGACGCTCGCGCCGAAGCAGAAGTGTTTGCCCGCACCCTCGAACACGATGAGCTTGGTGCCGGCTTCGACGTCGGCCTCGAGCGCGCCGCCAATCGCGCGGATCATCGCGCTATCGAGGATGTTCGCCTTCGGCGCGTCGAGCACGATGCGGAGCACCGCGCCGCCTTCTCGTTTGTCGCGCTGGATCACGACCCCACCTCCATCTCGAGCTCGGTGTAGGGGCCCGTCGCGAAGCCGGCGCTGCGGAAGAAGCGGAGCACGCGCACGTCGTCGCGCCGCACCATCGTGCGCAGCGTCCGCGTACCGCGCTGGGCGAGCGACTCCATCAGCCGCGCCAGCAGGTCTCTGCCTGCTCCCTCGCCGTCGTGCTCGACGTCGACGCCGATGCCGATGATCCAGCCTGCGCTGGCCGAGCCGAACTCCCAGGAGCGGACCTCGCCGACCACGTAGCCGACCACTCGCCCCCTGGCCGCGACGGCGACCCACGCGAGGGGCGCGTCGCCGGCGGCGTCGATCGCCTGGTGCGCGACCGACAGCCAGTCGGCCGGCGCTTGCTCCTTGGTGTGCTGCCGGTAGATCGCCTCGACCCGGCTCAGATCTTCTCGGCGCAATGGACGCAGCGTGTGGCTCACGTGTCTGCCTCGAAGTCCGGGATGAGGACCGGCCGCTTCTTGAGCGTTCCGGCGTGAAGCGCGGCAAAGACCTGGTTGATCTCGCTCATGGGCCGCGGCTCGATGAAGCTCGCGATCTCGACCTTCCCGCTGGCCACCAGCTCGACGACGGCGGGGTAGTGCTCGGGGAGACATCCCCACGTGCCGCGAGCGGTCGCGTCGAAGGCCATGAGGTTCGAGAGCCGCACCGTGACCGGCTCGGGGGTGTAGCCCACAATCCCGAGGTGGGCGCCGTGCACCAGCAGCGAGAAGGCCAACGTCTGACCGGCCGGATGCCCCGAGGTCTCGAAGATGCGGTGACCGACAGCGGGCAAGCGGCTGTCTTTCGCCCAAGCCTTGATCTCCGCCTTGATGGCCCTCGCGTCGTCTTTGCCGATCACCCGGGTGAAGGCAGCGCCCACGGTCTTGGCCCGCTCGATCTTGATCGGATCGACGTCGAGCGCGACGACGTTTGCGCCCAGCGCCCGCGCGATCTGGACGCCGAAGAGGCCCACGCCTCCGACGCCGACGAAGATCGCCACGTCTCCCGCGCGGAGCCCCGCGTTCAGGATCGCCTGATAAGGGGTCGTGACGGCGTCGGCGATCACGGCCAGATCGGCCAGACGAAGGCCGCGGGCCTCGAGCGCCGCCGTGTCTACCGCGCACAGCCCGCGGGAGGGACGACGACATGGCTCGCGAAGCCACCGTGGTCGTCGTTGCCTGGGAACATCTGCTTCGGGCAGATGGCGCCGCGCCCCGCCTTGCACGCCGCGCAGTCGCCGCACGGAATGACGGCGGGCACCACGACGTGTCGGCCGACCCACTCGCCGGCGCCCTCACCCGCGTGAACGACCGTGCCGCTGATCTCGTGGCCCAGGGTGAGCGGCAGCGGATGGCGCGTGGGCACGCCGTCGTAGAAGAAGCCGAGGTCCGTATGGCACACGCCGCAGCCCGCCACGCGCACCAGGACCGAGCCGGCGGGCAGGGTGGTCGGGTCGAGGTCGCACGTCGCGCGGGCGAGAGGGGAGCTCGCCGCGGTCATCTGCCAGCTGTGCAGGGTCACACCCATCTTGGTCGCCTTGGTTCGTGGGGCCTGGCTAATCCAGCAATTCGGTACTTGAATGCGTATTTGAACACGGCTATCTCGTCAAGCCTGAAAGGAGCGTCCCCGTGAAGAGCGCGAAACCCTCGAAGGACACAGAGAAGGAGCTCGGCCCCGGTGAGCTGGAGACCGATTCGGTCACCGTGCGCACCCTACGCGCGGGCGATCTCGACGCCGTCGTGCGCATCGATCGGCAGGCCACCGGCCGCACGCGGGACGCCTACTATCGCGGCAGGATCGAGGCGGCGCTCGAGCCTCATGCGCTGCAGACGAGCCTCGCCGCAGAGCTCGACGACCACGTGGTGGGCTTCATGATCGCCCGCGTCTTCTATGGCGAGTTCGGTCGCTCGGAGCCGACGGCGATCATCGACTCGGTCGGCGTCGACCGCGGCTACCTGCGCCGCAGGGTCGGTGACGCGCTCATCCGCCAGCTGCTGATGAACCTCCGCGCCCTCGGGGTGGAGCACGTCGAGAGCGTCGTCGATTGGCAGCAGCACGAGCTGCTGCAGTTCTTCGCCCACCACGGCTTCGCGCCTTCGCCGCGGCTGTGCCTCCGCCTCGCGCTGTGAGCGCCACCGACCCACGTGAGGGAGAGCCAGCGATCGGCTCCAACCCCTCGACTCGGAGCGAGCAGCCCTCTCCGCGCCGCGAGGCGACCGACATGCTCGCGGTCGCCTTTGGAACGACCGTCGCGATGTGGGGCATCGGCTACCTCGGCCGAATGCCAGTCGAGCCCTCGAGCTTCGCGGGCGGCGGCCGCGTGTTGATCCCGAGCGCGGTCCTGTTCTTCGCGCTCGCCTTCGCGCTGCTGGCGGGTGGCTTCGTGTTCGGACGCTGCACGCTCCGTCGCGCCGGGGCGACGCTCGGCACGGGCGTCCTGATCGCTGCCCTGAACCTGCTGATCCTGCTCAGCCTGCGCGAGCAGACCCCGCTCGCCTTCATCCCCGGCTCGGTCGCGGTCATCGCCCTCGTGTTCACCGCCGGCGCGGGGCTCGGCCGCTTGCTGCGCCTCCCCGCCGAGGCCGCGGCGACGCTCAACTGGCGGGCGGCGCTATCGAGCGTCGCGGTGGCCGCGACCCTGCTGCTGCTCCTGGCGGGCGGCGTGGTGACCGGCTTCCAGGCGGGGCTGGCCGTGCCGGATTGGCCGAGCTCCTTCGGCCACAACATGTTCTTGTTCCCGCTCGCTCACATGACGGGCGGTATCTTCTTCGAGCACGCCCACCGGCTGCTGGGCTCGCTGGTCGGGCTGACGACGCTGGTGCTGGCGGTGGTCCTCCAGCGCGTAGAGCCGCGGCGCTGGGTGCGGGTGCTGGCGCTGGGCGCGCTGGGGATCGTGATCGTTCAGGGCACGCTCGGTGGCCTGCGCGTCACGCAGATCGACATCGCGCTCGCCATCACGCACGGCGTATTGGCGCAGGTCTTCTTCTCGACGCTCGTGTCGCTGCGAGTCTTTCTGAGCACGGCGTGGCGAGAGCTGCGGCCAGAGGCCGCCTCGCCCAGGTCCGCGCTCGATCTTCGGCTGCTGTCCGTAGCCGTCGCGCTGCTGCTCGCCCAGATCCTCCTCGGAGCGCTTCAGCGGCACGTCGCCCGCGGCCTGCACTTTCACTTGATGCTGGGGGTGGCCACCGCGTTGCTGGTCGTCGTCGCCGGCATGCGCAGCTGGGCGCTGTACGAGGACGTTCGGCCGGTCTCACGCATGGGCGCCTGGCTCGCTGGGCTGGTCATGTTGCAGCTCATCCTGGGCGTCGCGTCGTACGTGGTGGTCGGCATGGAGCAGCGGGGGGCTGCTCCCTCGTGGCCGATGGTCGCGGTCACGACCTTGCACCAGACGATGGGCGCCGCGCTGCTGGCGTGCAGCACGGCGCTGCTCGTGTGGCACCATCGGCTGGCGGGGGTCCACGCCGAGGTGAGCCCCGATCGCGCTCAGCGGTCGCCGCCGTGGACACGGACGCCTCGCGCCGGCGCCGCGAGGGCGCGTTCGGAATAAGAGCGCGCGGCCTCGAGCGCGCTGGGCCCCACCTCGAGCCGATTGGGCCCGAGCTGCGGGAGCGCCGGCGACAGCTCGTAGACGGGGATGCCCCTCGCCTCGCACAGCCGAGCCTGCAACACGTAGTGCTCGTGGCGGACCGCGGCGAGCCCCTGGTTGAGGCCGCCGAGGAAGCCGTGCCGGCGCGGCGCAGCGCGGGCCTTCTCCTTGGTGTCGCTCGGCAGATACATGACGAGCAGGGCCTCGAGCCGCTCGACGCGATCGGCGAGCGCGACGAGCGGGGCCTTGTCGATCAGGCCGCCGTCCCAAAGCTGAGCGCCCCCCTCTTCCACGGTGCGGAACAGGCCTGGGTAGGCGCAGCTCGCGTGGACCGCCACCGCGAGCGGCCCGCGGTCGTGCACACGCGGCGCGGCGCCCGAGATGTCGCTGGTGACGATCACGAGCGGCTTCGCGCAGGCCTCGAAGTCGCGCACGGGCAGGTGCCGATGCAAGAGCGCCCGGAAGCGCTCCCCGGCGAGCAGCCCAGTCGCGCCCCGCCCGCTCACCATCGCCCACAGCTGGGAGAGCGGCGCTGGATCCCAAAAGTCTCGCCGCGAGATGCTCGACAGCGCGGCAGCGATCTCGGCGCTCGACATGCCGGCGGCGCCCATCGCCGCGACCAGCGCGCCCGCGCTCGTCCCCGCCCACGCCGCCGGCTCGAGCCCCGCAGCCTCGAGCGCCGCGAGCAGCCCAGCGTGCCCGAAGAACCCGAAGTAGCCAGCGGAGAGGACGAGCCCGAAGCGCCGGCCGCGCAGCGCGTCGGCGAGGGTCGGGGCGAGGTGCCGGGGAGCTGCGTCGTCTGCCACGTGGGGTCGGCCACGATAGCAGCGACGCAAGGATGAGCGGCGTCACTCGACGTTCGCGCGCTCGCAGCTCCCGTCCGACTTGAGGATCAAGGTGAGGCCCTGAGGCTTACCCTTCGGCTCCTTCTCCTTGAAGGCGACCATCCATCCGCTCGGGGTCTCCCAGGCGTCGGGCCCGTCGAAGAGCAGGGGGCTCTTCCAGATGCCGAGGCCGCGGTGCTGCTTCGTCGCGCAGTCCGTCGCGCGCACGATCGCGGACTCTCGCGCCGAGCTGGGCCCGCTGGAGCTGCCCGGCCGCGCGCTCGCCGCGGGCGCCTCGCTCGCTGCGGGTGGGCTGGAGCCGGAGGGGGTCGCCGCTCCGGGGGCGTCGCAGGCGCTCGACCCGAGCGAGAGGCAGAGCACGACGGCCGCCCAGGTGGTCAGCGCGGCGCTCTCGGTGGTCCAGTCCGGCACGAGAGGTCCTCCTCCCCAGCGACGCCCGACTCGGGCGGCGTCCGCTCGATGATACCTGCACCGCCGGGCTCGTGCTGCGCCTCAGGTCCGAAGCGCGGTGGCTCGCCCGAACATCACCGCCTCGACGCGATGCCCGTCGGGATCTCGCACGAAGGCGGCGTAATACGTCGGGTCGTAGTGCTCTCGGATCCCGGGCGGCCCCTCGTCGACCCCCCCGGCCTCCAGCGCCGCCTCGTGGAACCGATCGATCGCGTCGTGGCTGGGCGCGGCGAACGCCAGGTGGAACCCGCGCCCAGGCGACCTCGCCTCGGCGCCGCCCTCGACCAGCGCGAACGGCGCCTCCCCCTCGAACCCCTCGGGGCCATAGCCCACGGCGCGCGCCGTCCGGAAGAGGCGTACATAGCCGAGCGCAGCGAGGCACGGCGTATAAAAGGCCTCGGCACGATCGAGCCGCGCGACGCCGAGGGAGAGGTGATGAAACATGGTGCCCTTCCAGGCGGCGACCCACCGCGGGCACGCTGCGCGCAGAGCATAACGCCGGCGCGGAGCTCCCAGTGCGTGAAGCCCCTCACAGCGCGAGCAACACCGCGCCGGCGAACACCAGCGCCACACCGACGAGGCCGAGCCGGCCGGGGCGCTCGCCGAGGGCGAAGGCGAAGCCCAGGGCGAAGAGGATCGACGTGTTGCGGAGGGTCAACAACACGCCGGCGCCGCCCTGGGCCATCGCGAACAGGAACAGGAGGAAGGAGAGGTTGGCGAACACTCCACCCGTGAGGATGCGCCCCGGCTCTGCGCGGAGGGCGCGGACCGCGGCGCGCAGCTTCGCTGGCCCCGCGATGCTGAGGTTCAAGGTGGCCGCCGTGGAGAGGGAGATGGCGTCGGCCGCGGGGGCGTTGCCGCCCTCGGTCAGCGCGAGCTTGTAGGCGAGGTGGTAGGCGCCGATGAACACGGCGCAGACCGCCGCCCAGGCGAGACCGCTCCGCTCGCTGGCTCGCTCGCTCGCCGGACGGGTCTTCCAGCTGGTGGCCGCGAGCCCCGCGAGGACAAGGACCGTCCCTGCAGCACGTGGGGCGGTCAGGGCCTCACCGAGCAGAGCGATCGATATCGGCCACACGACGAGCAGCGCTCCGCCGCGCGCGATGGTGTACACCGCACCGAAAGGGGCACGGGACAGCGCCCGCGCCAGCGTGATGAGGTAGCCGGCCTCGAGCACGCCGGCGCCGATCGACCAGACGACCGACGCGCGCGGCGGAAAGGGGACGCGGAGCGCGAGCGCGACCCCGACCGCCGAGGCTGCGCCGATGGCGATCATCGCGAGCACGGCGACCTCGGGCTCGCGCGAGCGCTTGAGCATGGCGTTCCAGGCCGCGTGCAGCAGCGCCGACGTGAGCACCAGGGCGAGGACCGTCAGCGCCATCTTTGCTCGGATGGTAGCCGAGCGAACGTCGCGCACGGGCGACTCGGGCAGCTATGCTCCTCCCATGCGAACAACCGCGCTCCGCGCCGCAGCCGCCGTCGCCCGCCGCCTCGTGCGCGCCTCGCTGCGCGACGTGGTGATGGTGCTGGTGCTGGTCGCGGCGGCCCTGCTGGTAACTTGTGGCTTCATGCGCCACCCAGCGCCGGAGACGCTCAGCAAGGAGGAGACGGCGCAGGTGTACGCGGCGCTGCTCTCGCACGCGCAGCCCGGAGGGCCCAACCACCTGCACAGCCGCCGGCTCTACCATTACGCGCCCCCGTTCGCGGAGGCCGCCGGTGCGAACGTCCATATCGTGCAGGCGGCGGCGCTGCTGCACGACGCGACGAAGGAGGACGGCAAGGGGGAGCCGAAGGAGAAGTTCTGCACGCACGGCGACCAGGGGTCGAATCTGACGCGCGAGGTGCTCGCGAAGCTCGGCAAGTCGGAGTCGTTCGTCGAGCTCGCCTCCGGCGCGGTGCGCGAGCACATGGGGCCCTGCGGCTTCAACCTGCGCTTCTTCTCGCGGCGCTTCATGTCGAAGTTCTGCGGCCGCAGCTACCCCAAGCCCTCGAGCCTCGAGGCGCAGGTCCTCTATGACATCGACATGCTCGATCTGATGACCGTCGACGGCGTCGTAAAGGTGGCCGAGCTCCGCCAGAAGAACCCCGAGTTCGAAAAAGAGCCGCTGAGGGACTCGGTCGTCGCGGGCGCCGACTCCGCGTGGAAGAGCGTGATCGACGCGAAGCAGACGCTCATCACGTCGCGTGCGCAAGCGTGCGGCGCAGACCTCGCGACCCACACCGAGCGCTTCATCGACGGGCTCGACTGGACCGTCGTGGTGGACGTGCCCGCGCTGAAGCAGGCCGCCACCGCGTACCTAACGGCGAAGCCACTGCCAGAGTGCCTGCCCGCGGTGCCGCCGTGGGATCGGGGCCGGCTGCCGTAATCTCCCACGACCGACATGCCCCCGCACCTGGACGCCGATCCGCAGACCGCTCTCGCGAAGACCCGAGCCCTCGAGGGCCTGCGCGACCGCCTGCTCCTCGCGGTCGCGGGGACGCTCGCGGCTGCGTGCAGCGACGCGACACGACCGTCCCCACTGCCACCGCAGGACGGCGCGCGGACGGACGCCGTCTCGCAAGAGGTGTCGTCCGAGCCCTCGCCGCCGGCGACGAGCGCGCCAGCTCCTGCCACGCCGGAGCCGAGCAGCGCCAGCGTCGACCCTCACTCCGCGCAGAGCCACGCGGCCACGGACCCTCCCGTGACGCCGGATCTCGCGCCTGGCTGCTTCGTCCCGCGCTCGGGGATGCGCTCGACCGGGACCGGTGGGCCTGCGGCGGCGCCGCCGCCGTCGGCCTTCGACAAGAACGGCTGCCTGCCGAGCTCCATGGTGAGCAATGGCTGCTGCAACGGGGCGACCGCGGGTCCGCGGTTCCAAGGAGGCGCCTGCTGCTACTCCTTCCCCAAGAACGCTCCCTGCTGCGGCCGACCCTTCCTGGTCGGCGGCGAGCCTCACGTCGCCGCAGTGATCAGGGGGCGCGCCTGGCTCGACGCAGCGGGGCCAGGCGCGTCGCACATCGCACACAGGCTCGACGCGCAGGCGCTGGAGGACCTGGCAGCGGGCTGGCTGCGGGATGCGCGGCTGGAGCACGCCTCGATCGCCTCCTTCGCGCGCTTCGTGATGGACCTCTTGGCGCTCGGGGCCCCCGCCGACCTGGTGCACGCGGCCGGCGTGGCCATGCTCGATGAGGTCGAGCACGCCCGCGCCTGCTTCGCGCTCGGCTCGCGCTTCCTGGGCGAAGAGCTCGCCGCTGGCCCGCTGCCGGTCGCGGCGGCGGCGGCGACGCGCAGCTTCGATGAGATCGTGCGGAGCGCGGTCATCGAGGGCTGCGTCGGCGAGGCGATCGCCGCGCACTTGGCCTCCGAGCGGCTCTCAGCGGCGACCGACCCCGAGGTGCAGCGTGCCCTCTCCCGCATCGCAGAGGACGAGGCTCGACACGCAGCGCTCGCGTACCGCTTCGTCGCGTGGGTCCTGCGAGAGGGCGGGGAGCCCGCGCGTGAGCGGGTCGAGGGTACGTTCGAGGAGGCCCTGTCTGGCTACGGCGCTCACACGTGCAGCGACCTCTCGCGCGAGCGCCGCCCCTGGCGGGCGCCGTTCGGTCTGCTCGACGACGAGGCCGAGCGCGCCGCGACGCGGGCGGCGATCGAGCGCGTCGTTCGGCCAGCCGCGCGGGCGCTCGCCGTCCGAAGAAGCACCCAGGCCGTGTCATAGTCGCGCTCACGCCCTTGTGGACCTCGACCAGCTCAAGACCTTCATCGTCGTTTCGGAGGTCGGCCCTCAGGAATGTGGAGGGGTCGAGCTCGCGGGCGTTGCCCTGAGCCTCAAGGACCGCCGTCGGATTGCGCCGGCGCGATGCAGGCGTAGAAGAACACGTGCATCCTGAAGCTGCCCCGGGCGCTGCTGCCCGAGCCAGTCACCTTCGCTTGGACACCCTTGCTGGCAAGGAACGCGCGGATGCTCTCGGCGCGCGCCCTTCCGTCGACCCCGGGGCCCTGGAACTCCGGCTCGATGTACACGCTGATCTGGACGCTCGCGCCGACGTGGCCGGGCGCGAGCTCGGCGAACGCGGCCCGGCCTGCCTCGGAGAGGGCGTTGATGCCCGGCGGCACGCCCTCGGAGGTGAAGCGGCCATCGGTCCCTGCCTTGGCCGGATCAGCAGGTTTATCGCCCTCGAACAGCGGTCCAACGTCGGTCTCGATCGCACCCTCCCGCGTCCGCCGCCAACGGGTGCTGCCGGCTGGCAGCGGGGCGTCGCCCGTCTTCTCGCAGTAAGGCTCGACCGGCGCCGACAGACAAACGGACGGGTGACATGCGTCGCAGCTCGCCGAGCTCGCGATGGCGCCGACCGCGCCGACGAGGAGAGAGCGCCGCAGTAGCAGCTCTCGGCGGGCCATGACTGCCGCACGGTCTTCGTCGTCGATCTCGCTACGCATGACCCAGAGATCCTACCTCAGGCCGACGAGAAGAGAGTTCGCTCCGCGGGACGCCTTCGGCGCCGGTCACTCCGCGTCCAGCTTCCACTTGAACGACGTCTTCCACTCCTTCCCCTCGCGCTTGCACGTCCCCTCCCACTCGCCGCCCTCGGCGAGCGTTCCCCCGAGCTCGCCCTCGCAGGTGGCCGCGCCGTCGACGTCGTCCCAGTCCCCGCCGATGCCTTTGACGCGCCCGTGCCACTCCATCTTGAGCTTCAAGGCGAGGGACGCGCGGCCATTCTTCTCGATGTGCCCCTCGCACGAGAGCTCATTGACCGTGGCCTTGCCGCGGAAGACCCAGCCGTTCCCCTCGGTAGCCCCCGTCTCACCGCGGACGGTGCAGCTCGCAGTCTTGCCCGCCCCTCTGTGGAAGGTGAGCCTCCCCTCCGTGGGGGCGGAAGTCATTGGAGAAGCCGGTCCAGGTGCCGTTCCAGCTGATCGCTGCTCCGCCGCCGAGGCTCCACATCAGCGCTACAGGCGCAGCCACGAGGATCGCGACCACCGCGCCGAGCTTGCGCCCCGCCTGGGTCCCGACGAGCCAGCGAGCGAGCGCACGGAGCACGAGCGGGACGTGGCGGAGCCGAAAGCGAGGCATCACGACAGTGTTGCCACGCATCGTGAGAGCGCAAGGCGGCAGCCTCGCGCCAGGCTCACCTCACTCGCTCGGCTTGACCCCGAGGCCCGGTCGCAGCGCTCCGCGCTCGCGCAGCTCTTTCTGCTCGCTGTAGCGAGTCGTCAGCAGCGCGGCTCGATCACGCAGGAGCAGGGTCATGCGGAACAGCTCCTCCATCACGTCGACCACGCGGTCGCGATAGGCCGACGGCTTCATGCGGCCCTCGTCGTCGAACTCGAGCCAAGCCTTCGGCACGGACGACTGGTTGGGGATGGTGAACATGCGCATCCAGCGCCCGAGGATGCGCAGCTGATTCACCGCGTTGAACGACTGGCTTCCCCCCGAGACCTCCAGCACCGCCAACGTGCGGCCCTGGGTCGGGCGCACGGCGCCTTCGGAGAGCGGCAGCCAGTCGATCTGGTTCTTGAACGCGGCCGTCATCGCCCCGTGCTGCTCTGGGCTCACCCAGACGTGCGCCTCCGACCACAGGCTCAGCTCGCGCAGCTCGCGGACCTTGGGTAGATCGAACGAGGCGCGATCGAACACCGGGAGGCCGCGCGGATCGAACGACCTCACCTCGGCGCCGAACGCTGTGAGCACCCGGCCACACTCCTGCGCGAGGTGGCGGCTCATGCTCTTTTCGCGGAGCGAGCCGTAGAGCACCAGCACCCGCGGTGGATGCGTCGACACGGGCACGTCGAGGCTCGCGAGCGCGCTCTCGACGGAGTGGGGTGGCAGATCGTTCTCGATGCGCTCGGTCATGCAGCGCGAGCGTTTACACGGGTGCGCGCCGCCGCAACCCCTCCGTTACGGGGGCCCGCGCCGCGGCTCAGAGGACCTGCTCTGTGCAGCTCCCGACTGTGCCCTCGCCCGTGCACAGGCCGACCGGATCTTCCAAGCACGGGATGGCCGGGCAAGGGACCTGGCAGCCGCCGGCCGTGAGGTCGGCCATCGCCGCTTCGAAGTCAGCGACCGCCTGCGTGTTCTGAGGGTTGACCGCGACCGGGCAGCACGGCCCCTCCAAGATCACCGTGCACTGCTCGACGTCGATCGAGGGGTTGCAGGCCTTGGCCAGCTCCATCGCCGCGTTGACCTCGGTGAGGATCGCGTCGCAATCCCCTCCCCCTTGGCCCTGTCCGCCCTGCGACTCGCCGCCCTGCGCCTGACCGCCGCCACCCTGGGCCTGACCGCCGCCGCCCTGGGCCTCACCGCCCTGCGCCTCCCCGCCTTGCGGCCCGCCGCCGTTCGCGCCTCCCGCGCCAGACCCTCCGCTCGAGCTGTCGTCTCCGCACGCCGCGAGCAGCATGACCACCGCAACCATCGACCCCATCCGGACGCTCGACATGATCCACCTCCAAAAAGCAAAGCTCTCACCCAGGGATGCCCTGGGGTGGCTCGGCTGATCGAGGATTGTGCGCTTCGGTGATGCACCGTCCGGCAGGGTGACCCCTATTCACCCCTGGCAGGCATCACGCGCTCACTGCTGCACGGCCCCGATGTCCGCGGCCCAGGTGCGCTGCGCGCCGTAGAAGTCCCGGTATAGCAACGTCTTGTCTGCCGGACCTGTCAGCACTGCGTCGACGAGCGGCGAGCACATCGACCGACACGCCGAAGCCGTGCACCACGCGACCGCCGTCCTGGAACACGTCATCGAGCGCCAAGAACGTCGAGTTCAAGGTGACAATTGCGGTGTGGACGGTCAGGAACTTCGTGTGCGCGATGTCGACATCAGCGGCGTAAGCCTCGATCCCGACGTCGGCGTTCTGGATGATGACGTCACGTAGGACCAGGCGCGGGCGCGGCCCGCTGGAACCGTCGACCTCCAAGATCCAGGCATCCATGACGTCGTCGCCGTCGATCGTGAGGTCGCGAAGTCGCGAAGTCGCGAAGGTGAACCGTTCCCTCTGTCACCTGGAACAGCGGCAGCCCGTCAAGGTGGCTGGGTACGCTTTCGATAATACGGCCCAAGCTGTCAAGCCGCGTGGACAGTGTCGAGCGGCAGATACAGGCGGCGGGTGCCCCCCGCCCACGCCCGGCTTGGGCGGTGTCCCCAGTTGCTGTTCGCCCAATGCGAGTGCTAGGCAGATGCCGGCGACACCGAGCGCACCCCTTGGCGCATGGTCCCGCCGAGCTGTCGCCGGCCGAGCCCTGAACCGCCCGAACCGGCCGCTCGGACCCGCGAATCTCGCGACTTTCCCACAGCGCCGCCCGTCCGACCAGTGCTGTCCGCGTCACCGAGCGCACCCCTTACCGCAAGGTCCCGCCGAGCTGTCGCCGGCCGAACCGCTCAGGGCTCTGGGGGACGTCTCAGTTCCCCTCCGCCCACGCCGATCGCCGATGCCGCACCGGATGCCGACCGCGATCGCCGAGGTCGGCTTTGCTCGGCTTCGTGCTCGGAGAGCCCTTCGGTCGTCGGAGACTCGGACCAGGACTCGGTGGCTTCGGGCTCGGTTCGTCTCGGCGGTCCGGTCTTGCCGTTCTGCCTTCGTCAGCCCTTGGGCGGACTTGGTCCAGCCTTCGCGCGGGAAGACTAGGAACACCCCCCCTAGTTGAACAGGTCGGTGTTGATGAAGTCCGGCCTGATGAGCGACCAGAAGTCCACGGCGAGGCGGTCCTCGAGGTACTTGTACGAGAGCCACGCGTAGCCCTTGTCGCCCCACGAGGGGCCCCACGAGTTGCGCACCAGGAGCGCGCCCTGGTCGGGCCCGATCATGCGCTCGTCATCGTAGCCGACGGCGAGCATGGAGTGCCCGCCCATGAGCTGCTCCCCCGGTTGGGGCGCGCAGACCTCGTTGCCCTCGCCGGCGACCGGGAAGGAGCTGTAGACGCTGAGCCCGAAGACGGAGGGCATGCGCGCCGCGAGGCACTTGCGGACGTTGAGCAGCACCTCTTTGCCGGTGAGGTCGGGGTCGTCGAGCCGGAAGTATTTGAGGGTGCGGAAGCTGTCGGCGAAGCCGTAGCAGAAGGCCGGCGGCGTGCCGGAGTCGGTGCACGGATCGTAGGGGAAGAGGTTCTCCGCGGGGAGGCCGAAGGTCTTGAGCGCGCGCAGGGTGGTGCGCACGTCGGCGCCGAGGTCGCCGGCGTAGCCCGACAGGTCGCGCGTGGACCGATAGAGAAAGGCCTCGGAGTAGTCGGCGTGCCGGCCGAAGGCGCGCCGGTCGAAGTACTCCATCAGCGCCGTGACGGCGAAGGCCGGGGCGGAGTTCAGCCTGCCTTGGTCGCGGACGCGCGTGCACCACTTGCGGAGCTCGACGCTGGCCGGCAAGACCGCGTTCGGCTGCGACACGGCTTTGTACGAGTTCGAGATGCGCAGGATCATCTGCACCTCGTGCGAATCGAACGTGATGTCGCGGAAGTCAGGCAGCTCCCTCCGCCAACCCATGCCGTGGTCGAGCGCGCTCATCGGGGCCGGATGGTACTCGAGCCGCCAGGGTTGAACAGACGAGAACGCGCGGCTCAGAAGCGGTCGGCCATGGCTGGCGTCGGCGCGGCGAAGATCGCGGTCAGCACGCGCAGCGCCCGCTCGGAGGCCTCGAGCGCCCCGAACCGAGCGAGGGTGCGCGGCGCGGCGTAGCCCGTGTAGAGCGGCGCGAGCGCGCGGACGTCGAGCGACGCCTCGGCCTCGCCGCCGCGCTCGACCGTGGCGCGCCCGTCCTCGACCCGCAGGCAGAAGACGCCGTCGTTGTCGGGGAGCAGCTCGTCGTGGAGCCGGAAGGCGACCTCGACCTTCAGCATCGACGGGTAGCCGCGCTGCTCGAGCGCCGCCTTCGCGTCGCACACGCGCACCATCCAGTCTTCGCCGGCGGTCTCGTCGTAGCGGTTCTCCTTCATGAGATCGAGCAGCGGCGAGCAAGGCACGCCGTAGAGCTCGAGGTTCTCCGCCAAGCTCCGCTGGTGTCGCACGAACTTGAAGATCGCCGCGTAGCCGCGCGCCGACCTCGACTGCAGATCCGTCGCCCACAGGTCGTGCCTCAGCGCGAGCGGATCCGGTCGCTGCTGGCTCAGATAGACGTACGCCTCGAGCTCGCCCTCGTCGAAGAAGCCGAAGCCGCGCACGACGCGCCCGTACGGATCGTAGATGCGCGTCCACATGTAGGGCCCTCGGTCGAGCGACCCGTGCCGCTCGATCGCGACGGCTCGATACATCGCCTCGACCTGCGGCCGGTCCTCGTCAGTGAGCCGCCGCACGCGAAGGCCCTCGTCCGACGTGGTGCACTCGAGGTTCGTCAGCGGGATGGAGTACTCCGCGGTCTTGCCGGCGCGCTCGTAGCCGACGCTGCGGTAGAGCGTCTGCGTCGAGGGGTAGAGCGTCGAGAGCGCGGCGCCGCTCGACGCTACCTCTCGGATGCACGCCTTCATCAAGGACTTGGCCGCGCTCTCGCCGCGCGCGTCGAGCGCCACCGCCACGCCCGCGATGCCGACGGTCGGCACCGGCGCGCCGCCGATGAAATGGCCCATGGGGATCTGCACGAGCCCGGCCACGACGCGCCCCGAGGAGCGCAGCACCCGCAGGTGCTCGCTGCCGGAGCGCTCGAGCCATTTCATGGCGTGCTCGTTCGAGACGACGAACGCGCTCGCCTGGATGTCCGCGAGCTCCGCCTCTTCCCCCGCTCGAATCAGTCCGTAGCTCATGGCTGGCCTATGGGTACTTTCTCGGACGCTCTCGCGCGAGCGATCTTTTTTGTCCATGGCGCGAGCCGCTCGCCGACTCCTTGAACGTCACCGTCGTGGTGGCGCGAGGAGGACGTCATGAAGGTCTCTGGGTCGTGGTTGGGTCGCTGGTCCGTGGCGATGTGTCTGGCCGCATTGGGCTGCGAGGCGGAGACGGGGACGAGCGGCGAAGGGGGCGGGGACCAGGGCGGCGCGCCCGCGGCGGGCCCGACGTTGTTCGTGGTGAGCTTGAACGACGGGGTCTCGAGCTTCGAACATCCGCAGTCGCTCAGCGGCCGGGTCGAGCCATCGACGCACCTGGAGGCCGGGGCTGACACGGACCTGTACGGGCCTCGCGACGCGGCGGTCGGGGCGAACGGGGACCTCTATGTCGCGAGCGAGAACGACGGCGCGATCGTCGTCTACGCGGACGCGACGAAGGCGACCGGCGCGACCCTGCCGAGCCGAAAGTGGAAGGGATCCGCGACGGGCCTCGAGGTCCCGAACGGGATTGCGCTCGATGCCTCGGCCGACACGGCGTACGTCATCAACAACCCGTCGATCGGCGCGGTCGACAACGCCATCTTCGTGTTCGAGGACGCGTCGACCGCCGACGGGGACGTGGAGGCGGCCCGCCGCATCGACGTGGACGCCACCGAGTTCGCGCCCCTGCAGATCGTCCTGGAGGGCGAGCGGCTGTTCGTCGTGACGCAGCTCTCCGGCAACGCGACCAGCGTGATGGTGTTCGACGACGCGAGCACGCTCGACGGAACCGTGGCGCCGAGCCGTACGATCTCCGACCCCGCGTGGACCGAGGTCCTCGCCATCTGCGTGGACGACGAAGACCACCTGTTCGCCGTCGACGAGGGGAGCGTCGTCTATCGCTACGACGGCGCGTCCTCCCTCTCGGGCTCGGTGTCCCCCGCGGCGACGCTCACGATCGAGGGCGTCAGCAGCCTCGCCGGGCTCGCGTGTGCGCTCGATGGAACGGTGTACCTCGCGGACCGCTCCGCCGCGGCCATCCTGTCCCTCGAAGAGGCGGCCACGCTGTCCACGGGCAGCCTCCCGCCGAGCGGCTCGTTCGACAGCCTGGACGTGAGCTCCCCTGCACGGCTCGCGCTGCTCGAGCCATGACCCGGCGCGGCGCCTCCGCAGTGGACCCGGGCGCCCCTGGGCTCGGCGCGACCGAATCGCGCTACAGTTCTCGGATGGCCCTGCCCGAGCGCCGCCCCGCGACCTACGAGGACGTCATCGCGGCGCCCGAGCACAAGGTCGCGGAGGTTGTGGACGGAGAGCTGTACCTCAACCCGAGGCCGGCGAAGCCGCACGCGGCCGCGGCGTCGGCCCTGGGGGAGGAGCTCGGCCCACCGTTCAAGCGCGGCAAGGGCGGCCCGGGTGGGTGGATCCTCCTCGACGAGCCCGAGCTGCACCTCGGCAAGGACATCCTCGTCCCCGACCTCGGGGGGTGGCGACGCGAGCGAATGCCGGCCCTGACGATTGATCTTCCGTACTTCACACTGTCACCGGACTGGGTCTGCGAGGTCCTTTCACCCTCCACCGAGCGCCTCGATCGCCGAAAGAAGCTCGCGGCGTATGCGCGCGAGCGCGTGGGCCACGTATGGCTGGTGAACCCGCTCGCGCGCACCCTCGAGGTGCTCGAGCTCGACGGCCAGCGCTACGCGATCGTCGCCGTGCACGCGGACGACGAGCGCGTGCGAGCGCGTCCGTTCGACGCCATCGAGCTCGAGCTGTCGATCTTGTGGGCCGACGTCCAGCAGGACGGCTGAAGCCTCGGCCCGCATCAAGTCGCGAGCGGCGCCAGGTCGGCCCAGGTCTTGCCCGCCTCGACGCCCACGATCAACGGCACCTCCAGCTCGAACGCCCCGCGCATGGCGTCGGCGCAGACGCGCGCCGCGCGCTCGAGCTCTTCTTCCGGGACCTCGAACAGCACCTCGTCGAGCACCTGCAGCACCGGCACCGTGCGCATGCCCTCGCGCCGAAGCGCGCGGTCGGCGTCGAGCAGCGCGCGGCGCGAGACGTCACACACCGAGCCCTCGTGGGTCGCGCGCCGCGCGAGGCGGTCGGCGTAGCCTCGCAACATGGGGTCGAGCGACTCGAGCGCGCCGATCGGCCACTTGCGCCCGGCGATCGTGACGATGTAGCCGCGCTCCTTCGCCAGCTGGAGCTGCTCGTCCTGAAATTTCCGCACCTTCGCGTAGTGGCGATCGAAGCGCGCTACGAGGGCCCTCGCCTCCTCGGGTGAGACGCCGAGCTGCATCCCGAGCGCGCTCGCTCCCTGCCCGGCGAACGTGGCGAAGTTGACGATCTTGCCGAGCTGCCGCTGGTCGTAGCTGATCGCCTCCGGGGCGACGTCGAGCACCGCGGCGGCCGTGAGGCGGTGCATATCGGCGCGCTGCCTCAGCGGCTCGACCAGGGAGGGGTCCTTGGTGAGGTGCGCCAGGACGTACAGCCCGAGCTGCCCGAAGTCGACCGACATCAGGACGGCGCCGGGCGGCGCGACGAACGCCCGCCGGATCATGGCCATCTCGGCGGTGCGTCCAGGCACCCTGCCCAGGTCGGGGTCGGTGTTGACGAGCCGCCCCGAGAACGAGCGCGCGGGGTGGAAGCGCGAGCGCACCCGGCCGTCCGCGCCGACGGCGCGTCGCAAGGTGGCGATCCAGCTGTCGCGCAGGCGCCGCAAGGCGCGCCAGCGCAGGACGAGCCCGACGATCGGGTGCGCGTGCTCGATCCGCTCGAGCGCCTCGTTCGCGGTGCTCCAGCCTGTCTTGGTGTGGCTGACGATCGGGAGCTTCAGCTGCACGAACAGCACGTCGCCCAGCTGCTTGGAGGAGTTGATGTTGAACGACCGGCCTGCAAGCGCTCCGATCTCACGCTCGAGCCCGACCTCGATCTCCGAGAACTCTCGCTCGGCGCGATCGAGCGCGGCGGAGTCGAGCAGCAGACCGGTCTGCTCCATGCGGACCAGCGTGTCCGACAGCTCGAGGTACTCGCCGAGCAGGCGCGGCTCGATCTCCGAGGACAGCTCGCGCCATAGCACCGCCGACGCCCTCGCGCGCTCGCCCGCCACGTCGGCTGCGCGCTCGACGGGGAGCGCGCTCCAGCCCTTCGCTGCCCTGCCCACCCCGCGGACCCCCTCGTCGTCGACGAGGGCGCGCCCGAGCGCGTGCTTAGCGACGATCGGCAGATCGTGAGGCGCCCAGTTGCTCGGCTGGGTGAGGTGAGACGCGTGCGCAGAGTCGCCAACGATTCCCAAGAGGCGGAGGCCCATCGCCTGGAGCGCGACGCGGGTCGCGATCAGATCGTGGCCCTGCTTGGGCGCGCTCGGGTCCTCGAGCCAGCGGCAGAGAGCCGGCCAAGCGTCGCTGGCGCGCGGGACATAGACCGCGTCTTCGGTCGCCGAAGACAAGGCGATCCCGGCGAGATCGCGCGAGCGCTCGTCGTCCATGAGCGCGTGGAGCGTGAGCGTCCCGCTCCCGAAGCTCGCGAGCGCGGCGGCGAGCTCGCTCTCGGTCCGGCAGATCGGCGTTTGCGCGGCGGCTTCGCCAGCCGCGAGCAGCTCGACGAAGCCGAGCGCGCCGTAGAGCTCGTTGAGCGAGGCGGCGCTCGGAGGCGTGAAGCCGAGCGCGTCGAGCGGAGTCGGGAGGGGAAGGTGGCTGTCGAGGCGCGCGCGCGCGAGCTGCCTGGCGACCTCGTCCCCCGCCGCTCGCAGGGCCTTGGCGAGCCGCCCTTCGACGCTGTCCAGGCTCGAGAGCGAGGCCTCGATCGACGGGTGCGCCGCGATCAGGGAGGTCGCCCCCTTCGCGCCGATCCCCTTGATGCCAGGGAGCTGATCTTCGTCGCCGACGAGGGCGAGCCACTCGGCCACCCTCGTCGGTGGCACCTGGAAGCGCTTCTCGACGATCTCCGGCGTATATCGGAGGTCCTTGTTGGCGTCGTACCACCACGATCGATCCCCAACGAGCTGCGCATAGCGTTTGTCGACGCCCACGATCACGACGTCGTCGCCCGCCTCCAGGGCGGCCTTGGCGTAGCTCGCGACCGTGTGCACCTCCGAGTCCGACTGGACGACCGTGAGCCCGAGCCCGCGGAGCAGCTCGGGCAAGGGCTCGAGCTGAGCCGCGAGGTCCGCCGGCCACGACGCCTGCTGCGCGTCCTGGCCGACGATGGCGATCGCGCGCCGAGGAAGCTTGAAGGCGAGCGCGCGATGGATGGCCCGCGCGACCGCGAACAGCGCATTCACCGGGTCCCCAGCCCTCGACCGCCGATCCGTCGGGACGACCAGGTAGCCGCGGGACAGCAGGTTCGTGGCGGACACGACGAGCGTGCGGTCGGTCATGGCGCGCCCGAGCAGGTTAACGCACCCCGCGGGGGCAAAAAGTGGCAGTTACCGCGGGGGAGCTGTGCTAATCGAAATGGCTATGGTGGCGGGGCGTTCCAGCTTGGGGCTTGTGGTTTGTGTGGCGGTTCTCGGGCTCGCAGGGTGCGAGGGGGACTCGGTGGAGGCCACCGGCGGCGCCGGCGGCGAGGGCGGAGGGCCGAGCGTCGGTCCGGTCACGTTCCACAAGGACGTGGAGCCGATCCTCCAGAACAACTGCTTGTCGTGCCACTACGAGGGCAAAATCGGCGGCTTCTCCCTCGTGACCTACGAGGAGGCGGAGCCGATGTCGGGCCTCATCGCGGCCGTCACCGAGCAGGGCCTCATGCCCCCCTGGGGCGCGCACACGACCGACGAGTGCGAGCCGCGCCTCCCGTACAAGGACGATCTCCGCCTCTCCGCGGAGGAGCTCGCGATCCTGCGCGCGTGGGACGATCAGGGCGCCCCGCAGGGTGACCCGGCGGACGCGCCGCCCCCCTTCCAGCCGCCCGCCGAGGGCCTGGCGAACGCCGACCTCAACCTCGTCCCCAACGAGATGTCGACGGTCGAGGGCGAGTCCGACCAGTTCATCTGCGTCGTCTACGACCCCGCGCTCACCGAGGACAAATGGGTGGACGGCGTCCACTTCATCGCGGGCGATCCGACCGTCGCGCACCACGCGCTGACCTTCCGCGCGAGCCGCAATGACGCGATCGACCTCTCGGGTGGCAACGAGCGCTTCGAGTGCTTCGGCGCCCCCGCGGGCGAGCTCATTCATGCATGGGCCCCCGGTGGCCTGCCGCTCGAGATGCCCGAGAACGTGGGCATCAAGCTCACGCCGGACGACGTCATCATCGTCCAGATGCACTATCACCCGACCCCGGGCGAGACGAAGCAGGACGCGTCGACCATTCAGCTCCGCTTCACCGACACCGATCCGGAGTACGGGTTCATGGTCGCGCTGCCCGGCAACGCCGAGGACGAAGGCGACGGCCTGCTGCCCGGCCCCAACGACGCCGGCGCACCCGAGTTCCGCGTCCCGGCGAACACGAAGGATCACACCGAGACGATGGAGATCGTCGTGCCGACGGAGTTCTTCGTCGACGTGCCGATCCTCATGGTGGCGCCCCACATGCACTACGTGGGCGTCGATCTGAAGTTCGAGATCCACCGCGCGACGCTGCCTGCCTCGCAGCCGCAGGACGAGTGCTTCGTCCACAACACCGCCTGGGACTTCGGCTGGCAGCGCTTCTACCAGTTCGACGTGCCGATCGCGGAGCTGCCGACGGTGAAGGCCGGTGACGTGCTCACCATCACCTGCAAGTACAACAACACGATGTCGAACCCGTTCCTGCAGAAGGCGCTCGCCGAGCAGGGTGAGGCGGCGCCGATCGACGTGACGCTCGGCGAGGAGACGCTCGACGAGATGTGCCTCGTCGGGGTCGGGCTGGTGGTTCCGGCGGCGTTCCTCTAGGGGGGTGTCCCTAGTTCGGCTCGGGGTTCGCCCGGCCCTCGCTCACGCTCGCAAGTGAAGGCCGGGCAATCCCCGAGCCTCACCCCGCCCTATGTTCCACCCCCCTTGATCTTGCTGGTCCGACCTTCGGTCGGACTGGCCGTCAGTTCGCCTTGCTGAGGTCGGCGCCCGTCGCCGCCGACTTCAGCGGCCCGGGCGTCGGCTCGGGCCCGAGGCCGAGCCGGCTCGCGACCTTCGCGAGCCAGCACACGTTCCCGAGCGGCGGGTCGCAGTTGAAGAGTGGCTTCACGCACTCGAGCGAGTTCACCGCGACGATATCGGCGTTCTTGAAGTTGACCTCGAGCGGCTTGTCCGCGCAGAGCTCGCCGGTGCACGCGTCCGCCATCGTCTTGTTGATGAGCGCCGGGATGAACGTGCCCTTCTTCTTGTCGAGCCACTCGAGGCGCGCCTTCGTGAACTCGACCCTGCCCTTCACGTAGGCGCGCATGGCTGACTCCACGGTCTTTCCGCACGGCGTCGTCGCGCTCGGCGGCCGCTCGGCGAGCACGTCGGCGACCGCCGAGCAGGTCTTGGCGGCCTGCTCGGCGCACGCTCTGACCTTGAGGAAGCCCCCCTTCTCCTCGCCGTGGCAAATGCCCCACCCGAGGTCCTCGCTCGAGCACTCCACGACCAGCTCGTAGTCTCGCTGGAGGACCGCGACGACGTCGGGGGCCTGGTCGATCGTGGGCCCCGAGGACGCACTGGGTGCGCTCGGGGCCGCGCTCAGCGCCGGACTGGGCGCCTTCGCCTCATCGCCTTTGCCTCGCATCGACGCGACGACAACCAGCGCGATCCCGATCACGCCAGAGGCCACACCTGCCCCGATCAGGGCGTTCCGGTTCATCGCTGTCCCACCACCGCGGGGACGATTTTCCAATGTCTGGGGCGGCTGAGCCAACTTCCGCGGGCTCGACCATCGCCTGCTAGCGACGAAATCGCTCGATGACCTCGCGCACGCTGCCGCCGCGGTCGAGCTTCGCGCTCGTGACCTTCCCTGCAGCGTCGAGCTCGACCACGAACTTGAGCGTGGGCTCGCCGCCCGCGTGGTACCTCAGGTCGCCGACGGCGAGGGTCCGCCTGCCCCCCTCGAGCTCGGCGAGCTGGACGGTCGGGTAGCGCGCCCACGCGATCACCTCGTCGATGATGGGATCACCTCGGAGCGCCTCGGCCGCCGACAGATCTCGCGCGTGCCGGGCCTGCTCGACGGGCGCGCCGCCGACGTCGACCGTGCCCGCTGCGTAGCCGCCGTCGACCTCGGCGACGTAGCGCCAGCCGAGGACCGAGAAGGGCGCGGGGAAGACGTGCACCTCGCTCGTCGCGTACTTTTCCGCGACGCTGGAGGTCAGCGCGGCGCGGATCGCCACGCGAGAGCCCACGTAGAGGCTCGCTACCGCGAGCCCGAGCCAGATCGGCCTTCGGAAGTCTCGGGCGCGAGCGCGGTACCCGAAGACAGCGCCCACCAGGAGGGGCAGCGTGACGAGCGGATCGAGCACCATCGTAAAATCGAGGTTCATCCGCTCGCTCGACCACGGCAGAAACAGGCGCGTGCCCCAGCCCGTCCACAGGTCCGGCAACAGGTGCGCGAAGACGACCGCGAGCACCGCCTGCGCGTAGACTGGGGCGACGCGGGCGCGGCGCACGATCAAGAGGGCGATCCCCGCGGCCAAGAGCGCCACGGCCGGCGCCGCGACGAGCGAGTGCGAGAGGCCTCGATGGGCGCGCAAGGTGACGAGCACCCCGTCCGACGCCGGCCACAGGTAGTCGAGGTCGGGCAGCTCCGCCGCGATGACGCACGCGAGCAGCGTGGCCTTGTCGGTGGGCGCGAGCGGACCGCCCGCGCTGTCACGCGGGCGCAGCGTACCGACGGCGAGGCCGAACAGGCCGTGGGTCAGCGTGTCCAAGCGCTCTTGATCACGCGGTGTCGTCTCCGAACAGGAGACCGATGGGGAGCTCGATCGCGGCGAAAGGCTCCAGCCGCGCGCGCTCGCCGCGCGTCGCCACGAGGGCGACCAAGTACCCTTCGCTCGTGTGGCGGTAGACGGTGAGCGTCTCGCGGGAGGGGTCGACGATCCAATAGTGCGGGATCTGCGCGCGGTGGTAGAGGCGCATCTTCCGGACGGTGTCGGTCCGCGCGCTCCCCGCGGACAAGATCTCACACAGCCAGTCGGGTCGCGCTCGGACAGGGCTCCCGCTGGGCCGCTCCGGCACACGCTCGCGGCGCCACCCGACCAGATCCGGCCGGACGACCTCCGTGGGCTCGAGCCCACCTCGACCTCCGTCATGATCCACCAGCCCCCCGGCGGCTCGCTGCCCGAGGGACGCGCGAAGGACGGCTTGAGGAGCGCGGAGAGCCACGATTGGGCGTCCCCGTGCTCGGCGGAGGGGCTCGCCTTTTCGACGAGCTCGCCCGAGAGGATCTCGTGGAAGCGCTCCTCCTCGGGGATCTGGAGGAGGTCGGAGACGTTCGCGGGGGACGCGCGGCGCGCGCTCGAGGTCACAGCGGCAGCATAGCTCGGCGTGGCGCGGACTCCACGTCGTGCGGCCGGTCAACCCTTCAGCCACAGCGCGCCGACCTCGAGCTCGATCGCTTCGAACGGCTCGAGGCGGGCGCTCTCGTCTCCAGCGTGCACCTTCACGATCCGGAACGTGTCCCCGTCGAGGCGGAGCACCTCGATCGTCGTGAGCAGCGGATCGACCAGCCAGACGTGGCTGACGCGGGCGCGCGCGTAGACCGAGAGCTTGCGCGCGCGGTCGATCTTCTCGGTGCTCGGCGACAAGACCTCGGCGAGCCAGTCGGGGGGCAGCTCGAACGCCGCCGTGCGAGGCACCTGAGGCATGCGCTCGCGCCGCCACCCCGCAAGATCCGGGACGAGCACGTCGGAGCCCAAGTGCAGCTCCGGCTCGTCGAGGATCCACCAGCCACCCGGACCGCCTCGCCCGCGATGGAAGGCGCCCCCGAGGTCCATCCCGAGGGTCGACGCCGCGTGCGCGTGAGGCGACGCGGGGCGCGGCGAGACGTACAGCTCCCCATCGATGATCTCGGCCACCTTCGTGTCCGGGACCGCGATCAGCTCCTCGTAGGTCGCTCGCCGACGCGCGGGATCTCCCACGCGTCTAGCTTAGCCCACTCCTCAGTGCGCGCGCTCGCGGTCGATGCCGGGGTGATCGGGATCGCCCGGCTCGTGGCGCGGGTTCTCGGTCAGGCGCGAGCCGTCGCGGCCGGTCATGCCCATGAGCAGATCTTTGCCGTAGATGAACTGCTCGCGGGAGTCGTACGGCACGGCGTGCAGACCGGTGTCCATGCGGATGGCGTCGCACGGGCAGGCCTCGACGCAGAAGCCGCAGAAGATGCAGCGCAGCTCGTCGATGACGAACTTCGCCGGGTACCGCTCGTACCCGCGCCGAGGGTCACCCTCGGAGTATTCGCCCGCCTCGATGTGGATGCACTGCGCCGGGCACGCGGTGGAGCAGCACAGGCACGCGACGCAGCGTGGCGAGCCATCGTCGCGGATCGTGAGGCGGTGCAGCCCGCGGAAGCGATCGGTGTAGGGTCGCTTCTCCTCCGGGTACGAGATGGTCGTGATGCCCCAGGAGAGGCTCTCGATCACGGGGTCCTTCTTCTGGCCGAGGATCATCTCCTTGGTGTTCTTGAAGAAGGCGCCCATGGTCTGCACCAGGCCCTTGGTGACCGCAGGCAGGTAGCTCTGCACCTCGAAGTCGCGGGTGGGGCGCTCCACCTTCTTCGTCGTGAAGTCGCCGCTGCGCGGCTTCATCCAGGGCGTGTTCTCGGTGTCGGTGCTCATGTCGAGTGCCTCAGGCCTGCATGGGAGTGGGCTTCACGCCGCCGGCCGCGGCCGCGAAGCGGGCGGAGCTGGAGCGCAGGAAGCGAGTCGACTCGACCGGCCGCAGGAACAGCCACACGAGGCCGACCGGGAGGACCAACATCGCCCCGGCGACGAGCGCGTGGCTCAGCTGCCCGAGGAGCTTGAGGGTCGAGTGGAGGCCGGGGCCGGCCGCGTCGATCGCGACGACCGCGACGGCGGTGACCGCCAGGTTGCCGATCGCCAGCGGCAAGAGCTTCGTCCACCCGAAGCGCATGACCTGGTCGTACCGGAAGCGCGGGAGCGTCCAGCGGAAGAAGATGATCACCCAGGAGAGGAAGACCGACTTCCCGAAGAACGCCAGCGCCTGGATGACCGTCACCGCGAGGTGGTTCATCTTGTAGGCGAAGAAGGTGGTCTCACCGATGGTGACGTCGATGCCGTCCGCGAAGAGGAAGGGCATGGTGTAGCCGCCGAAGAAGAGCGTCACCATGATCGCCGCCCCGGTGAAGATCTCGACGTACTCGCCGGCCATGAACATGCCGAACTTGAAGCCCGAGTACTCGACGAAGTACCCGGCGACGATCTCGCTCTCACCCTCGGGCTGATCGAACGGGACGCGCTTGTTCTCGGCCATGGAGGCGGCGAGGAACATGAAGAACGCGATCGGCTGCACGAAGATGCCCCACGCGTACATGTTCTGCCACGAGACCATCGGCGTGAAGCGCAGCGACGAGTAGATCAGCAGCACGCCCATCAGCGACAGGCCCATCGCGACCTCGTAGCTGACCATCTGGCTGGCGGCGCGGAGCCCGCCGAGCAGCGAGAACTTGTTGTCGCTCGCCCAGCCGGCGATCGCGGCGCCGATGACGCCGGTCGAGGAGATCGCGAAGATGTAGAGGATGCCGACGTTCATGTCGACGATCTGCAGCGGCACCGAGTGCCCCTCGCAGACCGCGTCGCGCGCCATCGCGCCCTTCACCCGCAGCAGCTCGGCGAACTCGAACGAGCCGTTCTTGTTCACGTCCTGGAAGCAGAGCTGCTCGCCGAACGGCACGACGGCCATGACCACGAGCGCCGGGAAGAGCGCGATCATCGGGCCGAGCGCGTGGAGGAGCCGATCCGCGTTCTTCGGGATGAAGTCCTCTTTGAACATCATCTTGAGCGCGTCGGCGATGCCGTGGAGCGTGCCGGCGAGGCGGATGCCCACCGGGCCCTTGGGGATGCGCATCGCCGCGTAGACGCCGCTGGCGCCCATGAGCCCGCCGAGCACCACGCTAGCGACGCGCGCCGCGAGGTACGCCTTGTCGGAGGCGATCTGGCCGGCGGACACCTGTCGCGCGACGGCGACCGAGACGAGCGCGACCACGACATGCCCGGCGAGGCCGGCGTAGAAGTAGGCGCGCGGCAGGTTCGACCCGACGGCGGCTTCGAAGGCGTTGAGCGCGCCCTTGCGGCTCACTCGCCAGGACAAAAGGACGAGGTTGAACCACGCGACGAAGACGATGAGCTGAAGGCTCACGCCCATGCGCTCGATCGCCGCCTGAGGGGTGAGCGCCTGGCCGAGGCCGAGCGCGGCGAGCGCACCGAGCAAGATGCCGGGCGCCGTCAGGATGCCCTGGATGATGAAGCTGGGGACGTTGACGACCGCGCGGTTGGGACCGACGCGATGCTGGATCATCGCGCTCTGGCGGCGATCGGCCCACACCGCGATCGCGGAGAAGTTGAGGCAGAAGCCGACGATCAGGAGGATCTTCAGGATGGTGAGGACGACCTCGACCCACCCGAACGAAGTGCCGGGGCTGTTCATGTTCACGCCGTCGCTTCCGTTTGCTTGCCGCTGATCGAGGCCGGCTCACCGCCGGTCATCGCCTTGCGGACCTCCGAGAGCTTGCGCCAGCTGGTCGCGAACCCGAGCGCGCGGCCCAGCTTGCCGATGAGCTGCCAGCCGGGCGTCGCGCTGCCGCGCGGGTGGAGCGCGCGCTCGCTCGACTGCACGCGGCCCTTCTTGTTGACGAACGTCGCGTCGGTCTCCGCCCACGAGCACGCGGGCAGGGCGACCTTCGCCAGCTTGCTCAGCGGCCCCACGTGGGACGAGACGACGACCACCTTCTTGCCCTTCAAGGCCTGGCCGAGCTCCTTCGCGTCGACCTCGACGTGACCGCCGAGGGCGAGGACGGTGTCGAACTCGTCGGCCATCTTCAGCAGGTCCCCGAGGGCGCGTGGCGGGTTGCCCTCGCACAGCTTCAGCACACCTGCGGTGTTCGGGTTCCTGTCCTCGCTGAGCAGCACCTCGTCGCCCTTGCCGAGCGGCTTGCCGGTGACGAAGAACCGTTCGACGCCGAGGTAGGTCTTGGCGAGCGTGAAGAGCGCCCAGTTGTCCTCGAGACTGTGCTGCGCCGAGAGGATGACGGCGACCTTCTCGGGGCGCTGCGCGACGTTGCCGAGCAGGTCCTTCGCGGCGGAGATGGCGTCGTCGATCGACGCCGGCCCCGTGCCGACCGAGGCCTCGAGCAGCCGGCCCTCGATCGCGTCCTTGTAGGACAGCATCCCGAGGTCGCACATCCAGTATTGGTTGACGTCTTTGTTGTCGCGCGGGCGGTGGCGGTGGGGTGCGTTCGAGCGCGGATCGAAGTCGAGGTACGCGTTGCACCCGGTCGAGCAGCCCTGGCAGATCGTGCGGGCGGTCCGCAGGAACCACACGCGCGCCTTGAAGCGAAAATCTTTCGAGGTGAGCGCGCCGACCGGACACACGTGCTCGGTCATCAGCGTGTAGTTGTTGTCGAGCTGGCGCCCGGGCGAGACCGTGATCTCGTTCAGGTTGCCGCGCTCGCGCACGTCGAGGACGGGGTCCTTGGCGATCTCGTCGCAGAAGCGCACGCAGCGCGTGCACACGATGCAGCGCTCGGCGTCGTAGACGATCGTCGGACCGAAGGAGACGGCCTTCGGCTTGTGGACGACCTCCTGCTTCATGCGCTTGCCCTTGCGAGAGTGCTCGAGCCAATAGTCTTGCAGGCGGCACTCGCCGGCCTGATCGCAGATCGGGCAGTCGACCGGGTGGTTGAGCAGGAGCAGCTCCTGGACCGCGGCGCGCGCGTCGGCGACGTGTTTGCTCGACTCGCTGAGCACCTCCATGCCGGGCGAGCAGCCCTGCTGACACGCGGGCTGGAGCTTCGGCTTGTTGCTGAAGGTGTAGTCCTTCTTGACCGGGTCCCACTGCAGGACGTCGAGCTTCATCGCGGGCCGCCCCGCGGGAGGCGGCAGCTCGACCAGACACATGCGGCAGTTGGCCGCGATCGAGAGGCCGGGGTGCCAGCAGTAGTGAGGGATCTCGACGCCCTGACGCCACGCCGCGCGGATGATCGTGTCGCCCGGCTCGAACGGGATCTCGCGGCCATCGATCTTGATGGTGTTCGGAGGCTTGGGGCGTCCGGGGGGTGCCTGAGCGGTCATAGAAGGGAGCTCTTCGAGGGGACTAAGGCGAGGTCTGTGGCACGGGCCGACGCGTCAGTGATCGCACTCGCCGCCGATCATGTTCAGCGAGCCGAAGGTCGGGACGATGTCGGGGATCATCGCGCCGACGATCATCCGTTCGAGGGCCTGGGTGATGGCGAAGCACGGCGGGCGGATGCGCACGCGGTGAGGCGTGCCGCTGCCGTCAGAGACGAGGTAGAAGCCGAGCTCGCCGTTGCCGCCCTCGGTGTACGAGTACACCTCGCCGGCGGGCACCTTGATGCCCTCCATCACGATCTTGAAGTGCTGGATGGTCCCCTCGATGGTCGAGTACACCTCTTCTTTCGGGGGGAGCACGACGCGCGGATCGTCGATGTTGATGGGGCCGTCGTCGGGCATCTGATCGAGGCACTGCTCGAGGATGCGGGCGCTCTGCCGGATCTCTTCCTGGCGGCACATGAAGCGATCGAAGTTGTCGCCGGTGGTGCCTACGGGGATGTCGAACTCGAAGCGGTCGTAGACGAGGTACGGGTGCGCGCGGCGCACGTCGTACGGGACGCCGGTCGAGCGCAGGGTGGGGCCGGTCCACCCGAGGTCGAGCGCGACCTCCTTCGAGACCTTGCCGACGTTCTCGAGGCGGTCGAGGAAGATGCGGTTCTTGAGCAGCAGCCCCTCCGACTCGGTGAGGACGGCGAGGACGCGAGGGATCGTGGCGCGGACGACGTCCTTGAAGTAGGCGGTCGGCGGCTTCGCCATGCCGCCCACGCGGCCGAAGCTGTGCGTCACGCGAGCGCCGGTCTCCTCCTCGAAGATGTCCCAGATCATCTCGCGAGCGCGGACGTACCAGAGGAACGGGGTGAACGCCCCGAGCTCCATCGCCATCGCGCCGTTGCAGGTGAGGTGATCGCAGATGCGGGCCAGCTCGCCGAGCGCGACGCGGTAGTACTGCGTGCGCTCGGGCACGGTGACACCCAACATCTTCTCGACCGCGAGCGAGAAGCCGACGTTGTTGAGCATCGGCGAGACGTAGTTGAGCCGGTCGACGCACGGGTAGCATTGGTTCCAGTTGCCCCGCTCGCACATCTTCTCGAAGCCACGGTGCAGATACCCGATCTGCACGTCGGCCTTCGTGATCGTCTCGCCGGAGAGCTCCACGACGATGCGGACGGTGCCATGCATCGCGGGGTGGCTCGGCCCCATGTTGAGCATCATGGGGTCGGCGGGCATCTCGAGCTCGCCCTCCTCGAGGTCCTGATCGAGCGGCTCCATCTCAGCTCTCCTTCGGGGGCAGGGGCTTCGCCTGCGGATCGCGAGGATCGCGCAGCCCCTTCTTGCGGGACTCGATCATCTGCGGATCGTCCCGGTGAAACTCGTGGGTCTGCCGGCCGAAGCTCATCCCCTCGTCGGGTCCGAACGGCGCGAACTTCTCGGGCACGTCGCGGAACTTGATGAGCGGCTGGGTCAGGTTGGCGGGGTAGTCCTTGCGGAGTGGGTGCCCCTTGAACTCTGGGTACGTGAGGATGCGGCGCAGATCGGGGTGGCCGCGGAAGACGATGCCCATCAGATCGTAGGTCTCGCGCTCGAACCAGTTCGCCCCGCCCCAGATCGGCGTGACCGAGTCGATCTCCGGCAGCTCGGTGTCGGCGTCGCCGATGCGGGCCTTGAGCCGAATGCGGTGGCCCTTCTCCAGCGAGCGGAGGTGCAGCACCACCTCGAACCGCGGGTCGCGGTCGGGGTAGTCGACGCCGCAGAGATCGACGAACATGTTCATCGCGCAGCGCGGGTCGGTCTTGAGGAAGCGCGCGATCTCGAACCACTTGTCGGGGTCCACCACGGCGGTGTCGTCCCCGAACTGGGCGTGCACGTCCCAGATCGCTTCGCCGAAGCGGCTCTTGAGCGCTTCGATCACGGCCTTGCTCATCGTCGTCGTTCCTTCAGCGGGGCTTGGGGTCCGTCGCGCGCGGGCCGAGGCGGAGGCGCTCGGCGCTGACGAGCTCCCGCGCGCGCGGGACGGGATCGGTCCGTGGCTTCACGATGGCCGGGGTGCGATCGCCCGTCTGGATCTTGTCTTGGAGGAGCAGCAGGCCGTCGATGACGGCCTCGGGCCGGGGCGGGCAGCCGGGGACATAGACGTCGGTGTGGATGATTTTGTCGATGCCCGCGACGGTCGTGTAGTTGTCGTAGAAGCCGCCGCTCGAGGCGCAGGTGCCAAATGCGAGGACCCACTTGGGGTCGGTCATCTGCTCGTAGACGCGGCGAAGCGCGGGCGCCTGGCGCTGGCTGATGGTGCCCACGACCCACAGCAGATCGGCCTGGCGCGGGGAGAAGCGCGGCGCTTCGGCGCCGAACCGCGCCATGTCGAACCGGGGACCGGCCATCGACATGAACTCCATCCCGCAGCACGCGGTGACGAAGGGGTACTGGAAGAGCGAATACTTCTTCGCCCAGTTGAGGAGCGCGTCGAACTTCGTCGTGGCGAAGCCCGTCTCGCTGCCCTCGATCACACGGGTGGTCACCGCTCCCATTCCATGGCTCCCTTCTTCCACTCGTACAGCAGCCCGACGACGAGGAGCGCCATGAACGGGGCCATGAGCATCAACCCGTGCCAGCCGGTCTCACGGAACGTGACGACCCACGGGTAGAGCAGCACCACCTCGACGTCGAGGACGACGAAGAGGATCGCGGTCATGTAGAACTTCACGCTGAGCTTGACGTGCTTGGTGCCGGTCGAGTCGCTGCCGCACTCGAAGGGCATCATCTTCTCCTCGGTAGGGTTCTTCGGACCGAGGATCGAGGTCAGCGTGAACATCGCGCCGACGATGATCGCGCCGACGAGGAACAAGATCAGGAGCGGGACGTATGCGGCCATGGACCAGGGGCTCGGGCGGGGTTCTCCGGCGGGGTGCAACACCCGCAGTTTTGCCGCAAAATCGAGCGCTTTTCCTGTAGCCGGGCGGCCCTAGCAAGTCAATTGGAGGCTCCCGGCCGGGGCCGGGGGACGGCACATCCGTTCCCGTGCCCGGCGCGCTGGCTCCTGCGCCGGACGCCCTGACGCCTGCTGGCCTCTCAGCCGGACACCTCGGAACCAGCGCGGGCGGTGGCAGGGTGCTGCAGGAAATCCCCCGCGCCGGTTTTTGCGCGCGCTCGGGCGCGCGAAAACCGAAGGGACCCGCGCCAGCGGGCGCGCGGGAAACAAATCGCGCGCGAAAACCGAAGGGACCCGCGCGAGCGGGCGCGCGCCACCCCGCGCCGGTTTTTGCGCGCGCTCGGGCGCGCGAAAACCGAAGGGACCCGCGCTAGCGGGCGCGCGCCACCCCGCGCCGGTTTTTGCGCGCGCTCGGGCGCGCGAAAACCGAAGGGACCCGCGCTAGCGGGCGCGCGGGAAAAGAGATGGCATCAAGGCTGCAATACCCCCTGTCACACCGCAGCTCACCACTCCCAAGAGGTCCTCCCATGCTCAAGCCCCTCGTCGCCGCCCTCGCTCTCGCCGCCACCTCCGCCCTGTTCGCGTGCTCCCATGAGGATTCGCAGCCCGAAGAGACCGAGGAGGCCCAGCAGCCTGTGTCCGTCGCCGATCTGACTGGCCGTTGGGCGTTCGTCTACGACGCCGATCGCAAGGCCGCCGTCGAGGCCGAGATCTCGAAGAAGGTCTCGGACCCGAAGGAGCGAGCCGCCGCGTTCGAGGAGGCCGCGCGCGAGGCTGCCGCCTCGGAGGTCGAGTTCACGGCTGACGGCGAGTACATCTCGCGCATCGACGACAAGGAGATCTTCCGCGCCCCCCCGCTGGAGGTCGAGCGGGTCGACGGGCGCACGCTCCACACCAAGCCGATGAAGGGCGGCAAGATCCCCTCGATCGCGCTCACCTTGGTGAACGACGACACGCTGGTGATGACCGACCCCCACAAGGGCGACCTCACCTTCCGCCGGGTGAAGTGACCGCCGATCGAAGCGCGCGCGGCGTGAAGGCGCAGCGCTACGACGTGACGACGATGATCGAGTCGAGCTCCATCTTGAGGACGGTGGAGCCGATCACCAGGTCGAACGTCGGGCCGTTGCGACCCCGGACGAGGGCGATGACCGGCTCCTCGTAGCGGCCGCCGAGGACGAGCCGGATCGGGGTCTGAGCCTGCCGCGCGTGCTCCAGGTACGTCTCCAGCGTCTCCACGTAGACGTTTCTATCACCGCATGGGTCAGCGCTCGAGTGCCACGTCGACCGGCGTGGCGCCGAGCACATCGACGAGCACCTGGGGCGCGATGCGCACGAGGAAGCCCCGGCGGCCTCCGTTGATGAACACGTGCTCGAGCTCGAGGACGGAGCGCTCGACGAACACGGGCATGACCTTCTTCGTGCCGAACGGGCTCGTGCCCCCGACGAAGTAGCCGGTGTGCCGCTGCGCCGCGTCGGGTTTGCACGGCTCCACGCTCTTGTGGCCCGCCTGGCGCGCGAGCTCCTTGGTCGACACGACCCGATCGCCGTGCATGAGGACGAGCAGCGGCCTCTTCGCCTCGTCCTCCATCACGAGCGTCTTGATCACCGTGTGCTCCTCCACGCCGAGCTCGCGCGACGACACGCGCGTACCGCCCTGGGACTCGTAGTCGTAGAGGTGCGGCGTGAACGGGACGCCCCTGCTCTTCAACTGCCGCGTCGCAGGCGTCTCGGGGTGCTGAGCCACCGCGAGAGGTTTACGCGTACGACGAGCGGGCGGAAGCCCCTCTCGGCTCCGCCGCGAGCGGCGCGTGCTCGAGGGAGGCGCCGCAGTGCTCGCACAGCGGCGTGCGCGACGCCCACTCGCCGAGGCCCGAGGTGATGCCGAACCCCATGGCCATCACGATCGGCAGGACGCCGACCACCCCCGGGCCCGCCACGAACAAGAGCCACGCGTACGGCAGGGTGCACGCGAACGCGCCCACCACCACGACCTGACGCAGCGCGGACCCCACCTTCCGCTCGACCACGCGCGAGCAGCGCTCGCAACGACAGAGCTTTGCCATCAGCGACCTCCCGCCACGAGACGTAGGGCGAGGGATCCCTGGTTCAAGCGCTGCGCTCGCAAAAAACCGCGAAAAACACGGGCAAAATGCCTCTGACCCGCGGCAACCTGCCGCGCGCGAGTCAGCGCACCCCACCCGCCTCGGCGGGGCGTCAGCTCTTCGCGCTCAGGACGAGCCCGCGCCACTTCGTGAGCGCGCTGCCGAGCTTCTCTTCGATGCGCCGCAGCTCAGGGACGAGCTCGGGCTCCTCGACGCCAGCCGAGCGTGACTCGCGTACACACGTCAGCGCGGCGAGGTACCGCTCACGCTCGAGGAACGCGCGGGCGAGCATCGGCCAGACGAGCTTCGGGGACGCGCCGAGGCTGATCGCGCGGCGCAGCGGGCCGATGGCCTCACCGTGGCGCCCGGTCGAGATCATCGCCTGACCGAGCCGGCGGAACAGATCGCTCGCGACGGGACCGTCCTGGGCGTATTGGATGCCGAGCCGCAGCACCTCCTCGCCCTGCTGCGGCTCACCGAGCTCGACACACGAGGTGCCGAGCAGGCCGAGCCCCTTGGCGATGAGCGAGCGCGCCTCGGGGGCGAGCATCTGGCCCTCGGGGGTGCGCAGGAAGATCGCTAGCGGCGCCGGCCAGGATGCGAGCAGCTGCAGCACGCGCGCCTGATCGCCGCTCTCCGCGGCGAGCTCGGCCTCACCGACCTTGGTGAGATCGATCGCCGAGCGGTGGCCCATGCTCGCGCGCTCGAGCTCTTCCCGCACGTGGGTGCGGACGCGCGCGCGGAACTCGGCGAGCTCGAGGGTCTGTTCGTCTCCGTCGTGGAGCAAGACGAGCTGGCTCGCGCCCGAGCCCTCACGCGACGGCGGCGTGACGATCAGCCTCTTGAGCGAGTAGCCATAGATCGGGGCGAGCAGCAGGTAACGAACGCCGATGTGCTGCTGCAGCCCCTCGACGTCCCCGTCTCTTTCGGGCGCGGGCGCGCTGGTGTCGTCGGTGAGCAGCGCGCCGACGAGGCGCTGGCGGAAATCGCCGAGGGTGAGCCGCTGCGGCTCGGAGGGGTCCTCGTCGTTCGGGGCGCCGACGACGAAGTCGACGACCGTGTTCTCGGGGTTGCGGCGATCGACGGTGAGGGCCGTGATGCGGGCGCCGGTGATCATCGAGAACGCGAAGAAGGCTTCGCCGACGATCTCACACAACGCCTGGAAGCTGCCGATCCCCTCCCCGATCCGCTCGAACCAGCCGTCGGTCTTGACCGCCTCTAGATTGAACTCGCGCGTGCTGGGCATGGGCCGAAGGTGTGAAGGGAGCGCATGCTAGCAGCACGAGCGTGCGAGCCGGCGAGGAACCGCTCGCCGACGCAAAGCTGGGTCCGGCGCAGCTGGGCCGGCAGAAGACCTGGCTCGGACGAGGTCAGCAGGCGCCGGCGCAGCCTTCGGGGGTGAAGAACCAGTGCCCCTTGTTCTCTTTGCATTCGCCGGCGCCCTCGAAGCTGTCGGTGCAGCAGCTCATGGCGCCTTTGCACTTCTCCTTGAGGAGCTTGCCGGTGCGGATGCAGCAGTTGCCGACGCTGGGCGGGGGCTCCGCCGGGAGCTCGGGCCCCTCGGGGACCTGCACGTCCGGCGGCTGGAACTCGGGCACCTGGACCTCGGGCGCCTGGGGGATCTCGGCCGCAGGCATCTGCGGGGCCTCCAGGGCGGGGATCTCCGGGAGGCAGCCGAGGGGCGTGCCCACGAGGGTGATCGCGACGGCGACGAAGCCTAGGAGCGAGATGGAACGCCGGACGTTGATCACAGAGCGAGCCCTCCGAAACGGGGATCCTACGATGCGGGTTTCCGGCGCGCGCGTCCAGTTTTGGGAGGAAGGCTTCACTCGGACGCCGGCAGGCGCCCGGCGGCCAGGACGACCTCGCCCTCGATCTCGGCGTCGGCCTCGTCGATGCCCTTCGGGTGAGCCACCCGCTGGTAGGCGACCCGCCAGACGATCTCCCGCCCCGCGGCTTGCTCGCCGAGCTCGAGCTCGACGGTTCGGGGCTCGTTCGCGACGCGGTCATCCGAGACGAGCAGGCGCTCGACGTGCCCGGGCTTGAAGCCCCAGTGGCGAGCGAGGTAGCGGACGGCGCTGGCGAGGGACATGCGGTCGGGGCCCTCGACCTCGGCGTGGACCTCGATGCGGCGGAAGAGGTCACCGGTCGGGAACGCGTGACCAGGGTCCTTGGGGGTCAGGGTCACCTCGACCAGACCAACGCCCTTGCGGGTCGCGGTGATGAGCGCGGCGCCTCGCAGGAAGTCCGGGTTCCGCGAGGCGGCGAAGCGGTGGCTCCTTCCTCCCCCTGGGCGCGCCGGCATGTGGCAGTCGGCGCACGAGCGCCCCGACGCAGGCGACTCCGCGTGCTCGCTGTGCGTCGACTGCATCAGCGTGGCCTTGCCGAGCGCGCGGGTGAAAGGGAAGCGAAACTCATGGCAGCCCGCGCAGGCCTCGGCGCTGCCGAACGTGGCCGACCGGGTGAGCGCGTGGGGCGAGCGCTCCGCTGCGGGGCTGCGCAGGGGCGCGGCGAGCACGCCCTCTGCCTCGGTCACGTGGCACGTCACGCAACCGACGCCGAGGTGGCTCACAGCCTCGGGCTCCTCTTCGGTCGAGACCGCCTCGGGCGCGTGGCAAGAGCGACAGAACGGCAGCGGCTCGATCGCGAACGAGCGCTGGTAGGCAGGCTCGATGTTCGCGCGCTGGTGGAGCGAGCCGCGCCACTCGGCCGCGACGTCGGCGTGACAGGCGACGCACCCGTCGTTCGCGCGCACCGCGGCCTCCATTCGCCCCCGAGCCGGCCCCGGCATCGGCGTCAGCATCGACGGTTGGGACGGCGCGACCGACTCGAGCGGAGGCTCGCTCGGGCGCGGCGTGGTGCACGCGAGGAAAGCCGCCGCCCCGAGAGCCCAGCTGGCGGCGCGCGGCGACCACGCGCGACGGGAGCGGCGCACCTGGCTCATGCCTTGGCGTCCCAGCGGCGACAGGAGGGGCGGAAGCCAGAGGCGTTCACCAGACCTCGCACGGCTCCTGCGCGACCATCTTCGACCCCTGCTCGCATTGGAACGCCTTCGCGAACTCGGGCATATGGGAGAGGGGGCCGTTCACGCGGAAGCGACCGGGCGAGTGCGGGTCGATCTGGGCGAGCATCCGCGTCGCTGGCTCGCGGACCTTCGCACACCAGACCTGGCCGACCGAGAGGAAGAACTGCTGGTCTTCAGTGAACCCGTCCGCGACGACCTCGCTGGGGACCGACGCTCTCAGCGCGCGGTAGGCGCGGTACGCGAGCTCGATGCCGCCCGCGTCGGCGATGTTCTCGCCCAGGGTGAGCTTGCCGTTGAGCTTGAGCCCGGGCAGCGGCTCGTACTGGGCGTACTGCTTCTCGACGCACTCGCCCTTCTTCTTGAACACGCCCGCCGTGGAGGGTGACCACCAGTTCTCCAGGTTGCCCGCGCGGTCGAACTGCGACCCTTCGTCGTCGAACCCGTGCGTGAGCTCGTGGCCGACCACCATGCCCATCGCGCCGAGGTTCACCACGTCGCTCGCGGCGGCGCTGTAGAACGGCGGCTGGAGGATCCCTGCCGGGAAGACCATCTGGTTCTTCTGCGGGTCGTAGTACGCGTTGACCGTCGGCGGCGTCATGTACCACTCACCGCGGTCGACCGCCTTGCCCACCTTCCGCAGGCTGTCCTTCACGCGGAAGGCCGCCCCGCGCAGGGTGTTCGTCAAGTAGACGTCGCCGACCTCGAAGTCGTACTTCTTCCACTTGTCGGGGAAGCCGATCAAGAACGCCATCCCGTCGAGCTTGTCTCGGGCCTTCGCGCGAGTCGCCGCGTCCATCCACGCGAGCTCGTCGAGCCGCGCGCCCATCGCCTGACGGATCCCCTGAACGAGCTTCTCCGCCCCGCGCTTCGAATCGCCACCGAAGCGGAGGTCGACGAAGGGCTGCGCCAGCAGCTCGCCCAGCGCCTCGTCGGTGGCGTCGACGCAGCGCTTCCAGCGCTCTCGCTGCTGCTTCTGGCCAGAGAGGGCTTGTTGCATCGCGAAGTCCTCTTCGTCGAGCGCCTTGCTCAGCCGCGGGGCGGCGAAGTGGATCACCTGCCAGTGCAGGTAGGCGCGCAGCGCCTCGGGCGTCTCGCGCTTGATGAGCGCGTCGATCGCCTCGAGGTACGGTGGAGACGTGGAGCTGATGTCGTTGATGGCGCCTTCGCCGAGCCCCGCGAAGTACGTGTCCCACGCGACGCTGGGCAGCGCCTTGGCGACGCCCGCTCGGTCGATCTTGTTGTACATCGCCTTCGGCTCGCGGCGCTCCTCGCGGCTCTTCGCGGCCTTGGCGAGGGCGGTCTCGACGCGCAGCACGTGGCCGGTCGCGAGCTTGGCGGCCTCGGCGGACATGCCCGCGAGCGTCAGCATCTTCTCGACGTGGGCCGTGTAGCGCTCGAGGATCGCCTTCTTGTCGGGCTCGTCCTTGAGGTAGTAGTCGCGATCGGGGAGGCCGAGCCCGTTCTGATCGACGTGAGCGATCATGCGCGTCGCGTCTTTGTAGTCCTGGCCGGCAGACACGTCGAAGAACGCCCACACGCCGTGCGAGTGCAGCGCGACGAGCGCGGCGGTGAGGTCCCCGGGGGACTTCACCTTGTTCGCCGCGTCGAGCAGGGGACGGAGCGGCTTCTGGCCGACCTTCTCGATCGCCTTGTCGTCCATACATGACGCGTAGAAGCGACCGACCCGCGCGAGGGGCGCGTCCCCCGCGCCTGACGGCGGGGTCAGCTGCTTGGCGGGCGTCTTCTTGGCGCCCTTCCTCGGGCGCGACGACTCGAGGATGACCTTGAGGTCGGACTCGTTTCGCTGGTCGATCTCGCTGAAGCTGCGGTTCCAGCGCGAGCGGTCGTCCGGGATCTCCGTCGCCTTCTCCCAACCTCCGCACGCGAAGCGGTAGAAATCGTCGCAGGGGTCGACGGCCCGATCGAGCGCGGCCGCCGAGAGGCCCTGCGCCGCCAAGGTCGACTCGACGCGAGGCTTCTTCGGAGCCTCGGGGGTGACCGCCGCCGTGGCCGCGCCCGACGGCTCAGGCGGCGGATCGGGCGGTGGCGGCGTCGGGAGGTACGTCGGCGTGCAGGCGAAGAGCGCGAGGAGGATCGACGGGCCGAGGGGAAGAGGCCTCATGGCCTCTTCCCCTTAGCACGCCGCTATTGCGGGTTCGCTTGGCAGCAACCAGTGATGCAGGAGAAGCCGGTCGGGCAAGGGTCTTGGCCCGGCTGGCCGCAGACCTGCGCGGTGCCGCAATTCTGCTCGGTGCAGCCCGGGGGCAGCTCACCGCCGATGCAGATCTCGCAGTTCACCGGATCGTCGAGGCACTCGTTGAGGCACGCGATGACCTGCGTGCACGGCTCGCAGAGCGTGTTGTTGTTGAGGTCGTCGAGCGTGCAGAAGCCCGCGGGGTTCTCGGACCCGAGCCAGATGGTGGTCGCCGCGCCCGGGATGTCGCAGCAGCCGAAGCAGTCGCAGCCGTTCGGCGTCAGCGGGCCGCAGTAGTCCAGGCACGCGTCCGACTGGACGTTGTACGCGGTGTTGCAGCTGCCGTTGTACCCGGGGATGTTGGCGTTCGGGTTGTACTCACACTGCGAGCCTTCGGGGTGGTAGCCCGGCGCGACCTCGAGCGGGTCGCACTTGTGGCTCCAGTAGCAGTCGTCGTTGCCGGCGCCCGTGTCCTGGTCGAAGTAGCAGTCGCTCTTGCAGGGCGAGTTGTTCTGCCCGGGGATGCCGCCGAAGAGGCTGTCCTCGGTGTTGTCGCACGGGCCGAGGCAGTGTTCGTCGGCGCCGGAGTCGATCAGGCAGTCACCGTCGTTGTCGACGCAGTCGCCGCACGCGTAGACCTTGCCCTGACACTCGGAGACGACGCAGAAATTCCCGCAGCCGCCCTGCGCGGGGTTGCAGGTCTCACCGCACCCGCACTGGGTGTCGTCGGGGATCGCGACGCAGCCTTGCTGCGGATCGCACTGCTCGTCGGTGCAAGCGATGCCGTCGTCGGCGCAGACGAGCGGCGAGCCGTTGACGCAGCCCGCGTCGGTGCAGAGCTCCTCACCGTCGCAGATGTCGCTGTCGAGGCAGGCGGTGTGGTTGTACGTGACCTGGCAGGTGCCCGGCTCGACGCACTCGTTGACGGTGCACGCGACCGCGTCGGTGCAGACGATGGGGATGCCAGAGACGCAGTCGGACACCACGTCGCAGGTCTCCGTGCCGTTGCAGTTGAGCCCGTCGTTGCAGTAGGCGTCGTTCTCGGCGAAGTCGCACAGGCCGGTCGCCGGGTCGCAGGTGTCGGCGGTGCAGTCGACGCCGTCGTCACAGAAGACCGGCGAGCCATAGCTGCAGGTGCCCGAGTTGGGGACGCCCACGGTCTCGCCCTCACAGGTCTCGACGCCGTTGCAGGCGTCGCCGTCGTCGCAGTCTCCGTCGTCGTCGCAGGGCGGCACGTTGGAGCAGCCGATGCCGGGGGCGCAGTACTCGTCCTGCGCGCACAGCCCGTTGTTGAGCGTGGTCTCGCAGCCGAGCGCGACCTCGGAGCACGCCTCGATCGTGCAGGCGATGCCGTCACCGGCGCACATCACCGGGCCCGTCGTGACGCAGTCTTGCGTGGGGTTGCACGACTCGGTGCCGTTGCAGAAGACGCCGTCGTCGCAGTCGGCGTTGTTGGGCGCGTTGACGCACGCGGCGAGGGCGTTGCTGCACGAGTCGGACGTGCAGCCGACGCCGTCGTTGCAGCTGGGCGCCGTGCCGGGCACACAGCCCTGGTTGACCGAGCACGTCTCGACGCCGTTGCAGAACAGACCGTCGTTGCACGACGCGTTGTTCGGGGTGTACACGCAGCCGCCAGCGACCTCGCTGCACGCCTCGCTCGTACAGGCGAACGAGTCGCTGCACAGCACGGGCTGGCCGCTCAAGCAGCCGGCGACCTCGTCGCAGGTCTCGACGCCGTTGCAGACGAGGCCGTCGTTGCAGGAGGCGTCCTGCGCGGTGTGCTGGCACGAGTCCGTCGCGAGATCGCAGAAGTCCGCGGTGCAGCCGACGTTGTCGTTGCAGTCGAGCGGGGTGCCGGGTTGGCAGTCGAGGACGGTGTCGCACGTCTCCATGCCGTTGCAGGCGACGCCGTCGTTGCAGAGCATGTTCGCGGGCAGGTTGCTGCACGAGACGGCGAGCTCGTCGCAGGCGTCGACGGTGCAGCCGATGCCGTCGTCACACGGCGCGCCGCCACCGACACACGCCCCGAGCACGCAGGCCTCTGCGCCATCGCAGAAGAGGCCGTTGTCGCACTCGGAGTTGTTCTGGCAGCCGCCCGAGCCGCCACCTTGGCCGCCGCCGCCCGCGGTCGCCCCGCCGCCGCCGCCCGCGGTCGCCCCGCCTTGGCCGCCCCCGCCCGCTGTCGCCCCGCCTTGGCCACCGCCGCCCGCGGTCGCCCCGCCTTGGCCGCCGCCGCCCGCGGTCGCCCCGCCTTGGCCGCCGCCGCCCGCGGTCGCCCCGCCTCCACCGGTCGAGGCGCCGCCTGTCGAAGAGCCACCGGTCGACGCGCCGCCTGTCGAAGAGCCACCGGTCGACGCGCCGCCGCCGCCGCTCGCGTTGCCGCCCCCACCCGTCGAGGGTGTGCCGCCGCTTCCGCCGCCGCCATTCGAGGGGTCGCCTCCTTGCGCCTGGCCGCCTTGGCCGCCGCCGCCGGGTACGTCATCACCGCAGGACAGCGTCGCGGCGAGCGCCACGAGCGACATCCACCGAGTGGTCTTTGAGGTCAGGTGCATGGTCGGCTCCTCGGATCGAGACAAAGCGCGAAAGGGTAGTATCGGCCCAGCCTGCCATGAAAGGCAACAGCGCCGCCCTTCAGCCTCCCCCCTGGAGACAGGTTTTACGGCACCGAAACCGAAATCGGGTGGGCAGGCCGCGACCACGTAGGCCCACGACCCACCCACGCTCGGCGCAACCTGCGCCCCGACGAAGAGGGCCAGCTATGGTGTCGCTTGCCCGAGCGTGGGCTCAGCTCGCGTCGAGCGCGGCGTCGCCGTCGGCGCGGCGCCGCTTCGCGCGCTTGCGAGCATCGGACGGAGCGGGGGCCGCGGGCCTCTTGCGGCGCACGAGGGCCGCACCGAGCACGAGCACGAGCGGCGCGGCGCCGACGCCCGCCATGACGTAGGCGGGAACGAGCGTCGCGGGAGATGCGCACTTGGGGATGGGCATGAGCGACTTCGCGCGAGGTACGAAGCGGCACCCGATCGCCGCGTCGACGCGAGCGCGGCCTTCCTTCTGGACCGCGGTCTGCGGTGGCGCAGCGAGCGCTCCGATGACCAGCGCCCAGAGCGAGAGCACGGTCGCGTCACCCTCTTCTCCCCGAGGTGGGCTCTCGACGATCTCGACGAGCTTCTTCGCGCGGGCGTCGGGGTCTTCGATGGCGAGGGCGGCGGCGAGCTGCCGATCGTAGCCGGGCAGCGGGAGCGACGCGGCCGCGTTGGCCACGCGGAACTGTTCTTGGGTCAGATAGACGACCTTACCGTCAGGGCCCGGGTACTCCTCCGTGGGGGAGACGTTCTGCGCCTTGCGCAGGCGCACGCCGGCAGCCTGGTGGCGCAGGTCGATGCCCGGCGCGGTGCGCTGCACCTTCGGCTCGTTGACGAAGTACCAAGCGCCGGCGCCCGCGAAGCACAGCGCGGTCACCGCGAGCGCGACCTTCATCCACGGCTGAAGGCGGGGCCGAGCCGGCGCTTCGTTCGATCCGCTGACGCTCGGCTCGGCTGACATGGGCGCTGTTTATCGCAAAGGTCGGGGCGGTCAACCCTCGACAGGATCGGCGGCCTGAGCCACGTGCTCCCACGCGCTGGCGGCCTCGGCCTGACCGGTCGAGAAGGAGAGCTGGGCGAGGAACCGCGCGCACGCCTTCTCGCCGCTGCGATCGCCGCGCGCGCGCGTGATCGCCAGGGCCGAGAGCGCCTCGAGCAGCGCGTCGTCGTGGCGCCCCGCGCCGGCCACGCCGATCGCGTAGGCGAGCACCGCGCGCGCGCGCCTGTCGTCGCGCTGCTCGCCCTCGGCGGCGCGGCGCAAGACGCGCAGCCCCTCCTCTTTTGCGCCGCGGGTCATGGCGAGCACGCCCGCGAGCCGCTCGACGACGTCGGCGTGCTCGTCCGTCAGGTTGAGCTCCGCGATCGCGCGATCGAGGCTCACTTCGTGCGTCTTGGTGAGGGCCTCCCGCGCGAGCTCCAACATCTCGCGCCCGACGGACGAGTCGGCGTCTGGAGAGGGTGCGGCGATCGTCTCGTGGGTCGAGGCGAGATCGAGGGAGTCGTCGGTCGAGCCGAACGAAGACGTGTCGAGGGCGTACGCGACGCGCGGCTTTCCGCCGAGGGTGACCGAGCGCTCGGGCCCGATGGTGGGCAGGCGGCCCTCGGCGGTGGCCGCGTCGACGATGATCTCGCCGGGCTGCGCGAGGCGCGCGAGCGCCGTGGCGACCACGATGGGCGCGCCGAACGACAACCTCACGAAGCCCTCACCTGGCAGGTAGGGGGTGAGATCGCCGACCGACAACCCTGCGCGTGGCAGCTCGCCCTTCGCGGCGACGATGTGAGCCGCGAACGCTGCGGCCTCCTCGATGTCGGTGAAGGCGAGGCAGACCTCGAACGGACCGAACGCGCAGAGCGTGGCCCCCTGCGCCTCGGCCTCGCTCGCGATGTCGCGCAGGCGCCCGGCGGACCCCGGAGCGAGGCCCGAGGTCGCGAGGCGCAAGGAGAGGACCGCCGCCTGGATCGGCGCGTCGTCGGTCGAGATGGCGGGGGCCGACATGCTTTCGATCAGGAGCCGATGCGGATCTTCTTCTTCAGCTTCGCGATCTCGTCGTCGATCTCGGGGGACCCGGTCGCCGGCTCGCCGGGCATCGACTTGCCCTCGAGGCGGCGGAACTTCGCCTCGAGGTCGACCTCGCTGGGACCCTTGCCGAGCGCGTCATCGACCTCACGAGACGCAGCGACGTGGTCTGCGTGCGACTCGATCTTCGCCTCCATCCGGCGGAACTCGTCGAAGGCGGTCCCCCCGGGCTTCGCGCCGAGGGACTCTGCGCCGCCGCCGGCCTTCGCCTGCTTCACCTGCGTGGCGAGCGTGCCCTTCCTGGACTCGTACTCCTGCTGCTTCGCCTCCATACGCTCGAGCTCGGTCTTCATGTTCAGCGCCGCGGCGCGCTGCTCGGCGCGCATCGCCTCCGCGCGATCTCGCTCGCCGACGACGCGCTTCTTCTGCATGAGCGCCTCGCGCGCGAGCTTCTCGTCGTCCGCGCGGAGCGCCAGCTCCGCGCGACGGTCCCACTTGTCGACCTCGACGTCGATATCTTCGACCTTCTTGCGCAGGACCTTCTCGGCGGCCAGCGCGTCGACCAGCTCCTTGCGCGCGGCACGGACCTGCTCCTTCATCTCATCGACGAGCAGGTCGATGGACTTCTGCGGATCTTCTGCCTTGTCGAGCAGGGCGTTGACGTTGCTGGAGATGACCCGGCCCATGCGGTCGAAGATGCCCATGCCGCTAGCGTGCAACGCCACGTCCCCCCTGTAAAGTCGCCGACGATCGCGGCGCCGCCGCCGCGCGGGCCTACGACGAAGGTCTGGCAGGCTGCGCGGCGCGGATCCGCGCGGCGAGCACCGCTTCGGGCCGGCACGACGCGCCGGCCGCCGCCGTGGCCTCTTCACCGAGCACGACGCGCACTCCGGCGGCTTCGCCGGCCTGTAGCGCGGCGGCGACGAAGGCGCGCGCGTCGGCGTCCTCGACGCGCCGGGCGAACGGCGCCGGCAGCGCCACACCCGGGGCGGGCGGGACGACATACACGCGATCGACCTGCCCGCTCGCGGCTTCGAAGATCGCTCGCAGCGCCGCCGCCACGGCCTCTGGCCCGCCTTCTGCGGCGTCGAGCAGGACGGCCTCGGGGCGGGCCACGATCAGGCGCCGCGCGCCGAGGCGCGTCGCCGTCGTGACGTGCGCGGGGTGATCGACCGCGGCCACGACGTCGCTCGAGGCCTCGCTGAGGAGCGAGAGCACGAACGCGACCGCCGCGCTCGGAGCGGGCATCGATCGCGGGTGGGCGCCCCGCGCGATCGCGCCGGTCGACCCGTCGATGGTGACGCGCTGGCCTTCGCGCAGCGTGCCTCGATCGGAGAAGCGGACCTCGTGTGAACCTACGGAGAGCGCGGCCCCGCTCGCGACGCACGGCTTGCCCAGCCCACGGGCGACGACCGCCGCCTCGCCGGTCAACCCTCCGTGTACCGCGACCACGCCGGCGCTCGCGCGCATGGCGTCCAGATCTTCTGGCTCGATGTCGTGCACGAAGAGGATCGGCGGGAGGCCTGCGGACGAGAGCTCGAGCGCGGCGCGCGGGGTCAGACAGACGCGCCCCTCGGCGATACCCGTGCCGGCGGCGGTGCCGATCACGGGAGGGTCGTCCGGCGAGGCGTCGATGCGGAGCTGCACGGCGGCGAGCACGTCCTCGTGGCCAATGAGCTTCAGCGCGCGCTCTACGGGGAGCCCACCGCGAATGAGGTCGTGAACGAGACCGAAGGCGACGAGCCCAGAGCGCCTGAGCGCGTGCACCGCGACCAGCCGAGGGCCCGCGTCGTCGAGCTCGATCGCGGCGCGCGCGGGGCGTCCGAGCTCGAGCTCGAGCCGTGTGGCGAGCTCGACGAGCCGCCCACGCGCCTCCGTCGCCAGGCCCTCGAGCTCGGCGGGCAACCGCTGCGGAAGCCTGCCGTCGAGCGCGGCGCAAGGGTTCGTGGACAGAGCCAGCCGACAGGGCCCGAGCCCGGTCCGTTGATCACGGGTGGCCAAGCTCGCGAACCGCCGGGGTGCGATGAGGCCTTGGATCAAGAGCGGCGCGCTCGGCGCTCGCGCGGCGAGGTGCGCGCAGACGACCGCCAAGCGCTCGAACGATGGAGGCCCGAGCTCGAGGCCCGCCGCGCGCGTGAGCCGGCACAGGGCCTCATCGGCGCCCGAGGCCGCGCCGGCACGTACGGCCGCGGGCAGGTCGCCCGTGAAGCGCGCAGCGGAGAGCCCGAGCAAGGCGCCGGCGCACGAGACCGCGGCCTCCAGCTCGGCGGTCGGGGTCGCGGCGGGCTCGAGCAGCGTCAGGCAGCAGGCGCCGCTCGTGGCAGTCATCGGCGGCCGGACGAGCGCCCAGGTCGCAGGGCCGAGGCGCTCGCGCGCGAGCTCGAGATCGACGGTGCCTCCGGACGGGACGCAGACGGTCGGGACCGAGGTGAACGCGCCGAGCAGCTGGAGCTCGTCGACCTCAGGCGAGTCGGCGAGCTCCCAGGAGCGGGGCGATGGGTCCACGCTGAACCTCTAGCACGATGAGCGAGAGGGCCCGACGACCCAGACCGCGACGCAGCGCGGCGAGGCCGCGGCTCCGTCAGAAGACGCGGCAGAGATCCTTCGTGCCCGTCTTCGCGTACGGGAGCTCCTTCTGGCGGGGGCGCACGTAGATGTGGCCCCCTTGGTCCGGCGGACGAATGATCGCGCCGGTGGCGATGGGGCGATCGGCCGGGAGCTCTTCGATCACGACGACGATGTCCTTGCCGACGCGATCGACGGCCTGGATGCTCGGCCTGCGGTCGGCCGGATTGATCGCGCCGCCGGGGCAGTCGACGCCAAAGGCGCTCACCGCGACGGCCAGGTTCGCGCGGTTCGAATCCGGCATGGCGCTCCGCCAGACGAACTTGTCGTCGTTCGGGTTGCCGACCTCGACGGCCAGGCACGCGCAGGTCGCCTTCTGCTTCTTGTCGGGGTTGAGGATGAGGTCGTGCCGCACGCCCACCCAGTCGAACCCGCCGTAGAGCGTCTTGCTCGTGTCGATCTCGCCGTTCTCGTCGGTGCCGATCGAGCGAAACCCGTCACGCGTCTGCCAGGCCGTGTTGTCGGGCTTCTCGTTCGAGCCTCCGCACGCGGCGAGGGCCAAGCCGAGGAGCGCGACGGGAGCAGTCCTTTCCCACATCGCAGACAGCATGACAAATCTGCGCTCCGCTGAGCAACGTTTCGGCGAAACGGGGTCACGGGAGCGCGAAGGCGCGCACGAAATCGCCGCCCGACGCGTGGCAGTCGACACAGACGTCGACGTCGCCGGAGTAGAGCGCGGCGCCGCTTCCGTCGTATTCGGCCCAGTACCAGCCGTCCTCCCGCTTCTCCATCAGGGCGATGAGCTCGAGCTCGCCATCGTCGGAGGTGCCGTCCTTCACGATGATCGAGCCCACGGGCCACTCGCTCAGCCCGTCGCTCGCGAGCGCCGCCTCCACCACGTCGTTGACGAAGATCTCCACGTTGTCGGAGTGGGGTGCGGACGACGGCACGCGCGCCTCGTAGCCCGGTGCGCGGGCCCACGAGCGGTAGTCGTCGGCCTGGACGCGAGCGAGCACCTCATCGGCCCCGGTGGGATCGTCGTTCTGGCGACACGAGGCGCAGAGCAGAGCGAGGCAGAGCAGGGCGCGGGCCGGGGTCATGACGCCGTGTACGCGTGAGCCGCCACGATGTTTCCGATCAGTCCGTCTCGTGCTCGTACGCCGGCTCGACCCCGAAGCCCTCGTGGAGGAACGCGCGGTATCGGGCCAGGGTCGACGCGAACTCGGAGACGAGCGTGGGGAAGGACGCGGGGTCGAGCGCGGAGGTCGGCTCGAACAGCGACAGGTAGACCGTTCGGTCGGCGATCCCGGAAGCGATAGTACCCGGCGGTCGCGTCGTTCTGCGTGAGCAGGTGCCTGTAGAGGTGCTCGAAGCCCTCGGCAGGCAGCCTCACGACAGGCGCCCGCAGCACGAGGTTGTCGCCCGCCGCGTCGGCGCCGAGGTCGACCTGGGTGTTGGCGTCTTGTCCCTCGATCGCGGGTGAGAACCGCCACGCGTTCGGGCCCACGCGCGCGCGGTTCGCGGGGATGCCCAGCGAAGCGAGCGCCGCCTTCACCGCGAACAACCCCTTGAGCGAGGGCGTGGCGGGCGGGGCGGCGGGGACGAGCCAGCGGTGAGGCAGCAGCGTCCCGCACTCGACGCAGCGATCCATGTCGGGCTCGAAGATCGTGTCGCACGACGGGCAGCCATATTCGGGCAGCAGCTCGAGCAGCTCCTCGGGAGACCCCTCCGCGCTGATCAGCCCGCCTTCGAACGCGGCGCTCGGCAAGACGAGGCCGTGGACCGACCGACGCGCGTGGCGATCGCCGTTGATGCGGTTGACGCGGGGTCGCACCACGAAGCCGATCACCCCGCCGTGTTTGTTCACGACGGGCGCTCCGCGCAGCGAGTCTTCGCAGGTCACGTCGAGCTGGATGTGAGCGAAGCCTTCGCACACCCGGCCGGTGCTGATGACGTGAGACTGCACCACGATCGGCTCGGCGCCGGCGCGGCCGACGACCAGCACGAAGTCCCCGATCCTCGCCTCGGCGCCGGCCTCCAGCGGGGAGAGCGAGACCGGCTCGACGGGCACCAACAGGGCGACGTCGAGCGCGACGTTGGCGCGCACGACGAGGGCCCTGATGGGCGCGCCGTCGTCGTGCATGATCTGCACCTCGCGCTCGTACCCGACCACATCGAGGCTCGTCACGATCAGCCCGTTCGAGAGGGCGCAGTACCCGGAGCCGCGGCCCGTCGGCGAGACGACGCTGACGACCGAGGAGCGGATCTTCGCGGCGAGATCGGTGGGGCGGTCCATCATGCGATCATCCTGGTGAGGGCGGTCATCATGAGGTCGACGACGGCCTGCTTCGCGCCTTCCTTCTTGGCGTGCGCGACGATCCCGCGGAGGCGGTCTTGGGTCGCGGGCGGCAGCTTCGTTCGGGCGAGCAGCTCGCACAACGCGCCGAGCGCCAAGAAGTGGCGGAGGTCGGGGTCGGAGGGCGCTTGGTCGATCTCGGAGACGTACCGCGCGAGGTGCTGCTTGGCGTCCTGCGCGGTGGTGATGGGCTGGACCTGGAGCGGAGGGGACCCCGAGACCGCGCAACCTTGCGCGACGATGCGGGCCATCACCTCGAACGCAGGCGAAGTGGGCGGGATGGCCATCGAGCCACGGCGCTTGCCTGGCGCGGTGATGTAGATCTCGCGGATGAGCGGCTGGGTCTCCGCGTACAGCAGCGCGACCGCGTCGCTGACCGTCGGGTCGACCTCTTGGATCGCTCGATAGACCGTCGCCCGAATGAGCAGGCACATCGTCGCGGGCTGGTCGGCGAAGCTCAGCACGGCGCCCAGCGTCTGCGCCTTGTGGAGCAGCTCGGCGAGCGCGTCCGCCGCGCTCGAGCCGGTCTTGGGGGGCGGGGATCCGGCGCTGTTGCCGATGAACGTGTCGCCCAGCGGGTCGGGTGGGGGCGGCGGAAAGCCAGACAGGCCCGCGGAGGGCGACGTGTTGGCCATCGCGTCCGCGCTGACCATGGTCCGGCCGACGCCCTGCTGAGGTTGCGGCGCAGGAGCGGCCTTCGGCGGCGGGACGAGGGGGGCTCGCGGCGCCTGCGCGGCGGGCGTGGTCGGCGGAGCCAGGGCGGCGCGCGGCCCCTCGCTGGGCGCCCTCGCCGCCTTGGCCCCCGGCCCAGGCAACGGCAACACTCCAGGCGTCGGCCTGCCGATCCGCGCGGGCGTGGGGACCTTGCCGCGCGGGGGCGGCGTGTGCTGGACGCCACCCTTCGGCATCAAGACGGGAGGCACCTCCTGGGGAGCGCCGCCGCTCGGCCCGACGAGGGGCTCGAGCGAGCCGAGAGGCGCGCCTTGCTGCGGTCTGCGAAGAGGGATGCTGGACCCGGGCCCGTCGAGGTCGAGGAGCAGCCCGACGGGCAGGGCCTCGATGGTGAGATCTGCGTGCTCGTCCGGGGTGAGCTCCCGCGCTTGGAGCGCGCCGACGAGCAGCCGCGCGCACTCGCCCGCGGAGGAGGTCGTGGCTCGAAGCGCGGCGCACAGGGCGCTCGGTGACATGGCGCCGAGACGGCCCACGAAGCGCGCAATGGCGAGCTCCCCGCGCGTGGAGAAGCGGACCGGGACCTCGTCGCGATCGGACAGCTCGAGCAGGAGTCGAAGCGCCGCCGTGTAGTGCGTGAGCGGGAGCCGCACGACCGGAACCTCGAGCTCCACCTGACCATCGGCGCGCAGGCGGATGAACATCGCCAGCCCGCGGCACAGCGCCTTGAAGATCGGCCCGTCGGCGCCTTGCTGCATCGACGCGCCCTCCGCCCCCTCGGCGGAGAGACACTGCGACACCACGCGGGTGAGATCGCCCGCGGCCCAGGCCTCGTACGCGAGATCGAGCTCGGGCCGCGCGGGATCTGGCGCGAAGGCGCTGGCGGCGCTCGCCGCGCCGTCGGCCAGCGCGATGGACCTCGAGGTGCCGCCGCACGACCTGCACGTCGGACCGGCGAGCGGGAGGCCGCAAGTGGTGCAGTTGCCAGAGTGGGGAGCCACGGACGGAGAGCCTAAGCCCCGAGCGCGTCGGGCGGAAAGGGGGCAGGAGGGATCAAAGGATCGGATTCACCCGGACGCGGAGGCGTCCGTCTTCGGGGCGCGCGCCCCGGAGCGAGGTGACGACGTGGCCGACCAGGAGCACCAGGAGCAGGACCACGGTGCACATCGTCACCAGCCCGAGCGCCCGCTCCGCGGCCGGCAAGAGCGGATATCGCACGACCAGGAAGGTCGCCGCGACGCCCGCGAGCGAGGCGGGCAAGAGCACGCGAAGGCCGATCCGGAGCAGGATATCAGGCCTGATCCGGGGGAGGGCCGCGCGGGAGAGCAGCACGAGGGCCGTGAGGGCCCAGCACTTGAGCAAGAAGACCGCGCAGCCGAGCGCGAGCATCCATCCGCCGGCGTACAGGTCGTGCGCCGAGAGGCCAGGCACGGCGTAGCCGCCGAGGAACGCGATCGTGCCGAGGCCACACATCACGAAGACGTGGGTCCACTCGGCGAAGAAGAACGCGAGCGTCCCGACCTGCGATCGCTGCTCGCGTCGGCCAGCGCCATCGACGAGCGCCGTGACGAAGAACAGCACGAAGAGGACGAACAGCTGCGGGCTCTTGAGCGCGTTCCACGCCCACGGCCACGAGCCCACCTCGAGCCAGGTGCCGCCACCACCGACCTGGGCGAAGACGACGTCGCGAACTCGCAGCGACCCCGTCGTGACGACGACCGCCGCGAGCGCGCACGCCGCCGGCAGCTCGCACACGATCACCTCGACGACGGCGCGCAGCCGGCGGCCGATGATCGAGCGCGTGGTCGAGAACCCTCCGGTGACGAGCCCCATCGAGAGCAGCGCCGTCACCGAGAGCAGATAGAGGATGCCGAGATCCAGCTCTGCGCGCCGCGACAGCTCGACCGCAGGGAGCGAGGCGAAGGAGAGCGTCATGCCCGCCGCGACGACGAACGGCGCGATCCCCGCGAGCCCGGCGACAGGGGCCCCTGCGCCGTGGCGCACGTCGGAAATCGCCGCGCGGAGCAGCGCCGCGACGAGCCCGCCCCCTGGGGTGCGGTGGCGATGGAGCTCCTCACGCATCCGATGACCGAACCACGACAAGCCGGCGCCGAGGCGGGTGCCGAACGCCAGCAAGAGCAGCAGCAGCGTGGCGAGGATCACCACCCCCTCGATCAGCCCCGCCTCGACCTCGCCGCGGAAGCCGCGCGCGTCCAACGTGACGTCGAGGGTCTGGTCGCCGCGCAGGACGGTCGCCGACAGCGAGCCCTCGAGGCCGCTGGGCACCACGTCGCTCGGCGCGAGCGCGGTCACGCCATGGAAGGTGGCCACCACGTCGCCCGGCGCGACCCCCGCGAGCGCGGCGGGGCCGCCTGGCTTCACGTCTCGCACGACGAGGCCCGCGGCGCCTGGCTCCTGCTCGAGCGTCCAGCCGAAGAAGGTCTGGGCGTGCGCGGTGCGCGCGTCGGCGGCCTCCTGGTGTCGCTTGCTCGGGGCGCGGGGCAAGACGTCGAGGACGATCTCGCTCTTGAGCGTACCGAGGACCGGGATCGAAGACTTGGCCCCAGGCAGGCTGACCTCGACCGTGCCCCTGAAGGTCGTGTGCTTCGCCTCGTCACCGAGCCCCGTAAGCTGCTCGAGCAGCGCGTCCGTCATCTCGAACGAGACGCGGTCTCGCTCCACGCGCGCAGCCGGGATGGTGATCTCGCGCTCGAGCTGCGGAGCCTCACCCGGTCGGTAGAGCGCACCGCGCAAGGTGACGACCGCGTCGCCGACCGAGCCAACGGGGAGGTCGCGTCCGTGAATGTCGACCCGGTCGGTGGGGCCGACGACCCTCGGAGCGAGCTCGGTGAGGGTCAACAGCTCGGGGACGTTGCGGCTCGCGCCGCATCCCAGCCCGAGCAGCACGAGGACGATCCAAAGGAAGAGGTGCCGCGCTCCCGTACCTTTGACCATGGTGGATGCCTCGCGGCCCGAGGCGGGGCGAGTCGCCCGGCTATACCCCGACCCCTCGAATCGCACGAACTTTCGGCGGGGAGGCGCCGGCTCCTTGCGCCGGAAAGACCCGGATGCGAGCATGACGCAACGAGCCATGGAAACGACGTCGAAAGAGCCGTCGGCCGGCGAGAGCCACGGGCCGCGCCGCGTCATCAAGCGCTACTCGAACCGCAAGCTCTACGACACGCGTGACAGCAAGTACGTCACGCTCCAGCAGATCGGGGAGATGGTCCGCGCCGGTGAAGAGGTGCAGATCATCGACAACAAGACCAAGGAAGACAAAACCGAGGTCACGCTGGCGCTGATCCTGTCGGAGGACCTGAAGTCGCAGCCGCGCAGCGTCCCGCTCGCCGCGCTGCGGGATCTCATCCAAGAGCGCGGCGGCCGGCTCCTCACGCAGCTCAAAGAGGGCACGCTGGGGCGCTTCATCCCTGGCTCCACCACGCCCCACGCCCCCCCGGTCGAGGCGAAGGCGCCCGAGACCCCCGCCGAGCCGCCGGTCGAGGTCGAAGACCTCAAGACCGACGACAAGAAGGGCGAAGAGAAGAAGGGGCGGCTCAGCGAGCTCATGGAGACGTCCCTCTCCTCGCTGGTGCCCACGGCCAAGTCGTTCGCGGAGCTGCGCGAAGAGGTCCAGAGGCTCAACCAGAGGGTCGAGGCCCTGGAGGAGCAGCTGGCCCGCCGGTCGAAGGATCTTTGATCGGCTCGAGGAGCTGAGCAAATAGCCAGGCTCGCTTGGGGCTCCTGGCTGTTTCCCGTGGGTTCTTCGCGATGACGGGCTGTTCGCCCAGGGCGAGACGGTGGCCAAAGGTTGGGCCGAGCTTGCTCCACCGGGAATGATGAGCACCCTCAGCGGTTGAGAGACCAGGATGGCGTTCTTCTTTTTCCGAAAGCCCGAGAGCGTGAAGGAGGAGGGCGCCCGTTCCGGGGCGACCGATCCCTTCGCGATCGAGATGTTGACCCACCTGGACACGCTCTACGGGGTCGCGTCTCGCATGACCCGCGGCTCGAGCGAAGCGGAGGACCTCGTCCAGGACACGCTCGTCAAGGCGATGCGCGCCCGCGACCAGTTCGAGGCGGGAACGAACCTGAAGGCCTGGCTGCTGCGCATCCTGACCAACACGTTCATCAACCGCTACCGCCGCGGGGGGATGGAGCGAGACCTGCTCGACGGTCCCGCCATCGACCCGGTCGCGGACGGTTGGGTCGGCGCCTCCACGATGCGGAGCATCCGCGACCCGGAGAGCCAGGCCCTCAAGCCGCTGGTCGAGGCCGAGCTCACGCGAGCCCTCGACGAGCTCCCGCCCGACTTCCGCCTCGCCGTGATCCTTTCTGACGTCGAAGAGCTGTCGTACAAAGAGATCGCAGAGGTCATGGGCTGCCCAATCGGTACCGTCATGAGCCGCCTTCACCGCGGCCGAAAGCTCCTGCAAGGGCGCCTTCGCGATCACGCGATCGCGATGGGCATCGTGACCGAGACCGAAGAGGCCAAGCCCGAGCCCGAGTCCGTTCGTCCCCCCACCGACATCAACACCTTCCGCACCCGCCGCCGCGCAGCCGTATGAACGCCATCAAGGCGAAGGACGCCCCCCGCTGTTGTTCCCGCTCGGTGATGCTGCTCGCCGATGGCGAGCTCGACCCATCCCACACCCTCGAGGTCGAGTCGCACCTGACGGCGTGTGAGCCCTGCCGCAGCCAGCTCGAGCTCATTCGCTCGATGCGGGCGAGCCTGCGACGCTCATGCACGCGGCGCGCACCCTCCTCGATGGAGGCGCGGATGCTGACGGCGCTCGAGGCCGCCCCGAGGCCCGGCGTCGTCGAGGCGCGCGCCTCCGAGCAAGACACGCGCGCCGCTGTCGCGTGGAAGACCGGGGGTGGGCGCGCTCGCGCGCGCACCGCAGCGATCGCCGGAGCGGTCGCGGTCGCCGCGTGCTTCGTCGTGGTCGTGGTGCTGCGCTCGCAGCAGAGCGCCCCGCGCTCGTTCTCGGAGGCGCTCGCGGTGCCCGATCCGACCGCGCTCGCGAAGAAGAAGGCGGCCAACGACGAGTCGCTCGACGCGCTGCTCGACGATCTGGTGTCGCAGCACGCGAACCCGCTGCCGCCGGAAGAGCGCAACCCCGAAGATCTCACGCGGCTCGAGCCGTACGTCGGCGTCCCCGTGCGCCGGCCTGCGCTCTCGGTGCTGCGCTATACGAAGGACAGCCCGAGCTTCGATGGCGCGCGCATCCACGCCCTGCGCGACTCGAGGACGGCCGCCGCGCTCCAGTACAAGCTGAAGGGCCACCGGCTCACGGTCTATGTGTTCGACCCGCACAAGATCCCGCTCAAGCTGACGCGGCTCAAGCCGCGGGTCGTGCGCGAGACGCCTGCGCCGGTGTACGTCGGCAACATGCGAGGCTTCTCGGTCGCCGCCGCCGAGCGCTCGGGCGTGGGCTACGCCATCGCGTCCGATCTCGACGAGGACAAGAACATCCAGATGGTCGCGTCGTTCTAAGAGGCGACCAAAACGTTCCGCAGGGGAACAGTAAAGGCTTGCAACGTCGCCGCTCCGGCGGAAGTCTCCCGGTCCCACTGACCTCGAGGAGACACGACCATGGCCTTTACTCTGCCTGAGCTGCCCTACGCGAAGGACTCTCTCGCGCCCCACATCTCCGCCGAGACGCTCGACTTCCACCACGGCAAGCACCACAACGCGTACCTCACGAAGCTCAACGAGCTCGTGGCGGCCGACGCGTCGCTCGCCAGTAAGAGCCTCGAGGACCTCGTTCGCACCGCATCAGGCGCGCTGTTCAACCAGGCCGCGCAGGTGTGGAACCACACCTTCTACTGGCACAGCATGAAGCCGGGTGGCGGCGGCGAGCCGACCGGCGCGCTCGCCGAGGGCATCAACAAGGCCTTCGGGAATTTCTCCACGTTCCGCGAGAAGTTCAGCGCGGCCGCCGTGGGGCAGTTCGGCTCCGGCTGGGCCTGGCTCGTGAAGAACGGCTCGGGCGCGCTCGAGATCGTGCAGACCAGCAACGCGGGCTGCCCGCTCACCGAGGGCAAGTCCCCGCTGCTCACCTGCGACGTCTGGGAGCACGCGTATTACATCGACTACCGCAACGCGCGGCCGAAGTACGTCGAAGCCTGGTGGAACCTCGTGAACTGGGATCACGCCGCCTCCAAGCTCTGAGGCCTGCCGCGGCCGCGCGCGCGTCGCTTTCAGCGTGTCGACCACGCGCACCGCGAGCAGCACCAACAGCACACCACCGTGGGCGAGAGACTCGGTGGTGTTCTTCTTTGTGCCTACGCGCGGGGATGGGAACGGCTCGGGCGCCTTGGAGAGCTGGCTTGGGTCAGCGCAGGTGCCTGTCGACCGAGCGCCGGACGTGCTTCAGCTGCCGGAGGACACGGCGTGATGGCTCGGCTTGGGCGCTGAAGCCGGAGACGTTCTCCCATAGATCGACCGTACCGAAGACGAGGTTGTTGAGCCCTGGATCGCCCGCGAACGACTCGGCTGGGATCTGATCGAGGCAACGAGTGTCCGGCGGCGCCATGGGGTCGGCGAAGAAGGAGCGCGCGACCTCGAGGCCGCACATCGGCTGGCCGAATACGGTCGGAGTCTGGGCGGTAACACAATGGGCCGCGCGGGGGATGATGACGAAGTGCTGGTTGGAATCGGTGAAATGGGGGGCGGTGAGCTCGGCGAGCCACAAGGGGGTCATGGGGTCGAGATCGCCGTTGAGCATCAAGATCGGCGTCTGTGTGCTGGCCCAGGCATCGACGTAGGCGTCGTCCGCGTAGGCCGGCCACTCGCTCTGTACGGCGGCAACCCGCGGGGTCAGCCCGGTCGTGATGTAGAGCGAGCTCTCCGTTTCTTCGATCTCCGCGAGCGTCGGATGCAGCTCCTGGTCGGGCCACAGCTCGGACAAGGAGACGTTGTAGAAGAGAGCGTCCGAGGAGAGCGTGTCGTAATAGCTGGTCGTCTGGTCGCCGAACAACAGCGTGAGCATTCGATCGATGGCCGCGACATCGGCCTCTTCGCAGCGCTGCAGCCGGTAGATCGTGGCGGGCAGGTAGGTGCGCGTGATGGGGCTCATGAGCAATACCGCCAGCACGAGGCGCAGGGCCTCACGGTTTAGACCCCAGGCTTGCTGCACCGCCGCGCAATGTCCCGCGTCGAGGTCGCTCGCCAAGCTCTCCAACGCGGACCATGGATCCGAGCCCAGCTTGGCGGAGCAGACGCCGTCAGCGGCGCATAGGGCGAGGAAGTCTCGCCCGACGCGATCGAAGTCTTCGTCGTAGGTGACGAAGTCGATGCCAGGAGGCGCGATGGAGTCGAGCACGACACCGCTCGCTTGGTCGGGAAACAACTGCAGGTAGCGGTGTGCCCAATACGTGCCGTAGGACACGGAGTACAGCAGCACGCCGAGGTCGTCTTCTCGGTTCACCTCGATCAGATGACCGAGGTCGCGCGCGGCGGCGGTGGTCGAGAATTCGGCGAGATCGCCGCCCCATTGCGCGGTTAGGGCTGCGTGGCACGCCGCTGCCTCGGAGGGAGAGACGGAGATGCCCCAATCGCTCGTCGGGGTCTCTTGCGCCTCACAGGTCAGGCGGGCCGAGCGCCCGACACCGCGGTGATCGATGGCGTAGAGATCGAGCGCTGGGTCGCTCTGGTGCAGCGCCGCCATCCATTCGTCGAAGTCCGCCCCAGACCCGCCAGGCCCGCCCTCCAGCAGCCAGAGTTGGGAGCGACGCGGCCCGTCACCCAAGAGACGCTGCACGAAGATGCCAATCGTGGGCCCCTCCGGCTCGGACCAGCGCAGCGGAACCTGGAACGTTGCGCACTCGGCCTGCGGCCCGTTGGGTCGATCGACGTAGAGGGGGCAGGCCTGCCATGGGGTCGTGGCCGCGCCGCCCCCGCCACCTTCGCCTTGACCGCCCGCGCCATTCGCGGCCTCGCCGCCGGCGCCGCCCTCGCCCTCCACGAGGGCGTTCCCGCAGCCGCTGAGCCAGAGCGTCACTCCTGCTGCCAGCCAGCAACGCGTTGGTCGCATGGATCGAACCGTAGCAGCACTCGTGCCAGGCGGATCTTGCGGGTTTGCCTGCCCCGCGTCAGGAAGGTGACGCTGGATGACGACGGATCACGCCGCCTCCAAGCTCTGAGGCCTGCGCCTCCCCCGCGCGCGACGCTTCAGCGTGTCGACCCCGCGCACGGCGAGCAGCACCAACAGCACACCACCGTGGGCGAGAGCCTCGGTGGTGTCCTTCTTGGCGCGCATGAAGAAGTGCACCACCGCGAGGATCGCGATCACGTAGACCAGCTGGTGCAGGCGGTTCCAGCGTCGGCCACCCAGCCGTTGAATGGCGCGCTTCGACGAGGTCGCGGCGAGGGGCACGAGCAGGGCCAGCGCCGCGAGGCCAACGATGATGAACGGTCGCTCGCTGATGTCGGCGACGATCGTGCCGAGCGCCCCGGCGCGATCGAGGCCCACGTAGACGAAGAAGTGGGCGACCGCGTACGCGAACGCCAACAGCCCGAGGTGCTTGCGCACCCGCAACGGCCACGCCCACCCGAAGACGATGCGCGCGGGCGTGCAAGCGAGGGTGAGCAGCAGCAGCTTGATCGCCAGCTCGCCGCAGGCGTTGAGCGCCTCGCTCACCGGGTTCGGGCCGAGATCGCCGGTGAGCCCGCGCACGAGCAACGAGACGCCCGGCAGCGCGCCACCGAGCCACATCGCCCACGGGAGCCACGCCTCACGGCCTCGCCCGCTCAGAAGTACCTCCGCAGATCCATCCCGTCGTAGAGGTGCGCCACCTGCTCGGCGTAGCCGTTGAACGGCAGGGTCTTGCGGCGCGACACCTCCCCGATGCGGCGCTCGGTCGCCTGGCTCCATCGGGGGTGATCGACGTCGGGGTTCACGTTGGCGTAGAAGCCGTACTCCTTGGGCGCCGCGAGGCTCCACGTGGTCTTCGGCATCTGCTCGACCAGATCGATGCTGACGATCGATTTCACGCCCTTGAAGCCATACTTCCAGGGCACCACCAGCCGCAGCGGCGCGCCGTTCTGGTTGGGCAGCTCTCGACCGTAGAGGCCGACGGCGAGCAGCGTCAGCGGGTGCATCGCTTCGTCCATGCGCAGCGCCTCTTGATAGGGCCACGACAAGACGGAGTCGCGCTGCCCCGGCATCTGCTGGGGGTCGAAGAGGGTCTTCATGACCACGTATTTCGCGCGGGTCGTCGGGCGGGCTCGCTGGAGCAGGGCGCCGAGCGGGAAGCCGAGCCAAGGGATGACCATCGACCACGCCTCCACGCAGCGCATGCGGTAGGTGCGCTCCTCGAGCGGCGTCTGCTTCTTGAGGTCGTCGACGTCGAGCTCGAGCGGCTCGTGCACCTCCCCGCCGAGCCGCAGGGTCCACGGGCGAGTCTTCAGGGTGCCCGCGTTGAGGGCTGGGTCTTCCTTGTCGAGCCCGAATTCGTAGAAGTTGTTGTAGGTGGTGATGTCCTGCAGGCTGGTCGGCTTGTCGTCAGGGCCGAGCGCCACGGAAGACAGGGCGCGCGCGGACGGCGCCGACGCGATCGGCAGCTCCTTGAGAGCCGAAAGCTCGGGCGCAGGCGCGCCTCCGCGGCGCTTGCTGATGGCGAGCAGCCCTCCCCCGAAGACCGCGGCCCCCGCGCCCGCGAGCCCGACGCTCCTCAAGAACGAGCGCCGCCCGACGCCGAGCTCGGCCTCCGGATCGGGGCCAGGCAGCTCCCCGCCGCGAGGACGGCTCTTGTAGTCCTCTTCGCGGGTGATCTCCGAAGAAGCGATCTTCGGTACGGATCCGTCGTCTCGCGCCATGTGCTCTCCCCCCTACGCGCGCCCCTCAGGAAGGTTACTCCGGCGCGGGCATGTCGTGGGGGGTGAGGGGGATCGGGCCTCATTTCACCGAGCGCGCCGCGCGGCCTCGCTCAGCGGGCCTTGGCGAGCGCGACGGCGTCGGGTCCAGCTGCGAATCGAAGCTGCCCGGTCGTGTCGTTGGCGGCGCGCCAGACTCCCTCGGCGACGTCGGCTGCGGTGGTGACCGCGCTCGGCTTGCCGAGCGACTGGAAGATGCGCGCCGCGAGGGGAGCGTACGGCTCGCTGATGAGCCCGGCCATCCGCGCCCCTCCGTTTTCGGTGAAGCGCGTGCTCGGCCCGTAGCCCGGCTCGACCAGCTTGACCCGCACGTTGAGCTCCGCGAGCTCGAGCTCGAGCGACGCCGTGAACCCCTCGATGGCGGTCTTGCTCGCGGTGTACACGGCCACGAGCGGCATCGGCGCGAGCGTCGCGCTCGAGGTCACGTTGACCACCAGGCCCGAGCGGCGTTCGCGCATCTGGGGCAGCGCCGCCTGGGTCATCGCCATGACGCCGAACGTGTTCGTCTCGAACACCTCGCGCACCGTGGCCATCGGCGTCGCCTCGAACGCTCCGAACAGCCCGATGCCCGCGTTGTTGACGAGCGCGTCGATGGGCCCGCTCGCCTCGAGCGCCGCGGCGATGCTCTCGGGCTTCGTCACGTCCAGCGCGACGACGCGGAGCCGCGCGTCCAGAGGCAGAAGGTCCGCGCGCGGGGCGCGCATGGTGGCGACGACGTTCCACCCCTCCGAGTGGAACCGCCGCGCGGTCTCGAGGCCATAACCAGAGGAGCAACCCGTGATGAGCACCGTCTTCATGCACAGCATCATGGCGACTCACGTCCGGACGATCTATCGCTATACGTCCTAGTTTCATTCGCAATCGTCCAGACATGAGCGACCCTCTCTCCGAAGTCATCTCCCTGCTCCGGCCGCGAGCCGTCTTCTCGAAGCGCATCAGCGGCGCCGGCCGCTGGGGCGTCCGTTACTCGGACTTCGGGCAGCCGAGCTTCAGCGTCGTGCTCGAGGGGCGGTGTCGCCTCGCCGTCGATGGGCACCCGGCGCTGACGCTCGAGGCGGGCGATTTCGTGCTGCTCCCGGCGACACCCGGCTTCACGATGTCGGGCTTCGAGCGGGTGACGCCCGAGCGGGTCGATCCGAAGGCCATGGCCTCTGCCACGGGCGAGGTGCGACACGGGACGCGGGGCGGTCGCCCGGACGTGCGCATGCTCGGCGGAACCTTCGTCTTCGACGCGCCAGACGCAGGGCTGTTGGTGTCGCTCCTGCCGCGCGTCGTGCACGTTCGCGGCGTCGAGCGGCTGTCGGTCCTGGTTGGCCTGGTCGGCGAAGAGTCCCTTCAACGAAGGCCCGGACGCGACCTCGCGCTCACGCACCTGGTGCAGCTCATGCTCATCGAGGCGCTGCGCTCCGCTCCCGCCGAGCAGGCGCCTCCCGGCCTCTTGCGCGGGCTGGCCGATCGCGAGCTCGCGCCCGCCATGCGGCGCATGCACGCGCAGCTCGCGCGCGCGTGGACCGTGCCTCAGCTCGCGAAGGCCGCCGGCCTCTCGCGCTCCGCGTTCTTCGAGCGCTTCACACGCACCGTCGGGCTACCGCCGAACGAGTACCTGCTGACCTGGCGCATGGCCGTCGCGAAGGACCTCCTTCGCCGCCGCGAGGTGGGGCTCGCGGAGGTCGCCGAGCGCGTCGGCTACGGTTCGGCGAGCGCGTTCAGCACCGCGTTCAGCCGGCACGTCGGGCAGCCGCCGGGTCGCTATGCCCGCGCCCGCGACGACACGCCGGCACCTGCCTGAAGGCTCGCGAGGCGGTCGCGGCCGACCGCGGAGGGCTCGAGGTCGTCGGCCTAAACCAGGGAAGGTTACTCCTGCGCGGGCACGTCGTGGCCGACCGTGATGGCTCCCCCGCGGCGGGGGTCGAACACAGGCTCGAGCGTGCGGCGCCCGCCTTCGCGGCGCAGGCCGATGGCGGTCACCGCGCCGAAGCCCGGGGCGCCGACCTCGACCACCTCACCCCGAGCGACGAGGTCGTCCTTGAGGCCCTGGAGCGGAGCGTCGAGCTTGAGGGCTCCTGCGCTCGTGACGTGGAAGCGCGGCTTGGCCACGGCGTCGGGCAGCGGGACGCCGAACGCCAGGTGGGCGAAGAGCACGATGGCGACCGCGCTCGTCGCGCGCAGCCCCCCCGAGCCGCCCAGCGCGACGACCGGAGCGCCGCCTTCGAAGACGAGCGTGGGCACGAGGTTCGAGACGGGCCGCGCGCCGCCGCGGGCGAAGTTCGGCCCGCGCGAGACGGGACGCTGACCGTATTCGTCGATCGTGAACTCGCTGAGCGCGTCATTGAGCACGAAGCCGGACTCGGTCACCAGCTTCGCGCCGAACATGCTCGACAGGGAGGCCGAGAGGCTCACGACGTCGCCGTCGGCGTCCACCACGACGCAGTGGAACGTGCCGGCGTCGGAGATGCTCGAGAGCTTGGGCATGATCGTGGCGTCGGGCCGGAACTTCGCGCGGCGCGCCCTCAGCCGCGCAGGCTCGAGCGTCGCGGAGATCTCCGTCTTGAAGAACTCGGGGTCACCCACGAACAGGGCGCGATCCGAGTAGCCGGCGCGCAGGCCCTCCGCGATCATGTGGACGTAGGAGCCGGTCGCGGCGTCGAGCTGCTTCAGATCGGGCGCCGAGAAGCTGTGAAAGAGCTCGGCGACGACGAGCCCCGCCCCCGAGGGTGGCGGCGCGGTCACCAGCTTGCGCCCCTCCCACTCGACCTCGAGCGGCGCGCGGGACACCACGCGGTACTCCTTGAGGTCCTTCATGAGCACGCGGCTCTGAGCGTCGCGAGCCGTGGTGACGACGTCGGTCCCGAGCGCGCCGCTGTAGAACGCGTCCTTGCCGCCCGCGGCGATGGAGCGCAGCGCCTTCACCAGCGCAGGGTTCTTGAGCGTCTCGCCGACGCGGCCCTCGGCGTCCGCGGGCCACAAGGCCGCCGCGCGCGGATCGGCCTTGAGCCATTTGCGGTTCCACTCGAGCACCTGCGCCATGTACGCCGACAGCGGGATCCCTCGCTCGACCGCGTCAGCGGCCGCGCCCACGACCGTCGCGAACGGGAGCTTGCCGCCGCGGGCGTGCAGCTCGGCGAGCCCCGCGACGAGCCCGGGCACGCCGACCATGACGCCGCGCCGCTTCTCCGGTGGGTTCTTGCTGAGGTAGTCGGCGTTCTTGATGCCCGAGGGCGCCGCCTCGCGAAAGTCGAGGTACTCGGTCTTCTTCGTCTGGGCGTCGAAGAAGAGCGCCGCACCTCCGCCGCCTAGACCGCACGACGCGGGGTGCGCGGCGCAGCCGACGAGCACCGTGACGATCGCGGCGTCGACGGCCGAGCCGCCGTCCTCGAGGATCTCGCGCGCCGCCTCGACCGCCGTCGCGTTCTCGGCGGCGATCGCGAAGCGATCGTCGCCGCGTGGGGAGGCAGGCTTCTTGGGCTCCGCGATCGGCACGCGGGTCGGCCGCTCGGCGCTGGGCTCGGGGCTCACGACCTCCGGCGCCGGGCCCGCCGCAGAGCAGGCCACGAGCAGCGAGAGCAAGAAGGCGCTTGCGCGCAGAGCGTTCACGGGTGACGACCTCGCCCGGCAGTATGACAAGGAGGAGGCCTCGATGCGATTCGTCTTCGTGATGGACACCCTCGACCGGGTGAGCCCCGACAAGGACACGACGTTCGCCTTCATCGAGGCCGCGCAGGCGCGCGGGCACGAGAGCTTGCACGCGCTGGTGTCGGATCTCGGCGTCCGCAGGGGCCGCACGTTCGCGCGCGTGCGCCCGCTGACCATCCACGACGACGCACCTCGCATCCGCCTCTCGGGGCCCGTGCACGAGCTCGAGCTCGATCACGCGGACGTGGTGTTCATCCGCAAAGATCCCCCGTTCGATCGCGCCTACAGCTACGCGACCTTGCTGCTCGAGCACGCGCGCGGCGGCCCGCTGATCGTGAACGACCCGCGGGGCCTGCGGGACGCGAACGAGAAGCTCTACGCGCTCAACTTCAGCGAGTGGATGCCGCGCACCATCGTGACGGCCGATCGCGACGCGATCTTCGGCTTCGTGGACGAGGTGGGCGGCGCGGCGGTCATCAAGCCGCTCGACGGCGCCGGCGGCGTCGGGGTGATGAAGCTCGCCCGCGCCGACAAGAACGCGCGCGCCATCGCCGACGTCGTTACGTACGAGGGCAAGCGGCTCGCGATGGTGCAGGAGTTTTTGCCCAGCGTGACCGAAGGGGACAAGCGCATCCTGCTGCTCGAGGGTGAGCCGCTCGGCGCCATCCTGCGGGTGCCGCGGGCGGACGACATCCGCTCGAACATCCACGTCGGCGGCAACGTCGTCCCTTGCGAGCTGACGCCTCGCGAGCACGAGCTCATCCGCGCGATCGCGCCGCGGCTCATCAGGGACGGCCTGCATTTCGTCGGCCTCGACGTGATCGGGGAGCACCTCACCGAGGTGAACGTGACGAGCCCCACCGGGATCCAGGAGCTCGGCCGCTTCACGGGCACGAGCCCCGCAGACAAGGTCATCGCCTGGGCCGAGCAGAAGCGCGCCTCGGCTCGCGCCCACCACTGACGGGGTTGGGAATAGGCCGGCCATCCGGCTCGATGGGCGTGTTGCCGCGGTTTCACCCCCCGCCCCCCTCGCGGCGCGAGGGGGGCGAGGTCGGCGGCGAGAAGTTGGCCCACGGGGCTGGCTTTCGGTTCCTTGGGCGGGCCATGCAACGCCGAACCAACCGAGCGCCGTGCGCCGTCTGCAACCAAGAGCTCCCCAGCTCGAAGCTCAGCCGCGTCGTCGTCGAGGGCACGACGGTCCTGTTGTGCCGCGGGCACGCGACCGTCGTCGCGCAGCACATGCCGAGGACGTTCGAGGAGCTGCGGAGCTTGTTCTTGGAGCAGACCGAGAGCGGCCCCGCGCGCCGCTCGCTCCTCGGCCGCCGCGCCTTCGACGACCGCCGCGTCTTCCCGCCGCGCCCCGAGGGGCGACGCATGGGCGGCGGTCGCCGGTCGAGCGACGTCGCGGCCTGAGGGTCCGCTACGACATGACGCTGGTCACCATCGTGTAGCCCCAGCCCGCGATGATGAGCGCCGCGACGACCTTGTTGCCGATGCCCCACTTCTTGAGCTGCTGCCGCTCGTCGTAGGCGTCGTAGTAGACGTCGCCGGTCAGCACGATCACGCACACCGCGAGCAGCGGCGCGCCGAGCACCAGGCTGAGCAGCGCGCCGGCGCCGGGGAACAGGCCGATGAACGTGCGCGCCAGGAAGAAGGGGCCCGCGAAGGCGAGCGCGAGCGCGAGCAGCAGCAGCGCAGAGGCGGTGCTGTTCTTTCGGTAAAACGGCACGCTGGCGTAGGCGCCTGCCGGGCCCAGCGGCGGCGCGCCCTCCGCCCCAGGAGGAGCGAACGGGTTCGGGGGCTGCTTCATGATCACAGCATGCTACGGGTCGGCTCCTCCGGCGGAAGTGGCGTCTCCAGCGCCTAGCAAGTGTCGGGCCTCGCCGCGCTCACCGCCTGTTGCCGCGGCCCCACTTGGTGTAGAGGGGGAGCGTGGATCACATACGGCGGGTCGTCATCGGGCTCGGCTCGAACGTCGGCGATCGCTTGCAGAACATCGCCAGAGCCCTCGAGCTGCTCCGCGCAGACGAGGAGCTCCACGTGACCGAGGTGTCTCCGCTCTACGAGACGAGCCCCGAGGGCGGGCCGGCTGGCCAAGGCGACTTCGTGAACGGCGCCGTGCTGGTGCTCACCTCGGTCGACGCGACCGACCTGCTGCACCGCCTTCAGCGCATCGAGGAGACCTTGGGGCGCGTGCGCGTCGAGCACCACGGTCCGCGCACGATCGACCTCGACATCCTCTGGATCGAGGGCGAGACGATCCATGAGCCCGAGCTCGTCATCCCGCACGCGCAGCTCGCGGCGCGCGCGTTCATGTTGCGGCCGCTGCTCGATGTCGCGAGCGACGCGAGCGACGCCGAGTCGGGCGTCGTGTTCGGTGAGCTCCCGCTGGCGAGCGCCGCGCTCAAGCGCGCCTGAGCTTGCGCCCCAAGCGATATCCGACCGCGGCCCCAGAGGCCGAGATGACCGCGAGCAGGGTCAGCGCCGCTGCCCAGAAGGGCAGGCTCGCGCCGCCCTGCCCGGACGAGAAGCTCATCGCCCAGCCGAACCCGGCCGCGACGAGCGCGCCGACGATCGCGTGGCGCCCCATCGCCTTGAGACCGAAGCGACCCGTCGCGAGCCCGGCCGCGGCGGCGGCGACGAACAGCGCGCCGACGTTGGCCGAGACGAGCACCGCCGCGGCGTGGGGGCCGGTCCGCTGGAGCACCGCGTTCGCAGTCCCCGCGCAGAGCAGCCACGTGAGCAGCGTGATGATCCCGGCGGCGACCGCCCAGTGCGACGCGGGACGCTCCTCCGGCGGGGTCTCGCCGCCCTCGGGGGCCTGCTGCAGCACGGGCAGCCGCCGCTTCTTCCCGTCCTCGCCGGCCACGCTCGACGGCTAGCACACGCAGCGCCCGAGCGTCAGCTCGGCTTGCGCCAGAAGCGCCGCGCCTCGTCGAACTGCCGCGCGAGTCGCCGCTGTTCTTGAAGGAGCGCCGCGTAGCCGCGCGGTAGCCGCGGGTCCTTGCCGAGCGCCAAGAGCACCTGGAGCGCCGCCTCTGCGTCGTACGTGGCGCGGTGGGCCTTCTCCAGCACGATGCCCAGCCGCTGCGCCATCTCGGACAGGGCTCGGCTCTGCTCGTCGCGGTAGATCTCCCGCGCGAACACGAGCGGGTCGAGCCACTCGACGTCGCGCCGGAAGGCCGGCGGCAGATGGGGCCACGCGCGATCGACGCGCGCGAGCTCCGCGTGCAGGAAGTTGCGGTCGAACCCTGCGTTGTACGCCGCCGGGATCGCGCCCTCGAGGACCGCGAGCATCTCGGGGACCGCGTCCGCGAACTTGGGTTTGCCCCGCACGTCCTCGTCCTTGATGCCGTGGATGTTGGAGCTCTCCTCCGGGATCGGCACGCCGGGATCCAGCAGCCAGCTCTCGCGCCGCACGATGACCCCGCCGCGCGAGATGACCACGCCGACCTCGATGACGCGGTCACGCGTCGAGTCGCGGCCGGTCGTCTCGGTATCGATGAACGCGATCGGCGCCTCGACCCAGGACGTCTCCGGATCGATCTCGGCGACCACGCCGACCGCCCGCACCCGGATCAGGTGGGCGATGCCGGGGTAGTGGCGACCCGTCGGGAAGCAGCCGCACGGGTCGGAGACCTTCACGGCGTCTTCTTGGGGGCCCCAGCGCTGGCGCTCGTCGCGGGCCCTGCCGAGGCGCTCCCCGCCGGCGGGCCGGCGCTCGCGCTGCTCGAGGGAGCCGGGTCGCCGCTGCCTCCGGGCGGCGGCGTCTTGCCGTCACCCCCGCCCTCTTCCTCGAGCTGAAGGAGCTTCGCCAGCGCCTTGTACTTCTCCGTGGCCTCCGCGGGCTTCTGCCCGCTCATCACGATGTCGAGCTTGAGCCACGCCTCGAAGTCTTGGACGAACTTGCCGGCGTCCTTGAACTTGCGGCCGTTGATGAAGATGAGCGGCGTCGAGTCGAGGCCGAGCTCATCGGCCGCCTTCATGTCGGCGGCGACGATCTTCTTCGTCTCCTCGGACTCGAGGTCGGCCTTGAACTTGTCGAGGTCGAGGCCGATCTCACGAGCGTACTTTCGTAGATCGCTCTTCGACTGGTTCTCGAGGTTCTCGAAGAGCTTCTGGTTCATCTCCCAGAACTTGCCCTGCTTGTGCGCGGCCTGAGCGGCGTGCGCGGAGTCGAGCGACTGGGGGTGCGTCGACAGGTGGTAGAACTTGTAGACGACGCGCACCTGACCGGGGAACCGCTCGACCATCGCCTCGAGGAAGGGCCCCATTTGCTGGCAACCCGGGCACTGGAAGTCGGCCCACTCGACGATGGTGACCGCGGCGTCGGCGGGGCCCTTGCTGGGCGACTCGCCGATCTCGATGCTCTTCACCGCCTCGGGATCGAAGCGCATCTTGTAGAACTCGGCGCGGTTCGTGATCGTCTCCCCGCGGCGCACGAGCGACGCGAGCAGATCACCGGCCGGGCGGCAGGCCGCGCAGTCGCGCTTCTCGACGATGCACTGAGACAGCGGGACCGGCGTCTCTTTGCAGGGGGCCGTGAGCGCGTCGAGCTGAGCGACGAGATCCGCGCGCTCGCGATCGTTGAGCTTGGCAACGTCGAGCTTGGCGAGCGCCTGCTCGCCGACCTTCGTCGCGGGCGCGGCGCTGGTCGACGCGCTCGCCGAGGCCTTCACGGTGGCCGTGGCAGTCGCCGTGGCCGACTTGAGGCCGGGCGTGCGCGGCTCGGGCTTGGGCTCGTTGCGGGGATCGCCGCACGCGGCGGCGAGGAGGAGCAGGGACAGCGCCGGCGATACGAGCGACGGTCGCGTGCCCCGGAAGGCAGTGCGCTTGAAGGTGCTCATGAGGACGAAGGCAGGAGCTGCCTAGAACGAGAGCTGCACGTTGGCGTTGATGACGCCGATGGTCTGAGTGTAGTTGCCGCCTGCGTCGGGCGACCTGGACGGGAACTCGAGCTCCGCGAGGACCGACTTGCCGCTCGTGTCGCGCGGAACGTAGAAGATGTGCGTGTACGAGAGCGCGGCGCCGAACAGCTCGCTGACCTCGAAGCGCAGACCGCCGGCCACCGACGCCTTTTGGAAGTCGGTGAGCGCGGGCTCGAGGGTCGAGTCGGGGATGGCGTTGGAGTCGTAGCCCGCGCCCAGGTAGAGCTCGAGCGAGGGGATGACCCAATACGAGCCGCCGCCGCGGATGCCGAAGGCCGGGCCCCAGTTGCGGACGAGGTGCAGGTACGGCGGGGTGGCCGAGTCGGGGTCGGCGCTGCCGTCGGGGTTGACGTCACAGGTCTCGGCCGCCGCCGGGATCACGCACTGAGCCTTGAAGGTCGACCAGTTCGTGAGGTCACCGAAGAAGCGCATCTCCACGTTCTTCTCGGGTCGGGCGCGGATGCCGATGCGATAGATGTCGGGCAGCTCCTGGAGGAGCTTGACCTGGTCGGTCGTGACGCTGCCGCCGTAGTTGTTGACGAGCGTGCCCTCGAGCGCCATCTCGCCGAGCCCCGGCTGCGCTTGGTACGAGAAGCCGATCCACACCTTCTCGGGCGCGATCTCGCCGGTCACCCCGAGGGCGAACGACGCCGACCAGCCGCCGACGTCGATCAGGCTGCGGCCCTCGACCGAGACGTTGTTCGTGCCGCTCGGCTCACGAGCGCGGATCGTCTTCACCTCGGAGCGGATGAAGTTGGCCGACGCGCCGATGCTCACGCGGTCCATGATGTCGTAGGCCGCGCCCATGGTGATGTACATCGACCTGAGCACGCCGTCGATCGTGTGCCAGCGCTGAACGCCGTCGACGGGACCTGCGTAGTTCGGATCTCCCTCGAAGTCGGAGTTGATATCCCACTGGGACTGACCGCCGAGCGGGACGAAGAAGCCGACGCCGAACGCGAAGTTCTCGATCGAGAACGTGGCGGCGGCGGAGGGGGCGGTCACGACGTTGAACAGCTCGGCGGTGCCGGTGTTCGCGCCGGGCGCGTCGTCGGGCTCGGGCTCGTCGTTCGGGCTACGCGCGTGGCTCCAGCTGGCCCAGCGCATCGCGAGGCTCGCGTCGGCGAAGATCTTCACGCGCCAGAGCTTCTTCTCGAAGCCAGGCGTGTCCTCGGCGATGCCCGCGGGGTTGTAGTAGAGCGCGGTCGGGTTGTCGGTCGTCGGGTGGCCGTGCTCGCCGCCGAAGCGGGCGGTGGCGAAGCCGGAGGCGTGAGCCACGCCTGCAGACGACAACAGCACGACGCCCGGTACGACGCAGATGGCAGTTCGAAGGCGCATGTTCGGTCTTCTCAGTAGGTCGCCGGATCGCCGGCGCAGTTGATCACCGGGGCGGGGAGCTCCGTCTCGTAGCGCTGGATGGTGAACGTCGACCCGGTGAGGTCGAAGCCGTTGAGGGGTGCGGTCACGATGCCGGTGACGTCGCCGCAGATGAAGCCGAGCTGGTCGCCGCCGCAGATCGAGCCGAGGAACACGAGCCCGCTCACCGCGACGTCGAGGTCCGAGATCGGGTTCGCGGCGTTGAGCAGCGTGACGTCGCCGAAGTCCCACTCGAAGGTGCCGTCCGCCGCGACGGCGAGGCCGGTCATCACGATCGGATCTCCCACGGGGGTCGCCTGGTCTTCCTTGGCGAGCGGCTGGAGGGAGAGGTCGACGAGCAGACCCCCGCTCCCGTCGTCGGTCGTGGTGAGCGTCGTGTCGAAGGTGAACGCCTTGGCGGGGTTGAGCTTGGCGGAGAGCGTGAAGAGGTGCTCGCCGCTGGCTTCACCCGGCGTCGTCGGCGTGCACGCTGTGGCGCCGCCCTCGTTCGAGCCGCCCTCGCCGAGCGCTGCATATCGCTCGCCGAACTCGTCGAACCTCGCTTGAGGGTCGGGGCAGCCGGCGACGGCGATACAGCCGAGAAGGAAGGTGACGCGACCCGTCGAAAAGGGGTTCAAGCTCATGGGGTCCTCGTGGGGCAGGCGACCGACTCTACCATACACCCCCATGCGCCAGGAGGCGCCGCGCGCCAAGCCCCCGTGCAGCCCGACTCGAATGTCAGAGGGACCGGCCGCGTGCCGTTGCGAGAGGGCAAAAAGTGGGCGGCAAAGCGCCCAAAGGAGTGGGGCCCGGCCCGGGCACGAGAGTTGATACGCCACGAACGGGCGGCTCAAAACGCCCGATGCTATGCTCAGCCCTGCTTCTCGCTTCCCTTCCTTTGCGCCTCTCCGAGGACCCATGCACCACCCAGCGCGGTTGCCGACCCCGCCTCGATCGTCCGCTCGTGCCAGCTGGCTCGTCATGCTCGCGCTCGGGCTGACGGCGTGCGGCATCGGCACGGCGGGGCCTGGAGGCTTCGGCGGCGAGGGTGAGGGGGGCATCTCCTTCGGTGGGATGAGCTCGGGCGGGGGCGCGGTGTTCGGTGGCGGCGGCGGCGGCGGCGGCCCACCGGGCCCCTTCGACTACAGCGGCCTGTGCGGCATCGAGGGGTGCGTGCCCGGGGATCTGGTGACGTCGTGTGTCGTCGACCCCGGCGGCCCGGGCGGGGCCGGCGGCGCGGGTGGCGGCGCGAGCGGCGGCGCGGAGCCCGGCGGCGGGGGCGCGGGCGGCGGGGCAGAGCTGGGCGCTTGCCAGATCGCCGACGTCGAAGGCGCGCCGGTCGCTTCGTGCGGCGCGGCGGGCCTCACCATCATCAACGGCGTCTGCAACTCGAGCGCGGACTGCTTGCCGGGCCTCGGGTGTGTGCTCGCGAGCGGAGGCGGCAACGAGGGAGGTGGCCCTGGGACGCCGGCCGTCGGGCTGTGCCGGCCATATTGCTGCGGGGACCTGGAAGACTGCCCCGAGAGCACCTTCTGCGCGCCACAACCCATGTTCGACGCGGAGGCGGCGCTGGAAGATCCAAGCACCGCGCTGGCCATCCCGGTGTGTATGCCCGTCATGGGCTGCCAGCTGCTCGGAGACGACTGCCCGGACGGGCACACGTGCACCGTCGTGCGGGCCGACGGAGACACCAGCTGCGTGCCCGCCAGCGAGGGCACGTTGTGCGAGCCGTGCGAGTGCGCGGCGGGCTTCGTCTGCAACTTCGGGACGGGCCTGTGCATGCAGCTGTGCGACACGAGCGTCGCCGACTGCCCGGGAGAGGGCGCGCTCTGCCAGGGCGGCGGCACGCTGCCCGACATGGTGGGGCTGTGCGTCGGCGGCGACGCGACCTGCGAGCTCTGATCTAGTTAGGGGGGTGTGCCTAGTTCCTGTATCGCCCACGCCGCTCGCCGAGACCGACCTCCCGATCGCCGAGGCCGAGGTCGAGGTCGAGGTCGACGACCGATTCTCGACTTGCGGCATCGGTCTCGTGGGGCGGCATCGACCCTCGAGCCTGGTGAATCGGGGCTCGGGCTCGGAAGCTCGGCTTCGATCTCGGCTGCGGCTTCGACCTCGGTGAGCTCGCTGTGGGTCATCGGCCGGTCTCGCCGTCTTGCCTTCGTGTCAGCCCTGTCGCGCACGCTCCGCGCCCGAGCGGTGGCGCAGGGAGCGGATCGAATTTCAGGGCGGAGATCGGCGCCACCCGTCGGTCACGGATCCTGCGCGTTGTTGGGCATGACCCAAAGGCAAGACGACAAGACCTCGTTCCTCCGCTTTCCCCATCACGGTCTCGACGCGTACGCGGTAGCGCTCGACGCGCTCGAGAAGGCTGACGCGCTCGCCAAGAAGCTGCCGCGGGGCTACGGGCCGCTCAGCGATCAGCTTCGCAGAGCAAGCCAGTCAGCGTTTCTGCAGCTGGCCGAGGGGGCTGCTCGCAGCGGTGCAGATCGCGCGCAACGGCTGCGTGGCGCACGCGCAGAGGCCTGTGAGGCCGCCGCCTGTGTGGAGGCGCTCGGGCGGTTGGGGCTGGCGACGCAGAGCGAGATCGCGGAACTGCTCAGCCTGCTGGGCCGGCTGGCCGCCATGCTCACCAAGCTGGCCGGCCGCTGAGGGGCGGCGCCCCCACGCGTCGCTGCGCGAGGACCAAGTGGCCAAGAAGAGGCTCGTGCTCGAGCACCACCCAGACCGCACCGAAGGGCCGATCCCCGAGGAGCGCGACTCGCGCAAGAACACGCGCTGACTTAGGGGGGTGTCCCCAGGTCCTCAGCTCCTGGCCGCCCACGCCGATCGCCGATTGCCGAGGCCGATTGCGCCCGAGCACGACACCGCAAGCGATGCCCTGAGGCTGTCGGCTTCGTCCTCGTCTTCGGCTTCGAATCTCGAGAAGCGGCTTCGAGCCTCGGAAGAAGGCGGCCTCGGCTTCGTCCTCGTCCTCGTTCTCGGCGTCGGTGCTCGCCTTGTCGTTGGGGCGCTTGGTCGAAACGCCTCCTCGAGAGCGTCCCAAAGCATTGCTTTCGATCCCCCCCTTCCGCCCGACGCATCCTGCGTGATGCGCGAACAACGGAGCCAGCGAGAATCGAGCCGGTCTACCGACGCCAGCCGAACAGCCAGCGCCAGGTCGTCTCCCGCGAGAGCTCGCCGATCGAGTCGACCAGGGGGATGGCCTTCGGGCAGACCTCGACGCAGTTCTGGGCCTTGCCACAGTCTGCGACGCCCCCGTCGCCCATGATCGCCTCCAGGCGCTCGCCCCGATCGAGCCTGCCAACCGGGTGCAGGTTCAGCGCGCGGACCTCGTTGAGCGCGGCCGCGCCGACGAACGCGCTGCCGTCGTGGACCTCGGGGCACGCCTCGAGGCACGCACCACACGCGATGCACGAGGACAGCTCGTAGCGGCCCTGCTGGGCGCCCTGACCCTCGGCCGGCGCGGGGGAGGCGCTGCCGTCGAGCTTCACCCAGGCGCGCACGCGCGTCAGGGCGTCGAACATCTTCGCGCGGTCGACGATCAGGTCGCGCTCGACCGGAAACTTTCCGAGCGGCTCGAGGACGATCGGCTGACCCTTGGGCGAGACCTCGCTCACCAGCGTCGCGCAGGCCTGCCGCGGGCGCCCTTGGATCATCATCGTGCACGCGCCGCACGTCTCCTCGAGGCACGACGCTTCCCACGCGATCGGCGCGATGGCGGCCCCCTTCACGTTCACGGGACGGCGGCGAACCGCCTCCAAGCAGTCGTGGACGGTCATCGAGGGGTGGAGGTCGACCTCGACCTCTTCGAAGCGGCGGCTCGAGGGCTTGTCGGGCGCGTCCTGGCGGAGCACCCGGAGCCGGACCTTTCGTCGATCGTCCTTCTTGGTCGACATCAGGCCTCTTCATCCTCTGGCGCGGGGCGATCTTTCTTGTCGGCTCCGCCGCGCTCGGCGCGCGCCGGGCGCTTGGGCTCACGATCCTTCGCGGGCGGCGCAGAGACCCGCCCCGAGCCGTGGGGCCGAGGGACCTCGCGCGCCAGGGGGCCAACGACGCTGGTGTCGATCGCGGCGCTCACGTGGACGGTCGCGCCGACGCAGGTGTACTCGACGGCGTCGAGGAAGCGGGGCGTCCCGTCGGGCGCGCGGCGCGCGAGGGTCGCGGCCAGGTGCCGGCCGTCGTCTCGTGCGTCGTGCGACGCCCGCGCGTGAGCCCCGCGGCTCTCGTCGCGGCGCTTGGCGCAAGCGACGACCAGGCGACCGAGGTCGATGAGATCGGGCAGCGCGCGCGCGAGGGCTGCGGCCTGGTTGGAGCGCGAGCTCGAGTCGGTCACCTCGACGGCGGCGCGTCGCTCGTCGAGCTCGGCGAGCTTCGCCTCCGCCCGCGCCAAACCGTCGTCGTCGCGCTCGACGCCGCAGCCGTCCGCCAGCGCGGCGCGCAGCTCGTCGAGCAGCGCATACGGGCTGAGCGGCTCCCCGCCGCCCTTCGGGCCGGCGAGCGCCGCCGCGTACTCGTCCGCGCGCTGCTTCTCGGACTTCTCGAAGATCGAGCGCGGAAGATCGTACGCGCTGCGCGCCATCGCGCCGCGATACGACGCGACCGCCTGCGCGCACAGGCTCGCGCCGAAGATCGAGGCGAGCAGGGCGTTGCCGGGGAGGCGCTGGGCGCCGTGGTACTGGTGCTCCACCTCGCCCACCGCGTACAGACCAGGGACGCTCGTCGCGTGGTTCCGCGGCGAGCCTCGCACCGGCCTGCCAGCCTCGCCCTTTTCGAAGTCGACCCACAGGCCGCCGAGCGTCGCGGAGGCCGCGGGGAAGACCTTCACGGGCCCCGCGAGAGGGTCGCCGGCGCCGAGCCGCGTGGTGACGTCGACGACGCCGCGCAGCTGCCCCGGCTCGAGCCTGGCCGCGCGGTGGACGAGATCGAGGTACACGGCGCGCTCGCTCTCGCCCGACCTCGGGTCGCGGACCCCGCCGCCTTCGCGGACGCACAGGCGATGGATCGCGCGCGCGGCGACGTCGTGCGCGACGAGGTTGCCGAACGACGGGTAGAGCCGCTCGAGGAAGTAGTCGCGCTCGCGCTCGGGGATGTCGCGCGGCGCACGGAGGTCCTTTGGATCACGCGGCACCCACAGCCGCCCGCCCTCGGCGCGGGCGGCGCTGGAGACGATCGTCGCGCGCCCGTGACCGTGCGTCGCCGTCGGGTGGTGCTCGATGAGCTCCGCGTTGGCGAACACCGCGCCCTGCCGATACGCCGCGGCCGCGGCCGTGCCGAGGGAGAGCGCGCTCGCCGCACCGCCCGCGAACAACCCCGCGAAGCCGCCCGTCGCGAGCACGACGGCGTCGTAAGGGGTCGCCTTGACGGTCATGGCGCGCAGGTCTTGGGTCACCACGCCGACGCACACGCCCGCGTCGTCCTGGACGAGCCCGACCAGCTCGACGTGCTCGAGCCTGCGGACGAGCGGCTCCCCCGGGATCTCGACGCCTCGAGCGTCGACGCAGGGCTCGCCTTCGAAGCGCCTGAGCTGCTGATCGAGCGCGGACACGGCGGCGTGGCCGGTGGTCGCGCCGGCGAACGCTGCGCGCGCATGGGAGGAGCCGGGGAGCCTGCGCGCCGCCGGCCGCCCCTCGCCGGTGCGGTGGAAGGGGACCCCCATCCGATCGAGGAGGTGCACGATGTCCGGGGCGGCCTCGCACATGGCGGAGACGAGCGGCTGGTGCGCGAGGCTCTCGCCGACCCTGATCGTGTCCTCGAAGTGCTGCCGAGGTGAGTCACCCTCGCCGTTCACGTCGAGCGCTGCGTTGACTCCGCCGCGAGAGGCGACAGAGGGCGCGCGCTTCGCGGGGAGGAGGCTGAGCACGTCGACGGGCACGCGCGCGCGCGCCAGCTCGAGGGCCGTCGCCATGCCCGCGACCCCCGCGCCGACGACCGCGACGCGACGCAGCTTGCCGCCCTCGCTGCGCAGCGCGGGCCCGGGGGAAGCCAGGCTCACGGCGCCTCCGCGCGGGCGACGGGCGCCACGTGGTCGGCGCAGGTCTGGGTGATCTGCGCCGCGCGCGTCCCCGAGCCGACGCCCAGGACTGCGATGCGCGCGCCCGTCGCGAAGTAGATCGTGGTGTTGGCTCCGAGCGCGAAGAGCGCGAGCCCGAGCAGCCCGAAGACCGTCGCGCTGACGCGCTGCGAGCGGCGAGTCGCGGTGATGCCCCACGACACGCAGAAGCCCCACAGCCCGTTGGCGAATGGAACACGCTCACGGCGATGCCCAGCAGGTAGGCGAGCGCGACCCAGGGGACGCCATAGCGCGTGGTCGACAGGCTCTGGCAGAGCGCAGGGTACACCTGCTCCTCGGTGAGCTCGCCGGTCACGCGGGGGACCCACAGCTCGCTGGCGTGCCAGAGGATGAACGCCAGCGCGAGCAGGCCGGTGAGGCGCTGCGCCGCGTACATCCAGTTGCGCGAGTACGGGTAACGGCCCGTGTTGTGGCGAGGCTCGAACGCGAGCTTGATGCCATACAGCGCGTGGAACGCGAGCGGCAGGAGGACCAAGCCGATCTCGGCCAGCAGGCGGAACGGCGCGTCGCGCTCCTCTTGCAGGGTGCGCTCGAAGGCCGCTTGGCCCTGCAGCGCGACCGACGTCGACGCGAGGTGGGCGACCAGGAAGACCCCGATCGGCACGACGCCGCATAGCGAGTGCAACCTTCGAAGCGCGAACCGGCGGGCGTTCACGCGGCCGCTCTCGCTCGTCGAGGACACGGCCGAGGCGTACGAGAGGACGCCACCCTCGTCAAGGACAGCGGGTTCTGGCTAGCATGCGGCGCCATGCGTCCCCTCGCCCCTTTGACGGTCGCCTCGTTGCTGCTCGCGTCGTGCTCGACCACGGGGCCGTCGACGGAGCCCACCTCGCCGGGGGCGACCGGCGCGACATCCGCGCCGCCCGACCCCAGCGCGGACCCCAGCGCGCAGCCCGTGTCGACGTCGCCGCCCGCGAAGGCGGCGTCGAGCTTCGTCGCGGTGGCGAAGCTGGAGGGCGTCTACTCGCTCTTCCCCCTCGACAACGCGCTGATGGTCGCAGACCAAGAGGCGAAGCCTTGGCCGGGCTCGAGCCCTGACGACTATTCGCAGGGCAACGCGATCGGCGTCGTCGAGGGCGACTCCGTGAAGTTCGCCAAGGAGTGGTCGCTCCAAGGCTGGTTCCACAACATCGTCGCGGCCGAGGGGACCTGGCCGGACGACGTGACGCTGCTCGCGGTGGGTGACACGGGCCGCGCCCCCACCGCCGAGAGCTACACCTTGAAGGCGGGCAAGCTGCAGGCCACCTGCAAGGGCGAGTTGGTCGCCGTCGACGCGCCGTTCATGCCGTTCGGGGGCGCGGCGCCCAAATTCACGACGCTGCGCGGGTCGAAGGTCACGCTCAAGTCGTCCCCCGCCACCAAGACCTGCGAGAACGCGATGGGTGAGGGCGGCGCGTCCCTGAAGATGCCCCTCGCCGTCGGCAGCCTCCCCGACGGGACCATCCTGGCGTATGGCCCCGCCTGCGAGGGGCCGCGCGTGATCGAGGTGTGGAAGGCCGGCTCGAGCACGTCGTCGCTGACGAAGCTCGAGGGTGAGCCCAGCGACGCGGCCCAGTTCGTGGTCTCGAAGTCGGGCGACGCGTGGCTGATCGACGGCGGCATTCACCACCTCGAGGGCGGCGCCTGGAAGCCGATGACGACGCCGGGCGGCGGCGAGCTCGCGCTGCGCGGCGCGATCGCGAAGGACGGGACCTTCCACGTCACGACGGCGAGCGGGCTCTACAAACGCGGGACCGATCGCTGGGAGGCGGTGGAGCTGCCGGGCGACACCAAGCCGATCGACATCGCCGCCGACAAGGACGGCGTGCTGTGGGTGGTCGACGGCCGCGTGCTCTTGCGCCAGCGCAAATCTGCGGACGAGAGCCCGAAGGTCGCGGACGCGGCGGTCGTGCAGCAGGCGCCCCCGAAGACCAAGAAGCCCGCGAGCTTCGGCGGGCCCAGGTGCAAGGACAACGTCGTCATCCTGTATGGGTTCACCAAGGTCACGCCCGACGACTACGACTTCCCGCTCACGCGCAAGGCGCTGAAGGGGCACACCGAGCTCAAGGACGTGAAGTTCGTGGTGACGAAGGACTACGGAAAGAAGTTCTTCGCCGCGAAGACCCCGAGCTTCGACGTCGCGAAGAAGGTCTCGAAGGTCATCGAGGACGGCGTGAAGGGCGCGAAGCCCGCGATCGTCTGCGCTCAGCCCGAGGTCGTCCGCGAGCTGAAGATCAACCTCGCCACCGGCGACGTCGTGAAGTGAGGCTCGAGACCGGTCAGGTCTGCTCGTAGTCGACCATGCGCACGCCGCGCAGCTGCTTCGCCGCTTCGACGGCGACGCGCAGCGTCTCGTACAGCTGCACGACGTCGGTCTTGAGCCCGCTGAGCTCGACGACCGGCGTCGTCTTGTCGAACGTGTTGAGGCGCAGGTTGCCGGTCCCCATGATGCGCTGACCGAACGGGCGCTCGACCGTGAAGTCGTGGACGCGGTAGAGGTCGAGCTGCTCCATCTTCTTGGAGAGGATGCCGCGGTCGATCACGACGCGCTGGTTGGTGATGCGGTAGCTGACGCCCCCGCGCTTGAACCAGAAGAACAGCACCGCGATGCCGAGCGTGAAGATCGCGAGGAGCAGCGCGCCCAGGCTGTGGACCAGGGCGGGCTCGCCCTGGAACAGGACCGTCTCGTTGGCCGCGTTGGGGGCCTGCGCCGCGGCCGGCGCCACGAGGCCCGTCTGCGGCATGGCGCCTTGGGGGTTGGGCTGGCCTTGAGGAGGCTGACCGTAGGGGGGCTGGCCGTAGGGGGGCTGGTTCATGCGCTCGCTCCGGGCGTAGGGGTATCAGGTCGGGGAGTGCGAGGGAACGGTGGGGGTCAGGGCAAGCTCGACGAGCTGTAGGGCAGCAGCGCGAAGACCACGACCGCGATGAGCAGCAGCATGATGGCGCTCGTCACCAGGTACGTCGAGCGCGGCGACGACGCGGTGCTCCACCCGTCGCCGTAGAACTTCCCGCGCGAGCGCACGCGCAGCTTCTTCTGCACGCCGCGCAGCAGGCTGGGAGCGACGGCGCCGGGCGGCGGGCGGAGCGCACCGCGCAGGGCGTCCTTCAGATCGACCTCGTCGATCAGGACGTCGCGCGCGCTGTCCGGCAGATCGTCGTCCGCGTCGAAGTCGTCGCCGGCGGGAGGCTCGCGCTTCGGCGGCTCGCCGGCCGGCGGCGCGCTCTTCTTCGGCGGCTCGTCGCGTTCGGTCTCGTCGCTCATCAGCTACCCCTCAACTTCTCGCCGACGGCCTTCTCGACCAGCGCGCGGAGCTGGGCGCGCGCGCGGTGGATGCGGCTCTTCACGGTGCCGTCGGGCAGGCCCGTGACCGCGGCGATCTCCTCGTAGGCCATGTCCTCGACGTCCCGCAGGATGAGCACCTCGCGAAACTCGGGGTCGATCTGGGAGATCGCGTGCTTCACGATCACCTCTAGCTGCATCCCCTCGACGAGCTCGTCCGGTCGGCTGATATCGCCGACGCTGACGCCCTTCGCGGCGGAGAGCGGCGCGCGGTCGGCCATCGCGTCGACGTCGTCTTGCTCGCCGACCTGCCGGCGCGAGAGGTATTTGGTGCGGTTCTTACAGAGGTTGACCGCGATGCGGTAGATCCAGGTCGAGAGCTTCGAGTCGCCCCGAAACTGATCGATCGCCTTGAAGACCTGGACGAAGACCTCCTGCGCCAGGTCCTCCGCCTCTTCACGCCGGCCGAGCATCCGGAAGACGAGCGCGAACACGCGGCGCTCGTACTGGACGACGAGCTGGTTGAACGCGGCCTCGTCGCGGGCCACGAGCCTCGCGACGAAGGCCGACTCGTCGTCGTTCAACGGCCGACCCTCGAGGAGATCAGGCGAGCTCCCAGAACCACACCTTCGAGGAGTTCCAATAGCCGCTCCCGACGCAGCTGGCCTTGTTCCAGACGTCGACGTGACCTTGCCCCGAGTACCCCGGGATCTTGATGAAGCAGAGCACCCCGGTCTTGTCCTGGATCTCGGGCGGCGCGCCCTCCAGGCTGGTGAACGACTTCGGCTGGCCCCAGTGGTGCTGGAGGAACTCGCCGAGGTCGCGGGCCCCGCGGGCGATGCCGTGGTTGCAGAGGTTGCCGAACAGCCGATAGTTGTACGGCCCGAGCAGCGGGTAGACGTCGTTCTTCTTCGTGCCCGCGCGGATCTTCGCGCGATCGGTCGCCAGCGCGTTCGCCAGGCACAGGGCCTCGCTGAGCCGCGCCGCGCAGGTGTTGATCCCGTCGGCCTGCTCGGTCGGGTTCAAGATCGCGCAGGTGTGCACGGTCTCCGCGTCGGTCTTGTAGTGCTCGAGCAACGCGGTGAAGCTCGGCTTCGGGAAACGCAACTCCGGCTTGGTGCTCATGGTGCCTCGCTCGCTTGACCCCGAAGGATAGCGGGGGCTGCTCGCTCGCCGCCAGCCCCCAGCGAGGCCGCCACGCCCGTGCAGGTGTGCCCGCGCGCGCCCGACGGTCACGCTGGCGGTCCACGCTCGCCGAAACTACGTTGCCAACCGATGCCACCGCCGCTCACCACCATCCTCGTCGGCGTCGTCCTCGCCTGGGTGGTCTTCACCTTCGTCTCGGCCCTGTTGAGCCGGCGCCTGCTCACGGTCGTGGTCAAGGACGGGAGCGTGGTGCGCGCGGCCGGCAAGGTGCCGTCCGACTTCTACGCCGAGGTCGTGGACGTGCTCGAGCGCGCGAAGGCCTCGGGCCGCGCCGACTTCAAGATGAGCCAGGGCAAGCCCGTGCTCGTCACCAGCGGCGACCTGGGCGCCGACGTCGCGCAGCGCCTGCGCAACGTGGTCGGGCGCTTCCCGGTCGCGAAGCTGAAGGCCGGCCGCCCCGTCCGGCATCGCGCCAAGGCCTGAGAGGCCGCCCCCTGGTAGAGTCTCGGGCATGTCGTCGCTCGAGCTGAAGCGTCACCGCGCGTTCCCCGGCGTGAAGGGCCCGGTCGTCGTCGTCGTCATGGACGGCGTCGGCATCGGCCGACAGGACGAGTCGGACGCGGTCTTCACGGCGCGCACCCCGAACCTGCACGCGCTCGCGGGCCGCGCGCTCGTCACCCGGCTCAAGGCGCACGGCACGAGCGTGGGCCTGCCGTCCGACGACGACATGGGCAACAGCGAGGTCGGCCACAACGCGCTCGGCGCCGGCCGCGTCTTCGATCAAGGCGCGAAGCTGGTGAACGCGGCCATCGCGTCGGGCGCGATGTTCCGCGGCGAGGCGTGGGGCAGCGCGACCGCGCGCGTCAGGGCGAGCGGCGAGCCGCTGCACTTCATGGGGCTGCTCTCCGACGGCAACGTGCACAGCCACATCGACCACCTGGTCGCGATGCTCGAGCAGGCCGACCGAGAGGGCGTGACGAAGGCGCGCGTCCACGCGCTGCTCGACGGTCGCGACGTGCCGGAGACGAGCGCGCTCGAGTACGTCGACCGGCTCGAGGCGGTGCTCTCGAAGATCTCCGCCAAGCCCTCGCGGGACTACCGCGTCGCCTCCGGCGGCGGGCGGATGAAGGTCACCATGGACCGCTACAACGCGGACTGGGCCATGGTCGAGCGCGGCTGGAAGGCCCACGTGCGCGGCGAGGCCAAGCCGTTCAAGAGCTTGCGAGAGGCGGTGCTGGGCCTGCGCGACGAGGCGCCGGGCATCGGCGACCAGAACCTCCCGGCGTTCGTGATCGTGGACGGCGGCGGCGCGGCCGTGGGGCCGATCCGCGACGGCGCGGCGGTCTTGTTCTTCAATTTTCGGGGGGACCGCGCGATCGAGATCTCGCGCGCGTTCGAGGACGCGACCTTCACCGAGTTCGAACGCGGGCCCCGCCCCGACGTCTTCTACGCCGGGATGATGCAATACGACGGCGACCTCAAGCTGCCGAAGAGCTTCCTCGTCTCGCCCCCCGAGATCGATCGCACCCTCGGCGAAGCCCTCGCGCGCGCCGGTCTTGGCCAGCTCGCCTGCAGCGAGACCCAGAAATATGGCCACGTGACGTACTTCTGGAACGGCAACCGCTCTGGCAAGTTCGACGACAAGCTCGAGACGTACGTCGAGATCCCGAGCGACACCCTGCCCTTCGAGGAGCGCCCGTGGATGAAGGCCGCGGAGATCACCTCGAGGCGGTCGATCTCATGATCGGGCGGCTCGCGCCGGTCGTTCGCGCGCTGGGCGGTGCGCTGATCGTCACGGCAGACCACGGCAACGCCGACGAGATGTTCGAGTGGGACAAGAAGGCCAAGGCCGTCGCGCGCGACGCGTCGGGCCGCCCGCGGCCGAAGACCAGCCACACCCTCAACCCTGTGCCCTGTTACCTCGAGGCGCCGGGGGCCGAGCTGCGTCTAGCGACGGCAGCCGAGCCGTTCGGCATCGGCAGCATCGCCGCGACCACGCTGCACCTCCTGGGATTCGAAGCGCCCGAGGGGTATTTGCCGTCGCTGCTGGCGTCGACCGAGTGCGCAGTCGACGACGATGAGAGGCTCGAGTACGCTGCAGCGCCGCGGCCATGAGAGCTGCTGGTTGTTACGTTCACTGAGAGGAGCGACCGAATATGAGCACGTGGCATAGAGTGTGCCGGGGTGGGGGGTAGCGAGCGTCGCTATCTTGGCTGGATGCGCCATCGAGAGCCCTAGCGCATCGGAGGACGCCAACGATGAGGGATCAGCCCTTGCGGACGACTCCGACCTGCAAGAGATGGCGCTGCCTCCAAAGGACGATCCAGTGCCCGAGCCGGACAAAGGGGGCGCAGGTGAATCGGCGGTGCTCTCGAGTTGCTTCAATGCGCTCGCGCCAACTCACACGGACACCGTGTCCTGCTATTCAGGGTTGATCACGGTCAAGCGCAAGTACCAGGACAGCCTGAGCGGCCCGCCTTATACGAGCTGTGTGTGGAGCGAAGTGACGAGCTCGGGCTCGGCCCAGAGCCTGTGCGCTTGGGTGCGCAAAAACGGCGTCGATTACGGGCTTGAGTGCGACAACAACGTGACGCTCGTGAAGAGCAACCCTGTTCTTCTTTCGGGATGGCAGGGGGGCGGTGGCTCGGCGCGAGGACAGTGGAACGGGTACCTCTACTGCTCGGCTCCCTAGCGCTCGAAGGACCGTCAGGGTCTGGGCCCTCGGTCTTCAACGACCGGGGAAGAACACCTCGACGGTCCGTGCGGGCTGGCCCGCTGGCGTTACGCCGCCCATAACAACCAGTGTGCCATTGGGAGCCGGAACCGGAACGGCGCCGCGCCTCCTCTCACGGAACGGCAGAGGGTCGACCCGACCCTCTGCCAGATCCACAATAAACGCAAGCGTTTCGCCGAGGCCATCCTCGTCCGGCTCAGCATCACCCACCGCGACGATCTCGTTCCCAGCGACGAACGCCTTGCCGCGAGAAGCAATGGGCGAGAGATCCAGCTGGATCTCGGTTGGGAGACAGTCGGTAGGACACCTCAGATCGTAGACTTTCGTTGCCGCCGGAGCGCTCTGATCTCGTCCGCCGAGCACTATGACCAGCTCTGATACGGTCGGACTAACAACTGCCGCACCACCGGTGACGGGGTCTGAGGGGAAGGAGAGCGCAGTCACGCTCAGGTCTTCCCTCACCACCTCAACGCCTGGGCCCATGTTGGCACCTCCAACAATGACAAGACCAACTTGGTCCACATACACTGCTGCAGCGCGAGCTCTCTCCTGATTGAGCCGAACGGCCGTCGCGCTCCCGGAGACATCGACGAGCACAACGACATTGGTTGGATCCTCGGCTCGTGTCGGCCCCACAACAAACGAGGTCCCATTGGGACCATCGATGGTCGCGCCGCCGCTCACTTCGCTCCACGAATATTGCTCAGTCGGTTCCACCGTCGACTCCACGCCTGAACGAAGGTCAACGTACATGGCCTCATCGTCAGAGATGAGGAGCAGGGCAGTGCCGCGCACGACCATGGATCGTGCAGACACTGGCAGTTTTTGCCCACTCTCGAAACCCTGGAGGGTCAGCAGATCGTAATAGTCGGCGAATGATGGATCCACCGGCCCATCTGAGCCGTAGGCGGCGTCGCCTCCAGTGAGAATGAGGAACTGCTCAGCGAGTGTTCCCGCTGACGCGTGAACGTGTGAACGCAGGACTCCCCCGGGGGGGCGCGCGAACGTGCCTAGGCGCTGAATGAACAGCGGCAAGGGAGCGTCCGTGGTGTCCAACTTGCCTAGATCAACGGCCACACTGCGGCCACGAGCGACGATCTCCCCATCGCCCGTCGTCCCTGTCAGCTCGAAGGTCACGATGGATGTATCCGGAAGCTCACCCAGATCGAACCCCTCTCCGGGCGCGGCAGTCGCTTGAAGCTGGATTTCGCCGTCCAACGCGATAGCGCTGATCTCGACCCGGGCCACCGGCGGCTCGCCGGTGCTCAGGACGCCTTCTTCAAGGCCGGGAGTCACCAGGACCTGCACTTCGCGCACGTCGTCGCATCCGACGATCATGGCTGCGCCAGCGAATAAAAATTTCAGGCGCGGCGACATCATCGATGTGCGACTTTAGCCGAATGGCGCCCATTTAACTACCTCGTTTCGACGCTGAAGATCGAAGCTCTTCTTGGGCCCGCAGAGAGCGAGGGCGCGAAGACTTTGGCGGACAGCGCGTCTGCGGCGCATTCGACCAACGCTGGGAAGCGGGCGACGCGTGCGCGATGCAATGGCGGAGCCAGAGGGGGACAGGCCGCGTCGATATCGAGGCGGTCGATCTCATGATCGGGCGGCTCTGTCCGGTCGTGCGCGCCCTCGGAGGCGCGCTGATCGTCACGGCCGATCAGGGCAACGCCGACGAGATGTTCGAGAGGGACAAAGTAGGCCAAGGCCAGGCCGCGTGACGAAGTCCTCGCGCCGATCACGCCGGGATCATCGAGACCGTCCTGCGCGAGGGCTTCGGCGCGGGGCGTGCGCCAAGAGGCTGACCAGCTGCACCAACGACAAGGCGAGCACCGAAGACGAGGCCTCCTTCGAAGCCGAGGCCGCCTCCTTCCGAGATCCGATGCCGCCTCTCGAGATCCGAAGCCGAGAACGAGGACAAAGCCGACGCCGCAAGCCCCACGGCTCACTTGCGGCGTCGTGCTCGGCTGCGCAATCGGCCTCGGCAGTCGGAAGTCGGAAGTCGGCGAGCGGCCTCGGCAGTCGGCGAGCGGCGTGGGCGGCCAGGAACTAGCTGGGGGGGCCCCCCCCTAGCCTAGTCGTCGGGCTGACCGCGGACCTCGCCCCACCCCGGGAGGTCGACGACCGCGCCGCGACCGTCGAAGCGGAGCGGCTGCAGATCGACCGGCAGGGCGGGGATATCGACGAGCCACATGCTGACGTCGTGGGAACCCTCGGGCTCGGTCTCGATGAAGTGGAACGACCCGAGCCACAGCTTCGAGCGCCCGTTGAAGACCATCCTCGTGGGCGGGTCATCCATCACGAGGGCCGTGACCGAGCGGCCGTCCTCGCTGAAGGCGACCGCGGCCGGCGCGCTCACAGGGTGGCTCCGCTGCACCTTCAGCTCGCGGGTCTCCAGCACCACGAGCTCGTGCTCCGCGCGCGCCCGCGCGATCAGCGCGACGAAGCGGCCGCAGGGCGACACGATCACGCGCGTGAGCGTCCGCCCCTGGAGCGCGTAGCTGGCGCGCACCTCGTCGCGCCCCCACACCCACGCGTCGAGCCTCGGGCCCTGCAGCACGTAGGTCGTCGTCCCATCGGGCGACCACGCCATGTCCGCCGCACCCTCGGGGGCGAACCACCCCTCGCCATCGGGGCGCACCAGCATCGCGCGCGTGCTGCCGTCCTCGAGTCGAAAGCGCACGGCCAGGTGGGGGTCACGCGGGTGACGCGTGAGCCCGACCAACGCCGGCTGCGCGCTCGCGACGCCCGAAGGGACGTGGAAGCGGGTCGGGTCACCTTCGGCCAGGAAGGCGGGGCGCTCCACGTCGATCCAGTCCCAGCCGGAGTCCTCGGCGTCTGCGTCGGCGTCGCTGTCATCGCCCTCGCCGCCGTCCTCGTCGCTCTCGTCGCCCTCGGCGGGGGTCGCCGAAGCGGACCGCGCCGGTTCGCCTTCAGGAGCTGGATCGCTGGCCGGGATCTCTTCCTCGACGAACATCGGCCGCGCCGGGTGCCGCTTCAGCGCGCGCTCCTGCTTGGCGCTGACGAAGACGATCTCCCAGTCCCAGATCTGCGTGGTGGCGAACCGCCCATCGACGCCGCGCGCGGCGATGGCACGGTCCAAGGCCACGAGCAGCTCTGAGTCGAACCAGTCCGAGGTGATGGGCGCCAGCGCGAAGCTCACCTCCGCGCCGGCCACCAGCCCGCGGAAGCTCAACGCGTCCTTGGTCGACCGCACCTCGAAAGCTCCCAGCTCGACGATCGGGCGAGCGAGCTCCGCGAGCGCCTCGAGCACGCCGTCATAGTCGCTCGCCTCGTTGAAGCCCTCCGGATCGAACACCACGAACCGCGCCGAGGGCACGATCGCGAGCACCGCCTGCGCGCGCTCGTTTGCGCTCTCGGTTCTCAGCGGACCCGTGTTCTCGCCGCTCGCCAGCTCCTGCGCGAGGTCCCGCACCCACTCCCGGCCGCTCATCGCGTCAGGCTACAAGAGGGTGGCCCGCTGCGCTGGAGCGGTGAACCCCGCCGAGCACGACGGTTCTAACCGGTTCCCGCGCGTGGATTCGAACCACGATTCGAGGATTCAAAGTCCTCTGTCCTGCCTTTAGACGACGCGGGAAGAACGGGGCGGACTACTAGCCGGTTTTTGCGGCCTCCGCCATGGGACGTCGTCTCAGTGCGCGGTCTGACGCTGGCGCTTCTGGCCCCGCTTGGTGGGTGACCAGGTCTTCTTCTGAGGGGGCTTGGACTTGTTGGGCTTCGCCTTGGCCGGCAGGGGCGGGTGCGCGGACGGCGCGCCGGCCGCGACGGCGCTGGGCTCCGCGACGGGAGCCGCGAGGTCCGCGACCTCGACGGTGCCCGCGCGCCCGCCCGGAGCGCCCGCAGGATGGGGCTCGACCGCCGCGCGCGGCTCGTCGGGAGCGACCGCGTCGGGGGGGGCCGGGAGCTCGATCGACGACAAGAGGGCCATCGAGCCGAGCGGCGCGGCCGGCGTCTCCACCGCGCTGGCAGCCATGGCGGCGGCGGAGAAGCCGAACACGAACGCGAGGCCCGCGGCCATGGCGGACCAGGCCGAGCGCCGACGCGCGGGCTTGGCGGGCGGCAGCGAGCGCGGAGGCATCGTCACCGCCTCGACCGACACGCGCGTCACGCGGGACTCGGGCGGCGGCGCGCTGGAGCGCCCCGGTGGCGCCGAGGGTCGGCGCAGCGCGGGGGGCAGATCGTCGCTGACGTCGGGCGAGGGCTGAGGGGACTCCGCGGGAACGGAGGGCTCCTCCGACGCCAGCTCGAACGCGGGCGGCTTCACGGCGTAGTCCATCGTCGTGCGTTCGACCGGCGGCGCGTCGTCGGCGCGCAGAGCGCACGCGAGCTCGGGTACCTCGAGCACCGGCGTCCACGCCTCGCGCCCGACCCGCCACACCCTGGCGCTCCGGCTCAGGGAGCCGACGTTGAGCGCGTACCAGAGGTCGAACGTGCTGAGCGCGCTGAGCTCGCCCTCGCAGTCGACGGCCCACGTGAGCTTCGGCTCGTCCAGCGCGTGCTCGAAGTCTTGGAGGAAATCCCCGTCCGGCTGCTCCGACCGCGCAACGGTCGGCAGCGAAGCGCGGCTCGGGCAGCCCCTTCCTGCCTCGTCCATGCGTGTTCCGCTACCGGTTCCAGCGGGGCGGGGCCAACTCTTCGCGGCCTTTTCGGTCGTAGGATGTGCGCCCCGAGGTGCCGCCGCGACCGGGGTTTGCTAAGCCGACCGGGCCATGCGTTCCGCGTACGTGCTCGCCCTCGTCGTCCCCGTCGTCGCCCTCGCCTGCTCCAGCAGCACCGCGCCCGAGGCGACCCCCCCGCCGAAGCCGACCCCCGCGCCGGTCGCGAGCGACGTCGTCCCCGCGGCCACGGTCACGGCGACCGCGAGCGCGCCGCCGCAGGCGCTCGTGGCCTCGCCTACCCCCGCGACGGGCCCGACCAACTGCCCGGAGAACATGGTGCTCGTCGAGGGCGACTACTGCACCGAGATCGAAGAGCACAAGTGCAAGAAGGAGTGGTGGGCCGAGGCCAACAAGAAGCGCGTCTGCGAGGAGTTCGAGTCGACCAAGCCCAAGTGCACCGGGAAGATCGTCAAGAAGCGCTACTGCATCGACAAGTACGAGTACCCGAACCAAGCGGGCGTGCGCCCCGAGGTGATGAACCGCTTCCACCAGGCGCAGGTGAAGTGTGCGGCGCTCGGCAAGCGCATGTGCTCCGAGAGCGAGTGGAACTTCGCCTGCGAAGGGCCTGACACGAAGCCCTTCCCCTACGGGTACAAGCGCGATCCGTACAAGTGCAACGGCGACCACCTGTGGGACGACCCCGACATGAAGCTCGTCGAGAAGCGCGACCCGAAGGAGCTCGCGCGGCTCTGGAAGGGCGTGCCGAGCGGCAGCCAGCCGGACTGCATCAGCGACTTCGGGGTGCACGACATGCCCGCCAACGCGGACGAGGTCGTCGCCACCGAGCAGAGCAAGAACGGCAACCGCGGCGAGTTCGACAGCATCCACACCGGCGGGCCTTGGTACAGCGGCGTGCGCAACCAGTGCAGGCCCAAGGTCTACACGCACGGGGAAGACTTTTATTACTACTTCCTCAGCTTCCGCTGCTGCGCCGAGCCCGACGGAAAGCCCACCGACCCGCGCACCGCGAGGCAGATCTCCGACGGCTGGAAGATCGAGAAGGTCGAGAGGCTCGCCCAGTTCACCGTCGAGCAGATGAAGGAGAAGAACGAGCTCAAGAAGCAGGGCAAGTGCGAGTGCAAGGCGACCGACATCCTGTGCAAGACGATGTGCGGGACGCTGCTCGGCCCCGACGCGAAAGACGCCACGAAGGACTCTCCTCGCGCGCGCTACGCGGGCAAGAAGCTCAAGGGTGAGGTCCCCGCGGCGACGGTCGAGGGCGACAAGAAGAAGAAGAAAAAATAGACCGCCGGAGGCGGCCGCTGGGCTCGAGGCGCGAGCAAGACGCCGTCTGATACCATCGAGCGGTCATGTTGCCACCGCACCTCCGCCCCGGGCTCCTCGCGCTGCGCGAAGGTTTGGTCGGCGTGTTCGGCGACCGGCTCCGCGAGGTGGTGCTGTTCGGCTCCTATGCGCGAGGTGAGGCCTCGGAGGACTCCGACGTCGACGTGTTGGTCCTGATCGACGGCCTGGCCTCGTCGGAGCTCGCGTCGGTCGCCGACGTCGCGACGCGGACCTCGCTCGAGAGAGGGATCCCGCTCGCGCCGCTCCCCATGTCGACCGCGCACTTCGCCGACCTGCGCGAGAGCGGGCGCGCGCTGGCCCGGGAGATCGAGCGAGACGGAGCCCGGCTTTGAGCCCCGCGGACGACGTCGCGCGTGAGGCGGCCCATGGCGCGCAGGCGCTGGCGGCGGCCAGGGCGCTGTTCGGGCTCAGGCTGTTCAACGACGCGCTCGCGCGGACGTATTACGCGGCCTTCCACTTCGCCACCGCGCTGCTGTTGACCGAGGGCGTCGAGCCGCGACGCCACCGCAGCCTCCCAGGGCTGCTCGCCTCACACCTCGGGGGTGCTGGCTTCGATGCCTCGGACGCCGCGCGGCTCGGACGCCTCTCCACCTACCGGGACATGGCCGACTACGAGCGCGCGTTCGACGCGACCGAGGGGCTCGTCCAAGAGGCCCTCGCGGACGCGGAGACGTTCATCGCCAAGGCGGAGCGCTGCTTGCGCGATCGGGGGTTCGAGGTCGTTCCGCAGCGCTGAGGCGCGTCTCGTGCCGGCGCGTCAGCTCTACGGCTTCTCAGCGCTGGCAGCCCGAGCGCCACCCTCAGGGTGCGACGAAAGTCGGGGGTATCGCGACGACGACGTCGACTTTCGTCGCCGCAGCGCGGACCGAAAGAGGTCCGCCGGGCAAGGCTCTGCCAACATTCGCGTAGTTGCGCGCCGCGACGCGCGCGGGGTGGTCCTGAGAGGCTCGCTCTTGGCCGCCGGATGCGACGAAACTCGACCGTATCGTCGTCACAGGGTTGAGTTGTGTCGCCGACCCGTTGAGCGCGGGACCCCGGGGAGGGATGTCAGCGAAGACGCGAAGGCCGAGCCATGGGACGAGCCGAGCCCTGGGCCGGCTCAGCGTGCGGCCACGAGGTAGGGACGTCAGCCGCGCGTTGGAGCTGCAAGGCCGCGCGCACTGCGAGCTGCCAGCCCACGGCTGTCACGGTCGCCGCCTCGACGGGCTGCTGGCGTACGCGCTGCACGGCTCGGCGTGACATCCCGAGGAGCTCCGCCGTCTCGAGCGAGCCCCGCCCGCAGGTGACCGCGGCGTGCACGGCGGCGGCACGGGCTCGGACCGCGCTCAAGCTCGAGCCGCCCACGTGCGCGAGCCCGAACGCGCCAGCTGCCGCGTCGGCGAGCTGCGTGCGCGCGAGGCGCGGGGGGCTGCCGCGCACGTCGAGGACCCCGCCCTGTGCGCGAACGAGCTCCCAGAGCTCGGCGCCCGCCAAGCGCGGCAGCTCGGCGCGAACCCGCACTGTACAGGCAGCCCCATCGACATCGAGCGCTCGCCACCCGAGCAGATCCGGCAGGCTGCTGCCGTCGTAGAGCTCGTCGTGCCACGCCTCATGTCGCCCCTGCTGGCGCAGCACGTAGCGGACCGCGCTCGCGAGGTGCGACGGGTCCGCGATCTCGACGAGCCTGGCGGACTCGAACGGCACGGGGATCAGGAGGACGCGTCGCAACGCGCTCTCGGTCAGGCGCGCCAGGGCGCCCGCCTGCGCGCGACCGCCCAGCGCCACCACGTGGACGTGCGTATCGACGACGCTGAAGACGAGCAGCCCTCGAGCTGCGCCCACCCGGGTGACGCACCTCGCCGCCAGCCTCCGCGCAGCACGGCTCGCCGCGATGACGCGGCCGTCGGCGAGCCGCAGGGTGATGTGGGAGCCCAGCCACTCGCGGGCAGGACGCCGATTCCAGCGGTTGCTCGCAACAGTCATGCGGCTCCATCGACGATCGACGCCGCCAGTTGCGTGCAAAAGACGTCCCTCCCGGCGACGTCTACCTCGGACCCCGCGCACGAGCCTTGGCTCAGTGGGCGCCGGCAGCGCTTGGCTACATAGCGTGCGCACGTCGCGAAGCGCTCGTCCTCGGCGCTCAGCGCTGGCAGCGCGGGCAATAGCAGCTCGATCGCGTCGCGATCACCACGCGAACGATGCGCGCGCCACACGCCGAGCAGGGCTCGCCCTCGCGCCCGTAGACCCGACGCTCGTCCTGATAGCCTCCATCGGCGCCGTCGGGGCGGATGTAGTCGCTGATGCTGGAGCCTCCGGTCTCGATGCTGCGCTCTAGCACCTTGCGCACGCTGTCGGCGAGCCGCGCCCACTCCCCTGGCCGAACCCTGTTCGCGCCACGCAGCGGGCGCACGCCGGCGAGGAACAGCGCCTCATCGGCGTAGATGTTGCCGACGCCCGCCAGCACCGCTTGATCGAGCAGGAACGACTTCACGGGCCCGGCGCGCCGTCGAGCGGCGCGCGCGAGCTGCTCGGCGGTCACGGCCAGCGCGTCAGGGCCGAGCTTGTCGAGCCGAGGATCGCTGGAGCCCGGCGCGAGCAGCAACACCTTGCCGAACTTGCGAACGTCCCTGAACACCACGTCGGGGCCGCCGCCGTCCAGCTCGAGCCGCAAGTGGGTGTGCGCGTCCGGCACGAAGCCGCGCTGCGCCTCGGGCGTGAGCGACGCGCGAGCGGTCGACGACAACAGCCGCGGGCTCGACACCACGCTGGAGAACAGCTGCCCCGTCATGCCCAGGTGCAGCAGCAGCCGCGACGCGTCGTCGAGCGACGCGAGCAGGTATTTCCCGTGCCGCTCCAGAGCGCCCACCGTGCGCCCCACCAGCGCGCGCCGCAGCTGGGCCGGCGGAGTGAGGAAGAAATAGCTCGGCCGCGTGGTGTGCACCGCGCGGATGCGGCGCCCGATCAACAGCGGGGCGATCAGGCGGCGGGTGACCTCGACCTCGGGCAGCTCGGGCATCGGTGGATCCTGGCCCAGCTTCCCTTATCGTGCGTCGTGCTGCCATGCGCGTGACTTGCCCGAGCTGCTCCGCCGCCGTCCCCGCCGAGGACGTGAACATCACGCGCTTGGTCGCGAAGTGCCGGTCGTGTGGCGCAGTGTTCTCGTTCGAGGACCAGGTGCGCGCAGGACCCGCGGCGCCGCCGGTGCAGCCGCTCGTGCCTCAGGTCCCGCTCCCGCCGGGGATCACGGTCGAGCGCGAGGGCGGGCCCACGACGGCGGGCCACTACCGCGAGGCCCCTACGAACGCGGGCTCGCTGCGCATCACCCGTCGCTGGTTCGCGCCTCAGAGCCTGTTCCTCACCTTCTTCAGCCTGGTGTGGTTCGGCTTCCTGGGCTTCTGGTACACCACCGCCTTCCAGGCCGGCGCACCGTGGATCATGTTCGTGTTCCCCTTGCTGCACGTCGGCGTCGGCCTCGGCGTCGCGTACACGGCGCTGACCGGCCTGCTCAACAAGACGCTGATCGAGCTGAAGGACGGTGTGCTCAGCGTGCGTCACGGCCCGATCCCGGCGCGCGGGAACCGCACGATCCCGGCGTCGGACATACGGCAGCTCTACACCGAGCAACAGGTCAGCAGCAAAGGCGCCTTGACGTACGACCTCAACGCGGTCGTGGCGAGGGGGCCGGTGGTGAAGCTCGCGAAGGGCCTCGAGAGCTCCCAGCAGGCGCTCGCCATCGAGCGGCTCGTCGAGGAGCACCTCGGCATCGTGGATCAGCCCGTGGCAGGCGCCGTCAATCAAGCCACCTCGCCGCAACAGATCGCGGCCTACCCGCGAGCGACCGGCGCGGCGTTCTACGCAGCGCCGCCGGCCGTGCGGATCGCGCCGCAATCGGGTGAGCCGGAGCCCAGCTACGACGAGCGCCAAGAAGAGGCCGAGGCGCGATTGAAGCGCCATTGACGACGGTGTCGAGACTCAGCCGGGGGGCCCCGCCGGCGTCGGCCCGACGAGCCAATCGAGCGCGCCGCGCAGCCGCTCGCCGGCGAGCCACGCGCCGAAGCGATCGATGAGCAGGCTGCGCGCCGCCATGGGGGCGAAGCGGGCGGCGACCTGCGGCGAGCGCGAGACCCCCCGCGCGATGCGGAGCAGCTCGCGCGGCGTCGGCCGGTTGGGGCGCTGCTCCATGACGCGCACGAACATCTTCGGGTCGATCAAGCCCGAGGCGACCAGCTCGGTGGTGTGCTCGGGCGTGAGGCGCTGCGAATAGCGGCGAAACGCGTCCGACGCGGCGAGCAGGCCGCCGTGCCGGCGGTGGAAGGTTCGCTGATACGCCTCGAGCGCGCGCAGCTCGCCGGGATCGTCGGCGCGCGCGACCGCGTCGGCGAGCGCGCGCCCGGCGACCAGGCCGATGCCGACGCCGCTGCCGTGCGACGCATAGACCTGACACGCCGCGTCCCCGATCAGCGCGAGCCCCGGGATCGCGAGGCGCGCGTACGGCATGCGCACCGGGATCGCCCCGCGCCCGCCGAACAGCGGCTCACCGAGCCAGCGGTGCTCGGCTCGGACCTGCTCGAGCATCTGCGCGCCGCCGATGACGCCCATCGCGGGGATCGAGCCGGCGAGCACGCCGACCTGATCCATCTCGCGGGTCGTGGAGAACGTCAGCGTCGAGTAGCCGCCGTGCGTGCTGGTGAAGGCGAGGTCGTCGCCCGGGCGAGCGCCGTGGCGCTCGAGCATCTCGAGCAGGGGACCCGGGTCCCGGACGGCGACCTGAAACTGCGCTGCGAGGCAGCGGTCTTCGGGGGCAGGCGCCGCCCACGCGCCGCCGGCTCGCGAGGGCGCACCGGCGAGGGCCCGCGAGCGCGCAGCGCCGCCGAGCCCCGAGGCGTCGATGACCAGGCGGGCGCGGAGCACCTCGCGCTGCGCGCCGCGCTCCACCACGACGCCCGCTACGCGCCCGCGCTCCTCGACGACGCCGCTGACCTGGCCCTGTCGGAGATCGACGCCAGCGTCACTCGCGTCCGTCAGCAGCCGCTCGATCAGCCGCCGCATGTCGACGTGGCAGAAGCGCCCCTCGCTCTGCGCGCGCACGGAGCGATCTCCACGCGGCGCGATCATGAAGAACGTCCCCGCGTGGCTGTGGACGACCTCGCCGGGGCCCGGCGGGGCGAGCCGCGCCTCTGCGAACATCCAGCGCGGGACCATGTTGACCCAGCGCGCGCCGGTCGAGCCGCGCGCGCGCTTGTCGAGCAGGACGACCTGGCGGCCGCCCTGGGCGAGCGCGAGGGCGGCGTGAGCGCCTGCGCTGCCGGCTCCGATGACGACGACGTCGATCACGGGCGGAGTGTAGCCGCCTTCGGCCGTTCAGCCCGAGATGCACTCGCAGACGGACATCTCATTCCACTTCGTGGTCCACCACTCGCCGTCCCAGCTCATGTCGCCGCAGGTCTGAGGGCACGTGGTCTGCGCGTCGTCGTTGCTCCAGATCGGGCCAGCCTCGACCACCACCTTCTTGGGGCCCTTGTCTGCCTTGGGCTTCGAGGAGGTCTTCTTCGAGGGGTTGCTGGGCCTCGCGTCCACCTTCGCAAACCCGTCCGTCTTCGCGTTCAGCGAGAGCTGGCACCCGGTCACCCCCATGGCCATGGCCGACACGACGAGGACGGAGAGGGCGCTGTTCAACAGGGGGCGAATTCGGGAAATCATGGGAAGCTCCGGGGTCTTGGTTGGAGTGGCGGGACTGTCCCGCCGCCTCGTTTCGACCTCGCACCAGCCAGTCGACGCCTCGGAGGGATCCGTCACGAAGAAAAGGCGAGGCGGGCGTATCCTCCCCTCGTGGACGTCGCCTTGGTGCTCACGCGCGCCTGCAACCTGTCGTGCGGGTACTGCTACGCGGGCGACAAGGTGAAGGCGCGGATGACGCCCGAGGTGGCGAGCGCGGCGATCGATCTGGCGCTCGATCGCGCCGACGCCGCGGGAGAGCGGCTCGAGCTCTCGTTCTTCGGGGGTGAGCCACTGCTCGAGTGGGATCTCTTGATCGAGCTCGCGGCCGAAGCGCGCGCTCGCGCCGACACCCGCGGGATGACGATCGCCCTCCAGGTCACGACCAACGGCACCTTGCTCGACGCGGGCCGCGTCGCGACCCTGGCTGACCTCGGCGTGCACGTCGCGCTGAGCCACGACGGCACCGCCTGGGCGCACGACACGAACCGGCGGACACGCGGCGATCGAGGGACGCACGCCGAGGTCGAGGCGGCCCTCGATCTCCTGCTCGCGTGCGGCCGACCGTTCGACGTGATCACGGTCGTCGACCCGGCCACCCTCGGCGACCTCGCGAGCGGGGTGCGCGCGCTGCTCGACCGCGGCGTGGAGCGCCTCACGCTCAACCCGAGCTGGGCGGCGGCCTGGAGCCCGGAGCGCCTCGAGGCCCTTCGCGGCGCGTACGAGCAGATCGCGGCGTACGTCATCGGCTGGTTCCGCAGGGGGCGCACCGTCTCGGTGCAGCCCCTCGACTCCGCGCTGGTGCTCGCGGCGCGCGGCGAGCGCCGCTCACCACACCTGTGCACGGCCGGCGTGAAGAGGCTCGCGATCGCGCCCAGCGGGCGGATCTACGGCTGCGGTCGCTCCGTCCGGGAGGACGACGGCACCCTCTCGATCGGCTCGCTCGAGGCCGGGCTCGACGCGGCGCGGCCCGCCATCTGCCCGGAAGGCTGCGCGTGCGCGAGCTTCGAGGAGACGGGCGACGCGGCCACCCCCGGGCCCGTGCAGCGCCTCCACGACGCGCTCGTCGCCGAGCTCGCGCCTCGGATCATCCGCGCCCTCGAGAGCGAGGCCGTGGGCCGCGCCACCTTCGAGCGGACCTTCCGCAACGGGACGGGCGGCGCACCGGTGACAAGCTCCGTCGATCGGCCGATCATGCCTGGATGATTCGACGGCGCGTGCTTCCGGTCCTCGTGGGTGTCGGCTCGCTCGCGACCAGCGCGCTCGCGGGGGGATGCGGGGGTGAGGCGAGCAGCTCGGGGACCGCACAGCGCGAGCCGAGCTCCAAAGCCTCGTCCGCCAAGCCGACCGGGTCGACCGCGGGCAGCGCCAAGGCCACGCCCACCACGCTCCGGCGCGGCAACCCGCTGCCGGACGTGATGGGCGGCGCCGTAGCGCCCGCGCCTCGCCCGGCGCCTGCGCCGGCGAGCGCGTCGCCCTCGAGCGGGGCTGGCGCCGCGGCGCCCCCCGCCGCCCCGCAGGCCACGGCCGCGGCCGCCGAGCCTGCGGCCGCAGCTGCCGAAGCTCCGGCGCCGGTCAGCGAGGTCGTGATCGCCCACAACCACCCGCCCGATCAGCCGTGCACCCCGCTGTCCGAGGCCGAGGTCCAGAAGGCGTTCGGCGATTTGAAGAAGTGACCGCAACGAGCCCACGCGGAGGCTGAGCGATTCGGCGCCCGATGACCTTCGAAGCGGCGAAGCCGCGCCACCCTGTCGGGTGACGCGGCCTCGAGCCTCGGCCTCGAAAAGGCTCAGTTCGTCGTGATCAGTAGCTGGTAGCTCCCGATCGTCGAGTTGTCCTGGAAGTCGGTCACGTGCACGTAGACGGTCGTACCCGCCGCGAGCACGAAGTTGTCGACGTAGGAGCAGAGCCCGAGCCCCTCGTCGTCGTTCGTGACCAGCGCGGTGCCGGCGGCGTTGCGCACGTGGAGGCCCGTGTCGATCGTCGCACACGCACCGAGGGAGCTGAAGGTCTCCAGGTCGATGGTGATGGGGGACGCGGTCGGGTTGGTGACGGCGTAGACGTCTTCGTCGCCCACGACGGCCATCGCCGCGGAGACGAGCACGTCGCCCGACAGCAGACCGTTCGCGGTGGCGTTCGCGACCGCGGTCGCGTCGAAGTCGTTGCCTGCGATGCCGGTGCCGCCGGTCTGCGGCGTCCCGTCCTCGTTCGGCTCGGTCTCCGTTGCGCTGGTGAACGGGTTGAGGAACGTCACCTTCATGAAGTAGGCGGCGAGCGCGGCGTTGTCCCCGTTCTCGATCACATGGAGGTAGAGCGTCTGCCCCGGATTGAGCTGGTACGAGATGTGGAGCAAGCCCCCTGGCCCTCGTCCTGGCTCAGCGCCAGCTGGGCACCGCCAGCGTCGCGGACGCGGATGTCCGTGTCGGTCGTGACGCAGGCGGTCCCGGCCGCGTTGCTGAAGGTCTCGGCCGTGAAGATGATGGGAGACGCGGTCGGGTTCGTGACGGCGTACACGTCGTCGTCACCCGCGGGGCTGATCGCGCCGCTGATCATCGTGTCGACGCTGAACGGACCGTTGGCCGCGGCGGCGAGGAAGTCGTTCGTCGCGGTCGCGGTCGCGCCATCGTCGTTCGGCTCGGTCTCGTTGAAGAGGTTCTCGAGCACGCAGAGCGAGGAGCAGCCGTCGCCGTTGTTGGTGTTGCTGTCGTCGCAGGTCTCGGGGGCGTCGATGAAGCCATCGCCGCAGACCGGGATGCGGGTGCAGTCCGCGTTGCAGGTCGCGCCGCCGTCGCACTCCTCGGTGCCCTCGACGATAGCGTTGCCACAGGCTGCGTCGACGCGCGCCCGGACGCGGTAGCCGCCGATGGGGCCGTTGTCCTCGAACTCGATGACCCGGAGGAAGTAGGTGCCCGCCGGCATGTTCGTACGCACGATGCGCGAGCAACGATCACCCGCGCCGAGATCGTCGTTCGACGAGATCTGGGTCACCCCGTCGGTGCCGAACAGGAAGATGTGCGTGTCGTTCGCGTCGGGGCAGCCCTGGTTGCCGCTCGCGTCGAACGTCTCGAACGTGACCGTGCTCGTCAGCCCGATCGTGAACGACCAGAAGTCGTCGTCGCCGTTCGGAGTGATGGCGCCGCAGTTCTGGACGTTGTTGGCCATCGGACCGTCGGCGACGTCGAAGGTGTCGTTCACCTCGGACTCCACCAGGCCCGGACACTCGGACTGGCAGGTCGAGCTGCAGCCGTCGCCGTTGACCAGGTTTCCGTCGTCGCACTGCTCGCCGGGGTCGATCCCGCCGTCGCCGCAGATCGCGAGGTTCTCGGTGATGGTGAGGGCGTAGTCGAAGGTGAGGGTCGGGTCGAACGTCGAGGCGTCCACCACGATGTAGTAGGTGCCGGCTGCGAGCAGGCCCGTCGTCGCCAGCGAGCAGAAGCCGGCGCCCGAGTCGTCGTCCGTCGCGACCGGCGTCACCAGATCCGCGTCCGAGAAGATGCGGATGCGCGAGTCGACGTCGTTGGAGGCGCAGGTCGTGCCCAGGATGCCGTCGAGCGTCTCTGCGCTGATGGTGCCCGCGCCGCTCAGCGTGAAGCTGTACCCAGTTGGCGTCACCCGAGGGGTCGACGAAGCCGTTGACGACGCCGCCGACCTGATGCGCCGCGAAGTCGTCGGCGGTGAGGTCGGTGTTGTTCGGCTCGGTCTCGCAGCCAGCCTCGACCGTGCAGGTCGCGCTGCAGCAGTCGCCCGCCGTGGTGTTGCTGTCGTCGCAGGTCTCGGTGCCCGCGGTGATGCCGTCGCCGCAGGTGGTGACGCAGTTGCTGGGGCTGCCGGTGCAGTCGAAGCCAGCCTCCTCCGCGCACGCGGCCGAGCAGCCGTCGCCGTCGGTGTTGTCGCCGTCGTCGCAGCCCTCAGCTCCGGCCACGGTGCCGTCGCCGCAGTTGGTCGTGCAGGTGCTGGGCTCGTCCATGCAGGACCAGCCGAGCTCGGTCTGGCAGGTGGCGTCGCAGCCGTCGCCAGCCGTGGTGCCCGCGTCGTCGCACTCTTCTTCGCCGACAGCGATGACGCCGTCGCCGCAGGTGCCCGAACAGTCCGAGGGCTCGCCCACGCAGTCGTAGCCGGACTCGACCACGCAGAGCAGGTCGCAGCCGTCGCCCGCGACGGCGTTGTTGTCGTCGCACTCCTCGTCGCCGGCGAGGATGCCGTCGCCGCAGTCGGTCGCGCAGATGCTCGGCTCGCCCACGCAGTCGTAGCCGGTCTCGACGCCGCAGGTCGCGTCGCAGCCGTCGTTCGCCGCGATGTTCTCGTCGTCGCACTCCTCGCTGCCGGCGATGATGCCGTCGCCGCACAGCGCGCTGCAGACGCTGGGCTCACCGGTGCACTCGAAGCCGACGTCGACCGCGCAGGCCGGAGAGCAGCCGTCGTCCGCCGACGTGTTGCCGTCGTCGCAGTCTTCCCCGTCGTCGACGACCCCATCGCCGCATTCCGCGCCGGCGCCGCCGCCGCCGTCGGTCGTGGAGCCACCACCGCCCTGGGTGGTGGAGCCGCCGCCGCCCTCGGTGCCGCCGCCGTTCGAGCCGCCGCTGCCGCCGCCGCCCGTCGTTGTGTCGTCGCCGCAGGCAGCAACGAACAGACCGGCGATGAGCGCCGGCATCAAAATCTTGCGCATGAAGCCCTCCTTTTTGACCGGGCGAACGCCGGTGAAAGCCAGCGGCTTGTCCCGCGGCAGGGGGGCCGCAGCAAGCAAAACCGTCCCCCGGCGCCCCTTAGATCAGCACCTCAGGCGTTGATGCCTGCGATGGCGAGGGCCACCACGTAGACGGGCATCGCGACGTCGGTCGACGCAAAAAGGCCCCCCCGCCGGAGCGAGGGGGCCTTCGTCGTCTGCCCTACTCTCTCGCGTGGCTTACTCCGAGGCGCCTCCGATCGGGCCGTAGCCCAGCTTGTGTCCGACCTGTCGCGTCGCGTCCAAGAGGCCCACGTAGCGGGCGAGCTCACCGATGCGACCGTCCTCGAGCACGATCGGCTGACCGTCGCCGTCGAGCAGCACGATGGGCGTGCCGGCGTCGTCGGTGATCACGTTGCCGAGCTCGTCCCGCGCGACCTCGTACGAGGCGGCCAGCAGGTCGTTGGCGTGGGCGATCATGCGCGAGGCGATGCCGCGGTCGACGAGCTTTCCGTCGATGGCGTCGACGCCGTACCGCCGCGCGACGTAGGTGTACCCGCTCGTCGGATCGTAGAACCGGACCTGCTGCGCGTCCGGGACCTCGATCGCGTCGTCGTGCCCGACGATCCACAGGCGGAGCTTGTTGGCGAGCTGCATGTCCGAGCCGACCCGCGAGTACAGGTTCGCGAACATCAGCACGCCGAGCTGCTGCTTGTAGCCGACGTTCGGGAACAGGATGCGAGCGTTGCCGCCGCGCGTCGGCTCCTCCTGGTTCATGAGGTCGAGCATGTGCGGCGCGGGGCTCTCGTCGCCAGGCGTCACGTACATCCCGACCGTCTCCCAGTCCTCCGCGAGGATGCCGCCGAGCAGCCGGTCGAGGGCCTGCGGCATGTCGGACCGGAAGTTGATCTTCGAGTCGCGACCGTCGAGGTAGTTCTCCCGGCTGATGGTCGAGAGCACGGGGCGCGCGTCGGCGAGGGCCATCGCGGCGAACGTCTTCTCGACGCCGAAGCCGGCGTGGTTCATCCAGTGGTGGTAGTCCCACGAGCCGCCGCCGCTCGGGTCGCTGTCGAAGTCCTCCTCGATGAAGCGCCCGTCGACCGCGCCGATCTGGAAGGCTCCCGATACGCCGAACCCGGCCAGATCGTAGATGGGCTGCTCCTGGGCGACCGAGGCGCTCATCTCGGCGTACTCGCCGACCTGCGGCATCAACAGCATGCGCGCGAGCGCGTTGAAGGTCTCGGTCTCGGCGATGATGAGCGGACGGTGCCAGTCGTCGCTGTTCGCGATCTCGTTGAAGGTGCTCTCGCCGAAGGTCCGGTAGAACGCGTTGCGGTTGGCCACGCTCCAGTGGTAGCCGCGCAGCCGCTCCATCGTCCCGTGGGCGACCGCGAACGGGATGGTCTCGGACATGTACTCGCGGTTGCCGCGGCGGAAGTAGGTCCACGGGTACATCGAGTCGAACTTGCGGATGGTGTTGACCGTCACCTCGTACGGGTCGGCGCCCGAGTCGCCGGGGGCGGTGTGGAAGTACGCGTCGGCCGTCCCGTAGCGGTAGAACCAGCGCACCTTGTCCTCGCCGGTCTTCGCGTCCCCGCGCGTCTTCCAGGCCGGCGCCACGCTCGCCTCGTTGAAGTTGTCGGTCGGGCCGTCCTCGAAGTCGGCCCACGCCGCGTGATCGCGCGGGGCGGGCGCGCAGACCTTGCCGTGCACCAGCCTCCACCCGGCCTCGGCCTTCTCCTCGGGCGTCGCCTCACGGCACAGCGCCGGGTCGAAGACCTTCATGAAGCGCGCGAGCTCGGTGTAGTGGGTCGGCTTCGCGAAGCGCTGGCCCTGGAAGGGCGGCGTGCTCCGGATGACCCGGTCCTGCTCGGTGAGCTGCGACTCCATGCGAGGCGCGACGGCCTCCGCGTCGCGCTGCGCGAGCCCGCCCCGCTCCTCGTCCTCGACCGTCTCGAGCACGCGCCCGTACAGCGCCTTCATCGCGTGCGCGTCGTATTGACCGAGGCCCAGCGTCTCGCCGAAGCGCTCCCCCGGGTACTCCATCACCGAGGACTGCCCGAAGTACTCGATCCCAGGGCGGGGCTCGTCGCCCATGCCGCGCTCGTCGTCGGTGTGCGGGTCGAGGTAGCGCGGCCCCATGCAGTCGTCGCCCTCCACGGACGCCACGTCCCCGGTCCGCGGCTGGCCGTTGCACGACTCACTGCTCGCGCCCTCGTGCGACCTCAGCTGCCAGTAGCCCGGGTGGTAGTTCGGCGTGTCCCACGACGAGGCGAAGTTGTGGAGCAGCCCGAGCGAGTGGCCGATCTCGTGGATGGCGATGCCCTTGAAGGACTCGATCCACAGATCCTTGTAGATCGCCTCGCCGCGCGTGGTCGCGTCGTACTCGCCGTCCGGGTACTTGGCCTTGAAGTACGCGGCGAGGCCTTGCACGTCGGCGCTGCCGAAGACCGGCGCCTCGTCCTGGTGGAAGCAGACGCCGCGCGCCCCCAAGATCTGCTTCATGTCGTGCTTGAGCACCCGCAGGCTGCCGGGGTCGAGCCCGCGGAGCGGGCTGACCGCGTCGAGCAGGCCCGCGTCGTTCGACGAGCCCGGGTCCATGCTGGAGACGCCGATCAGCCAGCTCTCGTCGACGAGCTGCGCCTCGTACGGCGTGTCGCGCAGCATCTTCGCGTAGGCCTCCGCCTCGAGCTGCGTCGATTCGATGCTGTCTGCGCTGACGCGCGAGGCCTTCTGCATGGCGACCATCTGCGCGTATTGGTCGGCGACCGTCGCGCCCTCGATCGGCGTGGGGCCGATCGACTGCACGGCGTGGGCGGCGTCGATCGACGCGACGCGCGAGGCGATCTGCTCCGCCGTGAACGTCGTGGGCGCGTGACCATTTTGCAGCTCGTGCGCGTAGTTCTCGGCGGGCACGCCGTTCGTGATGTCCTCGATCGACAGGTCGCCCATCGCGACCTGGATCATGTCGCGCTGCATCGCCGCGGCGTACGTCGCGGAGCGCCCCATGATCATCGCCGCCGCACCGTGGATCTCGCCCGTGAGCGGGTCGCCGCCCCAGTTGCCGATGCCGCCCCAGGGGGCGCGCGAGGCGTAGGGCCAATAGGCGAAGAAGTTCTTCCGGACGTCGCCGAGCCGCGCGACCGTGCCGGGCGCGCCGCAGGCCTCCGGGTCGTCGTACTCGCGGACCGGGTTGTGGCACGTCACCAGGACGGGCGTCGCCTCCTTCGCCTTGTCGACGAGCCAGCCTCCGTACTTGAGCATCTGCTTGTCGGCCTCGACGTGCTCCGCCGCGCAGGCGTCGCGCTCCCCGCCCGTGCGGCGGCACTCGACCTCGCGAGCCCGGGCGATCGCGCCCGACATGAGCTGGTTCCAGGAGGCGATCAGCTGCTCGGCGTGGCCCTCGCCGAGCTTGTTGCCTGCCTCGTCGACGGGGTCCAAGAGCTCGGCCGGGAACTCGGCGTTCGTGAAGTAGCCGACCGTACGGACCTCGCGGTCTCGCAGCGGGATGGTGCAGCGCGCAGTGGCGACGTCGCACTGCGAGCCCTCGAGCCCGTCGTAGCCGGTGAGCGCGTTCTCGCAGGCGTCGGCGGTGCCGTTGGCGTCCAGGTCGTCGTTGGCCGAGCACTCCGCGCTCTGGTGGCTGTTCTGCCAGACGTTGTGGATGTGCGCGTAGCGATGGTAGAGCGCGTCGGTGTACCCGTAGCCCGGGTCCCACCCCTGCTGGATGCCGCCGGTCAGGCCGATGAGCAGGCTGCCGTAGCGGATGCCTGCAGGGTTACCGACGATGTCGAGCGGCGCCTTGGTGATCTCGAGCGGCTCGAACGAGGCGTCCTTGTCGACGCGCACGAACGAGCTGCGCACGGTCGCCTCCTGCGCGTCGCACTCGTACGTCGTCGACCCCGTGTAGAAGCCCATGACCACGCAGGTGGGCAGCCCGGGGATGACGTCGCTGTCGGTCGGCTCGACGTAGTAGCGCGTGGTGATGTCGAAGTAGCCGTTGTCGATGTCCCAGTGCGGCCCGTCGGGGCTCTTCGGGTCGGACGCGTCGTGGGTCGCGGGGGTGACCGTGATGTTGCCCCAGATCTTCCCCATGAACAGGTCGTCCCACATGGGGCTCGCCACCAGGTTCTGCGACCAGTCGACGCGGAAGTGCTCGCGCTCGTTCCACGGCCGGTCCGAGGTGTTCTCCTCGATGATGTTCATCTCCTCGCCGGTGGTCGGGTTGTAGGCGCGGCGGATGTCGAAGTGCTTCGTGATCGCGAAGGCCGCGACGACGGTGCCGCTTGGCGTCGCCTCCGCGCGCGCCTTCTCGTCTTGGCCCTGCGCGATCTGGTAGGCCTTGCGCGCGATCAGCATGTCTTCGGTGATCTCCCACCGGATGCGATCGACGCCGCTGTACGAGCCCACCCCGACGAGCGACTGCGACGCGGAGGCGTCGACGACGTAGTTGCGCCAGTAGAACTCGGGGTCGTCGCTGGCGTCGTGGAGCTTGTCGCCGATGAAGAAGGTCTTCGACATCGCGCCGGGCTCGGTGCGCTTGATCGGGGCGCGCTCCATCATGCACGCGCTCGAGCCGGTACCGAGGAGGAGGAGAATGCCGGCGGTGATACCGGCTCGCGACAGCGATCGCATGGAGACCTCCGACGTCGAGCGCCTGCAGCGCTCGGTCGACAAAGACGTTGTTCGCTCGCGGCGCGACGCCCACCGAGGTCGCCGACGCACGCGAGGGGTTGCTCTCGCAACGACGATGCCAACGCGTCGAGACCCAACGATTCAGGGCGATCTCTGCGATGTGCGAGGCTGGTGTGCCTCGCGCGTCACGCCGTTAACGCGCCGAGGCGTGCGCGGACGAACCGACCGCCCATGAGGATCTTGGATCTTCAGCGGCGCACGAAGGAGCGACCGGCCATGTAGTCGTAGTCGTTGTCGCGCCGAAAGTTGACGAGCGCGAGCGACAGGCTCGGCGTGAGGCTCTCGACCTCGTGCCACCAGCCGACCGGGATGAACAGGCCGTCGCCGGCCGCGAGGTGGACCTCGCGCACCCGGCCCGGTCGCGCTCGCTCGAGGTCGGCGGCCGACGAGCGCGCGTAGTAGCCATCGGCCGTGTCCGCGAGGTCGAGCTCGTACGGCGCGACGAGGCGCACGACTTTGTCGCCGATCAGCTGCGTGAGGATGTTGTTGGTCGCGTCGTGGTGCAGCTTGGTGAAGGTCCCGGCGGGGCCCAGCCACAGCGACACGCCCGAGCGGCGCTTGCTCGGATCGAAGAGATCTTCGGGGGGCTCGATCTCGTCGAGCAGCGCGCCGAGCGCGCCCTCGCCGAGCGCGCGGTTGCGGGCCACGAGGTAAGCGTCGTTCGTGGGCGGCCCCTCGACGAGATCGAGCAGCTCGCCGAACGAGACCTGGCGTCGGAGCTCGGCGAACGCGATGTCCGGATCACGCAGGGCGTCGCGCCCGCCGGAGATCTCGACCCGCTCGCCCCCGAACCGGCGCCGGAGCTCGGCGAACGACCAGTCGGGGCGCCTGCGCCAGCCGGCGACGAAGCCGCGAATCAACAGCGGGGTGTTCGTCGCCCAATATCGCTGGAACAGCTCCGCGGCAGGGGGGCACGTGGTGACGACCTCGATCTCGGACGTCGCGCGCAGGCTCGCCTGCAGCGACGCGACCTCGCGCGCGCGGTCGTCGCGGGCGAGCGCCGCCACGAGGGCAGGCGTGACGCTGGACTGACGGACCTCGGCGACCCCGGCGCGCGCGACGCGCGGCGGGACGCCCGCTTCGATCAAGTCGTTGAGGAGCGTCGCCGGAGAGACGCCGCGCCCGAGGTTCCTCGCGACCCACATGACGGCCTCGGGCGACAGGCGCTCGGCGCCTCTCGTCGGACCCGCGAGCCGCGGGAGGGAGCGACGGGTCCGAAGGCGAGTCCTCAGGCGAGAGGCGAGCACGGGGCGTGCGCGGGCTCAGCCGTTGCCGCCGGCCCCACCACCGCCAGGGCCCGGCTGAGGCGCGACCTGACCGCCGGTGCCGCCCTCGCCGCCGCCCGAGCCACCCCCGCCAGGGCCCGGCTGAGGCGCGATCTGACCGCCGGTGCCGCCGGTGCCGTCGCCGCCGGCTCCGCCGCCGCCAGGGCCCGGCGAGGCGCTATCTGGCCGCCTTCGCCGCCATTGCCACCGGTGCCGGTGCTGTCCCCGCAGGCGGGGAGCGCGCCGGAGAGGAGCAGCGCAGCGGAGGCGGTGATGACCAAAGAACCCTTGGGAAGCGCGGTCGGCTTGGTGCTCATAAGTCGTCAAGAGATAGCACGACACAACGTAACGGCGGTAGGGGCGGTCCCAGATGACACCCCCTAGCTCAGGGCGGGATGACGCAAGTGGGGCTCGCGTAGACGTACCACTCGAACAGCAGCGAGTTGCCGTTGCCCGCGCTCGCCGTCACGTCGTATAGGCGCAGCATCGTCGTCGTGATCTGCGACGGAAAGACGAAGTTGTAGTCGGCCTGGTTGAACAAGCTGCCGGCCGTGACCCAGCCCGCGCCGTTCCAGTATTGTACGGTCGCCGCGAGGATGTTGCGCCCGCTCGGGACGCCACACACGCCGTCACCGCCCGCCGCCACGCTGTCGACGGTCATCGAGCCGATGGTCACGGGCGACGCCCAGGTGAGCTGGAAGTAGTCCCCCGCGGGCGAGCCGTCGTTCTCGATCCAGGCCCAGCCGTTGGAGCAGCTGGGGTTGCCGTTGTTCATCGCCGCCGCGGTGTAGGGCGCGATGGTCCCGCCGCCGGGGCTGATCGACGCGGTCGCGAGCGGCGCCGTGTTGGTGCAGCAGCCGGGGTCGACGTCGCCGTTGCAGTCGTTGTCGAGGCCGTCGCACGTCTCTGCCGAGGACATGACGTTCTGGTTGCAAGCCGGCGCCCCGCCCGTGCACGCGGTGGTTCCCGCGGCGCAGACCCCGAGCAGCCCGGTGCTGCAGGTCAGCCCAGCGCCGGGGTCGCCGTCGGGGCGTACCAGCCGCAGTTGTTGCATCGAGCCGTCGCAGAGATCTCCGCGACCGGCGTGCCCGACACGCAGGTCCTGGGACGCCGTCGAAGCACTCGGCCGACATCGCCGCGCACTCGCCGACCCCACACAGAGCACGTCGAAGCCGTCACTCGACCGCGTCGTTGCAGTCGTTGTCGAGGCCGTCGCAGAGACTCGTCGCCGGGCAGCAGCTCGGCCTGGCAGTCGCCCCAAGCTCCCGCCGGC
>JADJYE010000009.1 GCA_016719945.1 Polyangiaceae bacterium | reverse complement strand
GCGACGCAGTTCGGCTGCGCCCAGGACGAAGATGTCGAGGACAAAGCGCCGGGAGGACAATCGAGTACGTGCCGGCCCCAAGTCGTCCGTTAGCGTTGCCGGTCCGTGCCACTGGTCTGCGATCTGCGTGAAGGAGCGGCGCAGGTGGTGTGCCGCGATGGGAACCGCGCGAGGGTCGTCTGGTCGCACGACGACTGAAAGGCCACGGCCCTTGGCGGATGCGCGCTGGAGCTGGACAGGTATCGCAGTCTCCAACGCGGTCATGAGCAACGTAAGATCCGACTCGGTCGGCGTTACAGCAACGCGCTCGAAGGCGCTGAGCCACTCCGGCTCGTCCTCCGGAACCTCGGGGAGAATTAGGTAGAGCGACCTAAGTAGGCCCGCCTTCTCGGCAGCCGAGTCGGCCCGGTCAACTTCGAGTGACGAGCTGTCGATGAGAACGTTCGCTGCGGAACCGGCTCCGGCAGTCGGGGAAGGTCCTCGAGGTAGGATCGAATCCGGGTCGAGCGCGCCAGCAGAGCCAGAAATTCCTGTACCCGAGCTGCGGCGATGACGACGGCTGCGCGCGTGGGCCCCGACCCCGCGTGAAGGCCCGCCGCCCGCTCAGCGAGAAGAACGGTGAACCCGGATGTCGCCGCAGCGAGAGCCGCGAGGTGGTCAGTTGGTGCCGCCACCCCCGCCGTGAGCACGGACGCCCTAGGAACGGGCTTCCGCAGGAGGTCGCGCAGATCTGCGAGAATCTCGCGGGCACTCTTAAACTGCGAGCTGGATGCTTCCAGCACATCCTCGCCGAACACGTGCACAAGGACCGCTCCCATCGCCTGCTCGGCGGATGAGCCGATGAGACCGATGCACGCGGAGTGCTTGCTCGCAGGCTCTCGGACGTCGCGGCGAACCGGCAGCGCAAGGCCGACGAGCGCGAGGTGGAGCGCCTCCATGCTCGCCTCGAACAGCCGGACTGTTGCTCGCCTCAGGTACTGGGGCATGTGGTGCGGCGAACGTACGTATCTGCGCTCAGCCGCGGCGCGAAGCGCCGTCGGGCTGGAGCGCGTTGTTGGGCAGCAGCGAATGCAAGTTAGTCGGGATGATTACCGAGCCAGCCTACGAGAAATATCTTCGTTCCGCCGTGAGCAGCGGGCTCCCAGTAGATCGACTCGCTCTCACCAGGTGCGCCGCTGCGCAGGTGCAAGCGCCATCGGAGGTGGACGCGCGCATTCGTTCGTGGGTCGACCTTCTCTATCCCAGTGTCGGCATGCTTCGGTCGCTTCCGGGCGCCGCCCCGGCGGTCCAGCAGATCGGGAAGGAGCGTATCGATCTGGGTGTGGCCGCCTGTCAATTCGCCGGCCTGATCCTTCTGGCAGAGGTCGTTGAGCGCGCCCAGTACTGCGTACCAGAACGCCCCATCCTCTCGGGTGTCCACCGTGAGGTCCGACGCGAAGAGCAGTGTCCCGCTGAACTCTGCGCGCGCACGTGAGACCGCCTCGTGGACGTCGCCTGTTGGGGCGGCAAGGCGAGCCTCCGGCTGGTCGCGCGCAAGACTTCGAAGACGAGCATTCTCAGCCTGGAGATCCCTCAGCTGTGCCCATGCCGCCTCCTCATTTTTCCCGCGCGGTCCTGAACTCAGCGTCATTGACGGCGAGTTGCCCACGTAGTTCGGCAACGTCCCTCTCCAGCCTTGCCATGGCGCGCTCATGGGCGGCCCGGCTGGCGGAGTTGCTGGAGGCCAAGCGGTGCAATTCCTCAATGTCACGGCGGCGCTCGATGCTACGAAAATCTGTCCAGTTGGTGTATCTGCGGTGGACTGCTGCCCACGCGACCAGAGAGAAGATGTCTTCGTCAACTGCTCGTGGAAGTCGACCCTGCTCGTCTGGAACCCATGTTTGTGCGCGAATGGCGACGATGCAGTCGACATTACATCGTGCCAGGCCAGTAGATGCGCACTGCGCCACTGTGGACGGTCTGAGACGGGCGTCCTCACGGCCGCCAAGTAGATCTGTCAGTGTTCGTGTGAGTTGAAGCGCGCTGAGCTTCGGCAACAGCACCACCTCTGCTAGGCCAAGCAGGAGGCGCTGGAGACTATCCGGGTTCAAGAGAGGTTTCTCGGAGTAGGAGTCTGTGGTTACGGCTACTAATGGAAGGGCGCGTTCCCCGGATCTTGCCCAGTCCGAGAGCCCGCCAACATCGGACGGGGCCACGGTCCTTGCGCGCGGGTGATGCGAGTCCCGCTCGTGAGGATCAGATCCTCCGCCATCCGCGCGACTATTGCGGGTGGACGTAGCCTCCGGGATATTGTCAGCGCTCGTTGCTCGTCGAGTTCAATGCCCATCGCGACGGACGAGACTGTGCCTTGCCGTCGTGGGCGGCCGCGACATCGACTACCCAGAGCAGGGGTTCCTGGTCGTCCTCCCGGCGGTATCGGAGAGCCCACTGCTCCTCGGCGGCAACGATTTCGTGGCGAACCGAGATGGTCGCCCCCGACGCCAGATCGACGTCACCCTGATGCTCGAGGGCACCTGCGGGGACATCCTCCTTGGTGGCGAGCCACTGGCACGCAAGTTGCTGGATGCGCTCGATGCTTGCGGGCCCATCCGCGCTATCGACCCGAAACTGGGCACGGTATTTGTGAATCACTTCAGTTTCCCCCTGTGCCGGTCCGCCCGGTCGGATCGGTCCCCTGCATGAACTTTCGGTTCCTGCGGCGTCGTGGTCAGCTCTTCCTTCGACGAACCTTGTGGACGGGAGCTTTCCACCAACGCTCGTCATTCAGGATCCAAAAGAGCGATTCGCCAACGGCCGCCGTGTCGGACCAGGAGAGGCCGAACTGCAAGGTATCGGACCTGTTTCTTGGGTCGATGTTCGTGAAAACGAACTCTGTCTCAGTCTCCTCGAGGGTTCCGTGGGCGCACGAATTTCTGATTGCATCAACAATTGAGACGTTGGTAAGAATACGCGGCAGCGTGTTCTTGATGATGCGAGCCGCAGCAAGCGGCGGTCGCGATCGGCGACCGAGCTTCTCTTCAAGTTGCGAGATGCCGCGGACTCCTGGTTGGTCCCACAGCCACACGACCGAGATGTAGAGCGCCGCGGCGTACGCAGATTGGTTGAGAAGCGGAACGTCTGGCCCCATCCCGAAGTCTTGCGCCTCATCTGAAACGAGCTTTTGCAACGAGGCTTCGCCTTTTCGCGCTCGCTCCAGGGTCGCGAGAAGGCGCAGGGTGAACAGGCCATTCCTGGCCATGTCGAAAATGCGCGTGCGGTCCTCTGCCCTCTCCTCTTGCTCGGCCGTCGTCCAGTCGGCTATCGGACTCGCGACCTTTCCACCTGTGGAGTTCCGAAAGTGGAAGTAAGCACGCTCTCGGACTCGGTCCTCGAATGTCGGTGCCGGAGGTGGTTGTCTGGGGGTAGTCATTCGTGCTCTCGGGGTTCGGAGCGTCTCCGCCTAACGTATTCGCGTTCACCTGCGGGCAGGTGCAAATGGTTGTTGGGCGGCAGCGGAAGCGGTACGTATCCGAGCCTGGGTTGCCCCGTTTTTGCTTGGTCCCTGTGCAACACTCGGCGGCTGAGAAGTGCCGGAACGCTACTTCTGTAGGGCCAGGCCGGCTCTGGCCAGTTGAGCCGGCGTGAGACGAACGAGGCCAAGCTCAGCGAGGACGTCACGGACGCGCTTCTGGCGAATCTTGATGGAAACCACCCGAGTGGCGATTGCGGCTGGGACCGCGATGTTCAGGACGCCCCGCCGCGCAAAGAAAGCAGCGATCTTGCTGATGTCTGCCTTCTTCGCGGTGAGTGTGATGGTAGTACGATCCCGAAGAGGGCGCGCTCCCTTTGGAAACGGAGAACACCAACAGATGCAGGCGCCAGCGAACTCTCCGTCCCACTCGTAAACGCATATGCAGGAGCCCGTGCCAGGGCATTGCGCATAGCACGTAGCTGCCGTCGGCGGGCGCCCGATCGGTCTCGCCACGCCTCTTTGTCGGCTTCTTTGGGGACGACGCTCTTTCCTTGGACATAGTTCTCTCCCCTTTTGGTGTCGGTGCGCTGAGCGGAGCATCGAGCATTGCACACGTCCGCGAGGGAGGAGCGCGCTCAGATCGAGCTACCAACTTCGCGGACGAGGTTCGGCCTGCCCAACAACGGATGGTCCGTCAGCCCCAGCAGCCTATCCAGCGAACCCCCGCACGCCAACCCTGAGGCCTTCAGCCCTCACCTACCTATCGACCGCCCCCCCAAGCCGTCCATTACACAACATTACTCTCCAGCCTCCTCGTGACGAGGCACCTGATCTCCCCGAAGCGCTGGTCGGTATCGCGCGCGACAACCCGACGCCCCGCCCGCCCCGCGCACTGCGCCACGCTCCCATCCAGTCGCCGTCCGTCCGCCTCGACCGAAGACAAGACCTCGGGCACGACCTCGAGCCGCTCCCACACCGGCGTCGGGTCATCCCTCTGCGCCAACCCCGTCGGCCGCGACCCTCACGAGAGCCTCCAGCATATGGTCACGACCCTCCCGACCCTCACGGGAGCCTCCAGCATATGGTCACGACCCTCCGGAGCCTCACGGGAGCCTCCGGCATATGGTCACGACCCTCCGGAGGCTTACGGGAGCCCTCGGATCGGTGCCGCGCACCCTCCGGAGGCTTACGGGAGCCTCAAACATATGGTCACGACCTTCCCGAGGCTTCCGTAAGCCCTCGACCGGATGGCGCCGACCGCGATCAGTGCTTCCGTAAGCCTCGGACCGGTAGCTTCGACCCCGATCGGGGCTCCCGGAAGCCCGGATCGGGTCACGCCGACCCCTTCGAGGCCTCCCGGAAGCTTTTGAACGGTCGTGACCATATATCCAAGCCTCCCGGGAGGCTTTTGGTGTCGTGACCATATGTCCAAGCCTCCCGGGAGGCCCCAGGGAGCCTCGACTGGCGGCGCCCAAGCTCCAACCCGCCGCTCTCAACACGCACCCGACCAGGCGACAGAAGTCGACCCTCTCACGACGACAACCCCGACTTCTGTCGCGTGCCCACACCCTCGTCCAGCGTTTCCCACGGACAAACCACGCCGCTCCCCGCCCGCCGCTACGAACCCCCCCCTATCACCCCGCCCGAGCGACACAACTCGGGGTTGTCGTCGTGACAACCCAGGGTTCTGTCGCCGCCGCCCGACCTTGCAAAGCATCGACGGCCCCGCCGGCATCGGCATCGGCATCGGCATCGGCATCGGCATCGGCATCGGCATCGGCATCGGCATCGACCTCGCCTCCCTCACGACCCTCACGACCCTCGCCACCACGCAGCCCGGCGGTGACGGGTCTTCCGCGCGGAGGGCGGCTGGGGCGAGCCGGAGGCGCGTCGAGACCTGTGGGCTTGGCTCTCGCGCGGGCTGTCACCCGCGCAGCGGGTGACTGGGGAGCCCGCAGCGAGCTCCCCACGCGCCGCAGGCGAGGGGCCCCAGCCGACCGAGCACGGGAGACCCGCTCCGTCGGGCGGCCACCACGACACGCGCAGCGAGCTCCCCACGCGCCGCAGGCGAGGGGCCCCAGCCGACCGAGCACGGGAGACCCGCACCGCCGGGCGGCCAACGCGCGAGCATCCCCGCCGCGGTTCTGCTAACTCGGCGCCGTCATGTCGTCGTCGATCCAGGTTCAGGGCGTCTCGAAGGGCTACGGCACCAAGCGTCTCTTCGAGGACGTGATCGTCAGCTTCAGCGGCGGCCGGCGCTACGGCCTCACCGGCCCCAACGGCGCCGGCAAATCGACCTTCATGAAGATCCTCGCCGGCGACCTCGAGCCCGACACCGGCGCCGTGGTTCGCCCCGAGAAGACCAGCGTCCTGCGCCAGGACCAGTACGCCTTCGAGGAGTACCGCGTGCTCGACGCCGTCGTCATGGGCAACCACAAGCTGTGGCGCGCCATGACCGAGAAGGACGAGCTGCTCGCCCTCCCCGAGCTCACCGACGAGCAAGGCACCCGGCTCGGCGAGCTCGAGGGCACCATCGCCGAGGAGGACGGCTACACCGCGGAGAGCGAGGCCGGGACCCTGCTCGAGGGCCTCGGCATCCCCGTGGAGGAGCACACCCGCCTGATGAAGGAGGTCGCCGGCGGCTTCAAGCTGCGCGTCTTGCTCGCCCAGGCCCTGTTCGGCAAGCCCGACGCCCTGCTGCTCGACGAGCCCACCAACAACCTCGATCTCGACACCATCCGCTGGCTCGAGCGCTTCCTGTGCGGCTACGAGGGCGTGCTCGTCACCATCTCCCACGACCGCCACTTCTTGAACGAGATCTGCACCCACATCGCGGACATCGACTACGAGACGATCATCGTCTACCCGGGCGGCTACGACGAGATGATCATGGCCAAGAGCCAGATCCGCTCGCGCGTCGAGCAGGAGAACAACGAGCGCAACAAGAAGATCGAGCAGCTCAAGGAGTTCGTCGCCAAATTCGGCGCCGGCACCCGCGCCAGCCAGGTGCAGAGCCGCAAGAAGCAGATCGAGAAGCTCGCCCTCACCGACCTGAAGAAGAGCAACATCCAGCGCCCGTTCATCCAGCTGCAGGTCAAGAAGCCCTCGGGCAAGCAGACCCTCACCGTCGAGGGCCTCTCCAAGACCTGGCCGGCAAAGACCGTCTGCAAGGGCTTCGACGCCCTCGTCACCAAGGGCGAGAAGATCGCCATCGTCGGCCGCAACGGCGTCGGCAAGACCACCCTCTGCCGCATGCTCGTCGGTGAGCTCGAGCCCGACGCCGGCAAGATCACCTGGGGCCACCAGGCGACCGTCGGGTACCTCGCGCAGGACCACCGCGAGGGGATCCCCGGCGGCATGACCGTCGCCGAGTGGCTGCACTCGATCGAGCCGAGCGCCTACGCCCAGGACATCCGCGGCCTGCTCGGGAAGATGCTGTTCAGCGGCGACGAAGGCAACAAGCCGACCCACGCCCTCTCCGGCGGCGAGGCCGTGCGCCTGCTGTTCGCCAAGCTCATGCTCACCAAAGACAGCGTGCTCGTGCTCGACGAGCCCACCAACCACCTCGACCTCGAGTCGATCGTCGCGCTCGGCGAGGCCCTGGTCCGCTACGAGGGGACCTGCTTCGTCGTCGCCCACGACCGCGACCTCATCACCCAGTTCGCGACCCGCCTGTGGGCCTTCACCCCGAACGGCCTGATCGACTTCAAGGGCTCGTACGACCAGTTCTTGCAGGAGCAGGAGCAGCCCGCGGCCGAGACCGGCGGCAAGGCGAAGAAGAAGAAGTAGCGCCGGGGCCGCGCAGCTTCTGCCATCATTCGCGCCCATGCGGCACGTGACCACGAGCTCGTGGGCCCGACATGGCGATGACCGGTTCGAGCGCGCGCGCGTGCTCGACCACGGCGTGCACCCCGAAGGGCTCGATCTCGAGCGGCTGCGCTTCCCCGAAGCGGCGACCCTGCCGCTCGCGACCGACGCCGGCCACGTCGTCAGCGTCGTCAACGGCGAGGCTCACCTGTCGACGCCCATGGCCAGCGCGCCGCTGCGGCTCGAAGCCGGCGTGCACGCCTATGTCCCTCCCCACGCGAGCGCGTCGCTGAGCTGCGCCCCGGGCAGCTTCCTGTTGTGGGCGCGGAGCCCCAACGCTTCGCAGGCCCGAGGCGCGCGCCTGCTGGTGAGGGACGAGCAGTTCCTCGCGGCGTGCGCAGCCGGGTCGCACTCGCTGCGCTGGATCCTGACGCCCCAGTACCTGAGCCGCCGCATCTTCCTGCACCACGACGAGACGCTGGTTTCGCGGCGCGGCGATCCCGTCTCCTGGTTTCACACCACGATGTTCGACGTCGCGGGCCTGCCCCCCAACGAGGACGGCGAGAGCGTCTTCAAGATGGCCTACAACTCCCGGACCGAGATCAACGTCTGCTACGACGTGACCGGCGACGCGCGCGTGCGCGTCGCTCGTCACCCCCACGTGCCAGCCAAGCAGGAGTGGGGCCCGTGGTCAGCGCTCACCAGCGAGACCAACTACCACCTCCACGAGGCGATCGACGGCGACCAGGTCGAGTGGATCGAGGAGGGCGGCAAGCGGCGCAGCCTGCGCAACAAACACGAGGTGCTCGGGCGAGACGGGTACGTGTCGCTGTTCTGCATGTTCGATCCCGCGCCGACCGGGGTGGAGCGCCACAGGCCCGGCGAGTACAGCGACTACGAGCCCCTCGCCGACGTGATCGAGCGGCCCGAGTACGCGGCGCACCGCGAGGCGCTCAGCCGCTTCGACGAGATGGTCGACACCCTCTCGCTCGCCAAGGCCTCGGGTGCTCTCTCGTCGTTCACGGGCACCCCCCTCTTTGCGCTGTACGAGGCCGGCGCGCGCGCGCAGGCGGCGATCGAGCGCACGCTCGCCACGCAGCTCGCCGAGGCGGGCGGCGGGCGCGAGAAGATCCTCGCCCGCTGGATGCGCAAACAGCCTGAGTAGACGCGCTCCGAGAGCTGGTATCCTCCCGCCTCCCTCGAGGAGGTGTCCGATGCTCAAAGCTGGTGACGACGCGCCCGATTTCGAAGTCGACGACCACGACGGCAACCGAGTCCGCCTGGCGGATCTGCGGGGCAAGACGGTGGTCCTCTGGTTTTACCCAAAGGCCGACACCCCTGGCTGAACGCGTGAGGGTTGCGGGTTCCGCGACCTCAAGGCCGAGTTCGAGAAGAAGAACGCGGTGATCTACGGGGTGAGCTTCGACACGAAGGAAGAGAACAAAGCGTTCGCGGAGAAGTTCAGCTTCAACTTCCCGCTGCTGTGCGACACCACGCGGGAGATGGGCCTCAAGTATGGCGCGGCCGACAGCAAGACCGAGGGCTTCGCGAAGCGGGCCGGTGTGGTCATCGGCCCTGACGGGAAGATCAGGGAGTACCTCGCGAAGGTCGACGCCTCCGCGTATCCGTCCGAGGTGCTCGAGCGCATCTAACGCGCGCGCTCCGCAACCGCTGCGCGCAGCCGGTTTGGCGCGCGCGGCGGCCTCGCGCGGTCGCGCTCCCACGCTTGGCGGCGGGACTTTGTCGCCCACACCTGGCCCGGATGTGGCATGAGTGTTAACCCTATGTTGTCTTCAGCAAGGGTTGGGGGGTGGGCGGCGGCGGGGCTCCTCTTGGCCTCGAGCGCGCTCGCTTGCGGCGGCGGCAGCGACGGGACGGGCGGCGAAGGAGCCGACTCGCCCGACGGCGGCGGCGGCTCGGGCGCGACGGCTCAAGGCGGCGGCGGCAACGGTCCCCAAGGCGGCGGCGGCAACGGTCCGCAAGGCGGGGGTCCCGCTGGCGGCGGTGGGCAGGGGGCCGGAGGCGACGGCGGCGGCGGTGGCGTCATCCCCGGCTGCGAGGGCTTCCCTGAGGGTGGCGAAGACGCGCCCGACGTCGCGATCCCCATCAACGGGGTGACCGTGACCACGCTCGCGGGCTCCGGCACGCCCGGGCTCGTCAACAGCATCGGCACGAGCGCTCGCTTCGACAACCCCGTCAACCTGGCGCTCCACGTGAACGACCGGGGGCACCGGCATATCTACATCACCGATTTCGAGAACGGCGCCATCCGCGAGTCGACCCTCGCGGGCACGGTCAGCACGCTGATCGACGTGCCCCAGCTCGGGCGACCGTTCGGCATCCTCGCCCTCGACGACGACGAGCTGCTGGTTCAGGCCGACAACGACGTTAACGGCATGCTGACCGACCCCGAGAACGGGACGCTGTGGCGGGTGAACACCGACGCCGCGACCCTCACCCTCGAGCGGGCCAACATCGGCACCCCGCGCGGCATGGCCTTGTTGCCCGATGGGCGGGTGGTCCTGTCGGACCTGCACCGCAGCGACGTCCGCCTCTACGATCCATCCGACGGGACGATCTCCCCGCTCGCGGGCAGCAACGGCTGCCCCGCCTTCGAGGACGGCCAGGGCGACGACGCCCGGTTCCACTACCCGTACGGCGTCGTGATCGACGGCGACGGCAACATCATCCTGGCGGACCAGAAGAACCACCGCATTCGCAAGATCACCCTGAGCGGGGTCGTGACGACGCTCGCCGGCGACGGCACCCCCGATATGGTCGACGGCCCGATCGCGAGCGCCCGCTTCAACATGCCGCAAGACCTGGCGATCGACGCCGAGGGCAACCTCTACGTGTCCGACTGGGGCAACAAGCGCATCCGGCGCATCTCGGCCTCCGGCATGGTGCGGACCGTCGCGGGGTCGGGAGCGGCGGGCTTCGCCGACGGCGCGGGCAACGCCGCGCAGTTCTTCGGCCAAGAGGGGCTCATCCTCAGCGAGGACGGCTCGACCCTCTACCTCGCGGACGGAACGCACGGCGAGACGGAGCTGCCGTACCACCGCGTCCGGAAGATCACTCTGCCATAGCGGCGACGTCAGGGGCCCGCGAACGCGCCGAGCGTCAACGACGGCTCGGCCGGTCGCGGCTCGCCCTTGCCGTGCTTCACGTATTGCATCTTCAAGGCGTGGTCGGCGGGGTACGGCAGCGCGACGCCCTTCTGCAGGAACGGCGCCTGCGCGGTCGGGCGGAACAGGCGCTTCTCGAGGTCCTCGAAGCCGGGCTCCTTGCCGCGGGTGCAGGCGTCGATGCCCTTGGCCGTCGCGACCAGCTTCACGTTGCCCTGAGCGAAGGTGTCGATGCCCTCGCGGATCCAGTCGCCCTCGAAGGTGGCGACGCCCGACACGACCTGATCCCGCTTGCCGAGCAGCAGCACGGGGCGGTTCGGGTGCGGCGCGTCGCTCATGTACACGTTGTTGCGCGAGTCGAGGTTCTCGTCATTGGTGGAGATCTCGAAGATCGCGGTCGCCTCCCACTCCTTATGATGGGAGTTCTCGACGACCACGGTGTTGTTGAAGAAGTGCAGCGTGCCCTTGCGGTAGGTGTCGAGCATGCCCGAGTCGCCGCCATAGTGGACCATCGAGCCCGAGGCGGTGGGCCCGCGGAGGATCACGTTGCCGTAGACCCAGCTCTCCTTGAAGGTCGGCGACGCGAGGTTCGGATCGCGAGCCTCTTGTGAGTCGACGAGATCGATCAGGTGCGCGCCGTCCTCGATCCAGTTGTAACGGATCACGACGCCCGCAGAGCGCTCCTTGATGTTGGCGCCCAAGATCCCCTGCGGCCCGCCCTTCGGCGGACCGAAGTGGTTGAACTGGTACACCACGCCCGACGCCTCGTTGTAGACGTTGTGGTGGTAGTAGTTCTGGTCGCTGCCGTTGTTGTAGACGTAGTTGCCCTCGATCAACACGTGCTCGGTCAGCTCTTCGCCGCCCGCCGAGCCGACGAACAGGCCGTTGCCGTTGTCGTGCACGATGTTGTTGCGAATGGTGATGTGCTTGCCTCGCTGGACGAAGACGCCGGCCGCCGGGGCCGAATACCCCGCCTCGTTGCCGGCCTTGTCGGTGAACTTGTAGGGCAGCGAGGCGTTTCGGATCTCGAGGCCCTCGATCACGATGTGCTCGGGGCCGACCTGCCACGGGTCGCTGCGCCGCCAGCCGACGATGATGAGCCCGCGCACCTGGTGACCGTCGAACGGAAACTGCAGCTCCTTGCGCGTCGTCGCCTTCTCGCCGTCGAGGATCGGCAGCTCGCCGCCCGGCCCCTTGATGCCGCACACGCGGATGGGCGCGTCGGCGCGGCCGACGCCGCCGAGCATGATCTTCTCGCGGTACGGCTCGGGCCTGTAGTGGATGCGCAGCGTGTCGCCGGCCTTGAAGGTCTCCATCGGCACCTGGCCGATCGACTCGTACTTCTTGCCTGGGCCGACCTCGTAGTCGGTCCCCGGGCCCTTGTGCACGCACTCGCCGGTCGTGAAGGCGGTCTTCAGCGGGGGCGTGGAGTCGACCGCGCGCGCGGGCTGGAGCGTCGCCGTCGCGTCGTTCGACTGGGGCCCCCAGGGAGACTTGCACCCGCACAGCGAGAGGCTCACACACAGGGCGGCGGTCAGGTTCGGGCGGGTGACTCTCATCATGGTCTTCCGAGGCTCCGTGGCAGCGGGCATGCTTACCACGCATCGGCGGCTGGGGCGCCGGTGCCCAGGATCTCGGAGACCCATGACGTCAGGAACCGATCAACCCACCCGTCGAGCGCGGCGAGGCTCCGCCATGAACGAACCGCTCGTCGTGAATAGCTCCGTCGTCATCCCAGCGAGAGATATGCGGTGGACCGCCGTGCGCGCCTCTGGCCCGGGGGGCCAGAACGTGAACAAGGTCAGCTCCAAGGTCGAGCTCTGGTTCGACCTCGCGTCCACCGAGGCCCTCGCGGAGGAGGTGAAGGCCCGGCTCGCGGCCGCCGCAGGCTCTCGCCTCGACACCGAAGGGGTGCTGCGCCTCGTCTCCCAGGAGACGCGCGATCAGCGCGTGAACCTCTCCCTCGCCCGCGAGCGGCTGGCCGAGCTCATCCGCGCGGCGCTGGTGCGCCCGAAGCGCCGGCGGCCGACGAAGCCCAGCCGCGGCCAGCGCGAGCGCCGTCTGGACGACAAGCACCGGCGAGGGGACGTCAAGCGGCAACGCTCGACCCCGCCGGATTGAGCGAGCCTCAGATATCTGGCGGGTTGAAAGGGCCCCGTGGTAAGGCGAGGCCATGGAATCGCCTCGCTCCTCCTCGACTCGCGCGCAAGCCGTCAGCCAGCGCTCCGCAATCTCGCGGCTCGCGGCGCTCCTCGGCCGGCTCAGCGGTCGATCGAAGAGCGACGACGACGACGACGACAACGACCTCCCGCGGCCGAACGCCACGGTGCCGACGCGCCTGCCTCGCTTCAACGCCGCGACGCTGTCCTTCGGCGGAGCGCCGCTGTCCTTCGGCTGAGCTCGCCGTTCGTTGAGCTCGCCGCTCGGCTGAGCTCGCTGTTGGGCTGAGCGCTCAGGGTTTGGCGACGGGCCAGGGCCCGAAGACCTCGACCTCCACGCCCTTCGAGAAGTGCGCGACAGGAGGCAGGCCCTTCGTCGGCGGCAGGCCCGCGGCGGCGATCAGGCCCTCCGAAAACTCGGTGACCTCGACGCGCTGAGCCGGGTACGGCACGTGGTGCACGTGGCCCTTGTCGACGCGGCCGCCTCGCACGGAAAACAGGTAGTACCGCTCGAGCAAGAAGAACTCGAGCGAGCCCGGCTCCGAGGGGCCGAGCGCCTCGCCTGGCGTGTAGCGGGTGCGGAGCATCGCGCTCGGGTCCGAGCGGCGGACCGTCGAATACGAGGTCTCGCCGCTGTTGTTGTCGTGCCGGACTTCCATCTCTGCGTGGTGATAAGGCAGCCCCCAGCCCCAGCGTGCGCCCTTCACGGCGAGCAGCGACGCGGCCTCGAGCGAGAAGAAATAGACGCCCGGCTCGCCCTTGTAGTGGACGTACGTCCTGAGGTTCGTCTCGAGGAAGTCGAAGGCGAAGGCCTTCGGGGACCAGCCGAGGCGGATGTCGACCATCTCGAAGGGGACCAGCCCCACGTAGGCCTGATCGTCCCACAGATCGAGCTCGAGCTCGGCGGGCACCAGGGCGCGCACCACCTCGGCCGGGTAGGTGAAGTGGACGAACAGCAGGTTCTTCCAGGTCTGATAGCCCGACGGCGACATCCCCGCGGGGGGCTTGGTGGGCGTCACTCGGTCGAGATCGAGGCAGCGCATCGCGGGATCGTCTAACGCCGTCGCGCACCGGGGGCGACGGAGAACCGCCGGCCGACGTCGCGCCGCGCAGCTCCGCCCTGGACTTCTGGCGCGGGAAGGAGGACGAGGCCGCTTCACCCCGTGAGCACCCCCAACCGGCCCCTGATCGTCGCGGCGCTGCTGCTTGCGATCTTCCTCGGGGCGATGGAGGCGACGGTCGTCGCGACGGCGATGCCGACGGTGATCTCCGACCTCGGGGGGATCTCGCTGTATGGCTGGGTCGGGGCGGCGTACCTGCTCGCGTCGACCGTCACCGTGCCGCTCTATGGAAAGCTCGCGGATCGGCGCGGGCGCAAGCCGGTGTTGCTGGCGGGCCTCGGCATGTTCGTGATCGGCTCGGTCGCGAGCGGGCTGGCGAGCACCATCCACGAGCTAATCGCCTTCCGCGCGCTGCAGGGCCTCGGGGCGGGAGCCGTGCAGCCCATCGTGCTCACGGTCGTCGGCGATCTGTACACGCCCGCGGAGCGAGGCCGCGTGCAGGGCTTCTTCGGTGCGGTGTGGGGCGCGGCCGGTGTCAGCGGCCCGCTGCTCGGGGGCGCGATCGTCTCGTCGCTGTCCTGGCGGTGGATCTTCCTGGTCAACGTCCCGCCCGGGCTCGCCGCGATGGCGGTGCTGTGGGTGGTCTACAAGGAGAACGCGCGGCCGCAGCCGACCACTCCGCTCGATCTGCTGGGCGCGGGCGCGATCACCCTGGCCTCGGTGTGCCTCCTGCTCGCGGCCTCCGGAGTGGCGCCGATCGCGACGGGCTCCGCAGGCGTCTTGCTCGCCGCGGGCTTCGTGTGGGTCGAGCGGCGGGCGGCCGATCCGGTCTTGCCGCTCTCGCTGCTCGGCCGGCGCCTGATCGCCGTCACCACCTCGGCCTCGCTGTTGACCGGCGCGGCCATGATGGGCGTGCTGACCTTCCTGCCGCTGCACGTGCAGGGTGTGCTCGGCCGCTGGCCGACCGAGGCCGGGCTGGTGATCGCGCCCATGCTCGTCGGCTGGCCGATCGCGTCCGCGGTGACGAGCCGCATGATCGTGCGCACCGGGTATCGCCGGCCCACCTGGCTCGGCTCGGTGATCACCGTGGCGGCGCTGGCCGCGCTCGTCCCGCTGGTGCTCGGGCACGCGCCGCCGTGGGCCCTGGGCCTCGCGATGTTCGGCTTCGGCGTGGGCATGGGCCTCGCCAACACCGCCATCTTGATCGGCGTCCAGGCGAGCGTCGATCAGGGCCAGCGCGGGGTCGCGACCGCCACCACGATGTTCTCCCGGACGATGGGCGGCGCGCTCGGCGTCGGCGGCCTCGGCGCGGTGCTCGCGGCGCGGCTCGGCGAGCGCGTCCCGAGCGACGTGACCAGCGCCCTGCTCGATCCCCACGAGCGCGAGCGCGTCCTCGCCATCCCTGGGGTGGTCGAGGCGCTGGGGAACGCGCTGCAGCCGGTCTTCGTCTCGTGCGCCGTCGCGGCCGGCCTCGCCCTGCTCGTCGTCCTGGCCCACCCGCACGACGCGCGTTCCTGAGCTATGCTCCCCGCGTGCAGACATACGGCGAGTGTCCCCGCTGCCGAGCGCCCGTAGCGCCGGCCGCGTCACATTGCCTCTCCTGCGGGACGCCGATGCCCGGCCGCGCGCGCGGCCCCGTGATCCCGGCGCCTCCGCCCGGAGGGGGCATGAAGCGCGGAGGCAAGAAGGGCCAGGGCCCCTCCACCGCCCTGATCGTCGCGCTCATCTTCGGGATCGCTGCGGTCGGGACGACCCTCGCGATCCTGATCTCGCGCTCCGGCGACGACAGCGCGGACGACGGCGGCGGCAAGAAGGCCAAGAAGTCGAAGAGCGGCAAGTCCGGGTCCTCGAAGGGCGGCGACAGCGACGGGGACGGTGACAGCGACGGCGGCGGCGACAAGGGAGGCGAGACGCCCTCCGAGGGCTACAAGCCCGAGGCCGAGCCCTCGATCCCCGCCTCCGTCGCGCAGGGGCGCGTCGACCCCAGCCAGCTCTCCAAGGGCAGCGGCCGCGCGGTGAAGTCGGACTCGAAGGAGGTCGACCCCGCGAGCTCGCTCACCTTCACGCCGGACTCGGATCCGTATTGCAAGGAGCCGGCGAGCATCACCGACATCCTCAAAGAGGTCGGCTACAACATCGACAAGGAGCTGCGCGCGACGGCGTCGATGAGCGACTCCGAAGAGGAGAAGATCGGCGACGAGCTGCTCAAGGAGATCCTCCAGGCCAAGCAGTTCCGCGGCAAGGTCGACACGCCCGCGATGGCCGAGTACCGCCGGTACATCGCCGAGCTCGCCGTGCCGCTGCTCGTGTCGGCGAAGCGCAAGGGCATCGTCTACGACTTTCACACCATCGACGATCCGACCGTGAACGCGTTCGCGATCCCGGGCGGCCACATCTTCTTCTTCCGCGGCATCCTCGAGAAGCCGCGGCGCATCGAGAACGAGGCTCAGCTCGCGGGCGTGCTCGCCCACGAGATCAACCACGTCGACAAGCGCCACACGATCGCCATCTTCGAGTACCTGAAGACGCTCGGCGCCCTCACGGGCGACGGGGCCGACATCGGCGCGATCTTGGTGAGCATGGCGCGCCACCCGTTCTCGACGACCCAGGAGGACGAGTCGGACGCCGAGGCCGTGAAGTTCCTGATCGCCGCCGAGTACTCGCCGAAGCAGTTCGTCTCGATGTGGCAGAACTGGGCCGAGATCGAGAACAAGGGGCAGAAGCCCGAGCCCGGCAACCCGCTCGAGGAGCTGCTCGCCACGCACTCACGGCCCGAGCGCCGCGCGTGCAACGCGATGAAGGTCACGATGGCGAACAAGCCGAGCGACGTGAAGAGCTACTACGTCGGCGCCACGAACTACCGGCAGCGCAAGCCGAGGGCCCGGCAGCAGTATTAGGTCCCCTCGCCAGGTACCGCGCTCAGGTCGGCATCTGCGCGCGCGCTCTGGAGCGACCCACCGGCAAGCGGGCGCGCATGGCGCTCCTGCTCGTGTATGGGGGCGCACCCATTCTATTTTGACCAGTAGTAGCCCGTGGCGTCGTCCATGCTTCCCAAGTAGAATCGCCCGTCTGCGCTCTCCACGATTCCTCTGGAAAACAGCTCGTCTGGCCACCTTTCTGGCCACCCAAGCAGACGTCGACACAAGCGCGGGAGCTCCGGATTGAATGTCAACCGCGTGCCCCGGCGATCCCAGGGGGGCGCGGCGCGAAATTCGCCGCAAGTCGTACTGGAATCGACGTCCCACGCGACCCGCAGACTCGTTGCATCGCTGGGAATATCCGAAGGTATCCACCCCTTCTCCGCCATCTCAACAGCTTCGCTGGACCGCAGGTCTGGGAGCTCTACAACCCGCTCCTCAGCTCGGTTCAGCGCGAGGTAGACAGCGACCGCAACGCCGGCCAGCGCCACGATCGACAAGAACAGCGCCAAAGTTCGACGGTCGCTCATAGGGACCAGTCATACTTTTCCACGAAGGGACGGGAGCTCTCCGGAACGAAGTGAATGCACGTCGAATAGCAGTCACCCAGAGGAGTCAAGATCCCGGCGACATTCGCCCCATGTCCTCGAAGCAGCTTTCAAGACTGTCTCCTTCCAGAAATAGTCGACTAGTTCTCGCGACATGCTCGCAGCGGCTGCTCCGGTCTTGCAGCCAGCACTGCCATAGCAGTTGGCCATGCAGTGATAGAACTTGTCCGCGCCCGCCACGTTGTCGTTGAGCATCGCAACGTACGCGGCAATGAATGCAACGCTAGCCCTGACGTATTCCGTCGGATTGCAGAAGAAGGTTCCCGTAGAATCGAACTGATTAACGGGATCGGTCGTGTAAGCGTAAAGGTTGATCCCACCGCCAAACCGGATGGGGTCCTTCGCCGTCCACCGCCCCGTCTCGGCGTCGTAGTCCCGCGCGCCAAACCGCACGAGCCCCGTATCCGGGTCGTACAGGCCCCCGGCAAAGCCAAAGGGCTGCAACCCCGGGTTCGTGTCCAGCAACACCCGCCCCCAGGCGTCGTACTCGAGCTCCTGCACCACGACGCCCGTCGCGACGTCCACCACGCGCCGCACGCTGCCGAGGTGGTCGGTGACGAGCCGGTACGTCGCCGTCGGCGTCACCATCAGCGCGGGCACGTTGACGCCGCCGGCGTACACAAACCTAGCGACCACGTTGCCCGCGCCGTCGAGCTCCGCCACCGGCTGGAGCTGCCCGCGCCAGAGCCAGCCGTTCACGAAGACGCCGCTCAGCCTCTTGCCGACGCGCCGTCCCCTGCCGTCGACGAGGTACTCCACGAGATCGCCGTTCGGGACGCCGACGCCGCGGAGGTTGCCCACGGCGTCATACGCGTACGTCGTGGTGTCCCCGGTCGCGGTGTCCGTGCGAGCGAGCAGCTCGCCGTTGTCGGTCCACGTGAAGATTTCGTCGCCGTACTCGAGCAGTCGGTCCTGGTCGTCGAAGGCCGCGTCGAAGACGCCGTCGGCGTTCAGCGACGAGAGGCGGTTGCCGTTGTCGTCGTAGCCGTAGCTCTCTGCAAGGAGGCCGTCTTCGTAGACCGCCGCGAGTCGAGCCGCGAGGTCGTATTCGTACACGAGCACTCGGGTGCCCTCGGGCGTCGTCTCGGTCTTCTCGACGATGCGGCCGAGGTCGTCGCGCACGTAGCTCCACGCGATCTGGACGACCGCTCCGACCGTGGCGCTGTAGGTCTCGACCTCGCCATAGTCGCTGTACGTGGGCTCTACCGTGCGCCCGCCGTAGGCACGCCACTTTCCCCGAAGCGTGTTCGGCGCTTCACCGCGATCGCGCCGGCCGCGATCCCTCGGCGAAGACCTCGTCGCCGCGGATCCGCGTTTTCTCGCCGCGACACGCTCGCCCCGACGCGATCTCGCCGGCGACTTCGTGATCTCGGAGGCGCGTTCGGTGGCGATCACGGGCTCGATGGTAGCGGCGTCTCGGAGGCGCTGCGAGTCACGACGACGCCGTCCGCTGCGTGCGCCCTCGGTCCAGAGGTGGGCGCGGTCCTTGCCTCGAGGGGAGGCGCGCGCGGCGCAGCGCGCCGCCGCGCGCGCCGACTGAGGGACTGCAAGGGCCGTGAGCACCAGCGCCGTCCGCTGCGAGGACCTGCGCTGCGAGCCCGCTCCAGGCTGCCAAGCTCGAGCGCGTCGGCCCAAGCTTCCGTTCGCCCGCGGCGGCGCGAGGGAGCGCGCGCACGCGCGACCGAGCAGGGCCGCCGTCGGAGCGCAACGGCGAGCTTGGGCCGCGCCCCGCGAGGCGAAGCGCCACGATCAGCGGCGGCGCTGCCGAAGTGGCGGGCCTTCGCCGCGAGGGTTGCCCCAAATGGCGTACACCACGACCTCGTTGTCCGCGATGGCGTGGTACGCGTAGTGGCGCGTTCGCGGCAGGAGCGTGCGACGCACGGCGCCCTCTTCGATCGTCTCGTACTTCTCGCCACCCTCGGGCGCAGTCTCGAGAAACTCGAGCAGGTCGATCACCTCGTGCGCGAAGAGCAGCGGGGCCTCGAGGCGGTTCTCCTGCCACCACGCATCGATCCTGCGGAGGTCTGCACGGGCTTCGTTGCTGAGCCGGACCTTCACCGTCGCGCGCGCAGCTCGGCGATCACTTCTTCGGCCGGGACCGTGTTGCCCGCACGGGCGAGACGGATGCGGCGAGCGAGCTCGCGATCCATCTCCTCCTTCGTCGTCGGCTCATCGCACTCCGCCGGGTACGGCGCGGCCTCTTCGATCCTCCGCTGCCTCGCTCACGAGCCGCGCGGCGACTTGTAGCCGCTCGCGCGCCGCGACAGCGCTCTCGCGTGCTCCAGCACCTCTTCTGCCGTCATCGCCATCGCCCTCGATTGTAGCCCATCGGTTCGGGCTGTCGTCCTGCCTCAGCCCGCAGCGAGCTCGTCGCGCGCTTCGGCAACTAAGGCGGTGAGCAGGCTCTCCGCCTCACCGCTCGCGCTCTGTGCCGACGTCGGCGCCCGCGACGTCGCCGCAACGCCAGGCCCACGCTCGGCCGGGTGCGTCGCCGCATGCACCGCGGCGAGGTGCCGGATCGACACGCGCGTGTAGATCTCCGTGCTCTCGAGGCTCGCGTGCCCGAGCAGCTCCTGGATGATCCGCACGTCGGCGCCGGCCTCGAGCATCAGCGTCGCTACCGTGTGGCGGAAGAGGTGACACGAGCCGCGCCGCTCGATGTCCGCGGCCGTCACGTATCGCGCGACCCGATTGCTCAGCGTGTCGACCGAGATGGCCGTGCCCGTCTCGGACAGAAACAGGGTCTCCACGGCCTCGTTCACCACGTAGCTGGGCCGCACCTCCTCGAGGTACCGGTCCACCCACCGAAGCGCGCGCCCTCCGATCGGCACGATGCGATCACGCTTGCCCTTGCCCTGCCGAATGAAGACCGTGCCGCCCACGTGCCCCCGCGCGATGTCCGACACCCTGAGGGCCGCGAGCTCGCTGCGGCGCATCCCCGTCGAGTAGAAGACCTCCAGGATCGCGCGATCGCGTAGCCCACACGGTTCGTCGAGCGCGGGCTCTGCGATCACCTTCTCCGCCTCCTCCGCCGTCAGCGCGCGCGCGCTCGCTGCCCCGCAAACGCGAGCGGTCGGCCGTTCGCCTTTCGGTAGTGGAACAGGTAGCGCCGGTATCCCTCCAGGATCGGCTTCGTCACCTCGCGCGGTCGCAGGCTCCCCCGCGCTGCGCACCACTCGGCGAAGGCCACGAGCCATGTCTCGCCCTTCTCCACCGTCGCCTCCGAATAGTTCCGGACTCGCAGCCACTCGGTGTGTCGCCGCATCCAGATCCCGAAGCCCTCGGCGTCATCCGTGCTCAGCGCCGACACCTTCCGCACCGGCCTCGGCGCCTTCCTCTGCTTCGCACTCTTCGTCGTCATCCTCTTGCTCGTCCGATCTGCGCGTACGACTACGACGACGACCGCGCCGCCCCGGGCACCTGCAACGTGAATTCCGACCTCGAATACGACGAAGCGCCGTTCGCAGCCCTTTTCAAGCCATTCGGCGCACGTTCGACACCCGTTCATCCCCCGACATCCTCGGGATCATGGCCCGATCACCCCCCGACATCGCCCCCGCCGACCCCGACATCGCCCCCGCCGACCCCGACCAAGGTCCGGTCGTACCCAAGTCAGCGCCCGCCGCGTACGCGAGCTCGTAGACCACGAGCGGCCCGCGCATCCGGTAGGGCACCAGGTACTCGAGCGCTTCGAGCCGCTCCATGTGCAGCTTCACCTGCGTCTGGCTCCACCCGCTCCACTCCCGCACCTCGCGCCGGCTGAAGCGCACCAGCCGCCTCTCTCCACCCCCTCCTGCGCCATCCGCCCCTCCACCATCGTCGCGATCTCCCCGAGCAGCCTCCGCGTCTGCGGCGGCAGCTCGTCCAGGCTCCGGCTGAGGACCGTGTTCGCGAGCCGCGTCGCGATCGCGACGTCGCCCTCCGTCGCCTCGATGTACTCGATGCGCTGCCCGCCGTGCTCGACGCTCAACACCCTGCGCTGGTGCTGGTGCAGGAACGCCACCGCCGAGATCAGCGTCAGGTACTTCATGTGATCTCGCCGCGTCCGCGTCACGTGGTCCGCGAAGCGCAGCTCCGGCGCGTACGGGTTCGCCACGAAGAGCGGCCGCAACAGCCGCTGCGCGTTCCGGTGCGTCCGCCGGATCCGCGTCCGCTCCTCGCGTTCGATCTTCCTCGATCGTACGGCTCCGCCGCTGCCGCTCGTGGATCGCCCGCGTCTGCTCCCGCCCCTCGTCGACGGTGAGCACCAGGCAGCGATTGAGCAGCTCCTCGTCCACCTCGATCGCCGTCGTCGTCAGCATGATCGAGACCGGGCCCTCGACCCGGTACGTGCGTCACGAGCCGGCCCGTCGCGGGATCCTTGCCGGTCGAGGCGATCGTGAGCTCGCCCTCGCTCTGCAACAGCTTCAGCGCGTAGCTCGCTCGCTCCGCTCCCTCCTCCTCCACGATCGCCAGCACCTTGTGCTTCAGGTCCTGCCCGCTCATGTAAAACAGGCTCTGCCCCGTCATCGCCGAGTACTGCACCCGCTCCTCCTCCGGCATCATCGCCAGGACCGCATCCATCAGGCTCGATTTACCCGCCGCACTCGAGCCTCTGGATCACCACCGCCAGCGGCTCCTCCAGCTTGCGGCTCGTCGCCGCCAGATACGCGACGAGCTTGTTGTCGAGCTCGCCGACGAGCCCCACGCGGCCCAGATCCTCGCCGATGCGCTCGAGGAGCTTCGGGTCGCGCAGCAGCTCGAGCGCCTCTTCGCGCTCCACGTCCGTCATGGTCGGCCCCACCGGCTTCGGCGCCTCGGCCTCGGCGCGCTCCTTGTCGCGCCGCAGCTCGAGCTCGAGCAGGATCCGCCCCACGTCGAGCGCCACCACCTTCTCCTCGACCTCCAGCTCGACCGCCGCCGCCTTCACGTAGTCGGCGCGCCGTCTCGCCGCGTACAGATCCGGCGTGTCCACGAAGAAGCCCCCGCCCTCACGCTCCCGCGTCACGAAGAGGTTCACTCGCAGCTCCCCCGTCACGCTCGTCTTGCTCAGCGGGCGCACCCGCCAGCGCCGATCCCCGAAGCGAAACACCAGGTCCTCGCCGACCACCTCCGGCGCGCTCGCGCTCGCCTGCTGCCCTGGCGCTCGGCGGAGCAGCCGGAAGAGCGGCTAAGAGGGGGCCCCTCGGCGCGGCCTCTCCGCTCTTCTCCTCTTCCACCGAGACCTGCTCCTCACCGCGTAGCGTCCCCCGCCTCGGCGCTTCGCTCGCTCGAGCGTGCGCGGGGCCCTCTCCCTTGCCCATCCAGCGCGCCTGCCTCAGCACCAGACCCAGGCTCTCCGTCGCGGGCTTCACCTTCGCCGCGTATTCGTTCGCGTCCATCCCCTTCGGGAACACCACCCGATAGACCTCCAGCCCTCGCCCCATCAGCCGCTCCGCCAGCCGCTCCGCTCCCCGCTCTCCAGCCTCGTCCCGATCGAAGGCGATCTTCACACGCGCCCCGCTCGCCACCACAGCCCTCCACCAGCTCCTCCGTCACCCCCTCCACCCCGTACGCGCTCGTCACGTGTCGGTATCCAGCGCTCCAAAACGTCAGCGCGTCGATCAGCGCCTCGCACACGATCACCTCCTCCGCGTGCTCCAGCGCCACCCGGTTGAAGACCCGCGGTGCGGTCCCGGCAGGTAGAGGTGCTTCGGCGTCCCCTCCGGCAGATCGTCTCGCACCTTGCGCCCGTACAGCTGCGCCACGCGCCCCTGCGCGTCGAACAGCGGGATCACGAGCGAGCCCGAGAGGTGCTCGTGCCCGCTCTCGAAACACCCCCAGCGCCGTCAGCTGCCCGCGCAGCTCCGCGCCTGCCTTGCGGTTCTTGTCTGGGAGCCGGTATCCAAGCGTGCGGTTCGCGTACCCAAGCCGAAAGTGCCGCACCGCCTCCGCCGAGATCCCTCGCGCCCTCACGTACTCGAGCGCCTCAGGGCTCTCGCCGAGCGCCGCATGGTAGAGCTCGACCACCCGCCCCAAGAGCTCCGTATCCTCGACACCGCGCTCCGCCAGCGTCGCGAGCTTCCTCGTCCTGCGGTCCACCGGGATCGCTCCGGTCACCGGACCCAGCGCCTCCAGCGGCGCGCCACGCAAGATCTCCACCGCGTGCCGGAAGCTCACCCCGTCCGCGCGCATCACGAAGTCGATCACGCTCCCGCCTGCCTGGCACGCCCCGAGGCAGTGCCACAGGTTCGCGCTCGGCGTCACCACGAAGGACGGCGTACGGTCCTCGTGGAACGGGCAGCGGCCGACGAGATCTGCCCCGCGCTTCTCGAGCACGACGCCTCGCGCCTCGCACAGACGCTCGAGCGAGATCTCCCTCTTCAGCCGCTCGATCTCCTCGTCCGGGACACGTCCCATCGCGCTTCTCCTTGCAGAAGGCCGTCAAGCGAAAACTCGGTTGCCAGAGCCTTTCGCCAACTGATACGGTTATCGTATCGACCAAGCAAGCAGAAAACCGTCGTGCGGATCTCGGGGTGTAGCGTCAGCTCTCTACATCCGGAGACTCGCTGTGAAGAGAAAGCCCGTGACCCCCCAAGGCCAACCCTTCGGAGAGCGCCTCGCCGAGCTTCGCCGCCGCGTCGGCCTCAGCCAACGTGCGCTCGCCGCCGAACTCGGCATCTCGCAGCGCATGGTCGCCTACTACGAGAGCCAGTCCGACTACCCCCGGCTCACCTCCTCGCGCCCCTCACCGAGGTCCTTGGCCTCTCCGCCGACGAGCTCCTCGGCATCAAGCCCCTCAAGACCCCCCGCGGCCCCACCAACCAGCGCCTCTGGCACCGCTTTCAGCAGATCGAGAAGCTTCCCCTCGCCGAGCGCCGGCAGCTCCTCGGCGTCGTCGACGCCTTCCTCGATCGCAACCGCCTCTTGCAAAAGGCCAGCTGACCCACCTTGCGCTCGCCGCAGGTCACGCGCCCGCGCGGGACCGAGGAGAGCATGCAGGGGTACGGGGCTGCAGGCCCCGCCGTCACCAAGTCCGGTGGCCTCGCCGCGACGCGAGCCTCAGTGAGACGGCGCCAACCGCAGCACATCCGCCCCGGCGTGGTATGTGAGCTGGAGGTCGGCGTCGCGGCCCTTCTTGGCTCGAGTGAGGCAATAGACGTCCGCTCCGAGCAGGACGCAATCACCGAGGGCCAGCGTCGCCGCCCCCACTCCACCGTTCGTCACGTTCCAGTTGGGATTGCTCAGCCTCGCCTGAGGATCGCACGTCCACAGCAGAACAATCTCGCGATCGCTCATGACAACGTCTGCTTCCACCGTACAGGACCCAGCAGCTTTGGACCCCTTGTTCGAGCCCGAGAAGTCCCTCCTGGCTCTCGGAGCATGCGCTGGCGACCACGGCCGCAAGGGCGGACCATCGATGCCACATCATTTGCCAACGCACTCCTTGACGTTAAATGGGCGACAGTCCTCACAGGCGGAGCGCTGTTCGCTACAGCATGCGGTCCCCGCCTGAGTGCGCGTGCTGTTAAGGCATTGTTCGCCGTGCTCTTCGCAGGACTTCCGGTTGTCGCCCGGCAGCATCTCTGAACGCGTCCGAGGCGGGCATTCCTTTTCAGGCGGCGGGGAGCACCCGAACGTCGCCCCTGCGAAACCTGCCAACCAGGTCGCGACCCGGTCCAGGAACCATCCGCCCCCTCCGAGGTCGTCACAGGTATTCGCTTCGTCGAAGCACATCTCGGTCTCGGGGTCATAGGCGGGGTCTACGCTCGGATCCGTTCCGGGCCCGCCGCCATGCTGTCCACCCGTCCCATCGCCGGCGCTGCAGCCCCCCTCGCTCGAGTCGCACAGCCCTCGCGGGTCTTTCCAGTGCGTGGGGCTGTTGCCGACGTACGCGTACAGGTTGTCGCCCCCATCAAACCGGATGGGATCCTTCGCCGTCCACCGCCCGGTCTCCGCGTCGTAGTCCCGCGCGCCAAACCTCACCAGCCCGGTGTCCGGGTCGTAGAGCCCTCCCGCAAACCCAAAGGGCTGCAGTCCCGGGTTCGTATCCAGCAAGACGCGCCCCCAGCTGTCGTACTCCAGCTCCTGCACCACGGCGCCGGTCGCGACATCCAGCACACGCCGCACGCTGCCAAGGTGGTCCGTCACCAACCGGTACGTCGCGCTCGGGGTCATCATCAAGGCCGGCACGTTGATGCCGCCGGCGTAGACAAACCTGGCGACGACGTTGCCCGCGCCGTCGAGCTCCGCGACGGGCTGGAGCTGGCCGCGCCACAGCCACCCCTTCACCAGGGCGCCGTTGACCCGCTTGCCGACCCGCCGGCCTCGGCCGTCGACGAGGTACTCCACGAGGCCGCCGTTCGGGAGGCCAACGCCGCGGAGGTTGCCCATCGCGTCATAGGCAAAGGTCGTGGTGTCACCGCTCGCGGTGTCCGTGCGAGCGAGCAGCTCCCCATTGTCGGTCCAGGTGAAGCTCTCGTCGCCGTACTCGAGCAGCCGGTCCTGCTCGTCGAAGGCCGCGTCGAAGACGCCGTCGGCGTTCAGCGACGACAGGCGGTTGCCGTTGTCGTCGTAGCCGTAGCTCTCGGCGAGGAGGCCGTCCTCGTAGACCGCGGACAGGCGAGCCGCGAGGTCGTATTCGTACACGAGCACTCGGGTGCCCTCGGGCGTCGTCTCGGTCTTCTCGACGATGCGGCCGAGGTCGTCCCGCACGTAGCTCCACGCGATCTGGACGACCCCTCCGACCGTGGCGGTGTAGGTCTCGACCTCGCCATAGTCGCTGTTCGTGGGCTCTACCGTGCGCCCGCCGTAGGCACGCCACTTTTCCCGAAGCGCGTTCGGCGCTTCACCGCGATCGCGCCGGACGCGATCCCTCGGCGAAGACCTCGTCGCCGCGGATCCGCGTTTTCTCGCCGCGACACGCTCGCCCCGACGCGATCTCGCCGGCGACTTCGTGATCTCGGAGGCGCGTTCGGTGGCGATCACGGGCTCGATGGTAGCGGCGTCTCGGAGGCGCTGCGAGTCACGACGACGCCGTCCGCTGCGTGCGCCCTCGGTCCAGAGGTGGGCGCGGTCCTTGCCTCGAGGGAGGCGCGCGCGGCGCAGCGCGCCGCCGCGCGCGCCGACTGAGGGACTGCAAGGGCCGTGAGCACCAGCGCCGTCCGCTGCGAGGACCTGCGCTGCGAGCCCGCTCCAGGCTGCCAAGCTCGAGCGCGTCGGCCCAAGCTTCCGTTCGCCCGCGGCGGCGCGAGGCGGCGGGCGCACGCGCGACCGAGCAGGGCCGCCGTCGGAGCGCAACGGCGAGCTTGGGCCGCGCCCCGCGAGGCGAAGCGCCACGATCAGCGGCGGCGCTGCCGAAGTGGCGGGCCTTCGCCGCGAGGGTTGCCCCAAATGGCGTACACCACGACCTCGTTGTCCGCGATGGCGTGGTACGCGTAGTGGCGCGTTCGCGGCAGGAGCGTGCGACGCACGGCGCCCTCTTCGATCGTCTCGTACTTCTCGCCACCCTCGGGCGCAGTCTCGAGAACCTCGAGCAGGTCGATCACCTCGTGCGCGAAGAGCAGCGGGGCCTCGAGGCGGTTCTCCTGCCACCACGCATCGATCCTGCGGAGGTCTGCACGGGCTTCGTTGCTGAGCCGGACCTTCACCGTCGCGCGCGCAGCTCGGCGATCACTTCTTCGGCCGGGACCGTGTTGCCCGCACGGGCGAGACGGATGCGGCGAGCGAGCTCGCGATCCATCTCCTCCTTCGTCGTCGGCTCATCGCACTCCGCCGGGTACGGCGCGGCCTCTTCGATCTCCGCTGCCTCGCTCACGAGCCGCGCGGCGACTTGTAGCCGCTCGCGCCGCGACAGCGCTCTCGCGTGCTCCAGCACCTCTTCTGCCGTCATCGCCATCGCCCTCGATTGTAGCCCATCGGTTCGGGCTGTCGTCCTTGCCTCAGCCCGCAGCGAGCTCGTCGCGCGCTTCGGCAACTAAGGCGGTGAGCAGGCTCTCCGCCTCACCGCTCGCGCTCTGTGCCGACGTCGGCGCCCGCGACGTCGCCGCAACGCCAGGCCCACGCTCGGCCGGGTGCGTCGCCGCATGCACCGCGGCGAGGTGCCGGATCGACACGCGCGTGTAGATCTCCGTGCTCTCGAGGCTCGCGTGCCCGAGCAGCTCCTGGATGATCCGCACGTCGGCGCCGGCCTCGAGCATCAGCGTCGCTACCGTGTGGCGGAAGAGGTGACACGAGCCGCGCCGCTCGATGTCCGCGGCCGTCACGTATCGCGCGACCCGATTGCTCAGCGTGTCGACCGAGATGGCCGTGCCCGTCTCGGACAGAAACAGGGTCTCCACGGCCTCGTTCACCACGTAGCTGGGCCGCACCTCCTCGAGGTACCGGTCCACCCACCGAAGCGCGCGCCCTCCGATCGGCACGATGCGATCACGCTTGCCCTTGCCCTGCCGAATGAAGACCGTGCCGCCCACGTGCCCCCGCGCGATGTCCGACACCCTGAGGGCCGCGAGCTCGCTGCGGCGCATCCCCGTCGAGTAGAAGACCTCCAGGATCGCGCGATCGCGTAGCCCACACGGTTCGTCGAGCGCGGGCTCTGCGATCACCTTCTCCGCCTCCTCCGCCGTCAGCGCGCGCGGCAGCCGCTTTTCCGGCCGGGGCATGTCGAGCTCGCTCGCCGGGTTCCAAAGGATCGCGTTCTGGCGCGTCATCCACGCGAAGAAGCGCTTCAGCGGCGCGAGCCGCGCTCGCTGCCCCGCAAACGCGAGCGGTCGGCCGTTCGCCTTTCGGTAGTGGAACAGGTAGCGCCGGTATCCCTCCAGGATCGGCTTCGTCACCTCGCGCGGTCGCAGGATCCCCCGCGCTGCGCACCACTCGGCGAAGGCCACGAGCCATGTCTCGCCCTTCTCCACCGTCGCCTCCGAATAGTTCCGGACTCGCAGCCACTCGGTGTGTCGCCGCATCCAGATCCCGGAAGCCCTCGGCGTCATCCGTGCTCAGCGCCGACACCTTCCGCACCGGCCTCGGCGCCTTCCTCTGCTTCGCACTCTTCGTCGTCATCCTCTTGCTCGTCCGATCTGCGCGTACGACTACGACGACGACCGCGCCGCCCCGGGCACCTGCAACGTGAATTCCGACCTCGAATACGACGAAGCGCCGTTCGCAGCCCTTTTCAAGCCATTCGGCGCACGTTCGACACCCCGTTCATCCCCCGACATCCTCGGGATCATGGCCCGATCACCCCCCGACATCGCCCCCGCCGACCCCGACATCGCCCCCGCCGACCCCGACCAAGGTCCGGTCGTACCCAAGTCAGCGCCCGCCGCGTACGCGAGCTCGTAGACCACGAGCGGCCCGCGCATCCGGTAGGGCACCAGGTACTCGAGCGCTTCGAGCCGCTCCATGTGCAGCTTCACCTGCGTCTGGCTCCACCCGCTCCACTCCCGCACCTCGCGCCGGCTGAAGCGCACCAGCCGCCTCTCCACCCCCTCCTGCGCCATCCGCCCCTCCACCATCGTCGCGATCTCCCCGAGCAGCCTCCGCGTCTGCGGCGGCAGCTCCTCGTCCACCTCGATCGCCGTCGTCGTCAGCATGATCGAGACCGGGCCCTCGACCCGGTACGTGTGCGTCACGAGCCGGCCCGTCGCGGGATCCTTGCCGGTCGAGGCGATCGTGAGCTCCCCCTCGCTCTGCAACAGCTTCAGCGCGTAGCTCGCTCGCTCCGCTCCCTCCTCCTCCACGATCGCCAGCACCTTGTGCTTCAGGTCCTGCCCGCTCATGTAAAACAGGCTCTGCCCCGTCATCGCCGAGTACTGCACCCGCTCCTCCTCCGGCATCAGCGACAGCACCGCGTCCATCAGGCTCGATTTACCCGCCGCACTCGAGCTCTGGATCACCACCGCCAGCGGCTCCTCCAGCTTGCGGCTCGTCGCCGCCAGATACGCGACGAGCTTGTTGTCGAGCTCGCCGACGAGCCCCACGCGGCCCAGATCCTCGCCGATGCGCTCGAGGAGCTTCGGGTCGCGCAGCAGCTCGAGCGCCTCTTCGCGCTCCACGTCCGTCATGGTCGGCCCCACCGGCTTCGGCGCCTCGGCCTCGGCGCGCTCCTTGTCGCGCCGCAGCTCGAGCTCGAGCAGGATCCGCCCCACGTCGAGCGCCACCACCTTCTCCTCGACCTCCAGCTCGACCGCCGCCGCCTTCACGTAGTCGGCGCGCCGTCTCGCCGCGTACAGATCCGGCGTGTCCACGAAGAAGCCCCCGCCCTCACGCTCCCGCGTCACGAAGAGGTTCACTCGCAGCTCCCCCGTCACGCTCGTCTTGCTCAGCGGGCGCACCCGCCAGCGCCGATCCCCGAAGCGAAACACCAGGTCCTCGCCGACCACCTCCGGCGCGCTCGCGCTCGCCTGCTGCCCCGGCGCGCTCGGCGGAGCAGCCGGAAGAGCGGCTAAGAGGGGGCCCTCGGCGCGGCCTCTCCGCTCTTCTCCTCTTCCACCGAGACCTGCTCCTCACCGCGTAGCGTCCCCCCGCCTCGGCGCTTCGCTCGCTCGAGCGTGCGCGGGGCCCTCTCCCTTGCCCATCCAGCGCGCCTGCCTCAGCACCAGACCCAGGCTCTCCGTCGCGGGCTTCACCTTCGCCGCGTATTCGTTCGCGTCCATCCCCTTCGGGAACACCACCCGATAGACCTCCAGCCCTCGCCCCATCAGCCGCTCCGCCAGCCGCTCCGCTCCCCGCTCTCCAGCCTCGTCCCGATCGAAGGCGATCTTCACACGCGCCCCGCTCGCCACCACAGCCTCCACCAGCTCCTCCGTCACCCCCTCCACCCCGTACGCGCTCGTCACGTGTCGGTATCCAGCGCTCCAAAACGTCAGCGCGTCGATCAGCGCCTCGCACACGATCACCTCCTCCGCGTGCTCCAGCGCCACCCGGTTGAAGACCCCGCGGTGCGGTCCCGGCAGGTAGAGGTGCTTCGGCGTCCCCTCCCGCAGATCGTCTCGCACCTTGCGCCCGTACAGCTGCGCCACGCGCCCCTGCGCGTCGAACAGCGGGATCACGAGCGAGCCCGAGAGGTGCTCGTGCCCGCTCTCTCGAAACACCCCCAGCGCCGTCAGCTGCCCACGCAGCTCCGCGCCTGCCTTGCGGTTCTTGTCTGGGAGCCGGTATCCAAGCGTGCGGTTCGCGTACCCAAGCCGAAAGTGCCGCACCGCCTCCGCCGAGATCCTCGCGCCCTCACGTACTCGAGCGCCTCAGGGCTCTCGCCGAGCGCCGCATGGTAGAGCTCGACCACCCGCCCCAAGAACTCCGTATCCTCGACACCGCGCTCCGCCAGCGTCGCGAGCTTCCTCGTCCTGCGGTCCACCGGGATCGCTCCGGTCACCGGACCCAGCGCCTCCAGCGGCGCGCCACGCAAGATCTCCACCGCGTGCCGGAAGCTCACCCCGTCCGCGCGCATCACGAAGTCGATCACGCTCCCGCCTGCCTGGCACGCCCCGAGGCAGTGCCACAGGTTCGCGCTCGGCGTCACCACGAAGGACGGCGTACGGTCCTCGTGGAACGGGCAGCGGCCGACGAGATCTGCCCCGCGCTTCTCGAGCACGACGCCTCGCGCCTCGCACAGACGCTCGAGCGAGATCTCCTCTTCAGCCGCTCGATCTCCTCGTCCGGGACACGTCCCATCGCGCTTCTCCTTGCAGAAGGCCGTCAAGCGAAAACTCGGTTGCCAGAGCCTTTCGCCAACTGATACGGTTATCGTATCGACCAAGCAAGCAGAAAACCGTCGTGCGGATCTCGGGGTGTAGCGTCAGCTCTCTACATCCGGAGACTCGCTGTGAAGAGAAAGCCCGTGACCCCCCAAGGCCAACCCTTCGGAGAGCGCCTCGCCGAGCTTCGCCGCCGCGTCGGCCTCAGCCAACGTGCGCTCGCCGCCGAACTCGGCATCTCGCAGCGCATGGTCGCCTACTACGAGAGCCAGTCCGACTACCCCCCGGCTCACCTCCTCGCGCCCCTCACCGAGGTCCTTGGCCTCTCCGCCGACGAGCTCCTCGGCATCAAGCCCCTCAAGACCCCCCGCGGCCCCACCAACCAGCGCCTCTGGCACCGCTTTCAGCAGATCGAGAAGCTTCCCTCGCCGAGCGCCGGCAGCTCCTCGGCGTCGTCGACGCCTTCCTCGATCGCAACCGCCTCTTGCAAAAGGCCAGCTGACCCACCTTGCGCTCGCCGCAGGTCACGCGCCCGCGCGGGACCGAGGAGAGCATGCAGGGTACGGGGCTGCAGGCCCCGCCGTCACCAAGTCCGGTGGCCTCGCCGCGACGCGAGCCTCAGTGAGACGGCGCCAACCGCAGCACATCCGCCCCGGCGTGGTATGTGAGCTGGAGGTCGGCGTCGCGGCCCTTCTTGGCTCGAGTGAGGCAATAGACGTCCGCTCCGAGCAGGACGCAATCACCGAGGGCCAGCGTCGCCGCCCCCACTCCACCGTTCGTCACGTTCCAGTTGGGATTGCTCAGCCTCGCCTGAGGATCGCACGTCCACAGCAGAACAATCTCGCGATCGCTCATGACAACGTCTGCTTCCACCGTACAGGACCCAGCAGCTTCTTGGACCCCTTGTTCGAGCCCGAGAAGTCCCTCCTGGCTCTCGGAGCATGCGCTGGCGACCACGGCCGCAAGGGCGGACCATCGATGCCACATCATTTGCCAACGCACTCCTTGACGTTAAATGGGCGACAGTCCTCACAGGCGGAGCGCTGTTCGCTACAGCATGCGGTCCCCGCCTGAGTGCGCGTGCTGTTAAGGCATTGTTCGCCGTGCTCTTCGCAGGACTTCCGGTTGTCGCCCGGCAGCATCTCTGAACGCGTCCGAGGCGGGCATTCCTTTCAGGCGGCGGGGAGCACCCGAACGTCGCCCCTGCGAAACCTGCCAACCAGGTCGCGACCCGGTCCAGGAACCATCCGCCCCTCCGAGGTCGTCACAGGTATTCGCTTCGTCGAAGCACATCTCTGTCTCGGGGTCATAGGCGGGGTCTACGCTCGGATCCGTTCCGGGCCCGCCGCCATGCTGTCCACCCGTCCCATCGCCGGCGCTGCAGCCCCCCTCGCTCGAGTCGCACAGCCCTCGCGGGTCTTTCCAGTGCGTGGGGCTGTTGCCGACGTACGCGTACAGGTTGTCGCCCCCATCAAACCGGATGGGATCCTTCGCCGTCCACCGCCCGGTCTCCGCGTCGTAGTCCCGCGCGCCAAACCTCACCAGCCCGGTGTCCGGGTCGTAGAGCCCTCCCGCAAACCCAAAGGGCTGCAGTCCCGGGTTCGTATCCAGCAAGACGCGCCCCCAGCTGTCGTATTCCAGCTCCTGCACCACGACGCCGGTCGCGACATCCAGCACACGCCGCACGCTGCCAAGGTGGTCCGTCACCAACCGGTACGTCGCGCTCGGGGTCATCATCAAGGCCGGCACGTTGACGCCGCCGGCGTGGACAAACCTCGCGACGACGTTGCCCGCGCCGTCCAGCTCAGCGACCGGCTGCAGCTGCCCCCTCCACAGCCACCCCTTCACCAGGGCGCCGTTGACCCGCTTGCCGACCCGCCGGCCTCGGCCGTCGACGAGGTACTCCACGAGATCGCCGCTCGGGAGACCGACGCCGCGGAGGTTGCCCACGGCGTCATACGCGAAGGTCGTCGTGTCCCCCGTGGCGGTGTCGACCTTCGCCAGCAGCTCGCCGTTGTCGGTCCACGTGAAGATTTCGTCGCCGTACTCGAGCAGGCGGTCCTGGTCGTCGAAGGCGGCGTCGAAGACGCCGTCTGCGTTCAGCGACGAGAGGCGGTTGCCGTTGTCGTCGTAGCCGTAGCTCTCGGCGAGCAGGCCGTCCTCGTAGACTGCGATCAGGCGGCCGGCGAGGTCGTGCTCGTAGACGAGCACGCGACTGCCCGCGGCCGTGGTCTCGGTCTTCTCGACGATGCGGCCGAGGTCGTCCCGCACGTAGCTCCACGCGACCTGGACGAGGCCACCGACCGTTGCCGTGTACGTCTCGACCTCGCCGTAGTCGTTGTACGTCCAGGCCTCAGTGACGAGGCCAGCGCTCGCCTGGGTGACGAAGCCGCTCGCGGGGTCGCGGGTGATCGCGAGGCCGCCGGCCTGGGTGAGCAGATCGTCGTCGTCGAACGCAAACGTCGCGGCGTGGGCGCCGTTGACCCGCTCTTCGATGAGCGCGCTCCCGTAGTTTGAGGGCGCCGCGATCAAGTAGATCGAGGGACCTCAGAACGGAGGACCATCGGACGGGTCGCGGGGCAGCACGTGGTGGATGCGCAGGGCGCTGTCGACCGCGAGGCGGTAGGCGTCGAGGTCGTGACGAAGGCGAAGCGCAGCACGGACCAGGCGGTGTGCGCGGCGGAGAGTCGGAGGACCGGAGGTCCAGGGGTCGTCGGGTGACTCGAGCGATGGGTGCTCGAGGGTGAGGGCGAGCACGAGCGCCGCGAGGGCGTTGTCGACGAGGTCGACCACGACGAGCTCGGGGGCGGCGCGGAGCAATGGCCGCACGGGGGTCATCGCTTCTTGGGGGGCTTGGGCTTCGGTTGCTGAGTGAAGACGTCGAGGAAGAGCCTCCCGTCGAGGCGGGCGAGCTCGCGGTCGGCGGCGACGGCGAGCAGCTCGTCGGCGAGGTTCATCATGACCCGGAAGTTGCCTGCGGCGTGGTCGGCGAGCGTGGCCCTCAGCTCGGTGGTCATGAGGGACGGGTTGCCAGCGGCCGCGAGCAGATGGTCGAGGCAGGCGAGCAGCTCGTCGCGCGAGGCGAAGTCGAGCAGGAGGCGTCGCCTGATGCGGGAGCCGAGCGGGAGCAGATCCTGCGAGCGGAGTCGCTCAGGCAGACGGGTGTCGCCGGCGAAGACGACGCAGAGCAGCTGCCTGGAGTCGAGGTCCTTGCTCGCGAGGGTGCGCAGCTCGCTGAACACGGTCGAGAGGGTCTCCTGGGCCTCGTCGATGATCAGGACGGGGCGACAGCGGGTCGAGGTGATGTGCTCGGCCCATCGGCTGCGGAGGGCCTTGAATCCCGCCCACCGGTTATGGGCCCCGAGGGGCACACCGAAGAGATCGCCGAGCTCTCTATAGAAGTCCATGGTGCGGCTCTGAGGATGCTCGAGCGTGCCGACGAGGACATCGGGCAGGGCGCGAAGGCGCTCGGCGAGGAGGCGCAAGGCGACGCTCTTTCCGGTGCCGGGCTCGCCGGTGATCAGGGCGAAGCCGCCGTCGGCGACGCCGAGCTCGACGCGTCGCAGGAAGCTGTCGATCTGGGGCGAGGTGTAGAGCGCGTCGATGGGCACATCGGGGCGGAATGGGTTGAACTTGAGGCCGTAGAGGGAGAGGAGGGTGCTCATGTCGGGTCTTTCTCGGCGTCGTCGAGGTCGCGCCGGTAGGGGTCTTGATGGATGAAGGCCGGCGGCAAGCCGGTGGCGGCGTACTCGGCCATCAGCGCGCGCAGGTGGGGCGCAATGCCGGCGGGCTCGGCCGGGTCGATGTCGCGAGGCGTGGGCGCGAGCGCAGCCCTGACGCGCTCGGCGCGCCGCGCCTTGTCGAGCGGGAGCAACACGGCCAGGTGCCGACCATCGCGCGGGTCGACGAGGTCGACACAGGAGAGATCCCACCTCGCGACGCGGAGCCGCAGAGACAGGAGGGTGCGGTAGGCGCTGGGCACCTCGAAGCGGACGCCCTCGACGGTGACCGTGCCGTCGCTGCGTCGCTGCTTGCGGGTGATCTCGGTCTTGAAGGCTCGGCGCAGGGCGTCGGAGCTCGGGCAAGGCCGACCGACCTGGGGAGCGCGGATGTAGCGGTCGAGGGGGGGCTCGCCGATCTCGCGATGCTTGGCGCGGTGGTACTCCTGCTCGACCCACGCTTGCGTCGCGGTGTTGAGCAGGTCGAGCGTCAGGGCGGGCTCGCCCTCGAGCATGGGCAAGAGGCGGCCCTCGATCTGGCCCCAGAACGACTCCTGCTTGCCGTTTTGCTCGGGCGTCGCGGGGAGCGTCGTGTGGTGGGTGATGCCGAGCCGCTCGAGCCCCTCGGTGGTCTCTGCGGCGAGCATCGCCGAGCCGTTATCGGTGAGCAGGGCGCGTGGAAGCCCGCGCTTCTGCAGAGCCTGGCAGAAGCCGTGGATGAGCGCCTCGGCGGTCTCGTCGAGGTACCATTGCAGGTGACAGCAGAGGCGCGAGTGATCGTCGATGATGCCGAGCAGCTTGGGCTTCGTCATCACGCCGTCTGCGGTGGGCACCGCACGCGACCCCTCGTGAAAGTCGAGGTGCCAGAGGCCGTGGACGTGCGTCACCTCGTAGGAGCGCATCTCGCGAGGGACGAAGGCGTCGTCGTCCCGTCGTTTCCTCCGCCGGAAGCGCAGCAGGCCGTCGGCCTGCATGAAGCGACGCACGGTCACGTACGCGGGCACGATGCCGAGCCGCGGGTCCTCTCGCGCGAGCGCGACGATGTTGTCGTGGTGGAGCTGGTAGCTCCACCGGGAATGAGCGCGATGCTGCGCGCGAAGGGCCTCCGCGAGGGCGTCTCCGATCGCCGGGTGGGTGCCCGCGTGCTTGGGGACCTTGCGCTCCAGCGCGCGAAACGGGTCCTGCTCGCCGCGAGCGGTGTAGTACCAACGCTCGATCGTCTTGGCCGAGTACTGCACCGTGCCGTCGATCGTCGGGTGCTTCCACGTGCGTCCCGCGAGCTCGGCGATTCGCGTGGCGAGCTCGCCGTCCTCGGGCGGTGAGGCCAGCAACGTGCCAATGATCTGCAGGCGCAACCGTGCCCATCGGACGCGCATGGGCGCGCCGTCGTCCTGACCCATAGCGGTCACCTCCGCGGCGACGTGCAATCGTCACGCGCCGGGAGACCCTACGCGCGACGAGCAAAACCGCGGCTATGCCATCTTCTGCGCGAGCCGCGCAGTCACAGGACGGCCCTCAGAACCGACGCTCGAACCAACGCGCTCGTGGTCAGCGGAGCGAGCCGCAGAGCGAGCCAGCGGACGGTCTCGGCTGTGGCCGACCACGGCGACGCGGCCCACAGCGCCGTGGGCATCGCGTCGCGCGCCGCGGTCGTGCTCAACCCGAGCGCGGCGGCGAGGGTGACGAACTCGACGGTCTTGAGAAACGCGCCCCGCCACCATACGAGCCACCGCCCGAGCGTGCGCGGCGGGACCCCGACTTCACGCCCCGTCCCGCGCCCCGCGCCGCGGATCACCGCGATCACGCTCGCCACCAGCACGACGGCCTCGAGGTAGACCCGTCGACCGAGAAACCGCAGCGAAGGGGGCGTCGTCCTGCGTCGGCACCCCTCGCGACCGCAGCAGAAGCTGAACCGGACGACCTGCGCCTCGCCCGCCGCGGCGATCAGCGCTCCGCGCGGCTTCCGGGGGTAGTCCCCGCGGTGGAGCCGCCCGCCGCACCACCCGCATCCGTCATCGCGCACCGCCCCCGCGATCTCCGCGTCCACCCGCTCCAGGGCTGCGAAGAACTCGCGATCCAGCTCGACCTGATCGAACATGTACCCGCCTTTTGTCTGAACACCTCAAGGCGAGCCTCCTCGGACGAACTTGAACAAGTTTTCTGAGGGGGTTTTTCTGCGTCCCCTCGAACATCGTGATCGCGGCGGCCGCTTCGGCCCTCAACTCACGAGGCCTCGCTCATCGACGACCCGGAAGGCCGTGTCGTGCTGCCATGAGATCGTCCCAGCAACGGGGCCGGTCATGGCGACCGCTTTCAGCAGGGCGCCGTCGTAGGTCGAGCTCAGGGTGACGTCGGGGCCGGCGAGGGTGGTGAGCTTGCCCGTCGCGGTGTCATAGCCATGGGTGACTACGCCACCCGGGAAGGTGGTCGTCTCAGGACGGCCCGCGCCATCGTACGTGTGCTCGACCAGCCGCGGGCCGGGCTGGAGGACCTCGGTCAGCGCGCGGTCGAGGTCATAGGCGTATTCGGTCGCGCCGCCGCCGCTCGGGACCGAAGGCGGGGTGTAGCTCTCGAGCAGCTCGACGAGGTTGTAGCTCATGCCGTGCGCGGGCTTGGTCGGCGGGGTGACGGCGGTGTTGTTGCTCTCGAGGTCGTAGCCCAGGGTGGTGACGGCGAGGTCGGGGCGCTCTTCCGCGACCACTCGGCCCACGGCGTCCCGGGTGAAGACGGTGGTGCGCGATAGGGGGTCGGTGATCGAGGCGATCATGCCGTCGGGTCCGTAGCTGGTGGCGGTAAAGCGCGTGCCCTGCGCGGTGATGATGGGCTTTCCGTCGAGATCGTACCCGATCGAGACAGGCAGGCTACCCGGGGGGTGCAGCTCGATGGTGCGGCCGAGCGCGTCGAGCACCCGCGTCGCGACGCGGCCCTCCGGGGAGATCGTGGTCACCTCGCTCGTGCTCTTGTCGTAGGTCGTGGACCACGAGCGTCCGCCGATCATCGTCACGTCGGTGCGCGTCTCGAGCTCGAAGAGGGCGCCGGGCCCAGCGAGCGTCACGGCGCGCGTGCGGGTGACGGTCTTGGTGAGGCCGCTCGGGAGGGCGACCACGTGCTCGGCCACGTACGGCGAAGCCATTCCGAAGCGAGGATCGGGGGCGCGGGTGATCGAGGTGATGGTGCCGTCCGGGGAGGTGACCGAGGAGGTCGCTGCGCCGGTGCGGATGGTGGTGGTGGTCAGGCCGTTGCGCCCGGTCGTGGCGCGCACCTCGGTCGGACCGGCGGCCTGCTCGAGAGCATAGCGGCGAGTGCGCCCGAGGGCGCTCTCGAGGGTCACCGCTCGGCCGGCGGGCGTGGTCGTGGTGGTCAGCGTGGTCGTCGCGAGCGCCGCGTCGGTGATGGATTGCAGGAAGCCGCCAGAGTCCCACGTGAGCGTCTTCTGGTGGCCGTTGCGGTTGGTCCACGAGAGCATGAGCCCCAGATCATCGTAGTCGGCGATCCACGCGCCTCCCTCGGGGTCCTCGATGCGGTTGAGGTATCCGTTGTCGTCGAGGCTGAGGTTGGTGCGGTGGCCGTACGGGCCCACGATCTCGAGCGGCGTGCCCGCAGCATCGCGCGCGACCGTGGTGACCAAGCCATCCCGGTCGGTGAGCGACAGGAGTCGCCCCTCGTCGTCATGCGCGACGGTCAGGGTGACCACGCTTGTGTCGGCGTCGAAGGTCTGGAGGTGCCGACCTTGCGCGTCGAACACGTAGGCCGTGCGGCCGTCGGCCTCGGTCACGACGAAGCCGCTCCGGGCGAAGGACGGCAGGTCGGCGGTCAGACCGAAGACGATCTGAGCGGTGTGTCCGAAGACCTTTCCATCGGCGCCGATCGAGAGGCTGGCCGGGCTGAAGTTCGCGCTGAGAGCGGGGCCGTCGACGCCGCAGAGGTTCACGTTGTCCTGGCACGCGGGTCCGCCGAGCCCCGCGAGAGTGCCGAGGCGACCGTCGAGACCGATCGTGCGGATGGCCTTGCGGAAGATCGTGGACCCGTTCGGGGCGAGCTGGGCCACGGCCGCGGTGAGGTAAAGCGTGCCGTCGGAGCCCTCGGCGATGTCGTCGCAGCGATCGAGCAGGGCCGCCAGCGCCGGCTCGCCGTCGGCGTACGATGCCCCTCCGCAACCGGCGACGCAGCGGATGACGCCGTCCGTCCCGATCTTGCGCAGCTGGCTGGTGAGCCCTTCGGTGTTGAGCAGGAGGGAGCCGTCGCGCAGGAAGGTCATGTCGATCACGACGCGGAGCTGAGCCTGAGCCGCCGGGATGTCGTTGCCATTCACGGTGCCGGGCCCGCCCGCGACCGTGCGGATGGTGCCCTCGGGGCCGATACGTCGAAGGGTGCTGTTGCCGCCGCAGTACACGGCACCGTCGGAGCCGACGGCGAGCGATCGGCAGCCGACGAGCGCCGCCGTCGCCAGCCCGCCGTCGCCAGTCTCGCCATTGAACGAGCTCCCTGCGACGTGCGTCAGGAGCCCATTCGGGCGAATGCGCACAATGCGTGAGCCTCCGTCGGTGGTCGCGTAGATGCTTCCGTCGGGACCCAGCGTCAGGTTGGAGAGCAGCTTCGCGTAACACGACTGCAGGGCTGGGATCTCGAAGGCGGAGGTGCAGCCATCCGAGACGTGGGGGCCGAGCTTGGTGTCGGCCCCATCTGGACCTCGACGATAGAGGCCGGAGGCGAGGCTCATCAGGAAGCCGCCGTCGGGGAGCGCGAGGGTGTCCCACAGGTTGTCGTTGAGACCCTTGATGTGCAGCGGCTCCAGGGTGCTCGTCACCGCGTCGCCGCGGCGGCGAGAGCCATCACCGCGGTACAGGGTGCGGCTCGCGGGGTCGTACGTGTGGACCGCGTCCAATGAGAACCGCCCGAGGCCCTGCACCTCGTTGCCCGAGCGCCCGAGGTCGATCCGGCGGCGCGCACGGATCTCAGCGACGTTGCGCACGTCGTCGACGTTGAGCTCGAGGTTGGGTAGCCACGTCCCAAACGACGTGAGCCCGTCCACCCGCGGCGACGGGGACCCGCTGCCAAATGGATACTCGTAGGCGAGCTCGATCTCCGCCGGCTGGTGCCCATGCGTCGTGCGCCCGAACAGGTCGAGACCGTCCCACTCGATCGTCGTGGTGTCATTGGGCGAGCACGGGCACTCGACCCGCCGCTCGATCTGCCGCCCCGCCACGCGAAGCCGGACGACGACCGCACGCAGCGCGGCAGACACGGTGTCGTCGGTGATGGGCACCGTCACACGGCGCGCTGCTGCGCGCCCGGGTACTCGGTCGCTGCGATAGTGCAGGCTGTACGGCGTACCCGCGATCGGCACGTCCTCCCCGAAGGTCTGGTTGGTGCATTCGATGACCGAGGCGACCTCCTCCTCCGCTGAGCACGTGTCGTCGGTCGTGACCGGCAGGTCCGGCGGCCCTTCGCAAGCAGGGCAGCCCTTCATGTTGTTGAGGTCGATCACCGAGAAGTGGGCGATCTCCGTGTGCCACAGCTCAGTGCCTACCGAATAGCGCGTCGCGAGCCAGGCTTCCTCGTCCTCGCTGATCCCGATCGCCTCCACCGACGCTGCCGGGTCGGCGACTCCGTCGCCGGTGATATCGAGGTCGGCGAGGCCGCCGGTGATCGAGACGAGCTGCACCACACGCCCGTCGGGGTCGGCCACCCAGAGGCCTTGCTCATAGTCGTACGTGCCGGCGGGCACCGCGGTGCCGACCGGTGCGCCAATGAAGTTCTCGAGGAAGTAGCTCGCCGGCTCGCTGAGCTCGACGTGCTCGGCGCCAGCCGCGACGGCCTCGTCGGCCTGGAGGTCGACAGCGTAGGTGTAGGCGGTGTTATCGGGGAGCTCCCCCGGCATGCGGCGTTGGCCGTCCACGCCGACGGTTAGCTCGGTGACGCGCACCGTCATCGAAGGCAGAGCCTGGGTCGAGCCATCCGGAAAGCGCATGGCCGCCGTCGTCCCGGGCGCGAACAGCAGCGCGCCTTGGCGCGGGCCGGCGTCGTCGCTCTCCACGCTGCCGAGCGCCGCCGTCGGCTCCGTGATCGCTTCCAGATCCACGAAGGTCGCGCTCGGGTTGGCCACGCTCAGCATCACGTCGGCCGCGTGCGCGATCTGCTGCATCGGCGCCTCAACGGCGCGCTGCGCGCGGATGAAGCCTGTGGCCTGGAGGTCGAGCGTCAGGCGATGGGTTGCGTTGACGGCGAGGATGTAGCGGCCGGTCGCGTCCGTCAGCGTCGCGCCGTATTCGGGGTGCCCGAGGATCGTCACGGAGACGTTCGGGAGCCCGAGCCCGTCCGGGCCGACGACGCGCCCCGTGATTCCGGCTACCGCCACGACGTCGATGGTGCCCGGCGCGACGCCGGTCTGCACCAGCGGCTCGGTCTCGTAGAGGAAGGCGAGCGAGTCGCGCAGCGTGGTCGAGACCGTGGGATCGAGAACGCTACACGTCGTGCGCACGAGCACGCCGCTCGGATCGCAGCGGTCGATCGTGCACGGGTCGCCGTCGTCCACGATATCCGCGCAGGACGGGCCGCCGCCGCTTCCGCCTTCGCCCCCTTGCCCGCCGACTCCGCCGTCTCCTCCGTTGCCCGGGCTGCCTCCTGCCCCGCCGAAGCCTCCTTGGCTGAGGCCCCCTTGTCCCCCGACTGCATCGGCCCCACCAAAACCGCCTGCGCCTTGAGCGCTCGAGCCGCCTTGCCCTGCGCCTCCCTGCGAAACGCCGCCGGTGCCGCTGCCGCCGAAGCCGCCCACGTGCAGCCCACCTTGGCCGGAGCCGCCGGTCGCGGTGCCGCCACCGATTCCGCCGTCACAAGGCAGAGTCTCTTCGAGCGTCATCGAGATCGTGGCGGGCGAGCCACTGGAGCTCAGCGCTACCCAATCCGCCTCGATCGCCTCCCCCGGCACCGCGCCCGACGTGCACGAGACGAACTGATCGGGTTGCCCGACCGGCTTCCATCGCGCTCGGTAGAGGCACGTGTGGAGCGCTTCGCCGAGGCGGTAGCTGAAGGTGACGTCATGCAGCCCCGCGTTGTTGGCGACGACCGTCACTCGATCCGGCAGCACGAACGACATCGCCGGGGACAACGTCTCTTCGTCGGTCGTCCACGAGGAGCCGGGGGTGCGCGAGACCGACAGCTCCACCGAACGGCAGGGCACCGCCTGCTCGCTCGTGCCTACCGTCTCGTCCGCGCCGTCTTCACACGAGACGACGAGCAGAGCGAAGAGGAGGTCGGGTAGCCCCGGGAATTTCTTCCCGGGGCCCCCACAGATCCGGACGTGCGGGACTACCGCATCCGGCTCCTCGTGCGGCGGATGCCGGTTCGCAGGGTCATGGGGCCACCCGGCGAAGTTTTTCGCAGGGTCATGGGGCCACCCCGATTCGCAGGATGATGGGGCCACCGGCAGGGAGGGTCTGAGAGATTTGCAGGCAGATGGGGCCACCCCTGACCGAGATTTGCAGGGTCATGGGGCCACCCCAGCGGAGCGACCTGAAGTGAGCGAAGGTTCTTCCCGACGTCGGCGCCGGTCGCCGCCGGGAGGAGTCGATGGCCTACAGGGAGCTCTCCATGATGGACGTGAAGGAGTTCTCCGCCGCTGGTCGGCGGGGCACAGCGACAGAAGGATCGGGCGTGAGGCCGGCGTCGACCGCAAGACGGTCGCTCGCTACACGACCGCGGCGACACGCCTCGGCTTCGCCAAGGGGCGCGACATCACCGAGGACGATGTCCACGCCGTCGCGCAGGTCGTCCAGGCGCGCCCAGCGCCGACAGCCAGTGATGAGTGGAGCGAGGTGGCGCGCCACCGCGACCGCATCGAGCAGTGGCTTCGAGGGGACGCCGAGAAGCGGCCGCTCCGCCTGACCAAGGTGCACACGCTGCTCGTTCGTGATCACGACCTGCAAGCGAGCTACGACACCCTCCGTCGCTTCGCGATGACCGAGCTCGCGTGGCGAAAGAAGGCGCCCACCGTGCGCGTCGAGGACCCGCCGCCGGGACAGGAAGCGCAGGTCGACTTCGGCGAGATGGGGCTCATGCTCGATCCGGAGACCGGCAGGAAGCGCCGCCTCTGGGTGCTCGTCGTGACGCTCTCGTTCAGCCGGCTGCAGTTCGTCTGGCCGACGTTCCGTCAGACCACCGAGGCCGTGTGCGAGGGTCTCGACCGCGCCTGGCAGTTCTTCGGCGCCATGCCGGCGAGCATCATCCCGGACAACACCAAGGCGATGATCAGGCGCCCCGACGCGCTCGACGCCAGGCTCGTCGACGCCTTCCTCGACTACGTGCAGGCTCGTGGCCTGTTCGTAGATCCGGCCCGCGTTCGCTCGCCCGGGGACAAGCCGCGCGTCGAGAATCAAGTACCCTACGTCCGCGAGAGCTGGTTCGACGGCGAGACGTTCACGTCGCTCGACGATGCCCGCGCGAGCGCCGAGGCGCTGGTCGCGCGAGGTCGCCGGCGCGCGCGTGCACGGCACCACGAGGCAGGTTCCAGCCGAGCTCTTCGAGGCAGTCGAGAAGCCGACGATGAAGCCAGCGCCGGACGCGCCCTTCGACGTCCCCGACTGGATCGACAAGGCGAAGGTCCACCCGGACCACCACATCCAGGTCGCGCACGCGCTCTACTCGGTCCCGACGCGCTACCTGCGACGGCACGTCCGCGTTCGCGCCGACCGGAGCACCGTGAAGATCTACTTCGGCACCGAGCTCATCAAGGTGCACCCGCGCAAACCGCCGGGCGGCCGCTCCACCGACGTCCACGACTACCCGGCCGAGAAGGCAGCCTACGCGCTCCGGGACGTCGACGCGATCCTTCGCAAGGCGCGGGACAAGGGCCATCACGTCGGTCTCTACGCGGAGCGGCTCCTCGGTGGACCGCTGCCGTGGACGAGGATGCGCCAGGCCTACGCCCTGCTCGGCCTCTGCGACAAGTACACGCCCGGCCGCGTCGAGGCGATCTGCCAGAGCGCGCTCGCATTCGACCTCGTTAGCGTCCCGCGCATCGCTCGAAAACTGAAGGCCGCCGCGAAGCCCGTCATGCCCTGTGCCGCGATGGGCAGGTCGTGCAGCTCCCGCTCCCGCGCTTCGCTCGCCCCACGCAGCACTTCGAGACGCGTGGGACCTCCAGCCAGAAGGAGGGCGTCTGATGGCGACCAAGACCCCGTGCTCAACCCCGAGCTCGTCTCCGCGCTCAAGCGCCTGCGTCTCGGCCGCATCGCAGAGAGCCTCCCTGAGCGCCTCGTCCTCGCTGACAAGCAGGACGTCGCGTTCGACGAGCTGCTGTTGATGTTGCTCACCGACGAGATCACACGGCGCGACAACACCGCCGCGGACAACCGCGCGCACGAGGCCGGCCTCGACCCCACGATGCGGCTCGAGCAGTGGGACAAGACGTCCAAGGTCAGCTTCGACAAACGCATGCTGTCGGAGCTCGTGAGCCTGCGCTTCCTCGAAGCGCACCGCCACGTGTGCATCCTCGGGCCCGTCGGCGTCGGCAAGACCTTCGTCGCGAGCGCCCTCGGTCACGTCGCCTGTCGCCACGGCTACAACGTCCGCTTCGCACGAGCCGACGCGACTCTTCGAAGGTTGCGACAGAGCCGCTTCGACAACTCCCGCGACGCTGAGATGATCGCTCTGACGTCCGTCGACCTGCTCATCATCGACGACTTCGCGCTCGAGCCGATGACCAAGGAGGAGAGCAAAGACGTCTACCAGCTCTTCCTCGAGCGCACCGGTCGCGCCTCGATGATCGTCACCAGCAATCGCGACACCGCCGAGTGGCTCGCCATGTTCGACGACGTCCTGCTCGCCCAGAGCGCCGTCGACCGCTTCCCGGAACGCCGCCTACGACTTCGTCATGGAGGGCGAGTCCTATCGACCCAGGCTCAAGCCGACGCTCGACGCTGCGAGCCCGCCGCCTGCGTCACCCGCCATGAAGACCCGCGCACACCCCCCGCGCCCGCGCCCGGTCCCGCTGACACTGGCCCCATCCCCTGCGAAACAACGTCGACCCGAGCATGTTCGCGACGGGGATGGACATCGAACAAGCGACGCGGCACTCTCGGTGAAGTCGTTCCGCTCGCCTCCCTGGCCCCATGTCCCTGCAAAGGGCTGGCCCCATGAGCCTGCGAACTGGCAGCGGATTCGCTACGAGACGATCCTTGCTCTGGGCCGAGCGAGCGGATACCGCTCGAGCAGCCGTGTCATCGCGGACCAGGTGATCTGCGCTCTATGCGATCGACGTGATAACCACCTGCGCCACGTTCCAACGGCGCGTGCGTACACATCGCACAGGCGTCGGAGTTCCCACGCCTCCCGAAGTAGGCGTAGTGGCCACGAAGCTTCTGGTTCAGCGCGCGCTGATCACCGATGGCGTGGTGACGATGCATCTGGCACCACGTCGCGATGGCCTTCAGCGTGCGCTGGAAGCGGCTCTTGGATGTTCGTGTCTGTACCAGCCACTTCCCATCGAGGCCCTTGCCCCAGTGGATGGTGAAGCCGAGGAAGTCGAAGGTTCCAGGGCGCAGGGGTCCCGGACCGTCGTCGCGATCGGTCCGGTAGGGACGGTCTGGTCGCTCGAAGGCGACGAGCTTCGTCTTCTCCGGATGTAGTGTGAGTCCGTACTTGGCGAATCGCTTCGGCAAGACGTCGAACACACGCTTCGCGTCGGCTTCCGTCGAGAACATCATCACGGCGTCGTCCGCGTAGCGAACGAGCGTGCCCTGACCTCGCAGCCGGGGCTTCACCTCGTCCTGGAACCACGCGTCGAGCACCTCGTGGAGCAGGATGTTCGCCAGCATCGGCGAGATTACCCCCTCCTTGAGGGCGTCCCAGAGTCGAGGCGCTTCACCGCGCCGTCCTCCAGCACGCCTGCGTTGAGCCACTTTCCGATCAGGCGCAGGATCACGCCATCTCGCACTCGCCGGCGAAGCACTTCCCTCAGCACCGCATGATCGACGCTGTCGAAGAACTTCCGGATGTCGACCTCGATTGCCCACCCACCCGCACTGTTCACCGCCGCCGTTTGAAGGACGCTCAGCGCTTGTTGCGCCGAGCGCCCGGGACGGAAGCCGAACGAGCAGTCCAGAAAGTCCTGCTCGTAGACGGCCTCCAACAGCATCGCGACTGCGCGCTGCAGCACCTTGTCCTCGAACGTCGGGATCCCGAGAGGTCGCGTCTCCTTCCCATCCTTCGGGATGTGGACGCGGCGCACGGGCGGCGCGCGGTATGTGCCCGACTTCGCGCGGTCGAGCAGCGATCGGAGGTTGTCCTCCAACTTCATCGCGTACTCCCCACTGCTCCGTCCGTCCACCCGCATGCCCCGTCCTTCCGAGTGCGTCGATGCGCCTCGCGCAGCCACGCGAGGTCGATGTGGTGCGCGAGCGTGGTGATGGCACCGGGACGCGCCCTCGCCGCTCTTGCTATCTGATCGAGTCTCCTGGAGATGTCGTTCGAGCTCTCGGTCTCGGTCATCTGAGCCCTCGATCAGGTCCACTGCACGGCGCCGCCTTTGCTCGGTCGGGTCCCTCGAGACGGTTCCCCGACGTCGTCGCTCGTACGCGGCGCTCCGACTTCCCACGTGCCACACCGGGCTTCCTTGCGTCGCCGCGGTGCTTCGTCCGAGGTCGCCCTCGTCCAGCAGGTGGGATCTCTCCTGTTCCCCTGGTGTCCCCTTCGCTGCATGCCCTGCTCTACGACCGCGACGAGACCACGAGGACATACGCCGCCGGGCTCGCGCCCTGAGTCTGCTCCTCGCGATGCTGCCTTCCGGCTTCTCCCGGGCCGTCGGCTCTCGTCACTTCTCACATTACGCGGCCCAATCACACAGCCTGCTCGCTCGCTGTCTACGCTTCGCGGTCACGGTCGCCCGTGCTGCCTACGACCGCGCAAGACTCGCTTCCGACTTTCGGCGCCGTTTGGTCGGACGGGATTTCAACCCGCTGGGACACGACAGCTGGTTTCCGCGTTGTCTGGGCTACATCGCTTCCTCCAGTTCAGGGCTTGGCAGGACGCACAGGAGAGGAGAGGAGACGAGAGGAGGTCGGGTAGCCCCGGGAATTTCTTCCCGGGGCCCCCACAGATCCGGACGTGCGGGACTACCGCATCCGGCTCCTCGTGCGGCGGATTCGCTACGAGACGATCCTTGCTCTGGGCCGAGCGAGCGGATACCGCTCGAGCAGCCGTGTCATCGCGGACCAGGTGATCTGCGCTCTATGCGATCGACGTGATAACCACCTGCGCCACGTTCCAACGGCGCGTGCGTACACGTCCCAGAGGCGTCGGAGTTCCCACGCCTCCCGAAGTAGGCGTAGTGGCCACGAAGCTTCTGGTTCAGCGCGCTGCTGATCGCCGATGGCGTGGTGACGATGCATCTGGCACCACGTCGCGATGGCCTTCAGCGTGCGCTGGAAGCGGCTCTTGGATGTTCGTGTCTGTACCAGCCACTTCCCATCGAGGCCTTGCCCCAGTGGATGGTGAAGCCGAGGAAGTCGAAGGTTCCAGGGCGCAGGGGTCCCGGACCGTCGTCGCGATCGGTCCGGTAGGGACGGTCTGGTCGCTCGAAGGCGACGAGCTTCGTCTTCTCCGGATGTAGTGAGTCCGTACTTGGCGAATCGCTTCGGCAAGACGTCGAACACACGCTTCGCGTCGGCTTCCGTCGAGAACATCATCACGGCGTCGTCCGCGTAGCGAACGAGCGTGCCCTGACCTCGCAGCCGGGGCTTCACCTCGTCCTGGAACCACGCGTCGAGCACCTCGTGGAGCAGGATGTTCGCCAGCATCGGCGAGATTACCCCTCCTTGAGGCGTCCCAGAGTCGAGGCGCTTCACCGCGCCGTCCTCCAGCACGCCTGCGTTGAGCCACTTTCCGATCAGGCGCAGGATCACGCCATCTCGCACTCGCCGGCGAAGCACTTCCCTCAGCACCGCATGATCGACGCTGTCGAAGAACTTCCGGATGTCGACCTCGATTGCCCACCCACCCGCACTGTTCACCGCCGCCGTTTGAAGGACGCTCAGCGCTTGTTGCGCCGAGCGCCCGGGACGGAAGCCGAACGAGCAGTCCAGAAAGTCCTGCTCGTAGACGGCCTCCAACAGCATCGCGACTGCGCGCTGCAGCACCTTGTCCTCGAACGTCGGGATCCCGAGAGGTCGCGTCTCCTTCCCATCCTTCGGGATGTGGACGCGGCGCACGTGGCCGGCGTCAATTACATCCACCCATTGACGTCAATTACATCTCCCCATCGTGTTCGTCCTTGACTCGGGGGTAGTTGTCGTCGTCGTTTCTCGTTCATCGCCTCCATGATCTGAATCTGATCCCAACGCTTCACCGCGCTCGCGGCATGCCCGCTCGGGCTTTAGCGCGCCCTCGAGACGACGACCGAGCGCGACGACCTGACGAGCTCGTGTCGGCGTTTCTGCGGTGGCGCACAAGTTTTCATGCTCGGTCCTCCGGCTGCTCGGATCGTTCGTTCTTCATCGGTGTCGTGGACGCGGACGTAGTTGTCGTCGGCGGGTCTCCTCGCTTTTTTGCGGCCTCGTTGCGGATGCTCGGCCCGGTCATCTCGATGATCACGGAGTGGTGCACGAGCCTGTCGATGGCCGCCGCCGTCGTCATCGGGTCCTTGAAGATGCGGTCCCACTCGCTGAAGACGAGGTTGCTCGTGATGATGACGGTCTTGCGCTCGTAGCGCTCGGAGAGGAACGTGAAGAGGGACCTCCATTTCGTCGCGGTTCTGCTGGACGTAGCCGATGTCGTCGAGGATGACGGCGTCGAAGCCGTCCAGGGTCGCGAGCTCCTTCTCGAGTCGAAGGTCACGCTTCGCCGCGAGCAGGCGCTGCACGAGCGCGTACGTCGGGGTGAACAGCACGCGGCGACCGCGCCTGACCAGCTCGTGACCGATGGCGCAGACGAGGTGCGACTTGCCCGCGCCCGGGCAGACCGAACGCGAGGAGGTTGTCGCCACGGTCGACAAAGCCCCCTCACACAGGGTGGGCAGCTGCTTCTGTACCTTCGCCGGAGCTTCTGACGCTCGAGGGTCGCGAGCGTCTTTTCGGCCGGCAAGTCCGAGTCCTGAAGGTAGCGCTCGATGCGGCGGCGCTGACGCTCCTCGACCTCGAGCTCGGCGAGATGGTGAAGGTACTGTCCGAAGGACCATGCCTCTCGCTCTGCCTTCTGCGCCACGTCGGCTGCCACGCGCGCAAACGTCGGCAGCTTGAGCGAGCGAAGCAGAATCGCCAGCGACTCGGCAGGAGTGGGAGGCGGCGGCGCCGTAGTCGTCGTCGTCGTCACGTGCCGACCTCACGAAGCTGGTGGGTCTCCTCGAGCACGCCGTCGCCGAGCAGCGAGTCGTACTCGTCGACGTCGGGGTCGGGTCGCGAAAGGGCTGGAATCTCGGGTCTCCTTGCCGTCGACACAATCGCCCTCCACGGCGTCGCTCGAGACCGCTGCGCTCTCCGCGAGGAGAAGCTCGAGCGCCGCTGCGACGTCGGCCTCTACGGTGCTCGCTGCGAGATGGAGGATCCGCAGATACTCGAGGTCACCCTTTGTTCCATGGTGCGGAGTTTGAATTGCGTCGTACGCGCGGCGGAACACCAGCGACGGGAACATCTCGTCGCGGTAGACGTACCGCGCGAAGCCGCCGGGCTTTCAGATCAGCGACCAAATGATGTGTCGGTAGTCAACGCGGCGCTGGTTTCGGCCACGCAGACGCTCGCAGCTGAGCTGCAGCTTGTCCGCGAACCAGACCTCGATGCGGTCTCGAACAGTCGAACGCGCACCGTCTGCTCGATGAGTCGAGAGGGCACCGAGTACGAGTTGTGTCTGATGCGGATGGTGCTCCACTCGGAGACGGTCACGTCCTCCTCGGTGAACTCCGCCAGCCTCGCGACGACGAGAGGCCGCATCGCCGCGAGCTCATCGGCGACACGGCGTCCGCGGCGCTCGTTGGCCTTGCGCAGCGTGAGCTGCACGAATTCCTCCCAAGCGCTGACGCTCTCGAAGTCGCGATGGCCTCGAACGAGCAGCGCTTGCTCGAGTCGACGCTTGATGGCCCCGTTGCTCGCCTCGACATCTCCATTCTGCTCCTTTGCGCCGATGGCTGTCGTCCTTGCGGTCATCCCGAAGTGCCGCATCAGCGCGAGGTACTCCCTCGTTGAACGGCCGCTTCCCGCCGTCCGCCTCCACGCTCTTTGCCATCCGGAATGCGGTGCGTCGCCGCGGTCGAGTTGTCGGTCTGGTTGAAGGCCGGCACGCGGCCGAGCTGAAACAGGGCCGCTTGCACGCCGCGCCGAAGCGCGGACAGCGACTCGCTCAGGCAGACCGACGCCCACTGCCAATTCGAGAACGGCAGCGTGAAAACGCACAGCATGTGAACGAACAGCGCGCCCATGATGGTGACGCCGAGCGACGTCGCCCACATGAAGTCCACCTAACTCGCCTCGCCAGGACGGTGTTGCTGCGCGAGCACGACCTCACGGTCCGGCCCGTGCTCCGCGCGCCATTAGCGCACGTGCCGCTGCAGCGTCCGAAGTGCCCGGCCTCGTAGCGCCCGGGTGGCGCTCCTCGAGCACCTCGAAGATGGTCTTCGCCTCGAGCTCGGGCGTCGCCTCAAGAAGCGCGACGACCTCAGCCCAGTCCTCCGCAAACGGGTCCTCGCGCGTCCTCCAGGCCCGGGGCGCCACCATCTCCGAAGGTAGCTTCCCAGCCTGCACATACCTGCGCGCCGTCTTCCGATCCATCCCGGCCTTCATCGCGGCGTCGCCGATTCGGCCGTGCTTGCTCATCTCCTCCATCAGTTTCCTCGCTTGAGCGTCGCTCACCGGTCGTAAGCTGCCTGCCTCTCCATCCTGTGGAGGCCGGCGCCCGGCCGACGAGTCATGCCTCCAAGGATGGGGCGCGATGTAGTTGTCGTCGCTGGGGAGGTGTAGTTGTCGCTCAGCACGCACGGGCGGCGCGCGGTATGTGCCCGACTTCGCGCGGTCGAGCAGCGATCGGAGGTTGTCCTCCAACTTCATCGCGTACTCCCCACTGCCCGTCCGTCCACACCGCATGCCCCGTCCTTCCGAGTGCGTCGATGCGCCTCGCGCAGCCACGCGAGGTCGATGGGTGCGCGAGCGTGGTGATGGCACCGGGACGCGCCCTCGCCGCTCTTGCTATCTGATCGAGTCTCCTGGAGATGTCGTTCGAGTTCTCGGTCTCGGTCATCTGAGCCCTCGATCAGGTCCACTGCACGGCGCCGCCTTTGCTCGGTCGGGTCCTCGAGACGGTTCCCCGACGTCGTCGCTCGTACGCGGCGCTCCGACTTCCCACGTGCCACACCGGGCTTCCTTGCGTCGCCGCGGTGCTTCGTCCGAGGTCGCCCTCGTCCAGCAGGTGGGATCTCTCCTGTTCCCTGGTGTCCCCTTCGCTGCATGCCCTGCTCTACGACCGCGACGAGACCACGAGGACATACGCCGCCGGGCTCGCGCCTGAGTCTGCTCCTCGCGATGCTGCCTTCCGGCTTCTCCCGGGCCGTCGGCTCTCGTCACTTCTCATTACGCGGCCCAATCACACAGCCTGCTCGCTCGCTGTCTACGCTTCGCGGTCACGGTCGCCCGTGTGCTGCCTACGACCGCGCAAGACTCGCTTCCGACTTTCGGCGCCGTTTGGTCGGACGGGATTTCAACCCGCTGGGACACGACAGTTGGTTTCCGCGTTGTCTGGGCTACATCGCTTCCTCCAGTTCAGGGCTTGGCAGGACGCACAGGAGGTCGGGTGGCCCCGGGAATTTCTTCCCGGGGCCCCCACAGATCCGGACGTGCGGGACTACCGCATCCGGCTCCTCGTGCGGCGGATTCGCTACGAGACGATCCTTGCTCTGGGCCGAGCGAGCGGATACCGCTCGAGCAGCCGTGTCATCGCGGACCAGGTGATCTGCGCTCATGCGATCGACGTGGTAACCACCTGCGCCACGTTCCAACGGCGCGTGCGTACACGTCCCAGAGGCGTCCGGAGTTCCCACGCCCCGAAGTAGGCGTAGTGGCCACGAAGCTTCTGGTTCAGCGCGCGCTGCTGATCACCGATGGCGTGGTGACGATGCATCTGGCACCACGTCGCGATGGCCTTCAGCGTGCGCTGGAAGCGGCTCTTGGATGTTCGTGTCTGTACCAGCCACTTCCCATCGAGGCCCTTGCCCCAGTGGATGGTGAAGCCGAGGAAGTCGAAGGTTCCAGGGCGCAGGGGTCCCGGACCGTCGTCGCGATCGGTCCGGTAGGGACGGTCTGGTCGCTCGAAGGCGACGAGCTTCGTCTTCTCGGATGTAGTGTGAGTCCGTACTTGGCGAATCGCTTCGGCAAGACTGAGCGTGCTCCCGTAGTTTGAGGGCGCCGCGATCAAGTGGATCGAGGACCTCAAAACGGAGGACCATCGGACGGGTCGCGGGGCAGCACGTGGTGGATGCGCAGGGCGCGGTCGACCGCGAGGCGGTAGACGTCGAGGTCGAGGCGAAGGCGAAGCGCAGCACGGACCAGGCGGTGTGCGCGGCGGAGAGTCGGAGGACCGGAGGTCCAGGGGTCGTCGGGTGACTCGAGCGATGGGTGCTCGAGGGTGAGGGCGAGCACGAGCGCCGCGAGGGCGTTGTCGACGAGGTCGACCACGACGAGCTCGGGGGCGGCGCGGAGCAATGGCCGCACGGGGGTCATCGCTTCTGGCCGGCTTGGGCTTCGGTTGCTGAGTGAAGACGTCGAGGAAGAGCCTCGTCGAGGCGGGCGAGCTCGCGGTCGGCGGCGACGGAGAGAAGCTCGTCGGCGAGGTTCATCATGACCCGGAAGTTGCCTGCGGCGTGGTCGGCGAGCGTGGCCCTCAGCTCGGTAGTCATGAGGATGGGTTGCCAGCGGCCGCGAGCAGGTGGTCGAGGCAGGCCAGCAGCTCGTCGCGCGAGGCGAAGTCGAGCAGCAGGCGTCGCCCGATGCGGGAGCCAAGCGGGAGCAGATCCTGCGAGCGGAGTCGCTCAGGCAGACGGGTGTCACCGGCGAAGACGACGCAGAGCAGCTGCCTGGAGTCGAGGTCCTTGCTCGCGAGGTGCGCAGCTCGCTGAACACGGTCGAGAGGGTCTCCTGGGCCTCGTCGATGATCAGGACGGGGCGACAGCGGGTCGAGGTGATGTGCTCGGCCCATCGGCTGCGGAGGGCCTTGAAGCCAGCCCACCGGTTATGGGCCCCGAGGGGCACACCGAAGAGATCGCCGAGCTCTCTCGATAGAAGTCCATGGTGCGGCTCTGAGGATGCTCGAGCGTGCCGACGAGGACATCGGGCAGGGCGCGAAGGCGCTCGGCGAGGAGGCGCAAGGCGACGCTCTTTCCGGTGCCGGGCTCGCCGGTGATCATGGCGAAGCCGCCGTCGGCGACGCCGAGCTCGACGCGTCGTAGGAAGCTGTCGATCTGGGGCGAGGTGTAGAGCGCGTCGATGGGCACATCGGGGCGGAATGGATTGAACTTGAGGCCGTAGAGGGAGAGGAGCGTGCTCATGTCGGGTCTTCCTCGGCGTCGTCGACGTCGCGCCGGTAGGGGTCTTGATGGATGAAGGCCGGCGGCAAGCCCGGTGGCGGCGTACTCGGCCATCAGCGCGCAGGTGGGGCGCAATGCCGGCGGGCTCGGCCGGGCTGATGTCGCGAGGCGTGGGCGCGAGCGCAGCCCTCACGCGCTCGGCGCGGCGCGCCTTTGTCGAGCGGCAGCAACACGGCCAGGTGCCGACCATCGCGCGGGTCGACGAGGTCGACATAGGAGAGATCCCACCTCGCGACGCGGAGCCGCAGCGACAGGAGGGCGATAGGCGCTGGGCACTCGGAAGCGCACGCCCTCGACGGTGACCGTGCCGTCGCTGCGTCGCTGCTGCGGGTGATCTCGAGTCTTGAAGGCTCGGCGCAAGGCGTCCGAGCTGGGGCGGGCCGACCGACCTGGGGAGCGCGGATATAGCGGTCGAGGGGGCTTCGCCGATCTCGCGATGCTTGGCGCGGTGGTACTCCTGCTCGACCCAAGCTTGCGTCGCGGTGTTGAGCGGGTCGAGGGTCAGGGCGGGCTCGCCCTCGAGCATGGGCAGGAGAAGGCCCTCGATCTGGCCCCAGAACGACTCTTGTTTGCCGTTTTGCTCGGGCGTCGCAGGGAGCGTCGTGTGGTGCGTGATGCCGAGCCGCTCAAGCCCCTCGGTCGTCTCCGCGGCGAGCATCGCCGAGCCGTTGTCGGTGAGCAGAGCGCGTGGAAGGCCGCGCTTCTGCAGGGCCTGGCAGAAGCCGTGAATGAGCGCCTCGGCGGTCTCGTCGAGGTACCATTGCAGGTGACAGCAGAGGCGCGAGTGGTCGTCGATGATGCCGAGCAGCTTGGCTTGGTCATCACGCCGTCCGCGGTGGGTACGGCACGCGACCCCTCGTGAAAGTCGAGGTGCCAGAGGCCGTGGACGCATCACCTCGTAGGAGCGCATCTCGCGCGGGACGAACGCGTCGTCGTCTCGTCGTTTCCTCCGCCGGAAAGCGCAGGCCGTCGCCCTGCATGAAGCGACGCACGGTCACGTACGCGGGCACGATGCCGAGCCGCGGGTCCTCTCGCCCGAGCGCGACGATGTTGTCGTGGTGGAGCTGGTAGCTCCACCGGGGATGAGCGCGATGCTGCGCGCGGAGCGCCTCCGCGAGGCGTCTCCGATCGCTGGGTGGGTGCCGGCGTGCTTGGGGACCTTGCGCTCCAGCGCGCGGAAGGGATCCTGCTCGCCGCGAGCGGTGTAGTACCAACGCTCGATGGTCTTGGCCGAGTACTGCACCGAGCCGTCGATCGTCGGGTGCTTCCACGTGCGTCCCGCGAGCTCGGCGATTCGCGTGGCGAGCTCGCCGTCCTCGGGCGGTGAGGCCAGCAAAGTGCCAATGATCTGCAGGCGCAACCGCGCCCATCGGACGCGCATAGGCGCGCCGTCGTCCCGGCCCATAGCGGTCTCCGGCGGCGACGTGCAATCGTCACGCCCGGGAACCCTACGCGACGACCGAAAGCCGCGGCTGTGCCATCTTCTGCGCGAGCCGCGCAGTCACAGGATTACCGCCTCAGAACCGACGATCGAACCACCGCGCTCGTGGTCAGCGGAGCGAGCCGCCCGCGCGATCCAGCCGACGGTCTCGGTTCGCCGCCGACCCCGGCGCGACGCGGCCCACAGCGCCGCGGGCATCGGCTTCCGCGCCGCGGTCGTGCCCAACCCGAGCGCGGCGGCCAGGGTGACGAACTCGACGGTCTTGAGAAACGCGCTCGCCACCATTCGAGCCACCGTCCGAGCGTTCGCGGCGGAACCCCGACCTCACGCCCCGTCCCGCGCCCTGCTCCGCGAATCGCCGGCGATCACGCTCGCCACCAAAGTCGGCGGCCTCGAGTTAGACCCGTCGACCGAGGAACCGCAGCGAAGGGGCGTCGTCCTGCGCCGGCACCCCCTCGCGACCGCAGCAGAAGCTGAAGTCCGCACGACCAGCGCCTCGCCGCCGCCGCGATCAGCGCTCCGCGCGGCTTCCGAGCGTAGTCCCCGGTGGAGCCGTCCGCGCACCTCCGCATCCGTCATCACGCACCGCCCCGCGATCTTTGCGTCCACCCGCCCCAGGGCTGCGAAGAACCGCGATCCAGCTCGACCTGATCGAACATGTACCCGCCTTTGTCTGAACACCTCAAGGCGAACCTCCTCGGACGAACTTGAACAAGTTTTCTGAGGGGTTTTTCTGCGCATCCCCCTCAGAGCATCGCCAGTCGCGACGGGTGTCTCGGCCCTCAACTCACGAGGCTCGCTCAGACGTCAGACACACGCTTCGCGTCGACTTCCGTCGAGAACATCATCTGGCGTCGTCCGCGTAGCGTCAGAGCGATGCCCTAACCGAAGCCGAAACTGCCTCGTCCTGGAACCACGCGTCGAGCACCTCGTGGAGCAGGATCAATTCCACCGCCAGCATCAGCCAGATTGCCTCGCCTCGGGGCGTCCCAGAGTCGAGGCGCTTCACCGCGCCGTCCTCCAGCACGCCACCGTTGAGCCCTTTCCGATCAGGCGCCGGATCACGCCATCTCGCACTCGCCGGCGAAACGCCCTCAGCACCGCATGATCGGCGCTGTCAGAAGAACTTCCGGATGTCGACCTCGATTGCTTACCCACCCGCACTGTTCACCGCCGCCGTTTGAAGGACGCTCAGCGCTTGTTGCGCCGAGCGCCCGGGAC
>JADJYE010000008.1 GCA_016719945.1 Polyangiaceae bacterium | reverse complement strand
GGTGGTCAACGTCAACACTATGCGCAGGATACGCTCCACCCCGGCGGGGTCCCATTCGACGCCAAGAGCGCGAAGCCGATCAATACCCGTAATTGCCGACATTGCACCCTCAGCGGCGGAAGAAGTTGTGGACTGTTTCCCTGTACGGTGTGAATCCAGGACCATACTGAAATTCATGCAGATGCGGGTTCGTGTGGACGTCGGGGCGAAGGTGGGTGGTCTTGTCCACGCGGTAGCTCTGACGGCCGAACTCGTCGTATATGACGCGAGATTCTTCGATCGCTCCTGTTCGTCCGCTGACTCGCCCAAAGTCCAGTCGGGTTACACCCGGGGCGACCTGCTTTGGCGCGTACCTGGACCAGTAATCCGGTGGAACGAAGGGCCCTTCGCTGAGCGCGGACCCAGAAGAGGCTGAGCTAGTGTGAAGTTCTTCAGCTTGGCGACCGAACCACGCGAGATCATTCGCAAGCTCACCCTCGGTGATCAGCGGTCCGTCAATCCTGATGGCCAGCCCTCCTCCAACGCGTCTCGCCACAGCGCCCGTGGCGCGGTCGAGGGCCTGGGAGACGCCGGGCATGCCTGGCAAGACGGCCAGGGTGCCGAGCACGAAGCTGGGGTCGTCGTGGGACTCGGCGCTCGCGAGGGTGAGGGCCCCGGCCGCGTGAGCCGGGCCCGACGGGATGCGCGCCCCGAGGTACGCGCCGCCGAGCGTCTGCCAGAAGCCGAGCTCTGCGTCCGTTAGGGGGCCGATCTCGTTCGGCTGCGCCGACTGGCCGCTGGCACCTGCGAAGGGGTCCCGTGCCTCGATCTCAGCGAGGCCCGAGGATGCGCCGCCTTCGCCGGTCAGCGCGGCGGCGCGCTCCGTCGCGAGACGAGCGTCGATGTTAGCCAGGATCCTCGCTTGCGAAGGCGACCTGGGGATGCACGGCTTCTGGCACCTCGACGCCGATGCTCGGGTCGATGGTCTGGCCGGTCTCGAGGTCATGCTGCACGTACTGCTCAGCGAGGTACCGGTGGTACTCCTGCTCGGCGAGTTGCTGGTGCGCCGCGACGGTGGCGGCCTGGTCGTCGACGGAGTCGGTGCCGCTGGGGTCGCTGTACACGATGGGCGATCCCCGCGTGTAGTTGTACAGCCCCGGCCCGTCCGCTCCGATGCCGAGCGGATCGGCGCTGGTCCACCTGCCGAGCCACGCGGCGTAGTAGCGGGCGCCGTGGTAGTAGAGGCCCGTCTCTTCGTCCCGCTCCTTCCCCGTGTACCGGTAGCGCCGGGCGGAGACCTCCACCCCTGACCTCGCCGAGCGGTACGCGGAGGTGCCGTACGGGTGGTACTCTTCGTAGGAAATGATGAGGCCGGTCTCGTCGACCTCGAGCATGGCGGAGCCGAGGTGGTTGCCGAGCTGGAAGCGGTACTTGGGGACGGGGGTGGCAATGGGCACCCCTCCCTCGATGGTCTGGGTCTCGACCATGGCGATGCGCTGGACGCCGTCCATGATGTGCAGTGTGTGGCGTTCGAGCTGGGTGACGCCGGAGAGCTTCTCTCGGTAGATCTCGTAGGCGCCGAGGTAGATGCGCTCTTTCACCGCGGTCGCGGTCTGCTGCCAGACTTTGCGCACCCGGGTGCCGTCGCTGGCGTAGGTGAAGTAGACGTCGCCGCCGCCTCCTAGGTCCGCGGAGGCCATCTGGTCCCACGGCGAATAGGTGATCGCCGCGAGGTGGGGCATCGAGGTGAGGTTGCCGTGGGCGTCGTGGCTGTAGGTGGCGGTGCCGCCTGGGATCGAATTCGTGGCCAGGCGGTTGGTGCCTACCCCATAGGTGTAGGCCCTCGTCCAGGTGGCGACCGGGGTGCCAGCGGCTTCGTGGAACATCTCGAGGATGTTGCCAGCGGCATCGTATTGGTACTCCTCGAGGTAGGTCCTGACGGCGCTCGCGTCGTTGTTATGGGGGAGGTTTTGGAGGGGGAGGTCGTTGTGGTCGACTTGGACGTCGCCGATGGAGGCGTGCTCTCGGCCTGTGGCTGAGAGCAGCCTGTAGAGGGCGTCGTATTCGAAGAGGTTTTGGGGGAGGACGACGCTGTTGTTGTAGAAGAGGGTCTGCTGGGCGGCGTCGGTGATCTGGACGATGTTGCCCACCGGATCGAAGGTGTAGCTCAGGTCCTGGAGGGTGTTGCTGGGGGAGGTCCGGGTGGTGGTGAGGTGCAGCAACCGATACGTGAGCTCGTCGTATTGGTAGGCGGTTTGGGTGCCGTTGCCGTAGTCGATGCTCTGCCGTTGAGCCTTGGCGTCGTATTGGAGGTCGTCGACGAACGGGGTCCAGGTCGCGGCGTTGCGGACGCGGGCTTCGACTTTGTCGAGGAGGCCGCGCTGGTTGTAGCGGGGTTTGATTTCGGTGAGGTCGGGCTCGGTGGCTGAGGCGATGCGGTTGAGGGCGTCGTCGATGATGCCCCCACCCGCCGGTGCTCGGGGCGTTGCCCCTGCGCGCCGGACGAGCTCCCCCGATTCGTCCTCGGCGCTACCGCGCCTGCGGGCGAATGGGGGAGCTCTGGGTAGGTGCTGCGCTGGCATTGCTGGGAGGTGTGCTGGCGCCGCCTGCTGTTGCTGTGCTGGCGCGCGGACGCTGCCGTGGGCCATAGCAGTGGAGCAGTCAGGCCGACGGCGGAGACGCTTGGGATGGTCGCGATGGCCGCCGAGCGGGGCGTCGGCGTGACTCGGGTGGCGTCGATGCGATGCAGAGCTAGCGGGCTGTGCCCGGCCCTTCGCCCGGCCCCCTGGCCGGGCTCCGGCTGAGCGGCGCACGTGGCGCGCCGCGCTCGGTGCCGGGGAGCGACCTCGAGCGGGGAGCACGTCCGACGGCGACGAAGGGATCGGGCGAGCGCGTCACGCCCCCTGCGCCAGGGGACGCCGAAGCCCGGCCAGGGGGCCGGGCTCGGGAGGTCGTCATGCACACACCGCACGCTGTCATCGTCGCTCGGGCCGCCGCCTTCCGGGCGGCGCCCACCACCACGGAGGCGCTGCTCTGGGAGGCGCTCCGGGCTGAGAAGCTCGGCGTGCGCTTCCGGCGCCAGGTCGTGCTGGGCAGGTACATCGCTGACTTCGTCGCGCCGCGGGCGAAGCTCGTGGTCGAGGTCGACGGCGAGGTGCACGGGGGGCGCGCGGCGGCTGACGCGCGGAGGGACCGGGACCTCGGTCGCATGGGCTACCGGGTGCTGCGCCTGCCGCGCGCGCTGGTGCAGGAGCGGCTCGACGAAGCCGTGGCGCTGGTGGTGGCGGCGCTCGGGGAGGGCGGTCGGTAGCGCGGTGCCGGCTCCGGTCGGGCGGCCACAGCCGGCCGTGAGGTGGTGGGTCGGCGCCCCGAGAATAGACAATACGACCCCACCTCGCGGCTGACGCTGCGACGGGGTCGTGTTGCCTTTGCACGAGGTGACCGTGGTCATTGTTGGTGTGGCACTACAGGCCGGGCGATCATACGACAGGAGGGTCGATCGGACCGGTCCAAGCATCGAAGCCGTCCAAACAGATCTCCGAGCGGGAGATTCCGAAGGCGTCCGCCTGACTTTGCATAAGAGCCAGTACCTCGCGAAATGAGGACACCCGTCCGTCGTCGAATTCGGAAGACGTTTGTCGCGCTTTCTCCATCGAGGACGAGGCGCGCTCCCGAATGATGTAGATAACGTCCCTGATGTAGTTGGCGTAAACGTCGGAGTCGTTCATGGGATCCTGCCTGCGAGATGGATCAAGTCATCGAGGATGGAGATCTGCTCATTCGCATCCAGGATCTCCTTGGCCCAACCAGCGAGGAGTGATTCCTGATGCCTGATGGTCAAAGTGTCCCATTCAGGAACCTTTGACTTCGGATCATCGATGTAGCCCTCGTGCCTCTCAATGTGTCTTTGAAGACTACGCTGACTGCTTTCAAGTTGGTTGATCGGGCGGCGGCGGTAGTTCTTAAGGTAGCCGTGGTGCTTGCCCCCTCTCGACGCAATGGAGTACGCCGAGTCGGCGGCTCCCGCGTTTCGAGCGGCATCGTCCGCGATGCTTGCCGTTGAGGTGGTATTGCGGATGGTTGTGTGGCGAACTGAGCCTGCCCCAGACGGGTTGACGAGCTGCAGACCACGCGTGACGACGTCCATTGCGGGCAGGACCGCCATGGTGCCGAGCACAAAGCTCGGGTCGTCGTGGGACTCGGCGCTCGCCAGGGTGAGCACCCCGACCGCGTGAGCCGGGCCCGACGGGATGCGTGCCCCGAGGTACGCGCCGCCCAGGGTCTGCCAGAAGCCTAGCTCGGCGTCGGTCATGGGGCCGATCTCGTTCGGCTGCGCCGACTGGCCGCTGGCACCTGCGAAGGGGTCCCGTGCCTCGATCTCAGCGAGGCCCGAGGATGCGCCGCCTTCGCCGGTCAGCGCGGCGGCGCGCTCCGCCGCGAGACGAGCGTCGATGTTGGCCAGGATCTCGTTTGCGAAGGCGACCTGGGGATGCACGGCTTCTGGCACCTCGACGCCGATGCTCGGGTCGATGGTCTGGCCGGTCTCGAGGTCATGCTGCACGTACTGCTCAGCGAGGTACCGGTGGTACTCCTGCTCGGCGAGCTGCTGGTGCGCCGCCACGGTGGCGGCCTGGTCGTCGACGGAGTCGGTGCCGCTGGGGTCGCTGTACACGATGGGCGATCCCCGCGTGTAGTTGTACAGCCCCGGCCCGTCCGCTCCGATGCCGAGCGGATCGGCGCTGGTCCACCTGCCGAGCCACGCGGCGTAGTAGCGGGCGCCGTGGTAGTAGAGGCCCGTCTCTTCGTCTCGCTCCTTCCCCGTGTGCCGATAGCGACGCGCGCTGACCTCGACGCCTGACCTCGCGCTGCGATACGCGCTGGTGCCGTACGGGTGGTACTCCTCATAGGAGATGATGAGGCCGGTCTCGTCGACCTCGAGCATCGCTGAGCCGAGGTGGTTGCCGAGCTGGTACCTCTGCTTGGGGACGGGGGTGGCGATGGGCGCTCCGCCTTCGATGGTCTTGGTCTCGACCATGGCGATGCGCTGGAGGCCGTCCATCACATGGAGGGTCTGGCGCTCGAGCTGGGTGACGCCGGAGAGCTTCTCTCGGTAGATCTCGTAGGCGCCTAGGTAGATGCGCTCTTTGATGGCAGACGCGGTTTGCTGCCAGACCTTGCGCACGCGCTGGCCGTCGCTGGCATAGGTGAAGGTGACGTCGCCGCCGCCGCCGAGGTCGCAGGTCTTGATCTGATCGAAGGGGGTCCAGTCGATGGCCGCGAGGTGGGGCATCGAGGTGATACTGCCGTGGGCGTCGTGGGTGTAGGTGGCCGTGCCGCCGGGGATGGTGTTGGTGGCCAGGCGGTTGGTGCCTACCCCATAGGTGTACGCGCGGGTCCAGGTGGCGACGGGGGTGCCTGCAGCCTCGTGGAACATCTGGAGGATGTTGCCGACCGCATTGTATTGGTACTCCTCCAGGTAGGTCCTGACGGCGCTCGCGTCGTTGTTATGGGGGAGGTTTTGGAGGGGGAGGTCGTTGTGGTCGACTTGGACGTCGCCGATGGAGGCGTGCTCTCGGCCTGTGGCTGAGAGCAGCCTGTAGAGGGCGTCGTATTCGAAGAGGTTTTGGGGGAGGACGACGCTGTTGTTGTAGAAGAGGGTCTGCTGGGCGGCGTCGGTGATCTGGACGATGTTGCCAACCGGATCGAAGGTGTAGCTCAGGTCCTGGAGGGTGTTGCTGGGGGAGGTCCGGGTGGTGGTGAGGTGGAGGAGGCGGTAGGTCAGCTCGTCGTATTGGTAGGCTGTGGCGGTGCCGTTTCCGTAGTCGATGCTCTGGCGCTGGGCTTTGGCGTCGTATTGGATGTTGTCGACAAACGGGGTCCAGGTCGCGGCGTTGCGGACGCGGGCTTCGACTTTGTCGAGGAGGCCGCGCTGGTTGTAGCGGGGTTTGATCTCGGTGAGGTCGGGCTCGGTGGCTGATGCGATGCGGTTGAGGGCGTCGTAGCTTCGGGTCTGGGTGAAGGTCTCGGTCTCGAGGAGGGCCGCGGCTGCAGCGTCGATGGCGCTGGGGGTGTTCGTTGCCGCCAGAGGGGTCCAGTCCGTCGCGGCGGTGAAGGCTTGGGCGAGGCGCCTCTGCGTTTCGAGGGGGTTGCCCTTGAAGTCGTAGCTTTCGCTCTTGAGCGCGCCGGCTTCGTCGTAATGGCGGATGGGTTTGCCCCGGAGGTTTTGGGCTTCGGGGGTGGGGTGGCTCTCTCCGTAGAGGGTGCGCTGGAGGAGGGTCTCGGGGGCGGCGCCTATCTTGAGGTATTGGTGGGTGGGACGCCTGAGGGCGTCGTGCTGGGTGCGGAAGATCTGGTCTCGGTCGTCCCAGCGGCGGAGGGGGGCTCCGTCGATGGCCTGGAAGGTCCACCGGGTGCCCTTGTCGATGTTGGTCTCGCGCAGGAGGCGGCCGGTCAGGGAGTAGGCGTGGGTCTGGCAGGTGCGCCCTAGGGGGTCTTTGATCTCGAGGGTCCGTCCCTGGATGTCGAGCTTGGTGCGGGTCTCCAGGAGGGTGGTGGGGGTGAGCCTGGAGACGGCGAGGAAGGGGCGGCCGAGGGGTCGAGGTGGAGGTCGGTCGGGGTGTTGGCGTGGGCCTCGGTGAGCTGGCGGGCGCGCTGCTCGGCGGCGCTGGGGGTGGGGGTGGCGCTGGGCTGGCGGGCTGCGCGCCAGAGGTTGCCGGGCTCGGTGACGGTGTCGTTGGGGTCGTGGGTGGTGAGCTGCCACGGGCTGCGGTCGACCCGGGAGTAGGAGCCGTTGGGGAGGTCGGTGCGGACGAGGCGGCCGAGGGAGTCGTAGGTCAGGACCGGGGTGACGCCGGTGTCGGTGAGCTCGGGCTCGGTCTCGTAGGCGGGGGTGCTCGAGAAGTACGGCTCGTATTGTTTGAGGGGTGCGCCCTTGTTGTTGAGGACGGTGCGGCCGGTGCCGATCCAGCGGGGGTCGCTGTGGGCTTGCTGGATCGGGAGGATGAGGTTTCCGTTGGCGTCGCGCTGGGGGGCGTCACCGGGCTCGCATTGGACTTTCGTCATGGCGAGGCCGCCGGCGCCGGTGGTGTAGTCGATGGTGGTGTGCCAGCGGTTGTTGGTGGGGCCGTGTTTTTCGCGGGCCTCGGTCTTCACCGACCGAGGCTTTCCAGTGGCGGGGGTGAGGTCGTAGCTGAGCTTGATCGTGGGGTCGGCGAGGGTGTCGCCGTCGCTGGTGCCGATCTTGCCCATGACCGCGACGGCGGTGAGGAGGCCGAGCGCGTTGTATTGGGCCTGGGTGCGGTTGCCGTTGGGGTCGGTGATCTGGGCGGGCTGGAGGGCCGCGTAGTCGTGCTCGGCGGTGGTGGTGTTGCCGAGGTCGTCGGTGATCTCGCTGGGGAAGAGGCGATGGGCGTCGTATTGGACGCTGGTGACGGCGCCGAAGGGGTCGGTGAAGGAGCTCGGGAGGTAGAAGTGGGCGGGCTCGAAGGTGGCGACGTCGGAGGCGATCCAGTAGCCGGTCTCGCCTGCGGGGGTGGCGTAATAGCCCTCGGCGAGGATGGCGGGGGTGAGCTTGCTTCCGTAGACCTGGGTGATGAGGGCGTCGGTGCGGTCGAGCTGGTAGGTCTGGTAGAGGAGGGCGCGGGGTCGGCTTGGCCGAAGGGGTGCAAGGCGGGCAAGGCGCTGGATTGGTAGTAGCGGGCCTTCTCACGGCCGAGGAGGCGCTTCTGGAGGCCGGTCGTGGGGCTCTCGTGGGGGCGATCCTGGTCGCGGCGAGGAAGCTCGCCGCACGCTGGCGCGCTCGAGGGGGGCGCCGAGCAGGGGCGGGGTCTGGCCGGTGAGGTGGTAGGTCCTGGCTTCGAGGGGGATGGCGAGGCGGTGGCCGTCGGCGGTGGCGTCGAGGTGGAGGAGGTCGGTCTCGTCGACCACGCAATGGAGGGCGTTTTGCTCGGGGTGGGTGGAGGTGAAGCGACGGGGGTAGGCGAGCGCGGCGCTGCGGGTGACGGCGCCGTAGGGGTCGACGTCGAGGGCGAGGGTCTGGGTGAGGCGGGGGTCGGTGGGGTCGCGGTCGTAGGCCCAGCTGCGGGTCTCGCGCTGGATGAGGTGGAAGACGCCGGAGTGGGCTGGGCGCTTGGAGCTCGTGGGTTGGCGCGGCTGGAGGCGCCGCACTTCGACCGCGGTCTCTGTCACGAGGTAGGGGTGGGCTTCGGCGGGGGTGCCGTCGAGGGCGTAGATCTCCTGGCGGAGGAGCTGGCCGCGGTGGGCTCGGTGGGCCTCGGGGAGCTCGTCTGCGGGGAGGTCGGTCGGGAGGAGGGGGCGGGGGATGGCGGGGGCGGCGCTGTCGCCCGTCCATTGCTCCGCCGCGTAGGCGGCGGTCTGCGCGCTGCGCTCACGCCAGGCGCCGGTGGAGAACCAGGTCTTGGTGAGGATGGGGGGGAGCGGGGTCTCGCCGTTGATGGGGTCGGGGTAGTCGGGGAAGAGGCCTTTGCCGTGGGTGGCTCCGACTCTTTCGGCGTCGGTCTGGTCGACGCGGCCGAAGCCTCGGAATTCTCTCTCCACGCTGTCGTAATGGCCGTGGTGGTAGGTGTATTGGGTGATGAGGCGCGTTTTGGCGATGGCGTCGTAGGTCTCGACCTTGTCGACGACGTGCACGGGGAAGGGGAGCTTGGTGGGCCAGGGGCGGCCGGCTAGGCGGTCGCGGAGGTAGTGCTGGGTGGAGGTGCCGTGCTCGAGGCGGACGAGCTGGCCGCAGGCGTTGTCGAGCTCTGCGAGGAGGTGGGGCTTGGCCTCGACGAAGTCGATGGCGCGGGCGAGGGGGCCGAGGCCTTGGACGTCGTAGACGAGGGAGGTGGTGCCGTTGCCCTGGTGGTCGATCAGGGCGCCGCGGGCGGCCTCGGGCGGCACTTGCAGGGTGGTGGCCTCGGAGAAGCTGTTGCCCGCCTGGTTGCGGTAGACCGAGAGGCCCTTTTCGGCGTGGAAGTAGAGCAGGTCGGCGGTGCCTGTGCCGTCGAGGTCGGCGAGGCGCACGCGGCGGGCGTCGAACAGGGTGGAGTCGTCGAGCACGGGCGCAGTGTCCATCGTGACCGCGGGGCCGAATTTTCCGTGGCCGAGGTTGGGCCAGTACATCACCCCGGACCAGGTGACGCGCACGAGGTCGGGCAGGCCGTCGCCGCTCATGTCGGCGATGAGCACGGCGTTGCGCTCGTCCGCGAAGACGACGCTGGGGTCCTTCTTGAGATCGCCCGAGATGGGGATGCGTCGGGCGGGGCCATATCCGGCGCGGCCCTGGGAGGGGTGCCACTCGAGGTGGGTGCCGCGCGCGACGATCAGGTCGGCGATGCCGTCGCCGTTCAGATCCATGAAGCGGACGTTGGGGCTGTCGAGGTCGACGGCGGGGAAGGCCTTGAAGGGCAGGAACGGAGCCCAGCCGTCGCCCGCGCGTTCCTGGAAGCCTGGCTGGCCCCCCGAGGTCATCACCAGCGAGAGGGTGCCCGCCCCGGCGACGTCGACGAGCTGGGTGCGGCCGCTCGCGATCGCGGGGCGGGTCGGTAGCACGCGCCCGGCGTGGAGCTTGCGCGCGCCGCGGCTCGACTTGTAGCGGTGGCCGGCGCTGTCGTCGATCAAGACGCCAGGCAGGCCCTCGCCGTCGAGGTCGACCCAGGTGGCCGAGCTGCCCATCTGCCGAGCAGGATAGTCGCTGCCGAGCTCGTTGGGGCCGAGGTCGCGCACGCGCAAGGCGAAGGCGTCGGAGGTGTAGGTGAGGGACAGGGTGGGCAGCGGCAGGCTCGTATAGGTCGCGCCATCGTGGCCGTAGCCGCGCTCGGTGAGGCCGGTGAGCCGGGTCATGCGCGGGCTCTCGTCGTAGGTCAGCTCGAGCGCGCGCACGAGCTGGGGGACGAGCGGCAGCTCGGCGTAGCGGTGGAACATCAAGACGCGGCGGCACAGGCGGTAGCTTCGGATCTCGAAGCCGGCGCGGTACGTGGAGAACGGATCTTGGCGGCACGGCCAGGGCGCGCTCGGGGTCGGCGTGGGGATCGCCTCGGGGTGGTCGCCGTAGTCGAAGACGAGCTCGAGCTTGCAGCTGCTGGCGTCGCCCACCACGGTGTTGCCGTAGCGGACGCGCTTCAGGTAGCGGTTGGCGGTCACAGGCGAGAGGCCGGCCTTGCGGTGGGCCTCTCGCGGCTTGCCGAGCGGCAGGCCGGTGAGGTCCTCGGCGACGTAGTCGTACTCGACGACGTTGCCGCGATCGTCGGTGGTGCGCGCGAGCAGCCAGCTGAAGACGCGCTTCGGCTGCGCCGGATCGGCGATGCGGCTCGCGGCGGTCGTGCCGAACAGGCTGGTGGTGTCGTCACGTGAGATGGCGCTCCAGTGGACCTCGCCGCTCGCCAGCGTGGTCACCCGCTCGATGAGCGAGAAGCCGCCCTCCACCCGCGGGCGGAAGCGCTCGCGGCGCTCGGTCGCGCTGGTCGTGACGAGGCGCGCTCCCTGAGCGTCGAGCATGGGGACGAGATCCTCCGCGCCCGAGAGCACGAAGAGATCCGAGTCCTCGCTGTCGAGGTACTCGGGGACCTTCTTGTCCGTCTTGCGCGCGATCTGCGGCGCGCTCAGGCTGAAGCCGGCGCCGAACGGGCCCTGGCCCGCGCCGCCGTCGTAGCTCAGGGAGAGGGCCGGCGGCAGCACGCGCCCTGGCGCGCTGATGGGCAGCGGCACCGAGAACGAGGCGGTGCCGGTCGCGGCGTTGACCTTGAAGGTCTCCCCCAGCCCGCGCAGCGCGCCGCCGCCTTTGGGCATCGCCACCGAGGGGACTGCAGCCGTCTCGAAGCGGCGCCTCGGCGGCGGCTCGGGGGAGGGGGCGGCCTTGCGCTCGGCGTCCGCCGGGCGGGCGAGGCTCCGGCCTGGACGCGGGCCCGTGGGCTTGGGGTCGTCGTCGCGCTGCATGGTCTGCCTCGCCTAGGGGTGAGCTGGCGAGCCCGACGTTAGCGCTGAGCGATCCATTGGCAAGGTGTGAGGCCTGCAGGCCTCACCTCACCGGTCGCTGTAATATTGTGTAATGCGCGCCTCCTACGGCTTTGCTGGTGGCAGCTTCCTCAACGTCTCCGCGTACTCCCCGCCGTCCCCCACGAGGCTGGCCCCGGGATCTGGACCCAGGAGGCCGGGGAGCTGCGAGCGATAGGCGCACATCGCCGCGACCCCGAGCGCGAGCTCGGCGTCGTGGAAGAGCTCACGGTGGGTGGATACGCGCGGCGCGCGCTCGCCGGGGCCCATGAGGAGGGGCCGGGCAAGTCGCTCGAGGCTGGTCGAACGGCCTTCGCTCGGCAGCGTGGCCCTGACGTAAGGGGCCCGGCTGGCGCTCGCGATCAGCTCCCTCGCCGCCTCCGGGCCCGGCGGCGGACACGTGCCGTCCGTCACGCCGAGGGTGAAGAGCCTGGCGGCGACGGAATGGCGCACGAGCGCATAAGGGCGGTCTTCATAGAATCGCAGGGGGAATGGAAGCTTCCTCGCGGCGCAATGGACGACGCGGTGGTCGATGTGGGCGCCGACGCCGAGCGGAGCGAAGACGAGGCTCGGGCCGAGCGGACCGAGGGTATGGGCGATGGCCTCTGCCGTCCGCGCGATGTCTGGGTCGTCGGCCCCGAGCGAGGCATGGATCAAGGCGTCGAAGGTGAGGGGGATGCCACGGCGAAAGGGGGCGTCCTCGAGGCCGAGGTGCAGGGGCTCGATGCCGAGGGTCGTGCAAGCCTCGCGGTCCTCGCGACGGCGCTCGCGGTACGAGGCGTCGCCGTGCGAGAACACCGTCAATACGATGACGCGCTCCCCCGCGACGGAGAGGCGGCGCAGCGTGCAGGGGATGGAGAGCACCGCGTCATCGAGGTGCGGCGACAGGGCGACGACGGTCATGACGGCCTGGTGATCAGCGCGGCGCCCACGCCGAAGCCGACCGAGAGCACGAGGGTGGGGTCGAGAGGAGCGTCGCGAAGCGCGATCGAGGCAGCGGCGAGCTCGGCGTCGTTGGCGACCAGGACGCGCGCCCGCGTGGGGGCTGCGCGCTCGAGGAGCTCGTCGAGCAGGGTCGGATCTCCCGCTTCGTAGGGGTAGCTCGAGGCGCCGAGGGCGCAGGTGGGTGACACCTCACACGGCATCGCGAGGACGAGCCCCGCCGGCCGGAGCTCACCGTCGATGGCCGCGCTGAGGGCGCCGGCCACGAAGTCGATGAAGCGTTCACGCAAGGCTGGCGAGAGAGGCGCATTGGGCGGAAGGGCGTCGAGATCGCGCGGCGCTCGCTGCCGTCTCCCGCCGCTCAGGATCTTGATCGCCGTCTGCCCGACGTCCGCGACGAGCCCGCCCGCGGGACCGAGCGCTGCGCGGCCGGCGCGCTCCGCCGCGAAGGCGCCTTCAGGGTCGACCTCGACGCTCAGTCCGGCGACGATCGGGAGTACCAAGCTCTCCGCCGCGCCCCCCGTGAGCACGAGCCGCGTCACGCCTCGGAGCTCTGCGGGCGGGGGCGCCCCACCCGACAGCCCGAGCCCCCCGGCCGAGAGCCCGAGCGCCAGCTCCAAGAGCCGGGCGCCGAAGGTGGCGTCTCGCGGAGCGTCGCAGAGCCGAGCGCCGCCCACGGTGACGTCCCACACCTCGAGCGGGACTACCCGCGGGTGGGCATAGCGAGCGAACACTTGGTCTCCGCGATGGCTGGCCACGGGACCAGCGGCTCTAAGGCCAGGTGCCGCGCGTGCGCGCGCTCGAGTCGATAGCGGGCGCGGCAGAGCGTGAGCGCGGCGTCGAAGTGGGCGAGGGCGAGGCGCTCGGAGGGGGTCGCCGTGGGGAGCAGATCCATGCGCCGCGTGCCATAGCGTGCGTGGGCGGCCTCGAGCTCGGGGAACAGCGCGCTCACTCGCTCGAGCTCCATCCGCATGCGCCGGTAGGTGCGGAACATGCCCTCGAGCGTCTCGGCCGCGCGGAACAGCACGACTCCCTCTTCAGTCTCGGCGAGGGCGGAGGGGCCCCGCTCGGCGACGACGCGTCGCGACAGGTAGATGTCGTCCGCGCGCACGCCGTCTTCGTAGTCGTAGAAGGGATCGGGCGGGAGGCGGCGAGCGCGCGGGCGGAGCTCAGCGCGCGTGGGGATGTCCCACGACCGAATGGCGAAGCAGCGCCCATTGAACCACGTGCGCTGCGAGGAGAAGCCGCGCCGCTGGTTGTAGATGCACAGCGCGCGCGCGAGTCGCGAGCGGCTCCTGGGGGGTAAGGGGAGGCGCGGAGGCGTGGCAACGAAGACCTGCGGGCGCTCGAAGAGAGCGCGCGCGAGGGCGTGGAGGGTGGCCTCCGCGATGAGGACGTCGGCGTCGACGAAGACGTGGAACGGCCCCTCCCGGCCGCGCGCGCCAGCGCGCTGCGCCTCGACCTTGCCGCCGGTGGATTCGAGGACACGGACGCCGCGGCCGCGCGCGACCGTTGCCGTGCCGTCGCTGCAATCGTCGGCGACCACGAGGACGTCGAAGCGGAGGCCCTCGCGGCGCTCGGCGTAGTGAGCCGCGGCCCGGATTGCGTCGAGGCAGGGGCCGAGGGTGGCCTCTTCGTTCTTTGCGGCGATCGTGAGCGGGATGGGCGTCACGGCAGGAGCCCCTCGATGTGATCAGCGATCGTCCTCGCGCCTCCCGCGGCGGCGTACGAGGCAGCGATCTCCTGGGCGCGCGCGCGCGGGGTAGGGTCCTCGAGCAGGCGCTGAAGGGCAGTGCGCACCTCGGCGACAGAGGCCGTCGCCAGGTCGCAGCTGAGCCCCGCGCCGCTCTCGGCCACGAAGCGCGCGTTGTGCGGCTGGTCGTTGCAGATCGGCGAGACGAGCAGCGGAACGCCGAGGGTCAGGGCCTCGGTGACCGAGTTGGCTCCCCCGTGGGTGATCATGAGCGCGGCATCGGCGAGCACCTCCAGCTGCGGAGCGTAGGCCACGGCGCGCGCGTTCGCGGGCAATGGGCCGAGCTGCGACGGATCGCCGCACGCGAAGAGCGCGTCGACCTGGAGCCCTGCCAAGGCCTCGGCGACGACCTGGAACATGCGCGGCTGGTGGTAGATCTGGGTGCCGAGGGACATGAAGACCAGTGGGTGACCGGACGTTCGATGCGGCGTCGGGGCCTCGGCAGCCCGCGAGCGGAGCGGGAGCGCCGCGCCGGGCAAGAGCACGCCCGAAGGCGGCGACCCGACGAGGGCGGGGGTGGTGAGGGCGATGGTGAGATGCTCCGAGAGGCAGTCGCTCACGCGGAAGGCCACGCGGTCGAGGCCATAGCGGGACAGCAGCGCGCGGCGGGGCAGGGCGCGAGTCGTGGCGATGAGAGCGCTCTCCCAAGCGTCCGGGACGACCGGGTTGAGCGAGGTCGACAGCGCCACCCAGGGGAGCCCCTCTCGCGAGGCGACGATCGGCGCGGCGTAGGCCATCGGGTCGGCCACGATCACGCTCGGCTTCGTGGCCGCGACCACCGCGCCGAGGCGCTCGACCTCGGCCGGCACGGTGTCGATCAACATCTCAGCGATCCACGTCGCGAGGCGCGAGGGGTCGGCGACCAGCGACGCGAACGCCGCTCCTCGCGCCCCGGCCGGCAGCGGCGGCGGCGGCCTGCCCGCGATCAGCGCCTGCTCGAAGCCACCCTTGGCGATGGCGGGGCGTACGTCGCAGGGGGCGTCGAACAAGACGCGGTGCCCGCGCGTGGCGAGCTCCTCCGCGGTCCCCAAGAAGGGGTGGATGTGCCCGCGCTCGGACAGCACCGCGAACAGGACGGTGCTCACGGCAGCCCGTGGTGGTGCGCGAAATGGGTAATCATCAGGGTGCGAAAGAGCTGGGCGCGCTCCCACTCGCCGAGCGGGCGCTCGTCCACGAGCAAGGGCTCGAGCTTGGACACGTCGACGAAGTCGGTCAGAAGGCGCGGCGGTTCGCGCAGCAGGCGCGTGACCTCGGCCTTGTAGAGCGACTCGGTCGCCTGGTCCTTCGGGAGCGCGGACTTCTTGCGGGTGCGGATCGGCTCCGGGACGAGGCCTCGCGCCGCCTCGCGCAGCAGGGCCTTCTCGACTCCGCCCGCGAGCCCGGCCGCGGGTGCGACGCGCCCCGCGAGGGCCAGGAGCTCGATGTCCGCGAAGGGGACACGCGCCTCGACGCCGTAAGCCATCATGTGGATGTCGCCGTTGTGGAGCAGGCGAGGCAGCCAGCGCTCGACGATGAGCGACGTCGTGCCGCAAGTGCGCGCGTGCAGGCTCGCGGACGGATCGAACCACGCTTCGTACCACTCTGTGAACGTCGCGAGCGGATCCTCGAGCACGTCTCGCCGGATGGGCATCGGGCCGAAGCGCTCGAGGATGCGCCGGGGGCTCGAGAGCGCGACGGGGTCGAGCAGGAAGTGGTAGCCGAAATGGGTCTCGTCTGCGGCGTCGCCGACGAGCAGCACGGATTGCCCGCGCTCGCGGACCGCACGCGCGATCCTGTGCTGGGAGACCTCCTGCTCCCAGGCCGGAAGCGCGTCGTTCGCCGCTGCGACGCGGGCGAGGTCGGCGGCTCGCTCTGCCTGGGGCGCGTGCACGAGCGTCAGCTCGAGGCCGAGCTCGCCGGCGGCGGCGCGGGCGAAGGGCAGGTCGTCGCTGGTCACGATCGCCGAGCGGGCATAGTCGAAGCGGTCCGCCCCCTCGAACGCGATGGTGAACGCGCTCGGGGGGCTCGGAAAGGTGCGCGTGGCGAGGCTCGCGACCAGGGTCGAGTCGAGGCCCCCGCTCAGGGAGACCGCGAGCGGCACGTCGGACATCTGCGTCCGCTCCACCGCGCGCGAGAGCGCGCTCGCGAGCTCCTCGGGCCCGGGGGAGGCGTCTGCGTCCGAGCCGACGCAGAAGCGGTAGTACCGCGACAACGTCCGCCCGCGCAGGTCGAACGTCGCCGTGTGTCCCGGTTGCAACAGCTCGACCCCGGCGAACATGGAGCGCTCGACCCCCGAGAAGACCGGAGCGACGAGGTATTCGAGGAACGCGCTCGTCGGCCCGCACGGGCGGGGACGCGGCGCGCGCGACCACGTGCGCCTCCGACGCGAAGGTGAGCTCGCGGCCGTCCCACGCGTAGGCGAGCGGCTTCACCCCGAGGCGATCTCGCGCGAGGAGCAGTCGCTCGCGGGCGGTGTCCCACAGCGCGAGGGCGAACATGCCATTGAGTCGGGTGAAGCAGGCCTCGCCCCAGGTCGCGTACGCGGCGAGGAGGGTCTCCGCGTCCGAGCGGGTCTCGAAGGGGCCCCCGAGCTCGCGGCGCAGCTCGACGTGGTTGTAGACCTCCCCGTTGTAGACGAGGACGAAGCGGCCATCCCGCGAGCGCATCGGCTGCTTGCCGCCCTCCTTGTCCAGGATCGCGAGCCGCGAGTGCGCGAGGGCGGCACGGCCGTCGCACCAGAGACCGCGCCCGTCCGGGCCCCGGTGGGCGAGGGCCGCGCCCATTGCACGCGCGCGTCCCTCGAGGTCGCCCCCGCCTCCGCCGAACGCCACGACGCCCGCTATGCCGCACACGCCGACGCCTCCAGGTGCCTCACGAGCAGGGCGAGGGTGCCGAAGCCGACGACGCCTCTGTCGGTCTCGAGGTCGATGGGGCGGCCCAGCCGAGCGGCGAGGGTGCGCGCGAGCGGCTCGTCGAGCAGGCGACGCGCGGCCTCCATCGGGGGCGCGAGGCGAGGGGTCTTCGGACGCTCGGCGTGGGCGCTGGGGACGCCGAGCCTGAGCGCGAGCTCGCGCAGCGCGCGTTTGGCCGGGTGGCGCGGCATGGCAGCGCGGACGCGGTCGTCGAGCAGCGGCGCGACGGGCTCGAGGCCAGCTTCGAGCATGAGCGCCCCAACGATGGGGAGGTAGTCTTCCCCGGTCTCGCCACGGCAGACCTCGTCGGCGCCGTCTCCGGTCACGAGCACGTCGAAGCCTGCGGCGCGGATGCGCTCCGCGAGCAGCAGCCGCGCCACGGGGTGCAGGTTGTAGAGGGGGGTCTCGGCGGCGAGCACCGCCCGCGGCGCCGCCTCGACGACATCGTCAGCGGAGGCCTCGACGACCTCGAGATCGAGGCCGAGGTGGCGCGCGAGGGCGAGCGTGTCGTCGACCTCGCAATAGCCCGGCAGCCGAGTGGCGAGCGTGAAGGCCTGCGCCCTGTCCCCCAGGGCTGCCCATAACAGCGCGCTGTCGAGCCCGCCGCTGACGGCCAGCGCCACGCGCCCCGAGGGGAGGTCGCCGAGGGTCTGCTCGAGCGCGTCCCACAGCGGGCGAGGCGAGGCGCTCGGCGGCGCCGCGAGCGCGGTCGTCGAGCGGGCGATTCCTTGCACGATCGTGCGTCCCGTGGCCTGCGCCTCCCCGAGCGCCTCGCGCACACCCTCGGGGTCGATGACGAAGCCGCCGCCCTCGACGCCCCCGACGAGGCCTCGCAGGGAGCGGCCGGCTCGCCCGGTCGCGCGCTCCTCGAAGCGCGGCTCGAGCGGCGGTCGCATCAGGCTCCCTCGAGGACCCGAAGCCGCCCGGCGCGGACGTCTGCCTTCGCCAGCTGCCGGTGCGGGCCCACCGGCCCGGCCGAGCCATGGCAATAGCGGCACGACGCGAGCGGCGCAGCGCGGTTCATGTACGCCTCGAGGCGCGCGTCGAGGTCGGGCGCGTCGAGCGGGACGCCGTCTTCCAGAGCGCTCGCGGCGTCCTCGGGCCGTGCGCCGCGCAGGATGCGGTCGTGGAACTCTGGCGCGTAGGCGCTCCGCGTGCACATGAAGAAGCGGCCGCCGCGCACCACGATGCAACGGTGGCGCAGCCAGCAGTCTCGGTACGTCGCCGCCACGGCCGCGGGGTCGTCTTCGCGCTCGGCGCGCAGGACCTCGCTGAACGTCGAGACCTGCTTCACGTTGAGGACGAAGTCGAGCTCGTCCGCCTTTCGCCGCGCGAGCTCGAGCACGGCTGGCTTGATGGGCGCAGAGCTGTAGGCGCTGATGGTGAGCTCGTCGAGCGAGGCCCAGAAGTCGGGGCCCATGCGGTGGAGCAGCAAGCCATTGGTGAACAAGCGGACGCGCTCGGCGATACCGCTGTCACGCGCGGCGCGGACGACGCCCGTGATGTCGGGGTGGAGCAGGGGCTCGCCGCCCATGATCTTGAAGACGTCGCAGCGCAGGTGCCGGCTCATGGTCTTGCACAGCTCACCCACCTGCGCGGCGGAGAGGACGGCGTCGTCGACGTAGGGCGACATGTTGCAGCAGTGCTCGCAGCGCAGGTTGCAGTGCTCGACGGGGTGGAGCTCGAACGCCTCGAGCCGCAGGACGCCAGCCTCGCGCTCGTACCGGGCCCGCTGAGACGTGGGCAGAAAGCCTCGCCGCGCGAAGGTGGCCGAGAGGCGCACCGGGTCCGATGGGGAGCGCCGGGCCGTGACGGTCGCCTGGAGCCCCCAGCGCCGGGCGAGCCAGCGCCCGGCGCGCACCTCTTCTCCGTCGGGCACGCCCGTCAGGGCGACAGAGATCAGGTCCTCGACGCGGAAGCCGTGGTCGTAGCCGCGCTTCGACAGCTCCTCACGCGACGACTCGACCCGCGCGCGCTCGAGGAGCGCGCCCAGGCGAGCCGGCTCGCCCGCGCGCTGCTCGACCACGACGTCGAGAAAATCGCGCTCCTGCTCGCTGCGCAGCGCGACGCTGGAGCGCACGTCGCGCTCCGGTTCGACCGGCGAGCTCACGGATCGCCGCTCTCCTTGGCCTTGCCGCGGATCCACAGCAGGGGGCCGACCGGGCTCTTCAGCTTGTCGCTGACCACGAGCACCGTCGCCATGACGCGGACCTCGCCCTTCTCCTCGGTGATGCGCTCTGGGACATCGAAGACCTCGTAGGTCTTGTCTTTGGTCTCCAGCACCCAGAAGCTCACGCCCGCTCGCTTCGAGCCCGGCTCGCCCTTGCGCTCCGAGAGCTTGCCCGCGAGCTCCTTGGTGCGTCCGAAGCCGAGGACGGTGTCGTCCGGCTTGGGGCCGACGACCGCGATCTCGAGGATGCTCATGTGAACCCCCCCGATCGAGCGCCCCTGAGGCGTGTAGGGGTCTCCGAGCGCGCTGACCTTGCGACCGTCGAGGGCGTCCCACACCTTCGACGGCGAATACGTGGCGACGACCTGCGGCGCGCCCTCGCGATCGAGCGTGACCCCGCTGAAGACAAGCTTTCGCTTGCCGTCCGGCTCACGGCCCTCCTTCGAAACCCTCACGACCGCCTGGAAGCGCTCGGCGGTCGCGGGGACTGGCTCGGGCGGCGCGGGGACCTCGGCCGGGGGCGCGGAGCTCGCTGCGCCAGCGGCCTGCGTCTGGGCGGGGGGGATGGCGACGTCGTGCGCGACATCGTCCGCGGCGTCGATCGGCTCGACGCCGTTGGAGCAGCCGATGCAACACATCCACGACAGGGCGAGCAGGCGGCGGAGCATGCGCGTGAGCCTAGCGGAGCTGGCGCTCGCCGTCGCCGCCTTGGCCCGCCGATCCCGCGGCGCCGCTCGCGTGCCATAGTAACGCTGCCCGATGGACCTGCCCGAGCGCTTCCACCCCGCAGTTCGAGCCTGGTTCGGTCGAACGTTCGCCGCGCCGACCGACGCGCAGGTCAGGGCGTGGCCCGAGATCCTCGAGGGCCGCGACGTGCTCGTGGCCGCGCCGACGGGCTCGGGCAAGACGCTCGCTGCGTTCCTCGCCTCGCTCGACGCGCTCTTTCACGCGGCCTGCGCGGGGACGCTCGGGGACACCATCGAGGTCGTCTATGTCTCGCCGCTGAAGGCGCTCTCGGCGGACGTCGAGAAGAACCTGCTCGGGCCGCTCGAGGGGATCGGCGCCGTGGCGCGCGAGCTCGGGTTCGATGCCCCCGCGGTCCGGGCGGCGCTGCGCACCGGGGACTCGTCCACGGCGGCGAGGGCCGCGATCGTGCGGACCCCGCCGCACATCCTCGTCACGACCCCCGAGTCCCTCTACCTCATGCTCACGGCGAGGCGCACGCGCGAGCTGCTCCGCTCCGTGAAGACCGTCATCGTCGACGAGGTCCACGCGCTGATGCGGGACAAGCGCGGCAGCCACCTGGCGCTGTCGCTCGCGCGCCTCGACGCCGTCGCTTCGCGGCCGCAGCGCGTGGGTCTGTCCGCCACGGTCCGGCCGATCGAGGAGGCCGCCCGCTTCCTGTCCGGCGTGAGGGCTTGGGATCGCGAGCGCCGCGCGTCCGTGGGCGAGCGGCCGCCTGCGACCCTCGTCGACGTCGGGCACCGCCGCGCCCTCGATCTCGCGGTGGAGGTCCCGACCAGCGAGCTCGGGAGCGTCGCGACGCACGAGCAGTGGGGCGAGATCTACGACCGCGTGGCGACGCTGATTGGCGAGCACACCACGACGCTGGTGTTCGTGAACACCCGCCGGCAAGCCGAGCGCATCGCCCACCACCTGGCCGAGCGCGTCGGCGAGGAGGCGGTCTCCGCGCACCACGGCAGCCTGTCGAAGGAGCGCCGGCTGCAGGTCGAGGCGCGTCTCAAGGCGGGCTCGATGCGCGCCATCGTGGCGACCGCCTCGCTCGAGCTGGGCATCGACGTCGGCTCGGTCGACCTCGTCGCGCAGATCGGCTCGCCGCGCTCCATGTCCGCGCTCTTGCAGCGCATCGGCCGCTCGGGCCACGGCCTCGGCCGCACCGCGCAGGGGCGCCTCTTCCCCACGTCGCGGGACGACCTCGTGGAGTGCGCGGCGCTCGTGCGCGGCGTACGCAAGGGCTCGCTCGATCGGACCGAGCCTCCCGTGGCGCCGATCGACGTGCTCGCTCAGCAGATCGTCGCCGAGTGCGCGAGCGAAGACTGGCCCGCCGACCAGCTCTTCGAGCTGGTTCGAACCGCGGCCCCCTACATGCAGCTCACGCGCGAGACGTTCGATCGCGTCGTGACCATGGTGGGCGAGGGCGTCGCGCCGCGCGCTGGGCGAACGGGCGCGCTGCTCCACGTCGACCGCATCCACGGCGTCCTGCGCGCGCGCCGCGCCGCGCGCATGATCGCGATCGAGAACGGCGGCGCCATCCCCGAGGTCGCGGACTATCGCGTGCTGCTCGACCCAGACGACACGTTCGTCGGCACGGTCAACGAAGACTGGGCGATCGAGAGCTCCGCGGGGGACGTCTTTCTCCTGGGGACCCACGCGTGGCGGGTGCGCCGCGTGGAGTCTCGGAGCGGCGTGATGCGGGTCGTCGACGCGGCCGGCGCCCCTCCCAGCGTGCCGTTCTGGCTGGGTGAGGCGCCTGCGCGGACCTGGGAGCACAGCCTCGAGGTGAGCGAGCTGCGCAAGGAGATCGTGGGGCTGCTCGATCGGGGCGAGGACGCCGCGCGGCAGCTCGGCGACGCGTGCGGCTTGTGCCCCTCGGGCGCCTCGGAGCTCGTGCGCTACGTCGCCGCTCAGCGCGACGCGCTCGGTGTCATGCCCACGGTGGACGACGTCGTCTTCGAGCGCTTCTTCGACGAGGCCGGCGGCATGCAGGTGGTGGTGCACGCGCCGTTCGGTGGGCGGGTCAACCGCGCCTTCGGGCTCGCCCTCCGCAAGCGCTTCTGCATGAGCTTCGACTTCGAGCTGCAGGCAGCCGCCACCGACGACGCGGTGCTGCTCTCGCTCGGGACCGCCCACAGCTTCCCGCTCGAGGACGCGTTCCGCTTCGTGCGCTCGGCCGACCTCGATACCACCCTTCAGCAGGCGGCGCTCCGGGCGCCGATGTTCGGCGTCCGATGGAAATGGAACGTGGGCCGCGCGCTCGCGGTCCTTCGCCGCGCGCGCGGCAAGAAGATCCAGCCCTTCATCCAGCGCATGCGCTCGGACGATCTGCTCGCCGCGGTGTTCCCCGCGCAGGTCGGCTGCCAAGAGAACGCGACCGGCCCGATCGAGGTGCCCGACCACCCGCTGGTGCAGCAGACGCTCCTCGACTGCTTCACCGAGGTGATGGACAAGGAGCGCTTCCGCGGGTTGCTCGAGCGGATGGAGCGCGGCGAGCTGCGCATGCACGCGCGCGACACCACCGAGCCCTCGCCGTTCTCGCACGAGATCCTCGGGTCGAAGCCCTATGCGTTCCTCGACGACGCCCCCCTGGAGGAGCGGCGCGCGCGCGCCGTGTCGCTGCGCCGCAGCCTGCCCGAGAGCCAGCGCGACCTGGGAGCGCTCGACGCCTCCGCGATCGAGCGGGTCGCGGAGCAGGCTCGCCCCGAGCCTCGCTCCGCCGAGGAGCTGCACGAGCTTCTGCTGAGCCTGCTCGCCGCGCCGCTCGAGCCGTCGTGGGCCGCCCCGTTCGACGCCTTGGTGGCAGCCGGGCGCGCCCTTCGCGTCGAGACGCCAGCAGGGCAGCTCGCCGCCGCCGCCGAGAGCGCGGACGCGCTGGCCGCGGTCTATGGGGGCGAGCGCGCGCCCGCGGAGCTGCGCGAGGAGGCCCTCGCGCGCGCGCTGCGTGGCTTCGCGGAGGTGTCTGGGCCGTTCACGGCGAGCGCCTTCGCGCGCCGCCTCGGCGTCGACCTCTCCGACGCGCTCATCGCCGCGGGCAAGCTCGAGTCGGAGGGCGCGATCTTGCGCGGGTCGTTCACCCCAGGGCGGGCGCCCGAGGTGGAGCCCGAGCTGTGCGATCGGCGCATCTTGAGCCGCATCCACCGCGCCACGATGGACCGCCTGCGGAGCGAGATCGAGCCTGTGTCGGCCCAGGACTTCATGCGCTTCCTGTTCGACAGGCACCAGCTGTCGCCGCGCGTCCGGGCCGGCGGCCGCGCCGGGCTGCGCGACGCCGTGGGGCGGCTCCACGGCTTCGAGATCGCAGCCTCCGCGTGGGAAGAGGAGGTGCTGCCTGCGCGCGTCGGCGGCTATCAGCCTGACTGGCTCGACGAGCTGTGCTTCTCGGGCGAGGTCGGCTGGGCGCGGCTGTCTCCCAAGGTTGCGGGCGCGGACGCGCTCGGCAGCCCGTCCAGGGCGACGCCGATTTCGCTCTTCCTCCGGGAAGACCTCCCGCTGCTGCTCGAGGCCATTCGAGGAAAGAGGCCGCGCCGCCCCCATCGTTCGCGGCGACGAGCGCCGTGCTCGACGCGCTGCAGCGGCGAGGCGCGCTGTTCCTGCACGACCTCGCTGCCATCACCGGGCTGTCCAAGCACGACGTCGCTCAGGCGCTCTGGGATCTCATCGGCCGCGGGCTCGCGACCGCAGACGGCTTCCAGCCGCTGCGAGAGCTGCTCGGAGGGCGAGGGGCAGCGCGCCGTACGCGGGCTCCGCAGGGGCGCTTCGCCCTCGTCGAGCCTCACCGTCCGTTCGAGCGCTCCGCCGAGGCGCTCGCGGACCGCGTGGCCGAGCAGCTCCTCGCTCGCTATGGCGTCGTCTTCCGCGATCTCGTCGCGCGCGAGAGCTTCACCGTGCCATGGCGCGACGTCGTGCGAGCGCTGCGCCGCCGCGAGCTGCGCGGGCTGGTGCGCGGCGGACGCTTCGTGGCTGGCTTCGTCGGCGAGCAGTTCGCCCTCCCCGAGTGCGTAGACGGTCTGCGGCGCGTGCGCCGGACGGAGCGGACCGGCGAGCTGGTCCGCGTGAGCGCTGTGGACCCCCTGAATCTCGTGGGCATCTTGCTCCCCGGTCCGCGCGTCCCCGCCGTCGCGGGCACCACCCTCAGCTTCCGGGACGGTGCCTTCATCGCGGCTGGGCCCCCCGGGACCGACGTGACGGCGCTCGCCTGACGAGCGCGCCGGCGCGCTCGTCAGCTCGCGGGGCTGACCGGGTCTCGGTCGCGCTCGGAGACGAGCACTTCGAAGCCGGACGCCGCCACGTCGCGCAGCCGCTCGGCGAGGATGGGCAGGTACCCCCGCTCGGTCCCCGTGTGCTCCGCGAGCAGCACGGTCGTTCCGGCCTCGACCGCCGCGAGCACGTCGTGGTGACGCAGCTCGCCGGTCAACCAGAGGTCCGCGCTGGCCTTCGCGAGCACAGACCCTCCCGCGCCGGCGACGACCGCTGCCGTCTCGATCCGCGCCCCGGCCCCGTGGCGCGCCGCGCACGCGACGCGCAGCGACGTGATCCCGAGGTGCGCCTTCACGCGCGGGACGATCGACTCGAGCGACGCCGGCTGTGCCAGCGCGGTGACCCGACCCTGCCCGGCCCCGGCGTGCAGCGCCGAGCGCACGATCGGGGATCGGTCCCCGAAGCCGATCGCGTCCGCGAGCCAGTCGGTGAGGCCACCGGGCGCTGCGTCGAGTGCGGTGTGCGGGGAGAACACCGGCAGGCCGGCCTCGATGGCGCGCAGCACGACTCGCTCCGACGCGACCTCGCGCCGCAGGCGCTTCTTCCCTTCGAACATGACCGGGTGATACGCGACGATCGCGTCGACCTGGAGCTCGGCGGCCTCGTCGAGCACGGCGTCGGTCAGGTCGATGGTCAAGAGCGCGCGAGCGAGCCCACGACCTTCGCGACCGGGCAACAGCCAGTCGACGTTGTCCCACGGCTCGGCGAGCTCGAGCGGAGCGAGGCTGCGAAGGGCGCACGTGAGGGCCTCGAGCGACATGGCCCCAACTCATGTCCGCGCGCGCCCGCTTCGTCAAATGCTAACGGTGACGGAGCCATGTGCCTGCTCGCGCTCTACGTCGCGCCGCACCCGACCGTGCGGTTCGTCCTCGCCGCAAACCGCGACGAGGCGTTCGAGCGACCCGCGGCGGCAGCCCACCTGTGGGCCGACGCTCCGGTCCTCGCCGGCCGCGATCTTCGCGCGGGTGGCACCTGGCTCGGCGCGGCGGCCGGCGGGCGCGTCGCCGCGCTGTCGAACGTCCGCCACCCGTCCGCTCGCGCGCTCGGCCGCTCGCGCGGCGAGATCGTCCGAGGTTTCCTGGCCGGCGCCGCCTCGGCGCCGGACTACGCGCGCGAGCTCGCGGCCCGCGCGTCCGAGTTTCCGTCGTTCAACGCGTTCGTCGGCGACGCGTCGGGCGCCCTCTATCTCTCGGAGCAGCCCGTCCCGCCGACCCCTCTAGGCCCGGGCGTCCACGCCGTCTCCAACGGGCGCCTGGGGGACCCTTGGCCCAAGGTCGAGCGCGCCAAGGCCGGCGTGGCCGAGGCGGTCCGCGGCGACCGAGTCGACCTCGAGGCGCTGTTCGCCGTGCTGCGAGACGATCGGCCGGCCGCGGACCACGAGCTGCCCTCGACCGGGGTCCCGCTCGAGATCGAGCGGGCGCTGTCTCCGCCCTTCGTGCGCGGTCCGAGCTACGGCACGCGCTGCTCGACGGTGGTCGTCGTCCTGGCCGATGGGCAGGTCGAGCTCGAGGAGCGCTCCTTCGGTCCGGGCGGGGCCGCCGCCGGGCGGGTGTCGGCGTCGATCTGAGGCGGCGGATCCACGCGAAACAAAAGGCCTTGTCCTCGGTCCGCGGCGCGGCCCACCCCCCGCCCGCCGCGAAGAATGGTTGCGAAAACCAGACAACAAAGGTACTCGGCGCCGCCACCCAGGCCGGCGAGTGCGCACTCCTCCTTTTGGCGCAGCACCCATGTGCTGCGCCGCGCACGGCGCACCGCGCGGCCACGAGGAGAAGCTTCAGAGATGACTACTCACCGCATCGCCGGGCTCCTATTGAGAGCCTGGCCCGCCGTCCTCACCCTGTTGGTCCTCGTCGGCATCCCGACGATCGCCTTCGCCGACGCGAGCGGCGGTCACCAGATCGGCGGCGAGGCGAACCTGTCGCTGCCGGATCTCGCGTCGACGACGATGCTCGGCACGGACGGCCGCACGCTGCTCTTCGGCGGCATGGGCGTCTGCGCCCTCGGCCTGATGATGGGTCTCGCGATCTTCGCCCAGCTGCGCGGTCTCCCCGTGCATCAGGCGATGAAGGACATCAGCGAGCTCATCTACGAGACCTGCAAGACGTACCTCTTCACCCAGCTGAAGTTCATCGGCGTCCTCTGGGTGTTCATCAGCCTCGTGATGATGGGCTACTACGGGTACTTCGCGAAGTTCCCCGTCGGCAAGCTCGGCCTCATCCTGCTGTTTTCGCTGATCGGCATCGCGGGCAGCTGCTTCGTCGCCTGGTTCGGCATCCGCGTGAACACCTTCGCGAACTCGCGCACGGCGTTCGCGAGCCTCGAGGGCAAGGGCTTCCCGGTCTACTCGATCCCCCTGCGCGCCGGCATGAGCATCGGGATGCTCCTCATCTCGATCGAGCTCTTCTTGATGCTCTCGATCATGCTGTTCTTCCCCGACGTCGCGGGCCCCTGCTTCATGGGCTTCGCGATCGGCGAGTCCCTCGGCGCCTCGGCCCTCCGCATCGCGGGCGGCATCTTCACGAAGATCGCCGACATCGGGTCGGACCTGATGAAGATCGTCTTCAAGATCAAGGAAGACGACGCGCGTAACCCGGGCGTCATCGCGGACTGCACCGGCGACAACGCGGGCGACTCGGTCGGCCCCTCCGCCGACGGCTTCGAGACCTACGGCGTCACCGGCGTGGCGCTCATCGTCTTCATCCTGCTCGCGGTCAACCCCGCGTACCAGGTCCAGCTGCTCGTCTGGATCTTCGTCATCCGCGTGGTGATGGTCGTCGCCTCGGCGGTCTCGTACTTCATCAACGAGGCGATCGCGAAGGCTCGCTACAGCGGCAAGTTCAAGTTCGACTTCGAGGCGCCCCTCACCAGCCTGGTGTGGATCACCTCGATCCTCAGCGTCTGCCTGACCTTCCTCGTCAGCTACCTGCTCATCCCCGGCATCGGGGGTGGTCAGTACTGGTGGAAGTTCTCGGCGATCATCAGCTGCGGCACGCTCGCTGGCGCGATCATCCCCGAGCTCATCAAGGTCTTCACCTCGACGAACTCCGGTCACGTCCGTGAGGTCGTCACCTCCTCCAAGGAGGGCGGTGCGTCGCTCAACATCCTCAGCGGTCTGACGGCCGGCAACTTCTCCGCCTACTGGATGGGGATCGTGCTCGTCGTGCTGATGGGCGCCTCCTATTACATCACGCAGCTGGGCGTCCCGCTGGACGCGGCGGGGGCGAAGGTCTTCCCGCTGCCGGAGCACGCGCTGGGCGCCATCATGACGCTCAACTTCTACGACGTGTCGCCGATCTTCGCGTTCGGCCTCGTCGCCTTCGGCTTCCTCGGCATGGGTCCGGTCACCATCGCGGTCGACTCGTACGGTCCTGTCACGGACAACGCGCAGAGCGTGTACGAGCTGAGCCTGATCGAGACGGTCCCCAACGTGAAGGAGCAGATCAAGAAGGACTTCGGCTTCAACGTGAACTTCGAGCACGCGAAGGAGCTGCTCGAGGAGAACGACGGCGCCGGCAACACCTTCAAGGCGACGGCCAAGCCGGTGCTCATCGGCACCGCGGTGGTCGGCGCGACGACGATGGTCTTCGCGACGATCGTCGTGCTCACCGGCAAGCTGACGACGAACCTCGACAAGCTCTCGCTCCTCCACCCCCCGTTCCTGCTCGGCCTCATTTCTGGCGGCTCCGTGATCTACTGGTTCACGGGCGCGTCGACACAGGCCGTGTCGACCGGCGCCTACCGCGCGGTCGAGTTCATCAAGGCGAACATCAAGCTCGAGGGCGTCGAGAAGGCGAGCGTCGAGGACTCGAAGAAGGTCGTCGAGATCTGCACGAAGTACGCGCAGAAGGGGATGTTCAACATCTTCCTCGTCATCTTCTTCGGCACCCTCTCGTTCGCGTTCTTCGAGAGCTTCTTCTTCATCGGTTACCTCATCTCGATCGCCCTCTTCGGCCTCTTCCAGGCGCTCTTCCTCGCGAACGCGGGCGGCGCCTGGGACAACGCGAAGAAGGTCGTCGAGACCGAGCTGAAGGCGAAGGGCACGCCGCTGCACGACGCGTGCGTCGTCGGCGACACGGTCGGCGATCCATTCAAGGACACGTCGAGCGTCGCCATGAACCCCGTCATCAAGTTCACGACCCTGTTCGGCCTGCTCGCGGTCGAGCTGGCGGAGGTCTTGGGCAACCAGAACCCCAGCGCCCGCTGGATCGTCGGCCTCGTCCTCTTCGCTTGCTCGGCCTTCTTCGTCTACCGCTCGTTCTACGGGATGCGGATCGAGACCGGAGAGGCCTCCCCCACCCCGAAGGGGTCGGCTGCGAAGGAAGACGCCGCCGCGGCGTAGGTTCACGTGTAGCGAGGTCGGAGGGCTGGCCACTGGGCCGCCCTCCGAAAAGTAGAGGAGGAGACGGTCGCCGTCCCTCCTCTTCCTCGTTTTGTCGGCGAGGGGTCGATCGGTCGACTACACTGCGGTTGCGATCCGTCCGAGGCCCGGTCACGGGCCGAAGATCCTTGGCATCGCTCGCGCGCCCACGCGCGCCACGTGTCCGCAGAGCCCCGATGAAGAACCAGCCCGCGCCGAACACCCGTGTGCTCGATCAGCTCTTGGCGGAGTTCCGGGTCACCCCGGAGGTCCACGCGACCATCGTGTCCTACTTAGGGCTTCACGGCGGGCGGTGCGAGGACGCCCTGATCGACAACGACGTGATCTCCGAGGCCGAGCTGCTTCGCTTCATCGCGACGAACTACAACACGCGGTTCGTCTCGACGGAGAAGCTGTACAAGGCCAACATCGATCAGAAGCTCATCAACGTCCTGCCCAAGAAGCTGTGCGAGCAGGGGTGCATCCTGCCCGTCCTCTATGACGACGCCCGCCGCGCGCTCAACATCGTGACGGCCGATCCGGACAACCTCGCGGTGCTCGACCAGGTCAAGGTCGCGGCTGGTGTCCGAGAGGTGGTCCCGCTGGTCGCGCGACCCGCCGCGATCCGCGCCGCCATCCAGCGCGCGTACCACAACGACGCCAGCCTCTTCGTTCAGGTCATGCGAGGCGGCGACAAGATGGCGCTTCAGGTCGATCGCTTCCGCGGGGGCGGCTCGATCACCAACAGCGGTGGGGGCACAGGGTCCGGGTGGACGTCCACGGGCTCGCGCGACGTCAACCCCGGCGTCGGCGGCGCGACCCCCTTCATCCAACACGGCAACAGCCTCGAGACGGCCTTCCAGCCCATGCCGCAGATGGCGGGAATGCCAGGCATGCCTGGGATGCCTGGGGGGATGCCACCAGGCATGGGCGGGGCGATGCCCCCCGGGATGGCCGGAGGAATGCCAGGGGCCGGAGGCGCGATGGCGGCGCAGGCCATGGCGGCGCAGGCCATGGCGGCGCAGGCGATGGCCGCGCAGGCGATGGCCGCGCAGGCGATGGCCGCGCAGGCGATGTCGGCTCAAGCGCTCGGCAACGAGCCTCGTCGTGGCAAGGTCCCGGTGCCGCGCGCGCCTGGCAAGCCGCAGCGCCGAGAGCCCCTCCCGGCGGTCGACGATCTCGACGATCTCGACGCCGAGGAGAACGACGTCGATCTCGACGAAGACGAGGTCGCCCATCGCAAGAGCGACACGGGGGCTGCGCCGAGAGGCAAGGCGCCCCCGCCTCCGCAGCGAGCGAAGGCTCCGCCGCCCGAGCAAGCGGCGACGCTCTCGCCCGACTACCTGGAGACCCTCAATGTGCTCGTGAGCCTCCTCGAGGCCTCCCGATCCGATCTCCGAGGGCACTCGGCGCAGTGCGCTCGGCTCGTGCGGCGGGTGTGCGACCGCATGGGCCTGCCGCCCGCGCAAACCTCGGCGTACGTCGTCGCCACGCACCTCCACGACATCGGCAAGGCCGGCACGTACCACCTCACGTCGCTCAACGTCGCCGAATACGACGGGCACCGCGCAGCCGCGCAGAAGGTGGCCAACGTGCCCGAGCGCTTCTTCCAGGCTGTCTCGCTGCACTCGGACACGAAGAGCGCGGTGACGGCCATGTACGAGCGCTTCGACGGAAAGGGCTTCCCGCTGGGGATGGCCGGCAAAGACATCCCCCTCGGCGCGCGCATCCTGGCCGTCGTCGACAGCTACTGCGATCTGACGGCCAACCCGCGTAACCCGGCGCGACGCGTGCTCAAGCCTGCGGAGGCGATCCAGTTCCTGGGCAAGTCTCGAGGCACGGTGTTCGACCCAACGATCGTCGATCTGGTCAAGTCGGAGGTCTCGGGAGACGACCTCCGCGCGAAGCTGCTCCACGACCGCCACAGCGTGCTGCTCGTCGACCCCGATCCCGAAGACTCGACGGTCCTCGAGCTGCGCCTGCTCGAGGCTGGCTTCGACGTGCGGACCGCGCGGACGTATCAGCAGGCGCTTCACGAGCTGAAGACCCGAGAGTTCAACATCGTGGTGAGCGACGTCGACCTCGACTCGGAGGACGCCGGCCTCACGCTGCGCACGTCGGCCGTCTCCGAGCCGTGGGGTCAGAAGGTCACCGCGTGGGTCGTGCACACGCGCAAGACGGATCGTCAGCTCGCCGAGATCGTCTTCGATCTTGGCGTCGACGACCTCGTCTCCAAGCCCACCCCGCCCGACGTGTTCGTGACCAAGCTGCGTCAGCTGGTCGAGCGCAAGCAGGCCACCCGCACGGCGCAGCCGGGGACGAAGGGCGGCGTGAGCGGCTCGCTCGCAGAGATGGCCCTGCCCGACGTCATCCAGATCCTCTGGCACGGCCGCAAGACGTGCACCGTCCGCATCACGTCCAAGACCGGCAGCGGCGAGCTCATCTTCTCCGACGGCCAGGTCTTCGACGCCAAGTTCGGCTCCAAACGCGGGGAAGACGCGTTCTACGCGCTGCTCGGCGTCAAGGAGGGCGACTTCAAGATCGAGACCGAGGTCGGCAAGATCGAGCGCACCATCAACGTCTCACCCGAGGGCCTCCTGCTCGAGGGCATGCGGCGGCTCGACGAGGGCCTCGTCTAGCCCGAGCTCTGGGGGGGGCGGGCGCGATCCGAAGATCCGGGGTTGTGCCGTGGTGCGCCGCGGTCTCCTCCGGAACAGCTCGGATCCGCGCGCCCGCTCTGGATCGCCGCTTGCTTGGCAGGTGCGATCCCTTTGGGACGAGAGGTGATGCCGATGCGTCTTTCCAAGCTCCTGTTCGCCGCTCCGCTGGCGGTCATTCCTTTCCTTGCGTCACCCGATGTCGCGGACGCGTGTGGTGGCTGCTTCGTTCAGCAGAGCGAGAGCACCCAGGTGACCGGCCACAAGATGGTCCTCGGCATCTCGACCGAGCAGACGACCCTCTACGACCAGATCACCTACTCGGGCGCGCCCGAGGAGTTCGCGTGGGTCTTGCCCATCAAGGGCCAGGTCGACGTCGCCCTGTCTTCCGACGCGCTGTTCCAGTCGCTCGAGAGCTTGACGAGGGTGGAGGTCTACTCTCCCCAGATCAATTGCCAGCCGCAGTTCTGCGACGACGGCGGCTTCTCGAACGGGGCTGGGGGCGCTTCCTCCGAAGGCGGAGGGGGACCGGGGGTCCAGATCATCGCGCAAGAGGTGGTCGGTCCTTATGAGACCGTGCAGCTCACGTCCGACGACCCCGCCGCGCTCACCGACTGGCTGACGAGCCACGGGTACAACATCCCCGCGGACATCCAGCCGGTGATCGACGCGTACGTCGGAGAAGACTTCGACTTTCTCGCGCTGCGCCTCGTGCCCGGAGAGGGCATCGACTCGATGCGACCCGTCGCGATCACCTCGCCTGGCGCCGTCCCCGCGCTTCCGCTACGGATGGTCGCGGCCGGCACGGGCGCGACGACGGCGATCACCCTCTGGGTGGTGGGCGAGGGGAAGTACGAGCCCCAGAATTTTCCGAGCTTCACGATTCGCGAGCAAGACCTGGTCTGGGACTGGGACGCTCAGCGCAGCAACTACGGTGACCTCAAGGCGACGCAGTTCGAGCGCTCCGGTGGGCACGCCTGGCTGTTCGAGGCGGCCGAGCCGCTCAACCCCTGGGCCTTCGACGAGCTGCTCTACTTCGCCGAGACCAACCCGGTCGAGAGCGGCTACGCCGACGACGACGGGCTCAACGCCGTCGTGAACGCGACGGCCGACATCGAGCGGCTCACCGCCGGGACGGACCCCGCGACCCGGTGGATCTCGCGGCTCTCCGGAGAGCTGTCGCGCGACGCCCTCACGACCGATCTGGCCCTGCAAGCGTCGGCCGATCAGTCGAGCGTCAACCGTTGGTTTTACATCGAGAACGCCATCGGCACGCCGCCCGAGTGCCCGCCTCCCCCCGACTGCGGCGACGACGGCCTCTGGGAGGACGGCGGCCAGGGCGGTGAGGCGACGGTCGGTGGCGGTCAGGTCGGCGGCTGCGCCGTGGTCTCTCCGGGCGCCGATGCCGGCGCTGGCCTGGCCGCCCTCGCGGTGGCGGGCCTAGTGCTCGCGCGGCGGCGCAGGCGCTTGTCGTAGGCCCTTGGACGTCCTATTAAAACCAACAGGCGTGGACCGCATCATCGCGGCCGCGACCCGGAGGTGTCATGTACGGTCCCCGCAAGGTGTCGACCGCGGGCGCGACGGCTGCTGAAGCCGATGCGAGCCGCCCGCGTGTGAAGGTGACGGTCCCTGCGATCCGAGCGCGCAAGTCGCGTGGCCATGGCCACGCGAACGAACCGCGCCCGATCGCCATGATCACGGCGTACGACTTCACGATGGCCCGGCTCCTCGACGAGGGCGGGGCGGACATCCTGCTGGTCGGCGACTCCCTGGGGATGGTCGTGCAAGGGCACGACAACACCCTCGCCGTGACCGTCGAGGAGATCTGCTACCACGGCCGGGCGGTGGCCCGCGGCGCGCGGAGCGCCCACGTGGTCGGCGACATGCCGTTCATGAGCTTCCAGGTCTCGCCGGCGCAGGCCGTCGAGAGCGCCGGGAAGCTGATGAAGGAGGGTGGCTTCGAAAGCGTCAAGCTCGAGGGCGGCCTCGAATACGCCGAGCACGTGCACCGGCTCGTCCGCGCGGGGATCCCGGTCATGGGCCACGTCGGCCTGCTCCCGCAGTCGGTCCACGCGATGGGCGGCTTCAAGGTCCAGGGCAAGCGCGAGGACGACGCGCGCCGCGTGCTCGCGGACGCGAAGGCGCTCGAGGAGGCCGGCGCGTACGCCATCGTGCTCGAGGCCATCCCCCCGATCTCGCCGCGCAGATCAGCGAGTCGGTCGGCGTGCCCACCATCGGCATCGGCGCAGGACCCAGCTGCGACGGACAGGTGCTCGTCTGCTACGACCTGCTCGGGATGTACCGCGATCTGAAGCCGAAGTTCGCGAAGCGCTTCGCGGAGGTGGGTGACAGCGTGGTCGAGGCGACGCGAGCCTACGTCGAGGCGGTGGCGACGCGCAGCTTCCCGGGGCCCGAGCACTCGTTCAAGGCGAACGGCTTCCGCGTCGACGACGGCGCCGAGCCCGCCGCCGACGAGCCGCCGGTCGCGGTTCACTAGGCGCGCCCGCGTCTCAGGTCTCCGGGGTCGCCGCTCGCTCCTCCACCGGAGCGGGCGTCGGCCCGAGGAGGCGCACGATCAGCTCGAGCAGCAGCAGCGCCAGCAGTCCGAAGGCGACATACGGCGACGCGTCGAGCTTGCGCGTCTCACCCCCGAGGGAAGGGTCGCGCGCGTCGGTGGCGATGGCGCGCGGCGCGAGGTCGACCTCGCGCTCCGCTGGCAGCGCGAGGCGACTGTCCGTCACCCCATCGACCTCGAACAGGTAGCGGCCGACGCGCGGGGCGTCCGCGCGGAGCGAGGTCCCCGGCTGGATTTCGAGCGACACCGACGTGGCGCTCCCGGGCGGAGAGACCTGGCCCTTGACGGTCTTGGCGCCCGGGAAGTGGAAGCGCCCCCCTGCCTCGACGACCTTCGCTCCGCCGCCGGTCTGGGCGACCTGGTGAAAGCTGTCGAGGAGCACCAGGAACGCGGGGCGCAGCGGGAAATCGCTGGTCTCGAAGTCGAACGGCAGCGTCGTGACGTAGATGGCGCCCTTGCCGAGCGGGCGCCTCGACAAGAGTGGAGAACCGTCCTCGAACGCGCACAGCGTCTCGGCGTCCTTGGTCGCCTCCGGAGGCATGAGGGTGCGACCCTTGGGCGCCAGATCCGCGAGGCCATCGGCGCTCGGGCCGAAGAACCCGCAAGCCTCTGGCTTGGCGCCCTTCGGCGCGTCGGGGGACCAACGGATGACCCCAGGCACGAGGGCCCCGAAGCCCGCGCCGAGCGGGGCCGAGGAGGCCTTCTTCCCCAAGCTCAACAAGAGCAGCCCGCCGCCCTCGACCCAGGTCGTGACGGTCTTGCGCTCCTCGGGCGTCAGCCCCGGAGGATCGTCGAGCACGAGACCCGCGTACGGCTTGAGCTCGTCGGCGTGCTCCGGGATGCTCGAGATCGGGCGGACGGAGGTCCCGGCCTCGAGCGCGGCGAAGGCCTGCTCGACTGGCGGTGGGCCCCCTGTCTCGACCTTCGCGGCCGCCGCGTCGACGAGCACGCCGAGCATCACCGTCTTCGGCTTGACCGCGACCGGCGCGACGTCATCGCCCGGGATGCGATCGGCGGGCGTGAGCCGTGCGTCGAGGTCCTCGGGCGCGTCGGCCGGGAGCTTGAGCGAGACGACCTCCGCGCCCTCGGGGACGGGCGTGGAGACGAGCACGCTCTTCGCGTCAGCGGCGGCGACGATCTGGATCTCGCGCGCCGTGGAGGGCCCCGCGCACTTGACGGTCACTTCGAGCTGCGGGTCGCGCCGGAGCGTCGCGGTGATCGCGCAGTTGGCCTCCGGCCGCGACTCGAGGTCGACCACGGGATACCAGAGGGTCGCGTCGGGCCCGGCATCGAGCGCAGGCCCGCTCGGCGCGCCGTCCGCGAGATCGCTCAAGAGCACGACGCGCCGGTCGGGCTGGGGCACACCGCGCAGCATGTCTCGCGCGATCGCGACCGCTGCGACCAGGTCGGTCGCGCGATCGGACGGCTCGACCTCCTTCACCGCCGAGTACGCGGCACGTGCGTCGGTCGTGGCGGCGAGCAGCACCCGCGGCTCGGCGCCCCCGAGGATCACCGCGAAGGAGTCTCCCGGCTCGGCGTCGTCGATCAGGTCGAGCGCGGCCTGCTTCGCGCGATCGAAGCGGGTTTTGCCATTCGGATCGGGCGCGGTCATGCTCAGCGAGTCGTCGAGCACGAAGACCATCGCGACCGACGCGCCGTCGCGGCGCGCGAGCGCGATCCGCGAGCACGAGACGAACGGGGTCGCGCCGAGCACCGCCAGCAGGAGGACGGCGATGACGCGGATCGCGAGCAGCGCCCTGTCCTCGAGGGCGCTGCGCCTACGCGCCGCGGGCGGCGTCGCCGCGAGCAGCGACGCCGTCGGCAGCTCGATCTCCTTCGCGCGTCTGCGCCGGAGCAGGTGGGCCGCGACCGGGGCGGCGGCGAGCAGCCCCCCGAGCAGCGCCAGCGCGGTGAGGAAGCTCACGGCGCACCCGCGGGACCGGCGCCGGCGCGCCGCTCGGACGGCGCGCGCGCGCCCGCGATCACGAGCAGCAGCGAGCGCACGACGCTCACGGGGGAGTCCGCGGTCGAGCACGAGACGAGGCCTCCGCCGCGAGCGACGAGGTCATCGGACCAGCGCCTTCGCAGGGCGCCGAGCGCCTCCTGGTAGCGCGCGCGGACCGTGGCCGGGTCGGCCTCGACCACCACTGCCCCCTCGAGGCTTCGAAACCGAGCGTGCTCGTCGAACGGCAGCTCGAGCTCGTCGGGCGAGAGCACCTGCACGCCGAAGACGCGCCGGCCGCGCGTCCCGAGGGCGCCGATCGCGCTGGCGGCCGCGGCTGGCAGGTCGATGAAGTCGGACAGCACGACGATCGACGAGCCCCGCCGCGCGCGCTCGTGGACGGGGCCGAGCGCGCGCGAGAGCTCGGCGTCGTCGGTCGACCAGTCCGAGGTCGCGTTGACCGTAGACAGCGCGTACACGATGCGGTCGAACGCCTCACGCCCCGACGTCGCGCGCACCATCCGCCCGCGGTCGTCCCCGCCGAGGATCACCACGCCCACCGGATCGCCTGCGCTCGTCGCGATGCGCGCGAGCGAGGCCGCGATGAGGGCCGCGAAGGCGTACTTCGCGCCGGGGCCGCGCCCGCGGAACGCCATCGACGCGGTCGCGTCGACGACCAGCCACAGGGCGCGATCGGTCTCGGTCTCGAACTCGCGGATCATCATGCGCTCGTGCTTGAGCAGCGCGCGCTTGTCGATGAACCGCAGGTCGTCGCCGAGGACGTAGGGCCTGAGGCCGCCGAACTCCACGCCGGGGCCCTTGCGCACGCTCCTGTGCATGCCCGCGTACAGGCCCTCCGCGACCGTCCGCGCGCGCAGCCGAAGGGGCGCGAACGCGCCCCAGTCGGTGGGATAGGGCGCAAACGGTGAGGGCTCCTTCTTGGCCACGCCGGGCGTTCTTAGCACGCCGCTGCCGTGGCGGCGGAGGCGTCCGCGCCAACGGCTCGGGGGACTTTCAGGGACAGCTCGCGTTGCCGCTGTTCTGGGAGCAAGCGGTGCCGGTCTGCGCGATGAGGTCGGCCACGTCGCACGACGGAAGCGAGAAGTTGTTGCGGACATCGATGCAACCGGCGCTCGTCAGAGACGGCAGGTCGAGCGTCGTGATCTGGTTCGACCAACGCAACTGGAGCGTCTCGGTGACCGTCTGCAGCACCGGGGCCGAGATGAAGGCGAGCGAGTCGACCTCCACCACGCTCAGGTTGTCGATGGTCACGAGCGCGGGCAGGGTGAGCTCTGTTGGGCCGGCCCCCGCCATGGACAAACCTCCCTCGACGAGCGCCAGCGCAGGGAGCAGAACCGAGCTTGATTCCGCGGAAATGCAGGCGGCAGCGGGCAACGCGTCTCCGCATCTGATCGGCGCGACGGACCCGCTGACCTCCACGAGGTTCGGCAACGAGATGGCCGTCCCCGGGGCGCCGAAGATGCGGAGGTCCCCGACGTGGGTCAGGTCCTGGGCGACGAGCGTGGTACCCGCCGGGTCTGGACGCAGCGAGACGGTTTGAATGCTGGTCGACTGAGGGGTGTGCAAGGCCGAGACAGGGCCCCTGACGTTGATCCAAGAGCCGACCCATTTCGGGAGGTGGACTTCGATGGCTCCGGCGCCGACCGGATAGAGCTCGAGGTAGGGGGACCCGGACTCGAGGTGCTCGAACACGACATCCCCCGTCGCCGCCGCACCCAAGCCCAGGTTGTTGCCCCAGCTCAGCGAGCTGACATCCAACGAACCGTCGCTGAACGCGTTGAGTCCGATCACATCCCGCAGGCTCGGGAGCGAGACGACGGACCCGCCGACGCGAAGTATTCCAGAGCGCCCGCAGCTCTCCGATGGTGCTGGTCGTGCGCAGCGTCCCCCCGACACGCTCGATCGTCGGGATCTCGAGGACAGGAATGCTCGCCCCGGTCGCGATGATCAGGTCGCCCGTGACCTCGCAGTAGTTGGACAGCTGAGCGAGATCGATGCCGTTCTGGATCGTGAAGTTGCCCAGCAGCACCTGGTTGCAGGTCGGCGGGACGAAACAGTCGTACGTCGTCTGTGTGATCTCTTCGGGATCGAGCACGCTGTCTTGGTCCGCGTCGAATCCGCTGAGCTCGACGTCCCCGCCCCACTCGCAGTTGAGGCCTGCTCGCTCGTGCTCGATGCTCGTCAACGAGCCACCCGAGCCGCCACCGGCGCCGCCATCGCCGCCAGAGCCCCCACTGCCACCGCCCCCATTGGCACCGCCACCGCCGCCGCCATCGCCGCCAGAGCCCCCACTGCCACCGCCCCCACCGGCCCCCACTGGCGCCGCCGCCGCCGTTCGGGTTGCTTGCGCCACCGCCTTCCGCGGTGCCGCCGTCCCCAGGAGCCCCTCCAGACGCGGCGAAGCCTCCCCCGCCCGCCCCGGCCCCACCGCCCCCGGAATCACCACACCCAAGGAGCACCGCTGCGAGCAGCAGGCGCTGGACGACACTGGTACCAGACCCCCCCCAAGTCGACACGGAACGCCTGCTTGCCGAGGGCTCGAGCTGGCCGAGCGAGGCCCCTCAGCCCTTCAGCGCCAGCAGCACCCCGACGACGACGCACAGGGCGATGGCCGCGGCCGTCACCGCGGGCCATAGCCAGGTTCGAGACCCGGCGCCCGCCGCGCGCTTCGCCTCTGCCTTCTCGGCCGCGAGCTTCGCTGCCTCTTGCAGGGTCGACCCTGCCGCGTGGATCTGGCTCCGGCGCAGGGCGAGCTCGGTGTCGCTGACGGAGGCGTCGCCGTGCTCCCGGATGTTCACGGAGATGACGCGGCGCTCGAGCGCCGCGCCGAGCGCGGCGGCCAGGGCGCGCGCGCTCGGGTAGCGCCTCGCGGGGTCCTTCTCGAGCGCTCGCAGGATGACCGCCTCGAGCGCGGGGGGGATCGCGCGCTCGGGCGCTCGGGTCCGCGGCGGGGTGATCGCCTCGGTGAGCTGGGCGGTCATCGTCGCGAGCGGCGTGCGACCCTTATGGGGGACGGCGCCGGTGGCCATTTGATAGAGCATCACGCCGACGGCGTAGACGTCACAGCGAGCGTCGACGTCGTCCCCGCGGGCCTGCTCCGGGGCCATGTACTCGGGCGTACCGAAGATCATGTCGCGCTCGGTCAGCCCGGTCACCAGGTGCTCGCCGTGCACGACCTTGGCGAGTCCGAAGTCGAGGATGCGCGCGCGCTCCCCGTTCCCGTTCGGCTCGACCATGACGTTCGCGGGCTTGAGGTCGCGGTGGACCACCCCCGCCTCGTGCGCCGCCTCGAGCCCCTCGCAGATCTGCAGGCACAGCGCGACCGCTCGCTCGAGGTCGACGGGCCCCTCGAGCACCTGCTCGAGGGAGGGTCCGCTCACGTGCTCCAGGGCGATCGCGAGCAGACCCTCGTGCTCGACGAAGTCGAGGAAGCGGACGATGTGCTCGCCGCCGATACGCCGAAGGATCGCCGCCTCCCGCTTGTAACGACCGAAGATCTGCCGCGTGTGGCAGTGCTCCGCGAAGATGACCTTCAGCGCGACCCGCGCGCCGTCCCTCGAGCGCGCCGCGTACACGACCCCTGACGCGCCACGGCCGAGGACCCCCTCGGTCACGTAGGTGCCGGCGACCGCGACGCCGATCGGGACCGGATCGGCGCGGTCGTCGTCGAGGTCGGCGCCGGACATCGACGTCACGGGTCCTCCGGGGGCGGCTTGCGCGTGCCTGGGGGCGGAGGCCGCCGCGCGCTCGAGCTCGCGCTCGGCTCGGGGTCGACCCCCATCGCGCCGATGCTCGGCGCCGACGGGGCCCCCGAGCACGCCTTCAGGATCTTCGGCGACACCTCGATCGGGTCGAGCGGCGTGTCGGGGGCAGCGCGGCGCCACTCGCCGCAGGCCGACCTCGCGAGCTCGACGTAGCCGAGCGCGACGTAGGCCTCGACCAGCGCGAGGTGGATCGCCGCGGCCTGCTCGTCGGTCGGTTGCCCCGTGCCGAGCAGCTGCCCCGCGCCGAGCAGCTGGTTGCCGCGGACGATGGCCTCGACCCAGCGCCCGGCGCGGATGTCGTCAGCCAGGAGCGGAAGCTCTCGAGACGCGCGCCCTTGCACGTCGGCGTCGTCACCGCCGGCTTCGGAGAGCACGAGCGACTGACCCTCGCGAGCCGCGGCCCGCCCGAGGTCGGTGAGCACGAGATCGACGACCGGGATGAGCACGACGTCGCCTGGCTCGAGGGGCTCGCCGCGCAGGTGGTTGTAGCGGTCGATGACGTACGCGTCGTCGCGGTTGCCGAGGAACTTGTAGGCGATGCTGAGCGTCGAGTCGCCGCGCTTGACGACGTAGCGAAGGGGGTAGGGGACGACGATCTCGCGCCCTGGGGCGGGGGGAATCCACGGCATCGTGTCGTTGGAGAGCGCGAGCGCCTCGCCGCGCTTCGCGTCGCCCAGCAGGGTCTCGGCGAGACCGCTCCAGGTCTCTCCGGGCTCGACGCGGTGGTGGCCGACGGCGGGGACCTCGACGCGCATGCCCGGCAGCATCGGGACGTCGTCTTCGAAGCCGTTCGCCGCGACGAGGATCTTCTCCATCTCGACCCGCCCGTAGAACCGCTCGGCGATGTCCGCGAGCGTGTCGCCTCGCTGCGCCGTGTAGGGGAAGGCGTCGGCTCGGTCGGCGCCCGCGAGCAAGGCGAGCACCGCCCCGGCGAGGGCGGCGCGAGGCCAGGCGCGGCGGCTTCGGGGGCTCACGCGAGCGAGCCTATCAAAGCTCCCCACGGCTCGCGTCTTTCGGGGCGGGCTCGGGCTCGGGGGCGCGCCGAAGCGCCGCGCCCGCCAGCAGGGCCAGGGCCGGCGTGATGACCACCTGGTAGCGGTCCTCGCCGAAGAAGGCGACGTGGACGAGCGCCAGCGAGAGGACCGTCCACGCGAGGTATTGAACCTTCCCTTCAGAGGAGCGACTAAACGGCGGGATGCACACGAACAGGGGGATGCAGAGCGCCAGCGGCCAGATCCGCTCAGGCTCGCGGAAGAGCCCATCCATGAACAGCACGGGCGCGAGCGCGAGCCCCAGCGCGAGCGGCACGCCTCGGGCGCCCGCGTGCGGCACGACGAGCGCACCCAGCGCCGCGAGCAGGAGCAGGGCGTATTGGGCGACCGTCATCACCCGTCGCCAGGCCGCGCGACGCGACTCCGGCCAGCTCCCGGGATCGGCCTGCGCGAGGTACCCGACCGCGAAGGACTGGTGGTCGAACGTGTAGCTCAGCTTCGCGGGCGCGAGCTCGAGCCACCTCACCGGGTCCTGCTTGATCCATCGCGCTCCCCGTCTTTCCCCAGCAGCGATCTTGATCGACCTGCCCGGTGATATCGCGGCAGCCATCGTCGCCGCTCAAGGTCACGAACCGGCCTGTCGCTTGCGGGTGCGCGCCGATCGCCAGGTTCCACCCCGCGTTCGTGGAGACGAACGCGCAGCCGTCCATCTGCTGGCAGTTGCGCAGCGTCCACGGCGCGACGACGGCGAGGCACGCGGCGGTCGTGACGGCGAGGACCGCCGCGCGCCGAGCGAGCCCGGCTCCGTGTGGCAGGAGCAGCGCGATGGCAGGCGCGGCGAGCAGAGACTGCGGCCGCACGAGCGTCGCCAGGCCCAGCACGACACCCGCCGCGAGCGCGCCTGCGAGCGGCCGGCGCGAGAGCTTCGCGAAGGCGAGCGGCGCCAGTAGCAGGCCGAGCCCGGCGAGCGGCTCGGTCATCACCAGCCCGCTGTAGAGCACGAGGCTCGGGGACGCGGCGCACAGCAGGGCCGCGAAGATGGCTCGGCGGTGCGAGAGGAAGGTGAGCGCGAGCTGGTGGACGGTCGCCACCGTCGCCGCGCCGATCAGCGCCTGGACCGCCGTCGCGATCGCCGGGCCGTGACCGAAGATCGCGTAGAACCCGGCCAAGAACCCGCTGTACCCGACCGGGTAGTGACACCAAGGGCGAAACACGCCGCTGCGATCGTCGCCATACCCGACGCCGTCGGCGATGCGGGTCGCGCCGAAGTGGTAGTAGTGCCCGTCCCACACCGGCTCGCGCGCCCACGCGAGCGCGACGTACAGCCGGGGGACCAGCGCGAGCGCGAAGAGCGCGAGCGTGACCCACCCAGCGTTCTGGGCCAGCCACCGATCGACGCCCGCGAGCCTGCCTCCGCGCGGCCTCTCGTCGGCCACTAACCGGCGCTCCGGTGCCTCGCGGCGACGTCCCGGATCCGCCGCATGTACGTCCGGGTGACCTGCGTCGGGTCGAGCCTCAAGAACTTGGCGACCTCTTGCACGAAGCCCTGCACGTACACCATCGCCGGCAGGTCCTGAGCGCGCTCTTCCTCGATCGCGACGAGGTGCAGCGTCGAGATCTTGGTGCGCTGCGCGATGTCGGTCAGCTCGACGCCCTGCGACTCGCGGACCTTGCGTAGCAGCTCACCCGAGAACTCTGTCTCGGCGTGGATCTCCCTGGCGAGCTCGGCCTGCAGCATCACGAGCTCGGCGGCGCGAGCCTCGTCGACCCGGCGCTCGCGGCTCGCGTCGGAGCGAACCGTCGCGGGGAACGTGGAGAGGTCGTACGAGCGGCGCTTGTTGGGATCGAGGAGCGTGTCGTAGGCCTCCTCGATGCGCGCCTGCTCGTCGTGCAGCGCGGCCTCGCTCACGACCGAGACCACCGGGAAGCTGCCGTCCTTGAAGATGTCGCGCTGGCGTTTGTAGGCGCGCCTGATCTCGTCGTCCGCCGCGGTGCGCGCGACCCCGAGCACCTCGTACAGGTTCTTCGGCAGCGGCCGGCGCCACTCGCTGGGCGCGCCCCCTGGCCCGCGGGGGGCCTCGGGCGCGCTCACGCGCGCGTCCTCGGCCATCAACAGCGCCAGGATGCGGCGCGCGATGCGCTCGATGTTGCGCGCGCTCTTCGACGTCGGGCTCTCGATCAAGAGCGGGCTCTTGCGCCGGACGCTCAGCCAGGCTGCGTCGTCGTGCTCGACGTGGCCGAGGTAGTCCAAGTGGATGCCCAGGAACCGCTCGCTGATCGCGGTCATCGCGGGGCCGAGCTCGAGATCGGACCGCAGGCGCGAGTGGCCGACGACCAGCCGTGGTGACAGCCTGTCGAGCTCGTACGCAGCCACGCCGCCGAGGCCGACGTCGTAGCGATGAATCGCCTCGACCACGTCGAGCGGGCTCGCGGCGGGCGTGAGCTGCTGGATCGCCCGCTCGACGAGGCGCACCTTCAGCTTCTCGCGCATCAGGCGGCGCTTGAGGCTGCGCGAGAAGAGGGCGCGCAAGAAGCCATAGGAGGTCTCGATGGCGACCGGCTCGGGGGCGGTCACGCACACGGAGACGTCGGCGCTCGAGAACAGATCGAGGGTCGGCGGCGAGAGGCTCGCGCCGAGGTGCAACAGGACGTAGTCGGCCTCGATGGCGGCGAACCGCTTGAGCCATTGGGTGCGGCGCGTGGGCTTGATCGGCGCCATCGCCAGCAGGTCGAAGGCCGACGGAAAGAGGCTGAGACCCGGGACCGGGGTGGGCACCGGCTTCGCGGGGGCGTCCCCGTCGGGGTCGTGCGGCACGAACGGCGCCTCGGCCAGGCCGAGCATGGCGTGCAGGTTCGAGCCCGCCGGGTCGGCGTCGCAGACGACGACGCTGCGCCCCAGCTGCGCGAAATAGACGCCGAGGTTCAGGGTCAGCGTGCTCTTGCCGACGCCGCCGCGCCCGCCGCCGACCGCGATGACGCGCCGCCCCCTCGGCAAGCGCGATGGGGGCGGAAGCGTCGGAGATACGCCCTCGTCCTCGCCGTCTTCCACGTGCGCACTATACACGCTCGAAGACCTGGCTCGACGCTCGCGCCCACGTGAGGCATACGCACCGCTCGAGACATGGCTGATCTCCGTCCGTTTCGCGCCTATCGCCCGCGGCCCGACATCGCCTCGCAGGTCGCGAGCCCGCCCTACGACGTCGTCAACACGGCCGAGGCGCGGGCCCTCGCCGCCGGCAACCCCGAGAGCTTCCTCCACGTGACGAGGCCGGAGATCGACCTCCCCGAGGGGATCGACGAGCACTCCGACGAGGTGTACGCGCAGGCGAGGGTCGGCCTCGAGGCCCTCATCTCGGACGGCGTCCTCGTCGCCGACCCCGAGCCGCGCATCTACGTGTACGCGCAGCGCATGGGGGCGCACCGTCAGGTCGGCGTGGTCGCGCTCGCCTCGGTGGCCGAGTACGACCGCGGGCTCATCAAGAAGCACGAGAACACGCGCGCCGACAAGGAGGACGACCGCACGCGCCACATCGACGTCCTCGCCGCGCACGACGAGCCGGTCTTCCTCACGTACCAGGCGAGCCCCGCGATCGACGCCTTCGTCCGGGAGGCGACCGGCGCGATGCCGGCGTTCGATTTCGTGACGGCCGACGGTGTGCAACACCAACTCTGGGTGGTGGGCCGCGACGAGAGCCTCGCCCTCGCGAACGCCTTCGCCGCCGTGCCGTCGCTGTACGTCGCGGACGGCCACCACCGCTCCGCCGCCGCCTCGCGCGTGCACAAGCAGCGCCGTGGGGACGGCACCGAGCACGACGGCTTCCTCGCCGTGGTCTTCCCCCACGATCAGATGCAGATCATGGCGTACAACCGCGTCGTCCGAGATCTGTCGGGCAAGAGCCCCGACGAGCTCCTCGCATCGTTCCGTGAGCGCTTCGACGTCACCCCGTCGAGCTCGCCCGCTCCCGACGCGCCGAAGACGTTCGGGCTCTATCTGGGGGGCGCGTGGCACCGGCTCGCGGTGCGGCCGGGCTCGTACGACAGCGCGGACCCGGTTGCCTCTCTCGACTGCTCGATCTGTCAGGACCAGATCCTCGGACCCATGTTCGGCGTGAAAGACCCGCGGCGGGACCAGCACGTCGACTTCGTCGGCGGCATCCGCGGTCACGCCGAGCTCGAGCGGCGGGTCGACAGCGGCGAGATGACCCTGGCGCTGCACCTGTTCCCGACGCAGATGTCCGAGCTCATGGCCGTCAGCGACGCGGGCCTGCTCATGCCGCCCAAGAGCACCTGGTTCGAGCCCAAGCTGCGCAGCGGGCTCTTCGTCCACACCTTCTAGCGTCGCGAGGAGTGACCGTGTCTGAAGCGATCAAGCGCGTCTCGCCCGATGAGGCCCACCGGCTCATGACCGAGGATGGTTACCTCTACCTCGACGTCCGCACGCCGACCGAGTTCGCCGCGGGCCACCCGGTCGGTGCGCAGAACGTCCCGTGGGCGCTGCCGGGCCCCGCAGGAATGGCGCCGAACCCCGAGTTCCTCCCGCTGTGCGAGAAGCTCTACGAGAAGGGCTGCCCGATCGTGCTCGGCTGCCGGTCGGGCGTCCGCTCGCTGAAGGCCGCGCACGCGCTCGCGCACGCGGGCTACACGGCGGTCGTCGACCAGCGCGCGGGCTTCGAAGGTCCGCGCGATGCCTTCGGCCAGGTGCTCGAGAAGGGGTGGGCCGGCGCCGGCTTGCCGGTCGAGAGAGAGACTCCCGGCGCCTCGTACGCCGAGCTCAAGGCGAAGGCAGGCGCGGTCTGACCGAGGTCTCGAGGTTCGAGCGGCTGCGCTGCCCGCGCTGCGGCCGCGTCCTCCTCGAGCGAGGTCGCGCTCTCGAGTGCCGGCCGTGCGCCGCGTCGTTCCCGATCCTCGGCGGGGTCCCCTGCCTGCTCGACGATCCGGCGTCCGCCATCGGCGCCTGGCGCGCGGATCTCGCGCGCCTAGGGGCGCTCGTTCGTGACGGGCGCGACCGACTGCTCGCCGAGGCCGCGACGGCCGCTCTGCCGTCGACGCGGCGAAGGCTCGAGCAGCTGCGCGAGGGCCAAGCCGAGCAGCTGCGCCAGGTCGAGGGGCTGTTCGCCGAGGTCGGGCTCGAGCCCCGACCGTCGGCGACGGCGCCGGTCGGCGATGGGGTCCTCGCCTACTTCCACCAGATCCACCGGGACTGGGGCTGGCCGCCTCGAGAGCTCGAGGCGGCCTTCGCCGCCGTGGCGGCCGTGGTCCGCGCGCCGCTCAGGGCCACGCTCGTCCTCGGCGCAGGGGCGGCCCGCCTCACCCGCGAGCTCGGCGTGCGGCTCGGCGCGGCTCCGATCGTCGCGCTCGACGTCAACCCGCTGCCGTTCTTGGTCGCGCGCAAGATCCTCGACGGCGCGACCGTCGAGCTCACCGAGCTTCCGAGCTCGCCACGCACCCCCGACGACGCCGCGGTCCTGCGCAGGCTGGGGGAGGGTCTGTCGCCTGGGGTGGACGTCGAGCTGGTCCTCGCTGACGCCCTCGCGCCGCCGGTCGCGCGAGGCGTCTTCGACACGGTCGTGACGCCCTGGTTCCTCGATCAGATCCCGCCCGACCTCCCGCGGCTGGCGTCGCTCATCCACGAGTTGCTCGGACCCGGCGGTCGCTGGCTCAGCCACGGGCCCTTCGTCTACCCGCGCGAGCGGCCGATGAGCGCTCGCTACACCGAGCCCGAGCTGCTCGAGCTCGTGAAGTGCGCGGGCTTCGAGCTCGAGGCCACGGACGCGCGGCGGCTCGCCTTCATGGAGTCGCCGGCGTGCAACCAGGGTCGCAGCGAGCAGGTGCTCACGTTCGTGGCGCGCCGCATCGAGTCGGCCCGCATCGCCGAGCCGCCCGAACCTCCGTGGCTCGCTGACACCTCGCGGCCCGTCCCCGTCGAGGCGCTCGCGAGGCGCGGGGTCGACCACCCGTTCTTCACCGCGGTCACGGCGCTGGTCGACGGCGCACGGAGCATCGACGACATCACGGCCGTGATCGCCGCGACGCAGGCCATCCCGGCGGAGGCGCTGCGCGTCGCAGTGCGCGCGTGCCTCGCCGACCTCGCGCGCCCCGCGGGTTGAGCGCTCACTTCGACGCGGCGTAGTCCGCGGCGGCGCGCTCGACCACGTCGTGGTCTCGCGCCGCTCGGTTCGCGTCGACCAAGAGCTCCGCGGTGAACATCGTCAGCCCCCACACGCCGTTGTCGCGTCGACGAAACGAGTAGCGGGTCTCGCGCGCGGTCACCACCGTCGCGCGCTCCCCCTCGATCTGCACGCTGGCCACGCCCGAGAGATCGCGCCGCAAGCGACGCAGCCAGCCTCGCTCCTCGGCGAGCTGCAAGAAGAGCGCGTGTCCGTCGGCGGCGCCCGCGACCTTCGCGTATTCGTCGAGCAACCGCCGGCGATCGGGCTCGGGGAAGCTCTTGTCGACCAGCTCGTTCGAGCGCTTGCGAAAGTCGTGCAACGTGAAGATCGCGTGGCGCCCGGCGTCCTCCAGGTATTCGAACAAGACCTTGGGATCACCCTCGACGAGGTTGTGGACGATCCGCAGATAGGCGCCCTCGGGCTGCGTGTCCGGGGGGAAGTCGAACGCGTCGCGCGTCGCCGCCCACGCGCCGACGACGGCCGCCGCCGCCGTGACGCCGCCGAGCACGACCATCGTTCGACGCTTCACGCCCGAGAGCGTGCCGCGGATCGGCGGCCCTGTCGACGTGGACAGGGTCGCCGCGCTGCGCTAGGCGTTCGGTCGTGCTGGAGGGCCGCCGCATCGCCGTCGTCGTCCCAGCGCGCGACGAGGCGCACTGGATCTCCGGCGTCATCTCCTCGATGCCTGAGCTCGTCGACGACATCATCGTCGTCGACGACGGCAGCAGCGATGGCACCGGTGAGATCGCCAAGCGCCTCGGGGCCGTGGTGCTCACCAGAGCTCCGGCTCGAGGGGTCGGCGCGGCGATCTCTGCCGGGTACGAGCACGCGCTGCGGCTCGGGGCCGACGTCGTCGCCGTGATGGCGGGAGACGGGCAGATGTGCCCGGACGATCTGCCACGCCTGCTCGCGCCGGTGCTCGACGGCGCCGCCGACTACGTGAAGGGCGACCGCTTCAGTCACCCTGACGTCGCTCACGTCATGCCCCGCGCGCGGCGCGTCGTCGGCGGTGCGCTGAGCGCAGCGACCGCGCTGGCGACCGGGATCGACGGCCTGTCCGACAGCCAATGCGGGTACACGGTCGCGTCGCGCCGGGCCCTTTCGTCGGTCGACCTGTCTGCGCTGTGGCCGCGCTACGGGTACCCAAACGACCTGCTCTCGTTGCTCGCGCAGGCCGGCATGCGGGTGCGCCAGGTGACCGTGCGGCCCGTCTACCGGGGCGAGGCCAGCGGGCTCAGGTTCTGGCACGTCGCGACGATCGGCGCGTTGATCGGCCGCGCGGCCCTCAGGAGGCTCCGGCCTTCTTGGCTGCGCGCGCCATCGCGGCGAGGTGCGCAGGCCCCGCCCACAGAGACCTGAAGACCGCCGCCTCAGCCTCGACCCAGCCGCGTGATGGCAAGCCCCTCGCAGCCATCAGCCCGCGCTTGTTCTCGGCGACGGTGTTGCGGTCGTTCTTCGCGAAGTGCTCGACGAGCTCGCAAGCGGCGTCGAGGGCGCGCCCGTCGTCGACGACCGAGGTCACCAAGCCGAGCGCCAAGGCCTCGTCCGCCGTCACGCGCTCGGCTGTGAGCAGCAGGCGCGATGCGCCGAGCGGTCCGACTCGCTCCACCAGGCGACGCGCCCCTCCCCACGCGGGGGAGAGGCCCATGCGCGCGTGCCGGAACGTGAAGCCTGCCTGGCGCTCCGCGATGACGGCGTCACAGAGCAGGGTCACCTCGCAGCCCCCGCCGAAGACGTCTCCCCCAACGGCGCAGACGATGGGCAGCGGGCTCGCCTCGATCACGCACAGCCGCGCCCCCATCGCGAGCACGCCCTCTGCGGCGTCGGTCTGAGCGAGGGCTGCGGCGAGCTCGCCCAGGTCGGCGCCGGCCATGAAGACGGCGCCCTCGGCGGCGAGCACCACGCCCCGCACGCGCTCGTCCAACCCGGCCTGCTCGACGATCGTCGCGAGGCGCTCGACCATGCGCCGGGAGAGCGCGTTGCGCTTGTCGGTGCGGCACAAGGTCACGACGCGCGCGTGGCCCCGGTCCTCGACGCGGACGTGGTCTTCCTCGATCAACCGTCCGTCCTCCGCGCGCGCGCCGCGTCGGTCGTGGGGTGCCCGCGCCGGTCGCGCGACCGCTTCGCGGACGCGTGCGAGCGCACGAACTTCTCGGCGTGCGCGACGATCGCCGCGGCGACGTCGGTGCCCGAGGCCCGCTCGATGCCCTCGAGGCCTGGCGAGCTGTTGATCTCGAGCAGGCGTGGCCCCCGCTTGCCCTCGAGCATGTCGACGCCAGCGACCTCGAGGCCCATCAGCGCGGCGGCCCGGATGGCCGCGGCCTCGTAGGAGCGCGGCAGGCGCACTCCGCTGCCGCGCGCGCCGCGGTGGAGGTTCGCGCGGAACTCACCCCTCTTCGCGACGCGCCTCATCGCGGCGATGACGGTGCCCCCGACGACGATCGCCCGCACGTCGCGCCCCTTGGACTCCTTCACATACTCCTGGAGCACGATGTCCTGGCCCATCGCCCAGAACGTCTCGAGCAGCGCGTGCGCGGACTGAGACGTGTCCGCGATCATGGTCCCGATGCCCTGCGTGCCTTGCTGCAGCTTCACGATCGCCGGGCACCCGCGCACCAGCTCCAGCGCGCGCTGCAACCCCGCGGGGTTGCGCGCGCAGACGGTCGTCGGCACGTCGATCCTGGCCTCCGACAGCAGCTGCAGCGCGCGCAGCTTGTCGCGGCTCCGCGCGATCGAGACCGCCGAGTTCAAGACCGGGACACCCATCAGCTCGAATTGCAGCACGACCGCCAGGCCGTAGCCGGTGATGCTCGCGCCGATCCTCGGGACGACGACGTCGAAGCGCGCCGCCTTCGAGCCTCCGACGAACAGCGAGGGCTTACCGCGCGTGACCACGATCTGGAAGTCGAGCGGGTCGATGACGGTCACGTGGTGGCCGCGGGCCCTCGCGGACAGAACGATCCGGCTCGTGGAGTACAAGGTGGCGTTTCTGGAAAGGATCAGGATCTTCATACGAAGCAGCGCTGGCGCGGCAGTGTAACGGGGCCGACCGCGAAGGGGGGACCGCGACGAGAGTTGCGGAAACGTAAGTTTCGTGTACGAATCATCGCGCTCGCGGCAGCCCGCGGGCGACACCCGGCGTCCGCCCCGCGGCCGCCAGCCCAACCTTCACGGAGCCTTTCATGTTTCAGCCCTTCTCCGACGAGCACGAGCAGTTCCGAAAGACCGTCCGCGCGTTCGCCGAGAAAGAGCTCGCCCCGAACGCCGACGAGTGGGAGGAGTCGGGCTGCTTCCCCGAACTGGGTCTTCAAGCGCGCGGGGGAGCTGGGCATCCTGGGCGCGCACTTCCCGGAGGAGCACGGCGGCGGCGGACAGGACTACTGGTTCTCGATCGCGAAGGCCGAGGAGCTGCCGCGCAGCAAGTCTGCTGGCGTCGGGATGGGCCTGCTCGTGCAGAGCGACATGGCGACCCCGGTCATCAGCGACCTCGGCACGCCGGAGCAGATCGACGAGTTTCTCAAGCCCCGCGCTCGCCGGCGACAAGATCGCGTCGCTCGGCGTGTCGGAGCCGGCCGCTGGCAGCGACGTCGCCGGGATCAAGACGGTCGCGCGCAAGGACGGCGACGACTACGTCATCAACGGCCAGAAGACCTTCATCACGAACGGCACCCGCGCCGACTTCATCACGCTGCTCGCGAAGACCAACCCCGAGGCCGGCGCGCACGGCTGCTCCTTCTTCCTCGTCCCGACGAAGACCAAGGGCTTCACGGTCTCGAAGGCGCTGAAGAAGATCGGCAACAAGTCGAGCGACACCGCGGAGCTCTTCTTCGAGGACATGCGCATCCCCGCGCGCTACCGCCTCGGCGAAGAGAACATGGGGTTCATGTACCTCATGCAAAACTTCCAGACCGAGCGCTTGATCGCCTCTGCGTCGGCCGTCGCCGGCGGCTTCTACATGATCGAGGACGCGATGGCGTACGGCCGCGAGCGCTCTGCGTTCGGCAAGCCGATCATCAAGCGCGAGGTCTGGCAGCACAAGTTCGTCGACCTGCTCACGCGCCTCGAGTCCGCGCGGGCGTACGTCTACATGACGGTCGATCGCTACAACGAGGAGAAGCACGTCAAGAAGGGGCCGCTCAGCATGGAGACCGTGAAGCACATCAGCATGTGCAAGATCCTGGTCGGCGATCTCGCGAGCGAGGTCACCGACACGTGCCTCCAGTTCCACGGCGGCTGGGGCTACATCGAGGACTTCCCCATCGCGCGCGCCTGGCGCGACCAGCGGCTGTTCCGCATCGGCGGCGGCACGACCGAGACGATGAAGTACTACGTCGCGAAGATCCTCGGGATGTGAGGGGCGCGCTCGGCGCGCCGTCAGCCTCGAGCCGGCCGCGCGTCGTGTTCACGAGCTCAGATTTTTTCACGAGACAGAAGGACGAGGGAGCGGTATGAACCCGTCCGTCCCGGGGCTGTAGCTCAGTTGGGAGAGCGCCTGCATGGCATGCAGGAGGTCAGGGGTTCGATTCCCCTCAGCTCCACCCGGTACCCAAAAAAGAGAAGAGCCTCGCGCCCACCCAGCGCGAGGCTTCGTTCTTTGCGGCCGCCCGCGCTCACTTCTTCGTGCCGGGCTCGAGATCTTCGGCGAGGTAGCTGAGGATGACCTCGTCGAGGCTCTTCTCGCTGATCAGGTCCTCGCCGAAGATCGACGAGCCCTCTTGGGGCCGTGAGCTGCCGAAGATGCTCGCGGGGCGCGACGGCGCATAGCGCTGTGAGCCGCGGCTGGAGGTCGGCGCCCGCGGGATGGTCGAAGCGCCCGGCCGGCTCGGGCCCGGAGGGGACGCGCCGGACGGCGGGCCCTTTGGATCGGCCACGATCTGGGTCGCTTGCGGCGTCACCGACCGGTAGCTCGTGTTGCGAGGGAGGGACGGCTTGAGCAGGCTCGCGGGGGGCGGCGGCAGATCCCGGATGTGCTTGTAGACGGGCCCCTGGTTCTGGTCAGCCGCGCGCTCGAGGGCCTCGAGATCGAGGTCGAGGCTCGCCGACAGCGGCGGGCGCGGTGCAGGGGTGGGGCGAGGCGCAGTCGGCGCCGGGGGCGGCACGCTCGGCGCCCGCGTGCCAGGCCGCTCGAGGCGAGCCATTGCAGGATTGGTCGGCGCGCGGGTGACGTCATGACGCGCCGGCGAAGACGGCTCGGGCGGGCGCGGCGGAGGAGGTGTGAGCCGCGCGGGCGGCGGCCGGCCCGAGCTGTGGGGCGCGGCCGCGTGCGATGGTGTTGCCTGCGAAGCGGTCGGGTCACTCACCGCGCGCATCGCGACGGTGTCGGCGTGCGCCGCCGGGACGTCGCCCGGGGCCTTCGACGACGCGACCTTGGCTTGCGGCGTGGGCGGCAGAGGAGGAGGAGGCTCGGAGCGAGCGAACTCGGTCGCTCCGACGAGGGACGGCATGGGCCCGCGGGAAGGCGGGGCCGTCGCTCCCGAGCTCGAAGGGGGAGGGGGCGGCAGACCCACGGCGCTCGCGGGCGGCAGACCCACGGTGCTCGCGGGCGGCAGGCCTTCGCTGCTCGGCCCCGGCGCGGGCGCCGCGGCGGCGCTGGCTGGCCCTTCGGCCGGGGCGTCGCCCAACATGTGATCGAACTTGCCGGCGCGCAGGGCGATGAACATCGCCTTGTGCTGCTCCTGCATCAGGCTGCGCACCTTCTTGGAGAGCTCTTGCTCGCCCAAGAACTCCGCGTACGACGTCTTCTGCGACTTGAGGATGCGCCCGCCGTCCGCGAAGAGGTGCGTGATGATGTGCGGGTGCTTGACCCCCGAGTCCTCGGTTTGGATATGAAAAACGAGGCCCTTGTGGCGCACGTTGTTGTTGAAACCGAGCTGCGGAGAGTTGTGCTTCATCTCGGGCGCGACCCGCGCCCCGACGAGGTTAACACAAGCCCTGCGGGCAACGCGCCTCGCTCGCTGAGGTCCGAGCCGCGTCGCGCGGAGGTGGGGCGGGCGTGCTCGGTCTGCCTACGGGAAGCACTGCTCGAGCTGGTTGATGTTCACGGCCGCCTCGGCGCAGGCGAGCGTGTCCTCGGTCAAGCCGCGCTGGCAGCTCTCGAGCGCCTGGTCGCGCTCGGTGTTGGCGCGCGCCTCGCTCTTGCGCCGCTCGACGTCTCCAGGGCTGGCCTTCGGGTTCGCCGCTCGCTCCCGCAGCTCGACGAACCGGTCGAGCAGGGCCTCGCAGCGGGCCTCGGGCTGCTCGGGTCGGGTGCCCGAGCAGACCTGCAGCCCGGTGGCGCCGATGATAAGCGCGATGATCGCGACGGACCCGATCAGGTTCCGCGCGACGTGATCGGACGGCTCGCGAACGTCTCGCTCGGACATCGCGTCAGTAGAGGCAGCGGTCGACCGCGGCGGGCGACTCGGCCCGCTGAACACAGCGCAGCGCGCCCTCGGTGATGCGCATACCGACGCACTGCCCGATCAGGTCCTCGCCCTTCGCGTCCATCAGCTGCTTCTTGCGGTGGGCGATCTGCTCGGGGTCGCTGAGCTTCTGCTCCTTGAGCTTCAGCTCCGCGCTCTTGTCGAGGATCGCCAGGCACTCGTCGCGCGTCGCGGGCCGGCCGCACCCCGCCCCGAGCGTGGCGACCACGGAGCCGAGGAGCACGAGGGCCCAATAGCGAAGCCTTCCACGGGACATCACGTCGAGGCTGAGCCTGATGCAGGAAGCGTCGGGCTGCAATCGATCCAGCAGGGTCGAGGCGCCGGGGCGCCGCGGGGCCAGGGGGTCTCAACCGTGCCGCGAGGGCCGGAATCGCGTCCCTGTGGGAAACTTTTTTTTCGCTTTCTGGACGCGCGTTTAGGTCCTGCTACGGTGGAGCTCGTGGCACGGGTGAAAGACCGGCCGTCGATGGCTCCCGAACCCGTCTCCTCGAGGCGCGGTCAGGCCGACGCTCCCCCGCGCGCCGTCTCGGCCCGGCCGCCCCGGCCCTCTTCCGGCCGTCGGGCCGAGGTCGCGCCGCGCTCGACGCCGCGCTCGACCGCGGCGACGTCGAAGCGAACGAGCCCGGTCCGTCGCACCTCGCATCCCCCCGCGGGCGAACGCGCCGTGAAGCGGGTGCGCGCCTCGTCTGCCCCTGCCGCCCGCGCCCCCGCCCGCACGACCGTTCTGCCCCCCCGCGCCGCCGCCGCACCGGTCCGATCGCCGCGCGCGATGTCGCCCGAGGAGTATCTGAGCCGCGCGCTGTCGGCCGCCACCCCTCGGGCTCGGGGGATCTGGGCGAAGCGAGGTCTCGCGTCGCGAGCGCGCATCGACAAGACGACGCACGCGATGCTCCTGAGGCAGCTTTACCTGTCCCACTTCGAGCGCCGAAACTTCAAGGAGGCCCTCGAGCTTGCCCGGTCGTCGCTCACGCTCGGGGTCCTCGCGGACGTCCTCCATCAGGACGCGGCTCGCGCCGCCGCCGCGCTGGGCGAACTCAACATCGCCGCTCGCCACCTGCGGACGGCCGCGCGGGTGGGCCCCGCCTCGCGCAGAGCGTTCCACTGGTGGACCCTGGGCAGCATCTTCTTCCTGGCGGACCGCTTTCGGGACGCCGTCGGTGCGCTGGAGCGCGCATCTCGCTGGGGCACGCGCGACAAGCCGCTCTACCAGGGCCACCTCGCCCTCGCTCGGATCGCCGCCGGAGAGGCCGGGGTCGACGCGCGACGGTGCATCGAACGCCTCGCTGCCGTGCCTGCAGGCCAGGGATACGGCCGGTTTGTGCTGGGCCTGCTCGCCATCCACGCTCGCCGGCCGAGCGAGGCTCGCGGCCACCTCCAGGCCTTCGTGGAGCGGTCCGAGTCCGGCCGCCTCACGACGAGCATCGCCCTCGACGCCGAGATCACCCGCGCGAAGAAGGCCTTGAGCACACTCTCTCGAGGTGTGCGGACGGGCTGACAAAACTTGCTAGACTGGTCGGCGTAACGACAGCCCAGAGCCTATGCGAAGCCAAAGCCCGCCCACGCTCCCCGCCCACCCGGCCACTCGGTTCTCCTTGCCCAGCTCGACAGCGAAGTGGGTCCTCGCGCTCTTCGCGCTCGCCCTCGCGCTCGCGCTCCCAACCGTCGCCCTCGCCGACGAGGGCGGCGACTTCAAGGCGGCCCTCAACGAGGGCATCTTCAGCGCCGCGGCGGTCGCGCTCGGGGCGGGCTTCCTCACGAGCCTCACCCCGTGCGTCTACCCGATGATCGCCATCACGGTGAGCGTCTTCGGGGCGAAGCAGGCGAAGACGCGCGGCCACGCGATGATGCTCTCCACGGCGTTCGTCGGCGGCATGGTCGTGCTCTTCACGGCCATGTTCGTCGTCGTCTCGCTGACCGGCGGCGTGTTCGGCGCGATCCTCGCCAACCGCTGGGTGATCGTCGGCATCTCGGTGGTCTTCATCATCATGGCGGCGTCGATGTTCGGCGCCTTCGAGCTCACCCTGCCCGACTCGGTCATGCAGCGCCTCTCGGGCGTCGGCGGAGTCGGCTACGGCGGCGCCTTCTCGCTCGGCCTCGTCAGCGGCCTGGTGGCGGCCCCCTGCTCCGGCCCCGTCCTCATCTCGATGATGGCGGTCGTGACCGAGAAGCAGAGCGTCTCGCTCGGCGTCACCTTCGGCATGGCCTACGCGATCGGCCTCGGGGCGCTGTTCTGGGTCGTCGGCACCTTCGCTGCGGGTCTGCCGAAGGGCGGCCGCTGGATGGTGTGGGTCAAGTCGTTCTTCGGGATCGTGATGCTCGTGCTCGCGCTCTATTACCTGAAGAACGCGTTCCCGGTGCTCGGCGAGTTCGTCAAGAACGACACCAAGTTCCTGCTCATCGCCGCGATCATCGGGGCCGTCGGCCTCGGCCTCGGCGCGGTTCACGTGAACTGGGACGACGGCGGCGTGGGCACCAAGATCCGCAAGGGGCTTGGCATCGCCGGCGCGGTCGCTGGAGGGTTCCTGCTCGTCACCGCGCTCGGCAAGCCCAAGGAGGTGAGCGCCGAGGTCCTCGCGAAGAAAGAGCAGGAGCAGCGCCAGGCCGACGAGGCCGCGGGGCGCAAGTCCTACCCGGCCCTCAAGAAGGAGCACTGGGGCAGCGATCTCCAGAAGGCGCTCGAGACCGCGAAGGCCGAGCAGCGACCGCTGCTGCTCGACTTCGGCGCGGAGTGGTGCGGTGCCTGCAAGGAGCTCGAGGCCAAGACGTTCTCCGACGCCGATTTCCAGGCGAAGAGCGGGCGCTTCGTGGCGGTGAAGTTCGACGCCACCAACGAGGACGACCCGAAGGTCAAAGAGACGATGGAGAAGTACAAGGTCAAGGGCCTCCCCGCGGTCCTGGTCTTCGACTCGACCGGCGCCGAGGTGAAGCGCGTCGAGAAGTTCATCCCGGCCAAGGACTTCCTGGCGGTGATCGAGCCGGTCAACTGACCCCACCGCAATGAAACACCGCCGACCGCGCCCGCTCGCGACCCCCTTCGCGCGAGCGGTCGCCGCGGTCGGCCTGGCTGCCCTGCCGGGCGCGTGCGGTGAGCCGCCCGGCGAGGTCGTGTTCGGGGTGCGCAGCGAGCTCGCTCCGGGGCCCTCCTTCACGCGGCTCGACGCGCGCGTCAGCGTGAACGGCGTCGAGGTGCAGAGTCAGAGCTTCGAAGGGGCGGCGCTCGATTTTCCGATGGAGCTCGAGACGGGGGAGCTCGAGCCGGAGACGCCCGTCAGCGTCGAGCTCGTCGCCATCCAAGGGCTCGTGCCCATCCTCACCAAGACGGGTTCGACCACCGTCCCGCGCGATCGGCGCGTGCTGCTCGAGCTCGTGCTCGAGTCCGAGTGCGTCGCCGTCGAGTGCGAGCCCGGCACGACCTGCAAAGACGGCTTGTGCGTCGATGATTTCGAGTCCCCGGACACGTTGCCGAGCTACGACCCCGACTGGGCCAGGGGCACGAGCGGCGGCGTGTGCGAGCCCGGCGGGCCCGCCGAGGTGATCCTCGGCGAGGGCCAGTCCGACTTCCATGACGTCGACGACGGTGACGTCCTGCAGGTCGAGGCCGGACCGCAGGGCGGCTACCACGTGTGGATCGCGGCGCGGCTCAAGAACCTGACCCAGAGCGGGTCGGTCACCACGGTGTCGGGGCGCTTCGTCGATCTCGACTACGAGCCCCCGCCCTCGATCGTCATCTTCACGTTCGACCCCGACGAGGGCGACTACTGCAAGATCTACGGCCTCCGCTTCCGCATCGACGACGAGGCTCACCCCGTCGACTCGCTGCTCGGGGAGAGCCTCGAGCTCACGGTGTCGATCACCGATCAGAACGACGAGACCGCGTCGTCGACCCGCGTCGTCAGGCTCTCCGACGACTTCATCTGAGCGCGCTGCGTCGAGAACCAGCCGGCGGTGAGCGCGTCGAGCCTCGCCTCGGCGACGGCCTCGTCGACGTCCGCGCGCAGCCGCTCCTCTTCGCTGGCGATCTCACTCTCGAGCGCCGCGCCGGCGCGCATCCACGCCTCGAGGCTCTTCAAGACGTCGTCGATCAGCTCGGCCTCGAGCTTCGCCCGATCGGCGCGCAGCCGCTCGAGCGCGATCTCGTCGTCGGCGAAGACGAGCCGATCGAGCTGAAAGGTCGCGCGAGCCTCGAGCCAGAGGCTGGTGCCGCCGGAGGCGGTGATCCGCTCGGGATCGTACTCGGTGGGAGCGAGGCGCTGGTCCTCGTCGACGACGTGCGCGACGCGTAGCCGCAGCTCTGGGACGAGCCCGCTCGCCCGCGCCCGCGTCGCGGCCCCCGAGAGGCGCGCTTCGCTTTCGGCCGAGCCTGCGGCGGCGAGCGCCGCCTTGACGGTGCCGCGGGCGAGCTTGCCGAGCCGCGGACGGGCCCTGAGCGGCGCCAGCGGGGTCGGCTGCGCCTCGACGGCAAGGATCGGCGGCGGCTCCTTCTCCGCAGGCCCAGTCTTCGCGAAGCGCGCCGCGTGGGCGCGCGTTCCCCGAACCTCGAGCGGGGCATCGAGCTTGCCGCCCAGCACCAGCATCGCCCCGACCTGCGTCGAGACGTCGTCGAAGGCCAAGGTGCCCGTCAAACCGATCCACAGGTCGGCGAGGGGCCCCCGCTCGGGCTCGAGCTCGACCGGCCGCGGGTCATCTTCCCACAGCGCGGGCTCCTCCGGATCTTCGGCTGTAGCCGGTCGGACGACGGTCAGCAGGGCGAGACAGACGCACGCGACGTGCGCGACGAGGGGGCGACACCAGGAGGGCGAGCTCATGTTGCTCTGTCGGCAACGCTCGCCTCGAGTTGTGTGTTTTTTTTGTTGGCGGGTCAGCGACCGACGCTCGAGGCCCACACCGAAGGGTTCGACGCCCACACGACGTTGCGGCGGAACAGCTCGCTCGAGCCGTCCTTCCTCATGACGAACGTGTGCGACGTCACGTCCGAGCCCTGGCGTGGCGGGCCGTCGGTGCCGACCACGCGGACGACGCGCGTGGAAGGGTCGACCCATACGTCCGACGGGAACTTGGCGAGCAAGGCCTCCGAGCCCTCGGCGCCGTAGTCGGGCAGCGCTCGCGCCCTGCGCATCGAGAGGGCGCGCTCCACGGGGTCGGCCGGCGGCGGGGTCGGCGCGGCGCGGCTGGCCTCGCTCCAGCGGCGGAAGGTCGTCGCGACCTCGCGCGACGCGGACTCCCGCGGGGTCGACAGATCGATGCCGACCGCGAAGGGCTCGAAGTCGGTGTCGGTCTTGTACCCGACCGAGATGCGCACGTTCGCCTGCGACGGAAGGCCGTGAACGAACAGCTCGCCCGACAGGGCGTCGACGCGAAAATCACGCACGTCGGTCTCGGGGCCCTCGAGCGAGGCGAGGACCGTCGCCGCGCGGACCGTCAGCGCGCCGCTGTCGTCCTTCGCGCGGGCGTGCGCGAGGGTCGCCGGGCGCACCTCCCAATAGAGGTAGATGGTGTGCGGGTCGACCGCGAGGCCGACGATATCGTCGACGTCGTGAACGGGCGGGGTCGACGGACGCTTGAGCGGGATCGGGGCGATGCTCGGCGCCTTGGGAGCCTCGACCAGCGAGGCGTCTGCGACCTCGCGCGGCTCGGCGCCGTCGCTCGGGGACTCGGCGTCGGCTCGCTCGGGCTCGGGGCGGACCTCCGCGGAGGCAGGCGTGAGTCGGTCGAGATCAGAGATGGGTGCCGGCGGCGGCATCGTCTCGAGGCGAGCCTCGATCACCGGCGGCGGGGTCGACGGCTTCGTCTTGTGCAGCTGGTGCTCGAAGCGAGCCTTGAGATCGCGCGCGTCGCTGTGCGACGGCTCTCTCGCGAGGACCTCGTCGAGGGTCGTGATGGCGCGCTCGAGGTGCCCTTGTGCTGCGTAGATCTCCGCCAGCGTGACCGTCGGCAGCGGCGGCGGCGCTGGCGGCGAGGGCCTGCGCTGCGAGGTTCGCCCGGGCTCGGGCAGGGTGAGGCCCCGATCGATGACGCTCGTCAGCAGATCTCGGGCCCGCCCGAACCAGCCGCGCTGCCTCTTCTCGGAGGCCCGCTTGGCAGACACGACCAGGATCTCGTCGACCAGCTCAGGGATCGTGAGCGTCCTTGGGCGCACGACGCCGAGCTGCTCCGCTTGGCCGATCAGCTCTTCGCGGCTCAGACCTTCGAGTTCCTTGCGCTCCATGGCTGCGCACCCTAGCACACATGACCGGCCGCTCGGGCCGTCAACCGAAGGCAGAGGTCTGCGGATCGGGCTGGCACTTCGACGTGATCGCGCGGGCCCGCGCGACGTCGTCGTGCATCTGTTGCACCAGCGCCTCGAGGCTGTCGAAGCGCTCTTCGCCGCGCAAGCGTTCGAGCACGTGCACGCGGAGCTCTGCGCCGTACAGGTCGAGGTCGAGGTCGAGCAGGTAGACCTCGACCTTCACGCTCGAGTCCCCGTCGGTCGTCGGGTTCGTGCCGACGCTCATCGCGCCCCGGCCGAGCGCGCGTGCCCGCTCGTGGGTGACCTGGTCGACCGTGACGGCGTAGACCCCGAACGGGACGGGCGCCTCCGCGACGTTCGCGAGGTTGCACGTGGGGAAGCCGAGCGTGCGGCCGAGCTGCTTGCCACGCACGACCGTGCCGCTGAGCGCGTGGGGGCGCCCGAGCACGGCCAGGACTTCTTCCAGATCGCCGGCGGCGATCGCCGCTCGCGCCCTCGTGCTCGACCACGCCCCTCGCGCGTCGCCGCGGATGGACTCGTAGCGCGCGGAGAAGCCGAGCGCGGCCCCCAGCTCGACGAGCCGCTCGAAGTCCCCCTCGCGGCCCTTTCCGAAGCGGAAGTTCTTCCCGACGACGACTCGCCGCGCTTCGTGGCTGTCGCGCAGGCGTCGCGCGAACTCCTCGGGGGACTGCGCGGCGTACGCGAGGTCGAAGCGCTCTTCGTCGAACTGGATCCGCGGTGAGACGCGCTGGACGAGCTCTCGCTTACGGCGCTGGTTGGTGAGCAGCGCAGGGGGGCGCCGGCCGAGGACGGCGGCGGGGTGCGGCGAGAACGTCAGGAGCCGCGGCTCGAGGCCGAGGGTCTCGGCCTCGAGCACGGCGCCTTCGAGGACCTCGCGGTGACCTCGGTGGACTCCGTCGAAGTTGCCGATGACGACGAGCGCGCCCATGCCTGGGGCACCTTCTAATACGCGCCGCGCAGTTTGTCTGGGCTCGCGTGGCGCTTGGGGCTCCGCAGGAAGCAGAGGCGGAGCGGGCGGTCACCTTGACGGCGTAAGGTGCGGCTGGTACGCGCTCGCCACGTCCCCACGCGTGAGAGCGCGCGGTCGGACGGCACGCAGAAACGAAGGGCACGCCGATGTTCAAGCGGGTGAGCATTTTCTCCGGAAACGCCAACCCCACCCTCTCGGCGGAGATCTGCCAGTATCTCGAGCTCCCCGTCGGAAAGTCGAAGGTCTCGAGCTTCAGCGACGGCGAGACCTTCTGCGAGATCCTGGAGAACGTCCGCGGAGTCGACACCTACATCGTGCAGCCCACGTGCGCGCCGGTGAACGACAGCGTGATGGAGCTGCTGATCATGGCCGACGCTCTCAGGCGGGCGTCCGCCGGCGCCATCACGGCCGTCATCCCCTACTACGGGTACGCCCGCCAAGATCGAAAGGTCGCGCCGCGCACCCCGATCACTTCGAAGCTCGTCGCCGACCTCGTCGTCGCCGCCGGCGTCAACCGGATCGTCGCGCTCGATCTCCACGCGGCTCAGATCCAGGGCTTCTTCAACATCCCGTTCGACCACCTGTTCGCGATGCCCGCGCTGCTCGATCAGCACCTCAAGCTCCACTACGGCAACGACGTGGTCGTCGTCTCCCCCGACGCGGGCGGCGTCGAGCGCGCTCGCGCCTACTCGAAGCGGCTCCACGGCTCGCTCGCGATCATCGACAAGCGCCGCGAGAAGGCGAACGTCAGCGAGGTGATGAACATCATCGGCGAGGTCCAGGGCAAGCGCTGCCTCATCCTCGACGACATGATCGACACCGCCGGCACCCTGGTGAACGCCGCCAATGCGCTGATGCAGGCCGGCGCCAAGGAGGTCGCCGCCTGCGCGACGCACGGCGTCCTGTCCGGGCCGGCGGTCAAGCGCATCACGGAGTCGCCGCTCTCCGAGGTCGTCATCACCAACTCCATCCCGCTGGGCGAGGCGGGCAGGGCGTCGGGCAAGTTCAAGGTCGTCAGCATCGCCCGGCTGCTCGCCGAGGCGATCCGCCGCATCCACAACTCCGACTCGGTCAGCTCGCTCTTCGTCTGACGCCGCGTCGCGCCATCGCGCGAGGCAGCACGAAACGTTCGGCCGAAATTTGGCGGGCCGAGCGGCCGTCTGCAACGCTATGGCATGCGGCAGTCGTTGGGTCGTTCGAGCGTGGTGGGAGCGGCGCTCGCGTACGCGATCTTGGGGTGCGGGGCTCCCGTGGCCGAGGGCGAGGGGCCAAGGCGAGGCGGCCCAGACAGCGTCGTAGCGCCCGAGGGCGCTTCGGTCTTGCTGACGTCGTCGACGACCGGCGCGCCCGACGAGGCGAGCGTCGAACAGCCCGAGGCGCCCTTGCCCTCCGGGCCGCGGCTGTTCGCCTACGACGGCTACGAGACCATCGTCCAGAAGCCCGAGAAGGACGCTCCGATGATCGGCCTCGTCCGCGCAGGCCAGTCGGTGCCGATCGCCAGCGAGGCGCCGCTGAAGGGGCCCGGCGTCGGCCATTGCAAGGGCGGGTTCTTCGCCGTGAAGCCCCGCGGCTTCATCTGCGCCGGCCGCCACTCGACGCTCGACGGGCGCGACCCTCGCGTGCGCGCGGCGGCCGAGGTCCTCCCGAAGCCCGACGCGCCGGTGCCGTTCAAGGTCGGCGTGATGGCCGTCTCCGCCCCGCAGTACCAGCGTGTGCCCACGCGGGCCGAGCAGGAGAAGCACGAGCCCGGGCTGGTCGATCACCTGGCGAAGGTGGCCGCCGCGAGCGTGCCAATCCCGAAGGGCGTGACGGGGACGTTCGACACGAAGAAGGCCGGGCGCGGCCCGTCGACCGCGTTCACCACGTACGTCGACTTCGCGAAGCCGTCGCTCGTCTCCAAGGAGGAGGCCTACGAGGGACGCAAGATGGCCTTCGCCGCCGAGCTCGACGCCGAAGGACGCACCTTCCTGGTGACCCCGGATCTAACGCTGGTCCCGAAGGACAAGGTCGTCTTCGTCGACATGCCCAAGCTGCAGGGCGTCGAGCTCGCCAAGAGCCAGCTCAAGCTGCCCTTCGGCTACGCCTGGATCGAGGACGTGCCGAAGCTGCGGCAGCGTGACAACGGAGAGATGGTCGAGACCGGCGACGTGTACGGCCGACAGGCGTTCGTGCAGATCGAGGGCCCGCTCGTCCGCGGCAAGAAGGGCGGCAACTTCTGGAAGACCGCCGACGGCACGTATGTCCGCCACGAGCTGCTCTCGATCTTCAAGCCGCGGACCGACCGGCCGCCCGGGGTCGGCAAGAGCGACAAGTGGATCGACGTCCGTGTCACCTGGGGGAGCCTCATCGCGTACGAGGGCGACAAGCCGGTGTACGCGACCGCGATCTCACCGGGCGTCGACGGCATCACGCAGCGCGCTCGAGGTCACACCACCGTGCTTGGCACCTACACCGTCGGCTGGAAGCTCGTCAGCGCGGACATGTCCGGCGTCGAGAAGAAGAAGGAGTGGGCGGTCGACGACGTCCCGTTCGTCAACTACTTCAAGGACAGCTACGCCGTCCACGGCGCGTGGTGGCACAACGACTTCGGCCGGCCGAAGAGCCACGGCTGCGTCAACGTCGCGCCGAACGACGCCCACTGGCTGTGGCACTGGATGGAGCCGGGCCTGCCCGAGGGCTGGTACGCCGTCGCTGCGTTCCGCCCCGAGGTGAAGGGGACGACGATCGTGATCCGCCCGTGAAGACCGGCGCTATTGGATGAGGAACCAGCGGATGTCGCTGCGGACCTCGAAGTGGAAATGGTCTTTGTGGCCCCAATCGTAGTGGGGCGTGAGCATCAGGTTGAAGGGCCCGATCGCCGCTGTCTCGCACACGATGGCGCGCATGAGCTTGGCGCCGTCGGTGTCCTTGGTGGGCTTCGCGGCGCCGAGCCCGCAGGTCTCGCTGCCCACCCGCCCGTGCCAGTCTTTGTAGACGCTGAAGACCTCGCCGTCCTTGCGCTTGAGGGTCGCGATGTCGATCGCCCGGCCCGACGGGTGGCGCTTGCCGGGCTTCACGAAGCCAACGCCGCGCTTGCGGTACATCGACAGGTACTCGACCTCGACGATGTCGTGTTTCTCCAGGATGCGCGACAGGTCGTCGATCGCCAGCGCGAGGCGGCAGTCGGCGACCGCGGAGGGGGACGTCTTCTCCGGGTTCTTCTCGGCGCGCTGGGTCAGCTTGTAGTTGACCCCGCGGACCGGCCCGCTGAAGCGCAGCGGCAGATCGACCTGCTGGGTCGCGGGCTCGAGCGCGTAGGGGAACTTCCGCTTGTCGAGCTCCTTCAGGCAGTCTTCGTTCGACGTCGACGCGTACCGGTAGGCGCGCTTCTGCTCGACGTTCGGCGGCTCGAGGGCGAAGCGGTTCTTCGCCGAGGCGTCGGACGGCGCGCCTCCCAGCGAGACAGCCCCGGCCAGGAGCAGCGCGAATGAGCCCAGGGTACGAACAGCGGCCACGAGACGACTCCTTCCCAGGCGCGCGCCGGGGGGGGCGCGCTCCCGGGGTGATGCGAAAGGGGGCGGACCATAAGGGCATCCCCTCGGCGCTCAACCCTGCTCAGGCGCTCACCCCGACGCCTGCTTCGAATCGGCTGGGCATGGACGCCGCTCATCTGCTAAAAGCCTCGGCCCCCGCAACGAGTAACGAGCGGGTGGTGGAGAAGAGCCGTCATGGAGATCGCGAAGCTGAGCGCCTCGAAGCGCACCGACCAGGGCAAAGGGCCGTCCCGCCGGCTGCGTACGTCCGGGAAGATCCCGGCCATCGCGTACGGAAAGAACCTCGCCGCGATGGCGCTCGCCGTCGATCCGAAGGCGCTGAAGTCCGCGCTCTCGGGCCCCCACGGCCGAAACTCGGTCGTCGAGCTCGCCATCGATGGCGGCGCGACGCTCACCGCGATGGTGCGCCAGTACTCGCACCACCCGGTCACGCGCGAGTTCCTCCACGCCGACTTCCTGCAGGTCGATCTGGCTCAGCCGGTCGACGTCGAGGTGCCGTTCAAGCTCATCGGCAAGTCGAAGGGCGTCGTGCTCGGCGGCGTGTTGATGCAGGTCTACCGCGATCTGCCGGTGCGCTGCCTCCCCGAGAAGATCCCCTCCCTGGTCGAGCTCGACGTCACCGACGTCGATCTCGGCGAGTCGGTGAAGGCCTCTCAGCTCAAGCTGCCCGAGGGCGTGGCCGCGCGGCTCCCCGCCGAGCAGACTGTCGCTGCCGTGGTCGCACCTGACAAGAAGGGCGAGGAAGAGGCTGCGGCGCCCGGTAAGGCCGCCGCTCCCGCCGCGGCAGGCAAGGCCGCCGCGCCGGCCGCCGCCGCCGCCGCCAAGCCCGCCGACAAGAAGAAGAAGTAGTAGGCGCTCCGCCGGCGCGCGAAGGCGCGCCGGCTGCGCTCGGGTGTCGCGATGTGGCTGGTCGTGGGTCTCGGCAATCCAGGCAAGGAGTACGCGAGCCACCGCCACAACGTCGGCTTCATGGTCGTCGACGAATTGGCGTCGCCCGTGCGCGCCGACGCATCGCGCGACAAGTTCAGCGGCGTGCTCGCGAAGGGCTCCTCCGCCGGCGAGGACATCGCGCTGCTCAAGCCGATGACCTTCATGAACCTCTCCGGCGACTCGGTGCAGCCCGCCGCGGCGTTCTTCAAGGTGCCGCCCGCGAACGTGCTGGTCATCCACGACGAGCTCGATCTGCCCTTCGGCGAGGTGCGCCTCAAGGTGGGCGGAGGGCACGCGGGGCACAACGGCCTGCGCTCCATCATCCAGCGGCTCGGCACCCAGGAGTTCGCCCGCGTCCGCGTGGGGATCGGGCGGCCGCCCGCGACGTTCCGCGGCGAGGTCGCCGACTTCGTCCTGTCCCCGTTCGACGCGAGCGAGCGCGCCGAGCTACCAGACGTCTTGAAGCGCGCGACCGAAATCGTGCTAGACGTCCTCGCGCGCGGAGTCGCCCCGGCGATGAACGCGCACAACACCAAGAAGCTTCAGGGCGCGAAGGCGCCCGCGAAGAGAGAAGCACCTCCTCGCTCCGGGGGATGATCCCGCGGGGCCATTAGCCCAAGAGGAATACCAGCATGAGTCGAATGGTCACGGCGCCCGGACGCGCCCGAGAGTACGAAACGATCTACATCCTTCGCCCCGACGTCGACGCCGAGAGCGCCGACAAGGTGGGCCAGCGCCTTCAAGAGGTCGTCGCTCGCGAGAACGGCAAGCTCACGAAGGTCGAGCTCTGGGGGCGCCGGCGCCTCGCGTACGACATCGCGAAGCACAAGCGCGGCGTCTACGTCTACCTCAAGTTCCTCGGCGACGGCCGCGTCGTGTCCGAGATCGAGCGCAACCTCCGCCTGTCGGACGGCGTGCTCAAGTACCAGACCGTGCTCGTCGGCAACGACCTCGAGCTCGGCGCGGTCGAGGTCCCGACGGACGACGTGAAGTTCGAGCGCCTCGAGCTCGCTCCGGTCGAGGACGACCGCGAGGACTCGCGCGAGCGACAGCTCGGCCTGATCGAGCCCGAGCGCGCACCGCGCCCCGAGTACGACGCGGAAGAGCCCGAGTTGGACGCGGAGCCCGCGCCCGAGGAAGAGGAGGCCTGAGCCATGACGCAACGAATGGAGTACCGGTCCCCCAGCTACGGCGGCGACGACGATCGCGACTTCGGCCGTACGCCGGACCTCAACTCGGACGCTCCGGGCCGTCGCCGGCTCGGCCGGAAGCGCGTTTGCCGCTTCTGCGCCGATAAGGCGCTCGTCATCGACTACAAAGATCCCCAGGCGCTCAAGTACTTCGTGTCGGAGCGCGGCAAGGTCGTCCCGCGGCGCATCAGCGGCAACTGCGCGATGCACCAGCGCAAGGTGACGCTCGCCATCAAGCGCGCGCGGAACATCGCCCTCTTGCCGTTTACGGTCGGCGCTTAGTCGGAGGAACCCAGAAATGGCTTTGCACATCCACGTGGTCCTCACCCAGGACCTCGCCAACGTCGGCAAGGGCGGCGAGCTGGTCAAGGTTCGACCCGGCTTCGCGCGCAACTACCTCATCCCCCGCGGGCTCGCCATCGGCGCGACCGAAGGCAACATCCGCCGCATCGAGCACCAGAAGAAGGTCGCCGAGGCGAAGGCCGCCAAGGCCCTCGACGAGGCGAGCCAGCTCTCGAAGAAGCTGTCGAGCGTGAAGGTGACGATTCACCGCCAGGTCGGCGAGGGCGACAAGCTCTACGGCTCGGTCACGCACCGCGACATCGAGGAGGCCCTCGCGACGCAGGGCTTCGTCGTCGATCGCCGGCGCATCACGTCCGACGCGCTCAAGTCGCTCGGCACCCACGCGGTGCAGATCCGGCTCGCCCCCACGGTCACCGCGACCATCCAGGTCGAGGTCGCCGCGAAGGCCTGAGCCAGATCCATCGAACAAGAACGGCGCCGCGGGCGAAGGTCCGCGGCGCAGCTCATTTTGTCGCCGGGCCGGGGTGGGCAGCGGCGGGCTCGGCGCCGCGCCGGCCCCCGACGGCGAGCGCCGAGCGCGCCCGTGATAGCGTCCGCGGGTGGTCCGCGCTCGCTCCAAGCTCTCGGCGCTCTTCGTCCTCCTCTTCGCCATCCTCACGGGCTGCGTCCGGGCCGAGGGCTCGACGGCGCCGCTCGTGGCCGCCGTCCCCCTGGAGGCCTCGCCCTCCAAGGGCGCCAGCTTCGACTTCTGCGCGAGCCCACCCCACGACTCGCCGATGCACCTCGGCAACGCGGCGTGGCTCGCGTTCATCGCGGCCAATGAGTACACGCACGCGAAGACCTTCGGGCCGATGCTGGGCGAGCTGGGGTTCCACAACCCGAACCTCGCCGCCGACCTCAGCTGGGGGGAGTGCCTCGGCGATCTCCGGCAGCTGCGCGCGGCGCAGGTCGAGCGAGAGGCCGCGCTCCGCGCCGCGCTAGGAAAGCCCGAGCTCCGGACGCTCGCGCGCGGGCTCGTGCCCACCGGGGGGACGTGGGGCTCCTGCGCGAGGCCGTTCCTCGAGCGAGAGGACCTCGCGGTGGACGTCTTCCCCGCGGTCGCTTTCCAGAAGGACCTCGTGCAGACGGTCCACGCCGATCGCTACCTGCAGTTCTTCACCGCGGGCGCCGCCGAGCGCGACGGAGACCGCTTCAAGGACGACAGCACGCAGGTCGTCTTCGCGCGGCACCGCGAAAAGCCCGTCGTAGTGCTCTCCTTTCGCGGCACCGAGACGTCGCAGATGGCGGACGTCCGCGCCGATCTGAAGGTCTGGAAGACCGAGCTGTCGTCGCGCGGCTGGCCGGCCGCGTGGGGCAAGGCCCACTCGGGCTTCCTTGCCGCGTTCGAGTCGGTCGAGCCGCTGCTCATGAAGAAGCTCGAGGAGGTCGAGGGCAAGGGCGTGAAGATCTGGGTGACCGGCCACAGCCTGGGGGGCGCGCTCGCCACGATGATGACGGCGCGGCTGCTCCGCGCGATCGATGAGGGCAGGGGCTTCGAGCTCGCGGGCAGCTACACCTTCGGCTCCCCGCGCGTCGGCGACAAGGCGTTCGCCGCACAGTTTCGCGCGTCCGCCGCGAAGCACGGCGTGCAGGCCGTGCGGGTGCGCAATGGCAGCGACGCGGTCACGGCCATCCCCGGGATCGTGATGGAGTACGAGCACGTCGGGACGCTCGCGTATCTCGAGGAGGGCGAGCTGGAGGTCGCGCCGAAGGAGGAGCCCAAGTACGAGGGCCTCTCGGTCGCCGACCACGGCATGAGCGGGCTGGGCCAGGGCGGTGCGCCCACGAGCGGCTACTACCGGCGCCTGTCGGCGCTGAAGGACAGCGGCCGCTTCCCCGAGCTTTCGCGCTGCGACGCGGCGAAGCCGGCGGCGTCGAAGTAGGGGGTGTGCCCTAGCTCACGGCGCGCCGCAGGCGAGCCACTCCGCCAGCTTGTCGCGCTCCTCCACGGGCGGGTCGTCGGGGCCGGGTGGCATCGACGTGTTGTCGCCCGCCGAGCGGTTGTAGATGTGCTCGGCGTGGTGGGCGATGCTCTCGCGGTCGTCGAAGGTGTATTCGAACGGCGCGCCCGCACGATCCTCGATCCAGCTCGCGTGACAATATTGGCAGTGGCGATCGATGAAGCCCTGGCCAAAGTTCTCATAGCTGAGCTCGGTGCCCTCCTCGGGGCACACGGCCTGTTCGAACTCCTCCGAAGGGCCACACGCCGCCAGGGCGACCATGAGAGCGGACCCCATTGCGACCGAGGGGCGCGCGCGCGTCACAGGCCCACCTGCACGCCGAAGCCCAGACCCCCGCCGCCGTACACCTGCGGCCCGCGATCATCGGGGAAGCCGTCCACGTAGGCCTCGGCCTGCGCCATGAAGGCGGTGCTCTTGTAATGGGCGAACACCACCGAGAGCCCGAGGGCGCCCTCGACGCCGAAGCGGTGGCGGATGCCGTCGCCCACCCCCATCGCGTGCCCGAAGGCGTCGTGGTGCATCGCATCGACCGGCGTCTCGTGGGCGTGGATGGCCGTGAGGCGCAGGTGAGGGATCACCACGTCGAACGGCAGCGCGAGCTTGGTCCCGATGCCGACCATCATCAGCATGCGCTCGTCGATACCGGCGAAGCCCATGCGCCCCACCACGTCGATGCTGACGATGTCGATGAACTCGAACCCCAGGTGCAGGGCCCCCTGCACGTTCGGATCACGCTCCCACGTGCTGCCCCCGCCGTAGGCGGCGCCCTCGACATAAAAGTCGGTCGCGCGGGCCTCGCGCGGGAGGGCGACGAGGGCGGCGACGGCGAGCAGGATCATGGCGGCCAGGCGGCGTGCGGCGGGTGTCATGCCCCGCTCATGGCGGGAGGCACGGCGCGTTCTGAGTCGGATTCCTGCTGGGGTGGGGAGCGCGTTAGCATCGCCCGAGAGGGCCCTCGTGGCTTGCGCACCCTTGCTCGGATCACGCAGTCTGGGGTCCAGACCCCCAAGCGAGATGTCCAGACCCCTCCACGAAGGGTTCAGACCCCTCCACGGAGACGACTCGGGCCGCCGGCGGCCAAGGGCCGCCAATGAGGCACTTGGGACGGCCGTGCTTCCGCTCCTGGGACCGCGCCCGCTGGACGGCGCACCCTAGCCCGCGATGGCGACAATCTTCGTGCCACAAAAGATTCTTATTGACGGATCTGGAAGCCGCCTCGCTTTCGCTGTGGCGAGCGATCGCTGGCGGCGGCGAGGCGCGAGCTGAAAGTTCCTCGCCACGAGGCTGGCGGGGCGTTCACGGGTCGCCATTGCGAGAAACGAGCGCGAGCCTCGGGTTGGCCCTCGGAAGCGCCGCGCGCCCCCATTGTAGAGTCGCTGTCATGAAGCTCGAGGCTGCCATTCACCGCGCCCACATCGACGACCTCGCTGACCAGATCGCACTGTGCGCGGCTCGGATCGACGCCGCGCTCCACGAGCTGCTCACGCACATCCGACGCTTCGAGGAGCTGAGAGGGTGGGCGAAGCAAGGGGCGAAGAGCTGCGCCCACTGGCTCTCGTGGCGCATCGGGCTAGGGATGGTCGCGGCCCGTGAGAAGGTGCGGGTGTCGGTGGCGCTCGGGCGGCTGCCGCGCGTCGACGCGGCGCTCTCGCGGGGCGAGCTGAGCTACGCGAAGGTGCGAGCCATCACGCGCGTGGCCACGCCCGCCAACGAGGACCTTCTGCTCGATCAGGCGCGCGGGACGACCGGCGCCGAGCTCGAGAAGATCTGCTCGAAGGTCCGAGCGCTCGCGCCGGGGGCGGCGCTCGACGAGGAGCGCAGGTTCGTGCGCCGGCGCTCGCTGTCGGATGGCCTGGTGCAGATCGAGCTGCGCCTGTTGCCCGACGAGGCCGAGCGGGTGTGGCAGGCGCTCGCCGAGGCCCGGCGAAGGGTGGGCGGGCAAGGCGCAGCCAGCGCAGAGAGCGCCGATGGCGGGGCACCGCGTCAGGAGGCGAACGATTCCGCGGAATCAGCCTGGTCGCGGCGATCACGAACGAGCAGGGCTCGGTGCTCGATCTTGGGCGGCGGAGCCGGACGGTCTCCCTGCGCTCGCTCGGGCGCTGCGCGCGCGAGATCGGGGCTGCACCTTCCCCGGCTGCCACAGCGCCGCGTTCGTCGACGCGCACCACATCGAGCCCTGGGCGCTCGGGGGCGAGACGGCGCTGGAGAACCTCGTCCTGGTGTGCCACGCGCACCACGTCGCGCTGCACGAGGGCGGCTTCACGGCGGCGCGTGTCGACGGGCAAGTCGTGTTCCGCGATCCAGCGGGTCAGGTGATCGAGCGCGCGCCGCGCCCACCCCGGGTCGAGGGAACGAGCGAGAGCTGGCAGCGAGCGAGAGAGGAGCAGGGCGGCGCGTGCGTCGAGCTGAGCGCCTCGTTGGTGCGGCGGCCGTTCTTCGGGATCGACGTGGATGGCTGCGTGGGGGCGCTGGTGCGGCGGGAGGGTGTGAGGGGGTGAGGTCGGTCGAGTGCAGGGCGTCGTTGATCCTGGGTCGATAGGACGAGGTCGCTCGGCAGCGGGACTCGCAGGCGAGCCGCGCGTGCCTCGGGTCGCCCTGCTGCCCCGTGGACCTCAGCTCGGCGGACGCGCATGGGGATTCTGAGCGAGCGACCCGACGTCGAGCTCTCGTCGGAGAAGAGAGTAGGGGGGTTGTCCGCCGTCGCTCTCACGCTGATCGTCGCGGTTGTCCTGGTAACGCTGCGTGGATTGACGCCCCCACCCGCTTCCCCCGAGAGGGTGGACTCTCCCGAGCTCGGAGGGAGCGACTATCGAGAGCCAACCCCGCCAAGCGCGGTCGGTGAGGGCGATGATGAGTTCGAGGTCCTGCGCAAGCTCGGGGCCCCAAATCACACCGAAGAGCAGCTCATCGGGACCGTCCAGGTCCGACGGCTCCACTTCCTCGCGCTTGGCACCGTCATCACGCTGGTCGACGGGAAGGTCCAGCTTCAGGCCTCCGCAACGGGTTCGTCATGAGTGCAGAGCATGCACGTGTTGAAGGGGCCGCGAAGCGCCAGGGAGCCCCTCGCGGCGGCGAGTGATGCCTCCCGGCCTCACATTGACCCTTGGGCGCTCGCCAGCGCTAGGCTCGCCGCGGCCATGGCTCGACCGCTGGATCCGGGGTTGCGGAGAGTTGACCCGGTGACGCCCCCGGCCGATCCGTGCGCTGCCGTCCTCCACGCCCTCGAGGCCGATCTGGTGGGCCCCTTGCGTCTCGGAGACGACGCCGAGCCGGAGGTGCTGCCGCTGCCGCCGTCGCGCTGGTACCTGACGGGGTTGCTGGCATGCGCGGCGGATCGCGACCCGGCCGATGCCACCAGCGATGACGCGCTGGGCGCCGGGCCGGACGAGGACGACGAGGACGCGGACTCGCAGGAGCCGTAGCCGAAGCAGCGGAAGTTCTTTCCCGCCTCGATGGGGCTGTCGGTGCTGATCGGCCCTGCGCAGGCAAAGGGGCGCGAGACGGTGCGGGTCGCGGTGCGCTTCGCCGAGTGCAGTTCGCCGAGACCGTCGTGCGCCAGTGGCGCGGGCTGATCGGCGGCGGCCTGGTGCGGCGATACTCAGGGTGACGCCCGACCCGCGCTGCAGCCTCCACGCTGGCGAGGTATGCTCGAGCGCGTGACGCAGCGGCTCGGCTGGACCCTCGATCCCGACGATCCGCGCGCTCCGCCGAGCGAGGTGTGGCGCGCGCTGACGCCGGAGGAGCGCGCCGCGCTCGTCGAGAGCCTGCCCTCCGAGTGGGAGGACACGTCGCCGCCCGAGGGCGACCCCCAGTGGAACCCCAAGGTGAGCGCGCGCAAGACGCTGCAGCGCTACTTCTCGCGCATCGGACGCAGCGTTTACGTCGGCTCGGAGCTGCCCATCTACTACCCGGGCGAGCGGGTGTTCGCGCCGGACGTGATGGCCGTTCTCGACGTCCCGCTGCACGAGCGCGAGCGGTGGGTGGTCGATGCGGAGGGCAAGGGGCTCGACTGGGCGCTCGAGATCTTCGTGTCGGGCAGTCGCAAGAAGGACCACGTCGGGAACGTCGAGAAGTACGCGCGGCTGGGGATCGCGGACTATTTCCTGTTCGATCGCGGGCGAGGCAGGCTGCACGGCTGGCACCTGGCGAGCCCCGGCGATCGCAGCTATGCGCCCATCCTTCCGCAGCGCGGGCGCTACGTCGCCCGCACGTTGGGGCTGGAGCTTGGCGTCGTGGGCGACAAGCTGCGCTTCTTCTCCGCGGACGCCGAGCTGCCCGAGGTCGAGGAGCTCATCGAGCGGCTGGAACGCGCGGTGGATGGGCTCCAGAGGCGGGCCGAGGAGGAGGCGAAGCGGGCCGAGGAGGAGGCGAAGCGCGCCGAGGAGGAGGCCGAGCGCCGCGCGCATGTGGAGCAGCGGCTGGCCGAGGCGTTGGCGGAGATCGAGCGGCTCAAGCGAGGGTAGCTCGCCATGGACCCGCTCGCTGCCCTGCTCTCGCGCTGGCGAGAAACGCGCTCGCGACACGACGCCGAGGAGCTCGAGCGTCAGACCTCGAAGGCGTTGCGGCGCTACGACCCTCCTGCGCTCGGCGCCCGATTCCACGAGGCGTGGCTCGAGCGCGCCCAAGAGCGCGCCGACCCATTGACGACCGGCTGGCTGGCAGCGACCCTCGCCACCAGGCTCGGCGCGCCCAAGTCTTTGCGGCAAAGCGCCCGCCCGGCGCTCGATCGCCTGCGCGCGCGCGTCGAGGCGCTCTCGCTCCGCGGCCCTGATCCGCGGATCGCGGCGGCCGTGATCGACGTCATCGATCGAGAGCCGGTCGTGCCCACGGTGCGCCAGGGCCCCGAGCACGCGGCGCTGCTCGAGCTGCTCATCTCGAGCGGAGATCCTCGACAAGCCGCCGCGCTCTCGGCGCTCGCCGCGCGGGCCCGGCAGCGCCTCGAGGGACAGCGGGCGCTGCGCGCCGAGGCGCGCGCCCGGCGTGTGTCCGCGCATTGGCTCGTCGCTGGCGCGCCAGCCGCCCTCGAGGCGCTCACGCGCAAGAGTGAGGCGTCGGGGGCGCCCCCTGACGCTGGCGCGAGCGGCGCCTCGAGCACGCTCTCCGCGCTGCTCGCGCGCGTCATGGAGCGCTGGGACGATGACGCGCCCCTCGCCGTGCTGGCGGACTTCCTCGCGCGAGACGGCCTCGCCCTGGGCGATTACCTCCATCGCTTCCTCGCCGCGCCCGCCGACGCGCGGCCTGCTCTCGGCGACCCGCCACGAGCCGCGCGGGCGGCCTGGCTCGGGCCCGACCTCACGGTCGTCCTCAATGGCGTCGGCTTCGAGCGCGGGCTCCCTGTCAGCGCGGCGCTGAGCAGCCCGGCGGCCGCAGCGGACGTGGTGTGGCGGCGCGCGATGGGTGCGCCTGCGCTCGCGACGCTGCGCGAGCTGCGCCGCGGACGGGCCAGCGTCGAGCGCTACGCCCGGTTCCTCGCGTCTCCCGCGCTGGTCGCGCTGCGGCGCGTGGAGATCGAGCAGCTCGCCGAGCTCGACGGCCTGCTCGAGGTCGACTCGCCGAGGTGCGTTCGCGAGTTGCGCTTCTCCCGCTACGCGCCGAACGCAGCGCTGCTCGCGCGCCTGGCCGCCGCGCCCGCCTTCGCGCAGCTCTCGCACCTCGCGAGCCGCGGAGGCGCCGAGCTGGTCGACCGCGTCCACGTGGGCCCGCTCGCGTCTCGGCTGCGCTCGCTCGAGGTGCTGCGCTCGACGAGCGACGCCGGGGGCGGAGTGCTCGCCCGCTTCGAGCGCTTCCCCGACACCCTCGCGCGGCTCGCCGTCGACGGGCTCGCGCTCTCGCGGGAGCGCGGCGCCCTGCAGGTCGAGGTCGAAGCGCCGCCCCGGGGCAGCCTGAGCCGCGAGCTCGCGGAGCTGCTGCCAGAGATCACAGGCGCGCCGCACAGGCTATGCGCGCACATCAACCGCTGGGATACGCAGGCGCTCGCGCCCTTCCGCCGCTGGGCGAACAAGCGCGGTATCCCGGTCGAGGTCAGCGTTCACCCGGGGTGAGCTGCGACCGATTCCGCGCAGATATCCTGCCGCTCGGAGGTCATCGCTCGCCGAGCCCATCGTGCCCCTCTCACTTCAACACCACCCGCCCGGCCTTCCCCGTCGCGAGGTCGACGACGACGAGGCCGGCGTCGTCGGTGGCGATCACCGCGCGCCCTTCGGAGAGCTCGAGGTCCTGCACATACACGAAGCGCGGCCAGCCGGTGAGCAGCGGCTCCCACGCTCCTGAGGGGGCGCGGCGGAGGAGCCCTTGGGCGCCGCTGAGGAGCACTGGCGCGCCGGCGCCATCGAAGGCGAGGGCGTCGAGGGAGGTCTTGGGGAGCAGCGCGGCGCCGGCTCCCGGCTCGGAGGCGGCGTGGAGCTTCCATTGCGTGCCCGACAGCTCCCGGAGATCTCCCTCGAGCAAGGAGAGGTGGGCGAGGCCGCGAACGGCCCACAGCTCGCCCTTGGGGTCGAGGGTGAGGTCGCGCAGAGGGAGGTCGGGGCCTGGCTGCGCTTCGGCCTTCCCGGTGGTGAGGTCCACCGCGTAGAGGGCCCCGCCCCATTCTCCGCGATCGAAGGCGAGGTAGAGCTTGCCTCGATGGAGGAGGGTGTCGGTCGCGATCAGGCCCATCGTGGCCGGGCCCTCGGGGATGCCGATGATGGGCAGCTCTCGCCAGGCCTTTCCGTCGTAGACGTGGAGCGTGCCGCGCTGGTGGAGCGCGAGCCAGGTGCCGTCGGCGGCGAGCGAGAGGGGGAGCTCGAGCTTCGAGGTCGTGGCGACGGGGCGCAAGGCCGGGGGGAGGTCCACGCGTGCGCCGTCCTTCACGGCGAGGTACCGCTCCTTGTTCTTGATGACCAAGGCGACGGGCTTGCCTGCCCAGGTCGAGAGCCCGAGCACCTGGTCCGCGCCGTCGATGGCGAGGGGGGACGAGGTCATCGACGCGAGGTCGATGCGACGCGGGTGCGAGGTTCGCACCACGAGGTCGCCGCCCCAGCGCATGAGGCCACCGTTCGGCGGCTGATCCCGCGCCAGCCCGCCGAGGTCGAGGCCCAGGGCGACCGGCGCGGGCGTCTGCGGGGCGCTGGGGGGCACGCCTCTTGCGCTCCCCGGGCTCGAGGCGATCGCGCTCGCCGAGGGCGAGCTCGTCGCGGAGCCGCTGCCGCCACTGGACGCCGCGGGTCGGTCCGAGGAGCAGGACGTCGTCTGAAGGAGCACCAGGGAGGCGAGCGCGAGCGTCGTCGCACGGAGCATGCGGTCATCGTAGCGCGCGCCGGGTGTTGAACGGGTTTGAGCGGACGCGGGGCCGGTCCGGCTCTATCCATCGTGCATGCGCTCGCTCCGCTCTTCGCTTCGCATCGCCCCCGTGCTCGCCCTCGTGTCGCTGGGCCTGGGGCTCAGCCCTGCTCCCTTGGCGGCTGCACCCGGGGAGCGCCCGGTCGACGCGCGGCTCTCGCTCTTGGCAAGAGGGGGCCTCCGCCACCCCGAGCTCGCGCTCCGCTCCTCCACGATTCCCCTGGTGATCGAGCTCGAGCGGAGCCCCACGAAGGACGACCTGGCGGCGATCGAGGCGACCGGCGCGCAGCTGGTCCTCGGCGGCTCGGGCGCCCCGCTCGGCCGCGGTCGCACGCTGGTCGCCGAGGCCCCGGTGGGCGCCGAGTCGCTCCTCGCGGCGCTCCCAGCGGTGAAGCGCGTCCGCTTCGACGGCCCGCTCGTGCGCGCGCCCCGGCCGCTCGACCTCACGGCACAGCTCATCTCGGCTGACGCCACGTGGCGCTCGCGCGTCGGCGAGGGGCCGCTGCTCACCGGCGCCGGCGTGACGATCTGCGACGTCGACAACGGGATGGACGTCTCGCACCCCATGTTCTTCCGCGCCGACGGAGGGCTCTTCGACTGGATCGACGTCGATGACAACGGCGTGTTCGAACCAGCGGTGGACGCGGTCGATCTCGGAGCCGGGCCCGTGACGCTGCGCCATTTGAACGGCGTGGTGTGGGATCGGTACACCGGCGACCCGCTGTGGGGAACGGAAGAGACCGGGCTCGATCCGACGTATGACTACCTCTACGCCGACCAAAATGGGGACGGCGCGCGTAACTATGGCGCTTCCGAGGGCTTCACCGAGGAGACGCCAGGCTATGGCGAGGCGACGTTCGTGCTCGACGACGTCGACGGCAGCGGCACCCTCGATCCTGGCGAGAAGATCGTCCTGCTCAAGACCTCCAAGGTCAAAGCGTTCCGCATCGACAACCGGACGTATCGGCGAGGCAGCGACCTGGTCGAGGCGCCGTGGGACGACGAGATGCTGCACGGCACTGGCTCGTCGGGCGTCATGGTCGCGGGCCAGCCCGGCTATTCGAAGCTCGTCGGAATGGCGCCCGACGCGGATCTCGTGATGGCGACGGATCTCCAGGGCTATCGCCAGGTGCAGATGAGCAACTTCTGCATCGCGGAGGGGGCGCGGGTGGTGCTGCACGAGTACGCGCCCTGGGTCGGCTATCACCTCGACGGCTCGAGCGACCTCGAGCAGCTCATCGACGGGTCCAACGCCGAGGGCGTCGTCCACGTGAACCCGGCGGGGAACCTGGCGACCGGCGACAAGCTCTTCAAGCGCGCGGTGGCCGCCGGCTCCACGTCCGACATCCCGATCGAGGTCCCCGACGGCCTCGATCCGAGCGTCATGGTGTTCACCCTCCTATGGCGGGACCCGTCGCGCGATCTCGAGCTCACGCTCGAGAGCCCCAGCGGCACGAGCTTCACGCTGCCCCTCGACAACCCAGCGGGCTTCCAGACCGCGTTCGGGGAGGGCGTCGACATCGCCGGGTACCGCGAGGACTCCGCGCGCGGCACGGCGATGGTCATGTTCTACGTGTTCCCCCCCGAGGGGCCGCCGAGCAGCGTCCCCTCCGGAGGGTGGACCCTCTCGGTCGTGGATCCGAGCGACCCGGCCGCGGACGACCTCACGCTCTACGGCTACGTGATGGACGAGGTCAGCGGGTGGGGCAAGGGCATCCATTTCACCGAGAGCGTCAGCCTCGACCATTTGGTGGGCTGGCCGGGGACGGCCGACAAAGGGCTCGCGGTGTCCGCGTACACCGGCCACCCCTTCAATGGTCAGACCTCGGGGGAGCTCGCGTATTACTCGGGCCAAGGCCGGCGTATCGACGACGAGCCCATCCTCTGGATCTCGGCGCCGGACAACCCCGTCGTGCCCGCTCGCTACAGCGACGTCGACGAGCTATCTTACATGATCTACGGCGGCACCTCCGGCGCGAGCCCCCACGTCGCAGGCGCCTCGGCGCTCATCGTCGCGGCCGACCCCGAGCTCGACGGGGAGGGCGTCAAGGCGAAGATGCGGGACGGCGCCCGGCAGGACGCTCAGACCGGCGCGGTGCCGAACGATCAGTATGGTCACGGCAAGCTCGACGTCTACCGCGCGATCCACGGCGAGGCCGCGCCGGGCGGCGAGCCGCCGCGGGTCGACGATCAGGCGTTCGAGGTTCCGGTCGGACCCGCCGAGCTCGAGCTCGCGGCGAGCGATCCCGACGGCGGCGCGCTGAGCTTCGAGGTCGATCGGGACTACGACGGCGAGTACGACGAGACGCTCGCCTCGAGCGCGCTACCGGTCGACTTCGCGGAGGTCGCCGAGCACGTGCTCAAGGTGCGGGTGACCGACGCCACCGGCCGCTGGGATCAGGCGCTGCTCCGCGTCTCGGTGGTCGAGCCGCCGCCGAACGAGGACGACGACGGTGATGGCGCCGAGACCGGCGACGACGACGGCTGCGACTGCGTCGCCGGCTCGGGACGCGCACTGCGAGCTTGGCCCGTCGCGCTGCTCGGCTTGGGCGTGCTCGCGCTCCGACGTCGGCGGTCGCGCCGCGCGGCCTGAGCGAGTAGACTCGGTCGCCCAGCGTGGCGCAGTTCCAACCGAAGTATCCGCGTACCCCTCGCGAGCCTCCCATCATCGCGGGCAAGGTCCCGCCGCACGACCTCGAGGCCGAGGCCGCCGTGCTGTCGGCCATCTTGCTCAAGCAGGAGACGCTCGACCAGGTCGCCGAGCTGCTCAAGCCCGAGCACTTCTACAGCGAGGCGAACGGGAAGATCTACGAGGCGGCCGAGGAGCTCGCGCGCCAGAGCCAGCCGATCGACACCGTCCAGGTCGCGTCCTGGCTGCGGGACCGCGAGCGCCTCGCGCAGATCGGCGGCCCGGCCTACCTCGCGCAGATCGTCGACGCGACCCCCGCGGTCGCCCACGTCCAGGCGCACGCGCGGACCGTCCGAGAGAAGTGGCGCCTGCGCCGGCTGATCGCCGAGTGCCAGCGCGTGTCGGCCGAGGGATATGGCGACGTCGGCGGCGTGCAGGAGTTCATCGACGGCGCCGAGCAGGCCATCTACGAGCTCGCGCGCACGCCGGAGGCCTCCAACGCGCAGCCCATCGCGCAGGTCCTGCGGGCGGCGTTCGAGCAGATCAGCAAGGCCGCCGAGCGCGGCGATCGCATCACCGGCATCTCGACCGGCTACGGGAAGTTCGACGAGAAGACCGCGGGCTTGCACGACGGCGATCTGATGATCGTGGCCGCCAGGCCGGGTATGGGGAAGTGTCTCGCTGCCGAGACGGAGGTCGTGCTCGGGGACGGTCGAGTGGCCACGATGCGCGAGATCGTGGAGGCAGGCGCCGCCGAGCTGCTCACCCTAGACGAGCGCTGGAAGCTCCGCTTGGTTCGTCCTTCCGCCTTCGTCGATGACGGCGAGAAGCCCGTGTTTCGGGTCACGACGCGGCTGGGGCGGGAGATCGAGACGACGCTCAGTCACCCCTTCCTGACGGTCGATGGCTGGAAGCCTCTCGCCGAGCTCCGCACCGGGGTGCACGTCGGCGTCCCGCGGGTCTTGCCGGTATTCGGCGATCGCGAAATGCGCGACTGTGAGGTCAAGCTCCTTGGCTACCTCATCGGGGACGGAGGCCTGACCGGGACGCAGCCGCACTTCACGAATACGAACCCGCGCATCGTGGCTGACTTCGTCGAGGCGGTTGGCGAGTTCGGTGCTGTCACGGTTCGGCCCCCGACCGGCGCGACCTCGCGCGCTCCGACGTACGCGATTTCTGGAGACCTCGCGGTCGTCGCAAGCTCTCGGGAGGACCTCGCTCAACAGCTGCGCGCCGTCCTGACATCGCGCGGGGTTCGGCAGGTGGAGCTCGCGAGACGCCTCGACGTCACGCCCTCGCTCGTGTCGATGTGGCTGTCGGGGCAGTGTGTGCCCAACGAGGCGCGTTTCCGGCGACTCTGCGAGGTCCTCGATGTGCCTGCCACCGCGCTCCTCCCGCGTGGTCATGCCGCCGCTGCGCGCATGTCCAAGAACCCGGTCACTCTCTTTCTGGAGCGACACGGATTATGGGGGAAGCTCGCCCGAGACAAGTCTGTTCCGGCGGCGATCTTTCAGCTGCCGCGCCGCCAGCTGGCCGTGATTCTGAACCGTCTGTTCGCGACCGACGGATGGGCCACGGTGCTTTCCTCTGGGCAAGCGCAGCTCGGCTACTCGACCGTGAGCCAGCGGCGCGCGCGTCAGGTTCAGCACCTGCTCCTTCGCTTCGGGGTCATCGCGTCCCTCCGGCGTCGCATGGTCAAGTACCGCGACTCGCGCCGTCAGGCCTTCCAGCTCGACATCACGCATGCGGCCTCCGTCCGCCAATTCGTCGAGGAGATCGGCTTGTATGGCAAGGAGGAGGCGGCGTGGAGCGCGGTCGAGGCCGTCTCCGGTCGTCGGGTCCACGCCAATCGCGACGTCGTCCCGCGGGGGGTCTGGACGCGGTTGGACCGTAAGCGCGGTCGCGAGAGCTGGGCCTCCGTTGGCCGTCGTGCGGGTCTGGCCGACGTCTCGAACCTGCATGTGGGGGGTCGCGGACTCTCCCGCGAGCGCTGTCGAGCGCTCGCCGACGCCGTTGGCGACGCTGAGATCGCGGCGATGTCCACGGGAGACGTGTACTGGGACGAAATCGTGGCGATCGAGGCGCTGGGGCCGAAGCAGGTCTATGACCTGACGATCGAGCACACTCACAACTTCGTCGCGAGCGACGTTTGTGTGCACAACACCTCCTTCGTCTTGAACCTCGCGGTCAACGTCGCCTCCCCGCGCAGCATTGCGCTGCCTGGTCCCAACGACCGCGGCTATGGCTCGAACGAGCGGCGGGAGCCGGGCTTCGGTGTGGCCGTGTTCTCGCTCGAGATGCCCCGCGAGCAGCTCGCCACCCGTATGGTGTGCTCGGAGGCGCGGGTCGACGTGGGCAAGCTGCGCGGCGGCCACCTGACCCCCGAGGACTGGCGCAGGCTCACCGAGGCGGCCTCCTATTTGTCGACGCTCCCGGTCTGGCTCGACGACACCCCAGCGATCGGCCTGCTGGAGGTGCGGGCCAAGGTGCGGCGCATGCAGGCCGAATACAACCGGGGCGGCTCGAGCGACCACCCGGACAAGCGCATCGGGCTGGTGGTGATCGACTACCTCCAGCTCATGAGCGGGAGGCCGAACGCGAACAGCCGCGAGCAGGAGATCAGCGAGATCTCCCGAGGGTTGAAGCAGCTGGCCAAGGAGCTCAGGGTGCCGGTCATCGCGCTCTCTCAGCTCAACCGCGCCGTCGAGACGCGCACGACCAAGGACAAGCGCCCTCAGCTCTCGGATCTACGCGAGTCGGGCGCGATCGAGCAAGACGCAGACACGATCGTCTTCATCTACCGGGATGAGTACTACAACGCGGAGACGACCGATCAGAAGGGCATCGCCGAGCTGATCATCGCGAAGCAGCGAAATGGTCCGACCGGCAAGGTCTACACGCGCTTCACCGCGTCCTGCACCCGCTTCGACAACCTCCAACCGGGCGACTACCCGGAGCTCTCGGACGACTGAGCATGAAGCTCGAGCCCTCCATGATCGCGGCGCTCGCCGCGTGCATCTGTTTCGGCCTCCACTACACTGCGCTGCGCGCAGCGAGCGGAAAGATCGGGGACGCCCTCGGCGGCCTGTTGCTCGAGCTGGCGGCGGCCGCGGGGCTGCTCGTGCTGCTGGTCGTGTCGCCCGCGTCGGAGACCGCGACCACCACCCGAGGCGTGGTCTGGGCCGTGCTCAGCGGCCTGTGCATCACGGGCGGCGTCACGTTCCTCTTCATGTCCCTGCGCCTCGGCGGGCCCGTCGCCAGCACAGGCACCATCGCGCTCGGCGGGGGCGTCGCGCTCGCGGCCCTCGCGTCTCCATTCCTGTTCGGAGAGACGTTCACGCTGCGCCGGGCGGCCGGTGTGGCGCTCGGCGTGGGCGCGATGATCCTGCTCGCCACGGAGCCGGCCGAGCGATGACCCGCGCGAGCTTGGCGACCGTCCTGGCGGTGATCACGCTCTGTGCTGCGTGTGAGGAGCCGCCCGCGGGCCCCGCCGCGTCGGGGCCGAGCGCGAGCGTCGCCCCGCTGCCGTCTGCGCCCGCGTCGGCCTCGGCCGCAGCAGGGGTGTCTGCCGCGCAGCGCGAGAAGGTGCAGGCGTTCTTCAAGGACGTGGGGGCTCGCGCGGTGGCGGCGGTCGACGCGTCGACGAAGGCCGGCGCGAAGAGCCGCGCGGGCTACGCCGAGGCGATGGCGCTCTCGACCCCCGCGGCGTTCTACCTGCACGCCGATCTGTTCGACAAACACGGCCTCACCCTCGACCTGTTCGACGCCGCCATGCAAGACGCCGCCTTCGCGGACGAGGCGGTCCGCCTGGGGATGACGCCGCTGCAGGCCAAGACGGCCACGCTGGCGGCCGACCTGCCCAAGACCGACCCGGCGGACTGCGAGCGCCTCACGCGGCGGATGGTCGAGCTCGCCGCCGAGGGGCCGAAGACGGCGGGGCTGCGCGCGGCCCTCGGGCCGACCTTCACCGAGTGCTTCTCGGCGCTGCCCAAACACGTCACCGAGTGCATCCCCAATCCGACGACCAAGCTCGATGTCGCCTCGTACGACGCCTGCGTCGCCAAGGGAGCGCCCCCGAAGCCGAAGTGAGCCCCGCGTCGGGGCCGGCATTCCATTTTCTCGCGCGCCCGCTATCGCGGGGCCCTTCGGTTTGCCTGCGCCCGAGCGCGCGAGCAAACCGGCGCGAGATGAAGATTTGGCGCGTTCATTCCATTTTCTCGCGCGCCCGCTATCGCGGGGCCCTTCGGTTTGCCCGCGCCCGAGCGCGCGAGCAAACCGGCGCGAGATGAAGATTTGGCGCGTTCATTCCATTTTCTCGCGCGCCCGCTATCGCGGGGCCCTTCGGTTTTGCCCGCGCCCGAGCGCGCGAGCAAACCGGCGCGAGATGAAGATTTGGCGCGTTCATTCCATTTTCTCGCGCGCCCGCTATCGCGGGGCCCTTCGGTTTGCCCGCGCCCGAGCGCGCGAGCAAACCGGCGCGAGATGAAGATTTGGCGCGTTGCTGGGCCTGGCCACAAGCGGTACGTCCTCGCGATGGAAGTGGTCCTCGATGTCGTCGGGTTCGTAGCCAAGGCTCTCGTCGTCTTCATCACGTTCGTCGCGTGCGTCGGCGTGTTCTTCACGCGGCTGCGCGCGCCGCACGGCGGAGCCCGACGTGCAGCTGCGCGAGGTCAGCGCGCGCTGGAAGCGACAGTCGAAATCGCTCAAGGCCGCCCTGGAGCCAGGCAAGCGCGGCCTGTTCGGTCGCAAGCGCAAGGCCGGCAAGGCGGGCAAGGGCGACGATCTGCCCGAGAAGCGGGTGTTCGTCCTCGACTTCAAGGGAGATGTCCTGGCGTCGGAGGTCGACTCGCTGCGTGAGGAGGTCACCGTCGTGCTCGGGATCTCGCGCGACGGAGACGAGGTCGTGGTGCGCCTCGAGAGCTCCGGCGGGGCGGTTCACGGCTATGGCCTCGCGGCGTCGCAGCTCGCCCGCGTCCGGGCGCAGGGGGTTCCGCTCACGATCTGCGTGGACAAGGTCGCCGCGAGCGGCGGCTACATGATGGCCTGCGTCGCCGACCGCATCGTCGCGGCCCCGTTCGCGGTCGTCGGCTCGATCGGGGTCGTCGCGCCGGTGCCGAACCTGCACAGGCTGCTCGAGCGCCACGGCGTCGACTACGAGAACGTCACGGCCGGCCGCTTCAAGCGCACCGTGTCCTTGCTCGGGAAGGTCACCGAGGAGGGGCGAGCCAAGCTGCAGGAGCAGATCGACGAGACCCACGAGCTCTTCAAGCGCTTCGTCGGCGAGATGCGACCGGCGCTCGAGATCGAGTCGGTCGCGACGGGCGAGCATTGGTACGGCACCCGCGCCTGCGAGCTCGGCCTGGTCGACGCTCTGTCGACGAGCGACGATCTCCTGCTGCAGAAGGCCAAGGAGGCGCGCATCTTCGAGGTGCTGTGCGAGCGCCCGCGGCCGCTGAGGGAGCGCGCCGTCTCGATCGCCCGGGCCTTGCTCTCCGCCCCCCTCACACCCTGAGGGGGGTCGGGGGGGTGAGATGGCAGCACCTCCCTCATCAGGCGCGGCGCCGCTGCCATTTCAGCACGCCGTTACGGCAGCGCGGCGAGCCAGGCTCCGACGCGCTCGGCCCAGCGCTCGACTCCTCCCTCGAGGTCCGGCACCGAGATCGCGTCCGGCAGGCCGAGGTCTGCGCCCAGCTCGATGACGAGCACGTCGCTCGCGCGACGGTCGTCCGCGATCGGCTCGGCGGCCCCTTGGGCGCCGACGTCGTGCAGGGTGACGACCCCTCGGGTCATGAGATCGCTCAGGCGGAGCGCCAGCAGCGCGCGCTCCTCGCCGAGCTCGGCGCCGCCGCAGCAGACGTTGATGTCGAGGGCCTCTCGACGAAGGAGGTCGCTGGCCCGGGCCGCGAGCACGCTCGTCGCCGCCAGCGCCAGCACGATCCGCTGGAATGGCGCGCCTGGGTCCTTCACGCGGCCCCGAAGCGAGAGCTCGGGGGAGAGCAGCACCCAGATGGAGGATCCGCCTTCGGTGGGCCAGGCTCTCGTCTCGCGTGTAATAGAGCAGCTCGCCCGTCGCCCAGCGGACGGTGAACAGATCCTGGGAGATGTCTCCGTCGTCGGCGAGCGCGAGCTCAGAGGTGACGACGTTCTCGAGGGAGCCCGCGTTCGTCATCGAGGAGAACCCCCCCATGGGGTAGGTGCCCTCATCGTGCTCGCGCGTGGTCTCGTCGGCGGCGCGGCTCCGTCGGCGCCGAGCTCCGCCAGGGATGAGCCGGCGCAGCTGGCCCTCGGCCTCTCCGAGCTGACGCAGCGCGAGCCTGGCGGCCATCCGCCGGAGGTGGGGCGCGGCCTGTGCCACCACCACGTCGGCGGGACCGATCAGCGCGCCGGAGGTGCGCGCGCGAGCGGTCAGCTCGGCGTAGCGCCGCGCGAGGTCCGCAGCGGAATCGGCGGACAACAGCGCGAGCGTGCCCGCGCTCACGATCTCGGCGGTCGGGTGCTCGAGGGCGCGCCGAAGGGCGGCGAGCGCCCCGACGTCGGCGGCGCGCGTCGACGAGAGGCGCGCCGCGATCTCGGCGGCGAGCACGGCGGCGGCCTCGGTCGCGATCTCCTTCGGGTGGCGGAGCAGCGCGTCTCTCACCTCGCTCAGGGCGGGGCTCGCCGCGAGGGGCGCGAGGATCGCCTCGAAGGCCCCGGAGATGGCGCGCCGGAGGGCGGGGTCGTGGACCGGCAGCCCATCTTTCGCGCGAAGCGCGGCGAGATCGAGCCGCGGCGTGGGCCCGACGAGCAGCAAGCACAGATCCACCAGCAGCCCGGCGGGCACCCACGACGGCGCCAGCTCGGCCGCGGCCTTCGTGACGGCCGGGGAGAGCCGCGCGATCAGGTCGTCGTCGAGCGGCGCGAGCGTCGTCAACACGAGCTCGCCGAAGACCCGCTCCTCGCGAGCCGTCATGGCGGCCCGGGGTGGCCCGCCCACTCACGGCTGTTGCCCCACGTCCGCAGGTACGGACCGAACCTCCGCGCGAGCAGCGCCGCGGCTGCAGGCGTGGGCCGACAGAAGGAGAAGCTCGGACGCCCCAGCACCGGCAGCGCCGCGATCGCCGCGGCAGAGCGCTCGTCGATCGCCGAGCCCCCCAGGGCGAGCTCCTCCAGGGTACGGGCCGCTGGGCAGGTGGCGAGCGCGAGCAGCGACGCCTCGTCGGCCTCGCCGCAGCGCAGCACCCGCAGGCGCGGGCACGCGCCAGCCGCCACTGCGCGGACGGGCTCGAGGCCGTAGTTGTTCTCCCCCGCGTGGAGCACCTGGAGGCTTCCGGCGCGCTCGAGGAGCGCGCGCGCGCCGAGGACGCCCATCCAGTTGTACGAGAGGCTGAGCGAGGTCAGCGCCGAGAGCCCCGGCCACCTGGAGAGCGCCTTGCCGCCCTCGGTCCCACATTTGTTCTGGGCGAGCGAGAGGGCTCGCACACGCGCCATGAAGGGACCCTCCGCGAGCGCGCGCAGCCCCACCGCGTCGATCGTGTTGCCCGCCAGCTCGAGCTCCACGAGCGCCGGGAACCCTTCGGCCTTGGCCAGGAGCCCGGCGCCCTCGTGCTTGAACGTGTTGCCGCGCAGATCGAGGCTCTCGAGCCGAGCCAGGGCTGTCGTACTCGCGAGCGTCTTCGCACCCTCGACCTTCAGGTTGGAGTCCGCGAGGCCGAGGTGGCGCAACGCGGGGAGGGCGAACGCGTCGAGGATCGGCGCGAGCTTCTTGCCGTTGATCTTGTTGCCCGCGAGGTCGAGCCGCACGAGCCCCGCGAAGGTGCTCGAGGCGACGACCGCCCGCACGCCCTTGTCTCCGAGCTCGCAGCCGCGCAGCGCGAGGGCGCGGACCGACGCCAGCGCCTGCGCCGCCGCGAGCGCGGCTGCGCCCTTGGGACCGAGGGCGTCATCCTCGAGGGTCAGCTCCTCGAGGCATGACAGGCCGGAGAGCAGCTTCACCCCCTCCGCTCCGATCGACTGGCGTCGCAAGGTGAGCCTCCGGAGGTGGTGAAGCGCTCCGCTCGAGATCAGCCTGGAGAGTCCCTCCGCGCCGATCCCCTCGCCAGTTCCGTCGTCCTCCAGCGCGAGGGCACGGAGCGCCCCCGCACCCGACAGCGCGGCCGCGAGCGACGCCGTAGTCTGCCCTCGGATCGAGAGCGACTCGAGCGGGGCGACGACGCGAGGCAGCGCCGCGAGCGACGCGCCCTCGAGCCAGCCGCGCGCCGCTCGCTCCAGCTGCAGCTCGACGAGCGAGAGGCCCGTGCGGGTCGCGGCGAGCGCCTCGAGGTCGGCCCCGGTCGCCTGCTCGAGGCGGACCCTGCAGATCGGCGCCGCCGCGGCGGCCGCGTCGAGTCGGGGCACCAGCTCCCGCCCGAGCCCGCGCACCAGTTCGACGAACCCGCGGTGGTACGCGAAGGGCGCCCGCCCATCCTCAGGGTCTGGGGCATTGAAGCCACCGACGGCCCGGAGCGCGCGCGACCAGGCGAGGCCGCCTCTCGCCTCGAGCCCCCCGACCTCGCGCTCGAGGTCCCGGCAGCGCGTCCCAGCGGCCCGTCGCGTCCAGGTCGAGGGCGAGTCGGATGAAATGGCCGCGATGATCTCCCGCCTCCAGCAGGAGGTCGCACAGGATCGTGCGCGGATCCGGATCGCGCGGGCTGATCGTGATCGCCGCCTCGAGCTCCCTGGCGGCGCGGGCCCTCTCGCCATCGAGAAGATCGGTCGCGAACGACGAGAGATCGAGCGCCATGGGTCAGCTCGCGAGGCCGAGGAGCCTCGGCACCTTGTCCTCGAGCAGGTCGATCTCTTGCCGCGTCTCGCCCACATACGACAGCAGCGCGAGGTCGCTCCGCTCGACGGCCCCGCCGTGCGTGAGCCAGGCGTGCGTGCGGATCAGGCGGTAGAGCTTGACCACCTTGCGGTCGGAGACGAACACCTCGTCCTCCCTCACGAGCGTGCGGATGAGCCTCCTCAGCTCAGCGAGCAGCTCCTGGGGGAAGAACCGATCGCGATCGCGCTCAACGCCGGAGGGGGTCTCGACGTTGCGCGCGAACATGAGGTTCAAGTAGCGGTGCGCCTTCAGCAGGTCGGCGAGCGTCGCGTGGCCCTCCGCCCAGGGGCGCTGGCCGAGCTCGCGCTGGGTCTGCGCGTCGAGGCCCGCGTCGACGAGCTCCAGGAAGTGGTCCTCTTGCACCGACCTGCAGGCGACCTTGAGGCAGAAGCGATCCTTCAAGGCAGCCAGCTCGGCCTGCTCGGGGATCTCGTTCGTCGCCGCGAACAGCACCTTGAGCTGAACCCTCGTCGGCACGCCGTCTTGGTAGAACTTCCGCTCGTTGATGACGGTGAGCAGCGCGTTCAAGATGGCCGAGTTCGAGCGGAACACCTCGTCGAGGAAGACGACGGTCGCGGTCGGGAGCTTGCCCTTCTCGCGCCGCACGTAGCGCCCGTCGCGCAGCAGGGCGACGTCGATGGGGCCGAGGACCTCGCTGGGCTCGGTGAAGCGCGTGAGCATGTATTCGAAGTAGTCCGAGTCGGGGACGCCGAGCGCCTCACGGAACTTCGTCACGAGCTCGCTCTTTGCGGTGCCCGGGTCACCGACGAGCAGCAGCGGCTCCTGGGCGACCGCGGCCACCATCATCAGATCGATGACGCGCTCGCGGCCGACGAAGAAGCGAGCGAGCGAGCGGCGCAACCGCCCCAGGCGCTCGCGCAGCTTGGGCGCCTCCTGCGCCAGCGCCTCGAAGGGGAGGTCGTCGATGCTCGAGAGTTCCGTCGCCATCCGGTGCATGCGCAGCATCGCACCGGCAGAACGCTCGGGCAATCGCCCAGGACCGCGGTAGCTTGTGCCGCTCGATGCCGGTCAGCGTGATCTTGCCCTACCGCGACGTCGCGGCGACGATCGAGGAGGCCGCTCGCAGCGTCCTCGACGACCCGGCGACGACCGAGCTGCACGCGATCGACGACGGCTCCAGCGACGACGGGCCGGAGATCGTCGCTCGCCTGGCCCGCTCCGACCCGCGCGTCGTACGTCACGCTGCGGGCGGCGTGGGCGTGACGAGGGCCCTCGCGCTCGGGGTCGAGGCGTCGAGGTACCCGTACCTCGCGAGGATGGACGGAGACGATCTGTCGCTGCCGGGGCGGGTCAGCGAGGCGTCGCGCCTGCTCGACCTGGACCCGACCCTCGCGGTGGCCGGCGTGCGGGTGCTCGCGTCGCCCGCCCCGGGCGAGGGGCTGGAGCGATACGTCGAATGGCAGAATGGCCTCGTCACGTCCGCCGATCACGCGAGGGAGGTCTTCGTGGAGGCGCCGCTCTGCCACCCGAGCGTGGTGATGCGCAGGTCCGCGCTGGACGCGGTCGGCGGCTATCGAACGGTGGATTGGCCGCAGGACTACGATCTCTGGCTCCGGTTCTGGGCAGCGGGGTACGGAATGGCGAAGGTCCCGAAGACGCTCTTTCAATGGCGACATCGACCTGGGCGGGTGACGTTCACGAGCGACGCCAATCACTGGCAGCGGCTGCTCGCGGCGCGCGCGACCTACCTGGCCATCGACCTGTTGCGCAGGGATCGCCCGTTCGTCATCTGGGGCGCGGGGAAGGCGGGCAAGCGGCTCGCGCGAGCGCTCGAGGCGCACCGGCTGTTCCCGGAGCACTTCATCGACATCGATCCCAGAAAGATCGGCGGCCGAGCGCGCGACCGGCCGATCTTCGCGCCCGAGCGCGGGGTCGTCCCGGGGGCGTTCGTCGTCGTCGCCGTCGGCGCGCGCGGCGCGCGAGAGATCTTGCGACGACGGCTCGGCGACCTCGGGCTGGTCGAGGTCGCCGACTATCTCTTCGCCGCCTGAGAGGGCTATTGGTAGAGGAAGACGCCCCGCAGGTCCTCGGTGATCGAGATCGGGGAGCCCCCGTTCTTGATCGACACGGCGCGGAATTGGTACAGCGTCCCCGACGACAGCGGGTCGCCCTCGTACGTGACGACGACGCGAGCATCGCCGCTGACGCCGGGGACGTCGGTCTTCTCCCAGACGAGGTTGCCGTAGGCGTCGTAGAGGCGGACCTCGTAATGGTCCTCCCCCGAGTCGTCGTTCCACGACAGCTCCACCGGTCCAGAGACGAGCTCCTCGTTGTCGGGCGATGGCTCATCGAGCGAGCCGGTGATCTTGAAGCCGTCGGACAGGGCCAGGCTTCCTCCTTCGACCGTGATGCGGACGAGCCCGGTGCCGCCGATGCTGGTGTCCGGATCGCGCACCAAGAAGTCGTTCTCGAAGGCCGCCAACACCACATAGTTTCCGTCGGGGACGAACGGGATCTCGAAGTCCCCGTCGACGCCAGCGACGCGCAGCCCCGGCGGGGCCTCGCCGCGCGCGGCCGTGGGGTTGAAGGTCTCATCGACCACCAAGATCACGCTGGTGTCCGAGCCATCGCCCGGGTTGACGATCTCGACCTTGCCGCTGACCACCGACGCGGCCTCGCCGACCGCGGTGAGGTCGACGCCCTCGGTGACGGCGCTCGCCGCGACCTCGGCGGTCGCGGACGTCAGCTGGAGGCCCGCCTTGTAGCCGCGCACGGCGACGGAGCCCGCGGGCACGTTGAAGACCGTGTAGGTCCCATCGAAGTCTGCGATGCCGGTGACGCCGCCACCTGCCTCCGTGGCGCCGCCCGCGACCACGAGGGTGCCGATCGGCACCTCTGCGACCACGGTGCCCGTGATGGTGCCAAGGCCGTCGGGGTCTGCGATCTCGATCAGCCCGATGTCGGTCGCGGACGACTCCAGGTGGAGCGGGTCGCCGGAGGCCTGTGACATGTCGATGGGCAGGGCCACTCGAGGCGCCATGGGGAAGGTGAGGTACGCCTGGGCGTCGGCGCGGAGGAACACGAGCGCCTCGCTGAGGGATCCGTCGGCGTTGCGGGGGACGGGCACGGTGAGGACATAGCTGCCGCTCGCGTCGGTCACGGCGACCCCGCTCACCGCCGCGAAGTTCGCGTCACGCGCCACGACCAGCGCGCCCTCGATGGCGGCGTCGGTCGCGAGGTCGAAGACCATGCCGCCGAGGGTCACCGGCGCGAAGCAAGCCGGGTACCCGCCGACGACCTCCTCGCAGACCAGGCCAGCCTCGCAGCCGCCCTCTGTGGTGGTGTTGCAGTAGCAGGCGGGCTCGCCGTCTGGGCCCTCCAGGCACTGCTGCCCGCCGGCACACCCGGTGTCCGCGTCGACCGAGCAAGCGCAGTGCGTCTGGTCGTCGGCGCCGAGGAGACACTCCTGGCCGTTTGCACATCCCGTGCCCTCCTCGATCGAGCACTCACCCTCGGGCTCGTCGTCACAAGCCGGGGTCATCACGGCGATCATCCCGGCCGCGGCTAAGTTCGCCGCGGCGAGGGTCCACAACGAGGTTCGCAGCTGTCCCATCGGTCCTCCTGTCGGCGCGAGCGAGCTCGAGCCCGACCCACGAGTCTAGCCGACGCCCCGTCGTGGGTGACAGGTGGCGTCCCAGCTCGGCCGCCTGTAACGTGCCGTTCATGGCTCTGCTCCCTTGCCCCTCGTGCAAGCGCCACGTGCGCGCCGAGACCGAGTGCCCGTTCTGTGCGCGCCGAGGCCTTTCCCTCGGCGTCGTGGGCGCCGCGCTCGTGACGCTCGCCGCGGGCTGCTCGTCGGACGCGACCGTCACCACCGACTCTGCAGCGAAGTCTCCCTCTTCGACCGCGACGAGCTCGACCACCGCCGCCACGACCACGACGGCGACCACGACGGCGACCGCGACCGCCACCGCGCCTCGAGACGTCGCCGCCGAATACGGCATGCCCTCACCGCCGCCTACGACGTCGGCCAGCGCGACGCCGAGCACGAGCGCCTCGGTGAAGCCCACGCCCACGGCCTCGACGACCGCCGACGAGCGCATGAAGCCGATGTACGGAATGCCACCGGAGCGCCGGCCGCAGCCGAAGTACGGCATGGTCAAGCCGCCCGAGTGAGGCCTGACCGGTCGAGCGCAGCGCCGCTGTCAGCGCGGCCGATCAGCGGTAGAGCCCGGGGGGCGGGGCGTGCCCCTGCAGCGCCCCGAAGACGCACCCCCACGTGCTCGAGAACAGCGAACGCTGGCGGTTCGATGCGTCCTTCCAGGCCAAAAAGAACAGGATCGCCGCGATCGGGAAGCACACGAACCAGCTCACGCCGAGCCAGATGATCCCCATGTCCTCGAGCTCGGCCTCGATCTTCGCGTCGAACGCGAACGCGCCGGAGGGCATCGGGTAGGCCACGAGCGTGACCTTCATCAAGAAGCCGAGCCCCACGACCGGCCCTTTGCCGACCCAGCTCGTCGGGCTCACCTGCTGAAGCAACACCTGACCGTCACGGAACAGGCCCTCTTGGATGCGAGCGACGGCGCCGTAGAGATCCGGACCAGGGACGATCTGCCGCTCGCTCCGTTCGAACACGTGCCGAGCATACGCGCGCGGCCGCTATGCTTCATCGCCTACGATGACGGCCTCGCCGAGCCCTCCCGACCCAGCGCTCGTGCGCCCCGACGAGGCCGGGCCGCTCTTGATCGCGAGCGCCGCGATGGGCTTGACCCCCAGGGCCGTCGCCGGGCCGGCCCTCAGCGCGAAGAACGCCAGCCTCGCGCTCGGGCCCGACGCCATGTGGCTGCTCCTCACGACCCTCTCGCGAGGCGCCGTGCGAGCCCTCGTCCGCGGGGGTGGAACCCTTCCGCGAAGGACGCTCGAGCCCGAAGGCAGAGCGTCGGCCCGCGGCAGGTTGTGGGAGCGTCATCCGCCGCCGTCGCTCCGCTTCTCGGCGGCGACGTGGACCCTGCTCGCCATGCTCTACCAGCACCCCGTGCACGATCTGGGGCGCGCGGAGCCCGCGCCCGGGCTGCTGACGCCAGCCGATGAGCTCTTCTTCCTCGGGGCCGCGGAGACCTGCGCTGCGTGCGGCTTCCAGCGCGCAGTGGGCGCGCCGGTGTTCACCCGGTCGACGCTGGTGAGGGCAGCGTTCCCGCGTGAGCAGCGCTGGTCGCTCGAGTCGGCGGGCGCCGCGCCCCTGTTCGCGGGCGCTGGGGCTGTGGTGCTCGACGGCTGCCGCGCTCGGCTCGCGGGGAGGGTCGCCGCGGCAGACAAGGAGCGCCGGGGCGCGGCGCGGCCGGCCGAGTCGGAGGCCATCGCGCTGTCGATCGCGTCCGGGCCAGCTGCGCTCGCGTCTCTCTCCGTCGCGACGGGTCGGCCCGACCTCGGCGCGTTCGTGCTCGACGCGGTCGCCACGATCCTCGACGAGCGCGCCTCGTCGGGCCCCGAGCTCTGGTCCTCCGCGGTTCGGCCAGACGGCCCGCTCGCCGAGCGGCAGCGCCTGGTGCAGGGGGTCCTCCCGCTGCTCGACACCGCGCTCGCCTTCCAGCGCGTCGCTGCGCGGGCCCGGGCCGTCGGCTTCGTGGACGACGGCTTCGAGGCCGCGCAGGCGACGCGGGAGCTGCTCGAGCCGTGGCTCGAGTCCGGCTTCGAGCGCGCGGCGGCTGCGCACAGGGAGGTCTCGTCGTTCGGCCACGGATCAGGCATCGTTGCGGGGGAGCGAACATGAGCAGGCCCTACGTCATCCGCGTCGCCGAGACCGTCCGTCGCCACGTCGTCCTGGAGGACGGCGTCGAGGCGCGTCTCGACGTGCTGGAGGTCCTGCCGGCGGAGGACATGACCGCGTTGCTCGAGGAGGAGCTCACGCGAAGGGGCTTTGCGTCGAGCGGGGGTGTCGCGACCCGGGTCGAGCCCGGTGGCGCGGTCGTTCGGGTCGACGTCGCGGCGCGCAAGATCCACGTCGGCATCCGCGAGGCCAAGGACCTCGAGGTCACCGTCGAGCGGGCAGTGCGCACGTACGAGGAGCAGGGAGTGACCGACGCCCACCGCGCGACCGTTCGGCGCGAGGGCGAGATCCGGCTCGACGAAGCGCGTGAAGAGCGCAGGCGCGAGGTGACCGCCGCCATCGAGCAGCGCGTGGTCGATCTGCGGTCCGAGCTCGACGACGTCGTCGTCAAGGTCACCCAGGAGGCGCTCCGCCGGCGCGCGGGGCAGCTCGGCGAGATCCAGAGCATCGAAGAGGACGCCGAGACCGGCTCGCTGACCATCCGCGTGCGCGTATGAGGCCGAGCGAGGCCAGCACGCCGCTCTCGGTCCCGGAGCAGGAGCTGCCCCAGGAGCTCACCGCCTTCGAGGCCGTCGTCGCCGCGTACCCCCACGAGGTGAGCGCGGCCGCGGAGGCGCTCGTTCGCGGGCTCCCTGTGCTCATCGAGTGCGACAAGGAGCTCGTCCCCTACTTCTTTCGCTGCGTCCGCGACCTGCTGAAGACCGCGAATCGCAGGGCGATCTACCTCGACGGCCGCCCGCCGCCCGACCCGGACCCGAACAACCCTGGGCCCGCGGGGACGCTCGATCGCATGTTGGTCCAGCTCCGCGACGCCGTCCGCGGCGCGGTGGACGAGCGCGTCGTCGTCCTTCCGCACCTCGACCTCTTGGCCACCTCGTCCGGCGATCTGAGCATGCTCGCGCGCGAGGTCGTCGCGCTGTTGTACGAGAACCCCGGCGTCGTCTGGCTGGGCTTCCGCGACGTGTCCTTCCGCCTCCCCGACGTGATCAGCGCGCTCTTTCCGAAGCGGCTGTCGATCCTGGGCGTCCCACGCGATCGGCTCCAGCGCCTGGTCACGCGGCGCGAGTCGCGCAAGCTCGGACGCGGGCTGTCGCCCTACGCCCTTTACAAGTTCGTCTCCGGCGTCAACGCCGTGCGGCTGCGCCGGATGTTGTCCGCGCTCGAGGGCGAGGACTATCCGCCCGACCCGTCCGCCGCCTTTGCCCAGCTGCGCGCGGCGACGACCGCGGGGGACGTCGAGCTGCCCGACGTCGATCTGCGCGCCGATATCGGCGGCTACGATCGGGTGAAGGAGCGCCTCTCGCGCGAGATCCTCGACGTGCTCGCGCGCAAGGACGCTGCGACCACCGCCGAGCGCGTTCGCCTGATCGAGCAGCTGGTCCCTCGCGGGATGATCTTCTGGGGCCCGCCCGGCACAGGAAAGACCCTCTTCGCCAAGGCGATGGCCACGTCCCTCGGCGCCGCCGTGATCGTCGTGAGCGGGCCCGAGCTGAAGAGCAAATGGCACGGCGAGAGCGAGGAGAACCTGCGGCGCGTGTTCCTGCGAGCGAGGCAGAGCGCGCCGGCGGTCATCGTCTTCGACGAGATCGACGCGTTCGCCTCCGCGCGAGGATCGTACGAGGGCTCTCAGACCGACCACTCGATGGTGAACCAGCTGCTCACCGAGATGGACGGCTTCCGCTCGAACGAAATGGTCTTCGTCGTCGGCACGACGAACCTCCCAGAGTCGCTCGACCCTGCGCTGCTGAGGCCGGGACGCTTCGAGTTCCTCCTCCATGTGCCGTACCCCGACGAAGCCGACCGCGCGGCGATCCTCCGCGTCCATGACCGCCGGCTCGCCCTCGCGATGAGCGACGAGGCGTTGTCCTACGCCGTGCGGCGGACGGACGGCCCAGTCGAGGGCGGGCGCGCGCCGCGCTACTCTGGCGATCATCTCCAGGCGCTGTGCAGGGCCATCGCGCGCCGGCGGCTCCGCGAGGACGTCTCGGGTCCGACCAGCGCAGACGACGTCGAGCAGGCGTTGATCGAATACGTAGAGCGCCCGCGGCTCACCTCCGCAGAGGAGCGCGTCGTCGCGACGCACGAGGCCGGCCACGCCACCGTGGCCCTGTTCTGCTCTCACGCTCCGCCGATCGAGCGCATCTCGATCCAGGGCGACATCGGCGGGTCGCTCGGCGCGGTCTCGTTCGGCGAGAAGGCGAACCGCTACGTGATGACCCAGCTCGATTTCGAGGATCGCCTCGCGGCGCTGTTCGGCGGCAGAGAGGCGGAGCTGCATTTCTTCGGGCACGTCTCGGCGGGGGCGCAGAGCGATCTGGCGAGCGCCGCCGGCCTCGCCCGCTCCATGGTCACCGAGATGGGGATGGGCGGGGACGACCTGAGCCTCTTGTCCCCCGAGGAGCAGGGGCGCGGCGCGCCGCGCGCCTCGGACGAGAAGAACGCGCGCGTGGACGACGCCGTTCGAAACATCCTCGACCGCGCCCGCACCCGGGCGGCGAGGATCATCGCCGACGAGCAGCGCGTGCTCGAGGCGCTCCGAGACCTGCTGATCGAGCGCAAGGTCATCGACCGAGCGACCATCTCGGCCGCCTTGTCGAAGGACGGATCGCGGCGCCCGCCCCCGGGCCCGAGTGGAGGTGATCGTGGCTGAGGTCGTCATCCGACTCATCGTCAACAAGACCACGGGAAAGAAGGACGTCGTCATCTCGTACACGTCGGACTCGGACGCGTTGCCGGTCGAGCACGAGGAGGAGCACCGCCGCGTCGTCGATCGGCTCCCTGGCTGGCGGCGCGCTGAAGGCGGCGGAGCTCGGCGAGATCGTGGTCACGCGGGCCGGTGGGGAGGCCCGCGGCGAGGAGGCCCCGGCCGACGTCGCGGGGGGTCCCCGCGTGGGTGTGGCCAAGAAGGGTTGATGGACGGCCTGCGGTTCGGCAGCGAGGCGGCGCTCGCGGTCGCGATCAAGGCGGGGCTGGTCCCCAGCGCCGTCGCGCGCCGGCCGATCCGATTCGCCCGCGCGCCGAGCGAGCTCGGCCCGGACGCCGCGGTCGTGATCGACGCGACCGACGTCACCGGCGGGATCCGCGCTGCGCTGATCCAGGCGGGGGCCCAGAGGGCGCCGCGCCCTCGGCCCGACGCCGCGCGGGAAGCACCGTTCTGGCTCGCGATCGTGCGGCCGACGCGCGCCAAGGACCCGCCCGCTCTGGAGGTGGTGCTCTTTCGGGTCGGCTCGGCGTCGTCGGGGCTCGAGCTCGCGGCCACCTTGCTCGGGCTCGGCGCCGAGCGGCTCGAGCTCGCCTCGTTCACGTCGGCTCGAGGCGAGGGGATGCTGCTCGTCGCGGCGGGAGCGTCCTGCTACCACGTCGAGCGCGCGCTCGAGCGACTCGGGGACACCTCGGTCTTCGCCCGCGTGGACCCGCGCCGGGACGACGTGTGGCTGGAGCTCGGATGGTCACACCCGGACCTCTCCGCGCTCCGCGCGCCCGACGGCCAGGTGGTGCTCGTCGATCGCGAAGGGACCGTCGAGGTGGCCGCGCGCTCGGCGTTCGGTGACGCGCAAGCGCAGCTCGAGCTCGAGGTGGAGCGCGCTCCCGTGGTGGCGCCTGCCCCACCGTCGAGCAAGCTCGTCGTGCCGCTCCGACTGATTCGAGGCGTGCGCGAGCGAGCCCCCCAGCTCTGGGTCTTGCGAAGCGATGGCGCGCGGGCGCTCGACCGGCTCGCCGAGAGCGCGAGCGAGCACGTCTTGACAGGGATCGGCTTCCTCGTCTCGGGTGAGCCCGCCGCCCCGACCGTGGTCCTGCGCTCGCTGCCGGGGGCGCCGCCCCCGCTGGTGATCGAAGGAGAGCCTTACGCGCCGCTCCCCGAGCTCGGCGACGTCTACGTGCCGGTCGGGCGCGTGGATTCATCCCCCCGTCGCGCCGCACCGGCTGCGACTCGCGATCGGCGGACCGGACGATCGCGTCCGCTGGCTGACCGAGCGAGGAGGGCGGGTCGTCGTCGAGTCGGCGCCGATCTCCGGCTTCAACCCGCTGTCGGACTGGACCGAGATCGCCGCGAGCAAGGCCGACCTGGAGCCGTGGGTCCGGAACGTGAGCTTCGAGCCCGAGGCCTTCGTCGTCAGTGATCTCCCACGCGCCGCTGAAGAGCCGCGCGAAGCGCGAAAGCCCGAAGCTCGTCCGAAGCCTCAGTCCGCGCGCGCCCCCGCGCGCTCGCCGGCGCCGCTGGTCGAGCGGCCCGAGCCGGCCGCGCGCCCCGCTCGGCCGGCCGCGCCGCCCCAAGCCCGGATCGTGAAGCTCCCCACTCCGCGCACCGAGCTGGACGCGCGGCTCCTCGCCGCAGAACAAGCGATCGGAGGCTCGGATGAGCCGCTCGCCGCGCCGTCGCGAGACAGCGCCTGGCTCGAGCTCGGCGAGGCCTACGCGGCCGCTGGGCTTGCTGTCGAGGCGCGCATCACGTTCGCGCGCGCAGCGACCTCCCCGGCCGTCGGGAGCGCGGCCCGCCGCGCGCTGCTGGCGATGGCGCTCGCCGCTCGCGGCCTGCGCGGCTCGCAGGCGTGGCCGTTGGCGCTCGCGCGCGACGAGCGGGGGCCGTGCGACCCGGAGCTGCTCGTCGCGCTCCTGCTCGCCACCGGCGAGGGGGCCCCTCTGGCCCCCAGCGGGGCGCTGTCGGCGGCGGCGTCGCTGATCGACGAGGCTGATGCGCGCCTCGACGTGAGGAGCGCGTGGCTCGCGCGCTCGGCGCTGGCAGACCTGTGTGGGGGTGACCCGCTCCTCTTGGCCCGCGGTCGCGACCGAGCGCTCGCGCGCCTCGAGCGCGGGCTGTCCTTGGGCCGCGATCTTCCTCGCGCCGTACGAGCGCTCTCGGACCCGCGGGCCGCGGAGCGGGTGCGCCTGCTCGGCGAGGGCCTGGCGCATTTCGAGTCGACGCCTCGCGTGAAGGGCCTGCTCGAGGGCAGCCCCGAGGCGACGCTCGCGTACGTCCGCCTGGTCTTCGCGTGCGCGATCGGTCGCGCGGGGGACGCTCCGCGCGCTCGGTCGCTGCTCGAGTCGGCGCTCTCGGTCCTGCCCTCGGCCGACCCTGTCCACGACGTGCTGTCGCGGTCGTTCGCGGCGAGGGTCCAGCAGGCGCTCGAGCAGGAGGTGGAGGGAGCGCCGCTTCCCCCGGAGACCATCGCCGCGATCCAGCGCCTCGGGAGGCTCGAGCGCTACAAGGTCGATCGCGTTCGACAGGCTTCGAAGCTCCTGGAGCCCGAGCCGGATCTCGATCCGTTCCGCAGCTTCGGGCAGGCCGAGCCCGGCGGCGCGGCCGAGTGGGTCACCCGGGTCGCGCACGCGCCGCTGCCGAGCGACGCCGCGGCGATCCTCGATGAGGTCGCGGTGCTGTGCGAGCGCGAGGCCGATCCTTCTCCCCGCAGGGAGCGGCTCGCCGCCTGGACGGCCGCGCTCGCGTACGCGCCGCGGAGCGTCTCGGGCCCGAGGCTCGAGGGCGTGGTCCGGGTGGCCCTGACCCTCGAGCCGCTCGACCGCGTGCGCGCCGTGTCGTCGATCGTCGCGCTCGCGGAGCGGCTCAGGCGCCACGACCTCGCGGCGCTCCTGGTGGGGCAGCTGACCTCGGAGGTCGCCGAGCTGCCGATCTCACAGGTCGCGTCGGTCGTGCCGCACGTGGTGCGCGGGGCGGGGGAGCTGCGCCGCGGGCCGTCGCGGGCCGAGCTCGAGCGGCTCTATCGCCGCATCGGCAGCATCCTTGGCGCCGCGCGCGACACGCCGACCCGGGTCGCGCGGCTCGTCCTGCTCAAGGGGCTCGCCGAGATCGGCGCGGTGGACGGCGCCCTCGAGCTCGACGCCGACGTGGCGCTGCTCGAGACCGGCGAGCTGTCACCGTCCGATCGCCTGCAGCTCGCGCGAGGCGTCGCCGCGTGCGCGTCTGCCCTGGGAATGCTCGAGGTCGTCAGGCGCGTCGCCGCGTTGTGGCGGCGGATGACCGATAGCTACAACACGAACTCCCACCTGTGCCTCTCGGCGGTCGAGCTCGCCGACTGCGTGGCGTGGGCGCTGACGCCGCGCCGGGGCGACCGCGCGTCCCTGGCGCGTTCGATGGCCGACGATGACGAGCAGTCGGTCCGGGCGCTGGTGTTCGGCGCCGAGGGCTGACCCTACTTGACGGCCACCATGTTGAGGCTGATCGCCACGTCGTCGAACGTGAGCTCGCTGGTGTCGTCGAACAAGCCGAAGCTCTTGACCCGGTAGACGGCAGAGAAGCCCGCCTTGAACAGCAGGAACGCGAGGTACTCGTCCCACAAGCCGACGAAGTGGAAATCATAGGGGTCGATCTGTCCCCCGAACATCATCCGCATCACGGCGATCCGCAGCTTGTTCGTGGCCCCGCGGTCGGCGAAGAGCCGGCACATGACCGCGAGGTCGGGCACGCTGACGAAGAAGCGACCCTCGGGCTTGAGCACGCGCACGATCTCGGCGAGGGCGTGCGGTAGGTCCTTCTGGTAGCCGAGGTGCTCGAGGACGTGCGACGCGTAGACCATGTCCTGAGAGGCGTCCCCGAACTGGGTGAGATCGCGGATGTCTCCCACGAAGTCGACGCTCGCCGACGGCTGCGCGTTCAGGTTCTTCCAGCCCGCCTTGCGCTCCGTGCCGCCGAGGTGCAGGCGCGCCTCGCCGCGCTCTTCGAGCAGGCCGGGGGGCAACGCGTCCTCTTGGAGGGTCGTCATCTTGCGGCCGATGCTACATGGGGCGGCTAGGCTACGGGGAGCAGCCCGGTGCCCAGACCCATCCAAGCTCGACGCCCGCAGGGAGTCTCACCTCCGTGACTCGCCTGCGTCTCTTTGTCATCGCCGCGCTGTCGTCGTGGTTGTCGGGCTGCTCAGCGCCTCGACAACAGGGGATGATCGAGGTCGCGCCCGGCGCGGAGGACCGCTTCCTCCTGGCGATGAAGATGGGCTACATCGGGACGTTCGACAAGCAGCTGGTCCCTGGGCAGGTGCGGCGGGCGCTGCTCCCGGGCCAGCTGCCCGAAGGCAAAGCGCGCGGCGCGCGCGTCGGGGACTACGTCCTGGAGAACGGGCACGTCCTCGCCGCGATCACCGACGTGGACGGGAGCGAGCGCGGCGGCCGGCTCGTCGATCTCGCGCGCAAGCCCGCCAGCATGGACGGGCTCGACCGCATCGACCTGGACGTCCTCGGCGCGCCCATCGTCTACGACACGCTGAAGACGGGGTTCGACGACGCGACGCAGGCGGCGTACGTCGAGGTGTCCGGCACGCTCGATCGGTCCGCGATCGACGGCACTCGCTTCACGGTCTCGACGCGCTACGACGCCGCGCCGGGCGTCGAGGCGATCGTCGTGCACACCCACATCAAGCTGGAGCAGGGCAACCTCGACACCTCGAACGTGGGCAGCGGGCTGCTCGACGAGCGCCTCTACGCGAAGGGGGCAGCGGGCCCCATCGTCGACAGCGGCAGCGGCTTCGGCGCGTCGCTGGGCGGCGACGGCGCTTACCTCCTGCGCCCGCTGTTCGAGGGGGCGCGCGTCACCGCCGCCGCCCGCGGGCCGCGGCTGATCGTCGACGCCGACAGCGCCCCCGGGGCGGGCGACGCCGTGGTGATCACGCGCATGGTCGCCCCGCTCGAGCGGTCGGACACCGGCGCCTTGGCGGTCGCTGTCGCGAAGTCCGAGGGGCGGCGGATCGGGGACGTCGAGGTCCGCGTCGCCCCGCGCGGGGGCGCGGGCTTCCCGTCCCGCGGCGACCTCGCGTTCGTGGGGGCCGACGGCGCGCGGGTCGAGGTCTGCGACGTGGACACGAGCGGCGAGGACTCCCACTTCGCCGCCACGCTGCCGGCGGGGCGCTACACGGTGACCTTCAACAACCAGAGGCTCCGCGGAGAGGGCGCCGAGATCGAGATCGAGCCGGATCGCGTGAGCTTCCTCACCGTCGTCGCTCGACCCAAGAAGGACGACGTCGCGCCCGATGCGAGCGCCTGTATAACGGCGGCTCGTCATGCGCCTACCGACTGATCCCGCCGCCATCGAGCGCGCAGCAGAGCTGTTGCGCGCCGGTGGGCTCGTCGCGTTCCCCACCGAGACCGTGTACGGGCTCGGCGCCCGCGCGGACGACGACGCTGCCGTGGGCCGGATCTTCGCGCTGAAGGGGCGGCCCGCCGACAACCCGACCATCGTCCACGTCGCGTCCGCGGAGGCAGCCTTCGCGCTGGTCGACTCGCCGAGCGACGCGGCGCGGTCGCTCGCCCAGGCCTTCTGGCCCGGTCCGCTGACCCTCGTGGTGAGGGCGAAGCCCGGCGCGGTGTCTGCCGTCGCCAGGGCGGGCGGCGCCACCGTCGCGCTCCGCGTGCCCGCGCACCCCGTGGCGCGCGCGCTGCTCCTGGCTGCGGGCGTCCCGGTCGCAGCGCCCAGCGCGAACCGCTCCACGGCCATCTCGCCGACGACCGCCGAGCACGTGGAGAAGAGCCTCGGCGGCGGTGTGCTCGTGCTCGACGCGGGCCCCACGGGGTTCGGGATCGAGTCGACCATCGTGGATGTCACGAGCTCGCTGGCTGTCGTGCTGCGGCGAGGCTCGGTCTCGCGAGAGGAGATCGCGCGCGTCGCGGGCGGCGCGCGCGACGCCGCAGATCGCGTCGAGGTGGAGGGCGCCCCCATGCGCGCCCCCGGCGCCATGGCTCGCCATTACGCTCCGCGCGTTCCGCTGCTGCTCACGGCGCTGCCGAGCGCGGCGGCGTTCGGGTCGGGCGCGGGCTATCTGCTGCTCGAGGGCGCGATCGCCCCGAGTGACGCCGCTGCCGTCCGCTTCTCGCCGGCCGAGCCGGCCGCCTACGCGGCGCTGCTGTACGCCTCGTTACACGCGCTCGAGGACGCCGGCGTCGACCGGATCGTCGTTCAAGAGCCTCCCGTCACGCCCGAGTGGGCGGCGGTCAACGACCGGCTGCGCAGGGCCTCGGCGCGTTAGGCCTTCCCTCTGGCCTCGTCCTCCTTCATCGTTGGCGCGATCTCGATGTCCCCCGCCGCCGAAGCCCCCCGCCGCCGCTCGCCGCCGAGGCGACGGCGCGTCGCGGTCGCGACCGCGCTCGCGCTGGCGTTCGCCGCGGGAGGCCCCGCCTCCGCGCAGATGCTCCTCGAGCAGCCGCCCCGGGAGATCGAGTTCCGCCTCGATCGCCCTCGCACGACGCACGCCATCGATCTGCTGCAGCCGCTGCGCGACGCCGGAAACGACCGGCTCGGGCCCGTGCGCCTCTACACCTCGGGGCCCTACGGCCGGTGGGTCCGCGAGCCAGCGCACGCCTTGTCGTGGGCGCCCACCGCTGCGATCGACGCCCAAGCATCCATCCTCTCTCCACCGGCCGCTCGCGACGCCTGGCTGGCCAGCGAGATCTTCGATCTCGGCAGCGACGACCACGCCTCCCTCGGGCCCGAGCTGTCGCTGCTGAGCCAGCGCGCGTTCATGAGCCGCTACGACTTCGGCATCTCACCCGCGTTCGACTCCACGGGCTTCGGCCTCACGACGGACGGCTTCGCCGGGGTCTTCCGCCTCCCGCCGCTCAAGCCGGTCGTCGACTGGAGGTGCCGGCGCAAGCCCGTCCAGATCATGCGCTCCGGCGGCGAGAGCGATCGCTTCGACCTCGTCCGTTGCGACGGCTCCGTCGCGCCCGAGGCGCTCGACCGCCTCTCGATCTTGGCGCGCCCGCCGGAGGTCGCCCGCCCTGGTGACCTCCTGCCCGACGAGCCGGCGCCCGACGCGTGGAGCGCTCGACGGGAGTGGACCGCCGGCGTCCGCATGACCCACCCGCGCTTGGTCTGGGCGCTGCAGCAGCTCGCCGACGCCTTCCCGCGCAAGCCGATCATCCTCTACAGCGGGTACCGTCCGAGCGCCGAGGTGAACGACGGCTCGGGCCACAAGAGCCTGCACGCCGACGGGCGCGCGCTCGACATCACCGTGCACCGCGTCGACAACGAGGAGCTGTTCAGGGCGTGCACGAAGCTCAAGGGGATCGGCTGCGGCTTTTACCCGAAGCACCGCTTCGTGCACATCGATGTGCGGCGCGCCGGGCCGGGCGAGTCGTTCTTCATCGACGGCTCCGAGCCCGGCGAGCCCGCGAAGTACCTCAGCGACTACCCCGGGCTCGTTCAGGGCGGCAAGCTCGTGCGCCCGGCGAAGCCGTAGCCCTCAGAACCTCAGGGCCTCTTTCAGGGCCCAGCCGAGCACGACCGCGAGCTCCTTCTCGGTGCTCTGCGCGGTGATCGTCGCGTCCGCCCCGCTCGAGCTCGCGTTGATGGACTTGAGGAGCCGCTCGAGCTCCTTGGGCGCCCCCTTCGGCTTCGCGATCGCCGCCGCCATCGTCGCGATCGTCACGATCTGCTCCGCCTCCTTCTTGCTCGCCATCTCGAGGACGGTCGTGGCCGTCACGTTCCCGCCGCTCGCCGCGACGTTCACGTTCGCGCCCTTGACCGTCATCTTCTCGACCGGCAGCTGCTTCGCGAACGCGACCGAGAGCGCCGCGCCCGGATCCATCTTGGAGAGCCGGCCGGCGACCGGCGACTTCGACAGGCCACCCTTTCCGCCCAGCATGCGCTCGAGCAGCGGCTTGTCGTCGGGCTCGGTCGCCACGACGAGCACGTCGCCCGGCAGCCAGGCGTAGAACACGGTCTGGCCCGACTTGTCGTTCTTCACCTCGGTGATGGCGCCCGACTTCTTCGTGCTGACCGTGGACTTGTTCTCGGCCTTCGCGACCTTGGCCACGCAGTCGAGCAGCTTCTGCTCGCTGACCCCGGAGAGCGCGAAGAAGACCGCGCCCTTGTCCTTCTTGTCGAGCCCGATGGTCGCGTCATCGAACGCCTTCACCGGATCGATGCCGCACTCCTTCTTGACCGTGTCGACGGCGGCCCCTACGCCTCCGCCGAGCTTCATCAGCTCGGGGAAGACGGTCTTGAAGGTCTCCGTGCTGCGCACGCTCTTCAGGTTGCTCGTCGCGAGCACCTCGACGTCCGACGGCAACGACGCCGACGCCGCGGTGAACGACTTGGTCGTCGCGCTGGCGATCGACGTGAAGAACAGCAGCACGAATGCGGACGACAGCCAGGCGAAGATCTTCGACATGGGTCCTTCTTTCGCGGGAGCCCCGCGCGGCGAACGATGGACGACTCAACCTTAGGCCGTATTCCAACGGGCGCCAGGGCCGAGTATCGAAGCGCCCCCGTTCGAGCTTCTTTTGCTACGCTGCCCTCGCACTCACGGCCCGAAGCGGAACCACAAAAGAGGATAGGCGGATGACCGAAACGTCGAGCTCGATGGTCGCGAAGATCGCTTCGATGCAGGACTACGACCTGTATCGAGACCTCTCCTGGGAGGGGAGCTTCGAGGATTACCTCGACATCGTCCGGAAGAACCCGCAGGTCACGCGCAACGCGTTCCAGCGCGCGTACGACATGATCATTCGGTACGGCACCGAGGAGTACACGGACGTCAAGAAGAAGCTCATCCGGTACAACTTCTTCAAGGACGAGATCGACGGCGGCAAGGACGCGGTGTTCGGCCTCGACATCCCGCTGATGCGGCTCGTGCATGTGCTCAAGGCGGCCGCCGAGGGCTACGGCCCGGAGAAGCGGGTCATCCTCCTGCACGGCCCGGTCGGCTCCGCCAAGTCGACCATCGCCCGCCTGCTGAAGAAGGGCCTCGAGCACTACTCGCGAACGCACGACGGCGCGCTCTACACCTTCGACTGGGTCCACCTCGCCGACATCGGCATGACCAGCCTCGAGGCCGAGCGCTTCCCCAGCCCCATGCACGAGGAGCCGCTGCGCCTCATCCCCCTCGAGTGGAGGGAGCGCGCGGTGCGCGAGCTCGGCCTGTCCAACGATCGCTTCCAGGTGAAGGTCAGCGGCGATCTCGACCCCGCCAGCCGGTTCGTCTTCAAGAAGCTGATGGAGAAGTACAAGGGCGACTGGGCCGAGGTGATGCAGCACATCCGCGTCAGGCGCCTGGTGCTGTCCGAGAAGGACCGCATCGGCATCGGCACCTTCCAGCCGAAGGACGAGAAGAACCAGGACTCGACCGAGCTGACCGGCGACATCAACTACCGGAAGATCGCCGAGTACGGCACCGACAGCGACCCGCGAGCCTTCAACTTCGACGGCGAGTTCTGCGTCGCCAACCGCGGCATCGTCGAGTTCATCGAGATCCTCAAGCTCGACGTCGCCTTCCTCTACGATCTGCTCGGCGCCACCCAAGAGCACAAGATCAAGCCGAAGAAGTTCGCGCAGACCGACATCGACCAGGTCATCATCGGCCACACCAACGAGGCCGAGTACAAGAAGCTCATGAACAACGAGTTCATGGAGGCCTTGCGCGACCGCACGATCAAGATCGACATCCCCTACATCACGAAGATCACGGAAGAGATCCGCATCTACGACAAGGACTTCAACAAGGAGCGCATCCGCGGCAAGCACATCGCCCCGCACACGCTCCAGGTCGCCGCGATGTGGGCCGTCCTCACGCGCCTCGAGGACCCGAAGAAGCACAACCTGAGCCTGCTGCAGAAGCTCAAGCTGTACGACGGCAAGGTGCTGCCCGGGTACACGCAGGACACCGTGAAGGAGCTGCGCAAGGAGACCCAGCGCGAGGGCATGGCCGGCATCTCGCCTCGCTACGTGCAGGACAAGATCTCGAACGCGCTCGTCAACGAGATGGGCGAGGGGACCATCAACCCGTTCATGGTGCTCGCCGAGCTCGAGAAGGGGCTCAGGCACCACTCCTTGCTCACCAACGACGAGGAGAAGAAGCGCTTCTCCGAGTGCATCGGCATGGTGAAGCGGGAGTACGAAGAGATCGTCAAGAACGAGGTCCAGCGCGCGATCAGCGCCGACGAAGAGGCGATCGAGAAGCTCGCCGCGAACTACATCGACGCGATCAAGGCCTTCGTCCTGAAGGAGAAGGTGAAGGACCGCTTCACCGGCCAGGACATCGAGCCCGACGAGCGCCTCATGCGCAGCGTCGAAGAGAAGATCGAGATCCCGGAGAATCGGAAAGAGGACTTCCGCCGCGAGATCATGAACTACATCGGCGCGCTCGCGGTCGACGGCAAGAAGTTCGAGTGGCACACGAACGACCGGCTCCGCCGCGCCCTCGAGCTCAAGCTCTTCGAGGACCAGAAGGACTCGATCAAGCTGCAGACCCTGATCTCGAACGTGATCGACAAGGAGACGCAGGAGAAGATCGACATCATCAAGACGCGGATGATGAAGTACTTCGGCTACAACGAGGTCTCCGCGCGGGACGTGCTCGACTACGTCGCCAGCATCTACGCTCGCGGCGACGCGAAGTGACGCGTCGCGTCCCAGTCGACGCCTCGGATCTTCTTTGAGCTAGCAGCCGGCGCCCTGGGGGCGGCGGCTGTTAGCCTTTTGTCGGGCGGCTGGCACACGAAGGCACGCGCCTCGCGCGTCTCCGCCGTGATCAAGCGGGCCAGCGCCGGGCATATGGGTTGCAACCGAGGAAACATCCCTGCCACCCCGCCGTATCTCGACCCACCCCGAGTGAACGAAGCGCCCCCTGGGCACCACGAAGGTTCGCGCCTCATGCCTCAGCACCGCGTCCCGCTGCGCTCGATAGCCGCTGTCTGCCTCCTGGCCCTCGCCGCGTGCGGCGACGACACCGAGACCCGCCCCAGACCCGAGCCCGAGCCTCCCGTCGAGGAGCAGATCACGCCTGCGCCCGGCGGGCTCCGCAAGCTCACCGCCAAGCAGTACGAGGCGAGCGTCCGGCTGATCTTCGGGGACGGGGTGCTCTCCGAGCTGGAGATCCCCCAAGACACCTCGGCGCTCGGCCTCGACGCGATCGGCGCGGTCGAGCACGCCGTCTCGCCGCAGGCGGTCGAGCTGTACGAGCTCACGTCGCGCCGGCTGGGCGAGCTGTCGCTCTCGGACCCGACGGCGCGCCAGCGGGTCATGAGCTGCACGCCGAGCGGCGTCGCAGACGAGGGCTGCTTCTCCCAGATCGCCGAGCGACTCGGGCGCCTCGCCTGGCGCCGGCACCTCGAGACCGAGGAGATCGAGGGCTTGGTCGCGGTCGCGCTGCTCGCGGCCGCCGAGTACGAGGAGCCCGAGCAAGGGGTCGCCGCGATGGTGAGCGCGATCGTGCAGTCGCCCGATTTTCTCTACCAGGTGGAGATCGGCGACGCGAACGACGAGCAGCCCACGCACCGCAAGCTCCGCCCGAGCGAGATCGCGTCGCGCCTCTCGTTCTTTCTGCTCGGCCGCACCCCCGACCTTCAGCTGCTCGACCGCGCCGACGCTGGGGAGCTCGACGACGAGCAGGGCGTGCGCGCCGTCGCGGCGGAGCTGCTCGAGCTGCCGGAGGCCAGGGCGGCGCTGCGCACCTTCTACTCGGAGATCTTCAACCTCCGCACGATCATGCAGATCCAGAAGGACCCGGAGACCTACCCGTTCTTCACCGACGCGACGCGCGCCGCGATCGCCGAGGAGACGCTGCTGTTCCTCGACGACATCGTGTGGACCCGCAACGCCGACGCGCGGGAGATCTTCGACGCCGACTTCACCTTCGTCAACCAAGACAACGCTTGGCTCTACGGGCTCAGCCTCACCGGCGAGGCGTTCCAGAAGATCAGCATCGACGGCCGGGTCGGTCTGCTCTCCAAGCCGAGCCTGCTCGCCAAGCTCGCGCACCCGGGCATGACCTCGCCGACGAAGCGCGGGCTCTTCGTGCTGACCACGCTGCTGTGTGACCCCGTGCCTCCCCCGCCCGAGGACGTGAACCCGACGTTCCCGCCAGACGACGGGCAGCCGAAGACGATGCGCCAGCGCCTCGAAATCCACATGGAGCAAGACGGCTGCAAATCCTGCCACGCGCAGACCGATCCGATCGGGCTCGCGCTCGAGAGCTTCGACGCGGTCGGTCAGGTCCGCGAGACCGATCAGGGGCTGCCGATCGATCTCACGGGCCAGGTGAACGGCTTCGGCGAGTTCGAGGGGCTGAGCGGCGTCGCCCAGATCCTCCGCGAGCACGATGACGCGCCCATCTGCATGGCGCGGCAGCTGTTCCGCCAGTCGATGGGCCACCTCGAGGTGGACGGCGAAGAGCCTGCGCTGCTCGCCATCGACGAGGCGTTCGCGAACGGCGGGTACAGCGTCCAAGGACTGCTCGTGGAGATCGCCGCGAGCCCAGCGTTCCGGCTCGTCAACGAGCCCCGGTGATCGGGAGATGACCATGAAGCGCAACCGATTGCTCGAGCTCCTGCTGCCCACTCGCGCCACCAACCTGTCACCTCGCCCCAACGTGCTCGGGCGCCGCGCCGTGCTGCGCGGCGTCCTCGCGGGCGGCGCTTCGGTGGCCGTCGGCCTCCCGCTGCTCGAGATCATGCTGAGCTCGCACGGGACGGCGCTCGCGGGGGGCGCCCAGCTCCCCGTGCGCCTGGTCACCTGGTTCTTCGGCAACGGCGTGAACCGCGCGCGCTGGATCCCGGGCGGCGTGACGACGCCGGTGACGGGGCCGCGCTACCCGCTCTCCGAGCACCTGAGCCCGCTCGCGGCCGTCAGGGACTACGTGAGCGTGCCCAGCTACTTCAGGAACCTGTGCGCCCAGCGCCAGACGCACCACGAGGGCATGACCCTGTTCAATGGGTACACGTACGACGCGAGCTGCCCCAACAACTCGCCCGAGTGCTTCCAGGGTTTTTATTCGAACTCCGGCGGGCCGACGATCGATCAGGTCGCGGCCGACTACGTCGGCGATCTGACGCCGGTTCGCAGCATCCAGCTCGGCGTGTCCAAGAAGATCAGCGGGGCGGACTTCGGTACCACGATGCACGCCCTGTCGCACAAGGGCCCGACCGAGCCGCTGCCGCCGCAGCGCAACCCGAAGCTCGCCTACTACACGTTGTTCGGCAGCATCCCCCCGCTCGACGACCCGAGCAAGCCGACGCGCCTCAGCGTGCTCTCGGCGGTCCGCGAGCAGGCCAAGCGGCTCGACAAACGCCTGGGCGCCAAGGACAAGGCGCGGATGGAGGCGCACCTCGAGGGGCTCTCCGAGCTGGAGGCCAAGATCGACACCGTCGTCCCCACCTGCGCGACGCCCGCCGAGCCCACCGAAGAGAACCTTGACGTCGGCGGGGTCGAGCCGCTGGCGCTGGTCAACGAGATCATGAGCGACCTGCTCGCGGTCGCGTTCGCGTGCGACGTCACGCGGGTCGCGAGCGTCCTGTTCCACGAGGGCGCGAGCGACACGGTCTTCCCGGGCACGAGCGTGCTGGGGCACCACAACAACTCGCACGCGTTCACCGTGAACGATCAGGGCATCGAGGAGGACTTCGGCGGCCTTGCGGGCTTCAACACCGGCCTCACCTTCACGATGACCCAGCTCGGCTACTTCCTGAACCGCCTGATGACGACCGAGGACACGCCGACCACGAACCTGCTCGACAACGCGGCCGTCCTCGTGGGCAGCGACTGCCTCGACGGGTGGAGCCACGACTTCGACTCGCGTCAGAGCCTGGCGTGCCTGGTCGCAGGCCGGGCCGGCGGGCGCCTCGTGCACCCCGGCATCCACACCCTCCAGGAGGGGCGAAACATCTGCGACGTCACGTTCACAGTGCTGAAGGCCGCGGTGCCTGAGGTCGAGTCGATCGGCCGGCTGGGGGAGGACCCGGCCGCGTCCAGTACGCTCGTGTCGGAGCTAACCGCGAGCGACGCGCTGTAGACCTATCGCTCGCGTCAGGTCGGCCGGGTATCATCGACGTGATGTCTCGGCCGCTTGCTTTTGCAGTCTTCGCCGCCGCGCTCTCGACCACCGCCGCCGCAGAGGCGCGCAGCTTTCGAGTGAACGACGTCCCGAACGGCACGGTCTTCTCGTGTGAGACGTGCCACGGCGAGCCCGAGGCGCGAACGTTCAACGACTTCGGCTCGTCAGTGGGACCGCACCTCGAGCCCACGGGGCCGATCCAAGAAGCCCACGTGATCTGGGAGACGCTGTGCCCCCGGGACGCGGACGGTGACGGCAAGACCAACGGCGAAGAGCTCGGCGATCCAGAGTGCGCGTGGCGCATCGGGATGGCGAACCCCGGCGGCAACGTCACGAACCCGGGTAAGAACCCCGCGGGCTCGAGCGCGGAGTGCGACAACGGCGTGCTCGACGAGGGCGAGGAGTGCGACGGCGACCGGCTCCGGCTCGACGACTGCCTCGCGCTCAGCTTCGGCATCGGCGATCTCGCGTGCAAGGCGGACTGCACCTACGACTACTCCGACTGCTCCAAGCCTCCGCCGGGCACCGTCACCGACGACGATGGTGGGGATGGCACGAGCGACGGCGGCGGCTGCGTCGCCGGCGCGGGCGAGGCACCTGGGCTCTCGGCCCTCGGGCTGGCTGCGCTCACGGTCGCCGCCGCGGCGACGCGATCAGGTTCGCGCCGCCGCAAGCGCTGACGCCTACTTGTCCGTCCGCTCGCACGACGAGTCGCACTCTTTGAGCGATTTCTCGTCCTTCTTGGTCAGCAGGCACTCGAAGTACTTGTTCGGGTCCTTGCAGCGCTTCTTGAACTTCTCTTTGTCCGTGTTGCACTCCTCGTCGGAGTACTTGCCGTCGTCGACGAACGTCTTGAGGTGATCGCAGATCTTCTCTTCGGGCGACTTGCAGGCCGTGACCAGCACGGGGATCGCGGCGAGCGTGAGCAGCAGGGCGAGCTTCTTCATCGGACCATTTCCCCTCGGTTGTGCCCGGCAGGAAACAACGTTGTCGAGGGCCGCGCAAGGGGCGGCTAGAGCTTGCGCTCGACGCGCCGAACGACGTCCTCCAGGGCGGCGAGCTGGCGCTTGAGGTCTCGCACCTCGTCGGAGGTGGCGAGGCCCATCTCCTTCGCGAATTTCTCCTTCTGCTCCGTCGTGAACGTCGAGACCCGGCCCGGCATGCTCATCGCCAGCACCACCAGGCGCATGAAGCGCTCGTCCGCTAGCAGCTTGGCCACCGCGGGGTTCTGCGAGAGCTTCATCGTCTCCGAGAGGATCTTGTCTTTTAGCGCCATGGTCGGTCCTCAAACGCTCGTGCCGAGGGGAGGTGTGAGCGTCGCTCTGCGGCGGACGCGGGTCGTGAGCCAGGACAGCAGCAGCGGCCAGATGGTCTGGGGGCAGTCTCGCCCCATCAGGATGTCGATGTGGCCTCGCGGGAAGACCCGGTACGTCTTGTCAGTGGAGCGGCTGCGGGCGAAGCCTGGCTCGACCGAGGCGGGGGGCGCGAGATCGTCTCGTTCGCCGGCGATGACGAGCAGCGGCAGGTCGAGCGACTCGAACTTGTCCGCGTAGTCGGCGAGCTCACCCATGCAGTGCCCGCCTCGCTGGGCCTGCACCGACGAGAGGAACATCTGACGAAGGACGCTGATGCTGCCGGTGTCCATCGCGAGCGCCATGTGTTGGCCGAGCACGACCGGCTCGAGCGAGCGCGGCGCGAAGCCGCGGATCGGCAGCGGGAAGATGGGGCTCTCGATGAAGCCGCGCAGGAGGCGCATCGTCTCGGAGAGCGGCTTCAGCGGGAGGGTCCCGTGGCCGAGGGGCACGGTGCGGTCGACCGCCGTGAGCACGTGCGCCAGGGCCGAGAGCGTGCGTGAGCCGTGGGTGAACTGGTACGGGCTGCCGAGCGTCACGACCCCCGCGATCTGCTTGGGCATCGCCGCGGCCGAGGCATAGGCGATGAGGCCGCCGAGCGAGTGCCCGACGATGTAGACCGGACGACCGCCCGAGAGGCGCTGCACCTCCTCGACAGCCGCGGGGACGTCCTCTTCCACGAACAGCGCCAGCTTGCGCGGCGGGTGCGCCCCGAGGTGTCGAGACCGACCGTGGCCTCGGAGCTCGAGGTTGAAGACGTCGAAGCCGCCCCGGGCGAGGTAACAAAAAAGGCTACGTGACGGCAGGTGCCAGGCGTACCGGTTCTGGCCGTAGCCGTGGATGAGGATGACCGGCGCGAGGGTCTCCCGCGCGCTCGCGAGGCGCTTGCGGATCATCGCGAGGGGCACTCCCTCGGCGTCGCTCGCGCCCTTGCTTTTGGCTCGAACCACGACCAGCTCCTTGTGGAACGTGGCGCGTTCGTCGCGGTCGACGGTCTGTTCGAGCGTCTTCGAGTGGATGATCATGCGTGGGCGCGCGCCCGCCCCGCCCCCGAGCGCCGACGTAGTCTACCAGCCCTCACGCCCGAGCGGCGGCCTCCTTGGATCTGGCGCCCCCAGCGACGGCTGGTGTAGCGTTCATTCACCGCGGCGCCTTCGGCGGTGTGCGAGAAAGGTTCTCCCCGTGAAGCCTTGCATCCTTTGCCTTACGGCGACGATCGCGCTTGCCCCTGCGATCGCGTCGGCCCAGAGCTCGACCTCTTCGACCCCTGGCCCTACGAGCCCTGATCCTGCGAGCTCTGCTGCTGCTCAACCTTCTGCTGCTCAACCTGCAGTCACGGCGACCCCGCCAGCAGGGGCAGCCCCCGCAGACGGGGCCGCGGCGCCAGCCGAAGCGGCGCCGCCGGCCGACGCCGGAGCCGACCCGAACAAGACCAAGCTCTACCTCGGCGCCCGGTTCCGCGACTTCATCGTCCCTGGGTTCATGTTCGGCATGTTCGCCGACGGCGGGCCAGGCATCGTCAACGTGTTCTCCGGTGGGCCCGAGCTCACCGTGCAGATGGGCGCGCTGGAGACGATCGTCTCCGTCACCGTCCCGTACGCCGACTTCTCGATGAACGAGTTCGTCTTCAAATCGAAGGACGATCCCGATCAGGCCTACGAGATCGTCTCCAGCTCGTTGAAGCTCATCACCGCGTCGGTCGACCTGCTCGGCCGCATCAAGGTCGACAAGAAGGGCACCGTCGCCATCCTCATCGGCGGAGGCGTCGGCATCTCCGGCGTGCTCGGCGACATCCGCCGCGGGCAGGCCTACCCCAACGACCCCGAGGCGATCGATCCCGACGACCGCGCGAAATGGAACAAGTGCCGCGGGCCCGGCGACGGCACCTCCACGCCCGACGGCGTCGCGTACTGCGGCGAGGACAACGACCACTACCCCGACGCCAACGGCGAGGACTGGACCGAGGAGAGCTGGACCGACGGCGGCTCCAAGCCGGTCGTGTTCCCGTACGTCGCGCTCCCGCACATCGCGGTCGAGTTCGTCCCCATCGAGCAGCTCTTGCTCCGGCTCGACACCGGCTTCTCCATCACTGGCTTCTTCTTCGGGATCGGCGCCGGAGGGAAGCTCCCGATCTGAGATGCCGCCGACGCTTCCGCCTCGCTTCGAGGCCGTCGAGCCGCTCGGCAAGGGGGGCGGGGGAGAGGTCTGGGCCGTCCGAGATCGGCTGACGGGCGAGATCGTCGCGCTCAAGGCGCTCGCCGAGCACGCGGACCAGGATGAGGCGGTCGCGCTCGTGCGTGAGGCCGTAGCCCTGTCGGGTCTCGAGGGCCTGCAGGTGCCGAGGGTCTTGCGCTTCGGTCGCCTCCCGGGGACCGGGCGCCCCTACCTCGTGCGCGAGCTCGTCGAGGGCGAGAGCCTGGCGGCGGTCTGCAAGGGCGAGCCGAAGGACCGCACCCGGGCGGAGCTGGCGCTCGGCGCGGTCGCCCGCGCGGCGCGCCAGCTGACGCTCCTGCATCGCGCGCAGCTCCTTCACGGCGACATCAAGCCGGCGAACATCATCGTCTCGCCCGACGGGGCGGCGACGCTCGTCGACCTCGGCCTGGCCACGGCCTACCTCGAGCGGGGCGCGAAGCCGCGCGGGCTGACGCTCCTGTACGCGGCCCCCGAGCTGCTCGAGGGGGGGGCGCTCACCGTGCGCGCGGAGGTCTTCGCCCTCGGCGCCACCTTGCGCGACGTCGTCGAGGCGCTGCGCGCAGAGCTCTCCGCGGCGGAGACGAGGGCGCTCGATGAGGTGATCGCCAGATCGATCAACGTGCGCCCGGAGGCGCGGTTTCCGAGCGTCGACGAGCTGGCCAACGCGCTCGTGGTGGCGGTCCCGGCGCTCCGCTCGATCGCGGCCGAGCGCCAGGCCGTGGCGTGGCCGATCGTCGGTCTCGACGAGCCCGCGAGCGCGCTCGCAGCCCACGTCCAGTCCATGGCTCGGGGCGGGGCGGTGGTGGTGACCGGCCCGCGCGGCAGCGGGCGCAGCACGCTCATGCGGCGCCTCGCCTGGACGCTCGGGCTCACCGAGGGGACGGTCGCCTGGATCGAGGGCCCGGAGGGCGTCGCGCCCGAGCGCGCGTTCGAGCTCGAGACCGAGGGCGTCGCCGATCCTTCGCAGCTCTTCGTCCTCGTCGACGACGCCGACGCCCTGCCCCCCGCCGTCGCGGCGCGCCTGGGGGAGATCCGCGAGAAGGGGGCCAGGCTCGTGGTCACGGCGAGCGCAGAGGTGAACATCCCAGGGCCCACGCTCGAGGTGTTCCCCATGGCGCGGCTGCCGCCCGAGGCGGCCCGAGACCTCGTCTTGCGGAACCTGCCCTCGCTCAATGACGTCGTCGTCCGGCACATCGTCGAGCGCGCCCAGCGCTGGCCAGGGCTGCTGCGAGAGGTCGTGGCCCAGCTCCAAGGCGCTCCAGTCGTCGGCACCGCCGACGTCGACAAGCTCGTCGCCTCGCGAGAGGCCACCCCGCGGACGCTGCGCGAGGGCGCCGTCGACCCGCGGGCCGCCCTCGACGAGATCCGCGCGACCCTCGAGCGCGGCCACTTCGAGGAGGCCGCCGAGCTGCTCGTGCCGCACTCCGAGCGCCGCTCGGTCGAGCTCGCGATCCTGCGCGCGCGGCTGGCCTCGAACCAAGGTGAGTGGCGTCGAGCGCTCGAGGAGCTCGGAGCGATATCGCTCGAGCTCGATCAGTCGGACGAGGTCGCGCGCTGCGAGTACCTGCTCGAGCTCGGCCGCGCTCACCTGCGCGCGGGCGACAACGCCGCCAGCGAGGCCGCCGCGGAGGGCGCCATCACCGAGATCGGCGAGCGCGCGGCGGGCAGCGACGGGCCCCGGCGTCTGGTGGTGACCATCGCCGAGGTGCGCGCGATCGGCGGCCTCGCGAAGTCGTTCCTCGGCAAGCAAGACGAGGCGCTCGAGTGGCTCTCGGAGTCGGTGGACCTGGGGCGCGCGCTCGAGGACCCGCGCACGCTCTCGATCGCTCTCGGCTCGCTCGCCTTCGTGCTCCAGCGCGCGGGTCGGCTCGACGACGCGCAGTCCGCCTACGACGAGGCGCTCAAGAACGCCGAGGCGGCGAGCGACGCGGGCACGCTCGCGACGACCCGCCTCAACCTCGCGGGGGTCGCCAAGGCGAAGGGCGATCTCGCGCAGGCGCTCGTGCACCTCGAGGCGGCGGTCGACATGGGCAGGCGGTCGGGCAGGCGAGCGACGCTGCGCCAGGCGCTGCTCAACCTGGCGAACCTCGACCTCTACCTGGGGCGTTCGGCGCGGGCACGGGTGTCGATCGAGGCGCTGGCGCTCGAGCGCCTCGCGCTCCCTCCGCACTTCAGGGCGCAGCTCCTTGCGCTCGAGGCCGAGCTCGCGTCGAAGTCTCGCGAGCACGAGCGCGCGGAGGCTTTGTGCCGCGCGTGCGCGGAGGAATACAAGCGGCTCGCGCGCCCGGTCGACGCGGCCGAGGCCGTCCTCGAGGGAATGTTCGCGACGTTCGCGCGCCTCGGCGGCCCGGCGGCGTCGTCGGACCTGTCGGAGCTGCGAGCGCGCGCGACCCACGCCGCGGAGCTGCTCGACAAGAGCCCCGCGCACCGCGCCGCCCTCGAGCTCGCGCGCGCCAAGATCGCGGTGCTCGCGGGGGACACCACCCTCGCGCTCGCGTCGTTCGAGCGGTCGATCAAGTCCGCCGAGTCCTCCGGCAAGCGGGACTGGCTCGCGCGCGCGTACCAGGCGCGCTCGGCGCTGTTGATCGACGAAGGGCAGCGGCTGGCCGCCCGCAAGGACCGCGAGGCGGCGCTCGGCGTGCTCGAGGAGATCGCGGCCCGGCTCCCCCGCGATCTGCGTGAGGTCTACTGGGACGATCCCTCTCGACGCTCCCTCCGGGAAGTCGAGGTCAGCCTGCACGCGCCCCTCGGACCCCTGGCCGCTTCCGCGGGGGCGGCCGGCGCCAGTCCGATCGGCCTGCGCGAAGATCGCCTCGCCCGGGTGCTCGAGATCAACAGCCAGATCGCGGGCACCTACGATCTGAAGCGCCTGCTCGAGCGCGTGACCGACCACGCGATCGCGCTGCTCGCCGCCGAGCGCGGGTTCGTCATCTTGAAGAGCGAGCGCGCGGGGGGCGCGCCGGGGGACCTGTCGATCCACGCGTCGAGGGACCAGGCCGGTGACGACCCCCACGCGCGCTTCTCGCAGTCGATCGCGGAGCGAGTGATCCGCTCCGGCGAGCCCATCGTCACGTCGAGCGCCCGCGATGACGCGCGGATGGTCGACTACGTCTCGGTGCACCAGCTGATGCTCCAGTCGATCGCGTGCGTGCCGATCCGCTCGCGCGCGGCCGGCACCATCGGCGCCCTCTACCTCGAGACGAGGCTGCGCAGCGTCGCGAGCTTCTCGGACGAGCTGCCGGTGCTCGTCGCGCTCGCGGATCAAGTCGCCATCGCGATCCAGACCGCGAGGCTCGTCTCGGAGAACGAGGCTCGGTCACAGGCGCTCGAGGCGGCGAACGGCGAGCTGGAGGAGGCGCGCAAGAAGCTCGAGGAGCTGCTTGGTCACCGAACCGCCCAGCTCCAAGCCACGCGCCGCGATCTGCGCACGGCGCGGGCCGTCATCAAGAGCCACTTCGGGTACGAGGGCCTGGTAGGGACCAGCGAGGCGATGCGCCGGGTGTACGCGCTCGTCGATCGCATCAAGGACACCGACGTCCCGATCCTCATCGTGGGCGAGAGCGGCACGGGCAAGGAGGTCGTGGCCCGCGCGATCCACAACGCCTCGCCCCGAGGGCGGCAGCCGTTCCTCGGCCTCAACTGCGGAGCGATCCCCGAGCACCTGCTCGAGAGCGAGCTCTTCGGTCACGTGCGCGGCGCCTTCACGGGCGCCGACCGCGACCGCCGGGGCCTGTTCCGTGAGGCCACGGGGGGGACGCTGCTGCTCGACGAGATCGGCGAGATGCCCCACAAGATGCAGGCGGGGCTGCTCCGCGTCCTGCAAGAGAAGCTCGTTCGTCCCGTGGGTGGGGCGCGCGAAGAGGCGGTCGACACCCGCGTGATCGCCGCGACGCACCGCGATCTCCAGACGATGGTCGAGGAGGGCTCGTTCCGCGAGGATCTGTTCTACCGCCTAAACGTGATCCAGGTGCGCGTCCCGCCGCTGCGCGAGCGCATCGACGACATCCCGATGCTCATCGATCATTTCTTGGGCATCTTCGCGGCGAGGTACCACCGCGAGCGCCGGAGCGTCTCGCGAGGCGCTCTGAAGATGCTCGTCGCGCACCGCTGGCCCGGGAACGTGCGGCAGCTCGAGAACGCGCTGCTCAACGCCTGGGTCCTGTCGGACGGGCCAGAGCTCGAGCCGGAGGACTTCGAGCTCACCGATCCGTCGGCGGGAGGAGCTCGTCGCCCGACCCAAGCCGGCGCGAGCGTGGCCCCGCCGAAGTCGCTGGCGACGAGCCTCGACTCTCACCGCGCGAACGAGCGCGACCGCATCCTGCAGGCGCTCTCCGCGTGCAACTGGAACCGGGTGCGTGCGGCCGAGCTCATCGGCATGCCGCGGCGCACGTTCTACCGTCGGCTGCGCGACTACGGCATCCAGTAGGCCGGCCTGGCGGGCGTGGCCGACGTGCTACCTTGCTCTGCGATGTTGCCCGAGCGACTCGGTTCGTTCGAGATCACTGGGCTGCTCGGCGAGGGCGGCAGCGCCCTCGTCTACGCCGCGCGAGACGGCGAGCGAGAGGTCGCGCTCAAGGTGCTCCACGCCGACCTCTCGGTCGACGACAAGCAGATCGAGCGCTTCGTCGCCGAGGCCGAGCGCATGCGCACGGTGACGCACCACGCGCTGGTCCCGGTGCTGGGAGCCGGCTGCCTGCCCGGCGGCAGGCCGTTCATCGTCATGCCGCGGCTCAAAGGGCGCTCGCTCGCGTCCCGGCTGACCGACGGGCCCCTGCCGCTCGGGCGCGCTCTCGCCCTGTTCGAGGACGTCGCGCGCGCCGTGGCCGCGCTGCACGCGGTCGGCCTCGTGCACCGCGACATCAAGCCGGAGAATGTGTTCTGGCTCGAGCAGGAAGATCGCCTGGTCCTGCTCGACCTCGGCATCGCCCGTGAGATCGCTGGCGCGCCGTCGACCACGACCCGCGCAGGGTTTCAGCGAGGGACCCCGGCGTATATGGCGCCCGAGCGGCTGTTCGGGCAGAGCGCGACCGTCGCGTCGGACCTCTACGAGCTCGGCCTGCTGCTGTGCCTGATGCTCACCGCGCGCTTGCCTTGGGACGAGGGCGACGCCATGGGCCGGGTGACGCCGAAGCTCTCGGCCGACGATCGCTCCAGCATGACGCCCCAGCTCGCGGCCGTGATCCTCGACGCGCTCAGCTTCGACGCGGGTCGGCGGCCCGCGTCGGCCTCGACGTTGCTCGAGCGCGTCCAAGCGGCGTCCGCGCAGCCGCTCTCCCACCGCACGCCAGCCGCGTTCGCGCCGACGACGCTGCACGCCCAGCACACGCCGGCCCTCGCTCCCTCCGTGGCGACCGCGTCCCCCGCGCCGCCGTCCTCACCTCGTGCTCGTGGGGCCGCCATCGCGCTCGGCACCTTCGTGCTCGGCGCCGGGCTCGCCGCGGGCCTCGCGTTCGGCGTCCCTGCGCTCCGCGCGCGCTCGAGCGCGCCGGCGGCTTCCCCTCCCGAGCCGCCCGAGGCTGCGCCGGCGAGCGCGTCCGGCGAGGTCGACGCGAGCTCCAGCGCCATCGCCCTCGCGCTCTCTCCCGCGCCCCTCGCGCCGTCTTCGGCGGGCTCCGCCGAGCCGCTGTCGTCCGCTGCTTCGGCCGCCTCTGTGGCCTCGGCCTCGGTGAAGCCGAGCGCGCCGCCCATCAAGGAGGGCACCCTGCCGCCCGGCGCGATCGAGTCGCGCGTGCGCGCCCGCATGGGAGCGATGGGAGGCTGCGTGACCGGGGAGATGAAGGAGGCGAGCCTCCAGACCGTCGGCGTCGCGCTCAACTTCTGGATCGGGACCAACGGCACAGTCACCAGCGCGAGCGGCAAGAGCAAAGACGTCTCGCGCGCGGCGGTCGACTGCGTCGTCGGGCACATCCGCGGCATCGCGTTCCCCATGCCCGAGGGCGGCCCGGTCAACGTCATCATGCCCGTGCGCTTCAACGCCTCCCGGTGAAGGGCACGTCGCTTGCTGAGCGGGGCTCATGCGCTCCGACTCGCTCGTGACCCTTCGCACCGGAATCCTCGCCGCGCTCGGGCTCCTCGGCTGTGAGGCCGAGATCACCGCCGTCCCCATCCAGCTCGATTGCAGCGACGCGAGCCCCACCGAGAGCGACACGATCGACTGCGGCGGCGTCACCGTGCGCGACAAGGAAGCCATCTGCCCGCTGCCCCCGGAGCTTGCCTGCGGCGCGACCGGGGGAGAGTGCACCACGGCGGAGGAGTGCCTCGAGTTTTCCGGGGGCGACAGCTGCCTCTTGGGCCCGGGCGACGGGTGCAGCTGCTTCACCGGGTGCACGGCCGATGACGACTGCGGCGAGGGGAGCGTGTGCCACTGCGGGCCACGCGGAGGCGTCTGCGCCCGGGCAGACACCTGTCGGACGAGCTCGGACTGCGAGCCCGGCGAGGAGTGCGTGGTGTGGGTGTCCACGGACGAGTGCGGCGGTGGGGCGACCTTCCGGCTGTCTTGCACGACCGACGAGGACCTCTGCCTCCCTGGGAGGAGCAGCTGCCAATGTGAACCGTCCGGCCCGGGTGGCGCGTTCGAGTGCTCCGGCAGCAACGGCTGCGATATCGGGGGCCGGCCCTTCCTGGTCGCGGGAGCGCCACGCGTCGCGCCACCGACGCGCAACGGCGAGCGCGTGTGGTCGAGCGCGCTGCTCCCCGACGTCGAGGCGCTCTCCGCGGACCGCAGACGCCTGCTCGCCGAGCGCTGGACGCACCTCGGGCAGCTCGAGCACGCATCGATCGCGGCGTTCGCGCGCTTCGCGATGCAGCTGCTCTCGCTCGGGGCACCCGCCGAGCTGCTTGCGGACACCTCCGCCGCCATGCAGGACGAGCTCATCCACGCACGGCTCGCCTTTGGGCTCGCGAGCGCGTACGCCGGCGAGCCGATCGGACCCGGCCCGCTGGCCGTCGACGGCGCGCTCGACGACGTCGAGCTCGAGGAGATCGTCGGCACGCTGTTCGAGGAGGGGTGTCGGCGAGACCTTCGCGGCGGTGGTCGCGCAGCAGGAGCGCGCCCGCGCGTGCGACCCGGTCGTTCGCGGCGTGCTCTCGCAGATCGCGTCCGACGAACAGCGGCACGGACTGTTGGCGTGGCGCGCGCTCTCCTGGATGCTCTCGTCCGAGCGGGGCGACGTGGCCGCGGCGGTCCTGGCCAAGCGGGTCGAACGCTGCGAGCGAGAGCTCGCCGGCGCCGAGGAGGCCGAGCCTCCGACGGTCCGAGCCGGCACCTACGTGCTGACCTCCGCCGAGGTCAGCTGGACCCGCGCGCGTGCTCGGCGAGGTCGTGCTGCCGTGCGCTCGGGGGCTGCTGCTCTCGCACCGCTCGGCCGCGCGCCCGGTTGACCGCGCCGCGGCGGCCTGAGACGCTCGGGTATGGCTTCCCTCCGCACCGCGACCTGGTGCGCCTCTGGCGCGCTCGTCCTGTCCCTCACGGGCTGCTCCTGCGACGCCGGCAACATCCCCCCCGGGGAGGGGGGCGGCGGGTCGACCTCGTCCTCCCAGGGCGGTGACACGTTCGCGGGGGGCGGCGGCTCCACCGGGTCCTTCGGCGGCTCGACGAGCTCGGGGCCGATCGACGTCTGCAAGGTGAACGACTCGGGCAGCGACAACGCCGTCACGCCCTGCGTGGAGGTGGCGCCGGCCGACTCGTTCGCGCCCGAGGTGCAGTGGAGCTGGACCGCGCCCCCTCCGAGCCAGCCGAACCCGCAGTACATCGGCAGCTTCTCCACCCCGCTCGTCGGCAACCTCAACGACGACAACGCCGACGGCGAGGTCGACCTGTGCGACATCCCCGACATCCTGGTGACGAGCATCGACAGCGTCACGTTCGGCAATTTTTCGCTCGCGCCAGCCGCCCCCGCGAAGCTCTTCATGCTGCGCGGGACCGACGGGCTGCAGCAGCTCGAGTTTTCGACGATGGTCGACGGGCTCGTGTACGGAGCGCTTGGCGACATCGACGCCGACGGCGTGTCCGAGATCGTCTGGGCCGACACGACGGGGAGGCTCGTCGCGTTCGAGGCCGACGGGAGCGTCAAGTGGACCTCTCCGACCGTCGGAAACTACAAGGGCTCTCTCGGCGCGGGCTGGTGCACCACCATCAACCTCTACGATCTCGACGCCGACGGGACGCCCGAGATCCTCTTCGGTTGGGAGGTGTACGACGCGAACGGCAACAAGCTCTTCGGCACGCCGACCAACGGGGTCGAGCACGACACCAACTACTGGTGCGTCACCCCAACGGCCGCTGACCTCGACGGCGACGGTTTGCTCGAGGTGCTCTTCGGCAACCAGACCTACCACCACGACGGCACGCCCTACTGGTCGGTCGCAGGCCCGCCGCAGCACCCACACGTCGCGAACCTCGACGCAGATCCCGAGCCCGAGGTCTTCCTCACGAGCACCAACGGCATCACCGTCGTCGAGCACGACGGCACCCTGAAGTACGGCCCGGTCCGTCCGACCGATCCGAACCCGGCGCCGAACTGCTGGGGCAAGCCGGCGGTCGTTCATGACTTCAACGGGGACGGCAAGGCAGACATCGCCGCGTCGACCTGCAGCGACTACACGATGTACGACGTCGCCGCTGGCGGCGTGACCCCGGTCTGGTCAGCGAACGTCACCGATTTCTCGGGCCTCGCCACAGCGACTGGCTTCGACTTCCTGGGCGACGGCGTGGCCGAGGCGATCTACGCCGACGAGACGCAGATCTATGTGTTCGACGGCGTGACCGGCGCGCAGAACCTCACGTCGCCCCGCACCTCCGGCACGCTCATCGAGTACCCGGTCGTCGCCGACGTCGACAACGACGGCTCCGCGGAGATTGTCTACGTGTCGAACTACTACGCGGGCCAGCCCGTCGGCGTGACGCTGACCGTCCTGCGCGACGCCGAGGACCGCTGGATCCCCGCGCGCCGCATCTGGAACCAGTACTCGTACCACGTGACGAACGTGCGCGAGGACGGCACGATCCCCCAGAACATGAAGAAGAGCTGGCAGCTGCTCAACACGTTCCGCACCAACTCGCAGGTGAGCACCGAGGGCGACTGCGAGCCCCCCGCGCCGCGCTAAGGCGTTGCTCGCGCGCCCGCTAGCGCGGGGCCCTTCGGATTTCGCGCGCCCGTAGGCGCACGAAACCCGGCGCGAGGGTGTCGCGTGGGGCCCTCCCCACGCGAAGAGAGGCGTTGCTCGCGCGCCCGCTAGCGCGGGGCCCTTCGGATTTCGCGCGCCCGTAGGCGCACGAAACCCGGCGCGAGGTGTCGCGTGGGGCCCTCCCCACGCGAAGAGAGTCGTTGCTCGCGCGCCCGCGCTACTTGCCGAACTCGGGGTCGTCGTCGTCTTCGTCGTCCGCCGCCGGCTGAGGGGGCAGCGGCGCGCCGAGCACGCTCGGGTCGAGGTGGCCGAACATGCTCTTGGCCATGAGCTCGATCTGCGCCTGCTGCTCCGGCGTCATCTGCGTGAGCAGCTGCTGGGCCATCTGCAGCAGGTCTCCGCCCCCTCCGAGCGCGGCCATCATCCTTGGGTCCCCGGCGAGCTGCTGTTGTAGGCCCGCGAGCGCGCCGCCGCCGCCCATGAGCGCGGCGAGATCAGCGGGCACGTCCGCCTCGGCGTCGGGGGCGGGGACCCACTCGCCAGCCTCGCCGAAGTGCTTCACGGCGGTCTCGTAGGCCGACAGGTGCTCCACCGAGAGCGCCGTGTCGGGGACGATGAGCACACCCCGAGGGTCGTCGTGCAGCGAGACGGCGTGCGACACGACGCCGAGCAGGGCCTTGCCGAGCTCGTCGGGGCTCGCCGCGAGGGGCACGTCGAGCAGGCACGCGGTCCCGTCCGTGCCGATCGGCACGAACGTCGCCAGCGTCTCGATGGCCTCGGCCGTGGAGGCTACGGGCTCGACCCCGAGCACGGTGCAGAGGGTCGAGTAGGGGACCTTGATGAGGGCGGCGGCGTCGACGGTCACCGGCGAACGATAGCAGAGCGACCGGCTCGCGCGCCCGGGCCCGCGAGCGACGAGGCAACGTCGCCCGAGCGTCCGCGTCGGGTTCGCGCTATGTAATCCGGCGATATGCCTCGGCTCACCGATCTGATCGGCAACACCCCGCTGGTCGCGCTGCCCACGCTCGCCCCTCGCCCTGAGGTCGTGATCTACGGCAAGCTCGAGGGGAACAACCCCGGAGGCAGCGTCAAGGACCGCCCCGCGCTGTCCATGATCGAGGGCGCCGAGCGTCGCGGCGAGCTGTCGAAGAGCGTGCGCATCATCGAGCCGACGAGCGGGAACACCGGCATCGCGCTGGCGATGATCGCGTGCGCCAAGGGCTACGAGCTCGAGCTGGTGATGCCCGAGAGCTCGACCGCCGAGCGCGTCTCGACGATGCGGGCCTTCGGGGCGAAGGTCACCCTCACGTCGGCCGACACTGGGATGGAGGGCGCCATCGACTTTGCTCGCGCGCAGGTCGCCGCTGGGGGCTGCGTGATGCTCGACCAGTTCTCGAACCCCGACAACTGGGCGGCCCACTACCGGACCACCGGTCCCGAGATCTGGCGCGACACCGAGGGGAAGGTCACCCACTTCGTGTCGTCGATGGGGACCACCGGGACGATCATGGGCACCTCGCGCTTCTTGAAGGAGAAGTCCGAGCAGGTGCAGATCGTGGGCGTGCAGCCGACGGATGGCTCGAAGATCCCAGGCATTCGCAGGTGGCCAGCCGCGTACCTGCCGCGCATCTTCGAGCCCGAGCGGGTCGATCGCGTGGTCGACGTGTCGCAGCAGGAGGCCGAGGACACGATGCGTCGGCTCGCCCGAGACGAGGGCGTCTTCGCCGGCGTCTCGAGCGGGGGGGCGGTCGCGGCGGCGCTGCGGGTGGCGGCCGAGCTCGAGCGAGGTGTGCTCGTCGTCATCATCTGCGATCGCGGGGATCGCTACCTGTCGAGTGGGCTGTTTGGCCAAGGAGGCGCCGCGTGAAGGTGACGGTGGAGAGAGTCGGGTCCGGGACGTTCGAGGCTCGCAACGAGCAAGGCGGCACGCTGCGCATGGATGGCCCCGCGGACATGGGCGCGCCGGGCACGTCGCTGAAACCGATGGAGACGGTGCTCGCGGCGCTGGCCGGCTGCAGCGGCATCGACGTGGTGAAGATCCTGACGCAGCAGAAGGAGCCGCTCGCCGGTCTCACGATCGAGGTCGATGGCACACGCAAGGACGCGATCCCGGCCGTGTTCACCGACATCGCGGTTCGCTTCGTCATCAAGGGGCCGGTGGCCGAGAACAAGGCGCGGCGGGCCGTGGCGCTGTCGATGGAGAAGTACTGCTCGGTGACGAAGATGCTCGAGCCGACGGTCACGATCCGGCACGAGGTCGTGCTCGAGCCGTAGCGGAGGGGTGAGCCTGTCCGACGGAAACGACGAAGCCCCCGCTCGTTCGAGCGAGGGCTTCCGGCTTTCAGCGACCCGCGGAGCGGGCGCTCACTTCACGTCGAAGCTCTCCGTGTACTCGTCGCAGATCTTCTTGTACTCGGCGGCCTCTTTGGCATCCAAGGAGATCTTGAAGCAGACCTTCGTCGTGTTCTCGACGATGTTCTCGGCCCACTTCGTCTTCGTCTCTTCCTTCACCTGGAAGCCGCGCGCGTCCTTGATCGCGTCGAACTTCTTCTTCAGGTCGTCCTTCTTGGCGTCGAAGGCCTTGCGCGCGTCGCCGGCGTTCTTGGCGCCCGAGATCTCCTCGCCGAGCGCGCTGTTCGCCTTCATGAACTCTTCGAACTCGGCGTCTTTGCTGCAGCCGACCACCGAGAGCGCAACGACCGCCATCATCCCCACAAGTGCTCGCTTCATTGTCTGGTTCCCTCGCGTGAGTGCTCGATCGTGCCGCCCTCATGAGCGAGCTCGGTCGTCCCCGGTGTCGGGGCCGCCGCCAAGCTAGCCGGTTGTCATGCCGTTCGGCAATGGTCGCCGCGCCGGCCGGGTCGGACAGGCTGCTCCTACGGAGGAGGAGAATTTTTTCTTCCCCGCCGAGGCTAGATCCCGTGCACGCGGAGCTTCTTGTGTAGCCCTTCGCGAGTGATCCCGAGACCCTTGGCCGCCGAGGTCTTGTTCTGACCATGCTCGCGGAGCGTCTCGAGCAGGAGGTACTTCTCCACGGTGTCCATCATCTCGCGCAGCGTCCCCTTGGGGACGCTGGCCTTCGCCACGACGCCGAGCGCCTTCTTGATGTGGGGCGACAAGAGCTCGGGGGTCACGAAGTTCCCCGGCTCGAGCTGGATGACCAGGCGCTGGACCTCGTTCTGTAGCTCGCGGACGTTGCCGGGCCACTCGTAGCTCATCATCAGCTCGAGGGCCTGCTGGCTGAAGCCGCCCGCGGGCTTGCCCAGCTCCTGCGAGTAGCGCGCGAGAAAGTGCGTCGCGAGCACCGGGATGTCGTCGCGGCGTTCGCGCAGCGGGGGGATGCGCAGCGGGAACACCTTGAGCCGGTAGTACAGGTCTTCGCGGAACTCGCCCTTCGCGACCAGCTCCTCGAGGTCGCGGTTCGTCGCGGCGACGATGCGCACGTCGACGTGCTTGGCGGTCGTCGCACCCACCGGCCGGATCTCGCCCTCTTGGAGCGCGCGGAGCAGCTTCGACTGGAGGCTCAGGCTGGTGGAGTTCACCTCGTCGAGGAAGAGCGTGCCGCCGTCGGCGATCTCGAACAGGCCCTTCTTGTCGTCGCTCGCGCCGGTGAACGCGCCCTTCTTGTGGCCGAACAGCTCGCTCTCGAGCAGGTTCTCGGAGATGGCGGCGCAGTTCTGCGCGACGAAGAGCTTGTCGCGGCGGCGCGACCGGTAGTGCACGGCGGCCGCGACCAGCTCCTTGCCGGTACCTGTCTCGCCCTCGACGAGCACGGTGACCCGCGTGTCGACGACGCGCTCGAGCTGGCGGGTGAGCGACTGCATCGCCTCGCTCCGCCCGATGATGACGACCTCCTTGCCGCCGCCTCGCCGCTTCTCCTCGCGGCCCTTGAGGAACACGTTCTCCTTCTTGAGGTTCTCCTCCGCGGTCTGCAGGCGCTTGATCAGCCTCGCGCTCGAGACCGCGAGCGACGCGTTGGAGGCGAGCAAGAGGAGCAGCTCGACGTCGGTCGGCGTGAGCATGCCGGGCGCGTTGCGGTTGTCCGCCTGGAGGACGCCGAGGATCTCCTCGCCTCGCCACAGCGGCACCCCGAGCGTGCTGCGGATGGACGCCCCCATCAGCGACTCGCTCTCACCGACGTCGCGCGGGGCATCCGCCGCGAGCACGGCGGCGCGCTCCTTGACGACCTTGCGGTAGACGCTGCGCGCGATGGGGATCGGCGCGGTCGAGCGCGCGACGCTCCCGTCGGGCGCCCGCACCCGGGTGAGCACGGGCACGAACGCCGACGACTCGTTCTTGGGCTGGTCGTCGTCCGAGAGGACGATGGTGACGTGGGTCGCGGAAGGGAGCAGCTCGAGCGCGCTCTCTGCCACCGCCTCGAGCACGTGCTCGAGGTCGGTGGCGAGGCCGATGCGCTTCTGCGCGGCGTACAGCTTGGACAGGACGTTGGGGTCGGCCTCGCGCCGGCTGACGCTCGGCATCGCGTCGAGCTTCGTCATCGTGAGGACGTGGCTGTCCTCACCCTCGTCGGCGATGGTCACTCTCAGCGTCGTCACCGCGTCGCCGCTGCCGAGCTCGATGACGTCTCCGGACTCGAGGTCTGCCGTGGGAGACTCAGCGCTCATCCGCACGCGGTCGTCGCGCCGCACGCGGGTCGTCCCGTTGGTCGAGCCCAGATCCGTCACCACGACCCGGTCCCCTTCACGCGCGACCCTGCAGTGATCGCCGGAGACGTGCGCCTCCTCGAGCACCACGTCGTTGCCCGCGCGGCGGCCGATGGAAAAGCCGTCGCCGCGGAGCTCGAAGGAGCGCCCCGCGGCGAGGCCCTGCGTGATCTCGAGGGTGACCGTCACGGTTTCACGGCCGGCGCCCGCCTCAGCGGGCGCGGAGCTTCGCCGCGAGCTGCAGGAACACGTTGTACTGCTGCATCTTCTCGGTGTCCTTCTGCTCCTCGGCCTTCTCGAAGTAGCCCTCGAGCTTGTCGGCCGCGGCGGCGCCCCCCTTCGGGGTGAGCTTGTTGATGACGACGAGCATCGAGTTGCGGACGTCGTCGTTCTTGATGTCCTTCACCAGATCGACGAGCTGATCGCGCTCGGCGTCCTTGCCGAGCATGCCGACCATGTACAGCGCCTTGATGGCCGTGAACTGCTTGTCCTTGGCGTGGTTCTTCTCGTCCGTCGCCTGGGCCATGAAGCACTTCAGGTCGGACTTGCACTTCTCGAGCACGCCCTTCGACAGCTCGAACTGCTCCTTGTAGCTCTCGCCGATCGTCGTGTCCTTCTTCTTGGTCTGGCCCTTGTCGTCCTGGACCTCGGTCACGGCCTTGGTGTTCTTCAGGCTCTCGACCTCGGCGAGCTGCTCGAACGTCATGAGCTTCACGGCAGCGACGAACGCCACCGAGCGGACGGGATCGATCTCCGCGGACTCGCCCTTCAGCTCGGTGGAGTTCTTGACGAGCCACGAGGCCAGCGCCGGCTCGTAGAACTCGCTCACGGTCATCGCCAGGCGCTCCTTGGCGGGCCCGACGCCGGGGACCTCGACGTCCAGCTTCGTCTCTTCGTAGACCTTCTTGTAGGCGTCGATCGTCGCCTGCGACTTCGGGATCTGCGTGAGCTGAAGCGCGATGATGGTCTTGGCGGAGGCGTCGTCCCCGATCTTCTCGAGCGCCGAGAGGAGCGGCCCCGCCGAGGCCTCGCTGCCGAAGTTGCCGAGCACCTGCGCCGCGATCGGCAGGTACGCCTTCTTCGCGGCCTTCTGCGCCGCCTCCGGGATCTTCCCGTTCTGGTCCTTCTCGGCGACCCGGAGGTTCTCGTCCTCCGAGTGCTTGAGGAGCTCGGCGTCCTCGCCTTTGAGGAGCGCCTCGCTGGGGCCGATGGCCGGCTTGCCGATCTTCACCAGCGACAAGAGGGCGTATGAGCCGAGCGGGCCCTTCGCAGGGGTCAGCAGCACCTTGAGCAGCGGCTTGACGGCCTTGTCGGACTGGATGTGGCCGAGCATGTAGCAGGCGGTCTGCTGCCAGAAGCCCTGGTTGACCGCGGTGGGGCTGTTCTCCTGGGGGATCTCCGGCTCGATCATCTTGAGGAACGCGTCCTCGCTGGACTTGTCAGCGACGATCTTGAGCGCCTTGATGATGTGCGCGCCGAGCGGCTTCGCCTTCGGACGCGAGAACTCCATGGTCTGGAAGACCTTCAGGACCTGCGGCTGCAGGTTGGTCATCTTCGCGCCGGCGACGGCGATGAGGACGTTCGTCACGTCGTCCTCGTTGGAGTCGGGCTTGTAGTCCTCGAGGGTCTTCTTGAGGCAGGCCTCGCCGCGCGGGTCGCGCGTGTCGGCCATGAACTTCACGAGCTTCGAGCGGTCTTGGTCCTTCACCTTGTCGTCGAGGCACGACTCGGTGAGCGGGCCCATGATCTTCTCGAGCAAGGCCTTGACGTTGGGCTTGTCGTCGCTCTTCTTGTCCTTCGACTCGGCGTCTCCATACATCTGGAGCAGCTGCTTGATGGCTTGCCGCTGCTTGGCGGGGTCCTTCAGCTGCTTGACGTAGGTCTCGGGGGCGTTCTCGTCCTCGCAGCCCACGAGGGCGGAGCCGGAGACGACGACCCCGGAGACGACGGCCGCGCCGAGCAAGAGGGAGCGGAGGAGGGGGGCAATCAGGCGTGCCTTTCGGAGCATCGTTTTCCTCCCGAGATCGGGGAGCAGGGGGCGTGGAGCGAAGGTCGGCGAGCCGTGATTACGGCGCGTCCCAGGCCCCGATGGGGGCCAGGCGCCCTCGACGGGCGGTGTCGGAGCCAAGTGTGAGGCTCCGTTCACGGCGAAGCAGTGTGCCCGCACGGTATTAAGCCGCAACTTTCGTGTCAATTGGACCCGGACGCCCACGGCCGGTCGAGTTGGGGTATAGGCCTCTCGCAGTGCCCAAGCCCTCCCGTCGCGAACGCAAGCTGGCTACGGCCAAACGCGGCCCCCGGCCCGGAGAGCCGACCCCGTCCCCGGCTCCGCGTGGCCCGTCCCAGTCACGTTCCGGAGCGCCGGCCGTCTCCAAGGCCTCCCGGGTCGAGACGTCCGTCGCGCCCGCAGCCGCGGTGTCCGCCAAGGCGGGCTCGCCCGAGCCCGAGCGGGAGTCGACGCCCACCCCCCCGCCGCCGGCGCCGAAGCGCAACCTGCTGCCGTTCTACGCGGCGGCGGGCGTCGTCCTCGCGGGCCTCTTCTATTGGGTCGTCATCCGCAAGCCGGCCCCCCCTGCGCCTGCCCCCGGGACGGCCCCGCTCGCGGCCGCGAGCGCCTCGTCGCCTCGCGCGAAGGCATCGGCCGCCGCGCTGCCCGTCGAGACGGTGACGCTCGGGACGTCACCCTCGGCCCCCCCGACAGCCTCCGCGCCCATGGCGGACCCAAGCGCGGTCGAGCCCGTCCCCAGCGGACCGGTGCCTGCTCCCACCCCCACGAACGCCCCTCCGCCCGAGCCACCACCGAAGGCGACGGCTACGCCGTCGCCCCCGCCGCCGAAACCGCCCGCGCCCCCGGTGCCGCCTCCAGCGACCGCTGCACCTGCGCCGCCGCCCGCCCCCGCGCCGCCCCCCCCCGCCGCGCCGAAGCCGCTCTACGAGGAGTAGCGCCCGCGGTCAGCCGAAGCGGCCCTGCTTCTTCTTCTGGCGCTCCTTTGCGCGGCGCTCCTTGCGCTCCTCTTCGGTCGGCACCTGCGCGCCGAGCACGCTCACCGTGCTGGGTCGAACCAGCGGATCGGAGAGCTTCGCGCGCTCGCGCGCGAGCTCCATGAAGCGCTGCTGCGAGCGGATCGACCCCGGGCCGGTCGGCAGCCGCTCGTACAGGCCGTCGGAGCCGAGCTGCCACGTCTTCGCGACGTCAGAGAACAAGATCTCGCGGATCTCTTCGAGCCGCGACTTCATGTGCTCGTCGAGGATCGGCGTCAGCACCTCGACGCGCCGGTGGAAGTTGCGAGGCATCCAGTCGGCGCTCGAGATGTAGATCTCGGCGGCGCCCCCGTTTTCGAAGCGGAAGAGGCGCGAGTGCTCGAGGAAGCGATCGATGATGGCGTCCACGCGGATCCTCGACGACAGGCCGGGGATCCCCGGGCGCAGACAGCACACGCCGCGGACCCGCAGGTGGATATCGACGCCGGCCTCGCTCGCCGCGTACAGCGCGTCGATGACGTCGACGTCGACGAGGGCGTTCATCTGAGCGTGGATCGTCGCCTTGCGCCCCGCGCGCGCGTGGGAGGTCTCGCGCGCGATGAGCCCGAGGACGGCCTCGTGAAGCCCGAGCGGCGCGACCACGAGGCGGTTCCAGCGCGGGGGCGCGCTGTACCCGGTGAGCAGGTTGAACAGGCTCGTCACGTCGGCGCCGATCTCCTCGTTGGCCGTGAAGATGCCGATGTCCGTGTAGAGCCGCGCGGTCCCCCTGTTGTAGTTGCCGGTCGACAGGTGGACGTAGCGCCGCAGGCGGGTCTGCTCGCGCCGCACCACGAGCAGCGCCTTGGCGTGGGTCTTGAGGCCGAGCAGGCCGTAGATGACCTGCGCGCCGCTCTGCTCGAGGGTGTGCGCCCAGCGGATGTTGCTGGCCTCGTCGAAGCGGGCCTTCAGCTCGACCACCGCGGTCACCTGCTTGCCGTTCTCGGCCGCGCGTGCGAGCGCCTTCACGATCGGTGAGTCGCCGCCCGCGCGGTAGAGGGTCTGCTTGATCGCCAGCACGTCGGGGTCGTCGGCGGCGTGGTTGATGAACTCGACGACCGGGTCGAACGAGTCGAACGGGTGGTGGAGCAAGACGTCGCGCTGGCCGATGACCTCGAACAGGTTGTCCTTGTCGCGCAGCGGGCCCGGGATCTGCGGGGAGAAGCGCTCGTCCTTGTACTCGCGCCGCCCGTCGCCCTCGATGATGGCGAGCAGGTCCGCGAAGTAGAGCGGGCCGGGCACCCGGTACACGTCGGAGACAGGGTTGAGGTTGAGCGCCTTGCACAGGCGGGACACGCTCGCGTCGACGCCCTCGCCCATGCCGATCTCGAGGCGGACCGCGTTGCCGCGGTCGCGGCGGCGCAGCTCGGCCTGGATCGTCTGCAGCAGATCTTCGCCCTCCTCCTCGTCGATCTCGAGGTCGAAGTTCCTCGTCACGCGGAACGGGTAGGTGCCACGCAGGCGCGACGCCTGGAAGAACTGGCTCACGTGCCGCGCGACGAGGTCCTCGAGGAGCACGAAGGCTCGCTCGGCGTTCGCCACCTTCACTGGCAGGAGGCGCGGCATCATCGCGGGCACCTGGATGACCCCGAAGCCCGAGTGCGTGAGCTGGTCTCGGGTCAGCATGATCCCGAGGTTGATGTTCTTGTTGCGCAGGTGCGGGAACGGGTGGCCAGGGTCGATCGCGAGCGGCGTGAGGACCGGGAAGATCTCGCTGCCGAAGCGGTCGTCGAGCGTTTGCAGCTCGGACGGCTCGAGCTGCTCGGGGCGGACGATCACGATGCCGGCGCGCGCGAGGGCGGGGGAGAGGTCCGAGTTCCAGAGCTTGTACGCGCGCTCGACGAGGGCGTGCGCGCGCTCGCTGGTCTTCGCCAGCGCTTCGTCCGGGAGCATCCCGTCGGGGGGCAGGTCGCCGAACTTTCCCCCCTGCTGGGCCTTGAGCCCCGCGACGCGCACCATGAAGAACTCGTCGAGGTTCGACGAGAAGATGCCGAGGAACTTGAGCCGCTCGAACAGCGGCACCTCGGACGACTCGGCCTCCGCGAGGACGCGCGCGTTGAACTCGAGCCACGACAGCTCGCGGTTCAGGTAGTGAGACGGGTCGCCTGAGTCGAGCACCACGCCGCTCGGGACCGGCGTGCTGAAGGGCTGAGACGGAGGAGGCTCGCCCCCCGAGTCCTGGAGGTTGGTAAGGGTCACGTCGGGTCTCACGGTGGCAAGTCTGAGGGCCAACCCCCCGCGCGAGCAAGGAACTCGTGGGACGCGCCGGGCCGGATGGGGTAGACGCCGAGCCATGCGCATCGTCCGCGCCCCGCTCGAGCTCCGCGCCGCCTGCGACGAGGCCCGCGCCAGCGGCCCGATCGCCGTCGTCCCCACCATGGGGGCGCTGCACCGCGGGCACGCCGCGCTGATCGAGGCGGCCGGCCGGCGCGCAAAGACGGTGGTCGTCACCGTCTTCGTGAACCCGACGCAGTTCGGGCCGTCGGAGGACTTCGCGAAATATCCGCGGACGCTCGAGGCCGACGCCGAGCTCGCCGCCGCGTCGGGAGCCACCCTCGTCTTCGCGCCCGACGCCGACGCGATGTACTCGCCGGGCGAAGAGACGCGGGTGCGCGTGGGCCGAACGGCGGAGGCGCTGTGCGGCGCCCACCGTCCGGGCCATTTCGAAGGCGTGTCGACGGTCGTGGCCAAGCTGCTCTCGCTGGTCGGCCCCTCGATCGCCTGCTTCGGCCGCAAGGACTACCAGCAGCTGCGCGTCATCGCGCGGATGGTGAGCGACCTGTTCCTGCCCATCGAGATCGTCGCCGTTCGCACGGTCCGGGAGGCGGACGGCCTGGCGCTGAGCTCCCGCAACGCGTACCTCTCCCCCGAGGATCGCGAGCGCGCGGCGGCGATCCCCAGCGCGCTCACAGCCGCGGCGCGCGCGCACGCCGGCGGGCAGCGCGGCGCGGCGGTGCTCGAGCAGCTGTGCCGCTCGCTCCTCGAGCGCGCGGTCGACTCGATCGACTACGTGACCCTGGCCGACGCCGACACCGTGGTCCCGTACGGGGCGCACGAACAGATCGGGGCGCGCGCGCTGCTCGCGATCGCTGCCCGCGTCGGGGGGACGCGCCTGATCGACAACACCGTCTTCGGGGAGGAGCCTCCTCCGCTCGACGTCGCGGGGACGCCATGAGCGGCGAGGGGTTGTTCGTCGCCGTCGAGGGGATCGACGGCGCGGGGACGACGACGCAGATCGACCGCTACGCGGCGGCCCTGAGGGGAGCTGGACGCAAGGTCCACGTCACGCGCGAGCCATCGACCGGGCCGATCGGGACCTTCATCCGCGAGGTCCTCGGTGGGCGCGCCACCCTCCGGGGCGGGCCTGGCTGGGACCTCATGGCCCACCTGTTCGCGGCGGATCGTCTCGATCATGTCCGCGGAGAGATCGAGCCCGCGCTGCGTGAGGGCGCGGTGGTCTTGAGCGACCGCTACGACCTGTCGAGCCTCGCATACCAATCCGTCGCGTCCGATCTCTCGCTGCCGGCGCACGAGATCGTGACCTGGATCCGCTCGCTCAACCGCTTCGCGAGGCGACCGGACGTCACCATCGTCGTCGACGTCACCCCGGACGTGGCCGCTCAGCGCCGCCGGCGCCGCGGCGCGCCCGAAGACCTGTACGAGACCGACGCCCTCCAGGCCCGACTCGCGAAGGCTTACCTGCACGCCGAGGTGCTCGTCCCCGCAGACCGCGTCGTCCACGTTCGCGGCGACGGCACCCTGGAGGAGGTCGAGGCGCTCTTCCGAGCGGCGCTCGCCCCCTTCGTCGAGCCTGCAGGCTGAACGGAGATCATCGTTGCTCCGCATCCTGTTGCTCGCCGTGTTCGGGTACCTCGTGTGGCGCGCGGTGAAGCCCTATCTGGGCGCGCCGCAGCTGCCGCCGAAGCCGCCGCCGCCGCCCGCCAAGAAGCTCCCGCCCGAGGTGCGCGTCGACGGCAAGCTCGCGCACGAGATCCTCGGCGTGGCGCCCGACGCGCCGCTGCGCGAGGTTCAAGAGGCCTACAAGAAGCTCGTGCTCGAGCACCACCCCGACCGCGCCGAGGGCCGATCCGCCGAAGAGCGCGCCCGCGCCGCCGACCGCACGAAGCAGATCAACCGCGCGTACGAGCTCATCTCCGGCAAGAACACGCGCTGACTAGTCCGACCGGAGGTCGGACCAGCAAGATCAAGGGGGGTGGAACACAGGTCGGGGTGAGGCTCGGGGATTGCCCGGCCTTCACTTGCGAGCGTGCGCGAGGGCCGGGCGAACCCCGAGCCGAACTAGGGACCCCCCCCTAGAACAGGCACGCCGGGCAGCTGCAGTCGAGCCCCTCGACCGTCTCGGCGCAGGTGTCGAAGGGCTCGATGCACACCGACGGGCCGAGGCAGGCGCAGTCTGCGTCCGCGCACGGGCTCGCTCGATCGACGCAGTGGAAGCTCTGGAGCTGGGTCACGTTGTGGACGCACGCCGCGCCGGTCAGCTCGGCGCAGGAGGCGCAGCTCGTGACCTCTTCGCACTCGAGCGCCGGGAGGCACGTGGTCGTGTAGCAGTCCCCCTCGACCATCGGGAGCTGCCCCGCCGGGCAAACCGGCGTCGGGATGTCGCAGGTGACCGTGCTCTCGTCGCAGCTCGCGGGCGTCACGCAGCGTCCCGCGCGGCAGACGGCGTCCCCGTCGATCCCGAGCGCGGGGCACATGTCCTGGATGCACAGGATCGCGCACTCGGGCGCGTCCTCACCGACGGGGCGCCCAGCGCACTCGCAGCAGTTGTTGCTGAGGTAACAGTCGGTGTCGTCGGTGCACTCGGGCGCGGCTTGAGCGCCGCCGCCGGTGCCGCCGCCCCCTTGCGCGAGCCCGCCCTCGCCGCCGCCGCCGGCGGGAGCGCCGCCCGGCCCAGCCCCGCCGTTCGCGACCGAGCCGCCTCCGCCCGATGCGCCGCCTCCGCCTGCTGGCCCACCCCCCGTCGCCCCCGAGCCGCCGGGGCCGGTGTCGTCGCCGCACGCGGCGAGCGCGAGGGCCATCGAGACGGACAGCGTGAGGCGCGTGCGAGAAGAAGCCATGCCACGATCGTCACGGCTCGACGCAAGCGCGTCAACACGCAGCCCCGCTCAGGCCCGACGCGCGCCCGCTGCCCGACGTCAGGAGCGGCGCCGGCGCCGGGCCACGCCGAAGGCCGCCGCGGCGGTCAACAGGGCCCACGGCGACAGGTCGCGCGAGCTGCCTCCGTCGATCGCGGAGCAGCGGAAGAGTCCGCCACCCTCCGGGACCGCCGTGAAGCCGTCGGTGCCGCCGCCGTCGCCGCTGCCGCCCTGGTTGCCGGTGTTGCCTTCGCCGCCGATGCCGGTGCCGCCCTCACCCGCGCCGCCCTGGCCGCCGCCGCCCTCGCCCCCGACGCCCTCGTAGTCGACGCTGACGACCGCCGCGTTGAACTCCTCCGACGTGGGCGCGTCGTTGATGCAGATTTGGTAGTCGTAGTACCAGATGGGGCGCAGATCGATGTCGTCGCTCTGCTCAGCGGTGATCTCGAACGAGGCCTCGACGATGCGCTCCTCGTCGGAGTCGAGGTCGCCCATGTCGACGCCGCTCTCGACCGTACCGAGCGTGACCGTGTTGCCGTTGATGTCCCCGGTCGCGCCGTTCGTCGTGAACGAGCTGAGCGCGACACCTTCGGGCAGGTCGACCGTGAAGAGCAGGTTGTTCGCCGGCGCGGACCCCTCGTTCAACAGGCGCACGGTGAGGGTGAACGAGTCGCCGACGGTGACCGTTTCGGGCGGCGCCGGATCGACCACCGTCGTGGAGTTCTCGTACAAGAACTTGGGAGCGTTGACGTCGATGGCGATGCCGGCGAGCACCGGCATGTAGCTGTCCGACAGGGTCTGGGTGCGCAGCACCGCGCTCGTCTGATCCGGGACCAGGTGGCCGTCGGAGGAGGTGAGCTCGGTGTGAGCGACGTCCCAGCCTTGGCGGGCGCCGTCGGCGTTCGAGCCGAGCGGGTGGTTGCGGTCGCCGAAGGTGCCCGTGTCGTCGAGCAGCCCGTCGGGGCCGTTGATCTGCGAGCAGAAGAAGTTGTCTTCGGGGTTGTTGGGCCCCTCGAGCGTGACGAAGGTGGGGTCGAAGATCGTCTCGCCGATCGCGATCTGATCTCCCACGCGGTTCGAGTCGCCCTCGAGCGTCGCGATCGCGATCGTGCCCTCGATCGGCGTCGACGGCGGCGCGCAGAAGCCGTCGACCTCGTAGTCGACCGTCGTGTCTTCGTTGACGAAGATGCCGCCCACGAAGATGCTCATGTTGCGGATCGGCTCGCCGTCGTAGCGGTAGGCGATGACGAGCGTCCAGCCGGCGGCGTTGAGGTTGTTGGTGAGCTCGTGCTGGGTGGCCGGGACGCCCGACACGCTGTATTCGCCCCCGAGGTGCTGCGCGACGAAGCTCGTCACGTCTGCGCTCCGCACGTAGTAGCGGCACAGGGCGCCGGTGTTGCCGCTGCAGAAGTCGCCCACCTTGACGGAGGTCGAGCCGTCCGGGGAGACCTGCATCGAGTCGTTGCCGAAGCTGAGCGTGACCGGCGTGTTGAGCTCGAGGTCGGTGAGGATGGAGCCCGAGTCGGCCCAGCTGCCGCCCCACACCAGCTCGGCGTAGAGGATCTGCGCCTCCGACGAGGGCAGCACCAGGAACGCGCTCGAGCTGTTGTCTTGCCAGGTCGACGTCGTGCCGGCGAACCACGTGTCGCCCGGGTTCACCGGGGTGAGGTCGAAGCTTGACGTGTCGAGCGTGGTGAACGTGCCGATCGAGTCCGCCGTGCCGGGGCCGTTCGCGCCCGTCTGTTTGCTCAGACCGAGGCTGTTACCCGTCGCGATGACGTTGCCGGGGCGTGTGTCGGTGAACCTCAGCTCCTGGGCCTGGGCGGCCGCGGGGGCGAGGGCGATGGCGCCGAGGAGCGCCGCCGCAGCCACCAGCCGGGGGCGCGCCCGAAGGAGGGTGCTACGAGGGGCCCAAGCAAGCTCGACGGGGTGCGACTTCATCGACTTTACGGGTAGTTCGAGCCCAAGATAGCGTCAACGCCAGAAGCGCCGCGCACCCCGCGCGGCCGCACGGCTCGCACACCTTATTCAATGCAATTCGTCGACCCTGCGCTCCCTCGCGACATCTTCGGCTGGCGCTCGCCGGCCCTCGGCCTCGACATGCCGGTGGTCACCTACGGCCACGCCGGTCACCCGCTGCTGCTCTTCCCCACCGCCGCCGCCGATTTTCTCGAGAACGAGCGCTTCTTCCTGATCAAGTCGATCGAGCCCTACCTGTTCGAGGGGCGGGTCCGCGTCTTCTCGATCGACAGCATCAACCGCTACGCGTGGATGGACGACGACCTGCCCATCCGGGAGAAGGCGCGTCGCCAGGCGCTCTATGTCCGCTACATCGAGGAGGAGCTCGTCCCGCACATTCGTCGCGTGTCGGGGGACCGCCGCATCGCCACGAGCGGCGCGAGCTTCGGGGCGTTCCACGCGGCGAACGCCCTCTTTCGTAGGCCCGACCTGTTCGACTGCGTCATCGCGATGAGCGGCTTCTACGATCTGCACCCCGGCTGGAGCGAGGGGCTCTCCAACGACGACGTCTATTTCAACAACCCGGCCTCCTACCTGCCCAACCTCGAGGGCGAGCCGCTCGACCGCCTCCGCCACGACTGCCAGATCCACATCATCACGGGGCGTGGCGAGCACGAGGCGCCGCAGCGATCCGAGCAGCTGTCGCGCATCCTCTCGGCGAAGGGGATCCCGCACAACCTGGACATGTGGGGCTACGACGTGAACCACGATTGGCCGTGGTGGCGTCGCATGTTGCCGCACTACATCGGCGAGCGCGTGGGGTGGTGAAGCTCCCCGGGGCGGCCGCGCTCGGCGCGCTCGCGGCGCTCTTCGGGGCGCTCGAAGTGCGGGCCCAGGACGCCCCGAGCCCCGCCTCCACGAGCGCCGAGCAGGCGGAGGCACAGCCGATCGAGGTCACCATCGAAGGCGACAAGGCGCCGCCCGGCGCCGTGTCGCTGGGGCGCAAGCAGATCCAAGAGATGCCGGGCGTGCTCGCCGATCCGTACCGCGCGATCGAGGTCGAGCCGGGGGTCACGCCGCTCACCAGCGGCGTGCCCTTCTACTTCGTCCGCGGCGCACCTCCGGGCAACGTGGGGTACTTCTTCGACGGCATCCAGGTGCCGATGTTGTTCCACGTCGGCGCCGGGCCGGGCGTGATCCCTTCGGCGCTCGTGCAGCGCGTCGAGCTCCACCTCGGCCCGTACCCCGCCTCGTTCGGGCGAATGGCCGGCGCGATCGTCGACGCCGAGAGCGCCCCTGCTCGGAGCGATTGGCGCGGCGAGGGCGTGATGCGCGTCGTCGACGTGGGCGGGCTGGTCGAGGGGCCGCTGCCGGACGGCGCCGGCAGCCTGCTCGCGGGCGGCCACTACGCGATCGGCGCGGAGATCCTCTCCGCGTTGGTGCCCGCGGTGGACCTCTCGTATTGGGACTATCAGGCGCGCGGGTCGTTCAAGGTGAGCGAGCGGGGCCGGCTCGGGGTGCTCGCGTTCGGCGCGTACGACTACCTCGCGACGGTCGAGGGCGACGTGCGCGACGTGCTCCTCGACTCCGATTTCCACCGCGTCGATCTGCGCTACGACCACGAGCTCGACGACGGCGGCTCGCTGCGCGTGAGCACCACGCTGGGCCTCGATCGGTCGCGCGGCCTGGGGGTGCAGGACGCGCGCGACACCCGGCTGCACTCGCGCGTGACGTTCAAGCGACCGCTCGGCGGCGGGGTCCTGCTGCGCGGCGGGCTCGACGTCGCGCTCGACGTGTTCGACGTCGTCCCCGGCGGCGCCCAGGAGTGCACGACGTTCCTGTGCGACTCCGGAGGCCTCGGGTCCTCCACCGAGAGCGAGCTCGCCGAGGCCTTCGAGGTGCTGTTCCCCTCGCGCCTCGATCTCGCGGTCGACGGCTAAGTCGATACCCTCGTCGTACTCTCGAACCGCGCGACCCTCACACCGGACCTGCGCGTGGACTACTACCACTCGATCGGGCGCAGCGACGTGGCGGTCGACCCGAAGCTCGCGGGGCGGTTCGGCATCGGTGACCACTTTCGGTTGGTGCCTGCGGTGGGCGTCGCCTCGCAGCTCCCCGGGTTTCCGCCGCTCCCCGGCCTGCAGATCGGTGGCATCCCGGGGGGGCTGCAGCGGGCGCTGCAGACGAGCTTCGGCGCAGAGGGCGACGCCGGGCCCATCGACGTGCGCGGCAGCGTGTTCCGCCACGCCACCTTCAACCTCACCGACGCGATCGGCGCGCGTCGCGGACAGAGCTTCGGACCCGAGCGCTTCCTCGGCCGCTCGACGGGGGACGCGTACGGCCTCGAGCTCACCGCGCGCGGAGCGCTCTCGTCCCGCGTCTTCTTCCTCGCCTCGTACACGCTGAGCCGCACCACCCGAGAGATCGAGGGGCTGCGACTGCCGAGCGCCTACGACCGCACGCACGTCGCGCAGGTCGCGTTCCTGTCGGACCTCGGCAAAAACTGGAAGATCGGCTTTCGCAGCCTGTTCTACACTGGCTTCCCCGCGGAGGAGTCGGGCTCGGGGGTCGAGCCCACGACCGATCCGGAGCGCGTGAAGCCCTTCTTTCGTCTGGACGCGAGGCTGTCGAAGCGGTGGGTCTTCGGGGAGCGCGCGTACGTGGGGCTGGTGTTCGACGTGCAGAACGCGACGCTGTCGAAGGAGGTCTTCGACGTGACGTGCGAGGATGGGCGCTGCGAGCCGCGGGAGATCGGCCCCATCGCGATCCCGACGATGGTCTTCGAGGCGGGCTACTAGAGACACAAACCGCTAAGCGGCCAGCCTAATTCGCGCCAGGGCGTGGCGCCTCGCGACTTTGGGCGGCTCCTTCGGTCGCCCTGGTCGGTGGCGTCGGGACGGCTCGCGACACTGATGGGGGTTCGTCCGAGACGAACCCGAGGTTGTGTCGCTTGGATCCTGGCTTATCCCTGGGTTGTGTCGCTTTTGCGGGAGGGACCCCTCGTTTTCTGCACGATCCAGTGCTGAGGCTCATCGCCCCGGCGACACAGGTGGGGGCTCGTCCGGGACGAGCCCCGGGTTTTGTCGCCAGCTGCCCTCGCCGCGGGCGCTGCGTGGGAACCCCGCCGGACCGCAGGTCGCCGAAGCGGGCACGCGCGTCGTGGCGCTCGGCGACGCGATCAAGGGTCAGCAGCGCGCGTCGAGGAGGAGGCCATGGAAGAGCCCGCTCCATCCCCAGCGCCAGCATCGCCGGCAGGCAGGCAAGGAGCCTGACGACGGGGTTGGTGCGCGGCGGTCAGCTACCCATCGCGGGCTTCCACCGCATCCCAAGTGTTGATCATGGAAGCCACTCGGACGTCGATCCCCCGCGCACACTTTTGCGGATCGGCGCTCTAGGTCCCGTGGAAACCCCCTCGGAACAGACCCAGGCGTTGGCCGAGGATTCGGGCCGCCTTCGCCCCGCCAGGGGCGGCCCGAATTCTTCAAGCATCGATGGTTCCAGGGGACCAGCGTCAGCGCATCGAAGAGCGCCCTCGCGTCAAGGCTTCTTCGGCTGGTTCTTGTCGCGCAGGTCCTCGAGCGCGCCGCGGATGTCCTCCTCCGACACCGGCAGCTTGGCGATGGCCTCCTTCTCGCGCTCGAGGGCGGCCTCGAGCTCCTTCTTCGCCTCACGCGCGCGGGAGACCCAGGACGAGCTCTCGCCGGTGCGCTCGCCGAGCTCGACGGTCGCCTTCATCCCCTTCAGACCCTTCTCGAGCAAGATCCGATACCGTACGCGCATCGAGCCCTCCCAGAGCTGCTTCTCGCGCAGGGTCTTCGCGTTCGCGGGCAGGGGGATCTCCATCACGTCCTTGTGGAGCTGGTGGTAGAGCTGACCCACGCGGAAGCCAGCCATCGCGGACCAGTGCGCGTCGAGGCTGCGCATCGCGTCTTGGTAGGCGCTCTGCGCGTCGAGCAGCTGGGTGCACCGCTCTTCGAACACCGCCGCGAAGTCGGGGGGGAAGGGGACGAACTTGATCTTCTCCCCCTTCACGCGGCGGATCTCGCCCAGCGCGAACGCCACTTGGGCGAGCTCCAGCGGGGGGACGCCGGACATCCCCAGCTTGTGGTCCTCGATCTCGTCGCGCGCCTTGAAGATCGCCGTCTGCGCGTCCTCGACCCGCCCTTGCTCGATCAGCCCGAGCCCGAGGGCGCCGCGCGCGCCGATGCGCTCGAGCACGGTGAGATCGCCGCGCGCGAGCGCCACCGCGGCCGCCTTCTCCAGGTCTTGCCAGCGCTCGAGCTGGCCGTAGATGCGGGTGAGGCGCAGGTGGGCGTCTTTGGTCGTCGCTGCCTCCGGGCCTTGCGCGATGCTCGCCTTGAAGCGCTCGAGCGCGAGGTCGAGCTTGCCCATCCCGTGGTACGCGATGCCCGCGTTGAACAGGCTCGGCACCGCCGCGCGCCCCGCGGGGTCGGCCCGTACGACGCGATCGAAGGTCTCGGCGGCCGGGACGAAATCGTCCTTCAAGAGCTGCGCGCTGGCCTCGTGAAAGAGGCGCTCGATCTCGGTCTCGGACAGCGAGGCGATCTGCACCTCGTCGACCGTCACCGCAGCCTGTCCCTTGGCGGTCGACGCGGAGGCGGGATCCTGGGGGCCGTTCGCCGCGCAGCCGGCGGTCGCGGCCAGGAGGAGGGCGCCGAGCACGCCCGCGCCGAGTCCAGAGCTGGTCATGTCGACAATGTAGCAGCGCCCTGCCGGCCGGCCGGGGGCGGCAGGGGCCGAAAAATGGCTCTCCCCTGTTCGACGACCCTCGATCGAGCAGGGAATAACCGGCATCCTGAGGCAGTTGTCACGCTGCGCTCAAGGAGAAGGAGGTCCGATGGATCGACGACGCGCGAACCTTCCCAACCCGCTCGATCAGCTGCACGAGGCCGAACACAGGCACAGGAGCCTGGACAGTCGCCTGATCGAGCTAGGCCGCAGGGCCTACCCCACGCCCTCGGAGCAGCGGGAGATGGCTGAGCTGAAGAAGCGAAAGCTGCAGGCGAAGGACGAGATCGCGCGGTTGAGATCGATGGGGTCGTAGACGAGCCCCGGGCGTCAGGGGGGTAGGCCGCCCAGCACGGCGGGCGCGAGGCACGCCTTCGGCGTCGACTCGACGTCGACCAGCTGGGCGAGCGACGCGCGCGCGCGCGCCGTCTGCTCCGCCGTGAGCGCGCCCGACGCCGAGCGGTCGAGCGAGAGCGAGACGTCGAGCCAGTCTCTGGCGCAGGCGCGGAGCTCGCCTCGCAGGCCCCCCGAGGGGGGCACCGTCTCGGAGAGGCGAAAGTCGGTCATGCCACGCAGGTAGGTGTACTGCGCCCGCTCCGCGGGGCTCAAGGCGTCGAAGTCCTGCCCGAGCGCGCGCAGCACCGCGAGCGCCCGCGGAAACTCGAGCGCTTGGTAGTGCCTGCGCGCCCGCTCGAGCTCCTGACTGTAGGTCCCACATCCGGTCGCCGCGGGGAGCCACGTGGCGGCCAGGAACAGCGCGGCTGCGACGGTTCTGTGGCATCGGCGTGCCGTACCCTTGAAGCCCGCGCTAAGATGGACGACAGCAGCGAGCGGGATGAGCGGCCAACGACCATCGGGGGCGACACCTGGATCGCCGGCGCAAGGCGCCGGCGGTGGCGGTGCGCCTGCGTCCGGTGCGCCTGCGGGCGGCCCTGCGGGCCCGCCTTCGGTGCGCTCCGCCGTGCCCGTGCTCGGGGCGCCAACGCGCCCGTCCGTCCCCGGTGCCCCGGCGCTCACGCCTGGTCTCGCCAACGTGCCCACGGGTGAGAAGGAAGCGCTTCCTCGGCAGTTCGGCAAGTACACGTTGATGCGCAGGCTCGCCTCCGGGGGCATGGCCGAGCTCTACCTCGCCCTGCACCGGAGCGTCGCCGGCTTCGAGAAGTTCGTGGTCATCAAGCGGATCCTCCCGCAGATGAACCAGGATCGTCAGTTCATCGACATGCTGCTGCACGAGGCGCGCATCGCGGCGACGCTGACGCACCCGAACATCGTGCAGACGTACGACGTCGGCCAGGTCGAGGGGACGTACTTCATCGCGATGGAGCACATCGAGGGTGAAGATATCCGCACGATCATCCGCGAGATGAAGCGCAAGAGCGTGTCCGAGTTCCCGCTCGAGCACGCGCTCGCGATCGTCATCGGCCTCTGCGCAGGCCTGGTCTACGCCCACGAGAAGAAGGGCGTGGACGGCAAGACCCTCGGCATCGTCCACCGCGACATCTCGCCTCAGAACATCGTCGTGACCATGAGCGGCGACATCAAGGTCGTCGACTTCGGCGTCGCGAAGAGCCTGCACGCCAACGAAGACTCGAAGAGCGGGCACCTCAAGGGCAAGGTCCCTTACATGTCGCCCGAGCAGGCCGACGGCCAGGAGATCGACTGGCGCAGCGACATCTTCGCGGCCGGCGTCATCCTCTTCGAGCTGACGACGGGCAAGCGCCTGTTCAAGAGCACGAGCGAATACGACACGCTCAAGCTCATCTGCGAGACCGAATACCCGCTGCCGAGCGACGTCGCGCCCAACTACCCGCCGCAGCTCGAGCGCGTGGTGATGAAGGCCCTCGCGAAGAACCGTGACGCCCGCTACCAGAGCGCGCGCGACATGCAGGCGGATCTCGAGGCGTACGTTCGCCAAGAGCGCCTCCCGGTCTCCACCGTGTCGATGGGCGCGTGGATGCAGACGCTGTTCGCTGACAAGCTCGCCGAGCAGAAGGCCGACCTGCAGGGCATCAAGCCGCTCGCCGACCAGATCGCCGCGCAATACCCGCCTCAAGACTTCTCGCCCGCGTCCACTGGCTCTCACCCGAACACCTCGTTCGACCAGTCGTCGACCGGCGTCGGCGCCCCGGGCGCGGCCAACACCATCCCGCCTCAGCCGAAGCGCAACACGGGCATGTTGCTCGGCGGGGGCGCCCTGCTCGTGGCGGTGCTGGGCGTCGCGTACTTCGCGACCCGCGATCCCGGCAAGGTCGCGAGCGGCGAAGCGCCGGCCACGGCCGACCCCACGCCTGCGGTGTCGGCCACCGTCGAGGCGAAGGGCTCCCTGAAGATCACGAGCGAGCCAGCCGGCGCCGCGATCTGGATCAACGGCGACCTCAAGACCGAGGTCACCCCGGCGACCATCGACAACCTCCCGCTCGGCAGCGACATCCACCTGAAGCTCTCGATGGAGGGCTTCGAGTCGCACAAGGAGACGCTCAAGCTCGCGCAAGGCGACGCCAAGGCGATTGACGTCAAGCTGCAGACCGGCAGCATCACGGTCGAGCTCGACGTCAGCCCCGAGCCGACCGTCTGGGTCGACGGCAAGCCCTGGAAGGGTGACTGGAAGAAGATCACCGGCCTCTCGGCAGACGAGGAGCACAAGGTCGTGATCAGCGCCACCGGCTACATCGCGAAGACGTTCACCTTCACCGCGAAGCAAGGCGAGAAGAAGGCCTTCAAACACGCCCTCGTGAAGATGACGCCGCAGCAGCTCGCCGCCCAGCAGCAGGCCGAGAAGGACAAGGACAAGAAGAACGACCCGCCGCCGCCCCCTCCCACGGCCCCGGGCGGGACCGGCACGGTGCGCGTCAACGCCAAGGGCGGCTTCTGCAACGTGACCGTGAAGGGCGCCGGGTATGGGCCCACGCCCGTGGTGGCCACGGTGCCCGCAGGCACGGTGACCGTCACGTGCAAGCCAGAGAGCGGCCCCTCGCAGTCTCAGGCTGTCAAGGTCGAGCCCGGCGGCACGGCGCGCGTCACGTTCAACGTGGGCGGGTGAGCTCGAGCGCGCCCAGCACGCGCGGCAAGAGCGCCGGCGTCGTCGCGATGAGGCCGCTCTCGATCGACAGCGGGCCCCGGTAGTCGATAGGGTCGCCGCCGAGCGCGGTCATCACCCCGCCCGCGCCCCTGAGCAGCGCGTCGGGCGCACACGCGTCCCACAGGCTCGCGCCGCGGCTCGGGTGGACGTAGATCTCCGCGGCCCCCTCGATCACACGTGCGACCTTCAGCCCGACCGAGCCGCACGGGATGGTCTGCTCCACGCCGAGCGCCTCGAGCACGGCGCGTGTTCGCGGCGCCGGATGGGAGCGTGAGACGACGGCCCTGAGCCCGGCCGACGCGCGCGAGACGTTCAGCCGCTCCGGCGAGCCGGTGCCGTCGAGCGGCTCCACGAAGGTGCCGCCGTCGCTCGAGCCCCACAACAGCTTGTTCTCGCAAGGCACGGCCACCACCCCGGCCACCGCCGAGGGCCCGTCGACGAGGCCGATCATCACGCAGAACTGCCCATTTTTCTCGGTGAACTCGCGGGTCCCGTCGACCGGATCGACCAGGAACAGGCGCTCCTTGAGGGCGATCGCGGCGCGCTCGCCCTCTGTCTTCGGGGCGCTCTCCTCGGCGAGGACGCCGTGTTCGGGGAAGGCCTGGGCGAGGGCCGCGCAGATCAGCGTGTTGGCCTGTTTGTCAGCCAGGGTGACGGGGTCGTCCTTGCCCTTCATCTCGACGGCGAAGTCGGTCGCGTAGACCGCCATCACCACCTCGCTCGCCTCGCGGCCGAGGCGCCTCATCACGTCGAGCTCGCGATCGTAACGGCTGTGCATCACTCCCCCGTCACGCCGTTCGCGAGCAGCCCCGCCTCGAGCTTCGCCATGGTCGGGGGCGCGAGGTACGGCGGCATCCTCCCGGCGTCGCGGACGAGCTGGTCGAGCTGCGTGCTGTTGCGCGGGCCCAGCACCGCGGCGCTGACCCGCTCGTTCTGCAGCACGTAGCGCAGCGCGACCGAGCGCATCGTGGGCGCCGGCCCACCCACGCACGCCCGGAGCGCGTCGAGCTGCTCGACCCTGCGCTTGAGCTCCTCGGCGTTCCAGCGGTCGGCGCGGTGATCCGGTGGGTAGAACTCGCGCTCGCTCGTCCAGTGGCCGGCGAGCAGCCCGTACGACAGCACGCTGCGCGCGAAGAGCGCCACGCCCTCCGAGCGGAGCTTGAGCCCGAGGCGCTTCACGTCCCGGAAAAAGAAGCAGTTGTACGCCATCTCGAGGACGTCGCAGCCGCGCTCGATCGCGCGCTCGGCGACGGCGTAGTTGCCCGCGGCGACGCCCCAAGCGCGGATCCGAGCCTCGTCCTTGAGGCGCTTGAGCAGCCCGAAGGTCTCGTCGTCGTCGAAGCTCTTGAGCGACGGGTTGTGGAGCAGGACGATGTCGACGCAGTCCCGCTTGAGGCGCTCCTGCGAGCGCTCGAACGCCATGTACAGGTACTCGGAGGTGAAGCTCTTCTCCGGGTAGCTGTCGAGGTTGGTCCCCAGCTTGGTCGCGACCACCGTGCGTTGGGCTGGCAGGCGCTTGCCGAGCTTGCGCTCCATCGCGCCGCCTTCGCCGTAGACATCGGCCGTGTCGAACAGGGTGATCCCCAGGGCGACGGCCCGATCGATCGTCCGGTCGACCTCGATATCGGGCACCGACCCGTAGGCGTCCCCCGAGAGGCCCCAGGTGCCGAGCGCTAGCTCGCTCACCTCGAGCCCGGTCTTGCCGAGCTGGCGCTTCCTCACGTCCGGGGTTCTACCACTGCCGGAGCGTCATGAGCAGGCCTCGCGCGGGCGAGCGATTGCAGCCGGCTCCCGTGAGGTGCATCCTACCGGGCATGCGCAGGCTCGTTGTTCACGAGGCCAAGATCCGCTGCTCGCAGGGCGCCCTCCCTTCGCTGCTCGTGATCCCCGAGAGCCCGGTGTTGTCGGACGACAAGGCGGTCGGCACGGTCGACGACCACAAGCCGATGCGGAACATCATCACGTTCGGGATGTGCCGCTCGCCCTCCAACCCCCAGGTGGCGGCCGCGACCTCCGCGGCGCTCGGCGTGCTCAACGCCAGGCGCGCCCTTCGCCGTCGTCGATCGGATCAACGTCTTGTCGAGCGACTCGACCTGCACCTGCGACCACGGCGGCACGATCGACATCCTCGATCCCGCGACCGACATCGAGATCAAATCAGAATGAGGCCGCCCGCCCGCTCGCGCTCTGCCGCAATCGCGCGCGCTCGCACGCTCTTTGCCACGCTCGCGCTCGCCGCCGTCGCCTGCAACCAGGGCGCGGCGGCGACGAGCACGGGCTCCGCGGCGCCCGCCGCCTCGACGCTCGCGCCGACGAGCAACGTGTACCCGGCGCCGAAGCGCATCGTGGCGTTCGGCGACGTACACGGCGATCTCGACGCCACCAAGCGCGCGCTCAAGCTCGGCGGCGTGATCGACGATCAAGCGAGGTGGTCCGCGGGCGACCTGTTCGTGGTGCAGGTCGGCGACCAGCTCGACCGCGGCGACGACGACCGGGCCATCCTCGATCTGTTCACCAGCCTCGAGCAGCAAGCGAAGGCGGCGGGCGGCACGTTCCTGGTCCTCAACGGCAACCACGAGGTGATGAACGCGCAGCTCGATTTCCGCTTCGTGACCCCCGGCAGCTACGCCACGTTCTCCGAGCTGACGTCCGACGCGAAGGCCGTGAGGAAGCAGCCCGAGGAGCGCCGAGGGCGCGCCGCGGCGTTCAACCCGGGCGGGCCGTACGCGAAGCAGATGGCGGCCCGCCCGATCTTCGCGATCGTCGGCGACAGCGTGTTCGTGCACGGCGGCATCACCATGAAGCAGCTCGACTACGGCCTCGACAAGCTCGACCAGGAGAGCCGCGCGTGGCTGGCTGGCGAACGCCCGACGCCCCCGCAGATGCTCGTCGCCGAGGACGGTCCCGTGTGGTCGCGCGCGTTCAGCGCTCAGACCGGCCCCGACGACTGCAAGGAGCTCGACACGGTGCTCGGCGCCCTCGGCAAGAAGCGCATGGTCATGGGTCACACGCCGCAGAAGCCCGACATCTCGTTCGCGTGCGACAAGAAGGCCGTCCGCATCGACACCGGGATGAGCAAATATTACGCAGGCAACGTCCAGGTGCTCGAGATCGTCGGTGACGAGGTCAAGGTCCTGAAGGAGTGAGCGGGGAGGCGGCGGTCGAGCTCGACGTCAGCCGATGATCATGTGCTCGCGCAGCAGGCGCCCTTCCTTGAAGCGGCGCAGGCTCCACCGTGAGAAGAGCGGCAGCTCGGTGCCCTCGGCGATGTGCTGGGCGAGGAGCTTTCCCATGACCGGCGCCATCATGAAGCCGTGCCCCATGAAGCCCGACGCTTGGTAGAACTCCTCCACCTCGTCGACCTGGCCCACGATCGGGTTCTGGTCGGGCGTGAGATCGTAGCAGCCTGCCCATTGCCGTAGCACCTTCACCGCCCCGAGCAGGGGCACCGTGCGCGTCAGGGCCTTGGCGTACAGGCCCAAGAACTTCGAGCTCGACTCCATGTCGATGCCCTCCGGCACGTCGTGGTTGGAGATGCCGCCGACGATCTCGCCCCGCGTCGACTGCGAGAAATACAGACCGTTCGACAGGTCCGCGACGAGCGGGGTCAGCCAGGGCTTGAGCGGCTCGCTCGAGCAGATCTCGTGGCGGTGCGGTTTGTTGGGCAGCTCGACCCCGAGCATCGCGGCGACCTGTGGGCTCCACGCGCCCGCGGCGTTCACCACCCGGCTCGTCTCGATCGCGCCGTGATCCGTGACCACCTTGGTGATCGCCTTGCCGCGCGTTTCGAAGCCGATGACCCGCGTGAACGTGCGGACGCGGACGCCGTGGCTCTGTGCGCCCCTGGCGTATCCCCACACGAACGGCCACGGGAAGACCACCGCGTCGTTGGGGTTGTAGCTGGCGGCGACCACGCCATCGAGGTCGAGCTCGGGGACCAGCTTCTTCGCCTCGGCGGGCGACCACATCTCGGTCGGGTGGCCGCATTCGTTCTGCACCGCGACGCTCGCCTCGAGCGAGGCTTGCCCCTCGGCGCTCCGCGTGAGGAACAGGTAGCCCCCCTCGCGGAACCACACGTTGATCTTCATCTCCGCCGCGAACTCGCGGCACAGGCGCAGGCTCTCCTGCATCAGCCGCACGTTCGACTCACTGCCGAACTGCGCGCGCACGCCGCCGCCGTTGCGCCCGCTCGCGCCGCTGCACAGGTAGCTCTTCTCGAGCACCACCACGTCCTTGATGCCGTGGTTTTTGGCCAGGTTGTAGGCGATCGACAGGCCCATGATGCCGCCGCCGATGATGACGATCTGGGCCCGCTCCGCCATGCCCCTCACACGCTATCGCCGCGGGGAGCCCGGCGGTAGAGGAGCCGATGGACGGGCAAGCCGTCCGCGATCGCTCGGTGCTCGTGGGGGCTCCGCGCGCCGAACGGGTTCTCGGCCATGCGCGGCGACCCAGGAGCGTCCCCCGCGGGGACGAAGCCGGAGTGCGTCGCGACCTGCGCCTCATATTGCTCGGCGCGCTCCTCGACGTCGGTCTGGATGTACAGGGCGGCCTCTGGCGCGAGCAGGCGGGCGATCTGATCGAGCAGCACGTCCCCCATGACCAGGCGCTTCTCGTGGCGCTTCTTCCACCATGGGTCGGGGAAATGGAGGAACACCGCGCGAAGGCTGGCGTCCGGCGTGAGGCGAGGCAGGGCGCGCTTGGCGTCCTCGCCGAGCACACGCGCTCGCCCGCGCAGGCCGGCTTTCGCGAGCCGCTCGTCGACGGTGTGCGCCCACTTCAATCGGATCTCGAGGCCGAGCAGTCGAGCGTCTGGGGCGGCCGCGCAGCGCTCGAACATGAAGCCGCCGCGGCCGGGGCCGATCTCCAGCTCGAACGGGCCGGCCCCCGGGATGACCTCGTCGAGCGAGACCGGGCCGTCCCCCTCGGGCAGGCGCGCGGCGTGGGCATAGGGGTGTCGGGGGTTCGGCCGGAAGCTCATGATCGCGCGCGGAAGCTGTGTACACTCGCGCGCCAGTTTGGTGAAGCTCCCCACGCTACCGCCGTTGTTTGCGGCCATCCTGCGCAGGTCCTTGCCGTATGCCCTGCCGCTCGTCGTGAGCTCTCTGCTGGGCTACCTCGCGACGAAGGCGATCCTGGCCGACGCGGGGCAGCCGGGCATGCCGCTCGACGACTCCTACATCCACTTCGTGTACGCGCGCCGCTTCGCCGAGGGCGCCCCGTTCACCTTCGGGCTGGGTGACGGCTTCTCGAGCGGCGCCACGAGCTTCCTCTGGCCTCTGCTCTTGGCGCCGTTCTACGCGGTCGGCTTTCAAGGCCTCTCGCTCGTCTACGTCGTCTGGGCGCTGGGCACGATCTTTCACGCCGCCGTCGCGGTCGAGACCAAGCGCCTCGCGGAGGGCCTCGCAGGGAGGGCCGCGGGCGTGGGGGCGGCGGCCATGTGCTTGCTGTTCGGCGCCTTCGCTTGGTTCGCCTGGAGCGGCATGGAGACGATCGCCCTCGCCTGGGCGATGACGCGCACCGTGCGGATGTCCGCCGAGCTCGCGGAGGCCAAGCCGGAGGCGCGTACGCCCCGGGCGGTGCTCGGCTTGGGTGTGATGGGGGCGCTCGCCTCGCTCGTGCGCCCCGAGGGAGGGTTCACCGCCCTGGTCGCCGTCATCGCGATCGCGCTCTACTCGCGCGACGCGCGGGACCGCGTCGCGGCGCTCAAGGCGCGCTGGCCCGCGCTGTTGCCGATCGCGGCCGTCCTCTGGGTCCCCATCATCAACACCATCATGGTGGGGCACGCCCGCTCCACGACCGCGATGGTCAAATGGGCCGTCGGTAACCCATATTACCCGGGCCCGCGCTTGTACGCGTTCATCGGCGGCCTGGTGCGCATGCTCTACGAGGACCTGCTCTCGGGCGGGCCGTACACGGCGATCTTCATGCCGGAGCACAGCCACTACGTCTTCCTCGCCGGGGCGCTGTCGCTGGTGCTCGTCACCGTACGAACGCGGAAGATCCCGCGCGGCCTCGCGGTCGCGGCGCTCGTGCTCGGGACCCTCATCCCGTGCACGTTCCTCACGATCCTGTGGAACCGCGTGCGGTACATCTGGCCGTTCGCGCCCGGCTGGTTCGTGCTCGTCGCCTGCCTCGGCGCGCAGCTCGGGCACTGGGCCTCGCGGCTGTTCAAGGAGACAGCGTTCGTCCCGGCGCTGGTCACGGGCGTCTACGCGGGCGCGCTCGCGGGCAAGCTGGGCTGGGCGATCGCCGACCTCGCCAACAGCTCGCGCGCCATCACCGAGCAGCAGGTGAAGCTCGGCGTCTGGGCCGAGAAGAACCTGCCCAAGGACGCCGTCATCGGCCTCAACGACACCGGCGCGATCGCTTATTTCTCCGAGCGCCGCACCTTCGACGTCGTCGGCCTCACGACCGAGGGCGAGGCCCCGTATTGGGTCGGAGGGGCTGGCTCGCGGTACGAGCACTACGAGCGGCTCGGGCCCTCGAAGCTGCCCACCCATTTCATCGTGTACCCCCAGTGGTTCTCCATGCCCTCGGTGCTCGGCGAAGAGCTGTTCGAGGCGACGGTGACGAACCAGTCGATCCTCGGCGGGGCGACGAAGATCGCGTACGAGGCGGACTGGGCCGTGCTCGGCCGCGGCGACAGGCCGACGCTGCGCGACAGGTCCAGCGTGATCGTCGATCTGCTCGACGTCTCGGATCTCGAGTCCGAGCGCGACCACGGCTACGTGCTCTACAACGCGACGGAGGCCGACAACCTGGTCACCACCCAGTGGAATGACGACGGCGACGACGTGAGCGACGGCGGCCGGCTCAAGCGCTTCAAGGACACCTTCACCCTCGACTTCACCGGCTCCACGGCGCCGGTGATCGTCGCGCGTCTCGCTGCCGCCGAGCCGATCCGCCTCACCCTCAAGCTCGACGGCAAGGCCGTCTCGGGCATCGAGCTGCCGGCGACGGGCTGGGCCGAGGTCGAGGTCAAGGCCCCGGAGGGCACCACGGGCAAACACGTCGTCGACGTCGAGGGCCCGGGCGACAAGCCGTTCGGGTCGATGCACTATTGGGTCTTCGCCGAGTAAGCTCCCCGACCATGAGCGAGCGCCGCACCTTCTACCCGCCCGTCGAGCCCTACGAAGAGGGCATGCTCGCGGTGTCGGACGTCCACACGATCTACTGGGAGCAGTCGGGCAACCCGGCCGGTAAGCCCGCCGTGTTCGTGCATGGCGGCCCAGGCGGGGGCAGCGATCCCAAGCACAGGCGCTTCTTCGACCCCAAGAAGTACCGCATCATCCTGTTCGACCAGCGCGGCTGCGGGCGCAGCACGCCTCACGCCTGCTCGAGGACAACACCACACACGCGCTCGTCTCCGACATGGAGCGGCTGCGCGCGCACCTGGGCATCGACAAGTGGCTCGTGTTCGGGGGCTCGTGGGGCTCGACGCTCGCCCTCGCGTACGCAGAGGCCCACCCCGGGCGCGTCACCGAGCTCGTCCTAAGGGGCATCTTCCTGCTCCGGAAGTGGGAGATCGACTGGTTCTACCAGGAGGGTGCCAACCGCCTGTTCCCGGAGCCTTGGCAGTCTTACCTCGAGCCGATCCCGCCCGCAGAGCGCGGCGATCTGCTGTCGGCGTACCACGCGAGGCTCACGTCCGCCGACCCCAAGGTGGCGCTCGCCGCGGCCCGCGCGTGGAGCATCTGGGAGGGGTCGACGAGCTGCCTCTACGAAAACCCCGACCTGATCGCGCGGATGGGCGGCGACGAGTTCGCGCTCGCGTTTGCGCGCATCGAGTGCCACTACTTCGTGAACCGCGGGTTCTTCGACAAAGAGACCCAGCTGCTCGACGAGGTCTCGAAGCTCCGCCACATCCCGGCGGTGATCGTCCAAGGGCGGTACGACGTCGTGTGCCCGGCCGAGAGCGCCTTCGATCTGTCGCGCGCATGGCCCGAGGCGAAGCTCGTGATCGTGCCCGACGCCGGTCACTCCGCGATGGAGCCCGGCATCTTGCACGAGCTCATCGCGGCGACCGACGCCTTCGCAGGTTGAGCTCCGCCGTCGAGCTCGACGAAGTGGGGCGCTCCCCCGGGCTCAGCCCGCCGCCCGCGTGACGCGCCCGAAGACGCGCGTGAAGGTGCGCTCCGGCAGCGCGCGCGTCAGCGCGTAGTGAGCGCGGTTGCGGCGTCCGGCGATGACGAGCCCGCGGCCGCGCTCGAGGCCGTCGACCGCCTCGACGGCCACCGCCTCGGGGCTCATCGCGAGCCTGCGCGCCAGCCGATCGGTCGGCGTGCCGCTGCCGACGCCGGCGCCCTCGATGAACGGCGTGGCGGTGATCCCAGGGCACAGCAGCGAGACGATGACCCCGGTGCCCGCGAGCTCCTCCGCGAGGCCGAGGGTGAACGCCGCGACGTAGTGCTTCGTCGCGGCATAGGCACAGAGCCGCGGCAGCGGCTGGAAGGCCGCGGTCGACGCGACGTTGAGGATGCGCCCGCGCCCCGCGCGCGTCATGCGTCGCGCGAACGCGGTCGACAGCGAGGTGAGCGCCGCCACGTTGAGCGCGATCATGCGGTCGACGGCGGCGTCGTCGAGGTCCAGGTGCTCGCCGTACAGCCCGACGCCGGCGCAGTTGACGAGGGTGTCGACCGTGAGGCCGCGCCTGTCGACCTCTCTCAACACGCTCGCCGCCGCGTCCTTCTCGGTCAGGTCGAGGCGCAGCGTGCAGAGCGTCGCGCTCGAGCCGGCCGTTTCACGCTCGAGGGCGTCGAGCTCGCCCTGCCCGAGGGCCACGCCGACCACCGAGACACCCCGGCGCAGCAGCTCGCGGGTGATCTCTCGGCCGATGCCGCTCCCTGCGCCGGTCACCAGAGCCGTGCCGCGCATGTCAGGTGGGCTCCGGCGCGTTGAGGTCGAGCGCGAACCAGAGGACGAACGCCGCGCCCCCACGATCGTCGCGCCACATGGCGGGGCCGAGGAACAGCCCGGGGGCGATCGCGCGCAGCTCGTCGCGGATCCTGCGGATGAAGAAGGGGTTCTCCGGCTTGTCGTAGTCGAGCAAGAGGGTCGGCCGACCGTCGAGCAGCGAGACGTCGAGCCGGGTGTCGAACGGGTACCACTCGAAGCGCGCGCCGCCGAGGCGTACTCGGTTGATGCCACGACCTCGCTCGGCGTCGACCTTGAAGAAGCTCTTGCCGCCCCAAGGGAACGCCCCGTGGCCGGCGAAGCGGCGCAGCGCCTCGTAGGGCCGACCGGTCGCCAGCCCCCGCACGGTGAGCATCCTTCCCTTGGGCCGCCCCTCGAGGCGCAAGAGCTCCGCCGAGGCCGAGCCGGCCTCATAGCGCCTCGCGAGCTCGGCTTCGGTCAGCCTCGCGAGGCCGTCGAGCCCCCCGTTGGCCTGACCCGCGCCCTCGGCCCGCTGCTCCCCACTGCCCAACACGACCTGACCTTCCATGGCTCCTCCTCCTGGTGAATGACGTGTCATTCCGTTTTCATTTCGAATCGTGGCCTCGCTCTTCGCAGGGCCCTTCACGCGCTCGGGGAGGGAGGGGCGGCGCGCATGCCGTCGAGCATCAAGCGGATGACCGCCTTGCGCCAGCGCTCCCCCAAGACGCGAGGGCTTCGGCTGTTCGAGACCTGCTCGATGCCCTCGAAGATCATGGCGTTGATCGCGCGCGCGGTGATCTCGGTGTCGAGGTCGCCACGCAAGAAGCCCCTCTGCCGGCCGTTCTCGAGGTACGCGCGCGTCATCTCCACGAAGAGCTCCATGACGTCGCGCACCTTGCGGCCGATCGCCGCGTCGACGGTGAGCCCCTCGCGGAAAACCAGCCTCGCGAGGGCCTCGTGCTCCTCGAAGATCGAGAAGAACCTCTGCCCGATCCGCTCGAGCTGCGCGCGGTAGGCGTCGAGCGTGTGCGACTCGGTCGCGCCCTCGTCGACGACCATCGCCCGGATGGCCTCGGTGATGGTGCCGATCACCGCGTCGAAGATATCGAGCTTGTTCTTGAAGTAGCGGTAGAAGGTGCCGTGGCCGAGGCCCGTGCGCTTCGCGATGTCCGCGATGCTCGCGCCGTGGAAGCCTTTGTCACCGAAGACCTTCACCGCCTCGCTGAGGATCTGGGCGCGGCGCTCGAGCGCGCGGGCTTCGGGGTCTCGCAGCTTGGGCACGACAAACAGAACCGTATGTCATTTTGTGAGCGCTCGTCAACCGGGGCGCCTCGACGTGCCTGCTCGTCCGAGTATGCTCCCGGGCCCATGGAAGCCCTCCAGCATCGAATCTTCCAAGGGAAGTCGACCGCCGTCCTCGGCGCGTCGTTCGTCCCGCTCCCCGCGAAGCTCGGCGCCACCGTCGTCCGCATCTCCTGCGACGTGCCCCGCGAGACCTTCGGTCCGCTGCTCGCGCTCGCGCAGCGGATCCACTTCCTCATGGGGGAGGGCGAGCCGCTCATCGAGCAAGCTCGCCACCAGGTCTTCGAGCTCGGGCGCCGCGTGCTTGGCGAGACGCTGAGCGCCAAGGGCGCCCTGGGGCAGATCGTCCACGAGGCCAACAGGCTCGCGAAGGGTCCGGCGTGCATCGTGCTCGACTCGGTCGACTCCGCGGACGACGCGACCCTCGACGCGCTCCGGCAGGTGCTCGAGCGGCCAGGGTGGCTCAAGGTCCCGCTGGTGCTCGGCTTCAAGAGCGCCGAGCCCTCGGGGCTCGCGCTCGAGCTGCAGCATGCGCTGACGAAGACCGAGGGGGAGGAGTCGGTGCTGCACGCGCCGCCGCCGCCGCCGCCCGCGTCGTTCTCGCCCTCGCTCCTGCCGCCGGAGACGCGGTTCATCTTGCGCGCCGCGAGCGTGGTCGGGCCGGCGTTCGAGCTGCCGCTCTTGTCCGAGCTCCTGGGCCAGCCGCCGATGGAAGTGCTCAAGCACCTGCAGATCGCGAGAGACTCCGGCTTGCCGATCGAGGACCGCGGTGACGGGACCTTCGCGCTCGACGCCGGGCACGCGCACATCTTTCGCGCGGGGCTCCTGCCGTCGCTCCGCGCGGTGCTCCACCGCCGCGCGGCGGAGCTGTTGAGCCCGATCCCCGAGGATCCGCCTGCCGAAGACTTCCCCCCGGAGCTGTTCGATACGGCCCGCTTCGCGCCCCTCGAGGGCGGCGCCCACGGTCCGCCGGCGCGGCCGTCCGGACCGGAGGTCGCCCCCCCGCCCGAGCCCAAGAAGCCCACGCCTCCAGCGCCGGAGCCGAAGGTCGCGGCGCCCCCCGTCGTCGAGCCGAAGTCCGACGAGCGCGCCCCTGCCCCCGAGCCGGTGCACGCGCCGACCACGCCGGCGGCCGCTTCGGCGCCGCCGGCTCGCCCCAACCCTCGCCCCTTCGAGCCGCGCCACCGCACCACGGCCGACAACCCGGCGCGGGCGAGCGAGCACCTGTTCGAGAGCGGCGATTTCGCGATGGCCGCCGAGCGAGCGCTGCTCGCCGCGAACAAGGCAGCGAGCCTCGGCGCCCACGCGCAGGCCGAGGCGTTCGCGCGGCGCGCCCTCGAGGCGGCCATCGGCCTGCCCGACTCCGAGGCCGGCCGCCGCCTGCGCACGAGGGCGCTGATCCAGCTCGGCCGCCTCCGGCTCGAGGGCTACGCACCCACCTCGACGTTCGATCTCACGAGCGCGCTGCAGCCGCTCGAGTCCGCGAAGCGCGCGCTCACCAAGGAGGACTCTCCGGACGACTTCGCCACGGTCGCGCAGCTCCTCGCTGCGGTCCACTGTGAGCGCGGCGACCTGGAGTCGCTCGAGAAGGCGCTCGCCGAGCTCTCGGAGACCAGCCGAACGCTGCTCGACGACGGTCACGCGCTGCAGGCTGCTCGCTTGTTGAACGATCAGGCCGCCGTCTACATGAAGATGGGCGACCCGGTGCGCGCGGTCGCGCTGCTCTCTCAGTCACGTAAGGTGTTCGATGACCGACCCGAAGACACCGTGACCATCCGCGAGATCGCCGAGACCGATCACCTCACCTCGAAGATCCCGCTGCACGTCGCCGCGAAGCCCGGCCACGAGGACGACGCGCTCTCCCGCGCGCTCGATCACGCGCTCGCCGCCAAGCAAGGCTACGAGAAGCTGCGCGATCTCTTCATGCACGGCCGCGTCCTCGAGACGATGGGGCGGCTGCAGCTCCGGCGCGGCAAGGTCGAGCAGGCGCTGCTCCATTTCCAGGCGGCCCTGGGTGAGCAGCAGCGCCTGATGGACCTGGTCGGGCTCGCCCGCACCACCGCCGGCCTCTCCGACGCGCTGATCGCCGCCGAGCGGCCCGAGGAGGCGCTCGCCGTCCTCTCGGACTCCGTGGCGCTCAACCACCAGAAGGGCTCGACCGTCGGCATCGCGTTCAACCGGCGCGCGTTCGAGGCGATCGCTAGCGGCCTGGGGACTCACCGCAGCCTGCCCGTCGTCGAAGAGGTGCGCTCGCGCCTCGAGGTCGCCGAGGCGGAGCTCGGCGCCGTTCACCTGCCGGGCTCCTCCGACCGCGCCTGAGGGCGTCGGACCGCTACTCGCCGTCGACGTGCTCGTTCGGCCGCCTGGGATCCCCCGGCGGCCGCGCTGCCTCGAGGGCGCGCAGCTCGACGCGGCGGATCTTCCCGCTGATCGTCTTGGGCATGGTGACACCCACCTCGCCTGGGTCGCGCGAGACGAACTCGAGCCGGCGAATGCGTTTGTAAGGGGCGACGCGCTCCTTCACCCACGCGACGATCTCCTTCGCGAGCTCGGCGCTCGGCGCGAGCCCGGGCGCGAGCAGGACGAACGCCTTGGGCACGGCGGTGCGCACCGGATCTGGGCTCGGGACCACGGCGGCCTCGGCGACCGCCGGGTGCTCGACGAGCACGCTCTCGAGCTCGAACGGGCTGATCCGGTAGTCGCTCGCCTTGAACACGTCGTCGGCGCGGCCGACGTACGTGACGTACCCATCGGCGTCGCGCCGCGCGACGTCGCCGGTGTGGTAGTGGCCGTCGCGGGTGACCTGGTCCGTCATCGCGTCGTCGTCGACGTACCCGACCATGACGCCCGTCGGCCGCGGCGTGAGGCCCACCGACAGCTCACCTTCCTCGGCGGGGCGGCCGTCGCTGTCGAGCAGCACGATCTCGTAGCCCGGCAGGGGGCGTCCCATCGAGCCAGGCCTGACGGTCTGGCCCGGGCTGTTGCCGACGAGGGCGGTCGTCTCGGTCTGCCCGAAGCCGTCTCTCACGGTGAGGCCCCACGCGCGCTGGACCTGGGTGATGACCTCCGGGTTCAGCGGCTCGCCGGCAGCGACCGCCTCGCGCAGCGACACGCGCCGCGCCGCCAGGTCTTCGAGCACGAGCATGCGCCACACGGTCGGCGGGGCGCACAGGGTCGTGATCGGCTCCGACGCGAGCAGATCGAGCGTGCGCGCGGCGGAGAAGCGCGCCGTCGCGTGCACGAACACCGTCGCGGCGGCGTTCCACGGCGCGAACACGTTGCTCCACGCGTGCTTCGCCCAGCCGGGTGAGCTGATGTTCCAGTGCACGTCCCCGGGCCGGAGGCCGACCCAATACATGGTCGTGAGGTGACCTACCGGGTAGCTCTGGTGCGTGTGCAGGACGAGCTTCGGCTTCGCCGTGGTGCCCGACGTGAAGTAGACGAGCAGCGGATCGGTCGCGCGCGTCTTGCCGACGAGCGTGGTGCGGAGCGTGGCGCCGTCGAGCGACGACGCCTCGGAGAGGCTGCGCCATCCTTCGGCGGCCCCGCCAGCGAGGAACCTCCCCGTGAGTCCGAGGACCGCCTCGACCTTCGATCGACCGGTCTCGTCCGTGACCACGTGGCGCACCCCCCCTCGGGCGACGCGGTCGTCGAGGTCTTCGCGCGTGAGCAGCAACGTCGCGGGGACGATGACCGCGCCGAGCTTGATACAGGCCAGCATCGTGAGCCACAGCTCGACGACGTTGGGCAGCATGAGCAGGACGCGGTCGCCTCGCGCGACGCCTCCTGCCGCGAGCAGGGCGGCGACCTGGTCCGAGCGCGCGGAGAGCTGCGCGAAGGTCGCCTCGTCGCGCCGGCCGTCGTCGTGCACGATGACGAGCGCGCGCTCCTCACGAGTCGCCTCCCCCGAGCCGAGGCGATCGAAATGGTCGAGCGCCCAGTTGAAGCGCTCGAGCGCGGGCCATTCGAAGCGGGCCCGGGCCGCGTCGTAGTCGCTCGCGAGCTCGAGGAGCAGATCTCGAGCGCGGGTGAACCGGGCCAGATCGTTCATTTGCAGTTGCGCATCGAGCAGCCGCCGGTGCCCTTGCAGCTGTTCTTGCCGGCGCACTCGTTCTTCGCGGTCTTGCAGCCGCCGAGCCCTTTGCAGTCGTTCTTTCCAGCGCAGCAGGCCTTCTTCGCCGCGACGGTGCCAGCCGGGGTGGGGGGGTCGGCCTTGGCCGTCGCGGCGGCGGTGCTCGGCGCGGCGGCGGTGCTCGCCGTGCTGGCAGCGCTCGCGGCGGTCGCGCTCTCTTCGGCCGTGGCTGCGGCCGTGGACGTCGACGCTGCGGTCGCGGGCGCCGCCGCGGTGGACGTCGCGGCCGCGGTCGGCGCCGTGGAGGCGCTCGCCTTCGCGCTGGTCTTCGCCTCGGCCGACGCCGTCGCCGTGCCAGCGCCTGGGTCGGAGCAGCCGAGGCCGGCGAGCATGGACGAGGCGACGACGAGACAGAGCGCGCTGGGGAGCTCTCGGGGCGGTGCGTTCATCCACCTTCGCTCTCGCCGACGCGCGCGGGCGTCAAGTCGGCGCGAGGGTGCGGCGCTCGGCCTTCACGGACAGCAGCCAGAACGCAGAGGCCGTCGCCACGGCCGCGCCGGCCACGCCGACCCACACGGGGCCGCGCGAAACGAGGTGCGCAGCCGCGCCTGCCAGCGCGAGCAGCCGCACAACCTCGGTGGGAACCGCCCAACGCTTCGCCTCGAGCAGCCCGCCCCACACCGCGAGCGCACCGAGCACCAGCGCGGACCCGACCGCGAGCTCCGCCGCGCCCAGCGACGCGGACTGCCAGAGCAGCGCGAAGACGATCACGGTGACCACCGCGAACTGGCCCACGATGTACCGCGAGACGCGGCCGCGCGCGGCCGCGCCGTGCTTCACACGGGTCGCCTTGTCGACGGACGGCACGGTCACGACGCCGCCGAGATCTTCGGGCTGCCACTCGGGCGGCTTCAGCCAAACGAGGATTTTGTCCGAGAGCCTGCGCGTCCTTCGGCTCATCTTCGCGAGGTGCACGAACAGCTCCAGGTTCGCCCAGAACGGGTTGAAGCTGGAGAGCGGCTTCACGGTCCCGTACGAGGGCTCGGCGCGCTCCTCGACGAACGTCTTGAAGAGCCGGTCCCACACGATGAACACGCCCCCATAGTTCTTGTCGATGTACTCGGGATCGATGCCGTGGTGCACGCGGTGATGCGACGGGGTGTTGAAGACGAGCTCGAGAGGCCCGAGCTTGCCGACCAGGCGCGTGTGGATCCAGAACTGATAGAGGATGTTCAGCGTCAGGCAGAGCACGAAGACGAACGGCGGCACGCCGAGCAGGGCCGCCGGCAGATAGAAGATCCACGACGTCAGGTTCGTGAGCCAGCTCTGCCGGAGGGCGGTCGAGAGGTTGTACTCCTCGCTCGAGTGGTGCACGACGTGCATCGCCCAGAAGAAGTTCACGCGGTGGCTCGCCCAGTGGTAGACCCAGTAGCAGAGGTCGACGAGGACGAACGCGGCGACCCAGGTGAGCGGCGAGCCCTGCGACAGGTCAGCGAGCCGAGCGTGCTCCCACACGAACAGGTAGGTCGCCGCGCCGAGGGCGTTGAGGAACAGGGTCTGCAGCACCTGCTGGCCCACCCCGCAAGAGAGGCTCGAGATCGAGTCCGCGAAGCGGTAGAGCGGCTCCTCCCCGCGGCGCCTGCGCTTGCGATCAGCGACGAGCTCGAAGCCGATCAGCAGGAAGAACAGCGGGATGGCGAGGGCGACGGCGCGACCGTCCATGCCCGGAGCTTACTCGCTCTCGTGCCGGGTTGCCCCCTCCGCGCTCGGCCCTACCGTAGGGGTCGTCCCATGACGTCAGACGAGCTGCTGGCCGCCAGGGCCCCTCGAGGGCTCGTCCTGCCCGCCGATCTCGCGCGCGAGGTTCGCGTCGCTTACGGCGGGGCGGGCCGCGCCTACCACGACGGCACGCACCTCGAGGAGATCGTCCAACGCTTTGGGGAGGTCGCCGCGTCCGTCGGCTGGCTCGCGCCCCGCGAGGTCTACCTCGCGGCGCTGTTTCACGACGCCGTCTACGTCGCCGGGGCGAAGGACAACGAGGCGAAGAGCGCAGGGTGGGCGCGGCGGGCGATCGAGGAGCAGCTTTCGGGGCAAGGCCTCGATGCGGCGCGCGTCGAGGCGCTCATCCTGATGACCGCGCGGCACGGTGCGCTTGGCGAGCGCGACCTCGCGGACGATCCGGACGGCGCGTGCTTCCTCGACTGCGACATGGCCATCCTCGGGGCAGAGCGGGCGCGCTACGACGCGTACGAGCGAGGCGTCGCGGCGGAGTATCGCGCCGTCCCGCCGGAGGCGTTCGCCGCCGGGCGTAAAGCCTTCCTCGAGGGGCTCCTGTTGAAGGAGAGCATCTTCCTCTCCGCGTGGGGCAAGGCGCGCTTCGAGGCGACGGCGCGGGCGAACGTCACACGAGCCCTCGGTAGATGAGGAGCACAAGGGCTATGCTCCCCATCCGATGCGCCTACACCACCTGCTCGCCTCCGCCCTGCTCCTCGCTGCCGGCGCCGCCTCCGGCTGCGCGTCGACCTCCGACGCTGCCGCGACCGAGCCCACCGCCGCGGCCAACGCCTCGTTCGGCTGCATGATGAAGTCGATGATGTGCTCGTCGTGGACGGGGCTCGGCCCGTCCCAGATCGACAAGGCCACGCAGCAGTGCACGTCGGACGCGGGGCAAGCCCTCGCGGAGTGCCCGAGCGAGGGGCGCGTCGCGACCTGCGACGGCGCCACCTCGCCGAGCGGCAACCCCATGCCCGACGTGCATTTCTATGCGGGCGGGGCGGCTCCGGAGGCGGAGGGCGTGCTCACCGTCGCGGAGAGGATCTGCAAGGAGAACGGCGGGACGCTCAGCAAGGCGACGACGCCCGCGCCCTGACGCTGGCCGCTTCGGCAGGCCGAACGCCTGAGTCGCCGCCGTCGGGCTCGCTGCGGCGCAGCCATCGAAGCACGTCCGCTATGCTCCGCTGCGCCGCACAGAGGCGAACATGGAACGACCCCTCATCAAGTTCGGGTACGACGGCGACTGGGTGATCCGGGCGCGCGCGGGTCGCGCCGACCGCTCGCGGCACGCGCCGTCGGAGTACACGGGCTCAGCGTTCGATGGAAAGTTCGTCCCGGCGCCGATCGACTGCCGGCCGTGGGTCGACGGCCAGATGAGCGGGTGGGACCTGTTCTTCTCGCAGGACGTCAGCTTCATGGTCACCGACGTCGAGCGCGGGCTGTTCTCGGTGCCCGCCGAGATGACCGGAAAGATCGGCACGTTCGGGCCGTTTCACCTGGGCGTCTATTCGGGGGTGCGCATCAAGACCGCGCCCGGCTGGGTCACGTTGGTCGATCGGGTGGCCGACCCGAAGCTCCGCGACAGCCTGCCGTTCTCGACCGAGGCCGCGATCCTGGAGACCGACTGGTACTTCTGGTTCAAGAACTTCGTCGTCATCCGCCCGCTGCTGTCGCGCTTCACGCCGATGGACGTCGTGAACATCGAGCGAGGCACCCCGCTCTGCCGCATCCGGGTGCTCCCGCGACAGGAGCTCGTCGCGCATGAGGAGTTCACCGCCGACGACTACGAGGAGCTCAAGCGCGCGAGCGAGGCGTACACGGAGGAGGAGCTCAGCATGAACGCCCAGCAGCGCTTCCGAGCCGCGGGCGACGGCGGCTTGTTCTACCCGATCTACAAGCTGCGCTCGGCGAAGCAGCGGATGAGCTGGGGCCGTGGGGAAGAGCCGACCCGCGCCTCCGACGCCAGCGGCCCAGGCAACGCGGCCGAAGACGGGCGCAGCCAGGGCGAGCCCGACGACGAGTGAGCCGGCGTCGGCTGCTCGGTCAGCGCGACTTCGGGCCGGTATACGCGGGCATCAAGCCGCTGATGCGGCAGAACGAGCGGATCGCCAAGACCGCTTGGCTCGGCGCGTCGACGAAGCGCACGACGGTGATCGCGCCCTCGCGACGGAGCACCTCGGCGTCCGCCTGGACGCCGAAGCCGATGGGCAGCTCGAAGTAGACGCTCACTCGCTCTGCGACGGCGAGGTCGAGCTCGGAGCGGAGGGCGAGCCCACCGCCCGACACGTTGAGCAGCCGCCCGGTCGCCGTCTTCGACGCGGTCTCGAGCAAGACCGGGCGGTCGAGCGCGGCGCGACGGTGCGCGCGGCGCTCGGCCAAGATCGGGCTCGGGGGCGGGGGGGTGATGCGCTCCTGCACGGGCTGCATGGAAAGGCTCATGCACTCGTCGAGCCAGGGTCGCGGTGCCGAGCTTTCACGCACTTAGAGGCGGAGGCGACGAGCGCGCACATGGTCCAGCTGCCCTGGTTCGCAACTTTCTGCAGGGTTTTGCAGGATTTCGTCGGCGCGCGTCGCCGCCATGACCGGGCGCGCGTCCACCGGCGCACAGAAGCGAGCGCCGCAGCTCAGCCGTGGACCCCGCGCTGAAAGGTCGTCTCGACCGAGACGACTTCGAACCCGTGGCGCCGATACAGCGCGAGGGCGCTCGTGTTGTCGGTCAGGACCTCGAGCGCGAAGCGCGTCGCGCCTGCCTCGGCGAGGACGCGCTGCGCCTCGGACAGCAGCACGTCCCCCAGGCGCCGGCCGCGCGCGCGCGGGTCTCTCGCGATCATCTGGACGGTGCCCACCCCGTCGGCCTCTGGGCCGCGGGTGCGGCTGAGGCCGACGAGGACGGCCCCGTCGAAGAGCAGCCGCGGCTTCGGGACCGAGGACGCGAGCCGCTGGACGAGCTCCTCCTCGGGCAGGTGAATCACGCCCGGATTGCCGGCGAAGGCGGCGCGGACGAGCGCGTGGATCGCGCTCGTGCCGTGGTCGGCTCGCCAGTCCTCGAACACCAGCCCGTCGGGCGTCGGAGTCGGCGCCCAGCGCGCGTCGGGCGTGGCCATCGAGGTGCTCGAGAACGCGGCGCCCAGCCCGCGAGCCTCGAGCACCGGACGCTGCTCTGCGAGGCACGGGCCGAGCGGCACGCGGAACAGCCTCCTCGTTCCGGTGCGCGCGAGCGCCAACGCGCGGTCGACGGCCTCCCCGAGCAGCCCCTCCAGCCCATCGCCCCCTCGCACGCCGAGCGGTATCAGCTCGGCCATGTCGTCGTCGCTCTCGGCGAGCTCGATCAGCGCCGCGACCAGCCGGGCTCCGCCGGGGCTCGCGAGATCGAACACCCCCTCGGGGCCTCGCGTCAGGCGCTCGAGCACGAGGCGCACGTCGGGCTCGGAGATGCTGGTCGCCGGGTGTTCGAGGCAGAACGTGACGAGCTCAGCGGCGGCCTGCGGCACCGGCGACGTGTCGACGCTCGCGCCCGCCCCGTCAAGGGGCGGCGGGCAGCTCGGCCGTCGAGCTGAGCCCGCCGCTCGGGCTACCATGGGCGTGATGAGCTTCGCGGCCGACGCGATCGAGGGCTACCTCTCGGGCTTGCCCGAGGGCGTCGACTCCTATCGCGAGTACGAGCAGAAGGGCTCGATCTTCCGCGAGTTCATGAAGGGGTTCGCCGCGTCGAGGCTCGTCGGGGAGCTGCCTCCCGCGGCTGCGGCGCTCGTCAAGGCGCCCCCGGCGGTGAGCCAGTGGGTGCCCGAGGTCCACGCGAACGTGGTCTGGGTCGCGGCGCGCGCGGCGCTGTTCGAGTCCGACGAGGCGTTCTCGAACATGGCCTACCAGCAGAACGTTCGGCTCATCTCGAGCCCGCTGTATTCGATCCTCTTCAGGCTCGTCTCGCCCGAGCGGATCTTGAAGACGGCGGCCTCGCGCTGGGGGCAGTTTCACCGGGGGATCACCATCGCCGCGCCGATCGTGCGAGATCGGGAGGTGACCCTCGAGATGCGCGCGCCCCCAGGTCTTCTGCCGACCTTCTTGGCCAAGGCCTACTCCACGGGCTTCCGCGCGGCGCTCGAGGCTGCGGGGGGGCGAGCCGTCCTGGTCGAGCTCGCCACCCAGAGCCCGAGCGGCTTCTCGTTCCGCGGCACCTGGGAGTGAGCCGTCACCCCCGCGCGAGCCCCAGCACCGCTGCGCCCTCGTCGGTCGTCAGAACCCGGTCGTGCCGCCGAACAACAGGCGCAGGCTCGACGGCTCGCCGCCCTGCTCGATCGTGTTCGTCCCGAACCCGACCAAGAAGTTGAAGCTGTGGTCGCGATGGTTCGGGGATCGCAGCCCCCCGACGAACGAGATGCGCAGCTTCTCGGGCTCGAAGTCCTCGAGGTGGGGCTCGAGGAAGGCATTGCCGACCGCGGCCTGCAGCGTGCCGTCCAGGAAGGCCCACAGGGGCCAGCGGTACTCGAGCGTCGCCGCGATGCCGCTCGAGCCGAGCAGCCGGCCCGGCTTGAAGCCTCGCATCAGATCGAGGTCGGGCACGTCCTCGACGTGCTTCGAGCCGACCAGCTCGGTGAAGGGGACGACGGTGCCGCTCGTCAACGTGTCCTGGAAGCGGGCGGCCACGGTGAGCGAGAGCACGCGCTGCGAGCCCGTGAGGTCGACGAAGCCCGCCACGACGGCGCCGTAGTTGACCCAGTTGCCGAGGTCGGGCTGCTTCACGTCCGTGACCAGCTCCGTGGACACGTCGGCGGCGAAGCCCGTACCGGGCGCCGGTCGCGGGTCTCGCGAGTCGAGCACGAACCGCACGCCGCTCTTGATGGTCGCGTAGGGTCGGCCGTAGTGCGCCGGGATCGGGAAGACGCCGTCGAGGATCTGGCGGCGGATGGTCGGCGGCTCACAGACGCGGGCGATCACGTCTTCTTGGACGTCGATCTCCGAGCTCGAACAGTGACCTGCCGTGGTCGTCGTGTACCTGCCGGTGATCCACGCCTCCATGAAGCGCCCTCGCCAGGGCTCGACGTGGATCCGGCCTCCGCCGCCCGCCGTGAAGATTCCATAGGCCGACTCCCACCCGTCGGCCGCGTCGGGACCGGTCCCCCAGTACAAGAGGTCCGAGCGCGTGAGGACGTTGGCCTCGAGCTGGAAATACGAGCGGGCCCGCTCTGCCCCCACGGGGGTGGTGAAGGGGAGGCGGTTGGCGACGCCGGCCCGCCAGAAGTTGATCCCCCCGAACGCGACCGTCGCGCGCAGATCGTTGCCCTTGGCGATGAAGTTGTCCCAGAAGAAATACGCGCCGATGCTGGGTCGAAACCCGAAGTCGATGAAGGCGGTCGGCAGCACGCCCACCTCCGACTGCGACCGCAGGAGATCGCTGATGACCCCCTCGCGCTCGAGGGTGGTCACCAGGGCCCCGAGCGGCATGCGGATCACGTATTCGCTGACGACGTACACCGGGAACAACAAGACGCGAGGGATCCACAGCAGGTCCTCGGCGGTCGTCGTGACGTCCTCGCGGCCGTCATAGTCAGGCTCCGGGCGCTTGTCGCCGAGGGCCAGGTCTTCGTGCGGTGGCAGGGTCGCGGGGCGAGGCGGCGGAGCCGCGTCGCCCCAGGTCGCGGGCTCGTCGGCCGATGCCACGCTGGGGAGCAGCGACAGCGCGGCGTGGGCCATCGCGAGCCCGAGCCGCCGCAACTGTGGGCTCTCGAAGAACAAGCGCCCGTAGCGTAACAAGACCCGGTGGGGCGCGACCACCCATGGGTGTACCCTCGCTCGACGTCATGCCCGAGGCCTTCGCCTGCGTCGTGTACCCGACCTCGCGCGTCTCCGAGCGCGCGCTCTCACGCGGCTTCGCGGTCGCGCTCGCTGGCTTCGACGTCCCGGCGCCAGCCGTGGTGACGGCGGAGCTTCGCGGCATCCCAGGCTGGTCGGTCGCCTTCTACCGGAGCGGGCTCAAGCTGCCGCGCTTCGAGGAGCACGATCATGCGTGCGACCTCTTCGAGGAGGAGCTGCCCCCTGGCCTCGCCGTGCGCGACGCGGCGGCGGCGCCCGACGTCGTCGTCTACGCGCTCGTCTACTCGGACGAGGTCACGCACGACGACGCCTGGCGGTTCGGCGAGCGCTCGGTCGTGCGGCGGTTCGTGTGCGAGGGGGACGAAGGGCTCGAGGCGGGCGACGAGACGCTGGACGAGTCGTCGGTCGAGCCGATCTCGGTTCCCCACGACGCACAGGACGACGCGCTCGAGGCTGCGCTCCGGCCCAGGCGCGGGAGCACTTACCTCTGTGCCGAGCTCGGCGCGCCCGTGCTGCCGGCGATCGTGGCGGCGCTGTTCGACGCTGACCAAAAGGTGAACGTGCGCTTGGTCGACCCGAGCGCGGCGTCGATCGGCGAGGAGACGCAGCGGCTCAATCGGGTCCTTGGGCGCGTCGATGGCCGCGGCGCACCTGCCTTCCCCGGCGCGCTCGGCGGAGCCCCGCGCCCGGCGGCGCACGAGGCCTTCAGCGCCGTCTACGACTTCGAGGACCCCAGCGATGCGACCGATCTCTACCGCGGCGTAGCCATCGGGCGCCTCGACGGCACGCTGCATTTCCTGCGTCCGCGCGAGCTCGAGCGAGAGGACCTCCGCGCCGGGCTCGCGGCGCTCGCTGGCGCGGGCGCCTATCCGATCGCGGTGCTCTCGCCGTCCGCGCTGGGTGGAGGGGCGGCTCGGGTGAAGCGCGCGATTGGGCTGTGCGCCGACGGTGAGCGCTTGGTTCTGGCAGAGCTCGACGGGACCCTCCAAGAGGCGGGGCCCACCTTCGGCGAGCTCTTGTTCTATCTGTCCCTGGGCTTCAAATCGCGCGACGACGTGGAGGAGGATCTGATCGGCGCGCTGATGTTGAAGGCGAAGCTTCGCAGCGGGTAATGGAAAGCTCGCGCGCGCTGTGGCGCGCCGACGAGCGGGGGGCGTGCGCCCGCCCTTCGCGGTAACCTGTGGCCGGGACATGCCCCACGAAGACGCCCCTCCCTCCAGGCAGCCGCAGGCGCCGGACGATGCTGTCCGAGCGCGCCAGGTAGCGGTCCTCTTCAGGCTCATGAAGCATCTGAGGGCTGGCGGCTCACCCCTGCCGACGGACCTGTTCGTCGGCATCGTGGAGGAGCTCGAGCTGCGGGCCGACGAGGCGTCGGTCCGCGAGGCGTGGGATGAGGACCACGATCCGCCCAGTCGGATGTTCGTCGCCGGGCCCGACGCGGAGACCGTCGCCAGCGCCGAGCTGTCACCGATGGCGCGCAGAGACCTCGCCGCGCTCACGCCCGCGGAGCAGCGGCTCGTCCGGGCGCGCGTCGAAGAGCTGGCGCGCGATCCGGCGCCTCGAGGCGTCCAGCCGCTCGGCGACCCGCGAGGGCACCTGCGCGTTCGCGCGGGCCGCGCGAGGATCCTCTATGCCGTCCGCGCGGGCGTCGTCGTGCTGGTGCGGGTGACGACGGGCCCGTAGCGTTCAGCCTCTTCGTCAGCTCGTCGTTCGCTGCTCGGCCGACGGCGGCTTGGAGCCGTCGAAGCGGCGGAAGGCGTACGCGATCTGCTGGAAATACCCGTCGGGGAAGGGCTCGCTGAGGCCGTACCCGGGCGGCTTCTTGTCGGGCCGGTACGCGGTGCCGAAGAGGTAGTCCCAGAAGGCGAATTTCGTCCCGTAGTTCATGCCGTCGCCGACGTACTCCACCGAGTGATGCCAGCGATGCATCTCTGGGCCGTTGATGACGTATTGGAGCGGGCCCGAGCGCACGTTGATGTTGCAGTGGATCCACATGCCCCACACGGCGTCGATCGTGCCCTTGATCAGGGCCATCTCCGGCGAGGCGAGCAGGATGATGGGCATGAACTCGATCGTCTGGTTGATCATGATCTCGATCGGGTGGGATCGAGAGCCGGCCAACCAGTCGACGTCCTTCACCGAGTGGTGCGCCTCGTGCGTGCGCCACAAGATGGGGAACTTGTGCTGCGCTCGGTGGAACCAATAGATGTAAAAATCGTGGACCAGCAGGAACAAGATCGCCTGCTGCCACAGCGGCCAGTCCGAGACCCAGCGCGGCCTGCCGACCTGCTCGTCGGCCCACAGGATGAACGCGTTGATGACGAGGCTGAGGACGTAGCTCTGAACGATCGTGTACCAGAAGAAGTCGGTGAACCAGCCCTTGCGGAAGAGCTTCTGGCCCTTGTCGTAGGGGAAGATGTGCTCGAGCGCGATCACCGCCCACGCCCACAGGGTGATGATCAGGGGCGACAACAGCGCCCAGTTGAGCTTCCCCCCGTCGGCGTAGAGCAGGTCCACCATGGCTCGGCCCTCTCTAATGGGTGGAGGTCGCGCCGGTCGACTTGTTGGCGCGCCGGAGCTTCTTCGCCTGAGCGAGCTCCTTCTCGTGGACGCGCTTCACACCGTCGCCGAGCGACGCCGAGACGTCACGGATGCCCGAGACGAGGCGGACGAGGCCAGGGATCTCGACGCTCGCTGCCTGATCCGAGCCCCACATCGCCCGGTCGAGCGTGATGTGCCGCTCGACCATCGTCGCGCCGAGGGCGACCGCCGCGAACGTGGGCGTGAGCCCGGTCTCGTGGCCGCTGTACCCGATCGTGAGCCGCGGGAACGTCGCCTTGAGGTTCGGGATCATCCGCAGGTTGAGGTCCTTCACGTCGCACGGGTACATCGAGATCGCGTGCATGAGCGCGAGGTTGTCCTCGCCGAGCGTGGCGATGGCCTCGCGGATCTCCTCCATCGTGCTCATCCCGGTCGACATGATGAGCGGCTTCTTGGTCGCCTTCAGGCGCTCGAGCAGCGGCGTGTCGGTGACGGACGCCGAGGCGATCTTGTAACAAGGGGGCTCGAAGCGCTCCATGAAGTCGACCGCGGGCTCGTCCCAGCAGGAGACGAACCACTGGATCTTGCGCTCCTTGCAGTGCCTGTCGATGTCGGAGTACTCGGAGGCGCCGAACTCGGTCTTGTGCCGATAGTCGATGTACGTCATTCGGCCCCAGGGCGTGTCGCGCTCGATCAGCCACTGGTCCTTCGGGACGCAGACCTCGGGCGTGCGCTTCTGGAACTTCACGGCGTCGCAGCCCGCGAGCACCGCGCCGTCGATCATCTTCTTGGCGAGCTCGACGGAGCCGTTGTGGTTGATGCCGATCTCGGCGATCACGTATACGGGGTGGCCTTCGCCCACGAGGCGATCACCGATTCGAATCTCAGGGTTCTTCGACGACATCACGACCTCCTACCCACCAGCGGCGCTCCGCGCTCTGTACCACCTCAGGCGCGAGCGGAAAGGATCCACTCGGCGAACTCTCGAAATGCTCCGAAGCCTCCGCGGGCGACGGTCACGTAATGAACGGTGCGCGCCACCTCGGGCATCGCGTCGGCCGGCGCGCCGACGAGGCCGTGGGCCTCGAGCAGGGCCATCGCCGGTAGGTCGTTGACGTCGTCACCGATGTACGCCACCTCGTCGAGCGACAGCTCCGGGTGGGCCATGTTGTCGGCCGTCGGCAGGTGCGGATGGGGACCGAGCGCCAAGATGGCCGGCAGCGCGGCGCCTTTGTCCTTGATGCCCAGGTGGACATGGATGCGCAGCTTCTCCGCGCGGCGCAGCACCATGTGGGCGTTCTCGCCGGTGATGATGGCGGTCGCGATCCCGGCGTTGCGAAGGCGCTCGACGCCCATCCCGTCGCGGATCGAGAAGCGCTTGAGCGCTTCGCCCTCGGCGCCGTAGTAGACGCCGTTGTCGGTCAACACCCCGTCGCAGTCGGTGAGCACGAGCTTCACCCGAGCCGCGCGCCGCGCGACCTCGCCGTCGGGCAGCCGACAGCCGGGGGTGGTGCTCGTGCCCGAGGTCACCACGCGGTCCACCCGCCGTCGACGACGACCGTCGAGCCGGTCATGTAGGACGACGCGTCGGAGGCCATGAAGACGATCGCTCCACCCATCTCGTCGCTCTTGCCCATGCGACCGAGGGGCGTCTTCTTGGCGTAGTTCTCTAGGAAATAGGCGTCTTGGTGGTTCTCGATGCCCCCTGGGCACAGGCTGTTCACGCGAACGTTGAGGTGGCCCCAATACGCGGCCAAGAAGCGGGTGAAGTTGAGCACCGCGCCCTTGGTGGCGGGATACGACGCCGACTTGTAGAAGCTCTGCGTGCCGTCGGGCCGCTTGTAGATCGACTGATCGGGCCCCACGAGGCCGTACGTCGACGCGACGTTGATGATGCTGCCCCGCTTCGCCTTGGCCATCGGCGTGCCGAGGACCTGCGACGCGAGGAACACGCCCGTGACGTTCACGTCAAGGGAGCGCTGCCACAGCTCGAGCGGGTAGTTTTCGAACTTCGACAGCTCGGCGCCTGCCTGCGGGCTCTCGAACATGTCGTTGATCGCGGCGTTGTTTACCAGCACGTCGATGCGCGCGAACGCGTCGAGGATCGACTCGCGCGCGGCCTCGAGCGACGGCTTCTTGGTGACGTCGACGCCGACGGCGAGCACGCGCGGCTTCTCGAGGCCGCTGAACGGCTCTCCGTCGAGCTCCGCCGCGAAGGCGCGCGCGCCCTCGAGCGAGACGTCCGCGACGACGACGTGGGCCCCAGCGCTGCGCAGCGCGCGGCAGTGCTGCTTGCCGAGCAGACCGACCGCGCCCGTGACGATGGCGACCTTGCTGGAGAGATCGAAGCTCGGAGGGGACATGGGTCAGGCCCTCCGCGGCTTCAGGTGGAAATTGTCGGTCTTGCGGAAGACAGGCTCGAGGAGCTTGCCGCGCAGCCGCTTCTCGACGCTCTTGTCGGCGAGGGCCTCGGCGAGCAGCGGCAGCACCTCTTTGTAGGCGCCGAGGACCTGAGCGACCTCGGCGTCCGAGTGGCTGAAGCTGAGGTTGTGGAAGCCGCCCCACAGCACGCCGCGCGCGAGCATCTCCTGCTGCACATAGGTCTTCATGGCGAGCGGGCTCGAGCGGTCGTCGGCGAAGGTGATGATGGTGCGGGCGTCGTAGCCGAAGCACTTGGTGCTCGCCTCGAGGCCGGCCTCCTTGGCGAGCGCCGCGTAGCCCTCTCGCAGCTTCGCGCCCTGCTTCGCGAGGAACGCCGGGACGTCCTTCGAACGCAGCTCTTCGATGGTCGCCTTCGTCGCGGCGAGGCTCAGCGCTTCGCCGCCGAACGTCGTGAAGAAGAAGACGTCCTTTTCGCACAGCTTCATCACGTCGGCGCGGCCGGTGAGGGCGCTCACGGGCATGCCGTTGGCCACCGCCTTCGAGAAGCACGCCAGATCCGCGCGCACGCCGTACCGCTGCTGTGCGCCGCCCAGCGCGAGGCGGAAGCCGGTCCACATCTCGTCGAAGACGAGCAAGGCGCCGACCTTGTCGCAGAGCGCGCGTACGCCGTCGAGGAAGCCCGGGCGGGGCGCCTCGAACACCGTCGGCTCGAGGATCACGCAGGCGACCGAGTCGTCGAGCGCGTCCTCCAGCGACTGCAGGTCGTTGTACTTGAAGGTGAAGACCAGCTCCTTCGTCGACTCGGGGATGCCCGCGCTGCGGTCGGTGACCGAGATGTACCAGTCGTGCCAGCCGTGGTACCCGCAGCAGAGCACCTTGTCTCGCTTGGTGAAGGCGCGCGCGAGGCGTACGGCCGCGCTCGTCGCGTCGCAGCCGGTCTTCGAGAAGCGGACGTTCTCGGCGCCCGGGACGACCTCGCGCAGCAGCTCCGCGACCTCGACCTCGAGCGGGTGCATGAGGGAGAAGGTGATGCCGTCTTCGAGCTGGGCGCGGATGGCGGCGTCGACCGCGGGGTACGCGTAGCCGAGCGAGATGGGCCCGACGCCCATGATGAGATCGACGTATTCGTTGCCGTCGACGTCCCAGACGCGGGCGCCCTTGCCCTTCTTCAGGTATTTCGGCGCCACGCCTTCGGTCCACTGGCCGGGGCCCTTCGCGAGGGTCTGCGTGCCAGCGGGGATGAGCCCGAGGCTACGCTGCCAGAGCTCGTTCGACTTGGTGATGTTGGGGTAGCTCGCGGGCATTGGGGGGTCGTCTCTCTCAGGCGGACAGCGTCCGGGTGATGCGCTCAGCCAGCCTCTCGCCAGAGAAGCCCTCGTGCTCGAGCACGTTCTTGAGCAGCGTCGGCACGAACCAGCGCTCCTCGAGCGCGAAGGGGACGAGCCGTCCTGGGCTCTTGCCGCGCCTCGCGCACAGCTCGGCCACGATCGAGAACAGACCGCCGGTGAGCAGGTGGTCTTCGACGGTGAACGTGGTCTTGCAGCTGGAGAGCGTCTGGAAGATCGCCGCCTCGTCGATCGGCTTGAGCGACGACAGGTGGACGAGGCGCACCGACCTGCCCTGCTGCTCGAGCAGGCTCGCGGCCGCGTAGCACTCCCGCGAGACCAGGCCGTACGACAAGATGCCGATCTCGTCTCCCTCCTTCAGGACCTCGGCCTTGCCGAGCTCGAACCGCTGCTTGTGCGCGAACGCGGGCTGCATCGCGATGTGCCGCACGTAGCAGGGTGAGCCCTGCGCGATGAGCTCGGGGAGCGCGTCGGCGAGCTCGTGCTCGTCCGCAGGGCAGACCACGCGCACGTTGGGGATCGTGCGCATCAACGCGACGTCGTCGATGGCCTGGTGGGTCGGGCCGTTGGCGTCCGACAGGAAGCCGGGGACGCCGCCGACCAGCACCGCCGGGAGGTTCGGGATGCCGAGGTCGTCGCGGATGAACTCGTACGCGCGCAGGGTGAGGAACGTCGCCAGCGCGTGGCACACGGGGCGCCGGCCGCGCAGCGAGAGCCCGGCCGCGACGCCGATCATCGTCTGCTCGCTGATGCCGACGTCGATGAACCGCTTGCCCAGCAGCGGGGGGAGGTTGCGGATGGCGGCACGGTTCTCCGCCGTCATCACGACCACGCGCTCGTCTTCTTGGGCGAGCTCGCGGAGGACGGCTTCGTAGGAGAGGGTCTGGTTCGACGCGTTCATCAGCGCACCATCAACGTCTCGGAGGTGAGCTCGGCGGCGGCGACGCCGTGGAGCTCCTTGAGCAGGGCTGCGACCTCTTCGGGCTTGAAGCTCACGAACCAGCGGTCGGCTCGCCGCTCGAGGCTGGGCAGGCCTTTGCCGCGCACGGTGCGGGCGATGACCATCGTCGGGCGGCCAGCCTTGTCCCACCCGCCCTCGGCGGCCCCGCCGCTGGCGGGGAGGTTGTCGAAGGCCTTCTCGAGCGACGTGAAGTCGTGTCCGTCGCACTCGCGGACCTCCCAGCCGAAGGCCATGAACTTCGAGTGCAGCGGCTCGAGCGGGATGAGCTCCTCCGTGCGGACGTTCGCCTGGAGCTCGTTGCGGTCGACGATCGCGACGAGGTTGTCGAGGCCGTACGCCTTGGCCACGAGCAGGCCCTCCCAGATCGAGCCTTCGTTGCACTCGCCGTCGCCGAGGACGACGAACACCCGGTTTTGTCCGCCGCGCATCTTGATGTCCATCGCGACGCCGATGGCGACCGAGAGCAGGTGGCCGAGCGAGCCAGAGTGGAACTCGACGCCCGGGATCTTCCGGTTCGGGTGCCAATACAGGCTGTCCGTCGGGGACAGGTGGTTCTTCAGGCGCTCCCTCGGGAAGTATCCGAGCTCGGCGAGCGTGCCGTACACCGCGGGGACGTCGTGGCCCTTCGAGAGCAGGAAGTAGTCGCGGTCCGGATCGCTCATGCGATCGGGGCTGACGCGCAGCACCCTCGCGTAGAGGTACGTCACGATGTCCGCGCAAGAGAGGGACGCGCCGATGAAGCACCCGCCGTCGGTCGACATGCGGATGATGTGCTCACGGACTCGCAGCGACAGCTCCTTGAGCTCGGCGAGCGGGTCGCGTTCGGGGTTCGCTGCGTTCATGGCTGCTTCGTCATTGCCGCGGTCACGGTCTTCAGCTCGCCGAGGTGGTTTCGGTACCAGTTCACCCCTGCGTACTTCTCGTTCAGCGCTCGGATGTCGGGCCGGTCTTCGACCAGCGACAAGATGTCGTCCAGCGAAAACGGCGGCTCGCCCGGGCGGTAGAGCGCGTCGTAGACCGCCGCGATGAAGCGGTAGTCCTCCGGGTAGTCGATGGTGAAGCGGTGCGACATGCTGAGGTCGAGGCCGCGGCCCCAGGTGACGTTGCCGAGGCGGAAGCGCTCGGGGTTCTCCCAGAAGAACGGCGTCGTGTGCTCACGCTCGAGGGGGCGCACGGCCTCGCGGTCGGCGAGCTCGAGCGCGGCGCGCGTGAAGACCTCGACGTCGTTGCCGTCCGGCCAGCTGGCCGGGTGGAGGTTCGACACGTAGTCGTAGCGGGCGGGGCCTCGGAAGAAGACCCCCAGCACCTCGTCGACCACGGCGGGATCGATCAGCGGACAGTCGCTCGGGATCTTCACGACGAAGTCGGCTGCGGCCTCGGCCGCGGCGGTCGCGTGGCGGTTCAGGCAGTCGAGCGGATCGCCTCGGTGATGGCGCACGCCCGCCTGCGTGGCGAGCTCGACCACCCTGTCGTCCTCGGGCAGGGTGCTCGTCGCGACGCACAGCTCGACGGGCGTCGCGACCGCGCGCAGGCGCTCGAGCATCCGCACGAGGAGCGGCGCGCCGGCGACCTCGAGCGCCACCTTGCCGGGCAGGCGCGAGGAGCCCATGCGGGCCTGCACGACGACCAGCGTCTTCACGAAGGGCCGAGGCTTCGGTACGAAATCGGCGCGGCGGCCTCGCGGGCCTGGGGTTGGGCCGGCAGCTGGGCCGGCAGCTGGGGTTGCGCAGCGGCGGCGTGCGGCTCTCGCGCGGCGTAGTCCCGAGGCGCGTCGCCGAGCAGCTGGCGCGCGACGTTCGCGATGTTCTTCGCGCCGATCTTGTTCTGCAGCGGCATCAGCTTCTTCAGGTCGTCGAGCTTGAAGTAGCTGAAGACCTCCTTGCCGAGCGCGATGCCGACGTACGCCAGCGAGCTGAACTTGCAGATGAGCGTGTCGCAGTTCGCGACCATCTGCTCGGCGTTGCCCGAGGTGTACACGATCGCCTCGGGGGCCCAGCGCGCGATCTCGTCGGTCGCTCGCGGGAGCTTCTCGTTGGGGTGCAGCTTGATGATCAGCTTCTTGCCGCGGTCCTTGGCGATCTTCACGGCGTCGAGCAGGAACGTCTTTCGGTCCTCGTACCAGAAGACCTCGCGCACGTCGCTCGTGCAGCAGAGCACGTACCCGTGGTGTGGGAAGTCGTTGTTCGCGTAGCTCTGGCAGTCGTCGAAGTTGGGGATGCCCGTGACGATTATCTTCGAGGGGTCGCAGCCGCGCTGGGTGAACAGCTCCTTGTAGCCCTCGCTCGCGACGCAGAACTTCGTGTAGGCGTTCGTGAGGCCGAACGCGCTGGTACCCGCGACCCACCCCGGCAGCACCTTGGAGAGGCGCTTGTAGACCGGGAACAGCACGCTCTCCGGATCGGTCATGCCCTCCTGGACGAGGAGCGAGGGCTTGCCGTCGAGGTTCTTCGGCCAGACGAGATCGGAGCAGTGGAGCGCGAGGTCGAAGTCGCCGAGCGCGCCGCCCGGCTCGCAGGGCAGGTCGTTGTCGCGCAGGTAGTTGAGGCACCGCTTGCCGAGCTTGTGCCCGCCGATGGTGTACTCGAGCGCTCCGATGCTCTTTAGGAAGTCGAAGTCCCGGTTGCCGTAGTAGGGCGAGAACACCTTGCGGTACTCGGGGAGCTCGTTGGCGATCTGGTGCATCTGCGTGGTCTGGTTGAGGGACCCGCAGATGAAGAGGATCTTCTTGGGACGTGCGCTCATAGCTGGTTTTCCGCGAGGGTTGGGTGCGCCTCGAGCGACCGGCGCTTCTTGCCGAGGGCGAAGATCGCGAGGCCGAACAGGACGTAGAAGATGTCTTTGGTCCGCTTGAGGAGGACGAACGCCGCGAGGGAGCCGGGCGCGCCGAGGCCGAGCCCGCCGAGCAGCGACACGTAGCTCGCGTCTTGGACGCCGAGCCCGCCGGGGACGACGAACGCGAGCGAGCGCACCAGCGAGCCGCCGAGCTCCACCACGAGAGCCTCGGTGAGAGAAATCGGCACGCCGAGGAGCTGCAGGATGAGCCACGTCTCGAGCACCTCGGTCGCCCACTGACCGAGCAGGTAGAGGCCCGAGATGGCGTGGCTCTTCCAGCCGATGCTCGCGGCGGCGACGGCCTCGGGGCGGGCGCGCTGCTCCTCGGCCCAAGCGCGGACGCGCGCGACGGGGAGCTTGGCCAGGACGTTGACGACGGCGCGGCCCGCGCGGCGCGAGGCGAGCAAGACGAGCGTCAGCGCGCCGGTCGACACCAGGGCGAGCGCCATTCCTCCGGCGACCCAGCCGAGGGCGAAGCCGCCGGGGACCCCCTGCGCGAGCCGGTCGAACGCTGCAGCGCCGAGCGCGAGGAGCAGCACGAAGAGGGCCGCGTGGGTGCACAGGACCCAGGCCTTCTTGGCGGCGATCGACGCCAGCGAGCGGGTCCAAGGGACCTCGAACCGATGTTTGACCTGCCACGCGGAGAAGGTCTCCGAGATGGCGGGGCCGGCGGGCAAGGCCATGCGGATGGCCTCGGCCTCGACGTAGACCCCACCCAGCGCGAAGAACGTTGCGCGCCCACGGAGGGCGGCGAGAAGCTCTCTCCACGCTGCGGTGTGAAAGAGGATGCCCACCGCTTGGGGCACGAGGATGAGCAGGCAGGCGGGGCCGAGCTCAGCCAGCAGCGCCCGGAGCTGCCCGGGCTGGAGGTCACGCAGCGTGTAGCCGAACAGCGCGAGCCCCGCGACGAGGCCGATGACCCTCAGCGCCTTGGCCCACGGGGGAGCGTCGTCGACCCGGCCGAGCACCGGCGGCGCGACCGAGATCGACGTCTCGGCGGGGGGCGGGTCGGCGGGGTGGGGCATCGGGCGAGATATGACCAACTGCAGGCTTTGGGCCAAACCTCCTACGACGACCTGCGCGTGGCCGCTGACGCGGGGGCACGAAACAGGGCGTGGTGAGGCAGCACGGCTTTAGGAAGGGGGACCCCTGCAGGCAAGGGAAAATCGGCCCTCAGGGGAGAAGTAAGCGTGCTCTTTTATGCTTGTTACGTTGGGGAAACGCCCCCGTTACGTCCGAGGCAGTCGCGGAGACGATCGACCCGGCGACGGTTTTCAAACATGCTCGTTTCGCCATGACGAACGTGCCCATTTTCAGCGCCCCTCGCGGGCCCAACGAGCGGCCCAGGATCACCCTCGGGACGATGAACTTCGGCAAGCGGACGCCGGAGCCCGAGGCTCGGCGCATCATCGACCGCGCCATCGAGCGGGGGGTGACGACGTTCGACACGGCGAACGCCTACGTCGACGGCGAGAGCGAGCGCATCCTCGGGCGCGCGCTGGCCGGACGTCGCGAGCGCTTCGTGGTGGCGACGAAGGTGGGCTTCGGCCGCGTCGCGGGCAAGCCTGAGGGGCTCGCTCGCGATCGGGTGCTGGCCGCGCTCGAGGAGAGCCTCGTCAGGCTGGGCACCGACCACGTCGACGTCTACTACCTGCACGTCCCCGATCACCAAACACCGATCGAGGAGACGCTCGGGGCGATGGAGGAGATCCTCGAGTCGGGGAAGGCGAGGACGTTCGGCGTGTCGAACTACGCGTCGTGGCAGATCCTCGAGATCTTCCACGCGTGCGAGACGCTCGCGATGCCACGGCCGGTCGTGTCGCAGCAGCTCTACAACCTCCTCATCCGCCAGCTCGACGTCGAATACTGGCGGTTTTCTCGCAAGTACGAGCTCCACACCACGGTCTACAACCCGCTCGCCGGCGGCTTGCTCACCGGGCGCTACCACGCAGGAGACGCCGCCCCGCGCGGGTCCCGCTTCGACGGCAACAAGCTCTACCTGAGCCGATACTTCAGCCCGCCGCTCATCGCGCTCGCCGAGGAGCTCGAGGCGCTCGCCAAGGACGAAGGGCTGACCCTCGTCGAGCTCGCCTACGCGTGGCTCGCCGGCGTGCCCGGGGTCGACTCCATCTTGGTCGGACCCGGGTCGCTCGAGCACCTCGACCAGGCGCTCGACGCGATCGGCCGAGACCTGTCGACGGAGTGCCGCGCCAAGATCGACGTGATCCATCGGGCGTACCTCGGCACCGAGACCACCTACGCGCGATGAGCCTCCCCGGGGTGCTGCTGCCCGAGGCCAGCGCCGTCGACGCGCGCGACGTCATCGCGAGCCTTCGGGTCGAAGGGTTCGCCCGCGTCGGGCGCGTGATCGACGAGCCGCTCCTCGCGGTGCTGCGCGAGCGCGCCGATCAGATCATGCTCGGCGAGCGAACGATCCCGGGCCTCTTCTTCCAGCACGACGCGGCCTCGGGCCGCTACGAGGATCTGCCCTACGGCGAAGGCTGGGTGGGGCCTTCGCGCTCGTATCGAAAGATCGAGAAGCTCGAGCGTGACGAGGCGTTCCGCGCGCTGATCGAGAACGCGCTCTTCGAGCGGCTCGTGCGCGCGGTGCTCCCGGGTGAGGTGACGCTGTATCGGGCCGTGTTGTTCAACAAGGCGCCGAAGGCCTCGTCGCCCCTGCCTTGGCACCAGGACGGCGGTCGCTTCTGGGGGCTCGATCGCGATCCCGAGATCCAGATCTGGACGGCGCTCGACGACGCGCCGCCGCACGGTGGATGCCTCGAGGTCCTGCCTCGCAGCCACGCGGGCGGCCTCGCGACGCCGCTCGGCGGCGTCGTCCCGAGGGAGCACCTCGATCGCGAGCGGGCCGATGCGCGCGCGGTGCAGCTGCCGGCTCGGGCGGGAGAGGTCATCCTCATCCACAACATGCTGTGGCACCGCTCGGGCCCGAACGAGGGGGACGCGCCCAGGCGAGCGTTCACCGTCTGCTACCTCGACGCGGCGACGCGCTGCCTGCGCACGAAGCGCGCGCCGCGGAGGTTCGAGCCAGTGTTCGCACGGGCAGAGCGCGCGCCAAACACGCCAGAGTAGCGCGAGCGGGCGCCGAATACTGCTCTCCCCCAGTCAGGGTGGGCGAAGCGGGGCACGATGGCTCGCTATCCCCTTGCCCATGACTTCACATCCAACGCTGTCTTCGACCTCGACCCGCGGGGGTCTCACGGCCGCCTCGCTGGTGGTGCTGCTCCTCGGCTCGATGGCCTTTCGCTGTCCAGGCCCGGAGCCAACGGCCGCCATCGGCGGGTTCGCAGAGGGGGGCGGCGGCCTCTTGGACGGGGGCGGCGGTCTGCTCGAGGGAGGAGGCGGCTTCTCCGAGGGCGGCTTCGGCGGCTTCGGCGAGGGTGGGCTCGGGGCGTTCGGCGGCTTCGGCGGCGCGCTGCTCGGCGGCGGCGGGGCGGGCGGAGGCTGCGACGTCGGAACGATCGACACCGACCCGTTCAACTGCGGCGCCTGCAACCGTCCGTGCTCGACCGCCGGGGTCGAGGTGCCGCAGTGCTTGGGCGGCGTCTGCATCTCCCCGTGCCTCGGCGGCCTCGCGAACCTCGAGCAGCCGCTAGCGCCGCTGCCCGACGATGGCTGCGAGACGGACCACCGGCGAGTGTTCGTCACGTCGATGCCCTACCTCCCCGCGACGATCGGCAGCATCCTGGGAGCCGACATGATCTGCCAGCAGGACGCGCTCAGCGCCGGTCTCGGAGGCCAGTGGCAGGCGTGGATCAGCGACGGCGGGTCGAATGCGATCGATCGCTTCGAATTCTCGACCGTGCCCTACCGGCTCCTCGACGGGACCGAGGTCGCCACCGGCACCTTCGACCTCACGGACGGCAGCATCCTGCTGCCGATCGACATGGACGAATTCGGCAACGGCGCGATCTTCACCGAGGTGTGGACCGGCACCAACTTCGACGGCACGTGGGCCGGCGGCAGCTTCTCCGATTGCGTGGGGTGGACCAGCAACGACCCGATGCTTGAAGGGCTCGTAGGTCGCACCGACTCGACCGACTTCGGCTGGAGCGGGATTTTTACGCAGTTCTGCAACCGCGACAACGTGCACCTCTACTGCTTCGAGCGATGAGCGCAGGGATGGATTTCGCAGGTGTGAAGGCGCAGGTCGCGCAGCACGCGCGGGTGGACGTGACCCCTCACCTCGAGCGCTTCCGCGCCGGAGCAGCCGACCGGCACGCCCGAGACGTTCCTGTCCCTCGTTGCACGAGCGCGGGGTGATCCCGACCAGCGCGTTCACCGCCATCCACACGAGCGGCCACGTCGACGCTTCGCCCACCATCATCCACGAGTCGCGCGACACCTTCGAGGACGCCCGCTCGACGAAGGCGACGCTGGTGGCGTCCGCGAAGGCCACCAAGGTCTCGCCCGGCGCGACGGCGCACGCGCGGCAGGCGGACGCCGCGGCCGCCGCGATCCCCGAGCCCGCTGGCGACGACGAGGGGGCGGCGCAGAAATACGAGGTGCTCGGCGAGCTCGGCAAGGGCGCGATGGGCGAGGTCCACCTCGCGCGAGACCTGGTCTTGCGGCGCAAGGTCGCGCTCAAGTCGATCCTGCCGAAGATGCAGCAGAACGCCGGGCTCTTCTCGCGCTTCCTCGGCGAGATGCAGATCACCGCGCAGCTCGATCACCCGTACATCGTCCCGATCTACGGCGTGGAGGACGGGCCGAGCGGCGGCCTCGCCTACGCGATGAAGCTGGTGCAGGGCCAGGAGCTCGAGCACCTGCTGGAGAAGACCAAGGCGCTGCTCGACGCGGGCAAGCCGCTCGAGGGGCCGTACACCCTCCAGGCGCGGCTCGAGACCTTCCTGAAGGTCTGCGACGCGATCGCCTACGCGCACGACCGCGGGGTCATTCACCGCGACCTGAAGCCGGCCAACATCATGATCGGCCCGTTCAACGAGGTCTACGTCATGGACTGGGGCATCGCCCGGCTCATGGGCCAGGCCGGCGCTCGCCAAGATCAAGGCGTGGAGCTCCTCGACGCCGAGGGCAACGACGCGCGGCAGACGACGCGTACGCGCCTCGGCTCGACGATCGGCACGCCCATCTACATGTCGCCGGAGCAGGCGTCCGGGAAGAACGACGAGCTCGACGGCCGCAGCGACCTGTACGCGCTCGCTCTCATCCTCCAGGAGGTCGTCACGCTCGAGCAGGCGGTCGGCGGCACCACGCTCCAGGAGGTGCTCACGAACGCCAAGGACGGCCGCCGCAAGCCGCCGATCCCGGCGGCGCCAGGGGCGGACTGCCCGCGCGAGATTCGCGCCATCATTGAGAAGGCGACGCGCTTCAAGAGGGAGGAGCGCTACGCGTCCGTCAAGGAGCTCGCCGAGGACATCCGCCGCTACCTGCGTAACGAGGCCGTGCTCGCCCAGCCCGACTCGCTCTCGCAGGGCCTCGGGCGCTGGGTCAGCAAGCACCGGATGGCGGCGGTGTCGATGGTGCTCATCGCGCTCTTGCTCGGCGCGGGCGCGACCATTGGCCTGCTCGTCTACAACCGCTCCAAGATGGCGGAGCAGCACAACCGCGAGCTGCGGCTGGCCAAGCTCCAGGCGTCGTCTGGCCTGCGGGCTCAGGTGCTCGACGAGACCCTCCAGGGCTACGAGAAGCTGCTCACTCGAATGGCCGGCGCGGCCGGCCTCTCGCTCGAGGAGGGCAAGCCCGCCGAGACCCTTGCGCACCCGTCGGACCATTTCAAGCCCGGCCCGAGCGCCGCGCCCGGCCTGATGGAGTCGAGGTTCTATGGCAAGCACGTGAGCTTCGAGGCTCCCGTCGTCGCGCTCGCGGCCGACACCCCGAGGGACGTCGTCGGCAAGGAGCTCGGGTCGATCCAGGCGCTGCGCGCGATGGCCCGAGGGCTCATGATCGAGAGCCTCGGCCCGAGCGGTGCGTCGCTGTCGGAGGAGGAGCGGCTCAAGGCGCTCGCCGACACCGGCGTCCCCATCCTGCGCATCTCGCTCACCCTCGAGAGCGGCGTTCACGCCGAGTTCCCTGGCATGGCGGGCGTCGCCCCCGATTTCGACGGTCGCAAGGAGCCCCTCTATCAGCGCGCGAAGAACCGCTCGGACGTCGTGTGGGGACCTCCGGGGGAGGACAAGGGCCAGCTGATCGTCTCCTGTGCGACGGCGCTGCGGGGCGCCGACGGCGCCATCCTCGGCGTGCTCCGGTTCGACGTCGACCCGGGGCGCGCCGTCAGCGCGGCGCTCGACACCGGCGGCGCGGAGTACGTCGAGACGTCGATGCTCGTCGAGCGGACCGGAAAGGTCCTCGCTCAGAAGACGACCGCAGGGGCGACCGCCGAGCCCGAGCTGCTGGGCATGAACGAGGTGCGCGAGGCGATGACCCGCGGCGAGAGCGGCTACCTGCAGACGGCGCGCAATGGGCGTGACGTGCTCGTGACCTATCAGCCGCTGAGCTCCGTCGATTGGTACCTCGTCACCATCGCCGACGTCGTCAAGGTGGAGCGCGCGCCGGTGAAGGAGGGAGCCCGCCCCGGCAGCGTCGCCGGCGCCCCGCCGACCGCGACCGCCACGGCCGTCGCGACCGTTGCCGCCAAGCGCCCGCCGCCGGCGCCGCCTCCGGCGCCGACCCAGGAGCCGAGCGCCTCCGCCTCGGAGAGCGCGAGCGCCTCGGCGTCCGCGTCCGAGTCGGCGCCGGCTGCCTCGTCGGGGCCGCCGAAGCTGACCGGCAGGTTGCCGCCTCCGCCGCCGCCGCCCTCGGTACCGGTGGCCGGAACGGGTGCGCCGCCTCCGCCTCCGCCTCCGCCTCCGCCTCCGCCGAACCCGTTCGATCCATGGAAGGCCTACGAGAAGGACAAGAAGCCTTGAGCGCTCTTCGAACGCCACGCGCGCTCGCACTTTCGGCGATCACCTCCCTCCTCTTCGCGCTCGCTCCCGGGCGCGCGCTCGCGCAAGACGAGGCGCAGAAGGAGGAGGCGAAGAAGCTGTTCGAAGAGGGACGCGCGTTGATGCAGAAGGCCGGCGCGCTCGACCGCGCCTGCGACACCCTCGGCAAGAGCTACGAGCTGCACAAGCGGGGCGACACCTTGCTCAACCTCGCCGAGTGCCACCGCAGGCAAGGCAAGACCGCGACGGCCTGGCGTGAGTTCGACGAGGCGATCCGCTACGCCAAGGAGGTCGAGTTCCAGGAGGCGATCGAGGCCGCCGAGAAGCTTCGCGACGAGCTCGCGAAGAACCTGTCGGGGCTCATGGTCGAGGTCCCCAAGGAGCCCCCTCCGCCCGAAGGGCTGGCGATCCTCCTCGACGGTAAGCCGCTGCCGAGCGAGCAGTGGAGCCAGCCGCTGTTCGTCGACCCTGGGCTGCACACGGTCAGTGCCAAGGCCGAGGGCCACCAGCCCTTCGACGGCTCGATCGACGTCAAGGCGAGCGGCGACCGCGCCGTCATCACCGTCAAGCTCGAGAAGATCCCGCCGCCTCCGAAGGCCGACCCGCCGAAGCCGCCGCCTCCGAAGCCACCGCCGCCGCCGGTCGTCGAGGACAAGCCGTTCCCCATCTGGGCGATCGTGGTCGGCGCGAGCGGCGTCGCGATGATGGGCGTCTCGATCGGGTTCGGGGTCGACACGCTCGGCGCGGGCAACGAGCTCGACGATGAATGCACGGAGGATCGCGACCTCTGCGATCCCGCCTACGATTTTGAGGGCGCGCGCGAGCGAGAGCTTCGGAGCTTCGGCCTGTTCGTCGGGTTCGGCGCCGCTGGCATCCTCGCGACCGGCGCTGGGGCCATCGGCCTCGGCCTCGGCCTGTCGGGGGGTGGAAAGACCACCACCGGCCAGGTCACCCTCGCGCCCCTCGGGGTGCCCGGGGGTGGCGGCCTCGCGCTGCGCGGCCTGATCTGGTGAACAGCCGCTCCCGTTCGTCGGGTTAGAGCATCGGCGCGAGCGGGTCGCTCGGGCTACCGGGGCCCTTGCGGCTCGGGCGCTGGTCGACCCACTTGCCGTCGACGCAGCTCCACACCGGGCAGAAGCCGATCGCGCCCGCGCAGGGGCCGCCCGGGGGAGGCTTTGCGCAGGTCTTCGCCTGCGGAACGTCCACCCACTTGCCATCGACACACTTCTGCTTGGGGCAGGTCGCGCAGCCCGGCGGTGGCCCCGGCGGGCAGGCACGCGGCCGGGCGTTGAGGTCTCTGCCGACGCTCGCGACGACGGGCTCTTTGACCTCGACGGGCGGCGCGAGCGACGCCGCGTCACCCGCGCCGCCGCTGAGCGGTTCGGCCTGGATCTGCTCGGCGGGAGCCGGCTCGCTCTCCGGGAGCGGGATCGACTGCACCTCGGCGGTCGCGGACGTCTGAGACTGACAGCCGAGGGCGAAGAGCAGGGCAGCGAGGAAGACGTTCTTCATGGACACCCTCACCAGTCGGCAGGGGTCGCCCGAACGTCACGCGGGGTCGACCAGAAGGTCTCTGAGCCGGGCGAAGGCCTGACGCATCCCTGGCTCGTCGTCGAAGCTGTCGAGGACCTTCAGGTCCGCCGCGGGCAGGGCGCTGGCGAGGGCCTGCGCGGTGCCGAGGGGGTGGCCCGGGTCGTCCCTCCAAGGACGAAGCAGGACCGGCAGGCCGAGGCAAGAGAGGGCCACCTTGGGCGGTAGATCGCTCTCGGCGGCGCCCTCGATGACCCGCTCGAGGGCGCTCCAGGTCGACGCGGCGAGCGCCGCCACCATGGCGACGAGCGCGGGGGGGATGGGCCCAGCGGGGAAGAGCTGCCTCATGTCGTCATCGACGTGCTGGGCCAGGCGCTCAGGCGTGCCGAAGTCGAGGAGCGTGCGGTAGCGCGCCTGCTCCGTGACCCGCGTCTCCCAGGCCGTCGGCGGCGCGAAGAGCAACATCGCGCGGACGCGGGCGGGCGCGAGCAGGGCCGCGTGCAGCGCGACGGCGGCGCCCATCGAGATGCCACCGAGCGCGACGTCTTCGAGGCCGAGCTCGTCGCACAGCTCGAGGACGTCGCGCGCCATGACGTCCCACCTGTGGGCCGTCGCGTCAGGGCCCGCGGGCGACTTGCCGTGGCCGCGCGCGTCGAAGCGGACCACCGTGAGACCGAGCGCGTCGTCCGAGAGGACGCGGCCGAGCGCGCTGTGGTCGTCGACCTCGATCGGGAAGAAGATCCCGTGGCACCAGACGACGGCGGGGCCGTGCCCCCGCACCCGAACGCGCAGCGGCCCCGACGGCAGGTCGATGAGCTCGTCGCGAGGCTCGATCAACGAAGCACGCTCGCGATCTCTTCGCGCGTCAGGTCGAGGCCCGCCTCGTCCCTCGCGATCGCGATGAGCATCCCGAAGCCCTGGAGCGGGTTCCAGCCCCAGGGCATCACCGCGCGGCCCTTCGACGCGAGCGCCTCGGGGGAGACCAGGTCCCCCGCCAGCGCCGCGAACTCGCCGAAGGTCAGCCCCTCGCGGCCCGTGGGGAAGGGGACCAGGCTCGTGGCGTGGAACTCGCCGGTCAGCGCGCGAGCGAGGTGGGCGGCGAGGGCCGTCGCCGTGTTGCCTGTGGGTCGGATCCCGGGGTCATAGATGACCGGTCCGCGGTCGGTCGCGAAGTAGTCCGACATGAGGAACCCAAAGGCGTCGGAGTGTCGATCCCAGATGCGGTCGACCATCTCGAGGATGGCCTCTCCGATCGGCTCGACCGCCTCCGGCTCGATGGGGTGGTTGATCGAGGAGCGGTACGTCTTGCCGTCCGCCTCGACGATTTGATCGCTGAGGGCGACGACGCTCACGGTGCCCTTGTCGCGCGGGTCGAGCAGGACCTGGAAGCTGCAGTTCCTCCCCTTGATCTCGGGCTGGATGACCAGGCGGCGGCTGAGGTCGAAGCGGCGCTGCTTGGCGCGGATGGTCTCGAGCTGCGCCTCGAAGTCCGCCTCGGTGGCGGCGATGTACACGCCCATGCCGGCGCTCTCGGTGTTGCACGTCTTCAGGAACACCCGGCCCGCGCCTGCCGACCGCGCCCAGGCGAAGTCCTCGGGGCCGACGTCGCCCATGTCCTTCACGCGCTCTCGCGGGGCGAAGGCGGTGACCGCGTGGAGGCTCTCCTTGGAGTTGAGCCACCTCGAGAGCGCGGACGAGACCTTGGAGCAGGCGTCGAAGTCCGCGCCGAGGTCGTCGATGTTGTAGAGGCGGCGCTTCAGGGGGTCGCGCCGCACTCGCTCCTTCAGCTCCGCGGCGCTGGCGACCATCTCGTACTCCCCGAGCAGGCCGACGCGCCTCGCGTAGTCGAGCAGCGACGCGTCGACGCCCGCAGGGAAGAAGGCGATGTTGCCGCTCTCGCTGGGGCGCTCGCCCTTGCTCGGGCCCGTGGACAGCCAAGCCGCCACGAACGGCATGACGAGGGAGGCGCCCTTGCCGTAGAGCGAGTCGTAGGACGGGCGGAAGCCCGCTCGCGCGGGGTCGAGATCCGCGTCGACCCAGATCGTCGAGACGAACATCCCGCGCATCGTCCGGCGGATCGACGAGAAGGTCGGTCGCACCAGGCGGTGGAGCCGGTGTCCCTCGGGGAACAGTCGTTCGGGCGGTTGGTAGCGTTCCATGGCGGTGGGCGAGCCTGGGGGCTCAGCGCAGCGGCGGGAGCTCGTAATGGGGCATGACCGCCATGTGCTCGGCGGTGAGGCGGCGCGTGTATTCGTCGAGCAGCTGGTTGACCCGCGCGAAGCTGGGCGAGCGCACCACCAGCCCCGCGTGGTACGGGTCGGGGACGCGGTACGACACCTCAGGGTCGGAGAAGGCTGAGAGGTCGGGGTGCTCGACGCGGGCGAGGCACTGGACGAGCCCCGCGTAGTCGCTGCGCCGCTCGGGGAGGTGGTAAGGCACCTCGCCCTTGTCGATCTCGATGTCGGCCCACTCCGCCCACAGGTTGACCCCCGTCGCGGCCTCCACGACGTCCGCGACGTGGGCGCCGCCGACGCGCGCGCCCGCCTCGAGGAAGTAGATCTGCCCATCTTTTCGCGACTTGATGAACTCGAGGTGCGCGACGCCGCGCAGCAGCCCGAAGCGCGTGAGGACCTGCTCGTTCATCTCGGTGATGGCCTTCGAGTCCGCGGAGCCACGCTCCACCGTGGTCGTGCTGAAGACCCCTCCGCTATGGGACACGTCGAACGGGGGCGCGCCGTTCTTGTGGACCTCGACGAACACCACCTTGCCCTCCGAGACGACGGAGTCCGCGTGGTAGACGTCCCCGGGGAGGTACCGCTCGAGCAGGAAGTGGTGGGCGCGATCGCCGAGCTCGTGGATGGTCGACCACAGCTTGTCGGCGCTCTCGATGCGCTGGATCCCGGTGCTGGAGGCCTCGGTGCGGGGCTTGAGCATCCAGGGCGCCGGGACGCGCTCGATGAAGGCGCGGACGTCGTCGTGGTGGATCACGCCGACGAAGTCCGGCACGCGGATGCCCTCCTCTTGGGCGCGGATGCGCATCGCCAGCTTGTCGCGGAAGACGCGGGCGCGGGTGTCGCCCATGCCTGGGATGCGGAAGTGCTCTCGGAGGCGGGCCGCGGCGTCGACCTCGACGTCGTCGAAGGGGATGATCCGGTCGAAGCGGAGCGTGCGGGAGAGGAACCCGACGGTGTTCATGGTGTGGGCGATCGGGGTGTTATCGGGCTCTGCGAACACGTCCTCGAGCAGGTCTCTGCGCCAGCGCTTCTTGCGCAGGTACGTCTCCTTGGTGAGCAGGTAGACGCGAGCCCCTCGCTCCTTCGCGCGCTCGATGAAGCGGTCGCCGGTGTTGAAGCAGGCCAGGCAGAGGATGTTGAGGGGCCGCGCGTCGGTCGCCATGGCGGGAGAATCTCCGCTCACGCGGCGTGCCGCAAGCCCACGGCGTGTTCAGGTGGGCGGGGCGCCGCCGAGGTGACGGGCCGGAACGCGGCTCGCGCGGGGCGTTCGCCCGAGCAGGGATGTGACGGGCTCGCGGGAATACCGAAGGCGGGGCGGGCGCTCGAGTCCCCGTGAATCGCTCCTTGAAGGCTGCCTTGCTGCTGGGCTTGTCGGCGTCGCTCGTCGGCTGCGACCACGCCACGAAGGCCGCGGCGTCGGCCATGCTCCCGCGGACCGGGGGGGTCGGTGTCGTCCCCGGGGTGTTCGAGCTGCGGTACGCGGAGAACCGCGACACCGCCTTCAGCCTGCTGTCGACGTGGAGCAGCGACCAGAAGTCCCTCCTCTTGGCGGTCGTCGCGACGGTCATGTTCGCCGCGCTCGCGGCGATGTGGTGGGCGAGGAGGCGCGGCTCGGCTGCAGAGCACGTCGGCTTCGCCCTCATGGCCGGAGGCGCCCTCGGGAACGTCCTCGACCGATGGCTGCGGGGCTTCGTCGTCGATTTCCTGCACCTCACCCATTGGCCCATCTTCAACGTGGCCGACGTCGCGCTCGTCGTCGGCGCTGCCGTGCTGGCCCTCGCGGCGAGCCGCGGCGGGGCGGCCAGACGAGGTGGCGCGCACGAAGGGGTCGGCCAGAACGGGTGAGGCTCGAGGGAGGTGGCGGCGTTGTGGCCGCGCGGCGCGCGGCGGAGGCGGGGGGCGCGGCCAGAACGCGGCAGCCTTCAGCAAGGAGGTGCCGTTGTGGCCGCGCGGCGCGCGGCGGAGGCGGGGGGCGCGGCCAGAACGCGGCAGCCTTCAGCAAGGTGGTGGCGTTGTCGGCGGCCGCGCGGCGCGCGGCGGAGGCGGGGGGCGCGGCCAGAACGCGGGAGCCTCCAGCACGGTGGTGGCGTTGTGCCACGCGGCGGCGTGGCGGGGCGCGCGGCGGAGGCGGGGCGCGGCCAGAACGCGGGAGCCTCCAGCACGGTGGTGGCGGCGTGCGGCGCGGCGGAGGCGGGGGGGCGCGGCCAGAACGCGGGAGCCTCCAGCACGGTGGTGGCGTTGTGGCCGCGCGGCGCGCGGCGGAGGCGGGGGGGCGCGGCCAGAACGCGGGAGCCTCCAGCAAGGTGGCGGCGTTGTGGCCGCCATTTCACCCCCCCAACCCCCCGTTGCCCTCCTCTCCGTCGCGCGTGCGGCGAAGTGCGGCTCCGCAGCTGTTTCCTTGCTGTGCTCGACGTCTCACCCCTCGTTGGAGGCGAGGGGTGAGAGGGGGGAAACCGCAAGCGCCACGCCTCCCAAGGGCCAGCGTCGACTTTTCGAGCGCAAGGTCTTCGTGTGGGTCGCGGGGGAAGGCGCCTGTGATATCCGTCGCCCGTGACCGAGCACGTCCTCGCGCTGCACGAACGCCTCGATGTCCACCCGGAGTACGCGGGCCGGGGCGTCACGATCGCGTTCGTCGACTCTGCGTTCTTTCCTCACGCGGATCTGATCCGGCCCCGCGATCGGTTGCGGGCGATCGCTGATATCACCCACGACTCTCCCGCGACCGCCGACGACTTTCTCGATCTGCACGCGCACGTCTGGCACGGCACCATGACCGCCTGCTGCTCCGCCGGGAGCGGGTACCTCTCGGGCGGGCGCTACCGCGGCATCGCGCACGAGGCCGAGCTCGTGCTGGTGAAGGTCGTGCGCGCGCCGGGTGAGTCGATCACCGGGGCGGCGGTCGCGCGGGCCCTGAAATGGGTGCTCGAGCGGCCCGAGCTCGGCGTCCGCGTCGTCAACGTCTCGCTGGGCGTGTCGTGGGACGACCCGCACGCCGCCGCCGTCGAACAGGTGGCCGCGGCGCTCGTCTCGAGCGGGGTCGTCGTCGTCGCTGCGGCTGGGAACCTGGAGGGGGCGCCGCCTTCGCCCCCCGCGTCGGTGGCCAGTGTGCTCTCGGTCGGCGGCATCGACGACAACAACACGCTGCTCTCGGCCGACGACGAGCGCTGGCCGTCGAGCGCTGGCGCTCGTTCGAGCCGCACCCCCAAGCCAGATCTGCTCGCTCCTGCCTCGCGCCTGCCCGCGCCGATGGTCCCGGGCACGCACACCGAGCGTGAGGCGCCGTACCTGTTCCATTTGCTGCGGGTGCTCGAAGAGACCGAGTGCGATATCCGCTTTCGCCACGGGCGGGCGCTCGATCTCGAGCGCCGCGACGACGCGTCCCTCGCGAAAATCCTGTCGGCCGTGCGACAGCGCATCGTCGACCAGAAGTACATCAGCCCGAGCTACCAGCACGTCGATGGCACGTCGTTCGCGGCGCCCATCGTCGCGGCCGTCGTCGCGCAGATGTTGGAGGCGTGCCCGGGGCTGACGCCGGCCGACGTCCGAGAGGGGCTGCGCGCCACCTGCCGTCCCCTCGCGGGCGTTCCCCCGCTGCTGCAAGGAGCGGGCGTCGTCGTCCCGAGGGACGCGGTCATCTGGGCTCGGCAGCGGGGGCAGGGCACCCTCAAGCCTCGAGCCGGAGCGCCTTCTCGGCCGCCGCCGAAGGGCTGAGGCGACCAAGGCGTGCCCGTCAGCGCGCCTCGAGCCTCACCGCCGGTCTGGGCCGCCGCCGACGTCGTGCGCCTTGATGAAGGCCTCGAGCATCCCCGAGAGCTCGCCGCCCTTCTCGTCGGCCAGGTTCTCCCGCTCGTCGGGGTCGGTCACGAGGTCGAAGACCTCGACGCTCTTCTTGTCTCGGTCGACGATGACCTTGTGAGGGAAGGCGTACATCGCGTTCGCGTTGAACAGCGCCGACGCGACGATGGGTCGCGTGAGCGTCGGGCTCTCGCCGCGGAGGAAGGGGACCAGGCTCTGCCCCATGAACGCGCCCGGCGTCGGCAGCCCATAGAGATCGAGGATGGTGGGGCCGAGGTCGAGCAGCGTGACGGGGGTGTCGACGCGCCGGCCGGGCACGCCGGGCACGCGGATGAGCAGCGGGACGCGCACGATCTCCTCGTACAGGCCAATGTTGTGGCGAGGGATCCCGTGTTTGTTCAGGCCTTCGCCGTGGTCCGCCGCGACGATCAGGATCGTCCGCCCCCACAGCCCCTTCTCCGTCAGGGCGTCGACGAGCCGACCGATCGCCTCGCTGCACAGGCCCGCCTCCGCCACGTATCGGCTGAGCTCGGGGCCCTTCGTCGACGCGGCGTCGTAGGGGTAATGGGGATCCATCAGGTGCATGAAGAGGAACATGCGCCCGCCGTCGTGCGCCGCGACGCGAGCGGTCGCGGCGTCCATCATCTGCGCCGACAGCGCGTAGTCTTGTCCCGTGGGGGCAGGGACGAGCTCGGCCTCCTCGAAGCCCCGGGCGATGCCGAAGGAGGGCAGCAAGCGCTCGAAGCTCGCGAAGGTGACGGTCTGCACCCCGTCGGCCGCGAGCAGCTCGGGGAAGCGCGGTGACGTGTCCTTCTTCGGGAGCGCGCGCTTGTTCTCGCGACCCCATTGCAGCTGGAAGGTGTGCTTGCCGGTGAAGATCTGGGAGAAGGCGATGACCGTCCCGGAGCCCGGCGTCCGCGCCTCGGTGAAGAAGACGCTCTGCTCGGCGAGGGCGGCGAGGCGCGGCAGCTTCCTGGCGTGGCGAGGGTCGGTGAGCAGCTCCGCGCGGACCGAGTCCATCGTCACCAAGACGACGATCGGCTGCTCTACCAGCGCGGGCGTCGACGCTGGGAGGCTCGCCACGCCGTCTCGCCGCGAAAACCAGGGGTCCTTGGACGCGTAGCTGGCGGTGGCGCTCGAGCTCCGGAAGGGCAGCAGCGGCGCGATGATCGCCCCGTCGAGGGCCATGAGGCGCGCTCGCACCTTCTGGCTCGGAACGAAGACGAGCGAAAGCGCGGCGGGGATGAACACCAGCGCCCGAAGGGCCCAGGCGATTGAAGGGCGGCCGAGCCGCTCGACGGCCCGGCGGGCGGGGAGCGCGAGATCTGTCAGCGACGACCCGAACAGGGTCGCGGCCGAGAGGCCGAGGACGACGTGGATGCCGCGATAGTCGCCCTTCAAGACGACGTTGTTCATGACGGCGAGCAGCGCGGCCGCGAGCGCCCCACCGGCCGCGAGGCCGCGGCGTCGGCGAAGCAGCCGTGCGACGAGGTGGCACGCCGGGATGGCGAGCCCACCGAGCGCCGCCGGCAAGAGAACCACGTCCTCGGCCCGCTCCTCCCCGAACAGATCTGCTGCGGGCCCGATGAGGTCGTCGCCTAGCACGAAGGCGCCGAGCGCCATCGCGAGCGGGGCCGCCGCCGCGTACCCCCACGCGACGCGCGCCGGCCCGAAGCGCCGCCACGCCTCCAAGGCCCCATAGGCGAGGCAGCCTGCCGCGAGCAGCTGCCCAGCGTCGAAGAAATGGTGAGCGGCGCGGACCCTCCACGGGACGCGCCCCATGACGCCAATGAAGCCCGCGTTGGCGACCGCGAGCAGCGCGAAGCCGAACAGGTGCGCGACCCCCGCGCCCAGGCGGGGGGGCTCGGTCGCTCGCTGCTCCCTCTGCGTCGCCATATTCCCCCGATCGGTGCCTCTACCGCCCGTCGGCGGGAAGCAGGAGGCCGGCGGTGTCGTTCCGGAAGCGGACGACGGTCCCTGCTGCCGCCCACACGGGAGCGCGGTCGACGTTGAAGGTGCAGTTGTTGCCACCGACGACGAGCGTGACCACCCCACCGTGCTGGATCAGGGCGACCCTCCCCTCCGGGACCTGGAAGGCTTCGGCGTGGGCGGGGAACACGAACGGCTCGGCGCGCGGATGCCAGAACATGGAAAACCTCTTATCGCGGGTGGGCCGAGGAGCCTACCAGCTCGAGGCTACCCCCGCGCTGCGATGCGCTGCGCGACGCGGTCGGCGAGCGCCATCACTGTGAGCATGGGGTTCACGGCTGGGCTCGACGAGAAGATGCCGGTGTCGGCGATGTAGAGGTTGTCCATCCCGTGGCAGCGGCCGTCCTCGTCGACCACTCCCTTGTCGGCGCTCTTCGACATCCGCGTGGTGCCGAAGGCGTGGTTCGCGGCGGTGATGGTGTCGCTGCCACGGAGGCTCATCGTACGGAGGATCTCGCTGTCTGCCTTCGTGTCGAGCTGCTCGGGGATGCCATGGATCCCGGGGAGGATCGAGACGGCGCCGGAGGCCCAGCAGATGTCGCTCAGGATGCCGAGGCCGCGCTGGATGAGGCGCACGTCGTCGGCGTGCCAATCGAACGAGATGTCGGGGTCCCAGCCCTTGCGCTTGGCCTTCACCTCGCCGAACGAGCGGTCGGCCGCGATGATGACGTCGAAGGGCGCCATGCGATCGTAATGCGTGAGGTGCCGCTGGTAGTCGTGGCCCAACCCAGGCAGCCTCGCGGCGAGGACGGCGGGGGGCGACCAGAGGACCTCGAGCTTGATGCCCTGCTTGAGGTAATGGAGGCTGTGGAACCCCTGGGTGGCGCCCTCCCACGGGTCGATGGGGTCGGCGTACACCGCCATGATGGCGAGGCCGGGGTGGAAGAGCAGGCGCTTGCCGACCCAGGCGTTGTCGGTCATCACCTCGCTCTTCTGGAGGATGACGGGAGTCTGCATGCAGCCCGCCGCGAGCACGACGGTCTTCGGCAGGACGCGCACGGCGTGGGACTCGACTCCCGTGAACGGGGCGACGACGTGGCCGCGGACCTCGACGATACGGCGCCCCGAGGCGATGACGCGCTCGGCGCGCACGCTGGTGTAGACGCGCGCCCCGGCGCGGATCGCCGCGGGGACGTAGCTCACGTCGGTCGACTTCTTCGCGCCATTGCGGCAGCCCGTGAAGCACTCGCCCGAGCCCTTGCAGCCCTTCACGTTGCGCCAGGTCGGCTCGCTGGAGATGCCGAGCGCGTCACACCCTTGCTTGAACCGCAGGTTGCGCGGCCCCTGCACCTCCTGGGGGGTGGGCGCGACGAACAGGAACTCCTCGACGCGTTTGAAATGGGGCGCGAGGTCGCTGGCGTCGAGCTCGATGCCGGTCACCGCGCTCCACTTGTCCCAGACCCAATCGGGCGCGCGCGCGCAGATGGCCGAGTTGACGACCGAGCCGCCGCCGAGCAGGTTCGCCTGCATCGTCGGGATGAACATGCTCCCGCGGCTCGCCCGGGTGCCGCCCTCTCGCAGGTAGCGCTGCATCGCCTCCCCCGCCTCGAGGATGAAGTCTTTCTGGCCGACGGGGGGGCCCTCCTCCAGCAGGACGACGTCTCGGCCGGCCTCCGCGAGCTCCTTCGCGACGACCGCGCCGCCGGGGCCGCTGCCCACGACGAGGACGTCGCAGTCGATCGTCAGGTCGTCCTTGTAGTCGGCGTGGACCTTCACGCCCTGGTGGGGGCCCGCGGGGCCGAAGTCGAGCGGGGCGTGCTGGGTTCGCTGGCTGACCGGCAGAGTCTTCATTGGGCCCTCGATTCGAAGGGGGCGGTGTTCGGCTTCATGCGCATGGCCCGCGCGACCGCTGGGTTCGCGAGGTAGCCCATGGTCAGCATGGTGCGCATCGACAAGAAGGCGATGCGGCGGAAGTAGATGGGGCTCGTGCCCATCGCCTCGAGGACCTTGAGGCGCTCGGGGAGCTTGAGGCTGCTGAACCGTTTGCGTCGCGGCCCGAAGACCCACGGCGCGTGCTCGATGAAGAACAGCAGCAGCCGCACCAGGACGCGCTGGGCCTCCGGGAGGCGTTCGAAGTAGCGCTCGAAATACTCGACGAGGCCTGCGTCCGTCCCCGAGAGGGGGATGGGGCCGCCGGGCGGAAAGAACGTGTCTGCGCAGGCGGAGACGATGGCCTGCTCCTTCCCGGTGAGCAGGCCGCCTTCGACGCGCTGCCCGGGGTAGCCCGCGAACAGGCCGCGCCCGAGCGCGGCGCCGGACGCGGCGATGCCTGCCAAAACGATGGGGGGGATGCTCATGGGCGCCTCGCTGAGGTGGGTGCGCGGCGAACGCGCTTCTTCGGTTCGGAGGGGGAGGTGGCTCCGTCGAGCTTGGCGAGGAGGCCGCGGTCGACGCGCTCGAGGTAATGGTCGACGTGGCGCATGGCCTCGGCCTCCTTGCGCGCCTCGACCAGGTCGAGCACGCGCTTCATCGCCTGGGCGTAGTCCGGTGGAGGGCCACCCGCGACCGGCGCGAAGACCTGGTGCAGATCGCGCACCGGCCCCCAGAACGAGTTGGCCAGCCAGACAGCGGGCCACATGGCGCTGGCGATCACCAGGCCCCGGAAGACCTCGAGCTCGAGGGCCACGTGCGCGACGGGATCGTCGACGCCGAGGGTGGCCTCGAACATCTTGCGGACGTCGTGGAGCGCCTCTTCGCTCGCGTGGCGAACGGCGAGCCGCACGGCCTCTCGGGCGAGGAGGCGCCGCATGCCGAGCAGCTCCTCGATGACGGGGCGGGCCTGGCCGCTGCCCGCCGTCTGCATCAAATACAGAGGCAAGAGCGCCGGCGTACCCTCCTTGCGCCAGTCGAGGACGTGCGCCCCCGAGCCGCGGCGCGAGGCGACGACCCCCATCGACGACAGCCGCGTCAGCGCCTCTCGGATCGTGCTGCGGCCGCAGCCGAGCTGAGTGGCGAGCTCTGTCTCCGCGGGGAGGCGGACGCCCGGCGGGTACGCGCCGCCGACGACGCGAGCGAGCAGCTCCCGCGACACCCGCTCCGCCTCACCCTTCGAGCTCATGTAGGACTAATTAGTCTGACAACTCTGTCTGAGCAATTGTTTTTTCAAGGGACCCCGAACCCTCGCTGGCGGGCGTATCTTTGCCGGCGATGAGCCCTCCGATCGAGACCGTGGCCGGCCGCTATCGGCTGCTGTCGCTGGTCGGGAAGGGCGGCATGGGCTCGGTCTGGCGCGGCGAGCACGCGACGCTCCACACGCCCGTGGCCATCAAGCTGCTCGACCCGCGGCTCGCCGAGAAGGAAGAGGTCAAGGCTCGTTTCCTTCGCGAGGCGCGCGCGGCGGCCTCGCTGCGCAGCAAACACGTCGTCCAGATCCTCGACCACGGGATCGAGTCCGGCTTCCCGTACATCGTGATGGAGCTGCTTCGAGGAGAGTCGCTCGGAGACCGGCTCTCCCGGGAGAAGAAGCTCGAGCCCGAGGTCGTGGCGAGGATCTTCACCGAGATGGGGCTGGCGATCGCGCGGGCCCACAAGTCAGGGATCGTGCACCGCGATCTGAAGCCCGACAACGTGTTCCTCGCGGAGGTCGAGGCGGACGACGCGGGCAGCGGCGCCGGCGCCTGGACCGTGAAGGTGGTGGACTTCGGCGTCGCGAAGCTGATGGACGAGTCGCTCCCCGGTGAGGTCTCCACCAGCACCGGGACGATGATCGGTACGCCGCACTACATGAGCCCCGAGTAGGCGCGCGGCTTGAAGTCGATCGACGCTTGGGCCGACGGGTGGTCGATGGCGGTCATCGCATATCAGTGCCTGCTCGGGGAGCGACCCTTCCAGGCCGAGTCGCTGGGGGACCTCGTGCTCAAGATCTGCGCCGACCCCCCGCCGGTTCCCTCGTCGGTCGGCGCCGTCCCGGAGGGCTTCGACGCGTGGTTCGCGCGGGCGACGCGGCGCAAGCTCGACGAGCGCTTCCAGGACGTCAGTGACCTGGTGCGCTCGTTGGTCGAGGTCCTCACCCCGGGGGTCGAGCCGCGGCTGTCCCTCTCGCCCTCCGCCGAGCGACCCGCAGCGGTGACCGCTGCGTCGGCGGCCCTGGAGGCCACGGTTCAGGTCGAGGGCGGTGGAGGAGCCGACGCTCGAGCCGGTGCCTCGGCCAGGCCGCTGGAGCAGGGCGCTCGCCACCGCCCGTGGGCCGTGGGTCTCGCGCTCGTCCTCGCGGTGGGCGTGATCGCGGCGGTGATCGTCGGCGTCGCCTGGGCGCTCTGAGCCCGCGCGCGGGTGCGATGGGCGACGAGGCGGGGGCGAGGTAGATTCTTGCCATGCCTCATCGGCTCGCCGGTCGCTGGTCGCTGCTCGTCGTGCTCGCCGCGTGTGAGGGCGAGTTGGACGGCGCGACGGGCGCCGCTGACGCGGGCGGCTCGGGCGGCTCGACGAGCAGCCACGGTGGCAGCGGCGTGGGCGGCGCCGGGGACGCGGGCGGCGCCGGCGGAGCGGCGGCCTCGCTCGTCGTCCCGGAGGTCATCGCGATCCCCTACGTGCTCGCGGGCGCCGGAGCCAGCGAGGTCAGCGCGCTGCTCTCGAACACTGGCCTCGCGCCCATCTCGGACCTCGAGCTCACGCTCACCGGCAGCCCGCTCTTGTCGCTGGTGAGCGCGCCGAGCGCGCTCGAGGGGGGAGCGTCGGAGGCGATCGTCGTGTCCTTCGCCGGCGCCGCCGCCGAGACGATCGCCAACGGTACGCTCGAGATCACCAGCTCCGCAGGAGACTTCGCGATCCCGGTCTACGCCGTCGCCGGGGACCCCGCCCTCGGCGCAGCGTCCTTCGCGCCCGTGACCGGAGTCGGCGCAGTCTCTTGCGGCGCAGGCGCCACGGTGTCGATGCCGCGTGCGCCGTTCCCTTCTCCAGGCGCGCCTTACGCCGACGATCGCGTCCGCCTCTTCGTGCCGGAGGGCTATCGCGAGCGCGGCACCCAGGATCTCGTCGTCCACTTCCACGGTCACAACACGACGCTGGACGCGACGCTCGCCTCGCACCGCTATGAGGGACACCTGTGCGCGAGCGGCGTCAACGCCGTGCTGGTCGTGCCCCAGGGGCCCGTCGAGGCGGCGAGCGGAGACTTCGGTAAGCTGATGGATCCAGGCGGGCTCGAGGCGCTCGCGCGCCAGGTCCTCGTCGTGCTCTACCGCGAGGGCCTGACCTCCTTCCCGGCGCCTGGGGATCTCACGCTCACGTCCCATTCGGGTGGCTACCTGGCGGTCGCGACGAACCTCGACCCCCAGGTGCAGTCGTGGCCCGTGCGGCAGGTGGATCTCTTCGACTCGATGTACGGCTACTCCGCCGCCTATGTGGCGTTCGCGGAGGGCGGTGGTTTGCTTCGTTCCAACTACACCGTGGGCGGGGGAACCGCGGACGTGAACCTCTCGGCGCTGTCCGACCTCGAGAGCGACGGCTTCGTCGTGTCGACCGAGGCGAGCCGAGCGACGCTGCGCTCCGCGGACCCACTCATCTACTTCGCGGACACCAGCCACAACGGGGCGACCCGCCTGGAAGGCGCTTATGGCGAGCAGCTCCGCTGGGGCGCACGCCACCACCGGCACGGCCCTCGCGTCGAGCTCTCGACCGCGATCGCCTCGGGAGGGAGCGCGGAGGTGCGTTGGGTCGCGCCCGAGGAAGAAGACCTCCTCGGCTATCGCATCGAGCTCGCATCGGGCGGCGCAGCCTTCGAGCAGGTCGCCGAGGTCGGGCCCGACGAGGACGTCGCGACGTTCGCCTTCGCGGGCAGCGGACGCGTGCGAGTCGTCCCCATCGTCGCGGGCGCGACCGAGATGCCGTCGGACGAGTATTTCCTCGGCGGCGCCGCCGATGTGCTGGTGGTCGATGGATTCGATCGCATCCTCGACGGCTCCTACGGGGGTCTGCGTCACGACTTCTCGGCGCGGGTCGGTGAGGCGGCGAACGCTGGCGCCGCGGCGTCGAACGAGGCCGTCGAAGAGGGCGCCGTCGACCTGTCGGACTATTCGTATGTAGTGTGGCTCACGGGGGACGAGTCGACGGCCGATCGCTCGCTCTCTGCTGCGGAGCAGTCGTGGCTCGAGGCGTACGTCGCCGGCGGCGGTTCGCTGGTCGTGAGCGGCAGCGAGATCGGCTTCGAGCTCGATCCGAGCCCGGACGGTGCTCAGTTTCTCGCGGACGTCTTCGGCGCGGCGCTCCTCGCCGATGACGCCGGCTCGTATCTCGTTTCGGGCGTTGGCTCGCTCGCGGGCCTGCCGTCGTTCGGGTATGCCGGCGCGAGCGCGCCGTATCCGGAGGACTTTCCCGATGCCTTCGTGACGGAGGGGGCCGGGGAGGCCGTGCTCGAGTACGCGACCGGCGAGCCTGCGGCGGTCGGCGTCGGCGGCCAGGCCGTGTTGGTGGGCTTTCCCCTCGAGCTGGTCGACGAGGACGAGCTCGCTGCGGTGCTCGCGGCGCTGCTCAGCTTCGTGGAGTGAGCGGCGTCGGGGCTCGCTACCGAGATCGCTGTCGACGCCCGGCGACAAGGCCAGGCACCCGCGTGGTAGCTTGATGCCATGCTTTTCGTAAGGTCTGCGGCCCAGGGCGTGCTGGTCTCGTCACTCGTCGCCCTCATCGCGTGCACCGACGAAGGTGAGCCCTTGGGCGGCGGCGGCGGCGGCGCCTCTCCCCCGCTCGGCGGCGGCGCGACCGGGGCCGGTGGAGGAGGCGGTCAGGGCGGCCACGGGGGAGCGGCCCCCTCCTGCGACCAGCCGGCAAGCGCAGAGATCGGTCCCGAGGGCGGCGAGCTCAGCCATTGCGGCGCAACGCTCACGGTGCCCCCGGCTGCCGTCTCCGTGGCGACCACGTTCTCGATCGCGATCGACCCGGCTCCGCCCGCTCCGCCATTCGAGCGCGAGCTCGCCTCTCCGCTCTTCCACCTGACGCCGGAGGCGCCCGCGCTCGAGGCTCCCGTGAGCCTGCGCATCGAGCACGAGGCGGCGGATTCGCGCTTCGAGCTCGCGACCGTGATCGACGGCTCCTTCGCGGCGATCGAGGCGTGCGAGGTCACGACCGAGAGCCAGCAGCAATGGATCGGGGTGCTCGGCCGGTGGGCGGTGCTGCGCAATCTGAATGACTACCCTTCCTCTCCGTCCGGGCTGGGCGATGGGACGATGGCGCTCGACTTCCTGGGTGAGACGCCGACGTATGACCTGGACGACAGCGGCGCCTATGGCATCTTCCAGGCTGACGCTTCGGGCGGACGCAACGTCACGCTGATCGGGCAACGTGACGTGGCGGGGGGCATCGAGCAGCTGCGTATCGATCTCTACGTCAGCGCCGACGGGCAGAGCGACGGGCTGATCCAGGTCTCATGGATCTCGACCGTGCTGAGCGGCGGCTACACGTTCATCGACGGGTTGCTCGGGACGCTCGAGTCCTTCGAGGTCACAGAGACTCCCCAGGGGCGCCTCGTCGGCTCGCTCGCGGTCACCGTCGAGGGCGGAGACCCGGTAGCCGAGGAGCCCCTCGCCCTCGCGTTCGACGTGACGGCCGAGGCGTATGCCTTCCCCTCGGAGCTCAGCTGCCCCTTTGGAGAGTGAGCCCGCGACCGAGGCTTGAGGCAAGCACCGACGCTGACGCGAGCGGGGTAGCATCCTGACCATGGGCGCCACCCTGCTCGTCGGCCAGATCCGCACCCTCGATCCGGCCTGTCCGACCGCCGAAGCCGTGGCGTTCGACGCTGGGCGCATCGTGGCCGTCGGGCCGAGGGCGGAGCTCGAGGCGCGCGTCTCCGGAGCTGAGGTCATCGACGTCGGCGAGGCCACGGTCTTGCCCGGCTTCATCGACGCGCACCACCACGTCGCGATCTCGGCGCTCTATGACGGTGCGCTGCGCCTGGTGCCGCCGAAGGTGACCGACATCGCGTCGCTGCAGGCCGCGCTCGCCGAGGCGCGAGAGGGCAGCAGCGCGGATCGCTGGCTGGTCGGGACGCATTGGGATGAGACGCTGCTACGCGAGCGCCGGCCGCCCACGCGGCAGGAGCTGGACGCGGCCGTGCCCGATCGACCCCTCTTCCTCCTGCACCACACCTGCCATCGCGCGCTCGGCAACTCGAAGGCGCTGGAGCTCGCTGGCGTCGACCGCCACACCCCGGAGCCGTCCGGCGGGGTCATCTCGCGCGGACCTGGCGGTGTGCCGGACGGGCTCCTCGTCGAGCGGGGCATGGCGCCCGTCGAACAGCTCGCGCGGGCCGACCGCCTGGGGGTCGACGAGCACGGTGTCCTCGTGCGCATGGCGGCGCACTACCGCGCGGTGGCAAGGGCCGGCATCACCCGGCTCTGCGACACCGCTGTGCCGCGGGATCTGCTTGGTACGTTCCGCGCCCTCGCTGCGCGGGGTGACGTGCTCGTTCCGACCCACGCGTGCCCGGTCTCGATCCGCGGCTGGCTCCCCGAGCCGGTCGACGCGCTCGAAGGCGAGCCCACCGGCGAGGAGGCGGGCCCGAACCTGTGGATCGGCGCAGTGAAGCTGGTCTTCGACGGGGCCCCCGGCTGCTCGATGTGCCTCACCTGGGGCCAGTCGCTCGTCGCGCTCGCCCGCACCCTCGCCCTGACCGCGCGGCAACGTAGCCTGGACCCGCTCCGCACAGCGTTGTCGATCGCGCCACGCTGGGGGCTCGACGTGCGCTCGGGGATCGCGCTCTACCAACCGCAGGAGGGCGAGCGGATCGTGCGCCTCGCTGTGGAGCGTGGCTTCGCGGTCGCGTCGCATGCGCTGGGTAACGCCGCCATCGAGGTGGCGCTCCGCGCTTACGCTGCCGCGGGTCGGCGGCTACACGACGGCGGCGTCGCCCGGCTCGAGCACGCGGCGTTCAGCGACCCGGGCGCCGCGCGTCGCATGGCGGATCTCGGCGTGGCAGCGGGGGTGCAGCCAGCGATGCTCGAGATGCACATGGCTGCCAGCGCCGCGCGGATCCCTGGCCTGCCGTTCTTTCCGCTTCGGCGCTTGCGTGACGCGGGGGTGCGCCTGGCGGGCAGCTCGGACTATCCGGTCCACACGTTCGATCCGCTAGCCGGGATCCGTGCAGCGATCGCGCGCAAGAACGCTCGTGGCGACGTCGTGGATCCCGAGCAGCGAATCTCGCTGGACGAAGCGCTGGCGATGTACACGCGGGACGCGGCCGAAGTGCTCAACGTCGGCCACGAGACCGGCACGCTGACCCCGGGCAAGCGCGCCGACCTCGTCGTGGTCGAGGGCCTGACGGACGGCGAGCCGAGGGTCGTCCGCACGTTCGTGGGCGGCCTCGCGCCGTGAGCGAGCGCGGCCCTGCGTCGGCTTGTTAGCATGCGCGCTCATGAGAGCCCTACGCTTCCACGAGCTCGGCGGCCCCGAGGTGCTGCGCTGCGAAGACGCCCCCGCGCCTGCCCTCGGCCCCGGCAAGGTGCTGGTCGACGTCCGCGCGGCTGGGCTCAACTTCGCCGATACCCGCTTCATCCGCGGCAAGTACTTCGTGCAGCCGAGGCTCCCCGACGTGCCGGGCATGGAGGCCGCGGGGGTGGTTCGGGCCGTGGCACCGGACGTGACGGGGCTCGCCCCCGGCGACCGCGTCATCGCCCTCGGCCGCGCGGCGTTCGCTGAGCAGATGGTGGCGAGCGTCACCAGCAGCTACCCGATCCCGGCGGCGCTCGACTTCGAGCGCGCTGCGGCGCTCGGCATCCAGGGTCTGTCCGCGCACCACCTGCTGTTCTTGATCGGCGGCCTGCAGCGAGGCGAGCGCGTCTGGATCCAGGCCGCGGCGGGCGGCGTGGGCACGCTCGCCGTCCAGCTCGCGAAGCGCGCCGGCGCCACCGTGGTCGCCAGCGCGAGCCGTGACAAACACGCGCTCCTGCGCCGGCTCGGGGCGGACGCCGTGATCGACTCCCACGAGGACGTGCTGCACCAGCTGAAGGATGCGGTCGGGGAGGTGGATCTGGTCCTGGAGATGATTGGCGGGACAGAGCAGTACAAGAAGGATCTAGCCGTGCTGCGCTCTCGAGGCCGGGTCTTGGTCTATGGCGCGGCCAGCGGGGACACGCGAGGCACCTTCGAGCCGATCGGCCTGATGGGCAAGAACCTGAGCTTCGCGGGCTATCACCTCACCCCGCTGCTCGCTGAGCGCGCGCTGTGCGCTCCGCCGCTCGCCGAGCTGTGCGGGCTCGCCGTGGAGGGGGCGCTCGAGGTGGTGATTGGCGCGCGCGCTCCGCTCTCGGAGGGAGCGAAGGCCTTCGCCGACCTCGAACGCCGGGCGACCTCGGGCAAGGTCGTGCTCCTGCCGTAGGCCGGACGACGCTTCCTGGCGTGCGACCGTGGCTCCATCCAGCCCCGCGACGTCCCCGCTGGTCCCGTGGAACCATCGATGCGTTGCGGCGCGGAGGGGAAGACTCTGCCTCGGCCGCCGTATCAGGCGACCATGACGCAACTCGAGCAGCCGACGCAGGCTGGCGCTCCGCACGGGCTCTCCCAGCCGGCCCTCGCGCCACGGCCCATCAAGCGCACCAGCCCTGCGCTCGTCCTCGCGCTGGTCGGTCTCGGGCTGGTCGGCTCGCTGGTCGGCTCTTTCTTGCTGATCGAGGGCACCGCCGACCCGTGCTCCAAGCGGAGCGCGGAGCTTCCGAAGGAGCTGGCTGAGCTGCCGATCCTAGACGGCGCGAAGGTGTGCCTCGCGAGCGAGGGCAAGGGCGGGCACGCGGCTACGGTCGATCTCGGGTTGAAGTCGGGCCCCACGCTGGACGGCAAGGGCTGGCTCAAAGAGGTTGCGGTCAAGTACATGGCGTTGATGGGCGGCGCGGGCTGGGACGGCGTCGACTGTGGGCGCTCGACGCCGTCGAGCGCCGTCATCGAGTCGCTGTGCTTCGAGCGCGACAACGAGCGGCTCGACATCGACCTGCAGCTGAACGAGCGGCCGCACCTGATCCACACCGCCGAGGCGCGGATTCGCCTCGACCGCTACGAGAGCAAGCGCCGCGCGCGCTGAGCGCTGCGGCTCGGCGAGACTGACGCCGTCGACAAGCCGAGCTATGCCGTGGGTTCCCAGGCGAATGCGCCGCGCGGAGCGTCCCGTGCAAGAGCAGGTCCCCACCTACCGCGAGCCCTGGCGGCCGCCGCCTCCATCCAGACCCCGTCTGCTCGGGCTGGCCCTCGGTGCGCTGCTGTTCGCCTCGCTCGCCGCGTTCACCACCAACAAGCTCGTCACGATGGCCCATCTGCGGGGCGATCTCGCGGGGATCCCCGAGCGGACGATGATCCTCTCGGGCGAACGTAGGCGCCTTTCGAAGGACACCATCACCTTCGGGCTGGTCGACCCGAGGTCACCCGGCGGACCCACCTGGGAGCTCCAGCTTCGCCCCGGGCAGAGCGAGAAGCTCCGCTTCGGTGACGAGATCGTCGTGCGGTGCGTCGACATCGATCGGTCCTGTTATGTGCCTGGCTCGGTCTACATCGACGACGGCAACCGGCGGTTCGACCTCGGGCTCCTGGGCTTCGAGCTCATCGGGCTCGGTGCGTGCGTTCTCGTCGCGACCGGCCGGCTGCGGGCGTGGCGGCGAGCGCTGCGAGGGATCGGCGGTCGCCGAGCCACGCCCCCGGCCCCCCTACCCGCGCCCGGACCGGGCGGCGTAGCTCCTCGATGAACTGCGGAGCTTCACGCCACGACCATCCCCTTGCTATCCCCGGTCGCGTCCATCGTCCACGCCGGCGGTGAGTCGTTCGTCCAGCCGAGGTCACCGTAGACGCCCTGGATGGTAACGACGCGAGTTACGCCGCTCGAGAGGTTGTCCACGGTGAGCTGCATCGTCGCGCTGAGGCTCTGCGGCGGGATGCCGCCGGGGACGCCGATGGGAACGAAGTACGACTTCTGCCAGCCCTTGGCCTTGTTGCTCCTCGTAGCCCCCGTCTTGACCCGGGCGATCTGCGCGGAGGCGAGGCCGGTGACCTCCCAGCCGACGCTCACGTTGGAGACGGTCGGCGAAATGGCCGGCCACGCTCCGGGTCCGACAGCGACGCTCGCGGCGCTGAACGTGAGCGTGACGACGAGCCCGATCGTGCCGTCCTTCTGGCGGGCGGCCTCGAGCGTGACGCCGTTCATCGTGGCGGAGGTGGCGGCCACCGTGGTGACCACCTGCGACGCGTAGCCGGTAAAGGCGAGATCGAGCGCCGTCGACGTTCCCGACGCGGCGTCGCTCGCGAAGCGCTCGAACAAGGCGCTCGCGTGGGCGACGTCGAGGCGCGCCTTGAGCGTCGCCGTGTCCGGGTCGGCAGTCACGTCGAGCACGCGACCCGCCACCTTGCCGGAGATTTCGAGCACGGCGTCGGTCACGGCAGCGCTGAGCGCGCTGGTCGCCTCGTCGAGATCGTCGTCGAGCGCGTCCTCGGGGTCTGCGTCAAGACACGAGGTCAGAGGAAGCAGAAGCGACATGGATAGGAGCGAGCGCCGGTTCATATCGTGACGGAGTGCAATGGGTGTGCCGAGGGCCATCTCGCAGAGCCCGCACGCGATGAAGCCCGCGCCCACGCGATCTGGTCATGCCGAAGCGGGTGCAGCGTGGCACCTGCCACACCACGCGTCCGTCCCCGTCGGAGGACTGCCACGGTGGCGCCCCTGTGGCGCAACGCGCTGGCATGGGGACGTCGAGCGAGCACTCTCGCGAGCGGCCGCTCGACCCGGGGAGGATGTTGCGGCACAGCCGCTCGCCGCATCTCCCGAACTTACGTGGGCGGCGCGCCGGTCTGAGACGACTGGCTCGCCCGGCGCGCCCAGCTATGATCCGGGAGTGAAGGCGTGGCTGAAGCTGACCGCGCTCGCCGCTCTCGGCGCGCTGGGGCTGTCGCTCTGGACGCTGTCCGCGCGCTCGCAGGCGAAGCCGCCCGCCTCGAGCGAGCTCGAGCTGGCTGGCAGCGCGGTCGTGAGCGAGAGCGCTGCGCTGTCAGCGACGGCGGCGTCGAAGCCGGCGTCTCAACCCAAGCGCCGCTATAGCGTGGCCGCGATCGGCGACTCGCTGACCGACCCCAAGGCCGGCGGCGGCCAATACCTCACGTACCTGGCCGACCATTGCAAGCAGAGCCGCTTCGACTCGTACGGCAAGGGGGGCAACATGGTCAGCCAGATGAGGCGTCGCTTCGCGCGCGACGTGCTGGGCGAAGGCGGCGCGAAGCGGCCCGCCTATACGCACCTGATCGTGCTAGGCGGCATCGCTGACATCGGCTCCAGTGAGACCGCGAACCGCACGCTGGACAAGATCAAGGATGACCTCGGCGCCATGTACCAGCTGGCGAGCGACGCGGGCATGCAGGTGATCGCCCTGACGATCCCGCCCTGGGGCGCGTGGCCGACCTACAACGACGATCGCCACGCCATGATGCTGGCCATGAACAGCTGGATCCGCAAGCCGCCGAAGCACGTGGCGCAGGTGACAGATGTCTTTCCCGCGCTGGTGTGCGACGGCCGCAAGCTGTGCTCCAAGTACGCGTCGGACAAGATCCACTGGAACAAGCAGGGCCACGAGGTCGTGGGCGCCATGCTGCTGTCCGAGGTGTTCGCCGACTGCGAGTAGCGGGGCCCTCGAGCCCCCTAGCGATTGCCGCCTTGGACGCGCTCCATCCGAGGGATGCCCATCAGCCGGTTCGCCTCGAGCAGCTCGGCGGTCAGCTCGCCCGAGGCGTCGCGCACGACGAAGCGCTCGACCGACGGCGACGCCGCGCGCGCGCCCCGCCTCATGACGAACACCCGGAAGAGCGAGGGCTTGCCCTCGCGGGGCACGACCTCGACGTGGCGGAGCAGCTCGAGCCCCGCGGCGGCGGCCGCGCGGGCGCCGCGTTCGGGCGGGGAGATCCCGGCGCAGACCACGAAGACCCCGTCGCTCGCGAGCAGGCTCGCCGCTGCCGCGCAGTAGTCTTCCAGGCCTCCCCGCGTCTCGAAGAAGCAGGGCAGCCGCTGAGTGCGCTCGCTGATGAGGCCGCTGCCGAGCGGGATATAGGGTGGTGTGCCGGTGACCAGATCGAAGCCCGAGCCGAGCCGGGGCGCGACCTCGCGCAGATCGCCGTGGACGAGGTCGACGCGATCTTCGAGCCCGTTGTAATCGAGCGAGCGGCGCGCCATTGCGATCGACAGGTCCTGCGCCTCGACGCCCGTCGCGCGCGCGTCGGGCAGCGCCCACGCGACCATCATCAGCACCGAGCCGATGCCGCAGCCGAGATCTGCGGCTCGCGCGACGCCTCCGCGCTGCTTCGCGACGCGGATCGCGAAATGCGCGGTGAGGAAGTCGTCGAGCGACCAGCGGTGGCCGCGCTTCTTCTGGAAGATGCGAAAATCGCCCGTCAAGAATGACAGGTCTTCATCGTCGGCCGGGGTGAGCTCGGGCTTGCCCTGGTCGCCGCGCGGGCTTGGGCCTGGCGCGAGCCAGCCGGCGGGTCGCCGCTTTCGCAGCGGGCTCGCCGCCGCGAGGGGCGCTCCGGGCGTGGTCATGGGCTCACCCCGGATCGCAGACGCCCGAGCAGGGGTTGTCGATGACCCCGTCTGGCTGGAAGAAATTGCTGATCTGCTGTTGACTCTCTGGCTGCGATCGCACGATGTCGTGCACGTCGTTCGTCTCGCCGGGCACCGCCCCGTATTCGGCCTCGTAGCCGAAGTCGAACACGGTCAGCGCCGAGCCCTGGGTCGGCCCGGCGACGGTGTCGAGCCAGCTGGGGAAGACCTCCCCGGTGCCCTCGAGCAGCGGGATGCCGAAGATCTTCGCGGCGTAGTAGCTGCCGAGGTTCGGGACCTGAGCGTCGGCGATGCCGAGCTGCTGCAGCATTCGGCGCTCGGGCGGCGCGCCCTCGAGCGGCGCCTCGAAGACGTACGGCGCGTAGCTCACCGGATCGATGCGCTCGAAGAGCGACGTCGAGATCGCCGCGAATTTTTGGTGGTCGAGCGGGTCCGACATCTGCGCCTGGAGCAGCGCCAGGAAGGGCTGGAACGGCCTCGCGCGGAAGAGCATGAGCGCGTAGTTGGCCGCGCCGACCCCGAAGGCCCCGCGCTCGACCCGGCGTGAGAGCGCGAAGTACGTCGACCCGAGGATGTGGCCATTGCTGATGCCGTAGTAGTAAACGCTGCTCGGATCGAAGGCGGGCGCCCCCTGGATCTCGAGCTCTGGCAGCCGCGCGATGCCGAAGTCGTATTGCTCGAGGGCGAGGAAGTTCGCCATGGCCTGGTGTACCCGGTCGGTGAAGCTCAGCATCCCCGCGGGGTTCGTCGCGAGCTCACCGGCGACGAAGGTGCGATCGTCTTCCGCCATGCCCCACCAGTCTGCGCCGACGACGACGAACCCGTGCGCGTCGGCGAAGGCCGAGGGGAAGCCGTCGCTTTCGAAGCGGGTGCCGAAGAAGCCGTGCCCGAAATGGAGCAGGCGCGCGGGCGGGTCGCCGGGCGCTCGGTTCATGACGCTCGGGGGGATCCACACGGTGACCGGGACGGAGACCACGTCGGTCGCCTCGGGTGGAGACCCGTTGAGGCGGCCGCTCGGCTCGGCGCTGTCGAGGAACATGGGCACGTCGATGGTGAGCTCGACCCGGCGCGCGATGTGCTCGGACACGTCGTCCTCGACGGAGACGAGCGTGGGATCGGGGCCGCCGACGGCTCCCGCGTACCAACCCCCCACGGCCTCGCGGATGGCGAGCATGTCGCCAGTCGCGTCCTCGTCGCTGCGGGTCGTGAACTCCCACGCGAGCTGGAGGTCGGCGCGAACGACGCCGGCGGCCTCCAGCACCGGGAAGATGGCCGTCTCGTATTGGGGGCTCTGCGCGGCGAGCGCAGAGTGCGCGGCGCCGCCGTCGTCCCGCAGGCTGGCGAAGCCCCGCGGCGCCTCGAGGGCGCCGCCCTCGGCGCGGTTGATGCCGTGGATGCCCACGACATATCGGCGGCCGGCGGTGAGCCTCACCAGCGGCCGCAGGATGAGGGCCTGGCGGGTGAGGTCGGTCGTGCGCGGATCGATCTCGGCGAAATGGGGCACGAGCTCTCGGGTCTCGCTGTCGACGAGGATCGTGGGGCTCTCGGGGGTGGTCGAGCGCGCGACGTCGTCCGCCCAGAACACGAGGTTCGAGTCGTCGATCGCGGCCCCGAACGACGCGAGGATCGGGGTGCCCACGCCGAAGCCGTCGGGCCGGTGCAGCTCGAGGATGTCGATCGGCACGTCCTCGAAGCGCGGGCGGGCCGCCTCGCTGATGTGCACGCGGAAGTCTCCCGTCGCCTCGTCGAAGGTCCGATAGAAGTCCGACGGGTACGGCAACATGCAGTCGGCGTCGGCCGCTATGGGGTTACACCCCTCCGGGATCTCGAGCGGCTCGGGCTCGGGCGGGGGCTGGGTCTCGTCGTCCCCACAGGCGGAGACTGCCAGCGAAACGAGGGCGACGAGCTTCCGCAGGTCCATCAGCGGCGCGTCACACGTGGAGGTTGCGCGTGACCAGGACGGAGCACTCGGCGTGGTTGACGACCTTGGCGGCCGTGGTGCCGAGGACGCGGTCGATGCCGCTGTAGCCGTGCGAGCCGATGACGATGAGGTCGACCTTGTGCTCCTTCGCCGCCTCGCAGATGCCGGCCCAGGCGGTCCCCACGCGCGTCTCGCGGCCCAAGACGAGCTCGGCGGGGACGTCCTTGGTCTGGGCCTCGAGCTGCTTCTTGGCGTCGTCGACGAGGATCTCCAGGAAGCCGTCCGGCGAGACGCCGAAGGGGCTCATCGGGATCTCGGGCGGCAGGCCGACGACGCGGAGCAGGAACAGCTTCGCGCCGGTCTTCTGCGCGAGCTCGGTGGCCGTCGCGAGCACCTTCATGGCTCTCTGGGATGCGTCGAGCGGGACCAGCAGGGTCTTCATGGCCCAGAGGCTACCCTCACCGGCGCTCGATCGTGAGGGCTTTGTGGCTCCCCACGCGGTTGACCGGACAAGGAGCCCATGGGAGTTTCCGCCGGGAAACATGAAAGCTTCGCCCTCGTTCGACAGGCTCTCGACGCTCCTCGGTCGCCGCATCGCCATCATCGACGGCGCGATGGGCACGATGATCCAGCGGGCGAAGCTCTCCGACGCGGACTTCCGCGGCTCGCGGTTCGCCGACCACCCGGCCGACCTGAAGGGCAACAACGACCTGCTGGTGCTCACGCGCCCCGACGTCATCGAGTCGATCCACGACCAGTACCTGGCGGCCGGCGCGGACATCATCGAGACCAACACGTTCGCGGCGACCAGCATCCCCCAGGCGGACTACAAGCTCGAGCACCTGGCGTACGAGCTCAACCTCGAGGCGGCGAGGATCGCGCGGCGCTCCGCGGACCGCTTCACCGCCAAGGACCCTTCGCGCCCGCGCTTCGTCGCCGGCGCGCTCGGTCCGATGAACAAGACGCTGAGCATGTCGCACGACGTGAACGACCCGAGCGTGCGCTCGGTCGACTTCGACGCCGTGAAGAGCGCGTACGCCGAGGCGGCGCGCGCGCTGATCGAGGGCGGGTGCGACGCGCTGCTGGTCGAGACCATCTTCGACACCGCGAACGCGAAGGCCGCGCTGGTCGCGCTGGAGGAGGTGTTCGCGGAGCGAGGTGAGCGCCTGCCGGTGATGATCAGCGTGAGCATCATCGACAAGAGCGGGCGCACCCTCTCCGGGCAGACGGTCGACGCGTTCTACACCAGCGTGTCGCACGTCAAGCCGCTCACCATGGGCATCAACTGCTCGCTCGGTGCGACCGAGATGCGCCCCTACGTGAAGGAGATGAGCCAGATCGCCGAGACGTACGTGAGCTGCTACCCGAACGCTGGCCTGCCGAACGCGTTCGGTGGCTATGACGAGACGCCGGAGATCACCTCGAGGCTGCTGCGAGAGTTCGCCGAAGAGGGGATGATCAACCTGATCGGCGGCTGCTGCGGGACCACGCCCGACCACATCGCTGCCATCGCCAAGGCGATGGAGGGCATCCCGCCGCGCGTGCCGGCGCCGCACCGCGCGTTCTCGTCGTTCAGCGGGCTCGAGACGCTGGTGGTGAGGCCCGACGCGAACTTCCTGATGATCGGCGAGCGCACCAACGTCACGGGCTCGAAGCGCTTCATGGAGCTCATCAAGTCGGGGGACTTCACCACCGCGCTCGAGGTCGCGCTCGATCAGGTGCGGGGCGGCGCGAACATCCTCGACGTGAACATGGACGAGGGCATGCTCGACGGCAAAGCCGCGATGCAGAAGTTCCTCCGCATCGTCGCCACCGAGCCGGAGATCGCGATCATCCCGATCATGGTCGACAGCTCCAAGTGGGATCTTGGAGGAGGGGCTCAAGAACATCCAAGGCAAGGGCCTCGTGAACTCGATCAGCCTGAAGGTGGGCGAGAAGGAGTTCCTCGAGCGCGCGAGGGTCATCCAGCGCTATGGCGCCGGTGTGGTGGTGATGGCGTTCGACGAGGTCGGCCAGGCCGACAACACCGAGCGCCGCGTGGCGATCTGCGAGCGGGCATACAAGCTGTTGGTCGAAGAGGTCGGGTTCGACCCGAAGGACATCGTCTTCGACCCGAACGTGCTGGCCATCGGCACCGGCATCGAGGAGCACGCGGACTACGCGAAGAGCTTCATCGAGTCGGCGCGCATCATCAAGCAGCGGTGCCCTGGGGTGAAGATCTCCGGGGGCATCTCCAACCTGTCCTTCTCGTTCCGCGGCAACAACCTCGTGCGCGAGGCGATGAACGCGGTGTTCCTGTTCCACGCGATCAAGGCGGGCCTCGACATGGGCATCGTCAACGCCGGCCAGCTCGCGGTCTACGAGGAGATCCCCGCCGAGCTGCGCGAGAAGGTCGAGGACGTGGTGCTCAATCGCCGCCCCGACGCCACCGAGCGCCTCGTCGAATACGCCGAGGTGGTGAAGGGCAAGGGCAAGAAGCGGGAGCTCGACCTCGAGTGGCGCAACGCGCCCGTCGAGGAGCGCCTGGCCCACGCGCTGGTGAAGGGGGTCGTCGACTTCATCGTGGAGGACGCCGAGGAGGCGAGGCAGAAGCTCGGTCGGCCGCTGCTCGTGATCGAGGGGCCGCTGATGGACGGCATGAAGATCGTCGGCGACCTGTTCGGGCAAGGGAAGATGTTCCTGCCGCAGGTCGTGAAGAGCGCGCGCGCGATGAAGCGCGCCGTGGCTCACCTCACGCCGTTCATGGAGGCGGAGAAGGCCGCGGCGGGCGGCGGCAAGGCGAACGGCAAGGTGCTGCTCGCCACGGTGAAGGGCGACGTGCACGACATCGGCAAGAACATCGTGGGCGTCGTGCTCGGATGCAACAACTACGACGTCGTCGACCTGGGCGTGATGGTCCCGTGCGACAAGATCCTCGACGCAGCCGTGGAGCAGGGCGCCGACATCGTCGGGCTCTCCGGGCTCATCACGCCGTCGCTCGACGAGATGGTGTACGTCGCGTCGGAGATGAAGCGGCGGGGCATGAAGCAGCCGCTGCTGATCGGCGGCGCCACCACCAGCCGCCAGCACACGGCGGTGAAGATCGCGCCCTCCTACGATCAAGAGGTCGTACACGTCCTCGACGCCTCTCGCGCGGTGCACGTCGTGGCGTCGCTGCTCGACGACAAGCAGCGGCCGGCCTTCGGCGGAGAGAACCGCGCCGAGCAGGAGCGGCTCAGGTCGGCCTTCGCGGGCAGGCAGCGGCGAGACGTGGTGCCGCTCGAGGCGGCGCGGGCGCGCGCGCCGAAGCTCTCGTTCGGCCCGGCGGAGGTCTCGAAGCCCCCGTTCTTCGGGCGGAGGGTCGTCGCCGACGAGCCCCTCGGCGCGATCGCCGAGTACATCGACTGGACCTTCCTGTTCACGGCTTGGGAGCTGAAGGGGCGCTTCCCGGCGATCTTGCAGAGCGAGAAGTACGGCGAGGCGGCGCGGGATCTGTACGACAACGCGCGCGCCCTCCTGAAGCGCATCGTCGACGAGCAGCTGCTCACGGCGCGCGCCGTCTACGGGTACTGGCCGGCGGCGAGCGAGGGAGACGATCTGGTCCTGTTCCGCGACGAGTCTCGGGTGGAGGAGGTGTGCCGCTTCCCCATGTTGAGGCAGCAGCTCGCCAAGGAGGCCTCAGAGCCGCTCCGCTCGCTCGCCGACTTCGTCGCGCCACACGGCTCGGGTGTCCACGACTACGTGGGCGCCTTCGCGGTGACGACCGGGCTCGGCCTGGAGGAGCTCGTCGCCAGGTTCCAGGCCGAGGTCGATGACTACTCGGCGATCCTGGCCAAGGCTCTGGCCGACCGGCTGGCCGAGGCGTTCGCGGAGAAGCTGCACGAGCGCGTGCGCGCGGAGTGTGGCTACGGCGAGGCGCAGAAGCTCACGAGCGAGGAGCGCGTCGACGAGAAGTACCGCGGCATCCGTCCGGCGTTCGGCTATCCGGCGTGCCCCGACCACACCGAGAAGCGCAAGCTGTTCAGCTTGCTCAGCGCCCCGGAGATCGGGATGACGCTGACCGAGACGTGCGCGATGCACCCGGCCGCGAGCGTCAGCGGCATGTACCTGGCGCACCCGGCCGCGCGCTACTTCATGGTCGGCAAGATCGGCCGGGATCAGGTGGAGGACTACGCGGCCCGCAAGGGCATGACCGTCGCCGAGGTCGAGCGCTGGCTGTCTCCGAACCTCGGCTATGACAGCTGAGAACGCGGGTCCCGCGCTTGAGGGGGGGACCCGCGTCGGATATAGCCTGGGTATGCGGACCGGGCGTCCCAGCCTTGCTTTGTTGTGGCTCGTCGCGCTGACGGCGGCCTGCGACGTGTACGACTCGAGCCTGCTGGTCGGCGGGGCAGGGGAGGGCGGCGTGCCCTCGACCGGGGGTAACCCCACGACGGGCGGCTCGACCGGCGAAGGGGGCATGGCCGCCTGCGAGACCGCCGACCAGTGCCCGGGCATGGACAACGAGTGCGGCACGCGGACGTGCGACGGAGGCCTGTGCGGGGTCGACGCGGTCGCGGCCGGCACGCCCGCCACCGATCAGATGGCGGGCGACTGCATCGTGTTCCAGTGCGACGGCGCGGGGCACATCGTCGGCAACCCCGACGACAGCGATCTGCCGGTCGACAACCTCGACTGCACCGACGACCTGTGCGACGGCGGCGTCCCGTCGAACCCGCTCGTGGGTGAGGGGCTCGCCTGCAACGACGGCGGCGGCTCGTTCTGCAACGCCGACGGCGCCTGCGTCGAGTGCATCGACGACTTCGACTGCGCGAGCAACGTGTGCACCGACGAGTTCGAGTGCGCGCCGGCCTCCTGCGACGACAACGTGCAGAACAACGGCGAGACCGACATCGACTGCGGCGGGCTGCAGTGCTCGGGCTGCGCCATCGGCTTCGACTGCGTCGTCAACACCGACTGCCTGTCGATGCTGTGCGGCGCGGCCGACACCTGCGTGCCCTCGTGCGTCGACGGCGTGCAGAACCAGAACGAGACCGACGTCGACTGCGGAGGCTCGTGCCCCGACTGCACCTTCGGCCAGGGCTGTGTCGCCGGCTCGGACTGCGACACCGGCACCTGCGGCGGCAACGACACCTGCACCTGCGCGCCGGTGAACGGCGTGCTCATCATCAGCGAGGTTCGCACCCGCGGGCCGATGGGCGCGACCGACGATTTCGTGGAGCTGTTCAACCCGGGCACCGCCAACGTGACCTTCGGGGCCACGTGGACCATTGAGTCCCGAGCCGAGGGGTCCGCCAGCTACACGGTGCGCTACACCGGCGAAGGCCAGGTCGTGCCCCCGAACGAGCACCTGCTTCTCGTGGGGTCGACCTACTCGGGCGCGACGGCGGCCGACGACGTGATGGGCAGTAGCTTCGCGGATGAGTCGAGCATCGTCGTGAAGAACAACGGCGCGGTGGTCGACGCGGTGTGCTGGAACTGCGGGGCGAACACCTATGGCACACACACCTGCGAGGGGACTGTGTTCACCGTGAGCGGCTGCGCCAACAACGTCGATCGCAGCGCCGAGCGGCTCCCCGGCGGCGCGCTCGGCAACTGCATCGACACCGGCGACAACGCCGCAGACTTCGTCGAGATCACCCCTTCGCTTCCGCAGAACCTGAACAGCCCGCCGACGCCCTGACCCCCGGGTTGCGTAACGGCAGCGGGCGTGTAACTTCACGCCCGCTGCGATGCTCCAGGCTGTCGGGCTGAAGAAACACTACGGCGAGGTGGTCGCCTTGAAGGGGCTCGATCTGAAGGTCGAGGCGGGCGAGGTGTTCTGCCTGCTCGGCGCGAACGGCGCCGGCAAGACGACGACCATCCAGCTCTTCCTGGGCTTCGTGGAGCCGACGGCGGGCAAGGCGCTGATCGCTGAGCGAGAGGTGCGCCTGCACCCGCTCGAGACGAAGCGCGAGCTCGCGTACATCCCCGAGAACGTGATGCTCTACCCGAACCTCACGGGCCTGGAGAACCTGCGCTTCTTCGTCGCGCTGGCCGGCAAGGCAGAGCTGTCGGACGCGGAGCTCAGCGCCACGCTCGAGCGGGCGGGGCTCGCCCGCGCCGCCGTCGACCGCCGGGTGGGGACCTATTCGAAGGGCATGCGCCAGAAGGTGGGGATCGCCTTGGCGATGGCGAAGAAGGCCCGGGTGCTGCTGCTCGACGAGCCGACCAGCGGCCTCGATCCGAAGGCCTCCAACGAGTTCTCGGAGCTGCTCGAGGAGGTGAAGAAGGACGGGGTCGCGGTGCTGATGGCGACGCACGACATCTTCCGCTCCAAGGAGGTCGGCGACCGCGTCGGCATCATGAAGCACGGCGAGCTGGTCGCGACGATGTCGACGGCCGATCTGAGCCACGCAGACCTCGAGCGCGTCTACCTCGAGCACATGCATGACTGAGGGGGCCCTCGGGCAGATCGCCAAGAAGGAGCTGCGCGAGATCACGCGCGACGGCCGCTTCACCATCGTCGCTGCCGCCACGCTCCTGCTGCTCGTGGCCGCGCTCGCCTTCGGGCTGCGCCAGAGCGCCGCCGTGCGCGCGGAGCGAGCCGCCGCGCAGGCCTCGGCGGACGAGCATTTCCGCGAGCAAGACGACAAGAACCCCCACGTCGCCGCCCACTACGGCACGTACGTCTTCAAGCCGAGCGGCGCGCTCACCTTCGTCGACCCTGGCGTCGAGCCGTTCGTAGGCTCGTCGGTCAAGCTCGAGGCGCACCGGCGCAACGCGCTCGAGGGGGCGCGCGCCCAGGACTCGACGTCGATCGCCCGCGTCGGCAGGCTGAGCGTGGCCGCGGTGCTGCAGCTGCTCGTGCCGCTGTTGGTGATCGGCCTCGGGTTCTCGGCGTGGACCTCGGAGCGAGAGCGCGGCACGCTCCGAATGCTCGCGGCCTCGGGCGTGCGCCCCGGGGTGCTCTTCGGGGGCAAGGTGCTCGGGCTCGCGGCGGCGCTGGCGGGGGTGCTCGTCCCGGCCGCGCTCGTGATCGTGGGCGCGGCGATGCTCGGCGGCGTGGGGCACGCGCCCGCTCCCCGCGCGCTGTCGATCGCGGCCGCCTACGCGGCCTATTTCGGCGTGTTCGTGGCGCTCGCGCTCGGGGTCTCGGCGCGCTCGCGCTCGAGCCGTGGGGCGCTCGTCGCGCTGCTGGGGCTGTGGGTCGTGTGGTCTCTCGCGATGCCTCGGGCCGTGCTCGACGTCGCGGCGCTCGCTTCACCGGTACCAGGCTCGTCCGAGGTGCAGCGCGCCGTCGCCCACAGCCTCGAGCGGGGGCTGCCCGGTGGGGCGCCGCGTGAGGCGCGGGTCGAGGCGATCACCGAAGCCATGCTGGAGGAGCAGGGCTTCGCGGGCGCCGAGACCCTGATGGACCCCGCGCTGCTGGGCGCCGTCGAGCTGCAGGCCGAGGCCCGCTACGAGAGCGAGGTGATCGACTTTCATTTCGCCGAGTGGGAGCGTCAGAAGGCTCGCCAGGAGCGCGTGGCGGCGTGGCTCGGCGCGCTCGCTCCGCCGGTCGCGATGAGGTCGCTGTCGTCGGCGCTCGCGGGCACCGACGAGGCGCACCACCGACACTTCGCCGACGCGGCCGAGGCGCACCGCAGGGCCTTCGTCGACATGCTCAACCGCGAGATCGCCGAGCACGCCGGAGAGGACGTGTGGGCGTACCGCGCGGGGCGAGAGACCTGGGCGCGCGCGCCGGCCTTCCGCTACGAGCCCCCGCCGCTCGGGTGGGCGCTGTCGAGCCAGGGGGTGAACGCCGGCTCGCTGCTGCTGTGGCTCGTCTTTGCGTCGGCCTTCGCGTGGTGGTCGGGCAAGCGCGTGAGGGTCGTCTGATGCTGTCGACGGTGCTGCGCGCCGAGTGGATGAGCCTGCGCCGGGAGCACGCGCTGTTCTGGGTGCTCGGCGCGCTGTGCCTGTTCATGGCCTTCGCGGCGCTCGGCGGCGGGCGGCTGGTGGCGACCGAGCGCGCGGGCATCGAGGCGCTGGCGCGGGCCGAGCACGACCGCGTGCGCGAGCTGACGGAGCAGGTGCGCGCGGTCGAGTCGGGCGCACCGCCCCCTGCCAACGCCGACCCTACCGACCCGCTCGTGGTGGGCGAGGAGCTGCTGCCTCGGGTCGCGAGCCTCCCGCTCGCCCCGCTCGCGCCCGTCGCCGTGGGCCAGCGCGATCTGTTGCCGCAGTCGCTGCAGCTGACGGTGAAGGCGAGGCTCGGTGCCGGCGAGCGGGCCGAGCCTGCGAGCGCCGCGCGCGCGGCCTCGGGGCCGTTCGACCTCGCGTTCGTCCTGGTGTTCCTGCTGCCGCTCGTCATCATCTGGGCGACCTTCGATCTGCTCGCCGCCGAGCGAGAGAGGGGGACGCTCGCGCTGGTGCTGTCGCAGCCGATATCTGTCGACGTTCGTGCTCGGCAAGGTGCTGCTCCGCGCGCTCGTGGTGGGGGGCGGCGGCCTCGGCTTGGCGCTCGCGGCGACCCTGGCGGCCGGCGGCCGGCCCTTCGCGCCGGGCGGGCCCGCGGCGCTCGCCTTGTTCGCTCTGCTGATCACCGGATATTCGCTGTTCTGGTTCGCGCTAGCGGTGGCGGTCAACGCGTGGGGCCACTCGTCGTCCGCGAACGCGCTGGGGCTCGTGGCCGCGTGGCTCGCCCTGGTGGTCGTCGTCCCGGGCCTCGGAAGCGTCGCGGTCGACGCGCTGGTGCCGAGCCCGTCACGCGTGGAGCTGGTCAACCTCACCCGCGACGCGGCTCGGGACGCGAGCGCGCGAGCCACGGCGATCGAGGGCGATCACGGCAAGGAGGCCTCCGCCGACAAGAGCGTCCAGGCCGCGCTGAGGCAGGCCGACCTCGAGCAGCGCGTGCGCCCGGTGTTGCGCGAGTTCGAGGAGCGCAGAGCGGCCCAGCAGCGCTGGGTCGATCGGCTCCGGTTCATGTCGCCAGCGCTGCTGATGAGCGAGGGCGTGACCGAGGTCGCGGGCTCGGGGGTCGTGCGTCATCAACACTTCACCGCGCAGGTCGACGCGTTCCACCAGGAGCACGCGCGCTTCTTCCGCGAGCGCATCGAGGCGCGCGCGACGATCGGCGCTACCGACTACCCGACGATGCCGGTGTTTCGCTTCGAAGAGCTGCCTGCGTCGGTCCTGATCACCCGGGTCGGCGCGAGCGTGGTCGCGCTGTTCGCGCTCGCCGCGCTCTTGACCGCGCTGGCGGCGGTCGGCCTGCGCAAGAACCTCAGTCGCGGACTTCGATGAGCTCGACGTCGAAGACGAGCATGCCAGCCGGCTTGCCCGGCTTGCCGTTGTAGGCGAGCTCGACCGGGATCCAGAAGCGACGCTCTTCGCCGACGACCATCAGCTGGAGCCCCTCGGTCCACCCGGGGATGACGCGGTTGAGCGGGAACTGGGCGGGTTTGCCGCGCGAGATCGAGCTGTCGAACGACTTTCCGTCGGTGGTCCAGCCTGTGTAGTGAACGCTGACGACCGTCGTCGGGCCGGGCTTCTGGGTGCCCGTGCCGGGCTTGAGCACGCGCCACGCGAGCCCCGTTCCGCTCTTCTCCGCGTCGGCCGGGATCGCGGCGACGTCGGCGGGCGCGGGGGGCGCGGCCGCGGGGGCCTCGCCGCCGACCATCTTGGTGGCGCCGACCTCCTGCATCACCTGGGCGTACGAGGCGACGCGCCCGTCCTTGTGGTGGCAGTGGTTGCGGTGGCACTTCACCCACTCCTCGGGCGGGTTGTTCGGGTCGAAGACGACCTCGCCCGCTGTGGCCTTCTGCGTCGTCGTGGACGCCGACGCCGAGGGTTGGGGATCGGAGGAGACGCTGACGCTGTCGGCGTTGCACCCGAGCAAACAAGAGCCGACCGCGATCAGCGCGCGGAGCGCGTGGAGGTGGATGTGCACGGTGAAATCGGGGTGAGCGAGGCCGGGCGAGCTAGGCCGAGAACGAAGACCCGCAGCCGCAGGTGCCCTTCACGTTCGGGTTTCCGAACTTGAAGCCAGCGCCGTGGAGGCTCTCGACGTAGTCGATCTCGGTGCCGTCGAGGTACTGGTAGCTCAGCGGGTCGATGTACAGCTTGACCCCGCGATCCTCGAACTCCTCGTCCATGTCGGTCGGCTTGTCTTCGAAGTACAGGTCGTACTGGAAGCCGGCGCACCCGCCGCCGAGGACTCGAAGTCGAAGCCCCTGGCCAAGCAGGTCCTCTTCCTTCGCGATTTCCATGACTTTCGATGCTGCGCGTTCGGTGATGGTGATCATGTGACGCTCCGTAACGTTTTCCCCCACCAGTCTAGTTCCGACGGGGCGTGCATGCCAGCACGGTGAGCGTGCGTCCAGAGCGGTTGCTCGCTCCCGTCGGTCGCGTTACCGAAGGGCTGTCTCAGGGAAACATGCGATCGCTGGCTCGCACGCCTCGGCGTGTGCGCGAGAGGAAAGTCCGAGCTCCGCAGGGCGAGGTGCCGGGTAACGCCCGGTGAGGGTGACCTCGAGGAGAGTGCAACAGAAAGCAAACCGCCGGCGCACCGCGAGGTCAGCCGGTAAGGGTGAAAAGGTGGAGTAAGAGCCCACCGCGCTCCCGGTAACGGGAGTGGCTAGGTAAACCCCACCTGGAGCAAGGCCATGTAGGGAGGCGATGCGCGGGGAAACCCGCGTGGAAGGGTTGCCCGCCCGAGCCTCCGGGTAGGCTGCTGGAGGCGCGCGGTAACGTGCGTCCTAGAGGAATGATCGCGCTCGAGGCAGGGGTGACCCGGCCTCGAGACAGAACTCGGCTTATGGAGACCTGAGGCCCGTACCTCGCGCTCGCGCGAGGTGCGGTTTTTTGTGCCCTCTCTCGCCCCCTCTCGCGCTCAGGCCAAGAACACGCGCTCGACGAACCAGTACAGGCCCATCACCACGATCGCGCCGCTGATGATCTGCACGCCCCGCGGCTGCGCCCAGGCCTGCTTCCGCAGCAGCACGAGCAGGGGGACGATGACGGCCAGCAGCGCGAGCTGACCGAGCTCGACGCCGAGGTTGAACGTGGCGAGGGCGAGCGGCAGGCGCTCGCTGGAGAGCTTGTCCCCCACCGCGCTCGCGAAGCCGAAGCCGTGGATGAAGCCGAAGACGAAGGCGACGCGCCAGCGGCGCTGGAGGTCCTTCACGAAGAAGTTCTCCACGCCGACGTACGCGATGCTGAGCGCGATCACCGGCTCGATGATCGTCGCGGGCGGCGCGACGACCCCCATCACCATGATGCCCAGCGTGATCGAGTGGGAGAGGGTGAAGGCCGTGATGGTCGTCGCGAAGTCCCTCATGCGGCCGCCGAGCAGCACGAGGCCGAGCAGGAACAGGACGTGGTCGTAGCCGAACAAGATGTGCTCGACCCCGAAGACCAGCGACTCCTTGGCGATCGGCCACGCGCCGCGCGCGGCCGGCGCGGCGGGCGCCGTAGCGCCGGCGACGGGGACCTCGACCCGCGCGTCTTGTCCGTGGATCAGCGCCTCGCGCGGCTTCTCCTCACCCTCGACGTGGACGAACGCGGTCTGCCGGTGGCTGAAGGAGGTCGCGGCGAACAGCCGCCCCACCTGGATCGCGACCAGCGGCGCGTCGCCCTCGCAGGGCCCGAAGCGGACGCCAAAGAGGCCACCCTTGTCGTCGCTCGGCGCGAGCTGCACCACCGCGCCGGCGCAGTCGACGCCCCCTCGCTTCGCGCTGATCAGGCTGAGCAAGCGCGCGTTCGCGGCGTCTGACGCCACGATCTCGTCGTTGCTCAGCGCGCCGTCGCCGTCCCGATCGAGGCTCGGGAGCAGCCTCACGAGGTCGGGGCGAGACATCTCGATCCACGCCTCGGCGCCGTCGGGGCTCGAGCGGTAGTCTCCGCGCGAGAGATCGATCTCGTGCGCGCTGGCGACGCGAGGGCAAAGCAGGAGCGCGAGCAGCGCGAGCGAGAAGACGAGGGCCGCGCGCGTCGAGGCGAGGCGAGGGGGGCGGAGGGGGGTCACGTTCGAGCCCAGCTACGTGCCAGCGACGATCTCGGTTCGCGCGGGCTCACCCGCCGCCGCCGGCCGATCCGCCGGCGCCGCCCGACCCACCGGCGCCGCCGGTGTCACCGCCACCGCCGCCCGCGCCGCCACCGCCCTCGTCTCGGCAGGTGGGCCCCGGACCCTGCGGGCACACTCCTCCATTGGCGTCACATTCATCGAAGAACGCCGTCAAGACCGCGTGCTTCTCGGGGGCGAGCGGGAAGGCGTCGAGGGGCATACGTGGGGGTAAGGTGCGCTCGGGGTCGGTCACGATGCGCATCTGCTCCCAGCGCTTCTTGCCCGTGTTGCCGTGGGGAGCCTCGAGATCGCACCAGTACAGGAGGGGGAAGGGGCCGGGGCCCGCCCCGGCGTGGCACTTGTGGCAGTTCTGCTCGAGCAGCGCGCAGACCTCGGTCGGCAGCCCGCGCTCGGTCTCGCACGAGGCCGCCCCGCCGACCGGGGCGAGCCCAGAGCCACACTCGCCGTCGCGGCAGCCGGTCTCGAGGTCTGCGTCGCACGCGAACAGGGCGGCGCCGAGCACCAGGGCGAGCAGGGCCCAACTTCGCGCGGCCTGGCTGAGGGGTTGGGAGAGCATCACGGGGCTCCGATGGTCGCAGCAGTCGCGGCGCCTCTCAACCGCTCCGGCGCTTCTGGGACATCTGCAGGCCGAGCTCGGCGCTCCGCTTCGCCGCGGCCTCGACCGCGTCGATCAGGGTGCGCCGCAGCCCGCCCGACTCGAGCGTGTGGAGCCCGGCGATCGCCGTCCCACCTGGGCTGGTCACCATATCCTTGAGGCGCCCCGGGTGCTCCCCCGTCTCCAGCTGGAGCTTGGCGGCGCCGTACACCGTCTGGGCCGCCAGCATGAGGGCCGTGTCGCGACCGAGCCCGACCTTCACCCCGCCGTCGGCGAGCGCCTCGATGATGACCATCACATACGCTGGCCCGCTGCCCGACAGCCCCGTGACGGCGTCGAGCAGGTTCTCGTCCAGCACGGCGCAGCGGCCCACGGCTTCGAACAGGGCGAGCGCGATGGACATGTCCGCCTCGGTCGCCGCCGACCCCGCGGCCAGCGCCGTCGCGCCCGCGAGCGCGATCGCGGCGGTGTTGGGCATCGTGCGGATCACCCGCGCGCCGCTGGGCAGCGCGTCCTCGAAGACGGCGATCGGAACGCCCGCCGCGACCGAGACGACGACCGCCTCGGGCTTCAAGTGGCTGCGCACGATGGGCAGCACACGATCGACGATCTGAGGCTTCACGGCGATCACGACGACGTCGGACCACGCCACCAGCGCCGCGTTGTCGGACGTGGTCTCGATGCCATATTTCTCGGCGAGCTCCTCGAGTCGCGTCGCCTTCACGTCGCTCGCGCGGATCTGATCGGCCTGCACGCTCTTGCCGTGCAAGAGGCCGTTGATGAGGGCGGTCGCCATGGCGCCCCCGCCGACGAAGCCGATCTTCTTGCCCGAGAGCCGCTCTGCGATCGTCATGATGCCGCCCGCAAGCTACTCTATTTTGCGGGGTCATCGCCCCACGTCGCCTGCGGCTCCTGCGATCCCTCGAGCCTCGCTCGAGGTCTGGGGGCTCTCGACCCAATCTTTGGCGCTCGCCGGGCCCTGGCGGCGCGCTACAACAGAAGGGCTCCGTCGGGAGGGGTCACACCCAAGGACCTCGCCGCTACCAACGTCCGGTGGTCATGAAACGAACCTCGCTCTCGGGCTCCTCGACTCGACTCGCCCCCCTCGTCCTCGCGCTCGCCCTGTTCGGGTGCGCGGGCACGACGCCGGGCTCCACCGAGCCCGCCGCCAGCGCGGGGCTCAAGCTCGGTGACGTGAGCGCGGACCGCCTCGCGCTGCCCCCGCTCTCGGTCGCGGCGCCGCTGCCGCCCATCCCGGTGCCGGCGACGTTCGACGTCGCCGAGCTGTCGGAGCGCGTGAAGCCGACGGTCGTGAACATCACGACCACGCAGCGCGTGAGCCTGCCCGACGGACACCCGTTCGAGTTCTTCTTCGGACCCGAGGGCGGCGGCCCGCCCGGCGAGCGCACCGGCGCGGGGACCGGGTTCATCATCGACCCGCAGGGCTACGTCGTCACGAACGAGCACGTCGTGCGTGACGCCGACGAGGTGACGGTGCGCCTCTCGGACGAGCGAGACTTCACGGCCACCGTCGTCGGGCGCGATCCGAAGCTCGACCTCGCGCTCCTGAAGCTGAAAGATGCGAAGGATCTCCCCTCGGCCCAGCTCGGCATCAGCAGCACCCTGCGCATCGGCGAGCACGTCCTCGCGGTCGGCAACCCCTTCGGGCTGGGCCACACCGTCACCCTCGGGATCGTCAGCGCCAAATCCCGCGCGATCGGCGCTGGACCGTACGACGACTTCATCCAGACCGACGCCTCCATCAATCCGGGCAACAGCGGCGGGCCGCTGTTCAACTGGCGAGGCGAGGTGATCGGCATCAACACGGCGATCCGTCCGGGCGCGAACAACATCGGGTTCGCCATCCCGGTCGATGACCTGAAGTCGATCGTGCAGCAGCTGCGAGAGAAGGGCCACGTCGTACGCGGCAAGCTCGGCCTGGTCTTCCAGCCCATCAGCCCCGAGCTCGCGAAGGCGCTCAAGCTGGGCGCCGTGAAGGGGGCGCTCATCTCGCAGATCGAGCCCTCGGGCGCCGCCGCGCGCGCCGGGCTCAAGGCCGGTGACGTGATCATGTCGGTGAACGACGTCGAGATTCAACACGCCGAGGAGCTCCCGAGGCAGGTCGCCAAGAACCCGCCTGGCACGCAGGTGAAGCTCACGTATTTGCGAGCCGGAAAGAAGCTCGACGCCACGGCCAAGCTCGACCGGCTCGACGACGACGCGCTGCCCCCTCCGCTCAAGCTCAAGCCCGCGCCCTCCGAGCCGCGCGACAACCAGCTCGGCGTCCAGGTGTCGAACGCCAAGGGCGGCGACGGCGTGCGCGTCGACGGGCTGACGGCGACGTCTCCGCTCAAGGAGGTCCGCGCCGGGGACGTCATCGTCGAGCTCGACGGCAAGCCCATCAAGGACGTCGATCAGCTCGAGAAGCTGCTGACCGCCGCCCCCCGGGGCGTCGTGCTGCTCGCCAAGGTCCGGCGCGGCGACGTCACCCGCTTCGCGCCAGTCCCGATCCCGCAGAAGTAGTCGACAGTCCGCGGGCCGGCCGGGACCCGGCCAGTGTAAAGGGGCACATGGCCACGGCCCACCGCGCCTCGCTGCGCCTCGCGCTCGCCGTGCTCGTCGCGGCGCTCGTCGCGGCGTCGGTGGTTGCCGTGCTCGTCGGGCCGACGTCGATCTCCATCTGGCACGTGCTCGCCATCGCGCTCGATCCTTGGGGGACCGGGCTGGCCGCCGATATTCCCGCGTCAGAGCGGGTGATCGTCTGGTCGCTGCGCATGCCGCGGGCGGCGCTCTGCGCCCTGGTTGGCGCTGCGCTCGGGGCCGGTGGAGCCGCGTCTCAGGGGCTCTTCCGCAACCCGCTGGCCGATCCCGGCCTGGTGGGGGTGTCGGCGGGGGCTACGCTCGGCGCCGCGGCGTGCATCGTCGTCGCCGGGCCGCTGCTCGCGACCACCGGGCCGTGGCTCCGCGCGCTCGCGCTCCCCATCGGCGCGTTCCTCGCGGGGGCCGCGACGACCGTGCTGGTGGTGCGGCTCGGCGGGCAGGCCGGGCGCGCCGCGACCGCGACGGTGCTGCTCGCCGGCATCGCCGTCAACGCGTTCGCGGGCGCCGTCGTCGGCGTCCTGTCGCACGTGGCCTCGGACGCCGAGCTGCGGAGCTTCACGTTCTGGACCCTCGGGGGGATGACGAGCGCGACGTGGACCAAGGTCGCGCTGACGGCGCCGTTCGTGGGCGCCTCGTTGGCCCTGCTCCTCGGGCGCGCCCGAGAGCTCGACGTGTACGCGCTCGGCGAGCTCGACGCGCGGGTGACCGGCGTGGACGTCGTCTCGCTCCGGCGCGCGGTCATCGTCGCCCTCGCGCTCGGAGTCGGGGCGGCCGTCGCTGCCGCGGGGCTCGTGGGCTTCGTCGGGCTGGTCATCCCTCACGTGGTGAGGCTCTGGATCGGCCCGCGCCACGCAGGCCTCGTCCCCGCGAGCGCGGTCGCGGGCGCCGCGCTGCTGGTCGCGTCCGACGCGGTCGCGCGGACCGCGCTGGCGCCCGCCGAGCTGCCCGTCGGGCTGATCACGGCCGCCATCGGCGCGCCGTTCTTTCTGCACCTGCTCCGCCGCCAGGTGAGGTCGCCGTGATCGCTTGCGCGGGTGTCCACAAGAGCTTCGGCGAGCGCCGCGTCCTCGACGCGGTCGACGCGTCCGTGCGCCCTGGATGTGTCGTGGGCTTGATCGGCCCCAACGGCGCGGGCAAGAGCACGCTGCTCCGCGTGCTGGCTGGGGAGCTCACCCCCGACGCCGGGACGGTGACCCTCGACGGGGTGCCGCTGAAGCAGCTGCGCGTGCGCGAGCTGGCCCTCGCCCGGGCGCTGCTCCCCCAGTCCGTCGAGCTCGCGTTCGACTTCACCGTCCGTGAGCTCGTCTTGCTCGGGCGCTCCGCTCACTCGCCCGTGGAGACCAAGGCCTGCGCCGAGGTCGTGCAGAGCTGCCTCGAGGTGGTCGGGCTCGAGCGTCGCGCGAACGACCTCGCGACGTCGCTCTCCGGAGGTGAGCGTCAGCGCGCGCACCTCGCTCGCGTGCTCGCGCAGATCGGCCTCGGAAAGACGGGGCGTTACCTCGTCCTCGACGAGCCGGTGTCGAGCCAAGACCCTGCATGGCAGCTGCGCTTGCTGGAGATCTTGCGGGGCGTCGCCAGGCGCGGAGCAGGGGTCGTCATGGTCTTGCACGACGTGAACCTCGCCGCGCGCAGCTGCGACGAGCTCGTGTTGATGCACGAAGGGCGGGTCGCGCACCGAGGCGTCCCGTCCGAGGCGCTCGAGCCCGCCCGCCTGCGCGAGGTGTTCGACGTCGAGGCCTCCGTCGACGCCGACCCCGCGTCCCCCAGCGCGCCGCGGGTGTCGTTCCGCTTGAGCGAGCAGAATCCCCTTTCTGCCCGCACCGGCGCGTGACTAGGCTCATCGCAAGCGGGTTGCATCTGCACCCCGGTATCAGCCGCGCCGATGTTGCTCGCCCTCCTGCTCGCCGTGTTGTCCGTGGTGTTGGGCGCCGCGGTGGGCGTGAGCCGCGTCGCCAGCACCCGGCTCATCGGCCCGATCCGCGCCGCGGGGCTCGGCGCGGGGGTGCTGGCCGTGTTCGGGCAGCTGCTCCCCGAGGCCGCGCACGATGTGGGGTTCTTCGCGCTCGTGCCCTTCGGTCTGGCGCTGTTCGGCTCGGCCGCGTTCGAGCGCTGGGTCCTGCGTCCCGCGATCCCGGGTGACGCCCCGCCGCGCGGGCCTCGAGCGACGCTCGAGCTCGGGCTGATCGCGCTCGCGGTCCATCAGCTGTTCGAAGGCGTGGCGCTCGGCGCCGTCGGCTCAGGACACCACGGCGCCACGACCGCAGCCGTCGCGTTCGCGATCTCGGCGCACACAGTCCCGCTCGTCGCGATGTTCACGCTGGCGATGGCGCGCAGCGTGGGCCCGAAGGGAGCGCTAGGGCGCGTGGGGGTGCTGCTCGCTGCCAGCGTCACCGGCGTCGGTCTCGCCTCGATCCCGGCTGCCGCCGCGCTCGTCGAGACCTCGCACGGCGTCGTGCACGCCGCGGTCGCGGGCCTGCTCCTGCACGCGCTGCTCCACGCGGCGGCACCGTTGTCGGCTGCAAGCGTCGCCGGCTCGCCCGTCGGCAACTCGATCGCCGCGGCGCTCGGCGCCGTGCTCGTCGTCATCGGCATCGTCCTCGGGGATGGCCACCACGCGCTCGAGTCCAGCACGACGTGGCTCGTGCTGGGACTGGCGCTGGTGCTGACCGTCGTCGTGCACCGCGCCTGGCCGCACGGCGCGCGGCTGCGCCCCGTCGGGTCGTGACCGACGACTTGCGTCCCGCTGCCGGAAGTGGTCAACGCTCGGACGAGGAGCGACCGTGGCCGACAAGAAGAAGATCCTCATCAACACCGGCGGCGGCGACGCACCGGGCCTCAACGCGGTCATCCGGTCCGCGACGCTCGCGGCGTTGGAGCAGGGCTGGGAGGTGTGGGGGATCCGCCACGGCTACCGCGGGATGCTCGAGCCGAACGGCCTCGTGCACCTCGACCGTGACGCCGTGCGGGGCATCGCCCACCTCGGCGGGACGATCCTCGGCACAGCGAACCGCGGCGATCCGTTCCACTATCCGACGAAGACCGAAGGGCACGCCAAGCCCGTGCCGGTCGACCGCTCCGACGAGGTCGTCGCCCGCTTCAAGGAGCTCGGCTTCGACGCGCTGATCGCCATCGGGGGCGACGGGTCGCTGACGATGGGGAAGAAGCTGCTCGACAAGGGGTTGCCGCGCGTCATCGGCGTCCCGAAGACGATCGACAACGACGTCGCCGAGACCGACATCACCTTCGGTTTCGACACCGCCGTGTCGATCGCCACCGAGGCCATCGACCGCCTCCACACGACGACCGAGGCGCACGAGCGCGTCATGGTCGTCGAGGTGATGGGCCGCCACGCCGGCTGGATCGCCGTGACGGCCGGGCTCGCAGGCGGAGGCGATGCGATCCTGATCCCCGAGATCCCGTTCACGGCCGAGCGCGTCGCCGAGAAGGTCTTGCAGCGAGCGCCGCGGACGGCGGTTCTCGATCGTCGTCGTGGCCGAGGGCGCCATCCCCTCCGGCGGCGCGCTCGCCGTCAAGTCGCAGGGGGACGAGTTTCGAGGCGTGCCGGTGCTCGGGGGCATCGCCGAGCGAATCGCGGTCGAGCTCGGGCGGCTCACCGGGAAGGAGACCCGCAGCATGGTCCTCGGGCACCTGCAGCGCGGTGGCCACCCGTCGAGCGGCGACCGCGTCCTCGCCCTTCGGTTCGGCGCGGCCGCGATCGGAGAGATCGCGAACAGCACGGCCAGCGGCATGGTGGCGATGCGCGGCGGGGACGTTCGCCTGGTCCCGCTCGAGGAGGCCGCCGGGCGGACGCGGACCGTCCCCGTCGACCGGGGAATCGTGTGCTCCGCTCGCGAGCTGGGGATTTGCTTCGGCGACGAGCCGGAGCGCCACTTCTCGCCGGCGTAGGTTTTTTCGCGCTGCGGCGAAACCCTAGTTTGACCCGGGTCGCGCGGGACCGATATCGTGGCGCGACCCGAGGCTGGCCCTCGCCGGCACGGGCCCCCCCCAACATGACCAAGGTCCTCGTTTTCGAGAGTGACGCCGCGTTCGCCGGCGAGCTGCGCACGGAGCTTTCTCGCCTCGGGTGCACGGTCCAAGTCGTCGACGACGGCAACGCCGGGCTCACGGCGGCGACCACCGACCCGCCGAACCTGATCCTCCTCTCGATCGAGCTGCCACGCATGAACGGGTTCTCCGTCTGCAACAAGCTCAAGAAGGACCCGCAGCTGAAAGACGTGCCGCTCATCATCATGTCGAGCGAGTCCAGCGACGACACGTTCGAGCAGCACAAGAAGCTGCGGACGCGGGCGGAGGACTACGTGCACAAGCCGATCGCGCTCGGGGAGCTCCTCGAGCACATCCGCCAGTACGTGCCCATCGGAGACTCCGACGGCGGCGATGACGCCATCGCGATGGACGACGCCATCGAGCTGCTCGACGAAGAGGAGGAGACCGACGTCAAGCCCCAGCCGACGGTCCCGCCACGGCCGCCGACCGTCGCCCCGCCGGCGCCCCCCGCGCGACCGATGTCCATGCGGCCCGCGCCCGCGGCCGAGGCACCGATCAAGGGAGACGAGGAGATCGACGAGTTCATCGGCGACGCCTTCGACCGCCTGATGGGCGACGAAGAGGAGGTCGCGCCGCTCGCCGCTGCCCCCGCTGCCCCCGCTGCCGCGCCCACCGAGCGCGCCGCGTCGGTGCCTCCGTCCGCGCTCACACCGCCCCCGAAGTCGGTCCCCGCGCCCCCGAGAGCGCCGTCGATGCCGGCGCCGCCGCCCACGCCGCCCCCCGCGTCCGTCGCGCCGCCGCCCACGCCGCCCCCTGCGTCCGTCGCGCCGCCCCCGGCCAAGGGCGCTTCGATGCCGCCGCCTGCGTCCCTGCGCGTCTCGGAGGCGCCTGGCTCGCCGCATGCGCCGCCAAGCGAGGAGAGCGATCGCCTCCGCGCCGAGCTGAACCGCGCGAAGGACGAGATCGTTCGCCTCTCGAAGGACGTCGCCTCGGCGACGGCGGCGGCCCAGCGCTTCGAGGCAGAGTCGTCCGCCAAGGTGTCCGAGGAGGAGGTAGGCATCCTCCGTCGCGAGATCGAGGACCTTCGCCAGCGCGTCGCGTCGGCAGGTCCGCGCGGGGGCGGGGTCTCCAGCAAAGAGTTTCTCGACCTGCGCGAGGCGCTCAACAAGAAAGACAAAGAGCTCATCGGCCTGCGCCACGAGGCGTCGAAGAAGGACAAAGAGGTCATCGAGCTCCGCGATCAGACCCTCTCGCTCGAGCGCGAGAAGGCCGATCAGGTCGACAAGATCCTCGAGCTCGAGAGGGCCCGCGCCGATCTCGAGGGGCAGGTCGACTCGCTCCGCGCCGACAAGGACCTCGCGACGAAGCGCGCCGAGGACGTCAAGAAGCGGCTCGAGAAGTCGGAGGCGAACCTCAGCGCGCAGGCCGCCGAGCTCGCCCAGACCAAGCAAGCCGCCCTCGCTGCAGATGAGGCGCACGCCCGCGATCTCGCGAGCGCCAAGGCTGACCATGAAAAGACGCTGGCCGACGCCAGGGCAGCCCACGACAGGACCCTGGCCGACGCGAGGGCAGCCCACGACAAGGCCCTCGCAGGCGCCGAGGCCGAGGCTCGAGCGGCGCTCGAGGCTGCGAAGCAAGAGCGCGACGCGACCGTCGCGGGTCTCGAGCGCGACCGTGAGGCGGACAAGCAGCGCCTCGAGCAGGAGCGCGAGAGCGCGCTCGCTGCGCTGACCCAGGAGCTCGACGACAAGCGCTCGCGCGCGCTGGAAGACCAACAGCAGAAGGCCGACCAGAGGCTGGCCGACCGCGAGCGGGAGCTCGAGCAGAAGCACCAAGCCGTGGCTCGCGAGCAGCGCGAGGCGGCAGACGCAGAGCTCTCGGCCGAGCGCACGAAAAACGCCGGCGAGGTCCGCGAGCGGGACCAGAAGATCGCCGAGCTCACGGACGCCCTCGAGCAGACACGGAAGAAGCTCGAGGCCGCGGAGGCCCGAGGCGCCGAGCTCTCGACGAAGCGCCAGGAGCTCGAGAGCGAGCTGGAGGCGACGAAGAAGAAGCTCGCCGACGTCGAGGCGAAGGTGCGTGAGCTCGAAGGGGCGCTCGAGCTGCGCACGTCCGAGCGCGACGAGCTACAGCACGAGCGCGACTCTCTCCAGTCGGACGTCGACAAGCGCTCGACGGACCTAGCGACCACGCGCGAGAAGCTGGAGGACACGGAGGAGCAGGCTCGGGACCTGGGCACCAAGCTCAAGGCGCGCGACGAGGAGCTGCGGGCGTCGCAGAGCAAGGTGGCAGACCTCGAGGGCTCGCTCGCGGTGGAGAAGGCTCGGCTCGAGAAGGCGCGGGCGAAGTGGGGCGAGGATCGCGCCTCCCTCGAGCGCGCCCGTCACAGCCTCACGACGGCGCTCGAGCGGATCGCCGAGGCCGAGGCCAGGCCGCTCGAGGAGTAGCAGCCGGGGCGCATCCCCCGCGCCGGTTTTCACGCGCGAAGCGCGATAAAACCGAAGGGCCCCGCGGCAGCGGGCGCGCGGGAACAATCAGAGCGAGTCGCGGCGGAACGCGTCGGGCAGCAGGACCGCGAGCGAGGTGTCGCGGGTGGCCGACGGCAGCCCGTCCACGATCAGCCGAACCGGCAGATCGAGGGCGAACTCCGCCAGCACCTGGCGGCACATCCCGCAGGGGGACCCGGCCGTCGGACCCCGGGTCGCGATGACGATCGCGACGGGGTCCTTGTCGCCGGCGGCGATCATGTGAGCGACGGCCGAGCGCTCGGCGCACAGGCTGAGGCCGTACGAGGCGTTCTCGACGTTGCAGCCCAGGAACACGCGACCGGAGCGGCACAACAAGGCCGCGCCGACCTGATAGCTCGAGTAGGGCGCGTGGGCGTTGAGGCGCACCGCGAGGGCGCGCCGCTCGAGCTCGGGCCAGTCGATGCTCGGGTCGCTGCTCATGGTGCGAGGCTCGGGGCGGCCGCTCCGACGCGGTCGACCCAGCCCGAGAGCAGGCCGACGAAGCGCGCCCGCGAGGCGCGAGCGGTCTCCTCGACCTCGGCGTGATCGAGCTTTTGCGCGGTCATGCCTGCGGCGAGGTTCGTGATGCAGCTCACCGCACCGACCGGGACGCCCATGTGCCCGAGGGCGATGACCTCGGGCACGGTGCTCATCCCGACGGCGTCTGCGCCGAGCCGCCGGGCCATCTCGATCTCGGCGGGGGTCTCGTACGAGGGGCCCAACATCGCGGCGTAGACTCCCTCGGCGAGATCGACGTTCGCTGCACGCGCGACCGCGCGTGCGAGGTCGCGGATGGCTCGCGAGTACGCCTCGATCATGTCCGGAAAGCGCGGCCCGAGCTCGGCGACGTTGGGACCCGCGAGGGGGTTTCTTCCCATCAGGTTGAGGTGGTCGGTGATCAGCATCAGGTCGCCAGGCAGGAACGATCGACGGACACCGCCGGCCGCGTTCGTGATGAGCACCGCCTTGCAGCCGAGGCGCGCGAGCAGTCGAGCGCCGAACACCACGCTGGCCAGGTCGTGACCTTCGTACGCGTGCACGCGCCCCTGCAGGCACGCCGTGGTGACGCCGCCCGGCGTCTCACCGATCACGAGGTTCCCGGCGTGACCGACGACCGCCGAGCGCGGCATGTTCGGGATGTCGGCGTAAGACAGCTTCAGCGCGCTGGTGAGGGAGTCGGCCCAGGCCCCCAGTCCGGAGCCCAAGATGACGCCGACGGCAGGGGCGCGAAATCCACCGCGCCCGCAGACGAACGCCTGCGCTTCGGCGAGAGTACGGAGAATGTCGTGAGGTTCCATTTCGGGCCGCCGATGCTAGCAGGGGCCCGCGCGCGGCAGGTGAGCGTGAGGCAGGCCTTGGAAACGGGTGGGCCCCCGTGCTAGGTTCCGCGCCCTTTTTGAGGAACCTATCCATGAGCACGAAGTTCGCTGACTTCATCCAGGAGAAGAAGCTCGATCGCCGCCGCATCCTCGCGGTCTCGGCCAAGCTCGAGCGGCTGCGCCCTGCAGACCGGGCCATCAAGCTCTCGAAGCGCACCGCCAAGGCGAAGGCCGCGGCGGGCGGTGAAGAGGCGAAGAACGCCGCTCCCGCGAGCAAGCCTCGGAGCGGTCGGGCCATCACCCCCCGCGCGATCGACGCTGCGATCGCCGGCAAGTCCCTGACGGGTCCCCAGAAGACCCGGCTGCTGCGCGCCGTGAACGCGCTGCTCGAGCAGAAGAAGGCCGGCGCGGTCGAGCTCACCACGCTCTTCTAGTCGCTGCTCCCCGGGCCTGGGCTCCGCGCCCGGGCCTGTGTGCCGCCCCATCAGCGCGCCCCATCAGCGCGCGCCCGCGACGACGCGCGCGTCCCCCGCGCCCGTTCGTCACGGGCGAAGCGTGAAAACCGAAGGCCCCCCGCCGGCGCGCGGCGAGAAGCTCAGCGCGCCTTGCTCGTGAGCTGCGCCCGGCGTTCTTTGGGGAGCGCGAAGAGGTCGGCGGCCACGAGCAGCACGGTCAAGGCGATGGCGATCGCGAGCATCATGGACGTCGCGTTTCGCTCCACGCGCGCCTCAGGGCCAACAAAGTGGGCGCGTTTTTGGGGGAGAGAGTGCGATATCGGATCTGCCGCGCCGCGTTAGAGGGCCGCACGGCCGCGGGCTGCGGCCTCTGGCTCCCGCTTCGACGCGAGTGAATGGCTCGTTGGAGCGGCGCATCAGATCCCACCGATGGAGCTCGTCCACTCGGCGCCTTCGGGTCTGACGGCTGTTCCGGCCCAGCGGGCGCAGGATACGCTGTCCCTCGGCCACCCCTCCTCCGGGCGGGCGACGGCCACTGCGAGGTCCACCGCCGTGCGTTCCGCAGAGGTCGATGAGATCGTCGAGCGCGCCCAGAAGGGTGATCGCGGTGCGTTTCGCGAGCTGTTCCGGCGGCATCGCGCCGACGTCGCCCGCCTCGCCTACCGCATGCTGGGCAACGCGACCGACCTCGAGGACATCGTCCAGGAGGTCTTCCTCCAGGTCCACCGCAGCCTCGGTGATTTTCGGGGCCAGTCGAAGTTCAGCACCTGGCTCCACCGCGTGACCGTCAACGTGGTGTTGATGAGCCGCCGCGCGGCCCGCTCTCGCCCCGTGTTCGCTCCCGAGGCGCTCAGCGACAACGAGCCGGACTGCGGGGTCCGACCGGACGACGAGGCCGCTCGCGGCCGGCGACTCGAGGCGTTTCGACGCGTGCTCGATCGCCTGCCCGAGAAGAAGCGAACCGTCTTCGTTCTGCACGAGATCGAGGGCCTCGCGCCCGCCGATATCTCGCAGATCGTCGACGCCCCCGTGTTGACCGTGCGCACGCGGTTGTTCTACGCGCGGCGCGAGATCTGCGAGCTCATGCGCGAGGAGCCGGCCCTTCGCCACCTCGCCGAGGAGATGACGCAGAAGAGCGACGAGCTCACGAAGAAGGGCAACTCCGAGGACGAAGGAGGCGCACGGTGAGCTCCAAGAAGGGCAGCTCTCCTGGCGAGCCGCGCGCGCTGCGCGAGCTCATCCGTGAGGCCGTCGACGCGGAGCCCCCCGAGCTACCGTGGGATCGGCTCGAGGCGCGTTTGTTCGCCGAGATCGACGAGCAGGGCGAGCGGGGCCACAAGCAGCCGCAGGGCGCGGTGTCCGCGGACGTTGCGTCCGACTCCGATCGGAGCTCGAGCGTCCCCGAGGTCATCGCAGCGCAGCGCACCTCGGAGCGGGAGCCTTCGCTCTTGCCGGACGCGCCGACCGCCCTCCAGAAAAACTCGGCGTCCCCCGGCCTCGCGCGAGGCGGCAGGCTGCGCCGATGGGTCGGCGCCGTCGCCGTGGCGGCGGCCGCCGGGCTGCTCTGGGCAGCGGGAGGGAGGCTCGCCGAAGGGCCGACAGCCCCCATCGCGGTGGCGGAGCCGGTCGACGTCGAGGCGCTGCCGATGGCCCCAGGCCTGCCCGGCGCGCGCATGGTCTCGTCGCTCAACGCAGGCGATATCGTCGAAGCGGCCGTCGGCCCCGTGGTGTTCGGTGAGCAGGGCGTGATCGAGTGGACGCTGTCGGCGGGGAGCCGGCTCGTCGTGCGTGACCCTGTCCCCGCGGGGGGGCTCGGAGTGGGCGTCCACGTCGTGGAGCTCGAGGCGGGCTCGATGCGTGGCTCGCTGCCGTCGACCTCTTCGGGGATGCTCGTGGTGATGGCGGGCGACACGGAGGTCGCGAGCCTGGGCCCGGGTGCGGTGTTCAACGTCACGCGCTCGTCGAAGCGCCTGGTGATGCACCTCGAGCGCGGCTCCGCGTCGGTGGGCACGCTCGGGCAGCGCGGCGCGGGACGCGCGTTCGCCGCTCCGCTCGTCGCGGCCTTCTCGCTCGACGGCGGCGTGTCCTTCGAGGTCCTCGAGGAGGAGACGGCTGCGCTCTTGCCGGTGTCCCCCGTGCGAGAGGCGCGCACGGCCGAGTCTCCCGCGCCACACGAGCCCCAGCCTCGGCCGCTCGCGCCGGCCGTGGCGTCCCATCGTCCGCTCGAGCTCTCGAGCGGGCCGGAGCAGCCCAGCGCGCCTGCGCCATCGGCGTCCGTCGCGCCGACCGCGCCCGAGGTGACGAAGGTCGATCCGGCGGCGACGATCTCGGACTCGGTCGCGGCCTCCACGCTCATCTCGTGTATCAGCAAGGCCCGAAAAGAACGTCAAGCCAAGGCTCCTGAGGGGGTCAGCGTCACGGTGAGCTCGACGCTCAGCGTGTCGGTCGCCGAGGACGGCTCGGTGAAGGGCGCGGTCTTCAACCCGCCCCTCGAGCGCGACCTCCAAGGCTGCGCCGTCTTCTTGTTGCGCTCGAAGCTCGAGCCCGGCGCGCGCAGCCTGTCGATCCCCGTCAACGTGAAGTGACCTGGCTACGGCTCGCCCTCGCACCGCTCGAGCGACGCCTTGAGGTAGTTGACCGCCCGCAGGCGGTAGGGGCCGTCGGCGGAGCTGTGAAGGAAGTCGTCGAACGACAGGGCCGCGAGCTCGTAGTCCTTCGTCTTGAACAGCACGACCCCGCGCGCGTAGGCCGCGGGGTAAGACGGGTCGAGCGCCGAGATCTCGTCGATCCGCGAGAGCATGAACCTCGTCGCCGACGTCCCTGCGCCCTCCGACAGGAGCCGATCGGGTGGCGGATGCTCGAGCAGATAGCCGAGCAGCAGGCGCTCCTCGACGGGGTGAGGCGCGAGCGCGGGGTGCCCCTTCGCGACGAGGCGTTCGAAGCGACGTTTGTAGAGCGCCGAGAGCAGCAGGTCGACGTGGGCCGGGACCCTCGACCCCGGGGTGAGCCAGCCGTTGTCGGAGAACTCCCGCACGGCCGCTCCCCCGAGCTCGATCAGATCGTCAGCGACCGAGCCGGTGCGCAGGTAGTCGCAATACGCGCGCGCGAACAGCTCGGCCTGGTAGGTGCGCAAGAGCACCAGCCCATCGACGTCGTTCTCGGCGGTCGCGCGCGCGATGCCTCGCGCGAGCTCGGCCATGCCGCGGGCTAGCGCTGCTTCGTCGCCGTCCCACTCGGCCCGTCCGATCGCCCTCAGCGTCGCGCCGATCCGCTCGACCGGCTCGCTCGCGCCGCCGGTCGCGAACGCGATGGCGGCCTGCTCGTTCGCGCGTCGCGCAGCGCGGATCTCGCCGCTGGAGGCGCGAGGGAGGGGGACCGCCTCGGGGACGGCCGACCTCGGAACGAGCACCGCCGCCGTCGTGGCGACGATGAGCACGACGAGCACCCCGACCTGCCACCCTTCGAGGTGCTTGCCGAGCCGTGACCAAACGCTCACGCCATGGGACTATCGTCTCCGTGAGCGACAAGCGCAAGCACCCTCGCGTCGTAGTCCACCCACCGGTCGCGTTCGCGCGGCTCACCGGGGAGCGGTTCGAGGCCACGTGCCACGACCTGTCGCTCGGCGGGGCGTTCCTGGAGACGTCGACGCCGGCCGCGTTCGGCGAGGCCATCCTCGTTTATCTGCGCCTTCCGGGCGTCGAGCAAGAGATCGAGGTCGAGAGCATCGTGCGTTGGACCCGTTCCGACGGGATGGGCGTGCAGTTCGGCCCGATGGGCGCGCGTGACACCCACGCCCTCGTGACCCTGCTCTCGAGCTGAGCGCTCAGGGGATCTTCAGGTTCTTGGGGAGCTCGAACGAGGCGCGAGGCGCGAGCAGGTTGCGCGCGATGTTGACCTCCGGGCTCGTGTACAGCGGGCTCGCCGCGACGAGGCGGAGCGCGTCCTCCGACGGGGCGCCGCGAGCGCGGCTCGCCATCGCGACGTAGAAGGCCGCCTCGACCCGCGCGGCCTCGCTCGTGGCCTTCTTCACGAGGGTCTCGTCGGAGACCTTGCCCCTCGCCCACGCGGCGAGCCGGCCGGTCCACGACGCCCGCGTCGCGGCCCCGTCCAGGATCTCGAGCGCCGCCTCGTCGGGCGGCGCGCCGGCCTGGCGGTCGGCGAGGGTGAGCCACAAGGCCCCGTAGACGAGGCTGTCCGCAGACGCCCCCGCCAGCGCGCCCGTCTGCAGGGCCATCCGAAGGCTCTCGCGATCGCCGAGGGCGAGCCCCGCCGACGCCGCCTGCAGCATGATCATGCTGACGAAGTCGCGATCGGCCGGGGCGGCGCCGAGCGCCCGCTCGAACGCTCGTCGCGCGCCCTCGCGGTCTCCGTACGCCGACAGCACGCGCCCGAGCGCGCCGAGGGCCCGGGCCCGCTGCACGCCCGCCTTGCGGTCGACGACGGCCTTCGTCGCCACCGACAGCGCGGCCGACACAGCGGCCTCGGCGGCGGCTCGATCTCCGGAGTCTCGCCGGATCTCGAACTCGAGGAGCCGGGCGTCCGCGACGTCGACGGGATCGGCGCCCTTCGTCCCCACGACCGCAGCGACGTCGGTCAAGGCTCGCTCGAGGGCGCGGCTCTGACGCAAGAGCCGCGCGCGAGCGAGGTGGCCTGCCGGCTTGGGCGCGTCGGCGAGCGCCTCGGACAGCAGCCCCTCGGCCTGCTCGGCGCGGCCGCCCTTCACGAGGATCGTCGCCATCGTGTAGCGCAGCTCGGCCACGGCCTCGGCGCCCCCTTGCGACCCGAGCAGGGACTTGGCGCGCTCCAGCAGCGGTCTGGACGCGGCGATCGTGCGGCCGGCCGCGGCGAAGTCGCCCGCGGAGGCGTCGGTCGTGATGGCCGAGAGCACCGAGCGCATTCCCCGCACCACGTCGGCCGGCGTGGACCTGTCCGAGATCGCCTCGTTCACGAGCAGCGGGACGACCTCGCACATCCCAAGGTCAACGAGCGCCCTCGCGAGCTCCAGCGTCGTCGGAGCGTGGTCGGGTTGCTTGCGGTAGGCCTCGATCAGCACCGCGAAGCGCGCCGCCTCGTACAGGTCGGCGTCGACGCCCGTCTCCCCGCCGATCGAGCCATCGACCTCGATGGCCAACGCGTCGTACAGATCGCGAAAGCTGGCGGCGTCGCCCCGCTGCTCGGCGTCCTTCAGCGCGCTGAAGAACTGAGGATCCGCCACGCGCCTCGCGTTGCTCTGGAGCAGGCGCTGGACCGCGTCTTGGACGTCGCCGTGCCTGAGCGCGAGCGCGACGATCGTCACCGCTCCGGTCCCGAGCGAGCGGGCGATCTCGATCGCCTCCTCGGCCGGGGGGCGCTTGCCGGTCTCCTGGTAGGTCACGTTGCCGTGGATGCCGAGCGCGATCCAGTCGTTGATCGTCCGCATCGCCTCTTCCATGTGGGAGTGCGACAGCATCGCCATGGAGACCGCCGTGCGCTCGGCGTCGCCCGCGCGCTCGAGCGGCCGCCCGGTCAGGGTCTCTCGGTGGAACCGCTCGATCGCCTCGAGGTGCTCGTCGATCTCGCGGCGCTCGGCCTCGCTCGCCGTCGGCGCGCGGAGCGCGAACAAGACCCGCGTCCGCCCGAGGTCGCCCCTCGCCGAGAGCCGCTCGATCGCGGCGTCGACCGCCCGCGACGTCTCTCGATCCACGATCACGTGGCTCTGCTCACCGGCCCGCAGGAGGTAGAGGGCGCCGAGGACAGTCTTGAGCCCGCGCTCGTCGGCGCCCGCGTCGAAGCGCTGGCCCGCGTGCACCAGCAGGCGGCGCGAGACGCCGAGCAGCGTCTTTTGCCGCGCCTCGCTGCGCTGGCCGTCTTTGAGCACGTCGAGCAGCGCCGCCGCGAACGCCTCGTCGGCGACCTCGGCAGGCTGGACCAGCGGGAGCTGCTCCGCGACCTTGGGCCCGCTGTTCGTCGCGCACGCGGGCGCTGCAAGGGCGAGCGCGACACATAGCGCGACGACCTCAGCGGCCGTTCGAGGAGGGGGCATCGAACGCGGAGCATACCTCCCGGTCGAGGTCTGTGCCCGTCCCGGATCGGGTGACCTCGATTCACGCGCGGCGCGCGGCTCGCCCTTTTACTTCTTCTTGAGGAGGCGGGCGCTCAACGAGTCGCCGAGCTCCTGAGCCATGAGCCGCTCGACGATCTCTTCCGTCCCACGCCGGTCGGCGTGATCGACGTAGCGGAACTCGATGCCCATCCCCGCGGGCTTGTCGGGGCTCGCGCCCTCCTGGGGGACGACCCATTTGACGATGCCTCGCAGCCGCAGCGGCTCCTCGAGGTTCGGGATGCGGAGCGCGAAGACGAACTCGGTCCCGACGTCGAGCGGACGCGCGGTGCGGATGAACGTCCCGCCCTTCGAGATGTTGCGCGTGTAGTCCGAGAAGAACGTGTTGATGCGCTTGTACTCCACGTTCAGCTCGATCGCGCTTCTGTCCTCTCTGCGACGTTCGGGCACGAAGGTGAAAGTACACCGAGTCGGCCTGGATGGTCTAACCTCCGGCGCCAAATGGCGAACGAGGCAGCGAGCGCTCGCAGGCGCGTGGGTGTGTTGGTCGGACGAGAGCGCTCCTTCCCCGACGCCCTGATCGACGAGGTCGCCGGTCGCGGCGGCGACGTCGAGTGCTCGTATGCGCGCCTCGACATCCTGCGGATCGACGGGCCGCCGCAGTACGACGTCCTGGTCGACCGCATCAGCCACGACGTCCAGTGTTACCAGCCCATGCTGAAGCTCGCGGCGCTCGCGGGGACGCGGGTCGTCAACAACCCGTTCTGGCGCATCGCCGACGACAAATACTTCAACACCGCCCTCGCCGCGAAGCTGGGCGTGGCGGTCCCCAAGACGGCGGTCCTTCCGGCCAAGGCCTACGGCCCCGACATCTCCGCCGGGTCGCTGCAGAACCTCGCGTACCCGCTCGACTGGGAGGGCCTCGCCCGCGACTTCGGCTTCCCGATGTACATGAAGCCGCACTGGGGCGGGGGCTTCCGCGACGTCTCCAAGGTCTGCGACATGAGCGAGCTCTTTCGCGCCTACGACGCGAGCGGCGAAAAGACCATGATCATCCAGGAGGCGATCGAGTGGACGCAGTACGTCCGCTGCATCGTCATCGGGCGCGAGCACGTCCTGCCTGCCCTCTGGAACCCGAGCCTCGGGCACTTCGAACGCTACGTCCGCGCCGCGGAGACGATGCCTCCGCTCAGCCCGGCGCTCGAGGCCCGCGTCATCGCCGACGCGAGGCGGCTCTGTGACGCCCTCGGCTACGACATGAACACCGTCGAGTTCGCGGTGCGCGACGGCGTCCCGTACGCCATCGACTTCATGAACTCCGCGCCCGATTTCGACGTCTCCAGCCTCGGACCAGACAAATTCCGGTGGGTCGTCGAGCGCATGGCCGACCTGGTCATCGAGCTGGCGCGCGGCCCGAAGCTGGAGATCAGCCGGGCCTCCGAGGCGTTCGGCGCGCCGCCAGCGCGGGCGCGCTGACGTCCGGCCGAACCGGTGCTACGGGTTCGTCTCGAGCGATGAAGGATCCCTACGAGGTTCTCGGGATCGACCGATCGGCGACGCAGGACGACGTCAAGGCGGCTTTCCGCAAGCTCGCCGCGAAGCATCACCCCGATCGCAACCCCGACGATCCTGGCGCGAACCAGCGCTTCAAGGAGCTCAACGCCGCGCACCAGATCTTGAGCGACCCGAAGAAGCGCGAGATGTTCGATCGCTTCGGGATCGGGGACGGCACGCGGGTCTCGGGCGGTCAGGCCCCGTTCGGCGCGTCCTTCGACATCAACGACCTCAACATCGATGGGATCTTCGGCGACCTGCTCGGCGCCCTCGGGATCAAGGTCGGTCAGGCCCCCCCGCTGCAGAAGGAGGTCCGCGTCACCTTCGAGGAGGCCGCCTTCGGGTGCGCCAAGGAGCTCACCTACGAGCGCATCGAGCCCTGCACCGACTGCTCCGGCAGCGGCTCGGCCCCTGGCACCACGCCCGACACCTGCGGGGTGTGCCGCGGTCGGGGGCGCGTGCGCGTCCAGCAAGGTGTGCTCCCCATCGCCCTCGAGCGCCCCTGCGCGGCCTGTCGCGGCATGGGCCGCATCGTCAAGGATCCTTGCGGCACGTGCCGTGGCGCGGGGCTGGTCGCCAAGGAGCGCACGATCGAGGTCACCATCCCCGCTGGGGTCGAGAACGGCACGACGCGCTTGGTGGAGCGCGGCGGCAATCACGCGCGCCCCGAGCGCCCCGCCGGGGACCTCGAGCTGGTCGTCCGCGTCGCGCCGCACGAGCTGTTCCGCCGGGTCGGCGACGACGTCGTGTGCGCGCTGCCCATCTCGTTCCCCCAGGCTGCGCTCGGCGGCGAGCTCGAGATCCCGACCCTCGACGGCAAGGGCAAGGTCAAGATCCCCGCAGGGACCCAGCCGGGGACCATCCTTCGCGTGCGCGGCAAGGGCTTGCCGCGGCGCATGATGAGCGGTCGCGGCGATCAGCTCGTCGAGATCACCGTCGAGGTGCCCAAGCAGCTCGACGACAACCAGCGGCGGCTCATCGCCGAGCTGGCGGAGTCCCTCGGCAACAAGATCACGCCGGCCGAGCCTGACCAACCCTCGTTCATGTCGAAGCTCAAGAGCCTGTTCGGCTGAGCCGGCCGCGCTGCGCGGCGTCGTTGCGAGCTGGCGTGTCGCGTGGACGCGGGTGGCTTCGGGCGCTTCCGCCCTCCTCCGCCCGTGTGCGCGCAGCGCACCTCGCGCGCTGGTCTTCACGCGCTTGCGCGTGAAGACCCAAGGGACCCGCGGAAGCGGGCGCGCGCGAAAACTGCGCTGATGGTAAGCTGCCCGGCACCGTGGAAGAGCCTCGAACCATCGACGTGCTGAGCGACTCCACCGGCGAGACCGCCGAGAAGGTCGTGCGCGCTGCGCTGCTGCAGTACCCCAAGAGCGGAGCGCAGATCCGCCTGCACACCCGCGTGCGCTCGAAGGACGTGGTGCGGCCGATCCTCGAGCGAGCAGCGCGCGAGCGCGCGCTGCTGGTGTTCACGGTCGTCGCGCCGGAGCTACGAGAGTTCATCCACCAGATGACGGCGGAGCTGTCGATCGAGGCGATCGACGTGATCGGCTCGCTCATCGGCAAGCTCGGCACCTTCCTCGATCGAGCGCCCATCGGCATGCCGAGCGCGATGCTCCCGCTGTCGGAGGAGTACTTCCGCCGCATCGAGGCCGTCGAGTTCGCCGTGAAGAGCGACGACGGCAAGGACCCCCGAAACTTCCGCAAGGCCGACATCGTCCTGGTCGGGGTCTCGCGCACCTCCAAGACGCCGCTCTCGCTGTTGCTGGCCCAGCGCGGGCTCAAGGTCGCGAACCTGCCGCTGGTGCTGGGCGCCGCGTTGCCGCTAGAGCTCGACAACGCGCCCCAGGATCGCTGCGTCGGGCTGACCATCGGCATCGATCAGCTGTGCGAGATCCGACAGGCCCGGCTGCGACAGCTCGGCATGCCCGGGGAGACGAACTACGGCATGCGCGAGCACGTCCGAGAGAGCTCGACTACGCCGAGTCGCTGTTCCGCGAGCGGGGTTGGCCCGTGGTCGACGTGACCGGGCGCGCGGTCGAGGAGACCGCGGTGATCGTCCTCGAGACCTTGCGCGAGCGCCTCCCGGACAGCATCGCCAAGATCGCCACGGTCTCCGCATGAGGCGGGCCCTCGGCGCGCTCGCGCTGGTCGCGGGCTGGGCCGTCGCAGCCTCGTCGTGCGGCGACGACAGCGTGACCCCCCCTCCTGCGGAGGAGGGCGTCACGTTCGTCCTGGATCTCAGCGCCGATCTGCACGACCCGGCGAGGTTCTGGGACCAGCCCTACCCGAGCGATCTCCGGCTCGACGCTGACGGGCACCCCGACCTCGCGGGCTTCCCGAACCCGGCGTCGGTGATCAACGTCGCAGGTTTGATCGGCGGCGCGAGCGCCCGCGTCGGCTTCCCCGTGCTCCCGGTCGGATACCTGCGCTTCTCGGGGCCGCTCGCTCCCCGCGTCGAGGGTGACGTCATCGCCGCCGACCCGGCGTCGCCGATCCTCCTGGTCGACCTCGAGCGAGGCTCGCTCGTGCCTGTCGTGGCGCGCACCCTGGAGGCCGATCCGTACACCGCCGAGCACGTGCTCGCCATCGCGCCGAGGGCAGGGTTCGTGCTGGTGCCGGGCGCTCGCTACGCCTTCGTGGTCACGGCGGGCGCGGGGGACGCCGAGGGCGAGGCGCTCGGCGTGAGCGAGGTCTTCGAGCGCATCAAATCTGGCGCGCCGGCCGCAGGGGAGGAGGCGGCGTCAGCGCTCTACGCGCCGCTGTGGCCCGTCCTCGACGAGCTCGGAGTCGAGTCGGCGAGCGTCGTCGCTGCGACGGTGTTCACGACGGGCAAGGTCGTCGAGGAGACGGCGGCGCTCGGAGACGCGGTCGTCGCCGAGCGCGACGTCGTGATCGACGACCTCAGCTTCGACGCCGACGAGCTCTACCCGGAGCTGTGTGTGCTGCGTGGCACCGTGACGCTTCCGCAGTTCCAGAGCGGGGAGCCGCCGTTCAACGAGGATGGCCTCATCTCGTTCGGCGAAGATGGGCTGCCCATCGAGGTCGGCACCGAGGTCGCCCCCGTCGCGATCGCGATCCCGCGGACGCCGATGCCCGACACGGGCTACCCGCTCGTCCTCAACGTGCACGGGTCGGGCGGGTTCTCGATCGCGATGGTGCGCCCGGTGGGAGACGACGGCGTCCCAGGCGACCCCATCGGTCCGGCGTTTCCGTATGCGACGAAGCGCATCGCCAGCGCTGGCTTCGCGATGCCGCTCAACCCGGAGCGCTTGCCTGGCGCGGAGGAGACGGCTTACCTCAACGTGAACAACCTCGTCGCCATCCGCGACACGTTCCAGCAGGGCATCCTCGAGGCGAGGCTGTTCGTCGAGGCGCTCACGAAGCTCGAGATCGACCCGACGCTGCTCGAGGGCTGTGTGGGCGCGGGCCTGCCGGCGAGCGCCGACAGCTACTTCTTCGACGCGCAGAGGCTGCTCATCACCGGCCAGTCGATGGGTGGGATGTACACGAACCTGATCGGCGCGACCGAGCCGCTGTTGCGCGCGGCGGTGCCGACGGGGGCCGGCGGGCATTGGTCGTACTTCATCCTCGAGACGTCCCTCCGGGACGGGAATATCCCTGCGTTCTTGACGCTGCTGCTCGGCACCACGGTGGAGCTCACCTTCCTTCACCCGGTGCTCTCGCTCGGCGCAGCGGCGCTCGAGCCGGCCGACCCTCTCATCTACATGCCCCACCTCGGGCGCCGCCCGCTGCCGGGCCATCCGGTGCGGCCGGTCTACGAGACGACGAGCCTCGGGGACTCTTACTTCCCGACGCAGATCTATGACGCCGCGGCGCTCGCTTACGGGCATCAGCAGGCGGGAGAGGTCGTGTGGAGCGACATGCAGGACGCGCTCGCGCTGGCCGGCCTCGACGGGATCGCGCCCTACCCGATCACCGACAACCTCACGAGCGACACGGGCGAGCCCTACACCGGCGTCGTCGTGCAATACGAGGCGGACGGCGACTACGATCCCCACGCGATCTATAGCCACCGCGATGATGTGAAGCGCCAGTACTCCTGCTTCTTCGACACGTTCCTCCGAGATGGCTCCGCGACGGTCGTCGAGCCAACGACCGAGTGGGCTGCGCCGTGCCCTTGAGGGCTGCGCCGTGCCCTTGAGGGCTGCGCCGCGCCCTTGAGCCCGCGAAAAGCTCGCACAGCGCGCAGCTCCTGCGCCATGTGCCCCGCGCACCGCTGAGGCCTGGAGCCCTCACCTCGAGCGCGCATCGCCCCGAGGGTGTAGGCTTGTCGCGTGACGCACGAGGAGGCACGCGCTCGATGAAGCTCCGATCGAAGCGGTACGTCGGCTTCTCCGAGTACTCGTTCGTCTCGCGTCGAGGAAAGCCCAGCGTCGTGCCGCCGCCCGAGCGGCCCGCGCCGCCTTCGCTCAAGCGCTTCCCACAGGCGCACGCGCTGCTCGAGTCCGAGGCTCACGCCGAGCGCGACCTCGACGGCACCGAGTTCGAGTCCGGGCGGGTCGTCGCCAAGCGCTACGCCCTCGAAGAGCGCATCGGTCAGGGGGGGATGGGGGAGGTCTGGTCCGTCTACGACCGGCGCGTCGGCCGGCGCATGGCGCTCAAGCTCGTCGATCTCGTGGCTGCGGATCAGCCGAGCGCGCACGCGCGGTTCATCCGCGAGGCGACGCTCGCGCGTCAGCTCCACGGTCCCGCGTTCGCCGAGGTCTACGATCATGGGTTCGTCGGTGATCGCGCCTTCATGGTGATGGAGCTGCTCGATGGCGAGAGCTTGCTCGAGCGGCTTCGACGGGTCGGCCGCCTGACCTGCCCCGAGGCTCTCTCGCTCGCGCGGGGGGTCGCCGACGCGCTCCGCGTCGCCCACGCGCTGCAGATCGTTCACCGCGACGTCAAGCCGAGCAACGTCTTCTTCGCCCGTGAGAAGGCGGCCTCGTCGGGCGTACAGGCGCTCGCTGGGCCGCGAGAGATCGTGAAGCTGCTCGACTTCGGCGTCGCGAAGAGCGCGTGGGACGACGCGCGCCTGACGCGGCCGGACATGTTGGTCGGCTCGGCCATGTACATGAGCCCCGAGCAGATCGTCTCGGGGCGCGACGTCGACACGCGCGCCGACCTCTGGTCCCTCGCGGTCGTCCTGTTTCGGGTGGTCACCGGGCGCCGCCCCTTCGAGGGCAAAGGTGGCGAGGTGCTCGCCCGCATCGCTCGCGACCCGGCGCTCGCCCCGTCGGCGCTCGACGCCACCCTCCCGAGGCAGCTGGACCGGTTCTTCGAGCGAGCGCTCGCCAAGGATCCGCGCGACCGATTCCCGACCGTCGACGAGCTGGTGAGCGCGTTCGAGCTCGCGCTCGACGGCGAGGACGCCGACGACACGTACGACGTGGACGAGGGCGAGCGCCTCGCGCAAGACGACCGCGCGACGGTCGTGCACTTGCGAGTGGCCTCGCGTCGTCCCGGGCCGCCGCCGCTGCCGTCGCAGCGGCCGAGCGCCGGGAGGCCGGCGCCGGCGCTCGCGGGGCTCACGCCCGCGCCGCAGCCGAGCGACGGGCTGGCGCTCGAGCCGCTGCCCACCCGCCCCCCGATCGAAGCCCACGGGCCCAGGGAGGTCGCGCCAGCAGCAGGCGCCGCCTCACGGGCGAGGGGGGCGCCGCGCGTCGTCGTGATCGGCGCGGCCGTGGTCGTCGGCGCGGCGTTCGGCGCGGCGATCGCCAGCGGCGAGGCGGCCGAGCTGATGGAAGCGATCGTCGCCGTCGTCTCGCCCTGAGCGCAGCCGCCCTCAGGGGGTGGGCGGCTTGGGGGGGAGGCGGTTCAGCGCGAGGATGAGGCTGGCGTTCGCGTCGGTGACGAAGGTCGTGGTGCGAGGCGCGAAGCCGGGCGACTCCACGCGCACCTCGTGGGTCTTGCCGTCCTTGGGCATCGTGACGCGGATGGGCGAGCCCGTGAACAGGACACCGTCGATGAAGACTCGAGCGAACTTGGGCGTGACGTCGATCTCGACAGCGACCGTCTCGGGCTTGGGCGCGGGCGCCGGCGCGACTCCAGTGGGCTCGGGCAGGCGCGTCTGAGGCGCAGACGATGGGGCCGGGTCGATGGGCGCCGGCGCGAGGTGGGCGGACGAGCCGTTCGAAGACTCGGGTCCCGTCCGCGCGATGGTGAACGCCACCGCCGCGACGCTGAGCGCGGCGACGCCCGCGAGCACCGGCGCGGCAGAGCTGCGCCGCTTTCGCGGCGCGATGCCGAGCTCGAGCCCGTGCACCGGCGTCTGCGGGAGGTCGAGCGGGCGCTGGGATGTAGGCCGGTGCTCGGTGGGTCGAGGGCCCTGCGACGTTGGCGCGGTCGACGAGACCGGTGGCTGGGAGGAGGCCTCGGGCTGCACGCTGATGGGCGCGACCGCGAAGATCGGCTCGGGGGGTGCGCTCGAGATCGGCGCTCGCTCAGCCGGCTGGGGAGCCGGATGGGAGCTCGGCGCACCGTCGCACGACGGGCTCGGGATGCTGCTCGGGCTCGGCAGACCCTGAAGGCTCAGGGAGCGCTTCGGTGGACCCGGGTCGAGGTCGGGAAGGGCCGTCAGAGCTGGCGGGATCGGCGTGCTCGCCTTCTCGGGTGACGCCGGCTCGCGGGGCGGGGCCTCGTCGGGCTTGGAGGGGGCCTTCTCTCGGATGACCGCAGGGTTGGCGATGGGGATCACGAACGCGCCCGGCGACGGCGTGGCGACGCGAGGGATCTCCATGAAGCCGGCGCGCGCGAGCCACGCGAAGCCGTCGAGCGCACGCAGGCGGTCGACCTTGGCTTCGCGGAGGATCGTCTCGATCGGGGTCTTGCCGTCGACGCGCCGCAGCGCCTCGTGGAGATCGCGCGCGAGCCCGGCGGGGACGCTCTTCACCAGGCGCGGCGACGCGAAGAGCGCGCCGAGATCGGCCTCGAGGCGGGCGAGCGCGTAGTGCCGAACGCCCGACGCCGCCTTCGCGAGGCTGAGGTTCTTCGGGAATCGCTTCGCCTCGGCCTCGGCGACGGCCGCCGCCTCGGTGTACTTGCGGGCGCAGAGCGCCGTGACGATCGAGGCGCGAGGCTCCTCGAGGAAGGCGTCGAGGTGGCCAGAGAGCGCAGCCTCGACCTGGCTCGGGGGGATTTTTCCGGCCTCGGGGCGGTGCACCTCGCCGATGATGACCGGGCTCGGCAGCTCCGCGGCCTCGTCGACCGCGGGCATCCCGTGGGGGAGGGTGATGTGCTGCTTGGACGCCAGCCTCCGCTTCGACGCGAGGAGCTCCTCGGGCGTCGTCGCGGGGAACAGGAAGGTCTTGTCCCGCCTCTTGTCAGCCACCTGGCGCCCCTTGTGAACGGTTTCGTTGCCCCGCCAGCTCGCTTGTCACGAACCGGGCCGCCAGCATAAAGTGATTGGTTTCGCTGGGAAACCCTGAATCGTTCCGTGCGCGTCACACCTGCGTCATGGACCTGGAGACTGGGAGCGCCTAACGGACCACCGGGAGGGCGCGGCCGCGGGGCGCGAGGTCGAGCGCTTCGTTGTGGCTCCCCACCCGGTAGCCGCGCAGATCGACGGCCGCGTACAGGAAGCCGGCGCGGGTGCCCGCCTCGACGATCGCCTCACGGACACCCTCGCTGCACGCTCTGGGGATCTCCGAAGGGTCGAGCTCGATCCGTGCGAAGGCCTTGTCCTGATCGGAGCCGACCGCGTGGTACCGGACGCGCACGCGGCGAAACCCGAGCCCGCGGAGCGAGGCTTCGAAGCGTCCGATGCGCTCGAGCCGCTCCGGCGTCACCGACGTGCCAAACGGAATGCGGCTCGACAGGCAAGCGGCGGCGGGTTTGTCCCAGATGCCGAGGCCTGCGCGGCGCGCCCCTTCGCGCACGTCTTCTTTGGTCATGCCCAGCTCGACGAAAGGGCTCCGCACCCCGGCGTTCTTCGCGGCCTCGAGGCCCGGCCGATAGTCGCCGAGGTCATCGACGTTGGTGCCGTTGACGACGTGGGCGAGCCCCCACTCGACCCGGCGCTGCTCGGCGATTCGATACAGCTCGCTCTTGCAGTAGAAGCAGCGATCGGGGGCGTTCTTCTGGTAGCTCGGGTCGTGGATCTCGGCCGACTCGACGACCCGATGATCCGCGCCGATCTCCCGCGCGACGCGGACCGCGTCGTCGAGCTCCGCGGGCGCGAGGCTCGGTGAGACCGCGGTCATCCCGATGGCGCGCGCGCCGAGCACGCGCTTGGCGGCGGCGAGGAGGAACGCGCTGTCGACACCGCCCGAGTAGCAGACGAGGACGCTGCCGAGGGTCTCGAGCAGCCCGTCGAGCTGCGAGAGCCGTTCGTCGGTGGTGCTCACGACCTGGTGCTTATCACGTCGCGAGGCGGACGCGAGCGAGCGGGCCCTCGGCTCGCGCGTTCAGTCGTGCAACGCTCGGGGGCTCAGTCTACGTGGTGGATGCGGAAGGCCGAGACGATGTGGCTCGCCTCGAGGACCTTCTGGATCCAGCCCCCGTCGCGCTTCGCCACCGCGATCAGGCGGACGTTCGGGCCCAGGTCCGGCATGCCTCCGAACCCCACCTTCTTGGCCTCGGCGATGGTCATCACCTGGGCCTGGGTCTCCCGCTTCACCTCCTCGGAGAGCAGCTCGTCCACGATGGCGCCGGGGGTGAGGTGAACTTCGAATACGGAGAGGGACATGGCGCCTATGGTCGCCTCCGTAGGCGTGGGCCCGCAAGGCCGAAGGGAGCGGCGATATCCAAGATTCTTTCTCGGGACGCGCTGCGAACTTGCGGGGGCGCCCTGCCTTCAGACACGATCAGTCGAGACGCGATGGACCCTTCCAAGAAGCCCGGCTCGGCAACCTCTCCACTGGTCGCGACGCTCGCCGTCACGCTGGGCGCCACCGCGGTCTCCGCGTGCGCCGATCACCGGCTGCCTCCGAACCCGGTGCCCAACCTGGCGTTCCGCCAGCCACCTCCCGATTGGTTCGACCCCAACGCGGTCTTCGATCCGAACAGGCCCGGCGATACGCGCGTCTACATCAAGGGCAAGATCGTCTTCGACACCGACCGGGCGACCATCCGCAAGGAGAGCGAGAAGGTCTTGAAGGACCTGCACGCCTTCCTCGTCAGCAACCCCTGGGTCACGCGCCTGCGCGTCGAGGGCCACACCGACAGCCGCGCGAGCGACGACCACAACCAGGAGCTGTCCGCGAAGCGCTCGCTGGCGGTGTGCCATTGGCTGGTCGAAAATGGGATCGACCACGTTCGCCTCGTCGCGGTCGGGTTCGGCGAGAAGAAGCCGATCGGCCCCAACGACACCGAGCCCGGTCGACAAGAGAACCGCAGGACCGAGTTCCACGTGATGGAGGTCGACGGTCGCCCTTACGGCCCGAAGAACGCGCTCGATGGCGGCATGACCCTCACCGTGCTCTCGGCGGAGGAGCTGTACCTGCTCAAGCACCCGCCGAAGCCGAAGATCCCGCCGCTGCGCCCGTTCAACCCGACCGGCGACGACTTCGATCGCTACAAGCCCGCCCCGGCCAAGCCGATCGACTCCGACTCTGTCGTGCAGGCGCCGAGCGGCGACTCGGCCGGCGACGCGGGCCCCATCAAGAAGGACGAGAAGAAGGACGACAAGGGCGGCGACAAGAAGTAGCCGCCCTGCCGGCGCGAGCGATCAGGGCCCCTTCAGGTTGAAGCGGCGCACCCAGCGCTGGATCTGCTGGCGGGCCTTGCCCATGTCGCGCGCGACGGCGCTCAGGTTGTAGCCGCTCTCCTCGAGCCTGCGCACGAGCTCGTCGCGCAACGCCTGATCGGCCGCGGAGAGGGCAGCGGGAGGCGCATCGGACGATCTGTGCGGCAGCGGTGGCGCGATGCTGGGCTCGCGCCGCGCGTCCATCACGGCCGGGGGCAGGTGCTCGAGCTTGATCACGCCGTCGGTCGCGAGCGCCGCCGCGGTGGAGAGACACTGCGCCAGCTCACGGACGTTGAGCGGCCAATCGTGGCGCAGCATCTGGGTGGCAGCCTCGGGGCGGATGCGGACCGGGCCGCGTGGCAAGAGCTCGCCGATGAGCTGCCCCGTGTCCTCCAGCCGCTCGCGGAGCGGCGGCACCTGCACCACGAAGCCGGAGAGGCGCGCGTACAGATCGCGGCGAAAGGTGCCGTCTTCCTGCATCCGATCGAGCGGTCGATGGGTCGCGGCCACGACGCGCACGTCGACCTTCACGGCGCGCGCGGCCCCCACCGGGTGGACCTCTCCCTCTTGCAGCACCCGCAGCAGCGCCGCTTGCGACGCCGGCGGGAGGTCGCCGATCTCGTCGAGGAACAGCGTGCCTCCGTCGGCCGAGCGGACGAAGCCGAGCTCGTCACGGACGGCGCCGGAGAACGAGCCCTTCTGGTGCCCGAAGAGGTGAGACTCGACCAGGTTCGCCGGGATGGCGCCGCAGTTGACCGGGACGAACGCGCCCGGCCGACCCGACAGCTCGTGCGTGACCCGCGCGACGACCTCTTTCCCCACTCCGCTCTCACCTAGCAGCAGCACCGGGATGGCCGTGGTGGCGATGCGCGACAGCTGCGCGAGGCGCTGCGCGTAGTGGGGAGAGAGCGTGGTGATCTTGGTCTTGATCCCGACGACCGCGGGGACCTTCGCCAGCAGCGGCTTGTCCTCGAAGGCGAACAGCGTGTGCCCGATCTGGAGGATGTCGCCGCTCTCGAGCTCGCTCGCCTCGACTCGCTCGCCCGCGATGCGCGTCCCGTTGGCGGACCCGAGATCACGGACGACGAAGCCGCCCCCCTTGCGCTCGATGATCGCGTGGCTCGTGGACACGCGGCGGTCGGGGATGGTCACCGTCACCGACCTCCTCCCGCGGGCCTCGGAGACGCGCACGGCGCGCGCCTCGCCTCGCCCGATCGACACGGAGTCCACGGAGGCGAGCGAGATCAGCTCGCTGCCGCCGACCGGTCGATCGCACTCGAGCAGCAGGGTGAGCAGCGGGGTCGGAGGCCGCGCGAGGTCCGGCTCGGAGGTGCGGCCAGTCGGCTGCGTGAGGGTCTTGTCCACGGGAGGCTCGACTCTAACAGGCTGCTGAAAGAGTCGGAGGCTCGCCGTTGCGCGCAACGTTGCAGGGAACCTCCGCGAGGCGCCGCTGTCCCTGTTGGCCTATGGCGACGCGCTCGTGGGCCTGGGGCCTGGCGTTGGGTATTGGCCTCGGGGGCTGCGCCAGCGACAGCGCCCCACCCGAAGTCGACGACGTCGTCGCGACGATCGAGGCCGTGTCCGTCGCGCCGGGGACCCAGCTCCCGCTCTACTGCGCGGAGGTTCGGGCGTGTGTGGCGGTGGAGGCCGGTGACGAGGTGGGCAGCGGGCGCGTGCTCAGCCTCGGCCGTGAGCTGCGTCTGCTCCTCGGGGAGTCTCGCATGACGCTGTCGCCCGGCGCCGAGATCATGATCGACGCCGACGGCGCCGAGGTGATCCGCGGAGACGTCGAGCTCTCGCGGGCCGAGGCAGCGGGCGCGGGGACGCTCTGGGTCTTCGGGCGCGCGCTCGAGCTCGAGCCGGGCCGGGCGTCTTTGCAAGTGTCGGTCGGCCCGGGCAGGGCGACGCTCGAGGTGGCGCGCGGGCGCGCGACCTTGAGCGACGGCCCGCGCTCGCTCTCGCTCGCGAGGGGGCAGGCCGTCGAGCTGTCGCCCGACGGCCCTGCCACGGTCGACTACCTGACGCCGCCCGTCGTGGAGATCGACGAGCCCAACGTCGCGGAGCGCACGCGCGGGCTCGGGAGGATGACCGCGCGGCGGCCAGGGCGCGAGGAGGTCATGGGAGGGGTCGCGCTCGCTCGACACGACCTCTCGATCGACGTCCGAGACGGGGTCGCGACCACGACCATCGATGAGGTCTTCGAGAACACGACCGGCGAGACCCTCGAGGGCAGGTTCTTGTTTCCCGTGCCTCCCGGCGCGAGCGTCACCGACCTCACGCTGTGGGTCGACGGCCAGCCGGTCGCCGCGGAGATGGTCGAGCGCGGGCGCGCAGCGCGGATCTTCAAGGGCATCGTCGACGACACGGTGCGGCCCCGCGATCCGGCCTTGCTCGAGTGGGTGATGGGCTGCGAGCTCTCGCTCAAGATCTTCCCGATCGGGCCGCGCGCGACGCGAACCGTGCGCGTCCGCCTCGAGCAGCGAGTGGCCGAGCTCGATGGGCGCGCAGAGATCCGCTACCCGCTCGCGTCGGCTGGACACGGCACCGAGGTCGGCCGGCTGAGCGCTCGGGTCCACCTCGACGGGGGCGTGACCAACGTGGAGTCGCCGGGCTACGCGGCGAAGATCGAGAGCGGCGCGAGCTCTACGGACGTGACGTTCGAAGCCTCGGGCTTCGCGCCGACGGGAGATTTCATCGTGCGCTACCGGACGTCAGAGAGGCTCGGGGGCGCGCCTCGTCGTCGAGCCTTCTCTGCCTTGCCTCGACGCGCCCTGCGCGCCGATGATCGACGGCGCCGGCGTGCTCACGGTCTGGCTCGAGCCCGGGGCGGTCGCGCCGTCGGCAGGCACCGTCGAGCCGAACCGCGTGATCGTGCTCGACACGAGCGCGAGCCAGACCGAAGCGTCGCTGCGAACGGGGCGCGCGCTCGCCGAGCGGCTGCTCGACGGGATGTCCGAGGATCAGCGGTTCGCGCTGATCGCGTGCGACAGCGCGTGCGAGAGCTTCCCCAGCACGGGCCTCGTCACCGCCGCCGAGGTGGACGTCGCTCGCGCCCGCGCGTGGCTGCGAGCTCGCGCCGCGCGCGGCTCGAGCGACGTCGCAGGAGGGCTCGAGGCGGGGCTCGAGCGCCTGGCTGGCCAACCGCTGGGGCAGCTCGTCTACGTCGGCGACGGCGTCGCCAGCGCTGGGCCGATCCGGGGGGCCGAGATCGCGGCGCGCGTGACGCGTGCGCTCGCCAGGTGGCCCGCCGACGTTCGTCTGGTCGGCACGGGGCGGAACATCGACGCGCCGAGCCTGCGCGCGATCGCCGAGGCGCTCGAGGCGACCGTGGATCTGCTCGAGCCTGGCGAGCCCCGCGAGCTCGCCGAGATCGCCGCGGGGCTCGATCGGCCGGCGCTCCGAGACCTGAGGGTGACGCTGCCCGAGGGGATGGTGCTCGCGATCGACCCGCCGGCAGCCGCGCGGCTCGGCGACGAGCTCGAGCTGTTCGTGCTCGGTCGAGGCGAGGGCGAGGTGAGCGTCGAGGCCGCGGCTGCGGCGGGTGCCGTGCGCTTGTCGCGGCCGATCTCGAGCCGCGAAGGGGCGCGAGGCTACGCCACGCGCTCCTTCGCGCGCGCGAAGATCGAGCGCCTGGAGGCGTCGGAGGAGCACGTCGCCGAGGTCACGGCGCTGTCGACGCAGTATTTCGTGCTGTCGCGGCATACCTCGATGCTCGTGCTCGAGAACGACGCGATGTTCGCGGCCTTCGGGATCGAGCGCACGCGCGGCGCGTCCAGCGGAGCGTCGCTCGCTCTCGAGGGCAGCGGCGGCACGACGGGGACGGGGCTCGGCTATGGCGCGGTCGCGGCGAACGTCCCGCCGCCCTCCGGCTCGTTCTCGGCGCCGTTCACGCTCGGGGGCAGCGGCGCTCAGGTGTCCGGAGGGCAGGTCGGGTCCGGCGCGGGGACGGGTTCGGGGCTCGCTTCGGGCTCTCACGCGTCGAGCCAGCCGAAGGTCACCATGGGCGTGGCTTCCACCGCGGGCAGCCTCCCGCCGGAGGTCATCCGCAGGATCATGCGCATGCAGACCGGGCGCTTCCGCATGTGCTACCAGCGCGGTCTTCAGCTCGATCCGACCCTCTCGGGCCGGATCGTCGTGCGCTTCACCATCGGGCCGAGCGGCAGCGTCACGTCCGCGGCGAGCGCGGGCTCGACGGTCCAGAACGCGCAGGTCGTCGCGTGCGTCGTGGACGCCTTCAAGAGGATGTCATTTCCGCAGCCGGAGGGCGGCGGGGTCACCGTCGTCTCACCCCTCGCCTTCTCGCCCGACGGCGCCAGCTCTTCGCCGCTGGTCGCGTTCAAGGGCACGCCGTTCGGGATCGGCCTGAGCCAGGGTGACGACGGGTGGATGAAGGGCTCGCCCCAGCACCTCACGGCGCTCGAGGAGGCCGTGAAGCGTGAGCCGACCAGCCGCAGGCGGCGGACGGAGCTCGTGCGAGCGCAGCTCGCCGCCGGACGCTTCGCCGACGCGGTCGTGAGCGCGCGGGCCTTCGCGGACGTCGACCCCGATGGCGCGCTCGCGCGGGAGCTCCTCGCCTCCGCGCTGATCGCCAGCGGCGATGAAGCGCAGGCGCTGTGGGAGATCCAGGCGCTCGCCGAGCTGTCACCCACCAGCGCCGTCGTCCACGCTCGAGTGGCGGCGTCGCTGGAGGCCGCGAACGACGAGCCACGGGCCTGCGCGCACTGGATCTCGGCCGCCGAGCTCGGCGCCGACCCGCGGGTCCAGGCCGAGGCCTTGCGCTGCCGGGCCCGCGTCCTGCGCGAGCGCGACGTCGTCCTTTCGGAGCTCGCGGAGGCTTCCGCTCAGCCGCTCAAGAGTCTGCGCGAGGCGCTCGAGCGCGGCATGGCGCCGGCGTACAGCCCGCCCGCGGCCCGACACTCCGAGGTCGTCGCCAAGGTCACGTGCGACGGCGCGAAGGCCGCATGCCCGAGGGTCGTCATCGTCGACGGGCGCGGCGGCGTCGTGTCCGACCTCCTGCCGAACGCGGCCGGGCGCAGCGGCGCGCCGGCCTTCAACGGCGGCTCGTTCAAGGCGCTGCTCGTCGGCGGCTCGGACGCAGCGCTGGCGCGCGTCACCCTCACGGTCGGCGGTCAGACGAAGGTCAGCGAGACGACCCGCGGCGCGCGCGCGACCGCGGCCGTCGCAAACGTGCCCACCGGGATGTTCTAGGGCGTGAGCGTAGGCGCGAGCGTGAGGGTGAGCATGAGCGTGGGCGTAGGCGTGGGCGTGGGCGATGCCTTCCTCGGGCGCGCTGCGCGCGCCCGGTCCCCCCTTGCTCGCTGCGCTCGCGGGGGGGACTTCGAGGTGCGAGGTGGGGCGGCTCGGGCTTGCGGGGCTGCGCCCGAGCCGGCACGTCGTCGGCGGCGCGGGAGGTCGTCATGCTTCGTATCTACTCGGACTAAATGGGTGTGCTTCGGGACTTGAGGCCGGAGCTGTCGGCGGTTGAGGCGCGGGACACGGACCTCGCGCGGCAGCTGCGCCGCGCCGCGGCCAGCGTCGCGCTCAACATGGCAGAGGCCAGCGGCAACGCGGGTGGCACGCGGCGCCAGCGTTATCTCAGTGCCATGGGCTCCGCCCGCGAGGTCACCGCGTGCCTGCAGGTCGCGGACGCGCTCGGCTATGGCGCGACCGATCCATCGCTGCTCCGCCGGCTCGGCGCCGTCATCGGCGTGCTGGTGCGGGTCACGCGGGAGGGCGTGGGCGTGGGCGCGCGCCTGCCCCGCGAAGCGGCCATCGGCGCTCGCCCAAAGGCGCGCGCGTACCTCTCGTCCGCGTCCTGAAGAATCTCGGCCGGCTTGGTGTTGAAGAGCTCTTCGTCGCTCACGTCCTCGCCGAGCGCGACGCCGACGTAGCGGGCGCTCCGCGGCAAGGTGCAGCCCCCGAGGCGCTCCGCTAGTCTTCCGCCACGCACGCGGGCCCCACCCGGTGCCGAGGACCCATGCTCAAGCGCATCTACGTTCACAACTACCGGACCCTCCGTGAACTTGAGTGGCGTCCCCGCCCGTCTGCGTGTTGGTCGGAGAGAACGGCGCCGGGAAGAGCGCGCTCGTCGAGGCGATCTGGCTGCTCCGGGACATTGCCGTCGAAGGCAAGTCGTTTGGCGAGACGGGCTTCCCCACGACAATCACCAAATGGTCGCCCGAGGGCGAACGGAGCGAGCAGGTGATCGAGGTCGAGCTCGAGCACCGCTCCAACTCGTTCCGTTACCGTGTGAGCTGCGCGCTCACAGACGAGAGGCTTGCATTCGCGAGGAGCTGAGCTCATCGGCCGGGCTGCTTTACCGCTCCGACGGCGGGAAAGTCGAGCTCTTCGGCGACCCTCCCACGCCGGCTCCCCGCACTACCGTCGCCTTCGACCGCCGCCGCTCCTTCATCTCAGCTCTCGAACCCCGCCCCGAGAACCGGAGCATCATCGCCTTCCGCGACGCCCTCTCAACGATCTGGTCCTTGAAACCGGACCCCCAACGCCTCGGTGCGGACACCGCCGTCGAGGCCTCGTGGCTCGAGAAGGATCTGTCCAACTTCGCGAGCTGGTATCGCTCCGGCGTGCAGGAGGATCCGGACGCCGCGCTGGCGCTGCGCGCCGACCTGAAGAGGGCGATCGTCGGCTTCGACCAGCTCCGCTTGAAGCAGGTCACCTCCGACGTGAAGGACCTCCTCATTCGCTTCGCCTTCAGCGGCAAGGACCACGAGCTCCCTTGGACGCGGCTGTCGGACGGCCAGCGTCTGCTCATCGCTCTCTACGGCGCCTTCCACTTCGGCTCCAAAAGGCGGGGCTCATTACCCTCGATGAGGTCGAGAACTACCTCTCCCCGCGGGAGATCCAGCCGTGGCTCCGCGCCGTCACCGACTACATCACGAGCGAGGCCCGCCAGCTCCGTGGGATCTCGCACCATCCCGAGGCGATCAACTACGTGGCTGCCGATGCAGCATGGCGCATGTGGCGCGATCCCGCAGGGGGTCACTCGCGCATCGAGAGGCTCGAGCCGGATCTCGAAGTCGGCGAGACTGCGTACGATCTTGTGAAGGCGGTGCTGGATGCCTAGCTGGCGGCTCGATATCCTCTGTGAGGATCGGAGAACGGAGCGCTTCGTCCGACAGCTGTGTGAGCGCTCCTCCATCCAGGTGCTCGAGGTCCACAGCGCGCCGAGCGCTCGAGGCGACGCGTCAGCCTGGGTGCGCCTGAATTACCCAATCTACGCAGCGAAACTGCGCTCCAAGAACTTCCAGAGGAAGCGCGGGCTGCTCGTCGTCATCGACGGCGACAACCACGGCTTCGCCGCGCGCAAGATCGAGCTTGATGAGCAGCTGAAGGCGGCGCACGTCCCACCGAGGGCACCGGCGGACCCCATCGCCATCTTCGTACCGACCTGGAGCATCGAGACGTGGCTCTCCGAGCTTTGTGGTCGGGGCCCTGTGCTGGAGAGTCAACCGCTCAAGGATGCCTCTGCCGATCGTGACCTCTGGGCCGATGGACAGAGCGAAAAGGCCTGCCTGCAAACGGCGGCGAACGCATGGCGCAAGATCCCCACCTCGCTCCCGTCGCTCGAGGACGCCTACAGCGAGGGGTCTCGCTTCCAGATGTGAGCGACAGGGTTGGCTCCAGCGGTCACGAGCGCTTCGGCCACGCGAGCTTCGTGTCACGTCGTTCGACCGTCCCGGCACGCGTGCGTGCAGGTCACCGATAGCCTGGGTGGATCGGGCTCACCCCACGCTGGCGGTTCAGCGTGTTCCACCGCCGGGCGTTCGCTGTCGCCCCTTGGTCGATCGAAACTCGGACGCTCGCGCCACCCAGGCCCGGCGGAGCACGAGGAACGAGGATTGTCGTTTCTGCTTTCCTGGTGCCTGCGGAGAACCTGGGACTGCGTGCGAGAAACTCGTCCGTGAACCACCACTCGGCTTCTGGCGGCGGAGCCAGGAAACGGCGAAACCCAGGTACGCAAGGCAGGCGTGGGTGCCGCGCGGCGCTCAAGGCCTGACGTGCCGCCCGCGGGGGTCGGCCGTCCGGTACCGCTCGAGCAGCTCACGTGAGGCTGCGAGCGACGAGTGGTACTCGAGCACGTTGCCCTTCGGGGTGGCGTACTCGAGGAACAGGTTGTCGTCGGTCGAGAGGATGCGCTCGCCCGTCTGGCGCTCGATATCGTCGACCAGCCGGTGAAGGTCTTCGTCGGAGGCGATGAGCTCTTCGATCAGCATCCCGAGCGGGTCGCCCTCGAGGGTCTCGCGGATGTCGGGCCGTCGGTCGAGCTGGCGCAGGCGCGCCTGCGAGGCGATGAGCGGCTCGTCGCTCGAGACCAGGATCCCCTGCGCGCCGCCCTCGAACAGCGCGACGTGGGCGAAGGAGTCGAGCAAGGTGCGCACGATCGCCGCCAGCTCTCGGGGCCGGATGTGGTGCAGCTGCACCCACTGCTGCAAGACGCCCCCCGTCTTCAGCCGGCTCTTCGCGAGCTGATAGAACTCGGTGGAGTAGAGGTTGCTCGCCCCCGCGAACCACACGCTCGTCAGCTCGATGGTGATGAGGTCGTACGGCTCCTTCGCGACGAGCAGCACGTTGCGGCCGTCGTTCAGGTGCATGGCGACGCGCGGATCGGAGAGCGTGCCGCGGCTGGGCCCCGTGAAGTGGGTCGCGGACGCCTCGACGATCGCGGGCGAGATCTCCGCGACGTCGATCTGCGAAAACGGGTAGGCGGCCACCGCGCCCAGGGTCGTGCCCGTCCCCAGCCCGATGACCAAGGCGCGCTCCTCCTGCTTGAGGAAGAGCGCCGGAAAATGGGCGAAGCGCCGCTGGGCGGACATCTCCGGGCCGTCATCGCCCTGAAACTTGCCGTTGGTGTAGAGCGTGAGGAGATCTCGACGCTTGGTCACGGTCGTGACGCCGCCGTGGACGTCCTCGCGCACGAAGATGATGTCGTCCGGAGGCGGGCCGTGGGTGAAGTACACGTTGGCGCCGTTCGTCAGGCGCGCGAGGTCCCAGCGCGGCATGAACAAGGCCCCCAGGATGGCCGCGCCGGCGAGCAGCACCGTCACGCGAGCCTTCTTCGTGTCGTCGCGCTGGGGGCTGCGCGCGCTGAACGCGGCGAGGACGGCGAACAGCAGCGCGACCCCGACCAGGGTCCGCTGCGAGCCGAGCAGGGGCAGGACGAAATACCCGGTCACGATCGAGCCGACGATGGTGCCGGCGGTGTTCGCGACCGTCAGGCGGCCGACGTTGCGCGCGACGTCCGACGACGTCGAGATGCGCGCCAGTAAGAGCGGGAACGTCGTGCCCATGAACAGCGTCGGCAGCGCGAGGATCCCGAAGGCGGCGAGCGCGCGGCACAGCTCGCGGCCCGCCCACGACTCGACCAGCTTCCCCGCCGCGGCGAAGAACCGGGGCAGCTGGTCCCACAGGGGGATGGTGAGCGCGAGGGCGAGCGCGCTCAGCGCGAGACCCCGGCCGAGGCCCTGCTTCGCGCCGTGCCGCGCCGCCAGCGACGACGCCCGCGTCGCGCCGAAGCCCAGGCACACGAGGAACACCGCGAGCATCAGCCCGAACGCGTAGGCGCTGTTGCCGATGAGCAGCGTCAAGAGGTGGGTGCCGACGACCTCGGTGGCGAAGACGAGGAAGCCGGACGCGAAGGCGAAGAGGAGCAGCTCCTTGTCGACCTCGCCGCTCGCGCCGCTCGCGCCGCCCGCCGCGCTCGACGCCTCGCGCGGCTTCACGTCGGCCATGCTGCGCGACAGGAGGATCGCGCCGACGCCGATCGCGATGTTGATCAGCGCGGCGGCGCGCATCGTGCCTCGGACCCCGAGCAGCGGCAGGACCGCATAGGCGCTGAGCAGCGAGCCGGCCGCGCCGCCGAGGGTGTTGAGCGCGTACAGCCTCGGCAGCCGCCCGCCCGTGGTGTCGTCGCTGGTCACCAGCCGAGCCAAGAACGGCAGCGTCGCGCCCATACACGTGGTCGGCACGACGATCACGAGGAACGTGAGCACGCCGCGCGCGGCCGTCAGCGTGAAGATGTCTTGCGTGCCTCGCGCGAGCACGAGGTACGCGCTCGCGAGCGCGTCGAACGCCCAGGGCGTCGCCGCGATCACCAGGCCGACGAGGATCTCGGCGTAGCCGTAGCCGGCGAGGGGCGCGCGCAGGCGGTGCGCGATGCGGCCGCCCAGGTAGGCCCCGAGCGCGAGCCCCGCCATGAACGCCGAGAGGACCGTGCTGATCGCGTACGCCGTCGCCCCGAAGATCGTCGCGAGGACCTTCGAGAAGGCCACCTCGTACAGGAGCCCGGTGGCTCCCGAGACGAGGAACATCACGGAGACGAGCAGGAGTCGGGACCTCAAAGCGCGCGGAAGCTAGCACATCACGGCGCGAGGCCGACCTTCGCGAGGCGCTCCCTCGCGCCTTTGGTTCCGAACAGCGTCAGCTCGTCGGGCGGGAGGATCGCCGTCAAGAACGCGAGGCACAGCACCGTCGCGCACGCGAGGGGGGCGCGCGCGTCTCCGGCGATCGGCTCGCGCGCGACCTGCAGGACGCGGCGCGCCTTCGGGATGAGCCGCTCCATCCCCGCGCGGCCGGCAGCGCGCGCGGCCGCCACGAGATCGGGGGCGCGCTCGGGCGGGAAGAGCCGCACCCACACCCACGACCGCTCGAGCTCGGGGCCCGACAGCTCGAGCTGACAGAGATCGGACGGGGGGTACGCCCCTCGCTCGAACCGCTTCTCGGGGCAGACCGCGAGGCGCGCGCCGAGCAGGCTCGCGGCCTTGGGCGCGAGCAGGCGCTCGTCGAAGCGAGCGCTCGCGTCCGACGTGAAGAGCGTGTACGCCGCCTCGTGCGGCAGCGGTCGCACCGGGTCGATCGCCCAGCCGCTCGCGTCGAACCTCACCTCGATCGTCGGGACCATCGTGACCTCTGCCGAGCCCCCGCACTCCGAGCGCCCGCACACCCTGCTCACCCGAGCCCGCGCCAAACACGCGGCGGCGCCGCTCGGGCCGGTGCTCGGCGCGAGTGGGCTCGGGCCCTATCGAGGGTACGCGGAGATGCTCGACCAGATCGAGGCCCTCGCCTCGCGTGGCTTCCGCCTCCACGTCATCGGGCGCAGCGTCGAGGGCGAGCCCCTGCTCGCCCTGCACTACGGGGCAGAGCCTCGCGGGAGCCTCGCGCGCACCACCGTGGTTCTCTCGGGCGTGCACCCGATGGAGTGGATCGGGGTCGAGTCGCACCTGAGGCTGCTCCAGCGCCTCGTGGGCAGCGAGCTCGGCGAGCGCTCGGTCGTGGCGATCCCGGTCGTGAACCCGGACGGCGTGCGCCGCGTCGAGGGGCGGCTGCGCGCGCTGCGCCTTTCTCAGGTGAGAGCCAACTTCGTCCGACACAACGCGCGCGGCGTGGACCTGAACCGCAACTTCGACGCGCGCTGGGGCCGGCTCGGCCTGGTGCAGCGGCTGCTCGGTGGGCTCTTCGACCCAGGCAGCGGCGCCGCGAGCGAGCCCGAGGTCGTCGCGCTCGCGCACCACCTCGCCGCGTGCCGAGTCGATCGCGCGATCTCGCTCCACTCGTTCGGCGGCGCCGTGCTGTTCCCGTCGGCGTGGAGCACGAGGCCCGTGCACGACGAGGGCGAGCACCGCGCGTGGGCCCTGCGGCTCGCTCGCGCGATCGATCCCCAGCGCCCCTACGTCGCCGCGGCGTGCGCGCGGTGGGCGAAGGGCATCGTGGCCGGCGGGCTCGAGCTCGACTGGTTTCACGAGCGCCACGGCGCGGTGTCGCTGCTCGTGGAGTGCTCCAGGGGCGGTCGCGGCCTCACCCCCACGCGCCTCTTGTCGCCTTTCGCGTGGTTCAACCCTCCCAACGTCGATCGCGAGGCCGAGGCGATCGCGTCGGCGATCGCGCCTTTCGTCCGGGGAGACGCCGCGTAGCTGCGGAGGGGGGTAGATCGAACCCGGGGCGGCCCCGTACAAGCTCGTCGACCCACCATGAAGACCCCTCGCGTCGCTCCCCATCGGTTGATCCCCTGGCTGTTCGTGCTGCTCGGCGCCGCGTGCGACGCGGGCGTCGCCCCACCGCAGACGAGCTCGGCCGGCGCCTCCGCCTCGCAGACGTCGTCCAGCGTGGCGTCGAGCGCCGCGGCGACGAGCGCGACCTCCGCGCCGCCGCCCCCCGTCAGCTCGGTCACCCCCTCCACCCACGTGCGGCCCGCGCCCGACCCGGCCGCCGTCGAGGCCGCGTCGAGGTTCGCGAAGAGCAGCAACGCGTTCGCGCTCGACCTCTACCCCAAGCTCGCGGGCAGCTCGACGAACTTCGCCTACGCCCCCGCGAGCTTGTCCATCGCGCTCGCGATGACCTGGGGCGGAGCGAAGGGGGAGACGGCCGCCGAGATGCGCAAGGTCCTCCACCTCGAGGGCGACGACGCGAAGGTGACGGGCGACGCCGGCAGCCTCGTCGGCTTGCTGCGTGAGAGCGGGCCCGCGAAGCTCGCCGTCGCGAACCGCCTGTTCGGGATGAAGGCGTACACCTTCGACGCCGGGTACCTCGACCGCACGCAGAAGGCCTTCGACGCGTCGCTCGAGCCGCTCGACTTCGCGTCGGCGCTCGAGCCGTCGCGACTGCGCATCAACGACTGGGTCGCGACGAACACCGAGCAGCGCATCAAGGATCTGCTGCCGGAGGGCTCGCTCGACGGGCAGACGCGCCTGGTGTTGGTCAACGCGATCTACATGAAGGCGAGCTGGGAGAACGCCTTCAACGACATGCTCACGCAGCCGGCCGACTTCTCGCTCTCGAAGACCGAGAAGAAGCAGGTGCCGACGATGCGCAGCGAGGGCACGTTCGCCCACGCCGAGACGGCGACCGGCGCCGCGCTGGAGCTCGACTACGAGGGCCGCGATCTATCGATGGTGGTGCTCTTGCCGAAGGAGGTAGACGGCCTCGCCGCGCTCGAGAAGGAGCTGACGACCGTCGCGGCGCTCGACGGGTGGCTCAAGGCGCTGTCGCCCAAGCAGGTCAGCGTGGCGCTGCCGAGGTTCTCGATCGATCCGACGGGCGCCATGAGCTTGAGCTCGGCGCTCAAGGCCCTCGGGATGAGCCTGCCGTTCGACGTCGCCAAGGCCGACTTCACTGGCATGGCCAACCCCTCGAACAAGGAAGAGCAGCTCTACCTCGCGAAGGTGTTCCACAAGACCTTCGTGAAGGTGGACGAGAAGGGCACCGAGGCGGCCGGAGCGAGCGCCGTCTCGATGGCCGCGAAGGGCGCGAAGCCCCCGTCGCCCAAGCTCGAGCTGAAGGCCGACCACCCCTTCCTGTACCTGATCCGCGACAAGCGCTCCGGCGCGGTTCTGTTCATGGGCAGGGTCGGCGACCCCAGCAAGAAGTGAGCGCAGCGCTCACAGCGCGAGCGTCATCCACACGTCGTCGATGCGCGCGCCGTCGGGCATGCGAAACAGGTCGTCGATGCGCGCGATCTCGATGAAGCCGAGCTTCTCGTACAGCGCGCGCGCCGGCGCGTTGTGGGCGAAGACCTTGAGGTCGACGTAGGCGAGCCCGGCGCTGCGGGCGAACGCGAGCCCGGCCTGGGCGAGCCGCAGCCCGTGACGCGCTCCGCGCGCGGGGAGCTCGAGGCCGATCGACAGCTCCGCGCGGTGCAGCCCCGAGTGCACCAGCGAGCCGCGCAGGTCGACGTGGCCGAGGACCTTCGGGCGGTCGTTCGGGTACGTCGTTGGCGGACGCTCGACGAGGACCCACGCGCGGCCCCAGCCCGGCTCGCTGAGCGGCAGCGCCCACCTCCGCTCGCACTGGGCGACGACGTCGTCGTGGGACACCAGCGTGACGGGCGCGAAGGTAGGAGCGCCATCGCGGCCCGACTCGGCCAGGTGCCGCACGATGTGAGCCGCGAACGCCGAGGCGTCGGCGCGCGTCGCGACCGCGACGTCGAGCGAGTGCCCCTACAGACCCAAGGCCATCGGCGCGAGGATACACGGCCGCGCGGCGCTCGGCTTGGGCTGGTCTGCTACGCTTCGCCGGCCATGAACGACGCGTTCCCTCTCTCGGCACCGTCCTCGCTCGCTGCACGGCGCCGCGCGCTCGCCGCGCTGATGCAAGGGACCCCGGCGCTGCTCTGTGCCGGCGCGCCCGTCTCACGCAACTACCCGGCGAACGTCTTCCCGTTCCGCGCCTCGAGCCACTTCCTCTACCTCGTCGGCCGCGCCATGGCCGGCTGCTACGTCCTCGTCTCGGAGGGCGGCACGACGCTGTTCGCCGAGCCTCCGGATCGCGACGACGCGCTGTGGCACGGCCCGCGCCCGACGCTGGAGCAGCTCGGCAGCCAGCTCGGCGTCGAGGCGGTGGCTCCGCTCGCCGAGCTCTTGGCCCACGTCCAGCGGCTCCGCGACGTGGCGACGCTCCCGCCCCCCGACCACGCCTCTGCGCGCGCGCTGAGCGAGGTCCTCGGTCGCGAGATCGTGGTCGCGTCGGGCCCGTCGCTCACCCACGCACCCGATGTCGCGCTCGCCGACGCGATGATCGCCCTTCGCCTGCGGCACGACGAGGCGGCGCGCGCGCAGCTCCGGGCCGCCGCGAAGGCCAGCGCCGCGGCGCACGTCGCGGGCATGCGCGCGACGCGCGGCGCGCAGACCGAGGCCGAGGTGTGCTCGGTGATCGTGGCAGAGCTGCGAAGGCGAGGGATGGACGATGCCTATGGTCCGATCGTCACCGTGCACGGAGAGATCCTGCACGCGCACGGCCACGAGGGCGCGCTCCAGCCGGGCGATCTCCTGCTCTGCGACGTCGGGGGCGAGTCTCCCGAGGGCTGGGCCAGCGACATCACGCGGACCTGGCCGGTGAGCGGGAGGTTCAGCGCGACGCAGCGGGCGATCTACGACGTGGTGCTCGAGGCCAACGTGCGCGCGATCGATCGCGTGCGACCGGGCGTTCGCTACCGGGAGGCCCACGAGGTCGCGAAGCGGACGATCGTGGAAGGGCGGGTGTCGCTCGGCGTCTTGCGCGGCGCGGTGGACGGCCTGCTCGAGCGGGGCGCGGCGAACCTCTTCTTCCCGCACGGCGTCGGCCACCTGCTCGGCCTCGACGTGCACGACCTCGAGGACCTCGGCGATCGAGCGGGGTACGCGCCGGGCCGCAACCGCAGCGCGCGCTTCGGTGATCGGTACCTCCGCCTCGACCGTGATCTCGAGCCCGGCATGGCCGTGACCATCGAGCCCGGGTTCTATCAGGTGCCCGGCATCCTCTCGGATCCGGAGCTCACCGCGCCGCTCGGCGCCGATCTCGACCGCGAGGCGCTGGCGCGGTTCTCCGACGTGCGGGGGATCCGGATCGAAGACGACGTGGTGTGCACCGAAGGCGACCCCGAGGTCCTCACCTCGGCGTGTCCGAAGCGCGCCGCCGACGTCGAGGCGATCGTCTCCTCGGGCTGATCACGGATCGGCGGGCGCGTCCGACGCGCCCGTCATGTCCGGACCCACCGACTCGAGCAAGCAGTCCTCGAGCTGGTTGAACTCGAGCGAATAGACCAGGCCGCGCGGCTCGAACCCGGCGGGCAGGGGATCGCCGTCGAGGTCGAGATCGCCTCCCTCTTCCTCCCACGCAGCGTAGGCGGCGTCGTTGTACGCGGCCGCGGCCTCCAGGTCGGCCAGCCACTGTGCCGCGTCGTCGGTCGCCGACCAGCCGGGCATGATGTTGGAGAGGATGCGGCGCCTCAGCTCGGTCACGGAGGTCTCGTCGACCAGGGCGACGTTCAGCTCGCCCTCGTACACCAGCCCGCGGTTGTTCTTGTTCGCCGAGCCGATGCTCGCGAACACGTCGTCGACGATCAGCACCTTCGAGTGCACGTCGATGTCGGCAAAGCGCGACTCGGTCTCGTCGAAGCCCCAGGTCTCGACCGTGTCGAAGGCGCGCAGCTGGAGCGTCACATAGCGGCCGGGGAAGCTCGTCTCGAACAAGGAGTCGGCGAGGTGCGTCTGCGCGCAGCCGGGGTCGGTCCACTCGCTGACGGGCTTGGTGATGACCACCAGCACCAGGTCGGGGACCTCTTCCATGCGCGCGACGATCGCGTCGTTGAGCATGGGGATCCGGAAGTACTGGTCCTCGATGAAGATGAAGCGCTCGGCGTTGTTGACGGCGTTGAACCAGGTCTCGGCGATCGCGTGCTCCCAGAACGGCTCCGGCAGCGTGGCGGTGACCTGCACCTGCTGCCCGCCCGAGCGGGGCGCGACGTCGCGCACGATCTCGAAGGCCGAGGCGTTCTCTGCGTATTCGGCGCCGGCGCTGCGCTGGTGATCCCATCGCTTCTTGAACACGTCCGCGGCGTCCTGCGCGGCCGGACCCTCCACGCGGACGATGTAGTCCTTGCGCGGGCCGGTCTCGGAGTCGGCCTCCTTGTTCATCACGGCCTCGCGCTCCTCGGTCGTCGCGTCGAAGCCCATGCGGCGCGCGTCGTAGACGTGGTGCGCCGAGGTGTCCCAGTCGGTCGCCTTCACGTTCATCCCGCCGATGTAGGCGACCTCGTGATCGATGACGGAGAACTTCTGGTGGTACGACGCGTGCTGCACGTCGACGTCGACGGGCCACTCGGTGAGGTCGACGGCGTGCTGGGGGACCGTCGAGTCGATCAGCGCCTCTCCCTCGTCGAAGGTGGCGTCGGCGAGCTCGGTGCTGGAGGCGCGCACGCGCTCCGAGAAGGCGAAGCTCGGGATCGCGAACTGGAACGTGCCCTCGGTCTGGTTCGCCTGGCCCATGTATTCGATGCCGTCGCCCGCCTGCGCGGCGTACGCGAGCATGTAGTCGTCGACGGTCAGGCCGGAGAGGACGCCGTCCTGTCCCCAGAACTGCCCGACCAACACGCGCACGATCGCGGTGTTGGACTCCATCGCGCCCAGCATCGTGTTCTGCCAGCGCTGCTCTGGCGTGAGGGTGGCGTGATTCGACGGGCGCACCAGCTCGAAGTCCGACTCCCACCACCAGCTCGCCGCCAAGATCTCGCTCTTCGCAGCCTTGACGTCGGTGTACACGCTGCTCCACGCCGTCTCGCCGTCCATGAACACGTCGACCCGGTTGCCGTGGCGCGCCGGACGGCCCTCGGCCGAGAACCAGCGGTGCCTGAGGCCCAGGAACACGCGGTGCACCGGCACCTCGCGGCCCTCGATCAGCTCGCTGCCGTGGGTGATCACGGCGCCGTGCCCCTCGGTCGCCGCCGCCAGCGTCGCGCCGCGGAGCGAGTCCGAGCCGTCGAACGTGACGTCGACCTCGAGGTCTTCGTGGTGGAGCGCCGACAGCCTCAAGACGAACGTGCCGGCGCCGTCGAGGTACACGCGCGCCGGGGCGTAGCCTTCGACGGGGATGTCTTGCCCGACCGCGAGCTCACCCCCGACCAGCGGCTGCGCCCAGAGGTCCAGCGGGTGGATCTCGAGGACGGCCTTCGCCTTGTCCGGGGTCGTCGTGTCGGGGTCCTCGACCGTACGCCCACCGGTCCCGTCGTCGATGTCCTGTGTCTGCGACGGGTCGTCGTCCGCGCAGCCGAGCAGCCCGCCGAAGGCGAGGACGGAGCAGGCGAGGAGGGAGACGCCGAACGGTCCGAGGACGGGACGCTGGAGCATGGCCTGGCTCTCAGCACCCATCGTGCCACATGTGAGACGCCGCCCTACCGCCTGGTTCCTGCGGATTTGGGGGGGTTGGACGACGCGCGGTCCAGGGAGGGTGAGCAACCTGGGTGGATCGCTCGTTGCCCATCCTGAAGGCTAGCCCTCGTCGTAGACGCGGCCTTCGACGCCCAGCGCGTGCTCGGGCAACGGGGGCAGCTCACGCTCGTCGTAGCCTGGCGCGACCCAGAACACCTCGGGGGCGGGCCGGTACCCGCTGAAGAAGGTGCGGTTCTCGACGCGCCCGTCCTTCCAGCGAATCGTCACCACGCTCGAGACGTCCATGCCGCGCGTGCCCTTCTGCCGTCGCGTGCGCGTGCCGGCCTTGAGGTGGCTCTTCACCGTGATGCGCCGCATGTAGTTCTCGACGTGGCCGATCCCGTACGAGTACGTGACCTCGGCCTGGGGGTCGCCCCCGAGCAGCTCGACCTTCACGATCCCGGGCTTGGGCAGCGTCGCGTGGATCATGATGGGGAACGTGAAGGGGTTCTTGATCTTCAGGTCGACGGTGCTGTAGACGACCGTCGCGTCGAGCCCGAGCTTCGCGTAGGAGGACGGCCTCGAGTGGCTCTGCCGCTCGACGATCTCGAGCGCGCTGAAGAGCGCGGCGTTGAACAGCGTGCTCGAGACCTGACAGGTCCCGCCGCCCACGCCGGTGGTCAGCTCGTCGCCCTGGATCTCCGGCGCCCAGGTGAACCCGCGCTCGAGCGTGCGCGGCCCCACGAGCTCGTTGAAGCTGATGGTCTGGCCGGGCGCGATGATGGTGCCGTCGAGGCCCTGTGCGGCGCGGGCGATGTTGACGCTGCGCCCGACGCCGACGCCGAACGTGACGAAGGTCGTCTCGAACGACCCGAGCGTCTTGGTGACGTCGACGTCGACGAGATCCTTGGTGGTGATCTTGGCGCGCACCTGCTTGGTGGTGAGCACGAGGTGGGCGCCGCCGAGGTGGTCGAAGCGCGCCTCCTCGACGGCCGCCATGCTGAGCCCCACGTCCAGGGTTCGCCCGGGGACGTCGGGGGTCTTGCGGCGGTTCTTGATGTCCATCTGGGCGTCGACCGGCGCGGTGGTGATGCGCTCGGCGAGCTGTTCGAGCACGATCCTCGCCTTGACCAGATCGACGCGGTACACGAGCGGGAGATCGATCTCGCCGCGCTTCGCGGCGCGTGCCTCCCGGATCCGCTCCGCGAGCGAGCCGGTGTGTGCGACCCGCTCGGCCTGCGCGAGCGTCGCCGAGATGTCGAGGTCGACCCCGAGCTCGCCGTACGTGACCTCGGTGAATTCTTCTCCGTGGTGCAGGTACACGGGGCGGGCGCGGACCTCCGCGCGCAGCTCGTCGATGAGCCCGCCGACCTCTCGCGCCTTGGGGAGCGGCCGGCCCCCGAGCCACAGGCCCTCGGCGTAGGGCGAGCGCGGCAACAGCGAGTGCGCGCCGAGCCCCCCGACAGCGCCGAGGCCGACGCCCACCGCAACACAGGCAACCCATCGAGTGACCGACACGAGGCGCTATCGTACCTACGCTGGTGGGCGGCGCGAACTTCCAGGCGAGGCCCTCACCCGTCAGCCCCCGCCAACGAAATGGACGACCTCGATCTGGTCTCCCTCGGCGAGCTTCACGTCGCCGTGGGTGCGCCTCGGGACGACGTCTCCGTTGCGCTCCACCGCGACGGGGCCGGGCCCGAGGCCGAGCTTGCCCAGCAAGTCGGCCACCGTCGCGCCGTCTGCGACCTCCATGGGGTCGCCGTTGACCACGAGCCGCATGCTCACCGCTCCGTTCGCACGAGGGGGAGGTAGAGCCTCGCGCTCTCGACGTAGTGGGCCGCGCCGACGCGCCCCATCATGCGCTCCTCGGGCGTCGCGTCGCGCACCACCTTGGCGGGGCTGCCCTTCACCATGGCGCCGGCAGGGATCACCATGCGCGGCGGGACGAGGGCCCCCGCGGCGATCACCGCGTCTCGGCCGACCACGACCCCGTCCAGCAGGATCGCGCCCATGCCGATCAACGCGCCGTCCTCCACGGTGCAGCCGTGCAAGACCGCGCGGTGCCCGACCGTCACGTCGTCGCCGACGACGGTGTTGGAGAGGCCGTCGGTCATGTGCAGACACGAGAGGTCTTGGATGTTCGTCCGCTGCCCGATCACGATCGAGCCGACGTCCGCGCGCAGCACGCAGCCGAACCACACGCTCGAGCCGGCGCCGATCGTCACGTCGCCGATCAGCGTCGCGCCGGGGGCGACGAACACGTCGGGGGCGACGTGGGGCGTCTTTCCTTTGAACGTGAGGCAGGTGCTCATGGTCGACCCTCCGTGGACAACACCGGCAGTCGGGTGCGGCGCGGGCCGCTCGCCAGTGCTGCGGCGGCCGCGAGCCCGCGCTCGCGATCGGCGGCGTCGAGCTCTCCGACGAGGCTGTGCTTGAGGGCGCGCGCGACCGTCAGCTCGACGATCTCCCCGACCAGCCCCTGCGCGGCCGGGTCGTCGACGTGGACGATCTCGTTGCGGTCGGTGCGACCCGTGAACGTGCGCACCTCGCCTTGGTGAGGGCGCGCGGGGCCGTCGGTGGAGGCGGCGCGCTTCGCGGGCCCCTCGATCAGCACCCGCTGCCGCGAGCCCACGAGGCCGGCGTTGTGCTCCACCACGAGCCGCTCGGACAGCTCGAAGAGCCGCGCGAGGCGCTCGCTCTTCTTCGCCTCGGGGACGTCGTCGGCGAGCTTGAGCGCCGGCGTGTGGGGGCGACGCGAGTACTTGAAGCCGAACACGCCCAGGAAGCCCAGCTCTTCGACCAGCCGGAGGGTCGCGTCGAAGTCCTCGTCGGTCTCGCCCGGGAAGCCGACGATCACGTCGGTCGACAGGGTGAGCCCCGGGACGGCCGCGCGCAGGCTCGCGGCGCGCGCGGCGTACTCTGCGGCGGTGTAGCGGCGGATCATCCGCTTGAGCACGCGATCGCTCCCTGACTGCACCGGCAGGTGGACGTGCCTCGGCAGGATCGATAGCTCGGCGTGAGCGCGCTCGAGCGAGGGCACGAGGTGGCGCGGGTGGGGGCTCGTGTAGCGCAGCCGCGCGAGCCCGGGCGCGCCCGCGGCGATCGCGCGCAGGAGCGCCGCGAACTCGCTCTCGTCTTCCGATGCGCCGCGCCCGGGCGCTGGCGGGGGCGCGCCCGACGGATCTCGGTAGCTGTTCACGGTCTGGCCGAGCAGCGTGATCTCGCGCACCCCACGCTCCACGAGGCCGTTGATCTCGAGCACGATGTCTGCGCTCGGCCGGTAGCGCTCGGGGCCGCGCGTGTACGGGACCACGCAGAAGGAGCAGCGCTCGTCGCAGCCCTTCATCGTCGTCACGAAGCTGGTCACCTTGCCCTCGGCGACGCTCGTCGCGAGCAGGAACTGCGGCGCGTCGAGGTCGAAGACGGTGCGCGTGAGCGGCGGTGCGCCCGAGGACAGCTCGCCCAACAGGTGCGGCAGCTCGGGGATGTTGTCCGGGCCGAGCACGAGATCGACCCCGCGCTGCGCGGCCAGCAGCTTGTCGCCCTCTTGCTGGGCGACGCAGCCGGCCACGACGAGCAAGAGCCCGGGGCGATCGTCCTTGAGCTTCGCGAGCCGCCCGAGCTCGCTGAGCAGCTTCTGCTCGGCCTTCTCGCGCACGCTGCAGGTGTTGAGGACGATGACGTCGGCGGCGCGCGCCTCTTCGGCCTCGGACCACCCCGCGCCGCGCATGACCTCGTGCATGCGATCGGAGTCGTGCACGTTCATCTGACAGCCGAAGGTGGTGACCCAATACTGCATCGTCGCTCGCGCTCGCGGGGCGGAGCTTGGTAGCACCTGGCCGACGAAGCAAGCTCTGTCGGGCGCCGAGCGGCGGGTGCTAGCGCTCGAGGGTCAAGGCGGTGACCTCCGCGCCCGGGACCTGGATGAGCACGGGCCGGCGAGAGAACGAGAGCTTGTCGCTGGGGCTGAGCTCGACGAGCTCGAGGGTCCCGGTGGCGTATGCGGTCAGGGACGACGCGAGCGCTGCAGAGAAGGTGTAGGGCGCGCTCCGGCTGGACGGTGGCGCCTCGAGCACGAAGGCCTCGGCCGCGGGGCCCTTCAGCGCGTCCCCGATCAGGCGCCCCCCCGTCGGCAGCGCCGGGGTGACCTTGCTGGCGATCGACAGGCCTGCGTCGCGCACGACGAGGTCGACGTCGGCGTCTCCCTCCCACGACAGCAGCGCGCGGAGCGACGGGCCCGCGAGCTTCGCGCCGACGTCGGCGAGCCAGCGCTCCACGCGGACCTTCTTCACGTCCTGCTTCACTACGAGCGCCGCCGCGAACATCCCGAGGTCGGCCCGCACGGCGTCGCGCAGGCCAGGGTGCTTGGTAGGGTCCGTGGCGCGCGCGAGGGCGAGATCGAGCAGCACCAGCGCCTCCTCGAGCCGACCTGCCTCCGCGCGCAGGGAGGCGACCGCAGCGAGAGCGTGGGGCTCTTCCGGGGAGAGCTCGACCGCGAACAGCAGCGCCTCTTCGGCGAGCGCTGCGCCGAGCGGCGTCCCGGCGGCGGCGAGCCTGCCGGCGGCGAGCCGAAGCGGGCTCGAGTCCGTGGCGTCAAGGTCGAGGATCGACGCGTACGCTCGCGTGGCCTCCGCGCCGCGCCCGGCCGAGAGCAGCGCGTCGCCCAGGGCGAGATAACCGAGCGCGCGGTCGGGCTGAGCCGCCACCTTCTGCTTCGCGAGCTCGGCCGCGACCGCGTGGTCTCCTCGCAGCGACGCCTCGTAGATCGGCCTCAGGTCGTCCAGCCACGGCTCCTTCGGCGCCTTCGGGGGCGGGACCCTGCTCGGCTTGAGGACCGGGTTTCCCGAGGCGAGCGGCGCGGCGTCTTTCGAGGCCGACTTCTCGAGCACGAGCGGGTAGGTGACCACGATGGGCTCGCGGTCCGACGCCGGGAAAGCGAGCTCTTCGAACGCGCGCACGACACACGCCACGAGCTTGGCGTCGTCGACCTCGCTCGACAGCGCTCGCGCGAGCGACACTGGACCCTCGGGCGTGATCGAGAAGCGGACGACGATGCGGCCCTTCGCCTGGGGCACGCGGCGCAGCGCGTCCTGATAACAGGCGCGGGCCTTGCCCAGGTTCTTGCGCACGATGTCTTGGATCGACTGCGGAGGCAGCGTCCCCTTCGTCGCCTTGGGGGGCTCGCCCTCGGCCGCGGGAGCGGGCGTCACCTCCACGGTGGGCTGAGCCGACTCCTTCGTCGCCTTCTTGCGCTCCTCGAGCGCGCTCAGCGGATCGAGCTCCTGTCGATCGACCTCGCTGCCGTAGAACGGGCGCGCGCTCTTCATCAGCGCCGCGACCCGATCGAACGGCTTCGCGGCGCGAGCCGGCGCGGCAGCGATCGCCGCGAGCGTCCACGCCGGGACGGCCCCGCTCGCGGCCGGCGAGCCGTCGAGGGCCGCGACGACGAGCTCGGCGCCCTCGGGGGCGACGTCGGGCGGAGCGGGCCACGCCCAGAGCCGCGGCTGCGCGGGGGCCCCGTCGGGGGCGCCCACGACGCTGGCGGGGGACCCGTGCAGCGCCGCGAGCCGCCCGCGCCGCGGCGCCACATCTCGCGCGAGCGCCACCAGGTGGGGCGAGCTCTGCGCGCCGCTCGGCGTGACGACGTCGATCCTCAGGTCGGAGCCGCGCGCCCGCTCGCGCAGGCGTGAGGCGAGGCCCGCGGGATCGACCGCCGCGAGCCCGTCGATCCCGTCCGAGACGAGCACCACGCGATCGTAGGCGGAGCCTGCCTTGTCGATCGCCCACGCCAGGGCGCCCTCCGTCTGAGAGGCACCGAGCGCGCCCCGCTGCTTCAGCTTGAGCGCCAGATCGCGCGGCGTGTCTGCGGCGCGGCCCTCGAACAGCAGCACGGGCTCCAGGTCGTGCGCGGCGACCACGACGGGCGCGTCGGGGGCGAGCGCGGCGCTGAGGTCGCGCGCGAGGCGCGCCTGTGCCTGCAGGTCGTGCGCGCGCGCCGCGCTCGTGTCGAGCAGCAAGACGAGCCCGCGGATCGGCGCCGCCGGCTTGCCGGCGCGCGGCACCTCCTCGCGCGAGAGGCGGAGCCCGCCGCCGCGAGCCTCGCGCGCGCTCTGCCCGCGCACGATGACGTCGGCGAGCGGCGCACCCGCGAGGTCTTGGTCGCTGATGGGCACGGCCGCGCCCAGCTCGCTGACCACGACCCGCGCCCGCTCGAGCGGCCCGAGCCCGCCGAGCAGCAGCCGCGCCGAGCGCTCGGGGCCGCCTGTGATCATCGCGTGGCGCAGGACGACGGTGACGCTGTCGTTCCCCGGGATCGTGCGGCGCCGGGTGCGGAAGGTGCGCGCTCCCGGGCGGGTCGGGCCCCGAAGCTCTGCGAGCGCCAGCGGATCGCCTTGCGAGGGGACCTCGAGCGCGGCCGTCGTCGAGCCCGACAGATCGAGCTCGAGCGTCCCCGCGGCGTCGGCCACGCCCAGGTTGGTCAGCTTGATCGACAGCTCGGTCCACGCGATCGGGCCGCTCACGGTGGTGCGGCTCTCGAGCTGGGAGATCACCACGGGCCGCTCGGCGTCGGCCCGAAAGCGCACCGGCGCGAGGGTGGACGGGGCCTCCTCGAGGCCGACCCAGATCGGGGCAGGGGCGCTCGGCGGCGGCTTGGGGGTGACGGGCTCGGGCGCAGCGCAGGCGGCGAGCAGGCCGAGGAGGACCGCGAGTCGGGGGGACATGAGCATCCTTGGACAACGCTGCGGGCGTTTGGTTTGCGCTGCCGTTGACGAAGATAGGGCGATTCTCTAGCGTCCCGCTGCTTCTGCACGCGCTCGCCCGCCACGGCGGGTCCCTTCGGCTCGCTCCGACGCCTTCTGCGCTCGCGAGCCGGTGCGCGCCTCTCTGCGACAAAGGCACCCAACATGGCCGAGAAGTTCAAGAACCTGGTCGACATGTTCGACCAGTCCGCCAAGAAATACGCTTCACAGCAGCTGTTCGGGACGAAGCGAGGCGGCGAGTGGCGGTGGTCCACGTTTGCCCAGGTCGCCAAGCAGGTCGCTGACCTTCGCGGCGGCCTCGCCGCGCTCGGGATCAAGGCGGGGGACAACGTCGCCGTCGTGGCGAACAACCGCGAGGAGTGGGCGGTGCTCGCGTACGCCTGCTACGGGCTCGGCGCTGCGCTGGTGCCCATGTACGAGGCGCAGAACCCGAAGGAGTGGGTGTTCATCACCGAGGACTGCTCCGCGGTGGCCCTCGTCGCCGGCTCGGCCAAGGTCCTCGAGGGTTGCAAGAAGGTCGCCGAGAAGGTCTCGAGCATCAAGCACGTCATCGGGATGGAGCTGCCCGAGACCGACGACAAGAGCTTCGCGGCGCTGATGAAGAAGGGGGCCGAGAGCCCTGTCGCCGCCATCGACCCCGGCCCGAAAGACACCGCTTGCCTGATCTACACGTCCGGCACGACGGGCAACCCGAAGGGCGTCATCCTCTCGCACGGGAACATCATCTCGAACGTCAACGCCGTGCAGAACATGCTGCCGATCGGCCCCGACGATCGCAGCCTCTCCTTTCTGCCTTGGGCCCACTCGTTCGGCCACACCGCCGAGCTGCACGTCATGCTCTCGAAGGGCGCGAGCATCGCGCTCGCCGAGGCGGTCGACAAGATCATCGCCAACCTCTCCGAGGTGCAGCCGACGATCCTCTTCAGCGTCCCGCGCATCTTCAACCGGGTCTACGACAACGTGAACAAGAAGATGGCGGAGCGCCCCGCCCCCATCCAGGCGTTGTTCCACGCGGCGATGCGCGCCGCGAACAAACGCCGCCGTGGGCAGAGCCCGTCTCTCGGCGAGACCATCGCCTACCCCATCGCCAAGAGCCTCGTCTTCTCCAAGGTCGTCGCGCTGCTCGGCGGGCGACTCAAGTACGCCTTCAGCGGCGGCGCTGCCCTCTCGCGTGACGTCGCCGAGTTCATCGACAACCTCGGCATCACCGTCTACGAGGGCTACGGCCTCACCGAGACCAGCCCCATCGCGACGGCCAACCGGCCCGGCGCGCACCGCATCGGCAGCGTCGGCAAGGCGATCGAGGACGTGAAGATCGTCATCGACAAGTCGCAGACGAGCGCCGACGCGAAGGACGGCGAGATCCTCATCTACGGCCCGAACGTGATGCAGGGCTATTACAAGCGAGACGACGAGAACAAGGCCGCGTTCACCGAGGACGGCGGCTTCCGCACCGGCGACCTCGGGTACCTCGACGCGGAGGGCTTCCTCTACATCACCGGCCGCCTGAAGGAGCTCTACAAGCTCCAGAACGGGAAATACGTCGCGCCCGCGCCGCTCGAGGAGAAGATCAAGCTCTCCCCGTTCATCGCCAACTGCATGGTCTACGGCGACAACCGCGTCTTCAACGTCGCGCTGGTCGTCCCTGATTTCCCGACGCTCCGGCCGTGGGCGGCGGAGCACGGCGTGTCCGCGAGCTCCGACCAGGCGCTCTCCGAGGACCCCAAGGTGCAGGCGCTGATGCAGGCCGAGGTCGACAAGTTCGCGGCCGAGTTCAAGGGCTTCGAGGAGGTGAAGAAGGTCGGCGTCCTGCCCGAGGACTTCACCACCGAAAACGGCATGATGACCCCGAGCATGAAGGTGAAGCGGCGCGTCGTGCTCGAGAAGTACCAAGACAAGATCGAAGCGCTCTACAAGTAGTCTCCTGATGGACGCGGGGCGGGGCTGGCAGGGAGAGCGGGGGGCCTTCCCGACGGCGTCGCCGCCGACGCCGAGCTCGCCTCCGCCGAGCGCGGGCCCGTCCTCGCTGCGGCCCGAGGCCCCGCCCGAGCCTCCCGACGCGAGCGCGCTCTTGCGCGACTCGGAGACCGTCCGCACCGCGGTGTTCTACCGCGCGATGCTGGTGGTCGCCCTGCTCGTGCTCGTCGCGCTGCCCATCCTGCCTGGCCCGGCGTGGCTGCGCGTGCAGACGGCGGTCGCCTGTTTCCTCGCTGCCGCGCTGTGCCTCGGGTTGTCGGTCATCAGCCGCGACCGGCGGCGCTACACGTCCAAGGTCGCCACGGCGGGGGCGCTGGCGCTGCCCGCGCTGGCGGTCGTGGTGATGTACTACCTGGGGTTGTACTCGGCCTCGACCTCGCTGCTCTCTGTCGGCATCTACTTCTATGGCTCCAGCGAGAGCCGCCGCATCGCGCGCACCGCGTACGTGTGCACGGCGGTCCTCTACTTCATCGGCACGCTCGCCATCGCGCTGGATCTGATCCCCGATCTGGCCGTGTTCTCCAGCGAGCACGTCGGGCGGCCCTCGCGGCTGTACCGGGTGGTGATGCAGCAGGCCATCTTCGGCATGACGTTCTACCTCGCGCGCAGCGTCCGGCGCGCGACCCAGGCGGCCGTCGAGAAGGCCCAGCAAGGCGAGCAGCTGCTGCGGCAGCGCGAGGCCCAGCTGCTCGAGGCGAAGGGGGAGCTCGACCGCGCGCTGCGACCCGGCGAGGGCCGGCTGACGGGCGAGGTGCTCGATCGCTACCGCCTCGGTCACCTGCTCGGCCGCGGCGGCATGGGCGAGGTGTATGCCGCCGAGATCGTAGAGTCGTCCCCGACGAGCCAGCTCCGGCCTGTCGTGCCGCGCGAGGGCGCGCCCGGGCACGTCGCGGTGAAGCTGTTGCACCCCAACATGCTGGCCGACCCTTCCAACGTGCAGCGCTTCCTGCGCGAGGCGCGCGCCGCGGCGGCGGTCCCCTGCGAGCACGTCGCGCAGGTCTTGTCGGTCGGCAACGCGCCGAACGGCGTGCCCTTCATCGTGATGGAGCTGCTCGAGGGGCACGATCTCGCCTTCTATCTGCGCCGCGCGGCGCAGCTTCCGCTGCGACAGGTCGTCGAGCTGGTCGAGCACACCTCTCGTGCGCTCGCCGCGGTGCGCGACGCAGGCATCGTCCACCGCGACCTGAAGCCCGGGAACATCTTCCTCACCGACACGCTGCCCCGCCGCTGGAAGGTGCTCGACTTCGGCCTCTCGAAGCTGCAGGGCGCAGAGGCCATCACCAAGGACCAGGCCGTCGGCACCCCCTCGTACATGGCGCCGGAGCAGGTGGAGGGCGACGAGGTGGATCACCTGGCCGATCTCTACGCGCTCACGGCGATCGCCTACCGCGCGGTCACCGGCCGACCCCCGTTCGTGGGGGACGAGGTCGCCAAGGTGCTGATGGATGTGCTCACCCGCGTGCCCGAGAGCCCGCGGGCGTTCGCGGCCGTCCCGGTCGACGTGGAGCTGGTGCTCGCGATCGGCCTCGCCAAGAAGCGGCGCGATCGGTTCGAATCGGTCGAGGCGCTGGCGGCCGCGCTCATCCTGGCCGAGCGAGGTGAGCTCGACGACGCGACTCGCAAGCGCGGCTGGGCCCTGTTGAAGCAGGCGCCGTGGGGGAGCTCGGTGAGGTTGAAGCGCGCGTGAGGCGGGGAGCGAGGGCGCGCGCGTCGGCGATGCTCATGGTCTTCGCGCTCTCGTGCGCCGAAGACGAGCGCGCCCCCCCGTCGGCGAGCGCCGGGGCCACGGCGCAGGTCTCTGCCAGCGGGCCGAGCGGCGCCTCCGACGGGCCTTCGCCCTTGCCCCTCACGAGCGAGCGAACGGCAAACGCCCCGAGCGGCTCGGCCGCTCCGTCGGCCGCCCCCGCCGCGCCCGGCCGCGGCGACCCGCGCGGCGCGTGCCCGGCTGACATGCGCAAGGTCGAGGGGCGCCACTGCTTGTCTCCCGAGCACCTGTGCGCCGAGTGGAACGAGGTGAACGTCACGGGGAAGGTCGAGCGAGGTCAATGCAAGAGGTACCGGGAGCCCGCTCGCTGCCTCGGGGAGCGCTGGGCGCCGATGCGCTTCTGCATGGACACCTATGAGTGGCCCAACCAGCGAGGCGCCGTCCCGAGGAACCTCACCAGCTGGCAGGAGGCGAAGGACGCCTGCGAGGCGATCGGAAAGCGCCTGTGCACCGACGTCGAGTTCACGTTCGCCTGCGAAGGAGAGGCGATGCGCCCGCACGTGACGGGCTTCGAGCGCGACAGCGCGAAGTGCTCCTTCGACCGGCCCTACCGAGAGAGGACGTTCGACTTCGACAAACACGACGCCTGCCTCGCGGACCCCGCGTGCAAGGCGGCGCTCGACGCCATCGATCAGCGCGTGCCCGCGGGGTCGCTGCCGGCCTGCGTCTCGGAGGACGGCGTGTTCGATCTCAACGGCAACGTGAACGAGTGGGTCCAGCTGCCGAACAAGGGGTTCTCGAAGCGCGCTGGCCTCAAGGGCGGCTGGTGGGGGCCGGTTCGCGACCGCTGCCGCCCGATCACGACGTTCCACGGCGAGAGCGACTACGGCTACGAGGTCGGCTTCCGCTGCTGCAAAGATGCCTCGCCGTGAGGGGCGGGGCCGAGGTAGGAAGCGGGCATGCAGGCCTTCTTCGCGACCGCGGCCAAGGGCACCGAGGGCGCCGTCCGCGACGAGCTCCGATCGCTGCGCTTCCGCGGCGTGCGCGCGGATAGGGGCGGCGTCCACTTCAGCGGCGAGCTGTCGGAGGGCGCGCGAGCCTGCGTCGAGCTGCGCACGCCGATGCGCGTCCTCGTGCAGCTCGCGCGCTTCGACGCGCCGAGCGAGGACGCGCTGTACGAGGGGGTGAGGCGCGTCGCCTGGGAGGAGCACCTCACGGCGAAGACGACGCTCGCCGTTCGCGCGAGCACGCGCTCCAGCGCGCTCACCCACAGCCGCTACGTCGCGCAGAAGGCGAAGGACGCCATCGTGGATCGCCTCCGCGAGCGGCTCGGAGCGCGCCCCGACGTCGATCTCGAGGACCCCGACGCCGTCGTCTCGGTGCACCTCGCGAAGGACCTCGCCACCCTGTACCTCGACCTCTCGGGTCAGCCGCTCTTCTTGCGCGGCTACCGCACCGAGCACCACGGCGCGCCGCTCAAGGAGACGCTGGCCGCGTCGCTGCTGTTCGTCGGCGGCTGGGCCACCGATCGCGACGCGTTCATCGACCCGATGTGCGGCTCCGGGACGATCGCGATCGAGGCGGCGCTGCTGGCAGAGGGACGCGCGCCGGGGACGATCAGCGAGCGCCGGTTCGGGTTCGAGCGCTGGGCGAGCTTCAACACCAGCGCGCGCGCGGCGCTCGCCCAGCTGAAGGAGCGCGCCGCCGAGCGGGCGGAGCGCGCGCGCCGCGCGCCGCGGCCCCCGATCTGGGGTTTCGACGTGGACGGCGGCGCCGTCGAGATCGCGCGCGCCAACGCGCGGCGCGCTGGCGTCGACGTCCGCTTCGACCGGCGCGACGCGCGCGACCTGCGCCTCGCCGAGCCCACGACGCTCGTCACGAACCCGCCCTACGGCGAGCGGATCTCGATGACCGAGGCGGCGTGGAGAGAGGCCGCGGCGGCGCTCACGCGAGACCCGGACGCGCGGGTCGGGCTCATCCTCGGGCACCCGGACATGCTGCGCGCGATCCGCACCCGGCCGAACAAGGTCATCACGATGATGAACGGGGACCTCGAGTGCGGCTTCGCGATGTTCGGCCGACCGGCGCGTGCTACGTGAGGTCGAGATGAAGGCGACGACATGAAGGCGATCTGGCCTGCGCCCGAGCGGAACAAGGGGCCCCTGCTCGAGGTGCTCAAGCAGCGTGTGGGTGACGGCCAGGTGGTGCTCGAGATCGCGTCGGGCACCGGGCAGCACGTCGCCCATTTCGCGGCGAGCTTGCCGAAGGTGACGTTTCGCCCGAGCGACCCGTCGGCCGAGTGGCGGGCGAGCATCGCCGCCCACGTGGCGGAGGCGGGGCTCGCGAACGTCGAGCCCCCTCTCGAGATCGACGTGTGCGTGCCCGGCTGGGAGCAGGCCGTCGACGCGGTCTTGTGCGCCAACATGATCCACATCGCCCCATGGGCCGCGGCCGAAGGGCTGTTCGCGGGGGCGCGAGCTTGCCTCCAGGTCTCCGGCGGGCCGCTCGTGCTCTACGGGCCGTACCGCTTCCAAGGCGCGTTCACCTCGCCCAGCAACGAAGAGTTCGACGCGTCGCTGCGCGCGAAGGACCCCTCATGGGGCGTGCGCGACGTCGATGATCTCGACGCCCTGGCGCGCGGGCACGGGCTGCGGCGGGTAGAGACGATCCCGATGCCAGCGAACAACCACGCGCTCGTCTTCCGTCGTTGACGGTACGGATGTTCAGGTTATAGCCTGGCCAAGGTGAGCCTCCCCCCGGGCCTTCGACTGGTCGAGAACCCGCCGAACCCGTGGAGCTCCACGGCGGTGGAGTACCTCGACGCGGAGCCCGGGCGCTATGGCGAGGGCGGCGACGAGGGCGCGCCGGTCGCTCGGCTCGAGGTCATCGAGGACGCGACGCGCAGCATCCTGGCCGAGAACGACAGCCCCGACCTGGGCTTCCGCTTCAGCGTGAACCCCTACCGCGGCTGCTTCCACGCCTGCGCGTACTGCTACGCGCGCCCCGATCACGAGCGACTCGGCTTCGGCGCGGGGACCGACTTCGATCGAAAGATCGTCGTCAAGCCGCGCGCCCCCGAGCTGCTGCGCGAGGCGTTCGAGAAGCCGAGCTGGCGCGGAGACTTGATCGTCTTCAGCGGCGACACCGACTGCTACCAGCCCCTCGAGGCCTCGTACGAGCTCACGAGGCGCTGCCTCGCGATCTGCGCGGAGTACCAGAACCCCTGCGGGGTCATCACGAAGTCACCCCTGATCGAGCGAGATCTCGACGTGCTCTCTGAGCTGTCCCGAGTGACCAGCCTGCGCGTCACCGTCAGCATCCCCCTGTGGAACAGGGACAAGGCGCGCGCGCTCGAGCCGTTCGTCGCGACCCCCGAGCGTCGCGTGCGCACGATCGAACGGCTCGCAGCCGCAGGGGTCCGGGTCGGCGTCAACGTCGCGCCGCTGATCCCGGGCCTGGGCGACGAGGACATGCCCCTCGTGCTGCGGGCTGCGCGAGACGCGGGCGCGACGCACGCGGGCAGCGTCATGCTCAGGCTGCCGGGCGCCGTCGCGACGATCTTCGCCGAGCGGCTCACGCGCGCGCTGCCGCTCCGCGCGAAGAAGGTGCTCGCGCGCGTCCGAGAGGGGCGAGGGGGCAAGCTGTACGACGCCCGCTTCGGCGAGCGCCAGCGCGGGCGCGGCCCCTACGCCGAGGCCACGCGCGCGCTGTTCGAGGCCGAGTGCAGGAGGCTCGGCCTCCGCTTCGACGACGACTTCGATCCCCCCGTCGCCACGTTTCGCAGGCCCAGCCGGCCGGGCAGCCAGCTGGCGCTGTTCTCTACGTAGCGGTTCGCTACTTGGCCGGGGGCGGGTACCCCTCCGTCCCGTACGGGAAGTGCGCCGGGAACTTGTGGCCCTCTTCGTACTTCCCCGTGCGAATGAGGTACCAAGACCACGCCCGCGTCGCCCATCGCTGCTGATCGGGATCTTCGGTCTGGAGGTAGTCCTCGATCAATTTCCCCGCGCGTTTGTCGCCCGTGTAGCCGAGCGCGATCATGACCGAGCCCTTGACCTGCTTGTCGGGCTCGTTCTTCGCCATTTCGAGCAGCTGCTCGAGCACGTTGGGCGGGAGGGTCGTCGTCTTCTTCGCCTCCGTCTCGATGTCGCGCGACGCCTTCAGGCGGGTCTTGGCGTTTTCGGAGGCGAGGTCGGATTGAGCCTCGGCTGCGGTGCGACCGCCGCCTCCGCAGGCCACGGCGCTCAGCGCGAGCGCCAGGAGAACTACGCGGATGAGAGTGTGCTTTCGGGCGCGCGGAGGGTACACCCTCGGTGCCACCACGCGGCGTCGAAACTTTTGCTCGCCGAGAGCCCTCTTGGGGGCGCCGACCGGCTATCATCGCCGCCGAGTGAGCAGCTCCAGCATCCCCAGCTACGGCGCGACAGGAGTCCGGTTCATCGCCAAGGGAAAGGACTTCTACTTCGCGTCGTGGCGTCAGGTGTACATCCTCGACTGGCGTGACGCCGCCACGAGGGAGGGGCTCGACGCTTCGGTGCTCGGCAAGAGGACCGTGCTCGGCGACCACCCCGACGGGGTCTACGTCTACAACATCCTGGACGGCAGCAAGGGCCTCCCGGACGCAGAGATCCGCGCGTACGCCGAGCGAAAGCAGAACGAAGACCCCCACGGCGTGTTGTGCCATCTGACGGTGGTGCGCGGCGACGGGTTTCGCTCGAGCACGCTGCGCAGCATGCTCGCGGGGCTCTACATGGTGAGCCGCGCGAAGTACCCGCGGAAGGTCATGGGCACGCTCGAGGAGGGCGCGGGGTGGATGGAGACCCTGTCGAAGGGCGGGCCGCCGTGGACCGAGCAGCTCGTGCAGGCCCTCTACCACGTGAGGCGCGCGACCTAGGTTCCGCCCGCGCCGCGGCGGCCGCCGCCTACGTTTGTCGCCCGGCTCCCGGTGCGCCGAGCTACCGTCGTCCCCATGCTCAGGTCTCGCCGACGCTCCGAGGTCTCCGGCGGGCGGCGGCTCGCCACCTGCGTGCTGTGCGAAGCCGCGTGCGGGATCGTCGTCGACGTCGACGGGGATCGGGTCGCCTCGATCCGGGGCGACGCCGACGACCCGATGAGCCGCGGGTACGTGTGCCCGAAGGTCATCGGGATGCGCGATCTCCACGAGGACCCCGACCGGCTGCGAAGACCTCTGGTGCGGTCGGGCGGCGCCCATCGCGAGGCGACCTGGGAGGAGGCGCTGCGCGTGGCCGGGGACGGGCTGCGTCGCGTCCGCAAGGAGCACGGCGCCGACGCCGTCGCCGTCTACCAGGGCAACCCGGCCGCGCACAACCTCGGCCTGCTCACGGTCGGGCAGATCGTGCTGCGCTCCCTCGGCACCAAGAACCTGTACTCGGCGTCGTCCTCCGATCAGGTCCCGCAGATGCTCGCGGCCGAGCTCATGTTCGGCAACCCGGTGCTCATGCCGGTGCCAGATCTCGAGCGCACCGGCCACCTGCTCGTCTTCGGCGCGAACCCGCTCGTCTCGAACGGCAGCCTGATGACCGCGCCGAACATGCGCGCGCGGCTCGCGGCGATTCGCGCGCGCGGCGGGCGGGTGGTGGTGGTCGATCCGCGCCGCACCGAGACGGCCGAGGCCGCCGACGAGCACGTGTTCATCGCGCCCGCGTCGGATCCGTGGCTGCTGCTCGGCATGCTGCGGGTCGTGTTCGAGGAGGGCCTCGCCCGGCCCGAGCGCTGGGTCGATCGCTGCAACGGGTGGGCTGAGCTCGAGGCGCTCGCGCTGTCGACCGAGCTCGCCGCGGCCTCCGCTCACACGCGCGTGCCGGCCGAGACGATCGCGCGCCTCGCGCGCGACTTCGCTCGCGCCGAGAGCGCCGCTGTCTATGGACGGGTCGGGATCTGCCACCAGCCCCACGGCTCGCTCGCGGCGTGGCTGCTCTACGCCTTGGCCACGGTCACCGGCAACCTCGATCGAGCCGGCGGCTCGATGTTCACGAGCCCCGCGGTGGAGGTGACGAAGCTCGTGCGCATGCTCGGCTTCGTCGGCCACGGCCGCTGGAAGAGCCGCGTACGCGGCCTGCCCGAGGTCGCGGGCGAGCTGCCGATCGCCACGCTCGCCGACGAGATCGAGACGAGCGGCGCAGGGCAGGTGCGCGCGCTGCTCACGTGCGCGGGCAACCCCGCGCTCTCGGCGCCCAACGGCAAGAGGCTCGACGCCGCGCTCTCACGGCTGTCGTTCATGGTGAGCGTCGACGGCTACCTGAACGAGACGACCCGCCACGCGAACGTCATCTTGCCGCCGGTGTCGCCGCTCGAGCGCTCCCACTACGACGTCGCGCTCAACGCGTTCGCCGTGCGCAATTTCGCGAAGTACGTACCGCGCCCGCTGCCCAAGCCGCCCGACGGAAGAGACGACTGGGAGATCCTGCTCGAGCTCGGCGCTCGCGTGTGGCTCGACGGCTCGACCCTCGGGCGCGCCGCGCGCGCGGTCTCGACGCGCTTCGGCGCGCGGCTCGGGCCCGAGGCCATCCTCGAAGGGCTGCTGCGCGGCGGGCCTCGCAAGCTCTCGCTCGGCGCCCTCAAGAAGCACCCCAGCGGCCTCGACCTGGGCCCGCTCGAGCCCATCTTCCCGGCCGCGCTCGAGACCCGGGACAAGCGGGTCGCGCTCGCGCCGCCCGAGCTGTTGACGGAGGCCAAGGCCCTGCTGCGAACGCCGGTCGCGGCGGCGGAGCGAGGCTTTGTCCTGATCGGCCGGCGCCACTTGAGGAGCAACAACTCATGGCTCCACAACAGCCACGCGCTGATCAAGGGGCCCGAGCGCTGCACGCTCATGATGCACCCCGACGACGCGGGGGCGCTCGGCCTCGGCGCTGGCGCGAGCGTCGAGATCGAGTCGAGGGTGGGTCGGGTGGAGGCGCCGCTCGAGCTGACCGACAGCGTGATGCGAGGGGTCGTGAGCTTGCCCCACGGGTTCGGTCACGGCAAGGCTGGGGCGAGGCTCGGCGTCGCCGCGCGCCACGCAGGAGTGAGCGCCAATGACCTGACCGATGATCACCTGCTCGACGCCGCGACAGGCAACGCCGCGTTCAGCGCCGTCCGCGTCGAGGTGCGCGCTCTCGAGCGAGATCGTCCGGGCGGTGGCAGGCCGTGACGAACCCGCACCGCTCCTTGCGGCACTGGGGCAGGGGGACGCCGGGCCACTCGTCCGACGCCCGAGCGCGCGCGAGGTCGCCCGCGAGCGCGTCGAGCTCCGCCCCGAACGCCGCGTGATCGTGCGGGCCCAAGGTGTCCCCGCCGTCGGCTGACGCGAGCCAGCGCGGCTCCGCGTCGGCGCCGACGAACAAGATGCCGGCGCGCACGCGGGAGCCCGGGGCCTCGCGGGCCAGCGCGAGGGCGTACGCGCGCAGCTGGAACGCGTAGGGGTCGAGGGTCGCTGAGGGGCGCGCGAGCTTGTAGTCGACGAGGTCGATGCGGTCATCGAAGACGGCGTAGGCGTCGACGGTCCCGCGCAGGCAGAGGCGGGGCGCGCCCGCGAGCCCGCCCAGCGTGAGGGCCACTTCGGCTTCGCGCTCCAGTCGTCGAGCGCCCGCGAGCTGACCGGCATAGGCGCCGCGGGCGAACAGCGCCACGCCGCGAGCAAGCTCCGCCGCCAGCGACGCGCCCAGGCCATCGCGCGCGAGCGCGCTCGCGATCTCGTCGTCGCTGAGGTCGGGCGCACCCAGCCGAGCCAAGGGGAGCGTCTCGAGCACGCGGTGCACCGCGCGCCCGGCGTCGCGCGGATCCGGCTCCTCGTCGGCCGCTTCGAACGGCTCGACCTTCTTCGCGCTCGACGGGGCGTCGATCTCGAACAGGCCGAGCTGCCCCGTGTCGACGGGCTCCTCCAGGCCGAGCAAGAACCTGAGCGAGAACCGCCGCGGACAGCCTCGAAAGACGCCGAGCGGGGTGGTGGCGATCGCGACGTCGCTCGCGATGGCCAGCGCGCGCGGGCCGCCGAGCGGCGCCTCGGGCGGCTCGACGGCCGCGCTGCGCGTCGGCGCACCGAGCGCCGAGCCGACGAGCTCCGACGAAGCCCTGACCTCGAACAGGCCGAGGAGCGCGCCGTCCGCGTGGTCCGAGAGCGTCTTGTGCATGCTCTTTCGCTGCGTCGTGCGAGCGCTGCCGATGAGACCGAGCACGCGCCGCGCGCGGGTCACCGCGACGTAGGTGATGCGCGCGCGCTCCACCTCCGCTCGCACGCGCCCTCGCGCGAGGGCCGCGGTCCGCGTCGGGTTCGCGAGCTTCGCGTGACGGTCGCCGCGCATGTCGATGACGGCCCGCGCGCCCGGCTCGCCCGCGACCCTGAGGAAGTCGATGGGCGGGGGCGTGACCTTCCCGTCGGACGCGAGATCGACCACGATCGTCGCGGGGAAATCGAGGCCCTTCGCGCCGTGGATCGTGAGCAGACGCAGGGCGTCGTCCTCCGCTGAGAACACCACGGCCTCGGGCTCGTCCGCCTCCGAGCTGATCTGCCGCTCGAGCCAGCGCGAGAACGAGAGCAGGCTGCCCCCGCGCTCGCCCGCGAGGTCGAGCAGGCGGTCGAGGTTCCCGATGCGCGACGACGCCCGTGGGAGCGCGGCCATCACGCGGTCGAGCTCGAACGCCGACAGCGCGGTGCGCATCGCGTCCGCGGCGGGCAGGCGCAAGAGCGCAGGGCGCAGCTCCAACAGGCGCGCTCGGAACAGCTCGAGGCGCGCCGACTCCTCGGGGAAGGACTCGGGGTCGAGGCGAGCGCTCGGCCTCGCCGCTGGCTCGCCCGAGAGCACCGTCGTGTCCAGGCCGCGCGTCGTGCAGAGCGCGAGCAGGGCTGCCTCGGAGAGCGCGACCATCGGGCCGCGCAGCACGTGGGCGAGGGCGTTTCTGTCGTGCGGATCTTGCACGAGGCGGATCAGCGCGCTGAGGTCGCGCACCTCGAGGGTGTCGAACAGCGCCCGCCCCGCGACGACGTAGGGCAGCCCGAGCCGCCCGAGGGCCACCTCGATGAGCGGGATGGTCGCCCGCCTGCGCGCGAGGATCGCGACGTCGCGCAGCTCGAAGCCCCCGGCGCTGGTGAGCTCGTGCGCGAGCGCCGCGGCGGCGAAGGCCTCTCGAAGCGCCGGCGCGTCGCCCGCCAGGAGCGGCTCGTCGATGGGCGCGCCGTCGTCTCGCACGAGCACGACCCGGTCGCCCTCGGCGTCGCTGGCCGAGCTGAGCTGCTCCGCCGGGCCATAGGCCACGCCGACGTCGGGGTCCGCTCCCGCAGCGGACGCGAAGTCGAGCGCGCTGAAGGCGTTCACGAAGCGGACGATGGCAGGGCCGCTCCGGTAGCTCACCGAGAGCGCCACCAGGTCGGCGCGCGCGGGGCGCGAGCATCGCTCGGCCGGCAGGTCGAGCCCGACTCGCGCGGCCTCCCCGCACAGCTCGCCGCACACGCGGTTGAAGACGGCCACGTCGGCGCCTCTGAAGGCGTAGATCGACTGCTTTCGATCGCCGACCACGAACAGCCCGTGGCCCTCGAGCTGCTCGGGCTCGGCGTCCTCCCCGGGGGCTCGCTCACCGTCCCGACAGCGCAGGAGGTACACGAGGTCTCGCTGCACGAGGCTCGTGTCCTGAAACTCGTCGACCATGAGCACGTCCATCTCGTCCTTCGCGGCGGCGGCGACCTCGGGGTGGTCCCTCAGGCCGTCGCGCGCGAGCCGCAGCAGATCGCCGAAGCTCGCGAGCCCCCGCGCCGCGTGCTCTTCGGACAGGCGAGCGCGGATCTTCGCGACGAGCGCGAGGACGGAGCGCTCCTTGGCCTCGAGGTCCTTCGCCTCTCGCAGCGTCGCCGCGAGCAGCCGCGCCTTGCCGAGGCTGTTCTGCGCGGAGAGCTCGTCCCTGAGCTCGAACAGATCTCCCTCGGCGACGACCGCCGCGGCGTTGCGGTTGTCCTTCTTCTGCGTGAACAGCGTCTCGAGGGCGGTCTCGGCCTCCGGGCCCAGCGCAGGGTCGTCGGGCGGCGCGGCCGAGAGCTGGGCGCCGAGCGCGCGCGCGGCCTGCGCGATCTGCGCGCGTGGGGAGGCGCTCGCGCGCTCGGTCGCGGCCGCGAGCCTCGCGTACAGGTCGCGGGCGGCGCCCAGGTGGTCGCTCGCGCGGAGCGACGTGACGTCGAGGCCCTCCTCATCGACGCGGTTGAAGAACGGGCGGATGAGCTCTCGCGCGCGGAAGAAGCCGCCGCACGCGCTCGCGAGCGCCTGGGCGGCCTCTCGCTCGCTCGGCTCGCCGTCGAGCGCGCCCGCGAGCACCTCGTCGATCACCCCGTCGGCGAGCGCCTCGGCCTCGGACTCCTCGAGGACCTGCAGCGAGGGGCTCAGTCCGAGCCCGTACGCGTGTCGACGCAGCAGGTCGGCGGCGAGGCCGTGCAAGGTCTCGACGCGCGCCTCGTGGAGGCTGGCGAGCGCGCGACCCGCGCGCGCGGCGAGCTCGGCGGGGCTCGGCGGGGACTCGAGCTCGGCGAGGCGGGCCGCGATCTCCGCCTGGAAGGGAGCGCTCGGCGAGCCCTCCGCGATCGCGCTGAGCGAGCGCTCGATGCGGGCGCGGATCTCCAGCGCCGCCGCGCGAGAGAACGTCGTCGCCACGATGCGGTCCACGGCGAGCGGAGGGCACGCTTCGCTGCGGCTCGAGCGGCCCATCGACGTGAGGCCGAGCGTGAGCATGACGTAGAGGCAGGTCAGGCGGTGCGTCTTGCCCGTCCCCGCGCTCGCGGCGACGACGACGTTCCGCGAAAAGCCGTAAATCACGCGGTCGGCGTCCATCACCGCCCCGCCGCGTCGTCGACCGCCGGATCGCCGTCGGCCATGACCGCAGGGCGCCGGCAGAGCCCCCGCGCGTCGCAGCGGGTGCACGCCGTCGCGATCGCAGGGCGAGGCGGGACGAGCCCTCGCCACAGTCGGACCAAGGTGTCCGCCGCGAGGCGCTCCGCCCGGTCGAGCGCGTCGACGTCGAGCGCGCGCTCGGCCTCTCTCTTCGGCGTGACGGTGGCGAGCCCGCCGGGGGCGACCGTGATGTAGACGGCGGACAGCTCGGGGGGCGCGCCGTCGTGGGCGAGCAAGCGGCTCGACGCCTTCGCGTAGATCGGCAGCTGGAGATCGTAGTCTCCGGGAGACTTCGCCGACGCCCCAGACTTGTAGTCGACGACGCGCAGGCGGCGGCGATCCGGGGAGGCGTCGACGCGATCGATGCGTCCCTTCACGTACACGGCCGCGCCGTCCGCCGCGCGGAGCGCGAGCGGCCCGCGGCCCTCCGGCTCGCCTGGACCGAACCGCAGCTCACCCTCGAGGTACGCGACCGCTGCGGGCGCGTCGAGCTCGTCCGAGAGCACGGCCAGCGCGTCGTTCGCCGCGCGCTCGCGCTCGACGCGCCGCAAGGGGGTCGCGTACGAGCCGAGGCCGAGCGCCTTCTCCACCGCGGCGCGGGCCGCGGACAGGCGCGCGTCCTTCGTCGCAGAGGGCGGCAGAGCAGCGTTCGCGTCGTAGGCCGCGTGCAGGGCTCGGTGGAGCAGATCGCCCCGCTCGCGAGGGTCGAGCAGCTCTGCGCCCTCGTCGATCCTGCGCGCACCCAAAACGCGGTCCGAGAACGCTCGGAAGGGACACTTGAGGGCGCGCTCGACGAACGTCACGGGTACCGCCGTCTCGGGCGCGCTGCCCCCGAGACGCTCGACCAGCGCGGGGCCGTGCGGCGCGGCCACCAGCCCCGCGAACGCCGAGGGGCGCGCCGTGGGATCCGCGAAGAACGCCTGGCGCTCGCGCTCGATGGACACGCGGGCCGAGAGGTCGCTGGCAGGAGAGGCCCCCGCTGCGAGCCGCGCGAGCTCCCAGCTGCGCGTCGAGACGAACGAAGCGCTCGGCGACAGGCGCGAGCTCGGCTCGCGCCGGACCGTCGCGCCTCGCAGGCTGGCCGCGAGCACCTCTTTGTGCGGCGGACCTGCGTCGCGCCCTTCGTCGTCGGTGGACGAGTACGAGAGCGCCACCGACCGGGCGCTCGCGAGCGCCCAGGCGAGCTCTGCCTCGCGCGCCCACGCGCGCTCTCGCGCCCCGCGCGGCCGCCGGGCGGCGGGCAAGCGGCGGCGGGTGACCTCGTCGAGGAGCGTGACGGCGGGGTCGGGGGCGTAGCCGCGCGCGGTCATGCGGGTGACGACGATCAGATCGTGATCGAGCGCAGGCGCCTCTCGCAGCTCGCCGACGCGTACGGCCCCGGCGCGCGAGGCGGCGCCCCTCGCGGCGGTCCGGGCGGCGCCGAGCGTCTGCCGCAGATCGCTGGCCAGCTCGACCCGCTGCGGCGGCTCGGCGTGGGTCCCGAGCGTTCGGTGGGCGTCCCTCATCGCCTCCAGCGCATCGACCGCGGCGCGCACCGCGACGGCGCCCTCGCCGATCGCGCGCAGCGTGCTCGCGGAGGAGCCCAGCGCGTGACGTAGCTCACGCGCCGAAGGATCCCCCAGTCGCAGGCGGGCGACGGTCTGCAGCACCTCCGAGAAGAACGCGTCGACCGTCGGCGCGCCACGCAGCGCGGCGAGGCTCGCGACGAGCCGCTCGAGCGCGGCGAGCATCCAGAAGGCGTCGCCGCCCGGGCTCTGCTCGAGCGCGTCACGCATCACCTCGACGAACAGCGCGCCGGTCCTGTCTTGCAAGATCGGCAGCGTCGCGAGGCGGGCTGCGAGCCGCTCGGCCTTGGCGACCGCCTCGGCCTCGTCCCGCGACCCCACGAGGCTGCCGGGGTGCAGCCCAGGGGTCCGCAGCAGCTCGATCAGCGCGTCCTTGTCGAGCCTGCCGCCCGCCATGGACAGGATGGAGAGCAGCGAGCGCGCCTCCGGGCTGCGATCGACGGGGGGGCCCCACGCCTCGCTCGACGGCACCGCGGCCTCACGCAGCGACGCCCGGAGCGGCGCCAGGAAGGCCTCGTCGCGCCCCGGCACGACGATCAGCACGCGGTCGGGCCGGGCGCCGGCGTCGAGCGCTGCGCGCACGAACGCCGCCACCGCGCGCGCCTCCGCGGCGTCTCCGTGGGCCGACAGCACGCTCTCGCGAGCTGGTGGCGGCGCGTCGACCCACTCGAGCTCGAAGGGGTCGGGCTCGTCGGCGAGCTCCGCCTCCAGCGCCTCTGCGGCCCGCGCCATCGCCGGCTCGGCGGGGCCCACGAGCCGAGGCAGCCGCATCGTCACCCCCTCGCCGCCGCGCGCCCGGATCGCCGCGTGTACGGCGAGCCAGGCCTCGCGCTGCGCGCCGTCGACAGCGACGACGCCGTCGAGGGTCACGGCCTTGGGGAGCGCGAGGTCGAAGAGCTTCGCAGCGTCCGCTCGCCGGATCGGGCAACGGCCATCGGCGCGGTCGAGCTCGGAGAGACGTCGGTCGATCGCCTGCAGCGTGGCCGAGAGGGCCTTGCCCCGCGCCGTCCCCGCCGCCTCGAGGTCGCTCGCCGTCGTCCCTGCTCGCCTCAAGGCGGCGACGGTCGCGTCCGCCGCGGCGGCGAGCCCGACGCGGCTCGAGGAGCCGTTCGCCTCCGCGGCCGCGCGCTGCGCGAGCAGCCGGAGCAGCGCCGCCGGGGCCGCCGGGCGCGGATCCACCGCGCCGCGCAGGCGCTCCAAGAACCGCCGCTGGGACGAGACCGCCGCGCCCGGCGAGCGCTCCACGTGGCGCTCGGTGGGCAAGACGGTGACCGGGCAGAGCAGGCGGGCGCCGACCCGCCGCCCGTCGCTCATCCGCCGCTCTCGCCGCCGTCGACCTGCGTCTCTTCGAGCGCCGCAGCGACCTGCGGCGCCGGGGCCTCGTCGAGCGGCGCCATGGTGCACGTGCCTTCGAACACGACCCCACGATCGATGAAGATCGCCGGCGCGCGCAGCGAGCCCACGACCTTCGCGGGTGAGTACAGCTCGATCGCTTCGCGCGCGCGGATGTCCGCGCGGACCTCCCCGGCGGTCACGATGCAGGTCGCCACCTCGATCGTGCCCTCGATGCTCGCGCCCTCGCCGATCACGAGCACGTCGTCGCCGCGGATCTCTCCGGAGAAGCGCCCGTCGATGCGGACGCGGCCGAAGAAGGTGAGCTTCCCCTCGAACTCGGTGCCGCGGCCGAGCAGCGCGGTGAGCTCGGTGGGCCGGGTGCCGGCGGCGCGGGGCGACTCAGCGGTCGGGTTGGCGTCCACGCTCCGGTTCTAGCAGGTTGGCTCACGCGCCCGAAGCGCGCCCGGCGTCACCTTGCTAACGCTCGCCCCACTCCGCGAGGTAACCGCGTATATAAATGCCTGCGATCGACCAAGGCACGCTTCCTGCTTTGCTGCTGGACCGCACGATTGACGCGACCTCGCACCTGTGGGACACGCGACCTCCTTCGACGTCGGGGAAACAACCAGTGAAACTCCTGCCGAGCACTCTTGTCGCGCCCTTGCCGCGACTCCTCACGATCTCTGCGCTTTCCCTCGCCACCGCCGCGGTGGCCCCCGCGTCAGCCTGGGCCCAAGACGCGGCCGCGCAGCCGGCGCCCGTCGTCGGTCAGCCGCCGGCGTCCCCCGGGGGAGCCCCGCCGACCGCGCCCGCGGCCGACAAGGCTGGCGCCGAGCAGAAGGCCGAGGACGCGCCGCTGATGTGGCGCGGCACCTCGTTCACCTGGAATCAGTCGGTCTCGACCACCACGGTCGGCATCGGGCGGGACAACATCGGCACCGAGGACGACGTCTACACGTGGGACTTCTTCCTCTCCCCGAACATCTATCTGCTCGATCTTCCGAAGGATAAGATCTCGGCGTTCGCCGAGCTCGGCGTCGGCGTCGAGTGGACCGACAGCGGCAGCACCACGACCCAGCGCGAGCCGCAGTTCCGCGATACGCAGGTCGGCCTCGGCTACAACCGCACGATCTACAAGAGCGACGACAACGAGTGGTCTACCGGCGCCGCGGTCCGCGCCCGCTACGCGATCCCCACCTCGAAGATCTCGCTCAACCAGGGCCGGTACGGCGTGGTGTCGCTCGGCGGCTCGCTGTCCCAGAAGTTCCGCCTCCTCGGCAACGCCGCGGCCGGCCTCAACAACCTGTCGGTGATCGCTGGCGTCACCTGGTCGCACCTGTTCGCGCGCTCGTACACGCCGACCAACGGCGGCCTCGAGCGCACCCGTCAGGCCCCGTCCGGGCAGACGCTGCTGTCCGATCAGCTGTCCTTCCGCTCGATGGACATCGATCGCGTCATCCCGTCGGTCACCGCGACCCTGCCGCTCTACAAGGACCTGTCGCTGACCACGCAGTTTCGGCTCATCAGCCGCTTCCGTCACGACTTCGAGGGCAACGACTGCGAGGTGATCGTGATGGGCGAGTGCCAGCAGGCCGATCGCCTCGACGATCGCTCGACCTACTTCACCGACTCGTCCTTCGACGTCTCGCTGTCGCAGCCCATCTACGACATGTTCCAGATCAACATCGGGTACAACAACGAGACGTTGACGCTCGGTGAAGACGGCAAGAGCCGCAACATCTTCTACAGCCCGTCCGCAGTGTTCTACCTCGACCTCGTCGTCAACATCGACACGATCTACGAGAAGGCCTCGGGTCGCTCGGAGATCGACCTCCCGCCCGGTCCGCGGCAGACGTTGACGGTCGCCGAGTCGACGACCGGCATGCCCTCGCTCTGAGCGGGGCGCGCCGCCGATCCCGCTCGTGGGCAGACAGCGACCGAGCTCGGCGTCTGCCCGCGTCCTGCTGGTAGACCCGCGGGCTGCGCTGCGGCGGAGCTGGGCGCGGTCGCTCGTCGCGGCGGGCCTCGATCCGCACACGCTGGAGAGCCTCGACGCGCTCCCGGCGCTCGTGCATGGCCGCGCGCCGTTCGTCCTCTTCGCGCCGTGGGCCGAGGTCGAGCCGGCCCTGGCGCGCGGCGGCGCGCTGACAGAGCTGCTCGGCCGCGCCCAGATCCTCGCGCTCGTCGAGCCGGCCGATGAAATGGCCGCGACGTCGGCTCGAGGTCGCGTCTTCGCCGTGCTCGAGCGCTCCGACGCGCCGAGCCCGGGGCTGGCGGTGCTGGTGGAGAGCGCGGCGCGCGCCGCCGACGCTGCGTCGGTGCGCGCCGCTGGGCCGCCGGCGATCCCGGATGTCGTCGCGGCGTGCCCCACGACCGCAGCGCTCATGGACCGCGCGAGCGGCGTCGCGAGCACCCCCGGCCCGGTGTTGATCCTCGGCGAGGCTGGCGCGGGCAAGCGCCTGCTCGCGAGCTGGCTCCACGCGAAGAGCCCGCGCGCCACGCGGCCGCTGGTGGTCACCGCGCTGCGCGAGCCGTCTTCACCCGCCGAGCTCGAGCTCACCTTGGACGAGGCCCGTGAGGCTGCGGGGGGCGGCACCCTCGTCTTGGACGGGGTCGACGCGCTCGACTCCCCTCGCCAGGGTGTGCTGCTCGAGGCGCTGCGCAGCAGGATCGGGGCGCGCGTGATCTCCACGGCCTCACCCGCCGTCCGCGACGACGAGCGGGCAGGTCGCTTCTCGACCGAGCTGTTCTACGCGCTCGCGCGGCACGTCCTCGACGTGCCGCCGCTGCGACAGCGCAAGGGTGACATCCCCGTGCTGGTGTACCAGGCCTTGCGCGCGACCCTGGAGCGCCTCGGCCTGCCGCCCAAGCGCGTCAGCCCGGACGCCCTGCGGGCGCTGCGCGCCGAGCCGTGGCCAGGCAACGTCCCGGAGCTGTGGGCGCGCGTCGAACGCGCGGCCGTCAGCGCGAGCCACGAGGTCCTCACGCTCGGCGACTTCGGGCTCGAGCGTAAGGCGGCGCCGCCACGCCGCGGCGGTCCGCCGCCGGCGTACGCCGAGGCTCGACACAGCGAGCTCGTCGCGTTCGAACGCGCGTACGTCGAGGACGTGCTCTCGCACGCGGGCGGAAACGTCACGCGCGCCTCGGAAATCGCGGGGATGGATCGCGCGAACTTTCGCCGGCTCGTGAAGCGCGCGAGAGGGCGCGCGGAGGGGCGCGAAGCGAAGCGGCAACCATGATAGCTTCCGGGCCCGTGCGCTCGGCAGCTCGCCTCGCCACCGCGACCCTCGCCATGCTCCTGTCGGGCGGCGCTGCGCGCGCCGACGAGCCCGCGCCCGCGGCGGTCGCGCCCAAGGTCGAGGCGCTCGCCGCCCCCGCCAAGAAGGGCCGCACCCTCGCCGAGGCGCTCGACCTCGCCGACAAGAACCACCCCAACATCAAGGCCGCGCGCGCCAAGCTGAGGTTTACCCGCGCCCAGCTCGACGAGGCCCACTCGGCCCCGTACAGCCTGTTCAAGCTCTCCGGGGGCGTCGGCGTCGCGCCCGAGATCGTCGGCACGTCGGCGTACAGCCCCGACAACGACGTGTCGCTGTCGAGCGGCGTCGCCCTCGCGTGGCGCATCAACCTCGAGGGGGTGTTGCCGCTGTGGACCTTCGGCAAGATCTCGAACCTCTGGGAGGCGGCAGAGGCGAACGTGAAGGTCCACGAAGCCGGCGTCGAAAAGGAGCGTGACCTCGTGCGCCTCGAGGTGCGCCGCGCCTATTACGGCCTGCTCTTGGCGCGTGACGGCAAGCTCTTGCTCGCCGACGTGAAGAAGACCCTCGACGACGGCGAGAAGGGCCTGGAGGCGAAGGTCGATGACGGCGAGGCGGACGTGCTCGACCTCTTCAAGCTGCAGACCTTCGCCGCCGAGCTCGACGTGCGCGCCGCCGAAGCGACGAAGTGGGAGACGGTGGCGCTCGCCGGGCTGCGCTTCTACACGGGGGTCGCGGATTTCGACGTCCCCGACGTGCCGCTCGCGCCGCCCGCGCACGACGTGCTCCCGGTGGAGAAGTACCTCGAGGGCGCCTCGAAGTATCGCCCCGAGCTCGCGCAGGCCCGTTACGGGCTCGAGGCGCGCGCGGCGCAGGTCAAGCTCGCCGAGTCGGGCTTCTACCCGGACATCGGCCTGGGGCTGAACCTCGGGATCGGAGTCGCCCCGGAGATCGACGACCAGATCAACCCGTTCACCTACGACCCCGCCAACTACCTCCGCTACGGGGCAGGGCTCGTCTTCCAGTGGAACCTCGACTTCGTCCCTCAGGAGGCTCGCCTGCGCCAGTCGAAGGCGAACCTCGCCGAGATGAAGGCGACCGTGGAGCTCGCGGACGGCGGCGTCGAGGCCGAGGTCCGCGTGGCGCACGCCGAGGTCGTCGACTGGAAATCTCGCCGCGACGCCTACGCGAAGGCGATGAGCCGGGCGAAGAAGTGGCTGATCACGGTTCAGCAGGGCATCGACGTCGGCACCATCGACGACAAGGAGCTGCTCGAGCCGGCCAAGCAATACGCGGTCAACCGCTTCAACACGATGAACGCGACGATGGAGCTGAACCTCGCGCTCGCGAAGCTCGCGAAGGCCACCGGCTGGGACGCCATCGCTCCGGACGGCGTCACAGCCCCGCCTTGACCGTCAGCCCGCCTTCGCCTTCACGTCCAGGCGGATGACGACGTCGTCGCGGATCAGGTCGTCCTCCTTGCCCTTGTAGTTCACGCCGAAGTCGAAGCGCTTGATCTTGAACTCCGCCTTCGCGTGGATCGAGTCCTTCTCGATCGTCACCGTCGCGGGGAAGGTGATGCTCTTCTCGACGCCGCGCAGCTTGAAGTTGCCTGTGATCTCGTGGGTCGCGCCGTCCACCTTCAGCTCCTTCAGCCCCGTCAGCTGGAAGGTCGCGGTGGGGTGCTGCGCGATGGCGAAGAAGTCGTCGTTCTTGAGGTGACCGTCGAGCTTGGTCGAGTCGGTCTTCACGCTCGCGACGTCGATCTCGACGAACAGCTTCGCCGTCTCGAGCTTGGTGCCGTCGATGTAGGCCCAGCCCGAGAACTTCTCGAACTTGCCGTCGTGCTTGCCCGACAGCTTCGAGCCGGTGAACTCCACCTTCGAGTCGGCGAGCGAGAGGGGCAGCGCGCCCGCTGGCTTGCTGCCGTCGGTCGGCTTGGCGCTGTCGACGGAAGCTGCCGTGACGTTCTTCGCCGGGTCTTCGCAGGCGGCTCCGAGCAGGGAGAGCGAGGCGAGCAACGCGAGGGCGGGGAGGTACGAACGCATGGTCTGGAGGCTCCTTGTGGGTGCGGGCGCTGGGCCGTCTAGAGGCTCGGACTGTGGCTTTGGGTGCGCCCCATGTCGAGCGAAGGGGCCACAATTCATTGTTGCGCCTAGAGCACCACTCGCGGCGATGTGGCGCTCGAGGGGCACATGTCGATCGCGGAGCCGTGGTTGGGCTGATCCGCGCGTCGCCAAGAGCGGCGCGAGCGGCGCTCGACCGCACGCGCCGCTTCAGATCCCCTTCGGAACGAACGTCGCCGCGGGCTTCGGAGGCTTCGGCTTGCGGGGCCCGGTGACGGGTGGAGCGGCGACGGTCGCGGACGGCTCGGCGCTCGCGGGGTCAGCGGGCGCGGGGTCGGTGGAGGGTGCGGCCTCGGCCGAGCTCGAGGCCGTCTCCTCGGCAGCCGCGCTCTGTGCGGTCTGGGCGGCCGGAGGCTCGGCGGCCTGCGCAGCCGTCGCTGTCGCAGTGGCCGTGGCCGCGGCGGCCGGCTTGTCGGCCGGGGACGCGCTCGCCTCGCCACTGGGTGACGCTGCCGCTGGCGCATCTTCGGAGCTCTTGGCGATCAGAAAGCCGCCGACGCCGAAGACCAGGGCCGCCGCGGCGACCCACCGCACCGTCTTCGTCCCGCCCTTCTTCGTTGGCGTCTCGGGGGACGTGGTGACGCTCATCGGGCTCTCGACCCGTCCGGTGTCGGAGGGGCGAGGCGCGGCGGCCTCGTCGGTCGAGCTGCCCTCGCGAAGGTCGCCTCCGGTCGGCTCCGTCGCCGCCGGCGGAGGCGTGGCCGGCCCTGCGATCGAGGGCCGCGAGGCCGGACCGCCGGGCTCGCGGATCCGCGTCGGCCCTTCGACGTCGGCGCCCATGTCCTCGCGCGAAAGCGCGGCGAACGCGTCGAGCGTCACGCTGCGCGTCGGCTTGTCGTGCTCGTCGGCGTCGCCAGCTCGGACGCTCGTCGCGGGCTCGTCCGACATCGAGGGCATCGAGCGCATGCCGATCTCGGTGACGAGATCTCGCTTCATCGTGCGGGGCTCGTCGTCAGCGTTCGCGTCGGCGCGATCCTCGACCCGCGGGATGGCCATGGTCTCGTTGCGCCCCCGCGGGGTGAACACCTCGAGCGCGGCCAGCAGCTCACGCATGGTCTGGTAGCGCTCCTTCGGGTCCTTCTTCAGCGCCCGCGCGACGACGACGTCGGTCGCGCCCGGCAGCCCCGGCTTGCGCAGCGACGGAGGCGTGTGCGCCTGGCGCGTCACCGCGAGGCCCACGGCGATCGCGTTCTCGGCGGCGAACGGGGGCGCGCCGGTGATCATCTCGTAGAAGATGACCCCGAGCGACCAGATGTCGCTGCGTTCGTCGGCTCCCTTCGCCGAGCGGAACGTCTCGGGGGACATGTAGAGCGGCGAGCCGAACAGCGCGTGTGTGTTCGTGATGTCCTCCGACTGCGTGTCGCGCCGGAGCTTGGAGATGCCGAAGTCGACGATCTTGAGGACGCGCTTGCCGCCCTCCTCTGCGAGCACCAGGTTCGACGGCTTCAGATCGCGGTGGATGATGCCGGCGTCGTGCGCTTCGATCATCGCGTGACACGCGTGCGTGAGGTACTGCGCCGCCTCGGCGAGCGGGATGGCTCCGCGCTTCGCGAGCTCCTTGCCCAGGTCGGCGCCCGAGAGGAACTCGAGGACCATGAACGGGCGATTGCGCGTGGTCGTGCCGCAGTCGAAGACGCGCACGACGTGGCCGCTCTTGAGGCTCGAGACGGCCCGCACCTCACGCTGGAAGCGCGTGACGACCTCCGGGTCCTTCGAGAGTCCCTCGCGGAGTACCTTGAGCGCCACGCGCCCGCCGCTCTTCTTGTCGCGAGCGTCGTAGACGTCGGCCATCCCCCCACGCGCGAGGAGCCGGACGACCTCGTATCGGTCGGCCACGACGGAGCCTGGACCCACGAATGAAAGGTTAGACCCAATCCACCGCCTTGGAAAAGCCCGCGCAGACAGGGCCCGCGGGGACACTGCCACCCAGAGCGGCGAGGGCGGGTCGTGCTACCTTCGACCCCGAGCTTCCCCATGCTTCCAGCGCACTCGCTCTCGCCCCGTCGGCACCTCGGCGCCGTGCTCGTGGCCCTCAGCGTTCCGGTCGTCGTGGCCTGCGAGGGAGGCCAAGCTCCTCCATTCCCCGAGGGCCAGGGCCAGGCACCGGGCGGCTCGTCGGGTTACCCGGCCGGCCCGTATGGCGTCGAAAAGGGCGCTGTCATCGGCAACTTCAAGCTCGTCGGCCTGCCCAACCCCGCCCAGGACCAGGGCGAGAGCGTCGACATCGAGCTGGCCGATTTCTACAACCCGACGGGCGACGGGACGTTCCCCGAGGGGTCCGTCCACGGCGAGGGGGTGCCGAAGCCGCGCGTCTTGCTGGTGAACATCGGCGCCGTGTGGTGTCAGCCCTGCCAATACGAGGCCGACGTCATCCTGCCTGTCCACTATGAGGAGTACGCCCCCGACGGGGTGCAGTTCCTGCTCGTGCTCGCAGACGGTCCGAACGTCGGCGTCCCCGCGACCTTCAATCACCTCGTGACGTGGACGACGCGCTACGACACCCGCTGGCCCGCCACCATCGATCCCAGCTATTCGGTCGGCTCGCTGTTCAAGGCCAACGCGTTCCCCGTGAACATCGTGGTCGACACCTCGACGATGCGCATCGTCGAGGCCGTCGCTGGCCTCCCCGAGGAAGACGGTCCGCTCTTCCAGGCGCTCGACGATCTGACGAGCCCCTGAGCGGCCACGCTCGCCCCACTACAGCTGCTCGGGCGACACGAGCTTCTCGACGACAGGCGCCACGTAGCGCTCGATCGCGTCGAGCACGTCGTCGGCGCGCGTCCCAAACAGGAGCAAGCCGCGGTGCTCGGGCCTCAAGAACCCATCGCTCGCCGCCCGCTCGACGAACGCCTCGATCCCCGCGAAGAACCCGGCGTAATCGAGGATCGCGCAAGGCTTGCCATGCAGCCCGAGCTGCGCCCAGGTGAGGACCTCGAACAGCTCGTCGAGCGTGCCGAAGCCCCCGGGCAGAGCGACGAAGGCGTCCGACAGCTCGACCATCTTGGCCTTCCGCTCGTGCATGGTGTCGACGAGGTGCAGCTCGCTGAGGCCGGCGTGGGCGATCTCCTTGCCCGCGAGGAAGTGCGGCAACACGCCGATCACCTCCGCGCCCCCGGCCAGCGCGCCGTCGGCCACCGCGCCCATCACGCCGATCTTGGCGCCGCCATACACCAGTCCGTGTCCGCGGGCGGCGAGCGCCTCGCCGAACGCACGTCCGAGCGCCGAGAAGGCCGGGTCGCGGCCCGCGCTCGAGCCACAGAAGACCGAGATGCGCCGCCCGCTCTTCACGCCAGCCAGGGGCCCAGATCACCAGCACCGCGAGGACCGCGAGCGACGCGGTCCCCACCATCACGACGACGATCTGCTGCTCTTGTGAGGCGCGTCGGAAGCGCGCGAGGCCCTTGAAGGCGAGCGCGTTCACTCGCTCTCCGGCGTTGGTGAGCGCGACCTCCCACCCCGGTCGAGCGGCGCTCGGCAGCGGTGACGGCCCGCGCGCCCCCGCCGCGAAGAACGGAGCGGCGGCGACGCCCGACGGTGGACCGAGCTCCTGCATCGGCGAGACCCTGGCCCCACCCTGCGAAGGCGGCGCCATCGGGCTCAGGGGCGGGCCGCCCGGCTGCCCCATCTGAGGGAAGCTCTGGCGCGAAGCCGGCGCGAGGCCTTGCGGTCCGTGCGAGGCAGGCATGCCGAAGGTCGGAGCCGGGGAGATGGCGCTCGAGGTCGGACCCGCCATCGACGCGCTCGAGGGCGGGGTGGCGTCGTAGCGGGGGGAAGGGTTCGGAGGGTTGCGCTGGAGGGCCGCGATATCGAGGATCGCGGTCTTGTCCTCATTGGACATCGCGCGCGGAAGGGCGAGGTCGGCTGGCAAGCTCATCGTCGGGATGGAGCCGTTCGGGCCCGTCGGTGGCGGGGTCGTGCCTCCGACCCGCGCCATCTCTCCGGTTGGCAGGCCGCTCGGCTCGTCCTCGATCTCAGGCTCTCCGTGCACGCCCTGCACGAACATCTCGGTGGGCGTCTCGCGATCGTTGTGGGTGGAGCCCTCGTCGAGGATCTCTCCGGCCGTCGTGGGGTCGGACGCGGGGCGCGCGAGCGGCACCTCGATCTTCGGCGGCGCGCCGAGCTTGGGGAGGGCCTCGACCTTGAGGACCTCGGGCTTGGTGAGCGCCGCCATCTTGGTGGTGAGGCTCGCGGCGGCCGGCGGCGCCACAGAAGCTGGCTTGCTCGTGGCGGGCCGCGGCGGGCCGCTCTTCTCGGCGAGCGCAGCTTGAACGTCGGCGGCGCCGAGCTTCGTCGTCGGACGCGGCGGCGGCACCGGCTTCTGAAGGCCTGCGGGACGGGGTCGCGCGAGCCCTGGCAGCGGGGCAGCGGCGCTGGTGACCTTGTTGGCCTCCGGGGGTTTGCCGGTGCCGGTCGCGGTCGGCTTGGCGCTCACCTCCTCCATTTCGGTCGGCGGCGTGGCGGTGGCGGCCGCGCCGCTCGTCGCAGCCGACGGCGACACCGGCGGGCTCGGGGGGGTCGGAGCGGTCGGGGCCGCCGCCGCGGGCCGGGCGGGCGCCTCCGCAGTCGCGGACGACGTGCTCGCGACCGCGGGCGCCTGCGCCGGCGCGACCCCCTCGGCGGGGCGCGGCGTCGAGGCTGCGGTTGGCTTCGCGTCGACGGGCTTCGGGGCCGACTCTCCGACGCGCAGCCAGAACGTGAAGCTCGGATCGGCGTGGGGCGCGAAGACGCGCGCGAGGTCGCGCATCGCCTGTGGGCGGTCCTTCTTTTCTCGAGACAGCCCGCGCATGACGACGTCCGCGACCTCCGCGGGAATGTCGGGCCGCAGCGTGCGCAGCGGCGTCGGGTTGATCGAGCAGATGGCGAAGATCAGATCACCGAGCGTGCCGGCCTCGAACGGCCGCTGCCCCGCCAGGCACTCGTAGAGCACCACGCACAGCGCGTAGACGTCGCTCTGGGCATCGACGGTGCCCGCCCCGCGGAGCTGCTCGAGGCTCATGTAATACGGCGTCCCGACGGTCGAGCCGGTTCGGGTGAGCGGGTTGTTCAGCTCCGCCGCCGACATCTTCACGACCCCGAAGTCGAAGACCGTGACGAACGTGAGGTCGTGGGGCGGCTTGCCTTCCGGCCCCGTGACCTCGGTGTCGGCGTCGGCCGGATCGGCCAGGTGCATGTTGTCGGGCTTCAGGTCCCGATGAACGAGGCCGACGCGGTGGGCCTCGTCGAGCCCTTCCGCGACCTGGACGGCCAGGTTCGAGACGAACGACAGCGGCAGGCGCACCTTCGACTCGAGCACGTCGCGCAGGTTTCGCCCGACGAGCAGCGTCATCACCATGAACGGCCCGGCGTCGCAGTGGCCGAGCTCCACCACCTTCACGACATGAGCCGAGCGGAGCTTCGCGAGGGCCCGCGCCTCCTGCTCGAGCCGCGGGGCTTGCTGCGGATCGAGCAGCGTCTTGAGCGCGAGCCGCTGCCCCGTGCGGTCGTGCTCGACCTCGTAGACGATGCCCGTCCCGCCCACGCCGATCACGCGCACGACCCGGTAGCGGCCGTCGATCAACGTGCCGGGGGCGAGCTCGGGAGGGTCGGCCGCCTGTGTGAACGGCTTGTTCGGGGGAGTGGGCCACCGGGAAGCTCGGGCGAGTCTACCGTCCCGCGCTCGGCTTGAATACCCGGACTCTTGGAACTACGGTCCGCCTCTGCGATGGCCGAAGGTGATCGAAGCACAGCGGGCCCGGGCGGCGCAGCGTTCTTGGGCTTGGTCGCCCTGACGGCGCTCTCGCTGCTCGTGACGCTCTACTGGATCGCCTTCAAGGCGCCGGTCGAAGCGACGATGGGCATCGTCCAGAAGATCTTCTACTTCCACGTGCCGTCGGCCTACGCGATGTACCTCGGCGCGGCGGGCTGCTTCATCGGCTCGGCAGGGTACCTGTACCGAGGCACGCAAGCGTGGGACTCCCTCGCGCGCGCCGGCGCCGAGGTGGCGGTCGTGATGGGCCTCGTCGTGATGACGACCGGGCCGCTGTGGGCGCGCAAGGCGTGGGGCGTCTACTGGACCTGGGATCCGCGGCTGACGACCTCGCTCCTCAGCGTGCTCATCTACGTGGCCTACGTGGTGATGCGTGTCTTCGCATCGGGCGGAGAGGCCGAGAAGAAGTTCGCCGCGGCCCTCGGCGTGCTCGGCGCGGCGAACCTGCCCATCATCCACCTGTCGGTGCGCAAGTGGGGCGGCACCCACCCACAGGTCGTCACCGGCAAGGGCGGCGGCCTGCAGCACGCGGACATGAAGACCGCGCTGCTGCTGGGCTTCGTCGCGTTCACGCTGCTGTCGGTCACCCTGATTTGGCTACGGATGCGGCAAGACCGCGCCGCCGCGCGGCTCGAGCACGCGGAGGAAGAGGCGCTGCAGCTCGGCGTCGTGGAGGACTGAGTGCGTACCGTCATCGCGTCCCTGCAGCCCGCCTCGAGCGGCTCCCCCGCGCCGTCAGCGGCGCCCTCTGCCGTGGGGGGCCAGCCTGGCTCGTTCGCGCCGGTCACGAACGAGCCTCAGACCACCAGCGGTGAGACGCTGCTGGTGGCGGCCTACGCGATCGTCTGGGTCGCCGTGATGCTCTTCGTAGCGCTCGCCTGGCGGCGCACCCGCGCCCTGGAAGAGAAGGTCGGCGCGCTCGAGAAGGCGCTCGAGCGCACCCGCGCCGCGGCGTCCACGCCCTCTACCAAGCGCAGCCCCGCTGGGGAGGAGGAGGCCTGAGCGATGGACTTCGGGATGATGACCTCGGCGCACTTCCTGTACATCCCGACGGTGCTGTTGCTCGGGCTGATAACGGGCTACACGCTCGGGGCGCGCGCCGTGCGCGCCGAGCTCGAGCGCAGGAAGAAGCAGCTCAAGGAGTAAGCAACGTGGTCGACTTTTCTCTGTCGGACGAGCACAAGGCCCTGATCGATACGGCGCGACGCTTCACCAAGGAGCGCATCATCCCGGTCGCCGCCGAGTGCGACCGCGAGTCGCGCTTCCCCATGGACGTGTTCAAGGCCGCGTGGGAGCTGGGCCTGGTGAACCCGAGCGTCCCGGAGGAGCACGGCGGGTCCGGCCTCGGCGAGCTCGAGAACGCGCTCATCACCGAGCAGATGGCGTACGGCTGCACCGGCATCCAGACCAGCATCACCGCCAACCAGCTCGCGCTCACCCCGATTCGCCTCGGGGGCAGCGACGCCCAGAAGAAGAAGTACCTCGGCATGCTCACCAGCGAGCCGATCATGGCCAGCTACGCCACGAGCGAGCCCGGCGCCGGCAGCGACGTCGCAGGCCTCGCCACCCGCTTCAAGAAGGTCGGCGACGACTACGTCCTCAACGGCCAGAAGTGCTGGATCACGAACGCCAGCTACGCGCGGTTCTACGTCGTGTTCGCGACCATCGATCCGGCGCTCAAGCACAAGGGCATCGTTGCCTTCATCGTCGACCGCGACACCCCGGGCCTGAAGGTCGGCAAGAAGGAAGACAAGCTCGGCCAGCGCGCCAGCGACACCGCCGTCCTCCACCTCGATGACGTCGTCGTGAAGAAGGAGAACCTGCTCGCCCCGGAGGGGCAGGGCTTCAAGCTGGCGATGGAGACGTTCAACCAGACCCGGCCCGACATCGCGGCCGGCGCGACGGGCCTCATGCAGCGCGCCCTCGACGAGGCGACCGCCTACGCGAAGGAGCGCAGGACCTTCGGGGTGCCCATCGGTCAGCACCAGCTCGTCGCGGCGATGCTCGCGGAGATGGCCATCCGGGTCGAGGCGACGCGCCTGCTCTACATGAAGGCCGGCTGGCAGCTCGATCGACACGTCCGCGATCCGATGACCTCGGCCATCGCCAAGGCCTTCGGCGCCGACAGCGCGATGCAGACCGCGGTCGACGCGGTGCAGGTGTTCGGCGGCAACGGCTACACGAAGGAGTACCCCGTCGAGAAGCTCATGCGCGACGCGAAGGTCCTCCAGATCTACGAAGGCACGAGCCAGATCCAGCGCATCGTCATCGCCAAGCAGCTGCTGTCTTCTTAGCGCTGTCTCTTTTCGCGCTCGCCCGCTGCCGCGGGGCCCTTCGGATTTCGCCCGCGCAGCGCGCGCGAAATCCGGAGCGCGGGAGCTTTTTCGCGCTCGCCTCCTTCAGAACGCGAAGCTCAGCTCGAGCATCGCCCCTGAGGGGGCTGGCTCGGGTCTCGCCGTTGGGGTCATGGGGGAGGGGCCCCGGCGCGGTGCGATGGGGCCCAGGGCGACCTGCACCGGCAGCTCGTCGAGGGTGTTCTTCACGCGCCGGCTCGAGGAGCCGGCGGCGGCGCCGATCAAGATGCCGCCCACCAGGATGCCCGGTAGACCCGGGGCGAGCAGCACCCAGCCCGCCACCGTGGTCTCGGTGCTGTAGCAGTCGCTGCCCTCGTCGCAGACCGCCAGGATCGCGACGCCCGGTGCGCCTGCGACGACCCCGCCGGCGAGCAGGCCGATGCCGACCAAGAGCATGACGTCGCGGTCGTCCGCTCTGGCCTCGCGCGCGCTGGTGGCGAGCATGAACAGGGCAGCGACGAACGAGAGCAGGATGCGGTGCGCCTTCGCGCGGCGCGTTGAGTGCCTCACCATGCGTCGATGCTACACCTCGTGGCCGGCGAGGTTCACGTAGCGCATCGCCGCTCGCACCTCGGCGACCCACGGCAGCGCGGCGAACGTGTCGGGGAAGAGCGCGAGCATCGGGTGTCGCCCGGTCGAGACGTAGCCGTTCGCCACCAGCTCGGGCGCCGGCTCGGGGGTGAGGTTTCTGAGCACCCCTTCGAGCGCGAAGCCGCACTTTTCGATGACGCGCCGGCTCCTCGTGTTCGCCTCGTCGCACATGACCTGGACGCGGTCGGCGCCCAGCTTGTCGAACGCGTAGACGATCGCCGTCTTCGCAGCGAACGTGGTGGTCCCCTGACCCGCAGCGCGGGTCGGCGCCCAGTAGCCGAGCTCGAGGCCTCGCGGGTTGAGCGGCACCCGAGGGTGCAGCCCCACCATCGCGACGAGCTCGCGCCGGGCCGAGGGGCGCTCCCGAAAGAGCCCCATGGTCAGGTCGCGCCCCGCGAAGTAGTCCGCCTCGGCGCCGCGCAGCCGCTCGAGCTGCGTGAGGGCCGTCTGCTGGACGTGGGCGAAGGGCATGAACCTCTTGAGCTCGGGCAGGCTCGCGTTGAGGGCGTCCGCGATCTCTTCGGCGTCGGTCACCAGCGTCGGGCCCAGGGTCAGCTCTTCGCCGCGGTAGCGGGTTCGAATCAAGCGCGCCGGGTGCGCGCGGGTGATCGGCAGATCTTTGAGCGTCATCGCGTCCTCCGAGCGAGCGTCGCGAGAGGATACGACGCGCGCGCTCGCGCCTGGCTGACTCGCGCTCGCGCTCGCCTGCGGATCTCGGCTCACCTGCCCGCGAAGAATCCCGATTCTTCTCCCTCGCGCTCCGGTTTTGCCGAGGGACGCGCAGCGGCCCGAAAGAAAAACCGAAGGGCCCCGCGCTAGCGGGCGAGCGCGAAGAATGCAGGAGTTGTTCCTTGCTGGGCCCCGATCGCGGCCGTACGGTGCGTGCTCAGGCTGTTCGATCTGCGAGGCTTCGTCGACGGCCCAAGACCCCCGAGGCCGACCGGTGTGCCCATGATCTCTGAGCCCTGCGCAGTCTGCGGAGGCGACGGTCGCCTTTCGAACTCCTTCGGCAGCGAAGCGCGCTGTCCCGCCTGCCACGGCACGGGGCGAAAGTCCGAGGACACCGGCATGCGGGACGTCACCAAGACGAAGCCCTCGCACCACCAACGACCTGCGGCGACGACTCGAACCGGCGCGCCGGTCGCGCCCACGTGGCCCTCGACGGCGGAAGGCATGAAGCTCGCCGAGGAGGTCAAGGCTTGCTCCGGGCTGTCCGTCGAGACGCGCGCGCGCCTCACGCGCGAGATCATCGACTACGAGGCCAGCAAGGGGCAGTGCACCCAGACGTTCAGCCGCAAGCTGCGGAAGCAGCTGCGACCGAACGCGCACTGAGCGGCGCGGCGGCCCTGCCCCGAGGGCGCGCCGTCGAGCCCAGTGCGCGAGCCTCTGCGCAGCGCAAGCTGCGCGAATCATTGCGCAATCGGGTGAGACGTGAGGCGCTGCGATCCACCCATGGATCGAGGCGAGCCCATCCGAGCGGCCGAACGCGCCGAGGACCACGTCTCGAAATCGTAGACAAATGTAGGCAGACCTAAGTGGCTCGCTTCGTGCTTTGGCCCGCGGCCATGAGCAAGAGGTTCCTCGGGGTAGGGGTTGTCGCTGCGCTGGCGCTCGGGTTGGGCGGCTGCGAAGGGGAGGGCACGGTCGCCGACGAGCAGGACGTCGTCGAGAAGCAGACCATCCAGATCCTCGCTGTGTCCGACTGGCATGGTCAGCTCGACCCGGTGACCACCCCGCAGGGGAACGTGGGCGGCGCCGCCGTCCTCTCGGCGTACTTCAAGAAGGAGAAGGACGCGCACCCCAACAGCGTCGTGCTCATGGCCGGCGACTCCTTCGGCGCGACCCCGCCGCTGTCGAGCTTCTTCGATGACGAGCCGGCCGTCCTCGCGATGAACGCGCTGGGCGTGCGCGCCGACACCCTCGGCAACCACAACTTCGACTCCGGGCTCGAGCACCTCGGCCAGATGATCGATCTGGCGAGCTTCCCGTTCGTCTCGGCGAACCTGAAGAACGTGAACGACAACGTCGAGTGCACGGCCTCCGCGGAAGATCTGTGCGTCGCCCCGTACACGATCATCAAGATCGGCAGCGTGAAGGTCGGCGTGATCGGCGTCACCAACCAAGACGCCGCGAACCTGCTCAGGCCCGGCGCGCTGGGCACCATCAAGGTCACGGCGCCGGCGTACGCCGCGAACAACGCGCGCAAGGCGGCGAAGGCCGAGGGCGCGAAGGTGTTCATCGCGCTCGCGCACCTCGGCGCGACGGGCACCGACGCGGCAGGCGAGCCGACCGGCCCGCTCATGGATTTCGCGCGCAAGCTGAGCGGCTTCGACGTCGTCCTCGGCGACCACACGAACGTGTCGGTGAACGAGGTCGTCAACGGCGCGCTCGTCGTCGAGAACAAGAGCCAGGGCCTCAGCTTCGCGAAGATCAAGCTGACCGTCGACCTCAAGAAGGGCAAGACCAGCGAGCCCTCGGTCGAGTTCGTGACGCCGCTCTCCGATCAGATCGTGCCCGACCCCGCGATCGTCTCGCTGCTCGAGCCGTATCGCGCCGACCTCGCGGTCCAGTTCGACGGCGCGGTGGCGAAGACCACGGACGTCTTCTTCCGCGGCAACAACGTCGAGCGCCTGCGCGAGGTCCCGATCGGCAACCTCGTCGCCGACTCGATGCGCGTGAAGTACGGCGTGCAGATCGCCTTCACCAACGGCGGCGGCATCCGCTCGTCGCTGCCCTCGAGCTACGTCCCCCAGGACAAGTCGCTGCACCGTCCGGTCGCAGGCTTCGACCAGAGCCCGCCGTACGACCTGGTCGTCGGTGACGCGTATTCGGTGCTGCCGTTCGGCAACTCGGTCGTCACCCGCACCGTCACCGGCGCCCAGGTGTGGGGGCTGATGGAGCACAGCGTGAGCATGCTCCCGGCCGCCGCGGGCTTCTTCGCCCAGATCTCCGGCTTCAAGGTCGTCTTCGACACGCGGTTGCCCGCGGGCCAGCGCGTCGTCTCGATCGAGCTCGACGACGGCACGCCGATTACGAACGACGCAGCGATGAAGCTCACGATGGCGACGAGTGACTTCCTCGACACCGGCGGCGACGGCTACGCGATGCTCGTGCCGACCGACGGCGTGAGCCGGGACAAGATGGCGGACGTGCTGCTCGAGCACATCCAGACGCTGCAGAACCTGACCCCGGTCACCGCGGGGCGACTGACCTATCTCGGCGCGATGTGAGCCGACCGGGCCCTCGCCGAACGTCGAGCTGGGCCTGGGCCCTCGCCCTCGCGGCGGGGGCCCTCGCGCCGTTCGAAGCCTCGGCGAACGGCCGCTTCCCGAACGCCGGGCAGCTCGTCACGCAGCCGGGCGCGCCGGCGACGATCATGGTGCAGGCCACGTACGGCGTCCTTCGGGCGACGGACGCCGCCAGCTTCGAATGGGTGTGCGAACAGGCGGTCGGCTACGGCGGCGAGCAGGACCCCGCCATCGCGCTCGCCGGCGACGGGACGATGTTCGTGGCCGCGTTCGAGGGGCTGTCGGTCTCGCACGACGGAGGCTGCACGTGGGCGCTCGCGAGCGGGCCGCTGGAGGGTGAGTCGACGCCCGACGTGACCGTCGACCGGTCCGATCCCGCGCGCGTCTACGCCGTCACCTCCACCTCGGCCGGCGGCGGCTTCCACGTCGTGGTCGCGCGCTCGACCGACGCAGGGCGCAGCTTCGAGGCGCTCGCCGAGCTGCCCTCCGACCTGCTCGCGCTCACCGTCGAGGTGGCCCCTTCAGACCCCGACCGCGTGTACGTGAGCGGGCTCGCCGGCGACACGTTCACACCCGTCATCGAGCGCAGCGACGACGGTGGCGTCACGTTCACTCGCAGCGAGCTCGGCTTGGGCGTCGTCGGCGCGCCGTTCGTCTCCGGGGTGGACCCGTCCGACCCCGATCGCCTCTACCTGCGCGTCGACGTCGAGGGGGACGACGCGCTGTTCGTGAGCGAGGACGGCGGGATCAGCGCAGCGCTCGCGGTGACCGGCGTCGGGGACATGCTGGGCTTCGCGCTCTCGCCGGACGGGCAGACCGTCGCGATCGGCGGTCCTCAGCTCGGCGTGCGCACCGCGCCCGCTGCGACCCTCGCGTTCACGGACGGCGCGCGCATCGAGGCGCGCTGCCTCCATTACAACGCGGAGGGGCTCTACGCGTGCGCGCCCCCGAGCGAGGGCTTCGTCGTGGGCCTCTCGCGAGACGACGGCGCGACCTTCGAGCCCGTGCTGCTCGCGAGCGACGTCGCCCCGCTCGCGTGCGCTCCCGAGACCGACACCGGCGCGCTGTGCCCGGCCGAGTGGCCCGCGATCGCGGGGGTGCTCGGCGCGGGCTCGGAGGGCGGCGGCGGCGCCGGCGGGCAGGCCGCAGGCGGAGGCGGAGCTGGCGACGGCGTGAGCAGCGGCGATGGCTGCGACTGTGCCATCGACGGCTCGCGCGCGCGCGCCCCCAGCGGTCGTGCGCTGCTCGCCGTCTTGGCGCTGCTCGCGCTGCGCGCGAGGGGTGGCCGTCGCCGGCCGCCCGCGCGCAGCGCAAGCCGGTAACCCAATCGTGAACCTTGTCCGCGATTCGGCTGCGCCCGCTTGCGCGGAAGTAAGTAAGCGCTTACTATCAGTCCTGCGCGAGCGCTTGGGCGCGCATTGCAGTTGCGGCGCGCGCTCCGACTCGAACGCGCGGCAGCCATAGACCGAAACGCGCGCAGCTCTGGGCGGGCTGCTGTCCCTCCCTACGTTCGCCCGCCGTCGCTCCACGTCGAGCAGAAAGAGGCCCCATGATGCGTCTGGTTCTCGCCCTCCCCTTCGCGGTCGCTGCACTGTTGCTTGGCGGCTGCGCCACGCAGTCCCCGGCACAGCACCATGCGGCCACGCTCGGCGGACCCGCGAGTCGCGTCGTCGAGCTCCCCGGAACGTCGAGCGAGGGCGAGCCGCGCCAGGTTCGGGTGCTCGTCGACGAGCCCGCCTTGAAGCTCGCGAGCATCGTGCTTCGGGACGGCACCGTTCTGCCAGTGCACCACTCCGGGGTGCCGGTGACGATCATGTCCCTCCAGGGCAGCGGCACCGTGGTGGCCGGGACGGAGCGGCTGCGCCTCGACCCCACGCACGCGGTCGTCCTTGCGCCAAAGGTGCCGCACTCCGTCGAGCCGGACCCCGGGACCAACCTCGTGCTGCTCGTTCATCACCTCGGACGCGCAGAGGAACATCATCCATGAAGACCGGTCGCTACAACGTCGGCGTGGGCCTGCTCGTCATGGCGGGCTTCATGCTGTACGGCTTCCTCCTCATTTACCTGCGTGATTTCGCTCCAGACAAGGAGGCTTGGGTCGCCAGCTATTCGGTCGGCAAGCACTTCGAGGCGCGCCTCGCGCACGTCCACGGAAACCTCTTCGCGCTGCTCAATGTCGCGCTGGGGTTTGTGCTCGCGCGTCTGGCGTCAGCGAGTGACAGGGCGCGCAACGTAGCCGCGGGGCTCGGCCTCTCGGGGCTGCTCATGCCCGCCGGCATCCTCGGCGAGGTGTACCTCGGTCTGTCGCCCATTTTCGTGCTGCTGGGAGCGGTGTCGATGACCGCCTCGGTCGGGGTCACCGGGCTGCTCACGCTGACACACTGGCGCGACGCGAGGACCGCGACATGACCAGCGCGACGGCCTCCCATCCCACTCCACGCTCGACGCTTGGCCGCTGGGCGCTCGGCGCGATAGCCGTCCTGTTCGGCGTAGCGACCTTGGTCGAGGGTGGACACGTCCTCTTTGGCGGTCCCGCTGCTCGAGCCGAGGCCGGCAACGTCGTCTCGTTCGTGCTGCTGTTCAACTTCGGCGCGGGCTTCGCCTACGTGCTCGCAGGCCTCGCCGCGCTGCTCGGCGGGTCATGGGCCACCTGGATCGCCCGAGCGCTCGCGGTCGCGACGCTGGGGGTCTTCGTCGCGTTCGGCGTGCACGTGCTGTCGGGAGGCGCCTTCGAGCTGCGCACTGTCGTCGCCATGACCTTGCGCTCGGGGTTCTGGGTCACCCAGGCGCTGCTCTTGCCGCGCGTGCTCGATCGGAGGGTGCCATGAAGGCGCGCTGGTCCAATGCGAGCGTCGTGCTCCACTGGCTCTCTGCGGCGCTCATCGTCGGGCTCGCAGCCGCCGGGTTCGTCATGGTCGACCTGCCCTCGGGCTCGGATAGTCGCCTCCTCGTGTCGCGGATGCACTCGCTCGGTGGGGCAACGCTGATGCTGCTCACCATCGCGCGCCTCGTGGTGCGCCGGCGCAGCCCAAGGGTGGAGCCGCTCCCGCTCCCGGACCTCCATCGGCGTGGAATCGGGGTGATTCACGCACTCCTCTACCTCGTGACGTTTGCGATCGGCCTATCCGGATTCGTGACCGGCGCGACGAGCGCCTGGCCCAGCTATCTTCGCGGCGGGCTCGCCGCGGCTCCGGAGCTCGCGCCGCTCGCGTCGCGCCAGGCGCACGAGGTGATGGTCTTTGCTCTCTTGGGGCTCGTCGCGCTGCATGTCGGCGGCGTGCTGCTCCAGCAGGTTCGCCGAGGCGGGATCGCGCAGCGAATGGTGCCGTTTCTGAAGTGAGCTGACCCTCCGCACCTCCCGCGGGTGCGCGCCGTGCGAGGGCGCCGGGGCGCGGTGTCGAGTCTTCGCGCGCGGGCGCTCCGCACGAACGGGCGCTGCTCGCGCTGCGCGCGAGGGGTGGCCGTCGCCGGCCCCCCCGCGCGCGGCGCAGACCCTCAGCTGTGGTGTTTCGGCAGCGGGGGGACGCGGCGCGGCAGGGCCCTGCCTTGCGACGCGCGCACGTAGTCGCAGGCTCTCTGCACCTCGGCCCTGAACTGGCCTCGGACGAGCTGCATGCCATTGAGGTGCGTGCTCCAGCCGGCGCTCGATTTGGCGTAGTGCACCGCCGACTCGATCTCTGCCTGGGTGGCGCCGTGGAGCTTCGCCATCTCGGTGTGGAAGAAGATGCAGTAGGCGCACTTGGTCGTGGCGGCGATGCCGACGCCGATGAGCTCCCGAACCTTGTTCGGCAGCACGCCGTCGTCGATCTGCACGCGCCTCGCGAGCTGCCACCGAGCTCCAGCGTGTCGTCCGGGATGATCTGAAGGAACTGCGGTACGAAGCCGAAGAGCGACTCGACCTGCTGATAGACTTGCGTTCGATCCATGGTTGACCCCCCCCTTTGAGGGTTCGTTCGCCCAAGCATCGGGCGTGCCCGCGCGGCAAGTGTCGGAAGCTGTTGGCGCGCCCGCGCTGGGCTCGCAGACCTTGCGCGGGCCCGCGTCAGGTTTGCGCCGGGCGCTCGCTCACGCTTGGCGGGCGCGCAGCCGCCGCGGCGCGACCTCGCGGTAGAAGCGGGACTTGAGCAGCTCCGCGGCGACGACGTACGCCGCCGTGATGCCGAGGATCGAAAAGAGCAGCGGCAGCGGGAGCGGCGTGAAGCCGAGCAGAGACGCGCCCGGGAGCCAGGGCAGCGCCAGATCGATCGCCGCCACCGCGCCGGTGATCCACAGCAGCGTCTTGCCCGGTCGGCTCTTGTAGAACGGGCGCCGGGTCCGCACCACGAGCGCGATCACGAGCTCGGTGAGCAGCGACTCCACGAACCACGCCGTTCGGAACTCGCCCTCCGAGGCCTTGAAGACCCAGAGCAGCGCGCCGAACGTCGCGAGGTCGAAGACGGAGCTGAGCAGGCCGAACTCGATCATGAAGCGCCGGATGAAGCGCATGTCCCAGCGCCGCGGTCGCTCGATCAGCTCCTTGTCCACGGAGTCGCTCGCGATCGCGACGGCCGGCAGATCCGACAGCAGGTTGTTCAGCAGGATCTGTCCGGCGAGCAGCGGCAAGAAGGGCAGGAACGCGGAGCAGATGGCCATCGAGAACATGTTCCCGAGGTTCGCGCTCTCGGTCGTGAGCACGTACTTGAGCGTGTTCGCGAACGTCGTTCGCCCCTCGAGCACACCCCGGCGCAGCACGTGGAGGTCCTGCTTGAGCAGGACGAAGTCCGAGGCCTCCTTCGCGACGTCCACCGCGCCCTCGACCGAGACGCTCACGTCCGCGGCGTGGAGCGCGGGGGCGTCGTTGATGCCGTCGCCCATGTAGCCAACGACGTGCCCGCGCTTCTTCAGCGCCAGGATGATGCGCTCCTTCTGGTTGGGGTCGACCTCGGAGAACACGTTCGTCGTCACCACTCGCGCCCAGAGCGCCTCGTCGCCGAGCTCGTCGAGCTCCTGGCCGGTGAGCGGGCGCTTCACCTCGATGCCCACGGCGCGAGCGACGTGCACCGTCACCGCGCGGCTGTCTCCGGAGATGATCTTGAGGCCCACGCCGAGCCGCGCCAGCTCGGCCACGGCCTCCTGGACATCGGCCTTCGGTGGATCGAAGAAGGTGAGGAAGCCGAGGAACGTGAGCCCGCGCTCGTCCTCGCGCGCGTAGACCTCCCGCGCGTCGATCTCGCGGGTCGCGACGCCGAGCACGCGAAAGCCCTGATTGCCCCAATGGTCGACGCGAGAGGCGAGCTCGGCGCGCAGCGCGTCGTCGAGCGGCCGCCCGTCGGCGAGGCGGGTGCACACGTCGAGCACCGTGCGCAGCGACCCCTTGGTCACCAGCCGGCAGCGCTCGCCGTCGCGGACCACGACCGACAGCCGCTTTCTCGCGAAGTCGTAAGGGATCTCGTCGAGCTTCACGAAGCGCGGGTCGACCGGCCCGGCCGCCAGAGAGATCGCGTCGTCGAGCGGGTTCGCGAGCCCTGTCTCGAAGTGCGCGTTGAGCGCGGCCTCGCGCAGCGGCGCATCTGCCGCCTCGCCGTTGGGGTCATAGCTCCCCTCGAGGCGGACGACGCCCTCGGTCAGCGTGCCGGTCTTGTCGGTGCACAGCACATCCATGCTGCCGAAGTTCTCGATCGCGTTGAGCCGGCGGACCAACACCCCCTGGGTCGCCATCGACTTCGCGGACCGCGCCAGGTTCACCGCGAGGATGGCAGGGAGCAGCTCCGGCGCCAGGCCCACCGCCAGCGCGATCGCGAACAGCAGCGACTGAAAGAGCGGCCTGTGTTGCCACAGGTTCAGCACCAGGACGCCGAGCACCATGATCAGCATCGCGATCATCAACAGCTGACCGAACTGACGCAGCCCGCGGTCGAACTCGGTCTCGGGCGGCCTCAGCGTGAGCTTGTCGGCGATGGAGCCGTAGACGGTTTGCTTGCCGGTCGACACGACCACCGCGCGGGCCGTGCCCGTGCGGACGTTCGTGCCGAGGTACAAACAGCTGGTTCGCAGCGCGAGCGGCGCGGACCGCTCGCTGGCGCCGGGCTGCCTCTCGACCGGCAGGCTCTCGCCGGTCAGCACCGCCTGGTTGACGAAGAAGTCCTTCGCCTCGAGCAGCACACAGTCCGCCGGGATGAGGCTGCCGGCTTGCAGGGCGATCACGTCGCCGGGGACGAGGCGCGCCGCCTCGACCGAGGTGACCTCCCCCGCTCGCACCACCTTAGCCCGGCTCACGACGCGGCTCTTCAGCTCCTCGATGGCCTTGCCCGCCGAGTACTCCCGGAAGAACCCGAGCAAGCTGGACGCGAACACCACCGCGAGCGCCATCGACGCGTCGGTCCACTCGCCAGCCACCATCGACACGACCGCTGCGAACACCAGCAGCAGGATGAGCGGGCTCTGCACCTGAGCGAGCAGCAGCCGCGCGGCCGACAGGCGCCGCTCCGCCGCCAGCACGTTGGGGCCGTATTCTGTGAGGCGCGCGCGCGACTCGTCCTCTGACAGCCCCTCCGCGCGCGTCCCGAGCGCGCGCAGCACCTCGTCGGGCGAGTAGGCCCAGGGCGCCGCGCGGATCTCCCCGCTGTCTGCCCTGGGCGGCATCGGACCTCAGGTTCGCGAGCGACCGCTCGCCACCCACGCCCTCACGAAGCCGCCGCTCAGCACGAACCGAGGGAACGTGATCAGCTGCTCGACCAGCAGGCGGGAGGCGACGTCGGCCGGCCCGTCGAAGGGGACGGGCCGCGCCGGCTCCTTCTTGTGACCCATGCCTTGAAGCACCACGCAGGTGGCCGCGACCAGCCAGCCCGAGAGCATGGTGAAGCCCGACCAGGTGATCAGGCCGATCACCAGCGTCGCCAAGCCCATGTGAAACATGGGCACGGTCACCAGGTGGATCGCGAGGTTCATCCGCGTGGTGTGACCTTCGCGGTAGAGCTCGTATTGCCACGCGAGGAGGTTCGGCCGCAGCACGCCTCGGGTCGTATGGCTGCCCCGCCCGCGCGACAAGCGCGGCGGCGGCGGGCCGCCCGCTCAGAGCTTGCCGCTGGGACCGTCGGCCAGCGGCGGCGCCTTCGTCGCGTCACCGACGAAGGCGGGCGCGCCCGTGTCGTCGAGGGCGACGCGTCGATAGCGGTGCCCGACCACCCCCTGCTTGGCGACGTCGAGCTCCGAGCAGCGCGCCGTTGTGCGTGCCTGGCTTCCACATCAGCGGGAAGACGAAGTTGCCGAGGCTGTAGCTGATGAGCTTGCCCTGGTACAGCTCGTCGGGCTGCACCACGTGCGGGTGCGCGCCGACGATCGCGTCGGCGCCGTGGTCGATCAACGCGCGCGCGAGGGCGCGCTGGTCCTCGAGGACCTCGACCTGGTACTCGGCGCCCCAGTGCATGAACACGATCGTCACGTCGGCCTTCTGCGCGGCGCGCTCGACGTCTCGCAGGGCGAGCGCCGGGTCGCGCAGGAAGTGCCCCACGATCGCGACGCGGATCCCCTTCGCCTCGAGCACCACGTGGGCGCCTCGGTCTTCGGCGCCCAGCGCCCCGGCGCGCGGCAACCCTGCGGCGTCGAGGCGCGCGAGCATGTCGTAGAAGCCTGGCCACGACAGGTCGAGCGCGTGGTTGTTGGCGACCGAGACCGCGTCGAAGCCAGCGTCGAGCAGGGCCTTCGGCGTGGCGAGCGACGCCTTGAGCGTCCGCTCGGCGCGCGGGGTCCCTCGGTCAGCGACGACACACTCGAGGTTGCCGACCAGCAGATCGTACGAGCGGAGCCGCTCCGCGACGGCGTGGAACGGAAAGCCGGCCGGGCGCGGCTTGCCCGGCTGCTCGGCCCCGTCGAGGTGGGCGGCGATCGGTAAGATCATCGCCATGTCTCCGACGAAGGCGAGCGAGGCGGTGGGCTGGGTGGGCGCCGCGCTCGGGGCGGCGGCGATCGCGGCGGCGGGGACCACGGAGGGCTCCGAAAGCTCGAGGCGCGCGCTGGGCGCAGCGAGCGCGCCGAGCGACGCGCGCTCGCGCAGCGGCTCGTCGCGCCCACCCGGGCTCCCGGCCGCGCCTGCGCACGAGAGCGCAGCGCAGGCCAGCGCGGCAAACAGGGCGCGAGCGGTCATGCGCAGGCATCGTCGCGCAGGGTGGGGCGCGCGGGCAATGGAGCGGGGGGTGACGGTGGACGACGAGGCGGCGGCGGTGCGACGCGGTAACCCTGCTGACCTATCGAGCTCTCCGGCTGGGTGTGCTCGAGTCAGGGCCCCATGTCGACGCGTCTCGCTGCCCTCCTCTGCGTTGCCATCGCCGCTGCCTGCCGAACCGACATCGCGGTCACCTGCGGCGACGGCGAGGCCCAGGTCGACACCGACGGCGACGAGGTGCCGGACGGGTGCGTCCCGGTCGAGGCGGGCGGCGACGAGGGGGATCCTTGCACCCATGATCACCCGTGCGCGGAAGGGCTGAGCTGCTTCTTCACCGAGTGCGCGGGCGAGGACTGCCAGCTGGACGTCGGCGAGTGCTCGACGAGTCAGGCGTAGCACCCCTCGCTGGCCGTCGAGCGCGCGTCGAGGTTGACAAGGCCGTCGCACCCGCGTCAGCGTTGTGGCCCCGCAAGGAGCTTTCAGTGGCCAACGGACGACCCGCACGGATCGAAGAAGCCCGCAGGCTGTTGCAGCAGGGCGCGGTGCACCCACGCGGCTGCAGCGAGCTGGTCTCGCTCGCGCTCGGCATCGAGTGGACCAACGCCAACGCGTTGATGGGCGACTTTCCCACCCTGGTCGGCGACAACGGCAACTACGAGGGCCTGATGCCCGGCGACGTAGTGGGGTGGAAGCGCGTCGGCGGCAGCGGCCACGTCGCCATCTACGTCGGCGATCCCGCGCGCCGCTTCATCGACGTGCGCGCGCCTGGCAACCGGACGCGGCAGCTGAACAGCTACGGGCCGCAGAAGATTTACGAGAGCGACCGGTATTAGCGAGGCAGGGTGTCCCTGGTTCCTGGCCGCCCACGCCGATCGCCGAGGGCCGAGGCCGATTTGCGCGGCCGGAAGCGATGCCGTGAGGCTTTCGGCGTCGGCGTCGGCTTCGGATCTCGGACGCGGATCTCGGCCGCGGCTTCGGAGCTCGGCCTCGGCTTCGGATCTCGGCCTCGGATTGCGAGAAGCGGCTTCGGATCTCGGAAGCAGGCGGCGTCGGCTTCGAAGGCGGCGTCGGCTTCGAAGGCGGCGTCGACCTCGGTGCTCGCCTTGTCGCCGGGGCGGCTGGTCACGCCTGTTGGCGCACGCCCCGCGCCGAAGCCCTCGCGCAGGACGACTGTCTTCATCGCGAGCTGACCGGCGCGAGGACTTCCGCACGGGTCCTGCGCCGGATTGGGCATGACCAACCGCCCCAACGACAAGGCTCCGTCGTTCACCCAGTTCCCCCATCACTCGCTCGATGCCTACCGTGTCGCGCTCGAAGCGCTGACGAAGGCCGATGCGCTCGCGAAGAAGCTCCCGCGCGGGTATGGTCCGCTCAGCGACCAGCTGCGGCGCGCGAGCCAATCCGCCTTCCTGCAGCTCAGCGAGGGCGCCGCGCGCAGCGGGGCCGATCGCGCTCAACGGCTGCGGGGCGCTCGCGCTGAGGCCTGTGAGGCCGCCGCGTGCGTGGAGGCGCTCGGGCGCCTGGGGCTCGCGACACAGCGTGAGGTCGCGGAGCTGCTCAGCCTGCTGGGGCGGCTGGCCGCCATGCTCACCAAGCTTGCCGGCCGCTGAGGGGGACCCCAAGAGGCCCGAGGCTCACAGCCTGGGCTACGCGGCCGCCTGCTCACCCGTCTCCAGGTCATAGGTGCCCCATTTTGCGAAGCCGTCGAGGGGCCGAATGGCCGCGATCGGTACGGTCTGCGCCGCGGTTCGAACGCCCCGCTCGTCGATGAATGGGCCGCGGTACGCAATCCCGATGACCGGATGCACGAAGACGTTGTGCACCTCGAAGGTCTGGCCCGGGCGTTCGCTGCTCGTGCCTCTGCTGGTCGGCAACAGGACACGGACGCGCTCGCCGTCCGGGTCATGCGACGACGCGTCTTCCAGGTCCGAGGGGTCTCTCGCGGCGTCGTCCCGCATCGCGCGGATCGCGGCGCGAGTCGCTTCGGAGATCGACCGCTCTTCGTTGGCGACGATGAGACGGTCACGCTCGTCGACGATGCGGGACATGACCTCGAGCACCTCGCGCAGCGTCCGAGGGTCACGAAGCCGGCCGCTGATGCGAAGGCTGCCCGAGGCCTGATCGAACAGGGTGACGAACCGGGTCTCCTTGTCGAGCCCCGCCCATGAGCCGCGCAAGACGTCGGTCGCCGCGTCGATGTCCTGGCGCTCGAGCGGAACCGTGATCAAGAACGACTCGAGGAGCAGCGTCGCCACGATCTCGCAGTCGACGTCCTTCGACTGGAGCGCCGGGTGGGACAGGCAGACGCCGGTCGTGAACAAGTTCCGGGAGAAGCTGGGCCGATCGAAGTGAACCGGCTCCGAGCACGGATACTTGACGTGGTCCACGCGGGAGCCGCGCCGCTCGTTGAAGCCGAGCACCGCCTTCCAGATCTGGAGATCGGTCTCGGCGACCGTGAGCGCCTCAGCCTGGAACCCACCGTGGACCTCACGCTGCGGGGTGATGCGGTCGTGCACCGGCATCGGCGTGGTGAAGTAGCGCGGGCACCCCCTCACGAGGATCTCCCTGGACCGCGTGTTCACCGCGAGGACCCGGTAGGCGCGGCCCGTGTAGTAGTAGACGGCGCCCGGGTAAGCCTCACGCATCACCTGGCTGTGCGAGAGCGTGCCGAGCTTGCCGCGTTGCATGCCGCTGCGACACCACACCTCGAACTGAGGCTCCACGTCGCGGAGCAGGAAGCTCTGGGTCGGCTGGTCGCCGGCGACGACCTTCATGTCCTTCAGGTCGTTGGGGACCTGACCTTCGCGCTCGAGCTTGCACAGCTCGAGGAAGCCCTCGGGCCAGCTGGCGAATGTGTCGGTCATCGGGAGGTCACGCCGCCCCGCGGTCAGCGCCGCCCGGTCGTGCTCGCCCTCGGTCCGCGCGAGCGCCATCGCGTGCGCGTATTGGACGCGCCGGTTCTCCAGGTAGATCGTCGAGTCGTGCAGCGGCTTGTCGAGGAGCAGCTCCGGCCGCTGGAACGTGAGCTCGTCCCCGAGCGAGCCGGAGTCGACCACGATGACCCGGCCCGGTGCGTTGCGGCCGACACGGCCGATGCGCTGGCGGAGGTTCGTCCCGGAGCTCGGCACGCCGACCAACACGACCGTCTTGAGGTGCGGCAGATCGAGGCCCAACTCGAGCGTGCTCGTGCTCAGCACGCCACGGAGCGACCCGTCCGTCAGGCGCCGCTGGATGAGCGCCCTGTGCTCTGCCTCGAACCCCGCCCGGAACGGGAGCACCGACTCGCCCGTGAGGTGGTCGAAGTCCGGCCGAGGCTCGGCGTCGCCGCTCTCGTTGCCCCGCTGCAGGATCGACGCCATCTGCTCGGTGTTCTTGCGCGAGTCGAAGAAGGCGACGAACTGCTCGCCGGTGTCGCGGAGCGACGCGAGCAGCTCAGCCAGGCTGGTGTGAAAGTCTGTGTCCGGGGCACGACGGATGAGCTCGATCGTCACCGGATGGCGGTGCGAGGAGTCCTGGTCATCCCCGATGACGCAAAACGGGCGCCCGATGAGCCGCTCGAGGTGAACCCTCGCGTCGCGCATGGTCGCGGAGGCAGCCACGAAGCGAGGACTCGTGCCAAGGATGCCCGCCAGGTGCTGTAGCCGGCGAAACGCGAACGCCGCGCTCGACCCGAACGCGCCGGTGTAGGTGTGGGCCTCGTCCACGACCACGAGCTCGAGCCCGGCGACGAAGCGCGTGGCCCCTCGAATCCGCGCTGACCCGTGCGAGGCAGGAGCCAGGTGTGCACGACGTCGGGGGTGGCGATCAGGACGCGGGCGCGCGAGCAGATGGCGTTGCGCTCACCGGTTGAGACTCCGCCATCGATGCGGCCGACCTTCGCGTCGATGCCGGCGAGCGCGAGCGCCTCGACCCAGCGCGTCTCCTGCTCGGCTCCGAGCGCCTTCATCGGGTACAGGGCGAGGATCCGTGCCTTGGGGTTCCTCGCCAGCGCGTCGAGCGCGGCGGCGTGGAAGACCGCGGTCTTGCCGGAGGCCGTCGGGGTCGCGAGGCACACGTCCTCGGCGGCCAGGAGGCGCAGCAGCGCCGCCTCCTGGTGGACGTACAGCCCGCTCGGGTACTTGGCGGCGAGGTAGCGCCGCGTCGGTGCCTCGAGGGGCAACCCGTCCGCGGGCACGGTCCGGCCGGCGCGGCCGGGGAGGGACAGAGAGTGGTGCAGCGACCAGGAGGGGGGCAGGGCGTTCATGCCCCCTCCACGCGCGGCAAGCCGCGTCTCTGACAGAAACCGTCTTGGGCTAGCCTTCCGCCCCCAACAGACGCGGGAACAGCGTCTTCAACTTCGTCTGGCCGGGCGTCGAGCGCAGCGCCTGGCGGATGCTTGCCGGCGGCTCGCGGAACGCCCGGGCGAGGACCGGGGCGACGTTGTAACGGAGAGCGGTGCTCACCGTGAGCTCTCCGATGTCCTCGGAGTAGTACCAGTTGAACTGTCGCCTCACGACCCCGCCGCCGTGAAGCTCCTTCAGCTTCTTGCGCACGGTCGCGGGGCTGCGACCGATGAGGGTGGCGATGTCCTCCGCGAGCTCGAACTCGCGTGCCTCCTTGATCGTGAGGTTGCCGATCTCCTCGTAGTCGAACGAGGTCGAGTACTCGTCATTGTCGTCGGGGAGCTCCTCGATCTCGAACGCCGCTGGGAACAGCTTGGTGAGCTTGGTCGAGCCGTGGGTCGCGTTCAGGCGGCGGCTGACGCCGCGCGCGTGCATGCCCGAGGCTGACGCAAGCCACGCTCGAACCTCTGGGTCGTTGCGCGCGTCCGACACGGTCAGACGCGAAACTGCGTCCGTCTCCTGGCGCGAAGGCTTGGCGCGCGGGCGGGCGGTCGGCTCGTCATCGTCGTCTTCTTCGACGTCGGGAGACGGACTACCACCATCGTCGTTGGTGGCAGCCGCCTTGCCCGTCGGGCGCGCCGCTCCGGCCCGCTCATCTGGGGTCGCGACCGGGGGCGGCGGCGCCCAATGGTGCACGAACTCCTCGGTAAGGCAGACGAGCGATCGGACGACGTTCAGGATCTCGTCCCAAGGATTCCCGCGGCGAAGGCCGGAAGCGCGGTAGACGTCGTCCTCCTGGTAGTGGGTGTTGGGGTTCACTGCATCCTGAACGACGTCGAGGTAGCGCCAGAACGCAGCGCTCAGCCGGTCCTTGGTCTTCGAGCGCAGAGTGTCTCTGAGCGACTGAAGCGTGCCATTCTTTGGCAGCTCGATCCCCTCTGCGCGATTCGCGTGACGCAGCAGCGCTTCGACGATCCTCCGAACCCCGAGGTGGATCGCGGCGATGTCGCCATTGTCGAGGCGGTGCTTGAGGGTCTCGACCTCGTCCTCCAGCGCGACCATCGCCGCGGTGGCCTTGTCCAGGCGTTCAATCAGGCCGCGCCCCTCCTCTGGCATCGTTCCCGTCTTGAGCATCTCGCGCAGCCTAACGCGACCGGGGCCCTCGAAGGAGCCCCCTGCCGCTCACAGATCCATCGGCGTTCCCGGCTTCTTCCACTCGAAGTAGCGCTCGAACGTGTCGAGGAACATCTCCGCGCGAACGCGCCAGAAGTCGCGCGGGCTGCCTGCGCTCGGAGCGATGCCGAGCGCGGCGGCTTCTTCGACGGCCCGTGGGCTCGCCTGGAACTTGCGCTCGCGGTCCTTGAAGTCCGGACTGTGCCCGGAGCTCGGCATGTCGGCGTGGAGCAGCTCGTGGAAGAGGACGAACTCGACGACGAAGCGCGGGACGTCGGGAGAGTTCAGCAGCGGGCTCAGCGCGATCTGCTTGTCGTGGTAGCGGAAGAAGCCCCACATGCTGCGCGGCCGGACCATCCAGCGAAGATCGCCCAGCATGGGGATCCCTCGTGGGAAGTGGCGCTTCACCGCGGTGACCGTCTCGAGCAGCTCGCTCAGCGCTCGGCCATCCTCCCCCGGAGGCCACGCCGCAGGGGGGCCCTTGGGCACGATGGCGACCACGGTCGGATCGGTCTCCGGTCGGGCGATCGAGGCGTTCAGCAGCGCCGTGCGCTCACGACCGACCTCGTCGCGAAAGGCGCGCTCGTCGTCCTTGTAGACGAGGGCACACACCGGGTTGGCGCGCCACACCTGGGCGAGCAGCTCCTGCTCCTTCAGGGGGCTGAGCGCCTCGTCGAGGATCTTCTGCGCAAGGCGCTGCGGATCGAAGGCGCGCTTCTGCTCGAAGGTGACGTACGAGAGATCGCAGCCCTTGCGCCTGCCCTCGAGCAGCATCTTCACGTCGGCCCAGCGCGGCAGCGGATCGGGGATGTCGGCGAAGTGCCTGCGGATCAGCGCGCGCACCGACTCCTCGTCGAGGCTGAGCGGGACCGACTCCGGGGTCGGGTACTCGGCGAGCAGCGTCGCCAGCGCCTCGCGCTGGGTGTCGAACACCATCACGACGCGCGACTGCACGTCGTCCTCGAACTCCTCCTCCCAGCGGTACCACCCGTGCGGGGTGCACGCGTGGACGCCGACGAGCAATCCCCTCACGTTGCTCTGCAAGAGTCGATAGGCGTCGCGCACCAGCTCGAGCGGCACCATGACCACCGGCGTGGCGGGCTTGCCCTCGTACTCGGCCTCCTCAGCGGAGCGCTCCCAGCGAGCGCGTACTCGGGGCTGAGCACATCGAACTCGCTCCAGGTGTCGAGGAAGGTCACCAGGTAGGCGATCTCGTTCCCGCCGGCGCGCGGTCCGCGCATCGCGCGCCCGACCATCTGCACAAGCAAGCTCTCGGAGCGCGTCGGCCGCGCGATGAACACCGTGCGCGTCCGCGGGGCGTCGAAGCCCTCGGTGAGCATCTGGACGTTGACGATGACGTCCAGCTCGCCCCGGCGATAACGCTCGGCGATCTCGGCGGCGTCCTTGCGGCTGTAGTCCACGTAGTCGGCGTCGGGGACTCCCCCGCGGCGGAACTCGTCGACCAGGGTCTGCGCGTGCAGCGTGTCCGCTGCGAACACGATCGTCGGCCCGTACTTGGTCCGGTGGTTGACGTACTGCTCGACGATCAGCTTGTTGCGGTGGGCGTGTTGCCCGAGCCGGTTCAGCACCGTCGTGGCGAGGTCGCCATAGCGCGCCAGGTGCGCGAGCTCCTTCGGGTCCATGTCCTTCTCGACGTTGACCTGCGTCTTCACCGTCTCGGTCGAAGGCGTCGCCAAGATGCCCAGGTTGGAGAGCGTGTTGCGGCTGATCTGATGGATGATCGCGCCGTCGAAGAGGGCACCGAGCCGCCGCTCCTCCTGTGCATCCATGCGGACCGGCGTGGCCGTGAGACCCAGGAGGCGCGCCCCGCTCCTCTTCAGCTCGGCGAGCAACGACAGCGTCTGCGGTGCGACGGCGTGGTGCGCCTCGTCGATCACCACGAAGGGCGGCTCGCTGCGCTGCGCGAGCAGCTCCTGAACGAAGCCCCGGTTGTTCTCGAGCACCGAGTACTGCACCGACGCGAAGATCACGTCGTGGTCCGGGCTGACGTTGGACCACTTCATCCCTTCGCCCGACACCGCGATCAGGTCGAGCTTCTTCTTGTCGGGATGGGCCAGGTTGCCGAGTCGCTTGAAGGTCGCGAAGGCCTGCCGGAGCAGCCCGCGGCGAGGGGCCAACCAGAGCACCCTGCCGCCCTTCGCGACCACGTTGCGCAGCAGCCAGTGGGCGGCGACGATCGTCTTCCCGCCCCCGGTCGGCAGGACCACCATACCAGCCGGCCGCGCCGCCTCCAGGTAGTGGCGGGTCATGCCGTCCCAGGTGGCGCGCTGGTGATCGTACGGCTCGAGCGGAGGCGCCGCGTCCTTGAGGACCAGGTGCTCGTTGGGGTTGAAGGCCGAGGGGACCAAGTAGCGGGGGGCGTTGTTCATGACCCACGCACTCCCGAGGTCGCGTCCTTCTGACACGAAAGTTGGGGCGGCCCGCCCTTGGGGCACTGGCAACCCAGGCCGGCCGCCGTGTTCTTGCGGTTCTTCAGCCGAAGGACGCCCCGGCACGCAGTGCATGAGAGCTTGTCGACCAACCCGAGGAAGGCCTCGGCGACGCGCTTTACCGGCCCCAGCGCTGCATCGGCCAGCATGTCGGGGTTGTGGTGCGCGCCGAGGGTGTTGCGGATGAGGTCGAGATCCCCCACCGCGGCGACCTCGGGGGACACATCCGGCAGCAACCCCTCCTTGGTCAGCTTGCCGAGCTTCTTGCGCAGCGCGTCCCAGCAGTCGGCAACCGTAAGATCGCTCTGTTCGTACGGCAGCGATACGGCCAGGCCCGCGCACGCCTCCTTCAGAAACGGCTCCAGCGGCGCAGCGAGCGCTCGTGCCAGCTGGGCCGGGTCGCCGGAAGTGCCGAGCTTCTCGCGCAGCTCGTCCAGCGGCAACGTGTGCCCGCTCAGCCGCGGTCCGTTCTCGAGCGACCAATCGACGATGGTCTGCGCTGCAGCTCCCGGCAACGCCCTCCGCGCCGCGGTCATGAGCAGCCCGCTGTGCGACGCGAACAGGATCTGGTGATCGTCGAACTCGTCGCGCAGCACGTCGAGGAAGCGATCGAAGTGCCCGGCGTCGATCGAGCCGACGATGTCGTCGAGTACCATCAGCTTCGGGTCACGCGCCCCTTCGCGGTCGGCTCGGGACCGGCGCAGCGCCAGGAAGAACGCGAGGCCGATCGTGTCGAGGTGGCCCTCCGAGTACACGTGGCGCGGGTCCTTGACGACCTTGCCGTCGAAGAGCCCGAGGAGGCGCGCTGTGCCCTTGCCATGCCGCTGCACCTTGAGACTCGGGGCGCCCGTAGGCTCGTCTCCCGCGTCGGAGGGGTGGATGCGCTTGTAGAACGTCACCACCCGCTCCCCGATGCCGTCCAGAATCTTTGCGACCTCGGTCTTTCGCGCAGCTTCGATGGCGGTCTCAACCTTGTGAATGCGCTCGAGGAGCTCGTTCCCGCGGGCCAGCTCCGACTCGGCCCGCTGGAGCGGCCCGAGGTCGTCGCCCATGGCCTGGATCACCTTCACGAGCTGCTCGAGCCCGACGGTCTGCCGCTCGTTCGGCAGGCTCTTCAGCGTCGCCCCCAGCTTGTCGCGCACGCGCTTGAGCCGCGCGAGCGTCTTGCGGGACAAGTGGTGGTCGCGACCGAGCTCCTCGAGCAGCTCGCGCCCGTCGAGGTCCTCGAAGGACTCGGGCGGGGAGACCACGTCGACCTCCTCGAACGCCGCCGCCTCGAGCTCCGAGAGGCTCTCGAGGAACGTCGCCCACTCTTCGGCGAGCTCCTCCGCACGCTCCTTGAGGCCTTGAAGCTCGTCCATCGCTTCAATCCGGGCGCCCAAGCGCTTCGCCAGTCCGCGTTTCGTGACCGCCTGCTCGCACACAGGACAGCTGTCGAGCGCCGGCTCTGCCTTGACGATCTCGAGCGCCTCGCGGAGCAGCTCGAGCAGGTGCGCCTCCGACGCCTTCTTCTCCGCCTGGCGCAGCGGCTCGAGCGCCGTACGCGCTGCCGTGCCCTCGCGGATCATGGCGCACAGCTCCGGCCATCCCGTGTCCCGCGGGACCGCCAGCCCGGCGGCCATTGCCCGACCGGTCACGAGGCTCACGAGCTCCTTCGTGGAACCGATCTTGGCTCCGAATAGACGCCCGGCGACGTCGAGATGGTCCGCGAGGCGCTTCGCGAGGGGCGCCACACTCTGCTTCAGCTCGAGTCGCCGATCGCGGAGCGCCGACTCGAGCCGCTCGACCTGCCCGAGATCCATGAAGCCCTCGAGGTAGCGCAGTCGCGAGGTGTCCTTCTGGGTGACGACGCGCAGCAGCTCGTCTCGCCGCAAGAACGGGGCCGCGCGCACGCACGCGTCCCGAAACGCGCGACCTTCGGCGTCGCACACTGGCTCTGCGTCGCCGCGCAGCTCGATCCGCCCGCGCGGAGCAAGCTCGATCACCACATGCTTGGCGTCGTCGGTCCCCCGATGATGCCGGATGAGGTCGGCGGGGACCTCGACATCAATCGGCATCCCCAGCTTCCCGGTGAGCCCGAGGGAAAGGCCCTGCACGAGGGAGGACTTGCCCGTCCCATTATCACCACGCAGCAGCAGCCCGCGCTTCGTAGGCGTGAGGGTGCACGCCTTGGGAACCCCGCGGATGCCAGCGACCATCACCGACTTGAGGACGGTCACTGGGCACCACCCTTCAGCACGGCCTCGACCGTCTCGAAGTCGTGGAGCTTGCCGGCATCGAACAGCGCGGCCAACTCGCCGTGCCGGTCGGGCAGCTTGTTTGCCAGCGCCGCCAGCGCGGCGCGGAAGATCGCCGCCGCTGCGTCCGAGTAGTGGGGGTGAGGTTCTGCGGCCGTCGCGGGGACGGCGGCGCCCTTGAGCTTGGGTTTGCGTGCCATACCCCCCGCACGCGTGAAGGCTTGGAGCTCTGACGCTGGGCCGGGCGTTTTCGACCGAGGCGTCGGAATCCTGCTGGTGCGGACGGGCGTCGACCTGTGGCGCGTTCACGCCGAGTTGCTGGCAACTCCCTCCGGATGGCCAGCCGGCTGCCGGCAACCCAGGTTGGCTCGCGAGGTGAACATGACCAAGCTGTCGGATTTTTTGAAGCAGCATCTCGACGCGACGAGCCGCGCGCAGAAGGACGTCTCGGGTGCTTTCCACACGGAGCTCGTGAGCCGCGGCGGAAAGGAGCTCTCGATGAACACGATCGAGCCGAAGCTGAGCAAGCTCCTCTCGGGCAGCGAGGAGGGGGCGCGCTTCTTCCTCGATGATGCGCAGAGGTTGGCCGCCCTCGCGAGCGCTGTCGGCGTCTCCGAGGAGGAGATCTTGCGGCTCCGTGGGGTTCGCACGCTCGTCCTCGACCCGCGCCTCGACAAGGGCGTCGCGGAGTACCTTCGTGCCCGAGCGGAGTCGCCTGACGCTCGTCACGCCTGCGTCTCTGCCGCGGATCGAGACGAGCTTCGCCGAATGGGCAAGGAGAGGGTCGGCTGTCTGGTGGTGCTCGCCGATCTCTCCGACCGCGCGTTCTTCGAGGGAGCCGACGTCGACTTCACCACGGTGTCCAAGCACCCTCGCGGTTGGCTGCTCGAGAAGCACCCTGAGCTCGTTCCGTTACCTCCCGCGCCCCCGCCGCAGCTGTTCCTTGGCGATCAACCGATGATCCCCAGCGACCTGTTCGCGGAGGAGGTTCGGAAGGACCTCAGCCGCCGTGGCGGCTGGCGGCTCGACATAGATAAGCGCCTCGCCGACGCCGAGGAACGCGGGGAGGTTCCCACGTTCCCCCTGCGCGAGGTCGGACCGTTGCTGGCCGGGCGTGCTCGCAAGAACGCCATCTCTTGGGGCAACCCGCCCACCCTTCTGTGGAACTTCCAGACCGCCGAGCCCGGGTGGGATCCCGAGATCACGTTCGTGTGGACGAAGAACCGTCAGCTCTTCGTGACGGGGCCCGAGGCCGAGTGGGTGCGCTCGATCGCTGCCCCGTACCACGAAGCCCACGGGTTGACCTGCCTCGACCCTCTTCGGGACGCCATCGCTCGCTGGAACCCGTGGGCCAGACTCCCGCCCGACCCGGATCGTCGCGAAGCCACGCCAGAAGACGCCGAGTACCAGGCGCTCGCTCGAGCGCTCGGGGACGAGGGACTGGATCTGAAGCTGATCGTGAAAGGCTGGCGCGCCCATCGCGATCCGGAGCACGCCAAGAAGGAGTGGTCGCTCTCCTTGGCAGACGAAGCAGCGCAGGAGGTTGCTCGGGCTGGGCTGGTAAGCCTGCTTCGCCGCAAGTTCAGCCTCGAGGCAGCTCAGCAGATGTTCCGGCTGCACCTCGCCCTCTCGGCCGAGCTCGCGACGATCGAGCGGGAACCTGGCGACCTTCTGCACGTCGTGGCCAACCTCGGAGCGGGTCACGTCATCCGCGTGCGGGCGCTCGAGTACCCCCATGAGGCCCCGACGACACTCCAAGCCCAGCGCGTGAATGATGGGTCCGATCTCGACGGCGGCGACGTCCACATCTTCATCCGCGACCTCGGCGATGACGTGGCTCTCGAGGCGTCGCCGATGCCCGCTCTCCGACGACGCGAAGACGCGTGGTTGGATGCAGCGCGCCGAAGGCAAGAGGAAGAGGCCGACGACGATTGATGTCGGCGGACCGATGGGCATCAAGCGACGACGGACGGCGCCACGCGCTGCTTCCACGCCTCGTGCAGCGCTCGCCACCTCTCGGAATGGGTGCCCAGGGCGCTCACCTGGCGGGGGTGGGCCAGAGGTAGTACCTGACGCGCTCGACCCGCCAAGGTCACGTCATGGAGCCGCCCGTAGCTCGTCGGGTCATCGCCAAAGCTCGACAGCCGCAACCAGCGCGAGTCGAAGAACCGCAGCCAGTGGCGAATGGGCTGATCCCCCAGGAGGATGACGACGTCGGCGGCTGCGGCCTCGACCTCGGCGAGGATCTCGGCGCGCCGCGTCGCATCGGCGAACACGCGCGGTACGTCGGGGAGGCGCACAGCGGGGAGCCCGAGCGAAGCGGCGACCGGCTCGTACTCGCGCTCGAGGGCAGCCTTCTGCCTCGGGTTGAGGCAGGTATGAGGAACCAGATCGCACAGCCAGGCCGCTCGGCGGTCGAATCCGAGCGGTCTCAGGTAGTCGTCGTCGAGGCTACGTCCGGACGGACCGTTGAGTCGGGCGTCCGCCGCGACGAGCCGCCCCGCTCCGCTCGGGACGGTCAGCTTTTCCACGCACGCATCGGCGCCCTCGCCGGTCCAGAAGATGGCGGGCTCGCTCGCCACGGCCAGGGAGCGCACCCTCACGCGCCCGTCGCTGCCGTACCAGGTCGCGTGCACCGCGCTCGCGTAGACGCCGAGCACGAACACTCGCTTCGGCGTTCGATCCTCCTGCTCGAGGACGTGGAGCGGCGCGCCGAAGGGAAAGGTTCCGAGCCCAGACGATCCAGGGAGCGTCACGGCGCCTTCACCTTCTTCTTCCCCGCCCCCGCCACGCTCACCAGCTCGACGGACTTGCCCGGAGTCAGCTCGATCGTCCGCGCCAGGAAGAGGTCGTCGCGCTTGTCCGCCTCGCTGGCGGAGGCGTGGACGAGAGGGGCCAGGGAGAGGGGCGTCTCGCCGTTCAGCAGATAGGCCCAGCCGGTCTCGAGCCGGCCGCGGACGGTGCGCTCGCGAATGGGGAAGTGGGCGGGGCTGCCGTGCAGGGCGTGGACCTGGTAGCGCGCGGTGTGGGTCTTGGGGTCGTGGTCGGTCAGGCCGGCGCGGGAGACGAGCTCGACCTTGCGCAGCGGCGCGAGGGCCTTCTCGAAGCGAGACCAGAGTGTGCGCAGCTCGGGCTCGGCGGCGGCGGCGCTCTCCTCGCTGGCGGTGACGGTGTGCGAGAAGTCGTTCCGCTCGTGGATGACATCGCCGATCGCGAGCGCCAGGGCCGAGCGCTTGCCCTTCTCGTCGATCAGCACGCGCACGGCGCACGCTACGGGATCGCCCGGGCTCGAAGGAACCAGCTCCGCGAGCTGGGCGGCGAGCTCGAACCAGCCGCCCATGGTGATGGGCTTGCCCGCAAACTTCGCGAGCACCTTCTTCGCCGGCTCCCCGAGCGCGCCGGTCTCGCGGTCGCGCAGCGCGGCGAGCGCGATGGCAGCGAGGAACGTCATGCCCTTGTCGAAGGCGTCCCGCAGGGACTTCACGCGCAGCACCGCGTTGGCGTGCGAGGCGATCAGGCCGTCGAAAACCGCGATGGGGTAGGGGAGCTCGCCGACCTCAGGGGCGGGCTCGAGGCTCGCGTCGTCGCCGTCCTCGTCGTCGACCCGCCCCGTGTCCGCCTCGGAGCCGCCGTCGACCAGGTTGATCTTGAGGCGCTCGGCCTGCTCGATGACGAGGGCGACGGCCTTGTCGCATTGGTCGGGCGGGTAGCCGGCCTTGCGCAGCACCTTCTTCAGCTCGACGCGCAGGCGGGCCTGCACCGTCCGCTTCTGGTTCCAGTCGAGGGTGGCCTTGGTGCGCACCACGTCGCCGAGCTGCCGCGCGATCGTCGCCAGGCCCTCGTCCTCCATGGCCTCGACGGCGCTCTGGTTCTCGGCGAGGGCGTCGAAGAAGGCGCTCTCCTCGACCGTGAGCTTCAGGGCTGCGCCGCGCGCGTCGGCCTCGCGCAGCTCCTTGGCCATGGCCATCAGGGCCTCGATCACCTCGACGTTGGTGATGCTCCGGGCGCGACAGCGGCTGAGCGCCTCCTCGAGCATCTCGGAGAAGCGGCGGCCCTGGACGACGTTGCGCTGCTCGCGCTTGCGCACCTCGTCGCGCAGGAGCCGCGCGAGCAGCGCCGCCGCGAGGTTCTTGTGCTTCATCCCCTGCACCTCGACGAGGAACTCCGGGGAGAGCACCGACAGGTCGGGCCGCTCGAGGCCCGCCGCCGCGAACACGTCGACGACCTCGGTGCTGACCAGCGCGTTCGACACGATCTGGCGGACGGCGTGGGAGAGGTCACCGCCGAGCGTGCGCTTCGCGCCCTCGAGCTTCAGCAGGCCGGCGCGGACCGCCTGATAGAACGCGACCTCGTCGCGGATCTCCTCGCAGCGCTCGTCGGGGGTCGCGGCAGCGAAGGCGCTCGTGAGCTTGCTCACCGCCTGCAGGAACGCGTCATGGCCGTCGGCCTCAGCGCCGCGTTGCGCCAGCACGTGCTCGCGCGCAGCCGGCAGCACGGCGAGCCGCTTGGCCGGGGTGGCCGTCAAGAACCCCGCCACGTCGAAGCCGTGGAACACGTCGCGGCAGATCGCGAGCTGCTCCAGCATCACGTGGACGAGGCCGTGCTTGTCGCGCGTCGGCTCGCCGCGCCCCTTGCAGCTCTGGTAGGTCAAGAGCGCCCGCTTCAGGAACGTCGCGATGCCGATGTAGTCGACGACGAGGCCGCCTGGCTTGTCGCCGAAGACGCGGTTCACCCGCGCGATGGCCTGCATCAGGTTGTGGCCCTGCATCGGCTTGTCGACGTAGAGGGTGTGCAGGCATGGGGCATCGAAGCCGGTCAGCCACATGTCGCGTACGATCACGAGCTTCAGCGGATCCTCGGGATCCTTGAAGCGGTCGGCCAGGCGCTCGCGGGCCGACTTGGTGCGCACGTGCGGCCTGAGCAGCTCGCTGTCCGACGAGCTGCCGGTGATCACGACCTTGAGCGTCCCCGCTTCGTCCGACGGGTCGTGCCATTGCGGGCGCAGCGCCACGATCTGTCGGTACAGCTCGGCGGCGATGCGCCGGCTCATGCACACGACCAGGGCCTTGCCGGCCAGGCCCTGGCTGCGCTTCTCGTAATGGTCGACGATGTCCTTCGCGATGAGCTTCAGCCGCTTCTCGCTGCCGACCAGGGTCTCGAGCGTGCTCCACTCGCTCTTAGCGCCTCCTTCTGCTCCTCCTCTTCGGCTCAGCTCGTCGAACTCGGAGTCGATGTGCGGGCGCTCCTCGTCGGAGAGGCCAAGCCGCGCGAGGCGGTTCTCGTAGTAAATGGGGACGGTTGCCTTGTCCTCGACCGCCTGGAGGATGTCGTACACGCTGATGTGGTTGCCGAAGACCTCGACGGTGCTCTTGTCGTCGAGCTCGACCGGCGTGCCGGTGAAGCCGATGAAGGAGGCCCCAGGCAGCGCGTCGCGCAGGTGCTTGGCGAGGCCGTAGCTCTTCTGGCCGGTCTTGCGGTTGAACTTGGCCTCGAAGCCGTATTGGCTGCGGTGCGCCTCGTCGGCGATCACGACGATGTTGCGCCGCTTCGAGAGCGGCTCGGCCTTCTCGGCGTCTTCGGGAGCAAACTTCTGGATGGTCGTGAAGTAGATGCCGCCTGACGCAGTGCGGAGCAGCTCACGCAGGTGCGCGCGGCTCTCCGCCTGCACCGGCGTCTGCCGCAGGAGCCGCTGCGACTTGGCGAAGGTGCCGAACAGCTGCTCGTCGAGATCGTTCCGGTCGGTGAGCACGACCAGCGTGGGGTTCTCCATGCGCGGGTCGAGCACCAGCTTGCCGGCGTAGAACAGCATCGTCAGGCTCTTGCCCGAGCCCTGCGTGTGCCACACCACGCCGACGCGGCGATCGCCGCCCTTGCCCGCGGCGCGCGCGGTCTCCTCCACCGCCCGGCGCACCGCGTGGAACTGGTGGTAGGCGGCGATCTTCTTCTGCACGCTCGAGCCGTCGTGCTCGAAGGTCACGAAGTTGCGCACGAAGTCTAGCAGGCGCGCCTTCTCGAACACGCCGCGCACCAGCACCTCGAGCGGTTGGGCGTGCTTCGGCGCGTCGTGCTCGCCCTCCACGGTGCGCCACAGCCCGTAGCGCGAGGCGTCGGCGGTGAGCGAGCCGAGGCGGGCCTCGACGTCGTCGGAGGCGACCAGCATCACGTTGGGCACCAGCAGCGAGGGCACGTCCTCGCGGTAGTTGCGCAGCTGCTGGATGGCCTTGCCGATGTCGGCCTGGGCGTCGCCCGGGTTCTTCAGCTCGAACACGGCGAGCGGCAGCCCGTTGACGTACACCACCACGTCGAGCCGCCGCGCCCGCCCGCTGCCCCGCGTGCGGTCGATTACGGTGACCTGGTTGGTCACCATCCAGTCGTTGGCGTCAGGATCGTCGAAGTCGATCAGCCGCACGCGCGCCCCGGCGACGCGCCCTGGTCATACGACCTCCAGCTCGATGCCTTCGGTCATCAACCGGTGCAACACTTCGTTGTCGAGCGCCAGCGTCGCCTGGTCGCGACGCAGCACCTGCTTCTTCGCCTGCTCGATCGTGTCCTCGGCGAGGTCTGGATTCAGCCGCCGGATCGCCGCGTCCAGCCGCCCGACCAGCACCGCGTCGCTTTGGCTCGCTCGCTCGTTGTAGACCGACTCGGGATCGAGGTGGTCGCTCGGCAGCACCTCGTAGCCGAGCTCCGCGAACCACTCCAGGGTCGCGTGCTCGAGGTCGTATTCGGTGACGGCGCCCATGGTCCTCAGAGCACCTTCGAGACCGCGCGCTCCGCCTCCGGGACGCGCAGCTCGCCGGAGAGGAGCTTGGGGAGGAGGGCGTCGCGGAGGGCGGTGAGGGTGCGGGATTCGTCCCGTGCCAGTGCGATGATCCTGCTCGTGCGAGCGAAGGGAAGCGCCAAGTGTCTTTGCGTCGTCGCGCTCGGCATCGTGATCGGGTGGGCCAAGAGGATCTCACTCGCGAGCTTTCCGGTGCCGTGGCCCGAGGTCTCTACCTTGGTCAACAGCCCTGCTTGGGCGTGGAGCATGGCGAACAGAAGCAGACTCTCGTCGATGGCGTTCGGTACGAGGGCCTTCACATCCTGATTGAACGCCACGTCGACGACGGCTTGGCCGATTCGGACCTTCTGATGAAGCCCCATCCCACGAACCATGATCAACGTCGCACCTTGAGGGGCCAAGCGGGTGCCGTTGCCAATCGCCGCCTCCGTGACGAAGTCTTCGGCCTCGTCCGCATGAATGGAGGTCATGCTCTTGGGACTTACCCATGGGATGCCGCCGTTCCAGAGCGACGGGTCGCCCTTGGCGGGCGTACCGCCGGACAGGGCGGACACCCAGCTGTCGAGGGGCAGGCACGTCCATCCCGATGGAATCGCGCCGAGCTCCGAGTCCTCGAACGACGAAGGAAACAACCTGGCCGTCTCCGCGTCCATCCCCTCCGGCTGCCGGCCCTCCATCTTCGCCCGCACCGGATCGAAGTCGACGAACCACGATTGAAACAGCGCCCGCGCCATCGCCTCGAGCGTCTCGTTCGTCTTCCGGTTTAGCTCGATCTTGTCGTCGAGCGCGCCGAGGATGCAGGCGATCGCGCACTGCTCGGGGAGGGGGGGAACCAGGAGACACATGCCACGCTGCTGCGTCAGGCTGACGTACGGAAAGATGTCGGTGTCGCCCGCGAGGCGCCAGAGTTGAGCCTGGAAATGGGGAGCACGCACTGCCGAGAAGAGGAACTGTGGATCTAGAGCGCCGATCGGCTTGATGGCTGAGCAATTTCGATCGGTTGCACGGGGGGATCGACAAGTGGGTCGGCTGATGATCGCGTAGCTCATCGAGGTGCGCGATGGAGCGATGGAAGCCGCGGGTTGAGTTGACGAAGCAGGAGACGCTGATGATGAAGCGCCTGACCCGGGTTCGGGCGCTCTTCGGATTCTTGCGGCTCAACCGCCACGTGATCTTCGACGACGAGTTCCAGGACCGGTTGGAGGAGATGTACCGGCGGACGGGAGCTGGAGATCCGCCGCACCCTCCAGCGATGCTCTGCATGGCGCTGCTTCTGCAGGGCTACGTGGGCGCGTCCGATGCCGAAGCCGTCGAGCTGACGGTGATGGATCTGCGGTGGCAGATGGCGTTGGACTGCTTCGGCTCCGGTGAGCCAGCCTTTTCGCAAGGGGCGTTGCAGGCGTTTCGAGAGCGCATGGTCGAGCACGAGATGGACCGTGCTCTGCTTGAGCGCACGGTCGCGTTGGTACGCGACGGCGTCGCGACGAACGGGGAGGGTCAGTCGCTGTCGAAGGCGCTTCGCGTGGCGGTCGACAGCCGCCCTTTGGCCGGGGCCGGGCGGGTTGAAGACACGATCAACCTGCTCGGGCATGCAGCACGCAACATCGTTCGGATCGTGTCGAAGATCGCGGATCGTTCGCCGGACGAGATCTGCCGCAGGGCCGGCATTCCTCTGCTGCCAGCACCGAGCATCAAGGCGGGGCTCGACATCGACTGGAGCGATCCGGCGCAGAAGCTTGCGGCAGTTGCGACCGTCGAGCGGCAGGTGGCGTCGCTGCAACGATGGGTGGAGCGGAGACTCGACGACGTCGTCGAGTCTCCGCTCCTGCCGCTGCTCGAAGCGATCAACACGGTTCGCGACCAAGACCTCGAGCCGGGCGAGGGTGGCGGTCTGCGCATTCGCCAAGGTGTCGCACCCGACAGGCGGATCTCGATCGAGGACCGAGAGATGCGCCACGGCCGCAAGAGCCGCTCGAAGCGGTTTGACGGCTACAAGGAGCACATCGCCAGGGACCTCGACGTTCCAGCCATCGTCGCTTGCGCGGTCACGCCCGCCAATCGACCCGAGGAAGAAGGGGAGCGCCTATCCTGGAAGACATCGAGCATCAGGGCTTCGCGCTGGCCGAGGTGCACATCGACCGCGCCTACGTGAACAGCCCCGTCGTGACCTCGGTGCCGCCAGTGGTGGCGAGGTGTTCGCGAAACCCTGGGCGCTGCGATCGCGCACCCCCGGACTCTTCTCCAAGGCCGCCTTCCGCATTGATCTGCGCTCCAAGACGATCACGTGTCCCGCCGGCGAAGTGGAGGCCTTCGAGCCCGGCGAGACGGTTCACTTCGATCCTGAGGCCTGCGGTGCTTGCTCCATGCGTGCCAGTTGCACGCAGGCCGCAAGCGGCAGCGGTCGCAGCGTTTCGATAGCGAAGGACGAGGCGCTCCAAAGAAGCTTCGAAAGCTGCAGGTCACGGCAGCAGGCCGAGAGCAGCTCCGCGAGCGCGTCGCCGTCGAGCACAGCCTCGCCCACATCGCGGCACGCAAGGGCGCACGGGCCCGCTACCTGGGCGTGCGCAAGAACCTCTTCGACCTGCGACGCTCCGGTGCAATCCAGAACCTTGAGGCGCTGCATCACATCCACAGGGAGGCCGCGTAAGTGGTCATGTTTGGACGACTTTCAACCCGTTCGGCGCTCTAGGACAGAAGGTTGTAGTGAGCGCCATATTGTAACGCCCGGGTTAGCAACAAATTCAGGCGCGCTAAGAGGCACTCTTGCCACTCGGCCAACTGTTGCGCGATGTGTGACGAGTGTGTCCCCCGGCTTTCCGAGCCCCTTCCTTACTCGTGATCGCGCAACGTCGTTGATGCAGTCGCACGAGCCGAAAGCGACGGAGCCGTCCACAAGGTCGGGAGGGCGCACGAACGGCGTTCCGGAACTTGTGAATTCATGCTGAAGTGGACGATTCTCGCCGTGATTCCCATCCTCAAGAAAGAGGACGCCGTCGCGAACCAAGTCCATTGCGCGAACTTCGCGCCAGCTACGTATAACGGTCACCGCCCACCCCCCAGCTCCGCCTCGATCTCCTCCACCGTCGGCAACGCTCCCTGCAGCTCCTTGGGCAGCGACGCCACGATCTGCGTCTCCCAGTGCGCCACGCCGATCGGCTTGTTCACGTCGCGCAGGGCGTACTCGACCACGAAGTGGTCCTTCGACTTGCACAGAAGGAGGCCAATGCTCGGCTTGTCTTCCGGGCTCTTGAGCAGGTCGTCCACCGCAGAGAGGTAGAAGTTGAGCTTGCCGGCGTGCTCGGGCTTGAAGACGCCCGCCTTGAGCTCGACCACCACGTAGCAATGCAGCTTCACGTGGTAAAAGAGCAAGTCGAGGAAGTAGTCGGCGCCGCCGACGTTGAGCTTCACCTGGCTGCCGAGCAAGGCAAAGCCGGCGCCAAGCTCGAGCAGGAAGGCGCGAACGTGGGCGAGCAGCTCGCGCTCGAGGACGCGTTCGTGGGCGTCTTCGCCGCAGGTGAGGAAGTCGAAGATGTACGGGTCCTTCAGCGTCTCCTGCGCCAGGCTGGCCGCGTCGGCGGGTAGCGCGTGGGCGAAGTTGCTCGGCGTCTTGCCCTTGCGAAGGTGGGCTTTCTTGGCGATCTGGTCCGCCAGGGCAGCGCGGCTCCAGCCTCCAGTGTGCGCGGCGTGCGCGTACCAGAGCCGCTCCTCGTGAACCTTGAGCTTCTCGAGCAAGAGCAGGTTTTGCCCCCACGGAAGCTCTGCCACAGCTTGTGGCAGTTTCTTCTCGGCCGCCGGGCCGCGCGGCTTCCTTCGCGGCTCTGCCACAGCCTGTGGCAGAACCTCGGGCCTCGCCCAGGCGCGGTAGAAGGCTCGCATGCGCCATAGGTTGCGGGCCGAGAAGCCCTCCAGCTTGGGTAGCGCCTGCTTCAGATCGTAGGCGAGGCGCTCGATCACGGCCTCGCCCCACGCCTCGCGCGCGTCGAGGATGGCTCCGATGTGGAAGTAGAGCGCGATCAGCTCGCGGTTCACCGTGACGGCGGCCCGACGCTGGCTCTCGAGGATCCGGCGCTTGAGCCCGACGAGCGTCTCGGCGTAGTCGGCCGGGAGCGCGGCGCGTTTCGGCGGCAGAGGGAACTCGGTGCCTACGGCGCGCACCCGCCCGCGGCTCCGCTTCGGCGCAGCCGCGGGGGCCGACGCGAGCGCGAGCTTCTTAGAAGCCATACCCCAGGCTCGCCAGGTTCTTCTTGATCTCCTTCTCCAGCTTCTGCCCCTCGGCAAACTGCTGGGCCAACGTCGCGGTGAGGCGCTTCATCTTCTCGTCGAAGGGCTCGCCGTCCTCCTCGACCTCCTCGGCGCCGACGTAGCGGCCGGGCGTGAGCACGTAGCCGTGGCTCGCGATCTCCTCGAGCTTGGCCGCCTTGCAGAAGCCCGCAACGTCGGCGTACTTGCCGGCGCCCTTCTCGCCGCGCCACGCGTGGTAGGTGCGGGCGATACGCGCGATGTCCTCGTCCGAGAGCTCGCGATGCACGCGGTCGACGAGCGTGCCCAGCTTGCGTGCATCGATGAACAGCACCTCGCCCTTGCGCTTGCGGAACGGCGCGGCGGCCTTGTTCTTCGCGAAGATCCACACGCACACGGGGATCTGCGTGGCGTAGAACAGCTGGCCCGGCATCGCGACCAGGCAGTCGACCACGTCCTTGTCGACCATCGCCTGGCGGATCGTGCCCTCCCCCGACTGCTGCGACGACATCGAGCCGTTGGCCATCACCACCGCGCCGACGCCGCTCTGCGGGTGCAGGTGGTGCAGGATGTGCTGCATCCAGGCGAAGTTGGCGTTGCCGACGGGCGGCTCGCCGAACTGCCAGCGCGCGTCGCCCTTGCAGCGGTCGCCGCCCCAGTCGCTCACGTTGAAGGGAGGGTTGGCGAGCACGTACTCGGCCTTGAGCGTCGCGTGCAAGTCGTTGCGGAAGCTGTCGGCGAAGGTGTGGCCGAGGTTCGCCTCGATGCCGCGGATCGCGAGGTTCATCTTGGCCAGGCGCCAGGTCGTGGCGTTGAACTCCTGCCCGAAGACCGAGATGTCCCCGGCGTTGCCGCCGTGCGCCTCGAGGAACTTCTCGCTCTGCACGAACATGCCGCCCGAGCCGCAGCACGGGTCGAACACGCGCCCCTTGGTGGGCTCGATCATCTCGACCATGGTGCGCACCACCGACTGCGGGGTGTAGAAGTCTCCGCCGAGCCGGCCTCGGCCGAGGCGAACTTGGCGAGGAAGTACTCGTACACGCGGCCGAGGATGTCCTTCGTCGGGTTCTCGGGGTCGTGCAGCTCGACGCCGCTTAGCAGATCGATCAGCTCGCCCAGCCGGTGCTTGTCGAGCGCGGGCCGCGCGAACCCGCTGGGCAAGGTCTGCCGCAGCGACTCGTTCGCCTGCTCGATCGCGTCCATCGCCTTGTCGATGTCCTGGCCGATCGACGGCAGCTTCGCGTTCTTCTGCAGCGCCGACCAGCGCGCCTTCGGCGGCACCCAGAACACGTTCTCCGCCGCGTACTGGTCGATGTCCTCCGGGTCGTCGCCCTCGACCACGATCGCCGCGTGGCGCAGCTCGAACGCGTCCGAGATGTACTTGAGGAAGATGAGCCCGAGCACCACGTGCTTGTACTCGGCCGGATCCAGGCTCCCGCGCAGCTTGTCCGCAGCCAGCCACAGCTTCTCCTCGAAGCCGATGACCGCCCCGGAGGTGTTGTTGCCCTTTCTGGCACGCCCGCTCACGGGCGGCGGGGCGCTCTCGGGCGCAGCCTGCTTGGCGGCACGAGCGGTCTTGGGCGGGGCGTGCTTCGTGGGTCGAGGCGTCTTCATCGCTGGGTACACGTGCTTGCGCTGCGCGCTCTGACACGGTGTCTCACGTTACCCGTCGTCCGCGGCTCGGATCCACGGCCGCGTGACCTTCTCAGGCGACGAGGTTTCTTGCTAGCGTACGACGCGTGGGGTCTGGGTCCGAGGGGTGGAACGCGGCGGCTCGCCGGCTGGCCGAGCTGGAGCCTGCGCAGCGCAGGAAGAGTCGTGACTTCGGCCTCCTGTACGACATCGCCATGAAGGAAGGCCCGGGCCTGCTCGGCTCGATGGGGATCGACCGCGAGCGCGCGAGCGACCTCATCACGGACCTCCTCCTTCGCCAGCTCGATAAGCTGATCGTGGCGAAGATCCCGTTCCCGTTCTTCGTTACCTCGGTCAAGAACAAGGGCCGAGATTGGCTGCGCAAGACACGGCGCGAAGTCGTGTCGGAGCCGAAGGTCGACCGCGCCGGCACGCAAGACGAAGCCTCCGAGGCTGTCGTCCATCTGCGCGCCGTGTGGCAGACGCTGACGCCCAAGGAGCGGGAGATCTTCAGCGCGCTGCAAGCGGGCGAAGACCGCGATGGCATCGCGCGCTCCCTGCGGACGAGCCGGGCGAACATCGATCAGCTGATCAGCCGGGCGCGCAAGCGGCTCAAGGACGGAGGCTACGCGTGAAGCTCCCGTCCGTTCCCGTGATCGAGCTGCCCGGCGGCTACCGGTGGGTGCAACATTCCATCGAGGACAAGGCGTGGCAGGCGCACCTCGTCAAGCACCCGCTCGGCATCGACGCGCTTCGTCGTCAGAAGGGCCTTCCGTGGAACAACGAAGGCTGGGACCGCATCTCACCGCCCGCGATCACCGAGGCGACGCGCGGGCAGCTCGCCGCCGATGTGTCGTCGCTGAGCTACGACGGCAAGCGTTGCGCGGTGAAGGAGTTTCGGGCCGGCAAGTCGCAGAACCCGGAGCCAGAGTGCTACGACTGCCCTCCGAATCTGCTTTCACTGTGCCGGGTACGCTTCGCGAAGGAGCCGTTGTCGGCGCGCTATTCAGAGGAGACCCTGCGCGTCGTCCAGGCGATCGTGGATGCGCGGAAGGTTGGGCGGGCTCAGCTGGAGCGGCGCCTCATGCTTGGGCTCTCTCAACCCGGGCTCTGGTCTGGTCTCGTCGTCATGACCGTCGGTCGCACCGATCGTGGTGTGCCGGCGCTCCGGATTTCGTCCTCCGATGGCGTCCGCGTGGAGCTGAGGATCCTCTCCGCGGGTCAGGTCGCGTGGCGTACGACGTACCGGGCATCCGTGGCGGGTCCCATCAGCCAGTTCAACCATGTCCGCGACGCCGTCACAGGCGATCCTCGTCTTTCCTTGTCAGAGGACTGCTTCGTCCCTCGTGACTGGGGCAACCGCCATGGAATCTGAGCTGAACTCCCGCATCCGCGAGCGAACCGAGGGCGCGCTGGCCGGCATCGAGGGCCTCGATCTCGCGAGCCTCGACCCAGGGTCGCTCGTGATCGTGCTCACCGCCGTCGGAGACGCCATGCGGCTCGGGATCCCGCTGCCGAGCCGCCTCTCTCATGCTCTCCGTGACGTCGTGAGCGAGGCGCAGGTGCTCGCCGCCCTCGACGCGCTTACCGAATCGGTGGGGCAGTGGTCCCTCCCGATGACGCCCAGCCCGGAGGAGTCGGACCCTGGGCTCGAGTGGGCCCTCCGCCGCCGTGACGAGGTCGAGAGTGTGCTCCTCGCCGCCCGTCGAACGCTCCTGCCGCGCGGCAGGCTGGTCGATGAGTCGGAGCAGGCGGCACGGCTCGGCGCAGCGATCGAGGCCCACGATCTGAGCTGTGGCGGACAGGTCAGCCGGACCGAGGCGGAGCTGTACCTCGGCGAGCGTCTCGAGCTCGTGGACGATCCATCGTGGCTCGACGAGGTCGTCTGGCGCGAGGCCGAGGTCGATCCGGCGGCCGGCATCGACGACCTCCCGATCTGTCGGAGCACACGAGACCCAGCCTCGAGCACATGGAGGCCTACGTCGTCGAGGGCCGGCTGAAGCGCTGGATCGAGGCCGCCTCGGCGCGCTGGCCGGAGGTCGCGGAAGACACGGAGGACATGATCGCGACCTATCGCGAGCACCGCTCCACGGTGAGTCTGGTTGCTCGCCAGTGGCAGGCCGCTCGACGGAGGACCCCGGGCTCCGAGGGCGCCGTCGTCGTCACGCTGGACCCACCAGGGCCAGCGGACCGGGCGGCCGCCGCAGACGAGACGAGTGAGCTCGTCGAGCCCGTCCTCGAGGAAGATCTCGGCGTGCTGGATCCGGGCGACGCGAGGGCTTCGCTGAGGATCGCGCCCTCGGCCCTCGAGCTGACCGTGTTCGCAGGCCAGACGCCGCTGTCGGAGGTCCAGCTCGGCGACCGTCGCGCGGAGCCGCCGCAGCGAGGTGGCACCTGGACCGTGCGCGTGGAGCGTGATCCCAACGCAGCGGCCACGAGCGTCTCGCTCCGCGTGGTCGACACGCAGGGTCGGGCGTTCGAAGCTCGGATCGCGATCGGGCCCGGGCGGTGAACCTCCGCGAGCTACGCCGCGAGCTCCAGCGGCTCGATCGCGGCGATATCGCTGCGGTCCGCCACTTGTTGAGGAGAGCGCGGCCGGCCTTGGGCGCCCGCTGGTTGGATCAAGTGGCCCGCGACCAGCTGGCCCAGCTCGCGGAGCTCGCTGGCGAGCCGATCTCGCTCGCGCCGATCAAGGACCTCGAATGCGGGGAGACGTGGCTGCTCTTGGCGACCGGGGATGGCGTGGGCGATGTGGCGCGGGGCGTCGTGAGGCCTTGGGCGCAATGCCGGCGACCTCTAGCGCACAGCGCGGTGGAGCGGGCGCTGGCCGGGCTCGCAGCGACTGCCACGAACGCGGGTCGTTCTCTCCGCTTCGAATGGATCAGCGCGGGGCTGGAGGTGCCCGGCGATCCCGGGGTTGCGATCGAGGGGAGCTCGCTCGGCCTCGCAGTGTGCGTCGCGGCGTGCGCGGCCGTCACCGGACGTTCGCCTCTGTCGACCGTCGCCGGCAGCGCAGCCGTGGACCCGTCGGGTGGCCTGAGGAAGGTCAGCTTCCTGGAGCAGAAGTGTGCGGCCCTCCAACGGCTTTGGCCTCACGTCGCCACCTTGGTCGTAGCGGAGGAGCAGGAGCTGCCGAACGCCGTCGGGGGCCTGAACTTTCTGCGAGCCAAGACGCTGAGGGAGGCGCTCGTCTTGTTCGGTCTGGAGGTAGGCGGGCTTCCTCGGCCGAGCAAGGGGGACCTCCGCAAGAGGCTCGTCGAGATCGAGGAGGAGGAGCAGCGGCATCACGAGAGCTCGCGCTGGTTCGCGCTGGCCATCGAGGCTTGGGAGATCAGTCGGAGCCTCCAAACCCTCGTCGAGGACGAGGCGGACGATGCCAGGCTGCTTGCGGCGCTGCTCTCCTCCCACGCGGGCGCGAACGATCTCGCGGTCGAGCGGGCGCAGCAGGTCGTTAGCGCGGACAGCGACAGGCAGGCCACGAAGCACATCTATTTGGGCTCTTTTCAGATCGAGATCGATCCTCAGCGCGCCGTGGAGGATGCGGAGCAGGGGCTGCGTTTGGCGGAGGTGCTCCCCGTTGCACGGCACCGGGCCAAGCTGGTCGGTCGCGCCCACGGAACGCTCGGTCGAGCCCTCATAGCTCGAGCGCGGTTCGAGGAGGCCGAGCAGCACCTGAAGCGGGGGCTCGAGCACCACCTCGACGGCGACGATCACGAGGCCGCTCGATCGGCGTGCTACCTCGCTTGCTGTCACAGGATGGGAGGCCACGCCGATCGAGCGCTCGAGATCGCGGAGCAGGCGCTCGGATGGGCACGCCAACACGCGGAGGTGTCGGAGTCCTCCCGAACGAGCATCCCCTACGCTCTGCTCGAGCGCGGTCGCGCCCTCGCCGCCCTCGGACGGTTCGATGAAGCCGTCGTCGATCTCCAGAAGGTGGTGGCGACGAACACCGCCGAGGAGTCCTACCCTGCGCTCGGCGGCCGGCGCTCGCTGGTCACCACGTTTCGTCGGCTGGGTCTGCGCGATGAGGCCCGGGACATGCTGCTCGCGTGCGTGCGAGTGGCTCGAGGGACCGCGTTCCTCACGCTGCGCAGGGTCGGGGGTGTGGCCGCGATGGAGGAGCTGCGCGCCGCCGAGGAGGACGGGCGAGAGCCGCTGCTGCCGAGGTCCGATCTAGAGAGCGCGTGGAAGGCTTGCTTCGAGGCCGCGAGCGCTGACGACGTGTTGCGCACCTGGGTGTACTGATCGCTAGGGCGGACAGGCGGGGACCTGCGCGAGCTCGGTCCGGGACACGATCAGCCCATCCTCGTTGAAGACCAGGCAGGTCGGGACCCGATCGGGGTGGCTCTCGAGCGGAGGGTCGACGCGCACCTGACACACGGCCACGCCGGCAGGGCGGACCTCGCAGTCCTCGAAGTAGACGGCCCGTGGGTTGCTCTTCAGCCACTTCGAGTACATCCGCCGCAGGTCGTCGCGCGAGGCGTCTTTCATGCCGAACCAGCGACGCGCCGGGAACGTGTGCCGCGTCAAGACCTTCTCGACGTCGCGAGACGCGATCGCGCGCTCGTACTCGCTCACGCCGGCCAGCGTCGCGTCCGGTTTCGCCGGCAGTGACGTCGCGATCGTCGGGGTCGTGAGGTCGGCCACGGGCGGCGCTCGGCCTGAGCCTGAGGTGGTGGCCGACTCGGCCGCGGTGCGCGCCGGGGTGGCTGGCTTCGGTGTGCCCCAGGTCGAGCGCATGATCAGGCCCACGACGACCGCGGTGGCGGCGAGGAGGCCGCCGACCACGAGCCAACGTCGCACGCGCGGGCGCGACGTCGACCGGGGCGCGCTCGAGGCGACGGCACCTGCCGAGATGGGTGCGGAGACGCCCGCGGTGCGGTTCAGCTCCGCCGGGACAGGCTGTCGCAGCACCTCTCGATGAAGCCAGATCAGCAGCTCGGCGCACAGACCGAGCGCAAGCTCGGCCTCCGCCGCCGACGCCTCGAGCTCCACACCTTGGTTATGGCTGAGCTCGTCCCCGGCGCTCTTGAGGAACGCGAGCCAGCGCCTTCGCTCGTGGGGGAGGTGGCGACTGGCTCGCTCGAGCACCTTGGCGAGCGGCTCACGCCGCGGCGCCGGGCCGTCGTACGGCTTGAACTCAGGGTCGCGGGCGACGCACACGGCGTGCGCCCAGCCCTCGAGCACGAGTCGCGTCTGCTGCAAAGCCACGCGTGGCTTGCCCCGCACGAGGTCCTGGGCGTCGCGGAACGCGCCGAGCGTGCTCACGCACCATCCATCGAGGACGCGCTCACGAGCGGCGCCGTCGTCGGCGATCGTTCGCCCCGCCTTGGCCGACACGCGCCGAGTCTATCGAAAGCCTGTCCCGGCCGTTGTCAGAACCTGGCGGCCTCGCGCGTGGAGGGGGCATGAACACCCCCCCTGCGGCTCTCGCCGCCCCCGTGCCCGTCCCCGTCAACGCTCAGCTCGTCGCCTCGCGCGCCTCCTCGGCGGTCGAGGTCGTCTTGGAAGGTAGCCAGCTGCAGGTGGCCCTCGTCGAGACCGCGCCCGAGGTGATCGAGTTCTTCGAGCACCTCGCCGGCGCGCAGCGGACAAGGCTGGTCGAGACCGCCTGGCAGAGCGGCTTGCGTGCCGCCATGAACGTGCACCGGCTCGCCAGCGAGTCTCGGGCTCGAGGAGATCGGCGAAGAGGTGCTCGACTCCGTCCGCGCCCAGCTCGACGCCCATCACGAGCGCCAGCAGGCGTCGCTCGGCCGCTCGCTAGCGGAGTACTTCGACCCGAAGGACGGCCGCCTGCCGGCTCGCATCGAGGCCTTCCTCAGCGACGGCGGTGAGCTCGCCCGCACCATGGACCGCTTCCTGTCCGACGGCGGCGAGCTCGCCAAGACGCTCGCCCGCACGTTCGGCGACGGCAGCCCATTGATGAAGAGGCTCAGCCCAACGGACAGCGAGGGGCTGGTGATGGTGCTCGAGGCCAAGCTGCGGGTCGCCCTCGAGCGGCACGGGGCGACGCTGACGAACGCGCTCGACCCGTCGATCGAGAGCAGCCCGCTCGCGCGCTTCTTCGTGAAGCTGAAGACCGAGCTGAAGGCAGCGGGAGAGGATCGCGACAAGCAGCTCGCGGCGATCGGCAAGCTGCTGGACGCCAACGACAAGACCTCGGCGATGAGCCGCTTCCTGGCCGAGGGGCGCGCCGCACACCAGACGTTGCTGCACGCGATGAACGCCGAGGACCCGGCCTCCCCCCTCGGGGCCATCAAGTCGGCGCTGCTCAAGCTCGTCGACCAGCATGGCAAGGCGCATCAAGAGGCGCTGGCGCTCATGGCCGAGCGGCAGCGCGTGGATAGCCAAGAGATGCGCGAAGCGCTGGCGAAGCTCAAGGTTCGTCGCCGCGTGGAGGCTCGCTCCGCGGCGGGCGGCGCGAGCTTCGAGGACGCGGTCGTGGTCACGCTCGGTCAGCTGCTGCGCGGCGCGCCCTTGGTCGTCGAGCCGGTCGGCGCGACGGTTGGGCTCCGCCCGAATTGCAAGAAGGGCGACGTCGTCATCGCCTATGGCTCGGAGCACCGACACGCGGGAGCGCGGGTCGTGATCGAGGCGAAGCACGACTCCAGCTACACGGTGCCCAAGGCGCTCGCAGAGCTCGAGATCGCGCGCGCGACCCGCGACGCGTCGGTCGGTCTCTTCGTCATGGCCCGCACCCATGCGACGCCCGGGTTCCCCCGGTTCCAGCGGTTCGGCGCCGACGTCCTCATCACCTGGGACGACGGTGACACTGGGACCGACGAGCTGCTCGAGCTCGCGGTGGCGCTGACGCTGTTCATGGCCCCGCTCGGCCGACGCCAATCCGAGGACCGGGCCGACATCGAGGCCCTTCGCGACCTCGAGGACGCATCGAAGACGAGCTGAGCCGATACGAGCGCATGCGGACGAAGGTCGAACGGATCCGCTCTGACTCGGACCAGCTCGCGGACGAGCTCCGCAAGGGTGATAAGGCCTTGCACCGCCTGCTCAAGAGCGCGCGCAAGGCGCTGGGCATCCTGGACCTGCCGATCCTGTCCCCTGACGGGAATCAGCCGGCGCTGCAGCTGCCTGGCACGAGCGGCGCGTGAGGCAGCGGCAGCGGCGCGTCGCCGTGCTGGGCGATGGCCCACGGGATGGCAGCGAGCGGATGGACGCGCGCCCCCATGATGCTCAGCATCGTCGAGCCCCACGTCCATCCGCGAGGCCCCGCTCGTCGTCGGGCGTTGAGCCATCACCGCCAACGCATCGAAACCGCGTGGCCGCCCACCTCTCGCACGCCCCACCCTGGACCTGCGCCCCCCACCATGCCGAGCATCATGCCCTCACGCGTCCATCGGGCTCAGGCTCCTGCTGCGGAGCGGGCGCGGCAGCGCCCCCCCCGGCGCCGGTTTTCGCGCGTGCTCGGACGCGAGAAAACCGAAGGGCCCCGCGGCAGCGGGCGCGCCGGAAAAATCAAGGCGCGAGCCACACCGCGCCGACCTCGAGGCCCTGCTCCTTCGCGTCCCTGAGGAACCTGGCGACCATCGCCCACTCGACGGTGGCGGCGACCTCGATCGCGACCGGCCCTGAGGCCTTCTTCGGGTCCCACAGCTGACCCAGGCTCAGCGCGTCGTTCGGGTTCGCGATGGTGATCGCCGAGAGCACCTTGCCCTTCGCGTCTCTCACGATGTGCTCGAGGTGCTGGCCGTCCATGCGCAGGCTGAGCGTGGGGCCCTTCGGCTTGGCGCTCTTGGGGATAACCCGCACGCAGCGCGCGATCGCCGGCGCGCCGGAGTCCTCCGCGATCTTCCCTGTCGCGGGGTCGAACACCCACGGCGCGCCGGCGCCGCCCGCGGGATCTGCCGACCACAGCCTGGCGCCCGGCGGGGTGGTGGCCTTGATGAACGGTCGTGGCCCGCCCGCGGGCTCGGCCAGCGTCTCGAGCTGCTTCTTGGTGGGCAGCTTCGTGTCCTTCGGGCACTGGCTCGCCGCCGCGGCGAACGAGGAGGCCTTGCCCGGGCTCGAGGCCCACGCGAGGCCGCTCCGCCGATCGACGATCGGCGCGTCGAACGGCACGTAGACGCCGAGCTTGGCGATCGGGTCGGGGCACGCGAACGGGTAGCCGTTGTCGCAGGCGAGGCGCTTCAGGGCCCGGTGCCGCTTCGGGTCGTCGAGCCCCGGGGTCTCGCCCATCGCGTCGGCGAGGTCGCTGCACAGCACCGCGGACGGGCGCTCGCACACGCGCGTGAGGTACTGCGCGGTCTCCTCCGCCGCGGGCGCGGTGAGCACGCCGAGCGGCAGCGATCTGGCGAGGACGCGGCAGGCCTCGTCCTCCGCGAGGTCGCAGCGCGCCCGCGCGAGCCGCACGCCGAGGGTCATCAGCTTCGCGCCCTTGGTGTCGTCCGAGGCGGCCGCGACGCCGTCCTTCTCGGCCTTGCCGAGGACGATGCAGCCCTCGGGGCTGCCGGCTGCGCACGCCTTGCGATAGATGGGCTCCTTCAGGTGCCGCGGCATCTCCGCGCCGAGCTGCATACACGCGTCGAGCGCCCCCAGATCACACCCGCGGCGCAGCATGTTCTTCGCGCGGAACAGGGCCTCCGTCCCACTCTGCGCCTTCGCGAGCTGGTAGGCGGCCGGCATGCAGTCGTCCACCGCGCCGCCGAGGCAGCCCTGCTGCAACAGCTCCAGCGCCTTCGCTTCGAGCTTCGCGTCGTCGGCGTCGGGCGCGTCGATCATGCCGCCGATCATCGAGGCGAGCAGGCAGCTGCGCCCCTCACCCTTGTCGCACCCCTCGCGCGCCAGCTTCGCGGCCCGCTGGGTCAGCGGGCCGGTCGCCGACTTGCGGACCTCTTCATCGGTCGCCGCGGACCGGTCGGTCGTTAGGCCGAGGCACGAGACGGCGCTGTCCAGATCACACCCCTTCGTGAGCGCGGCCTTCGAGGCCGCCTCGTCGATCGCCAGCGCGGGTGAGTAGAGCAGGAGCTTCGACAGCTCCGCACACGACGCGGCTTGCCCCGCGTCGCACGCGCGCGACAGCACGGCTCGCAGGCGCGGCGCGTCGGCCTCGAGCGGCGCGTCGTGCATCGCCTTCGCGGCCTTCACGCAGCTGTCGGCGTCGCCCGCTTCGCACGACGCCTCGCACGTCGCGAGGCCGTCACAGACGAGCGGCTTTGGCGCCTCTTGGACAGGCGCCTTCGGCGGCGGCGCCTCGTCCCTCGCGCACGCCGCGCTCAACATCCACGAAAGCACCAGGGCTCGCCGCGTCGACATCGGCCGCGAGCGTAGCGTACCGCTCTGCCTAAATTGGGAACGTGACGCCGTTCGCTGATCGGGCGCCGCTGTTTCACCCCCCAACCCCGCTCATCTTCGGTGAGGGGGACATCCGAGAGCGCTCAGCTCTGGCGCGTCGAGGCGCTTCTTCTGCAGCCGCTGCACCATGGCGGCCTGGCGCGCCGGCTGCTCGACAAGGTCGTCACGTCGCCCTGGATCGTCGAGGTCTGGTCAAGCACACGGCCAGCAGCCAGACGTCTCCGCTCGGGTGAGACGAGAAGGAGCCGCCGGTCACGCACGCAGGTCGCCTCGCCGTGGTAGCGTCCCGGTCGTGAGCCAGCTGACCTTCGCGATCCGACCCGCCCGCCCCGAGGACCTGCCTCGCCTCGGCGTGCTCGCGGGCGGGCTCGTGCGGCTCCACCACGCGACGGATCCGCGCCGCTTCTTGTTGGTCGACGGCGTGGAGGAGGGCTACGCGCGCTGGTTCTCGCAGGAGCTGGGGCGTGACGGGGCGATCGTGCTGGTCGCCGAGGCCGAGCTCGCCGAGGGTCCCCAGATCGTCGGCTATGCCTACGCCACGCTGGAGGGCCGCGACTGGAACATGCTGCTCGACGAGCACGGCGCCATCCATGACGTAATGGTCGACCCCACGGCTCGGCGCTCGGGGGTCGGGCTCGGGCTCATGCGCGCGCTGGTCCCCGCGCTCGAAGCGCGTGGGGCGACGCGTGTGGTGCTGTCGACCATGGTGCAGAACGAGGCCGCGCAGCGGCTGTTCGCTGCCTGTGGTTTCAGGCCCACGATGATCGAGATGACGCGCGGCTGAGGGGGTCGTGGAGGGCGCCGCGCGCGTCACGCCGTGAGGGCGCGACTTGTCGTCTCCCGGGAAGGTTCGTATCGTCAGGCCTTCCATGAGAGCCATCGTCGTGAGCGGGATCTGCGCTGCCGTCTGTCTCTCCGTCCCTATGGCAAGCGCGCAAGCGGCGGTCCCCGAGGTCGTGGTCCATCAGGGGCGCCCCACCGACGCCGCAGGCGCGCCCGTCGAGGGAGCGCTCCCCATGGTCTTCCGGATCTTCGACGCGCAGATCGACGGGCTGGAGCTGTGGAGCGAGACGCACCAGGTGACGTTCGAGAGCGGCTACTACTCGGTCGCACTCGGCGGATCGAGCCCGCTCGACCCAGTGCTCGGCGAGGCTGCGCTATACCTGGAGGTCCAGGTGGGCGACGACCTGGCGATGACCCCTCGAACGGTCATCGGCAGCGTGCCCTACGCGCGGGTCGCCCACGACGTGGTGGGCGACATCGGGCCGTCGAGCATTTCGATCGGCGGCGTGCTCGTGGTGGACGAAAATGGGCAATGGGTCGGAGATCCGACCGGCCTCGTCGGGCCCGCGGGACCTGCTGGAACGCCCGGCGCTGCAGGCCCGGCTGGCGCCACCGGACCCGTCGGCCCCGCCGGGGCGACCGGCCCCGCCGGTGCGGCGGGTGCCGCAGGTCCTGCAGGCCCTATCGGGCCACAAGGTCCGCAGGGCGATCCCGGTCCGGCGGGTCCCGCTGGACCGACCGGACCGACGGGTGCCGCGGGTGCCACGGGGCCCATGGGTCCGGCTGGACCTACGGGGCCGAGTGGTCCGCAGGGCCCGCAGGGAGATCCCCAGTCGACGATCGATGGGCTCTCTGGGGGCCAGGTGAACGGGAGCACAAGCATCGTCGGCGACTTGTCCGTCTCTGGCTCGCTCACCGTTGGAGATCGTGTCCTGGGGATCCCAGCGGGGCCGCGCTTCCTGGGCGGGATTGCGCCGGCCGCGTGTGTCGCGAGCGGCTCCAACTTCTATGGGTATGTGCTGTTGGGGGCATCCTTCGATCCCCCGATCTTCGTCGGCAGCATCGACGAGTCGCTGGACGACAACGGCGCAAGTTGGCTGAGGCTGCGCCGCCTCGCCCAAGATCGCGTCGGGCTCCGCTGCGATAGCCCTACGGATGCTGTCCATTGGCTCGCTGCCGACCCGGGCGTGCACGTCATCTCTGGGAAGACCGTCATGGCCGGTCGGCAGGCCGCGGCCGTGAACAACGCCACCATCACGTTTCCCCAGGCTTTTGGCAGCGCTCCTGTCGTTCTCTTGCTCCCCGATGAGAGCGGCGACGACGTCGGTGGCTCGCGCGCCCGGATCATCGGGAACGTGTCCAGCTCTGGCTTCACGATCTGGACCGACGGGGCGCTCGACGGCCTCAACTGGATCGCTATGGAGGCTGGGAGCTATTCGTATGGTCCCGTGTCGTGGCGGGCCGGCACGACCACTCCCGGCGCGTGCTCCGCGAGCTGTTCGCTATCGCTCGGGGCACCGATGCCTGCGGCTCCCGGCGCCGTGTTGACTATCAACGACACCAACAACAGCGGCGCCACGTGGATTCGGATCCTCAATAGCACGAAGAATCAGCTGACTTATCGCATGGACAGCCAGACGGAGCTGGTTCACTACGTGGTCTTCAATCGCACGCTGTGAATGAGCTGTGCAGCGCCGGTTCGTCGGCCAGGGTCATTGCAGGCAAGAGCCGACCGGCACGGGCTCGCCGATCTCAAACTGGAGCACGCCCCGACGAAGCCGCGCTCGCGCCGAGGACGCGGCTCGAGCGCGCCGCGCTCAGCTCTGCGCGTCGAGGCGCTTCTTCTGCAGGCGCTGCACCATGGCGGCGAGCAGCCGGTTCGGCACCACCCGCGAGAGCGCGACGAGCGCAGCGTTCGAGGCGCCCGGCACCACCAGAAAGGTGCCGCGCAACAGCCCGTCGACCGCGGCGCGCGCGACCTCGTCGGCGGTCATCCCCACCGTGGCGCCGAAGCTGCCGCGGACCCCCGAGCTGCGCTGGAACTCGGTCGCGACGGGGCCGGGGCAGACCAGCGTCACGCTCACCCCCGAGCCCGCGAGCTCGGCCCTCAGCGCCTCCGCGTGGCTCACGACGAACGCCTTCGAGGCGTAGTAGACCGACGCCAGCGGCCCCGGCAGAAACCCCGCCACCGAGGCGATCTGCACCACGTGGCCGCGCCGCGCAGCCTTCATCGGCCCGAGGACGCGGTGGGTCAGCTCGACGAGCGCGCGCACGTTGAGGTCGATGATTTCGAGCTGCCGCGGCAGCGGCGCCTCATCGAACGCGCCGACCCAGCCGCCGCCCGCGTTGTTCACGAGCACCTCGACCGGGCGCCCCTCGAGCGCCGATATCACCCGCTCCGGAGCGCTCGGGTCGGTGAGGTCCGCGGTGATGACCCGCACCTCCGTCCCGCTCGGCAGCTCCTTCGCGAGCTCGTCCAAGAGCTCGCGGCGCCGCGCCACCAGCGCCAGATCGAAGCCCTCCCGCGCGAGCATCACGGCCATGCTGCGGCCGATCCCCGAGGAGGCACCCGTGACGAGCGCGAGCCCGCGCCGCTGTCCCATCCCCCCTTCGTAGGCCAGCTACCCCCCGCTGCCGAGCCCCCACGTTGGCAGATTCTATCAGGGCGGACATGTGCGGCGCCCGCGTACGAGGGGGTCATGGAATCGCCGACCTTCTCCCTCAGCCCTGCCCACGTCCTGTTCGCCGCGTTCCTGTGCTCCTGCTCGTCGGGCGGGGCGGGCGAGGGCTCGGCGTCTGCCAAGGCCGAGGCGGGCAAGACCTCGAGCGCCGCGACGGCGTCGGCCTCGGCCGCCGTCAGCGCCTCCGCGAGCGCGCCCGCCGCGCCGGCGGATCCGCCCGAGCTCGCCGCCGTGAAGGCCGGCTCGTTCAAGGATCCCCTCGGCAAGGGCGACCTCAAGCTCGTCGATACCCCCCTCGGCAAGTGTTACGGCTTCAAGGGCTACTCCATCAAGATGCCCGAGGGTACGACCACCGAGACGCTGGTCGGCGCGCGGGCCTGCGCGGTCTATCCGCCGCAGGAGAAGAACGCCAAGAACGGCTACGGCTTCATCGTGATGACCGACGAGATCAAGGTCCCGTTCGCCGACAAGACCAAGCTCACCGACATCAAGTCGAAGCCGCTCGACGAGGCCGACGCGTTCCTCTACGAGGTCGAGCGCAAGGGCAAGCCGGTCTATGTGGGCTGGGTCGACCGCAAGGTCGGGCCCTTCCGCACGCAGTGCAACGCGTTCCAAAAGAACAGCGACAGCCCGCCCTTCTCGATGGACACCGAGCGCGCTCTGCTCGAGCTGTGCCGCACGCTCAGCTACACCGAGCCGCCGAAGAAGTGAGCGGGGCTTGGGTGCCCATCGAGGGCGGCGTGGAGGCTCCCGCGCCGCTCGCTCCGCGTGACGTTCAATGGGTGCGGTCGCGACTGAGGGACCTTCCTGGCGCACGCTCCCCGAGGCGATCGTTGGTGCTCCATCGAGTTTGACAACACGGCTCGAACCCAGGCACCGTTGCCCTAGCCTTGACAAGGTGTTGGCCGCGGAGGCCATGAACCCTCGAATCGCGATCGTAGGTGGCCGGAACCGCCACACGACGGTCATGGGTCGACTCGAGCTCACGCCCGGATCGGTCTACACCTTCGGCGGGGGCGTCGCGCTCGTCGGCGCGAGCCTCGACTCCATCGCCACGCCCTGCCAGACGCTGGTCCAGATCGTCCGAGAGTGAGCGGAACGTCCGGCGAGGCCTGCCAGGAAGCGCACGAGCCGGAGGTCATCCGCCGGCTCATGACCGACGCCAAGAATCTCCAAAGCGGGTGGAGCTTCACTCCGACGTGGCGATCCCAAGCAGGGCGTAGCCTATCGCGGTCACCTCGATCACCGCGAAACACACCAACCCGACGGGGACGAACTGGCGAAAGCCGAAGAGGATCGGCTCGCCGTCGCGATCACGAAGCGCGGCCCGCTCGGTGAGGGACTGCGCGAGCGGGCCGGCCGTCGCCGCCGTCAAGAACAGCGAGCTCCCCGCACAGACCGCGAGCGCGAGGCTCACGTAGACGACGTTCGGAGGCAGCTCCTGTGCGAGGATCGCCGCGACCTCGAGCAGCGCCGCCATGGCGGGGCCAGCGGAGAAGACGCCCGTCAACAGCCCTGCCAGCAGCAGAAACAGCACGAGCTGGGCCGCGGGGGAGAGCGGCAGCGCGATCAACGCCCGACCGATATCGCCGAACACTCCGCTGCGTCGCACTGCGACCACCATCACGAACAGCGCGAGCAGGAAGAGCACGGCCTCGACATCGATGCGCTGGCGAATCAGTCGCTCTCCGAGGGCGGGCCGAACCGCGAGGGCCAAGACCACGCCGAGCCACGCGACGAGCTCGGGTCCTACCGCCCCAGACGCGGGCAGCAGGACCCAGGCGACCATCATCGCCGCGAACGCGCCCGCGACCGGGCCCGCGAGGCGTCGATCCAGGCGGACGTTGCGATAGAGCTCCCGAACGAGGGACAGGGACAGCGAGGGGCCGAGAGGCTTCGCTGCGCCGGGACGTCCTCCCGAGCGCTGGCTGAGCACGGCGATGCTGATCACGACGACGAGCGCAGCCGCCGTCGCGGGCAGGGCCCTCGAGAGGTAGTCGACGAAGCCCATCGACCCGCGCGACAAGAGCAGAATCGCCGGAAAGTCGCCGATCGGCGTGGCGGCGCCGCCGAGGTTGCAGGCGACGACGAGCGTACCGAGCGTCCAGGCGGCTTGCCGCTGCGTGACGCCGACGACGCGGAACAACACAAGGACGACGGGCAGCACGAGCAAGAGCGCCGTCAGGTTGTTCATCAGCGCGCTCACGACGTACATGCCGACGCCGAAGATGAGGATCATCCCGCGCGCCGACGCGCGGCTCGCGTGGGCAGCGCGGACGGCCAACACAGCGAACAGCCGCGCCTCGACGAAGATCTCGGACAACAGGCCGAGCGACACCAGAAGCACGAGCACGTCCCATGGGACATCCGCGAGCAGCGCCCGGCTGTCGCCGAGCCCGTACAGCGCGCACACGAGCACTGACGTGCCAGCGCCCGTCAGCACCACGAGGAGGCGGCGCCGAGCCAGCCAGGCTTGCAACGCCAAGGTCAACACCAGGATGCCGATGAGCAGCGCGGGCGCGGTCATGGCTCCATGTGCGCAGGCTCTACCAGGCGGGTCAGCTCGCTCGCTGGCAGCTCGATCAGCCAGCGCGGGTAGACCGCGGGCACGCCTCCGAGCACGTCCCATCCGATGAGGTCCCTGAACTGCGTCCGCACGTCGGCGCCGGAGATGCGCGCGAAGGCGGGCAAGACGTAGACGCGTTCGGCGCGCCGGCCATACGTGAACGTGAGGATGGCCGAGCGCGCTCCCGCCCACGTCTGGAACACCGTGAGGTCTACGGCCTCGACCCGCCCTGGGTGGTTCGACAGCACCCGGTCCCAATCGACAGGGAGGAGCCGGTACGTCAAGAGGCCGATGCGCGTCTCGCGCGGAAGCGCTAGCACGAGGGCGTCGAGGTGCGCCGCCTCGAGGCCCACGATGAGGACGCGGCGGGTGCCGCGTAGGAGCTCCGCGACCTCGCTCACATCGACCGGCTCGCGGCGTCCGCCGCTCAGGTATCGAGAGGCGACAAAATGGAGGGTCGGGAACGTCTGGCCCAACAGATCTCGCAGCGCCACGACCCCCGGCTCGCCCCTGAGCTCCGCGACCCGCTCGACGAACAGCCACGCCGTATCGGCGAAACCAAGCTCCCCGGCGCCTTGCTCGAAGGCGTCTCTCAGGGACGCGATCTCCTCGCCGAGCGTCACTCGGCAGGCCCTTCGTCGCTCGTCTCTACGCGCGAGAGGATGGCCTCGACCAGCCAGAGCATCATCGCGTTGGCGAGCGCGTGGTGGGCGGGGCCGTCGCACAGCGCGTCGACCGCCGCCGCCTCGAGCTCGGCATCTCCCAGCGCCTCGCGCAGGGCTCGCATCGGCAGGCCAATGGGGTAGACGTTGTCCTCCGCGGTCTGTGCGAGGTGTGGGGGGAGGCGGATCGCGAGGGGCGTCGTCGGGATCGCGGAGAGGTCCTTGGACGGCGCGCCCAAGCGCTCGATGGCGAGCGACAAGGCCCTCAGGATCGCGAAGCTCGCGCCCCGATGGTGCGCCGGACCCTCCTCGAGCACGCAGCGCAAGATGAACGCTCGATCGCTCGGATCTGGGACGACGGACGCCAGCGCTCGATCGAGCTCGCTGCTGGGGAAATGCTCCGCCCTGTGTCGGCGGTGCTTGGGGTGGTGAGGGGGCATGGTGAGGTGGAGCGGCGCCCTAGGTTACCAGCCTGCTCCTGGCGTTGGCGTGAGCGTGGCCCTCGACTCTGCCGCGGGCTCCGCGGCGACCGCGGCGCGCATGACGTCGCTCATGGTCAGGATCCCGGCGAGCCGGCTCGGATCACGGTTGTCGACGACGGTCATTTGCCGAACGCTCAGCCGGTTCATCGTGGACAGCGCGTGGCGCAGGGAGTGATCGGTCTTCAAGTATTCTCGCTCCCGAGCATGCAAACCCAAGCGGTCCTCGCTCTTGCCGGAGGCGGCGAAGCGCATGAGAGCGCCCTCCGACACGACCCCCACGAGCCTGCCGTGCTCGTCGACGACAGGGAACGAAGCGAAACCTGTTCGACCGACGATCTCCAGCGCTTGCCCGACCGTCATGGTCGGGCTGAGGACCTGGACCTCCCGAGTCATCGCGCCCCCGACCGACAGGCGCGACAAGGTCGGGCCCGAGCTGATCCCGTGCGGCATCGGGATGCCGTCTTGCTCGAGCAAGGCCTCGTAGATCCCGACGCTGCGCAGCCTGCGAGCGACGAGGTACGCGACCGTGTTCGCGATCATCAGCGGCAGCACGAGGCGGTAGCTGCCGGTCATCTCGAAGATGATCAGGATCGAGGTCATGGGCGCGCGGATGACCCCCGCAAAGAAGGCCCCCATACCGACCAGCGCGAACGCCCCGAGCTGGGTGTCGGTGTGACCCAGGAGGATCGTGTCGAGGCCACCGAACAGCCCGCCGAGCATGCTCCCGATGAACAGGGTCGGGGCGAAGATCCCGCCGGCCCCGCCGCTCGAGTAGCTCATGGTCGTGGCGCCCGCCTTCGCGAGGAAGAGCGCGGCCATGGTCCCGAGCGCGAGCTGGCCCCCCAGGGCCGCGCCGATCGTCGCGTAGCCTCCGCCGAGCACGCCGCCGGCCCCTGCCGCATGGAACAGCGCGAGCGCGATCAGCCCGGTGACGAAGCCGCCGAGCGCGGGGCGCGCGAACAGGGGGATGCGTGAGGCGCCGGAGAACCAGGCCCTCAGGCCGAGGAGCCCGCGCGAGAACAGGGTCCCGGCGACGCCGGCGGTGACGCCCATGAGAGCGAAGATCACCAGCGACGAAGGGTGCGCGAGCCCATAGTCGTGAGACACGGTGAAGACCGGGTGCTCACCGAGGATGCTGCGCTCGACCACGGCCGCCAACGCCGCCGCCACGACCACTCCGCCGAGGACGGTGGCGTCGAGGGCGCCCAAGAGCTCCTCGATCACGAAGGTGACCGCCGCGATCGGCGCGTTGAAGGCCGCCGCGATCCCAGCCGCCGCGCCGACCGGCACGAGCCGGCGCTGGTTGCTCGGCGACAGCGCGAACGCGCGGCCGATCCCGCTGGCGACGGTCGAGCAGATCTGCACCGTGGGGCCCTCCCGCCCGAGCGAGGAGCCGGTGCCGATGGCCACGCTCGCGAGCACGAACTTTGCGGCGGCGTCGCGCAGCCGGAGGCGCACCTTCCTGCCGCTCAGCGCATAGAACGCCTTGACCTGGGGGATGCCGCTGCCCCGGGCCGCTGGCAGGTAGGTTAGCGCGACGCCCACGACCAGCGCCCCGACCGTCGGCACGACGACCATCCCGATCTGGGCGAAGATGCCGCCCACCCCGAGCGCGCGCTCGATCAGCTGGGCCTCGGTCCAGCGAATCGACAGGTGAAAGGACACGGCCACGAGCCCGCACAGGGCTCCGACGACGAGCGTCAGGACGAACAGCCGCTGCTGCTCGTTGGGGCTGATGCGGCCCAGGGCGCGCACCAGCGCCTGGCGCGCGGCGCTGACCGCGTGGCCCCACGCGGGCTCGGAATGCGAGCGCGAAGGGGGAGCATCCTCGTGCTCGCCTCTCTCGGGCGATGGCTCCCGTTCCGGCTTGGGCAGCTCCGACAACGACTCCAAGCATAGCACCACGCTCCGGTCGCGGTTGACTTCCGGCCTGCCGGCATGTTCGTTTGACCTGCAACGATGTATCGGCGACGGGTGCTCTCGGGTCTCTCGAGCTTCGCGCTTTCGTCGGTCGCGTGCGGGGGGCGCGCGCGATCGCGAAGGGGCGATGACGGTACCGTCGTCTTCAAACATCAGCCGCTGTGGGGAGACCCCGAGCGCTTCAGGGCGCTGCTCCAACGGTTTCGGAGCGAGACGGGGATCGAGGTGGTCCCGGAGGCGCTGCCGAGCTCGTCCGACGCCGCCCATCAGTTCTTCCTCACCGCGCTCGAGGGCGGTGAGCCCGGCTTCGACGTCCTGGTGGCCGACGTCGTGTGGATCGCGGAGTTCGCGCGGGCGGGATGGATCGCCGACCTGTCGCCGGTCTACGCCACGGAGAGGATCCGCCGAGAGTTCATCAGCGGCGCGGCCGATGCCGTGATCGTCGAGGGCACCCCCTACGCCGTGCCTTGGTACGCGGACGTCGGGCTCATGCTGCGGCGCGCCGACCTCGTCCCCGAGCCGGCCCGGACGTACGAGGACCTCGTTGCGTCCGCGCTGGGGGCCGTCGGGCGCGGCGCGTGTGATCACGGCGTGTTGTGGCAAGGTCGGCAATACGAAGGGCTCGTCTGCAACGCCATGGAGGCCATCTGGGGCCACGGCGGGACGACCTCGGTCGACGGCCGGGTCCAGATCGACACCGCCGAGGCGCGCGCCGCGCTCGGGTACTTGAGGTCCCTGGTCTCGCGAGGCGCGAGCCCCCGCTCGGTCACCGCGATGGCGGAGGAGGAGTCGCGTCGCCCGTTTCAGGCGGGCCGAGCGGCCTTCCTTCGAAGCTGGCCGTACGCGGTCGTCGAGGCGGAGCGGCCAGGGTCCGAGATCGCGGGGCGCGTAGCGGTCGACCCCCTCCCCACGATCGACGGGGCGCCAGGCAGCGGGACGCTCGGTGGCTATCAGCTCGCCGTGACGAGCGCGGCGACCGGCTCGAGGCGCGAGCGCGCGATCGCGTTCATCGAGCACATGACCTCCACCGCCTCCAATGTGGAGCTCGCCGTCGCCTATGGCCGCAACCCGGCCCGGTTGGACGCCTACGACGACGAGGCCCTCCGTGCTCGGGCGCCTGCGGTCGCGGTGGTGGCCTCCGCCATCGCGCGGGCGCGGCCGCGCCCGGTCACCGCGTACTACGCCCTCATCGCAGACACTCTCCAGAGCGAGCTGAGCGCCGCGGTGTCGGGGATCCGAAGCCCCGCGCAGGCCCTGTCGCGCGCGCAGCGAGCGTGTGACCGCATCATGGGGGTCGGCGGGCCATGAGCCGCGCGGCCAGCGACCAGCCCGAAGATCGGCGGCACGCCCGGCATATGGTCGCGCCAGCCGTGGTCGTCTTGGGTCTGGTCGCGGTGTATCCGATCTGCGCCGCCGTCTGGCTCAGCCTGCACCGCGCGATCCTGATCTTCCGGGAGCGGCGCTTCGTCGGCGTCGACAACTACGGCGCCCTGCTGGGCGACGATCGCTTCTGGGCGTCCTCGGCCACACACTCTACTTCACGCTCGTCGCGGTCTCGCTCGAGGTGGCGCTCGGGCTGTCCTTCGCGCTCCTGTTGAGCAACGTCGCTCGTGGTCGCGGGGTGATGACGGCGGCTGTGCTCGTCCCCTGGGCCATCCCTACGGTCGTCGCGGCGAAGACCTGGCACTGGCTCTACGACGCCGACGTCGGGCTCGTCGCGAGGGCGCTCCCGTTCGACGACGTCGATCTGCTCGGCATGCCTGGTTGGGCCATGCACGCCGCGATCCTCGTCGATGTCTGGAAGACGACGCCGTTCGTCGCACTGCTCCTCTACGCTGGGCTGTCGACGATCCCCGCGGACCTCTACAAGGCGGCCGCCATCGACGGCGCCGGGCGCTTCGCGACCTTCGCGCGGATCACCCTCCCGAGCCTGCGATCCACGCTCGGCGTGGCCGCCCTGCTGCGGGCCCTCGACGCCTTTCGTGTCTTCGATGCCGTGTACGTGCTCACCGAGGGAGGGCCGGCCAACACCACGGAGACGCTGTCCATCTATGCGTACAAGACCCTCATGCGCGCGGGCGACTTCGGCTACGGGAGCACGCTCGCGGTCGCGACGTTCGTCTCCCTCGGGCTCCTCGCCGCGGCGCTGTGGCTCGCGATCGGGCGAGGGGCGGCGCGGTGAGGCGCGCGTGGCTTTGGTTCGGGGCGACGGTGATGGTCGCGTTCTCGGTCGCGCCCATGGCGACGCTCGTCGTGGCATCGTTCCGTCCAGGGGGGGCGCCGACGGGAGCGGTCTCGGACCTCACCTTCGAGAACTACGTGCGCGTCTTCGAGACCCGACCGTTCGGCAGCGTCTTGCTGCGCAGCTTCGTGGTCTCTTCGCTCACGACGGTCCTCGCCATTACCATCGCTGCCTCGGCGGCCTTCGCTCTCGCGAAGCTCCCGGTCCGTGGCGCCAGGGCCCTGCTCGCTTTTTCCCTCGGCATCTCCATGTTCCCGCCCATCGCGACGGTCAGCCCGCTGTTCTTGGTGATCCGCGCGCTCGGCTGGCGAGATACGGTCCAGGGGCTCGTCGTCCCCTACACGACCTTCGCGCTGCCGCTCGCGATCTGGATCCTCGCCACCTTCTTCCGTGACCTCCCCGACGACCTGTACCGAGCGGCTCGGGTGGACGGGTGCACCCCTTGGGAGGCGTTCGTCCGCGTCATCCTCCCGGTCGCCGGTCCGGGCGTGTCGACGACAGCGATCTTGGTCTTCATCTTCGCGTGGAACGAGCTGCTCTTTGCGCTCACGTTCACCTCCGCGCCGGAGGCGAGGACCGTCCCGGCCGCCATCGCGCTCTTCGCGGCCGAGCACCGCGACCCGTGGGGCGAAATCGCCGCAGCGAGCACCCTCTCGACCATGCCTCTGCTCCTGGCCGCCCTCGTCTTTCAACGTCGCATCGTCAGCGGATTGACCGCAGGAGCCGTGAAGGGATGACGTCGTCCCCGGCCATCCAGCTCGATGGGGTGCACAAGTCTTACGGAGGGGGCGGGGCCGTCTTGCGGGGGATCGATCTCGAGATCGACGAGGGCGAGCTCGTCACGATCGTCGGCCCCTCTGGCTGCGGAAAGTCGACGCTGCTGTCCCTGATCGCCGGCTTCGAGCGCCCGACTCGCGGTCACGTGCGCTTGCACGGGGAGATCGTCGACGACAAGTCTCCACGAGAGCGAAGGCTGGCGATGGTGTTCCAGAGCTATGCCCTGTACCCGCACCTCGACGTCTTCGAGAACATCGCGTTCCCCCTGCGCATCGCGAAGCTTCCTGCGGCCGAGGTCAAGGCTCGCGTCGAAGAGACGGCAGCGCGTCTCGGCCTCTCGGCGCTCCAGCGGCGTCGCCCCGCACAGCTGTCGGGGGGGCAGCGCCAGCGTGTCGCGCTCGCCCGCGCGCTCGTGCGGCGTCCGAGCATCTGCCTCTTCGACGAGCCGCTGTCGAACCTCGACGCGAAGCTCCGCGTGCAGATGCGCGCGGAGATCGCGAAGCTGCACCAGGAGCTCGGCTCCACGTTCGTGTACGTCACCCACGACCAGTCGGAGGCCATGACGCTGTCCGATCGAATCGTCGTGCTGGATGCGGGGGCGATCGCCCAGGCGGGTCCGCCGATGGAGATCTACGAGCGCCCGCTCTCCACGTTCGTCGCGAGCTTCCTGGGCTCACCCGGGATGAACCTCGTCGCCCCGGAGGCCCTTGGGTTGGAAGGCACGAGTGTCTCCGTGACGGTGGGCGTGCGCCCGGAGGACTTGAGGGTGACCCGCGAGCCATCTCCAGGCTCGCTCCCCGCCAGGGTCTATGTCGTCGAGCCGGTCGGCTCCGAGACCTGGGTCACGTGCGAGCGCGCCTCGTGCCGGCTCGTCGGTAGGGCCGAGGCGCGCTTCGACGCGCGGAGCGGAGACACAGTGCATCTCCGCTTCGAGGCGAACAGGCTCCATCGCTTCGACCGCGCTACGGGCGCGCGAACCGGTGAGCCCCTCGAGTCGCTGGCCCCAGCGGGCGATTGACCGCTCAGCTCGCGCGCTTGCGCCGCCTGCCGACCAGCGCCGCCGCGAGCCCGGCTGCACCGAGCGCAGCGAGCGGGGCGAACGGCGAATCACCGCGACCCGCGGCCTCGCAGGCGCAACCTCCGGCCGCGGTGAGCGAGCCGTCGTCGCCGCCGTCGTCGTCGGTCGGGACGGCGCAGGTCTCGACCGTGAGCGGCGTCGCCGCGCCCTCGTCGCCTCCGAAGTCGAGGGGCACGTCGTAGTTGCCGGTGTTCCGGTTGTCGTGGTGGTAGCTCGCCCACTCGACGAGGTTCGTGTCGGGCGCGCCGGTGTGCCAGACGTACAGCCAGCCGTTGCGCGTGCCGACCGCGACCTCCATCTCGCCGTCGCCGTCGAGATCGCCGACGGCGGGCGTCGGGATGATCCACTGGCCGGTGAACTTGGGCCAGCCGGCGGGCTCGCGACCGCAGGCGTCGAAGGCGTGCAGGTAATACCCGCCGGACCCGATGATCGCCTCGGGGTAGCCGTCGCCGGTGAGGTCGGCGATGGCCGAGCTGTTGAGGAACGTGAAGTCCTCGATCACCATCGGTGAAGCGGGCAGCATCTTGCCGGTCCTCACGCTCCACATGGCGAGCAGGTTGTCGCCCTTCAGGTTGTCGCTCGGCGACTGCAGGTTGATCGCGAGGTTGAGCGAGCCGCCGCTGGCGACCACGTCGGGCGAGCCGTCCTGGTCCATGTCGCCGAGGGACGGCTGCGAGAACAGCGGCAACATCGTGTTGGGCTGCAGCGCCGTCGACAGCGGCCCGAACGCGCTCGAGGGATCGAGGCCGTCGTTCGGGAAGTCGGTGCGCTGGGGGATGATGTTCGGCGGGTACGCGTTGAGCTTCGTCTGCTCCCCCGGATCGGCCGGGAGGATGAGCGGGCTGGACGCGTTGCCGTGGGCGACGGCCGCGAGCACCCCGTCGAACGTGCCGGCGACGAGGGAGTTGGTCACGCCCTCCGCCACCAGCGGGAAGAGGTTGAGCGACGTCATCGTGATGGGCCAGTTCGGTAGGTACAGGGCGGGCGCGTTCGTGCCGCGGCCGTCCACCGCGTACACCGCGCCGGAGTTGCCGCCCTCGCCGATGAGCTGGTTCGAGCCCACGAGCAGATCCGGCACGCCGTCGTCGTTGAAGTCAGCGACGGCAGGCGTCGTGAAGACCCGGTTCGCCGCGGGCGGATCGCCGCCGAACTTTCCGTCGTACAGCACCGCGATCGGGAAGCCGTCGACCTGCTCGCCCTCGGCGTCGAACACGTAAATATTGCCGTCGAAGGCCGCCACGATGATGTCGAGATCACCGTCCTGGTCCATGTCCTCGAGCACGGGCGCCGCGAAGGTCCCGCGGGCGATGCGGCTCTCGGTCGACATGCACGGGCCCACGCTCGGCGACGCCGGATCGAGCGAGCACGAGGGGATGCGCGGCAGGCGCATCGGCCACCCGGGGCGGACCGTGCCATCGTCCTGGATGACGTACAGGGTGCCTGCGTACGTGGTGACGACGATCTCGGGTCGCCCGTCGCCGTCGACGTCGCCGACGGCGGGCGCGTTCGTCGAGAACGACTCCCGCCCGAGATCGACGTGCTCCGGGTGGTCGGCGTAGGCGTTCGCCTCGAGGTAGCTCGGCTCGCCGGCGTCGATCGGGGACTCGTTGAGCCCGTCCATGTGGCGGGCGCGGAACGGCTCGCCCCACAGCTCCTCGGGCGCATCGCCCGTGAGCTTGAGGACGTGCAGCTCGCCGCCGGCGGTCGGGTAGATCAGCTCGCGCACGCCGTCGCCGTCGATGTCGGCCATCTTCGGGCTGCCCTCGCCGCCGTCGCCGACGTAGATCGGGAAGCCTTTCATCAGGTCCGGATCGCTGTGCACGTAATACGTGCGACGCAGCTCTCCGGGCACGGAGCCGATCGCGCCGCCGTAGTGCGCGGTCGCGCGCACGCGGACCGTGATCGTGTGCTGGTTTTCGCCCAGCGTGCTGTCGGTGTCCCACTTCTCCTTCGGGATCGGCAGCCCCTCGAGGTTGCGGATGTCGAAGGAGGCCAGGGGCGCCTCACCGCCGATGACGTCGGTGGGCCCGCCCGAGCCCTCGGTGATGGTCGTGAACTCGCCGTCGAGCGGCTGCACCCCGGGCGCCCACTCGACCACGTAGTCGAAGCCGGTCGCCCGCTTGGCGCGGATGCTCCCCTCGATCGCGATCGGGCCGGTGACCTGGTCCTTGTAGAGCACGGTGAACCAGGTCGGGCTGACGATGTCGACCTCGGGCGGGATGCGGCCTTCTTTCACGGCCTCCACCGCGTTGTTGGCGTTCACGCGGCCGTAGCCGAAGCGCTGGTCGAAGCCCTCCTGAGACCAGCGGTCCTTCGGGTCGGGCTCGCGCGACTCGGGCACGTTGATGTCGTCCGCGCCCATGATCATGAGCTGCAGCACCTCGCCGGCCGAGAGATCCACGCCGTACTTGAGGCCCGCCGAGTACACGAGCCCGGTGACGCCGGAGGTCTGGCCGGTCGCCTCGCTCGAGCAGCCGGTGCCGGCGGCCGAGAGGAAGTTCTGCCCGCCGTAGTTCGAGCACGGGTGATACTGCAGGAACGTCCGCGCCTCGGTGATGCGCTCGCCCGCGTATTGGATCGCGTGCACCGGGAGGTTGTGGTTCGAGACCGTCGGCATGTTGTGGTGCCGAGCGTTCTCGTCGGCCATCGAGGCGATCATGAGCACGCCGTGATCCCACGCGTAGTCGAGCGAGGCTTGCGTGAACTGGTTGTTGTTCACCGTGCCGAGCGCGCTCTGGATGACCTTCGCGCCGAGGTCGGTCGCGTAGAAATTGGCCTGCGCGAAGTCGTTCACGTCGGTGATGAAGCTGTCTCCGACGCGCATCGCGATGAAGCGACAGTCCGAGCACCCGCCCGCCGAGCCGATGCCGTTGTCGGCGCGCGAGACCGAGTCGCGGGCCTCGCCGGTGCCGTGCCCGTACCGCGTGTCGTCGTACGGGTCGTTGTCGTCCTTCATGAAGTCCCAGCCGGAGATGTCGTCGACGTAGCCGTTGTCGTCGTCGTCGACGCCGTCCGAGAAGTTGAGGATGAGGTCCCCGGCGTCGAGCACGCCGTTGTTGTTCCTGTCGCCCTTGGGGTGACCCTCGGTCGCCTCGGGCTGGAGCGCCGCGGTCTCGGCGTAGTCCGAGACGGAGATGATGCCGTCGCCGTTGCAGTCGAAGCCGGTGAGCTCCGAGGGGTCTTGCCCGGGGTAGAAGGTCGGGTCGAGGTCGCCGCACGCGCTGTCGTCGGCGTGCAGCGGGCGGAACGAGAGCAGCTCCCGGTGGTTGATGAACGCGGCCTCGACGAGATCGCGCTCGTCCCATTTGATGCCGCTGTCCATGACCGCGATGATCACGCGGGGATCCCCCTGGGTGAACCTCCACGCCAGATCGATCGACATCCCCGTCGCGGTCTCCTCGGGCCGAACGTTCTCGTTCGGCACCATGAACGAGTAGTAGTTCCACTGCCCGTTCGACCCCTCCGGCGTCCACGCGTAGTCGGGGTCGTCGGGCCAATAGGACGCGTCGGAGAGGTCCTCGCTCGTCGCGTCCTCGGGGGGCGGCCAGTTGGGGTTTTCGGCCATCGCGGGCGGGACGACCATCGGGGTCGCCGCGAGCAGAAGGAAGAGCGCGGTGCGGAGGCGGCGCGTCGGCATGGGGGCTCCAGGGCTATTTCGGCCGCGCAAGGTTACCATGCGCGGGCGACGGTCGGGCTATCCTCCGCGCCCGTGAGCGTCGACTTGTCAGGGATGCCGCGCGTGGATCGCCTCCTCGCTCGCGAGGACCTCCAGCCGATCCGAGAGCAGGTCGGACCCGCCCTGTTCGCAGAGCTCGTCCGAGCCGCCATCGACGCCGCGCGCCGCGCCCTCCTCGCGGGGCAGCGCGCGGTGGTCCCGACCGACGACGAGGTCTCCGCGGACGTGCTCGAGCGCGCAGCGCGCTTCGCCTCCGGGCGCGCGCGACCCGTCATCAACGCCACGGGCGTGCTCCTCCACACCAACCTCGGCCGCGCGCCGCTGTCCGAGCGGGCGGCGGCGGCGGTCCGCGGGGCGATGCAAGGGTACTCGAGCATCGAGCTCGACCTCGAGACCGGAAAGCGGGGCCGCCGAGCGGGCTTCGTCGACGAGGCGCTGGCCTCGGTGAGCGGCGCAGAGGCCGCGCTCGTGGTCAACAACTGCGCGGCGGCGGTGCTCTTGCTGCTCTCTGCCACCGCCAGCGGGCGTGGGGTCATCGTGTCGCGCGGGGAGCTGGTGGAGATCGGCGGCGGCTTCCGTGTCCCCGACGTGATGGCCCAGAGCGGCGCGCGCCTGATCGAGGTCGGCACCACCAACAAGACCCGCCTCGCCGACTACGAGCGGGCGCTCGACGAGCACCCCGACGCGGTCGCGATCCTCCGCGTCCACCAGGGCAACTTCCGGCAGCTCGGCTTCGTCGAGCGTCCGGCGCTCGCGGACCTGGGCGCCCTCGCCGCCTCGCGCGGCGTGATGTTGCTGAAGGACCTCGGCGGCGGCGCCCTGGTCGACCTCGCCCAGGCGGGGTTCGTCGGTGAGCCGCTGGTCACCGACTGCGTGGCCGCGGGGTGCACCGCCGTCACGTTCAGCACCGACAAGGTCCTGGGGGGGCCGCAAGGCGGCGCCCTCGTCGGAGCGCGAGACGTGATCGAGCGGGCGCGCAGACACCCGCTCGCCCGCGCGCTGCGCGCGGGTCGCCTGCCGATCGTGGCCTTGGAGGCGACGCTCGAGTCCTACCTGCTGGGCCGCGCATGGCAGGAGATCCCGGCGCTGGCGATGGCGAAGGCCTCCGTGGGCGAGCTCGCCGCGCGCGTCGATGGCTGGGTCGCAGAGCTCAGCGCGCGGGGGCTCGACGCTGAGCGCGTCGACAGCGAGGCGGAGATGGGCGGCGGGACGCTCGCCGCCCGCGCGATCCCGTCGGTGGCGCTGGCCCTCACGCCCAGGTCGATGAGCGCGGGCGAGCTCGGCCGCTCCCTTCGGTTGGGCGCTCCCGCGATCCTCGCGCGCGTGCAGGACGCGCGCGTCCTGCTCGACGCGCGCACGATCCGCCCAGAAGAGGGCCCGCCCCTGATGCTCCGCCTGTTCGAAGCGCTGGCGCCGGAAGGCAGTTCCCTTTCCCGGCCCGCGGAGAGTAGCTAACCTTGAGCCATCCTTTGTCGGGTGAGGGGATCCCGAAGATGCTGCACCGACCGAACTCGAAGACCACCCGCGCGCTGCTGCTGCTCTGTGCGATGCCCGCGGTCCTCGCCCTCGCGGCCTCCTGCAACCTCATCGTCACGGCCGACACGATGTCGTGCGCCGCCGACGAGGACTGCGTCAATTTCGACAACCACGTGTGCGACACCACGGCGGGCGTCTGCGTCTCCGCCAACCAGTGCGAGAGCAACGCCGAGTGCGCGGACGACGAGGTCTGTCGCTTCGCCGTGCCGCGGAGCTGTCAGAAGATCCGCCAGGGCAACTGCCAAGAGATCTACCCGGACAACGACACCTTCCGGGACGACAACGCGATGCTCATCGGCGTCACGGTCCCGCTCACGGTCGAGGCGTCGACCGGCATCAGCATCGCCAACGGCGCGAAGCTCGGCGTCGACCAGTTCAACAAGGACGGGGGCGTTGAGGGCGTGCGCCCCATGGTCCTCATCATCTGCGACGACGCCGGCGACGCCCAAAACGCCTTCGACAACGGCCAGACGCTCGCCACGATCGGCGCGCAGGCGATCATCGGCCCGGCCTTCAGCGGCCAGACCGTGCAGATGGCGGGCACCGAGCAGGCGCCGGGCACGGTCGCCAACGACGTGCTGGTCGTCTCGCCCTCCGCGACGAGCCCGCTGGTGACCGGCATCCAAGACACCAGCCCGGCCTGCCTCGAGACCTGCGCGGGAGGGGAGTGCGACGCGTGCCCCGGCCTCGTGTGGCGCACCTCTCCCTCCGACGAGTTCCAGGGCGCGGCGCTCTCGCAGTACTTCCCTGAGCGGCTCGAGCCCGTCGTGAAGGCGCGCGGCCTCGTCGAGCCCGAGCCGCCCCGGGCCGAGATCACGGTGTATGTCCTCTACAAGCCCGACCCGTACGGCGATCTGCTCTCCGAGGTGATCCGGACCCAGCTCACGTTCAACGGCGAGGCAGCCACGACGCAGCAGGGTGTCACCTTCTTCCGTCAGGGCTACGACGACATCGATCCGAACACCGTCGGCATCCAGCCCGACCCGGCCGTGATCGCGGCGGCGATCGAGGCCCAGCCCGACGCCGTGTTCCTCATCGGGACCAGCGAGGTCGCGGAGATCATGAGGACGTTCGAGGAGACCTGGCCCGGCACCGACGCCGACCGGCCCTACTACATCTTCGGCGACGGCGGCCTCGGCGGCGCGGTCGCCGACGCGGTGCGCGGTCCGACGAAGATCCCCGATCCGCTCGCCCCAGGGACGCCCGTGATCGAGCGCGTGCGCGGCTCGATCCCCGGCCCAGCGACCAGCCCGACGTTCGACGCCTTCGCGGGCGACTACGATACCGATTTCCCCTCCGACGAGACCGGCCAAGGGCCGAACGTGTTCGGGGCGGCCGGCGCGTACGACATCGTGTTCATGATCGCGTACAGCTCCATCGCCGCGCGCGGCGAGCCGCTCACGGCCGAGACGCTCGCGCGCGGGTTCTCCGCGCTGTCCGACACCGAGGCGACCGAGATCGAAGCCGGCTCGTCCAAGATCGGCCAGGCCGCGTCGATCCTCAGCGCGAGCGACGGCACCATCAACTTCCAAGGCGCGTCGGGCGACCTCGATTTCGATATCTCGACGGGCGAGGCGCCGTCGCCGATCCAGATCTGGTGCGTCCCTCCCTCGGGAGACTCCGGGCTCAACAGCGGCGCGTTCTACGACGGCACGTCGGTCGTCGGCGCCCCCGAGCCCGACCCGGCCGCGTTCAGCTGCCCGTTTTGAGGATCAAAAGGTACCGTCGACGCCGACGTAGGCCGGGCCGACGCTGACCTTCGCGGCCGGGGCTGGGGCAGCGTTGGGTTTTTCGTCCTTCTTGGCGGGGGTCAGGACGGCGTCGATCGTGAAGTAGACCGAGAGGCCCGCGGCGATCACCGTCGCGCCCAGGAATACATCGGTCGCGATCGCCATGTTGCGCGCGTTCGCGGCGGCGTCGTCGAGCTCGTCGGTGGTGTGGCCTTCCTCGCGCTTCAGCTCGTCGAGCGAGCTCTGATTGGCGAGGGCCAGGCCTCCAAAGACGCCGGTGCCGATGCCCAGCGCGCCGGTGAGCGACCACATGACGATCGGCGCGATCGGGGGGCCGGGCTCCTTGGCCTGCGTCATCTTCTGATCGCCGATGATCACGATCGGCGGCTTCGACCCGTCGCCCTGGCTGAGCATCGCTTCGGGCTGGAGCTCGAAGACGACCTCCTTGGTCTCTTGGCCGGCGAACTCTTCGGTCTTCGTCTGCGTGCGGTAGCCCTGCTTCGAGACCTCGATGCGGCGCTTGCCGGTGCTGACGAGGACGCTCCCGGGGATGAGCGCGGTGATGACCTGGTCATCGACCTTGAGCTCGGCGCCCTGCACGTTGACCTTCACGGCCATCGTGGCGACGCGGCTCTTGAGCTTCTCGATGTAGCCCTCGACCTGCTCCTTGCGGTTCGGGGGGATGCGCTTGCCGCCTTCCTCCATGTACTGCTGGAACGTCTTGAGCGCGTTCGCGTAGTCGGCGAGGTTGAAGTACTCCTGCCCGACGTTGAACAGCACGTTGAAGTTCGGCACGAGGTCGTACGAGCGACGGAACTCGATGAGCGCCGACTGGTAGTCGCCCTCGTCGTGCAGCTCGACGCCCTTCATGTAGCGCTGCTTCGCCTCCTCGGACCGCTGGGCCGCGCCAGGCTGCGCCGCCGCCGGCGCGGGGACGCCGAGGACGACGGCCGCGGGCGCCGCGAAGAGCGAAAGGGCCAGCAGGGGGCCCGTGAGACGAAGCCTGCTGCCCGGGAGACGAAGCTTGGTAGTCGAAGACCCACCCATGCTTCGAATGCTAGCAGCGGCGCGCCGAGCCTGTCTCTTTCGCTGCCGAGCCGTCAGTTGCCGCCCGGGTACTCTTTGTCGATGTCCCGGACGATCTTGCCGTTCTTGTCGCGCTTGGGACCGGTCGGGCTGTCCGACGTCGCGGTCGCGGTCGTCTTCGGAACGGGGGCACCGTGGCGGCGGTCGGCGGTGAGCTCCGGCTCCCAGGAGACGGTCGTCTCCTCGGCCTTGATCTTCCGCGTCTTCGCGCTGTAGCCGGCCGCGTCGACCTTGAGCTCGTGCTCCTTGCCGTCCCGCGGGACCGACGTCAGCACGCTGCCCGTCCCCAGCTTCTTTCCGTCGAGGAAGATGTCGGCGACGTCCGGGGTGACCTTGATGTCGAGCTTCACCTCGGCGACCGCCGCGCCGGACGCGACGCTGGTCGGCTCACTGCTGGCCTCGGCGGTCGCCGTCGCGGTCACCGTCGTGGAGGTCGAGGTCGCCGCCGCGGTCATCGTGGGCGTGGAGCTCGGGTCGGAGGCCGGCGCGGGCTGAGAGCGGCCGAAGCCCACGTACAGGAGCGCCGCGAGCCCACCGGCTGCGCCGGCGATCCCGAGAGCGGCCATCGTGACCTTCTTGCTGCCTCCGTCGCTCGGGCGCCCCGCGGCGTGCGAGTGCGGGGAGCGCGAGACGCTCAGGTGGGCGAGCGAGCTCGACACGCTCGGCTGGCTGCCGTCGTTGCCGCCCAGGTGCGGCGCGAGCCGCGGGATGCTGCCGGTCGACGTTGGGCCGGCGGGATACGCAGCGTGGGATTGGCCGGTGTAGCTCAGGTTGGACTGCGAATACGACGCGCCCGGGTGCGAGCCATGTCCGGACATCGCCTGCCCCTGCATGGGTTGCCCGGCGTTGTACGAAGCCCCGGGGTGTGACCCGTGTGGGTAGGAGCTGTGCGAGCCCGAATAGGCTTGGCCAGGGTTCGAGCCCGGCGCAGGTTGGGCACCCGACCCCGGCAGATAGCTCGGCCCCGAGCCGTGCCCGAACTGGGGCAGCGCGCCCGACTGGGGCCCGGAGAGCTGCCCTTGGTTGCCACCGTGCTGAGCGCCTCCGTGCTGGGCGCCCCCGTGGGGGAAGCCACCCTGCTGGAAGCCACCCTGCTGGAAGCCAGCCGCATGGGAGCCCGTCAGGTGGGGGCCCGTCAGGTGGGAGCCAGTGAAGTGTGGGTTCTGCGAGGCGCGGGGCAGCTCTCCCGTGTAGGCCTGCGCTTGCGCGACGTTGGGGATCGCCATCTGCTGGTACATCCCCGTGGCGAGGTTGGCCGAGCGCGCCACCTGCTGCTCGACGATCGCCTTCAGCTTGCGGCGCTCTTCCTCGAAGGTGCTGGAGAGCAGGCGCCCGGTCTCGCGCAACGTCGAGCGCTCGCTGCCCGCGTCCATCAGCTCGTCGAGCGCGGTCTGCAGCTCCACGGCCGAGGCGTGTCGCTTCTCTCGATCAGGGTCGAGCGACTTCATGATCAGCTGCTCGAGCGGGACGGAGATGTCGGGGCGCATCGAGCGGGGGGAGGGGATCTCGCCGCTCAGCAGCTGGTGGAGGATCTGCACCTCGTTGAGGCCCTTCCAGAGCCTGCGGCCCACGGCGGCCTCCCACAGCATGACGCCGACGCTGAACAGGTCGGCGCGGCGGTCGACGCGCTCGCCCTTCGCTTGCTCGGGGGCCATGTAGCCGACCTTGCCCTTGAGCATTCCGGTCCGCGTCTCGTGGGACGAGTTCATCGCCTTGGCGATGCCGAAGTCGACCACCTTGACCTGTCCGTCGTAGGTGACGAAGACGTTGTGCGGCGTCACGTCGCGGTGCACGACGCCGAGCGGTGAGCCGTCGAAGTCGGCGAGCTCGTGCGCGTACTGCAGCCCAGCGAGCACGTCGCTGAGGATGCGGAGGCTCATGCCGAGCGGCAGACCTCGATCGCGGCCCAGCCGGTGCAAGATGCGGCTGTAAGGCTGGCCCTCGAGGTACTCCATCGCGATGTAGTACCGACCACCGACCTCGCCGACCTCGTTGGTCTGCACGACGTTCGGGTGGCTCAGGCGGGCCGACAGGCGCGCCTCGTCGAGGAACATGCTGATGAAGTCGGGGTCCTCGGCGAGCTCGGCCTTGATGAGCTTGATGACCACGAGCTTGTTGAAGCCTGCGGGCCCCGCCACGATCGCGAGGTAGACCTCGGACATCCCGCCCCGACCCAGCTCGGCGATGAGCCGAAACTTGCCGATCACGTTGCTGGGCTGTTGATGGAGCGGGTCAGCGGCGGCCAAGGGTCCCCCGAGCGAAGAGCTTCACCGGGGAGGGTAGCTGTCCACCCCCCTCGGAGCAAGACACGACCCGGGTCGGCGGGCGAGGGGCCGGCTTCTCGACTCGGCGGCCCGGACTCGTTTATCTTTCGCCCGAGGTCCCCTTGCTCAACGCTCGCACCTATTCGCTCGCCGCCGCTCTCTCCCTCGTGCTCGGGGGTTGCTTCCAGGACTTCGAACAGTTCCGCCCGGGACAGGGGGGTGGCGGCACCGGCGGCGCCGGCGGCGCGGGCGGCGCAGACCCCTGCGCGAGCATCGACTGCGACGACGACAACCCGTGCACGGAAGACGTCTGCGACCCCGACGGCAACTGCCTCTACACGGCCGCTACCGACCCCGAGGTCCCCCAGGTCGCGAACGACTGCAAGACCGCGACCTGCGACGGCGAGGAGCAGATCCAGGTCGCCGACCCGGCCGACGTGCCGCTCGACGACGATAACCCCTGCACCGACGAGACCTGCGACGGCCAGAACCCGGCGCACCCGTTTCTGCCCGAGGACACGCCGTGCAACGACACGGGCGTGTGCAACGCGACCGGCCTGTGCTCCCAGTGCACGATCGAGTCGCAGTGCGGCACCGACACGACCTGCGCCGACTTCTCCTGCACCGACAACAGCTGCGACGTCGTCTATGACGTCGGCCTGGTCATCTCGGGAGAGAACGACGGCGACTGCCTCGCGGTCCAGTGCGTCGACGGCAACCCCGACCCCATCTCGGCGCCGTTCGACGACATCGAGAATGACAACGAGGAGTGCACGACCGACACCTGCGACAACGGCAGCCCGGTCCACACGCCGGTCGGCACGGGCACGGGCTGCGACGACGGCCTGTTCTGCACGGCGACCGACCAGTGCAACGCGGGCGGCGCCTGCGTGGGCGCCGGCGATCCTTGCTCGGCCGGGTCGGAGTGCGCCAACGCCTGCAACGAGGTCGCGAACAACTGCTTCGACGCGGCGGCCACGCCGTGCGGCAGCAACACCGACGACACGTGCACCAACCCGGACACCTGCGACGGCTCCGGCAACTGCCAGGTCAACCACGCGAGCAACGGCACCGCCTGCAACGACAACGTCTTCTGCAACGGCGCCGACCAGTGCAACAACGGCGCTTGCACCACCCACGCAGGCGACCCCTGCGTCGGCGGCCCGGCGTGCAACAACGTCTGCAACGAGAACAACGACAACTGCTTCGTGGCCGCCAGCACGGCGTGCGGGGACAGCTCGAACACCGAGTGCACCAACCCCGACACCTGCAACGGCAGCGGAACGTGCTCACCGAACCACGAGCCCGCGAGCACTCCCTGCGGGGACAGCTCGAACACCGAGTGCACCAACCCCGACACCTGCAACGGCAGCGGAACGTGCTCGTCGAACCACGAGGCCGACAACACCCCCTGCGGGGACAACACCGACACCGCCTGCACGGACCCCGACACGTGCCAGTCGGGCGCGTGCGCGTCGAACCACGAGCCCGCGAGCACGCCGTGCGCCGACGGCAGCTTCTGTGACGGGGCGGAGATCTGCAACGGCAGCGGCACCTGCAGCGAGCCCGGCAACCCGTGCACCGCGGGCACGCCGACCTGCTGCGAGGGCACCGACACCTGCGTCGACACCCAGGCCGACGAGCAGAACTGCGGCGCGTGCGGGACGAGCTGCAACCTCGTCAACAACGGCTGCGGCGGCGGCAACGACTGCGACTGCCTCTCCGGCGTGTGCGAGTGCAACGACGACACCGACTGCCCTTCCGGGCAGACCTGCGGCGCCGTCACGGCCAACCGCTGCGGCTAACCCGCCGAGCACGCGGCGCGCGATCGCCAGCGCCGGTTCGCGCGGCGCGCCCCCTCGCCGAAGGTGAGGGGGCGGGGGAAGTGGCGGCTCGGACCTCACCGCGCACGACGACCGTCCCGCTGTCACCATCTGCTAGCCTGAAGGCGTGATCTCCGGGCCGACGACCCAGCCCGACCCGGCGTCGACGCCGCTCGGCAGCGTCGTCGCCGGGCGTTACCAGATCGCGCGCCTGCTCGGTGAGGGCGGCTTCGGCGCGGTGTTCGAGGCCTACGACCGCGCCTCCGGCGGCCGGGTCGCGCTCAAGATCATCTCCGCTTCGGTGCTCCACATGTCGGGCGGGCAGGAGCGTTTCCAGCGCGAGGTCGACGTCGTCCGACGCATCTCGCACCCCAACATCGTCCGGGTCGTCGACGCGGGGCTCGACGATCGGGGGACGCTCTTCATCGCGTTCGAGCTGCTCGAGGGGCACTCGCTCGAGGCCGAGATCGAGAAGCGCGGGGCGCTGCAGCCCCGGCGCGTCGCGCACCTCGCGTCGCAGGTCCTCGCCGCCCTCGAGGCCGCCCACGGCACGGGCGTCGTCCACCGCGACATCAAGCCCGCAAACGTCTTCCTCGTGGGCCCCACCTCGGACCTCGTGAAGCTGCTCGACTTCGGCATCGCGAAGTCCACGAACCCGCAGAGCAAGCAGGGGCTCACCAAGAACGGGATGATGCTGGGGACGCCCGCGTACATGCCGCCCGAGCAGCTCTTCGGCAAGACGGTTGGGCCAGCGACGGATCTGTTCGCGTTCGGCATCGTCATGGCCGAGATGCTCAACGGCCGCTCGCTCTACGCGGACGACGTCTCTCCCATGACCATCTTGCAGGAGCGAATCCACGCGGGGCGGGTACCGATCCCCGAGAGCGTGCTCGCCACCCCGCTCGGCGAGGTGATCGCCCGCGCGACGAAGCTCGATCAAGCTCACCGCTACCAGAGCGCCGGCGAGATGCGGGCGGCGCTCGAGGGCGCCGCGTCTCGGCTCGTCCAGCACACGTTTCGATCGGTCGACGCCCAGGCGGCGGCGCCGGTCCAGGTCCACGGTCCTGCCGTCGTGTCGGCGCTGGCGGCACCGCAGGCGTGGGCACCCCAGCCCCTCTCGGCGCCGCCGCCGGGATACACCGCGCCGTCCGCCGGTGTCGCCCCTGTCGCTGGCTACACGGCGCCCGGGGCGTTCGCGCCTCACCCGCCCGGTGCGCACGCGCAGACCGGCGTACCGAACATCGCCCCGCTGCCCGTCGTGAAGCCGAAGAAGGCGAGCGGCGGGGGGCTGGTGATCGGCCTGGTGGTCGCGGCGCTCGCCGTGGTGATCGCGCTCGGGGTCTTCTTCGCGACGCGCGGGGCGACCCCCCACAAGCCGCGCCGTTCGAAGGTGACGAAGGACGACGAGGCCACGGCTCGCGCCGCCCCCGACGCGCCGATCTCCGCCGCGACGCCCACCACGGCTCCTCCTGTCTCCGCGCCAGCGCCGACCCAGACGTCAGCCCCGGTCGTCGCGCCGCCCCCGCCGGTCCCCGGGAGCGCCGTGCTCGACGAGGTCGGGACCAGCCGCGCCTGTTCGGGCCTCGCGACGCTGACCAAGCCGACGCTCCGCGCGCGCCTCAAGGAGGCAGGCCTGCCCGTGAAGGGAGACCTCCTCTACTGCGCGGGGGACATGATCAACTTTCAGTGCAAGGGCCCCGAGGGCCGCGGCTTCACCGTGAGCGACGGAGCGAAGGACGGGAGCGCCGCGCTGTTCAAGCTCCCATCACCCGCCGACGCCGAGGCCTTCGCCAAGAAAGAGGCGCTGGGCAAGGGGCCGCTGACGGTCCTGTACGATGGGAGCAAGGTGTTGCTGCTGCAGATGTCGGCGGCCGCCGCGTCGAGCGTGAGCGCGCGCGTCTGCAAGTAGCCGCGCAAGGATTTCGCGAGTCGCGCGTTCTTGCGCCCAAAGAGCAAGCCGATTCCGGCGGAGCCCGTTGATTGCGCCTGGCTCAGTTCTCGCTATGAGGAGCGCAACTGCGATGAATCGAATCGTGATCCTTGGTGCCGGGACCGGCGGCACGATGATGGCCAACCGGTTGGTCCGCGCGCTCCCCGACGACGCCTGGCGCGTCACCGTGGTCGATCGAGACGACCTTCACGTCTACCAGCCGGGGCTCTTGTTCCTGCCGTTCGGCATGTACCGCGCGGAGGACATGGTGAAGAAGCGCAAGAGCCTGCTCGACCCCAGGGTCGAGCTGCGCCTCGGCGAGATCGATCGCGTGGCGCCCGACGAGCAGCGCGTCGTGATGGTGGGCGGAGAGAAGCTGCCCTACGACGTGCTGATCGTAGCGACCGGCTCGCGCGTCCTGCCGGAGCAGACGCAGGGGCTCACCGGCGCCGGCTGGCGCGAGTCTGCGTTCGACTTCTACACGCTCGAGGGCGCCCTCGGTCTGCGCGACAAGCTCGACGCGTTCCAAGGAGGGCGGCTCGTGGTCAACGTGGTCGAGATGCCGATCAAGTGCCCGGTCGCTCCCCTCGAGCTGTTGTTCCTCGCCGACGCGTATTTCACGCAGCGGGGCATACGGGACAAGGTCGAGATCGCGTACGCCACCCCGCTCGAGGGGGCGTTCACCAAGCCGCGCGCGTCGCAGGCGCTCGGCGGGATGCTCGCGCAGCGCAACATCGAGGTGCTCGGCGACTTCTCGCTCAGCGAGGTCGACGGCGACAAACGCACCCTCAAGGCCTACGACGGCCGCGAGACAGGCTACGACCTGCTGGTGACCATCCCGCTCCACGGCGGCTCCGAGGTCATCCACAAGAGCGGCATGGGAGACGCCGGCGGTTGGCTCCCGACCGACAAACACACGCTCCAGAGCAAGTCGTTTCCGAACGTCTTCGCCATCGGCGACGCGACCGATCTGCCCTCGTCGAAGGCCGGGGCGGTCGCCCATTTCCAGTCCGAGGTGCTGATCGAGAACGTGCTCAGGTTCATCGACGGCAAGCCGCTCGAGCCGTCCTTCGACGGCCACGCGAACTGCTTCATCGAGACCGGGTACGGCAAGGCGATGCTCATCGATTTCAACTACGACACCGAGCCGCTGCCCGGGCGCTTCCCGCTGCCCGGCGTCGGGCCGTTCACGCTGCTCGAGGAGAGCGCGACGAACCACTGGGGCAAGCTCGCGTTCCGCTGGATCTATTGGAACGTCCTGCTCGCCGGCAAGGACCTGCCCCTCGACCACCGCATGCTCATGGCCGGCAAGTGGAGCTGAAGATGGAAGTCCCCCGACCCCACGACCACCAACTCGCCGCGGTGAGCGCCAAGCTCGACGCGCTGTCTCAGCAGGTAGGGCTCATCGTCGAGCGGCAGCGCAAGACCGAGGAGCTGTTCGCCGAGATGACCCCGATCTTGAAGCTCGCGATGGGCGTCGCCAGCGAGCGGCTCGGCGACCTCGAGCGGCGCGGCTACTTCGAGTTCGCGACCGAGATGCTCAAGGTCGCAGACCGCGTGGTGACGGGCTTCGGCCCGAGCGACGTGCGTCAGCTCGGCGACGCGATCGTCGGCATCCTCGAGACCGTGCGCGCGATGACCCAGCCGGAGGTGCTCGCCGTCGCGGGCGAGGCCTCGGCGGTGCTTCAGAACGCCGACCAAGCGGAGCCCATGGGCATCCTCGGCATGGTGCGCGCGACCCGCGACGACGACGTGCAGAAGGGCATGGCCGTGATGATGGAGCTGATGCGCCACGTCGGCCGCGCCGCCCAGCTCGTCTCCGACAAACGCGCCGCCTCGCCGCTGGAGCAGAAGCGCTCGAAGCTCGCGACGATCACCGGCGCCAAGAAGAAGAAGGTCCTCGGGGTGGAGCGCCCCGCGCCTGCTGCCCCGGCGGCACCGCGCGCGCAAGCGGAGCCCAAGGCTCCCGCGGCCTCGTGCGGCGTGCCTCAGACGGCCCCCTCGCCGGTCGCCGCGGTGCTCGATGGCGTCGGCTTCTCGGCCGACGGTCACCTCGCCGATCCCACCCAGTGGACCGCGGAGCTCGCGGTGAAGATCGCCGCCGCTCAAGGCGTCGGCATGTCCGACGCTCACTGGAAGGTCGTCGAGTTCGTCCGGGCCGACTTCGAGGCCACCAAGGTCTCGCCCAACATCCGCCGCATCACCCAGGCGACGGGCGTCACCACGAAAGATCTCTACACCCTGTTCCCCAAGGCCCCGGCGCGCACCGTGGCCAAGATCGCCGGCGTCCCCAAGCCGGCCGGCTGCATCTGAGCTTGGAGCACCCCATGAGCAACATCGCAACGAGCAAGCGCAAGGTCGCCATCATCGCGTCGCACGGCGGCCTCGACGAAGCCTACCCGTCCCTCATCCTCGCGAACGCCGCGCGCCAATCGGGCATCGAGGCGTTCGTGTTCTTCACCTTCTGGGGCCTCGACATCATCACCGAGTCCAAGGTCGATCACCTGCACGTGAACCTCGCCGGCAACGCCAGCTCGGGGATGCCCACCATGATCGCCGGGCTGCCGGGGATGGAGAGCCTCGCCGCCAAGATGATGCGCAAGCAGATGGAAGAGCTCGAGCTGCCGAGCGTGCGCGAGATGCTGCAGATCCTCGACGAGTCGGGCGCGGAGCTGTACGCCTGTGAGCTCGCCATGAAGATGTTCAAGCGCAGCAAGGAAGACTTGCTGCCTCAGGTGAAGGACGTCATCACCGCGGGCGATTTCTACGACCTGGCCGACGGCGCGCAGATCATCTTCACTTGAGCGCCGAGGGGCTCTTGCCCTTCGCTGACTTCTTCGTGCTCTTCGCGGCGGCCCGGTTCTTCTCGGCCGCCGCGAGGCGCTCCAGGCCCTCCTTCGCCGCGCGGCGCACCGGGAAGTTGCGCTCGCACTGCTTCGGCTGGTCCCCCACGTAGCGGCAGATCTCGCCGTTTTCGTAGGTGTCCTTGGCGAGAGAGGCGAGCGCCTTCTTGCCGGCAGGCGAGGCGACGCGGCCGAGCGCGGCCGCGACGTGCTCGCGCACCTGGGGCGAGGGGTCCTTCGCGAATCCGGCGAGCCGGGTCGCGAGCGCGGCGGAGTCTGCTGCGGGGAGCTTCGTCTCGCACCGCTCCGACAGCCGGCGCACCTTTCGATCGCCGGAGAAGCGCCAGCGGCCCCCCGTGGAGGAGCACGGGTCGGTGCCGTCGTCGTCGGCCAGCGCCGCCAGCGCCTCGAGGGCCTCCTCGCGGGCGTCCGTGGAGCCGTGCTCGGCCAGATCGAGCAGCGTGTCGAGGGCCGCCGCCCCGGCGGCGTCCGCGTAGCCACGGAGCGCGCGGAGGTCCTTCAGCCATGGCTCCGCGCCGAGGCGAGTGAGGCGCGTCAGGCCTGCGCTGGCGTGCGGTGAGCCCTCGAGGCGGCGCTTCACCTCGTCGGCGTCCTGTCGGCCCTGCGTGGCGAGCGCCGCGCGGTAGAGGCGCGCGACGTCGTAGCCGCCGGCCTCGAGCGCCTCGACGCCGTACGTCTCGTCGCGGATGCCGTCGACCGCGTACAGGCGCATCGCGGCAGACCTCCTGCAGTCCCCGCTCGGTCCCTCCGAGGTGCGGATGATCCCCCGGATCTGCAGCTCGTCGTCGAGGGTGCTCATGGTGCAGCCGCGGAACGGGACCGGCAGGCGGTACAGGGCGGCCGCCTCGTCGAGGCGCCCCAGGATCTCGAGCGAGCGCGCGAGATCGCGCATGATATCGCCGTACCCTCGCGTGCCGGGCGCCGCGTCCTCCTGGGCGCGGATGGGGCCTGGGTACCCGAGGGACGCGAGGTAGCGAGGCGCGAGCTTGGCGTGCTCCTCGACGTCGCCCCGCGCCAGCGCGGCGGTGAGCTCGGCGTCCAGGTTCTTGCGGAGCGTGACGTCGGGGTGATCGTCTTGGAGCAGCTGGCCCGGCACGGTCGCGAGCGACCCGATCCAGCCCGCGGCCCCGTCCACCGCGGCGTGGAAGTAGGCGAGGTCGCTCCGCTCCTGGGGGGTCGGCGCGCGCGGTGGCTTCTGCTCTTCGAGCACGAAGAAGTCGTCGAGCTCGGCGTCGGCGGCGGCGATCGCGGCCTTCGTCGGGGCCACGCACTTGGGTGCGCGAAGCAGGAAGCGCCGCTCGAGGACGCGCTCCAGCGCGCGCTCGGCGTCGAACGAGCCGAGCTCGTCGAGGCGCACGAGCAGGCGCACAGCCGGCGTCGCGCCGACCGTGGGCGCGGCCACCTCGGCGAGCAGCTCGATGACCTGCTGCGCTTCGCTTCGCTCCGCGGGCTCGCAGTCCTTCGGGCCCTTTTCGCACTCGCGGGTGAAGCCGTCGAGCGCCGCGACGACGGCCGCCTCCGAGTGCGCTGGGTCCGCCAGGAACGCAGCGCGCGCTGGCTCGTCGCCGTACACGACGCCGTACCACCCGGCGCCGAGCTGCTTCACGAGCGCCGCCGCGGTCTGGGGGTCGAGCGGCGCAGGCTGCTGTGCTTGCGCTGGCTCCGGCGCGGGCAGGGGCCGGGCGAGCTCGACGGGTCGAGCCGGAGGCGCGACCTCGGCGCGCGGTGCGCAGCCCGCGGCGCCGAGGGCGAGCAGCAACGTCGTGAGCCTTCGGATCATGCGAGCCCTAACGACCGCGGCGACCCAGGGAAGTTCCGCGTGAGGGTCACGCTCCTCCTCGCGAGCGCTTCTGCCCCTCGGCGCCCATCTTCTTCATGACCGGATAGAGGACCTTCGCCGCGGCTGGCAGGGCGCCGCCGACCCGGGCGAGCAGGCCTCGCGCCGTGGGGATGCTCACCTCCAGCGGACGGGCCGGCAGCACGTGCTCGAGGACGACGCGGCTCACCTCGTCGACGGTCAGCGGGCGCGACCCCGAGAAGGTGAGCGCCGCCTCCGCTCGGCCCTTCTGGAGATCGAGCATGGGGGTCTCGACCGCGTCGGGGCACACCAGGCTGACGGAGATGCGTTGGGCCTCGAGCTCGACGGCCGCCGAGAGCGTGAAGCCCCGGACGGCCCACTTGCTCGCGCAGTAGATCGACAGCCCCGGGACCGGTGAGAGCGACGCGAGCGAGCCGAAGTTGACGATGTGCCCCGGGATGTTCGCCGCGATCATCCGCCGGGCCGCCTCGCGCGTCCCGAGCACGACGCCGCGCACGTTCACCTGGAAGGTCTTGTCGATGTCCGCCGCGGCCACGTCGACCACGAAGCCCGGAGAGAGCACGCCGGCCACGTTCATCATCACGTCGACGCCCCCGACGCGATCGGTCGCCAGGTCGAGCGCCGCGCCCCAGTCCGTCTCGCTCGTGACGTCGAGGTAGGTCGTGAGCACGAGGTCGGACCAGCCCTCGCGCGCCCGCGCCTGGGCGAGGCCGTCTTGGTTGAGGTCGGCGGCGATCACCCGGTGTCCCGCCCGGTCGAGCGCGCCCACCAGGTGGCGGCCGATGCCGCTCGCGGCGCCGGTCACGAAGACGCGCGACACGATCAGCTCCCTCCGTGGGCGGCGGTCGCGCGCGCCGCCGCGACGTCCGCCCGCGAGCGCGGCGCGAGGTCGGGCTCGCCGAACGTCAGGTCCCCGTACGCGAAGGTCGGCGCGAGGCCAGGGAACGCCCAATACGCGGCCATCTCGCTCGAGCACACCAGCGCTGGAAAATCGGGATCGCGGCGGGAGGGGCCGGCGATCGTCTTCTCGGCGACCATCGAGATGTACTGGTCCACGCTGCTCTCGAGCGTGTTTCCGTTCAACACGACCTCGGCCCCGGTCCTGCGGGCGTACCTCGCGACGCCCGGGATGCGTGAGCGCAGCGGCGCGTACGCGTCGCAGCAGACGCCGTTCTCGCTGGTGACCATGAGCCCTTCGGGGGTGCGCACGACGAACGAGTGGTTGCCCTCCGTGTGACCGGGCGTGGCGACGATCGCGAGCGAGCCTCCGAGCAGGACGTCGTGGTCGAGCAGGATCACCTTGCTCTCGTCGACGCCGTCGATCCCGTTCGGGCAGTACCACTGAGCTTGCGTCGGCAAGAGGCCCTGGGTGCTCGCCCACTCGCGCCGCGTGACGAGCAGCTTCGCGTTGGGGAAGACGCCGGGGCGCCCGTGGCTGCCGAGCCAGCGGCGGACATCCTGCGTGTGCAGGTGGTCATAGCTGATGTAGTCGACTCGCTCGGGCGCGATGCCCACCTCGGCGAGCCGCTCCTCGACCGTCGCCGAGATCGGGGCGAGCAGCCTCTCGCCGAGGCCCGACAGCGGGCCCATGGACGTCGCCAGCGCCTTGAAGAACGGCGTCTCCGCGTTGGCGCGAAGGTCGGACGGCGACAGCAGGACGGTCTTGGTCGCGCCGCGGTGCTCGATCTGCACGATGAACAGGCGGTTTTCGATGTGCATCAGCGGCGTCGGCAACGAACACGCGTCACGCAGCCCGTACTTGGTCGGGTAGGGGACGCGCACGAGCGCCGCCGACCGGTAGTAGCGAACGGGCGGCGCGCTCGAGAGCTCCTCGTGCAGCTGTTCGGCGGCGCGCCGCACCGCCCGCAGGCGGTCGAGCGGCGCGCCGTGCTCGCGGGCTCCGCGGAAGTGGCCCAGCTTCGCGAAGAAGGGATCGTCGTCGATCGACATGCTCACCTCGGCTGGGAGGGCTCGTCAGGCTCGAGCTCGAGGAGCCCGGAGATCTCTTCGATGCCGTCGCCGTCGAGCTGCGGCGCGGGCGCTGTGGGCATGGGGACGACGACCTCGGCGGGGGGCGCGGGCGCGGAGGGAGTCGGGGGCGCGTTCGGGGCCGCGCCGACGCCCATCATCGTCGGCTTCGGCGGCGGCACGACGGGCGGGAGGTGCACGGGGCGTGTGGGCGCCGGGGGTGGGACGCTCGGCGCCTTCGGCATCGCGTGCATCGGACCGCCGGACCAGGTCGGGGTCCGCGAGGCCTCGACCAGGTCTTCGTAGGAGGCACGGTCCGTCGCCACCGTCGCCTCGTCCGAGGGGGGGCGCCGGGTCGGCCGCTCGCTCGGTCCAGGGTCCGGCGCGACGCTCTCGTGCGACTCGAGGGTCAGCGCCGCCTGGCGGATCGCGTCGGGCACCCGGAACGGCGTCGGAGAGCCGTCGAGCGGCGCGCTCGACGCGGACTTGAGCACGGGGATCGGCGGGCTCGGCGGGATGACGCTCGGGCGGCGCCGCATCGGGGGCACGGGCGAGACGTTGCCGGAGATCGTGTTGCGCGTGAGCGTTCGCGACGTGACCACCACGTGGCGCGACTTTCGCTCGACGAAGATCGCGCGGCCGTAGGGGCGCCAGCGAGGCTCGATCAGCGGCTGGCCGAGCTCCTCGCACAGCCAGCCCACGAGCTCGGCGCCCATCAAGCTCGTGTCGCTCGCCTCGAGGACCGTGCCGTCGACGACGCGGTATTGGCTGTTGCGTGTCGCGAAGACGCAGTCCCCGCCCGAGTCCGAGCGCAGCTTCCCCTCGAGGTAGGCGTCTACCGCGTCCCGCACGAGGCGATCTGCGTCGAGCGTGAGGTAGCTCATCCGTACCTCCACGGGTAGCACGGGGCCGCCTTGCCATAAACGGCCCCGGCGGGTCGCTGTCAGCGCGGGGCGCGATCGAGCACGAAGAACGTCGACACCGGTTGGCCCTTCACGCTTCGCGTCAGCCCCACCCAGAGCCGCCCGTCGTCGTCGGTCATCAGCGTGACGTTGTCGTCGTCCTCGGTGAGATCCAGGAGCGTGACGGGCGCCGCCCCCGTGAAGGCGCCTGCGTCGAGCGTGACCTCGATCGCGAGGACCTCGCCGTGGGACCCGTCGGTGGCGTCGTTCGGCTGCACGACGAGCAGCCCCGGGGCGGCGCCCTCGGGCGCGATCGCCGCGAGCGCGTCGCCGTAGCCATCGAGCGTCGCGATCGCGGTCCCGGTCGTCGCCGGGGCGCCGGGCGCGACGTCGGCGGCTTCGAACGCGCGGATCTCCTGCGTGCCCTCGTTGAAGTCGGTGAGGATCGCGAACAGGCTCCCGTCGCCATCGACAGCGACCGGCCCCGTGCTGAGACCCCACGCGTCGACCGCGCCGGCGCTGTCGAAGCCGGAGCCCTCGCACGTGGCCTGCGCGTCGCCCGCGTACAACGCGGGGTTGTTGTTGGTCGGGCCGCCGACCTGGGACAGCGCCGTGAAGAAGAGGCGCTCGCCCGACGCTGCCATCCCGTACATCCCGGCGGCGAGCTGCGCGGTGACGCCCCCGCTTTCGTCGAGCGTCACCAGCTCACCGTCGTTGACGAAGTCGAAGCCGGACCAGCTGGCCGCGATCGCCGCGCCCGCGCCACAGCTCCCCCCGGCCGGCGTATCGAGCTCGACCGCGAGCGGCGCCCAGAACGCGTCTGCCGGAATGTTGGTAGCGGTGAAGGTCTCGTCGGCGGCGGTGAGCGCGGCGCCCGACCCGGACCAGCGGGTGACGACCAGATCGACCCCGTCCCCCTCGAACGTGAGCGGACCGCCGTGTTTGCCCCACGAGGGAGTGGCTCCATACGGGGCGAGATCCAGCCCTGAGGCCGTCTTCACGTCCACGATGCAGAGCGAGGTCGTCGTCAGCGTGAAGAACCCGTCGGCCACGCTCTCGGGGAGGCAAGCGCCCGGCGCCCCACCTCCTTCACCGCCCGCGCCACCGGCTCCGCCTTGCGCGGTCCCGGCGCCGGCGCCGCCCGTCGAGGGGGGCTGGCCGCCGACGCCGCTGGAGGTCGTCGTGTCAGCCTCGCCCTCGTCGGTGCATGCCCCCGACAGGCCCACCAACACCGCGCTCAGCCCTGCGAACCTTCGAACAAACATGTCTCACCTCGTCCGCGCCCACCCGGCGCTTTGCGATCGTTCGCTCGGATCGCAGCCGGTCTCCTGGCTCCCGGTTCGTCCTCCAGCGGCCCTTCCCAAGACGGGCCTCGAAGATGAGGTGACGTCTCAGTGGTGTGTGCCGCCTTCGTCCCCGGTCACAGTGGCGGGGGCCGCGCCGGAATGTCCGGGTGCAACACGGCGTGTCGCACCGGAGTCACCGGCTTCCCTGAGGCCTCGACGTCCCATCGCTGGGCGGCGAACGCCTCGCTGCGCGAGCATGGGAGCGTCACGATGATCCGTGCAGCCCCTCATCGCGAAGGTTTCGTGTCCCTTGGGCCGCGTCAACTTGTTCTTCGGCCCGCGTGGTTCGCGGTTGCGATCCGGGGTGCTCTTGCTCGATGATTCGGACCGTACCGCGCACCGCGCGACCCCGTCTCGCAGTCCCGCGCCGTCTCCCCGCACCCTTCGCACCTTCCGACCTTCCACGTGAGCAAGCCGACTCCCATCGGTCCAGGTACCGTCGTCGCGGACCGCTACGACATCCGACAGAGCCTGGGCAAAGGCGGTATGGGCGAGGTGTTCCTCGCTTTCGACCGCTCGACGCAGCAGCCGGTCGCGTTGAAGGTCGTCCGTGAAGAGTCGCGCATGCCGGGCGACGACGAGGCCTTGCGGCAAGAGCTGCTGCTCGCCCGCCAGGTCAGCCACCCGAACGTGTGCCGCGTCCACGACCTGTGCCCGAGCCCCTGGGGGCCCATCCTGGTGATGGAGCACATCCCCGGTCAGACGCTGCACACGCACATCCGTCGGAAGAAGGCCCAGGGCGGGTACACCTCCGATGAGTTTCGCTCGATCGCGGCCCAGGTCGCCTCGGGGCTCGCGGCGATCCACGAGCAAGGTCTCGTGCACGGCGATCTCAAGCCGGGCAACGTGATGATCTCGGAGGGGCGAGGGATCATCCTCGACTTCGGCTTCGCGCAAGAGCGCGCCCGCCTCTCGGCGCGCCGGCCCGGCGCCCCGCCCGACGGCGGCACGCCCAACTACATGTCCCCGGAGCGGCTGCGCAACGGCGGCGCCAGCGAAGACGACGACGTCTACGCGATGGCGCTCACGCTCTGGGAAATGTGGACCTGCAAGGTCCCCGATCCTGGCGCCAAGCCGCGCGCCAAGCCGATGAAGCAGCAGATCATGTTCGACGTGCCCAGCGGGCTGTCGATCGATGAGATCAAGCAGATCTTCCGCGGCATGAGCGAAGACCCGTCGATGCGCCCGCAGGCGCGTCACATGCGGTTCTTCAACCCGCAGCAGCTGACCACCAGCCCCGTGCAGCTGCCGCGGCCGCGGCTCGACCCTGGGCCGCCTCCGGGGCGCGCGCAGGCGCAGAGCTTCTCGCCCGAAGCTCAGGCGATGCTGGTCACGTACGCCTCGAACGCGCCCGAGATCGTCGGCCAGATCATGGGGCTGACGAAGCCGCAGCTGTCGATCGGTCGCCGCGCCGACCAAGACATCGTCGTCTCGGAGGCGACCGTCAGCGGTGGCCACGCGACGCTGCGCTGGCAGACCGGCTCGTGGGTCATCGACGACCTGGGCTCCACCAACGGCAGCTACGCCGACCACAGCTACGATCGCAAAGCGCAGGTCACCGTCATGCACGGTGGTGAGGCCCAGATCGGCGAGCTTCGCCTGAAGCTCGTCAGCTTCAACACCGACAGCCCTCACCACCGGCGCGCCCGCCAGTTCCTGGCGAAGCGCGACGGGCTCACCGGCCTCTTGATCCGCGAGCACATGCTGAAATCGATCGACGAAGAGGCCGCCTTCGCCGACTGGGCAGAGATGCCGTTCCACCTGGCGCGCTACGAGCTGCGCGGGCCGAACCGGCACGTCAGCGATCGGCCGACCATCCTCGAGATGCTCGCCCTGCGAAAGGCCGCTCAGCGGGTGATCGAGCTCACCGAGACGCTCATGCTCAGCCTCACCCCGGTCGTCGCTGGCCGCACGGGCCCGTTGAAGTTCGTCGTGTCGATGGTCGGCCCCTCGCTCGAGGAGGCTCGACACATCGTCGAGCAGGTCGTCTCGCAGGTGCAGGGCATCATCCCCGACACGCTCGAGCTGGCCGCCGCGCTCGTGAAGGGCGAGCCCGGCCGTCCGGGACGAACCCTCCTCGACTGAGCCCGGGCTGGCCCGACCCTCGCCTGGGCTGGACCGAGCCTCGCCTGGGCTCGCTCCTCACTCCATCTTCGTCGCCACGATCGGATCTTGCTCGCCGGTCCGCCAGGGCACGTCGGGCCACCAGCGCTCGACCGCCGGGGGCGAGCTCGGCTCGACGCTCTGTCCAGGGCGGGGCGCGACGATCGTGACGCCTGCGCTCTCGGCCGCGACGAGGACGCGCTCGATGGGCTCGGTCCACCCGTGATACGCGAGATCGAACAGCCCCCAGTGGATCGGCATCATCACCTGGCCGCGCACCATGCCGTGCGCGGTCACGGCCTGCTCGGGTCCGAGGTGCCAGTCGGGCCAGGCGTTGCCATAGGCGCCGGCCTCGATCATCGTCACGTCGAAGGGGCCGTACCGCTCGCCGATCTCGGAGAGCGCCGGGAAGAGCCCCGTGTCACCCGAGAACCACGCGCGGTGGTGTGGACCGATGAGCGCGTAGCTCGCCCAGAGCGTCTCGTTCGTGTCGAACAGCGTGCGCCCCGACGCGTGCCGGGCCGGGGTGCACGCGACGCGAAGCTCTCCGACCAGCACCTCCTCCCACCAGTCGAGCTCGTCGATCCGATCCGCGGTGACGCCCCAGTACTCGAGGTGGGCGCCCACTCCGATCGGCGTGACGAAGCGCACCTGCGTGTCCTTGAGGGCCACGATGGTGGGGTAGTCGAGGTGGTCGTAGTGGTCGTGGGAGAGCAACACGGCGTCGAGGCGCGGCAGGTCGTCGAGCTCCAGCGGCGGCGGGTAGAAGCGCGACGGGCCCGCCCAGCTGACTGGCGAGATGCGGTCGCTCCACACCGGGTCGGTCAGCACTCGGTGCCCGTCGAGCTCGATCACGATCGTGCTGTGACCGAGCCAGGTGACGCGCAGGCCGCTCTCGGGGGGTGAGGCGAACCGGGCTGCCTCCACCGCCTCGACGGGCGGCGGCGCGCTGGGGCTCGCCACCGAGCTCTTGCTGAACAGGCCGGTCACCATCTTCCAAGCGTGGTTCTGCATGGGCTGCGGGTTCACGAACTCGCCGCCGGCGTGTTGCGGCGAGCGATCGATCCGCTCGCGCCGCGCGCCGGACGCGCTGCTGCCGAAGGCGCGCCAACCGTCGACGACCACGATGACGACGAACAGGACGAAGACCGCGGCGAGGACCTGGACGCCGCGGACGAGGACGCGCCGGACGCGCGACCGCAGCGGTCTCGTGGCCGGCGTGACGCTCACGCCGAGACGGTGGCTTGGGCCGTCTTGGTCGCGCGCGCCACGCGCGGCCTCGCGGTCACCGTCAGCCCCTCCGACGGGGTGATGGTGATCGCGCGGCGAACCATCCGCACCTCTCGACGCCCGGCGAGCCGCAGATCGAGCCGGGCAACCAGGCGAGCGAGCACCATCTTCATCTCGTACAGCGCGAAGGCGGCGCCGATGCAGCGGCGGATCCCCCCACCGAAGGGCAGGAACTCGGCCGGGGAGAACTTCTTGCCGAGGAAGCGGGTCGGATCGAACTCGGCGGGGCGGTCCCAGACGTCGGGCCGGCGGTGGGCGAGGTAGATCGAGCAGCACACGACGCAGCCCTCGGGCAGGTCATGGCCGCCGAGGCGGATGGGCCTCTGCAGGTGCCGGCCGACGAGCGGGATCACCGGGACGAGCCGCAGCGCCTCCCTGGCGGCGGCGTCGAGCAGCTCGAGCTTCGCGATGCCCTCGGGCGTCGGGTGCTCGCCCAGGGTGTCGACCTCGGCGCGCAGGTCGGCGAAGGTCGACGGCTGGGACAGCAGCCAGCGCATCGCCCACGTGAGCGCTGTCGCGGTCGTCTCGTGCCCCGCGACGAGCAGCGTGACCAGCTCGTCGCGCAGCTCGTCGTCGCCGATCGGCTCGCCGTCCTCGTCGCGCGCATCGAGCAGCAGCGAGAGGATGTCTGCGCCGCGCTCGCCGCTCGCTCGACGCGCGCGGAGATCGGCGTAGAAGAGCTCGTCCCCTGCGCGCACGGCCGCGCGGAAGCGCCCGTACGGGGACCAGTTGCCGAGGTCGACCTGCATGAACGGCAAGAGCAGGGGCGCCCACGCCCCGAGCTCCAGGATGCGCTTCAGGCGCTCGCACATCTCGCGGAACTTCGGGCCGTCCTCGAGCCCGAAGACGGTGCGGACGATCACGTGCAGCGTGATGTCCTGCATGACCGAGTGGAGCGCGAACGGTTCGTCGCGTGGCATGCCGTCGATGGCGCGGTCGGTCAGCTCGAGCATCGCCCTGCCGTAAGCCTGCATGCGCTCGCCGTGGAACGGCGGCATGAGCAGCTTGCGCTTACGCCGGTGCGCGGCGCCGTCGGTCATCAGCACGCTGCGATCTCCGAGCAGCGGCGCGAGGGAGCGGTTGAAGCGGCCCGCGGCCATGACCTCGCCGTCGTCCTGGAACACCTCGCGGACGTGGTCCGGGTTGGAGAAGAAGACGAGCGGCGGGAGGCCACCAGGTGGATCGTGAAGGTGTCGCCGAAGCGCGCCGCCGTCTCGTCGAGGAAGGGGTAGGGGCGGCGCAGCCAGCTCAACGTGATGAGCGGAGCGGGGAGCTCGGGCCGGGGGGCAACGCCATGGCGGAAGGAGAGTCCTTGCCGCCCGGACGAAGGGGAAAAAGCCCTACGGTTTGCTCTCTCTTCAGCTCCTCCTCGACCCGATCGAGGCCCCTCCTTGGCGCGCTCGGCGACGTCCTTGCCCCTCTTGTCCTTCAGGTAGGGGTGAGGCGGCCTTCGCGCGCGTGAGGTCACAGGTGCGGAACAGGCCGAGGTACCAGCGCTTCTGCCAGCCGTCGGTGAGCTTCGGCGTGATCTTCAGCGCCACTTCGAAGGCGCGCTTCTTCAGCTCCGCGGGCGTCGAATCGCGCCAGCACAGGGTCGACAGCGCAGACTGGTAGCTCGGGCCGCCCGACGCGGGCGCGCTGCCGATGTCCGCGGCGCGCTTCTCGACTTCCGCGACCACCAGCGCGTTCATGCCGGGGCACTTGCTCGTGGAGCCGGCGTCGACGACGTCCTCGATCAGCTTGTCGGTTCGTGACAGCTGGGCCTTGAGGGTCGCGCAGACGCCGTCGCTCGCGCGCGTGCGGCCGTTCGCGGACAGCGAGCGGATCGCCGCCCGTCGCACGCCGCCGTCAGCGTCCTCGATCAGCGTCTTGGTGAGCTCGAGGGAGAACGGGGTCGGGTGCTGGGGCAACACGTGCTCTGCGAACGCTCGGCGCACCTCCGAGGCCGGGTGCTTGGCGAGCGCTCGCAGCTCGTCGCCCAGCATCTTGCTGCCGTCGACGTACGCCGCGAACTTCCCGTAGGCTGGCAAGAGCCGGCTCTCGCGCTCCTTGTCGAGCGCGCCCAGCAGTCGCTTCGCCCTCGGCGCCTCGGAGAAGAAGGTGCGCGCGGCCGTGAACCCTCGCTCGGTCGCCAGGGCGCGCTTCTTGATGTCCGTGCTCTCCAGCAGCCTCAAGATGGTCGCGTTGCCCGAAGGTCCCTCGAACAGGTCGTCGTTCTCGCTGCGCCACTCCTTGAAGGCGGGGCAGCTCCAGTCGAAGCTGGCGCTCTCGAAGCTGCACTTCTCGGCCGCGGCGGCGAGCGCCTCGATGTCGGGGTCGCTGACGTCGACCGCAAGCGCTGCCTGCGGCGCCGCCCCCGGCACCTCCGGGCACGAGGCCTGCGGTGGCGGGCTCGTCGGCGCGACGGGCGCGGGGTCGGGAGTGCTTGTACACGCGCTCGCGAAGGCGAGCGCTGCGAGGACGGAAAGGGCGCGCATGGGCGCGCACCATAGCGCCGCGCGGAGCCTCTTGGGAACGGCGTTCCGGCGCGATCTCGCGCGGCTCAGGGTGTACGTTGGGCGCGCGTCGTGCCTCTCCCCGACCCGCTGCGACCCCTCGAGAACCGGGCGTTTCGCGTCTATTGGCTGGGCCAGACCGTCTCGCTGGTCGGCACCTGGATGCAGCAGATGGCGCAGGGCTGGATCGTGACCCGCCTCACGCCGAGCGCCTCGGTCGTCGGCTCGATCGCGCTCTGCACGGCGATCCCCACGGTGCTGTTCGGCCTGAAGGGAGGCGCGCTCGCCGACCGGCGGGATCGGCGGTCGATCCTGCTCGTCACCCAGTCGCTGCTGGGCTTGCTCGCGCTCACCCTGGCGGTGCTCTCGCTGACGAACACGCTCGCGCTGCCTCACGTCTTCGCGGTCGCCTGTGCCTTCGGCGTCATCGCGGCGTTCGATCTCCCCGCGTCGCAGTCGCTGGCGCCTCAGCTCGTCCCGCAACCGCACATCGCGCGCGCCGTCGGGCTCATGCAGGCCTCATTTCATGGCAGCCGCCTGCTCGGGCCTGCCATCGCTGGGGTCGTCATCCTTCGGCTCGGGGAAGGCGCGGCGTTCCTCGCGAACGCGCTCTCGTTCCTCGCGGTGCTGGGCAGCCTGCTGGCGATCGGCGCCGTGCCGCCCGCGACGCTGGCCGTCGGAGGCGCGAGCGAGCAGGGGTTCGGCGCCGGGCTCGGCTACGTCCGCACCGACCCCGTGCTGTCGAGGCTGCTCTTGCTCGTGTTCGCGTGCATGGCTCTGGCCTTCCCCTTCTTGGTCGCGCTCATGCCGTATTACGCACGCTATGTGCTCGAGGTCGACGCCGCAGCGATGGGCACGCTGATGAGCTGCTCCGGGCTCGGCGCGCTCAGCGGGACGGTGGTCCTGGTCTTCGCCGCCGGGCGCGCCTTCCGCCCGCGGATCGCGATCGGTCTGCTGCTCGTCGGGGTCTGTCTCACGGCGCTCGGCCACGCGCGCTCGCTCCACGTCGCGCTCGCGCTCGTCGCCGCGCTGTCGTTCGGGACCTCGATCTACATGGGGACGATCAGCCAGGTGGTCCAGTCGCGCGTGCCCAACGAGCTGCGCGGCCGCGTCATGGCGCTGTTCACGATCGGCTTCGTCGCGCTGATGCCCACGTCGGGCTTCGTCCTGTCGATCCTCGCTGATCTGATGGGCCTCGATCGGGTCATGACCTTTGCGGCGGCTGCGTTCGTGATCGTGTCCGGGGGGCTGCTCGCGCGCACGCCGAACGACGAGGCCTCGCCGCCCGCGCCCAGCGCTGGCTCGTGACGATCGACAAATCGCTCGGAGTGTGGCCTAACACCGGCCGTGCTTCCGCGACCCCACGTCCAGGCGCTCGATGAGCCGCCCGCCAGCGGGCCGTCCGCGCGCGCCCGAGAGACCGAGTGGCCCTTTCGTCCCGTGCTCCGGCTGTTCGGGACCGGGGCGGTCGGCGCCTCGACCAGCGAGCCTCTGGGCCCGGGGGTCGCCGCCGCGGCGTCCCTCTCCTTCGACTACGGCGGCGCCCGCATTCAGCTGTCCGATCCGGGCGAGCGGGTCCTGGTGCATGGCGAGCGCGGGCTGCACGCCATCGGGCGCGACCGACGCGCCGAGCACGAGGCTTGCCGCGCCCTCGAGCGCTACGGCGCCGTCGACGCGAGCTGCCTCGAGGACGTCGCGACGGACGACCCCTGCGACTACCTCGTGTCACCGTTCGGCTCGGGCTCGGAGCGATGCGCGTTCACCGCGGCCGCCGAGGGGCTGCGCGCAGAGGGGTGGTTGGTCGAGATCGACCCCGCCTACCCGTACCAGCTCGCGCGCGCCGACGAGGCGACCTGGCAGGTCTCGATCCGTCCCGACGAAGAGCTGCCGGACTGGTTCAGCCTCGAGCTCGGCGTGGTGGTGGAGGGGCGGCGCGTCGATCTCCTCCCGCTCGTGCTGCGCCTGGTCGACACCACCGCCGACGACGACGATCTGGGCGCGATCTCGCGCCGCCTCGACGGCGCCGTCGCCGTTCGCATCTCCGATACGCACAACCTGGCGGTCCCCGTCGAGCGGTTCCGCAGCCTCGTCCGCGTGGTGATCGAGCTCTACCAGGGTGAGCGCAAGCGGGGCCCGAAGAGCAAGCGCGGCGCTGCCGAGCTGCGCTTCCCCTTGCGCCGCGCGCCCTCGATCGCGCGCCTCGCGTCGGCCTGCGAGCGGCTCGGAGGGCGCTTCGCGCTCGACGATCGCCCGCGGGTCGTCGCGCGTGGACGCGACGTGAGCCGGACTCCGGCGGAGGCCCCCGAGGCCCCCCAGCTCAAGGCTACGCTGCGCCCGTACCAGCGCCAGGGCGTCGCCTTCCTGCAACACCTGCGCGAGATCGGCTGCGGGGGCGTGCTCGCCGACGACATGGGGCTCGGCAAGACCCTGCAGACGATCGCGCACCTGTGCGCCGAGAAGGCCGCGGGCCGGCTCGTCACGCCGGCCTTGATCGTGGCGCCCACGAGCCTCGCGTTCAACTGGGCGCGCGAGCTCGAGCGCTTCGCGCCGCACCTGTCCGTGGTGATGCTGGTGGGCTCCGGGCGGGCGCGGAACCTCGCGCGCATCGGCCACTACGACGTCGCCATCACGACGTATCCGGTGGTCGTGCGCGACGCCGACAAGCTCGAGGGCGTCGCGCTGTCGACCCTCATCCTCGACGAGGCGCAGGCCATCAAGAACGCGCGCAGCCAGACGCACAAGGCCCTGAGCCGCCTCTCGTCCGAGCACCGGGTGTGCCTGTCGGGCACACCCGTCGAGAACGACCTGGGCGAGCTGTGGGCGCTCTTCGACTTCCTCGCGCCCTCGCTGCTCGGGGACGAGCCGTCCTTCAGGCACGCCTTCCGAGCCCCCATCGAGGCTCGCGGCGACGAGGAGAGAATGGCTGCCCTCAAGGAGATCGTCGCGCCCTACGTCCTTCGGCGCACCAAACGCGAGGTCGCGCCCGAGCTGCCCGCCAAGACCGAGCTGTACCGGCCCGTGGAGCTCGCCGGCAAGCAGCGTGAGCTGTACGAGCAGATCCGCGTCGCCGCCCACGCCGACGTCAGGAAGGCGATCCGAAAGAAGGGCCTCGCCTCGTCGACCATCTCCATCCTCGACGCGATCATGAAGCTGCGACAGGTCTGCTGCGACCCGCGGCTCGTCTCGCTCGACGAAGCGCGTAAGGTCGAGGGCTCCGCCAAGCTCGAGGCGCTGATGGCGCTCGTCGGCAGCGAGCTGCCTCAGGGCCGGCGCATCCTCGTCTTCAGCCAGTTCACGAGCATGCTCGCGCTCGTCGCCGACGCGCTGCGCGAGCGGGGCGTCGGCTTCTCGCTGCTCACCGGGGACACGCGCGATCGGCGCGCCGCGGTCGACGCGTTCGAGGGCGGCGGCGTGCCCATCTTCCTCATCAGCCTCAAGGCCGGGGGGACGGGCCTGAACCTCGTCTCGGCCGATACGGTCGTCCACTACGATCCGTGGTGGAACCCTGCGAGCCAGGCTCAAGCGACCGACCGCGCCTATCGCATCGGCCAGACCAAGCCCGTGTTCGTGCACCACCTGTACGTGGCGGGGAGCGTCGAAGAGCGTGTGCTGGCCCTGCAGCGGCGCAAGGCCTGGCTCGCGGCGTCCCTGCTCGGCGATGCACCGGCGGCCGAGCCCGCAGGGCTGAGCGAGCTCGACGTCGAGCGGCTGCTCGCGCCGCTCGACGGCTGAGCACCGGCTCGCGATCAATCTCAGCGTCGCGCGCCGCGCGGCGTGGACGATCGACGTTCGCCTGTTGACTGGCGCGACCACTCTCGGTAATCGCCCTACCTCAACTCGAGCGACCCTGCGCGTCGCTCCCTCGTCGATGCGGCCTCCCGTTCGCTCCGTTCCCCCGTCGTCTCCTTCCCCCTACCGATACCTCGGCCGGGGCGGCGGGGAGCGTCCGGTGCGCGTGCAGGTCATCCTCGCGCTGGTCGCCGCGCTGGTCCTGGTCGCGGTGCCGCTCTACCTCTGGCGACGCCCTCAGCCGGCCAACATCCCCTCGGCCGACGCCGCCACGGTCGCGAGCGCGGCGCTGTTGCCGCCCCCCGCGCCCAGCGCGGGTGCGACCGACCCGCAGCAGCTCGTGACTCCGCCGTCCGGGCCGCAAATCCAGATCGCCCCAATCAAGACGCTCAAGTGTCAGGATCCGGGGCCTGGCCGCACGCCCCCCGAGCGCTGCGACGGGATCCGCTTCTTCGAGGACAGCCTCGCCCGCGCCATCCGAGACAGCGCAGCGTGCGCGCCCCCCACCAAGAACGGGTTCGTCGTGAGCTACGTGCTCGACATGCACTTCGGAAAGAAGCGCACGAACCTCACGATGGGGCGCTCGACCACGCTGAACAAGAGCCGCCGCCGAGAGCTGCTCCGCTGCGTCGAGCGGGCGATGCAGACCCCCGACTGGGATCGCATCCCGCACCAGCACCTGAAATACACGATCAACGCGATCGCCACTTACCCCGCCGTCGCCCCCCCGGAGGACGCCCCCGGCGGCGCGTCGCAGCCCCCGAGCAGGTCGCAGCCCCCGAGCGCGCCTGCGCCGAAGAAGAAGTCGGCGCCGAAGACGCCGAAGAAGAGCGACAAGAAGAACTGACAGTGTGATGAAGTGAGGCGGCGTCTGGGTGCGCGATGACGTCCGCTCTGCACTTTCCTCCGATGCTCGCTGTCGCGCTGGCGCTCACGTGTGGCGCAGGGGTGGCGCGCGCCCAGAGCAAGCCTCAGCTCTCCCCCTACGAGCGAGAGACGATGGAGCAGGCGCTGTCGGCCGCGCGGGGCGAGGTCGACCCCGAGCCGGCCGGAAAGATCGTCGAGGCGGTCATCGTTCGGCCGATCGACGTGCTCGAGCCGCGCGATCCGCTGCCGACCTTCCTGATCGACTTCCTGAATTTCCTGCACGCGACGACGCGCCCGTCGGTCATCGAGCAGTACGTGCTGATGAAGGTCGGCGACCCCTACGACCAGCGCCTGGCGGACGAGACCGCGCGCAGCTTGCGCGGCATCCGCCAGCTGTCGCTCGTCTTGGTCGCCCCGCTCAAGGGGTCGAGGCCGGGCACCGTCAAGCTGCTCGTCATCGCGAAGGACATCTGGAGCCTCCGGCTCAACTCGGATTTTCGCATCGCCAACGATCAGCTCGAGTACCTGCTGCTCGCGCCGAGCGAGGAGAACCTTGGTGGGCTGCACCACTCGGCGAGCCTGCGCTTCGAGCTGCAGCCGGACACGTACGCCTTCGGCGCGTCGTACAAGGTGCCGCGGATCGCGGGCAGCTGGGTGAGCGGCAGCATCAGCACGAACTTCATCGTCAACCGAGAGACCGGCGAGCTGGAGGGCTCGTTCGGCTCGTTCGGGTACGGGCAGTCGCTGCACAGCACGCGGGCCGAGTGGTCGTGGCTCGCGTCGGTCGCCTGGCGCAAGGAGGTGACGCGCTTCTTCAACGGCGTCGAGCCCCTCACGTTCGACGCGCAAGCCACCCCGGATCGAGACGATCGCATCCCCCTCGAGTACGACACCGACACCCTCGCCGGGCGCATCTCGATCGTTCGCTCGTTCGGCCGCACGATCAAACACGACCTCAACTTCGGCGCGGAGGCCCTGCGCACGAGCTATTCGCCGCGTGACCTGTCCCAATTCGACCCGGCCGCCCGAGACGAGTTCATCGCCTCGCAGCTGCCCATCTCGGACAAGCGCGTCTACCCGTTCCTCGGGTACGCGACCTACTCGACGCGCTTCGAGAGCTACGTCGATTTCGAGACGCTGGGCCTGCAGGAGGACTACCGCCAGGGGCACGACGTCTACGTGAAGACGTACCCGGTCATCGCTGAGCTCGGCTCGACGCGGTCGTTCATCGGCGTCGCCGCGGGCGCCTCGGCCAGCTCGGCCATCGCGGACGGGCACGTCCGCGCCCACGCGGAGGGCATCGTCGAGGCCGCGCCGGAGGAGGTGTACGACGCGAACGCCATCGTCGGGCTCCGCGTCACCTCCCCCCGGCTCGGGTTCGGGAGGCTCATCTTCGACACGTTCTACTTCGATCGCTTCGCGAACTACTTGAACCGTCGCTCGTCGCTCGGAGGCGAGGGGCGCCTGCGGGGGTACCCGTCAGGGGCCTACCGTGGAGAGAACGTGTTCGCGGCGAACCTCGAGCTGCGGTCTCGCCCCGCCGAGCTGTGGACGGTGCAGCTCGGGGCGACCGCGTTCTTCGACGTCGGCGCCGCCTGGGACGACGGCGAGGCCGCCGACCTGCGGCAATCCGTGGGGACCGGTCTGCGGCTCGTGTTTCCGCAGCTCGAGCGCTCCGTGATGCGAATCGACTGGGCCCTGCCGCTCGAGCTCGATCCGTCCGTGGGCGTCACGAGCATCTTCCCTGGCCGCTTCGTCGTGACCTTCGATCAGGCGTTTGGCCTGCCGTCGGTCGACCCGCCGAGCGTGGTGCAATAGCCCTCAGCGCAAGCCGAGGCGCGCCTTCAGGCGGGCGGCTCGCGCGGCGTCCTGCTCCGGCGTGGGCGCCGCGGCGCTCGCGCCGGCCTCGCGTCAAGCGAGCTTCTTCTGAGAGACCGAGCAGGTGCTCAGGCCGAACAGCGTGTAGAGCGGACAGCTCCCGAGCGCGCCGGTGAGCAGCGGAACTACGCCGAGGTAGGCCCACGGGGTCTTGGGCCCGATGAAGGCGAGTGACAACACGGCCAACCCCAAGATGACGCGCAGCGCGCGCTCGACCGTGTGCTCGTTGCGGGGAAAGATCTTGTCCATCATGGCGGGTTCCTCTTTCACCAGGGAGAGCGGCCCAGCTCGACAAAGGATTCTATTTTTTTTCTTTTCGCGCGCCCGCTTGCGCGGGGCCCTTCGATTTTCACGCGCGAGAGCGCGTGAAAATCGGCGCGAGGGACACGAAGAGCGCGCGCCCGCTTGCGCGGGGCCCTTCGATTTTCACGCGCGAGAGCGCGTGAAAATCGGCGCGAGGGACACGAAGAGCGCGCGCCCGCTTGCGCGAGGGACAGGAAGAGCCCTGGGCTCACTTCTTCTGCCGCTTTCCGCGCCGGTCGACGCCGATCTCCTGGGCGATCACGTCGAGGGTCTCTTGCCATCGCGCCTGCAAGTCCGAGGGTGCGGCCTCCTGCTCGAGCGCCTCCAGCGCGGCGCCTTTGTCGGCCGCGGAGCTCGCTGCCATCGCGGCATGGAAGGCTCGCCGCGCGGCCCGCGAGAGGCGGGCCGGGGCGGGCTCGTCTTCGCGCGGGCCAGCGTCTCGCGCGGCCTCGGCCTCGTGCCACGCCCGCGCGCCCGCGTGCGCCTCGGAGAACGAGCCGCCCTCGAAGGTCGCGATGCGCTCGAGCCGGGGGGTCAGGGAGGGGCTCGGCTCTGCCTCGCGGCTCGACCACAGCGCGTAGCCGTCACCGGCGAGCCTGAGCTCCTTCGCGCCTCCGCGCAGCTCGATGGTCACCTCGGTCGCGCCCCGCGCGCGCAGCGAATACAGTCGAGCGGGGCCACCCTCCGAGCTCACGAACAGCTCCGGGTGCCCGTCGCCGGTGAGGTCCGCCGGGAGGCTGAGCGACGTTCCCGCGCCGAGCGTCATCGACCTCACGAACGTCGTCGCCACCCCGCGCGGGTCGTCGTGCGCGAGCGGTCCCAGCGCGAGCACCACGCCGAACGGCGTCGCGACCCTCACCGCCGTCGTTCGACGGCCGACGCCGTCCTCGCCCTCGAACGCGCGCACCTCGTAGCGCGTCTTGTCGCGGCCGCTGACCGCCGCCGCGGCGTACGGCTTCAGCCCCTCCGCCCTCGCCTCGGCGTCGATGGCGGCGAGGTGCCGCTCGAGGCTCGGGGTCTCCACGAACAGCCCGAGGTGCGGCCCGCCCCGCGCTCCCCACGGCGACATCCGCGGCGTCGGCTCGCACCCGAGCGTGCCAGCGGCGAGCGCGAGAACCAACGCCCCGCGTAGATGACGCGCAGAGTCGTAGGGCGCCCTCTTTTGTACTATCTTCGCTCGCCTCATGCGCCTCCTCATCGCGGATTCCATCGATCTTCAACCGCTCGAGGAGCTGCGCGTCCTCGGCATCGAGATCGTCACGAACTTCACGCTCACCAAGGAGACCCTCCCGGCGGCCTTGGCCGGCGTGGGCATCCTCGTCGTCCGCCAGACCGAGGTGACCGCTCAGGCGCTCGACAACGCGCGCGAGCTGAACCTCATCGTGCGCGCGGGCGGCGGCACCGGCAACATCGACGTGGAGGCGGCGAGCGCGCGCGGGATCTACGTCGCCAACTGCCCAGGCAAGAACGCGACCGCTACGGCAGAGCTCGTCATGGCCATGGCCCTCGCCCTCGACCGACGCATCGTCGAGGCCTCGCGAGAGCTCGCCGCCGGGCGTTGGGAGCGCGGAAAGTATGGCAGCGAGGGCGGCCTGCTGGGTCGCCACGTCGGCATCGCGGGCCTGGGCGCCGTGGGGCGCGAGGTCCTCGCGCGCGCCCGCGCCTTCGGCATGAAGCCCCACGTGTTCTCCAGGGGGATGACCGCCGCCAAGGCCCAGAAGGTCGAGGCCGCGTTCGCGCCCAGCCTCGAGCGCCTGGCCGCGGTCAGCGACGTGCTCACCATCCACCTCCCGCTGAACGCGCAGACGCGGGGCTGCATCTCGCGCCTCGTGCTCGAGGCCCTGCCGCAGGAGGCGATCGTCATCAACACCGCACGGGCCGAGCTGTTCGACCTCGCGGCCCTCGCCGAGATCGCCCCGAAGAAGCAGCTGCGAGTCGGCCTCGACGTGTTCCCCGGTGAGCCGCGCACCCCCTCCGCCGACTTCGCGACGCCGCTCGCGAAGATCCCGGGCGCGCTCTGCACACCCCACATCGGAGGCTCCACCCGGCAAGCTCAGCGAGCCATCGCGGAGGAGGTCACGAGCGTCGTTCGCAGCTTCCTCACCGAGGAAGACGTGCCCAACGTCGTCAACGTCTGCGCCGCGTCTCCCGCGCGCTTCGTCATCGTTTTGCGGCAGCTCGACAAGGTCGGTGCGCTCGCCAATACGCTGAACGTCCTCAAGCGCCACGGGATCAACATCGAGGAGATCAGCAACACGGTCTTCGACGGCGCCAAGGCGACCTGCACCAAGCTCCGCGTGTCGGGTCGTCCCTCCGAGGCGTGCCTCAAAGAAATCGGGGCTTTCGAGGAGACATTGCGGGTCGACGTCGTCCCGATGCCGAACCGCGCCTGACCTCCCCCGAAGCGCGCGCGCGGGTCGGGGTGCGCGAGCTCGCGGGGCCCCTGTGCCTCGCGCACGGGGTCGTGCTCGTCGATGTCGCGTGGGCGACGGAGCGCGGAGCGCGGATCCTGCGCGTGACGATCGAGCGGCTGACGCACGACGGCAAGGGCCGCACCCCCGAGGAGGGGTGGGGCGTGACGCTCGACCACTGCGCTGATCTCAGCCGCGATCTCTCGGAGGCGCTCGACCGCGATGACGTCGTGCCGGGCGCGTACAACCTCGAGGTGAGGCTCGCCCGGGCTGGAGCGAGAGCTGACGTCCCCCGCCGACTTGCAGCGCTTCGTCGGTCGCCTCGCGAAGGTGAAGCTCAGCAGGCCCGCTCCCGACGGGCAGCGCGCCCTGCGCGGAGCGCTGGTGTCGGTCGCGCCGAGCTCGAGCGAGCCTTCCGAAGCGCTGCTCACCATGCGCGTGGACAACAAGAACGTCACCGTCCCCGTCTCCGACGTCGCCCACGCGAACCTCGTGTTCGAGCTGAGCGCGACCCTCTCGAAGGAGGGGCCGTCGAGGAGCGGGCCGTCGAAGCGCGGGCAGGCCCGCTCGGCCCCCGCGAAGGGCGCGCCGTCGAAGCGCGCGCCCGCGCGGCCGGCGGGGGCAGGCAAGAGGAGCCAAGGTCGTCAGGCAGGGGTCAAAGGGAGCGGATCATGAAAGCGGTTTCGTCGTCGATGGGGTCGGAGCTGAACCTCGAGAGCACGATCGAGCAGGTCGCCAAGGAGAAGGGGATCGAGAAGAAGGTCCTCGTCGAGACCATGGAGGCGGCGATCCTCAAGGCAGCTCAGAGCGTGTTCGGCCCGAACCGCGAGCTGGAGGCCCGCTACAACCCGGACAACGGCCAGGTCGATCTCTTCCAGTACATGACGGTCGTCGAAGAGGTGGCCGAGCCCGAGCGCGAGATCTCGCTCGCCGAGGTGCAGCGCCGGAAGCTCGACGCGGAGCTCGGCGAGGAGCTCGGCTTCCAGGTCTTCTGGCGCCCGGAGGACGCCGCCAAGGCGCGCGACCAAGATCGCGAGTACGGCGAGATCCTCAAGCTGAAGCAGGCCCGCTCGACGTTCGGTCGCATCGCGGCGCAGACGGCGAAGCAGGTGCTCCTCCAGCGCGTGCGCGACGCCGAGCGCGACATCATCTACAACGAGTACAAAGATCGCAAAGGCGAGCTCATCCGCGGCATCGTCCGCAGGTTCGAGAAGGGCAACAACATCATCGTCGACATCGGCAAGACCGAGGGCGTGCTCCCCTTCCGCGAGCAGACCCCAAGGGAGACGTACCGCCCCGGCGATCGCATCGTGGCGTACGTGAAGGACATCGATCGCGAGGCGCGCGGCCCGCAGGTGATCCTCTCGCGGTCGGATCCGCGCCTGGTCGAGAAGCTGTTCGAGGCCGAGGTGCCCGAGATCTACGAGGGCATCGTGCGCATCGTCGGTGTCGCCCGCGAGCCCGGCGCGCGCAGCAAGATCGCCGTCACCTCGCGCGATTCGGACGTCGATCCGGTCGGCGCCTGCGTCGGCATGAAGGGCGCCCGTGTGCAGGCGGTGGTCCAGGAGCTGCGCGGCGAGAAGATCGACATCGTGCCGTTCGATCGCGATCCGGCCCGCTACGTCATCGCCGCGATCCAGCCCGCCGAGGTGCACAAGGTCATCGTCGACGAGAGCGAGAACCGCATGGAGCTCGTCGTCCCCGACGAGAAGCTCTCGCTCGCCATCGGCCGCAAGGGCCAGAACGTGCGCCTCGCGGCGCAGCTCACGAACTGGAAGCTCGACATCATCAGCGAGTCCAAGTTCCGCCAGATGGAGGAGGAGGCCATGCGCGTGCTCCAGCAGATCGACGGCGTGACCGAGGTCGTCGCGAAGGCCATGTACCGCCAGGGCTTCCGCGCCCTGGAGGAGCTGTGCGAGGCGAGCCCCGAGGAGCTGGCGGCGATCCAGGGCATCAGCAACCTCGAGGCCGCCGAGCGCATGAAGCAGGACGCAGAGTCCACGCTCGAGCGCCTCCGCCAGACCCACATCAAGGCGGTCGCGAACCGCGCCGAGCCCCCCACGGAGCGAGATCGTCTGCTGATGGTCAAGGGCATCGGCGAGCGCACGGCCCAGCAGCTCGAAGAGGCCGGCTACAAGTCGATCGCCGAGGTCATGCGCGAAGACGAAGACCGGCTCGCCATCCGCAGCGGCCTTCGAATCGCGAAGGTCCGCACGATCCGCGCGGCCACGAAGGAGTTCCTCCAGAGCGAGAAACAGGTCCTCGCCGCCGCGCGCGAGCCGGCGCCCACGGAGGCCTGAGCCACGATGCACGTCCCTACGCCCAGCCACGACGCCGAGCCCGAAGCCAGCGGAGACCCCTCCGTCGGCCGCGCGCGCACGTGCGTCGGCTGTGGCGAGCCGGAGCCGCTGTCGAGCGCGCGCGCCGCGGGCGGGAAGCTCGCGAAGCTCGCGCTGCGACCGCTCGTCCGGCTGCTGCTCGGGCCCGGGGGCGAGATCGCAGTCGACACCGGGGCCCGCGGGAAGACCGCAGGCTTCGGTCGAGGCGCTTACGTCCACGCCGAGCCCCGCTGCATCGCGGCGGCGGCTCAGCGCGGGCTGCTGCGAGCGGCGAAGGGGCCCGCCCTGATGGGCGGCGAGCGGGTGACCGCCCAGGGTCTCACGCGAGCCATCACCGAGGCCTACGAGCGCAGGTCGCTGAGCCTGCTCTCGACCGCGAAGCGCGCGGGAAAGCTCGACGTCGGCTCGTCCCGCGTGGTCGAGTCCACTCGCCGCGGGCACGCCCACCTGGTCATCGTCGCGACCGACGCGGCCGCAGCTGCAGACATGTTCGAGGTCCGCGACGCGGTCTCCGCCGGGCGCGCGCTCGCGTGGGGCTCGAAGCAAGAGCTGGCGGCCCGCCTCGGCGGCGCTGCCTACTCCGAGGGGGTCGGGGTCGTCGCGGTCACCGACACGCGCATCGCCGGCGCGCTCCTCGAGAGCCGGCGCATCGTCGACGCGCTCGCCTCGGGGCCCGCCGCGCGCGCCCCTGTCGCGGCGCCTCGCCGCTCACGCTCGGACGCCGCTGACGGTGGTTCGCAGCAAAGTCGTCCGAGTGGTCGTCCGAGTGCGGGAGCGTCGAGCCCTTCGGATGCATCGATTCTGGTCGGGGGGGCTGCTAACCTCCGCGGGCCCGCTCGTCCGGGCACCGTGGAGCCGCACGCTCGCTCTCGTGGTGGTTCCCGACGTCGTGGAGTCAAAAGCGCATGAGTAAAGTTCGTGTGTACGAGATCGCCAAGCAGCTCAACATGGACCCGAAGTCGGCGGTTGCGCTCTTCCAGTCCATGGGCGTCGGCGACGTGCGCAACCACATGAGCGCGGTCGACACCGACCTCGTCGATCGCCTCAAGCGTCACTTGAGCGGCAGAAGACGCCTGAGGTGGTCGAAGAGAAGATCAAGCCCGGCGTCGTGAAGCGTCGCGCGCGACCTGGCGAGGTGGTCGTCCCGTCGGCTCGCCCGTCAGCGAGCGCTGCCGTCCCCGCACCCGCGGCGCCCGCGGTCGAGCACGAGCGCGTGCCCCCGCCCGCACCGAGCGGACGCGGCGCTCCCCCCGAGACGGAGGCCGAGACCGTCCCCCGCGGCGCCGAGCGCCCGAGGCAAGGTCTCGCCGCCGCCCGCGAGCTCTGCGGTCGCGACGCGCGTCGCTCCCATGGGGATCGAGCCCCCGAAGGACGTCACGATCGAGGCCCCTCCCGTCCTCGCGAAGGCGCCCGCGTCCTCGCGCTCGGCTCCGGCCACCGCCGCCGGGGCGTCGGGCGAAGCCCCCGCCAAGGAAGAGACGCCGGCCTCTCGCAAGAGGCTCCGCGCGCTCGAAGCGAGGCGCCGAGTCGAAGACGAGCATCGAGAACGTCGACTTCGACGCCGAGCAGGCACGGCCCGCCGCCGTCGAGCTCGTGCCGCCTCCGCAGGCGCAGGCGGCTCCGCCGCCGCCCGTCGCCGCCGAGGCCGGTCGCTCCAACGGCGCCGAGGCCGCCGCCCCGTTCGAGCCGCCCGCCGCGCAAGAGGCGCCCGTCGCCTCGACGCCGCGGCCCTCCGCGCGAGGGGCAGCGAAGCCGCGTGAGGTCGAGGGCGAGACGCCGCCCCCCACGCAGGTCTCGCCTCGCAACGCAGAGCAGCCCAAGCCGCCGAGCGATCTGCCGAAGCCCGGCCCCGCCGTCTCCGAGCCTCCGCGCCGGCCCTCGTCACCTCCGCGCACGGGCATCGACGTGTGGCAGGGTCGCCCGGGCGTGCCGATGCCGCAGGTCGCCCGCTCGACCGCGGCCCCTGGCCCGCGTCGAACGACCTACGACCCGCGAGCCCAGGTCGGAACACCCCAGCGTCCGGGCATGCCGACGGGCCCGTTCATGGGCAACCGGCCGGGCGGCCGCCCGGGGCAGCGACCGGGCTTCCGCCCGATGGGTCGCCCGGGGCAGTCGGCTGCGAACCGCAAGCCGCCGACCATGATGGAGATGGCCGCCCACAAGAAGGTCATCAAGATCGAGGAGTCGGTCTCGCTCCAGAAGCTCGCCGGCATGATGAGCCTCAAGGTCACCGACGTGCTCTTGAAGCTGCTCGGCATGGGCATGACGGGCGTGAACATCAACTCGACGATCGACGCGGACACCGCGAAGATCCTCGCGAGCGAGTTCGGGTGGACCGTCGAGGACGTGGCGGTCAGCGAGGAGCAGTCGATCCAGGCTGCGACCGGCGTCGCAGACAAGGACAAGACCGACCACGAGCTGTTGACGCGACCCCCGATCGTCACGGTCATGGGGCACGTCGACCACGGCAAGACCTCGCTGCTCGATCGCATCCGCAAGGCGACCGTCGCGGCGGGTGAGGCCGGCGGCATCACCCAGCACATCGGCGCCTATCGCGTCGAGACGCCGAAGGGCACCATCGCCTTCCTCGACACTCCCGGCCATGAGGCGTTCACGTCGATGCGCGCCCGCGGCGCGCAGGTGACCGACATCGTGGTGCTCGTCGTCGCCGCCGACGACGGCGTGATGCCGCAGACGCGGGAGGCGATCAACCACGCCCAGTCGGCGAAGGTGCCGATCATCGTCGCGGTCAACAAGATCGACAAGCCGTCGGCCGACCCCGATCGCGTCAAGCGCGACCTCTCGAACTTCGGGCTCAACCCCGAAGAGTGGGGTGGCGAGACGCTGTTCTGCCACGTCTCCGCGCTCACCGGCCAGGGCATCGAGCAGCTGCTCGAGGCCATCGCGCTGCAGGCCGAGGTGCTCGAGCTCTCGGCGGCACCGAAGCGGCGCGCTCAAGGCGTCGTCATCGAGGCGCTGCTCGATCGCGGCCGCGGCCCCGTGGCCCGCGTCATGGTGCAGGACGGCACCTTGCGGCAGGGCGACATCCTGCTCGCGGGTCCGGCTTGGGGCAAGGTGCGCGCCATGACCGACGAGTTCGGCCGCACGCTCGCCGCGGCGGGGCCGTCCACGCCCGTCGAGGTGCTCGGCCTGAACGACGTGCCGAGCGCCGGTGATCCCGTCCACGCGGTCCGCGACGCGAAGCAGGCCGAGGAGATCGCCGAGAGCCGCCGCAAGAAGGCGAACAAGTCGCTCATCCCGCAGGACTCGCGCGTCTCGCTCGAGGCCCTCAAGGAGCGGCTCGCCGAGGGCGAGCAGCTCGACCTCAAGCTCATCATCAAGGGCGACGTGCAGGGGTCGGTCGAGGCCGTCGCCGCCGCGCTCATCAAGCTCACCACCCCCAAGGTGAAGGTGACGATCGTCCACGCGGCGGTCGGCGCGATCACCGAGGGCGACGTCAACCTCGCGATCGCGTCCAAGGCCATCATCGTCGGCTTCAACGTCCGGCCCGCTGGCAAGGCGTCGCAGAGCTCAGAGGCCGGCGGCGTCGAGATTCGCCTCTACAACATCATCTACAACGCCGTCGACGACATCCGCTCCGCGATGGAGGGGCTGCTCCCGACGACCAAGCTCGAGAAGGCGCTCGGCACCGCCGAGGTGCGCCAGGTCTTCAAGATCACGAAGGTCGGCACCATCGCGGGTTGCTACGTCACCTCCGGGCTCGTGCGCCGCGGCGCCGAGGCTCGGCTGGTCCGAGACAGCATCGTCGTCTACACCGGCAAGCTCTCCAGCCTCCGCCGCGTCAAGGACGACGTCAAAGAGGTGGCCGAGGGGACCGAGTGCGGCATCAGCCTCGAGAACTACCAGGACATCAAGGAAGGCGACATCATCGAGGCCTACGAGATCGAAGAGGTCAAGCAGAAGCTCAACTGAGCATGTTCGTAGGCGTCCTCAGGCTCAGCTTCTCGATCGTCGGGTCGTCCTCCCTCAAGGACAAACGTCGGGTGGTGCGCTCCTTCAAGGACCGCACCATCGCGAAGTTTCGCGTGTCGGTGGCCGAGGTCGGTGAGCTCGATGATCCTCGCTACGCCTTCATCGGGGTCGCGGTCGTGGCCAACGAGGCTGCCCACTGCGACTCCGTGCTGGCCGACGTCGCCGCCTTGGCGTCGAACCTGCCCGACGCCATCCTCAACGACCGAGCGACCGAGATCATCCCCTTCGGCCACGGGGGCGCGCAGGTCATGGGTGGGTTCGAGTCGCGCGCGCGCGGGCGCCCCCAAGGAGACGACGATGACGACTGAAGTGAAGCGATCGCAGCGAGTCGGTGAGCGAGTCCGCGAGGAGCTCGCCTTGCTCTTGCGCACGCTCAGCGCCCCCCGCATCGCGGGGGTCGTCGTGACGCGCGTCGAGATCAGCGACGACCTGTCCTTCGTGCGGGCCTTCGTGCGACGCGACGCGGGCGCCTCCGAGGCGGAGCAGAAGTCCTTGCTGCGTGGGCTCGAGGCGGCGTCGGGGCGCATCCGCAGGGACGTGACGCGCTCCGTGGGCCTGCGGGTCGCGCCGGGGTTTCGCTTCCTCTACGACGAGGGCATCGACGCCCAGCACCGCATCGAAGAGCTCCTGAAGGAGATCGAGAAGGAGCGCCCGAAGCCCCAATGACGAAGGCCCCCTTCGACGTCTCGTCGAAGAAGGCCTCTCGTTTTTCGCGGTCACCCCCTCACTTCAATGAGGGGGCAGGGGGGTGAAATCACGGGGTCGAGCTCACCGAGCTCACGCGCTCCCGGTCTCGCGTAGACGTCACGGCTGGCCGGGGCTCGGCGGCTGCTCCCCGCCGCCCTCGAAGGGCACGCAGATCTCGTAGCAGCCCATCTGATCGTCGCAGACCACCTCGAGCGTGCTGTCGGGCGGGCACGGGTTCGGCTCCACCGGGACGCAGACCTCGAAGCACTGACCGTTCGGATCGCACTCGACCGAGAGCACCGTCCCGTCGGGGCAGATCGAGTCCGGCACGCAGATCTCGTAGCAGCCTTGCTGATCGTCGCAGACGTACTCGACGTGCTCGCCGGGCGCGCAGATCCCGTCGGGGACGCAGACCTCGTAGCAGCCCATCTCGTCGCACACGTATTCGAGGTGCGCGCCGGGGCCGCAGTAGTCGTTGGGGACGCAGATCTCGTAGCAGCCCATCTCGTCGCAGACGTAGTCGAGGTGGGCGTCCGGTCCGCACGGATCGATGGGGACGCAGGTCTCGTAGCAGCCGAACTCGTCACAGACGTAGTCGAGGTAGGCGTCTGGTCCGCACGGGTCGATGGGGACGCAGGTCTCGTAGCAGCCGAACTCGTCACAGACGTAGTCGAGGTAGGCGTCCGGTCCGCACGGGTCGTCCGCCACGCACGTCGCGTAGCACTCGCCCTCCTGTCCGTGGTCGCAGCTCGGGTCGCAGACCCACTCCTCGTGGAAGCCGGGCGGGCACGTCGGATCGACCGGCACGCACTCGGTCCAGCATTCGCCCTCATAAGGGGGCACCGCCGGATCGTCGCCGTCTTGTGGCTCGCCCGGGAAGGCGCCGCCTTCACCGCCCGGCTCGGGCACGGCGCAGACGGTCTGCTCGATGGTCCCCTCGGGACAGATCGGCGGCTCCACGACGATGCACTCGAGCCAACAGAACCCTTCGTCGGGCTGGTTGGGGTCGGCGGGGTCGCCGCCGGCGCAGACCCACTGCTCCTCGCTGCCGGGCGGGCAGCCGTCGTCGGGCACGCACATCTGCCCGTCGAAGAAGAAGCCCTCGGGGCACTCGATCGGCTCGGAGCCGCCTTCACCGTCGCCGTCGCTCAGGTCGGGGCCGCAGCCGTTCGTCTTCGCGCCCGTGAGCGACATCACGCCAACCAGAAACAGCACGCCCTTCAGAGCGGAAAGCCCCGTACGCATAGATCCTCCTCATGGGGGCGCGAGCCCACGACGCCCTCGGCGACTCACGAGGCCCGCAGTCGTGCGGAGAGCCTGGTGAGCCGCCGGCCGCGTCGTCCTGCGCGCCCGTCGTTGTCTGTGCGTCTATTCCCGCGGCCGTCGGACCTGATCAGATTATTTTCGCCCGCGCGCCCGCTGGCGCGGGTCCCTTCGGATTTCCCGCGGCGGAGGCCGCGAGAAATCCGGCGCGGGGAGGTCGCGTGGGGCCCTCCCCACGCGAAGAGAGAGAGAGAGAGAGGAGGGAGAGGAGGGAGAGGAGGGAGAGGAGGGAGAGGAGGGAGAGGAGGGAGAGGAGAGACACTCGGGCTGAAGACCGCGGGGGCCGGCGCGGGCTGGAGGCGTCGCGATCGACAATCGGCATAGGGGCCCGAGGAAATCCCTCGGGACCCCTGCCACACCACCGGACAAGCGGGGTCCGCATCCGGCGGTTCGGAGAGTTGAGTTACGCGGCGAGTCGGGGACTCCCAGCTCGTCGAAGTAGCGGATGGGGAAGGCGATGTGGATCGCCATGGCGGAGTTCTTCCACCATCGGCGGGTGCTTGCGGCGACCTGTGCGGCGACGCGCTCGGGGCTCCCCGGGCTCGCAGTTCGCGATAGGTCGTGCGCCCCCGTTTCCAGTGGCGCAGATGCAGCGCCCTGAGCCGGTGCCGGATCCACTCGTCGAGCTCGCGGAAGATCTTGGGCGTGTCGGCGAGGCGGAAGTAGTTCTTCCACCCCGTCAGGTACGACCGCAGATCCTCCACGACTCGCGCGATGCTCTGGCTTCGGGTCGGGCGCGTCAGCTCGCGTACACGATCCCTCATCGCGGTCAGGGCCTTGGGTGCGACCTTCCGCTTCACTTGCATGCCGCCGGCATTCCAGAAGGAATAGCCGAGCAGCTTGCGGTTCTGCGGTCGGTCCACGGCGCTCTTGGCTTCGTTCACACGGAGTCGGAGCCCGCGTAGAGCCGCCGGAGCAGCTCCATCACCCGCTCGCCCGCCCGCCTCGACCGCACGTACACGTTGCAGTCGTCGGCGTAGCGCACGAACGCATGTCCGCGTCGCTCCAGCTCCTTGTCGACCTCGTCCAAGAGCACGTTCGCGAGCAGCGGCGAGAGCGGTCCACCTTGCGGCGTGCCCTCGTGACGCTCCGTCGCGACCCCGTTCGCCATCATCCCCGCTTCGAGATAACGGCGAATCAGCCCGCGCAGTCGCTTGTCCTCGATTTCGCTTCGCGAGCCTGCCCATCAGCACGTCGTGGTTCACGCGGTCGAAGAACTTCTCCAAGTCCACGTCCACCACGAAGCGGCGGCCTTCGTTCACGTACCGCTGCGCTTGCACGACCGCGTCGTGGGCGCTGCGTCCGGGGCGAAAGCCGTAGCTGTACTGCGAGAAGGTCGAATCGAAACGAGGTCCGAGCACCTGCAGGATGGCTTGCTGGATGAACCGATCGACGACGGTCGGGATGCCAAGCTCGCGCACCCCACCACCGCTCTTCGGGATCCCATGCCTTCGCACCGGGGACGGCTGGTACGTGCCCGTGAGCAGTTGCTCGCGCAGCGCGGGCCAGTGGGTCTTCAGGTGCTCCGGCAGCTCATCCACCGTCATCCCGTCGATGCCGGCACTGCCCTTGTTCTTCTTCACCCGTTTCAGCGCGGCCTGGAGGTTCGCGCGTTCGCACACGCGCTCCATCAGGTCGCTCGCTCCCGAGCGCTCGTTTCCCGTGCGTCGCCGTCGGCGCTTCCGCGCTCCGCTCTGCTCTCGGGATTTCGTCCTACCCCTTAGCGGAAGCTCAAGTTGCCTCGACATCTGCGGCCGTTTGCCTCCGAGACGCACGATCGTTTCGCTCTCCTCTCCGTTCGGCCCTTCGTCGCAGTTGCCCGCGCCTACTACGGCCTCGGCTGACTTCTCGCTCCGCTTGCGCGTGGCCCTTTCAGGCCCAGGGCGAGATCTCCCCAGGTAAGAACGCGACCCTTCCCCGCACGACCGCCCGATTTACGTCGCCTGAGCCTCGACCATCGGAGCTTCGCGGTCATTTGCCCGCTCGCCCCACTCGGCGCCGCCTCGTATCGGGTTCTTGTCCATCGGCCCGCGGTTTCGCTCCCCGCTTCCTCCCCCACGGTCGGTCGCCCTCCCGCAGTTGCGGCTCGCTTCGATCAGGATGGTCTCCTCTCGGCGGGACTTGCACCCGCAAGGTCGCGCCCATGCTGGGCGCACAAAAGCGAGAGCCCCCTGCCTCGCGGCCAGGGGGCTCGTCGATCCACCGCGCTGGTGGGTCAGGCTATCGCTTCTTCGTGATGATGAACTGCACGCGGCGGTTCTTGGTGCGGTTCGCCTCGGTCACGTTGGGCGCGAGCGGGCGGTCCTGGCCGTAGCCCTTCGCCATCAGCCGACCCGAGGCGACGCCGGCCTTGATGAGCCAGTCACGCACGGAGCTCGCGCGCGCGTCGGAGAGCTTCTGGTTGTGCTCGCGACCGCCCGTGTTGTCCGTGTGGCCCTGGATCTCGACCTGCTCGATGTTGGGGTTCTTCTGCATCACCTCGGCGACCTCTTCGAGCAGCGCGCTCGACTGGCCGAGGATCTTCGCGGAGTCGACCTCGAAGAGGATCTTGTCCGACAGCTTGATCTCGTTGCCCTGGACCTTCACGAGCGCGGTCTTCGGGCGCTTGTTCATGCTGATCGTGGGGCGCGCCGACTCGTTCGGCCGGACCTCGCTCGACGACACGTTGTTCATGTACCCGCTCGCCTCGGAGCGCATCGACACGTCGCCGGGGGGCAGCGCCTCGGCCTTGAACTTGCCGGTGCCGTCCGCCGTGACCTTGTGATCCTTGCCGAGGGCGTCGGTGATGGTGATGACAGCGCCGCTGATCGCGTTGCCGCTCGTCGCGTCCTTCACCTGACCCTCGACGTTACCCGTGCGGGGCAGCGCCTCGAGCGGGCAGTCGATATCGGTGAACGCCGGCGCGGAGGGCTGCACGATGCTGGCCGCAAGCTGGGGCGGCAGCCCCGGGATGTTGGTCGGGCTCGGGGCCGGAGCGTTGACCGTCGCGGTGCAGGTCCCCGGCTTGAAGCCGGCAGCGGTGACCTCGAAGGTGTACTGGCCAGGCTCGACGTGCCGCGAGAGGAAGCGCCCGTCGGCGCCCGTCGCGAGCGGCGGCTGCGCCCCGCCCTGGAAGGCGACGATGGCGTTCGGCACGCCCTCTTGCTTGCCCTGCTCGTGCACGAAGCCACGCACGAAGCTCTGCGCGGCGGGCACGGTCACCGGCTGCTGGGGCGGCGCGACGACCTTCTCGACCGGCTTCTGCTTCGTGTCGAAGGCGTAGCCGAGGCCGAGGTAGAGGGTCCACGGCGCCTCGGGCGCGATCTCCTCGACGAAGGTCGACGTCGCCGACAGGCCGATCTCGACGCCGACGAGCGCGGACAGACCGCGGAAGCCCTCGGTCCCGCTGATCGCCTGGAACGGCGAGACGCGGGTGCCGATGCCGATGCGCGACGGGATGGCCGCGTAGCCGGGGCTGCCCGAGTTCTGGTCCGACAGGTCGACCAGCCCGAGGCAGACGTCGCCGCGCGAGACGCGGTTCGTGTAGCAGGAGTAGTCCTGCCGGTTCACCGGGATGTCGACCGTGTATTCGACGAACGGCTGGATGAACGAGAACGGGACCTCGACGCCGAGGTACGTCTGGAAGAAGTCGACGCGGTTGATGCCGAGGCCGTAGCGCTCGATGCGCGAGATGGGCTGGCGGTCACGGCCGTCGTTGAACGCCTGAGCGCGCGCGATCTCGATCGCCTCGACCGCGGCCCCGGAGTTGTCGACCTTGTAGCCGAGGTTGAGGTTGATGCGGATCGGGATGTTCTTCTTGATCTGGCGGGCGTCGAACGTGCCGTTGATGCGGAACAGCGCGCTCGTGGCGCCGCCGACGGGGCCGACGTCGCCGGCGCCGTTGAGGAGCAGCAGCTGCGCCTCCGCGCCGACCTGCATCGGGCCGAGCAGCTTCTCGGGCGTGAAGCCCTTCACGCCGAACGTGGTGTCGCCGAGCACCTGGAGCAGCCCGGGGCGCCCTTGGTCGTTCGAGTTCGCGTAGGTGCGGAGCGCGGCGTACGCCTCGAGGAACGAGAGCGGCGTGGCGTTGAGCGAGAAGAACCCGCCGACGTGCGACGCGCTGTCTTCGTCGTTGCGCCCGGAGCAGGTGATGGGCACCCCCGCCTCGGTCGACTCGTCGGGATCACACAGGAAGGCGCTCGACGTGTACCAGTCGGCGACGAAGCCGACCCGGAACGTGCCGGCCGCGCCCGACCCGGCGAACGAGGTGCGCAACAGGCCGGTGCCGCCGCTCAGCCCGTTCTGGGTGATGAGCGACAGCTGACGTGCCTTCCAGGCGTCCTCGTCCTTCGAGCCCTTGGGGTTGGGGCTGGGGGGCGGGCCGCCGAACTGGCCGGTCGCAGAGGCCCCAGCGCCACCGAACTGCCCGGGGGCGACCTGACCCCCTGCGGAGGCCTCGCCGCCGAAGGAGCCGGGCGCAGCGCCCGGCTGGACGGGCTGACCCGGCTGGCCCGGGCCGGGAGCCGGTCCCGGCTGGCCGGCGCCGGGCTGCCCGCCAGGCTGGCCTGGCTGTGCGCCGGGCGCGCCGAACGGGGGCTGCGGCGCCCACGGGTCGGCGGTCGGCTGGGCCATCGCCGCCGACGTCCACGACGCGGCGAGCAGCATGGCGATCGAAGGAAGAAAGGTCTTATTCGACAAAACTCTCTCAATTCCCATCCGTGGCTCCAGTCGGCGGGTACGGCTGCGCGACTTGTACCACCTTTTGCCCAGGCCCAAGAACAAGGTTGATCTCAAAGCCGACAATCGTCGGGACCGCGGCGGCTCCCGCCTCCGCGGTCGGTCGGGGTGCGGCGCGCCGGCGGGTGAGGTAAGCGACCCCCGTGAGAAGTCGGGGCCGAATCCTCATCGTCGACGACGAGGCCAACGCCCGAGCCGCCCTCTCCGAGATCCTGCACGAAGAGGGGTACACCACCGAGGTCGCCGCCGACGGCTTCAAGGCGCTCGGCAAGCTCGAAGAGTTCGGTCCAGACGTCGTCCTGACGGACCTCAAGATGCCTGGGCTCGACGGGATGGGGCTCATGCACAAGGTGCGGGAGCTCGCGCCTGCCGTGACGGTCGTCGTGATGACGGCGTTCGGCACCATCCCGAACGCCGTCGAGGCGGTGCAGAAGGGCGCGTACCACTACCTGACGAAGCCCCTCAATTTTCAGGAGCTGTCCCTGGTGGTCGAGCGCGCGGTCGAGCGCGCGCGGCTCTTGGCCGACAACGAGCGCCTGCGCGATCGGCTGCGCGGAACGGCGGTGGAGGGCCACATCGTGGCCAGCCACCCGCGCATGACGGACGTCTTGAAGATGGCCGAGCAGGTCGCGTCCAGCCGCGCCACGATCCTCATTCTTGGCGAGACGGGCACGGGCAAGGAGCTGGTCGCCGAGCTCATTCACCGGGCGAGCCCGCGCAAGTCGAAGCCGCTCGTGCGCCTCAACTGCGCCGCCCTCAGCGAGTCGCTGCTCGAGAGCGAGCTCTTCGGGCACGAGCGTGGCGCGTTCACCGGCGCCGTCGGGCGCCGCGAAGGGCGGTTCGAGCAGGCCGACGGGGGCACGCTGTTCCTGGACGAGGTCAGCGAGATCCCGATCTCGACCCAGGTCAAGCTGCTGCGCGTGCTGCAGGAGCGCTCGTTCGAGCGCGTCGGGGGCAACGAGACGGTGCACGTCGACGTGCGGATCATCTCCGCGTCGAACCGAGACCTCGCGCTGCGCGTGAGAGAAGGAGCCTTCCGCGAGGACCTCTTCTACCGCCTCAACGTGGTCAACCTCGCGCTGCCTTCCCTGCGCGAGCGCGCGAGCGACATCCCCGAGCTCGCGACCTTCTTCCTCAAGCGGTATGCCCAGGAGAACCACAAGCCGCTCGAGGGGATGAGCGATGAGGCGCTCGCCGCGCTCGTGTCGTACGGGTGGCCGGGCAACGTCCGCGAGCTCGAGAACGTCATCGAGCGCGCGGTCGTCCTGTGCGACGCGCCGCGCATCGAGGCGCGTCACCTGCCGCCGCACCTGGCTCCGTCGGCGCCGCGCGACGCGCCGCCCGCGATCCCGGGAGCGACCATCGCCGAGCTCGAGCGCTACGCGATCTTGAAGACGCTCGAGGCGTGCCGCGGGTCGACGTCACGAGCGGCGGCGGTGCTCGGCGTCAGCCCGCGGAAGGTCCAGTACAAGCTGCGAGAGTACGGCGGTGAGGCGCCGCCGGGGGGCGCGCGGGGCGACGACGACGGGTGAGCTCGGCGGACGCGCAGCTGACGCGGGGTACCCTGTACGCCACCCTGGCGTATGGGGCCTGGGGGGTGGTCCCGATCTTCTGGAAGCTGCTCGAGCGGCTCGAGGCGCTCGAGATCCTCGCGCACCGAGTGCTCTGGTCCGTCGTGTTCGTCGCCGCCGCGCTGGTCGCCACGCGCCGCATGGGGGCCTTCGTCGCCGTGCTCGGCGACCGCAAGACCCTGAGCCTGCTGCTCGCGTCTGCGCTGCTCATCGCCGTCAACTGGGGGATCTTCATCTGGGCCGTGCTCGTCGGGCGGCTGGTCGACGCGAGCCTCGGGTACTTCGTCAACCCCCTCGCCAACGTCGCGCTCGGGGTCGTGCTGCTGCGCGAGCGCCTGCGCCCGCTGCAGTGGGCGGCCGTCGCGCTCGGCGCGGCGGGCCTCGGCATCATGCTCTTGGCGCGCGGCGCCGGACCGCTCGTGCCGCTGACGCTCGCCTGCACCTTCGCGGCGTACGGGCTCATCCGCAAGGTCGCGAAGGTCGAGAGCCTCGTGGGTCTGTTCGTGGAGACGCTCGTCACGGCCCCGCTCGCGATCGGCTACCTCGTCGTGCGCGAGGTCCGCGGCGACGGCCTGTTCGGTCGCGGCGAGCTCGGGCTCCTCGCGCTGGCGTGCCTGGCGGGCCCCATCACCGCCCTGCCGCTCGCGAGCTTCGCCGCCGCCGCCCGCAGGCTGCCCCTGTCGACGCTCGGCTTCTTCCAATACCTCGCGCCGACGCTGCAGTTTCTCACCGCCGTGGTGCTCTTCGGCGAGCAGCTCGACCCCGGCCGGCTCGCGGCGTTCGCGGTCATCTGGGCGGCGCTCACGCTCATCGCGCTCGACGCCGCTCGCGCGCGCCGGGCGACGCTGTAGACTGCGGGCCGCATGACCGCCGGCAGTGAGGACGCGAACGAGAACGCGGACCGTCGCGACAAGCTCATCGAGGTCAAGAGCCTCAACAAGACCTTCAGCGTGGGCCTGTTCAAGAAGCGCCGCGTCGAGGCCGTGAAGGGCGTCTCCTTCGACGTGCGCCGCGGGGAGATCTTCGGCTTCTTGGGGCCGAACGGCGCCGGCAAGACCACCACGATCAAGATGCTCACCGGCCTGATCGAGCCCACCAGCGGGGACGCCTTCTTGTTCGGCAAGCGCGTCCCGTCCGCCGAGTCGCGCAGAGACGTCGGCTTCCTGCCCGAGAACCCCTACGTCTACCCGTACCTCACGCCGCGAGAGTTCGTGGAGATGTGCGGCAACCTGTCCGGCATGAGGGGCGCGTCGCTGCGGTCGCGCACCCTCGAGGTGCTCACCAAGGTGGGCATCGCCTACGCCGCGGATCGGCAGGTGCGGCGGCTCTCCAAGGGCATGCTCCAGCGGACGGGCCTGGCGGCCGCGCTCGTCTCCGACCCGCAGATGCTCATCCTCGACGAGCCCATGAGCGGGCTCGACCCCGTCGGTCGCAAGGAGGTCCGCGATCTGATCTTCGCGGAGCGCGAGCTCGGCCGGACGATCTTCTTTAGCACCCACATCTTGAGCGACGTCGAGGCCATGTGCGATCGGGTCACGATCCTGCGGCAAGGCGAGGCGGTGGTGAGCGGGGAGATCCGGCAGCTGTTGCGCGGCGAGGTGCTCCGCACGGACGTCTTCCTCGCGGACGTGACGCCCGAAGCGACCGCTGCGCTCGAGGCCGCGGGCTTCACGCTCAACGAGCGCCCAGGCCTGGTCGTGGTCGAGGTCGAGAGCGCGCTGCGGGTCGAAGAGGTGCTCAAGCTCGCGCTCGCGCACGGCTCGCACATCGTCGAGGTCGCGCCGCGCAAGGAGACCCTCGAGGACCTCTTCATGCGGCGGGCCTTGTAGCTCATGCGACGGACCGGGTAGGCCGCTGCTCGCTCCAGAAGCGGTGAACCGCGAGCGGGCCGACGGCGCCCAGCGCGGTCGCGATCGCGAACAGCCCGCGCAGGCCCGCGAGCTTCACCACGAAGCCGCTGGCGACGATCCCGAGCCCGGTGACCACGACGAGCAGACACGCCTGCACGGTGTAGTCGGTGGCGCGGGCCTCGTCGCGGCAGAGGTCCATCATCCGCGCGAACAAGACCGCGGTCGCCGCGCCCCCGAGGGCGTGCTCGAGCCCGCTCGCGCAGGCGTACACCGCGAGCGACATCGGGCCGGTGCCGTGCGGGTGCGCGAGGTCGAGGGCGAGGTACATCGCGATCGCCGCGGCCTGGAGCCCCGAGCTGGTCGCGACGGCGCGCTTGCGATCCATGGCGCGGTACAGCGCCGCGCCCGCGAGCGCGCCCACGACCGCGCTCAGTCCGCCGATCAGGCCTCGCGTCGACGCGATCTCCGCGTTCGAGAGGCCCTGCTTGACGAACCACCGCGTCACCATCCCGGCCGCGAGCGCGTCGCCCAGCTTGAAGAACAGGACCAGGCCGACGATGTTCTTCGCGTCCGGGCGTGAGAAGAACGAAGCGAGCAGGCTCGCCCCGCGCGCGCCGCTCGCGAGCGGCTCCCTGTGAGCGCGCGGCGGCTCGGGCTGCAACAGCACGGGCAGGGTGAGCGCCAAGATCAGCGCCGCCATCAGCCAGGAGGCCTCCGCGTAGCCGAGCCAGTCGATCATCGCCAGCTCCCCGCCGCCGCCCGCGCTCATCCCGCTGCGCTGCGCGGCGACCTGGATCGCCCCCCCCCGCCCGCGTTCCGCTTCGTCGAGCAGGTCGAGCGCGAGCGCGTCGGTCGCCACGTCCTGGAACGCGCTGAACACGCTGACCAGGAAGAACCCGGCGAGCAGCGGGGCGAGGTGGTCCGCCGAGGGGCGCGCGAAGCCGAGCGCGACGAGCGCGACGACGCAGGCGAGGTTCATCGGGACGATGATCCGCCGCCGGCTCGCCGCGCGATCGACGGCCGGCCCCAGCACGAACTTGAAGGCCCAGGGAGCGCCCAGCAGGCCCGACAGCCCCACCAGCTCCGCCGGGTGCGTGCGGTTCAGCAGCACCGGCACGGCGTGCGAGAAGAAGCCGAAAGGCAGGCCCTGCGCCATGTACAGGAAGGCGAGGACGAGGAACCGCCGCACGGTGGTTGATTCGCTCGGCCCGCTCTGCGAAGCAACGCCCTACGCGCGGCCCCGCGCGCGACGCCGACCATGCCCTCCCACGCAGAGCTGCTCACGGCCCTCTACCGGCGCGGTCACCGCGGCGTCGAGCTCGGCCTCGACCGCGTGCTCGTGGGGGCGCAGGCGGTCGGCGCCCCGCACCAGCGCCTGCGCGCGCTGCACGTCGCGGGCACGAACGGCAAGGGGAGCACCTGCGCCATGCTGGAGGCCGTGGCGCTGCGCGCCGGGCTGCGCGTCGGGCTTTATACGTCTCCGCACCTGTGCCGGCTCGCCGAGCGCGTGCGCATCGGCGGTGAGCCCATCGCCGAGGCCGCGCTCGACGAGGCGCTCGCGCGTGTCCTCTCGGATGCGCCTGCGGAGCTCACGTTCTTCGAGACGCTCACGCTCGCCGCGTTCGTGGCCTTCGAAGAGGCGGCGCTCGACGTGGTCGTGCTCGAGGTGGGCCTCGGCGGCAGGCTCGACGCGACCAACCTCGTCGAGCGGCCGCTCGCGACCGGGATCACCAACATCACGATCGGCGACGGGGGGCGTGACCTCGAGCACGCTGCGCTCCTGGGCTCGACCAGCGAGGCGATCGCGTGCGAGAAGGCGGGCATCGCCAAGCGCGGCTGTCCGCTCGTCGTCGGCGCGATGGACGCCGCTGCGCGCGAGGTCATCCTCGCGGTCGCGGCGGAGCGAGGGGCCTCTCCGATCTACGTCTGCCGCGGCGGGGAAGGCCAAGCGTCGCTCATGCCCGACGGCTCGTCGCTCGCCCTGGCGCCGCGCCTCATCGGCCCGCACCAGCGCGACAACGCCCACGTCGCCGCGGCGATGGCCTCCATCGCCGCGCCCGAGCTGGGCCTCGGGCCGAGCGATATCGAGGCCGGTATCGCCGAGGCGGTGTGGCCCGCGCGCTTCGAGCTGCTGTCGATCGACGGTCGCGAGGTCATCCTCGACTGCGCCCACAACGTCGAGGGCGCGCGCTCGCTCGCGGCCACGCTCGCGGCGAGAGGCCACCGCCCCGAGCGTTCGCTGCTCGTGTTCGGAGCGCTCGCCGACAAGGGGTTCGCCTCGATGCTGCGCCTGCTCGCGCCCCTCGCGCGCGAGCGCATCTACACCTGTCCGGCAGGCAGAGCGCCTGCGGACCCCTCCGCGCTGACAGAGATCGCGCCGGGCGCTGCCGAGCCTTCGCCTGCTGCCGCGATCGAGCTCGCCCTCCGGCGCGCAGCGCCCGACGACACCGTGATCGTGTGTGGCTCGATCTATCTCGTGGGAGCGGTTCGCGCGCAGCTCTTGGGGCTCCCAACCGACCCCGTCATCGCGCTTTGAGGCGCTTCGGTATCCACTTTGATAACCGTGCCGCGGCGGAACCGTGGTAGGGAAATGGGCGCGCCTGGCCAGGGCTCGGGCGCTCGAGGTCACCATGACTTGCTTCCGCCGTTTGTCGAAATTCATGGTTCCTTTCGCGCTTCTAGCGCTGGGCTCAGCCTGCGCGGACGAGGGCGATGGCCTCACCGGCGGCAGCGGAGCCGGCGGTGGTGAGCAGGGAGGCGAGGCCCCCGAGGGCGGCGCTGGAGGCAACGGGGGAGACGCGACGGGCGGCACCTCCGAAGGCGGCACCTCCGAAGGGGGCGCCCCGCAGGGCGGCGCGCCGATGGGCGGCGCCGCGCAGGGCGGCGGCGGCATGGGCGAGGGAGGCGGCGGCGGCGGCCCCGTGCTCAACCCCGACGAGTTCCCCCCGGAGACCGAGCCCAACGGCACGCTCGCGCAGGCGAACGAGCTCCCCGACGGCGCGCTCGGCTTCCAGGCCGAGCTGTCCGACCTCAACGACATCGATATCTACAGCGTCTACGTCCCGCTCGGGAGCACCTTCCGCGCCGAGATCACCGACGGCATGGGCGGCTGCCCGCCGGGGGCCGACGTGGCGCTGCAGATCTACAACCCGGCGAACTTCGAGATCGCGTCGACGTCGGGCCTCTGCCCGCGGCTCGACGGCACCAACGACCCTGATCTCACCACCATCGCCGAGGAGGGCACGTATTTCGTGCGCGTGACCACCTCGGCGCTCGTGCCGTTCTACGCGATCGAGATCGACGTCTCGCCTCCGGTGTGCGGCGATGGCGTCCCCCAGCTCGGCGAGGAGTGCGACGACGGCAACCTGATCGACGGCGACGGCTGCCAGGCCGACTGCACCGAGACGCCCAACTGCGGCGATGGCTCGGTCCAGCTCGGCGAAGAGTGCGACGACGGCGACCTGATGAGCGGCGACGGCTGCGACTCGAGCTGCCAGCTCGAGGGCGCGTATTGCCCGGAGGGCGAGCCCAACAACACGCTGGGCAGCGCTACGCTGATCACCAGCTGCGACGGAGGGTACGGCGAGATCAACCCCGGCACCGATCTGGACTACTACGAGTTCTCCGTCACCGACGCAGGCTCGAGCGTGCGCATCGAGGTGGTCGACATCGCGGGCACCGGCTGCCCCACGGGCTTCGACTCGCAGCTCCGCCTCTACAACAGCGGAAACACGCAGCTCGGCAGCGACGACGATGACGGCAACGTCGACTGCTCGCTGATCAACCCGGTCACCGACACGTGGGCGACCAATCTGCCTCCCGGCGACTACTTCGTCCTGGTCGAGGAGCTCGGCAACAACGCGGTGAGCCCACCCTACGTCGTGCTCATCGACGTGCTCGCTCCGGGTTGTGGTGACGGCGTCTTCCAGTCTGCCAACGGCGAGGAGTGCGACGACGGCAACCTCGTCGACGGCGACGGCTGCTCCAACCTGTGCGAGGTCGAGGGGAACTACTGCGCCGAGGTCGAGTCCAACGACTCGCTCGCCACCGCCAACTCGCTCGACGTCGCCGGCTGCGAGGACGGCGCGGCCGGGCAGATCTCCGCCATTGGCGACGCCGACTACTTCTCGGTCACGGTCACCGCGGGCTCCAGCATCCGCGTGCAGACCACCAACATCACCGGCACCGGCTGCCCGGCCGGCACCGACACGGTCATCCGCCTGTACAGCCCGAGCGACGTCGAGCTCGGCTCGAACGATCAGGGTGGCTTCCCGAGCTGCTCGCTGATCGATCCGTCGATCAACCCGTACGCCGCGAACCTCCCGGCGGGCACCTACAAGATCCGCGTCGAGGACTGGCTCAACAACGGCACGACCGGCGCGTGGCTGCTCAAGGTCGACGTGAACCCGCCCGGCTGCGGCGACGGCATCGCCCAGGCCGGCGAGCAGTGCGACGACGGCAACCTCGTCAACGGCGACGGCTGCGACGAGTTCTGCGGGCTCGAGGGCAGCTTCTGCGTCGAGACCGAGCCGAACGACACCTTCAACCAGGCCACGCCGATCACCGTCTGCGACGGCGGCGCGGGCCAGATCAACTACGTCGCCGACTCCGACTGGTACTCGTTCACCGTCGCGAGCGCCGGCTCGAGCGCCCGCATCGAGGTGACCGACGCGGTCGGCACCGGCTGCCCCACCGGCTTCGACTCGTTCGTCCGCCTGTACAACAGCAACATGATGCAGCTCGGCACCGACAACGACGACGGCTTCGTCAGCTGCTCGCTGATCAACCCCGGCGTCGACTCCTTCGCGGCCAACCTCCCCGCCGGCACGTATTACGTGCGCGTCGAGGAGAACGGCAACGACACGGTCAGCCAGCCGTACGTCGTGCACATCGACGTCAACGCGCCAGGCTGCGGCGACGGCATCCTCCAGGCCGGCGAGCTGTGCGACGACGGCAACGCCATCACTGGCGACGGCTGCGAGCCCACTTGCACGCTGTCGCCAGGCTACTGCGCCGAGTCGGAGCCCAACGGCACCACCGCGGAAGCAGACGACGCCAACGGGTGCAGCTTCACGTACGCGCAGATCTCGCCCATCGCCGATCGCGATTTCTTCCGAATCGACCTGGCGGCGACCGGCTCGATCCGGGTCGAGACCTACGGCACCTCGACGACGACCTGTCCGGCGAGCACTGACACCATCGTCGATCTGCTCGACTCGGTCGGTACCCAGCTCGGGACCAATGACGACGGAGGTGACGGGGCCTGCTCGTTGATCGACCCCGCGGTGGACTCGTTCGCTGCCAACCTGCCGGCCGGCACCTACTACGTGCGCCTCAGCGAGTATCTCGACAACGGGACTACAGCTCCGCTGCGCGTGGCGATCACGGTTCAATAGGGCGCCGAGCCTCGCGTGTCGGATGAGAGCCGCGCCGCCGTGCGCGGCTCTCGTCTTTGCGGTAGACCCCACGAGCCCTCCCACCTCCTCAATACGAACACCATGTCGAAGCGAAAGATGTTCGGCACCGACGGCATCCGCGGTACCGCCAACCAGCCCCCGATGACCCCGGAGTCGGCGCTCCGCCTCGGGCGCGCGATCACCTACGTCGCCTCGCGTGGCAAGCGGCGCCCCGCGCGCGTGCTGATCGGCAAGGACACCCGCCTCTCGGGCTACATGCTCGAGACCGCGCTCGCCTCTGGCGTGTGCGCGATGGGTGGGCACGTCATGTTGACCGGCCCGATCCCGACGCCTGCCATCGCGCAGCTCACCGCGAGCATGCGCGCCGACGCCGGCATCGTCATCAGCGCGAGCCACAACCCCTTCGAGGACAACGGCATCAAGATCTTCGGGCCCGATGGCTTCAAGCTGCCCGACGACGAAGAGGCCGCGATCGAGGCGCTGTTCGAGGGCACCGAGCTCGACGCCGCCGGCGTGCAGGGCGAGCACGTCGGCGACGCGGTCCGCGTCGACGACGCGCGCGGGCGCTACGTGGTGTTCGCGAAGTCGACCTTCCCGGCGCGCCTCACCCTCGACGGCGTCCGCGTCGTGATCGACGCGGCCCACGGCGCCGCCTACCGCTCCGCGCCCACGGTCTTCGAGGAGCTCGGCGCCGAGGTGATCGCCCTCGGCAACACCCCCAACGGCACCAACATCAACGCCGGGGTCGGCGCGATGCACCCCGAGCTGATGGCGAAGCGGGTCGTCGAGACGAAGGCGGCCTTCGGCATCGCGCTCGACGGCGACGCCGACCGCGTCATCGTGGCCGATGAGCGAGGCAACATCGTCGACGGCGACGCGATCATGGCGATGTGCGGCGCGCGCCTGCTGCGCCAAGGCAAGCTCCCCGGCGGGACAGTCGTCGCCACGGTGATGAGCAACCTCGGGCTCGAGCGCGCGATGCGATCGAAGGGCGGCAGCGTCGTGCGCACCGCGGTCGGCGATCGCTACGTCGTCGAGGCGATGCGCAAGGGTGGCTTCACCTTCGGCGGCGAGCAGTCGGGGCACCTCATCTTCCTCGACCACGCCACGACCGGCGACGGCACCGTCGCCGCGCTGCAGGTCGCCGCCATGATGATGGAGGAGGGGCGCCCGTTGTCCGAGCTCGCGCGCGGGGCCCTCGAGCGCGTGCCTCAGATCTTGCAGAACGCGAGCTTCAAGCTGCGCCTTCCGCTCGAGCAGATGGCCGCGATGCGCGGCGAGGTCGAGCGCTTCGAGCAGGAGCTCGGCGAGCGCGGTCGGGTCCTCGTGCGCTGGAGCGGCACCGAGGCGAAGCTGCGCGTGATGGTCGAAGGCGAAGATGAGTCTCGCATCCGCGTGATCGCCGAGGCGATCGTCGCCGCCGCGACGACCGACATCGCGGGCGCCGAGCGCGCGTAGCGCGCAGCGTGTGGTTGCGATGCGGTCCCCCTCGCTCAGCGAGGGGGGTTACTTCGCCAGGTGCCCGAGCAGCGTCTCGAGCAGCGCCTTCATCTTCAGCCGCGACACGATGGCGTCGACCATGCCGTGGTCGACCAGGAACTCGGACCGCTGGAAGCCGCGCGGCAGGCTCTGGCGCAGGGTGTTCTCGATCACCCGCGGCCCGGCGAAGCCGATCAGCGCCTTCGGCTCGGCCACGTTCACGTCGCCGAGGAACGCGAAGCTCGCAGCGACGCCGCCCGTCGTCGGGTGGAGCAAGACGCTGATGAAGGGCTGGCCGATGGCCTTGAAGCGCTCGAGCGCCGCCACCGCCTTCGCCATCTGCATGAGGCTCAAGATCCCCTCCTGCATGCGCGCGCCGCCCGAGGCCTGGAGCAGCACCACCGGCAGCCGGCGCTCGGTGGCTCGCTCGAACAGCCGGGTGATCTTCTCGCCCGCGACCGAGCCCATGCTCCCGCCCATGAAGGCGAAGTTGAAGGCGCCGAGGGCGATGGGCCGGCCGCCGAGCCGAGCGGCGCCGATGTCCACCGACTCCCTCGCGCTCGCGCGCTTCTGCGCTTGGGCGATTCGCTCCGGGTAGGTCTTGCCGTCCGTGAAGGTGAGGGGATCGCCCGGGGTGATGCCGTCGTCCCAGGCGTCGAGCACGCCGTCGTCGAGCAACAGGCGCCTCCACCCCTCGGACGACAGCAGGTGGTGGTGCTCGCACGATGGGCACACCTCGAAGTTCGCGTGCAGATCGGCGGTGGTGAAGGTCGCGGCGCAGCCGTCGCACTTCTTGAAGATGCCCTCCCCGATCGTCCGCTTCTCGCTCGCGTCGAGGGTCGGCGCGGTCTTCTCCGGCCAGCTCACGCCTGCCCCTGGGGGTCGATGCCCGTCATCACCTTGAGGTCGTGCGGGACCTTCAACGTGGGCTCGGTCTTCTCTTGGATCTCCTTCGCGGAGACCCCGGGCGCGACCTCGCGGAGCACCAGCCCTCCGGGGTGACGTCGATCACGGCGAGATCGGTGATGATGCGGTGGACGACCCCGCGCCCCGTCAACGGCAGCGCGCATTCGTTCAAGATCTTGGGCGCGCCGTCTTTGGCGGCGTGATCCATGATGACGACGACGCGCTTGGCGCGCGCGACGAGGTCCATCGCGCCGCCCATCCCCTTGACCATCTTGCCGGGGATCATCCAGTTGGCCAGATCGCCCTTCTCGCTCACCTCCATGGCGCCGAGGATCGCCAGATCGATGTGCCCGCCGCGGATCTGCGCGAAGCTCTCGGCGCTCGAGAAGAACGCCGAGCCCGGGAGCATGGTCACCGTCTCTTTGCCGGCGTTGATGAGGTCGGCGTCCTCCTTGCCGGCCTCGGGGTACGGGCCGATGCCGAGCAGGCCGTTCTCGCTCTGCAGCACGACCTCGACCCCGTCGGGGATGAAGTTCGCGACGAGGGTCGGCATGCCGATGCCGAGGTTCACGTAGTAGCCGTCGCGGAGCTCCTGGGCGGCGCGGCGGGCGATCTGGTCTCTCGAGAGGGCCATGTCGTTCTCCTCAGCTCGCTGCCTTCTTGGTGGTCCTGCGCTCGATCCGCTTTTCGTAGCGGTCTCCCTGGAAGATCCGCTGCACGAAGATGCCCGGCGTGTGGACGTGGTTCGGGTCGATCGCGCCGACCGGGACGAGCTCTTCCACCTCGGCGATCGTGACCTTGCCGGCCATCGCCATCATCGGGTTGAAGTTCATCGCCGTGTGGCGAAAGACGAGGTTGCCGTGGCGATCGCCCTTCCACGCCTTCACCAGCGCGAAGTCCCCGGTGATGGCCGGCTCGAGCACGTAGTCTCGGCCGTCGAACGCGCGCACCTCCTTCTTGTCGGAGTACTTCTTCACCGAGCCGTCCTTGTCGTAGAGGACCGGCATGCCGCCGTCGCTCACCGCCGTGTGCACCCCGGTCGGGGTGTAGAACGCGGGGATGCCCGCGCCGCCCGCGCGGAGGCGCTCGGCGAGCGTGCCCTGGGGGACCAGCTCGACCTCGAGCTCGCCCGAGAGGTACTGCCGCTCGAACTCTTTGTTCTCGCCCACGTACGACGAGATCATCTTGCGGATCTGTCGGTTGCCCAGCAGCAGGCCGAGGCCGAAGTCGTCGACGCCGCAGTTGTTCGACACGAACACGAGGTCCCTCGTGCCCAGCTCGCGCAGCGCCGCGATGCAGTGCTCGGGGATGCCGCACAGCCCGAAGCCGCCCGCGAGGATCGTCGCGCCGGCCGGGATGTCGCGGACCGCCTCGATCGCGCTCTTCACGACTTTGTCCATGGCGGCTACGTACCAAAGCGGCGCTTTCGCGGCCAGCACCGTCTCGGCCCGCGTCGTCTCGTCTCGTCGCGTCACGCACACTCGCGCCGGCACCGCGTCTCGGCCGAGACGCAGCGCGACGCGCAGGCTTGGAACGGACCGTACTGCGTCGCGTCGGTGGGCTCGCGGCCGCAGGACTTGTCGCACTCGCTGCGTGTGCGCGAGCAGCGTGACACGCAGCTGCCTCCTGCGGGCGCCTTGGGAGCGGCCTGCCCCGGCGTCGAGCCCGCCTTGGGGGCGCCCGTGGGCCCGGCCTGCATCTTCAGCGGCAAGCGGTCTTGAACGGGCGGCGTCGGCGTCGACGAGCGGAAGGGCGTGCTCGGGGGATCCGGCTCGTCGCCGGTGAGCGCGCGCTCTTGCTCGCGCTGCTTCTTGCGCGCCCACGCTTGCGTCTCTTCACGGCCGCAGGCCTCCTGAGCCAGCGCGAAGACCTCGAGCGAGGGCTGCCCCGGGACGTCGATCGCGCAGCCCTCGGCCACGCGACGCAGGCCGTCATCGAGCACCGAGGCCGCCTTCACCGCGGGCCCGGTCGGGCCCGGCGCCACGGCCGCGGCCGCGCTCGAGTCTCTCGATCTCGAGATCATCGTCCCTGCGGCGACGACGCAGCCCACGAGCAGCAGCGCCGAGACACCGACGAGCGCGGGGCTCCACCCGCGTCGCGGCGCGTCGCGCCGCCTCAGCTCCTCGGGCGACAGGAAGACCATGGGGTTCGAGCGGGGGCCGGGTGGGGGCGGCTTGGGCGCCGAGGCAGGAGCGCTCGGGGGCTGGGGCTCATCCATCGCAGGCGGAAGGTCGACGACCGTCGTCTCGCCCACGTCGAAGGACGGGGCGGGCGGCTGCGGGGCCCACCGCTCGTCGGCCTCTGCGGCCGGGTCGGGCCACTCGGTGAGGGGCTTGTCTGCCTTGAGCTTGTGGACGAGCTCCCCCGCGCCGAAGCGCTTCACGCCGAGCCGGACGACCCTCAGGGAAAGCTCCCGTGCGTCTCCCTCCGCCTCCTCGGGGGTCGCTCCCCAGCCGAGCAGCAGCCGGCGCATCTCGGGCAAGCTGAAGCTCGCCTGAACCCGCAGCCGCAGGTCGCTCTCGTCGTACCCGCCCATCTGGCCCGAGAGCTTAGCAGGGGCTTCAACCGTCGGGGCTTCTGGACTACAACCCCCGCTCGTCGGGGCCCATGGTCAAGGACAACGTCACGTTCGGGTTGGTCAGCGTCGCGCGAGCGCCCTTCGTCGGGCGCCAGCGCGAGATGGCGAGCCTCGACGCCGCCCTCGAGGCGGTCGAGGGGCGCGGCGAGACCCGAGTGGTCACCCTGCTCGGCTCCCAGGGGCTCGGCAAGAGCCGCCTGGTCCACGAGTTCGTGGTCCGGCACCGCGCCGAAAAGAACACGCTCACCCCGCGGCTGTACCGCGGCAGCGCTCGCGACACCGACGCTGCGTATGGCATCTTCGCCCGCCTGCTGCGCATGCGCTTCGGGCTCGTCGAGGGGATGGACCCCCAGGACGTGCGCGCGACCGTGCGAGACCAGGTCTCGAAGGTCGTGGGCGATCGCAAGGTCGGCGACGTGGTCTACTTCCTCGGCCAGCTGCTCGACGTCCCCTTCGAGGAGAGCCCGCTCACGCGAGCCATCGCCGACGACGCCGTCCAAGGGCGCCTGCTGCGGCGCGCCGTCGTGCGCTCGTTCTTCGAGTCCGACGCGGCGCACAGCCCCATCTGCCTGGTGTTCGACGATCTGCACGCGGCGCACGCCGACTCGCTCACGCTCCTGCGCTACCTGCTCGAGTCGCTCTCGGGGCCCATCCTCGTCGTGTGCGCGGCCCGACCCGAGCTGTCGAGCATCGCCGACGACTGGTCGCGCGCGGGAGAGCGCCGCCACACGATCGTCGACCTCGAGCCCCTCCTCGAGCCCGACGCGCAGGCGCTGATCGCCGCGCTGCTCGCGCCGGCCGTCAAAGAAGGCGCCGCCCTGCCCGAGGCCCTCGTCGACAACGCCCTCACGTTCGCCGCGGGCAACCCGATGCTGCTCGAGCAGATGGTGCGGCTCTACCACGACCGCGGGGTGCTCGTAGAGGAGTCGGCCCCCGGCGAGGAGCCGCGCTGGTCGGTCCACCTCGACAAGCTCGAGCGCGCCGAGCTGCCGCTCACCATCGAGGACGCGATCCACGCGCGCCTCGCGTCCCTCTCGACCTTTGAGCGCCGTGTCCTCGAGCTGGCCGCGACGATGGGGTCGGTCTTCTGGACGGGCGGGCTCGTCCCGCTCCTGCGCGCCGGCAATGAGGCGCCCGAGCTGTGGACGACCGCGGCGCCGACCGAGCTCGACCGCGTCCACGCGACGCTCACCGAGCTCGCCCAGCGAGATTTCGTGCTCAAGCTCCCAGACTCGTCGATGCCCGGCTCGGACGAGTACGCGTTCAAGCACAACAAAGAGCGCGAGATGATCAAGAGCCGAACGACGCCGACCGCTCAGCGCAGGTACCACGCGATCTTCGCTGACTGGCTCGACCACCAGGGGCACGCGCGGTCGAGCGAGGAGGGGCTCGCGACGCTCGCGGAGCATCGCGAGCGCGCGGGCGACGCGCCGCGCGCCGGCCTCGCGTACCTCGAGGCGGGCGACGCCGCGCGCGCCTCGTACGCCGCGCAGACCGCGTGCGGGCACTACGAGCGCGGCCTCGAGCTGCTCGGCGACTCGGTGACCGGACGCCGCATCGACGCTCTCCACAACTACGGGGACGTGCTGCTCTCGAGCGGCCGCATCGACGACGCGCTCGCGAGCTTCCGCGAGATGCTCACGCTGGCCTTTCGCCTCGACCTCAGGTCGAAGGGCGGCGCCGCGCACAACCGCATCGGTCGCCTCTACCGCGAGACCGGCTCGCTCGAGGAGGCCGGTCACCACCTCGAGGCGGCCCTCACGCTCTTTCAGGCCGCCAACGACGAGCGCGGCGTCGCCTCGAGCGTCGACGACATCGGCAAGCTCGAGTGGCTCAAGGGGGACTACCGGGCTGCGCTCGCGTCGCTGCGCGACGGGCTCGCCCGCCGCCGCCGCTTGGGCGATCGGCGCAGCATCGCGCTGTCGTTCAACAACCTCGGCATCGTGCTGCTGGAGACGGGGGAGTTCGCGCAGGCGATCGAGTCCTTCGAGCAGTCGCTGGTGATAAGGCGCGAGATCGGCGATCTCCCCGGCGTCGTCGCCACGCTCAACAACCTGGGCATGGTCTTCCAAGACCGCGGCGAGTGCGCGCGCGCCCTGCCGCTGTTCGAGGAGTCGCTCGAGGTGGCGAAGCAGATCGGAGACCAGAACCGCATCGCCCTGGTCATGGTCAACGTCGGCGACTGCCTGCACCGCTCCGGCCAGTCCGAGCGCGCGATCTCGGTCCTCAAGCAGGCCGAGGAGCAGCTCGACGAGCTCGGCGACAAGCTCGGGCTCGCCGACGCCCTACGCGCGATGGGGGAGGCCTACCTCGCGAACGGAGACCTGGTAAAGGCGCGCGACTGTATCGGGCGCTGCGTCGACCTGTTCGCGACCGTCCGCAGCAAGGTGCAGCTGGGCATCGCCCTGCGCACGCTGGGCGAGATCACCGCCGCCGGTGGCTGGGGCGCGTCGCACACGCGCGGCGCCAGGGAGTACTTCGCGCGCAGCGCCGCGATTTTCTCGCAGACGGGCAACGAGATCGAGCTCGCCCGAACCTACCGCTCCTTTTCGCGGTTCTTGCGGCGCGACGAGTACAAGGACGACGCGCCGGCGCTGGCCGAAGCAGCGCGCATGGAGCGCGAGGCTGGCGCGATCTTCGAGCGCTTGATGGTCGGCCAAGACCGCGGCCAACCAGCGCCCGCACCGCCTGCGCCGCCCCGGCTCCCGCGCCCGAAGTCTAGGGAGAGCCCCGAAACAGCTGAGAGTCCTGCGGAGCAGGCGAGCGGCCTCGGAAATATTCGGCGATCGACGGCAATGTTCGGATCGCTTTCCTGGTTTTCGCAGGTAGGCTGTATCCGAGCCGAGCCGCTTTTTTACGGAGGAAAGGCATGAACATAACGATCACGTTTCGGCACATGGAAGGGTCGGAGGCCGTCAAGGGCTACGCTCATGAGAAGATCGCGAAGCTTCAGAAGTTCCTCCGCCAGGCCATGACTGCCCAGGTCACGATCTCGGTCGAGGGCCTGGAACATATCGCCGACGTGCGGATCCAGTCCGGCAGCCAGGCGTTCCACGCGAACGAACGCAAGACGGACATGTACGCCTCGATCGACTCCGTCATCGACAAGCTCGAGCGTCAGATCCACGCTCAGAAGGGTGCAAACGTCGCCAAGAAGCACGGCGGCATGAGCGCAGGTGAGTTCGCCCAAGAGGTCGAGCGAGAGTCCCAGCGGGGCACGCGCGACTGAAGCAGGGACGCGCGGCCGAGGTCCGCGCACGCCAATGGATCCGTCTCGTGTGGGGGGGGAATCACAACAGGTGTGAACCGCGGACGCCGTGCAAGCTTGCTCGCGCGAGGCGCGTCCGCCGCCGGTCCCCCAGCGAGTACAGCGTATGCAAGTCGTCGACATCCTGAGCCCGGTCCGGGTCGCCGTCTCGCGCGACGGTCCCGACCAGGTTCGAACGAAGCAGCAGGTCATCAAGCGACTCTCTCAGCTCCTGGCTCAGGGGGGCGACACGCTCGATCCGGGCGGCATCGAGAGCATGCTCTTACGGCGCGAAGATCAGCAATCGACCGGCGTCGGCGGGGGCGTCGCGATTCCCCACGCGGCGATCGAGGAGCTCGATCACATCGTCGGGGCCGTGCTGCTCTGCCCCGAGCCGATCGGCTTCGACGCGATCGACGGGCTCCCGGTCTCGATCTTCTTCGCGGTGATCGGGCCGCGGCGCGCGGTGGGCGAGCACCTGAAGACCCTCGCCCGGGTCTCGCGCCTCCTGCGCGACGACCATTTCCGCAAGTCGCTCGTGGAGGCGCCGAATGGGCCGGCCGCGTTCGAGCTGATCGCCCGCGAAGAGGGCCGGCCATTGTGAGCGCCGCTGCGAAGCCGCAGCGTCGTGGGGTGCGAGGGGGGGGAGGCACGGAGTGAACGAAGACGACGATCCGCCGAGCCGCGCCGCGGCCTCGAGCTCGCGCGAGCACGGTACGCCTCCTGCGGCGGCGGCCACGCTCGATTGGCCGGATGACGAGACCTTCGTAGGCCCCTCGGCCGTCGACGTCGCGCCGCCCAAGCGACCTGCGATGAGCGCTCGGGCGTTGCTCGAGGACGCGGCGATCGACATCAACCTCTCGCTGATCGCCGGCGGCGAGGGGGTCGAGCGGCCCATCAACCACTCGCGCATCCAGAAGTCCGGGCTCGCGCTCGCCGGCCACTTCCACGGCATCGTCGCCACGCGCATCCAGATCCTGGGCCAGACCGAGCAGTCGTTCCTCGCGAAGCTCGATCCCCGAGCTCGCCAGCAGGCCATGATGGGCTTCTTCGGGCTCGGCCTGAGCTGCGTGGTCTTGACCGGAGACCTCGCCCCGTCGTCGCGCGAGGTCGTCGCCTGCGCCGACGCCACGGGCACGCCGCTGTTGCACTCGTCCGATCGGTCCAGCGTGACGATCACCGGCCTTCACGCGCTGCTCGACGAGCGGCTCGCCCCTCGCAAGCGGCTGCACGGCGTGCTCATCGACGTGTTCGGCGTCGGGCTGCTGCTGATGGGCCCGAGCGAGGTGGGCAAGAGCGAGTGCGCGCTCGACCTGGTGATGCGTGGCCACCGCCTCGTCGCCGACGACGTCGTCGAGTGCGACTATCGGCCACCAGGCATGGTGTTCGGGGCCCCGGCCAAGCTGCTGCGCCACCACCTCGAGGTGCGCGGCCTGGGGATCCTGAACATCAAGGATCTGTTCGGCGTCACCGCCATCCGCGAGCGCAAGCGCATCGACGTGGTGGTGCGGCTGGTCGACGAGGCCAGCGTGGAGGCCCCCCAGGATCGGCTCGGGCTCGAGGAGCGCTTCACGACGATCCTCGCGGTGTCCATTCCAGAGCTCGTCGTACCCGTGCGCCCCGGCCGGGACATGGCGACGATCCTCGAGGTCGCCGCTCGCAACGAGCTCCTCAAGAACGCCGGCCACCACGCGGCGCGCGAGCTCTTCGGCGCGATCGAGGGGCGCATCGCAGCGCAGTCCGCCGCGCGGACGCTCGACCCGAGCCTGGCCCAGGCGCCGCGCGTCACGCACGTCGACAGCCGGCCGGTCGCCTCGAGCGAGCACCCGTCCACGGCCGCCTGGCAGGCGGTGACCGCCCATCGCGGCGTGCCCATCCGCACCCACGAGAGCCAGTTCGGGATGCGAGCCACCCGGCTCCCGCGGGTCGACGAGTCCGCCGCGCCGCCTCCCGTCGCGCCCGGCCCCCGCGGCGGAAAGGGGCGATCGTGACGACCGTAGCGCGCGCGACCCAGGTCGTCGTGGTGACCGGCCTCTCGGGCGCTGGTAAGTCCACCGCCCTCGCCGCGCTCGAGGACCTGGGCTTCCACGCGATCGAGAACGTGCCTCCTGCCGTCATCACCCAGGCGATCGAGGCGTGCGAGGGCGCAGGGGTGAAGGATATTGCGCTTGGGTTCGGCGGCAGCGTCGGGGCGTTCCTCGACGGCGCGCCGGACGTGCTGGCGTCGGTCGAGCGAGGAGGCCACCGCAAGGTGACCATCGTCTTCCTCGACGCCAGCGACGACGTCGTGGCCCGACGCTTCAACGAGACCCGTCGCCCTCACCCGGAGGCGCAGCGGACGAAGGCCGCGCACCTCGCGGGTGTGCTCGAGAGCGTCGCGCTCGAGCGCGAGCGCCTCGGGCCGCTCCGCGCGATGGCGACGCTCGTCATCGACACCAGCGCCCTGCGCGTCCACGACCTGCGCAAGCGCATCTTCACGCTGCTCAAGCCCGATCACGACGACCTGCACCGGATGCAGGTGCGGGTGATGTCGTTCGGCTTCAAGGTCGGGCTGCCGCACGACGCCGACCTGGTCTTCGACGTCCGCTTCATCGACAACCCTCACTTCGTCCCGGAGCTGCGCCCGCTCACGGGTGAGGACCCTCCCGTGCGAGACTACGTGCTCGCCGCGGAGGGCACGCGGCAGCTCCTCGACAAGCTGGGTGATCTGCTGGCCTTCCTCGTGCCGAGGTACGAAGAGGAGGGCAAGAGCTACGTTACGGTCGCCATCGGCTGCACCGGCGGCCAGCACCGCTCGGTGGCGATCGCGAACGCCGTGGCAGAGTCTCTGCGCGTGGAGCTCGCGCGACGCGCAGCGACCACCGAGGTCGTCGTGTTCCACCGCGACGCCAGGCCCCACGTGTCGCGGCGCGACGCCGGTCACCGCGACCCGCCCGAGGGCGGGGCGAAGGCCCAGGTGGGCGCGTGACGACCGGCGACGGAGCCGCACGCCCCGGCGGGGCCGACGAGGTCGCCGAGGCCGACTTTCGCATCGTCAACGAGCGTGGCCTGCACGCGCGCGCCGCGACGAAGCTGGTGCAGCTCGCGGGGAAGTTCTCGTGCGAGGTCATGATCTCGGGCACCGACGCCGAGGCCGTGAACGCGAAGAGCGTGATGGGCGTCCTGCTGCTGTGCGGCGCCAAGGGCACGGTCGTCAGCGTCTCGGCCCGCGGGGTCGAGGCGCGGCGCTGCGTCGACGCCATCGGTGAGCTCATCGCCTCACGCTTCGGAGAGCCCGAATGAGCGCACAGCCCGACGCCGTCGTGCTGCACGGGATCTCGGGCTCCCCCGGGATCGCCATCGGCGCGGCGTTCGTCCTGGGTGACCAGCTCGCGCGCGTGCCGCGACGCACCGTGAGCGAGGCCGAGCGGCCCACCGAGATCGAGCGCTTCCGCGCCGCGACCGCGCGCGCCAAGGAGGAGCTGCGCCGGCTCGTCGCGAGCACCCCCGAGCGCTCCACGGCGACCGCCGTCCTCGAGGCGTACGCGCTGATGGCCGAGGACCCGATGCTCGGCGACGGCGTGCTGCACCGCATCCGCGCCGAAGGGCGCTGCGCCGAGTGGGCCGTCGCGCTCACTGTGCAGCACTTCGCGAGCCAGCTCGGCGAGGCGGACGACCCCTACCTGCGAGAGCGCAGCCGCGACGTCGAGTTCGTGGGACAGCACCTGCTCCGCGCGTTCGACGGCGCCGCCGTGAGCCGCAAGATCCCGCCCGGGCAGATCATCCTCGTCGCGCAGGACCTGTCCCCTGCCGACGCGGCTGGCTTCGTCTTCGTCACCGGCCCCGAGCGAGCGCCCTCGTCGGTGGTCGCGTTCGTCACCGAGGTCGGGACGCGCACCAGCCACACGTCGATCACCGCCCGCGCCCTCAAGCTCCCAGCGGTCGTGGGTGTGAACGAGCTGTGCGAGGCCGTCGATACGGGCGACCTGCTCATCGTCGATGGCCTGCGCGGGGTCGTCATCGTTCGGCCCACAGAGGAAGATCTCGAGGAGGCGCGGCAGCGCGCGGGACGTCACCGCGCCCTCGCCAGCCAGCTGCACGAGTCCCGCGAGCTCCGGGCGCAAACCCAGGACGGCGTGACGCTCGCCGTTCGCGCGAACGTCGAGATCCCGGAGGAGGCACGCGAGGCGTCCGCGGAAGGCGCCGAGGGGATCGGCCTCTATCGCACCGAGTACCTGTACATCGATCGCGTCCACCCGCCGACCGAAGAAGAGCAGCTCGTCGCGTTCCGAGCGGTCCTCGAGGCCATGCCCGCCGATGCGCCCGTGGTGCTGCGGACGTTCGATATCGGCGGCGACAAGTTCGCCTCGACCTTCAAGATGCCGATCGAGCTCAACCCGATGCTCGGCCTGCGCGCGGTCCGGCTCGCGCTGCTGCGGCCCGAGGTGTTCCTGGAGCACCTGCGCGCGATGGTGCGCGCGAGCGCGTTCGGCGACGTCCGCATCATGGTCCCGATGGTCTCCAGCGTCGGCGAGCTCAAGTGGGTTCGCCAGATGCTCGACAAGGCCATCGAGCAGGTGAAGTCCTCCGGCGGCCGCGTGGCCGAGCACATCCCCCTCGGCGTCATGATCGAGGTGCCGTCGGCCGCCGTGCTCGCCGATCATTTCGCGCGGCACGCGGAGTTCATGAGCATCGGGACCAACGACCTCATCCAATACACGCTGGCGGTCGATCGCTCGAGCCGCCGCCTGGCGTACCTCGCCTCGCCCTTCGATCCGTCCATCTTGCGCCTCATCGAGCGGGTCGTCTCCGCGGGCGCCAGGTTCGACTGCCCGGTGAGCGTGTGCGGGGCGATGGCCGGCGACCCGCTCTCGGCCCTGCTCCTGCTGGGTCTGGGCGTGCGAGAGTTCTCGATGGAGGTGAGCGCCATCCCCGAGATCCGCGAGACCTTCCGCCGCGTCACCCTGGAGGAGGCCGAGCGCGTCGCGGAGCGGGCGCTCGAGCTCGACTCTGCCGACGACATCGAGCGGGTGGTGGCGGAGGCCTTCGCCATCCGCCTGCACGACCTGATCTCCGGCGCCGCCTGAGCCGGATGCTCTTGCGGCTCGGGGGGGCTGGCGTTCTTGGCGGCCCGATGCACACTGTCGTCGTGGTCGCCCGAACGCTCGAGCCGCGCTCGCTCCTGGTCGCAGTGGCCCTCCTCGCGCTTCCGATCGCGGCCTGCGGGGCCTCGGCCCCGACGGCGGTGCTCGGCGCGAAGGCGCCGGAGGCGGTCGCCCCCTCCGGGACCGTGGAGGCCTACGCGCTCACAGGCGAGCTCGCGCGGGTCGAGGTCGACGTCAGCGCGGGCAAGGCCTACACGATCCATTTCCCCAACGTCACCGGGACCATGGCGTTCTCGCCGGACAACCCGGAGGCCTCGAGCCTCGAGATCAAGATCGACACCACCGACGCCCGCGCGTCGTGGCAGACCGCGGCCGACATCGCGCGCGACAAGTTCCTGCACGCGGGCAGCTACCCGGAGGCCTTCTTTTCCTCCAGCGCCATCCGAAAGTCCGCCGACCCCGAGGGGGGCTACACCCTCTTCGGCACGCTCGTGTTGCACGGCGTCTCGCAGACCCTGTCGACCCCGGCCAAGCTCCAGGTCGAGCCGTGCAAGCTCACGATCGACGTCGAGTTCTCCATCGACCGGCAAAAGTTCGGGGTCGTCAACGACGGCGGGCTCGACCCGTTCGTGAGCGACACGGTCGTCGTGCGCGTGGCCGCCGCCGCGCCGCGCTCGGGCGAGGCGTGCGCGCCGAAGCTCGTCGCGAAGAACGAGCCTTAGCCGCCGCAGCCCCCGCCGCCGCAGCCCCCGCCGCCGCAGCCTCCGCCACCGCCGCAGCTCGGCCCTCCGCACGACGAAGGAGCGGCCACGTTCCCGTGGACGTCCTGCTCCGCCCACAGGAACGCCGGGATCAGCGCCACCCCTGCGACGGCCGCAGCGAGCGCGACGTCGTCGCGTCGCGTAGCGACGTTCGTCCGAACATCCTCGCGCAGCGATCGGGTCGAGTCGTGGAGCCACTTGAGGTAGCGATCCCCGGTGACGGTCCGACGCTGGGGTCGGGCGGCGACCAAGCAGATGAGGAAGAGGGCCGCGAGCTCGAGGCCGAGGAACGCGACAGGGCGTCCCAGGGAGAGCCCCCGCGCCAAGCGCAGCAACCCGAGCAGCAGCACGCCCCCGGCAGCGAGCCCGAAGACCGCGACCCCAGCGGCCAAGCGGGTCGCTGGGCGTTGCAGGCCGGTCGCCAGCAGCTCGCGGCTCATCGCCGCTGCGCGCGTCTCGGCGATGCGCTCGGCGTGGTGCATCGCCTCGCGGATCGAGACGGAGCCTCTCGGCAGCTTCAACGAGAGCGCGTGGGTGTCGCCGGAATAGGCGCCGCTCCCCGCCATGACCGACATTCGATGGTCGCCCGCTGGGGCCAGCAGACCCTCCGCGACCGCCCGCGCCACGAGCACCTCGGCGACCCCTCGCGCTCCCTTGCGGAGGTAGGCGACGAGCGGCACCTCCTCAGGACGCGGGAAGTGGCCGATCGACAGCCGCTGGTGCGCGCGCGCGCTCGGCGGCCCCGCGTCGGGCGCCGTTCGGTCTGCGATATCGAGCGTGATGCTCTGCGCGAGCTTGGCGCCGAGCACCCCGAGCAGGCCGATCACCGCGTATACAGCGAGGAACTCGGGCCCGCTCTCCAGGTCGAGCGGGAAGAAATCGAGCCCACCCCCCCCGCCGCTCACGCCTTGGGCTCCGGGTCGTGGAGCTTGTCGACGGCCTCGATCGCGCGCTCGAGCAGCGTCGCGAGCTCGTCGTGCGCCGGCCTGGGCTTCGCGCCGACGTGGGCGAACGCCGTCGCGTCGACCCGGAACCGGCGGCCGGCCCGCTCGAGCACGATGCGAAGATCGTCGGTCACCTCTTCGCCGAGCAGCCTGAGCAGCGTGCGCAACGGGAAGCGGATCCGCTTGAGCTTGCGGTTCACCGCCTCGGCGAGCAGGGCGTCATCGCCGCGGGCGTCCGTCACCGAGCGCCGCAGGCGGACGCTCACGTCGCGCAGCTCCTGCTCGATCCGCAGGCGCAGGTGGTGCGACTCGATGACCAGGCCCCCGAACGGGTCGCTCCCGTGGAGCACGATGTGGTGGTCTCGGATGTCCTGGTAATAGAGAGGGAAGACGTCCGCGGCGCGCGCGATCTCCCCCTCGACGAGGATCATCGCCTCGACCCTGGCGCTCGCTCGAGCGAGCGCCAGCGCGTCGCCCATCAGGGTCAGCGCCTCACGGCGCGCTCGCTTGAGCACGACCACCACGTCGATGTCGCTGCTCGCCTCGGACCAATCGCCCCGCGCGACGCTGCCGTGCAGCATCACCGAGGCGAGGTCTTCGCCGGCGATCTCCCGGAGAGAGCCGACGAGCTCCTCGACCCGCCCCTGCACCCGCCGCGGGAGCTTGCGAAAGTAGTAGTCGCCGAGGGAGGTCGCCATGGCTGGGCCCCGGAAGGTACCGGCCGTCGAGGCCGTCACACAAGCCGCCCCGCCACGTTCGTTTCTCGCAACAGTTACGGGGGGTAGTTTTCTCTTGAGCTCCGAGGGCCAGGTCCCTAGTAAGTTCGAGCTCCCATGAAGCTGTCGGGCCTTTGGCGAAAGCCACGCTCTTGGTCGGCCGCCGTCGCGCTCCCGCTCGCCGCGCTCGGCGCGCTCGGCGCTTCGACGACGATGGGCGGCTGTGAGGAGGAAAAGCCTCCGACGCAGCTCCAGGGGCAGGTGCACCTCACGCTGCTGCACACGTCGGACATCCACTCCCGCCTGTTCCCGTACAATTTCCAGGTCGGCCAGGTCGACGCGGGCCTCGGGCTCGGTGAGGCGGGGGTCGTCTCCAACGTCGGCGGCATCGCGCGCATCTCGCACATCATCGGCCGCGAGCGCGCCCGCGCCGATCGCGTCCTGCACATCGACGGCGGGGACTGCTTCCAGGGCGCCCCGGTCTTCAACTTCTTCGCGGGCGAGGCCGAGATCCGGAGCCTGTCGGCGATGGGCGCGGACGCGATGCTGATCGCGAACCACGAGTTCGACACCGGCGCCCGCAACCTCGGCACGCAGCTGCAGAAGTGGGCGACCTTCCCGGCGCTCGCAGCCAACTACCAGCTCGAGGACCCGAGCTTCCCCGGCGCCTCGCCGCTCGGAGCCCTGTTCGAGCCGTACGCGGTCTTCGACGCCCGCGGGCTCAGGGTCGCCGTGATCGGCATGGCGAACCTGTCGAGCCTCACCTCCATCTTCGACACGCCGAACCGCCTCGGCATCACCCCGCTGTCGACCACCGAGATCGCCCAGGCGTACATCGACCTCCTGCGCCCCTCGGTCGATCTCATCGTGATGATCTCGCACCTCGGCCTCGAGAACGACGAGGAGATGATCGAGACGACCACCGGCATCGACGTCGTGCTCGGCGGGCACAACCACATCGTGCTGCAGCCGCCGAAGATCGTACGCGATTGCTCGCGCAACTTCGACGAGGACGCCAACAGCTTCTACGTCGAGGTTCCCGGGCCCGACAGCGGCGAGTTCATCCGCCGCTATTGCAAGCCGCGCGACGTCACCCTCGCGCACTCGGGCGCCTTCGCGAAGTACGTCGGCCGCCTCGATCTCGTGGTCTCGAACGACCCGAACGATCTGCCCGATTCATGCGATCCCGGCGCCTCGCAAGACAGCTGCTACGACCCGGTCAACGGCTTCGAGGTCCTGACCAGCGACTTCACGCTCTTCCCGGTGAACGAGGCCGTCCCCGAGGACCCCACCGTCACCTCGGTGCTCGAGCCGTACGCCCAGCAGCTCGACTCGCTCGCGAACCTCGATCTGATGGTCGGCTACGCGCCGGACGGCTCGCGCCGCAGCAGCGCTTCGGGCGGGGACTCGCCGCTCGGCAACCTGATCGCCAACGCGATGTGGCTGCGCCTCGGCATCCAGACCGACTTCTCGCTCACCAACACGACCGGCATCCGCGCCGATCTGGTGCCGGGCCCGATCACCGTCGAGCAGATGTACAACGTCTTCCCGTTCGACAACTCGATCTCGAAGATGCAGCTCTCGGGCGTCGAGATGCAGGACCTCTTCGACTTCGTAGCTCGCCGCAGCGCGAGCCGCGGGTGCACCTCGCAGGTCCAGATCGCTGGCGCGCGCGTGGTCATCGACTGCAACCAGATCGTCACGGACGACGACGGCAACCAGCGGCGAGGCAAGGCGATCGGCATCTTCATCGGCGCGCTCCTCGACGACGCCGGCGACCCGGTCGCGTGCGAGAGCGACGCAGACTGCGTCGACGGCGAAGACCCCCGCTTCGGCCAATGCGAGACCGAGGCGGGCATCTGCTGGTCGCCGATCGAGGCCTTCGGGTACTACGAGCTCGCGACGAGCAACTACCTGGCGGGCGGGGGCAGCGGGTTCCGCGTCCTGCAGCGCAACACCACCCAGTTCGACACCAAGGTCCAGCAGCGCGACGCCCTCATCGACTACATCCGGCAGGGCCCGCCCTGCGGCTCCGGGTCGACCGGCGAGCTCAGGTCTTGCTCGACCGACGCCGACTGCGGCTGCGACGACGGGGGCGACCCGTCGCTGTGCGGCGCCGAGCCGGGAACCTACGTCTGCGCCTGCCCCGACGCCGTGATCGAGGGCGACACCTGCGACTCTGACGCCGACGCCAGCTGCGGCGGCGGTGGCAGCTGCATCCTCGCCGCGTGTCGCGCCGAGGTGGCCGCCTTCAACCGCGAGACCTGCGACGCCGCGCCCAACGACGAGATCGCGGCCGAGTGCGAGGGCAGCATCAAGCCGTGCGCGGCCGGCGGCGAGCAATGCAAGTTCCTGGCGTGCGTGGACCGCGGCCTCGGCAACGTGTCCGATGGTCGCCTGAAGATGGTGGGACAATGAGGTTCGACCCCATGACGCTCCAAGCCATGACGCTCGAGGCCAAGACGACTCGCAAGCGCTCGAGCTTGCTGAAGGGGTCGCTGCTCGTGGCGCCGGCGCTGCTGGCGCTCTCCGCCGCGTGCGAAGAGGAGCCGCCGCCGCCCGAGGGTCCGCAGACGTTCCGCATCTCCGTCGTGCAGGTCAACGGCGCCGACCCGCCCGCAAAGGACGCGCCGCTCCCCGCCAACATCGGCACCACCAACGAGCTGTGGGAGGTGCAGATCGAGGCGATCAACTACGACGGCTCCCCGGCCGACTTCGAGGGGTTGGTGAACCTCCGGGTGCAGCCAGGCGCCGTCGTCTCCGTCGTCAACGCCGACGACGGCGAGAGCCTCGGCAAGAACCTGCGCCTGTCGGGCGGCGCCGCGTCGGCGCTCGTCACCGTCACCGCCGTCTACGGCGGCGCGCGGCTGTGGGTCGAGGACCTCGGCTACCAGAAGGCCGAGGACGGCGCCGTTCCGCTGTGTGCGAACGGCGTGAACGACGACCCCGACGAGGACGTGTTCGTCGACTTCCCGAGCGACCCCGGCTGCGCCTTCGCCGATGACGACACGGAGACGCCCGGGACGTTCGCCGCAGGCACCTCCGCCGCGGTGCACTACGCGCTGCCGTCGGTCCAAGACATCCAGGGTGGCGGCTCGTCGACCCCGTACCCGTACGAGTCGATCTCGGTGAACACCTCGGGGGTGCACGAGCTGATCGTGAGCCGCTACTCGAAGGACGGCTTCTACGTCACCGACCTCTCCGGCCAGCCGCCCTCGTGCAGCGTCGACGCCGACTGCGGCGCGCTCGACAGCGGGCTCGTCTGCGATATCGAGGCGGGCGCGTATTGCCTGCCTGGCTGCCGCGGCACCGGCGGTAACGGGTGCCAGCCCAGCGCGGGCACCTGCCCGTCGACCGACGACACGATCGAGGCCTGCCCCGGCGGGCCCGCGCAGCAGCCCGGGGTTGGGTACAACCACCTCTTCGTCTTCACCTTCTCGACCCCCGGCGGCATTCGTCCCTGCGATCAGGCCACTTACCTAGCGGGCACGTTGAGCGAGTTCTTCGGCTTCACCGAGCTGAACTTCCCCTCGTACGAGGTCGATCCGCTGTTCGAAGGCCAGGAAGCAGACTGCCGCATCCCTCGGCCGATCTCGCTCCCTCACCGCATCATCGACTCCCCGAAGATCATGGAGCAGCTCGAGTCGGCGCTCGTCCGTATCGAGGGCTACCACGTCGCCGCGCTGCTCGGGCCGAAGCCCGCCATCAACAACGTCTTCCTCCCCGACCAGACCAGCTGCGACCTCAACGGTGATGGCAAGGTCGACTTCGAGAACGAGGCCGAGGCGTCGTGCGGCGACGCGTGCTCGTCAGACCCCGAGTGCGCCGAGTGGACCGGCTACATCTCGCGCGGCAACTACAAGGTCTCGAAGCGCATCGGCACGGTCACCAGCGTGATCCAGGTGAACACCGACGGCGCTCCGCAGTTCAACCCGGTGGCGAACCGGGGCCTCGAGCTCGGCGCCGTCACCGGCACGATGCGCAACTTCTCGGGCGGCGACCTCAACTGGACCATCGAGGCGCGCTGCCCCGACGACGTCGTGTGCGACGCCACCGGCTGCAGCGACGAGATCAAGGACACGACCGAGTCGTGCCTCGATCTGCGCACCGAAGACGACAACGAGCAAGGCACGGGCTGACCGCCCATTCGAGCGATCTCTCCGGCACGACGATGAACGGGACCCGACGACAGATGCCCTACCGACGGCTTGGCTCATGGGTGCTCTCCGCGCTGCTCCTCACGACGTGGGCGGCGCCCGCGCTGTCGCAGGAGAAGTCCGCGCAAGACCTGCAAAAGGAGGCGAAGGACGCCCTCGGCCGAGGTGAGATCCCTCAGGCCTGCGTGCTGTTCGAGCAGGCCTATCAGGCGTCGACCAAGGCCCCGCCGGACGACCCAGGCCCCAAGCCGATGGAGCTGCTGTTCGACCTCGCCGACTGCCATGAGCAGCAGGGCTATGGCTCGCTCGCGGCGAGCGAGTTCGAGAAGGTCGCCGAGTCCGGGGGCACCAAGGCCGCCGACGCGAAGGCGCGCGCCGCGAAGCTCCGCGGCGTGCCGGCGCCCGCCGACCCCCCGAAGGACCCCCCCAAGGACCCGCCGGTGGACCCCGCCAAGCCCGAGGGCCCGGTGGGCGACGCCAAGGTCGAGGGCAAGGGGGAGAAGGTCGTCGTCGCGGTCAGCGAAGAGGCGCCGACGCGCATCGGCGACTTCATGGATACCCGCCTCACGTGGGTGTTCGGCGACGACGACGTGCTGAAGCAGACCGGTCAGGCGTTCCCGCTCTCGCCGCTGCCCTCCGTCGGTGATCGGCGCCAGTACCGGATGTTCTTCGACAACCTCAACTCGCGCTTCGCCGGCCGCGAGAACCTGACGCACCTCGCGCTCTACAAGAAGATGCCGGGGTTCATCAAGGACCTCGACACCGAGGCCTCGATGCTGCTGCGCATCGATCTCGCGTCCCTCGCGTCGAACAGCGGCAACGTGAACCAGGCGTTCTATGACGCTGGCTCGTATATCCGCGCCTTCTATCATACGGCCCGCTACGACGACCCGAAGAAGGTCGAGGGCCTCGGCTTCACGTTGTGGCCCATCGACACCGATCGCTTCCGGCTCGGCTACCTCTACGATCTCAGCTGGGGCGGCACGGCGGCGGGCATCAACCAGTCGATCTTCCCGCGCATCGTGGGCAGCGCGCCGGGCGCGAAGTTCTCGTATGAGCACCCGCTGTTCAGCGCGTACATCGGCTTCAAGACGGCCCAGATCGTCCAGGTCGAGGAGACGCTCACGCCCGGCACGAGCGAGGTCGAGCAGATCCGCATCGGGCAGACCAACTACGGTCTGCTCGCCGGCGTCTCCGCGCAGCCCCAGAAGAACTTCCACTTCGACATCGGCGGCGGCTTCTTCACGCAGGGCAAGTTCGATCTGCCCGACGTCGAGGGGCGCGCCGTGTGGACCGGCGGCGCCGCCGCCCGCGTCGTCGTGCACCACGAGGACGCAGCGGTGGGCCAGTCGATCGACTTCGCCCTCTACCGCAACGACCCCAACAAGCCGCAGATCATCTTCCGTCCCGAGAAGTACTACCCGGACAAGGTGCTCTGGCAGGTGAGCCTCGAGGGCGACGCGCTCTTCCAGCGCCTGAAGGACTTCGACGTCACCGGCGAGCTCACCGTGCAGCCGGCGATCGCGGCTGCCCTCCAGGGGCAGCTGAAGATCGGCTTCTTCCGCGCCAGCCTCACCGGCATCTTCCGGGACCTGCCCTACGTGCTGCGCAACCAACCGAGCTTCATCCCGTTCCAGTCGATCCCGTCCGAGGCGGAGACCGCGCCCGAGTTCTTCGCGGCGCTCGCCGCCGACTATTACATCGAGGCCGCGCGGCTCACGCCGGGCGTGGGCGCTGGGCTCCAGCTGCCCTCCACGTTCACCAGCACCTCGACCGACCTGTCGAGCGCGCCCATCAGCCGCACCGTGGTCGTGCGCGACCAGGGCAACATCGCCATCCTCCCGGTGAACACCGGGGTCACCCCGATCATCCAGGCGCGCGCGTCGCTGAAGTGGGATCTGTCGCCCATCATGAGCACCATCTTCTGGGTCCAATACGTGCGCGACAACAACGCGACCTTCGTGGAGCGCGACCCCAACGAGGGCACCGTCGCGCTGCGAACGTTCGTCGCTCCCGACTTCTTCGGCCTGGGCCTCGCCGCGCAAGCCCGCTTCTGACGCACGCGTGAGGTCCGTGATAGCTTGAGGCTCGATGAGCGCCCCCAAATCGACTGACTCGAACGCTGCTCCGGGCAAGACGCTCACCGGGGAGCGCGACCGCTTCGAGAACCTCCCGGCCGTCGAGGTCGAGCTCATCCACGAGGTGCGCCGGCCACCGGCCGTCGATCGCCCGTGGGCCATGCTCGAGGTGTGGACGCAGAACCGCGTCTACTCGATCGACGTGAACATGGTGTGCATCGAGGTCGTCGATATCGGGAGCAAAAAGCCGATCCTCGATCACGGCCTGATCGGGGCGCGCCTGCTCGGGGGGCAGCTCAACGACGTCGACCAGGTCTTCCTCTCCCATCCGTTCCCGCGCCCCGGCACCGAGGCGGTCTTCGAGCAGCCCCGGCCCGCCGACGTCGCGATGTTCTCGCACTCGTCGACGGTCACGCGCGTCGTGTTGCGGATGCGCCAGCTCACGATCGTCACCGGCGGTGAGCAACAGTCGTGGGATCAGATCGCCGGCTCGGGCCGCAGGTCCACGCTCCCCCAAGAGCCTGAGGGCACCCGGTGAGCGCGGCGGCCCTCGACGCGGGACAGGGAGTCCGCCGCGACGAGGTGCTTCGGCTCGCGCTGCGCGCGGTCGCTGTCGTGTTCGCGTTCGAGGCGGCGGTGTCCGGCCAATACGGCCTCGCGCCTCAGCCGCTGTATTGGTTCCTCCTCGCCGGAGATCCTCCGGTGGTCGCCGGGGTCGCCGTCGCGTGCTGGGCGGCCCGCGGCAACACGCGGGCGTGGCTCGGGGTCGCCCTGGCCGCCTTCTGCGTCCTCGCGACGATCGCGTTCGGCGACTTCATCGCGGCTCGCGCGCCGCACCTCACGGCCCTGGCACCCCTGCGGACCAAGGCCTCCTGGAACGTCGCGGCCCTCGCCAACGTCACCGGGTTCTACGGCACCCTGTTCGCGGCGCGGCTGCTGCCGCAGCGCCCGCTGCACCACACGGTCGGTAGGCTCGCCGTCGCGGTGCTCGGCGCCGTGACGATCGGCTTCGTGATCACGCGCTGGATCCACCCCGTGCCGCCGCTCGTCCCGTTCTTCAACGCGTGCCTGTTCTTGGTTCCTGCGGCGTACCTGTTCGAGGTCACCGAGGCGCCGTTCGACGCGGCGGAGGCCGAGCGCTAGTCCCTCCGCGCCGGCGCCGGCTCGGCGCCGGTGCAGGGTCACGGCATCGTGCTCTTCAAGATCTTCGCCGTCTGCACCGCGGCCTTCACGCGCTCGTCGGCCTCGTGCTTCACGGGACCCTCCGCGAGCTTCGCCGCCGCCTCCTTGTAGCGCTCGGCGAGCCCGTCCCAATACTTCGCGTCCGCGTCGCGCGGCGCGGCGATCTGGCGGAGCACGGCGGCGTCGAACGCGGCGAGCCCGGCGTGCCCTGGCTCGGTGGCGGTCTTCGCGACCTCGTCGAGGGCGCGAACATCCGCGAACTTGGGGCTAAAACCGCCCTCCTTGCGCATGAGGATCGAGACGTCCTCCGGACCGCTGCGCAGGGCGATCGCTGCGGCGAGGACGACCTTCGCCGTCACGTCGAGCTTGTCCTTCGGGATCTTCGACAGCAGCGACACCGCCGTGTCGAAATCGACCGTGCGCCAATAGCGAACCCCCATCTCGACCCGCGCCCGCGCGTAGAGTGCGCGCGCCTCGTCGGAGAGCGTGCCCTCCGCCTCCTTGAGCATGGCGCGCATCGGCATCGAGACTCCTTTGTGGAGCAGCGAGCGGAGCATCTTCGGGTCGGTCGCGCTCTTCGGGTCGAGCACGAGGCCCGCCAGGTACGGCGGCAGCTTCGCCGCGAGGCGAAGCTCCACCGTGGCGGACTCGGCGTCGGCGATCCGCGGGAGCGCGAGCACGTCGAGCGCGTCGACCCGCCGCCCGCCGTACATCTTCGCGAGCAGCGCGCGCGTCGTGCGCATCCGCTCGTCGTTGAGCACGCCCGCCTGCGCCATCATCCCGAGGCCGACGAGCGCGCCATCGCGCCCGTTGTCCTTGGTCGGATCGAGCTTCTCGTCGACCGCCGCGAAGTAAGCGTTCGCGAGGTCGGGGTCCTTGCGAAACTCCTCGGGGATGGGCGCGTCGCGCACGACCTCGACGAGGCGGAGGTACGCCCAGCCGGACTGCAGGGCGACCAGCCCCTTGCCGTACGAGGCGAGCTCTCGGCCCTGACTCGATAGCTGCTCGACCGCCTTGCGCTGCTCGTCGAACCACGGGAACAGCGTCGTCTTGGTGAAGTCGATGACCTTCTTCTTGTCGAAGGGGCCCTTCAGCTTAGGCGGCGTGCCGACCGAGCGGGCCAGGCGCGCCGCGATGGCGTGGCCGACCAGCGTGTGCTGGACCGCTCCGCTCATCCCAGCGGGCTTCGCCTTGAGCACCGGCTCGGCGAGCACGTCGCCGCATTCGATGGGCGCCATTTCGACGCGCACCGCCCGGACGAACCCCGGCTCGAGACCGGCGCACGATTCGGCTGCCAAGAGCAGCTCGTCCCGCTGGGCCGCGTCTGCCGTCGCGAACGCCGCGTCGAGCGCGGCGAGGGACGACGCCTTGTCGGCGCAGGTCGGCTTCGCCTTCGCGACGCGCTTCGTGAACGCGTCGCAAGATGCGGGCGCGGCTGGCACGCCCTTCACCGGCGCCTCGAGCTTGGCCTCATTGAACGTGGGCGCCGGACCCTTGAGCAGCGGGAGCTGCTCCTCCCTTAGCAGGTCGGTCACCAGCCACGGATCGCTTGGGGCCTCGGGGGCCGCGACGGGCTCCGTGGTCGTCGTCGGCGCAGACGTCTGGGGGGTCTGCACCGGCTGCGCAGGGGTGCACGCCGATAGCCAGGCAGCGCCGAGGGTCGAGAGCAGGGCGAGGGGCTTCTTGGTCGTCATGGGGACGGCCCGGACGATACACCGGGTTGGGGCTCGAGGGGGTAGAGGGGGCGCGCCAATCTCGTGCAGCGAGAGGCGATCAGCCTGTGCGGGCTTCGCGGCTCGCCGCTCTGAGCGCTCACCCGGCGCGCTTGCCCAGCAAGAACCGCCGCCCTCTGCCCAGCTCGTCGAGCTCGCGCTGCATCGTCGACTCCACCTGGAGGTAGAGCCGGTCGAGCACGGCGGGGTCGTCGGCCGCCTCGGGGCCGAGCTCTGGCCAGGACAGCGGCTCGCAGAAGCGAACGGTCGTCTGGGCGGGCAGGGGGAGGTATGGGACGAAGCCCAGGGTGAGCCCCCACGGCACACAGAGCACGAGCGGCAGCACGTCGGTCCTCATCCACACGTGCGTCCGCAGCAGCCGCGCGGCTCGGTCTCCGCGCGAGAGGACGATGAGCTGCTCGTGGGTGCCCGCGGTCACGACCGGCACGATGGGCACGCCGGAGCGCAGCGCGAGCTGGATGAACCCCTTGCGACCGCCGAGCACGACCTTGTGGCGGTCGCGAAAGGGCCGGAACGTGTCGAAGTCCGATCCCGGGTAGACGAGCACGCTCCCGCCTGCTGCGAACGCGCTGCGTGCGCTGCCGTGCCCGGCGCGCAACATGCCGAGGCGCGCCGCGTACGCGCGCAGGGTGGGGTCGTCGAAGATGAAATCGTGGACGAGCGCGAACACCGCGTGGTCCGCGCCGAAGCGCTCGTGGAGCGCCAGCGCGGTGAAGAAGCCCTCGAGCGGCAGGAGCCCACCGCTATGGTTGCCAACGATGAGAGAAGGCCCCCGCGGCACCCGCTCCGCGCCCTCCACCTGCAGCCGGAAGTACGTCAGCGCGAGCGCGCGGAACAGCTCGAGCACGACCGTCACGAGCTCAGGGTCCCGGGCCGTCACGTCCTCCGACGTGCGATCGACCGGCGCTCCGAGCGCCCGATGCACGGCGAAGCGCGAGAACCGGTAGACGAGGCGTGGGGGGGAGAAGAGCACGCGCCGATCCTCGGCGGGGACCAGCCGGCGAGCGCGACCGATCCAGTCGAGGAGCCCCAAGGCCGGTCAGCCCTCGTCCATCGCCAGCGCGCGCGACTCGGGCATGTCTTCTTGGATGAGATCGACGCCGTTCTTCAACAGGCGCTTCGCCGCCAGCACGCTCCGGCGGTCGCCCTCTTGCTCTGCGCTCCACGAGGCGTGGCGCGCGAGGTGGGCGAGCTCCGCCGCACGCCCGAGGGTGAGGGCGAAGCGGCGGGCGCCCTGCTCGACGCGCTGGGGCTCCTTCGCCATCGTCGTCTCGAGCCAATGGGCGGCGTGCTCCGCGGCCGCGACGGCCGCCTTCGCCTCCGCGGCGAGCTCCGTCGAGCAGGCGCTCGCGGCCTCGCGCAGGTCCTCCAGGAACGGCGCGAGGGCGCCCTCCTTCGCGATGGCGCGCAAGGCATCGAGCGACAGGACGTTCGTGGTCCCCTCCCAGATGCTGAGCACCTGCGCGTCACGCAACAGCCGCGGCAAGCCGGTGTCCTCGACGTAGCCCGCGCCCCCGAAGCACTCGAGCGCTTCGCTCACCACCGCCACGGCCTGCTTCCCCGTCGTCAGCTTCATCAGCGGGGTGTAGAGCCTCAAGGCGTGCAGCTCGCGCGCGCTGGCGGTCTTGTCCTCGAGCTTGCCGAGCAGCTCGATCGTGCGGAACGTGAGGTGGAAGGCGCCCTCGAGCTCGGCCTGCATCCCGGCCAGCGTGTCGGTGTGGAGCGGCTTGTCGGCGAGCGAGGCCCCGAACTGGACGCGCTTCTTCGCGTAGTCGCGCGCGAGGGCGATGCCGCGACGCATCGCGGCCAAGGCGCCGATCGCGTTCCAGGTGCGCGTGACGTTGAGCATCGGCGTGATGTTGCGGACCCCGTCGCTGAGCCCGGCGACGGGCACGGCGAGCGCGCCCTCGAGCGTGAGCTCGGCGGTCGGGACCTTGCGCGTCCCGAGCTTGTCCTTCAGGCGGTTGATGCTGATGCCGTTCATGCGGCCCGCGGCGTCGCGCACCTCGACGTAGAAGAGCGCGAGGCCCTTTCCGCCCGCGGGGTTGCCCTCGGGGCGGCCGAGGGTGAGCGCCATTTGTGAGGTCGTGGCGCTGGTGAACCACTTCGTCCCGTGGAGGCGGTAGGTCCCGTCCCCGTTCGGCTTCGCGACCGTCTCGCTGAGCCCGACGTCCGAGCCGCCCGCGCGTTCGGTCATCCATTGCCCGCTCGTCCAGGCGGTGTTCGGGTCTCGGCTCGTGAGGCGAGGCAGGGCGCGCTCGGCGGACGGCCCGCCGTGGGCGGTGAGCGTGGCCGCCGCCCCGTCGGTCATCGCTAGCGGGCAGGTGTAGACGTCGCTCGAAGCGTCGAAGAGGTACACCAGCATGAACTGGTGCGCGCGCGACTGGGGCCCGAGCTTGCGCTCGTACCCGGTCGCCACGAGGCCCTGCTCGGCGGCGATGACGGCGCAGCGCTGCCACAACGGCGTGAGCTCGATCGTGTCGACGCGGTTGCCCCACGGGTCCCACGAGGTCAGCCGCGGCTCGTTCAGGCGGTCGGCGAGCTGCAGGCGATAGAGCTCACCGCCGGCGAGCTCACCCATCGACTCGAGCTCGGGCTCGGCGACGCGCCGCGCGTCGGGGCCGAAGGCGCGGGCGAGGTAGGACCTGAGGACGCGGTCCTGAGTGAACTGGTTGCCGAGCTCGGGGGGGACCTGGAAGAACGCCATGGGGTGGCGATCATGCGCTCGTCGCGGGCGAGAGTCGAACCCGTCACGACGGCGCCCGCGCGACCCCTGGTCAATCTTGACAATACCGATGCATGAAATCATAACCCGGGCGGTGAGGCTGACGAGCAAGGGTCGCTACGGGGTGCGCGCGCTCTTTCACCTCGCGTACCACCATGGGCAAGCCCCGGCTCAGATGCGCTCGATCGCCGAGGAGGCGCACGTCCCGCTGCGGTTCCTCGAGCAGATCTTCCACGAGCTGAAGCGCGCGGGCCTGCTCACCGCCAAGCGCGGCCCGAACGGTGGCTACCAGCTCGCGCGCCCGCCCACGCAGATCTCCCTCGGCGACGTCGTCCGGGCGCTGGAGGGCAGCGCGTTCGCGCTCACCCGCGCCGACGAGCGCGACGCAGGTCGCGATCCCATGGCGGCGGTGTTCGTCGAGCTGGCGCACGACGTCGAGCGCTGCTTCGACAAGGTCACGCTCGCCGACCTGTGCGCGAAGGCCGAGCGCTTCGGCCTCGCCCGCAAGCGGCGCGGCGACGAGGGGCCCGAGTATGCGATCTGACGGGCGCCCGTGGCAGGTGCTGCTCGTCGGCGCCGGCGGGATCGGCGCTCCGGCCGCGCTGGCCCTCGCGCACGCCAGCCTCTCGCCGACGGTGCCGCGCTTCGAGATCGTGTGCGCCGACGACGACGTCGTCGAGCGCTCGAACCTCCACCGCCAGATCCTGTTCTCCGAGGCCGACGTCGGTCGAGACAAGCTCGCTGCGCTGTCGGCGGCCTTGCTCGAGATCGCCCCTCGGCTCGCCGTCCGCGGTCACAGGGGTCGCCTGCTGCCCGCGGTGGCGCTCGAGCTCGCGCGCGGCGCAGACGTCGTGGTCGACGCGACCGACAACTTCGCGTCCCGCTTCCTCGCCGCCGACGCCGCGCTGCTCACGGGCCGCCCGGTCGTTCACGCGGCGAGCGTGAGGTGGAACGCGACCGTGCTCGCGAGCTCCGCGGTGGGGCGGCCTTGTTATCGCTGCCTGTTCGAAGATATCCCCGACGGGCCCGCGCCGGACTGCGCGACGGCCGGGGTGATCGGGCCGGTGTGTGGCGTCGCTGGAGCGCTCGCCGCCGACCTCACCTTGAAGATCCTGCGCAGCGACGCGAGCGCGTTCGGTCACGTGTTCACCTACGACGGCCGGCGGGATCGCCTGCGCCGCGTGAGCGTCAGCCCCCGGCCCAGCTGCGCGCTGTGCGGAGACGCGTCGGCCCGCAGCATCGTCGAGGTCGAGGCCCGGCGCTATGCGGGCCCGGCGTGTGAGGCCCTCGCATGATCGACGCCGAGCGCTTCGTCCGGCAGATCCTCGTCGAGGGCATCGGTGAGGCGGGCCAGCGCGCGATCGGCGCGTCGAGCGCCGCCGTCGCGGGCGGCCACCTCGCGAACCAGGTAGCTGAGCTCTACGCGCGCGCTGCGGGGTTCGGCGCGATCACGCCCGCTGACGGGCCGCTCGAGCCAGGCGTGCCCGTCGAGTGGGTGGCCGATCCGAGCGCGCGCGCGGCGCTCGCGGGGGCCAGGGCGGTCGCGAGGGCGATCGCCGCGAGCGCCCTCGCGCGAGAGGGGGGGCCCTGCCTGTGAGCCGCTTCGCGCCAGGGCTCTCGGAGCGGGGGTGCGCATGCTGACCACGGCCGCGCCCGCGTGGGCCCGAGGCGAGCTGACCCTGCGACGAGCCGCGCTCCTCGCGCTCGAAGCGGACGTGCGCGCGCGCTATGTCAGCGGCGAAGAGGCCTGCGGCTACCTCTGTGGCCCCGCCGAGCCCTCGCCCTTGTGCGACGAGGTCGTGCCGCTCGAGAACCTCGCCAACAAGCTCCACCGGCTCGATCCGGACACCTTCTTCCGCGACGGGCGCACGTCCTTCGCGTTCAACGAGCGCACCTTCGACGCTGCGGTCCGGCGCGGCGCCGAGGCGGGCCGGCCCGTGAAGGTCCTGTACCATTCGCACCTCGACACCAGCGCCTACTTCAGCGCGACCGACGCGGCGGTCTTGTCCTTCGGCACGCCACCCTCGAGGGCAGGGGGGGGCCGGCTCGGCCCTGGACCTCAATGGTCCCTCGCCTTCCTCGTGACCAGCGTCTACGGCGCGGCGCCGGAGCCCCGCATCGACGCCCACCGGGCGTACGTCTGGCGCGGCAGGGCATTCGAAGAGGCGTCGTTCGAGGTGGTCGAATGAGCCGGCCTGGGTTCGTCGTCTGGTTCACCGGGCTCTCGGGGGCCGGCAAGAGCACGCTCGCGACGCTGCTCGCGGCCGAGCTCCAGGCGCGCGGCGCCCACGTCGAGGTGCTCGACGGCGACGAGGTCCGCGCCCATCTGACCAAGGGCCTCGGCTTCTCCCGGGAAGACCGGGACACGAACGTGCGACGAATCGGCTACGTCGCGCGGCTGCTCGCGCGGGCCGGCGCCGTCGCCATCACGGCGGCCATCAGCCCCTATCGGGCGACGCGGGACGAGCAGCGCGCCGCGGCCGGCCGGTTCCTGGAGGTGTACTGTCGTTGCCCCATCGACGCGCTCGCGGCGCGGGATCCGAAGGGCCTCTACAAGAAGGCGCTCGCGGGCGAGATCACCGGCTTCACGGGGATCGACGACCCCTACGAGGAGCCCGAGCGCCCCGACGTCGTCGTCGACACGGCCGAGCGCTCGGTCGACGAGTGCCTCGCCCAGATCCTGCGCGTGATCGAGGCGCGCGGCTTCATGCGCGCGGGGCCGACGCCTGGCGCCTTCGTGCGCGCCCGTGACAGGGTTCACCTGGGCGCGCTCGGGCCTGCGCGCCCCGTCGGGGAGGTCCGCCTCGACGAAGGCGCTTGGGCGATCGCGGAGGGGGTCGAGCACGGCGTGCTGTCGCCCCTCGCCGGGCCGCTCGGCGCGCGCGACGCGACGAAGCTGCGCAAGGAGGGGAGGCTCGAGTCGGGGCTCGCTTGGCCTCTGTCTTGGCAGCTCCCGCTCCCTGCCGGCGTGGTCTGCGGGCCGGGAGACATGCTCGAGCTGGTCGGCCCCGAAGAGAAGCGGATGTCGCTCAGGGTGACCGAGGTGTGGACGGGCGATCGGGGCGAGTCCCTGGTCGCGGGCGTCGTCCTCCCGGCGGGCGCGGGGCTCGAGGGGCTGCACGCGAGGCGCGGCGCGCTGCTCGACGCAGCGGGCTTCCTCGTGCGAGGGCCGCTCGACGAGGGGCACGAGCGGCTGTTCGACGTGGCGCTCGAGGCGCGCGGGCGGCTCGTGCTCGCGATCCCGAGAGACGACGAGGCGCTGCTGGCGGCCGCGCTCCGCGTCGTCACCACGCGGGGGCTCGAGGACTCCGTCCTCGTCGAGACCCTCCCGCGGCTGCCGCGCGTCCCGGCGGACCGAGACGCGCTGCTCCAGGTGGTCGTCCTTCGCAACCTCGGCGTGGGGGCCGCGATCCTCGACGCCGCCGGACCCGACGGACCCGCGCCGCGCGCGGCGCTCTCGTCGCTCAGGCCCGCCGAGCTGGGCCTCGAGGTGGTCGCGGCGGGGCCGGTCGAGCGAGGCGCGACCCATGGGCTCTTCACGCGCCGGATGCGCGCGCGTTGACGCGTCTCGCGCTCGGCCGCTGGTCCCGGGGAACCAACCAAGCCAGGTGCCCCCCCCCCTGACGGGCAGGCCCCGGGAAGGTGGTTTTGTTCCAAAGGGACTCCCCGTAAACCCCCGGGACTAGAACGTCTCCCAATGTCTGCCCCGAGCGTCCTCCCGCGCCCCTTCGCGCTCCGAGCGAGGCGCGCCGCCGGCGCGACCGCCGCGGCCTTCGCGCTGCTCCTCGTCGCGCCCACGGCGACCGCGCAGCCGGCCGTCGCGCAGAAGGAGATGGTGCTCGGCGACCAGGCGAGCAAGGCCGGCAAGTGGGAGGACGCCCTCGCCGCCTATCGACGAGCGCACGCGGCGAGCCCTTCGGGCGCAACCGCGCTGCGTGTCGCCAACGCGCTCTACAAGCTGGGTCGTCTCGTCGAGGCGCATGACGCGTACGAGTCCCTGCTCAAGGAGCGGGCGGCGTCGCTGCTTGGGTCGGAGAAGAAGCTCGCGACCGATCGGCTCGACGAGCTCAAGGGCAAGACCGGCACGGTCGTCGTCACCGCGGCCGAGGGCGGCGCGGCGGTGACCCTCGACGGCGCGTCGATCGGCGTCACCCCCGTACCGAAGGCCGTCCGGGTGGTCGCTGGAAAACACAAGGTCGCCGCGACCAAGAACGGCTTCGTGCCGTTCGAGGAGGCGGTCGACGTCGCGGGCCGGGGGGAGGTCACCGTCGCGGTGAAGCTCGCTGCCCCGAAGGCCGAGCCGCCGCCGCCAGCGCCGACCGCGCTGCCGAAGCAGGGCACGCTGGAGGTGCGCACCGAGCAGCCCAAGAGCCAGATCTCGGTCGACGGCGCCGTCGTGGGGCAGGGGTCGTTCAAGGGTGATCTGCCCGAGGGCGAGCACCTCATCGAGGTGTCGCTCGACGGGTACGCGCGGTTCGAGAAACGCGTGACGGTCGTCGCGGGCGAGGTGGTCGCCGAGACCATCGTCCTGCGCAAGGCGGCCGCAGGAACCATCACCTTTGCGTCCTCCCGGCCCTGGAGCTTCGACGGCCTGTACGGCGGCTTCCAGCTCGTCGGCATGTTCGAGCCGGCCGGCTCGGGGAGCACCCTCGACGCGGCCTGCGCGGTGACGGGCGCGACCGCCTGCGAGGGGAGCATCCCGATGGGCGGCGCGATCGCCGGGTACGTCGGGTATGCGTTCGCGCCGGTCGGTCTCGAGCTGTTCCTGCTCGGAGGGGGCGATGTATCGCAGCCCACCGCGACGTTCGATGGCGTCACGGGCAGCGAGGTCAACCCACTCGTCGCGTCCCCGGCACGCGAGGAGTCCTTCATCATCGGGCGCTTCGGCGGCGGCGGCGCAGCCCGCTTGCGGGTGCTCTTCCCGTTCGACCGGGTCCGCATCACAGGGGCGGTGGGCGCGGGCGCCGCTTACCGCCACCTGATCCTCGGCCGCGACACGGTCGCCGAGGACGGCTCGACGAGCTCCTTCGGCGCGGATGGCGATGGCTACGTCACGGGTGTCCTCTCGGTCGAGCTCGCCGTGCACGTGCTGCTCGGCGGCACCACCGCGCTGTCGCTAGGCGGGTCGCTGTGGGTCGAGCACGCGGGCGACGGGGTCTCGACCCCCGCCCGCACGGACGTCTACCTCACCGGTGATGGTCCGCCCCAGCCTCAGGCGACCCCCGCCTACGACATGGCGAGCGGCACGCAGCTCTTCGTGGGCCCGGTCGTCGGGCTCCACTTCGGCCCCTGACCGCCGCGCGTCACCTCACGGCGCGACGAAGCGATCGGGGTCGATGCACGGCAGGCTCGCCACGACCGGGATCCGCGGGGCGGCCTCCCCCAGCGCCGCGAAGAACGCAGCAGACTCCGTGAGCGAGTCACGCAGGGCTTGGCAGGGCGCGCCGCAGATGCGCACGCGGCCCGTGCCGGGCTCGACGCCCCAGCCATCGACCGAGCCCGAGGCGGCCTCTCCATCGCACGCGTCGTTCTTGGCGATGTCGGTCCGCGCGAGCGTCACCGGGTCGACGAACGAGAGGTGGGTCGCGCGCTCCGCGACCTCGTTCGCCGGCGCATCGTAGACGCAGCTGCCCAGGTCGTTGAGCACCTTCTGGACCGCGAGGGCGCCCTCGCTCTCGTCGGCGATCGCGTCGAACACCTCGGTGCCCCCGGCCGCCGCGATCGCCGCGCCGCTCACCTGCGGGTCGTCCCCGAACTGCGGCGCGCTGGCCGGCGCCTCGAGGACCGCGACGTACGTGAAGAGGCCGTCGTCGGTCTGCGCCGACTGCGCGAGGACGGAGGGGTCGAGCGCCGTGGGCGTGCAGTGGCCCTGCAGGTCGCGGTTGCCGACGACGATCACCGCTCGACGATTGAACTGCGCCGACTCGACCGGCGTGAGCGCGAGGAGCGCGTCGTAGGCCCCGGGCAGGGCGCCGTCCAACATGAGCATCGGGTCGTCGGGGAGGAGGCTCGCGGCGTCGCCCAGGAGGTCGGCGATGGGCCCGCGGACCGTCTCGACGTCGTCGAAGGGGATGTCGGGCGTCTCGTACGAGCTCGCGGCGCAGTCTGCGGCCTCTCCCGGGAGGAACGAGAAGGCGAGGCGAGTCCGGGCGGCGACGGGGTTCCTCAGCGGAACGCCGATCGCGAAGGCGACCCCGTCCGGACCATAGAGATCCGCCATGCTCGCCGAGCGGTCGAGGAGCACGTAGAGCGCGCTCTCGCTGGGGGTGAGCGGCTCGCCGATCGTGCACATCGGCTCGGGAAGGGACGACTGCGGGCTGCGGCCTCCGGCTTGGATGTCCGTCAGGTCGCCCGTGCAGATGGGCTGCAGCGCCCGCTTCGCCGGGCAGAGCGGCGCCGCCCGCACGGCGATGATCTTGCCGGTATGGTAGTTCGACTCGCACAGGTTCTGTGCGAGCCGGAAAGTGAGCGGGTCGCTCTCGTCAGGAAAGACGAACCCCTCCTTGTCGTCGAGGTCGAGGATCTCGGTCCCCATCGAGTGGTAGACGATCTCGACGTTCAACGTACCGGGCTTCGCGTCGATGGGCGGCGCGTCGGGGAGCTCGGGATAGCGGAACGTGCAGGTGTCGAAGTCGGTGAGGACGGCGGGCAGGGTGGGGCCGCTCGGTAGGCACAGCGACGCGCTGAAGCACGTATTGGTGTCGCCGAAGACGAGCGAGTCTTGGTAGTCGACGGCCTGCGCCGGGTCGAGGTCGAGCGCCTCACACTTGCCTCCGATGCAGGTCTCTTCCTCCGGGCATTGGACGGCGGCGCAGCTCTCGCGGAGCGGCATCGGCATGTACAGGATGCGCTCGTCGGCGTACGGCATGCGCCGGCTGCGGATGACGAGCACCTCGGGCTCGTCCGCGCCAGGGATCGAGGCGACGCAGGTGTCGTCGAACAGCTGCCCCTGCGCGGTCGTGCGAAACCCGAGGACGGTGACCGTCACGGGCTCGAGGACCTGGCCCTCACGCCCCTCCTGGGGGACCATTCCGAGGGTACTCGGGAGGGTCACGGTCCCGTCCACGAGGCCATACGATCGGCACGAGACCAGCTCGCCGCCATAACGCACGACCACGCCGACCGCGGCGAGCTCGCGCGGGACCTGGATCTGCGTCGTCATCCCTGCCACGAGCTCCGTCGCAGGGGTGGTGCACGACGCCGCGCCTCCGGCGCCGGCCACGAGCAGGGAGGCGCAGGCGATGAACCGCGGGGCCATGAAGGGGAAGGAGAGACGTCGCATCGATCGCGTCCTTTCGGGACGGTTGCCTCAGAAGCGAAACAGCGTGGGGACGACGCCCGGGTCGAACGTGCCCGTGACCGGCGCCGTCTCGGCCGGCTTGAAGACGAAGTAGCAGGCGGTCGCGGCGCCGGCCGCGACCGCGATGCCCGTCACGGTCCAGTAGATCCAGGCGTTCGAGGCGTCACGCTCGAGGCTGACGTCGAGCACACGCTCCTGGTCGGCCTCGAGCGCGAGCTCCTGCGTCCACCCCCGGTAGCCATCCTTCTTGATCTCGAGCGTGTGGCCGCCGGCGCGCAAGAGCCCCTCCCACGCGCCTAGCCCCATGACCGCGCCATCGATCGTGATGACGGCGTCCGGGTGGTCGGTCTTGATGCGGACCTTGCCCTCGCGCACGTCCTCGACGAGCGTCAGCGTGACGCGCAGCGGCTCGCCCAGCTGCACCTCGCTCGTCTGCCGCGCGGTGACGTAGCCCTTCAGGCGGGCCTCGAACGTGTGCCTCCCGGTCGGCACCTCGCCCGCGAACGGGGCCGGGCCCATCTCGGTCCCGTCGATGAAGATCGTCGCCCTCGGCGCCGCTGACGGTGATCTTCGCGGGCGCCGTCTTGTCGGCTTGGATCATGTTCATCGTGAGCTTGACCGGCTGGTCGCGGAGCACCTCGATCGTGCGCTCGGCGCGCGCGAAGCCCGGCTTCTCCAAGACGAGCTTGTTCGGACCCACGTCGACGCGAACGGGCGCGGCGAGGGGCGTCAGCCCGACCTCGAGATCCTTGATCAGGAGCTTGGCGCCCGATTGGTTCGAGGTGAGATCGAGCGTCGTCACGAACGGCAGGACGACCTCCATCGAGGACCTGGCGCGCTCGACCTCTGCGGCGGGGAGCTTGTCCTTCTCGGCGAGCTGCTTCTCCCAGGCCTCGACGGCGCGCGCGTAGAACTTTCGCTCCTTCCAGCACACGCCGACGTTGTAGAGCACGCGGGGGTTCTTCGACTCCGCGTAGATGCGCTGATACTCGACCAGGGCGGCGTCGAAGTTGGCGTCGTCGAACAGGTCGCCCGCCGCGTCCCAGCTCGGTCGCAGCTTCTCGGGAAGCTCCTCGCGGATCTTGCCGGCCTGCGCGAGCGCGACCCCGGACGACGTCACGACGAGCAGCGACATCACCAAGATCGAGAGGAGGGTGCGGAGGAGGGTCGTCATGTCAGTCGCGCTTGATGCCGGTGAGGCTCGTGGGGGCTTGGGTCGTCGGCGGAGGCCGGACCGTAGCGTTGGTGGGCGCGACGCTAGCAGAGGCAGCGGCCGCGGCAGAGGTGGACCCTGCCGGCTCCGCGCTCGGCGCCGAAAGAACGGGCGTGGAGGCCGTCGCCGTGGGGTCGGCCCGCGCCCCTCGCGGCGGCCGGCGGCGGCTCGGTCATGACGATCGTCTGCTTCTCGGAGGGCGCGGGGGCGGAGACCTTGCCAAGCGCCCACGCGGCCGCGGCCACCGCCCCCACGGCGACGACCGCGATGGCCCAGACCAGGGGTGTCCCCCGGCGAGGCTCGAGCAGCGGCGGGGCCTGCTTCGGCGGCTCGCTCGCGCCGCTCTTCGACACCGCGACGACGGCGCCCGGCGCGCTGTCCGCGGCCGTGGCCCGCGGCGGGGGCGGCGTCGTGACGGGAGCGCCGCTCATCATCAGCGTGCCGGTCTGGGCCGGCGGGGAGCCCGGCGAAGGGGGAGACGCCGCCGCGGAGGCCGGCGGAGGGCGGGTGCGCGGACCATGCGCGGTCTTCAGGAAGCGCGAGAGCAAATGGTCGCTGCGCTCGTCGGAGAAGGGCGCGAGGGCCTCGGCCATCTCGGCGGCGGACTGGTAGCGAGCCGCGCGGTCCTTGTGGAGGCCCTTGTGGACGGCTCGGACGAGCGCCTCGGGCAGCTCGGGGCGAAGGTCTGACAGCGGAGGCGGCTGCTCGAGGGCGATCATCGTGAACAGCTCGCTCAGCGTCCCCGATTGGGGGACGAAGGGCGTGATGCCCCCGAGCAGCTCGTACAAAATGACGGCGACCGAATAAAGGTCCGAGCGCGCGTCGACGTCCTTCGGGCTGCGCGCCTGCTCGAGCGACATGTAGAGCGGCGTCCCGAGCGCGGCCTGGGCGCTCGTCAGATCGAGCCCCGCGTCGCCCTCGTCCCGGCGGATCTTGCTGATGCCGAAGTCGACGATCTTGATGAAGTCGGGCTCGCCGTCCTTCGAGGTGACGAAGCAGTTCGCCGGCTTCATGTCGCGGTGGACGATGTTCACGCGGTGGGCGGCTTGCAGCCCACGCAAGATCTGGAGGGTGAAGTATACTGCGCGCTGCACGTCCTCCAGGTAGGGCTTGCCCTCGCGCCGCAGCAGCCGATACAGGTCCTCGCCCTCGAGCAGCTCCATCACGATGTAGGGGACACCGCTCGGCAGCTTGCTGACGTCGAACACCTTCACGACGTGGTCGCTGTCGATCTTCGAGGACGCCACGCCCTCGTTGAGGAAGCGCTCCACGATCTCGCGGTTGCCGAGGATCGCAGGGCTCACGAACTTGAGGGCGACCGGGACGCGGCGGAGCAGGTGCTGGGCCTTGAGGACGCAGCCCATCGCCCCGGCTCCGAGGACCTCGTGGATCTCGTACTTCTCCTCGAGGATATCGCCGCGCCGCGGGTACGCGTCGGCCTGGGTGTCGGCGGCCTCGGTCATGGCGGGCGCTGCAGCCTACCACGGGGCTCCCGCTCCGTCCGCGCGCGCTCGGCTCCTGGTAGAGTGGCGCGCGTGCTCCGAGCGTCCGCCGCCGCCACCGCCCTCGCCGCCCTCTCGGTGGCCGGGCGCGCTGAGGCCACGCTGACGGACGACGCGGCCAAGGTCGCGGCGCTCCACCAGGCTGACGGGTTGACGCTGGAGCGAGCGGAGACCCGGTTTCTGGAGGAAGGGCGGACGGTCGAGGTCGCCTTGTCGAGCGCGGGGCGCTGCCGGACGGTCACGCTGATCGCCGCGCGCAGCGTGAGCTTCGTCGCGATCGGCAGCGGCGCCTCCGAGAGCGGCGAGGATCTGCTGGCCGAGCTCGACGACGCGGCGAGCAAGCGGCGCGTCGAGTCCAGCTCCGGCCTGATCCAGCTCTCTGGCTGCGACGGCGCGCTCGAGCGAGCGCTCGTGAAGATGACGTCGCCCCGAGCCGCGCTCGAGGTCCGGGCGTCCGTGGGCGAGCGCGTGGCCGACGATCCGACCGAGGTCCTCGGGCGCGCGGCGGGCCCCGTCGGGGTACGCGCCGAGGTCGGGCCGCCGCTCGCGGTCGGCGCCGTCAGCGAGCGCCGCCAGCGGGCCGAGCTCGGCGCGAAGGCCGACGGCGCGACCAACGTGCTCGCGTCGGAGCACCGCGCCGACGCGCTGGGAACCGGGCGCGTAGACCTCAAGGCCAACGCCGGATGCCATCGCTACTTCGTCGTCGCCGAGGCGCCCGAGGTCTCGTCGGCCCTCGACGTCGACGCAGAGCTGCGCTCGGCAGAGTCCGGGGCGCGCCTCGCGCGCGATCGGGGCGAGACGCCCGACGCCCGGCTCGATGCGTGCTTCGGCAAGACGACGGACGTCGCGCTCGCCTTCGCGGGGGCGGCGCCGAAGGGCAGGGTAGTGGTCCTCGACGCGCTGTTCCCGCTCCCCGAGGGCATCCCCGAGCACTGGGGCGACCGCGCCCGCGCCGGGCTGGCCTCGGCCCTCCGGAAGCGGCTGCGCCGCGGTCCCAAGAGCGGCCCCATCTTCGAGACGCTCGGCGCCCAAGGCTCCGTCGTGACGGCCATGCCGACCGAGCCCGGCGCTTGCTACGTCGCGGCGCTCGGCGTGGCTCGCGGCGCTCCCCGCGGGATGCGCCTCGCGGTGCGTACGCCGCCGCGCGCGGTGACCGAGGAGGTCCCCGCCGGCGTCGACGGCTCCTCGGTGACGTTCTGCGCGACGAGCCACGACGGGGCGGAGCTGCGCGTCGATGCGCCAGGCGCCGCGCTGGGCTGGGTGCTGTCGGTGTGGAGGCTGAGGTGAGGCGAGCTCACGTCCTCGCCCTCTCGCTGGCGGCCGCCTCGGCGTGCCACGACGCTGCCCCGCGCTGCCCGTCCCCCGCGGCCCCGCTCGAGGTCGTCGAGGCGCCCCTGCTCGGCCGGGAGCTGTTGTCGGACCCCGCCGATCGCGCGGGGCGCGCAGGCGCAGGGCCGCTCGTGGTGGTGGCGGTGGGCCTCGCCGCAGAGGGCGACAAGGTCGGCGGCTTCGTCTCGCTCCCGCCCGAGCGCTGCGTGCTGCTCTACGCGCGCGGCTCGAAGGGCGTGCTGGATCTCGATCTCTTCGGCTTCGCGGACGACGGGGCCGCGCTCGCGACCGACGAGTCGGCGTCTGCCAACGCCGGGCTCGTGCTCTGCCCGCCGCACCCCGACCGCGCCTACTTCGCCGCGCGCGTCGCGAGCGGCTCGGGCCTCGTCGCGATCGGGGCGCACGAGGTCGACGTGGATCGCAGCGCCGACGCCGCGGTGGCCGTCGGCGCGCGCAAGTCGGGCGAAGAGAGCGGTCGCCTCGAGAGCTGGCCGGGCCTCGAAGCGAAGCTCGCGACCCACCGCCGAGCGATCGGCTCGTCGTGGGAGGACGTCCGCCGGTTCGCCACCGTGGTCGATGCGCGCGCGCCCACGAGGAGCACCATCGGCATCGATGCGGGTCGCTGCCTGGACGTGTTCGTCGTCCCCTCCGACGACGTCGCCACTCTCGACGTCTCGATCGAGGACACCGCCGGCCGCGTGATCGCCCGGGCGTGGCCCGACGGGCGAGATCGCTCGATCGTGCTGTGCTCCGAGGCCGGCGACGAGATCACCATCGCGGCCCGGCCGCGCGGCGGCTCGGGCATCGTGGCGGTCGTGCTCGGCCGCTCGCCCAAAGGGGCGATCAGCGAGCTCGCCGAGCCGTCGCGCGTCGAGCGCGCGTCGCAGAGCGTCCCCGCGGAGGCCGCCCGCGCCGCGCTCGCGGACCTCCTCGATGGGCCGTGGGGCAAGCCGCTCCCCTCTGGCACGGGGGAGGCGAAGGTGGGCTCACGCACGGTCATCGATCTCAAGCTCGCGGCTGGGTGTTCGCGGGTCGACGTCGTGGCGGGCAAGCCGCTCGGTCCGGTCGCCGCCGCGCTCTGGGCCTCGGACGGCGCCCTGCTCGGCGAGGCCGAGGGCTCGCTGCGCGCGACGACGTACGCGTGCGGGCCAGCGCGGACCGTGCGCGCCGACGTCGAGTCACGAGGGCGCGCGGGGCCGTTCGTCGTCGATGTCCGCACCTGGAAGGCCGCGACGCCGGCGCTCATGAAGCGGCCCGTCGCCGCCGCGCGCTTGCTCGACCGCGTGCTCGGCGCAGAGGCCGAGTCGCCTGCCATCATCGAGGACGCCCGCCCGGTCGACCTCGAGCCACAGGTCCTGCACACGTCGAGCTTCGTGGTCTCTCAGGGGACGTGCACCGAGGTGATCGTCGCGCTCGAGTCCGGAGCCGGGCTCGATCTGCGCCTGGTCGACGAGACGACCCAGAAAGACGCCCTCGCGCGCGGAGCGCGGGTCACGAGCCAGCGGATGTGCGGCGGCAAGACCTCGCGAAAGGTGCGCCTCGAGCTGCGGGTCGACGACGGTCCGGCGCCTGCGCTCGTCCTCCACCGGACCCTGAAGGAGTCGGGATGAAGCGGCAGCGCGCGGGTGAGCTCGACGTTTGGTCGGCAGGCGGAGACGACGGCGACGGCGGTGGCTCCGGACCCGCGGTCGTGTTGTGCCATGGCTTCGGCGCCCCCGGTGACGATCTCGTCCCGCTGTGGCGGGAGATCGACGTTGGGCGCGGCGTCCGCTGGTTCTTCCCGGAGGCCCCGCTCCGGCTGGAGCTCGGCTTCGGGGGGGACGCCCGCGCGTGGTGGCCCATCGACATGCTCGCGCTCGAGCGGGCGCTGCGCACAGGAAGCCGCGACGAGCTCGCGAACACGACGCCCGACGGGCTCGCCGAGGCGCGCGCGGCGCTCGAGGGCTGCCTCGAAGCGCTCGAGCGCGATCGCGGGCTCGACCGATCGCGAGCGCTCCTTGGCGGCTTCTCTCAGGGCGCGATGGTCACCACCGAGATCAGCCTGTTCGCGGATCGCCCCTTCGCCGGGCTCGTCGTGCTGTCCGGCACCCTGCTCTGCCGCGAGCGATGGCGCGCGGCCGCGGCGGCCACCGCTGCGAAGCTCTCCGTGCTGCAGACGCACGGGCGGCGCGATGCTTTGTTGCCGTTCTCCCTCGCCGAAGAGCTGCGAGATCTGCTCACCGCTGCCGGCGCGAGCGTCGAGCTCATCGCCCACGGCGGAGGGCACGAGCTGCCTGCGGCAGCGCTCGACGCGCTCGGCCGCTTCGCGCGCGCGCGTCTAGCCACGAGCGGCTGACGGCGAAGGAGTGCCCATCGTGCGCAGCTCGAGATCCACGCGCCGCGCGCCGGGCAGCGCCTGCTCGAACGCAGCGAGCGCCCGCTCGACACCCGCCGGCTCGCCACACGACGCGACATCGACGAACGCCTTGCCCTCCTCCGGCCAGGTATGGATCGTCAGGTGTGACTCGCCCACGATCGCGGCGCCGGTCAACCCTTGGGGCACGAAGCGCACGATGCGCAGGTCGTAGAGCGAAAACCCCCCCGCCTCGACCGCGCGGACGAGCGCAGCGCGGACGAGGTCCTCGTCGTCGAGCGCCTCGCGCGGGGAGCCCTCGAAGATGGCGAGGCCGACGGTGAGCCGCATCGGCCCCGACATTGACGCGGCTCGAGCGACGCGTCCAGAACGCGCGCATGAAGATCTCGCTCGAAGGGAAGACCGCCCTCGTCACGGGGGCGAGCCGCGGCATCGGCCTCGCCATCGCGCGCGCCTACGCCGAGGCCGGGGCCAGGGTCGCCATCGTGTCGCGCAAGCAGGAGAACCTCGACCAGGCGAAGGCCGAGCTCGCGCAGGACGGGCTCGACGTCGAGACGATCGCCGCGCACGTCGGCAAGGAGGGCGCCGCGGAGCAGCTCCTCTCCGAGGTGCTGGCCCGCCTCGGCCGCCTCGACGTGCTCGTCAACAACGCGGCGACGAACCCGCACTTCGGGCCCATGGTGTCGGCCGACGACAAGGTCTTCGACAAGACCTTCGAGACGAACGCGCGGGCGTACTTCTCGCTCGCCCGCGAGACCGCGAAGCACCTCGTCGCGCGCGGCGCGCCCGGCTCGATGGTCTTCGTCTCGAGCACCCAGGGGATCCTCGCCTCCCCGCTGATGGGGGTGTACGGCATGACCAAAGCCGCGGTGATCTCCCTCGCCAAGACGCTCGCGGTGGAGCTCGGGCCGAGCGGCATCCGGGTCAACTGCGTCGCCCCCGGCCTGGTCGACACCCGCTTCGCAGCCAGCCTGTTGGCCAACGACGATCTGGTCACCCGCTGGAACGAGCGAGCCGCGCTCCGGCGCTATGGCCGCCCGGAAGAGGTCGCAGGCGCGGCGGTCTTCCTGGCGTCGGATGCGGCCAGCTACATCACCGGGCAGACGCTGGTCATCGACGGCGGCTACTCCATTTCGGCCTGAGCTCAGGGGACGGTTCAAGCCGCACCCTCGACCGAGTACGCTCTCGCCTCGTGGGGGAGGTGCGAGAGTTCTGCGGCGCTGCGGGTGAGCACGCCGACGTGTGGTTTCCGGCACCCGGGGTGCTCGCCACCCGCGTCACCGGCCACGGCACCGCGGCGCTCACGCGCTTCTACATCCAAGAGGCGCGTCGCGCGCTCGAGCGGTACGGCAAGATCCGCGTCTTCCACGACTGGGCGGAGGTCACCAGCTACTCGCCCGAGGCCCGCGATCTGATCCGGGCGTTCGGCAAGACCAACACCGATCAGGAGGTCCAGGTGCGGTACCTCGTCAGCTCGAAGGTGCTGTCCATGGCGATCCAGACAGCGGGGATGATCCTCGGCCGTGACTTCGAGTCGACGACCCAGCGCGCCACGTTCGACCGCTGGCTAGCGTCAGCGGTCCGCGCCGCGCAGCCGCCGCTTTCAATCTAGGGACACCCCCCTCATTGTTTGCGTGGAAACTTCGTTTCCACGGGACTAGCGCGCCCGACCGCCCCGCCGCTCGGGCTTGCGCGGAGCGCTCGGCGCCGCCGGTCGATGGGCGTCGCGGAGCCTCCGGCCGTGCGTGACGAGCGCGTCCTTCACCATCGCAGCCGCCTTGGTCTTGTGCAGGTCTGCGCGGTACGCGAGGAAGATCTTGTCGCTGAAGAACGGCAGCTCGGGGTGCAGGCGCACGAGCTTGCCCTCGTGCCCGTAGGCCGCGACCCGGCGTGGCAGGAGGCCGACGCCCACGCCTGCGAGCAGGAGCGATTTGACGAGCTCGAAGTCTCCGCACGCGAGCACCCTGCGCGGCACGCACCCGCGCTCCTCGAGCTGGGCCATGAGCGATTGGCTCTCGGTGACGCGCGCTGCGTGGACGAGCGGGCCGGCCGCCACGCGCTCGAGCGCGTCGGCGAGGCTCTTCGCGGTGCTCGCGCCGTCTCTGCCGAGCGCAAAGAAGTCGACCGCGTCGTCGAACAGCTCCACGAGGACGAGATCCGGATGCGGCCGCGGGTTGACGATCAGGCCAAAGTCGACCGTTCGCTCGAGGACCGCCTCCCTCACCCCAGACGAGCTCGTGTTGTGCACCGAGAGATCGGTCTTCGGGTGGCTGTCGAAGAAGCTGCGCAAGAACTCCGGGAGGAAGTAAGCGCCGAGAGACTCGTAGCAGCCGATCACGAAGCGCCCGGCCTCGCCGTCCTCGAGGCCGGTGACCCGCTGCTCGGCCCGCGCCAGCAGGTCGAAAACCTCCTCGAGGTCGTTCGCGAGGGCGCGGCCGGTCACCGTGAGCTTGACGCCCCTGTGGTCGCGCAACAGCAGCTTCGTGTCGAAGTGGCGCTCCAGCCGCTGCATCGCGGCGGTGAGCGAGGGCTGGCTCACGCCGAGAGAACGCGCCGCGGCCGTCAGCGTCCCCTTCGCCTTCACCTCGAGGAAGTAGCGGAGATCACCCAGCTCTAGCGCCATCGCGGAAGACCCCTCGCCGTCGTCATAGCCGGCGCCTATGGTACCCATCGACGCTCGGGGGGTTCAGCTATTCGTTTCCGTGCGTCATCTTGTGAGCTCGGGAGGCGACCTGCGACCACGCGTCGATCGCGGGGTCGTGGGGATCCTCCATCTTTGTAGACCTTGGTGAGAAAGGGGTCGTGATGACCAAACACGACGGACGAACGATGGGGCGGACCGGGGGCACGGCCTCCGCGCTTGGCTTGGTGACCGCGCTGTTCATGGTCGCCGCAGGCTGCGGCGACGACACGACCGCGACCGGCGGGGGCGGCAACGGCGGCGAGCCCGTCGTGGGCGGCGGCGGCGCCGCGCAGGGAGGCTCCGCGCAGGGGGGCGCCGGCGGCGCCGGCGGAGGAACCGGCGGAGGCGGCGCCGAGGCGTACGCCTGCTCCGACGCGCTCGACGTCGAGTCCCGAGGCAGCGCGATCGCCCTCTCGGACGACGACGCCGTGCTCGCGGTCACGAACCGCGACGTCGGCTCGGTCTCCGTGTTCGCCGTCACGTACCCGGGCGCCGGCGACCCGGCCGTCGAGAAGACGGCAGAGGTCGCCACGGGCGCCGGTAGCGAGCCGTGGAGCGTCGTCATCGACGGCTGCAACAGTCGCGCGTGGGTCGCCCTCCGCAACGAGGACAAGGTCGTGGTCATCGACAACCTGACCAACGGCCCCGAGATCATCGCCGAGATCGACGTCGGCGCCGAGCCGACCGGCCTCGCGCTCTCGCCCGACAACACGCGCCTGTACGTCGCGAACTGGGTCGAGGGCACGGTCAGCGTCATCGACACGGCGGACAACACCGTCGCCGATACCGTCGACCTCAACGCGACGCTCGCCGCCACCGGCTACCTCGGTGACGTCCAGCCGCGACCCGCCCTCGCGCACCCTCGCGCGATCGCCGCCGACGCGACCCGCGTCGTCGTCAGCGAGTGGTACGGCCAGCGCACCATCCCGGACGGAGCGAACGGCGTCGACGCCGACATCTCGAAGTCCGGCATCCTGTACTCGATCGCGGCGGACACCCTCGTCGCGACCGCGATCGATCTGCCCCCGGTCACCGATACGGGCTTCCGTGATCACCTCAACGGCACCACCGGCTGCTTCGTTAACCAGGTCAACAGCGTCACGCTGAAGGATAACTTCGCGTACGTCGCCAGCACCTGCGCTTCGCCCGAGGGGCCGCTCGGCGTCTTCCAGCGCGGCGCGTGCACGGCGACCGCGAACTGCAGCGCCTTCGGAGGCGCCTCGGTCTGCAGCAGCGGCGCCTGCACGCTCGCGTGCACCGCCGACGCCGACTGCGGCTTCGGCTCACCTGCCGGTACCTGCAACACCGGCAACGGCACCTGCGCGCCGATCGCGACCAACGTGAAGACGACGACGCACCCGGCGCTGTCGCTGGTCGACCTCTCGGACGACTCCGCGTCGACGGTCGCGCTCGACGCGCTCTTCGACGCTCCGGCGATCGACTCCGCGAGGATGCCGCACCTGCCCACCGACCTCGCGTTCTTCGGCGACTTCGCCTACGTCTCGGCGATGGGCACCGACGCGGTGTTCCGGCTCGAGATCGCCGGCGACACGGTCGTCAGCGTGGGCTCGGCCACGAACGACTTCATCAACCTGCGCGTGGACGCGAGCGACACGACCATCAAGAACCCGATCGGCATCGCGACGATCGACGGCGCGGATGGGTTCGCGTTCGTCGCCAACGACGGCTCCCAGGAGGTGACAGCGTTGTCGCTCGCGGCCCAAGCGATCGTCGGCGCGCCGGTGGCCTCCGCGACCTTGCCCACGGGCGAGGGCTTGCGGCGCCTCAAGGGAAAGCGCTTCTTCAACACCGGCCTCGGTCGCTGGTCGCTCGGCGGCGAAGGCTGGGGCTCCTGCGCCGCGTGCCACATCGACGGCCTGACCGACAACGTCACCTGGTACTTCGCGCGCGGCCCGCGCCAATCGACGAGCCTCGACGGCAGCTTCGCGTCGGACGACCCGACCGATCGCCGCGCCTACAACTGGTCGGCGATCTTCGACGAGACCGCGGACTTCGAGCTCAACACGCGCGGCGTGTCGGGTGGCGTCGGCGCGATCGTGTCGAGCTCCGCCGCGCCCATCAGCAACGGCCAGCGCATCAACATCGCCGCCGAGACGCCGCCTCAGCAGGGCCTGTCCGGCAGCACTGCCGACGTCGCGAACCCCGCCTCCCCGAACGGCGAGGCGCCCTTCGGGACCTCGGCGCACCCGCACTCCGTGCTCGACGACTGGGAGGAGATCGACCTCTACCTGCAGAGTGTCCGCTCGCCGCGCCGGCCCGTCGGGCTCGTCGCCGCAGACGTCGCCGCCGGTGAGACGATCTTCGCCTCGACCTCGCAAGGCAACTGCGTCGCCTGCCACTCGGGCGCGAAGTGGACCATCTCCAGCGTCTTCTGGACGGTCGGGGACACTGGGAACGCCGACCTGCTCAACGCCGAGTGGCTCACCGAGACGACGGCCGCGACCTTCCCCGCGGCGTTGCTCCCCGTCGCAGCACCCGACGCCAGTAACGCGCGCATGCGCTTCGGTAACGCAGCCAACGATCAGATCCTGTGCTTGATCCGCAACGTCGGCACGTTCCCGGCAGCGGGCACGGTCGGAGTCGGCCCCGCGGCGGTGGGGATCGCGGAGCTGCGCCAAGACATGGTGACCCTCGGTCAGGGCGGCGCCGCGACCTCGCGGGGCTTCAACGTCCCAAGCCTCTTGGGCGTCCAGACCGGCGCGCCGTTCTTCCACGGGGGCAACGCGCGCACGCTGGAGGAGGTGTTCGACGAGACCTTCTTCGCGGGCCATCACCGCTCTGCCGTCGCTCAGGTCTTCGACCCGACCGACGATCAGAAGCGCCAGCTCGTCGCGTACCTGCTCTCGCTCGACGAGGCGGAGCCGACGATCGCCATCCCTGCGCTGAGCTCGCTCGGCGGGGACTTCTGCGCACCCAACTGAGCGCCTGAACGAGGCCCGGTCGAGCCGACCGGGCTTCGCCGTCCGCTCGCGCCCTCGCATGCTCCTGCCTCACGGTTGGAGCGCGCGGGGGCGCTCTCGTTTTGTCGTCAGCCCGCGAACGCGCCGTAGCCGATGATTCTTAGCACCACGACCTGGATGATCAGCGCGAGCACAAACGAGATCGTGCGAAGGGGCTGGATGCCCCGCACGTAGCAGACGCTGTGCGCGATGCGCAGGGCGGCGTACGAGTAGAAGAGCGCCGCGGCGACGGTCGCGGACACGCCCATCATCGTCAGCACGAGCGCAGTGGTCATGAAGACCGGCGTCGCACCCGTGATTTTCTTCTCGCGCGCCCGCTGGCGCGGGTCCCTTCGGTTTGCCCGCGCCCGAGCGCGCGAGCAAACCGGCGCGAGGGTAATTTTTTCTCGCGCGCCCGCTGGCGCGGGTCCCTTCGGTTTGCCCGCGCCCGAGCGCGCGAGCAAACCGGCGCGAGGGTAATATTTTTTTCTCGCGCGCCCGCTGGCGCGGGTCCCTTCGGTTTGCCCGCGCCCGAGCGCGCGAGCAAACCGGCGCGAGGGTAATATTTTTGCGCGCGCCGTTTTTGCACGCGCCGTTTTTGCGCGGCGCTTTCCCTCTCGGCGCGGCCGCCGGCTCCCCTGGAGAGGGAGGGTTTTGCGTTCGCGCCCGCTCGTCCGCTAGCATCAGCCGCATCGGGGTCTTTATTGCCGCGTCGCGGCGTGGCCCCCCGAATCACCACCCAGGAGCTTCTTTCATGAAACTTACGCGCAAGAATTTCGTTCTCGGGACGCTCGCCGCGGCGGGCACGGCTACCTTTGGCTGCGGAGACGACACCACCGGGACCGGCGGCAGCGGCGGCGGCACCGGCGGCGAGGCCGAGGGCGGGTCTCCCTCCAACGGTGGCGGTGGCTCGGGTCAGGGCGGCACGCCGTCCAACGGTGGCGGCGGCGCGGGTCAGGGCGGCACGCCGTCCGAGGGCGGTGGCGGCGGTGGCGCCGGCCTGGAGTGCACCGAGACGATCGGCACCAACCACGGCCACGAGCTGGTCGTGTCCGAGGCGGACGTGCTCGCCGCGGCCGACAAGATCTACGACATCCAGGGCAGCTCCGGCCACGGACACCAGATCACCATCACCGCGGCGCAGTTCGGCATGCTCGCGGGGGGCCAGCAGGTCATGGTGACCTCGACGGTCGGCAACGACCACACGCACCAAGTCACCGTCACCTGCGCCTGATCTCGACGAGATGAGGACCGCCTTCCCGCGCGCGGCTCCCTACCCCGCCCGCGGGGGTGTCGAGGAGGGCTTCGAGCCGCTCGCCGAGCGCTTCGCCGCCCACCTCGCCGCCGGTGAGGAGATCGGCGCTGCGTTCGCCGTGTATCGGCGAGGGGTCTGCGTCGCGCACCTCTGGGGCGGGCTCGCCGATCGAACGACCGGCGAGCCGTGGGGGCCCGAGAGCCGCCTCGTCGTCTTCTCGGTGACAAAGGGGCTCGCCTCGATGGCGCTCCACCTCGCCGCTGCGCGCGGGCTGTTCGAATGGGACGCGCCCGTCACCAGCGTCTGGCCAGGGTTCGGGACGAGCGGCAAACAGTCGGTGACGCTCCGCCAGCTCTTCAACCACCAGGCGGGGCTCGCTGCGCTCGACGAGCCGATCACGCTCGCCGATTGCATGTCGGCGGCCGAGCGTGATCGCGTCCGGCGCGCGCTGGAGGTCCAGCGCCCGGCGTGGGAGCCGGGCGCCGACCAGGGCTACCACGCCTTGTCGTTCGGCCTCTACGCGAGGGAGGTCTTCGAGCGCGTCGCGGGGGAGCCCATCGGTGAGCTGTTGCGCCGGGAGCTGTTCGAGCCGCTCGGCTCCGACGCGCGCCTCGGCGCTCGCGCAGAGGAAGAGGCGGGGCGCGTCGCGACCCTGGTCCCTCCGTCGGCGCCCGCGCGTGTGGCTCATATGCTGCGCGCCGCACTGCGCGGTGGCTCGGCGGAGTCGAGGATGTTCCACGCCGTCCTCGAGCCGCGCTCGCTGGCGCGTCGCGCGTTCACGAACCCGGCGCTGGGCCCAGGCGGCCTCGCCGCGTACAACGGGGTCGCCGTGCGCCGGTCCGATCTGGCGTGGGCGTCCGCGACGTCGAGCGCCGACGGGCTCGCGCGTGCATACCTGCCCTTCGCGTCGAACGGCGAGCATGACGGCCGGCGCTACTTCGACGAAAAGACGCTCGAGCCCCTCTATCGGCGTCAGGGCTGGTCCGAGCGCGACCGCGTGCTGCAGAAGGCGCTCGGCTGGTCTCAAGGTTTCCTCAAGGAGGAGCCCGGGGTCTTCGGTCCGACGCGTGAGGCGTTCGGTCACGCGGGGATGGGAGGCGCGCTCGGGTGGTGCGACCCGGTCCACGGCCTGACCGTAGGGTACGTGATGAACCGGATGGACTGGCGCGTGCGATCCCCGCGCGCGGTCGCCTTGATGGATGCCCTGTACGCCTGCGAGGCCCTGCGCAGCTCCTAAGAGTCTTCCCCCGCGCCGGATTTCTCGCGGGCTCGGCCGCGGGACATCCGAAGGGACCCGCGGCAGCGGGCGCGCGGGAACCCCCCCCGCGCCGGATTTCTCGCGGGCTCGGCCGCGGGACATCCGAAGGGACCCGCGGCAGCGGGCGCGCGGGAACCCCCCCCGCGCCGGATTTCTCGCGGGCTCGGCCGCGGGACATCCGAAGGGACCCGCGGCAGCGGGCGCGCGGGAAAAAAATCAGCCCAGCTCTGCGGGCGCCTCTTCGACGGAGACGACCAGGGACGGCTCGCCGTCGAACGGCATCCGCTGCGCCATCATTCGCGCGGCGAGGCGCGTCCCGTCTGCCCGGCGCAGCCCCACGTCGACCCGGAACGTGCTCAGCCCCGAGTCCACCTTCGCGAGCACACGATCGCAGTCTTCGTCCGCGTCGAAGACGTCGCCGATGTCCTCGGCGGTGAGCCCCGCGTCGAAGTGCCGCAAGAGCGCCTTCGCGCGTCGGTTGATCGCGAACAGGCCGCCGTTGTCCATGTGCAAGACCATCAGCGCAGCCGGCGCGAAATCGAAGAAGGCACGCGTCCCGTCGGCGCCCGTCGACTTCAAGCCGCGTCGAGGGATCTCTGCCGCCCTGCGCTCGAGCTCGGCCTTCGCCTGGCGCGCCTCCGCCGTGCGGCGGTTGAGCTCCGCTGCCGCGAGGACCATCGCGACGAAGTCCGCGAACGAGCCGGCCGCGACCTCCTCCCACGCGAGCCAGGTGCGCGGCGCGCCGACGTGCTCCAGACACACGACCCCGACCAGATCACCCTGGAACAGGATCGGCGCGTCGAGCATCGACGAGATGCCGAGCGGCTCGAGGTACGTGTCGGCGAACTCGCTGGTGCGCCCGTCCGCGCGGGCGTCATGCGCGGCGACGCAGCGCTCCTCGCACAGCGCCTCGAAATAGCGCGGCTTGTCGAGCGCATCGAGCACGCTCCCCGAGACGTGACGGTCGGGTGTCCGCTCGTAGAGGTCCTCCAGCACCAGCTTCGAGCGGTCGTCGCTGAAGCGCCACACGCTCGCGCGCTCGACGCGCATCGTCTCCGAGGCGATCTCCGTCAGGTGGGCGAGCGCCGTGCCCATGTCGCCTTGCTCGGCCGCGTCGCTGCGCATGAGCGCAGACAACACGCGGCGGAACGCCCGCATACGCTCCTCGGGGTCACGGGCTCGAACCTTGGAGGGAGACTCGGTGACCGTCGCCTCGTCCTGCATGGAAGGCCGAGAGCTTACACCGGGGCGCCTTGACGAGCCCGCATGTTCATCATCCTATCGGCCGCCCAATCCCCACCCGAGAGGTGACCCATGGCACTTACGACCGGTCGTTTCGTTTGGCGTGAGCTCCTGACCCACGACCTGCCTCGGGCGAAGGCGTTCTACGGCGAGGTGTTCGGCTGGAAGACCCGCGACGTCCCGATGGGCGACTCGACCTACACGCTGTTCGACGCGAGCGGCGTCGAGGTCGCCGGCGCGATGGCCGCCCCCGTGAGGGAGATGCCCTCGCACTGGCTCGGCTATGTGCACGTCTCGAGCGTCGATGACACGCTCGCGGCCGCGCTCGCTGCCGGGGGCAAGGTGGTCAAGCCGGGGACCAATATCCCCGACATCGGGAGGTTCGGCATCTTCTTCGACGACCTCGGCGCCGCCACCTGCGCCTTCTGCCCCACGAGCGAAGGCAAGTCGCCCGCTCCGCCCAAGGTGGGGGAGTTCTGCTGGGAGAGCATCAACACCCCCGACGTCGCGAAGTCGATCGCCTTCTACACCCAGGTCTATGGCTGGAAGACCTCGCCCTTCGGGCCCGACATGACCACCTTCGGCCTCGGCGACGGGATGGCGAACCAGATCGCGAGCATCACCCCCGCCCCCGCCGGCGTGCGCGCGCACTGGCTCAACTACGTCGTCGTCGACAAGCTCGCGCCCGCGCGCGACCGCGTGAAGCGCCTCGGCGGGGCCATCCTGGTCGAGGCGATCGCGGTCCCGGGCGTCGGCGCGTTCGCGGTCGCCCAAGACCCCCAGCAGGCTGCGATCTGTCTGTTCGAAGGGGTGTAGCGGCTCACGGGGCGGACGCGCGCGCGCGCGCGCCGTAGAGGCGCTTTCGCAGGCGCCCCGCGCCGAGCGCCCGGAGCAGCCTCGCCGCCTCGAGGCCGAGCGAGGGCAGCGCGCGCAGTGACCGCGGGCGATCGAACGACAGCCACAGCCGGAGCAGGTGCCGCTTCTTCTCCGGCTCGGCGTGGTCTTCGTAGGCGCTGCGCGAGTGCAGCACCGTGTGGTTCGACAAGAGCTGGACGTCGCCAGGCGCGAGCTCCATCTCGAAGCGGTTGTCCTCGGAGCTCGCGATCGCGTCGTACGTGTCGAACAGCTCGCGCAGCTCGGCGCTCAGCTTCGGGGCGCCTGGCTGGCGCTCGGCGGTGCGGAAGTAGTCCGCGTGGTAGAAGGTCTTGAGCGCGCCGCCCGCGTAGCGGCAGGGCGCGATCATGAAGTAGTCGACGCCGCCATCTCCCCGGCTATCGAAGGCCATCGGCTCGAAGAGCCTCGCCGCGAGATCGGGGCGCGCGGCGATGAGCTCGTTGAACACCGTGACCGAGCTGACGAAGCGGCTCATGCCACCCGATTTCGCGGTGCGCAGACACAAGAGCCCGACCGCGTCGGCGGCGTCGCAGTGGTAATCGAGCTTGGCAGACGTTCGATAGCCGCGCACCGTGGGGTCGTCGTACGACAGCCCCTCGTCGCGGACGTGGCCGAGCAGCTCGCCGTCGCGGTTCTGCGCGCCCGCCGTGCCCAGGTGTTGCCCGAAGCACCAGAAGAAGCGCTCGCTGTCGTCGACCGACCAGCGGTCGATCGGCACGCCGCGCATGACCTGCACGCCCACCCCGAGCGAGACCGCGCGACGGAACCGCGCGAGCTTGGCGCCGAAGGTCGGCAGCGGAAAGTCAGCCGCCGTGAGCGCTCCGAGGGGCTTGCCCGTCGCGCGCGCCGCGCGCGCCGCCGCCTCGAGCTCCGCGATCTCCGCGCCGTCGAGCTGCACGATCAGATCGCTCTTGCGCGCGAGGTCGGCCGCCTTCCAGGCCGCCTCCGAACGGATCGGCCCGCGCGGCGCCCCTTCGTGCGGGCGCAGCAAGAAGTGCAGAGCCTGCCCGGTCACGGTCTTGTAGGTGCGCGCCATCGCCCGAGGAGCGTACAGAGAAGCGCCCGCACTGTCGCGCCAGGCCGCGCGCGGGCCCTCGCGCCCTGGCGCGCACGAAGAACCGTTTGGCGCCGAGCAGGAAGGCCGCCTCGGCGGGGCGGGGTAAGACCGTCGGCGACGACCTCGCTGAAGGAGCCCACCATGACCGATGCGTTCACCCCGGCCGAAACCCTCTCGTCGTTCCGCCGCATCGCGGCTGCCATGTGGAAGAGGCCGAGCGACCCCTCGATCTACGGGTCGATGGACGTCGACGTGACCGAGACGCTCCGGTTCATCGACCGCTTCCGGGCCGAGACCGGCCGCCGCCTGACGATCACGCACGTGGTCGCGCACGCCCTCGCCAGGGTCTTCGCCCGCCACCCCGAGCTCAACGCGAAGATCCGCTTCGGCGCGCGGGTCGAGCTGAGGCGCACGGTCGACCTGTTCGTGTCGGTCGCCACGGACGGCGGCAAGGACCTGTCGGGCGCGCGGATCGCGTCGGCCGATCAGCTCGACCTCAGCGCGATGATCGACGCCGTCGAGAAGGGCGCGCGTGGGGTGCGCCGCGGCGAAGACCCCGGCTACCAGAAGAGCCGCGACACCCTGCGGGCCATGCCCTGGTGGCTCACCCGCCCGGCGCTCGTCTTGACCGATCTGCTCACCAACGAGCTGCACCTCGACCTCCCCAAGCACGGGATGCCGCGCGACCCATTCGGCACGGCCGTCGTGACCAACGTCGGCTCGTTCGGGATCGACACGGCGTTCGCCCCCTTCCTCCCCGCCGGCAGGACCTCGATGCTGCTCTTGCTGACCGAGGTGAAGCCGCGGCCGATGGTCGTCGACGGGCGGGTCGAGGCGCGCCCCGTCCTCAGGCTGTGCGCGACGTTCGATCACCGCATCGTCGACGGCTCCGCCGCTGGCGTCGTCGCGAAGGAGCTGCGCGAGCTCGTCGAGCGCCCGCGAGAGCGCGGCGTCGCGCCGTCGCTCTCGCTCAGCTGAGCCGGCCCCCCCCGCAAGTGTCAGGAGCTCGACCATGACCGCATTCGACTACTTCATCGCGCTCGACGGAAACTGCCTCAATGGGTTCGAAGGCCTCGCCGGGGTCGCGCGACTTTCGTGCGACCCCGCCCGGGACCGCTGGGACATCGACGTCCGCTACTTCGACGGGCTCGCAGGCGGCCACGCCCTGCAGCTGAGCCCCGGCGGCACGGTGGGCTTCTTGGGGAACCTCTCGCAGACGCTGCTGTTCTTCGAGCCGCGCACCCTGCGCGAGATCCGGCGCCTCTCGACCCTTCGCTTCGCCGTGCCCGACACCTTCTACAGCAGCCAGACGCACGTGGTGTGGACCAGCGAGCGGAGCTTCATCACCGTGCTCGGACCCGACTTTTACCGATTCGATCTCGACGACCTCGAGCGCCCCGAGCGCCTCGGCCCCCACGGCGTGACCTTGCCGCACGCGCTCAAGCGCTCGGCCTCGGGCCAATACCTCTTCTATGGCGCCATGGATCACGACCGCGCTGGCTACGCCAACCAAGCGGGCGTCTTCGATCTGAAGACCGGCACCCCGAGGGTGGTCGGGCTGCCGGCGACGGTCTGGCACCTCGGCGCTCATCCGACGCGCGACGTCTTCTACGCGCCCACTCAGCGCTGCGCCCCGCAGGGGCACGGCGAGTTTTGCGAATACACCATCGCCCATTTCAAGAACTACCTGTTCGAGATCGACGGCCCCTCGGCCTCGGTGACGCGCCACCTCAGCATCCCCAAGGACTGGCCGGGCGCGCTCACCTCGGACGTCGTCGTGACCGAGACGCACGTCCTGTACAACGCGTGCGCGAGCGGGGCGCTGATCGAGGTCGACCTCGAGACGCTCACTCAGCTGCGCTTCATCGACGAGCGTCCCGGGCCGCTCGCGGCGCTCAAGGGCTGGCGCACCGCCGCCAACAACGTGATCGAGAGCTTCGCGCGCACGGACGTCCCGGGCAATACCCACGTCCTGTTGAAGGCGCTGCGCGCGACGCGCTTCTCCGCCATCGACGGCAGCTACGGCCTCGGCCGGAGCCCTGATGGGCGCTTCTTGCTCTCCGCGCACCGCGGGCTCAACGAGGTGATCGTGTACGCGTACCCGAGCTTCGAGGTGGTGAAGCGCATCCCGTTCCCCTCGATCCAGGAGGTCCTCTCCCAGCGCCTCGGGCGCTTCGCGGACACGCGCCTCGGCTTCCACCACGCGGCCGTCTCGACGACCACGGCCCTCCCAGCAGGCTGACGGCTTGCCGAGCGGCGCGGGCCCGCCGACCATGGTCGGGTGGAGCGCGTCGAGCCCGAGGTGTTTCGACGTCACCCCGCCGGACATTTCGTCGCTGGGGCGACATGGCTCCATTTCTGCTCGGAGCCGGGCCTGTTCGGCGTCGTCCTGTTCGGTAGGCCCGACCGGCAGGAGGGAGCGCACCTCGTGCGCTCCCTCCGGGTCGAGCTCGAGCCTCATGTGCCGAGGCACCGCTCGATCGTTGACACCAGCCGCATCGAGGCGGCCGACGCCGGCGCGTTCGAGGCGATCGCGGCCTATGTACGCGAAGAGCGCGCGGCGCTCGGCGAGAAGGTCGAGCGGCTCGTGCTCGTCCGCCCCAGCGGCCTCGAGGGCGCCGTCGTCGCCGGCTTCTTCGGCGTGCTCGAGGCGCCGTACCCGGTGACGGTCGTCTCCGACGCGAGGGCTGGGCTCGCGGCGCTCGGCGCGCCCGACGGGCTCGCCGCGGTGCTCGACGCAGGGGTCGCCACAGTGCGGGGGGTCGACCCGATCGTCGGCCGGCTGCGTGACCACCTTGCGGCGCGCCTCGCGGAGGCCACGATGGCGGGCGCCTGCTCGGCGCTCGGCCTCTCGGAGCGGACGCTGCAGCGGCGGCTCACCGAGGCGGGCACGTCGTTTCGAGCTGAGCTCACCTCGGCCCGCCTGAAGGCGGCGGCGCGCCGGCTCACCGACACGCAAGATCCCATCACCGCGATCGCCCTCGACGCCGGCTTCTCTTCGCTCCAGCACTTCTCGACCAAGTTCAGCGAGGTGTTCGGCGCGTCGCCGACCCTGTGGCGCGAGCGCGCGCGCGGCGCGGCGGCGCCCGGGGAGGGCGGAGCTCGCGGCGGTGGACGCACCTGAGGGGCCTCCGCGCGCAGGCCAGCGCTCAGTCGATCCCGACGACGAAGGCCACCACCGCCTCGGGCGGTTCGTCGAACGGGTCCATCATCGCCGAGTAGATGACGCCTTGCGCGCACAGCCCGGTCTCGGTGAGCGCGTCCGGGACGTGCTTGTGGCTCACCCGGATGGGCCGCCCCGAGCGGTTGAACACGACGCGCAGGGCGATGGCGCGGGGCCCCTGCTTCTTTCCGCACGAGGTCGACGCGAGCTTCGCCGCGCGCTCGAGCGCGCGGTTGGCGGTTTGGGCGTCGAAGCGCCGGACCTTCCCCGTCGCGACCACGCGCTGGGAGGCGCTCGCCGCGACGGGCCCCGACGAGGCGACCGGCGCGCTCGAGGCCCACGGCCCGCTCGAGGAGAGCGCGTCGACCGCGGAGGGATCGGGCGGGCTCGCGGTGGGCAGGTCGGCGACGCGTGGAGCCTCTGACGGGCGAGCCGTCGCCATGGCGGTCTCTGTTGGGCTCGCCTCCGCGCTCGACGGCTCGAGGCTCGGGGCGGGCGGCGCGCCGAACCGGACGTAGCCGGAGAAGATCGCGAAGGCCGCCACAGAGGTCGTGAGGGCGCCGGCCAGGCCCAGGACGAGCGGGCGCAGCGTCCCCCTCTTGGGCGAGGCGCCGGTGGTGGCTGCGAGCGGGTCGGCGCGCGGCGTCAGCCGGGCGGCGCGGGGCGCGAGCGAGGTGGCCCGCGCGACCTTCGGCGGGAGCGAGAGCAGCGGCGCCGGCTCGGAGCCGCCCAGGGCCGAGAGCCCGTCGAAGAGGTCTCGGGACGTCTGGAACCGCTCGGGCGGGTGGCGCTGCAAGCACCGCTCGAACCACGCATCGAACCCGTCAGGGAGGCCTCCCGCGCCCAGCTCGGCCGCGCGCGCGCTCGGCGGGACGAGCGGCTCGAACAAGATCTCGCGGAGAATGGCCTGCAGCGACGCCCCAGGGCGATTGGCCGTCGCCCAATAGTACTTCCCCGTGAGCAGCCAGAACGCGAGCAGGCCGAGCGCCCACGTGTCGGCGGCGGGCGTGAGGCTCGCCTGAGGGTCCGACTGCTCGGGGCTCATCCATAGGGGCGTCCCCAGCGTCGCCGTGCCGGTGCGCGTCTCGGCCATGAGCTTGGCGACGCCAAAGTCGAGCAGCTTGATCGTGATGGGAGACTCAGCGCTGCGACCGCGCGCGACGAAGACGTTCTCTGGCTTCAGATCGCGGTGCACGATCCCGAGCTGGTGGGCCTTGCCGAGGGCGTGGCACACCTGCCGGAACACCTCGATGACGGAGCCCATGGGCAGCGGACCGGCGCGGGTGACGTGGGCGTCGAGGTCCTCCCCGTCGAGCAGCTCCATGGCGATCCACGGGGCGCCCGACGCCTCGTCGACCCCGGCGGCGACGACCTCGGCGACGTGCTCGCTGTCGATCGCGCCGCCGACCCGCGCCTCGCGCTCGAAGCGCGCGCGCAGATCCGCGTCGAGCACCAGCTGAGGGTGCATGATCTTCAGGGCGCGGAGCTTGCCGGTGCTGAGCTGCTCCGCGACGTAGACGGCGCCCATACCCCCGGTGCCGATGGCCTCACCGAGCACGAAGTCGTTCGCGAAGACGTCACCGCGGTGCAGCGCCGCCGGGCTCACCGCCCGAGGGTACACGCGGGCACGGGCGCGGGCCTCACTTCTTCGGATCCGTGAGCGGCAGGTCGACCTCGGCGAAGTCGGCCTCGCCGCTCATCCAGTCGAGCGTGCGCTTGAAGGTGAGGATGGCGCGTGTCCCGTAGGTGCTCGTGTAGGGGTACGAGATCGTCGCGAGCTCTGCGTCGGGCGGGGGCTGGCCCATGGCCGCGAGGTGGGGTGGCAGCGGCGCCGGGTTGGCGGCTCGCGCGAAGGGGTTCGCGAACACGTGGGACGAGCCGAGCACGAGCACGCGGCTCGGCGTCCGGGACTTCGGCGGGTCGCTGCCCGAGAAGGCGCTCTTGAGCGTCCCCTCCACCGAGGCCGCGAGGACTCGCTCGGCGGCCTCGCCTGCGCGGGGCCACGTCTCGGCGAGACGCATCGATTGGCCCGGCTCGCTGATGATCACCGCGCCGCTCGAGGTGCGCGCGAGCGGCAGGAGCTTCGCCTCGGGCTGCCGGTCGGCGCGCAGGACGAGCGCAGAGGCGAGCGGGAAGGCGAGCGCCTTCGAGCTCCAGAACACCGGGAACGTGCGGTCGAGGCGCGCCTCGGGCACGACAGGGATCCCAGGGTGTCGCAGCTTGATGTCGGCGCCCGAGCGCGAGATCGCGTCCAGCTCGAGGGCGCTGTCGTGGTCGTAGACCAGCCCGGGGGACATCTCGACCCCGTACCCAGCGAGCAACTTGTCGAGCCCGTGCATCGAGAGGGAGGCGCGCATCGCTGGCTCGAACGGCTGGATCGTGCCGCCGCTCGCGACGATCGCGAGCGCCTTGCCGCCCGACATCACGAACTGGTCGATGCGCTTGAGCTCCGCGTCCGAGTAGTCGACGCTCGGGTGCGTGACGATGAGCCCGTGGAGCGTGGGATCGATCGCGCGCTCGTCCGCGCCCAGGTCGACCCCCTGCAGCACGTAATACGGGAAGTAGCTCTGCACGACCGCCGCGAGGCTGTAGCCGGTGCCGCCGACGGCGAGGTTCGGCTCGTCGACGCCGACCTCCCTCTTGCCGACCACCACGCCGAACCGGTAGACCTTGCCGCTCAGCCCGGCGTGGATCTCGCGGAGCTTGTTGGTGACGAAGAACTCGAGCGTCCGCGGGTCGCACGGGGGGAGCGCAGGGATGACCACGTGGCCGGTGCCGTACTTGAAGACGAGGCCGACGAAGCCGCGCCGCAGGTCGATCACCGGGGTGGGGGTCGGCTTCGGATCGGGCGTCCACGGGGTGAGCCACGTCTCGGCCAGGCCGAGCGTCTTGGCGGTGTATTCGTCGCTCGCCGACCCCACGTCGACGACGCGGTAATCGACCCGGCTCTGGGACGATCCGCCTCCGGGTGCCTCATGCTCGGCGCGCTTGTAGTGGTCGAGCACCGCCGTGAACGAGCGCAGGTAGTCCGCCGGCACGACGCTCTTCGTGACGTGGAGCTCGATCATCACGTCGTGCTGGAGCTCGTTCGCGACGAGCCGCCTCGACGCCTTCTTCAGCGCGAGCTCCGCGGAGGTGAAGGTGGGAGCGGCCGCCGCGCTGGCGGACGGCCCGGCGCCCGCGGCGGGCGCCAGCGTCGCGCTCGGCTCCGCTGGGGCGCTGCCGCTCGGGGCCGTCGGTGATTGGTCTGCCCCGCAGGCCAGGAGCGCGAAGGCGAGCGCGAGGGTCGAGCCCCTCGCGATCACTCCGCGTCGGCGGGGCTCGCGTCGTGCAGATCCGGCGCGACGTGCCGTGGACGATCCGGGAAGCGCATGACCTGCTCCTTCTCGATCTTGATCGCGCCCATCGCCGCCAGCGCGCGGATCACCCAATACGCCGGGTCGACCTCCCACGCTCGGGCCGCGAAGTTCAGCGACTGCCCAAAGCGGTGGTGGTTGTTCTGGAACAGCTCCCCGAGCGTCACGAAGTCGAAGAACAGCGTGTTCTTGCTCCGGTCGTCGTTCTCGAAGTTCCGGTAGCCGTACTTGTGCCCGCACCAGTTGACGATAGCCCCGTGCAGCGGGCCCATGAACCAGTGAAACGGGAGCAAGAGGAAGAAGGCCCAGTGGGGCGCGAAGAGAAAATACGGGACCGTGTAGGCCGCTCTGAACGCGAGGCGCGTCAGCCACGAGTCGCCGACCCTCTCGAGCGAGGGCCACGTCGGGTACCCGCCCAGGAAGCGCGGCTCCGGCTGGATCGTGCCTCGCCACAGGCCCGCGTAGCGGGTCGCGGTCCGCACGTTCATGTCGATGAAGCCCTTCGACGTGTGCGGCGAGTGGGGGTCGCGGTCGGTGTCGCTGAAGGCGTGGTGCTCGCGGTGGAGCAGCGCGTACCCCCGCGGGTTCAGGTAGCTCGACCCCTGGAACAGGAGCGTGAAGAAGTGGGCGACCTTCTCCGCGCGGGGGGACATCGTGAACATCCGGTGGGCGGCGTAGCGATGCAGGAAGAACGTCTGCATGAACACGCTGAGCACCCAGTGCGCGACGAAGAATCCGAGGACGATGGCCACGGCGCCAGCATGGCGGGGTCCATGCTGGCGTAGGGTCAGCGTTGGTCAGGATTCGGTCACGCCTTCTTCCCCGCGCCGGATTCACGCGCCGCTCCGGGCGCGAGAATCCGAAGGGCCCCGCGGAAGCGGGCGCGCGCCTCCCCGCGCCGGATTCACGTGCCGCTCGGGGCGCGAGAATCCGAAGGGCCCCGCGGAAGCGGGCGCGCGCCTCCCCGCGCCGGATTCACGTGCCGCTCGGGGCGCGAGAATCCGAAGGGCCCCGCGGAAGCGGGCGCGCGGGAAAAAGAAGCCGCGCGGGAGAAAGTCAGTGCGTGTCTTCGGCGCCGTGCATCCACTTCTTGAGGATCGGCACCAGCACGAGGAGCACCGCGGCGGCGCCGATGCTGGACCCGACGAGCACCCCGTACACCGAGATGTGGTACTGCTCGACGATGCCCTCGAGCTCGCCGGCGGCCTTGTTGGCTATCGCGCTCGAGAGGAACCACAGGCCCATCATCAGCGAGACCATCCGGGCCGGGGAGAGCTTGGTCACCATCGACAGGCCGATGGGGGAGAGGCACAGCTCGCCGAGCGTGTGGATGGCGTAGACCGCCACCAGCCACTGCGGGCCGACGGTGCCGGTCGTCTTGGCGATGGACTGGCCGAAGTACATGACGATGAAGCCGAGGCCGAGGATGGTCATGCCGACGGCCATCTTCGTGGCGCTCGAGGTCTTCCACTTGCCGAGATCGGCCTTGGTCCACAGCAGCGAGACGGCCGGCGCGAACGCGACGATCAAGAGCGGGTTGATCGCCTGGAACTGCGACGCGGGGATCTCGTACTGCTGACCCTTCGACAGCAGGTACCCGCCGTAGCCCGCGATGGCGAGGCCGGCGACGCCGAACAGGCCGGTGAGGCCGACCCACAGGGCCTGGCCGGAGGTCTCGTGGCGCGTCGTGCGGTAGACCATGAAGCCGCAGAACGACATGAACAGGCCGACGATCGCGACGCCCAGGCCACCCATGTTGCGGTTGGTCTGCGTGTCGGCGAAGAGGGTCATCGTGCCGCCCGCCTGCTCGAAGCCCATCCAGAAGAAGATGTTGAAGAAGCAGAGGATGGCGATGACGGCGACCCGCTGCCACTCGATGCCAGACTTCTTGCCGCCCGTGCGCACCACGAGCAGGGCGAGGAGCCCAAAGCCGAAGAGCGCCTGCACGTACCAGGGGATCTTGCCGACGACGGGCCCGACCCACTTCCAGCTGAACAGGGTGCCCCAGACGATCGCGCAGCAGATGGCGGTGATGATGCCGACGTGCGTCCAGTCCTTGGTGTCGAGGGTCAGGTCCTTGGTCTCGGGCTTCTTGCCCTCCTCCTCGGCCTTCGCTACCGCGGCTGCCTTCGCCGGGGGCAGGCCGATGTGACCGAAGAACTTCTGGCCCCAGACGAACACGCCCAGGCCGGCGACCATGCCGATCGCCGCGGCGCTGAAGCCGTAGTGCCAGCCGACGCTCTCACCGAGCGTGCCGCACACGATCGGGGAGAAGAAGGCGCCGAGGTTGATGCCCATGTAGAAGATGGTGAAGCCGCCGTCGCGGCGGGCGTCGCCCTCTTCGTAGAGCCCGCCGACGATGGTCGAGATGTTGGGCTTGAAGAACCCGTTGCCGATGATGAGCAGCCCGAGCGCCTGGTACAGCAGCGGCTCGAACGCCATCGCCAGGTGACCGAGCGCCATGACGATGGCGCCGATCAGCACCGCCTTGCGGCGGCCGAGGTATTTGTCCGCCAGGTACCCGCCGATGATCGGCGTGAGGTAGACGAGCCCGGTGTACGTGCCGTAGACGGAGAGCGCGTCGTTCTTGGCGAACTTGAGGTGGTTCACCATGTACAGCACGAGCAGCGCTCGCATGCCGTAGTAGCTGAAGCGCTCCCACGCCTCCGCGAAGAAGAGGACGTAGAGCCCTGTCGGCTGCGAGGTCTTGTCGGCGGTCGCGCTCATCTGCCCTCTCTCGGTAAACGAAGGGACGGAGCCTACACCGACTGCCGGCGATAGGTGAAGCAGGGTGCCGACGCGGGCGCGGCTACCAGCGGTGGTAGGCCGGGTGGTCTTCCTTCACGGCGACGAAGGTGCCGCGGCAGGTCGCGGTGACCTTGCCGCCGGCCTCGAGCGAGGCCTCGACGACCGCTCGGTCGCCCTCCGACTCGACCACCCTCGCCCGCAGAAACACCGGGCCCATCGGCGTCGGCCGGCGGAGCTTGACGTGGAAGTCCGCCGTGACGGTGCAGGGCAGGGCGGAGGCCCCGGACGCTCGCAGCAGGTGGACCGCCGCCGCCCAGTTGGAGTGGCAGTCGAGCAGGGCCCCGATGATGCCGCCGTTGAGCACGCCGACGAAGGCGTGGTGGTGAGGCGCCGGGGCGAAGCGGCCGACGACCTCGTCCCCCACCTGGTAGCTCTCGATGCGCAGCCCCTCGCGGTTGGCGGGGCCGCAGCCGAAGCAGATGCTCTCGGGCGCGAAGCGCGCCTGGAGCGACGGCCCCTCGGGCGTCCACGTCGAGGCGTCGACGGGCTCGGCCGCCGCGGTCATGACAGGGCTGCTTCGATGATCTGGCGCTGCTCGATCAAGTGGGCGGCGCGCGAGCCGGTCGCGGGGCTCGCGCTCCCGGCGCGGGCGACGCACGACAGCGGCATCCGCTCGGCGATCAGCCCCGGGACCCTGGCGTTGATGAAGTACCAGGCCCCGAAGTTCGCCGGCTCCTCCTGGACCCAGACGAGCGGAGTGCCGTCTTTGTAGGGCGCGAGCGCGGACACCAGCTCGGGCCCGAGCGGGTAGAGCTGCTCGACTCGCAGGATGGCGACGTCGTCGAGCTTGCGCAGCTCCCGCTCGATCGCGAGGTCGTAGTAGACCTTGCCGCTGCACAGGAGCACCTTGCGGACCTTCGACGGATCGGCCCCTAGCACGTCCGGGATGACGCGCTGGAACGAGCCGTTCGTGAGGTCGTCGAGCGTCGAGACGGGGCGGTGCGCGCCCTTCGAGGTCGCCGCGACGCGGAGCAGGCTCTTGGGGGTCATGATCGCGAGCGGCTTGCGCCAGGGGCGCAAGACCTGGCGCCGCAGCACGTGGAAGAGCTGCGCGGGCGTGGTGAGGTTGCAGACCTGGATGTTGTCCTCGGCGCTGTTCGTCAGGAAGCGCTCGAGCCGCGCGCTCGAGTGCTCGGGCCCCTGGCCTTCGTACCCGTGCGGCAAGAGCAGCACGAGCCCGGAGAGGCGCTGCCACTTGTCCTCGCTCGACGTGATGAACTGGTCGACGATGACCTGCGCGCCGTTCAGGAAGTCTCCGAACTGGGCCTCCCAGATGATGAGCGCCTCGGGGTAATCGAGGCTGTACCCGAACTCGAAGCCGAGGACGCCGGCCTCGGACAGCGGGCTGTTGTAGATGTCGATCCGCGCCCGATCGCGGCACAGCCGCGCGTGCGGCGCGTACGGCTCGCCGGTCTCCGAGTCGAACAACATCGCGTGACGATGGCTGAACGTCCCGCGCCGCACGTCCTGACCGCTGATGCGGACCGAGTGCCCCTCGTCGAGCAGCGTCGCGTAGGCGAGCGCCTCGGCCGTGCCCCAGTCGAACGTCTCGCCAGCGGCGAGCTTCTCGTGGCGGTGCTTGAGGATCGGCAGCACCTTGGGGTGCACCTTGAAGCCGGGGGGGACCTGCACGAGCTGCTCGGCGACCGCCAGCAGCCGCTCCCGCGGGACGCTCGTGGGCACCTCGGGGGTGTCCTTGTCGGCGCCGCCGCGGTAGCCCGCCCAGACGCCGCCCATCCAGTACTTGCCCGGGACGCAGCCCTTCTCCTTCACCTCGCGGAAGGCCTGCTCGAGGCGCCCTCGGACGTCCTTGACGCAGCGCTCTGCGATGTCCTCGGTGATGCTGCCGAGGCCGAGCAGGTGGTCGATGTACATGCGCCGGACCGTCGGCTTCTTGTCGATGAGCTGGTACATCCGCGGCTGCGTGTACCGGGGCTCATCGCCCTCGTTGTGGCCGTATTTTCGGTAGCAGTACATGTCGATGACGACGTCCTGCTGGAAGCGCTGGCGGTATTCGATGGCGAGCAGGGCGACCTGCGCGACGGCCTCCGGGTCTTCCCCGTTCACGTGGAACACGGGGACCTTGAGCATGCGGGTGATGTCGCTCGCGTAGCGCGTCGAGCGGCTGTCGGTCGGGTCGGTGGTGAAGCCGACCTGGTTGTTCACGATCAGGTGGATCGTGCCGCCGGTCTTGTACCCCTCGAGGCCGGCGAGGTTGAGCGTCTCCGGGACGATGCCCTGGCCGATGAACGCGGCGTCGCCGTGGATGAGCAGCGGCATCACCCGACGCATCGTCTCGCGCTCGAGCGGGGCGTTGGCGCCGACCCGACCCTGGCGTCGATCCTGTTTGGCGCGCGAGCGCCCGACCACGACCGGGTTCACGAACTCGAGGTGGCTCGGGTTGAACGTGAGCGTGAGGTGGATGGACTTCTCCGAGGCGGTCTTGTGATCGGTCGAGAAGCCCAGGTGGTACTTCACGTCGCCGCGGCCGAGGTTCGACTCGCCGTCGGCGTCCTCGAAGGCGGCGAAGATCTCGCGCAGGCTCTTGCCCATCACGTTGACGAGCACGTTGAGGCGGCCGCGGTGCGCCATGCCCAGGACGATCTCGTCGACGCCGTCGTTGGCGGCGTGCTCGACCAGGAGATCGATGAGGCTGATCATGCTCTCGCCGCCCTCGAGCGAGAAGCGCTTGGTCCCCGCCCCGTACGAGCCGTGGATGAACTGCTCGAACACCTCGGCCTCGGTGAGCTTGGTGAGGATGCGGATCTGCTGCTCCTTGGCGAGCGCGAGGCGGTTGTGCGTCGCCTCCATCCGCTCGCGCAGCCACAGGCGCGCGGTTCGGTCCTCGATGTGGGTGAACTCGACGCCGATCGAGCGGCAGTACGTCTCCTCGAGGCGCCGCACGAGATCGCGCAGCTTGACCGAGCCCGGCCCCGGGAGATCGACGGAGGGGACGGACATGTCGAGGTCGGCCTGGCCGAGCCCGAAGTTCGTGAGATCGAGCTCGGTGCCGGCGCGATCGGGGGGCGGGCCGCCCAGGGTCTGCTCGAGCGGGTTCACGTGCGCGTAGAGGTGGCCGCGGACGCGGTACGCGTTGAGCAGCTGGAACACGCGCGCCTGCACGGCCGCGAGGCCCGTCGAGTCGGCCCCCGAGGAGGCAGCGGAGTCGGGGAGCGTCGAGCTCGGCGCGATCGAGACCAGGTGGGGGAGGTCGTGCAGGGACGCCGGCGCGACGGGCTCGAACGCGCGCTCGACCGCGACGGCGGCCTCGGCCGCGGCGCGCTGGGCCTGCGCGGAGGCGCCGTTCGAGCCGTTGGCGCGGACCACCGCGCCGTTCGAGGCCGGCACGGGCGAACCCAGCGCGGGCGTCGCTCGCGCGGTGAGCGCTTGGGGCCCGTACATCCACGCGCCCGGCACTTTGGGCGGTTGGCCCGTTCGCTCCTCGAAGAACGAGCGCCAGCTCGGATCGACGGACTCGGGGTTTTCGAGGTACTGCGCGTAGAGCTCTTCGACGAGCCCCGCGTTGATTCCGAAGTTGAGGTCGGCCATTGGATAGGAAATCCCGGCGCCTTCTTTACCTCCGATCGGCCCAGAATTCACCTGGCAAGCCACGTGAATCATCTCGCGCCGGTTTGCACGCGCGCTCTGGCGCGGGCAAACCGAAGGGACCCGCGGTAGCGGGCGCGCGAGAGAAAAATATCTCGCGCCGGTTTGCACGCGCGCTCTGGCGCGGGCAAACCGAAGGGACCCGCGGTAGCGGGCGCGCGAGAGAAAAATATCTCGCGCCGGTTTTCACGCGCGCTCTGGCGCGGGCAAACCGAAGGGACCCGCGGTAGCGGGCGCGCGAGAGAAAAATCAGCCGACGGCTTCGACCAGCGGCTTGTAGGCGGCCGCGCTCCGCTTCCAGCGCTTCTGCTTCGCGCCGACGCGCTTGTCGTTGCGGCCGTGTTTGGTGGCGATCTTCTCTTCCAGGTTCTTCAGCTTGCGGGCGGGGCGGTTCATAGGGGCGCGGATGCTGGATCGTGGCGGCGGAGCCGTCAACCCGTGGCTACGCGCGGCCCTCGGGCTCGGGGGTCCCTTCTTCGTCGGGCCCGAGCCGGCCGAGGCGGTGGATGCCACCCGCGAGCCCGAGCCCCCCGGTCATGACCAGGGCCGGACCCACCAGCGCCGTCGACGTCGCGACCACGGCGAGCCCGATCGCCACGCTCGCACCTGCGCCGAGCACGACCTTGCGGGGATCGATGCCCGAGGCCGACCCGAAGACGAAGCCGAGGACGCCGACTGCCACCAACAGGTGCGCCTGGAGATCGGGCCCCAGCGCGGTCGCGACGTACGCGAGCGCGACCGCGGCGAGGGCGCCCCCGAGCGCCAGCGCGCGCGCGCTGCTCGGCGAGGGCGGCGCCTGCCGCTCGGGCGCGACCTCGAGAGGTCGCCGCTTGTGAGCCTTGCCCTTGCTCTTGCGCTTGCGCCGGCGCGGCGGGGCCTCGGGGACCTCGTGTTGCTCGTTCGTCACTGACGGGAGTGTAGCCAGCGCCTTGTGAGCAGGCTAGGAGGACGCCATGGCGCGCCTCGGCGCTATCGACATCGGATCCAACGCGATTCGTCTGCGCATCGTCGACGTCGACGAGCCCGAGCCGGGCCCGCGCGGCGTGCGCTTTCGACCCTTTCGAGAGGTCTGCGCCGAGCGCGTGCCCGTGCGCCTCGGGCACGACGTGTTCACCCGGGGGCGCATCGAGCCGACGATGATCGCGCAGGCTTGTGACGCGCTGTCTCGCTTCCGGGCGACGATGGACGCGGTCAAGGTCGAGCGCTACCGCGCCGTCGCCACCAGCGCGTCTCGCGAGGCCAAGAACGCGGACGTCTTCGTCGAGCGCGCCGAGCGCGAGGCGGGGGTGCACGTGGAGGTGATCGAGGGCGTCGAGGAGGCGCGCCTCGTCCAGATCGCCGTTCGAGAGCGGCTCAACCTCGAGGGCAAGACCGCCGTGCTCATCGACATCGGCGGCGGCTCGACCGAGCTCACCGTGATGAAGGATCTCGAGGCGGTCTTCTCGCGCTCGCTGCCGGTGGGCACCGTGCGCCTGATCGAGGCCTTCCTCGACGGCGGCGGGCGGATCGACGACGTGCGGCGGATGCTGCTCGACGAGTACATCGAGCGCGTGGCGAGCGACGCGGTGCGCGGGCTCTCGATCGCCGCAGAAGGAAAGATCGACGCGGTGATCGCGACCGGCGGCAACATCGAGACGCTCGCCGACCTCGCGCCGCTGCCGCAGGCCTTCCCCGAGAGCCGGGGAATCCACGTCCCCCACATGAGCCGCCTCTCCGAGGAGCTGTGCGGGCTCGCGGTGGAGGAGCGCATCCAGCGTTGGTCCCTCCGGCCCGACCGCGCCGACACGATCGTGCCTGCCACGAAGATCCTTCAATACATCGTCGAGCGGCTGGGCGCGGAGACCATCCTCGCGCCAGGGGTCGGCCTGAAGGAGGGCGTGCTCGTCGATCTGGCGACGCTGCATTTCGTGCCGCGCGACTTCAGCGCAGAGGCGGCGAGCGTGCGCGACGCCTGCGTTCGGCTCGGCCGCCGCTACCACTTCGACGAGGCGCACGGCCGCATCGTGGCCGACTTCGCCGTGCAGCTCTTCGACGACCTCGCGCGCCTCCACGGGCTCGAGCCGCGCGATCGCGTCCTGCTCCTAGCGGCTGGGCTGCTCCACGACGTCGGCGATTTCGTCCGCTACGAGGGGCACCACAAGCACAGCTTCTACATCATCCTCCACAGCGACATCATGGGGCTGTCCCCCGCGGAGCGGGAGATCGTCGCCAACGTCGCCCGCTACCACAGGAAGAGCCCGCCCGCGCTCGACCACGAGAACTTCCGCGCGCTCTCGAGGGAGAGCCGCGCCAAGGTCAAGATGATGGCCGGGCTGCTGCGCCTCGCCGACGCGCTCGATCGCGAGCACAGACAGGTCGTGGCGAAGGTCTCGGCTCGCGTCGAGCCGGGCGTCATCGTGCTCGACGTGGAGGGCACGCACTCGCGAGCCCTGGAGGAGTGGACCGTCCGCGCCAAGAGCGGGATGCTCCGCGAAGCCTTGGGGCTCGACGTGAGGATGGCCGAGCCGGTGACGAGCAGCTCCCGCCTCTGGTCCCCGATGCCTCCGCGCTGACCTTTTGCGGAGCCGCTCCGATGGACTAGGCTCGTCTGCGTGCCGCTCCGAATGATCGCCACTCCGCCGAAGCTCGCCCGCGTGAGGCTCGTGGCCCTCGCAGCCCTGCTCGGCGGGGGCCTGGCTGGGTGCTCGGCCGGCGGCGTGCCCGATCCCAAGGTCGCGGCCGACGCGTACGCGCGCGCCGCGGCGAGCGGCGACGCGGACGCGCTGTACGAGATGCTCAGCGAGCAGGGCAAGAAGCGGTACACCCTCGCCGAGGTCAAGGCGATGGTCGCGGAGTCGAAGGGGGAGCTGAGCGAGCAGTCGAAGCAGCTCGGCGCACCGGGGGTCCGCTTCAAGACCGAGGCGACGGTCAAGTACGGCGACGGGGAAGAGGCCGCGCTCGCCGTCGAGGAGGGCGAGTACCGGCTGAGCGCCGCCGACGCGCTCCCCGCGGAGTCGAAGAGCCCGGTTCAAGCGCTCCACCAGCTGCGCCGCGTGCTCGCCCGTCGCAGCTACGCCGGGCTCATCCGCGTCCTGTCGCCCCGCACCCGCGCGGCCCTCGAGGACGACATGCGCTCGCTGGTCGAGGGGCTCGAGGAGCCCGACGGCCTCGACGTGGAGGTCACGGGCGACAGCGCCATCGTCAACGTCCCGGGCGGGCACCTCGTGCGGCTGCGCCGCGAAGGCGGGGTGTGGCACGTAGAGGACTTCGACTGATGAGGCGCCGCCACCTCCTCGGCGCGGGGCTCGGGCTCATGGCGGCGACGGCGACGACGCGCGCTCGCGCGTTCGGCGAAGAGGGGGCGTTCAACCCGCGCGTCTTGCTGACGGGAGACGCGAAATGGGAGGGCGCCCGCCTGCGCGCCCCGGCGCGCTGGTCCGACGAGCTGGCGCGGCGCACGAGCGCGCCCTCGCGGGTGCAGCCGACGGTCGTCGAGGCAGACGACAAGGAGCTGCTGGCCGAGCCGTTCGTGATCTGGGGCGGCGCGACGGACGTCCCCGCGCTGACCTCGAAAGAGGTCGCGATGCTCAAGCGCTTCTTCTCGCTCGGCGGCATCGTGCTCGTCGACGACTTCGATCCCGACAAAGGCGCCTTCGGGAAGGCGGCGCGCCGCGAGATCTCGCGCGTCTTGCCCGAGAACGGGCCGCTCGCCGTGGGCGCCGATCACGTGCTGTTTCGCTCCTTCTATTTGCTCAAGCGCGCGGTCGGACGGATCCAAGGCCCAGCGAAGCTCGAGGTCGTCGTGCGCGCCGGCGCGGTGCAGGTCGTGTACTCGAGCCACGACCTCCTGGGCGCGCTCGCGACGGACTCGTCGGGGGCCAGCACCCTCGAGGTGATCCCCGGCGGAGAGTCGCAGCGAGAGCTGGCGATCCGGCTCTGCGTCAACCTGGGGATGTACGTGCTGTGCTCCAACTACAAGGACGACCAGGTCCACGCGGAGCACATCATGCGAAGGCGCGGAGGCAAGTGACGCGCACCCTCGCGCCGTCGGCCGATCTCGGCGCGACGGGGGTCGTGCTGGCGTTCGCGTTCGGCGCGGTCGCCGTCGTGCTCCTGTTCGTCGAGCTCTCGCGGTCGCGCGGAGGTGGCCGGCGGCCGGCGATCGTGGCCCTGACCGGGGCGCTCGCCACCCTCGCGCTGGTCGGCGCCATCCTGCGGCCCGTGTCGGTGGAGTCCTCGGGGCTCACGGTGGGACCGCGCGTCGCGATCGTGGTCGACGGGTCGCGCTCGATGCTGCTCCCGGCGGGCGACGGAGAGCCGCCGCGCCGCAGCCTGCGTGACGACGTCGTCACCAAGCTCGCGGGCAGGGGCGGAGACGTGCGCTTCGCGATCTCGACGTTCGGAGAAGGCCCCGCCGTCACGAGCTCGCTCGAGGAGCTCGCGGGCGACGCCGGCAAGCCGCGGGGCAAGCGCTCGGACCTCGCCGCCGCGCTCTCCTCGGTCGCCAGCGGCGGCGAGGAGCCACCGACCGCGATCATCGTCGTCTCGGACGGCGTGCTCGACCGGCCGAGCCGCGAGCACGCGGCCGACGCCGCCAACCTGGGCCTGTCGGGGCTCAACGTGCCCGTGCACAGCGTGCTGGCCGCGAAGGGGGCCCCGAAGGACGCCAGCCTCCGCGCCGTGCGGCTCGCGGGGGCTGCGGTCGCGCACCAGCCGTTCAGCGTGCGCGTCGAGCTCGGCTGCGGAGGCGGCCTCACGTGCGGGCGCGTGCCGGTGTACGTCCGCGAGCTCGCCGACGAGGGGCCCTCGCAGCCCATCGCCGAGGGTGAGGTCGACCTCGCTGGCGCCGGCGAAGAGCCCAGGTCCATCGAGCTGTCGCTCACCCTGCACCGCGCGGGGCCCCGCGTGATCGAGGTCGAGATCGACGCCCCGAGGGCGGACAGCGTGCCCGCGAACGACCGGCGCTTCGTGACCCTCGACGTCGCGCGGGATCGCGTGCGCGTGCTGCACATCGCCGGGCGCCCCACGTACGACGTGCGCGCGATGCGGACGTGGCTGAAGGCGGACGAGTCGGTCGACGTGGTCGCGTTCTTCATCCTCCGCACGCCGACCGACAGCGTCGGCGCTCCGGCCAGCGAGCTCGCGCTCATCCCGTTCCCGGTCGACGAGCTGTTCACGACCCACCTGCCGAGCTTCGACGCGGTGGTGCTCCAAGATTTCAACGCCGCGACGTACGGCCTCACGCGGCACCTCGACAACCTCACCGACTACGTGAAGCGCGGGGGGGGCTTGATCATGGTGGGCGGCCCCGACGCGTTCGGGCCCGGCATGTACGCCGACACGCCGCTCGCTGCGGCGCTGCCCGTGAAGCTCGAGCGCGCCCACACCGACAACGGGGTCGATCTCGGCTTCTTCACGCCTCAAGTGACGCCCGCGGGGCGCGTCGCCCCCGTGCTCGGCCCGGTTCGGGAGCTGATCGGGGAGGGCTTCCCCGACATGCCCGGGACCAACATCGTGGGCGCGCCGAACCCCGGCGCGACCGTGCTGCTCACCCACCCGACGCTCGGCTCGGACGAGCGCATGCCGGTGCTCGCGCTGGGCGAATACGGCACGGGCCGAACGATCGCGCTCACGGTCGACGGCACCCACAAGCTGCTGTTCGGGACGTTCGCCGCCGAGCGTGCCGGGCGCGCCTACGGAGCGCTCTGGGACGGCCTGCTCGGCTGGCTGATGCGCGATCCTCGCTTCGAGTCGACGGCGCTCGATCTCCCCGGGGGCTGCATCGCGGGAGAGCCCTCGACCATCACGATCCGGCCGCTGCCCGGGCACACCGGCGAGGCCGCTGTCTCCATCCTGCAGCTCGGCACCGGTAAGGTGGTGTTCGAGGGCTCGGTCGCGATCGCCCCCGACGGGGTCGCCTCGACGCTCGAGCTGCCGAGCCTCGACGCGGGCGGCTACGCCGCGAGCGTGCGCCTCGGCCCCGCGGGCGGGGCTGACGATCCCGGCTCCGACGAGCGGCTCACCCCGGCGACCCGGCGCGACTTCGCGTGCGAGGAGGGGGGCGACGAGTGGGCCGACTCGCGCCCCGACGGGGACCGGCTCGCCGCCATCGCCAAGGCGACGCGGGGGATCAGCGTCGGCCCCGACGACCTCGACAAGATCTCCTTCCCCGACGCGACCGTCATCAACACCCAGCGCAGGAGCGCGCCGCTCGCGCCCGCGTGGGTCTGGACCACGTTCGCCGCCGCCCTGGTGGGCGCCCATTGGGTCCTGCGCAGGCGGGCCGGGCTCAGCTGAGCGGGGGGCCGCTCACTCGACCTTGACGTCGATGGTGACCGGCTTGCCCTCGCGCTCGACCACCATTTGCACGTTCTTCGCCGAGGTGAGCTTTTCGTACGCCTCGGTCGACTGGTCGAGGGCGGACATGTCGAAGCCGTTCACGGTCTTGACGATGTCACCCTTCTTCAGCCCGAGGTGTCCGAGGATCGTGGTCTGCGCGGCCCGATACAGGCGCAGCCCCTGGCCATCGACGACCTTGGCGGAGGTGGTGAACGCCTTGCGCATCTGCGTCAGCTTCTGCTCGGCGTTCTCTTCGATCACGTATTCGGTGTCGCTCACGCGGCGCAGCCCGGGGATGGGGCCGCGCTTGGTGGCGGACGACGAGGTCGTGTCGTCCTCCGCGCCGGAGGTCATCGAGGTGGCCGAGGTGGTGGAGCTGGTCGCTGAGCGGCCGGCCTTCCCCGTACCCACCGGCGCTTCGACCTCGTCGTGCATCGTCAAGCGGCAGCGGTCTCCGGTGCCCGACGCGAGCACGACCGACTCGCCGTGGATGCTCTCCACCTTCTTGCCGTCGACCTCGTCGCCGATGCGGCGCATCTTCGACTCGCTGCCGGTCTTGATGACGGCGAAGCTGTAGGCGGGATCGAGAGCCCCGGCGATCAAGCTGACCTCGCCGGACGAGCACCTGGGCGGGACGTTGCCCTTCGCCGACGACGCGGCCGGTCGCTCGTCGTGGGTCGCGCTGGACTTCGGCGAGGGGACCTTCGCGCCGACGGGCCCTGTGATCGAGTCGAACGGGTTGCGCGAGAGGATGTCGCTGCCGCTCTTCAGCTTCGGCGCGCTCTTCTTGCTCTGCGCCTTGAGCTTCTCGAGGGCGTCCTCGGGGTCGGTCGACGAAGAGGCCGCGGGCCCCGGCCGGTGCAGCTGCTCCTCGATCAGACTGCCAATCCCGCTGCCCTGGAAATACGCGACGGTCACCAGCAGGCCACCGATGATGACCGTGTGATAGCGCTTTGCGAGGGAGTCGATGCCAGCCACGCGGGGTTGCTCCTCTCTCTACTTAGCAGCGCACATCGAGAGGATCATCCCTTCCAGCACGGCCTTCGAGCCGCGCCTGGCCCCGCCCTTCAGGGCGACGTCCGTCTCGGCGCACAGCTCGAGCCAGCGCGCGAGGGTCCCGCGCGGCAGGGCGCGCACCGCGCGCTCGACCTCGCGCGCCTTGAACGGCGGGATCCCGGAGGCCTCCGCCGCGGCCTGCGCCGAGTCTCCCTGGTGCTGGCGGTCGGCGAAGTGGACCATCTTGCGGACCGTCGACGCGATCGACCCCAGCGTCGGGAGCTCGGCGCCGCGGCCGAGCTCGAGCTCGCCCATCAGCTCGAGCGTCTTCTTCAGATCGCGCGCGCAGATGGCGTCGGTGAGCGCCCAGATGGTCGCGGTCTTGACGGGCGCGACCAGGGCGGTGACCGCGTCTTCGGTGATCGGCGCCTTCGGGCCCACGTACAGCGAGAGCCGCTCGAGCGCGTCGGCGAGCCCGCCGAGGTCCGAGCCGATCAGTCCGGCGAGGTGCTCGGCGACCTCCCGCGACAGCGGGTGGCCGAGGCGCTTGGCCCGCCCCAAGAGCCACGGGGCGGCCTCGCCCCGCTTGAGCGCGTCGCACTGGACGATGAAGCCCGCCTTCTTCGCGAGCGTCATCAGCTTGCGCTGCCCGTGCAGCTTGCTCGCGCACAGCACGAGCACCGCGGAGGGGCAGGGGTCTGCGGCGTACGAAGCCAGCCGATCGAGCGGGGCCTCGGCCCGACCGCCCTTCGCGCCCTTGGCTGGCGCGTCGTCCTCGTTCTTCGCCTCCCAGCGCTCGACGAAGCGCACGAGCACGAAGCGTCGCTTGGCCATCATGGGGACGGAGCGCGCCGCGGCGATGACGCTGTCGACGTGGGCCTCCCCCGCCATGAAGCGGTCGTCGTTGAAGCCTGCGAGCCCGCCCTCGGCCGTCGCTCGCTGCAGCCGCTTGACCACCTCGTCGACGAGGAAGCCCTCTTCGCCGGTGACGAGGAAGACGGGCCGCAGCGCGGCCTCTCCGCGACCTTCGAGGTCCTCCAGGAGGTCGAACGCGAGCACGCTCGGTGTGTTTACCGGGGCGCGGCGGAGGTCAAGCGAGCCGCGCGGATTGACCGAGCGCCTCGCCGACCCAATGCTCTGGAGGCCCGTGGCGCTCACGGATGGTGCGAGCGGCTGAAACCGAACGGTGGTAAGAAACGTAACGTTCGACAGTCCGTCGACAAAGGTTCAAAACTCGCGTGCCAAGCACGCCAAGAAGGAGAGCGAGAGATGTACGTTGCCACCTCGGCAATCCGGCCTCTGCTCCGGGTCCGCGCGGAAGCGCGGATTCCGACGCGTTTCGGTGACTTCAGCATGGTCGTGTTCAACTTCGGTGAGCACGACGCGCAGACCGGGCTGTCGCCCGATCACGTAGCCCTCGTGAAGGGGCAGCCCAAAGGGCGGAGCCACGTCCTGTGCAGGGTCCACTCCGAGTGCCTCACCAGCGAGGTGTTCGGGTCCCTCAAGTGCGACTGCAAGGAGCAGCTCGAGCACGCCCAACAGGAGATCGCCCGTGTCGGCGAGGGCGTCGTCCTCTACCTCCGACAGGAGGGGCGAGGTATCGGCCTGGCCAACAAGATCCGCGCGTACGAGCTGCAGTCGATCGGCCACGACACCGTCGACGCGAACCGGCTGTTGCAGCTCCCTGACGACGCGCGCGAATACGACGCCGCCGCCGCGATGCTCGAGCACCTCGGTGTGGGCTCGGTGCAGCTGATGACGAACAACCCCGAGAAGGTCGACGCCCTGCGCAAGCTCGGCGTCAAGGTCGAGGGCCGGCGCCCCAGCCACATCACGCCCAACGCCTTCTCTCGCGGGTACCTCGAGGCGAAGCGGCAGCGCATGAACCACGCGCTGCCCGACTACGAGGTCCTCGAAGAGGTGAGCTGAGCGGGCCGTGAGGCCGGCGAGCATGGCTCGCCGCCGTGAGCCTCCTGCGGGCGGCTCAGGCGGCGCTACTTCTTCGACGTGGGGACTCCCGGCAGCTTCGGGAGCGCGGTCGGGATCGGCAGCGTGCTCGGGATGGCCGTCGGGATGGCCGTCGGGATCAGGCGAGGCGGCGCGCCGGCGTCGCTGGTGCCCGCGTCGCCCGTCCCTGCATCGGACGCTCCCGCATCGCTCGCAGGGGTCGAGGCCCCAGCGTCGGTCGGGCCTGCGTCCGCGGGGGTACCCGCGTCCGGCGGCTCCGGCGGGGGTGGGGTCTGCGTCGGCGTGGGATCGGGCGCGGCGGTCGAGGTCGGCTCCGACTTCTTCTCCTTGAGCTCGACGGTCGCGGCGTCGTCGTCCTTCTTCTTCTTGTCGCCGCAGCCGACGACGAGGACGCCCACGACGAAGCACGACAGCAGCCTTTGCATGGCCGGCGATGCTAGTCGTCCCGGGCGCGTTTGAGGAGCCGTCACTTGCCCGCTCCAGCCTTGAGGCGCGCTCGCAGGCGCGACGCGTAGCCCTCTTTGTTCTCCTGCTTCACGCGCGCGATCGCCAGCGCATCGGCGGGCACGTCCTTCGTCACCGTCGTGCCGGTCGCGACGTACGCGCCCTCGCCCACGCTGATCGGCGCGACGAGCTGCGAGTCGCTGCCGATGAACGCGCCCGCGCCGATGTCCGTCTTGTGCTTCTTGAAGCCGTCGTAGTTGCAGAAGATCGTGCCGGCCCCGATGTTCGCGCCCGCGCCGATCTCCCCGTCCCCGAGATACGCGAGGTGGTTGGCCTTCGCGCCCTTGTGCATCGTGGTCTTCTTGGTCTCCACGAAGTTGCCGACGTGCGCCTCCTCCCCGATCGCGCTCTCGGGCCTCAGGTGCGAAAACGGACCCACCTGCGCGCCCACTCCGACGGTCGAGCGGGTCGCCACCGAATACGGCTGAAGCCGCGCGTTCTCGGCGATGGCCACGTCCGTCAGCACGCAGCCGACGTCGATGAACGCGCCGCGCTTCACGGTGGTCGCTCCGCGCAGCACGACCCCTCGCTCGAGCACCACGTCGGGCTCGACCACGACGCCCGCGTCGACGCGGGCGTCTCCGCGCACCGTGACGCCGCTCTTGCGCAGCGCTCGCGTGATGTGCGCGTACATGCGGTCCTCGGCGGCCGCGAGCTGCGCGCGGTCGTTGATCCCGCTGAGGGACTCGGCGTCCTCGACCTTCACCGAGACGGCGCCCTTCGTCGCCGCGGCCTGCGCGACCACGTCGGTGAAGTAGAGCTCACCCTGCGCGTTGTTCGGCTTCAGCTGCCGGACCGCGCTCCCACGAAGGGGTGCGCGCGGCGTAAATGGCCGGGTTGATCTCGCCGATGCCCAGCTCCTCGGGGGAGCAGTCGCGGTGCTCTCGGATCGCGACGACGGCCCCCGACCCGTCGCGGATGATGCGGCCGTACCCGGCGGGGTCGCTCACCTCGCAGGTCAGCAGACACAGCTGCGTCTGGGGGCCTGCGTCGGCGAGGGCGCGCATCAGGCGCTCCAGGTCGGCCGCCTCGAGCAGCGGCGTGTCGCCGCACAGGATGAGCAGCTCCTCTGCGCCCGCTGGGACCTCGGGCAGGGCGCACTCCACGGCGTGCCCCGTGCCCCTCTGCTCGGGCTGCACGGCGGTCCGCACGCGGTCGCCGTAGCGGGCGAGCGAGGCGCGCACGTTCTCGACGTCGAAGCCGACGACCACGACGGCGTCCTTCACGCCGGCCGCGAACGCGGCGTCGAGGACGTGTTGCAGGAGCGGGCGCCCGCACAGCTCGTGCAGGACCTTGGCGCGCTGGCTCTTCATGCGGGTGCCCTGGCCCGCAGCGAGGACGATGGCCGTGACGTTCTTCATGGGACATCGGACGATACCAGCAGCGGTCATCCGCGGGGCCATGACGCGCCGCGTTGAGCAAGCGGAGCGCGCTCGCTTTCGGCTCTTCGAACGTGACCGACCCGTCACAACCCAGCGCCCATCGCGTAGAGTCGGGTGGGGTCTCGCCTTATGAAGTCTTCACGCGCCTCGGGCTCTTCGCATCGTCGTCCTGCGCTCCTTCGTCGCGGCCTCCGCGCCGCCCGCCTCCTCGGCCTCGCGGGCGCCGTCGCCTGGGCGGGCGGCTGCGGAGACGAGTTCGACACCACCACCCCGTCCGGGCCGACGGCGACCCTCGGGGACGATCTCTACGGCCTGTTCTGCGATCGGCTCGGCGCGGACGTGCTGCAAGAGGACATGACGGGCGCCTCGTACCACGCGCTCTGCCATTACGACGCCGACGGCGTGTACGCCGACGAGGTCGACACGACGTACCTGCCCCCGACCTCGGGGGAGGCCTCCGCCGAGGCTCGCCGCATCGCCCTCGCCAAGATGCACGCCCTCGCGCGCCGTCGCGGCGATCTGGTGCGCGCCTTCAACGCGACGTTCCCCGACATCGAGATCGACGATCCGAGCACCGAGGACCCCACCGACACGGTCAACCTCCAGACCGCGATGATGGCCTTCAGCCAGAGGCTCGCGGCGCTGTACGAGTCGAACCCGTACGACCCCTCACTCGAGCCCGAGCCGCTCGCGCCGAAGACGACGCGCTCGCTCGGTGACGTGTTCGAGGCCGTCGGCGTCAGCCTCGACGCCAAGGCGATGCTCACCCGGATGTGGGCTCGCCGCGGGTATCGCCCCTCGAACGTCGGCCCGGCGCGATGCGCTCGACGCTCGCCTACCCGGATCTGCGGGACTTCACCACCTCGGCGGTCGGCCTGCTCGGGCCCCTCGGCCCCGCGAACCCCGAGCTGCGCCAGCTGCTCGCGGTGCTCAAGCAGAAGATGGCGACGATGACGCCCGAGACCTCCGGCCTGCCGCCGCTCGGCTACTCGGGCCCGGCACAGCCCAACCGGCCGCGCACCACGATCGAGGCGCTGCGAGAGATCATGCTCACCGAGGACGACCGCTTCGCGCCCTACGCCGACGTGCCGCCCCGCTACATCGCCGTCCGAGATCGGCGCGGCTACGCCGTCCCCACGACGCTCACGTCGACGTTCTTCGATGGGGACGGGGACGGGCTCGCCGACGTCGACGGCTTCGGGCGCTTCATCGACGCGAGCGGCGCCGCGGTCCAGATCGACACGCCCTTCTCGATCCCCGGTCAGCCGACGTTTGGCAGCTTCGACGAGTTCGGCCGCGCGACGAGCGAGCCCTACGTCTACGTCGACACCTCCCGCACTCCCGCCGCTTCCCTCTCGACGGTGCTGACGCCGCTGCTCGACGCCACCGAATACGCCGACCCCGCCGATCCGAACGCGTTCATGTCCGAATACGAGACGCTCATGTACGCGCTCGCGGGGATGAACGTCCTGCTCGGGCCGCGGGAGGAGGCCGAGTACGACTTCGAGGCCGACCAGGTGGTGCCGGTCGGCACGGGCTGCGCGACGTGCATGCGCTACTCCCGCTTCCGAGGCGAAGACTCGCCGCTCGTCGACCTCGTCTACGCGACGGGGCAGATCATCGGCGACAAGGACTCCGACGTGCTCCTGCTCGGCCTGATCGACCTCGCCGAGAACCACGAGCCCGAGCTGGCGCGGCTCATCGCGGCGGCCCTCCGCGTGAAGGAGATCTCCGACGACCACGACGCGCTCGCTGGGCAGGGTCAGGTGCTGCCGGCTGGCCTCGCCTACGAGAACCCGATCTGGGACGAGGCCGCGCAGCCGCTCTCGAGGATTGCGAGCGAGCCGCGCCTGCTCACGAACCTCCTCGGCGCGCTCGCCGATCCGGTCGTCGTGTCGTCGATCGGGGGCTCCGGCCACATGGGGGAGACCCTCTCGCTCTTCGCGAGCACCCTCGACGAGATGACGTACGACCCGACCGATATCAACGGCCCCGCCCTGAACCTCACGGACGGCGGCTTCTCGGTCGCGGACCCGAACAACTTCGTCGACACCAACGCCCCGCGCAACGGCAAGAACCGCTCGATCCTCGAGCGCACCGTGCAGCTCATCTATGACGCCTCGGGCGCCCGCGCCTGCAACAAGGACGGCGCGGTCGTGAACGCGAACGTGCTCGGTATCTCGCTCGAGTGGCCGCTGTTCGGGGACCCTTATGGGCAGTGCGCGCTGTTCGAGATCAATGACCTCGCCGCCTTCTACTTCGGCGCCGTGCTCGACCCCGCCCACCCGAAGAAGGCCCAGTTCACCCTCAAGGACGGGGCGCTCAACGACCTGATGGACGCGCTCGGCTTCATCTCCTCGCCGGACGAGATGTTCGAGGCGTCGAGCGGCCTCACGGGCATGACGACCCACCCGTCGTACCAGGCGCTCAACCGCCTCGTGTACTTCGGCGCCTCGAGCGACGTGTTCCCGAACATGCCGGACCACGACTCGCTCAACCAGGGCTCGCGAACCGACGAGTTCATCTTCGGGCTCATGGAGCCGGTCGGCACCAGCGTGTGCCCGAACGTGCTGTGCGCCACCCAGAACGACACGCTGCGTATCCGCACGCGCAACTCGATGTTCGCCTGGGAGCGTGGCGGCTTCCTCGAGTACATGCGGCCGGTGATCACGGCGTTCGCCAACGTCGCCTGCTCGGAGGACGTCAGCATCTGCGACCTGGGCGACATCCGCGGCGAGCGCATGTTCCTGGATCTGGCGGAGGTGTTCTGGCGGCACTACCCGGGCCCCGATCACGGGGACTATTGCAGCGAGTCGCTTTCGAAGAGCGATCGCAAGTACTGCTCGGGCGCCGGCCTCAACCGCTACGAGCCGATCATCGACAAGGCCATGCGCACCGACCTCATCCCGGCGCTCCACGAGTTCGCCGTCGCGGTCCACGACGTGTCGCAGGTCACGATCGAGCGCGACCCGCTCGCCGGGCAGACCCTCTCGGGCGCGCAGATCCTCGAGATCACCACGAAGATCCTGCTCAGCCAGGACTACTCCGCGCAGACCGGCCTGAAGGATCGCCACGGCATCAAGACCGCCCAGTGGACCGACGGCACCGTGCAGAGCCAGGTCACCCCGTTCAACATCATGACCGACGCGCTGCACCAGATGGACGCAGCGTTCGACTCGGTCGAGGACGGTGAGCTGCGCAAGGCGCAGTGGAAGCGGGCGCGCTCGCAGATCGTCGACGTGCTGCTGGCCACCGAGGGCAGCGGCCCGAACACGCGCTTCAAGATCCGCGGGATCATGCCCTTGCTCGGGACGGTGCTGCGCCTCGCTCGCGAGCAGGTCAACGCGCACTGCCCCGATCGCGAGGCCGGCTCCGGCTGCAACTGGCCCAAGGTCGAGCTCGCGAACAACCTGTCCGAGGCGCTCAGCTCACCGTTCACCGCCGCGGTCGTCGACCTCACCGAGAAGGTGCGCCAGGACCCGAAGGCGCGTCGCGCGCTCGAGCGCTATCTGACGCACATCCTCGAGGATGTCGGCTCGGGCGAGGAGCTGCAAGGCACGCTCGCGTCGATGGTCGACGCGATGCAGGTGCTCGCGGACGACGAGAAGCTCGTCCCCATCATGAAGGCAGCCTCGATCGCGCTCGAGCCCGAGAAGGGCGCCGCCGACACGACCCTGCAGGTCCTTCAGGCGCTGACCAGCGACAGCTACGACCCCTATCACGTGATGGACAAGGTCCTCGCGAACCTCGTCACGCCGATGACCGGCCCCGAGGGCCAGCCGGAGCTGTCTCCGATGGAGGTCTTCATGGACGTGATCGCCGAGGTCCACCGCGCCGATCCGACCGACCCGTACGCGCCGCTCGACCCGTCGGACTACGGGTACATCATGGATGTCATGCGAGAGTTCATGCTCAGCCAGAGCCGAGGGCTCGAGCAGATCTACGCCATCGTACGAAAGCGAAAGCGCCAGTGACCCGTCGAACCAGGGGCCGGGCCCCGGGCGCGCTGGCGCTCGGGCTCGTCGCCGCCATAGCCTCCGAGGCGCACGCCTCCGGTTTGTTCGTCACCGAGCGCGGCGTCCGCGGGCTCGGGCGCGGTGGCGCCTTCGTCGCCGGCGCCGACGACGCGGGCGCCATCACGTACAACCCGGCGGGCCTCTTCGACGCCGGCGATCAGTTCCTGATCGACGCGAGCTTGATCGTGTTCGGGTCGGAGTACACGCGGCAGGCGCTGCTGCGCCAGATCGACCCCAACACCGGCGAGACGGTCGCCACCTACGAGCAGACCTTCCCCACGGTGGAGGGCAGCGCCTCGCTGCTGCCCATCCCGACGATCGCCGGCACGTTCGCCGTACACCCCGACTGGCGCCTCGGCATCGGGGCGTACGCGCCGAACGCCGTGCTCTCGGCCTACCCGGAGGAGGTCGACGGCCAGCCCGCCGCCTCCCGCTACCAGCTCTTGTCGCTCGAGGGCTCTGCGCTCGTGGTGCTGGGCGGGTATGTCGCCTGGCGCCCCATCGAGCAGCTGCGGTTCGGGGCGGGCTTCGAGGTGATGGTCGGCTCGTTCAAGAGCTCCCATTACCTCTCGGGCTGTGTGCCCGATCGGTTCTTCTGCGCCCCGGAAGATCCTCAATGGGATCTGGTCGCGCAAGACAACGCCGCGCCCATCGTCAGCCCCTCGGGCATCGTCGGCGGCACCTGGGAGTTCTACGACGGCTGGCGCCTCGGCGCGTCGTTCCACCTGCCGTATTGGGTCAACGCCCCGTCGACGCTCAAGACGCGCCTGCCGTCGGCGCCGGTCTACCGCAACGCAGAGATCATCGGCGAGGACGCGACGGTGAAGTTTCAGCTCCCCTGGGAGCTGCGCCTCGGCCTCGAGATGCGCGACGTGACCCCAGGGCTGCGCGTCGAGCTCGCCGGCCACTACGAGCACTGGGCGGTGCACGACAAGATCACGATCGAGCCGGACGGCATCGCGGTCACCAACGTGCCGGGCTTCCCGCCCGAATATTACCTGCCTGCGATCGACATCCCCCGCAACTTCCAGAGCTCCATCTCGGGGATGGTGGGCGCCGAATACGAGATCAAAGCGAGCGACACCATCCGCGTGACCCCACGCCTCGGCTTCAGCTACGCGTCGAGCGCCGTCCCGAGCGAATACATCTCGGTGCTCACCCTCGACTCGGGCAAGGCCACGCCCAGCGGCGGCCTCAGCGTCTCGGTCGGCCGGGCGCGCTTCGACGTGGTCTACGCGCACCAGTTCATCCAGCAGGTCGAGGTCGCCCCCGAACAGGCGCGCCTGCCGCAGGTCGTCCCGCTCGCCGCCAATGAGGCGGAGAACCCCAACTACATCAATGGGGGCATCTACAACTGGCACATCGACGTCGTGGGCGTCGGCTTCGCGTACACCTTCGATCCTCCCGCGCCGCAGGCGGCCGAGCCGGCCAAGCCCCCGGAGCCGGCAAAGCCGAAGCCCGAGGGGGAAGGGGAGGCGAAGGACGCCGAAGCCAAGGAAGATGGCGACGACTCGAAGGCGAAGCCCGCGAAGGACGAGGGCGAAGAGGAGTAGCCGAGGCGCGAGGAGTCAGCGCTTCTCCAGCAGGTAGACGCGCTCGCCCACGCGAGTCGCCCCCTTCGCCACGAGGTTGGCGCTCTCGGACAGCACGTCCTCGAAGGTGAGCTCCTCGAGCGTGCACGACCCCGCGTACAGCTCCTCGACCTCGCCCTGGGAGACGTCGAACGGCGGCCCGGACGGCGCGTCGTGCTCGAGCGTGACCAGCAAGATGCGCCCGCCCGCGCGGAGCCGCTCGACGGTGCGCGCGGCGTAGCGCGGGCGCATCTCGCGCGGCAACGCGATCAAGGCCGCGCGATCGAACAGCGCGTCGAAGGCGGGGCGGGGCAGGGGGCAGGTGAGCGCGTCGCCGCGGACCACGGTCACCCCGGGCGCTCTGTAGAGCTCCGCCCCATCGAGGCGCTCCGGCGTTGGCACCACACCACGCTCGCCGAAGTAGTCGAGCACGGCGCGCTCGATGAGCTCGATCCCCGTGACGTCGAAGCGTCGCGCGGCGAGGGCGTCGAGGTCGGCGGTCTTGCCGCACAGAGGCACGAGCACCGAGCCGCCGCCGAGACGGTCCGCATAGCGCTCGAGGAAGCGGTTGGGCTTGCCCTCGTGAAAGCCGATCTGTTGCGCGTCCCACCGGCCCTGCCAGAAGCTGGGTTCCATGTTGCGGCAATGGTTAGCGCAGCCGGCCCGCGGAGGCGAAGCCATCAGTAACAAACTGTAACAATGAGGCCTCCAAGCCTCACTTGTGACGAGCTCGACGCCATCGTGTACGCCTCTGCCTCGACGTACGGGGGGAGGTCGGTTCCTGACAGGATCGGCATGGCTGTCTCCCCGAAGCACTTCCTGCTCGAGGAGCCGACGAATGAGCTGTGACGAAGCCAGGACCGACCGCATGCGCCTCCACGACTCCGGCGCGATCGGGCTCACCAGCGACGCGGAGACGACGGTGCTCGAGACCGTGGGAGAGGTCTCATCAGCGGACGTCTGGTTCGTGACGCCGGTCGCGTGGCCCGAGCAGGTCATCGTGCGGCTGTATGCACGGCTCGGCGCGATGCGCGTCTTGCTCGGAACGTTGCTGCTGCGCGACGCGCGCGGCCTCGAGGACGGTGGGAACGTCAGCGGCCTCGCGCTGTCGGTGCGCGGCCGACCGTGTACCGGCTTCGAGCTGACGCTGCAGCGCCTGCCGGGTGGGCCGTCGCTCGAGAATGGGCGCTTCGTCCTGCAGGTGGGGGAGCGCAGCGCACCTCCCGCGACGTTGGGCGGGCCGCCGTTCGGTGACGAGTGGATCGCGGGGCCGATCCAGGCGGAGCCTCACATCGCGCTGGTCGCGGGGCAAAAGACCGACTCGGGCACGCTGGGGGATCGCTTCCAGCTGCTGAAGCTCGACAGCGCGGGCAACCTCGTCGTCGCGGCGGGTGCGCCGGTCGAAGTGTCGACCACCGCTCCGCTCGCGGTCGAGGGCAGCGGCATCGCAGGGACCCCGGCGGCAGGGGTGCTCACCGTCCAGGGCCCCGCGGCCGGCGTGCTCTCGGTTGCGGCTGAGGGCACCGGGACACCGGGCTCACCCGTCGGCGGCGTGCTGACCATCCAGGGCCCGATCAGCGGCGGCGCGCTGGCGGTGAAGCAGAGCGATAACTTCGTGGTCTCCGGCGACGACGGGGGCTTCCTCAACGTGAAGGGCGCGCGTGCGCCCTCGGCCAACATGCCGAACCCCACGGGCGCCATCGACGCAGGGGCGTTCCTGTTCGGTTGGGATGGCTCGGCGTGGGATCGCGTGGCGGTGAGCACGCCGTCCGACGCGCTCGCGAACCCTGCGGACGCGCTCGCGTCGGCGGCCTACACACTGGGTTGGGACGGCTCGGCCTGGAAGCGCGCTCGCATCCAGCCCGTCTCCAGCGTCGCGTCGATCAGCAATGCGAGCGCCCCAGCGGGCCTCGCAGCGGCCACCTTCGGTTTCGTCTACGACAGCGCGGGAAGCCAATGGCTGCGTGTCCGTGCTGACGCCAATGGTCAACAGCTCGTCGTGCCGCAAGGCTCGGTGAGCCTGAGCGACAACGTGGCGCTGAGCGGCACGCCCGCGCTCGCCTGGTCGGTGCTCTCCCATCGAAACCAGGCCGGCAACTGGTACCTGTCGCGCGGCGGCTACACCGGGGTCATCGCCGCGGCCGCCGCCCCGGCCGTGCTCAACGTGCTCGGCAGCGCGGCCTTCAACTCCAGCGCTCCATCACCCGCATCCGGTGATGCTGTCGCGCTTCAGGCGAACGGGCGCGGCTCGCTGGTCGTAGCGGCTGGCAGGCCCGCGAACGACGCGCGCGACACGCCGACCCTCGCGGCGTTCAACGGCGTCGACAAGGGCGTCATCAAGGCCTCCGCAGGCAACCTGCTGAGCCTCGAGATCTCGAGCCGTCACACTGGCGCGGTGTGGCTCCACATCGTCGACAAGGCGACCAACCCCGCCAACGGCGACGCGCCGCTCTGGCGCACGACGGTCGCTGCCAATGCGGTGTTCCAGCTCAATCGCTCGATGCTCTCGGAGGCGGGCATCCGCCTGTCGAACGGGATCGCGTGGGCCATCTCCACCACGCGCGCGACGGTCACCCTGGTCGGGGGCACCCCCGACGTCGCCGTCAACGCCACCTACGTCTGATCGCGCGAGCGCCGAGCTCTCGCACGCCCTCACCTTCTTCGAGAGGTCATCCGCCATGGGGATCCACGTCTTTTCGGGCCGCGTCATCGATCGCAACACCAAGCTCGGGCTCACGGGCGTTGTCGTCGAGGCCCATGACTGCGGGGGCACCGTCGAAGGTCCAGTCGGCTCCGCGACGACCGCGGAGGGTGGACGCTTCGTGCTGCGCCTCGACGAGGCCGCCGTCGCGCGACGCTTCGGCGGCGGCGTCGGCTCGTTGAGCTTCAGGATCGCCTCGGGGTCCACCGTGCTCGCCGAGACAGGGCGTGCCGTGCGCTGGTCGCTCGCAGGCAGGCGCTCGCAGTCGGGCGTGATCGAGGTGGACGCTGCGCAGTCGCTCGGGCCGCGCGCGGCGGCGAGGTCCCGCGTCGACGGCGTGGTGGCGGACGCGGCGGGGGAGCCGCTTGCGTCGGTGACGGTCGAGGTGATGCGGCGCAGGCTGACCTCCGCCGGAGGGGTGGAGGAGGACGTGGTCGCCAGCACCTCTCTGCTGGAGGCAGACGCAGGTCGCTTCTCGCTGACCTTCAACGAGCCCAAGTTCGGCGCGAGCGACACCCTGGGTGGCCAGCTGCGCGTGCGCGCCATGGATGGGGTGACCGAGCTCGCGTCGCGCACCCTGTGCAACCCTGCGCCCCACACGACGGTGGACCTGACGGTCGGCGAGGCAGCCGCGCACCGTTATCGCGGGCTCACCCGCCACGCCGCGCTGAGCCTGCGCATCACCGACGTTCTCCCGCCGGTCGATGGCCCGCCCTACGAGATCAAAGACCTGACCCCCGCGCAGATCCCGCTGGTCGCTTGCCAGCTCGAGCTCCCCTCGCTCGAGGTCCAGCGCGTGGTCGACGCGGCCAACCTGGCCCTCACGCACCCGGCCCTCTCGGAGCAGGCCTTCTTCGGTCTGCTACGGCGGGGACTGCCAGCGACCGTCGAAGGGATCTTCAGCCACCGCGTGCCGGTGCTGATCGCAGAGCTGGAGGCTGCCGTCGCCGCGCGGGAGGTGCCCCCCAGCGTGACGGCCGACCCAGCCGCGCTGAAGTCCGCCCTCGAGACCGTCGCTCTCGCGACGCTACGAACACCGATCGCGAACAAGCTGAGCCTCGGCCTCGCCGTCGACGACACGCCGGGCGTAACGGGGGCGGAGCGCGACGCGCTGCTGAAGCTGGCGGTCAACCACACCTCCAAGCCATCGACCTTCTGGGCCGCGGTCGCAGCCGAGGGCGAGATCAGCGCGGGAGCCGGCGCGCGCTTCAAGTTCACGATGGACGCGTGTCTGCTCTCGGGGGCCTTCCTGCCGGTGGTCAAGGTCCTCCACGCTCGGGTCGCTGCCAGCACCCTCGCGGATGACCCGCGCGCGCTCGCGGCGTACGACGCCACGGCCTGGCGCGCTGTGATCGACGCCATCCCCAGCGATCCGCGCTACCCGGCCGATACTCCGGGTGCGACCGATGGATCCCGCCGCGACGCCTACGCCGCGACGCTCGCCCGCAACGTCGAGAAGCGCTTCCGCACCTCGGTGATCCGCGCCCGCGTCGCAGCCGACGAGCCCGCGGGCACGCTGCACGCGTTCTTCACCGCCAACGCCGCCTTCGAGCTCGAGACCACGCGGATCGGGCGCTTCCTCGCCGAGCATCCCAGCGCGCTGGACACGATCGCCGCGCTCGATCGGCCCGCGCTCGTCTCGCGGCTGGAAGCCATCGAGCGGGTCTACCGCGTCACCGAGACCTGGGTCGAGTCGAAGGCGCTGATCACAGCCGGATTCAGCAGCGCGAGCGCGATCGACGCGGCCGGCAAGGACCGCTTCATCTCGCTGGCGATCGCGGCGGGCATCGCCAGCGACCGCGCCCCCGACATCTTCGAGCATGCGTGCTGGACGAAGACGGCGGCCGCGGCGATCCGCACCAAGTTCACTCCAGCCCTCGAGAAGGTGACGCTCAAGGCGCTACCGAACAAGCTCGTCTCGCTGCCCGACTTCGAGGAGCACCCGGAGATCGCCGACTGGACGAGCTTGTTCGGCTCGCCCAACGCCTGCAGCTGCGCCCACTGCCGCTCCGTGCTCTCGCCGGCGGCCTACCTCGTGGACCTGCTGCAGCTGCTCGACAGCGTGCCGCGGGCCCCGTCGGGCAGCGCGCGCGACGAGATCGCGGAGCGGCGGCCAGACCTGCTCAAGCTCGCGCTGTCTTGCGCCAACACCGACACGCCCGTGCCCTATGTCGACCTGGTGAACGAGATCCTGGAGGTGCTCACCGCGACCGCCAGCTGGCCGGCGTCCCCGGAGCCTATGGACACCGCCGCCACGGCGGACGAGCTCGCCGCGGAGCCCGAGGCGCTGTTCCCGAGCGAGCGCACGAGCGCGTACGCCAAGCTGGAGGAGGAGGTGTTTCCGCTGCACCTGCCCTTCCACCGCTGGCAGGAGGAGGTGCGCATCGATCTCGAGCACCTCGGCGTGCGGCGGGCGGATCTGCTCACGCTGCTCGCGCCCAGCGCGGGGCCCAACCTGCGTCACCTCACGCTCGAGCGCCTCGAGACCTCCGCGCGCCAGCTCGACATCATCGCGGGTCCGCCAGCCTCGCCGCCTGGCCCCGAGGCGCGCGCGTATTGGGGGCTGTCGGCGGCGAGCTGGCCCGCGGAGCTGAACCGAGCCCAGACCCTGATGCACAAGGGGGGGCTGTCGTTCGACCAGCTCCGCGAGCTGCTGTCGACCGCATATTGCGTGGACGCAGGGATCGCCTTCGAGGCCGAGCCGCCCTGCGATCTCGGCGCGCTCGATCTGACCGGCCTCGACAGCGACGAGAAGCGGCACATGCTGCACCGGCTGCTCCGCTTGCGGGCTGTGCTCGGCTGGTCCATCTCCGACACCGACAAGGCGCGCGCGGCACTGGGCGGGCTCGGCGCCGCCCAGCTCGAGGCGCTGGGAGCCGTGCGCGTGCTCGAGCGGCGGCTCGGCGTGCGGCCGCTGATCGCGCTCGCCTGGTACTCGAACCTGGACCGGCACGGGCTGTGGGCTCGCTCGCTGTTCGAGGAGGTGTACCTCGACAAGCGCGTGGCCTCGCCAGCCGATCCGGCGCTGTCGGCGATCCTGGCGACCGGCACCTCCACGTCGCCGATGCCCGCGCTGCGCCCCCAGCTCGCTGCGGCGCTGCGACTGTCGGGGAGGGAGCTCGCCCTGCTCACCGACGGCTCGTTCAGCGGACTCGAGCTGGCGCTGCCTCCGGTGGTGGCCGCCAGCGAGGGGACCACGGATGTCGCGGACGAGACCCGGCTGTCGCGCCTGTTCCGCGTGGTCTCCCTGGCGCGCTCCATGCGCCTGTCCATCGAGCGCTTCCTGGTGCTACGCGAGCTCTCCGGCATCGTGGCCCTCACGGGGGACGACGGCGCGTCAGCCACGCCCGAGGGCACGCTGGCGCTGCTCGACCTCCAGGCCCGGCTCGCGGCGATCGCGCTCCCGATCGAGGAGGCGCACGCCTTGCTGCGACACGTCGCCGCGGCCGGCAGCCCGCTGGTGCTCGCCGCAGAGGATGTGGCGGCGCTGCGCGACGAGCTCGAGGAGCGGGTGGGGGCGCTGAGCCGCGAGGCCGCGGCGCTGGTCGACCCCGACGGCTCGCTGCTCGACGGTCTCGCCGTGAGCTTGCTGACCGCGCCCGACGTCGCGCGGGTGCGCGCGCTCGTCGAGGACCCCGCGGGCATGACGGCGCCCTCCGCGAGCGATTTCATCACGAACGCGCTCGCCCCGCTGCTCGGAGGGCCGGGGGCACCGGTCAGCGAGGCGATCGCGAGGCTCGTCACCGGCGTCACGGACCCGGTAGACCGCGCGCTGTGGCCCGAGCGCTTCGCTTTCCTCGCGCGGCGTCTCTCGCGTCACGTCACGACGAGCGCCGCGGTCCGAGAGACGCTCGGCTCGCGCTTCGGCCTCGCCCCCGACATCGTCCGCTTCGTGCTCGACGAGGTGCTCAGCTTCTCCTCGGGTCCCGCGCTCGCCGCGTTCGTCCCGGGCGCGACGTTCGACGCGCCTGCCGGCAGCGCCGCCGAGCGGGACGCGCTGATCATCCGCTTCCACAAGGCGGCCCAGGTCGGTCGTCGCTTCCGCTTGCCCCTCGAGCTCTGGCAGGCGCTCTACCCGGGCGGCTGGTCGGGTCCGCCTGCCGCCGGGGACCTGCCCCGCATCGACTGGAACGCGGTGCCAATCGAGGCGCCGGCGCCCGCCTCGGCGACCGCCGCGGATCGCGCGCGCTTCGAGCAGCTCGTGTCGATCGGTCAGCTGGCACAGCTGGCCGCGCGTTGGCCGGCCGGCACCAGCTCGCTGCTGTCGCTGTTCGCGCTGGCGGCCTCGTCTCCCCCTGCGGGCGCGGTGTTCGACGCCCTCGCCGCCGCGACCGGCTGGCAGCGCCGCGACGTGGAGCAGGTCTGCAGCGACGTCGCCCTCGACCTCGCCGAATCGGAGCTCACCACGGTCGGGCCGCTGCTCCGCCTCGAGCTCGCGCTCGGCTGCGTGAAGCGACTCGGCGTGGCCGCTTCGACGGCCGTTGGCTGGCTCGCCGTCGAAGCGGCGGCCCCGCCTTCGTCCGAGCCCAATGCGGCCACGATCGCGCGCGAGGTCCGATGGGCGGCCCGCGCCAAGCACGACGACGCGAGCTGGGCGAAGGTCGCTCGTCCGCTGCGCGACGTGCTGAGGAACAAGCAACGCGCCGCGCTGGTCGGCCACCTCGTCCACACCCGCGGCCTGGAGGGGCCGAGCGATCTCTATCGGCAACTGTTGATCGACGTCGAAATGGAGCCGTGCGCGCTGACCTCGCGCATGGTGCTGGCCCACGGCAGCTGCCAGCAGCTCGTGCAGCGCATCCTGATGAACCTCGAGTCGGAGGCGGGGCTCGTTCCGAACGACGCTCTCGCCCGCAGCTGGGAGTGGATGAAGAGCTACCGGGTGTGGGAGGCGAACCGCAAGGTGTTCCTTTGGCCCGAGAACTGGCTCGAGCCCGAGCTGCGGGACGACAAGACCCCGCTGTTCGAGGAGCTGGAGCGCAGCCTGCTCTCGGGCCCCGTCAGCGAAGAGGCCGCCGAGGAGGCCTACCGGCGCTACCTCGATGGCCTCGCGGATCTGTCGAACCTCGAGATCGTGGCCTTGCACGTGGAACAGGACGAAAACTCCACGCTGCTCCACGCCGCACGGCGAACGGTCGTGCATGTCTTCGGCCGCAGCCGCAAGCACCACACGTACCACTATCGCGCGCGCGCTTCGGGGCGCTGGTTGCCGTGGCAGAAGCTGGAGCTCGACGTCCACGGAGAGCACTTGATGCCCTTCGGCTATGGCGGCCGGCTCTACCTTGCGTGGGCCGTCGTCGAGGACGTCGATCGCGGCACGAACGAGCTCGCGCCCACGAGCTCAGGGGACGACGTCCAGCAAGCGATCATGGACCTTTCCCTCGAGATCGCGCGGGATCTCGCGGCCGAGGGGCTCACCCCAGCGGTCGTCGAGAAGATGCAGGAGCTCGAGGAGCTGAAGCAAACGGCGGCGAACCAGCCGATCGCGGCGGATCCGAAGCTGCCGCAGCTCGACGCGGAGGTGCACCTCCGGGTGAGCGAGCTGCGCGCCGGGGCGTGGACGGCGCCCCTGGAGAGCGAGCGCAAGAGGCTGGGCGCCTCGCCCGCGCGCCCCTTCCTCACCTTCCTCACCGAGGTGGCCGAGGGCGCGCCCGAGCGCGTGGACACCACGCTGCGCTATGCGAACACGCCGATCGTCCGCTTCTCGTTCTACCCCGCCTCGAACGTCCACACCGCTGAGAGGCTCGCGGCGCTCGACGATCCACTGGGGAGCTACGGGCGGGGCATCATCGCGACGGTCGACGGCGCACAGCCCGCCCCGTTCACCACCCCTGCCGGCTTCGGGGGCTCGCACCAAGCCTTCTTCCGCAACGCACCTGGAGCGCTGCGCTTGTACCTGACGACCGGTGGCGACACCCTGCCGGCAGCCGAGGTGCTCGAGACGGCGCCGGGGCGCCTGCGCCTCGTGGCTGATCGCGCGTTCGAGCCGGCGGGCGAACGGCCGTTCTTGATCGCGCAGGACACGACGCGTGCCTTCACCCTGGAGCTCCGCGACGTCTCGTTCAGCGTCGCGGACAGCGCCGTACAGAGCCTGTTCGCGCCAGCGACCATCCTCGGCCCCTCCCTCGTCTCGCACCAGAAGTACCGCCTCGACGTGTTCCACCACCCCCAGGTCGAGAGCTTTCGCCACGCGGTCGCCTCGCGCGGCCTTCGCGCCCTGCTCTCGCCCAGCCAGCAGCAAGCGGCCGGGCTGCAGAAGCAGTCGAAGGATCTCACCGACCTCGAGGCCGGGGAATTCCTGGACCCGGCGCTCCCCCTCGCGACCGACGTCGACTTCCGGCACGCCAGCGCGTACGGCGTCTACAACTGGGAGCTGTTCTTCCACATCCCGCTGCGCATCGCGCGCGCGATGCAGCGCGAGGGACGGCACGAAGAGGCCCGGCGCTGGCTGCACGCGGTCTTCGACCCCAGCGACGGTTCGACTGGGACCTCGGTCACCCGCTTCTGGAAGTTCCGTCCGTTCGCCGAAAACCCCGACCTGGCAGACATCCAGGCCGAGGTCGGCAACCTCGCCGGCTCCGCCAGCGCCCAAGAGCTCGGGCAGATCGCCGCCGGGGCCTTCGATGGCGCCGAGGCGAGCGAGCTCACCTCGCAGATCGCGGTGTGGCGCGCGAACCCCTTCGAGCCGCACGCGATCGCGCGCATGCGCACGGTCGCCTACCAGAAGGCCGTCGTCCTCGCTTACGTCGACAACCTGGTCGCCTGGGCCGACTCGCTGTTCGGGCGCGACACGATCGAGTCGATCAACGAGGCGACGCAGCTCTACCTGCTCGCCCAGGAGCTGCTCGGAGAGCGACCCGTGCTGATCCCCGATCCGGCGCTTGAGCTGGCGCAGTCTTACGGCCAGCTCGACGCCGAGAGCGCCTTCGACGCCTTCTCCAACGCGCTCGCCGGGACCGAGGTCCTCGCGCCGCCCCCGCCCAAACACACCAGCGCCCCGTGTGGTGGCGAGGCGCCTCCGCCGAACATCGTGTGGGGATCCGCGTATTTCTGTGTGCCCCCGAACGAGCGACTGCTCGGCTCGTGGGACCTCATCGCGGACCGCCTGTTCAAGATCCGGCACTGCAGGAACCTCGAGGGCGTCGCGCGCAGCCTGCCGTTGTTCGAGCCCCCGATCGATCCCGCGCTGCTCGTGCGCGCGGCGGCGGCCGGGCTCGATCTCGGGAGCGTCGTCGCCGATCTGCGCGCGGGGGCGCCGTTCTTCCGCTTCAGCGTGCTCTACGCCAAGGCGGTCGATCTCGCGGGGCATGTCGCCTCGCTCGGCAACGCTGCGCTCGCGGTCCTCGAGCGCCGCGACGCGGAGGAGCTCGCGCGCCTGCGACAGGGGCGAGATCGCCACCTACGAGGCGATGCGCGACGCGCGGCGCGCCCAGCTCGGCGAGGCTCGCGAGTCGCTGCGCGCCGCCGAGCGAGGCCTGCTCCTGGCCCAGTAGCGCTTCGACTACTACTCGACCCGCGAGGCCGTGAACGCCAGCGAAGAGCAGGCGATGGCCTTGCGCAGACGCGGGCACAAGACCTCGATCGACGCCCAGTCCCTGCACGCCGCGGCGGCCCAGGTCGCGGCGATCCCCGACTTCGTGATCGGCACCTCCGGTTGGGCGGGCTCGCCGGTCGCGACGAGCGAGATGGGAGGCAGCCTCGCGTGTGAAGCGCTCACGGCGCAGGCCCGCACGCTGGAGGTGCTCGGCAGCATGGACGCCTTCCGCGGCGACATCGTCGGCACGATGGCGGGCTACGGCCGGCGCAAGGACGACTGGGACCACCAGGCGCGGCTCGCGGCCCTGGAGATCCGCCAGCTCGAGCGACAGGTCGAAGCCGCGCGCCTGCGCGTGGAGGTGGCTCGACACGAGCTGACGGTGGTCGAGCGCCAGGCGGCGCAGAGCCGCGAAGTGGAACAGCACCTACGCCGCAAGTTCACGAGCAGCGAGCTCTACGACTGGATGAAGGGGGAGCTGTCGGCGCTTCACCGAAGCGCCTATCAGCACGCCTTCGACATGGCGCGCCGGGCCGAGAAGGCCTTCCAGATCGAGCGCGGAGACCCGTCGCAGACCTTCGTGCGCTTCGGCCACTGGGACAGCCTCAGGCAAGGGCTCACCGCTGGCGACAAGCTGCTTCACGATCTGCGCCGCATGGACGCCGCCTATGTCGCCCAAGCTCCGCGCGAGCTCGAGATCGTCAAGCTGGTCTCGCTCGCGGAGCACGACCCCGCCCAGCTGGTCGCCCTGCGCGAGACGGGCACGGCGACGCTGACGCTCACCGAGGACGACTTCGACCGGGACTTCAGCGGCCACTACCTGCGCCGGATCAAGAGCGTCGCCCTCACGATCCCGTGCACCTCGGGGCCGTATCAGGGGGTGTTCGGCGCCCTGCACCTGCTCAAGGCGGGCACGCGTCCCAGCCCCAGCCCGACGGGCGAAGTGGAGCTGTCGTCCGCCGCCATCCAGAGCATCGTGACCAGCCACGGCCAGTCCGACAGCGGCCTGTTCGAGCTGAGCTTCCGGGACGAGCGGCTCTTGCCGTTCGAGGGCCTGGGCGCCCACCTCGAGACCGGCGACGCCAGCCCCCAGTGGCAGATCGAGCTGAGCCCCGGCAACCGCTTCGCCTACGACAGCATCGACGACGCCGTGCTGGAGATCCGTTACACCGCCCGCGGAGGCTCGAGCCACGAGGGCGCAGGGACACGCACCCTCCGCCGCCTGATCCGCGTGCCCCAGGCCGCCGATCTCGCCTGGGCTGCGTATCAGGAGGGCGCGGCCTCGATCGCGGTCGAGCTGCCCACCTCCTCCTGGGCGCGGGCCCGCAACGAAGCGCTGCCCACCAGCGTCGCGAGCGTGACGGTCTACGTGTGGGGCGAGGGCACGAGCCCGACGATCGCGGTGAACGCCGGCACCCCGGTCACCGGCACGGTGCCGAGCCAGCACAGCTGCCGCGTCTTCACCCCAAGCGTCAGCGCCGATCCGACCGAGGACGGGACCTGGACGATCACCCCGAGCGGCTTCGACTCCATCGACGATCTGTGGGTCGTCGTGGAGCTCGAGGTCACCGTGAGCTGACGGAGGGGACGCCATGGACCGATCCGAGCCCAAGGCCCCCGAGGTCGTGCAGCCGAGCGTGAGCAGGCCCATTCAGGAGGGGCCGCGCGCCACGTTCGCGGCGGTGAAGCCCCCTTCGCTCGCGCTGCCCCCCGCGGGTGGCGCGATGCGCAGCATCGGCGAGACCTTCCAGGTGAGCCCGGCGACCGGCACCGCCAGCGCCTCGCTGCCGCTGCCCCTGACCCCCGCTCCTCGCGGGCCCATGCCTGCCGTCAGCCTCGGCTACGACTCAGGCTCGGGCAACGGCCTGTGTGGCCACGGCTGGGCGCTCTCGGTCCCGCAGATCGTGCGGCGCAGCGATCACCGATTGCCGACCTACCTGGACAGTCAGGACGCCGACGAGCTGCTCTTCGCGGGGGAGGTGCTGGTGCCACATTTCGAGGGCGCGACGCGCGACGAGCGCGACGTGACCGAGGGCGCGGTCAGCTACCGCGTGGAGCGCTACCGCCCGCGGATCGAAGCCGCCTTCACCCTGCTCGAGCGCTGGCGCGCGCCCGACGGCAGCGTGCACTTCCGAGCGCACGCGGCGGACAACTCCCGCTCGACCTTCGGCACGACGGCCGCGTCGCGCATCGCCGATCCGCGCGACGAGCGGCGTGTCTACGCTTGGCTGCTCGACGAGACCCGCGACGATCGTGGCCACGTCGTCAGCTACCATTACGTGGCAGAAGACCTGGGCGGCGTCCCGACCGGCCTGGCCAGCGAGCGCGCTCGCCGCGAGGGCCGGCTGCGCTTCGCCAACAAGCACCTCAAGCGCATCCGCTACGCCAACGCCACCCCACACGACGCGAGCTCCTACCGCCTCGAGCTGGTGCTCGACTACGGCGACCACGACCCCGAGGTCCCCAGCGAGACCCCGAGCGGACCCTGGCTGGCTCGCCAAGACCCGTCCTCGACCCATCGCCCTGGCTTCGACCTGCGCAGCTACCGCTTGCTCCGTCGCGCGCTCATGTTCCACCGTTTCAGCGAGCTCGGAGATCACCGCCTCGTTCGCTCGCTGGACCTGGGCTACGCCGAGAGCCCGAAGCTGACCCAGCTCGTCAGCGCCACGATCGTGGGATATTCCTGGGCAGGCACCACCTACGCCAGGCAGGAGCTCCCGAGCGTGACCCTCGGCTACACCGCGGCCGTTCTTCAGCGCGCGATCGCCACGATCCCGCGTCAGGAGCTGCGCGATCTGGAGCCGACGCAGCTCAACAAGACGGCCCAATGGGTCGACCTGGACGGCGAGGGCCTGCCCGGCGTGCTCACGCAGCGCCGAGGCGCCCACCACTACAAGCCCAACCGGGGCGGCGCCCAGCTCGGCCCTGGGCGCCTGCTCGACAGCGCGCCCAACCTCCCGGCCGGCGGCGCCCAGCTCATGGACCTGGACGGCGGAGGAGACCTGGCCATGGTCCGCCTCGACCCGCGCGGCGGAGGCTATCAGGAGCGCACCCGCAGCGGGTGGGGCCCTTTCCGCACCTTCGCGGCCAACCCCGGCGTCGACTTCGGCTCCCCGCACTTGAAGATGGTCGACCTCAACGGCGACGGCGCCGACGACCTGCTGCTCAGCCGGGGCGATCACCTCGTGTGGTACCCGAGCCTCGGCAAGCAAGGCTGGGGCGCGGCCCAGCGCATCCCGCTGCCGGACGACCCCAAGCGCGGCCCCGCGCTGATCTTCGGCGGCGTGCACAGCAGCGTGTTCCTCGCCGACATGACCGGCGATGGCTTGCAGGATCTGGTGCGCATCGGCCACAGCCAGGTCGTGTATTGGCCCAACCAGGGCCACGGCCGCTTCGGCGCCCAGATCGTGATGGACGCCTGCCCGCGGCTCGAGCGCCCCGATCGCTTCCACCCCACGCGCGTGCGGCTGGCCGACCTCGACGGCACTGGCACCGCCGACCTCCTCTACTTCCATGCGCGCGGCGTCTCCATCTATCTCAACCAGGCTGGCAACCGCTGGAGCGAGGAGCTGCGCAACGAGTCCATCCCGGTCCCCTCCGCGCTGCCGAGCCTCGCCATCACGGACCTGCACGGCACCGGCATGGCCACCCTGACCTGGGCAGGCAGCCCGCAGTGCCACCCTGGCACCCTGCGCCACACCACCCCCTTCGGCACCGCCAAGCCCTACTTGCTCGCCACGATCGACAACGGCATGGGGCTCACCCGGACCCTCAGCTATGGCAGCAGCACCGCCCATTACCTGCGCGACCAGCGCGCCGGCCGCCCGTGGCCCACCAAGCTCCCCTTCCCGGTGCAGGTCCTCGACAGGGTCGACACGCGGGACGCCATCGCCGGCACCCGGCTGGTCACTCGCTACCGCTACAGCCACGGCTACTACGACCCTCAAGACCGCGAGCTCCGCGGCTTCGGCCTGGTCGAGACCGAGGACGCCGAGACCTTCGCCCCGGGCGAAGGCGCCGGCAGCTTCCCCGAGCTTCCCCACGACGACGCCGGCGACCTCGCCCAACCCCCGGTCCTGACCAAGACCTGGTTCCACACCGGGGCTTTCCCCGGCGCCAAACCCCTCCAGGACCATTACGACAGCGAAGCTTGGCGAGGCGATCCCAACGCCCCGGGACCCTTGCATTGCGACCTGCCGACCGGCCTCAGCCCCGAAGAGCTGCGCCAGGCCCATCGCGCCCTCAAAGGCACCCAGCTCCGCCAGGAGATCTACGGCACCGACGACCTCAGCGCCCCGTACCAAATCCGCGAGGCGGCCGTCACCTTGAAGCGCCTCCAGCCAGCCCGTCCGTCACGCAGCCCGGGCAGGCCCCTCCACCCGATCTACCAGCTCCTGCCCCGGGAGACCCGCGAGCACCACTACGACCGCATCGCGAGCGACCCCCGCGTCACCCAATGGTGCGCCCTCGCCCACGACCCGGCCCACGGCTTCGTGACCCAGGACCTCACCCTCGCCTACGCCCGGCGCAGCGCTCCCCACGCCGCTGCGGAGGACGATCCCGAGCTGGCCGACCTCAGCGAGAAGCTCCCCGAGCAGACGCGCGTCTACGCCCTCGCCACCGAGACCGACCTCGCCCACACCACCAGCGGCGGCTACCGCATCGGCGTCCCCCTCGAGACCCGCGTCTACGAAATCACCGGCCTCAGTGGAGCCACGGTGCAGACCCACGCCGCCCTCCTCGCTCATTACGAGAGCGCGGAGGCCAGCACCCTCACCTACCACCAGGCCCCGACCACCGGCCCCCAGCGCCGCCTGATCGAGCGGGTCAAGCTCCGCTACCTCGACAGCGAAGACCTCCCGGACCCCCTGCCATTCGGCGAGATCGACGCCCGGGCCCTGCTCCACCAGGCCTACCGGCTCGACCTCACGGACGCCCTGCTCGACCACCACGAGCTCGACACCCTCATCACCTCCACCGTCCTCAGCGAAGCCGGCTACGTCACTCTTCCCAGCGAAGACGGCCATTGGATCCCGAGCGGCACCAGCACCCTCGACCCCGCCGCCTTCTACCTCCCCACCTCCGTCAGCGACCCCTTCGGCAACACCACCACCCTGACCTACGACGCCGACAACCTCCTGGTCGACGCCATCGAAGACCCCCTCGGCAACACCCTGAGCGCGGACCACGACTACCGCCTGCTGGCCCCCAAGCTCGTCACGGACATCAACGGCAACCGCACCACCGCCGCCTACGACGACCTCGGCCGCATCACCGCCATCGCCCTGATGGGCCAAGCCGGAGCCGGCGAAGGCGACACCCTCGCGAGCCCCACCCAAGACTTCGAGCACCACACCACCGAGTGGACCAGCGCCCAGCGGGCCAACTACATCCGCGTCCGAGCCCGGCGCACCCACGGCGGCACCCCCAGCTGGCAGACCACCTACCTCTACAGCGACGGAAGCGGGCGCATCGCCCTGGTGAAGACCCAAGCCGAGCCTGGCCTCGCGCCCGAGCTCGACGAAGACGGCAACATCCTCCTCGACGGCGGCGACGTCGTGCAGAGCCACGCCGACCCCCGCTGGGTGGGCAGCGGGCGCACCCTCTTCAACAACAAAGGAAACCCCGTCAAACAATACGAGCCCTACTTCTCGCGGACCCACACCTGGGACACCGACCCCAACCTCCACCACTGGGGCATCACCCCCATCCTCCATTACGACCCCACCGGCCGACTCGTCAGAACCGACCACCCCGACGGATCCTACGAAAAGACCACCCACGGTACCTGGAAGACCCAAACCTGGGACCGCAACGACACCCTCGACGACGAAGCCAACCGCTGGCGCCAAGCCCGCGAGACCCTCCCCACCACGGACCCCAGGCGCATCGCCTACGACAAAGCCAGCGCCCACGCCGCCACCCCCAGCGCCCAATACCTCGACCCCCTAGGCCGCCCCATCCTCAGCGTCGCCCACCACCTCGACGGCGCCGCGGCCCAATACCTCGCCACCCGCACCAAGCTCGACCTCGAAGGCCACCCCCTCAGCATCACGGACCCCCTCGAGCGCCTCTGCCAGACCCACGCCTACTCCATCGCCGGCCAGCTCCTGCGCAGCGACAACATCGACAGCGGCATTCGCCACCACCTGGCCACCGTCCTCGGCGAAGCCTGCCGCCGCTGGGACGCGAGAGACCAGCGCTTCCGCCCCCAATACGACGACCTCCGCCGCCCCACCCACCTGTTCCTCAAGGTCGGCAGCGCCAGCGAGACCCTGCTCGAGCGCCGCTACTACGGCGACGCCGCCGGCCTCACCGACCCCCAGGACCACCACCTCCGCGGCAAGCTCATCGCCCTGTACGACGGCGCCGGCCTGCTCGAGCTGGGCCCTTACGACTTCAAGGCCAACCTGCTCGCCACCCGGCGGCAGCTGACGACCGCCTACACCAGCACGCCCGACTGGAGCCCCATCGCCAGCGAGGACGACGTCGACGCCGCCAAGATCACGGTGGCTGCCGCGATCCAGACCGAAACGTTCGAAGAGCTCCGCACCTTCGACGCCCTCAACCGCATCACCTCCATCACGACCCCCGACGACTCCCTCCTCGAGCCCCTCTACAACGAGGCCAGCCTCCTCGAGGCCCTCAGCGTCTACGTGCGCGGCGCCACCACCGCGACGCCAATCATCAAAGACCTCGACTACAACGCCAAAGGCCAGAGGACGCGAATCGAATACAGCGACGACGAGGGCACCGCCCCCTTCGCCACCGAGTACCACTACGACGAGCTCACCTTCCGCCTGAAGCGCCTCACCACGACCCGGGTGTCCCCGAGCAACACCCTCCAGACCTGCGCTACGGAATTCGACCCCGTCGGCAACATCATCCGCATCCAAGACGACGCCCAACAGAGCCTCTTCTACGACGACGCCTTCGTTGCGCCCGAAAACCTCTACACCTACGACGCCGTTTATCGACTGATCGAAGCCACCGGCCGCGAGCACGCCAGCATAGGCAATACCCAGCTCGACCATAATGACCAGCCGATCCGCAACCTCCCCCTGCCCACCGACCCCAGCGCCGTCCGTAGCTACCTCGAGACCTACACCTACGACCGCATCGGCAACCTCCTCGAGCTCTTCCACAGCGCCGGACCAGGCGCCAACACCTGGACGCGGACCTACGCGTACGTCTCAGGCACCAACCAACTCGCGAGCAACACCATTCCAGGAGGCAGCGCCACCTACACCCACGACGCCCACGGCAGCATCACCTCGATGCCGCACCTCGCGTCGATCACGTACGGCCCCTTCGACCAAATGCAGAGCGCCGACCTCGGCGGCGGAGGCGACGCCTACTACCAATACGACGCCTCGGGCCAACGCGTCCGCAAGCTGATCGACACCGGCACCAACCTCATCAAAGAGCGCATCTACCTGGGCGCCTACGAGATCTACCGCGAGCACATCTCCGGAGACATCGACCTCGAGCGCCAGAGCCTCCACGTCATGGATGGCACCCGCCGCGTCGCCGTCCTCGAGACCCTCACCATCGAAGACGGCGACCCCGTCACCACTCCCGTCACCCATCAGCGCTTCCAGCTCGGCAACCACCTCGACAGCGCCCTGCTCGAGGTCGACGAGACCGGCCTCATCATCTCCTACGAAGAGTACCACCCGTACGGCACCAGCGCGTATCGGAGCGCGAGGTCAGGCGTCGAGGTCAGCGCGCGTCGCTATCGCTACACGGGGAAGGAGAGGGACGACGAGACGGGGCTCTACTACC
>JADJYE010000007.1 GCA_016719945.1 Polyangiaceae bacterium | reverse complement strand
GGCACCGCTGCTCCGCGGGACGCAGCGATCGCCGGCGGCGTAGCCGTTCGTCGCGGCGTCAAGAGTACCGGCTGCCGGCCTCGTAGCAGATGTCCGGGTCGGCGGGGCCTTCGCCGACGTGCGACATACGCGGGCCCGGCCTGGGGCAGATACAGGCCTGCCCGCACGAGGCGTCGTCGATGCAGATGTTCTGGGGAACACGCACCTGCGCACGAGAACGGAGCGCCGCCCCGGCCGCTGGCGCCTTGCGCGCTTTCGCCGCCGGTCGCGCTGCCGCTGGGGAGCCAGCGCCGGCTCGCGCCTCCGAGCTGCCCAGGCCTGCTGGCCGAGTCACCGTCGCCGCAAGCAGCGAACAACGCCCCGGCAGAGAATTCCACCACGCCGAGGACCTACGCTCCTGCCGACTGGTCGGACATCGCTCGCTCCAGAAAGCTGGCGGTGTTGCACCCGCTCTCAAAGGAGGCGAAACTCTACCATCCGAGGCGCACCACGCTGTCTGGAAGTTGATCGAAGTGCCTGGTCCCCGGGCTAGCGACTGGATCACCTGCCAGGTCGCGTAGACCATCGCGACGAAGCCCGCGACGACCAGGCCGATGACCCTGCAGACGGCGTGCGTGCAGCGGACGTCTCTCCCCGACAGCTCGTCGTGCAGCGCTGTTCGAGCGCGCCCGGATCCTCTTCCGAGTCCTCGAGGTCGTCGTCCCGGCGGGGGGCGGGCGGTTCGGGGGGCCTCTGCCTGTCCCGGTCACGTCGGGCGGACCGTGCAGGCGATGCCCGCGCCGTCGTTCTCTGGGAGTGGCATGGCTTGAGCCTCGATGGCACATCTCGCCGCGCCCGCTGCACGTCGCGGCCGTACGGATCGCCCCTGCGCTCGCCTCGTCATTAAGTTCTCGGCTGCGGGCACTCCAGCCCGCGTCTCTAAGCAGCCCTACGCCTTCCCGACGGAGGCGGCCGAGGCCCCGCGCATCGAGCGGATCGCCCGCCTGATCCCCGGCCGACAAAGTGGCGGATGAGCCGCGAGGCGGCCATGCGCCTGTGCATAATGCGTGCAAGGTGAGCGCCGCTGCCATGGTCGGCGGGCGGGTGGTGTGGGCGCGCGCGTGGGGCTTCGCGGACGCGGCGAAGCGCACCCTGATGCGGCCGGAGACGGGTCGCGCAGGCCGCGAGCGTGAGCGGCGCCGCTCACTGCGCCGTACGCGGGCAAGGGTATGGGGCAGGCGGGCAAGCCTAACCTCGACGCTGGATGTCACGCAGCACTTCGACGGCTGGGAAAGCCGCAGTCTGGCGTGGCTGCAAGGCTGTGGCTCACCTTGGAGGCAGGTGCTCTGTCCCACTCGGTCAGGCCCACCGTCCACGGCTTTAAGGGTTATAAGTCGACCGTCAGCGACCTGCCGTCCACGATCGACATCCTGAACGGTCGCGGCAACTCGGGTTCGCTGTGAAGGTCGTGCTCCCTCCCAGCGCCCAACAGGAGTACTTCCGGGCGGGGGCTTCGTCGTCGTGCAAGCGGCGATCGAGTGGCGAGCTCCAAGATCCCCTTCGAGGCGGCCATGAAGCCGACTGGCTCATCCTGCTTGTTCGGGCCGCGTCGCACGACGTTCGCGCAGCCTCCGTCGGAAGATAAATTTGAGGACCCTCGCGTCGGCGCACGGCCCCGATGGCCGGGCCTATCCCCGGGCGGTTTCACGTCTACTCCGATGATGGCCATGGTTCGACAAGGGGACGATCACCGACTCACCTGCATTTCGCGTCGCCGGCTCGCTCTCGGCCCTGCTAACGCAGCGCGGGTGGCCCGCCGTCGACGGCGCTGGTGCGGCAGATGCTCACGACTCAGTCCCCGACGGCCCGTCGGGATCGGTGGTTCTCGCCGATCGATTCAGCGGCGCGACGGAGGTGGCGCACGCCGGGCTGAACGAGGCTTCTCGTCCGCGGTCAGCTGGGCGAACGGACGGCTTCGGCGCCGCGGTTCTGGTGAACGGCGAGGGTCCGATCGCGGGGGCCTGCTCAAAGGGAGCGGTGGAGGCGTATGGGTGGAGAGAGTCTTCAGGCGGAGGCTGCGGCTGAGGAGACTTGGGTTCGGGGTCGCCAGCGCCTTTCGCGGCGGTTTGCCAGATGGACGAGACCGAGAAGGCCAACAAGAACGTCGCGGCGTCGATGGCGCTGCTCGAGGATAAAGACGCTCGAGGGCGAGGCGCGGCAAGCGTGAGGAGGCGACTGGCGCGCGCCACGACGCCCGAGGCGCTTTGTGACAGCGCCACGGAAGTGCGTGACGAGGGTCGACGCTGCGATCGAGGGGCACAACGCGGCCTTCGGGGGTCACCTGCTGGAGGCGTCGCGCGCCCAAGGTGTCGACTTCGCGTTCAGCGAGTACCCGGACGGGAAGAGCCAGCAGAAGTTCCGAAAAGTACGCCGGGCCGCCACCAACGTCTCGGCGCGCGTGCCGTTCGAAGGATGGTCGCCACCGGCACGACCGAGGAGGCCCGCAGGGGCGACGAGGCCGACTCAGAAGCGGAGTGGGCCGCCATCGCCGAAGAGGTCGTAAGGCGCCTCTCCGAGCGGGCCGCCCAGCATCCATCGATGCGGTTATCGCGGACAGTTCTGAAGAAATGACGTCGGGCGGAGGCGTCGAGGTCGGCGCTGGCCCCGATTTTTCGGCAGCGGCGTCGAGGTCGACGGGGCGGCTCGAGCGCCGGGCGCGCGGGGAGGGCACTGAGCGGGACGAGGGCGGCGGCATGCCCAGCGTGCCCCCTGCGCGCTGATCGCGGCCTCCTCCTCTCTCCACTTCCAGCTGATGCGGCTCGCGACGTAGAGCGTCAAAGCTCAAGAACAGGCCAGTAGAACCCGAAGATCGTCTCGAACATCACCAGCGCGACGACGAGCACGAGGCCGGGCAGCTTGACGGGCTGGGGCGCCAGCCGCGGCGACAGGTAGTAGCCTCGACCTTGCCCAGGATGAACGTCACGCCCAGGAACACGCCGACGCCCACCACGCCCTTCGCGTCGTAGGCGACGAGGCACAAGACGAGCCCGGAGAACGCGCGGCCCACGCGACCGGGACCATGCCGGACACGAGCACCAAGAGAGGAACAGAGTGCAACACATTGTTTAGCCTACGTGAGCAGCAGCAGTGAGCGTGAACACCGCGTTGGCGCATCGGGACGATGATCTTGCGGCGCACCGTGATGGCGATCGCGTCGGCTACGTAGCCGAGCCAGCGCCGATATCGTGCCGACGATGGTGCGTGGGGCGATCCGCCTATCCACTCGTCGATCTCGTCGCGCTCGGAACAGGTACATCACCGCGAGGATGAAGCTGACGAACGATGAACAGCGCGACGTACCGCCGCCGCTGGCGGTGCAGTGGAAGGCCTGCAGCGCGTAGCCTTCGCGTGCCCGGTGAGCACGTGCGAGTCGACGCGGATTTGGTCGCGCAGCGTCTGGATCAGCGTGCTCTGGCGTCAGCGACTCGACTCCAGCGCGCGCCGTCGGTGCAAGCGGTTTCGATGAACCTGATGATCTTCGTGACGCCCAGCCACACCACGGCCCCGGACGCCCGCGCTCAGCAGGAGCAAGAGGCCCGCGATCGCGCTCTTTGTGGTGGTTCAATTTCTGTGGTGGCTTCGTGAGCTGGTCGGCTATGCAGCTGGAGCCCCGCTCAGATGATGAAGATGATGAGGACTCCTCGGAGCGAGGCTACGGAAGAAGAACAAACACCTGAGGAATGCGACGGCGATCGCGTGCGCCGCCACCTGATGTCCTTCGGGATGGGAGTGAGTTCGACCCCAAGACGATGCCGGTGATCATCGCGTGTCGTCGGCGCTGGCTGCGGAAGATCTGGCCTGTGATTTGGCAGGCCGCTGGGATCACCGGATCCCGCTCGGGAACGGCAGCGCCTGCGGCGGCGTTCGGAGGACGCCGTCTGCTGCGGTAACGTTGTGGATATTGCTGGGGGTACCGTCGGCGGCTGCTGCTGAGGGTACTGCTGGGGTATTGCTGTGGGTATTGCTGGGGTACCTGCCGCGGGGTACCGTGGGGATATTGGACAGTTGACTCGTCTGCAGGTCATGACCAGGCCGGAGGGCGAGGCGCCGAGCAGGAGCAGAACAAGCGGCACTTCGCGATGTGGGGGTAGGCTACCAACTGTTTTGTGGGAGCTAAGGCGGGTTGCTCTGTTTTGCGGACCTGGCGCCCTCGTGCGATAGTCGGTTGGCCGCTTAAGATGCGCCCGGACGACATCCACCTGGGGACGTGATTGGGGAATACTCGCGCGCGTGATCGCCTCCGCGCCGACGCTCGTGGTCGACGCCTCGCACGTCGAGTCTGATCAGCGCGTCACTGTCGCCGTTTCGGCGGCACCGGAGACGCCAGGGAGATCGAGCGCTTCCGGCGCGAGGCTCGGGTGCTTCCGAAGCTCGAGAGCGAGCACGCCGCCCGCATCGATGTCGGGACGCAGAGCGACGGCTTCGTTCACCCGTGCGTCAGCACGTCGAGGGAAGCGAGGACCTGGCGATGTTTGTTCAGGCCTTCTACGGCCCGCGCGCCGCCTGAGGCGGTGCTGTTGATCCTTCAGGCGGCCGGAGTGCGCGTCTCCGGGACCCACGCAATACCGGCATCGTCCTGCGCGAGCTGAGCCCGGCGAACATCATGGTGGCCCGCGCGCCAGCGGCACCCCGCTCGCCAAGATCACTGACTCGGCACTGCTGCGAAGCTGATGCGCGATAAACGCTGCGCAGTCGGGCAGTAGCCGCTGGACCGCGACCGGCTCCCTCTCGGCCTGTCGCCGTTCTCGTCGCCCGGAGCCTCGCAAAGCGCGGCGGCCAAGAGCGTCGATCACCGCGCCGACGTGTGGTCGTCAGGCGGTCCTCTACTTCATGCTGGCGGGCAGCCCGCCGTTTCTGGCGGGAGACGACGCGCCTCATGCTCGCGCGATTTCGCCCGGGAGAGAGCCTACGCCGCCTACCAGCATCCGCGGAGATCTGCCGCCCGGACATCGACCAATATCATCGGCTGGGCGATGGCGCGGCGACATCGATCTGCGCTTCGGAACGTGCACTGCCGGCTCACGCGCTCGGGCCGTACGCGCCTGGCGAGGGCCAGGTGCTGATCGAGCGCATCGCAGATCGCCCACCAGGCCAAGCAGGCGAAAGGCAGGCGCGGCCCCCGAACCGCCGCCTTCGTTCTCGCCGCCCCTGCCTCCCGTGGCGCACCTCGGTCATCCCGCCGCCGCTGTCCCACTCCCGTGGCCATCAGCGCGAGCTTCTCGACGACGACCCGCTGATGATGGGTGACGACGAGGTGACCCACGTCCTCGGAGTGGCGGCCACTTCCGTGCGCGTCGCTCGTGAGATCACCGCCGGGATCCCGGGCGCGCCGCTGATCCCGGGCGCGGGGCCGACCTTGCAGCTGGCGGCTCGTCGCGCGCGGCCTGCCGGTCTGCGTCCTGCCGCCGTCGATCCCGCCTCTCGCGTTCCTGCTGGAAGGAACGCGCCGAAGATCGTAATGCCGCGGGCCGCAGCCCGTCCATCCCGACCAGCCGCCACGCCCTGAGCTGCCGCGCTTCGGCCTCGCGCCCCTGTTGTCCAGCAGAGATGCCGCGGTCTACGCCAGCAAGTCGGGCCTGCTCGATATGCGCATCGTCTGGGTTGCGCTCGCGGCGACGGCCGTGATGGCCTCCCTGGTGGTGCCGTTGCTGGTTGCTGGAAAGACGTGCCCCCAAGCCCGTCACCTCGACGGCGGGCCGGGTGCAAGCGATCGATCCGAACGGCGCGGGTCAACCGGGCCGTCGCCGGGAGCACCGCCGCCCCGGCCCTGATCCGATGGTAGGCTCACGGCCGAGACGTCGACGCCGGCTGCGCTGACCGCGGTCGCCCTGCGACCAACGCGGGCGCGACACTGCGACCCCGGGCGAGCCGCCGCCGCGTCTGACGACGAACACGCCGCCCCCGCGTCCCACGTGACCACTAAGACGACCGCGGTGTCTGCCCTCCGCCGCCCCCCGCCGACCCCTGTGTCAGCCTGTTTCCGCCGGAGACTGAGGCGGTGGTAGGACGCCTGCCCTTGATCGCGTCCGGCGGGGCACTTCGCGCTTTCAGCGTCGACGGCGCCGGTAGTCGAGCGGCTCGAGCCTCAGCACGGAGCCGCCCGCCGCGCAGGCTTACCGTCACCCGTAAGCCGACGAGCGGCACCGCCAAGGTCGCGCGGAGTGACCATCAAGCCCGGCGAGACCTCGATGCCCACGTCCTGCTGTAGCGGCGCCCACCGCGCTGCACTGGGCAGAGTGAGGCGCTTCCCTGGCGGTGCACCCGCGCGGGCGCACCGCTGAGGAGTTCGTCGAAGGCACGCGCGATTTTGGCGCGAGAGGCCTGCGGCACGGCGGCTGCCACAGCCTCCCCGGCATGCAAGAACCCTCGCCGAGACCGCGCCGACGACCTGACCCGATCACGATACAAGGACCGCCGCGCGCCCGCCGACGCGCTCGTGGTGCGCTTCTGGGGCGTTCGAGGTAGCCTGCCCAGCCCTGGCGCCGACACCGCCGTCGTCGGTGGAAACACCGCGTGCGTCGAGGTGACCGGCGGCGGCTCGCGGGTGATCCTCGACGCCGGCAGCGGGCTGCGCGCGCTCGGCGACGAGCTCGTCGCGCGAGGCGAGCACGAGCGCACGACGCTGCTGCTCTCGCACGTGCACTGGGATCACGTGATGGGCCTGCCCTTCTTCGCGCCGCTGTACATGAGCGGCTCGGCGATCCAGCTGGTGAGCGGCGCTGTCCCCGGCATGAGCCTGCACGACGTGCTAGCGCGGCGCAGATGGTGAAGCCGCTGTTCCCCGTACCGTTCGAGGTGGTGAGCTCGCGCGCGTGCGCACGGTCGAGCCTCCCCAGCGGGCGCGCGCCAGTTTCGCGCGCTTACCGTCACCACCGCGGTGCTCAACCACCCCGACCCCCGTCATCGCGTATCGCATCGACTACGCGGGCCGCTCGGTCGTGTACGCGACCGACACCGAGCACGTCGAGGGCCGGGTCGACGCGCCTCGTCGAGCTCTGCCGCGGGGCCGACCTGGCATCTACGACGCGCAGTACACGCCGGAGGAGTACCGGGGCGAGGTGGGGCCTTCGAAGCGCGGCTGGGGGCACTCGACCTACGAGGCGGGGGTCGACGTCGCGCGCGCCGCCTCGGTGAAGACGCTCGCGCTCTTCCACCACGAGGGGGGCGTCGCGCGGAATCGCGACGTGAATAGTTGCCCGTCTCGCGCGACATGGGGCACACCCGTCGCACCTCGTAAGCACCACCAGAAAGGTCCGCGGGTCGCGGCGCCCTCCAGGGTGTGTGGTGAACGGCTCGGTTCGACTCCGAGGCTTACGACCCAGGCAGCTTTGTCGGCGGACGCGCCGAGCGCGGCGTCGCGGCGCTCAGCGAGGGGGACGATGACGGTCATCCCCCGGGCGCTGCATCGCGCTCGAACGGTTCGCCCGCGCTCAGAAGTGCAGGCCGATCTCTCCCTGCGCGCCGACCGAGAACGAGTCGGCCGAGACGTCGAGCACGGTGTCCGGCGTGGTGGTCGACGTGGGATCGATCGCGCCGCCGGGGACGCACCATTGGCTCTCGACGTGGCCGAAGCCGACGCGCCCAGAGACGCCGAAGGAGAGGATCGCGAGGGGGAGAACTCGGCGCCGACGAAGAGCTCCCCCTGAAAGCCGTGCAGGGTGGGGCTCCACTCGGTTGGGCCCCCGCCGCAGCCCGGATCCCCGGCGGGTGGCATGAACTGCAGGTAGCCGGCGGTGAGGCCGAGGGTCATCCCGATGCGCTCGGTGATGTTGCCGCCGAGGCGCGCGCCGAGGCCCACGGCGAAGGCGCCGGTGCTGCGGTCGTCGGGGGGCGTGAGCGTCACCGCGTCGTCGTCACCGCTGGTGAAGGTCGAGTCGGGGGCGGAGGTGGTGACGTGGTACCGCCCGTAGCCGAGGACGCCGATCGCGAAGCCCGACTGCTCGGCGACGTTCGCCGCCGCTTGCCCGCCTGCGTAGAAGCCGCTGAGGTCGTACGTCGGCTTGCGCCCGGTCGCCTCCATCAGGTCGTCTCCCGTGTCGACCGAGAAGGACTGCACGTGGGCGCCGAAGTCGCCCTTGAGGACGAAGCGCTGCGCGCGGACGACCGGGATGCCGGTCGGATCCATCACAGGGGAGGGGATGTCCTTGGCGGGCGGAGGCGGCAGGGCCGGCGCGGGCGTCAGCTTCACCTCGGCCCAGGTGGTGATCTCCGCCTCGAACGGCCCGTACGCGGACAAGAACGAGGCCTCGAGCGACGCGCGTCGCGCCTCGTCCGCCGGCGCCGACAGCTCGTCGAGCTTCTTGCGGTCGGCCAGGAAGCGGGTCTTGAGCTCCTCGATCGCGGAGCCTCGCCTCGTGCGCGCGGCCTCGAGCTCTCGCCACATCGCCGCCCGCTGCTCGGCGCTCGCCTTGAGCGGGTTCTGCGCGTCTGGCTTCGTGAGCGGCTGCGCCGCGACCTTCGCCCAGGCCTCGGCCTTCGCCGCCGGCGGGACCGTCGCGTCACGGTCCAGCTTGCGCGCGCCCTTCAGCGCCTTGAGCAGCTCGACCTCTTCGGGCGCGAGCGTCACGTCGACCCCAACCAGCGCAGGCGCCGCGGGCACCGCCGGGATGGTGAAGCTCGGGCCGAGGCCGAACGCCACGTCGGTCGCCGGCGCTGCGGTCACGCTTCGCGCTGGGCTGCGCCGCGGCGTCTGCCCCTGGGCGGCGGGGCGGGGACCGTCGCCCGCAGCCCAAGAGCGCGAGGCCGAGGGCGCCCGCGAGGCGCTTCATCACAGGACGAGCCCGGATTGGTCCGCCGAAGCCGCCCGTGAGGAGGGGCCCCTCGATCTCGACGCTGTCGTGGGAGAGAAAGACCGACTGGAACCAGGTGCGGAACGCGAACATGTACTGCCGGTCCGAGTAGCCGATGCCCGCGAAGACGTCGACCATCGGGCCGCCGAGCTGCACGTCGGTAACTATTGCGCGGCCACCGCGGGCTCGTCCGCCGCGGTGCACAGCGCAGCGCTGTCCGCCGCGATGCACTCTCGAAACAGCTCGGTCTCCGGGGTGAAGAAGTACCCGCCGCCCGCTCCGACCGTGAAGATCCCCTTCGGGGAGATGCGCGGGTCCCAGCGGATGCCGCCGGACGCGCTGAGGAAGGTCTGCGTGGCCGAGTCGTCCGGGGCCACGCCGCCAGCGAGCGCCCGGAAGCTGCCGTAGAAGCCGAAGCCACCCGGGATCAGCTCGGGAGTGGCGACCATCAGCCCGATCATCAGGGCGCCGGTCTTCGCCTGACCGTCGAGGAGCGTGCCGGTCGCGAGGTCGGTGTTGATATCGGCGGACTCGTCGGGGACGTGCGCGGTCGGCCTGCCGTTGATGCTGACGGTGGGGGCCCCGCTGAAGAAGATGCCGAGCTCGGCCTCGATCGAGAAGTGCCCGAAGCCCGCGAGGCCCTTCTTGAGCTCGTCTTCCTTGGGCTCGTCGCCCTCGGCGGCGTCCTTCGTCCGCCCCGTCCTCGCTGGAGTCGTCGTCTTCGTCTTCTTGGCTGCGCCGCCGTCGATCTCGAGGCCGCCGACCGTGATCTTCAAGCCGATCAGCGCGAGCTCCTCCTTGCGGGCGCCGTAGACCTCGACGAACTCCTTCTTGTAGGCCTCTTTCTGCTCCTTGGAGACGACGTCGTCGTCGAGGCCGAGCAGCTCGTCGAGCTTCTGCTTGTCGGAGAGGAAGCGCAGCTTCAGCTTCTGCAGGGCCTCCTTCTGGCGGTCCTCTTGCTCGGCGACGATGGTCCACTCCTCGGCGCGGCGCGTGGCGCGCTCTCGCCAAGGGTTGCCATTCTTGCCCTCGTATTTCGCGACGGCGTCCCACGCCTTCACCTTCGTCCGCGCGTCGAGATCGTCTTCCCGGTCGGCGCGCTTCGCCGTCTGCAGCAGCTTGAGGAAGCCGACGTCGACGTCCTGCAGGCTCGACGAGCCCGAGGTGTCGATCTCCCCCAGGGCGCGCACCTGGTAGACCTGGGCGATCGGGTCGAGGCCCTTGCCGAAGCCGCCCACCGCGAGCTTGCCGCCGCCCACGACGCGCAGCGGCGCGAGGCCGAGCTGGAGGATGGCGCCACACTCGGGGCTGTCCGGGTTCTTCACGCAGGCGTCGACCTCACCTTGCGCGCGCAGCTTGCGCGCGGACTCTTCACGCGCGATGCCGGCGCCGCCGGGCCGACCTCGACGCCGAGCCCGGCTTTACCCTTCGCCTTCGCGTCGAGCCGGAAGGCGCCGACCGTGATGGTGCGCACGTAGTGGGTCGCCCCGGTGCACTCGCCCACCGTCTCCATCGGCTGCACGTTGGCGACGCGCTGGCCGACCGCGATGTAGTCGAGCTCGAGCGCCGAGCCGAGCGACAGCTCGCCCTTGAGCGACGCCGCGCCCAGCGGGAGCTTCGCGTACAGCTCGTTGTTGTCGGAGATCTCGATGCGGTCTCGCGCGGGCGTCGTCTTCTCGAGCTCGTACCCGCCCTTGATCTCGCAGCCGCTCAAGATCTTCATCGTGCAGCCGGAGTACGAGACCGCGACGAGCCCACGACGGCTCGCCGTCTCGAGATCGACCTTGGCGGTCCCCGGCCACTCGACCACGAGGGGGTTGAGCGGATCTTTCGCGACCTTGCAGGTGGCCTGCTGGTCGTCGGCGTCCTCCACGGTCGGCGTGGACGCGATGAGCTGGGCGGCGCAGCCGCCGAGCGCGACCAGCCCGGCGGTGAACACGAGGAGGGTGAGGTGTGGCGGGGCAAATATAGGACTTCGCGCGCACGGCAGAGGAGTGCCGCGCGTCCTACGCCGGCCAGCGTGCGGAAATGCCCTACCCCAGATTCCCCGGCGCGACAGGTGAAATCCCTGGCGGCCCGCCGGATACACGCGCGATCCGCGCCGTGGCGCGTGAAATCCGAAGGGCCCCGCGCTAGCGGGCGCGCGGGAACGCCCGCGCCGGACTTCACGCGCGCCGTGGCGAACTGGAGGGCCCTGCGTTAGCGGGCGCGCGGGAACGCCCGCGCCGGACTTCCGCGCGCCTGGCGCGTGAAACTGAAGGGCCCTGCGCTAGCGGGCGCGGGAACGCCCGCGCCGGACTTCACGCGCGCCGTGGCGCGTGAAACTGGAAGGGCCCCGCGCGGGGGCGCGGAACGCCCGCGCCGGACTTCACGCGCGCCGTGGCGCGTGAAATCCGAAGGGCCCCGCGCTAGGGCGCGCGGGAACGCCCGCGCCGGACTTCACGCGCGCCGTGGCGCGTGAAATCCGAAGGGCCCCGCGCTAGCGGGCGCGCGGGAACTAAAGAGGCGCGAGCCCGAGCTGCACGGGCGCGGTGCACCCGTAGGTCTTGATGTTCTTCTCGTCGATGTCCTTCTTGTCGGCGCACTCGGTCACGTCCCCCGAGTGGCGGAGGCGGTTTCTCGAGGACTTCGAGTGCCCGCCGGCCTCGATGATGCCGAGGTTCACGTCGGCGCCGCTCTGGGCCTTCGAGGCGGTCGTCATCTCGTACGCGCCGAGGGAGATGGTGCGGACGTAGTGGGTCGCGCCAGCGCAGTCTCCCGTCTTTTCCGCGGGGTCACCGTTCGCCAGCTGCTGGCCGACGAGCACGTAGTCGAGCTTCAGCATCTTGCCGCTCGCCAGCTCTCCCTTGAGCGAGCTCGAGTGGACGGGCATGCGCGTGAAGAGGTCTTTGTCGTCCTTGATCTCGAGGGTGTCGCGATGAACGGTGACCGCGTCGAACCCGTAGCTGCCCTTCACCTCGCAGCGGTGCAGGATCTGGAGCTTGCAGCCCTCGTAGCGCACCATCACCAGGCCCCGCTTCGCGATGCTCTCGAGCGCGACCTTCTCGGTCCCCGGCCACTCGATGATCAGCGGGTTCTCCCGGTCGTAGGCGCTCTGGCACATGGCCGCCTCGTCCTTGCCTTCGGCTTGCGCGACGGTGGGATCGCTGGCGACGACGTCGGGCACGCCGCCGCAGCCGGCAGAGGCGAGGGCGATCGAGGCGAGGAGGAACGGGAGGGTTCGTTGCAAGGGGCTACTCCGACAAGAGAAACTCGACCGCGTCTTGGATCTTGGCGACGTCCGCCTCGTCTCCGCCGCGGGTGACCACCCTCAGCACCCCCTTCTTGTCGAAGATGAAGGTCGAGGGAAGGTCGGTGACCTGATACGCGCCGCGGACGCTGGATGCCCCGTCGTCGAGCACGTTCGTGTACGTGACCCCGAGCTTCTTGAGCCGCTCCTCGACCAGGCCGGGGTTGTCGTCGATCGCGACGCCCACGAGGTAGAGGCCTTGGGCGCGGTGCTCCTGGTGCAGGGCCTCGAGCGCCGGCATCATCTTCACGCACGGCTCACAGCTCGTGGACCAGAAGTCGAGGACGGTGACCTTGCCCGTCTTCGGGAAGCTCACCAGCTCACCCTTGAGCGTGGGCTGCTCGATCTTGTCTGGCGACTTCGCCAGCAGCTCGTGCGGGAGGGACTGCGGAAGCGCGGGCGCGCAGCCGAAACACAGGGCGACCAGCGCCATCGAACCGAAGAGGCTTCGCACGGGGCGAAAACCATAGGATAGGCAGGGCCCGTGCTCAAGCGACGCTCTACCCAAGCGCTCGGCTCCGTGCTGCTCCTGCTCGCCGCGTCCTCGTGCGACGGGGGCGCGGCCCCTTCCGTCCCGAGCGGCGGGGTCGCGAGCGGGGCGTCGGCGAGCGCTCACGCCTCGGCAGCCGCCGCCACGGCGAGCGCCGCCCCGAGCGCCGCCGCGAGCGCCTCGGCGTCCAGCGCGGCGGCCGCGCCGAGCGCCAGCGCCTCGATCGATCTATCGAAGGAGCCCGAGCTCGTGGGCCCCGACGGCAAGACCCTCCCGCAGACGAAAGACGAGCCGTCCCTCGACTCTCCGGCGTTCAAGCGGCGGCTCGACCTCGTGTGGCGCGCGATCGTCGCGAACGACGCGACCCTCGCGGAGCCGGCGTTCTTTCCGGTCGAGGCCTACGAGGTCGTCAAGGACATCGAGAAGCCGCGCGCGGATTGGAAGTCTCGGCTGATCAAGAACTTTCACCGAGACGTGAAGGGCTACCACAAAGAGCTCGGGCCCGAGCCGCAGGCGCTCGAGCTCGTCGGGCTGGAGATCGACCCGGCCCGGGTGAAGTGGATCGAGCCGGGCAAGGAAGGCAACAAGGTCGGCTACTACCGCGTCACGCGCGGCAAGCTTCGCTTCAAGGACCCCTCGGGGGCGGAGAAGAAGCTCGAGCTGACGAGCCTCATCTCCTGGCGAGGCGAGTGGTTCATCGTCCACCTGCACGGCTTCAAGTAGCCGCGCAGGCGGACGACCGAGCGAACCCTACTCGCCGCCGCCCGCGCCCGCTTCCTCCGGGATCTCGTCGGGGCACAGGTAGCCCTCGGTTGCGTCCGACGACTGGACGCAGTCCCCGCCGCACGTCTCGTAGCACCCGACGCAGTCGAGGAAGGTCTCGTCGGGGTTGGTGGCCGGGTTGCGTTCGGTGAGCTCGTTGCAGATGTCGTAGGCGTCCTGCGTCGAGTAGTGGTCTTGGCAGCCGACGGCGGCGGCGATGAGCCCGAGGGCGAAGAAGGCTCCAATGGTTCGATACATGGCGATCTCCTCCTCAGGGTTGCGGGGCGGGGGCCGGGGGGGCAGGTGCCGGCTCAGGGGGCGGGGGCGGGGGCGGCGCCGGAGGGGGGGCCGGGGGGGGCGCGGCCGGCGGGGGGGGCGGGGCCGCGTCCGACTTGGTCGGCTCGGCGGGAGGCGGCGGCTTCTTCTCGCAGTCGCAGGGCGGCGGCGGCGGCGGTGGGGCCGGCGCCTTGCTCCCGAAGGCCGCGCCGATCGTGAGCAGCAGGTTGTTCGACACCTGCCACTCGTCGACGATCAGCGGGTCGCGCAGCACGCTCAGCTTGTAGCCGAGCGAGGCCCAGTCGAAGAGCTTCACGTTGATGCCGACGTGGCCCTCGACGCTGACGAGATCGATCAGCCCACGCTCGTCGCCGGCCGCGAGCTCGCTCGTCTTGAACGGGAAGAGCACGCCGACGCCGACCGAATACGAGATGCGCTTGGCGGGGTCCATGAAGCCCCACGCGTTGGCGATCGCCTCGGCGCCGATCGCGTAGCTGTCGTCGAGCTCCTTCACCTCGAGCACGGGCGTCGCTGCGTCGTCGGACACGGCGAGCCCGCTGGCGATGGTCTCCTGGGCGCCGAAGCCGGCCTTGCCTTCGAAGGTGACCTCGTCCCGCTTGACCGGCTGGATGAAGACGCCGGCGCCCTGGCGCAGCGTGAACGGCTGGAACGGATCGGTCAGGTGCAGCCGCCGACCCACGTATTCGGTGGTGGTGCCGTCGACGTTCGCGACCGAATAGTTCACGGGGGCGGCCCGCAGATCGGTGCTGGGGAACATGGTCGTGTTGAACGACGCGCGCGCGTAGGGGCCGAAGATCTCGAGCAGATGGGCCAGGTAGATGGTCTCGAACGACAGGACGTCGTTGGTCTTGATGAACTCGTCGAGCGACGGGGTTCGCGTGACGCCCGCAGCCGCCTTGAGCGCGTTACGCCACTCGTGGATCCCCTCGTTGAAATCGAGCGCCGCGTCGATGGCCGCGCTGAACGTGATGGTCGTACCGTCTTGTTGGCCGACCACGGCGCGCGTGTCGACGAGGTTGAACGAGGCGCCGAGCGCGATCCCTGGGGTCCACCCCGGAGGTCGAGAGCCGGCCACGTCGGGCGTCTTCACGGCCTCGCTGCGGCCCTGCGTCGCCGGTGCGGGGGCGACCTCGGCGGGTTGCTGCGCGGACGCGACCGACGCCACCGCGGTCACGAGGAGCGCGGCGGTCACGGCGGTCACCGGGCGGAGAGTGAGGTGAGCTTTCTGCACGAGCTGGAGTCTCCTTCCAGCCCGCAGGGTCCCACACGGCCGTGCCGTGGGCCCACTTCCACGCAGCAACCACGCCCGCGCAGAAACGCACCGTCACCCTGCGGAATCACGAACGCCCAGGGCTACTTGCAGAAGCCGTCGACGCAGATGAAGCCGGTCGTGCAGACGCTGCCCGCGGTCGGGTCGCACTCGCTGCCGAGGTTGTCGGCGCTGCCGCAGACCGCGTGCGTGCCCGAGGGCGTCGTCACCGACTTGCACTGATCGAAGGTGACCAGGGCGTCGCAGGCCGTCTCGTTGGGCGCCTCGCAGGAGATGTAGCAGCTGTGGTGCAGGCAGATGGAGCCTGCGGCGCAGGCGTCTTGGCTGCCGTCGATCGCGCACAAGAACGCCGCCGCCTGATCGGGGATGCAGCCGTTGTCGACCCAGGCGAAGCCCGTCGGGCAGGTGCCGTCGAGCGATCGCGCCACGCACGCGCCGTCGACGCACACGCTGTCGAAGCCCCCGCAGTCGTCGGTGATGGTGCAGGCCGTCACCGCGCCGTTGCACAGCTCGAGCGGGCTCGTGCAGGTGAAGTCGCTCGGGCAAGCTCCGCCGCCGGCGCAGCTCGGGACACACTTGCCCTCGGCGCAGACCGAGCCGGAGGCGCACTGCGTCTGGTCGGTGCAGAGGTCGGCCGGCGCCGTGCATTGCCCGCTGACGCAGAGGTAGCCGTCCGCCGTGTTGCAGTCGGCGTCCTCGCCGCAGCCGTTCGAGTCGAGGCGGTCGCACACGGGCGACTCGGGGAGGGTGTTGCAGAAGAAGCCGTCGATGCAGCCGTCGAAGCTGCAGTCGCCGGGCTGGCAGGTGCCGTCGGGGGCGCAGAACTCGGCGGGGCCGCAGTCGTCGGGGTTGCCGCAGAAGACGACGTCGGCGCCGCCGCCCGCGCCACCCTCACCGCCGGCTCCTCCTGCCCCGGCGCCGCCCGTGCCCCCGCCACCGGAGCCGGGCGCTGCGACGCAGGTGTCGCTCCCGCTGCACACGAACCCGTCGGAGCAGCCCCAGATCTCGCACGACCCCGCGTGGCACTCGTTGTCGGCGCCGCACACCTCACCCGAGGCGCAGTCGGTCGACGAGGAGCAGGCGACGGGCCAGTTGCACTCCTCGCCTCGGCAGCAATCCCAGCAGCCGTCGTCGCCGTAGTGCCCGTCGTCGGTCCAGACCGGGCAGCCCCCGAGGACGACGGTGAGCGCACCCAGTGCCGCGACGATGGAGACCGAGCTGAGGTTTCGCATAAGGCTGGGCCTAGTTTAGCAAGGCGCGTGCCCCTTTCTAGGCCCGGCCGTGCCGGGCACTTTTGTGACGGCCGTGAAGCCCCGTTCACGCCGTCTGTGACGGGGAGCCGGCCGGCTGCTCCCAGATCGAGGCCTCCCGTGGCAAAACCGAGTACCGTAAGCCGGGCTCACGCCTCATGGACGTTACCTGCGAGAAGTGCCACACCGAGTACGAGTTCGATGACGCGTTGGTCTCCGGCCAGGGGACCAGCGTGCGGTGCACGCAGTGTGGGCACCGCTTCAAGGTCCAGCGACGTGACACCTCCGCCGCCCCCGAGGTGTGGATCGTCCGCACCGTCGACGGCCAGGCGCTCGAGTTTCGCGCGCTTCGTGAGCTGAAGGGCGCGATCTCTTCAGGGAAGGTGGGCCGCGACGACGTCCTCAGTCGCGGCGCGGGACGGCCTCGGCGGCTCGCGTCGATCGCCGAGCTCGAGCCGTTCTTTGTCTCTCCCGTGACGTCGACGGCCAGCGGTCTCGGGGCCGTCGAGGTGCACTCGGGGAGGGCTCGCTCCGCGACCCCCGCAGGGCTCGGGCCGGTGCGCGGCGCGGAGGCGCGCGTCGAGGGGTCGGACGCGATCCCGCTGCCGCCGGGCTCCGTCACCGAGCAGCGCTCGCCGCTGTCGGTCAACGTCCCTCCACCGACGCCCTCGGACGATGTCCGCCACGCAGCGGCCTCCTTCGAGGAAGAAGAGCCCACCCGCAACCGACAGCTCACGCAGGAGCTGCACACGCTCGGCGTGGAGGCGCCGGCGTCGCTCGAGCCGCGCACCTTGATGGAGCCCGACCGCTTCACCGACGCGCCGCCGCGCACGCTGAGCGGCATCGCGCGGACCGAGCTCGCGACTCGCACTCGCGGCTACGGCACGCCCACCGAGCGCGACGCGGCCAGCCGGGCAGACGACGCGGTCACGGCCGCCGGCTCGTACGACTCGATCACGGCGATCCGTGGGCCGCGACCGGACGTCGCCGACACCCTGCTCGACCACAACAGGCCCAAGGTCCCGAGCGCCGGGGCGCCGCCGGCCGAGGTCGCGCCCAAGAAAACAGCCTCCACGCCGGCACCCAAGCCTGCGACCCCCAAGACGCCGGCCCTCCCGACGCCGCTGCCGCCGCCGGTGCTGCCGCCACCGGTGCTGCCGCCGCCGGTGCTGCCCCCTCCGGCCGCGCCGAAGCCGAAGCCCGCGGCGGCGACGCCGCCCGCGCCGCTGCCCCCACCTGCTCCCCCGCCCGCGACGCCGCCGCCTTCGCCCGTCGCCGCGACCTCCGCGCCCCCGCCCCCGGCCTCACCGCCGCCCGCGCCTCCCGCGAAGGCGCCGGTCCCTGAGCCTGCCTCGAGCGCGCCGCTCGAGCCGCCGGATTCGCGGCGAGCCGAGGTGCTCCCGCCGGAGCCTGCTCCCGGAGCGACTCCCCCGCCGCCGCCTGCGGCTCCCCCGCTCGCCGAAAGCGAGCCCCAGCCCGACGAGCTCGAGGCCACGGAAGAGGCGCCGCGCAGCAAGCACAAGGGCCGCTCGAGGCGGATCTCCCTCGTGACGCCCACCCCGCCCGATGCGCGCTACTCGGCCCTCCACGACGAGCTCGACGTCATCCCCTCGGATCGGCGCGCGAGCCCGCTGTCGACCTCGCGATCGTCTGGCTCGATGAAGCTGATCGCAGTCCTGCTCGTGGGCGGGCTCGCGATCTTCGGCGGCATCGTCTTGGGGCAGCGTATCAAGAAGCCCACTCCCGATCAGGTCTCGGAGGATCCGCGGCTGGCAGGCTTCCTGGAAGCCGGCGAGAAGGCCCTGCGCGAGGGAGACCTCGACGGCGCCCACGAGCAGCTGCTCAAGGCGAGCGCGCTCGGCGAGCGCGATCCGCGGGTCGCGAAGGCGCTCGCGCGCCTCGCGACCCTGCGCGCCGAGGTGCCGTGGCTCGAGCTGCTGCTCCTCCCGCAGGCAGACGCGGGCCGCGGCGCGGTTCAGGCGAGGTACCGCGAAGCCGCCCAGGCCGCCAAGACCGCTGGGGAGCGCGCGAGAGAGATCTCGCCCGACGATCCCGAGGTGACCCGCGTTCGCATCGACGTGCACCGGCTGCTCGGTGAGATCGAGCGCGCTCGCTCTCTGGTCGACGGGATCGCCGCCCTCGAGGGGCAGCCCGACACGATGCTCGCGAAGGCCGCGCTCGATCTGAGCGAGCAGCGCCGCCCTTCCGACAGCGTGATCGATCGCCTCTCCCAGTGCGCCGGCCAAGAGGGCAGCTCCGGGCGGGCTCGGGCGTTGCTCGTGTACGCGCTCGCGCGCGCCGGCGACGTCAAGCGCGCGAGGGCCGAGCTGTCGCAGCTCGAGAAGCTCCCCAAGGTGCACCCGCTGCTCGCGGAGCTCCAGCGCTTCGTCGGTCGCGCAGAGAAGGGCGAAGACGTCGCGCTCAAGATCGATGACCTGCCGACGATCGGGCCGGCGGGGCCCGACGCGGCGAGCAGCGCGTCCGCCGCGCCCGCCGACTCGTCGTCCGCGACCTCGACGCTCCAGCAGGCCCAAGAAGCGCTGTCGCGCGGGGACAACGCGAAGGCCGAGCAGCTCTACGAGAAGGTGCTCGCGGGCGACAAGAACAACGTGCCGGCGCTGATGGGACGCGCCGCGGTCGCGACGCGCCAGGGGCAAGCCCCGCTCGCGACCGCCTACTACCAGCGCGCCGTCGACGCGGCGCCGACGAACACGCAGGCCCTGGTCGCGCTCGCCGACCTGAAATGGAAATCGGGGGACCAGGGCACCGCGAAGGGGCTCTATCGCAAGGCCCTCGACAACGGCCTCGCCGGAGACGCTGCCAACCGCGCGCGAGAACGCGCGACGACCGGCCTGGCGCTCCTGGCCCTCACGACGCTCGCCGTCCCCGGGTGCGAAGGAAGGATGCCCTTCGGCGCCGCGGTCAAGGGCGAGCCCTCGACCGGGCCGGCCCTCGTCGAGCTGAACCTCTCGAAGGGCCTCAGCGAGCGGGGAATGTCGTCGCTCTTCGGGGCCATGCCTGGAACCGGCTACGCCGATCTGCTGCAGACGATCGAGGACCTCGACGACGACACGAAGGGCGTGTTCGTCCGGATCGGCACGGGGGGCATGGGGCTCACCGTCGCGCTCGATCTCGGCGAGCGCCTGGCGCGCGTCCGCAAGGATCGCGGCATCGAGATCCACTGTCACGCGGACGATCTGGACAACGCCACGATGGTGTTCGCCGCGAAGGGCTGCTCCAAGATCTGGCTGAGCCCCGCGGGCGGCGTCGAGACGGTCGGCATCGCGTTCTCGCTGATGTTCGGGCGCTCGCTGCTCGACAAGCTCGGGGTCGGCGTCGACTTCCTCCAGGTCGGCAAATACAAGGGCGCCCAAGAGCCGTACACGCGTGACGAGCCGAGCCCCGAGTCGCGCGAGACGATCGAGGGCACGCTCTCCGACCTTCGCAAGGCGTGGATTGAGGCGATCAGCGACGGTCGTGGCAAGCCGATGGAGGCGATCGTCGAGGACGGCCCGTACACGGCGAAGGCCGCGCTGGCAGCGGGGCTCGTCGACGAGATCGGCTACCTCGACGACGCGCGCGGCGCCGCCAAGTCGGCGACCGGCGCCGCTCGCACGCGCGTCGTCTTCGGCCCGGGCGCCGCTCAGGAGTCTGGCGGCTTCAGCCAGATCGTCCGCTCCCTCTCCGGCGCCGACGCCGAAGGCGTCCCTCACGTCGCCGTCGTGCGCGCCGTCGGAGCGATCACGATGGGGCCGTCGGGAGGCTTCGGCGGTGGCGACGGCATCACCGAGAGCGGCCTCGGCAAGCTCATCACCCAGGTCACGGAGGACGACTCGGCCAAGGCCGTCGTGCTGCGGATCGACTCGCCTGGCGGCTCCGCGCTCGCCTCCGACCTGCTCTGGCACAAGCTGATGAAGCTCCGCGAGAAGAAGCCGCTGATCGTCTCGATCGGCGGGATGGCCGCGAGCGGCGGGTACTATCTGTCCTGCGCGGGGTCCCGGATCTTCGCGCAGCCGACGAGCATCGTGGGGTCCATCGGGGTGGTCGCCGGCAAGCTCGCGCTCCACGACACCCTCAAGAAGATTCACGTAAACACGGTCACCATCAGCGCCGCGCCGGACGAGACCCGCCGCAAGCGGGCCTCGTACCTGTCGCCGTTCGACCCCTGGGACGACGCGACGCGCGCGAAGGTGCTCGCTGGGATGGAAGGCATCTACGACACGTTCCTCGAGCGCATCGTCGAAGGCCGGGGCCTCGAGCACGCGGTCGTCGCGGCGAGCGCAGAGGGGCGGATCTTCGGTGGGGCGACCGCGAAGGAGCGGCAGCTCGTGGACGAGATCGGCGGCCTCGACGCGGCGATCGCGTATGCGCTCGAGCAGTCTGGGCTCGGCAAGGAGGGCAAGGTCAAGCTCCGCGACCAGCAGCCGGGCTTGCTCGAGATGCTCGGCGCCGACCCCGAGGCCGCCGAGGCCGCGGCCCAGCGCGCCAAGGAAGAGCTCGACCCGCTGGCGAAGCTCGGTGAGAGCCTCCCCGAGGAGGGCCGCGTCTGGCTCTCGAGCACCAGCCCCATGATGAGCGGCGAGACCTACCTCACGGCCCTGCCGTACGTCCTCGTCACGCGCTGATCCCAGGGGGCCGGGAAACTTCGGTCCCTCCGGCGGCTGGTGCTAGGCTCCGGCGAGCGCCAACGATGCAGACGAGGGTCGAGGAGACAGGCGAGGGTCCCGCGTCGGGCCAGCCCGCGCCGTCACGGGCGCCGCCGAGCGGCGACCTCCCTCGCCGCGAGGGGCCCCCGCGCAGAGCCTGCTCATTTCACGGGGGTGCTGCTCGACGCGCAGTCGACGGGCGACCTCGCGCGGGAGCGAGAGGCGTGCGTGAGGCTCGCGCACCTCCACACCCAGCGAGGGATCGGCCTCGACGTCGCGGTGTCGCTGGCGCGTCGCGCCCTCGAGCTCGGCGACGACCCGGCCCTGCGAACGGAGCTCGCGGGGTGGCTCGCTGGGCTCGGAGACCCTGCCGCGGCGGCGGCCGAGCTCCGCGCCAGCGCGGCCGCGAACGAGCGCGGCCGCGGGCGGGCCCTGGTCCAGGCGGGCGTGCTGCTCGCCCGCGCTCGACGCGCCGACGAGGCCGCCACCGTCCTCGCCGAGGCCGCGGAGCTCGACCCGAAGGACCCCATCCCGCGGGAGCTCGCTGGGACGCTCTCCGCGTGGGCGGAGGACATCGTCCCCGAGAGCACGGCGCGCTCGCGTACGTCGACGCAGCCAGGCGACGCAGCGCCGCGGGGGACGACGAAGCCGCGCTCGAGGATCTGCTGCGGGGCTTCGAGCTCTGCCCCGCGAGCGCGCGCGCTGCGCGCGGTGTCGCCGCGGCGCTCTCCGAGCAGAGCCGGCCGCTCGCCGCCGATGAGACGCTCCGGGACCACGCGCGCGCTCTCGAGCTCGACGGCCGCGTCGAGGCGGCGAGGGAGGTCCACGCGGGGCGGCTCGCCGCGGCGCTGAAGCAGCGGGAGGTCGGCATCGCGCTGTCGGCCGCCCTCGATCTCGACCTCGCGGGAACGAAGAACCGCGCCGACGTGGACGCGCACATCGACGAGGCCCTCTCGCTCGCAGGCCTGCCCGATCTGGTGACGGCGCGCCTCGAGCGCCGCGCCCACGCCAGGGTCGGCGCGGCGCGCGCCTCGGCGTTCGAGGCGCTGGGCCGGCACCTGTCCGCGGCCTCCGCGACCGACGATCGGCTCGTCACTGCCTGGATCGAGGCCGCGGTGGCGGACCCGACGCAGGCCACCGCGCTCGACGCGCTCCGCCAGCTCGCGGAGCACGATGAGGACCGCGAGCCGCTCGCGGAGGCGCTCGTCAGGATCTTGAGCGGCGAGCGCGGCGAGCAGCACGCCTCGCAGCTGGCCCTCGCCCGCCTCGCCGTCGAGCTCGTGGCGCTCGCGCAGACCCTCGACGACCCTCGGCTCGCGGACTGGGCGCTGTCGCGTGCGCGGGCGCTCGAGCCTGCACACGCTGACTCGGCGGCGCACGACTGGGCGCGCATCGAGGCCGCGCTCGGTGTTCGTGAGGACGAAATCGCAAGAGCGGAGCGCGCCGTCGGCGCGACGGGTGAGGGCTCGACGCGCGAGGGCAGGGTCGACGCGCTCCGCGAGCTGGCTCGCTTGCTCGGCAAGAGCCCCGCGTCGGAGCAGCGCGTCTTCGAGGCGCTCGCTGGCCTGTGTCGCGCCGAGCCGAAGGACGCGCGGGCCGCGCGCTCCCTCGCGCTGAGCTTCGAGCGCGATCCGTCGCCCGGCCCTCGAGCCGACCTCTACGAGAGCGTGCTGCGGGCGCGGCTCGAGGCGCCGCTCGGTCGCCGCGACCACGTCCGCGTCCGGCTCCAGCTCGCGGCGCTGGGCTCGGGCAGGGCCGCTCACGACGAGCTCGTCGCGCTCCTCGACCTGCCGGACGCAGGCCCGCTCGGCGCGAGCCATGTGCTCTTGTCGTGCATCGGCGCGGGTGACCCCAAGGGCGAGGCGCGGGCGCTCGTCGCGCTAGCGAGCGGCGCAGAGCGCCACACGGCCGCGCTCTTGCACTCGGCTGCGGCGGACGCCTTCAGGCGCGGCGGCGGCGTCGTCGAGGCGCGCCGCGAGGCGGAGGTCGCGCTCGACCTCGACGCGGCCTGCTCGCGCGCCGCTTCGGTCCTCGCCGCCGTAGCGTCGACCGCCGGAGGGCGCGAGGCCGCGGCGGCCATCGAGCGCGCTCTCGGCCTGGTCGTGCCGCGCGCGTGGCTGTGCGACGCGCTCGCGAGGAGCCTCGAGGCGATCGGCGAGAACGAGCTCGCCTTCGCGTGGACCCATCGCTGGCTCGCGCTCGCGCCGAGCGATCGTCGGGCGATGAGCGAGCTGCTCCGAAGGTGCCAGCTCGGCCCCGACGCCTCGCGGATCGCCGAGGCGCTCACCTGGGTGCTCGCGCAGCCCGACCCCGCGGACGAGCGCGCGCCGCTGGTCCTCGACGCGCTCACGATGTTGTTCGGGCTCGACCCAGCGAAGGGCGGGCAGGTCGCGCGCAGGGTGCTCGACGTCTTGGGCCCGTCCCCGCTGCTCAGAGAGGCGCTCCGCTCCTTGGCGGACGAGCACAACGACGCGGCGCTCGCGATCGCCGTCCTCGAGCGCGCCATCGCCGCGGATCCGGACGCGCCGCGCGACCTGCTCCTCGAGCTCGCGCACCGCCGCGCGGGCGCCTCCGACGTCGACGGCGCCGCGCTCGAGCTGCTGCGCGCGGCGGCGGCCGGCCTCGATCCGGCGGAGCTGCTCACCGTGGCCGACGAGATCGAGCTCACCGCGCGTGAGCACCCGAGCGGAGGCCAGGGGGCCTCGGCTCGGACGGGGTCGTCGCGCTGGCCGAGGTGCGCTCCCGGACGCTCGCCGCCATGCTCGCCGCCGAGGTCGGCTCGCCCCAAGAGGCCGCGCAGGGGCGCGCCATCACCAGGTCCGCGGTCGCGCAGGCGTGGCGCTCTGCGGGCGCGGCCCGCTGGGATCTCGCACAAGACCCTCGAGGGGCCGAGGTCGCGCTCTTCTTCGCGGCCGAGGTGGGCGCCGAGCGCGCCGCATACGATCTCTACGCTCGAGACCTCGCCTCGCTCGCTGGCCCGGAGCGGGCGATCGACGCGATCTTCGAGCGCCTGACGTCGCGCCGAGAGGCGCCCCCAGAAGAGCGGCTCGCGCTCGCGCTGTCGCTCGCGAACCTCGCGGCTGAGCACGGGCATCCGCGCGCCGCGCTCGACGCGGCGCTCGCCGCCCTCGCCGTCGAGCGCTCGAACGCCGAGGCGATCGCGCTGGCCGAGTGGCAGGCCGCCCAGGTCGAGGACGGTCACGAAGCGATCGACGGCATCTACACCGCGCTCGCGGAGAGCGCGCTCGGCATGTACGGGCGGCGGGCCGCGCACTACCGCGCGGCCCGCCAGCTCGAGCGGCTGGGCGCGCGCGACCACGCGCTGAGCCACGCCCTCAAGGCGTTCGAGGCCGTCCCCACGGAGGGCACGTCGTGGGCGATGCTCACGCGGCTCACCGATCCTGTGGCCGGCTCCCTCGAGGCCGTCGCGCTCTTCACCAAGATCGCCCGCGAGGCGAAGGGCGGCGACAAGAGCGGCTGGTTCAAGCGCGCGCTCGAGCTGTCGGGCAGCGACCGGGAGGGGCTCGCGCGTCGGCTCGAGATCCTCGAGCTCGCGCTCGACAGCGTGCCAGACGCGTCCTTCGCGGAGGCGCTGCGCGAGGTCGTGTCCGGCCTGCAGGTCGCGGGGGGGCTGCCCGAGGGAGCGTGCTCGAAGATCGCATCAACCATCAAGCGCGCCATCCGAGACCTCGAGGGGCCCGACGGCGCCCGCGCGGCGGCCCGCCTCGGGCGTGTGGTGGCGGAGGCGGGCGTCGACCTCGATCTCGGCCCCGAGCGTGACCTCGTCGAGGACGCAGCGTTCAGCGCGCTCGAGAAGGCCGTCGAGATCGACGGCGAGGTCGAGGTCTTCGGCGTGATCGCCCCCGGCGCGTACGCGTTCTCGCTCTACCCCGAGCGCGCGGCGCGGTTCGTCGCGCTCGTCCTCGCGCGGATCGAAGAGCGGCACGCCCTCGTCGGTCCGCCGCTGCTGCGCTTCGCGAGCGCGATCGCCGACGGCCTCACCGACGCCGAGTCGAGCGCCAACCTGCTCGCCGAGGCAGAGCGGAGGGAGGCGGCCGAGGCCGTCGATGGCGCTGCCTCGGGCACGTCGGAGCACGAGGATCCGTTCGCTGATCCGTCGATGCTCGACTCGTCGCCGCCTCCTGCGCTGGTGCCCGAGCCCGCCCCGGCGCCCAGCCCAGCTCCGCCCGACGCTGCGCCGGCGGCGCCCGCGGCGCGCCCGTCTCTGCGGCTCGACTCCGAGCCTCCCCCGTCGGGCGAGGCGTCCGGCCCCGAGAGCCTCGCGGACCTCGTGGACCTCGCGAGCGAGCCCCCCGCGCTCGTCCCTGCGCCTACCGCTAGCCGGCGCGGCAGCGGCGCTCACCCCCGCGTCGTCGCCGAGCTGACCTCCATCAAGGACGGCTTCGCCGCGCTGTTCGACTCGACCGCCCCACCGCCCCCGACCCTCGAGCTGGAGCGTGAAGAGGAGGACGCTCGGGGGCGCGGCGATCACGAGGCGGTCGCGGAGCTGCTGCTCCGCCGGATCCGAGCCTCGTCGCGCCAAGACGAGATCCGCGTCCTCAAGCTCCGCCGCGCTGCCCTGCTCGAGCAGCGTCTGTCGCGCCCCGATCAGGCCCGCGCCGAGCTCGACGAGCTGCTCGCGAAGGACCCCAACGACAAGAGCGCGCTGTCGTTCCTCGCCGACATGCACGAGCGCCGCGGGGAGATCGCCCAGGCAGCTGCGCTCTTCGGACGGCTCTCTTCGCTCTCCGTGAGCGAGCCGGAGGAGCGCCGCCGCTACGCGCTCGCGTCCGCGCGCGCCCACCAGCGCGCTGGCGACCTGGCGGCCGCGCTCCGCGCGCTCGACGCGGTCACGGGGGAGCTCGCCGACGCGGAGGTGGTGCGGCTTCGGGTCGACCTGCTCCGCGCGTCGGAAGATCGGTTCTCTCTGCTCCACGCGCTCGACCAGCTCGCGGCGCTCCCGGGTCAGTCGGATGAAGAGCAAGCGATCACCCTGGTCGAGGCCGCGCGCACGGCGGTGGCCGTCGGCGACGTTCAAGCCGGCTCGATGCGCGCGCGCCGCGCAGCGCGCCTCGCGCCCGAGCTGCCCGACGCGGTGCTCGTCGCCGTCGAGCTCGAGTACCGGACGCAGGGCACCGGCACCCCGCGCGAGGCGCAGCAGCTCGTCGAGTCGCTGCGCTCGCTCCCGGCGGAGCTGACTCCCGCGCAGGTCGAGCTGCAGAGCTTCTTGCTCGCGGAGGGGCTCGACGTGAAGCAGGGCGGCGGGGCGGGGCTTCGCGAGCTGTCGCACCGCCACGCGGAGGTCGGGCCGCTGCCGCTGATCGCGCTCGGCATGGCCGAGCGGCTGCTGCGCACGCGCTCGTTCGAGGCCGCCGTGCCGCTCTTCGCCGCCGCGCTCGCCGGCGACCTGCGGGGCATGCGCAGCCAAGCGCGCGTCGCGCTGGCCGCGACGGACGCCGCCATCCAGGCCGGCGATCTCGAGGCCGCGCGCTCGTTCCTCGCGGAGGCCGAGAAAGGCTCGGAGCTGCGCGCGCTGGTGGAGCGTCGGCGCAAGGAAATCTTGGCGTTCGACGAGCAGCCCAGCGTCGCGCGACCGGTCATCGAGGAGCTGCTCAAAGACAGCACCGGCGGCGCGCGCGCGCGCCTGCTGCAGCGCCTCGCGCAGATGGAGCTCGACGCGAACTTCGACCTCGCCATCCAGCTCTACGAGGACGCGCTCATGGCCGCGCGACGGGATCGTCCGATGGTCGAGCGGATCCGTCGAGAGGTGCTCCAAGTGCTCGAGGCGAGGGGCGTCGAGGCGAACGTCGAGCCGCCGCCCCCGTCGTCCGAGCCGCCGTCTTCGCCTTCGGTCGCCTCGATCGACCCCGACTCCGCGCCGCGCCCGGCCCTCGTGCCCTCCAGCGAGGGGCCAGCGTCCGGGGCGGACCAGAGCTCGCCCGAGGAGGCTGGCGCGCCGCCCGACTCGGGCGACGTCGTCGACGCCGATCCCGCCTGGCTCGAAGAGGGCAGGGCGTCCGAGCCCAACGCTGCGCGCTCCCCGGAGCCGCCCCCCGAGACGGCTCGCTCACTTCGCGAGCCCGAGCCGTCCCCCGTGGCCGCGTCGCCCGTTCCCGAGCCCGAGCGCGCCTCGACGCGGGCAGCGCCGCTCGGACCGCTCGCCCCCGCCGCGCGCCCGCTCTTCCTGAACGCGCGGGAAGACGAGCTGTTCCAGTCCTTACTCGACGGTGACCTCGACGCGGCCGATGCCCTGGTCTCCATCTACGAGGGCTCGGGGGGCGCGCGGGCGCGTGACGCGCTCGTGGTCCGCAGGCACCAAGTCGCGCTCATGCCCGGCGCGACGGCGGGCCTCACCGCGCTCCGCGACGCTGCCCTCGCAGATCGCGACGAGGTCTACGCGCGCGCCGTCGACCACGTGCTCTCGGTCGCGCTAGGCCGGCCGACGGCTCCACCACCCCTGTTCGCCCAGCCGCGCGAGGCCGAGCTCGTCACCGCGCTCCTCTTTCGAGACGTCGCCTCACGCGAGAGCGAGGCGCTCGCCATCGCCTGGGAGGCCGGCCTGCACCGGCGGGAGCTGGCGAGCTACGGCGTCACCGGCTCCGACCGCGTCGCCTTGACGGCAAACACGGTGCTCGGTGAGCTCTACTCCGAGATCGCGGCCGTGCTCGGCGCTTCGCGCCCGCTGTTCCACAAGCGGACCGAGCCGAGCTCACGCCTCGGCGTCGCGCTGCTCTCCCAGCCTGCCATCGTCGCGCTCGGGGAGCATCGCTCCCGCTCCCCCGAGCTCGCGTACGAGCTCGCCGCCGCGCACGCCTCAGCGTCGGGCGATCTGGTGCTCGCCGCGCACCTCGACGACGAGACGATCGAGCGGCTGCTCACCGCCATGGTCGTCGCCTTCGGTCCTGTCGCGCCGCGCGACGACGACGCCCCTGTGTCGTCCGCGTCGGCGGCCGCGACCCGGCAGGAGGTCGCTCGGCTCGCCAGCGAGCTCTGGCAGCGCATCAACCCTCGCGCCGAGCGCCGCCTGCGAGCGCTGTGCGAGCTGGGCCCGCTCGAGCCAGCGGTCGGCCGCGCCTCGGCGCGTCGCGCCATGCGCCGGGCGGGGCTCTTCGCCAGCGGAGACCTGGGCGTGGCGCTGCGCGCGCTCGCCGTCGAGGAGCGCTACGAGGTCCCCCCGGCGGGTGAGCCCTTGGACCTCGACGCGCTGTGCAGGGAGAGCGCAGAGGCCGAGGATCTGGTCCGCCTCGCGACCCGAATGGAGTACGCGGAGGCGAGGTGGCAGCTGCCGTCGCCCTCCTCCGTGAGGCGCTGACCCGCTCGAGCACCGCTCCGCTAGAATCCGACGGACCATGATCCCGCGCGAACGCCCCGGCAGCCCTCACATCGCGACAGCGGTGTCACAGCGCCCTGGGCCCGACGGGTCTCCCGAGCCCACGTTCTTGCGTCAGCGCGGGGCTCGGGGCCGTCGCTCGGGGCTGGCACGCTCCTCGCTAAAGGTCGGTGTGCGCCTCGCCGCCGCTGTCGCTCCGGCCGGGCTCCTCGCCATGCTCACCGGCTCCTGCCTCATCACGACCGACCCTGAGTTCAAGGTCCCCGAGCCCGGGCCGCCCGTGCTGCTCCCGGACACCCTCAGCCCCGACCCCCGCGATATCATCCAGATCAGCGCGACGGAGGCCGAGCGGCTGTTCGAGGCCCAGGTCCAGAGCGACGACGCGGGCGTGCCCCTCGAGGTGAGGTTGCTGTTCAACTACGGCCAGGCCGACGGCGAGCAGCCCTACGTGGACTTCATCGAGGGGACCGACGTCCCTCCGGGCACCGTCGCCGACGGTCCGCGGGCCGTGCGCGCCCGCTGGACCAAGGGAAAGTTCAACATGTCCCAGGCCGGCTGCTACCGCTTCACGCTGATGGTCGGTCACGACTTCGACAACCGAGGCTGCCCGCAGCAGGACGACTACGACGCCGTCAGCTGGCTCGTGCTCCAGTGCGACGCCATCAACGGGTGTCCGACCGCCCTGACCGACTGCCCCCCGTCCGACTTCGATTGCCGCAACTTGCCAACGGGAGGTGGGTCGTGAACGCCCTGCGCCCGTCGCTCCTCGCCCTGCTCCCCGTGCTCGCGACGGCTGGCTGCTCGCTGCTCGACGTGGGGCCCGAGATCGAGCCGCAGAAGAACAGCTGTGAGGCCGCGACCGACTGCGGCAGCGACGCCAGCTGCGTCGCCACGGCCCACGAGGAGAGCATCTGCGTCGCCAACGGCTCGCAGCTCGGCTCGGTGATCCTCGAGGTCCAGCTCACGGGCGGCACCGGCGCCTCGTACCTGTTCCCGGGCGCGGTCGAGTTCAGCGGAAGCGAGGCGTCGGGGCTCGTGAAGAGCCTCGAGCTCGCCTTGCCGAAGTCGGTCGCCGTGACCGGTCGCATGCTCGCGTTCGCCTCCGAGCCGTGCCGCGCGCAAGATGGGGCGGTCCCCGTCTCGGCCCTCTTCCACCGCCGCACGGACGCCGCGACGTTCCGCTTCGATCTGACCGCGGGGAGCCTGTTCGCGCCCGGCGCTCCCAGCGCAGACTTCTCGCTCGCGGTGCCGCCCGGCGAATACGACGTCTACCTTCAGCCGCCCGAGCCGTCCGCGGAGTGCCCCCTCGTCCCGCCGCCTCGGCTCGTGAAGCAGGTCGTCGCGATGGGTGAATCTCTCTCGTGGACCCCTCCCGAGGAGGCCTTCGCGCTGCTCACCGGCAACCTCATCGTGCCCGAGGGCACCTCGCTCGAGGGCTGGATCGTCGAGATCGTCGACCCGACCTACGGGCACGTGGTGTCCGATCGGCTCACGCTCGGCGTCGAGCGCGAGCAGCTCAACATCTTCGAGAGCGGCATCCGTTACTACCCCACCGCCGATCCCATCCTGCGCCTGCGCGACCCCGAGGGCGACCTCTCGGTCCACTGGGTGCTCGGCGCCCTCGATCTCGACTCCGACGGTCACGTCGAGATCGATCTCCAGGATCTGGTCGCGACGCCGATGCCCATCGAGGCCACGATCATCGACGGAGCGAACAACTTCATCCCGAACGCGAACGTCGTCGTGCAGAGCCTCGCGCTCACCGGCAGCGCGAACCAGAACGCCACCTACCGCGTCGCGACCACCAGCGACGCCGCCGGGATCATCACCGTGAACCTCGTCCCCGGGACGTACGCGATCTCGATCGTCCCGCAGAGCGAAGACCTCGCGCCCTTCATCGGGACCTGGGAGATCACCGCAGACGCGGGCGGCTCGGGCCTCGGCTTTCCCCTCGAGGGGCAGCCGCTCGTGCGCAGCAGCGTGAGCGACGCCGACGGCGTCCCGCTGGCGTACGCGCCGATCGTCGTCGCGCCGACGCAGTCCTCCCTCAACGACTACTTCTCTCAGGTGCTCCGCAAGCCGACGCCCGAAGACCCGGCCTTCTGGCCGACGCGGTCTCACACGGGCAGCACCGACGGCGCGGGCGAGTTCGCGCTCGCGGTCGACCCGGGCCTCGTCGATCTCTTCGTGCAGATGCCCGCGGAGAGCGGGTATCCGTGGTTCGTCTTGCCGAGCTTCCTGGTTGACTCCGCCACCACGCAGCCGGTCGTCGAGGTCCCCGACATCACCCTGCGCTTCCCGGTGCTCGCCCAAGGCCGCATCTCCAACGAGCTCGGCCCCGTCTCGTACGCGGTCGTCCGCGCGTGGATCCAGCCGACGACCGGCGATGGCTCCGCGGGTCAGCCGATCCAGATCGGCGCGACGAGCACCGACGAGAGCGGCCTGTTCGTGCTGCCGCTCCCGCCGAGCATCACCCTGCCCGCCCCCGCCGCCGAAGAGTAGGACTGGGCGTCAGGCTCGCTCAAGCACCAGCGAGATCCCCTGGCCGCCGCCGATGCACATCGTGACGAGGCCGTAGCGGCGCTTCTCTCTGCGCAGGGCGTAGGCGCAGGTCAGCGTGAGGATCGCGCCGGTCGCCCCGAGCGGGTGGCCGAGCGCGATGGCGCCACCGAGCGGGTTCACCTTCTCCTTCGCGATCCCGAGCGTCTCGAAGTCGCGAATCACCGCTAGCGCCTGGGGCGCGAACGCCTCGTTCAGCTCGACGTGATCGATATCTTTTCCGTCGATGCCGGCCGAGGCGAGCGCGCGCTTCGTCGCCGGTACCGGCCCCCACCCCATGATGCGCGGATCGCAGGCGGCGACGCCAAAGCCCGCGAGCCGCGCGAGGGGCTTGGCGCCGTGCCTCGCGGCGTCCTCCTCGCGGCCGATGAGCATGGCGCCGGCTCCGTCGACGACGGCGCTGGCGTTGCCCGCCGTGATGACGCCACCCGGCTCGAAGGCCGCGCCCAGCTTGCCCATCTTCGCGAGCGACGGGCTCTCGAGGATGTGCGTGTCGTGCCTCACGACGAACGAGCCATCCACGGTGCCCACGGTCACCGGCGTCGTCTCCTCGTCGAAGGCGCCAGCGTCGCGCGCCTGCTTGGCGAGCACGTGCGAGCGATGGCCGAAGGCGTCGGCCTGCTCGCGCGTGATCTCGTAGCGCCGCGCCAGCTCCTCGGCCGTGTTCGCCATCGCGAGCTTCGCCGACGGGTCGTACAGGCTCATCAGCAGCATGTCCTGAAGGAACGTGCCCGGCGGCAGCGTCGTCGCGTCGATGGGGCCATACTTCTGCACCGCCTCGCCGATCTTCTTGCCGCGCTGGCCGTACAGGCTGAACGGGTACTGCATCGACTCGGCGCCGCCGACGACCAAGAAGGGTCGGTCCTCGTCGTGGCGCACGCCGGCGAGGATCATCTCCGCGCCGACCGCGACCGCCTCCGCGCCGCTGCCGCAGATGCGCGCGACCGTCAGCGCCGGCACCTCCGCCGGCAGCCCGCCACGCCACGCCATCCCCTTCGCGGCGTAGATGCTGTCGCGGTGGCTGTGCTGGGCCATGCCCATCACCACGTGTCCCACCAAGGACTTGTCGACGCCCGAGCTCTCCAAGGTGGCCTTGATGGCCAGCCCTCCGAGCTGGGTGGTCGAGAACCTCGAGAAGAGGCCCGCGTCCTTGTTGTCGACGAGGATGTCCGCGCGCGGGGTGCGACGCCCGCCGTCCATGATCACGATCGATGAGGTCTTCGACATGGCTGGCTCCTCGGCTCACTCGTGCAAGAACGCGGCGGGCACACGCGGCCCGTTCTGGACGAAATTTTTCATCCCGATATCCATATCGACGGTCGCTCGACAGCGCGCGAAGCCCTTGGCCTCGATCGCGAGCCCCTCGGAGAGCGGCCGCTCGAGGCCTCGCTCGAGGACGTCCACCAAGATCGCGTCGATCGCGAGCGAGCGGTGTCCGATGTCGACCTTCGGGCGCACGGCCGGCAGCGCCAGCGGTGACTCCGACAGCGGCGCCAGCTTGCGTGCTCCCGACTCGTGCGCGCGAACGAGCGCCTTCGCAGCCGCGACAGGGTCCGTGGCGGGCTCGCCGTCGGCCCAGCCCCACGCGCACGCCTCCTTGGCTCGCACCGTCCGTCCGGTCCGCAACAGCTCCCATGCGCGCTCGACGCCGATCAGCCGCGGCAGGCGCTGCGTGCCGCCGTAGCCGGGGATGATGCCCAGGTTCACCTCGGGCTGGCCGAGCGAGAGGCTGCTTGCCGACGACGCGGGCGTGGCACGCCATCGACAGCTCTGCGCCGCCGCCGAGCACGGGCCCGTCGACCGCGGCGACGACCGGCTTCGGGCAGCGCGCGATGCGCTCGAAGATCGGGTGCGAGTCGAGGCACGTGCGCTCGCACGCCTCCGCTGTGGGGAGCACGGCGAGCTCGTTGATGTCGGCTCCGGCGAGGCTGCCGTCGGTGCTCGTCAGCACGATGCCCTTCACGCTCGCGTCCGCGGTGAGCTCGGCGATGGCGGCGTCGATCTCGGCCAGCGTGCCCTTCGACAGCGCGTTCTTCGCCTCGGGGCGGAACACGCGGACGACGCCCACGTCGCCGTCGCGCTCGACCTTCACGCTGCGACGCAGCCGCGGCAGCTCCCCGCTCGCGATCGAGCGCGGCACGACGAACCCGGGGCGGCTCGCGCCATATTTCTCACACAGCTCGCGCACGCGCGCGGCACCGAGCTCCTCGGCGAGCTCCAGCGTGCCCGCGCGGAACCCCAGCGCCTGGCGCATCAGCCAGTTGCTGTCGGTCGCCTCGCACACGCCCTGGTCCACCACGAAGTACGTCCGCGCGAAGATCACCGGCAGCACGCGGCCAAGCACGGTGTCCTTCAGGGCCGCGTCGTAGCGCGCGTCGCCGGGGGCGTCCTTGTCGTGCCACGGCGCGTCCGCTTGCTTCTTCAAGATCGCCGGGGGCGCGAACCAATCGCTGCCGGTCTCCGCGTGTTGCATCAGGAGCTGGCACTTGTGGACGAGCAGGTTGCCCTTCGTGAGGTCCATCACGTTGAAGGGTCCGCCGCCGCCGATCGCGTCGTTCACGATGGCGTCGACCTGCGCCGGGGTCGCCGCGCCCTCCTCGACGATGCGCGCCGCCTCAGAGATGTAGTTGCAGAACACGTCGTCGGCCGCGAAGCACTCGACGTCCGACGTCACGATCGGCACGCGCCCGAGCCGCTCGATCGTCGCGAGCATCCGCTCGCCGAGCGCCTGGTCCCCCGACAGCACCACCTCGATCGGCAGCGAGCGCCAGGCGGGGAAGAAGGGGTGGTTCACGAAGCAGCGCTCCGGGTGCTTCGCCTCCGCGGCGATCTGCCTGCGGGGAAGGCCGCTCGTCGCAAAGCCGATCAGGCAGTCGCTGCGGACCACAGCCTCGAGCCCGGCGAGGATCTTCCGCTTGACCGCGAGATCCTCGCTGGCCGCCTCGAGCACGTAGTCGCACCCGGCGAGGTCCGCGAGGCTGCTCGTGGTGACGAGCATGTCGGCGATCGCCTTGGCCGCGCTCGCCGCGATCTTGCCGCGGGCGACCCCCTTCTGCAGGTACCCGGCGATGCGGCGACTGCCTCGCTCGAGCGCCTCCTGGCTGATGTCGACGAGGTAGACCTTCGACGAGGGGTCTCGTGCGAGGGCCGAGAGGAAGCCGTACGCGAGATCCGGGCCGATCGCGCCCGAGCCGATCACACCGACGATCATGGTCGCTCCTTGCCGCGCTCCGATGCGCGCGGCGCGGACCATACACCATGTGCCGCGCAGGCTCCCGAGCCAGTTCTCCAGTCGCGTCCGGGCGGGTGGGGCCGTGCTACGCTCGACCCTCGGTGCGAGACGAGGGCTCATCGAACGAAGCCGCGGACCGAGATCTCGCGGCGGCGCTCCATGAGGTCGGCAACGGCCTCACCGTCGTCCTCGGATGGCTCGAAGAGGCGAGCGCGCGGGCCGAAGGCGGCCCCGTAGCGCCGGCCCTGGCCAGGGCGCTCGAGCGGGCCCGCAAGGCGCGCACCATCGCTCGGCGCGCCATCGGCGCCGATCCTTCGCGCCCGTCCGCAGAGCCCCTCGCAGACGTGGTCAGCGAGGCGGCGCTGGGCGTCGAGCCCCTCGCCGCCAAGCGTCGCCTGCGCGTCACGACCTCGATCGCGCCCGAGCTCCGCGGTGCCGGGGTGGAATCGGGAGAGCGGCTGCTCCAGGTGCTCACGAACCTCCTGCTCAACGCCATCGACGTCTCCCCCGAGGCCGCGGCCATCGACGTCGGCGTATCGGTCGGTGACGGCGGGATGGCGGTGCTCCGCGTCGAGGATCGCGGCCCGGGGATCCCAGAGCCCGAGCGCCCCAAGCTGTTCCAGCGCGGGGCGACGAGCCGCGCGGGCGGCGCCGGCATCGGGCTCGCCCACGCGGCGTCGATGACGGCCGAAGAGGGGGGCCGGCTCAGCTGCGAGCCGTACGAGGCGGGCTCGGGCGCGGTGTTCACCCTCACCTGGCCGCGCTCGGGCGTCGTCTCTGGCTCGGGGCCGCGAACGATCCGCGCGCCGGTGCTCGACGCGTGCCGCATCGCGGTGGTCGACGACGACCCCGGCGTGCTCGAGCTGCTCGACATGGTCTTCTCGACCCGCGGAGCGACGGTGTGCGGCTTCACGCGGCACCAGGACTTCGCCCTCGCCCTCGCCGAGTCGTCGTTCGACGTCGCCTTGCTCGACGCGTCCCCCTACGGAGACGGGCTCGACGCCGCGCTGCTGTCGCTGCGTGAGCGGCACCCCACCCTGGATCTCGTCCTGATCTCAGGCTCCTCCGACCCGGGGGTGAGCGTCGAGAAGCACGGGGTCACCTGGATCCGAAAGCCCTTCGAGATCGGCGAGGTGATCGAGGTCGTCCGGCTCGTGCGAGGGCGCTCCAGCGGCAGCGGCTGAGTCGTCTGGCCGTTCGTCGAGGTGGTATTGCGCGATCGGCGGACGGCACGAATACGCTGCGCGGTGCGCTTCGTGACCTCTGCTTCCCGTCGGCGCTCGTGCTGCCAAGCGTCGTCGAAACCGCCGCTCCCCGCGGCCACGTGGCAAGTCGGGCTCAGGTGCGCGCGCGGTCTTCAATAGGGCACGCGAACCTCGACGAAATGCTCGTCGAATTTGGCCGACTTGCGAAAACGCTCGAGCTCCTTGGGGGTCAGGGCTGCCTCGATGTCTTGCGTGATCTCGTCGAGGCCCTCTGCATCGGCGAGGAGCACACGTCCTCGGGCCTTCTCCTTGAGCCGCTCCCACAACGGCCGGTAGGGGAACTCCCACTTCTGATCTTCCGCAGTCGCCCGGTGCACCGGAATCATGGCGACGAGCTCCGGGCTCTCCATGAGCTCCAGTCCCTTGCCGCGCATGGTCGCGTTGTGGCTGCCGTGATGTCCAACCTTGTAGAAAACGGTGCGCGCCAAGAGGTCGGCGCCGGTGACCTCGCGTCGCTCACCGTCCGCGTCCTTGACCGTCCAGCTCCGCTCCTGCCACGACAGCCAGTTGCCAACCTGGGCGTCGCCTGGGAAGAGGAGAACGGGGCCGCCGTCCCCGAGCTCGAACGCCAGCGCGAGGCAGGTGTTGTTCGTGTAGCTGTCGAGGTGAAGCGCGAGGTCACCCGCAAGGGAGAGCCAGTCGTCGTCGATCCTGCGCCAGGCTTGGTCCGGCGCGTCATAAGTCTCTCGGAAGAACTCCTGCCCGCGCGCGGCGTCGCTCGGGATCCGGTAGCGGCGAAGAAAGGGGACGGCACGCTCGCAAGCGTCGTGATTGGGGTCGGTCGCCGAGAGAAAGCCGGCGAACGCAGCGAACGAGGGATGCCCCTCGTCGTAGGTCTCACGCTTCGAGAGGCGTTTCTTGATCCAGTCCGGATCCTCGGGGGGCCCGAGCACATAGACGCGCACGTTCTCCACGCCCTCGAGCCTGAGCGGTGCCTTCTGGGGATTGCAGTACAAATTCGGCGCGCGGCCCAAGATGTATTTCCAAGTGCTCGACGTGGTCTCGGCCATTCCAACGCCGCCGCTGAACTGCAGCAGATTCGTGATGGATTCCTTGAACCTCGCGAGCGGCGTTCCGGGATCCGGCGTCATCTTCGAGAGAGCAAGCTCGACGGCGTCTTTGCTCTTCTTGAACTCTCTCTTCAGGGCCTTGGCCGCGGCGCTCTTGGGGTCCTCGGTCCACGCGACCCACACCTTCTCGATCTCCATCGCGTCGAACTCGGCGCGCGCATCAGAGAAGCCGGAGATGTGGTCCCAGTGCTCGTGCGTGACGGCGACGACGTCGAGACGATCCTTGGTCAAGGTCCGAACGTTCTTCACGAACTCGATCGCGCTCTCGGGTGCGTAGTGTCGACTCTTCAGCGCGCCGCAGTCGATGAGCATGTGGAAGGCGCCGCCAGCGCGGGGGAAGGAAACAAGGAAGCAATCCCCGAGCCCTTGCCGGTACATGCGGATGGTGACCTGTCGCTTCGCCATGTCAGGGCTCCCCGTAGTCTCGAGTGCGGTGAAGCACCGCCAACGGCTCGGCGTCGGCGTCGAAGTGCCGAAAATACGTGGCGGCCGGCGAGCCCTCGATCATCCGATTCTCTCGAAACCGGGTCTGTCGCGCGAGTCGTTCCTCGTCCCCGATGCCCTTCGCGATGGCGTACCGCAGGCGCATCGTGTCCAGGTCCAACACCAACGTGCAGCCACCGCGAAACTTGAACCGGAAGGGCCGTCGGCCCGGACCATCGACCTCGATGTCGCGCGTTTGCATCATCGTCACGATCAACTGGTTCAGCGAGTCGCCGTCCGGGCCGACCCGTCGCGCGGGCCGAACCGACTGCACTTGGAACCGCGCAGCACCGCTCGCGTCTGGGTTCGGGCGGAGGCCCGGCGTCCCGTCCATGTCGAACTTGAGCCCAGCGATCTCGCCGAACTCTCGCAGGGCGTGGCGGCCCTCCAGAGCGATCCAGTCGTGCAGGCCCTTGCTGAGCGACCGGGTCTGCTCATAGACGTCGCGACGGCTCGCGAGCGACACGAACTCGCCCATCGCCCGCTTGAGCTGCTCGGCGAGGGGCGCGAAGAAGTCCTGCGATCGTTCGACCTCCGGCCACTTGAGACTCTCGACCGAGAGCGACCGCACGTCACGTGGGTAGATACCCCGACGCCGGAACGCCTCGACGAGAGCGAGGCGATACCCCATGTCATCATCGGGGACGACATCCGCATCCGCCGTGATGATCGCGCGAAGATAGTCGCCGAATGTGATGTCCACGGGAGGGCAGTAGTCGAGCGCTCGGATCGCGATCGTGAGGACGTGCAGTGCCGACTTCGATGCCTCGCCGGCTAGGCGATTGACCAGGTCGGGGTGCAGGTCCCCTTCGGGCAGAACCCCGGTTCCGCTCGTCGCGATGCGCAAGAGGTCCGCGACGCGCTGCCGGTAGATCGCGAGGAAGGCGTCGAACAGCGCCGCGACGAGGATCGCGCCGCGTGCGTGGGGCTCGGTCGTCGTGAGATACGCCGCCGGATCGGGCGTGAGCGCTTCCCACGCTCCAGTGTCGGGATTGTGGCGGCCGAGCGCACTGCGCAGGGCGCCGTAGCTTCCGATCGCTTCGCCAAATTGCTGCGCCAGCTCCCCGAGGAGATTCTGGGAAGCAAGGTTGCCCCGCGTCTTCGCAACCTGATGCCGCAGAACGTCCGGCTTGGTGAAGTGTTGAAAGAGTGCAACGACGTCGGCGAAGGCCTCGTGGAAGGCCAGCCCATCGGCGTGGCTGGGCTCGATGAACCGAGCGTGCATGCCGTCGAGCAGGGCGTGCGTTGTCTCGTGCGCGACGATGTCGTGCGAGAGACAAGTGAAGACCAGCCCACCCGGGAGCACCTTGCCCGGCGCGTCCGCAGTCGCAGGGAAGTACCCAAAGAGAAGCGCCTTCTTCGCTGGGCTGTAGTAGGCGTTTGGCTCGCGCAGCGCGTGCGGATAGATGCGCAGCCGCTGAACGTACTCGAACCTGCGGGCACCACCCGTCGTGACCTCGCGCTCGGACCACAGCGCGCGCCTGCCGAGAGCTCGTTCGAAGTGACGAATCGTCGTCATGGCCACGGCGTAGACCATCTGCTGGTGAAATTGCGGGTTGCCCTCCGATGGCGCCAGGCCGTCCTGCGCGAGCAGGTACGGGTCGTTCAGATCGACGGGTGCGTAGAAGCAACCGCTCGCCGGGTCGAAGTCGACCACCTCGAGATACTCGCCGATCGGTCCAGGAGACAGTCCGTCGACCTGCTTACCCGGAGTCGCACCGTCGGCTGCGTCCTCCCAGGGAACCGCATAGATCGTCTCGTTGATGACGGCCGTGTCGAGCTTCATCGAGAAGCTCGGGTCGAACGCGTAGCCCCTCAGTCGCCGGTAGACAGGCCTCTGTGTCTCTTGCCACTGGGGCGCCCGCTCGAACCTAGCGTCTTCCGGTGTCATGCCGTCTCCCCTCCGAACCGTCGCCGACCTTCGGAGCCTGAAGAGCTATCAGGGTGGGTGCCTGGCCGTCGAGGCCCGCGCCTGGACCATGCGCGGCGAAACGATCCCAGCATTGCCAGGGCTCCTCGAGATCGTCGGCGGCGCTGCGCGGAACGTTGTCGACGTAGTCGTCGTTGGTCTCGCCGACGACGCTGATGGGGCTCGCCCCAAGGTCAGGGCTGCGGGCCCCTGGCCTCGAGCAGCTCGACGTCGACCTGATCTTTGGGGCGACCCGCAGCGCGCTTGTTCGCGATCAGCTCCGAGAGGCCGAGGAACGGCAGCGATCGCGCCGTGATGCGGGAGGCGAACGCGGCGCCGAAGTCCACGCCTGAGATCTCGGTCAGCACGTCGATCCGGCGCGGAGGCAGCCCAATCTGATAGACCGTCCCGGGGGAGCAAAAATCACTCGCGACGATGCCGTGCGCCTGGATTGGCGCGCGGAACCGGCGCAGCGCCCGCATCAAGCGCTCCGCGTTGTCCGGGGTCGGCCGGACGAGCACGTCGAGATCGCCGGTGGCTCGAGGCACCCCGTGAACCGCCAGCGCGTGGGCGCCCACGATCACGAAGTCGACGTCCTCCGCGAGCAGTGCAGCCACGAAGTCCGCGAAGTCCTCGTTCCACTCCGGCTCGCCGCTCACGGTGAGGTCTTCTGCGGCCGAATGACGCGACCTGGGCTCTCTTCGCGAGCATAAGACGGCATCGGGAGACCTTGGGACGCCCACGCGTCGAGCGTGAGACGCCACACCATCGCGAGGCGCTCCTCGGCGGTGGTGGAGGCGCTCAGATCCTCCGACGGCTCCTCGCCGAGCCGGAAGCGCCGGATCGGCCAGCTCTGGCGCGCCTTCGCACGATCTTCCGCGCTCACGGTCGCTTCAGGGTAGCACGCGTCGCGCAGCCCCGCGCTCGAAGCAGCGAGCGCCGCCTCCCCGAGCGGGTCGAGGTTTTCCTCGAGCCACCGTGTGGACGCTCCCCCTGCCAGCGAGCAGCTCACTCGCCTGCGCGCAGCGGCCCCTCCGTCCACGACGCCTCGACGCGGCTCGCCTTGCCGTCGCAGCCGACGCGCACGACGGTGGACGCGCCGGATCCTTGAGCGATGACCAGGGCGCCGCCGTCCACAGGGAGGGCCTCGACGCGATAGATGCTCGAGGTGTCGTAGCGGAGGGACGACACGTACATCAACAGCTGGGGCGTGGCGCGCTCGAGCTCGCTGGCCTTCGCCACCGAGGCCCATAGGCCGCCGCGCAGCTCGTGGATCCAGATCGCTCGCTCGGGGCACGCGACGACGGCGTTGTGAGGCGAGCTCCAGTCGACCTTCGGGGAGGCCAACGTCTCCTCGCAGCCCTTGTCGTCGCAGCGCTGGTAGCCGAGGCCGCCGGAGGGCGTGGGGGTCACGAGCTGGACGGAGCGCTCGTCGCAGCTGAGCCCGAGGCCGTCCGCGGGCCCCTTCAGCAGCGACCAGCCGTTCTTCGCGTGGCGCAGGACGCCGCCCGTGCCGAGGTGGGCGTAGCTGGCGTCGCCGCTGCGACACGTCGCGCGGAGCCGCGTCGCTTCGCCGTTCGGCAGCGGCCCGAGATCGACCGGCCTGGACGCGGCGACGCTGAGCGGGCTGACGTGGAGACGATCAGCGAGCGTGACGACGTGTCCATCGAAGAGCTCGCTGCGGCCGCGGGGCAGCTTGCGCGAGGCCACCTTGCCGCCCTGGTCGCGGTAGCCGAGCTCTTGCGGGTCGCCCGACAGGACGAAGACCGCGCCGTCCGCCCGCGCAGCGGCCTGGTGGGTGAGGCTGCTCGACGCGAGGATCGCGCCGGTGTCGATGTCGACGACCGCGCTCACCGGCTTGGGCGTGACGCGCTGCTCCGCCAAGAGGCCTTCCCCGACGACCGTCGGGTACTTCGAGTCGAGACCGGCGCCGTCGGGCAGCGGGCTGCAACGGATCGTCTGGCCGGTGCTGGCGATGACGCACGCGCGTCGGGACGCCACGGACCAATAGGCTCCGCGCCGATCGCGGGAGAGGTTCGTCCCCAGATCGGAGATCGCGTCCGTTCCGATCGCGACGACGGGGGTCAGCGGGGCGGGCGCCGCGGGGACGTCGTCAGGCGGCGCGAGCTTGACCGCTTCGCGATGCCAGTAGTCCCCAAAGCTCATGGCTGCGGGGATATCGAGCACCGGGTTGCCCGCCTCGATGGCCGCGGCGAGGCTCGTATCACCGGAGGCGTGCCACGAGTTGGGTCGCTTCGTGCTCAGCTCCACGTAGGCGTCGACGAGCCGAGCACAGCGCCCCGGCCACGCGTCCGCCGCGGCCGAGGGCGGTGTCGCCACCACCAGCTTGCGCGCGCGCTCTGCCGCGCCCTCGTCGGGGCCGAGCGGCTCGCCCAGCCAGCAGCGGTGCAAGGCCGAGTAGGCCAGCGCGGCCGCGCGGTCCTCCTCGGGCAGCGTGCCGATCGGCGCCGGAGCTGCGGGCTTGGCCCAGCGCGCGACCTCGAAGCCGAGCGGGACCCCCACCAGCGCCAGCCCGAGACCGAGCCACCATTTCGCGAGCGTGTTCATCAGATCCCCGCCTTCTCGGCCAGGAGCGCCGTCCGAGGATCGATCACCAGCGCCTGCAGCGCGCGGTGGCGCTCCTCCCAGCGGGTGACGCGCGCGGGATCCCCCGCGAGCTTCGCCACGGTCCGGCGTGCCCTGAAGAGCGACCGGCCAGGCATCGAGTACGCCCACCAGCCTCCCGTCACGATGTCGATCCAGAGGTCGGCGTCGCCCTCCGGAGGCGCAGCCTTGGAGACGACGTAGAGCGCGAACGGGGTCGCCCAGTCGTCGCTCTTGAGGAGCAGCACGGAGGTGAGCTTCAGGCGGAGCGGCGCGCGCTCGGCCTCGTTGGCCTGGGCCAACGCGAGCCAGCTCGCCAGGTCCTCCTCGGGTTTGTCGCTGAGCGGTGGCGAGTGCAGCTCGCCCAGGAGGTCGCGCTTGTCGAGCCGCACCTCGAGCGCGGCGCGGGCCCAGGCTCGCCCCCCTTTGGCCTCGTACGTCTTCGCCGCCGTCAGGGCCTCGTCCCAGCGCTCGAGCTCGATCAGCGCGTCGATCTCGGCCTCCAGCTTGACGCCCAAGACCCTACCGCTGAGGCCGCCGGTCTTGTCCGCCGCGGCGCACAGCTCGAGGGCCCCCTTCGCGTCGCCGCTCGCCACGAGCAGCTTTGCGCTCAGCACCGACAGCCCCGCCGGAGCGATCGCGGAGGCAGCGCGCGCGAGCTCGATCGCCTCCTTCCTGCGGCCCATCACGAGCTCGTTCGTCGCCGCGTCGAGCCTCGTGATCCAGGCCATGCGCCGGAACAGGAGCGGCCAGCTCTTGGCGCGCGAGAGCGAGCGCGTCCCCGCGGACAAGGCGGTGAGCTCCTTCTGCAAGTCCCCTCCCTCGTCGGCCCACGCAAGCAGGCGATCGGCGCCGCGGGCGAGCCACGCGCCAGGCAACGGGTGCGTCGACCGGAGCCCGCTGAGCATCTCCTCGTCCGGGAAGAAGCCGCCATCCTGCTCGGCATAATCTTGGTCGTCGAGCGACTTCACGAAGCGCGCCTTGCTCTGCTCTCGACCCTCGATCACGTCCGCGGCGAGGGGGCCCAGCCAGGCTCCGAGCGCCTGGCGCCGACCGCTCATGAACCTCGGATCGCTCAGCGCGACGCGCGCGAAATCATCGAGCTCTAGGCCCAGCTCGGCGGCGACCCCTGCAGCTCGCGGCTGTGGAGGCGAGGACCGCGCGCTGCAGAACGCCGACAGGGAGCGCGCCTTCTCGGGCTCGCTCTCGGAGGCGGCCTCGATCAGCGTGGCGGCCTCGCTCGCGTGGCCCGTCAGGCACAAGAAGGCCGCGCGCTGGAGCCTCTCCGACGTGGGGATGGACGGCGCCGCCGTCGCGGCGGCGATCGCCGCGCCGTCCAGGTCACCGACCCTCAGGCGCGCGGAGTACACGTCGCGCTCGCCGGACGGGTCGAGCTTGGCGAGCTGGTCGAACGCACCCTGCGACTTGAGCAGCAGGCCCAATTCGCCGCCGCCGTCCGGGCGGCCCGCGACGCGCTCGGCTCGATAGCGACGAAACGCCTCGTCGACCGCTTCGGGGCGCACGACGACGCGCGCCGCCCAGTCGAGGTCGGCGCGCGCCGCGGAGGCCGCCACGGAGCGCGAAGCCTGCGACGCGTCGTCGCGCGTCCACGCGAACAGCTTGGGTGGGCCCAACCACACGCCCGCGCGACAGTCCTCGCCGATCCTCGTGCCCTGCTGAACGTGAGCCTGGCGGCAGAGCTCGGCCTTCTCGCGCCCCGTCTTGACCATCCAGGGCAGCCCCGAGTACCCGAACCAGGGCGCGCCCACCGCGACCAACACCCAGCCGATCCTCGCCGCGGCCCGCCCGAGCCCGCGACGGCCGCTCGCCGCGAGCATCCTCTTCATCTGCGCCACGTCGGGGTCGTCGGTCATCACGCCACGCCAGCAATTAGCGCGCCAGCGCACCGCCCCCGCCGACCGCGGCTTCTCCGCCCGGGCCGCCCGCTTCTGGCGCCGCGTCGTCGAGGGAGGCCGGGTGCATCGAGTTGCGTGCACCTCGCAAGCGTTGCAGGCGGTGGCGGGCCCTGCCTCACTCGGTCTCGGGGTTCGACGGCCCCGCGCGCATCGGCTCGGCGACGCCCCAGGGCACGCCGTACCGACCGCCCCAGCAGAAGACGAACCCGCGCTTCGTGGCGGCGCACGCCTTCCGCAGGGAGGTCGCGTCGTAGACCCCGGCGATCTCGGCCGGCGGCTTGTTGGGCAGCTCCCAGCAGCGGATGTGGTCGTCACTCGTCCGCGCGCACGCGCGCTTGCCCAGCACCGACACCTCGACGGCGTCGCGGAGCTCGGGGACGACGAGCAGGTCGACCTGCTGCGGCTTCGGATCGCCGTGAGAGAGATCGACCTCGGCGCATGCGACCGACCCATCCTTGCGCAGCGAGCACATCCCCGAGAGCCCTACCTGCCAATCGCCCTGTGCGGGCGCGACCGGCAGGCGGATCGGCCGGTCGCCCTCTGAACGGCCCTGAACCTCGAGCGCGTTGCCGCGACGTACGGCGAAGCGGTCGTACAGCACATAGGCGCGATCGATGTCCTTGAGCTCGCTGCGCGCAGCGAGGAAGCTGCCGTAGCAGGTCGCTCTGCGATCGTTGCCTTCCACACACAAGCCGGCCGTGCCGCCGGAGATCCGCGTAGCGCCTTCGGCCACGAGCACCTTCGCCGGAGAACCAGCCCGCGAAGACTTCGTCGGATTGACGCCCCAACAGTACGCCCGCCCGTCGCTGGCGAGCACGCAGCTCGATCCTTGGAACGTGACGCCGTCGGCGGGCTCCCCGTCCAAGGTCGACAGGGCGAGCGGCGCCTTGCTGCCTTCCGCCACGCCGAGCCGACCGTCGCTGTCGACGCCCCAGCACCCGACACGACCGTCCTTCCTTCGAACGCAGCTGTGAAACTCGCTCGGGTAGATGGCCACCGCGTCGCGGACGAGCGGCTGCATGCTCGCTTCGGTGCAGGTGAACGGGACGCCCAGCTCGCACGCCCGCTCGAGCGCGGTGTAGCGTTGCAGCAGCGCCGGCCCGATCGTCAGCTCGCCCGTAGCGTCGAAGGACGAGTGGATCGCGAGGTCACTACAAGAGAGGCCCTCTCCGCGGCTGCACTCGTCATCCAAGAGGCGCGTCCACGCGCCATGGTCGGCGCGAGCCTCGTCGCTCGACCGAGCGCCCTCGAGGAGCTTGCGCGATGAATGGCCGCCCAGGTCGTCGCAGGCCAAACGCAGCCCCTTGGCGCAGGCGGCCCTTCGCTTCTCGATCCAGCGCTTCGTCAGCGTCGGGTCCGTCTCGCGGGGATAGCAAGCCGACCCGTCCTCGTCAGCGTCACAGCGCTGACTGAGGACCTCGCGGCTGCGCACGGCGTCGCCGGTCTCGGCGAGGAGCATCGCGAACGAGACGCAGCGCTCCCCATCGAGCTTGCAGGCCGACTCGTAGTAGCTGAGCGCACCCTTGAGGCTCTGCGCGCTGGGCTGGTCGGCGAAGCCCTTGGTGAGGCGTCCGGCGATGTAGCATGCCTCCGCGTCGCCTCCCTCACAGAGCTTCTTGGCTCCGGGCAGCGCTCTCTCCGAGAGCTGAAACGCAGCCTCTGGGTCCTTTCCCGCCTTGGTGCTCGCGTCCCAACCGAACTGCAGATCGAAGACGCGCCCGAAGCAGGCCTTCAGATCGTGGGCCTCGCAGCGCTTGGCGCGCAGCTCGGCGGCCTTTTGACGAAGCGCCGCGATCGTCGGCTCGACCTCCTCGGGGTCGCCGAGCAGATGCGACGCCAGGTGGTCGCAGCCGACGTCGGATCCCATCTCGCAGGCTTTCTCCCAAAGCCGTCCGGCTTCTGTGCTGTCGCGTGGGACGTCCTCGCCCGAGAACAGAAGGTCTGCGAGCTTCGCGCACGCGTCCGCGTCGTCTTGCTCGCAGCGCGTGCGGCATTCGTCGGCGCCGTGGCACTCCTTCACCGTCTTCCAGCTCGGCTGGCCGGGGCTGCTGCAGGTGATCGCACCGAGCACGATGAAGCCGGCCGAGAGGCGCAGCCGGAGAGATGGAGTCGCTGCGCGCGACCCCCGGTTCGAGGAGCAGGTCATTCGAGGGTTCCTTGCCGGCGTCCGTGGAGGACTCCTTGCTCGGCGAAGCACAGGGCATGCCACCCGAGACGTGCCTCCGGTCGGACGCGAGCCAGCTCTGGAGCCAGACCGGCAAGCCCGGGCGAGCCGGTTGAGCCCGCCCGCGCCGCTCGGCCTCAGGGCGTCATCGAGATCGGGTAGGTCACCGTGGTGCGCTCGCCCGTCGCCGGGAACGAGAGCTTGGCCACGTGACCGAGCACGCACGAGACGAGCTGCTCCTCGACCAAGGACGAGCCTTCGCCGAGCGACGCGTCCACCACCGCGCCCGCCCCGTCGATGGCGAACTTGAGGTGCATCTTCCCGGTGAGCGCCGCGTCCCGCGTCAGCGCGGTCTTGTAGCACTCGTGCATCGCCTTCCTCGAGCCGCGCACGACCGATTGGATCTCCGGACCCGTCAGGTTGGGCTTCACCTCGACGATCGCCGGCTCATAGGGGATCTCCTTCATCTCGGCGAGGGCTTGCTCGACGAGCTCGAGCTGAGCTCTGCGCGGCGCCGCGATGACGAGCACCGGCTTGCCGCCCTCCCGCTTGCGCGCCGCGACCAGCCCCTCGCCTCGCTCGAGGACCGCCGCGATCTCCTCGCTCGGCAGCGGCAGGTACTCGTCGTAGCGCGAGGGCACGCGGTTGTCCCCGAGGTCGAAGTAGAAGACGAGCAGCGAGCGATCGGCCTGGGGCATCGAGGGGTCCGTCTCCCCGATCGCGCGCGGCAGCCCGAGCCAGCTGCCCGTCGACGAGATCGACTGGCTCACCTTGAGGTTCGTCGTCAGGTCTTGCTCGAGCTCGTGCCGCTTCGCCTCGGCGATCTCGAAAATCCCGGAGTGCTCGCTGCGCGGCAGGCCGAAGATGAAGACGTCGACCAGCACGCGACCTTCGGCGTCGGGCTCGAAGACCTGCTGCAGGGCAGCGGTGATGGGGGGCAGGTTCGACTTCGCAGGCAGCCGCAGACCCGTCTCCTCGGCGCTGCCCGTGAGCAACAGGCGAAGGCGCTTCTCGGCCGGCTCTCGCGCCTCGTAGCGCTCTCGGGTCGCGTTCGCGATGAGCAGCGACTCGAGCACGTCGACGGCGGCGTCCACGTCGCCGTCGAGCTCGTAGGCTAGGCTGAGCTCGAGCAAGACCTCGTTCTTCTCGTCGCCGTTGTCGAGCTTCGCCGCGAGCGCCTCGAGCTCCGCCACGGCGGCCTCGCCGTCGCCGCGATCGAGCGCGCGCCTCGACCGCTCGAGGGCGAGCCGGGGGTCCGACGCCGGGATGGCCTGGGCCTCGCTGCCGGCCGGCTCGGCGCCGGGCGAGGTCTCCGAGGTCTCGCCGCCGCTCGACTCGGGCCCCACGCATCCGGCCGCCGTCACCAAGCCCATCGCCAGCCCCATCACCCGCGTCATCACGTTGTTCATCGTAGTCTCCCCGGGGGCGTGGTGGTTTGGCTCGCCCCTACGAGAACCAGCCTACGGCTCGGCTTTGTAGGCTCCGTCTCGGCCAGGTCACCGTTGTGTCACCGGCGAGCGGTCTCCGGCGGTGCGTCCTCGGCGCCGTGTCATCGGCCCGGCTTGCGGCAGAAGCGGTAGCCGCCGCCGCGCACCGTGAGGAAGAAGCGGGGCGCGCGAGGGTCGTCTTCGAGCTTGTTTCGCAGCCGATTGACGAAGTTGTCGACGGTGCGATCCGTGCCGAAGTAGTCGGTGCCCCACACGCCGTCGAGGATGCGCTGCCGGGTGAGGAGGCGGTCCTCGTGGTCCAGAAAGAAGCGCAAGAGCTTGACCTCTTGCGCCGTCAGCTCGGCGGTCTCCGTGCCCTTCGTCAGGCGGAACGACTCGAAGTCGATCGTCGCGCCGCCGATCTCGATCCGAGACGTCGCGCTCTCGCGCTTGCGCCGCCGGCGCAGCGCCGCGTCGACCCGCGCGAGCAGCTCGCTCACCCCGAACGGCTTGGTGACGTAGTCGTCTGCGCCGAGCTTCAGCCCCCGCACCTTGTCCTCCTCCTCGCCCTTCGCGGTGAGCATGATGATGGGCAGGTCGAGGTCGCGCTCGCGCAGCTCCTCGCAGACCTCGAAGCCGTTCTTCTCCGGGAGCATCACGTCGAGCAGCACGAGGTCGAACGCCTCCGCGCCCGCGCGCTCGAGGCCCTCCGTGCCGGTCTTCGCGGTCTCGACGCGGTATCCCGCAGAGCGCAGCGTCTTGGTGAGCCCCAGGCGCAGCGTCGGGTCGTCCTCCACGACCAACACGCTCTCCTGTCGCGCTCGCTCGCTGGCACTCACGGTGCCTCGAGCATATCAGCCTCGCTCGTCAGCGAGCGGGAGGCTCACCACGAACGTCGCGCCGCGCGCCCGCTCGCCGTGCAGCGCGACCTCGCCGCCGTGCGCGCGCGCGATCGTCCGCACCAGGAACAGCCCGAGGCCGGTCCCGCTGGTCGCCTTCGACAGCCGGTCGTCTCCTCGCTCGAACGCCTCGAAGACGCGCCGGCGCTGCGCCGCTGCGATCCCCGGGCCGTCGTCCGCGACCGAGAGCGTCGCGACGCGTTCGGCCGCGCTCACGACGACCTTGTAGGGTTGGCCCTCGGGCGCGTATTTCAGGGCGTTCTCGAGCAGGTTGTCGACGACGATCTCGAGCTGGGGCCGATCGGCCGGGACCTCGAGCGCGTCGGGGGCGGCGACCTCGACCTTCGCGTCGGGGTGGCGCTCCACGAAGGCGGCGACGCGAGCTCGAGCCACGGCCGCGAGGTCGATGGAGTCCTTCTTGGCGACCAGCTTGCCGCGCTCGCTCTTGGCGTACGCGAGGAAGCGCTCGACCGTCTCACTCATCCGCTTCGCCTCGCGCGCGAGAGCCTCGGCGATCTCGGTGCGCTCGGCCTCGTCGTCGACGCGCCCCTCGGCCAACAGCTCCGAGAGCATCCTCACCGAGGCGAGCGGGGTCCGAAGCTCGTGCGAGATGCCAGCCACGAAGCTCGTCCTCAGCTCGCTCGTGCGCCGCGTCGCGAGCATTCGCCGGTACAGGAGCCACGCGAGCCCCAGCGCGATCGCGATGCCGAAGGCGATGAGCCCGATGAGGACGCGCTCGCTGCGAGACGTCTTGGCCGAGAGCCGCCTCGGATCGGCGTGGGAGACGGTCACGCCCAGCCCGTCGGCGACCCACGTGACGGCGCGCGGCGCCTCGGTCGGCGACGCGGGATCGAGCGGCGCCGTCGTCGCTGACGCGACCAGCTCGGGCGAAAGGCCGGTCCAGCCGCGGCCCGGCGCCGAGAGCGCGGGGCCGAGCGTCTCGTGCGTGACCACGAAGCCGACGTGACCACCACCGCCGAGGCCTCGCAGCGCGCCAGCGACGCCTGGGCCCTCGAAGGCGACGGGCACAGCGCGGTCTTCCTCGGGTCGGGCGAGCGCCTCGCGGACGGCGTCGGCGCGGAGCGCGCGCGCCAGCGTGGGGGCGATCCCCGAGCTCGTCGGCGAGCTGGCCGCCAGCGCCTCGGTCATGCGCCGCTTCATGGACGCGTCGAGGGCGAGCGACGCGACCTCCTCTCGCGTCACAGCGCGCTCCTCCGGTCGCATCTGCGAGGCGTGCGACTCGAGCCAGGCGGCGAGCCTGGAGCCCAGTCCGGGGGTGGCCTGCGAGCGGAGCTCGAGCACGGCGAGCACCGGCCACACCCAGCGGCCGCGAGCATCGCGCGCGTCCTCGCACCCCGAGAAGATCGCCTCCCGGCTCGCGACCCGCTCGGGCCCCGAGAGCCCGCGGACCGCGGCGTCGCAGGCCTCCGTGCGCTGCGGATCTGCGCGCCCCTCGGCGCGAGGCAGGAGCAGCGTGCCGTCTGGCGCGAGCACGAACGGAGCGGCGAAGGGCGGCGTGATCGCGCGCGTCCGTTCGTACGCTTCGAGCTCGGCCTCGGGGCCTCCGAGCGCGGCGTCGACGGGGAGCGCCGCGAGGTCTCGCGCGCCAGCCGCGAGGCGGCGCTCGAGCTCCGCCCCGAGGGCGTCCGCCGCGACGCTCACCTCGAGCGCTGCCTCGCGGCGCAGCGCGGCCTCTTCGTTGCGCAGCGCCCGCCAGCCGAGCAGCCCCGTCGCCCCCGCGGGGACGAGCGCCGCGGCGAGGAACAGGGCGGCGTCCCGGCGTGCGCTCATCGCCCCTTCACGCGCCGTACATCCGCTCGAGCGACTCGAGCTCTCCCGCGTCGAGCCACACGCCTCGGCAGTCCAGGCACACGTCGACCATGACGAGCGTGGTCGACCACTCGCGTTCGAACATCGTCTCGCCGCAGCGCGGGCAGTCCAAGGGCGGCTCCTCGTTCACCTCGACCGCGTCGTCGGGGCGCTTGGCGAGCTGGTGCGAGCGCTGGAACATCTCGAGCGCCGCCTCCGCCCCGGGCTGTCTCCGTGCGGCCTTTCCGCCGCGCTCGACCGCCTCGAGCTCGCCCGCGTCCAAGAACGCGCCCCCACAGGTCGGGCAGCGGTCGATCTCGATCCCGACGCGGTGCTGCTCCCGCCGGAGCGCCGTCCGTACCGGCCCGCGCTCCGCGCCTGCGGCGCGGCGGTACGGCCCGGCGGCGGCGGTGGGGGTCGAGGTGCAGCGAGGGCAGGAGGCGACCGACACGCGAGCGTTCTCCGTTGGGCGGTTCGGGATACTGTAGGCGCTCGGAAGCCTGGCATGGAACCTCCCCGAGCGGCGCGTCGCGAGATCTTCGGCTGGGCGATGTTCGACTTCGCGAACTCCAGCTACACGACCGTCATCATCACGGTCGTGTACGCCGTCATCTTCCCGAAGATCATCGTGGGAGACGGCCCCGACTACAGGCTCGGCAACCTGCTGTGGAGCGTCACCCTCGCGCTCGCCTACGCGCTGGTCGTCATCACCGCGCCGATGCTCGGCGCGATCATGGACTACCGCGCCGCCAAGAAGACGTTCTTGTTCGGCAGCTACGCGCTCACGATCGGCGCGACGGCGGCGCTCGGCTTCGTCGAGCCAGGCGCCATCCCCATCGCGATGGCGCTCTTGGTGCTGTCGAACCTGGGCTTCGCGGCGGGCGAGTCGTTCATCGCCTCCTTCCTGCCGGACCTCGCGCCGAAGGCGAAGCTCGGACGCATCTCGGGGCTCGCGTGGGGCCTCGGCTACATCGGCGGCCTGGGCAGCACGCTCATCGTGCAGCTCTCGACGGGCGCGGTGGAGCGCGACAACTACGAGCGGCTGCGCTGGGTCGGCCCGCTCACGGCGCTCTTCTTCGGGCTGGCGGCGATCCCGACGTTCCTCTTCTTGAAGGAGCGAGGCACGCCTCAGGCGCTGCCGGCGGGGCAGTCGCTGCTCGGCATCGGGTTCTCTCAGCTCAGGGCCACGCTGCGCGATCTGCCCAAGCTCCGAGATCTCGCGATCTTCATGCTGAGCCTGTTCTTCGCCATGGCGGGGCTCGGCATCGTCATCAGCTTCGCGTTCATCTACGGCGATCAGGTCGTGCGCTGGAAGGACTCGACCAAGGTCGCCATGTTCGTCCTCACGAACCTGTCGGCGGCCGGCGGCGCGGTCCTGTTCGGGCCCCTCCAGGACCGCTGGGGCAACCTGCGGACGTATCGCGCCACGCTCCTCGTATGGCTCGTCGCCGTGGTCGGCATCCATCAAACAGGGGCCATCAGCGCGGCGACAGGCGGCGCGCTCGGCCCGGAGGGCGTGTACCTCGGCGTGGGGGTCCTCGCGGGCCTCTGCCTGGGGGCGACGCAGTCGGCGGGCCGCACCGTCGTCGCGGTCCTGTCGCCGGCCGGGAGGGCGGGGGAGATGTTCGGCTTCTGGGGCCTGTCGGGCAAGCTCGCGGCGGCCACCGGCCTGCTCCTGCTCGGCTGGCTGCAGACCGTCTTCGGCCTGCAGAACGCGATCCTCCTGTGCGCCCTGCTCTTCACGGCGGCGTACGTGGTCGCGGGTCGCGTGAAGGAGGTCTGAGATCGCGCCGGGGGTGCTAGCGCTCGGATCGTGCTGTCACACCGCGCCGCACGCTCGCCCCGTGAAAGCTCGCCGTCGGACCTCGGTCAGCGTGTGGGCATGGTGGTTGCACCACGCCGCAACATGTCTCCTCGCTCGAGCTCGGCTCGACCTCGTCCGCCCGCGCTCGCCGCCCTCGCGGTGACCGCGCTCTTCGTCTCGATCATGTTGATGGGCGCGCGTGGCGTCGGCGAGCGCGAGCTCGACTGCGAGCAAGCCGCGCTCCGCCTCGAAGAGTGCTGTCCAGACTTCGACCCGACGATGATCGGGTGCAGCTACGAGTGGAGCTGCGGCGGCTCGGACCGCGTGCCGGTCGTGACCTCCTCCGAGTCGGACTGCATCCGCGAGAGCTCGTGCGAGGACCTGGTCGAGGCCGGGGTGTGCGAGCGCGTGCTCGAGCGCCAGGCGGCGATCGACGACGCTTACGCAGAGTGGGAGACCGAGACCGTCGACCTGGGAGAGGCGGTGTGCCCGTGACCTCGAGGACGTTCGCCGCTGCCGTGGCGCTCGCGGGCGTGATGGCGCCGACGTTGGCCCTCGCGGACGAGGTCGTCGCGGCCGACGCCGACGCCGACGCCGACGATGGCGCTGCCGACGCCCAGATCTGGGAGGACGAGCCCGCTCCGCTCGATCCCGAGCTCGATGAGGCTTATCCGCAGCGCTCGCACTTCGCCTTCCGAGCGCAAGCCTCCGGCGGCGTTCGAGCGCTCTACGACACGGTCGTCGGCGCTGCCGAGCTCGAGGCGTCGTTCGGGGCCGACACGAAGCGCGGCTCCTTCTCGGGCGCCTTGCGCTTTCTCGCGGGCCGCACCGACGGGGGCCTCGGCGTGCAGCAGTTCACGGTCGGCCCGAGCTTCGCGTGGAACGTCGGTCCGGTGACGATCGGCCCGAAGGTCCGCATCGGCTACCTGTGGATCGACCGGGTCACGTCCGACGACGTCATGGATGCGATGAGCCTGGGCGTCGCGGCGGCGTTCGACCTCGAACTGTACAAGAACGAGGGCGTGACGGTGGCGCTCACCAGCGAGCTGGTCGCCGACGCGCTCTTGCCGTTCTTCGAGGTCTTCGACGAGCAGCCGGCGGCGGGTCTCTACGGCGCGAGCCTCGGCCTGCAGTTCCGCCTGCGGGCGCCCAAAGCGCCGCGCGCTTCGCACGCTGCTTCGCGCTGAGCTTGACGCGCGCGTCCGGAGGGGAGACGCGCGCCGCGTGACCTCGTCCTCGACTCCCCCGCGTGGCGCCTTCACCCCGACCCCTCCTGCCGTCACGCTGACGGACCTCGGCGGTGTGCGGGCCGCGGGGGTCGCCGCCGGGATCAAGGCGAGCGGGAAGCCCGACGTCGCGCTGCTCGTCTTCGACGGGCCGATCTCGTGCGCCGCGAGCTTCACGCAGAACGCCTTCGCCGCTGCTCCCGTGCTCGTCTGCCGCGAGCACCTCGAAAAGAGCGGTGGCCTGCTGCGGGCCTTGATCGTCAACGCTGGCAACGCCAACGCCTGCACCGGCGATCTCGGCATGGCCCACGCCCGCGCGATGGTGCACCACGTCGCGGCGAAGCTCGGGTGCCCGGTCGAGCAGGTCCTCGTCGCGTCGACCGGCGTCATCGGGGTCCCCCTGCCGATCGAGCGCGTGCTCGAAGGTGCCGACCGTGCCCTCGCCTCCCTTGGAGACGACGCCGCCTCCGCGCGCCGCTTCCTCGAGGCGATCATGACGACCGACTCCTTCCAGAAGGAGGCGGGCGAGGTGCGCGCGGGCGGTCGCGAGGCTGGGGTCGCGAAGGGCGCGGGCATGATCGAGCCGAACATGGCCACGATGATCTCGATCGCGGGGACCACCCACGCGCTCACGCCGGCCGAGCTGAAGGGCGCCCTGCCGGCCATCCTGGAGCGGAGCTTCAACGCCATCCACGTGGACTCGCACGCGAGCACCAACGACTCGTTCTTCCTGTTCGCGACCGGGTCCGAGCCCGCTGACGGCGCGCCGGTCGCCCGCGAGCCCGCCATCGCAGCGCTCTCGGCCATCGCAGAGCGCCTCGCCTGGCTCATCGCGCGGGACGGCGAGGGGGCCACGAAGGTGACCACCATCGACGTCGCTGGGGCGAAGGACGACGCGAGCGCGCGTGACATGGCCCGCCGCGTCGCGCACAGCGCGCTGGTGCGTACGGCCCTCTACGGCAACGACCCAAACTGGGGACGCTTCGTCAGCGCGGTCGGCAACAGCCCGCTCGCTCGCGACGTCTCGAGGCTGTCTTGCACCCTCCAGGGCATCCGGGTCTTCGAACGAGGGCAGCCGACCGCCTTCGACCGGCGCGCCGCCTCGTGCGCGATGGCCTCGTCCGACGACCTGCGCATCGAGCTCGACCTCCACGATGGCCCCGGCCGAGCGCGGGTGCTCACGAGCGACCTCGGGTACCGCTACGTCGAGGTCAACGCGGAGTACACGACCTAGGGGGGTGCCCCCTAGGTCGGCTCGGGGTTCGCCCGGCCCTCGCTCACGCTCGCAAGTGAAGGCCGGGCAATCCCCGAGCCTCACCCCGACCTATGTTCCACCCCCCTTGATGTTGCTGGTCCGACCTCCGGTCGGACTCAGCTGGGCCGGGAGCGGGGCCTCACGTCAGGCGGGCCGGCGTTCGGGCGTCGCTGATGACGGTGCTTGACAAGAGGGGCCCCGCTGGTAGAAAACGCGGCCTCCCGAGCGAAGGTGGCGGAATGGCAGACGCACTAGCTTGAGGTGCTAGCGGGTAACACCGTGGGGGTTCAAGTCCCCCCCTTCGCACGAAGACTGCCTCAGAAGTAACGACGACGGCCGCGGATCCGAGAGGGTTCGCGGCCGCGGTCGTCTTCGCGCCGCAGCTCCACGACGCGCGCGCTCCTTGCCGTTCGACTCCGCGGTGACAGCGGCTCTCAAGGCGGCAGCGCCGCGGCGTCCGCGAGCACCTGTTCGGCGTGCACGCCCGGGTCGACCTTCGGGTACACTTTCGCGACCTTCCCCTGCCGATCGAGCAAGAAGGTGACCCGCTCGGGGACGTCCAGCACGACGCGCACGCCGAACGCTTTGGCCCACGTGAGGTCGGAGTCGGCGAGCAGGGGGAACGGCAGCTCGTGTTTGGTCGCGAACGCGCGTTTGCCCTCGACGCTGCCGGTGGAGACCCCCAGCACGGCGACGCCCGCGCGCTCGAACCGATCCCAGACGTCGCGGAACGCGCAGACCTCTGCCGTGCAGCCTGGCGTCTCGTCGCGCGGGTAGAAGAACACCACCACCGGTCGACCCTCCAGCTCGGCGAGGGTGTGAACGGTGCCGTCGCCCGCGGTCGCCGACAGCCGCGGCGGCGAGTCGCCGACCGAGAGCGGCGCCGAGAGGTTCGTCGTCCTCCAGGCGTAGACTCCCCCAGCGGCCACTAGCGCGGCGACGACCAGGAGCGCCACCTTCTGGGTCCGCGGGGTCACGGCCGATGGTGTAGCAGACTCGACGGAGCGCGCTCCGCGCTCCGTAGACAGGCGCGCGACCCCACCCCGCGTGTTCCGGCGTCCGCGAGCCAGGGCGACGCCGTCCCCGGAGCTGCCGAGTGCGCCGTCGTGGGCGCACTTGCGCAACACGGCCCCAGTCCACCGACAGCGCCGTCGAATTGGCGACCTCGCCCGAGAACGATCGCGGATCCTCCGCTGAGCCGCCCTCGATCCGGCGAGGTTGTGGTCGCGTGGCCGGCCATCTCCGCAGCCTTCCCGACACGGTGCGACCCAATATTCCCCGGGAATCTCGCGGTTCGTCCGTGGGGCACGTCGACCTGCGTGGTGTGGCCGGCCCCTTGCTAACGCGCGGCCGTGCTCTCACGTCTCTCGTGGTTCTTGGTCCTCTGCACCCTCGCCGGCTGCGCCCCCGGCGGGACCGAGTCGCTGACGAGCGAGCTCGTCGAGGACGACGAGGACGCCGTCTACGCGGCCTCGAAGCTGCTCTGGCAGGTGAAGAGCGTCCCGGTGTGCTGGGAGAACGCGAGCGACGCCAACGCGGAAGGTCGAGCCTGGGTGCAGGACGCGGTCGCCATGACGTGGGAGACGCACGGCCCCATCGACTTCGTCGGCTGGCAGCCTTGCGCGGGCTATGAAGGTGGCATCCGCATCACCGTCGAGGACGCGGGCCCGCACGTGAAGGCGCTGGGCCGCGCGCTCGCCGACAAGCCGAAGGGCATGGTGCTCAACTTCACCTTCGACTCGTGGAGCCCGTCCTGCAAGAACGCGCTCGAGTACTGCGTCCGCACCATCGCGGTCCACGAGTTCGGCCACGCGCTCGGCTTCGCTCACGAGCAGAACCGCGCCGACACCGACACGTCCTTCTGCGACGCGGAGCAAGGCTCGAACGGCGACGTCGCGGTGGGCACCTGGGACTCGGACTCGGTGATGAACTACTGCAACCCCGAGTGGAACGGCGCGGGCGAGCTCTCCGACAAGGACATCGCCGCGCTCGAGCTGCTCTACGGAGACGTCGGCCTCACGGGGATGATCGTGAACGTGGCGAGCGACAAGTGCCTCGACGTCGAGGCCGCGAGCCTAGCTGCGGGCGCCGCGCTGCTCTCGTACTCCTGCCACGGCGACGCCAACCAGCGCTTCGAGGCGGCCGACGCGGGGAGCGGCTTTCGCGTGTTCTTCGCGAAGCACAGCGGGCTCTGTCTCACCGCCGAGGGCACCGCGGACGGCTCGCGCATCGTGCAGCGGCCTTGCGAGGGCCTGGCCTCGCAGCAGTTCCGTCCGACCCCCCAGAGCGACGGCAGCGCTCGGCTCGTCGGCAAAGAGTCCGGCAGGTGCGTCGACCTCCCGGGAGGCGACGCCGGCGACGCGGTCGCCCTCCAGCTGTGGAGCTGCCACGGCGGCGAGAACCAGCGCTTCTTCCTGAAGTGAGGGCGGTGAGCGGCTACGTCTCGGCCAGGCCGCGAGCCAGCTCGACGACGCGCTCCGCGAGCTCGGGCGTCACGACGACCAGCTCGATGGCCGCGCCGTAGCGCCAGACCTCCGATCGGTCGGGCGGCCTGCGCTCGCAGCGCAGCACGCGCCCCTCGAGCTCGACCACCGGCGGGTCGCCGAAGTCGAGGTGGAGCTTCACGCGCGCGTCCTGCCGGAGCTCGGTCGTCGTGAGGACGAAGGCGCCCCGCGCCGACAGGTCCTGGATGAGCGCGATCTCCAGGTCGCCGGTGTCACCGCGGTCGCCCACCTGGATGTTGAGCGGGTAGCAGGTGAGGTATCGCTCGAAGCCTCGTCGCTCGTGCGCGGGGCGGTCGCCCCCGGTCTCGCCAGACATGCGCGGAGGATACTGCCATGGGGCGGTCACGCCTAATCGCAGCCGGCAGGACGGCCCTCCCCGCATCCCGAAATGGCGCGGGGACATCCCTCGTGCCATCCTCCGCCGCGTGAAGCTCGGATGGAAGGTCTTGGACGCCCTCGCGAGCGCGAGCGTGGTCGGGTCTTTCGGCAAGTCCGGCTACGCCATCCGCCGGCACCTCTTCACGGATCCCGACCTCGACGTCGACCTCTCCGGTCGAACCATGGTCATCACCGGCGCCTCCACCGGCCTCGGCAAGAGCGCCGCCCAGAGCCTCGCCCAGCGCGGCGCCAGCCTCGTGCTGGTGGCTCGCGATGCTGCGCGGCTCGAGCGCGCGCGCGAGGACGTGAGGGCCTGCGCGAGGTACCCGCAGCGAGTCACCTCCGAGCGCGCCGATCTCTCCGAGCTCGCCGAGGTGCGCCGCCTCGCGCAGCGCCTCGTCGCGAGCCACCCGCAGATCCACGTCCTCGTCCACAACGCTGGCGTGCTCCCGCTCGAGCGTCAGCTGACGTCCGAGGGGCTCGACGCAGCGTTCGCGACGAACGTGCTCGCTGGCTTCCTGCTCACCCACGAGCTCACCGGCGCGCTGGGGGCGGCCGCTGGCGGGCGGGTCGTGCACGTGACCTCCGGCGGGATGTACCTCAAGCGCCTCGAGCTCGAGGAGCTCGAGGGAAGGAGAGCCCCGTACGATGGCGTCGCCGTGTACGCCCAGTCGAAGCGCGCGCAGGTCATCTTGAGCGAGCTGTGGGCCGCGCGGCTCGAGCCTCTGGGCATCACCTCGAACACGGTGCACCCGGGCTGGGCCGAGACCCCGGGCGTGGAGCGATCGCTGCCGCGCTTCCACGAGCGCCTGCGAGGCGTGCTGCGATCCGCCGAGCAAGGCGCCGACACGATCACCTGGCTCGCGGCGTCGCCCGAGGTCGAAGGGGTCAGCGGGAGGCTGTTCTTCGATCGGGCCGAGCGCGCGACCCACGTCGTCCCGTGGACGCGCTCGAACGATGCGGAGCGCGCCGCGCTCTGGGCTCGGTGCTGCGAGCTGACGGGCGTCTCGCCGTGAAGGGCGCCCTGCGTCGCCGGCTCGTCACCGTGCCGAGGATGCTGCTCCTGGCGGTCGTCTTGTGGGGCACGGCCCCGCTGATGTTTCCTCTCGCGTTCCTGATCGACGTCGTGAGGTTCGCGCTCGCCCGCACGCCGTTCACGACGACACGCCTGCTCGCGTTCGGCCTGGTCTACACCGCGTGCGAGACGATCGGCATGTTGGTGCTCCTGTGCGCGCCGCTGGTCACGGGTCGAGACCCCGAGCGGCGCCTCGACGCGACGTACCGCATCCAGGCGGCGTGGGCCGCCGCGCTCCTGCGGGCTGCCGAGATCCTCTTCGGTCTGCGCGTGTCGGTCGACGGCGCGGAGGCGCTCGACGGCGGGCCGCTGCTCCTGTTCATGCGGCACGCGAGCATCGTCGACACGCTGCTGCCGACCGTCGTGCTGGCGCGACCCAAGGCGCTTCGCCTGCGCTTCGTCCTCAAGCGAGAGCTGCTCGCGCTGCCCTGCCTCGACATCGCTGGCCACCGCATCCCGAACTGCTTCGTCGCGCGCGGCGGCGAGGACAGCGAGCGCGAGATCGAGCGCGTGCGCGAGCTCGGCCGCGGGCTCGGCCCACGGGACGCGGTCATCATCTACCCCGAGGGCACGCGCTTCACGCACAAGAAGCTGTCGCGCGCCCTGCTCAAGCTCGAACAGAGCGCGCCCGAGCGCTTCGCGCGCGTCTCGGCCCTGCGCCACATCTTGCCCGTGCGCCCCGGCGGGCCGCTCGCGCTGCTCGACGGTCACACTCCGTGCGACGTCGTGTTCGTCGCTCACGCCGGGCTCGAGACGTTCGCGGAGCTGGTGGATGTCTGGCGCGGCCGGATGGTCGGCGCGCGCGTGCGAGTCTCGCTCAGGAGGGTCCCCCGCGCCGAGATCGAGCGAGCAGGGCCCGACCGCCTCGGCTGGCTCGACGCCGAGTGGTCGAAGCTCGACGCGTGGGTGCACGAGCACGAAGGACGGTGACCAAGCGCGCGCGGCGCCGTGCAAGACTGCGCTGATGTTCGACACAGACGCCCTCGGGCGCGTCGTGAGCCTGGTGGTCGTCGCGCTGGGCCCGCACGGCGCTCGGCTCGCGCCCGAGCTCTGCCGCTCCGACCGCACCCTGCTGTTGCCTCGTCGAGAGGTCCCCGAGGGCACGGGTCTCGGACAGCCCCTCGACGTCTTCGTCTACCGGGACTCGGACGATCGCCCGGTCGCGACGCTGCTCGAGCCCAAGCTGAAGCTCGGCGACGTCGCGTTTCTGGAGGTCACCGACGTCACCGACTTCGGGGCCTTCTGCGACTGGGGGCTCGCCAAGCACCTGCTCGTCCCGCGCGCGGAGCAGACGACGGACCTCGCCCTCGGCGATCGGCACCCCATCGGCCTCTACCTCGACGACACCGAGCGCCTCGCCGGCACCATGCGCGTGAGCGAGATGTTGCGGGGCGCGCACCCGTACAAGGAAGGCCAGTGGGTGCTCGGCGAGGCGTGGCGCCGCGAGCCGGAGCTCGGCGTCTTCGTGATCCTCGATCGCCGCTATGTCGGCCTGCTACCCGCGAGCGAGCCGAACGCGCTCCGGCGCGGCGACGCCGGCCGCTTTCGCATCGCCAACGCCCTGCCCAACGGCAAGGTCGAGCTCTCGCTGCGAGACCTCGCGCATCGCGAGGCCGAGAGCGACGCCGAGAAGATCCTCGGGGTGCTGCGCACCCAGCCCGGCACGAGGGTCGGAGACCACTCATCGCCCGAGCAGATCTTCGCCCTCTTCGGCCTGAGCAAGAAGGCGTTCAAGCGCGCGCTCGGAGGGTTGTTCAAGCAAGGTCGCGTAGATATCGACCCCGACGGCTTCGTCGCGCTGAAGGAGGTTAGCCGAGCGGGCCGGTGAAATGCGCACGGCACGCAGCAGCAGATCGAAGATCTCCAGCGCTCCGAGGACTACCGCCAGGAGATCCTGAAGGTCCTCAACATCGGGACGAACGTGAACATCGTCGTGTGCGAGACCGGCGACGCGATGATGTCGCGCATGCAGCGCTACGGCTCGTCGATCAAGTCGATGGGCCTCTGACGGACCACGCGGTGGGAGGCGCCGCCTCCCACCGCGGCCAGGTCTCACCCACCGTTCGTGGTACGCTGACACGCAAGATGCAACGCGCTCCCTCGACCCCCTGGCTCGCCTTTGGGCTCCTCGCCGCCCTCGGCTGTGGCCCGGCGCCCGGTTGGGAGGAGATCGCCGCTCCAGCGCACGACGCTCCGGGGCGCTCGACCCACTACGCCCACGACCGCGACGCAGAAGAGCTCGCGGAGCCGGTCCGGCAACAGGCCGTCGCCCGTGGGCTCACAGGGCGCTGGGTCGGCGTTGGACACCAATCCGATGGTCCCAGCTGGCGTATGGAGCTCGACGTCGCCCGCACCGACGATGGCCCGTGCGCGGTCGTCCGCTATCCGGACGACGACTGCGCCGGCTACTGGACCTGCACCGAGGTCTCGGGCCGACGCCTCCTCGCGGTCGAGCACATCACCGTCGGCGCCGAGCGCTGCGCGGCGAGGGTCGACGTCGGCGTCGAGCTCCAGCAGAGCGGCCAGCTCGTCTTCCGCGCCGTCGCGGGTGACGTGACGGCGGGCGCCCGCCTCGAGCGCGCTCGCTGAGGCCCTCCGTCGACTCAGCGAGTGGGCGAGTCAGCGAGCCAATCGCGCGACAGGTAGCGATCCCACGAGTCGGGCAGGAGCGCGACCACGGGGCCCGCGCAGCGACCCGAGGCCGCGACGCGCAGCGCCGCTGCGACGGCCGTGCCGGCCGAGCCGCCGACGAGCAGGCCCTCTTCGCGGATCAAGCGTCGGGCGATCGCGAAGCTCTCCTCATCTGCCACGCTCTCCACGGCGTCGATGACGGAGCGGTCCAGGATGGCTGGCGGCTTGCTCGTCCCGATGCCCTCGACGGCGTACTGCGCCGACTCCCCGACGACCCCCGAGCGAGCCCACTCGGCCAGCCCAGATCCCAGCGGGTCGGCGAGCACGACGCGCACGCCTGGCTGCGAACGCTTGAGGAACCGACCGACCCCCGTGAGGGTCCCCCCCGTCCCGACGCCCGCGACGAAGGCGCCGATGGGCACGCCGGCCTGCGCCGCGATCTCGGGGCCGGTCGTCTCCTCGTGCACCCGGACGTTCGCCTCGTTGTTGAACTGGTCCGTGAGAAACCACCCATGTTCGTCCGCGAGCCTCCTCGCGACGTTCTGGAAGAAGTCGGGGCTGTCGGGCGCCGCGTTGGGGGTCATCACCACCTTCGCGCCCGCCGCCGCGAGGGCGACGCGTTTGTCCGTCGACATCTTCTCGGGCATGACGCACACGAGGGAGTAGCCGCGCACGGCCGCGACGAGCGCGAGCCCGAGCCCCGTGTTGCCTGCGGTCGCCTCCACGAGCGTCGCTCCGGGCCCGATGAGCCCCCGCCGCTCGGCGTCGTCGACGAGGGCGAGGGCGAGGCGGTCCTTCACGCTGCCGCCGGGGTTCAGGTGCTCGCACTTGGCGAAGATCGGGACCGGCAGCCCGCGGCCGAGCGCGCGCAGCGGCACCAGCGGAGTCTTGCCAATATGGTCGAGGATCGAGGTGGTCTTCAATGGGCGGGCGCCGGGGAGCGCAGCTCTGCGGGGCGCCTCGACGTCTCGCCCATTCGACGGGCGGCGACTACCCCGGAAGCGATCGTGAGCCCCACCACCCCTGGGTCAGCGTCGAGGGGGCGGAGGTGCACGATTTTTGACGCTGACGTCGACTGCAAGGACGGCTTCCAGAGCTGCTCGAAGAAGTCCCCGCTGGCCGTCGTCAACTGCACCGGCTCGCCCATCGTGCTCTCGGAGGTCCAGCTCTCGTCCGGCGGCCCTTCGAAGATTACGGTCGAGCCCGCGGAGCCGATGATCGCCCCCGGCGCTCAGTTTGCGCACGCGCTGCCGCTCGGCGCCGAGACTTACGAGGTGACGGCCTGGGGCTACGCCAGCCCCGCCGCGCGCGCGGCTGGAGAGGTCCGGGCGGTGCTCGCGCGCGCAACCTTCACGCTCGCGAACCCAGCCCTCGCGAAGGCGCGCGCCGAGTGCGAGGCGTGCCAGGGGCTCTGGGGTCCGGTCGGCATGCTGAGCACCGTCACCTGCAACTGCAAGATGAAGGACGCCGGCAAGACGTGCGACGACGGCGACGACTGCGAAGGCGTGTGCCTCTTCGACAAGGTCGACGTGATCCAGCCCGCGAAGCCCACCACGTGTGACGCCCAGGGCGCCTGCAGCGGGTCCTCCGGCCTCGGGCGGCCGCTCGGCAAGTGCAGCGAGCGCAGGCTCGTCTTCGGCTGTCGCGCGCGCATCAAGTCGGGCGCATCGAAGGAGCCCCCGCAGTCGTTGCCGATCCACGCGTCCCCTACGTGCGTCGACTGACCGCGCCCAGCGGCGGTCTGCCTCCAGCGGTCTCGGGGGGTGTCCTTTTAGAACGTGCCGCTGACGCTGAGCGCGGCCCCGCCTGGCGTGGGCGAGAGCGCCGCGGTGGTCGACGTCTCCGAGGGCCCGCCCCAGATGATGAGCGGGATCGACGCGGCCGCGAACGCAGCTCCGACGCCGAGGGTGATGTTCGCGACGAGCTCGAGCGTCTTCCCCTCGTCGATCACGTCGGCGTAGGTGGGGTCGGTGCAACGGGCGCCCCCGCACTCCTCCTCGAGCGTCGTGAACTTCGAGCTCGCCATCGTGCCGGTCGCCGCGAACGTCGCGAGACCCGCGCCTCCGAGCGCCGCGCACACGATGCCGAAGATCCGCAGCTCGCCGCCGCTCGTCTTCTTCTCGTCGGGCGGCGGGGGCTTGGGCTCGCTCGTCACCGGCGACGACTTCGCGAGCAGCGTGAGGGTCCGGCTCTCGCCCGCCTTGACCTCGACCTCGCGCCGCACGGCCTCGAACCCTTGTCCGCTCAGCTCCACCACGTGGTTCCCTGGGATCACCGTCAGCGGCGTGCCCACCTTCGCAGCGTCGACGCCCGTCCCGTCGAGCGTGACGCTAGAGCCCTCCGGCGCGTCCGCGACCGCGATGACGAGGTGGCCGACCTTTGCGGCGAGCAGCGCGAGCTCGGCCGCGGCTGCGTCGCGCGTCGGTGAGTACTTGGAGTCGCTCGCGGCCTTCTCGGTCGAATAGCGCACCGTCTCGGCCATGTGGTCGTAGGCCTCGGCTGTCTTCCCGAGCTCGCGGAGGCAGCGCGCGACGTACAGGCGTGCGTTCGGGCTGTCGGTCTCCTTCGACAGCGCCTCGAAGCGCGGCAATGCGCCCGCGAAGTCGCCGCTGTCGTAGAGCTTCTGTGCCTCGGCGAACGCCTCTCGCTGCGCCGCGGTCACCGCTTGCGCCCACGACGCGGTGGGAGTGAAGAGCAGCACGGCGGGGCTGATCAAAGCGAGGCACAGCGCCGCGCGCCCGGTCCAGCGCCTCATAGCCCACCCGGTCGGAACGCCGTCGAGCGCGGCTTCACCTGCGAAGGCGCTGTCTTCGGGGGCGGCAGCGCGGTCACAGGAGCCGTCTCGGAGGCGAGGGGCGAGGCCGAGGGCGCGGCAGTCGTCGCGGCGACAGCGGGCGCCGACGCGCTGGCCGAAACGCTCGTCGTGGTTGTGCCGAGCGCGGCGGTCGGGGCGGTCGGGGCGGTCGGCTGCGAGGCCGGCGCGTCGTTCGTCGAGTCGTCCCCACCCCTCCTCGTCAGGGCCCAGCCCCCGAGCGCGACCGCGGAAGCCACCCCCGCGACGATCGCGATGACCGGCCACACCGATCGCTTCTGCGCGATGAGCGAAGGTGCGACGAGCGTCCCTACGCTGGTCGAGCTCTTCCCGCCCTCCGCGGAGGCGTCGATCGCCGTGGAGTTGAGGAGCGCCTGGCCGCTCCCGCCCGACCGGCTGCCGGGGGAGCTGGCGTCTGCCAGCGCGGTCCCGGTGGCGGGCGCTGTCTCGTGGACGCCGAGCTTCTTGATCCAAGCAGCGACCGCGCGCGGTGAGGCGATGGGGACGTGCGCCTCGTGGGCGGCCTGCTCCAGCGCGTCCGCGAAGGCGCCGGCGCTCGGGAAGCGCTGGTCTCGGTCGGTGGCGAGCGCCTTCATACACGTCGCGTCGATCCCCTGCGGCAGGTCGGGGTGGACCTCGTTCGGGTGCTTCGCCGGGCCGGCGATGATCTGCGCGAGCACGGCCGCGTCACTGTCGCCTCTGAAGAGCGGCTGATTCGCGAGCAGCTCCCAGAGCACGACGCCCGCGGCGTAGACGTCGACCCGCCGGTCGAGGTCTTGCGAGCGGATCTGCTCCGGCGCCATGTACGCGAGCTTGCCCTTCACCTGCCCGCCGCGCGTCGACGACAGCCTCGACGTGGCCCTCGCGACGCCGAAGTCGGTGATCCGGCCGATCCCGTCGTTGCCGACGAGGATGTTCTGGGGCGAGACGTCGCGGTGGATCAGGCAGAGCGGCTGCGCGTCGGGGCCCTTCAGCTCGTGGGCAGCCTCCAGACCCGCGAGCGTGTCGAGGAAGACGCGCAGCAAGATGTCGAGCGGGACCCGCTCGCCTCGCTTGCGCAGCTCACGCAAGATCACGTGGAGCGCCGGGCCCTCCACGTAGTCCATCACCAGGAAGAGCGGCTCCTCCTGGACGTCGATCGTGGCGACGACGTTCGGGTGGCGAATGCTCGCGGCGAGCCGGGCCTCGTCGAGGAACATCGCGACGAAGTCGGGCTCCGCAGCGATGTGCGGGTGCAGCACCTTGAGCGCCACGAGCCGCTCGAAGCCGCCCGCGCCGAGCGCCCGCGCCAGGTGGACGGTGGCCATTCCCCCCGACGCGATGGGTCGCAAGGTCTCGTATCGCCCCAACCTCATCTGGCCAGCAGCGTACACGAACACGTCGAAGAGCGGACCCTCGCGGCGCTGCCAAGTCGCCAGAATCCGTTTAGGATGTCTCCAGATGTCGGCTCAGGTGCTCACGGGATCGCTCCAGGTCGCGCTCGCGGGGTGCGTCCTCGCAGCGGCCGCGTGCAGCCACGACTGGGATTTCTTCGATCCGCGCCTCGGCGCTGGCGGCGGCGCAGCCGGCGGCGCGCCGGCGACCGGCGGAGGTCCCGAGACGGGCGGCGGAGGACAAGGCGGCAGGGTCGGCCCCAGCGGGGGGGGGGGGGCCGGGGGCGATGGACAAGGCGGCCAGGGGGGCGCTGACGGCGGCGGCGGTGCTGGACCGACGCTCCTCACGTACGGCGCGGTCGTGGCCGACTGCGTCGCGCCGACCAACCCCGATCCCGACGCGTGCGCGGCCGAGAACGAGGGGACCCGAATCTCGGTCGATCTCGAGGTCGACCTCGCGACGGGCGCGCGCCATTCCTTCGTGCGTTTCGACCTCGACGACGCGCTGTCGGGACACATGGTGACCGCGGTCGTGCTGCGCCTGACCGTGCCGATCGTCATGGGCGCCGAGAGCAACCAGACGGGGCAGGTCTGGGAGGTCGCTCCGTTCACCCGAGCGGACCTCTTCAATGGCGTCCCGGCCCAGGTCGGAGGCGCGCCCTTGGCCGGTGACATGGGCGCGGTCGTCCAGGGACAGGTGGTCGATTTTTCGCTGCCCACCACGGCGGTGGCGTCCGGCGCGAGCGTCTTCTTGGGCCTCATCCCGGTGTCGACCAACGGCGTCGACTACTTCAACTTGGCCGGCACCTCGCCGCCCGAGCTGCGCATCACCGTCGAGTGATGGCGCGCGCCAGGCTACGCTCGACCCGCGATGCTCACTGAAGCGCAGATCGCCGAGCACGCAGCGAGCGTCGAGCGCGACGGCTACACGATCATCCTTGGCGCCATCGCGCCCGACCTCGTCGATCGCCTGCTGTCCGAGGTCGACCGCCTCGAGCGCGAGCTCGACGTGAAGCCCGCCGAGAACCTGTTCGAAGGCACCCGAACGCTCCGCGTCTACAACCTGCTCGCGCGAGGGGACGTCTTCGCCGAGGTCCCCGTGCACGACCACGTGCTGCCGATCGTCGAGCGCGTCCTCGACCGTGGCTGCCTCGTCTCGTCGCTGTCGTCGATCGACATCCTGCCCGGTGAGCTCGCGCAGCCCCTGCACGCCGACGACATGCTCATCCCGCTGCCACGGCCTCACGTGCCGATCGTCTGCAACTCGATGTGGGCGCTCAGCGACTTCACCGAGGTGAACGGCGCGACGCGGCTGGTCCCTGGCTCGCACGCGAGGGACCACGCGCCCGAGCTCGGCGCGAGCATCGACACGATCGCGGCGGAGATGCCACGCGGCAGCGTCCTCGTCTTCAACGGCAGCCTGTGGCACGGAGGCGGCGCGAACCGCGCGGGCGAGCGGCGCGTCGGGGTCGCCATGAACTATTGCGCCGGCTGGGTCCGCCAGCAAGAGAACCAACAGCTCGGCGTCCCCCTCGAGATCGCGCGCCGCTTCTCTCCGCGCCTGCGCAAGCTCGTCGGCTTCGGGATCTACAAGGGCCTGCTCGGTCACATCGACAAGTGCAGCCCCGCGGATCTGCTCGACGGCAGCGGTCCGCGACCGGTCGTGGGCGTGGTGAGGTGAGCGCCACCAATTTCGTCATCGGCGACGCGGCCCTGGTCCCCGGCGGCGTCGTGCAGGGGGCCGCGCTCATCGTCTTTCTGACTCGGCCGAGCGTCCCGGGCGAAAAGCCCGCCGACTGGCGCTTCTGACCCGGCCGCTTCGGCGCGGCGCGTGAGCGGGCTGGCCGCTCGGCGCCATCCGTGCTCAAAATGGCCGCCTTACCTGGAGGCTCGCCTTGCGTCTCACCGCCCTTTCTTCTGCTCTGCTCGCCGCCCTCGCCCTCCTCGCGTGCTCCGCCGGCAACGACCCCAACGCCACCGGCGCCGGAGGCTCCGGGGCCGGGACGAGCAACGGCGGGGCGGCGCAGGGAGGCAACACGTTCGGCACAGGTGGGGGCGTGAACCCCCAGGCCATCGGCACGCTGTCGGGCAGGGTCGTGGCCCCCGAGGGGACCATCCCCATCAGCGGCGCCCTCGTCTATCTGACCTCCTCTCTTCCTCCCGCCATTCCCGACGGCGTCTACTGCGACGCCTGCGTCGAGCTCGACGAGTCCATCGCGCACGGCTTCTCGAACGCCGACGGCACCTTCGAGATCCCCACGTACAACGACGGCGACCAATACCTCGTCGTGCAGAAGGGCCAGTTCCGCCGCGTGCGGCCCATTACGATCGCTTCGGGCGCGCTGCAGGCCGACCCCACCGCCACGCGCATGCCCTCCCGGATGGACAAGGCGAACGGCGACGACATCCCGAAGATGGTCATCCAGGAGGGCGCCTACGACGACATCCTGACGTCTCTCGTCGAGCTCGGCATCGACCAGGATCAGATCACGCTCGTGGCGTGCGCCGGCTTCAGCTGCGACTCGGTCTTCGACGACCCCGCGATGCTCTCGCAGTACCACATCGCCTTCGTGCCCTGCTCCTCCTGCGACGGCGGCACCTCGCAGCAGGCCGACAACATCCGCGATTTCGTGGCGGCGGGCGGCAAGTACTACGTCACCGACTGGTCCTATCAATGGATGCAGAGCCCCTTCCCGGGCTATGTCGACTTCTACTAGGAGTCGGGAGACGCCTGCACGCTCGACAACTACACCGCCCCCCGACCCAGATGGACCCGGAGCTGCAAGCCTGGCTCACGGCCCAAGGGGTGCCGAACCCGTCGTTCGAGGCCGCGTACACGTACATCGACGCGCTCAACACGGTCGCGACCACCGACGTCAACAATCAGCCGGTCATGGTCACGCCGAAGACCTGGATCACGGGCGCGACCCCCCAGGGCAACAAGCCGCTCACCATCAGCTTCGAGCAGCAGTGCGGTCGCGTCCTGTTCAGCACGTACCACTCGGAGTCGTCCGACGGTCTTCTGCCTCAAGAGCTGGCGCTGCTCTACGTCATCCTCGAGGTCGGCGTGTGCCTCGAGGTCCCCGTCCCCGAATAGCGTCGGGCCTCTTGGCGGCGACTATCGCTCGTCCGCGCCGAGGTCGGGCGACGAAGCGTCTCGGGGCTCGCCGTCGATATCGAGCCCGGCGTCGCCGAGCGGCACACCCTGGCCGAGGGCGCCCGTCGCGCCGTCGACCAGGTGGAGATCCGCGCCGCCGACATCGACGAAGTATTCGAGCGGCGTGGACTCGAGGTTGTTCGACACCTCCCCCGACGCGCCGTCGCGCTGCGTGATGTTGTTCACGAGGTTGTTCTTCACGATGACCGACGTCTGGGCGAAGCGATAGTCGATCGAGCTGAACGCGGCCGTCGCGCTGGCCGTCGCGATCACCGTGTTGTGGTGGACGTGCGGCTCGTTCGCCTCGGCGATCTCGATGCCGGTGTCAAAGAAGGGGTTCGTGGCGAAGATAACGTTGCCGCGGATGACCCCGTCGTAATGGGCGAGGAAGGCTCCGCCGTGCGGTGCGTCAGGGTAAACGCGCTCCCCAGCGCCGCTGCCGAGGCCGAAGCCGACCCCGCGGGCGCAGTCGACGATGACGTTGCGCTCGACCAGCGTGTCACGCGACCCCTTCCAGAAATGGATGGCGTGCTCGGCGAGGCCCGCGCCGTCGCAGTAGATGCCTTCGAAGCGGTTGTTCGCGACGACCCACCCCCACCCCGCGTGGACGTCGATGCCGCCCGTGTAACATCCGCCGCAGCAAGGCTCGACGTTGGCGCGTCCCTCCTCGGTCATGGCGAAGGTAGAGCACTCGACGCGACCCTCGTCGATGTAGCCCTGTTGCCCCGAGATGGGGTTCACCTTGAGAAACTGCTCGCCGCTGTCGATCATCCGGGCGCCATAGAGGCGGAAGCCGAGCACGTCCTGTCCGGGTCCGGGCGGGACCACGTGAACCAGGTGATCGACCGCCCGGGTCAGCGTCAGGTGGGCGAGGGTCGCGTCGCTCGCGGTCACCTGCACGAGCTCGTTGACGGCGTAATCGCCCGAGAGGACGACCGCCTCGGCGTCGTCGCTCGCGGAGCGGAGCGTGAGGCCCGGCGCGCGCACCTGGAGCGTCGCGCTCAACACGTAGGTCCCATCGGCGAGGGAGAACGTCGTGCCGGGGGCAGCGTCGAACACCAGCTGCGGGAGCGACGCGGCCATCGATGGGTCGACGTCGATGACCGCGCCGGCCGGAGGAGGCAGGGGGTCGCACGACACCGTGGCGGCCATTCCGCCATCACCGCCGCCTTGGCCGCTCCCGCCCACGCCGGTCCCCCCTGTGCCTGTGCCGCCAGTGCACTCCCCGCAGGGCGGACCGCCGGCCGTCTCGCCGGAGCCACCTCCGCCCGTGGAGGCGGAGTCTCCGCAGGCCATGAGCACCACGAGCGACGCGACGAGGGGAGCCCGCATGAGGCGAGAGTCTACAGCAGCCGCGCGCGCGGGCGAGTCCGCGCTAGCGGCCCGGGCCTCGAGCCGACGCGAACGGCGGCGGCTTGCCGGCGCGGAGCGCGGCGACGTCGGTCCGCATCGTGCGCGCGTCCGGGTAGCGCTGATCGCGCTCGAGGGAGAGCGCACGATCGACGACCGCGCAGACCCCCGCGGGGACGTCCGAGGCGACCTCAACGAGCGGAGGGGCGCGCTTGGTCGCTGCGGCGATGAGCAGCGTCCCGTCGCTCTTGTCGGTGTGAATGGGGCGGCCGGCGAGCGCGTGGAACAGCGTCGCGCCGAGTCCGAAGAGGTCCGTGCGGCCGTCGATCTCCGAGACCTTCCCGAGGGCCTGTTCGGGGGCCATGTAGCGCGCGCTGCCCAGCACCGTCCCCGTCTTCGTGCGGGTCTTGTCGGGCAGCGCGCCGACGTCGGGCAAGACGCCCTTCACCTGCGCGACCCCGAAGTCGAGGACCTTCAGGCCCCCGGACTTGAGCAGCAGGATGTTCTCGGGCTTGAGATCGCGGTGCACGATCTCGTGCGCGTGCGCGACCGCGAGGACCTCGAGCACGTGCTGCGCGAGCCACAGGGCCTGTCCCACGGGGAGGCGGCCCGTGCGGCTCAGCAGATCGAAGAGCGTCTCGCCGTCGAGGACCTCCATCGCGAGGAAGGCGGTGCCGTCGTCGGCGACGCCCGATTCGAAGACCTGAGGCAGGCCCTCACACAGCGGGCCCACGGCGGCGAGCGCGCTGCCGATCGGTCCCTCCCGCAGGAAGCGGCTCTTCACCTCGGGATAGGCGGACAGGTACCCGTGCAGGAGCTTCACCGCCGCGACGCCGCCGTCTGCGCGACGGCCCGCGAACACGCTCGCCATGCCGCCGACGCCCAGCACGCGCTCCAGCGCATAGCCGCCGACCACCGTGCCGACCCGTCGGGCGGCGAGCTCCTCGTCTTGCTCCACGAACGTCGCGGTCAGCCGCCGCCGCCCGCGCCGCCCGTGCCGGGGACACCGTAGGCCGGCGCTGCGCCGCCGCCGTTGCCGCCCTCGCCCGCGCCACCGCCGCCCTGCGCAGCGCCGCCGGCGTTCATGCCGCCGGTCGCGGGCACGCCGTACGCCGGCGCTGCGCCGCCGATGTTCGCGCCGCCTGCGCCGCCGTCTCCGCCCGCGCCGCCGCTGCCGGTGTCGTCGCCGCAGCCGGTGACCGCGACGATCCCCATCAAGATGGCCGCGGCCGGAGCGCCGAGGCGCGAGGCTCCCTTCCCGCAGTGCGGGCAGGTCGACTCGCCGATCTTGATGAGGCACCCACAGGACGAACAGCTCGTAAGCGACATGCCTCGATGGTTTTCGGAAGCGTCGCGACTGTCAACGGTGGGCTGATGAAGGGCGAGGTCGGCGGTGCCCCAGGGATCAGCGGGTGTGCGGCTTCGGCTTCGGGGGCGGCGGCGGGGTCGGCGCCGGGGTCGGGGTCGGGGTCGGGGTCGGGGTCGGCGCAGGCTTCGTCTCGCCCTTGCGGATGAGGTTGCCGACCAGAGGGTACCCGTCGGCGTCCGCCAGCGGGCGGTGGCTGGGCTGCGCAGCGCTCGCAACGCCTGCGACCATCGCGAGCGTGAGTGGCGTCACCGCGAGGATGATCCGGGGGGTCAGTGAGGTTCGCTTCATCGTCGTCTCCTTCACGGAGGAGGACGACGATGACGGCGATCCGTTAACAGGGGTGGATCGCCCCGCGAGCTATTCGGGGAACCAGCGCGTCATCAAATGGTCGCGCACGCTCACCAGGCTCGCCTCTTCACCCGCGGCCAGCTGCGAGACGACCGTCCGCGGCGGCAGCAGGCTCAGCGCGGCCATGCGCCGCGCGACGGTGTCGCGCGCGCTCCGCTGCTCGGGGCCACGGCGTCCACCCGCGTCGACCAGCAACGTGTAGAGGGTGATCGAGTCGGAGGCGCGCGCGAGCTCGAGCACGCGCGCGAGCGCGGGCGGCTCGCCGGCGTCGTGGCTGGCGACGGCCGCTCGCAGCTCCTTCGTCGCGTCCAGCGCGATCGGCGTCCCCGGACCTCTGAGGGGCTCGGCGACCGCCTCGGCCCCCGCAGGCACGAACACGACCCTGCCTTTGCCTTCCCACGAGACGGCGCCTGACGTGACCGCGAGGTGCGAGCGCTCTCGCTCGTCGACCCACAGCTCGTAGGCGCAGCCGAGATCGATCGCGGTGGCCGCGGGGGTGTCGATCACGAACAGCCTGGGGGGAGCGTCGACCTTGGCCGAGAGTCGCCCCCTCATCAGCTCGAGGCGGTGCTCCTCTTTGCCCGTCTTCGTGATCCGCAGCTTCGAGCCGGGCTGGAGCTCGAGCGCGCCGATGTCCGCGACCGAGAGCTTCGCCGTCACGTCTGCCGGGGTCTCGAGCCACTCGCCGATCGGCAGGCGCCCGGCGCTCGCGGCGCCTCCGCCGCAGGTCAGCGCCCCTCCGCGCGCTTCGAACGGGAACCCTTGGGCCCGATCGCTGCAATCGACCGCAGGCCTGCCGGTGGGGGGGCGAGCCAGCGGCGAAGGCCCGGACGGCGCAGCGTCGCCGCTCTCCACCGCAATGGGCGCGACCCCGCCGGGCCCGCTCCTATCGACCGCGAGCCAGAGGGCCGCGGCGGCCGCCGCCGCGAGCAGCCCTCCCGCGATCCACGGGCCGCGGCGAGGTGGGCGAGGGGCGCGGCGCGGCGGTGCAGAGAGCGGCGCCTCGTGGCGCATCGGCGCGAACAGCCCCTCCAGCCGCTCGACCTCTGGATCCGGCGGCCCCGACTTGTCCCACAGGTAGTCGTCGCTCATGGCTCTCGCCTCCGAGGCTCGGTCCTCACGCTAGGCTCCGAGGTCAGCCGCTCGCGCAAGAGCGCCATTCCCCGGTGGAGGTTGACCCGCACCGAGCCCTCGGTGAGCCCGGTTCGCTCGGCGATCTCGGGGCCGCTCAGCCCCTCGACCAGCCGCATGACGAGCGTCTCTGCGTAGGCCTCGGGCAGCGCTCGGATCGCCTCGAGCGCCTCGAGCGCCTCCGCGCGCGGAGGCGGGGAGACGCCAGGCTCGTGGGCCTCGTCGAGCGGCGCCACGCTGAGGGGCCGCCGCAGGCCCTCGATCGCGCGCCGCCTCGCAATGGTCAGCAGCCAACCGGGGAAGGCGGCGGGCTCGAGCAGGTCGGGCAGCTTCTCGAAGGCTGTCGCGAAGACGTCCTGCACGAGATCGGCGTCTTCGCCTCGCCGGCACCTGGTGAGGACGACGGCGTGCACGACGCGGTGGAACCGCCCATAGAGCGCTGTGAACGCGACCTGGTCGCCGCCACGCGCCGCCACCACGAGACGCGCTACGCGGTCCGAGGCCGGCGGGCTGGCGGAGATCTCCCCCACGCGGCTCACGGTCGCCGATCCAATCACGGCTCACAAGGCGTGAGGGCGAGGGCGATGCCGCGCTCGGCGAGCGGCGCCGCGACCCGCTCGCTCAGCGCCCGCGCGAACGCGGCGTCGTAGGTCGCGCAGTCGAGCATCCCGACGCCCCGCGCCGAGCCCGCGCAGGTCGTCGCGAAGAGCGGCGCGAAGGAGCTGACGGCGTGCGTCGCGACCGCGCTGAGTCGAGCTCGCGCCGCGTCATCGAGCTGGTCGTCGGCCCAGTCGAGGAACCACCACCCGAGCTCTGCGTGGGGGCCTTCGTCCCGCGCGATGTTCGCGAGGATCTCGGCGAGCGCTGGGTGGTCGCTCGCGCGCGCGGCGGTCTTGAGCAGCGGCAACGTGAGCGCCTCCCCGATGCACGAGGTGCGCACGAGCAGCTCCGCCGCGCGCATCAGTGGCTCGACCGACGCCGGCGGCCTCACCAGGCGCTCCAGGTCCACGTCGAGCGGCACCGCTCCCCCGAACGCCATCGCCAGCGAGCCGGAGACCTCGGCGTGCACGACCTCGTCCGCGACGAACTCGCCCGCGGCGGCCACGAGGTCGATCGGCGCGCCCGCCGCGACGAGGGCCGAGGCGATCTCTGCGAAGGCGGCGGCGCTCGCGAGCTCGCTCACGGCGCTCTGCGTCCACACCCACCGGCCTCGTTCTCGGTCTGCCTCCGAGAGATCGCGGGCGATCTCGTCCGGCCTCGCCAGGTCGAAGCCGCGGCGTCGGGGGTCGAGCCGCCGCGACCACGGCCCACCGAGCTCGGTCAGCTGAAACGCGCTCATGGATCCTCCCCCGTGTTGGCTACCGTCCACGAGGGAGGAGGGCGGCTCGTCGGAAGCGTTAACGAGGGGCGTAAAAAATCTCTCGGCAGGGCGGGAAGGCGAATGGGTCGGAGATTGTGGGCGTCAGGGAAGTCGCGCCGCGAGGGCGCGGTCCCATGTAGCCTCCCCGGCCATGCGATCCGGTCTAGCCACGCTCTTCAGCACAGCGCTCCTCTGCCTCATCGCCGGCTGCTCCGACTCGGGAGCCTCGGGAGGCGCCTCGGCGAGCGCGTCCGCTACGAGCAACGCCGTCGTCCCCACGCCGACGGCCAAGGCGAGCGCCACGCCCACCGCCACCGCCGCGCCTCGCTCCGACTGCCCGAAGGACTCGGCGGGCGCGGGGACGATCGAGGCCCCCTGCGAGGGCAAGGGCCCCTCGCGCATGATGGAGGTGAAGTGGACCAACAAGATCGACGACAAGGGGCCATATTTCTCGGTCACCAACAAGTCGCCCAAGCCCATCTTGTACGGGAAGATCTTCGTCTACTTCTACGACAAGGCCGGCAAGCAGCTCGAGGTGAAGGACCCCGCGGACCCCGCCGCGAAGCCGAAGCCGTACCTGATCTGCTCGGGCGCGAACCTCTTCAGCGGCCCCATGAAGGTCGATGAGAAGGCGACGCTCACCTTCTCGTGCGTCCGAAAGATCGACGTCCCCGAGGGCACCGCGGCGATCGAGGGCGAGCTGGTCAGCGTCGGCTTCGCCGACGCTACCGAGAAGTCGATCGAGTACTACTGGCGCAACAAGGACCTCGGCGCCGACGTGAGGGCCAAGGGCGGGCTGAAGTAGCGCCCGTGCGCGCCCTCGAGCTCACCCCGCGCGCGGCGTGGCTCGCCCATGCTGCGCTCACGACTGCGCTCCTGGGCGCCTTCGCGTGTGGCTCCAACGTCATCGTCACCGAAGGCGGTGGAGGCGCGGGCTTCGAGGGCGGCGCCCCTTCGAACGGTGGAGCCCTTTCCACGGGAGGGTCCGCGCAGGGCGGCGGCGGCTCAGCGCCCGAGCCGATCCCTGGCTGCGAGAGCCTGGTGTGGGCGGGGGAGCCCGTCGTGCTTCCAGGGCTGTTCCATCCCCGGCGCGCGCGCCTCGCCATGCTCGACGGCGGGCGAGTCGGCGTCGTGTACGACGACTACGACAACTTCGGCGATCTGACCGACAAGGTGCTCTCCCAGACGCTGTCCGGCGCGTTCGACAGCTGGCCTCCCAAGGTCGGGCCGCTCGTGACGCACTACGCGGGGATGCTCTGGAACGCACCGTGGTGGTTGAGCGCGCGGGCCGAGGGGGTGTTCGCCGTGAGCGGGGGGAACATGAGCGGGATCTTCCGCTTCGACGACCCCACCCCCATCGTGGTCGACCCTTTCTTGCGCACGTACCTGCTCGAGCCCGAGGCGGGCGGCGGTGCTTACGTCGTCGACCACTCCACTGGCGCCCCGCCGAGCCTGAGCCACTTCTCGTCGGTCGAGCCGCTGGCCGGTGAGACCGCCCTCGGCGAGCTCGAACTCCCCGACTCGTGCGGGATCCTCCATGCGAGCTTCTCAGGCGGCAGCCCGCTCTTCGTGTTCGGCCCTGGCTGCTCGGACACGACTCCTGCGGCGAGCTTTTTCGCGCTCGGGCCCACCGGGGAGCTCGCCCCGACGGCGTCCTTCGAGCTGCCTTACTTCCCCATCAAGCAGCGGCTCGAGCCTCGACCCGGCGGCTTCGACTACGCCCTCGTCGAGGAGGTCGAGAGCGTCGCCGCGTTCCCTACCGACCTCAGCGGTGCTCCGGAAGGGCCGCCGTTCGTCGAGGCGAGCACCGACGGCCGCTGGGCTCATGACCTCACCCCCTGGAGAGGCGGTCACGCCGTCGCCTTCCGTCATCCCGCGCGGGTCGAGATGATGGGCGTCTCGCTAACCCTGTTCGAGGGTCCCCACGTCACCGAGGGGCCCATCCTATCGATCCGCTTGGCTGGGTCGCGGACCGAAGCACCCATGGTGGTCGAGCCGCACGGGACCGCGGTGCTCGTCGCCTTCGAAACGATCGAGGGCATTCAGCTTCTGCGCGCGGACTGCGTGCCCGCGACGGAGTGAGCCATGCCCCACACAAAGCACGATTTCGATCTCTTCGTCGTCGGCGGTGGCTCCGCCGGGGTGCGCGCCGCCCGGGTGGCGGCCAGCTTGGGCGCTCGCGTCGCGCTGTGTGAAGACAAGGCGCTCGGCGGGACGTGCGTCAACGTCGGCTGCGTGCCCAAGAAGCTCATGGTGCTCGGCGCCCATTTCGCCGACGAGTGGCGCGACGCGGCCGGCTTCGGCTGGAGCGTCGAGCCCCCGCGCCACGACTGGCAGCGCCTGATCTCCAACAAGGACGCCGAGATCGCGCGCCTCAATGGCGTCTACGCGCGGCTGCTCCAGGACCGCGGCGTCAAGGTGTGGATGGGGCGCGCTCGCATCGCCGGCGCCCATCGCGTCGAGGTGGTGGACGCGCAGGGCGGCTCCACCGTGGTCACGGCGCACAAGGTCCTCGTCGCGACCGGAGGTGAGCCGGTGCGGCCGAACGTCCCCGGCTCCGAGCGCGTGTGGGTCTCCGACGACATCTTTCACCTCCCCGAGATGCCCGCGCGGGTGCTGGTGGTCGGTGGCGGTTACATCGCCGTCGAGCTCGCGGGCGTGTTCGCGGGTTATGGTGCGAGCGTCACGCAGATCTATCGAGGCGCCCTGTTCTTGCGCGGCTTCGATCGGGACGTGCGCGCGCACCTCGACGAGCAGATGCGGAAGAAGGGGATCGATCTCCGCTTCCACCGGGACCTCGCGCGCGTGGACAGCGCCCCGTCGGGCGCGCTCGCGGCGACCCTCGACGACGGCTCGACCCTCGAGGTCGACGGCGTGCTGGCCGCGATCGGGCGCGTTCCGCGCTCCAGCGGGATGGGCCTCGAGGAGGCGGGCGTCGAGCTCGACGCTCGAGGCGCCGTTCGCGTCGACGCGAGCTTCCAGACCAGCGTGCCGTGGATCTACGCCGCCGGCGACGTCATCGACCGCGTCCAGCTCACGCCGGTCGCGCTCGCCGAGGGCACCCTCATCGCCCAGCACCTGTTCGGAGGCGCCAGCCGCGTGCCCGACTACGACCTCATCCCGTCGGCCGTCTTCTCGAACCCCCCGATCGCGACCGTGGGAATGACCGAGGAGGAGGCGCGCGCCGAGCTCGGCGCGATCGACGTCTACAAGTCCACCTTCACGGCCATGAAGGCGACCCTCGGCGGTCGCGGCGATCGCGTGCTCATGAAGCTGGTCGTCGAGCGGTCGACCGACCGCGTGGTCGGCGTCCACATGGTTGGCGCCGACGCCGCCGAGATCCTCCAAGGCTTCGCCGTCGCGCTGAGGTGCGGCGCGACGAAGGCCCAGTTCGACGCGACCATCGGCATTCACCCGAGCGCGGCGGAGGAGCTGGTCACCCTGCGAGAGCGCTGCCAGGAGCCCGATCACGCTGTCTCGGTCACGCACCCCGAGGGGCGCACGAAGCGTGTGGTTCACCACCGCTGGGAGCGAGGCTCAGGCTCGTGAAGGCGAGTCTCCGGCCGCCCGGCCGGAGCTCCGATCTCCTCGGCGCGCACGGCGGCGCGCGTCAGCTCACGACCGGCAGCTTCACGCGGACGTCGGTCTCTCCGCCCCGCTTGAAGCGAAAGTCGCAACGTGCGCCGCCTTGAGCGAGGGTCTCGCTGCGCGAGAGGCCCCAACCGAAGATGCGGCTGCCGGTGATGTCGGACAGGCAGATGTACGGGGCGAGATCCTCCGCGCCGTGGGCGATGGCCAGATCCCGGATCGCGCAGCGCGTGTACGTCACCCCGTAGTCGTGCTCGGCCGTCCGGCCTTCGTAGCTGAAGACCCAGCCGCCTACGGGCTGGCGCTGGCTCTTCTTCGCGAGCCAGCGCGAGAGCGCCTTCATCGGCCAGCTGAACAGGCCGTCCGACGCGAGGCGCCTCTCGAGGCCGCGCATTCGCTCGAAGTGGAGCTGCGTCGCGCGCTCGAGCACCTGCCAGGTCCGTGGGGCGCCCCACCCCTCGGCGCGCAGCGCGAGGTGGAAGGCGACGTAGATCGCGCCGCCGACGCTGAACGCGCGCATCTGCGGGGCGAGCGGGCCGGGGTCGGGGATCGTCGGCAACATCGCCGCTAGGCGCTCCCGCGTGCGCTCGAGCTGGGGCTCGAAGGGTAGCTCCGGCGCCTCCTCGGCGAGCGCGTCGCGCAGATCTTGCGACCAGCCGGTGAGCTGCTTCATCACGAACTGCTGGACACGTTCGAGGCTCGGCATGGGATCTTCGAGCACCCATAGCACGAACGCGGTCCGCGGATCGATGACCAGGGCTGGCGAAGGGTCCGGTATCCTCGGCGCCGTGTCCCTTGAGCCTGGAACGGTCGTCGGTGGGGAGTTCGAGATCGTCGGCCCGCTCAGCGCCGGGGGCATGGGCGCGGTCTACGTCGCGCAGCAGAAGAGCGTCGGGCGGCGGCGCGCGCTGAAGGTGATGCACCGCGAGCTGCTCGCGGACGCCAAGCTGAGAGACCGCTTCGTCCAGGAGGCGAAGATCGGCGCGACGATCGAGAGCGAGCACGTGGTCGAGGTCATCGCGGCTGGCATTGACGAGCAGCTGAAGATGCCGTGGCTCGCCATGGAGCTGCTGGAGGGCAAAGACCTCGCCACGCTCATCTCTTCGCGCGGGCGTTTGCCGGTCGGCGACGTGCGAGAGGTGATGGATCAGCTGTGCCACGCGCTCGCCGCGGCGCACGCGACGGGGATCGTCCACCGCGATCTGAAGCCGGAGAACGTCTTCGTCGCCCGCACGCGCCGGCGGGGCAGCCCCTTCGTCGTGAAGGTGCTCGACTTCGGTATCGCCAAGGTGCTCGCCGAGGCCCGCGCGACGTCGGCGGCCACCGCCGCCCTGGGGACGCCCACCTTCATGGCGCCCGAGCAGACCGAGTCGCGGAGCAAGGTGGCGCCTGCTGCGGACGTGTGGGCGCTCGGGCTGATCGTGTTCCGCGCGCTCACCGGCAAGCACTACTGGAACGCCGCGAACGACGACGGCGCCTCGCTGACCGCGCTGATGCGGGAGCTGGTGATCGATCCCATCGTGCCGGCGAGCGAGCGTGCGAGCTCGTTCGGCGTGGCAGAGCTCGTCCCGAGCGGCTTCGACGCCTGGTTCGCGTCGTGTGTCGCGCGCGACCCGAAGGCGCGCTTCGCGGACGCTGGCGTGGCCCACAAGGCGCTGATCGAGGTCGACGGGTTCGACGCGCCCGGGCCCACGACCCTCCACGAAGATCTCGCGCCTGAGCGCGCCAGCGCGGTCGAGATCTCGGGCACGAAGCCGAGCGCGACGGTCGCCGCCGCGCCGCTGAAGGACGCGCCCGCGCCGAGCGCGACCGTCGCCGCGGCGCCGTTGAAGGACGCGCCCGCGCCGAACATGACAGTCGCAGCCGCGCCGCTCTCGGACCGCCCGAGGGTGCGGGTCGCGGAGCGGGCGGCGACGCGCGGCGGTCAGACCATCGCCGCCGGTCCGGTCGACCTCCCCGAGCGCGACTCTCCTCCCGGGCGCTCCAGGGTCGGCGTCGCGGTTGGGGGCCTCGCGCTCGTCGCCGTCGGCGTGGGGATCTACCTCGCGACGTCGGGCGGCGGAGGCGAGCAGCCGGCCGCGTCGGCCTCGGGCCCACACGCTCCTGCGTCGTCGGCGCCTCAGCCCACCGTGAAGACTGGGCCCTCGTCGGCGCCCGCGTCGTCCTCCTCGAATCGTTGGGTCGAGATCACGCCGCCGTTCACCCAGGTCCTGCTGGGCGTACCTGACGACGCGCCTCCGGATCGCCGCGGCGTCCGCGCCAGCCGGTGGGTCACGTCGCCGACCGAGAAGTACGCCATTCAGGCCCGTGAGGTCTCGTGGGCGGAGCTCGCTCCGTTCCTCGCGGCGACGCCGACGCTCGCCTTCGAGCGGCCGGCGTCGGTCCCGAAGGACGCCCCCGCGCGCGCCGACCTCCCCGCGGTCGGAGTACCCTGGGAGGTCGCCGACCAATATTGCCGATCCATCGGCGGCAACCTGCCCGACGAGGCGCAATGGGAGCTCGCCGCGCGAGGAAACCCGCTGCGCTCGTTGCCCTGGGGCAACGGTCCGGTCGAGCTCGGCGAGGTGCGCGCGTTCCTGGGGCCAGGCGGGGAGGTCTCTCGGGTCGCGGGCACGCCGCGCGACGTGACCCCCGAAGGGGTCCACGACCTCATGGGCAACGCCCGCGAGTGGACCTCGACGATCTGGTACGCCGATAGCCTGGGGCAGCCCGACGCGTGGGCGAAGGACGGGGAGACGACCGCGCGCGTGGTCCGCGGGTGGCCGCTTCGAGCCGAGCGGCCGTCGAGCCTCGATGGCCTCGACGCGGCTTATCGCGACTGGGTCTGCGCGACCGGGGCTTGCTCGCCTTTGCACCCCGACCTCACGACGAAACCTCCGCTCGCGCCCCTCACGCTGACGACCGATCCAGGGTCGCCGGGCGCAGTGCCTTCGCCGCTACGCGAATGGGTCGAGAGCGAGCGATTCAAGGAGCTCTTCGGCCGCTGCACCGCGGTGACCCCATTGGCCGTTGATTTGCGGGTGACGCTCTCCGCCGACGCCAAGGGCTGCACCCACGCGAGCGTGGCGCCGAGGGGCGCGCTCGTCCCGGTCGTCTTCGCGATGGGCGCGCTCGAGGAGCCTTCGCCTTACGTCTTCGCGCAAGACACGCCCGTGGGCGGCGGCGATCGCGACGGAGACGGGATCCCCGACCGGAAGGACATGTGTGTCGACGCCCGAGAGGACGCGGATGGCTTCGAGGACAGCGACGGCTGCCCCGAGCTGGACAACGACGGCGACGGTATCCTCGACGCGAAAGATCAGTGTCCGCTCGAGCCGGAGACAAAGAACGGCTTCCAGGACGAGGACGGCTGCCCCGACAAGAAGCTGGGGAGCTGATGCCGCCGCCACCACCCCCGCCACCACCTCCTCCGCGGACTGTGCCTTCGCCGAGCTCCCCGCCGTGCAAGCCGAGCGAGGCGGCGCTCGCGTCGAAGGACCTCCCCCCGCGCTTCCTCCAGTGCCTCCAGGCGGGAGCGCCCATGTCGCTCACCAGCACCACCGCGTGGAAAGATCAGGTCACCTTCAGCGTGAAGCTGGGGAAGGTGCCGCCAGCGCTGGCGGAGATCGGCTTTCGCTGCGTGCGGAGGCCCTGACCCGGACGCCCCTGGAGCCCGCGCCGGGCCGCAGAAGGCGGCGCCGGGCCGTAGGGGCGGCGAGCGGGGAGAAGCTCGGGCTTGCGACGTGCGCCCTTGACCCGCATCGATGGGTTCCCTAATTGATTGATCGTTCAATCGATGGTTCGAAGAAAACATCCGCAGCCCAAGGAGATCCGAGCGCACCTGATGGACTCGGCGCTCCGAGCGTTCGCCGCGCGCGGCTACGAGAGCACGACCATCCGCCACATCGCCGAGGAGGCGAAGGTCGCGGCGGGGCTGCTCTACCACTACTTCCCGTCCAAACAGGCGGTCTTGATGGCGCTCTTCGAGCGGAGCGCGGGCCTGGTGATGGCGGCGTTCGCCGAGGTCGCGACGATCGCCGACCCGCGCGAGAAGCTCACCCAGCTGCTGCGCGAGAGCGCGCGCCTCGTCCGTGAGAACCGGGAGTTCTGGCAGGTCTCTTACGGGGTCCGGTTCCAGCACTCGGTCCTGGCCGGCTTGGCCCACGACGTCGCGGCCCAGTCCGCCGTCTATGTGCAGCTCTTCACGCTGCTGCTCAGCGACCTCGGCCGTCCCCACCCCGAGCTCGAGGCGCGCCTGCTCTTCGCGACGTTGGACGGAGTCTTCCAGCACTACGTCCTCGACCCCGAGACCTACCCGCTCGACGCGCTGCTCGAGCGCGTGATCGACAACCTCACCCTTCCAACCGAAAAGGAGATCCCATGAGGCGGCTGCACCTCGTCGAGCTCGAAGACCTGCAATGGTTCCCGGAGACGCTGCGAGACGGCGGGACGGCCTTCCTGGCCTTCGCCGAGCGGATGTCAGGTCACGGGCGCATGCTGGTGGGCCCGCTCGAGCGGGCGCTCGCCGTGACCGGCGACAAACGCCTCGTCGACCTGTGCTCGGGCGGCGGTGGGCCGGCCGCGACGATGGCCGACGAGCTGGCCAAGCGTGGCCACCAGGTCACGGTGACCCTGACCGACCTCTACCCCAACCTGCCCGCCTATCGGCACGCCGAGCGCGAGAGCGGTGGCGCCGTGCAGGGGAGGGCAGAGCCCGTCGACGCCACAGCAGTCCCCGCGGATTTGCGCGGCTTCCGCACCATCTTCAACGCGTTTCACCATTTTCGTCCCGAACAAGCCCGGCGCATCCTCGCGGACGCGGTCGCGAAGGGCCAGCCCATCGCGGTGTTCGAGGTCGTCAGCCGCGAGCTGCCCATGCTGCTCGGCCTGCTCATCACGCCCCTCACCGTCACCCTGTCGATGCCGCTATGGCGGCCCTTTCGCTGGCCTTGGGTGGTCTTCACCTGGCTCATCCCGGTGATGCAGCTGTTCGTCCTGTGGGACGGCATCGTCTCGTGGCTGCGCATCTATAGCGTCGAGGAGCTGCGAGAGCTCGTCGCCGAGCTCGAGACGCCGCCGGGCTGGGTCTGGGACATCGGGAAGATCCAGCTCGGCAAGGCGCCGCTCCATGGCAGCTACCTCATCGGGTACCCGGCGCCCGCGGACCCTGCCGGGGCTGAGCCAGCTCCCGTGTGAGCCAGGCAAGCGCGTCGCTCGAGCGCAAATCATGCGGGGGCACGCGCAGCGAACGAACGTCGTCACCGGCGAACGAGGGTGGGGCCCGGCCCAAGCGAGCCCATTCATGCGGAGGCCGCGCAACCCCTGCGTGGCACGGTTGCTGCTGCAAGTCGCTTTCATGAGTGAGGCTCAGCCCGACCTCGAGGCGCGTGCCCTCGAGGCCCTCGGGAGCGTATCGGATCCTGAGGTGGGGATGAGCATCGTCGAGCTCGGGCTCGTGGTGGGGGTCGCCGTCGACCCGTCGCTCGGGCTCGTCGAAGCGAAGCTGACCATGACGAGCGCGGCGTGTCCCCTCGGCGACCAAATCGCGAGGCAGGCGGAGGAGCGGCTGCGCGCGGTGTCTGGGGTCCGCGAGGCGCGCGTGGAGCTGGTGTGGGATCCTCCTTGGCGGCCGGACCGCATGTCAGCCGCAGCCAGGAAGGCGCTCGGATGGGGCAGGTGAGCCCCGCAGCACGGGGGCTCGAGCCGGATATCCTCGCGCGAAGGGGCTTGCTCCTCGTCGTGGGCGCGACCGCGGTGACCGGCGTCCTGGCTGGGCTCTCGCGAGCGGGGGTCGTCGCGGCCTGGGGCCCTCGCTATGGCGCGGCGCACGGCCCGCTCTTCGTGCTCGGCGTCTTCGGGACGCTCATCGCCCTCGAGCGCGCCGTGGCGCTCGGCCGCACGTGGGCCTTCCTCGCGCCGGTCGCAGGCGCCTCGGGCTCCGTCGCGACCCTGGCCGGTCTCGCCTTCGGGCCGTGGGCGCTCGCGCTCTCGGCGGTGGCGCTCGGCGCGGTCAACATCGCCATCGTGCTCCGGCAGCCCGCTGCGTTCACGTTCATCATGCTGGCCGGGTCGATGGTCCTGTGCGTCGGCTCCCTGACGTGGGCCATGGGGCGGCCCCTCCCCGACGTGGTCCTCGCCTGGATGTCGTTCTTCGCCCTCACGATCGCCGCCGAGCGGCTGGAGCTCTCACGGCTCGCGCCCACGCCGCGGTGGGCGTCGCGCGCGGTCGTGGGCATCTCCGTGATCGTCGCGCTCGCGGCGGCGGCGGCCCGCTCCCTCGAGGACCCTTGGTCTCGCCTCTTCGGCGCCGCGCTGGCGGCGCTCGCGGCGTGGCAGCTCTCGTTCGATCTCGCGCGCCGCACCGTTCGGGGGGTCGGGCTCCCCCGCTACACCGCCGCGGGGGTTCTGGGAGGTGCCGCGTGGATGCTCGCGAGCGGCGCCACCCTCGCCTTCACCACCGTTCCTCCAGGCGGCGCCAGCTACGACCTCGTGCTGCACGCGGTGTTCGTGGGTTACGTCCTGTCGATGGTCTTCGCGCACGCGCCGATCATCCTCCCCGCGGTCGCGCGTATCGAGATCCCGTTCACGCGGGCGCTCTATGCGCCGCTCTTGCTGCTCCACCTCTCGCTGCTAGCGCGCGTCACGGGAGACCTGGCGGGCCACCCGACGCTTCGGCGGGTCGGGTCGATCGGGAACGTCCTCGCCCTCGCCACGTTCGTGGCGGTGGTCGTCGGCGTCAAAGTCGCAAAGAGACGCTGAGCGGCGGACCGCACCATCGGCATACGCCTGGGCTCAATCGCGTGTGAGCAGCGCCTCGAGCGCGTCGAACGAGCCCGACCAGCCCACCGTCATGCCCCCGCGCTCGCGAACGAACGCCTCGAGCTCCGCCGAGGTCGCCCCGCCCTGCGGCTCGCTGGTCACCGTGACGCGCGTCCGATCGGGCGCCTCCTCGCTGAGCAGCACCGTCGTCCGCAGCGTCGCTGGCCACACCTCGGCCCCGGGCGCGGGCGCGGGGCGCTCGTGCTCGTCGACGAACTGCTGCTCGTAGACGATACGCTGGGGCGGCTCGAGCGCGAGGTACTCGGCGCGCACGTGCATCGCGCCGTGCGGGCCGGTGATGACGAAGAACGTGCTCCTGCCGACCGCGACCTCCGAGCGGAGGAAGCGCAGCTCGGACCCCGCCGGGGGCAGCCATTTCGCGAGGTGCTCGGGGCTCGTCCACAGCTCGAACACCCGCGCGATGGGCGCGTCGAACACGCGGTTGATGACGAAGGTGGGCTTGCCCGTCGCCGCCTGCTCGAGGTGCTCGGCGAGCCGGTCCCACGTCGCGTGGCCGCCGGCCTTCTTGATGTGCTTGGCGATCTCGGCGGCGGCCTCGGGTGAAGCCAGCGTCATGATCATCTCCATCGTCGTCTTGCCGCTGTCCTCCGAGAACGTCACCGTCACCCGGAACAGCGGCGGGCGATCGTCGGTGGCGCCGTGGTCGTAGACGAGCTTCTGGTACGGCTCGACCACGAAGTACGTCGCGATGTTCGGGTAATCGACGCCGTCGGGTCCGTGCATCGTGTAACGCCAGGTGCCACCGGCCCGCAGGTCCTTCTCGTGCGTGGTGAGCGTGAAGCCGCGCGGCCCCCACCATTTCGCTACCTGCTCGGGGAGGGTCCAGGCGTCCCACACCGCGCGCACCGGCGCGTCATACACGCGCGTGAGCCGAAGCTCGTTCGAGCTACCTCTTCTTGCCATGGCTGCGTCCTCTCTCGTTCCTGGTCTTCGGCGTCGGCCTCTTGACCCTCTTGGGGGTCGTGGTCTTCGGCGGGGGCGCGCTGACCTCCGGCGCCAGGCTCTTCAGGTATTCGCCGAGGCGATCGAGCCGCTCCTCCCACATCGCGCGGAAGGGCTCGAGGAAGTCAGCGGCGGGCTCGAGGGCACGCGGCTCGAGCCGGCAAGGGCGCCGCTGACCAGCCCGGCTGCGTGAGATGAGCCCGGCGCGCTCCAGCACCTTCAGGTGCTTGGTAATGGCCGGGCCGGAGAGCGCGAAGGGCCCAGCGAGGTCCTTCACCGGCGCTTCCCCCTCCGACAGCCGCGCGAGGATCGCCCGGCGCGTAGGGTCGGCGAGCGCCGAGAAGACCAGCGACAGGTCGCCCGCCTGCATGGGCAGAGAGATAACCGAGGGGTTAAGTAACCAGCAAGTGAAATAAGTCGCGGCGCCCGTGGGCTACAGGCAGTCGCACAGCGGGTCGTCCGCCCTGCACTCGCAGGCAGCGCCGCGAGGCACCACCGGCTCCGACGACAGCTTGGGAGCCCCCGTCCCTCTCCGCCAGACGGACGACTCCGGATCGGGCAAGCAGTCACACAGCGGATCCGTAGCCGCGCAGGTGCAGGGTGAGCTCGACGCCTCTCCAGGGCGCGACGTCGCCGTGGGCGAGGCGATCGTGGTCCCCATTGCTCGCGCTCCGCCCGACGTCTTGGGAGGCGCCTCGTCGCGTCCGCGATCGAAGGACGCAGGGTCGCAGGCGCTCGCGAGGAGCGCGACGAGTTGGATGGCCGAGCGCCAACGTGAGCGGCTCATCGCGGGGGCCCACAGAGTCTCCGATGTCATTGCCTGACCTCCGAGACCCAAGTCGGCGGTGGGGTCCCGGCGTGGACAGAAAAGATTGGCCGGCCTCCAACAAGCCGATCCGCTGACATTGTCCGTCCGATCGCTGCACGGGCGCTCGGTACCGCGGTCGTCCGGCACGACGTACGTCTGAGGTGAGGGGTGCCCGGTCATTGTGCGACCGAGCGGGCCCAGCCGGCGGTCAGCCACGCTGCGCCGCCCCCGTCCACAGACGACGAGCCGCGAATGGAAGCGGCTCGCCTGAGGAGGCTCTATGTCCAAATGGTATCTCCAGACCGCCGACGAGCAGGTCGTCGGCCCCTACACGATCCCCGAGCTGAAGCAGCGGCTCGCGGAGCCCGACGTCCCACGCGAGGCCGTCGTGCATCTGGCGGGGTCGAACGAGTGGGTCCATTGGACCGAAGTGCCGGAGCTCGCTGAGGGCTCGGCTGCGAGCGCCCTCGTGAGGCAGCCACCCCTCGAGGTCGCGCCTGCAACGGCGGCAGCTCGGCCCCGCGCCAACCTGACTCCCTGGACCTGGGCGCTGGGCGCGGTCGCCATCGCGGCGCTCGTGACGCCGGGGTTCATCGCGACCAACAAGGCTCGAGTCCTCGAGAAGGAGCTCGCCGCGGCGCGCGATCAGAGCGGCGCGCTCGCTGAGCGCGTCGCCGCGCTCGAGGCCGCCGGTGTTGCGGGGGTCGAGGGCGACGCCGCTCGCGACAAGGCGGACGCCGCGCGCGACGAGAAGCTCGGCAGCCTACGGGACATCATGCTGGCGATCGGCGAGCTCACCGAGGGCATCGGGTTCTTCCGCCCTGCGTGGGAGTACCGCGGCATCCCAGGTGCGAGCAGCCTCGACGTGAAGGCTCGCCCGAACAAGGAGCGCAGCGGCTGTCGCCTCAGCGGCAACTTCCAGTTCCGCAGCCTCGACGGCTTCCCTCGGGCGGCCAAAGCGCGCCTGATCGACGACGACGGCGGCCAGCTGTTCGAGACCACGCTCGACCTCTCGAAGGGCATGTTCGCGTTCGACGCCCCGATCGCGTGTGACGCGTTTCGGAAGCTGGATCTGGCGCCGTGAGCGGGGGCGGAGGGTCGGGGGGCGCGCGGTTGGGAGAGGGGCCCGAGGCGTGTTGCTCCGAGCGTGCTCCAATATTTCACAACATTACAGCTCTCGGCCGCGCCTCTGATTTCAGGACCGGCCAACCTGAGGGCTGCGGGCATCAAGGCTCCACGGTCTGCGCTCGCGCTGATAGCTTAGCGCCGGCTCTTCATGGCTGGGGCCGGTGTGCCGGAAGGTCGCCATGCCTCGACCTTCGCGCTGCCTTCGGCTCGACGGCGGAACCGCCGCGACTCGGGATGTTCAAATGACGGCTGAGGGAGACGGCAAGCTGAACCAACGCGAGCAGGCAGCGAAGGTGAGGACCTTTGACACCGTCGGTGAGCTGCTGCATTGGTCGTACGCCAACCTCGCCTCCCTCGACGCCGCGTATGGTCGAGGTCTCACGAAGCGGGACCGGATCTGCTGGGGCGTTCGGCTGAAGCTCTACGCCGGCCTGAGGAGCGGATCGATGAAGGTCGGAACGCTCTTCAAGGACGTCCTCGCGGCACCAACGGATCGGTGTGTCTATTGCGGGACGATGCCCCCGCCGAAGCTGACGGGCGACCATCTCATCCCGAAAGCCCGCGGGGGCCTCGAGACGGGGGACAACCTCGTGTGGGCCTGCCGCGCCTGCAACAGCAGCAAGCAAGGTCGCGATCTGCTCGAGTGGTACGCCGCCAGGACGGAGTTCCCGTCGGTGACGCTCATGCGGCGGTACCTGAAGCTCGCGCTGGTCGAGGCGGACCAGCGAGGTGTCCTCGATGTGGCCATCGCTGACAATCCCTCGGTCACCTTCTCGCTCGACTACGTGCCGATCAAATACCCGGAGCCTGGGCAGCCGTTCGCGCTGACGCGTCGATGACGCCCTCGTGTCAATGGAAGACCACGTGATGAAGACCATCCATCATCTGTCGAGTTTGGGGCGCTCCCCCATTCCGATGGCGTCTCAGCACGTCACCATCCGGGTCCCGTGGCACGACAGCGGCTGGGCCGGGCAGGTCTGCAAGGACCCTCGCGCCAACACGAGCTGCCTCGTCCTGAGCCGCATCGGCACGACGAAGCGGGACGCGGTCGAGGAGCAATCCGCCGGGAGGAAGTTCGACAAGCTCGAGCCCCGGGAGCTCCCCCCCTGCGCTGAAGAGCGCGGCGGGTTCATGGCGAGCTTCTCTTGGACCCGGGTTCACCACCACCCGTATGTCGAGAGCTCGCCGAAGACCCATGGCCACTTCGCGCCGACGCCGTTTCGCCATGACCCGTGCTCCGCGGCGTGTGTCCCCTACCGGTGGATGCTGCGTGCGCAGGTGGAGGACGGCCGCGAGAACGAGAGGGGGCTCGCGAGCCAGCTGATGATCCCCTTCGATGCCAGGCATGAGCCTGAGCTCCCGTTCAAGACCGCGTGGGTGCAGTCGATCGAGAACCAGAGCGCCCTGCTCGAGGCCTTCTTCGGCGCGCTGGAGCCTCAGACGTCGCTCTGCTTCTTCTACGCAAAGCGGACACCGCTGAGCGAGGACCATCGGCGCGTCATCATCGGGGTCGGCCGCGTCGTCGGGGTGGGGGAGCCCGTCGAGTACGAGTACGCCACGAAAGCGCCGCCGCTTCGAGGCATGCTTTGGGAGCGCAACGTCCGGCACTCGATTCGCCCGACCCTGGAGGACGGCTTTCTATTCCCCTACGCCGAGGTGCGCGCGGCGGCGGCGCAGAACCCCTCGATCGACGTCTCGGCCTGCGTGGCCTTCGCCCCCGACGAGTACTTCGACTCGTACTCCTACGGGTCCGAGCACCTGGCGAACGACGGAGCCATCGCCTCTTTGGTCGCCTGCGCCGCGGCCCTCGAGAAGATCGAGGGTGTCGTGCCAGGCCCTTGGGCCAAGGTGCGGACCTGGATCGACGGGGAGCTGAACCGGCTGTGGAAGGCTCGCGGCCCCTTCCCCGGGCTCGGCGCCGCGCTCACCGCGTTCGGCCTGGAGCACGGTAACTTGATCGCCCACTTCATCAACCGTGCACAGGTCTCGGAGAAGCGCGAGTGGACCGAGAGCCCGTGGGCGCTCGTCGACGCGATCTTCGAGGACCCTGGCCTCCTGCCAGGGGGGCTGGGCAAAGCGATCGGCAAGACGTTTCGCGACAAGTGGAAGAAGCTGCCGAAGGACCGCCGCGCGCTCCTCGAGCTGGTCGCGCGCGGCGCGCTCTCGGATGCGCAGGCGCTGCGAGCGTTCCAGCCTACCGAGCGGGAGAAGGCGAAGATCGTCGCGACCGACAAGGAGCTCCTGACGAACCCGTACCAGCTCTACGAGCTGGATCGCACGCAAGGGGATCCCATCTCGTTCCCGGTCGTCGACCGAGCCATGTTTCCGGATCCGGTCGTTCGCGAGGCCTTCCCCCTCCCGGAGCCAAGCCTGGTCGAGGAGGCGATCGACGCTCGCCGGGTGAGGGCGGCGGCGGTCCACATCCTCGAGCAGGCGCGCGAGGAGGGGCACACTCTGTTGCCGAGAGGCTGGGTCATCCAGCGCGTCCGTGACGCGTCCCTCAGCCCCGCGTGCCCGCTCGACGAGGACACCCTCGCCGTGACGGAGGGCTCATTCGCCCCCCTCCTTCGCTCGATCGAGACCCACGGCAGCGGGAAGGCCTATCAGCTCGACGAGCTCGCGTCGGCGGGGGCGCTCATTCGCGACGCCATCCACAAGCGGGTGCGCCCGCCCCGGCACGTGCTCAGCGAGGACTGGCGCCGGCTCGTGGACCAGGCGCTCGATGACCAACCGTTGCCCACCGACCCGGACGAGCGTCGCGCCGAGGAGCGAGCGCGCACCGAGAAGGCCGCCGCGCTGGAGGAGATCGCCTGCGCTCGCGCGGCCGTGCTCATTGGCTCTGCTGGGACGGGGAAGAGCACCCTCTTGCGAGCGTTGTGCGCTATCCCCGCCGTGCGAGATGGGGGCGTCCTCCTGCTGGCCCCGACAGGCAAAGCGCGGGTGCGGCTCGAGATCGCGACCCACCGCCCAGGCGAGGGGCGCACGCTCGCTCAGTTCTTGAATGCCTTGGGCCGCTTCGACGGGAAGACGGGCCGATACCTGATCGACGCCAAGGGGAAGCGCGCGCAGGGCGCGTCTACCGTGATCATCGACGAGTGCTCGATGCTCACCGAGGAGCAGCTCGCCGCGCTGCTCTCGGCGCTACCCCCCAAGTACGACCGCCTCGTGCTGGTGGGGGACCCGCGGCAGCTGCCGCCCATCGGCGCCGGTCGCCCGTTCGTCGATATCGTCCAGCACCTCGCACCGGCTGACGTCGAGACGCGCTTTCCGCGCTGCGGCACCGGCTACGCCGAGCTCACCACGCCGCGCCGCCAGGAGAAGGACCGCGACGACGTCCTGGTCGCGAGCCACTTCAGCGGCCAGCCTCTCGACCCTGGGGCCGACCAGGTGTGGGCCCGCCTCTCGCGCGGAGAGGCAAGGGGCGTCGAGGTCGTCCCCTGGAAGGACGCCGCCGAGCTCGAGTCGAGGCTCATCCAGAAGCTCGTCGAGAGCCTGGGCCTCGCAAGTCCGGACGACGAGCAGGGCTTCGAGCGCTCGATCGGCGGCACCGACTTCAAGGGGCACGTCTTCTTCTGGCCGAAGAAGGGCGACAACCCGGGAGCGGCGTCGAAGGCGGAGGACTGGCAGATCCTGTCGCCCGTCCGCGGAGACTTGGTCGGTGTCGAAGCGCTCAACCGGGCCATCCAAGCTCGGTTTCGCAAGAGGGCGCGCGAGCGCGCGACGGAGCGCGGGTGGGGGCGCAAGATCCCGCCGCCCATGGGGCCGCAGGCCATCCTCTGGGGCGACAAGGTCATCAACGTCGTCAACAGCGGTCGCCGGCGCGTCTATCCGGCTCGCAGCGACGCGTACGTCGCGAACGGAGACCTCGGGGTCGTCGTCGGCGAGTACAAAACCTCATCGTTCCCGGGCATGCCCTCGAACCTGGACGTCGAGCTCGCGACCCAGCTCGGCTCTTCGTACAAGTACTGGGCGAGTGAGCTCGGCGACGCGGACGGCGTTCCCCCACTCGAGCTCGCCTACGCCCTCACGGTCCACAAGACCCAAGGCAGCGAGTTCAAGACCACGTTCGTGGTGCTGCCGTCCCCTTGTCGCCTGCTGTCGCGCGAGCTCCTCTACACCGCCCTCACGAGGCAGCGGGACAAGCTCGTCCTCTTCCCGCAGGGCGACCTCGCCGATCTGCGCAGGTACGCCGACCCGCTCGAGAGCGAGGTCGCCCGGCGCGTGACGAACCTCTTCAGCGCGCCGCGCCTGGTGGCGGTCCCGGTCGTCCGAAAGGACGGCACGAAGCACGAGCGCTTCCTCGAGGCCACGCTCATCCACCGCACCGAGCGGGGCGATCTGGTTCGCTCGAAGTCGGAGGTCATCATCGCCGACAAGCTGCACGCCCGCGGGATCGACTACCAATACGAGGCGCCCCTCGAGCTCGACGGCTCCAGGCGCTACCCGGACTTCACCATCGACGACTCCGACGCCGGGCGGACCTTCTACTGGGAGCACCTCGGGTTGCTGGACGATCCTTCCTACGAGGCGCGATGGAGGGTCAAGCTGGCCGCGTACGAGCGCGCCGGGATCCTACCCGCGGAGCGCGCGAAGGACGCCACGAAGGTGTTGATCGTGACCCGTGACGCGCCCGGTGGCGCCATCGACGCGGCCGAGATCGCCCGCCTCATCGACACCCTCCTCCAACCCTGACAACCCGCCTAACCTCCCCCGCCGTGAGCATCGTCCTCCACAACGTCCCGAGCCCTGGGCAGCTCTGCACCGTGCGCCAGCGCCGCTACGTGGTGACGCAGGTGAAACGCCAGGGGCTGGCGCCCTCGGCGGAGCGGCCGGCGCAGCACGTGGTCGAGCTGCAGTCGGTCGACGACGAGGGGCAGGGAGAGCGGCTGACGGTGGTGTGGGAGCTGGAGCTCGGCCGGGTGCTGTTCCAGTCCGACCGCTGGCCGAGCCCGAAGGAGGCGCTCGAGCGTCAGGGGGCGTTCGACGATCCCCGCAAGCTCGACGCGTTCTTGAGCGCGGTGAGGTGGAGCGCGGTGGCGTCGGCCGACGTGGAGAGCCTACACGCGCCGTTCCGCAGCGGCATCACCATCGAGGACTACCAGCTCGATCCGGTCGCGCGGGCGGTGCTCATGCCGCGCGCGAACCTGCTCATCGCCGACGACGTCGGCCTGGGCAAGACGATCGAGGCAGGGCTGGTGGTGCAGGAGCTCATGCTCCGGCACCGCGCGCGCACGGTGCTGGTGGTGTGCCCGGCCGGGCTGCAGGTGCAGTGGCGCGATCAGATGCGGGACCGGTTCGGGCTCGAGTTTCGCATCGTCGACTCGGAGGCGATGCGCGAGCTGCGCCGCCGGCGCGGCCTGTACGTGAACCCGTGGACGCATTTTCCGCGGCTCATCACCTCGATCGACTTCTTGAAGCGGGACCGACCGATGCGCCTCATGCGCGACGCGCTGCCCTCCGACGGGGAGTCGGCGTTCCCGCGGCGCTTCGACCTGTTGATCGTCGACGAGGCGCACAACATCGCGCCGCCCGGCCGCGGCAACTTCGCGGTCGACTCGCAGCGCACGCAGGCGATCCGCACGCTGGCTCCCCATTTCGAGCACAAGCTGTTCCTGAGCGCGACGCCGCACAACGGCTACAGCGAGAGCTTCCAGGCCCTGCTCGAGCTGCTCGACGACCAGCGCTTCCACCGCAGCTACAAGCCGAGCGAGGCGCAGCTGGGCGCGGTGATGATCCGCCGCCTGAAGCGCGAGCTGCCGCCGGACGATTTGGGCAACGCGCGCTTCCCGGCGCGCAAGCTCGAGGCGCTCGAGGTGCCGTTCACCGACGCCGAGCGCCGCGCGCACGCCGCGCTCGAGCGCTACACGAAGCTGCTCGCGGCGCGCTCCGAGGCCGAGGGCGCCGGGGCGAAGGTCGCCTGCGAGTTCGTCAGCAAGCTGCTCAAGAAGCGGATGTTCTCCTCCCCCGAGGCGCTGCGCATCACCCTCGCCAAGCACCGAGAGAGCCGCCTCAAGCCTCGCGCCGCCGGCGCTCGCAAGCGTCCGCCTCCCGGCATCTTGCGGCGCGAGATCGACGGCTACGAGCAGGAGGCGGAGTCCGACGAGGAGGAGGAGCTCGCCGCGCAAGAGCTGGTCGACGCGAGCGCGGACGCGCTGCCCTCGCTCAGCGAGGAGGAGACGCAGGTGCTCAGGGAGCTGCAGGCGTTCGCCGAGCGCGCCTCGGGCGCGCCCGACAGCAAGGCCGAGGCGCTGCTGCGCTTCCTCGAGGAGACGGTGCGCCCCGCGGGGGTGTGGGGCGACACGCGGGTGATCGTCTTCACCGAGTACCGCGCCACGCAGAACTGGCTGCTCGAGCAGCTCGCCGCCCGCGGCCTCACGCAGCACGAGCGCACGCTCACCCTCTATGGTGGCCTCGACACCGAGCGCCGCGAGGAGGTGAAGGCCGCGTTCCAGGCCTCGCCGCGCGAGGCGAGCGTCCGCATCTTGCTGGCGACCGACGCGGCGAGCGAGGGGATCGATCTCCAGAACCACTGCTCGCGCCTCGTTCACTACGAGATCCCGTGGAACCCGATGCGCCTCGAGCAGCGCAATGGTCGCGTGGATCGCCACGGCCAGCGCGCGAGCGAGGTCCGCGTCTACCATTTCGTCGGCCCGGGCTGGCAGGAGGCGAAATACGTGGCGGACCCCGGCAGCCTGGAGGGCGATCTCGAGTTTCTGTTCCGCGCGGCGAAGAAGGTCGACCAGGTGCGGGACGATCTCGGCAGCGCAGGGGACGTGATCGCGACCCAGGTCGAGCAAGCCATGCTCGGCCGACGCAAGCGCCTCGACGCCGACGTCGTCGGCGCGCGCGGGCAGGCGGCGCGCCAGGCGCTCAAGATCGAGCGCGATCTCCGGGCGCACGTGGAGAAGCTCCGCCGCGATCTGTTCACCAGCAAGGACGAGCTGGGCATCCGGCCCGAGACGATCCGCGCGGTCGTCGAGGTCGGGCTCGAGCTCGCCGGGCACCCGCCGCTCGAGGAGCTCGAGCTCGTGAGCGAAGACGGCGCGCGGCTGACCGCCTACCGCGTGCCGCTGCTGTCGGGCACCTGGGCGCCGGCGCTCGAGGGTCTGCGTCACCCTCACTCCGGCGCGGTGCGGCCGATCGCCTTCGATCACGACGCCATCCGCCAGCGGGACGACGTGGTGCTCGCGCACCTCGGCCACAAGCTGGTGCAGCTCTGCCTCGCGCTGCTGCGCGCCGAGGTGTGGGCGCCGTCGACCGAGCGCAAGCTCGCCCGGGTCACGGCGCGGGTGGTGCCGAGCGGCGCGGTCTCCCACCCGATCCTGGCGGCCCACGCTCGCCTGGTCCTGCTCGCCAAGGACGGCTCGCGCCTGCACGAGGAGCTGCTGGTGGTCGGCGGGGCGATCGAGAGCGGGGCGCTCTCCCCGATGGGCCGCGACGAGCTGGCCGGCGCGCTGAGGCTGGCCGCCCGCGTCGAGCCCCGGCCGCCGGCCTCGCGCGTGCACAAGAGCCTGGCCGACCTGTTCGAGCGGCACGAGCCCGTGCTCCAGAGGGAGCTCGAGCGGGCGCGCAAGGCGCGGGTGAAGGATCTCGAGCGCGTGCTCGAGAAGCGAAAAAAGCGCGAGAAGGCCAACGTGCAGGTAGTGATGGAGGAGCTGCGCGCCGAGCTCTCCAAGAAGCTCGAGCAGCCCGAGCCTGCGCAGCTCCCGCTCTTCAGCGACCGCGAGAAGGAGCAGCTCAAGCGCAATGGCGAGGCGCTGCGCCTGCGCATCGCGCAGATCCCGGCCGACATCGCGCGCGAGCAGGCGGCGATCGAGGCGCGCTACGAGGGCTCGGAGGATCGGGTCTTCCCCGTCTCGATCACGTACGTCGTGCCCTCGCACCTCGGAGGCGCCTCGTGAGCGTGCGCCGCCGCTTCTCCCGCCCGACCTCGATGGCCGCCCACCACCTCGAGTGGCTCAGCCTGGTGGACGTCTCTGGCCCGTTCCTCGGCACGCCCGCGCTCCTGCGCGTGTTCCCCCAGGGGCTGGAGGAGGTCGCGCCCGAGCTGAAGGCTCGCCTGCGCCTGGCCCACGAGGAGTGGCTCGACGAGGCCAGCAAAGATGCCCCCGATCCTGCGGTGCACACCGCGTGGATCCGCTACGTGTTCCGCGAGCTGCTCGGCTTCGAGGCGCGCGACGTGCTCGAGGGACAGGCGCTGCCGCCGTGGGCGCGCGTCAGAGCCGCAGCACCACGAGCACCTGACGCCTGCGTTCGCGCTGCGCGGGGGCGACGGGCGGGTCCGCCTGCTCGTCGCCATCGAGAGCCCCGGTCAGGCGCTCGACAAGCCCACCTACGACCGACCGTACAAGGCCTCTCCGGCGACGCGCATGATGACCCTGCTGCTCTGCGCGCAGCCGCGCGGCGGGCCTCGCCTCGGCCTGGTGACCAACGGGGCCGAGTGGCAGCTAGTGCACGCTCGCGCGGGCGAGCCGACCTCGTACGTCGGCTGGTCGAGCGAGCTGTTCTTCGACGAGCCGCTCACCCTGCGCGCCTTCGTCAGCCTGCTCGGGCTCAAGCGCTTCCTCAACGTGCCCGACGAGGACACGCTCGAGGCGCTGATCGCCGAGAGCGCGAAGGATCAGCAGGAGGTCACCGACCAGCTCGGCCTGCAGGTCCGCCGCGCGGTCGAGGTGCTGATCCAGACGATCGACCGGCTCGATCGCGGCCGGCGGGGCGCCCTGCTGCAGGGCCTCGCGCCCACGGCGCTGTACGAGGCCGCCATCACGGTGATGATGCGCCTCGTCTTCCTGCTCGCGGCGGAGGAGCGCGGCCTCTTGCTCAAGGGCAACGCCCTCTACGACCAGGGCTACGCCGCCTCCACCCTGCGCGACCAGCTCCAGGAGCAGGCCGACCGCCTGGGGGAGGAGGTGCTCGAGCGCCGGCACGACGCGTGGGCGCGGCTGTGCGCGACCTTCCGCGCGATCTACGCCGGCATCGACCACGAGGACGTGCGCCTGCCGGCCTATGGCGGCTCGCTCTTCGATCCGGATCGCTTCGCGTTCCTCGAGGGCCGCGTCCCCGGCACGTCGTACAAGGACGCGGGGCAGGCGGTCGCGCAGCCGCTGGCGATCGACAACCGCACGGTGCTGCACCTGCTGCGCGCCATTCAGGAGCTCGAGGTGCCCGGCTCCGCAGGCGGGCGGGCCGAGCGGCGACGCCTCTCCTTCCGCTCGCTCGACGTGGAGCAGATCGGCCACGTGTACGAGGGCCTCCTCGATCACACGGTGCGTCGGGCCGAGGGGCCCACCCTCTCGCTCGCCGGCAAGCACGAGCCGGAGGTCGCGATCACCGAGCTCGAGCGCAAGCACAAGGAGAGCCCCGAGGCGCTCGTCGAGTGGCTGTCCGAGCGCACCGGCCGCTCGAAGAACGTCATCGCCAAGGACCTCCAGTACGTCCCCCAGAAGGACGACCAGCGCCGCCTGCTCCAGGCCTGCGAGAGCCGCGCCGACCTGTACCGGAAGGCCGAGCCCTGGGCCGGCCTGATCCGCAGAGACACGCACGATCTGCCGGTCGTCCTCGGCGACGGAGCGATCTACGTCACCGCGGGGGACGAGCGGCGCCTCACCGGCACCCATTACACCCCGCGCACGCTGACCGAGCCAGTGGTCGAGCACACCCTCGAGCCGCTGGTGTACGAGGGCCCGGCCGAGGGCAAGCCGCCCGCCGAGTGGCGCCTCAGGTCCCCGAAAGAGATCTTGTCCCTGCGGGTGTGCGACCTGGCGATGGGCTCGGGCGCCTTCCTCGTGCAGGCGTGCCGCTACCTGTCGGAGCGTCTGGTCGAGGCATGGGGCGAGGCCGAGGCGCGCGGCGGACACGAGGTGCTGGTCGCGCCGGACGGGGAGCTGTCGCGCGGGGCGCTGACCGAGGTGGTGATCCCGCCGCTGCTGCCGGCGCCGGGTCGCACGGGCCTGTTGCCTGGCATGCTCGTCGTCGAGGGCCCGCTGTTCGCCGACCCACCGCCCGAGCCCGAGGCCCGCGGCGAGGCGGCCGAGGAGCCTGTGCCGAAGAGCGTGCGCGGCCGCCCGAGCCGGCCGCCGACCGCGCTCCAGGCGCGACAAGACGAGCGCCTGGCGATCGCCCGTCGCTTCATCGCCGATCGCTGCCTGTTCGGGGTCGACAAGAACGCCTGGGCGGTCGAAATGGCGAAGCTCTCCCTCTGGCTGGTCACCCTGCAGAAGGACCGCCCCTTCACCTTCCTGGACCATGCGCTCGTCTCGGGGGACTCGCTGCTCGGCCTCACCGGCAAGGAGCAGCTGCTCACCTTCCACCTCGACCCCGCGCGCGGCCGCGCGATCCACAGCTTGTTCGCGCCGAAGAAGCACGTCGAGCGCGAGCTCGCGCGCGCGGCTGAGTCCCCGGCTGCGGCCGAAGCTCCGCGATAAGGCCCAGGCCCTCCTCCAGCAGGGCCGGGGACCGGGCCATTCGGAGCGCACACCGCTGCACTGGCCGCTCGTGTTCCCGGAGGTCTTCGCGCGCGGGGGCTTCGACGCGATCGTCGGCAACCCGCCGTTCCAGGGAGGGCAGCGCCTCACCGGGGCGCTCGGCACCGACTATCGCGATTACCTCGTCCGTCACCTCGCCGATGGCCGCAGGGGCAGCGCGGATCTGTGCGCCTACTTCTTCCTGCGGGCCGCGAGCCTGCTGCGCGCGGACGGGCAGTTCGGCCTGGTCGCCACCAACACCATCGCCCAGGGGGACACCCGCGAGGTCGGCCTCGACGCCCTGCTCGCGAGCGGCTGTACCTTGCCGCGCGCCGTCCCGAGCATGAAGTGGCCGGGGGAGGCCAACCTGGAGGTCGCCACGGTCTGGCTGCGCAAGGGCACCTGGAGCGGGGCGGTGTTCCTGGAGGACCGCCCGGTGAACGGCCTGACCAGCCAGCTCACCCCGCCAGGCCGCGCGCTCGGAAAGCCGCAGCGCTTGAAGGCCAACGAGGGCCAGTCGTTCATCGGATCTTACGTGCTCGGCCTCGGCTTCACCATGCCGCCGGATCAGGCCGCGGCGCTGATCCGCAAGGACCCCCGCAACAAGGACGTGCTGTTCCCCTACCTCAATGGTCAGGACCTCAACACCCACCCCGAGCAGCAGGCGGTTCGCTGGGTCATCAACTTCTTCGACTGGCCCCTCGACAGGAAGAGCGCGCCGGAGGGGTATCGGGGCCCCGTCGCCTCTGACTATCCAGATTGCTTGGCCATTGTTGACACAAAGGTCCGGCCCGAGCGTCAGCGCCGGGGGGTCGATGGAGAATTCGTGCTTCGTCGCCCGATGCCGCAGCGGTGGTGGCACTACGCAGAGAAGCGGCCTGCGCTCTACGCGGCGATTGGGTCGCTCCCATGCATTTTGGTGCGCGCTCTCTCGGGGAAGCACAACTCATTCGTGTTTCTTGAGAACAGATTTGTGGTTGACCAAACACTTCCCGTGTTTGTCGTGCCGACGTTCGGCGGGTTCTCGGCGCTGATCTCGAATGTTCACGCCTCCTGGGCGCTTCGTTATGGCGCAACACTCAAAGGCGATCCTCGATACACCCCATCCGACTGCTTCGAGACGTTCCCCTTCCCTCGCGACCTCACCTCCCTCGAGTCGATCGGCGAGCGCTACCACTCCCACCGCGCGGCCCTGATGAAGGCCAACCAGCAAGGCCTGACGGCGACCTACAACCGCTTCCACGACGCGGACGACCGCGATCCTGGCATTCAGACGCTGCGCGACCTGCACGTCGAGCTCGACCTCGCGGTGCTCGCCGCTTATGGCTGGGACGATCTCGATCTGGGCCACGGCTTCCACGAGACCCGGCAGGGCAGGCGCTTCACGGTCGGCGAGGTCGCGCGGGTCGAGCTGCTGGATCGCCTGCTCGAGCTGAACCACCAGCGCTACGGCGAGGAGGTCGCCGCCGGCCTTCACCCCGACGCCGAGGGCGCGCCGACGTCAGCCAGGGGCAAGGCCAGGCCGAAGAGCGCCGCGAAGCCCGCGGCGCGCGCCTCGACGCCGCCTGCCTCGACGCGACCAGCGAGCGCCGCGCCTAGCGGGCCGGCAAAGGGGCGCAAGAGCAAGGCAGACAGGCCCCAGCTCGGCCTCGGCTTCGACGCCCCGCCGCCGGTGGCGCCGGCTGCGGCCGCGGCTACGGCTGCGAAGGCTCCAGCCACGGACGCGCCACCGCTCAGCGCGGCCGCGAAGAAGCTCTGGCGCGCCCTGCGCGGCGCGACGCAGCCGCTGGGCAAGAGTGATCTGCTCGAACGGAGCGGCCTCGACGAGGCCGAGTGGCGGGACGCCATCGAGGAGCTGCGCGCCGCCGGCGTCGTCGAGCAGCAAGGCGAGCGCCGCGGGGCGAAGTATCGAGTCGTGGGGTGAGCGCCGGGACGTTGGGGCTCAGGACAAGTCTGGGAGGGATGACCGATGCCGAAGTATCGCTTCTCGTGGAACGCCTTCGATGACCGCACCGTCCGCGCGCTCGCGGAGGCCTATGGCTACAGCGGCCCGCGCGAGAACTTCAGGCCGGCAGTGGGAGTGTGCGGAATGGCTAGCGCGTGCTGTGCCCCTCCGGGAGCCGCGTGAGAAGGCCGGTACACCCCAGCTTCGACAACGAGCTCGAGGGAGTCGGGACGATCGCCCGTCTCTTCGCCTTCTGCTTTCGGCGGGCCTTCGAAGGACTGCAGGGGGCGGACGTGGCGCTGCTCCTGAGGACCGAGCCCGGCGCGGTTGCGTCCCTCGGCTGGTCGACCGCTGCCGAGCTCGCAGCGCTGCAAGGGTTCTTCCTCGATCTGGCGGCCCGCGACCAACGACACCGACACCGCGTTCGACGGGCTGAGCGAGAGACGTTTCGCAGCCGAATCGAAGCCATCTCGGACCGGGCCCGAGCTATGTTCCTCTCGGCACACGCGGTCGACGAGGCCTACTCGGGGAAGCTCCTCCCGGCGGACCCACTAGATCCGGCTGTCTCCCTACGTCCGACTCCATTCTTGGACGATGGCGACGAGGCGCCACCGTCGCTCGGCCAGATGACGCCGATCGCGGCGTGCCGCCGATGGATGAGAACCTTCTGGTACCTCGGGGATACGCGACATCTCGAGGCGTTCGGCCCCGCCCTTGCCCTTACGCCACTTCGGGCTCCTGCACTGCTCGAGCAAGCGCTGCAGCGTGCGTGCGACGATGACGAGCTGCGGATTGGACTGGTCGCGTATCGACGACACGAGCTCTCGGGTCTGGTCGTCCAGCCACGGACGGGCCGCTTTGCGGTTGAGGGGGTCAAGGGTGGCGCCCCAGCGGGGCTGCTGCGCGGCGTCGTCGATGCGCTCTGCGCCTCGCGTGTCCACATCGCGGTGTTCCCCGAGCTCGCCCTCGATCCGTCGGACGAGCAAGACCTGCGCGGATGCCTCCAAGCGACAGCCAGACGCTACCCGTGTCTGACCGTGGCGGGCCTGACGCACCGGGTGCGCGAAGACGACGCCTACGCCAACGAGGCCGTGGCGCTAGACTCCGCTGGCGAAGAGCTGTTCCGCTACGAGAAGGTCGAGCCGTTCACTCACTCGACGCTCGGCATGGAGGACATCCTTCCCCGACGGTCCTTGGCGTATCCATACCTCGACACTCCGGTGGGTCGCCTGGTCGTCAACGTATGTCGTGACGTGCGGTCGGACATGCCGATGCTGTTGAACCGGGTCCTGGGGGCAAGTCTCGTGGCGATCCCGGCCTACTCCAAGCGGCTCGACTTCATCATCGAGGAAGCCCGGCTGCTCGGCGCTCGTCAGTCCGCGATCACGGTCGGGATCAACCCCGTGACGGGTACGGCATCGTCTCCGGGTCCTCTCGACGACGTGGCCGCGGTGTACGCGCCGATTCGAGGCGCCACGCGCTGCACCTGGACGTTGTCGGCGCGCGATCTGGCCAGCCCCGAACGGGGCGACGCGCCCGTTCAGGTCGTGGCGGTGAGCAGGGCGGGTGGAGCGCGCTCGCTGCGCGTCTCGTAAACTGGGTGTAGACTCCCACGGTCTCTAATGTCGAGCTCGTCGATGGAATTCTCCGCTTCCCCCCGCCAACTTGCAGAGGAGCTGACCGGGCTTGCCCAGGCGGCTCGTCGCCACGCGGTCGAAGGTAACGTCGTCGCGCTGCACGGCCTGCTCGAGCGCGTCCGCCTCGCGGCCGACAGCGCCGCCGGTGACAGGCTCCTGATGCTCAGCGTCGCCGAGGCGTTCCTGCGGGCGCTAGCTCGGTCTGATCTCGGAAGATCCGAGCTGGTCTTGCGGCGCTTCTTCGTCGAGCACGCAGAGCAGGCGGAGGTTCTCTTCTCTGCCCTCCTCGCGCGCGGTCAGGTGACCCGTGCCGAGGTTGACGAGACACCAGGGTCCAAGGAGCTGATCGATGTCGGTGTTCTTCGAGTGCTCAAGACTGGCGCGGTGGACATTCGGCCGTCGGCGCGCGCGCTCGCGCGGGAGCTGGTGAGCCCTGCCCCGCTGCGCTGGTGGGAGAAGGTCGAACACGCGAGGGTGGTCACCACTGCCTCCAAGCTCGACAAGGTGGGCGCCGCGGCGTTCTTGGCGTCGCAGCTCGGTGTGACGGAACCCGAGGCGGCCCGACACCTGCGCGCTCATCCGCTCGCAGCTCGCACGCGAGCCGACAGCGCGGGGCGCGGCGAACGTGCAGACCGCGCTGAGCAGGCGGACGCTCCGTTCACGGCAGCCCCAATCCCGCACACCACCACGCAGGGAAGCGTCGTCACAGTTGGTCCGCTCCCAAGTGGCGCGCGCGGTCGGTCCGGGGCCCTGAACCTCTCATGAGCCTGAGGGTCGTGCGCTGTGAGGCGTTGGCGTCGCACGTCTTCGCGGAGGACCAGCCCCGCCTCTATCGGTACATCGCTGGGCGCGTGGAAGCCTTCCAGAAGGAGCTTGGCGCGCGCGGCGCGGGCTTCATCGACTCGGAGCGTCCATCCGTCGAGCTCAGAGGTTTTCGTCTCAAGCTCTCCGAGTCGCGCGAGATCGAGGTCAAGCAGGCCACGATCGCCGAGGTGGAGATCGCCGCGGTCGTGTACGGCGAAACCGGCGATGCGATCGACGCCGTCAACGAGCTTTGGTCCTTGCTCGGGCGCCTCGCGGGTGAGGATGAGGAGAATGGGGGGCTGGCCGGTGGGTGGGCCTACAAGACGACCATTGTGTTTACCTGTCCTGATCTCCTTCGTCGCCGCTTTGGGGGAATTGAGCTGATTCGGGACTACATGAATCGCGACGGGCCGGGCGTTCGCGCATCAGTGACCGACAAGTTCCATCTGGATGTCTTCGGGACGACGACGATCCATGGGCTGCAGGTGCCGCAGGCATTCGTGTTCGAGCCGCGTCTGGCCTCCAAGCCGGAGGACGACGCCTCCATTACACTTCGAGCCCGCTGCGCTCGGAGACGCACCGCGCTCTGCTTGAGGCTCTCGCTCGGGAGGACGGGTAGTCCGCGCTGCGACTCCCAGGTTGCGTTCGCCTGAACGACCTGAGCACCTCGACCTCGACCTCGACCTTATCCGGCGGTCTCCTCTCCGAAGACCTGGCTGATGTCGTCTCCCCCCTGCGCCTGCTCACGTTGGAGCCGCCGGATGTCGCCGGTGGACCAGGCCGGTAGACGACGGAAGCGGATCACGCTCTCCGTCTTCTTCTGACCGTGGGGTTCGATGCGATGGCCGATCGACCAATAGAAGACGGCTCCGGGCTTCGCGAGCGGGAGGTCGTCGTCGCTCAGCTCGTCGAGCGAGAAGGTCGCGACCTCGGGTTCGCGGGAGGGATCCGTCAGGTCGTAGAGCCGAGCGACGAGCTCAGCGTCGCCCAGCTCCTCCACGACGCCCTCCCAGGTCGCGGCCACGCCCTCCTGCGCCAAGTGGAAGCTCATCGATGGGCGAGGCTAGGCGCGCCCCCCGGGCGTCGCAACCTACCTCTTGGTGATCTTCGGCCCGACGTAGACCACGCGCACGACCTCGCCCGCGGGGACGGGCCAGCTGTAGTGGATGCGGATCTGCCGGTTCTTCACCTTGCCGTGCCAGGTGCAGAAGAGCCGCTCCCCCGGGCGCAACGGGTCGCGGAAGGTGAGGTCATCCTTGAAGTCGATCTTCTCGCCTGCTGAGGAGTCGGTGAACCAGGCCTTGTCGCCCACGCAGAACTGCTGCTGGAGCGCGAGCCCTGCGGCGCTCAGCTGCCCATCCCGCGTGAGACACGCCGTGAGGCGCCCGAGGGTCTCGACGCGCGTCAGGATCTCTTCCGCGAGCCCGCGGTGGAACGGCTCGGAGCCGAGCGGCGCGAAGCTGTCGTCCGCGAACACCAAGCGGCTGACCCGGCGGCAGCGCGCCTCGAGATCGGCCCAGCTCCCGATCGGGCCCCGGAGCTCACGCGCCCGCGCCTCGACGGTGCTCGTGGTCCAGTGGTTCTCGACCGGGGTGGGTATTCTGCTGCCCGCCCCGTCGACCTCCTCGACGACCAGCGGCGTAGACAGCCAGTCGCTCGGGCTCGCGCTCACCAGATCGGTCGCTCTGCCGTTGCGGATCCGCTCGGCGGCCTCGGCGACGGCGCTGTCGGTGACCACGTCGCCCAGGGCCTCGTACCAGCGGTCGGCGGAGTGCTCGCGCGCGTCGTCCCAGAACGGCCCTCGGCCGCTGAGCCACTGCAGCACCGCGACGCGTTGATCGCGCTCCGCGCATGCGCGGACCGCCTCGAACAGGTCATGAGCCGGGGTCACCGCGCGGCCGCCGACGCTGCGATGACACTCCAGCTCGTGCCCCTCCGCGAGGGCGGTCCTGCGGATGCGCATGACGGCCCGCATCGCCGCGTAGAACAGCTCGAGGGTCGCGAACTGTCCGTGAAACGAACGGTCGTTCAGCAGAAAGCTCACCCGTCTTCACCCCAGTCCGCCAGCTCCATCAGGTCCCGATCGAGCTGATCGAAGAAGCCATCGGGCCACTGCTCGATCCGCCCGCGGCGATCGATGCGCGGCGTGAGCAAGGCGGGCGCAGACTGACCCTCGGTCCGGGAGAGAAAGTGGATCGCGAGCTGATCCGGCGGCAGGAGGCCATCGCGCACCGCGCGGCGGATGCCATTGAGCACGTGGTCGCTGTGCGTCTCGACGAGCACCTGCGTGCCCTTCGACGCCACCTCCGCGAGGAAGCGCCCGATCTGGGACTGGCCGCTCGGGTGCAGGTGGATCTCCGGGTTCTCGAGCAGGATGGTCTCTCCTTCTCGGGCGACCAGCGGCGCCATGAGGATAGGCAAGGTCTGTGTCAGGCCGAACCCGACGTGCTGAGGCCGATGAAACGAGGTCGCGCTGTCCATGCGCAGGGCGAGCGTGAGCTGGTTCGCCATGGGCACGAGCTGGACGTCGAGGCCGCAGCCGGGGAAGAAGTCACCCATGCGCGCCTCGAGCTGTCGCCGCAGGGTTGGGGGCGCGCGGTCGGTCAGCAGGCGCGGGGCCGCCGCCTCATCGCCCAGCCAGTAGAGGATGGAGGGCACGTTCTCGCCCCGCGCGCCCACCGCCCGTACAGTGGGCTCGAGCAGGGGATACGTCTCCCTCGGCCCCATGCGCTCGGCGCTGACGTACTGGATGCTCTGGAGCGCCTCGGCGAGCGAAGCCGAGCCGGGAGGAGCCCCGGGACCATGGGGGAGGAGGTAGCGCTTGGGCTCGTCCGACCCCATCGACACCTCCGGCGGCGCTCCGCGCGGGCCGACGTCGAGCTGTCGGATCTTCGCGGAGAGCGCGGCGCGGTCCTCGCTACGAAAGGTCCAGCGCGCCGTGGCCTCACGCGTCGACAAGCCGATGGAGAAGTCGAGGTGCCCGTGGACCTTGTCCACGACGTCTCGCGCCGTGCCCAGCGCCATCATGCGTCCGTTGAGCCGGAGCTCTTCGCTCCACTCGGACTCGACCGCGGTCTGGTGCAACAGCAGGATCGACTGGAGGATGGAGGACTTGCCCGACGAGTTCCGCCCCGAGAGGATCGTGAGCGGAGCGAGCGGCAGGGTGAGTCGCGAGAAGCATTTGAAGGTGGTGAGGTCGAGCTCAGTCAGCATCGAGGGCCTCGCTGAGCATGGCGCGCACGCCGTCGAACCTCGTCCTCACGCGATCGGGGCTGTTCGTCGCGGTGCTGATCGCGGACAGGAACGACTTGTCGTCCATCAACCGGTAGAAGCCGGTCCTCACGCGGTCCGCGTGGGCCTGGACGAGCGCCTCGTCCCTGTCGGCCAGCAGCACCGAGAAGGGATCGAACAGGGCGACGTTGAACGGGTTTCGCCCCGCGCCGGAGGGCCCGTGCTTTCGGAAGGCGTGCTTGCCGAACAGGTCCCGGTTGTTGCGTAGCGAGCGGTCGAAGCGCGCTCGAAGACCCTCCAGATCCTGAGTTGGGAGCGCGTTCATGCGCTTGATGCCCTTGGCGAGGAAGTCGTCCATCAGCCCGGTGTGCGCGTCCGGGCCGAGCAGCAAGAAAGAGCAGAAGCGGTTCACCACCTCGCGGTCCCGCATCGACTTCGAGTCCAGGCTGTCGCCGGTGACCTCACGGAAGAGCGGCGAGTCGGCCGCCTCCCTCAGCCAGCGCGTGCCCTGTCCGACATAGAGGCAGTTGCGCATCTGTTGGCGTGACAGCGGCACGCCGCTGTTCACTCGCTCGAAGATGTCGAGGCGCGCCTGCTCGGGGACCTTGAAGTCGATGACGTACAGGACCAGCTGGGCATCTTCGATGCGGTTCTTGAGCTGGGCGGGCAGACCGTCGAAGTCCCGATCGTGCAGGTCGGGAGCGTGAGGCAGTGCCAGCTTGAACTCGCCCGCCAGGAAGCGCTTGAACGTGGTGAGCCGCTGCAGGCCGTCGACCACCACCAGCTTTCCGTCCGCGTTCTCCGCGAGGTACAGGACCGGTAGCGGGATGCGCATCAACACCGACTCGATGAGCCGGCTCTGCTGCTCCAGACTCCAGACGAAGTCGCGCTGGAAGTCGGGGTCCATCACGTATTGGCCCTGGTTGATCCGGCGCACGACCTCGAAGACGGTCCTCTTCTCGTCGCGCACGTGGACGGCGTCGATCGGGTAGCTCACCGCACCCGCGGCGCCGCCGCCATCGAGGCCTTCCAGCTCGTTCTCAGGCGTCTCGGACATATCGGCTCCTGGATACCACGCGGGGTCCGGCGCTTCATGGGGGAGCGAGCGCAGGTGCGGCGGGGGCCACAGCTGGCTGGTCGCGAACACCTCGAGCGCGTCGTCCCCGACCAGCACGGCGAGCCGACCCGAAGGCGACACGCGCAGGCTCCGGCTCGCCGATGTGCTCTTGCCCCAGCGGACGATCAGCGTGGGCGGACCGACCTCCTCTCCGAGCTCCATCACCGACAGCCCGGCCGCCGACGCGACCAGCGCGTGCCGGCCGTCCTCGAGGAACCCGCCCGAGGGGGCGTCCAGGTCGACCGTGCTCACCCGCTGCGTCGCCTGACCAGCGCGCTCGGTCAGGTCGAGCACGAGCATCTTCTGCGCGAACACGATCCCCCAGCGGCCGCTCGGGCTCAGAGCGCCGGTGAGGGGGTGCCCGTCCGCCTTGAAGTCCACCGCTTGCGCGCGGCCGCTCGGGCGCTCGACCGACAAGGCACGCGTGCCTGCACCGACCGCGAGGATCCGCGCGCCCGATGCGGCGACTCCGATCCAAACGGGTGCGCCGCTGCCCTCGAGGGCGTCCGCGGCGGGCCTCAGACCTAGCTCGGTCGGCCACCCGTCCGGGGGGCCAGAGGGGATGGTGGCGCACAGGGGCTCGACCTGGCTCCCGGCGTCACGCGCGCTCACGACCGTGTCCGCCGCGACCGCGAACATCGGCTCGTTCCAAGCGGCGCTCCTCGGGACGCTCAGCGGGATCGTCCACCGCCGCTCGTCAGGCGGCCAGGCGATGACCTCGCACGCGTGCTCGCTCGCGAGGATGAGCAGCCAGACGCCCGCGTCGTTGGTGACGAAGCCGATCGGGACGCCGCCGACGGGCAACGGCCGGGGGCGCCCGGGCGACATGGGGACCTCGACGAAGGGAAGATCGCCTGACTGACCGGGCACCAGGATCGAGCGCTCGCCCGCGGTGAAGAGCACCCACGTGGATGGCCCCGCGTGGGCCAACTTCATGCGGACGATCGGGGCAGGCAGCTTCTTCATGTCCGGTCTCTCGGCGGTTGTGGGTGGCGCCAGGCGCAGGATAGGGTCTCGGAGATCGGCGCTTCGCCGAACGCAGCGGGCTCGAGAACGCCACGGTTCGGGTCTACGCGCGTTCGCGCCGACGAGTGCGCGGCCCAAGCGTGTTGCGGCGTCGCTCTGCGGCCCGCCGCGACCGCTCGCTCCCCTGAGGACGCCACCGCGGAGGGGAACGTTGTCAGGACGAGGTCGTCGACTTCGGCGCGCGGGTCGCTCATACCGGTCTCCGTCGCGAGTGTGGCCGAAGGTACACGACTGGGGGGGCGAGGCGAGGACCGTCTCGATCGCTCCCCAGTCGCATTCCAGCGGGAACGCGCTCAGTCAGCGAGGGCGTTGAAGACGTCGCCCGTGATCGCCAGCCCCGTGTTGAAGCCCCAGACGGCCACGTCGTGGTCCGGGGCGATATCGGTCGTCCCGACCCACACGCCGGCCGTGAGCCCGACGAGTGCGTTCGGCGAGAACACGAGCCCATGACTGAGCAGCGGCGTCACTTCACGCCGGACCCGATTCACGGCTGTCCGTGAGTCGACCTCGGTGGTCGCGTCGAACATCCCCGGGTACCCAAAGTAGAAGCCCCACTTCCGGTCGATGCAGTTGGTCTCTTCGCCGCGGAACCCGTCCTCTCTCTTGTCTAGCTCGAGCAGGTCGAGCTCTATCAGCGCGACCGTGCACGCGAGCAGCCCGATCGTTTTCCTCCGTCTGCCATCCACGCCATTCAGGAGCACGTCCTTCTCGACGTCCGCGCTGCAGAGCTCCATGGCGTCCGCCGCTGCCGAGCTCGTGATCCCCTTCGCTCGCAGCGTCCGCTCGGCCACTCCGACCATCGCGGGTATCGAGACCTTCTCCGCGACGGTCGGCTTGAGCGCCTCCTTGAGCTTCTCCTGCGCCTCATCGCGAACCTCTCTGGCACGATGGGCGCTCCCCTTCAGGTACCTCCTGTCGCTGCGCTGGGAACGCAACAATCGCTCGCTCCGAAGGAGCTCTTCGAGCTCCTTCTGCTTCTCGTCTGCCTTCTTCACCGCGTCGTCTGCCTTCTTCACCGGGTCGTCTGCCTTCTCGGGCGCGTCGTCTGCCTTCTTGGGCGCGTCCGCGCCGCCATTCTTCGCTTTCTGTTCGGCCTCGTCAGCCGCTGCGATGCTCTCTTTGGCCTTCGCTACAGCCTCGTCGGTCTCCTGGACGACCTGCTCGGGATCCTTCTGTCCCGCGCCGTTCGCCTGGTCGGACGGGGTCTCGTTCTTCTCGTTCGCCTTGCCGGCGCGGAGCGCGTCGTCCCCGGGTGCTGACCACTGGACCGAGCAATAAGCGTTCTTGCCGGACGAGCCGAACCAATAACCAGGAAACAACCCCACGTAGGGCATGGCCCCACCCGCCACGCTGGTCAGCGTGTTCCCACCAAAGCCTGGGGTGTATAGCGTCGCGGCCACTCCTACGGACACGCCATAGCGGACGAACCGACTCGGCACGGACGGCTTCGTGTCAGCGTCCCCCTCTGTGGTCTTCGTCGAGCCGAGCTTCTTCAGCTCTGCCTTCGCGTTCGCGACGCGGGTAAGGACGGGACTCAGCCGCGCGGACGCGGACGCGGCTGCGCTCGTCGGCGGGGCCGAAGGAGCAGCGGCACTCGCGGACGCCGCAGCCGCGCTGGCCGAGGCCGATCCAGATGCGGTGGCGCTCGCTGCCTGAGCGTGAAGCACTTCAGTGTTCACCAGGCCAAGCTACAGGTGACCACGAGACCGAGCGCCGCAGCAGTGAGTCCGAGTCGCGCCAGCTCGTTCACGCTCCACCTCCCTGCCCACCGTCGCCGCCGGAGCCGCCGCTTCCACCGCTTCCACCGCTTCCACCGTCACTGCCGCCGCCACCAGCGCCGCCGCCACCGGCTTCCGTGCCCCCTCCTCCTTGAGCCGGTGTGGGAGTCTCCGCGCTCACGACGATGACAGCCGCTGGCCCGGCGGGCGTGGCCTCCGCACATTCGCCGTCGGCGGCGACCAGCTCCGCGGTGACCAATGCCTCGAAGTTGTCGGGTTGGGCCACGTAAAGCCCATCCATCTCGCCATCGAGCAGCGGGTGACAGATCGCCGACTTCGTCGGGGCTCCGCTCAGGGTCGCGAGCGAGCCCCCGCGCACGCTCAGCCGAACACGTGCAGCTTCATCGCTGTGGGCGTCGACAGCGACGACCTTCCCGAGACCAGCCTTGGTTGGCTGGGACGGTATCAACGCCAGATGGACGTAGGGCTGGTTGCACCCGGCGACGGCGAGTCCCGCCGCTATCGCCGCGAGCCCTCGGACATTCATGCATCTCATGACAAAAGACCTCCCCTTCGGCTGGAGCCGCCCGAGTCCACTCGACGCAGCTGAAGCCTTGACGTTTACAGCTCGAGCACGCTCACGACAGTGAGCGTGTCAGCAGACCAACTGGCGAAACTCACCTTCCCCGGTGGCGAGAGCTCCTGTGTTCGAACAGATTCACTTGTGCACTGCATGACGGACGCCGTCGCCGGCGAGGCCAGCGCCACCGGCAGTCACGAGGTCCTGCGCCCAATGAAGGAGCGGGAGCGCGCGCAGCGGAGGTCCATCGTGAAAGCACGAGATGCGAATTTCATCCGCTCGTCAAATGTGAGGCCTGGAGGCCTCAGGTGCCGTTGCCCCGGTACCCACCACCCTCCCGACCCCGTATCCTCCGCCGCGTGTCCACGACCTGGCAGGTCACCCTCAAGCCGTCGTTCCTCCACGAGCTGAACGCGCTCGACAAGCTCGACGTCGCGCAGGTGACGAAGAAGCTCGATCTGCTCACGCAGGATCCGCGGCCGGACGCGAAGGTGAAGAAGCAGCTGAAGCACCTCGGCGGGAAGCTGCACCGGCTGAGGGCCGGAGGATCTGCGCGTCTTCTACACGTTCGACGAGCCTTGGATCAGCCTGCTGTCGGTCAAGAAGCGCGACGAGAAGACCTACGACGACGAGGTGGAGCCGGATTTCCTCGGCGGGCCCGAGGCCGAAGAGGCCAGCCCCGCGACAGGAGCCGGAGGTCCGGCGCGCAGCTGGGAGGCGTGGTTGCAGCCGGCGGCGACGCAAGGCAAGCCGCTGCCGCGTGCGATCGACGACGTGCTGCTCGAGTCGCTCGGTGTGCCGAAGCCGTTTCGCGCGGTGCTGCTCACCGTCGCGACCGAGGAGCAGCTGATCGAGGCGCCGGTGCCGCAGGACGTGCTGCTCAAGGTGATGGACGTCGCGCTGGGGCGACCCGCTGCGGAGCTCGAGCGTCAGCCGGACTTGATCGTGAACGACGCGAACGATCTCCTCCGCTTCAAGGATGGGGATCTGCTGGGCTTTCTCCTTCGCCTCAACCCAGAGCAGGAGAAGCTCGTGGCGTGGGGCGCGAAGAGCCGGCACCCGACGCTGCTGAAAGGGGGCCCGGGCACGGGCAAGAGCACGGTCGCGCTGCACAGGACCCGGGCGATGCTCGAGGCGCTCCGCGGCAAGGGCGTCGCGTCGCCGAAGATCTTGTTCACGACGTACACCCGCGCGCTCACGCGCGTGTCCGAGCAGCTGCTGAAGCACCTGCTCGGGGCGGACGCGAGCCTCGTCGAGGTTCGGACGGCGGACGCGACGATCCGCGAGCTCGCCCCGGGCGAGTTCACGACCCCGAGCGACAAGGACACGGAGGCGGCGCTGACAGCGGCGGTCGAGAAGGCGGCGCTCCGGGGGAACACCCTGTTCGTGGCGGCCCAGCGAGAGGCGCTGAAGAAGCTGGGCCCCGCGTTCCTCCTCGAGGAGATCCAGAAGGTGATCGAGGCCCGTGGGCTCGCGTCGCTCGAGGCCTACGAGGCCGCACCCCGCCCCGGGCGGCGCACCCCGCTCAACAAGACGCAGCGGCAAGCGGTGTGGCGCGCGTACGAGGCGTATGGCGCGGAGCTCGTGCGCAGAAGAAAGGTCACCTGGGAGCAGCTGCGGGCTCGGGCCCTGTCGCGCGTGAGGAGCGGCGAGGTCGCTCCGCGTTATGACGGTCTGATCATCGACGAAGCCCAAGACCTCCCGCCGACGACTCTGGCGGCGCTCGTCGGGCTCGCCAAGTCCCGGGGGGGCATCTTCCTCGCGGCGGACGCGAACCAGTCGATCTATGGCAGCTCCTTCCGCTGGAAAGACGTGCACCAGGACCTGACCTTCCAGGGCAGCACCGCCATCCTGCGAGCCAATCACCGATCGACGAGGGAGATCGGCGAGGCAGCCGACGCCTACCTCGCGGCCGGGGCGGAGGGCTCGACGCTCGACGACGAGCGCCCCGCGCCCCGCTATGTGCATGAAGGGCCGCTCCCGGCGGTACGCGCGGTCACGACTCTAGACGACGAGGTCAAGCTGCTCGCGCGCTTCTTCCGCGGCGCCGCGCGCGATCTGCGCCAGGGCCTCGGCGCCTGCGCCGCGCTCGTGCCCACGAACCAGGCGGCGCTGCAGATCGCCGACGACCTGCGCGCGCTTGGCCTCGCTGCGGAGAAGGTCGACCCGAAGGATCTGGACCTGACCTCGCCGGGCGTGAAGGTGATGACTCACCGCTCCGCGAAGGGACTCGAGTTTCCGATCGTGGCGCTCGCGGGGTTCATCGGCGCACCGGAGCCTCACGAAGAAGCCCTTGGTGAGGCTCGCAGGGCGGTGTTCGTCGCGATGACCCGCGCCATGCGTGCGCTGCTCGTCGTCATCCCCGCCAAAGCGACCTCGAAGCTGCTCTCGGGGTTCGACCCCTCGAAATGGAACACCGGAGCATGAGCAAGGAGCGCGTCGAGCTGAGGGGAGCGCTAACGGATGTGGCCGAAGCGGGCCGGCTTGGCGAGCGCGTGCGCCTAGGCGAGGTGGAGCTCGACTGGGCCGAGGTGTCCTCTGTCAGCGCGGACTATTTTCGAGCGCTGACGGGCGGTGCGGAGCTGTCCGAGCTGCCCGACGGCTTCGCGATCTGGACGCTCGCAGACGGTGTCTCGGCGAGCGTCGCCTCGGACCTCGCGCCGCCTCCGAAGGCTGCTCCTCGAGGCTCGTCCAAGAAGAAGGGCGCGAAGGGTGCAGCCCCGGCACAGGTGAGCCCGGCGATCTGGACTGGCTCTTCGGAGGACGCGTCCCCTCGGCGCGTCGCCCCAGTGCTCCCCATGCTCGCGCCGCTCGCTGCCGCCGAGCTGCGCTCAGAGCTGGAGCGGAAGATCGTCGCCGATCTCCTCGGCCCCGCGGGCGGACCCGAGGAAGAGATCGCCGAGCCGCGCGTCAGTGATCGCTACCTCGTCGGGCTCTTGGCGCCAGCGCGCGGCCGGAGCCGTGTGGCGCGTGCGTCGTCCGATGCGCTCGGGGCGGGCAGCGATGTCCCGACTGATGACGGCGCCGAGGACGGCGCGACCCTCGCCGCCGACACGATGTTTCCGTCAGCCGTCGGTCTCAGCTTCAGCGTCGAGCCGGGGACGCGCGTTCGCGTGGTGGCCGAGTGGGGGCGGTACCAGCGACTCAAGCAGCAAGGGACAACCGAGCAGGATGAGGCGATCTGGCTCTGGAGGCGCCAGCCGATGCGAGGCGAGCTGGAGCTCGAGCTCGTTCCCGGCGAGCTCCGGCCGCTCGTGGTGTGCGCCGACCAGCCCGATGTGGTGGTGCGAGGGAAAGTCCGACGCGGCAAGGACGAGCTGCTGGTGAGCCTCTTCCTCGTCAATGGTCAGGCCGAGCCTGTTCAGCTCCGCGACGAGGCGTGGCTATTTCAGCCTCAGCTAGAGGTTCAGACGCTCGGCGGGCCCCGCATCATGCGGCGCGATCTCCTCAGCCATGCAGACGCCGAGCCAGAGGAGCGCGCCTCGCGCATGGCCTACCGGGGCCGTGTGGAGCTGGCGGTGGGCCTCGGCGCTGCGGCCGAGTGGGAGGTCGACGGCTCGGATCCCGCGAGGAGCGCGCGTGCCTGGACGACCCTCATCCCGCGGTCCGAGGTGGGGATCATGAGCGCGCGAATGCCTCCAGCCAAGGAGGTCCCGGCCGGGCCGCACGAGGACCCTGCGCTGACCGGGCTCTGTCTCGACATGAAGCTGCTGGCGGACGCTGCACAAGGAGACTTGGCGCGCATGCTCGCCCCGCTCGAGGCAGCCTACGCCGCTTGGATCGACGCGCAACGCGCGCGGGTCGCGGACCCCGCCGCTCGGCTGGGACCGCACGCGACAGCGGCCAGCGCGGCGCTCGCCGAACACGAGCGCGCCCGCGGTCGCATCCAGGCGGGCATCGAGCTGCTGGCGCGCGACGAGTCTGCCTATCGAGCCTTCAGCTTCGCGAATCGCGCGATGTGGCTGCAGCGCATCCACGGGGCCATCGCGACGCGACGCCGGCGCAACGAGGCCGCGACCCTCGAGGAGGTCGACGTCCCGCGTGAGCGGACTTGGCGCACCTTCCAGCTGGCCTTCCTGCTGCTCAACCTGCCGGCGCTGACTGACCTCGCTCACGAAGATCGCAGCGATCGAGACGAGGCGGGCGCCGATCTGTTGTGGTTCCCGACCGGTGGCGGCAAGACCGAGGCCTACCTGGGCGTCGCCGCCTATGCGCTGGCGATCCGCCGGCTCCAGGGACCCATCGGCGGACGTGATGGGGAGCACGGCGTGACAGTGCTCATGCGCTACACGCTCCGCTTGCTGACGCTCCAGCAGTTCCAGCGCGCCACGTCCCTCATGTGCGCGTGCGAGCAGATCCGCCGGGAGGCGCTCGCCGCAGGCGATCGGCGCTGGGGCGTCGAGCCCTTCCGCATTGGCTTGTGGGTGGGCGGCCGCAGCACGCCCAACAAGACGGCGCAGTCCGAGGAGGCGTTGAAGCACGAGCACGGGGCGGGTGCTCCGCAAGGCAACGCCTTCGGAGGGCTGGGCTCCCCCGTGCAGCTCAAGAGCTGTCCCTGGTGCGGCGAGGCGATCGAGCCCACGCGCGACATGCGGGTCGAGAGCTTCAAGAAGGGGCGCGGTCGCACCCTCATCTTCTGCGGGGATCGGCGCGGCGAGTGCTTGTTCTCCGAGCGGCGCTCTCCTGGCGAGGGGCTGCCCGTGCTGGTGGTCGATGAGGAGATCTATCGCAAGCTACCGGCGCTGCTCATCGCGACGGTCGACAAGTTCGCGCAGATGCCCTGGAAGGGGCAGGTGGGCATGTTGTTCGGGCAGGTCGACAAGGTCTGCGAGCGGCACGGCTTCCGCTCTCCCGATCTGGACGACAGCGACACGCACCCCAAGCAGGGCGAAAACAAGGCGGCGCGGTCCCGAGCGCAGGGCCCGCTGAGGCCGCCGGATCTCATCATCCAGGACGAGCTCCACCTCATCAGCGGTCCTCTCGGCACCCTGACCGCGCTGTACGAGACGGCCGTGGACGAGCTGTGCTCGTGGACGGTCGACGGCCGGGTGGTCCGCCCGAAGGTGATCGCGTCGACGGCGACCGTGCGCCGGGCGGCCGATCAGGTGAGGAGCCTGTTCCTGCGCGACGTGAAGATCTTTCCGCCTTCGGGGGTCGACGCGTCCGACAACTACTTCGCGGTCGAGCGCCCGGTCGCCGAGGAGCCTGGGCGACGTTACCTCGGCATCTGCGCGCCGGGGCGGCGCCTGAAGCTCGCGCTGATCCGCGTGTACGCCGCGGCGATGGGCGCGGCCCAGGCGCTCTACGAACAGCACGGCGCACACGCGGACCCGTGGATGACGCTCGTCGGGTACTTCGGCTCGCTGCGCGAGCTCGGTGGCATGCGGCGGCTCGTGGACGACGACGTCCGCTCCCGCCTCTTCCGGATCGACGCGCGCGGGCTGGCGAAGCGCAAGCTCGACCCTCAGAACGTCAAGGAGCTGACGTCGCGCCTCGGGTCCACCGAGATCCCGTCGCTGCTCGAGCAGCTCGAGCTGCGCTTCGAGCCCCGCGCCGCGGACGGCAGCGTCAGGGGACGCCGGCGCCCCATCGACGTGCTCCTCGCGACCAACATGATCTCGGTCGGGGTCGACGTCCCACGGCTCGGCTTGATGGTCTGCTCGGGGCAACCGAAGACGACGGCGGAGTACATCCAGGCGACCAGCCGCGTCGGGCGCAAGAGCCCGGGTCTCGTGCTCACGGTTTACAATTGGGCACGGCCGAGAGACATGTCCCATTACGAGCGCTTTGGCCATTACCACGGGACGTTCTACCAACACGTGGAGGCGAACTCGGTCACGCCCTTCTCGCCGCGCGCCTTGGACCGGGGGCTCGCCGCGGTGTTCGTCTCGCTCGTTCGGCACACGGCGCTGGCGATGAGCCCGAACGACGCGGCGCAGTCGTTCAAGGACAAGGACGCGCTGGTGAGGCGTGCGGTGCTCCGGATCGCAGAGCGAGCCGAGCAGGTCGAGCAGGACCAAGAGGTGAAAAAGACGCTGCTCGAGCGGCTGGAGGCGCTCATTCACGCTTGGCGCCAGCGCATCCGTGGCCTGGAGGGCGGAGCGACCCTCGGCTATGCGATGCAGAACGACGCGACCACCGTCGGGCTGTTGGAGCACGCGGGGCGGTCCGAGTGGGGGACCTTCACGTGCCTCGACTCGCTCCGCGACGTCGAGACGCCGGTCGCGCTGGTGCTCGACGACGGCAACCTCGACGCGTCCCGCGCGCCGCAAGGAGGTGCAGGGTGAGCGTCCTGGAGCGAAAGCTCGGTGAGGTGCGGCCGACTCAGCTGATCCACACCTATGGAATCGGTCAGGTGGTGGACCTGCCGCAGCTCTCCGGCATCGTGATGGGGCTCGACGATTGGCCGGAGGGCTACACGACCCCGGTCGAGGAAGAGCGTCTGCTCGCTGACGTCCGCAGGGTCCTGGGTCCGCAGGTGGAGCGGCTCGTGCGGCCGCCCGCCCTCCCGGACTCGGCAACGCCTGGCCTGTTGGGGACACCGGCCGTCATCGGCGTCCCCGTGGCGCCGTTTCCTCGTTACTTGAGGTGCTCCTTCTGCCGGGTGCTCGCCCCGATCAGCAGCGGGCTCTTTCGGCTGGTGACCGCCCCGGGGCGACCGGACCTCACCAAGTACGTCCACCATAACTGCAACAAAGCCAATGCGCCGCGCGTCTTGCCAGCGCGCTTTCTGATGGCGTGCGCCGGTGGACACCTCGACGACTTTCCCTGGCGCCACTTCGTGCACGGCGCCGGAGACCCCTGCGACGGTATGTTGCAGCTCGACGAGACGGGCTTCACCGGCGAGGCGGCGGACATACGGGTCCATTGCCGCAAGTGTCAGCGGAACAAGCGGATGGCGCTGGCCTTCGGGGAGGAGGCGGCCAAACACCTGCCGCCCTGTCCGGGGCGCCGCCCTCACCTCAGGGACTACGACGAGACTCCGTGCACGCGGAAGCCATCCGCGATGCTGCTCGGTGCCTCGAACCTCTGGTTCTCGGTGGCTCGTCGCGCGCTGCACGTTCCGCAGTCGCCCAAGAGCCAGATCGCGCGCCTCGTCGAGCGCCATTGGGCGGCGACCTTGTCGCACGTCGACGCGCCCGCGGTCGTCGACTACCTGCGCAAGCAAGGCAAGCTCGGCGATTTCTCGAGCTACGGGACCGGGGACCTGTGGCGCGCGATCGAAGCGCGGCGCGCGGGGGCGGGGGACGACGATGAGGGGCGGGATCTGAAGATCCCCGAGTGGAACGCGCTCACCCTCCAGTCGAGGCCCGAGAGGACGCTCGACTTCGATATCGATCCGACCCCGGAGCCCATCGAATACCGGCGGGAGATCCGCCGCGTCGTGCTCGCCAAGCGGCTTCGAGCGGTCACCGCGCTGGTTGGGTTCTGCCGCACCGTGGAGATCGTGGAGGACGGGCAGGGGGATCGGGCGCCGCTCTGCCGAGGGGCGCCGCGCTTCGTTCCGGCCTCGGAGGTGCGAGGCGAGGGGATCTTCATCGAGCTCCAGGACGCTGAGGTCGAGCGCTGGGTGGAGCGGCACACAGCGCTCAACGAGGCGATGATGGGGGCCCACGCGGCCTACCGGCGCGCCCGCCAGGTCGAGCCCGCGACGGCGGGGTACCCGGGCCTGAAGCTCGTGCTGCTCCACACCTTCTCCCATGCGCTCATGCGCCAGCTCGCGCTCGAGTGCGGCTACGCGGCCGCGAGCATCAACGAGCGTATCTACGCCAACGATGATCCGGCGGCAGGTCCGCTGATGGCTGGGGTGCTCCTCTACACTGCAGCGCCCGACTCCGAAGGGACGCTCGGTGGGCTGGTGAGGATGGGTGAGCGCGCGCGCTTGACGCGCCTGATCCGGCGCGCGCTCGATGACGCGCGGCTCTGCTCGTCGGACCCGCTCTGCGCAGAGCACGCGCCCGACGCCCGCGGCCTTCATGGGGCGGCGTGCCACGCCTGCGGCTTCGCGCCGGAGACGTCGTGCGAGCTCGGCAACAGGTATCTGGATCGGCGGACGCTCGTGGGAACGGTGGCGTCCTCCGACGGGTTCTTCGAGCGATGAGCGACGAGCTGATCGAGGCCGCCGTCGAGGTCGCTCGCGAGGTGCCCCAGGCGTTGCTCGAGCGCTTCGAGCGTGAGGTCGCGAGGAACAGCGCCGTCCCGCGGCTCGTCGGACCTGCAGGCGAGCGGCTCTGTGCGCTCGGTGAGCGCTGGGCCGCGACCCATCCCGATGGCCTTGCCGGGCTGGCCCTCGCCTTGCGCGTCGGGGCGAAGGTCGCCGCGGCCGAGCGCGCGCGGCAGCGGGTGGACCTCGTGTGGACCGGCCCCCACGGCGAGCGCTTCGGGCTCTTGCGGATCGAGGAGTCGTTGCTCGACATCATCGACGCGGTCGAGCGGCGGCTGCTCCTCGTGACGTTCGCGGCGTACGAGGTCGACGACGTGCGGAAGGCGCTCGCTCGCGCCGCCGAGCGCGGCGTCGACGTCACGGTCATCACCGAGCACGCCAAGGATCAGGGAGGGCAGGTCGCCTTCGATCCCCTGCCCTCCCTGTTCGGCTCCGAGCTGCTCGACAAGTTCGAAGCCTTCTATTGGCCGGCGGAGACCCGGCCCGCGGTCGACGGTCGCTGCGGGACGCTCCACGCGAAGACGCTCGTGGGGGACGACGACGAGCTGCTCGTGTCCAGCGCCAACTTCACCGGCAACGCGCTCGCGCTCAACATGGAGCTCGGTGTTCGCGTGCGCGGCGGGCCGCTCCCGAGGCGGGTGCGCGAGCACTTCGAGGAGCTGATGACGGGCGGGGTGCTCCGCAAGGTGGGCTGAGCCGTCATGAGAGCCCTCAATCCTCCCCCGCCGCCTCCACGACGCCGACCAGCTCCTCCGGGTCGGGGGCCGCGACGAACAGCAGCACCAGCGTGGACAGCTCCTTCGCGGCCGAGGCGACGCCGAGCGGCTGCGGGGGCGCCTCGCGCTCGCGCTCGGCCTCGTGACCCTGCGCGCTCTGCGCGACAGGGCTCGAGCTGGGACGCGCCGCGCCGGTCGTGGGCTGAGGGGCTTCGCACAGCCGCGTCGCGGCGCCAGCGGCGAGCCCGACGATCAGCGCACATCGCACGACGGTCCACACTGCGATGGAACGCAGCCGCGAGGCGGTTCATCACGCACGGCGGACGTCCGAAGCGTGCTCGCTTTCGGCGTACGGGTCCGCGCCTCGAGCGTTGTACCCTGCGGGGCATGATGCGTCTCTGCGCGCTCGTCCTCGCCGCTCCCTTCTTTGTCGCCTGCGCTTCGGCGCCCCAGCTCGAGGCTACATCCCCCACTCGACCGGGCGAGGCCATGGCCGTGGGTGACTCCGCCGCCAGCGATCGCTGCAACCCTGCCTCCGAGCGCTTCGATCGCCTCACCGTCGGCTGGTCGCCCGCGACGCGCGCCGATCTCGAGGGCCGGGCGAAGAACGGGGTCGCGGTGGTCCGCTACGCGGACTGTCGCCTGCAAGTCCTCCCTGACTGTCGCGTGGAAGGCCGGTACACGTACGAGCCGCGCACGATCGACGACGCCAAGATCACGCTGGGCAATCGCGACCGCCTGCAGGCCGTGCTGCCCGACGTCGCCCGCGAGCTCGCCTCCGAGCTCGAGCGGGGTCGCGGGCTGTCGCTGCTGTTGACGACGGTTGGCAGCTACCTGTCCTCGCTGCCAGCGGTCTCGCCCCGCGAGCTGCAGGGCAACTGCGAGGGCGCCACCCATTACGTCGCGTCGATCTGGGCGGGCGCGTTCGAGCTGAAGTCGCTCGACGAGCGCACGCTCACCCAGGCGGGCGTCCTCGCGGCGTGCGCCGCGGCGAGCTCGACCGCCGGGCGTCCGCCGCCCCAGTGCGCGGAGCTGGTGAAGATCGAGCTCGTGACGCTCGCCGGTCCCCGCGGAGAGGGTGTCGAGGGCGGCGAGCGCCGCGGCGAAGGGAGCGCTGGGCCGCTCGGAGACGGCTCGATCGTCACCGGCACGGGCCGCGAGGTCTACCTCATCGAGGGCGGTCGCCGCCGGGAGATCCCCGACATCCAGACCTTCAAGGCGCTGGGCCTCGACCCTCACAAGATGGTGACCGTGAGCGACGACGAGCTCGCGCGAATACCTCTAGGCGAGCCGCTTCCGCGCCGCTGATCGGGCGTCGCCGCTCAGGGCACGCAGCCGAGCTCCCGCACCATCACCCGGTTGGGCGTCGCGTCGTCCGAGAGCCCGTGCCAGGTGACGAGGACCCGCTCGTTGGCGAAGGTGATGTGCGGGTTGACCAGGTATCCCTCCTCGTAGCCCGGGTCGGGTTGCAGAGGCCCAGCCCAGCCCCGCAGGATCTCTCCCCGCCAGTCGAGCAGCTCGACGTGCATGTCGCCGCCGACCGGGCTCTGCCACGCCACGATCATCTCCCCGCGACCCGGCCGAGGGACGAAGGTGTCCTGCAGCCCCGAGTCGTCGAAATGGCGCCCGTCGGGGAAGGGGAGCGCCTCGCCCAGCGGGTCGCCGTCCACGTCGAGCGGCTGGCGCGTGGAGGGGACGTCCCAGTCGTTCGGGCGAACATGGAGCCAGCCGGGCTCGGTCCCCACCAGGCGCTGCCAGCTGGTCCACTCGACGTCGAGCTGCCGCGCCGGCGTGGTGACCTGGCCGAGCTCGTCGAGCACGATGAGCCATTGGCTCCGCGCCTCGGTCGCGTCCTCATAGCGTGAGACCAGGATCCCCACGCGGCCCGGGTAGAGCCCGAGCGTAATGGCAGCGGGGCGCTCGAGCGGGTCGACGTCGGCGCGCCTTTCCTCGACCCCGTTCGCGTCGAGGATCGCCACCTGCAATCGGCTGTCCTCCTCCCACGCGGCGATGAAGCGCGCGCCGGTCCACACCATGCGCGGCACGTTGACGGGCCCCGACGCCGGGACCGGCCGCTCGGTCTCCGTCGTCCCGTCGGGGCGCACGAAGAGCAGCCCGGGCACGTCGCTCGAGCCGACGCGAAACACGGCGTCGAAGGGCATGCCCCGCGCCGGCATCGGCTCGAGGCCGAGCATCGGCCGTAGCTCGAGCAGAAAATCCTGGCGCAAGAGCTCGACCGGGCTCGTGGGCTGTCCGTGCACATCGACCGACCGCCCGTAGAGCGTGGGCTGTCGCTCTCCGCCGCTGAGGCCGAGGTTCCACAGCGCGAGGAAGCCCTCGCCAGCCGGGGCCAACCCGGGGCCCCACGCCCACTTGCAGCTCGTGCAATCGCCGGTGTCGAACTCGTCGTCGCGCAGGGTGATCGCCTCGGACACCGGCCCGAAGCCGAAGCCCTCGTCGACGCTGCCGTCGCAGTCGTCGTCGCGCAGGTTGCAGACCTCCGGAGAAGGCTCGCGCGGGACGCAGGCCGGCATGACCCCGCCCTCGCAGCGCACCGTCGTCTCGCAGCCGAGCTCTCCGCAGGTGACGGGCGCGAGGTCTTCGTCGATGGCGCCGTCGCAGTCGTTGTCCACGCCGTCGCAGATTTCCCCGCCCGCCGCAGGGGTGCAGGGCGACTCGAGGGAGTCGTCGGTCTCGAGCGGCGTCCGCGCGCCGCAGCCGGCGAGGACGAGGAGGGCCGCGCGACTCAGCGACTTGCGCATCGACCGGTCGTACGAGCCGGCCTGACCCGGGTCAAGGCTCGCGGGCGCTCGGCTTCAGCCCGTTCACCAGCACGTCGATCATCGTCGCGAGCTCCGCCTCGTCGTCCCACTCGGACCCGGGGCGCAGGACGAAGCGCGCGAGCATGTAGCCCGCGGTCACCGAGAGCACGATGCGCATCAGGGACGCCCTGGGGATCGCGCGGAGCTCGCCGCGCGCCTCGAGCTCTGCGAGCAGCGACTCGACCCGCGGCTCGAGCTGCTCGCGGAAGATGGCCGCGAACCTCGCGAAGATCTCCGGATGCAAGATGACCGCCTGCGCGATCAGCTTCAGCTTCGCCGGGTTGTCGCGCACGAACTCCATGCGGTTGCGCATCAAGGCGCCGAGGAAGGCGGGCAGGCTCGTCCACGGCTTCGCCAGCGTCTCGCGGACCCCTCCGAGCGCTCGAGGCAACAGGAGATCGAGGACCGCGGGCTGGAGGATCTGATCGAAGAGGCGCTCCTTGCTCGTGAAGTTCGCGAAGATCGTCTTCTCCGCCACGGCCGCGCGGCTTGCGATCGCGGCCGTGGAGGTCGCGGCGTACCCGCGGTCCGCGAAGAGGTCGAGGGCGGCCGCGAGGATCCTCCGCTGGGTGTCCGTGGGCGGAGCATCGGGGGCCCCGCCGGACGGATCGCTCTTGGCACTCATCGAAGCGGAGCTTGACACGTGAGGTCCACGGTGGGAAGTAAGTACACACTTACCACGGGGAGACCGTATGAAGAAGCAGCTGATCGCTGGTCTGTTGCTCGCCGTTGCCCTCGCGGTGGTGATCGCGCTCCGGGTCCGTGCTCAGAACGCCGCCAAGCTCGCCCCCTCGGGCGGATCGACTTCGCTCGAGGGGACGGACAGCGTCGTGGCGACCAAGGTGGGCGGACGCCTCGTCGAGGTCCTGGTGCGTGAGGGGGACCCTGTCGTCGCTGGCCAGGTTGTCGCGCGCCTCGACTGCGAGGACCAGGAGGCGGCGCACGCGCTGGCGCTCGCGCGGGTCAAGCAAGCCGAGGCACAGATCGCCCTCGCGGAGGCGGGCGTGACCGGCGCGAAGGAGGCCGCTAACGCCGCCACGGCGCAGGTCGCCGTCGTCTCCGCGCGCGCGGGCTCGGTCGATGTGCAGCGCAAGCTGGCGTCACGCGAGCGAGAGCGGGCCACGACGCTCGCGCTCGAGGGCGCGGCGCCGAAGGGCACCTTGGACCACGCGGAGACGGCCGAGCAGTCGCTCGAAGCAGAGACGAGAGCGGCGCACGCGACCATCGGCGCGGCGAGCCTCGCCGCGAAGGCGCAGCAAGCGACCATAGGGTCCGCCGGGGCCCAGGTGGAGGTCGCCCGCGCGGGGCTCGAGCTCGCCCGGGTGGACGAAGAGCGCACCAAGACCCTGGTGGCGGAGTGCGCCCTGAAGGCGCCGAGCGACGGCACGATCGTCGGCCGCCTTCACGAGCCAGGGGCCGTCCTCGGGCCCGGGGCGCGGGTGCTCACCATGGTCGACCTGAGCGTGATGAAGGCCACCTTCTACCTCCCCAACGCTGAGCTCGGTCGCGCGCAGCCAGGCGCCGACGCCGAGCTGCGCGTCGACGCCTACCTGGGGGAGGTCTTCCGAGGGACGGTGCGGCACGTCGCGAGCGAGGCCGAGTTCACGCCGCGCAACGTGCAGACCCGCGAAGACCGCGATCGGCTCGTCTACGCGGTGGAGATCCAGCTCGACAACCCCGGCGGGCGGCTGCGCGCGGGCATGCCGGCCGAGGTGCTCCTCCCGGGGACCGGCCCATGACTCCGCTGCTCGAGGCGAAGCAGGTCGTGCGCCGCTTCGGCGAGGTCACCGCCCTCGCCGGCGTGAGCCTCGCGGTGCGGCCGGGTGAGCTGCTCGGGCTCGTCGGGCCCGATGGCGCCGGCAAGACGACCCTCATGCGAGCGCTGACGGGGCTCATCGATATCGACGCCGGAGAGGCGATCGTTGCGGGGACGCCTTGGAGCCGCGCGTCCGCCGACGCCCGCGAGCACCTCGGCTACATGCCGCAGCAGTTCGCCCTCTACGCCGACCTCTCGGTCGACGAGAACCTGAGGTTCTTCGGCCACCTGTTCGGGCTCTCGCGCAGGGAGCTCAGCGAGCGCCGGTCGCGCCTGCTCGCCATAACCCAGCTCGAGCGCGCCCACGACCGCCCGGCGGGCGCGCTCTCGGGCGGGATGTACAAGAAGCTCGCCATTGCCTGCGCGCTCCTTCACCGACCCCAGGTCCTCGTGCTGGACGAGCCGACCAATGGCGTCGACCCTGTCAGCCGTCGCGAGCTGTGGGCGCTGCTTTATGAGCTGGTCGCCGAGGGAATCGGCGTCCTCGTGGCCACGCCGACGATGGACGAGGCGGCGAGGTGCGATCGAGTCTGCCTGCTCAGCGCCGGTCACGTCCTCATCGAGGGGGAGCCGACCGCCCTCGTCCAGGCTTGCTCCGACGTCGTGCTCGAGGCCCACGCCCAAGATCGCGGCCCCATCGACGACTACCTCGAGGCCCACGCGGGCGTCTTGTCGGTCACGCCCGCAGGGGAGCGGATCCGCGCGCTGGTCGAGCGGCAGAGCGCGAGTGAGGTCCGCCGCGGCCTGACCGAGCTCGGCGCCGACGTCGCGCACAGCTCGGCCGACTTCGAGGACCTCTACTTCTCGCTGGCAGCTCGCGCGAGCGGCAGGGCCGCCGCATGAGCCCCGGCTCGGGGGTCCTCGAGGCGCGCGGCTTGGTCAAGCGGTTCGGCGACTTCACCGCGGTCCGAGGCGTCTCTTTCACGGTCCAGCGCGGCGAGATCTTCGGCTACCTGGGGGCGAACGGGGCAGGGAAGTCCACGACCATCAGGATCCTGTGCGGGCTGCTCGCGCCGAGCGAGGGGCAGGCGATGGTGGCAGGCCACGACGTCGCGCGAGACCCCGACGGTGTGCGCATGTCGGTCGGCTACATGTCGCAGAAGTTCTCGCTCTACCCAGACCTCTCCGCGCTGGAGAACCTGGACTTCTTCGGCGGAGCCTACCGCATCCCCAGGCGAGCCCGGCTCGAGCGCGCGAGAGCGCTGCTCGGCGAAGTTGGGCTCTCGCCGAGCGACCCTCGGCCCGCCGGCGCGCTCCCGGGCGGGACGCGCCAGCGGCTCGCCCTCGCGACGTCGCTCATCCACGCACCCTCGATCGTGTTCCTGGACGAGCCGACCGCCGGCGTGGACCCCGAGGCGCGACGCAACTTCTGGCGCATCATTCGCAGGCTCGCGGCGTCCGGGACGACCGTCTTCGTGACGACTCATTACATGGACGAGGCCGAGTATTGCGGGCGCGTCGGGATGATGGTCGACGGCAGGCTCGTCGCCCTCGACACCCCGAGCGGCCTCAAGCGCTCGTTCGTGCCTGGCCGCACCTTCGCGCTGCGCGGCCGGCGGCTGCCTCGGGAGGCGATATCGGCGCTCCCCTGGGTGCGGGCCGTGGAGCCGTTCGGCGCCGGGCTCCACGTGCGTTGCGCCGACGACGCCCCCGGAGGGGTCGCCCTCGAGGCCGCTGCCCGCGCGGGCGGCGCGCAGGATCCGAGCGCCGAGGAGATCTCCGCGACCCTCGAGGACGTGTTCCTCGCGGTCGCCGGGAGAGTGGCCGCGTGAGGCGGCGCGCGGCGGCGGCGCTCCGTCGCGTCGGCGCCATTGCGCTGAAGGAGGTCATGCACATCCTGCGCGACCCAGGGACGCTCGCCTTCGCCATTGGGATGCCGCTCATCATGCTGGCCTTGTTCGGCTACGCGGTCACCTTCGACGTCGACCACATCCCCGTCGTCGTCGCCGACGAGGACCGCACCCCCCAGAGCCGGGAGGTCGTCGCCAGGCTGCTCTCGGGTCGCACCCTGGAGCGCCGGGCCACGGTCGACCGCGCCGACGAGATCGAGCCGATGCTGCGCCGCCGCGAGGCCAGCGTGGGCGTCGTGGTGCCTCGCGGCTTCGGGGCCTCGCTCGCGCGGGGAGAGACGGCCACGGTGCAGCTCCTGGTCGACGCCGGGGACAACTCGACGGCGACGACGGTGCAGGCCTCCGCGAGCCGGTTCGCCGTCACCGTCAACCGCGACCTCACGCGCGCTGAGCTCGGAGAAGCGCCCGAGGCCATCGAGGCCCGCGTGCGCGCGCTGTACAACCCGAGCTCGAGATCGGCGCTCTTCCTCGTGCCGGGCCTGGTCGTGGTCATTCAGGCGATGATGTCGGTCCTGCTCACGGCCCTCACGGTCGCGCGCGAGTGGGAGCGGGGCAGCATGGAGCAGCTCTTCGCGACGCCGGTGCGCCGGCTGGAGATCGTCATCGGCAAGCTCGTGCCGTATTCGGGGGTCGCCATGTTGCAGCTGCTGCTCGTGCTCGCGGCGGGCACCTGGGCCTTCGACGTGCCGATCCGCGGGTCGATGCTGCTCCTCTTGGCGCTGTCGGCGCTGTTCATCGTCGCTGGGCTCGGACAGGGGCTGCTCATCAGCGTGGTCACCAAGAACCAAATGGTCGCCACGCAGGTCGCGGCGATGACGTCCATGCTGCCGGCGATCCTGCTGTCGGGGTTCATCCTGCCGATCGACAACATGCCGCGTCCGCTGCAGGTGATCTCGAACGTCCTGCCAGCGCGCCATTTCATGCATGCGGTGCGAGGCATCCTGCTGCGCGACGTGGGCGCCAAGGACCTCCAGCGCGACGCGCTCTCGCTCGCCGTGTTCTCGGTCGTGGTCATCGCGATCTCCACGGCGCGCTTCCGCAGGAGGGTCGCTTGAGCCCGGGAGCCGCGAGCGCCCTGTCGACCCTCTTCGCGCTGATCCGCAAGGAGCTGCTCCAGGCCCTACGGGACAAGCGCATGATGGCGGTCGTCCTGGCGATCCCCATCGTGCAGCTCACGCTGCTCGGCTTCGCCGCGAACCTGGAGCTGCAACGCGCCCACACGGTGATCGTCGACGACGACAGGAGCGCGCGGAGCCGCGAGCTCGCCCGCGGCCTCTCTGCGGAGGGCACCTTCGTCACGCGGGACGTAGCCACCGTCGACGAGGCGATGGACGCGCTCCGCTCCAACGACGCGACGGTGGCGCTGGTGATCCCGCGAGGGTTCGGTCGGGACGTCGAGGCCGGCGTGCCGGTGGCCCTCCAGGTCCTGGTCGACGGCTCCGACCCTACGGGCAGCGTCGCCGCGAGCGCGGCGCTCGAGCAGTACGCGTCGCGCGTCTCCCTGCGGGAGGCGCTCGCGCGTCTGCCGGCCTCGGCGGGGCGCGCGCCGCGGGTCACCTTGGAGCCGAGGTTGCTCTACAACCCTTCGCTCAAGAGCCGTGTGTACATCGTGCCTGCGACGGGCGCGTCCATCCTGCTGATCGTGACGGCGATCATCACGGCGATGGGCCTAGCGAGGGAGCGGGAGGTGGGCACGATGGAGCAGCTGCTCGTGACGCCCATCCACCCCATGGTGTTGATGGCCGGGAAGACCATCCCGTACGCCATCTTCGGACTGCTCGATCAGGCGGTGATCTTGGTGGTGGGAAACGTCGTCTTCGACGTCCCCCTGCGCGGACCCATCCCGGTGCTCATGCTCTCGGCGGTCGTGTACCTCACGAGCACCCTGGGGCTCGGGCTGGTGGTCGGGGCGCTCTCGAGGACCCAGCAGCAGGCGCTGATGGGCGCCTTCTTCATCATCCTCCCAGCCATTCTGCTGTCGGGGATGATGACCCCGGTCGAGGCGATGCCGGGGTGGGTGCAGCCCATCACCTGGGTGAACCCTGCGCGCTACTACATCGAGATCTTGCGCTCGATCCTGCTGCGAGGAGCTGGCCTCGAGGACATCGCCCGCCCCCTGGCCCACCTCGCAGGGCTGGCGATCGCCTTCATGGCGCTGGCGGTGGTGCGCTTCAAACGCGCGCTCGGGTGAGGTGCGGCGAGGCTGTTCAACGCCCGCCCCTGGGCCGTACGCTGGGCGGTTGGCGTTCTTGGCTTCGGAGGTCGACATGAAGAGCTTTGCGATCGGGGCTGCGATTCTCGTGCTCGGGGCGTGTGGAGACTCGTCGGACGACGTCTTCAACCAGACCGGCGGGGGCGGGTCGGGCGCCGGAGGGGCGGGGGCCGCGGGCGGCGGCGGGAGCGATGACGGCGGCGGAGGGGGCGTCGGCGGCGGCGCTACGGGCGGCGCGGGTGGCTCGGGAGGGGACGGCGGCGCGGGTGGGATGCCGCCGGTCACCTGCGGCGACTCCAACGTCGATCTCGGCAACGGCGAGGAGTGTGACGACGGCAACGCCGTCGACGGCGACGGCTGCGACTCGTTCTGCAGGCTCGAGGCCGCGCCGACCTGCGGGGACGGGACGCTCGACCTCGTCAACGACGAGGAGTGCGACGACGACAACACGGTGAACGGCGACGGCTGCAGCTCGACCTGCCAGTTCGAGCTGGTCGGCGCGACGTGCGGCAATGGCCTGCAGGAGTCGAGCGAGGTCTGCGACGACAGCAACGCGACGAACGGCGACGGCTGCAACCCGACGTGCAACTTCGCGAACACGACCACGCTCTTCGCCGGCGCGGCTGGGCAGGGCGGGGTGACGGACGGCATCGGCGGCGCGGCGCGCTTCTCGGGCGCGGGCACCATGACCGTCAACGCGACCCACCTGTTCATCACCCAAGAGGGCAACCAGACGGTGCGCAGCGTCAACGTCCAGACCGCGCTGGTGACGACCCTCGCGGGCGGTAGCGCGGGCTACGTCGACAACCCCACGGGCTTGAGCGCCCGGTTCGGGAGCGTCGAGGCCATTACGACGGACGGCGCTCGGCTATGGGTGGCGGACGGCGCGAACCACGTGATCCGCGAGGTGTCCCTCACGCCGCCGTACGCGGTGACCACCGCGGTAGGCTCCGGCACGCAGGGGTACATGGATGGCAATGGCGCAGCGGTTCAATTCGATGGCATCCGCGGGCTGACGTACTTCAATGGCTACGTCTACCTGGTCGACGGCAGCGCTTCGACGCTTCGACGCTTCGACCCTGCGACGGGGGACGTCACCACCCTCGCGGGTGCGGCGTACATGACCGGGCAGGTCGACGGGCTGGGCGCGGCCGCGCGCTTCATCAGCCCGCGCTACATGGCCTCCGACGGGTCGGGCGTCCTGTACATCGCGGACACCAACGGCAACCAGATCCGCTCCTACAACACGGTCACGACGGAGGTGAAGACGTTCGCCGGCAGCGGCGCCTGCGGCTACGTCGACGGCACCGGCGCCGCCGCCGCCGTCCACCGGCCGCGCGGGATGACCTCGGACGGCACGAGCCTCTATTGGGTCGAGTTCAACGCGCACACCGTCCGTCAGGCGGTGGCTGCGACCGGCGTCGTCAGCACGATGCTCGGCACGTACGCGGCCTGCCAGATCGACTGCTCGTGCGGCGCCAACCCGCCCACCGGCGGCTACGCAGAGGGAGTGGGGACGGCGGCGCTCTTCTCGGGGCCGTTCAGCATCGCGTACCACCACCCCTCGTCGTCCCTGTTCGTCTTCGACGCGGGCAATTTCGTCCTCCGGCGGGTCAACTGAGGCGAGGCGTGACAAGTCTCTGACGATCGCGACAGCGCGGTTACGATCGTCGAAATCGCGGGCGCGCCGCGACGATGAATTGCATCGATTGACTGGCGGCGCGCCGCGCGGATCGCAGATTGGTCCTTGCAGCGAGGCCGCCGTGCTCGGCGGAAGCTGCGACGCCCTGGGGGTTCCCGGGCGCCAATGCTGGTGTTTCGCGCGCGGCCCCGGCCGCGCGATGGGAGAGGTACGACCATGATCCGTTTGTCCGCCACGCTCGTGTCCGCGCTCGTCACGTTGTCCTTCCTCGCCGGTTGTCCGTCGGACGCTCCGCAGGCCGGGTCCGCGACCGCCAGCGCGCAGGGGAGCGGGGGGCCGAAGCCTTCGTCGACCGCCTCAGCCGACGTGAAGAAGGAGGAGAAGAAAGAAGAGAAGAAGGAAGAGAAGAAAGAGGAGCCCGCAGGCTCGGCGCAGCCGGCCAGCAGCGGCGCGCCCGCAGGGTCAGCGGCGCCCGACGCGGCGAAGAAGTAGCGCCCCCCGGGCGCGTGCTATGTCTCGAGGCATGGTGCGCGCCCTCGCCGTCTCCGCGCTGCTCCTGGTGGGCTGCTCCGACGACGCGCCGCCCACCGGCGGCGCGGGTGGGGCCGGAGCGGGAGAGGGCGGCGCTGGTGGCTCGCAGTCGACCTCGTCGGGCGGCTCCAGCGTGGGAGCCGGTGGCGTCGGTGTTGCGAGCGCAGGGGGCGGTGGCACAAGCGCAGGGGGCGGCGGGGTCGGCGGCGAGGCCGGCTTCACCCTGGAGGTCCACACCTCCCTGGACGGTGCGGTGCTCGTGCTCGAGACGAACCTCCCCTCTTCACCGGAGGCGTGCGCACTCGTGAACGGCGCCCCGTGCGCCGACGCAGACCAGGACGGCCTCGTCGACGCGTGGGAGGACGTCGTGCTCGACCGCCTCCGCCCGACGCTGGTCCTCGACGAGGAGGAGCAGCTCGTCTCCGACGCCACGGCGATGACCGGAATCGTCGGGCGGGTCGCGCCCGTAGACGGTCGGGTGCACGTGTACACGATGCTCGGCTACTCGAAGGACTACGGCAGCTGCGGCGGCTTCACGTCTCACAACGGCGACAGCGAGCGGGTCGTCGTCGCGCTCGAGCACGACCCGGCGCGAGGTCCTGGCGGGGCGCGCCTGTCGGCGGCGTACACCGCCGCGCACGAAGGCACGATCACCGACCATGGGCGGGTGTTCGAGGGCGCCGATCTCGCCGAGCTCAGCTACGAGGTAGACCCCGCGCTGCTCGAGCCGCGCTGGGTCGTCTTCCCGTCGGCGAACAAACACGCGACGTACGCGTCGATCGCGATCTGCGAGGGGATCTCGGTGGTCCCCTGCTTCGACGAGGACTGCGGCCCCGATCGCGTGGCCGACCCGGACGACTTCGCGCTGCTCATGCCCTTCGTGAACGTCGGCGAGGAGAGCTTCCCCTTCGTCACCGAGCTCACGGTCATCGGCTTCCCCGGCGATCAAGCGTGGGTCGATCAAGACTTCTGCGGCGGTCTCGGTGGCAGCGGCTGCTCCTCGGCGGTGCGCGAGAAACTCCTCGTCTCACCGTTCTGAGCGTCGTAAAGGGCGCCCGTGGCATTCTGGCTGCGTGACGCACGCGTGTTCGCAGAGGCGCTCTTCGCCGACGCCGGCGGGCCCCCTCCCTCCAACCGCATCGACTGGCTGATGCGCGAGCTCGAGGACTTCGTCGAGCAAGCCGGCCCCCGCGTGCGGGCGATCCTCGTCGGCGGCCTGCTCGTCGCGTCGTGGGCTGCGCCCCCGCTCGCAGGGAGAGCTCCTCCTCTGTCTCGCTTGTCGCTCGCCGACCGGGTCCGCGCCCTCGACGCCCTCGAGCACACGCCTGCGGGGCTCCCGCTGCTCGCGGTGAAGGCGATCCTCTCCATCCTGTATTACGAGCACCCCGAAGCGCTGCGCGACGCCGGCGTGATCGGCCCGTCTGACGAGGGGTTGTCATGCCTATCGTGAGCACCCCGGTGCGTGAGGGCCGCCGCCACGCGGGTGACCTCGATATCGACGCGGACGCGGTCGTGATCGGCTCGGGCGCGAGCGGCGCTGTCGTCGCCGCGATCCTGGCGGAGGCCGGCGAGCGCGTCGTCATCCTGGAGGAGGGGCCGCACGTCCCGGTCGCCGAGATCCAGAAGATGCGCCCGAGCCAGCACCTGCGCCGCGCCTGGCGCGACGGGGGCATGACCGTCGCGGTGGGGGTCGGCGGTTCGCCGACCATCAACGTGACGATGGGTCGCGCCGTCGGCGGCTCCTCGATCGTGACCGGCGGCGTGTGCTTCCGCACGCCCGAGCACGTCCTGCACGAGTGGTCTCACCGCCTCGAGCTCGCCGACTACACCAGCGAGCGCCTCGCCCCGTACTTCGACGAGGTGGAGCGCGCGATCTCGGTGGAGGAGGTGCCCGAGTCGATGCGCTCGCTCTCCACCAGGCGCTTCGCCGAGGGCGCGCAGAAGATCGGCCTCACGATCGAGCCCTTGCGGCGCAACACGCGCGGCTGCAACGGCTGCGGGCGCTGCAACTTCGGCTGCCCCCACGGCGCCAAGCTCAGCGTCGACATGACCTACCTGCCCAGGGCCGTCGCCGCGGGCGCGACGATCTTCTCCGACTGCCTCGTCGACCAGATCGTCGTGGAGTCCGGCCGCGCGGTCGGGGTGAAGGGAAGGATCCTCGAGCGCGACGGCGGCTTCTTGTCGCGCCAGGGGCAGATCTCGGTGCGCGCGCGCCGGGTCGTGGTGGCGGCCGGCGCTTACCACACGCCCCTGCTGCTCGAGCGCAGCGGGGTCGGTCGCCGCTCGGGGCAGGTCGGGCGCAACATGACGCTGCACCCGGCGTTCCGCATGTTCGCCCGCTTCGAGGAGCGCATCGACGGCTGGAAGGGGGCGCTGCAGAGCGCGTACACCCGCACCCTCGAGGCCGAGGGGATCACGATGATGGGGCTGTTCGTCCCGCCGGGGGTGCTGGCCGCGACGATGCCTGGCTTCGGCGAGGAGCACTCCCGCGGCGCCAAGCTCATCCCGCACCTCGCCGTGTTCGGCGGCCTCATCCACGACGAGGGCGGCGGTACGGTCCGTCGCGGCCCGGGGCGGGAGCCGATCGTCACGTACCGAATGGCGGCGGCCGACAAGGCGAAGATCCCGCGCATCATCCGCACCATGGCGGAGGCGTTCTTCGCTGCGGGGGCGCGTGAGGTCTTCCCGCCGATCCTTGGCCAGAAGGGCGTCACCGCCGACGAGCTCTCCGCGATGGATCTCGAGGGCGTGCCGGCGATGCGGCTCGAGTGCTCGTCTCAACACCCGCTCGGCAGCGCGCGGATGGGCGTCGATCCCAAGAGCTCGGTCGTCGATCCGGACGGCAAGGCGTGGGACGTGGGCGGCCTGTACGTCGTCGATGGCAGCGTGGTCCCCACCAGCTTGGGCGTGAACCCGCAGCTGACCATCATGACCATCGCGACGCGCATGGCGCGTCGCATGGTGTCGTAGTCCGACCGGAGGTCGGCCCATCAAGATCAGGGGGGTGGAACATAGGTCGGGGTGAGGCTCGGGGATTGCCCGGCCTTCACTTGCGAGCGTGAGCGAGGGCCGGGCGAACCCCGAGCCGTGCCGGAGTGGACGGAGTCCAGCGTGCTGGACGGAGTCCACGGAGGCCTACGAAGTGAACTAGGGACACCCCCCGGGTCAGCGCGCGATCTCCTTGAGCGCCTCGGCGCCGCCGAGGTCGGCGTCGTCGACGATCCGCTCGGTCGTCTTGCCCGCGCGGCGCGCGGCCCACACCGGCGCGAGCTTGCGTCGCTTCACGTCGCCCTGGAGCAACAGCACCGGCTCGCCGGCCTTGTCCTCGATCGAGAACAGGCGGAAGCAGGTCGCCTCGTCGTCCTTGTAGAAGCGCTTGAGCTCCTCGCGCGCGAGCTCGAGCGGTCGCCCGAGGAGCTCCTCGCCGCCGCGCCGGCGCTTCGCTCGCTTGCCCTCGTCGGCGTGCGCCGCCGCGACCTCGAGCGCCGCGTCGCGCGCGGCCTCGGCGCGCTCCGGCGCCGCCTCGGTCCGTTGCCTCATGCGGGCGCACACGGGCAACGGCACCAGCTTGCCCTCGGGCTGTGCGAGGTACCCAGCGGCGGCGAGCGAGGAGGTGCCAGCGAAGAGGATCGCGAGGACGGTGAGGCGTTTGTCCTGCTTTCTCGCTCGATAGTCGACCACCGTCACGATCACCGGTACGACCAACACCAGCACGAAGGCGAGCTGGAACAAGAGGACCACGGCGGTCGAGCGAGCGAAGTCCGCGAACGAGAGCTCCGGCGCCCAGAGGGTCTGGTGCTCTCGCACCTTGAGCAGGGCGAGCACCACGAAGTTCGCGAACACGAAGCGCCGGTAGAGCTTGATCTCTCGCCGCGCCTTCGGCGAGACGACATACAGGATCGGCGCGAGCACCGGGAACGTCAGGTAGTAGATGAACGGGCTCGGCGGCGTCGTCCGGTAGAACTCGAGCAGCGCGAGGTGCCGCTTGAGCAGGCGCCGGATGAGGCTCCGGCGGTGGAAGCGGGTCCTCAGCACCTCGAACCCCGCGAGCGCCGCGAAGGTGATGCCCACGTTGATCACGATCGGCGTGATGGGGACGATCAGCGCGAAGAAGACGACAAAGACCGGCGCGAGCGTGAAGTACGCGAAGCGGAGCGCGAAGTCGGCGACGGAGGCGGTGGCGGAGCGCTGAGCGGGGAGGATGTCTGGAGGCTACACCCAGCCGAGCGCGCGGAGCACCACGCCGCCGGCGGCGCCGCCGGCGACGGGCCACATCGGGTTGACCTTCGTGCGCACGAGCGCCGCGAACGCGCCGAGCGCGAGGGCGATCGCGAAGGGGTCGATCAGGCAGGCGCGCGCGAGATCGAAGGTCACCACCAGCATCAGGGCGATCGACGCGACGTTGATGCCGTCGAGCGCGGCGCCGAAGGTCTTCGAGCGCCGGAGTCGAGGCAAGAGCCACCCGCTCGCGGCGACGAACACGAAGGCCGGCAAGAAGATCCCGACGGTCGCCGCGCTCGCGCCGGGGAGGCCGTCGAGGAGGTAGCCGATGAACGTCGCCGTCGTGAACACGGGTCCGGGCGTGATTTGCCCCGCGGCGACCGCGTCGAGGAGCTGGGCCTCGGTGAGCCAGCCGCGGGCCTCCACCAGGTCGGCGCGCAAGAAGGCCACCAGCACGTACCCGCTCCCGAAGAGGACGCTGCCGATCTTCAGGAAGACCAGGAAGATGCCGCCGGTGGTGACGCTCGGCGCGGCGGTCGCCACGAGCGCCGGCAGCCCAGCGACGACCGCGGGCGCGCCCGCCTTGCCGGGCGTCGTTCGGCTCGCCGCGGCAATGGCGGCGGCGCCCCCGCGCACCGCGAGCTCCGGCACCCCGAGGGCGCATGCGAGCACCGCCGCGAGCCCGATCGCGACCAGCCCCGCGCTCTTCACCGCGACCCGCGCGAGGCTGAAGAGCGCGTGCGCCACGATGGCGACGATGACCGGCTTCATGCCGTAGAGCGCGGCCTCCGCGCGGGGGAGGTGCCCGTATTCGACGTACAGCCACGCGACCGCGAGCGTGACGAGCGTCGCCGGCAAGATGAAGCAGGCGCCGGCGACCACCGCGCCTCGCTGGCCAGCCCGCTCTTGCCCGATGTGGATGGCGAGCTCGGTCGAACTCGGCCGGGGATGAGGTTGGTCGCCGCGATCAGGTCGAGCAGCTGCGCCGGGGTCAGCCATTTACGCTGGTCCACGACCTCCCGCTTCATGAGCGCCATGTGGGCGGCGGGGCCGCCGAACGCGGTCGCGCCGAGCCGCAAGAAGAGGAGCGCGAGCTCGCGCAGGCGTGCGGCGTCGGACTCGCCGGCCGAGCTCGCGGCGCCCACGCGTCAGCTCGCGTCTCGTGTCAGCTCGGCGTGGAGGCGCCGCGCCTCGGCGAGCAGGGCTTCCCGCTCGTTCGCCGTCGGCTCGTCGGTCACCAGCTCGAGCAGGCGCTCGAGGATCTTGCCGACGACGGGGCCCGGGGCGATCGACAGCTCCTTCATGAGGTCTCCCCCCTTGAGCTGGAGGTCTCGCGTGGAGAGCGCGGCGCCGCTCGCGAGCAGCTCGCTCGCTCGCCGCTCGAGCTCGTCGATGTTGTTGAGGTCGGCGTCGGCCGGCCGGCCCTTGCCGCGCACGTCGGCGCGCCCGAGCCGATAGAGCATCGGCGCGAGGTCGGTGCCGACGCGCCGGAGCCAGCGGCGCACGGCCGCGTCGGTCCAGTCGGGCGAGTAGCAGATGAGGTGGTGGCGGACGAGCGAGGCGACCTTGGCGCGCTCGTCGTTCGAGAACTTGAGGCGCTGGAGGATCGGGTCCGCGATCTGCGCGCCGATCCGCTCGTGGTCGTAGAACGTGTAGTCGTTCGTCTTGTCGGAGAAGGCGCGCGAGCGCGGCTTGCCGACGTCGTGCAACAGCGCGCTCAAGCGGAGCAGCGCGTCGGGCTCGGCGGCGTCGAGGCACGCCATCGCGTGCCCCCACACGTCGAACGCGTGGTAGCGGTTCTGCTCGCAGCCGACCGACTCGACGAGCTCGGGGCAGGTGATGGCGAGCAGGCCGGTGCGCAGCATGGCGTCGAAGGCGACGCTCGGGCGCTCCGCGCTCATCGATTTCATCCACTCGTCGCGGACGCGCTCTTGGCTGACCTTCTTGAACGTGTCGTGGGACGCGGCGGAGCCCATTGCGCGCTCGGTGTCCTCGTCGATCTTCACCTCTAGCGTCGCGCTGAAGCGCGCGGCGCGCAGGACGCGCAGCCCGTCCTCGGCGAAGCGCTCGCGCGCGTCGCCTACGGCCCGGAGCACGCCTCGGGTGAGATCGGCCTGGCCGCCGAACGGGTCGATGACGTGGCCGTCGATCGGGTCGAGGGCGATGGCGTTGAACGTGAAGTCGCGCCGCGCGAGGTCGGCCACGATGTCGTCCACGAACTCGACCTTGTCGGGGCGGCGGCCGTCAGAATAAGCGCCCTCGCCGCGGAGCGTCGTGACCTCGTACGGGCGGTGCTCGACCAGCACCGTGACCGTGCCGTGGGCGATGCCGGTGTCGATGACGCGCGAGAAGAAGCGCTTCACCTCCTGGGGTCGGGCGTCGGTCGCGACGTCCCAGTCCTTCGGCTCCTTGCCGCGCAGCAGGTCGCGGACGCACCCGCCGACGATCCAGCCTCGTTTGCCTCGCTCGCGGAGCCGCCTCACCAGGAAGGCGACGTCCTCGGGCACCTTGTCGAGCAGCGTCTTCACGTGGCGAGGGACGGCCGAGCGATGCCCCGCCGGACGGGCGTCGGCCAGCGGTCAGGCTAGCGGAACGAGCCCGGAGCGGCGAGGGCCACGCGCGGCCTCGCGTCGGTCGGCCCCTTCTGCTAGAGCCCCTCTCGTCGATGGGATACCCGCTGCGGCTCGCCGTCCGCTATTTGGGCTCGAAGAAGCGCGCCAGCATCTCGGTCGGCACGGCCTTCGCGATCCTGGGCGTCGCCCTCGGCGTCGCCGCCCTGCTCACCGTGATGAGCGTCACCGGCGGGTTCCAGGCAGAGTTTCGCGAGAAGGTGCTCGGGGTCAACGCGCACGTGCTGGTGCTGAAGCACTCGCCCGAGTTTCGCAACTACCGGGAGATCATGGACCGGGTGCGAGGGGTGAAGGGCGTGATGAACGTCGCCCCCTTCAGCATCAACCCGATGATGCTCTCGCACGGCGAGAAGACCGCGACCGGCGTGCTGGTGAAGGGCGTCGATCCCCAGGCGAGCCTCGGCGTCGGGTTGCCCCCCGAGGTCCCCCCGGTGCTCGATCTGCCGCGCCACGTGATCCGCGGCGAGGCGGGAGAGTGTCCCAAGCCCAGCGATCTCGCGTGCGGCATCGGCCTGCTGGCCGGGCTGAGGCGCGAGGGCGCGATGCCGCCCGCTCCGAAGATCGAGCCGATCCCGACCGGCGACGTCCCTCCCTTTCCCTCTCCTGAGCCGCCTCCGGTTCACTCCGACGCCACCTCGCCCGACGCGGGCGACGCCGACGCGGGCGACGCCGACGCAGGGGGGCACGCCGCCCCCGTGATCCGCGACGCGATGCGGTACTACGAGAAGCAGGGCGGCTCGAAGCCCGCGGACCCGCCCGCTGACGAGCCCGCCGTCGACGCGAAGGCCAAAGACGCTGCGGGTAAAAGCACCACGGACAAGGGCGGCACGGACAAGGGCGCCGCCAAAGACGCCGCCAAAGACGCGAAGGAGCCCGACGCCAAGGACGAGCCGCCGGCCGACGCCAAGCCGGCGCCCGAGGGTGAGGTCACGCCCGAAGGGGGCTACACGAGCAAGCTCCCGGAGGACGACGACGAGGTCCTCAAGGATCTGGTCAAAGACCCCTGTGACGACGCCGAGCTGGTGAAGAAGCTGCCCGGGATCGTGGTCGGCGTCTCCCTCGCGGAGAACCTCGATCTCAAGCTCGGTACGTGCGTCACCGTCTCGTCGCCCACCATCGGCTTCCAGTTCTCGGGTGGCGCCGTGAAGGCCCCGGTCGCGAAGAGCTTCCGCGTCATGGCGATGTTCGAGGCCGGCTTCGATCAATACGACTCCAAGCTCGTCTACACCGACCTGTACGAGGCTCAGGAGTTCTACGACGAGGGCGACACGGTCACCGGCATCGAGATGAAGATCGCCGACATCGACAAGTCGGACGACGTCGTCGAGGCGGTCCGCGCGGCGCTCTCCGGGCTGCAGCGACGACGCGTGCGGCTATCGCATCATGGACTGGAAGGAGCTGAACCACGGGCTCTTCACCGCCCTCTTGATCCAGCAGATCGGCATGAGCGGCGTCCTCGCGCTCATCATCCTGGTCGCCGCGTTCACGGTCGTGGCGACGTTGATCATGGTCGTGCTCGACAAGAAGAAGGAGATCAGCGTCCTCAAGGCGATGGGCGCGAGCGACTCCGCGATCCTCAGGGTCTTCCTCTACCAGGGCGGGATCATCGGCGGCCTGGGCACCTCGCTCGGCCTGCTCATCGGCTTCGGTGTGTGCAGGGGGCTGCTCGTCTGGGCGTTTCCCCTCGATCCGAAGGTCTACTTCATCTCCCAGCTCCCAGTGCTCATGCGCTGGCAAGAGTTCGCCATCACGGGCGCCGTCGCGCTGACGCTGTGCCTGCTCGCCACGGTCATCCCCAGCCTGTACGCGGCCAACATCCGGCCCGCGGAGGGCTTCAGGGAGCAGTGAGCGGATCGCAGCGGTTGGCGAGCGGCGCTCCCGCCCAGAAGTCCGAGAGCAGCGACGGGGCGAGCTCGATGGGCCTGCCGGGGGCGTCGGTCCCGTCTGCACAGCTGGCGAGCCCAACGGGCCCCGCGTAGAGGCCAGAGGGCCCGCGCACGACCATGGCGGCCGTCGCCCCTTCCGTGCCGATCGCCACGTCGACGAACACGCCGTCGGCGAGCCTCATGAGGCGAACCCCGGTTCCGTCAGCCCGGCCGCCCACGACCACCGCGCCCGAGGAGGAGAAGGTGGCCTCGCCAATGATCCCTGTCTCCCTGGCTCGCGCGCCGGTGGCCGGAACGAACAGCGCGCCGCCTCGGCCGACGTGGAGCCAGGCCTCGTCCGCGCTGAAGACGGGGGGCGCCACGCTTCCCAGGGTCGTGACGTCTCCTGCCTCCCCGAGCACGGTCCTCTTGGAGGAGGTCGTGTCGAGCAGCTCCACGGCGCCATAGGCGTCGAACAGCACGATGAATCGTCCGCTCGGGCTGGCGTGGAGCGATCGCGACTCCGACTCGAAGGTTCGCTGTGCGGGGTCGTCCAGGAAGGCGCCTGAGCCGACGCGCAGCTCCTGGTCGAGCCGGCCGGTCTTGACGTCGAAGCGACGTACACGGCCGTCTCCGAGGGCGGCGAAGAGCGACCTGCCATCGTCCGAGAACGTGAGGCCCCAGACCGGCACCGGCGCGCGCGCGTCCTCGCTCTGGTCACCGGGCACTGCCAGCCGGACCCCCTTCGCCGCGTCGAACGTGCGCTCCACCTTGCCCGTCGAAGCGAGCGCGACGCGGACCTGACCGCGGTCGTCGACCGACGCCAAGCGATCTCCCGCTCTTGCGACGGCCAGCGCGGGCAGGTTGAGCGTCGGCAGCTTCATCCGGACCTTCAGCGTCTCGGCGTCGTAGAGGGCGTTGATGAGGAACGCGCTGGAGCTCGATGCCCACCTCACGCCGAAGTCGGTGCCGATCGGCGTGTCGGCCGACGCGCGTGCACCTGTCGCCGTGTCGACCACGACGAGCGATGGCTCAGCGGCGCCGCCTGCGTAGAGTGCGCGCGCGCCGTCGGGGCTGAACGAGACCGAGACCGGGCTCCCACGGCCGACGCTCTGCCTCCCGATCGACCTCCCCGTCGACGCATCGAACACCTCGAAGACGTCGGGGAGACCCTCGCCGTGCAGCGCCGCGACGAGCCCTCCTCCGCGGTTCCACTCCGCCCAACCGAAGCTCGAGGGCACGGAGACCGTCGCGACTCGGCTGCCAGCCCTGAGGCTCCAGACACCCGAGGCGGCGCCGCCGACGACGAACACTCGTTCCCCATCGGGCGCCACCGCACCCCCGTCGGCGAACCCCCCAGAGCACTGTGGAAGCACGGCGACTCGAGCCGGGCAGACTCTCGAGATTGGATCGATCGTTGGCCCGGCGGGACCGACCGCCTCTCGGGGCAGGCTGGCGTCTGGCGACGGGCAGGCCGAAAGCCCGACCAGGGCCAGCAGACCGACAGAGGCGATGGGAAACAGAGGCGCTGAAGGCGACATGGGGCGACGATCCATCGAATTGGGAGCCATTGTCGCGATGGCGAGGCCCGCTTCAAGATCCGATCGGCCTGAAGCCCTTCGCCCTGAGCGCGTTCTTCACCAGCCCCTCCGCGAGGGGATTCAGCGGGCCATAGCGGTCATTGGGCGGGTTCGTCATCCGCGCCGAGGGCGGGGCGTCGTGAGCCGTGCGATCGATCGCCGCGAGCTCGTGCAGGACATCGAGCATCGTCTGCGGGCGATCGTCGGGCTTCTTGCGGAGCATCTGCAGCACGAGCGCCTCGAGCGCGGCCGGCACCGACTCCTCCAGCCAGGAGAGCGGCGGGGGCGGCGAGAGCAGCTGGTGGCCGAGCGTCGCGACCTGATCGTCGCTCGTGAACGGGTGATGGCCCGTGAGCGCTCGGTACATGACGAGCCCCAGCGCGTACACGTCGGACCGCGGATCGACCCGGTCTCCTGCGGCTTGCTCCGGCGAGACGTACGCCGGCGTGCCGACGATCACCCCTGACCCGGTGATCTGGCTGCCGAACACGCGGGCGAGCCCGAAGTCGAGGATCTTCGCTGCGACGCGCGTCCCGCGCGCGCTCTCGGGCACCCGGCACAAGAAGACGTTCTGCGGCTTGATGTCGCGGTGCACGCTCCCCGCGTCGTGCACCGCGACCAGCCCCTTCGCGAGCTGCTCGAACAGGCTCATCGCCTCGTCGTGCGAGAGCCGCCCCTCACGCTCGAGCCGCTGCCCGAGGGTCTCGCCCTCGAGCAGCTCCATCACGTAGTAGAGCGGGCCGATCGGGTCGTCGGGCCAGTCGAGCACCGCCACGACGTTGGGGTGGGTGATCTCCTGCATGACGCGCCACTCGCGCTCGAAGCGCTCGCGCAGCTGGGGCTGAGGGCTCTTGCCCTCGCGCAAGACCTTGACCGCGACCTTGTGACCCGAGGTCCGCTCGACGGCCCGGTACACGTGCGCCATGCCGCCCTCGCCGAGCGCGGACTCGAGCCGATATCGCCCGAGATCTCGCCCGACGAGCGGCGCCTCTGGCTGCTGGTCCCCATCCACCTTGAGACCCTACCGCTTCAACCCACCGCGTGCACGCGGATGCCGACCGACCCGAGCAGGTCGACCACCGTCGACGACTCGGGGGAGGTGTCGGCCGCACCGCCGGGCACGTACAGATCTTGCACCCCGCCGAGGTTGATCAGCCGCTTCGCGCACATGCGGCAGGGGAGCTTGGACGAAAAGACGATCTTGGGCTCCGACCGGGGGGCGTCGCAGTGGATGACCGCGTTCTCCTCTGCGTGCAGGCAGCCACAGGGGTCACCCGCGTGATCGCAGCGATTCGGCAGCCCGGACGCGTTCCCTCGGTACCCGATGGCGAGCACCTTGCGGAAATCGACGCTCGTGATGACCGCCCCCACGGGGTCGATGGCGCAGCTCGAGCGACCCGCCAGCGATCGGGCGAGCGACATGTAGATGACGGAGAACGAGGCGCGATCGGACATCGGACGGAGGGAGTCTACTTGCCTCGTGGGCGATCCGGGAGGGGCGTCTCCACCCGCCGCGAGCGACCGCCGGTTAACGCGACAAACCGCTGTCGCATGAATGATATAGGTGGGTGCGAGCCGATCGTGGAGCGGAACGACGAGGTCGCCGAGTCGCAGCGTGTTCCGGAGATGGCCTCCGTCCGTCGCGGAGAGCTCCGGGCGCGCGCGCGAGACGCGTCCTCCTTCGTCGGCAGCCTGCTCGACCTGCCGCGCCTGTCCGGCGCAGATCGCCGCGTCGCCTTTCGCCAGGTGATCGCCGAGCTCGCGCGCGGCGCGACCGAGGAGGGCCCCACCGCCCTCGAAGGGCTGCGCCCCGAAGCGCTCGTCAAGGCGGTGGGCGCCGCGCTCGAGTCGGGGCTGGCCGACGATCTGGAGTGGCTCGACGCCGGCGCGGCCGGGTGCGCGCTGTACCAGCTCGCGGCAGCCTTGCCCGTCGGGCCCGAGCAGCGCGAGATCGGGCGGCGCGTCCTCACTCGCCTGCTCGCCGCGAAGAGCGACGCCTTCGCCGTCATGGCGACGCAGATGGCGCGGGCCGGCGGCAAAGGGCTGCACGGCGGGCCGGTCATCGCGCGCGTCGCCCTGTTGATGGAGATGCCCATCTCGCTCGAGATGCCCGACGGAGCCCTGGCGTTCGCGATCGCCTCTCGCCGCAGCCTCGCGCGCGAGTACATCTCGGGGCCCTCGACGCGCTCGCTGCCCGAGCGCAGGCTCGCCGCCCGCATCCTCGAGCGGGCGGCGCGCGACGCCCTCCGGCGCGCGACCATGGGGGATCGATCGGCGGTTCGCATCGTCGGCCCCGACGGCGCGCTCGAGGCCGTCTACGAGCGCTTGCTCGGCGATCGCGAGCCGCTCGTCTGGCGCCACGTCGCCATCGCGCGCGGCCTGCTCAGCCCTTACACGGCGGAGGGCCCGGGCGCGCTCGAGGAGCACATGTCGGCCAAGCTCACCGCGACCGAGTGGCGGCGCGCCGTCGCGAGCCTCGGTGGGCTCGCTGCGTCGAAGCCCGAGCTCGCGGCCCGGATGTTCTCCCGGGCGCTGCGCGACGGTCTGCTCACGCGCGACAAGGGGGCGATCGCGCCGTTCTTGTGGGGGCTCTCGCGCGCCGCCGAGACCGAGCCCGACGCGGCGCGAGAGCTGTTCGACATGGCCGAGAGCCAGAGCCCAGAGGACGTCGCCGAGGGCGTGCTCACCCTCGCGCGGGAGCTCGGCGAGGGTCCCTTCCTCGAGCACGCGCGGGCCCGCGCGCTCTCGCTGATGCGCTCGGTGAAGGCCGCGCGCGCGGACGACGGCGCCGCGGCCCTCCACGCGGAGCTCGTGCGCTCGCTCGAGCGCACGAGCGACGACCCCACGCTCGGCGAGCAGCTCGACCTGGCGATCCGCGCGTTCGCCGACGAAGGCGCCCGCGCCGCACACGAGCGCGGGCTCGCCTTGCTCGAGACCGTGCGAGGCTCGGTCGACGCCCTGATCGCGATCGACGCCAGCGAGAGCGACGAAACGACCACCGGCGCCATGGCTCGGCGCGCGTCGTTCCGCGTCGTGCGCGACATCGATCTGGGCATCCTCGAGCGCGACGCGCTGGTCAGCCTGATCCGGCTCGATCACCGCGAGACGCGCGTGAAGGCGGCCGAGCAGGTCGTCGAGGCGTCTCGCCAGCAGGTGTTTGCGTGGCTCGTCGAGCACGAGATCGAGAACGTCGGCAAGCTCTCCCCGGGGGCTCCGCACCTCCTGCTCCACCTCGCGCGCCTGAAGGCGATGCTGCACTTGCTCGACGCCGAGGGGACGACCCGCGGCGAGGACGCCGACGCCGGCGCCCTGGCTCGCTTGCAAGTGGCGGCCGGGGCCCTGGCCGCTTGCCTCTCCGAGGCGCCGCCCGCGGCGCTCCGGCGCGCGACCATGGCCACGTTCGCGCGTTGCCTCGACGCCCTGGCTCGGCTCGGTGCCTGCGACATCTCGGACGTCGCGCTGGTCGCTGGCGGGTGCCTGCCTGACGCGCGCGACCTGGAGACGCTGGCCGAGGCCTCGATGGAGCCCGACACGCGCGCGCTCCTCGGCCGCCTCGGAGCCGTGGCCCGCGAAGGGACCCTCGCCTCGCTGGACGCGCTCGGCGAAGAGCTCGCGCGCGTCGGCACCGCGAGGAGCGACGGCTTGCGGGCGGTGCTCGTCAAGCTCAGCGGGGCGCTGTCGACCCTCGGGGGCGCCACGTCGGTCGCGGAGGTCGTCAGCGCGCACACCGACTCCGACGCGGTGATCGCTGCGGAGAACAGCTGCTTCGCGCTCGCCCAGATCAACGCAGGCGCGCGCGCGCGCGTGCTCGACAGGGTGAGCGACGACACCTCGCGGGCGCCGTCTCGGGCCATCTCGTCGCTCGCGCGTCAGGTCCTCGCCTCGGGGGAGCCCGCCGAGGAGCGCGCAGCTGCGGAGGCTGTCGCGTCGACGCTCGACACGCTGCCCGCGTGCCTCGCGGGCTCCATCGCTGCGGCGCTCTCTCACTTCACGCGCCTGGCGCCGCGCGTCTCGGCCTTGCCTCCCGAGCGCAAGGAGGTGACGGCGGTCGCGGAGCTTCCGGCGTGGGTGCCCCCCAGGCGCGCGCTCGGCGCCTTCTACCTCGAGCGACCCCTCGGAGCAGGCGCCGCCGGCTCGGTGTTCGTGGTCACCCGCTTCGAGGACAAGAACGACCCGGACGCCGAGCGCTTCGCGCTCAAGGTCCCCGACTACAACGCGAACGCGGCGCGGCACCTGTCCGAGGCGGAGTTCCTCGCGATGTTCCGCAGCGAGGCCTCGGCCCTGGTGGCGCTCCCGCCGCACCCGAACCTGGCCCATTTCGTGACGTTCGACCTCGCCGCGCGGCCCAAGCCGATCCTCGTGATGGAGCTCGTCGAGGGGCCGAACCTCGAGCGCATGATCGACACGCTGTCGCTCGACATGTCCCGCGCCATCGGCGTGCTGCGTGACGTCGCGAGCGGGCTCGCGGCGATGCACGAGGCTGACGTCGGTCACCTCGATCTCAAGCCGGGCAACGTCCTGCTCCGTGGCGGCACCTCCGCGGTGCTCGTGGACTTCGGGCTCGCCGGTAAGAAGATCCGGCTCGGGTGCGGCTCGGCCCCCTACTCGGCGCCCGAGGTGTGGGGGCACCTCCCCGCAGGCTCGAAGGCGACCCCGATGGCGGCGGACGTCTACGCCTTCGCCTGCCTCGCGTTCGAAACGCTGACGGCGCAGATCCTGTTCGACGCAGAGACCGAGGTCGCGATGGTGTCCGCGCACATCACCCACGACGGCCTGCCCCCGAAGCTGCGCGCGCTCGCCGCCGACCCCAGGCTGCTGCCGCTCTCCGAGCTGCTCTTCTGCGCGCTGAGGCGCGACCCGCAGGCGAGGCTCGGCATCGTCGAGCTGCACACGCAGCTCGACAAGGTCCTCGGCAAGCTCGCCGGGCTCCCCTGGCCGCTCGGCCAGCGCGCCGGCTGACGGCGCTTGGCTCGTGGTAGGGTGGCGTCGTGGCGAGCGACGACGACGGCTCCAGGGTCTCCTCGGTCCCCGAGGCTTGGCGCGTCGACCCGCTCCCGCCGTCGCTCTTCAAGGTCGGAGACGGCCCGTTCCGTGTCCGCGGGCTCGCCTACCTCAACGCGCTCGACTACGCCGACAAGCGCCTGCCCGGCGGGCGCGCCGCGCTCGCGGCGGCGCTCGGCAAGGACGACCCCTGGGCGCCGTACCTCGACCAGATCTTCATCGTCTCGGCCGACTACGACATCTCGCCCCTCGCGCGGCTCTTCCTCGTCTCGGCGAAGCTCGAGGGGCAGCCGCCGATGAGCTTCATCCAGCGCCGGTCGGAGGCCTCGGCGCGCATGGACGTCCACGGCATGTGGCGACCGCTGTTCAAGACCTCCTCCCCCGAGGCCATGGCAGAGCGCCTGCACATGGCGTTCAACCGCTATTTTCAGCCGTGTGAGGCGAAGAACCTGTCGGTCGAGCCCGGGCGCTTCGTCGCCGAGCTGGTCAGGGTTCCTCAGCCGCTCGCGGGGATCTACGTCAGCTCGACGCGGGGCTTCGTGCACGCTGCGCTCGAGCTCGCGCGCGGGCGCGACGTCGAGGTCACCTTCGAGCCAGCCGTCGCTGACGGCAAGCTCGAGGGTGTGCCTCTGGTGCGAGCGCGCTTCGCCGTGCGCTGGACGGCCTGAGCGCTACTCGGCGTAGAAGACGCCGCGCAGATCCTCGGTCGTCGCGATCGGCCCGACGTTGCCGCCCGGAGACCGGAACGACGTCGCCCGGAACTGGTAGTACATGCCCTTCTCGAGCGCCGGCCCGGCGTAGCTGACCGACACGTCGCCGCCGCTCACGCTGGGCACGTCCTGGTCCTCCCAGACGAGGTTGCCGAACGAGTCGTAGACGACGATCGAGTAGAAATCCTCGCTCGAGTCGTCGACCCACATGAACGTCGGGTTGCCGCTCACCGGCTCCGGGTCGTCGGCGCCTGGAGAGATGATCGTGAGCGCCTCGGTGACCTTGAACGAGTCCTCGGCGGCGATCTCCACGCCGGGGCTCGGCATCTCCACGTGGAGGATCTGCGTGCCCGCGATGTTGGGGTCGGGATCGCGCACCAGGCCGTCGTTCTCGAACGCCGCGAGGACCACGTAGCGCCCCGGCGGCACGTCGGCGATGACGAAGCCTCCGTCGACGTCGGGCGGGCCGCTCAGCGGCGTGCGCAGGCCGCGAGGGACCTCACCGCGGACGAAGGTGTCGTCGAACGTCGACTCCACGACGAGGACCACGCTGGTGGCGGCGCCGCCCGGTGCGTTGACGATCTGCACGCTGCCGGAGATCGAGCCGAGGGCGATGTCGGCCTGCGTGAGATCGACGCCGGTGACTGGCGCGCCTTCGACGTTCGCCTCCGCCGCCTCGAGCGCGACGCCGGCTGCATAGCCGCTCACCGTGTACCCACCGCCGGGGACGTTGAAGATGGTGTAGGCGCCGCTGGCGTCGCTGATGGCCGAGAGCGCGTCGGCCCCGCCCTCGGCGACGACCAGCACCCCTGCGGAGAGGTCCCCCGCGAGCACGGTGCCCGAGATGCTGGGCTGACCCTGCTGGTCTTCCGGCAGCGCGATCAGCGAGATGTCCGTCAGCGGCAGCTGGATGACGTAGCCGACGTCATTGTCCGGCCGCGTCGCCTCGCTCGTCTGGATGGGGAGCGACGTGCGGATGCCGGACGGGAAGGTCTGGTAGTCCTGCGCGCTCGCCCGCAAGGTGAAGATGACGTCGATCGGCGTGCCGTCGTCGTTGCGCGCGACAGGCAGGTCGAGCTCGTACGCGCCGTCTGCGCCGGATACGGCGATGTCGGTGATGGCGGTCGCCTGATCGTCGAGCCCGAGCACGTGGCCGCCGGCGATGCCGTCGTCGGTCTCGGCGTCGAAGACGCGACCGCGGACCAGCACGGGCGGGTAGCAGGCGTGGCCACCCGACGCGAGCTCCGCGCAGACGTTGTCCCCGGCGCAGTGGGGATCGTCGAGCTCGGGAGCACAGGCGCCGCCCTCGGGGATGCCGCAGGTCGACGCGCCCTCGCGGTCGGTCGAGCACTCGCTGCCGTCCTCGCAGAGATCTTCCTCGGCTTGAGGGTCGCACGCGCCGCCGAGCTCGAGCTTGCAGATGGTGTCGCCGTCCGCGTTGGCCTGGCAGATCGTCCCCACGGGGCACGGATCGCCGTCGAGCTCGCAGGCGTCTCCGGCCTCCTCGGGGGCTGCGGAGCAGGCGGCGAACAGGGCGGCGGGGGCCACGAGCGTGGTGAGGGTCAAGGCGAGGGCGCGGCGCAGGCCGCGCGCCCCAAGCTTCGAGTTTCGCATGCCGCAAGCCTAGCGCCCGCCCGGCGCCCATCGAGGCCGCGGCAGCCTCCGCGCGGCGACAAGCGTTGACTGCTCGAACACGTCCCACAGGTCGGCACAACGTAGGCGGCGAGCGATCACCCTTCCTGGGTGTAGCTCGTGTTCTCGAGGAGGATGATGTTCTCCTTCGAGCGCGTCTCGCCGATGCTCGTCACGTAGACGGCGGGCTTGTCCTGCACGGGGCAGACGTTCTCACACGCTCCACAGCCGATGCACAGTGAAGGGTCGACGTGCGGCCTCTGTACGCGCACCGACTCCATCGGCGGCTCCTCCCCGTCGGGCCCTGGGGTGGCGCTGCGCTTGGGCACCTCCACCGGCTCGACCCAGATCGCCTTCGGCGAGGTCGGGCAGAACTCCTCGCACACGATGCACGGCGTCCCCATCGACCACGGCAAGCAGCGACCCTGATCGAAGAAGGCGGTGCCGATCGAGATCGGCTTCTGCCCCAGGCCGAGCTTCTGCTTCTCGGTGATCTTCTGGATCGCTCCCGTGGGGCAGACCTGGCCGCACAGCACGCACGAGTGCTGGCAGTAGCCGATGCGAGGGATGAGGATGGGTGTCCACATGCCCTCGACGCCGGCCTCGAACCACGCCGGGTGCAGCGCGTTGTCCGGGCAGACCTTCATGCACTCCGCGCAGCGAATGCAGCGCTCGAGGAACTCGCGCTCCTCGACCGAGCCGGGCGGCCGGATGACGCGGTGGTCGTAGTTCGCGTCGATCACGTCCGCGATGCGCATCGCCGGTACGGCGATGACCCCTGCCGCCGCCGACGCGAGCGTCGTTCGCCGCGCGAGGTCGACCTTCGGCTGCGTGCTGACCTTGCTCGGCAGGAAGCGGAATTTGATCACGTCCTCCGGGCACGCGCTCTCGCAGTTCATGCACATGTGACACTCGTCTTGCTGCCATTTCACGCCGCCCTGAGGGCTGTCGGCGCCTTGGCAGTGCACGAGGCACAGGTTGCAGTCGGTGCACTTCTTGTGGTCCTTCTCCATCCCGACGAGGGCGAACCTCGACAAGACGCCGAGGAACGCGCCGAGCGGGCAGAGCACCCGACACCAGAAGCGCGGCACGAAGCGGTTCAAGAACAGGATCGCGACGAGCAACGTGACGATCAGCCAGGTCTGGTGGAAGTAGAACTGCTTCTCCGACCACACGTACTGGGACAAAAGGACGTTGGCGTCGTCGGTCGTGCGCTGCAGGCCTGGGCTGCCCGACTCGTAGGCGACGTCGCTCCCGCGCGTCGCGGCGTATTGCAGCGCAGGGATGACGCCGAGGCCGATCGCGCGGACCGCGACGCAGATGGGGTCGAACAGGCCGCCGATCGCGCTGCCGGCGAGCGCCGCCAGCAAGAACGCGATCATCAGGTAGTACTTGATGCTCTGGCGAACAGGGTGCGTCTTGTTCTGCTCGACGCGGCGGCCGCCCTTCACGTAGCGCGACGGGAAGATCCACGCGAAGAAGTGGTGGAGCGTCCCGAACGGGCAGATCCAGCCGCAGAAGACGCGCCCGACCGCGACCGTGAGCGCCACGACCCCGAGGCTCCAGAACAGGTCTTTGTAGACCGTCTTGGTCGACAGGAAGGTCATCGCCGCCACGAACGGGTCGGCGAGCAGGAAGCCCTCGACCTTGTGATCGAGGTCGAACGTCTGCTTCGAGATGGAGCCGCGGAACGCGGTCTCGACCAGGAGATAGAGGAACAGCCCGAGGAAGCCGACCTGGCTCGCGCGACGCAGCCAGACGAGCGTGCGGATCACGGGCCTCGCGGGCAGGCCGCTGCCCGGGCGGGGCTTGCCTACGCCCAAACGCCTCTTGAACGCCGATACCACTCGCTGGAGCACGCTAGACCTCGCGCGTTCGCAGGCTCTGCCAGTCCGTCGTCCCGAGCCCGCGCTCGAGGCCCATCTTGAGGTACGGGATCTCGTCGGCCGTCTTGCCGATCAGGGTGCACCCGAACGCGTCGATCGCGACCTGATCGATCGAAGCCGCGACGACGTGCAGGTCCTTCGCGTCCGCCACGTTGCCCCCTTGGGGACCGTTGCGCATCAGGACACGCACCGCGTCGAGCACCGTGAGGGTCGGCTGCATGAAGGTGGCGAGATCGGCGACCGACACGTCGATGTTCTGGTGCAAGCGGTTGCGACGCCCGCCGAGCACGCCGTACCAGTTCTTCATCGCCCCGGTGTAGGTCGCGAGGTTGTGGTGCTTCGCCACGGGGACGTTGATGACTTTGTCCGCGTTCAAGAGGGGCGTGTAGACCGGCCACTCGTCGAGCACCTCGCCCTTCATGCGCAGGGTGCGGAAGCGGTTCTCCACCGGGATGATGACCTCGGCCCCCGCCTCGTAGGCGGCGTTCCAGATGCCCGAGCGCTTGAAGCAACGGTTCGGCTCGTTGCACGACGCGTCGGTGACGACGACCGTCTTGGCGCCCGCGTCGTACGCGAGCCGGACGACCTCGGCGACGACCTCGGGGTTGGTGTTCGCGGCGTGGATGGGGGCGCGGTCCCAGCCGATGTTCGGCTTGACCGCGACGACGTCGCCTCTCGAGATGAAGCGCCCCATCCCTCCGAGGGCCTCGATGGCCTTGCGCGTCAGCGCGGCCGCGTCCTTGTCCCCCCGCGCGATCGACAGATCCACCTGCCCGCCGTCGTCCTCCACGCGGTAGTCGCGGGTCTGCCGCGCGCCGGTCGACTTCTTGAGGTCGATGCCACCCTCATCGAAGAACAGCTTCGCCGTCGCGGCAGACGCGCCGAGCACGGCGCCGGCCGCGCCGACCCGCTTCAGGGCTTCACGTCGGGTGACGTTCATGGGGCTCGAGGCAGCTTAGCTCAACAAGTGCCGTAACGGAACGTGTGGGCTAGCTCTCACTCGGTTCTGACACGGTGGGTGGCAACGGGCTAGGCGACGGCAGGGGCCCGGCCGACTGAGAGGCTGGGGTGGTCGGGGCCGGGGGCGCGACTGGCGGCGGCGGGGGTGCGACCGTCGGGGCGGGGGTCGGCGGGGGCTCCGGCGGCGGATGGTTCGGCGTGGTCGGCTCCGGCCCTGGGAGCGGGCCGGACGGGGGAGGGGGGTCGGCGTAAGGGTCGACGCTCGGGCCCGGCGAGGCTGCGACGTTGGTGGCAGCAGCCTGCGCGGCGACGCACGTGTCGCGCTCCTGACGGAGCTGGGTGAGGAGCGTGTCCTTCTCCTTCGAACCGCTCTCGCACGTGTCGCGCTCGGTCTTGTGCTTGTCGCGCTCTGCGCCGAGGTCGGTGGCGAGCTTGTCTTTCTCGGTCTTGCAGACCGCGTTCGCGGCCACGACGTCGTCGTCGTGCTTCTTCTTCTCGGCCTGCAGCTTGGCGCGAAGGTCCTTGATCTGATCGACGGTCTCCGCGCAGCCCTCGCCCTGCTTGGAGAGCGCCGTGAGCGTCTTCTCGTGCTCGGCCTGCTCCTCCACGAGCTCCGTCTTGCACGTCTTGGCCTCGTGCGAGGTGACGGCGTGCGAAGCGACGCACGTGTCGAGCTGATCGAACGACTCCGCGCCCTGTGCGCGCGCCTCCTCGAGCTGGGACGCGAGGCGGAGGGTCTCGCGCTTCCACAGCGCGAGCGCGCCGACCCCGACCCCCGCGAGCAAGACGAGCGAAGCGAGCACGCGCGCTCGCGACAGCGAGCGGCGCTGGCGGTTTCGAGCGGCCTGCTCGGCGCGCTCGGCCTCGCGCTCCGGCTCCAGCAGGATGTCGAGCTGGTCGGCCACCTCGCTCATGCTCGGCCGCTCCGCCGGCTCGAGCGCCATCCAGCGGCAGAGCCGCTCCGTGAGCGTCGCGCGGATCGTCTCCGACTGGTCGAGCAGCGCGGCCTCGGCGACCGGCGTGCTCGCCCGCACCTCGTGGCTCTCGATCACCTGCTTGCGCGTCAGCGCCTTGGCGCCGGGGAAGTGCTTCTGACCGACGAGCGCCTCGAGCAACGTCGCGGCGAAGCAGTACGTATCCATTCGCTCCGACAGCGCGGTCTCCTTGTCGAGGCCGAGGATCGCGCTGAGCTGCTCGGGCGCCGCGTACAGGGCGGTGCCCGCGACGAAGGTCGAGTCCTTCTCGGCGGCGACGCCCAGGTCGAGCAGCACCGGGTGAACCCTCCCGCCGAAGCGCGTGAGGAAGATGTTGTCGGGCTTGATGTCCTGGTGGCGCAGGCCGAGGTCGTGAAGCGCCTCGATGGCGCGGGCGATGGGCAGGAAGATCTCGTGCGCCTCGTGGAAGCCGAGCGGCTCCCGCTCGAGCCGCTCGGCGAGCGTCTCGCCGACGTACACCGGCATGGTGAGCCAGATGAACTCCGCCTCGATGCCGTGGTCCTTCAGCTGGACCACGTTCGGGTGGCTGATCGTCGCGAGCATCACCAGCTCGCGCTCGACGTTGCGGCCCGCGTAGTGCGAGCGCGGCAGCACCTTCATCGCCACGCGGTGCTCCGGCACGTCGAGCCGCTCCGCGACCCACACCTTGCCGAAGTTGCCCTCGCCGAGCGGTCGCACGAGGCGGTAGTGCATGCCCACGATGTCCCCTTGCACGGGGAGCACGGCGACCTCGGACGACCTCGGTCCGCTCGAGGTGTCGTCGCCCGTCCCGGCCGCGATCGTGCTCGCGAAGGGCCGGGTGCGGGTCGCGCGGAGGTCGTCCGGCGAGGACATGCCTCCGAAGCTAGCGGACACTCGGGCCGAGGGCCAGAAGAGCACAGCTTCCGCGCCGCCCTCGCAGTTGATGTAAGGTTCCGCTGCCGCCGCGCGTTGCTCCGGCGTGGCAGCTGCGGAAAGGCTCGGCTGGATGAGACACGGACACCCGATAGGCTTGTTGCTGCTCGCTGCGTTCGCGGCCGGCTGCATGTCGCGGTACAGCGACGCCGCGGCGCCGTCGCCCATGAAGGCGACCGGAGGCATGATGGCGCCTGCCGAGTCCCCGGTTCGTGAGGACGCGGGCACGGGCGCCACGTCCGAGTCGGACGAGGAGTACCGGCCCGACTTCGCGAAGCTCGCCCCCGAGCCGCCGGCTCCCCCGGCTCAGCCCGCCCCCGCCGGTCAGAAGCCCCCGGTCGCGGTCGGCATCGACGATCCGGCGCGCAAGCAGCCGATCCTCATCTACCGCGCCGAGCTCAACCTGAGCGTCTTCGAAGTCGAGAAGTCGCTCGACTCGGTCGAAGGCCTCGCCAAGCAGCACGGCGGCTACCTCTCGCGCCGCGACGATCGCTCGATCACGGTGCGCGTCCCCGCGCAGCACTTCCAGGAGCTGGTGGACGCCATCGAGAAGGTGGGCGACGTCCTCCACCGGGACGTCTCCTCCGAGGATGTCACCGCGGAATATCGCGACCTCGAGATCCAGCTTCAGAACCAGGTGGCCCTCCGCGCTCGCTTCGAGAAGCTGCTCGAGAAGGCGAACAAGGTGCAAGAGGCGCTCGAGATCGAGAAGGAGCTAGGCCGCATCACCGGCGAGATCGAGCGCATCAAGGGCAGGCTCAAGCTCCTCGGCGACCTCGCTCGCTACTCGACCGTCACTGTCCGCTTCGAGCCCCGCGCGTCGCAGCAGGTCCAGCAGGGGCCGTTCGTCTTGCCCCTGCCCTGGCTCAACAACGTCGGCCTGGGGAGGCTGAAGTCGCTATGAAGAGCCGCATCGCAAAGCTGGGTCTCGCGGTCGCGTCGCTGGCCATCGCGGCGGCCTGCGGCAAGCCCTACGAGGTCAGCACGCCCGATGGTTTCGTCGAGCTCACCGACGGCGCGCGGACGTACGACCGGGGAGCCGACGAGTACCGCGCCTCGACCGCCGACGGCGTCGTGGTGGGGATCCGCTCGTGGGACAACGAGCCCACCGTCGATCTCGCGCTCGCCGTGCGCGCCCTGGAGAACCGCATCCGGCTCGGCGAAGGCTACGCCTTGTTGTCGAAGAAGGACGCGAGCGCAAAGGACGGAACGAAGGGCGTGCGGCTCGATTTCGGCCACGACGAGGGCAGCGAGCCGTACCTCTACACGATCGTCGTGTTCGTCACGAAGGACCACGTCCACCTGGTCGAGTCCGGCGGCAAGCGCGACCTGGTCGAACGCGCGCGCCCGTCGATCGACTGGTTCATCCAGAACTTCGATCCCGACTGATCGCAGGCCGTCTCCTCTTGCTGGGGACCTAGCCGTTTGGTACGCGTTCCCCCGATGCGGAAGGTCGTGCTCGCGCTCGTGGTATCGGGCCTCCTGGGGGGCCACGTGCTCGGCGCGCCCGCGGCGCTGGCACACGGGGGCGCCGGGGGTGAGCAGCTCCCCCCGGACGCCGACCCTGTCGCGCCCGACGGGGTGAAGGCGAAGGAGCGGCTGGCGTCGCTCCCGAGCGACGACACGACGAAGGCGCTGGTCGAGGCGCCAGTCAAGAAGGCGCGGCTCGCGCTCGGGCGCGCCCACGGCGCGAAGCTCGCGGGAGACGAAGAGGGCGCGGGCCTGCTCTCTCGCGTGGCGCTCGGCTGGGCAGACTCCGCCGTCGCGCTGGTCAGCGCCGCGTTGTCGGAGACGAAGGCCGCCGAGGCCGAGACGAAGACGAAGGATCTGAAGGACAAGCTCGGCCGAGCGCGCGCGCTGCTCGCAGAGACCGAGGCCCGCAAGCTGCAGCTCGTCGCCAGCGTCAAGAAGGCGGAAGAGGCAGCCAAGGCGCCGCCGGTCTCGGTCGACCCCGCCAAGAAGAAGGCGGGCGAGGTCGCCAAGCCAAGCGAGAAGAAGGGCCAGCCTGTGGCTCCGAAGAAGCCGCCCGAGAAGGCCGTCGAGCCATCCAAGGGCGCCGCTCCGAAGAAGCCTGCGCCGCCGAAGGAGAAGAAGTGAGGCGCGCGGCTTGGCCTCTGGTCGTGGCCCTGGGGGCCGCGGCTTGCGCGCCGATCCCTGCGCCTCAAGTGCTCTCCGAGGCCGATCGCATCAGCCAGTCTCCTGCGGCGCTCGACGCGAAGGAGCACGCGGCGCCGTCGTGGGCGCGGGCCGAGAAGCGCCGGCTCGAGGCCCACGAGGCGCTCGACAAGGGGCCGGCCGCGCGCGCCCAGTTCCTCGCGGAGGAGGCGATCGCGCTCTACAACGAGGGCATCGCGCTCTCGCGGCTCGCGAAGGCCACCCTCCGCGAGAAGGCTCACCTGGTCGAGCACGACACGCTGGCCGCCGAGCTGCGCGAGCTCGACGCGCAGCAGGCACGCGCCAGCTCCGAGGTCGCCGCTCTCGAGGCCCGCCTCGCCGCGCTGACGTCCCTCGCCGACACGACGGCGACGGGCGCGGAGGCAGAGGCGAAGCGAAGGGACGGGGCCCGCGCGTTCCTGCTGCAAGGGCAGCTGCTGTGCGCCGCCGGCCGCGCGGTCGGCGACGGCGGGCAGGGGGGCTCGGACGCCGAGCTGAAGAAGGATCTCGACGCCGCGGACGCCCAGCTCGTGGCGCTCGCCGCCGAGCTCGGCGACGCCAAGAAGCAGGCCCCCATGGAGGCCATCGCGAAGGCGCGCGCCGCGTGCTCCGCGCTGCTGGGCCGCGCGCGACGCGCGGGCTCGACCAAGGCTGCCTCGCTCCCGACTGGCGATCTGCTCGAGCAGCTCAGCGCGATGGCCGCTTCGTCCGGCGCGCTCATGGCGCCGGAGCGAGACGAGCGGGGCGTCGTGGTCGTGCTGAGGGAGCTGTTCGACGGAGACAGCCTGAAGCCCGGCGCGAAGGAGCGCCTCGCCGAGCTCGATCGTGTGTCCGCGGCGAACGACCGCTTCCCCATCGCGGTCGTGCTCCACTCGGACAAACCCCTGTCCGCGGCCGAGCGCCAGAAGTGGCAGGCTCGCGGCGCGTCGATCGCTGGCGCGCTGGGCGCGGTGTCCAAGACGAAGAAGCTCGTCTTCGTCGCCGACGACGCAGAGCCCCTGGTAGGGCGCAAGTCGCCGGAACGCGCGCTCAACGCGCGTGTCGAAATCGTCTTCATCTCCCCGGAGGCCCTCTGATGTCGATCCAGCGCCACGTGCAGCTTCGCCGAACGTTCCTCGGGTCCGCCGCCGCGCTCGGGGCGACGCTGGCGCTCCCCGGCTGCTCCGACCCCGCAGCCCTGGCGCAGAAGCACGGCGCCGACGCGTGCGACATGGCGCTCGAGATCTTCAACCGCGACGTCGAGCAGCTGCGAAAGGGCATGCCCGAGGGCGCCAAGGTCCTCGCCGGGCGCATGCCAGCCGATCCGGTGGGCGGGCGCGCCGAGCTGCAGACGGCCATCAAGGCGGCGCGCGACAACGTGAAGGAGCTGTCCTACGCGAAGAGCACGTTCTTCAGCTACGCCGCGACGGACGGCCTGGTCTTGCGCAGCGAGATCGACCCCGACCGGCTCGTCGATCAGAACGTGTTGAAGGTCTTCCCGTCGCTCGGAAAGGCCCTCGAGCCCAACGCGGCCCTGCAGGAGGCCTACGGCGAGATGGACGCGCTCCGGGGCGTGAAGCAGGGCAGCGACATCGCTTGGATCGTCGCCCACGCGGTCCCTGGAAAAGACGGCAAGCCGCAAGGGTTGTTCGTCAGCGGCTGGTCGATGCGCCTGTACGTCGGGTTCGTCCAGGACGCGGTCCGCACCAAGCTCGACGAGAAGACCAAGGAGACCTCCGACAAGGTCGAGGCGTACCTGTTCGTCGTGAAGGGCAAGGTCGCTCTTGGGCACCCCGATGCACCGGACATCCACGCCGAAGAGCTCGTGAAGCAAGACCTGGTCACCAAGGCGGCCGGCGGAGAGGCCCGCACGAAGGTCGATCTCGAGGGCAAGACCTGGGGGATCGTCGCGAAGAAGGCCCCGGCCTTCGGCGACGACGCCGTCGTTGCCGTGATCAGCACGATCTACTGACCGCCGATGCTGCTATCCTTTCGGCACCTTCCATGACCGCGACGATCGACCAGCTCCTCAAGGTGCTCAAGGAGGTCATTGAGCCGGTCGTCCGCGCCGACGGCGGCGAGGTCTACGTGGTGGCCGTCGAGCCGAACCACCTCTCGCTCCACCTGGCCGGCCGCTACGCCGGCTGCCCCGGCGCGCCGCTCGTCGTCCGCGGGGTGATCGAGCCTGCGCTGCGCGCGGTCGCGCCCACGGCGCGTCTCGACGTCAGCTGCGGCATCAAGATCCCCGAGGGCGCGAGCCTGGTGGAGTCGGTGAAGAAGTAAGCCACGCGCGGTCATCGCCTCGCCGTCGTCGGCGAGGCGATCGCGGTCGGCGAGGCGATCGCGAACAGGGGGACGGCCCTCGCCGCCCCCGCGGGCTCGCTACTTTTTCTTCGGCGGCGGCGCCTGCTCGGGCTTCTTCGCGGCGGCGTCCTTCACCTTGGCGTCGATCTCCTTGGCGGTCGCGGTCGCGGCCTTGCGCAGGGTCGGGAGGTTGGCGACCGTGACCGGGTCTTGGAAGACCAGCCCGAACGTGCCGTCGTCCCAGTTGACCGCGCGCACCTGGAACTTGGTGTCCTTCCAGTCGACCTCGGCGAACGGCCGGCCCGCTGCGTCATCGGCGGGGCGCGCCCGGCCGGCAACGCCGTAGTGCTTGTTGAGGATCGCGACCGCGTCGTCGAAGGTCTTTCCCCACTGGGACTTCTCGCCGAGCTTGATGGCGTCGACGACCTTCCACATCTTGTCGCCGATGAAGAAGAAGTACCGGGTCTTGCCGCCCCGATCGATCGACAGCAAGTGCTCCTTGTTGCCGTAGGTGAACTCGCCCTTCAGGTTGGTCTGATCCATCCCCGTGGCGACGCTCCCGAACTGGATCTCGCTGCGGCGAAACTCGGCCTTCTTCTCCGCCACCTCGGCGTCGAGCCGATCGAGGGCGGGGCCTGGCTGCGTCTTCTGGTACTTGGGCTTGTAGTCCTCGTCGATGACCTTGTCGTAGATCGTCGCGAGCTTCTTCTTGTCGATGCCCCAGGCGAGGTCCTTCGGGGCGATCGTGACGGGGGTCGCCACGGTGGGCGCCTCGGCCGTCGCGGCGGGCTTCTTGTCCTCTTTCTTCTTGGTGGTCGGCGTCTTCGCGGGCGGCTTGCCCTGCGCGGACGCAGTGGGCAGGGCCACGGTAGACGCCAGGCCAACGCTCAGCGCGACGATGGCGCCGATCGTGCGGGCGCCGAGGGAAAGACGACCAGACGTTCTCATTCTTCCTCCGACCGATGCTGCTCTTGTGGGGCGCGCCAACGGCGCGAAACCCCGTTGGCGAGCTCGATTGTACCCTCACGCGTCGGCGGCCGGCGCGCAAGCCCCACGGGCCCGAAGGCTCGTCGCTGGGGTTGGACGGGGGATCGCCGCGATTGGTTCAATCGCGCTTCGAAAGATGCGGCCGACACCGGGCCGATGCCGGGTTCGCCCCATCCGGCTGTGACAGGGCGGGGTCCGTGTGATAGCAAAACGGCCTGGTGCGCCGACCTTTTTTCGCCTTTTCGCCCGCCCGAGCGCTCGGCGTCGCCGCGCTCGCGCTCTTCACCGCTGCGTGCTCGCCTTCCGGGCCTGGCCCTGCTGGCCCGGCCAAGACGCTCGGGCTGCCGCTGTGGCAGGGGCCCGAACGGGAGCTCTTCGGCGACGAGATCGATCCGGCCGCGCTGGGGATCTTGCCCCCCAAGCCACCCCGCAAAGACCAGACGCTGTGGGCGCGTTCGCAGCGCGCCGAGATCGTGGGCCGTGTCCGCGTCCAGACGGTCACTGTCGACTCGAGGCTCGGTCAGGCGACGTACCACCTGGGCCTGCAGTTCGCCAACCCGCTGCTCGCGGAGTCGAAGCTCGAGGACCGCACCTTCGAGGTGACCATCGAGGCCGGAGACCCCTCGTACGGCCTCGTAAAGGCGCAAGACACCGCCCTGCAAGGCAAGACGTTCGTCGGCTTCGTCCGACGTTACGCTGGCCAAGACGACGAGATCGTGAACCACTTCTATCTCGCCCCCGACTCGGCCGACGTCGCCGCCGTGGTCCTGGAGGCCGTCGCAGTTCAAGAGGTGAGCCGGTGAGCAACGTCACCATCAAGTCGGTCAAGGAGGTGAACGGCATCCGCGTCGCCTGTCAGATGGCCGCCGACACGCTGCTGAAGGTCGGGGAGATGTTGAAGGCCGGCATCACCACCGACGACATCGACCGCTTCGTCCACGAGGACACGATCCAACGGGGCGCCTGGCCCGCGCCGCTCAACTATCACGGCTTCCCCAAGAGCGTCTGCACGTCGATCAACGAGGTCGTGTGCCACGGCATCCCGGGGTCGCAGGTGCTGAAGGACGGCGACATCATCAACGTCGACGTCACGACCATCTTCGAAGGGTTCTACGGCGACACGTCGGCGACGTTTTACATCGGCAAGCCGAGCGCCGAGGCGCGGAAGGTGACGGAGGTGAGCCGCAAGAGCCTCGACCTCGCCATCGCCGAGGTGAGGGAGGGCGCGCGCCTCGGAGATATCGGCGCCGCGATCCAGGAGTACGCCGAGGGGCAAGGCTGCTCGGTCGTGCGAGCGTTCGTCGGACACGGCATCGGCCGGCAGTTCCACGAGCCCCCGCAGGTCCACCACTACGGCCGCCGCGGCTCGGGGATGCGGCTCAAGGCGGGGATGGTCTTCACGATCGAGCCGATGATCAACGTCGGCGCGTTCGAGGTCGAGGTCCTCGCCGACAAATGGACCGCCGTCACCGTCGATGGCTCACTCTCGGCGCAGTTCGAGCACACGGTCGTCGTCACCAAGAGCGGCTGCGAGGTGCTCACGAAGCGTACGCGCCAGCTCGTCAACAGCGAGCCGGCCTGGTCGGCGGTCGTCGCGCCGGCCTGAGGCTACGGCACGATCAGCCGCAGCGCCCGCGGGAGCACCGTGACCCGCGCAGACGCGGAGCTCGGCAGCTCTTCGCCGTCCATCTGCGCGAAGATCGGCGTCTCTGTCTCGGGCGCCAGGGTGATCGTGAACCGCGAGGCCCGGATCGGCCGCGAGTGCTCGACGCCGATCTCGTTCAACATCTCCTCGGTGACGGGGTTGCCGTCGAGATCGACGATGGCCTTGCTCGCCCACTCGGCCTTGCCCCTGAACGTGATCAGCTCGAACGCGCCGTCGTCGTGGCGGCTCGTCTTGTCGAAGACCCACGAGCCCCCGTAGATGCGCGTCCCCTTGACGATCAGATCGGTCAGGCCGTTGAAGTGGTGGTCGTGCCCGTCCGCGTCGATGTGCGCGGTGAACTCGTCGCCGAAGATCTGCGACTCGACGAACGTGCGAAGCAGCGCGCCTGCGTAGACCAGGTGATCGCGGTAGACGTGCCTGAGCGGTCCCAGCCCGGCGACGACCTCGCGATCGCGGTTTCGGACCGACAGCACGCGCGCCGACAGGCCCCAGCCGGCAGAGTCGAAGAAGAGGCCGCCGCCGACGCGGCGGTCCGCCTCGTCGCACAGCTCGAGGTCGCCGGCGTCGAGCCGAGTCTCTCGACGACCGCAGATCACCTCGACGTTGCGGGGCAGCGCCTCGGGCGTGGCCTGTAGGCCGAAGCTCTTGCCCTGGTCGTTGGCGGTCCCGGTGGGCAGCATGCCCATCGCGACGGCCTGCGCGCGGCCGGAGCCGAGCACGCCTGCGGCCACCTCGCGGAACGTGCCGTCGCCGCCCATCGCGATCACGACCTCGTGGTCGCCGCGAGCGAGGCGCTCGGCGACGGCCTCGACGGTGCGGCTGGCCGGCAGGGTCGGCAAGAGCTCGGCCGCTACACCTCGGCCGCGAAACAGCTCACTGGCCCGCTCGATGCGCTCGGCGTTCTTGCCGCTCTGCGCGGTTGGGTTCCCGACGAGGAGGACGCGGTCCATCCTCGGCAATGTACGTCAGAGGCAGGCCGCGTAGGGGGAGGCGTAGTCCTCGAAGCGACCCTTGAAGGTCTCACCCGGCGCGGGTCGCAGCTCAACGGCGTCCGCGGTGAAGTAGAACTCCACCTCGGTCGTGACGTAGTTGCCGTCCGGCGTGAGCGAGAGGGCGCCCGCGGGGCAAGCGTCGGCTGCGACGACCGACGGCATCGCGTGGAACGGGTCGAGCGAGCGTAGCCGCAGCTCGTAGCGGGCGTCGTTGCCCACGCGGCGGAAGAAGTCGACGTAGCGCGACGAGAAGGCCTCTTCTCCGGAGAAGCGGACGTGCACCTGCGCGTCGACTTGACGCCACAGCTCGCTGTTGTCGAAGTCCGTGACGCCCTCCTCCCAGACGTCGAAGTAGAGCCCTGCCACCGTCGCGCGCTGGCGCGCCCACGTGTCGAACCTGAAAGCTTGCGAGAGCGAGGTGCGGGCCGACTCGCACGGGCCGCCGTCGTCGCACGTCCAGCGGCTGATCACGCTCGCGCCGTTGCCGACCCACCCCGGCTGACCCGCCGGTGCGCCGACCGTGAAGGTGTAGTCGTCGCCGAAGTTCGAGTCGTACTCCATGCAGCCCCAGCGGTTCGTCACCTGGAACCAGAGCGCGAGCTCGCCGCTCGCGGGCGGCACGATGACGACGGGGCTCGCCGCGTTGGAGCCGACGACAGGCACCGACAGCACGTCGCCGTCGCCGACCTGGTAGTAGGCCGTGATCGCCCACTGCGGGACGCCGCCCTGATCCCCTCGGCATCGCGGCAGGCGGGCCTCGTCGTAGCGGATCTCGATGGGGTCCCCGGCGCGCAGCTTCCCGGTCACCGTCTCGCTCCAGTCGGCGCCGAAGGTGAGGATCGCGCCGCCCAGCGCTTCGCTGCTTTCGTCAGCGCGCTCTTCGCCGGCCTCCTCGCGCGCCCCACCGGGGGCGCAGCCCCCGAGGCCCAAGAGCACGAGCGAACAGATCCCGAGGAATCGGAGCGACATGGGTAGGCGGATGTAGTCCGTCCCGTCAGCGCGTCAAGCCGATTCGTGACTCATCTCTGGGTTACGCGGTTCGCGCGCGACGATGAGGGCCCCCCTAGCCGCGCTTCTTGCGAGACTTCGTGCCCTCGCGCGCGCCCTCGATCATCTCCTTCGCCGCGGCGAGGACGGCGGACGTCACCTTCGCGCCTCCCATCATCCGCGCCACTTCCTGGACGCGCTGGCCGGCGTCGACGCGCTCGACGAAGCTGGTGGTGACCCCCGAGTCGGAGGACTTCTTCACCACGAAGTGGGCGTCGCCGAACGCGGCGATCGGCGCGAGGTGGGTGATGCAAAGCACCTGGTGGTGACGCGCGACGTCCGCGATCGCGGCGCCGATGCGCTCTGCGACGGCGCCGCCGACCCCGGTGTCGACCTCGTCGAACACGTACAGGCCGATGTTGCCGCGATCGGCGAGGACGCGCTTGAGCGCCAGCAGCGCGCGGGAGAGCTCGCCGCCCGACGCGATCTTTCGGATGGGCTTCGGGTCGACGCCCTTGTTGGGGGCGATCAGGAACTCGACCTTGTCGATCCCCGAGCGGCCGAGCCGGGCGCCCTCGATGCTGAGCAAGCTGGAGGCCTCGCGCGCGGGGATCGGCTCGACCTCGACGGCGACCTTGGCGCCGCCCATCCCGAGCTCGTGCAGCTCGGCGCTGATGGCCGCTCCCAGCCGCTCGGCCGCCTTCTTTCGCTGCGACGAGAGGGCGAGCGCGCGGTCGCGCGTCGCGGGGAGCCGCTCCTCGAGGGCGCGCTCCTCCTCGGCGAGGCGTCCCTCGGCGCCTCCCAGGTCTGCGAGCTCGCGCTCGATGCGCGCCTCGGCCGCGAGCAGATCGTCGATCGCCGGACCGTGCTGCCTCAGCAGGCCTTCGAGCTTGTACAGCCGCTCTTCGACCTCCGGGAGCCGCGAGGGGTCGACCTCGGCCGACTCGGCGTAGCGGGCGGCCTGAGCGGCCGTGTCGCGGAGCTCGGTCCAGCAGACGTCGACCGATCGCGCGAGCGGCTCGAGGCTCTCGTCGAGATCGCTCGCCGCGCGCAGGTCGCTCGCGATGCGCGCCAGCTCGTCGCACAGGCCGCCCTCGGACTCGAGGCGCGCGGCGGAGCGGCGGACCAGCTCGAGGATGCGCTCGATGTGTCGGAGCTTCTTTCGCTCGGCCTGCAGCTCGTCGACCTCTCCGGGATTGGGTGAGACGTCCTGGATCGACTGCAGCTGGAAGCGCAGGAACGCTTCGCGCTCCGCGCGCGAACGCTCGAGCGAGCGCAGCTCCTCGATGCTCGTGAGGATCGCCTCGAGCTCGGCGACGCGGCGCCCGAGCTCCGAGCGGGCCTCCTCGAGCTTCGCGAACCGGTCGAGGTGATCGAGGTGGGTCGACGGATCGGTGAGCTGCACGCTCTCGTGCTGGGAGGCGACGTCCGCGAGCTCCGGCGCGATCGCCGAGAGCTCGCTCGTCGTGCACAAGCGCCCGTTGAGGTACGCGCGGGAGCGCCCAGTCGAGGCGATGACCCGGCGGACGGCGAGCTCGCCGCCGACCACGATGCCAGCGGCCGCGAGCCTGCCCAGCGCCGGCGAGCGCGCAGGGTCGAGCTCGCCGAGATCGAACAGCGCCTCGACCTCGGCCTCGTCTGCCCCCGGACGCACGTGATCCGCGCTCGCGCGCCCGCCGAGCACCACCGAGAGCGCGCCGACGACGATGGATTTCCCCGCCCCGGTCTCGCCGGTGAGGACGTTGAGGCCGGGCTCGAGCGTGAGCTCGAGCTCTTCCATCAATATGAAGTTCTTGACCCGGAGGACACAGAGCACGATCGCGTGCCCTCGGTTACTACACCTCTCGGCCCGCCGCTCGCGCGACGGCTCAGGGGATCGTCACGGTCTTGGTGACGGTCATCGGATCGCCCGAGAACGGAGGCACGCTAGCGCTCTTGAACGCGAGCGCGATGCAGCTCCCGGTCGGCGTGCCCTGGAAGGGCGGGCCGCTGATCGTGCTGCGAGTGACCTTGCCGGACGGCGCGAAGGTGATGGATACGAGCGCCTTTCCGCTCGGATCTCCCTCCTTCTTGCACCCGGACGCCGTCCCTACGGCCGAGGAGAGCGCCGCGTTGGCGGCGGCCTTGTCGAACTCGGCTCCGGTCGCCGCGGTCGCGGTCTCGGTGGCGGTGGCGGTCGCGGTCGTCGCGGCGGTCGTGGGCGTCGTCCCAGTCAGGATCGGGCCGGTGAGCGCGTTCGTCGTGGTCGCGGTGGCGGTCGTCGTCGCAGCGGTGTTCGCGGTCGCGGCGCTGGCCGTCGGGTCGACCGGGGGCGGCTCGGTCGCACCTGACAGGGGGCCCGGCGGCTGAGACGCGCCCGTCGTGACCGTGGTCGTGGGCTGAGTCGGTGCGGGCTGTCCTTGGAGGGGCGCCGCGGCCGAGGGGGGCGAGGGCGTCGACGACGGCGCAGCGGTCATTCGGCCGATGAAGAAGCCGATGCTCAGCAGCCCGACGGCCGCGAGGACCATCATGAACGTGTTGCTCTTCGGCGCCTCTTGGGGAAGTGGGGCGGGTGGCCGAGCCGTGGTCGCGGCGGCCGGCGAGCGGGTCGACGCGCGCGGCTCGGACGCCGCCGCGGCGCGCGCCGAGCGGGGCGCAGGCTCGGCGTCGTCCTCGTAGGCCACCTGCTTGACGGCGGGCGGCTTCGGCGTCTTTTTCCTCTTCGCCAGCGCGTTGAGGTCCGGCAGCGTCGTGAGGTCGAGGGGGGCAGGCGGAGGTACACTCGTGAGGTTCGCCAGGTCCTCGTCGATCTTCTTCTTCGGCGGCGCCGCCGCCGCCGCGAGGGCGCGAAGATCGATCGTGGCCGAGTCGCTGTTGAGGTCTTCGCTCGCTCTCGCTCGCGCGCGATCCGACCTTCGCCCGCGCTCGCTGTTGGGTGCCGGCTCCGACTCCCTCGAACGTCCTAGCTTCACGCTGGGGACGAGCTTCGCGCCGAGCTTCGGCGGGGTCTTGCCGGGCGCGAGGATCTGCTCGATCTCGACGAGGCTCACCGGCTCGAGCTCGAGATCCCGCGTGCTGAGCGGGACGGGATCGACGTCGTCGACCGGAGGCGGAGGCGGGGTCGCCCGCGTCTTCACCGGGCGGGGCTCCGCTGCGGGCGGCTCCGAGGTCGGCGCTGCCTTCGCCGCGTCGCCCTTCGGTTCGACCGCGTCGCTCGCGCGCGCGTCGTCGTCCTCCTGCTCGGAGTCCTTGTCGTCTTCGCTGGCTGGGCCCATGGCAAGGGTGAGCCTAGGCGCGACGTCCGCGCCACCGCAAGAAGCAGCCGACCGGGCCCCCGGTCACCTCGCGGCGGCTTGCGCCGAGGAGAGCCACGTGCGCTCGAGGTGCGCGACCGCATCGGGAGCTCGGCGCAGGGCGGCGTCCAGCTCCAAGGCCGTCGCCGTCGCCGACTCGGGCGCGCCCTGCGACTCGAGCCGCGATCGCATGACCCACGACGCGAGCTCGTAGTGGTGCATGAGGCACGCATAGCGGTGGCCTTCGAACGCTTCGAGGGCGAGGAGGCCGTCAGCGGGGGCGCGGGGAGAGAGCAACGCGCGGCTCGCGTCGAACAACAGCTCGCGCAGCTCCTCGAAGGCGCGCTCGGGCTGCGACGCGACCTCCGTCAGCAGCGCCTGGAACGCGTCCTCGTCGACGCCCGCGTCGGCGGCCGCCTCGCTCATGCGACCGACCTGTGACTCGAGGAACGAGGACTCGGGGCTGTGCCCGAGGAGCCGGCCGACCAAGTACAGATCGAACGCGCTCGCGATCGACTCGCCGAGCAAATGCGACTCGACGCAAGCTGGGAGGTTCTTGTTCGCGAGGTCGTGCCAGGCGACGTGCATGACGACGTCCGCCACGATGCTCCGCGACGCGAGCACGTCCGCCGTGCCCGGCTCCCAGAACAAAAGGTTCAGGAGCAGCGCGCGATCCCACCCGAGCCACGTGCCCTCCGCCGGCACCAAGAACGCCGGGCCCAAGCTCGAGACGTGCCGCTTCAGATCCTCATAGATCCCGACGTGGCGAAACGACTCTTCGTCCTCCACCTCGAGCTCCGCGAGCGAGGCGCGAAAGAGCTTTACAGGCATGATCGAGAGCGCTGACCTACAGGCCGTCGGGGTTGAACTTCGGCGGGGGCGGAGGCGGCGGCGTTCCCGGAGGCGGGAGCGGACGAATCTGCGGAGGTGGCGGTCGGATGCCAGGCTGCGCGACCGGCGGAGGCGGCGTGGGCCTCGCGCTGAGCAGCGGGGGTGGCGTGGTCGCAGTCGCCTCGGGGGCTGCGGTGGCGGTCGGCGCGTCCGGCGGAGCCGTGGCGCCCGTCGTCGCAGCTGCGGCTGGGCTGGTCGTCGTCGCAGCGGTCGGCTTCCCCGTCTTCGGGGCAGCGGTCTCTGCGGTCTTGTTGGAGCTGCCTGCGAGCTTGTCCTTGAAGACGAACGCCGCAGCGCCGAGGCCGCCGATCAGGACGACCGCCGCCGCGACGGCGATGATCTTGCCGCTCCCCGACGGAGCTGGAGCGTCGATCGGTTTCGAGGTCGTCTCGACCGGAGGCGGCGGGCGATACGCCTCCACCGCGGTGGGGACCACCGCGGCCTCCCGCATCCACGGGCTCTCTTCCTTCGCTGGCTTCGGCTCTGCCTCGGCCGCGTCGGCGGTCGGCGTCTCCGTGGGGAGCGCCTCCACCGGCTCGATCTTCGCAGGCGCGACCACCGGCGCAGGCGCGACCACCGCTGCAGCCGCAACCACCGGCGCAGGCGCGACCACCGGCGCAGGCGCTACCACCGGCGCAGGCGCGACCACCGGGAGAGCCCCGACCACCGGGGCGGGGGTAGCCATGGGGGCCGTGCCATTCGCTCCTGCGTCCGCAGCGGGCGGCGGCGTCGACGAGGTCCCTAGCTTCGGAGGCGGGGCCGGGGACATCACCGGTGGGCTGACGACGGGCGCAGGCGGATCGACCGCAACGGGGGCAGGGACCTCGATCGCTGCCGCGAGGACGTGAGCCGGCGCTGCGTCGTTCACGGTTGGAGCGTCGAGCGCTTCCATCGGCGTCGTCGCCACGTGCGGCGGCGGCTCGGGTGTGGCCGCCAGCGTCGCGAAAGGAACGACCGGCGGCGGTGCCACGACGACAGCGGGCTCCGCAGCGACCGCCACCAACCCCGGCGGAGGCGTGGGGTTGGCCGACCTCTGGAACGGCAACCCATTCATGAGGCTGGCAGCCAACTGGCTCGCGTTCGCGGGCACCGTCTCGCGGGCGACCTTTCGGACCTCCGCGCCCGCCTGAGGCGAGGTGATGTCAGCCGCTTGCCCTCCGCCACGACCCGGCAGGGCGCCCGGTAGCGCGCCCATCCTCGCCGGGATCAACCTCCCGGGGTTCTCGGGTGAAAGGGGCGGGGGGTCGGGGAAAGTTCGGGCCGACGCGTATCCCTGGTTCATCGCGCTGGGCAAAGTCTAGCCCGGTGGCGCGGATCGGGCCTATTTTTTCTTGCTCGCCCCCCGCGACGCGCGCTCGCCGGGATGAACCGGCGCCGCTGGTGGGTTACCCAGCCCGACATTCCGCGCCCGCCGGGCGCGGGGGCGCGGGGGAAGACCTCCTTGCGCGCGGTTCGGGTTCGTGCATTGATGCGTCCCCGCTTGAGCCGAGCTCGAGCGCGTTGAGGAGATTTGAATATGCGCTTGTTGAAGCGATCCCTGGTCGCGATGACCGCTTTGACGCTGGGGTTGGGTCTGATCGCCTGCGGCGACGATCCCCCGGCTGGTCCCGAGGGCTCCGCGGCTTCCGCGTCGGGGGCCAGGCCCGCGATGACCGGAGACCCGGTCAAGCGTCCGGACCCGCTCGTCACGAAGACGTACCGCGCCGAGGCCTGCTACTACGGCTCGCTCTCGCTGAAGCAAGCGCGCGACGCGTACGTCGCGAGCCTCGCTGGCGGTGAGCCTTCCGCCGACAAGATCCCGCAGTTCGGCGCCGACCCCGATGACGCGAACAAGGCCGTGCCGGGCGCTCCGCCCGCGCCCACCGGCGCCCCGACGGCCTCCCCGACTGCGAGCCCGACCGGCGCAGCGACCGCAAAGGCGACCTCGACGGCGAAGGCCACGGCCGCGCCGACGGCGAAGGCCACGACCGCTCCCACGGCGAAGGCCTCCGGCGCGCCCACCGCGACTGGCATGGCGACCGCCGCTGTCAGCGCGCCGCCCGCGGGCTCTGCGCCCACGCGCGTCCCCCCGCAGAACATGAAGCAGCAGATTCGCTTCGATCAGTTCATCCGCCACTGCAACACGGCGATCAGCGTGAAAGACGCGGCCGATCCGGATCTCGACGCCGCGCTCAAGGAGTTCAGCGAGTACGCGCTGCCCCTCGCGAAGGTCATCACCGAGGCGAACCAGTATTACGCCGGGGAAATCAAAGACAACTTCGAGAAGGGCAAGCAGTACCACGCCTGCCTCACCGGCACCGGCTCGTGCGAGGTGAAGGACAAGAACGCGAAGCCCGTCACCAACGCGTGGCCCCAGCTCGACGAGCGACTCTCGAAGCTCAAGGCTGCCGTCGACAAGTTCAAGGGAGCCAAGCCCCTCGACAAGTCGGGCTACGAAGAGTCCCAGAAGGTCTCCGATCAGGCCGTGGTCGAGGCGACCGAGCTCCTGCTCGCGTTCGACGCGAAGCCGGTCGACCTCGAGAAGGCGAAGGCCGCGATCGGCAAGCTCGAGGCGACGACCGAAAAGCTCAAGGCGTTCGGCGACAACAAGGAAAAGCCCGATCCGTGGGGCAAGGCCGTGCCGCCGCAGCTGTCGCTGCTCGTCACCGAGGCAAAGGCGCTCGTCGACAAGCCCGCCGACCAGATCCCTCCCGGGAAGATCTACAAGATCGTCTCGATTCACAACCGCGTGCTCGAGAAGAACTTCAGCGCGCTCCAGACCAAGCTGCGCGAGGCCGCTGGCGGCGCCCCGGGTCGTGGCCAGGTGGGCCCCGGCCCTCGCAACAAGGTCACGCCGAAGCTCCCGCCCGCGCACCCGAAGTGACCCCGGCGTGATGCCAGCGCCTCCTCGCTGACGTGCGGCGAGGGGGTGCAGCTTCGCGTCTCGCTCAGAAGCGCGCGCGGCGCTGCCGGACGGCGAGCCGGTAGAGCGCCTCGTACTGCCGCGCGATCATCGACCACCCCATCGACTTTCGCATCGCCCGCTGCTGCATCGCGCGGAGCTGGTCGGGTGAACGCGCATAGACGGACAGCCCCCAGTCGATCGTGCCGAGCAGCGCCTCGGGTGTCAGGTCGTCGAATTTGAAGCCGGTGCGGCCGTTGTCGACGGTGTCGTCGAGGCCGCCGACGGCGCGCACGATCGGCAGCGTGCCGTAGGCCTGGCTGTACATCTGGTTGAGGCCGCACGGCTCGTAGCGAGAGGGCATCAAGAAGAAGTCGGAGCCGGCCTCCACGCGGTGCGCGAGGCCTTCGTTCATCCCGATCCAGGCTCGAAAGCGTTGGCTCGCGTGGCTGAGGGCGAGGAAGCGTCCTTCGATCCCCTTGTCGCCGGACCCCACGATCGCGACCTGCACGCCGCGCTCGAGCAGGGCGGGCAAGACCTTCTCGACCACGTCGACACCCTTCTGTTCGACCAGCCGGCTCACCATGCCGAAGAGGGGGACGTGGGGCTCGATCGGGAGGCCGAGCTCACGCTGCAGCGCAGCCTTGCACTCCGCCTTGCCGCCGAGATCGTCCGCCGAGAAGGGCGCGGCGATGTGGCGGTCGAGTGAGGGGTTCCACGTCACCTCGTCGATTCCATTGAGGACCCCGACGACGTCGCCGCCTCGCGCGCGGAGCAGGCCGTCGAGGCCTTCTCCGCCGGCCTCGTGCTGGATCTCGGCCGCGTAGCGCGGGGAGACCGTCGAGACGATCGTGCTGTGGATGATGCCGGCCTTCAGGAGGTTGAGCTGACCGTGCATCTCGAGCGACGTCAGCGCCCCCGAGCCCCACGGAAGCCCCGACCGCGGCAGCTCGCTGCGGGCGAACCAGCCCTGGTACGCCATGTTGTGGATGGTGAGCACCGTCGCGGCGCGAGCGATCGGCGTCGAGGCCTCGACCGTGTCCAGGTAGACCGGCACGAGGCACGTCGGCCAGTCGTGGACGTGGATCACGTCCGGCTCGAAGCCGAGGTACCGGCACAGCTCGATGCCGCCACGCGACAAGAGCGCGTACCGCTCCAGGTTGTCGCCGTACGCGCCGTTGTCGTCGTCGTAGATGCCTTTGCGGTCGTACAGCCGATCGTGCTCGAGGAAGTAGACCGGCACGGGCGCCCCGCGGTCCTCCCCGAGGGTCGTCCGCAGCACACGAGTCCACACCGTCATCGGACCGAAAGGGACGCCGAGCGAGCCCGCGAGCGGCGCCGCCGCGTGCTTCTTCGTCACCGCGTAGCGTGGCATCACGACGCGGACGTCGTGCCCCCTGGCCGCGAGCGCGAGCGGCAGCGCTCCCGCGACGTCCCCGAGGCCTCCCGCCTTCGCGAACGGGAAGCACTCGGACGTCACGTAGAGGATCTTCAGACGAGCCACAGCCGCCTGTTCTAACACGCCGTTCTGTTGCGCCGGAATTACGCCCGCGTTGGCTCTACTGTCGCGCCGGAATGACGCCCGCGTTGGCCTCGCTGCGCTCGGCCTGATCGCGGGCTATTCCGGCGGGGAGTCAGGCTTCGTGGCGTACGTAGGCGTAGTTGACCGGCTGGCCTTTGATGCCACGCGGGGGCGCGGCGATCCAGTTGGCCATCTGGTTGGGGTCGTAGATCGGCTTCTGCATCAAGCTGAGGACGTAGGCGTCGTCGGCCGGGGAGGGGACCCACTCGTCCTTCTTGGCCTCCCACTCCTCCCGCGAGATCGGCCGACCCTCGGGGTCGAACGTCAGGCCCGCGTAGATGCCGCTCGCGCGGTGGAAGCGCTTGTGGGGCAGCTTGAAGCGGAACGAGAAGCCCGCCTTTTCGATGACCCTGTTCCACTTGTCGAGCCCGCGCTGCGAGTCGGCGACGTACTCCTCGCGCAGCACCTCGTTCATCGCGTTGCGCAGGGGGACCTCCTCGGATTTCATCCCCTTGAACGCGCCGGCCTCCACGATCGGGACGTCGATGTTCATCACCTGCGTCAGCGCGACGTGGTCCTCGTACTTTTCCTCCTTGGCGCGGCCCTTGAGGCTCGACGCGAAGTAGTTCGCCGCGTTGCTCGAGATCTCTCCGCCGAACAGGTCGAGGCTCACCGAGTACCAGAAGTTGATGAAGCGCTGGATCGTGGGCAGATCGATGCCGCCCTCCGCGCGAGCGTCCTCGTTCTTGTTCTTCTTCATCAGCTCGACCGTGCGCTCGACGATCCGCTGGATGCCCGTCTCGCCCACGAACATGTGGTGGGCCTCTTCGGTCAGCATGAAGCGCGTGGTGCGCGCGAGCGGGTCGAAGCCGCTCTCGGCGAGCGCGAGCAGCTGGTACTTGCCGTCGCGGTCGGTGAAGTACGTGAACGAGAAGAAGCTCAGCCAGTGCTTGCACGGCTCGTTGAACGCCCCGAGGATGCGCGGCTTGTCGGGGTTGCCGCTGCGTCGCTCGAGCAGCGCCTCGGCCTCCTCGCGCCCGTCTCGCCCGAAGTGGCTCTGGAGCAGGTAGACCATCGCCCAGAGGTGGCGGCCCTCTTCGACGTTCACCTGGTAGAGGTTGCGCAGATCGTAGAGCGAGGGGCAGATGGCGCCGAGCAGGCGCTGCTGCTCGACGCTCGCGGGCTCGGTGTCGCCCTGGGTGACCACGAGCCGGCGCAGGATGTTGCGGAACTCACCGGGCACGCTCTGCCAGGCGTCCTGTCCCATGAAGTCGCCAAAGCCGATCTTCCGGTCGGGGATGGGATCCGCGAGGAAGATGCCCCAGCGGTAGTCGGGCATCTTCACGTAGTCGTAGTGAGCCCAGCCGTCCGAGTCGACGCTTACGGCCGTGCGCAGGTAGACGTCGTCCTCTTGGAAGCCTTCGGGCCCCATCTGCTTCCACCAGTCCACGAACTTGGGCTGCCAGGCCTCGAGGGCACGCTGCAGCTTCTTGTCGGAGGACAGGTCGACGTTGTTCGGGATCTTCTCGGAAGTGACGACGGTGCTCACGTTCTCCTCCAGTCGAACTCGGGCCGCTCGGGGCGTCCGTACATGGTCAAGGCTCCGCGCTCGCCGACGGCGTTCGGTCGCTGGAAGATCCAGTTCTGCCACGCCGAGAGGCGCGCGAAGATCTTCGACTCCATCGTCTCCGGGCCGGCGAAGCGCAGGTTCGCCTCCATGCCCGTCAGAGCGTCCGGCGAGAGGCTCGCGCGCTCTTCGATCGCGATGCGGACCTCGTCGTCCCAGTCGATGTCGTCCGGGGCGAACGTCACGAGCCCCTTCTCGAGCGCGGTCTCCGCGTCGATGAAGTCGCGCTCCTCACGCAGCGCCTCGGCCTTGCCCGGCTCTCCCAGGAAGCGCGTCTCGAGCCGCGTGAGGCCGTTGGGCATCGGCAGCGGCCCGAAGCTCATCGAGGACAGCGCGATGAAGGCCTGCGTCTCGCCCGATTTCGCGTACGTGCGGTCGGACGCGAGCGCGAGCTCGAGCAGCGTGCCCGCGAAGCACGACCCCGGCTCGGCGAACGAGAAGAGGCTCTTGGCCATCAGGTCGAGCCGCTTCAACGTGCGCTTGAGCTTGAGGACGATCTCCTTCGCGAACCAGTCGTCCTTCGCGAGGGTGAGCAGGGCCTCGTCCCATGCGCGCACCGCGGCCCCGTCTCCCGCGGTCTTCAGCACGACGAGCCCGACCTCCGGCTGGTTGAAGCGGAGATCGACGAGCACGTCGTCGAGCTCGCGCGCGAAGCGCAGGTGCCATGCGTCGGCGCCGAGCCTGCGCAGCTCCTCCGCGGTCTTCGGGGGCGCGCCCTCGGGGCCGAGCGCAGTCACCTGGGCGAGGCGCTGCTCGGCGTCGACCGACACCGCGACGTAGCGGTAGTCTGCGCCGCAGCGGCCGTCTTGTTCCCAGCGGCGAGCTTCGAGCGCCGGCAGCGTGACGCCTGGGCCCTTGCGCTCAGGCGTCGACGAGACGAACGCCTGGGCGCGCGCGAGGACCGTCTCGTCGAACTTGCTCTTCGGGGCGACCTCGTCGACCAGGCGCCACTCCTTCGCGCGCTTGCCCCGCACACCCTCGGCGAGCGTCGAGAAGACGTCCGCGAGATCGCGCCGCACTTTGCGCTTGTCCACCAGGCGCGTGAGCCCGCCGGTGCCGGGGAGCACCGCGAGCAGCGGCGTCTCCGGGAAGGAGACGGCGCTCGAGCCGTCGTCGCAGAGCACGATGTGCTCGCAGGCGAGCGCGAGCTCGTACCCGCCGCCGGCCGCGACGCCGTTGAGCGCTGCGATGTAGTGCTGGCCGCTCTCGGCGCACGCCTCCTCGAGCGAGAGCCGCGTCTCGTTGGTGAACTTGCAGAAGTTCACCTTGAACGCGTGCGTCGAGCTGCCGAGCATGTAGATGTTCGCGCCCGCGCAGAAGATCTTCGGCTGGTTGCTCGAGACGACCACCGCGCGCACCTCGGGGTGCTCGAAGCGCAGGCGCTCGATCGCGTCGGCCAGCTCGATGTCGACGCCAAGGTCGTAGCTGTTCTGCTTGAGGATGTAGCCAGGCCTGAGCGGCTTGTCCTCGACGACGTCGAGCGACAGGCGCGCGATGGCGCCGTCGAAGGAGAGCTTGAGGTGTTGGTAGCGGCTCGGGTGGGTCTCGAAGCGGACCACCGGTTGCGAGCCGTGCGCGTTGTCGGCCATGGGTGGGGTCTCCCCTCAACCTGACGTTGCGTCAAGAAGTATATTGCCGAGTCAGGTTCGCATGGTGCAATATACTTCATACCGCAATGAGGGTCGGCAGCCCCATCCCCCCCGGCGCCCAAGGGACCAACACGCTCGCGCTCCTGGCCGCGGTCGGCCTCAACGTGCGGCAGCGCCGCCTCGATCTGGCCATGACTGTACGTGAGCTCGCTCAGCGGAGCGGCCTCTCCGAGCGCTTCCTCGTCGCGCTCGAAGGAGGTCAGGCGAACGTGTCGGTGGTGCGCCTGGCTGAGGTCGCCGATGCGCTGGGAGTGCCGCTCGTCCAGCTGCTGCCGACCCCTCGCGACACCTACCGTGTCCCCCAGAATCCGCCGACCCTCCCTCTGCCGCTCGCGCTCGTCGGGCTCCGGGGTGCAGGAAAGTCGACCGTGGGGGCGCGCGCCGCCGCGCGGCTCGGCGTGCCCTTCATCGAGCTCGATGAGCGCATCGCCGCGCGAGCGGGCATGTCGCCCGGTGAGATCTTCGACGTCCACGGGGTGGACTTCTACCGGCGCGTCGAGCGCGAGGAGCTCGAGCGCGTGCTCGCCGAGGAGCCCGCGTGCGTCCTGGCGACCGCCGGCAGCCTGGTCACCCAGTCGGCGACCTTCGAACGGCTGCTGGCGGCGGCGCGGGTCGTCTGGTTGAAGGCGACCCCACAGGACCACTTCTCCCGCGTGCTCGCCCAAGGAGACACCAGGCCCATGCGTGATCGCGAGGACGCGATGCAAGAGCTCGAGGCGATCCTGCGTGCGCGCCGCGCGCTGCACGAGCGCGCCCACCACATCGTCGACACCTCCGCGCTCGGCTTGTCGCGCGCGGTCAGCAGCGTCGTGCGCCTCGCCCGCGCTCGCTGAGGGTCAGCGCTCCTCGACGTGACCGTCCAGGTGTTTGGCGAAGCGGCCACGCTCGCGCGGGTGAACGGGGTCGTTGGCCGGCCAGGGCCAGCCACCGAACCGCGTGCGCCTGTAGTCGGCCATCGCCTGCTCGATCTGCGCGCGGGTGTTCATGACGAAGGGCCCGTATTGCGCGACGGGCTGCCCGATCGGCCGACCCTGCAACATGAGCAGCTCGCAGCCGTCGGGGCCCGCCTCGAGCTCCACAGCCTCGCTCGGCTGCAGGCGCAACCCGCAGTGTTGCTCGAGCAGGCGCCCAGCGACTCTCACCGAGCCGCCGGAGAAGAAGTAGAGCGTTCGCCCCACCGCCTCGACCCTCGCCGGTGGCAGTCGCACGCGCGCGCCCGGATCGAGCTTGATCGTCCAGATGGCGACGTCGTTGCCAGGCTTCGACGCCCACGACCGAGGCGGCGGCGCCGGCGCCCGCGCGCCCCTCGAGCTCGCCAGCGACCACCCGTATCTCGGCGCGCGCGCCGGCTTCGCCGCTCCCGACGACGGGGATCTCCTCACCCCACAGCATCGTGAAATGAGGCTCCGCGAGCTTGTCCTCGCTGGGTAGGTTCAGCCAGATCTGGAAGAGCTCGACGGGGTTCGGGCCGTCGCGATCGAGCAGCGGGAACATCTCCGAGTGGACGATGCCCTTGCCGGCGGTCATCCACTGCGCGTCTCCGCGGCCGAAGCGCGCGGCCGCGCCGAGCGAGTCGGAGTGGTCGATGACGCCGCGGCGCGCGAGGGTCACCGTTTCGAACCCGCGGTGTGGGTGCTGCGGGAAGCCGGGCACCCGCTCGCCGTGGTACATGCGGAAGCCGTCCTTGACGACGAAGTCGCTGCCGAGCTCGCGACCGCCCAAGAGCGCGCGATCGATGCCCATCTCCGCGTTGCCCCTCGGGTACGCGTCGTCGTGGTGGACGCAGAACAGGAAGGGATCGAAGGTCTGCCAGGGGAAGCCGAGGGGAAACGCGCCGTCGAGAAAAATGTCGGACATTTCAGCGTCGGACCTCTCAGTTCAGCGCTCGGTTCGGCCCGGGCGGTAGGTACGCGATCGTCCGGATCACCTCGACCAGTCGCTCTCGATCGTCGAGGGTGAGCCTCTCGAAGCGGACGCCCATCCCCGGGTTGGGGCACGAGGGGCGCGCTGGGTTGATCCACTGGACGTGGCCCTCGAGCTCGAACGCTCCGAGCGCCGGATCTTCGGGGGAGAAGCGCAGCAAGAGTCGCGTCCCCACAGGGAGGGGCTCGACCGTTTGCACGAAGATCCCCATCTCCGAGATGTTGGTGATTGTCGCGTAGAGGAAGGTCTCTTCCGTCACGCAATCGACGCTCCACACGACGTCGAACCGCTCTCGTGAGCGTCGATCCGCGTCGTCGTCGGGAGTCGCCATGCCCTCTCGCTAACGTCGAACCGGCACGGCGTCGAGGCTCACCGCACCTCGACCTTGCCGATCACGACGCGGTTGTCTCGCGCCTGCCCTTCCGTCACGCGCATCCGCGTCTCGCCCTCGAAGAACCCGAAGAAGAGCCAGTACTCCCCCGGCACGAAGTTCGGCTCGAGGTTGATCTCGAGCTCCTCCCGCAAGATGTCACCCGGCTGCCAGAGGCTCATCGGGTACTTCCCGGCCAACGGCGCGTGGTCGACCGCGTAGCGCTTGCCCAGCCCGTCGATGTGCAAGAACGTGAGCCAAGAGCCGGCCAGGCGCTTGTCGACGCGCAGGTAGAAGCGCGCCTTGTACTTCTTGCGCGGCACGAGGACCTCGGCCTGCGCCCCTGTCTCGTCGATCAAGTCCCACCCGAGCAGCTCGATGTGGTCCAAGAACCTCGCCGAGAGGGGTCGCGCGATCGGCGGCGGCTGGTCGAAGAGGAACTCGTCGAAGGGGCTGACGCTGGCGGCCTGTCCTCCGACGTTGGAGACGAGGACGTTCTGGCTCGAGCGCGCGTCGAGCACTGCGACGCTGCGCCGGTAGCGCGCACGCCAAACGGAGTTCAGCCGCGGGAGGTCCTTCGCCTTGAGCACCATGAAGCGGCGGGGGGCACCCTCTGCGGCGAGCCACGTCGACGCGCTCGCCACGTCTGGGAAGAGGGGGAGCGGCGCGTCGAAGTAGAGCGCGCCGGCGCGCGGGCTCGTGCCGAGCAGCGCCAGCTCCTCGCCGTCATCGCGCGCGGCGCGGTAGCTCTCGAACGCGCCACGCGGGGAGAGCTGGTCTCCGAGCTGCCGATGGAACGACAGGCTCAGCCAAGTCCCCGCGCCACCGACCGCGATCATCAGCATGGAGCCGCGCGAGAGCCCGAGAGCGCGCGCCAGAGCGCGCAGCCCGTCACGGACCAGCACGTACGAGAGCGCCGCCAACACGACGCCGAGCGGGACCGCCCACCACGCGTTGACGAGCACGGTGACGGCGCCGAGCGGGAGCTTGCGGATCTGCTCCCACCCGGCGCGCCCACCGATCGCGACCATCGCGGCCTGGCCGATCAGCCACGCTTCGACGATCACGGCCGCGAAGATGGCGTTCCCGCGGAACGCGGCGAGCAGCTCCTTGCCGAGCACGCGGGCGTCGGCTCGTCGCGCACGGGCCCACGCCGCGAGCGCGGCTCGCGGCGCGCCGACGCGGCCGTGTCGGGCACCGAGCTCATCGTCCGAGAGGAGCAGCGCGCTCGCGAGCGCGATCGCGAGCCCCGCGCGCGACAGGAGGTGCTTCGCGTCCTCGGCGAAGCTGATCGGGAAGCTCGCCGCCTCCGTGCCCAGCCCCGCGAGCGAGCGGCTCGGCTCCCGCTCGAGGTCGACCATGAGCACGAAGGCGAGCGCGGCCGCGACCAGCGCGGCCGAACGCGGCGGCCTCACGCGGCGGAGGTCGTCCGCGGCCAGGCCGATCGCGCCCGCGAGCATGGCCACGCCGACGTAGGGCGTCGGCCCGGTCCACGGTACGAGGAAGGTCTGAGCGCCGAACGCGAGCGCTGCGCCCGCGAGCAGCGTGGCCCTGGCGAGGGCGGCCCGCTCGGCGACGTCCGCGTCTGGGTCGTCCCCGCTCGCCCTCGCGAGGTGGCCGATCGCCAGCGGAACGAGCGGGCTCCACGGGAAGAGCGCGTGACCGAGCTGCCGTATCAACCGATCGAAGGTGCTGTCCGAGGGGGTGGGGTCGTAGAGCGCCACCCCCACGAGCCGCGACAGCGGCGCGCCCTCGCCGACGAGCGGAGCGGCCACGCGGTAGAACCACGCCGCCGCCGCCGCCCCGCCGAGCGCCGCCGACCACCCCAACGTCAGCGCGAACGTCGAGCGCCGCCGCAGGCTCGGCACGGAGAGGATCGCCACCCCCGCCGCGCTGAGCGGAGCCGCCACCCCGACCAGCAGCCCACGCGTCAACAGGCCGGCCGCGAGCCCCGCGCACGCGAGCGCGAGCGCGAGGGCTCGCGGCACGGCTCGCCGCTCGCACGCGCCGAGCGCGAGCCCCGCGGTCGCCATCGAGAACGCAGCCATCGCGACGATGTCCCCCGCCATGGTGCGCGCATGCAGGAAGTAGAGCGGCATCGTCGAGAGCGCGACGACCGCGTAGAAGCCGGCCCGCGGGCTCACCAGGCGGTGGAGCAAGGCGTACAAGGACAGGGCACCGGCGACGCCCCACAGCGCGAGCGGGAGCCTCCCGCTCCACTCATGGAAGCCGAACAGGCGAAATGAGAGCGCCATCGAGGTGAAGGGCAGCTCCCCCATCCCCAGGTCGGTCAGCGTCGGGATGGACGTCGGGTCGTCCGGGCGCGCGAGCTCTCCGGCCCCGAGCGCGTGCACCGCGACGCGCCGCGCGAGATCCGCCGCGTCCGCCTCCTGCGGATCGGACGCGCCTGAGCGTCCGATACCACCCACGATCCAGGCCGCGGCGAACCCGGCGGCCAGCGCGGGCCCGGCGAGCGTCCCGAGAGCACGTCGGGGGGATCGAGGCCGGCCTTCCACTTGGGCGGGTCGGACCCTACCACGGCTGTGCTATGTCGCGCCGCGTGACCTCCGACGAAGCAACTCAGCCCACGAGCGAGGCGCGGTCAGGCGCCGTGGCCATCGTGGGCCGCCCCAACGTCGGTAAGTCGACGTTCCTCAACGCGGCCCTGGCGGTCGAGCTGGCCATCACCAGCAAGACCCCGCAGACGACTCGCACGACCCTGCTGGGCGTCGTACGGCGCGAGGTCGACGGGGCGCCCGCGGAGATCCGGCTGCTCGACACGCCCGGCCTGCACGAGTTCACCGACACCGCGCTCAACCGCCGCATGAACCTCGCCGCGCGCGGGGCCTCGGCCGAGGCCGACCTCGTCGTCCTCATGGTGGGCGTGCCGTCGGCCGCGCCCTCGCGGTCGCTCGCGCCGCACCCGGCCGACATCGCGATCGCCAAGGAGCTCGAGGGGCCCGTCCTGCTCGTGCTCAACAAGATCGATCGGATCAAGGACAAATCGCGCCTCTTGGGCCTGATCGAGGCGTGGAGCAAGGTCCGGTCCTTCGAAGCGATCGTGCCGGTGTCTGCGCTCTCCGACGACGGCGTGGGCATCGTCCTGGACGAGATCGCCCGGCGGCTGCCGGTCGCGCCCCACGCGTTCTCGGAGGACGACCTCACCGACCGGCCGCTGCGCTACTTCGCCGCCGAGTACGTGCGCGAGCAGATCCTGCGGCGCGCGCACGAAGAGGTCCCCCACGCGACCAGCGTCACCATCGACGTGTTCGAGGAGAGCGCCGAGCGCGCCCACATCTCCGCGACGATCCACGTCGAGCGGCTCGGGCAGAAGAAGATCGTGATCGGCGCGGGCGGGTCGATGCTGAAGCAGATCGGCACCGAGGCTCGCCGCCGCATCGCGGAGCTGCTCGGCAAGCCTGTCCACCTCGAGCTGTTCGTGCGCGAGACCCCGGGCTGGAGGGACTCTCCCGCGCTCCTCGAGGAGATGGGCTACGCCGAAGTGGCGGAGCCGCGGGGTGCGCAGCGCGCCCCACAGAAGCAAAAGAAGTCCAAGCCGAGGAGGCGCTCATGAAGCCGATCGTCGCGGTGATCGGCCGGCCCAACGTCGGCAAGAGCACCCTGTTCAACCGGATGACGCGCTCGAAGCGCGCCATCGTCCACGATGAGCCGGGCGTCACGAGGGACCGCCACTACGCCGACGTCGACGCCCAGGGGCGCCGCTTCACGCTGGTCGACACCGGGGGGCTCGATCCGACCAGCGACGACCCCATGACCCGCGGCATCAAGCGGCAGATCGACGCCGCCCTAGCCGAGGCGGACGTGGTCGTGTGCGTGCTCGACGCCCGCGAGCCGGCGACCTCCATCGACCACGCCGAGATCCAGATGCTCCGCCGCGCGGCGAAGCCGACCGTGTTCATCGCCAACAAGGCCGACTCGACCGCGCAGGAGCTCGACTCGGTGGAGCTCTATCGCCTCGGCATCGAGCGCATCATCCCGGTGAGCGCGCTGCAGGGGCGGCGCATCGACGAGCTCGAGGCGGCCATCGTCGCCGCCCTGCCCCCCAAGGCCGACGACGAGGACGCCCCGCCGCCGGAGGGCGACGTGCCCCACATCGCCGTCATCGGCAAGCCGAACGCCGGCAAGTCGAGCCTCATCAACCGCCTCGCGGGCGACGACCGCATGCTGGTCGACTCCAAGCCAGGGACCACGCGTGACGCGATCGACACCACCATCGAGCGCAAGGGAAAGAGCTACGTCTTCGTCGATACGGCCGGCATCCGCCGCAAGGCGAAGGTCAAGAAGGAGGGCGACGAGGTCGAGGGCGCGAGCGTCATCCAGGCGATCCGCGCCATCGAGCGCAGCGAGATCGTCGTGCTCCTGACCGACGCCAAGGAGGGGGTCGCCGAGCAGGACGCGAAGGTGCTCGGCCTCGCCGTCGACCGGGGCCGCGCCATCATCGTCGGGCTCAACAAGGTCGATCTGCTCGACAAGAAGGAGCTCGCCAAGGCCGAAGAAGACGCGCGCGACAAGCTCTCGTTCGCGCCGTGGGTCACCTTCGTCCGCCTCTCCGCGAAGTCGGGCCGCGGGGTCGACACGCTGATGAGCGCGATCGACGAAGTCGCCGAGAGCTTCCGCAAGCGCGTGGGGACGGGCGAGCTCAACCGCTTCTTCGAAAAGGTGCTGGCGACGAGGCCGCCGCCGACCCACGGAGGTCGCGCGCCTCGCCTATTCTTCATCACGCAGGCCGAGACGCGCCCGCCGGTCTTCGTGGTCCAGTCGAGCGACCCCGACCAGATCCACTTCTCTTACCAGCGGTTCGTGATGAACCAGATCCGCAAGTCGTTCGGCTTCGAAGGCGTGCCGCTCACGGTGTACTACCGGCGCCGCCGGCGCCGAGGCGAAGAAGGCGGGCGCGGCGGGCGCGGCTGACGTCAGGCGCCCGCGCCGCCGTGAGGCGGAGCGAGGCGCGTCGAGATCTCCGAGAGCGCCTCGAGGTCGTACACGTCGCTCGCGAAGGTCGGCACCGTCACCATCGGGACGTTCAGCTCCTCGACCGTCGGCTCGAGCGACATCATGTGGATGTGATCGAGGCGACCGTTCTTCGCCGCGTCGTCGAGCGCACGACGGCATTTTTCGACCAGCGCCGGGGAGGGGTCGAGGCCAGCCTCGGCGAGCTCGGCCGCCGCGTGCTCGGGCTCGGTGGGCAGCTTGGGGCTCACGCGGTTGACGATGAACACGTCGGGGCGCATGCCCTCGCTCTTCAGCCGCTCCGCGAAGAACACGACCTCTCGGATGGCGAGCGGATCGGGCGTCGTCACCAGGCAGTAGGCCACGTCCAAGCCACGCAGCGCCGCGGAGACGGCGTCGGCGCGCTGCTTCCAGCCGCCGAACAGCGCGTTGATCTCCTTGATGAAGCCCGCCACTTGCTCGAGGAACCCGCTGCCGGTCACCTTGCCCAGGCCCTTCAGGAGGATCGCCGTCGACTTCGCGACGAGGTTGAAGCTCAGCTTGCCGGAGCTCTCGAGCGCCTGGACGAACCATCGGATGGCGGGGCTGTCGATCGCGCCGACGAGCCGCTCGGGCGCGTCGAGGAAGTCGAGCGCGTTGGTCGTCGGCGGCGTGTCGAGGATGATGACGTCGTAGCGGGGGTCGCTCCTCAGGGCGTACAGCTTCTCCATCGCCATGTACTCCTGGGTGCCGGCGAGCGAGGTCGAGATGTACTTGTAGAGGACGTTGTTGAGGATGCGGTCTCGGCGCTCGGCGCTGGGCGCCAGCTGGGTCACCAGCCCGTCGAACGTCGCCTTCGTGTCGACGCGCATGATGGTCAGCGACCCCTCGGGCGGGACGCCGACCTTCGCGAGCAGCGTCGGGTCGACGACCCGCGCGTCCGTCGAAGCCCACTCGAGGCCGAGGCTCTGCGCGAGCCGACGGGCAGGGTCGATCGTCAAGCAGAGCACGCGCTTGCCGCGCCGCGCCGCCGCCAGGGCGAGTGCCGCCGCGGACGTCGTCTTGCCGACCCCGCCGCAGCCGACGGTGAGCAGCACGCGCCGCGACTCCAGCAGGTCGCCGATCGGTCCTCGGGCGGCTGACGCGGCCATCGTCACGGCCTGTCGCCTATCACTCGGGGCGGTCGATCGAAAGGCAATTCACCTATGCCGCGGCGAGGATGCGCCGGACGCCCACCGCGGCCCGAGAGAGGACGCTGGCTCGCTCGGGCGTGCCGCCCGTCCCGCACAGCAGGACGCTCTGGCCGTCGATCTCCATCGAGACGCGCTCGACCTGCCGCGACAGCGTCGCGATGCGGAGTGAGACCAACGTGCGGAGTCGCTCCTCGGGCTCGGACAGCAGCGGCGCGTACGCCGCGAGCTCCTCGCACAGCGGCCACGCCCCCGCCCCCGCGACGAGGCACCCGGAGTCGTCCACGAGGACCACCGCCGAGAGCCCAGCCTCGTGCCGCGCCGCCGCCAGCTGGTAGTGCAGCGCGGTGATGGGGTCCATGCTCCGCCGCCTGCGGCGGTCCGTCGTCGAACGAAGGTCAGTTTGAGTCATACCTTGGCGAACATCGTGGCGAGCCTCGTCCCATCTGGCCAACTTGCGGGCCGAGGACTAGAACGGTCCGCGTGGCCGGGTACATCGACCTCCACAGCCACTGGGTGGCGGGAATCGACGACGGCGCGCGGACAGCCGACGACGGGCACGCCATGCTCGTCGCGCTCAAGCGAGCCGGGTTCGAGCGCGTCGTCGCGACGCCCCACATGCGCCCGGGCATGTTCGACAACGTACGAAGCAGCATCGAGCGAGCCTTCGCGGAGACGTCCCGCGCGATCGGCGCCGGAGTCGAGGCCAGCCAGGAGCTGCCGTCGGTCGAGCTGGCGAGCGAGCATTTCTTCGACGACGTCGTGTTCGGTCGCCTCATGGAGGGTGACGGGGTCGTGTACCCCGGCGGCCACGCCGTCCTCGTCGAGCTCCCGGTCCGGTCCTTTCCTGCGCGCCTCGCGGACCGCTTCTCCGACCTCAGCCGCCGCGGTCTGACGCCGGTGCTCGCGCACCCCGAGCGATACGAGCCCGTGTGGAAGGACGCGACCGTCCTCGAGCCCCTCATCGACGCCGGGGCCGTCCTGCTCTTGGACGTGGCAGCCCTGGTGGGCAAGTATGGTCGCGCCCCGCGGAAGGCCGCGGAGGTGCTGCTCGAGGAGGGCTACTACTACGCCGCCTGCAGCGACGCCCACCGCGCGGGCGACGTCGAAGAGGTGCTCGAGGGCATCGAGTCGCTGTTCAAGCGGGCAGGCGCGGAGGAAGCCCGATTCCTGCTCCGCGAGGGCCCCACCCAGATCCTCGAGGGTCGGGTCGAGCGGTGACGCGGTCCTTCGGCTGAACGCTGGTCCCCGGCCAGGCAACCCACACGAGCACGCCATGCAAGAGAAGTTCGCGATCGTCGGTCTCGGTTACGTCGGCCTCCCGGTCGCCCTCGGCTTCGCCAAGAGGTTCGGCGACGTCGTCGGCTTCGACATCGACGTCGCGAAGATCGCCGAGCTCAAGCGCGGCTTCGACCGCAACCACGAGGTACCCTCCGAAGAGCTCACCGGCTCCAAGCTGCGCTTCTCCGCCGACCCGAAGGACCTGCAAGGGTGCACGTTCTTCGTCGTGGCCGTGCCGACGCCCGTCGATCACAACAACGTCCCCGATCTGACTCCGGTCGTTCGCGCCAGCGAGACGGTCGGCAAGGCGCTCGGCAAAGGCGGCGTGGTCGTCTACGAGTCCACCGTGTACCCCGGGGCCACCGAGGAGGTCTGCGCGCCGATCCTCGAGAAGGTCTCAGGCCTCGCGCGGAGCGAGTTCAAGCTCGGGTACTCGCCGGAGCGCATCAACCCCGGCGACAAGGAGCACACCCTCGAGCGGATCGTGAAGGTCGTGTCCGGCGAGGACGACAGCACGCTCGAGCGCGTGGCCGGCGCGTACGGCGCGGTGGTCACGGCCGGCGTCTTCCGGGCCACCAGCATCCGCGCCGCGGAGGCCGCCAAGGTCATCGAGAACACGCAGCGCGACCTCAACATCGCCCTCATGAACGAGCTGTCCCTGATCTTCGATCGCATGGGCATCCGCACGAAGGATGTCCTCGACGCCGCGGGCACGAAGTGGAATTTTCTGCGGTTCTCGCCTGGTCTCGTCGGCGGTCACTGCATCGGGGTCGACCCGTATTACCTGACGATGAAGGCCCAGCAGCTCGGCTACCAGCCCGAGGTGATCCTCGCCGGTCGCCGCATCAACAACAGCATGGGCGCCTTCATCGCGCAGCGGCTCGTCAAGATGCTCATCCACGCGGACCGCCCCGTGAAGGGCGCGAAGGTCGGCGTGCTCGGGATCACGTTCAAGGAGAACGTGAACGACCTGCGCAACAGCAGGGTCCCCGACATCCTCCGCGAGCTCGAGCAGTTCGGGATCGAGCCGCGCATCCACGACGCGTACGCGAGCGCGGCCGACGCCGAGCACGAGTACGGCGTGCAGCTCTCCCCGCTGGAGGAGCTCACCGGTCTCGACGCGCTGGTGCTGGCGGTCAGCCACAAGGCGTACCTGGACCTGGGCCAGGAGCGCCTGCTCGGCATGGTCCGCGACGGCGGCCTCGTCGTCGACGTGAAGAGCGTCCTCGACCCCAAGGCGATGCCCCGCGGCATCACGTACTGGTCGCTGTAGGGTCCCGCGATAGGAGGCGAGCGCGGGGACAAGCCTCCGCGCCGGACTTCAAGCGGGCTTGGACGCGTGAAGTCCGAAGGGCCCCGCGGAAGCGGGCGAGCGCGGGGACAAGCCTCCGCGCCGGACTTCAAGCGGGCTTGGACGCGTGAAGTCCGAAGGGCCCCGCGGAAGCGGGCGCGCGGGGACAAACTTGGCCCGGCCGCCGGGAGCGCCTTACGAGTGCTCCCATGCGCCGCTTCTTGCAGGTCACGTTGATTGCTTTTGCGATCGGGATGATCGGCTTCGCGCTCACCCGGGCTCCGGACGCCAACGCCAGCGTCGCCTACCGCTCCCCGTACACCTTCGAACAGACCTTCGGCAGCGGCCTCAGGCTGCTGCGCGTCGACCTGGGGTTCAAGATCCTCGAGAAGGATCGGGACCTCGGGTACATCATGTTCGAATACACGAGCCCGGAGAGCGGCAAGAAGACCTACAACGGCTCGATGGAGGTCGTCGACGCGAAGGACGGCGTGCACGTCGCGGTACAGATCCCCGACATGCCGCAGTACCACGAGTCGATGATCGTCGAGCAGCTCCAGAAGAAGCTCGTCTCGGAGCACGGCCAGCCGTCCAAGAACAAGGACAAGGACAAGTCCAAGGACGCCGACAAGGACAAGGACAAGTCAAAGGACGCCGACAAGGACAAGGACAAGTCCAAGGACGGCGACGACGACAAGTCCAAGGACGGCGACAAGAAGTCCAGCGACGAAGATCTCGCCGCAGAGTAGCGCTCGCGCCGAGCGTGGGGATGGCCCCACGCGACACCCCCGCGCCGGTATCCGAGCGCCTTGGCGCGCGAATACCGCAGGGCCCCGCGCTAGCGGGCGAGCGCGAAAAAACCTCTCGCGCTCCGGATTTGTGCGGTGTGCCGCACAAATCCGCAGGGCCCCGCGCTAGCGGGCGAGCGCGAAAAAACCTCTCGCGCTCCGGATTTGTGCGGTGTGCCGCACAAATCCGCAGGGCCCCGCGCTAGCGGGCGAGCGCGAAAAAACTACTGCGGCAGCGGGAAGCGCCGGACGAACATGCCGGGCTCGGCGCCGCCGAGATCCTCCCAGCCGATCGCTACGACCTCGCCCGATGCGACCGCCGGACGCCGGGGCGCCCCGCCGACGCTCGCCAAGAAGTCGTCGACCTGGCCGCTGACGTTGTTCGCCAAGAACCCGTCCGACTTGTCGGCGAACCGCGCACGGATATCGCCAGCGCTCTCCCAAGCGATGACGAAGAAGTCGTTGGAGGCGCTCGAGCCCACCGCGGGGCGTGCCTGCTCGCCTCCCGCGTCGGCGTGCACCGGCCCCGCGCGGTCCGCGGCGTTGGGCTCGTCGGTCGGGGAGTACCGCTGCAGGAACACGTCCCCGCCGCTGCGGTAGACGACCGCCACGCTCCCGTCCGACACCGTCGCGACGTCCGCTTGATCTTGGAGGCCCGCCGTGTCGGCGTTCACCAGCAGCGGATCGGTCACGTCCAGCGCGGCGCTCACGCGGCTCATCAGCACGCCGTCGGTGTCCCCGCCACCGGGGCCCTCGTAGACCACGACCCAGCCATCGCTCGAGCCTGCGACCCGCGGAGACGCGCCGTCGTTGCTGAGCGTGAGCGTCTCGGCGCCGAGCGCCGCCCCGTCGTAGGTCCGCGCGTAGATGCTCCCGCTCTGCTCCCACACGATGAGCGCGTCACCGCCCGGGCCCGTCGCGACGTCGATGGCGTCGACGCTCGCGGACTCGTCGCTGACGATCAGCGACTCGAGCTGGTCCGAGCAGCCGTCGCTGTTGAGCGACAGCACGCGCGCGTCGAACCGCAGCGCCTGCTCCTCCTCCGAGCGGTAGGCGATCACCGCGCCGCTGCCCTGGCTGGCGATGCTCGGGCTGGTCTGCGCCCTCAAGATCAGCTGATCGGTCCCGCTGCAGCGGAAATACACGCGATGAGCGATGAACAGCGCCTCGCGCGCCGGGTCGTCGATCGGCTGCAGGTCCGACTGGAGCATGCGGATCGCGACGTCCGCGTCGGCGTAGGTCCACGCGGCCCGCAGGCCTCCGTCGAGCTGCCCTTCCCCCGCCGTGAACGCGATCGACAGCTCGCCTTGGCCGATGTCCTCGGGCGGATCGCCGAAGTCGTCCACCCACGTCGGCCGGGTCGTGCAGTCGCTCGCGCACACCTGGTCGGCCGTCGTGCCGCCGCAGGTGTCGTCCCCGCCGTTGTCGCACAGCTCCCCGGGCTGCACGATCCCGTCACCGCAGCAGGCAGGCACGACGAAGCGCACGACCTCGATGTTCACGTCGAGCGGGTCTCGATCGACCACGGCGGTCGTGCACCCCTGGGCCAACAGGCCTGACTCGTCGGACGCCTGCACGTGGAACATCTGAGCCTCGTCCCCCTGCTCGAGGACGATCTCTCCGCACCACGTCGCGCCGCCCGTGCACCCCGACTTCGAGAGCTGGAACGAGAGCGCGTCGCCGGGGAGCTCGCTCGCGCTGCCGTCGGCTTCGCACGTGCGGCCCTCGGCCGGGAAGACGTAGAGCGTGAGGGAGTTTGCGTCGTCGAGCACCCCTTGCGGGACCACCATGGACAGGCCGATGCCCGAGACGGGGGTTGGCTCGCACGCAGCGAAGCCCGCGGACGCCGCGAGCACGGCGAGGGGCGCGGCGATCAATCGACGACGCATCGAATCGGGAGTCTACCGAAGAACGGCAGCAGCGCGCGCGCGAAACCTCACCAGCCCGACGAGGCCGACGGGGGCGCCTGCGGCACCGTGGTGGCCGCGGCCGGCGCCGACGCGCTTACCTTCGCAGGCGCCTTCGCCTTGCACGCGGCGAGCTTGGCCTCGGCTTCCTTCAGCTCTTGGCTGTCGGGGGCCGCCGCTTGCAGCGCCAGTCCGGCCTCGGCGCATCCCGCTCCGGTGAAGTCGAGAGTCTTCGAGTCACCCTCGTCGGTCTTCTCGGCCTTGAACGCTTCGGCCGCGGCCGACGGCTCTGCTGCAGCCACGGCCGCCGGCGCGGGCGCCGCCTCGGGGCGCCCACGGCCCGCGCGCTCCATGGAGTCGCCGGGCAGCCCCTTGGCGCCGCTGATGGTCTCACGCTCCTCGGCTGCCTGCGCGACCGGGGAGGGCGCCTCGGCGCGGCCCTCTTCGCTGACCTTGACCGGTCCGGTCGGTCGCCCCCGAAGCAGCAGCAGGCTGGAGCCGATCACGAACATGAACAGCGCCGCCATCGCCAGCTGAGGCCGCATCGCGTGGCTGCCTGCCCACGCCGCCGCCCGCATGATCTTCCGGTGCCAGGGCGCGCGGTGGTGCACCGTCTTCTCGGCCGCGAGGATGCGAGCCTCGAGGCCCATCGGCGGGTCCTCGAGGGGAAGGGAGACCGCCGAGCGGGTGGACTTCAGGCCCGACCAGGCCGCCCCGCACCGGGGACAGCCCTCCACATGGCGCTTGAGTGCCTCTGCCGTGAGCTCGTCGAGCTCGCCGTACAGGGCATCCATCACGCACAGGTCGAACTTCTCGCAGTCCATAGGGTTATCTCAGTGTCCGAGCGTAATCCTCGTATTCCTGGAGCGCTCGCTGCAGCCGCTCGAGAGCGTACCGCATGCGACTTTTCACTGTGTTCTCGGGGATGCCGATCATCGTCGCGATGTCCTTGAAGGGGACGTTCGCGACCTCCCGGAGCAGGAACACCTCGCGCTGGTCCTCGGGCAGGTCGTCCACCGCCCGGCGGATGTGCTCCGACAGCTGACGTCCGATGGCGGCCCTGTCGACCGCGCGGTCGGGGTGTTGATCGGCCGTCCGCTCCCCGAGGGTGGGGCCGTCCTCGTCGGCGCCGGCTTGCGGCTGATCGAGCGAAGGGTGGCGCCTCAGCTGCGCCTTGCGGAGCTGATCGATGCAGAGGTTGCGGGCGATGGTGTACACCCACGTCGAGAACCGGGCCGAGTGCCGGAAGTCCGCGGCGCTCTGGACCACCCGAACGAAGACGTCCTGGGTCAGGTCCTCCGCCACGCTGCTCGAGCGGGTGTGGCGCAAGATGAAGTTGAAGACGGGTGCTTTGTGGCGTCGGACCAGCTGGGCGAACGCGCTGCGATCGCCGCCCTGGTAGCGGAGCATGAGGGCCTCGTCGGTGACCTCCTCTCGTGTGGCCACTACGACCTCCCGGGGCTCCGGCAAGTCGAGGGGCTCTTCGGACGTCCATACCGACGAACGACGTCCAAGAAAGATCTGGCCCAGGGCCCCATCGAGTGTCGCGAGGCTAGCCCAAGCTCGCGGGCGTGGCACGTTTCCCATGGTCAGGGCCCGCGGCGCCTATCGTGCTCGCGGGGTAACGGGCGTTGCAAGCGGGGGAGGGGCCCCATAGACTGAGCGCGATCGCACAGGTTAACCAGACGTGCGGCGTCCCGTGTCGAGATCTCCGGATCGCGCCGCGGGCGGCCGCCCGCATGCCGTCTTGCTTTCCAGGAGCGCTGAGGTGGCCGTGAAAAGACTCGTCTCGTGGGTGGGAGCTATCTCGATGACCTTGGGCGTCGCGGCGATCGCTGTCGCGCAGCAGCCCGGCGGCGCGCCCCCTGCGCCGAGCGGCAGCGCTGTCGCCAAGGCCACCGCCTCTGCCAAGGCGAGCGCCTCGGCGGCCGCGAGCGCAGCGCCGACCGCCAAGGCCGGGCCGACCGCCACCACCGCCGCGGCTCCCGCTGGCTCGGGGTCCGCGCGCGCGACTTCCGATCCAGCGCCCACGCCGCCGCCGGCCGCCTCCGCGAGCGGCCCGATGGACGGGCAGACCTACGCCGTGAGGCTGCGCGATCTCGAGCAGAAGATCGACGAGCTCAAGGAGCAAATCCGGCGCAGCCACACGCGGTTGTCGCTGCTCAGCGACACCATCCTCTCCGGCGGCGGGTCCGGCTCGCGCGCCGTGGTCCGCTTCAAGAACGACCTCTCGGACGCGTTCCGCATCACGAAGGCGCTGTTCGTCCTCGACGGGGCGGTCCAGTACAACAAGACCGATCAGTCGGGGGCCCTGAGCGACCAAGAAGAGATCCCGATCTTCAACGGCTCGATTCCCCCGGGAGATCACACCATCCAGGTGCTCGTGAACCTCCAGGGCAACGGGTACGGCGTCTTCTCCTACCTGCGGGGATACAAGTTCGAGGTGCGCTCGAGCCACTCGTTCTCCGCGGTCGAAGGCAAGACCGTCACCCTCGACGCGATCGCCTACGAGAAGGGCAGCGTCACCACCCCCCTCGAGGAGCGACCGGCCATCCGGTACGTCGAGAAGGTCGTCAGCGGCCTCGCCGATCCCAACGCGCCCGCGGACGCGAGCCAGCAACAGCCTGCTGCGGCGGCGCAACCTCAGAACTGAGCGCCTCGTGTGCGCTATGGCGGCCTGCTTGTCCTCTGTCTTTGCCTCGCTAGGGAGTCGCGACCATGCGCTCTAGGGCTCGTGTAGCGGCGGTCATCGCCGCGCTCATCGTTCCGCTTTGGGTCCAAGAAGCGCACGCCGTCGACGCCGACGAGGCCCTCGTCATCGCCTCGGGGCAGGTCTCGAGCGTGCAGGGGGGCGTCGGGGCGATCAAGGCCGCCGTCGCCAAGTCGCAGTCCAAGCGCACGCCCGCCCAGCAGATCGCCGACGCGGTCCTGCTGATGGGCGCGAAGGACTACGACCGCGCCGCCAACCTCCTCAACCAGGTCATCGAGAAGCACGCCGACCATCCGACCGCGTACCCCGATGCCCTCGGCCTGCTCGGTGAGGTCTACTTCCGCTCGAACCAGCTGTGGTCGTCCCGCAGGGTCTTCCAGAAGATCACGGCCTCCTCGTCCGACCCGCGCTTCCAGCCGTACCTGTCGAAGTCCCTCGCGCGCCTCGTCGACATCGCGATGCGCAAGAAGGACGACGCGCTCCTGACCGAGGTCATCGCCTCGATCGACACCGCGCCGGCCTCGGCCACCAGCCTCCTCGGCTACGCCCGAGGAAAGGCCCTCCTCGCGAAGAAGGACTACGTCACCGCGAAGAGCGTCCTGTCCGGCATCGACGAGAAGAGCGAATACGGTCATCAAGCGCGGTACCTGCTCGGCCTGATCGCGGTGAAGGAGTCGACCCCGGCCCCCGTGAAGCTCGAGGAGGGCCAAGATCCGCCTCCGGTGCCGAAGGAGCGCTACGCCGGCGCGATCGATCTCTTCACGAAGGTCACGCAGCTGCCGCCGGACACCGAGGCGCACCGCATGGTCATCGACCAGGCGTGGCTCGCGGTCGGCCGCCTGTTCTACGAGACCAACCAGCTCAACCCCGCGATCGCGGCGTACAACAAGATCGACCGCACCTCCCCCGAGTTCGGAACGATGCTCTACGAGCTCGCTTGGGTCTACGTGAAGCTGGGAGACGCCGATCGCGCGCTGCGGGCGCTGGAGGTGCTCGCCGTGGCCGACCCGAAGGGCCAGAACATCGCGGACGGCACGCTGCTCCGCGGCGACCTGATGCTCCGCGCGGGGAAGTTCGACAAAGCGCTCGCGACGTACGAGGGCTTCAAGGCCACCTACGAGCCGATGCGAGACAAGGTCGAGGCGTTCCTCGCCTCGACCAGCGATCCGGGCGCGTACTACGACAAGCTCACGAAGAAGGAGTTCGAGACCCTCGACACGTCGTCGCTGCCCCCCGTCGCGCTCGAGTGGGCGCGCGACGCAGAGGACGGCGAGGCCGCGTTCGGCGTCGTCGACGACATCTCGGAGTGCCGGGATCTGCTCGCCCAGTCGAACGACATGATCGAGAAGCTGAACGCGGTGCTCAGCTCGCCGGCGAAGGTCCGCGCGTTCCCCGAGCTGAAGGGCGGCCTCGAGCGGGCCGTCGGCATGCTCAACAAGACCGCCCTCGCTCGGCTCACGCTCGCCGAAGGCCTGGAGGACACCGACGACGACGACCTCGGGGGCGAGGTCGGCCAGGTCCGGTCGGCTCGCCGTCAGCTCGAGGCCCGGTTGAAGAAGCTGCCGACGACCGACGCCGATTTCGCCACGCGCGAGGTCGACGCTGAGCGCCAGTGGAACAAGGTGTCCCAGGCGACGCAGCGCCTCGAGCTGCAGATGAACCAGAACCAGGCCATCATCAACGGCCTGCGGCGCGTCATCACCGAGGGCGGCTCCCTCGGCGTCGTCCAAGACCCCACGGCCATCGCCGCGTGGGAGGCTCAGATCAAGGACGAAGAGACCAAGATCGGCCTCTACAAGCAGCAGATCGAGGCGATGCGAAAGCAGATCCAGTCGGGCCGTGTCACGGCCGGCTTCGGCGATCAGCGCTTCGTCGAGGACGAGCTCGTCCGCCTGAAATACGGCGAGCTGCTCAAGAAGGAGCTCGAGCTGCTCTCGGGCGGCGCGGGGGGCGGCGGGCTGCAGAAGTACAGCCAGAAGGCGCTGCCCATCGTGAAGCAGGCCGAAGACGCCGACGCGCAGGTCTCCGCCGCCAAGGCGGAGCTCGACAAGGAGGTCGAAAACCAGACGTCGGGCGTGTTCAAGGAGGTCGCCGCGGAGACGGAGAAGGTGGTCGGCTACCAGGTCCGCCTGGAAGAGCTCGACGGCCAGGCTCGCCTCCTCGTCGGTGAGGTCATGATGCGAAACTTCGGGTTCGTACGAGACCGGCTGAAGTCGATGATCCTCCGCGCGGACGTCGGCATCACCCAGCAAGCCTGGGAGGTCCGCGAGGACCAGATCACCCGCGTGAGAACGCTCACCCGCGAGCGAGCCCAACAAGACCGCGTGCTCCGCGAGGAGCTCAACGAGGTCCTCGACGACGCGGGCGAGGCCCCCGCCGAGGAGGAGACGAAATGAGAAAGCGAGCCCTCGTCTTCGGTCTCGCCCTGGGGGTGTCGATCGTCCCCAGCCTGTCGAGCGCCCAGCCCGCGCCGGCGCCCACGGGGTCGGCCCCGCCCGCCCCTGCGCCGTCCGCTGCACCCCCGGCTGCACCGCCAGCTGGCCCCGACGCAGCCCCGCCCGCGGCGCCCGCACCTCCGCCGGCACCGAGCCTGAAGGTCCCAGGCCCGGCCGATCCGACCGCCGATCAGATCTCCGCGCTCGCCGAGCTGCAGAAGGAGGCGGAGGTCTACGAGGAGCAGGCGAAGGCCTACCGAGGCACCATCACGCGGATCGTCAAGCACCACTACGAAGACCGTCGCCGCAAGATCCTGAGCGCCCTCGATCGCGAGATCGCCATCGAGAAGAAGGGCCTCATCGACGCGCGCGAAGAGGCCATCCGGCGGCTCGAGATCTTCATCGCGAAGTACAGCGGCCCGAACGCTCACCCCGAGAACACGCCCGACGCGATGTTCCGACTCGGCGCCCTCTACGAGGAGCGCGCCCGCGCGGAAGAGACGGAGATCTCCGAAGAAGAGCTCGCGAACCGGCTCCAGCTGGCGATCACGCTCTACAAGCGCATCATCGTCGAGTTCCCGAAGTACCGTGAGCTCGCGGGCGTTTACTACTACCTGGGCCACGCGCTCGCAGATTCGAACCGCCGGCCCGAGGCCCAGCAGGTCTGGCGCTCGCTCGTCTGCCACAACGTCTACCCGTACCCCGTCGAGCCCGATCCGAAGGACCCGACGCGCGACACGGTCTACCCGCTGCCCCAGGACCACGACCCGAAGTACTGGCAAGAGTGGGAGATGCGGCACCAGGAGCCGCTCAAGAACCCAAAGAAGGCCTCCCCGAAGGCGGCGCCTCCCAAGAAGCTCGGCAAGAAGCCGGAGGTGGCCTCGGACCTCGTCGACGAGACCGTCTTCCAGAACCCGTTCCCGACGACCTGCACGCCGATCCCGCAGAAGGTGCAGCTGGGCGCCGAGCCCCGCTACGTCGCGGAGGTGTGGTGGCTCATCGGGGACCACCACTTCAACGAGATCGGGCGCGAGGGCGGCGCCTTCAACTTCAACCGGGCGCAGGCCGCCTACTCGAACTCGCTGCAGTACAAGAAGCCGCCGATCTACGGCGTGTCGATGTACAAGCTCGCCTGGACCTACTTCAAGCAGCAGCGATATCAGGCGAGCGTCCAGCAGTTCGTCGAGCTGTTGAAGTACGCGGACGAGCAGGAGCGGCTGACGGGCGACCCCGGCTCCGACTTCCGGAGCGAGGCCTTCACCTACATCGCGGGGTCGCTGACCTTCGGTGACTTCGAGGGCCCCGGCCCCGACGAGCCGTACATCCCTCGCAACGACATCCTCGACCTCGAGCAAGACCCGCGCAAGCAGGAGGAGAAGATGCACGTGGCGATCGACCGCGTGCAGGACCCGAAGCTCATTCCGCAGGACGCCAAGTGGACCGTCGAGGTCTACAAGGCGCTCGCGCTCGAGTTCAAGGAGCTGAACCAGTACCGGAACACGATCGAGATGAGCGAGCTCATCTTGAAGAAGTGGCCGCTCGACTGCGGCGCGCCGGTCGTCCAGAACCAGATCGCCGAGACGTACGACACGATGACGCGCCAGTCGAAGGAGGGCACGGCCGAGTACTCCGACAACTCCAAGAAGGCGCTCGAGGCGCGCACCAAGCTCGCCGAGTACGTCGGTCCCAACAAGCCGTGGACGCGCGCGTGTATCAACGACCCCGAGGCGATCCAGACCGCCGAGCGCCTGGTGCGCGGCGGCCTGCGGCGCGCTGCGGCCGATCACACCAACGCCGGCCGCACGCTGGCCGAAGACGGCCTCAAGACCGGCGACAAGGCCTCGCGCGATCAGGTCTTCGAGCGGGCGCTCAAGGAGTACCAGCTCGCCGCCCAGGGCTGGGAGGGCTACCTCTCCCAAGACGAGAACTCGAGCGACGCCTACGAGAGCCGCTTCTGGCTCGCGGACGCGAACCACATGATCGTGGTGCTCACCGTCGCGATGGACCGCTCCCCCACCGAGGCGCAGGTCAACGTCGCGCGGCAGACCGCGATCGCCGTGCGCGACTCCAACGAGGACAACAAGTACCTCCAGCCGGCGGCGTTCTTCGTCGTCGACGTCGCGTACCAGCAGCTCCAAGATCAGTACAAACGCTTCAAGGCTTCCAACGGGGTCGAGGGCATCGAGCAGCTCGACGGGGTCAAGCTGGAGAACCCCGGCACCGAGCAGGTGAAGGTCATCAAGACCCCGATCCCGCCCGCCGTTGCTGCCACCATCCTCGCCCGCGAGGACTACATCAAGCGCGTGCCCGAGGCGCTCGACGTCATGAACGACGTGGAAGGCACGCAGGTCCCGCAGCGCAAGGTCTACGAGTTCGACGTCGCGAACTACTACTTCGTGTACGGCGACTTCGCCGAGGCCCGCAAGCGGATGACGCCCATCTACGAGAAGGAGTGCGGGGTCACCCCGTACGGCTTCAAGGCGTGGGACCGGCTCCGCTCGATGGCGGCGTTCGAGAACAACATCGACGAGACCCGCCGCCTCGGCGAGGCCGTCGCCGTGAAATCGTGCGCCGTGTCCGAGGAGGGCAAGGCGCTCGAGACCAGCGTCGCCAAGGAGACCGTCGCGAAGGGCTACTACGTCGACGCCTACAAGGCTTATCAAGAGGCCGAGAAGCTCCCCGAGGGCCAGCCCAAGAAGGACGCGTGGCGCAAGGCCGCGGCGCTGTACAAGGTCGCGCTCGAGAAGGAGCCCGGTCGCAACGAGGCGCCTGAGGCGGCGATCTACGGCGCGACCGCGTTCAAGAACGTCGGCGAGTACGACGACGCCATCTCGATGTACCAGCTGTTCATCAAGGAGTACGGCGGCGACGACAAGCTCGGCGCGCTCGAGAAGGGCGACGAGAAGCAGAAGGCCGAGTACGACAAACGGCTGAAGAACCTCAAGGTCGCGAACGACGAGCTCGCGAAGACCTACATCTTGTTCTTCAACTACCGCTCGGCCGCCGAGCAGTACGACGGCATCAGCAAGAACAAGCGCTTCACCGAAGCCGATCGCCGCGACTCCGCGCGCAAGGCCGTCATCCTCTACGCGAACATCGGGGACGACCCGAAGATGCTCGCCTCGCGGCAGGTGTTCGTGGAGAACAAGCCGAGCGTCGAGCAGAAGATGGAGATCGACTACCTCGTCGCAGAGTCCGATCTCAAGCGCTGGGACGAGAACGGCGCCGACGAGGGCGGCAACCGGCAGGCTCGCCTCAAGGCCATCGCCGCGATGGAGGGCTACTACACGAAGAACCGCAACGTCGGTGAAGCGGCGCAGTTCCTCCTCAACGCCGCCTACAACGCCCAGAAGGGCCACCGCGTCGGCAAGGACATCGGCAAGGCGAAGACCTGGTGCGACAGCACCATGAAGACCTTCGACACCCACAAGAGCAGGACCCGCGGCGACGGGCAGAAGGTGCTCGGCCCGCCCGAGGCCGACATGGCCGCCGAGTGCGCCTTCCGCATCGTCGACGAGGACCTGAAGGCCAAGTGGGACTACGACACGAACCACCACCGGTACGCAGGCGTCATCGACAAGGTGAAGGAGGCGTACGAAAAGGACCTCAAGGAGGCGAACGACGTCTGGTCGCCGCGCCTGCAGAAGGTCATCGAGAACTACAACTCGCTCAAGTGGAACGTGGCCACGCGCGCGCGGCAGGGCTCGGTGTACGACGCGATCCGCACGGGGCTCTACAACGCGACCCCGCCTGCGGTGAAGCTCTACAACGACAAAGAGGAGAAGCTCCTCAAGATGGCCGAGACGAGCGAGGACGACGACCTCATCCTCAAGGCCGACGAGATCCGTCAGACCCGCCGTGAGGTCTGGCGCAAGACGCGCGACGACCTGCTGCACGAGGCCGACAAGGTCATGGTCAACCGCTACGCCGAGGCGGTGGTCTGGGCGAAGGCCTTCAAGGTCCGCACCGACGCGGTCGACCACGCCATCCGGCGCCTCGCCTTCTTCACCGACATCATCGGGAACGCGAAGCTGCGCGACTACACGCAGGGCATCGTCGACCCGAACACGAAGCAGGCCTTCACGTACACCGACAACGTCTTCCTCAAGACGCGCCCCGGGCTCTCGCCCGAGGTCCCCGCGAACGGCATGCCCGCGCCGCTGCCGGTGAGCCCGTGAGGAGCCCCACGATGAAGAAGCTGTTCGCCACCATGGTCGCCGCGCTCACGATCGGCGCCGGCTGCACCGAGGAGCCGCAGGTCCCGCAAGGTGGCGCCGGCCCGGTCGGCTCTGGCGACCTGCTGGGCACCCCCCAACCTGGCCAGGTCTGGACCATGCCCGACACGGGCAGCGGCGAGGGCATCGGCGCGAACCGGCCGAAGATGAGCGACGCCGCGCTGGCGTTCTACCAGCAGGGCATGCAGGCCTTCGTCGGGGGCGATCTGCCCAACGCCAAGCGGCTGTTCCAGTCGGCCACCGAGGCCGATTCGAAGGCGTTCCAGGCGTATTATTCGCTCGGCGTCGTCCAGGAGCGCCTGAGGGACGACGGCGCCCTCTCGAGCTACCGGCAGGCGTACACGATCATCAAGGACTACGAGCCGGCGATCGTGGCGTGGGCGATGCTCAAGGCGCGCAAGGGAAGCACGAGCGAGGCCGACTCCTTCCTCACCCAGAAGCGCAACGAGCTGCCGAAGTCGGCGGCCGTCGTCGCCGCGCTGGCCGAGGTGAAGTCGCTCGCCAAGGACAGCGGGAGCGCGCAGTCCCTCGCGGCCGAGGCGCTCAAAATCAACCCGGATTTCAAGCCGGCGATGATCACCATCGCCCGCGACTACTACCGCGCCCGCAAGCTCGATCTGGCGCTCTTGTCGCTCAAGGCGATCCTCGAGGGGTTCGACGAAGAGAACAAGGCGCGAGATCCCGAGAACGCCGAGGCGCTGCTGCTGCGCGGCCTCATCTTCAAGGAGCAAGGCGATCGCCTCGGCGCCATCGACACGTTCCAGAAGGCCCTGGCGAAGCGGCCCGATCTGGTCGAGGCGCGCGTCCAGCTCGCGACCTTCCTGCTGCAGTCGGGTGGCGTCGAGCAGGCGCGGCCGCTGGTCGAGGGCGCGCTGCGCTTCGACGCGGAGAGCCTGCCCGCCCACCTGTTGCTCGGCGACTGCTACCGCCTCGAGGGCAAGTACCCCGAGGCCAAGCAGCGCTTCGACTACGTGCTGGGCAAGGACGCGAGCCTCTACCACGCTCACTACAACCTCGGCCTGCTCTACCTGAACGCCCCGTCGATGCCGTCGATGTCGCCCATGCAGCAGGTCGACGCCGCGACGGCGTCACTCAAGAAGTACCAAGACCTTCGGCCGAAGGGCTCCGTCGACGACTCCGACGAGCTCTTGCAGCGCGCGAAGCTCAAGCGAGGTGAGCTCGAGGCCGCGCAGCAAGCCGCTGCACCGACCCCGCCCCCGCCTGCCCCCCCGCCAGCGACCCCCCCCAAGCCGTAGCGCCTCCCAGGCAGTAAGAAGGAGAGACCCATGAAGCATCGTTCCAGATTTGCCGCCAGCGTCCTCGCTGGGCTCGTCGGTCTCGGAGCCTTCCTCAGCGCGGGTGAGGCAGCCGCACAGGAAGACCCTCCGAAGGAGGGCCGAGGCGTGATCACGGTGGCCGAGGTGACCATCACGGGCCGAATCCAGCGCCCGATCGCCGCGGTCGATGTGAGCCGCATCCAGCCCAAGCTGACGCTCGCCGAGCTCAGCCAACCCTTCCTCGAGCGCATCGAGAAGGCCATCTACAAGGACCCCTTCTGAGCGCTGCGATCGCGCCGCTCGTGGTCGTGGTCCTGGTGACCGCGGGCGCGACGGCGCTGGGCCTCGGCCAGCTCCGCGCGCTCCGTGCGGCGCCGTCTCCGGGGGTGCCGCGCCTTTTGACCGCGCTCAAGCGGGCGCCCGTCTCCGAGCGCCCCGCGCTCGCGGCTCGTGAGGCCGACCCGTCGACCTGGGAGGGGCAGCTCGCCCGCGCGGTCGCGGAGGCACCGTCCGAGCTCGAGCGGACCGACGTGGTGAGCGAGGCCGTGGGCGAGATCGCGGGGCGGTACGCCGCCCGCGCGCGGTGGTCGGCGGCGGCCGTTCGCCTCGAGGTGCTCGGGGGGGTGCTCGCAGCCGCCTGGGCGCTGATCGCCGGAGCCCACGCCACCGCGGCCGCTGCCCTGATCGTGACGTTCTTCGCCGCCGGCAGCCTGGCCGCCGTCGACCGACGCGCCCAAGAGGTGGAGCGCGACCAGCGAAGGCACGTCGACTCGCTGATCGACCTGCTCATCGGTCCCCCAGCGGGTGCCCCGCGCGACCCCAGCCCTCCGAAGCGAGGCCGCCGGTGACCGGGTCCAACCTGGACCGACAATCTTGTGCCGTGTACTCTTTCGTTCGGAACTTCGGCTCGGGTCCGTGCGTCAGACCTTGAGCAACCCTGTCCAGGCTCGGAGGCCTTTTCTTCCATGACCCAGCCTCAGCTCGCCCCTCAGCCGCAACGGCCCGGTCAAATGACCGCCGTCATGCGGGCGATGCCCCAAGCGACCGGCCCCAAGGTGCTCCGCATCGGCCTGGTCCAGGGCGGAAAGGTCATCGAGGAGCGCGTCATCAAGCAGCGCACCCACGTCACCGTCGGCCCCAGTGAGAAGAGCACGTTCGTGCTGCCGACCAAGTCGCTCCCGCCCACGTTCAAGCTCTTCGAGCTGGTGGGGAACGACTACTGCCTCAACTTCATCGACGGCATGACCGGCCGCGTCGCGCTGAAGACAGGCATCAGCGATCTCGCGGCGTTGCGCGGCCAGGCGCGCCGGGTCCAACAGGGGCCGGTGCAGGCCTACCAGGTCTCTCTCAACGACGACGCCCGCGGGAAGGTCGTCGTCGGTGAGACCACGTTCCTCTTCCAGTTCGTCGCGCCACCTCCCGTTCAGCCTCGGCCTCAGCTCCCGGTGTCGGTGAAGAGCGGGCTCACGATCGACTGGACGACGACGATCATCGCCGCGTTCTCGTTCCTGTTCCATTTCGGCCTGATCGGCTCGATCTACTCCGACTGGATGGATCCTCCCGTCGACGAGGACTACAAGATCAAGCAGCTGGTCGAGACCGTGAAGAACCTGCCTCCCCCGCCCGAGCCGGAGGAGAAGGAGGAGCAGGTCGCCGAGGCCGTCGCCACGGGCACCGCCACGGCCGAGGCCAAAGAAGAGAAGAAGGCCGCGACGAACACGAGCAAGAGCTCCGGCAAGGCTCCGGGGCAGGGCAAGGCTGGCCCCGGTGCGATGTCGGAGGCGCGCAAGACCGCGATCTCCAACGAGCTCGCGTCGCTCGATCTCGGCATGCTCTCCGCGCTGAACTCGCGCGGCGTCTCGACCGACAACGTCCTGCGGGACGGCAACGTGAGCATGCAGCTCATGAACGACGCCGCTGCGTCCAACTATGGCGCGGGCAAGGGCAAGATCGGCGATCTCAACGTCGGCGGCGGCGGCAAAGGCGAGTTCACCCCCGGCGCGGGCGGCGGCGGCGGCATCTCGGGCACCGGCAATACGGGCAAGGGCGAGTCGACCGCCACCGTGGGCAGCGCGAAGAAGGTCGAGGGGCCGAAGGGCAACGTCTCGATGGGCGGCGCCTCGGTGTCCGGCGGCAGCGTCGGCAACGCCGGCGCGGTCGTGGCTGGCATGGCCGCCGGCTTCCGTCGCTGCTACCAGCGGGGCCTCGCCGAAGACCCCAACATGAAGGGGTCCGTGAAGATCACCGCCAAGATCGGGCCGAACGGCGAGGTCCTCGGCGCCAGCCCCAGTGGCGGCGGTGGCCTCTCTGGCACCGTCACCAGCTGCGTCGCGGGCGTCGTGTCGAGCCGCACCTTCGACAAGCCGGACGGCGGCGGCGCGACCGTCGTCATCCCGGTCTCGTTCTTCCCTCAGCAGTAACAGGGTGGTTCGTGGGAGTGCGGCCGACGGCGCGAGCCTTCGGCCGCTCTTCATTTCCCTGGGTCATCCCCCCCCATTTCTGGCTTCGAGCTCGACCCAGCGATTCCAGGGAGCCACGCTGAACGTTTCGCTTCGGCTGGGCACCTACCTGAAATACCCCGGTCTTCGCGTTGACACCGCGAGGCTGGGGTCGCTAGGCTTCGTACGACTCTCCGGAGGGCCTCCATGGACCGCGCCAGGAAACTACGCTTCGCCGCCGCTATCGTTCTCACCCTGGCGGTGGGTCACGGCGTCGCCGTCGCCCAAGGCACCACGCCTGCGCCTCCCGCGCCTGACCCCAACGCAGGTCTGCAGCGCCAGGTGACGCTTTCACCCCAAGAGCAGCTCGCCCAGGCCGACGCCGACCTCGCCCGAATGGAGCAGGCCCGCTCAAACGTCCGGCGCCAGCTGATGGAGGCTCGCGAGCAGCGCGACGTCGTCAAGACCCTGTGCTTGAACGACAAGCTCACGCAGCTGAACGTCGCCATCTCTTCCGCCCAGGAGCGCCGCGATTCGCTCGCTGCGGCGGTGAAGCGCGGCGACGGCGACCTCGCGACCCACGACTTCACCATCCTGAGCGTGCTGCGCCAACGCAGCGATCAGCTCACGACCGAGGCGAACCAGTGTGTCGGTGAAGAGGTCGGAGTCGTTGGGGTGTCCGACGTCAAGATCACGATCGACAAGGATCTCCCGGCGGAAGACCCCTCCGAGTATCCCAACTTCTCCATCGTCGCGGAGCCTCCGGGCTGCGCGAGCTGCACGAAGTAGGCGCGATCGGCCTCGTCAGTCGTGATGGTGTTTCCAAGGATTGAACGCGCAACGGCTTCGGGCTAAACGCCCATCCATGTCGAGGGTGGGGCCTGTGCCCCTCCCGCGGCCCAAACGGTGCTCGTCGTCATCGCGAGGCGCGCGCCGGTGCAGTCGACGAGCCTTACCAGCGTCCGAGCGGGCATGAGTCGATCCCCTTTCTTCGCGACCTTCAAACTTGCGCTGGCCACTTCGGCGGCGTCCCTCGCTCTGCTGGCCCTTCCGGCCACCGCGGAGGCGCAGACGCAGCCATGGCTCGCGGATCGTCGCTACACCGAGGGGCCTGGCTTCCAGGTCGGCGACTTCGAGCTCCACCCCGGAATCGCCGCCGAGTTCGGCTACGACTCGAACTACTTCTATCGCGGCGACGACGAAGACCCGATCGGCGCGATGCGCCTGCGGGTGACGCCTTCGTTCTCCGTGTCCACCCTCGGCCCCCAGCGCCGAGAGCCGGGCACCGCGCAGCCTTGGGTCGCGTTCCGAGCAGGCATCCACGCCACGTACGACGAGTTCTTCCCGGTCTCCGGCAGCCAGGCCGGCAAGGACGCCATGGCCGAGAACCGCAACGTCGGCGGCCGGGTCGACTTCAACGTCGACTTCGCCCCCGGGCGGGTCGTGTTCGGCAGCGTCCACGGCGGGTTCACGCGCAACATCGAGGCGTCCAACGCGGGCGTCCAAGCCGAGAGCTTCAACCGGCTCATCCCTGACGGCGGCGCCGAGATCGGCTTCGCCCCCGGCGGCGGCACCTTCGACTGGCGGTTCGGCTACAACTTCATCGGGACCTTCTTCGAGGCCGACGCGTTCACGAACCTCAACAACTTCAATCACGAGTTCACGACTCGTGGCCGATGGCGCTTCCTGCCCCGCTCTGCGCTCACGTTCGACGGCCGCTTCGGGATCATCACGTACGGTGACGAAGGTAGCAACAAGACTGGCTCGCACCCGATGCGCGCCCGCATCGGCTACAACGGCCTGATCACGAACTCGTTCGCCCTGATGGTGATGGGCGGCTGGGGCGCGAGCTTCTACACGCCGACCCCCCAGGAAGACTTCGACAGCTTCATCGGCCACGCCGAGGTGAAGTGGCTGATCACGCCCTCACCCTCGACCGATCCTCAGGCCGCGTCGCTCTCGCTCTCCTCGCTCGCCGCCGGCTTCTATCGAGACTTCGCGGACAGCTACATCGGCACGTTCGAGGAGATCAACCGCGGGTACCTGAAGTTCTCGTACATGTTCGCGGGCCGCTTCCTGCTCGTCGTCGACGCCGGCGTGGCCGCGGTCATCCACCCCCCGATCGAGTACCTCGGCAGCGACGGTTACACGTCGATCCGCATCGACCCGTCGGTGTTCGGCGAGTATCGCATCGTCGACTTCTTCGGCGTGAACGCCACCGTGCGATACGACACCAACATCACCGACGAGACGGTGTCGTCCTCGGGCGCGTCGGAAGATCTCCAGTGGCAGCGAATTCAAGCGTTCATCGGCGCGCGCCTGATGTGGTGATGCGGGCCCTCGTGGCGGCGCTCCTCACGAGCGCCGCGCTGCTCGCCGGTTGTCAGAGCGGGCCGGGCCGGGTGCCAAACCTCCCCAAGCCCATGAACTTCACGACGCTCGGGCAGGGCGACATGCTCGAGATTCGGATCGTGGGCGCCCGGGTCGAGGGCGGCACCGATCTGCCGAGCGAGTTCAAGGTCGCGCCGGACGGCACCGTGAACGTCCCGTTCATCGGCCCGACGGTCGTGGTGGGCCTCGAGCCGAACGAGATCGAGCAGCTCGTGCGTGAGCGGCTCATCACGAAGAACTTCTACACCGACCCTCAGGTGAGCGTCGTCGTGCGAGGGTACTTCTCGAAGCGCGTGAGCATCATCGGCCAGGTGAAGAAGCCCGACTCGTACCCCCTCGAGTCGGGCATGGGGCTGCAGAAGCTCATCTCCCTCGCCGGCGGCTTCACCGACATCGCCGACGACGACAACATCATCATCCAGCGCAAGACGCTCGAGGGGAAGACCGTCGTCGACTCGGTCGACTACGACGACATCCGCGACGGTCGCATCTCGGACGTGCTGCTCCAAGCGGGCGACTACGTCGAGGTGAAGAAGTCGCCGATCTAGGCCCGCAAAAGGGACCCGCGGTAGCGGGCGCGCGGAGCTAGCTCTCAATCCCCGCGCCGGTTTGCGTGCGCCCGTAGGGCGCGGAAGCAAACCGAAGGGACCCGCGGTAGCGGGCGCGCGGAGCTCTCAATACGCGCCGGTTTGCGTGCGCCCGTAGGGCGCGGAAGCAAGCCGAAGGGACCCGCGGTAGCGGGCGCGCGGAGCTCTCAATACGCGCCGGTTTGCGTGCGCCCGAAGGGCGCGGAAGCAAACCGAAGGGACCCGCGGTAGCGGGCGCGCGGAGCTAGCTCTCAATCCCCGCGCCGGTTTGCGTGCGCCCGAAGGGCGCGGAAGCAACCGAAGGGGACCCCGCGGTAGCGGGCGCGCGGGAAAAAGATCAGTTCTTCCGGGCCAGGTCCCAGAGGCGCTTGCCGCTCTCGTCGACCGTCGGCGACGAGACCTTCAGCATGCTCATCGCGACCTCGCGCACGCGGCTGTCCCGCTCCTGCTGCAGCCGCAGCCGCTCTCCGTCGCTGAAGAGCACGAGGCAGCGACCGAACGCGAAGTGCGTCACGATGTCACCCTCCTCGGGGTACGTCTCGACGCCCAATTCGCGCACCTGCGGGCGCTTCGGGATGTTCGTGGGCGCGACGACCGTTCCCGGAGAAGATGGGGCCGCGGTCGCGGGCGCAGGGCGGGTGTCGGACGCTCCAGCGCCGAGCGACGGCTCCGGGGCCGTTTGGGCGAACGCTGAGGGGGGCGCGGCGGCCAGCGTGGGCCGGTCGCCGTCTGCGGGCTGGGCAGGGGCCGTCGTCGAGGCGGGCAGCGCGGCGCCCACGCGCAGGGTGGCGCTGTGCACGACCGCGCCCGCGAGCAGCCCGCCGATCTGCTGCGGGCCACTCGAGGAGTCGCGCGCGAGCAGCGCGTAGAGCTCGCCTTTGGGCGAGCCGCGCAGCGAGAGCAGATCCCAGGTGCCCGAGAGCCTGCGCTCGTAGCGTCCGCCCACGTCCGACTGCGTGAGCACGACGGGATCTTTGACCTCGCCGTAACCTTCGACCCACGCCGGAGCGGGGAAGGTGCCCTCCAGCTGGCGAATGAGCGCGACCAGCTCGCTGCCGGGGCTGGGGGTCCACATCACCCAGCCCCAGAGCTCGCTCATCTCGACGGTCTGCTTCATAGCTCCCTCAGTCATCGGTCGTGCGAACTACACGAAGCTCGAGGTGCGGCGCGTCGGCGGCACGCTTCTGAGCCAGGTCGCCGCTCGTCGCGTTGACGGCCGAGCCCGCGAGGCCGGCGGCGACGAGCGCTTTCTTCGCGGCCGCGGCGCGGCGCAGTCCGAGCGCTTCGCCGCCCGGATCGCTCGTCTTGTCCGGGAAGCCCTCCACCACGAGCAGCACGTCGGGACCGCGACCCTTCACGAGCTTCGCGACGAGGCCCAGCCTGAGCTCGATGTCCGCGGACAGGTCCCCGCTCTTTGCCTTGAAGCGCAGCGGAACGTCGAAGACGAAGCTGTCGCCCACGAGCCGCACGAGGGTCGAGGCGCCGGGCTCGGGGCAGCCGTCCTCGTCGGCCTTGCCATCCAGCGTCTCGGCCTCGGTCGGGCACATGTCCGCGCCGTCGAGCACGCCGTCCTGGTCGTTGTCGGGGTCGGGGCAACCGTCGTCGTCCGCGAACGAGTCCTTGTCCTCGAGCTGGCCTTTGCACGCGTCGGTCGCGTCGGGGACGCCGTCGCCGTCGTCGTCGAGGTCGGGGCAGCCGTCCTCGTCGGCGTAGCCGTCCTTGTCCTCGGCCGACTTGGGGCACGTGTCCTTCACGTCGGGGATGCCGTCGCCGTCGTCGTCGAGGTCGGGGCAGCCGTCGGCGTCGTCGACGCCGTCCTTGTCTTCCGCGTCGTTGCGGCACGCGTCGTCCTCGTCCGGGACGCCGTCCTTGTCGTCGTCGAGGTCGGGGCAGCCGTCGTCGTCCTTGAAGCCGTCGACGGTCTCTGCGGCGTCGCGGCAGCGATCGTCTGCGTCGAGGATGCGATCTCCGTCGTTGTCGGGATCGAGGCAGCCGTCCTCGTCCTCGAAGCCGTCTTTGTCCTCGCGTGACCCGGCGCACTTGTCATCGCGATCGAGCACCCCGTCGACGTCGGAGTCGAGGCCGAGCGGCGCATACCCGAAAGCAAAGACCGCGCGCACCTCGGGGGACGTCGCTGCGAACGTGGTGAGCGGGATCGAGCTGCCCGCGCCCGCCTGGAAGAAGATGTCGCCCGCGAGCAGCGGCGCCGCCCTCACCGACGCGAGCCACTCCGCCGGCACGAGCATGCTCGAGCCCTCGGACTGTTCGGCGAGCACCGGCAGCGCCCACGCCTCCGCCGACGCGGAGAGCCCGAGCGGCTCGTATAGGCGCACGTTGATGCCCAGCGAAGTCACGAGCTGCGTACCCCAGACGTCGGCGCCGAGAGGAGCCTCGGGTCGGATCCGCGCCCCGACCTCGGCCGCCGCCTCCAGCCGATCGTACCGGTAGCTCGCCGTGACCCCAGGGACGAAGGTGCCACCGCGGGCGCCTGCGAAGGCTTCGCCGTCGCCCAGCGGCGCGGCGAGCTCGAACCGTCCCGCCAGCGCGAAGCCGTTCGCGTCGGCTTGGCGATCGCGGTCGAGGAAGGTGACCAGCACGCCGAGCCGTGGATCGCGCACGACGCTGCGGCTCAGGGCCTCGTCGGACCCGCTGGTCGCCGAATAACCGGCGCCGTCCTGGTAGAACGTCACGGGGGCCGCCACGGTGAGCTCGAGCTGCTCGGTGACGCCCAGCGCGAACAGGAAGGTCGCGTCGAACGCGTTGTCGACGACGTACACCTGCCGCGGCTCGAGCGAGGCGCCCGGCAAGACGAGGCGGTACGGGCGGCGCTGGTAAGAGCCCACGAGGCCGAACGCCACCTGGCCGGGCGGCGTGGTCAGTGTGGTCCCCGTCCCGAAGAACGGAGCGTTCCCCGGTCGGGCCCACAGGTTGTCGACGTCGATGCACGGCGTGAAGCCGCCGACCGGCTCGCAGTCTTCTGCGCGCGACACCGCGCTCGTGAGCGCGACCGCCCCGAGCGCCGCCAGCGCGAAGCCGAACCGATGCCTCCGCATCCGGCCTCGTGGTCTAGCAAAGCACGAGCCCGTGAGCTATCGGAGAATTCGCCTTGGGTCTCTCCGACGACACCCCGCTCCTGCTCGCGTCCGCCTCACCCCGCCGGCGCGAGCTGCTCGCCTCGGTCGGGTTGCCGCTGGTGGTGGACCCCGTCGGCGCCGACGAGTCAGAGCGTGAGGGGGAGCCGCCCGAGGTGTACCTCGAGCGCGTCGTGCGCGCGAAGCTCCACGCGTCGCGCGACCGGGCCGCCGGCTCGATCGCCGCCCGCCTGGTCGCCGACACGATCGTCGTCGCCGACGGGCGTGTCCTCGGAAAGCCCCGAGATCGCGCCGAGGCGATCGAGATCGTGTCGGCGCTCTCGGGGCGCGCCCACGAGGTCAAGACGCGCTTTCACGTCGAGCGGGTCGGCCCCGAGCCTCAGCGCGAGCTCGCTCGCACCGTCACCACGCGCGTCCATGTCCGCGAGCTGCCGCGCGCGTGGATCGAGCGCTACGCCGACACGGGGGAGGGGAGCGACAAGGCTGGCGCGTACGCCATCCAGGGGCGCTTCGCCTTCGCGGTGGAGCGCGTCGAAGGCTCGTACACGAACGTCGTCGGGCTGCCCCTGTGTGAGGTCGTGGCGGCGCTCGACGGCCTGGGCCTGATCCCGCGGTTCCTGGCGCCGTGACAGTCGAGGGCGAAGCGAGGCCCGCGGGCCGGCAGAGGCTCCACACGTTGCTGGTCTTCGCGGTCGCGCTGCTCGCGCGCGCCGCCGTCGTCGCGTGGGCGTGGGGTGAGATCCCCCCGATCGCCGACGGGACCTATTACGACATCCTCGGTCGGCGCATCGCCGAGGGCAGCGGCTACACGTGGCTGTGGCCCGACGGCGTCGTCACCTTCGCGGCGCACTACCCCGTCGGGTACCCAGCGCTCGTCGCCCTCTCCTACCTCGTGTTCGGCCCCGACCCGTCCTCCGCGATGATCGCGAACGCGCTCGTCGGCGCGCTCGGCGCCGGCGCCCTGCACCGAGCGCTGCTCGGCGCGACGTCGCCGCGTGCGGCGCTCGCCCTCGCGCTGCTCGGGTTCGCGCTCCACCCCGCGCTGCTCAGCTACACCCCCGCGCTGATGACCGAGGGGGTCTCCGCGAGCTTCGTCGCGGCGGCGCTCGCAGCCACCCGCGCGCTCGGCGCCGGCTCGCGCCGCGCGCGCTGGCTCGGCGTCCTATGCCTCGGGGTCGTCGTCGGCCTCGGCGCGCTCGTCCGACCGCAGCTGCTCGTCCTGGCGCCGGCCCTCGCGGCGGTCGCCGCGTGGGCTCGCGAACGCTCCCCCGTGCCCGAGGCGCCGCGTGTCCGCCGCTGGGGAAAGGTCGTCGTCGTGGCCGCGCTCGCGCTGCTGGCGGCGCTCGCGGTCATCGCGCCGTGGACCGCGAGAAACTGCGACAAAATGGGGCGCTGCGCGCTGGTCAGCCTCAACGGCGGGTGGAACCTGCTGATCGGCACCAACCCGCGCGCCGGGGGGACGTGGGCGCCGGTCGAGGTCCCTGCCGCCTGCACCGAGGTGTTCGACGAGGCCGAGAAGGACGCCTGTCTCGGGCGTGAGGGCGTGTCTGCCATCCGACGCGACCCCGCGACCTGGCTCGCGCTGGCGCCGAAGAAGCTCGCCGCCACCTTCAACCACGTCGGCGCCGGGCCTTGGTACCTACACGACGCGAACCCGGCTCGCTTCTCGGAGCGGGCGCGCACCGCCGCGGCGCTGCTCGAAGAGCTCGCTCAGCGGCTGCTCTACGCCGCCGCGCTCGGGGCGATCGTGCTGGGGCTGACCCGGGCGCGCCTCTCCTCGCCTCGGGGGCGCTGGGGGGCGGTCGGCGCAGCGGCGCTCGTGGGGCTCGCCGCGCCCGGTTGGATCACGGTGCTCGTCGCGTCCGCCCTCGCGCTCCTCGGCGGCTTCAGCGCAAGAGAGCGCGGCGCCCCGCTGCTCGCCGCTGGCGTCGTCCTGGGCGCGACGGCCGCCACGCACGTGGTGTTCTTCGGGGCCGGGCGCTACTCGCTGGTGATCATTCCGGCGCTCGTCCTCGCGACCGCGACCGCTCGGGGCCCGTGGGCGCGGCAAGGCTTTTGACACATCCGGAGAAACCGATAACCTCTCCCGCCTATGGCGCTGATCGAGACAGAAGAGGCCGCGCGACGGCTCGCGCGCGCGATCGCGAGCGATCTGTCGCTCTATAACGAGGAGAAGATCGTCAAGGGCATCCAAGAGGACGATCTGTTCAACTCGCTCGCTGAGGAGATCGAGGAGGGGCGCGCACTGTACAAGAGCCGCGTCTCGCCCGACCTCTACCACAAGAATTTTTACGACCGCGCCCTGGTCGACATTCTCATCAAGTCGAAGGGCCACGTGAAATCGCGGGTCTGGTAGCCGATTAGGGTGAAGGCCGGGCAAGCCCCGAGCCTCACCCCGACCCACGATCCACCCCCCTTGATCTTTCTGGTCCGACCTCCGGTCGGACTAGGGGGGTCCCCAGAGCGCCGATCCGCAAAAGTGAGCGCGGGGGATCGACATCAACCCGGCTTCCATGATCAACACTTGGGATGCGGTGGAAGCCCGCGATGGGTAGCTGACCGCCGCGCACCAACCCCGTCGTCAGGCTCCTTGCCTGCCGGCGATGCTGGCGCTGGTGATGGAGCGGGCTCTTCCATGGCCTCCTCCTCGGCGAGCGCTGCCGACCCTTGAGCGCGTCGTCGAGCGCCACGACGAGGGCCTGCGGTCCGGCGGAGCTCCCACGCAGCGCCCGCGGCGACGGCAGCTGGCGACAAGACCCGGGGTTCGTTCCGGACGAGCCCCCACCTGTGTCGTCGGGGCGGTGAGCCTCTGCACTGGATCGCGCAGAAAACGGAGGGGTCCGTCCCGCGAGACCGAAACAACCCAGGGGTTGGCAGGATCCAAGCGACACCACCTCGGGTTCGTCTCGGACGAACCCCCATCTGTGTCGCGAGCCGTCCCGCTGCCACCGACCAGGGCGACCGAAGGAGCCGCCTGAGCTCGCGAGGCGCCACGCCCTGGCGCGAATTACCGCCGGCATAGCCCGCGATCAGGCCGAGCTCAGCGAGGCCAACGCGGGCGTCATGCCGGCGCAAGAATAGGCTGCCCGCTTAGCGGTTTGTGTCCCTAGCTCGGCTCGGGGTTCGGGTCCGACCTCCGGTCGGACTAGGGTCGGCTCTGCCGCGCCCGAAGCGCCTCGAGCGCGCGGGTGAAATCGGGCGGGGCCGGCGCCTCGAACGACAGCCGGTCGCCCGTCACCGGGTGCGTGAAGCCGAGTCGGCGGGCGTGCAGCGCCTGCCTCCCGAGCTGCGCTGCGACCTCGGCGAGGAAGGGATCTTTAGGTCGCTTGCCGTAGAGCGGGTCCCCGAGGATCGGCGTGCGCATGCGCTCTGCGAGGTGCACCCGGATCTGGTGAGTTCGGCCCGTCTCGAGCGTGCACGCCACCAGCGTCGCGCCGCCCAGCCCCTCGAGCACGCGGACGTGTGTGACGGCGCGGCGCGCCGCGACAGGGCTGCCGAGCGACGTGAAGCGCAGCCGGTCGCTCGGGTGTCGCCCGTGGGGCGCGTCGATCGTCGCGTCGTGCGCCTGGCCGACGACGATCGCCACATACTCGCGCTCGATCGTGTGCGCCGAGAACTGCGCCTTGAGGCCCTCACGGGCCGGCGCCGTCTTGGCGACCACGAGCAAGCCGCTCGTCCCCTTGTCGAGCCTGTGGACGACCCCCGGTCTGAGCGCGCCCCCCTCCTCCGCGGCGTCCTCCAGGGCGAAGCCGGGGCGCGCGACGAGCCCATGCACGAGCGTCCCCTCCCAGTGGCCCCTCGCGGGGTGCACGACGAGGCCCGCGGGCTTGTCGACCACGAGCAGCGACGCGTCTTCGAACACCACGCTGAGCTCGATCGTGGCGTCAGGGGTGACGTTCGTGGGGGCGCCGGCGTCGGGACGCACCTCGACGCGCGCACCCACCGCGAGCTTGTCGGCGGGGCTGCAGGGCGCCCCGTCAGCGAGGACGCGGCCCGCGGCCATCCAGCGCTGCACCGCTGCGCGGGAGGCGTCGACCCCGGCGGCGCGCAAGCCCGCGAGCACGGCGCGGTCGGCGCGGTCGCGGGGAAGATCGACGCCGACCTCGAACGCGACCGCGGGCGGCTCAGTAGTCGGCGTCGCCGTCCTCGAGGTCTTCGCCGGTCTGGAGCTCGGGGTTGAGCGCGATGTGGGACTCGAGGTCCTCCAGGCGCGCCGACTCGGGGAGGTCGACGAGGCCGGCCTGCTCCGCGAGGTAGAGATCGAACGCCGTGTAGCGGGGCCACAGGCGCACGAGCGTGTCTTCGTGGTCGATGCCGAGGATCAAGAGCTCGCCGTCACGGCGGGCCTCTCCAAGGTAGAGGACGTTCCACGGGTGGCGCGGGCGATTCGGCAGGCGCAGCAGCTTCGTGCGGATGCGCGAGTCGGTCCACCCGAGCTCGGTCCGCGCCTCGGCGAGCTTGCGTACGCTCGTGAGCCGCGGGCGAGGCTGCTGCGGGTTGGTGCCGAAGCGGCCCTTCCCGTGCCAACCCTTACCGAAGCTCGCGAACGTGAAGTCGAACGAGAGGAAGGCGCGAAGCGTCGGGGGAAGCTCGACCATGAGCTTCGACTCCAGCGCATCGAGCGCGGTGCGCCCCGCGCCTACGGGTTCGTCTCCACCCCGCTTGGCGACGCGCGCCTTGAGGGTTGAGATCACGTGCTGGACGAGCGGCAAGCCGCGTTCGATGGTCGGCATGTTTTTGGTGATTCACCTGACGCGCAAGTGAACTGCCGAAAGAGCTACTCCGTTAGAAGCGGGCTAGCATGGGCTTGATCGTAAGTTCAAGCTCTTTCTTGAGAGCGGTCTTGACCGCCGCGCGTCACCACGACTGTTTCGCTCATTTTCGCCTTCGATAGCAACATCGGGTGACGCAGCTTCAAAAGGCCGAGCGCGACGAAGCCGACGACGACGGCGAACCAGAGCGTCGCGAGGCGGCTCAGGATCATCGTCGCCGTGGCGATCGCCCCGGGCACGCCGCCGATGCCCACCATCGACTCCTCGAGCACCTTCTCGACCACCCCGAGCCCCCCCGGCAGCGGGACCAGCGCTCCGGCGAGCGTCGCCGTCGCGTAGAAGAACGTCGCCTTCAGCACGTCGAGCGAGCTGCCGAACCCGTGCAGCACCAGGTACACGCCGACCCCCTCGAGGGACCACCCGACGATCGACAAGAGCGACGGAACGACCAGGTGCTTCGGCGCCGTCAGGCTGCGCAGCTGCCCGAGCGCCCGCTCGATCTTGGGCAGCGCCCTGTGAGCGAGCCGCCCGGCGGCCCCCGGCAGGCGGCCCCACGGCGCCAGGAGCGCGCGGGCGACGCGCGGAGAAGCCACGATCGCGAGGATGAGGCCAACGGCCACCGAGCCCAGCGCCGCCCAGACGAGGCCCCCCGGGAACGCGGCGCCGCCGATGGTGATGAGCGCGATGACCCCCACGAGGTCGGTGACCCGCTCCGCGACGACGATGGGCGCGGTGCGCTCGGCCTCGATGCCGCGGATGGAGGCCAGCACGACCGACTTGAACATCTCGCCGACCTTGCCCGGGGTCACCGTCAGCACGAACCCGGAGAGGAAGACCAGCAGGCTCTCGGACCACGGGAAGAGGCGAGCCCCCTTCGCGTCGTGCCGCAAATCGAGCACGCCGAGGTAGTACTCCCACTTGAGGAAGCGCAGCCCGTAGTTGAGCAGCGACAGCCCGCACGCGGCCCCGAACGTCCACCAGGCGTAGCCGCTGAGCTGCGCGCGGATGGTCGCTTCGCCGCGCACCGCGACGAGCACCCCGTAGACCACCACGCCGAGCAGCGCCACGAGCACGAGCCGGCCGACCAGACCCGAGCCGCCCTTGCGCTCCCCGGGCACCTTGTCGGTCATGAGCGCGAGCGCGGCGCGGGGCGTGATGACGGCGGCCCGGAGCGACCACGCGACGAGATCGGCGACAGGTCGTCACCGCGCTTCTTGCGCAGGCGGCTGCGGACGACCAGCACCACCATCACGATCGCGATGAGGATGGACGCGACGCCGAGGGCCAGGATGAGCGCCTTCGGAGCCCCCCACAGCCCGCGGCCGATCTTGCTGTCGGGCGAGACGTCCACGGTACGGGTCATCGGTACCTAAGCTCGCCGCCCGGGACAAGCGCCAGCCCCCTTTGAGCCGAAATGATCCGGTCGGGGTCGCGGCCGCGACCTTCCGCCGGTTAAAGTGCACCGACCATGCGAAGCCGCGCTCTTCTCTTCACCCTGGCCGCCTTGGGCTTGGCGCTCGGCTGCGGGCGCGCCGAGCTCGATCTCTACCCCACCGAGGGCGGCGCCAACGCGGGCGGGGGCGGCGGCTCGACCGATGGCGGAGGCGGCGCCGGCGCGAGCGGGGCCGGCGGCTCGGGCGGCGGCGTCGGCGGAGAAGGGGCCGGCGGCTCGCCCGCCTGCGCGGTCGCGCAAGAGTGCGACGACCTCGACCCGTGCACGAGCAACCGCTGTGACGGCGGCGAGTGCAACTTCCCGTCGCGAGACGACGACAACGACGGCCAGTCGCCGCTGCAGTGCGGCGGGCTCGACTGCAACGACCTCAACCCCGAGGTCTTCCAGGGCCACCCAGAGGACTGCTTCGACGGCGCCGACAACGACTGCAACGGCGTCGAAGACTGCTTCGATCCCGCGTGCGACGGCGTCCCCGACTGTGGCTGCCAGCCGTCGCTCGAGGTCTGCGACAACGGCGCCGACGACGACTGCGATCGGGTCTTCGACTGCTTCGACTCGGACTGCCAAGGCACGCCCGCGTGCGGCTGCCTGCCGACGGAGGCGGGGCTGTGCTTCAACGGCTTCGACGACGACTGCGACGGCATCTTCGACTGCGAAGACCCTGACTGCGCGCCGCTCGAAGAGTGCCAGTGCCAGCTCAACTTCGAAGGCTGCTTCGACGGCTTCGACGACGACTGCGATCTGCTCATCGACTGCGCCGACCCCGACTGCGACGGCGTCTTCCCCTGCGCGTGCGTGCCGCCGGGCTCGCCCGAGAGCTGCAACGATCAGGTCGACAACGACTGCGACTCGCTCCCCGACTGCGCGGACGCCGATTGCTTCGCGGCGCCGGCCTGCCAGACGTGCGAGCCCGAGATCTGCGACGACGGGCTCGACAACGACTGCGACCTCCAGATCGACTGCGCGGACGAGGCGTGCAACTTCGCGCCCGGCTGTCAGCCGGTGCTCGAGGTCTGCAACAACGCGGTCGACGACGACGGCGATGGGCTCGCCGACTGCCAAGACCCCGACTGCGCGAACAACCCGCTGTGTCAGCAAGAGCAGGCCAACTGCCTCTCTCCCAAGCTCATCCCGGGCACGGGCACGTACACCGGCGACACCTTCGGTCACGCGAACGAGACCGAGGGGACGTGCGGCGGTCAGGCCGGCGAGGCCGTCTTCTACTTCGTGCTCAGCGAGCCCTCGTTCGTGCACCTCGACTCGATCGGCACGCAGTTCGACAGCGTGATCTACGTGCGCACGGGCGTGTGCAACACCGGGCTCGAGGTCGACTGCGACGACGACAGCGCCGGGAACCTGGCGTCCGACGTGACCATCAACATCCTCTACCCGGGCACGTATTACGTCTTCCTCGACGGCTACACGGTCGACCCCGATCAGGGCCCCAACGAGGGCTTCTTCACGCTCAACGTCGAGATCGTCCCGAACCCGCCGGAGCTCTGCTTCGACGGCATCGACAACGACGGCGACGTCTACGTCGACTGCGCGGACAGCGACTGCACCTTCGTCGGCGCGTGCGTGAGCTGCAACGGCGGGCTGCCCCCCGAGCCCGAGTTCGCCCCGGGCCGCTGCACCGACGGGCAGGACAACGACTGCGACGGCACGATCGACTGCGGCGACGACGACTGCAGCGCGAGCCCGATCTACATCACCGAGTGCTGCAATGGGATCGACGAGACGATGAACGGCGTCGTCGACGACTTCAACTGCCGCTGCGCCGACTCGTCCGAGTGTCAAGACGGTCAGATCTGCTACGACCACACCGTGCGCACGTGCGGCCCGCCCTGCTTCAACTTCTTCGGCGACGTCTGCCCGAACATCCAGCCCGGGTCGTTCTGCAACCTCGCCACGGCCCAGTGCGAGTTCCCGAACTAGCGCGCCGAGCGCGGCCCGCTCGTCACTCGGGCGCGAGGACCAGCTCGAGCCCGCGCGCCGCCTCTTCCACGCGGCGCGCGTAGCTCGCGTCATCGAGCCGCGCCTTGAACGCCTCGCTGACGGGCAAGACCATTCGCGCGGGCTCGTAGCGGACGACCTCACCGGTCGAGGCGCTGCGCACCCGCCCCGACTCGATCGCCAGCGAGGCCTCCGCGAGCGGGAGGTCTTTGGTCGCGGCGGCCAGGGCGAGGAACAGCGCCTCGGCCTCGGGCTCGAGGAAGCGCAGCGACCGTCGCGTCACGGCCGCCACGTGGAAATGTGCGGGCACGAGCGTGAGGCCGTCGAAGCGCAGGCGCTCGCACGCCATCACCAGCATGCCGACGACGATGCGCGAGCAGCCGAGCCCGGGGTGCTTCTGCCCGGGCAGCAGCGGATCTTTTCGGGGCTCGGCGTGTGGATCCTGGAGCAGCAGCCACTCGATGCACATGAGCTTCGCGCCAGGCTCGAAGTAGAGCTCCGACACGACCAGCTCGATCAGCACCTCCTTGCGGCTGGCGTCTGCGTAGACGCGCAGGCCCTGACCCACCGAGCCCACGCGCGAGTCGGCGTCGAGCACGAAGCCGTCGTAGCCGCGCGAGCGCAGGTGCTCGGCCAGGCCGTAGCGCTCGAAGGCGACCTCGAGCCCGAACGCCGAATAGAACCCGAGGAAGCGGCGCTCGGGAGCGGCCGTGAAGAGATCGCCGTAGATGTCGGCGTCGGTGATCTTCAGCTCGTCCTCCGCGGCGACGCTGGGGTCGTTCCGCAGCGCCAGGCTCGAGATGCTGCGCCGGATGCGCCGGAAGCGAGCGAGGGCCTGCTCGTCCGAGGTCGGGATCGGCTGATCGTCTCCCGTGAGCAGCCAGAGCAGCGTCCGCGCTGGGTAGCGCCACGCCTCGCGGCCGTAGCCGCCGGCGAGGACCATGACGGTCGGCACACCGTGCGCGCGCTCGAGCACACGCCGGTCTCGCGCGAGCATCCCTCCGGCTGTCAACCGCCAGCTCCCCAGGGTGTCGGTCGCGGCGACGTCCGCACCTGCCACGTAGAACACGAGCTTCGGGCGGGCGCGCTCGAACGCCTCGGGCAAGGTCTCGTCGAGCGCCTTCAGATAGCTCCCGTCGCCGACCGCGTTGTCGAGCTCCACGTCGATGGCCGCGACGGCGGTCGAGTCGTCCCAGCTCTGCGCGTGGATCGAATAGGTGAAGACGGTCGGATCGTCTGCGTACAGGCTGCGGGTCCCGTCGCCGTGGTGGAAGTCGAGGTCGACCACGAGCACGGTGCCGTCGAACCCTTCACCGCGGACCTTGTCGATCGCGATCGCGACGTCGTTCAGCGAGCAGAACCCGGCGCCCTTGGCGCGGCGCGCATGGTGGAAGCCGCCGCCGAGGTTGACCACCGGGCTCTTGAGCCAAGGGTAGCGGAGCGCGATCGTGGCGGCGTGCACCGTGCCCGCGGTGGCGGCGCGCTGCGCCTCGAGGACCGCCCCTGGCTCGAGCCCCCCGAGCCCTCGAGAGAAGAAGATGCTCTCGAGGACCTCCGGATCGTCGAGGCTCGAGAGGTACGCGGCGTCGTGAACCCGCAGCGCGTCCGTGACCCGCATCGGCGGCGGGACGAGGAGCGTCGCCGCGCCGAGCGCCCCCTCGGCCTCGAGGTACCGCAAGATCTTCTCGGCGCGGCGCCCGTCCGCGGGCTCGTCGATCGGCAGGACATAGCGCCGATCGAAGACGATCCTCGCTCCTGGGAGGCTCCAGCGCAGGCCGAGGCGGCGCAGGCGCTTGCCGAAGTGCCGCGCGGCGCCCGCGGCGGCCAGGAGGCCGCCCCGCGTCGAAGACGGACCGCTCATCGGCGCGCAGTCTAGCAGCCCGCGCGGCGCTGTCCTCAGAGGCCCGTCACGGCGCGCGCCGCGAGATCACGCAGCCGCCCCGGCAGGGCGCCGTACGCCCGGGTGAGCGCGCCGAGCGCCCTCGGGAGGACGATCTCGCGAGGCGCGGCGGGGAGGCGCTCGCTGAGCTCGTCGGCGACCTGCTCGGGCTCGAGCAGCTGCGGCAGCGGGTGGGTCGACCTCGCGACCATCTCGGTCCGCACGAAGCCGAGCCGGACGTGGGTCACGTCGACGCCCGTCCCCTGCAGATCGAGCCGCATGCAGTCGAGGAGCATCGACAGCCCCGCCTTGGGGGTGCAATACGCCGCCGACCCGGGCAGGGCGCCGAAGGCCGATAGCGAGCCGATGCCAACGAGGTGGCCCCGCCGCCTCTCGAGCATCCCTGGCAGCGCCGCGCTGAGGGTCGCCGCGGCGCCGCACAGGTTCACGTGCAGCGGCCCCCTCAGCGTCTCCCACGCGAGCGGGTCGACCCCGGCCGCCGCGCCGACGCCCGCGTTCGCGACGACGAGGTCGAGCCCGAGCTCCCGGTCGAGCGCTCGCAGCCGCTCCACGGTGCGCTCGGTGTCCGCTACGTCGAGGCACTCGACGTACGCGCGCCGCTCGTGGGCGCGGATCTCGCGCGCCACCTCCTCGAGCAGCTCGCGGCGACGCGCCACCAGCACGAGCGAGGCGACGCCGCGCTCGGCCAGCCGCACGGCGAGCGACCGGCCGATCCCGCTGGACGCGCCGGTGATGACCGCCGCGCGGTAGCGCATCAGGCGGTGCTCTCGGTGGGGGGCTCGACCTTGCGGCACACGACGACCGTCCGCGGCTTGTTGGCCGACAGCGGCGAGCCGTCGAAGCCGCCGAAGACGCCCTCGATCTCGAAGCCGACCGAGTGCAAAATGAGCCGAATCTCCGTGAAAGCGTACAAGCGCACCGAGAACATCACCTCCCGCTGCTTGCCGCCCCGGAGGTACGTCCTGCGATCGACGAAGCGCCCCGTCGCGATGTCGAAATGGTGACGATCGATCATCAGATCCCCGTTGCCCATGTCGGTCACCGCGCAGGCGGGCACCCTCACCATCCACTCGCGCGTCCTCAGGTCGAGCACGAAGCGGCCGCCGATCTTCAGCGCCTTGTGCGCGCCCCTCAGCGTGCCGATGGAGTGCGCGTCGTCGAAGAAGCCGAACGCGTCGAACAGGCACGCCGCGCCGTCGAAGCTCCCGTCGCCTTCGAAGTGGCCGATGTCGCCGCGCACGAAGGTCGCGCCGACGCCCGCCGCCTCTGCGTCGCGCCGCGCCACGTCGAGGAACCCCTCCACGAGGTCGACCCCGACCACCTGGTAGCCGCGCCGCGCGAGCTCGATGGCGTGGCGGCCGTGGCCGCAGCCAAGGTCGATGACCTTGCCGCCCGCAGGCGCCGCCAGCGCCCGCTCGAGGAAGTCGACCTGCGCCGGGGTGTCCTCGGCGCGCAGCGACTCGGCCATGAAATACAGGTACTCCTCGGCGTCGAAGAGCTCGGCGAAATCGAAGAACACGGCCTCGGGGCTCATTGCTTCAGGCTCTCCTCATGGGCCCCTTCGGGGCTCCGGTGTCGGGGATCGGTCGCAGCGTGAGCGTGTGCCGCGCGGTCGCCCGGGCGGCCTGCTCCGTCCAGGCGATCGGCAGGCCACCGGAGCGCCACGCCTCGTGCTGATCGAAGTGGTGGGGCGACATCGCGTTGCCGCTCTGGCCCGCGATCAGGCAGAAGCGGCTGTTGTCCCAGGCGCCGACGTCGATCGCGATGCGCAGGTTGGGGACGCCGAGCGGGTTGCCGAGCGGCTCGACGAGATCGACCGTCGCCTGGTGGATGGTCGACGCGTCGCCCGCGAACTCGACCGGACCCACCCCGAACGCGAGGTCGAGCGGCGGCACGGTCTTGCCCATCGCGTGGTGCAGGCGCAGCGGCCTCGCCGCGCCCCAAGCCCACTGGCGCTCGTCTGCGCCTCGCGCCCGCTCGAGCGTCAGCACGGCCGCCGCGAGCGCGCGCTCGATGGCCTGCTCCCACCCCTCGGGCAGAAACCCGTCCGGCTGCTCGACGAGCAGCCGGCAGAGGTGGCTCATCCGCCGGGTGATCATCGTGTTGTTCGGCAAGGCCATGTGGAAGCCCGCGCCGAGCGCGCGCCCCGCGGTGTGCGGGGCCTTCGCGCGCACGACGCGCTTCATCAGCTCGCACGTGAACAGCGTGAAGATCGACGCCTCGATCGAGCTGGCTGACATGCGGCCGTCCCAGCGCTCGAGCAGGTGCAGCGCGCGGCGCGCGCGCCCGTCGGAGACCGCGCTCGCGAGGACCTGCGCGCGCACTTGCTCCCAAGGGATGCTGCGCGTGTCGGCTTGCAGCGCCGACAGCTCGGCGAGCGACCAGTCGTGCCTCTCGGCGAGGGCGTCGGCGATCGCCTTCTGTCGGTAGCCGTCGAGAAAATCCATCCCGAACCAGGGGCCCCCGTCGGCCCTCGCGGTGGGCGCGTTGTTGGCGCTCACCACGAAGCCGACGTCGGGGTCCTCGATGAACGGCATCTGCTCGAAGGGCACGAGCTCCTCCTTCCAGCCGGCGTTTGGGGTCCACCCTGGGCGCGGCAAGGTGCCATGACCCGAGCCTCGGATCGGCACCTCGACCCCGAGGCGCCACGCGACGGAGCCCTCGCGATCGGCGTAGACCACGTTGATGCTCGAGGTCGACGCCTCGCGGAAGAGGTCGTGGAACGCCCGCCTCGAGGTCGCCCGGTGGGCCATGTGCAGCCCCGTGTAAGGGCGCGGCGCCAGCCACGTGGCGGACATCGAGAGCGCCTCACCTCCGGCCTGAAGCGCCGGCCCCACGATCGGGCCTCGCCTGGTGAGCAGCACCTCCTCGACGACCGGCTCCTGGCCCTTCACCTCGATGGTCTCGCGCCGGACCTCGCACGGGACGAACCGCTCCCCTTCGCGCACGCTGCGCCCGTCGGGCCCCACCTCCTCGAGGAACAGATCGGTGTTGTCGACGTGCGCGGCGGTCACCGCCCAGGCGCAGTGCTCGTTGTGACCAAGCCCGAGCGCGGGGATGCCGACGAAGCTCGCGCCCGAGGCGCGCCACTCGGGGGTGGCGAGGTGCGACAGGTACCAGTGCGCTGGGATGTCCGGAGGCAGGTGGGGATCGGCCGCCAGCATCGGCCGGCCGGTCTTCGTGCGCGCGCCCGAGAGCGCCCATGCGTTCGAAGCGCCCTGAATCGGGAAGACCTCGCGCAGCACCTCGAGATCCATGAGCAGCCGATCCGCGGCCGTGCCCGCGGTCGTTCGCGGGGGGACCGACGTGGGCAGGTCGTCCGGGTAGGGGGCGTCGAGGGCCACCAGCGCCGCCTCTCCGTCCCGCTTGAGCATCTCCCAGCGGAGCAGCTCGACGTCCCAGTTCGCCGCGAGCGCGAAGCAGAGCAGGCCCGAGACCGCCTGGACATCGGCTGGCTCCCAGCTCGTGGGCTCGCACCCGAGCAGCACGAGCTCGTGGGCTCGCCCGTTCGAGCCGGCCGTCGTTCCGGCGTTGAGCCCTGCCACGTACGCCTCGAGCTGCGCGCGCACCTCGGGGCGGGCGACGGCGAGCTGCTGCTCCGCGGCGCGCCGGAAGCCCACGCGCCGGCACAGCCTGTCGACGGGGAGCGCGTCCTTGCCGGCGACGGCGGCGAGCGTGCCACGGACCGTGCGCACGGTGATCTCGAGCTGCCCCGCGCGGTCTTGCCCGTGGCAAAACCCCTGCGCGAAGAAGACGTCCGCGTCCGAGCCGCCCCGGATATGCGGGATGCCGTACGCGTCTCGGTAGATCGTGACGGGGCCCTGAAGGCCGGAGAGCTCGAGCGAACCGTCGAGCTTGGGCAGGCGCCGGCCCAACGCCGCGCGCAGCGCGAGCCGCGCGAGGCTGCGCAACCTTCGTTCCCCCTCCGGCTTCATGGCCGGGCGCTATACCACGCCGGCCGGCCGGGACGCTCGCGTGAGCGCCGCCTCGTGCTGTATGGGTGAGGCCGAATGGCGGGCGGCGGAAGGCTCCTCGGTCTCGACGGTCTGAGGGCGGTCTCCATCCTGATGGTGATGGCGTCGCACGCCGCCGGCACGCAGCTCGTCGGGGGCAGCCTCGTGCCGCTGGGCGCCGCGCACCAATGGGGCAAGGTCGGCGTGCGCGTCTTCTTCGTGATCAGCGGCTTCTTGATCACGAAGCTGATGCTCGACGAAGAGGTGCGCCACGGGTCGGTCTCGATCAAGGCCTTCTACGTGCGCCGGGCGTACCGCATCTTGCCCGCGTACGCGGTCTACCTCGGCTTCTTGGTCGCGTTGCGCTTCGGCTTCGGCGTCGACATCGCGACCAACGACCTGGTCCACGCCGCGACGTACACGACCAACTTCGACGTCGAGCGCCATTGGTTCGTGAGCCACATCTGGTCGCTCTCGGTCGAGGAGCAGTTCTACCTCCTGTGGCCGGTCATGTTCGCGCTCGGCGGGCGGGTGTGGGCGTTCTGGACCGCGGTCGTCGCCTGCGTCGTCGCGCCGATCTGCCGGTACCTCGTGGTGAAGGCGCTGCCCGTGGAGCTCGACGCGCTGGTGTGGCAGGCCGCGCCCGCGGTGGCCGACAGCATCGCGACCGGGTGCCTGCTCGCCTTCGCGCGAACGGCCGACGCGCGCGCGGCCGCTGGGCCGCTCGCGGCGCTGATCGAGCGCGCGCTGGTGAAGACGCGCGCGACGCCGCTCACGTACCTCTTCTTTCCGACCGCGTTCTTCAGCTACCTGCTCGAAGATCGGCCGACGGTGTGGACGCTCGTCGGCGTCAGCTTCAGCAACGTCGGGTTCGCGCTCGTCGTCGACCGCGCGGTGAGCTCGCAGTCCGACCCGCTCGGCAGGCTGCTACTCCACCCGTGGCTCGAGCGGCTCGGCGTGCTGAGCTACTCGCTCTACCTCTGGCAGCAGGTGTTCCTCAGGCAGTCGTACGTCTCCGGGCCGCCTGCCGTGGCCTTCGTGTCGTCGCTGCCGGTGAGCCTCGCCTGCGCCCTCGCGGCGGGGGCTGCCTCCTATTACCTCGTCGAGAAGCCCATCTTGCGGCGCCGACCTCGCTCGGCCGATCGGTAGCTTCAGCTCTGCGACAGCTTGGTGGGCGCGAGCTGCTCGATGTGCCACTTGTGGAGCAAGAGCCTCGCGTCGGCCTCGAGCAGGGCGTCACGCAGGCGCGAGGCGACGAGCGACGGCGCGATCACGCCCGCGAAGCTCACCGCCGCGAGCGCGATCATCGCGGGCGCGCTGGTGAACCAGGTGGCCCTCGGCAGCAGCGTCACCGCCTCGGTCGAGAAGCTCATCGAGGGCGGGAGCACCCCGGCGAGCTCGAGCGCGAGGGGCACGGCGATGGTCGCGCAGCCGATCGCGAGGACCCAAGCCCGATGTCGCTTCGAGCACTGCGCGCCGAACAGGGCGGTGTTGACCGCGACGTAGCCGGGCACGAACACGAGCGGCCCGAAGATGCTCGACAGGACGACCCCGAGGGCGCAGGTCATTCCGAACAGGCCGAGCCGCCACTCGCTGGAGGCGCTCGGCTTTCGCGAGAGCCAGAACGCAAAACCGACGCAGCCGAGGACGAGCGCCAGGGCAGCGCCGACGACGGGCGCGCTCTTGATGCCCATCAGCAGGACCAGCGGCCAGAACACGATCCAAGAGATCGTCCGGAAGGAGAAGTCCCGGAGGAACGAGCGGCCCTGCGAGGCGCGGAGCTTCGTCGTCTCCTGTTGGACCGCGTCGGGGATGGCCCCGGGCGGCGTGGCGAGCAGCCTGAGCACGACGGTGCGGGCGACGTCGTGCTCAGGGAAGAGGGCGAGGGCGCGCCCCGCCTCGCGCATCGCCTGCGATCGGTTGTGCTCACGGTTCGCCTCGGGGCCGTCGAGCGCCAGGCTCGCGAGCTCGCGCGCGTGCTCGGCCTGATCGTCCGCGAGCTTCTGGCGCAGCTCCCGGTCGCGGTCCCCGTCGAGGTAGCGCTCGACCGCGTCGGCGAGCTCACGCGCGGACTGCGGCCGATCGTCTTTATCGTAGCGGGTCGCGCGGAGGCAGAGCGCGTACAGCTCGGGCGGGCAGTCCTTCGGGGGCGGCGGCGTGCGGTTCGCGTCGATCGTCGCGTGGAGGATCTCGGTCGCGTGCTGCTGCGGGAAGAACGGCTCGAGCGTGAGGATCTCGTAGAGGATGGTGCCGAGCGCGAACACGTCGCTGGACGCGTCGACCAGCTCGAGCTGCCCGAGGACCTGCTCCGGGGACATGTAGCCGGGCGTCCCGACCATCTCTCCCGGGCGCGTGTCGTTCTCGTCGAGCGGGGCGTCGTGCGGCTCTGCCGTGATCAGCCTGGCCACCCCCCAGTCGAGGACGTGCACCTCGCCGTGCGCGCCGAGCATGATGTTGTCCGGCTTGAGGTCGCGGTGCACCACACCGCGCTCGTGCGCGTAGTGCATGGCGAGGCAGACGGTGACGAACGCCGAGAGCAGCCGGTGCCGGCGCGCCCCTTTTCGCTGCGTCCGGGACAGGTCGCGCTGCTCCGAGAGCACGTCTTCGAGCGTCTGTCCGCGCACGCGCTTCATGGTGAAGAATGGCTGACCCTCGCTGTCGTTGCTGATGTCGTAGACGGGCACGATCGCCGGGTGCTCGAGCTGTCCCTGCACGCGGGCCTCACGCAGGAAACGCTCGCTCGCCCAGGTCGGCTTGTCGCCCATCGGCACGCGCATCGTCTTGAGCGCGACCTCGCGGCCGATCAGGGTGTCTTCGGCGCGCGTCACCTCGCCCATGCCGCCGCGTCCGAGCAGCTCGAGGTTGCGGTAGCGATCGACGACGGTGTCCTCGCCCAGGTCGCGGCCCAAGACCTCGCCGATGTTGACCGGGCGCTCCGGCTCTTTCTTCGCGAACCGAGAGATCTTCATCGTCTCGGCCTCCGGCGTCCGGTGTCGCGGCAGGCGCTTGGTGGCGATCTCGCTGTCGGAGGGGCGACGGACCATCGGTACGGAGCGTAGCGCTGGTCGCGCCTGGCCCGAAGCTCAAGAGGCCCAGCGTACGGCGGCGACCAGCGCCGCGATCGCGAGCAAGACGAGGATCGCTGGGATCGTGCTCCCGCGGAGGAGCGCAGCAGCCGGGGGAGCGTAACGCCGATTCGCCGGCACCCGGACGGGGCCTCCGCCACGCGCACCTCGAGCAGCAGGATCGCCAGCTCGTCGCCCTCGAAGGGCTGGGGGATGCGCAGGACCGCGCCCTCGCCGAGCTCCTCCGGGAGCCGCACGGAGAGGGCGCCGACCGAGTCGAGCTTGATGGCGCCGCTGCGCTGGCAGCGATCACACCCGCCCCCGTCGCACGCCCCGCAGCTGAGGCGCCGCGGGACGTCCACCTCGATCAGCGAGCCCGCCCAGCTCTGAGGGACCTCCACGCGTGCCCTCGCGATGGCGCCCTCGAGCGAGGACAGCTCCTCGGGGGCGGCGACCTTGGCGAGGCGGTTCACGGGCTAGGCAATGTAGCGTAGATCGGCCCGATGACGCCCGAGAGGCCGCGCGCGGCCGTCCCCGCCGACGTGCCCGAGATCTTGGCGATGATCCGCGAGCTTGCGGACTACGAGCGCAGCCTCCTCGAGGTGAAGGCGACGGAGGCGCAGCTCCACTCGGCGCTCTTCGGTCCCCGCCCGGCGGTCTACTCCCACGTGGTCGACGCGCCGGAGGGTGAAGGCAAGCTCGCTGGCTTCTCGCTCTGGTTCGTCAGCTACTCCACCTGGCTCGGGGTGCACGGCGCGTACCTGGAGGATCTATTCGTGCGGCCAAAGCTCCGCGGAAGAGGTCACGGGCGCGCGCTGATGGTCGAGATCGCGAGGGCGTGTGTGGAGCGCGGCTACGGCCGCTTCGAATGGTCCGTCCTCGACTGGAACGAGCCGGCCCTCGAGTTTTATCGCGCGCTCGGGGCGCAGCCGATGAGCGAATGGACGGTGCACCGGCTCACGGGCGACTCGCTCGTCGCGCTGGCCGCGGGCGAGAACGGCTGAGCGCAGCTCATCCACCAACACGCGCTTGTCGTCGGCGCTCGGCGGGGACTAGTACTCGCGCCGGATGCAACCGACCCCCGTCTCCAGGCACGTCTCCCGGTCCTCCGCGGGCCTCCTCGCGCTCTCGCTCCTCGCCGCCGCCTGCGGTGACCAGAGCTCGACGTCTTCGACGGCGTCGACGGGCGCGTCCTCGACGGCGCGCGCTTCGTCTCCACCAGCTGGGAGCAGCTCAGGCGCTGCGCCTGCCGCCTCCGCGAGCGCGCCTGCGCTTGCGCCGATCCCCGCGGAGCTGCGCGCCAAGCTGGACGCCGGCGCTTCGTGCAAGTGGAGCGAAGAGGGGTTGATGCAGTCGTGCGACGCCGACGAGCCCCTGAAGAAGTACGTCGAGGCGAACCACACGCCCGCGACCCACGACGGCTGCCTGTCGGCCGTCCAGGACAAGGCGCCGGCGATCCGCGTCATGGGCTCGGCCTGTCTGTACGACTACTACTTCGGCATGAGCGACGCCGATTCGAAGCCCACCGCCGGAAAGGTCTTCGACGTGGTGTTGGCCGCGATCGAGAAGGAGGCCGAGCCTGGTGTGCGCGCCGCGCTGGGGACCGCGCTGTGGCAGCGCGACGCCGCTTCGGTCTCAAAGGCCGACGCGGTCATCGCGACCTTGAAGAAGCTCGATCCTGCGAGCGACGGGCGCGCGATGTCGTTCATCGTGGCGAGCCTCTACTCCTTCGGGATGAGCGAGGAGCCGCCCAAGGGTGCGCTCGACCTCGCGGCCACGTTCGCGGCCTCTCCGAGCCCCTCGCTGCGACAAGACGCGTACGCGCTCATGGGCTACTCGCCGTCGCGCGCCGAGTCCTTCTGTCCCCTGCTCGGCAAGGCCATCGAGGCGGACGCCGTCAAGTGGACCGACGCGCTCAGCGCCTTCAATGGTCTCGGCAAGGCCTGCGAGAAGGAGGCGGAGGCGGTCCACGCGGCGGTCTTGAAGCGGCTCGAGCGCGCCGCCGACCCCGATCACAAACCCGCCGAGGAGATCTCGAGCTGGGGCGAGCTCCGTGGCTACGTGACCTCGGAGCTCAGGACGCCCGAGCAGCGAGACGCCGTCGCCAAGGCGGCCGACAAGGTGGCGAAGGGAACCAACACGTCCGCGAGGCACAAGGAGTACGCGACCACCCTCGCCGCCGACGCCCGCGGGAAGAAGAAGCAGTAGACGCCGCTCGCGGCGCCTTCGCCACGTGCCCCTTCCGGGGCATCACCGCTTGCCCCTACCATGCCGAGGCCCATGCGGTCGTCGAGCATCAGCCTGTCCGCCGCGCTGCTCTTGGGCTCCGGCTGTGCGCTGTTCTTCACCGAAGAAGACGCGCCCTCGAGCGGCGGCGCGGGCGGGGACGGCGCCAGCTCCCAGGGGGGAGCCGGCGGCGACCCCAGCGGCGGCGCGGGTGCGGGCGGCGCCCCGCTCGGCGGAGGTGGCGCGGCCGGCGGCGGTGGCAGCGCCGGCTGCCCAGGACGCATCGGCTCCGACGAAGAGTGGCTCGTGTCCTTCGAGGACGCGGAGCCTTGGGACCTCGCGACCGGCGAGGACGGGCGACACACCATCATCGGTCGGGCCTTCGGTGGGGCAGGGCTGCTGCCCGCGTCGATCGGTGAGCGCATGTTCGTCGCGTCCGTGGACGACACCGGCTGCGACGTCCAGGCGTTCGACCTCGGCCCCAAGCCGAGCGCGGCGCCGCCCTCGGCGAGCTCCGCCCCCCCGACGACCTTGCTGTCTCTGTCCCACGGTCCGCAGCCGCTCGTGGCGTGGTTCGACAGCGCCCTCGAGCGGCTCACGGTCGCGCCGGCGTCGGCGCCGTCGGCCTCGCTCTTCAGCTGCGACCTGAGCAACCACCCACCCACGTCGCTGTCGATCGCGACGCAAGGAGACCAGCTCTTCGTGGTCTTCACCTCCGAGCTCTCCGGCTCGCTGGAGTGCGGAGCCGAGTCGCAGTTCATCTCCGATGGCTCCATCGCCGTCCGCGCGAGCCTCGACGGCACGAGCATCCAGCTCAACGCGATCGAGGACAACGCCGTGAGGGTCCGGCTCGCCAGCGGCGCGCCGCTCCGCATGGTGGGACACTGCGACGGCGGCAGCCTGCCGGGCGGTGGCTCGTGCTCGCAGGACGGCGAGTGGGGGACCTTCGACGCGGCGCTCGATCCGGCGACGCTGGAGCCCGTGTCCGGGCAAGGCGCGCTCGTCGCGCTCGACCCGTTCGTCACGATCGACGACACGACCACCGTCTTCGCAGCAGCGAGCGGCGCAGCGTTCTCGTTCGCGAGCGACGGAGACGGCGAGCACCACTTCGGCTGGCGGATCGCCGGCACCCAATATGGGGTCTCGGCGAACAATCCTCCGACGTTCGCCTTCCGCCCTGGGATCCGCTCCGCGGCGTCGCTGTCGAGCTCTTCGCTCTTGTTGACCGGTGCGCTCGCCTCCGACGTCGGCTCGATCCCCTGCCCGGACGACTGCGGCGACGCCCGTCCCTTCTGGGGTGTCGCGAACGAGGTCTCCGACCTCACGGGCCGCGCGTACCCGATCCTCGAAGACGCCGCGGCCGACTGCGCGCTGCCCGCAGGGTACGCGGCAGGGGGTGCCCCGACGGGAGGCCCCGCGGCCAGCAGCGTGGTCTTCACCGGCGCCTTTCGCTGCGGGAAGCTCTGGCTCGACGAGGGCCTCGAGGCGCTCGCCAGCGGGACGGCGCAGAATCTGTTCATCGCCCGCGTCCCGAGGCCGTGAGGGTGCGGCGAGGTCGAGCGCTGGGCGGAGGGGCCGCCATCCTCGCGGCCGCGCTCGCGCTCGGCCCGGCGCGCGCGCAAGACGCAAGCGGACAGTCCCTCTACAGCGAGGGGCTCTCTGCGTACGAGGCGGGAGATCTCAGCGTCGCGTGCGAGCGCTTTCGCAAGAGCTTCGAGCTCGACGAGCGCCCGGCGCCGCTGTTCATGCTGGCCAAGTGCAGCGAAAAGCAGGGCAAGACCGCGACCGCGCTCGCCCATTACGAGAGCGTGTTGAGGCTCGGGGGGCTGAAGCCCGCGCTCCGCGACGAGGCCGTGGCGGCCGTCTCCCGGCTCGGGCCGATCGTGCCCAAGGTGGTCGTGAAGCAAGGCAGCGCTCCGCTCACGGCCGTCGCCAGGCTCGACGGCCGCCTGGTGGTAGCCGACGAGATCGCGCGTCCGATCGATCCCGGCCCACACCAGCTCGAGGTCGAGGCGGCCGGATTCGAGCCGTACTCGACGGCGTTCAGCGTCGAAGCGAGCGTCACCGCGACCGTGACGCTCGAGGTCGGCGCCTCGCTCTCGCCGCAGGCGCCGTCACCATCCTCGGGGCGGTTGGGGTCGTTCATCGGCGGCGGCGTCGCGAGCGGGGTGGGCCTGGTGGGACTGTTGAGCGCCGCTGCGACGGGCGGAGTCATCCTCGACCAATGTGGAGGCTCGCTCGGTTGCGAGCAGCGCGTCGTCACGGGCGAGCCCAGCGACGCCCTGGTGGTCGGCAACGCCGTCAGCTGGGGGCTCGGCCTCGTGGGGGCTGGCGTCGGGATTGGCCTGCTCATTCATGCGTCGATCAGCGGACAACCAGCCCCCGCCGCCGTCTCGGCCGGGGCCGACGGCGTGCGCCTCCGCTTCTGATCGCCCTGGGCTGCTAGCCTGCGTTTGTGGACGCCGATCCGCTCCCCGCGCACCTGGCCCCCGGCAGCATCGTCGCCGGGCGCTACCGCGTCCTGCGGCAGCTGGGGTCCGGCGGGATCGGGATCGTGCTCGAGGCCGAGCAGCTGGGGCTCGGCCAGCGCGTCGCGCTCAAGCTGCTGCGCCAGGAGCTGATCGACGACCCGGACACGCTCGCGCGCTTCGAGCGCGAGGCCCGGGTGGTGTCGCAGCTCTCGTCGGAGAACATCGTGCGCATCTTCGGCGTGGAGCGCAGCGAGCACGGCGAGCCGATCATGGTGCTCGAGTTCCTCTTCGGACACCCGGTCGACGCCTTGATCGACGACCCCAACCCGATCTCGATCAGCGCCGCGGTCGACATCGTGGCGGAGGCTTGCGCCGGGCTCGCCGTCGCCCACGCGGCCGGCGTCGTCCACCGAGACGTCAAGCCGGGCAACCTGTTCTTGGCGGTGCGCGCGGATCGCTCGCAGGTCGTGAAGGTGCTCGACTTCGGGCTCACCACGGAGCTCGGCTCGAAGGACGCGCGGCTGACGTCGACGCGGCGCTCGTTCGGCACGCCGCTGTACATGTCGCCCGAGCAGATCATGAGCGCGAAGGACGTCGACCCCAGGACCGACCAGCACGCGCTGGCGCTCTCCTTGTTCGAGCTGTTGACCAAGCGGCCCGCCTTCTGGGACACCCTGCCGTCGGCTCTCACGGTGAAGATCGTCACGACGCCGCCGCCGTCCGCGCGCGGCTATCGCCCGGAGATCCCCGAGGGGCTGGACGAGGCCATCCTGCGGGCGCTCGCCAAGCAGCCGCAGGGTCGCTTCGCGACGATCGCCGACTTCGCCGCCGCCATAGCGCCCTTCGGGACGAAGCGGGCGCACGACGCCGCGCTCCGCGCGCGGACGGTGCTGTCGCTGGGCCTGCCGATCGACACCGGGGTGCGCGCGGCCGGCTCGGGGCCCACCACGCAGGCGGAGTGGACCACGAAGCGCATGGTGCCGGCCGGGGGGCCTGCCTCGCGGACGCTGCTCTCGCTCGCCGCCGCGGCGGGGCTCGGCGTGGTCGGGTTCGCCGTCGTGTTCGCGGGGGTGGCCGCCCGCAGTCGCTCCGTCGAGCCAGACACCGCGCCGCGATCGGCGTCGGCGCCGGCGGCAACCTCGCCGCCGAGGGCGAGCTCGACCGTCACGCTCGCGACTTCTCTGGCGGCGCCGCCGCCCACCGTCGCGCCCACGCCTCCTGCGCTCCCGACCGGCTCGACGGTGGCGAGTGACGCTGCCTCCGGCGGTAGGTCGAGGCCGCCTTCACGGCCGACGACCTCGAAGAAGCCGGAGTTCATTCCCGACTACTGAGCGCCGAGGTCATTCGGGGAGCGGCGCGACCCCGACGAGCTCGCAGCTCCGCTCGTAGAAGCGCGCGGTCGCCGACTCGTCCGCAGCCAGCTTGTGCATCGGCGCTGGCGACTTCCGCACGAAGTACGCCCCGCTCTTGTCGGCGACGTCGGGCGAGAGGCAAAGGTACACGCTCGTCTCCGCTCCTTCCGAGAGCGACTCGCGCCCGCTCGATCCGAACCCCTCCCGCAGCAGGTTCGTGCCCACCACGCCCGGGTGCAGCGAGTTGGCGGTCGGGTGACCCTGGGTGCGCCGTGCCAGCTCGACCGTGAACAACACGTTGGCGAGCTTGGAGAGCGCGTAGGCGCCATAGCCGCTGAAGTGCTTCTCCCCGGTGAGATCGTCGAAATCGACGCGCCCCTGCCCGTGGGCCATGCTGCTCACGACCACGACGCGCGACCCCGCCGAACGTCGCAGCATCGGCATCAGCTCGTGGCACAAGAGCAGGTGCGAGAGGTGATTCACAGCGAACGTCGCCTCGAAGCCGTCGACCGTCCGCTCGAGGGACTTCTTGAACACCCCGGCGTTGGCGAGGAGGACGTCGAGCCGGGGCAGCTTCGCCTGCACCTCGGCCGCGAGGCGCCTCACCTCGGCCAGCGAGGCCAGATCCGCGCACAGCTGAGCCGCCACCGAGCCGCTGCGCGCGGCCTCCACGCTGCGCGCGGCCTCGCTCAGCTTGCTGGGGCTTCGACCATGTAGGGCCAGCTTCGCGCCAGCGCGCGAGGTCGATGGCGGTCTGCAGGCCGATGCCGTCCGTCGCCCCCGTCACCAGCACCGTGACTTCGCTCGTCATGCCTCCCTCCAAGCGCGTTCCATGCAGGCTCTAGGCTACGGCGGCGGCGCGGTGGGGAAGTCCCCCGACAGGTCGCCGCTCGAGTCGGGCGGCGGCGCGAGGGTCGACTGCCCCGCGCCCACGACCACGAAGCCGATGTCCTCGTCGCGGGTGATTTCGCGGTTGGTCTTCGGATCGTATTCGGTGGTGCGCGAGGGCGAGAAGCCGGTCGACGTGAACATGTAAAAGCGGCCCTTGTAGCGCGCGAAGGCCCAAGCGCCGACGTTGCCGAAGCCGGCGAAGCTGTGCATGAGCCTGAGCTGCTTGGTCGCCAGGTCGATCTCGGAGAGGGTGCGCTCCCACGCGGCGAAGTAGAAGAGCTTGCCGTCGCCGCCGCCCGTCAGCTCGGCGCCGTTGGCGAGCATGCCCGTGGTGGAGACGCCGAAGTCCTTCGTCGAGATCGTCGCGAGGCCGAAGTCGGGGCTCAAGATGTAGAGCCGCTCGTCCGACGAGCCGGGCGCGACCGAGGTGAAGCCCATGCCGAGCTGCCGGTTGAAGCTTGGGTGTTTGTAGGGCGTCTGCGCCGAGCAGTGAGCGTCTCTCACGCTCACCCTGAACAGCTGGCCCGAGTCGTAGAACACCCAGGCGAAGCCCTGACGATCGACCGCCATCGACTGGGGCGTGCCCGCGGCCTTGCAGTCGACCTTGCCGACGCCGCGGTAGGCCGCCCGGCCAGGGATGCGCGGGTCGAACGAGTATAGCTGGTCGTCGCGCGACATGAGGTAGACGAGCTTCTTCGCCTCGTCGTCGGGGCCCCCGACCGTCGACATCGGCGGCGGCGTGGGCGCCGGTGGCCCGCCGAGAGGGTCGGGCTTGTCGGTCCCCCTGGGCTCGTCGTCCTCACGGCTGCCCTTCGCGTCGCGCTCGCGCTTGTCGTCGTCGCCGCTCGAGCAACCGCCGCAGAGCGCCGCGACAGCGAGCGCGAAGGCCGCGACGAAGAGCACGCCGCGAGGGCGGGGCGCTGTCGTGAGCTGAGAGGCAGGCGCGGTGGCCGAGGGCATCGGAGGGAGCATAGCGTCACGTCGGGCTTCCGCTACGTCGGGACCATGTTCCAGGTTGCGCCCCCGCCTCCTCGCGGATAACGCCTGCCCATGCAGGAGTCGACTCAAGGGCAGCGGCGGCCCGGTCTCGCCCGCGACGAGGTCAAATCCACGATCGATGACTACAACGTCACGTGGGACAGCGCGCGCACCAAGGCTGACGTCGGCCACAAGTACGCGACGGTCACGACGCAGTTCTACAACCTCGTCACCGACTTCTACGAGATCGGCTGGGGTCGCAGCTTCCACTTCGCCGTCATGCGGCAGAGCGAGTCCTTCAAGGAGTCGCTCGACCGCCACGACCAGCACATCGCCGAGCGGCTCGGCGTCGGCGCGGGGAAGAAGGTCATCGACTTCGGCTGCGGCGTCGGCGGCCCGATGCGCGTCATCGCCCGGGCGACCGGGGCGCACGTCACCGGCGTGAACATCAGCGCGTACCAGCTGTCGAAGGCGCAGAAGTACAACGAGCAGGCGGGCCTCGGCGGCCAGACCGCCCTGATCGAGACCGACTTCATGAAGGTCCCCGTGGAAGACGGCACGTTCGACGCCGGCTACGCCGTCGAGGCGCTGTGCCACGCGTTCGACAAGAAGGGCGTGTTCACGGAGATCGCCCGCGTGCTCAAGCCGGGGAGCGTCTTCTGCTCGTACGAGTGGTGCCTCACCCCGCTCTACGACGACGCGAACCCCGAGCACCGCCGCATCCGCGAGGGCATCGAGAAGGGCAACGCGATCGCCAGCCTGTGCACGTACGACGAGATCAAGGAGGCGGTCCTCGCCGCCGGCTTCGAGCTGATCGACGCCAAGGACCGCACGCCCGAGTGCGACGGCGAGGTTCCCTGGTACTCGCCGCTCGCGGATCTGTCGCTCCGAACCCTGGTGCGCACCGGCGCGGGCCGCACGATCACCAACGCCCTCACCGGCGTCCTCGAGCGGGTAGGCCTGGCGCCCAAGGGCACGCGGGCGGTCAGCACGCTGCTCAACGGCGGCGCAGACGCGCTCGTCGCGGGCGGCAAGATCGGCATCTTCACGCCGATGTACTTCGTCCACGCGCGCAAGAAGGCCTAAGCCGTCTACCCTAGGGCGAGGTCATGGCCCTTTCGCCCGGGGAGATGCTGAGCGACAACCTCGAGCTCGAGCGCGAGCTCGGCTCGGGGGGCATGGGGGCCGTGTGGGTCGCGCGAAACACCTCGCTCGGCGTCCGCGTGGCGGTGAAGGTCCTCAAGGGCGGCGACGCCGGCCCCGAGCTGCGAGCGCGCTTCGAGCGTGAGGCGCGTGGTCTCGCCGCGCTCGACCACCCGAACCTCGTCCGCATCTTCGACTTCGGGCTCACGATGGACGGCGAGCCGTACATCGTGATGGAGCTCCTCAACGGAGAAGACCTCGCGCAGCGGGTCACGCGGGGCGGGCCGCTCGCCCCGCAGGCGCTCGTCCACATCGTGACGCAGACCTGTGAGGCGCTGCACCACGCGCACGCCCAGGGCGTGGTCCACCGCGACATCAAGCCGGCGAACCTCTTCTTGGCCGAGCGGGACGGCCAGGTCGTCGTGAAGGTCGTCGACTTCGGCGTCGCCAAGTTCGCGGCCGGAGACCTGTCCCAGACCCAGACGGGGATGGTGCTCGGCACGCCCTACTACATGAGCCCGGAGCAGTTCCTCTCGCCCCGCTCGATCGATGGGCGGTCCGACCTGTGGTCGCTCGGCGTGGTCGTGTACGCAGCGCTCACCGGCACGTTGCCCTTCCAAGGGGAGACGATGACCGCGATCGGGATGGCCGCCTCGGCGGGCCGCTTCGTTCCTCCGTCACAGCGGCGCCTCGGGCTGCCGGCCGCGGTCGACGCGTGGATGGCGCGCGTGCTCTGCCCCCAGCTCGACCGGCGCGTCGCCACGGCGCGAGAGCTCGCGACCTCATTCGCCGAGGCCGTGGCGGGGGCGAGCACGGGCGCGTCCGCCAACTCGAGCGAGGCGGCGGCGCTCGCCAACTCGAGCGCGGCGGCGCCCGCCATCACGGCGGGGACCGCCGCGCGCCGAGGCGGCGCGACCGTGGTCATGACGGCCGGCGCGATGTCCCCCGGAGCGATGCCCGCCGCCGCGCCGCCTTCCGCCGCGCCCCACTCGCTCGCTCCCTCCGCCGCTCCCGGCGCGCCGATGGCCTCGGCTTCTCCGCTGGCAGCCTCGGTCGCACACTCGCCCATCATCGCCAAGAGCACGCTCGAGCCGCACGCGCCTGCGAAGCCGAAGTCCCGAGGCTTTGCGATCGGTGGGGTCGTCGCCGGGGCGCTGGCGGTCGCCGCCGTGGCTGGGGTGTTGCTCATGCAGAAGAGCCCGCCCGAGCCCGACGAAGAGCCCGAAGGCGCGCCGGTGAAGCGCAAGTCGGCGAGCGCGCTCGCGACGGTCAGCGCTGCGACGGAGCCGTCTGCGAGCGCCAGCTCGTCCGCGGTCGTCGCGCCGCCGCCGACCGCGGCGCCAAGCGAGAGCGCGACCGCCCCTCCGAGCGCGACGGCGACCGACACGACGACCGCCACGCCGATCGCCAGCGCTCCGCCGCCTCTCGTCGCGTCGGCCAACCCGACGGCGCCGACCTCGATGGCGACGGCGGCCGCTACGACCGCGACCGCCCCCGCGAGCGCGGCGACGCCGAAGCGAAGCAGCGGCGCCGCGCAGAGCACCACCATCAAGTGCTGGAAGGACAACGAAGGCTCGAAGGCGGGCACCAAGGCGTCATCGGCCAGCGTGTCGATCCCGATCAGCGAGACGGGCAAGTCGGGCAACCCCAAGATCATGCCTGCTTCGAGCGCGCCAGCGTTCGTCTCGTGCGCCGTCTCGCGCCTATCGTCCATGCAGTATGGGCCGGGGGCCGCCGAGACCATGGCGTTCAGCGTGAGCTTGCCGGCCGCGAAGTGAGCGACCGGTGGTAGCCTCGGGCTCGTCATGGCGGGGGAAGGGCTAGCTTTCGCAGGGGTGAGCCTCGAGCAATACGCGGGCGTCACCGCCGCCGTCGTGGAAGAGATCCCGCTCGCCGACGTGCTCGCGCAGGAGCAGATCGAGCCCGCGAGCTGGGCCAGCGCAGAGCCCAAATGGGCGCAGACCCTCGCCGAGTCCCCCGATCTGATGCTCGTCTACGCCCAGAAGCGCAGAGTCGCGGAGGACGCGCTCGGGCGGTCGATCTCCCCTCTCGACGACGATCCGGGGAGCTGGGCGGCGATGCTCGCGGCGCTCAGCGTGGCCGACGACCTGGCGGCGGTGCTCAAGCCGATGGGCCTGCGCGCCACCGATGTCGGGCGGGTCGGCCGCGCGTGGAACAAGAAGGCGGCGGCCGACCCCGAGGTCACTCGCGCCTTGTCGGAGGCCGCGGCGAAGCCCGCGCCGGCGCCCAAGGTCAAGGTCGAGCCCACCAAGCTCAAGCCCTTCCCGTGGTCGCCCAAGCGGGCCGCGGCGAGCGCGGGCGACGCTGCGCGCGCGGCGGCCTCGACGGGCGCAGAGGGCGACGATCTGCTCACGCCCATCGAGGGCTCGCTGCCGGTCGAGGTGGACGTCGATCTCTACGCGGCGCTCGCTGTCGCTCTTCACCTGCTCCCCGCGGAGCGAGCCGCGATCCTCCCGCTGTGCGGGCTCGACGAGCCGATGTTCGCCGCGCTCGCAGCTCGCTGGCGCGCGAAGCTCCAGGCCGACCCCGACCTGAACGCAGAGCTCTCGGTCAAGACCACCGATCACCGCGAGGCGCTGCGGCGCATGCTCGCCGGTGCGCCAGCGCAGATCGCCGGCCGTTAGCCGGAAAATACGGTCGTGCCGGTCGCCACCACCGACCCCGTGTTCTCGAGGCCGAGGTCGTTGCAGCACGTGGCCGGATCGCCCATGCGCGCGATGCCGACGCCGCCGGCGAGCACGGTGCCGCTCGCGCTCGAGATCTTCCCGACGTTGGAGGGCGCCCGCTGAAACGGGCCGCCGGTTGGGATGTGAGACGGGGAGTTGTCGGCCTCACTGCCGTTGATCGCGGCCTGCCGGCCGTCGACGTACACCGACGCGGCCAGGCTCCGAGCGAGCTTGCCCGAAAACGGGCTCGGACTCGGCGTGGGGACCGGTCCGGCGGGGCTCGACACCAAGACGATGTGCGTGTCGACGCCCACGATCTTGTCCCCCTCCTTCGCGACCGGCTTGCCCATACGATCTTTCTATCGCGCCTTCACCGCTGCGACCACGGCGAGCAGTAGCTTGGAGCCTCGCCCGGGGGCGAGCGTGAGCGCGCTGGTGTCGACGGCCGCCGCCGGCTTGAGCGCGATGGGCTCGGAGCGCGCAGGCTGAGCCGCGGCGGCCGCGGCGGCAGAGAGGGGAGCCATCGCAGGCCGAGCTGGCGGCGGCGGCGCGGGCGCAGGCTGGGGCGCGTGGAATGGCGCTGGGGGTGGCGCGGCTCGCGGGGCCGTGAAGGGCGTCGCCTCATGTGGGGCGCCGGCACGCGCAGCGACCGTCGAGCCGAGCTCGATCGTCGGACGCGACCCAGGCTCGGCGTCCGAGAAGGGGGCGCCAGGGATCGGCGCCGAGCTCATCGGCCTCGAGCTCGGGGTCGCCGCGACAGGCGTCGCGAAGGGCATCGTGGGCGCGTTCAAGCCGTCGAGGTGCAGCACGCCGGTCGCGTCGAGCGACGGGATCGCAGGGGCCGACGGCTCGGAGGGGCGCGCGGAGGGCTCGGGCTCGTCGCTGATCTCCGGCCACTCGACCGGCCTTCCGGGCATCGACAACGTGACCGCGATCACCATCTTGGAGTCCGCGTCGGTCACCTCGAAGAAGCCGCGCCAGGAGAGGGTGATCGTGCGCGCCTTGCTGTCGAGGCGGAGCGTGTCGCAGCGCATGACCAGGGGCACCCGCTCGTCGGGGGCCCTTCACCCAGGCCGCCTCGACGCGAGCGCCTGGCAGCCGCACCTCGAGCTGCGGCTGTTCGGCGTCGAGGTGCGCGAGCGCGAGCGACTCGTCCCCGCGGAAGAACGTCGCCGCGCGCTGCTCTCGCGCCGCGGCCTGGAAGAACTCCCAATCGAACGCGGCGTCGAGCGCCACCTCGCGCTGCTGCGTCGCCTTGCGTTGCTCGGGCGTGAGCAGCGTCGCGCGGGCGCTCCACATCCGTGGGATCGGCCCAACGAGCAAGGGCTGGCTCGGGTCGTTCGCGTTCAGGAGCGATGGGGTAGGGGTGCCGACGGGGTTCACCGGGTGACCCGGACCGCCCAACGCGTTCTCGGCGACGAGCTCCACGCTGCGAGCTCCCGCTGGGGGCCTGGCCACGAACGCGCGCTCCAGGATGGCGCCGCCGTCACGCGTGATGGTGACCCGCGGCACGACCTGAGACCCAGAGGGGCAAACCGCGGCTCCTCTGAGGTGGAGCTCGGCCTTGCCGAGGTAGGGGATGAGATCCGTCGCCTCTTCGAGGCTCTTGGTGGGGTTGCGCTCGAGGTGTTGGTCGCGCGACACGATCGCGCGCGGCTCGTCCAGGCGACACGCTCCATCCGGGCCGTAGGTCAGCGTCACCTTGGCGACGATCGTCGCGAACGGCTTACCTTGGGAGCGCCACGCGAGCGCCCCGCAGCGCGTCGAGCTCGAGGGGACGAGGCGAACGGCCACCATGGGCGCCAGGGTATCCGACTCGAGACGTCTTTCGTGTCGGACCGCTACCAGTCGAGCCGGAAGTGGGGCGCGTAGCCTCGCATGACCGGCACGCCTGCGACGCTGTCGGTCACGTCGAAGAGCGACTGGCTCCCCCTCGGGCACGCCCGGAACCGCGCGCCTTGGAGCGAGCTGCCGAAGGCGACGCCGCTCTTGGAGTCCATCGTCACGGCGACGACCCCTCCGCTCCCGGTGCAGTCCCTGGGCGCGAGCGGCGTGGCCCCGGGGAGCTTGCGTGGCTCTGGGTCCTCGGTCGTGGTCAGCGCCACGGCGACCGTCAGCGGCGTGATCGGCGAAGCCGGCGAGGCCTGCTCCATCGGCGAAGCGCCTTCCTCCAAGGTCGCAGCGGCAGCGGGCTGCGCGGGCGGGGGCGCAGACTCTGCGTGCTCGACGCGGCCTTCTGCGGCCGCGCAGCCAACGAGCGCGAGACAGAGCGGGATCGCACCGAAAAACCTGCTTGGAGAGTCCATACCTTCCTGCGTGGCATGAACCGGACCAAGCGGACTACCATGGCAACATGGGCCCTCGCCCTATCGACAGGCAGCTCTTCCCGGCGCTCGCAGAGTACCTCGAGCGACTGCCGGACGGGCTCGCCTCGTATCCGGAGGCGCAGGCGCTCGGCCTTCTACTGAAGAGCGCGGTAGCGCCTCACTACTTTCATCCCTCCTGGAAGGGGCTCCCCGAAGAGATCGTCGCCGTGCTCCGCTCCCCGCCGCTGCCCACGGCGTGGGTCTCGACGGTCCTCACCGACGCGGTGTTCTGCGTGGTCGCGGACACGTTCTTTCCGACGCGTGAGGCGGTGCTGAAGTGGAACTACGACCGCACCATGCGGCTCACGGCGCTGCCCATGTACGCCACGCTGACGCGGCTCGCGGGGGTCGAGCGCTTCTTGCGCACGGCGGCGAAGGTCCACGCGCTGTTCCAGCGGGGCACGGACGTCCAGCTCCACGTGTGGGGCGAGGAGGCCGAGATCATGCTCACCCACCCGCCCTTTCTGCACGGCGAGCTGAACCACCTCGCGAACGAGGCCGTGTTCGGGGCGGTGCTCGCGTCGGCTGGCGCAGCCGACGTCACGATGAAGATGAAGCACTCGAAGCCCGAGAGCGCGCTCTACAGCGCAACTTGGCGGACGATCAAGCGGTGACGTCCGTGGTCTTCGGCGCCGGCCAGAGCAGCAGGACGGCGCCGATGCCGATCGCGTCGACGAAGAGATCGAACACCTCCGGGCTCCCGAAGCCGCGCCGCGCCATCGCGATCTGCAGGCCTTCTTGGGCGACGCCGACCGCGAGAGCCAGCGCGCCGGCGCGGGCCGTCGACATCCCGCTCCAGCGCGCGAGGGCGGTTAGGCCGCCGTACAGGAACAGGTGCGCCGCGACGTGCACGAGCTCCGAGCGCTCCAACATTCGAAGCAGGGGCACCATGCGCAGCACCGGCCTGAGCAGCACCGCCCCGCAGAAGATTCCGATCGACCACAAGACAACCCACCGCGCTCGCATCTGCCCCCGACTCTAGACGATCAGGTGCCCGGCCGCTTGGAGGCCGCGTCGAGAGGGGATGGAGAATCCGTGGAGACCATCGGCGCGCCGCGCGCGGCCGCGCGCTCGACCAGCTCTGCGAGCGCAACGGTCATCGCGGCGGTGATCTGGTGCGGATCCGGCACCATCTCGCGACACGCCAGGACGCCCACGTGCAGCGCGTCGACGTAGCTCCACACCGTGATGTTGAGGCCGATCCCCTCGAGCACCGGGCCCACCGAGTAAATAGCGCTCAAGCGGTGCGCGGGGGTGAACAGCTCGGCGCGTGGGCCGGGGACGTTCGAGACGACCAGGTTGATCGGCGCAGGGAAGAAGTCTGCGGCGTGGCGCTTCGACCACTGCTGCATCGCCCACGCATAGAGCCTCGGCGGCGCGTACTCCGCCCAGCGCTGCATCAGGTCGCGGCCCACGACGTCCTGCTGATGTTTGGCCTCGCGGGCGACGTCCCGCACGTGAAGCAGGCGGGCGACCGGGTCCGGGAGGTGCGTGGGGATGGCCAGGAACAGGTTCGAGAGGCGGTTGCCCGACAGCCGTGCCTCGGCGTGGTCTCGCTCCGAGGACACCGGGACGCTCGCCACCAGCGGCTTGTCAGGCAGCTCTCCGCGCGCGAGGAGGTAGTCGCGCACCGCGCCCGAGACGACCCCGAGCACGACGTCGTTGAGCGTCACACCGAACGCCGCCTTCACGCGCCTCGCGTCGGCCAGCGGGAAAGACGCCGTCGCGAAGGACCGGTTGGAGCTGATCGCGCGGTTGAACGAGGTGCGCGGCGTGTCCAGCACGGGGCGCGGCGTCATGACCTTCGCGAGGCGCCGCTCTCGCGCGAGCGCGGCGAGGCCGGACACCGTCGCGCGGGCCAGCGACGGGAGCTCGGCGACCTTGCGCGCGTGATCGGCCAACGCATCCGTCACCAGGTCGAGCGCCGTCGGCAACGGCTCGGGCGCCCACGGCTCCTGGAGGTGGGGCGCGTCGTGGGTCGGCTCGCTCGAGAGCACGCTGGAGAGCAGGCGCGTCGCGGCGACGCCGTCCGCGACCGCGTGGTGGATCTTCACGAGCACGCCGAGCGCGCCGTCCTCGAGGCCCTCGAGGACCCACAGCTCCCACAGCGGGCGCGCTCGATCGAGGGCACGGCTCGCGATGTCGGCGATCAGCGCGTCCATCTGCTGCCGCGTCCCGGGTGGCTCGATGCTGATCCGCTGGACGTGGGCCGCGAGATCGAACGCCGGGTCTTCGATCCAGAGGGGGTGGTGGAGCCCGAGGGGGACCTCGACCAGACGGCGCCGCGCGGGCGGCAACAGGTGCAGGCGCCGCGCGATGCCGCTCAGCAGGTCGTCCAGCCGCGCGTGTCGATCCGGGCGCGGCTCGAGCACCAGCACCTTGAGCGTGTGCATGAGGAGCGTCGGCGTCTCCATGTAGAGGAAGCCGGCGTCGAGCCCGGTGAGCCGCTGCATCTGGCTGGCATTGTGGCAGCGATCTCCGCAAACTCGCCAGCTGGCGCACGCGCGCCCCGCTTGAAAGCGAGCGATCGTGGGCTAGTCTTCGTCGCGCTGTTCGGGCACGCGGCGAGCGAGCTGCGTCGTCGCCGCGCTGCTTGAGCGCGCCGGGGCCCCCCCGGAGAGCCTCGGAAATGAAACAGACCAACCTCCTCCTCGCCGCCGCGCTGGGCTCCCACCTCCTCTTCGCGTGCGGCGGCGAGCCTCCACCCTCTGCGACCTCGTCGTCCGCGCCCGCGCCCGCGTCGGCGTCCGCGTCGCTGCTCGACGGGAGCGACCCCAAGACCTGCGAGCCCTGCCACGCCGCGGTCGTCGCGGAGTGGCGCGAGAGCCTCCACAGCCGCGCTCACCACTCGGCCGACCCCATCTACGGGGCGCTCCGCGCGCTGCGCACGGAGAAGCAAGGCCCGGAGATCCCTGGCAAGTGCGCCCGATGCCACAACCCGCGGGACGTCGCCCAGCACGAGTCGGACGCCGCGAAGCTCGGCGTGAGCTGCGCGACCTGCCATCAGCTCGAGGGCGTGCACCTCGAGGACGGCAAGAAGGGTGTGGCCGCCCTCGACGCGGGCCCGATCGGGCGCTTCCGCGGCCCGCACGATATCGCTGACGGCGCGTCCCCGGCGCACTCGACCGGTCCGGCGCTCGCGGCGCTGACAGACGGCAAGACGCTGTGCCTCGCGTGCCACGGGGAGGAGAAGAACGCGGCGGGCCTCGCCACCTGCTCGACCGGAACCGAGCACGTCGCGTCGGGTGAGACCAAGGGCTGCACCTCCTGCCACATGGACGAGGTGCAGGGCCCCTCCGGCTCCGTGTCGACCCGCCCGACGCACAGGAGCCACCGCTTTCGTGGCCCCCACCTCGCGAGCCGCGAGCAGCAGCCCGGCATCGTGGCCGAGGCGGTCGCGCTGAGCGGAGCCTTCGACAAGGACCGTCTGGTGGTCAAGCTCGCGAACCGATCGGGCCACGCGTTCCCGACCGGATTCCCAGGGCGCATGGCGCTGCTCGAGGTGCGCGCCTTCGACGCCGCCGGCAAGCAGGTCTACGTCAACGTCACGAGCGAGCCGATGAAGGAGCACCCGCAGGCGGTCTTCAACATGGGCTTCACGGACGCCGAGGGCAAGCCCGCGCTCGCTGCCTTCGCGACCCAGCTCGTGCGCGATAACCGCCTCAAGCCGGGCGAGACGCGCGAGCTGCCCGTCGAAGTCCCCAAGGACGCGAAGAAGGCCGAGCTGCGCCTCAAGCTCTTCCTGGTCCCACCGCCGCTCGCCAAGGCCCTCTCGTACACAGGCCCCGAGACCGCCCCGATCGTCCTCGCGCCCGTGGTGGTGACCCGGTGAGGGTGACGCGCCGCGAGCTGCTCATCGGCGGCGGCGCGCTCGTGGCGGCGGGCGTCGTCTATCGCGTGTTCATCTACGAGAGCGACGAGGAGGAGATCCGCGAGCTCATCGCTACGCTCGCCTCGGCCGCGACCTACTCCGAGGGGACGAACCCGGCCATCTATGGCACGAACGTCCGCGCCGCGTTCAAGGAGACCTTCGCGAACGGCGCGATCATCGACGCCCCGGAGCTGGGTGGCGCTGCGCTCGACCCCGAGCAGCTCGCGGGCGCGGCGACTGGCGGCGCCGGGCGCTTCGCCAGCGTCGCGGTGAGCCCGGCCGACGTGAAGGTTCAGGTCCAAGGCGAGCGGGCGACGGCCACCGCCCTCGTCACGGTCACCGCGATCGATCACGGCGCCGCGCCGCGGGTCGAGCTCCGGCAGTGTCGCTTCGAGCTCTCCGAGATCGACGGCGATTGGCGCGTGACGCGGATGACCGTGGCCCCCGAGGTGTAAGCGGTCGCGGCCTGCGTGGAAGATGGCTTGTCCCTTGCGAGCGGCGTGCTCGCGGGGCAAAGCTGCTGCATGCCCGTCCCCCGCGCCGTGATCGACGACTTCCTCGCGCAGACCTCGCTCGCCCTCGTCGGGGTCAGCCGCGACGGCAAGCGGGGCTTCGGCAACGCCGTGCGCAAGGAGCTGTCGGGCAAAGGGTACACGCTGCACGTCGTGCACCCCGAGGCGGACCGCATCGGCGACCAACCCTGCGCGCACACGCTGGCAGAGGTCGCTGGCGAGGTGGGCGGCGTGGTGCTCGTGACGCCCCCCGAGCAGACCCTCAAGCTCGTCGAAGAGGCCGCGGCGCTGGGCATCCCGCGGGTGTGGATGCAGCAAGGGGCCGAGTCGTCCGAGGCCATCCGCGCGTGCGAGGAGCGTGGCCTCGCGGTCGTGCATGGCGAGTGCATCTTGATGTTCGCCGAGCCGACCGCTTGGCTCCACCGGGCGCACCGATGGGCGCGCGGCGCGCTCGGGGCGCTGCCCGAAGGCGAGCCCGCTGGCGCGCCTCACGACCGCACCAGCCTCGAACGAAAGCTGATGCGTGAGGTCGCCGCCCTCGCCCTCCCGGCTCCTCCCGACGACGACGAGCCCGTCCACGAGGCCGAGCTGGCCGCCTTGCCTGCAGCGGCGCAGCGCTACATGCGCTTCATGGGCGTCGTCGGCGCGCCGCGCGACGCGTCGTTCACCATGTGCTTCGAGGGGCGCTTCCTGTTCGGCGGTGAGTGGGTGCCGTGCGAGTGCGCCCAGTTCGACGCGCGCGTCCCGGTCACGCGGGTCTTCCACATGCGCCTCCGCGTGAAGGGCCTCGTGCCCACGTACGTGCGCGACACGTATCTGCGCGGGCACGGTCACATGCTGGGCAAGCTGCTCGACAGCGTCGCGGTGGTCGACGACGCGAGCGAAGAGGTCACGATCGGCGAGTGCGTGACCTATCTCAACGACGCCGTCCTCATGGCGCCCTCGATGCTGCTCGTGCCCGAGGTCACCTTCTCCGCCGCGGGCGACGAGGCCTTCGACGTGGTCTTGACCGACGCTGGCCGCACCGTCCGCGCCCGTGTGTTCGTCGACGCCCAGGGCGCCGTCACCGACTTCTCGACCACCGATCGCTTCTACGCGCCCCCCGGCTCGAAGGACCCTCCAGCGCGCTGCGAGTGGCGAACGCCCGTCGATGGCTGGCAGGAGCACCTGGGCCGCCGCTTCCCGACGACCGCTCGCGCCGTGTGGATGCTGCCGACCGGCCCCCTCACCTACGCCGAATTTCCCTTCGATCCTCGCTCGTTCGCGCCGAACCCCAGCGTCGAGTCAGCGGGCGGGTGAGCCCGGGTGACAGCGCGGCGCGGTCGTGAGAGGGTGGCTCAACCTGGGGGGCCGAACCTTTGGCCCCCGCTCTACTCGACTCCGCGAGGGCATATGAAGATGAACGTCTCTATCGTCGCGGTCGCCGCGATGCTTGGTTCTGCTCTGCTGTTCACGGGCTGCAACAGCCCGGAGAGCGTCTGCAAGAAGCTCGTCGACCTGCGCGCCGCCGACGCGAAAGAGAAGCCGTCGGACGACGACAAGAAGAAGGCCCTCGGCGAGTGCACGAAGGAGCTCGAGGAAGAGAAGACCAAGGACCCCAAGATGTTCGACTGCGTCTCTTCCTGCGCCAGCAAGGGCAGCTGGAAGGAATACAAGGAGTGCCAGAACTCCTGTGAGAAGGACGCGAAGAAGTAGCTGCGTCGAGCCGGGCGCCGTCGAGTCGTCGCGGGGTCGCGGCGCTCGACCTCAGGGCGCTCGCCAGCCAGGCTGAGCGGCGCGCGCGAACGGCGCGCGCCTCAGCGCTACGCGCCCCCGACTGCGCCGTCTCTGCTGCGTCGGCGCCCCCGACAGAACTCGAATCTGTGACCTTCGGTTTAGGAAACCGCTGCTCTATCCACTGAGCTACGGGGGCTCGGATCGTGAAACGACGCCAATACCTCGCACGACCTGACGGCCGGTTCAACCCCGTCGCGCGGCGAGCTTCAGCGAAGGCCGAGCGGTGCGAGGTCACCTTGGCGGCTATAGTGCCGGCGATGCACGCTCTGTGTCCCTCGGGCTGGCGTGGGGGGCCGCGATGAAGACGGTCGAAGCCGTCCGAGCGCTCCAAGACCGGCTCGCTTCGCTGCTCGGCTGCGAGCCGAAGAGCCGCGCCGACGTCATCGCGTCGATGCTGCAGCGAACGCCCCGGGAGATCTTCGGGTACTGGTTGCAGCTGAGCATCGCGGCCGGCATCGCCTTGCTCGGGCTCGTCCTCGGGAGCACGGCGGTCATCATCGGCGCGATGTTGGTAGCGCCGCTGATGGGGCCGATCGTTGGCCTCGGCATGGGCCTCGCCGCAGGCTCGACCGTGCTCGTCCTCCGCGCGGCCGGCCGCGTCCTGGGCAGCGTCGCCGTCGTCGTCGCGATCGGCGCAGGGCTGACCAAGGTCATCCCGTTCCACGAGATCAACGCCGAGATCGCGGCGCGTACCACGCCGACCGCGCTCGATCTCGGCATCGCCGTCTTCTGCGCGATGGCGGGAGTCTTCGCGACGCTGCGCCCGTCGTCGGACGTCGCGAGCACCGCCGCCGGAACCTCCATCGGGATCTCGTTGGTGCCACCGCTGTGTGTCAGCGGGTACGGTCTCGGAACATCGGCGGCACCGATCGCGGTCGGCGCCGCGCTCTTGTTCCTCACGAACCTCGCCGCGATCATCTTCGTCTCGACCTTGTCGTTCGCGGCGATCGGGTTCGGGCAGGTCGAGGTCATCCGCCTGGACCGCGAAGAGCTCGACCGAGGGGGCGGTTGGGTCCTGCACCGCCCGCTCGCGCGCCGCTTCGCCGAGGGCGTCCGATGGGCCCTCGGCCGCTGGCTGCGCCTCATCATGCCCATCCTCCTCCTCGGTGCGCTGTACAGCCCGCTGCGCAGCGGGCTCGATCGAGTCGCGTGGGAGATCGAGGCCCGAGGCGAGGTGAAGGCCGCGATCTCCGGGCTCCCGCACCGCCTCGTCCAGTCGCGCGTGCGGATCGAGCGCAACGAGATCGGCCTGGTGATCTTCTTGCTCGGCAGCCAGAACGACGCCATCGTCGCGCGCGAGCAGCTCTCCAGCGAGATATCGCGGGCGACCGGGGTCGTCCCGCACGTGGAGGTGTACGCTGTGCCCGACGCGAGCGAGTTCGAGGCGCTCGAGCGCGCTCAAGATCGCAGCCCGCCCGTCGTGGTGGCGCCGCCTCCGCCGCCTCCGCCGCCCCCTGAGCCCAGGCCATCCGAGCACATCGGCGACGCCATGGCCGCGATCTCCGAGGTGCTGGAGCATCGATGGCCGAGCGCCGCGGCCGGCGACCTCATCGCCGTATCGCTGGCGGCGCCCGAGCAGGGGACGTTCGCGCTGCAGCTCGTTCACCTCGGTCCGCAGATCGACGACGCCGCGCGCGACGTGCTCGCGACCGCCCTCGGTGACGATCTCGAGCTCTCCCTCTCGGTGGATACGGTCAGCGTGCCGACCGAGCCGTTGTCGTTGGAGGAGCTCGACCCCGCGACGGTGGACGAGCTCGCCCGGCGCCTCGGGCTCGCCGCGTCCATCCCAAGGTTGCGCGCATGCCTCGTTGAGCCGGAGCGGGTGGCCAACCCGCGGCCGCTGAAGCCGAGCGCCGAGGCGGCCCGCGCCATCGTCGCCAAGCTGCTCGACGGTCAGCCACGCCTCGAGCGCCAGACCGGCGGACCGCCGTCGCTGCTCTTGTCCGGTGGCGCTTGCCCGGTGGGTCCAGCGCCTCCCCCGTGAAGCTCGTTCAGCGCGGCCGCGTCGCGAGCCCCGCGCCCCGCGCGACGAGGGCCACGACGCCGCTGAGCGCCGCCGCGAAGAAGCACCACACCGACGCGAACCCCACCTTGAACAGGACCCCCGCGGCGCCGAACGAGGCGAGCAGGAGCGCGGCGAGCAGCTTGGTCCCGCGGGCGCTGGAGACCAGGAAGCCGCCCGCGACGGTGGCCACATAGAAGAACGGCAGCACCGGCTTCAGAGGGCCGTCGACGCTGACCCCGTAGTAGAGGTTGTCGTAGGCGATGCACGCGTACGAAGGTCGCAGCGTCGAGCAGGCCATGAGGTACGCGCCGAGCAGCGCCCCCAGGAGGAAGAGCGCCTTGAGCGCCGCGCGGCGCCGCGCGCTCGTCTCGAGCGGGTAGAGCGAGAGCGGCACGTACGCCGGCCACAGGAACAGCGCGAAGAACAGGAAGACCTGGGCGATCGGCGTCGACGCCTTACCCCACGGGGCGTCTGTCAGCACGAGCCAGACGCCGCCCTCGGCGGCCTGCTGCAGCGCGAACAGCAGCGGGATCGCCGCGAGCGGCGCGTGCGCGCGCGTCGGCGCCCCGCGCACGCTGACGCCGCCGATCGCGGCGAGCGCGGCGGCGGCGCCGAAGCTCACGTTCGCGGAGAAGCACACGGCGCAGGTGGCTCGCAGAGGCCGAGAGGCGCCCTAGGCGCCCGCGACCTGGACACCCTCGAACACGAGGGTGGGCGTCCGCGTGCTCGAGTACGGGTACGGATCGTTGCCGACCGCGACGAGCCTCTTCCACAGCTCCCCCAGGTTGCCGGAGATGTTGATCTCGGAGACGGCCCCCGCGAGCTGCCCTGACTTGATCTCGTAGCCCTGGACGCCGAGCGAGAAGTCCCCCGTCGTGCCGTTGGAGTTTCCGCCGAGGAACGAGGTCACGAACAGGCCGTCCTTGACGTCCTTGATGAGCTCGTCTTGGCCCTTCTTCCCGAGGGCAAACAGCAGGTTCGAGGAGCCGCCGGTCGTGGGCGCCAGCTTGAGCTTTCGCCCGTAGTAGTCGTCGACGTAATACGTCTTGAGCACGCCCTGGTCGATCACCGCGAGCTTCTTCGCGGCGATGCCTTCGCCGTCGTACAGACGCGAGCCGAAGCCCTTCGGCAGCAGCGGGTCATCGGTGATGGTGAGCAGCTTGCTCGCGATGGGCTTGCCGAGCTTGCCCTCCAAGAACGACTGCTTCTGCTGGAGCGCGCGCGCCGACAGCGGGCCGAGGAGCGCGCTCACGAGCCGCGCGCCCACGCGGTTCTCGACCACGATCGGGACCACCCCGCTCGCCATCTTCTTGGAGCCGATGGCCCCGAGCGCCCGCTGCGCGGCGAGCTTGCCGACCTCTTCCTCCCCCATGAGCTCGGCGTGCATTCGTGCGCCGCGGCTCGCCCCGCCGTAGGGCCGCCGGCCGTCGGGGTCCTTCACGGTCACGCCCGCGCTCATCCAGAACGAGGTCGAGCGCCGCTCGCCTTCGAACCCGTTCGACGTCACGCGCGCGCCCATCGACTCCGAGTCCCACACGCTGGTGGTGACGCTCACGATGGCGCCGCCCTTGTCGTGGCTGCGCGCGGCGTCCTCCAGCGCTTTGGCGCGCTTGATCCGGCCCTCGGGCGTGACGCTCGCGTGTTGGGCGTCCCACAGCTCGAGGTCCTTCGTCGAGCGTCCTTCGTACAGCTTGGGGTCCGGCAGGGCACGGTACGGATCGACCGCGAGCGTCCGCGTCAGCGCGATCGACTCCTCGACGAACGACGCCAGCGCCTCCGGGCGGAGGTCGCTCGTCGACATGCTCGAGTACCGGCCCTCGACGTAGAGCGCGAGCGACACGCCCCGAGTCGTCGCCTCGCTCACCTTCTCGACCTTGCCCTCTCGCCACTCGAGCTCCACGTCCCGATCGCGGTAGGCGCTCGCCGAGGCCTCGGTCGCGCCCTTGTCCTTCGCGAGCTTCACTGCTGCCTTCGCCGTCGACAGCAGGCTCATGCCTTGCGCCCCCCGACGGTGATGGCGGAGACGCGCACCGTCGGCATCCCTTGAGACACCGGCACGCTCTGCCCGTCCTTGCCGCACGTCCAGCCGCCCTCGTCGATGGTCAGATCGTCGGCCACCATGTCGATCTTCTCGAGCACCTTGGGCCCGTTGCCGACGATGTTCACGTCCTTGATCGGCTTCGTGACCTTGCCATCCTCGATCAGCCAGCCGTTCTTCACATAGAAGGTGAAGTCACCGGCGCCGATCAGCACCTGCCCGTTCGAGAACCCGTTGCACAAGATGCCGCGCTTCACGCTCGCGATGATCTCGTCGCGCTTGTGGGGGCCGTTCAGCATGTACGTCGATCGCATGCGGGGCATCGGCACGTGTTTGTAGCTCTCCCGCCGGCCGTTTCCGGTGGGGCGCACGCCGTAGTGCTTGGCGCTGATGGTGTCGTGAAGGTAGGTCGCGAGCGTGCCCCCCTCGACCAGCATCGTCTTTTCTCCAACGTTGCCCTCGTCGTCCACGTTGATGGAGCCGCGCGCGCGGTCGATCGACGCGTCGTCGACGATGTTCACGAACGGCTTGGCGACGGGCTTGCCGAGCTTGTCCGCGTAGATCGACGTATTTTTGCGGTTGAAGTCGGCCTCCATCCCGTGGCCGATGGCCTCGTGCAGGAGGATGCCCGATGAGCCAGCCGCCATCACGACCGGCATCTCGCCGGCCTCCGGCTGCACCGCCTCGAACAAGATGAGCGTGCGAGCGACGGCCTCCTTGAGGACGCGATCGAGCCGCTCCGCCGAGTAGAAGCCGAGGTCCTCGCGGCCCGCCACGTTGTAGCCGTTGGTCTCCAGCTTCCCCTTGTCGTCCGCGGTGATCGAGAGGCCGAGCCGGGTCATCGGCTGCACGTCCTCGACGAGGCGGCCGTCGGAGTCCGCGATCAGCACCGCCCCGTGCTCGTCGCCGATGCTGGTGGAGACCTTCTTCACGCGGGGGTCCGCCTTGAAGGCGCGCTCGTTGAGCTGCACGAGCAGCGGCAGCTTCTCCTCGGGCTTCACGTCGTTCCACGAGCGAGCGAGCTCGTAGCGCTTGGGGAACGCAGGCAAGGGCCCGGGATCGGCCCGGAACGAGGACGGGGAGGACCCGGCAGGTCCGCTCGCGATCGCAGCGGCCATCGCAGCCGCGTTCTTCAGGGACTCGAGCGTCAGCTCCTCGGTGTACCCGTACCCGGTCTGATCGCCAGAGACGACGCGCACGCCCGCGCCCAGCTCCACCGAGGAGAAGGCCCGGTTCACCGCGCCGTCTTCGAGCGCCATCGTGCGCGAGACGCGGTGTTGGATGAACACGTCGGCGCGGTCCCCGCCCTTCGACATGGCGACCGCGAGCGTCTGCCGAAGCAGCGCCTCGTCCACGCCGAAGCGGCTGAAGTACGTGATCGTGGCGGGACGTGTGGGTGGGGTGGGGGGCATGCTGGGTGGGAGGTTCGGCGTGAGAGGTTCGGCCGGTGGGGTGCAGCCGGCCGCCGCCGCGGCCGCGCCGAGGACGGATCCGAGTTGGAGGAGCTCGCGTCGCAGCATCGTCTGCGCAGGTTAGCCCAGCGGCCGACTTTGTCTCGCTCCAGCGACAAGGTCTTCCCGCAAACCGTCGGATCCTCTTAGCCTTCAGCCCATGGCCCCCCGTGTTGCGGTCTCGGCGCTCGCGGCGCTTTCGGTGCTCGCGGTAGCGCCCGTGGTGTCGGCTCAGGTGACCGGCAAGAAGCTGGACCACGTCCCGGTCCCGTACGTCGATCGTCCGCTGACCCTCCCCGCGCTCACGATGGCCGGGGAGCTGGACGCGACCTTCACGCACGTCGAGCTCGAGCTGTTCGGTGGCTCCGAGGCGTTCAACTCGGGCGCGGTGGAGATCCTCGGGTCGTTCGGTCTGTTCGACGACCTCGAGCTCGAGGCGGCCATCGTGAGCTTCGTGACCGAGGAGCTCGAGTTCATGCCGACCACGCCCGAGGTCGTGCAGTCGATGCGCGGCGCCGACTGGGGCGTCGCACGCTTCGGCGCGACCTTCCGCTTCTTCGCCGACGACTACGCCGATATCGGCGCGCGCTTCCGCCTCTTGATCGACAACAACGCGACCGTCGCCTTCAACCCGTCGCTGCCCATCCGCGTCCGCTACCCAGGGGTCTTTCGGCTCGACACAGGCTTGAGCGTGATCGGCATGATCCAGACGCAGATCGTCCGGGACCGCTTCGCCATCATCGACGCGAACAGCGCGCCGATGGGCCCCGATGCCGGGGTGCCCGTGAAGCTCGCCTTCAACCTCGTCGAGCAGGTCTACCTCGGCCTGAGCTCGGGCTTCGGGGTGCTCGACGTCAGCGACGACGACAGCATCTTCTTCCCGCTCGGCGCGCAGCTGGGGGGGACGCTCCCGCTCGAGGGCAACCACGTCCTCGACCTCGCGGGGCTCTTCAACTTCCCGCTGTTCTTCATCCCCTCGGGCAACAACATCGAGCAGCGGATCGGCACCGAGGTCTGGCAGGTCGGGGCGCAGGCGAAGATTTACCTCGAGCTGCCGAAGTAGCTCGACCGCTACGAGGCGCTGGGGTCGACGTCGTCGTCCTCCCGGGTCATCGCCGCGAACACGCGCACGAGCTCCGCGAAGCGGCGGTCCAGCGGGACGCCGCGCTCCTTCCAGTCGCGACGCAGCGCCCGCGCGCGCGCCACCCAACGCTCGGGCGGCAGCAGCGCGTCGAGGATCTCGCGCAGCAGCCGGGTGAGCGCCGGCGCCTGCGCGTTGGACGAGATCGCGACCAAAAATGGCGGGCGCGACAGCACGCTGCCCGCGTACGCGGTCGCGTTCTCGAGGTCGTCCACCGCCATGCAGAACAGGTGTCGCGCCTCGCACAGCTCGCCGACCCACCGCTGCACGGTCGGGTCGTCGGTCGCCGTGACCACGAACCACGCGCCCTCGAGGTCCCCCTCTTCGACCGCGCGGAGCCTGAGCTCGATCTCGCCGCGGTCCGCGAGCCACACGACCCCGCCTGCCGCGCGCGTCGCCACGACGCGCACCTTCGCGCCCGCCTCGAGCAGGGCGGCGATCTTCCGCTCGGCGATCGCCCCCGCGCCCACGACCAGGACCAGGCGCTCACGGAGGAGCAGAAAGACCGGGTAGACGTGGGGCAACGTGGGGAGCATCTCGTCGTCGAGAGGCTACTTCGTGCGCAACTGGGACGCGAGCGCACGAAGCCCTCCCCGCCGCGACTGCGACCGGCTAAGGGGTCGCCATGGCTCTGCAGCGTTTCCTCGTTCAGGGGCAGGTCGCGATCGTGACCGGCGCCTCCAGCGGCATTGGGCGGGCCACCGCGATGCTGCTCTCGGAGGCCGGCGCCAACGTCGTGCTCGCCGCGCGCGGCGCCACGCGCCTGTTCAAGGTCGCCGACGAGATCAAGAAGCTCGGACGCCACGCGCTCGCCGTCCCGACCGACGTGACGCTGGGCACGCAGCTCGACGCGCTCGTCAACCGGACGATCAGCGACTTTGGCCGCATCGACATCCTCGTCAACGTCGCGGGCGGGACGCCCCCGACCGCAGCCCTCGCCGTCTCGGACGACGATTTCGACGAGGCGTACCACTTTAACGTCACGTCGGCGCTCCACCTCTCGCGCGCGGCCGCCCCCACCATGGCGAAGGGCGGAGGCGGCTCGATCATCAACGTCTCCAGCGCCATGAGCCACCAGGTCGACTCGGGCTTCGTGGCCTACGGCGCGGCGAAGGCGGCGCTCAACCACATGACTCGCCTCCTCGCCTACGAGTGGGCCCCGAAGATCCGCGTGAACGCGGTCGCGGCGGGCGCGACCCTGACCGAGGCGCTCGAGATCATCAGCAGCATGGAGGGCACGAAGGAGCACATGGCCCAGCGCACGCCCCTCGCGCGGCTGGGCGAGCCCGACGATATCGCCCTCGCGGTGCTCTACCTCGCCTCGTCCGCGTCGAGCTGGGTCACCGGCAAGATCCTCGAGGTCGACGGCGGCGCGATCCAGAGCGTCTGGCCGATCCCCATCCCGAACGGCCTGCCGTGATCACGGCTTGAGGATGATGACCTTGATCTGAGCCGGCACGATCGTCATGCCGGGCGCGTTCATCGTGTTCTGGATGTTGATGGTCGTGAGGCGCGTCGCGGGCAGCCCCATCAGCAGCATCGTGAACGCGCCGATGATCGGGCGCGTCGGCGACATGATCAGGTGCGAGACGACGCCGAAGCCCATGACGCCCGGCGTGTCGCCCAGCGAAAACAGAGGCATCGTCATGATGTTGTGCGACGGCGTGCACATCCAGAAGATCTTGAACGCCGGCGGGAAGCCGACCGGCCCGAGCGAGATGTTCGGGTAGGGGATGGGGATCGCGACGGGCGGGGTGAGGCAGATGTCGGGGAACCCGAGGTTCACACCGCCCATTTGAGAGTTGCCGAACATGGGACGCCTCCTCAGCCGAAGTGGATCTGCTCGCCGTCGACCTTCACGAGCTCACTCGCCGTCGCGACCATGTTCTCGCTGCGCAGGCAGAGGGTCTCCTCGGCGAGGTAGTCCATCTGCTTGGCCTTGAGCTGGTCGATCTCCTCGACGCGGCGGAAGCTGCGCTGCACGCGCTCGGTGACCCGCTCGTAGACCTTGTCGAGGAAGGTCCCCCTGAGCTTCACGTTCGCGAGCTCCCCGACGATGTTGGAGCCGATCGCGAGGATCTCTTGCGCGTAGACCTTCGCGCGCGACGCGTGGATGCCCACCTCGCTCGCGGTCAGGTTGAGGTGCTTGGGGGTCACGAGGTCGACGCTGTCGCCGGCGACCATCTGCAGCTTGTTGCCGACCTTCAAGGTCAGATCGCCCTCGCACGTGAGCTTCGCGTCCGGGCTCTCGCGCTCGAGCACCGCGAGGATGTACGTCGACTTCGACTGGCCGCCGGCCAGCACGTAGTCGTGCATCGTCGGCTCGACCAGGCAGCTCACCGCCCGGCGGCAGCGGAGGTCGCCCCGCTCCGTTCGGACCACGAAGGTCGCCCCCTCCACGCGCACGACGGTCCCCATGGCTTGAAAGACTTCTTCTTCCAGCTTCGCCGCGACGTTCTTCATGATGCGTTCCCTCGATCCTTTCATGCTCTTGGCTCTAAAACTTGGTGTGCCGCGGGCGCGCTAGCTCGGCGCGCGCCACTCCTCGGCTTGGGCGATATCGTCGTCCGTGTTGAACGCGGCGGCCCGGTTGAAGCCGAACTTCGCGCCGTCTTCCTTGGTTCTGTGCATGCGCGCCCTGTGCAGGGTCGCGCCGCTGAAGTCGGCGCGGCTCACGTCGGCGTGCGACAGGTCTGCGTAGGTGAGGTCCGCGTTCTCGAAGCGCGCGCCCTCGCATTTCGCCCTCAGGAACACGCACATCGACAGGTCGGCCCCCGAGAAGTCGACGCCCGGCGCGATAGCCTCGAAGAACAGCGCCTCCCGGCACTTGGCCTTGTGGAAGCTCGACCGCTCGAGGCTCGCGTTCGCGAACATCGCCTTGGGAGCCATCGCGCCGTCGAGCTTCGCGCCGCGCAGGTTGGTGCCCTTGAAGTTGCACTGCGTGAGGTTCGCGCCGCACAGCAGCGCGCCCTCGAGGTTGCCGTCCATGAACTGGCACAGCTCGAGGTCCATGTCCGAGAGATCGAGCCCGGCGAGGTTCGCCTTCACCAGCACGACCGTGTCGAGCTTGGTCCCTCGCAGGTTCGCCTTGCGCAGGTCGCACCCAAGGAGGACCGTGTGTTTCATCATCGCCCCGGTGAACGTGGCTCCGTCGACCGAGGTCTCGACGAACTGCGTGCGGTCCATGTTGGCGCCCGCGAGCGAGATCATCGGCAGCTCGCACTTGGCGAACGCCACCGCCAACAGGTCGGCGCCGTCGAGCTTCGCCGCGGCGAAGTTGCACTCCAAAAAGCGGGAGGTCTGCGCGTTCGCCTTCGAAAAATCCGCGCTCCGCCCGGTGCACGCTTGGAACGTCACGTGGCGCAGGTTCGCCTCGGCGCCCGTCACGCCGGAGAAGTCGCACCCCGAGAAGACGCTCTCGCGCAGCGACGCGCCCTCGAGCTTCGCGCCGGCGAAGCTCGTCTTCTCGAAGATGCCGCCGCTCAGATCGGCCCCGGAGAGGTCCTTGCCGGACAGATCGAGGCCGGCGATCAGCTCGCCGCTCTTCACCAGGTCGACCAGGGTGTCCTTATCCATGGAACACCCCCGCCACCAGCGCGCGCTTGACGTTCGAGCCCGCGAAGCTCGTCTTCTTGTCGCCGACCGCGCCCGACAGGTCCGCGCAGAACAGGTTCGCCGAGTCCACCTTGGCGCCGCGCAGGTTCGCGCGGTGCATGATCGCGAGCATGAGGTTGGCGCCCGACGCCTTCGCGCCCTCGAGCACGACGTCGAGCATCAAGCACTCGACGAGGATGGTCCGCTCGAGGCTCGCGCCGTTGAGCTCGGTCGAGGACAGGTCGCTCCGCCTGAGGTTCGCGCCGTCCAGGCACGCGCCGGTCATCTTCGCGGCGCGCAGGTTCGAGCCCGGCATCTGGCAGTTCTTGAAGCTCGCGCGCTCGAACGAGCTCATCACGATGCGGAAATTCTCTGCGACCGAGTCGGAGAAGTTCGCGCCGTCGCCCTTCGACATCAGAAAGACAGACTGTGAAAAATCAGAGCTCGTCGCGTCGATGTCGGTCGCGTCGCACTCGATGAAGGTGCACAGCTTCATGCGCGCGCCCCGGAACGTCGCGCCGCGGAGCTGGGCCTTGTAGAAGAAGAGGTTCTCCGCTTCGGCGCCGTTCCAGTCGGTCGCCTCACACTTGAGCTCCATCGTGTTCGCGCGCGTGAGGTTCGCGCGCCCGAGCTTCGCGCCCGTCAGATCGGCCTCATAGAGGATCGCCTCGGTCAGGTTCGCCCCGCTGAGGTCGGCCTTCATGAGCTTGGCGCGCTTGAGGTTGGCCCGCTCGAGGTTCGCCCCGGCGAGCGTCGCACCCTCGAGATCGGCGCGCGCGAGCACGGCGTCCTTCAGGTTCGCGTTCCTCAGGTTCGCGCCCTTCAGGCTCACCCCCTCCAAGAAGGCCCCCTCGAGGTCGATCCCCGCGATGTCGAGCCCCTCGAGATCGGCGCCCGTGAAGTCTCGCCGGGTGCGCGCGGCGCCCCGGGCGGCCGCGAGCAGCTCGGCCCTCAGCTCCTCCGAGGCCTCGCGCGTGAGCCTCGGGGCGGGGTCCTGGTCGTGAGCCGTGAGCCGGTACTTCACGCGGAACTGTCGCTCCGCGTCGAGCAGCTTGGCCCTGAAGTTCGGGTCGGCGAGCTGCGCGCGCAGCTCCGCGGGGTCGGCGCCGTGCGACGCGGCGAGCGCCGCGAGCTGCTCGAGCCGATCGAGCTCGGCCTGCGCGCTGAACTTGGGCGGGCCCTGCCCCTCGGCCTTCGCCTTCGCGCGCGCCGCCTCGAGGTCGATGTCGTGCTCCTTGCAGAGCGCCTCGAGCAGCTGCTCCGACTCGGCGCGCTGCGTCTCGACGTGGCGCTCCGCCGCCTCACGCTCTTGATCGACCCGCGCCATGATGGCGGGCAGCTCCTCGAGGTTGATCGGCCCCGCCTTCTCCGGGGCTTGGGCGGCGGCGGGATCTTGTCGGGCTCGACGTCCATCGCCAGCAGGCGCTCGCGGTTGAGCTCGTACTCCCGCAGCGAGCGCTGGTGCTGGTTCTGCTCGAGCAGTCCGTCTCGCTCGAGGGCGACCTCGAGGGGGTCACCCACCCGCAGGCCGTAGGCGTTGGAGATCTCCACCGAGGTCGGCATCAGATCGCCGTCCCTCAGCGCATACAAGCCGCCCTTCTTCTTGTCGGCGCGCAGGGCGATGACGTCCTCGTAGTGCGCGAGGGGCTTCGGCGCTCCGTCGTCCTCGAGGGCGGCCAGCGCGAGCTCGACGTCCGTCGCGTCGGTCGTGTGGATCTCGGTCGTCGCGCGCATGAACACGATGGCGCGCTCGTGGTGCGGGAAGAGGTGGATCGTGTCCGTACGGAGCGGCAAATCGTGGAGCTTCTGCTCCTTGTCGTACTCGGCCTTGTAGCGGACCAGGCAGCGCGCCTTGAACCCCGGGAGCTTCGTCTCCAAGACGCGCCGGTCAGGGTGCATGTTCTCGACGCGGATCTCCTCGCTGCCGTCCCACATGCGGTCGACGCGCTGGTCGGGCGCGGCGACGTTGAACAGCGAGAAGTCGACGTCGTCGGCCAGCGAGAAGCCGTTCTTCTCGACCCACTTGGCGTCGTACGTGCCCATCTTCTTCTCGAAGTGGACCGGCCAGGTCAGGTCCCACGCGGCGAAGCTCGCGGGCGTCGGCCGGTCGCCCTTCGAGGTCACGAGCGCCTTCGGGTCCTCGACGTTCGGCAGCGGGTGAAGCTCAGCGCCCGTCTCGTCCTTGACCGTCGTCAGCCCCTTGCCGATCGGGTTGTGCGGGTACTTCTCGCCGCCGAACGCGTGGGCGTAGTCGACGGGCATCTTCGTGAACATCTGCGGCTCGCCAGGGCCGATCAGCGTGAACCGGCGATCGCCGAACACGAACAGCTTCTTGTCGACCGCGCGCTTGTCCGCCGGACCGACGGAGAGCCGAACGTATTCGGAGCCCTTGGCGCGCTCGCCCGTGAAGCACGAGCCGGTGACCAGGACCTCGGCCTGAGGCTTGAACATCCAATGGTCGAGCACGCCGAACCGCCCGAGGTCGGTCCCGGCCATCTTCCACATCTCGACCTCGGTCACCGGGGACCGCGGCTGCGAGAACGGGAAGCAATATGCCACCGTCATGACCATGATGTGCTTCTTGCGATGGTCGAAGACCCGATGGATGAGGCTCAACCGGAGGGGTTTGATGACCTTCACGCACGCTCCATGTGACCGGGGGCCCTCGCCGCGCGCCCGAGCCGCTCTCGCGAGCGCGGCTTCGGGGGCGCACCGGGGAGGCTAGCGCCGACGCTCGCGCCAGCGCCAGCTCTGCTGGTCATCAGATGTGCAGCTCGATGACGGCGGTGTTGACCTTCGGCCCGACGAGCTTCAGCTCGACGAAGTTGTGGGACAGGCTGACGCCGGTGAGCGACACGCCGAGCCCCGTCAGGCTGATGGACTGCGCCGAGAGCGAGAGCTGCATCGCGGTGGTGATGCCGATCTTCGAGGCGCCCGAGAACTCGAAGCTCGAGCCGAAGGCCAGCGCGTTCTTGCTCGCGATGGTCAGCTCGTTGAACGTGCCGACCTGGAGCGAGTTCTTGGTGGCGATCGTCGCCTCGTTGAAGACGCCGACCTGCAGCGAGTTCTTCATGCCGAGGAACACCTCGTTCGCCACGCCGTAGGTGACGGTGAGGGCGTCGGCCTTCTTGAGCCAGCTGTAGGGCGCGTCGACGTTGACCGTCTGCGTACCCTTGATGTTGACGACCTGGTTGCCGTCGATGTTGACGATCTCGTTGCCGCCGACGTGGCGCTGCCGGTTGCCGGAGACGTCCTGCGTCTCGTTGCCGCCGATCCGCACGTCGAGGTTGCCCGCGATGTCGACGCTCACGTCCGCCTCGTAGAGGTAGGTCGCGACGCCCGTCACGGTGCAGTCGAGGGTCGCGTCGAACGAGATCGCGACCGCGTCGACCACGTGCAAGTCGAGCGTGGACTGGAGCTCGATGCCCACGCGGGCGACGACGGTCCAGTCGAGCTGCGCGCTGAACTGGATCGTGACGTTGTTGTCGACGGTCCAGTTGAGCTGGTTGTGGAAGGCCCACGTGACGTTGTTGACGACGTCGACCTCCCACATGTTGTTGACGTCGATCTGGTAGTTGACCTCGGTGTGGACGCGGCCGCTGCCCATCGTGGTCAGGTGGAAGTTCCACTCGCCGTACCCCAGGAACAGGGTGCTCGAGAAGATGGGGCAGAACATCTCCATCCACATCTGACCGGACTGATCCTCGATCACGATGTGGTTGAGGCTGCCGGTGCGGACGATGTTCTGCGTGTAGTTGTTCTGGGTGACGACGCTCTGGTTGAGCGAGTTGTGGACGACGCCGACGATCACGGGGCGATCGGGATCGCCGCCGAGGAACGAGCAGATGACCTCCACGTTCTTGCGGAGCGGGAAGTGGAAGCCCTCCTGTGAGCCGCCGTGCGGCTGCATCATGCGCACCAGGCACGACGCCTTGCCGTCCTTGAAGGTGCCCTCGTCGAACTTGAATTTGACGACGTAGCGGCCCTGGTCATCGAGCTGCGCGTAGACGCTCTGCGCCGGGCCATCGACGATCGCGTTCTCGTAGCCGTCGACGCGCGGCCACGGCGTCACGAGGCCGTGGCGGTATTGGGTCTCGGCGGGGATCGCGTCGACCTCGACCTTGTAGACCTCTTGGTACTTACGCTCGATGAGCGAGCCCCACGCCGGACCCATCTGCGCGTCGTACCCGTAGTGCTCGATGTGCACGCACAGGTACTCGAGGTTGTATTGCAGCATCGGGTGCTGCTCGAGGGTGAACTTGTAGCCGGCGGACAGCTGCGTCGCCGCGCCGGTCGAGTAGAACATCTTCTTCTTGGCGAGCTGCTCTTCGGCGCGGATGTTGGCGAGGCGCTGGGCGTCCTCCGGGCTGAAGAAGCGACCGCCGTACTCGGCGATCTCCCCGGTCGCGTTGGCCTCGACCGCGACCGCGCTCGACACGTCGAGCAGGGGCCGGGCGTAGTCGTAGTCGATGAGCTTCACGCGGGCGGGCAGCGCGTTGTGCGTGGCGGCGAAGTTGTCGAACGCCTGCTGGACGACGCTGTCCTGGACGCCGTCGTTCTGCGGCCAATAGCGCACCGGGCTCTGCCGCAGCGACGTGTGCGACGACTTGTCGTTCGTGATGATCATCACGTCGCCGTCGTCGGTCTGCTCGAAGAAGTAGTACATGCCCTCGCGCTCGAGCCAGCGGTGGATGAACGCGAGGTCGCTCTCCTTGTATTGGCAGATGTGCTCCTCGGTTGGGAAGTTGGGCATCGGCCGGAACTCGTGCTCGACACCGGCCTCGTCGAGCAGCTCCTTGATCACGTCGGTGACCGACTTCTTCGTCCAGATGCGGCTGTGCTTGGTCAGCGTGAGCTGCCACAGCTGCGGCACCAGGCGCGCCTGGAACAGCGCAGCGTTCTCGCTGGCCCTCACCAGCCGCACCGAAGCGAGCACGCCGCTGTACGAGAACGGCATCTCGTTGCCGAGCTGGACGCTCAGCGTGGCCTTCGCATAGACGGCGTCGGAAAGATCGAGATCGATCGACAAGATCGGATCGAGATCGATCGTGAAGAAGATGTCGAACTGGTACGGGGCGGAGATCCTCTCGCTCCCGCGGAAGGCGGCGACCTTGGCGTTCGGCGGGATGGCGCTACACGTCAGGTTGAAGATCATGGCTGTCCTCTTGCCGGCTCTTCGGGCGCGAGAGCTCCCGGCACGATCCACGCTAACAGCCAAACCAACGTCTCGCGGCGGCATGTGAGCCGGCGTAGTGATTTTGGTGGCGAGGTGTGAGCGGCCGGATGGATCCCACCGGACCGGGGCACCCTCGCTGCCCTCTCAGCCGCGAACGGGGCCCGCGGGGGCACGCTAGATGACGTAGTCCTCGACGACCGCCTCGGGGAAGACCGACGCCTTGCCCAGCGACACGAAGATCGACTCGCCGTCGGCGATGTCCAGCTCGTCGAGCCGGTCCTTGGGGAGCTCGGCGGTGATGGCTTGCCCATCGGGCAGCGAGAGCGCGAGCTTCGCGACCCAGCCGATCCGGGTGATGCGCTCGACCTTGGCGGCCGAGCAGCCCGATGGCGGAGCGCGCCCATCGGCCTTGCCGCGGATCTCCACCTGATGATGCCGGATGAAGGCCCTGCCGCCCTCGACGACCCCCGACAGCACGTTGCTCGAGCCGATGAAGCTCGCGACGAAGGGGGTCGCGGGGCGGTCGTAGACCTCCTCGGGGGTGCCGGCCTGCTCGACCTTGCCCTTGTTGATGATGATGACCCGATCCGCGAGCTCCATGGCCTCCTCCTGATCGTGGGTCACGAACACGCAGGTGATCGACTGCCGCTTCTGCAGATCGCGCAGCCACCGCCGCAGCTCGACGCGGACCTTCGCGTCGAGCGCGCCGAACGGCTCGTCGAGGAGCAAGATGGAGGGCTTGGGCGCGAGGGCGCGCGCCAGCGCGACCCGCTGGCGCTGTCCGCCCGACAGCTGCGCGGGGTACCGCTTGCCGAGCCCCTTGAGCTGAACGAGCTCGAGCAGCTCGTCGACCCTGGACTCGATGTCGGCCTTCGGCACCTTCTTGATCTCGAGCCCGAACGCGATGTTGTCGCGCACCGTCATGTGCTTGAAGAGCGCGTAGTGCTGGAACACGAACCCAAGTCCCCGCTCCTGCACCTTCACGTTCGTGGCGTCGGCCCCTCGGATCACGACCGTGCCGCGGTCGGGGACCTCGAGCCCCGCGACCATCCTGAGGACGGTGCTCTTGCCGCCGCCGCTCGGGCCCAGCAGCGCGATGACCTCTCCGTCCGCGGCCTCGAAGGAGACGTCGTCGACGATCAGGCTCTCGCCGAAGCTCTTCGTGAGGTTGCGCGCCGAAATCATGGGCTGGACGGGAGCTCGCCCGACATCGAGCATTGTTGGCGAGATAGCGGATGCCGGCAACCAAAAAATCTCATATAGCGGACAAGCGTCCCTCTGGAGGACGCTGTCAGAGTGGTGTGCGTGAGCGTGGCCGCGGCCTGGCCTACGCACTGACGCTCCTCGCTGGCCGCCGGCGGTGGGCGGCGAGCGGCGTCCGACTCAGGCCCGGCAGACCTCGTCGACGAGGCGTTGGGCCTCGCGCAGAGGTTGAGACAACAGCGGACGGCTCTCCGCGCGGGACGCGCGCAGCGCCCGCGACAGCAGCCTCACGACCCGGGTCGTCGGCAGGTCGACGTTCTCGCGGAGCGCGCCGCCCACGTCGGCCTGGATCTCGTGGCTGAGGGCGGCGAGGGAGTACCTGAGGCCGCGGATCGCAGGCCGGCAGTCGAACGGGAGCGCGGCGAGGCCGGGATCGGAGCGCGACAGAAACGAGTCGGCGGCCTCGAGGACGCGCCGCACGACAGGCTCCAGGGAGCCCGAGCTCGGGCCCGATGCGAGCAGATCGTCGGCGTCGACGCGCTCCTCCTCGAGCCACTCCACCGGCAAGTAGAGCCGCCCCGCGCGCGCGTCGGTCGTCACGTCGCGCGCGATCGTCACCAGAGCGGCGGCCACGCCCAGGTCGACGGCTCGTTCGACGACCTCGCGCTTGCGCCGGCCCATGATCAAGAGGAGCGCGATCGCGACCGAGCCGCGGACGCGGACGCAATAGTCGATCAGCCCCTCGTAGGTGCCGTAGCGCCGGCCTTCGGCGACCCACGTGAGCCCCTCGAGCATCGACTCGGGGATCGCCTCCGGTAACGCGTGCGCCTGGGCGACGCGGGCGTACGCGCGATCGATCGGGCTGGCCTTCGGCGCGCCGGAGGCCGCCGCGCGCACGCGATCCCGCAGATCGGCCGCGGTCGCGCCAGCGATCTGGCCGGCGGACACCATGTCCTCGAGGGCCAAGGCGAAGGACAACACCACGAGCCACGGGTCACGCACCCGAGGCGGGAGCGCGAGGGCGCCCCAACCGAGCTTCGGGGACCGCTCACGCACGAACGCGCGACAGACCGTGAGGTCTGCCGCGACGTCCGCCCGGCTCTGCGCCCTCGGCCGCGCCACTCAGGGCGTGGGGGCCGGCGTGGGCGCGGGAGTCGGCGCCACGGTCGTGGGCTCGGCCGGCTTCTTCTCGACGACGATGAACTGCACGCGGCGGTTCTGCTGGCGGCCCGCCTCGGTGCCGTTGTCGGCGACCGGCTTGTCCATGCCGTAGCCCTTGAAGACCAGGCGGTTGCCGTCGACGCCGCGCTTGATGAGCGCGTCTCGAACGGCCTTCGCGCGGTCGTCCGACAGCTTGGCGTTCAGCACCTTGCTGCCCTTGTTGTCGGTGTGGCCCTGGACCTCGAGCTTGAGCACCTCGGGGTGCTCCTTCAGGACCTGCGCGACGGAGTCGAGCAGAGGATCGGAGACCTTGCGGATGGTCGACTTGCCGAAGTCGAACTGCACCTGCTCGAGGATGACGATCTCCTTCTCGGTGAAGCGAACGAGCTTGGGGCAGCCGCGCTTCGACGGATCCTTGTCGTCGACGCCCTTCTCCCGCGGGCAGGCGTCCTGGTCGTCGCGGAAGCCGTCGCCATCGGTGTCGCCTGGGCAGCCGTTCGTCTTCGGATCGGTGGTCTTGATGCCGGGGATGTCGATGCACGCGTCGACGTCGTCGGTGACGCCGTCGCCGTCCTTGTCGCGCAGCGGGCAGCCGTTCTTCTTGGGGTCTTCGCTGGCGACGCCGGGCTCGTCGGGGCACGCGTCGTCGGCGTCGAAGATGCCGTCCTTGTCGCTGTCGGGACAGCCGTGCTTCTTCGGGTCGGTGCTGGCGATGCCCTTCACGGTCGGGCACGCGTCGATGTCGTCGAGGAAGCCATCGCCGTCCTGATCGCGCTCGGGGCAGCCGTGCTTGCTCTTGTCGGCGTTCGGCGGGCCAGGCTCGTTCGGGCAGGCGTCGTCGACGTCGAGGATGCCGTCGCCGTCGCGATCGGCCGGGGTTACGACCGGGCAGCCGTGCTTCTTCGGGTCGTCGCTCGGCACGCCGGGAACGCTCGGGCAAGCGTCGACGTCGTCGAGGATGCCGTCCTTGTCGAAGTCCTTCTTGGGGACCTCGATCACCGGCGTGTACGAGAGCTGGAACAGGGCGCGCGCGAGCGGCGTGCCGATGCCGGTCGAGATGCCGGGCCCGGCGCCCGCGCCGATCTCGATCATGTCGGCGCTCGGGATGCGGAATTTGATGCCGCCGAGGATCTCGGCGTTCGTCGTGCGCGCGTCGGGCGCGGTCACGTCGACGGCGCCGGAGGTCTCGACGTGCAGCTGCAACAGGCGTTTGTCGAGCAAGAGCACGCCGGCGCCGAGGCCCCACTCCATCTGGTGGCCCATGGTGACCGGGCCGACGCGCGAGAACTGACGCAGGTGCGGGCCGACCATCGCGCTCCACACGAACCAATCGTTACGGCCGCCCATGATCAGGTGCGGCATGCCGTGGACGTGATCGCGCTGGTCGCCTTCGACGCCCATCGGGTCGGAGACGTAATTGTCCTCGGTGCCGGTCGGCGCCCACACGTAGCCGCCGGCCGCGAGCTGGAAGGGGTCGTGGTATTTGCCGAACAGGCGGATCCTCATGCCGATGCGGAGGTCGCCGAAGCCCGGGCCCGAGGGCTCTTCGAAGGCGAGGAAGTCCCCCGCGGGGGCGTCGCCTTGGCTCAACACGGCGAAGGGCATGCTCACGTTGAGCGCGATGTAGCTGGCCAGCGAGAGGTTCATCGCCACGTGGACGAACATCTGATCGCTGACGATCGCGCCGATCTCCTCGGAGCCGTCGGCGTTCTCGCGGGCGAGCGAGAACGGCTCGCGGGCATAGTCGAGGGTGGCCGCCGCGTGGAACGTGAGATCGCCGGCCGCGTACGGTGACGGCACGCCGAAGAACCGATCGCCGGGCACCGACGGGTTGAACTTCGGGACCGGCAGGTCGCGCGGCTGGGTCTCTTGCGCCTCCGCGAGGGGCGCGGCCACGGCGAGCGCGAGGATGAATGCCGAACCGCACGCCGGGGACCGCCAGCCAAAGCGACTCATTTTCGCCTCATGAGATGGGAGTAGGACAAGACCCGCGCCATGGTACACGCAGCGGGGACGCGGGTGGCAAGCCCTCGCTCGACCGAGCTCCGTAAGACCGGCACGTTACGTTCGCGCGGAGCACACCCGACGCGGGTCACTCGCGCCGAGCGTACTCCACGAAGGTGACCCCGGGCGTGTCGCCCGGCGTCCGGCTCTTCTCTTCGAACACTGCGGGGTCGATGACGGGAAAGAACGTGTCCCCGCCCTCGACGTCCACATCGAGCTCGGTCACGTGAAGGTGTGTGCACGTGGGCAGCGCCGCGCGGTAGATCTCGCCGCCGCCGATCAGGCGAGGCGCAAAGTCGATGTCTCTCGCCCGCGCGAGGGCGCGCTCGAGCGTGGGCTCGACCAGGACGCCAGGGGGAAAACCTGCGGCCGGCCGGCTCGACACCACGACCGACGTGCGGCCCGGCAGCGGCCTGCCGACCGACTCGAACGTCTTTCGGCCCATGACGATCGCGTGCCCGATCGTCAGCGCCTTGAAGTGCTTCAGGTCCTCGGGGAAGCGCCAAGGAAGGCCGCCGTCCTTGCCGATGCACCCTCCGCGCGCGATGGCGACGACGAGGTGCAGCTCTGGCGAAATCACACGCTCACCTCGGCCTTGATCAGCGGGTGCGGATCGTAGCCTTCGAGCGCAACGTGCTCGAACCGGAAGTCGAAGATGTCCTTCACCGAGCGATCGAGGCTGAGGCGCGGCAGCGTGCGCGGCTCGCGAGACAGCTGCAGCTTCGCCTGCGCGAGGTGGTTGTTGTAGAGGTGCACATCTCCGAAGGTGTGGACGAATTGGCCCGGCTCGAGGCCGGTCACCTGGGCGAGCATCAGGGTGAGCAAGGCGTAGCTCGCGATGTTGAACGGCACGCCGAGGAACACGTCGCCCGAGCGTTGGTAGAGCTGACACGAGAGCCTGCCCCCGGACACGAACAACTGGAACAGAGTGTGGCACGGCGGCAGCGCGACGCGGTCGGCCTCCTTGGGGTTCCACCCGGAGACGATCAGGCGGCGCGAGCTCGGGCTCTCGCGGATCTGCCGCACGACCTGGGCGATCTGATCCACGCCGTCGCGGTCGTAGCTGCCGTCCTCGCGCGACGTCGCGCCGAAGTTTCGCCACTGGTGCCCGTAGACGGGGCCGAGGTCGCCAGGGGCGCGACCGAACCGCGCGCACTGCTCCGGCGTCGCCCACTCGTTCCAGATGCGGACGCCTCGCTCCTGGAGCGGGGCCACGTGGGTCGAGCCGCTCAAGAACCAGATGAGCTCGTGCACCACGCTGGTGAAGTGGACCTTCTTCGTCGTCACCAGAGGGAAGCCGGCCGCGAGGTCGAAGCGCATCTGGTGACCGAAGACGGCGAGCGTTCCCGTACCCGTGCGGTCGGCCCGCGGCTCACCCTCGTCGAGGATGCGCTGGAGGAGGTCGAGGTACGCTCTCATATCGTCATCGGGCTCCGAACACCGCGATGCGGACCGCCGTCTCGTCGACGCTCCGCTGCGCCGAGACCTTGCTCACGGCCTCCGACGAGAGCGGACCGCCGTCGTCGCCGGGGAGCGTGAACAGGAACCTGACGTATGCGTCGGTCGAGTCGTCGACCTTGCCGTCCACCGCGTGGGCGCGCGCGCTCGTCATGTAGCCCTCCTGGTACTTGGTGAACGTCGACAAGATCTCCTGCTGTGCCTTGCCGACCGCGGCGGAGACCACCAGCTTCTTGACCTCACCTTCGCCCGGGATCACGAGCGGGTCGCCGTTCTTCACCTCGGCGCACACCCCGGCCTGCGCGGGGAAGGTCTGATCGGTTCGGGTCACGCGGCCGGTGACGCTGCGATTGAGGACGCTCACCGTGTCGTACAGGCCCTCGCCAGAGAGGAGACACTCGATCTCGCCTGTGACCACCACCGTGTCCACCGCGTAGGTGTGCAGGCAGTGTTTGTCGACCTCGATCTTCGCCGGCGTCTGCTCGAAGTGGGTCTTCTTGAAGCTCGCGTCGCTCTTCTTGGAGAAGAGGTCGCTCTCCGCCGAGGACAGCTCGCTCTTCGCGTTGGAGAGGGCCGTCTCGGTGCGCTTCGCCTCCTCCTCCGCGAGCTTCTCGTCCTGCTCGGCGCGCACCTTTCGCTGCTCCTCGCTCGAGCACGCGTTCGGTTGGCTGCCGGCCGCCGACTTGCACTTCTGATAGTCCTGCTCGGCGCGGTCGGCGTCGGTCCGTTTCTGATCGAGGCTCGTCTTGGCGGTGTCCCGCGCGCGCTCGGCCGGGAGGATGTTGGCCTTGGCGGCGGCGAGTCGGCCCTCAGCGGTCGCGAGCGCGGTCTGCGACGTGCGCATGTCGGCCTCTGCGGCCGCGTAGGCCGGGTTCGGCACCAGCTCCTTGCCGCAGATGTAGTCGCAGCTCTGGCTCGAGCGGGTCGTCTTCTTGCCGAAGTTGTAGCCGCGGAACACGCCGCCGAGCCTCATCCCTTGGGCGGTGTGGGCCTTCGGCTTGGGCATCTTGTCGACGACCCTCAAAGGCAACGTCGGATCCAGGCCGCCGCCGATCGCGGCCGCGTTCACGTCGGACCCGAGCTCGTCAGCGGTCTTGTCGCCGTCGAAGTTCTTGAGCGCGACGTAGAACGTCACCTCCTCGCGCAGCTGCTTGCGCAGCGCGAGCGAGCGGGTCGCGGCCTCGGCGTGCGCCGGCTTGAACTGCAGGGCTTCACCGTAGTCGATCAGCGCGAGCGCGCGAGCGCCGGCCTTCTCGGCCGCATCGCCTCGCGTGAACGCGGCCTCAGCGATCTTCTCCTTGGCGGTGGCCTCGACCTGCCGCGCCTCGGCGTGCTCAGGGTCGACCAAGAGGACCGCGCGCGACAGCTGGTACGAGGCCTTGTACCGCCCCTCCGCGAGCGCCACCCCGGCCTGCGCCACCACCGCCTGCTTCGCCGTGGCCAGCCCCTCGTGCGCGCGGCCGTTCTTCGGGTCGAGCCGCGTCGCCTCGGAGAAAGGCGCGAGCGCGCCCATCGCGTCTCCAGCCTGCAACAGCGCATAGCCGCGCGCCACGCGGAGCTTCGACTGCTCGCGGCGCGCCATGGCGAGCGCGAGGCGCGCGTCCGCGTCGTCGGGATCGAGCGAGGTGGCCTCCTCGTAGGCGAGCGCGGCGGCGTCCCACTGGCCCGTCGCCGCGAGATCGTCGCCGCGGCGCATCGCGTCCTTGAAGGCCGTGTTACACGCCAGGCAAAAGAGCAGGATCGCGACGGTGGAGCGCAGGGAGCGGGGGGAGGGGAGGAGGGGCATGGCGGGTCTTCGGGCTGGGGGAGCGTGCGATTCTTACGGCCGCGACTCAAGGGCCGGTTTGCGCAGGAAGCCTGCGCGCCCGTTGGACGTAGGACGCCCCCCTGCGGCCTACGTCCGTGGCGCCCTCCCGATCGCGCTTTGCCTCCGGGCCGATCGGAGGGTAGGGCACGAGGCGCCATGGATGTGGACCCGTCGCCGACCTTCGGCACCGTGACGCTCGAGCCGATCGGCGTGATCCACACGCCGTTCGGGGACAAGGCCAGCGCGCCCCGGCAGCCGCCGCTCGCCGCGAGCGTGCGGGGGCGGGTCGAGCTGCTCGCCGGCCGCGGCTACGAAGACGCGCTCGACGGGCTCGCGAGCTTCGACACGATCTGGCTCGTGTTCCTGTTCCACCACGCCGTCGGGCATCGCAGGCTGAAGGTTCAGCCGCCGCGCGCCTCGAGGAGGCTCGGGGTCTTCGCGACGCGCTCGCCCCACCGGCCGAACCCGATCGGTCTCTCGGCCGTGCGCCTCGAGTCGATCGACGGGCTCACGCTGACGGTCTCGGGGGTCGACATGGTCGACGGCACGCCCCTGCTCGACATCAAGCCCTACCTGCCCTACGCAGACGCGCTGCCCGACGCCTCGAGCGGGTGGCTCGACGCCGAGCGTGACAAGGGGCCGCGCTACGTGGTGGCGTTCGAAGAGCGCGCGAGGGAGCAGCTCGCGTGGCTCCGTGACGAGCACCAGGTCGAGCTCGAGGAGCGGGTCGTCACGCTGTTGTCGACCGGGCCCGAGCCGCACGCGTACAGGCGCATCCGCCGCGCGCCGGACGGCTCCTCGGTCCTCGCGATCCAGTCCTGGCGCCTGCAGTTCGCGGCTTCGGGTCGCGACGTCACGGTGCGCGGCGTCGCGAGCGGCTATCGCCCCGCCGAGCTCGCGACGCCGCGGGCGGGCGAGCCGAGCGAGCTCTCCATCCATCGAGCCTTCGAGGCTCGCTTCGAGGCGCATGCGCGCCGGTGAAGCATGGCTCGCGCTCGCGCTGCTCGCCGCGTGCGGCGGCGAAGAGGGCGGCGCCACGTCCTCGGGGCCGCGGCCCTCCGCTCCCCCGCTGGTCGCGCCGTCTGCGTCGGGCCCGTCGTACGAGGAGGAGACCGGTGGAGGAGCGCTCGAGCTGCTCAGGTTCACCTTCACGAGCGCGGTGAAGGCGAAGGACCCCGTCGACGAGCTCAAGGCCGCCAAGCCGGGGCAGCGGGTCTACGCGCACCTCACGCTGCGCAACCGGACCGGCAAGAAGCGCACGGTGAACGTGTCCTTCAAGGTGAACGGCGAAGAGAGGACGAACGTCGATCTCGACATCGAGGCGTCGTGGTCCTGGCGGACCTGGGCGTACAACACCGTCTTGCCGACGGACGGCAAGGGCACCCTCGAGCTCGTCGTGACCGACGAGGAGGGCAACCCCCTCGTCGAGTCGACGCTGCCCATCAAGACCTGACTACTCGGCGTACATCGCCTCGATCTCTGCGGCGAAGCTCTGGCTCACGACCTTCCGCTTCACCTTGAGGGTCGGGGTGAGCTCGCCGGTGTCGATGCCGAACGGACGCGCGAGGATCGTGAACTTCTTCACGGTCTCGACGCGCGCCAGCTCCGCGTTCACCTCGTCGACCGCCTTCTGGATCTCGCCGCGGACGACCGGGCTCTCGTGGAGGCCCTCGACCGGCAAGCCCTTGTCCTTCGCGAAGACCTGCGCGGCCTCCGGATCGAGCGTGACCAGCGCCGTCAGGAACTTGCGGCGATCGCCGATCACCACCGCCTCGGACACCAGGGGGTGGTTCTTGAGCGCCGCCTCGATGTTCTTGGGGGCGATGTTCTTGCCGCCCGCCGTGATGATGATCTCCTTCTTGCGGCCGGTGATGGAGAGGAAGCCCTCGCCGTCGAACGCCCCGAGATCTCCCGAGTGGAGCCAGCCGTCGATCAGCGTCTCGGACGTCGCCTCAGGCTCCTTGTAGTAGCCCAGGAACACGTTCGGTCCGCGGACCAGGATCTCTCCGTCCTCGGCGATCTTCACGACGACCCCCTGGATGGCCGGCCCCACCGTGCCCAGCTTCGTGCGGCCCGGTAGGTTGAAGCTCGTCGGGCCGCAGTCCTCGGATTGGCCGTAGACCTCGAGCACGATGATGTCGAGAGACGCGAACAGCTCGAGCACCTCCTTGGCGATCGGCGCCGCGCCCGAGACGCAGAAGCGAGCGCGGCCGAGCCCAATGGCGGGCTTGAGCTTGTCGAAGACGAGCCGCTTGGCGAGCTTGTACTCGACGGCGAGCAGGCCCACGGGCTCGCGACCCTTCATGCGAAGCTGCGAGACGCTCGCGCCCACCCGGCGGGCCCACTCGACCAGCCGCTTCTTCACACCGGTCGCTTGGCCGAGCTTGGCGCTGATGCCCGCGTGGAACTTCTCCCAGATCCGCGGGACGCCGAAGAACACCGTCGGCTGGATCTCCTTCAGGTTGTCGGGCACCTTCTCGAGGCTCTCCGCGAAGTAGATCGAGCTGCCGATCGAGACCGGCAGGTGAATGGAGAACATCTGCTCGGCGATGTGCGACAGCGGCAAGTACGAGAGGCTGCAGTCGCTCGGGCCGACGCCGCCGAGCTCCTTCGCGGTCGTGGCCGTGAAGGACAGGTTGCCGTGCGACAACATCACCCCCTTGGGCGGCCCGGTGGTGCCCGAGGTGTAGATCAACGTCGCGAGGCCCGCGGGCTCGAGCGCGTGCACACGCTCGAGCAGCCGCTCCTCGGAGACGCCGTCTCCGAGGTCGAGGAAGGCCTCCCAGGTCATGACCTTCGGGTGCTCGATCGCCGCGCAGCCGCGCATCGTCACCACCTTCTCGAGCTTCGGCAGCTGGGGCAGCATCTTCTCGACCTTCGCCCATTGGTCGGCGTTCTCGACCAGCACGACCTTCGACTCGGCGTGGCCGATGATGTAGGCGACCTCCGAGGGTGAGCAGGTCGTGTAGATCCCCGCGCCCGCGCCGCCTGCTGCCATCGCCCCGAGGGCCATCACGACCCACTCGGCGCGGTTGAAGCCGAGCAGGCTCACCGTGTCCCCGGGTTGGAACCCGACCCTGACGAGGGCGCGCCCGGCGCGCTTCACCATGTCTGCGTAGGCGCGGTAGGTGATCGCCCGCCAGATCCCGCCGCGCTTCTCGTGCAGGGCGGGAGCCTCAGGGCGCTTGTCGGCTTGTTCGAGCAGGCGGTGAACGATGGTGTCCGCGGGCATGGGCCCGGAGGATACACCCGGACGAGGCCCTCGAGCGGCCCTCGGTCACTCGGCGAGGACCTCGCTCGTGGGCACGAAGGAGGGCTGCAGGCGACCCTCGAGCGTGAGCGCTCGCAGGTACGCGAACGGCGGCCGCGGCGGCGGCGCGCCGTGGTCGAGCGTGGCGACGCTCGCCTCGGCGTAGCGCTCCACGAAGCGCGCCGCGATCGACGCGCCCGCCGCTGCGCTCGCGAGATCGGGGCGGCTCGTGTACGCGGGGAAGGGGCGCACCTTCGTCCAGGTCGACGCTGTCGCGAGGAAGTCGAGCTCGGTCGAGAGCGCCTCCCGCCCGAGCGCCCCCGCCGCGCGCGCGAAGAAGCCGAGGACGGCGTCGCGGCCGAGCTTCGGCCCCGGGGGCAGCCGAGCTCGACAGGGCGACACGCTGCCAGGCGCGTAATGGAGGGCGAGGGAGGTCTCCAGCCAGCCGGCGTGGAAATCGAACCGGAGCGCCTCGCGCAGGGCGTGGCGCTCGCTCGCGGTGCAGGGGGTCCTTTGGAGGGCCTCGTCGAACGTCTCGGCGCGCACGTCGACCATCTCCAACAGCGCAATCGCGAGCGGTGCGATCGCTCGGCCGCCCAGCCGCTCGAACGTCCGCACTCCCTCGTCGAGCGCGAGGTTATGGAGCGCCCCGCCGTGGAACGTGTTGATGACGAGCCGACGCGCGCCCAGCTCGTGGAGCGCGCGCACCGCCTCGTTCACCGCGTCACGCAGCGTCGACAGCTTCGCGTGGCGCGAGCCCGGCCCGCTCGCCGGCTCGCACCCGAGCTCGAGATCTCCGCCCACCAAGAACGGCGACTCTCCGCGCCGCTCCAAAAGCGCCGCGTGGAGATCTCGCGAGAGCCCCTCGCTGATGAGCCGATCATTGTGCAGCGACAGGTGCGGCCCGTGGAACTCGACCGGGTTCACCCCGAGGAACACCACGGCGCCGTCCTCCGCAAGGAGCCGGCGCGCCTCGCGGTGGGGCAGATCGAGGAGCTGGACGGCCTCGGTCACAGGCTCGGTCGTCACGGCAACCCCGACACACCCGCCTTGCGCATGCGCTCGAGCTCGTCGGCGGCGAGCGGCACCGGCACGGGCCCCTTCGGCCCATCGGCGCATTTCGAGACCACCCGCGGGCGGAACACCTTCGGGTAGGCCACCTCGCCCTCCACGGCGACCCAGAAGGCGTCATCGCCCGGCAGACAAAGCCGGCCGTGCTGCGCGTTGCCGTCGTCGTCTCGCCGCGCCCCGAGCCGCTTCACGTCGTCATCCGACAGCGGCAGGACATGGAGGTAGATCTTCTCCTTGATCTGCGGCGAGAGCGGCTCGCCGAGCACACCCTGGCTCGAGCGGCCGCCGTGATCGACGGCGTGGTCGTAGGACTCGCAGACGTAGAGGGCCATGGCCGAGACGGTCGCGGCGGCCCCGCGTGGCGTCAACCCGCCGCTCAGTCGCCGATCGCGAGCAGCTTCAGCTCGGCGATGTTCACCTTGTTGAAGCGCCCGCCGGTGCCGCCCGTCCCGCCATAGAGCGAGAAGTGATCGAGGTCGCTCATGTTGCCGGAGGCGGCGTCCTCCCGGATGATGACGGTGTACGGGGTGCCGGCCGTCAGGGTGACGCGCACGACATTCGAGTCGCGCCACTCGCTCCAGGCCTCGAGGTGCGGCATGACGAGCTGGCCGCCTCCCACCAGGGTCGCCCCGCTCCAGACCTCGATCGCCTTGACGCCGCACGTCACGCCGGTGGTGAACCCCCCCGCGCCGTTGCCGGCCACGACCTGCAGCAGGTGCACCCCGCTCTGGGTCGGCGTGACCGAGGCGACCGTCAGCGTGTCGGCCGGATCGCCCCAGTCTTCGTAGTGCCAGCGGCCATGGTTGAACACGAGCGACCCGCCGATCGCGGCGAACTGCTGCGCGCCGAACGTCTGGATGCGCGCGTTGCCAGCGCCCCAATGGCAGATGGGCCGCGCGTGCTGCGAGCTGGTGCCAGACGAGGTGAACGTCGAGGCGACCGAGTAGCAGTGCGTCGACGTCGTGTGGTCGCCGCTGCTCGGGTCGACCCACGAGGTCCCCGAGAGGCCGCTGGCGACCTGAAGGCCGTCGCGATAGACCGAATAGGTAACCCCGGACTCGCCCGCGCCGCTCCAGCTCACCTCGAGCTGCGCTCCCGACGGTGCGACCGAGGTGACCGTCGGCGTCTTCGGCCCGAAGACGTTGCGGTAGTCGGCGACGTCGTCGTCCGAGAGCAGCGTGAGCGAGCCTGCCGAGCCCGAGCCCGCGGCGAGCTCGACCTCGAACAGGTTGTCGTCGGCGAGGTCGGCCGCGTCGACGAAGCCCGTCCCGACGTCGGCGCCGTTGAGCAGCACGCTCGCGACCTCGTAGAAGCCCGCCCCGGCCGCGCCGCTCGGCAAGCGCACGCGGACGTTCACGCGCCTGCCGCGATAGCGCAGGTTCGAAAGCGCGATCGACTCGGCGCCCGGGAACAGGCTCGCCTTCAGCTCCGCGGATATCTTCGGAGCGAAGCGCAGCCCCGTCTGGCTCGCCTCGAGCCCGAAGACGACGTCCTGCACGACGCCGATGTAGCCGGCCACGCTCCACAGCTGGCGCTGCGAGTTGACGACCGGCCCGCTCGTCGGGCCCTCGTCGAGCCAGGCGGCGCCGGTCGCGGCCTCGAAGTTCTCCATGTTGGAGAGGTTGAGGGCGGCGCCGCGCATGAGCGAGCGAACGGCGTGGTCCGTTGCCGCTGCGTGGCCGACCTTCGCCGCGGCCTTCGCCCAATACGCGGTGACGAACGGCCACAGGGCGCGGTTATGGTAGATGGCCGTGTCTTGCTGCTGGGGCCAAGCGACCGGCGTGCCTCGCTCGAGGTGCGGATAGGCCTCGATGACGCCCAGGGCCTCGGCGCCAGTGGAGACGCCCGACAGCACGGCGAAGGCCTCGCCCAGCAGGTCGAAGCGGCGCGTGGGCGCGGCGTCGAGGGCGGTCGTCTTGTAGGTCGAGTACAGGCCCTCGTCTGCGAGGTACAGCTCCGCTCGAATGGCGGCGCGCAGGTCGTCGGCCCAACCTTCATACTGGGCAGCGGCGCTGGCGAGGCCCTTCTCCTCGGCGAGGGCGGCCGCCACCTCGAGCAGGCGCAGGTGGCCGACGTTGGTGCCGAGCGCCTTGCTCATCGCGATCTGGACCGTGTCGTTGGCGGTCCACCCGGGGTAGGTCTGCTCGCGCCAGTCGAGGAACGACTGCTCCCCGCGGTACAGGCCGTCGGCAGGGTCGAACGCGACCGCGCGATCGCGCTCCGCCGTGTTGGTGATCGCCTCGTAGGCGAGATCTCGGAAGGCCGTGCGCTCAGGGCCGTCGAGGTACTTCAAGAGCTCCCACGCCCCCATCGCCCACACCACGCGGTCGGTCGACACGGGCCAGCTGCCGCCGGTGCCGGTGTCCTGGACGATCTCGCGGCGAGTCCCGTCGCGACGGAGGCTCGTCTTGAGCTCGAGGGAGTTCTTCGCGCGCGTGGGGTCCAGCGAGGCGAGGCCGAGCGCGACGGCGTACGCGGTGTCTCGCGTCCACACGTAGGTCCACAGCCGTCCGGTCTCGAAGCAGCCCCCGGCCGCGCAAGGGATGGGGAGGCCGCCGTTGAACGCGAAGTTGGAGATCGCGTCGACCGAGTTTTCGCGGGCCTCGGCGTGGGCGAGCGCGTAGAGGGCGTCGAACATGTCGTTGCCCGTGCGCACGATGGGCTGGCCGGCGAGCTCGGGGATCGAGCGAGGGTTCCCCGGCAGGTTGTCGCGCAGCGGCGCCGTCGTCGACAGCTCGTAGGTGCGCGTGCAGGTCTCGGCGCCCGTGATGCCCACGGTCGCCTGGTCGGCGCCGTCGGTCCACGTGTTCGAGCCGGAGTTCGGCTCGCCCTCGAAGGCGAGGCACTCCCCGATGATGGGTGCGCCCCCGTCTCCTCCCCCGCCCCCGCCCCCTTGGGGCGCGCCGCCGCCGCCTGCGCCGCCCGTCCACACGACGCCGCCCGAGCCGCCGGTGTTCGAGGTGTCGTCGCCGCAGCTCGCCACGGCGAGCGTCACCAGGCTCGACAGGCCCACCGCCCAGCCCCTCACGGGTGCAGCACCGCCGCGCTCGACGCCGGAATCGTAATGGTGAGGTTGCCGTCGCCCGCGACCGTCGCCCCAGCCCCGCCGAGGGCGTCGGACACGGCCGTCCCAGCAGACCAGCCCATCGGCCCCGCGACCGCGAAGGTCGCCTGGACCGGCGCTCCCGAGCGGGTGAGCGCGACGACCGCGCCCGCGGCCGGGTTCAACGTACGGCCGAACACCAGGGTGTCCTCGGTGGCGTAGAGGGTGACGTACGCGCCGCGCTGCAGCGCCGGCAGGTCGGCGCGCGCGCGCCCGAGCTTTCGAACGAAGTCCAGCGTCTGAGACTCGTCGAAAGAGAGCGCGCCCTCATCGCGGTACAACAGGCGGTTGTTGGGGTCGGCGCCGCCCCATTGACCATACTCGTCGCCGTAATAGAGCAGCGGCGCGCCGGGCAGGCCCAGGAGCCAGGCCATCGCGACCCGCGTGCGCCGGTACGGCTCCGAGTCGGAGGGGGCGACCGCGGTGTTGGACCATTGGTTGCCGGGGATGCCCCGGTCGTGCGCGCCGTCTTGTCCCCGGTAGTCAGCGAGGGAGCTGAAGCGCGAGGTGTCGTGGCTGCCGATGTAGGGCGTCATGATCGCGCCGGCGGGCCATTTCGACAGGCCGTGCTTGAGCCAGTAGTCGGCGTGCAGCATCCCGCGGTCCGAGTAGGCGAACGTGCGGTACGAGACGCCGTGATAGAGCACGAAGTCGAACTGACCGTCGAGCCCCTGCGGACCGACGTACTTGGAGATCGTGCCGTAGTTCTCGTCGTTGCAGGGGTCGGCGCAGTCGCTCCAGCCCATGGCCGTCTCGCCCATCAAGAAGTATCGCGTCCCCGCGTCCTCGAACTCCTCGCGGACCTCGGCGGCGAGGTTGCGCGTCGCGATCTCCTCGACGTGCTTCACGGCGTCGACGCGCAGGCCGTCGAGGTCGTAGGTGTCGAGCCAATAGACGGCGTCGTCGACGAACTGCGTGTTCGCCGCGGGGATCGTGTGGTTGATGTCCGGCATGTACGACGCGAACATGTAGTCGAGCGCATGTGTGGTCCAATCGTAGCCGTTGGTCCCGCACACGCAGCCGGTGCGGAACCAATCGGGGTGCTGGGTCACGTACTCGTGCTGCTCGTGCACGTGGTTGACGACGTAGTCCTGCAGGATGCGGATGCCGTGCTCGTGGGCCTCCTCGACGAGCGCGAAGAGCGCGTCCTCGCCGCCGAGGCGGGGGTCGACCTCGCGGGCCTTGGTCGGCCAATAGCCGTGGTACCCGGTGACCTTGTGGACGCCGTCGCTCGCGAAGAACGACTCCTCGGGGTTGGTCTGGAAGGGCGTGAGCCAGATGGCGCGCACGCCGAGCTCGTCCAAGAGCCCCTCGTCGATCGCCTCGCGCAGCCCGTCGAGATCTCCGCCCATCCAATCGCCCCGGGGGTCGGCGCCGGCGGTCGGGGGCGCGTCGTTGCTCGGGTCGCCATTGCGATAGCGGTCGGTCATCACCATGTAGATGAGCGCGCCGTCCCAATCGAAGGCCTCGGCCTCGATCCAGAACACGAGGCGCGCGGGCTCACCCGCGGGCGCGCCGTCTGCGTGGGGCGTCACGTAGAGGTGGTACTTGCCGTCGTCGAGGCCAGCGAGGTCGACAGAGACCGAGCCGTCCGGCGCGACGGTGAATTCGCTGGCCGACAACGGCGTCGTGGTCGAGCCGCGACGCAGCTCGGCCGTAAACCCGCTCGGCGTGGCGCCGAGGCCGTTGGCCGGCGCTACATAGGAGAGCGTCGCCTCGAACGTCCCGGCCCCGCTGCTCGGCCGAGCCGCGCTCGATGACTCGACCTCGAGCGAAGGTCGGGAGCAGTCCCTGACCTTCACGGCAGAGTTCTCGACGCCGTCGACGTACGTCCGCCGACCTTCGCTCGGGTTCAGCACCCACTGTGTCCCGCCGCCGCTGGCGTCGTCGTAGACGATCTTGTAGCCGTGCAGGCCAGGGGGCAGGTCGATCGTGGCGCTGTACTCGCCGCCCGCCGAAGGCCCCGCCATCGGCGTCGCCGTGCCGAGATCGAACCCGTGCCACGCGCCCGCGACCCGCACGTTCGAGACGACGAACCCTGGTTCGGAACTCGAACGTCGTCGGGCAGAACCCGTCCCAGGGGGCGAAGCCGCCCTCGCCTTGACCGCCGCCGCCCAGGGCCCCACCCGAGCCGCCGTTCGAGACGCCGGCGCCCTGGCCGCGGCGCCCCCTGTGCTCGGGCTGCCCCCCGAGGGCTGTTGGGAGTCATCGCCGCAGGCGGCGACGAGGAGGGTGAACGCGGCCGCGCAGGCAAGGGACTTCATGGTGCGACGCTCCTTGCCATGCCTCATGGAGGCCCCCGCGTCGAGGCCCGCGGGTCGAAAAGTAACTCAGCAATGAGTGACGTGTGGGGCGCGGGGCTGGATCAGTGCCCGCCCACCGACCGGACCAGCACCTTCATCACGCCGATGAAGCCGATCGTCGCCATCGCGATGACCGCGTGCTCCTTGATGTTGAGGCCGACCTTGAAGCTCGGATCGTGGCGCCGGACCACGACGTACAGGCCGGCGGCGATGGCGAAATAGATCCACAGCACGTGGTGGTAGGTGAACGACAGGAAGAAGGAGCCGACCGCCGCGCCACCGAGCGAGGCGAGGACGGCGGTGCCACAGGTCGAAGCGACCTCCGCGTCCGGGTCGTTCCGGTATTTGAGGACACAGCTGACGCACGTCTTCACCGACAGCACGAGGATGCACAGGAAGAGGAAGAGCCCGAAGAACCCGTTCTCCGAGATCGCCAGCATGTAGCTGTTGTGCGCCGTGAGGAAGGTGTGCTCGGTGTATTGGTTGTAGCCGACCCCGAAGATCGGGCTCTGCATGAACATGTTGATGCCGTCGTAGAGCACCTCGGAGCGCTCCCCCGACGACTCGGCGGACTCGGACCCAGAGCGGCCCCCGAGCAGGACGAGCGGCGCGCCCAACATCGCCGCGCCGATCAGCCCCTTCACCCCGAACGAGCGCACGAAGTACACGCCCCACACCGCCAGGAACACCAGCACGCCGCCGCGCGACTGCGTGAAGATCACGGTCGCGCCGACCAGCAGCACGCCCAGCGCGAGCAGCAGCCCTCGCGACAGCGAGCGCTTGCGCTGCAGGCGTGACATGAGGATGGGCAGGGCCACGCTGCAGGTCAGCGCGACCTCGTTCGGGTCCTTCAGCACGCCGCGATAGCGGACGCGTCCCGAGCCGACGCTCACCGTGCCGAAGAGGCCCGTCTTCTCACATTGGTACTGCGCGCCCGGCTCGGCGTCGCCGGAGTAGCACTCCTCGGAGTTGTGACAGGGGCGGCCGTCGGGGCGCAGCGTCTCGCTGGTCGCGCCCTCCATCACGGCGCAGCCCAGCGGCCCCAGGCCCTGATGGAAGCACACGAACGCCACGAACAACGTGACCGACAGGAGGCTGCCGAGCACGACCTCGTACGAGCGGAAGGATTGGATCCCCATCCCGATGAGGAAGAAGATGACCGCGATGATCGCCAGCTCGACGATCACGCCAGGCAGCCCGCCGCCGCCGACCTTCACCAGGTACGTGACCGTGCACCACCCGAGCAGACCGAGCACGTAGGGGGTCTGCGGGGGGAGGTCGAGCTTGGCGTACCCGAGGCGCAGGTCGAGCAAGAGGCCGAGCACCGCGCCGCCGAGCATGATGTAGAGCAGCGGCAGGCCCTCCAGGCCGGGCACGAACTCCTGCGGCTTCATGTAGATGAGCACGATGAGGGCCGCGATGCCGGGAGTGGAGAACATGGCGTCGCGCCTTCAGCTCTGGGCCTTCGCCGCGAGGTGCTCAAACGTGCGGCGCAGCCCCTCGTCGGTCGAGACGATGGGCGCGAAGCCCAGCGAACGGAGCCGGGCGTTCGAGAAGCGGTTGCCGCCCCAAGTCGTGCGCGTCTTGTAGCGGCTGAGCTTCGCGGGCCTTCGCCCCTTCGAGCGCGCCTCGCTGACCCACTCGACGAGGCCGGACAGCGCGAGGAAGGCAGCGAACGGGACCTTGACCGCGCGCAGCCCGCCGACCGCAGCTCGGTAGCGGCGGAGGTAGTCGTCGCAGGTGATCAGGTCGTCGTCGTGGACGTTGTACACATCGCCGTCGAAGCGCGCCTTGTCGGCGACGACGCAGATCGCCTCGGCGCAGTTGTCGACGTACGTCAGAGGCAGCTCGTTGCCCCCGCCGAGCGCGACGAACACCTTCGGGAAGCCGAGGCCGACGCGGCTCGAGAGCGCCACTCCGCCCGGGCCGTAGATGACGCCGGGCCGAACGACCGCCAGGGGGACCTCGTGGCGGCGGTGGTAGTCGGCGAACAGCTGCTCCTGCCAGAGCTTGGCGTGTGAGTAGTCGTCGCGGCGCTCGGGGTGAGGCTCGAGCGGGGTCGTCTCGTCGACGACGGCGCCGCGCGGCAGCTCGGCGACGCCGTAAACCCCGAACGAGCTGACGAGCACCACGCGGGGGCGCGGCGAGCGCGCGGCGATCGCGTCGAGGAGGTTCTTCGAGGCGTCGACGGTGCCGTGGAAGATCTGCGCGGTGGAGCCGCGCATCGTCGCGGCGACGTGGAGCACCGTCCCGACGCCGTCGAGCAGGGCGGCCGCGCCGGCGACCGTCTCCAGGGAGCCGGTGACCACCGCGGCGCCTGCGCCAGGGTGCCGCGCCAAGACCTCGTCGAGGCGACCTCGCGGGCTCCCCGCGCGGAGCGCGCACACCACCCCCCGCACGCCTCGCGCGAGCAAGCGATCGACCAGCGCGGACCCGAGGAAGCCGTTCGAGCCGGTGACGAGGACCTTCAGCGGGTCACCCATTTTCACTCCTGGGTACGTCGCGGCGCGGCTCGAAGCAAGAGCCGTCATCGGTGACCGCGCCCGACCCCTGGTGTACGAACCGCGGCATGGACCTGCCCACGTTCGAGGACGTCGTGGTCGCGAAGGAGCGCCTCGGCAAGAGCGTCGAGCGGACGCCCGTGCTGCGCGTGCCCGCGCTCGACGCGCGGGCCGGCGCGCAGCTCTACCTCAAGGCCGAGTGCCTCCAGCGCATCGGCGCCTTCAAGGCGCGCGGGGCGATGAACGCGGTGCTCTCGTTGAGCGAGGCGTCCCGGCGGCGTGGTCTCGTCACGTTCTCGAGCGGCAACCACGGGCAGGCCGTCGCCCTGGCGGGACGCGAGGCCGGGGTGGAGGTCGACGTGGTGATGCCCGAGGACGCGCCCTCCGTGAAGGTCGACGCGGTGCGCGCGCTCGGCGGCCGCGTCACGTTCGCGGGGAAGACCACGCCCGATCGCGAGCGGGTCGCCCGCGAGATCGCGGCGCGCAGCGGCGGGGCGCTGATCCCGCCGTTCGACGACGCGGCCGTCATCGCCGGACAGGCGACCGCGACGCTCGAGCTGCTCGAGCAGGCCGAGGAGCGCGGTGCGACGCTCGACGCCGTGCTGGTGCCCGTCGGCGGGGGAGGGCTGCTCGCCGGCGCCTGCCTCGCCGTGACCGGTCACCCGAGCCGACCGAGGGTCGTCGCCGTCGAGCCCGAGGCGGCCGACGCCTTCCGCAGGAGCTTCGAGGCGAAGGAGCGCGTCACGGTGGCGCCGGGCACGACCATCGCGGACGGCCTCAAGCCGGTCCGCGTGGGGGAGCTGAACTTCGCGATCGCGATGGAGCACGTCGCCGTCGCCGTGACCGTGAGCGACGGGGCGATCTCGGCGGCGGTCCGGGCGCTGCTCTTCGAGGGGAAGGTCCTCGCCGAGCCCTCCGGGGCGTGTGCGCTGGCGGCCGCGCTCGAGCGCTTGGTGCCCTTCGCGGCGCGGCGCATCGGGGTGATCGTATCGGGTGGGAACGTGTCGCCCGCCGTGCTGAGGGCCGCGCTCGAGGGCTAGTCCGACCGGAGGTCGGACCAGCAAGATCAAAGGGGGTGGAACATAGGTTGGGGTGAGGCTCGGGGATTGCCCGGCCTTCACTTGCGAGCGTGAGCGAGGGCCGGGCGAACCCCGAGCCGAGCTAGGGACACCCCCCTAAGCGATGATGCTACCGGCGGGCGCGCGCTCGCCGCACGGACTCCACGGCTTCCGCCTCGTCCGTGGTGACGACCCCGCGCAGCGGCGCCGCCTCCCGAACCACGCGGCGAAACTGCAGGAGCATCATCGGGGTGTCGGCGGTGATGACGGCGAACCCCTTGCCGGCGACCTCGTAGGCCTTGGCCATCTGCCCGACCGCGGCGGTGGTCCGCGGGCCGGCGATCGGCGGCGCTTGGCGCAGATCGAACACGAAGCCTCGCGCGTTGGGGTCCGAGGCGAGGGCCTCGGCGTGTCGCGAGATCTGCTCGGCGCACGCCGCACCCTCGGTGCTCGTCAGGTCGGGGCGCTGCCAGACGCGGCACGTAGCGAGCCCTTCGTCGACCTCGATGACGAAGTTCGGGCCGCGTGAGTGCTCGACCTTCATCCGCCCCGTGTACGACGATCGCGCCGAGATTCCCAGCGCCTCACGCGGGGGCCCGCGCGGCCCCGGGCAGCCCTCCAAGGGATCACCCCCCTCGCGCAGCGAGGGGGGCCGGGGGGGTGAAATAGCGGCACCTACGTCATCGAGGACAACGACGTGCCCTCTCATGCAAACCGTTACCGCCCCACGCCCTTCACCATGACCCAGGGCGTCTTGAAGATCACGCCGAGCTCCATCCTCAGGAAGCTGCCCAGGCCCTCGAGCGCAGCGGCGTACGCGAGATCGAAGAGGAGCTTCATCCGCATGTCGTCTGCGGTCGAGCCCTCGGTCTCGGGCAGATCGAAGGGGTTGAGCAGGGTGCCCTCGAACGCCGAAGCCTCGCTGCCCTCGAACGCGCGCCCGGTGTAGCCGAGCGAGACCTGCGCGAGGCCGGTGAGACCGGGCTTCACGTCGCGCATGCGCTCTTCGAAGAAGGGGATGGCGAGCGCGAGGTTCACGAGCAGCTCCGGGCGCTCGGGGCGGGGGCCGACGAGGCTCATCTCCCCGCGCAGGATGTTCATGAGCTGGGGCAGCTCGTCGAGCCGGCTCTTTCGCAGGAAGCGCCCGACGCGCGTGATGCGCGGGTCGTTCTCCTGGGCGAGCACGGCGCCGGTGAACTTCTCCGCGTCGATGCGCATCGAGCGGAACTTGAACATGTCGAACTCTTCGAAGACCGGCAGGGAGAGGCCGTCGCGGTCCTCGAAGCCCTTGAGCATGCCCGCCCTGCGCTGCTTGTAGAGGATGGGCCCCTTGTCCTCGACGTAGATCGCGAGCGCGATGAGCGGCATGAGCGGCGCCGAAGCGAGCAGGCCGATCGACGACGAGAGGATGTCGATGGCGCGCTTGGTGACCTTGACGCTCGGTATCACGGCACATTTATATGCGAGGGGGAGCGAGTCGTGTAGCCTCACATCGCCCTTCTTTCGGCGCGCGGCGTGCTGCGCGCGTCCGCACCCGAGACCCCGTGATCACGCTGAGTGTGCCCGGAGCGCTTGAGTACCGCGACGTCGCAGTCCGCGTCGTCGGCGCAGCGTGCAAGCTCTTCGGACCCGGCCGCCCGACGGGGCGCTCTTCGCCCCCCGAGGTCGCGCACGCTCCCGACGACAAAGCCAAGGGCGAGCTGCAAGACGAGTTCGTCATGGCGGTCGTGTCCGCGTTCAGCGAGGCCTTCAACAACCTCGCGATCCACGGCTACAAGGGGGCCAGCGCGGGGCGCATCGACATCAAGGTGTACGCGAGCGACGTGGACGAGGCGGGCGGCTCGGTCGTGATCGAGGTCACCGACACCGGCCACCCCTTCGACCCCGCGCAGCACCTCGACCTGCCGGACGAGCTGCCCGAGCGCGGCATGGGCCTGTTCATCATGCGCTCGTTCCTCGACGAAATTCGCTACCAAGCCGGGCCGCCTCACACGCTCACGATGATCAAGCGGTGGCGCGTGGGCGCGGCCGACGCCCGAGGAGCCGGCGGGGAAGGCTCGGCGAGCGCGGCGCCGTGAGCTGCGCCGGCGACAAGGACCCTTCCTTCCGCGGCGGGTTGGGCTATGAAGACGAATCAACGCGGTAGGAGTCTGAATGGGCCACACGCGAAGCGACAACGGTGAAGAGACCCTGGTGAGCATCGACGGGACGCTCGACGCGCTCACGGCGCCCGAGCTGCGGCCCACGCTCGACGCGCTCGTCGCCGAGGGGCGCAAGAGCATCACGCTCGACCTGTCGAACCTGCGGCTGATCGACAGCTCCGGCGTGGGGGCCCTCGTCTCCCTGCTCAAGCGTGTCCGCGCGTTCGGTGGCGAGGTCCGCATCGCGGGCCTGAGAGACCAGCCTCTCGCGATCTTCAAGCTGTTGCAGCTCAACCGCGTCTTCCCGGGACAGCCGGGTGCCTGATCGCCGCGCGGACGGCGCGCCGGTGCGGGTCCTGTGCGTCACCCGCATCTTCCCCAACCGCGTCGAGCCCTCCTTCGGCCCTTACAACAAGAGGCAGCTCGCCGCGCTGCGCGAGCTGGGGTGGGAGGTCACGGTCCTCAACCCCGTGCCGTGGTTTCCGGGGGCGGGGCTCTTGCGCGGGCGCACTCGGGCGAGCGTCGCCGGCGAGGTCCCGCGCGAGGACGAGATCGCGGGCCTCCCGGTTCGCCACCCTCGGTTCCTGCACGTGCCCCGCTTCGCGGCCGTGCACGCCCCGCTGTACGCTGCGGGCGTGTTGCCCGACGTCGAGCGGATGCGGGGTCGCTTCGACGTGATCTTGAGCCCGTTCGCTTACCCCGACGGGGTCGCCTCCATCTTGCTCGGCAAGCTCCTCGGCGTGCCGGTCGTCGTGAAGCTCCACGGCGGAGACATGAACGTCGCGGCGAAGAACCCGCCGGTCGGCCGCTGGCTCCGGCGAACCTTCCCGACCGTCTCGCGCATCATCGCGGTCTCGTACCCCTTGGCCGAGGCGGCGCACTCGTTCGGCGTCCCCTGGAGCCGCCTCGTCGTCGTCGAGGACGGCGTCGACTCGGCGGTCTTTCACCCTCGTGACAAGGTCGAGGCGAAGCGCGACGTCGGGCTCGACCCGGCCCGCCGGCACATCGTCTACGTGGGCCGCCTCGAGCGCCGCAAGGGCGTATACGAGCTGATGGACGCGTTCGATCAGGTCGCGCTGCGCCACCCCGACGTCGATCTGGTGCTCGTGGGCGATGGCGAAGACACGGAGGCCTGCAAGACTTGGGCGCAGGGGCTCGCTGACAGGGTCGTGATGACGGGTACTCTCGGGATCGACGACGTGGCGCGGTATTACGCCGCGAGCGACCTCAGCACGCTGCCGAGCTACGCGGAGGGCACGCCGAACTGCGTCATCGAGTCGCTGGCCTGCGGGCGGCCCGTCGTCGCCACGGCGGTCGGGGGCGTGCCCGACATGCTCCACGACGTGAGGATGGGCGAGCTCATCCCCCCGAAGGACGTGCCCGCGCTGACCGCCGCGCTCGAGCGCGCGCTCGAGCGCAGCTACGACGCCCAGCAGATCGTCCGGCTCACGGGCCGGGGCACATGGCGCGACAGCGCGCGCCACCTCGGCGACGTGCTCAGCGGCGCGGTGGAGCAGCCGTGAGTCGGTGGGAGAACCGCGAGCTCGATTTTCGCGGCGTCTTCGACGAGGTGACGCGCCTGCTGTCGCGCGCGTGGCGCACGATCTTCGTCACGCTCGGGGTCACGCTGCTGGTCGCCGGCGCGATCACGGCGCGCACCCTGAACAAGCAGCGCTACTACGAGTCCACCATCGTGCTGACGGCGACCGAGGGTGAGCACGCCGAGGACGCGGTCGCCCACACGGCGAACAAATTCCAGGACCACGTCTATCACGCGTGCTTCACCGACTCGGCGCTGACCGAGCTGATGCTCAAGCACGGGTTCCGCCCCGACCTGCAGGAGAAGAACCCGCGCTTCGCGCTCGAGCTCTTCCGAGATCTGATCGACGTCGACGTCTACAAGAACGAGTTCATCCAGCCGCGCTGGCCGATGACCCCGCCCCGCTCGGCGCGCATCGCGATCAGCATGCGCTACCCCGACCCCGAGCAGGCGCTGACGATCGCGCGGGATCTGGGGATCTCGTGGTGAAGAAGGACGCTGCCATCCGCCGCGATCGCTACGAGGCGAAGCTCAAGCTGGCGACCGACACGGTGAACCTCACCAAGCAGGAGATCGAGCGCCTCGAGACGGAGGCCGAGTTCGCGCGCGCGCAGAGGAGACCATCCCCGAGCGGCGCGGCGAGTTCAAGGTCCAGGCCGACGGCGCCGAGCGGGGGCTCATCGGGGCGCTCGCCCGTCTCAAGGAGGCCGAAGGGGATCGCAACAAGCTGACCCTCAAGAAGAACGCCGACAAGGAGAGCCTCGAGCTGCGCTACGACCACGCCGACTGGGGCTTCGCGGAGCAGCCCGAGAACCGGGTCTACCTGCTGATCAAGACGGCGGTGCTCTCCTTCTTCGGCCTCCTGCCGCTGATCGCGCTCGCGGTAGGCGCCTTCAACCCCAAGGTGTACGACGAGAGAGACGTCGCGCGGCTCGGGCTCCGTGCGCTGGGCACCATCAAGACGCGCTAGGCTGAGATTGGGTCATGGACAACACGACGAGTTTGGGAACAGGGGAGCCGCAGGGCGGCGCGGGCGTCGAGCTCGCGCGCATGCTGACGATCGTCAAGCGGGCCATCCTCAACTGGAAGCCGTCGGCGCTGATCATCGCGCTCGGTCTCATCGCGGGCGTCAGCTACGCGGTCGTCCGCAAGCCGTCGTACAAGTCGGAGACGATCGTCATCTATCGGCAGGGTGTGCGCCTCCAGCAAGAGGGCGGGGGTCAGAGCCTCACGCTCGGCACGCGCCTCCAGGAGATCCTGCTCGCGCGCTCGCGGCTCGACGCCATCGTCAAGGAGATGGGCCTGTACGAGGAGACCCGCGCCAAGCGCGGGGAGATCGAGGCGGTCGAGGAGTTTCGCCGCGACATCACCTTCCGCCCGCGCTCGACCGACACCTTCTCGATCTCCTACAAGGGCCGCGACCCCGAGGTCGTGAAGAAGGTCACCGAGCGGCTCGCCCAGTCGCTCATCGACGAGAACCAGCGCCTGAGGATCCAGCAGTCGAAGGTGCAGCAGGAGTTCCTCTCGGTGGAGAAGTCCAACGCCGAGACCATCCTGAAGGAGAAGGAGTTCGCGCTCGCGACGTTCCTCTCCGAAAACCCCGAGTTCGCCCTCGATCAGACCGGCCAGTTCGGCGCGTCGATGCGCGTGCAACGCCAGCTCGAGCGCGAGAGCCAGATGATGAGCTCCATCGGCGGCGCGGCCCCCGACGCTCGCACGCTCGCGCTGCAGCGGCAGGCGGCCAGGCTGAACGCCGCTCTCTCCGGCGACACCCCCGCGCCGATGGCCCTCGACGTGCCCGCCGACCCTCAGCTCGAGAGCGAGCGCCAGCTCGCGGAGACCGCGGTGGGCGCGGCGCGGGCCGATCTCGCCTCGCACTCCGCCACCCTGACCGACGCCCACCCGAACGTCGTCGCCGCGAAGAAGCGCCTCTCCGACGCGCAGGCCGTGCTCAAGGACGTCGAGGGCCGCATCGCCTCCGACAAGGCGAAGAAGCTTGGCGGCACGGGCGTCGGGCTCGATCCGGAGGCGGCGCGGCAGAAGCTCATCGACCGCAAGAAGCGAGTCGAGGCCGAGCTCACCCAGCGCGACAAGAAGGACGACAAGGACAAAGACAAGAAGGACAAGGACAAGCCGAAGGAGGGCGACCCGAAGACCGAAGGTGAGGTCGACGCGGCCGAGAAGATCGTCGCGCTCGAGACCGACTGGGCGCGAAAGTCTCGCGACGTCGGCGAGGCGCGCGACCAGATGAACGAGCTCGAGCGCAACTACTTCCGCGCTCAGATCGAGGCGGCCTCCTCGCTCGGCGGGTACTCCGACCAGGTCGTCGTGCTCGACCCGGCCTACATCCCCACGCGCCCCGAGCCCCCGGGCAAGACCCTGATCGTGCTGATCGCGGGGGGCGCGGCCGGCATGTTCGCGATGATCCTCGCGATCATCCGCGCGCTGCTCGACAGCCGCATCTACGAGGAGGCCGATCTGTCGCGCGTGTCTCCGGTCCTCGCGGTCGTACCCCGGGGCACGAGCCGCAGGTGGTGGCGCCGATGATGACCGCCGGCTACGGGCAAGGCCCGGGCGTGGAGCGTCAGCTCGACGTGATGGTCGAGCGCCTCTCGCCGCTCGCCGACAACCCCGCCGCGCGCGCGCTCCTGATCGAGGCGCGCCGGGTGCGCAGCGTCATCGACAACTGGCGGAGCGTGCCGCCCCCGGCCCACGTGCGCGAGGAGATGCTCTCGCGGGTCATGCACCTGTCGTCGGCGATGAGCGATCTGCTGCCGCCTTCGACCAGCCGCGGCCCCATGCACATCCCCGCGGCCCCGCCGTCGACGGCGATGCGGCACGGCGCCGAGGAGACCGTCATCACCGAGGGGCACGGCGCGCTGCCCATCACCCCGCTCGACGTGCACCCGGTCACGATCAACGAGGACGTGAGCCCGCACCTCGCGATGATCAAGGACCCCTACTCGATCCGCGCCGACGCCTACCGCGCCCTCAGGCACCAGCTGTCCAAGCGCGGCGACCCCAAGGTCATCGGCGTCACCAGCGCGGCGCGCCGCGAGGGCAAGACCACCGCGGCGATCAACCTGGCGGCGTCGCTGCGCGAGGGCGCACGCGGGCGCGTGCTCATCCTCGAGGCGAACCTCCGCGCGCCGTCGATCGCGGCGACGCTCGGGTTCATGCCGCCCACGTGTTTCCAGGAGCAGCTGGTGCGCCACCGACGAGAGCCGCTCGAGCCGTGGGTCGCGGCCGAGGTGCTGCCGTCGCTGCACGCCATCGCCATCAACCCCGTGAACAAATACGCCCCGCTGGTCGACCCCATCGCCTTCTCGATCGCGGTCGACCGGCTGCGGCTCGCTGGCTACGACTACATCGTGGTCGACACGCCGCCGGTGCTCGAGAGCGCCGACGTGAACCTGATCACCGACTCGATCGACGGCTTCGTCCTCGCGACGATGGTGCGCAAGAGCGACGCGAGGAGCGTGCGGCGCGCGATCGATCAGATCGGCTCCACGACGTTCCTCGGCTCGATCTTGCTCGAGTAGACGCCCGACGTGCCTCGAGTCCCCCGCCGACGGTGATACAAATCTCCGGTGGGGTTCAGCTCCGAGGGCGCGGTCGTCGTCGTGGTGAGGCGCCGTCGCCGGCGTCGCGTCGCGTTCGGGGCCGCCCTGGTCGGCGCGGCGCTCATGGCGGCGGCCTGGGCGATGACGTCGTTTTGGGGTCTGTTGCTCGGCTATCTGCTCGTGCTCACCGGCGCCGTGCTCTGGTCCAGCTTCGCACGCAGCCGACGGCGCTGGGGGCGGCGGTTGGGCAGGTGTCCTCGGTCCGCGTGGAGGACGGGGCGCTGATGGTGAGGTCGGCGCGCTGGCAGACGTCGGTGCCCCTGCCGCGAATCGCTCAGGGGTGGACCGTCGAGGGCCGCTGGGGGGTGCGCGCGTTCGTCGACGTCCGCGAAGGGGATGTCTTCGCCGTGGAGCTCGCCACGCAGCGCGAGGCGGACGCGCTGCTCGATGCGGCCGGCGTCTCGCTGGACCGTCGGGTGTTCACGACGCGCCTCGCGCCGCCCTCTCAGACCGGGCCCGTAGGGTGCGGGGTGTTGATCGTCGCGAGCCTGTCGACGGTGGTCGGCATGGCCCTCGTCGCGACCCTCGTCGGCGGAGCCGTCACGCTCGGCACGGCCCTCGCGCTCGTCGGGATCGCGCTGGTGGGTCTGGTGATGGTCGAGCTGACGCTGCCTCCGACGCTCACGGTGGGCCTCGACGGGGTGCGCGTTCGCTCGCTCCTCCGCAGGCGCTTCGTGCCGTTCTCCCACGTCACGAGCACGGTGCCGACCGAGGGTGGCGTGGTGCTCGAGCTCGGCGATGGACGCAGGGTTGAGCTCAAGGCCTTCCGCGACCCGCGGGGGGATGAGGCGACCGTGCTCCTCCACTCGCTGGTGGCGCGCGCGCTCGCGACGAGCGTGCTCAAGCAGAGCGCGGCTGCGGTGGCGCAGGGGCTCGGCCACCGCGGGGAGCGGTTCGCCGATTGGCTGGAGCGGATCTCGAAGCTCGGTGGGACGGCGGGCTACCGGGTCGTCGACAGCGGGCCCGAGGCCCTCGTCGAGGTGATGGAAGACGCTCGAGCTTCGCCGGATCACCGGCTCGGCGCGGCGATCTTGCTCGCCCATCGCGAGGGCAAGCGTGGTGGGGAGCGCGTGCGCGTCGTCTCCGACGCCACCGCCGACGCAGATCTCCGAGCGGCGCTCGAGGCCGTCGCGGAGGACGCGCTCACCGAGGAGCTCGCGGCGCGGGTGCTGCGCCGGAAGGTGTAGCGCCCGTCTGGGGCTCAGCCGAGCGCGGGCGGCCGCGTCAGCGCGTAGTCCCGGTATTCACCGGGGTCGCCCGATTTGCCGTCCATCGCTGCGAGGGCGACGTTGAACATCTCTCGAGCGGAGACGTAATGGAGCTTCCACCTGACGCCGTCGTTGTAATGGTCGGCGAGGAGGCGGTGCAGCTTCACGCCGCCGTCGCCGAGCAGTGAGGCGGCCTCGGCGTCGGGGGCGCCGTGGGTGTGCATCTTCACGAAGACCCAGTCGGGGCGGCCCTCGACACAGATGCCGAGGTCGCCCCACAGGGCGACGCGTTTGTCGGAGGCGGGGTCGTGCGAGGTGAGCGCCGACCCCTCGATGCGGGCGCGCTTGCCGTCGATGAAGAAGCCGCTCGGGCCGGTGATGAAGAGCATGCGATCGGTGCGCTTGTCCCCGACGTGGGCGCGCGCGCCGTCCTCGTAGGCGCGCTTTCGCGACAGATCGCCGGTGGGCCAGAAGATCTGGTTCACGACGCGAGGCTGCGACTCGTTCTCGGGGGCGGGGAAGGTGTAGTCGGCGTAGCAGCCGAGCTCGTGCAAGAGCGGGATCTCGTCGTCTACCCCGCACCAGCGGCCGTCTGCGCGGGCGTTCGCGAGGCACCAGTTGCCGTGGATGAACGCGAAGCGCGGGCGGCCGCTCGCGTCGCGAGAGAGGTGGCCGTGCGACGCGATCTCCCCGACGTAGCGCGAGACGTCGGCGGCGAGGCTCTCCCGCGTGTCGCCGTCGTGGTGCAGGTGCAGCTCGACCTCGCCGAAGCCCTTGCGGGCGAGCCCTGCGAGCCCCTCGAGCCAGCGCGGGCGGTAGTGCTCGCCTGGGAAGAAGAACGAGTGCTTGGGGGTGCAGCCGTCCGCGTCCCTGAAGCGCCCCGCCATACGCGGGTACCCTTCGGTCCACGCGCGGACGCGCTCGTCCCCGTGGGCGTCTCCGACGCCGCCGAACAGGGGCTCCCAGTGGTCGCACAGCGCGAAGAGCAGGTGCCGCGTGCCGTGGTGGGAGGCCGCCTCGCGCCGGCGCAGCAGCATGTGCCGCAAGTAGTCGGGGCCCCAGCGGTGGATCTGCTTGTTCTGCAGGTAGGCGAGGGCGCGCATCGGCCTCGTTGATCTCGCACGCCGGACGGCTTTCTTCAATCCGTCAACACGATCCCCATCAAGAGCTCCTTCGGGACCCTCGCGCTCGAGCGCCTGAGATCTCTCTCGGTCGCCCTGCCCGAGCGGCCGACGATCAAGACGCCATCCAGCAGGGGCAACACGTCGAGCAGCTCACCGGGCAGCGCGCAGCCGGTGAGATCGACGAGCACGACCCGCCAGGTGTCCTCGCGCTGGCGCGCGAGGCTCAGCAGATCCTTGATGCCCTCGGCCTTGGCGCCCGGCTGCATCGTCGTGCGAGGGGAGACGACGATGACCCCCGGCGCGACGGCGTGCGCCGTCCCCACGCCGTCGACGTTGTCCTGGAGGGGGCCGGAGCGGCGCTCGGGATCGAGGACGACGACGAACCGGCCGTCGAGCATGACCACGCCTCGCCCCACCGACTCGACGAGCCTCAGCGGATCGCTGTTGGCGCTCGCCGGTAGCAGCCCGACGATGCGTCGGGCCGAGCTCGTGATCTGTCGGGCGATGGTGGCGGCGGTGAGATCGAGCCCGCCCATGTCGACGTGGGGGACGTGGGCGGCGTCGAGGCTCGCGAGCTCGCCGGGGAGCAGCGGGGCACCCGGCAGCGCCGCCCCTGGCGCGCGCAGCGCCTCCGCCATGTTCGAGATGGAGACGAAGCTCGCCTCGGCGGCCCCTTCCCGGGTCTTTCTCACGCCGCCCCACCATAGTTCTCTCTACGGCCGGGCGAAAGACGTGGTAGCCGTGGACGGTCTCGTGGGACGACCGCCCTGGGCCTCCACGCTGTTCACGGTCGCGGCGCTGCTCGTGACGGTCGAGGCGCGCGCGCAGACCGCCGTCGAGTGGGACATCTCGGGCAACGCGACGTTCGGCTTCACCGACAACGCGAACGGTGCGCCCATCCCGGAGGACGACGCCCCCGAGGGCACCGGGCCCGAGCCGGACGGCTTCTTCACGATCACCCCGGCCTTCCGCCTGCAGATGGAGCGCGCCGACTCGACGCACACGCTCACGTACGGCGTCGGCTACACGCTCTACTTCCTCCACCCCGAGCTCGGCGCGTTCAGCCAGGCGCTGTCCTACGGGATGCGCGCGCCCGTCCAGGAGGGGGTCGACCTCACCTTCGCGGTGACCGGCTCCCAGAGCACCACGTCGCTGCTGTCGCTCACCGGCGGGGCGGCCGGCGGGCAGGTCCAGGCGACGACGGGCGGCAACGACATGATCATCACCGCCGGTGTGGGGCAGGGGATCACGGCGGAGGTGGGCCCGACGTGGACGTTCTTCCAGGCGTTCGCCGGCGCCCACGCGCACTCGATCACCGAGGACAACGAGGACGGCTACACGCAGACCGCCTCGCTCACGCTCGGCGCGAACAAGGAGTACAAGCGCGAGCTGTTCGGGATCACCCAGTCGAACGACGTGCAGTGGTCCCCGTTCCAAGAGGGCGTGCGTCCGGACGACAGCCTGCAGCTCGTGCACCGCATCGTCGGCGACTGGACGCACCAGTTCTCCCTGGACTGGGCCACGCAGCTCCATGTGGGCGGCCTGTACGCCTACGACGTCGTGGCGCTCCAGGCCGGCGACCCGCTGCCCTATCCCGACCCCATCGGCGGCGCGAACGTCCGCTGGACGCCCGTCGGGGGGAACATGTCGCTCTCGTACGCGCGCGACGCCACGCCCAACCTGATCCTGCGGCAGGTCACCCTCAACGACACGGGCACGCACACGGGCTCCGTCGAGCTCCCGAAGGGCCTCGACTTCGGCGGCTCGGCGGCGGTGCAGGTGACGCGGGCCTTCTCCGACGGGGAGGACGAAGTGTCGCCCGGGCTCTCGGTCCTGCTCGACGCCGCGCTCGGCTACGTGCCGCGCGCCGTCTTCATGCGCATCGAGGGGCGGTACCAGTACAACCGACAGTTCGCGCTCGGCGACGTCGCCGTGATCCCCGAGCTGCAGCGCCACACGGTGATGCTGACGACGGCGTTCGCGTACCCCCGCCCGCCCGAGCCGGGCGGCGTGGGGCGCGGCGTCGCGCTGCCGTCTCCCACGGCGAACGTCGACATCGTCTCGCGCCAGGCCCCGCAGTCTGCCCGCGCCCGCGAGGAAGAGCGCCTCGAGAGCAAAGACCCGCAGGAGCGCAAAGAGCAGGAGCTGCCGCCCGAGAGGGACTGACGCAAAGATGGACAGGATGTCCCCCCTCGTCACGCTTGCTGATGCGCTTGGCGCTGGTGCGCCGCTGTGATCCGCAGCCTTCATCTCCAGAACTTCACGGTCTTTCCCAAAGAGACCCTGGTGTTCGGATCCAAGTTGAACGTGTTCGTCGGCGAGAACGGCGCTGGAAAGACCCACCTTCTAAAGCTGGCCTATTCCGTGCTCGCTGTGAGCGCCGAAGAGTTTGCCAGGGCCCCGACCTCGACCCCCACCAAGGCCACGCTGCAGCCTCGGATAGCTGAAAAGCTCGTGAACGTGTTCCGGGCCGAATCGCTCGGGCGGATCGCTCGGCGAACCCACGGCAAGTCGCGATGCGATGTTCGCGCCGAGTTCTTCAACCCGAGCCTCAACGTCGAATTCGGATTCGCGACCCAGAGCACGGCAGAGGTTCAGATCCGCAAGCTCCCGAAGGCGTTCGCAGCTGTGGCGCCCGCGTATCTCCCCACTCGCGAGTTGCTTACGATCTTCCCCGGGTTCGTGTCGCTGTACGAAGGCCACTACCTCGAGTTCGAAGAGACATGGCGAGACACCTGCCTCCTCCTCGGCCGACCCCTCAAGCGCGGCGTGAAGGAGACACGGGTGAACGATCTGCTACTGCCCCTCGAAGAGTCCATGGGCGGGAAGATCGAGCTCGACAAGAACGGTCGGTTCTACCTGGTCACCGAGGGACGAGGCCGCATGGAGATGCCTCTGGTGGCGGAGGGCCTTCGGAAGCTTGGCATGTTGGCTAGGCTCATTGCGACCGGGGCGCTGTTCGATAAGGGGTGCCTCTTCTGGGACGAACCCGAGGCGAACCTCAACCCCCGGATCATCAAGCAGGTCGCCAAGACCATCGTCGATCTGAGCAACCACGGCATTCAGGTGTTCGTCGCGACCCACAGCCTCTTCTTGCTCCGAGAGCTGGAGATGCTGGTAGGCGACGAGACCAGGGCAAATCCGCTCCTGCCTCCTCTGCGCGACACCGAGGTGCGGTACTTCGGGCTTCACCTCGATGGCAGCACGGTTCGAGTGGAGCAAGGCCCAGCGGTCGAGGACATGGGTGCGATTGTCGTCCTCGACGAGGAGCTCGATCAGTCCAGGCGGTACCTTCAGGCGGGTGAGTAGGTCATGCCCGCAGTCCACGTCGATTCGCTGACGTTCGACTTCCCGGATGGCTGGCATGCGTCCAAGTACGATGATTGGTCGTTCTACAGGCGCCGCTTCACCAACATGTGCGGTGGCGCCAAGGCGGTCGACGTGATCGCGCTCGATCCTTCGCGCGCCACAGCGTGGTTCATCGAAGCGAAGGACTTTCGCAACCACCCGTTCGACAACCCTGTGGACCTCTGCGAGCTGGTGGTCGAGAAAGTGTTTGACACCCTCGCTGGGCTTCTCCCCGCAGCGCTAGGCTCGAGCGACTCGCACGAAAGCGGCTTCGCGCAGGACGTCCTCAACGTGAAGAAGCTGCGCGTAGTACTTCACTTGGAGCAGCCGAGGACGCACGACAAGTCCCGCCCCGTGGCGATCAGCCCCGCTGATGCGCTCCAGAAGCTGAAACAGCTCGTTCGACCGGTCGACGCGCATCCGCTCGTCGCTTCGATCGCCTCCCCAGCGTCTGTCCCTTGGACCGTTCGCTGATTCGACGGGCCTAAGCGCCGTGCGCCGCCCGCGCCTCTTCGAGGCAAGGCAAGAGCTTCTCGACCAGGAACTTCACGCGCGGCTCGGCGACGACGGCGGCGTGCAGCCCCACCACGTCGTGGATCTCGAGGTCTGCCGCCAGGCCCCGCCAGCCGAGCGAGCGATCGTAGCGGACGCCGATGGGCTGCTGCTTCGATCGGAAGAGGATGACCTTGCCCGGATAGAAGGTGGGCTTGTAGGCCTTACTGGCGATCGCGATGAAGCCCTCGTCGACGTCCGGCGCGATCTTCGCGACGCCTGGGACCTTGCGCTGCTTCAGCTGCGAGAGCTTCAGGTTCACGACGTCCCGGAGCTCTTCGCGGGTCTTCTGGGCCTTCTCCTTCAGGTAGGGCCAACGCCGCTCGTGCTCGAGCATCAGCACGCTGCCGAGGTGGTGCTCGATGCGGCGGTACAGCCAGCCCGCCGCCTGCGCCGTGTGTCCGACCTGATAGTCGGGGTAGCCAGGGCCCCAGGTGTCGAACATCGCGACGAGGGCGGCCTTCTCTCCGCGGCGTAGCAGCTGCTGAGCGATCTCGAAGGCGACCTTGCCGCCGAACGAAGCGCCCGCGAGGTAGTAGGGGCCCGTGGGGGCGACCTCCTTCATCTCCTCGAGGTAGAACTCGGCCATGTCCTCGACGCGGGTCTGGCGCGGGAGCTTGCCGTCTGCGTGGCGACCCTGCAGGCCGTAGAACGGCTGGTCCGAGCCGAGCCGGCGCGCGAGGTCTCGGTAGTAGTAGACGTGCCCGCCGCCGCCGTGGAAGCAGAACAGCGGAGGCTTCGTGCCGTGCGGCTGGAGCGGCACGAGCGACGCGAACTCGCGTCGGGGTCCCTCGCGCTGGAGCGCGGCGACCAGGCCCTTCACGGTCGGCGCCATGATGAGCTCGCCGTGCGTGAGACGCTTGCCGAGCTCCTTCTCGATCCGCGCGAGCACGTAGAGCGCCTTCAGCGAGTCGCCTCCGATGCGGAAGAAATCGTCGGTCGGCGAGACGCGCTTCGCGCCCAGGACGTCTCGCCAGATGTCGACCACCTTCTGCTCGAGGGTGCCGAGCGAGGGCGCGGGTGCGTCGTCGTCGTCCTCGCCTCCGGTGATCGACTCCTCCGGCTTCGGCAGCGCCTTGCGATCGACCTTGCCGTTCGCGTTGAGCGGCAGCGCGTCGAGCATCACGAACGCGGACGGGAGCATGAACGGCGGCAGCTCCGCGCCGAGCGCGTCGGCGAGCCTCGACGTTGGCGGAGCGGGCGCGCGCGCCGGCACCACGTACGCCACGATGCGAAGATCGCCCGGGCGATCCTCGCGAGCGACGACGATCGTCTGGCGGACGTCCGGGTGGCGTCGCAGGGTCGCCTCGATCTCCCCGAGCTCGATGCGGTACCCCCGGATCTTCACCTGGTGGTCGACGCGACCGAGGAACTCGATCGCGCCGCTGGGGAGCATCCGCACGCGATCGCCAGTGCGGTACATGCGGGCGCCTGGCGAGGCCGCGAAGGGGTCGTCGAGGAAGCGCTCCGCGGTCATCTCGGGCTGGTTCATGTAGCCGGCGGTGACGCCGCGCCCACCGATGTACAGCTCTCCCACCACCCCCTTGGGGACGAGGCGCCTGCGGTCGTCGAGCACGTAGACGCGTGTGTTCGCGATCGGGCGGCCGATGGGGATGATCGGGGTGAAGTGGCGGTCGACCTCGTCGAGGTCGTACGTGAGCGAGCCGATGGTCGTCTCGGTCGGGCCGTAGTGGTTGAACCACACGAGCCCGGGTCGCGCGCGCACCTTCTCGCGGAGCGGCCAGGTCGAGCCTTCGCCGCCCGTCACCAAGAAGCGCCTCGGCAAGACCTCGTCGCAGCCCTCGTACGCGAGCAGCGCGGCGAGGTGCGACGGCGTGATCTTCAGCACGTCGATGGGATATTTGCGCGCGTAGGCCGCGAACGCGTTGCCGTCGAGGCTCATGGCGTGGTCGATGACGTGCAGGCAGCCGCCCGTCGCCAGGCAGGGGAAGATGCTGGTGTTGCCGAGGTCTGCCGCGAGCGTCGACACCGTCGCACATGACAGCGCTTGGGCGGCGTGGCCCGCGAGCTCCAGGCCGAGCTTCTTCGCGAGGAAGCGCGTGTAGTTGACGAGGTTGTCGTGACGGACCGCGACGCCCTTGGGGTTGCCGGTCGAGCCCGACGTGTAGATCACGTACGCGAGATCCTCCGGGCGCGCGAGGCGGCCCAGGCTCGTCTTCGGCTCGCGCTCGAGGGTCGCCGCGTCGCGGTCGAGGCACACCACGCGCACCGCGCTCGCCGCGGGGATGGCGCTCTCGAGCTTCGCCTGCGTGAGCACGATGGGTGCGCCTGTCTCGGCGAGCTGGTGCGCGAGCCGCGCGGGGGGCACGTCTGGCAGGAGCGGGACGTACGCGCCGCCCGCCTTCATGACCCCGAGCAAGGCGATGATCATCTCCGCCGACCGCTCGAAGAGGATCGCGACGGGGCGCCGCTCGCCGCCGTGCTTCGTCAGGTAGTGGGCGATCTGGTTCGCCTTCGCGTCGAGCTCGGCGTAGCTGAGGGCGCTGTCGTGGAACCGCAGGGCGACCGCGTGGGGCGTGGCCTGCGCCTGCTCCTCGAACAGCTCGTGGAAACAGCGCGGCTCGAACGGCGCGTGGGTGGCGTTGACGTCGAAGACGAGGTGAGCGCGCTGGGCGTCCGAGAGCAGAGAGAGCTCGGCGACCGGTTTGCCCGGTGTCGCAGCGGCGCTCGCGAGCAGGGCCGCGAAGCCGTCCGCGAGCTCGGCCGCGGTGCTCGGGAAGAAGCGCGAGGCGTCGAGCGACAGGCGCACCAAGCCGCGATCGTCGAGCTCGACGCGGGCGAGCGCCGCGTCGTCCTCGCGGGCACGGGCCACCGTGAAGGCAGGCTTCGGCTCGGTCCCGGAGGGGTGCGCGCGCGAGGCGATGGCGCGGGCGAGCGCCTCGAACGGCTGGCTCTCATCGAAGACCGTGCACAGGGCTCGGGGCGCGGGACCACCGCCGTTGGACGGAGGCTCGCACAGCTCGACGTCGGCCGTGGCGTCGCTCGAGCGTGTGCGGGCGACATACGCCACCCACGCCGCCGCGAGCGCCGTCAGCGAGGGCACCTCGAGGGCCGGCGCGAGCGTGGCGAGGGCGTCGCCGGCGGGGACGTCCAGCTCGTGACGCGAGGGGGAGTCAGGCTCGAGCGACCGGCTGCACTCGAGCGGGAGCCGCGCGCGAGCCGCAGCGAAGGGCTCACCCTGCGAGGCCCCCTCGAGCCCTGCGTGAGGGCCCTCGAGGCTCGTGGGTCGAGCGGTCTCGCGAGGCGTGGACGAGGTCATGCTTTCTCGCGTCGCCGGGGCGCTTTCCCCACGGCGCGCCCGGTAGCGAAGCACCGGTCTTTCCTTGGGTCAACCGACCGCGCGCGGCTCCGCCAGACCCCGGCCGCGAGGCCAGCGACGGCCAGCACCCAAGCCGCGCGCGGACGTTCGCTCTGCGAGCCCACCGTGCAGCGAGAGCAGCCGCGCGCGGGCGGCGCGTCGCTGCCGGCTGCCGGGAAGCTCGGGTCGTCCGTCGGTGCGGCGCTGCTCGAGGGGCTGGGCGCGGGCGTGGGCTCGGCGGACTTCTCCCCCGTCGACTTGCTCGCCTCCGCCGTGCCGCCATGACGACCCAGGTTGACCCGCGCGCCATTGGGCACCGGCTCTTGGCCGATCGGCAGCGCGGGATCGGCCGCGTCGATGCATGGGCTCGTGACGTCATCCGTCACCCAGCCACCGGCGCCGCCTCCAGCCTTGGGATCCCAACGGCCGGCCTTCGAGCGCGGGTGGTAGTCGAGCGACTTCGGATCGGCGAACAGCGGCTCCGCGGCGAACACCCCGGCCCCGACCTTCACCCCCTTCGCCGCGGTCTTGATGAGCGAGTGCGAGACGTCGACCCACGAGCTGCCCGTGTCATCGACCACGGCGAGCTCGTCCTTCATTCCGTTGCCGAAGAAGACGGAGCCGACGACGGTGACCTCCGCCTTGCTCGCGAGGAAGATGCCGTTGCCCTGGCCGGGCCCGGCCGGGGCGTTGTCGGCGACCGTCGTGTTCTTGATCGTGAGGTGCGTCGACTTCTCGCCGCCGCCGTCGACGTAGATGCCCGCGCCGCCCCAGCCGTCGGCGTGCGGGGGGCGGTTCTGCACGACGAGGTCGTGCTCCATCGTGACCGTCGCGCCGTCGTCCACGAACACGCCCCCGCCGCACTTCTTGGCGTAGTTGTCGTGGATGAGGTTCTCGCTCATCGAGACCTTGCCTTCGATGATGGTCACGCCTCCGCCCACGCCGGCCATCCAGCTCACGAGCTCGGCCGTGACCTCGTTCTTGCGCACGACGTTGGCGCGGAAGGTGCCGCTCTGCTGCAGGTACACGCCGCCGCCGTGGTCGCCGAGCGTCACGTTCTCTTCGATGACGTTCTCCTCGATCTTCGCCTCGCCCTGCCCAAACGCGGCGAGGCCAGCCCCGCGGCCGCTCCGGTTCTTGCGGATGACGTTCCCGCGGACGACGAGGCTCTTGTACTCGGAGTGGATGCCGCCCCGGTCTCCTCGTAGGTCGGCTTGTCGAGGCCGTTGCCCTCGATGACGTTGTTGCTGATGACGAGCGGCTCGCTCGACCCGGTGTAGCGGCTGAAGACGCCGTGGCGCCCGCCGGTGATGGTGAAGCCGTCGATCGTCCCGCCTGCGGAGTCGGCCCACAGGAAGACCGCGCCCGGGTCCTTCTTGTAGTCGGGCGTCTCCTTCTTGCCGACGACGACCGTCACGTGCTTCTTCGGATCGCGGCTCGAGAAGTCTCCCTTGCCGGGGAAGCCGCCGAGCAGCTTCAGCGCCTTGCCCTTGAGGTCGACGTTGCCGTGCTCGTAGCGGCCCTCGGCGACGCCGATCGTGTCGCCGTTCTTCGCCGCGTCGACCGCCTCTTGGATGCGCTTGTAAGGCTTGGCAGGGGAGCCATCGGACGCTCCGTCGAAGCCTGCGTCGACGCAAATCATGCGCCCGCTGCCCTTACCGAGGACGTCGCCGAGGACATCGCACGCGGCGAGCAACATCACGAGCAGCGTCAGCGCCGCGAACGCGAGCGCCGTTCGTGCTGGGCGTGCCTTTGCGGGCACGGCTTGGGGTGGTAGAAGCTTCGGATTCGCCATGAGCTCGATGAAGCGTAGTCGCCGCGTCCTGTTTCTCGAATTCAACGAGCTTACCTACACCATCATCGACCGGTTGATCGATGCAGGAAAGCTGCCCAACTTCGCGAAGCTCAAGCGCGAGGGCACGTGGGCCGCGCCCGAGGCGATCGAGCGCCCCCCGCTGCTCGACCCGTGGATCACCTGGGTGACGGTGCACACCGGCGTCGACGCGGCCCAGCACGGCGCCTACGTCCTCGAACAGGACTCGAGCACGATCCGCGCGAAGCGGAGCTGGCACTACGTGATGGACGCCGGAAAGAGCGTCGGCGTGTTCGGCAGCATCAGCGCGTACCCGCCGCGTCCCGTCCCCGGCTTCATGATCCCGGGCCCGTTCGCGCCGTCGAACGAGACGTACCCGCCGTACGTCTCTCCGGTGCAGGCGCTCAACCGCAAGTACACGCAGGTCCACCAGAAGAACGAACAAGAGGACACCGTCTTCGACATGATCAAGCGAGGCGTCGACCTGGTGTCGCTCGGCCTGAAGCCGAGCACCGTGGCGCGCATCGCCAAGCAGCTGGCCCAAGAGCGCTTCGCGCCCCACCTCAAGTACCGGCGCGTGTGCCTGCAGCCGTACATCAACTTCGACTTCTTCCAGGTCCTGTACGAGCGCTACAAGCCCGACTTCGCGACCTGGCACACGAACCACTGCGCCCACTACATGCACCACTACTGGCGCGCGTGGGACGACTCGCAGTTCTTGAGCCCCGCGTCGCCCGAAGAGAAGAAGCACTACGGGGACGCCATCGAGTTCGGCTACGGCGTGGCCGACGATCTGCTCGGCAAGTTCATGAAGCTCATCGACGACGACACGGTCCTCGTGCTCGCGACGAGCCTGGGTCAGCAGCCGTACGTGAAGGACATGTACAAGGACGGCAAGCTCGCCGTCCGCTTCAAGAGCTTCTCGCGCTTCCTCGAGCTCGTCGGCGCCGACGGCGCGACCGATCTGGTGCCGACGATGATCCCTCAGTGGAACGTGCGCTACCGAGACGCCGACAAGCGCGCCAAGGCGATCTCGCTGATCGAGGGCGTACGCTGCGTCGGCGGCACCCACGAGCGCGGCCTCGCCGTCGAGCAGGTCGGCGACATGTTGACGATCACGCCGCTCGGGCTCGCGAAGAAGGAGGGCGACATCCGCTATTTCTTCGACAACACGCCCGGCGCGCGCGTCGAGGGCTACCCGATCGACGAGCTGTTCGCCGTCGACACCCCCACCCCGAAGGAGGGGTACCACGACCCGAAGGGGGTCTTGATGATCTGGGGCCATGGCGTCTCGCGTGGCGCTCACATCCCCGAAACGACGAACCTCGACATCCTGCCCACGATGCTGACGATGATGGGGATCGCCGTGCCGGAGATCATGAAGGGCCGCGTCCTCAGCGAGGCGATGTCGCCGGGCGCGTGGGCCGACGCGCCTCGCGTCCCGGCTCGCGGCGGCAGCGACGGGGCCGCGCGGGCCGCGGGGGACGCGCCCTGAGCCGCGCGGCGCTTCTTCGCGAGCGCCGCGGCCTGCGCCCTCTCCCTGTTCGCGGGCCGCTCGCGCGCGGCCGAGCCTGAGCCGCGCGCCTGCCTCGTCCTCGAGGGGGAGCGTATCCACGTCCGCGGGGCGAGCGCCGCCGCGTGCGAGACGTCGCTGACGCTGTCGGCGCTCCGCGAGGAGCACGTGGCCGTGCAGGTCGTCGTCGACGCGGGCGGCGCGCCCCTCGCCTCGATCACCGTGGACGTCGAAGGGCAGGGGCTGCGCTTCTCGCGCTTCGTGCAGCACACCTTCGAGGTCGAGCGCCGCTCCAGCACCGGCGAGGCGCCGTTCTCGCTCGGCTTCACCGAGGCCGCGCGGCCAGCGGACGCCGACATGCTCGGCGCGATCCCTGACGCGCTCATCCCCGTCGACGTCGCCCCGGCATGGGCGCCGTATCCGCTGCAGATCTCCCCGTCGTCGCGGGGCGCGCTGTACGTCGAGGCCTTCATTCCGCCGAGCGCCAAGCCCGGCCTGTCGCGCTTCGTGTTGCGGGTGAGGTCCGATGGAGCGCCGCTCGCAGAGCTGACGCTCGACGTCGACGTCGTCGACGTGGCGCTCCCCTACCGCGCCACTCGAGCCTTCACCTTCTACGACCGCGGCACGCTCGAGGCCTTCTTCGACGACCCCGACGACGTGGAGCGGCGGCTCGTGCAGATGCTCCACGGCCACCACCTCGAGAGCATCCGTCAGATCACCACGCCCGCCGACGCGGACGCGTTCTCGGGCGCGCTCAGCGGGGAGTGGTTCACGGCGACCGCTGGCTATCGCGGGCCCGGGGTCGGGGTGCCTCACAGCCTGCTGCCCATCGGCGCCTACGGCACCCTCGGCCCGCCCGACGCGGCCAGGCTTCCCGACATCGGAGCGATCGCGGCGCGCGCCCCGGCCACGGTGCGGGACCTCTTCGTCTACGCGGTCGACGAGCAGTGCGACAGCCCGGCCGCGGGGGCGTGGCGCGAGCTGCTCCGGCGCGGCGAGCTGCACGAGCGCGTGAAGGTCGGCCACACGTGCCACGAGCCGGCGGCCGGCCAGGACGCCGACGTGGTGATGGTCCCCGCGCAAGCGTTCGACCCGGAGGACGCGGCGCGCGCCCGCGCGGCCGGCAAGCGCGTGTGGATCTACAACGGGCAGCTGCCCTTCGCGAGCCCGGTCGTGCTCGACGTGCCGCTGACCGCGCTCACCGTCAATGGCTGGGTCGGGGCGCTCTTCGAGCTCGATCGCTGGTTCTATTGGGAGTCGATCTTCTGGGAGGACAAGAACCGAGGCGGGCAGGGGCCGCGCGATGTCTTCGCCTCCGCCGAGACCTTCCACAACGCGGACGGCGACACGTCGCTCTACGACGGCCTGCTCGTCTATCCGCAGCGGCAGCGGCGCTTCCCCGCGCACGACATGCAGCGCGACGGCGTGTTGCCTTCGCTGCGGCTCAAGGCGCTGCGCCGTGGGCTCGAGGACGCCGGCCTGCTCGCCCTCGCGGCGCAGGTCGACGCGGCGCGCGCCGCCGAGATCGGCCGCTCGATCGTCGGGGCGGTGTTGGACGAGGTCGGCCCGCGCTCGCCGCTGTCGATCGAGACCCAGCCCGCGGCGCTCCACCGCGCGCGGGTGGAGCTGCGCGCGATGGCGCGCAGCGACGGCGCTCGCCCACGCTCGGACCTCGAGTCGTCGCGCGCCGCGCTCGCGTCGCTGCGCGCGATCCGCCAAGCGGAGCGCAGGGCGAGCGGTGCCGGGCAGCAGCCAGGCGACGAGGGGTACGCCCTGATCGGCGGGCTCTTCGGTCTGCTCGTCGCGGCGGGGGGCGCGGTCGCGCTCGCCACGCGGCCTCGTCGTCGTCAGGCGTCCCAGCCGCGCTGACGCGGCGGGCCCGTTTCACGATCGAGGCTCGCCGAGCTTCGTGATATTCACGGCAACATGTGCGGAATCGTCGGTTACGTCGGGCCTCAGTCGTGCTCCGATCTCCTCGTCGACGGCCTGCGTAGGCTCGAGTACCGCGGCTATGACTCGGCCGGCCTCGCCATCTACGACGGCAAGAAGATCTCCGTCGTCCGCGCGGTCGGCAAGCTGCAGAACCTCGTGAAGGCGCTGCGCGAGCAGCCGCTCGAGGGCACGGTCGGCATCGGCCACACGCGCTGGGCGACCCACGGCCGCCCGACCGAGGTGAACGCGCACCCCCACGTGGCGGGCAACATCGCCCTCGTGCACAACGGCATCATCGAGAACCACCTCGAGCTCAAGCGCCAGCTCGCCGAGCAGGGCGTGAAGTTCGCCTCCGACACCGACACCGAGATCGTCGCGCACCTCATCCACCGCGAGTCGAGCGCGGGCAACGACCTGTTCACCTCGGTCCAGCGCGCGCTCAGGCAGGTCCGGGGCGCGTACGCGGTCGCGGTCATCGATCAGAAGCAGCCCGACCGGGTGGTGGTCGCGAAGAACGCCTCACCGCTCGTGATCGGCTTCGGCGAGGGCGAGATGTTCTGCGCGAGCGACATCCCCGCGATCCTCCCGTACACGAAGATCATGCTGCCCCTCGACGAGGGGGAGATCGGCATCCTCCCGCGCGAGGGCCTCCAGCTCTTCACGCTCGACGGCACGTCGGTCGGGCGCCAGCCCCACACCATCACGTGGAACGCCGCGCAGGCCGAGAAGGGCGGCTTCAAGCACTTCATGCTCAAGGAGATCCACGAGCAGCCGCGGGCGATCGAGGACACGCTCCGCGGCCGCGTCGACCTCGCCGCGACCGACGTCGTCGCCAGCGAGATCGGCCTCGATGAGGCGACGGCGAAGTCGATCCAGCGCGTGTATTTCATCGCCTGCGGCACGAGCCACCACGCCGCGCTCTATGGCCGCATCCTCACCGAGCACCTGGCGCGGGTGCCTGCGACCACCGAGCTGGCGAGCGAGTTCATCGGTCGCGATCCGGTCGTCGGCCCGACGGACCTCGTCATCGCGGTCTCCCAGTCGGGCGAGACCCTCGACACCCTCGTCGCGCTCAAGGCCGCCAAGGCGCAGGGCGCCAAGACGCTCTGCATCGTCAACGTCATCGACTCGGCCATCCCGCGGGTCGCGGGCGCGGCGCTCTACACTCACGCCGGCCCCGAGATCGGCGTCGCCTCGACCAAGTGCTTCACGACCCAGCTCGCTGCGATGGTCCTGATCGCGGTGTACCTGGGGCGCAGGCGCGGCACGCTCTCGCAGGAGCGCGCGCACACGATCCTCCAAGGGCTCGTCGAGCTTCCGCACCAGATGCGCGCTGTGCTCGCCCTCGACGACATCATCCGCGATCTGGCCCGTCCGCTCGCCTCCGCCAAGAGCGCGCTCTTCCTCGGCCGCGGCGTCAGCTACCCCATCGCCGCCGAGGGCGCGCTCAAGCTGAAGGAGATCTCGTACATCCACGCCGAGGGCTACGCCGCCGGCGAGATGAAGCACGGCCCGATCGCGCTGATCGACGCGGAGGTGCCGGTCATCGCGATCATGCCCGACGACACGGTCTACGACAAAATCGCCTCGAACGTGCAGGAGGCGAAGGCCCGCGAGGCGCGGGTGCTCGCGATCGCCACGAAGGGCAACGCCGACATCGGCGGCATCGCGAACAACACGATCTACGTGCCGAAGGTCGACCCCGCGCTCACCCCGTTCGTCACGACGCTGCCGCTCCAGCTGCTGTCGTATTACGTCGCCGACTTCAAAGGCACCGACGTCGACCAGCCCCGCAACCTCGCCAAGACCGTCACGGTCGAGTAGCGCGGGGGCCCGACGTCAGGGCACGTGGATCGTGTCGCCGGCGACGACGATCACGTTCGCCTCGGGACGGCTGCGCGTCTCGATATCGTCGAAATTGACCGGGATGCGCCGCATCTTGCCGTCCCTGCCCAGGCGAATGACCTCGATCGAGCTGGTGTCGGCGAAGCGCGACGGGCCGCCGGCCATCGCGAGGGCCTCGGCGATCGAGACGTAGTACGTGGACGAGAACGAGCCCGGGTTCGTCACGTTGCCCGTGACGGTGAAGCGGTAGCTGTTCACGCCGGTGACGGCGACGGTGACGATCGCGGCCTCTGCCTTCACGTATTGAGAGATCGCGACCTTGATCTCGTCGCGTACGGCCGAGGGCGTCTTGCCCGAGACCTTGAGGTCACCGACGAGCGGCATGGTGATGGTGCCGTCGGGGCGGACGATCGCCTGGGTCGAGAGGTCGCCGTTCTGCCAGACGTTGATCGATAGCCCGTCGGCCGGGCCGAGCACGTACTCGTGCTGTCGCGGGTCGAACTCCTTCGTGTAGTCGTAGTTGACGTACTTGGAGCACCCGGTTCCAAGGAGCGTGACGACGGCGAGGGCACCGAACAGCCGGCGAGCTTTCACGGCCGGGAGGATGGCACAAACACGCTACCGCTGGAACTCGTAGACTGGCCCGAGGGCCAACAGGCGCGTCAGCTCGTCGAGGGCGGTGAGGCCCTCCCGGTGCAGCGCCGGGTCGGCGAGATCGGCCGGGACGAGCCGGTCGCGGTAGTGGCGCGTGACCCACGCGCGGAGGTCGGCCTCGAGCGCCGCGTCGAAGAGCACACGCGCCGAGAGGGCGCCCAGCTCGGCCCGCGTGAGAGGGACCCGCTGACGCAGGCAGGCGGGGCCTCCGCCGTTGCGCATCGACTGCCGCACGTCGAGGTATTCGACCCGCTCGACGGGGTTGTCTTCCGACACGACGCGCTCGAGGAACGCGCGGGCGCGGGGGTTCTCGCGGCTCTCGAGGGGGGCGACGATGACCATGGCGAGCGGGTCGCGCCTCACGGTCACGACCTGTGAGTTGAATGGGTAGGCCGCGACGGCGTCTTCGATGGGCAGCTCGTCGGCGAGGGCGACCGAGAGCGAGAGCGAGTCGCCGAGCCGGCGGCGCAGCTCGTCGAGGAGCACGCCGCCGTCGCGGAACGCCAGCTCGTGCAACATCAGGAAGCTCTCGTTGCCCACGGCCACGACGTCGGTGTGGAAGGCGCCCGCGTCGATTCCCCGGGCGTCTTGTTGGGCGTGTTGGGCCAGACCCTCCCGCAGCGACAACAGCCGCTCGAGCGCGGCGGACGCCTCCCGCGTCTGGCGGGCGGGGTAGCGCTCGGGCTCGGCCTCGCCGCGGTCGAGCGCGGTGCGGCCCCAGGCGAACAGGTGGACGACACCCTCCTCGGTGGCGAGCCGAGTGTGGTTCGCGGCGCCCTCGTCGGCGAAATGCGCGCCCCCCGGCAGCGGCTCGTGCACCGCGAAGCGGGTCGGGTCCGCGAAGATGGCGCGCAGCACGTCACGCGTCGTCTCCGCCTCCAGGCTGCGGTGGAACATGTGCCGCAGGTTGGCCGGCACGAGGTGCAGGCGTCCGTCGACCGTGTCGGTCGACGGCGCGACCGTCGCCGCGTTGGCGGCCCACATCGCGGAGGCGCTCGACACGAGGCGCAGCAGGCGCGGCTGGCTGCTCGCGGCGCGCGCGAGCACGTCCTCGTCTGCGCCGCTGAAGCCGAGCGCGCGCAGCGCAGACAGCGCCGGGCGCGGCTGCGGGGGCAGGACGGCCTGGGTGATGCCCAGGTCGGTGACCGCTCGCATTTTGTCGAGGCCCTGGAGCGCGGCGGCTCGGGGGCTAGAAGCCGCAGACTCGTTGCTGAGGCTCGCGACGTTGCCGAGGCTCAGGCCCGCGAAGTTGTGCGTGGGACCGACGATGCCGTCGAAGCTCACCTCGATCAGGCGCTCCGGGGGGCTCGTCACGTCATCCCCACAGGCGCGTCTCGGCGATCTCTTTGGGATCGGTGATGCGCTCGAGCTTCTGGCCGCAGCGGCGGCACACGTAGTTGACGGCGGTCGGCGTCGCCGAGATCCCGATCAGGATGAGGCACCAGCCGCCGAACGTGTATTCGGCGGACGGTGAGACCATCACGTTGGTGCGGTCGTGGCCGCACGCGCATCGGGCGGGTTCCTTGGGTTCCACTCGGTAGTGCAACGCTCTTAGCATGAACCACAGCGCCTTTGCGCGCGGGCGACGTGGGCTCGATGTCCCTTTTCGGTGCCGCCCCGACCCGGTAGGGTCCGCGGCCATGACGAACAACCCCCGCGCGCGCCTCGGGCGCCGCTCGCTCGGCGGCCTGGGCGCCGCGCTCCTGCTGTCGCTCGCCGCGTGCCCTAGCGAAGGCACGCAGGTCCCGGTGGTCGAGTCCCCGCCGAAGGTGGTCACGGCCAAGCCGGTCGAGGCCGAGCCGGCGATCGAGCTCACGCCCGTGCCGGCCCCGAACAACCTCATGTTCGTGCTGCGCGCGCCGCGCCCGCACGACACCCTCGCGGCGCTGCAGAAGCTCGGCAAGCTCCCCGTCTCCCTGGAGGACGTGCTCAGCGACGCGAGCAAGGGCGCGTCTCGCTTCCTCGATCTGAAGGAGTCCTTCGATCTCGCGGTGGCGATCGATCCCGCGACCGTGGAGCTCGACGAGCCCAAGTTCTTCGTGGGGTTCAGCGTGCCTGTCGCGCGCGACAAGTTCGAGGGGCTGCTCGGCATCATCGAGAAGCACGGCGACACCGTGCGCAAGGCGGGCCCCGGGCGCTTCCGCATCCAGTCGCGAGAGATGACCTGTGAGCTGCTCATGCCCGAGGGCGCACAGTCGCGGCTCGTGTGCGGCGACTCGATCACCGCGTACCGCGAGCTCGGACCCTGGCTGTATCGAACGCTCGCCACCCAGGCGCGCCCCGCCAACGACGTGCAGGTGCGCCTCGAGCTCGCGCCGCTGCGGGACGAGCTGCTGCCCATGCTCAAGAGCGATCTCGACGAGGCGCTGGGCTCCACGCGCAAGGGCCTCTCGAGCCTCGGCGTGAACGACGCCGAGCTGCTCGACGCGCCCGCCGGGCTCGCGAAGGAGCTCACGCTGTTCCTCGAGGAGCTCGACCGGTTCGAGGCCTCCGCGACCATCAACCCGTCGAAGCCCGACGCGGTGATGAAGGGCGAGCTCTTCTTCCGCGGCAACCAGGCGTGGGCGACCAAGGCGCTCACCGGCGGCAATGGCCCCGCGGCGCCCGCGCCCGACGCGTTCTGGCGCCTGCCGAAGGAGGCCGACACTGCGCTGTTCGGCTTCTCCGGCGATCCCAAGCTGTTCGACCCGATCCGCCGCGTCGGCAAGAAGGCCATCGCGACGGGGCTCACCTTTGCTCAGATCGACAAGGCCGACAGCGACGCGATCGTCGCGCTGCTCGACGGTCTCCCGGTGACGAAGGGCCTGTGGACCTTCGCCTCGGGCGAGCTGCCCGCCGGCAAGCCGGTGGTCGTCGCGAAGCCCGCCGCGTTCACCCCTGACAACGCGGTCGCCGAGCTGAAGAACCGCGTCCGCTCGCTCGTCGGGTGGTCCGTGTGGACCGCCGAGGGCGACCCGGCGCAGGCGACGGCCTTCCTCAAGCAGCTCGCGGACGTCGCGGCCCGCGGCACGAAGATCGTGAAGAAGAAGGCTGACGATGAGGTCCAGCGGAGCTCGGGCGACAGCAAGAAGTGGGCGCTCGAGCGTCGCAAGAAGCTCGATACGACGCTCCCGAAGGTCAAGCTCGTCAACAACGTCCCGGGCCTGCCGAAGGGCTCCGTCGCGCTCGACATCGAGTTCCCGTTCGGCAGCAAGAACGTCTGGAGCGAGATGCACCCGATCAAGGAGTTCGACAAGCGCCCGAGCCACCCGGCGAACGAGGTCCGCGGGAACATCATGATCCGGTTCGTCGTCGCTCCCGACGAGGGCGGGCGGTACGCGATGGGCCTCTCGTCGGACGCGGACGGTCTGAAGCAGAAGGTCCTCGCGAGCCTGAAGAGCGACAAGCCGGAGGAACAGCTCTCGAGCCGCACCGACCTCGCCCGCTTGAAGTCCCCGGTGCGCTCGGGTGGCTTCTTCGCGGTCGGTCAGCGCCTGCGCGGCATCGCCAAGCTCGACGAGAAGGACCGCGACATGCGGCAGCTCTTGGAGCTCACCGAGGCGCTGCCGAACAAGCTCTCGGGCCCCATCTTCTTCGCCGGCGGCGGCGCGAGCGGAGGCACGCCGAGCCTCTCGATGGAGATGATCCTCGACAAGGCCTGGATCGAGGACATCACGGCGGGCATCGGGTTGATGGTGCGACGCGGCAAATGATCAGGTCTCGGACCCCCTGGCAGGTCTGAAGCCCGCACGCGCCGCATCATTGGGCGCATAACGAATTACGCACCGGAGAGGAGCCTACGCACCATGTGGGCTCCTCTCTCCGTTTGGGGTCGATGAAAGCGAGCCCGTCGGGGGGCATGTCCCTTGCAGCGATGAGGGCATGCTGACTGAGATCCCTACGCACTCGTCTGACGCCGAGCGTCGTGTCCAGAAGCCCCGTCCCTCCCAGTCGGAGCGCACCAAGGGATGCGCCGCTCCGCCGGTCGACCGCGAGGACGAAGACCTCTACGACAACCTCCCCTGCACCGACTGAAGCCTCTCGCGAGGGAGCTGTGAGGGGGACGCCGCGCGCGGGGAAAGGCGCGCGCCCGAGGACCTGGGCAGCGCCTTCTTCGGGTCGGCAAAGATGGAGTGAGCGCGGCGCGCGCCGCGCTCGCGGTCACATCTTCTCGAGCAGGGCGTCCATCGCGCGCCACGCCTCGTCGCCCTCGTCCAGCTGGCCGGTCGACCGGTACGCCACGCGGCCTTCGCGATCGAGCAGCACGAAGCCGGGGTTCATCATCATCCCCGCCGCCTCCGACCAGGTCTTGTCGTGGTCCAGGTAGCTCGGGCTGGTCATCCCGTGCTCGCGCGCCACGGCCTCGATGCGCTCGCGCGCGCGCTGGTCTTTGCCGTGTTTCGTCACCGATACGACCCGCAGACCGCGGGTCTCATGGCGCTTCTCCAGGGCGTGCACCGCCGGGATCGACGCCAGACAAGCATTTCACCCAGGCGCCCAGCCCTCGATCAGCACCGGAGCCCCGCGCGACGCCTCGAGGCTCACCGGCGCAGCGACGGCCCAGCGCGACGGGTCGAGGGATGGGAAGTCGGCGAGCACGATGGCCTCGACGTCGCCGCCATAAGCGGTGGACGTCCCCTGCGGGCCTCGGAGATGGCGGAGCGTCCCGAAGCCGACGAGCAGCAGGGCCATCACGCCGCCCGCGAGCCAGAGTCCTGTTCGTCGGGTCATCGCATCACTCGCAGACGTAGTTGGCGTTGAGGAGACCCTGTTGGCACTCGAGGTCCGACTGGCAGCCTTGGTACTCGCAGCGGCTTGCGTCGCAGGACCAGTTGTCGGCGTCGGTGAGCACGCTCGCGCTCACGCAGTCGTTCGCGGTCGAGCACGAGAGCGTGCAGGTGGGCAGGCCGCCGGCGCCGGGCTCGCACACGTAGTTGGCGTTGAGATAGGTCTGCTGGCACTCGCTGTCGGATTGGCAGCCTTGGTATTCGCAGCGGCTCGCGTCGCACGACCAGTTGTCCGCGTCGGTGAGCTGGCTCGCGCTGACGCAGTCGTTCACGGTCGAGCACGAGAGCGTGCAGATGGGCAGGCCGCCGGCGCCGGGCTCACAGACGTAGTTGGCGTTGAGATAGGTCTGCTGGCACTCGAGGTCCGACTGGCACCCCTGGTATTCGCAGCGGCTCGCGTCGCACGACCAGTTGTCCGCGTCGGTGAGCTGGCTCGCGGTCGCGCAGTCGTTCGCTGAAGCGCAAGACAGGGTGCACGCCGGAAGCAGCGGCGCTGAGCCTCCCTCGCCGGCGCCCCCTGTCTCCCCGCCGCCGCTGCTCGGCCCGCCGCCGGCCGAGCTGCCTCCGCCAGCGCTCGGCCCGCCGCCCGCGCCTTTCCCACCCGACCCGGCGCCGCCCGTGCTCGGGCTTCCCCCGGACGGCTCCGTGTCGGAGTCCCCGCAGGCGAGGAGGAGGACGAGCGCGGCGGCGGCGGGGGCGAGTCGCGGATGCATGCGGCGAGGATACTCCGCCGCGCCATAGCGTCACGTGCTGCGCAGCAGGTCCGTGAGCTTCTTGGCCAGGTCGCCTTGGGCGCGGCTCGCGCGCTCCTTCACGGCCTTGCGACCCTCGGCGCCACCGACCGCGACCAGCGCGCGAGCGGTCGCCTCGACGACCATCGGGCTGTCTGCGTCGTCGACGCCGAGGCGGAAGACGCGCGACACCTTCTGGCGCTGGAGCGCCCGCGTGAGCGCGGCGGCGGCGGCGGGGGCCGCCGCGGGGTTCGAGCAGCGCAGGGTCGCCGCAGCGCCCGCGCGGATCTCGTCGCTCCCCGTCAGCAGGTGCGCTTCGACGGCGGGGACCTGGCTCGGCTCGAGCCCGCCCACCCGCTGCAGCCCGATGAGCGCAGACAGGCGCACGCCCTCATCTTGGTCGGTGAGGGCGTCGACGAGCGTCGGGCGCACGTGGGGGCCCGAGATGCCGACGAGGGCTCCGAGCGTCGCCCGCCGCACCGGCGGCGCGAAGTGGCGAGTGAGGCGGTGGAGGTTGACGCCGATGTCGCCGGTCGTCCCCTCGGGGATCGCGCGCAGGAGATCCTCGAGCACGAAGACCTCCAGCGAGTCGGGACCGGCCTGACGCAGCGCCTGCCCGATGGCCGGCGCGGCGCTCGGACCGATGAGCCGGAGGGCCGCTGCGAAGCGCTTGCGCGCGCCGAGGTCGAGCTCATTGCCGGCGCGTGTCCTGGCGTTGCAGAGCGCCCGCGCGCCGGCCGCGCCAGCGGTGAGCAAGATCGACTGGGCGGCCTCGTGAGAGGCCGGCGCACCCTTCAAGAGCACCAGCGCGATGCGATCGAGGACGGCCGACTCTTGCAGCGACGAGAGCGCTCGCAGGGCCGTCGCGCTGCGGAACGGGTGCGACTTGTCGGCCGCGTGGGCCGCGATGGTCCGGAAGGCGTGGGCGAAGGGGATGAGGCGCCCTTGCTTGAACAAGAGCTGCATCGCCTGCTCGAGGACGCCGAGCTCCGTCGCGTACGTCTCGATGTCCTTCGCGGCCTCGAGCGGCGCGATCGCCTGCAGCGGGGTCTGGATCAACCGCTCGGCGGTCAGGTCCGCGAGCCGCTCGCTGCGCAGATCGTCGCACAGATCTTCCGGGGCGATCATCGCTCGGTCGCGCAGGCCACGCAGCAGCTCGTCCGCGTCGGGGCTGCGGTCGGTCGACAGCCTGCGCGCGAGCATGCGCACCAGATCGAGCGGCACCGCGGTGCTGTTGTTCAACAGCTCCTGGGCCAGCGAAGCCAGCAGGCGGACGCAGACCGGCTGCGCGATCCCGGCGCCGATCGCGCACGCGACGTCCCACGCGGAGACGCCCGCCACGGCGGCAACGAGGTCGGAGCTCTCGAGCACCATGCGCGCCTCCTCGGGCGTAGCCACGGCGCGAAGCGCGTGGCGGGCGGCGCTCACGCGCGTCGCCGCGTCGGCCCCGGGCGCGGCCATCGCAAAGGCGACCTGCGTCGCCGCCAGATCGACCGACCAGGGCAGGGCGCGGTGTCGGCCGAGTCGCGCGTCCTCCGTCACGACCGACCCCCGCGGCAACGCGGTGGAGGTCGCCGGCTCGTCTCGCAGGCGCGCGATGATCTGCTGGACGTCCACGCCCTCGAGCAGCGTGATCGACAACACCCCGCGGCGCGCGAGGACGTCCGCGAGGCCCGAGACCGCGCTAGCGCCGGCGAGCGACGCGAGGTCTGCCGGGGCGGTCGCGCGGTCGTACACGCGGAGGCTTGGGCTCGAAGGCTCGGCGCGGAAGAAGGTCACGCCGCCTCGACCCTCGAGCAGGGCCTCGATCGCGGGGAAGCTCTCCGCCTCGGAGGGCGCCCACACCACCGCGCGGCCCAGCTCGAAGACCGCGTCTGCGAGACCGGCCTCTCGGTCCCCCAGCGCTGGCGCAGCGCGCGTCGCGGCGACATTGAACCGGACCGAGTCGACCGGCGGGGCGGAGATCGGCGCGGGCGTGACGTCGACCGCGGCGGGGACGGCGACGGGGCGCGTCTCGGTCGAGCGGAGCATGCGCAGGACGGCGCGCAGCTCTCTCGCGTTGGCGAAGCGCGCGCTCCGATCCTTGCTCATCGCCTTGAGGATGCAGGCCTCGAGGTGTGGATCGATGTTGGGCCGATAGACGCTGGGCCGCACCGGCTCGGTCTGCAGGTGCATCCTCAGCACCCGGCGCGGGTCGTCGTGGTCGAACGGCAGCCTGCCGGTCGCGAGCACGTACATCAGGACCCCGCAGGCGTAGACGTCCGCGCGCGCGTCGAGCTGCTCGCCTCGCACCTGCTCCGGGGGCATGTACGCGGGCGTCCCGCAGGTGCCTTGGAAGGCGGCGCCCTGCTCCGAGCTCGAGAGATCGACGGACATCGCCAGCCCGAAGTCGCACACCTTCACGAGGTCGGCGGGTTGGCCGTCGTCGTCGACGGTGGGCATGACGACGATGTTCTCGGCCTTGATATCGCGGTGCACGATGCCGCGCTCGTGCGCCACCGAGAGGGCCGCGCAGACCTGCGTCATGAGCTCGGCGATCTTCGCCGCAGGCACCGGCCCCTTCGACTCGATCATCGTGCACAGATCGGTGCCGCTGAGCAGCTCCATCACGATGTAGAGCAGACCGTCGTCGTCCTGACCGAAGTCGAAGACGCGGCAGATGTTGAGGTGATCGAGGCGCCCCGCGGCGCGCGCCTCGCCGTGGAAGTGCGCGGTGAAGATCGGGTCCTTCGCGTACTGATCGTGCAGGACCTTGATGGCGATCGGACGGTCGAGCAGCAGGTGCCGCCCGCGGTAGACCCGGCCGGCGGAGCCCTCGTTGATGGCCGAGACGATCTCGTAGCGGCCGCCGCCCAGCAGCCTCCCGATGAAGGGGTCGACGGCCTGGGCCTGCGCGGCCTGCGTCGGCAGCGCGGAGAGGAACGCCTGCAGCGCCGCCTCGCCCTGCGACCCGAGCGGCCTGAGGCCGAGCAGCTCCTTGCCGCCCGCGGGGGCGCCCGCGGCCACGGCGAGCACGGCGACGCTCTTCTTCTGACCCGGGCTCGACAGATCGAGCGCGTACTGGACCCCAGGCTGCGTGGGCTCGTCGACCGCGACGTACATGATGGCGCGATCGAGCGCCGCCTGGACCACCTCGGCCACGTCCCGGCTGCTCGGCAATGACGCGACGAGCAGGGGTAAGAGCTCGTTGCTGATGGTCGAGCCTGCGCGCGCGCTGGTCACCACGAGCTCCGAACGACAGCGAGGGTCACCCTCGAATCACACGCCATGGACCTGGCCTCGTCAACGTGGTCGGACGTAAGCTTAGCTCAGCGCGGCGATCACGTCGGGCGGCGCCTGCACGAGCTCCACGAGGACGCCCTCGGCGCCGATCGGCGACGAAGCGTCCCCGCGTGGGTGGATGAAGCAGACGTCGTGCCCAGCGGCTCCCTTGCGGATGCCGCCCGGCGTGAAGCGAACGCCTGACTTCGTCAGCCACTCGACCGCGGCCGCGAGATCGTCGACCCACAGGCCGATGTGGTTGAGCGCCGGCTCGTGCACGCGCGGCTTCTTGCTCTCGTCGATGGGCTGCATCAGGTCGAGCTCCACGGTCGCCGCGCCGCGGCCGAGGGTGACGATGTCCTCGTCGACGTTCTCTCGCTCGCTCTTGAACGAGCCCTGCGGCGATAGCCCCATCAGGTCGACCCAGAACGTGCGGAGCTTGGCCTTGTCGGGGGCGCCGACGGCGATCTGCTGGACACCGAGGACACGGAAGGGGCGCGGGCCGAGGTCGCTCATGCGGGGGGCAGAGTAGGGTGTCCTCCGGGCGCCGGCACGCCGCGGCGTGCATGGACAACATGAGATCCATGGCGCGTCGCTACCTCAGGCCAGAGCCCCCTCAGGTCCCGTCGGGACGCAGAGAAAGACAGTGGCACGGCCCGTGCTGTAGAAGGCCCATGGATTGGCGTCGGCGCGGGATCGAGGCAGCGCTCGGGCTCGTAGGTCTGCTCGGAACGGTCGGGTGCGGGTCGGCGAAGCCGCTGGTCGTCGAGGCCGAGGCGCCGCTGCAGGTCGAGGCGCGCGGCGCGAGCGCGGTCCGAGGCGAGATCGGCGGGATGAACGAGGACGCCGTGTCAGCGACCTTCGCCCAGCTGCAGGGGCCGATTTTCGCGTGCATCGCCGACGGCGCAACCCGCGTGAAGGAGCTCGGCGGGCACTTCGCGATCTCGCTGCGCGTCGACGAGGAGGGCAAGGCGCGCTGGGCCTACCTGAGCGCGAGCACGCTCGGCGACCAGGACACCGAGCGCTGCGTGCTCGAGATCGCGCGCGCCGCCGAGTGGCCGCGACCGCTCGGCGGAGAGGGCCTGGCGACGCGGAGCTTCGACGTCGACGCGGGCGTCGCGCCCGTGGTGTGGGAGGCCGACAAGGTGAGGCCGGTGGTGAAGCACCTCGCGAAGAACGCCGCCAGCTGCAAGAAGGGCAAAGACGGGCGCTTCGTCGCCACCGCGTACGTGAGGCCCGACGGGCGGGTGAAGAGCGCGGGTGTGGTGCCGCCCAGCGCGGCGGAGCAAGAGGTCGCCGACTGCGTCGCGGCCCAGCTCGAGAAGCTGCGCGTGAAGTCGCCGGGGCGGCGCGCCGCGAAGCTGACGTTCGAGATGTGACGGAGCGGGGGCAACCTGGCGCGTGACGTTCCAGAGGCCGGCGCCGACTGGAGGGGATGTCATGCACAACGACCCCACCGCCAACCGCCGAACCTCCCTCTCCCTCCTCCTCGGCGCGCTCGTTCTGGGCGCGCTCACTCCCGCCTGCGTCATCCGCGGCTCCGACTTCGACAACGACCCGTTCATGGACGCGGGCGAGGGCGGGGACGAGGCGGACGACGCCGCGTCGGGGGAAGAGGTCCCCGAAGAGGACGAGGACATGTCCGAGCCCGAGGCCCCCGAGGACGAGCCGCCCGCGCTCGTCGAATTGCCGATGGCGGGCGGGAGCGGGGGTGAGCTCTACGTCGACCCCTGCGCCGAGGGACAAGCCCTGGTCGGGTTCGGCGGGTACCTCGATAGCCGCGGCTGGCACGGCGTCATGGCGGCCGGCTGCGCCGAGCTCACCCTGGTGCAGGCCGAGGACGGCTCGTACTCGGTGGAGGTCGGCGAGCCGATCGCCATGCCGCTGCACGGAACGAACGGCTCGGAGCCTTGGATCAGCGCATGCCCGGCCGGGGAGGTCGTCGTCGGCTTCGCTGGGCGCTCCGGGGCGCTCCTCGACCAGCTCGAGCTCGCCTGTGCTCCCTTCATCGTCGTCGTCACCGAGGCGGGCGTGGAGGTCGGGACCGGCGAGCCTCACTTCCTGCTCGCGGTGGGCGGCGAAGGCGGGGAGGCGTTCGAGCCGCTCCTCTGCGAGCCGGGGCGGGTAGGGATGGTCAGCCGGATGCGCGCCGGCGAGTCCATCGACGCCCTCGGGATCTCGTGCGGGTCCCTCGCGGTCGAGCTGGATTAGGGATCCCATTGGGGGGACGCCCTCGACCCGCTGCTTGCACAGGTCATGGCGAACGAAGAGGGACGGCGGGCTCCCGCATCCCCCCATAGCGACAGCGCCCACGGACATGCCGGGCATGTCCTCGGGGTCGGTCGCCGCGGACTGTGTGGCGCCCGGGGGCATGGTTCGACGACAGCTACCGGGAGCATTCGCCCAATGGTTGTCCTCGCTGTCGTCGAAAGCGTTCGCCGCCTACCTCCGGGCGCTGATCTCCGCGGGGATCGGGCAGGCAAGCCGCGAACAGGTCGCTTTGGCGACGGGTTCGGCGACGGCTACCGGGAGCATTCGCCCAATGGGTGGCCTCGCTGTCGCCGACCCAGCGACGTACGGTGCGCCTTCTGCCCCTACTCCAGCGCGGCGCGCAGCTCTTCGGCCATGTGATCCATGAAGGCGCGCACGCGCGGGGTGTGGCGCAGCTCCGGCGCCGTGAGGATCCAGAGGTCTCTGCGCGCGAAGGGATCGCCGGGGCCGAGGCACACCAAGGAGGGGTCGGCCTCGCCCTCGAAGCGCGCGAGGAACTGCACGCCCGCGCCCGCGGCGATGAGGTCGTGCATCGCCGCGGCGCCGGTGTCGACGCGCAGGACGACGCGCGCGCCGGGGGCGTGCTCGGCGAGCCACGCGTCGAGCCATTGGGCGTTGAGACGTTCGTCCCAGGCGATCCACGGGTAGGCGCCGAGCGGCGCGTCGGCGCCCACCCGGTCGACCAGCGCGCGGGAGGCGTATACGTCGAACTGCACGCCGCCGAGCCGTCGTCCGACGAGGTGCTCCGGCGGGGTGTTGTTGAGGCGCAGCGCGACGTCGGCCTCGCGGCGCGTGAGCGAGACCTCGTCGTCCGTCGCGGTCACCGTCAGCGCGACCTCGGGGTGCGCCGCCACGAAGGACCCGAAGGCCCGGTGGAAGCCGCGCAGCACCAGCTCCATCACCGACACCCGCAGCGCGCCCGCGAGGCGTTCGTCGCGGCCGAGCACCCGGCTCTCGAGCGCCAGGGTCTCGGCCTCCAAACGCGCGGCGACGGCCACCAGATCTTCCCCCGCCGCGGTGGCGGCGTAGCCCTCGGGGCCCACCTCGAACAGGGTCGCGCCGACGCGCTCCTCGAGCGCGCGCAGTCGGCGGCTGACCGTCGTGTGGCTCACCCCGAGGCGCTCCGCGGCGGCGCTGAGGGTGCCGCCGCGCGCGAGCGCCAGGGCGTAGCGGAGGTCGTCCCAGTGCACCTGTGCATCCTCGCACAGGGCGCGCGCGAATTCGTGGATGGTGCGACGCGCGTCGGACCCCCAGGATGGGTCGCATGACCAGCTCAGCGAGCGAGACGATGCGTGCGGTTGAGGTCACCCACTACGGAGATCCTGGAGTCCTGCGGGTGCGGGCGGTGCCCCGCCCGACGGTGAGCGCCGGCGAGCTGCTGGTGCGGGTGCGGGCGTCCACGGTGTCGTCCGGCGACGCGCGCGTACGGGCGATGCGCGTGCCTCCCGGGATGAAGCTCCTGGGCCGCCTCGCGCTGGGCTGGCGTGGCCCGCGGCGCTGGTGCTGGGCACCGACCTCGCCGGTGAGGTGGTGGAGGTCGGCGCGGGCGTCACCCGCTTCCGCGTGGGCGACGCGGTGGTGGCCTTCGTGGGCGCGGCCATGGGCGCCCACGCGGAGTACGTGAAGCTGCGCGAGGACGCGCCGCTTCTTGCCGATGCCCGAGGGGCTGTCGTGGGAGGAGGCCGCGGCGCTGCCCTTCGGCGCCTGCACCGCGCTGCACTACCTGCGGCGCGAGGCGCGGCTGCAGCCGGGCGAGCGAGTGCTGATCCTCGGGGCGTCGGGCGCGGTGGGCGCGGCGGCGGTGCAGATCGCCAGCCACGACGGCGCCGAGGTCACCGCGGTGTGCAGCGCCGCGAACGCCGCGCTGGCGCGTGAGCTCGGCGCGAAGGAGGTCCTCGACTACAACACGCACGACTTCACGCGCGGCTCGGAGACGGTTGACGTCGTGATGGATTGCATCGGGGGGACTGACTACGCGCGCTGTGCGCGGGTGCTGCGCCCCGGCGGCCGACTGCTGCGGGTGGTGTGTGGGCTCGGCGGGTTGGTCGCGGCGCTCTGGCAAGGGCGCCTCAGCGGCCACCGGGTCATCGCCGGCGTGTCGCCTGGCAACCTCGAGGACCTGAGCGCGGCCCTGGACCTGGCCCGCGAGGGTGCGCTGCGCCCGGTGATCGACGCGACCTTCCCGCTCGCGCGGGTCGCCGAGGCGCACGCGCGGGTGGACTCCGGCCGCAAGCGCGGGAGCGTCGTGCTCGCGATGGCGTGAGCGCAGGGGCGCGCCAGCGCGCGCGAAGCTCAGGCCGCGATCACCACGGCCACGCCAAAGACCGCGAGCCCCGCGCCGACCCAGCGCAGCCTCGGGATCTTCTCTCCGAGCAGCGCCGACAGCAGCAACACCCAGACCGCCGCGCTCTGATTGAGCAGGGCGGCGCGTGAGGCGGTCCCGTATTTCATGCCGCCCAGCCAGAGGATCATCGCCACGTACGCGCCGAGGATCGTCGCTGGAATCATCACCCGCCACGACGCGCTGGGCACGAACACGGACAGCGCCCGCCGAGCCTGCCCTGCTGCGGCCTGGAACGCGAAGAGCGCGCTGGTGCCCGCCACCAGGCGGATGGTCGTGGCCTCGATCAGCGAGCTCGCGCCGAGCGCTGGCTTCGCCACGACGACCCCGAGGGCCGTCGACATGACCCCCGCGATCGCGAGCGCTACGCCGCGCCGGTCGATCGGGGTCGCCACGCCGCCGCTCTTCCCCCGCCAGCTCACCAACAAGAGCCCAAGGACGATCAGCGGCGCGCCGATCGCGATGCCCGGCCCAGTCGCTCCCCCAAGAGGAGCGCTCAGCGCGACCACCGTGGGTGAGTAGGTGCAGTCGGTCACGGCCGCGACCGAGGCGTCGAGCCGCCTCAGCCCGGCCAAGAACAGGGTGTCACCGACCGCCAGGCCGAGCACCCCGCTCACCGCGAGCAGCGCCCAGTCTCGCGGGCTCCGGCCTAGGTCGAGCGCGCCCCCGTCGCGATCATGGTTGCGACCAGCATCCCGGTCGCGAGCACGTTCTTGAACAGGTTCAGGCCCGCCGGGTCTACGTCCTTTGCGCGCCGGAAGAGCAGGATCGAGCACGCCCAGGCCAGGGGCGCAGCCGAGCGCCATCGCGTCGCCGAGCCAGGAAGCCAGGGGGCCGATCACCCGCCAGCGGGAGCAATCGTCACGATCGCCGGATCCCCGAGGGCGGGCTGGTGACACGCAGGATCGGCCCCGCCTCCTCGATCTCGCAGCCGTCGCATTGCACGGCGTAGCCCGAGGGGTAGACGCGCGACAGCACCGTCTCCGTCGGCGCGGAGATCGCCGGGTCTGCCCGGTAGCTGAGCGTGAAGGTCGAGGTCGCCGCGTCGAACGCGTAGCTCAGCGGGTCGCCGGCGACGCGCTCGGGCCACGGACGGACCAGCGTCGAGACCAGCGGCTCTCGCTCGGCGCCCTCGTCGTCGAGCAGGCTGTACCCGCCGCCCCGGTCGTAGGCCCAATAGGTCGTGCCGGCGGCCAGCGCGCCGAACGCGTCGTATTCGGCCGTCATGCTCGACGATGCCCGGCGCGTCGGCCATGCCCCGTACTCGCCAATCCAGAGGCCGGCGAGCGCCTCCGCCTCCTCGGCGAGGTCTCGCGCATTGGCGAAGCACCGCGTCGCGGCGCGCGAGTCGAAGCCCATCCCCGACTCGGCTTCGCTGTCGTACGAGTGCGGCGAATAGACCACGTCCGCGAAGGGCATCTTCGTCAGCCCCGTGGGATGCCCAGGTTCCGGCTCGACCCGGGCTCGAGGAAGGCGATCCACGTGGGGCGCAGCTCGCGGATCTTCGGGACCAGCTCCTCGTAGAACCCTGCAGCACGGAGGCCTCGAACGCCGTGACGGTGTACGAGCCCCAATAGGGGCTCGTTGATCGGGTCGAACCCACGATGACGTCGTCGTAGCCCTCGAGCCGCGCCGCGACCCGACGCCAGGCCTCGGCGTATTCCGGCGCGCAGCTCCGGCAGCTCAGAACTGATCGTAGCAGGCGATCACCTCGGGGCTCAGGTAG
>JADJYE010000006.1:395000-532878 GCA_016719945.1 Polyangiaceae bacterium | reverse complement strand
GACCGTCGCCGTGTTGACCGAGCGCGCGACGTGTCGCGCGCCGACTCGATGATGCTCGACGACGCGAGCGAAGGGCGCGCCTCGTGGCTCGCGCTCGCTGGCTTTTTTCGTCGCCGCGACGGCCTTCTTGCGAGGCGGCTTCTTCACGACGTCACCGGCTCGAGCCGACGCGCACGTGGTGTTCTTCCGGTGCTGGACGGTGCTCGATCATGCTCTGGTGACCCGATCGAGAAGGCCCCCCCTGCAGGTCCCCGAAAGTCCGAGCGTTGGGCGTCGCTGCGCCCTTTGTTTCTCTCTGTCCGGCGACTTTATACGCCACCACGGTGGCGGACACCAGACGGAAAGAGCGCGAACGAAGTGGCAGCGGGGACCTCGCGCGCGACGATGGAGATCCTCCTCAAGTCGGCGGCCATGACGCACGCCCAAGGCGCCGGCGACGTCCTTTTCACTCCCTGGGTGAAGATGGTGCGCGACCTCGCCCTCGCCTGCCGCCGCTCGGACATCGAGCGCTGCTCCTCGAACGACCTCCGCCGGACCTTCGCGACCTGGATGCGCCTCGAAGGCCCCCCCACCGACATGCTCGGCGCGACGCTAGGCCACGTCGACTCGGGCATGGTCGAGCGCGTCTACGGACGCCTCTCCCCCGAGCAGCTCATCGCACGCGTTCGGACCGCGCTCGGCGATGGACCACCGGTGGACCAAGCCCCGTCGATCTCGGAGGACTTTCGAGCCTCTCCAGACTCAACCCACCCCCCAAATCCCTTTCAAACTAGCTCCGCATTCGGAGCTGGTTGCGAACCTGTTCGCGGGGCTCTCGGCGGGACGGGTTCGCTCCGCTCGCACCGTCCCCGGAAATGCGAATGCCTGCGAATCCAGGTGGTTGGGCGGCATGGGCCGGGACGCTCTCTCGGATTCGCACCGTCCCGCGCCGTAGGTCCACCGCTGCCGCCGCCACCCGCGGCGCCGGACCCGGAGACAAAACCACTTCACTGTGACTAAGTTTGAAGGCAATATGTCCCCGTGGCTACCCGGGTCTTCGAGCGAGAGGTCGAGCTGTTCCGCCAGCATGGCGGCGGCCTCCGCATGGCCGAAGCACTGCGCCTGGGCATCAACCGGAAGACCCTCTACGCCATGCGCGACGCTGGCGTCGTCGATCCGTCTCCGTGGGGTGTACCGGCTCGCGTCGCTCGGCCCGCTCGCCAACCGGACCTCGTCACGGTGGCAAAGCGCGTCCCGCAGGGTGTGCTCTGCCTCGTCTCGGCGCTCTCCTTCCACGAGCTGACGACGCAGGTGCCTCACGTGATCGACGTGGCGCTCGAGCGCGGAAAGGCGAAGCCGCGCCTCGACTACCCACCGACGCGCTTCTTCTGGTTCTCGGGCCCGGCGTTCAACGAGGGCATCGAGACCCACGAGCTCGACGGCGTGCCCGTCCGCATCTACGACCCGGAGAAGACGCTCGTCGACTGCTTCCGCTACCGCAACCAGCTCGGCATGGACGTCGTCCTCGAGGCGCTCCGGCTCTGGCGTGAGCGCAGCCGCCGGAAGCTCGACGTGCTGCTCAAGTACGCCCGCATGCGCCACGTCGAGCGCACGATGCGACCCTACCTGGAGGCGACGCGGTGACCGCCAAGAACGTCTCGAACCTCGCGGCATCGGTCCAGGCCCGTCTCCGAACCACGCGCGCGCTTCCAGCGGCCGTTCCAGGAGTTGCTCCAGTACTACGCGATGGAGCGTTTCCTCTATCGGCTGTCGGCGACCCCTCACCGCGCGCGCTTCATCCTCAAGGGCGCACTGATGCTGCACGTGTGGGAGGCGCCGCTCGCGCGCGCGACGAAGGACCTCAACTTCCTCGGCCGGCTCGACAACTCGCTCGAGAACCTCGACCGCGTGGTGCGCGAGGTCTGCACCGCCGACGTGGATCCCGACGGCATGGTGTTCGACCCGGCCATGGTGAAGACCGAGCGCATCAAGGAGGACGCCGACTATGAAGGCGTGAGGGTCCGCTTCGTCGGCCTGCTCGGCAAGGCGCGCGTTGCGATGCAGATCGACGTCGGGTTCGGCGACGTCGTCACGCCCGGCGCGGTGGACATCACGTATCCGGCGCTGCTCGACTTCCCCGCGCCCGCGCTCTCGGGTTACCCGCGCGAGACCGTGATCGCCGAGAAGTTCCAAGCGATGGTCTACCTGCGCACGCTGAACAGCCGCATGAAGGACTTCTACGACGTGCGGCTGCTCGCGAGGCAGTTCGCCTTCGACGGCGCGGTACTCGCGAAGGCCATCGCCGCCACGTTCAAGAACCGCGAGACCCCGATCGACGTCGCCCCGATCGCCTTCACACCGGAGTTCACCGAGCAGGCGTCGACCTTGGCGCAGTGGACCGCGTTCCGAAAGAAGCTCCCGAACACCGAGTGCCCCGAGAAGCTGTCCGACGTCGTGCCGCTCCTCGCCGAGTTCCTGCTGCCGATCGCGCGTGCCCGCGAGGCCGGCGAGCGCTTCGAGCGGAGCTGGCCACCGGGCGGGCCGTGGACCCGCCGAACATGAGCCGCAGCCAGCAACGAACGCCGCTACACCGCGAGGCGCTGTGACCAGGAAGGCATACTCCACCATCACCAGGACGTCGGACGACCGATTGGTCCCATGGCTCGCCGCGGAAGGGCCACTGGCCTACACGCCCGAGTCGCCGCCTGCGCGCGACAGCTTGTCCCAGTACGGATGGGTGTTGCCGCAGGTGTGCAAGCCTGGTCTTCGGCGGCATGTCTATTTCGGCGCGATCCGTCGGGAAGATGCTCACGACGTGTTCGCGTTCTGGCAGGACGCTCGCCGTGGAGGAGTCGCGCGCGTCGCGCACCACGAAGGCAGACTCGCAGGGGGCACCATCGAGGCTCCAGTCGCCGTATATCGGCACGACACGCGGAGAGGTGAGATGGGCTACCTCTTCATTCAGCACGGCAGCTACCAGTGCGTGCCCGTAGACGAGCAACCAGAACTCGACGCGGGCTACGTGCATCTCCACCGCGGTATCGGCGATGCGAAGGTCTTTCGCTTCTGGGATTCCTTTCGGACCGGAGCGGCTTCGCGGCACGCGAGTACGTGGGAGAAGTACGCGCGGCTGCAGTTCGACGTCCTCTCGCGCTCGGACCTTTCCTTCAACTCGATCCACGACCGCGCGAAGCGAGCCGAGACGGGGCACATTCGCGACGACACATGGATGACCGACGCGCTTGCCACGGAGCGCGGTCTGGACATCGAGCACGACCCGTGGACGCACGCGCTCTGGGATGCCGCGCATCAAAGCTTCGCCCTCCGGCGCTGGGTCAGCGAGAACAAGTTCGGGCCGCACCGCGTCGTCTGCCGCACGCCGCTCACCAACATCCGCATCACCACCTTCTTCGCGGGCGAGCACGAGGTGCGGGTGCTCGACCCATCTCGCGTCGAGCTACTCGACGCCATCGGCTGTGAGGTGGCCGTCGAGGGTTGAGCGCGCGATTTCCTTCACGGCGAGCGGCCGCGCGATCCACGGGCGTCAGTCTCCCGCCACGCGCTTCCTCGATGATGTCGGCGGAACCTCGAAGAGGATCGCGGCAGCGGCGTAGAACGACACGTCCGACGCCTCGTTGCCGAAGTAGTCCGTCGCGCTGTATTCGGTTTGGCCGAGCAGCTCCGTCGCCGGCTCGGGTCGTCCGTCGGCTGGCTCGCGATAGCTGCTGACCCAGGGAGGACGAACCAACCACGTCACGTCGTCCGAATGGTTCCAGTCCGCATGGAACTCGATCGGCAATTTCCGCTCGAGGATCGACCCCTTGAGTCGCTTCTGCGCGAACATCTGCCTTTCTCGTGCGCTGACGTCGCGGCGCAGACGCCAGCTGTCGCCCGCGCACGTTTCGAAGACGTAGGGAACGACGCGAGGCACGAGCCCTGCGCGCTCTAGGGCGACGGCGACGAGACGGTCTCGCCCCTTTAGACCGTCGCGGAGGCTCTCGATTCCCGGGAGCGTTCTCTCATCAGTCGGGACGGCATAGAGATGCAGGCAAGGCATCCCGAACTTCCCCCCATCCGAGACGAACTTTGGGTCGGCCAGTGCTTCGACGAGGGCCGCGGCGAACGCTGCCTCGGCTTCACTGGGCTGGCCGGGTCCGGCCGCCTCAGAGTCGGGCACGCGGGTCCCGCGCCGCAGCTCGTACGTCAGCGTTGCTCGGCAACCGGAGGTGACTGTCTCGATGTGGTGGTCGACATCGCCGAAGAACGCTGCCCAACGAATGCGCCGGGCCTCCTTCTCTGGCGACGACGCAAAAGAGTATGAACGCGTCTCCCAATCGAACGTCGCGCGCGCCTGCTGCTCGACGACCAGCCGTCCGCCGCTGAAGGCCAGCGGCAAGCACACGACGAGCGTCCCGAACACGCTCGGCTCGCGCGGCGTATCCTTGTGAGCGACGAAGTGCCCACCGCGACCATAGACGTTGAGCGAGTGGAGTTCGGCGATCGGTGGCGCCGCCTCGTGGGGACACAGCGACGCTCGAACCTGGGAGAGGACCTCGCGAAGGGCATCGTCGAAGCCCTCGACCGCGAGCGCCCCATCGCGAGCGTAGAGCTGTCGCCCGTCGCGCACACGGGCGTCCGTTCGGGTCTCCTTTCCGTCCCCGAACGACGCCGGGGCACTCCACGCGCGCAGCTTCTTGTCGACGTTGCTCCGCCGAAAGCCGATCCGCTCGACGACTTCGAGCTTCTTTCCGCCCGGACCGCGGAGTGAGAGCGGGGCCGCCAGCTCGACCTCGCCGCCACAGGCGAAGATCGCGTCGAGCGCCTTTGCGCGCTCGACCAGCGCAGTGAGCCGCTTCTTGGTTTCGGCGTTCTGCTCTTTCAGTGCGCTTCTCATGGTGCGTCGTTGGCATCGCGCGGCCGGTTCCGTCGCGCCGGGCATCGGATTCTACTGGAACTCCGGGGACCGGCAATCGATTGGCGCCTGGGCGGAGCACGGTCGTGCAGAAGACAAGATGTGCTCGCGGTCGCCGCGATTTCTCAAGCGAATCCGTCCGGTCAATTTCGTGTCCCGTTTTGGCCCGGAGAACTGCGTTCCCCTCCCAAAGGACACGACCATGCCCCGACCCCGCCTCAAAAAGCTCGCCCACCAAAAAGTCACCGGCCTCGCGCCGCTCCCGCCTGCGTTCGAGGAATGGGAGCGCGCCCTCATCGAGCCAGTACTCGCCCGCCTCTTCGACGCGCCGAAGGCGCCGACCGCCGAGTCGAAGGAGGTGCGCGATGGCGAAGACGCGCGCTGAACGCACCCGCTGGGTCAGCTACCTCCGCGTCAGCACCGTGGAGCAGGCCGAGAAGGAGCTGTCTCTCACGGCACAGCGGCATTCCGCCGAGGAGTTCGCCGCACGCCACGACGCCGTCATCGATCATCACTACCTCGAGCCCGGCGCGTCGGGCACCGACACGCATCGCGCCGTGTTCAACGAGCTCCTCGGTGACGCGCTCCGGCCGGGCAGCACGATCGCGGTCATCGTCGTGCACCACACCTCACGCTTCACGCGCGACGCCACGCACGCGCGCGTCGTGAAGAAAGAACTGCGCCGAGCTGGCGTGCGCGTGCTCTCGGTCACGCAGGAGATCCCGGAGGACCCGATGGGTGCGCTGATGGAGGGCTTCTTCGAGTGCATCGACCAGTACGAGTCGGAGGTGAACGGCCTCCGTACCGCGGCGGCCATGCGCGAGGCCGTCCGCCAAGGCTTCTACCCGGGCGGCCTCACGCCCTACGGCTACTGCAAGGTGCCCGCCGAGGCGCACGCTGGGAAGAAGCCCCGATACCACCTCGCGGTGCAGCCCGACGAAGCTGCGATCCTTCGCACGATGTACCGGCGCTACATCACGGGGAGCGGCGCGTTGAAGGTCGCGGAGTCGCTGAACGCGCTTGGTTTCCGCACGCGAAAGGGGAACCTCTGGGACAAGGGTGCAGTGATCCAGACGCTGCAACAGTCGGCGGCAGGTGGCGTCGTAAGGTGGGGCGTTCACCATCGCGGCAAGCTGCAGCCAGCGGAGAAGTGGATCACGTTGCCCGTGGAGCCGATCATCGACGCGAAGACGTACGCGCTCGTGAAGGAGCTCTGCGAGCAGCGGCGCCCGACCGAGCGGCCTGGGCGCGCATCGGCCAAGCCGCGCGTGCTCACGGGCCTCGTGCGCTGCGGCCTCTGCGGGTCGAGCTACCAGCTCGAGACCTCGGGCAAGTCGCTCGACGGCGCGACCTACTCGTACTGCTACTACAACTGCCGAAAGACGCTGCGTGCCGGGAAGAAGGCGTGCCCGGGCTTCCGCGTGCGCGTCGAAGACCTGGACGGCGCTGTGCTCGCGGTGATCGCCGACGTCGTGTGCACGCCCGAGCGCGCGCAGAGACTCGCGCGCCGACACCAATGCCCGCCAACAGCCGAGGTCATCGCGGCCTGGCGGAACTTCATCCTGCGCGACCCCGACATCGGCCGGACCTACGCGCTCCACCTCATCGACCACGTCGACGTGCATCGCGAGCGCGTAGTGATCGTCCCGAAGGTGGCCGGTGGGAGAAAGGATCTCGCGATGCTCGGTGCAGCCGAGTGACGTGCGTGCTCGGATACCAAAAGAAAAACGCGAGCTTCTGAGGGCTCGCGTTTTCTCCCACTACCGTGGACTTGTGCTCCAGCTGCTGGACTCGAACCAGCGACCCGGTGATTAACAGTCACCTGCTCTACCGACTGAGCTAAGCTGGAAGGTCGGTTTTTCCCGGAAAAACGCAGGTGTGCTGCGGTCTTCGCGAGGCCCGGCACAATACTCCACGGGCCCCTTCCGTCAAGGGTTTCGTTCGGCGGCGCCGGGCGTACGCTGGGCGCCGATGCGCGCGCCGCACCCTGCCCTGTCGCTCGTGCTCGCGCTCGCGGCGTGCTCGGGGGCGGAGCCGGCCGCGGGCCAGGGGGACGTCGCCGAGGTGGCGCCGCCCGCTCCGCCCTCGGCGTCCGCCGCGCTGTCGTCGTGGGCGAGCGCGCGGCCCGGCCCTGGGGTGGATGAGGCGGCGGCGATCGCGGCGTTCAAGGCGGGCTGGCAGGCCGTGGTGCTCGCCGCGCCTGATGACGAGAAGGCGTTCGCGACCGAGATCGGCCGGGCGATGCACACGAAGGAGCTGCCGATCGTCGCCAAGAAGCTGGCGTGCGTCGAGGCCGTGGCCAACACCACGCGCTGGATGAGCACGCTGAGCCACGACTTCATGCTGAGCGGGTCGCTGCAGGCGTCGCGCGTCCAGGGAGACTGCTGGGAGGTGACGTTCTCGGGGGGGATGAAGCTCGAGGCGCAGGCGATCCTGAGCGACCCGGCGCTGAAGATCCTCGCCACCTGGCGCATCCCGGAGGGCTGACGATGGTGGCCTTGTCTGTGCTGGATCTGTCCCCGATCGCTGCCGGCTCGACGGCGGGCGAGACGCTGTGGCGCAGCGTGGATCTCGCCGAGCACGCCGAGGCGCTCGGCTTCGCGCGGTACTGGGTGGCCGAGCACCACAACGCGGGCGCAGTCGCGAGCTCGGCGCCGGAGATCTTGATCGGGCAGATCGCAGCGCGAACGCGCGCGATGCGCGTCGGCGCGGGCGGGATCATGCTCCCGAACCACAGCCCGCTGAAGGTGGCGGAGCTGTTCCGCGTGCTGTCGGCCATGTTCCCTGGGCGGATCGATCTCGGGCTCGGGCGCGCCGCGGGCACGGATCCGCGCACCGCCGCCGAGCTGAGACGCGGCAAGCCGCTGGTCGACCCGGACGAGATGGCCGGCGAGCTCGACCGCCTCGAGGGCTTCTTGCTCGCCGATCCTCCCGCGCGCGGGCCGTTCTCGCGCTCGATCGCCGCGATCCCCATGGGCGTGGCGCCTCCGGACGTGTGGCTGCTCGGCTCGAGCGACTACTCGAGCGCCCTCGCTGCCCGCCGGGGGCTGCCGTTCGCGTTCGCGGCGCACATGAGCCCCGGCGACGCCGAGGCGGAGCTGCGCAAGTACCGCGTTACGTTCCGGCCCTCGGCGCGTCACGCCGCGCCGACCTCGATCGTGAGCCTGGCGGTGATCTGCGCCCCCACGAGCGAAGAGGCGCGGCGCCTCGCGGCAAGCGCGGAGCTCGGGTGGCTCCACTTCGCCCAGGGCCTGCGCGATCTGCCGATGCCGAGCGAGGAGGAGGCAAAGGCGCACGTCGATGACGCGGATCAGGCAGCGATCCGGGAAATGTTCCGCGAGCGCCTGATCGTCGGCGCGCCCGCCGAGGTCGCCGAGCGGGTGATGGCGATCCGCCGTGCCTGCCAGGCCGACGAGGTGATGCTCATGACCCACGTCCACGATCACGAGGCACGCCGCCGCTCGTACGCGCTCATCGCCGAAGCGCTGGGGCTCGACAAGAAGGTTGCGCCCCCGGCTCGGGCGGTGCGATAGCCCCGCCGTGTCCTCCGAGAACGACCCGCCCGCCGTCGCCGTCGCCGCCGAGCAGAAGGGCGCCGCTGCGCGCGAGGCAGGCCGCGGCGGCATCGCCATCGCCGTCGCGAAGATCTCCTTCGTGCTGGTCGGGTTCGTGCAGCAGCTGGTGCTGCCGCGCGTGCTCGACGAGGCGGGCTTCGGCGCGACGAGCCGCATGCTCTCGATCGTCAGCGTGATCAACAACGTGATCGTGGCGACGAGCCTGCAAGGGGTCTCGCGCATGGTCGCCGCCGCCCCCGAGGAGCGACAGGCCACGACCTTCCGCGCGACCTTGCAGATGCACGCGGTGATCGCCATCGTCGCCTCGACGGCGTTCGCGCTGCTCGCGTCGAACATCGCCGACTGGGTCTCTGCGCCGAGCGCGGCCACGCCCCTGCGCGTCGCCGCGGGCGTGGTGCGTTGCTACGGCGTGTACGCGCCGCTCGTCGGCGCGCTCAACGGCCGCCGAAGGTTCGTCGACCAGGCCGGGCTCGACATCTTTTACGGCATCTCTCGCACCGTGCTGATGTGCTCTGGCGCGTACATCTTCGCGCGGATCCTGGGGCACGACGGCGCGCTCGGCGCGGCGCTGGGCTTCGTCGCCGCCGCCGCCCTCATCATCCCCGTGGCGATCAAGCGCGGGGGCATCGGCATCAAGGGCCCGGGGGGACCCAGCGCGCGCGACTACCTCGGCTTCCTGCTGCCCGTGGCCCTCGCCCAGGGTGGCCTCAACCTGCTGCTGCAGGCCGACTTCCTGCTCCTCTCCAACGTGGCAGGCGACTACGCCGCGCAGATGGGCCTCGACCCCAAGGAGGCCGACAAGCTGCTCGGTCCCTACCGCGCTTCGCAGCTGTTCGGCTTCCTGCCCTATCAGCTGCTGATGAGCGTGCAGTTCGTGCTCTTCCCGATGCTCGCGAAGGCGCACGGCGAGGGGGACGCAGAGGGCGTCAAGCGGCTCACCCGCAGCGGCGTCCGCACGGCGCTCGTGCTCACCGGGCTCATCGCCGGCTCGGTCGGGGCCATCGCGCCCCACCTGATCCGCTTCGCATTCCCCGAGCCCATCGCGGACGGCGGCGTGCCGTTCGTGCGCCAGTACGTGATCGGCCTCTCGGCGCTCGCCATCCTGGGCGTCTCCTCCTCGGCCCTCGCCAGCCTGCGCCGCGAGCGGCTCAGCATGGCGCTCACCTGGCTCGCCGCCGGGCTGGTGATCGGCGCGATCCTGCTCACGCGAGGCAGCGCGACCTTCGGGCCCGACCTGCTGCGAGCGACGGCGTTCGCGACCGCCGGGGCGATGCTGGTCGCGGGGGTGCTCTCCGCCGTCTTGCTCTGGCGAGCGGCCGGGGCCCTCGTGGCTCCCCTCTCGCTCGTGCGCGTGCTCGCCGCCGGGGCCATCACCGTCGCGGTCGGCTCGTTCATCCCCTACATGGGCAAGGCGATCGTTCCGCTGTTGGGGATCGCAATGGTCGTCCTCTATGTCGGCGCCCTGATCGCGCTGCGCGAGCTCACCGGGGCCGATCTCGCGATGCTGAAGAACGTGCTCGCCAGGCGGCGCGCGAAGGCCCCGTGACCCGCCAGCCTGCGCCGACGCTCGCGACCCTCTCGGCGGCGCGCTGGCGAAGCGCGGGCTCCCCTGCCCTGCTCCCTCGCCTCGACCAGGCGCTCGGCGTCCTGGTGCGCGGCGCGCTCCCCCCCGAGCGCTGCGCGGACTGGAGCCGCCGCGTCCTGCGCGCGCGGCGCCACTGGGTGCGTGACTTCGGGGGAGAGCAGTTCGCCCTCGGCCGCGCCTTCTACACGCACCTCGAGACCGACCAGGCCAAGCTCTACTTCGACGACGCGGCCGCCTCCGACGCGCGCGTCGAGCGCGCCCTCCCCGGCATGCAGGCGTGGACGCGCGCCTTGTTCGCCGAGCTCACCGGCGGGCTCGTGCGGCCCCGGCTCGGGTTCTGCGGCCCCGGCGTCCACGTCTTCCCCTCCGGCGGGCAGGTCGCGACGAAGGGCGGCGTCATCCATTTCGACGTCGAGGGACTATCGCCGATCGTCCTCGACCGCGGCCTGCGCACCGCGAGCCTGGTCGTGATGCTGCAGACCCCCGAGCGCGGCGGGGGCCTGCACCTCTTTGGCGCGACGTATCGCGGACGCGAAAACGCCACGCGCGCCGATCTGGCCTCCCCGCGCCGCCTCGTCGGCTACCGCAATGGAGACGCCCTGCTCATGAGCTCCTACCGCCTCCACCAGATCCGCCCCTTTCGAGGCGACCTCGACCGCGTGTCGATCACGCTCCACGCAGCCGAGGTCGATCGTGGCGTCTGGGAGACGTGGTTCTAGTACCGCGTCCGCGAAGTTGTAGCGCCATCGATGGTTTGTTCGATCGATCGCACCTGGTGGGATCGAAATGAGGCCGCCGGGGAAGGCGCGATCGCCGACGCGAAGGACGGCGCGGCGACGCCTGCACTGTGCTCCCGACGACGTGCGTCGGTTTGTCTCGCATCTCGCACGCGGGCAGCGGGCGTCCCACCGGCGGTGCAGCGCGCCCAGATCGACCTGGCCGCCGACGGCGTCAGCACTCCGCATGCGCGGCGGCTCGGCTGCTGCGAGGCGACGGTGCGGAAGTGGCGGGCGAGGATGGCGGCTCGCCACGTGCGCCCTCCATGGAGGACGCCGCGCGGAGTGGGCGGCCCGCGACGATCCCCCGTGCGGCTCACCGTGGTGCGGCTCGGCTGCGACGTTCCGCCGGAGGGCGAGCGTGTTCGGAGGTTCCGCGAGGTTGGACGCTCTCGCTGCGAGATGCCGTGGCGGCGGAGACCGCGCACGTCTCGGGGGTTCGCCGATCCTGCGGTGCGGGGGCTCGCCGCATGCGTCGGCTGGCTGCACAGCCCCGACGCGGGTTCGCGCCAAGCGCTCGCCGAGCTGTGTCGCCCGCCGGGGCCTCGCGTCGACGAGAAGACCGGCATCCAGGCTCGACGCATCCACCCGAACCATGCGGGCCCGCGAGGCCACTTCGCCGGGAGTTCGAGACGTCCGCAGCGGACGACCACGATGATCGCCGCGCTGAACGTCGCGACGGGCCACGTGCACGCCATCTGTAAGCGGCGAACGCAGCCAACTTTCTCGCCTTCCTCGACCGCGTGATCGCCGACTACCCGAAGGGCGACGTACATCGTCGTCGGCAACCCAACATCCATCCGGGCCCGAGATCAGGCGCGCCGCTATGGGGCGCATTCGCTTCGCTACACGCCACGCCACGCCTCGTGGCTGAACCAGATCGAGATCTGGTTCAGCATCTTGCAGCGCCGGCCCCGGTACGGCTGCTTCGCCGATGTGAAGGAGCTGAGCACCCCGAAGACGTTCGTTCGCACTACAACCGATTCGAGGCGAAGCCCTTCCGCTGGCGCTTCCGCGGCGAGTTCCGCGCCCCACGGTCCGGCCCGACAAGCTAATGGCGCTGGCGGCCTGAACGCAGCTCGGTTCTCCGTGTGGTGCCGAAGCCGCCGCAGTCGAGAAGTACTACGGGGACGCCGCCCGCGCCCGGCTGCACGAGCGGGGCTCACCCACCTGCGCGTCGACGCGCCACCCCCGACGATCGACAGTACCGACGACGACCCGTGGCCATGCGCCCGCCTCCGTCGCGACACGGTTCCCTGCGGAGATCGCCGACCGCGGGCCGAGCACCACCCACGGCTTCTGGACGACCTCCTGCTGCCTCGTCGACCAGCGGGGTCGTGCGCCGGTCCCCGTCGGCCACTACGAACTTCGCGGACGCGGTACTAGCTACGGCACCAGCGTCGTCGAGACGCCGCATTCGAACGGCTCCTTCTCGAAATCGGCAGGCAGCTCCGGCTCGCTCGCGCAGACCGAGGCGTCGAGCTCCGCGGTGAGCAGCCCTTCGTCGATGAGGAACGCCATCGAGCGATAGAGCGGGGTCAGGTCGTCCTCGAGCTTGCCGAGCACGAACCCTGGCTTCTGAGGGTTGCCGCTCGCGTAGCCGCGCTCGCACATGTCCGCGTCGAAGGCGTCGCGCGTGAGGGCTCCTTCGAAGAGCCTGCCATAGAGGGCGGCCAGGTAGCCGGTTCGGTCCTCGCCGACGGTGCAATGGAAGAAGACGGTCTCCTTCGCCTCGACGCCGTCGCGAATGAAGCGCAGCGCCTCCACGGTCTGCCGGCAGGGGGTCTCGAAGTCGGGGAGGTCCTTCCATTGGAAGGGGACGTGCAGCACGTCAGCCTCGGGCAGGTCCCACGCTTCGATCTCCGGCGCGACCCCCTCCTTACCGGTGGCGTTCTTGAAGATGAGCACCCGCTCGACGCCCGCGGCCCGGAGCTCGTCGAACTGCTCGGTCGTCCGCGGCTCCATCCCCCGCAGGAGGGTCTCGCTCTCGTCGACCCAGTGCGCGTTCGGCAGGCTCAGCCCTCGACGCTCGAGTCGAAGGGCGACGAGAGCCCGCCCGTGCCGCGCGGGCGCAGGGTGGTGGCCTTGCACTTCATCTGCGCGGGCAGCCCTTCGACGTCGCCGCTCGGCGTGCAGGTGTAGTAGCCGCGCTTGCCCGCGAGGTCCCGCACCACGACGACCGACTTCTTGTCGGCCTTCACGATCACCTGCAGGTCCTCGCCGTCCCGCTCGCAGGTCACCCGCTCGCCGGCGAGCCCCTCGAAGCGCTCGCTGCAGGTGAGCTTCTTGCCGCTCGCGCGGAGCGACACGACGCCGTCGGCCAGCTCGAACCGGAGGGTCATCGACTGGGTGAGGTCGCTCTCCTCACGCTCCACGCCGTCGTCACTTTCGCAAGCGGAGGCGAGGAGGGCGGCGAGACCGAGACCAAGGAGGAGGGGGCGCACGGCAGCCCCCATGCACACATCGTGCTACGCCGCCCCTGCGCAGGTGCAGCCGTGGTTTCAGCGACTTAGCGGGGACAAGCCGGGCTGAGCCAGCCTTTATGGATCATCATCGATCCATCCCCCGGATCAGACGATCTCGCGGAGGTACTCGAACTTCGGGTGCTTGAGATCATCGCCCGTGAGGGCGAAATTGCCGTCGTTCGGGATGAGGTAGAGCGTGCTCGCCTCGATGGACGCGAAGTTCAAGTATCGCATCGACGTCAAGATGTGCTCGAAGGTGGCGACAGACCACAGCCGCGACTTGGGGACGTCGCACGCCTTGTTGAGCATGCGCTCGCTCGGCGAGCCCTGCACCATGAGCGCCGCCATCGTGAAGGTCATGTACCGAGGGTCGTTGCGGTAGGGGTCCCCGGTGCCCGAAGGGTGCTGGCGCGAGCCCTCCTCGGTGAGCATGCCCGAGACCCACATGTTGAAGTCGGACCGGGCCCGCGCGTCGTTGTCGAAGAAGTCCCAGCAGCCCTTGCGCCACAAGGCCCGGCCCTGGAGCAGCGTCTGCGCCGCGTGACCGTAGAGGTTCCACTTCTCCTGGTAGCTGAGCGGGACCTTCTCCTGGTCGAGCAGAGCCCGCAGCGCCGCGTGGCACCCCGGCTCGAACTCGAGGCAGAGCTCGAGCGCGAGGATCGAACGCGCGCTCATCAGCCGCCCCCGTAGGAGGTGTTGACCCGGTTCCAGCTGCCATTGCGGTTCAGCTTCGACCCCAGGATGAGGCCCGTGCCGACGCCGATCATGACCGCCGCGACGCCGATCGTTGCGGCGTCGATCTGACGCGCGGCCGGCCGAGCCAGCGGCGCGTACCGCTCCGCCTTCTCGTTGAGCGGGACCTCGACGCGCGTCACCGTGGGTGGCTTCCAGGGGTAGGTCCCGAAGAACGCCGCCTCCACCTTTGGATCTCCACCGAACACCGCCTTGTCTCCGTTCACCACGAACGCGTCGGCCGCGAGCGCGCGGACCTCGACGCCGGCCTTGAGCCACTCGAGGAAGAGCCCGTTGAGGTCATCGAGCTCGGGCAAAGAGTCCCCGTTGGCACCACGTAGAGGACCTTCGTGCCGCTGGGGGCGGCGGCGATGGGTAGCTTCGCCACATAACGGTTGTCGAACTGCGAGGCGCTGTCGGTGTAGGTCGCGAGCCGCGCGCGCTCGAGCACGTACATCGGCGGAGCCGTCGGTTTGCGCTCCTTCTTCGCCTTGGCGAAGACGGGCTGGTAGTAGACGGCGGCGCCCAGCGTGCGGTGCGAAGGCACGACGCCGCGCGGGTGCGGCCAGTTGTCGAACAAGAAGACCGGGGTGAGCGACGACGAGGCGCCGGCCGCGAACGCGACGGCCTCTTCCCCGGGCAGGTCGACGACCGCGACGACAGGCATCGTGGCCTGGGCGAGCAGCGCGCCCAGCGCTCGCCCTCGCTTCTCGGCCGCCGTCATGCCTGGCGTCAGAATCGGCTGGAGCGCCTCGGCTAGGGGCGTGACCCGCGCCTGTTCGCCATCGGGTAGGGTGAGCCGGGGGACCGCCTCCGGCGACTGGAACAAAGTGCGGACGTAGTAGAGGTTGTGGACGTTGCCGGGGGCGAGGTCGTCCTCCAGGGTCTTGAGCGCCTCGCGCGCGTACTTCTGGGTGTAGAGGGCGTCGAAGGCCACGGTCTCGCTGACAGCGCCGAACTTCCAGCCATAGTCTCGCTGCATCTCGAGCGACTTGCGCATCTCCTCGCGAGCCTCCTCGGGGTCGTCCGAGCTCGCCGCCCGCGAGATGGCGAAGACCGTGACTCCCGCGGCGGCCACCAGGCCGAGGCCGACGAGGATGCCCGTCATGGACGAGCGGCGCGAGCTGAGCACGCTCGACTCCTTGAGGGAGCGGTTCCACCAGCGCGAGCCGATGATGCCGGGCTTGGCGATGCCGGCGTCGCAGACGAAGGGGTTATCCATTGCGCTGTGCCTGCCCCCCGAAGGTCGCCTCGAGCCGCTCGAGGAACTCGGGCCGAAAGACGCCGTCGACCCTCACCGAATACCGGAAGTGAGGGTCGGCTCGGACGCCGTGGTAGTCGAAATCGTTGAACCAGTAGACGCGGGCGGGGACGTCGACCTCCACCTTCGCGACGTCGTCCCACAAGAAGAGGCGCTTGTTCGCGCCGGGGACGAAGGTGATGAAATGGTCCGGCTCCTCTTGTTCGGCGGGGTCGCCGTCCCGGTGGACGGTGCCGTGATCGAGGCTCTCGAGGCCCATCACGTTGCAGCGCCCGACGTGCACGAAGGGCAGCTCGGCGACGAACGCGAGCGTCTTCGGGAAGAACGCCCTCGCCACCCGGGTAAAGCTCTTCCCCTCTGCGCTCGACTTGTCTTCCCAGCGGCGGTTGGGGATGAGCTCGACGTACCCCTTCCACGGAAAGTACACGCCGTACCGGATCTTGAGCCACTGCATCTGGCGGCGCGAGAGGGCGACCGCCCGCTCCTCCCCGAACTCGGTCGCCGCCCGCGCGGCGGGGTCGATCGAGCGCGGGTCGTCCGAGAGCGAGCGGAACGTCTCGAACTCGGCGTCGTTCATCGCGCGGATGACCTCCTGGTAGTCGACCAGCGCCTCCGCGCGCCGCTCCTCGGGCATGATGCCCATCGACCGGTGGCTGCCCCCCGTGCAGTCGAGCGGGATCTGCGCGAGCGCGAGGCAGATCTCCTCGTGCAACGCGTCGAGCCCCGACGCCTCCACGAAGGGCGCGAGGTCGAGGTAGGGCTGGCCGAACAGCCCCACGAGTCCGGGATGTGCCGCGCAGGCCATCGGGGAGCAGAATGCCGACCCTGGCCGGCGTGGGCAAGCCCCATCCCTTGAGCTTCACCGGGCGCATCCGCTAACGTCCGAAGCCGATGGAGACCGGGGCCGAGGTCGAGCTGAGCACGGGGTACGTGACCGCCTTCGGCGTGGGCACGATCCTCGGGATGTTGGTCCTCCACCGGCTCGTCCGGCGCGTGATCGCGCCGAAGGCGACCCCGCGCTCCGAGCTGCTCGGGGACAACCGCGCGCTCGCGCTGCGGGAGACCGGCGACGTCCTGGCGGTCTTCCTCGTCGGCGCGGCCGTCGTGAAGAACTGCGTCCACGACAAGGGGATCGGCGTCGACGCCATGTGGTGCGCGATCTTCGCGGTCCTCGGGCTCGTGCTCCTCGAGGTGACCGGGCACCTCGGGCTCGCGCTGCTCATGCACCGGCGCCTCGGGCCCGCGCTCGAGCGCGGCAACGTCGCGGCGGGCTTCGCAGCCGCGTCTCACTATGTCGCGACGGGCCTGCTCACGTCGAAGGCCGTGGCCGGCAGCGATCTGCGCGGCATCGGCCTGTCGCTCACCTTCTTCGCGCTGGCGCAGGTGGTGCACCAGCTGTTGATCGCCGCCTTCCGGCTGGTGACGACGTACGACGACTCCGAGCAGATCGAGGGCGAGAACCTGGCCGCGGCCATCAGCTACGGCGGCATCTCGCTGGCCGTGGCCACGATCGTCGGCCGCGCGCTCGACGGCGACTTCCCTGGCTGGGCCAAGGCGATCGCCGGCTTCGGGATGTTGTGCGCGACGGCCCTCGCCCTCTACCCCGTGCGCCAGCTCGTCGTGCAGTTTCTCATCCTGGGGGCCAAGCCCACGGTGCGTGGCGGCGAGCTCGACGAGGCGATCGGGCGGGACCGCAACGTCGGCGTCGCGGCCCTCGAGGCGGCGAGCTACCTCGGCGCGGCGCTGGCCGTCGCGATGCTGGCGTGAGCGGCGGCGCCGCCGAGCCGAGCGAGCCGGAGGGGTACGACACCTTCGCGAAGCGGCTGCTCGAGTCGCGGATCATCACGGACCCGTGGCTGGAGGGTCGGGCGCGCTTCGCCGAGGCGCCCATCGTGCTCGAGCCGGGCCGCGCGAAGACGCTGGCCGACACCGGGCGGCGCGTCGCCGAGCTCTACGACGAGGGGGTGCAGCTGGTGGCGGACGACCCGCCCTTGCTGGAGTCGTTCTTCGGCCTCACCCCGGTGCAGCGCGCCATGTTCCAGGCCTCGCAGCCGCTGTGGCACGGCATCGCGCGGGCGGACATCTTCTTCACCTCCGACGGCGTCGCGGTCGCCGAGCTCAACTGCGACACCCCGACCGGTGAGGCCGAGGCGGTGGTCCTCGGCGAGCTGGCCCGCGCGGCGAACCCGACACTGCTCGACCCCAACCAGGGACTGCCCAAGGCCTTCCTGCGCGTCCTGGACGCGATGCGCGACGCGCTCGTGGGCCCTGCGGCGAACCGGGTCGTGGGCATCGTGTACCCGACCGAGTTCACCGAGGACCTCTCCCTGGTGCGCCTGTACAAGAAGTGGCTCGAGGGCGCTGGCTTCGAGGTCGCGCTCGGCTCGCCCTACAACCTCCGCTCCACGGAGGAGGACGCGACCTGCCGGGTCTTCGACGAGCCGGTCAGCACCCTCGTGCGCCATTACAAGACCGACTGGTGGAGCGAGCGCGCCTCCGCGTGGGACGACGAGGCGCTCGCCGACACGTCCCCGCTGACCGGCCCGCTGTACGTGGCGATGAGAGCGCACGCCGAGGGCAAGACCGCCGTCGTGAACCCGTTCGGCTCCGTCGTGCCCCAGAACAAGCGGATGATGGCCTTCATGTGGGAGAACATCCATCGCTTCTCGCTGGTCTCCCAGGACGTGATCCGGGAGCTCATCCCCATTACGAGCCGGCTCGAGTCTCTGCACCCCGAGATGTTGAAGGCGCAGCGCGAGAGCTGGGTCATCAAGAGCGACTTCGGCGCCGAGGGCGACGAGGTGGTGGTGGGCCGGCACGTCGACGACGCCACCTGGAACGAGACGATCGAGCACGCGCGGAGCGGCCGCTGGGTCGCCCAGCGGTACTTCGAGGCCGAGCTCGACCCGCGCGGGCAGACCACGAACTTCGGAGTGTTCGTCTGCGCGGGGGAGCCGGCGGGGCTCTACGCGCGCGTGCAGGCCGGGCCGACGGACGAAGCCGCGCTCTCGACGCCGGTGCTCATTCGGCCGAGAGGCTGAGCGGCGCGCATCAACGGCCCAAGGTGGCGCGCTCTAGACCCCGCAAGAACGAGCGATCGAACACGCCGTCGGTGCGGATCGAATAGCGGAAGAACGGGTCCGGAAGGACGCCGTGGTAATCCATATCGTTGAACCAATACATGAGGGAGTCGACCACGACCGGCTCGTCCCCCTCGCCATTGCAGAGATAGAAGCGCTTGTTGCCGCGGGGGTCGATCGAGATCGACTGCGCGACCGTCAGCGACTTGCCGGGCTCGGTGTCGCGGTGGAGCGGGGCGTGGTCGTTCGCCTCGATGCCGAAGATCACGACGCGCCCGACCTCGGTGAACGGCAGAGACCGGAGCATGCGGACGGTCTCGGGGAAGATCTGCTTGGCCTCGTCGGAGTAGTCCTTCCCGGCGCCGCTGTGTTTGTCCTCCCAAAGGTCGTTGTCGAGCAGGTGGTAACAGACCTTCCAGGGGAAGTAGACGCCGTGGCGGCGGGAGAGCCAGCGCAGCTGCGCCGGGGTGAAGGGGTGGTCGGTCTCGTCGCCGAAGGTGAGCGTCGCGCGCTGCGCGAGGTCGAACGCGCCGGGGTCCTCGGCGAGCGCCAGGAACTGGGCGAGCTCGTCGTCCGGTAGCCCCTCGATCGTGGTCATGGCGTCGGCGTAGCCGTCATCCATGATCCACGGGGCGACGACGCCCATCCATTTGAGCGTGCCGCCGGTGTACGTCGTCTCGACCTCGACGAGCCCACGCGTGACCTCGTCGTCCATCCGCTCGAGATCGCCGGCCGAGAGCAGGTGCTCGAGCGGGAGGTAGGGCCTGCCGAAGAGGCCGTGCAGCGGCGCCGTCATCGCGCCCCCCGGGCGAGCGCGTGCTGGTAGAAGGCTGCGACGCGGCGGTCGAACGCGTGCACGCCGTCCTCCACGTCCGCGTAGGGGCCGAGCTCGAAGGTCGGAGAGGCGAGGCCGCGCTGCTGCAGCTCGCAGATGGCGCGGTCCTCCGCATTGGTTCGGTCCCAGAAGGAGTACACGGAGCTCGGGTCGAAGCTGCCCTTGAACGCGCCGGCGTGGAAGTAGATCTCGGACACGACGCGCGTTACCGCTGTCGCTCACGGTCGCGGCGTCGTCGGCGAGCTCCATGGTGCCACCCAGGAACGCGCCGCCCAGATCGACGCTCGTCGAGCGCTTCCACGGCGTCCGATGCTCGAGGCTGGGGTGGACCTGCGTGAAATGGTGCGACTCCTGGAAGTTGTCGACGCACAGCTTCCAGTTCGCGGCGACTGCGTGCTCGACCCGCCGGCCGAGGCGCAGGGCGTGGGTGCTCGCCCGCTCGAGCCACGGCGGGGTCTCCCCCCACCAGGCGTCGAGCTCGGGGACGCTCGGCTCGACGCAGACGAACACGAAGCCGAAGCGCGACGCGACGCGCGCCGGCCGGAGCGCAGCCCCCGCCGCGACGCGGACGCGGGGCGCCGACCCCGGCTCGGGCCGCCCGCGGAGATCGTAGCGGAGGCCGTGGTAGGGGCAGGTGACCGAGAGCCCCTCGACCCGCCCGCGCTCGTCCGGGAAGAGCAGCACCCCTCGGTGGACGCAGCCGTCGAGGAACGCGGCGAGCTCGAGATCCGCGCCCCGGACCACGACGACCCGCTCGCCCGCGACGTCGGCGACGGCGTAGCTCCCGGGGCTCGCGAGCTCTCCCTCGCTCGCTACCGGGTGCCAGCTCGCGCGGAACAGCGCGCGATCGAGCTCGAAGAACCCTGGCTCCACGTAGGCGCGCCGGGGCAGCGGGACGGCCTCGCCGAAGGGCAGGAGCACGCGTCCCAGGTCCTCGTCCACGCGAGCATCTTGCCCCGCGGGCCCCGCGGGCGGCCAGCCGAAACGCGAGCGATGCGATTGCGAGCGCGGGGGCTGAGCACTAACCTCCACGCACCGTGGCGCACCAGTTCGTCTTCCAAATGCAAGACCTCCGTCGGGTTCATCCCCCGAACAAAGAGGTCCTCAAGGGGCTCTGGCTCTCCTTCCTCCCCGGCGCCAAGATCGGTGTCCTCGGGCACAACGGCGCAGGCAAGAGCACGCTGCTCAGGATCATGGCCGGGGTCGACAAGGAGTTCCTCGGCGAGGCGCGCCCGGCGGACGGCATCCGCATCGGCTTCCTCCCGCAGGAGCCGCGGCTCGAGGCGCCGACGGTGCGCGACGAGGTCGACCTCGCGGTGGCCGACGTGAAGTACCTCCTCAAGCGCACGGAGGAGCTCGGCATGCTCATGGCCGAGAACCCCGACGACATGGACAAGCTCATGGAAGAGATGAGCGTCGTCCAAGACAAGATCGAGGCCTGCAACGGCTGGGAGCTCGACCGCACGATCGAGCGAGCGATGGACGCCCTGCGCCTGCCCTCGGCGGACGCCGAGTGCGACAAGCTGTCCGGCGGCGAGCGGCGGCGCGTGGCGCTGTGCCGCCTGCTGCTCGAGAAGCCCGACCTCTTGCTCCTCGACGAACCGACGAACCACCTCGACGCCGAGAGTGTCCACTGGCTTGAGCGCTTCCTGCACGACTTCCCGGGAACGGTCGTCTCGGTCACCCACGACCGCTACTTCCTCGACAACGTCGCCGGCTGGATCCTCGAGCTCGATCGCGGCCACGGCTACCCGTTCGAGGGCAACTACTCGGCCTGGCTCGAGTACAAGCAGAAACGCCTCGCCGACGAGCAGAAGCAGGAGACGTCGCGCAAGAAGACGCTGGAGCGTGAGCTCGAGTGGGTGCGCTCGTCCCCGCGCGCGAGGCAGGCGAAGAGCAAGGCGCGCATCGCGTCGTACGAGTCGCTGCTCTCGCAGGACAAAGACGAGAAGGCCTACGAGCCCACCGAGATCCGCATCCCCGCGGGCAACCGGCTCGGCAACGTGGTGATCGAGGCGAAGTCGCTGCGCAAGAGCTTCGGGGACCGGCTGCTCATCGACGACCTGACGTTCTCGCTGCCGCGCGGCGGCATCGTCGGCGTGATCGGCCCCAACGGCGCCGGCAAGACCACGCTGTTCCGGATGATCATCGGCCAGGAGAAGCCCGACTCCGGCGAGATCCGCGTCGGTGAGACCGTGCAGCTCGCGTACGTCGACCAGTCGCGCGACTCGCTCAACCCGAAGAACAGCGTGTGGCAGGAGATCTCGGGCGGTGAAGAGAAGATCTTCGTCGGCAAGAGGGAGGTCCCGAGCCGCGCGTACGTGTCTTCCTTCAACTTCGCAGGGAGCGACCAGCAGAAGAAGGTGGGGGACCTGTCGGGCGGCGAGCGCAACCGCGTGCACATGGCCAAGCTGCTGCGGTCGGGCCGGCAACGTGCTGTTGCTCGACGAGCCGTCGAACGACCTCGACGTCGACACGCTGCGCTCGCTCGAGGACGGCCTGCTCAGCTTCCCGGGCTGCGCCGTGGTCATCAGCCACGATCGCTGGTTCTTGGACCGGGTCGCGACCCACATCCTCGCCTTCGAGGGGGACTCGAAGGCCGTCTTCTTCGAAGGCAACTACGAGGCGTACGAGGCCGACCTCAAGCGGCGCATCGGCAAGGAAGCCGACGAGCCGCGGCGCTTCCGCTACCGCAAAATGACGGACGGCTGATAGGCTGCCACGATTATGCGGCATCGTCTTTCTTTGCTGGGTGTGCTGCTCGCGGGTGCGTCGAGCCTATGGGCTTGCGGCGACGACACGACGAGCACGGGCGGCGGCGGCTCGGGCGGCGGGCAAGAGGGTGGAGCCGGCGGGGGCGAAGGCGGCTCCCCGCCCGGTCAGACCGTCAAGGTCCTCAACTGGAACCTGCACAACTTCTTCGACACCACCGAGGACACGACCAACACCGAGGACGACTCGATCTCCCAAGCGGAGTACAGCGAGAAGCTCGGGGCGATCGTGGACATCCTCGCGGAGCTCGACCCCGACGTCATGGTCTTCCAGGAGGTCGAGAACGAGGCGATCCTCGTCGACATCGAGGAGGGCCTCGGGCAGAGCTACCCAGGGAAGTTCATCCTGCAGGGCAACGATCCTCGCGGGGTCGACATCGCGGCGATGTCGCGCATCCAGTTCGACGACGTCGTCTCCCACTTGAGCGAGACGTTCACGGTCGAAGGCGGCACCGATGAGTTCGCGTGGACACGCGACCTCGTCGAATATCACTTCACCGCGGGCAACCAGCCGGTCGTGTTGCTCGGCGTGCACTACAAGGCGAAGGGGCCGCCCGACAACCCCGAGAAGCGCCTCGCCGAGGCCCAGCGCACCCGCGCCATCGCCGACGCGCTGGTCGAGCAGGACTCCACGCGGGGCATCCTGGTGCTCGGCGACTTCAACGATCTCCCGGGCTCGCCGCCGCTCCTGGCGGTCATCGGCTCGGACCCGGCCTACACCCCGATCGCCGACGAGATCCCCTCCACCGATCGTTGGACCTTCAACTTCAAAGGAGGCCTCGAGCTGATCGACCATCAGATCGCGAACCCGATCATGGCTGATCTGTTCATCGCGGGCAGCGCAACCATCCGGCACGGAGCCGACGTCGATATCGCCTCGGATCATGCGCCGCTGATGGCGACGTACCGGGTCGAGTAAGCTACCCTCGTGGGGTGACGCAGCCGGACGACGAGTCGGACGACGTCGAGCTGCCGCTCATCCCGCGGCCACCTCGCGCGCCTTCGATCGACGCCGACGGGGGTCGTCCCGAGGAGCCCGCGTACTCTCTTCGGCCCCCGGCACCGCCCAAGCCTCCGGCGGACGAGCCCGCGTATTCACTGCGGCCTCCGCCCGTCGCGCGGACCGAGACGCCCGCGGCGTATTCGCTGCGCCCGCCAGGCCCGCCCTCCGCCGGGCCCATCACGGTGCGGCCCCCGAGCTCGGACACGCCCTCGAGCCCGGTGGGTGTGTCCGGGTCGCCATCGGCCCGTCCCCGCGCCGCCGGGCGGACGTCCTCGCCTCCCAGCTCGCGGCCGAGCCGCGGGAGGTTCGGCCGCGCGGTCGCGATGACGTTCTGCATCCTCTTCGCGGTGATCGGCTTCGTGCCGGTGTTCGCGGTCGTGTTGGTGCGCCTGCCGAGCGTGCAGGCGTGGGCAGCGAGGGAGACCGCCGCGATCCTCGAGCGCGAGCTCGGGGCGCGCGCGACCTATGACGTCCGCGTTCGCCCGTGGCCGCTGACGTTGGGGGTCGACAACCTGGTCATCGACGGCGACGACGGGAAGGGGCCGTTCCTCACGGTCGAGAGCGCGAGCCTCAGACCGCGCCTCTTCTCGCTGCTCGCGGGGAAGGTCGACGTCGGCGAGGTCGAGGTGACCGGCGCGCACGCGCGCGTGGTGGTCCGCGACGGCGAGCTCGTGAGCTTCAAGCCAAAGACGCCCGAGAAGAAGGCCGAGTCGGAGGAGCCCGCGAAGTCGCCCTTCAGGGCCCTCGCGCTCACCGACGCGACCGTCGATCTCGACGTCGACGGCACGCTGCTGTTCCTGACGGAGGTCGACCTCGACGTCATCGCCGAGCGCGACGGGTCGTTCGAGCTCGCCGTGCGCGCGGGCGGCGGCACGCTCTCACGTAGCCACGCGGACCTCTGGTACCCGGGCGAGGAGGTCGCCGACGAAGATCGGCTCTGCCATTTCGAGGCGCGGGCGCGGCTCGACGCCGACCAAGAGTCCGTGCTCATTCGTCGGCTCGGCCTCGGCGCGGTCGTCGACCTGGATCCAGACCTCGGTACGCGCCCTGCCTGCGACGTCCCCGACGAGGACTGGCGCAAGGTCGAGGTCCGCCTCGGCGCCGTCGAGCTCCCGATCGCTGCCTTCGAAGGCAAAGACCTCGCACTGATCTCGGGTCGGGCCGAGCTCACGGTCCCGCTGGCCCTGGCCCACCGCCTCGTGTCGATCCCGCACGTCACGGGCCGCGCGCGCGTCGACGTCGAGGCCACCCGCGCGCCGGGAGCGGACGCGCCCATCGTCACCGGCTCGCTGCACACCGATTTCCCTGGGCTCGATGGCAGGGTGTTCTCCGACCGCGTCGACACGCGAGTGACGTTCGACGGCTCCGTCCTGAACGCCGACGATGTCCGCGCGCGCTGGGCCGACGGAGACTTCGTCATTCGGAGCGCGACGCTCGACCTCGACGCGCTGACCCTCGACGCGCGCGAGATCTCCGCCGACCACGTCTCGATGCAGGGCTTGCTGAGGGACCTCGGGGTGCACCCTCAGTCGCATGTCGGTTGGGGGATCGACCGCGTCGAGTTCGACAGCTTCGGCGGCACGCTCGATCCGCTCGACATCTCGGGGAAGCTGAGCGCGAAGACGACCCACTTCGGCGTGTACGACCGGCCCTCGCACAAGCCGGAGAAGCTGCCGCTCGTGCACGTCGACCGCGGCGACATCAAGGGGACGCTCGCCATCCGCCAGAACGCGGTCGTCTTCGACAAGATGCACGTGGTCATGCCCCGCTCGAGCATCTTCACGACGGCGTCGCTGGGCTTCTCGGAGGAGTTCGGCCTCGAGGTCGCCCCCGGCTCGTACCTCGACCTCTCCGAAATCTCTCCGCTGTCGGCGGTCCAGATCGGCGGCAAGACGAAGATCACCGCGCGCGGCGGCGGGACCACCAACGAGCCGCGCATCGAGGGCGACCTCGAGATCGAGGGCTTCGAGCTGGGGGGCTTCAAGGCCGGCGACATCCGCACGGCGCACGCGGTGTTCGTGCCGCTGTCGCTCGAGCTATCGCGCGTGGAGCTGTGGAAGAACCAGAGCTTCGTGACGAGCGCCAAGACGGTGGTGGCCTTCGATCGTGGCCCTGACGTCCTGGTCGACGCCGACCTGCTCACCACGCAGGCCCCCCACCTGAAGCTCGCTGACTTCTTCGAGGTCTTCGAGCTCGACCAGGATCCGCGCTTCAAGCAGCTCACGGGGACCGCGATCGGCGCCGCGAAGGTGCACTACGTCGTCGGTGGCGCGGAGGACCGCTGCGGTGGTGGGCTGATCGACGTCCGCACCAAGATGCAGCTCGATCGACCCGAGCTGTTCGGCGAAGCGTTCGAACGCGGCTCGATCGACGTCCACTACAAGTGGGACGACAGCGCCGCGGGCGCCGAGGGCATGGAGATCGACATCGCCTCGGCCACCATCCAGGACGGCACGGGGAGCATCACCGCGCAAGCCGAGGTGAGGCACGGCGGCGTGCTCCGGGGGACCGCGGTCATCGGCGGGATGCCGCTGTCGAAGCTCGAGGCCTTCGGCTCGCTGCGCGACTACCTCGACGGAGAGCTCTCGGGCATCGCGACCCTCGGGGGGACGCTCGCGCGCATGAGCGCCGACCTCGACGTGTCGATCACGCCGCTTCGCTTCGGCGCCAACAAGCTGCCGAGCTCACGACTCTCGATCCACCTCGAGCCCGACCCGATCGCTCCCCCGGTGATCGGTCGCTCGGCGTGCGACCTGCCCATCTCGCCGCCGCGAGACCCGCAAGCGGCTCTGAAGGACCTGCCGGACGGCACCTATCACGTCAATGGTCAGCTGTTCGACGGACAGGTGGTGCTCGACGATCTCACGGTCACGAACCAGTCGAACAAGCTCATCGGCGGGAAGATCTCGCTCCGCTCGCTCGACGTGGGCACCCTCGCCAGCGCCCTGCCCCTCTACGCGCTCGGCGCGCAGGCGCCGAAGGCCCGCCTCAGCGCCGATATCGACCTCACGCGGCTCGAGTCGGCGAACCTCCCGGCGACCCAGGCGAGCATCATCCTGCACGGCATCGAGGCGTCTCAGGGAGGACGGACGGTGAAGCTCGTCCGCGCCGACCTGCCCATCAGCGTGCTCGGCGGCGACATCGTCGTCCCCGAGCTCGGCCTCGCCGTCTCGGACGACGGGGGGCTCTCGCTGGGCTTCACGGCCGCCGGCAAGATCCTGGACGTGTTCGAGGCCCGCCCGCGCCTCGACGCGAGCCTCGCCATCGCGCCGTTCGATCTGTCCACGCTGCGCGACGATCTGCCCTCGGTCGATCGCCTGGCGGGCACGCTCAGCGGCTCGGTCGAGATCACCGGCGACGCCAGCGCCCCCAAGGTGACCGGCTTCGCCAAGCTGAGGGAGGGCGCGCTGGCGCTCACCGGGGTCGACGCGACGCTCGATCAGGTCGCCGTCGACATCGCGCTCGGCGACGGAGAGATCCGCGTGACGAAGGCGACCGCGAACGTGGGCGCCGGGACGGTCGACGTCACCGGGCGCATCCCCATCGTGGGCCTCGGGTACGGCACGGGGAGCGCGGCGATCACCGTGCGAGGGGTGAAGCTCCCGATCGGCGAGGGCATCGACGTGCTGTCGGATGCGGACCTCGACCTCACGATCCCCGCCTCGGACCGCCCCGACGCGACCCTGCCGGAGCTGCGAGGGACGGTCAACGTCACCTCGTTCCTCTACAAGCGCCCGATCGCGCTGTCGCTCGACCTCGGGGAGCTGTCGAGGAGCATCGGGAGATCGGACGTCGAGGCCTACGACCCGCAGGGCGATTTCCTCAAGTTCGCGCTCAAGATCGTGTCGAGCCGCCCGCTCGTGGTGCGCAACGATCTGGCTGACGTTCGGCTCGAGATCGTCGAGCCGGGGCTGGAGCTCTCGGGCACGAACCAACGTTATGGCGCCAAGGGCTCGCTGCGCGTGCTCCAGGATTCGAAGATTCGGCTGAGGAACCACGAGTTCGACGTCAGCGAGGGGTACGTCAGGTTCAACGACCCGACGAAGGTGAAGGCCGAGATCGATCTCCAGGCGACGACCGACATGCGGCGCTACGCCCAGGCAGAGAGCGCGGCCGACTCCTCGGCCGGCGCCGCGACGGCCGGCGAGTGGAACGTCAACGTGCACGCGCACGGCAGCACCGAGGACCTGAAGCTCGACCTGTCGAGCGACCCGCCGCTCGACCAGGAGGACATCGTGCTGCTCTTGACCGTCGGCATGACGCGCGCCGAGATCGACCGGGGGCTGGCGACGTCGCTCGGAGAGACGGTGGGCCTCGAGGCGCTCTCTGCCTTGACCGGCGCCGACAAGGCGGTGAAGAGCGTCGTGCCCATCATCGACTACTTCCATTTCGGGTCGAGCTATTCGGCACGAACCGGCCGCACCGAGCCGAACGTGACCGTCGGCAAGCGCCTGACCGACGACGTCCGCGCGAGCGTGACGACGACGCTGACCGAGCGCGACGTCGCCGCCACCGTCGAGTGGCGGCTGAAGAAGGGTGTGAGCATCCAGGCCTCGTACGACAACACCAACGACATCGGGACGATCATCGGTAATCTCGGTGCGGACCTAAGGTGGCGCCTCGAGTTCGAGTAGCACTCACGTTCGCTCTCTGCCTCGCGCTGATCTGCGCCTCGTGGTGGCTCGCGCTGCCGAGCGTGGCGTGGGCGCAGGCGGCGACGCCGGCTGAGCAGGCCGCAGAGGATCCGCTGGTTCCGATCGACGCGATCGCCAGCCTGGAGATCCCGGAGGACGGCGTGCAGCTCGACGAGGCCATCCTGGGCCTGCCGATCGTGCGGGTCGAGGTGCGCGTCACCGGAACGCGCTGGGCCACCCCCGCGAGCGTGACGTCGGTGAAGTTCGGCGAGAAGCTCACGCCAGAGACCGCGCGCCGCGCCATGCGAGAGCTCTCCGCGACGGGCAGCTTCGTGCGGCTCGTCGCCGAGGCGGAGCGGGCGGGCTCCGGCGTCGTGCTCCGCGTCGTGGCCGTCCCCTCACGCACGGTGGCCGCGGTGCAGGTCGACGGAGGCGTGCTCGAACGGTCGGGGACGCTGCGCGCAGCGGAGCTCGTGCCGGGTGCGGAGATCTCGGAGGCGGAGCTCGACGCCGTGCCCGCCAAGGTGAAGGCGTTCTACGAGCTGCACGGGTTCCCGAGCGCGGTCGTCACGGTGCAGTCCGCGCAGCTCGACGACCCGCTCGACGTCCTCGTGGTCGTGACGATCGAGCCCAAGCAGCCGCGCCTGCTCTCCCAGCGGGTCTTCGTCATCGAGCCGTTCTACGACGCGCACGTCGGCGATCTGAAGTTCGACTACGCGGTGAAGGCCGGGGATCGCCTCGACGACGCGGCCCTGGTGGAGGCCGATCGGGCGCTCGCGCAGTCCCTGCGGGAGGAGGGCTTCACCAAGGCTCGGGTGGTCCACAAAACGAAGATCGTCGGCGCCTTCAGCTACCTGTACGTCTACGTCGAGAGCGGCCCGAAGCTCGTCCCGCACTTCGAGGGCAACTGGACCTTCGACGCGGACCAGCTCGGCGAGGCGCTGAAGGTCGACGAGGGCCAGGTGGGCTCGACCGAAGAGCTCACCTCTCGCCTGCTGGAGCACTACAGGAGCCACGGCTTCCTCGACGCGCGCGTCCTCGCCGAGGTGCGCCCGAGCTCCGACGCGGGCCTCGAGCACCTCACGTTCGATATCTTGGAGGGCGACCGCGTCGCGGTGACGAAGCGCGTGTTCGTCTGCCTCCCGAAGGAGATCGACCCGGACGACGTGGGCTCCGAGATCGACGGCGTGCTCGAGGAGACCCTCCCCTCCCACACCTTCATCTCGATGCCCGATCCGCGCCTGCTGGACGCGACGCTGTCGACGACCGGCGTCACCGGGGCTCGCCCCGCTCCGCTGCCCCTTTCGCCCGCGACGACCTACACGCCGGAGGCGTACACCGCCGCGCTGAAGCGCGTTCGAGAGGTATTTCTCAGCAAGGGATACTTGAACGCGGTCATCGGCCCCGTGACCGTGGTGCGGGCGAAATGCGCCGCCGACTCTCCCGCAGGGGGCTGCCTCCCCGAGCCGCTACCCGCGGTGCAGGGGGCGTGCGACACGACCGACGCTGGGCTGCCGATCGCGGAGCCGCCGGCGCCGGCGGAGCTCACCTGCATCCCCAACGCCGCGCGTGGCGTCACCTGCTCCCCTGAGCTGACGCTGCGCATCCCCATCCACCTCGGGCCGATCACCAAGGTGTGGGACCTGGCGTTCGACGGAAACGGGCACGCGACGTCGCGCGAGCTCGCCGAGATCGCGAAGCTCGAGCTCGGCGCTCCGCTCAGCCTGCAGGCCCTCGAGGACGCGAAGGGGCGGCTGGCGGAGTACTACCAAGACCGAGGCTACGCGTACGTAGGCGTCTCCTCGGAGGTCGAGCTATCGCCCGATCGGACCCGCGGCCGCGTTCGGTTCTCGCTCCAGGAGCGGGACCTGGTGTTCATCGACGACATCGAGATCGAGGGGGCGACGCGCACCGATCACGCGCTGATACGGCGCCGGCTAGCCTTCGTGAAGGGCGACGTCTACTCGAAGGCGAAGCTTCGCTCGAGCGAGGAGCGGCTCGCGACCCTCGGGGTGTTCGCGAGCACCTCGGTGGCGCTGGCGGAGCCCGAGGTGATCAGCCGAAAGAAGCGGCTCGTCGTGCGCGTCTCCGAGTACCAGAGCCAATACATCGACCCCAAGGTCGGCTTCTCGACCGGCGAGGGACTGCGTTTCGGCTTCGAATATGGCCACCGAAACATCGCGTCGCTGGCGATCTCTCTGACCCTCCGGATCCAGCTCTCGTACCTGTTCGACTTCATGATCTTCGACTCGGACGTCGAGCGGAACCTGAGCCCGCTGTCGGCGAGCGAGCGGCTCGAGCGGCGCAACTCGGTCCGGGTGAGCTTCCCGGAGATCGGGCTCGGACCTCTCGTCAGCCTCAACATCGAGGCGGTCGACGTGCGCGACAACCAGCGAGACTTCGGGCTGAGCCGTGAGGCCATCGTGCCCAGCATCACGTACCGCCCGTTGCGCGAGCTGGTGGCGACGCTGTCGGCGTCGGTCGAGCTGAACGACGAGAAGATCTTCGGCGGAGGCTCGATCGATGAGGCGATCAAGAAGGACCCGCGCCTCGCGAACCTGCTGCGCTTCCCCGACGGGACCACGTTCGCCGTCGCGCAGCGCATCGGCGTGTCGTGGGATCGTCGCGACGCGCCCTTCGCGGCGACGACGGGCACCCTGGTGACCGCCGACATCGAGCACGTGAACGCGCTGCCCGCCGATCCCGACGACCCCGAGACCGATCCGCTCGTGTCGCACTTCATGAAGATGAGCGGGCGCTTCTCGGGCTACATCCGGCTCACCAGCGGCGGCGTCGCCGTCGCCGCGAGCGTGGCGGTCGGCGCGAACGTCCAGCTCGAGTCGGGCAGCAAGACCTACCCCGACCGGCTCTTTTACCTGGGCGGCTTCGACTCGATCCGCTCGTTCCTCGCGGAGTCTGTCGTGCCGGAGGACGTCGCCGCGCAGATCGAGCAGGGCCAGCTGCTGATCGGCGACGTCGCGGTTCGTGGCGGCGACTTCTGGTGGAACCCGCGCGTCGAGCTGCGCGTGCCCGTGACCGGGACGTTCGCGCTCGGCTTCTTCCTCGACACCGGCAACATCTGGGTCGACCCGCTGAACTTCGTCCCCTGGGACCTTCGCTTCGGCCTCGGCGCCGGGCTGCGCATCGCGACGCCGATCGGCCCGCTCGCGTTCGACTACGGGTTCAACGTCGACCCGCGCCCCTGGGAGGACATCGGCGCGCTGCACTTCTCGATCGGCCTGTTCTGAACAAGCTGGGGACAAGCTGTTAGGACATTTTTCGTCCGACCGAGGGCGCGATCGCCTTTCGTTGCCGCTCGATCGGAGCTAAGAAGCTCCTGAGCCCGCGTACAGCAGCCCGCCCTTGACACACTGAACATCTGAAGAGTAAGGTGACCCTCATGAGCGACGAGAAGAACGCCAAGCAGAAGGCCGCAGCCCTCGAGCTCGCAATCGCGAGCGTGGAGAAGGAGTACGGCAAGGGCGCGATCATGCGCCTGAAAGAGGGCGAGTCTCTCCACGAGGACCTCGCCACCGTCCCGACCGGCTCGCTCGGCCTCGACATCGCCCTCGGTGTCGGAGGCTACCCGCGCGGTCGCATCATCGAGATCTACGGCCCCGAGTCGAGCGGCAAGACCACGCTGACGCTCCACGCGATCGCGAACATGCAGCGACTGGGCGGCACCGCGGCGTTCATCGACGCCGAGCATGCGCTCGACGTGCGCTATGCGAAGAAGCTCGGAGTCAAGACCGACGAGCTTTTGATCTCCCAGCCGGACTACGGCGAGCAAGCCCTCGAGATCGCGGACATGCTCGTGCGCTCGAACGCCGTCGACCTCATCGTCGTCGACTCCGTGGCAGCCCTCGTGCCCAAGGCGGAGATCGAGGGCGACATGGGCGACAGCCACGTCGGTCTGCAGGCCCGGCTGATGAGCCAGGCGCTCCGCAAGCTCACCGGCACGGTGTCTCGCTCGCAGTGCATGCTCCTCTTCATCAACCAGATCCGCATGAAGATCGGCGTCATGTTCGGCAACCCGGAGACGACCACGGGCGGCAACGCGCTGAAGTTCTACTCCTCGGTCCGCCTCGACATCCGCCGCGTCGGCGCGATCAAGGAGGCCGCCACCGGCGGCAAGGAGCCGGCCGTCGTGGGCAACCGCACGCGGGTCAAGGTGGTGAAGAACAAGCTCGCCCCGCCCTTCCGCGAGGTGGAGTTCGACATCCTCTACGGTCAAGGCATCAGCCGAAGCGGCGACATCATCGATCTTGCCGTCGAGGCTGGCATCCTCGAGAAGAGCGGCGCGTGGTACTCGTTCCAAGGCGAGCGCATCGGGCAGGGCCGAGAGAACGCCCGCACCTTCCTCGAGCAGAACCCGCAGACGATGGCGAAGCTCGAGGCGCTCGTGCTCGACAAGCACGGGGTGAAGCGATTGGTCTCGTCCGACGCGTCTCCCGTCGCTGGGGCAAACGGAAGCGGCGGGGTACGGGGCGACCGCGCGACGGCGGACAAGCCTGCGGTGGACGCGAAGGTCCAAGATTCGAAGCGGGCGCCCGCCGCGCCCACCAAGACGAACTGACCCGAGCTGCGGCTCTGCTGCCAAGCAGCTGGCCTGACGAGGCTCTGCTGCCCAAGGCGAGCTGGGTGGGGAGCCAGGTCGGGCTGAGGGGGTAGCCAGGTCGGGGGGGGCCCCGAACGGGTGGACCGCCTGGTCGGACGCGACCCTGACCGGCCTTCGCGGCGGTCGGGGCTGTTTCCCCATTTTGTCCACGGATTGGCCATCTGGCCGGATGGTCAGTCTCACGCAGGGGCGCCATCGAAACAGTGCCTTTTTGAGCACTTTCTGGGCGTTTCTTGACAAGTGGGGGGGCGCGGAATACCCCCAAGGAAGGTCGAAATGGGGCTGATCGTCTTTCCCTTCGCGCAGAAGCCGGTCGGCCGGGACGCCCGGACGCACTCGCGCGTTCGGCCGCTCGCCCCTCGCGTCGCGCCCGCCGCAGTGCGCGTCCCCGACCCTCGGCATCTGCAGGTCGAGATCCCGTTCCCTGCGGGGCGACCGCAGATCTTCGTCCACGAAGGGGCGCGGCAGCTGCTCGAGCGGAGGCTGAGCGTCGCGGCGATGCGGCCCGTGATGCTCGGCGTGACTGACAACTGCCGCAGCATGATCGCGTTCGGCGAGCGCGACGGCATCCTGCGCGCGCGCCTGCATCACATGTTCTTGGACGCACCCCACGCCGTGCAGGACGCGTTGGTGCGGTACATCGCGAAGGGCGACCGGGCGGCGTCTCTGCTGGTCGGCCGCTACATCGAGACCAACAGCAACCGGATCCGCGCCGCGCGACCGCCGCTGCGACCGCTCTCCACGCAGGGCCAGCACCACGACCTGCTCTCGATCTTCTCCGGGTTGAACGACAAGTACTTCGGCGGGACCGTCGATGCGCTGGTCACCTGGGGACGCGTCGGCCGCCGCGTGGTTGACGAGCGCGGCAAGCTGCTGGTCACGCCTCGGACCGTGAAGCTCGGGAGCTACTCGGCCGTGGAGCGGCTCATCCGCATCCACCCCGTGCTCGATCGCCCCTGGGTGCCCAGGTACTTCGTCACGTACATCCTCTACCACGAGATGCTGCACCACGTGATTCCGCCCCTCATGGACGGCAAGCGCCGCCTCCTGCACCCGGCGCATTTCATGGATCGCGAGCGGGTGTTCCGCGACTACGAGCGCGCGCTCGCTTGGGAGCGCGCTCATATTCACCGGCTGCTGCGCGCTCGAGTGTGACCTGACGTGCGAGGCTGACGGCAGCGCCCGCGGGGCAAGCCCCACGGGTGGAGGCCGAGCTGGCGAGAGAGCAACCCCGATTGAGCTGGGAACTTGGCGAGGCTTCCGGTAAGGGTCCTCGCCGATCGACGTCAGCCGCCGGAGCGTCCGGACGTCGGGTGCTGGTTCGATATGCATCGTGAGGAAGCGGTCGTGCGCGACGAAGGTGTGGTGGTGGGCGACGTTACGCGCGCCATGGACGCTCTGACCGTGGCCGCGGAGCGCGCGACCGGAAGGCCCTCGTCGATCGTCGTCGCGACCCCGGCGGACTTCGAGCTGGCAGCGGCGCGCTTCGGCCCCGACCTCCGCGCGCGGCTCGACGAGGTGCTGATGTCGACCGACGCCGAGGCAGGGCTCGACGCGCTGCTCGAGAGCGGCGCGCTCGTGGCGCTGCTGCCCGAGGTCGAGGCCATGGTCGGGTTCGGTGACGGCGAGTGGCGGCACAAGGACGTGTGGAAGCACACCAAGCAGGTCGTACGCCAGGCCGTGCCCCGCATCGAGATCCGCTGGGCGGCGCTGCTCCACGATATCGGCAAGGTGAAGACGCGGACCATCTCGCCCGACGGCGAGGTGCATTTCTTCGGGCACGCCGAGAAGGGCGCCCGGATGTTCGACAAGCTCAACCGGCGCTTGCCGATCTTCTCGAAGGAGGAGGCGCTCAAGTCGGCGGTGCGGTTCTTGATCCTGCACCACCTGCGGGCGAGCCAGTACGACCCGTCGTGGACGGACAGCGCGGTCCGTCGCTTCGCGAAGGAGATGGGTGACGAGCTCGACAGCGTGCTGTGCCTGTCGCGCGCCGACATCACGACCAAGCGCCCCGAGAAGAAGAAGCGCGGCCTGCGTCAGATCAGCGAGCTCGCCGAGCGCGTTCGAAAGGTCCAAGACGAGGACGCGGTCGTCCCCCCGCTCCCGAGCGGAGTCGGCGACGTGATCATGAAGGCGTTCGCGCTGCCGCCCTCGCGGTTGATCGGGGAGATCAAGCGCAGGCTCGAGGTCGCGGTCGAGACCGGCGAGCTGCCCGGGCACCAAGACGCCGACTTCTACGTCGAGCACCTGCGCGCGAACAAGGCGGCGTTCGGGCTGCCTTGAGAGGTCGCGCGGCGTCGCGGCGCTGGGCCGCGTCGCGACGCTGGGCTCAGCTCATCTGAGCCGCGCCTCGCAGCTGAGGCACCGCTCGGGGACGCCCTCCTTGTGGTACGTCTCGCCGCACCGACCGCAGAGCCGCGCGTCGTGCTCGAAGGCGATCAGCTTGTCGGACGCGCGGCATCGGAGGCCGGCGAGCTGAGGAGGGGGCAGCGCGCGCTGCTCGCCCGCGTTCTGCGGGGGCGGCTTCACATCGGCCGCGCCTTTGGGCGCGCGCGCCGGCAGCCGCCCGGAGACCTCGATGACAGCGCGTGCGAACGCCGCGGGGTGAGGGCCCTTCGGGATCTCGAGGTCCCTCGCACGACCCCTGAACCGGAGCCCGCGTTCGCTCAGCTCGACCGACTCGATCTCGTACCAACCCAGGCGCTCGAGCCCCTTGGAGGCCTCGACCGCGACGCCAGCGTCGCCCACGCGCACGTTCGGCGCCGCGCGTGAGCTGACGAGCAGCCCGAACACGAACGCAGCGAGGCCACCGATGAGCAGGGTGAGCCCGTAGGCGTGCGGTCCTTGTGCCCGCAGCACCTGCGAATAGAAGCCCGCGCCCGCGAGCACGGCGCCGACGCTCGAGGTGAGCACGCCGAGGAGCGCGGGGGCGTTCGACGATGGGGCGTACCTGATCTCGGAGCGAAGCGCGTTCGGATCTCGAAGCCACTTGGGCTCCCCGGAGGGGGCCTTGACCTTGGCTTTCCCCTTGGCCTTCGAGGTCGATGACGCCATGTCTCGAGAGCTTTGGTATCGGAGCAGGCCGCGTTTCGCAAAGAGAAGATCGCGGCCAGCACGCGGGCGCGCCCCTGTCGACGCGCTATATGCTCAGCGAGTGCTGCGACAGCGACTGGTCTACGGGCTCCCCATCGTCGCGGCCGTCGTGGTGGCGGCGGTGCTCCTGGGGCCCGGCCAAGCGCGGCCGGTCGACCTCGCGCGGATCTACGCGGCGGGCTCCGACGTGAGCTCGGCGCGGATGTTCGCGGCGCGGCGCGCCGAGGGACAGGAGGCGCCGCTCGGGGGCGCGCGGGTGCAGGTCTTCGTCTCTGGGGAGTCGAGCCCGCGGACGTCGGGCGAGACCGACCCAGGGGGCGCCCTCGAGCTGACGTTCGAGCCGCCGGTGGCTCGAGGCACGCCGATCCGAATCGTGATGGACGGCGAGGTGATCGCCGAAGGCCCCCTGGCGAGCGAGCCAGGACAGGTCTCGGTCGCGGAGCGTCCCGCCGTCGCGAAGACCCTCGCCGAGGACGTGACCGTGCGCGTGGAGAGCGAGCGAGGCGCGTTGGTCCCGCCCTTCGCGGAGCGCGTGAACGTGTCGCTCGAGCGTGGGGGGCGCCCGGTCGAGGCGAAGCTGGAGCTCTCGGCGATCTCGGCGGACCTCGCGCAGACGACGATCACGACAGGCCCCGCGGGTCGAGCGGCGCTGACGCTCACTCCGCTCGCGCAGCCGATCATGCTTTCGCTCGAGATCCGCGGCGACGGCTTCGAGACCGAGGCGTCGGCGTCGCTCAGCGTCGAGATGAGCGGGATGTACATCGCGCCAGACCTCGAGGACGGCCGCGTGTCGGTGCTCAGTCCCTCGCCGCGGGAGCGCGCCTTCCTCTCCTATTACAGTCCCGACGGTCGCCTCGGCGGGGCTTCGGTCGCGCTGGTCGAGGACGAGCGAGGGTACTTCCGGGGCCTCGCCCAAGGGGCGCCGCCCGCCGGGACGATCGCGATCGTCGCGTCGGCGGAGGCGACCGAGAAGGGTCGCTCGACGATCGCCTGGCCTGCTCCCGGTCGCGTGGGCACGGCGGCGGCGCCGGTGCTCGGGCTCGCGCTCGACGGGACGCGCGCTCGCGTGGAAGCCGAGCGTCGCAGGGTCTCTCGGGTGCGGACCCTCACGGTGGCGGGGCTCTCGGCCGTCGCGGCCCTCGAGCTCGCGCTGCTCTTGTGGACGGGGCGGAGAGAGCGGCGGCGCCTGGCTCGCTTCGCGGACGCCCTGAACAAGGAGATGGACGCCTCCGAGGAGCACAACGCTCGGGAGGGTGCCGGAGATTCCGGCGGGGGCAGCGCTGACACCGGCCTCGCGCAGGCCGAGCGGCCGCGCGCCCGCTTCGGGAGCCAGCGCGCCCTGATCGCCGTGATTTGTGCGCTGGTCGTGTTGAGCTTCGCGATGGTCGCGGCCCTCGTCCTGCGCTGAGAAGGGGCGCCTGCTCCCTGGCTCGCCTCGCGCGGGGACGCTACGCTCGGGGGGTGCGCAAGCTCCTGTTGGCGGCCTTGCTCGGGGTGTTCGCGGCCCCGACCCTGCTCATCCCGATCTCGTCGGCAGAGGCGCAGGACTTCGATCCGACGGGTCGCAAGAAGAAGAAGACCCCGAAGGGCCCCAAAGGACCGAAGGGCCCCACGGGACCGAAGGGCCCCACAGGACCGACGAAGCCCGAAGGTGCGGACGATGACAAAGGGGCGAAGAGCCCCGAGGTGCAGATCGCCCGCTACCTGAAGATCGTCCTGTCTCAGCCCAGCGCGCACTTCCCGCTCCAGAAGCTGGCCCAGCTGCACCGCGAGCGCGACGGCAACCTCAAGAAGCTGATCGCCGATTTCGAACAGCGCGCGGCGCAGACGAACGACGAGGCGTGGCCCGCGAAGGTCGCGCTGGCCGGGATCTACAAGCAGGATGGCCGCTACGAGGACGCGATCAAGACGTACGAGGCAGCGAGCGCCGACAAGCCGAAGGAGAGCGCGCCGCTCCTGGCGCTGGCGCAGCTCCAGTCGGATCGGGGCGACAAGAAGGCCGCGCGCGCGGCCTACGAGAAGGCCCTGCCGCTGCTCAAGGAGTCGGCCGACATCGAGCAGACGACGCGCACGCTGATGCAGGTGTGCCTCGACCTGAAGGACGTGGAGGCGGCCCGGGCCCACCACACGAACCTCGTCAAGAAGGCGCAGGGCTCGTTGTTCGTGAAGGCCGAGCTCGGTCGCGAAATGATGTCCCGCGGGCTGTACGAGGGCGCAGAGGCCGAGTTCAAGGAGCTGGTGAAGGCGGCTGCCGGCGACAACCGCGCCATGGCCCCGGCGCTGCGCGACCTCGGCGGCGCGCAGGCGAAGCAGAAGAAGATGTCCGAGGCGGTGGAGACCTTGAAGAAGGCCCTCTCCGCCGCGGGCAGCCAGAGCGGCATCCGCGCCGAGATCCTGAGCATCATGACGGAGGCGTTCCGCGCAGAGGGGAAGCTGCCGGAGCTGATCGCCATCCTCGAGAAGGAGAACGCGTCCGACTTCCATCGCACGTACACCCTCGGCAAGCTGTACGAGGAGACCGGCAACGTCGACAAGGCGCTCACGACGTACAGGAAGGCGCTCTCGATCGACGGGACGCACATCGACACGCGCGTGCAGATCGTCCACCTGCTGCAGACCGCCGGAGAGCTCGAGGAGGCGATCAAGGAGTACGAGGCGCTCGTCAAGGCCGCGCCCAACAACCCCGACTACGTGTTCGAGCTGTGCGAGACGCTCATCCAGCGCGGCGATCGACCGAAGGCGCTCAAGCTGCTGAAGGAGCTGGAGGGGCGCATCCAGGAGCCCGACGTCCTCGCGGCGGTGGCCGACTTCTACGAGCGCGTGGAGGAGAAAGAGAAGGCCATGACGCTTCTGCAGCGGCTGGCCAACGCGACCGGCGGGGACCCGACCTTCGTGAAGGACCTGGGAGACCGCTACTACCAGGCGGGCGACAAGAAGAAGGCCGTCGACACCTGGGCCAAGCTCAAATCGCTGATCCCGAACAAGGCGCGCGCGGCGTACGAGCTCGGCGAAGTGTACCTCGATCACGACATGACCGAGGAGGCGCTCGCCTCGCTCCGCGAGGCCACGACCCTCGATCCGGCCAGCGTGCCGTTCAAGAAGGCGCTGGCGATCGCGCTCGAGCGGACGGCCCCAGGGACGGCGTTCGCGGCCGATCGCTTCGGTGAGGCGGTTCGCATCTGGGAGGATCTCCTCAAGAACGCGAAGACCGACGTGAACCTCGCGCGCGAGGCGCGCACGCACATCGTCAACGTCTGGTCGGTGCAGAAGGAGCTGCCGAACCGGGTCGCGCCGTTGAAGCAGCGCTTCGAGGCCGACCCGCCCGATCTCGAGGCCGGGCGCCTGCTCGCGGAGGTTCAGCGCAAGCTCGGCAAGCTCGTCGACTCCGAGGCGACGCTGCGCAGCATCGTGACGAAGGACCCTGGCGACGAGGCCTCGCTGCTCGCCCTCGAGCGCGTCCTCGTGCAGCAGCAGAACCTCACCGGCGCGATCGATGTCCTGCAGAAGCTGGCCGACCGCAACGACAAGGCAGCGCGGCAATACTACCAGCGGATGGCCCAATACGCCGCCGAGCTGTACCGCGACGACGACGCGATCAAATACGCCGCGAAGGCGGTCGAGCTCTCCCCCGAGGATGCGTCGGGCCACCAGAAGCTCGGCGACATGTACCGCAAGCGCCAGGACTTCGAGAAGGCGATCGCGGAGTACCGCCAGGCGATCACCAGGAACGACCGGCTCTACCCCGTGTACTTCGATCTCGCCGAGCTCCTGCTCGGGACGGGCGAGACGCAGGAGGCCGACCGGCTGTTCCGCCGCGTGCTCCGCTCCAGCCTCGACGAGGAGCTCGTCGCGCGAGCGGCGCGCATGTCGATGCAGATCAACCTGGGCAAGAACGACCTCGAGTCGCTCGAGCGCGAGCTCTTGCCGGTCGCGGTCGGCAACCCCAACAAGCCGATCTACCGGCGGCTGCTCGTCGAGCTGTACGGGGCGATGACCCTGCCGTTGATCCAGAAGGTGCGCCACGGCGAGGACCCCGCCGCCGCCACGGCCGCGCGCCAACAGCTCGCGGCGATCGGCTCTCGGGGGCTCAAGCCGTTGCTCGACGCGCTCGCCGACGACCGAGACTCGCAGCAGCGCGTCGCGATCGAGGTGCTCGCGTACGTCGCCAACAAGAGCGCAGGCCCCACGCTCTTCAACTTCGCGACCGGCCAGGCCGACAAGGACCTGAGGACGCGCGCGATGGTCGCGGTGGGCGCGCTGCGCGACCCCGAGATGCTGCCGAAGCTCGAGGCGCTCCTCGCGCCGAAGGATCAGGACGTGTCGCTGCTCCCCTCGGATGAGCTCGCCGTCACGGCGGCGTGGGCGGTCGCGACGATGCGCGACCCCAAGTCCGAGGCGCTGCTGTCGAAGCTGCTCATGGCCTCGTCGCCGGACGTGCGAGCGATCGCCGCGGTCGGCCTGGGGCTGATGAAGAACAAGAAGCACGCCGGGGTGCTGGTGAAGCAGGCGCGCGCGGTGGAGAGCGGTCCGACGGCGCGGGCGGCGGCGATCTTGGCCCTCGGGCACCTGGTCACCGCGGCCGGTCTCCCTGCCGACAAGGATCTAAACGAGCTCGTCGCCTCGAACATCGACGCGAACGACCTGATGTTGCGGCGGGCAGCGCTCGTCGTGTCGGCGCGGCTCGCCGCGGGGCCCACCGCGAAGGGCTCCGCGAAGCCCGACAGCACGGCGGCGAAGCAGGCGCTCGCCGACGGCATCTTGTCAGCGGATCCCGCGCTACGACAGGACGCGATCGCGGCGGCGGCGGCGCTCGTCGAGGGCAGCTTCGGCGAGCAGGCGGAGCCGCTCCCGGTGCCCGACGGAAAGCTCCAAGCGCGCTCCGTGCTGGCCGGTCTGCTCCCGGCGCAGCCGAGCGACGCCGCCCGCACGAACGTCCTCGTGATCCTCGCGCCACAGCTCGCGAAGGCCGCCATGACCGCGGTGTCCACGTCGCCCGAGAAGGCTGCCGCGATCGCCGACGCGCTGTGCGACGGGGCCGTGCTCTCGCCGTTCGCCGCGGCCGCCGCAAAGGTGGCGCCCGAGCACCGCGCCAAGGCCGAGGCCGCGACCAAGACCATCCTCGCGGCGGCGTCTCCTGGCTTCGCGCAGCTCGTGAAGCACCCGGACGCCGCGACGCGGGCGAAGGCTGCGCAGGTGCTCGCCGTCTCGGGCTCGAAGGAGGCCGCGGCCGCGCTCAGCAAGGCCCTCGAAGACGGCGACGACGAGACCAAGCGCGCCGTGCTCACCGCGGTCGGCGACAGCAAGACGATCGGGCTCGAGGAGGGCATCGCCAAGCTCGCGAAGAGCGATCCCAGCTGGGCGGTGCGGGTCCGCGCGGCCGAGACGCTGGGGAAGGTCGGCGGCGGCGCGCGCAAAGACGAGGTCGTTACGGTGCTGTCCGCGGTCGCCAAATCGGACAGCTACGCCCTCGTGCGAGAGACGGCGCTGCGGGCGCTGCACGCCGTCGACCCGGCGGCCGCTCGGCCGATCGCGGCGGATCTCGCCAAGAACGACGCAGAGGCGCGCGTGAAGGAGACCGCGCAGCAGCTGCTCACCGGTACGCAGGCCGCGGCTACGCCGTGACCCTCACTGTCCTCGGAATCGAGACCTCGTGCGACGAGACGGCCGCGGCAGTCGTCCGATCGAACGGCGACGTCTTGTCGGACGTCGTGCGCAGCCAGGTCGAGCTGCACGCGCCCTTCGGAGGGGTAGTGCCCGAGGTCGCCGCCCGAGACCACGCGCTCGCGCTCCCCGGGATCGTCCGCCGCGCGCTCGAGCAGGCGGGGCTCGCGCTCGCCGACGTGGACGGCGTCGCCGTCACGCACCGCCCTGGGCTCGCCGGCGCGCTGCTCGTCGGGCTGCTGACGGCGAAGGGGCTCGCGTGGGGAGCGAACAAGCCGCTCGTCGGGGTCGATCACCTCGTCGGGCATTTGCTGGCGATCTTCCTGAGACGTCCGGGTGAGAGCCTCGTGGCGCCGCCAACGTTTCCGTTCGCGGCGCTCCTCGTCTCCGGGGGGCACACGGCGATCTACCGCGTGGACGACGCGCGGCTCGATCGGATGCAAGAGCTCGGCGCGACCCGCGACGACGCGGCTGGAGAGGCCTTCGACAAGGTCGCGAAGCTGCTCGGCCTGGGGTACCCGGGCGGCCCCGTCGTGGATCGGCTCGCGGCGACCGGGGTGGCCACGCGCGCGGCGGTCGCCCTGCCCCGACCGATGGCCGGCAGGAGCGGCTTCGAGATGAGCTTCTCGGGGATCAAGAGCGCGGTCGCGCGACACGTCGAGGCGCACGGGGTGCCCGAGGGGCAGGCCCTCGCGGACCTGTGCGCTGCGTTTCAATCCGCGGTGGTCGATGCCCTGGTGGGAAAGACGCTCGCGGCGGCCCGCGCCGAGGGCTTGTCGCGGGTGGTGCTGGGCGGCGGCGTCGCCGCGAACCGTGGCCTCAGGGCGCGCATGACCGAGGTCGCAGCGGGGCGCGGCGTCGAGGTCTTCGTCCCGCCCCTCGCGAGCTGCACCGACAACGCGGCGATGATCGCGTACGCCGGCGCGCTGTCCCTCGGCCGCGGCGAGGCGGCGGGCCTCGACCTCACGCCCGCCACGAAGACCGCGCTCGCCCGCGTGACCCGTAAGGGCGGCGGCAAGCGCGCGTCCCCTTGAGCTCAGCGCTGGTGCACGACCTCGAGGAAGCGGACCTTGATCCGCTTGGTGGACCAGCCCGAGAACTTCACCGTCGCGGTCGGGTCGGGTGAGCCGTCCACCTCGAGCACCACGCCCATCCCGAAGCTCGGGTGCTCGACCTGCGACCCTGGGCCGAGCCCGCGAGGAGCCGGGACGTCGACCGGCGCGGGGCGCCGCAGAGAAGCCGCGCGAGGCGCGTCGTCGTCTCGCTCGATGAAGCGCTCACCGGGCGTGCGCTCCGACGACGGCGCGGCCAGCCGCGGCCGCTCGAGCCCGCCGCCGGTGCGCGCCTGTGGATGGGACCACGACAGGCGCGGCGCGCCCTGAGAGGCCTCGGGGCGCTTCGCGCCCCAGCCGTCCCGGTCGATGAACCGCCCCTGGCTGGAGCGCATCGTCTCGGTCTTCTGCTGCGTGACGACCTCCTTCGGGAGATCCGCGAGGAAGCGGCTCGGCATGCCGTATTTCGTCGCGCCGAAGACCATCCTTCGCTCTGCGTGAAAGATCCACAGGCGAGCGCGCGCGCGCGTGATGGCGACGTAGGCGAGCCGGCGCTCCTCCTCGACGTCCCCGCTGCGCGCGGGGTCCATGCTGCGAAACGGGAACATGTCCTCCTCCATGCCGGTGAGAAAGACGTGTGAGAACTCGAGCCCCTTGGCGGCGTGCACCGTCATCATCGCGACCTTCGGGGCGTCCTTCAGCTCGTCGGTCACCGCGACCAGCGCGACCTTCTCCAGGTAACCCGCGAGCGTCGGGACCTCGGCCGCCGCCAGCGTCTCCCGCTCGTACTCCTCGATGGAGCCGAGCAGCTCTCGGAGGTTCAACAGCCGCCCCTCCGCCTCGTCGGTCCCCTCAGCCTCGAGCATGCGCGCGTAGCCCGTCTCGTCGAGGACGCGCTCGGCGAGGTCACGTGGCCCCGCCGTGTCGGCCGCGGTCATGAGGTCCGAGAGCAGCGCGTGGAGGCGCGCGAGCGCCTTCTTGGGCTGTGGCCCGACCCGGTCCGAGCGGACGAGCGGCTCGAGCGCTTCGAACAGCGGGACCTTCAGCTCTGCCGCGAGGCCCGCGAGCTTCTCGACGGTGGTGTCGCCGATCTTGCGCGACGGGACGTTGATGATGCGCAGCAGATCGACGTCGCTCCGGGGGTTCGTGATGACGCGGAGGTAGCTGACCAGGTCCTTCACCTCGGCCCGCTCGAAGAACCGGACGCCGCCGATCACCTGGAACGGCAGGCGCTCGGAGCGAAGCACCTCCTCGAGCACGCGCGACTGGGCGTGGACCCTGTAGAAGATGGCGACGTCCGCGGGCGATACGCCTTGGTCGACCAGCTCGCGCACCCGCTCCGCGACGAACGCAGCCTCGTCCCGCTCGGTCGCGCACGCGACCACGGCGACCGGCTCTCCTGGCGGGTTGTTCGTCCACAGCTCCTTCGGCTCGCGATCCGTCGCGGGGCGGATGACGCCGAGCGCAGCGGTCACCACGCTCGACGTGGAGCGGTAGTTCTCCTCCAGCTTCACGATCCGCGCGCCGGGGTGGTCCCGCCTGAAGTTGCGGACGATGCGGACGTCGGCCCCGCGCCAGCGGTAGATGCTCTGATCATCGTCGCCCACCACGAACAGGTTCGTCGACCGGCGCGACAGACCCCGCACGAGGCGATACTGCACCTGGTTCACGTCCTGGAACTCGTCGACCAAGACGTGGAGGAACTTCTTGCGCAGCTCCTCGCCGGCGGCAGATCGCTCATCTTCGACGATCCGGAGGACCCTGATCAGCAGGTCGTCGAAGTCCACGGCGTTCGCGTCGGCGAGGCGGCGCTCGTACTCGCTGAAGCAGCGCGCGACGACCTCCTCGGTGGGGTTGCCCGGGGTGAAGTCCGCCGCGAGCAGGCCGTCCTGCTTCTCTCGGTGGATCCGCCCCATGACGAGCCGCATCGGGTGCCGCTTGTCGTCGATCTTGAGCTCCTTGAAGACGCGAGACATGACCGCGCGCTGGTCGTCGTCGTCGTACACGATGAAGTTCTTGCCGAGCCCCGCGGCCTCGTGGTGCCGCCTCAGCAGGCGCGCGCAGGTCGCGTGGAACGTGCCGACCCACAGGTCGCGCACGAGCTCGGGCCCGCAGATGCGCTCGAGGCGGCGCTTCATCTCCCCCGCCGCCTTGTTCGTGAACGTGACCGCGAGGATGCGGTACGGGGGGACGCGGCAGGCGGCGAGCAGGTTCGCGATGCGGTAGGTGATGACCCGCGTCTTGCCGCTGCCCGCGCCCGCGAACACCACCATCGGACCGTCGACGTGGGCCGCGGCCTCCGCCTGCGGGCCGTTCAGCCCTTCTGCCGGGGCAGGTGTGAGGCCGGCCTCGGGCGGATCGCCGTCACGGGAAAGCACGAGATTTGCGTACCATGGGGCGGGTCCCGGCCAAAGACGGTCGGGGGACCTGTGTGGTAGCATCGTCGCCATCCATGCACGACGAATCGAGCTCGCGCAGGGCGCCCGGCGTCGTGGTCGGGGTGGCCCTCGCCCTGGCCCTCGCGACGGCCTTCACGTCGACCGACGCGGAGGCCTATTGCCGCAGCACGACGTGCATCGGCGCCGACTGCGCGCGCGACGCAGACGGCTGCAAGACCACCGGAGAGAAGCTCTTCTGGGCGTCGAGCTGCGTGGGCTTCAGCCTGCAAGCCGACTCGAGCGAGTTCATCCCGTTCAAGTACTTCGAGGAGACGGCGCAGAGGTCCTTCGTCGAGTGGAGCGACCTCGAGTGCGAGACGGGGGTCGCGACCATGGCGTTCTCGCAGCTGGACAGCGTCGAGTGCCACGAGGCCGAACACAACCGCGGCGGGACCAACGCGAACATCATCCTCTTCCAGGACACGATGTGGCGCTACACCGGGGTCGACAACAACCTCGCGAAGACCACGGTGACGTTCAACGACGAGACGGGTGAGATCCTCGACGCAGACATCGAGATCAACCACGCGAACAACAACTTCACGATCTCGGACACCGACATCGCGTTCGACCTCCAGGCCATCTTGACCCACGAGATCGGCCACTTCGTCGGCATCGACCACTCGCCGGATTTCTCCGCGACGATGTACGCGGGCTACGAGGAGGGCTCGACCGATCAACGCTCGCTGGAGCCGGACGACGTGTTCGCGGTGTGCGACGCGTACCCTCCCGGCCGCGCCGCGTCGTGCGCGCCAGAGCCGAAGGGCGGGCTCGGCACCGAGTGCGGCGGCGTCGCCCCGGAGGACGGCGACGGAGGCCCGGCGGACGCGAGCGGCTGCGCGGTCCGCGAGGTCGATGGCGACGACGAGCGGGGCAGCCCGTGGCCGGCCTTGCTGCTAGTGGGTGCACTTGTCACCTTCGCCACACGGCGAGGGCGTTCGAAAGGGGTTGGCTGAATGCTTCGTTGGCTTGTCGGTGGGGCGGCGCTCGCGGCGCTGGGGCTCGGGTTCGTCGCGTGCGGCGACAGCAGCACGACCGCGGGGGCCTGCGAGCCAGGCACCGAGGTGTTCTGCAAGTGTCGCGGCGGCTTCGAGGGCACCAAGACGTGCCTCGACGACGGCAACTCGTTCGGCGAGTGCACGACCCCCGAGGGGTCGTGCCCCGAGATCCCGGACACGACGTCCTCGACCGGGCCCACCCAGATCTGCATCCCCGACGAGGAGGTGCCCTGCACCTGTGACGAGACCGGCGACCCTGGCAACAAGACGTGCGCCTCGGACGGCCTCTCGTTCGGGGACTGCACGACGGTCGACGGCCCGTGCGGTTCGAGCACCACCGGCGACAAGCTCTTGTACGACGCCTGCGCCACCGGCAGCGAGTGCCAGACCGGCGTGTGCGACGGCGGCTATTGCACGCGCTCGTGCGAGGACTACACCGTCTGCTACATCGAGGCGGACGAGCTGTACGGGGACTGCATCCAGCTCGAAGGGGGCGCGAAGCAGCAGTGCGCGCCCTACTGCATCGACCAGTCTGCGTGCGCAGCGTACGGCGCCGACAGCCTGTGTGGCGGGGCCAACGCGCTCGACGATCCTTCGCTCGGCTTCGCGGCCTGCGCGAGCTGGGGAGACGACGTGCAGGGCATGCCCGCCGGAACCCTGTGCGACTCCGAGACGGGCGAGGTGTTCTACCTGTTCGATCTGGCCATCATGCCGTGTGACATCGGGCTCGAGGGCATCGAGACGATCTGCCTGTTCGGTGAGTGCTCCGAGGGCTGTGAGGAGAACGCGGACTGCCCCAACTTCGACTGTCATCCGACGCTGCCGTGTTGCGAGAGCAACGCCAACTGCGGCTGAGGCAACAGCCGATGAGACACTCTACGGCCTACGCGCTCACGATCGCGGCCACCGCCGCGCTCGCGGCTCTCGCCGCGTGCGGAGACAGCACCGGCAGCGGCGGGGAGGGCGGCCAGGGCGGAGGCGTCGAGCTCTACTGCGGCGACGGCTTCACCGACCCCGATCTGGGCGAGGAGTGCGACGACGGTGACTTCGACGACGCCGATCAGTGCCTGACCGACTGCACGCTCGCGAAATGCGGCGACGGCAAGGTGCAGGCCGGCGTCGAGGACTGTGACGACCAGAACCAGGACGACACCGACGCGTGCCTGTCGGGCTGCCTGGCAGCGTCGTGTGGCGACGGCTTCATCCAAGCCGGCGTCGAGGACTGCGACGACGGCAACGAGGAGGACGGCGACGCGTGCACCAGCAGCTGCACGGCAGGCGCGGGGTGCGGCAACGGCACGGTCGAGGGCGCCGAGGACTGCGACGACGGCAACCAGTCGTCCCAGGACGACTGCATCGATTGTGTGGCGGCGGCGTGCGGCGACGGCCACGCGCAGGTCGGCGTGGAGGACTGCGACGACGGCAACCAGGCCGACGACGACTCCTGCAGCAACACTTGCGTCATCAACGTCCCCGAGACGTTCGGGTGCCCCGGCACCGCGGTCGACGTCGACGCGAACAGCAGCGCGACGCTGGGCGGCGACACCGCGCTGGCGACCAACGAGAATCAAGGCAGCTGCGGGGGTGACGAGTCGCCCGAGGTCGTCTACGCGGTGACGACGCTCGAGGCGGGGACCGTGACCTTCGAGATGGTCGCGCTCGCGGACGATCTCGATCCGGTCCTGTACGTGAAGAGCTCCTGCGACGGCTCGAGTACGCTGGCCTGCGCAGACGCATCGTTCGCCGGCGGCTACGAGTCGGTCACGGTGCCCGCGGAGGCTGGGGAGACCTTTTATGTCTTCGCGGACGGCTGGGGCGGGTCGACCGGGGCGTACCTGATCGGCGCGACGCTCCTGTCGACCGTCCCCGGGGACGACTGCCCGGGGGTGAACGTTCCGATCACCGACTACAACGACTCGATCCCGGTCTCCGGGAACACCTCGCTGGCCGAGGCCGATCGTCAGGGGACGGGGCTGTGCGCATCCCCGGCGACCAACGAGGTCGTCTACCGGGTCCTCGCGCCGCTCGACGGCACCCTCGAGATCATCGTCGACCCGAGCTACGACGCGTCCGTTTATGTGCGCACCTCCTGCTCGACCGCGTCGAGCCAGGTCGTCTGCGCGGAGGACGGGCTGGCGGGGGAGCTCGAGATCGCGAGCATCCCAGTCCTGGCGGGCAACGCCTACTACGTGTTCATCGACGGCTGGGACGGCGACGCCGGCTCGTTCACCGCGGACTTCACGCTGGTGCCCTGAGCGAAGATGGCCCTCAGCGTGACGCTCGCCGCGGCAGGGGCGATCCCCCCTGCCCTCCGCGGCATCATCCTCGGGATCGTCGAGGGCCTCACCGAGTTCCTCCCGGTGTCGTCGACCGGTCACCTCATCTTGCTGTCGTCCGTGCTCGGCCATGAGGACGAGGCGTCCAAGACGCTCGACGTCGTCATCCAGCTCGGCGCCGTGCTCGCCGTGGTCGTGTACTACCGCGCGCTGCTCGGCCGCGTGGTCAGCGGCGTGATGAAGCGTGATCCCGAGATGATGCGGCTCACGGTGGCCCTCGGCATCGCGTTCTTCCCTGCCGCGCTCGTAGGCTTCTTCTTTCACAAGGCGATCAAGGCGTGGGGGTTCGCGCCGGTTCCGGTCGCGATCGCGGCGATCCTGGGTGGGGTGGCGATGATCGCGCTCGAGTGGTACGCGAAGCGAAGACCGCCCGCGGAAGACGAGGGGCTGAAGAGCGTGACGCCGAGCCGCGCGCTCACGATCGGCCTCGCGCAGTGCCTCGCGCTCTGGCCCGGGATGTCGCGCTCGATGACGACGATCCTCGGGGGGCAGCTGTGTGGGCTGCGGACCTCGACGGCCGCCGAGTTCTCGTTCTTGCTGGCGATCCCCGTGCTCGGCGCCGCCACGTTGTTCGATCTCGTCAAGGGAGGCCGGGCGCTGTTCGAGGCGCCGGGAGGTGTCGTCGCCCTCGGCGCGGGCCTCGTGACGGCGTTCATCGTGTCGCTGGCGGTGATCGCCGTCTTCCTGCGGTACCTGAAGCGCTTCGGGCTCACGCCCTTCGGCGTGTACCGGATCGTCCTCGGCATCGTGGTGCTCCAGACGGCGTCTTGAGGTAGGGTCGCTCGCCATGAGCCACCCGCACCACCCCCACAAGCCGGGCGACAAGGCTGGGCACCGCAAGCTCGACGACGGCGCGGAGGACCGGCTGGTCCCGCTGAAATCGATCGATCCGCTCGAGATCCGCACGTTCGACGAGATGCTCAAGGCGATGTCCGAGACCGCCTTCAGCGGCCGCTCGCTCGGAGAGGCCGCCGACGTGCTCACCGCGATGACGCGCGATCCCGACTGCCTCGTCGTCGCGACCTTCTCCGGCGCGATGACCGTCGCGAAGATGGGCAAGGTGATCGTCCGCATGATCGAGGCCGGGATGATCGACTGCATCGTCTCGACCGGCGCGCTGATGGCGCATGGGCTCAGCGAAGCGGTGGGCCTCACCCACTACAAGGTCGACCCGACCGTGCCGGACGAGGTGCTCTTCGAGAAGGGCTACAACCGCGTCTACGACACGCTCGAGCTCGAGACGAACCTCAACGACATCGAGGTGTTCGTCCGCAAGGTCCTCGACACGATGCCGACCGATCAGCCGTGGTCGAGCGAGTCGATCTGCCGTGCGCTCGGGAAGGCGCTCGCGGAAGGTGGAGACTCTCCGGGCATCCTGCGCTCGGCGTACCTCAGGGACGTGCCCGTGTACGTCCCGGCCTTCACCGACTCGGAGCTCGGGCTCGACGTCGCCACGTGGATGATGCGCAAGCGCATGAAGGAGCTGGGCTCGAACCCGACGCCCGAGCAGCTCTTCGCGGGCACGCCGCCGCCGTACAACCCCTTCCTCGATCTGCTCAGCTACGCGCGCCGCATCTCGACCAAGAAGAAGCTCGGCATCTTCACCATCGGCGGCGGCGTGCCGCGCAACTGGGCGCAGCAGGTCGGGCCGTTCTACGACATCGCCGCGCACCGGCTCGACGTCGAGCTGCCCGCCGTGCGCTTCTCGTACGGCGTACGCATCTGCCCCGAGCCCGTGCACTGGGGCGGGCTCAGCGGGTGCACGTACTCCGAGGGCGTGAGCTGGGGAAGTTCGTCCCTGCGAGCGAGGGAGGCCGCTTCGCCGAGGTGTATTCGGACGCGACGGTCGTCTGGCCGATGCTCGTGCGAGGCGTCCTCGAGCGGCTCGGCAAGGTCTGACAGGGTGAAAGACGCGCCGGCGGTCCCTGCTACGGTGACCGCATGCGCGGCATCGTGTTCGCACTGAGCCTGCTGCTGTGATCCGCCTCGAGTCCGATCTGGCGGAGCGAGTGCTCGCGTCCCACCCGCTGCCGGTCGCGGACGCGGTCGCGGCCCTGCTCGCCGCGGAGGGTCCGTTCGAGGCGAGGGATCGCGTCGTCGAGGTGTTCCGTGCCGAGCTCCGCATGCTCGGAGCGATCGTCCTGGCCGCGCGCTTGCAGCTAGGGGCCGGGCCGGGTCCCGATTCAGCCCAGGTCCCTGAGCTGTTGCGCACGCTGCGAGCCCGAGGGCTGACCGATGGCCAGTGGGCAGCGGTGCTGCGCGAAGTGCTCCGCCCGTGGTCCGGCGCTCGAGCGGGCCACCCCCTCCGTGTGCTCGTCGAGCTGGTCCACGCGCGAAAGAGCGAGCTCGTGCGGCTGTTCGACGAGCTGCTCGTGATGCGTAAATCCGAGACGGTGGCGCACGGCGCGACCGGGACTCGCGCTGGGATCGAGGAGATCCTGGCGCGCCGCGTGCCCCAGCTCGCGCGCACCCTCGAGCTGCTCGATCCGCTGTGGTCGAGCGTGAAGCTGTGCGCGCCCGTCGCGCCCACCCCCGAGGAAGAGGAGCAGGCCGCGTGGCTGCTGATGGGAACCACCCCCGCCCGCGGGCGTTTTCGTCGCATCGGCCTCGGCGCTCGCGACCCGCTGCCCTCGGAGGAGGTGCTGCTCGTCGACGAGAGCGGGCGGCCCCTCGTGGCGCTCCACCCCGTAGCGCTCCTGAAGCGGCCTTCCCCCGGCGCCGTCCCCGAGGTCTTCCTGCTCGATGGCGGGTCGAAGCGCGGCGCCGTCTACGTGGCGTTCCCATCGATGTCGGAGCACCGAGAGCGGGACGCGTGGAGCGCGATCGAGGGCGCCCTGACCGACGAGGAGCGACCGCCCGAGGACGCCGCGAAGCTCGGGCGTGAGCGGCCGTACCGCGGGCTGTCGGCGTTCGGCCCCGACGACGCCGCCCTGTTCTTTGGGCGTGAAGAGCAGGCTCAATCCCTCGCGAACCGCGTGCGCCGGGATGGCTTCGTGACCGTCACGGGGCCGAGCGGCTCCGGCAAGACGTCGCTGCTCTCGGCGGGGGTCCTCCCGCTGCTCCGCGACACCCTCACCACGTTCGTCCGCCCCGGGCTCGACCCGGTCACCTCGCTCGCGACGCGCCTCGCCGCGCCCCTCGGTCGCGAGCGCGCCGAGCTCGAGGCCCTGTGCCGACGTGACCCACGCGCGCTGGCGCGGCTCGTCGACGCGAGCGCCCACGACGCCGAGAAGCTCCACGTGATCGTGGTCGATCAAGCCGAGGAGATGCTGACCTTGTGCCGTGACGCCCCGTCGCGCCTCGCCTTCGCTCGCGTGCTCGCCGAGGCGGCGGACCCGCACGGATCGGTGCGTGTCGTCTTGAGCGTGAGGGAGGACTTCTTCGCTCGCATCGCGACGGTGGCGCCGCTCGCGGAGCTCTACAGCCGGTCGGTCGAGGTCGTCACTTCCCCGGACCGGACGTCCCTCTTTCGCACCGTCGTCGCCCCGGCACAGCTGTTCGGCTACGCCTTCGAGGACGAGGAGCTCGTCACCGCCATGGTGGACGCTGTCGAGGCTGCGCCCGCGGCGCTCGCGCTGCTCCAGTTCTGCGCCGATCGGCTCTGGGAGCAGCGCGACCGCCGCTGGAAGCGCCTCACGTGGGACGCGTACCGCGCCATGGGCGGCGTCGCGGGCGCCCTCGCGTCGCACGCCGACCACGTGCTCGGCGCGATGTCCGCCTCCGAGCGTGCGACCACGAGGGCCTTGTTCCTGCGGCTCGTCTCCGGGGAGCGCACGCGGTCGGTCGCGCCTCGCGACGAGCTGCTCGAGGCGCTTCGGGACCCCGAGGCAGGCGGGCGGGCGCTCGACGCCCTCGTCGCCGCGCGGCTGCTCTCGGTGGCGGACGACCCCGCCGGCCAGACCACCGTCGAGATCGTCCACGAGGCGTTGATCTCGCACTGGGCGCAGCTCGACCGTTGGCTGGGCGAGGACGAGGAGGGGCAGAAGCTCGCCCACTCGATGCGACAGGCCGCGCGCGACTGGAACGCGCGAGGCCGGCCGCGCTCGCAGCTCTTCCGGGGAGAGCTCCTCGACGACCTGCGCCGCTACCGCAAGCGATCCCCCGAGCCGCTCGCAGGTCTCGAGGCCGCGTTCGCGGACGCGAGCGAGGCGGAGGCGCGCCGGGGTCGTCGCGTGCGGGTCGCCCTCGTGGCCTCCGCGCTCGCGCTCTCGACCGCCTTCAGCGCGTTCGCGCTCTGGCAATGGCAACGGACCGAGGCGGCGCGCGTGGACGCAGAGCGCGCGCGCGTGGCCACTGCGAAGGAGAAGGTGAACGTGGAGGTCCGCGGGCTGATCGCCGAGGCCAGGGCCCACGAGCCCAAGGGACGCTCGGGGCAGGCGCTCGCGCTCCTCCGGGCCGCCAGCTCCCTCGAGGAGGAGCAAGGGGCCGATCGCTCGTCAGCGCTCTCCCTCGAGCTCGAGAGGCTGGCTCGCTCTGGCGCCGGAGGGGTCTCGCTCGTCGGTCACGGCGCGCCGGTTCGACGGGCCTGCTTCGCGCCGGGCAGCGATCGCGTCGTCACCGCTGCGGTGGACGAGTCGGTGCGGGTCTGGGAGGGCTCGACGGGCCGGCTGCTAGCGACCGTGAAGGCGCCAGCTCACGCGGAGATCCGCGGGCTCGCGTGCTCCCCCGATGGTCGCTCGTTCTTCGCGGCCGGCGCCGACGAGCGCGGCGAGAGGCCGTTCGTGAAGCAGCACGACCTCGAGGACGGCGCAGAGCTCCGCGCCTTCGAGGGCCTCGCCGGGACCCTCTCGACGATCGAGCTCGTCGACGACGGCGCCGAGCTAGTCGTGTTCGGAGGGGATGGAACGCTGTGGGTCATCGAGGTGTCGAGCGGCGCGCTGCTCCGTACGATCGGCGGTCCGGGGACGGTCATCGACTACGACGTCACCGCCGACGGCCGAGCCTTCGCGGTAGCGGTCGATTCGCGGATCGAGCTGTGGTCGCGCGAGTCGGACGCGCCGCTCTGGACGCACCCCGTGGAGGAGAGGATCGCGGGCATCGCCATCTCCGACGACGGCGCCCGCGTGGCCTTCTCGACCCTCGACGGCGGGCTCGTGCCCGTGCTCGACGGGGAGTCGGGGGAGCTCCTGCGCCGCCTCAAGCCGGCCGGCACCCTGGGCGTCGCGCACGTCGCGTTCGCTCCCGAGGGACGGACCCTGGTCACCTCCGGGCCTCGCGGGCTGGACGTGTGGGACCTCGAACAGGGAAAGCGCCGGCACAACCTGCGCACCGACGCCCAGCGGACCACCTTCTTCCTGTCCCCCGACGGTCGCTCGGTCGTGACCCTGCGCGCCGCCAACCTGGCCGAGCTGTGGGATCTCGAGAGCGGCGCACGGCTCGCCACGCTCGGAGGCCACGACGCCGAGATCGAGCACGTCGCGTTCTCTGAGAACGCGAGCCAGGTGATCACGACCGGCTGGGACAAGGTCGCCATCGTTCACGACGTCGCCGCGTCGAGCGTGCTCTCGCTGGTGGCAGCGCAGGACGAGCTCATTCGCGCCTCTGCGATCTCGCCGGACGGGCGCTTCGTGGCCACGGCCGCAGTGCGCGGACTGGTCCGGGTGCTATCCACCGATTCGCTGACGAGCGACTCCTCCTGGTCGAGCTCGCTGCTGGCAAGGGGCCAGCGACGACGCTCGGCTTCGCCGCGAAGAGTGGCAGCCTCGCGGTGGGTCACGAGGACGGCGAGCTGCGCGTCATCGAGCTGCCCTCCGGGCGCGTGATGTCGTCTCGCTCCGCAGGGGGACGCGTCTCCGCGCTCGCGTGGACGCCAACCGGGCAGCTCGTCGTCGCCACGGGCGCTGGTGCTCTCTCTCTACTCGACGCAGCATCCGGCGCTCCCCGCGCGCTCGCGACCGTGCCGGGCAAGCCCAACCTGGTCGCCGTGGAGCCGACGGGCGAGCGCGTCGCCGTCGGGTCGTTCGACGGGACGGTGTGGGTGGTCCCGATCCCCGGGGAGGGGCAGCCGATCGTGCTCGCGCCGAGCGTCGGGCCCGTGACGGCGATGACCTTCTCTCCAACCGGACCGTGGCTGGTGGTCGCCGACAATCAAGGCGCGCGCTGGTTCGACACCAGGACCTGGCAGCACGTCGAGGTCGTCGGCCACGAGCAGGCCATCACGGCGGTCGCCTTCACGACGGACGGCTCGCTGCTGGCCACCGGCTCGGCGGACGGGACCGCGCGCCTTCACACCCGCGACGACCGCCCCTCCCGGCTCTTGAGCGGCCACGCAGGTGCAATCACCGACCTGACCTTCTCGCAGGATGCGGCGCGGCTGCTGACGGCTTCCGAAGACGGGACGGCTCGCGTGTGGGACGTCTCGCTCGGGGCGCCGCTCGACGTCCTCGAACCCTTTGGCGGCGCCGTCCGGGTGGCGCGCTTCATCGCCGACGACCGCGTCGCAGCGATCGGCTCGCTCAGCGTCGCGCTGCTGGCGTCGAGACCTGCGGACCGCGCAGCGACCCGGGTCGACAGCGGGGCGCGCACCAACCTGCGCGTATGCCGCGACTCCTTCGCGGTGGTGGTCGTGGCGTCCGCGCCGGCCACCGAGGTGTGGGCGCCCGCGGCTTCTTGCGCCGGCGCCGTGAGGTGAGCGCTGGGCTAGAGGGGAGACGGCTCGTCGTAGATGGGCGCTGGTGCTGGCGAGGTCGGCGCGACCCGCGGCGCCTCCTTCGGAACGACCTCGAGGCTCACCACGAGCCGCACGTCACCGTCCGCGGTGAACTTGAGCTTCCGCTTTCGATACCCGGCCGCCTCGACGCGGAGCTCGTGCTCCTTGCCGTCCCGCGGGATCATGTGTGCCTTGTCCTTCGGCAACAGCGCGCCGTCGAGGTAGACCTTGGCGTAAGGCGGCTCGAGATCCAGCGCCAGCCGCATGAGCGTGGGCTTCGCGTCGGTCGCCGCGCCGCTCGCGACGCTCGCGCTGACCGTGGACACGACGACGGCGGTCGGCGGGAGTGAGGCCGTAGCGGGCGCGGTCGGGGCCGGCTTCTGAGTCGGGCTTTGCGGCGGGGGGTTCGGCCCGGACGTGACGAAGTAAATGATGCCGCCGAGCGCCGCGAGGATCGCGAGACCGCCGGCGAGGAGGCGCCCCTCGCGAGGACGTTCGGGAGCGACCTCGTACGGCGCAGCGAAGGAGGCGCGGGGCGCGACGCTCGCAGGCCGAGGCGCGACGCTCGCGAGCCGAGGCGCGACGCTCGCAGGCGCGACGCTCGCGAGCCGAGGGGGCACGCTCTCGGCGCGGTCGGCGCGAGGCGGCCGAGAGGATGCCCGGTCCAGCTCGAAGCCGCCGAGATCGGGGAGCTTGCCCGGCTTGGGGATCCCGCCGCTCGTCGCGTCGCGAACGAAGTCTTCGACCGGCGCCGGGGGCGGCTTCGTCGGAGCGTCGCCCATCCGACCGGCGTTGTGGGCCGCCTCGATCGGATCGGCGACGGTGAGGCGGTCCCCCGCGTCGTCGACGTCGTCGACCGGCGGGGTGACCGCCTCGACGGAGAGCGGCGTCGCCTTCTCGGGGGCGCGACCACCGAGCGCGCGCAGCCCTGCTCGCGTCGTTCTGCGGAGGGTGCCGGGCCGGGCCGCCAGCGCAGGGAGGTCGTCGGGCTCGTCCCGCGCGATCGGGGGCTCGGCCCTCGTGGCCCTCCCCTCGGGCTTCACGCCGCCGATCTGTGCGACGTGCAGCGACACCTCGACCTTGCGCGCCGCGGGAGGGGGCGTGCTCTCGGTGATGCGCGGGCGCTCGTAGACCCTCGCGCTCGTCGCCTCGTGGAAAGCGACGGGCGAGCCGGCCGGGACGATGATCTCCAGAGAGCCCGCCTTGAACCACGATATCAGCGTCTCGAGCGCGCGGAGACGATCGAGCTTCGAGCGGCGAATCACCGTCTCGATCGCGGACTCACCGTCGATCGCGGCGGCGAGCCGCTGCCGGTCGCCCACGCGCATGCTGGGGAACGAGCGCGTCTTCCGCGGGACGACGTGGAGCCCCCCGAACGCCTCCTCGTAGCGCTGCAGCACCTGCGAACGGTAGAGCGCGAGCGTCTTCTTGATGGTGATGTTCTTCGGGTACCGCTCCTGCTCCGTCACCAGGTGGTCGTGGGCGCGCAGGACCTCGCCGTGCACGAGTGAGGCGCAAAAATCGGCGCGAAGGTCCTCGGACATCCACCCGATGTGCGGCTCGAGCGCGTCGAGCAGTCCGTCGAAGCGGACGTTTATGAAGCTCCTGAGCCTGCGATCGGTGGACGGGGGGCGCGGGGGCTCCGACCGTCGCACGGCTCGCATCGCTGCCTCGGACAGGCGCCTCACCTCGGACGGGCGCAGCTCGGATGCGGGGCTCTTCGGCGAGGTCTTCGTCGCAGGAGCCTCCGCCATCGGCGACGGTTTGGCGGCCGGGAGGAGCGACGCAGCTTGGCGCGGCGGGTCTCGCGCCAGATCGTCGCGGACGAGCGGCAGCCCGGCGGCCACCGCGACCGCTTCGGCGTCGGGGTCTGGCGGAGGGCACGACTGCGCGGGCACTTGCTGCGCCGGGTCGCGGGGCTTCACCGGCTCGCCGAAGGTCAGCGTCGGCTTGTTCGGCGCCATGCGCACGACGGGCCGCACATCGCTGGGCTCCGATGAAGAGCCGTCTCGATCGATCGATTCCTTCCCCATTCCAGGACCCGTCTCAAGCGCCGACACAGTCTCCGCCAGTGTACTCAGATCCGGGCGGCGAAGCTCGAAACCAATGCGGGGTGACGCGCGCGGGCCGCGGTGCGAGGCTGCCTCTGCGATGCGAAGGGCGCCTGTTTTTGCTGCACTTTCAGGCCTGGCGATGTTCGTCGTCGGTTCGTCGCCCGCCCGCGCCGAGCCGCCCCTCTACGCGCCGTGGCCGTGCGGGACGAGCTACTCGATCACGCAGGGCCACAACACTGGCTCCCATGATGGCGAGGGGGCTTGGGCTTGGGACATCGGCATCCCGGTCGGAGCAGACGTCTCCGCGCCGGCAGATGGCGTCGTTCGCCGCATCGAGATGAGCTCGACGACCGGTGGGTGCTCGAGCGCCTTCGCGAACGACGCGAACTATGTGGTCCTCGACTTCGGAGACGGCACCGAGGCGCTGTTCCTGCACCTTCAGGCGAACAGCTCTTCGTTGTCCGTTGGCGACTTCGTCAGCCAAGGCGACGTCGTCGGCAAGGTAGGCCTCACAGGGTGGGTCTGCGGGGCGCACTTGCACTTCCAGATCCAACAGACGTGCAGCTCGTGGTGGTGCCAGAGCGTCCCTGCTGAACTCGTCGATTTCGGGGATCCGTCCTATGGGATGACCCTGGAGAGCAACAACTGCCCCGAGCTCGAGCCGTGTGGTGTGCTCGGCGGGGGCGAGACGATCTTCGACGAGCGGATGGCGTGCTTCAGCCGCGAGACGACGTACTGGTGGAGCGTCGGCGAGGGCTACGCCGATCACCACTTCTACACGTTCGGCACCGACCTCCCCGAAGACGACACCATCGGGACCTACAGCTTCGAGGTGCAGACCGCCGGAACGTATCGGGTCGAGGTCTTCGTTCCGAGCACCGAGGCCGACACGGTCAACGCCAGCTATGACGTCGATCCGGGCACAGGACCCGTCGAGCTGGGGCCGGTCGACCAGAGCGTCCAGAAAGGGTGGGTCGTGCTGGGCGAGCTCGAGTTTTCAGAGGGCGCGAACCGCACGCTCGCGCTCGGTGACGCGACGGGCGAGAGCTCCGACCTCGATCGCAAGATCGCGTACGACGCGGTTCGGTTCACCTTCGTGCCGGCAGGCGAAGGTGGCGGGGGCCAAGGCGGTGCGGGCGCGGGCGGCGACGCGTCGAGCGGCGGCGCCGCCGCTCAAGGCGGCGACGCTGCCGCGGGCGGCGAGGCGCAGAGCGGTGGGTCGTCGTCGTCCAGCGACGACGACGACGCGGCGAGCGACGGTTGCTCATGCCAGAGCGCAGGGGCAGCGAGCGAAGGTGGCGCCTCCTTCTGGCTCGTGACGCTCGGCGCTGCGCTCGCGCTCAGTTCAGCGCGGCGTCCTTCGAGAGCACGGCGTTGAAGACGCCGCGCTCCTTCGCCTCGGTGAGGATCCTGAGCGCCGAGCGGTACCCGCGCAGGACCAGCGAGCGAGCGTTGAAGCGGTTCCAGTAGCCGAAGGCCCCGATGTCCGGGGCCACGTCGAGGAACACGACGCGCGGATACGTGCGGGACAGCAGCTCGACCCCGCGCTTCTCCTTCTCGGCGAGCACGATGTTGAGCGACTGTCGCACCACGGCGCCCATGCCGCTGCGCGCGATGGACCGCTCCGGCGCGCGACGCGACTCGGGGCGATACACGTTGGAGATGATGACGACGTTGGCGCCCGCGGCGACGGCGAGGTCCGCCGACAGCGTCCGGATGATCTCCCCGTCGAGGAAAAAGCGGTCGCCGATCTTCTTCGGCCGAAACAGGCCCGGGACGCAGCAGCTCGCGGCGACCGCGGTGCTGATGGGGACGTCCTCGCGGTAGCCGGGGCCGAAGACCACGCGCTCGCCCGTGTCGACGTCGACCGCGGTGACGAAGACCTGATTCGTGAGCTTCGTGAAGTCGTTCAGCGGCAGGAAGCGCTCGAGGTAGCGCTCGAGGGAGTCGATCGAGAAGGCGCCGGAGAGGAGGTAGCCAGGGTCGAGGAGGTCCCGCGGGCGAGGCGCGCCGAGGAACGTGCTCATGTAGAGCCGGGGCCCTTGGTGACGGCGCCTCCAGGGCAGCCTGTACGCGTCGAGCAGCACGTCGAGGGGGATGTCTTGGCCGTAGGTCGCGGAGACGAGCGCGCCCGCGCTCGCGCCGACGAACACCGTCGGGACGATCCCTACCTCTTCACAAGCCTTGAGCACACCCAGATGAGCCAACCCACGCGCAGCTCCCCGAGCCCACGAAGGCAACCTTGAGACGCGTCATATCGGCACTTTCTCGATCCGCCCCCGATGGGGCAACTTTGTCGTCGGTCACTGGAGCGTGAACTCCTCGACGATCCGGTGGACGACGTAGCGACCCCCCGAGCGGCGAAGGAGCAGGAGGAGCTCATCCCCCAGGAGCTGTCCGGAGGAGCTGCGCGGCGCCGCCAGCGGCACGCGCACGACGATGTCCGCGGGCTCGAGGACGTCGCTCATCGAGCTCGTCGACGCGAGCCCCGGCGTCGCGGACGGCCCGACGGTGTCGGCCCAGAGCGAGCTCGCCTCGCCGGCGCGGTAGAGCTCGACGCGCTCCTCTTGCCAGAACCCGACGTTCGAGAGGTAGGTGTAGTCGAGCCGCCCGAAGCGGCGGGAGAAGAAGTAGAACGAGCTCTCGCGGGCGCGCGTGGCCGGGTTGATGCTCGACGCGTCTGGCGACATCGTCTTGCGGAGCGCCTCGAGGTCTTCCTGGGCGATCGCCAGCAAGAAGCTGCGCGTGGTCTCCTTCGCGGCCTCGGCCCCGAGCGGAGTCCTCAGCGCGACGACACCGGCGCCGGCCGAGACCATCTCCTGAGGCTCCGGGGTGTATTCGAGCGGATCGACGGCGATGCCGTCGGGGTGACGGCGGCCATCGTCCGGGGCGAGCGGCTTGGCTGCGGCAGCACACCCCGCGAGGACGACCGCGAACGAGGCCAGCGCCCCGACGGACGCGCGCCCGCAGAGCGAAGGGCGCACCTAGAGGCGCTCCACGAAGGGCTCGTCGGTGTGGCTCAGGGTGACCGTCGAGCGGTCGTCGAGCGCGGTCCAGCCGGTGGGCAGCCGCTCCTCGTCGAGATCGGAGGCGCAGAGCGCGATGCGCGCAGACATGAGGTGCGGGATCTTGGTGCGCGAGAAGCTCTCGCCGCCGAAGAGCCGCTCGAGCGCGGCGCGCCCGGCCATCATCTGAAAGCCCATCGGGCTGGAGAGGCGAGTGCCGACCAGGAACTCACCGCAGCCCACGAGCAGGTTGATCCTCACGGGGTCTTTGCTCTCTTCGGCGCACAGGCGCTCGACGAGCGAGAGCGTGGAGCGAAGCGCGTCCCGCACCGCCGCCGCGTCGACGTCGGTTCGGTCGAGCTTGTTCGTGTCGTGCAAGAACGACAAGAAGATGTAGAAGACGAGCTCCGCGTCCGTCTCGCCTCTTACGTCACGCGCGAGGAACTGCGGGAGCGACTCCAACATCCGCCCGCGCAAGCGCTCGGCCTCCGGCACGGTGCCGGTCTGCGCGAACAGCCACTGTCGGTAGCGGAACGGGTGCGTGTTCTCGGTGCGCAGGGCGCCGACGGTGGCCGTTCGTATATGACCCACCAACACCTCGGCTTTGATGTCCTTGACGAGGTCCGCGAAGCTGAGCGTGCGACGCTCGTCGAACGGGCGACGCTTCAGGAGGATCTCCCCTCCTTGGTAGAAGCCTACGCCCCAGCTCACCGCGCCGGGGCCCTCGCCAGGAGGGGACGCGGCGGGGGCCTCCGCGACGCGGACCGTGAACGCCTTCGCCTCGAGCGCGACGGCCCGAGAGCCTAGGTCAGGACGGTTGGCGATGAAGCCGAGGAGCCTTGCCATGTCACCTTGGACGGTGGAAGAAGTGCACCGCTACTTGCGCAAGTTTGCGCGAGTTTCGAGCGACGCGCCAGCACGGAGCCTGCGCCGCTCTTCGACTACCACAAACCAGGGAAGCCGGCGCTCGACTCCAGGCGGCGGAGCGCGGCGAAAGGCGACGTGGGCTCGTGAGCCGGAGAAAATCGCCACGGCGTGCGGTAACGTTGCGGCCATGCTCTCGGCTCTGTCCACACGGTGCGCGGCGCTCGTCCTCGCTCTGGCGCTCACAGGCTGCCCGGCGCTCTTCCCCGAGCTGTCGACGCCCATCACCGAAGCGCCCAAGGACGTCGAGCTCAGCCCTCCTCCGCCACCCGATCGCCACTACCTCGAGATCAAGGGGGCGAAGATCCCGAGAAGACCCGCGATGGGCGAACGTGGGACTCGGTCTTCGGAGTCTCCCCGACCCGCTGCTCAAGATCTTCGTGAACGACGCCGAGATCATCGTGACCAACTCCGAGGCGAACACCCTCGAGCCCGTGTGGGCGGACGCCCCGCGAGGAAACTTCGCGATCGCCGCCGGGGACAAGCTCGAGGTCCAGCTCTGGGACGCCAACGCCCTCGCCAGCACCGCCATCGGCAAGCGCGATCAGACCCTGACGGCCGACATGATCGACTCCGGGCAGGTCGAGCTCGAGCTATCGGGCGGCGGCCGCGTGACGCTGGCCATCGGGCCCGCGCGAGCGGTCTGGGGAGCCGGCTTCTGGTTCGAGCTGCGCAACGCGGGCGCGCGAATCTCGCGCGTCGTCGACGGCAGCCCCGCGTCGCGCGCGGGCCTCGTCGACGGCGACAAGGTCCTGCAGATCGACGGCAAGCCGACCGACGGAATGTCGGTCAACGAGATCCGCAGCGCGCTCGCGGCGATCCCCTCGGCGGGTCGCGCGCTCGATGTCCAACACAGCGACGGCTCCACGCTGCAGGTGACCATCAAGGAGGGGCCGATCTATCCCCTGTACAAGGACTACAGGAAGCTGCCCGTCGTGCCGTGAAGCGATGAAGATCCCTTCGTTCGGCTACGAGACCCCGGAGATCCGAGCCGAGCTCGACAAGCTCAGACGAGACGTGAGCATCGCCGTGGTGCGGGCCAAGAACCCGTTCAACGTGGGCGCGATCATCCGGGTCGCGCACTCGTTCCTCGTCCGGGAGATCTTCCTGATCGGGGTCGAGCCCTTCTACGAGAAGGCCGCGATGGGCATGCAGAAGTACGAGCACATCGTCGACTGTCCAGATGAGGAGAGCTTCCTCGAGCGGGTCCGAGGCCGGCCGCTGATCGGCGTCGAGCGCGACCACGCGACCAGCTCGCTGTGGGAGGCGCCCATGCCGAAGGACCTGGTCTTCTTGTTCGGGAGCGAGAACGACGGCGTGCCCCCGGCGCTGCTGGCGGCGTGCTCGTCGGTGCTTGCGATCCCGATGTACGGCATCAACCACTCCTTCCCGGTGACCGTGGCGACGGGGATGGTCCTGTGCGAGTGGGCCCGGCGGCGAGACCCTCGCGGCGCGCTCGGGCCGCCGACGTCGGACGCTGTTTGAGTTGCCGCGAGTCCGGCGCGCACCGAACATGGCGGGACATGAAGCACCGCCTCTCTTACGCGCCGCTCCTGCTGCTGTCGCTCGCCGTCGCTTGCGGCGACGACGAGACCCACCCCAGCGGAGGCTCGAACACGGGCGGAGACGACACCGGGGGCGGGGGCGGGGGCGACGGCGGCTCGGGCGGCGCGCCCGCGGCGGCGATCGAGTCGGCGCGCGCGCCCGACGAGACCTCGATCGTCATCGTCCTCAGCGGTGGCGAGGTCGACCCGCCGCTGGCGACGAACGCGTACACGCTCGAGAGCACGAAGGGCTCGCTGACCGTCGGCGACGTCGCCTATGAACCCGCTACGAGGACCATCACGCTCAGCGTGAGCCAGCAGAAGCTCGGCGTGGAGTACACGCTCCAGATCCTCTCTCCGGGCCAGCCCCTCGACCTTCAGACGGTGAAGTTTTGGTCGGCCGACACCGCGACGTTCTGGGCCGCGGACTTCGGCTCGCCGTCGTTCGAGGACTACGAGGTCGTGGCGGAGCGCGTCGGCGTCGGCGAGAACATCGTCGTCTACACGACCCCGGAGGCAGAGGCCGACGACGTCGAGCAGGCGATCGCGTACTTCGACGAGCAGATCTTTCCAACGGAGACCGCGCTCTACACCTCGGCCCCCGACCGAGACGACAACGGGAAGATCGTGGTGCTCGGGCTCGACGGCGGCGGGTACTACGCGGGCTACTTCAGCCCGGTCAACTCGCTCAGCGAGCAGCAGGCGCAGCAGTTCGGCACCCACTCGAACGAGATGGAGATGCTCTACATCTCCGTGCCCGACCTCGGCTTCTCGCTCGGCGCCGAGGCCGTGATCGCGCACGAGTTTTCGCATCTGCTCTACAACGAGAGCCACGATTTCTTCAGCGCAGACTGGCAGTGGCACAACGAGGGGCTCGCCGAGTGCGCGGTCCACGCGGTGGGCGGCGAGAACGCCTACGCCGCTCAGTTCTACGTCTCCTCGCCGGGTCTCGCAGATGGGCAGAGCCTCGTGAACTGGGTCTACTCCAACTACGATCAGTACGCTCAGGCCTACGTCTTTCTCACGTACGCCGCGTCACGGCTCGGCGGCGTGGACGGCTACGGCGCGATGTTCCAGCTCGAGGGGGACCCCGCGAGCGCGGGCGACTTCTTCAGCGCGGAGCTCGGGCGCGACTTCTCCGAGCTGCAGCTCGACATGCTCACCGCGGTCTGGCTCCAGGACGCCTCGGGCCCGACTGGCTTCAATGGCATGTTGTCGCTCCCGGGCGGCCCCCAGACCGCGACCTCTTCGCCGCTCCAGCTGGAGACGTTCGAAGGCGTGTTCTTCCAGGCCGCGACCAATGGCCTGTCGCCGATGGGCGCCGGGCCCGACGTGGTGTTCCGCGGGATCGACGGCGCGGGGCTGATCGACGACAGCGCACCGTTCGACGCCCAAGGCGGCGTCGTCATCGCGCTGCGCACCGCGGACGCGCCGGCCAAAGGCACGCAGTCGAGCGGCACCTTCGCGGCCGGGGTCGCGCCCCCGTCCGGTCCCGCGCCGTCCCTGCCGAGCCGCTCCTGGCGGCATCCGCCCCCGCTGAAGCCTGCAAACCTGCCGGCGCTCCGCGCGTGGAGGCTGCAAGCTCACGGGTTCTGACGCGGCGCCTTCGAGCGGCTGGCTACATCCCCGCGATGACCTTCAGCTCGCCCGATTCGTCGAGCACGAGCTCGAGGCGGTTGTCCTCGACCTTGCGCTTCCACTGCTCGCCGTACGACGTCGGGACCTTGAAGCTCGCGCTGTACGTGTAGTCGACGAAGATGCGCTCCTCGCCGCGCAAGACGCGCCGGTAGCGGATCTCGTGGCGGATGGCCGACGCGTCTTGGAAGGAGACGCCGGTCTCGTTGATGGACTCGCCCGTAAGCCACTTCTTGAACTGCACGAAGTCCATGTCGTCGGAGGCGTCGGGGTTGCCGCCGTCCTCGTAATACGCCGGCGACGTCATCTGGAGCATGGCGAGGGCATCCCTGCGCTCGACGGCCTTGCGGTAGGTCTCGCAGAAGGCGATGACGTCGCGGTTCTCCGGGGTGTCGGGGACGTCCGTGTTGGGGATGTACGTGCTGCTGCAGCCGGCGACGCCGACGCACGCGGCGATGACGCTCACGGCAGTTACGACAGGGCTCGGCAGGCGCGCGCTCATGACCATGGTCAACCTCGAGGTGGGCGCGACGATTCCGCGCGTCGCCCTCGAGGGCTCACCTTAGGAGGCGCTGGTCCGCGGAGCAAGCGCGGGATCGCTGACAAATTGGCACGCCAAGTTGTCAGCGATCCCCACGGAGCACCTCGAGCGCCTCGGCGAGCGCCTCGTGCCCGTCGCCGCCCACGAGGTGCCCCAGGTCTTCGGGCACCTCGGCGAGCGCGCCGCTCGGATCGGCGTCGAGCAGCGCCGCGACCGCCCCAGTCGCGACGCCGCGAGCCTCGGGGAACGCGTACTCGAGGACGAACGTCGAGGAGGGGCCGAGCAGGTCGACCGACGAGACCACCATCCGCTCCGCGTCTCCGAAGCGCACGAGCTCGGCGCCCATCGAGAGCGGGTCGAGCGCGCCGCCGAGGCCGCTGGCGATCGCGGCGCTCGGCCCCGTGAGCCCGAAGAAGATCGCCACCTGACCCGGCATGAGGTTCGGCGACGTCGGGGGGAAGAGGCGCGGCTCGGCCGCGGTCGGCCCCTTCGCGAGGACCCTCGCGTAGAAGCGCTCGTTGATGTCGAGCGTCGCGAGGAAGTGCCCGACGATCACTCCGCCGCCTTGAACCCGCGCGCGGCCGAGCCTCGCGATCGGGGTGGCGAGCAGCAAGCTGAGGGCGTCTGCGCGGCTCAGCTTGTCTCGTGCCTCGAGGGACTCGGCGCTGATGGCGTCGACGTCGGCCTCGCGGGCACGGGCGATGGCCTTCAAGTACACGGCGCGGCGCGCGCGTGGCCCAGTGCGTGGGCGGGCGCGCGGGTGCTCGACGACGAGCGAGGCGTTGGCGCCTCCGAAGGCCGCGCTGATCTTCAGCCCCACAGCGAACGACATCGGCTCGGCGCGCTCGAGCAGACGCACCGACGCGTCGGGGTCGAGCGCGCCCGCACCGGCCGCGGCCGGCGCCACCTGCGCCTCGATGGCGCGCGCGAGGGCGAGCGTCTCGAGGATGCCCGCGGCGCCCAGGGTGTGACCGATCTGCGCCTTGAAGGGGTGGACCACCGGCTCGAAGGCGCCGAACACCTCGCGAATGGCCCGCGACTCCATCGCGTCGTTGTACGGCGTGGACGTCGCGTGTGCGCTCACGACGCCGCACGCGCCGGCCTCGAGGCTCGCGTCCGCGAGGGCGGCGCGCGCGGCCCTCGCGACGCCGCCGCCCGTGCGATCGGGCGCGGTGATGTGCACGGCGTCGGTCGAGGCGCCGAAGCCGCTCACATAGAACCTGGCTGGCGCGCCCTGCTCGTCTCCCTCGCGGACCAGCGCGACGACGCCCGCTCCTTCGCCGAGACTCATCCCGTCGCGACCGACGCGGAACGGCGCCGGCCGAGACGCCGTCGTCGCGCGCAAGGACTCGAACCCGGCGGCGACGAACGCGCACAGCGCGTCGTATCCCCCCGCCAAGATCAGGTCGGCGTAGCCCGCCTCGAGCCATCGCAGCCCCACGCCGAGCGCGAACGATGACGCCGCGCAGGCCGTGACGAGGTGGGTCGAGCGCACGACGCGGACCCCGCGCTCGGCGAGGCGCCCCCTCGCGCGAGCGAACGGCGCGAAATAGGTCGCGCCCCGCGCGACCTCGGCCGCGTCGGCAGCGCCGCGAGCCCGGCGCTCGAACAGCGCCTCGGCCGTGCACATCCCGCCGCTCGACGTCCCGAGCACCAGCCCCACGCGGCGCTCGAGGGCGCGCGGCAGCGCCGCGACGAGCGCCTCGAGCGCGAGGTCCGTCGCGCGATCGAGCAGCACGGTCGCGCGATCGGCGGCGCCCGCGCCCTCGAACACCTCTCGCGGCGCGCGGGCGCAGAAGGGACGAGCGAAGCCGAGGCTCACGAGCGCGTCGTCTTGCTGGATCGCCACGCGAGCCGGCTCGCCCGCGCGCGTCACGTCGGTAGCGTCGTCTCCCGCGCCGAGCGGCGATACGGCGCCGATCGCCACCACGCTCGCCCGGAGCCGCGGGGCAGCGCTCACGGCTTCGCCTCGGGCTCTTCGAACGCGGCCGGGTTCGCCGTCGGCCGCGACGACTCGCAGATGGCGGTGACCTTCAGGCTCGTCGACCGCTGTCGGTACGTCGCGCGCGCGCAACCGACGCCGGTCGCGTCGAGCCACTCCTCCTCGTAGGCTTCGAAGCGGCCATCGTCTCCTTGGCTGAGCCAGCGCCGGTGAGCGCTCACCGAGCCGTCGGGGCGGAGGGTGGCCGTGGTGGTCCGGCCTGGCTCGTCGAGGAGAAGCTCGAGATCGGCTCCGCTCTTGCGCGCGGCCAGGAGGCGCCCCCCGAGCGGCTCGAACATCCACCAGCGCAAGAAGTCGACAGGCAACCCTTTGCGCGTCTCGGGGCGGCTCGACGGCTCACCGGTGAGCACGCGTCCGAGCGACGGGATCTCGAAGCGAAACCTCCCCCCTCCCATCCACAGGTCCATCGCGGTCGCGCCCCCAGGCCCCACGAGGATCATGCGAAGCGCGTCGGGGGGTCGGACGTCGACCGCGCCGCGCGCGGTCATCGGCGAGGGCATGTAGGACGCGTCAAGCTCAAGCCTCACCGACTCGGTGCGCTGCCCCGAGGCCGCCTCGCGCAGCGCGGCGAGTCGCTCGCTCGCCTCGACGAACGCGGCGGGGTCGAGCGGCGGCTCGGGAGACGCCGCCGCCGCGCACCCGCTCGCGCCGAGCGCGAGCGCGAGCGCACAGAGCCGTGCGCGAGTCACGGTGCCGGACCGAGGCAGGGCTCGAGCAAGAACGCGTACGCGCGATCGGGCGCCTCGCCGACCACCAGCACAGATTTCGCTCCGCCGCTCGCCACGAGCGCCGCAGCGGCCGCGAGCGCGACGCCGCCGAGGCCGACGTGATCGCCGGCCGCCGCCGAGCTCGTGAGCCGAGGGACCGCTGCCCAGGCGGAGCTGTCGAGGCGACGCGAGACGTCGACCGCCGGCTCCGCGACGACGCGCGCCCCGTCGCCAGGGGACGGCAGCGAGGCGACCGGCAGCTCGCCTCGCGCGGTGAGCCAGGCGGTCACCCGACAAAGCGGCGTCTTGCCGCGCGCGCGCGCCGCGTCGGCCGACTCGATCACGAGCGCGCTCGCGCCTTCGGAGTGAGCGGCGACCGTTCGCACCCCGAGCAGCGGCGCGAGCACACGCTCGGCCAGCTGGCTCACCTCCTCCACGCTGCCGACGACGGCCGAGCTCGAGAGCCCCGCCGCGACCAGGTCCATCCCTGTGGCTGCGGCGGCCTCGGCGGTCGCGCTGAGATCGGGGGTCGCCAGCGCGGGCCCGCCGAGCCCCCAATAGATCGCGGCGTGACTGACGGGCGACGAGGGCACGAGGTTGGGAAAGTCGGCGGGGCTCGCCATCGCCGCGCCTTTGTCCAGAACGCGCTTCATGAAGCGCATCGAGCCGTCGACGTTGCCGAACGCGGTGCCGCTGATGGCCGCCGAGTCGGTGCGATCGAGCGCAGACGCGTCTTGGTCGGCGTCGCGCAGCGCCGCGCCGATCACCGCGGCGCTCAGCTTGCCCGCGCGGTCCATGCGTCGCGCCTTGCCGGCGTCGAGCCACGCCGTCGGATCACCCGCGGCGGCGGGCGCGGCGCCGTCGCCGCGGGTCGTGGCGAGCAGAGAGGCGACGTCACGTCCCTCGAGGAGCTGGCCGCAAGCGACGACGGCGACCCCGGAGACGACGAGCGCAGCGCCCCCGACCGATACGGGCTTCGACGCGCCCGCCGGCGCGACCACCACGCTGCCCCCGGTCCCGCCGAAGCCGAACGAGTTCGACATCGCGAAGAACGGCGCCGCGACCTCCTCGGTCGACCACACGTGATCGATGTCGAACGATGGCTCCGGGAGCGAGGTCCCGATGGTCGGCGGCAGACGCCGGGTGCGGATGGCCTCGACGCAGATGACCGCCTCGATCGCGCCCGCGGCGCCGAGGGTGTGCCCGATCTGGCCCTTCGAGGACGAGACGCGGGGTCGCGCATCACCAAAGCACGCCCGAATCGCAGCCGACTCCGCGGCGTCGTTGTGAGGCGTCGCGGTGCCGTGCGCGTTGACGTACGCGACGTCAGCGGGGGACAGCTGCGCCGACTCGAGCGCGCGCCGCATGACCCGCGCGGCGGTCTTGCCGGTCGGCTCGGGGTTGGTGATGTGATGGGCCTCCCCCGCGAGCGCCACGCCCGCGATCTCGCCGAACACGGTGGCCCCGCGCGCCGCCGCGACGTCGTCGCGTTCGAGCACCAGGAACCCCGCGCCCTCTCCGAGGTTCAACCCGGCGCGATCCTTGCCGAACGGCCGGCACTCGGCGGGGTCGAGGACCGCCAGGCACCCGAACCCGCTGTACGTGAGGCGACACAGGGCGTCGGCCCCGCCTGCCAGCACCCGCTCGGCGCGGCCGGTGCGTATCCACGACAGCGCGAGCGCGATCGCCGCCACGCCGCTCGTGCAGGCGCAGCACACCGTCCGCGCGGCGGCGAACGGCCCGAGCTGCTCGCTCAGCCGATCGGCCGTCGACGAGAGCGGGTGCGTGCGCAGGCGGACCTCGAGCGCCGCGGTGAGGTCGACGTTTCCGAGCTGCGTCAGCAACTCCTCGGTCTCGAACATCCCGGCGGTGGTGCCGCCGACGACGAGGTGCGTCGGGTGCTCGACGGGGCGGATTCCCGCGTGGGCGAGCGCCTCGCGAGCGGCCTGCACGGCGAGGGCGTCGGTGCGCGCAGCGACGTCGCCCTGCTCGAGGCCCTTCGCCTCGGCCGCGAGCGACGAGCGCGCCCCCGGCAGCGAGAACAACGTCAGCGGGCCGACTCCACGTCGCCCTTCGAACAGGGCACGCATCGACGACGAGAGATCTCCGCCGAGGGGCGAGATCATCCCCAAGCCCGTGACGACGATGCGCGCCACGTCAGCCCCGCCCGGCCTCCGAAGCTTTGTCTGCCGTCGCCGCCCGCTGCTCGACGATGTGAGCGACGAGGGCGTTCACCGACGCGAAGATCTTCCGCGCCGGCGCCCCCTCGGGCACCTTCACCGCAAATTTCTCTTCTACGACCATCGCCAGCTGCAGAGCGTCGAGCGAGTCGAGCCCGAGCCCGGCCCCGAACAGCGGCGCGTCGTCGGCGATGTCGTCGGGCTTCTTCCCGGCCAGGTTGAGCTCCTCGATCATCACTTCTTTGAGAGCGACGCGCACTTCGTTCGCATTCACGGTCAATCGCCTCCCGGGAACGCCCGCAGGGACCGACGCTCGGCCCTGGAGCCCCGCTTTTCCTACGCCAAGCAGCCCTAGCTCATACCACGTCCGGCACGAAGTTGTCGCGTTGGGCTGCGGGCGCTCGCGCCAAAACGTCGAAGGTGTGCTCCACTGCCGCACCAAGCCCATGGGACTCGTCGACTATCAGACCTCCGCGGGGGTGGCGCTCATCACCCTGAACGATCCTCCCTTTAACGGCTACACGTTCGAGATGATGAAGGACCTCGACGCGGCGATCCTCGAGGCGAGGTTCGACCCCGACGTCCAGGTGATCGTCATCACCGGGCACGGCGAGCGCTTCTTCTGCGCCGGCGCCAACATCAACATGCTCAAAGAGGCCGACGCCAACTTCAAATACTACTTTTGCCTCCACGCGAACGAGACGCTCCTGCGCCTCGAGCACACGCCCAAGCTGGTCGTCGCCGCCATCAACGGGCATTGCGTCGGCGGCGGGCTCGAGATCGCGCTCGCCTGTGATCTCCGCGTGGCACGCCGCGGCTCCGGGAAGATGGGGCTCCCGGAGGTCGCGCTGGGGGTCCTACCAGGCACCGGGGGCACCCAGCGCCTCGCGCGCCTGCTCGGTCGCTCGAAGGCCCTACAGCTGATGTGCGAAGGTGCCACGTTCGAGCACGAGGAGGGCAAGGCCATGGGGCTCGTCCACGAGACCTGGGACGCCGAGTCGAACGCCGACTTCATGAAGAAGGCGATGGACTACGCCCGCCGGTTCACGCGGCCGGGCAAGGCGACGCTCGCGGTCGGGGCCATCAAGCGCGCCGTCGCGACGGGCCTCGAGGTGGGGCTCGAGCAAGGGCTCGCGCTCGAGCGTGAGCTGCAGGCCGAGCTGTTCGCGAGCCAAGACGCCAAGGAAGGGCTGGCCGCCTACGTCGAGAAGCGCAAGGCCACGTTCTCAGGGAAGTAGCGATCCGCCCCTTGGCGAGGGGCTGAGTTTGGAACAAGCTGTCGCGCTAGGAGTCGACCATGAGCGATCGTTTCCAGTCCTTCGAAGAGTTCTGGCCGTTCTACGTCCTCGAGCACCAGAACAAGACGAACCGGCTACTGCACTTCTTGGGCACCTCGGCGGCCGTCGCGACGGCCGGCTACGCCCTGGTCAAGCGCAAGCCCGGCCTCTTGCCGCTCGCGCTGGTCGTTGGCTACGGCCCCGCGTGGATCGGCCACTTCATCGTGGAGGGCAACCGCCCTGCGACGTTCAAGTACCCGCTCTGGTCGCTCCTCGGAGACTTCCGCATGTGGGGCAAGACGCTGCGGGGCACGATGAACCGTGAGGTCGAGCGTCAGCAGGCGAAGCGCGAGAAGGCAGAGACCGTGCACGCTCCGTCGAACGGCGCTGCGCATTCGGTGAACTGAGGGGGCCGCGGCGCTGAGTCAGCGCCGCGCCGAGTCGCGCCGCAGCGAGTCAGCGCCGCATCGAGCTCGCGTAGTGCTCGACGATGGATTTGTTGCACAGCGTCGAGAAGAACGACGAGTACGACAGCCAGACCGCGAGCCCGTTCATGTCCTCGAACAGCGGGGGCATGAACGGTGGAGGCTTCACGATGCCATCGCTGACGTGCTGATAGAGCACCGGGACATCTTCGTGCGCGACCTTCCCGACGAAGAGGAACGGGATCAGCTCCGAGCGATCGTGCTGTAGCGCGGCGAGCATGAACGCCTGGTTGAGCACGATGCCCTTCGAGTAGCACGCGTCCTTCGTGAAGGGCGCGCCGCCGTCGACGGTGCCGCCGCGGAAGATGCGCATGGTGGCCTGGAAGCACTCCTCGGCCTCATACCCCTCGGTCCGGTACCACTCGTGCACGTCGAGGAAGCTCGCGCCGTCCTCGGCCTTGTCGACCGCGAGCAGGCGATCGTTGAGCTTCTTCGCGCGCCGGGGGGTGCTCCTGAAGGTGAGGATCTCGAGCAGGGCGGCGAGCCCCTCCTGTACGGCGGCGGTCCGGGGCGGTCCCTTCGCCAGCCAGCGAGCGACCGGCTGTGCCAGCCCGTTGAGGCTCGTCGCGAGGTGCACCCAGCCCTCGTGGACCTCGAGGATGTCGACGTCGCGGGCCGAGAAGGTCGCGCCGCTCCGGATCTTCACGTAGTCGCTGCCCGCGGCGGCGTCGGCGACGAGGGTGTCGTCGACCTCGACCCTGACCGTGGTCTCGCCGAAGAACCGGCTCAGCCGCTCGTTCAGCACCAACGCAGCCGTCTGCGCGTCGATATCTCGACGCTGCGGCTCCAGCATCGCGCCCTTCGCCGATAGCCGCTCCCACGCGATGGTCGTGAGCAGCTCGTACAGCTGCAGGCCCATCGCGCGGACGGTCGTCTTGCCGTCGGGGAGCAGGTCCTTGGCGGAGCCGTAGAGCTTGCGCGACGACTCGTAGAACCTCCTCGTGCCCCGCCCTTCGAGCATCTGCACGACCCGCACGTACTCCTCGGCGCTCTCGCGCAGGATCCGCCCGAGGTCGTCCTTGGGGCCGAGCTCTCGATCGATGTCCCGTACGATCTCGATCAGCTCGGCGCGCTTGCCGTCCGGATCGAAGCCGAGGTCGGGCTCGTACGACACGACCGGCAGCTCACGCGCCTTCGCGCGGTTGAACTGCTCCTCGACGGACTGCGGCCAGCGCAAGGCTTGCAGGATGCGCAGCGGCCGCTGAGCGTCGAGCAGGCGCTGCGCGAGCTTCGCGAGGATCTCCTTATAGGAGCGCCAGGGCGTCGGCTTCTCGTCCCCTTCCGAGCGCTTGACCTCCTTGACCAGGGCAGGCTTGAACGCCGGCTCGGCCGCCTCCACCACCGGGGCAGCGTCGTCGGGCTTGTCCTTCGCCGCGTCGGTTCGCGTTGCCATACCCCGACTCTTACCAGCTCGCAGGCCCCAGCGGGGCACGCGGGTGCAGTACCATGACCGGGTGCGCCGTCCTCCCGCTTCGCTCCTCGCGCTCGCTTCGCTCATGCTCACCGCCGCCTGCGTCGACGAGACCGTCACGCCCCTGGCCGGAGGAGGAGGCGCAGGCGGAGGGCCCGGGGGCGCCCCGACGGGCGGGGCCGGGGGCTCCGGCGGCGAGCCGCCCTCCCCATCCGTCGTCTGCGAAGAGCTCGGCAGGTCCGTCCTCGCGTGGAGCGAAGGCCCCTACGGCTCCAGGCGCGGGGAGACCGCCGCGGCCTTCGAGCTCCCCTTGTTGGACGGCAGCACGTACCGCTTCGCCGAGTCGTTCTCGGGCTGCGAGTCCTACGTGTTCATCCCCGACACCTTGGTCGTCTCCGACACGGACGACACGAGCCTGTGGGAGCGGGACCTCGACGAGCTCGTCGACAATTCGCCCGACAACGCCCACTACTTCTTCGTCTCGCGTGCAGCGGACGAGGGCGCGGCGACCGAGAGCGTCTCCGCGATGGCGGGACGCGTCGAGGACCTGCTCGCGAGCCTGCCCGCAGGCGACGCCGAGCGCTGGGCCCAGCGGCTCCACGTGGTCGCGACCCGCGCCCAAGACCTCGACGGCTGGGTGAGCGACGTGCTGGCTGGGCACGGACGCGCTGGCTTCCTCATCGACCCGCGCCAGAAGATCCGCGGGCTCGGCTTCCTCGCCGACGTCGGCCGCTACAGCTCGATCCTGCAGCAACAAGGCTACTGGCCGTGGAGGTCCAACCTCGCGTACGCCGCCTACGATGCGGCGTACGTCGACGCGCAGACGAAGGTCGACGCGCGGCTCGAGTCGGAGGAGGCGACCGTGATCACCGTGTGGGACGGTGAGGTCCTCGAGCAGTTCGCCGAAGCGGACGTGATCTTGCCGAGCGCCTCAGAGATGGCCGCCTTCGACACCCTCGAGATCGAGATCGAGTCGATGTGCCCCGACCCCGACGCGATCGAGTTCGGAAACTGCGGCGCCTGGGACTACCTCGCGGTGCTCGCGGTCTCCGACGACCTCGGGCAAAACCGCGAGATCGCCCGCTTCATCACCAGCTACCACAGGGAGACGCGCTGGGTCGTCGACGCCTCGGCGATGCTCCCGACCCTCGCGGGGGGCGGCGCCCAACACCTGAGGTGGGACTTCGCGCCCGAGTGGAACACGCAGCCGACGGCGACGCGCATGGAGCTGCGCCTGTCGAACCGAGGCAAGGCGACGCGCCCCCAAGAGGTCTTCCCGCTATGGACCGGCGGCCCGTTCAACGCCGGGTACAACGCGGCGCACCCTGCGATCGACGTGCCCATCCCGTCCGACGCGACGAAGGTGACGCTCTATGCGCTGGTGACAGGGCACGGCGCGGCGACGGCGAGCTGCTCCGAGTTCTGCAACCACCAGCACGAGATCACCGTCGGCGGCGCGACCTTCCTCCGCGAGTTCCCGGAGGCCGGGACCGAGGACGCCTGCATCGCCCAGCACACGAACGGCATGGTGCCGAACCAGGGCGGGACGTGGTGGTTCGGCCGCGGCGGCTGGTGCCCTGGGCAGCAGGTCACGCCGTGGGTCGAGGACCTCACGGCGAGCGTCACGCCGGGACAGACGGCGACGCTCTCGTACCGCGGCCTCCGCGGGGGCAGCGACCCGCCCGACGACTCCGGCGACATCGTGCTGTCGTCGTACCTCGTCATCGAGCGCTGACCCGCCCGGCGCGTCAGCCCGCGATGTTGTCGCTGCAGTCGTTGTGGCAGGTGTCGCCGTCGTTGGAGTTGCCGTCGTCGCACTCCTCCATCGGTGACTGCACGACGCCGTCGCCGCAGCGCTCCCCGAGGTCGCAGCCCGCCGCGCACTCGCCGTAGCCCCCATCGTTGACCCCATCGTCGCACTGCTCGCCGAACAGGCTGTCGACGACGCCGTCGCCGCACGAGCCGCCGAGCTGACAGCCCGGCGCACACCCGCCGTACGGCGAGAGGTTGATGCCGTCGTCGCACTCCTCCATGGGCGACTGCAGCTCACCGTCGCCACAGTGCGGGCCGCGCACGCACAGGGTCGTGCACTGTCCGTAGCCGTCGCCGTTATTCGAGCCGTCGTCGCACTGCTCGTCGGAGGTCTTGATGCCGTCCCCACAAAAGCTCGTGCAGTTGCTGAGCGCGTTCGTGAAGTTCGAGAGCGTGAGGCGGTAGTTCGATTGGGTGGTGTGACGCTCCGCCTGGAACACCACGATCTCGTAGACCTGGCCGATCGTCAGGTTGAAGTTGGCGGCCGCTGCCGCGTTCAACGTGACGCCGCCGCTCTGCGCACCGTGGACGCCGCCGAGGTCGACCGCGAGCTTCTTGTTCATGAACACCCAGACGTCGTCGTCACCGGTGAAGTTGAGCTGCTCGGTGCCCTTGTATTCGAACCAGTAGCGAACCTCGCTCGTGAAGTGGAAGTTGTTCGAGTTGCCTTCGTTCCCGAAGCCGATCCCGTTGAGCGGGAAGAAGGTCGAGTCGTTGAACTGGAACTCGCCGGACGGCAGCTCACCCAGCGTGATCGTCTGCAGCACCGTCGTGTTGACGTTCGCGACGTCGCGGTACCACTGATCGAAGTTGGCCTGTCCGCTCGTCGTCGCGGTCGTACCGCCGGGGTTCGAGTAGACGGGCTTTCCGTCGGCGCCGAGGAAGGTGGCGACGATGCCGGTCTCCGACCCGAGGAAGTCTTCCATGTCGGGGTGCGACGCGTGAAAGTCTCGGAGCACGATCGGCAACACCAGCTCGGTCGGGTCGACGACCACGGGGCCACACTGGAAGCCCGGCTCGACGGTGCAGGTCGGCGAGCACCCGTCGCCGGCGGAGGTGTTGCCGTCCTCACACTCCTCGGTGCCGCCTGGCAGCTTGATCCCGTCGCCGCACGAGGTCGTACACGACATCGCGGGGCTGCCGGTGCAGTCGGGCTCGCGGGTGCAAAAGAGCGGAGTACAGCCGTCGCCGAAGTCGTTGTTTCCGTCGTCGCACTGCTCGCTGCCCTCGGCGACCCCGTCGCCGCACACCGTCAGCTCGCACGGCAGACCCGGGACGTCGCACTTGTACCCCGGCTCGAGCTGGCAGGTGGCGCTGCAGCCGTCTCCATCTTGGGGCGGAGCGTCGTCGTCCTCACACTCTTCGTCGCCGACGAGCAGGCCATCGCCGCACGCGGCTGCCTCGCAGGCCACGCCCTCGTCGAGGCAGACCCAACCCATCTCCACGGTGCAGTCGCCTGCGCAGCCATCACCCTCGAGGTCGTTGCCGTCGTCGCACGTCTCGGCGCCCGTGATGTTCCCGTCGCCACAGACGACCGTCGACACGCAGGGCGCGCCAGGGGTCGGGCACGCGAACCCGCTCTCGATCGCGTCGCACGTCCCCGTGCAGCCGTCGCCCGAGTCGGCGTTGCCGTCGTCGCAGACGTCGCCGCCATCGACGACGCCGTTGCCGCAATAGGGGCCCGAGGCCGCGCCGCCGCCGCCTTCCGGGGTCGCGCCGCCGCTACCTCCAGCGCCGCCGTCCCCGAAGCCCGCGCCCGCCCCGCCCTCGCTGCCCGCGCCCGCCCCGCCCTCGCTGCCCGCGCCCGCCCCGCCGCCGCCGTTGCCGCCCGAGGTCACGATCTCGAGATCGCCGCAGGAGGCGGTGAGTGCGTTGAGGACGATGGCGGAGCCGAAGAGAAGACGAGCGCGCATGTTGCCCGAGCGTATCAGCCCGAGCGGCTCTTACAGCGCGACGTCGACCCGGACGTGCCCCGACGCGACCGCCTTCGCACCCTGTAGGAGAACCTTCACCACGTAACGACCTGGCGCCTTCGGGACGTCGAGCTGCACGGTCGCGGCGCCCCCGGTCAACGTCGCCTTGGTGGTGGCGAGGATCTTGTCGCTCGCGATCTCGTAGTTCTTCGCCATCGCCTCGAACGCCTGCTCGACCGGCATCGCCTCGAGCGCCGGTGACGAGACCATGCCGGGCTTGAGCGCGATGCGCTCGGTCTCGAGCGTGACCACGAGCGACGCCTCCGTGAGCTCTTCGCTCGCTACGGAGACCGTGACTCTCTCACCGGGCTTGGCGACCTTCTTGTCCACCTCGACCTTCGCGGCCAGCGGCAGCTGCACCCGCGTCGCCGGATCGCCGAGCAGGTTGTAGAGGGTCAGGTGCTCGCGCTTGATGGCGGCGTGGTCGCCGGGGACCAGGAGGCTCGCGAACGGAATCGAGCGCTTCAACATGTCGCGCTTCGCTGCGAAGACGGCCTCGCCGACGGTCGGGGTGCGCTTGAGGATGAACGCGTCGAGCAGCGCCTGCGCGTAGAGCAGGTTCGGGTACGGGTGGCTGACGTCGCTCGAGGCGAACACCGCCACCGGCCCGCCTGGGTCCATGATCATCGTCTCGGCGATCGAGCGCGCGCCGCCTGGCCGGCCGTAGTCCCCCGTGAGGCAGGTGAGAGACACGAAGATCGGGGGACCCCGCTCGATGTCGAGGGTCTCGACCTCGGCGACCGAGCCGATCGGGTAGCGCTGCCCGCGGTACCTCGCGCGATCGAAGCTGTCCTCGAGCCCGTGACCCGCGTACACCGCGAGCAACGCGCCCTCGTTGAGCTCCTCGACGATCTTCGCGCCGAGGCGATCGTATCGGTAGACGTAGGGAGAGTCGGCCTTGGCGAAGATGACCCCGAGATCGAAGTCGTAGGGCAACAGCTCATCGAGCAGGCTCGTCGCCTGGGCCTCGAGGGCGCCGTCCGCGATCGGGCCGAAGTCGGCGGGCCCCCCGAAGACGAGCACGCGTCGCTGCCAGGCGCCCGCGCCTTGTCCCCCCTCGTACGCGATGAGCTTGGAGACGACGGCCGTCATCTCGGCCTCCGTGCGCGAAGGCAGCCGGCCGACGGCGAGCGCGGGCCCATCGAACTGGGCGAACCCGTGATCGGTGCGGTGGGGACGGCGCTCGAAGCCCGAGGGGATCCAATCGCCAATTTTGTCGAACAGGCTGGGCAGCGCGACGGGCCCAAACGCCGGATCCCCCGCGAGCAAGACGTACTTCAGGGGTCCGCTCGCGGTGTCACGAGAGCGCTCGACGATCTCGGCGGAGAGCGCCTCGGCGCTCGGCGCGCCGGCCGACCTCGCGGCGTAGACGTCCTCGGCGGCGAGGACGGTGACGTGCAGCCCTTGAGCCCGCCGGTGGGCCGCGAGCGGCTCTAGCTCCTCCTTGAAGGCGCGGGGCGCGAGCACGAGGTAGCGCTCCGCCGGCCTCGCGGGGGCTGCGCTGGCGGAGGGAGCCATCGAGGGCGAGCCGGTGGTCGTCCCCTCGGCCGGCATCGCGCTCGGGGCGCACGCCGTGAGCCACGCGAGCGAGGTGACGAGAGCGGCGGTCGCGAGCTTCAGCATGCGCCTTGTTGTCTTACGGGGGCCCCGCGCACCGCGCAACCTGCAGGGGTCGCAGAGCACGCTCGCGGCCGCGAGTGGCCATCGCGCGCGGAGCTGTAAGGTCCCTTCGCCCCGGCGCGTTTTCGGCCCATGAAGAGCGCACACGTCCTCGGGGCGGCGATGTTGCTGGGCCTGGGCCTCACCGGCTGCGGGGGCTCGGCCGAGATGGCGTCCGGCGACGCGGGGTATCCTCAGACCGGCCCCGACGTCGCCGCCGAGGCGACCGCGGGCCCCGAGCTCGCCCAGCAGTCCCCTGGCGCGCGAGCCAAGGACTCGGACAGGGAGGCTCCGGCGAGCAAGGGCATGGAGCCGCCCCCCGAGCTCCGGCCCGGCCTCGGGACCGAGTGGGGCGAGACGCGCTCGTCGGTCATCACCAGCTCGCCGTTTCTTCGCGCAGACCCGAACAGCCCGTTCGCGACGGCGTCGCTCTTCTACAACGACGAGCACGGCGCGAGCGCGATGGCGACCTCGAGCGGGTTCAAGCGCGTCTCCCACGGCAGCGTCGACATCGGCGGCGGCCTCGCGACGCTCAGCCTCAAGGATGGCCAGGGGAAGTTTCTCAGCGGCTTCGAGGCTGGCGGCAAGAGCTTCCTCATCGGCGAGGAGGGCGAGCGCTACTCGATCGTCATCGACAACCACGTGCCGGCCCGCCTCGAGGTCATCGTCTCGGTCGATGGGCTCGACGTGCTCGACGGCAAGGCCGCCTCGACGAAGAAGCGTGGCTACATCCTCGAGCCGCACGGCAGCCTCGAGATCGACGGCTTCCGCCAGAGCATGGAGACCGTCGCCGCCTTCCGCTTCGGCGCCGTGGAGAGCTCGTACGCGAGCCAGAAGCACGGCGAGGCGCGCAACGTCGGGGTGATCGGCGTCGCGCTCTTCCACGAGCAGGGCTCGAGCCCCAAGAGCTGGACGTTCAGCGACACGAACCTCCGCCTCAAGGCCGACCCGTTCCCGGGCCGCTTCGCCACGCCGCCGTAGCGCCGAGCGCCCGAGGCTCGCTACTTGCGGCGCAGTCCTTTGCAGAGCGCGAGCGCGGCGCGCACGGCCTTCTCGCTGGAAGACGTGCGCTTGCGCTTCGTCAACGTGCCGCACTCGTACAGCGAGTCGCCCAGCTTCGTGATCTGGAAGCCGTAGTACTCCGTCGCCTTGTCGAGCTTGAGCTGCGCGATGGCCGTGTCGTCGGTCTCCTCGAGCCACTTCTCGAAGCCCTCTTCAGCGGCGCGCTTGGCCTTCGTGTGCTTCATGTCGCCGTGCGCGAGGCTCACCGTCAGCGATACGTCGAAGCCCTTGAAGTCGAGGATCGAGACGCCGTTGCCCATCTCGTGAGAAGAGCCGGTCACGTTCGCGGGTGGCTCGATGGCGAGCTTCAACGACTCGATGACGACTGCGTTCGAGGCGAGCGGCTTCGGGGGCGGGCCGGCGCTCTCGGTCGGGGTGGGCGCGGGCGTGGCCGCTTGCGTCGCGGTCGTCGCGGGCTTCGCGCTCGACGTGGCGGAGGCGCTCGCGGCGCCCCCTGAATCGGCGCTGCAAGCCAACAACGAAAGCGAGGCGACGAGCGTGGCGGCGAGCCCGCCGGCCGTGGGCTGCGTGGTGCGCGAGGGCATCGTCCGGCTCATGGCCGGGACGTACCACAGCCAGCCGCGCTCTTGCAGTGCTTGCTCGGCGCCGGGCAGGGCGCTACGAGGCCCCTATGAGCGAGGCAGACGAGGCCCGAGGGAAGAGGTCGGCCACGGAGCTGCTCGCGCGGACGCGCGAAGCCGTCGTCGCCTTGAAGGCGATGATCGCGAAGGCCGTCGTCGGCCAAGACGAGGTCGTCGACGCGATGCTCGCCACGCTGTTCGCCCGGGGCCACGCCCTGCTCGTGGGCGTCCCGGGCTTGGCGAAGACCCTGCTCGTCTCGTCGCTGGCGAAGGCGCTCGACCTCTCCTTCGGTCGCGTTCAGTTCACCCCGGACCTCCTCCCGGCGGACATCACCGGCACCGACGTGCTCGCCCAGGAAGAGGGCCGACGCGCTCTGGTGTTCGCCAAGGGCCCGATCTTCCACAACCTGGTCCTCGCCGACGAGATCAACCGGGCCCCCGCCAAGGTGCAGGCGGCGCTGCTCGAGGCCATGCAGGAGCGGCGGGTGACCGTCGGCACGAAGACGCACGCGCTGCCCGACCCGTTCCAGGTCTTCGCGACGCGCAACCCGATCGAGCAAGAGGGCACCTACCCGCTCCCCGAGGCGCAGCTCGATCGCTTCCTGCTCGAGATCCACGTCGAGTACCCGTCCGAACGCGAAGAGCTCGAGATCGCGCGGCGCACCACGAGCGGCGACAAGCCCACGGTGGAGGCGGTGCTGAAGTTCGACGAGGTGCGCGCCATCGGCGATCTCGTGCCTCGGATCCCGATCACCGACGAGGCGGTCACGCTGGCCGTCCGCCTCGCGCGGGCGTCTCGACCCCACGATCCCCGCGCCCCCCGGGAGGTCCGAGACTACGTCCGGTTCGGCGCCGGGCCCCGCGGCAGCCAAGCCCTGGTGCTCTCCGCAAAGGCCCACGCGGCGCTGCGGGGAGAGGCCGCGGCGGACGTCGGGGACGTGCGCGCGATGGCGATCGCCGCCCTACGCCACCGCGTCGTCCTGTCGTATCGAGCGGAGGCGGACGCCGTGCGCGACGTCGACATCGTCTCCGCCCTGCTGAAATCCGCAGGCTGAACTCTGGTACGCTAGCCGCCAGTGGCCCTCTCCCCGCAGGTCCCGCCGGCGGGCTCGAAACCCTCCCCCGTCACCGAGGTCATCACCCCGGAGACGGGCCCGAGCCTGCGGCGAATCCGCAAGCTCCGCGTGGTCGTCGTCGACAGCCCCGAGCCAAAGGAGCACAACCGCGTCCACTCGTTCGCGCAGGACGAGGTGCGCATCGGGTCCGGCTCGGACGCCGACGTTCCGCTCGCAGACGGCGCGGTGTCTCGGGAGCACGTGGCCATACGGCTCCTGCCCGACGGCTTCTTGTTGACCGATCTCGGCAGCACGAACGGCACCTTCGTCGGAGACGTGCGTGTGCGCGAGGTCGTCGTGTCGAGCGAGACGCTCGTCTCGATCGGCAAGACCGCCCTGCGCTTGATCCCGCTCGTCGAGACGGTCGAGCACGAGGTCTCGCCGCGGGCCAGCTTCGGACGGATGCTCGGCGCCAGCGCGGCGATGCGCGAGACGTTCGCGCTGCTCGAGCGGGTGGCGGCCAGCGACCTCACGGTGCTCATCGAGGGGGAGACCGGCACGGGCAAGGAGCTCGCCGCGGAAGGCCTGCACGAGGCGAGCGCGCGCGCCGGCGAGCTCGTCGCGGTCAACTGCGGAGCGATCCCCCGCGAGCTGCTCGAGAGCGAGCTGATGGGCCACGAGAAGGGGGCGTTCACGGGCGCGGTGCGCGAGCGCAAAGGCGCGTTCCTCGCTGCCGACAAGGGGACGCTGTTCCTCGACGAGGTCGGGGAGCTGCCGCTCGACATGCAAGCGAAGTTGCTGCGAGCGCTCGAGCGCCACGAGGTGAAGCCGGTCGGCAGTGACAAGAGCTTCTCCGTCGACGTGCGCGTCGTCGCCGCGACGAACAAGAACCTCGCGAAGGAGGTCAAGGCAGGGAGGTTCCGCCAGGACCTCTACTACCGGCTCGCCGTGGTGACCGTGAAGATCCCCCCGCTGCGGACCCGCCTCGAGGACCTCCGGCTGCTGTGCGACGGGGTGTGGGAGGAGCTGGCGCGACGAAAGAAGGCGAGCGGCCTGCCGCCCCCGGCCCGCCTGGATCAGACCGCGATGTCGATGCTGATGCGCTACGACTTCCCCGGCAACGTGCGCGAGCTGCGGAACATCGTGGAGCGGTGGGCCGTGCTCGGGACCACGGCGCCCCCTGGCGAGACGGCGCCGCTCGCGCCAGCGAGCACCGCCTCGCCCGATGCGGCCCAGGCAGCCGCCGATCCGTTCGGGGCGCTGCTCGAGCTGCCCTACCACGAGGCGAAGGACGCGTTGAACGAGCGCTTCGAGCGGGCCTTCACCGAGGCCGCGCTCGCCAGGAGCGGCGGCAACGTCTCGAAGGCCGCGCGCGAGGCGGGCATCGACCGGCGGCACCTGCAGCGGATGATGGCTCGCTTCGGGCTGAGGGCCAAGGAGGGCTGAGTGAGCGACGTCGTCCCCCCCTCGGCCGGCGCGACCGGGACGCTCGGTGGCAAGCTGCTCGATGGGCGCTTCCGCATCGATCGCAAGGTCGGAGAGGGCGGATTCGGCGTCGTCTATCAAGGCTTTCACCTGGCGCTCGGCACCCCCGTCGCCATCAAGATCCTCCGCTACCCGGAGGACTCCGACCCACGCGAGCGAGGCGAGCTGCTCAGCCAGTTCCTCGCGGAGGCGCAGCTATTGCCGCGCCTCAAGCATCCCCACATCGTGTCCGCGCTCGACGTCGGCACGCTGCAGCTGGAAAACGAAGAGACGCCCGCTGCTTACCTGGTCATGGAGTGGTGCGGCTCGGAGACGCTGAAGAAGGACCTGCGCGTTCGCCGCGGCAAGGGCGGGCGGTCCGTCGATGAGGCCTGGAAGGTCGCGCGCCCCATCATCGACGCGATCGCCCACGCGCACGAGCGCGGGTTCATCCACCGCGACATCAAGCCCGCCAACGTGATGCTCGTGCCGACGCAAGAAGGCGCGACCTCCCCGCGCGTGATCGATTTCGGCATCGCGAAGGAGGCGCCCGCGGTGGACGGCCACATCACCTACTCGACGATGACGCGCTCGGCGCACCGCGCGTTCAGCCTCCCCTACGCGGCCCCCGAGCAGCTCGCCGGCTCCAAGACCGGCCCGTGGACCGACGTCCACGCGCTCGCGCTCATCCTCACCGAGCTCCTCGTCGACGCCCTCCCCTATGGCGACGGCGACATCGCGCTCTCCGTGATCGACCCGAAGCGCCCGACCCCGGGAGCCCACGGCGTCGACGTGGGTCCGTGGGAAGAGGTGCTCGCCCGCGCGATGTCGCTGAAGCCTTCGTTGCGCCACAAGAACGCGCGTGAGCTGTTGCTGGCGCTCGAACAGTCGCTCGAGGGCGCGCGCGCGGCCTTCGTGCGAGCCCCGACCGTTCAGCATCCGTCGCAGCCCCCCGAGCGCACCGAGCCAGGTCCTCCTCCGCCACCTCGAGAGCACACCGAGCAGGCGACGGCGACCTCGACCACCAGCCAGGCTTCGATCGGAAGAACCCCGCGCCGCACGCCGGAGGAGGCGTTGCCGAGGGCCGAGCCCAACACGGGTGCCGTGGCGGCCGACGCGCGACCGGCGCCCGAGAGCGGGCTCAGCAAGCGCGCGCTCGGTGGCCTGCTGGCGGCTGCCGTCGTGGGCATCGCGGCGGTCACGGTCTGGAAGGTGGGTGGGAGCTCTCCGCAACCGAGCGCGGGCGTCACCGCGTCCCCCGTCAGCTCGGGCGAAGCGACCCCGATGGCGACGGTGACGACGACAGTCTCTCCCACGGCCGACGCGACGGCCACCGCGGCGCTCGAGCCCGCCGGTTCGGGCGCCGCGCTCGCCTCGAGCGCCGTGAGCGCGACGTCTGCAGCGGGGACGGTCCCGAAGCGGGCTTCGAGCCGCCCCACGACCGCCACCGCGGCGGCGGCTCCTCCACCGCCACCGCGCGCGTCTGCGAGCGGCGGCAAGGACACGCTCTGGTGAGCACCGCTCAGTCGTAGGCGACCGAGACCGACACGAAGGCGTGGTCCGGACCGATCGACACGCTGGGCGCCGCGCTCGCGCCGACGACGTTCGCGTTGGGCGCGGTCAGCATCAGGACCGCGCCGACGGCGGCGAGGCCGACCCCGCTGAAGAGCACGATGGTGGAGGCATCCCCCAGCGCGCGGGCGTCGTTGACCGGCTGGATGTCATCGCAGACCGGCGGGCTCCCGGTGCACCCGCCCTCCACGAGCCCATCGTCGTAGGCCCCGATGGCCACGAAGCCGAGCGCACCTCCCACCCCAACGCCGACGAGGCCGGTCAGGCCGATGACGAGGCCTGTGGCCCGCTGCCCCGACCAGAAGCTCCCCTCGGGCTCCGGCGCGGGCCTCGACGCGCTCTCCTTCGGCGGGGCCGCGGGCGCGTCCTCGAGCGCGGGCACCTCCACGCGCGTCGTGCCGGGCTCGGCGGGCACCTCGACCCGCCTGTGGAGCGAGGTCTTTCCTTCGGCGGAGACGACGATCTCGAGGGGTCCCGCGTCGACCGGCAGCGGCGTGGACCAAGCCCCTGGCGCGAGCGTGCGTCCCGCGAGGACGATGGTGAGCGACGGAGTCGCGGAGGGGGCTGCCGCGACGACGAGCGCGACGCGGTGCAGTCGAGGCGACAGGGACTCGGCCGCGGCTGCTGCCTCGCTCGCCCTCGCGGACTGCCCAGCCTTCGCGGCCTTCGCGGCGACCTCGGTGTACAGGCCCCACGCGCTCGCGAGCTTTCCGGAGCGCTCGAAGCAACGGGCGAGCATCACCTTCCCGCCGAGCGCCTCGCCGCGCGTGAGCTCGACCGCGGCCGAGAGCTTCGAGCAGGCGGCCGCAAAGTCCCCCGCCTCGAGCAGCGTGGTCCCCTCCGAGAACAACGCCTCCGCCTGGGCTTGGGCGGCGGGATCGAGCGGCGCCGATTGAGCCCCAGCGATCGACGGGGCAAGCCAGAGGCACACCGAGAGGAGGGCGCGCGCAGACGTGGGGAAGATGGCTCGGTGCACCGGGGCGGGCCGCCAGCATATCGCGTCGCTCGAGGAGCGAAACCTCCGCGGCGCACCGTCGTAACGAAGGCCGCGGCCCCCGCGCGTGGCGCGCTTGCAACTGGGGGACACGACCACGCGTAGCGTCCCCCGGAGGTGGTCCGATGGCCGATCGTTCCGACGGCGCGAGGGCGCGCTTCGCGCGGCAGCACAGCGAGCTCAGCCAGCTGGCGAAGGACGTCCTGCGTGCGCTCGACACCCGAACGCTGGAGATCGATCCCACCCCGGCTCGACGCGCGCTCGCGGTCTTCGCCGGGCGGCTGCGCGTCCACGCGGCGATGGAGCAAGACGCCCTCTACCCGAGCCTCCTCGCGAGCGGCGACCCCTCGGTCGTCGCGAAGGCGCGCGAGCTGCTGGACGAGGTCGGCGACCTGTACGAGGCGTTCTTCGCGCACCAGAAGCGGTGGGCAGACGCCGCCGCGATCCGCGCCGACGCGGAGACTTTCTGCCGAGACACCATGATGCTGTTCGCGCGGCTCCGGGTCCGCATGAAGCGCGAGAACGACGAGCTGTACCCGCTGGCCGACGCGACGGCGAAGGCGGCCGACGCCGATCTCACGTCACCGTCGGGCACCCCAGCACGATGTTGATGGCGGCCTCGTCGTCGTTGGCGATCGACGCGCACGTCTCGGGGCACAGCGAGATCGAGGTGGGCATGTTGGGGTCGTCGAACCTCCAGCCGGGGCCGTCGCACGCGTCGTTCCGCGGGACGATCTGGTAGTCACCGCCGCCCGGCGCGATCGAGACGTTCACGCTGCTGAGGCCGACCTGGCCCTGCTGCACCTCCTCCGGGATCTCGTAGAGGCAGCTGAGGAGCGCGCCCTGCGCCTTCTTCAGGGCCTCCGTGAAGTTCGCGGCGGTGTCGGTGGTGCCGACGATGATGGCCGCCTCTGTCCCGCCGGCCTCGGCGAGCAGGTTGGCGACGGTCACGTCGACCCCGGGCAAGCCGATGACGAAGGTCTTCACGGGAGGGTCGAACATCGCCCCCGCTGCGGCGAGCGCGGCGACCTCGGCGGGGTCCTCGGGGTCGACGCCCGCGCACGTGTCCGCAGGCCCCTCCGGCTTGCCGTCGGTGACCAGCAACACCGCGCTCACCTCCCCTGGCTGCGCGTTCGCCTCGTCGATGCCCCGAAGGATCGCGCCGCCGAGCGCCGGGTACACCGGCGAGCTGAACCCGTCGGGCGCGCGCGCGGCGATGGCCTCGAGGATGGCGGCGCCGTTGGCAGGGAGCGGGCCGTAGTCGACGATCGGGTCCTTGTATGCGTTCTGATCGCACACCGGCGGCCCCCCCGCGGGCCGAGGAAAGAACGAGAGGGCAGCGTCGACCTGCTCGATCGCCGGATCGCTGACGAACGCGGCCAGACCGTCCGAGGCAGCCTGCCACTTCGAGCCGGCCATCGAGCTCGACGCGTCCATCATGATGTACAGGTTGAGCGGCTTGCGGTCGGCCTGGCGTGTGACGCCGTCGCAAGGGTCTCCGCCTGCGCCGCCGCCGCCTCCGGCACCGCCGCCGCCATCCGTGACGAAGCCTCCGCCTTGCCCCGGGCTGCCCCCCTGCGGAGGGTCATCCTCCGAACCCGGCGAGCAGGCCGCGCCGAGCAGCGCAGCCACGACACACGGCCCCAAAGAAGCAAAGCGCGCCACGCTCACAGCCTAGCGCACTCTCCTCCTGTTCGCGCTCGCCCCGCGCCCCCCGGCGGGGATGACGCTAGTCCGACCGGAGGTCGGACCAGCAAGTCAAAGGGGGCTGGAACATAGGTCGGGGTGAGGCTCGGGGTTCGCCCGGCCTTCACTTGCGAGCGTGAGCGAGGGCCGGGCGAACCCCGAGCCGAGCTAGGGACGCCCCTAGTAGAACCGGTACCCGAAGCCCGCGGGCACGATCGCGACGGCGCCGTGCTGCGGCGCCCAGGCGATGGTCGGCCAGAAGCTCAGCATCAGCGCGCCGGAGTCGCCGCCGTGCTGCGGGTTGTCGACGAGCACGATCGAGATCTCGCCGGTCACACCGATCTCGAAGCCCGCAAACGCAGGCGCCACGCCGCCACCGTCCGAGAAGGGGACCTCGCCGGAGCGCCCTGCGAGGTCTTCGACGGGGATATCGATCTGGCTCTCGTCGTCGTTGTCGACGCGGTTCGACTCGGGGATCGAGCCCTTTCCACCCGTGACCGTGGACTCGATCTGGTGGGTCCCGACGACGACGCTGAAGCCACCCCACAATATGTCGCTGGCCTTGATCGAGATGCTCGGCCCGCCGAAGACCCAGAAGCCGAGAGGGAACGTCGCGCCACCCAGGAAGCGACCGCCGAACTGGATGCTGTCGGTGATCGCGTAGCCGAGGAAGAGCTGCGCTCCGAACGCACCGCCGAACTGGATGTCGAACGTCGCGTCGCACTCGCCAGCGCCCGGCACTGCGGCCGTGTTGCCGCACGACGCCAGGAACTCGCTCTGCTCGACGCCCCTGTAGATGTATTGAGTGCCGTTGATGTCCGACAGCGGCGCTTGGTACAGGAAGGACCCGATGCCGCCGGCGAGCACCGCGGCGTCGATGACGACGCGGCCCGCCTCGTGCTTCGCGGGCGTGCTCGGCGTGGCCGGCGGCTGAGGCCCGGAGGGCGGCGGCTGTCCCGGCGGCTGGGAGCCGGGCGGCTGCTGAGGGCCGGCAGGCGGAGGGTCCGTCGCGATCGGCGGCGGCGGCGGCGGCCCGCTGCCGTCCTTGAGCGCCGGCACCGTCACCGTGTTGCGACCGCCAGCCTTGAGGTCGAACGTCTGCTCCCACGTCGCCTTGTTCGGCGCCGTGACCATCACCTTCACCTGGCCAGGGTCGGCGGGGAAGCCCTTGCCCCACTCGGAATCGGGCACGAGGTTGAGCCCCCTCGGATCGTCCGCGATGCCGACGCGCACCTCGATGCCCGGCACCACGACCTCCTTGGGGACATTGACCGTGACGCGCGCGAGCTTGAGGTAGAGCGCGTTCTTGTGGGCTTTCGCGGTGGTCGCGCGGTCGCTTCGCTTCTCGTCGAGGGCGATCTTCTCGGCGCGATCGAACAGCACGTACGCCGTGCCGATGCGACCCTCCTTCTCTCGGCACAGGGCCAAGTCGAGGATGGTCGAGCCGCGCGGATCGAGGATCTGGCTGTCGTGGAGCTTCTCGCAGGCCTCGGGGACCTTACCCTGGCCGAGTAAGTCCTCCGCCTCGCGAGCGAGCAAGGCCGCGCGGGCCTTCTCGTCTTGCGCTCGAGCTTCGCTCGCGTGGAGCGTGATCCATCCGATCAGCGTGGCGCCCAGGACACCGCGCAAAGTGTTGGGGAGTCGCATGTACGGGCAGGAACGTACCGACAATCCGCCGCCTCCCGCAATCTTTAGACGCTGTTGCCTCGTGTGCGCACCTGTCACACCGCTGCGTCGCCTCGAACCGGCTCCGGCCAGTGGCTCAGCGCGACGAGCGCCCCGTCCGGGTCACGAAAGTAGAGGCTGTAGTCGCTCGCGCGCTCGATCTCGATCGAGCCCTGGGCGAGCCTCTGCTGCCATGCCCCGCGGTCCGCGGCAGCCACGCGCAGGGCCAGACAGTGGTGCCCGGCTCCGGCGTCGACCCGCCGCGCCGCCTCGGGCGCCCCGCGCTCGATCGCGAGGAAGGCCTCGCCCTCGAGGCGCACCCAGATCGATCGCGGTCGCCCTGCGGCGTCCTGGTGGCGTGCGAGCACCTCCAGGCCGAGGAGGTCGACATAGAAGCGCTCGGCGCGCTCGAGGTCGGTGACGACGACCGCCGCGTGGCTCAGACCCGCCACCGCGGGGTACATTCGCCCGGTCATGAGACGCCTCTACCCGTGGGTGCTCGCGTTGCCAATGTTCGCTTGTCACGCGGAGCGACCCCCGCAGGGGGGCCCCGCCGTGACCGCGCCCTCGAGCCAAGCGCCAGCCGCGCCGCGCTCGATCGCCGCGTACGTCCGCCCCGAGGAGGCGTCGCGGGTGACCTTCGCGAAGATGGCCGAGTTCCCGGAGCCTGGCTGGCAGGTGCCGCGCAAGCCCGCCATCTCCCCGGACGGCAAATCCGCCACGTTCCTGATGAGCGAGGGCGACAGCGACGAGATGTCGCTCCACTCGACCGACCTCGCGACCGGGACGACGAAGGTCCTGCTGCGCGCCTCGCAGCTCACCAGCGGCCCCGGCTCGTCCACCGTCGCGCAGGAGCTGCGAGACGAGCGCCAGCGCAAGCGGATCAAGGGGATCACCGAGTACCAGTGGGCCGCGAAGGCGAACGTCCTGATCGTCCCGGCGGGCTCCGACGTCTTCGCGGTTCAAGGCGACAAGATCACCGATCTGACCACCGCCGAGGGCGAGGTGATCGACCCGAAGATCTGCGCCGATGGGTCGAAGCTCGCGCTCGTCCGTGGCAGCGAGCTCGCGCTGATCGACGTGGCGACCCAGAAGGAGACGGCCCTCACCAGCAAGGCCCCCGCCGGGGTGACGCGTGGCCTCTCCGACTTCAACGGGCAGGAGGAGTTCGGTGAGAGCTCGGGGCACTTCTTCACGCCCGACTGCAAGTCCCTCCTCTACCTCGAGGTCGACGAGCGCGCCGTCGCGGAGACCCCCATCCTCGGGCACCGCAAGGGCGCGCCGCAGCTCATGATGCAGAAGTACCCGCCCGCAGGCGGCAAGAACCCGACGGTCAGCGTCTCCTTCATGGACCTGGCGAAGAGGCAGCCGATCGCCTTGCCGCTGCCGACCGGCGTCGCCGCGGGCGCGTACCTCGGCCGCTTCGCGTTCTCGCCCGACTCGAAGCAGGTCGTGTTCTGGGCCGTCGAGCGCTCCCAGCGCAAGGCGCACCTCGTCCGCGCGACGCTCGGCCCGTCACCCAAGAGCCAGATCCTCCACACGGCTGCGCCGCAGAAGGGCTGGGTCGAGATGACCGACGTCGTCGTCGCGCCCGACGGGCTGGCCGCGTTCACGATCCTCGACAGCGGGGCCCACCGTCACCTGGCCCGCGTCCAGCTCGGGGAGGGCACCCAGGCGCCCGCCCTGTTGACCTCGGGGGACTGGGACGTGCTCGCGATCGAGGGCGTCCGCGAGGACCACAAAGCCGTGCTCGTGTCGGCCACGAAGGACGACCCGATCGGCCAGCTGCTCTACGAGGTGAGCGGGACCGAGCTGCGCACGGTCACCAAGGAGAAGGGCGTGCACGACATCGTCGTGGGCGCCGAGGGGCGCGCGGTCGTCGACGTGTGGAGCTCGCTCACGCTCAAGCCCCGGGCGGTCGTCCGCGTCGACGACAAGATCGTCGAGCTGCCCGTCGCCGACGACCCCGACATCGCTGCGCTCGAGCTGCGCACGCCCGAGATCCTCGAGCTGAAGGCCGCGAGCGGCGACAAGCTCTTCGGCGCGCTCTTGTCCCCCCGCGCGCTCGAGTACGACAAGAGCTATCCCCTGATCGTCATGGTCTACGGCGGGCCGGGGGTCCAGACCGTGCGAAACCGCTGGGCCCCGCGCCTGCTCTGGCAGCACCTCGCCGACCGCGGCTTCTACGTGCTCCAGGTCGACAACCGCGGCTCCGCGAACCGAGGCCCGGCGTTCGAGCACGCCATCGATCGCAAGCTCGGCGAGGTCGAGCTCGCCGATCAGCTCGCGGCGGTCGACCAGATCGTGAAGACCCGTCAGATCGACGAGCACCGGATCGGCGTCTACGGGCACAGCTACGGCGGCTTCCTCGCCGCCCTCGCGATGTTGAAGGCGCCCGAGCGGTTCCGCGCCGGCGTCGCGGCGTCGCCCGTCACCGACTGGCGCCTGTACGACACGGGCTACACCGAGCGCTACATGGGCACACCACAGGACAACCCGGCCGGGTACGACGCGGCCGACCTCGAGAAGCTCGCGAAGAACCTGTCCGGAGATCTGATGATCGTCCACGCGCTGATGGACGAGAACGTCCACTTCCAGAACACCGCCGACCTCGTCGACGCCCTGGTCCGCGAGAAGAAGGTCTTCGAGATGATGGTCTACCCGGGGGAGCGGCACGGCTATCGCAGCCCCGAGGCCAGGCTGCACGCCCTGCAGAACGTCACGCGCTTCCTCGTCCGGACCCTCGGCGCGGTGGATCTCGACGCGCAGTCCGAGTAAGCCGGCCGTACCGCGATGGAGCTGCTCAAGAAGTTTCTGCACGCGATCCGGAACCTCGATCAGTTCCTGGACATGCTCACGACGGAGTACGGCGTGTGGGCGTACGTCGTGCTCGGAGCGATCGTGTTCGCCGAGACCGGCCTGGTCGTGACGCCGTTCCTGCCGGGCGACTCGCTGCTGTTCGCGTGCGGCGCGATCTCGGTCCGGCCGGGGTCAGGGCTCAACCCGATCATCCTCGGGACCGTGCTCATCGCCTGCGCGATCGCTGGCGACACCGTCAACTACCACGTGGGCAAGGCGATCGGCCCGCGGGTGATGAAGAGCGAGACCTCGAAGTGGCTCAACAAGAAGCACCTCGACAAGACCCACGCGTTCTTCGAAAAATACGGCGGCAAGACCATCATCCTCGCGCGCTTCGTGCCGATCATCCGCACGTTCGCGCTGTTCGTCGCGGGCGCCGGCGCGATGAACTACCGAAAATTCATCGTCTACAACGTGGTCGGGGCGATCGCGTGGGTGGTGTCGATGATGGGCGCGGGCGTGATCTTCGGCCAGATGGAGTTCGTGAAGAAGAACTTCGAGGCGGTGGTCATCGCCATCGTGATCATCAGCGTCTTGCCGATGGCGATCGAGATTTGGAAGGCTCGCAGCGAAGCCAAACAAGAGAAGCTCGCCGCCGCCGCGAAGGCTGGGTCCCCCGAGGGCGCAAAGTAGCCGCCCCCCAGGGGTCGAAAAGCTGCTGCAGCGGCACTTCGCCCCCGCCCGCAAGCCTTCGGTTTCGCTCGGCTCGTCCGAGCGAATCAACCAGCACATTCACCTGGCTTGCGCGTTTCTCGAGGAGAGTTCGGGCGCCTTCGGCGGCATTTTCTGAGAGGGAGCCGAGCGAAAGTGCTTTCTGATTCACCTGGCAAGCCAGGTGAATTTGGTAGGCTGCGACGTCATGCAGATCGAGCTGATTGCGCCCGCCACCGAGGACTCGGCGTATCTCCCCCGTATGGGGCTCGGCGTGCTCGCCAGCCTGACGCCGGACTCGACGAGATCATCTACACCGACGATCTCGTCAAGCCGTTCGATCTCGACAAGGACGTGAAGGACGTCGACCTGGTCGGCATCAGCGTCGACAGCAAGACGGCGCGCCGCGCGTACGACATCGCGGGGCGCTACCGGGCGCGCGGCGTGAAGGTCGTCATGGGCGGCATCCACCCCACCGCTTGCCCGGAGGAGGCGCTCGAGCACTGCGACGCGATCGTGACCGGCGAGGCCGAGGACGCGTGGCCCGAGCTGCTCGCCGACTTCAAGCGCAAGCAGCTGCGCGCCGCCTACCGGCCCGAGTTCCCCAACCTGGCGGGCAGGCCCTTCGCCCGGCGCGACCTGTTCACCTCGAAAAAGTATGTGCCCTTCCAGGTCGTCCAGACCATGCGCGGCTGCCCGTACCCGTGCGAGTTCTGCAGCGTCTCGACGGCGAACGGCCCGACCTTCCGCTTCCGCCCGGCAGACGAGGTGATCGCCGAGCTCAAGACGCTCGGCAAGCTCATCCTCTTCGCCGACGACAACGTGATGGTGCACCGCCAATACTCCAAGGAGCTCTTCACCAAGATGGCCGAGCTCGACAAACACTGGGTGGGCCAGTGCTCGCTCGCTGGCGTCAAGCGCCTGGAGAACGTGAAGCTGATGGCGGAGAGCGGCTGCAAGGCGCTCTTCATCGGCTTCGAGAGCATCGACGAGGAGACGGTGAAGTTCACCGGCAAGCGGCAGAACAAGCCGTCTCAGTACAAGGAGACGATGGACATGCTCCACGAGCACGGCATCTCCACGTGGGGCAGCTTCGTCTTCGGGTTCGACACCGACAACCCCGAGATCTTCGACCGCACGGTCGAGTTCGGCATCGAGATGCAGCTCACGATGGCCCTGTACGCCATCCTCACGCCGTACCCGGGGACGGCGCTGTACAGGCGGCTGCTCGCCGAGGGGCGGCTCACGGATCCGAAGTGGTGGCTGCGCCACGATCACGACGCCGGCTCGCCCTATTACATCCCCAAGAAGATGTCGCGCGAGCAGCTGCGCGAGGGGTGGGTGAAGGCGTGGACCAAGTTCTACTCCTACTCGAGCATGTGGCGGCGCTTCACCCACCGCTTCCCGAAGGCCGAGACCCCGGGGTCGAGCTGGCTGCAGACCCTCGGCTTCTGGCCGCTCAACTTCATGCAGCACCAGCTCGCGCACCGAAAGATCGCGGGCGGGCAGCAGCGGTTCCGGGCCGGCATCGAGCTCGAGGCCGCGGCGCAAGCCTTCGCAGGCCCCGCCGTCGCCCCGACCCCGGTCGGCTTCGCCGGCCTCCAGCCCCCGAGCCTGTCGGCGTTCATGACGCGCAAGTCCGACGGGCGGCGCGCCCTCAACGTCGTCGAATAGAGAACCCAGGAGCGTCCGCAGATGAGCAGCTCGGCAGCGCCGAGCGCGCGCCCGGAGGACCCCGAGGCGTCGCGCTTTCCGGCAGGCATCCCCTTCATCGTCGGCAACGAGGGCGCCGAGCGCTTCAGCTACTACGGGATGCGCGCCATCCTGTACACGTACCTGGCCGCGCTCTACGTGCAGTTCGCGGCCGAGTCGACGCTGACGCAAGCCCAGACCGACGGCGCGAAGGCGAAGGCCACCGCGGTCGCGCACCTGTTCATGGCCGGCGTGTACGCCTTCCCGATGGCCGGCGCGATCCTCGCGGATCGCCTGCTCGGAAAGTTCCCGGTCATCCTGTTCGTGTCCCTCATCTACTGCGCCGGCCACGCGGTGCTGGCGGTGGCAGGGCGCTTCGCCGCGAACGGGGACTACGGCTCCGCGGAGCTCGGCATGTACGTCGGCCTGGCGCTGATCGCGATGGGCTCGGGCGGCATCAAGCCGTGCGTCTCGGCGAACGTGGGAGATCAGTTCACCGAGAAGAACTCGGGCCTGGTGCCGAAGGTCTTCCAGATCTTCTACTTCATCATCAACTTCGGCTCGTTCTTCTCGACGATCCTCACGCCGATCTTGAACGACAGGTTCGGCCCCGAGGTCGCCTTCGGCGTGCCCGGCATCTTCATGGGCATCGCGACCGTCATCTTCTTCCTGGGACGCAAGCGCTTCGTGCACGTGCCGCCGAAGCCAGGGGGCAAGGCGGGGCTGCTCGACTTCATCGTCGCCCTCCTGCTGTTCTCCCCCGTGATCGCGATCATCGTCGCGGTGTTCGTGCAGGGCGACGGCTACAAGGCGCCGAGCGCGGAGGGCAAAGGCGCTGGCGCGTTCTACGCCGAGTACCTCAGCGGGTACCTGGGGCACCTGGCCGTCTCGTCGTGGATGTACTTCGCGCTCGCGGCCGTGCTCGTGGTCCTCGCCTTCGTCTTGTTCGGCGTGCGCCAGCGGCTCGCCAGGGACGACGGCTTCCTCGCGCTGCTCGTGTATTCGTTCAAGAACCGCCGCGAGCGCAAGCCGGGCGAGGGCTTCTTCGACGTCGCGCGGCGAGAGTTCGGCGACGAGGCGGCCGAGGGACCGCCTGCCGTGCTGCGCATCATCGTCGTCTTCTCGATGGTGATGTTCTTCTGGGCGCTCTTCGATCAGCACGCCTCCACCTGGGTGCAGCAGGCGAAGGAGATGGATCGATCGCTCACGGTGCCGACGTGGGTCGGCCGCTTCGCGATCGGCGCCACGATCGCCAGCGCCCTGTACGGGGGCACGTGGCTGATGCTCTGGGTCTCCAACAGGACGATCCCGAGGCTCGTGCCGAGGGTCCTGTTCGGCGGCCTCGCGCTCGCCGGGGTGGGCGCCATCGTGCTCGACGTCCTCTCGGGCACGACGACGACGGTGCTCCTCAAGCCCCAGCAGATCCAGGCGCTCAACCCGCTGATGGTGATGGCGATCATCCCGGGGCTCAACGTGCTCGTGTACCAGCCGCTCGAGCGGCGGGGGCGCAAGGTGAAGCCGCTCGTGCGCATGAGCGTCGGGATGTTCATGGCGGCCATCGCGTTCGCGGCCGCGGCCATGCTCCAAGCGAGGATGGAGTCCGCCGCCGCGAGCGGTCAGACGGTGCACGTCCTGTGGCAGGTCATCCAATACGTCATCATGACGACGTCCGAGGTGCTGATCTCGGTGACCGGCCTCGAGTTCGCCTACACCCAGGCGCCGCGGCGAATGAAGTCCACGATCATGGGCTTCTGGCTGCTCGGCGTGACGTTCGGGAACGTCCTCGTCGCCTTCCTCGCGCCGATGCAGAAGATCCTCACGCTCAGTAAGTTCTTCTGGGTCTTCACCGTCCTGATGACGGTCGCGGCCGTGGCCTTCACGCTGCTCGCGGCCCGCTACAAGGGCAAGACGTACCTGCAGGGCGGCGCGTCGCACTGACTCGCCGGCCGCGGTCGGCCCGCTCCTTCCCAGGGGCGGGCGGCGCGCTACTTCGCGGACGTCGCGGGCTTCGCGCCGGTGGCAGCGGGCTTCGCCGAGCCGGGCGCAGCCGCGCTGGCCGAGCCCGCCGCGCCGTGGGCGCCGGCGTCGTGGTGGCCCCCGCCGGCCGACGCGTAGAGCGCCCCAAGGAAGCTCAGCGCGATGGCGATCGTGACGACGGTGGCGACGAGCGCGGGGTGCTCGTAGGCGAAGTTCGACTCGGCGTGCTTGGCGTTCATCGGAGCGGGGCATGGATAGCAGGTCGGCCGCCGGGCCCCTAGCCCGTTCCTCGAGGACCGGCCATCATGGCCCTAGGCCATGCGATTCACCCTCGCGCTAGCGATCCTGCCCGCGGTCCTGCTCGTTTATCTGTTCAAGAAGTGGGACGAGAAGCGGCCCGAGCCTCCGGGCATGGTCCGCAACGCGGTCCTGCTGGGGATGGCTTCGATCGTGCCGGCGGTGATCATCGAGCTCGCGCTGTCCGCCGCGCTGGGAAAGAACCTGGTCGAGGCGCAGGGACAGCTCGTCAACTCGTTCGTGATCGCGGCCGGCGTCGAGGAGGGCCTCAAGCTCGCCGTGGTGCTGCTCTTCTTCTACCGGAAGGAGGCGTTCAACGAGGTGATGGACGGCATCCTCTACACCGCCGCCGCGTCGCTCGGCTTCGCGCTCCTGGAGAACGTCCTGTACGCCGGGGGCAACCTCATCATCGGGGTGGCGAGGGCCATCAGCGCGGTCCCGCTGCACGCGACGTGCTCGGCGATCATGGGGTACTTCGTCGGAAGCGCGAAGATGAGCGGCGGCGCGCCGATCAAGCTGGCCGCCGGCTACGGCGTCGCCGTGTTCATCCACGGCCTCTATGACTGGGCCGTCTTCAGCGGGGGCCGCTTCGGCTTCGGCCCGCCGGAGCCGCTGCTCGGCTTCGCGATCGCGGTGGGGATCGTCGCGGTCTGCGCAGTCATCACGCGGGTCCTGGTGATGAAGGCGCTCAAGGAGGACGACGCGCTGCTCGGGGAGCATGCCCGGCCTCTCGAGCGGCCCCTGCCCTACCACCTGCAACACCGCGGCTATGGCGCGCCGTTCGGGCACCCTGCGTTCCAACCGCAGCCCCCCGCACCCTATGGGATGCACCAGCCCTACGCAGGGCACGTGGCGCCCCCGCAGGCGCCGCCGCACGGCTGGCAGCCGCCTCACCCGCACCAATACCCGCAGCACCCGGGGCCGTCTCACCAGCACGTTCCCCAGCAGCCGTGGCAGGCGCAGCAGGGCTACCCGCAGCAGGGCTACCCGCAGCAGGGCTATCCACAGCAGGGTCCGCAGCAGGGCTATCCACAGCAGGGCTATCCGCAGCAGGGCGCGGGCGCGCCGCCTCCAGGCTACGGAGGGCAGGGTGGCGGCAGCGGCGGCGGTTGGCCACCGCCCGGCAGCGCCTAGTTTTCTTCCGGCCGGACCGAGACGGCCGCGCGACGCCCGACCAGCAGCACGTTCGAGAACGGGGTCTTGCCCCACGCCGGGAGGATCTCCACCGCGAGGCCCTCCTCGCTCATCACGCGCGCGAGATCGCGGCTCGCCCAAAACTTCACCCGCTCCCCGCGGTTGAAACGCAGGGTCGTGAAGACCTTCTCCTCGAGCAGGGTGGTGAAGCTTCGCCACCCGCGCTCCGTGTCGGCCTCGCGGACGAGCAGCCGCCCTCCGGGCCGCACCGCGCGGGCCGCGCGGCGCAAGATGGCGTCTTGCTCCTCGACCTTGAAGTAGTGGAGCAGATCGATGAGCAGCACGGTGTCGGCGTCCGGAACCTCCGCGCTTCGGGCGTCGCCTTGCGTGAGCTCGACGTCGAGCGCCGGCGAGCGGAGCGCCGCCCGCGCCCCGTCTCGCACCTTGGCCTCGTCCCAGTCGACGCCGGCGCCGCGCCTGGCGCGACCGAGCTCCACCAGCAAGATGGGGAGCTGCCCGCGGCCCGTCCCGATGTCGAACACCTCGCCCAGCGCGCCTCGGGTGTCGCCGTCGATGTCCGCGATCAGCTTCGCGATCGGGTCCATCTGGAGCTTGATGCGCACGTAGTTGAACTGGGCCTTCGCGGACGGCGACGTGTCATCGGGCGGCGCGTAGCGCGCGGCGACGCGCTCGGCGGCGACGACCCACAGCGGCGCGTTCGCGGGCAGCGCGTAGAGGTGGCGGTTGCCGCGCCCGAAGAAGCGGCGCTTCAGGCTGGTCGACACCCAAGCAAAGACCCCGAGCCCCACGCCGACGGCGGCGCCGACGATCGGCGCGCCGACGACGAGGTACTTCGGGAACGAGGAGATCGCGTCGCCGAGCGCGACCCGCCCGCCGATATCGGGCAGCTCACCCTCGAGCAAGATGGCGCCGACCTGGATCTCGCCGGCGATCAACAGCGGCGCCATGAGCGGGTTCGAGATGTTCGCGGCGAGGTAGGCGAGCGCGCCGTCGAGCCGGAAGCGCAGGCACAGCAGCAGCACCACCGGGAGGTGCAGGCCGAAGATCGGCAGGCAGCCGATGAACGCGCCGAGCGCGACCGATGCAGCGATCCGACCTGGGGAGAGATCTCCACCGCGGATGTCACACCACACCCGCCGGATCTCCTCCCGTGCGAAGGAGAAGGGGCGCGCGTCGCTGAGGCTTGGCGCGCTGGACGACTCTGCCACGAAGGCCGTCTTAGCCGCACATCGACCCCGCGGGGAGGCGAAAGGTTGCTCGAGGCGCGCGACCCCTTGGGTAAACTTCCGATGCGTGAGAGCCTTTGTCGGCCTCGCGACGCGCCTCATCATGACGAAGCAGAGCGCCCTCATCCTCGCCACCTTGCTCGCGACGCCCGCGTGCGGCAGCCCCAACATCGAGCTGCGCCTCACCATCAAGCAGTACGAGCAGGGCAACTACAACGCAGCGGCGCAGGCCTGCTGGGACGCCTCCGGCGACCTCGAGCTGCTCGGAGACAAAGGGCGCGTGCGCTACCTCGCGTACTGCGGGCTCACCAGCTACGAGCTCGGTCGCCGCGACGAGGCGCGCACGATGCTCAACGACGCGAACCGCGCGTACCTGCAGGGTCACCCGGGCTGGCTCAAGCCGGCCGTGGTCGACGAGCTCTACAAGGCGCTCGACGACCTCGAGGGCCAACCGTTCCCACGGCCGACGCGGGGCTCCTTCAGCAAGCGCTGAGCGCCGCGCCGCAAAGGAACGCGTCCGACGACGACGAGAGGATCGCCCCGAGGGCGGGCTCCGAGAGGCCCATGCCTGCCAGGCGCAGCAGCTCGCGGTCCCACGCATAGGGCAGGTTCGGAAAGTCGGTCCCGAACATCACGCGCTCGGGCCGTCGCGAGAGCAGCGCGAGCGAGGGAGCCGCCTCGAACAGCCCCGCGATCGCCATGGTCGTGTCGACGAACAGGTGGTCGTAGCGCTCGATAATCGCGGCGTACGCGTCGTACTCGTCGGCGCCGAAGTGAGGCACACACAGCTTGAGCCGCGGGAACGCCTCGAGCACCGCCTGGACGCGAGCCGCGGCGCACAGCGTGTGGGTGTCGACCGGGTACATCGCGCTGTTCGGCTCGCGGCCTGCGTGAACGAGCGCCGGGAGGCCGAGGCGCTCGCAGGCCGCGAACACCTCCATGGCCGCGGGCGCGTCGGGTGAGAACGCCTGCACGTGGCAGTGCAGCTTGACGCCGCGCAGCCCGAGCGCAGCGGCCTCCTCGAGAATCGCGACCGCGTCGGGCTCGCCCGGCAGCACGGTCGCGAACCCAACGAGCCGCGGGTCGCCGCGGCAGAGCTCGGCGACGAACGCGTTGAGCGAGCGGGCCATCGCCGGCTTGTGCGCGTAGTGGAGCAGGATGAGGCGGGCGACGCCGCGGTCGAGCAGGTAGCTCGCCACCTCGGGCGCGCGCAGCTTGTAGCGGATGGGCCAGGCGTACGCCTCGAACCAGCGCCACAAGGCGCGGAACACGGCGTCAGGAAAGACGTGCACGTGCGCGTCGGTCACCGGCGGGAGCGAAGAGGGCACGCGCGCGCCCTCCTCGTCCCCGAGGTCTGCGAGCGGCACACGATCGCTGGCGAGCCACGCGCGCTCCAGCATCGAGAGCAAGCACCCACACGCGAGCAGCTCCTCCGGCGCGGCGGCGGGCCCCCCACCGTGCGCTGCGTGGCGCTCGAGCGCGTGGTCGATGGCGGCGTCAGCCCGCGGCCCTCGGGGCAGCTCTCGCTCGATCCACCGAGTCTGCAGCATGAGCGCGTTCTACCACGCTGGGCAGGCCGGTCGGCTCGGACGCTCGCGGTCGCGCCGCGAGGGTGCTAGGCTGCGCCCGGCTCATTCACCGGGGAGTCGCACAGTCCGGTAGTGCACGAGCTTTGGGTGCTCGTTGTCGTGGGTTCAAATCCCACCTCCCCGACCCTGTCTCGCTGGACGAGACCCGAGGTGCTCCGCGCACCTCGCTTGGCCCTCCGAGCCTCGCCTTCGGCGACGGCCGCGCGTCCCCGCCCCTCACTGCCGAGGGGCGTGGCGCGCGAGCTTCCTCTGGAGGGAGCGGCGGTGGGCGCAGCCTTCGAGCCGCGTCCGAGACGTTCCCGCCGCAATCGGCCAGCACGCGCTGGAGGTACTCCCACTCGACCCGCTCGAGGCTCGGCACCTCGTCCTGGGCTGGCTCCTCACCTTTGCGCAGCCCGAGCAACGCCCGCTCGCAGGTGACGGCGTCGACCGGCTTCGTCAGGTAGTCGATCGCGCCCCGCTGCATCGCGGCGACGGCGCTGGTGATCGTGCCATAGCCGGTCATCACCACGATGCGCGTGCCCTCGTCGATCTCCCTCAGGCGCCCGACCAGCTCGATGCCGCCCACGCCCGGCATGCGCACGTCGACGAGCGCATATTCCATGACCCGCGCCCGGGCGATCGCCTCCGCCTCGGCGGCGTCCGCGGCCAGCTCGATCGCGAACCCTCTGCGCGCGAGCGCCGCGCCGAGCGCGGCCCGAAAGGCTGCGTCGTCGTCCACGATCAACAGCGTCGGCTGCTCGCCGTCGCTCTCTCGCTCAACCACTCGCCAGCTCCTTCGCGGCGAAGCAGAGCCGCACGGCCGTCCCCCGAGGCGATCTCCGCTCGACCTCGAGGCGCCCCCCGAGCTGCTCGAGGAGGTTTCGCACCACGAACAGGCCCAGCCCCATCCCCTGTCCCGTCTCCTTCGTGGTGAAGAAGGGCTCGCCGATGCGTCCCACGTTCGCGGGGTCGACGCCGACGCCTTCGTCCTCGACGGTCAAGAACACGGACCCGCGCTCGCTACCCGAGCGTACGACGATCGGCCCCGCCGCCGCGGCGGCCTCCGTGGCGGCGAGGGCGTTGTCGAGCAGGACACACACGGCCGCCTCGACGTCAGACTTGGTCATCGCGACCACCGCGCTGCCCCTCGACTCGACGCGTACGTCGGCCTCGGGGTGGGCCGCCCTCCACACCTCGACGGCCGCCTCCACGCTATCGGCGAGGTCGGCGTCCCCCGCAGCGACCTCCCCTCGAGCTCCTGGGCGCATCCGCTCGAGGACCGCGCGACAGCGCTCCACTTGCGCGCGGATCGCCGCGCCCCTGCTCGGCCGTCGCGGGCGACGACTCGAGCTCGCCGGCGAAGACGCTGATCGTCGCGAGCGGCGTCCCCAGCTCGTGAGCCGTGCCCGCCGCGAGGGTGCCCACGGCCGCGAACTTGTCGGCCCGCTCGGCGCGCGCCGTCAGCTCCGCGAGCTCGCGATCTCGCGCCTCGATGGCGTGCCTTACGCGCGAGACGAAGAACGCCACCAGGCACGCGCCGAGGATGAACGCGACCCACATGCCATAGAGGTGGTTGGAGAAGGCGGGCGCGACGGGCTCCTGGCAGCACGCGCTCTCGGCAGGGGTCAAGAACAGGGCGCCGAACGAGAGCGCGGCGAGGCCCGCGAGCGCGAACGCGGCGCGCGCGGGGAGCAGCGCCGCGCCCAGGGCGACGTACACGAGCAAGATCGAGCTGAACGGGTTCGCGGCGCCACCCGAGGCGGCCAGAAAGACCGTGATGGCGACGAGATCGATCGCGACGTTGAGGAACAGCGCGTGGCGGCGCAGCGCCGCCGGCAGCGCCCGCGCGAGCCTGCGGTGACCCAGGTTGACGGCGACCAGCACCGCCAGCGTCGCGACGATCACCGGGACGTGCACGTGGAGCTCGAGCAGCTCCGTGGTCGCCGGCAGCGAGCTCACCAGCACCAGGATGACCACCCACCTCAGGGCCAGCACCCAGGGCACCAGCGTCTCGTCGAGCGCGCGGGCGATCACCGAACCTCGAGCTCCAGGGCACAACCATCGATGACCTCGGCGTGTCGCTCCACCTCGATCACGAGCAGCCACTCTCCAGGCATCGTCAGATCGACGTCGAGCCTGAAGCGCCCCTCACCCTCGCTCGCGACGCTCACCTCGGACTCGCCGTGGCTCATCGCCGACATCTCGGCGGTGGCCGTCAACCGCACGTCGTCGGCTGGGGCCCCTTCTTCCAGCACGGTCACCGCGAGACGGTTCGTCCCCTCGCCCAAGGGGCCCACCGCGTCGATCTCGAACGAGAGCGCTCCCCACGACCCCTCGACCTCCCAGCTCTGGGTGTCCGCGGCGTCGCCGCCGCTGCAGCCCCAGAGCGCGGCGCCACTGATCGCGACGACGGTGAGCCAACGCGTGAGCGTGGAGGCGAGCGCGAGCGCAGCGCAGCGGTCAGAGCCCATGGACGGCCACCCTCAGCCCGAGCGCGGCCGTCGTCGACGCGATCTCGTTCGTGCCGGCTCCCTTCGCGGGCAGGCTCGAGCGGACGCTCGCGAGCACCGCCATCGTGGGCGTGACGTCCGCGACGGTCGAGGCGACGAGCTGGAGCTGCGTCCGCGCGGCCTCGCCTGGGGGCGCGGTCGACGGCGGCGCCTCCGCTTCGTAGGTCACGCCTGCGGCCAGCGCGACCCCTCGAAGAACCGGGCCGACCATCGCGGAGAGGGTGAGCCTGGGGGCGCGTTGAACGCGCTCTGCGTCGACCGAGGACGGAAGGAAGAGCCCGACCGAGCCGTCCACCCGGGCGAGGAGCACCCCCTCGAAGACCTTGTCGGTCGTGAGCCCGAGGACGATCTCCCCGTCACCTTGGCCGGTGACGTCGGCGAGGCGGTTGTCGGTCGAGGCGCTCGCGGGCACCCCAGTGGGGACGACGACGCCGACGAGGGCCGAGAGACCTGGCGCGAACTGGTGCTGGTCGCTCGACGCGATCGACGCCCGGGCGCGTGCCGTCACGTCACCGAAGCTGCCTCCAGCCTCGGCGTGACCGTCCGAGCCGCGCAGGTTGACCACCACGGGGACCGTCGCCCCGACCTCCAACCACGACGAGACACGGAGCGCGGCGTCGGCGGCGAGCTGAAAGCGGACGTCGATATCGTCGATGGAGGCGGGGAAATACTCGCCGTCCTCGTCGAAGCTCCCGATGCGCCCGCGCCCGGACAGCGAGGTCGAGATCGCGGTCACCTCCGCGGCCGATAGGCGGTCACCCAGCGCCGACGCCTCGCCGCAACAAGCCGCCGCTCGCGCATCCGTGGCCCACGCGAGGCACGCCGCGACGGACAGGCCCGCGAGGCCTGTGGCCAGGCGGCTTCGAGCCTCATGGCCCATGCGTGTGCTCACGCTCCTCATGGCAGCCTTCGTAGATCTCTTTGGAGGCAGACGCATCCTCGGCCAGTGCGTCACTCTGTCGCAGCCAGCGGAGCGGCTCAGACGCCCTGAGGAAGAACGCGCTCCTACACAGCCACGCGGAAGCGCCGCTCGCCGAGGGCGAAGCAGCGCAGGGCCTTGCCCGTGAACGCGCGAATGACCGCCACGTTGGTGGTGGCGTGGAGGGACAGCTCGTCGCAGCTGAAGCTCCCGCCGCCCGCGACGGCGATCGGCAACATCAGCTGGTCGGCCAGGTGCCCTTCGACGCTGGTGCGTGAGGCGCGCCAGTCGAGGAACCGCTCGACGACCTGCTCGGCGACCGCCTCGGCGGGGATCCCCCGCTCCCCGATCCCAGAGAACACGTTGCTGAGCCCGGTCGCGGGGTCGCGCGCCGTCAGCCACAGCGCGTTCCCCGGACCGGGGCTCGCCACAGTCTCGCTCCGCGCGCTCTCGAGCGGCTCGCCCAGCCGAGCCGCCGCCACCGCGATCTCGCGCTCCGCGATCGTCTGCGACAGGTGGGCAACGATGGCGTCCAGGGCGAGCGCGAGCCGACCGCTCGGCTCTGGCAGATGCAACGGGCAGAGCGTGGCCTGGGGGCGCACGCTCATCACCACCTCGCCACCGCCCGCCGGATGGAAGCCGACCGCCGAGAGCTGCAGGTCGAGCTCGGCCCCCGCGCGCCGGAGCAAGGGGAGCCACGCGACCTCTAGGAACGGCGCGATGGGCGCCCAGCGCGCGTGGGTGCCGCCACGGACGACGACGCGGCTCGGGGCGGGCGCCAGGGCCAGCGGCAGCGCCAGGGTCTGCAGCACCATCGCGACCGAGCCGGCGCTGCCGATGTCGAAGGTGTGCTCGCCGCCGCGCACGCGGCCGGGGCGGAAGGAGAGCCGCGGCGAGCCGAGCACGGCGCCGCTCACCGCCGCGTCGCAGATGGCCGCCGCGGCGCGCACGCAGGTGAGGTGTTGCCGCAACAGTCCCGCGCGCGGCCTGCGCGCGCGGATGCGCTCGAGCACGAACGGTGTCCCGGTCAGCATCGACAGCGAGAGGGCCGTGCGCAGGATCTGACCTCCACCCTCCCCCGCGCTGCCGTCGAGCACGAGCGTTGCCTCCCCCGCGCCCCTCGCGAGCAGCACCTCGTGCTCGATCGCGACCTCGCGCCCCTCGTCGCAGCTGACGTCCGCTTCATGGCGATGAGCGCGCTCGCCACCCGCCTTGTCCCACAGGACCGCGCCCTGTCGATCGAGGACCGCGAGGAAGCGGTGGTAAGGCAAGAAGCCGGGCTCCGCGTCCGGCGCCTCCGGGACGAGCACCACCCCAGTGGCCGTCACGTCCGCGATGGCGCTGCCGAAGACCGTGCAGCGATCGTCCGGCGCCCCGCGGTGCAGGACGACGAGCGCGAGCTCGGCGAGCTCGTGATCGCGCCAGCGGGCGCGGTTGAGGATGTCGCGAAGGGAGGAAGACATGGCAGGCTCCAAGGTCGGCTTTCGCCGAGGCCCCACACGACGACGAGCCCCGTCGACCCTGACGAGACCGTCCGTCGTCCGCAGCTCACGGCTCGCGCTCGACCTTCTCGACCTTTCCTTCGGGCGTGATGCGCAGGACGTAGATTGCGCCGGGGGAACTGCACTCCCCACCCGTGCTTGTGGGCAGGACGACCAACGCGCCGGACGTCGTTGCGTGGAGGCGAACGCCGCAGAGATCGAGCAGGTCCAGCCCGTCCGCGAGCAGGGGCCGGGAGGTCGCTGCCGGCAGCTCCGCGAGCTTCGCAAGCCGAAAGTACGGAATATGGGCCGGTGTTCCTCTCGGATGTGGGATCTTCGTGTCGAACTCGAAGATCAGAGTCTTGTCGCCCAGGGGGACCGAGCCCCACGCTCTGGTCCCTCTTCGCGAAAGGTCGACGGTCTCTCGTGTGCATGACGCTGCCTCACAGTGAAACTCGTCGAGCCTTTGTTCGAAGAAATGAAGGTCACTGATCACGACACCGTCCGATGAACAGGTCATCGTCAAGGTGCTGAAGGTCCGGCGAAAGACCCCCGGATCGATACGCACGCCAAGGTCGTGAAGCTCAAAGCCCGTGGAAGACACGAAGAGGACCTTGCTGTTCCCTTGGTCTGAGAGCACGAGGGCGCCGTGACCACCGCAGTCCACACCGGCTATGGGCGGCTCGAGGCGGGCGCCAATGCGCCGGGATTCTCCCTTGAGCAAAGGCCCCGTCGACCGCAGCGGCGCGAGCGTCATGGTGTGCACCCGAGCGTTCTCGGCGCCGTGACTTACCAGGATGGATCCGGCTAGAAACTCCACGCGATGGACCGCATCGCCCAACTCGTCGCGCGATGCGGTACCGCCGCCCGTCATATTGTCCCACCTAAGGAGGTCGTTCCCCTGTCGCGCGAAGAGCACGCCTTCGTAGGGATACGCGACGCCGCCGCGCCCGAGCAGCGCGATGAGGCGAGGCCCCGCCGCGGTGATCTCAAGGAGCTCGGACGCAAATTGACGGCTCCGAATCAGCCATGGCGTCGCGTCGCTCAGCGGCGTCCTCCACACGTAGTCGCCCCCCCAGGGCAGCGCCACGCACTTGACCGAGCGAAGGCTCTCGCGAAAGCGACAAGCGATGGGGGTATCGTAGCTGTCCAGGATGTAGGATGGCGCAGGTCCTTGATCTGCGAGGCCCGCAACAGGCTGCGCAAGCCCCACGCCGAGCCTCGTGAGCAAGGGGCTGATCGCCGGATCCGACGTGTAAGCGGGGGGCGAGTCCGAGGGGAGGCCGGAGGACTCGAGGTCCAGCACGGAAGGCTGCGGCTCCACCGGGGACGACGAGCCGCCCGGCGAGGCGCGCTCAGGGGCCACCTCGCTGCAGGCGGGGCTGGCGAGCGCCGCGAGCAGGCTCGCCACCCGAACCCCGACGTACCACGGAGCCGCCCGCCGGCCCGCTCTCCAAGTCGACGGCTCGCAGGCGATGCGTCGCCAGCTCACGGCATCCGCTCGACCTTCTCGACCTTCCCCTCGGGCGTGATGCGCACGACGTAGATCGTGCCGGGGGACCAACGAAACTCCGGCTCGCCGGTGAACATGAGGACCAGCGCGCCGGCTTTCGTCGCGTGGAGGCGCGCGTCGCGCAGCATCGGTGGCCGCGGCCCGTCCCCGAACAGGGGCTGGGACGGCGTCCGAAGCAAGTCTGCGAACTTGGCCAAGCGATAATAGGGAATCCAGGGGGCGACGGTCCAGTCGCCCTTGAAGCCAACCAGGAGCGTCTTGTCGCCCAGGGCGACAGACTCCACCCCACGGAGCCCCGTGCGCGCGAGGTCGATCGTCTCCCTCGTGCAGGAGGCGAGGTCGCAGCGCACCTCATCCAGCAGCCACCCCCGATCGTCGGAGCCAACATGGCTAATCACCACACCGTCCGCCGAGCAGGTTATGGGGTATGCGTTAAACCAGCCGCGTCCGCCGAGGACCTTCAGGCGAATGCCGAGGTCATGGATCTTGAAGTCGCTGGGCGATACGAACATAACCCTGCTGGTGCCGTCGTGCTCGAACACGGTGGCTCCATGGCTGCCGCAATCTACGACTGGTCCGATCAGCGCGGGGTACCCGATGAGCTGGCTTTCTCCCTTGAGCGCTCGCCCGCTCGCCCGGAGCCGCGCGAGCGTTGTGGTATGGCTCCGACCGTGCTCGTGGCTGCGGATCGTCAGGATGGCCCCTGCGAGGAAGCTCACCACATAGACGTCATTGCCCAAGTATTCTCGCCGCGCTGGTCCCGCGCCCGCCATGTTGTCCCAGCGCAAGAGGTCGTTTCCCTGCCGCGCGAAGAGCGCCCCCTCGTGCACGTAAGCGGTGCCACCCATACCGAGCTCCGCAATGGATCTTGGCCCGGTCGGCGTGACCTCTATGAGCTCGACAGGATGCGTATTGCGCATGACAAGCCACGGTACTGCATCGCTCAAAGGTATGCCAAACGGGGGCCGGTGCCACTTGATGTCGTCGGCGTGGGGGAACGTCACGCACCTGACCGAGCGAAGATTCTCGGTAAAGCGGCAAGCTCCATGGACCTCGCCGTCGATGATGTAATAGGGCGCAGGCCCTTGGTCGCCAAACGTCGTGAACGCCTGCTGGGCGCCCACGCCGAGCTCGGTGAGCAATGGGCTGAGCTGAGGAGCCGAGGCGGAGTCGTCGAGCGCTGGGAGGGTCGAGGACGCCTCGCTTGTCGGTGAGGGCCCGGCCTCCATCGCGGACGAAGAGCCACCCGGCGAGCCCCGCTCAGGGGCCGCGTCGCCGCAGGCGAGGCCGGCGAGCGCCGCGAGCCCGACGACCCGCCACCAAGCTCGGCGCCCCGACGTCGTCCTCATTTCCGCCTCCATTCCGGCGGCGGGATGAAGCCGCTCCACTCGGGTAGCTCCGCGGTCAGGGTGAGCGTGGGGTTTCCCCTTGGCTTTCTCGGGCGCCGCAGGCTCCACCAGGGAACCCTTGTCGATCTGCCAGGTCCCGCTCGCGTCACGTTTCGCTCTCGCGTGGGCCCTCCACTTGAGCTTCGCGACGGTCGTCCAAATCGCGCGGCGGCCCCCGCGGATGGGCGCCTCTACCTTGAACACGTAAAAGGTCTCGAAGTTGTAGTCGAGCTCAACACTGTCGAATTTCGGGGATTCCCGGTCGATCCATTGGTTAGGGGCGTCTCCATAGAGACAGCGGACGGGAAGGGCAGGTGGGGCTCCTTTGGGAGTCTTGGGCGTATAGCTCCCCTCCCATTTGCTGCCAAACCTAGTCTCGTTGAAGGGAGCGTAGAGACCCTTGTATGCACTGCGCTTTGCGTAGCCGGAATCGTTGTACCAATGACCAGTCCACTCGGCGCCCCAAGCGTCTCCATCTTCGTCGATGGCGCTGAGCTTCACCTTCCCGCGTTGCACGCCCGCCAGGTACCCCTCGCGGCCGAGCGGCGCCTGCGCCTCATAGATGAATACGATGCCGAGAGAGAACGGCGGAGGCGTCGGGTCCCCTAGGGCCAGGCTAAGGCCCGTGTTCCCTTGCCACGGGAGCTCTCGAAGCGCAAGCCCGGAGCCGACCCCCCAACTGGCGGCCGCCACCCTCGCTCCGAGCACGTTCATCTCCACCTCGAGTGGGGGAACGACCGGGACGCCATCGAGCGTGACGAGGGCCCGCACGCGCTTGATTCCAGCGGCGATCCAGAAGAACCGGACGCGCGTCGTCGTCAGGCTCCCGAGCTTGGTCACCGTCCCCTTCTTCTGGTCGAACACGTAATCCTCGACGGCGTCGACCGCTGGCTCGACCACCCATTGGACCCCCAGCGCGTGGAGAGGTGGGTCCTCGCGGACCTCGAGGATGACCTCCTCGCCGACCACCACGTCGACCACGCCGGTCAGCTCCGTCCCCGTTTCGTCCACGATCACGACCCGCGTCGAGGGGGCCGCTTGCAGCGGCGCCGGCAGCTGCGGAGCTTGCGGAGGTGTGAACCGAGCCGGCACGTAGGCGCCCGGCGCGCCGCCTTCGTTGAGGGTCACCAGCGGCCCGTGGATCGTCACGCCGCCCCCGTCGATGCGGAGGAAGCTCCCCCCGGCGCTCAAGCTGATGTCGCTGCCTTCGACGACGAGGCTCGAGCTGCGCATCCCGACGTCGCCGCCCGCGGCGATCGCAGTGGTTGCAGCGCGAAGCGCGCTCGAAGCCGCCTGCACGCTCGACGTCCCGACGACACGCTCGAGGTGATGACCCTCCACGAGGCCGTGGAAATCCCCTGCAGCTCGCGCGACGTCATCGCCCGCGATGCGCTGCTCGCCATCGCCGTCGACCCGAAGGGTGTGGTCCTTCTCGAAGGTCTCCTCGCGCTCCCCGCCGACGAGCTGGCTTCGTCCGGCGCCCGCGACGGTGGTCGCGTCCACGGCCGTCCGCTCCTCGCGCCGCCCGTCGGTGATCTGAAACCTCCTGCCCAGCGTGGTCTCGGAGGTCTCTCCGCCGACGCGTTGCGTCCGATCGTGACCGATGGTGACCGCCTCGTCGTGTCGCACCAGGGTCCGGGCGTCCCGCTGGGCGCGCAGCTCGACGAGCTCCTCGCCCTGCGCGTCCTCGAAGCGGATTTCGTTGCAGCCCGACCGCGTGGGCAGCGACTCGGACCGCCAACCGCTCTCGGTCTTGCGCCCCGGCAGCGCATAGGGCGTGGGCGCGGTAGCATTGGCGACGCGACCGACGACCACAGGCCGATCCGGATCTCCCGCCTCGAAGGCCACCAGGACCTCCTGCCCGACGCGCGGGAGGAGCGTCTGCCCGAACCCCGCTCCTGCCCACGCGGCGGCGACGCGCACCCAGGGCGTCGCTCGATCGACCCCGCGGTAGCGCTCGTCCCAGGGGAAGCGGAGCCGGACGCGGCCATGGCGCTCCACGTGGACGTCCTCGTCGCCCTCCACGCCCACGACGAGGGCGGCTTGAAGGCCCCGGATGTGAGGCCGCGGCGTCAGCGGGCTGGGTCGATACGGCCGGTCGGCCGAGACCGCGCGGACGCGCACGTTCCAATCGCCCGTGACCGAGGCATCGATGGTGAGCTCCGTCGCGAGGCGCCTTTCGTCTTCGAGGGCGAGGGTGCCCTCCCCGCTCAGGGCGAAGACCGTGCCGGGGGCGAGGTCGGTGGCGTCGGTGGCGAAATGGACGCTACGAGACTCGGCGCGCGCGGCCTCCAACTCGCGCGTGGCGTGGAACGCGCCCACCTCTTCGTGATGCCCGACGTCCCCCTCCTGCCACCCCGCGAACGCGCCCGGGCGATAGACGTGAACCTCACTGCTCGGTACGCCGTCTCCAACGGCCGACGAGGCGGAGGCACGAAGGTCGAGGTTGGGCCGCCGAAAATCGACATCGGTGACGGTGCGCGCGCTGCTCACTGTCCGCTCGGCGACGATGAGCTCCGTGGCGTGCTCCCGGCCCGCCGCGGGGGTCGCGCGATCGATCACCGGAAGGGCGCTCCCCGCGCGCGCAGCCTCGTCTGCGGCGCGTCGTCGAGCACGACCGCGCAGGTCCCGTCCTCGAACGTGTAGGAGATCCCGGCCTCCTCCAGCAGCCGATGGAGGAAACCACCGTCGCTCTCTCGGTATTGGGTGCGCGAGACGTGCGTCGGGTAGGCGCCGCGCTCCACCCGCGTGACACGGGGGATCTCCCATTCGTCGAGCAGCTCTGCGACGATTTCGGGCGTCGTCCGGGCGGTGTAGATGCGGTGCGAGATGCGGCCGTCGAGCAGCCTGAGCCGAGCCACGATGCGGATGCGGTAGGTCGAGAGCCCGGCTCGCTCGACGGCGAGCTGCTCTGCCTCGTCACACAGGCCCGACCAGCTCCGCGCGGCGACCGCCACGCCTTGCCGAACGTGGGCCGCGATGGTGAAACGAGCGGGGTGGCCCACGAGCGCGCCGAGGTCGACGCTGGGGTCCGGCGACCGCGCCACGACGTCGATCGAGAACGGCTGCGACATCCGCTCGACGACGCGGAACGAGCGGACCTCGAGCTGCGCTCCGCTCGCGAACGAGAGCTCGAAGCTCATGGCCTCACGCGCGCTCTCCGCCGTCGTCGTCTCGCGGCTTCTCACACTGCTCGGCGAAGGCCTTGTCGGTTCGGAGCGCGTCGGCCTGCGCCGAGCCGCCGATCCTGACGTTGGGGCAGCCACCGACCACGACCCCGCCGTGGGTCGTCGGATCTCCGAGCCTGGCGGCCTGCTTGTGGCCGATCAGCACCGTCGGGGATCCGGCGGCCACCGCGTCGGTCGCGCCCTTGCAGAAGACGCCGTCCCCCTGGCGCGCTGCGGGCATGAAGCCGATGAGGACGGTTGGATCGCCCTCGGGCAGGATCGGCCCGCCGACGTGGGGATCGCCCTGTTCGACGACGGGACAGGCGTGGGGGTCGCTCACGCGGGCCGCGGGGGGCATTCGTCAGACCCGCCCCAAGGGGTTATCGGAGACGTCGTCGAACGCAGGCGCTTGCGGTGGGTCGATCGAGAGCTCGACGGGCCTCTGGACCTCGGGCGCGGGCGTGCCTCCCGACGCGCTGCCAGCGGCGCCGCCGCTGTTGATCCGCACGAGCGTACCCACGATCGTGACCCCGCCGCCGTCGATGCGGACGAACCCGCCGGGCGCCTTGAGGGTGATGTCGGGGGCCTCGAGCACGATCGCCGCAGCAGACTGGATGTGGATCTCGTCGCCGGCCTCGATCGTGAAGCTTCCGCCGGTCTTCATCGCGTAGGCCCCGGCTTCGAGGAACGCGCCGCCGCCCACGCGCTCGACGCGATCGCCTTCGATGGTGGCGTGACGATCGCCGCGGACCTCCTCGCGCGAGGCGCCCTTGACGACTACGTGTCTGCTGCCGTCGATGCGCAGGCGGTGACTGCCGGCCACGTGCTCGCGCACGTCGTCCTTCACGAACCGCGTCTCCCGGCCACCGACGATCTGCAGGCGCTCGCCGCGGGTGATCTCGGTGCGGTCGCCCTGCGTGACCTCGATGCGGCTGCCGCCCGTGGCCTCGAGCTCGTCGTTCTTCACCAGCTTCGAGCGGTTGTTACCGACGGTGGTCGTCTCGTCGTTCTGGACGAGCTGGCGCAGATCACGCTGCGCGTGGACGTGCAACAGCTCGGCGCCAGCAAGATCCTCGAAGAGGATCTCGTTGTGCCCGGCGCCGCCAGGCGATGATGCGCTCCGCCACGTGCTCCGCGTCTTGTGCTCGGGGAGCGCGTAGGGGTGCGGCGAGAGCGCGTTGAAGACGCGACCGACGACGACCGGCTGGTCGGGATCTCCGTCGAGGAAGCCGACGAGCACCTCTTGCCCCACCCGCGGCAACATGAGGCTGCCGTAGCCCGCGCCAGCCCAGCCCTGCGATACGCGGATCCAGCACGAGGACGTATCGCCGACCCGGCCCGAGCGGTCCCACGGGAAGCGCACGCGCACGCGACCGAGCTCGTCGGTGTGGATCTCCTCGCCGGGCGGACCGACCACGGTCGCGCTCTGAACCCCGCTCACGTCCGGCCTCTGGGTCTTCTGCGACGGCCGGTACGCTCGACCCGCGAAGACGGCGCGACCTTCGATGGACCACGGCCCGTCGATCGAGCCGCGCGTCGACAGCTCGGTGACGAGCAGCGGCACGTCGCGCGCGAGCGAAGCATGAGGATGCTCGCTGATGGCGAACACGGTGCCCGGCTCGAGCCCCGCTACGTTCGTGGCGAACGAGACGCGCCGTCGATCCGCGCGCAGCGACTCGAGAGCGCGCGCGGCCAGCAGCCCGCCGAGCTCGGCGTCGTGTCGCACCGCGCCCTTATCATCGGCGGTCGGCGTGCCGCCGCCTTCGTCGTCCCGGATGCGGAGGAACGCGCCGGGCGCATAGCGCCGCTGCTCCAGCCGGTCTTCGCCGCTCTGCGCGTCGTCGCTTCGCGCCTCGAGCTCGAACGCCGGGCGCCGCAGATCGTGGTCCCTCAAGACCATCGCGCTCGGCCGCAAAACTTGGGCGAAGCGGACCCTGGAGACGTAGGCGTGCCCCGTCGCTGCGTTCGCTTGGTCGACGAAAGGCAGCGTCTCCGAGGGGCTGGAGCAGGCCCCCAGCGCGTCGTCGAACACGACCCTGGTCTCCGCGTCACCCGCCTCGAACACGAACGCGATGCCCACCTCTTCGAGCAGCCTCGAGACGAACGCGTAGTCGGTCTCGCCGTACTGGACTCGGTAGTCGAGCTTCGGGTACGAGCTCATGTCGAAGCGCCACGCGTGGGGCACGCGCCACTCGTCAAGCAGCGCGCCGACGATCTCCGGGATCGCCATGCGCTGGAAGATGCGGTGATCGGTGCGCTGCGTGAGCAGCCAGAGCGCGGGCGCGATGCGGACGTGGTAGGTCGAGACGCCATCGGGCTCGACGCGGACCTGCTCGGCGTGCGTGCAGACGCCACGAAAGACTCGGCCCGCGGAGCGTCCGGAGATCGACAGCGCGTGGGACACGCGGAGCTCGGCCGCCGAGCCGACGAGCTCGGCGAGATCGAGGCTCGACCGATCGGAGACCGCTTGCACGTCGCACTCGAAGAGATCGGACGCGCGCTCGAGCGCCGTGAACGATCGGACCGACAGCGGAGCGTTCGCGCTCGCGAAGGATAGCTCGAGCATCGACGCGTGATCGGGGCCCCTCATCAGCGAGGCCGAGCCTATCAAACCGCGGGTGCCTCGACGACCTCCACCGCTGCCGCATCGTCCTCGACGAGCAGGCGATCGATGTTCATGAAGAAGGCGCTCGCTTGACGCGTCGTCGCGCACGAGAGGAACGTTCGGAGCGCCGTGGGATCGTAGAACCGGAAGTACAGCCGCCGCCCGGTCACGTCGTCGGCGACCAGGAGGAACCGGCGCAGGTGCCTTCTCACCTCCGCGAGCGGAGCCCGCGACGACAGGAAGACACCCCAGCGCTTGCCCCAGCCTTCGAGGACGAGCTGCTGGAGCAGCCGCGAGGCATGCGGCAGCGCGACGACATAGGGGGCCACGCTCGCGAGGGCGTCGCCCTGCACGCCATCGTAGAGCGACGGCGCCTCGTGGACCGACTCTCGCAGGAGCTGCAAGATCCGCGGGTCGCGCGCGGCGTCGAGCACGGCGAACAGGGGCTCGGCCGATGAGAGCGCCTCGAGGGCCCGCCGCTTCTCGTCGGACCAGATCGCGTGGGCCTCGCGGCGCGCAGGCGTGAACGCCTCGATGTGGAGCGAGACCACGGTCTCGCCCGCGCGGATCCACCCGCCGTGGGTGACCACCCCATCGGCGAGCGCAGCTCCGCCGATCAGCGTCTCCGGCAGACCGCGCGCGTCGCGCACGCGGGCGGTCCCGCCGTCCCACTGCACGACACAATGTACCGCCGCCATGCTGCGGTCGTGCTCGAAGACCCAGTCTGCGTGCTCGGTCCGGCCGATGCGCAGGGTCTCCCCAGCCTCGAGCACGGCCTTTCGGCCCCTCGAACGTCCCCATTGCACCTCGAGGATCGCGCGCACCGCTCACCCCTGCTCGGCGCCGATCAGCCGAGCGATCGCGAGGACTCGCACTGCCACGCGCTCGGCTTCCGCATCCTGGTGCGCGTGCACTTCGACCAGTGCCCGCGCCAAGAACCTCGCAGCGAGGGGCAAGTACGGGGATGCGCTTGCCTCGATGCCGCCCAGGAGCCTGACGCCGGAGCCGTCCGACCCGACCGCCAAAAGATCGAGCCGGATGTGCGGCGCGCCAAACATGACCCTCATGTCGTAATGGCGCTTCTCGATGAGCGCGCGCTGTGCCAGCGTGTCGAGGTGATCGGCGCGGAGCTCCCGCCGCGTCCGCGCGAACGCGGCGCGGATCCGCGCTGTGTGCGACTCGAGAGAATCGGCCGCCGCGAGGAGCTCGGGCAACGCGAGCAGCTCCTCGGCGCCGTCGATCGCGGCCTGAAGTGCCGGCGCCGCGCGCGCGAATAGGAGGGCCGCCGCGATCGTCGCTCGGAGCTTCTCGACCGGAGCGAACGCGGGCTCGACGGTGACCTCGACGACCGCGATGCTGGGTACGACGGCGCCGTCGGCGCGGTGGATGGGTCGAACGTCGGAGAGCGGCGTGCGCCGTCCACCTTGTAGCGCCGCGAGCACGAGGGCGACATCGTCGGGGTCGGCTCGAAGACCGGGAAGGACGGGCAGCTTGGCCCGCTCGATGGGCGTCACCCCGCAAAAAACCGGGACTCGGCGCAAACGGGCAGCCTCGGTACGGTGAAGCCACATCGCCTCGAGCGCGAAGTCGCCGCTCATCGGTCCAACCCGAGGACCGCGAGCGCGACGACGCGCAGGCAGCGCCGCTCGCTCTCATTGGCGTCGACGGCGGGGTGAAGCTCGGCGACCAGGCGCACGTCGACGCGAGCGAGGCTCGGGAGCTTGGCGGCGCACTCGGACGCTATGTAGACCGGGACCTCTTCCCCCTTCGCGCCGTCCGTGAACAGCCCGCGCACGTGCTCCGAGCCGAAGACGGCGCGCCGCTGACGGCTCCTCGCCTCGACGAGCGCGCGCGTGACATCGGCATCGAACGCCGCGCGCTCGGCCGCCCCTCGCTTGTCGACGCGCGCTGCGAGGCCCCGCGTGACGCCTTCGACCAGCGGCGCGCTGCACCAGGAGCGCCGCGCGCCGAGCTGGGTCGCGAGCTTGGCGAGAGGCTCGCTCTCGGCGTCTCGCGCGCCGCGGCTGGTGAGGGCAGCCAGCGTCGCCCACATGGCGTCGACCTCGTCGAAGGGCAGCACGAGGGTCCCCTCGAGCAGCACGAGCGGCGCGACCACCAACGGCCCGGCGAGGTCGAGCGCGGGGACGCGGCTCGCGGCGGCGCCTCTGAGCACGACCTCGAGGATCTCTCGCCGCTCCTCCACGTCGGCCTGTTCATCGGCGACCTCGACGATCTCCTCTTGCCCGATAGGCCGCTCGGCGAGGCGGCCGATCACGGCTGCGAACCGAGGGTCGCGGCGCACGGCGGGGACCGACGCGGCCTCGTACCAGAGCAGCTGCAGCTTGCGCTCGCCGAGCGGAGCGCCCTCGACGGCGACGCCGGCGTCGATGCGCTCCTCGAGCGAGACGAGCTCGAGCGCGAGCTCGAGCATTCGTAGGGCGGCCGCCGGTCGGCGGGGCCGGGTGGGATGCGCGAGCCCAGCCTCGAGCGCAGCGAGGAGCAGCCTCCCCTGCGCGACACCCAGCCGATCCACAGGGTCGGCGGCAGGCTCGTCGAGCGCGGCGCGCGCGCCCTCGACGGCCCGACGTGCCTCAGCGTGACCGGCGGCCTCTTGCGCGAGCATCGTGAGCTCTCGCGCGACCTGTGCCAGCTGTTGATCGACGAACCCCATCGAGCGCCCGGAGCTGCGGCCGGTACGCTACCATCGCGGGGTGCTGTCGCTCGCACAATTCGCACGCGTTCGCGCGCACATGGAACGCGAGGGGAGGCGAGAGCCCGCGCTCGCTTCGGCAGGGTTGTCGCCGGCGGAGTGGGCGACGCAGCAGCGCGAGCACCTGTCGGCGCTCCGTGCATCGCTCGAAGGCGACGGCGAGCTCGCCCGGCGCTACCTCGAGGCGTACGGGCTCGCGCTCGCTGCGAGCGCCGAGCCGCCACCGAGGGCCGCGGCCCCGAGCGTGCTCGCGCGGCTCGGAGCGACGCCGTCGGTCGCGCGACCGGCCTCGATGTCACCGCCGGTCTCCGACGCCGACCTGACCCTCCCGCCGACGCCGCGGGCCGACGCGACGCTCCTGTTTCACTCGCCGGCCGCGCCGGTGCGGCCCCCGCCGGCGCACGAGCTCGAGCCTTCCTGACGCTTCCGGCCACACCCTCGCGGCCAGCGAGTCGCCCTTGGCCGATCTGCCCTTCGACGACTCCGCGGCCGAGATCCGGCTGCTCAACCTCGACCGCTATGCCGCGCTCGCCGCCCAGCTCCGGACCGCGCCGGCGAACGCCGAACAGATCCTGACCGCTCACGGGCTCACGACCCCGGAGCAACGGCAACGCGTGCACGCGCTGTGGAAGCTGCGGTTCGAGGCGAACCCTGCGCTGCGCGAGAAGTTCGATCGGCTGGTGGAGGAGGGCTGCGCGGTGAGCCCGGGGGCGGGTCCGCCGTAATGCTCCGCTTCACCGCGGCGCAGCGCGCGTTCTTCGATCGCGCGGCGGCGGTCGACTTCGTCCGCCGCTCGGCCTCCCGCGTGCGTCGAGAGTTCCCGGAAGACGCGGCGGCGATGGGGGAGGATCGGCTCCTCGGCTTGGTGCGCAGCGCGATGGAGCGCGCGGCCCGGTACGGGGTGGACGACGAGCACGGCGTCGATGTCTGGCTCAACCTGATGCTCCTGCTCGGCGTGGCCTTCGACACCGACCCCCAGCTCGGGTGGGTCCGTGAGGTCCTCGAGCGCCGCGGGCTGCGGCAGGGCGAGGTCGCCGACGCGCTCGAGGACGCGGCCTTCAGCTACTTCGCCGAGGTGCACGGCCCCGACCACGTTCACTACGCGGACGCGTCCCGGCGTCTCGTCGCGTCGACCGCGCGGGAGCTCCCGCGCCACGTGGGGGAGCTTCGTCTGTGGGTGTCTCGGATCTTCCCCCAGAAGGTCAGCTACCTCGGGGCGGGCGGGTTGTCCGAGCTGCTAGCGCTGGCAGAGGTGCGCTCGGGCGCCACGGCGAACGCCGCGCGGGCCGGGCTCTGGGCTGGGGCCATGGCGGTGTTCGGCCACGCGTTCGACGCGGACCCGGCGCTGCCGTGGGTCGGCCCCTGGCTGCGGGCGCTGCTTGCTGAGAGCGGCGAACCGTGAGCCAGCCGAAGACCACGCCGACCGCCTCGCCCTCTCGCCACAAGGCCGGCAGCTCCGTCGCGCCGTGCACGACCCGGCGGGTGACCGTCAAGCTCCGCGGTGGCAAGGGCTACGGCAAGATCCACGTGCGCGTCGAGAACGAAGCCAAGGAGGTCGAGGCGGGGGGCAGGGCGACGTTCGACGCAATGGCCGACAAGGAGGGCTTCGACCTCGTCATCACAGTGCCGAGGCCGGGCTGGGCGGGCCCTGGCGTGAAAGACGAGCCGCCGAACGAGGTGATCCGCACGCGAGTGCGCGAGGTGGCGCCGTGCAGGTACCTGCTCGAGCCCCGGCACGTGCGCCTCACCGTGCGAGCCACCGGGCCGTTCGGGGCGAAGGAGGCGGCGACCGAGATCGAGGTCGACCTCAGGTTCCTGCGCGTCACGCGATACTTCCGGAGCCCGGATCCGAACTATGAGCGCATGGTGGCGGAGATCAAGAAGGAGAATCCAAGAGTGCCGGTTGGAGAAGATGCCGTCCTCGGCCCGCTCGATCCGGAGTTCAACGACCCCACATCCAAGAAGATGCGCTTCCGCACTCCGCTGGCCAACGTCGAGCTGTTCGAGCTGACGACAGGCGTCCACCCGAAGCTGTGGGCTGCGACCTGGCCGATGGGGATGCCGCTGACGAAGACGTATGCCCGCACCCTGTTCTTGATGCCGAAGGGCGTCGCCTACGAGCACCCCGGACAGGCGCGCTTCGGCAGCCTGCAGCGCTATCTCGTAACGCCCGCGAGGGACTGCCCGTTCTTCGTGTGGGTCCCCATCGACAATGGCAACATGGGAATGGACCCGCTCGATCTCTCCGTGCCAGTGCAGAGCAACGAGAAATATGGCCCGCACCCGCTGGCGAACGAGATGCAGATCAAAGAGCCCAACATCCCCGGCGCCTTCATCGACCAGATCGTCGAGTCGGGTAAGAGCGTGATGGCGGTGTTGCCCCTCCCGAACGGCGCCGGCGGGGGCGTCTGGGACCAGCTCGACAAGCGCGCCGGCTGGGCGGAGGAGCACCTCGAGGCCCTGCGCGTCGCCGCGCACGCGCTGATGGCCCCGGCCGAGCCCCTCTCGAAGATCCGGCAATCGGTCGGAGGGTTCAGCGCCGGCGCGCCCCCCGCCTACCTCGTGCTCACCCTGAACCCGAAGGCCTTCGACGGCTTCTTCTGGTTCGACGTCCCCCGCAACAGCGATGCGCAGCAGGCCTGGCTCAGGAGCTGGATCGACGGCGACCCGGCGCGCAAGATGTGGCTCATCGGCGGGGACCATTACCCGGAGCTCGAGGTCGCGAGGAAGAACATCGACCGCAACAAGAACGTGACGCTGTTTCCCTCCAGCGGCGCGCACTACACGAGCAAGACCGCCGCCTACGCGCGGGGCCTGAGCGAGCCGCCAGCATGTCCCCATTGGGTCGAGCTCAGACTCGAGCCCTCGCCGACCGGCAAGCGGGGTGGGGTGCACCACGCGACCGGAGTGTTCGGCGACGTCGCGGGAACGATGGAGATCAAGCTCAAGATCGAGGACGGCGGCGCGACGGTGACCCGGACAGCCCGCGCGTCGGAGCGGGAGGCGCTCGGCCTGCTGGTGTTCAAGTTCCGCATTCGAGACGGATTCAAGCACGTCAAGGTGACCACCAAGTCCGATCTCGAGCAGCTCGTGGAGTTCATCGAGACCGACGTGGAGGTGCTTCGGCATCAATGGGTGATCGGCGGCGGAGAGACGCTCGGCGAGCGCGGACGCGGCTTCGTCTCGTTCTTCGGTGAGTGCATCCGACAATGGGCCCGTTGAGCCGCGCGACGTGGCTCACCCTCGCGCTCACGCTCGCCGCGTGTGAGCCCGCTCCCCCCAACCCGGGCGAGGCGCCGGCCTCAAGCCAAGCTCCCGGCCCCAGCGGCGAGGTGACGGCCTCGGCCTCGAGCCCTGCCGCGTCCAACGCGGTGGCATCCTCTGAGCTACCCGTCGCCCCAACCCCCCCAGACTGGGCGCTCCCGCCCTACGAGGGCCCGCCCCTCGCGCGCATCTACCCCGGGGGCAGCTGCGTGCGGCTCGTCTCGGGCGATATCCGCTGCAGGCGAGGGGTCATGACCGACGCGATGACCGGCGCCGACCTGCGCGACGCTACCCAGATCTGGGGCTTCATGCACGGGGCTGCGCCAGCTTTGCGGATGGCTCGCTCCGCTGCTGGGGCGACAACGGAAGCTTCGTCTTCGGCGAGATGCGCGCCTGCCCAGAGAAGTGGGTGCTCACGCCCCATGAGGACTACGCCTACCGGCGAAGTGCGCCCTGCCCCAAGCCGACGGTCGTCGAGGGCGTGCGCGACGTCGCCAGTCTGCGTGCGTTCGACTCGGCGGACGACTCCGAGCACACGACGGGGATAACCCTGTCCATCCTCTCCGATAGCGGTCGCCACTTCGTACTGGGCTTCGACGAACGCTACTACTCGTCGGTTGACACGGAGTTCTGCCACTGGGCCCCGCTCACGCGTCCAACGGAGCGCCCCAGGCCCTATCGTCGGTGCTTGCATCCACCGCCCCACACAGGCACGGGTGAGCGTTATCGCAAGATCGTCATGCGCAGGGATGAGCTTCCTCGGCTCTGCGGGATCCAGCTGGACGGCACCCTGACGTGCTGGGGGGGCGCACCCGAGGCGATCATCGGTCGCGAGGTGAGCGACCTTACCGAGGACACGGTCTTCTTTCGATCGCAAGATGGCTGGATGAGGCGGCTCGAGTGGAGCGACAACCTCCATGGCGAGGGGGTCGCCGAGCCGCCCTTCCCCTTCCCGCCCACGGAGGAGCTGATCTCCGGGCAGGGGCTCGAGGGCGACAGGTACGACAAAAGCACCTGGCTGTGCGGGCGGCTGACGAGCGGCCGGATCGTCTGCGCGCTCGAAGATCGCCGGCCCACCCTGCTACCGATGCTCGAGGACATCGTCGACCTCGAGGGCAACTGCGCCCTGCGGAAGGACGGCGCCGCCTACTGCTTCGCCCCCGGGGTCGACGGCTGGCGCATCACCCCCTTCGAGCTCGAGCCGCCATGGGCCCGTTGAGCCGCACGACGTGGCTCCCCCTCGCGCTCACGCTCGCCGCGTGTGAGCCCGCTCCCCCCGCGCCGGGCGAGGCATCTGCCTCGGGCCAGGCTCCCGGGCCCAGCGGCGAAGCGCCGCCCTCGGCCTCGAGCCCTGCCACGTCCAGCGCGGCGACCTCCTTTACGCTCCCCGTCGCCCCAACCCCCCCAGATTGGACGCTCCCGCCCTACGAGGGCCCGCGCCTCGCGCGCCTATACCCCTGGGGCACCTGCGTGCGGCTCGTGGCGGGCGAGGTCCGCTGCAGGCGCGGGGTCATGACCGACGCGATGACGGGCGCCGACCTGCGCGACGCTACTCAGGTCTGGGGCTTTGTCCACGGGGGCTGCGCCAGTTTCGCGGATGGCTCGCTCCGTTGTTGGGGCGACAATGGCAATTTCGCCTTCGGCGAGATGCGCGCCTGCCGCGAGAAGTGGGTGCGCACGCCCGATGAGGACTACGCCTACCGGCGAAGCGCGCCCTGCCCCAAGCCGACGGTCGTCGAGGGGGTGCGCGACGTCGCCAGTCTCCGTGCGTTCCACTCGGCGGACGACTACGAGCACACGTCGGGGACAACGCTGTCCATCCTCACCGATGGCGGGCGCCACTTCGTGCTGGGCTTCGACGAACGCTACTATTCGCCGGTTGACACGAAGTTCTGCGAATGGGCCCAGCTCACCCGTCCCACCGAGCGCCCTAGGCCCTACCGTCGGTGCCTGCATCCACCCCCCGACACCGGCACAGGTGAGCGCTATCGCAAGATCGTTGTGAGGCGGGATAAGCCCCCCTCGGCTCTGTGGGCTCCAGCTGGACGGCACGCTGATGTGCTGGGGGTGGCATGCCCGGAGGTGATCATCAGTCGGGAGGTGACCGACCTCACCGATGACCCCATCTTCTTTCGATCGCAGGATGGCTGGATGAGGCGGATCGACCGCAACCAGTTCACCTATGGCGAGGGGGTCGCCGAGCCGCCCTTCCGCTTTCCGCCCACGGAGGAGCTGGTCTCCGGGCAGGGGCTCGAGGGCGACGTCTACGACAAGAGCACCTGGCTGTGCGGGCGGCTGACGAGCGGCCGGATCGTGTGCGCGCTCGAAGATCGCCGGCCGACCCTGCTACCGATGCTCGAGGACATCGTGGACCTCGAGGGCCACTGCGCCCTGCGCAAGGACGGCGCCGCCTATTGTTTCGCCCCCGGGGTGGATGGCTGGCGCATCACCCCCTTCGAGCTCGAGCCGCCATGGGCACGTTGAACCGCGCGACGTGGCTCACCCTCGCGCTCACGCTCGCCGCGTGTGAGCCCGCTCCCCCCGCGGCGGGCGAGGCACCTGCCTCGAGCCAGGCTCCCGGGCCCAGCGTCGAGGTGACGGCCTCGGCCTCGAGCCCTGCCACGTCCAGCGCGGCGATCCCCTTAGCGCTACCCGTCGCCCCAACCCCCCCAGACTGGACGCTCCCGCCCTACGAGGGCCCGCGCCTCGCGCGCCTCTACCCCTGGGGCGCTTGCGTGCGGCTCGTGACTGGCGAGGTCCGCTGCAGGCGCGGGGTCATGACCGAGGCGATGACCGGATCCGACCTGCGCGACGCTACGCAGATCTGGGGCTTCACGAGTGGGGGGTGTGCCAGGTTTGCGGATGGCTCGCTCCGCTGCTGGGGCGACAACGGAAGCTTCGTCTTCGGCGAGATGCGCGCCTGCCACGAGAAGTGGGTCCACCACACGCCCAGGGACGACGTCCCTTATTACTATCGAAAGTCGATTTGCCACAAGCCGACCCTCGTCGAGGAGGTGCGCGACGTCATCGGCCTGAAACTGTTCAACTCGGCCCACGAGCATGAGCACACGTGGGGGCAGACGCTCTCCATCCTCACCGATAGCGGTCGTCACTTCGCGCTCGGCTTCGAGGGACGCTATTATTCGCGCGACGGTCATGGAACTTCTTGCAAGGCCGTCCCGCTCACGCGTCCCAGCGAGCGGCCTTGGCCCTTCTTGCGGTGCCTACATCCACCGCCCGACACCGGCACGGGTGAGCGTTATCGCAAGATCGTCGGGCTCAAGCATACTCCTCCTCGGCTCTGTGGGATCCAGCTGGACGGCACGCTGAGGTGCTGGGGCAATTCCCCCGAGGCGATCGTCAGTCGGGAGGTGACCGACCTCACCGACAACACGGTCTTCTTTCGATCGCAGGATGGTTGGATGCGACGGCTCGACTGGAGCGACAAGCTGCATGGAGAAGGGGTCGCCGAGCCGCCCTTCCCCTTCCCACCCACCGAGGAGCTGATCTCAGGGCAGGGGCTCGAGGGCGACAGGTACGACAAAAGCACCTGGCTGTGCGGGCGGCTAACGAGCGGCCGGATCGTGTGCGCGCTCGCAGATCGCCGGCCCACCCTGCTACCGATGCTCGAGGACATTGTCGACCTCGAGGGCAACTGCGCCCTGCGGAAGGACGGCGCTGCCTATTGCTTCGCCCCCGGGGTGGATGGCTGGCGCATCACCCCCTTCGAGCTCGAGCCGCCATGGGCACGTTGAGCCGCGCGACGTGGCTCACCCTCGCGCTCACGCTCGCCGCGTGTGAGCCCGCTCCCCAACCCGGGCGAAGAGCCACGCCTCAGAGCCCGAGGAAGAACCCGCGGATCCCAGCCCCCGCGAAGGCTGGCCACTCGTGGCCGCCCGCGTGCTCACACCAGAGCACCGGCTCGGCGCAGCCGGCGTAGCTCACGCAGGGCGCAGGGTCAGCGCTCGAGCTGGGCGCGCCCGCGCAGCCGTTGGCCTCGAGCCAATGGTCGCGGCTGAAGATCCCGTTGTCGATCGGCACGTCCGCGTCGGCGGAGCCGTGCGAGACCATGGCCGACACCGAGCCGGTGCACGGCCCCGCCCAAGGGCCGCCGCCGGCGACCGGTGCAATGGCGCGGAACGTCTCCGGACGATAGCAACCCAGGTGGTTGGAGAACGAGGCTCCGTGGCTGTGACCCGCAGCGAAGACGCGGGAGGCGTCGACGCAATGCTCCGCCTCGAGCGCAGCGACGAGCGCGTCGATGAACGCGACGTCGACGCCGTCGGCCTCCATGTCCCAGCCCACTCCACCCCCCTGCCCTGGCAGCGGCAGCGCCTGCGGATACACGTACAGCGCCGCCTCGGTCCCCGTGAGGCCGAAGTATTGGCTGGCCACCTCGCCCGTGCCATTGAAGCCGTGGAAGCCGAAGATGAGCGGCACCGGGGTGACCCCGTCGAGGCCGTCCGGGATCACCAAGATGTAGTCGCGGCTCACGCCCCCGACATCGAGGGTCTCGGCGGTGGTGCCGGCCACCTCGGGCGTCCCACACCCCGCCGAGCCTCCGCCCACGCCGCCTCCTCCACCTCCGGTGGAAAGAGAGCCGCCCATGCCCTCGCCGCCGCCGCCCGACGCTGGGCTCCCGCCAGCGGCAGCGCCTCCAGAGCCACCCTGAGCTCCTGACCCCCCGCCGCCCGAGGCCGAGTCATCCCCGCAAGCCGCAAGCGCGGCGAGCACACCCAGCAAACCCCACGTCCTCGTCATTCGACCCTCCACGATAGACAGAACGGTACGGCTCACCGCTTCGGCAGCCAACGCTGCGGGACGGCGTCGAGCTTCGCCAGCACGAACGCGGCCCTGATCCGCGCGGCGCGCACCTCGGCGTCACCCCCGGATCCGGCCGCAGCGGCGGAGGCGCCGTCGGGCGCCGGGAGCCCCGGCGGGGGAACTGGCACCCGCGTGAACACGAAGCCGCGGTTGCGCACGAACTGCGAGTCGCCGCCAGGCGCCCCCGGGACGAAGGTGATCTCGTAGGGTGTCCCGTCGACCGTCATGAGGAAGATCTCACTGGAGATCGGCTGCAGCACCGGCTCGATATCGAGCCCGAAGGCCTCGAGATCCGGTGCGTCGACCCGCAGCTGACCTCCCTCGAGGGTGACGTTGAACCGGCCGTTGGCGAAGGGGTCGTCGTACTCCCCAACGTGCCGACCGAAGGTGCTTGGATCGATCTCGTAAGCCGGCGCCTCCACGGGCGCGGGGAGGTCGACGAGGGAGGTGATGGCGACGTCCACGCTGCGATTGAAATCGGTCGCGTACCCGCTCGAGCAGATCGCGATCGCGAAGTCGTGCTCGGGGAGCACATAGAAGAGGTTCGTGAACGAGAGCGTGTTGCCGCCGTGATCCCAGACCGTCGTCGGGTAATAGACGCCGTCGAGCGTGAGGAACCCGCGGCTCACGAACATGCCATACCCGTAGTGGAGGTTTCCGCTCTGGTAGAGCGTGTCGACCTGCTCCGCGGTGATCTCCGATCGAAGCGCGTCCGACAGCACCGCGGGGTTGCCCCGGAGGAGGAAGTCCGCCCAGCTCATCATTTGGGTCGGGGTGGTCCAGGCGAGCCCGGCCGGGCGCAGCCAGCCGGGGTCGGGGACCTCGTCGAGCGGCACGACCCCCTTGCGACGCGAAATTGCCATTGAGATCGCTGGCTGTGAACCCATACGACTGCGCGAAGTCTCCGTCGGCGAGCACCTCGTCTCGACGCAGGAACGTGCGGCTCATGCCGAGCGGCGTGAACAGGTCCTCGCGCATCAGGTCGGGCCAGGCGCGCGCGTCGAGCTCCTCGGTGACGAGCCCGGCGAGCGCGAAGTTGGGGTTGGAGTAGTTCCAGAACGAGCCGGGCGGGCTCATGAAGAACACCTCGTCTGCGAACGTGCCGTAGGTGAAGCTCGCGAGCTCTGCGTCACCCTCCCCGCCGTCCCAGTCGGTGCGGTCGAGGACGCCGCCCTGGTGGCTGATGAGGTGGCGCACGAGCAGCTGGTCGTCCCACTCGGGGTCGTGCGCGAACTCGAGCGAGGGCAGCAGGTCTTCGAGCGAGTCGTCGAGGGTGAGGTCGCCCGCCTCGACCTTGCGCAGGAGCGCCGCGGCGGTCAGCTGCTTGGTGGTCGAGCCGATCTGCATGAGCGTCTCGGGCTCGAGGGGCTCGAGGCCCTCCCCGTCCTTGCTCCCGAACGCCCGCGCGAAGGTGATCTCGCCGCCCTCCATGATCGCGACCGACACGCCCAGCGCGGAGCTCGCCTCGAGGTCCTCGAGCAGCGCTTGCACCGTCGGATCGAAGCGAACATCCCAGCCACCTTCGTTCTGGCCTCCGGCTCCGCCGGCACCGCCCGTCGAGGGGGTGCCTCCCGCGGCGTCGCCGCCCGCCCCGGACCCGCCTGTGCTCACTTCGTCGTCCCCACAAGCGAGGAGCGCGAGGGCCAGCGCGACCGACGTGGCGAGGGAGGTCGTCTTCATCGGGCGATGGTACCCGGCCGGCGGCTCGAGCGGCTTCAAAGCGGCAGCTTCGCGACGAAGCGTTGGTTCGCCGCTCGCGCCTCCTTCTCGCTGCAGCTCGACGGTCCTTGGCCGCGAGGCCGACAGTCCGATACCTTCGTGCCTCTTCAGGAGCTCAACATGGCCAAGACCCCCCTCTTCGCAGCCCTCCAGCGCGCCTTCGCCAAGGCCCGCGGCCACGCCACCGCGCCCTTGTCCAGCGACGCGCTCACGCGTCGGCGCGCCTTCCTCAAGGCGGCCGCCAGCTCCATGGCGGCCGCTGCCGTCCCGTCGCTGGCCGGCTGTGGAGACGACACGGTCACCCCGCCCGACGGCGAGGAGACGGTCGTCATCGTCGGTGGCGGCATCGCCGGGCTGCACTGCGCGTATCGGCTCGCCGAGGCGGGCATCAAGGCCACGATCTACGAAGCCCAGAATCGAGTCGGCGGCCGCATGTTCAGCGCGGTGGGCGAGTTCTCTGAGGCGCCCGAGCAGGTCTGCGAGCTCGGCGGCGAGCTGATCGACTCGGGCCACTCGACCCTCTTCGCGCTCGCCGAGGAGCTCGGCATCGTCCTCGACGACCGCAAGGCCGAGCCCTACGGAAGCCTCCAGCAAGACACGTACTACGTGAACGGCGCGCTGGTGACCGAGGAGACCATCACCGCGCAGTTCGCGGCGGTCGCCGGGCAGATGGCCGCCGACTTCGAGGCCGCCGAGACCGACGACGCGGCGTACGCCACGCTCGACGCCACGAGCCTCGACCAATACCTCCAGGACGTCGTCCCGGTCGCGATGTACCCCGAGCTTCACGCCGTGCTGCAGGCCGCCTACCGCGGCGAATACGGCCTCGAGAACGCCGAGCAGTCATGCCTCAACCTCGTCTACCTGATCGGCTCCGACGACCCTGACCCCTTCCGCATCTTCGGCGTCTCGGACGAGCGCTACCACACGCACACCGGCAACGAGACGTTCCCCAGGTTGATCGCCGAGGCGCTCGAGGCCGACCAGATCAAGCTCGGGCACGCGCTGCTCGCCGTGCGCAACGTCGAGACCGGCTATGAGCTCGACTTCGAGACCGACGCTGGCACGGTCGTCGTCGGCGCGACTCGCGTCGTCTTCGCGCTGCCGTTCACCAAGCTGCGCGAGGCCGACCTGTCGGGCCTGACGCTGTCCGAGGAGAAGCGCGACATCATCGACAACCTCGGCTACGGCACGAACGCCAAGGTGATGGCTGGCTTCTCGACGAGGGTGTGGCGCGAGACGCATGGCACGAACGGGGGCTTCACGACCGACCTCGACGTGCAGCAGACCTGGGAGACGACGATCGGCCAGGACGGCGCGCACGGCATCCTCACCAACTTCCTGGGCGGCGCGCAGGGCCTCGCCTCGGCCGACGGCACCCCCGACGAGTGGATCCAGGGCGTGCTGCCCGACCTCGAGCTCGTGTGGCCTGGCACGGCCATCGCCTACACCGGGACGGCCGTGCGGATGCACTGGCCCACGGTGCCCACAATGAAGGGCAGCTACGCCTGCTACAAGCCGGGGCAATGGGCGTACTTCAGCCTGGAGGGGGCGCGCGAGGGCAACCTCCACTTCTGCGGGGAGCACTGCTCACAAGACTTCCAGGGCTACATGGAGGGCGGCGCCGAGACGGGCGCGCTCGTCGCAGCCGAGATCATCGCTGACCAGGGCGAGGCGCAGCCGCAGGGCATGATCAACGCCCTCGGCGTGAAGCTCCTGTTCCCGCAAGCCGGCTACCGCGCCGAGCGCTTCGGCAAGCTGAACCCCTTCCAGCGAAGGAAGATCCAGCGCGAGGTGCTGCGCAGGATCTACGCCGGCGCCGCGGAGTGATCCGAAGATGATAGAGCCCGTGTTGCCGAAGCGCGCCCGCGTCGTCGTGATCGGCGGCGGCGTGATTGGTTGCTCCGTCGCCTATCACCTCGCTCACATGGGCTGGAAGGACGTCGTCCTGCTCGAGCGCGATAGGCTCACGAGCGGGACGACCTGGCACGCGGCCGGCCTCATCGTCACGTTCGGCTCGACGTCCGAGACGTCGACCGAGATGCGCAAGTACACCCGCGACCTGTACGCGCGGCTCGAGGCGGAGACGGGGCAGTCGACAGGCCTGAAGCAGGTCGGCTTCATCGAGGTGGCTGGCGACGCCGACCGCCTCGAGGAGTACCGCAGGGTGTCGGCGTTCAACCGCCACTGCGGCGTCGACGTGCACGAGCTGTCTCCCGGCCAGGTGAAGGAGCTGTTCCCGCTCGCAAAGACCGACGATCTCCTCGCAGGCTTCTACGTGAAGGACGACGGCCACGCGAGCCCGGTGGACTGCACCATGGCGCTGGCCAAGGGCGCGCGCCTGCAGGGGGCGACGATCCTCGAGAACGTGCCCGCGCTCGGCGTGCTCAAGAAGGGGCGCGCCGTGTCCGGCGTGCGCACAGCGTACGGCGACATCGAGGCCGAGATCGTGGTCAACTGCGCCGGCATGTGGGCGCGCCAGCTCGGGCAGCGCTCGGGCGTCAACATCCCGCTGCAGGCGGCCGAGCACTACTACCTGATCACCGACAAGATCCCCGAGGTCTCCGCGTCCTTCCCGGTGCTCGAGGACCCCGGCTCGTACGGCTACTTCCGCGAAGAGGTCGGTGGGCTGATGATCGGCCTGTTCGAGCCGATCTGCGCGCCCTGGAAGGTCGAGGGTGTCCCGGAGGACTTCTCCTTCGGCGAGCTCAACCCGGACTGGGACCGCATGGGCCAATACGTCGAGCGGGCGATGAGCCGCATCCCGCTCTCGCTCGAGGTCGGCGTGCGCAAGTTCTTCTGCGGGCCCGAGAGCTTCACGGCCGACCTCGCGCCGTGCGTCGGCGAGGCCCCGGAGCTGAAGAACTACTTCGTGGCGGCGGGGCTCAACTCGATCGGAATCCTGACCGGCGGCGGGCTCGGTCGCGTCATGGCGCATTGGATCATCAACGGCCGCCCCGACGTCGACATCACGGGGATGAACATCGACCGCCTGCACACCTACCAGGCGAACCCGGAGTATCGCCGCACCCGCACCGTCGAGTCGCTGGGGATGGTGTACCAGTGCCACTACCCGACGCGCTCGATGATGACCGCGCGCGGGGCCAAGCTGTCACCGGTCCACGAGCGGCTCGCCTCGCAGCGCGCGTACTTCAAGGACGTGAGCGGCTGGGAGAGCCCCGACTGGTACGCGCCCGACGGGGTGGAGCCGAAGGTCGAGCGGCTCTCCTGGGGCCGACAGAATTGGTTCCCCTATTGGAAGGCCGAGCACGAGGCCACGCGTGAGGGCGTGATCCTCATGGACATGTCGTTCATGGCGAAGTTCGTCGTCCAGGGCAAGGACGCGGGCAAGGCCCTCAACCGCATCTCGGCGAACGAGGTCGACGGGCCGACCGGCGTCATCACCTACACGCAGTGGCTGAACGAGGGCGGCGGCATCGAGGCCGACCTCACCGTCACCAAGCTCGACGACGATCGCTATTGGGTCGTCGCCTCCGACACGGCCCACGGCCACGCCAGAGCGTGGATGCGCCGGCACATCCCCGAGGACGCGCACGCCTTCGTCACCGACGTGACGAGCGGCTACGCGCAGCTCAACGTGCAGGGCCCTCGCTCGCGGCAGCTCATGCAGCTGCTCACCGACGAGGACCTGTCGAACGAGGCGTTCCCGTTCAGGGCCGCGCGTGAGATCGCGATCGGCTACGCGCGCGCCTTGTGCGTTCGCATCACCTACCTCGGCGAGCTCGGCTACGAGCTGTACATCCCGTCCGAGCAGGCGGTCCACGTCTACGATCGCATCGTCGCCGCCGGCCGCTCGGTGGGGCTGCGCCACGCCGGGCTCAAGGCGCTCGCGAGCCTGCGCATGGAGAAGGGCTACCGCGACTACGGACACGACATCGACAACACCGACTCGGTGCTCGAAGCAGGTCTCGGCTTCGCCGTCGACCTCAAGAAACCCGGCGGCTTCATCGGCAAAGAGGCGGTCCTGGCCAAGAAGGCCGAGGGGCCGCTCAAGAAGCGCCTCGTCCAGGTGCTCGTCAAAGATCCCGAGCCGATGATGTTCCACGCCGAGGTGGTGCGTCGCAACGGCGCGCCTCTCGGGTACGTCCGGGCAGCGTCCTATGGGTTCACCCTCGGCGGCGCGGTCGGTCTCGCGATGATCCAGGCCGCCGAGCCCATCGATCAGAAGTATCTGGATGGCGGGACGTGGGAGGTGGAGATCGCGGGGAAGCACTACCCGGCGGTCGCCTCGCTGCGCCCGCTGTACGATCCCGACATGAAACGCATCAAGAGCTGAGCGAGCGAGACCCTTGGAGAACCGGCCGAGCCTCTTCTACCGCGCCCTCCGCTCCGCCGTACGCGCGACGCTCAAGGTCTTCTACGGGACCGTCGAGGCCACCGGGCTCGAGCACCTCGACCCCACGGCGGCGACCATCCTCGCCTGCAACCACCCGAACTCGATCGTCGACCCCCTCTTGCTCGGGATGTTCGAGCGGCGGCAGATCTCGTTCTGCGCCCGCGACGGGCTGTTCAAGATCCCCGTCTTCGGGCAGGTGCTCGCGTCAGTCGGGGCGATCCCCATCAAGCGCCGCACCGAGCACGCCTCCGGCGCTGACAACTCGGACGCGTTCTCCGCCGCGCGAGCGGTGCTCGAGCGGGGCGGCGTGCTCGCCATCTTCCCCGAGGGCAAGACCCACGGCCACCTGCGCATCGAGCCGCTGAAGACCGGCACGGCGCGCATCGCCCTCGGCGTGGACCTGGGGAAGGTCGACAAGCTCCGGATCGTCCCCGTGGGCGTCACCTACCTCGTCCGCCACGCCTTCAGGAGCGACGTGCACGTCGCCTTCGGCGAGCCCATCGAGGTGAGCGCGAAGGATTTTCCAGCCGAGCCGCTCGATCATACGGACAACGTCCGAGCGCTCACCGAGCGGATGGGCGGCGCGCTGCGCGATCTCGCGGTCCACATCGAGCGCACCGAGGACGAGCGACTCATCGCGCAGGTGACCTCCATCGTCGTGGGCATCCGGGCGGAGGAGGGCCTCGACGAGGGCGGGCAGAGCCCCGCCGAGCGGACCGCGCTCGTGAGGCGTGTGGTCGACGCGTACCGTTGGCTCTCGGAGGCCGACCCGGAGCGTACGGCTGCCTTGCGCGAGCGGATCGACGCCTTCATGGACGAGCGCGAGGAGCTCGGGCTCGGAGGCGAGCGCCCCGCGCTGCAGCACCGCGGAGAAAAGACCCGGTTTCGTGGCCCCGCGCGCGCGGCCTACCTGACGCTGGGCGCGCCGTTCGCGCTGTTCGGCCTCGCCACCAGCTTGCCGCCCTACATCGCGCTGAGGGCCGCGATGGGGCTGTTGCCGGTCACCACGGATCGCATCGCGCTCTTCAAGCTCCTCGGAGGCGCGGCCTTGTTCGGTGCGGCGTACGCGCTCGAGGTGGCAGCCGTAGCTCAGCTCGTCGGCACCCTCCCGGCCGTCGCCTTCGGCGCGGCGCTCATCCCGGCGGCGCTCTTCGCCCGACGCTACGTGATCGAGACGCGACTGCACCGGGTACACCTGCGAAGCTTCAAGGCTTGGCGACGCTCCGGGCGGCTCGCGGCCCTGCAGCGTGAGCGCCGAGCGCTCCAGGCCGAGCTCGCCGAGCTGCGCAAGCAATACCTCGAGCAAGCCGGCGCGACGGCGTGACGTCTCAGCTCGTGCGGTGAGCCGAGAGCATGCGGTCGGCGACCAGCGCGGGGCGCTCGAGGTGGGGGCTGTGGCCGATGCCCTCGAGCTCTTCGATGATCGTGCCGGCGGGCAGCGCTCGCCGATAGAAGGCGAGGCCGCTCCGCGGCAGGATGCGATCGCTCTTTCCCCACAGCACCGTGGCGGGCGGTTTGAGCGTCCCGACGCGCTCCTCGGTGAAGAAGTCGGCCGACTCGAGCGAGTCGAGGAAGCCCCGGATCAGCGGCCTCGACAGCTGGGTCACCAGACCGCTCTCGAGCATGCGCGCGTAAAACGGCGGGGAGTGGAGCAGCTCGCTGAAGAACCTGCGCGCGTCCGCTCGACTCCGTAGGTTGAAGCGCGCCTTGAGCTCGGCGAGGTCGTCCTCCGCGAGCGGGGCGCCTGCGGGTGACGCGAGCACGAGGGCGCGCACGCGCTCGGGCCGCTCGAGGGAGTACCCGACCGCCGCGGCGCCTCCGAGCGACGTGCCGAGCAGGACCGCCCTGTCGACGCCCGCACGATCGAGCAGGGCGTCGAGCCCCTCGCGCACGCCCACCGACAGCACGCGGGTGTCGAGCCCCCTGGTGGGCTCGGGGCTCCTGCCGTGGCCCGGGAGATCGAGCAGGACGACGCGCGCAGCGTCCTTGAGCAGCCGCCTCACCACGGGGGTGTACGAGGTGGCGGTGGTGCCCATCCCGTGCAAGAGCGCGAAGCTCCCCTGCCCTCGCCCAGCGAGCACGTAACCGTGGACGATGCCTGCCTCGGTCGACAGGTGGACGCTGGTCGCGCCGAGCGCGCGGAGCACGCCGTGGGAGATGCGTTCGACGACCCTCAGCACGCTTCATCCATAGCGCGGCGACGCCTGCCGGTCTCCCCCTTCGCGCAGCGGACGGTTACGGCTCGGACGGGTCGACGCCGAGGGTTAGCGGGTCCTCCGGAGGCACGTCCGCGGCCGGATCGCGCATCGGGGACGGCGACCCCCGCACCGGGATCTCGGAGAGCCCCCTCTCCAGCTCTTCATCGGTGAGTCGCCGGACCTTGTTCGCGTGCTTCATCACCGTCCGGAGCAGCTTCAGCCAGCCCGGAGTTAGCGTTCCTCCGACGCCGAAGTGCTCCTTCTGCGGCGCCGGGAGGATGGATCCCAGATAGAACGCCTGCGACAGGCTCAGCCCGGCCGGCGAGGTGTGGAAGTAGTGCTCGGCCGCGGCGTCCACGCCGTACACGTTGGGCCCGAACTCCACCACGTTGAGGTAGAGCTCGACGATCTGCTCCTTCGTGAGGGCCTGCTCGAGGTAGAGCGTGAGGAACGCCTCCTCGATCTTGCGGGCGAGGCGCTTGTCGCGCTCGAGGTAGAGGTTCTTGGCGAGCTGCATCGAGATGGTGCTCGCCCCCCTCACGAACTGCCATTTTCTCAGGTTCTCGCGGATCGAGTTGCGAATCGCCTCGGCGTCGAAGCCTTCGTGGCGGTGGAAGCGCCCGTCCTCGAACGAGATGATCGCCAGCTCCATGTGGCGGCTGATGGCGGAGTAGCGCGCCCACGACGGGGTGCCGGGGCCGGTCTCGAGCTCGACGTTCCTCTCTCCCTTCGGAGAGTAGACGACCCGCTTGAACGGCTTCTTGAAGCGGACGACGTCGACGTTCGGCGGGGCCTCGGTGACGCGGCAGGTGGTCGCGGTGTCCCACCTCACGTCGAAGTTCTTGTCGAGCTTCGCCGTGTCGACCTTCGCGGAGCCCTTGAGCGAGAACGAGCCCGCCAGCCGCATCCCGGCGACCGTCGGCAGCAGGCCCTGCGGCGCGGCGTCGAGCAGTGACTGGCAGGGCACGAGCGGCACCTCGTAGGTCGCGTCGAGCCGGAGGCGAGGGGGATCCTTCGGGGTCGGCGGCGGCTCGAGCGTCGCGTCGAACGACGTCGCGAGCCGAACGCGCCCGAGCTCGAGCTCGCCGCCCTTGACGCTGATGGTGCTGCCGTCGAGCGCGGCGCGGACGTTTCCCCGGAAGGACGCGTTGACACCGCGGATCGGGTCCTTCGCGATCTGCGGCAGGGCGGCCGAGAGCCCGTCGACCCGCGCCTCGCCGTCGAACCCGAGGACCTCACCCTGCGGGTCGACCTCGAAGCGCGCGTTCGCGCGAAAGGTCGCCCGATCGACGTCGATCAGATGAAACTCGTTCTCCTTGAGGCCGAGCGTCGCGAGCGCGATCGGACCGCCGCGCATCTCGACGACCAGCGGCTCCCCCTCCCCCGGGAACGCCGCACGCACCGAGAGGCGCTCGCTCTGCGCTCCCTCCGCGGGGGGGGCGTCACCGGCGACGTATTCGCCCGTGACCTTCCCCCCCTCCTCCTTGAGGAGCAGCGTGGCCGGTCCGATCGAGAGCGTGTCGCCGCCGCGGGTCAGCTTGGCCTGGACCCCCTTCAGCTCGATCGCGCCGCCGGGCACGACGTGCTCCCTGTAGAGCCCGACGACCTGTCTCAGCGCCGAGCGGACGCGGGCGAGCCGCTGCTTCGGGGAGCCCGGCTCGGTGACCGAGGCCGCGCTGGCCCCCGCTGCGGCGGAAACGAGCGTCAGATCGGCCGTGACGTCGAGGGACTGCGTCGAGAGGGCAGCGAGCCGCGTCCCCTCGGAGAGATCGATCTCGACGCGCCCACCTCTTAGGGTCGCTCGCGCGAACGAGGTGTCCGCCTCGCCACTCTCGACCGTGACGACGACGCGACCGTCGCTCCGATCGAACTGGACGGTCTTGAGGTCGACCTTGCCGACCGGCCCCTCGTACGACACGTCGAAGCGGTTCAGGGTGAGCTCGGTCCGGCTGGCGCCGGCCCCATCGCCCCCCTTCGGCATGCGCTCGCGCACCTTCTCGAGCTGGGCGATGAGGGCGTCGGGCTCCCCCGTCAGCTTTGCCCGGCCGCCGTCCACGACCACCTTGCGCGGGGAGCCCCAGCCCACGAAGACGTGGTCCAGCTCGACCTTCGCCGAGGGGGCGTCGGGGTGCGTCACCTTGATGCCCTCGAGGCGAACGCCGCCCCACGCGGGCAGCACCCACTCGACCTCCACCTCCGCGCCATACCTGGCGGCCACGTCGTCGATGCGGCTGCGGACGTAGGGGGCGAACCCGAGGACCAGCCCCAAGACGACCGCGAGGACCACGGCGATCGCGATACGTGTCTTGGTCACGAAGCGGCGTAAGGGGACCCCTCGAGCGTATCAACGCTCGGAGCCGCGATCGACTTCGCTGCTTTTCTGGAGTCAGACCGTGATGACGGCGCTTCCCCACGAGATCCCGGCGCCCAGGGCGCACATCAGGACCCTGTCGCCTGGGCGGACCTTGCCGGACTTCACGCTCTCGTCGAGCAGGATCGGGATGCTGGCCGATGACGTGTTCCCGACCCGCTCGATGTTCGTGAGCATCTTGTCGCGGGGCAGCCCGAGCTTGCTCACGGCGAGATCGATGATCCGGAGGTTCGCCTGGTGCGGGCAGATCCAGTCGAGGTCCGCGCCGGTCATGCCGAGATCGTCGAGGGCGGCTTGGCTCGAAGACTGGAGGTTCTTCACCGCCACCTTGAAGATGTCCTGCCCCCTCATGTGGATCTTGTTGAGCTTCTGCTCGAGCGCGATGGGGCTCATGGGTCGGGCGCTGCCGCCGCCGGGGATGGTGAGCGAGTTGGCGAGCGTGGCGTCCGTGTTCATCCGCGTGCTCATGATCCCTCGGGGGCGGTCGCGCGCCATCGCGCCACCCGCAGGGCCGACCACCGCGGCGCCCGCGCCGTCCCCGAACAGCACACAGGTCGTGCGGTCGCTCCAGTCGACGACGCGTGAGAGCAGCTCCACGCCGACGACGAGCACGTGGCGCATCGCCCCGGAGCGGATGAGCGAATCCGCGAGCGACAAGCCGAACACGAAGCCCGCGCAGGCGGCGCTCAGGTCCATCGAGGGGCAGTTACTTGCGCCGATCTTCTCTTGAACGAACACCGCGGTCGCCGGCATCGGGACGTCGGGGGTCACCGTCGCGACCAGGATCATGTCGAGGTCTTTGGCCTCGAGCTCTGCCTGCTCGAGCGCCAGCTTCGCCGCCGCCGCGGCCATGTCGCTCGTCACCATCGACTCGGGCGCGATGCGCCGCTCGCGGATCCCGGTCCGCTCGACGATCCACGCGTCCGACGTGTCGACCATCTTCTCGAGGTCGGAGTTGGTTCGAACGATCGGCGGCAGGAAGTGCCCCATCCCCAAGATCCGCGACGCCGGCTGAGTCATGACGTCGGCCGTACCCCGACGGACGCGTCGACGCGAACACCTTCGTTCGTCGTGACTTTCAGGTCATTTTTGCGATCGCGACGTGACCGGCGAGTCGCGCTTTGGCGCGCGCGCGTGACCATCGAGTCGCGTTGTCGCGCGCCGCTGACCGTCGAGGAGCGCGCGGGCGCTACGCCGCGACGGCCGCTACGACGTCGAGCGCGGAGAGGATGCCGTGGAGCTTCAACGTGTCGTCCACGACGAGCACGCGATGAACACGGTGCTTCGCCATCATGCGAGCGGCGTCGAGGAGCGTCGCGTCAGGGCCGACGGTGAGCAGGCGGCGCGACATCACGTCAGCGACGATCCTGCCACCCCCTTCCCGTCCTTCGAGCAGCGACTCGACGAGCCGCTCGACGCTGAGGGGGTCATAGAACTCCGTGGAGCTCTCCGCGGGGGGCGGCGCCGTGGGGCCGTCGAGGAGCGCGCGGACGAGATCGGTGAGCGACACGACGCCGACGATGGTGCCGTGATCGTCCACGACGGGCATGCCGCTCACGTGGTTCTCCACGATCCGCTGGGCTGCGTCCTCGATCAGCAGGCCGCGCGACACCGTCGCGACGTTGGCCGCCATGAAGTGGGAGACCGGGGTTCGCAGCGGCTCGTCGGAGGAGGTCGGCCCGCGCTCGTCATCCATCATGGCGGAGCGAGCATAGCAGGCAGCGGGCCGACCATGGCCTAGGCGATCAGGGGCTGCACTGCGACATGCCGATGCAGCCGATCTCGACCGCGCCGTCGTGGGTGAGCTTGAGCTCCTTGCCGCGATCGAACGTCGATTTCACCGGCGTCGCCGTGTAGAAGTCGACGATCTTGTTGTAGGCCGCGTCGAACTTCTTGCCCACGTCCTGCTCCATCTTCTTGCAGGTCCGCTGCTCCTCGTCCTTGTACTGGTTGTTGAGCTGCGTCAGACGCCGGTCGGCGTTGATCTCGGCCAAGATGCCCACCGCGTTGTTGCGCGCCTTCTCGGCGGCGTCGAACTGCGGGTCGAACTTCTTGTTCAGGCGGTCGTAGCAGGTCGCCACCTTGATACCGTCGGCGCTCTTCGCGTTGTCGAGCTTCTTGGGGCAGCCCTTGAAGCTCACCTTGTTGTTGAACTTGAACTGCTTCGGCGGCGCGCTCGAGAGGTCTTCGCGCTTCACGCGGACCTCACCGTAGCCGGCGCTCCAGGCGGTGTTCCACATCTCCTCGGCCTGGCCGACGTCGTACGGGATGTACGGGGCCTCGGCGCCGTAGAGCACCGCGCCCGGGATCGGGTTAGTCCACATCGCGAGCCAGTTGTCGGAGTCACACGAGTCTGCGAGCTGCGGCTGAACCTCGAGCGCGATGTACTCGGGGAACTTGTCCTTCGCGGTCTCGATGACGGCGTAGCGCAGAGCGTTGGACGAGCCCGCGTACTTGATTTGCGCGGTCGCCGTGACCTCGGTCGTCTTCGTCGCGCACGCGCCGTAGGTGTACGACTTGGAGAGCGACCGGTGGAGCCCCGAGCCGCGGGTCGTCCGCTGGCGCATCGAGAAGCGCTGCAGCGTCGAGTTGTCCTTGCCGGCGTCGAGGTCGAAGCTCGTCATCTTGTCCTCGTCGCCGCCGGCGTTCTTCATGCGCAGGAGCACCGTGTAGCAGCGGCCCTCCTCCGCCTTGAACTTGATGGTCTGGGGCTTGTCCTTGCCGGTGACCTCGCCGTTCGCGTGGGCCTTGCCGCCGAGGGCAGAAGCGAGCGCGTCCGCGGACTTCGCCGCCTCGCCGCGCCAAGCATTCTCGAGCGTGTAGTACGTCTGCAGGTGCGCCAGGTAGTGAGCCTCGGCCTCCATGCCCGCGTCGGCGAACGCCTTCTTCTGCTTGTCGAGCTGGGCCAGCTTGTCAGCAGGGAGGGGGCCGGGATCATCCATCACCAGCTTGTCGATCTCCTTGCGGAGCTCCTTCGTCTCCCGGCGCAGCGTCTCGGCGCGCTCCTTGTCGGAGGCCGAGGCCTTCTTGTCGCCGCCCGACTTCGCGCTCCCGCCGCCGTCTGACTTGGAGTCGCCCGACTCGCCGCCCTTGCCGGTCGACTCCGAGGAGCCTCCGACGGTCTTCACCTCGCCGTTCACGCGGACCTGAAAGAGCCCACAGCCAGCAACCAAAGACATCGCTGCGACGAAACCAAAGCGCTTCATGTTGAGCTCCTGCTGAGTAGAAAACGGAACGGAGTGCTCGTTGCGCTCACCGATGGATCTTGGGCGCTCACGACTCGACGGTCGCTGGGAGCGCGCCCCCCTCGTACGGCGACGTGGGCGGCTGTCCCCCCCGCGCTCGTGACATTTTTTCCCCCGCCCTCCCGAGCCGGCACGAGCGGGGCGCGACCGCTAGTCGTGCGTCGTGAACTGCCAGCCGAACGAGTACCCGGCGGCGCCCTGCTTCACGGACAGGGTCACCGACTCCGACTCGGGTTTGAGCGCGCCGTGGTGCTTCATGCACAGACGGTCGCCGCGGACCTGCACCGAGTCGAGCGAGTCGGTCGTGACGGCCGCGAGGGGGCTATCGATGGGCAAGCAGGAGAGGGTCAGCGGCACCTTGTCGGCCGGCCCGACGCTGCCCTTCGTGCACGGCCGGAGGAAAGGCTCCGCCGTAGCGACCGCTCGCTCGTCGACCGA
>JADJYE010000006.1:0-387500 GCA_016719945.1 Polyangiaceae bacterium | reverse complement strand
CGAACCTGAGCGGCGAGCTTCAGGAACTCTTCGCGCGCGGGGTCGAAGGGTGGCTTGAGGCCCCTGCGCGGGAGATTGTCCGGAGCCTGCGTCTGTGAAGCACGCTCGACGGCCGGCGCCACCGCCTTCTGGACGTTCTTGGCGAGGCTGGTCGCCCGCTCGACGAGCGCGGGATCGGCGTCCTTGGGGATGGGGATGACGGCGTGGACGGCCATGATCCCCTCGGGCCTCGCGACATCGATCCATCGCTGCGCGGTGAGCTCCTCGACCTCGGCGTCGGTCGGCGGGCCAAGCGCTCGCGCCTCGGCGGCGAGGTCCTCGACCAAGACGCGGGCGAGGGCGCCGCTCAGGCGACGCCGCTCGCGCGCTTCCAAGCCGGAGGCGCGAGCCTCGTTCGCGGCGAGCGCGTCGAAGATCGCGAGGTTCAGCGCGTCTTCGACGGGGACCCCTTGCGCTCGAGCGATGGCGGAGACCATGTCGCTCGTGATGACCTCGTCGCCGACCCGCGCGACCGTGGCGCCCTCGAGCTTGGCGCGCGCTGGCGGGGGAGCGGGGTCGGAGCATGACGCGAGGATGAGCGCGCCCAGCGAGCCCGCGACGCCCCCAAGACCGCGCGCGCCGAGCCGTGCGCGGCGGCCACTCACGTCGAGCCGCTCCTCGGGCGGAGCATCTCGGTGCTGGCCCTGAGCGCGAGCGCCCCGACGATCAACAGATAGAGCGCGCGAAAGTCTTCGAGATCCGAGAGCGCCTTGAGCCCGAAGGCGAAGGCGCTCGCGGCTACGAGGAACAGCACGATGGCGAGGACGTCGATCGCTCGGGCCAAGGGACCGGTACGATAGCCAATCGTCGCCTGGATCGAAACCTTGCTGGGAGCCTTCAGCGAGAGCGCAAGATCAGCATGGCGCCGCCGATCACGGCCGCGACCACGAGGGCCACGAGCGCGCGCCGGCCGGCCCGCGGCATCGCCGGCGACGTCTGCCGCACTTTGTTGCGACCGATCGCGATGTGGGCCGCGACGCTGACGAGGGCCACGCCCACCCCGATGGCGGCGGCCTGGGCGAACAGCGCCCTCGAAGGCTCCCGCACGTGCCAGGCGAGCCCCATCAGCAGGAGTGAGGAGACGACGCCCACAGCCGCGATCGGGACGGCGTACGGCGGCAGCTCCGCACGCGCCCGCAGGATCGGGCTGGCATCTTCGGTCTGCGCCTCCTGGCGAACCCACCAGGGCTCGCCCCACGAGAAGGCGAACAGTCCCCAGGAGAGCGAGCCGATCGTCGCCAGGATCGGGTCGAGCCGCTCGACCGCGAGGGCGCCGCGCAAGAGCACCCAGCTCAGGGCGGTGAGCGTCAAGAAGGCGGAGATCCCCAGGTGTCTGCCGATGCGACGGCGCGTCGGGACCCAAAGCGGCCCAGCCACCCCCGCGACGAGCGCCAGCACCGCGGCCGCGCGAGCCGCCCATGAGGTGCTGCGCGCCAGCATGAACGGCGCGACGGTCGCGGCCCAAGCGAACGCCGCGCAGGCGATCCGCTGAGCGACGCCGGCCTGGAGCAGCGCCGAGCTCGCGCCCTTCTCTGGCGCGGCGTCGGGCCCGACCCGCGGCCCCTCACGCGGAACGGCACGAGCCGCCGCCTCGAGGGTCCCCGGCCCCGCAGGGGGCGCTTCGTTCGGGCCCGGCACCGCGGCTCAGACCTCGTGGACGAGCGACTCGATCAGCTTGAGGAACGTGAGCACCCCGTGGCCGGTGCCACCCTTGGGGTGGATGCCATAGGCGCGCTGAGCCATCGAGGGACCCGCGATGTCCACGTGCACCCAGGGCGTCTGGCCGACGAACTCGCGCAGGAACAGGGCCGCGGTGATGGACCCACCCCAGCGGTCGGCGGTGTGCTTGAGGTCGGCCCAGTCGCTCTTCAGGCCGTCGCGAAGCTCGTCGAGCAGCGGCAGGTGCCACATGGACTCGCCGGCGTCGGCCGCGGCGCGCTTCATCTTCTCGGCGAGCTCATCTTGGCTGGTGTAGAAGCCGCTGGTCAGCATTCCGAGGGCCACGATGCACGCGCCTGTCAAAGTCGCGTTGTCGACCATCAGATCGGGCTTCAGCTCGCGCCCGTACGCCAGGACGTCGGCCAGCACCAGACGCCCTTCGGCGTCGGTGTTGATGATCTCGACGAACTTGCCGTCGAGCGAGCCGAAGATGTCCCCGGGCCGGTACGCGTTGCCGTCGGGCATGTTCTCGACGGAGCCGATCAGGCCGTGGACCTCGACCGGGGGCTTGAGCACGCTCAGGGCGGCCATGAGCGCGACGACGTTCGCCGCACCGCCCATATCGCCCTTCATGTCTTCCATGCCCTGCGCGGGCTTGATGCACAGGCCGCCGGAGTCGAACGTGAGGCCCTTGCCGACGAAGACGAGCTTCTTCTTCGGCTTCGCGTCGGCGGGCGTGTAGACCATGTGGATGAGGCGGGGCTCGCGGGCGCTGCCCTGCGCCACGGCCAGCAGGAGCTTGAAGCCCCGCTTCGTGAGCGCCGCCTTGTCGAGCACTGTGCACTTCAGCCCGCGGTCCTTCGACATGTCGTGACAGAGCTTCGCCAGCGCCTCGGGGTAGAGCTCGTTGGGCGGCTCGTTGACCAAGTCCCGCGCGAGGTTGATCGCCTCCGCGACGCGCTGACCGACCTCTACCGCGGCCCGCGTCTCCTTGGTGACGCGGCCCGTGGTCACGAGCGTGACGCGCTCGAGGCTCGACTTGGGGAGGCGATCTCCGGTGAGGTAGCGGGTGAAGCGGTACCCACCGAGAACCACGCCTTCGGAGGCCGCTCGCTCCCCTGCCCCGGCGCCGGTCTGCGATGGCACGCCGTAGGGGACCTCGAGCACGAGCGAGGTCGCCTTCGTTCCCTGCGCCATCCGCGCGGCCTTGGCCGCCATCGTCCGGACCTGCGCCTCGGTCACGGGCCCCTGCCCCAGGCCCATCAGCACCACGCGCCCCGCCTTGAGCTGGCCGTTGGTGGCGAGCTCCACGCTCTGGTCCTTCTTCCCGGTGAAGTCCTCCCGCTTGAGCGTGCGGGCGACGACGGGCCCCAGCGCCTTGGACAGCGCGGCCAGCGCGCCCGCCTTGGGCGACGCGCCCTCCACGATGCCGATGACGGCCACGTCGGTCGCCACGCTGAGGGGGTCGGAAGCGGAGAGCGAGACTTTCATGGTCATGAACGAGACTCCTCGAGGTCCACGCGCCGGCCGGACCGCTCGCGGGGCGGCCCGGGACCGCGCCGCGCGAGCGCGCGTCGCCCGACGCTCGCGCATCTAAGCATGGCGGATGGCTCCCGCGCCATCCCGACCGCGGCGAGCGCGGCGGCCGCGCGAGTCGCCCCCCACGAGGCGGCTCGTCGGGCGATGGGCCGCCCTGGACGCGCTCAAGCGCTCTTGAAGACCGCCATCACGTCGGCGAGGAGCTTGAGCGCCTCGGCGCGGGGGCGCTGGAACGCGTTGCGGCCCATGATGGAGCCGAACGACCCGCCCTTCGCCATCTCCCGGACCTCGTCGAGGACCGCGTCCGCGCCCTTGGCTTCGCCGCCGGAGAAGATCACCACGCGCTTGCCACCGAAGGTGTTCTCGATCACGTGCCGGGTGCGATCGGAGAGCGTGTCGAGCTTGGTCGGGTACTTCTCGTAGACCTTCTTCGACTCTTCCTGCTCGACGTGCGCCGACGGCGGCTTGACCTTGACGATGTGCGCGCCGAGCTGGGCGGCGATGTGCGAGGCGTAGCAGCAGATGTCGATGCCGGTCTCGCCGGCCTTCGAGAGCCCTGCGCCGCGCGGGTAGCTCCACACGATGACCGCCAGGCCCTTGCGCTTGGACTCGATCGTGAGGTCGCGGAGGTCTTGATACATGCGGTTGCGCTGGCCGCTGCCCGGGTAAATCGTGTAGCCGATGCCGACGCAGCCGAGGCGGAGCGCGTCCTCGACGGTGGCCGTGAGGGCGGAGCATGGCTGGTCGACCTTGGCGAGCGTGTCGCTGTTGTTGAGCTTGAGGATCAGCGGCATCTGCCCGGCGAATTTGCCGGCGACGGCCTCCAGCTGACCGAGCGGCGCGGCGTACGCGTTGCAGCCCGAGTCGATCGCGAGCTGCACGTGGTACTCGGGGTCTTGCGAGGGCGGGTTCGGGCCGAAGGACCGCAGCGGACCGTGCTCGAAGCCTTGGTCGACGGGCAGGATCACGAGCTTGCCCGTGCCCGCCAGCGTGCCGGTGTTGAGCAGGCGATAGAGGTTCGTCAGGGTCCCGGGGTTGTCGGACGGGTACCAGGAGAGGATCTGTTTGACGCGGTCGGTGACGGGCATGTCTGTCTCCACGGTGGGCGCGAGCGGCGCGATATCTGCGCGGCGAGCGAGGCGGGCGTCTTAGCCTTGGGGGCTCGAGAGCGGAAGGCTGTTCCGTCCTTGCGCGGCGTGTCGAGCCCGGTGGCGAGCGGGCGCTCCCGGCCTGCTGGGGCCCGTGGTAACTCGAGACCATGAGCGACCACGCGAGCGGTGCGCAGGCGGTTCGAGCGGGGATGACCCTCGAGACCTTCATCATGGAAGGCATGTTCGGGACGCCGGCGGCCACGGGGACGTTCACGTCGCTGCTCAACCAGATCAGCTTCGCGGCCAAGCTCGTCACCAGCCAGGTCAGGCGCGCGGGGCTCGCCAACGTGCTCGGGTACACCGGCGAGGTGAACGTTCAAGGCGAGCAGGTGATGAAGCTCGACGAGCTCGCCAACGAGACCTTGATCACCACCCTCGGGCGACGCGGGCACTGCGCCGCCGTCGCGAGCGAGGAGCTTGACGAGATCCAGCACATGACGAACGACCGGCGCGCGCGCTACGTCGTCATGTTCGACCCGCTCGACGGGTCCTCCAACATCGACGTCAACATCAGCATCGGCACCATCTTCGGCGTGATGCGTCGCGAGGGCGAAGGAGCCGTCAGCGAGGCGGACTTCCTCAAGCCGGGCCGCGAGCTGGCGGCCGCGGGCTACGTCATCTACGGCTCGTCGACGATGCTGGTGCTGTCCACCGGGCGGGAGCGCGGGGTCCACGGCTTCACCTACGATCCGACGGTGGGGGAGTTCTTTCTCAGCCACGAGAACATCCGCACGCCCGAGCGCGGCTCGACGTTCTCCATCAACGAGGGCAACGCCTGCCGCTGGGGTGAGCCGGTCAAGCGCTGGGCCGAGTGGATCAAGGCGGAGGACAAGGCCACGAGCCGGCCCTATGGGGCGCGCTACGTGGGGACGCTGGTCGCCGACGCGCACCGCACCCTGCTCAAGGGCGGCATCTTCGCGTACCCCGCAGACAAGAAGAGCCCCGATGGAAAGCTGCGGCTCTTGTACGAGGCGAACCCCTTCGCGTTCTTGTTCGAGGCTGCGGGCGGCATGGCGACCAACGGCAGCGACCGGATCCTCGATATCGAGCCGAAGAAGCTCCACCAGCGAACCGCCCTCGTGCTCGGCTCACGAGAGGACGTGACGACGTTCGGCGCCTTCATGCGCGGCGAGCGGACGGCCTGAGGCGTGCGCACAGCGGCGCTGTCGGGCCTGCTCATCGCGGCGATGCTCGCGCCGAGGCAGGCTCGCGCTCAGGGCGCGGAAGAGCCGGTCCCGGGGTCGGAGCCGTCCCAGCCGCCGACCGACGACCTCGCGCCGCTGCGCGCCCCCCCTCCGCGCCCTGCCGAGACCGCACCGCCCGCGGAGGTCGCCCCCGAACCGCTCGACGAGCGCCGAGCCGAGCCTGAGCCCGTGATCGACGAGCGCCGCGCCCCCGAGGAGCTCGCCGAGCCGGTGTGCGTCTCGTGCATCTTGATCGGGGTGGGCACGATCGTGCTCATCGGGGCCATCCCGCTCGGTGCGAAGCTCGACGGTGCCATCCGAGAGCGGGAGCGGCTCAGGGTGTGGATCGGCGAGCAAGGTGGCGCCAACGCGGACCTGGGCTTCATCGCAGGCTACGGGATCGCGAAGGCCGACCAGGACGAGCTGACGTACGGCGTGGCGACGGGGCTCGTCGCCGGCGCCGGCGCGATCTTGCTCGGCGTGGGCGTCGGCATCGTCATCTACCAGGGCGACTTCCTGAAGAACCCCAAGGAGCGCGGCAAGGCTGGGCTCGACCTCGAGGCTCTCCCACTGCGCCCCTACGCCGGTGCGTCGAACGAGGGCGTGAGCGCAGGCCTCACCGGCGCGTTCTGAGTCAGACGCCGAGTCCGTCGGCTCGGCTGCCTACCGCTCGCAGACGAAGGTCGGGTCTGCGTCGTCTGCCCCGGCTGCCTCGCCGACCTGGAAGGAGACGCCCTCGCAGGCCTCGGGCACGCTCGACGTCTCGACCGCAGAGACTCCGTCGAAGTCTACGCGGAGCTCCGCGAGGTCGCAGTCGAGCGTCGCCGGGTCGAAGCCGGAGGTGAGCGCGGTGGGCAGGTAGACGAGCTGATCGAGCTCGCCCTCGTGGGGAACACGCCGGTCTCGGAGCGACCGATCGTGAAGACGCTCTCGCTGGGGATGTCCGCGGCTTCATCGGGGCACGTCATCGTCGCCGCGAGCTGGCCATCGATGAAGACGCGCGCGGTCGGCGACGAGTACGAGGCGAGCACGTGGACGAAGCCGTCGGACGGGAGGCTCAGCGGGGCCGCCGTGATGCACGTGCTCGAGGGGGCGAACACGATCAGGCGGGCCTCGACGCCGCCGTCCTCCGCGAGCGACAGGTAGAAGCCGTTGTTGTTCCCGTCGAGGTGCCGGCCAGCGACGAAGTTGACCTCGCCGGAGGAGAGGGGGACTGGGCGCAAGTACGCCCCCACGGAGAAGTTGTCGCCCGTGGACGCGAGGGCGCCGACATCGGCGACGAGGAGATCGTCGACGCCGTCGAACACGGCAGCACAGCCGGTGAGCGGGACGCTCGAGCTGCTGCCGCCCCCCCCGGAGGGGCCGCCGCCGTTGCTCGACGTACCGCCGCTGCCCGGACCGCCGCCGTCGGAGCCGCCTCCGTTGCCAGGCGCGCCGCCCGCGCCACCGGACGCCCCCGACCCACCCGTGCCCGTGGAGTCGCCGCACGCGAGCGCAGCGCAGACGGAGACGGCGGCGGCTAGACGCGGAAGATTGCCGAGCCCCACGTGAACCCCGCGCCGAAGACGGTGGAGAGGATACGATCGCCCTTCTTGACCTTCCCGAGCTTGCGGTAGTGGTCGATCGTCAGCGGGACCGTCACCGCCGTCGTGTTGCCGTAGACCTGGATCGTGTTGAGCGCCTTCTCCGGCGGGATCTCGGCGTACTGCACGACGGCCTCGTTGATCCGCAGGTTGGCCTGGTGAGGGACGAACCAGTCGATCTCGTCCCACGTGAGCTTCGACTCCTTGAGCGCGCGTTGGACGCTGACGACCATGTTGCGAACGGCGTTGAGGAAGACCTTCTTGCCGTTCATCTGGGGGTACTTGATCTGGTTCTGCTCGCGGTCGTTGGCGTCGTAGTAGACGTACGGCGCCTTCGCGATCTCGAAGACCTTCAAATACAGATCCATCGCGCCGGCGCCGTCGGCCTGGCAGTGGGTGTAGAGGATGCCCTCCTTTTCGTCGTCGGTCTCGAGCGCGCCGATCACCGCGGCGCCGGCGCCGTCGCCGAAGAGGACCATGACGTCGCGGCCGCGCGTGGTGAAGTCGAGCGAGTGGCTGTGGAGCTCGGCGCCGACGAGCAGCACGTGTTTGTAGAGGCCGGTGCGCACGAAGGCGTCGGCCATCTGCAGGCCGTACACGAAGCCGGAGCACTGCTGCCGGATGTCGTAGCAGGCGCAGCCCTCTTCGCCGTCGATGCCCAGCTTCGACTGCAAGAAGACGGCGTTGCCCGGGAAGTGGATGTCCGGAGAGAGCGTGCCGAAGATGATGCAGTCGATGTCCTTGGGCGTCAGGCCGGCGTCTTCGATCGCGAGCTTGGCGGCGAACAGACCGAGGTCGCTGGAGCCGTAGCCGGAGTCGGCCGGGACGTAGCGGCGCTCTTCGATGCCGGTGCGCGCCTTGATCCACTCGTGGTTCGTGTCGGTCTGCGGCTCCGCGCAGACCTCGTGCTTCTCGTTGAGGAAGCGGATCTGATCGTTGGTGACGACGCGATCGGGGACGTAGGAGCCTAGGCCGAGGATGCTGGCGCGGACCATCCACTGACTCTACCGCAGAAGCGCGCGGGCTGCCACGGTCACACGCCCGCAGCGTCCTTGCCCCAGACCACCTTGTGGATCTGCATGTTGAGACGAACCGGAAACGCGTCGTGGAGCAGCCACTCGACGAGCAGCTCGGGCGCGAGCCGGCCCCAGACGGGCGAGACGAGCAGCGCGCACCCGAGGTCGGCGAGCGAGCGCTCGCGAATGACGCCGCGCATCCAGTCGTAGTCGACGCGGTCGGCGAGCACGAACTTGAGCTCGTCGCGGGGACCGATGTGCGCGAGGTTGGCCCAGCGGTTCCTGTGGGACTCGCCGGAGGCGGGGGCCTTGAGGTCCATGATCTTGTGCACGCGGCGATCGACCCGCGAGACGTCGGCCTCGCCGCTCGTCTCCACGAGGACGGTGCGACCGGCGTCACACAGCTCGGCGAGCAACGGCAGCGCGCCTGGCTGGAGGAGCGGCTCACCGCCGGTGAGCTCGACCAGCGGAGTGCCCAGCTCGAGGGCGCGCGCGAGCACCGTCGCGCGGGCCATTCGCGTGCCCTTGTAGAAAGCCTGCGGCGTGTCGCACCACGAGCAGCGGAGGTTGCAGCCCGTGAGGCGCACGAAGGTGCACGGCACCCCAGCGAACGTCGATTCGCCTTGGACGCTCTTGTAGATCTCGTGGACGACGAGCGTGTCTTCTTTCACCTGCGGCCCTGGACGCTTCTTTGGCCCAAAGACGCGCTCGCTGCTAGCTCGGTCGACATGCTGAGGCGTGGCGCGATCTCGGGGCTCGTAGCCGCGGCCCTCGCCGCGACGGTCGGCGGGGAGGCGGGCGCCGCCGGCAGGAAGGCGCCGCCGAAGGTCGGGGTGACCGAGATCAAGGCCGGGAGCGGCGGCACGACGCTCACGCTCGCCGCGAAGGCGGCGCCCTACCCGATGAAGGGCAGCGTCTACGACGACCCGACCGTCGTCGTGTTCGTGCCCGCCAGCTACCGCTTGCCCGCCTCGAAGAAGGTCGACGTCGTCGTGCACTTCCACGGGCACAACACGACCGCGAGGCGCGTCATCGGCGCCCACGCGCTGCGCGAGCAGGTCGTCGAGAGCAAACAGAACGCGATCCTCGTCGTCCCTCAGGGCCCCGTCGACGCTTCGGATGGAGACTTCGGCAAGCTGATGAAGAGCGGCGGCGTCGCGCGGCTGCTGTCCGAGGTGCTCGAGCTGTGCGCGACCAAGGCGGCTTCGAAGGCGCTCGGCGACGCGGGGCTCGGCTCCGCGAAGGGAGCAGGGCGCGTGGTCGCCTCGGCTCACTCGGGGGGCTATCGGGCGGCCGCCGCCGCCGCGCAGCGGGGCGGCGTCGACCTGCGTGAGGTGTACCTGTTCGACGCCCTGTACGGGGAGCTCGGTGCGTTCGCCGACTTCGCCTCGGAGCCTGAGAAGAGGCACAAGCTCGTCAGCTACGCGGTGGCCGGCAAGCCGCTGACGAACGGCGAGAAGCTGGCCAAGATGCTCGAGGCGCGGGGCGTCGATCTCGCCGTCGAGACCGGGTCACGTCGCGTGTCCCGCGCGGAGATGGTCAACAGCCGCGCCGTCTTCTTGCTCGGCTCGGCCGCGACCCACGCGTCCGCCACCTACCAGGAGCGAGCGCTGCGCGACTGCATGCTGGCGTCGTGCCTCGTGGGTCACGACACGAAGGCGTGGCACGCCGCGAAGCAGAAGCAGCGCTGACCCTCAGCGCGCCGGCGACTGGGCGGGCAGGTCGAGGAGCTCGACGTGCCCCGCGACGACGCTCACCAAGTCGCCCGGCGGCGTACGCACGAGCAGGCGCCCGTCCGGGGCGATCCCCTCGGCGACCCCAGACACGGCTTCGACTCGCACGCTGCGCCCGCGGAGCGCGTCGCGCCGCGCGAGCTCGCCCAGCCAGGGCTCGAGCCCCGCGCTCGCGAACGCGTCCCAGGCGTCCAGCACGCCAGCGACGATGTCTGCGGCGACCAGGCTGCGGTCGACGTCGAGCGCGCCTTCGCGCGCGAGCGACGTCGCCAGCTCGGAGAGCTCGGGCGGGAAGGAGCGAGAGCCGACGTTGACGCCGACGCCAACCACGAGGGTCGCGCGACCTTGGCCCGACGCGCCCTCGATCAGGACACCGGCGATCTTGCGTCGCTCGACGAGCACGTCGTTGGGCCACTTCACTCCGGCGCGCAGCGAGCCCCCGGCAGCGGCCTCCACCGCGCGCGCGACGCACAGCCCGACCACGAGCGAGAACGTGGCCGTGGAGGCGCCGATCGCCCCCGGCAGCAGCACGATCGACAGCGTGAGGTTCTCGCCCGCGGGCGAGTACCAGCGGCTGCCGCTGCGCCCGCGCCCATGCGTCTGCGCTTCGGCGAGCACGACGGCGCCGTGGACCGGTCCGCTCCGCGCGAGCGCCTTGGCGTCGTCGTTCGTGGAGCCGGTGCTCGCCTTCACGATCACCGGCGCGGCGGGACCGGGGCGAAGCTGCGCGATGCGGGCGACGATGCGCGCGCCGTCGAGCGCGGCGCAGCTCAAGACAGGACGAAATCCAGCGAGATGTCCGCCGCGGGTGCCGAGTGCGTGAGCGCACCCACGCTGATCACATCGACGCCGATCTCGCCGAGCCGCGCGACCCGCTCCAGCGTGATGCCTCCGGACGCCTCGACCAAGGGCCGCGCAGGCAGCTCCTTGACCCGGGCCATGGCGCGCCGCGTGAGCTCGTCGCTGAAGTTGTCGAGCATGATGATGTCGGCTCTGGCCGAGATCGCCTGCTCGAGCTGGTCGAGGGTGGTCACCTCGACCTCGATGCGGCTCGTGTGCGGCGCGCGCCGTCGAGCCCGCTCGACGGCCGCGGCGATGCCGCCGCTCGCTACGATGTGGTTGTCCTTGATCATGACGGCGCTGCCCAGGTCGTTGCGATGGTTGTGGGCTCCGCCGACGCGAACCGCGTACCGCTCGAGCGCCCTCAGGCCGGGGGTGGTCTTGCGGGTGTCGGTGATGCGAGTGGTCGAGCCGGGAGGCAGGGCGCCAACGTAGGTGCGGGCGAGGGTGGCGATGCCGCTCATCCGCTGGACGAGGTTCAGAGCCGTCCGCTCGCCCATGAGCAAGGAACGGGCCGGACCCTCGAGTCGCCAGACCACGGTGCCCTTCGCGACGCTCGCCGCCTCTTCGGCCAGCTGCTCGAACCGGACGCTGGCGTCCAGGATCTCGAAGACGCGACGGAAAACGTCGGAGCCGCACAAGACGAGGGGGGCCTTCGCGAGGGCGACGGCCGTGGCGCGCTCGTCGGGGTCGACACAGGCCTCGACCGTGAGGTCGCCTCCGGCGAGATCTTCCACGAGGGCGCGCTCGATGATGGGGTCGAGGACGGGTCGGGTGAGCATGGGTGCGTCGAAGGGAACACTAGCGCGTGGCCCCAAGGTCTGAGAGAGTTTCCGGGGTCCGCTCCCAACCGAGGTCAACCCCCCACAGTTTTTTCATCCCACCCCCGTCGTCATTTGTCTCACTCGCCCGTCATAAGGGTCGTGAGACTCTTCCGAAGCGCCATAACCCCCTCTGGTTCTGGGTTTTCCGCGCCGGCCGCGCCGCTCGAAGGAGCGTCCGGTCTGGGGGCTTCCGCCCTGCTGATGTCGCCCAAGCCCGCCGAGCCGGCCGGCTTCATCGGGCTCCGAAGCGACGGCACGAGCTACGTGACTACCCCCCCCGTCAAAACCATGCGCCCTCAGGTCGGCCAGCTCATCAACAACAAGTACCGCCTCACCCGCTTGTTGGGAGATGGAGGCATGGGCAGCGTGTTCGAGGCCCAGCACGAGGTGCTCGGGAAGGCCGTGGCGCTGAAGTTCCTTCACCCGGAGCTCGCGCGCCGCCAAGGGCTGGTGCAGCGCTTCCTCCAGGAGGCCCGCGTCTCCGCGAAGATCGACAGCCGCCACGTCGTGAAGGTGACCGACGTCGAGCAGACGCCGACCGGCCTGCCGTTCATGGTGATGGAGCTCCTGAAGGGAAAGAGCCTGCAGGCGCTGTACGAGGACAACTACCGCGACGGCAAGCGCCTCGCCTACGAGGACGCCCTCAAATACAGCTCGCAGATGCTCGACGGCCTCGAGGCCGCCCATGACGAAGGGGTCGTGCACCGCGACCTCAAGCCCGACAACGTGATGATCGTCGAGGGCAAGAAGGGCGAGCCTTACGTCAAGCTGCTCGACTTCGGGATCGCCAAGCTGAAGATCAACGGCGAGCTCTACAAGGGCCTCACGCGGCCCGGCGTGATCATGGGCACGCCCGAGTACATGGCCCCGGAGCAGGTCTTCTCCGCGGACGCCGTCGACGCCCGCGCCGACATCTTCTCTTGCGGCGTGATCTTCTTCGAGATGCTCGCAGGCCGTAGGCCCGTGGGGGGAGACGAGGCGCACCAGATCGCCGCGGCGTACCTCTCCGGCAACATCGCGAAGCTGCTCGATCTCGCGCCGCACGTCCCCCCGGGCCTCGCGGACATCGTGCACAAGGCGATGGCGCCCGACCCGAAGGAGCGCTTCGCGTCCGTCGCAGACTTCAAGACGGCGATGGAGCCGTTCACGAAGGACCTCGCCAAGGTGAGCCTCACCACGGCGCCTCCGAACGTCACGCCCGCGATCTCCGACGTCGCGCCGAAGCCGAGCCAAGAGCCGGCCGGCCACGCAGCGGCGAGCTCCAAGGCGGCGGACCTCGGTCCCGAGTTCGCCGGCACGGTCGCGGCGAAGTCCCCCGACGGGTGGTCGGTGGACGGCGCGGCCGTCTCGAGCAAGCCCGACGGGGCGGCCACAGACAAGGTGTCGCACCCTTATATCGGCGACGATATCGCGGCGATCAGCGCCAAGCTCCAGGCGGCGGCGGGCCACCCGAAGGAGGCGCCGAAGTTCGACTCCACGGTCGAGGGCCAGCCCTTCTTCCCCGGCTCCACCGCGGCGTACAAGCCGCCCGCGGACGCGAAGCCGGCGAGCGTGCCGCCGCCGGGCTCCCGCGTGGCGGGCGTCGTCCGGCCCGGAGGCACCGACATCGACAAGGCCGCGCCGCTGCCCGCGACCGCGAGCTATGACGCCGCCGCGCCCATCGCCAGCTACCCGATGGTCCAGACCCCGGTCTATGCGGCCCCGCGCAAGCGTCGCCGCTCGGGCATCGGGTTCGGGTCCATCTTGCTCATCGGCTCGGTCGTCGCCGGCGCGGTGGTCGCGGGCGTCTACGCCTACGAGCAGTCGGGCAAGCACAAGACGAAGGACGACACCAAGACCGTCGCGTTGCCGACGAAGTCCGCCACGACGACCGAGCCCGTCACGCAGACGTCGGTCGTGTCGGTCGCGCCGGATCCGCAGCCGACGTACACCCCGCCGACGGTGGCGACCACGCAGACGAGCCCGCGGCCGACGACGCCGGGCCCGCGCCCCACCGGTCCCAAGCCGAGCGCCTCGAACACGTCGATCATCCCGACGGTCATCATCCCTTCGACCTGGCCTCCGTTCGACCTCCCGATCCCGGGGATGGGCACGAGCACCACCAAAAAACCGGAAGACGAGCCGAAGAAGCCCGGCAAGCCGAAGCTCGAGCCGATCCCCCACGGGGCGCTCGAGCCGATCCAGAGCGCCATCCCGATCCAGACGGAGCCTCAGAAGCCCAAGGCCGAGCCTTCGAAGCAGGCCGACAGCCGCCCCACGCTCAAGCTACCGCGTCCCAAGGCGTCGACCCCGCGCAGCGAGACCGCGTCGAAGCCCGAGTCGAAGACGGTGCATGGGCGCGTCGTTCCCGTCGGCAAGAAGATCCTCGCCCCGAAGCGCTGACCGCGGCTTCGGTGTAGGCTAGGAGTCCGATGACCCAGCAAGCTCCGCCGCCCGGCTGGCCGGGCTCGACCGAGCTCGCAGCGAATCCCCCCGCGACGAGCGGTGGCGGGATGGCGTTCCCGCCGCCGCCACCGCCTGGGTCGGCGATGGCGGTGGCACCCTTCCCATCCCTCGGCGGGCCCCCGACCGAGGCGAGCGCCCAAGCGCCGGCCACGTCGCCCGTCGCCCAAGCGGTCGCGCCCGGCCCGACGCCGGCCGCCCAAGCGACCGCCTCGGCGCCACCTCCGATCGAGCTCGCGCTGGCAGCGCCCCCGATCGCCCCGGTGCCTGACCCGCTGCTCGGGCCGCCCGCGGCGTCGAACCTCGGGGCGCCTCAGCTCCCGCTCTCGGAGGCCAAGCCAGGCGACGGCGAGGTCTCCCTGGAAGCATCGGCGATGGCGGTGCCCATCGTGAAGTCGGCGCGGGCGAACCGACGAGCGCTCGTGCTGCTAGGTGTGCTCGGTGTCCTGCTCCTCGCTCTGGGGGGCGCCTTCCTCGTCATGCGGTCGGGCGCGGAGACAGAGGAAGAGCCCGCGGCGAGCGCGAAGGTGAAGAGCAAGAAGAAGAGCAAGAAGGAGAAGCACGCCGCCACCGCGGACGCCGAGGGCACGACCCGCGTGGCGCCCAGCGCCAAGCGCGCGTTCCCCAGGCCCTCCGCGCGGACCGCCCGCCCGGCCGTGTCCGCCCCAGCGCCGACCGACGCGAGCGCCGCCCCGGACGTCACCAGCGCGCCGGCGCCCGGCACGAGGTCAGGCGGAGCGCAGCCCCGCAACCCGAGGGGACCGTGACCCGGCCGACATCGATCGGCGCGCTGAGGTCGCTCCTGGAGTCCCCCCTCGCGACAGTCGAGGACGGCGCGCTCATCATCGCTCGCGACGCGCGCCCGAGCTTGGACCTCGCCCAGACCCGCGCTCGCCTGGACGCGCTCGCGGACGCGACCTCGGCGAGGCTCGACCGTAGCTCCACGATCCAGGAGCAGCTGGCGGTGCTGGCCGACGTGCTCTACCGGACGGCCGGGCTGCGAGGCAACCGGGCGGACTACAACGACCCGCGCAACAGCTACGTGCCCGACGTGCTCGAGCGCAGGCTCGGCATCCCGGTCTCGCTCGCCGTGATCATCTCGGCGGTCGCGCGACGCGCCGGGGTCGTCGCCGACATCCTCGGCTTCCCGGGCCACGTCCTGGTGCGCCTGGGGGGGCCGAACGGCGCGATCGTCGACCCGTTCGACCGGATGCGCGCGCTCGCTCCGGCCGATCTGCGCGAGCTCGTGCGCCGCGTGCTCGGCCCGTCCGCCGAGGTCCGCGCCGCGCACCTCGAGCCCCTGGACATGCGCGGCGTCCTGGTTCGCATGCTCACCAACCTCCGCACGATCCACGAGCAGCGGAGGGACCACCGCGGAGCGCTCGTGGTGTGCGATCGCCTCGTCAAGCTGGACGCGGGAGTCCCTGCGCGTCGCGACCGTGGGCTGCACGCGCTCGCCCTCGGCGCGAGAGCCGCCGCCGCCGCCGACCTCGCCTTTTACCTGAGCGCGGCGCCACAGGCCCCCGACCGCGTCGACGTCGAGCGCGCGCTCACGCGGGCGTCCGAGACCGCCAACTGGAACTGAGCGCGGACTGACGGGACCTCGACGAGCTACGACGGTGCGCGAGCCGATGGCCGCGGGCCCTTGGCGGAGACGCGCTGCAGACCGAGCACCTGGCGCAGCACTGCCGCCGTGGGGGTCTTCAGCCTCGCGACGTCCTTGGGGGTGCCCGATGCGACGACTCGCCCACCCGCCACCCCACCCTCGGGGCCGAGCTCGATGATCCAGTCGGCCGAGGCGATCACACCGGGGTGGTGCTCGATGACCACGACGGTGTCCCCTCGGTGCACCAGGCGATCGAGCACGGCGATGAGGCGGGCGACGTCGCTCCAGTGCAGCCCGGTGGTCGGCTCATCGAGGACGTAAAGGGTGGGCTTGGTGCGGACCTGCGCCGCGAGCTCCGTGGCGAGCTTCAGTCGCTGAGCCTCGCCTCCGCTCAGCGTGTGCGACCCTTGGCCGAGCTTGAGGTACCCAATGCCCAGGTCGACGACCAGCTCGAGCATGCGCGCGACCTTCGCGTGCGCGCGAAAGAACGTGAGGGCCTCCTCGGCGGAGAGGTCCAAGATATCGCCGATCGAGAGCCCCGCGTACCGCACCTCGAGCGTCGACGGCTCGAACCGCGAGCCCTGGCACGCCTCGCACGGGGTCGTGACGTTCGGCAGGAACGACATCTCGTGCGAGGTGACGCCTTGCCCGTCGCACGCCGAGCAGCGGCCGCCGCTCGCGGTGTTGAACGAGAACCGCGCCGGCCCGAAGCCGCGCACCTTCGCGTCCGGCGTGGACGCGAACAGGCGCCGGATGTCGTCGAAGATCCCCAGGAACGTGGCGGGGACCGAGCGAGGCGTGCGGCCGATCGGCGATTGATCGACCGCGATGGCGCGCCCGATCGACGACGGCACGACGACGCGGTCGTGCTCCTTCGGCTCTTCGGCCTCGAGCTGCAGCGCGCGCCGCACTGCGGGGTAGAGCACCTGGCTCGTCAGCGTGCTCTTCCCCGAGCCGCTCACGCCTGCGACGACGGTCCACCGGCCGACGGGGAAGTCGACGCGCTGGACGTCGAGGTTGTGAGCGCGGGCGCCGAAGATGGAGACGACGTCGGTGGAGCCGCCGAGCGGCCGGCGCACGGTCGCGATGGCGTGCTCCTCGGCGAGGGCGCGAGCGGTGGGGGACGCGGCGTCACCGAGGACTTGAGCGGGCGGGCCGGCGGACATCACGCGCCCTCCGCCTCGGCCTCCCGACGGGCCGAGATCGATCAAGTAGTCTGCCGCGCGGATCGTCTCCGCGTCGTGCTCGACCATGAGCACGGTGCTGCCCATGTCGGCGAGCTTGCGGAGGTTGGCCAGCAGGCGCCGGGTGTCGCGCGGGTGCAGGCCGATCGTGGGCTCGTCGAGCACGTAGAGCGCGCCCGTGAGGCCGCTCCCGAGCTGAGCCGCGAGGCGCAGCCGCTGCATCTCCCCGCCCGACAAGGTGGACGCGAGCCGGTCGAGGGAGAGGTAGTCCAGGCCCACCTCATCGACGAAGCTGAGGCGCCGTACGAGCTCCTTGTGCGGAGCCTCGGCGATGATCGCCCGCGCGCCCTCGAACCGCAGCGCCTTGGACCAAGCGCACGCCGCGCTGACGCTCATCCGCGTGACCTCGTGGTAGCGCAGGCCTGCGAGGCGCTGCGCCCGCGGAAGTGGCGAGAGTCGCGAGCCCTCGCACGCGGCGCAGGGGGTGCGGTCGGTCGGGTCGTCGGGGCTCTCCAGCCCGGAGCCTTCGCAGGCCGCACACTGCCCCTGCTTCGTGTTGAACGAGAAGTACCGCGGATCGAGCTCGGGCACGCTCTCGCCACATCGCCGGCACGCGCGGAGGGTCGACACGAAGACCTCGCCCGCGTCGCTCTCGGGGGCCGAGGCGTGCCTCACCCTCACGGCGCCCCGCCCGAGGACGAGAGCGCGGTCGAACACCGCGCGCGCCAACGACCGCAGGCTGCCCTCGTGGACCAAGAGGTCGATCGAGTGCTCCTGGGTCTTCTTGAGGCGCGGCGGCTTGTCCGTCCCCGAGAGCACACCGTCGACCACGGCCTGCGAGATCCCGGCGCGAGCCGCGGCGGCGAACACGTCGAGGTACGTGCCCTTGCGGGCGCTGACCGCGGGCGCGAGGAGCGCTCGCTTGCCGCCGAGCGACGTCACGCGGGCGAAGGCCTCGTCGGGAGTGCTCGCGACGATCGGCTCGTCGCAGGCCGGACAATACGCCTCGCCGACCTTCGCGAAGAGCAGGCGCAGGTACTGGGCGATCTCGGTCACGGTCGCGACGGTGCTCGTCGCGCCGGAGCGAGCCGTGCGCTGCTCGAGCGCGATCGCCGGCGGCACGCCCACGACGCGATCGACGTCGGGCCGAGGCAGGCTCGGCAAGAACTGGCGCGCATAGGGCGTCAGCGTCTCCAGGAAGCGCCGCTGGCCCTCTGCGAAGACGACGTCGAACGCGAGCGTGCTCTTGCCCGACCCGCTCGGACCAGTCACGACGACGATCTGGCCGTGCGGGATCGTCAGCGAGACGTCCTTCAGGTTGTGCTCCCGGGCGTGCTGGACCTCGATGCCGAGCGCGGGAGGCGGCCGCCGCTCCCTCGGGCGCTCGGGCGCGGCGGTGAACCCTGCGCGGCGAGCACGCAAGGCGGCGCCGGTCCGCGTCTTTCCCTTCGCGATCTGCGCGGGGGTCCCCTCGGCGACCAGCGTCCCCCCTTCGGCGCCGCCGCCCGGGCCGAGCTCGACCACCCAGTCGGCGCGCGCGATGATCGACATGTCGTGCTCGACGACGATGACGCTCGCGCCAGAGGCGACGAGGGCCTCTAGCGCGCCGCACACGTGCGAGACCTCGTCCTCGTGGAGACCGGCGCTCGGCTCGTCGAACAGGAAGAGCTTGCCGCGCTTCGTCTCGGTGAGGGCCCGCGCGAGCTTCGCGCGCTGCGCCTCGCCGCCCGACAGCGTCGAGAGCGGCTGACCGAGCGTCAGGTAGCCGAGGCCGAGCTTCGCGAGCGGGCCCAGTGCGCGCACGATCGCGGCGTCACCGGCGAAGTGCTCCATGGCCTCGACGACGGTCATCGCGGGCACGTCGCTGACCGTGCAACCTTCCAGGCGGACCTCGAGCACCTCGGGCTTGAAGCGCTTGCCCGCGCAGACCGCGCAGGTGAGCGAGACGTCGGCCAAGAACTGCATCTCGACCGTCTCCGCGCCCTCGCCCGAGCACGCGTCGCAGCGCCCGCCCGCGACGTTGAACGAGAAATGGGCAGGGCCGAGCCCGCGCGCAGTTGCCTCGGCGGTCGCGGAGAACAGCGCACGAACGCGGTTCCACGCGCCGCTGTAGGTCGCGGGGTTTCCGCGAGAGGTGCGACCGAGCGGTGACTGGTCGACGAGCTCGACCCCGCGGATCGCCTCGAGCCCGTCGAGCCCGTCGTGGGGCAGCGGCGCCTCCACCAAGCCCTCGCCGACGTGGCGCGCGACCGAGCGATAGACGACGTCGACCACGAGCGAGCTCTTCCCCGAGCCGCTCGCGCCGGTGACGGCGACGATGGCGCCGAGCGGGAGCCGAGCGGTCAACCCGCGCAGGTTGTGGCCGCGAGCGTTCTTCACCACCAGCGACGGCCCGGTGGTTCGGTCGGCGCGTCCGCTCGGCGGCAGCGCGGCGGGAGCGAGGGCGCGCGAGGTCGCCCGCTCCGGGTGGGCCGCGAGCCCTGAGAGCGGGCCGTCGTAAACGAGCGACCCGCCGGACTTGCCAGGCCCTGGGCCGAGCTCCAGCACTCGATCGCAGGCCGCGATGATCTGCGGGTCGTGCTCGACGACGAGGACGACGTTGCCGCGGGCGGCGAGCTCCCGCATCGCGTCGACGAGCGGGGGCACGTCCGTCGGGTGGAGCCCGACGGTGGGCTCGTCGAGGACGAACAGCGCGCCGACGAGCGCGGTGCCGAGCGCCGCCGTGAGCGAGACCCGCTGGGCCTCGCCGCCGGAGAGGGTGCGCGCCTGACGATCGAGCGTGAGGTACCCGAGGCCGACGCGCTCGAGGTACCGCAGGCGCGAGAGGATCTCGGCGCGGGCGACGGCGCCTTGTCCGGTGACCGTCGCGAACGACTCGAGGCGGCTCGCGGCGTCGCGGATCTCGAGGCGATGGAAGCTCCCGAGATCGAGGCCTGCGATGCGGTACGCGGAGGAGGCCAGGGGACAGCCGCTTGCCGTCGCACGCGTCGCAGACGTCGTACGACCGGTAGCGGGACAAGAGCACCCTCACGTGCATCTTGTAGGTGCGCGACTCGAGCCACTCGAACCACGCTCGTACGCCCGGGTATTTCCCGCCGGACCAGGTCCCCTCGCCGTCGAGGACGGCGCGCTGCTGCTCCGCCGTGAGCTCGCGCCAGGGCCGATCCATGGGGATCTTTCGCGCCTCGCAGAACTTCTTCAGGACGCGGCGCTCGTATTGGCTGGTCTTGCCGCCCCAAGGACGGATCGCGCGCTTCGCGAGGCTCAGGTTCTCGTTGGGGACGACCTTCGACCAGTCGATGCCCATCGTGCGACCGAAGCCCCGGCATTTCGCGCACGCCCCGATCGGCGACTGGTACGAGAACATCGCGGGCGAGGGCGGCGGGAAGACGGTCGCGCACGACGGACAGACGAGCCCTTGCGCCAGCGGGATCGGGCCGAGGGCGCCCTCGACGTGGACCCATGCCCCGCCGCGCGAGCGGTGCCAGGCCTGCTCGAGCGCGGCCGCGAGGCGCGGCCGCTCGTCGCGCGCGAGCTTCAGCCGATCGACGACGACCGACATCTCCCCCCGCCCCCCGTCGAGGATGGCGCTCGGCGCGAGGTCATCAAGCTCGCGGACCTGGCCGCCGACCCACAGGCGACGGTACCCATCTTTGAGCAGGGTCTCGCGGGCGTCGAGGTACGCCTCGGCCCCGTCGACGCGGATCGGGTAGACCACGGTCACGCGCTTTCCGGCCTGCTCCTTCACGAGCCTCGCCGCGGCGCGCGTCGCGTCGGTGCGCTCCCCAGGGACGCCGCAGCGCGGGCACTCGGGCGTCGCCTCCCGCGCGAAGAGCGCGCTCAAGTAGGGCTCGAGGTCGGCCATGGTGGCGACGTTGGAGCGCGAGCTCTTGATGGGCGCGCGCCGATCGACGGCGATGCCGGCGGCGATCGGATCGAGCCGCTCGACGGGAGGGCGGTCGAGCCGCTCGAGGAACTGCCTGGCGTAAGGCGTGAAGCTCTCGACGAAGCGCCGCTGCCCCTCGGCGTAGAGCGTGTCCATCGCCAGCGACGACTTGCCCGCGCCGCTCGGACCCGTGACGCAGACGATCTCGCCCGGCCCGAGGGTCAGGTCGACGCCCTTGAGGTTGTGGGTCTTGGCGGCGACGAGGACGATGGGGAGCATGGGGCGCAGCTGGACGGTTGCGCTACCACGGCGGGGAATACCGCGCACGCACGGACCGCTATGCTGCCTGGCCGATGTCCGCGCTCGACAGCCTGCTCCGCATCGTGGACCAACAAGGCGCCAACGAGCTGCGCCTCGGCACCGACAAGGCGCCGAGTATGTTCGCGCAGGGAGCGCCCAAGAAGCTGACGATGCCAGCGACCTCGACCGAGGCGCTCCGCCAGCTGCTCGGCGAGCTGCTCGACGACGCCAGGCTCGCTCAGCTCGACAAGCTGGGGCGGATCGAGCTCTCTCACGACGTCGAGCGGCTCGGCGCCTTCCGGCTGACCATCACCAAGCGACCGGGCGCGGCGCTCGCGATCGACGCGATCGTGCTGCGAGCCCCCGTCGCGCCTCGAGAGAGGCCCAGCTCAGCCGCCGCTCCCCCTGCGACCGGAGCGACGCCCCTGCATCTGGAGCCCGCACCTCTGGCGGCGCCCGCTGCGCCCGCGCTCGCCGCCTTCGCCGCTGCCACGCTCGCGCCGAGCACGCCCCTACCGCCTCGCGAACACGCTCGAGGCGCTGGTGACGCGGGCGATCGGCATGGGCGCCAGCGACGTGCACGTCTCCGAGGGCGACCCACCGATGGCGCGCGTGCACGGTCGGCTCGTCCCGCTCGACGCGGCGATCTCGGAGCCGCTGCTCGAGCTCGCCCGGTCGACCGTCGGCCCGGCGCTCGACGCACGCCTCGCGCAGAAGGCCTCGGCCGACGTGTCGGTCGACCTCCCCGGCGGCGCGCGCGGGCGGGTCAACGTCTACGCCACCTCGCGTGGCCTCGCGATGGCGATCCGGGTCTTGGCCGACAGAGTCCCGACGCTCGGGAGCCTCGGCTTCCCGATCGCCATCGACGACCTCGGCCACCTGCCGAACGGGCTCGTGCTGGTGACTGGCGCGACCGGCTCGGGCAAGAGCACGACGCTGGCGGCGCTCGCGCAGCACGCGATCGAGTCGCGCAGCGTGGTGTGCGTGACGCTCGAAGACCCCATCGAGTACGTCCTGTCGAGCCACGGCTCGAGCCTGGTACGACAGCGGCAGATCGGACGAGACGCGCGCGATTTCGCGACGGGACTGCGCGACGCCCTGCGGGAGGACCCCGACGTCCTGTTGATCGGCGAGATGCGTGACCCCGAGAGCATCCAGCTCGCCCTGACGGCCGCGGAGACCGGCCACCTCGTGCTCGCCAGCCTCCACAGCCGGGGCGCTGTGAGCGCGATCGAGCGGGTGATCGACACCTACGCCCCCGAGCGGCAAGGACAGATCCGGGTGATGCTGGCCGACTCGCTGCGCGCCGTCGTGGCCCAACGCCTCCTGCCGCGCGAGGGAGGGGGGCGCGCGCTCGCAGCAGAGGTGCTTCGCGTCACGGCCAGCGTCGCTGCCTCGATCCGAGACGCCAAGCCAGCGTCGATCAAGAGCGCGATGCAGGCGGGCCGCGGCGAGGGCATGATCCCGCTCGAGCGGTCGCTCGCGGACCTGGCCAAGCGCCGCGTCGTGTCCCTGGAGGCCGCGCGAGGCGCTGCCAACGACCTGTCGACGTTCACGCAGTACATGACTGCTTGACGGTCGGCCGCGCCCGACTACCGTCCCGCTCCTCCTCTCCGTGAGCAAGGAAGCCAAGAAGCCCCGAAGGATCGACGTCGTCGCGGTGAACCGCCGCGCGGGCTTCGACTATGAGCTCGAGTCCCGCTTCGAGGCGGGGCTCGTCCTGATCGGCAGCGAGGTGAAGGTCCTGCGCACGGGAAAGGCCGATCTCACCGACGGGTGGGTCAGCTTCGACGGGGACGAGGCCTTCGTCCGCGGCGTGAACATCCCCGTCATGCAGGGGTCGCCCTACTCCCACGAGGCGAAGCGGGCGAGGAAGCTACTGCTCTCGAAGCGAGAGATCGAGCAGCTCAAGCGCGGCGTCGAGCGCGACGGGATGACCATCACGGTCACCCAGCTCTACTTCAAGGGTCCCTACGCCAAGATCGAGATCGCGCTGGCGCGCGGCAAGAAGGCCTACGACAAGCGGCAGTCGTTGAAGCGCAAGGAGGCCGACAAAGAGGCCCGCGTCGCGATATCGGCGGCCCGCAGGGGAGAGCGGTGAGCGCCGGGCTCTCGGTCGCGTGGCAGGGCGGCGGCGACGGTCGCGTCGTGTCGCTCGGCGGCGAGTCGGTCACGGTCCGCTCGTCCAAGCCGTTCGCGCCGGGCTCGCGCCCCGAGGGGCAGCTGGGCTCGGGGGACGTCCTGCGCCTCAAGACCCACCGCTGCCGCCGCCTCGAGCAAGGGGACGGCCTCGTGTTCACGATCGAGGGGCGCACGCTCGACATGTCGCGCGAGCTGCGCGCTCGGCTCGAGGCGCTGACCAGCGGCGCCGGCTGAGCGCTACTTGGCGTGCCGCTTCGCGGCGTGCTCCGCGAGCGCCATCGCGACCTCGATCTCCTCCTCGACGGCCTCGGCCTCGGCGACGACCCCGCCTGCGCCCTCGATCTTCCAGGTGAAGCCGCGGCGCGCGTCGGTGCCCTCGGGGTGCCACGTGACGTGGAGGCTGAGGCCTGCGATCTCCGCCTTGTACGAGCCGTCTTCTTCGCGCTGCCAGGCGCGCATGGTTGCGTGCAGATCCATGGACTTGGCGCTGAGCCTTGCACGGCGCCGCGCGGGAGACGAGGGGGACGAGCCTCGACGAGCAGGGGACCTTCGACCTCCGCGGCGCTACGCTAGTCGTGCGATGAAGATCCCCCCGCGGCCCAAGGTCATCCTCCGCCACTGCGACACGTACGATCCCGGCAAGATCCGCGTGATCGTGCGCGAAGCGATGGAAGAGCTGGGGCTGTCGCCCCGCGGGCGCGCGCTCATCAAGCCGAACTGCGTCGCGTCCAAGCCTCAGTTTCCGCACGCGTACACGCGTCCGGAGCTGCTCGAGGGCGTGATCATGGCGCTGCGCGACAGGGTCGTGGAGCCCCTCGAAGAGCTGGCGGTGGGGGAGCGCTGCGGCATCACCGTGCCGACGCGCTTCGCGTTCGAAGGCGCCGACTACTACCCGATGTTCAAGCGCACCGGCGTGAAGCACTACCACTTCGAGGAGGTGCCGCAGGTCGAGATCCCGCTGTCCCACGAGGGGCGGCTGCGCGACTTCCTCTTCACCCCGGAGCCGGTCGCCAAGGCCGACTTCTTCGTGAACTGCCCCAAGTTCAAGTCGCACCCGTGGACGACCGTGACGTTCTCGATGAAGAACTACATCGGCATCCAAGACGACCGCCACCGCCTCATCGATCACGATCACCGGCTCGACGAGAAGATCGCCGACCTGCAGTACATCATCCAACCGGAGCTGATCGTCATCGACGCCATCGAGGCCGGTGAGGGGCGCATGCTCACCCCAAAGCCGCGTCACCTCGGGCTGGTGATCATCGGCAACTGTCAGCTCGCGATCGACGCCGTCGGCTGCCGGATCATCGGGATCGATCCGCTCAGCGTCGACCACCTCCGGCTCGCCCACGAGCGCGGGTTCGGGCCCGTCGACCTCGGCAGCATCGAGGTGTCGGGGGACGTATCGCTCGAGGAGGCGCAGCGGAGGGCCGCAGGGTTCGAGGTCGGCCTGATCCGCGTCGAGAAGTACTTCGAGGGGACGCACATCACGGCCTACGCGGGGCCGCCCCCCGAGCCCGAGCGCACGGACTACTGCTGGGGCGGCTGCCCTGGGGCGATCGAGGAGGCGATCGAGATCCTCCGCCAGTTCGACGCCGACTGCGACGCCAAGATGCCTCGGCTCCACGTCGTGTTCGGGGCCTACGAGGGGCCGATCGACGCGGCGCCGAACGAGCGGGTCGTGTTCATCGGCGACTGCGCCAGGTGGCAGGGGGAGATCGCCGGCAAGCCGATCGCGATCGAGAGCCTGTACAAACACCGCCGGACGAAGAACCCGTATTCGGCGAAGCACGATGACGTGTACGAGAAGATGATCAGCGTAACGGCGAAGTTCGCGGAGGCGGCGCGCAGCAAGGCGCCGGTTCGGCTGACCGGCTGCCCGGTGTCTGTCGCCGAGCAGGTGCTCGCGCTCGTGGCGGTGAGCGACATCAAGAACCCAATCACCGACCCGGTGAACGCCATCAAGTTCAACAAGCACTACCTCGCGTGGCGAGGGGCTACGGCGCTTCAGCGGTTGAAGGGTCAGCCCTACCAGGTGGCGGGCGCGTGCAGCCGAGGCGGGGCGGCGCCCGAGGTGACGGCGCCGGCGCCCAGCGCCGAAGAGTAGCGAGCGAAGGCGTCGCCATACGGGGCGTCGGCAACCGGTGTGTCGCTAGCGCGCGATGTCGAACGCGAGCGAGTAGACGACCTCGACGTCGTCGTCGACGCGGAACGCCCCGAGCGGGCCCTTCGGCGCGGTGATGCCGAGTGAGGCAAGACTGATCTTCACGCGACCCGAGGCCGTGACGCGGGCGTCCGTCGCGGTCAGCTCGCAGCGCGAGCTGACCCGCGCGCTGCGCCCGCCGACCTCTACGCGACCGGTCGCCTCGACGGTTCGCCTCCCCGCTTCGAGGTTGCCGACGGGCGCGTCCATCGCGACCACGACCTCGTGACCGCGCAGCACGTCGGCGCGGATCTTCCGCTCGATGTCGTCTCTGTCGGAGCGCGAGAGGGTGGAGCGGTCGATCGAACCGCCCTTCTTGACGCCGTCGACCGCGAGCTGGTCGACCGCGGCGCGCAGCTCGAGCTTCGCAGACTCACCCTCGAGGCTGGCGCTGGCGGAGAGGCCCTTTGCGTCGATGGCCAGGTCGTGGGCGAGCTTCGCGAGCATGCCCTTGGCCTGGGTCTCGATCACGACCTTCGACGCAGACGCGTCGAACCTCAGCGCTAGGCTCATGCGGCCCTCCTTACCGCCGACAGCGAGCGATCAAAAGGCCCATGCACGCGAGCGTGACGCCAACGAGCACGGCCGACGCCGCACGTTGCGGAACATCCATCGGGGCGGCGAGGCCGATCAGGTTGTAGGCGCTGCCCTTCGGGAGCAGCACCCCGAAGAACCCGACCGAGCCGACGATGAAGTCTGCGAGCAGCACGACGCCTCGGCCACCGCCGGCGCGGCCGAAGGTCGCACCGAGCCCGAACCAGGCGGCGTAGGCGACCGCGACCAGCGGCGCGATCCACCCCGTCGTGAGCAGGTCCGCGGCGAGCGACATCTCACCTGCACGCGCCGGCGCGCCAGCCCGCGCGGCCGCGACCGCAACGACGCCCAGCAGCGCCGCGCTGGCCGCGGCCACGACGGCGCCGGCGAGCACGAACCCGAGCGCGACCCAGCCGCGGTGCAGGCCGAAGCGCGCGGCAGGCCAGATCGCCTCCTTGAGGTTCTTCGCGCCGATCGGGATCTGAGAGAGGGAGAGCGCCGCGAGCGGCAGCACGAAGCGAAAGACCGCGGCGAGCGCGCGATCGGAGGCGCCGGCCACGCTCTCCCTGCGCTCGATCAACGCGATCACCAGGACGGCGACGAGCGCCGAGGCCAGCACGCCGACCGTCGCTCGCCCGCGGAGGCGAACGAACGCGGACGAGACGCCGGCACGGATGGAGGCGGAGGCGCTCACGTTCCCTCCTTGGGGTTGAGGGGCTCGGCGGGGCTCGCTTCGCCCGGCGCCGCAGCCGCCGGAGGCGCGCTCGGCGCCGGCGGCGCCGCTGCGACCGCGGGCGGTGCGCTCGGCGCCAGCGGCGCCGCGGCCCCGAACGGGACCTGCCCTGGATAGCCAAACCCGGGCGGCGCGTAGCCAGCGGGCGTGTGCTGATAGAGGGCGGCTGCCTGCTGCTGCGCGCGCGCCTCGAGGGCCTGCCGGTGCTGCGCCGCGAGCTGGCCGGAGCGAACCTCGAGCTCCGTCGCGGCGCGGATCTCGGCGAGGCCCGGTGCCCCCTCGGAGACCGCGGTGACCGTCGCGGCGGAAGCGCTCGCGGCGTCGGCGATGGCGAGCGCGAGGCCCTCGGGGTCGCCTCCGGTGACGCGGACGACTCCGGCGCCCTCACCCGTCAGATCGAGCGCGACGCTCGAGGCCGCGGCCTCGTTGGCGAGCGCGGAGGCGAACTGTCGGGCGCCGCCCGAGAGCCACACCGTCAGGTACGTCGGCACGACGGGCGCGAGCGCCGCGTGCGCGTCCGCGGTCGAGCGCGCGAACGTACCTCGGTGCAGCACGATGACGCGGCCGAACCGCTTCGCGTCGGCAGGCCGCGAGGTGATAGCGATCACGGGGCACCGGCGCGCCCTGTCTGCGAGCGCCTCTTCGATCCTCGCGCGAGGGATCATCGTGGTGTCCGCGAACGGCTCATAGGCGACGACCAGCGCGGGGGACCTCAGGGCAAAGGCGAGGGCCATCTCCACGGCGAGGACCTCCGATCGCGTGAGCGACGCGATCGCGCGCGACGCGAGGGCCTCGAGCGACCAGGGGCCGAGCACCTCGCCGAACGACACCGGACGCTCCCACGCGCTGGTCGCGAGCCCGACGCTGGCCGCGACCGTGCGCGCTGGCGGCAGGGCGGGCTCGACGCCGAACGACGCGATGTCGCGGCGCAGCTCGGGCGACGAAAAGGGAGCTTGGCCATCGACCTTGATCGTCCCGCGGTCGGGCGCACGGCGGCCGACGAGCGCCTCGACCAGCGCCAGCGTTCCGTCCTCGATGCCACCGAGCACGGCCACGTCGGTGTCGCCGAGATCGAGGGAGACGCCGTAGAGGATGCCCCGCGCCGCCCCCTTCAAGCCCGAGGCGTCGCGAGCGACGACGTCTCGCAAGACGAGCCGCGCGCCCGCGGCGACGGCCGGCGGCGTCGCGGCCTGCGTCACGCGAGCTTCCCCGCACCTGCAAGGTAGAGCAGTCCCTTGAAGGCGGTGAGCAGCCCGCCGGTGATCGAGAGCGCGGGGTCCCTGGCGACCTCGGCGACGAGCGCCGACAGCACCAGCGCGGACAAGAGCACGGTCCGGCCACGCCTCGCGGAGAGCAGGTCGGCCGCGGCGCCGAGCGCGCCGAGCACCGCGGCCGCCAAGACGCAGAAGATCGTGACCGCCCCAAGAATCGCGGCGCGCTCGAGCAGCACCTTGAGCGACCCGCTCCCCGCCATCGCGGCGACGGTGGTCCCGACCGCCGGGACGAGCATCCACCGCAGCGAGAGCGAGAAGGCCGCTGCCGCGCGAACGCCGCCGAGGCGCGCGCCGTCGAAGCCGCGCGAGGTCGCGATGAGCTCGATGCCGTCCTTGCGGTCTGCGAGCGATCGCTGGTGGCTCGCGGCCAGCGCGATGGCGAGGGCGACGAGCCACATCGAGGCGCGGGTCGCGCTCAGCGCCATCTTCGAGAGCGGCGCCAGAGGCCCCTCGGCCACGCGCGTCCCGATGATCCCGGCGCAGGTCACGAGCGCGATCGCGAGGCTCGCGAAGCGAGCCACGCGGGCGAGCGTCGTCTCGCCGAGCCGGCGGGCGAACAGCCGCGTCAGCTCGCGGAAGGCGCGGTACGAGCTCGCGGCGGCGGACACGGCGGCGGAGCATAGTATGTTCGCGGCCATGCGCGGCAGAGTTCTGGTCGTCGCCGGGTCCGACTCGGGCGGCGGCGCGGGGATCCAGGCGGACATCAAGACGATCACCGCTCACGGGGCCTTCGCGGCGACCGCCGTGACCGCCTTGACCGCCCAGAGCACGCTGGGGGTGTTCGGGGTCTACCCGGTGCCCGCGGCGTTCGTCGCGCAGCAGATGGAGGTCGTGCTCGACGACATCGGCGCCGACATCGTCAAGACGGGCATGCTCCCCGACGAAGAGATCATCGGCGCGGTGGCGCGGGTCGTCACGGCGCGGCGCGAGCGACCCGCACTCGTCGTCGACCCGGTGATGGTCGCCAAGGGCGGCGCGCGCCTGATGAGCGGGCCGGCCGAGGCAGCGATCGTTCGGGATCTGCTGCCGCTCGCGAAGCTCGTCACGCCGAACGTCCCAGAAGCAGAGGCGCTGACCGGCTTGGCGATCCGGACGGAGGGCGACCTCGTCGCCGCCGGCGAGGCGCTGGTGTCGATGGGGGCTCGCGCGGCGCTGGTCAAGGGCGGACACCTCGACGGCCCCGAGGTCGTCGACGCCCTCGTCAGGCCGGGGACCGCTCCCTTGCTCGTCCGCCACGCGCGCCTGACCACCCGCCACACCCACGGCACGGGCTGCACCCTGGCGAGCGCGATCGCCGCGCTCCTCGCTCGCGGCGTGATGCTCGACGCCGCGGTCACGCGCGCGATCGACTACGTCACACGGGCGATCCAGGCCGCGCCTGGGCTCGGCGGCGGACACGGCCCGCTCAACCACGCGTGGGCGATCCCCGAGCGCTAATCGCCCCAGCGGTTCTTGCCCTTCTTTCGCTCCTTCGCGAAGACGGTCACCTTGCCCCACTCCCAGGCGAGGCCCTTTCGGAAGGCGCCGTGCTCATCGCCACCCATGACCAGGAGCACCCTGCCCTCCTCGCTCTGCGCCAAGGTCGGCTGCCAGCGATCGCTGCTGGCGAACGCGAGCAGCTTGATCCCGTCGGGCGTCGCGCGTCCGACGAAGACGCCGCACACCTTCGCCGGTGGAGGCTGGGCACACCCGCCCGCGACGTACAGCGCCTCGTTCCCGAGCGGGTGCCAGCTCCACACGCGCTCGACCTGGAACCGGGTCGGCCCGTCGTCGCTCGCAGGACCGACCTCTGGCTCACCCTCGCGCAGCTTGACCAGCTCGCGGATGCTCCGCTCGAACTTGTCCTGGTCACCTCGTCGTCGCGCCGATAGAGAGCGGCGCTCCTCGCGACACCTCGAGCTCGACCTTCGCCGGGTTCATAGGCCCCATGCAGCAGCGGACGCCCAGGCTCGGCGAAGGGACATCGGGCCGCTGCGCGCGCACGTGCGCGCAACGACCGACGAGCTCGCCGTGCGCCGAGTTGCCGCCCTTGATCACCGCGAGGCCCTGGGAGCCGCGACCATAGTCGGAGCTCGTCCAGACCCAGATGGTGCCATGTGTATCGTGGACGCCGAACGGGCTCACGCACGCCGCCGAGAGCCCGTTCGGCACGAGCGAGTCTCCGCCGCGCCCGGTGGCGCACACGTCCTCCCGGTAGCGGTCGCCGTACGGGTAGGCCCAGTTGTCGGGACCCTTGCAGGCGCGCTCCAGCTCGAGCTCCGTGCACAGCCGCTTTCCCGCGCTCTCACACAGCTCCTGGGCGACCTGCCGCGTCACGTTCGTGGTCGGGATCGCGCCGGGCTCGTTGGGGTGCGGGAAGACGTCGATGAAAAACCCCGTCAGCTCGAACGGCTGCCCGGCGAGCTCGGCGTCGGGCAGCCGCGGGACGCGCTCGAGGGGCGTCCCGGCGCGCAGGGTCCCCTGCTCGATCCACACCATGCCAGGGCGCGGCGCCATGTTCGGTCCTGCGCTCGCCCATGGCGCCTCGCTCCCGGCGACGGGCTGCGGAGCCTTGTCCTTGCAGGAGCCCAGGCCTGCCAGGGCGACAGAGGCTGCGAGGGCGGTCACGTTTCGCACCCTCGCCCCCCTCCGCCCTAGTCCTGGTCGCGCTCGCGCAAGCCGAGCTCCTTCATCTTCAACTGCAGGCCCTTGCGCGAGATCTTGAGCAGGCGAGCCGCGTGCGTGACGTTGCCTTGGGTCTGGTGGAGCGCGCGCTCGATGAGGTCGCGCTCGAGGCGGTTCATGGCGGCCTTGACCTGCTCCTTCAGCCCGTCGGAGCCGGCAACCGCGGGCTCATCGACGGCCTTCGCCGCCAGGTCCATCGAGGGAGAGCTGATCCGCGAGGCTGCGCCGACCTCGCCGCGGCTCGCGGCCGTGCCACGCACCTCCTCCGAGAGGTCGTTGATGGTGATCGTCGTCCCGTCGGCGAACAGCACCGCGCGCTCGATGACGTTCTCGAGCTCCCGGATGTTCCCCGGCCAGGCGTACGCGGTGAGGCGCTCGGTCGCCGCCTCTTCGACGCCCTGGATGCTCTTGCGCAGCCGCGCGTTGAATTTGGACACGAAGTGCCCGACGAGCAGCGTGATGTCGCTCCTGCGCTCTCGCAGCGCGGGCAGCGCGATCGGGACGACGTTGAGGCGATAGAACAGGTCCTCGCGGAACGCGCCGTTCACGATCTCGCGCTTGAGATCGCGGTTCGTCGCGGCGACCAGGCGGACGTCGACCTTGATCGTCTTGATGCCACCGACGCGTTCGAACTCGCTCTCCTGGAGGACGCGCAAGAGCTTCACCTGCATGTCGACGGGGAGCTCGCCGATCTCGTCGAGGAAGAGGGTGCCCCCTGAAGCGAGCTCGAACCGGCCCGGCTTCGACGCGACAGCCCCGGTGAAGGCCCCCCGCTCGTAGCCGAACAGCTCGGCCTCCATCAGGTCCTTGGGGATCGCGGCGCAGTTGACCTTGATGAACGGGCCGTCGCGCCGAGAGGAGCTCTCATGAAGGGCGCGTGCGACGAGCTCCTTGCCCGTGCCGCTCTCTCCGGTGACGAGCACGGTCGTCGGCGTGTCGGCGACGCGCTCGAGCACGCTGTAGATGTCGAGGATCGGCTGGCTCTGTCCGATGATGCCGAAGCGCGCGCCCGACTCCTCGCGAGGCTCTTCGCGCGTGGCGTCGCTCGCCGCCAGCTCTCGCGTGCGCAGCGCCTTGCGCACGACGATCCGCACCTCCTCTTGGTCGAAGGGCTTGGTGAGGTAGTCGAACGCCCCCGTCTTGAGCGCCTCGACGGCGGTCTCGACCGTGCCGTGCGCGGTCATCATCAGGACGGGCCGCGCAGGATCGTCCCTCAGCGCCGCGCGCAGCAGGTCCATCCCGTCGATCTTGGGCATGCGAAGGTCTGTGATCACCAGATCGATGTGGTTCTCTCGGAGCAGCGCGAGGCCTGCCTCGCCGTCTTCTGCGACGTGGACCTCATAGCCGTCCCGGGTGAGCTGCGCGGCCAACACCCGCCGCAGGTTGGCCTCGTCGTCGACGACCAAGATCTGCTTGCGCTCGGGGGGGATCACGCGCGGAAGCTTACCATCAAGTGAGGTAAACTTCGCCCGTGCCAGAGCTGAGCCGCGCCGCCCCTGCCCTCGCCCTAAGCTTGCTTGCGCTGGCCGCTTGCGAAGCCGCGCCGGAGCCCACCCGGGAGCCGGCAAGCAGCGCGCCGACCCCCGCGGCCGCACCGGCGAAGCCCGAGCTCGTGAGGCCCCCGAAGGACATGGTGAGCGGACGTGTGTGGGTCGCGAGCGAGCTCCAGCGGGCCTCGACCGAGGGTCGCCGTACGATCGTCTACGTCGGGGCGACGTGGTGCGAGCCCTGCAAGGCCTTCCACGACGCTGTCGTCGCGGGGGAAGCTCGACAAGGATCTGGCGAACGTGCGCTTCCTCGAGCTCGACTACGACGAGCACGAGGCGGCGCTCGCGGAGGGCGACGTGGGCTGCAGCTCCAAGCTCGTGCCGCTGTTCGCGGTGCCGACGGAGGACGGACGCTGCGGTGACCGGCGCCACGAGGGCGCGATCAAGGGTGACGGCGCGGTCGCCTTCATCGTGCCGCGGCTGAAGGCCCTGCTCGAGCGCCGCGCCGGGCCGTGAGCGAGCTCACGGGAAGTCGAGGAACAGCTCGAGTGAGACCGAGGCACCCGTCGGCGTGATCTTCAGACCTCCGGGCTGCTCCCTCAGACAGCGCGCCACGTCGACCCGCGACTCTCCGCGGATCTCCGAGATCCCTCGGACGCGCTCGACCCCCGCCGCGTCGAAGCTCAAGGAGAAGAGGAAGCGTGAGGTCTTCGGCTCCGCTTGTTTGGCGAGGGCGGGCTGCCAACACTTGGGGACGAACAGCGCCTTCTTCTGCTCGGCGAGGAGCTTGACGACCTCTTGCTTCACGGCCTCGACGGACCCTGGAGGTCGCACGCTGCTGGTCGCCGAGACGCCGCCGGCCGAGGGCGCAGCGGAGACCTCCACCGCGGCAGGCGGTACGCCCGTGGCGGGCAACGGCGGGGGGAGCAGCGCCGAAGATGGCGGCGGGGCCAGCGCGGGCGGAGCGGTCCCACTCGGCCCCGGTCCACTCGCGCTCAGCCCCGCGTAGAGGCCGAGCGCGATGAGGCCCGAGCCGATGACGATCGCTCCCGCGAGCACGTACTCCTTCTGCACGGCGCTCGACGCCTCGGAGCGTTTGGCCGCTCAGTTGAAGACGATGGCGGAAACGTACGAGTACTCGTAGTTGGTCCAGTTCGCCGCGTTGCTCGAGCTGCCGCAGACACCGACGAGGTAGGTGCCGGCAGGCAGGGCGGCCGTGGCCCCCGCAATGCCGTTGACCGAATAGGTGAGCCGCTGGTTGGCAGGCGAGGTCAGCCCAAACATCCCGCCCCCGACGGTGGTCAAGGCGCCGCTCTGATAGCAGACGTAGAGGTTCAGAGAGGTCGCGGCTGTGGCGCCGGCGCCGAGCGCGGACGTGCCAGAAATGTGGATCTTTTGGCCTGCGGTGATGGTCACCGACACGGTCGGCGAAATGAACGCAAGGCTGGTCGTGGGCTGACTCGAAAAGCCCGCGATGAACCCAGAGGCGACGACCCCCGCCGGCCCTTGAGCACCCGCAGGCCCCGTGGGCCCGGTCGGGCCCGTCGCACCGGTCGGGCCGGTCGCGCCGGGCGTTCCCGCGGGGCCGGTCGGGCCGGTCGGGCCGGTCGCGCCGGGCGTTCCCGCAGGGCCTGTGGGCCCCGTGGGACCGGTCGCACCGGCCGTCCCCTGATTTCCCTGAGGCCCCGCGGGGCCCGCGACACCCTGGAGACCTTGCGGCCCGGTGGGGCCCGTGGGGCCGGTCGGACCGGCAGGCCCGATGGGACCGGCGGGCCCAACGGCGCCAGCCGGGCCGACAGCTCCCGTCGGACCGGTGGGGCCGGTGGGACCGGTCGGACCGGTCGGACCTTGCGGCCCTTGGGGACCGACCAAGCCGGAGGGGTCGCCTACCCAGAGGCCGTTCTCGTCGACGATCGTCGTGCCGTTGATGACGATGCTGTTCGGCGTGATGTCGCCGACCGCGTTGTTCGACACGAGCGCATACGGGACGCTGTCGATGGGCGAGCGCGGCGTCATCTCCGGGTCGCTGCCCACAGTGATGCCGAGGTACATCTCGTCGCCCGTGAGGATGTCCTCGAGCGGGTCGGTGTTGCCGAGGGTGACCGAGTAGAAGCCGTCCTCGAAGGTGACCGTGTGCACCTCGCTCCACACGGGGCTGAGCGCGTCCGGCGCGTCGTAGATCGCGAACTCGAGATCGATCGGCCCGTTCACGGGCTCGTTGGACGCGTTGTACAGGCGCCCCTGGTGGTTCAGCACGCCGGGGACGGCGGCGCTCGCCTCGCGGGCGAGGCCGATCGAGACGAGGCCGAGGGAGAGAGAGAGACCTACGCGGACGATGTTCTTGTTGCTCATGGAAGGTTCCCCGTCGCTCCGATCAAGCCACCCTGAAGACGAAAGTTCTGAGAGGACATCTTCGACTGGTTCTGCGTCGACTGCCCCATGGTGAAGACGAGCTTGAAGTTCGGGCTCGTGACGTATTCACCCGCGCTCACCAGCGCGTTGCCCGGAGGCCCTGGGTCAGCGGGCGGTGAGCCGCCGGCGCCGCCCTCACCTCCAGCGCCGCCCCCGCCGTCGGTCGTCGAGCCGCCGGTGTTCATCGTGCCGCCGGTCGAGGTCTGCCCGCCGCCTCCGTTCGAGGTCTGCTGGCCGCCCTCCCCGCCCTGACTGGAGCCGCCGCTCGGGTTGGTGCCGTCATCGCCGCAGGCGAACGACACACACGCGACCCCAGCCACGAGCCAGCCGATCCAACGTCTCGGCAATGCCTTCAAGGTGCCTCCAAGGAAGGGATGATCATAGCCCGCCGCGCCCTCGGGCCGCAACCGCCGCCTTGGTCAAATGGCCGTCCGGAACCCGACCTCGAACCGGTTGTACAGCAGGCTTCGGTCGCGGAGCGCGTAGCTCCGGCCGATGTGGTCGTCGAAGCGGAACTCTGGCTCGAAGAACGGTCGCAGCTTCTGGGTCGAGTTCATCTGGCGGATGAGCAGCGCCGAGCCAGGCGCGAGCGCCTGCTTGAGAGCGCGGGCCCAGGTCGCGATCTCCGCGTCTTCCATGCCGTCGAGGAGGTTACCGAGGGACACGACGTCGAAGCGCTCGAGCTCGGGGACCTCGAGCAGCGTGCCGTGGACCGGCGTGACGTCGAGCCTGCCGCCGTGGCGAATGTAATGGGGCGCGCACTCGCGCCTGTAGCCGCCCAGGAAGACGTGCTGCAAAAACGGGTTCTCGGGGGCGGCGTCGCGCCGGAACCCTCGCTCGAACGCCTTCTGGAAGTACCCCTGGTGCGTGCCGTTTTGAGCCCAGCGCGGAGGCTTGCCGAGCGTGGTCTCGACGAGCACCTCTTCGAAGCACGCGTGGAAGGCCGCGCGCCAGTAGCGTGAGGTCGTCCATCTGCGGACCATCGCGTCGAGCTCGGGGAGCGAACGCGCGCGGATGAAGAACGCGAGCAGCTCGTGGTGGCTCGCGATGAACTCCTCGAAGAACGCGCGGAGCAGCCGGAAGACGCGCTCGAAGTCGCCGCACTGGTTGAGGCCGGCGCTCGCCGCGTTCTCGACGTTGAGAGCGCCGAGATCGCGCCGCAGCGTCGCCTCGGCCTTGGCCTTCATGTGCGCGAGCTGGGCGGCGTTGGTGTCGAACGCGGTCACCGCCACCTGCGGGAACCGGCTGGCGAGCGAGAGCGCGACGCAGCCCCCGGAGGCCACGCACAGCACCCGCTTCGCCTGCACGCGGTAGATCAGATCGCCCTCGAGCCGCGGATCTTCTCGGATCACCGCGTAGAGGAGCTTCGGGTGACCCTCGCCGTTCGTCGCGCCCGTCGACATCGTGCCCTTCGTAACCGAAACCACGCTCGCCGCGAAGGGCTGGCGTGGAGCGGCGGCGGGCAGACCTCGTCGCGACGCGGGCGTCGGGCCGGTGTACGATGCGCCATGCTCGCAAGCTCGCGCGCTCGAGGAGCCGCGCTCGCCCTCATGGTCCTCATGGCCTGTCACGACGGCGGGCCGGGCCTCGAGGAGACCGCCCCCGCGGCTGGCGCGGCCCGGTCAGCAGAGCTCGGCTTCGAGGCGAGCGTGGCGCTGGTCGCCACCGCGCCCGACGGCGCGACCTCCGCGCTGTATTGGGTCGACTCCCACGCTCGGGAGCTCCCTGCCCCGTGGGCCGTCGTGGAGCACGCTCGCGGGGCGATGGTCCGTGCCGCGCTGCTCGAGGGGGACGAGCCGAGCGTCGCGATCGTCGCAGACGCCTCGACCCCGCGGGATCGCTCCTTCGCCGCGGCGCTCTTCGTGGCGCGACCGGATGGCCGCGTCGAGCGGCTCATCGACGGCGTCGTGCACGCCTCCCGCCCGCTGGCCGCGAGCGACGGCTCGATCGTGGTCTCTCGTGGCGAGGCGGGCCTCGAGGGTGCGGCAGGCCGGATCGACGGCCTCAGCCTCGACGCGATCGAGCCGGCCACCGGTCGAGCCCGCCCGCTCGCGTCCTTCTCGGCGTTCACCTGCTTCGTCGCCGGCGAGCTCGACGGCGAGGTCATCGCCTACGTCGTCGACGAGGCTGGGGCCTCGCTCGTGGGCGTGGCGCTCGATGGCCGAGGCGTGCGCTTGATCGCCGAGCTGGCTCCGTTCGCTCGCGATTTCACGGTCGACGAGCTGCGGCGCGCGGTCGTGTTCACCGATCGCGCGCCCGAAGACCCCAAGACCTGGCAGGTGCTGCGGGTCGACGTCTCGTCCGGGGCGCTCGAGGTGGTCCACGAGGGGCCGTCGATGGTCCTGGTCCCCACGCTGCTCTCGGACGGGGCGGTCGCGCTCCACGACCGCGGCTCCACGCGCGTCCTCGGCGCCGAGCCGCTGGGCGTCCCTGTGCCCGGGGTGCTCCGAATCCTCGGCAGGAGCGCGGGCGACCGCGTGCTCGCGGGGCTCGCGACCCAGGAGGGCTCGCTCGCTGTGCCGGTGGTGCTGAGCGGTGACGGCGCTCGCTCGCGAGCGCTCCCGAGCCCAAGCGGCGCGCGCGTCACGATCGCCGGCGTGATCGAGCGAGGTGCCCCGTGAGCCGCTCGGTTCTGGGCGGCGCGCTGGTGCTCGCGGCGCTGCTGAAGGCCGCGCCCGTGAGCGCCCAGTTCTGTCCGTCGTACACGGCCTCGAGCGTCAACAACGACAACGACTGCGGCGTCGAGGCCGCGCAAGGCGACAACCCCACCCCCGCGGGGTGGTCCGAGATCTTCGATCTGGTGGCGCAGGGCCCGGCGGCGTGGGGCGACGCGGGGCCGAGCGTCCCGGACATCGGCCAGGGCTGCGGGATGCCGGAGCCGCTGCACGACGTCCCCGCGCGCTTCCCTTGCGAGATCCTCAAAGCCATCGCGATGGTGGAGTCGGGCTGGCGCCAGTTCTGTGTCCCGACGACGCCGGCCGATCAAGAGGGCGGCCCGTCGCGCACGATCATCTCGTTCGACTGCGGCTACGGCATCGGCCAGGTAACGAGCGGCATGCACGTGGGGGAGACGCCGAGCTTCGATCGCGAGCGGGTCGCGGCGGACCCCACCTACAACCTCGCGACCGGGACGCGCATCCTGGCTGGGAAGTGGGCGGCGACCCAGTGCGTTGGAGACAACCAGCCCTCGACGGTCGAGCACTGGTACATCGCGACTTGGGCGTATAACGGCCTCGCCTACGTGAACAACCCCAACAACCCCAACTACGACACGGAGCGCGGCGTCTACGACCCGGCCGTGAACAACGCGGCGCCGTACCAAGAGAAGGTCTTCGGTCGCGTCGAGCACCCGACGAACGATCTCTGGCCGAGCGTGGCGCTCGCCTACCCCGACCCCGCCGACTGTGGCTCGACGGGCAACCCCCCGGCGCTGCCGGAGCCGGCGTGCGCGTCGCCGACCGACTGCGTCGGCACCCGCGCGACCCACGCGACCGTCTGCGACGGGTCCGGTGAAGGCGGAGGCGGAGGCGGAGGTGGAGGCGCGACCGGCACCGGTGGCGCACCAGGGACGGGCGGCGCGGGCGCCGGCGGAGCAGGGCCGGCCGCGGGCGGCGCAACGGCGGCGGGCGGCGACGCGGGCGGCTCCGGCGGCGACTCGGGGGACGGCGCCGAGAACGACGACGGCTGCGGGTGTCGCGTCGTGGGCGTGGACGCGAAGCGAGGCGCGGGGGTGGGTGCCCTACTCGCGCTCGGGCTCGCGGGGGCCGCGCGGCGGAGGCGGCGGGCATGAGCGCGTCGACCTCCAGGTGGACCCCGCCGGGCTCTCAGACGATCGAATACTTTGCTCGTGCCCGGGGCTTCTCGTACGAAGCTCGGCCCGACGAGCGCTGGTTCCGGCACTGGGAGCCGCACGACACGCTGGTCTCGCCCGAGTATTGGGTGAACTCGTGCACCGAGCGAACGCCGTACGGCATCTTCGTCATCGCCGAGCCGTGGACGGCCGGCGAGGGGCTCGAGCCGGTCGACCGCGCCGTCGTCGGATTCGCGCAGGTCGCGGGCCCGACGCGCCGCGCGGCGATGCGCGTGGGCGAGCCGTTCCTCACGCGCGTCGCGTTCCTCGAGTCGCCGCCTCCCCCACAGGTGAAGCTCGACGACCCCGAGTGGGACGCGAGCATGACGACCTTCGCGCGCTCGGCCGACGACGCGCGAGCCGCCTTCCCGCCGAAGCTTCGGCGCCTGCTCTGCGACCGCAACTTCCGGGGTCATTTGGAGATCCGACAGGGGGGCTTCGTCATCCACCACGAGGGGGTCCCGCCGACGGCCTACGGCTACGAGCTCACCCTGCGGATCGCCCACGACATCACCAAGGCCTTCATCTTCCCCCAGTAGGTCGCCGTTGCCTCGAATCCTCATCGTCGAAGACGAGCCTGCCATCAGCGAGTCGCTGGCGTACGCCCTCAAGCGCGATGGCTTCGAGGTCTCCCAAGCGGGGACGCTCATCGCAGCGCGCGCCATCCTCGCCTCGGCCGAGCTGGTGCTGCTCGACCTGATGCTGCCTGACGGCAGCGGCTTCGACATCCTCCACGAGGCGCGGCGCGCCGCGCGCGGGCCTGCCGTCATCATCCTCTCGAGCCGCGACCACGAGTCCGATCGGGTCGCCGCGCTCGAGACCGGCGCAGACGACTACGTCACCAAGCCGTTCTCCCCGCGCGAGGTCGTCGCGCGGGTCCGCGCCGTGCTGCGCAGGGCCGGGGCCCGAGACCCGAGCGTGCGCGAGCCGACCAGCGAGCCGCCGATCACGGTCGACGAGCCGACCCGCCGCGCCGCCGTCAGGGGCCGAGCGATCGAGCTGACGCGGGTCGAGTTCGACCTGCTCGCCTGCCTGCTCTCCGCACCCGGGCGCGTCTTCACGCGCGCGCAGCTCATCGATCGAGTCTGGGGCGACGGCTTCGCGATCACCGATCGCACCATCGATTCGCACGTGAAGGCCCTGCGAAGGAAGGTCTTGGAGGCGGGCGGCGACGCGGGCCTGATCGAGACCGTGCGCGGCGTCGGCTACCGCGCCTCCGATCAGCCCGACGGCTGAAGCCAGCCATGCTCCAGACGCTCCTCATCGCGCTCTCGAGCTTCGGGCTGATCCTGTTCGTCGCCTTCGTCGGCGCGCGGCTGCTCCGCTCGCGTACGGCGGGGCTGAGCATCCGCATGCAGGTCTTCATCGCCCTCGCCAGCATCGTCGGCGCGTTCGCCTTCGGGGTGGGCGTGCTGGTGCTGGATCGCGTCAAGGCGCGCGCGACGCTGCTCGCCGAGGAGAGCGCGCGTTCGGAGGCCTCCGCGATCGCCGCGCTCGTGCAGAACGACATGAAGGTCCGCGATCGCGACCTCGAGGCCGTGGCCCAGGACCTGTCGGTGTTGTCCCCGGACGTCGGCGTCACGCTGCTGGCGGTCGACGGTCGCGCGGTGCTCATCCCCGCGAGCCCCGAGTATCAGGGCGGCGCGCCGGGCAGCGTCGCGGTCACCGTCCCGATCGAGGTCGACGGCGCGCGCGTCGGGTCGGTGCAAGTGGTGAAGCGCACGCTCGAGATCCAGCGCACGCTCGAGGATTTCGCCCCGACCATCCTGATCATCAGCCTCGGCCTCGGCGTCGCGGCCGCGATCTCGGCCGCCCTGATCGGCAGGACGATCGCCTCGCCGATCGAGAAGCTGACCGACTTCGCCGTCCGCGTCAGCGAGGGGCAGCTGTTCGCGTCTCCCCCCGCGGCCCCCCACGGTCGCGAGGTCATGCGCCTCACGCAGGCGCTCGAGATCATGCGGCGCGAGCTCGAGGGTCGCCCGTTCGTCGAGACGTTCGCGGCGGACCTGTCGCACGAGCTCAAGAACCCGGTGGCGGCGATCCGCGCGAGCGCCGAGGTGCTGGCGGACGGGGCGCTGGAGGAGCCCGCCGAGGCAGCGCGCTTCGTGCAGCGCATCCAAGAAGCGACGGCGCGGATCGAGCTGTTGCTCGGCGAGCTCTTGAGCCTGGCGCGCATCGAGGCCCGCGGCGTGGAGGACGCGCGGGTCGTCGATCTGCGCGGCGTCGCCCAAGAGGCGGCGGCCCGCGCGCGGGACCGAGGCGCGAAGGTCGAGGTCCACGGGGTGTCGTCGCTCGTGAAGGGCGACGAGCCGTGGCTCGCGCGGCTCGTGGACAACCTCCTCGACAACGCCCTCGTGCACGGCCTCGACAAGGGCCCCGTGCGGTTGATCCTCTCGCGCAGCGGCGAGCAGGTCTCGCTCTCGGTCGAGAACCCCGGCGCGGTCAGCGAGCACGTGCGCAAGAAGCTGTTCCGGCGCTTCGTCACCACGCGCCCCGACAAAGGTGGCACGGGCCTCGGGCTCGCGATCGTGCGCGCCGTCGCCGAGTCGCACGGCGGCACGGTGCGCTGCGAGACCGCCGGTCCCCCGAGCGTGATCTTCGTGGTGAAGCTGCCGGCCGCGCGACAGAGCTTGCTCACGCGAGAGCCCTCCGTTGACAAATAATTCAGTCAGCAGATTGAGCGCGTTCTCCACGAAACCTCCACACTGCGCCCATCGTCCAAGCCACAGAAGGCAACTACGCTTGGAGCAGTCATGAAGGTCAACGCTCGTTCCATCCGCGACAAGAAGTCCCCCGCGCACATCGCGATCATCCTCGACGGCAACGGTCGCTGGGCGGTCGAGAAGGGCCTGCCCCGCACCGCCGGGCACGAGCATGGCAGCAAGGCGGTCCGCACCGCGGTGTACGGCTGCCACGATCGCGGCATCTCCGCGCTGACGCTCTACGCCTTCAGCGCCGCGAACTGGTCGCGCCCCAAGGGCGAGATCGAGACCCTGATGCGGCTGTGCGCAGAGTTCGCCGAGAACGAGATCGACGAGCTCGTCCGCCGCGACGTCCAGGTGACCTGCATCGGCGACATCGACGAGCTCCCCCGGCGCACGCGCAAGGCGACCGAGGCGCTCGTCGAGGCGACCAAGGGCTGCAAGGGCATGAAGCTCGCGCTCGCCCTGTCGTACGGCGGCCGCCAAGACATGGTGAGCGCCATCCGACAGATCGCCATCCGCGCTCGCGCCGGCCTGGTCATCCCGGAGGAGGTCAACGAGGCGAGCATCCGGTCGTTCCTCTCCACCGGCAACCTCCCCGATCCCGATCTCGTCATCCGCACCGGCGGCGAGCGGCGCCTCTCGGACTTCCTGCTGTTCGAATGCGCCTACGCGGAGCTCTTCTTCACCGAGACGCTCTGGCCCGACTTCACCTTGGAGACGCTCGACGAGGCGATGGCGGCGTTCTCGCGCAGGCAGCGCCGCTTCGGCAAGACGGGCCCGCAGGTCTCGGCCGAAGCGGGCTGAGCGGTCGGGGCCAACCCCGCCCGAGCCAGGTCGCCGCTATCCGCGAGCGAGGTCCAACAGGGCCTCGCTCGCGACGCATTTGAGCTTGTCGCGGCTCCACCCGGCGCGCGACGCGGTCGCGACGCCCTGGAGCAGCACGACCAAGAAGCGCGCGACCGTCGCCGGGTCGCGGCTCGCCTTGAGCTCGCCCACCTCCTGCCCGCGTCGAACGATCCGCTCGAGCGACGCCTCCGTCTGCTTCATGGACTGCTCGAGCAGCGCGCGCGCCCAGGCCTCACGATCGGCGGAGCTCGTCCCCGACAGCACGAGGAAGCAGCCGCGGGGTCCGCTCTTGGGGCAGGTCACGCTGAGCCAGGAGGTGAACAGCCGCTCGAGCGCGAGCAGCGCGGAGGGCTCGTCCTCGAGGGTCGACATCTCGGCGCCTGCGCGCTCGACGTAGTGCGCCAGCACCCGCTTGAAGAGCTGCTCCTTGTCGCCGAACGCACCGTACAGGCTCGCCCGGCCGAGCCCGGTCTCGTCGACGAGGTCTTGCACGCTGGTCCCCTCGTAGCCCTTCGACCAGAACACGTGGAGCGCCCGGTCGAGCACCTCACCCTCTTCGAACTCACGCGGCCGCGCCATGACGAGCGCGCCCATCGTACTGCAGGCGCGGCCTTCGTCGGGGCGCGAGCGGCGGGCTGGCGTTGCATCCCGGGCAGGGACATGGTGACCCTCGCGCCATGCCGATGTTTCATGCGTCCGTCGCCGAGATGAAGAAGCTGCTCCAGGGGCTGAGCCGCTGGCTCGAGAAGGCCGAAGCCAACGCCAAGGAGCGTGGCTACGACCCCAACGGGCTCGCGTCTGCGCGCCTCGCCCCCGACCAATACCCGCTGCCCCGGCAGGTGCAGGCGGCCTGCGACGCGGCGAAGTTCGCCGCCGCCCGCGGCGCTGGCAAAGACGCCCCCAGCCACCCCGACACCGAGCAGACGATCGAGCAGCTCAAGACCCGCATCCAGAAGGCGGTCGACTACCTCGACACCTTCTCCGCCAAGGACTTCGACGGCGCCGAGACCCGCCGCGTCGCGCTCCCGTTCCTCGAGGGCAAGGACATGGCCGCGAGCGACTACCTGGTGGAGATGGCGACGCCGAACTTCTACTTCCACCTCATGACGGCCTACGCGATCCTCCGGCACAACGGCGTTCCGCTCGGCAAGATCGACTACATCGGCTCGCTGACGACCCGAGACAAGCCGCCCGCCGCTCAGGACAAGTAGGCTTCGCCCGTCGCTGTTGTCGAACGAAGCAGCGACGGGTAAACCTCGTCCCACGCGCCCGTAGCTCAGCTGGATAGAGCACCGGCCTTCTAAGCCGAGGGTCGCAGGTTCGAATCCTGCCGGGCGCGCCGGCGGCTCTCGCAGAGAGCCGCCGCCCGTCGTCCTGGTGGCTTACTTCCCGCCCTGGGTGAGCGACACGACCGTCACGAAGCGCTCCTTCGTCTGCACCTTCTTTCGCCAGGTCGCGCCCTTCGGCAGGACGCACTCGACGGTGTAAAAGGAGCCCGGCGTGGTCTCGATCTGGAACGGGACCTCGAGCGACTTCGACACATTGGCGTTGTCGCTGAGCGTCGTGCACACGGCGCCCTCGGGCTGCTCGACCTTGAGGGCGGCGCCGCCGTTCAGCTTCGCCTCGAAGGAGATCTTGTCGGTGACCTTCATGGCCGCCTCCGCCGCCGACTTCTCGTCGGCAGCGTTCTTCTCCTTGTTCTTCCGCTCCTCGGCGGCGATGCGCTCCAGCTCGAGGCGCGCCTCAGTGTCGACCTTGTGCTTCTCCGCGTCGAGCTCGGCCTCGCGCGCCTCTCGCTCGGCCTTCGCCTGCTTGTCTTCCTTCTCCCTGGTCAGCGCGACGTCCGACGCCTTGCCCCAGATCTCCTGGGCCAGCTTCGTCATCTCGCGCTCGAGCTTGCCGCGCTCCTCCTCGGGCACATCGTCGGCGATCTCGAGCAGGAGCACCGGGTCGCGCTTGAGCAGCTTGTAGTGCACCGTCCCCTGCTCGTTGAACTTGAACTTGCAGAACTTGCGGTCCTTGCAGTTCGGTGACATCCCGGCGTCGGTGATCGCCTGAGAGAGGTGATCCGACACGTCGCGCGCGTCCGAGCCGGGATACGCCAGGGACACCTTCTCGCGCGAGCTGCCAGCGCCGCAGGCAGGCAGAGCAGAGAGGCCAACGCAGAGACTGGCGACGACGAGCAGAGAGGTCTTCATGGGAGTTGAAAGCGGCCTTAGCATCGCGGATTGATGTGTGCAATTGGGGGCAGCATCGCGACATCTGCGCCTCAGGTGAGCGACGAGACCTCGAACGCATGAGCCGCACAGTCCCCTTCCCGACCACGCGCTATCAGGGCTCGAAGCAGCGCCTGATCCCGTTCCTCGACGGCGTGATCTCGCGGCTGAGCTTCCGTTCGGCCGTCGACGTCTTCGGAGGGACGGGGGTCGTCAGCCACTACCTCAAGCGGCTCGGTAAGCAGGTCCACTTCAACGACGCGCTGCGCTCGAGCCACGCCACGGGCGTCGCGCTGATCGAGAACGACGCGGCGACCCTCGACCTCGAGCGGGCGCGCGAGCTCACGCGGGCAGCCCCCGGGCGCGCCTACGACGACGTGATCGCGCGCACCTACCGCGACGTCTACTTCCTACCCGAAGAAGATCGCTGGCTCGACGTGACGATCCAGAACGTGCAGAGCATGGACAATCGCTTCGAACGGGCGCTGGCGCTGCACGCGCTCTTCCAGGCGTGCCTGATGAAGCGGCCCTTCAACCTGTTCCACCGCAAGAACCTCTCGGTCCGCCTCGCGGACGTGCAGCGCTCGTTCGGCAACAAGACCACCTGGGAGCGGCCGTTCGAGGCGCTGTTCGTGAAGGCGATCGAGTCGGCGAACAGGGCGGTCTTCGACAACGGCCTTCGTCACACGGCGACCTGCCTCGACGCGCTCGCGTGTCCGCTCGACGCCGAGCTGGTCTACCTCGATCCCCCGTACGTGCGCGCCGACGGGGCGACGTTCTCCTATGCGGACGGCTACCACTTCCTCGAGGGTCTCACGCGCTACGAGGAGTGGCCCGACCGCGTCGACGCTCGCAGGAAGCACCGGCCGTTCAAGGTCGACGGCTCGCCCTTCGAGCGAGCCTCTTCCCACGGTGAGGCGCTGTTCGCGCTGCTCGAGCGCGCGCGGGCGTGCCCGCTCGTCGTCTTGTCCTACCGCACCGACGGCGCCCCCTCGATCGCGGCGCTCGAGGCGGCGCTCGAGGCGCAGGGGCGCGACGTCGCCGTCCACGTGAAGCGGAGCAGCTACGCCCTGTCGACGCGTGCGAGCGGTGAGGTGCTCGTCGTCGGCGCGCGGACGCGCGGGTGACGCCGCTTGTCGGGGCCTCGGCCTCGGGCTAGAAGCCTGCCCATGAGCGGAACCTCCGACTTCGAGGCGCGCGCCGAGGAGACGCTCGAGCGCCTCCGCTCGGTGCTCGACGACTCCGGCATCGACGCCGAGGTCGAGCTGACGCTCGGAGTGCTCACCATCGAGTTCCCCGACGGGGCGAAGTACGTCGTGAACAGCCACCGCGCCGCCCAGCAAATCTGGATGGCCGCGGAGCGCTCCGCGTGGCACTTCGACCTCGGCGAGGGTGGGCGCTGGGTCGCGTCGAAGTCGGGCGACGAGCTCTTCTCCGCCCTCTCCCGCGTGGTCGGCAAAAAGGTCGGCAAAGACGTCGCGCTTTTGCCATCATCGTAGTCGGCGCTGCCGCCCACGGGACGATGCACCGCCTCGCCCTCCCCCTGCTCGCCTCGCTCTCGGTCTCGCTCGCCGCGACGAGCGCCGGCGCCTACTGCCGGAGCACGGTCTGCAAGGGGATCGACGCCTGTGACGGTGAGGTGATCGACGGCTGCCCGCCGCTCGTCTGGGCGTCGGGGTGCGTCGGGTTCTCCGTCCAGGACAGCGGCGGCTCGGGCCTCGACGCGGGCACGGTCGAGCTGATCAGCGATCTCGCGTTCGACGCGTGGCGGCGCGCCGACTGCGGCGGGCAGAGCCCCGGGCTCTCGATCCAGAACCTCGGTCAGGTCGCTTGTGGTGCCGTCGAGTACAACAAGGACGCGGGCAACGCGAACATCGTCTTCTTCAGCGCCGACTGGCCGCACTCGGAGGCGACGCACACTTACGCGATCACGACGACCACCTTCGACCCCGAGACGGGGGACCTGCTCAGCGCGGACATCGAGCTCAACGCGCGCGACCACGACTTCACGGTCAACGACGCCGACGTTCAGGCTGATCTGCTCAGCGTGCTCACGCACGAGGCTGGCCACTTTCTCGGCCTCGGGCACAGCGGGGACACCGAGGCGACGATGTTCGCGTTCTACGACGAGGGGACGACCGAGCTGAGGAGCCTCTCCCCCGACGACGCGGCGGCGATCTGCGCCGTGTACCCACCGAGCGCGTCGATCGACGACACCTGCAACCCGCTGCCGCGGCACGGCTTCTCGCCGGAGTGCCGCGACGATCAGACGGAGGGGAGCTGCACGGCGACGCGCGCGGGCGCGAGCCCGAATCCGCGGCTCGGCGTGGGGCACCTGCTGCTCGCCGCCCTTGCCTTCGCGACCTTCAGAGCCCGAAGCGGACGCCCGCGCCGGTCAAGAAGCCGTTCAGGGTGACACCCAGCTCCACGTCGATCGCGACCTCCGGGACCGGCCGCATCGCGAAGCCAACCTGGGGGATGGCGAGCCACGGGTAGACGATCGGCCGGGCACCGCCGTCACCCCAGCTCGCGTCCGGCCCGCCGTAGCGCTCCGCGTCCTTGTCGAGCTGGTTGCAGTAGCGGAACGTGCCGGGCGGGTCGTTGGGCCCATCGCATTTCTGGTAGGTGGACGGGTCTCCCGGCTGACCGTCTTCCGGGTACGACTGCCACCGGTAGAGGTCGCCAGCGAACGCCCAGCCGACGCCGAACCCCGCCCCAATCCGCAGCTCGACGACCGGCGAGAGCGGGACGCGGTAGAGGACGTCGAGCGCGGCGACCGCGCCCCACAGATCGCTCTCGACGATCTCCCACTCCGTGTCGGGCGTATCGCGTGGCTTGAACGGCGTCGGACCGAGGTTGTAGCTCGTGAAGGTGATCGACGGCTCGAGATCGACCACGCCGAGCCGCGCCGTGTAGGTCACGCCGACCCCGGGCAGGTACGTGTTCGTCCCTCCCTCGGCCACGATGTTCATCACGAAACTGGGCAGGAACAGCCCCCTGAATCGAGCGCCGAGCCAGTGCTTGGGGAGCGGGTCGTCGGGCGACGGCGACGGCTTCGGGGGCAGCTTGGGCGGAGCTGGCTCGCCGTCGACTCGCACCAGCGTCACGTCCAGTCGCTTGCGCTCCCCCTCCGCGAGCAGAACCGTGAGCGTCGCGGGCTCGAAGCCCGCCGCGGTCACGACCACCTCGATCTTCTCGTCGGGCGGCACCCGGAGCTCAGCGCGAGGGTCCTTCGCCCTCGCACCTCCGACGGTCACCTCCACGGGGGCGTCGGCGGGCGCGATGTCCAGGGTGACCTTGGGGATCCGCGCGTCGAGCTCGAGCGCCGTCTTGGAGGCCTTCGACGCCGCCCCCTTGTCCGCCGCGTCCCACGAGGGCGAAGGCTTCTCCGCTGCGAGCGCGCTGAAGATCTCGTGAGCGAGGACGATCTCCCCGAGCGCTACGTGGCACCCGCCGAGGGCCGCCGCGGTCGCCGGCCTGTGCTCCTCGAGCTCCGCGCGCTCGAGCTCCGGCACGGCCGCGACACAATCTCCCGCCTTGGCGAGCTCGAGGCCCCGCTTCGCCGCCTTCCCGAGCGGATTCGGGGCGGCCGCGCCAGCGTGGCCGAACGTCAGCAGCGCCGCGACGATGGAGGCGGACGCGGCGAGGGCTCGCCAGCGGGGGCCGCTTCCTCTGCCCGGGGACACGGCCGAGAGCATGCATGAGATCGCCGCCGGCGGGCACCACGACGGGGGCGCCCCCCACACAAGAGTCGGTTCGTCCCGGGGGGGGACCTCGTGTAGGCTAGCGGCTGAATGCAGTACGGTGTGGACGGACGACCCCGGGTACTCGTGGTCGACGACGAGAGAGCGATCCGCGAGATGCTCGCGGAGTTCCTCGACATGGAAGGGTACGACGTGAGAGTGGCGGAGGACGGCGTCGCGGCCGTCGACGCCCTCGCCCACGGCGAGTTCGACCTCGTCATCAGCGACCTGAAGATGCCGCGGATGGGCGGGATCGCCCTGCTCGACGAGATCACGAAGCAAGCCCCGAGCGCGGTCACGGTGATCATGACCGGCTTCGGCACGGTCGAGACCGCGATCGACGCGATGAAGCGCGGCGCGTACGACTACGTGCTCAAGCCGTTCAAGCTCGACGAGGTGGTGCACGTGCTCAAGCGCGGCCTCGAGAAGCAGCGGATGGCGGCCGAGAACATGCGCCTCCGCGAGGCGGTGTCGCTCTACAAGGTGAGCGAGGCGATCGCGGCGAGCCTCTCCCTCGACCAGGTGCTCGAGACGGTGGCCGACGGGTGCATCCACGAGCTGGGCGCCGACCTCGCGTCCACGTGGCTCGAGGACGGCGCGGGCGGGTTCTTCGAGCGTCAGACCTTGCGCGGCCCCGACGTGCCCGCCGACGCGGGGCTCGGCGCGATCGCGGGCCGACCCATTCTGGAGCGGCTGCGCTCCGACAACTTCCTGCTCGAGCGGGGCGACACCAGCGCCGCCTTCTTCTCGACCCAGCCCGACGTCGCGCCGACCTCACTGCTCGCCGTGCCGCTCCGGGTGCAGGCGCGCACGATCGGCTTCCTGTCCGCGTGCTCCTTCACGACCACGAAGCGCTTCGACGAAGGGCAGCGCAAGCTGCTCAGCATCATCGCCTCTCGCGCGGCCGCGGCGATCGAGAACGCGCGGCTATACGAGGACCTGCAGGCCACGTTCCAGCAGACGATCGAGGGGCTCGCGAAGGCCATCGACAAGATGGATCGCTACACGGCGGGCCACTCGGATCGCGTCGCGGCCTACGCCGTCGTGCTCGCCCGCAAAATCGGGATGGACGAAGGCCAGATCGAGATCGTCCGCCAGAGCGCGCTCATGCATGACGTCGGGAAGATCGGCTGCGTGCTCAACCTCAACAAGCCGGGCAAGCTCACGGTCGAGGAGTACGAGATGTTCAAGAAGCACCCCGTGTATGGGCGCGACATCTTGGACCCCATCAAGTTTCTGCACCCGCTGATCCCGGGCGTTCACCTCCACCACGAGCGCTGGGATGGCCGCGGGTACCCCCTCGGGATGAAGGGGCAAGAGATCCCCATCATCGCCAGGATCATCTCGGTCGCGGACACCTATGACGCGATGACGAGCGATCGCAGCTACCGGCGCGCGCTGCCGCACCAGGTGGCGCTGCTCGAGATCAAGAAGTGCGCTGGCTCGCAGTTCGATCCCGATCTCGCCGACGGCTTCTCGAAGTGCATCCAGGTCCACCGCGAGGAGCAGCAGTCGACCGGCAAGAAGGTCCCGACGTGATGGCGCTGCCGTGACCCGGCTCGCGGCCCGCGCGTTCTACCTGGGGAGGCGCCCGTACGCGCCCGTCCACAGCCTGCAGACGCGGCTGATGGAAGCGCGGCGCGAGGGCCGGCTCGAGCGCGACCTCGTGCTGTTGCTCGAGCACGAGCCGGTCGTCACGCTCGGGCGCGCCGCGAAGGCCGGCAACGTGCTGCTCTCGGCCGAAGCGCTCGCCGAGCGCGGCGTGCACCTCGAGGAGACGGGGCGCGGCGGCGACGTCACCTTCCACGGACCGGGCCAGCTGGTCGGCTACCCCATCGTCGATCTTCGACCCGACAGGTGCGACCTGAGGAGGTACGTGCGCAGCCTCTGCGAGCTCATGGTCCGCGTGGCGCGGGACCACGACGTCGAGGCGGGCACCGTCGACGGGCTCGTCGGGGTGTGGGTCGACGCGGACAAGCCCCAAGAGTGGGCGACCGCGGCGTGGGCGCGCAGGCTCGCCAAGATCGGCGCCGTGGGCGTCCGCGTCTCGCGCTGGGTCACGATGCACGGCTTCGCGTTGAATCTCGACGTGGATCTGAGACACTTCGACCTCATCGTGCCGTGCGGGATCAAGGAGCACCCAGTGACGTCGCTCGCCGAGCTCGTGGGCTCGGCGCGCTCGGTCCGCGACGTGGCGCTCTCGCTGGGCCCGCACCTGTGCGCCGCGCTCGAGCTCGAGGTCGAGCCCGTGACCGACCTCGCCCAAGCCGATCTCGAAGACGTGGAGGCGGCGGTGTTCGCGTCGACCGCGGCGGCGCGGCCCTCCGAGGCGCGCCCGTGACGGACGCGGCCGAGCCGATCGATCCTGCCCTCTTGTGCCCTCGCTGCGGGGGTCCTCCGGCGAAGAGGCGGTCGCCGACGGCGAAGAACCCGTTCATGCCGAAATCGAAGCGCCTCTGCTGCAACCTCTGCGGCCTCGACTATGAGAAGGGCGCGCGACCTTGGGGCCCGGACGCCGCGCCCCCCTCCTCGGGGCGCGCGAAGCCCGCCTGAGCGAGACCGACATGCAAGACCCGCCCACGAGCTCGCCGGGGCCGGAGCCGCCCGCCGACGACGCGCCCCGTTCGGTCGCTGCCACCGACGCCGCGGCCACGCGACGCCGCCCCGGTCGTCGTCTCCTGGGCGTCGCGCTCAAGGTGCTCGGCTCCCGCTTGCTCTTCGTCGCGCTCGCCCTGGCAGGCATCGGCTATGTCGTCGCGCCCGAGGTCGCGGTTCGACGAGCCAGGGACCTCGCCGCCCGATGCCTCGCCAAGACCCGCGCCCCGCGCGGCCCGGTCCTGGAAGACTGCTCCTACCTGGTTCGCGGTTTCGACTACCCGACCGACCACTCGTATACGCGCCACGACGCGACCTACCGCGCCGAAGAGCTGCTGGCCCGCGTGGCGATGGACCGCTACCTCGACGCGGCGATCGGCGATCCGAGCTCGACTCGGCTCGTGAAGGGCGCGGCCTCGGTGCGCGCGGCGCAGGAGCTGATCGAGAAGGGCTCGCGGCGCATCTCCTTCGAGGAGCTCGGCCCGGCCATGGGTGCGCCCCACCTGGGCAAGATGGCGAGCAGCCTGGGCGATCGGGCGACGCTGATGGAGACCCCCGAGTATTTCGGCCTCTGGTACATCCGCCGCGACGTCCTCGACGCGGCGACCCTCGAGGCCGACTTCGAGGTCCTGGACGACATCGCGACGCGCTACCTGGCGTGGAGCCCCTCCGACGCCGATCTCGTGACCGCGCTCGGCGCCACGCTGTGCATCACCTCGCCGGCCGACGGGCTCCCGCTCCTCGCGAAGGTGCCGCCCGGTCGCGCCGAGAAGCGCTACGAGAACATGCAGCGCAACTACGGCGAGGTGTTCGCCGCGCTGACGGCGTGCGCCGCCAAGCTCGGGCAGGCGCCCGACCTGCCGACCGAGACCCACGCTGGCGTCGCCGACGTGCCGACGGTGCGAAGGCTGGCGGCGCTGCGCGTCGCCTCTCCCGGCGCCGATCGAGCGGCGAAGGTGCGAGACGCCATCGACGCGCTGCGCGCCTCGGGAGGTGAGCGGCTCGACAAAGATCAGCCCTACGCCCGCGCGATGCTGCTCGCCGCCGTCGTCACCCTGTCGGACGGCCCCCTCGAGCCCGCGACCCTCGCGGACATGGCCATCCCTCGCACTGGCGACGGCGAGGGGCAGCTCGCGCCGAAGGCGGCCTCCTTGAGGACCCTCCTCGGCAGAGGCCCGGGCCTGATGCCGGTGGTGCCCGCGGCGTGGCTCACCGGAGCCGCGCGCGCGCTCGCGGAGGCGTCGCGCCGCGCGTCTGGCGCTCACGTCGCGGCGCTCGAGGGCGCAGCCGGCGCGCTCTTCACGCTGGCGGCGATCGAGCACGCGAACGACGGGCGCGTCCTGGAGGCGGTCGAGGCTGCCGCCGACGGCGCGCGCTGGAGCGGGGCGTCCGAGCGCATCGAGGTCCTCTCCACCGCGAGCGCCGCGTACGTCGCGGGCGATCCGCGCAGGGCGCTCGAGCTGCTCGACGCCACCCCGAAGCTCGCAGGGGACGACGCGGACGCCGAGGTGGCGCTCAGCGTGCTCGAGGTGCTGGTGGCGGCGTCCGCGGGCCAGCGCGCGCGCGCATCGGAGCTCGCCGGCAGGCTCCCCCAGATCGCGCGACAGACCGACGACATCGATCTCACGAGCTTCGCGCGCTGGACGTCGATCGCCTTCGCGCCCCAGGCCCTCGCCAGCGAGCTCGGTGAGGGGCCGCTGGAGATCCGCTGGACCGGCCAGGCCGATCCTCGCGCCCATTACCGAGCTCGCGCCGCGCGCTCGTTCGACGCCACCCTCGGCGCGTGGGCCCGGGCGCTCGGCCGTCCGGGCGAAGAGCGGCGGGCATTTCGTTATCACCTGTTCGAAGAGCGCGGCGACCTGCCCACGCTCATGTTGCCCACCCTGATCGCCGCGGCGAACCTCCTGGATCCGGAGACCGACGGCGAGGGCGCCGAGATCTGGCTCGACGCCCTCACCGCCCTCGACAGCCGGCGCGTTCGGCTACGAAGCTACGCCTTCATGCGCGCCGAGGCGGCGCGCATCCGGGGTGACGAAGCCTCGTATCTCGTCTGGTCCGAGCGGCTCGACGTGCTCCGTCAGGTCGCGCGAGAGGAAGACGATCTGGAGCTGACGCGGTTCTTGAGGTTCTGACGTCCCCTCTCAGCGCTTCGCCTTGAGGTCGAAGCGGTCGAGGCTCATCACCTTGGTCCAGGTCGCGGCGAAGTCCTTGACGAACTTCTCCTTGGCGTCGTCCGCCGCGTAGACCTCGGCGATGGCGCGCAGCTGCGAGTTGGCGCCGATCACGAGGTCGACGGTTGCTGAGCGTGGCTCTGTCCCGAAGGGAACCCCTCATTGTTTGCGCGGAAACTTCGTTTCCACGGGACTAGGGGGTGTCCCTAGTTCCTGGTTCGCCCACGCCGCTCGCCGAGACCGACCTCCCGATCGCCGAGGCCGAGGTCGAGGTCGAGGTCGACGACCGATTCTCGACTTGCGGCATCGGTCTGGTGGGGGGCGGCATCGACCCTCGAGCCTGGTGAATCGGGGCTCGGGCTCGGAAGCTCGGCTTCGATCTCGGCTGCGGCTTCGACCTCGGTGAGCTCGCTGTGGGTCATCGGCCGGTCTCGCCGTCTTGCCTTCGTGTCAGCCCTGTCGCGCACGCTCCGCGCCCGAGCGGTGGCGCAGGAAGCGGATCGAATTTCAGGGCGGAGATCGGCGCCACCCGTCGGTCACGGATCCTGCGCGTTGTTGGGCATGACCCAAAGGCAAGACGACAAGACCTCGTTCCTCCGCTTTCCCCATCACGGTTTCGACGCGTACGCGGTGGCGCTCGACGCGCTCGAGAAGGCTGACGCGCTCGCCAAGAAGCTGCCGCGGGGCTACGGGCCGCTCAGCGATCAGCTTCGCAGACTTCATTCCCCGGCTCCGCACGGCGGCGCGAAATCTGTTCGAGTCGTAACCCGCATCCGCGATCACCGCCTTGCCGTGAGCTTGCGCGAGCAGCTCGTCGGCCATCATCATTTCGTGGCGCTGGCCCGCCGAGAGCGTGAGGTGGAGCGGGCGGCCTTGGGTGTCGACGACGGCGTGGAGCTTTGTCGAAACGCCTCCTCGAGAGCGTCCCAAAGCATTGCTTTCGATCCCCCCCTTCCGCCCGACGCATCCTGCTGAGCGCGAACAACGGAGCCATCGAGAATCGAGCCGGTCTCGTCGACCTTGACGCGTAGCTCTCGAAATATCGTGGCCCAGTGGCCTCGCTTCGCCCAGTTTGCGAACCGGTTGTAGACCGACTTCCAGGGGCCGAACCGCTCAGGAAGATCACGCCAGGGCAGGCCGGTCCTAGCGCGCTACAAGACCGCCTCGATGAAGAGTCGATCACCCCGCGCCGCTTCGGGCCCGGCCTTCTGCTTCGGCAGGACATCCTCACCATGCAAGGATGGGATCAGAGCGATCGATTCGACGTCGCGACTGTCCGCCAGACGGGGGCAAGCTCACAGGCGAAGTGGTCCCTCGAGGTGCTCACCCCTTCTTTCGTGCCTTCTCCGGCTTGGCGGCAAGCGCGGTGACCATTCCTCCCATCGCTGCATCGAGCGCCCCGGCGAACGGCGCCGCGTCGAACACAAGCAGCGTCTTGCTCCGCTTGTGGAGGACCACAACGCGCGTCTCATCGTGGCCGAGGAGGCGCACACCGGCCGGCAGATCGGCGCTGTCGATGATGGTGAGGGACACGGGGTCGATGCGCACGATCGACTTCGCGCCTAGGCCCAGGAGGGCCCCTCCGGCGACGGCGACGCGAAACGGGTCCTCGTGCTGCACCGGGACGTGGCGGGTCACCTCCGCGCGCTCGAGGTCGATGGTGATGAGCGCCGGACGACTGGAGCCTGAGCGGTGGATCTCGCGCCCGTAGACGATGACCTCGCTACCGAGGAGGGCGGCGGAGAACGCGTGGACGCTGGATGCGCCCGAGGGGCGCAGTTTGCCGACCCCGTCCGTGAACGCGGTGGCTGGATTGCCGACAGGGAAGGTCTCGCCCTCGACGATCCAGTCGCTGTTCCGCGTGAGGCCGGTCCGGGTGCGGAAGATGGGTCCGTCGAGCAGAGCGCGTGGCCCGCGCGTGAAGCGCTGGAAGGCGTCGCTGCTCGAGTACTCCGCGCCTGAGCCGGCGAGGATCGCGTCGCCAAGCAGCGCCAGCAGCCACCGGACGCGGGAGCGGGCGGCGGGAATGACGTCCAGGCTCTCTGGATCGACGCGGGCGTGGCCGGCGGCGCGGACCAGCCACGGTACGCCCGCGACCGCCACGAGTTGCAGGGGCCGACTGGCCGGGACCCGGCTGTACACGTCGGAGGACGCATCGAAGTCGCCCGCCTTCTCGCGCGGGGCGGCCTCGTCGAACAGCGCGTCCGGGTCGGCGGCGGGGTACTCCCGCACCAAGGGTGCGCTACCGGGAGCGAAGCGCGCGACGGTCATCGGCTGAGTGTGGGCCCCGAAGATGGCGAGCACGGCGTCGCCGAACGGCAGCGCAACGGCCGCCGGCGCATACTTATCGGCGGCCGCGAGAGCGGGGATTTCGGGGAGCGCGTGTCGGGCGAGGAGCATCACGACGGCCTTATCACGGAGCGCCCATGCGAACCAAGGTGACCCATCAGCGACGCCGGGATGACGGGTAGCATGGCTCTACACCTACGCAGTGAGCGATGCCGGGAATCCGCAAGGTCGTGGACGGGAGGGACGGTCGGAGAGTATCTGTCCGCCCAAGCCCGGGTAGACCTGGCCGCGAGCTGGGCTACGCCATGTTGCCCCCGTGTTGCGAATATGGTCGGGGCGCAGCGGCGAGACCTTCAACTGTGAGGCTTCTTGTCCTCACCGTGACGTGTCGGCGCGTGGGAGGTCGTGGGCAGTTCGAGCAGACGGCGGCGACGCGACCCGGGGACATTGCCGCAATGTCACCTCGTGGGGTCGCGGGTTGCGGCGGAGGTGAGCCGCGGTTCCTCGCGATTTCGGCACTTCCTGGAGCGTACTCGACCGAACGTGGACAAGCGCGCTGGAGCGCGACCTTCCGCGGCGACGCGACCGGGGGGCATTGGCGCAAGGTCCCCCGGTCGCGTCGCTGGAGGTCATCGGCTTCGCCATCGGCTTCGCCTTCGCCTTCGGTCTCGCCACCACGCAGCCTGGTGGTGGCGGGTCTTCCGCGCGCAGGGACGGCAGACCCGCACCACCGGGCGGTCAGCCCGCGAGCTCAGCGAGCTCCCCACGCGCCGCGTCCCGGCCGGTCCAGCGCGACGGGCGCTTCCGCTTGTCACAATCCGAGCGCCAGCCCCGATGTCCAGGGCATGATGCGATCGATGAGCGCAGGGTGGTGCAGAGCGGTCCTGGTCGTCACCCTCGCCAGCGGGTGCGCCGCGCCCGAGCCGACCCCCGGAACGGCGAAGGTCGCCGACGCCTCGTCCACCGACACCGGCGCAGGAGCCGGGCCCGTCGCGTTCGCGCCCGCGCACGCCACCTCCCTCGACCCGGCCGCGACCTCCGCCCCTGCGGCGCGCCCGATGGCCGCCCCCAGACCCGTCGAACCGCGCCCCCCCACCCCCGAGGAGCGCGCGCGGTACGCTTGGCTGACGGACGGGTTGAAGGTCCGCCCCCTCGAGGACACCTTCGCGCCTCCTCAGGGCTTTTCGCGGGTCGACGTCGCCGCCGGCAGCTTCGGCGCGTTCTTGCGCGAGCTCCCCCTGCGGCCCCCGGGAAACCCCGTGCGCGCGTACGACGGCGACGTGCTGCACGAGGCGGACGACCCTCGCATCGCGGCGGTCGCCGAGCTCGACGTCAGCCCGCTCGACATCCAGCAATGCGCCGACTCGGTCATCCGCCTCCACGCCGAGTGGAAATGGTCCCGAGGCGAGCAGGCCTCGGTCGGCTACCACTTCCTCTCGGGCGACTACGCCACGTGGCCGGCCTACGCCTCGGGGCAGCGCCCCATTCCCAAGGGCAAGGGCATCGAGTTTGCGCAGACAGGCAAGACCGGGAGCGACCACGCCGCCTACGGGAAGTACCTCGACATGGTCTTCAACTACGCGAGCACGATCTCGCTGGAGCGAAAGTCGAGCTCGCCGATCGACCGGGCCGACCTCGCGCCCGGAGATTTCTTCGTGCTCCCCGGCGGCCCGGGCCACGCCATCCTCATCTTGGACGTCGCGGTCTCCGCCAAGGGTGAGCGCGTCGCCCTGCTCGGCCAGGGCTTCATGCCCGCGCAGGATTTCCAGGTGCTGGTCCCTCCGGGCGCGAAGGGTCCTTGGTTCTCCCTCGATGGCGAGGCCGTCGACACGCCGTTTTGGCCTGCGCCTTTTCCTTGGTCGAGCCTGCGACGGATGAAGTAGAACCGAAGGGCCTTGAGAGCCGCCGCAGCCGCAGCCACAGCCGCAGCCGTGCTGGCGCTGGCGGCGCCCGCCGCGGCGACCGAGCGCGAGTGGCACTTCGGCGCCTCGTACGGCTTCGCGATGATCGACTTCCCTCGCGGCCTCGCGCGCTACGGGACCGGCGGCGGAGCCCACGTACGCTATGGCATCACCGACGCCATCGACGTCGACATGAACCTGATGCTGTACGGGTTCCCGGGGGACGATCGCGTCGCGCCGTCCACGACGGCAGGACTCGGCTACGTCGTCGACGTCTCCCGCTGGTTCGCCACGGTCGGGCTCGACGCTGGCGTCATCGACCTCGTCGGCGTCGACTGCGAGGTCGGCCCCCAGCGCTGCGGCCACACCCTCATGCCGGCCGTCGGTCTCCCCATCACGCTGGAATTTCGTGCCCTGAAAGAGCTACCGATCGGCGTGCGCTTCCACTACCAGCTCGTCTTCCTCGGCGGGCCGTCACAGCAGCTTTTCGTGGGCGCGTACGGCGCGTTCGCGAAGTGACGACGGGGCCCGCGGGCGACGCGCAGCTCATTGCGCGCCGAGCGCCTTGAGCCGACCCACCATCCCGAGCTCGCGGTAGATCGCGACCGCCTCCGCCCTGCGCGCCGCCGCACGCTCGAGCTCGCCGACGCGCAAGAGCCCCGCCGCGAGCTCGGACAGCCCGTCCGCCAGCTCGTCCTTCTCCTGCGTCGGCGCGATCGTCTCGACGCTCTGTTCGAGCCGCGCGACGGCCTGCCGAGCTCGAGGGTCGACGAGCGGATCGCCGACCTCCTCGAGGTCGATGAGGGCGAGCGTCCGCATCGCCTGCCCCTGGCTCACCGCATAGCCCCGCGCCTGCGCGAGCGCGAGCACGGCCTCCGCGAGCCGGCGGGCCTCGCCGCGGTCGCCTGCGCGGCGCGCGATCTCCGCCAGGCCCCACGTCGCCTCGACGAGCACCACCGCATAGTCGAGCTTCGAGGCGACCTCGATCGCGCGCTCGAACGCAGACCGAGCCTCTGCGAGCTGAGCTCGCTCCAGGTAGACCCGCCCGAGGTTGGACCACGCGTTCGCGTGGCTCGTGGCGCTCTTGACCGTCAGCGAGACGGCCGCCCGCGCCGCCTCCAGGGCTCGGTCGAGCTCGCCGAGGAGCCGCCAGTTGATCGAGATGTTGCTGCGATGTTTGCCGAGCGACGCGACGTCACCGCTCCGCTCCGCGAGCTCGGCGGCGCGCTCATAGTGCCCGATCGCCCGCCGGAACCTCCCGCTCGAGCCGTGCGCGATCCCCAGGACGTTCTCGGCGCGACCGTGGAGCCGATCGTCGCCGACCTCGGCCGCGAGCTCCACCGCTCGACTCGCGCGCTCGAGCAGCGCCTGCCCCTCACCTCGCAGGTACGCGGCGTACGCGAGCCCGACGAGGGCGGCGGCGAGCGTGGCCAGATCGCCCGCGCCCTCGGCGCTCACCCTCGCCTCGTCGAGCAGCGGCGCTCCCTCATCGACCTGCCCGAGCGAGACGAGCGCTGCGCCGAGGCGGGCGGCGGCGACCCGCCGCTCGGGCTTGCCCTCGTCGCCCGCCGCCGAGAGCGCCGCCCTCCAACAGGCGAGCGACGGCGCCACCGCGCCTCGCTGCTCGAAGCGCTCGGCCGCGGCGACGTAATGGCGCGACGAGGCAGCGCTCTCGCCCGCGCGCTCCAGGTGGTAGGCGATCTCGGCCTCCCGCTCGGCCGAGTCGTCGCTCGCGGCGATGAGGACAGCGGCGACGCGCCCATGGAGCTCGGCTGCGCGCGCAGGCGGCAGCTCGAGCGTGGCTGCCTCGCGCAGCTTGTCGTGGGCGATCGAGACCTCGCCGGGGGCGCTCTCGACCACGAAGCTCTCGCGAACGAGCTCCGCCAACGCGGAGTAGGCTCGCTCTTCAAGGGCGGCAGGGGGGGCCGAGCCCGGACCGAGCACGACCTCGAGGGCGTGATCCACCGCCAGCCTCCCGCCCGCGACGGCGAGCGCGAAGACCAGCTCGCGCGCGACGTCGTCGAGCCTCGCGAGCCGCGTCCTGGCGATGCGCTCGCCGATGCCGGTCGCGATGCCTTCGAGCAGACCGGTCGCGCGGGGATCGAGCGACCACTCACCGCGCTCACGCACGAGCATCCCCTCCAGAGCCGCGAGGCGCGTCAGCTCGACCAGGGCGAACGGGCTGCTGCTCGCGCGAGCGACGAGCGCATGCACCACAGGGTGGTCGAGCGACTCGTCGGGTAGCGCGAGCATCGCGCCCGCCGCGCGGACCATCGCCGCCTGCGGCAGCGGCCGGAGCCGCACGTGCACCGCACCGGGGAGCCCGCGCGCGAGCCACCCGTGGTCCGCCTCCTCCGCGCGGTAGGCGGCCAAGACCGCGACGCGCGCTGCCCCCAGGCGTGGGTCCGACGCGAGCCGCTCGACGAAGGCGAGGGTGATCTCGTCCGCCCACTGCAGGTCGTCGAGGGCGAGCAGGACGGGGACGTCCTCGGACATCGTGAGGACCACGTCGACCAGCGCCAGCGCGGTGGCCCGGCCGATCTGCTCGGGCCGCGGGAGCGGCGGCGCCTCGTCGCCGGCCCACGCAGCGAGCTCGGGTGCGAGCAGCGAGAGGAGCGCGGCGTGAGGGCCGACCCAGCGGCGCACGTTGCGCGAGTCGCGCCCCTGCGCGCGCTCGAGGAGCGTCGCGAGCAGGGGCTCCATCACGCAGCGCGCCGGCCCCGAGGCGCCCTTGCCCCGGGGCTCCGACTCGGCCGCGACGACGAGGACGTCGCGTGGGCAAGCGCGCACCACCTCGGCCACGAAGCGCGTCTTGCCGACCCCCGACTCCCCCGCGAGGGTGACCACGACGCCTCGAGCCGCCGCGCCCTCGACCTCGCCGACCGCGGCGTCGATCGCGCGCGCGACCTCCCCGATCTCATCGGAGCGGCCCACGCAGTGAGGCGCGTAGACGTACGTCCGCGCCTGCGGCTCGTCAGGCGTGCACGCGGGCGCGAGGCCGAGCGCCTCGATCCGTCGAGCGACGTCCTCGGCGTAGGGGACGCGGTCTCTCGGGTCCTTCGCGAGCAGCGCGAGCACGAGCGCGTCGATCTCGGCAGGGAGGCCTTCGACGTACGTCGAGGGGGGTGCCGGCCGCTCGTGCACGTGCCCCCGCAGGACGGCCGCGGCGCTCGACCCCACGAACGGCGGCCGCTCGGCGAGCAGCCGATAGAACACGCAGCCGAGCGCGTAGAGGTCGCTGCGCGGGTCGGGCGGCTCCCCGAAGATCTGCTCGGGGGCGACGTAGGCGGCGGTCCCGACGATCTCCCGCTCGATCTCGAGCCGCTCACGCGACACCAGGGCCCGGGGCCGAGCGATCCCGAAATCGACGAGCACGGGTCGGTCGCCGCCGATGACGACGATGTTGTCGGGCTTGAGATCTCGATGAACGATGCCCTCGCCATGCGCGTACGCGAGCGCTCGCGCGATGCGCGCGGTGATGCCCGCGATGCGGCGCATGTGGGCCTCGTCGAACAGCAGCCTCGGCTTCTCGCTCGCGGCGCTCGAGGGACCGACCGCGGCGAGCTTGTGGGGCGCTGCCTCGCGGGGCGCGAGCTTTCGGGTCTCCTGCTCGCGGGTCGCGAGCCGCTTGGTCTCGTCCTCCAGCACCTCCGACAGGCCGATCGCCGAGGGGTCCGACCTGAGCGGCCTCGAGCGCGAGAACACGAGCGTCTTCGCGGCGGTCTCGAGCGTCTCGCCCTCGAGCAGCTCCATCGTGAGGTACGGCGTCCCCTCGTGCACCCCGTGCTCGTGCACGCGCACGATGCCGGGGTGCTCGAGCTTCGATAGCGCCGCAGCCTCGGCCCGCAGGCTGGCGACCAGCGACGGGGTCTGGAGGGCGAGCGTCTTGAGCGCGACGCGCGCTGCCGAGACCTCGTGGCGCGCCGCGTACACGACCCCCATCCCGCCTCCGCCGAGGCGTCGCTCCAACAGGTACGGCCCGATACGCTCCATCCGCGATCCGAGAAGGTACCCCGAACCGCGGCGCCGGCCGAGCCCTGCTCAGATCGCGGGCGTCCGCTCGTCGGCCGGGGCGTTGCCGAGCTGGAAGCCCTCGTGCAGCGCGCGCACCGCGAGCTCGGTGTACTTCGTCGCGACGAGGCAGGAGATCTTGATCTCGCTGGTCGAGATCGCCTGGATGTTGATGCCGTGCTCCGCGAGGATGCTGAACATCTTCGCCGCGACGCCCGCGTGCGAGCGCATCCCCAAGCCCACGACCGACACCTTGACGATGTCCTCGTCGTAGCGGACGTCGACCGCGCCGACCTTGCGGCCGATCTCGTCGATCACGTCGCGCACCCGAGCGAGGTCGCTCTTCGCTACGGTGAAGGTCACGTCGGTGTGAGCGCCCTTCGCCCCGGTGGGGTCGACCGACACGTTCTGGATGATCATGTCCACGCTCACGCTCTTGGCGGCGAGCGCGGTGAAGATCTCGGCGACGACCCCCGGCTGGTCGCGCACGCCGACCAGCATCACGCGGGCCTCACCCTTGTCGTACGCGACCCCGGTGACGACGACCTGCTCGAGATCGCCCTCGTGCGTCACCAGCGTGCCGGAAGACGACGAGAACGAGCTCCTGACGTGGACCGGGACACCGTACTTCATGGCCATCTCGACGCTCCTGATCTGCAGCACCTTCGCCCCGAGCGACGCGAGCTCGAGCATCTCTTCGTAGCTGATCCGATCGATCTTCTTCGCCGAGGGGCAGATGTTCGGATCGGTCGTGTACACGCCGTCGACGTCGGTGAAGATCTCGCACACGTCGGCGTCGAGGGCAGCGGCGATCGCCACCGCGCTGGTGTCGCTTCCCCCCCGCCCCAGCGTGGTGATGTTGCCGTGCTCGTCGACGCCCTGAAACCCCGCCACGACGACGATCTCGCCCTCTTCGAGGGCCAGCTGGACCCTCGAGGCGTCGATCGCCTTGATGCGCGCCTTCGTGAACGCGCTGTCGGTGAGGACCTTCATCTGGTGGCCGAGGAAGCTCCTCGCCCTCATCCCCTGCGCCTGGATGGCGATCGCCATCAGCGCGCTCGCGACCTGCTCGCCGGTCGCCGCGAGCGCATCCATCTCGCGCGCGTCGGGGACCGCCGTCACCTCCCTCGCGAGGCGGAGCAGGCGATCGGTCTCGCCCGACATCGCGCTGACGATGACGACGACGCGGTTGCCCTCGGTGTGCGCAGCGATGGTGCGGGCGGCGGCGTTCTTGATGCGGTCGATGGTGCCCATCGACGTGCCGCCGAACTTCTGGACGACGAGTGCCATGCTGATCCGACCGTGACGCGCTTAGGCCGGGCCCATGCGGCGCGTCAATGCTACCGATCCGCGCGCCGCGGGTGTAAACGCGGGGGGATGACGAAGACCGGCGACCGCGTGGCCGACTACCCGGCCGAGCACGGCTTCGAGGTGACGTGGGTCACCGCGAAGGACGGCACTCGCCTGCGCGTGCTCTGCGCAGGCAGCGTCGACGCGCCGCGCCTGCTCTGCGTCCACGGGTTCCCGCAGAACGCCGCCGAGTGGCGCGGCCTCGCGCCGCTCGTGCAGGGCCGCTTCCGGGTCCTGATGGTCGACCTGCGCGGCTACGCCTGCAGCGACATCCCCGCGAGCGGCGACTACACGCTCGGCACCCTCGCCGAGGACCTGGTGAGCGTGCTCGACGCGCTCGCGATCACCGGCGGTCGCCCGGGGCCTGCCCACCTCGTGGCGCACGATTGGGGCGCGGTCGTCGCGTGGGCGCTGGTCGAGTCCCGCCCCGACCTCGTGGCCCACCACGTGTCGGTCAACGGCCCTCACTACGGCGCGTACTCCCGCGAGATGCGTTCGAACCCGGAGCAGCTCAAGAGCTCCTGGTACACCGCCTTCTTCCAGATCCCGTTCATCGAGCGCTTCCTCGCGAGCAGCGGCGCCGTCGCCATCGTCCGCACGCTCAGGGGCTCGAGCGCCCGAGGGACGTTCTCCGACGAGGACGTCGAGCTGTACGCCGGCCCCCTGCGGGACCCCGCGCGGATGCGCGCCGCCCTCGGCTACTACCGCGCCGGCTTCCCGGGCGCCGTTCGAGCCCTGCTGCGCGGCAAGGGCGCGACCGACGCCCCCAAGACCGAGCCGACCCAGGTCCCCACGATCATCCTCTGGGGAGCCAGGGACGAGGCGATCCGCAGGGGCGTGGCCGATCGCATGATGCGGGAGGTCTGCCCCAGCGCAGAGCTGCGGATCCTGCCGGACGCGAGCCACTGGGTGCCGGACGAGCGCCCCGACGAGGTGGCGCGCGCCGTCCTCTCGGGCCTCGAGAGGACGGGCACCCATGCAAGCCGGGAATGACCCCCAAGTCCGGTTGGTTGGGGGCCACCGGTTGACAGGGATCGGCTCGGAACTAGGATGCCGGCCGCCCGACCAGCGGGCGCTCGAAGATCCACCCTTCGGGCAGCGACGCACCTCGCCCGGTGCGGTTCCCCTCGAGGCTCGAGGGCGCGGGCCACGCGGACGGCGGCGACGCACATCGTGCGAAACGGGAGGCAGCTTTGGCGAATGACGTGATGATCGAGGCGAAGAGCCTGACCAAGTACTTCGGATCCTTCCGAGCGCTGGATCGGGTCAGCTTCGAGGTCAAAAAGGGTGAGATCGTGGGCTTCTTGGGGCCGAACGGCGCCGGCAAGTCGACGACGATGCGCATCCTGACCTGCTACATCTCGGCGTCTGCGGGCACCGCGCGCGTGCACGGCATCGACGCCTTCGAGGACCCGCTCGAGGTGCGCCGCAAGATCGGCTACCTGCCGCAGCGTGCCCCCCTCTACGTCGAGATGAGCGTGTGGGACTACCTCCGGTTCTGCTCGGAGATGCGCGGGGTCGACACGAGCACGTTCAAGACCCGGATGAAGAAGATCGTCGACGTGTGCGGCCTCGCGCGCGTCCTCGGCAAAGACATCCGCACCTTGTCCCACGGCTATCGCCAGCGTGTCGGGCTCGGTCAGGCGCTGCTGCACGACCCGCCCGTCCTCATCCTCGACGAGCCGACGAGCGACCTCGACCCGAACGAACGCGCCGAGGTCATCCGCTACATCCAGGAGACCGGCAAGAACCGCACGATCCTGCTGTCGACCCACAACCTGAACGAGGTCGAGGCCGTCTGCGCGCGCTCGATCATCGTCTCCAAGGGCCGCATCGTCGCCGACGGTCCGCTCGACGAGATCAAGGCGCTCTCGGGCAAGGTCCGTTACTTCGTCACGCTCTCGGCCAAGGGCGGCAAGCCCTCGGCCCAGGAGTGCGCGGACGCCCTGCGGGGCGTCGCGGGGGTGACGGCGCTGCGCGAGCTGCCGACGGATGGCTCGAGCCACCGCTTCGAGCTCCGCGGCTCCGCCCGCGGCGATCTGCGGGCCGAGCTGTTCAAGCTCGCGACGCAGCGTGGGTACACCGTGCTCGAGCTCCGCCGGGAGACCGACAGCCTCGAGGACGCCTTCAAGGTCCTCACCCGCGACGATGAGCGCGCCGACCGCGGGCGCGCCGGCCGCGACGTCGAAGAGGCGCTGGCCCCCGCGGCCGCCACTGCGGCCGCCGCCGCCGCTGCCGAGGAAGACGACGAGGAAGAGGACGAAGGCGACGAAGCCGACGACGACGAGAAGGTCGACAAGGCCGCTGAAGCGGCCAAGGCCGCTGGTGACGACGCCGACGACTCCGAGGACGACGCCGACGACGAAGAGGAAGACGACGAGGAGGAGGACGAAGAGGAGGCCGCGGAGAAGGCCGCCGAACCCGAAGCGCCCGCCAAGTCGCCCTCGAAAGACCCCAAGAAGGACGGACGCTGATGAGCCCCACCTGGATCATTACGAAGCGCGAGCTCAAGGCGAACTTCGACACGCCGGTCGCCTACATCGTGCTGTGCCTGACGCTGCCCGCGGTGGCGTTCAACTTCTTCCTCAACAAAGACCTCGGGTTCTTCGACATCAACCGCGCCAGCATGACCTGGCTGATCGAGAACGTCTCCGTGCTCGTCGTCATCCTGGCGACCGTGCTCACGATGCGCGTGATGGCGGACGAGCGGCGCACCGGCACCCTCGAGATGCTCATCACCCTGCCGGTGAAAGATCACCAGGTCATCGTCGGCAAGTTCCTCGGCACCTGGGCGGTCGTCCTGTGCGCGGTCGCGCTCACGCTGCTGTTCCCGCTGACGATGTTCGTGTGGCCATGGAAGCTCGGCGCGCTCGACTGGGGCCCGGTCCTGTCCGGGTATCTCGGGCTGGTGCTGCAGAGCGCGGCCTGCGTGGGGATCGGCATGCTCGTCTCCTCGCTGACCGAGAGCCAGGTCATCGCCTTCGTGGTGACCACCATCGTGCTGGCCTTCCTGCACTCGACGAACTTCTTGATCGACTCGACCGAGACGCAGTGGCTGCGGATGGCGCTCGACTTCATCAACTTCGACTCGCGGGTCAAATCCCTCGCGCGCGGCCTGGTGACGACGCGCGACATCGTCTACTTCCTCTCGATCCCGATCCTCTGCTTGATGGCTTCGTTCCACATGCTGGAACGCCGAAAGTGGGCCTGAACGACCATGGAACGTAGGACCAAAGCCGCGACCATCACCTGGGTCTACCTCGTCCTCGTCACGGGGATCCTCGTGCTCGCCAACGTGATCTCGGGCCTCTACTACAAGAGGTTCGACGTCACCGACACCGAGCGCTTCACGCTGTCGACCGGCTCCAAGCGCCTCGTCTGCGAGGGCCTCAACAAGGAGCTCAACGTCGACTTCTACGTCACGCGTGGCCTGCCACAGACCGACCTCTTCATCGAGGACGTGACCAACCTGTTCAACGAGTACGCGAACGCCTCCTACAAGAAGGAGGACGGCACGCAGAGCCCGCCGAGCAAGTTCAAGTTCACGATCATCGAGCCGAAGACGGAGGACGAGAAGAAGGCCGCGAAGGACGAGGGCCTCCAGGAGCAGATGCTCCAGGAGAGTTCCGAGTCCGGCGACCAACAGACGTCCGCCGACGGGTACCTGGGCTTCGTGCTCAAGTACGGCAACGAAAAAGAGGTCATCGGCTTCTGGCCCCCGAACAACACCCAAGGGATCGAGTTCTTCATCTCGAACAAGATCCGCGAGGTGCGGGACCGCGACGAGGGGCGCAAGTCGCGCTACGCGATCATCACGGCGAAGGACGAGATCAAGATCTCGGACTCGCTGGTGCCGGCGCACCTGCGCCCGGGCAGCTTGAAGGCCGTCTTCGGTCAGTTCTTCCCGTTCTACGAGTTCGAGGAGGTCGACCTGAAGGACGGTGAGACCCAGCTCGACGCGGGCCTGATCGGCGTCATCATCACCCAGCCCCAGAAGGACTACAGCGAGAAGGAGCTGCGGCGCATCGACGAGTTCCTGATGCTCGGCAACAAGGCCCTCGTGGTCATGGCGAGCGCGGTGAACCTCGAGGCGTCCGACAAGGAGATGAAGGCCACGCTCAACACGCGCGGCCTCGAGAAGCTCCTGAACGGCTACGGCGTCGAGATGAAGCGCGAGGCGGCCATCGACTTCGGCAGCACCTTCCAGATCACCGGCCGCACGTCGATGGGCAAGGAGATCACCTTCATCAACCCGGCGATCCCGATCCTCGAGAAGGACGCCAGCCTCGACAAGGAAGAGGAGCTGTTCGACGACTCGTTCCCGACCTTCTTCCGGATGCCGCAGATCCCGTTCCCGTTCCCGTCGCCGCTGGTCATCCACAAGGAGAAGCAGCCGAACGCGGAGTTCCAGGTCATCGCGCGGACCTCGCCGCGCACGAGCGTCATCACCGCCGACACGACGACGATGAGCCACAAGACGGCCTGGCAGGAGACGGACCCGCAAGAGCAGAAGACGATCGGCGTCACGGTGATGGGCCAGCTGAAGAGCGCCTTCGCGGGCGGCGGCGACGACATGGGCATCAAGGCGAACGCCGAGACCCCCAAGGACGCCCCCAGCCGGCTGCTCGTCTTGAGCTCCTCACAGTTCCTCGCGAACCCGTTCGCGCGATCGGGCAACCCGCCCCCGCTCCCGCCGCAGATGCAGATGATCGCCGGCCCGCAGCCGGGTGATCGCGAGCTCGGGATGATGGGCGAGATCTACCTGCAGAACAATTTCTTCATCACCCTCGTCACGTCCTTCAAGGGCACCCTCGACTGGATGGCGAACGACCCCGACCTGCTCGCGGTCAACGCCAAGCTGCTCCAGGAGCCGGCGCTCACCTACTCGATGAAGAAGCCCCGCGGCGTGAAGGGCGACACCGAAGAGGACATGAAGAAGAAGTGGGAGGCGCACAAGCAAGAGAAGAAGGACCTCCAGACGCGCGTCAGCTGGTGGCTGGGGGTGCTGCCCGCGGCGCTCGTCGCGGCCTTCGGCATCGTGCGCTGGCGCCTGCGCGAGGCGCGCCGCGACAAGGCCATCGTCTGAGGGAAGCCTGACATGAAGACAGAGCAAAAGATCTTCGGAGCGCTCGGAGTCCTCGCCGTCCTCGGCGGCCTCTTCTTCTTCACGCGCTCCAAGTCGAACGCCGAGAAGGAAAAGCAGACCCAGCAGGCCGAGCGGCCGAGCTTGGAGCTGAAGCCGGAGGAGGTCTCGAAGGTCACCAAGCTCGAGATCGAGAACGGCGACAAGGAGAAGCGGCAGAAGGTCGTCCTCGAGAAGACGGGCGACGGGTGGTCGGTCACCTCCCCGGTCCAGGCGAAGGCCAACCAGAAGGAGGTCGAGGAGCTGGTCGCTTCGCTCGAGAAGCTGAAGATCACCGATCAGATCGACGGCGGCACCGCGACCTACGGGGAATACGACGTCGCCGACGGCAAGGGTGTGCACTTCGTCGCTTACACCGGCGGAGACAAGCGCCTCGACGTGGTGTTCGGCAAGAGCGGCGGGCGGGGACAGACGGTCCGCGTCATGGGCCGCGACGGCGTCTTCACGGTCGCGAAGGACGCGTACAAGTCGGTGCTGTTCAGGGAAGAACGCGAACGCCTGGCGCGACAAGCTGGTGCTCGAGCTGAAGGAGGCCGACGTCGCCTCCATCGAGATCGAGAACCCCCACGGGAAATTCACCTTCACGCGCGACGGCGAGAGCTGGGCGGGCGCGGTCGTGCGGACTGCGGCCGAAGAGCCGAAGAAGCCCGAAGGCGACAAGAAAGCCGAAGGCGACAAGAAGCCCGAGGGCGACAAGAAGCCCGAGGGCGACAAGAAAGCCGAAGGCGACAAGAAGCCCGAGGGCGACAAGAAGCCCGAAGGCGACAAGAAGCCCGAGGGCGACAAGAAGCCCGAAGGCGACAAGAAGGCCGAGGGCGACAAGAAGCCCGAAGGCGACAAGAAGCCCGAGGGCGACAAGAAGGCCGAAGGCGACAAGCCGAAGAACCCGGGCTGGGAAGAGTTCGACGGCAAGAACGTCGAGACGATGCTCGGCGCGTTCCGGAAGCTGAACGCCCACGACTTCGGCGCCAAGGAAGACACCGCGGAGACGACCGGCCTCGAGACGGCCGCCAAAGAGGGCGGGACCATCACCTTCAAGATGAAGGACGGCAAGGAGATCAAGCTGCTCGTCGGCAAGAAGCAGAAGGGCTCCGCTCGCTTCGCGAAGCAGGCCGACGGCGACCTCATCTTCGTCGTGGCTGGCTTCGTCGCGGACTGGATCACCGCGCAGCCCTCGAAGTTCGAGAAGGGCGCCGCCAAGGACGACGACGACGCTGGCGGCGACCCCCACGGACCCGGCGGGCCAGGCATGATCCCCGGGATGCCCCCGGGGATGGACCCCGAGATGATGGAAGAGTGACCGGTGAAAGCGTCTTACGGCTGGCTGCGTGAGCTCCTCTCGACCGGCGCAGGAGCGCCCTTCGACGCCCCCCCGAGCGAGGTGGCTGCCCGACTGACCGGGGCAGGCCTCGAGGTGGAGGGGCAGACCGAGCTCGGGGCGGCCAGCCGTGCCGTCGTGGTCGCGAAGGTGCTCGCGAAGGAGTCCCACCCCTCACGACCGAAGCTCAGCCTGGTGACGGTCGAGGCGGGTCGCGGCCCCGAGCGCGTGGTGTGCGGCGCCCCCAACGTTCCTGAGGCGGGCGGGCTCGTCGTCTTGGCGCGCCTCGGCACGCACCTGCCCGCGAAGGGCCTCACGCTCGAGCCTCGCGAGATCGCTGGGGTGATGAGCGAGGGCATGTTGTGCTCCGAGGCCGAGCTCGGCCTCCGGATCTCCGGCGGTGAGGCTGGGATCCTCGTCCTGCCCGAGGGGACGGGCGCGCCCGGCGTGCCGCTCTCGGAGGCCGTGCCGTCCTCGTACGACGTGGTGTTCGAGATCGGCCTCACCCCCAACCGCCCCGACGGGCTGGGCCACGTCGGCCTCGCTCGCGAGCTCGCGGCGATCTACGGGCGGCCCTTCTCCGTGCCGAGCGCGCGGCCAAGCCGCGTCGACCCGAGCCTGTCCGTCGAGGCCGCCGTCGAGGTCGTGATCGAGGACGCCGAGCGGTGCCCGATCTGGGGCGGCGCGTACGTGCGGGGAGTGACGGTGGGCCCTGCGCCCCTGTGGATGCAATATCGGCTCGAGGCCCTCGGGGTCCGCGCGATCTCCAACGTGGTCGACGTGACCAACTGGATCATGCTCAAGCACGGGCACCCGATCCACGGGTTCGACCGCGCGCGCGTACGTGGCGGAGCCATCCTCGTCCGGCGAGCCGCCCACGACGAGCCCGTGCAGACGCTCGACGGCGTGGAGCGAAAGCTCTCGTCCGACGATCTGGTAATCGCCGACCGACAGGGCACCGTCGCGCTCGCTGGCGTGATGGGGGCCGAGGGCAGCGGCATTCAGCCCTCGACGACCGACGTGATCATCGAGTGCGCGTACTTCACGCCGCGGGGGGTGCGGCGCACCTCGCGGCGCCACGGCATGCACACGGAGTCGAGCCATCGCTTCGAGCGCGGCGTCGACCCCGGCGACACGACGCGCGTGCTGGAAGACACGGCGGCGCTCCTGTGCGAGGTCGCCGGGGGCACCGCCGCGCCTGCGGTCAAGCTGTACGGCCCGGGTGTGCCTGCGCCTGCGCCGGTCCGCCTGCGCAAGGCCACGATGGACGCCCTGTTGGGCATCGATATCGCGCTGACCGAGGCGCGCACCCTGCTGGGCAGGCTGGGCTGCGTCGAGGTCCACGCGACGGACAGTGAGCTCACCGTCACGCCGCCGACGCACCGCCCCGACCTCGCGATCGAGGCCGACCTGATCGAAGAGGTGGTTCGCATGCACGGCATCGACGCAGTGCCGAGCGTCGTGCCCGCGATCCGGCCCGCAGCGCCCCGCTCACACGCCCGCCTCGAGAACGCGCTCGTGGCATCGGCGATCGGCGTCGGGCTCTCGCAGTCGCTGACCTACGCCTTCACCTCGAAGGAGGCGCTCGCTGCGCTGGGCGCCCCCCCGGCGGCGTTCACGCTGATGAACCCGCTCACCGAGGACCGCTCGGTGATGCGCACGTCGCTCCTGCCCGGGCTGCTCGATGCGCTGCGTCACGCCCGGCGCTTCGGCGTCGAGGACGTGCGGCTGTTCTGCACCGGCGCGAGGTTCCTCCCCGAGGCAGCGGGTGGAAAGCTGGCCGAGGAGCGCAAGAGCCTCGCGGCCGTGCTCGCCGGCAGCCGCGGAGGCTCCCTGTCGAGGCCCGAGCCGATCGACGTCTACGACGCGAAGGGCGTGGCCGTGGAGATCATCGAGCGCGCGACCCACCGCAAGGTGACCGTGCGCCGCGCAGAGCCGCGGCCCGAGCATCTGCACCCGCGGGCCGCGGGGGCCCTGTTCGTCGACGAGCACCAGGTCGGCAGCTTCGGCATGCTCCACCCTCGCGTCGAGCAGCTGCTCGAGCTGGGAGGTCCGGCCGCCGTGATCGAGCTCGACGTGGCGGCGCTCGAAGCGGCCGGCGCCTCCACCCCGCGGTACCGGCCGATCCCGACGCTGCCCGCGGCCACACGAGACATCGCGCTGGTCGTCTCCGACGACATCGACGCGGGCGACGTCGGGCGAGCCATCTCCGAGGCGGCGGGCGAGCTGTGCGAATCGGTCGAGCTGTTCGACCTCTATCGCGCGGACAACCTCGGCAAAGATCGGCGTTCGCTCGCCTTCCACGTGGTCTACCGCGACCCTCGCGCGGCGACCGATCCCGAGCGCGCGAAGACGCTGACGGACAGCGAGGTCGACCAGCGCCACGCCAAGGTCGTCACGCTCGTGCGTGAGCGCTTCGGCGCAGAGCTCAGGGCCTGAGCCGCCCGGCATGAGCGACCGGTCGGCGCCCCTCCCTGCGGGTCACCGGTTCGATCGGTTCGAGATCGCGTGCCTGCTGGGCGAGGGGGGCATGGGGCGCGTCTACCGCGCCCGCGACACCCGGCTCAACCGGGACGTCGCGGTGAAGATCCTCCTCGATCGCGACGCCTCCGACGAGGCCAAGGCGAGGATGCTGCGCGAAGCGCGCGCGGACGCTGGGCTGTCGCACGCGAACGCCGTCGCGCTCTACGACGTCGCCGAGGACGCAGAGCTCGGGCCGTACATCGTGATGGAGCTGGTGGAGGGCGAGACGCTGCGCCAGAAGATCGGCGACCGCCGCTGCACCCTCGACGACAAGCTGCGCTGGCTCGACGAGGTCGCCAGCGCGCTCGACGCCGCGCACGCCAAGAACGTCGTGCACCGCGACATGAAGCCCGAGAACGTCGTCGTGCGCGCGGACGGTGCGGCCAAGGTGCTCGACTTCGGGATCGCCAAGCGGTTCGGCGCGGACCGCATCGATCCGAGCGCGCCGACCGAGGTCGACTCGAGCACGGGCGGGTTGTCGACCCTCACCGCTGACGGGTCGCAGATCGGCACGCCGCTGTACATGGCGCCGGAGCAGATCCGCGGCGAGCCGCTCGACGGCCGGGCCGATCAGTTCGCGTGGGGCGTGCTCGCGTACGAGCTGCTGTCGGGGCGCTCGCCTTGGCGGGTCGATCGAGGGACCCTCGGCGCCACCGCGTCGACCCTCAGCGACGAGCCGGCGCCGCTCGGCGGCGTCGCGGCGCACGTGCAGGCGACCGTCTCCCGCGCCCTCGCCAAGGACCCTGCGGCGCGCTTCCCGTCCATGGGCGAGCTGCGGCGCGCGCTGCGCGGGGAGGCACCCGCCCCCGCGCCCGCGCGCCCCGCGACGACCGAGTCGCCGCGCTACGACACCGAGACGCTCAGGGAGATCTTCGACCACGCGCTGCGCATGAGCGAGGCCAAGAAGGGGTACGCGAAGGACGACCTGGTCGAGGCCGCCCGCGAGATGGGGATCGACGAGGTGACGGTTCTCGCGGCGGCGCGCGACGTCGAGGTGAAGCGGAGGCTGCCGGCGGTGTCCGAGCTCCGCGCGGCGAAGCGGAAGAAGCGGCTCCGCGGGCTGGTCGAGCACCTCGGAGCTTATGTGATCGTCAACGTCTTCATGGCGCTGCTGATGGGCGGACCGAACCGGCTGCTGTTGATCGGCTGGGGGATGGGCCTCGCGTTCCACGTCTTCGGGATGCTGTTCCCCAAAGGTGAAAGCGACGAGGAGCTGCTCGAGGAGGCCGCGAAGAAGGCGCTGGTGAAGCGCGCGGCCCAAGAGGACATCGAGGCGGGGGCGACGGCCCTGCTCGGGGCGACGGCGCGCCGCGCCTCCGGCGAAGAGCGGGCGCGCATCTCGCCGCGCGCGAGCACGGCGGAGACGCCCGCCGCTGAGGCGGAGAGAGAGGCGCGCGCCGAGGACGAGGTGCGCGAGGGTCGCTCGGCTCGGCGCTCGAACGCCCCCTGACCGTCGGCTCGCTGGTGAGGTGACCGCAGGGCACCTTGGGATTTCCGGGCGCGCCTCCAGTACACTCGCGGAGCCTCCATGCGAAAGCCCCTGCCGCGCATCTCCCAGCCTCTCGTGCGTGACCGCCTCGCCGACGGGACGAAGGGTCCGCTGCGCCCCGCGACGTGGGACGAGGCGCTCGCTCGCGCGGCCGCTGGCATCCGCGCTTCGGTCGACGCTCACGGGCCGAGCACCTTCGGCATCTTCTCGTGCTCGAAGGCGACCAACGAGGTGAACTACATGGCGATGAAGTTCATCCGATCGACGATCGGCTCGAACAACATCGACAGCTGCAACAGAACCTGACACGCCCCCAGCGTCGTCGGTCTGGCGACGGTCTTCGGAGCAGGCGGCGGCACCAGCTCCTACCGAGAGGCGGAGGAGACAGACGTCCTCTTGCTGTGGGGCTCGAACGCCCGCGAGACGCACCCCATCTTCTTCCACCACGTGCTCAAGGGCGTGCGGAGCGGCGCGAAGCTGTACGCGATCGACCCTCGCCGCACCAGCTCGGTGGACTGGGCCGAGGGCTGGCTCGGGCTCGACGTCGGCAGCGACATCGCCCTCGCCAACGGCATGGCGCACGTCATCCTGCGCGACGGCCTCGAGAACCGGGCCTTCATCGAGCGCGCCACCAGCGGGTTCGAGGCCTACCGGGAGCACGTGCTCACCCACTACCCGCTCGAGCGCGTCGCGAAGGACACCGGCGTCGACCCTGCGACGATCGAGCGGGTCGCGCGTGACTATGCCCGCGCCGATCGCGCGATGATCTGCTGGACGCTCGGCATCACCGAGCACCACAACGCCGTCGACAACGTGCTGTCGCTGATCAACCTCGCGCTGCTCACCGGCCACGTCGGCCGGTGGGGCTCGGGCCTCAACCCGCTGCGCGGCCAGAACAACGTGCAGGGCGGCGGCGACATGGGCGCGCTGCCGCACAAGCTGACCGGCTTCCAGGACGTCGAGGACCCCGAGATCCGCGCGAAGTTCGAGCGCGCGTGGGGCGCGAAGATCCCGCCCAAGGCGGGGTGGCACCTGACCGACATGTTCCACGCGATGGAGCGCGGGGAGCTGACGGCGCTCTACGTGATCGGCGAGAACCCCGCGCAGTCGGAGGCCGACGGAGCTCACGCGACGCGCCTGCTCGAGGGCCTCGAGGTGCTCGTGGTGCAGGACATCTTCCTGACGCGGACCGCCGAGCTCGCCGACGTCGTGTTGCCCGCGACCGCGAGCTTCGCGGAGGCAGACGGCACGTTCACGAACAGCGAGCGGCGCGTCCAGCGCGTGCGCCGCGCGGTCGCGCCGCCGGCCGGCGCGCGGGACGACATCGCGATCATCGCGGACCTTTCGCGCAGGCTCGGACGCGACCTGGGCGAGCCGACGCCCGAGGAGCTGTGGAACGAGCTCCGCGCGTTGTCCCCCATGCACGCGGGGATGACGTACGAGAAGCTCGAGCGGCTCGGGGGGATCCAGTGGCCCTGCCCCGACGACGCGAGCGAAGGCTCACCCTTCCTGCACGGGCGGCTGTGGGCGGACCCGCTGGTCGGGCCCCGCGCTCCCTTCCACGTCACGCACCACGAGGGCCCGGCGGAGGCGCTCGACGACCAATACCCGCTGCGGCTCACGACCGGCCGACGCCTCTCTTCGTTCAACACCGGCGTGCAGTCGGGCAGCTACAAGTCGCCGCTGCGCCGAGGCGAGACGCTCGACCTGTGCCAAGAGGACGCGGCGCGCCTCGGGGTCAGCGACGGCGAGGTCGTGCGCGTCTCGTCTCGTCGCGGGTCTGTCACCGTCCCCGCGCGCGTGACGCAGCGGCTTCGGCCGGGCCTCGTGTTCATGACCTTCCATTTTCCCAATGAGGTCGACACCAACGTGCTCACCATCGACGCGACCGATCCCAAATCAGGGACCGCCGAGTTCAAGGCGGCCGCCGTTCGGGTCGACAAGCTCGCTCCGTCCGCCACCGCAGCCGAATAACCGTGGACCTACGCCCCATCCCCGCGAAGCCGACCGACGAAGAGCGCGCCGCCGTCGACGCGGTCGTCGGCCCCGCCGACCCCGCCCGCCCGACGACCGGCCTGCGCGAGGCGCTCGGCATGCGACACCTGCTGCTGCCGGCGCTGCACGCGGTGCAGGCGCGCTTCGGCTGGATCCCCCCCGGCGCGCTCGGGTACGTGTGCGAGCGGCTGCACGTGCCCCCCGCTGAGGCGTACGGGGTCGCGACGTTCTATGCCCTCTTCTCGCTGGCAGAGCGCCCGCCCGTGGCGCTCCACGTCTGCGACGACCTCGCGTGCCACGCCGCCGGCGCCCCCGCGCTGAAGCAGGCGCTCATAACGAGCCACGGCCCCGAGGGCTCGGCGCGAAATGGGCGCACCTGGCTCTCCAGCCCGTGCCTCGGGCTGTGCGAGCGCGCCCCCGCCGCGCTGCTCGTCGAGGCTGGCCCCAACCCGCGCGAGGCTGCGTGGGGGCCGGTCGACCCTGCCGCGGCCACCGCCGCCCTCGAGGCGGCACGCGCCCCGGCCGCGCAGCGCGCGCTGATCCCGCAGCGCGATCGCGACGGCGGGAGGTTCCCGCTTCGGCTGCTGTCGCGCGTGGGCCGCGTCGACCCCACGAGCCTCGACGCCTACCGCGCCCACGGCGGGTACACCGCGTTGCGGCTCGCCCTCGAGCGCGGTCCGGCCTTCGTGCTTCGCGAGCTGAGCGACGCGGGCCTGGTGGGCCGCGGCGGCGCCGCCTTCCCGACGGGGAGGAAATGGCAGGCCGTGGCGCAGGCGCCCGCGCGCCCGAAGTACCTGGTCTGCAACGCCGACGAGTCCGAGCCCGGCACCTTCAAGGACCGCGTCCTGATGGAGGAGGATCCGTTCGCGGTGATCGAGGCGATGACGATCGCGGGGACGACGGTCGGCGCAGAGCTCGGCTTCCTGTACGTGCGCGCCGAATACCCGTTGGCTCACGAGCGGCTCAGCGGAGCGATCGAGGCGGCGCGCGCGCGCGGCCTGCTCGGCGACGACGTCATGGGCAGGGGAGCACGTTTTCACATCGAGCTGCGGCGCGGCGCGGGCGCGTACATCTGTGGCGAGGAGACCGCGCTGTTCGCGTCGCTCGAGGGCTTCCGCGGCGAGCCGCGCACCAAGCCCCCGTTCCCCGTCGAGGCGGGGCTCTTCGGACGGCCGACGCTGGTGAACAACGTCGAGACCCTCGTCAACGTGCAGGGGATCCTCAGCGAGGGCGCAGCCGCGTATCGCTCCCTCGGCACGCCCAGCTCTCCAGGCACGCGCCTCTTCTGCGTCTCGGGCAAGGTCGCCCACCCTGGCCTCTACGAGCTGCCCTTCGGGGCGAAGCTCTCCGAGCTGCTCGAGCTCGCGGGGGCCTCCGCCGTGCAGGCCGTGCTGCTCGGCGGCGCCGCGGGCACGTTCGTGGGCAAGGCTGGGCTCGACGTGCCGCTGACCTTCGAGGACACCCGCAAGGTGGGGGCGACCCTCGGCTCCGGCGTCGTCCTCGTCCTCGACGACACCATTCCGCTCGGCCCGGTGCTCGAGCGCATCGCGCGCTTCTTCCGGGACGAGAGCTGTGGCCAGTGTGTCCCGTGCCGCGTCGGCACCGTGCGCCAGGAGGAGCTCGTCGCGCGGCTCGTCCGCAACAAACCCCGGTCTTCCCCTGCCGACGAGCTCGCGCTGTTGGCCGATCTCGGTCAGGTCATGCGAGACGCTTCCATCTGCGGGCTCGGGCAGACGGCCTCGAGCGCCATCGAGAGCGCCGTGAGAGAGCTCGGCGCCCTCGGAAAGGCCTCCTCGTGATCCGATTGCCGCTCTACCCCGCGAGCAAGGGCCGCGGACCCGCGCCCGGCCCCGCGCGCACCGTCACCCTCACCATTGACGGGCGCGCCGCCGAGGTCCCCGAGGGCTCGACGATCCTCGACGCCTGCAGCGCGCTCGGCATCGACACGCCGACGATGTGCTTCGCGAAGAACCTGACCCCGGTCAACGTGTGCCGGGTGTGCGTCGTGGAGCTCGAGGGCTCGCGCACCCTGGTGCCTTCGTGCTCGCGCAAGGTCGAGCCCAAGATGGTGGTGAGCACCGACTCGGCGCGCGTGCTCACCTCTCGGCGGCTGGTGCTCGAGCTGCTCGGCTCGAGCGTCGATCTCTCGGCGACGCCCGGCATCGCGGACCTGATGCAGCGTTATGGCGCGGAGCCCGAGCGCTTCGGCCCCCGGGCTCCGCGGGCCGAGGCCGGCGCGCGAGACCGCGCGCACGCGGGCCACCACCAGGCGACGACCGGCGAGCTCGCCGCGACGGTCGGCCAGCCTCCGAAGGTCGACAACGATCTGTTCGTGCGCGACTACGACAAGTGCATCCTCTGCTACAAATGTGTCGAGGCTTGCGGCGCTGACGCGCAGAACACGTTCGCCATTGCGGTGGCCGGGCGCGGCTTCGAGGCCCGCATCTCGACCGAGCTCGACACCCCGCTCGACGACTCGGCGTGCGTCTTCTGCGGCAACTGCATCGGCGTGTGCCCGACCGGCGCGCTCGTCTTCAAGCGGGAGCACGACCTGCGCGAGGCGGGGCAATGGGACGAGTCGAGGCAGACCGAGACCACCACCACCTGCCCCTATTGCGGCGTGGGCTGCGCGCTCACCCTGCGCGTTCAAGACAACCGCATCGTCCGCGTGACCTCACCCGTCGAGTCGTCAGTGACCGAGGGGCACCTGTGCATCAAGGGGCGCTTCGGCTGGGAGTACGCCGGCGGGGGCTAAGGGTCCCGCACGAGCCCGAGCACCCTGGCGCCCGGCCCCAGCATCAGGTGCACCTCCATCGCAGGCTTCGCCGTGTCCCCTCGGCGCGAGCGCAGCCGCACGACCGCGTAGCCTTCGCCCTTCGGCAGCGCCACGCAAGCCCTGGCGAGGGCGCCCACGTCGGCGCTCTCGGCGACCTCGTCGCCCTCCCCCAGCCGCTCGAGCACGCCATACTTCACGATGCCGTGCGCGACCCCGAGATCCGTCGCGCACAGCCGCCCGTCCTCCACCGCGAGCGCGTCGAGCGGAGACAGCGCCTCGAGCCAGGTGCGCCCGATCGCGAGCCGCCGGCCCATCAACGCCTCGACCAGGTGCGCCGTCGCGCCGGGCTCGCTGAAGCGCGCCTCGCTCGCGACCGCCTCGATCTGCTCCCGCGTGAACCGCGTGACGATCTTGGCGCCCCAGAAGGCGTCGCTGCGAGCCATCTCGCTGAACGGGAAATAGGGGTAGGCCTCGCGCCATAACGTGGGGTCGAAGCCCTCCGCGCTGAAGACCCCGAGCGATTTGAAGCCGGAGTCCTTGAGGTTCTCCCAGGGTCGGGTCCATAGGCCCAGCGACACCAGCGCCTTCGCCTGGTTCTCCCAGTCGAAATAGTACTCGTAGCCGTCCTCGAGCCGGCGCTTCTCTGCGCCGTGCGCGCCGAGGGCCTCGCCGAAGTCGACGAAGTAATGGCGCAGGAACTTGTCGCTCCCCTCGGTCACGTACATGTCGAGGGTGTTGTCCTCCTTCATGTCGGTGTGATTGAGCCACGCGGCGAGGACGCGCAGGCCGCGCAGCTCCCGCCGGTGCTCGTGAGGGATGACGTCGTTGGGGTCGTCCGCGCGCACGCCCTCCATGGGGAAGCCCCCCTTCGGCACTCCGGACAGGTACTCGCTGGCCGTCGCGCGATAGCGGCCCGCCTGAGGGGGCGGCCCCGCCGAGAGGGCAGCGTCGAGCATCTCGGCCGTGTACGGGATCTTGTTGCCGAAGCGGTCCTTCGCGGTCGCCTTCTTGCTGATCGACAGCTCGTCGCGCGCGAGCTCGAAGACGTAGTCGGAGGGCACGTTGTAGCCGAAGGCCCAGAACAGCCGGTTCACGACCACGTTCGTCCCCGTCTGCATCTCGGGGTTCTCGGCCCGGTCGAACTTGACCAGGAACTTTCTGCCGTCGGCGTCCTCGATGATGAAGCCGAGCGCGCCGCCGCCCGACTTGCCGCTCTTGATGGTGTAGGGCGGCCGCGGTGGCCCCTTGAGGGCAGGCCCGCGGGCGACCTCCTCCGCGGTCATCGCGCGCAGGCCGATCCGGTTCGTGAACCAGGTCGAGTCGGGCACCTCCTCGAGCGCGTTCGCGTTCCACGCAGGCTCCCGGTCGCGCAGCTCGAGGGCCCGCTCGAGGGTCCGCATCCCGAAGGCGTCGGCGAAGTATTGAATCGCGAGGTACTCGCGCTCCTTCGGCTCGGCGATGCTGCGCGTGTCGTCGAGGCGCCACACGGCCGGCTGGTCCTTGAACACCAGACCGGCTCCGCACCCCGGAGTGGCCGAGAGCACGACCATGGCGACGATCGCCTTCCTCATAGGTCGTCGTCCCGATCTGCGAACGCCCGGAGCGGGTCGGTCGTCGCGTACACCTGCACGCCCTCACCGCCCGCGACGTCGAGGGTAAAATAGACCTTGCTCTTGCTCCTCAGGACGAGCCCCGCGCCGCCGCCGACTCGGAAGCCCGGGTTCCTGAACAGCTGCTCGTAGTCCGGCGCGACCTCTCCGACGTCCATATAGAGCGAGCCGGCGACGTATTCGTGGATGGGGCATTGGTACTCGACCGTGCCGAGCAAGAGCTTCTCGTCGCGATAGCGGTGCAGCGGGAAGCCCCGCAGCCGGTGTGGCCCGCCGAGGGAGGGCAGCTCCACGAAGGGGACCTTCGCAGGATCTCCCTCGACCCCCTCGAGGACGAGCCGCAGCACGAGCAGGCGATCGCCGTGGTAGAGGTCGACGTACCCGGTCGCCTCGGCGCCGAAATGGCCATAATGAAACTCGCCGCCAGGCACGGCGCCGCCCGCGAACAGCTCCGCGTGGAAGGCGTGGCCGCTGTGGGGTGTCGGGTCGCGGGCGTCGAGGATGCCGAGCGCCTCGACCTCGACCAGGGTCGCGCCGGCCTCATAGCCCGGCACCTTCGCGGTGTCGTAGACGGCGGCGAGCTGCCGATCCCCGCGGGCGAGCCCGCGCGCGGGGGCGAACTCGTGCACCTTCAGGCGGCTGCGCACGCCCGCCGTCGCCGAGAGGGTTCGGTCGCCGGCGGTCGCGCCGAACGCCAACAGCTGCCGGAAGCGGCGCTGCGCGTAGAACGTCTCGACGCTCACCGCGCCAGGATCGAGCCCCAGACCGACGTTCTCGGGGACCGCGTCTGCGTCGCCGGCGAACCCGTAGAAGCGGAGCGCGGGGTGGTCCTCGTAGATCGTCCGGGCCTCGACCCAGAGCGGCGTCCCCCCGAGCTTCGCGGCGTGGAACCACAGCTCATACAGCTGCTCCTCGTCGACGCCCCAGCTCGCCTTCACCCCTACGAACTCGCCGTGTCCACCGAGATCTTGGTGGAACGCCTTGATGCCGATCTGCGCGCCGAGGAACGTGCTCAGGGTGAGCACCGGCAAGATCGCGGCGGTGCGGGCGTCGTTGTAGAGGAGGTCCTCGACGTGCTCGATCAGGTGGTGCTTCTCCAGCACGCGCAGCGCGTGGTGGATCGGGAAGAACGCGAGCGACAGGACGCGCGCGGGAATGGCGAGGACCACCCGCGGCACGAGCAGGCCGACGTCCTCGGGCTCGATCCCGGGCTCGGCAGCGAGGCCTCGGATCTCGGAGAGGCGCAGGGGCGCAAGCGCCGCAGCGGCCGGCGCCGCCACGACCGCAGCCGGTGCGGGCGGCGCCGCTGGCGGCGCGCCGGCCTCGTCGGCGCGAGCGCTGGCCGAGATCGCCAGGGCCGCGGCGAACGCGGGATAGGCGAGCCTCGTGCACCTCACCGGCCTTTTATACGCTCGCCCGCGTTGCGACGCACGAGATCGGCCATAGGCTCGCGTAGCGGCACGTTCGAGCCGACGGATGCGCTACGCTCCCAGGCCTCGTGAGCTCGTCGATCAGGCTCGTCTCTCCATCCGGGATCCCCGCTGCTCTCGTGCCGTGGCGCTCGCGACGCCACGGGGACGCTCACGTCATCGTGGCCAAGGCGACGTACAGGCTGGAGGCGGGGGAGGCCCAGCTCTCGGCCGAGCAAGATCCGATCGTCTACGCGGACACCTTCTGGGACGACGACCCGGCGCGGAGCCTGCGCGCCCCGTCGGACTTCGCGATCGCCAAGCGCCGCGCGGACGTCGTGTTGATCGGCTCCGCGTTTGCACCGGGCGGGGCGCCCGTGCACCGCCTGGTCGCCAACCTGGGCGCCGGGGAGCTCGAGAAGACGTTCGAGATCAGCGCCGACCGCTGGGTCGACATCCGCGACGAGCTCCACGAGGGCGCGCCGTTCGTGTCGATGCCGCTGGTGTGGGAGCGGGCCGCGAACGACGGCGACGGACGCAACCCACCCGGTCGCTCGCCGGTGCGCGACGGGTTCGGGCGCCTCCACCTGCCGAACCTCGGCCCCGTCGCGCACTCCCCCTCCCCGCCCGATTGGAGCGTGCCCCTCGTCGGCGTCGGGCCGGTCGCGCCTTCGTGGCCGCAGCGCACGATGGGGCTGGGAGAGGCGGGAGCCTCGCTGCGAGCGACACGCTTCGGGGCCGTGTGGCCCGAAGCGTGGATCGAGCACGGCGTCCCGGAGGACGCTGATTTCTCGTTCTTCCAGGTCGCGCCCGCCGATCAACAGCTCGAGCGGCTCCCCACGGATCTCCACGTCGTGCTCGAGAACCTCTCGCCGAAGAGCGCGATCTTGGGCACGCGCCTGCCCGGGCACCGCGTCCGAGGCTTCGCGGGGCCGAGCGCGACCGAGGTCGAGTTCAGCTGCGACACGCTGGTCGTCGACACCGATCGGCAGGTCGCCACGCTCACCTGGCGCGCCACGATCTCACGCGTCGGTGTTCCCGCGTCTCGAGCGCTTCGTGGTGTTGCTCGAGCGCCGCGACGTCCGCACGCCGGCCGAGGAGATCCGCCGTCTGTGCGCGCCCCCCGAGGAGGCCACGATGGGCGCCGAGCTCTCTCATTCGGACGACGGCCTACCCTTCGCTGGCCGCAACCACGCCGCTCGCTTCGCCAACCCACCCACCATGGACTCCTACGTGGGGACGCCCTTCGGGCGAGGCGTGCCAGCGCCGCCAGCGAGCAGCTCGGGACAGGCGGCGCCTCCGCAGGGGATGTCTCCGCTGCAGTCGTTCGAGACCACCGAGCTGCCGGCCATCGCGGCCACGACCCTGGGCGCCTCGCGCATCGGGCTGAGCATGCTCGGCCTGAGCGGCCAGGCCGCAGCGCAACCCCCAGCGGCCGCGCCCCCTCCCATTGCGAGCCCCGCCCCCGTGCCCCCTGCGGTCGCGCCGACTGCCATTGCCAGTCACGCGCCCGTCGCGCCGGTCGCGCCGCCTGCGCAGGTCACCGCGTCGCCCGCGCCGGTCGCGCCGCCTCCCATGGCAGCGCGCCCCCCGATCGCGGCGCCGGCGGCCGTCGCGCCGCCTGCGCAGGTCACCGCGCCGCCCGTCGCTGCGCCGGCGCCGGCCCGCGCCTTCTCGACCGCCGCGCTCGCTCAGGCCGTGAAGGCGCCCTCCTACATGGGCGACGCGCGAGAGACCGCGCCCGCCGAGGCCCGGGCGCACGACGCCAAGGCTGCGCTGAGCGGCGTCGCGGGGGCGTCCGACGCGGCCGCGGATCGACCTGGGAACCGCTCGAGCCGCTCGGCCGACGCCCCCGAGCCCGCGAAGCGAGCGCAGGGCTATTTCGATCTGATGTGGCAGAGCCCTTCTCTGGCCGAGCGCCTCAAGACCCTCCCCGAGTGGGCGAGGCTGCTGCGCGGGGGCTCGAAGGACTGGCTCACCGACAAGGCCCGCGAGGGCCGCAGCGCAGACGACGGGGACCGGCTCGTGCGGCGCGCGCTCGCGCGCGGCACGCCGCTCGACGGCGCCGGGATCCACAAGGCCGTCCTCGACGCGGTCGACGAGGACGGCGTGCTCGTCCGGCCCGTCGTGACGGTGGAGGGGGAGGTCGCGGTGAGCTTCGACACGATCGAGGCGCTCAACGTCTCGCTCTCGCTCTCTGAGCACCTCGCGGCGACCGACAAGAAGTTCAAGGAGGCGCACGACGCCGCCAGCGACCTCGTGCGCTCGAACCGAAAGGTGACCCTGCCGATGATCGAGTCGGGGCTGACGCGGCTTCGACAGGCGTTCGCGGCGAGCGGGAAGGCCTACCCAGCCGGCTACCTGGAGAGCACGGCCGAGCGATGGCTGTCGGACGAGCGCCGCTACCTGAAGCGCACGGTGCTAGGAGCCGAGCGCCTGATCGCGAGCGTGACGCCAGCCGGCTCCTCCACCGCGCTGCCGCTCTACCTGCCGGTAGAGCTCGAGCAGCACCTGCCGACGGTGCCGCGCTTCAAGGCGCGGGCGCTCGTCGACCCGCACGCCAAGCAGGACGCCGCGGAGGGCGAGCCGACCAGCCTGGTCGCGCTCGCCATCGCGCGGGTGGTAGGTCGCTAGAACGCGCTGCCGCCGAACGGGATATAGCCGCCCGAGCCCTGCTCGAGGGCCTTGTCCTTGATGTCGTCGATGGCGCCCTCGCGCGCGCCCCGCAGTCCGTCGCGCCCGATGTTCTTGCCGATGCGCTTGAGCCGCGAGCTCATGTAGCGGATGCGGCGGTCCCTCATGCCGCGGATGACACCCTTCGTCGCGCCCCCGAAGAAGCCGTTCAAGCCGGGGATCCAATACTCGCGCTCGTTGATCTCGGTGGACTCGGTCGGGTCACCCCCAATCATCACGTTCGGTGAGCCGTCCTTGATGACGCCGTCGCACTTCGTCTTGTCGCCCTTGCGGGTCGCGGGCTTCTTGTTGATGCTGACGAGCTTGCTCCCCTGGGCGATCTGGCTCGAGTCGCACACGACGGGGTCGTCGACCCGCGCCGCCTCACGGAGGTTCGTGAAGACGTTCTTCGACCCCTCCTTCACGCCGTCCGTCGAGAAGGTGAAGTTCTCCCCGATCGCCTTGCCCGCCTCTTCGGCGGCATAGCCCACGGCGCCCTCGGCGAGCTTCGCGGCCTTCTTCGAGCGCAGCGCCCTGCCGGCGCGGTACAGCCAGGTCGCGCCCTTGAACCCCAGGCGGGCGGCGGTCCACACCTTGGTGACCGGGATGATCTTCCAGACCTCCGACCATTTCGTCGGGAACACCTCGGCGAAGATGGCCCACGCGATGCCCCCGAGCAGGCCTCCTTCGGCCCCTCGGGTGTGCTCGACGGGGTCGTACTTGCGGGCAGCGCGCTCATAGCTCATGGCGACTCCTCCACGGTGAACGTTTCAAGGAACGAGCCGAAGACCATTTCGCACGCCTCGGCCAGCGCCGGGCGGCCGCCGACGCGGAAGATCCAATGGTCCGCGCCCAAAGGGAAGAACAGCGCGATCTCGAGCTGAGGGGTCTCACCGTGGAAGGTGTGCCGCAGCACGAAGCCACCCCGCGTCGGCTGATCGGTCGGCTCGAGCGAGATGAGCTTGTGGCCGGGCATGCCGCGGCTGACCGTCTCGAGCGTCGAGCGAACGAAGGCCTCCAGCTCGCCGCGAGCCGGCCGCTTCGCGAGCAGCACCCCGACCCCTGCCCGCTCGAACACGTATTGGGTCATGTCGGCCCAGTCGTCGTCGAGCGGGAAGGCGCACTCGGTCGTGACGTGTCGCCCCATCAGCGCTTCCTCATCTGCAGGCCAGCGACGATGGCGTCGGCGCGCGCGTCGATCAGGGACTTCGCGCTGGCCGGACCATTCCAGGCAAACGTCAGCACCGAGTCATAGTAGGCCACGCCGAGGAAGCGGTAGTACACGCCCTCGCCCTCCTCGTAGACGACGAGCCGAACCTCGTGGCCGTCGAGCGCGCCGACCTCGATCTCGCGGTGGCCGAGCTGCTTGAAGTCGTGGTCCGAGACGGCCTCGGCCGAGAGGCTCTCGAGCACCTCGAGGACCGTCTGCTCCTTGAGCGGGACGCGCCCCAGGAAGAACGTCGTCTCCCCGTCGAGCGCGAGGAAGCGCTGCATCGAGTGGTCGGCCCAGCCCTCCCCCGGCAGCTCGAAGGAGAAAGCCGACGTGTGGAACACGCTCACGCGGACAGCTCCACCAGCCGAGACGCGGACACCGCCGACGCGAGGCTCTTCGACGCCGTCGCCAAGATGAGCTGGTTGTCGTGCCCCCACGAGAGCATGGCCCGCAGGAGCCGGACGGCCCCTTCTTCTCCGAAGGCGAGCTCGGGCGTATCGACGAGGATCACGGAGCGCGCCGGCTCGACCCGCGCCAGGTGCAGCGCGATCAGCGTCGCTTGGCGCTCCGACGCCGAGAGCGTCGAGAAGGGCCGCAGCGCGCCCGAGCCGCGGCTCGCGAGCATCGGCTCGTAGGTCCCTGATTGGAGCACCACGCCCTTGACCTCGAGATCCGGGAAGAGCGAGCCCAGGTATTGGGACGCGCGCGCGCGCGCCTGCGCGAGCTCGGGCAGCGTGAGCAGCGGGTACACGTCCACGAACTTCTGGTTGCGGCTCGTGAGGCGGTGGGTGCGCCCCGACTCGTCTGCGCCGAAGCTCACCGGGGTGGGCAGCTGTCGCGTGTCGTGGAGGTAGAACACCCGACCGTAGGGCTCATCGCTGAGGGTCCCCAGGAGGGAGGTGATCGCCTTTGGATAGCGCGCCGGCGGCGCCAAGGCGTCGCCGATGATCGCCTCGGTGCTCACCAGCTCCTCCTCGAGGTGCAGGCGCTCGCGCTCGGTCGCGTCGGTCTCCCAGGACAGGACCACCTTCGCGGCGCGCTTGCCCTCGGGGATCAGGCGAGCCCAGCGCGAGTCGCCTGCGCCGTAGGGGGCGACCTTCTCCTTGGCCGCGACGAGCGCGTCGAGGAAGGTGGTCTTTCCGGACGCGCACGGGCCGGTCACGACGATGACGTCAGCGTCGCTCGTCCGTGGGAAATCCCACGTGCGAGAGGGGAGCCCGCGGACACCTTGCAGCTCGATCGCTCGGATTCGCATCGACGGGTGGCCTCAGGGAGCGAAGTAGAAGGTGCCCATGGCGTCGGTGTACGTCGCGGCGGCTGCGGCGTTCGCGGCCGCCAGGTCCGCGGCGGCCTGGTCCGCCGCCGCCTTGCGCGCGGCCTCCTCGGCCTCGCCCTGCTTCGGGTTGATGTGCACCTTGTCGGCGCTCTGGATGATGATCTCGCTGGGCGTGATCTTGATGAAGGACTCTCCCACCTTGAGGACGATCTGGACCTCGCTCTCGATCAGGATGTCCTGCTTGGCGCCCTGCTTGATGTTGGCGTCGCTGTAGATCGTGATGCCCTTGAGCACCGTCTGCTCGAGCTTGCCGACGACGTCCTCGGTCAGGTTCTGGCCGACGGTGATCGTCTGGTCGCGCCCGACGGTGAGCGACTGGTCCTGGCCGACGGTGATCGTCTGATCGACGCCGATGTCGATCTGCTGCTTGTTCTCGACCTTGAGCTGGTCGTCGGTCCCGATCGTCGCGGTGCGGTGGTTGCCGACGACGCTGGTCCAGCTGTTCTTGACGACGATGTTGAGGTCCTTCTGGGCCTGGATGTAGCAAATCTCCTTCATCGCGGTGTCGTCCATCCACAGACCGCTGCCCTTCCAGCTGTGGACGACCCCCGTCGGCGACGACGCCTGGAACGGCCCCTGCTGCGTGACCAGGCTCCCGATCTTGTCCATCCCGTAGGGGGTGCCGCCGTCGAGCAGGCTCGACGGGGCCGACGCGCCGGCGCCGTCCGCCGCGCCCATGACCAGCCGCGGCGTGCTCTCGCTCATCAGGCCGGACACGTTCTTGAAGCGGGGCAGCTTGTTCGGCACCCCCTGCGTCTCGGTGAACACCCGACCCATCACCACCGGGCGATCCGGATCGCCGCCGAGGAACTCGACGAGCACCTCTTGACCGATGCGCGGCAAGTTGATGCCGCCGAAGCCGCCGCCGGCCCACGGCTGGCTGGTGGGGATCCAGCAAGAGCTCTGCTCATTGGCCTGGCCCTCGCGGTCCCAGTGGAAGTGGACGCGCACGCGGCCGTATTCGTCAGTGTGGATCTCTTCGCCGTCGGGCCCCACGACCGTGGCGCTCTCGAGCCCCTGCACCCTCGGGCGCGGCGTCTTCACGTCGGGCTTGAAGGGCGAGTCCGTGGGAACGACCTCGACGTGTACGCGCCACGTGTCGTCGTGGTCGCCCTCCAGCAGCGCCTTCGTCACCAGCAGCGTCGAGCTCATCGCGAGCGCCCGGTGGGGGTGGTTGGTCACGCTGGTGATGACGCCGGGGACGAGGTCGAGGGCGTTCGACTCGAACGTGATCCGCTTCGCCGTGCCGCGCTGCCCGAGCAGTCGGTTCTGCGTCTTTGCGTTGCCGAGCTGCTCGTCGATGCGCGAGGCGCCGCGGTCGTCGGCGGTGGGGGTGCTGCCGCCGCCCGAGTCTTGCTTGTACAAGAACGCGCCCGGCTCGTACTGGAACTGCTCGAGCTGCTGCTCCTGCGGCAGGCCGTCGGTGGCGGTGAAGCGAGGCTGCGCGGTCGGCCCCTTGCGGTAGTCGAGGTCCCCGATGGTCATCTTGCCGGGGCGCACGCGCTGAGAGATCGCGACGCGCGTGACGAACTCGCCGTCGGTGACGCCGGGCTGGTCGTGGAAGCGGAGCATGGGCTTGCCGAGCGAGCGCGCCTGAGGGGCGTCGTCGAGGACCATGATCGTCGCCCCCTCCTTCTGCTCGAAGTAGTACGAGCAGCCCGCGTCCTCGAGCATGCGGCTGATGAACGCGAAATCGGTCTCGCCGTATTGGCAGCGATACTTGCGCGGCTTGTAGTTGCCCGGGTCGACGCGCTCCTCGAACTCGACCCCTCACTCACCGAGCATCTTCTTCACGACGTCGAGCTCGGTCTCGAACTGGAAGATGCGGTAGTTGGTGCGCTGGGTCATCAGCCACGCGCGCGGCTGCAGCACGAGCGCGTACGTCGCGAGGCCTTTGTCGTCGACGCGGATCTGCTCGATCTCGGAGCAGACCCCCTGCCAACCCTGTCGAGACCAGCCGGTGCGGAGGGCGAACGAGGCCTCCTTGCCGACGACCTCGTCGAAGTCGATGTCGAGGTTCCGCGAGACGACGCGGACGTCGATGTTGAAGAGCTGGCTCATCCCCTGGCGGATGGCGAAGCTTCGGACGTCGAGGGGGTCGCCGCTGGCGATCGATACGGTTGCGTCATTCGAGCTGGTCTGCAGCATGGCTAGGCTCCCGTTCATCCGACCGAAACGTTGGGTTGAGCGATCGCGCCGGCCTCGTAGGCGGCGCGCATGACGAGGTTGGCCTCCGACTCGCGGCGGCGGTTGAGGCCCCGCTCGAGCGGATGGCCCGCGTGGTGCTTCTTCACCTCGCGGATGCCGGCGGCCACGCCGGGGACATCTTGCCGATCGACGGCCTCGCGGATCGCGGCGTACGCGCGCTGCTTGGCGGGCTTGTTCTTCGTGCCCGGGCCGCAGTTGTAGATGAGGGAGGTGAGCGCGCCGAACACGTGGGGGTGCATCGTGTCGACTCCGGGGAACGCCTCGCGCGTCATCTGGATGTAGCGGGGGAGCGTCCGCACGCGATAGACCGATATCGCGTCCTCCCAGGGGATCGAGATGTCGCTCGTGTTGCGCTCGGCGGCGGTCGAGCCCCCTCGGTTGATCCAGGCGGCGAGGCGCTCGTACGCGTTGCGAGCGGGCAGGGCGCGCAGCCGCGCCTTCCAGTCTCCCTCGAAGTGGGCCCCCTGGTGACGAAGGTCGTAGCCGATCCCGATCGTGAGCCCGGACGCTTCGTTCCCCGGCCAGCTGGGGCGGTGGTAGCGCGCCTCGTATTGGCGACGCGCAGCCGGGTAGTCGCCCCCTGCGACCTCCCACGCGATGATGAGCTCCACCGCGTCTTGGCTGATGTCCATCGGGCCGAGCGTATCGCAATCGACGTGCCGAAGAGGAAGGCCCGAGGCCGCCCAGACCGTGAACGCGCGCGTCGCGCCAAAGCCGGGGAAGCTGGGATCCATCGGCTTGGAGCCGTTGTCGCCCAGGAGGCTCGAAGCGCAACGAGGCGGCCTTGAAGCCACCTCGTTGCGCAATCTGTACCGCGCTCAGCCTGCGCGGCTGTGCGGCTGTGCCCTACAGAGCGGCTCAGTTAACGGTCACGTCCAGCCCGTAGCCGAAGGTCCCGTCGGCGTCGAACTGCGCCGACGACCGGACGCGGAGGTAATACGTCCCCGCCGCGAGGCCGGACGCCGTCACCGAGGAGCACCAGTCCGTGGCCCCGCTGATGTCGTCGTTGAACTGCAGCTGGGTCACCCCATCGGGCGCGAGCAGCTGGAGATCGCTGTCGATGCCCCCTGCGGGCGGCCCGCAGAGATCGAGGCCGTCGACGAGCGTGGCGGTGAGGGTCGACGCCGGCCCCGGGACCACGACGGCGATGAAGTCGACGTCGAAGGCCGGCTCGATCAAGCCGGTGAAATTCGGCGTGTAGAGGTCGGCCGTCGCGACGGTGTCGTTGCTCTCGGTCTCGGTGACCTCGAGCGCGCAGGTCGACGAGCAGCCGTCCCCCGCGATGAGGTTGCCGTCGTCGCACGTCTCGGGCGCGTCGATGAACCCGTCGCCGCAGGCCGGCACGCGGGTGCAGTCGGGGTTGCAGCCGGCGCCGCCGTCGCACTCCTCGCCGGGCTCGACCGTGGCGTTACCGCAGATCGAGGCGTTGACCCGGATGCGGTACCCGGGGATGGCAGCGTTGTCGCCGAACTCGATCACCCGCACGGTGTAGGTGCCCGCGGCGAGCGCCGGGACCGTGATTCGCGAGCAGCGGTCTCCCGGGCCGATGTCGTCGTTCGAGGCGATCTGCGTGACGCCGTCGGTGTCGAACAGGAAGATGTGCGTGTCCTGGGCGTTGGTGCACGCCTGTTGACCGTTGCCGTCGAAGGTCTCGATGACCACCTGGGCCTGCCCGGCGATGGTGAACGACCAGAAGTCGTCATCGCCGCTCGGCGTGATGGAGGCGCAGTTGAGGACCCCGAGCGTCACCGGACCGTCGGCCGTGGCGGAGGTGCCGTTCGGCTCGCTCTCGCTGAGGCCCGCGCACTCGATCGCGCAGGTCGAGCTGCAGCCGTCACCGTTGGTCGTGTTGTTGTCGTCGCACGACTCGGGCGGGTCGACGACGCCGTCGCCGCAGCCCGGCGCGCGCTCGGAGATCTCGAGCGAATACGTCGCGGCAGTCGGGCCGTTGACGATGAAGTACACGGGGTCGCCGGCCGCGACGGGGACCGTCGTCGCGGTGCCGATGGGGCCGCCGCCGCAGAAGAGGTTCGCGTCGTTGTCGCCGCAGGTCGTCTGGATCGCGAGGTTGAGGCCGTCCGAGTCGAAGGTGACGTCGAGCACACCGTCGATCGTAGGCGTGACCTCGTAGACCACCTCGGGCAGGCCGAAGAGCCCGCACTCGAGCTCGATCTCGTTGGTGCCCGCCGCGGTGGAGCCGCCGAGCGTCGCCGGGAGCGTCGCGACGTCGATCGGCGTCGCGCAGCTGGAGGACTCGGCGACGCACGTCGCCGAGCAGCCGTCGCCGCTCGTGGTGTTGCCGTCGTCGCACTGCTCCATACCCTCGAGCGTGCCGTTGCCGCACTCCTCGATGATCGGGGTGAGATCGAGGGTGAAGGCACCGCTCGCGCCGTTGTAGCCGGACACGACGAGGTCGTAGGCCTGGCCGCCGGTCAAGAGCACCGTCGCGGTCTCCGTGCCGTCGACGAGCGCGTCCCGGCAGGTGAGCACGCTCGACGGATCGTCGCACGACGCGCGCAGCTCGAAGCCGAGGTCGACCATGCTCGTGAGGTCGATGCGCACGAGGCCGTCCGCCGCGGGCGTGAAGGTGTAGAGCAGCTCGGGCGCCGCGCCGTTCGCACCATCGCAGGACGTCGAGGTGAAGTCGGTGCCGGTGCTGGTGTCGCCCGTCGTGGTCGACGGGAGGTTGATCGTCGTGGGCGCGTCGCACACGTCGCCCTCGAGGGTGCAGGTCGCGGAGCAGCCATCGCCAGCGGTGGTGTTGCCGTCGTCGCATGCCTCGAGCCCCTCGCGGATCCCGTCGCCGCAGACCGTCGCGCGGGACAGCACCTCGAGGTCGTACGGCCCGCCCGTGCCGGGGAAGGTGCCGTCGACGATCACGTAGACGAGCTCGCCCGCGGTGACGGGGACCATGAGCGTCTCGACGGTGCCGAGCCCCTCCCCCGCGGCGTTCACGCAGCCGCGCTCGCTGATGATATCGGAGCACACACTGCGTACGGAGACGCCGAGATCCGCGGCAGACGTCAGCGTGATCTCCAGCACGCCGGACACCGCCGCGGTCACCGCGTAGACCTCCTCGCCCGCCGCGAAGCTCTCGGGCTGACAGAAATTCTGGAGCTCGGAGGGTTGCCCGAAGGTGTTGCCGCTGACCGTGCCCGGGTCGCTGAGGACCTGCGCTGCGTCGCACGACTCGCTCGTCAGCTCTGCCACGTTGAGGACGTAGCTACCGGCGTCTGCGGCGGTGTTGCCTTCGACGACGACGTAGAACGTCTCGCCGTCGTTGGTCGGGACCACGAGAAACTCCGCCACGCCGGGGCCCTGGGCGTTGGCGCAAGCGATCTCGGACGCCGGGTCGTCGCAGATGGTGCGGACGGAGACGACCGCGTCGTCGCTCGACGTGAGGTCGAGCACGAGCTGCCCCACCGTCTCGGCCGTGACGACGTAGACCACCTCGCCGCCGCCGCCCGCGGCGCAGGACGCGTCGGTCGCGTCGACGGCCTCGTCGAGCGAGCCTCCGACGGTGTCGGGCGTGGAGAGCGCGATCGCGGCCTCGCAAGGCGTCGGCGTCGAGCCGCCAGAGCCGCCCTGGCCTTCGCCGCCGATGGGGCCTTCGCCGCCGATCGGCCCTTCACCGCCGCCGCCCGTGGAGGGCCGTCCGCCGGTGGAGGGGGTTCCGCCCTCTCCCCCCGCGCCGCTCGCGCCCGTCCCGGTGTCGTCCCCGCAGGCGCTCGTGCCGAGCGCCAAGACTGCTGCCATCGCTGCCGACCAACGGGTCATGCGCATCATCCCTCCACTTCCAGGCTACCTCGGCGCGAGATGCGTCCAAGGCTAAGCGCCCCCCATAACATCGTGGCACGCCACGCGAAAGCGCCGCGCCGCCCGCATCACGCATTGCGCATTGCGCATTGCGCGAGCTCTTGCGCAGGGGGCTTGGTCGTCGCGAACGCGCCGTACGAGTCCGCGGCTTGATCGAACAGCCCGAGCTGAAGGAGCTGATCCGCGGCCTCGAGCGCGGCCGTGGCGGCGACCTCCTCGCTCGCCGGGAAATATTCGCGGCGCTGCATCAAGAGCTTCGCGATCTGGACCGACTTCCCCGTCTTGCCGGCAGCCCGGAACCCTCGCCCCGCGTCGGCGAGCGCGACCGAGACGTGGGGACCACAGCGAGGGTCGAGCGCCTGGCACGCGGACTGGAGGCTGGACTGCGCGGCGATGACGCTCGACGCCGCCGCCTCGAGGTCTTGCTTCGAGCGCGCCTTGATGAGCTGCTCGACGGCCGCGCACAGCTCGGGGGTCTGGCCGGCCTCGACCGTCGAGCAGGCCGTCGGCGGCGGGACGGCAGCGAGCGGTGACAGGTCGATGGAGAGGGGCGCGGCCTCCGCTGCGCCGGCCGGGGGCACCGACAGCGGCGCCTTCGCGCGCGCAGCGGACAGCGCGGCTGCGACCGTCGGATCGGACGGCAGCAGCTTCGTTGCCTCGAGGTACGCGCGCTCCGCGTCGGCGAAGCTGCCTTGCGCCCTCGCCACGTCGCCGAGCCCCATCCACGCCGAGCCCAGCGTGGGGTCGAGGCGCGTGGCGGCGACGAACGACTCCCTCGCCTTCGCGCTCGCGCCCAGCTCGAGCTCGAGGTAGCCGCGCAGCGTGTGCGTCGCGGCGCCGAGCGGCCCCTGCGCGGACGCAAGGGTCTGGAGCCTGTCGAGGGCGAGCCGGAGCGCGCCCGCCCTCAGCGCGGGGTCGCGGAGGATCGACGTCGGCGCCTCCGGCGCGAACGACCGGACGCGCGCGAGCGCGTAGACGAACGCGGCTCGCGGCGAGGACGGCTCGACGGCGAGCGCGCGCAGCGCGTCCTTCAGCGCGCGATCGGCGTCGTTCGAGCCCTCGACGTTGGACGAGGGGTCCTCACGGCGCAGCTGCAGGCGCGCTCGCTCGACGAGCAGGTCTGCCTCCTGGAACAGGGTGCGCTTCACCTCGGCGTCGGCCCAGGCGATACGCGAAGAGAGCTCCGCGAGCTCCCTCGCTTCGACCATGGCGGCGCACGCGGTGCCGGCGCTGGCGGCGGCGCAGGCGCTGGCGTCCGCGGCGCGGCGCTCAGGCGCGGAGCTGTGCGCGATCTCGAGGACCACGGTCTGGGGCTCGGGGGGTGAGCCGCACGTCGCGCACGCCAGGACGAGCGGAGCAGCCAAGACCCGAGAGCCGGCACGGGTGGCACGCGCCAGAGCATAGGGTAGGTTCGCCGCAGGCTGACCGGGGACGCGGCCAGCCCGGAAGGTTCCCGTCGCTTTCGTGCTCGAGGCGTCGGGTCGAGCGCGGCCCGTACGTCTGTGCGCCATGGCCCGTCTCGAGCCCTTCCGCGCCAGCGCCCTGCTCTGTCTTCTGCTCACCACCGCCGCCTGCGCGGGGACCTCGCGACCCGCGCCGGTGCAGGCCGGGTCGGCGTCGCTCTACCTCCCCGGGCGCAGCCAGCCGCAGCTGGTCAGGTTCACCATCGAGCAGGGGGAGGCTGTCATGGGCGGGGACATCCGGCTCGGGCCGGTCGATAGCCTGCAGCAGCGCTACGGAGCGCCAAGCGCGCGGGGGGACCTGAGCAGCGTCCACGGCATCGTCACGATCGACGGGGAGTCACGGCTGTGGCCTGGGGGGGTCATCCCCTATGAGATCGACGGCGCGGTCGCCGACAAGCTGCGCGGCGAGATCATGGCCGCGCTGACCGAGCTCGACCAGCGCACGAACCTCACCCTGCGGCCGAGGACGCCGGCCGATCGGGACTACATCGTCTTCAACGCCCAGAACACCGGGGGGACCTGCGACTCGCTGCTCGGCAAGGGCGGGGGCGGGCAGCCCGTGCGCGTGAACGGCTGCGGCCGTGCGGCGGTGATGCACGAGATCCTGCACGCCGCCGGCTTCGACCACGAGCACCAGCGGGCAGACCGCGACGCGTACGTCACCATCCTGTGGGACAACGTCGAGCCTTCGCATCGTGAATGGCTCGAGCGGATCGACGAGCAGCGCACGACCCATAGCCCCTACGACCACCGCAGCATCATGCACTACCAGTCGACGGCCTTTTCGCGCAATGGTCGGCCCACGATCGTCTCGAAGGTCGGAGGCGTCGAGGTCCGAGGCGTGGAGGCGCTATCGCCGATCGACATCCAGGCCATCAATCGCGTGTACGCGGTGCAAGGCTCGGACCCGATCGCAGGTCTGCCGGCGATCTTCGGCGGCCTCGGCATCCCGCTGCCCGGCGGCGTTGGGTCGAGGCTTCCGTTCCCGGGGAGCGTGTCCCTGCCGTCCCTGCCGCAATGGGGAAGCCTACCCGAGGCCGCAGGAGCGCTGCGTCTACCCTGGGCGCAGTGACGTCGACGCGCGAAGGGCTCAGGGGCTCAGGCAGAGCCGATCGCGCGCGCGAGGTACGTCTCGAGGCGGCGCCGGCGCGGGCCCACGAGATCGACGAAGCGGACGGCCATCCCCGGCTTGGGTGACGTGTGCATCACGACCTCACCCTCGACGCGCAGCGGGCGATCCCCCGGCAGCTCGATGTCGAGCGTGACGCGCGTCCCCGGCGGGTGGGGCAACGTCCCGTCGAGCCAGACGCCGCCGATCGAGAGGTTCGTGGCGCGCTGGAAGTACAGCGCGTCCCTGGTGTGCTCCTCGACCCAGATCGCGACCTCGGCGCGCGGCATGGTCCGTCGATCGCTGCCGCCCATGGGTTCGTGCGTGGCCATGTGTCGCGGCTAGCAGAGCCTCAGCGGCCTGGCCCAGTTTGTTGCGCGCGCCGGGGCCCCTGCGGGCGAGCCCCGGCGCAGCGTCGGCTACAGCGCGGCGGTGGCCCCGTTCGAGGCGCCGTTGCTGCGCGACGAGGGCGCAAAGTCCCCGGGCGCGGTGTCCGCGTACGGCTCCTCCATCACCTCGATCGTCTGCGCCGGCTCGACGCTCGACGCTGCCCGGCGGCGGCCGCCGAGGCAGAGGTCACGCGCGACCACCTCGGTGCGGTAGCGCGTGACGCCGTCCTTGTCGTAGCTCGACGTGCGGAGCGAGCCCTCGACGAGGACGGTGTCCCCCTTGGAGAGGATCTTGGCGAGGGCCTCGGCCCGCGGCCCGAACAGCGCCACCGAGTGCCACTCGGTGCGCTCCACGAGCCGCTTCTCCTTGTCGTAGTACACCTCGTTCGTCGCCAGGCGCAGCTTCAACACGTGCCCAGCCTGCGTCCCCCGCAGCTCCGGCTCCGCGCCAAGGTTCCCGAACAGCACCACCCGATTGATTCCATTGCTCATGACGCACCACCCTTCGATTCCTGAGTTCAGTCGTGTTCGATCGTGAGGCGCCGGCTCAGCCGTGAGCGGCGCCGTTGAGCGGCTCTTGCCCGCGCGCGACGAGCGCGGCGCGCCGGAGCGAGTCGGCGAGGTCGGAGCGCGCGAGCAGCGTCTCGCGCACGCGCTCGCGGCCCTGCCCGAGGTGCTCGCCCTCGAACGAGAGGTGTGAGCCGCTCTTCTCGAGGATGCCGGCCGACTGCGCGAAGTCGACGAGGTCGGTCGCGGCGTCGATGCCCTTGCCCCAGCGGATCTCGAACTCCGCCTCCTTGAAGGGCGGCGCGCACTTGTTCTTCACGACCTTCACCCGCGTCTTCGAGCCGACGTGGTCCTCGGCGATCTTGACCGTCCCGGTGCGCCTGACGTCGAGCCGCACGCTCGCGTAGAACTTGAGCGCGTTGCCGCCCGGCGTCGTCTCTGGGTTGCCGAACACGACGCCGATCTTCTGGCGCAGCTGGTTGATGAAGATGAGGGTCGTGCCGGTCTTGTGGACCTGCGGCGTGAGCTTGCGCAGGGCCTGGCTCATGAGGCGCGCCTGCAGGCCCATGTGCGCGTCGCCCATGTCACCGTCGATCTCCGCCTTGGGCACGAGCGCAGCGACCGAGTCGACCACGACGACGTCGACCCCGCCGGAGCGCACCAGCAGATCGACGATCTCGAGCGCTTGCTCGCCAGAGTCTGGCTGGGAGACGAGCAGCCGCTCGGTGTCGACGCCGATCGCCCTGGCGTAGCCCGCGTCGAAGGCGTGCTCGGCGTCGATGAACGCCGCGATGCCCCCGAGCCGCTGGGCCTCACGCATGGCGTGCAAGGTGAGCGTGGTCTTGCCGCTCGACTCGGGTCCGTACACCTCGATGATGCGCCCGCGCGGATATCCGCCGATGCCGAGCGCCTGATCGAGCACCAAGGAGCCAGTCGGGATGACGCTGAGCGCCTCCTTCTGGTCTTCGTCGCTCATGCTCATGATCGCCCCCTTGCCGAAGGCCTTCTCGATGGATTGAATGACCGCCTTCACGGTCCGAAGCTTGTCGGAGATGCTCATCTGTCGTTCCTCTCGAAGCGCGGGACGTTGCCGCGCACGGCCCCCATGGCGAGGAGCGTGCCGCTCGAGCTGGCGCCTCTTTCACGCAGAAGTCGGCCCTCTCGGGGTGGCGGCCGCCGGCGGTCCGCCGACCTTCGCCGAGGACCCAAGGCCAGCGCGCCGGCGCGGGTCTCATGGCGCCGATGCCCAGCCCTCTGCACCCGAGGTTCGCGCTCGGGGCCCTGGGCCCCGCGTGGCTCGTGCTCGGCTGCAGCGGCGGAGGCGGTGTGGGTGCTGGGGCCTCGTGGGAGCCCCCCACCGCCGTCGAGGCGCCGATCGCGCTCGTCTCCGCAGCTCCCGCCACGCCTGCGGCGCTGGCGCTCCCGCCTCAGCCGACCGAGGACGAGCCGCTCAGCGATGACCTGGCGATGTTCGGGGGCTGGGGGACGGGCGGCTGCATCGGCCTGGCGACGGACGTGCGCCCCCCGGCCTGCTCCGAGCCGACGGGTTGCTACAAGCTCACGCTCATGGATCTGTCGCTGGTGGTGGTCGCGACGACGGGCGGCGTCTCGAAGGCCACGGCCGACCGGAGCTACGGCTCGGGGCTGTTCGCTGCGACGACCGAGACCGTGCGCGCGTGCTTCGCGTTCGAGCTCGAGCGCGGTCGCCCCCCCACCGGCGCGCTCACGCTGCGCCTGAGCGGCGATGCGGGGGCGTGCACCTCCAGCGGGGACGTCGTCGTGCTCGAGCGAAGCGTCGGTGAGAAGACCGCGAGCTGCGTGCGCGACGCCCTGGCGCGCGAGCAGCTCCCATCAGGGACAGGACCCGCGACGATCGATCTCGCGGTCACGATGTCGGGGATGTAGCGCGGGGCGCGTTCGAGGCGACCGAGCGCGCTACTCGAGCTTGGGCGGGCCCGAGGTCCGCAGCATCACGATCGAGACGCCGAGCATGGCCCACGTGACGACCAGCGCGTACCACGGGTTGTTCTCGCGCTTGACGACGATCAAGTCGCCCATCGCCTTGCCCATCTCCTTGCCCATGTCTGCGAAGGGATCTTCGGGCCCTGCGTCGGCCTTCTTCTGCTCCTTCGTCATCTCTTCCTTGGCCTCTTGGACCTTGGACTCGATCGGCAGACCGATGGCGAGCGCCAGGCTGAGCGTCAGCGCCGCCACGCCGCTCGCGCCGGCGCCGAGCTTGGCCGCGCTCATCGCGCCTCGCGCGTGGCGGAAGCCGGCGAACCCCGCGGCGAGCGCGCCGAGCGGGACGAGCAGTAGCCACCACGCCGCCATGCTGCCGTCTTCGTTCTTCTTTGACTGCTCGTCGACGGCAGGATCCTTCTTCCCCGCCTCCGCCATGGGTGAGGTCGCGTCGCCCACGATCACTTGGTACCCGGTCTGGGTGAAGATCTCGCGGCCCGCGCAGGACACGCTGGTCCACGGGAGGGCAAACATGACGAGCAGGAGGATGGACAGACCGCTCAGGCCGTAGCCGGTCTTCTGGTTCGTGGGCATCGCGGGGGAGGTTACGAGAGATTTTGCGACGCGTGTCACACTCCGCGCGGTCCGCGCGAAGTAGGCGTATGGCCCGTGCATTTCGCTCGTTGACGCTCGCGCTCGCGCTTGGCTCGCTCGCCTTCGGCCTCGGCTGCGCGGCCACCACGCCGGCCGAATCGTTCTCGAGCCAGGCGAGCTGCTGCCAGCGCGACGACCGCACCATCGCGGAGCTGATCGAGCTCGCTCGCGAGGGCGACCCGAGCGCGGCTGGCGCGCTGAGGGCACGGGGACCCGCGGCTCACGAGGCGCTCTTGGCGCGGCTCGACGCCGCGGTCGGGGCGGATCGAGCGCCGCTCGCGGCCGCGCTCGACCGGGTCGCCGCGCAGCGCGACGCCGACGTCTCGCGCCTCTACTGGTACACGGATCTCGAGGAGGCGAAGCGGGCGGCCGCCGGGCGCGGCAAGCCCATCTTGAGCCTCAGGCTGCTCGGGCGGCTCGACGACGAGCTGTCGTGCGCCAACAGCCGCTTCTTCAGGACCACCCTGTACCCCAACGAGCGGGTGTCGAAGGCCCTGCGCGAGCGCTTCGTGCTGCACTGGAGCAGCGAGCGAGAGGCGCCGCTCGTGACCATCGACTTTCGAGACGGTCGCAAGGTGCAGCGCACCGTCACCGGCAACAGCCTGCACTACGTGCTCGACCCGCAGGGGCGCGTCCTCGATGCCATCCCCGGGCTGTACACCCCCGAGGCCTTCTTGCTCGCGCTCGCGGACGCCGAGGGCCTCTACGCGAAGACGAGCGCCGGCCCTCCCGGTGCGTTCGAGGGCACGGTCCGCGCGCACCACCGCGCCCGCGCCGAGAGCCTCGAGGCGCGCTGGCTCGAGGAGCTGGCGCGCGCCGGGCTGGGGGGCATCCCGGCGCCCGTCCCCGTGCGCGCCCCTGACCCGGCGCTCCCGCCTCCGGCGGCCGTGGCGATGCCGCTCGCCGCGCCGAAGGCGATGGTCGAGATGCCGGTGATCCGCGCCACCAAGCTCGGCGCGGTGCCGGCGCGGCTCGAAGGCGCGGCCGCGGCGCCCGCGAAGATCGACGACGCCTTCGAGGTGCTCGCGGCGCGCGCGCAGCCACCAGCGATCGACGCCACCAGCCGCGCCCTCATCGCGCGCAAGCGGCCGATGAGCTGGACCGACCCGGCGGGCCCGCGCGCGCTCTCCGCGGGCGAGCTCGATCGGCTGATCGAGTCGTTCGAGCGGCTGATGAAGCTCGACGCCGTGAAGAACGAGTTCCGGTTTCACGCGACCATCCACGCCTGGCTCGCGGACGAGACCCTGGAGCTCGGCGCGCTCAACACGAAGGTCTACACGGAGCTGTTCCTCACGCCGGCATCGGACCCGTGGCTCGGCCTCGTGCCGCCCGAGGCGTACACCGCCATCGACGGCGACGGGCTGGTCGAGTGAGCTCGCCCGTCAGCCGCCCGAGCCCTTGGTGAGCAGGGCGTCGCCGTAGGTGTCACGGAGCTTCGTCTTGAGGAACTTCCCGGTCGAGTTGCGGGGGACCTGCTCGATCGCGACGTACAGGTCGGGCAGCCAATACTTCGGGAACTGCTCGCCGAGGTGCGCGGCCAGCTCGTCGTTCGTCGCCGTCTTGCCCGGCTTGTAGACGATCGCCGCGATGGGGCGCTCGCCCCACTTGTCGTGCCGGCCCGCGAAGACCGCGGCCTCGAGGATGGCGGGGTGGGCCATGAGCGCGTTCTCGAGCGCGACGCTGCTGATCCACTCGCCGCCGGACTTGATGACGTCCTTCGAGCGATCCGTGATCCGCACGTAGCCGTCGGCGTCGATCGTCACGATGTCGCCGGTCTTGAACCAGCCGTCGCTCGTGAAGCGATCCGCTCCCTCGTCGCTCATGTAGCTCTTCGCCACCCACGGGCCGCGGACCTCGAGCTCACCCATCGTGGCAGCGTCCCAGGGCAGGACGCGGCCCGCGTCGTCGACGTGGCGCGTCTCGACGAACGGGACGGGCAGCCCTTGAGACGCGCGCGCCTCGAGCGCCGCGACGCCCCCGCGCGCGCGGATCTTGGGCCGCACCAGGGCGAGCGTGCCGAGCGGGTTGGTCTCGGTCATGCCCCAGGCGTGCGTGACGACCAGGCCGTGCCGCTCCTCGAAGGCCGCGATCATCGACTTCGGCGCGGCCGCCCCGCCGATGATCATCGTGCGCATCGCCGACAGGTCCCAGCGCTTCGGCTCCGCGTCGAGCCTGGCGAGGATGCCGTTCCAGATCGTCGGCACGCCGGCGGCGATGGTCACGCGCTCCGACGCCATGAGGTCGAGCAGCGACTCGGCGTCGAGGTGCGGCCCGGGGAAGACGAGCTTCGCGCCGTTCAGCGCGGCCATGTACGGGAAGCCCCACGCCGCGGCGTGGAACATCGGGACGACGGGCAGGATGACGTCGTCGCCCGAGACCCCGATCGAGTCGCGCATCGAGCCGGCCATCGCGTGGAGCACCGTGGAGCGATGCGAATACGCGACGCCCTTCGGGTGCCCGGTCGTGCCGGACGTGTAGCAGATCATCGCGGCCGCGTTCTCGTCGGGCAGCTCCGAGAAGGGGCCCGCTGGGGGCGTGAACCCTGGGGCGTGCGGCGCCACGGTCTCGGCCGCGAGCAAGGCCTCGTAGTCGAGGTCGGGCGCGGCGACCGGCCCGCCGTCGTCTCGGACGACGATCACGTGTTTGACCGTCTCGAGCGCGCCTCGAAACTTCTCGAGCAGCGGCAGCAGCGTGCGATCGACCACGATCGCGACGTCACGAGCGTGGTTCGCGATGTAGGCGAGCTCGCTCGGGTGCAAGCGGATGTTGAGGGTGTGCACGACGGCGCCCATCGCGGGGACGCCGAGGTAGCACTCGAGGTGCTGCGCGTGGTTCCACGAGAGCGTGGCGACACGATCACCGGTCTTGACGCCGAGGCGGCCGAGCGCGCGCGCCAGGCGCTCGGCCCGCGCGTAGGTCTCTTCGTAGGACTGACAGCGCACGCGCTTGTCTGGGCCGCGGCTCACGACCTCGGCCTCGGGGAAGAGCGCGCGCCCTCGCTCGAGGAGGTGGTTGATCGTCAGCGGGAAGCCCATCATCGTGCCAGCGAACATCGCGGGGTTCTCCTCGGGTCTTCGTTCGAGCTCAGGGACAGGTCGGCGGCTCGGCGGCGGTGATCTCGGGCAACAGCTCGCTGTAAGCCTCGATGCGCCGAGAGCCGAAATCTGCGTCGGTGAACTGGAACATGATGCGGTGCTCGTCGAGCGGGACATTCGCCCCCGCGAACGCCTCCGCGTCGCTCGCCGTGTTGCCGAACGCCCATGACGGCACGAGGCCTCGGGCCGCGATCGCCGCGAGCTCGTCGCTCTTGTACCCCACCGCCGTGTCGCCGGTCGCCCCCGTGAAGGTGAGGGTCGTGTGGACGACGCCGAGCGGGTATTGGTGCGCCGCGAGGAACTCGCGTGTCCGCTGGCCGAGGAAGTGCGGCCGCGCCGTGAGGTAGAAGACGCGGTACCCCTGCTCGGCGAGCGCGGTGAGGACGTCCGCCGAGTCGGGGTTCGACTGCGGCAGCGCGCCGGTCAGCAGGGCCGAGAACTCCTCGTTCTCCTCGGTGGTCAGGGTGCCATCGATATCGGTCACGATGACCGGCGTGCCAGCCGGGACGACGTCGACATAGACCTCCGTCGTCGAACGATCGCCGCCGACCGAGAGCAGGAAGCGGTGGCGCCCTTCCTCGAGATCGAGGTCGGTCGCGTCGAAGAAGACCCAGCCGCCGGTGTCCTCCACGCCCTCTACGGTCGGGTGCTCCGCGTCGTCGGTCGTGAGCTCGGTGCCGACCAGCTCCCACCCGGCGCCGCAGCCGCGGTTCAGCCAGACGTCGACCTCCTCGTCCTTGATGTCGTCGTCGAGCAGGCCGTACGCGAACTTCGCCATGACCCAGACGGTGTCGCCCGGGTTGTAGAACATGTCGCGCCCGCGGTGGTTCACGAAGCCCGCCGCGGCGACGGAGCTGGAAAAATGGTTCCAGTCGATCGTCGCCCCGAGATCGGGGTAATCGGCGTCGCACGTGAGGACGTCGAGGCACTCCCCACCTGCGCTGCCCCCCGCACCGCCGCCGCCGTCCGACGTGGCGCCGCCCCCACCGGAGGGGCCACCCCCCGTGGAGGGAGCCCCGCCTGCCGACTCGCCGCCGCCTCCGAGATCGCCGGCGCCCGCACCACCTGTGCCGCCGGCGCCAGGGCCGGTATCATCGGCGCACCCTGCGGCCCCGAGGCCCAGGCCCGCCAAGAAACACGCGAATGTCAGGGGTCGAGCTCGAAGGGACATCCCAATTAGCAAGCCGTGACAGCCCCTCCGGCGTCAAGGCCCGACTCGACGTCGGCAGCCGTCGCCTCCCGTCGGGTGAGGTGTCGAGGTGACCGCCCTCCAGGGCGCCAGCGGGCGAGGACCGTGGGCGGCCCGGCACCCGAGCTGCGGCGCCCACCCGATGCAAGCCGCCACGTGTGGCTGCGGCCTGTGCGGAGCAGGGCTGTGCGACGCGTGCTTCGAGCACCTCATCGATGGGGCTCCAGCGTGTGGACGCTGCGCGCATGAGCTCGCGACCCGCTTGCAGCGCTCGGTCTCCCTCTCCCTCACCCTCGCTGGCGCGGCCGTGGGGGGCGCTGCGTGGGCCTACGCCAAGGGCCACCTGGAGCTGCTCTTCGCTGCGGCGGCCGGCGGCGGCGGCGTCATCCTGGCGGCGATCGTGGCGATCGTGGTGCGCTCGGGCAGAGGGGTCGAGCTCGAGAAGAGAGATCGTGAGGCGGCCCTCGAGCCCCCGATCGAGCGCGCGCCGCTCCACCCCTACCGCCAACGGGCCCGCCACGTCGCGATGGCGCTCTCGCCGAAGATCTCCGGCTCGGGCACGGCCCTCGCCCTCGGCGCGAGCTTCCTCATGGCGGCCGCGATCTTTCCCAAGGCCCTCGATCTGCCGCGCTGGCTCGAGGCAGAGATCGTGATGGGCATCTGCTGGCTCGTGATGACCGTCGTCCTCACGGCGCTCCTCTACAAAGGATACCGCCTGAAGGACGACTACGTGTTCGTCTCGCCCTTTCGCAAGCAGCCCAAGGCGCCGCAGGTGGCCGCCCAGGCGGGGGTGACCCCACAGAAGCGCTCCTGGAAGAGCTCGTGCGGCGACGGGTGCGATCCCGGCTCGGGCTGCACCTCGCTCGACGGGGAGGGCTTCGCGCTGATGCTCGCCGTGGTGGCCATCGCGCTCGTCCTCGGCGGGGCGGCGTGGGTGCTCGTGGAGATCGCGCTGCCCATCGTGGTCTTCGCCGCCTACACCCTCTTGCTCGCCGCGATGAAGCACGTCGCGCACGACCGACACGGCTGCGAGGGCGCGCTCGCTCGCTCGGTGGGCTGGGGCGCGCTCTGGTCGGCGCTCTTCGTCGCCCCGCTCGCGCTCGTCGTCGCCGCGCTCCACTTCGCCCTGGCGCGTTGACAACGGCAGGGGGAGCCGACAACCTTCGCCTGCCGGAGCGAATCACCCGGGGAAGCACCGAATGCGAGTCAACCCGCCGGAGCACGGCGGCCCAAGGAGGACAGCGTGGCCCTGAACGAAGACAAGGTTCGTGAGCGATATGGCAGGGTGCCCGGGTCGGGGGAGGACGTCGCCGCGTACTTCAAGGCCTTGAAGCTGATCGCGAGCGCCGACGGCTCGTTCCCGGAGGACGAGCAGCGCGCCCTCGCCAAGGGAATGACGCGCCTCGGGGTCGGCGACGACGTGCGCAAGGCGGTCGACGCGTTCAAGCCGGACGGCGCGGCGCTCGACACGGTGATGCCGAAGCTCAAGCCTGGGGGCTGCGCGCCCGCATGCTCGTCCGCGACGCGGTCGAGCTGGCCCGGGCCGACGGCACCTACGCCGCGAAGGAGAAGGCCGCGGTCGCGAAGGCCGCCAAGCTCGTGGGTGTCGACGAGCGGACGCTCGGGTCGATCGAGTCGCTCGTCGAGCTCGAGCACGCGGTCAAACACCTCAAGAAGGCGCTCTTCCCCAAGAAGAAGTGAAGTGACACGCCCGCCGGTCGGCTCGATCGTGATCGACGAGACCGGCGGTCCAGACCGGGCCGCGGCGGCCTCGGCCCCGCGCCCCCGCGTCACGGCGCGACAGCTCGCCCTCGTGAGCGCCATCACGAAGAGCCCCGAGCTCAAGCGCCGTCTGGTCGGAGCGACCGACGCGCTCCAGGCCGGGCTCCGGCTGTGTGTGGGAGGCGAGCCGCTGACGTCGGGGGCCATCCTCGGCAGCGGGCTCGTCGGGGTGGTGAGCGCAGGCACCCTCGACAGGGGCCAACGCCCCGTAGCGCTCAAGCGTGCGCGGGCTCGCCTCGCGTTCTTCCGCGAGGCGCTGCGGGTGGAGCGGGCCGTCGCGTCGTCGCTCGTGGAGCTCGGCCCGCTGCGCGCGGCCGACGTGCTGTTCGCGGGCGACCACACCCTGGTCAAGGAGCTGGTCACCGCGCCGACGCTGGCCGAGCTGCTCGTGCGCGGCGGCCTCGAGCGCGCTCAAGAGCGCGCGCTCGAGGGGGTCCTCGAGGTGGTCCGCTTCGGGCTCTCGAGCTGGGGGGTCGCGCTCGACGTCTCGCCCAAGAACCTCGCCTGGCATGACGAGTGGGTGCTGCTCGACGCCGGACCCAAGCTCCGCGTCGGGGACCTCGCGCGCGTCGCCGAGCTGCGGTCGTTCTCGGCCTACGTGGACGCCTACCGCGCGAAGCTGAGCGCTGGACCGTCAGCGCCGAGCGCGGTCACGGCGCCCGCCGCAGGCGAGGAGCTGCTCGAGGCGCCCGAGCGCCACGTGTTCGTCCGCGAGCTGTGGCAGTGGTTCCCGCTCGATCCGAGCGTCGACGCGCACAGCTTCTCGGTCGACGTGGACGAGTCAATGGCGTCCGACGAGATCGTCATCGAGCGGGACGCGCGCGGCGTCGTCTGGGTCGAGCCTGGCACGCCGCACGCCATCCAGGAGGCCGCCGAGGCGGCGTGGCGTGGCGTGCCGAGCACGTCTCCAGCCCGAGGGCCGTCGCTGGCCGCGGTCGCGCGCACGCCGACCGGGCGGCTCTACCGCGCGTTGGGCGCCGCACCGCCCCCGCTCCCCGCAGCGCTGGTGCGCCCCTATCGTCATTGGCGCGACGTGCTCGCCGCGGGCACCGAGCACACCGCGCTCGATCTGCACTGCCATGAGCCGCTCGCTGACCCCTCCCTGCCACAGGCACCGCGCGCACCCGAGGGGCTGCCCCGAGGCGCGACCTCCTTCCGGGCGCGCGTGCCCACTCCGGCCGGGACGTTCGCCGAGCTGAGCTGCGTCGTCGCGCCCGGCAGCGATCGCGCGATCGTGCTCGTGCCCGGCTTCCGCGCAGGGGTCGAGGCGACCCACGCGCTCGTGTCGGCGCTCCTCGCTCGGGGGCACGCGGGGGTGTTCGTGTCTGCGTACCTCGGCGCTCGCAACCCCGATGGGCAGGCCCTGGTGACCGGCGGCGCGTGGGAGACCCCGCTCCTGGTGCACGTCCTCGACTACACGGTCGCTTGCCTCGAGGGTCGCTCGATCACGCTCGTCGCGGCGAGCCACGGCGCGGCGGCGGCGATGGAGGTCGCGGCGCTGCACCCGCTCGTCGATCGCCTGGTGCTCGACTCGCCCCTCGCGCGGCCGCTCGAGCTCTATTTCCACGTCGCGCGCGCGCGCGGGCAGGCCCTCGAGCAGGCTCGCGCGGAGCTGCGCGAAGGCCAGCTCCCCGCCGAGGTCGCGAGCTATGCGATCCCCGAGCGAGAGGGGCTCGAGGTGCTCGCGCTTCGTCCCGTCCCCGATCTGCTCACCGACGTCTGCGGGTTCCCGGAAGGGCCGGCGCGCGTCGTGGAGTACGCGGGGCCACACGCGGCCACGATGCGCCACGACGCCCACGTGCGGGGGGTGCCCGAGGCGTGCATCGCCGCGCTGGAGCCGCTCGTCGCGCGCTAACAGGGTGCTGAAAAAGAGCGAGCCCCCCCCGCGTCAGGGGCGGCAGCAGACGAGGACGCCCTCGCCTGTGACCGTGACGTCGCCGCTGGGGCTGGTCGTCGGCTCGCCGCAGTCTGCCGTGAACGAGTCGGCCACCTCCAGCGCCGCGATCGGCTGGCCGCCGTCGGCCGACACGCACCCGCCCGCGTCCGTCGCGGCGAGGCCGGTGACGCACGCGTCCTCGAAGATCGTCACCTCCGACGAGCAGGTGATCGTGCCCGCGCCGCAGGCGCAGGAGCAGTCCCGCGTGTCTTCGAGGTCGACCAGCTGGATCACCCTGCGCTCGTCCTCGAAGCCCTCGGGGCACTCGCTCTGCACGAAGCTGTACACGCAGTAGGTGAGGACCGACTCGGGGAAACAGGTGTCGCCGCCCTCACACAGGTCGAGGTTGACCCCGCAGCCGTCGACCTCCTGATCGAACGTGATCGCAGGTCGCACGGCGGCGCCGTCGTCGGACTGACAGCTGCCCGTCGCGTTGGTCGCGACCGACACCGAGAGCCACGAGGCGGAGCTCGGCGGCTCCGCCCACGACGGGGGATCGGCCGACAGCTCGCTGCCGACGCCGCCGCAGGCCGCGTCCTCGTAGACCGTGGCGTCGGCCTGGCAGGTGACGTTGACCGCCTCGCACGCGCAGCCGCACTGAGCCTCGGGGGCGGAGAACGTGCCGTCGATGTAGCCGCCCTCGAAGTCGGGGTTGGTGCACTGCGCGACGCCCGAGTCCTTCAGCTCCACCGGGCCCTGGAAGCCCGCGGGGATCGCGAGGCACATCCCTGTACACACGGGAGGAGCGCCGCCCTCGCCGCCGCCTCCCCCTCCCTCGGGACCACCGCCCGTCGGCGCGACGGTGTCGTCCGAGCATGCTGCGGCCAAGAGGAGCACGGACGTCACCAGGGTCGAGCGAAGGTTTCGGACCATGCCGCGACCCTACCAAACCTCGCCCGTGACGACGACGCCGCTCAGCGTCTCAGCGTGCCCATTGGATCTCCACGAGCTCGGCGGGCCGCTCCGGATCGTCCACGTCGACCACCCCCAGCATCCCCCCTCCAGGGGCAGACACGATCCCCTCCACCTTCGAGCGGCACAGCTCGCCCGGCCGCTCGAGCAGCAGCCCATAGCGAGCCTCCCCAGCATCGTCGATCACGCCGAGCGCGACCCCCGCGACGGGACCGTCGCGCGTGGCGTCGGGGCTCGCCTCGGCAGCGGCGACGTAGTGGACGCGACCGTCGATGATCGTCGCGTCGGTGAACGAGAGCCGCGCACCCTCGAGCTGGCCGAGGTCGTACCGCTGCACGGCGCGCAGGGGCGGACACGGCGCCTCACCCGCGACGTGCGCCAGCAGCGCTCGCGCGTCGAGCCGGGCCGTCGCATCGACCGGCGCCGCGCCCGCGCGGGGCGCCCCGTTGCCGCGCTGGAACAGCAGCACGTCGTCGTCGAGGGAGACCGCCCCCTCGACGTTGAGCTCACTGCCGCAAAAATCGACGTCCGCGCGGAGCGCGGCGTAGAGCTCGGGGACGTGCACCTCTCGCGCCGCGAGCTGCCCCGACTCGCGCCGGACGAGCACGACGCGCTCGCGTCGCGGGCTAGAGCCCGAGCCGAACACGACCATCACCTCTGCCGCGCCGTGCGAGAGGACGACGGCCGCCTCGAGATCGAGCTTGGCCGACTTGTTCCCTCGCGCGTCGTCGAAGAGGCGCGCCCCGCGGTCGCCCCGCTCCAGCGGGACATCCGTCACCGAGCCGGAGGTTGGATCGATGCGCGCGAGGAAGTGCGCGTCGTCCTGCACGACGACCAGCTCGCCGCCGAAGCGGACCACGGAGCTCGCCGCGCGCACGTGGGCGGGGCGGTCGAGGGCGGCGTCGGCGCCGAGCGTGTAGTGAAGAGGCCGGCGCGCCGCGATGAAAGCGTCGAGCGACGGATCGCGACGCGCGACTATACTGCCGACCATGGCTCCGGCGCCTGCCACGGCCTTCGATTACCATTCCCGGCGTCGGCTCGCGACCGTGAACGGCCAGCCGGCTCGCGCATCGACGTGATCGCCGACCTCGCCATCCGCCACCGGAGGGTCCTCACCGTCTTCTCCGCAGCGCTCGCGGTGCGCCTCGTGTTCAACCTCGGGCTGCACCCGCCGCTCGACTACGTCTTCAGCGACATGGCCGGGTACCTGGGGCGGGCCGCGCGCCTCTTCGACCAGGCGCCCGGGGTCGTCGACCCGTACTCCACGTTCTACCCGTTCGGCACGCACTACCTCGTCGCGCTGATCCAGGCGCTCTTCGGACGAGAGAGCCGGCACGCCATCGGCGTCGTGTTCGCCGCGCTCGGCGCGGGCGCGGTCGCCTACGCCTTCGCCACCGCGGCGCGCCTGTGTCCGAGTCGCCCCCGGCTGCTCGCGGTGTATGCCGCGCTGCTCGTCCTTCACGTCCCCCACGTGATGCTCGGGGGCTTCGTGCTGTCGGAGATCCCGTTCGCCTTCGCCCTCGCGGCGTCGGTGTTCCACCTCGTCCGGCACGACACGACAGGGAGCATGGGCGACGCGGCGATGGCCGGCGTCGCGTTGGCGGTCGGCGCGACCCTGCGGCCGCAAGCGGCGGTGTCGGTCGCCATACTCGCGCTGGTGTTCGCGCTGCGCCGCGGTCGCCGCCCGGGCCCCGCGCCCGCGCGTCTCTCTGCGTCGAGCGTGCTCGCCTTCGCCGCGCCGATCGCGCTCGTCGTGACGTTCGGGGCGCTGCGAGCGCAGCACCACGTCGGCCGCTACGCGTTCATCTCGACGAACGGCGCCTTCAACCTCGCCATCGGGCGCTGCCACGCGAGCCGCCTCTCCGCGACGAAGACCCCCCACAGCGCCTTCGAGGCCCCCTCCCTCAAGCACCTCGAGACCTTCAAAGACAAGCACGGCATCGAGCCGCTCATCGCGCTCGACCCTGCGCTCGGGCCCACGGTGAAGATCGACGCCGAGGTGTGGGACGAGGCGGCCGCCCGGCGCAAAGCCGCGGAGTGTGTGCGGGCGACCGGCGCCCTGCGCCAGCTCAAGTACAGCGCGTCGCACGTGGTGCTCATGTACCTCTACAACCTCCCCTGGCCGACCCGGGGCGCGCTCGCCAACGTGTGGGCCGGGCTGCAGCTCGCGTGGATCCCAGGGGCGCTCGTCGGCCTCGCTCGGGGCGCGACACGGCCTCGCTCGTCCGAGGCGCTGGTCGCCGCCCAGGGGTGGGCGCTCCTCCTCGTCGCGATGGTGTTCTTCGGCGAGGCGCGGCTGCGCGTCCCCTACGACCCGTTCCTGATGTGGATGGCGCTCGCCGCCTACGCCCCCATCGCCGAGCGGCTCTACGCTCGGCTCCGCCGAAGGCCGCGATGAGCCTCTGGGTCGAGCACAGCGCGTGGATCTTCCTCGGCGTGGCGCTGGCCAGCGCGGCGTTCACGGTCAACGCGCACGCCCCCATCCGATGGCCGGCGACGCTCGCCATCGCCAGCTTCTTCGCGGGTTGGCTCACCTCCGAGATGGTCGGTCACACGCTGGCGCTCCAGGCCGCGCTGGCGCTCGCCTGCGTGGCCGCCGGAGGGCTGTCGGCGTGGCCTGGTTGGGTCGCGGCGGCGGTGATGCTCCTGTCCTGGTTGCTCCTGTTTCGCCTGCTCGACCGCGCGCGCGCCGCCGGTGAGGTGATGAACCGGGCCCTCTCCGAGGGGCTCGGCGGGGGCTTCGCCGCCCGGCTCGAGCCCCGCGTTCGAGACCAGGCGCCGCTAGCCTTCGGCTGGAGGCAGCTGCTCTTTCCGTTCTCGATCAAGCACCCCGACGTGAAGCGTGTCCGTGACATCGTCTACGCAGAGGGGCCGGGGTACGCCCTCCGCCTCGACGTGTATCGAAGGCGTGACGGGGCGGGCAGAAAGAGGCCCGTCTTGCTCCAGATCCACGGCGGCGGCTGGGTCGTCGGCAGCAAAGACCAGCAGGGGCTGCCGCTCGTCACCCACCTCGCCTCGCGGGGTTGGGTGTGCGTCAGCGCGAACTACCGGCTCAGCCCGCGGGCCACGTTCCCCGACCCGCTGCTCGACCTCAAGCGCGCGATCCGCTGGATCAAGGAGCACATCGAGGAGCACGGGGGTGATCCCGACTTCATCGTCGTCACCGGGGGCTCGGCCGGGGGTCACCTCGCCGCGCTCGTCGCGCTGACGGCCAACGACCCCGAGCTGCAGCCAGGCTTCGAGGACCTGGACACGCGCGTGAAGGCCTGCGTCGCGTTCTATGGCGTCTACGACCTCACCGATCGTCACGGGCTGTGGCCCCACAAGGGGCTGCGCCTGCTGCTCGAGGTCGCGGTGATGAAGGCCTCGGTCAAGCGAGAGTGGGAGAAGTTCGACCGCGCCTCACCGATGACCCGCGCGCACGAGGCCGCGCCACCTTTCCTCATCATCCACGGTGACAAGGACACGCTCGTCCCCGTGGCCGAGGCGCGACGCTTCGCCCAGACCTTGCGGGAGATCTCCAAGGCGCCCGTCGTCTACGCCGAGGTCCCAGGCGCGCAGCACGCGTTCGAGGTCTTCCCGTCGCCGCGGACGGCGCTGGTCATCCGTGGGGTCGAGCAGTTCGTCGAAGCGGTGCACGCGGAGCACGCGCGGGGCGCGCAGGCGCTGTCCGCGCCCAGCTCCCGGCCCGTGCGAGCGGCCTCCGAGCCGAGCTTCGCCGAGCCTCAGCCGGCCGTGCCGAAGATTAGGTCCGGCAGCGGCGTGAGCGAGGCGTAGTTGCGGCCGAAGTCGTCCTTGTGGTGCACCGAGTGCTTCTTGGCCAGCAGATCGAGGGGGCGCAGCGCCCAGTGACCGAACACGAGCCCCGAGTGCACCAGGATGTTGAGCGTCGAGTGCACGAGGAAGGCGATCGCGTAGGTGTACGCGTGCACCGGACCGGCGAGCAGCGCGTACCCGCCGACGCAGAAGTGCAGGAGGAACAGCCCCCCGAACAGCTCGATCGGGTGCAGGTAGAAGCTCTCCAGGGCGCTCGGGTTCCGCGCGCGGTGGTGGACCGCGTGCACGTAGGGCATCAGCTTGCGGTGGTGCAGCGTGCGGTGGAACGCGTAGTAGATGAAGTCGTACGCGAGGATGATGGCGAATGGCTCGCGAACCGCGGAGAGCTGTAGGCCCACGCGAGGAACGTCAGCAGACCAGCGTCGAGCGCCATGATGGCGACGATCGGGACGATAAGGACGAGCACGGCGTCGGAGCATTCTCCAGGCGCCGGCGGATGTCGAGTCCGTGGCAGAGTGCCGCGGCGGCAGGCCGCGCGCCCCGGCCCGTCCGGTGTCGGACCGACACGGGCCGTGCGCAACAGCCCCCAGAGCCCGTAGGATGCTCGGCTGCGTCCGGCCACCGTCGGACGGAGGGGAACCCATGAACGTGCTCGCGAACCTTCCGGCCTTCCAGGCCTACGCGCTGTCGACCGTCGTCCTCGGCTTCAACTTGGTGGGGCTGGCGAACGCTACCGCGCTGACGCGCGGCCAGGCCGCCGAGGTCATCAACCCGGAGGACAAGAAGCTCAACGCGAAGGCCGAGGTGGTCTTCGAGGGCGGCAACGATCGAACGGCGCGCTATCGACGCGCGCACCGCAACGCTCTGGAGAACACGCCGTGGTTCATGATCACCGCGTTCGTGCTCACCCTGATGGGCACCTCCGCGACCGTGGGCGCAGCGCTCTTCTACCCGTACGCGATCCTCCGCATCCTCCACAGCGTCTGCTACGTGAAGGGCCTCCAGCCGTTCAGGACGCTCTTCTTCGTCCTGGCGCTGCTCATCCAGGTGGCCGTCCTCGTGCTCATCGCCTACGGCGCGCTCGCGGGGTGACGACGTCCCATGGGCTCCTCGCGGGCTACCGCTCGGTCGTGGTGGCCTTCCCGAGCGCCGCCTCGAGCTCCGCCAGGCGCGCGAGGGCCCGCTCTTTGTCGGCGCGCTCCCGCTCCTTCTCGGCGCGCTCCCGCTCCTTCTCGGCGCGCTCCCGCTCCTTCTCGGCGCGCTCCCGCTCCTCACCCGTGAGCCACAGCTGGGCGCCGCTCGGATCCGAGGAGACCCGCAGCCTGCGGCCCTCGTCGACGACCAGCGCGTACGCGTCGAGGACCCCCGACCTCGCGGGACCTTCCCCGGCGTAGACGCGCACGAAGTTGTCCTCGTCGGTGCGACGCCAGATCTGCAGCCTGAAGGGCCCCCCTTGCGCGGGCGGGCCGACGAGGGCTGGATCGAAGACCCACAGCTCCTCAGTGCCGCTCGCGGCGTACTTATCGGGCGCGCTCACGTAGTCCTTGCGGGGCGCGCCGCCGCTGACGACCTCGACGGCGAGCCTGGGCGGCGCGTGGCCCGCTCGCCACGTGCAGAGGCTCGTCAGCTCGTCGCCCTCGGGCGTGCGTGGCTCGAGGACACACAGGTCCGGATCGACGCCAACCCGAGGGCGCGCCTCGTCCCAGCGCACCGCGAGGTTGCGGGCGACCTGAAGCGCGCGGCCCTCGCGCGCCGCCCACGCGAGCAAGATCGCCTTGAGCAGGTCGATCACGAGGTCGTGGGGCTGAGACTCGGGCACGGGCTCCTCGGACAGCTCCCAGCCTTCACGCGAGGCAGGGACCTCGTAGCGCACGAAGCGCGGGCGGGGGGGGTGAGCTTTCATCCTCACGATGGTACTACGCGCGCCTCGCGGCGCACGGCGGCTGCACCCCGGGCGCGTGGTCGAGCAAGCGGAGCTCCACCGCCTCGGCCAGGTGCCCGGCGGCGATCGCCGCCGCGCCATCGAGGTCCGCGATCGTCCGCGCGAGGCGCAGCAGCTTGTCGTGCGCGCGCGCCGAGAGCCCGAGCTGCTCCGCCGCCGCAGAGAGGAGCGCGCGGCTCCTCGGGTCGAGGGCGGCCGCACGCGCGAGCTCTCGCGGGGAGAGCTCCGCGTTGGTGCGGGCGCCGACCTCTCTCGCGTCGCGCCTCGCGGTCTGCGCGGCCCGGGCCGCGATGACCCGCGCCCTGACGATGGCCGAGGCCTCCTCGGTCGCCGGCCTCGCGAGATCGGCGACCGGCAGCGGCGGAAGCACGATCTGGATGTCGATGCGATCCAGCAGCGGCCCGCTGAGCCGGCCCCGATAGGCCCCCACCCTGTCGGCTGAACAGACGCAGCGCCGGGTCCCGGCGTAGCCGCACGGGCACGGGTTGACCGCGGCGACCACGAGCGCGCGCGCGGGGAACACGGCTCGCTCGCGCGCTCGGCACACCGTGACGATCCCGTCCTCGAGCGGCTGCCGGAGCGCCTCGAGCGCCGAGCGCCCGAACTCGAGCAGCTCGTCGAGGAACAGACAGCCGAGGTGGGCGAGCGCGATCTCCCCCGGGCGGATGGGCGCGCCGCCGCCCGCCAACGCGACGGCGCTCGCCGTGTGGTGCGGCGCCCGAAAGGGCCTGTCTCGCAGCAGGCCCACGCCAGGAGGGAGGATCCCCGCGACCGAGTGCAGCGCCGTGATCTCGACCGCCTCGTCGGGCAAGAGCGGCGGCAAGATCCCCGGCAGCCTCCGGGCGAGCATGGTCTTTCCTGCGCCCGGCGGGCCCATCATCAGCAGGTTGTGCCCCCCTGCCGCGGCGATCTCGAGGGCGCGCCGCGCAGCCGGCTGCCCGCGCACGTCGCACAGATCCGGAGCGTGCCACAGCGTGCGCGCCGGGGGAGGCTCGGCCGGCGCGGCAGGCGCGAGCGGCGCGCGCCCGCGCAGGTGCTCGAAGACCTGCTCGAGGCTCGCCGCGACCAGGACCTCGACGCCTGGGACGACGGCGGCCTCGGCGCCATTGCCATGGGGGACGATCGCGCGCCGGTATCCGAGGCGCTTCGCCTCGACGATCGAGGCCAACACTCCACGCACCGGACGAATGGCGCCGGAGAGCGCGAGCTCACCGATCCACACCGTGCCTGCGAGCGCCTCGGCGGGCACCCTGCCGAGCGCTGCCGCAATGGCGACGGCCATCGCGAGATCGAACGAGCTGCCGATCTTTCGGACGTCCGCCGGGGAGAGCGAGACGGTGAGGACGTGCTCGTCGAGGTCGACCCCGAGATCCCTGAGGGCGGCTCGAATTCTCACGCGCGCCTCCCTCACGCTGGCCTCGGCGAGGCCTACTAGGTGGAAGGCGCTCGGGCCGCGGCCGGAGTCGACCTCCACGTGAACGAGGTGGGCGTCCAGACCCGAGAGGCCCAAGGTGAGCGCTGTCGCCTGCATGCCAAGCTCGTTGCGAGCTCCGTGCCGGGCGCACGCCCGTGATCGAAGGCCCCACCAACGCCCGCGGCGGTGGCGGGCGCCAGCGGCCCGCCGGCGCCCGCCGGTCTCACTCGTACTCCACCATGAAGGCCGACGTCATCAGCACCACCACGTACGGGTTCCAGGTGGAGAGCACGTAGTAGACCTGAAGCTCATCGCGCCCGGAGTCGCCCAGGTAGACGTCCGAGTAGCGCTCGAGGACGTACGGGCCGTACGCGCCGCCTTGCACGTCCTTCGGCTCCTTGCCCTTCGCGATCACCGGACCGACGATCGCGTCCCTGCCCCGACGTCGTGGATCCACTTGCCTCGCGCGCTCTCGGCCGAGAACACCAGCTCGGGGTCGCTGTAGGGCCCCCACGGCGTGCTCGACCAGCGCGCGAAGACGCCCTTCGGCGTGCGGCTGTCGTAGACCATGAGCCAAACGCCGAGCTCCGCGACGTGAGTGACGCTCAGATCGCCGAGCGATCCGTTCTCGACGATGGGCTTCGCGGAGCTCTCTTCGGGGGCGAACTGGGGCGCGCCGGCTGCGTCGAGCCCCGCGAAGTAGAGCGTCCCGGGGGTGCTCGAGGCGAACGTCGCCTTCGGTGTAATGGCGAAATAGGCGTCGCTCTCCCGGTATGCGCCGGTCCCGAAGGAGTAGATGAACGGCCCGCCCGCGGGCAACCCGGGGGGATTCCCCTCTTGTCGATGGAGGCTACCCTTGATGAAGCGCCCCCCCGGCAGGCGAGAGATCTCGCGGACGACCGAGAACCCGTCGGGCGGCGTGACCTCGACCAGCACGGTCCGATCGGTGTGGGCCCCTTCGGTGTGCCCGGTCTTGCAGGCGATGAGCATCTTCCCGTCGAGGTCGATGCCGTACACCGGCACCTCGAACCCCTTCATGCTCAGCCCCGGAGGCGCGATCGGCTGAAAGAGGGTGTCGTCGCTTGGCCGTGTGAAGAAGCGCAGGTCGAGGCCGGCTTGAGGGCTCGTACGCTGCTCCGTGAACCCCATCGCGTCTCCGCCGCCAGCGCCCCGTCGGCCGAGCGTGTCGCCGAAGAGCAGGACTACTTTGCCGCCCCATTCGAAGGAGGCGCCGAGATCGGTCCCGCGGACACCATAGCGTTCCCCGGTCTGCAGGCGCGTGGGCGCGCCGCGCTCGAGATCCTGGTCGCCGATCAGCTGCTCGACCTTCCGGGTGTGCTGGTCGAGCACCCGGAGGCCTCTGACCGCCCTCGGCTTCCTCGGCTCCGCCGGCGCGCTGGCAGCGGCTGAGGCCGACGCCCTGCCCCGCTCACTGCGCTTGGGACGGGCGCCACGCCCAACGCTGGCTGACGCGAGGCTGGGCTCCGCCGAGGGGGACGGCTGGGCCTGCTCCCCGCACGCGAGGAGCAGCGCCGACAGCGCGAGGAGCCGCCGCGGAGCAGCCCATCGACGTCGGGGATCTGCACGCTTGGCTCGCCGCATCGGCCATGCTCGCGCCGCAGGGGATCGCGCGTCAACGCCAGCACGTTGCCCGGGCCTTCATGGCCTCGAGCACGCGCGGCGAGGCGCAGCGAATCGGCCTTCCCAGGGCCTACATCGGCACGTAGCTTCGGCCACCATGAGGGTGCTCGAAGGTGGGGTATGGGTGGGGCTCGCGACGCTCATCGCGTCGTGTACACCGGGTGGAGAAGGCAGCGACGAGGAGCTCGGGGCCGGCACCCACGCCGCGAGGCCGGCGCCCGCGCAGAGCTCGTCGCCGGTCGGCGCGCGAGACGGGCTCGTCTCGCGCTATCTCGTGTTCGACGGGCCGAGCGCGCTCGCCGCCGTACGCGGCGTCGCCCTGAGCCCGACGGCGCGGGCCGAGCGTGTGCGCTCGCACACCGAGGCGCTCCGCGCGCTCCATGGCCCGGTCGCGCGGCGCGTGCAGGAGCTAGGTGGCGTGATCGTCGCCGACCTCGTCCTCGTCGCCAACGCGCTGCAGGTGCGCGTCCCGCCGAGCGAGCTGCCGCTCCTCGAGCGCCTGCCGGGGGTCCTCAGGCTGGAGACGCCCACCGCGCTCTCACCCTCGCTCCAGGCCGCGACACCGCTCATCGGCGCCCCCTCCGTGTGGGAGTCCGGCGCCGGCTTCCGCGGCGAGGGCGTGCGCGTCGGCGTCATCGACACAGGCATCGACTACCACCACGCGGCGCTCGGCGGCTCGGGGCTCGCGGCCGATTTCGACGCCAATGACCCCGACGTGATCGAGGCGGGGACCTTCCCGACCGTGAAGGTCATCGGAGGTAAGGACCTCGCGGGCGACGCCTACGACTCGACGGGCTTCGTGGGGACGCAGACCCCCGCGCCCGACGACGACCCGCGAGACTGCCAGGGCCACGGCACGCACGTCGCCGCCATCGCAGCGGGAGCGGGCGTGCTCTTGGACGGCTCGACGTTCACCGGCCCCTACAACCAATCCCTCGACCCGACCGCCTTCTCGATCTTCCCGGGGAGCGCGCCGGCGGCCTCCATCTTCGCGATCAAGATCGGCGGCTGCGGCGGCGAAGATTTCCCCCGGAGAGAGCGAGCTGCTCCTGCCCGCCTTCGAGCTCGCGGTCGACCCCGACGAGGACGGCGACCCCTCGGACCGCCTCGACGTCGTCAACCTCTCCTTCGGCTATGCCTACGGCAACCCGATGAACGCGCTCGAGCGCGAGGCGGTTGCGAGCCTCACCGACGCTGGCACGCTGCTGGTGGCGGCCGCCGGGAATGACGGCGCGGCGAGCTTCGTCACCTCGTTCCCCGCTAGCGAGCCGAGGGCGCTGGCCGTCGGCGCGACCTTGAAGCAGCTCACCAGCCAGACCCTCCAGGCCCTCGAGGTCACCGCGCCCGGTGGGGTCGCCGGGCTCTATCCTCTCGGGCTGCCGACCAGCCCACCAGGGCTCGCCGCGATCGCGCCCTTCAGCGGGGAGGCCGTCACCGCCGAGCCGGACCTCGCCTGTGAGCCGATCACGAACGCGGCGGCGCTCGCGGGCAAGGTCGCGCTCATTCGTCGAGGCGCGTGCACGTTCGACATCAAGGCGGGGCACGCGGCGGACGCCGGCGCGGTGGCCGTTCTGATCGTCGACAACGCCTTCACCGACGCGCCCGTCGAGATCGGCGGTCCCCACGAGCTCCCGACGTTCCGATTGCGGCAGCTGGACGGGGAGGCCCTGATCGCGGCCTCCCCCATTCAGGTGAGCCTCGACGTCGCCGACACGACGAGCGTCGATATCGGGCCCGATTACCTCGCGGGGTTCAGCAGCCGGGGGCCGACGGCCGACCGGGCGCTGCTGAAGCCCGACGTCGTCGCGCCCGGGCTCGACGTCGTCTCCGCGGAGGTGGGCACCGGCAGCGGGCCGATCGCGTACAGCGGCACCTCGATGGCGGCCCCGCTCACGGCGGGCGCCGCGGCGCTGCTGCGGCAGGCCCACCCCGCGCTCGGTCCGGACGAGATCCGCAGGCTGCTGACGAGCACGGCGCAGCCTGTCGCCGGGCCGCTCGCGCGCTTCCCGGCGACCGCCGTGGGCGCTGGGCGTATCTCGGTCGATGACGCGCTCGCGGCCGACATCCTCGCCTACGCCGGAGGGTCGGGCGGCGACATCGGGCTGTCCTTCGGGATGGTCCACGCAGCGGCGACGACCACGGTGACGCGGACCTTGGTGCTCGAGAACCTCTCCGCGGCGTCGGTCGAGCTCGACCTGAGCTTCGAGCCCGCACGCGACTGGCCAGGGATGACGCTGAGCGTCTCGCCAAGCACGGTGGTCGTGCCGGCGTCGGGCAGCCTCGAGGTCGAGGTCGACCTCGAGGTCGACCCTGCGCTCTTGCCGCCGGCCCCGGTCTATTCGCCCTACACCGAGCCGACCGGCGGAATCACCCTCGACGGCATGCAGGAGTTCGTCCCGAACCACCTCTTCCCGGAGGCCTCGGGGCGTATCGTGCTCGCGCCCTCGGCGGGCGGCCCGCCGGTCGCGGCCGTCGCCTACTCGGGTCACGCTCGCGCGTCCGCCGAGCGCGTGGTCGACGCCGTGTCGGGCTGCGCCTCGCAGGGCGACGTGAGCCTCGCTCGGCGGCGTCTCCGCTCATCACGACGAGGCGACGAGCGTGCTCGAGCTCGGCACGCTCACGACCTCCTTCACCGATCCAGACGGCGCCGCCCCCGAGCTCGACATCGTGGCGACGGGGGCCCTCGCGAGCCCCGACAACGAGCGCGTCTACTTCGGGATCGTCACGGCCGGAGATTGGGTGACCCCGTCCCGAGGGTACTTTTCGGCGCTGGGCGTCGAGGTCGATACGACCTCCGACGGGGAGGCCGACTTCCTCGTCGTCCTCGAGGCGTTCGACGTCTTCGTGCCGGCCATCCCCTTCTACGTGATCCCGACGACAGCGCTGTACGCCCGGGTCGTCGACCTCGAGACAGGGCAGCTCAGCCAGACGTTCGAATACGTCAACGGCGCGTACGCGGCGTACCCGGGTGGAGTGTTCCGCGACGAGCCGACACACGAGACCCACGTCTTCTTCAATCGCGTCCTCGTCATGCCGGTCGAGCTGGCGGCGCTCGGTCTCGACCCCGAGGGGGGGCGGCTCGCCTATCGCGCCGTGTCCGGCGTGTCGCGCATGCCCCTCCTGATCGATCGACCGATGCTCGAGCCCATCGACACGAGCGAATGGGTGGAGATCGACGCAGCGGCGCCGCGGATCGCCTTGCCAGGGTGCCTCCAGGGGACGACGCTGTGCCCAGGGGGCATGTCCGACATCTCGGTCTCGCTCTTCGGGGCGCCCGAGCCGCCGTCGCTGCTGGTCCTTCACCATTCCAACGGTGACGCCCTCCGGCACGAGGTGGTCTCACTCGAGGGGACGCTGCCCACCGCGCTCTCGCTCGCCGTGGAGGGTGGCGGCAACGAGCTGGCAGACGAGGAGCTCGGCGAGGTCCTCTTCACGGTGACGAACCAAGGCGCCGCCGGCGCCGCCGGCTCACTGTCCGTCGCGGTCGACGGCGGGTCTCTCGAGTCCCTCGAGGCCGACGGCACGCCGTGCGCCGGAGACACGTGTGAGATCGGCCCGCTGGCCGTGGGAGAGGCCGTCCTGGTGACGGCGCGGGCGCTGGGGGGCAGCGGGACGTCGATGAGCGTGAGCGCGTCGCTGATCAGCGAGGGGCCGTGCGCAGCGGAGCCTCTCTCGGAGTCGGCGGCCTTCGAGCTCGTCAGGGTGACCCCGGAGCCTGTCGAGGAGGACGGTTGCGGTTGTGTCGTCGCGGGCGCGGCCCCGAGCACGGCGTGGCGCACCAGCGCTGCGCTGGTCGCGCTCGGAGCGCTCGCCGTTCGGCGGGCGCGTCGTCGCCGAAGGCACGAAACGAGGTAACCTGTCGCCATGCACCTCAGCGCGCGCCTCGTCCTGCCGCTCGCTCTCTCCCTTGCGGCCTGCTCCGACAGCGCAGGGTCGGGCGGGAGCGGCGGCGGGGGAGGCTCCCCGCTCGAGGGTGGGGCCCCCGGCAGCGGCGGCCTGAGCCCCGAGTCATGCGCCACCGATCCGCTCGAGACGGGCCTGGTCGCCGAGCAGACCGGGGTCTCTGCCGACATCGCGGACTGCTCGATCCTGAAATGGGCCGCGCAATACGGCGAGCCCGATCCCATGATCATCAAGGCGATGATCTACGGCGAGTCCAGGTTCGACTACGCGGCCACCGGCTGCCCGAACCTCCCCTGTGGCGTCCCCGACGGCTGGACGGAGGCCGAGGCGGGCTGTTATGGGCTCATGCAGGTGGTGCCGGCGTGTGGACCCATCGCTGACGGGGTGGGGCTGCTCCCGAGCGGTCACCCCAACCTGACCTTGGACACGGGCTCACCGGAGTTCGCGGGCTCGATCTACAACCCTGACATCAACATCCACATCGGGGTCGCAGGCTTCGCGGGCAACCGCGCCGAGGTCGAGGGCCTGTTCCCTGGCTGCACGGAGGACCAATACACGCTGATGGCGCTGGGCAACCTGGCCTCCCACGGCAGCACGACGAGCTGCACCGAGATCAACCGGGACTACATCGACTACATCCTGCCGGCCTACTACGAATACTGCGCCGCAGCCGGCTACGCTCCTCGCAGCTATTGAGCCCCGGACCGACTCCCGAGGGCGACGAGCGACGAGCCGGCGGGTCTTGGCCGCCGGCGCGATCATCGCGGCTCGGCTTGTCGTGGCGACCCGAAGGCCCCGGTAGAACGGGTCCGGCCGCGAGGGGTGTGTGGTAGGGTCTGCCCCCATGAACGAGCAGGCCGCGCGCCTCATCGAGACCATCCGGGCGTCGATCATCGGCGACGACGAGGTGATCGACGGACCGTACGGACCGCGGCGCGTGACCTACGCCGACTACACCGCGTCGGGGCGTTCGCTCTCGTTCATCGAGGACTACCTGCGCCACGAGGTCATGCCGCTGTATGGCAACACCCACACCGAGTCGTCCGGCACCGGCCTGCAGACCACGCGCTATCGCGAGGACGCCCGGGCGATCGTCAAGCAAGCCGTGGGCGCGGACGCGCGGGACGCGGTCATCTTCTGCGGCTCCGGCGCGACAGGCGCAATCAACCGCCTCGTGGACTGCCTCGAGCTGCGGATGCCGCGAGGCCTCGACCTGAAATACGGCCTGAGCGCGAACATCCCCGCGGCAGGGAGGCCGGTCGTGTTCATCGGGCCCTTCGAGCACCACTCGAACGAGCTGCCCTGGCGCGAGTCGATCGCGGAGGTCGTCACCATCGGCGAGGACGCGGACGGCCACGTCGACCTCGCCGAGCTCGAGGAGCAGCTGGTCCGCTACGCCGCGCGCCCGCTCAAGATCGGCAGCTTCTCGGCCGCCTCCAACGTCACCGGGATCGCGACGGACACGCGCGCCATCGCGCGCCTGCTGCACCGGCACGGTGCGCTGTCGTTCTGGGACTTCGCCGCGGCGGGCCCGTACGTCGATATCGACATGAACCCGGCAGGCGACGAGCTCGCGTGCAAGGACGCCGTCTTTCTGTCGCCCCACAAGTTCATCGGCGGCCCTGGCACCCCCGGCGTGCTGGTCGCGAAGCGCTCCTTGTTCCACAACAGCGTGCCCGCCGTGCCGGGCGGGGGCACCGTCGCCTACGTCAACCCGAAGGACCACCAATACCTCGAGGACGTCGAGCAGCGCGAGGAGGGCGGGACGCCCGCCATCCTCGAGTCGATCCGCGCTGGCCTCACGTTCCAGCTCAAGGAGTCGGTCGGCACCGAGGCCATCCGCGAGCGCGAGGAGCACTTCATCCGGCGGGCCATCGAGCGGTGGGAGAAGAACCCTCACATCCAGCTGCTCGGCAACCGGGACGCGTGGCGGCTCTCGATCGTCAGCTTCGTCCTCAAGCGTGGCGCGCGTTACCTGCACCACAACTACGTCGCCACGCTGCTCAACGATCTCTTCGGCATCCAGGCTCGGGCTGGCTGCTCGTGTGCCGGCCCGTATGGGCATCGCCTGCTGGGCATCGACCTCGCGCGGAGCCGCGAGTTCGAGCGCGAGATCATGCGCGGCTGTGAGGGCATCAAGCCGGGTTGGGTGCGGGTCAACTTCAACTACTTCATCTCCGAGCGCGGCTTCGAGTTCATCCTCGGCGCGGTCGACCTGGTCGCGGAGCATGGCTGGAAGCTGTTGCCCGACTACGACTTCGACCCCCACACGGGGCGCTTCACGCACCGCACGTTCCGGACGACCCGGCTGATGCGGCTCACCGACCTGGCCTATCGCTCGGGCAAGCTCGAATATCGGGCGCGCCACGCGACCGAGCCCGAGGGCGTCCTTCCCTCGTACCTCGACGAGGCTCGCCGCATCTTCGACGAGTCCCGCGCCCCGCGAGCGCTCCCGACAGACCCCGAGCGCTCGAACGATTTCGAGGGCCTGCGCTGGTTCCCCTTGCCGGGCGAGGCCGCTCGGGAGCTCCCCCCCCACACGACTTGAGGCATCACGGTGCATTTCTCTCATCTGCGAGGCGACGGACGAGCGGTCTTTCATTTCGCGGACCCGAACGCGCAGTCGGTGTTCGTCACCGGCTCGTTCGCGGACTGGCGCGCGCCGGGCGTCCCGCTCACCCGCGGGCAGGCGGGGTGGGAGGCCGTCGTCGAGGTTCCGCACGGCGAGCTCGCCTACAAGCTCATCGTCGACGGACGCTGGCTGCAGGATCCGAAGAACCTCGACTCCGTCCCCGACGGGAACGGCGGGAAGAACTCGATCCTGCGAAGGAGCGAGCAGCGGGGGTCGAGCGTGCACCTGCGCTTCGTGTCACCAGCCCTCGGCGAGGAGCGTGGCTACGCCGTCCTTCTACCTCCGGAGTACTTCACCTCGGATTGGCGCTTCCCGGTGCTCTACCTCCTGCATGGGGCGCTCGACTGGGAGCGGACCTGGCTCGAGCGGGGTGAGCTCGCGGGCACCCTCGAGGCGCTCCATCGCGAGGGGCTCCGCGCGCCCATCGTGGTCATGCCCAACGAGGCAGGCGACCTCTATCGCGGCGACGGCCGCGTCAGCGATTACCTCGCGCGAGACCTGGTCGGCCACGTCGACTTCGAGTTTCGAACCCTCGCACAGCCGCGCGGGCGCGCCATTGACGGCCTCTCGACCGGCGGCTTCACGTCCCTCGTCGTCGGAGCCTGGCGGCCCGATGTCTTCGGTTCGGTCGGCAGCATGAGCGGCAGCTACAATGGTCGCGCGTTCGAGGCCGTACGGACGTCTGCGCCGACGATGCGCGCGGCCGGCCAGCGCCTCCTGCTCTCTTGCGGCCACGACGAGCCCCACTTCCGCGATTGCCGCGCGATGTTCGAGACGCTGGAGCGGCTCGGCCTCCCTTCGCGCTGGGTCGACGCGCCCGGCTCCCACGATTGGCCAGTGTGGCGCGCGCTCTTGGGCGCTCACCTCCGGTTCCATTGCGAGGGCTTCGCAGGCTGAGGCTCGGCTGCGGCACGGCGGACCATGCTGGCGCTCGCGGCCTACGGCGACACGGTGACAGCGCTCTTCTCCGAGCTGGACGGGGGGCGAGCTCATTCCGCTCGAGGATGGCCCCGACCCCGCCCTGCGCTCGGGCGTTACTTACAGACGCCCTCTCTGGCCTCACACAGATCGTAGACCTCGCACCAGGTCGAGCCGACGCAGTCGTCGTCCTTGGCGATGCACTTGCTCACGTAGGGCTCGAGCGAGCACAGGCCGCCCTTCTGGCAGGCCATCGAGCCGCGGCAGTGATCGTTCGTCGTCGGCTTGCACTCACCGTCGACCTCGGCGCACCACCCCCAGATGCGGCAGACGTTGGTCTGGTCGCAGGGCGTGCGCGGAGGGTCGCGCTCATCGGGGTACTTCTCGGGGAGCTCCTTGCGGCAGCCCACCGAGGCGAAGGACAGCGCTGCGAAGGTGCCGAGCGCGAGGACGACGACGCGGAGGGAGGAGGATCCGAGCATGGGCGAGCAGCCGGAGGGTACCGGATTCCCCGCCGGTGGCCGAGATTACTGCACAGGGACGGGCGCGCCCGCCACCCCGACGGGGACCTCGTAGACGTCCCCGGGGTTGCCGGCGACATACAGGCTCGTGGCGCTCCAGCCGTCGCCCGCGCCGAACTGCGCGTTGGCGACGTTGGTGGGGAGCTGAGCGATGAGCTCGGGCTGGCCGACCAGCGCGCCCGCGGCGTCGAGGTTGAGGCGGTAGACGCGGTTGTTGGCGTTGTCGACCGCGTACACGTTTCCGCAGGCATCCAGGACGAGACCGTCCAGCGCGGCGTTGCTCACCTCGCCGACGAGCACCGGCTCCGCCGCGCCCGCAGGGTCGACGCTGTAGACGCGACCCTGGCTGTAGTTGGAGAAGAACAACAGGCCGCGCGCATCGTCGAAGACCACGCCGTTGGGCTGGGCGGCGGGGCTGCCGTCGACGATCACCTCGACGTCCGCGGTCGCTGCGTCGACCCTGATGATCTGGTTGCCACTAAACTCGATGACGTAGACATTACCATCGAAGTCGCCGTAGACCCCGTTCGGGCTCGAGAGCCCGCTCACGTGGGTCGTCACGTTGCCGCCCTCGATGCGCAAGAGCTGGCCCGCGCCAGGCTGCGCGACGAACAGCGCCCCATCCGAGCCGAAACGAACGCCGTACGACTGACCGTTCGCGGCGGCGATCGTGGTCTTGTTGTCGCTGGCGTCTACGCGCACGACGCTGTTTCCGTCCTTCGCGACGATGCCGCCGGTGCCGTCGAACGCCAGATCTTCGCTGCCGCTGAAGGCGCTGGTGACGAGCGTCGCGTCGAACGGGCCTGGTGCGAGCGCAGCGCACTCGTTGGCGGCCCCGCCCGCCCCGCCGGTGCCAGAGCCGCCCCCGCCGTCGCTCGAGGCCCCGCCTCCGCCGGCCTGTGGCGCGCCGCCCGCGGGCGCACCCCCGGTGTCACCGCCACCATCGGATGGTGACCCGCCGCTGCCGCCCGTCCCGGTCGTGTCGTCCCCGCAGCCTGCTGCACACGACAGGAAGGCAGCGAGCGCGAAGGCACCGGACAGTCTCGTCATGCGGCGCAGCCTACAACGGCTTCAGCGGCGCGCGAAGCTGCCCTCTCGCCTGCGCATGAGGCCCCCGTCGGTCGGCGTGAAGCCGGCCTCGCGCAGGCCCGGCGCGAGGGGCGAGCGCGCGGCGTCTTGGCCGTCGATGCGCTGGATGATGAGCACCTTGCGACCGGTCTGATCCATGAAGGTCGCGAGCGCGCGCGCGACGGCCTGCGAGAGCGCCGCCGACCCCTCGTCGTCGGCCGCGAAGAACAGCCGCATCGTCTGCGCTCCGCGCCCGAGGTACGCCGCGAGGCGGCCATCGACGAGCACGACGTGAGCGCCCGCGACGCGCGCCAGGCGTCCACCCTCCGCAGCGTCCTCTCGAGCGACCGGCCACGGCAGGACGGCGCCATAGAGGTTCGCTGGATCTTGCGCCGCGAGCACGACCGCGCGCTCGATGTTCTCGGGCGGATCACGCAGCGCGCGCAGGCGCTCGTCGACCCCTGGGCGGGCGAACTGAGCGGCGCCCAGCCCCTCGACGAAGTACCCGCGTCGCAGCTTTCCGGCTTCCTCCATGGCGCGCAGCACCGGGTAGACGGCCGAGAAGCCGCCGGACTGGCCCTCGGCCGAGACGCCCTCCCGGGTCACGACGCCCAGCCGATCGAGCACGGCGCTCGCGACGGACGCCGCCTGCTCCGTCGGGCTGCTCGCGGGGTCACGGGCGGTGAGGAGCGACCAGCGACCTTCGCTGCCCGGCGCAAGCTCCCGGCGTGGGGCGCGCCTCGACGGGTGGCGGCGGCTCGCGTCGGCCCCGCCCACGGCGTAGCGCGATCGGAGCGGCGCGGTCGTGTCATTGGTGACGAGGCCCGCGAAGACGAGATCCCACAGCGCCTCGAGCACATCACCCGAGAACCCGCCGACACGCGCGGCGAGGTCGCTGAAGAAGATCGCGCCGCGCAGCTCGAGCACCTCGAGCACTCGGCTCGCGAGCGGGTGCTCGGGGGTCCGCGAGGCGGGTCCCAGGAGGGTCGCGCGCTCGGTCGTGTGGAAGCAGACGCGCGCGTCGCTCGGACCCATCGGCTCGACGCCGCGCCACACCAGCTCGCCGCTCGAGCACAGCTCATCGAGCAGAGACGGCGCGAAGCCCCGGACGCGCGCGGAGAAGACGTCGTCGAACCAGACGCTGATGGGAAGCGCGACGCCGTCCAGTCGCTCGACGACCGCGAGGACGGCGTCCGGCCCTCGTCGCTCGAGGCCGATCTCGTGGTGCGCGAGCGTGAACCGCGCGAACGCCTCCCCCGAGACGGGCTCCACCGCGCGCCGCAGGCGCGCCAGGCTCCGACGCTTGATGACGCGCAGGATCTCCGGATCGACCAGCTCGTCGGCGTGCCCCGCCTTGGTGAAGCTCCCCCGGGCGAGCCGTCCGGCGCGCACCAGGGCCGCCAGCGCGGCGTGAACCTCGGCGAGCCCGAGCGCGTAGCGACGCGCGAGCGCCTCCGGCGCGAAGGGGCCGTGGGTCCTCGCGTAGCGGCCGGCGAGCCCGACCAGCGCCTCCGCGACGGGCGCGAGCAGCGCTTTCGGGATCCCGCTCGGCAGCGCGGCGCCGAGCGCGTCCCGATAACGCGCCACCTCCTCGACCGCCACGAGCCGGCGCTCACCCGCCAGATCGAGCCAGACGGCGCGCCCGGCGGAGACGAGCTCGAGGACGAGCGGCGCCGCGTCGACGCCGGGCACGAGCCGCGCGTCGATCTCGGCGGCGTTGAGGTCGCCGAGGGCGAGGCACATGTCGTGGAGGTGGTCGGCGTGCGCGATCACGGGGCGAGCGTGACCGGCGTGCGCCCCGGCCTCTCGGATGACCTCGTCGTCGAGGAGGTCGCTCAGCTCGACCTCGCCGAGGAGCTCGCGAAGCCGCTCTGGGTCGAGGCTCAGCGCCTGCGCTCGGCGCTCGGCGATCGGCGCATCGCCCTCGTACATGAAGCTCGCCGTGTACGAGAACATGAGCGAGCTCGCGAACGGGGACGGCGTCTTCGACTCGACCCGCACCACCCGGACCCGGCCGTCCTCGATCTGCTCGAGCAGCGCGCCGAGCGCGCCGAGATCGAGCGCCTCGCGCAGGCACTCTCGAAAGGTCTCGAGCACGATGGGGAAGTCTTCGAAGCGGGAGGCGACGCGGAGCAGGTCCGCCGCGCGCCTGCGCTGCGCCCACAGAGGGGAGCGCTTGAGCGGCGATCGGCGCGGCAACAGCAGCGCCCTCGCGGCGTTCTCGCGGAAGCGCGTGGCGAACAGCGCCGAGTCGGAGAGGGCCCGCGCGATCACCGCCTCGAGCTCTCTTCGGGGCGGAACGTAGTCCGAGAGCGGCGGGGCGGCCTCTGCGTCCGGGACGCGAAACACCACACCGTCGTCGCTCCAGATCGCGTCGATCTCGAGCCCGCGCTCGCTCTCGAGCTGGGCTTGCACGGCCATCGCCCACGGAGCCAGCACCCGCGCGCCGAGGGCCGACAGGACGCAGACGCGCTGGTCGCCGAGCTCGTCGACGAAGCGCTCGATGACCACCACCTCGTCGCTGGGGACCTCCCCCGTCGCTCGCCGCTGCTCGTGGATGTACGTCACGAGGTTCCTCGCGCCGCGCTCGTCGACGAGCCCATCGCGGACGAGCTCCGCGGCGGCCTGCGCCTCGGGGACGGCCGCCACCCGGCGCGCGAGGGCCCCGATTCGGAGCCCGAGCTCGGCCGGTCGCCCGGCGCGGTCCCCCCGCCAGAAGGGCATCTTCCCGGGCTCCCCTGGGGCCGGCACCGCGAGCACGCGGTCGAACGTGATGTCCGTGATGCGCCACGATGACGCCCCGAGCAAGAACACCTCCCCCACGCGCGACTCGAACACCATCTCCTCGTCGAGCTCACCGATGCGCACGGGCCGCCGATCCGGGGTGTCGAGGAACACCCCGAACAGCCCCCGGTCGGGGATGGTCCCGCCGCTCAAGATCGCGACGCTCTTGGCGCCCGCGCGGGGCGTGAGGCGACCGGTCGCGCGGTCCCACGTGAGGCGCGGGCGGAGCTCGGAGAGCTCCTCCGACGGGTAGCGCCCCGACAACATGTCGAGCACCCCTTCGTAGGCGGGCTGCGGCAGGGCCGCATAGGGCGCGGCCCTGCGCACCAGCGCGAACAGCTCCGCCTCGCCGATCGGCGCCATCGAGACGATCGCGACGATCTGCTGCGCGAGGACGTCGAGGGCGTTCTCGGGAACGCTCGTCGTCTCGACCGCGCCCTCTCGCATGGCCAGGGCCGTCGCCACACACGCGAGCAGGTCTGCGCGGAACTTGGGGATGACGACGCCCTTGCTGATGGCCGTCGCGCGGTGCCCCGCCCTGCCGACGCGCTGCATCCCGGCGGAGGCGCTGGGAGGCGCCTCGATCTGAACGACCAGATCGATCGAGCCCATATCGATGCCGAGCTCGAGCGAGCTGGTGGCGACGATCGCGCGCACCGCCCCCGCCTTGAGGCGCCCCTCGATCTCGACGCGCCGGTCGTGCGCGACCGAGCCGTGGTGCGCGAGGGCGAGCTCCTCCCCCGCCAGCTCGTTGATCGCGTTCGCGAGCCGCTCGGCGAGGCGACGGTTGTTCACGAAGACGAGGGTCGTCGTGTGGGCGCGGATGAGCTCGACCAGGCGCGGATAGATGCTGGGCCAGATGGACTTGGAAGGGTCGAGGGCGCCTGGCCCGGCGTCCTTCGCGCGACCCGAGACCGCGCGCAGGTCCTCGACAGGCACGTCGATCGTGAGCTCGACGGCCCGCCGAGACCCCGCGTCGACCACCTCGACCGGCCGCGGCTCGCCCGGGCCCGAGTAGCCGCCGAGCGCGCGGGCGACAGCGTCCAGCGGGCGCACCGTGGCCGTCAACCCGACGCGCACCAGCGGGGGAAGGTCGCTGGCGCGGAGCGCCTCGAGCCGCTCGAGCGACAGCCAGAGGTGACTGCCGCGTTTGGTGCCGGCGAGCACGTGGACCTCGTCGACGATGACCGTCTCGACGCTGCGGAAGTGGCGCGAGGCCTCGCTGGTCAACAGCAGGTAGAGCGACTCCGGCGTCGTGATGAGCACGTCGGAGCCCGCGCGCGCGAAGCCGGCGCGCTCCTTCGGCTTGGTGTCGCCAGAGCGCACGAACACCGTCGGGAGGTGGAACTTCGCGCCCCGAGCGCGCGCCTCGTCGGCGATCCCCGCGATCGGCGCGCGTAGGTTCTTCTCGATATCGACAGCGAGCGCCTTGAGGGGCGACACGTACACCACTTTGAGGCCCGGTCCCTGGGCGCCGAACATCACCCGCTCGATCGCCGAGAGGAACGCGGCGAGCGTCTTGCCCGACCCGGTCGGGGCGAGCAGCAAGGTGGAGCGGCCCTCGGCGATGGGCTTGAGGCCGAGGCGCTGCGCGTGGGTGGGCCCGCCGAACGCAGCACGAAACCACGCCCGCACCGGCTCGCTGAAGCGCGCGAGGACGTCGTCCGAGTCGGCGGGGGGGGCCCCCGAGACCATCAGCCCCGTTCCGGATCGCGAGGTCCCCAGTCACCGGGCCGCGAGTCACCGGGCCGCGAGTCGCGAGGCCGCGAGCTCGGCGCAGGTTTGTCGTGCGCGAGCCCCACGCTCGTCGCGATGCGCCGGATGCCCGCGGAGAAGAGCTCCAGCCCGACCGCGCGGGTGTCGGAGCGGCTGACGTTGAGCACGGGCTCACCCCCGGCGCGGAGGATCCAGAGGTCGAGGCGCCCATCGACGCCGTCGATGAGGCTCGCCATCACTTGCTCATGGAAGCGGCGAAAGCGCTCGCTCGTGAAGAGGTGACGCGGTCCCCAGCGCGCCGCGTGCAGCTCGATCAGCGTGCGCACGCCGGCCGCGAGCTCGGCGCGAGACCCGACGCGTTCGAAGGTGCTGCCTCCGCGCTCGTTCGCCCAGGCCTCGAAGTCCGAGAGCGTCCGCTTGACGGCGTAGCGGTGTTTCTTCGGGAGCGTCGCGAGGTACCCATCGAACGTCGGCGCGAGCTTCACCGCCGTCGCGGCTGGCGACGGCTCGACCGAGACGCCGACGCGAGCGCGCACGAAGGCCTGGACGAACAGATCGACGACCGGGTCGTCCCGACGCATGGTCGACATCTGCAGCTCGTCCCACCGCCCGAGCTCCCCGGAGAGCAGCGCCTGGGCGAGGACCTCCACGACCTCCGCACGGTGCTCGGCGCGCGCGAGCACCGTGGGATAGTCCGTGCAGACCTCGTCCTCCTTGGGCTCGCCGGTGCCGAGAGCCTCGAGGCGAAGCCTCGGGACGAGGGCGACGCGCACCCAGCGGCGCACGAAGAGCGCCAGACCGACGAGGGCGCCCGCGCCGTCCCGAATCGCAACGGCCAACAGCTCCCGGTCGCGGAAGGGCAGCGGCCCGGCGTCTCTCATCGTGTCCCACCACGCCGTCAGCCAGGTCGGGCTGTTGGCGAAGCTCGCGCGGGCCTCGACGTGGAGCTCACGCCACTCCGGTTCGATCCGGCGCAGGGAGTCGAGCGTGCGGAGGACGTCGAGCCGCAGCACTAGCTGCCGACTAGACCACAGTCGCCGGCCCAGGCGGCGATCATTTGGTGGGCCGCTCGGGAGCGGGGCTCGGCGCGGGACGCTCGGGTGGCGTGCTCTTGGGGACGCGCGGGCCGGGGAGCTTCTTGGGCGGCTTCACGGGCTTGTCCTTCTTGCCCCGCACCTTCGACAGCGACGCCTTGTCGACGCGATCGGTGCAGGCGACCGGTGCCCCGGGCGCCACGGGCCGCGTCTCGTGGGTCTCGAGATCGATGGTGAGCTCGGCCAGGTCCGTCGCGACGCTGATGCGGAGCGGCACGCGCGCGTCGTCGTCCGTCAGCCAGAGGGTGAACGGCCGCGGCTTGTGGCGCGCCGAAGGCTCGAGCGTCTTTTCGACCAGCCGCGTGGCCGCGCCATCGATCCTGACCGCCTCCTTCTCGCCGAGCGCCGTGCCGAGCCGCTCGCGCCCGGTGAGCGTGACGTCGGCGCGATAGAGGTAGCGGCCGACGACCACGTACAAAAAGCCGCGCGTACCCTCGGGGGGGGGCGTAGTCGAGCTCCACGAACGAGCGCTTGCCGTCCATGCGGTAGTCCCAGCGCGCCTCGATCGGGAGGTTCGCGTCGAGATCGATGAGCGCTGAAGTGCGCGCCGAGCCCTTCCCGAAGAGGGAGAGCAGACCGCCGACCTCCCCGTCGCCGATGAGCGGGATGGCGAGCTTCCCGTCGGCGAGGCACTTCTTTCCGGCCGCGAGCGACACGGTCCCCGCGGCGACGTCCTCGATGAAGACCTTGCCGACGATCCGCTCACCCTCCACGAAGGACGACTCCGTCGTGCGCACCGCGTCCGCCTTCCCCTCGAGCTCGACCTCGGGCTCCACCGGCATGGGGAAGAAGAACTGACACCCCGAGGTGATCGCCGCGGAAGCCACGACGAACGCCGCAGCGAGCGAGCGAATCTTGCCGCCGACTGGACCGCTCATATCGTCCGTAGCTCCTTGGGAAGATGCTCGGCGTCGTTGAACGAACGCATGGAGAAGATGTACCCGGGGCCGAGCGGGATCGCCTTGAGCCGAATGAACGCAGCGTGGCCGAGCGCGAAGCGCTCCCACTCCCACGGGACGCAGGGCATCCCCAAGAGCACGGTCATGGCGACCGTGTTCATGCCGCCGTGCCCGAACACCACCAACCGGCCGAGATCGCGCTCCATCGTGAAGATCGGTGCCTCCTCACGTTGGACGCGGCAGACCCCCCGCTCGTGCAACATGCGCAGGGTTGCGGCGTGCACCCTCTCGAAGAACGCGCGGAAGCTCTCGCCTCCGGGGATGCCGTCCCACCAGGCCTGCGGCTCCCGCGAGCGCGCCGCGCGGAACTGGACCGCCACCTCCGACAACGAGAGGTGGGACCAGTCCGGCAGCCGCAGCTCGACGAGATCGTCGATGACGACCGGCGTGAGGCCCACGGCCTCCGCGAGGGGAGCCGCGGTCTGCCGGGCGCGCAGCGCCGGTGAGCTGATGATCTCGCTCGCTCCTCGCTCCCGCAGGCGCTCGGCGACCAGGTCGGCCTGGCGCTCGCCGAGCTCGGTGAGACGCGGGTCCATCTGGGGGGTCCCCTCTCGGGCCCACTCCGGCTGACCGTGGCGAACGAAGAGCAGCTCCAAGTTCTCTCGCTCCAACGTATCCGAAGCCGGCGATCGCGCAACGCCAGCGCTGCGGCTGGGGTATAGACGCGCCATGGAGAGCTCGCGCGACAAGACCTGGATCGCGACCGTGGACCGCGTCCTCGACCGAGGCGATCGCTTCCTCGACCGCTTCCGAAAAGCGCCGCGCCGAAGGCTCGAGGTGGTCCCCTTGCCCCCGGCTTCGCACGACCCCTTCGCGTCGCCCCCGGTCGAAGCTGCGAAGACGACCGAGGCTCCGCTCGGCGATCCGGGCTTGCCGGTCCAGCTCTACGGCCGAAGGACCTGCGACGCGAGCGGCCGCGCGCTCGCGCTGCTGCGTGAGCGCTCGGTCGTCGCCCGTATGATCGACATCGATGACCCCGACAACCTCGGCCTCGAGGCCCGGCTCATCCGAGAGACGAAGGGGACGTCGACCCCGTTCGCGTTCGTGCGCGGCCGTTACGTGGGAGGCTTCGCCGAGCTCGCCGCCCTGGTGAAGAGCGGAGCGACCTTCGAGTAGGCGCTACTCGAGCTGCAGGTGGAAGTGGGGCGGCGTCGCCTCGATGATGACGGACCAGCCTACGTCCCGCGCGATCTCTGCGAACAGCCGCTTTTCGCTGGGGCTCATCGTCGTGCTTCGGACGTCGGCCGCGCCGGCCTTCAAGTGCGCCGAGATGTAGATGCCGCGCTTCATCTGGCCGCGGATGGCCGAGGCGAGCAGCGCGACCGTGGACGCGCGCGTCTTCTTCTCCGAGCGGGCCGCGTCGAACACCTTGACCAGCTCTCCGACCGCGGACTTGTCCTTGTAGAGCTTCGTGAGGTCTTCACCCGCGGCGAGCTTCGAGTAGATGAGCTCGGCTTGGCTCTCGGGGTCGCGCGTCCCGCTGGTCACGACGAACGTCTTGCCCGTGCGCTTGTTGAACTTCTCCGCGATCGCGTTGAGCCGCTCCTCGACCTTGGAGGAGAGGGAGACGTCGTCGAGCGCCTCGAAGCGACCGCGCTTCTGGGGAGCGGCGTGGACGCCATCTGCGGGGTGGGGCGTGTCGCAGGCCCCGTGCTCCGGGGCCGCCTCCAGCGGGGCGGCCGCGAGGGCCGCGGCTCCCGCGGCGAGCAGCGCGCCGATGGCGACAGTGGTGAGCGCGCGGCGGCGCGCGGCGCGAGGTACGACGTCGGGCCCGGCATGGTCACTCCGTCACTTCGAAGCTGCGGTGGCCGAGCTCGCGCCCGCTCTCGTCGTGGACGACGACCTTCCAGGTGCCGATGGCCTTCGGGCTCTTGCGCTGCGCCCAGGTGCGCCAGCGGATCTTGTCGCCCACCTTGAGGGTCACCTTGCTGTGCGCCCCGATGGGCGGGATGAACGTGACCGTGATCTTCGACTCGGCCTTGGACTCGTTCGCGAGCTCGAGGAAGGCGTAGAGCTTCTCGGTCTGCGCGGCGGAGAACGTCTCCTCCGGCTCGACGGGCTCGCGGCTCTCGATGCTCGAAGCGAACTGGATGCGCTTCAGGCGGAGGCTCGCTTTCGGCTCGGCGGCGGGCGCCTCGCGGACCTCCTCGCTGGAGCTGGACGCCCGGTTTCGGGGCGCGTCCTTCTTGGAGCGGCCGCGCTTCTTCTTCGACTTCCCGGCGCCGCGGCGCTGCGGCTCGTCAGCCTGCTCGTCCTCGTCGTCGCCGCCGCTCGGCGGCGCGGCGTCGCCGATGGCATCGTCCCGCTCGGAGAGGCCGGTCGCGGTGGCCTGCGGCGCGACGTCGCGCTTGTCGTCGGGCTTCGAGTCGTCGGGAGCCGCCTTGGCGAGCGCGGGCACGGGCTCGGAGGTCGCGACGGCGGAGGAGCCTTCGTCCTTGCCGCAGCCGGCGGCCGCGAAGATCGCCAGCCCGAACAGCAGGCCCGTGAAGCGGAGGGTGCGCGCGTGGGTCAGCACACGGCCTCCATACGCCGCGCCGGCGCTCGATGAGAAGAAAGCTGCTAGATGCGGCCGCACTTCATCAAGCGTCGAGGGCTGAGCGAGGCCTTCGTCAGCCGAGCAGATCGAGCGCCGCCTTGGGCTTCACGACCGCGCCCACGCCCATGCGCTCGAGGTGCGCCAGCAGCCCGAGGATCACGTGCTCGTCCCAGGCATCACCGACGATCTGAAGCCCGATCGGGAGGCCGTCGTCGTCGACTCCGACCGGGGCCGTGGCGGCGGGCAGGCCGGTCAGGTTGCCGAGGAAGTTGAAGCGACACATGGCGTCGATCGCCTCTGTGTCGGCGAACGACCTCCCGCGCTCGTGGACGGTGATCGGCGGCGCCGTGGTGGCGGTCGTGGGCAGGGCGAGGACGTCGACGTCGGCGAGGGCGCGCGCCGCCTCGAGCCGGAGCGTCGCGCGGAGGAGCTGGGCGTCCAGAAAATCGAGCGCCGAGATGCCCGACAGGACGGCGAAGGACAGGCGAAGGTCGTCCGCGATCAGCTCCCGCTGGGTCTTCCAGGCGTGCGCGTGCGCGGCCAGCACCTCGCACCCGATCGTCAGGTAGCCGATGGGGGCGGCGACCGACGCGATCGGGAGCGTGACCCGCACGATCTCGGCGCCCTCGCGCTCGAGCGCCGATATCGCAGAGCGGCACGCGGCCGCGACCGGGCTCGAGGCGTCCGCCCACTCCGACTCGATGACCCCGATCCGAAGCTTCTTCACGCCTGCGCCGAGCCGGGCTCCGAAGCCGCCCTGCGGGGGCGGGAGCGCGGCCCGCGTGTGCGGGTCGGCGGGGTCGGGCTCGCTCGCGACCGCGTCGAGGAAGGCCGCGAGATCGCCGGGCGACGCCCCGAGGGGCCCGATATGACCGACGGAGCCTGACAGGCTGCCAGCGCGGCTCACACGGCCGAACGTCGGCTTGATGCCGTACACGCCGTTCAGCGCCGCGGGGATGCGCACCGACCCTCCGCCGTCGGTGCCGACCGCGAAGGGCACCGCCCCGATCGCCACGCCGACGGCCGAGCCGCTCGATGAGCCGCCCGGAGCGCGCTCCGCGTGGTGGACGTTCGTCGGCATCTTGTAGGCCGGGTTCTGGCCGAGCGGAGACATCCCCCACTGGGTCATGACGGTCTTGCCGACGAACACCGCGCCGGCGCGCGCGAGGCGTGCGACGACCGTCGAGTCCTCGCTCTTCGGCGTCTCCGGCTCGCACAAGGTGCCGATACGAGTCGGCAGGCCCCGCACGTCGAGCTCGTCCTTGACGAGGTACGGCACGCCGTCGAGCGGCCCGAGCGGCCGGCCGGCGGCGTGGCGCTCCTGCGCGGCCTTCGCCTCCGCGCGCGACCGCGCCTCGTCCTCGCAGACGAGCACGTTGAGGACGCGGTTCGAAGCGAGCTGCCTCAAGAAGCGCAGCGAGCGCTCGGTGAGCTCCAGCGGAGCGACCTTCTTCTCGGAGAAGGCCGCGGCGACGTCCTCATGGGCGCGAGGCCACAGCTTGCGAGCGGCCGGGGAGAGGCCGTCGTGGGGCAGCGCGCGCGGCTCGGCCTTCGCGCGGACGGGCGTCACGTCGAGACCAAGGGCCCCGCGGGCGCTCTGGGGCAACACCGCCAGGCGATCGAGGCCGAGGCTCTGCTTGAGCACATCGCCGAGGATCGCGCTGGTGGCGGGGTTCTCGGCGGCCATTCGGGCGGCGGTCAGCGCGCCACCCTTGAGACGAGGGGGTTTCAAGATGAGCCTCGGGGTGTAACAGGTTGCTGAAACAGCGCGGTCAGGGAGGAGGTGGCTCCTCGGGCTTCTTGGGCGGTGGTGGCTCTTCGGTCGGCCCGGGGGCTCCCGCGTCCTCCGCTGCGCCCGCGTCCTCCGCTGCGCCCGCGTCCTCGGTCGCAGCGCCTGCGTCTTCGCCAGCGCCGGCATCGCCGGCGCCAGCGTCGGGTCCGTCGTTCAAGCCGAACAGGTCGTTGAGCCTCGTCCTTGAACTGCTCCGTCTTGACCTGCTCCTCCTTGGTGAGGACCGGCTCCGGCGTCTCGCTGTCCGAGCCGCCCTCTGCGACGACGACCGGCGCGCTCATCCCGTCGATGCCCCACTTCTGCTTGTCGGCGTCGGTGCATGGGCGGGGGTTGTTCTTGTCCTCTTGCACACACTCGAGGAGCCACGCGTCACGCGGCGACGCCCCGGTCTTGTCGGCCTCCGCGTGCAGCGCGGCGATGGTCGGGTCGATGAGGAACGTGGACAGTTTCGGGAAGACGATGAACAGCACCAGCCCGCCGGTGAGCATCCACACGAAGGGCATGACGACGCGGTACACCGTCGCGAGCGGCTGGTTGAACCGGAAGCTTGCGATGTAGAGGTTCACCCCGATCGGCGGCGAGATGTACGCGATCTCGATGTTCAGCAGGAACATGACCGCGAGGTGGAACGGGGAGAGCCCGAAGGTGGCGGCGAGCGGCATCACCAGCGGCAGCGCGACGAGCATCGCGCTGAACTCGTCCATCACGACGCCGAGGATGAACAGGAAGATGTTCAGGACGATGATGAACTCCCAGACGGTGTCCATCCCGTTCGCCGTGAAGAACTCGAGGATGTGAAGCGGGATCCGATCCTGGATGACCCAGTTCGTGAGCGCCGTCGCCATCATGATGATGATGAGGATGGCGCCGGCCAGCGCGACCGACTCGCGGGCGATCCTGAGGACGTCGCGCCAGGTCAGGTCCTTGTAGACGTAGACCTGGACGATGAGGACGTAGAGCGCCGCGACGGCGGAGGCCTCGTCGAGGCCCATCAGGCCGGTGACCATGCCGGCGGCGACCAGGAAGGGGGCGGCGATGTCCCACTTCGCGTCCCAGGAGGCGATCGCTGCCTCCCGCAGATCGAGCTTTCCGCGAGGGATCTTCTCGCGGATGCCCACCAGCACTGCGTGCCCCATCAGGACGAGCGCGAGGGCGACGCCCGGGAAGAAGGTCGCGAGGTAGGCCTTGTTGATGTCGACGCCCGCGATGAACGAGTACACGGCGACGAGCGGGCTGGGGAAGAACAGCAGGCCGACGGCGCCCGCGGCGGTGACGAGCCCGAGCACGTAGCGGTCGGGGTAGCCCTGCTTGCGCAGCACCGGGTAGAGCATGCCGCCGATCGCCACGATCGTGACGCCGCTGCCGCCGGTCATGGTGGTGAAGAACCCGTTCGCGACGATGCACACGATCGCGAGGCCGCCGGGCATCCACCCGAGCAGCGCGCTCGCGGCGCGCACGAGGCGGTCGGGCGTGCGCGACTCGGCCATCAGGTAGCCGGCGAACGTGAACAGCGGGATCGTGACGAGGATCGGCGAGCCGAGGAAGCGCTGCTCGTCGAGCACGTTCGGCGCGAGGTACATGATGTGCCGCCGCGACTCGTCGTCCTCCGTGAGCCAGCCGACGAGCGAGATGCCGCCCATGACGGCGAACAGCGGCATCGCCATCAGCGTGAGGAGGGTGACGACGAGGGCGTAGATCTTCCCCATCAGACGATCTCCTTCGAGCCGGCCTCGTGGGCGGCCTCGACGGCCGCGGCTTCACGCTCCTTGTGGCGCTTCGGATCCGCGTCGGGGTCGTACTCGGCCTCGGCGTCCATCGACTGATGGCCGGAGAGGACGAGCAGCAACCGGAGCAGGAACCGCAGCGCCATCAGGAAGAACCCCACGGTGAAGCTCAGGTTCATCGTGCGCACGAGGGTGTTCCTCGGCGGGCCGTCGGGGCCGATCGCGAGCGGGTAGCGGAAGGTGTCGAGCGAGCCCTCGGGCGACCTGAGGCCGTCGACCTGCTCGTCGGTGAAGTAGTCCCGGTAGCCGGTCTCCTCGAGGTACTCGTTCCACTGTCGACCGGTGAAGCGATCCTCGTCGTCCCACTTGCCGCCGCCGATCACGTGAGGCGCGGCCGAGAGATCGAAGCCGATCTGCCTGCGCAGCAGGAAGAGGTCCTTCGCGACGGCGTCGTCGACGATCTCGTACTTCTGCGAAGCGGTCATGTCGGGCTTCGCGTTGAAGTTCGTGATCGCGATGTACTCGAAGAACGCCCAGCTCGCCGCGACGCAGAACGCCACCGTGGCGATCGTCTGCAGCACGAAGACGGGCAGCTTGTATTTGTCTTTCACGAAGCGGAGCGCGACGTCGATGTTGATGTGCTTCCCGCTGGCGGCGCCGAGGCTCGCGCCGATGAACGCGAGCACCACCGTCAGGCGCGTCGACACGCCGCGGAGCTGGCCGAACATCGTGAAGCTCGAGCCCTCTTGCAGCCAGTTCTGGACGTGGCCGAAATACTCGACGCCGGTGCCGCGCCAGCTGGGCGCGAGCAAGACCCCGGCGGCGATCCCGCCGATGGCGGCGAGCGTGCGCTTCGTCCGGTCGAGCCCGAGCTTGCCCGTGACGAACCAGGTCGCGACCGAGATGGCGATCGCGCCGACGGCGCCGCGGAACACGACGCCCGCCTTGCTCTCGGACTCGACAGGGGAGCTCATGCCTTGCAGCGCGACCCACAGCACCATCGAGAACACCAGGCCGAGGATGACCCCGACCAGGATGCGCACCTCGAGCCACGTCCACCACTTCTCGATCGAGACGAACGGCTTGCCCCACTCTCGCCCCTCGGGGCGCCGCTGCCGCGGAGGCTGCGGATCTTTGAGCGACGATAGCGTCTCGAACGCGGCGGCCGCGGGCGGCTCGTTCGCCTTGGGCTCGCTCCCCTTGCGGTCGCTCTTCTCGGGCTCGGCCTTGGCGCCTTGGTCGACCCGCCCGGGATCGGGCGCGCTCGCCGTGGGGGACTTGAGCTCGACCGCCTTCTTCGAGGGCGGGGCCCCTCCGGATGACGGCTTTGCGCCCTTGGCGGCTCCACCGGATGTGGGCCGCTGCTTTCCCCCCTTCTTCTTCGCCATCGTCGGATCGCTCCTCGGCCCGGGTGTCGGGCACCCGGCCTACTTCGTCTCTTCGCTGTCGATCTTGTGCTTGTCGCGGCCCTCGCGGAGCTCCGCGGCGGCCTTCTCGATGTCGCTGCTCAGCTGCGGCACGAGCCACGGGTTCGTGTGCTCGAGCTCGTCCGGGATCGAGTCTCGGATGCTGGGGCCCGACGTCTCTTCCTCCGCGAACGCGGTGGCTGGCGGCTCGGCCGCCGGGGGCTCGGCCGCGGGGGGCTCGGCCGAGGGGGACTCGGAGGGCGAATCAACGGAGGCCTCGACGGGCGGGGGGGCGATGCTCGCAGGCCGCTCGACCGGAGCGACGGAGACGCGACGCGGCGGCTCGGGTGGCTCGGGCGGGATCGACGGCGGAGCGCGCTCGTTCTCCAGCGCTCTTGGTCCAGCGTCGTCGCTCTCGGCGCGCGCGGGCGACGACCGGGTCGCGGGCTCGCGGCCATGACCGCGGGCGTGGGCGCCGCCTTCGTCGAACCCGAGCGCGTTCGTGGCCACGTCGATCACCCCCATGAGGTCGCGCAGCGGGATGCTCGCCGCGATCAGCGCCGGCGTGGCGATCGCGAGGTCGCGCTCGACGCCGTAGGGCTCGCTCGGGCGCTCGCGCTGGGCGGCGAAGCGGGCCTCGTCGATCGCGACGCGGACGTGCAGCGGGATGCGCGAGTGCCAGACCCGCCCGTCGATGGACGTGCGGACCTGGAGCACCGAGAGGACGGGGGTGCGCGCCGAGCCGTCGAGCGAGCTTCGATCGGCGAGCAGCGCGCCGATCAGCCAGCCGACGAGGTCTTGGTGGGCGGTGGCGTCGTCGTCCCAGGGCATGCGCCGCCGGAACAACCGGAAGATGTCGGCTGCCGGCCCATAGACGGCGATGTCGGCGGGCTCGAAGGCGGCCTCGAACGCGGCGACCGTGATATCGCCCTCGTCGATGACGGAGTCGATCAGCTGAGCTTGGAACTCGGGGGACTTGTTGCGCGCGGCGCGTGGCGCGAGGCCCGTGAGCTGGGTCGTGATGCGTTGGCGCAGATCGGGGCGCTCGGCCAGCCACCCGAGCCGGTCGACCGCCGGGAAGGCGTCGCGCAGCTGGTCGCCGGTCCACCAGGGGAAGTCCATGTCGCGAAGGCGCGCGTAGAGCTCTGCGACGAGCTGGAGCCCCGGGCTTCGCCCGAGGTGCGCGGCGGCGTCGGCGGCCAGGCGGTCGTCGGGACGCGAGGGATCGGCGTGCCTAAGCGGAGGAGGTGTCACGTGGGCGTGTGTCCTTTTCGCGGGGCAGCGTAACAGCCAACCTGCGGACGTTGCTACTTGGGCGGCGGGCCGACGCGCCGCGAGGGGCAGGTCCGTCTCGGCACGAGCCATGCTAAACGAGCGGGCATGACCACCGGGGCTTCGTCGCCGTCCGTGAAGCGTGTGCTCGTCGCCGTCGACCTCGACGCGGTCTCTCACGAGGCGCTCCACCTGGCCGACAGGGTCGCGCGCGGGCTCGACGCCGCGCTCGGAGTCGTCAACGTCTTGCCACCCGGGCTCCCGGAGCACGCGGTCACCCCCCATCGGGCCTCGACCGAGCACGAAGAGCACGCCGAGGAGACGACCCGCAAGGAGCGCGTCGCGGGCTACGTCGCGCGGGAGACGAGCCGCGGGCCGTCGCAGGTCGAGGTCTTCGCGGACCGAGGCAACGCCGACGAGGCCATCCTCGAGCGGGCCGCCCGCTTCGGCGCCGATCTGGTCGTCGTGGGGACCCACGGGCGCCACGGGCTCGACCGGCTCATCGAGGGCAGCGTCGCGGAGCTCGTCGTGCGGCGCGCCTCGATCCCCGTCCTCGTCGCGCGGCCTTCCCCCGAGGGAGGGAAGGTCATCGCGGCCTGCGATCTCGCGGCGACGACCCCCGCCGTGCTCCGCTGGGCGGGGCTCATGAGCGGTCACCTCGGCGAGGGCGTCATGGCCGTGCACACGGTCGAGCTGTCGATGAGCGACGTCGCCGTCGTCGCCACCGCCATTTTCTCTGGGACCGTCCCCGTTCAACCCGACTCCGAGGCCGCAGACAGCCTGCGCACCGCCGCGACGGGCGCGCTCGGCGCGGAGATCAGCGCCGCAGAGATCGTCGCCACGCCCGAGGTCCTCACCGGCCCCGCGGCGAGCGTGCTGTGCGAGCGGGCGAGAGACGTGGGCGCCTCGCTGCTCGTCGTGGGCACCCATGGCCGCAAGGGCATCGCGCGGGTCGCGCTCGGCAGCGTCGCCGAGACGCTCGTCCGCAACGCGCCCTCGTCGGTCCTCGTCGTCCGCTGACGAGCCTGCGCACCCCCTGCGCGTGGCCCGCAACGAGCGCGCTCAGCGCCCTCGGCGCGCCCGCTCTCGCTGGGCTTGCTCCTCGACGGCGGCGGCTTCAGCCTCCGCGAGGCGCTCGCTCGTGGGATCGGCAGGCGCGGCGACGCGCGTCGGCGCTCGGGCCGCGATATCGGCGTCTGCCACGGCTCGGTTGGGCGTGAGGGCGGCGACGGGGCCTTCGTAGCCGAGCGCGTCGGCGCGGACACGCTCGAGGTGCCGGAGCGCGCGGTGCCCCGCGTCCCGCGTGGAGCCCGCGGCGCGGCGCAGGGGCTTGCCGAACACCAGCGAGAGCATCGCCAGCAGCAGCGGCACGAAATACACGACCGAGAAGAGGACGGCGTACCGCGCGACGTCGAGCGCGATGGCGGCGAGGCGCGCCGGGGGCCCGAGCTCTCGAGCGCGCCGGGCTCGCGACGGTGCGCGCGGCGTGAGCGCCGAGAGGCGATGGCTGGACGCCGGCCCGCGGGGGGGCCCGCGCGGAGGCGCGCCCTGGGGCGCTCGCGGCGCGCCGCCTCCCCGCAGGATGGACAGCGCCCCTTCGAGGGTTGCCGGACGGCGGTCGGGGTCCGGCTCGAGCATCAGGCCGAGCGCGGTGACCAGCGCCGCCGGCGCCGCGCCTCCGAGCGCCGCGCCCACGTCGATCCCGAGCCCGCGGTGCGGCAGCTCCTCCGGCTCGCGCCCGGTGAGCACCGACAAGGCCGTGGCGCCGATGGCGTAGACGTCCGACTGAGGGAGCGCGCGCCCCTGGAACTGCTCGGGCGCCATGAAGCCGAAGGTGCCGACGACGGTGCTGCCTTCCCGCTTCGCGAGGGTGGCCCGCACGGCGCCGAAATCGACGAGGCAGAAGCGACCATCCTTTCGGAGGAGCACGTTGGCGGGCTTGATGTCTCGGTGGATGACGGGCGGAGCGCGCCCGTGCAGGTACCGCGTGGCCTCTGCGAGATCGGAGACGAGGCGCACCATCTCGTCGGGCCCGAAGCGCCGACCCGCCTTCAGCAGCGACGCGAGGCTTTCGCCTTCGACGAGCTCGGTGACGAGGTAGAGCGCCCCGCCCTCTTCGAAGTTGTCGACGTAGCGGGGGACCAGCGGGTGGTCGAGCGAGCGGAGCACCTGAGCCTCGCGCTCCGCGAGCTCGACCTCCTTCCAAGAGCTCGCACCGCGCACGACGAACCGCTTGACCGCGACGAGGCGACCTCGCTTCGCGTCGACCGCCTCGTAGGTCGTCGCCTGAGCGCCCTGGCCGAGGACTCGCACGACGCGGTAGCGGCCTTCTCCCAGCTGCGCCCCCGGCTCGAACACGAACGGTGTTTAGCACGAGGCCGGCCACTTCTCCCCCGCGCGTCTTCGTGCAAGCCTCCCGGCCATGTCGAAGATTTCGAGCGCTCTCGGCGGTCCGCCCCGCCTGCTCAGGTGGTCCCGCCTCATCGCCATCGCGATGGGCCTGGCGATCGTGGCGCCCACCGTCGGGTGCGACAAGAAGAAGGAGAAGTCGTCGAAGGCAGACGACGACGACGAGGACGAGAAGCCGCGAAAGAAGAAGGGGGACGACAAGGACGCGAAGTCCGGCTCCCCGGCGAAGAGCGGCGACGCCCCGAAGCCCGAGGGATCGGGCCCGACCTCCGGGCTCGCGCCGACGGCCCCGACCGCCCCGGCCACGGGGGCCGTGGCCCCGAGCAACTCGAAGTACCCCGACCTCGCGAAGCTCCTCGGCGACAAGTCGAACTGGGTGCCGCCCCCCTTCAGCATGCTGAAGGAGGACATGGCTCCCGCCGAGGTCGCGAAGACCTTCCCCGGCGCCGACAAGACCGGCGAGTTCGGCATCGTCGAGGTGCCCGTCACCGGACAGCCGGGCGTGTGGCGGTACCAGTTCCTCTACCTCGGGCAGACGAAGAACGAGCTCGCGTTCGTCGAGATCCAGTTCGAGCCGAAGCTCGTCTCGGACGAGTTCTGGAAGTACCTCGTCGACGGCTTGAAGGCGAAGTACGGCGACAAGTTCGAGGCCCCCTCGACGCGCTCACACACGTGGACGGGCTCCGACTTCCGCATCGTCGAGCTGAGCGAAGAGACCGACTACGAGTCGGATCCGCCGCGCAGCTACTTCGCGATCTCCGTCATGCTCTGACCGTGTGCTGACCTGGCGGCGTCACGCCACTGGCGGTGTGCTGAAAATGGCACCGTCACGCCGCTCGGCGACGAAGGGGGCTGCACTTTCACCCTCCTGGCCCCCCTCGCTTCGCGAGGGGGGAGCCTCAGGGCGCCGGGGCCGGCACGCCCTCCCACACGGCGTCGGCGTCGACCCCGATCCCCTCGAGAACCCTCAGCGAGCACGGCCGCGAGCCCTTCGCCTGAGCGTCGCACAGGTGGTGCAAGCAGCTCAGGTAGCGTGAGTCGGGCTTCTCCTTGCGGAGGACCTCGAGCACCCGACACGCCTCCTCGGGGCGGCCGTCGTCGCGCTCCATCTTCGCGAGCGCCCACAGCGCGTCGTCGGTCTGGCGCGAGTCGAAGTAGTCCTTGTAGACGCGCCAGAACGCGGCCTTGGCGCGCTCTCGGTCCTTCACACGATCCCGGTAGAGCACGCCGATGCGGTACGCGCCTTGGGGGAAGCGGGGCCGGCGGTAGCTGTGCCCGAGGTGCGCCTCCTCTTGGACCGAGAGCATCTTCTCGAGGGCGTTGATGGCTTGCGGGACACGGTCCAGATCCGCGAGGTAGAGCGACGCGACGTAATACGCGTCGTCCGTCAGCGAGCCGTGCGGGTACGGGTGGCTCGCGGCGAGGGCCAGCAGAGCCGCGATGGACGCCTCTTTCTTGCCGCACCGCGCGAGCAACGTCGCGTGCTCGTACCCGACCGCCTCCTCGGCGTCGCTCGTCTTGAGCTCCTCGTAGAGCGGAGTGAGCCACGCGAGCGCCGCGTCGGGACCGTACGTCTCCTCGACGTGCGCGAGCAGCCGCTTCACGGCATGCCTCACCAGGCCGCTGTCTGGGTAGCTGCGGATCGCCCGCAGCGTCTCCTTGGCGCCCTCTTCGAACCCGCGCTGCTGCCAGACGAGCCGCCCGAGCGCGTACGCGGCGCGGACGCCCTGGTAGCGACCCTCGGACTCGCGATCGATCTTCCGGTAGAGGTCCTCGGCCTCGCCCCAGCGCTCGAGGCGCTCGAGCGCCTCCGCCGCCATGAGCCGAGCCTCGTCGCGATCTTTGTAGCGATCACCGAGCCCCGCGGCCTTGTCGAAGAGGGTCGCCGCCTCCTCCCAACGGCCGGCGTTCTGCGCCCTGAGCGCGGCGTCGAACGCCTCCTGATAGCCCGGGGCGTACGCAGGAGCGCACGACAGCGGCGCGAGCAGCACCCAGGCGAGCCAGGCGGCGCGCTTCGTCACGGCGCGCCGCCTCCACCGAGGACCGCCACGAGCGCGCGCGCGGCGCGCTCCACGTCGGCGGCGCCGACGTCGAGGTGCGTGACGACGCGCAGGCGGCGCGGCCCAAACGCGCTCACCAGCACACCCTGCTCGGCGAGCGCGACCACGATCGGCGCCGCGTCACGGTCCAGGTCGACCATCACGATGTTCGTCTCGGGTGCGGGCGCCGCGGCGCCGCGGCCGGTGCGCGCGAGCTCGGCGAAGCGGGCCGCGTGCTCGTGGTCTGCGGCGAGCCTGCTCCGGTGGTGCTCGAGCGCGTAGAGGCACGCGGCCGCGAGCACGCCGATCTGGCGCATGCCGCCGCCGAGCATCTTGCGCAGCCGCCGAGCCTTCTCCAACAGCGCGCTCGGGCCCACCAGCACCGAGCCGACCGGCGCGCCGAGTCCTTTCGAGAAGCAGACGCTGGCCGTGTCGAAGGGCGCCGCGAGCTCAGCCTCGCCGCGCCCGGTGGCCACGGCGGCGTTCCAAAGCCGCGCGCCGTCGAGGTGCAGCGAGAGGCCGTGCCGGCGCGCGACCTCGGCGACCTCGAGCACGCGCTCCTGCGGAAACACCCGCCCACCGCCTCGATTGTGCGTGTTCTCCACCACGACCAGGCGCGGGTTCGGGCAGTAGTACGCGCGAGGCTTGATCGCCGCGTCGAGCTCCTCGGCGGTGAAGAGCCCGCTCTGGCCGACCTCGACGAGCTGAACTCCGCTCCACGCCGCGGCCGCGCCAGACTCGTACCAGATGCAGTGCGAGCCCCCTCCCGCGTAGACCTCGTCGCCCCGCTCGCTGTGGCAGGCGATCGCGATCTGGTTGCCCATCGTACCGCTCGGAACGAACAGGCCCGCCTGCTTGCCGAGCAGGGCGGCGACGCGCTCCTCCAGGGCTCTCGCCGTCGGGTCCTCCCCGTAGACGTCGTCGCCGACCTCAGCCTCGGCCATCGCCCGGCGCATCGCCGCCGAAGGTTTGGTGACGGTGTCGCTCCGAAGATCGATCGGCATGGGCGGGCCGAGTCTAGCCGACCTTCGGCCGTCGGCGCTGGCCTGGGACAGCCGCTTACGGCTTGTCCTTGTCTTCTTCCTCTTCCTCGTCCTCTTCGAGGTCGTCCTCGTCGTCGTCGTCGTCGTCGTCGAGGTCGACGTCGTCTTCCGCTTCGGCGCCCTCCTCGTCGTCCGCGACGCGTGCCTCGTACTTGAGGTCGACGCCGACCTCGGCGAGCTGCGTCTCGAGCAGGTCGAAGAGCTCGTCTGCGTCGTCGCCGTTCCAGTCGTCGAGCACGTCCGAGAGAAACTCGAAGAAATCGGCGCTGTCGAGGCGGCGCTCAATCTCTTCGACTTGCTCCTCGGAGAACGCTTCGAGGATGTCCTCGCGCAGCGACTCCGTGTCGCCCTCTTCGATGGCGTCTGCTGCCGAGAGACGAATCTGTCGAACGGCGCGTTTGTCGAGGAAGATCTCCATGAGCCGGTGAGGCGGTTTAGACAACGTGCCCCTCCGACGTCAAGCTAAGGACGATCGGCGGGTCCCCGTGCCACCCTCCCCCACCAACAGTTGGGCTACCATCCGGGTCACTTGTTCGCCCCGCACGGACCGCTCGGCACCCAACTTTCCTCGCGCGCGACCCGGCGCCACGGGCCCGTGCGGCGGCGCCAGCGAGGCTGTCTGTTGGCGCTGGTGCCGTTCGCGTGGCTGCTGACGGCCCGGCCGAGCGACGCGCGCGCCGATGACCCTCGCCCCGAGCCAGAGGCCCCCGCCGAGCGCGACCCCGCGGAAGAGGCCCGCGGCGAGGCGCCGTCACCGCTGCTGGTCGACTACGCTCAATACGGCGTGGCGTTCGCGGGCGACTTCCTCTTCGAGCCAGGGGCGATCTGCCCGGGCGAGGCGGTCACGCCGTGCATCCTCGGGATCGGCGGTGGCCCTGTCTTTCGCGGCGGGTACAGGTCCGCGGGGCCGTGGTACGTCGGAGGCTCGTACGAGTTCGCCAAGGTCGACTCGAACAACCTCTACCGCCTCGGGATCATGCAGCAGCTCAAGGCGGAAGCGCGCTACTACATCGACGTCGGGTCGCGCTTCACCCCCTTCGCGACGTGGGCGGTCGGGGGCGTCGTCTACGGCAACGAGTTCAGCGGCGAGACGGGCGGCGTGACGACCTTGGCTGGCGCCGGGGTGGAGCTCGAGATCACGCGCTTCGCGGTCGTCGGCCTGAGCCTGGGGTACGAGCCGATGTTGTTCGTGGGGTTCGAGGACACGGCGGGCCAACAGCGAGACACCGGCGTCGCGCATTTCGTTCATTTCGATCTGGGGATCGAGCTCCGCACCGAGCTCGGCAGGGAGTAGCGATACTCCCCTTGACGAAACACTCCTGACCTTGTCGCATCCCCCGGTGGTCTGCGACGTCTGTGGGCGCGACAACCCCGACCGGCTTCTGTATTGCCAGGATTGTGGAAAGCGCCTCAAGGCTCCTCCTGCGCAAGCGCAGCCAGCGGTAGCTGCGCCCGCGCCGCCCTCCCCCACCGCGCCCGGCCTCTCGCCCCCGAGGCAAGGTCCGCCGGCGCCGCCCGCGCCCGCTGCACCTCCTGCGCCGAGCCCTGCGGCGCCCAGCCCTTCGGCGCACCCGGCCGCGGCAGCGGCCGGGACCCCGATCGCGGAGGTTGCCGCGGCAGCGCGGCGCTCGCGGCCCGAGGCGCCGAGCTTCTCCTTCGCGCCCGCGCCGGCGTCCGTGAGCGTGCCGAGCCGTCCCTCGGGAGCCCCCGGCTCCGACGTGCCCACCTACGCTGAGACCCGCGCCGAAGAGCCAGCGAACGCGCCCGCAACAGAAGGCGCGAACGTGGCCTCGTGCGGCATCTGTGGCTCGGTCAACCCGGTCTCCTATCGCTTCTGCGCCGTCTGCGGGGGCACGCTGCCGCGACAAGACTCGGGGCGTCCAGCTGCGCCGAAGCCCTCCGCGAGCCAGCCGCGCATGGCGGCGGTCCCCGCGCCGGCGACCATGCCGCCGATCGTCCCCGTACGCGCCGCCGCAGAGGGGCCACCCATCGTACAGGCAGGTCTCGCCTCAGCGATGACCGGTCCCGCCGCAGCGCCCCCCCCCGGCGTGGCCCCGGTGCCGCCAGCCGCGGCGCCCCCGCCGATCGCGGTCGCGGCCGTCGTGCAGATCGCCCGCCCCGCGCAGCCCCGCGCGACGGTCTTCACCTGCGCGAGATGCCAGGGCCAAAACGATGGTCTCGCGCGGTTCTGCAAGTACTGCGGCGCCCCGATCGCCGGCGGAGCGCTGGCGTCCCAGGGTGCCGCATCTGCCCAAGCGGCAGCTGGGCAAGCTGCGTCGGCTCCAGCTGCGTCGGCTCCAGCGGCGTCGGCCCAGGCGGTGGCGGCGGCGCCTGCGCAGGCCGCCGTCGTGGAGAAGACCGGCCCGCACCCGCTGATCAAGGCCAGCGAAGCGGCTCGCCTCAGCCCCCCCGCCAAGCCCTCGCCGCCAGCGTTTTCCGCGAGCTCGCTCGGAGTGCCCGCGCACCTTTTGTCGGCGCAGCCCCCGACACCCGACACGATCCAGACCCGAGCCCCAGGCTCGGAAGACTCGGCGCCGGGCCCCGCCCCCCGGGCCGCGGAGGCGAGCGCCCCCGCGCAACCTGCGCCCGCGAAGTCCGCGAGCGCACGCGCCCGCCTCGTTGTGGTCGTCGAGGACGGCTCCGACGGCAAGTCGTTCGAGCTGAAGGGCCCGGTGGTCACTGTCGGCCGGACCGAAGGTGACGTGATGTTGTTCGATGACCCCTACGTCTCGCCCCGGCACGCCAAGCTCGTGGAGCGTGACGGGCAGTGGCGGATCCAGGACCTCCACTCGGTGAACCACGTGTACGTTCGCGTCCGGGGCCGAAAACCGCTCGAGAGCGGTGACTTGATTCTCCTGGGGTCACAGGTGTTACAGTTTCAGCTCGTGAGCGAGGAGGAGCGTCAGCTCGAGCCGGCCAACCAGCACGGCACGCGCGTCTTCGGCAGCAAGCCGGTGACGCGGCTGGCTCGCCTCGACCAGCGCACGGTCGATGGGCTCGTCGGCGACGTGACGCACATCCACCGGGACGAGACGGTGCTCGGGCGCGAAAACGGGGACCTCGTCTTCACGACGGACGCGTTCCTGTCGCGGCGGCACGCGGTGATCCGTCGAGACGCGACGAGCGGCCGCTTCCACCTCGAGGACCTCGACTCTTCCAACGGCACGTACGTCGCAATCGTGCGAGAGACGCCTCTCGAGACGGGGGATCGCGTGCGCATCGGCCAGCACCTGTTCCGATTCGAGCGGGCACCATGAGCGAGCTCGAGCCCAAGAAGCCGAAACCCGCCGCCGACGCGGCGCCCGAGGCCAACAAGGAGCCCGCGAGCAAGAACGCGAGCAAGGACGCCGTGTCCTCAGGCAAAGATGGCGCGAGCAAGAGGTCTGCTGCCCCCAAGCCGGCCGCGGTCAAGCCATCGAGCAAGGTCTCGAGCAAGCTCAACGTGACCATGGTCCCTTCGAGCACGAGCTCCGACAAGACGCCGGCCGCCAAGGAGCCCGGGGCGCCCGCACCGGTCGGCGCAAAGGCCATCGAGGAGACGCCGCCGCCCGTCGCTGCAGCGAAGTCGACGGACCTCGTCGAGCCCGATGATCCGACCCTGATCGACGCCGAGACCAAGCCCGTCGAAGTCGAGCCTGCGCTCGCCCTCGAGCCCGCGTTTGCCATCGAGCCCGCCAAGGACGAGCCTGCGCTCGCCGATGCCGCGCCGGAGGCGTCGAAGCTCGAGGCGACGCAGCCGGAGGCGAAGGTCGAGGCCAAACCCGTCGTCTTGCGCGTGTTCGGCCGCACCGACGTGGGCCAGGTGCGCGAGCACAACGAAGACAACTTCGTGGTCGCCGACCTCACCAAGGCGAGCCGCGGGCTGATGGAGCACGATCGCACCCAGACCGTCGGCGAGCGCGGCACGGTGCTCGGCGTGTGCGACGGCATGGGCGGCGCGGCGGCCGGAGAGGTCGCGAGCCAGCTCGCGGTCGACATCGTCTATCAGCGAATGCTCTCTGGCGATCCCCCCACCTCTCGGGACGACGTCGCGGCGCGCCTGGTCAGCGCCATCGAGACGGCGGGCATGAAGATCTTCGCAGAGGCTAAGGCCGATCGATCGCGCCGGGGGATGGGCACGACCGCCACGGTGGCGGCGTTGATCGACGACCACCTGTTCCTCGGCCAGGTGGGCGACTCCCGCGGGTACCTCCTGCGCGGGGACAAGCTCGTTCAAGTCACCCGCGACCAGTCCTTGGTCAACCAGCTCATCGAGGCCGGCCAGCTCACCGAGGAAGAGGCCGAGACCTTCGAGCACAACAACATCATCTTGCAGGCGCTCGGCACCGCCGACAGCGTGCAGGTCGATCTGACGTTCGTGGAGCTGCGCCGCGGCGACACCCTCCTTTTGTGCAGCGACGGCCTCTCGGGCATGGTGCGAAACGATGAGATCCGCGAGGTGCTGCGCGCGTTCGACGACCCGCTCGAGGCCTGTCGCGAGCTGACCGATCGCGCGAACCTCGCCGGAGGGCACGACAACGTGACGGTCGTCGTCGCCAAGTTCGACGGTGAGGGGCTCCAGGCCCTCACCGACCAGGACATCGCGGACCTGAAGTACCGAAAGTACGAGCTCCCCGAGCACGGCGGCCGCACGACGGACGCGCCGAGCCACTCGAGCGGGCGCACGAGCACCCGTCCCGCCCGCGCGGCGCACCACGCCCCCGACATCGAGGTCGGGTACGACGTCTACGACGCGGACCACCCGGACTCGGAGGGCTACCGCGGCGACGATCCCATCGAGCTGCCGCGCGAGCAGGCGCCGTCATGGATCGTCACGATGATGATCGTGAGCGCCGTCACGTGCGTCGTGGTCGCGGGCTATTACCTGTTGCGGTGATGTGCTCGCGCTCTTCGTCCGACGTCTGCTCTGGCTGATCCCGACGCTCTTCGCCGTCTCCCTGCTGCTCTTCGGGCTGCTGTCGGTCTTGCCCGATCAGCGCGACCGGACAGGCGACGGCGACGCGGAGGCAGAGTCGCGTCGGGAGCGGTTCTTGGACCTCCCCTACTTCGTGAACCCGTCGCCCGACGACGTCGCCTCGAGGAGCGCCCGCGCGACGAGGCGAATCGCCGAAGGCCACGAAGACGCGGAGCGCGCCGCGCGAGAGCTAGCGCGGCTCGGGGGCGCCGCCCTCCCGTACGTCATCCCGAGCCTGGACGGCTTCGACCCGGAGCGCCGCGCGCGCGTCGCGCTCGCGCTGGCGCCGGTGGCGATCCGTATGGGGCTCCCGAACCGCCAAGACGCCACCAACCCCGAGCGGGCAGCCGATTTCTGGACCCGCTTCTGGGCGGACCGCAGCGTCGAGTTCCGACCGGCGACGGTGCGCACGGGCGTCGAGCGGCTCGCTCGCTACCGCACGGCGTCCCGTGCGGCGGAGCTCGCCCAGCTCGACACCTTCGCGGTCCCCGCCCTGATCGAGCGCCTCGAGCCGCCGACGAGCGCCGCGTCCCTCGAGGTCTCGCGGACGCTCACCGAAGCGCTCTGTCACGCCACCGACAGCGGAGATCGCATCGAGCCGACCGCAGATCTGGCCGAGGCTCGCCTGGTCGTCGCGCGCTGGCGGCGGTGGTGGCTGGTGCACGAGAGCGACTACGTGGTGTTCGAAGGCGCCGGCCGCGCCACCGCCGCGGTCAAAGAGACGCGCTACGGCAAGTGGGCCGCCGGCGTCGTCCTCGATCTCACGATCCGCGAGGACTCGACCGATCGCAGCCTGGAGCGGCTCGCGCGCGCGGTCCCCATCACGCTCACGCTCATCTTCGGCGGCATCGCGCTCGCATATGTCCTCGGGACCTCGCTCGGCGTGGCCTCGGCGCTGTCGCAGCGACGCGGGCCCAAGATCGCCGCCACCGCGACCGTGGTCACCATGCACGCGACCCCCGCGGCGACGATGGCCGTGCTCCTCGTCGCCCTCTCGCCGGGCGCAAAATCGGTCGGCCTCGGCGTGATCGTGGTCGGGCTGGGAATGCTCGCGAGCCCCGCGCGCCACCAGCGCGACGCGCTGTCGAGCCTCTACATCCGCGATCTCGTGCGCGCCTCCCGGGCGCGCGGCGCGAGCCTGGCTCGCGCCGTCCTCACCCAAGGGCTCCGCCAATCGCTGCTGGCGACCATGGCCGTCGCGTCCGTCGAGCCGCCCGCTGCCCTCGGCGCAGCGTTCGTGACCGAGCAGGTGCTCGGGCTGCCGGGGCTGGGGCACTTGACGGTGCAGGCCGTCGCGGAGCGCGACGTCACCTTCCTCATGGGCTTGGTCGTCGGCGCCGTGCTCATCGCGGCCCTGCTGCTCCTCGTCTCCGACCTCATCCAGTCGAGCCTCGATCCGCGACTTCGCGGACGGCTCGGGAGCGCTGTGCGGTGAGTGGAGGAGGGCTCCTCGCGCGCGCGGGACGGAGCCGTCGAGCGACGCTCGGGTTCGCGGTGCTCGTCTCGCTGGCGCTGGTCGGCCTCTTCGCCGACGTGATCACGAGCGACACGCCGATCGCCCGCCGCCGCGCAGGCGTGTTCGAGCTCTTCCCCAAGGCCGGCGACGCGGCGGACGTCTCCTTCGAGCTGCGCGCAGCGTTCGACCTCGGCCCGAGCACGACGACCGGGCGCGCCTTCGAGCCGCCTTCCCGCGCGCACGCCCTCGGAACCGACGCCGAGGGGCGCGACATCCTGTGCCGCCTCGTGCACGGCACGCGGACGGCCCTCGGCGCCGGCCTCGTCGTGGCGCTGCTCGGGGTCGTCGGCGGGAGCGTCGCCGGCGCCGTCGCGAGCCAATACACGCGCCGGCTAGGCCCGACACTCGAGCGAATCGCGCAAGCGGTCGACGCCTTTCCAGCCATCATCGTCGTGGCCCTGCTGCGAGCCATGGAGGGCAGCTCCACGCTCTCCGTCGTCCTCGGGGCGACGCTCGTGCAGTGGGCGAGCGTCGCGCGCCTGGTGAGGTCCGAGGTGCACCGCCTCGGCGCCGAGGACTTCGTCCTCGCTGCGCGCGCGCTCGGCGCTTCGAGGTTTCGCGTGTTCTTCCGTCACCTCCTGCCGCACCTGGGGCCGAGCCTCGTCTCGTCCGCCGCGCTCGGGCTCTCCGCGGTCGTCGTGCTGGAGACGACGCTGTCGTTCCTCGGCCTCGGCCCGCCCATCCACCAGGCGTCCTGGGGCGAGATGCTCGCGGAGGGCGCGCGCCACCCGGAGCACGTCACGCTGCTCCTGGTCCCCGCAGGTTTGCTGGCGATCACCGTGGGCTCCGCCTACTTGGTGGCAGAGGGGCTCCGCGAGGCACAAGATCCGGTGGCGCTGCGGTCAAGAGCGGGACCGTCGGAGATCACTCCGTGAGCGGGTCCTTGCTCGCTTCGCGGTATCATCTCGGGGTGAACCTGCGCACCCTGGCCCAGACGCTGACGGCGCTGCTCGCGCCGGCGTGCCTCACCGTCGAGTACACGGGGCCGGAGGGCGGGGGCGGCTCCGGGGGCACGGGCGCGGCGGGCGGGCAGACGGCGACCACCACGGGGGGCGGTCCCGCCGGCGGCGCGGGCGGCGGCCCCGAGTGCGTCCCGAACTGCAGCGACGATCACCGCTGCGGTGACGACGGGTGTGATGGCCTGTGCGGGGGCACCTCGATGCCCGCAACGTTCGGTCTGAGGCTCGAGATCCAGGGGCTCTACGTCCTGCCTTGGCCCGAGACCGAGAGCGTCTTCGTGTCGACCGACTCGACCGACGTCCACCGCGTCGACGCGTGCACCGGCGAGGTGATGGCGACCTATTCGGTCGGCAACGAGGACCACTTCATCCGCGGCTTGGCGAGGTTCGACGATGAGCTCCTCGTCCTCATCAACCTCCCAGGTTCGCCGGGCCAGGAGGAAAAGCAAGCGGTCAGGCTCGACGCACGCAGCCTCGACGAGCTCGAGAGCGTCCCCATCGTGGAGGCGCCCGCGAACGGGTTCTGGTCGTCGTCGGGGGCAGAGACCGCTGTCTGGTCGAACCTCACGCAAGGCGGCCACGTCTTGCGCGTGCAGCCTGACGGCGCGAGCTGCGGGCGATTCTTGGGCAACGACCTCACCGACGCGGGCGGCATCGTCGCCTTCCAGAACGGAGCCTTCACGGCGCGCAACACGGGCGCCGGAGGCCACCGGATCGCGTGGGTGGGCGGCTGCGGCCCCGCCGACGATCTCACGGTGGGTCCCCCCATGCCCGACGGCTTCATCCCCTATTCGCTCGCGGTCACCAGCACAGATGGCGCCCCGCGGCTCTTCGCGGTGGGCTTCTATCCAGACCCGACGCCGACCGCGAACTGCGGTACGGCGCTGCGCGCGCGCGTGGCGGAGATCGATCGGACCACGCTCGAGCCCTCGGTCCTGGTCGACTACGATCCCATGTCGTGCGTCGACGGGCTCGTCTTCGCGACCGCGCGGGGCTCCGACGTCTACGCCGTGGGCGGCAAGGAGGGGCTCAGCACCGCTGGCGGGCTCGGTTGGGTCGTGCACCTCGACGCGAACGAGGTCGGGCAGCTCGCGCCGACCGAGCGCATCATCGAGGGGGCCGCGCTCGCGTGGTTCGTCGCGGCCGACGACAGCGGCGTGTACCTCTCCGGCGCCGCGGACGGTGACGCTTCGCTCGGCAAGGGCTTCTTGGTGAAGTGCACCCACGACCTCTCGGAGTGCGGCGCGGTCCCCTGAACCCCTCGCCTTCCGCGGGTGCCTACGTTAAACCTCGCGCATGCCGATCCCGTACGTGACGGAGCAGACCTTCGAGCGTGAGGTCGTCAAGAGCGAGCTCCCAGTGCTCGCTGAGTTCTCGGCCGATTGCCAGCCCTCGCGCGTCGTCGCGCCGGAGGTGGAGGCGGTCGCGCGCGAGGTCGAGGGCAAGGCGAAGGTCGTGCGCATCGATATCGACAAGTCGAGGCGCCTCGCGACGCTGCTCAAGGTCCAGCAGGTCCCGACCTTCGTCGTGTTCATGAAGGGTCGCCCGGTGGTGGGCGAGCAAGGCGCGCTCCGCCGCAGCGAGCTGCTCGCCATGCTCGAGCCGTACCTCCCGCGCCCCGAGGGGGCCATCAAGCCGGTCGAGCTGGCGCAGCTCGTCCAGCAAGGCCAGGTCGTCCCCGTCGACACGCGGGAGGCCGCTGCCTTCTCACGCGCGCACATCCCTCGCGCGGTGAACCTCCCGCTCGAGGAGATCGAGGGCCGCCTCGCCGAGCTGCACATGCTGCCCGGCGAGCCGGTCCTGTACTGCCGGTCGGGAGACAAGTCGCGAGAGCTGGCAGACAAGCTCACCGCGGCCGGCGTCCCCGTCGGCTTCCTCGAGGGTGGCCTGCTCGCGTGGGAAGGCGCCCTGCTGCCGATCGAGCGGCCGGACTGAGCCATGACGACCATCCAACAGGTCCTCGCCGAGCGCTTCGATCGCGCCCTCGCCAAGGTGTACGGGCCCGAGCTCGCGGGCGCCGATCCCCTCCTTCGACGCTCGGACCACGCCGATTTTCAGTCGAACATCGCCCTCTCCCTCAAGAAGCGCACGGGGGACAACCCTCGCGACGGCGCGGCGAAGATCGCTCAAGCGCTCGACTCAGCCGATCTCTGCGACCGCGTCGAGGTGAGCGGGCCGGGGTTCATCAACCTCCACCTCAAGGCCTCGTTCGTCGCTGACGTCGTCGGTCAGCTTGGGGCCGATCCGCGCCTCGGCGTCGCGCTCGCCGCGCGCCCCGAGACCGTCGTCATCGACTACTCGTCGCCCAACATCGCGAAGGAGCTCCACGCGGGCCACCTGCGCTCGACCGTCATCGGCGATGCGCTCGCGCGGACGCTCGAGGCGGTCGGCCACCGGGTGGTGAGGCAGAACCACCTCGGAGACTGGGGGACCCCCTTCGGCATGTTGATCGAGCACCTGCTCGACCTCGGCGAGGGCGTCGGCGACAAGGGCGTCGCCGACCTGAACGAGTTCTACCGGGCGGCTCGCGAGAAGTTCGACGGCTCGCCCGACTTCGCAGAGCGAGCGCGGCGTCGCGTGGTCCTCTTGCAGGGCGGCGACGCGCCGACGCTCGAGCTGTGGCAGCGGCTGGTCGACGAGTCGAAGCGCACGTTCCGAGCCGTCTATGACCGGCTCGGGATCACCATGCGAGACGGGGATGCGGCGGGTGAGAGCCTGTTCAACAGCCGCCTCGAGCCGACCGTGCGCGAGCTCACCGACAAGGGCCTGGCCGTCGAGAGCGAGGGCGCGATCTGCGTGTTCCCGCCGGGCTTCAAGGGCAAGGAGGGCAAGCCGGTCCCCCTCATCATCCGCAAGCAAGACGGCGGGTACGGCTACGCGACGACCGATCTCGCGGCCATCCGATATCGCCTCCACGACCTCGGCGCGACGCGCGTCATCTACGTGGTCGGCGCGCCCCAGGCCCAGCACCTGACGATGGTCTACAAGACGGCCGAGCTCGCGGGCTGGCTCGTGCCTCCGGCGCGCGCCGAGCACGTCGCGTTCGGCTCCGTGCTCGGTGAAGACGGCAAGATGCTCAAGTCGCGGACCGGCGAGTCGGTCAAGCTGATGGAGCTGCTCCAAGAGGGGGACGACCGCGCCCTCGCGCTGGTCCGCGAGAAGAACGCCGAGCGGGGCGAGGGGGACGAGCCGCTGTCGGAGGGCGAGCTCGCCGCGGCTGCGCACGCCGTCGCGATCGCGGCGATCAAATACGCAGACCTCTCCGCCGATCGCGTGAAGGACTACGTCTTTTCGTGGGCCAGGATGCTGGCGACCATCGGAAACACCGGGCCGTACCTGCAATACGCGCACGCCCGCAACCGCTCGATCCTGCGCAAGGCGGCGGCTCAAGGCCTTTCGCTCGAGGCCGCGCACATCACCGTCGAGGCCCCCGAAGAGCGCGCGCTCGCGCTCGCGCTGCTCTCGTTCGGGGGCGCGGTGCACGACGTCGTCGCGAGCCTCGAGCCCCACCGGCTCTGCACGTACCTCTACGATCTCGCGAGCACGTACAGCACCTTCTACGCGAAGTGCCCCGTCCTGAAGGCCGAGCCGGCCGCGCGCGCCTCTCGGCTCGCGCTGGTCGCGCTCACCGCGCGTGTGCTCGCTCAGGGCCTCGGCCTCCTCGGCATCGAGGCCCCCGAGCGGATGTAGCGGGCTACTCGCTGGGCGCGGCGACCAGCGCCGCGCGCAGCACCTCGCGCAGCGGGACCCCGGCAGCCTTCGCGCGAGCGCTGCAGTCCTCATACTCCGGCTTGATCTGCGGAGGGCCGAACGGGCCTCCGGAGATCTTCACCCGAACCTCGCCATAGGGCGTGGAGACCGTGACGACCCGACGCGGGCGCTCGGTTCGCGTCGCGACCGTGCGCCGCACCCCCAGCGTCGTGGTCTCGGCGAGGAGGAGCTTGGTGAGCGCGGCCTCCGCGGGCGTCTCGCACAACACTCCGATGACCAACCCGGGCCGGCCCTTCTTCATCGTGACGGGGCTCGCCCACGCGTCGAGCGCGCCGGCTTCCAAGAGCTCCCCGAGGGCATGCGCGACGAGCTCCCCCGTCATGTCGTCGACGTTGGCCTCGAGCAGGACGTGGCTCGCCTCCTCCGACGCAGCGCCGGCGCCGAGCACGACGCGCAAGAGGTTGGGGCGATCCGGGAGATCTCGCTGGCCAGCGCCGTACCCGACGCGCTCGGGCGCGATCGTGGGCCAGCGGGTGAACTCCTCGGCCACGGTCGCGACGATCGCCGCGCCGGTGGGCGTCACCAGCTCGAAGTCGAGGTCGACGGGCACCGTCGGCACGCCCGTGAGACACGCGACGACGGCGGGCGGCGGGTTCGGCATCACCCCGTGCTCGGCGCGGATGAAGCCGCGCCCCATCGGCAGCGGCGAGCACACCACGCGCGCGCCGAGGTACGTGAAGGCGGCCGCGGCGCCGACGATGTCGACGATCGCGTCGACCGCTCCCACCTCGTGAAAGTGCACCTGCTCGATCGGCATTTTGTGGACGGTCGCCTCCGCCTCGGCGAGGCGTCGGAAGATTCGGCGGGCGAGGGCCTTGACCCGCGGCTCGATCGGGCCGACTCCAGCATCGCGTCGATCTGGGCGAAGTCTCGGTAGGGTTGCTCGACCTCGGGTGAACGTCGAAGCTCGTCGCGACGATCGCGCTCCTGTGCGCGTGCCCGCGGTGTAGGTGGAAGCCCTCGAGAGGCAGCGCTGCGATCGCGCGCTCGACGACCAGCAGCGGCACGCCGAGGTCGAGCAGGGCCGCGATGGTCATGTCCCCTGCGACGCCGCTGAACGTGTCGAGGAACAAGATCTTGCCTGCGCCGTCGCCCTCTTTGAGTAAGGACTGGAGCGGCGAGCCCTCGTGCACGTGGGAGGCGTCGTGCCCGCGATCGCTCACCGGCCCGTGGGCGTGCCCCGTGGCCACGACCTTCGAGCGCTCCGGGAGCCTCGTGCTGATGCAGCGAGGGCGCTCGCTTGAGCTTCGCGGTCTTGGGCTTGGGCTCGTGGTCATGGTGGTGGCCGTGACCGATCTCCTCTGCCAGCCCGTGTGCGTGCCCGTGCTCGTGCGGATGCCCGTGCCCGTGCGGATGCTCGTGCTCGTGCGGATGCCCGTGCCCGTGACCGATCTCCTCTGCCAGCCCGTGCCCGTGCTCTTCTGCGTGCGCGTGCCCGTGCTCTTCTGCGTGCGCGTGCCCGTGCTCTTCTGCGTGCGCGTGCCCGTGCCCGTGCTCTTCCGCCATTTCGGCTTCGTGCTTGGGCTCCTGCGGCGCCGGCCGCTCCACCCGAGTGAACCTCGAGCGCTCGGGCGGGGGCCCGCGGCGCTCAGCGCCCGGCCCACCACGGTCGAAGCGCGGAGGTCGACCGCCGTCGTCTCGCGGGCCGCCCGGCGGGCCTCGCCGCTCGCCGAACGGCGGGCCTCGTCGCTCGCCGAACGGCGGGCCTCGTCGCTCACCGCCCGGCGGGCCTCGTCGCTCACCGCCCGGCGGACCTCGTCGCTCGCCGCCCGGCGGACCTCGTCGCTCGCCGAACGGAGGGCCGCGCCGCTCGCCCCCGGGCGGACCGCCGCGCTCGCCCCCGGCGGGGGCTCCCGCGTCTCGAGACCACCGCGACCATGGCCGCTGCTCGTCTGCGGTTCGCTGCGAGTCGGCGGGGCGCCGCACCGGCGGCGACTCGGGGCGCGGCGGCTCCGGCTCCCGCGCCTTGCGTTTTCGCATCACGACGACGTCGTCTGACTTCTTCGGCCTGGGGGGCATGCTCAAGCTCCTTGCAAGGCCCGCTCACAGGCCATGATCGTCCGGTGCACGGCCAGCGCCGCGCCGAAACCGTTGTCGATGTTCACGACGGTGATACCGCTGGCGCAGCTCGTCAGCATCGCGAGCAGCGGCGTGAAGCCAGCGAGGGCGGTGCCGTAGCCGATCGACGTCGGCACGGCGATCACGGGCGCCGAGACGATGCCCCCGACGACGCTGGGCAGCGCGCCTTCCATGCCGGCGATCGCGATGACCGCGCTCGCGCGGCGGAGCTGCTCGACCCGGTGCAGCAATCGGTGGATGCCGGCGACGCCGACGTCGAACATCCGATCGACCTCGATGCCGACCGCCTCGAGGGTCTCGCAGGCCTCCTCGGCGACGGGCAGATCGCTCGTGCCTCCGGTCACCACCGCGACGACCCCAGCGGCCTTGCGACGCTCGATCGGGTTCGGCTCGATCCGCGCCACGCGGGCGAGCGCGTTGTAGCGGGTGGCGGGGATCGCCGCCGACAGCTCCGCTGCGCGCGGCTCGTCGAGCCGCGTGACGAGCACGTTCTGCCCCGACTCGAGCAGCGCACGCGATATCGCGAGCACCTGCGCGCCGGTCTTGCCTTGCCCGAAGATGACCTCCGGCACGCCCTGTCGCACGGCGCGGTGGGCGTCGACCGTCGCCACGCCGATGTCCTTGAACGGCAGGTGCCGGAGCTGCTCGATCGCCTCTTCCACGGAGGCCGCGCCGGTCGCCACCGCTTCGAGCAGCTCTCGTGTCGACATGGGGCGTGCGTTCTAGCAAAAGTCGGCCCATAGTGCCGGCGTTTTGCGACGCGCCACCTTCTCCAAGGTCGCCTGGGCGACGCTCGGCTACACGATCGGCGTCATCCTCTGGGGCGCCTATGTTCGCGCGTCGGGCTCGGGCGCGGGCTGCGGGAGCCACTGGCCCACGTGCCACGGCGAGGTGCTGCCCCGCGCGCCCACGACCGCGACGGTCATCGAGCTCACGCACCGCGTGACGAGCGGGCTGGCGCTGCTCTCCGTCGTCGTTCAGCTCGTGTTGTCTCGCCGCACCTTCGCGTCAGGGCACCTCGCGCGACTCGCAGCGGGCTGGTCGCTCTTCTTCATGGTCACCGAGGCCCTGGTCGGAGCCGGGCTGGTCATCTTCGAGAAGGTCGCCCACGACAAGTCGCTCGCGCGTGGCTGGTGGATGGGCGCGCACCTCATCAACACGTTCATGCTGATCGCGTCGATGGCGCTGGTGGTGTTCGCCGCGAGCCGCGAGGGGCCCGCCTTCGCGCGACCGAAGGGGCGGCCGGCGCTGCTGCTCGGCGCGGGGCTCGGCGCCCTGCTGCTCACCGGCGTCTCCGGCGCGGTCGCCGCGCTCGGCGACACCCTCTTCCCAGCCGACTCGTTCCGCGAGGGCTTCGCGATGGACCTCCACCCCGAGGCCCACGTCTTCCTGCAGCTGCGCGCGCTGCACCCGTTCGTCGCGGCGCTCACGGCCGTGCTGCTGCTCTACGTCGGGTCGAGCTTCGCGCGCTCGGGGGCAGAGCCCGCCACGCGGCGAGCCGCGCACGCGCTCGCGGGGCTCGTCGTGCTGCAGGTCGGTGTGGGCCTGCTGAACCTGCTGCTCGCCGCGCCCACGGCGATGCAGCTCGTCCATCTGCTGTTCGCGGACGCGGTGTGGCTCGCCACCGTCGCGCTCACGGCCTGCGTGGCGACCGAGGCCGCCACGTCCGCCGCCCGCTCACACGTCGAAGCCGATGTAAGCGAAGAAGTGGTACTGCGCGGCGAAGTCGCTCCGGCCACGCTGCTCGCCGATGTAGAACGGAAAGCCTAGCGGCTCGCCGCCGAAGTGAACGTTCTTGTGGAACTGGTACTTGATGCCCACGGCGGGCTCGAGCATGAAGTAGTTGCCGTCCGACTCGATGTGGCGCGAGTACCCCGCGTTGACCTTCGGGTAGATGTAGAGCCCCTTCACGGGCAGCTCGATGTCGTACTGGAAGGTCAGGGGAACGTTGATGATGGTGAACCCATCGCCGACCTGAAACATCGGGATGATCCCCAGGTACGCGTTGTATTCGCGGTCGAGGCCGACCGCGATCTCCGGTGAGAGGACGAACTGCGCCCGCCGGTACCCGTTCCCGCAGTACGCGTCTCCGTAGTACCGGCCGCAGCCGAGGTTCGCCGCGGCGCCGACGCGGATGTTGAACATCCACCGGCCGGCCTTCTCCTTGCCTTCGATCGCGTGCGCCGTGCTCGGCGTGGCGAGCGCGAAGAGCGTGGACGCTACGATCGCGAAACCTCCGATTTTCGTTCGGCTCATGCGCGGAGGCTACACAAGACGGTTCGACCGGGGCTAGATCACAGCACTTTGTGGTCAGACATCGGTGCGCTCACAGCTCCGTGAGTAGGAGAACCGCACACGCCACGAGATCGACCACGACGACGACGATCTTGAGCTTCTGCGCCCAGCCGATCGCATAGGCGACCGCGAGCCGGGCGCCCACGACCGCTCCCACGGTCATCGCCAGCGCCGCGACCCAGGCGACCTGTCCGCGCGCGATGAACACGCTCGCCGCGACCACCGAGAACACGGCGACCACGACGACCTTGAGCGCGTTCGCCCGCACGAGGTCGATGCCGCCGACCGACGACAGCGCGTGCAGCAAGATCAGCCCCACCCCGGCCTGGAGGAAGCCGCCGTAGGCGCCGGCGAAGAAGAGCCAGACGACCACCTTGGGGTCGCGACAGCGGGCGAGGACGGCGTCGTCGTCGAGCTCGCCCGCGCGCTCGGGAACCTTCGGGCTCCGCAGACCCCAGACTCCGACGGCGAACAGCACGACGATGAGCACCCAACGCATCGGCCGCTCAGGCACGAAGGAGGCGCCCAGCGACCCGGCCAGCGCGCCCAGCGAGGCGGGCGCGGCGGCCCAGGCGATCGCGCGCCGCGGGAGCCGACCGTGCTTCGCGAAGCCGAGCGTCGCGGCGATCGACTGCGCGACGACCGGGACGCGGTTGGTCCCGTTGGCGATGGTCGCGGGCAGACCGAACAGCATCAGCGCGCGGAGCGAGAGGAGCGACCCTGCCCCGGCGACCGTGTTCACGAACCCCGCGACGGCCCCGACGAGCGCGAGGATCGCGAGCTGCCATGCCGTGGGCGCGTGCATCGCCCTTGTCTCCGTACTACCCCTCCGCGGGATGGGCCAAAGCGTTTTCCAGAAGGACCTCTTCAAGGGCAAGGTCGCGTTCGTCACCGGGGGAGGCTCGGGCATCTGCATGGGCATCGCCCGCGAGCTGATGCGGCACGGCGCGAGCACCGCGATCCTCGGGCGCAAGACCGCGCGCCTCGCCGAGTCGGCGGCCAGCCTCGAGCAGACGACCGGCGAGCCGTGCTTGCCCCTGACGTGCGATGTCCGCGACCCCAAGGCGGTCGAGGCCGCCCTCGCCGCCACGCTGGAGCGCTTCGGGCGGGTCGACATCGTCGTGAACGGGGCGGCCGGAAACTTCCTCGCGCCCGCCGCGCAGCTCTCTTACAACGGCTTCAAGACGGTGCTCGACATCGACACCGTCGGCACGTTCAACGTCTGCCGCGCAGCCTTCGACGCGTGCCTGCGCGACAAGGGCGGCGTCATCCTCAACATCTCGGCGACCCTGCACTACGGGGCGACGCCGCTGCAGATCCACGCCTCCGCGGCGAAGGCCGCGGTCGACTCGATCACCAGGACGCTCGCCGTCGAGTGGGGACCGGCCTCGGCATCCGGGTGAACGGCATCGCGCCCGGCCCGATCGACGACACCGAGGGCATGAGCCGCCTCGCCCCCGGCGACATCAAGGAGCGGATGATCGCCTCGATCCCCATCAAGCGCTTCGGCACGATCGACGAGATCGCCAACGTCGCGCTGTTCCTCTGCTCCGACGCGGCCAGCCTCATCCACGGCACCACCGTCGTGGCCGACGGCGGCGCGTGGATGGGGATGAACCGCTCGCTGATGGGCGGTTAGCCCCCGGGCGAGCTCAGCCGATGCCCTGCTTGCGGATGATGTTGCCCATCACGACGTCGCCGCCGCTCGTGCCCACGAACAGGTTCGAGTGCGCGACGACGGCGCAGGTGGGCTCGCCGCGGCAGCCGAGGGGTGTCTCGCTGGTCGGGTCCATCCGGCCTTCTCCGCGATCGATCGCCTGAGCGTCGTAGAGCACCGCGCGCCCGTCCTTGGTCACGACCAGCAGGCTCGTCTCGCACACGACCAGGTCGGTCATCGGGACGTCGAGGTAGAACATCTTCGAGTCCATGCGGTTGCCCGCGCGGCGGAACAGGCAGACGGCCGTGTTGTTGCGCTGGTAGAGCGCCGACAGGAAGCGCCCGCCGCGGATGCGATCGAGCTCCTTGGAGCCCTCGGGCAGCGCGATCTTGGTGAGCGAGCCCTGCTCCGGCGTGCCGCCCGGGTGGATGCGGAACTCGCCGCCGCCGCCGTCGACGACCGCGTAACACTCGTTGTCGCTCAGGTCGACCGCGCGGTGGTCGCCCCGCAGCTGGAACGTGCGCGACGCGACCTCGTTCTTGCCCGGCGTCAGCTGCTCGCAGGAGTTGTCCCACTTGAGCGCGAGCGCGGCGTCGCCCTGCGGGCCGACGATCATGCGCGAGTCGCGGGTGAGCGGGTCGACGCGCGCCTTGTGCTGGATATCGAGCAGCTGCCACACGTCCGTGTCGGTGCGCACGACCGCCATGTCGCGCGACAAGAGGGCGATGTCGCGCGCCTCCTCGAGCTGGACGCTGAAGTTCTTGGCCGGGCTACCGGTGTGGGCGACGGTGACGACCTGGACGGGGTTCGTCGAGACCATCGCGACCGTCCCGAGCTTCTTGTGGAACGAGGCCCCCTGAATGGAACCTTCGAGCGAGGCGACCCGGCGGGGCTGGCTGACTGTCTTGAAGGGCATGGGCGGGGAGGCTACACGCCGATGCAACGTCCGAACACAGGGCTTTTCACGGAACCACCCCGGCCCTAAGGAAGCTCCGCCGTGACCGCCTCCCCCATGCCGCAAAAGAGCCAGGATGCGACGCTGTACGCGGCGGTGCTCCTGCTCTCCGCCGTCGCGCTCGCGCCGCTCGTCTACGTCCTCTACCTGAAGGACGGCTCGGCCCCGCCCGCCCGAGACCTATCCTTCATGCCGGCGGTCAACGCGACCTTCAACGGCGTCGCCGCGGCGTGTCAGCTCGGCGGGTACCTCGCCATCCGTGCCAAGCGGCGCGAGCTCCACCAGCGCCTCATGCTGGCCGCGGTCGCCTCCTCCGCGCTCTTCTTCGTCGGATACCTGGTCTACCACTACGTCCACGGCGATACGAAGTACCCAGGCACGGGCGCGATCCGAGGGGTGTACCTCGCGATCCTCGCGAGCCACGTGATCTTGAGCATCGCCCTCGTGCCCATGCTGCTGGTGTCCTTGTACCGGGCCCTCAAGGGCACCTTCGATCGGCACAAGGCGCTGGCGCGCGTGACGCTGCCGGTGTGGCTGTACGTCTCGGTCACCGGCATCTTGGTCTTCTGGATGCTGCGCGCGGCCACGGTCGGCTGAGCCCAGCTCGAGGCCTCGAGCTGGCGCGCGTCACCAGTCGATCGCGCGGTAGTCCTTGAAGAAGATCCCGTACGGGTGCTCGCCGGCCGCGAGCCCGACGAAGAGCGGGTCGAGCACGCGCGCAGCGCCGTCGATGCTGTCGAGCGGCGCGTGAAAATCGTGATCGCGCTGCTTGCGGACCGCGTGGTGCAGAGGGTCCTCGTCGGTCACCCAGCCGGTGTCGACGCTGTTCATGAAGATGCCGTCCCGCGCGTAGTCGACCGCGGAGGTGCGGGTCATCATGTTGAGGGCCGCCTTCGCCATGTTGGTGTGCGGGTGTTTGTCCGTCTTCTTCTTTCGGGAGAACGAGGCCTCCATCGCGGACACGTGGATCACGTGGCGGTCGAACGTCGGCGCGCGCATCATGAGCGGCTTCAGCCGGCTCGTGAGCAGCGCCGGGGCGATCGCGTTGACGAGGTGCACCTCGAGCAGCTCCGGCGTCGGCACGTCGGCGAGGCCCAGCCTCCAGCTGTTCACCGGCCGCAGATCGACCTGCTGATCGTCGCCGTCGAGCTGCCCCGCGGGGAAGCACGCTGGATCGGCCGCGGCCTCCCCCGCCCAAGGCGTGAGGGCACCAGCGGCGCTCGTGAACCGTACGAGCGCAGCCTCGGCGACCTCGAGCGCCCCGCCCGCTCGCCCCTGCCCGAGCAGCGGGCGAACGTCTGCGGGCAGCTCGGCGTAGGGCAGGCGCTCCGCGAGGACGAGGTGCTCGTAGAACGCCGGCGGGCGCCTGACGGTCTGGGCGGCGTTGTTCACGAGCACGTCGAGCTGGGGCTCGCGCTCGAGCAGGCCTCGGGCGAACACCTCGACGCTCGGGGTGTGCCTGAGATCGAGCCCGTGGACCTCGAGCCGGTCTTGCCATTCTGAGCGATCGGGCTCGGCGGCGAACCGGCGCGCTGCGTCCACCGGGAAGCGCGTCGTCGCGATCACGCGGGCCCCGGCGCGCAGGAGCTTCAGCGCGGTGTGGTAGCCGATCTTGATGCGCGCACCGGTGACGAGCGCAACCTTCCCGTCGAGGCGCGCCGACTGCGAGCGCTTGGCGAAGTTGAGCGCGGCGCAGGCCGGGCACATCGAGTGGTAGAAGAAGTGGACGCGGTCGTAGTCGGCCTTGCAGACGTAGCAGGCGCGCGGGGCCTCGAGGCGCTCGCCCTCGGGCGCCGGCTCACCCTCCGGCGCGCGCACGCCGAGCTGTGCGTGGACGGACGGCGGCAGGAACGACGACAGCTGCTTCTTTTGCCGCAGCGTCGCCGAGGCGAGCACCGCCTCGTCTCGCGCGCGCTGCTCGTCGCGGTCGCGCCGCCGGAACGCCCGCGCCCGCTTGCGCTTGTCGTCGGCCGCGGGGCGGCTGAGCTGCCCCGCCGCGACCAGCAGCCGGCGCCGCTCCTCGGCCGCCATGCCGACGAGCGCCTCGGGGTGCTCGAGCAGCCGCTCGAGCACAGCGGTGGCCTCGCGCACCTCGGCCTCCGAGGGAACGTCCGTCGCGTCTTCGCGTGGGGATCGCGGATCGTGGGACATGGCGGCGAGCGGCGGTGCCTATAGCACGTGGCCCGAGGCTCGAGGCTCCCAGCTCGAGCGCTTGACGCCGCGCCGCCCGCTCGAGACGCTCGCGGCGTGACAGAGCCCGAGGCCGCCAGCGCCGACGCCACGTTCCCCTGCGAGAACTGCGGCGCGAAGCTCCGCTACGACGCGGCCAGTCAGGGCCTCAAGTGCCCCTACTGCGGCCACGCGCAGTCCATCCAGCGCGCCCCGGGGGACTCAGCGCAGCGCGAGATCCCGATCGAGCAGGGCATGGCGATGGCGACCCGCGGCCTGGGCGCGCCGACGACCAACGTCTCGTGCAACGACTGCGGCGCGTCGGTCGAGGTGGCCGCTGGCGAGCAGACCGCCAAGTGCGCCTTCTGTGGCTCCCACCACGTCCTCGCGCGAGAGGCCTCGGGCCAGCAGATCCGCCCCGAGGGCCTCGTGCCCTTCCAGGTCGACAAGGCGCGCGCGAACGAGTCGTTCGTCGCGTGGCTCGCTGGGCTCTGGTTTCGCCCTTCGGACCTCAAGAAGATGGCGAAGCTCCACGAGTTGGGCGGGGTGTACATCCCCTTCTGGACGTTCGACGCGACCGTGTCCTCGCGCTGGACCGCGGAGGCGGGCTACCACTACCAAGAGACCGAGTCGTACACCGACGCGCAAGGCCAGCGGCAGACGCGCTCTGTCACGAAGACCCGTTGGGAGCCCGCGTCGGGCAGCCGCACGGATCGCTTCGACGACACCATCGTGTGCGCCTCGAAGGGGCTGCCCCAGAGCCTGGTCGATCGCTTCGGCACATGGAAGACCTCGGAGCTGTTGCCCTGCAAGCCCGACTACCTCGCCGGCTGGAAGGCCGAGTCGTACGCGATCGAGCTGATGCCCGCGTGGCAGACCGGCCAAGACAAGATGTCCGCCGCGCAGCGGTCTCGCTGCGCGGGCGACGTCCCCGGCGACACGCACCGCGCGCTCCACGTCGACGACTCGTTCTCGCAGGTGACCTTCAAGCACGTGCTGTTGCCGGTGTGGATCGCGGCGTATCGATACCGCGACAAGCCTTACCAGTTTCTCGTCAACGGGCAGACCGGCGAGGTCGTCGGCAAGGCACCTTGGTCGGTGTGGAAGCTCTTGCTGCTCGCCATCGTGATCGTGGCGGCGATCGTGGGCATCGCGCTGCTCGCGAAGAGCCAGTAGCCCCGCGGGACCCTGGCGCGGTGGCAACGGCTCAGGGCACGCTGACCAGCTCGATCTCGAAGATGAGCGTCGAGTTGGGGGGGATCTTTCCGCCCGCGGCGCCCTTCGCGCCGTACCCGAGGCTCGAGGGGATGACGAGGCGGCGGCGGCCGCCGGGCTTCATGCCGAGCATGCCGCGCTCCCAGCCCGGGATGAGCTGGCCCTTGCCGATGTCGAAGGTCGCCGGCTTGCCTCGGTCCCGCGTGCTGTCGAACACCAGGCCCCCGGGGAGCCTGCCCACGTAATGCACCGTGACGCGATCCCCCTTGGTGACAGGCTTGCCGTGACCGGGGCGCAGGTCCTGGATCACCAGGTCCGTGGGCTCGGCGGTCTCGGAGGGGCTCGAGCTCGCCTCGGCCGCGGGCGCTGGCTGCGTGGACGCTGGAGGTGCGCTCGCGCTGACCGGCGAGGAGGCGGCAAGCGCGGGCTCCGCGACGGGCGCCGCCATCGTCGGGCCCCCTGGCGCCACGACCTCTTGGACGACCGGCGGCTCGGCGATCGGTGAGTCGCTGCGCCGTGGCTCGGGCGAGGCGCACGCGACGGCGGCGGTGAGAGCCCAGCAACAGAGGAGCGTCGGCGCTGCGCGCATGGCCTCGAATGCCACGCGCGCGTGGCCCGCGCAACGCCCCCGCTGGGTAGCTGCCAGCCATCTCCCCCCTCGCGTAGCGAGGGGGGCCGGGGGGGTGAAATTGCAGCACCTCACCCACCAAGCGGCCTGACGCTGCCATTTTTTGCAAGCTGCTAGGATCGCGGCCCAACGTGACCCGCTCCCTGCCGATCGCCGCCTCACGCCCACACGGTCGCCGCGGCCTGCCGCTGCTCCCCTCGGCGCGCGCCGAGGACCTCGAGCCTCTGCCTCGCTACGTCGTCTGGGAGATCACGCTCAAGTGTGATCTCGCGTGCAAGCACTGCGGCTCGCGGGCGGGCAAGGGCCGCCCCGACGAGCTGTCGACCGAGGAGGCGCTCGACCTCGTCGATCAAATGGCCTCGCTGGGCGTCGAAGAGGTGAGCCTGATCGGGGGCGAGGCCTACCTGCGCGACGACTGGGACTCGATCGCGCGACGCGTCCGGGAGCGCGGGATGGTGTGCGGAATCGTCACGGGCGGCAAAGGCTTCACGGCCGAGCACGCCCGGCGGGCGAAGGAGGCGGGGGTCAACGGTGTCGCGGTCTCGATCGACGGACTCGAGGCGACCCACGACGAGCTGCGCGGGCGACGCGGCAGCTTTCAGGCCGCCGTGCGTACGCTCGAGCTGCTGAGAGAGGTGGGCATCCCCCGGGCCGCCAACACGCAAATCAACGCGCTCAGCAAGGACGAGATCGAGGCGGTCTTCGAGGTCGTCGCCGCGCGAGAGATCTACGGGTGGCAGGTGCAGTTCACCGTCGCGATGGGCCGCGCCGCCGACTACGACGACCTGCTGCTGCAGCCGCACGAGCTGGTCCACGTGATGCCCCGCCTCGCGCGGCTCAAGGCCCGCTGCGACGCCGCAGGCATCCGCCTCGAGCCCGGCAACAACGTCGGCTACTTTGGGCCGTTCGAGCGGACGTTCCGCGGCAAGTACCGCCGAGGTCACCACGAGCCGTGCACCGCCGGCACGACGACGATGGGCATCGAGGCCGACGGCACCATCAAGGGGTGCCCGTCGCTGCCGAGCGAGGACTACGTCGGCGGCAGCGTCCGAGACCACAGCCTCGCAGACATCTGGCGGCGCGCGCCCGCGATGCAGTTCACGCGCGGCCGAACGCGAGAAGACCTGTGGGGCCACTGCCGGTCTTGCTATTACGCAGACGACTGCCTCGCGGGCTGCACGTGGACCAGCCACGTCTTGTTCGGCAAGCGCGGCAACAACCCGTACTGCCACCACCGCGCCCTGGAGCTGCTCGAGGCCGGCAGGCGCGAGCGCGTCGTGCGCGTAGAGGCCCCGCCGGGCGCGCCGTTCGACTATGGCCGCTACGAGATCGTCGAGGAGGCGTGGCCCGAGGCCGAGCTCGCGCGAGCTCGCGCCGCCGCCGCGGACCTCGAGGGTGCGTAGGCGACCCCGAGCCGGGCCCCGGCCGTGATCTTCGGCGAGCCCGGGATCTAGCGCTTGCGTTCGCGGCGGTGAAAAACGACAGTCGCGGCCGTGAATCGAGCCCTCCTCCTCGCGGCCTTCGCAGGCGCCATAGGCTGCACGCCCCACGCGCCGGACCTCGTCGTCCCGCCGCCCAAGCGGCCGAGCGCCAGCGCCAGCGCGCCCACGACCTCCATGCCCGTCACCCGCACCCCGAAGATCCTCCCCTACCCCGACAACCACCCGAGCACGACGACCGACGTGCTGTTCGGCCAGAAGGTCGCCGACCCGTACCGTTGGCTCGAGGACGAGAAGGCTCCGGAGGTCGTGAAGTGGGTCGACGCGCAAGACAAGCTCGCCCGCGCCGAGCTCGCGAAGCTACCCGAGCGAGACGCCATCGCGTCGCGGCTCAAGGAGCTTCTGTACATCGACTCGCTGTCGGCGCCGCGCAAGCGCGGCAAGCGCTACTTCTATTCGCGCCGTCACGCCGACAAGGAGAAGGCCATCGTCTACGTGAAGGACGGTGAGAAGGGCAAGGAGCGCGTCCTGCTCGACCCCAACGCGTGGTCGGCGGACGGCACCACGAGCCTCGGCACCTGGGTGCCCAGCTGGGACGGCAAGAAGGTCGCGTACGCCCAGCGCGCGAACAACGCCGACGAGGCGACGCTGTACGTGCTCGACGTTGCGACGATGAAGCGCTCGGAGATCGACGTCATCGAGGGCGCGAAATACGCCTACCCCTCGTGGACCCCCGCGAGCGACGGCTTCTATTACACGTGGCTCCCGGTCGACCCGAAGATCAAGCCCGCCGACCGGCCCGGCTTCGCGGAGGTCCGCTTCCACAAGCTCGGCACCGACCCCAAGAGCGATGAGCTCATCCACGGAAAGACCGGCAACGCCTCCAAGTTCATCGGCGGCGATCTGACGAAGGACGGAAAGTTCTTCTTCTTGTCGATCGACGACGGGTGGACCTCGAACGAGCTGTTCTTCCGCGACGGCTCCGACAAGAAGGCGACGCTGGTGCGCCTGGCAGAGGCGGGCAAAGGCCACTACCGCACCGAAGCTCACAACGGCTCGATCTTCGTGATGACCGACGAGGGCGCGCCCAGGTGGCGCATCTTCCGAGTCGACCCGGCGAAGCCCGAGCGCGCCGCCTGGGTCGAGGTCGTCAAGGAAGACCCCGCGGCGACGCTCGACGGGTTCTCGGTCATCGGCGGCAAGCTCGTCCTCTCGTACCTCGACAAGGCGTCGAGCCGCCTGGAGATCCGTGAGCTCGACGGTACGCAGCCCCGCAAGGTCGAGCTGCCCGGGCTCGGCTCCATCAGCGGAATGGTCGGCCTCCCCGACGATGACGAGGCCTACTACCTGTACGAGTCGTTCACCGCGCCGCTCGAGGTCCACAAGCTCTCCATCAAGAGCGGCAAGGCGACCCTCTACAGCAAGGTGAAGGTCCCGATCGACGCCTCGCGGCTGACGACCGAGCAGGTCACCTACGCCTCGAAGGACGGCACGAAGGTGACGATGTTCCTGGTGCGCGCGAAGGACGCCAAGAAGGACGGCGACAACCGCGTCTTTCTGTACGGCTACGGCGGCTTCCAGGTGAACGAGACGCCGTCGTTCTGGGCCACGATGTACCCGTGGCTCGAGCGCGGGGGGATCTTCGCGGTGCCGAACCTGCGTGGCGGCGCCGAATACGGCGAGGCGTGGCACCAGGACGGCATGAAGCTGAAGAAGCAGAACGTCTTCGACGACTTCATCGCGGCCGCGAAATATCTGATCGACGAAAATGGACCCGCCCCGAGCGCCTCGTGATCAGCGGCGCCTCGAACGGCGGCCTGCTGGTCGGCGCGGTGATGACCCAAGCCCCCGAGCTGTTCGCCGGCGTCTTGTGCGGCGTGCCGCTGCTCGACATGGTCCGCTATCACCAGTTCGGCTCCGGCCGCACGTGGATCAGCGAGTATGGCAGCTCGGAGAACGAGGCCGAGTTCCGCGCCCTGTATGCGTATTCGCCCTATCACAAGGTCAAGAGCGCCAAGTACCCCGCCCTGCTCATGCTCGCCTCGGATCACGACGACCGCGTCGATCCGATGCACGCGCGCAAGTTCACGGCGGCGATCCAAGACGCCAGCAGCGGCGGGCCCGCGCTGCTCAGAGTCGAGCGCAACGCTGGCCACGGCGGCGCGGACATGCGCAAGGCCGAGGTCGAGAAGGGCGCCGATCGGCTCTCGTTCGCGCTCTCGGTCACGAAGGGAGCTGCCGCGAAATGAAAGGCAAACGCCTCGAGGACCGCAGCTTCGGAGTGCTCGCCCACCCGACCTCCCTCGCCGGTCCGTTCGAAAGCGGAGACCTCGGCCCCAGCGCGCGGCGCTTCGTCGACTTCCTCGCGAGCGCCGGCGTGGGCTGGTGGCAGGTGCTGCCCCTCGGGCCCGCGGGCCACGGCGGCTCCCCCTACTCGTCGACCAGCGTGTTCGCGGGCAGCGCCAACCTGGTGAGCCTCGAGTCGCTGCGAGACGACGGCCTGCTCGACCCCTCGGACCCAGCGCTCGCGCCCACCCACGGCGCGCGCAACGCCGACCTGGTGAAGGGTCTCGCGCGCCGCGAAGAGGCGCTGAAGCGGGCGTTCCAGCGGGCGAGGTCGCGGGCCGATGTCACGAGCCGCCTCGACGATCACGCGAAGCAAAACGGCCACTGGCTCGACGACTACGCGCTGTTCGCGGCGCTCAAGCGCGCCCACGGTGGTGAGCCCTATTTCTCCTGGCCGGAGCCGATCCGCCGGCGCGACCCGGCGGCCCTCGAGGCCTTCAGGCGCTCCCACGCCGACGAGGTGGCGCTCGAGCGCTTCATCCAGCTCCGCTTCACCCAAGATCTCGACGCGCTCGTCGCCTACGCGCGCGACAAGAAGGTGTCGCTGATGGGCGACGCCCCGATCTACGGGCCCACGACTCGGCGGACGTGTGGGCCCCCCAGCTCTTCCAGCTCGACGACAAGGGGGAGACGAGCCACGTCGCGGGTGTCCCGCCGGACGCGTTCAGCGATCAAGGCCAGCTGTGGGGGAACCCGCTCTACGCGTGGGGCCACCTGCAGCGGACGGGCTTCTCGTTCTGGATCGCGCGCATCGGGCGTCTGTTCGAGGCCTTCGACGCGGTCCGGCTCGACCATTTCATCGGCTTCAGCCGGTATTGGGCCGTCCCGCGCTCCGCGAAGACCGCGAAGGAGGGAGCGTTCCACGAGGTGCCGGGCAAGGCGCTGTTCGAGGCCCTCTTCCGGGCGCTCGGTCCCGTACAGCTCATCGCCGAGGACCTCGGCGTGGTGACCGACCAGGTCCGCGCGCTCAGGGATCACTTCCGCCTGCCGGGGATGAGCATCCTCCAGTTCTCGTTCTCGCCGGGCGCGCACGCCGAGGGGTCGCGCGCGCACCGCTTCGCGAAGCACAGCGTCGTGTACACCGGCACCCACGACAACGACACCAGCGCGGGCTGGTTCGCGAGCCCGCCAGACAACGCCTCGAGCGGCGCGCTCGCTCAATACGCGGCCGAGCGACGCTTCGCCCTCGAGTACCTCGACCTCCCCGGCGACGCGACCGCGGAGCGCTTCGCCCACGCGATGCTGGTGGCGGCGCTGCGCAGCCACGTGAACACCGCGGTCGTGCCCGTCCAAGACGTGCTCGGCCTGGGGCGCGACGCGCGGATGAACCGCCCTGGCATCGCGGACGGCAACTGGTCGTTCAGGCTCACCGAGGGCGAGCTGTCGACGGATCTCGCACATCGGCTGCGGCACCAGGTGGAGCTATCGGGCCGCGGCCCTACCCCTCGATGAAGCAGTAGAGCGCGACAGAAGTCTTGGCGATCCCGCGCCGGAACCGATATCCTCCTGGGATGCATTCCCTGGCTTATCGGCGTGTCTTCGGCGGCGTGACGGTCACGTTCTTCGCCCTCGTCTTCCCCGCGATGAGCGCCCTCTCCGGCGGCTGCGGCATCAGCGGGCAAGACGACGGCTACGAGGACAAGGACGGCGTCAAGAACGTCCCCCCGCCGAACATGACCGGCCCTGGGGGCCCGGGGAGCGGCGGCTTCGGGGAAGGCGGCGGCAGCACCGGGACGGGTCAGCCCTGCTTGCAGGTCTCGGACTGCGACGACTTCGACCTGTGCACGACCGAGGCCTGCACCGACAACGTCTGCGTGCAGACCGACCCGGCCGACGACAACGACGCGTGCACCGACGACACGTGCGACGCGGAGACGGGGGACATCTTCCACACGGTCATCAACCCGGACGATGGCGACCCGTGCACGTTCGATCTGTGTGATCCGGCGTCGGGCGTCTCGAACCCGACCGTCGTGCCGCTGCTGACCGAGGACTTCACGGACGCTTCCCCAGGCTGGGTGACGACAGGCACCTTCGAGATCGGGCCGGCAGCGGTCTCCGAGCCTTGCTTCGGTGGCACGACGGATCCAGGTACAGACACGTCCGCGGCCGGCGACGACGTGGCCGGCACGGCGATCGGCGTGCGGATCGAGAGCGTCGGCGTCTCCAGCCTGGAGAGCCCCGGCATCTCGCTGGGCGCGCTGCAGACGACCGAGTCGGTGACGCTGCGCTACCAGCGCTGGCTCAACACCGATCCGAACACGACAGCGTCCGTGTACGCGTTCGACTGCAACCTCAATCAGTTCATGGCGGTCTGGAACAGCAGCGACGTGGTCACAGATGATCCCGTCGGCGTGCCGAGCGGGACGGGCTGGTTCCAGGTGCGGCACGACGTCACGACGTACGCACAAGGCTGCAAGCTAGCCGGCGAACAGTTCAAGGTGCGCTTCGAGATGAACATCACAGCGGCTGAGTTCCCAGGCGTCGCTGGCTGGAACATCGACGACGTGCAGGTCATCCGCACGAAGGTCCCCGCGGACACCCTCATCTGCACCAGCGACATCTGCATCGACAACAACGGGACCGCCGTCGCCGACCACCCGCTCATCAACATCGACGACGGCCTCGACGCCACGACCTTCGCCTGCAGCGAAGGCAACGGCCCGTCGCAGGTCGACTAGCTTGTCCCTCCGCCTCATTGTGATGCGCCACGCGAAGAGCGACTGGAACGCTGGCGCCGAGACGGATCATGAGCGGCCGCTGAACGAGCGCGGCCGCAAAGAGGCTCCGCACGTGGGCAAGGCGCTCAAGGCGGACGGCCTGGTCCCCGAGGTCGTGCTGTCGAGTGACAGCACGCGGACCACCGAGACGTTCGAGGCGATGTCTCCGTTCCTCGCGCACGCCGCCGTGAGCTACCTGCCCGAGCTCTACCACGCGGGGCTCGCGGAGGTCCGGGCAGCGGCTGGCCACGTCCCGCCGGGGGCGCGCACCGTGATGGTGCTCGGTCACAACCCCGGCTGGGAGGACATGGTCCGCGAGCTCACCGGCGAGCCGATCGAGCTCAAGACCGCGCACGCCGCCATCCTCGAGTCGGACGCGCACGACCTGTCGACCGCGCTCGCGCCCGGCCGACGGATGCGCCTCGTGCGCGTGCTCAAGCCGTAATTATTCTCGCGCGCCCGCTAGCGCGGGGCCCTTCGGTTTCGCGGGTCCCGAGCGACCCGCGAAGCCGGCGCGAGACACTTCGCTCGGCTCGTCCCGAGCGAATCAACCGGCACATTCACCTGGCGGCTCAGCCGTTGCAGGGAGGGCAATCTTGCGGGGCGCCGCAGTCGACGCCCGCCTCGAGGCCGTTGAGCACGCCGTCCTCGCAGGTCGGGACCTGGCAGACGTCGCCTTCGCAGACCTTGCTCGCGCACCACGAGCTCTCCTGACACGGTCCGCCGTCCGCGCACTCGTTGCACTCGGGGCCACAGTCGACCGCGAGCTCGGTGCCGTTCTTGACGCCGTCGTCACACGCGGGCGTGTCACAGCGGCACTCGGTCTCGCCGCAGTGGCAGTAGAGCGCTTCGCAGTCGGAGTTCTCCTCGCACAGGTCGCCGATCGGGCAGCCGTCACACTGCAGGCCGCCGCAGTCGACGTCGGTCTCCAGCGCGTTGCGGACGTTGTCGCTGCACGACGGCGCCTGGCAGGTCTCCTGCCCGCCCGACCCTTCGCACACGCCCGAGTTGCAGTCCGAGCCCTCGGCGCACCCATCACCGACGCCGCAGCGCGGGCAGTCCCCGCCGCCGCAGTCGACGTCGGTCTCGTTGCCGTTCTGCGCCCCGTCGTCGCAGCCCATGCCCACGCAGACGAAGCCGACGCAGTCCTGGTTCGCGTTCGGGCAGTCGCTCGGCCCCACGCACTCGACGCAGCTCCCGCTGCCGTCGCACACGCCGGTGGCGCAGGCCGTGCCGGGGTCGGCGTTCGCCTGCATCAGCTGGCCGTCCTCGGAGCAGCCCTCGAGCGTGCACTCGTTGCCGTCGCTCGGCACGTCGTTGGCGTCGGGCACCGGCGTCGGCTCGCTGTCGACGCACGCGAGCCGCTGGCAGTCTCCCACGTTGGGATCGGTCGGGATGTCGGCGATGCCCGCGTCGCGCAGCTCGCAGATCCCCTGGCTGGTGCACGCGCGGATGAAGCAAGGGTTGCCCGTGGACGGACAGTCGGCCGGCGTCTCACAGGAGATGCCGGGCTCGTCTGGGGCCGTCTTGAGATCGTCGATGCCGATCAGGACGTCGCACGCTCCTGCGCCGCCCACACAAGCCAGCAACGCGAGCGCTCTCGTGGTCGTGAGGATCGATCGGTTCATAAGGCACCTCCGAAGGAAAGAAAGAACCCGTTCGCATCGACCCACGCCCCCACCTTGGGCGCTGGCTCGTCGGCCGGAGCGAGGAAGAAAGTGAGCGCGCCGCCCGCGAGCGCCGCGGCGCCGACGCTGAAGGCGACGGTGGATACGAGCGCAGAGCGGCTCGCGTCCTCCTGCAAGCGAACGCCGGTCGACGTGCACAGGTCGGGGTTTTCGTCCTGGCAGGTGTCGAGCGCCTCGTTGTAGGTGACGATCGCGTCGATGCCGAAGCCCGCGCCGATCAGGATTCCGGCGATGCCTGCCCCGCCGATCGTGAGACCGGCGATGCGCATCGCGCGCCCGTCGATGGCCCCGCCTTTTTCCTTCGGCACGTCGGCGTCGGGGAGCTTCTCGAGCGCAGGGACCTTGGCCTCCGACTCGCTGGGCCCGCCGGGGACGACGAGGATCTCGGTCCACGTCTTGTACCCGGGCGCCTCGACCTCGAGCTTCTGCGTGCCCGGGTCGACCGGCAGCGACTGACCCCACGCCGCCGCGCCGACCACCACGCCGTTTCGCTTCACGACGGCGTTGATGCGGGTGTTCTCCTCGGCGACGACGATCTTGAGCTTCGCCAGCTTGCCCTCGAGGGCCGCCGCGCGCTCTCGCGCGCTCTGCTCTCGCGCGGTCTCGCCCTTCTTGCGCGCGACCTCCTCGGCCTCCTTGAAGCCCGCCCAGGCGCTCGCCGTCTGCCCGAGCTGCTCCTGGCAGTGCGACAGCCAGAGCAACGTCCCGAGGCCGAAGTCGAGGCGGAGGCTCTCCGCCAAGAGCGGACAGGACTCGGCGTACTTGCCTTCGTCGAGCAGCTGCTTGCCGCTCTTGAAGAGCGTCTCGGCGTTGGCCTTGGCGTCGATCGTCGGCACGCCGGGATCAGGGATCTCTTGAGGGGGCGGCTCGGCGGGCGCAGCGCTGGCGGACGCAGCCGGCGCCTTCGCAGGCGCGCCCGCAGGCTTGGCGCTCGACGGCGCGACGGGCGGCTTCGCGCTCGCGGACGGCGCCCCCTGCGCGAGGACGGTCGCTGCCCGAGGCAACCACACACAGACGAGCGCCGCGAGCGTCAGCAGCACGGCCCACAACCATTTTCGACTATTCACGTCCACCGAACCCAGCGGTCTTCGAGGTCTTCGGCCCAGACGGCTTCCACGTCCGCGGACCAGCAGGAGAGGTTGGCTTCGCCGATGCGGGGGCGGTCGCGGCTGCGCTCGCGGACGCCGACGGGGCGTCGCTCGCACCAGCGGAAGAGGTAGCGGTCGAGGTCGCGCCGGGCAGCACGGTCGCGATCGCGGGCTCGACCGCGGTCGCCGTGACCACGACCTCGTCGCCGCGACCGGAGGTTGCTCCCGGCTCCGCCGTGGCGGCCGCGTTGCTCGCGCCCGTCGGCGCCGAGTCGCCCGAGAGCGCGCTCTGCAGCGCGAACCCGAGCACGACGAGCGAGCCGACCCCGGCGAACGCGAGCGGCAACCATCGACGGCGCGGCGCTACGTCGGGCTTCGCGTTCCACGAGGTGATGGTGAGGCCGCCCTCCTTGGCGAAGCCTGGAGGGGGGATCGTCGCGGGCGTCGCGGCGACCTGTCCCGAGTCGTCCTTCAGCTTCGAGCACCACTCGAGCGTGATCGCCGCCTGCTCGGGCGCGAAGGGCGCGAGCGCGCGGACGAAGTGCGCGACGTCCCGGTAGCGCTTCGCCGGATCCTTCGCGAGGCTCCGCAGGATCACGGCCTCGAGGCCGTCCGGCGCGCCCGGCAGGTCGAGCGGGGGCGTCGGCGACGCGAGCACCTGCGCGCAGATGATGGGGATCGTCTTGCCGTCGAACGGGGAGCGGCCCGTGACGAGCTCGTAGAGGATGACCCCAAGCGACCAGATGTCGGTCCGCTTGTCGACCTGCCCCGACGCCTGCATCTGCTCGGGGGACATGTAGAGCGGCGACCCCAGCATCGAGCCGGCGTTGGTGAGCGCCTTGTCGTCGGTCGTCGCTCCCGAGTCGTCGCGGCGCGTGATCTTGCTGATGCCGAAGTCGAGCACCTTCACGCTCGACTGCCCCGACGGCGTCTTCGACAGGAAGAGGTTCGCAGGCTTGAGGTCGCGGTGCACGATGCCGCCCGCGTGGGCCTCGGCGATGGCCTCGCTCGCCTGCAAGATGATCGACACCGCCTCGGCGACGGGTAAGGCCGCCTTCGCGCGAAGCTCCACGGCGAGGTCGTGTCCCTCGAGCAGCTCCATGACGATGAACGGCCCGCCGTTCGGCAAGGTGTCGACGTCGAGCACCCGCCCAACGTGCTCGCTCTGGATCTTCGCCGCCGCGCGGGCCTCGCGCGTGAAGCGCTCCAGGGCCTCTGCGCTGCCTCGCGCCTTGGTGTTGAGCAGCTTGATCGCGACGTTGCGATCGAGCGTCATGTGGCGCGCGGCCACGACGACGCCCATGCCCCCCTCGCCGATCACGCGCTCGACCTTGTACTTGCCGTGGATGACCCCGCCGGGCTGAAGCGACGACGAAAGGAGGCCACTCGCCTCCGGCGTCGCGTTGTCGGCAGAAGAAGCGCGGTCAAGCATCGAGTGCTCCGGAGAACTCTCGGTAAGGCACCAAACCTGGAGCATACCAGCCCGATCGAGCCCACGCGAGTGGACGACCCTGCGTTCGTGCGAGCGCCGGGCCTACGTGGGCCCATGTGCGCGTGGGGACGTCAGGGTTTGGCGGCCATTCGCTTGAAGATCTGCTTCAGGATGGTCCCCTCCCCGCCGCTCGGACGGGGGTGGCCGCCGAAGGCGCTCGCCTGCTTGGCCCGGACGACGCAGCGAAGGGCGCGATCGAGGTCTTCGGTGGCCTCGCTCAGCTCCTTCGACCCCGCGGCCCGAGCAGCGGCGACCTTGCGGACCGCGCTCTCCACCGAGACCGAGCAGATCTGCGGCGACGCCGGGACCGTCGAGGGCCCCGCCTCGGGGCAGCACTCGGCGCGGATCGCAGCGTACGCGGCGAGCTCGTACCCTCCGAGCAGCGACCACTCCTTCATCCCCTCGGTGACGCCGCGCCCGTCTCCCGCGATGACGATGCGGGTCCTCAGCCGCCCGGCGCCCTTCACCGCGTCGGCCTCGGCGCAGATGAAGTCCACGTCCGACGGCGCCTCCGCGAAGCTGTCGGGCGACAGGGCCTTCTGCAAACACGCCCCCACGCTGGTGGGTGGCTTCGCAGGCGCGGTGGACGACACGTCCGGAGGAGGCGCCGAGGCGACAGGCTGGGCGACAGAGGGCACGCCTGGAGTTACCGCGGCTGACGGGGCGACGGGGGACGGGAGCGTGGGCGACGCAGGGGGCTCGACCGGCGCGGAGGGTGCGGAGCCTGCTCCGTTCGCGGCCGTGGGCGTGGGGTCTGGAGCCGCGGGAGCGCGCAGCGCGAGGTACGCGATCACGACCACGGCCGCCGCGCCACCGGCTGCGACGAGCGCACGCGGCGAGCTCCGCTTGGTCTCACGTGGGCGAACCTCTGCCTGCGTTTCGTCCTTCTGGGAGCTGGGCTCGGGCTCAGGTCTGGGCAGAGGCGGCGGCCTCGAGCGCTGGCGGGCGATCTTGGGCGGGACGATGCGCGGGGGACGCTTCGACAGCGGCGCCGGGCTCTCGCCAGGGAGCGTCTCGCGCTCGTCCTCGTCGGGCTGTGACGGGGCCGTCCCCCGGGCGGGGGCTGCCAGGGGCGGCGGCGGCAGGCTCGAGAGATCGATCTTTCGTGGGGGCCGCTCGACGTCTTCCCACGGGAGCGCGTCGGACTCTGCCGGCGACGGGTCGTCGAGCCACTGCTCCAGGTCCCGGCGCAGCGCCGTGAGGTCGCGCAGGCCGGCCAAGCCCGGCGACAGGGCTGGGGCGACGATCGCCTCGAGCGCGTCGTCCCCCGCGTCGAACACGGCGAGCGGGGGCAGCTTCGACGCCGGCCCGGACGCCTCTGGCCGGGTGCCCGTGAGCGCGAAGTAGAGCAGCGTCGCGACCGCGTAGGCGTCGTCGTCGCGCGAGGGCCGCGCGGGGATCGCGGCGGCGTCGATCGAGCTCGCCCTCCGCAGCCGCGCCGACGCGATGCGCGGCCCTGGCAGCGCGATGGCGGTCGGGCCGAGCCTCCCGTGCACCTCGCCGCGTCGGTGCAGCTGCTCGACGGTCTTGGCCAGGCGCACGATGAGACGAACCGCGTCGCGCGCGGCCAGCGGCCCATCCTTTTCGACACGCTCGCCCAGCGTCCGCAAGACCGCCCGAAGGTGCCCGACCCCTCGGCCCCTGACAAGCGGACAGGTGACGGGACGGAGCGGAGCGTCCACACCCTCTCCACAGCCCTGTGGACAACCTGGGGTCGCTTGGGTCTAGACGTCCGGCGCGGGGCCTTGGACCATGCGCCCGATGATCCGACGAACCTCCCTCTGCGCACTCACCCTGGCCGCGACCCTCCTCACCGGCTGCGCCGGGGAGATGAGGACGCGCTACCCGAGCGCCGACTCCCCGCTGAAGCTCGATCGGGTCGTCCTTTACCGCAACGGCATCGGCTATTTCGAGCGAGTCGGCGAAGTCGACGGGAACATCCTCACCCTCAAGGTCCGCAAGGACCAGATCAACGACCTGCTCAAGAGCCTCACGGTCGTGGAGAAAGACACGGGCCGCGCGGTGAGCGTCTCGATGCCGCTCGACCCCCAGAGCTGGGCCAACGCGGCCCTCGCCTCGCTCCAGCCGGGCTACGGGAGCCTCGCCGACGTGCTCGATCAGCTCCGCGGCACGGAGGTCGTGTTGTCGACCACCGAGGGCACCGTGCAGGGGCGCATCGTGATGGTCGAGCAGCTGATCGACGCGCCGCCCGAGGTCTCCGCGCGCGGGCCGGGCGTGCCGCAACACCCCGGGCCGGGCGGCAGCCGCGACCACCGCGTGACGCTCCTCGACGGCGATCAGATGCGCGTGGTCCGGCTCTCGAAGGTCAAGGGCGTGAAGCTGACCGACGGCGACCTCGCGATGCAGTTCAACCGAACGCTCGACGCCAGCGCCGGCGAAGGGATGTTCCAGCAGGTCGAGGTCTCGATCCGGCTGGCGGGCAAGAGCTCGCACGAGCTGCTGGTGAGCTACGTCGCCGCGGCGCCCATGTGGAAGCCGACCTACCGCGTCGTGCTGCCCAAGGAGGGCAAGGGCAAGGCGCTGCTCCAGGCGTGGGCGGTCGTCGACAACACGAGCGGCGAGGACTGGACCGACGTCAACCTGGGCCTCACCTCCGGCGCGCCGATCGCGTTCCGCTACGATCTGCACACCCCGCGCGAGGTGCCGCGCAGCGATCTGACCGAGAGCGGGGTGCATCGTCAGGCCGAGGCGATGGTCGGCGAGACGGTCTACGACGAGGCGCCCCCCCCGCCGCCGCCCGCGTCGGCCCCGGCCCCCGCGGCTGACGGCTACGGCTACGGCTACGGCCGCGAGGGGGACGACGCGGAGACGCGCACGACCTCCAGCAAGGCCGACAAGAACAAGAAAGAGGCCTCCAAGGCCAAGCCCTCCAAGCTCGCGCGCGCCGAGGCGGGCGGGCCTGGCGGCGGCGGGTTCAAGGGCATGCCGCCGCGAGAGGCCGAAGAGAAGAGGCCCGCGGTCGACTACGACTCGATGCGCCGCTCGATGCAGGCGCAAGCGAAGGCCGCGACCGTGGCCGGGCAGACGCGCTTCGACATCGATCAGCGCGTGACGGTGCCCGAAGGCACGTCGACGATGGTCGCGATCGTGAACGCCGACGTCGAGGGCGAAGAGGTGTTCCTGTTCCGCCCGGGCGTCGGCGCTGGCTACGGCTACGAGTCGAACCCCTATCGCGTCGTGCGCTTCCGCAACACGACCCCCTTCGTGCTGGAGCCTGGCCCCATCGCGATCTACGCGGGGGGCAGCTTCGTCGGCGAGGGGCTCAGCGAGACGGTCGGCAGCGGCACCAGCGCGACGATCCCGTTCGCTGTCGAGACGGGGCTGTTGGTGACCTCGAGCGTGAAGGACGATCGCGAGGAGATGCGGCTGGTGAAGATGTCCCGAGGCATCCTCGAGGTCGAGCAGTTCGCGCGCCGCGCGACCACCTACAACATCAAGGCGCAGACGCTCGACACCGGCTTCACGGTCCTCGTGCGCCACCCCAAATCAGGCTGGAACTACGCGCTCGCCGAGCGGCCCGAGGGCACCGAAGATCTGCCGGACGGCTGGCACATCAAGGTCGCCGTCCCCGCAGGACAGCGCGACGGCACCATCACGATCGTCGAGCAGACCCCGAGCAAGAGCTCGATCAGCATCTGGGATCGGCCCGCCCTCGCCGTGCTCGAGAAGCTCCTCATCGCGACCGATCTCACGCCCGAGGCGAAGAAGAAGCTGTCGCCGATCGTCGAGAAGCGCCGCGACATCGGCAAGATCGAGGAGCAGATCTACGGGCTCACCGAGAAGCGCGACAAGCTCGACCAGCGCGCGGACGAGCTGCGAGAGAGCTTGCGCTCGATCGAGAAGAACCCGCAGGCGAACGCTCAGCGCCAGAAGTGGACCAAGCAGCTCGACGACTTCTCGACCGAGGGCAACAAGCTCGGCGCCCAGCTCGCCGACCTCGAGGCCAAGCGCCTCGACAAGCGGATCGAGATGGAAGACCTCCTCCAGGACCTCGACCTCACCGCGCCGCCGCCTGCGCCCGCCGGGAAGAAGGCCGCGGCCGCGCCCTCGGCGCCCACGCCCGAGGCCGCCCCTTCCCCTCCTGCGCCGCCCACCAGCGCTGGGCCCGCGCCCAGCGGCAAGAAGCCCTGAGGCACCGAGGCCCGCGATGGATCCCCGCCTCCCCCTCGACTTGGCGAGCTCGCTCGCCGACGCCGCCCATCGCCGTGTCCGCGGGCGGCGCATCAACCCTTCGTGGGGGCTCGCCTTCGAGGTCCTCGTCGGCGCGATGAAGCGGTCTCGGGCGCGCATCGACGCGCTCGACGTCCCCGGGCAGCGAGCCGCGTGGGACCGCCTCGCCACACCGAGCCCGGCGCTCAAGCGGGTCCGCGTGTCGTCGGAGCGAGTCGGGGGCGTCCCGTGCCTTGTGGTCGAGCCGCTGGCGGCGCCAGCGAGCGCGCCGACCGTGATCTTCTTCCACGGTGGGGGATACATCTTCGGCAGCTTCGAGACCCACGGCGCGATCGTGGCGCGCATCGCGGCGAGCGGCGGCCTGCGCGTCGTGTTCCCCGAATATCGGCTCGCGCCCGAGCACCCGTTCCCCGCCGCCATCGACGACGCGCGAGCGGTATACGCGGCGCTCACCGCCGAGGGTGAGCCCGTCGCCGTTGCCGGCGACTCGGCGGGCGGTGGCCTCTCGGCGAGCCTCTGCATCCTGGCGAGGGACGAGGGCCTCGCGACGCCGGCTGGGGCCGTGCTCATGTCGCCGTTCGTGGATCAAGACGCGTGGGACGAGGTGAACGCGGCCCGCGCTGAGATGGACTGGGTCACCGTCCCCTGGGGCCAATCGTTCACCGGCCACTACGTCAGCGCGGCACACGACCCGGCGCACCCGCTGATTTCGCCTGCTCGCGCGGAGCTCTCGGGGCTGCCGCCGATGCTGGTACAGATCGGCGACGCCGAGATCCTCTACGAGCAGACGCTCCGCTTCGTCGAGCGAGCCCGCGCCGCAGCGGTCGACGTCGAGGTCGACGTCGAGCGGGGCATGGTCCACTCTTACCAGGCTTTCGCCGACCTTCTTCCGACGTGTGGGGCCTCGATCGACCGCGCAGCGCGCTTCCTGCGCCGCTCGATCGCCCGCTCGTCGCTCGACAGGAAGTGACCGTGGCCACCAAGACCTCTTCCTACATGACCGGCCCCGAGCGCCGGCGCAGCATCCTCGAGGCGGCCCGCCATCACTTCGCGAAGAACGGCTACCACCACACGAACATCGACCACATCTGCCAGCACCTCGATATCTCGCGGGGCACGGTCTACCTCTACTTCAGCAACCGACGCGACGTGTTCCTGGGCATCCTCGACGACGCCCGCGAGCGACTCGAGAACGCCGAGCCGGTCGAGCGTGTCCGCCCTCCCGAAGCCGGGGCCCCCACCGCGAAGAAGCGTCGCCCGGCGCAGCGCCCCGACGGCGCAGCGCCTCACCAGGGCGTCTCGCTTGCCGCCAACGAGCTGCACCGCTCACTCAACGCGCTGTACCACGACGACTCGAGCGTCCACGTCTTGCTCAGGGTCGCGACCGGGGTGCACCCCGACATCGACGCCTCGCTGCGTCGCATCGAAGATCTCACCGTCGACCGGCTCGCGAACGTGCTCCGCTCCGCGCACTCGGCCGGGTCGCTGAAGCTGCCGGTCGAGCCTCGTCGCGTCGCGATGTTCACGGTCGGGGGGGCTCAGCGGCTCGTCCTCGACGCGGTGTCGCGCAAGGTGCGAAAGGTCGACCTGGGTCACGTCGCCCTCGAGGCGACGACGATGACGCTCGGACACACCCTGAAATGATCGCCCGGGGGGGGCCGAGCGGTATCGCTTCCAAAAACGGCCAACCTTCACCACAATCCCGCCCGTGAACCAGAGAAGGCTCGTTCGAAGCGCTGCTGTTTGCCTCTCGCTCTGCGCGTTGGCCGCGCTCGCGGCGTGCGAAGACGAGATCATCCAGGGCCCAGCGGCGACAGGCACCGAAGCCACCGCCAGCTCGTCGGGCGCGAAGCTCCAGGTCCCGACCGCGAAGTCCTCGGCCAGCGCGTTCACCTCGGCGTCGAGCGTGCCCTCGCAGGCCGTCAGTGTGGCGACCCCCAGCGGGCCGCTCAAGTGGTCGGACTTCGGCGGCCCAGTCGTGAAGCCCGATCTCGACGCGGGAGCGAAGGCGTGGGCCATCGTTCCGGTCAGCGAAGGGTGGGACACGCTCAAGCTCTCGCTGATGCCGGTCGACCGGCTCGAAGGGGACGAGGCGGTCTTCAAGGGCCCCACCGACAAGCGCGACGTCTTCGTGCCGGGCGCGTTCGTCGCCGGCGCGAAGGCGGCCGATGGGCTCGTCAAGGGAGACGCGGTCGCCGTCGCAGCGAAGGGCAGCCGCGCGTTCGCGAGGGTCACCGCGGTCGAGGGCGGCAAGGTGAAGGTGCGCTTCCGCTACGCGGGCGACATCCAGGAGCTCGACGTCGACCCGATCGAGGTGGTGAAGCTCGACGGCACGCTCAAGTTCGGCGCGCCGGCCTCGTACACCACCAACAAGGAGGAGCCCGGCGGAAAATCCAAGCAGGAGTTTCGGCCCGGCTTCTTCGTGCACAACGCGCCAGCAGAAGATAAGGCGTGGCTGATCACGAGCAGCGGCAAGCCGCTTCGCGTCCCCACCTCGACCGTGAAGCCGGTGAGCGTGCACGTGACGCACAAGGTCGGTGACAAGATCTGGTTCGCGAACGGCGAGCTCTTCGTCGAAGGGCAGATCACCGCGCTCGAGGACGACGGGCTTCGCTACAAGCTGAAGCTGGCCAGCGGCGAGGAGACCTCGGCGCCGTTCGAGTCGGTCTCGACGCCCGTGAAGTAGGCGGCATGCGACCGCGAAAAATCTGGGGCTGGGGGTACGAGGGCGAGCGGGCCGACCCGCGCGCCCTCGCGTTCGCGGAGGCGAGCTTGAGCGCCCTCTTGGGGGGGCCGGCGCCCGGGCCGCTCGCCCCTCCCAGCGCGGATGCGGTGCCCGTGCCGGCGAGCCGAATGCCCGAGTCGACGCCGATCGAGAGGCTGCTCGAGCGCTCCTCGCACGAGCGCCTCGTGCACGCGCTAGGCCGCTCCTATCGAGACCTGGCGCGCGCCGTGCGCGGGGTCTTCCCCCACGTGCCCGACGCCGTCGCCGTGCCGCGCTCCGAGGACGACCTCGTGCAGCTGTGCGAGATCGCGTCCGCGCGCCAGATCGCCCTGGTTCCCTTCGGCGGCGGCACGAGCGTCGCTGGCGGCGTCGAGCCGGAGGTTGGGTCGCGCTTCAGCGCCGCGCTCAGCGTCGACCTCCGCGCGATGTCGGGCCTGCTCGAGCTCGACGAGCAGAGCCTCGCCGCCCGCTTCGGTGCGGGCACCCTGGGCCCCGATCTCGAAGCGGCGCTGCGCCCGAAGGGCCTCACCCTGCGCCACTTCCCCCAGTCGTTCGAGCTGTCGACGCTCGGCGGCTGGGTCGCGACGCGCGCGGGCGGCCACTTCGCGACGGTCTACACGCACATCGACGACCTGGTCGAGAGCGTGAGCGTCGTGACGCCCGCCGGCAAGCTCGAGACGCGACGGCTGCCTGGCTCTGGGGCGGGCCCGGCGCCCGAGCGGTTGTTCATCGGCTCCGAGGGCGCCTTCGGCTTCATCACCAGCGCGTGGGTCCGGCTCTTCGAGCGGCCTCGCCACCGCGCGTCGGCCACGGTGTCGTTCGAGCGCTTCGAGGTCGGGCTCGAGGCGTTGCGTCGCCTCGTTCAGAGCGGGCTGTCGCCGTCCAACTGTCGCCTCATCGACGGCGCCGAGGCGATCATGAGCGGCGCGGGCGCGTTCGACGCAAACCTGTTGCTGCTCGCGTTCGAGTCCGCCCACCACCCTCAAGACGGGTTGCTCGCGCAGGCCCTCGGGGTCGTGAAGGACGCAGGCGGGGTGGTGGCTGAGGGCGCGGTCCAGTCGACGTTCGACGCGTCGGGGGGTCGCGACGCGACGGCGGACACGTACAAGGCGTCGTTCTTCCGCGGCCCGTACCTGCGAGACGAGCTCGTCTTGCGTGGCGTCTTCGTGGAGACGTACGAGACGGCGGCGCCATGGGCCATGATCCCCGCGCTCGACGAGGCGGTACGGCGCGCCGTCGCAGCGCTCGAGCTCGGGCCCCACCTGCTCGCTCGACGCGTCACGCACGCGTACCGCGACGGGTGCGCCCCCTACTACACCGTGATCGCCCGAGCACGGGAGGGCGCCGAAGAGGCGATGTGGCGAGACGTGAAGGCCGCGATCACCGACGCCATCGTGGCGGCCGGCGGCACCTCCACGCACCACCACGCGATCGGTCGGGACGTGGTCCCGTGGCACGAGAAGGAGACGGCGCCGCTGTTCCGCGAAGGGCTGCGGGCGGTCAAGGCGACGCTCGACCCGGCCGGGGTGATGAACCCCGGGGCGCTGCTGCGCGAGCGATGAGCGGCCGTCGTGCGCGACCTCGCCCTCGACGTGCTCGCGGACGCGAAGCAGCTGACCGGCCGGACCCTCGCGTCGATCGCGCGTGAGGTCGGGCGCGAGGCCCCCCGAGGAGGGGTCTCGATGAAGGGCCGCGTGGGTGAGCTCGTCGAGCGAGCGCTGGGGGCCTCGGGGGGCAGCGGCGTTCGGCGGGTCGACTTCCCCGCTCAGGGCGTCGAGCTGAAGACGATCCCGGTCGACCTGGCCTACAAGCCGCACGAGTCGACGTTCGTGGCGGCGGTCGATCTGGGCGACGACGTCGACTGGGACGCGTCGTGGGTACGACAGAAGCTCACCTGCGTGCTGTTCGTCCCGATCGTGGGCGACAAGGGCGTCCCTGTTGAGGACCGCACGGTCGGGGAGCCTTCCCTGTTCCGGCCCACGCCCGCCCAAGACGCTCAGCTGCGCGCCGACTACGACGACATCATGGGGCTCGTCGGCGCCGGGCGCGTCGAGGAGGTCACGGCCCACCTGGGCCGCTACCTCCAGCTCCGCCCGAAGGCGCGCGATGGCTCCGCGCGAACCGTCACGTTCGGTCGGGAGGGGGAGCGCATCACGACGGTCCCGCGGGGGTTCTACCTGCGCGCGACCTTCACACGCGCCCTGCTGCGAGACCCAACCGCGCTGCCCTGACCGTGGTCGAGGAGCGACGAAACGCTCCCGAAACACCGCGGTGGCTTATCCTCGGCGCGTGCGCCTTCACCTGACTCATCGCAGCCGGTACGTCTACGACGGCCCCGCCGCCCTCGGCCCCCACACGATCCGGCTCAAGCCCGCGACGCACGCGAAGGCGAAGATCGAGACGTACGCGCTGCACGTCGCGCAGCCCTGCGCTGTGCGGTGGCAACAGGACCCGGCCGGCAACCACGTCGCCAGGCTCAGCTTCAAGGCGGGGCAACGGGTCGATGCGCTCGACCTATCGGTCGAGCTGGCCGTCGATATCCGCCCGGTGAACCCCTTCGATTTCTTCGTCGACCCCGCGTGTGAGGGGTCCCGTTCGAATACCCCGACGGCCTCGCGGGCGATCTCTCGCCCTACCTCGACACGACCGATCCGGCGTTCGCAGGGGGCGCCCGCCTCGCGGCGTTCCTCGACGCGCTGCCGAGGAAAGGCAAGACGGTCGACCTCATCGTGGCGATCAACCAGGCGGTGAGCGGCGCCCTCCGCTACGTGATCCGAGAAGAGCCTGGCGTGTGGACGCCCGAGGAGACCCTCGCCGCAGGCAGGGGCAGCTGCCGAGACTCTGCGGTCTTGCTGGTCGCAGCGCTGCGCTCTCGAGGCCTCGCCGCCCGCTTCGTGAGCGGGTACCTGGTGCAGCTCACCGACGAGGGGATGATCCCAGACGAGCCGCGAGGGGTGTCGCGTGACGTCGTCGATCTCCACGCGTGGGCGGAGGTCTTCCTCACCGGCGCCGGGTGGGTCGGCCTCGACGCCACCAGCGGGCTGCTCTGCGGCGAGGGGCACATCCCCCTCGCGTGCACCGCCCGCCCCTCGGCTGCGGCGCCCGTCGAAGGGACGAGCGACCGCCCCGCGGTCTCCGTCTCCTTCGAGATGAAGGTCGGTCGGCTCGGGCACGAGCCGCGCCCGACCGCGCCCTTCACGGAGGAGACCTGGGAGGCGCTCGTGGCGGCTGGCGACCACGTGGATGCGTCGCTCGCGGGCGCAGGCCTCACGCTCACCGTCGGAGGCGAGCCGACGTTCACGTCGCGGCTCTACCCCAACGAGCCCGAGTGGAACGGCGCCGCTTTGGGACCGACGAAATGGTCGCAAGGCCTCGCGCTCACCGAGGCGCTGAGAGCTCGCCTCGCGCCGGGCGGCGTGGTGCTCCATGGGTTCGGAAAGCAGTACCCGGGCGAGAGCCTGCCGCGGTGGTCGCTCTCCGTCGTGTCCCGGGCCGACGGCGCGGCGATCGAGGCGGGGCCGCGCGGCGAGCCCGAGCGGGCTCCCCAGATCGCGGACGCGGAGCGGCTCGCGAGGGCGATCGCCGAGCGGCTGGGCCTGGAGCCTGCGCTCTGTCTCTCGGCCTTCGAAGACCCCTGGCACTTCGTCGTTGAAGAGTCGCGCCTCCCGATCGGCGTCGATCCCCACCGCGCCGGCCTGCGCGATCCGGAGGCCCGCCGGCAGCTGGCGCGCGCGCTCGATCGCGGCCTCGACGTCGCGGTCGGCGCGGTGCTCCCGCTGGCGCCCGCCACCTCGGGCGGCTGGGTCGGCGGCGCGTGGAAGCTCCGCAGAGAGCGCCTCTACCTGATCCCGGGTGACAGCCCGATCGGCCTGCGCTTGCCCCTCGACTCGATCGAGGGTGGGCCGCCCCCCCCACTCGAAGAGGAGGCCCACGAGGGCCCGCAAGATCCGCGGCGCGCCGACGTCATCGAGGCGGAGCGCCAACGAAGGAAGCGCGGCGCGCAGGCGGCGCCGCCGCCCGCGCGAGCCCCAGGGATCCGCACCGCGCTGTGCGTCGAGCCGCGCGACGGCCGACTGTTCGTCTTCTTGCCGCCGCAGCCAAGCGCCGCGCGCTTCCTCGACCTGGTGTCCGCGGTCGGCGCGGCCGCTGCCGCGCTCGGGTCGCCGGTCGAGCTCGAGGGGTATCCGCCGCCAAGGTCGCCCCAGCTCGACCAGTTCTCGGTCACGCCCGACCCCGGCGTGATCGAGGTCAACATCCCCCCGTCCGCGACCTGCCGCGGCTACCTGCAGCTGATGGAGGCGGTCTTCGAGACCGCGCTCGGCGTCGGCCTGCACGCCGAGAAGTTCCAGCTCGACGGCCGGCAAGCCGGCAGCGGTGGCGGCAATCACATCACGCTCGGCGGCCCATCGCCGCTCGCGAGCCCGTTCCTGCGGCGCCCGGATCTGCTCGCGAGCCTCATCACGTTCGTGCAGCACCACCCCTCTCTGTCGTACATGATGAGCGGCCTGTTCGTCGGGCCGACCTCGCAGGCGCCGCGCGTCGACGAGGCGCGACACGACGCGCTCTACGAGCTCGAGATCGCCCTCGCGCAAGCGTTCGACCCCGGAGAATCGCCGCCGCCATGGTTGGTCGACGCCCTGCTTCGACACCTGCTCGTCGACCTCACCGGCAACACGCACCGCGCCGAGATCTGCATCGACAAGCTGTTCGACCCGGCGACGGCCTATGGCCGCTACGGGCTGGTGGAGCTGCGCGCGTTCGAGATGCCGCCCCACGTGCGCATGACCCACGCGCAAGCGCTGCTCGTGCGCGCGCTGGTCGCGTCCTTCGCCGAGCGCCCGTATCGCGGCAAGCTCGTGCGCTGGGGGCAGGTGCTCCACGACAAGTTCTTGCTCCCGACCTGGTGTTGGGCCGACTTCGAACAGGTCCTCGAGCACCTGTCGAGCCAAGGTCTCGCGCTGCCGCGCGAGGCGTACCGCGTGTTCCTCGAGCACCGCTGCCCGGTCGTCGGGGTGCTCGAGCTGGGGGACGTGGCGCTGGAGCTGCGCAACGCGATCGAGCCTTGGAACGTGCTCGGCGAGGAGCTGACGACGACGGGCACGGCTCGCTTCGTCGACTCTTCGATGGAGCGCGTGGAGGTGCGCGCGACCGGCTTCGTCCCCGAGCGGCACCAGGTGATCGTCAACGGGATCGAGCTCCCGCTGCGCCCCACCGGCGCCGCAGGCGAGCGCGTCGGCGGCGTCCGGTTCCGCGCGTGGGCGCCACCCCACAGCCTCCACCCGCACCTCGGCATCCACCACCCGCTGCGGATCGAGCTCGTCGACACCTGGGCCAAGCGCTCGCTCGGCGCCTGCGCGTATCACGTGTGGCACCCCGAGGGACGCGCCTTCGATCTGCCGCCGCTCACCCGCTTCGAAGCGGCCGCTCGCAGAGCGCAGCGGTTCACCCTCGAAGGGCCCTCGCAGCGGCCAGTGCGGCCCGTGCCTGCGCCGCCGAGCGAGGAGGCACCCTACACCCTGGACCTGCGGAGGTTCGCCATCGATCACCCCATGCCCGAGCCGGAAGAAGAGGGCGAGGAGAGCCCGTCGTGAGCGACGCGCCGAGGGCGTCGGCCCCAGAGCCCGGGCTATTCTCGTCGTACGCCCCCTTGTCCGGGACGTGGGACGAGCTGTTCGAAGCGACCTCCAAGCTGCGCCCCTCGCTCGCGGGCCCGCTCGCGGCGCTGCTCACCCTGCGCGCGAACGAGCTCGGTCGCTCCCAGTCGCTCGCCGAGCGCTCCCTGCTCAACCAGGGCGTCACGTTCAGCGTGTACAGCGACGAGCGCGGGTCCGAGAAGATCTTCCCCTTCTGCCTCGTGCCCAGGGTCGTCACCGCGGCCGACTGGCGGCACGTCGAGCGCGGCCTCGAGCAGCGCATCGTCGCGCTCCAACATTTTCTGGACGACATCTACGGCGACCAGAAAATCCTGGCCTCGGGGAAGATCCCCAGAGAGGTCGTGCTCGGCGCGAAGCACTACCTGCCGCAGCTGCGAGGGGTGAAGCCTCCCCAGCGCGTGCGGATCCACATCTCGGGGATCGATCTCATCCGCGACCCGGACGGTGTCTTCCGCGTCCTCGAGGACAACCTGCGGACCCCCTCCGGCGTCTCGTACGTGATCGAGAACCGCCAGGTTACCAAGCGCGTGCTGCCGACCATCTTCGCCGAGGCGCGCGTGCGCCGGGTCGACCACTACCCCGCGCGCCTCGCGGAGACGCTGCGCCGCGCCGCGCCCGAGGGCGTCGACGATCCGCTGTGCGTCGTGTTGACCCCCGGACCGTTCAACTCGGCCTATTTCGAGCACAGCTTCCTCGCGCGCACGATGGGCCTCGAGCTGGTGCAGGGCAGCGATCTGGTGGTCGAGGACGACAAGGTCTTCCTGCGTACGACGCGGGGGCTGTCGCGGGTGCACGTCGTCTACCGTCGGATCGACGACGCCTTCCTCGACCCCGAGGCGTTCCGCGAGGACAGCTTGCTCGGTGTGCCGGGCATCGTGCGCGCGTGGGCGAAGGGCAACGTCACCCTCGCGAACGCCCCCGGCAACGGGGTCGCCGACGACAAGGCGGTGTGCGCGCTCGTCCCTGACATCATCCGCTACTACCTCGGCGAGGAGCCTGTGCTGTGCGACGTCTCGACGCTCGTGTGCGCGCGGGACGACGACCGCCGCTACGTCCTCGAGCACCTCGACCAGCTGGTCGTGAAGGCCGTCGACGAGGCCGGCGGGTACGGCATGTTGATGGGCCCCTCCTCCACCGCCGCGGAGCGCGACGAGTTCCGGCGTCGCATCGAGGCCTCGCCGCGCAGCTACGTCGCGCAGCGCCGCGTCGAGCTGTCGACCTGCCCGACGTGGGACGGAGAGAGAGAGGTCCTCGTCCCGCGGCGCGTCGACCTGCGACCTTACGTGCTCACCTCGCCGGACGGTCCCTGGGTGCTGCCAGGTGGGCTCACCCGCGTCGCGCTCCGCGAGGGCTCTTACGTCGTCAACTCGAGCCAGGGCGGCGGCTCGAAGGACACCTGGGTCCTTCAGGAGGAGACATGATCGCGCGCGTCGCGGACCACTGCTTCTGGCTCGGACGGTACCTGGAGCGCGCCGAGAGCTCGGCGCGCCACCTGCAGGTCACCGGGGTCCTCGCCCTCGACGGCGAGCTCCCGCGGGACCGCGTGTGGCCGCCGATCGTGATCGTCTCCGGCCAGGAGGCCGACTTCGTCGCGCGCTTCGGCCGGCAGAAGATGGCCGACTCCGAGGCGGTCCAACGCTACCTCGCGCGCGACCCGCACAACCCCGTCTCGATCACGCGGACCGTCGCCGCTGCGCGCGAGAACGCGCGCAGCATCCGCGAGGTCGTGAGCCTCGAGGTGTGGCAGACCATCAACGAGCTGTACGTATTCCTCGGCTCGAGCGAGGCCGAGCGCATGTACGAGGAGGATCGCGACGCCCTGTTCGCGAGGATCCAGCGCTCGACGCAGCTCTGCCTCGGCCTGGTGCGAGGCACGATGCTGCACGACACCCCGCTCGACTTCATCTGGCTCGGCGTCGTGCTCGAGCGCATGAGCCAGACGGCTCGCCTGCTCGACGTCGAGCATCACGCGCTGGTGGCCGCGGGCGCGCCCCACCCCGTGCTCGAGACCGCGCTCTGGCTCTCGCTGCTGCGGGCCTGCTCGGGGTTCGAGGCCTTCATGAAGCGTAACCGCGGCAAGGTCACCGGGGCGGCGGTCGCGTCGTTCCTCAGCCTGGAGCCCCGCTTCCCTCGCAGCGTCCGCTACTGCGCGGGGTACGCGCGGCAGCGCCTCGCCGCGATCTGCGCCGAGCCCGCCCCCAAGGGGGAGGTCCGGTCGCCGCCGGGCGGGGTCCCGGGCCGGCTCGCGCTCGAGCGGCTCGAGGACCTCGAGCGCTGGCTCGACGGGCTCGCGCCCGACTCGCTGTGTGGGGCCAAGGTGCACGAGGTGCTCACGCACGTCGTCACCGAGGCCAACCGCGTGTGCGCGGACGTCGGATCGCAGCTGTTCGGGTACGGCCCGCCGCCCTCCGTGCAAATGGCCTCGCAATGAGGCCCGCCACACGGTAGCTCCATACCGGACATGCCCAACCTCTTCGCGATGTCGTTCGAAGGCACCCTCGCGCCCTCGTTCGACCTGCGCTGCTTGAGCCCGGGACGCCGGCACCCGGACGGCTGGGGCATCGGCTATTACTCGGGCGGCGAGCCCTCCGCCTCGATCTTCAAGGAGCCCGCGCCGGCGAGCGGCAGCATCCGCAGCGAGCTCGTCAAGGCCTGGGATCACCTCGCCTCGTCACTGTTCGTGATCCACATCCGGACCGCCACCTGGGGCCAGAACAGCGACGCCAACACGCAGCCGTTCTCGCGCTCGTACGGCGGCCGCGACTGGCTGATCGGACACAGCGGCAGCCTCCGCGAGCGCCTCGTCGTGGAGGGGCGCTTCGAGCCGGTCGGCTCCACCGACACCGAGCTCGTGTTCTGCGACCTCCTGTCGCGCATCGAGGACGCAGGCTGGCGCTCGATCGGCGAGTGCGATCTCGCCAAGCTCCGGGTGGAGCTCGAGGATCTCAACGAGCACGGCACGCTTTCGATGGTCATCAGCGACGGGACCGATCTGCTCGTCTACTCGGACGCGCACGACGACGGCGGGCTGTACCTCGCGCAGCTCTTGCCACCCCTGGGGGACAAGTTCGGCTTCGGCGACGAGGATCTGCTCATCGATCTCACGCGGCGCGGGGAGGTCAGCCGCAAGGGCGTCGCCATCTCATCGTCGCCCCTCGAGCGCACTGGCGACAAACCCGTCGAATGGACGCGCCTCTCGCCTGGGCACCTGATCGTGGTGCGGCAGGGCGCGGTCATCGCCGAGAGCGCCAAGGCCGACTCCGACGCGCACCCTGGCCCCCGCACGCTCAGGCCGATCCAGCAAGGCCCTCGCCGCGCCGAGCCCCGCTCGTACGAGATCGTCCATCGGACGATGTACCGCTACGAGCAGCCGGTGGAGCGCAGCAGCCACCTGCTCAAGCTCGCGCCCGTGCACGACCGGCTCCAGCGGGTCCAGAAGCAGAGCCTCGAGCTGCAGCTCGACGGGGCGCCGTTCGAGGGCAAGCAGATCGACTTCGATGACGTCTTCGGCAACCGCGCTCGCCGCGTCATCATCGAGAAGCCCTTCTCCGAGCTGATCGTCGAGGCCCGCTCCACGGTCGACCTGCTCGACACCGACCCCCTCGAGTTCAAGCCGCTCCACGCGCGGCGGGCGATCCCGCTGGTGTGGATGCCCTGGCAGCGCGAGATGATGGCGCCGTACCTGCTCCCCGAAGAGCTGCCCGAGACGCAGCTTCAGGAGCTCGCCGAATACGCCATGACCTTCGTCGAGCGCAGCGACTACGACCTCATCGGGACCGTGCTCGACATCAACTACTCGATCTACCGCGAGTACAAATACATCCAGAACTCGACCACGGTCGCCACGACCGCGTTCGACGTCTACGCGAACCGGCGCGGCGTCTGCCAAGACTTCACGAACCTGTTCATCTGCCTCGCGCGCCTGCTCGGCGTGCCCGCGCGCTACACCTGCGGCTACGTCTACACGGGGCCCAAGGCCGAGAACACCGCGCAGTCGGAGGCCTCGCACGCGTGGGTCGAGCTCTACTTGCCCGAGCTCGGCTGGAAGGGCTTCGACCCCACCAATGGCGTGCTCACGCAGACCGAGCACGTGCGCGTGGCGCACGGCCGCAGCTACGTCGACGCGACGCCCACCTCCGGCACCATCTACGTCGGCGGCGGCCGCGAGACCCTCGACGTCAGCGTGCGCGTGGTCCCCCTGCCCCGTTGACGGGGCCGCCGACCCGGACAGCGCGGTCGTAGCAGCCCCCTCGCCGCCCTCCCAGGGCGCCCCCTCAGCCGGCGGCCGGCGCCTTCGTGAAGCGCAGGTACGGGAGCTTGACGTCGATGTCGCCGTACTTCTTCTTCGCCGCGTCGTTGTCGAGGCTGAGCGCGACGATGACGTCGTGGCCGGGCTGCCAGTTGGCGGGGGTCGCCAGCGGGACACCGTCGGTCGCCTGCACCGCGTCCAGCGCGCGGAGGATCTCGGCGAAGTTGCGACCCACCGACATCGGGTACGTCATCGTCAGCCGCACCTTCTTGTCCGGCCCGATGATGAACACGGTGCGCACCGTGGCGGTGTGCGCGGGCGTGCGGCCGTCCGGCAGGTAGGCCTCCGCGGGGAGCATGTCGTACGCCTTCGCGACCGCCAGCGACGTGTCGTCGATGATCGGAAAGTCAGCCGGAGCGCCGGCGAAGACCTCGATGTCCCGCTTCCATTTCTGGTGGTCCTCGACCGAGTCGACCGACACGCCCATCACCTTCGTCTTGCGCTTGGCGAACTCCCCCGCGAGCCGGGCGACGGCGCCGAACTCGGTCGTGCACACCGGCGTGAAGTCCTTCGGGTGCGAGAAGAGGATCGCGTAGCCGTCCCCGATCCAGTCGTGCAGCGTCAGCTTCCCCGCGGTCGAGTCGGCGGTGAAGTTCGGGGCGATGTCATTGATCCGAAGTCCCATGGTCACTTCTCCCAGTCGGTTGAACGACGCCGTGGATGCTGCGGGCGGGGCGGGAGCCTGCTCCACAAAGCTGCCCGGAGCAAGGCCCCCCCCTCCACGTCCGCTCGCGCCTGAGGCGTCGTGGGTGGGCCTCGCGTCAGGCAACGGCTCCGCTATTCGGCGGCCTCTTTCTCCGCGTGGGCCAGCAGCGCCGCCATGTAGTCGCGCTTCACCTGCTCGGAGTGACCGGGCAGCGTGCCATAAGCGTAGCTGAAGTGGTCCGGGCCAGACCCGCGCCGTCTCGAATCACGCCGTTGACGAAGCGACGCGTGGGCTGCTACCGGGGGACGATGAACGCTCTCTATCGCTGGCTCGGTCCGGTCGCGGCCATGTCCTTCCTCTCGCTGGGCTGCGGTCCACAAGGGGCCGGCGCGTCCGGCTCATCCAGCGCTGCCGCGAGCGCGACGGGCTCGAGCGTCAAGGCGGCGACGGCCGCGGTGAGCTCCGCTCCGACGGCGACCACGGCGGCGACGACGACGGCGAGCGCAGCGTCAGCGCCCGCTGGACCGGTGACGCTGGCCTCGGGCCAGAAGGACGTCGCCGGCCTGGCCCTCGCGGGCACGTCCTTGTTCTGGGTGGATCGTGGCGCGGGCGTCGTGATGTCGGTGCCCGTCGCCGGCGGCACGCCCACCGTCCTCGCGAAGGATCTCAAGGAGCCGGTGAGCCTCGCGACGAACGACACGACTGTGTACGTGGGGACCTGGGGCGACACCCCCACGACGAAGGCGCAGCTCCTGTCGATCCCGCGAGCGGGCGGCGCCGCGACAGTGGTCGCCGAGGCAGAGTTCCCGATCGGCAGCGTCGCGATCGTGGCCGACGAGGTCGTGTTCACCTCGGCGGGGCTGGTCTCCGCCGTGAAAGGCGCAGACAAGCGCTCGCTCGTCAACGTCGCGCCGAACGCCGCGCTCGTGGCGAGAGCCGACGGCGGCGTGTTCGTCGGCGCGTGGCCGATCTCGATGCAGGTCACGTCGCCCACCGGCACCCTCTCGCTGGTCGGCCTCGACGGCTCTCAGAAGAAGGTCGCCTCCGCGCTCCCCGGTCCCAACGCGGTCGTCGCCGACGCGTCTGGGGTCTATTGGTTGAATGGTGGCGTCGAGTCGGAGCAATACGAGGGGTCCATCATGGCGCTCCAGTCCGGCAGCGATGCTCCCACCAAGCTCGCGGCCCTCGGCCCGTGGTCGGGTGGGTCGCACGCCCTCGCGGTCGACGACCAGCGCGTCTATTGGGCGACCGAGCGGTCGATCGTCGCGGCGGCGAAGTCCGGCGGCGCCCCTGCGACGGTCGTCGAGGACGCTCGCCAGGTGCGCCACCTCGTGAAGACGACCGGCGCGATCTACTGGGCCACCGGAGACACGATCAAGGCGTTGGCCCTGTAGGCGGCGCGCGGGCGCGCGAGTCGTCACGCGGCGAACGCATCCTCGCGATCGCTGTGCCATGCTGCGCGACACGCGATGCGACACCCCGAGCGGCACCGGACACACCGAACAGGCTGGCTCCGCGCGGCTGTGCTCGGGGCCAACGACGGCATCGTCTCCACGGCCAGCCTCGTGTTGGGCGTCGCGGCGGCGGGCGCGTCCACGCGCAGCATCCTGGTCGCAGGCGTGGCCGGCCTCGTCGCCGGCGCGATGTCGATGGCGGCCGGCGAATACGTCTCGGTGAGCTCTCAGGCCGACACCGAGCGCGCCGACTCCGCTCGCGAAAAGAAGGAGCTGGCGGCGAACCCCGTGCAAGAGCACGCAGAGCTGACGACGATCTACGTCAAGCGCGGCCTCGACGAGGCGCTTGCGTCGGCAGTCGCCACCCAGCTGATGAAACACGACGCGCTGGGGGCGCATTTGCGCGACGAGCTCGGCATCTCCGAGACGCTCGCGGCGCGCCCCGTTCAGGCAGCGCTCGCGTCCGCGGGGACGTTCGCCGTCGGCGCAGCCCTCCCGCTGGGGATGGTCGTGGTGCTGCCGTCCCAAGCGCTGATGTGGGGCGTCGCCGGAAGCTCCCTGCTCTTCCTCGCGTCGTTGGGCCTCTTGGCGGCACGCGCTGGGGGTGCGCCCCTGCTCGCGTCGGTGGCGCGAGTGGCCTTCTGGGGAGGCCTCGCGATGGCGTTGACCGCCGGGGTCGGCGCCCTCTTCGGGGTGACCGCCTGAGCGCCCTGAGCCGCCGCGCCCTGCCTCGCCGCGCTCCCGCGGATCCAGTAGCTTACTCGCTGATGGAGCGCCCTCATCGCTGGCTGTCGATCGCGATCGCGCTCCTCGGCGCGAGCCTCACCGCCTGCGGCGACGACGAGGACGGCGAGCAGCTCGTGTGCGTCCCGAACAGCCAGGAGGCCTGCTACGAGGGCCCGGCCGAGACCAACGGGGTCGGGGCGTGCCGCGAGGGCTTGCAGTCATGCTCGGCGAGGGGCGACGCCCAGACGGGCTGCCTCGGGCAGATCACCCCCGACGCCGAAGACTGTCTGACGCCCAGCGACGACGACTGCGACGGCGAGATCAACGAGGGCTGCGCGTGCACGCCCGGCGTGAGCGGGGCGTGTTACAGCGGGCCGTCCGGGTCGGTCGGGGTCGGGCTCTGCCGCACCGGCATGCACACGTGCGAGGCGGACGGCGCGAGCTTCGGCCCCTGCGAGGGAGAGGTCGTCCCTGGCGTCGAAGACTGCTCGACTCCCGAGGACGACGACTGCGACGGCGAGGCCAATGAGGCCGACGCCTGCGCCTGCAGCGCAGGGGAGTCCGAGCCCTGCTATGGGGGGCCGTCGGGCACGCTGGGCGTCGGGATCTGCGTGGCAGGCGTGCACACCTGCGACGACGCCGGCCGCGCGTTCGGGCCGTGTGAGGGGGCGATCGTGCCACGCGCGGAGGATTGCTCGACCCCGGAGGACGACGACTGCGACGGCGCCAGCAACGAGGTGGAGACGCCGTGTCCCTGCGAGCCGGGCGACCTCGCGGCCTGCTACTCCGGCCCAACGGCGACGCTCGGGGTCGGGCTGTGCGAGGGAGGCCAACAGTCGTGCCTCGCCTCGGGAGATGGCTTCGGTCCGTGCGCAGGCGAGACGCTGCCGATCACGGAGAGCTGCGGGACGCCCGACGACGACGACTGCGACGGGACCGCGAACGAGGCTGCCGCCGGCTGCGAGTGCACGCCAGGCGAGCTGTCGGGCTGCTACTCGGGACCGCCCTTCACCGTGGGCATCGGCACCTGCAAGCAGGGGCTGCGGACCTGCGACGCGCTAGGACACTGGGGGCCCTGCGAGGGCGAGGTGGTGCCGACCCTCGAGGACTGCAACACGCCCTTCGACGAGAGCTGCGACGGCGCGGTCAACGAGCCCTCCGCCGGGTGCTTCTGCTTCTTCGAGGAGCCCCAGTCGCTGCAGAGCGAAGACTGCGTCGGCAACTACGGCGAGTCCGCGTGGAGAAAGCCCATCGAGCAGTTCCCCCACAGGATGGGCGTCGACGAGGCCGGAAACGCCTATCTGCTCTCGCGGCGCGAGCTCTTGGTCGACGAGTTCGAGCCGGTCCCCGGGGGCTTCACGCCGGTGGCGCTCGTCGGTCGCTACCTCCCGAACGGCGACCTGTTGTGGGGCAAGGAGCTCACCGGCTCGCTGGCCCCGCCCACCGCGGGCGTGAGCTACCTGTACCAAATGGACGTGGCGCCGACCGGCTTCGTCGCGTTCACAGCGCCGGCCTCACCCGGCGCCGCGAGCGCCTTCGGCGCCTTCGACGAGTGGACGTGGACCGCGCAGACCTTCCGCGTCTTGTACTCCATCGACCCCTGGGGCTTCCCGTACTTCGCAATCGCCGTCCCCCGCTATGGCAGCGAGCTGAACACCGCGTTCCATGCCATCGCGGCGACCGGTGACGGGGGCGTCTTCTACATGAACGGAGGGCCCGATAGTCGCCTGCACAAATACGACGACTGGGGCGACCTGGTGTGGACCGTGCAGACCGGTCTCTCGCTCCCGTCCGTCGCCCTCGCGCCAACGCCAGACGGCGGCGTGGTGCTCAGCTTCACCACCGCCGCGAGCGTCAACCTCGGCACGGGCGTGTTGCCCCCCATCGTCCCCCTCCAGCCCGACCTGATCGTCGCCCGCTACGACGAGGACGGAGCCCCGCTGTGGGTCGTGAGGCCCGGGCAAGCGGCCGAGGTCCACGCCGTCGAGGTCGAGGACGGCGTCATCGCGCTCGTGGTGGACGACGCGCTCGTGCGCTTCGAGGCCGTCGCCGGCGCGCTGCTCAGCGCCGACCCGCTGCCCTCCTCGGCCATCCCGGAGTCCTTCTTCAGCCTCGTCGGGACGGGCGCCGTGCTCTACGCGCGCGACGACGCGCCCGCGCAAGACTTCGGCCTCGGTCCCCTCGCGCCCTACGGCGGCCAGCCCTCGGGGGACTTCATCGCGCTGCGAGAGGTCGGCGACACGCGCTGGGCCCGCGCGCCCCTCAGCGACAAGCTCGCCGTCGCCGGCGCGAGCCCCAACGTGCTGATGGCCGCGTTCGCGTCCTCGACCGCCATCGACCTCGACGGCCAGCTCACGACGCTGCTGGCGCCCGCGACCTTCCTGGCTCGCCTCTCCTATTGAGGGCGCTGCGCGTCGCTCATACCCAGAGCACCGCCGCCTTCTCCGAGTACCAGCCCTCCACCTTGGGCTCGTACGCCGACTCGATCGCCGAGCGCTTCAGCTTCATCGTCGGAGTCAGCATCGCGTTCTCGATGGTCCACGGGTCGGAGACGACCACCAGCTTCTCCAGGTTCTCGTGCTGGTCGAGGCTCGCGTTGACCTTGGTCAGGTGCTCCGAGAGCGAGCGCTCGAGCGCGGCCCGCTTGGAGCCGTCCTTGGCGTCGGCGCGCGCCTGCTCGGTGAGCACGACCAGGGCGTAGGGCTGAGGCATGTTGGCGCCGGAGACGCACGCCTGCTCGATCTCGGGGTGGAGCAACAGCTCGTTTTCGATCGGCGCCGGCGCGACGTATTTGCCCTTGCTGGTCTTGAACAGCTCCTTCACCCGTCCGGTGATCTTGAGCGAGCCGTCCTTGTCGATGACGCCGCGGTCCCCGGTGTGGAGGAAGCCGTCCTTGTCGATCACCTCGGCCGTCAGCTCGGGGGCCTTGTAGTAGCCGAGCATGGTCGACGGGCTCTTCACGAGGATCTCCCCCTCCTCGCTCAGCTTGCACTCCACGCTGTCGTACGCGCGACCGACGAACCCCGGCTTGACCTCGCCCGGGCGGGTGGCGTGGGAGATCGCGAAGTTCTCGCTCATGCCATAGCCCTCCAAGAGCTCGAGCCCGAGCCGCCGGTACCAGGCGATGAGCTCCGCGGGGATCGGCGCCGAGCCAGACGCCGCATAGCGGACATGGTCGAGCCCCAAGCCCTCCAGGATCTTCTTTTTTACCCGGGAGTTGACGATCGGGATCTTCAGCAGCAGATCGAGCTTCTTCGGGGGCATCTTGGAGAAGACGCCGGCCTGGAACTTGTGCCATAGCCGCGGCACGCTGAGAAACAGCGTGGGCTTGGCGCGGCGGAGGTCCTGCACGAAGGTGTCGAGGCTCTCCGCGAAGAATATCTGACCGCCGGTCATCATCGAGGGGGTCTCGATCACGCAGCGCTCGGCCACGTGGGCGAGCGGCAGGTACGAGAGCATCCGGTCGTCGGAGCGGCCGCCGATCAGATCGATGATGTGTCGCACCCCGCACATGGTTCGGAAGCTATGCATGACCCCCTTGGGCACGCCGGTGCTGCCCGAGGTGTAGACGATCGTCGCGAGGTCGTCGGGGTCCCGGGTGGGGCTGCCGGCGATGGGCTCGGTCTTGGCGATGATCTCGTTCCACGACGGCGCGTCCAGCTTGGGCGACAGCGGCAGCGCGATGCGCGGCAGCTCCTTGGGGATGCCTGGCTCCATGGCGGCGAAGCCGTCCAGCTTGCCGATGAAGATGAGCCTCGCCTCGCTATGGTCGAGGATCTGCGCGATCGAGCCCGGCGTGAGCGTGGGGTAGAGCGGGACCGAGACGTGCCCCGCCATCCAGATCGCGAGGTCGGCGAGGAACCACCACGCGCTGTTCTTGGAGAACAGGGCGATGTTGCTCCCCTTCGGGTAGCCGAGCGATTCGAGGTGAGCCGCCATGCGGCGCGCCTCGTCGAGCGCGCGCTTCCAGGTGATCTCGACGACCTCCCCCTTGCCCATCGGCTGGGTCAACCACACCCGATCTCCGGTGTTCTTCTCGTGCTCGTACACGTAGTCGAGTTGGGTCTTCATGGCCGCGGCGAAGCTATCAGGCAGCCGGTCAGGTTCAACGGGCAGCGGACGTCGCTCTGCACGACAACCCCCCCCGAGCCGGGGGGCTCGGGAGGTGGTGAGCCCCATCCTCCGCAAGAAGCGGCGCCGGCGCCGCGGGCTCGGACAATTTTTCGCGGCTCCTCCGCCGCTCGAGGCTCGTGCGATGATCGCCCGAGATGCACGAGCACACGGCGAACGTCGTGGACGTCGACGGCCGAAGGGTCTTCTGGGGCCGGGTGACCTGGGAGGCTGGGGGCATCTCCAGCGTGACCGAGCTCGGCGGTGAGCGCCCCGGTCTGCCGGCCGTGATGCCCGGCTTCGTCGACGCGCACCTCCACATCGAGAGCTCGCTGCTGCCCCCTCGTGAGCTCGGCCGCCTGGCCGTCCGGCACGGCACCGTCGCGTGCGTCGCAGACCCCCACGAGATCGCCAACGTGCTCGGGGCGCCGGGGGTCCAGCAGATGCTCGAGGACGCGCGCTCGTCGCCGCTCGTGTTCGCGTTCGGTGCGCCCAGCTGCGTCCCCGCGACAAGGTTCGAATCCGCGGGCGCTGCCCTCGGCCCAGAGGAGGTCCGAGCGTTGCTCGCGGAGCCGGGGGTGCGCTTCCTCTCGGAGGTCATGAATTTCCCCGGCGTCCTCTCGAAGGACCCGGGCATCATGGCCAAGCTCGCCGCGGCAATGGCGCGCGGCCTGCCGATCGACGGCCACGCGCCCGGACTGCGCGGCGCCGCCGCGCGGGCCTACACCGAGGCCGGGATCTCGACCGACCACGAGGCGACCACCCTCGACGAGGCCACCGAGAAGCTGGCCCTCGGCATGAAGATCCTGATCCGAGAGGGCTCCGCGGCGCGAAGCTTCGAGGCGCTGCACCCGCTCATCTCGACGCACCCAGGGCAGGTCATGCTCTGCAGCGACGACAAACACCCCGACGATCTCGCGCGTGGTCACATCAACGTCCTCGTGGCGCGCGCCGTCGCCCACGGGCACAGCGTCTTCGACGCCGTGCGCGCGGCCAGCCTGGTGCCGCAAGACCATTACGGTCTCGCGCTCGGCCGCTTGCGCCCGGGGGACCCGCTGACCGCCGTGGAGGTCAGGGACCTCTCGTCCTTCGAGGCGCAGCGCGTGTGGATCCGAGGCCAGCTCGTCGCGCAGGGCGGCGCGGCGCTCTCGCCGTTCGTGCGCCCCGCGATCGCGAACCGCTTCGACGCCGAGCCGATCGACGAGCGAGCCCTCGAGCTCGAGGCGCGCGGCGAGCTCGTCCGCGTCATGGTCGCGCGCGACGGCGAGCTCTTCACCGACGAGGAGGTTCGTCCGGCGCGGGTCGAGGCCGGGCTCGTCCGCGCCGAGCCCGAAGCCGACGTGCTCTGGCTCGCGAACCTGAGCCGCTACGAACGCGCCGCGCGGCCGGCGGTGGCGCTCGTGCGCGGCTTCGGGCTGAGGCGAGGGGCGCTCGCCTCCAGCGTCGCCCACGACTCCCATAACGTCGTTGCCGTCGGCGTCGACGGGGCGTCGCTCGCCCGCGCGATGAACGCGGTGATCCTCGCGAGGGGTGGGCTCGCCGTGGCCGATGGCGAGGCGGTCGAGCTGTTGCCCCTGCCGCTGGCCGGCCTGATGAGCGATCTCGAGGGCGACGTCGTGGCGGCGCGCTACGCGGCGCTCGATCGCGCGGCGAAGGCCCTCGGGTCGTCGCTGCGCGCGCCGTTCATGACGCTCTCGTTCATGGCGCTGCTGGTGATCCCGAGGCTCAAGCTGAGCGACCGAGGGCTGTTCGACGGGGTCAGCTTCGCCTTCACGGACGTGAGCTTCTCGCGCGGGTAGAAAAGTTCGACCGAAGCGGCCGCAAGCAGCTGCCGAGTCGCGCGCTCGCGGCGCGAGCCGTCCCCGCCCAGTGGGCTCCGGTGTAGGGTCCCGACCATGCATCACCGAGGACGACGTGGGCTGTTGGGGTGTAGCGCGCTGCTGTCGATCCTCGCAGCCGCGAGCTCGTCGAGCGCGGTGACGAGCACCCGCAGCGTGCCGTCGTCGATGGGGGGCAACGGTCACAACATCTCGTTCGACGGGAGGCTGTTCCTCGTCCGCGACTCGGCCGGCTGGCAGGCGCAGCTGCTCCGCCCCGAGGCCACGACCTACCTACCCGACGGCCTCCCGGACGCGACCGGCCCGATGCTCTCGCCTCGCGTCCACGTCTTTGGCGCGCCCGACGGGACCGAAAACGCCCTCGCGATCTGCGAGCCCGACGCCGCGTCCACGCCGTACGCGTGCGACGAGTCCGGCGCCGCGAGTGGGGCGGGGCCCTATGACTGCTACGACGTCGTGCTGCTCGACTCGGACGCGGTCACGGCGCCCGAGCAGGGAGGCTTCGTCCTCCGGCGCCGCACCCTGAAGCTATGGGTCGCAGCGCCGAAGACGGCCGACGCTTCGATCTACAAGAGCGAGTGGGGTGGCACCGAGCCGCTGTCGCCGGCCCTGATGGGCATCGAGCCGACCGTGACGAAGGACGGCAAGCTCCTCGTTTGGCAGGGCCACCCCGACAACGACGGCGAGATCGACATCCTGATGTACGCGGTGAACGACTCCGCGTGCGCGGCCAGCGGCTGGTCGAGCCCGAAGGTGATCTCGAGCATGTACGCCGACCCTGACGTCGTAGGGGTCTATCCGCTAGCCGAGCGCAAGCTGCGCGCCGCAGACGGGACGTCCTTCGAAGACGGGGATCTGTTCCGCGGCGCGTACCCGTGGCTGATGCCCGCGGGGGACGCGATCATCTTCGCGGCGGCGCCGATGCCCTGCGTCTCCACCGAGAACCCGCCGGGCTGCGGCCCTCGCCGCAACGCGCTCTCGGTGGTCGGGTACCCGACCAACTGGGGCGTCGCCCATATCGACGGCGGGGTGAACCCCGACACCAACCAGACCGTCCGCCTCTTCTTCTCGAGCCCCGGCCCAGACGCGTTCGCGAGCCTCCCGGTCACCCCCGGCCTCGACGTCTGGCCGTTCTTCGGCTCGAACACGTCGAACTACGTCGAGCTCGTCTTCGATGACGGACTCGATGGCTACTACGGCGGCCTGTGGCACATGAACGAGAGCGTGACCCACGGCGGCGAGCTCGACACGACGAGGTCCCCCGACGTGTCCGGGTACTACAACACGGCGGTGCTCCAGGGGGGCCTCGACTTCTCCAAGGTCAACGACGGCGTCGTGGGCAAGGCACTCACCTTCGACGGCGTCGACGACCGCATGATCGTCCCCCACGCCTCGAGCCTCGACCCCGCGAACGGCATCACCCTCGAGTTTTGGATCAACCCCGCGTCGGACCCGAGCTGCGACGACAACAACAACTACCGCGTCCTGCTGAAGAAGGGCGACCTCGACAGCGGTTCGTACTCCGTCGTGCTCGAGGAGGGCCTCGCGATGCAGTTCCGCGTCAACGTGGACGGAGCGCAGCAGTCGGTCGTCGGGCCCGCGATCCCCGTGAACACGTGGACGCACGTCGCCTTCGAATACGACGGCCCCTCCGGCAAGGCTGGCGTGTGGCACGGCGACACGCAGGTCGTCGACGTGACCGTCGCGGCCGGCACGCTCGCCGGCAGCTCGTTCGATCTCATGATCGGCGGCCCCGGCCCGCGCGACGCCTGCCCGAACGGCGACGGCTCGTTCGCGGGCCAGCTCGACGAGGTCGGCATCTCTCGCTTCGCGCGCCACCTCGGCACGCCGCCGGAGCCAGGACCGGGCGAGGGCGGCGGCGGACAGGGCGGCCATGGGGAGGGCGCGGGCGGGCCGGGAGGGCAGGGCGCCATGGGCGAGGGCGGCGCCGGCGGCGCCCCGCTCGAGGACGGCGGCGGCGACGGGTGCAGCTGCCGTCAGACGAAGGGCTCGCAGGGCTCCGGTGGCGCGCTCGCGGCGCTGGTTGGCCTGGCGCTCATTGCAGCGGGCCGAACGGCGGCACGGGCTCGATCGAGCCGGCGTTGAGCCTGTCGAGCCTGTCGGCGCGAGCGTCGAGCTCGAGATCGTAGAACGGGCTCGGCTCACGCTCGACGGTCGTCTGCACGAAGCTGGCGTTGGTGGTGTGGCAGGTCGGGCAGCCGACGATCTCGATCGCCTCGGCGAGGTCTGGGTAGTCGGCGAGCACGGCGGGGTCGAGCCCCTCGAGGCTCAGCCGCTCGGCCGGCGCGCTCGGCGGGAGGCGCGCCGAGGCGCTCCGAAACTTCGACGGAATGGCGATCTCTCGCCGCGAGAGCCCCTCGGCGTTCTCCTCGACGAAGGCGAAGAGCTCGTCCCTCAGGGCCCCGGGGACGTTGAGCCGGGGCGCGTCGACGGTCTGGAAGAGGGCGGGGTTGTCGAGCTCATCGGCGCCCGCAGGTGACCACTGGCGCCACTCCCACGGCGAGACGGTGAGCTCGACCGTCTCCGCCAGCAGGAAGCGCTCGCGGACGAGCGTGACGTCGAGCAGCGCCCTCGCCGCGTCGGTGAAGGCCTGGCCGTCGAGCGACGATAGCCGCGCCCAGCGACGAGCCGTGCCGAGGCAATGGGCCGCGCCGTCCGGGCCGACGTCGTCGTCCTGCGGAGCCTGCCGGAACAGGAACAGCACGTGGAGCGGGGCGTAGATGGGGTGCGTCGACGCGAGGGAGACGCGCAGCTCTCCGCAGCCGCCCCCGCGCGCGGCGAGATCGATGCGGTTATGCACGCCGGTCACCTTGAAGGGCAGGACGTCGAGGTCCCACGCGGAAGGGTCGGCGCCTTGGTCGGCCGCGATCTCGTCTGCGAGCTGGGCGGGCCCCGCGCGCTCCGAGTGCTGCGTCGTCGCGAAGCGCCGTAGCCAGTTGTCGAGGAGCACGCCGCCGTGCCCGTCGTCGGAGGCCGCGCCGAGCACGCGCGCGAGGCCGACGACCTGGGGGGCGTCGACGATCGAGGGGTCGGTCCAGAACAGGCTGCGCTCGCGCCGAGCCTCGGGAACCGGAGCGCCGCGGACGAACAGCTCGACCTCGATGACGCCGCTCCCCTCGAGCACGAGCTCGACCACGGCGTCGGTGACCGGGCGAGGCCTCAGCCATATTCCGCCCGGGTAGGGCTCGCCGTCGGGCTCGACGAGCGCGCTCGGACCGTTCAGCGAAGCGGCGCTCGCGCCGACAGCCGCGGCCTCCAGGACGAGGTCGCTGGCCAGGTGGACGGTGATCGTCCCCGGGGCCGTGACCGCGACGGTGAGGCTCCCCTCCCCGCCCGCGTCTGCGATCTCCGCTGCGTCGACCTCGACGGCGGACGGCACCGCGCCGCCGTCGCCGCCAGCGCCGCCCTCGCCGCTGCCGGCGTCGCCGCAGGCGCCGACGAGCACGAGCATCGGGATCAGCGCGCGGGGCAAGACGACCATCTCACGCCTTCGCGGGGACGAGGCTCAGGGCGCGCTCGGCGAGCGCGGTGATGGTGAGGGACGGGTTGACGCCGGGGTTCGCGGAGACGGCGCTGCCGTCGACGACGTAGAGACCGTCGTAGCCGAACACACGGTTCGAGCTGTCGATCACGCCAGAGGCGGCGCTGTCGCCCATACACGCGCCGCCGAGGATGTGGGCTGTCGAGGGAACGCCGAGGACGGTCTCGGTCAGCAGCGTCGCCGACACGCCGCCGACCTTCTCCGCGAAGCGCCGCGCGAGCTCGAGGGCCTCGGGCATGTTGGCCTGCGGAGCGTTCATCGGATCGTCGAGCCGGGTGACGACACCGCGCCGAAAGCCGGTGCGGAGGCCGCGACCGAGGGTCATCGTGAGCGTGCCTTCGAGCGTGCGCATGTAGAGGAGCACCTGGCTCTGCTTCGCGAAGTCCCGAACGGTGTAGGCCTTGAGCCAGCGCATCGGGTGAGAGGCCACCTGCATCGCCGCGCCCCCGAGCCGGGAGGCGACCGACGAGCCGGAGGTCTGCGGGAGCACGATCGTCCTGAAGAAGCCCGAGCCCGCGCCATACCGAACGGGCTCGATGTGGCTGTGCTCGTCGGTGTGGAGGATCGACGTAATGGCGACGCCCTTGGAGAAGTCCTCATCGGCGCGCGGCACGATGATGCCCGCGATCGCCTCGCTGTTCGTGCGAACGGAGCCGCCGACCTTGCTCGAGAGGTGAGGAAGCCCGTGGGGGTCTTCTTTCATGGCCAACAGCAGCGGGACCGTGCCCATGACCCCGCCGGCGAAGAAGACCTTGTCCGCCGTGAGCACAGCGGGCTCGCCGCGTCCGAACGAGGCGCGGGTCTCCACTCGATAGCCCCCCTCGGCCCCAGGGCGCACGGCCGTGACCTCGGTCTCGGCGACGACCTTCGCGCCGCCCAGCTCGGCGAGGTAGAGGTAGTTTCTGTCGAGCGTGTTCTTGGCGCCCACTCGACAGCCGGTCATGCACGAGCCGCAGAAGTTGCAGCCGACCCGGTCGGGCCCTTTCCCACCGAAGTAGGGGTCGGCGACCGAAGCGTTGGGCTTGCCGAAGTAGACCGCCACGTCGGTCGCGTGGAAGTGCTCCTCGCGGCCGAGCTCCTTGGCGATCGAACGCAGCACCTCGTCGCCCCTCGTCATGAGGGGGTTCTTCGCGGCGCCCAGCATTCGCCGCGCGGTCGCGTAGTGCGGCTCGAGCTCCTTCTTCCACGACGCGAGACTCGACCAAGACGTCGACTCGAAGAACGGGTCCTTCGGGGTGGGCAGGGTGTTCGCGTAGACGAGCGAGCCGCCCCCGACGCCCACCCCATGCATGACGGTCACGTGCTCCAAGAACGACATCTGGAAGATGCCGGTGAGCCCGAGCTCGGGGCGCCACATCCAGCGCTTGAGGTCCCAGTTGGTGCGAGGAAAGTCGGACGCCGCGAACCGCTTGCCCTTCTCGATGACGAGGACGCGGTACCCCTTCTCGGTGAGGCGCAGCGCCGCCACGCTCCCCCCGAAGCCCGACCCGATGACGATGGCGTCGTAGTGGCTCATACCCCCTCCTTCGTGCGCCGGACGATCTCGAACCGTATTCCGTGGTCCTCCAGCCGCTCGATGAGCCGCCGGCCGAACGCCGCCGCTGGCGTGAGGACACCAGCCCGCTCGGGGAGCCGGTCGCGCTCCCTGGCGAGCAGCAGCGCCGCCTCAGCCGCCATCTTGCCGGTCTCGGCGTATTTCCCACCGCCGGAGACCTTGCCGACGACCTTCTCCCCGTCGGCGCGGAGCACCGTCGTGACGCGAAAGAACCCCCCGCCGCGCTCCTCGAGCTCTACGCCCGTGCCCGACGGCTTGAGCCGGGACAGCGCGCGCGTGCCGGCCTTGACCCTCGAGAGCGCGAAGATGGCGCCGAACGTGGCGCCCACGGCCACCGCGCGAGGGAGCGAGCCCATTCGAAGGAAGAAGCCATAGTGGAAATCGGGGCCATATTCGTCGAGCAGCGCCGCGGAGCGCAGGACGATGGCAGGATCGATGGTGGGGACCGGGACCACCCAGCCGGCGACGTCGCCCTCGAAATGGGGACGGCCGCGCTCGTAGGTCGCCCGCCGATCGCTGCCTCTCGGCGAGGGGAGCGCGGGCGCGCGCCGCGGGTCGGAGTGCGCCATCATGTCGACCGTGGTCTGCCAGGTGCCCCCGGAGAACCCGAGATCGACGTGCACGAACGACTCGACTTGCGCACGCCCGCGCGGCTTGAGCGCGTCGATCACCGAGAACACACCCAGGTCGGCCGGGATGCTGTCGAAGCCACAGCAGGGCACGAGACGCAGGCCGGCGCCCTCTGCGCGCGCGTGGTAGCGCTCGACGAGGCGACGCACGAAATCGAGCTCGCCGGTGATGTCGACGTAGTCGGTGCCGGCCTCGACGCACGCCTCGACGACCGACTCGCCGAGCCGCGCGAACGGACCCGCGCAGGCGAGCACGACGTCGGCCGCGGAGGCGAGCTGCGCGATGGCGCGCCGGTCCTCGGCGCTCGCGACGAAGATGGGGGGCTCGTACCCCGAAGAGGCGCGCACGCCGGAGGCGATCTCGCGGAGCTTCGACGCGTCCCGGCCGGCGATCGCGAACCGGCGCGTCGGCCCGCCGAACCGCGCGAGGTGCTCGACGACGAGGCGCCCGGTGTACCCGGTCGCGCCGACCACCACGATGTCGTGCGTCTTGCCCATGCGCGGGCCAACATAGCGAAACCGTGGGCCGAGCGCTCGCCCCGACTCCCCCATCGCGGAGCCAGGGGCGACTCGGGGTGAATTTTTGCAGCGCAGACCTCACGGAACGCAACGACGGTGCGGTCTTCTCCGGGTCGCTAGAGGCTGCAGCGGTCTCCGACGCTCGCCCCGTCCTCGGGGGTCATCGGGCCGACTCCGCCGTACTCCGTCCGCTGCTCCGAGCTGATCTCGCGCGCCTTCGAGAGGGCACCGAGCACGTCGGCGCCTTCCGTAGGCGCCCGGTCGTACGAGGAGAAGTCGACGGTGTAGAGACCGAAGCGCGGCTCGAAGCCCTCGACCCACTCGAAGTTGTCGTAGAGGCTCCAGTGGTAGTAGCCGCGCACGTCGACGCCCTCGTCGCGCGCGAACGAGATCTGCTCGAGCGACCGCACGACGTGCTCGGCGCGCCGGCGCCCGACCTCGGTCGCGATCCCCGACTCGCTCACGAGCAGCGGCAAATCGGGCCAGCGCTCGCCGAAGTCCTTGAGGACCTCGTAGATCCCAGGCTCGTAGAACTCGTACTTCATCGCCGGCACGCATTTGGTCTTGTCGTCTGCGGTCGGCGGGACACAGCTACCTAGGTCGAGGACCGAGAAGCATGGCGTGAGGCCCAGGATCGGGATAATCGCGTTCTGCGAGCTCACGCCGCCGCGGAAATAATACTGGACCCCGAGCCAGTCGAGGGTGCCCGCCAGCCCCGGGACCTCGGTCTCTGGCTCGAGATCCAGGTCCATGTCGAACATGCCGGTGCGGGCGGCGTCGACGAAGAGGTGCTGAAAGACGTACACGAGGCGGTCGCGCGCCGCGATGTCCTCGGGGTCGTCGGAGAGCGCGTTGTTCCGCGAGGGGACCCAGGCGCCGACGCTCAGCGTGAGCCCGACGTCGGCGGCGCTGCCGTCGTCGTCGGCGTCGAGCGTGTCGGCGGCCTTGATGCCCGCGTAGATGGCCGCGTGGATGGAGAGGTAGTCGCGCGCCGCGGGCATGAACTCCGCGAGCAGCTTGGTCTCGTCGAGCAGCGTGCTCTTGCCGGGCGGGAAGCTACCCACGCCGTAGCTCAGGAACAGGTAGTTGACGGGCTCGTTGACGGTGCCCCACTCGTCGACGCGATCGCCGAAGCGCTCCGCGAGGAGCTCCGCGTGCTCGCGAGCCTCCTCGATGATGAGCGGCCCGCCCTCGGGGTGGCCGAAGCCGCACAGGTTCTCGTCGGTCGGGCCCCCTGCGCAGGGCAGATCGCGGGGATCGTAGACCCAGATAGGGTTGGAGAAGTGGTGCACCGTGATCATCGGCCGGATGCCCGCGGCGAGCAGCGCGTCGATGAAGTCGCTGTAGTGGTCGAGCGCCTCCTCGTCGATGACGTCACGCTGCGGCTCGATGCGTCCCCACTCGATGCTGAAGCGGTACGAGTCGAGCCCCAGCTCGACGAGCAGCTGGATGTCCTCTTCGGCCAGCGTGTACCCGCGCGACGCGTCGCCGACCGGCGCCTTGCCCTTCCCCAGCCCTTCGGGCTCGGGCGCCGTGAACACCCACCAGTCGGTGTTCTCGTTGGCGTCCTCGATCTGCGTGGCGGCCGTCGCGGCGCCGAAGCGGAAGCTGCCTTGCCCTTCGCTCGACACGAGCGAGCCCATCTCCGCGAACGTGATCGGCTGCGGGGGCTCCGAGGCGCCGCCTTCGCCCCCGGTCCCCGAGGAGTCACCGCACGCGGCGACGGCGGCGCCTGCGAGCATGAGCGCGACGGACGTGAAGGTGGAGCGCATGCCCGACACTATGGCACAGCGCGCGCGCGACCTGAACGACGCGAGGCCCGCCGCGCTCGCGGTTTTGGTAGAACGAGGAAGCGGTCGATGCGCTACGAAGGCAAGCTCTACAGGCCCCCGTCCGAGGCCGGCTCTTTCATCCTGCAGGCCACGATCGGCTGCTCGTGGAACCACTGCACGTATTGCGACATGTACCGGGAGAAGTCCTTCCGGGTCCGGGACCTGAAGGAGACCCTCGAGGACATCGACACGGCCGCGGACGGCATGGGCGAGCACGTGGACAAGGTGTTCGTGGCCGACGGGGACGCTCTGGTGCTGCCGCTCGAGCACTGGCTGCCCATCCTCGAGCGGTGCCGTCGGCGCTTCCCGCGCCTCGAACGGGTGAGCTGCTACGCGATGGCGCGCAACGTCCTCGACAAGACCGACGAGCAGCTCGGCCGCCTGCGCGAGGCGGGCCTGTCGCTGCTCTACATCGGGCCGGAGTCGGGCGACGACGTGACCCTCAAGCGCGTCGCGAAGGGAGATGACGCCCAGGCGCACGTCGAGGCCGCTCGGCGCGCGAAGGCCGCGGGGCTCAAGCTGTCGGTCATCGCCCTGCTGGGGATCGCCATGGAGCGCTCGGAGGAGCACGCGAGGGCGACGGCCGCCCTGGTGACCAAGATGGATCCGGAGTTCTTCTCGGCGCTCACGGTGACGGTGGTACCGAACACGCCGCTCGCCAAGCTCACGAGCAAGGGCCGCTTCGAGGTCCCCGGCGTGCCGGCGCTCTTGCGCGAGCTGCGCACCCTGATCGACGAGGCGCGCCCGACCGACGCCGTGTTCCGCACGAACCACGCCTCCAACTACCTGCCGATCGCCGGGCGGCTGCCGCGCGATCGCGCGAAGCTGGTCGGCGTGATCGACCTCGCGCTGCAAGGGCGCATCCCCCTGCGGCCGGAGCGCGCCCGAGGGCTGTGACGACCAGAGCCGCGGGCGCGGTCTGCCTCGCCATCGCCGTACACGCCGCGCCCGCGCGCGGACAGGAGGGCTCCGCGGACGCCGAGCCGATCGAGGTCGAGGTCGTCGGCGAGCGCCCCGCGCCGTCGGCGACGACGTGGACCCACGACGAGGTGCGCGCGGTCCCTGGGGCCTTCGGCGACGCCTTTCGCGCGCTCGAGCTCTCTCCGGGTGTGACGCCGATCGCCTCCGGAGTGCCCTACTTCTTCCTGCGCGGCGCTCCCCCCGCGAACATCGGCTACGACCTCGACGGCGTGCGCATCCCGCTGTTGTTCCACGTGGGGTTCGGGCCTTCGGTCGTTCACCCTGCGCTGGTCGATCGCGTGGATCTGCACGCGGGGGCGTACCCGGCGCGGCTCGGCCGCTACGCCGGCGGGATGGTCGAGGCGAGGCTCGTCGAGCCGTCGGGGCTCTTGCGCGCCGAGACCCAGATCCGCCTGTTCGACACGGGCGCGTTCGTGGAGGCGCCGTTCGATGGGGGGCGCGGCGCGGCCCTCGCCGCCTACCGCTATTCGTACGCCGGCGCGGTGTTGTCGCTGGCGTCGCCCGACGTCGACCTTTCGTACGCCGACTATCAGGCGCGGCTCGGCTACTCCTTCAGCGATCAGGACCGCGTCACGCTGTTCGCCTTCGGCTCGCACGACGTGCTCGAGCAGACGAGCGCAGCCGGCGACCTCGACACCGTGCTCGACTCCGATTTCCACCGCGTCGATCTCCGGTGGGACCGAGCTCTCGAGGGCGGAGGCTCGGCGCGGACCGCGGTGACGTGGGGGTTCGACCGGAGCTCGTCGAGCGGCGGCGAGCTCCGCGCGGAGGCGCAGCTGGGCCGCGTCCGTGCGGATCAGGTGCACCGCCTCGGCCCGGGCGTCATCCTCACCGCGGGCGCGGACGCGCTGCTCGAGTCGTTCGCGCTGTCGGTCCATGACGGAGGCACCGAAGGCGACGAGGCGCTCGCGCGGCTGCTCTCGTCGCGGGTGGACGTGACGGCGGGCGCCTACGCCGACCTCGCGATCTCGGTCGGGCCAGCGCTCGAGCTGGTCCCCGGGCTGCGCGTCGATCTGTTCGCGTCGGGCGCCGTGGTTGCTGTCGGGGTCGACCCTCGGCTGTCGTCGCGGGTGATCGTGACCGACAAGCTCCGCTTCGCGCAGACGGTCGGCGTGGTGTCGCAGCGACCGAGCTACCTCGGGGCCATCCCGGGCGTCGCGCCCGCGGGGCTCGAGGGTGGGCTGCAGCGCGGCCTCTTGACGTCGGCTTCGGTCGAGGTCGAGCTGCCGCGCGAGGTGACCACCGAGGTCACCTTCTTCCGCAACGCCTTCTTCGACATGACCGACGCACTGGGCAGCCGGGTCGGCGAGCGCGAGGAGTCGTTCGAGGACGCCGCCGGCAGGCGCGCCACCGGCGACGCACACGGCCTCGAGCTGTCGGTGAGACGCAGCCTGTCGAAGCAGATCGGAGGGCTCGTGTCTTACACGCTCTCGCGGAGCACGCGCTCGGCCTCAGGGGAGACCTTCGCGCACGCCTTCGATCGACGCCACGTCGCCCAGGCCGCCCTGTCGTTCAAGCTCGGGCGCGGGTGGACGTTCGGCCAGCGCATCGTCGTGCTCTCCGGTACGCCGCTCGCGCTGGAGTTCGATCGGTCGTGGGTGCACGAGCTGCCCGAAGGGCTCACCGCCGAGGAGCGCGCCGCCGAGCAGCTTCGACGCGTGCGCGAGCAGGTGGAGCTCGAGCGCGCCGCGCGCGCCCTGGATCTCCCCGACCGGCTGCCGCCGTTTCTGCGAGTCGATCTTCGGCTCGAGAAGAGGTGGTGGCTTCCGCCCTACTCGCTGGCGTTCGTGGCCGAGGCGCAGAACACGATGGGGGCGCGCGAGACGCTCAGCTACGAGTGCGCGGTCTCGGAGGGGTGCGGACCGGTTCATTTCGGCCCCATCGTGATCCCCAGCGTCGGGCTCGAGGCCTCGCTCTGAGGAGCCTACTTCGCTGGCGCCACGGCGGACGCGCTCGCCGCTGGCGCCTCGAACGGGCAGCGATAGAGGCTCGCCACGAAGCGGTACTCCTTGCCGATGTACCCGTCCTTGAAGCCCTCCCGGCGGACGTAGGCGACGGCGTTGGTGTTCTCGTCTCGAACCTTGTCGGCGATCTTGTCGAGCGGCGGCTCCTTGTTCTCGAGTCGCGTGACCTCGATGCGCTTGACGAACTCGCAGGGCGGGGGCGGCTCGGCGGGGCGACCGTCCTTGCCGTAGAAGGTCACGGGGATGTCCTCCTCCGGGCTGGAGGTCGACATCAGCTTGCAGGCCGCGACGAGCGCGAGGCACGCGACGGGCGCGAGACGAGGTGCCATTGGTAGATCCTTATTCCTTTCCCCTTGCGGGGTGGAGTGAATCAAGACCCCCTTTCAAACCGTGCATGCGGATTTCCCGCACACGGCTTACCGGTGGTCTCTCGTGACGCGGCATTACGCAGCCTCCGGATAGCGGATGGTTCCGCGCAGGCGATGGAGCCCGAGGCCTTTCACGAAGTAGTCGCGGGTCCAGCGCTCGGCTTGTCCGGCCTTGAGCTTCGAGCCTGCGCGTTTCACGCGAAGCGCTCGAAGCCGTCGGTGCACGTACTCGTCGAGCCGGTTGAACTTCACGTCGGCATTCCCGGTGCGGAAGTACTGACCCCAGCCGCGCAGCACGGGGTTGAGCTGCGCGATGACATCGCGCAGGTCCGCGTGGCAGCGCGACCTCGGAGTGAGATCCCTCACGCTGCCGGATCCGCTTCATCGCGCGAGCGGCGGGCCAACGCTGGAGGAAGTACACGCGCTTGCGCGTCCTCTCCCAGATCGGTCCGCTCATGCGTTTGCGCAGGTGGCAGCCGAGAAAGTCGAACCCCTCCTTACCCGACGAAAGGTCCGCCTTCCTCGTCTTGTCCGGGTGCAGCTCGAGACCGAGTCGCGTCATCACGTGTTTCACGCGAAGCTCGGCTTCATCGACATCTCGATTCGTCTTGCACAGCACGACGAAGTCATCCGCGTAACGAACCAGCTCGCCGAGATGCGCGCACCGTTTCGTCCACACGTCGTCGAGCACGGACAGGTAGATGTTCGAGAGCAGCGGTGAGATCACCCCACCCTGCGGCGTGCCGCTGGTGGGATTCGTCACCGTGCCTTCATCCATCACGCCCGCCGTGAGCCACTGCCGCAGCAGCTTGAGCACCCTTCGGTCCGACACGCGTCGCTCGACGAGCTTCATCAGCTTGTCGTGATCGATGCTCCCGAAGTAGTCGCGGATATCGGCGTCGAGCACGTGGTTGTACCCCTTCGCACCGAGCTTCCTCAGCGCCTCCAGAGCATCCGTCGCGCTTCGCTTCGGGCGGAAGCCGTACGAGCACGAGCGAAAGCTCGCCTCGAAGATCGGCTCCAGCACGAGCTTCGCCGCCATCTGCACCACTCGGTCTCGGACCGTTGGGATCCCAAGCGGCCGCTTCTTCCCATCGGCCTTCGGGATGTACCGGCGCAGCACCGCTGCTGGTCGATACGTGCCTGCACGGAGCACGTCGTGGATCTCTCCGAGGAGCTTCTCCACGCCGTACGCCTCGAGCACCGCGATCGTCTGGGCATCGACGCCCGCGGCTCCTTTGTTCCTCCTTACCCGCTTCCACGCTTCCGCGAGGACGTCACACCTCGCGATACGGTCGTACAACGCGTGGAAGCGGCGCTCCGGATGCCGCTTGGCCGCGGCACAGCCGGCGTTGCAGTTGTCGCACTTTGTCCATGGGCTGTCGCCGATGGGGTGGTTGGGACCGGACTCGCCGGCCATGCCCTCGCGCTTACCTGCTCCACCGACACGACCACCGCAGGGGTCTTTCCCTCCCGCCGCGTTGTTCTTCGCGGCGTTCGTTCGCGCGGCTCGCGCCTCGCTCTTCAGTACAGTGACCCCCTCGGACTCCCGCTGCGCAGCGGCCGATTTCGCCTCTGGCTTATACGACGCGCCTTGCCCCGACGAGGGCGACGCAGACGGGCCTCCCGAGTTCCGCACTCCTCCTTGCACGCTTGCTGCGCCCTGTACCCCGCCGGGACCCGTTGCTCGTTTCGGAACAAGAGCAATGGACATGGCCTGCGCCGTGAAATGAGCGGATCGGCTGGCGTTGGGTCGTGGACCCAACGCGCTCCCGGATTGTGAATCTGACGAGGCTGCAGGCTTCACTTGATGTTGCGGCCCGCGTGCTTGCTCGGTCCGTAGACCCTTTTGACGCCCCGCTTGACCGCCGGGATCTCTCCCGCTCGGCTGGGGCCTGCTACCCGGCGCTCCGACGCTTACCGGCGAGGGATTCGCACCCTCTGGAGAAGCGCAGCTTGCTTCGGAGGAAGCCGGCGAGAGATCGCCTTCTCCCTCTTCAGCGTCACGGCGCACCATTGGCGGCATGCTATCCGTCAGGGCCGCCCGAGGTAGAGCCTCGTCATCAGCTCCCCTAGCCGATCCCTTCGGGAGTCGCCGCGCAGCCGGCGCTCGGCGTCGAGGTACGCGGGCAGGTACCGAAGGCGCGGCGGCAGTCGAGGCACGGCGCTGCGCGCGAGCTCGAGGATGCGCTCGAAGCGGCGCAGGCCCGCCGCGCCGCCGCGATCGAGGCCGAACCCGCGGGCGAGCCGCTCGGGGAGCAGGTGCGCCGTGAACAGGCCGAAGTCGTTTCGGAGGACGCGCCCAAAGACGTTGTCCGGGCGCATGATGTGGCGGCCGATCTCGGCTGCCGCGCGGGTGACCGTGAGCACGTCGGACGAGAGCGTTCGCGCAACATAGGCCTCGAACGCGTCGTACGACGGCGGCAGCGAGCGCTCGAGGCCGAAGAGGCGCGCGAAGCGGCGGCTCTCCTCGTAGTAGCGAGCCCGCTCGGCCCGACTGAGAGGGCGGACCACGCGGTCGAACAGCCAGAGGGACGTGTCCCACAGGGTCGCGAGCACCCAGACCGATGCCTCACGATCTCGGGCGTCGTACGTGTGTCCCCGCGGGAAGGGCCCGGCGGCCTCCGGGATCGGCCCACGAACGTGGGCGTGCACGCGGTAGACGTCGACGGCCGAGCGCATCGCCTCGTCGAGATCCCCGAACACCATGCGGAAGATCCGGCGGAACGTGCGCTGAAACCGCGCTTGGGGGCTCGCCATGGTGATCGAGTGCTGGGCGATCGCGCTGCCGACGTACGGGTGGGCGAGCTGCAACAGCGCAGCCCTGCCTGCGCCGAGGAAGATGACGGCCTCGCGCGCGACCTCCCAGACCATCGTGCCGGGCCCGAACAGACCCGCTCGGGGGTCGCTGATCGTCGCTCGCAGGACCGCGAGCTCTTCGTCGAGTTCCGCGCGGCTGACGAGCTCGCTCATGTCCCTCCTTTGGCGTCAGGAGGGCTCGACGATCTGGTTGCGGCCCTGCTCTTTGGCGCGGTAGAGGCGGCCGTCGGTGGTGCCGAGCAGGCTCGCGCGATCGGGCGCGGGCAGCTCCGAGGTGCACGCGACGCCCGCGCTGGAGGTGACGGAGATGGTGGCGGCGCCGGTGTTGATGGGCGTGGACTGCACGACCTGGCGGAGCCGATCGGCGACCGCGACCGCGTCGGGCGCGGGCGTGCCCCTCAGCAGCAGCACGAACTCTTCCCCGCCATAGCGGGCGACGACGTCCTCGGTGCGCAGCCCTTGCTGGAGGATGTTCGCGATGACCCGCAGCACCATGTCGCCGGCGAGGTGCCCATGGGTGTCGTTCACGCGCTTGAAGAAGTCGACGTCGAAGATGACGACCGACAGCGGCGTGCCATGTCTCGCCCCGAAGGCGAGCTCGGTGATGATGCGCTCCTCGAGGTACTTGCGGTTGAAGACCCCGGTCAGGCCGTCCTTGATGGCGGCGTCGTAGACGCGGCGGAGCGACGTCTCCTCTTGCTCGGAGACGAGCGTGAACCTGAGCAGCGTGTGCAGCCCGAGCTGGATGCGATCGCCGTCGCGCAACGAGACCGCGCCCTGGGCGCGGGTGTCGTTCACGAACGTCCCGTTGGTCGAGCCCTTGTCCTTGATCACGTATTCGGTGCCGATCCGGACCACGTGGGCGTGCTCGCGCGAGAGGCTCGCGTCGTCGAAGGCCGCCGTGCAGTCGGGGGAGCGGCCGAGGGTGACGATCGCGCCCTTCGGGATGCTGATCAGCCGCCCTGCCTCGAGGCCCGACTGGACGGTGAACACCCCCACCCGCTTCATGGCCTGCGGATCGACGTCGACGACGTTCGTCTTCTGCGAGAGAGGCGACGCGTCCGGGGGGCCGACCTTGTTGGTCATCGGGAGCCCCAGTGTACCGCGATCGACGGCGCTTTACCCCCGAGGACTTTGGCCTCGCCGCCTCCCCGGTCTACCCTGGGCCCGGGCGGATGCGATACCTCTTCGGCGACTCCACGCCGTTCCCCTACGAGTTCGACTTCCTCAAGACGCTCGGCGCGTTCATGACGGCCGCTACGCGGGTCGTGCAGCTCGAGTCCGAGTCGAAGACCCAAGCGCGGGACCTCGCGCTGCTCAGCCAAGAGCGCGTCCGTGGGCTCGAGGCGGTCCAGGTGCTCCACAACCAGCTGCTGGCGTGGCTCGGGCAGGTGGTCCCGGGGGTCAACGCCGGGCCGCGCGGCACGGTGACGGACGACGCGAGCGCGACATCGATGGAGTACGCGCGGAAGATCAAGGAGTACTCGGCCAAGGTCGCGAACGACCAGCGACAGCAAGACAAGGCCTCGACGGAACGCGAGGGTGCCCAGCTGCTCTCGGAGAACGAGCGGCGCAGCGCCGAGATCAAGGTCGCCCTCGACCACTTCTTCCAGGTCGCGGTCCTACCCGTGCTCAGCTCCCGCACGTCCATCAAGCTGCTCGAGGGCAAGGAGAAGGACCACCGCTACGAGGTGGGGGTCGTGTTCCGCAACCTCGGCGACATCGTCACGAGCTTCCTGCTGTCGACCGCCAAGAGCCGCGAGTGGAGCGCGCCGCGGCGGGTGGCCGATATCGCCCCGGGCCTCGACCTGATGGTCGGGACGAAGAAGAGCTTCTTCAAGGGCGTCGTCACCCCGGAGACCGTGCACCTCGACGACTACGTCATCAGCCGCGCCGATCTGCACGACCGAGGCTCGGAGATCGTCTTGCGTCGGCGGGCCGACCAGAAGGACGCCTACGCGTTCCGCCTCACCCGGTCGGACAAACACGGCAGCGCGGGCGAGGTCGATCGGCTCGAGGACCCGAACGGCAAATCGCTGCCTCCCGCGCTCGAGCGAGAGGACGTCGCCAAGCTCGAGAACCTCGCGGAGAAGATGAGGTCCAGCCTCGCGGAGCTCTACTCGGAGCGCGAGGGCGTTGTCCGCGTCGAGGTCGAGGGCAAGGACGTCTACAAGCACAGGATCGCCCTCCAGGTCGTGAGCCGCCTGGTGGGGACGTTCGCGCCGCTCGTCGAGGAGATCGCCCGGCGCAGCCCGAGCGAGCAAGAGCTCAGCCTCAAGCTGGAGAACGAGCAGGGCAAGCGCGAGGAGCTCTACCTGAGGCGGGACGAGCTGCTCAAGAAGCTGCAGCCTCTCAACGCCGAGGGGCGCGCCGTGTTCGCCCCGCTCGGGCTCGACGACTGGGTGCCGACGCTGACGATCCGCCCGCCCGACGTCGGGTAGCTGTCATCTGTGGGGCCGGCATGACGCCCGCGTTGGCCTCGCTGCGCTCGGCCTGATCGCGGGCTATGCCGGCCCTGCCTTCTCCGCCCGCCCCAGGCTCGTGCCCTGCCAGAGACTGCCTCGAGAATTTCGCGACCCATGGCGGTCCCGGGGGGTGTCCATTGGGGCCACCCGCCTCGACGCACGTCTCCCGACCCTACTTGTCTGCCCAAGGGATCATCAGCGAGGTGCAGGCCGACGAGAAGACCTGCACATCGCCGTCGTCCGCCAGCGGCTCGGCGTCGGAGACTCGGCTCTCGAACGCGACCGGGGACTCGATGAACCCGAGCATCTCGCACATCTCTTGATCGCCGAAGCCCCAGCCCACGGTCTCGGCGCGCGGGTTCTCGAACTCGCAGCCGAATCGGAGAGAGGTGATGCCCGACAGATCGATCGCGGGGTCGAAGAAGCGACCGCGCGCCTCGCCGTTGAAGCCATAGACGTCGAGAAGGTACTCGCCGTCTCGTGAGCCGCCGACGGCTTGCAGGAAGAAGCGCGTGCCCAATTTGTGCGTGTGGGGGAGCGCGTAATACATCTTCATCGACAGCGGCTCGCCGGTCGCCTGCTCGAACCGCTGGGCGAGCTCGCAGGTGCCCTCGAAGCGCGAAGAGGCGAGCGGGGAATGGCGAGACCGTCGTAGGTCATGTGAAACGGCGTGAGCCCGACACTGACCTGCTCGCTGGGGATCGCATAGAGCGTCATCGTGACGCTCCCGGTGATGGGCTCGTCCCCGATGTTCAACAGGTGGACGTCGCCGATGATGCGCGCTCGAGGCGGGATGCGGACGGCGGCGCCGCCAGGGAACCTCTGCACCTCCCGAGAGGCCTGCGTCGACTGCGCGTAGATGACGCCGCCCGCGATCGCCGCCGAGAGCTGATCATAGTCGCGCTCGTCGCACGGCCACACGCCGTCTGGCCCATCGAACTCCGCCTCGGGGACGAAGGTCCAGTTGGAGTGGTGGCTCATCTCGTTCTGCTCGAGCTCGACGGCGTTGATCCAGAGCTCGGTCTCGTTGCCGAGCGTCCAGCTCTGGCACAGCCCGAGGACCTCCTCGCCCGGCTGCGTGGTGAACTCCGCGAACTCGTGGGTCAGGGCCTCGCCCTCGAGCGGCGTGCAGACTCCCTGCTCGCTGACGTACATCCCCACGCCACAGGCAGCACACGTCGGCGCCCCGGCGTCGTCCAGGCTGCAGCTCTTCTGGTCGACGCGGCAAGCCTCGGCGTCGGCGAGGGCGCAGGGGTCCGGGCCAGCGGGGGTCGGCTCGACCGTCTCCTCGGCGCAGGCGATCAGGAGCAACGTGAGAGCGGCGGGCGCGAGGCGCTTCATGGCCTCAGCATGCCGAGGCAGAGGCGGGGCGGCAACGAGCGTGAGGCTACTTCTTCAGCGCGTCGACCAGCGACTGATAGGACTTCTGCGTGCTCTCGTTCTTCGCGCTCTTCACGAGCGGCTCGACGGCCGTCACCAGCTTGCTCTTCTGATCGGCGGTGAAGCCGCCCTTGCCGACGAGCTGCTCGAGGTAGATGGCGTCCGCCGGACCGAAGCCCTTGTCGTAGCCCTCGGCCTCGCCGGCCTTGGCGACGACGACCTCGACGACCTTGTCGTAGTGCGGCTTGCACGCGTCGCCCAGCCTGCCCATCGAGTAGATCCCTGTGCCCCATGGGTACTTCTTGGTCTCGACCAGGCCGAGCAGCGCCTTGCAGGCTTCCTCTTTCTTCGCCTTGGTCGTGACGAGGATGTCGCACGCGTCGTGGACGTTCTTGCCCTTGCCGAGCTGGTCGACCGCGAACGCGAACGCGTCGGCGGTGGGCTCGGTGTCCTTGTCGTCGGGGGCGAGGGCGTCCATGAGCTTGCTGACGACGAAGCTGACGTCTTCGCGCGGGGCGAGCTTCTTGGCGAGCGCGAGGACCTGGTCGGCGCCGCCGTTCTTGGGGGGATCGAGGTTGTCGAGCGCCATCAACATGCTCGTGCGGACGGCGTCGATGGTCTCGCCCTCGAGCTTCGACAAGATGAACGAGATGACCGCCTTCGGGCTCTCGACCGCGCCCACGTTGTACGCGAGGCAGTCGTAGGCGACCTCCCGGATGTTCTCGCTCGGGTCGCCCACCATCGAGAAGCAGGCCTTGGTGAGCTTCTTCTGCTTGGTCTGGTTGAGGTCGTCCTCTTCGTGGTACTTGTCGCGGTACGTCTCCCACGCGGTGAAGGCCTCGCAGCCGTCCTCGCGCGAGCCGTCCTTGCGGGGGCAGGGCGCGACCTTCTTGATCTCGGCGACCACCGCCGCGTCGGCGTCGGTCGGCAGCGAGGCTGGCGGCAGCGCAGCGGAAGAGGGCGCGCTCGAGCCCTTGGCCTTGTCGGACGCGGGCTCGGACGAGTCCGAGTCCTTGGCCTTCGACGAATCCTTCTTGCCGCACGCTCCGAGGGCGACGGCGAGGGCTGCGGTGAGCAGGAGGGTGCGCGGCACGGCTTTCATCGCGCGTTGGTACGCAGAAGGGTGCGTAAGCTTCCTCACCTTGTCGCGGCGCTCAGTGAAAATCCCGTGAGCGGGCGGGGAGCTCGACCTGCTCCTCGGCGCCCGTCAGCGTCAGCTCGAGCCGCTCGACCTCGCGCACGAGCACGTGGATGACCTGCCCCTCTCTCTCGAGCACGCCGCGCACCAAGATGAGCTTCGAGTGCAGCAGGGCGTGGCGGTACGCGTCGAAGACCGGGACGGTGACCACGAGGTTCGCCACGCCGGTCTCGTCCTCGACCGAGACGAACATCACGCCGCTCGCCGTCTGGGGGCGCTGCCGGCCGACGACGAGCCCAGCGACGGTGACGGGCGTCTTGTCGCGGAGCTTCGCGAGCCCCTCCGCGGTCGACACGCCGCGAGATAGCCCTCCTCGGACGTGCCGCATCGGGTGGTCGGCGATCGACAAGCCGAGACGGCCATAGTCGAACAGGAGCTGCTCCATCCGCCCGACCTCGGGCAGCCGAGGGGGCGGCGCGCCGCGCTCGAGATCCGCGCGCGCGAAGAGCCCACCCACCCTCGGCGCGTGCGCGCGCCACATCGCGTTGCGGCGCCCCGGCTCGAGCACCTCGAGCGCCCCCGCCTGAGCGAGCGCCTCGAGCTCGTGCTTCTTGAGATCGGCGCGGCGCGCGAGGTCGCCGACGGTTTCGAAGGCGAGCTCGCGCCGCGCTGCCTCGACGCGCCGCGCGGCGCGCTCACCGACGCCGGAGATCTGTCTGAGGCCGAGCCTCAGCGCGAGCCCGTCGGCGGAGCTCGGCTCGGGCTCGAGGCTGTTGTCCCAGCCGCTCGCGGCGACGCACGGCGCGTGGACGACGACCCCGTGGCGCTGCGCGTCCTGCACGATGCTGGACGGGCTGTAGAAGCCCATCGGCTGGGCGTTTAGCAGGGCGCAAGCGAAGACGCCCGGGTGGTGGAGCTTGAGCCAGCACGATGCGTAGACGATGAGCGCGAAGCTGGCCGAGTGCGACTCGGGGAAGCCGTATTCGGCGAAGCCTTCGATCTGCTTGAAGAGCGCCTCGCCGAAGGCGCGCGAGATGCCGCGCTCTTCGAAGCCCGCGAGCAGGCGATCACGGTGGCGCTCGAGGCGCCCGTGCTTCTTCCACGCGGCCATGTCGCGCCGCAGCTGATCGGCCTCGCCGGGGCCGTAGCCGCCGCCCACCATGGCGATCTGCATCACCTGCTCCTGGAACAGCGGGACCCCCAGCGTGCGCGCGAGGATCGGCTCGAGGATGGGGTGAGGCGCGACGGCGGGCTCCTTGCCCTGACGGCGGCGGAGGTACGGGTGCACCATGCCACCTTGAATCGGCCCGGCCGCACGATCGCCACCTCGATCACGAGGTCGTAGAAGCAACGCGGCTGCAGGCGCGGCAGCATCGACATCTGCGCGCGGCTCTCGATCTGGAAGACCCCGACGGTGTCGGCGCGGCAGATGCCGTCGTAGACGAAGGGGTCTTCGGGGGGGATGCGCGCGAGCGCGTCGATCGGATCGAAGCGCTCGGCCGCGATGGGCGCAAAGCCACGCTCGTGCAAGAGCGCGAGCGTCTTGCGGACGCACGTGAGCATCCCCAGGCCGAGGATGTCCATCTTGAAGAAGCCGAGCGTGTCGAGGTCGTCTTTGTCCCACGGGATGACGGTGCGGCCTTCCATGCGCGCGGGCTCGACGGGCGCGACGTGATCGAGCGGCTCGGCGCTGAGGACGAAGCCTCCGACGTGGACGCCGAGGTGCCGCGGCGCCCCCTCGAGGGCGCGCGCCATCGACACCGCCTTGAGCAGCCGCTCGTCGCTGGGATCGAGGCCGAGCTCGGTGACCGTGCGGGCGGTGACGTCCGCGAGGTCGTAGCGCATGACGAGGCTCGTCAGCCGATCGAGCTGCTCGGTCGAGAGACCGAACACCTTGCCCACCTCGCGCAGCGCGCTCCTTCCGCGGTAGCAAATGACCTCGCTGACCATGGCGGCGCGGTCCCGCCCGTACCTCGCGTACACGTCCTGGATCACCTCCTCCCGGCGCTCGTGCTCGAAGTCGACGTCGATGTCGGGCGGCTCGGCGCGCTCGGCCGAGAGGAAGCGCTCGAAGAGGAGGTTGGAGCGGGCCGGGTCGACGGCGGTGACCCCGAGCGCGAAGCAGACCGCGCTGTTCGCGGCGCTGCCTCGGCCTTGACAGAGGATGCGCCGCGCGCGCGCCATCTCCACGACCTCGCAGACGCTGAGGAAGTATGGCGCGACCGAGAGACGCGCGATGAGCTCGAGCTCGCGCTCGCACTGCGCGACGACCGCCGAGGGCACAGAGGCGCCGTAGCGCCCCGCGAGGCCCGCGTAGGTGCGCCGCTTGAGGGCGGCGTCGGGCGACTCGCCCTCCTCGCACAGGGTCTCGCAAGGGAAGCGGTAGCGCAGCTCGCCAAAGGAGAACGTGAGCGCCTCGGCGACCTCGGCCGAGCGCTCGACCCAGCCGGGCCGATCGCGGAAGAGCGCCATCATCTGCGCGGGCGAGCGGAGGCGCGCCTCGTGGTTCTGCGCGAGCGCGCGGCCCGCGCGATCGAGGGTCGTCTTGTGGCGGACGCAGTGGACCACGTCCGCGAGGGGCTTCTGCGAGGGCCGGGCGTAGAGGGGGCGGGCCGTCGCGAACACCGCGGCCCCGAGCTCCCGCGAGAGCCGCTCGGCGACCTCGGTGCGGCGCGCGTCGAGCCCGTCGAGCCAGCGGTGCGCGGCGACGTGGACACGCCCCGCGAAGGCCTCGAGCGCGCGTCGCCAGCCCTCGCCCCACGCACAGGGCGCAGCCCAGCTGGCGAGCAGCGGCTCGTCGGTCGCGACGACCAGCTCGAGACCGAGGGACACCTCGGCGAGCGTCGCGAGGCGCAGGCGCGCGGTGCCCTTGTCGTAGCCCTGGTGCGCGATCGTCAGCAGGCGACAGAGGCTGCGATAGCCGTCATGATCGCGGATCAGCAGGAAGACCGTGCGAGGGGCGCCTCGAGGCGCCGCTCCGTCGTACTCGATCGTGAGCTCCGCGCCGCTGACGAGCTTGCCTCCTCGCTCCTTCACCTCGCGGTACGCGCGGACGAGCCCGTAGATGCCGTCGCGATCGGCGATGCCGATCGCCGGTAGACCGAGCTCGCGGGCGTACGAGACCAGCTCTTCGGGGTGTGAGGCCCCCTCTAAGAAGGAGAAATTGCTCTTGGCGCAGAGCTCGACGAACACCTGAACATCATATCAGTGCCAGGCTGGAGCGCGGGCGCCAAGGCTCACTCCTTGGGGGCGGGCTTGTTCTTTGGCTTGATGAAGCCGCCGCCCGGCTCGGAGGTCGACTTGCTCGTGGGCGCGGGCTTGGGGTCGCCGGTCGGCGCGGGCTTGGGCCTCGCCGTGAGCAGGGGCTGGGGGTTGGGGTGGGGGGGCGCAGCGGCCGAGGCGGAGGCCGTCGTGGTCGCGGTCGAGGCCGGCGCGGAGGAGGCGTCGCTCGTCGCCTTCGCGTCGCTCTTCTCTTCGGCCTCGGCGGTCTCGCGAGCGGTGGGGATCGAGATCGTCTCGTCCTCGACCTCGCTCGAGCCGCGCGTGAGGAAGTAGACGCCGCACCCGACGGCCAGGCCGACGAGCAAGATGACCCCGATGATCAGGCCCCACGGCGTTCGCTTGGGCGCTGGCTGAGCGGCCATCGCGGCGTTGACCATCGCCGCGTATTGCGCGGCGGGAGCGGGCGGGCCGGCGGGCGCCGGCGGGCTCGCCGACGGGTCGACGAAGGCTTGAATGCGGATCGGCTCGGGCTGCGCCCCGCCCATCGACCCGAGCCCCATGCTCGCGCTCATCTCGGGGAACGACGCCATCATGGTGCGCCCTCCGCCCTCGAAGGCGCTGTCGCGATCGATCGGCGGGCCCCCTAGCGGAGCCCCGATCATCGTCTGCATCGTCATCGGCGGAGGCATGCCGGGCCCCATGTTGGGCGCCAGCATGGTGCGGTCTTCGCGGTCGCTGTCCGGCTGTTGGGACATCGGCCCACCCGGAGGAAAGGCGTGCCCCCCAAACGGCGAGGGAGGCGGCGGCGCAGGCGGCGGCGGCGCAGGCGGATGCCCACCACCCACCGGAGGCATGGGCGTCTCCATCACCATCGTCCCCGCGAACTTGTTCGGCGGTGGAGGTGCAGGGGGTGGCGCACCGGGAGGCCCGTCGATCGCGGGCATCATCATCGTGCCGTAGTTCTGCGCGGGCGGTGGAGCGCCGCCGTTCGGCGGAGCAGGGGCGTGGGGCGCCTGAAACGGCGAGGGGGTCTGCCGCGGCGCAGGCGCGCCTGGCGCGGGCCCAAACGGCCCCCCCGGAGGTGGGTTACCCCAGCCCGGGCGCGACGGATCCCAACCGTTCCCCATACGGCCCAAGGGATACCACGTCCCGGCCGGGCGTGGCGAAGACCTGCCGTAGATCGATGCCGTCACGGCACGACAGGTCTACGATCTCGGACCTCTACATGAGCGACCCCAAGCTCGAAGCGAGCTCGAGTGGTCACGGGGCGAGCCATCGCCGCGTGCTCGCCGGCCGCTATGAGCTCGAGGGCGAGCTCGGCCGCGGCGGCATGGCGGTCGTCCACCGCGCGCGCGATCTCGCCGAAGGCCGCGAGGTCGCGCTCAAGCTGCTCCTCGATCCGAACGGGAAGGACCGCTTCCTCTCGGAGGCGCGCAAGACCGCGCAGATACGCCACCCGAACGTCGTCACGGTCTACGAGACCGGCCAAGACGGGACCGACACCTTCCTGTGCATGGAGCTGCTCGCCGGCGAGACGCTCGAGCAGCGGCTGCGGCGCGACAAGGCGCTCGCGCCTCGCGCTGCGGCCCACATCGCTGCCGAGATCTGCGGCGGGCTCGCGGCGTCCCACGCGCTCGGGATGGTCCACCGCGACATCAAGCCGAGCAATGTCTTCCTCGCCGAGGGCACGGCGAGCGCCGACACGACGACCAAGGTCATCGACTTCGGCATCGCGAAGCGCGTCGACGGATCCACCATCGAGACCGATCCGGGCATGCTCGTGGGGACGTTCGCGTACATGGCGCCCGAGCAGATCAAGGGAGGAACGCTCGATGGTCGGGCTGATCTCTACGCGCTCGGGGTGATGCTCTACCAGATGCTCAGCGGCCGGCTCCCGTTCCTCCAAGACACGGCTGCGTCCCTCATCCACGCCCACCTCACCGCCCCGCCCCCCGACCTCCCGAACGCAGGGCATTCGAAGGAGCACGCGCGGCTCAACGCGGTGGTGAAGGGGCTGCTCGCGAAGTCGCGCGCGGACCGGCCGCGCGACGCGGCCGCCGCGCGCGCTGCGATCCTCGCCGCCGTCGGCGCGGACGCCGAGCCCACGGCCACGCCAGCCCCCTTCCCCCTCGAGCTCGAGCTCCCGAGCGCGCCGCCGCGGGCCGAGCCGCGCTCGGAGCAGCCTGCGCCGCTCTCGCTGGAGGTCGATCTGGAGCGTGGCGCGCCGCTCTCCGCCCGCGCGGCGCCGCCGAGCTCCTGGCCTGCCTCCTACGGTCAGCCGGCTCACCCGCCGCAACATCCTCCGCACGGCCCCTACGGAGCCCCGAGCTACGGGCCCGCTCCGCTCCAAGCTCCGGGGGCCGTCCCGCTCGGCCCTCCCCGCGAGCGCGGCTTCCTCGAGAGCATCCCGAGCGGAGTGTCGAAGCGCATCGCCGGCTACGCGCTCTTCGTGCTCCTCGTCTGCGCGGTGTTCTTCCGCGTCAGCTCGTATTTCCTGGCAGCGCTCGGGGCGCTCTCGCTCTTCGGCTTCGCTGCGTACATCGCGAGGAAGAAGCGCTGAGCTCGCGCGGGCGGTGGCCGGCGAGCGCCCAGCTGCGAGCAGCCCATCACTTCAGGCCATAGCGCTTGAGCAGCTCGATCAAATACGGCCGGTCCATGCGCCCGCGGCGCGCCGCCTCGGAGACGTTGTTCGCCGACTCGCTGAGCAGCCGCGTGAGGTACGCCCGATCGAACTCCGCGATGGCAGCTGCCTTCGCGTCTCGATACCGCTCGAGCGGGGCGAAGGCGAGCGGGCTCGGCGGCGCGGCGCTGGGGCGCACGTCCGACAGCGCGGCGAGCTCGGAGGGGCCGAACGCGATGACCTGCTCGACCGCGCGACACAGCTCCCTCACGTTGCCAGGCCAGCTCTGGAGCGCGAACGCGTCGAGGACGGAGTCGTCGAGCGAGCCCTCGACGCCCGTCACCTCGCGGGCGAAGTGACGGGCGAGCAAGGGGATCTCGCCTGGCCGCTCGCGCAGCGGCGGCACGACGATCCGAGCGCCGGCGAGGCGGTAGTAGAGATCGGCGCGGAAGCCTCCGCGGTTGACCTCCTGACGCAGATCTCGGTGCGTGGCGGACAGGACGCGGACGGTGACCGAGTGTTCGCGATCTCCTCCGACCCGACGGAAGCGGCGACGCTCGAGCACCCCCAGCAGGGCGGCCTGCGCGATGAGCGGGAGCTCCCCCACCTCGTCGAGGAAGAGCGTCCCTCCGTCCGCTCGTTCGAAGGCCCCCGCGCGCGCCCGCTCCGCGCCGGTGAACGCGCCCTTCTCGTGGCCGAACAGCTCGGACTCGAGCAGCGCCGCGGGCAGCGCCCCGCAGTCGACGACGATGAACGGACCTGCTCGAGAAGGCCCAAGATCGTGGATCGCGCGCGTGACCAGCTCCTTGCCGGTGCCCGTCTCGCCCTGAACCAGCACCGGAGCGGTGAGGGCCGCCACGGCTCGCACGCGCCGCGCGACCTCACGCATCGCGTCGCTCGCGATCACCATCCCCGGCAGGGCCTCGACGGAGGGGCGCGCCCCGGCTTCGCCTGAGGCTGCGTCGAGGATGAGGACCGTGTCGCCGACGCGCAGCTGCGTCCCTCGCGGGACGGTCGCGGCCGTGAGCCGAACAGCCCCGAGGAACGTGCCGTTCGTGCTCCCCAGGTCGACGACGCGGATCCCCTCTCGCGTCGGGGAGATGTCGAGGTGGTAGCGACTGACCGTCGGGTCTTGCAGCTTCAGGTCGTTGTCGGTGGCCGTCCCGATGCTCGCGGAGTCGCCGGGCTCGGGCTCGACGAAGGCCCCCGCGTCGGGCCCCCGGGCCACCGCGACGCTCAGACGCGTGACCGGCTCGAGGCCGCGCCGTGAGCCGCCGACTTGGGTCGGGTCCGCCATGTGGGAAACATAGCCGCGGCGTCCGTCGAGCGCGTCGGCGAACTGCGTGGCTCCACGATCGCGGCAGCCGCGCGAGAAGGGGGCGACTCAGAACGTGGCGGGGGCGGGCTTGCCGTGAGGAACGTTGTGCTTCGCCATCGCGCGGGCCAGCGTCATGCCGCTCGGATCGAACCCCTGCATCACCTCATTGCCGACGACGAAGGTGGGGACGAGGACGCGCACCTCGAGCGACTCGAGCTCGGGCATCGCCGTGTAGTCGGCGTCGAGGCGGCGCTCGACGTAGGGGATGCCCTTCGCGTCGAGGTGATTGCGGGCCATCGTGCAGGCGGGGCAGCTCTGCGTCGTGTAGACGACGACCTTGTTGCCGTTGGCCTTGGTGATCGCGGCGGCGGTGCGTTGCTGCGCGGTCGACTCGTAGTGCCGCCACGCGAAGAAGAGCCCGACGAGGACGGCGAGCGAAGCGACGAGCGCCATGAGCGTGATGAACGCGCGGCGCGACGCCGTCTCGGCCTTGTGGGCGCGCTCGGCCTGGCAGCGGTGACAGTCGCCGTACTCGTCGAGCTGCAGCCCGTCGACGTGGCAGCGCCGCCACGTCTGCACTGCCACGGGGGCATAGCCAAGCTGAGGGGGCGCGGTGCTGGGCGTGACCACGCGGTCGACCTCGAAGGGGAGCGGGGCGCCGAGATCCGAGCTGTCGAGCATCCTCATGCCCTCCGTTGTGCAACCGTCGGGCCACGAGATGTGGCGGGGCTACCCCTCTTTTCTACATGATTTTCGCCGCAAGAACGACCGGCGAGGCCGGGGCCCGAACCAACACTGTTGGCTCCCCCCAACAGGGTGGACCCAACGCCACGCACCCGTCCGGCGACGAACCGAGCAGGTGAGGGTCGTCGCCTCGGGCTCAGTCGGGGTAAGCTTCTCGTCCATGGGAGAAGACGATCGCTCGTCCATCTTGGCCCGCCGCGCTCGGTTCATCGCTACCGCCCTCGCCGGGCTCGCGATCGCTCCTGGAGGTATCCAAGCCTGCGGCGACGACGTCGCCGACGACGGCGGACAGGGCGGGGAGCCGCAGCCGTGCCTCGACATGCCGCCCCCCGGCGGCGGCGGGCAAGGTGGCCAGGGCGGCGCGCAGGCCTGCTTGACGGCGCCGCTCGGCGGCGGAGGCGAAGGCGGCGGAACGGGTGGGCTCGGTGGCACCGGCGGCACCGGCGGCACCGGCGGCACCGGCGGCGCTGGCTAACGCGCTCGCGTCGTGCTCCTGCCCGACGTGCCGCCCGCGCAGCTCACCGCGCGCAAGCGCGCGAGCCTCGCCGCGTCCGCGATCGCCGCAGCCCTATCGCTGACGGCGTGTATGGGCGCGGCCCCCAACCGACCGGCGCCGCAGGTCGCCGGAGGGTTGGCGGCGAAAGCTGCACCGACCGCGCAGTCGACGGTCGCGGGTCGCAGGTTCGTCGCCGTGCGCGGGCAAGCTCAGCTCGACATCACCGACGGCCCTGGGATCCTCGTCGACACGAACGCCCCCCCTCCGCCGCCGGGCCAGGCACCCGCCAAACACCCGTTCCTCGGCGCCTCGTGCGGCGGGGATCCGCTCGGCTGCAGCGAAGCCCGTGGGCTGCTCATGAGCTCGAGCTCCACCGACGACTTCGTCGCGCGGCTGCGCGCCGCAGGTTTCGTCGTGACCGGCGGCTGACGCAGTAGGGTATCGTCGCGGGCATGGGGAACCTCCGCGAGCAAGTGTCGGCCGATGAGTGGAAGGTCCGCGTCGATCTGGCGGCGGCGTATCGCCTCGTCGCGGACTTCGGGTGGACCGACCTCGTCTTCACGCACATCTCTGCGCGCGTGCCGGGCCCGGAGCATCACTTCCTGATCAACCCCTACGGGATGCTGTTCGAGGAGATCACCGCCTCGAGCCTGGTGAAGGTCGACCTGAGCGCGAACGTCGTCCTCGACACCGGCTACCCCGTGAACCCAGCGGGCTTCACCATCCATTCGGCGGTCCACGAGGCTCGCCCGGACGCCAAGGCGGTGCTCCACCTGCACACGCCCGACGGCACGGCGGTCTCGAGCCTCAAGGAGGGCCTGTTGCCGTTGAACCAGACGGCGCACCTCGTCCTAGGAGATCTCGCCTACCACGACTACGAGGGCGTCGCGTTCGACCACGCCGAGAAGCCGCGACTGCAGAAGGACCTCGGCGAGAAGAACGCGCTGCTCTTGCGTAACCACGGCACGTTGACGCTCGGGGAGTCGGTCGCCATCGCGTTCACGCGCATGTACCTGCTCGAGCGCGCCTGCACGATGCAGGTGCGCACGCTCTCGCAGTGCGGCGAGGGCCGCAGCACCCACCCGGTCGAGCCTGCGGTCGTCGAGAAGAACATGATGATCGGGCGGATGGGGGCGGCGGCGGCGGACTTCCTGGTGTGGCCTGCGCTGATCCGGAGGCTCGATCGCGTGAGCCCCGGCTACAAAGACTGAGCGCCGCTACTCCCACCACCCTTGCAAGAAGACCTCGCCCGTCCGCCGATCGGCGTAGACCCACGCCTCCGCCGAGGACGTGTGGCTCGACGAGAGCGTGACGCGCAAATAGTCGCGGCTCGCGACGCCGTCGGTCCACCACCCGACGCCCGTGAGGCGACGATCGAACTCGACCCGCTGCACGACGTAGCCCTCTCCACCGACGAGCACGATCTGGCCCGGATGCAGCGCGGGGACGCGGCGCTCGCCCTCGAGCGCGCTGCCGACCCACGCGGGCTCGGGGAGCAGCCGCGCAGGCTCGGAGGCCGAGAGCGGCGCGGGCTCGAAGAGCGAGCCCTGCGCGCGGCGGCGGCGGTCGGCCGCTGCCTCGTGGACGCCGATGAGGGCGGTGCGCCGCTCGGGTCGGTGGTCGTCGACCGAGCTCAAGACGCCGACGCATCCCTCGCCGAGCTCGGCCGACAGCTCCGACAAGAGCGCGGGCAGCGCGTCGGGGCTGACCGAGACGTCGCGCGACAGATCGAGCTGGATCTCTGGCGCGCGGACGACCCGGCTCAGGCGGATCTCGAGGCGCACGACGGGGGCGGCGAGCTCGGTCACCTCGACCTTCGCCTTCACCGCGCGGAAGATATCGTCCGTGTGAGACAGGGGCGCGGGTAGCTCGAAGCCCATCACCCGGCTCGGCGACAAGGCCGGCTCGCCCGGACGCGCCTCGCGGGACCGCAGCGTGAAGATGCTGCGGTCGTAGCCGAGGATGACCTCGACGCGGTTGGTGGCCTGGCGGCGTCCGGTGAGCCGCGCCGACAGGCGCGACGCGAGCCCGCGGACGGCGAAGAGGAGCTGGGGCGCCGCCTCGACGCCGTCCTCGAACGAGACCTGCTCGACGAGCACCGAGGGCGGCTCGTAGGGCACGAGCGGCCTAGCATCGATGCCGTCGAGCCAGCCGAGGACCTCCTTCGCGTCGCGTGGAGACGCCGCGCGCGCCGGAGGGATGAGCCCTGCGAGCCGCGACGCGAGCTGGGCGCGATCGATGCGAGCGAGACCGGCGAGATCGCGCACCCCGAGCCGCTCGAAGAACGCGACCCCTTCGGCCCCGAGACCGAGCGCTGCGACAGGGAGCCGGCCCAGTGCGCGCCGGACCTCTCCGGCGGGGACGACGCGCGGCGCCTCGGGGTGCAGGCGGCCGTAGCGCGCGAGGGCTTGAGCGAAGAACGGGCCCTCGGAGACGGCGACCTCCACGCACAGGCCCAGGGCAGCGACGCGCTCGACCATCGCCTCTCGGAGCGAGTGCTCACCGCCGAAGAGATGCGCGACGCCCGTCACATCGACCCAGATCGTGTCCCGCGAGGCGGCGTCGATCTCGACGACCGCGCCGAACGACATCGCGACCTCCGCGACGGCGCCGAGGGCCGCGTCGAGCTCTTCGTGGGCGAGCGTCGCGAAGGTGACCTCGGCGGAGCGCGCCATCGCCTCGGAGACGCGCATCCCCGGGCGGACGCCCAGCGCGGCCGCGCGTTCATCGACGGCGTCGACGATCGCCGCCGCCGAGCTCTCTTCCATCGACGCGCTCGACAGGACGACCGCGAGCGGTCGCAGCGGCTCACCGCCGCGCGCACGCACGAGCTCGGTCGCGAGCCGCGGGAGCACCACGGCGGCAACGCGGCGCGGAGGGCTCAACATCAGCTCCCCGCGAGCGCGAGCTTAGGGCCGACTCGCCCGTGGCGCTCCTTGGCGACGCGGACGCCCCACGCGCCGCCGACCTCTCGCTCGACCTCGAGGCGCAGCGCGACCGGCAGAGGGAGCGGGCGACGCGCGAGCGAGTCCGTCGAGAGCAGGACGGACGTGTCGGTGTGCTCGAGGGCCAAGGCGAGCCTGCGCACCACGTTGACCCACCGTTCGAGCCGAACCGACGAAGCCCCGGCGAGCCCTCCCGCGGGGTGCGCTCCCCTGGGGAGCACGGCCCCTGGGACACCTGCGAGATCGATCACGATCAAGGTGAAGGCTCGGCTCTGCGCGACACGCACGGCCGTCCGCGCGAGCGCTTCGAGCCCGGGGCGAACGACCAAGAGGCGCGACGGATCGACGCCACGCTCCTCGACCGCCGGTGCATGGAGCGTGGACCAAGGATCGATGAAGGCGCACCACGCGCCGACCGTGGCGGGGTCACCGCTGCGCAGGCGCGCCTCGGCCTGCGCGGCGGCGCACGCGGCGAGGCAGAGCGAGGTCGCGCGGCCGAGCGCGCGGGGCGAGGCGATCTCGACCACGGCGCCGCGAGGCAAGCCCCCGTCGGGGAGGACCTCGTCCAGGTTGGGCGGGAAGAAGAGAGGAGCAGCCGCCCGATCCGGTCCCAGCCCTGGAGTGAGAGCGACCCCACTCCCCAACGGCAGAGCCTTGGCCCGGCTCTCGCGAGCGCGCGCCTCGTCGGCGAAGGTGACGCCCGCAAAAGTCAGAGAGCTCAGCGCGATGGCCGACATGGACTGAACAAATTAGCAGCCCACCAACCTCGAACAAGTGGGCCTGTGGCGATCCTAGGACATTTTATGTCTGACCATTGAAAGCCCCGTGAAGCTCGCCGATTATCCGAAAATGTAAAACACTCGAGGCTCAATACTCCTGATTGTCGAGATAGGTTCCCCGACCCATGCTGTCGACATGCGGATCTCCACTCCCCTCTGCCTCGCCGCCCTCCTCCTCACCGCCGGCTGCGACGTCCAGCTCACGCTCGAGACCGACCCCGAGACCGAACCGGAGCCCGAGCCCGAGCCCCAGCCGGAGCCCGAGCCGCGCACCGACGCGGCCTTCTGCAAGACCGCCTCGCTCGGCGCGAGCGGGTCCGACGTCGTCGCCATCACCTACTCACAAGAGGTGCTGCGCCTCGTTCGGTGGGACGGCACCAGCGTCGAGCTCGGGCTCTCCTCCGAGCCCGCACCGAGCGGCGCGAACCAGGCCGTCCAGGTCATCGCGGGCGGTGGACTCGTCGTCGCGTCCGAGTGGTGGTCGACCTTCGAGCCGAGCGACTCATGGAGCCGCGTCCGCTGGTTCGCCCCCTCGGGTGAGCTGCTCGACGAGTGGACCACCGAGAGCTCGCTGGGGCCGCAAGCGATCGGGGCCGACGGGACGACCATCCTCAACGAGTGGGTGCCCGACGCGCCGACGAGCCGTCAGCTCGTCCGGCTTCCCACCGGAGAGCGAGTCGACCTCGGCTGGGGTTGGGTGATGGGCGCGCCTTTCGACGACGGCACGCTCGCGATGGAGCTGTACGACGCGCCCGACCGCTTCGCGCTCGTGGATCCTCGGACCGGCGCGGAGCGCGCCGTCGAGCCCCCCGCCGGCTCGTACCCCGCCCGAACCCACCGAGGCTTCGCCTACCTGACGTCGGCGGGCGACGACGTTGCGCTCGTACACGAGACGCTCGCGGGCACCGAGACCTTCGAGCTGCCGGCGCTGGCCGACGGCGCGTCGATTTACATCGCGGCGGCGAGCGAGACGACGGGCGACCTCCTGCTCGTCGACACGTCGGCCGAGAGCGCGCACCTCGACCTCGAGACAGGGCAGCTCACGTCGCTCGATATCTCCCCGCCCGGAGGCCTCTGGGCCCTGGAGGACACCTGCGGCCTCACGGGGCCATCGATGGGGCGCACCGGCGAGATCGCCACGCCGCTCCGCGACGACGCGGTCGTCCAGCTCTTCCAGCTCGACCCCGCGTCAGGCTCGCTGACCTCGCTCGGGTTGCCCTTCGCTGCGCCTGGATTCTTGAGCCTCGGGTCGAGGGGCGGCACCACCGTCGCGGCCTCCGGCTCGGCCGGCGACACCTTCTGCCCCTTGCCGACGTTCGAAGCCGAGGCTCCTCCCGGCGCGCTCCCGATCGGCACGGTCCAGATCGCCCGCGCCGGCGGGGCCGCGTACGCGTTCGAGACGGTCAGCGCTTGGGATGTCCCCTGGAGCTACCCCATCAGCGCGGACGGCGGCTGCGTCGCGGTCCCCGACGGAGAAGGCGGCCATCAGCTGCTCGACGTGTCGACCGGAGAGGTCTCCATCGCACCAAGTGCGGGGACGTGGCTCTTTTCGCGTTGAGGTAAATCAGCCGCAATCTTCGGCCTGGCCGCGGCCGCGAGCTATCATGTCCCCGTGGCTGGGCCTCTCGTCGGCGGCAAAGACCCTTCGCAGTCTGCGACGGCCCAAGCTCGCGCGAACGCCCTGGTCGGCAGGACCATCTCCGATCGCTACCGCATCGTAGAGATGGTCGCGATGGGCGCGATGGGAGCCGTCTACAAGGGCGAGCACCTGTTGATGCGCAAGCAGGTCGCCATCAAGGTCCTGCACCCAGAGATCGAGGACTTCCCCGAGCTCGTCGCGCGCTTCGAGCGCGAGGCGATCGCCGGCGCGCACGTGAACCACCCCAACGTCGCGTCCGCGAGCGACTTCGGCAAATTCGACGGCGACTCGTACTTCCTCATCCTCGAGTACATCGAGGGCACGACGCTGAGCGATCTCATCAAGCAGGGACCGTTCGAGCCGCTGCGCGCCGCGAAGCTCGCGCGCCAGCTCGCCGCGGCCCTCGGCGCTGCGCACCTCCGAGGCATCGTCCACCGCGACGTGAAGCCGAAGAACGTCATGATCTGCGAGCCCTCGATCCTCGAGACGACCGCGCGCGGCGGCGACGAAGAGATCGTCAAGCTGATCGACTTCGGCCTCGCGAAGGTGCCGGTCGAGAAGCTCTCCGACGTCGCGCGCGACCCGGCCGCAGACAGCCGCGAGCTCACGAACGCCGGCGTCGTCATGGGCACGGTCGCCTACATGGCCCCCGAGACCGCTCTGGGAATGAGCGCCGTCGGCCCCCGATCCGACTTCTACTCGCTCGGCATCATCCTCTACGAGATGCTCTCGGGCACCCACCCGTTCGACGCCGTCGAGCCGCAGAAGCTGTTCGCCGCGCATTGCACGCTGCCACCTCCGCCGTTCAAGGTGCGCAACCCGAACGTGAACGTCCCGGAGGACCTCGAGGCGATCGTGATGCGCCTGTTGGAGAAGGACCCCGACCACCGCTTCCCCGACGCCGAGTCGCTGATCGCCGCGATCGACGCCTTCAAGATGAGGGTCGCGCTCTCCGGCACGGTCTCGTTCAAGAAGTCCACGATGCCGCCCCCGAACGTGGAAGAAAAGGGAGCGGCCGCCTCGAGCGCCTCGGGCGGGCTCTACATCCCGAAGCGCCCGCAGCAGGGCCGCTCTTTCCAGGGCCCCGCGCTCTACGTCACCGTCGGCGTCGTCGCCCTCGCCGCCGTCGGCGGCGGCTTCTTCGCGTTGGGTCGCGGAACGGCGAGCGACGGCTCGCCGTCGACGAGCCAGCCCGAGAAGACGAAGCCCGAGCCCACACCGATCGCGACCGTGACCCCCACGGCCATGGCCCCAACGGCCATAGCCACGACGGCCACCACGGTGACGGCCGCTCCCGCCCCCACCCCGACCGAGGCGCCGAGCGCCAGCGCGAGCGCTGCGTCCTCGAGCGCCTCGACCCCCGAGACCGAGGCAGCTCGCCTCCTCGAGCTCCTCAAGGCGAAGCCAGACCTCTCCGACGCCGCGATCCGAGCCGACCTCGCCCAGGCCGCCGCGACCGTCGCGAACGCCGAGCGCAAGGAGGCCGACGAGATCTTCCAGCACCTCGCGACGATGGTCGGCGAGCGCGGCCTGGACCTGCTCTACGCGATCTTGCTCGCCGACGCGACCTCGACGGCCGGCGCGAAGGCGAAGCAGTGGCTCGATCGCCCGGTGGTCTTCTCGCGCGCCTCACCAGCGCTGAAGGCCGCCTACGAGCTGCGCCGCGGGACGTGCCAGACCAAGCCGTTCCAGTTCCAGAACGCGGGGCGGGTCGGCGACGAGCGCGCGCTCGTCTTGCTCAAGCCGATGATCGACGGCGCGTGCCAGCCGAGCGACACCCGCTGCTGCTACCCGGGCAACGCCGACCTCGCCAAGGCGATCGCCGACATCGAGGCGCGCTCAGCGAAGTGAGCGCGCGCCCGAGCCGCTCGTCTCAGCACTCGCCTCGGTAGACGTTGAGCGTATACGGCGTGCACGACGCGCCGCCGTAGTAGCGAACCTCGACGCCGATATCGAAGCTGTCGTCACCGAAATTGCAGTCGTCCTCGCACCACAACACGATGCTCTCGTCGACGCCGGACAGCTCGGCCGAAGAGAAGCCCGGGTCGGCGAAGCAGGCGCTGCCGGTCGTATACAGATCGTAGTCGATGCCCGGCGGGACGATCAGCTCGATGCGCACCGAGAGGTAAGAGCAGCAGCTGCTCTCCTCGAGCGCGTCGAGCTGGAAGTAGCGGCCTTGCGTACCGGAGTAGGTCGCGACCGGACCGTCACACCCGTCGCTGATGCAGCCGAAGCCGTAGAAGGCGTCCGCCTCGAAGGCGCCGAGGTCCTGGCCGGGCGAGCTGTTGGAGTACCCGGAGTGACGCGCCTCGCAGCCATTGGTGGCGTTGTTGTCGCAGTTGTCATAGCCGGCCGAGCAGCTCGAGATCGCGCAGCCTCCGCCTGAGCACGACGAGAGCGCGTTCGGGAGCGAGCAGCTGCCCTCGTTGACGTTGCCGTCACAGTCCTGGTCGACCGCGTCGCACGTCTCCGAGCCCGGCAGCACCTGCCCGACGCAGTCGCCCCATTGCCCGCCGGCGCAGGTCTGCGTCCCCGCGGTGCACGGGCCCACGCCGTCCGTACCCATCGGACCGGTGTAGCAAGGCTGCGTCGTGCCGTTCGTGCACGTGCAGCCCTCGTCGACGTCACCGTCGCAGTTGTCGTCGACCCCGTCACAGTCTTCCACCCCGTCGGGCGGGTCGAGCGGCACGCACTCGGTGAGCACGCCGTCCTCACAGATGGGGACCGTGACCGCGCACAGGCCGTCGCCGCACGATACGTCGCCGAAGCCATCGTCCGCGGTGCCGTTGCAGTCGTTGTCGTCGCCGTCGCACTCCTCCGCCACCGGCAGGACCTCGCCCGAGCAGGCGACCGACCACTTGCCAGTCTCGTCACAGTCCTGAATCCCCTGTGCGCACGTCCCGACGCCGGCGAGCGCCGGGTCGCCGGAGAAGCAGGCGCGTGTCTCGCCAGGGTTGCAGTCGCACCCCTCATCGGTCTGGCCGTCGCAGTTGTTGTCGATGCCGTCGCACAGCTCGACGTCACCGCACTCGACCATGCCGCCGGTCCCGCTGGCGTTACCTCCGCTTCCGAAGCCCGAGCCGCCGCCGCCGTCACGCGTGCCATCGTCGTCCGGGCGGGTGCCGTTGTCGCTGCTGCCACCTTGCGATGACGCGCCGCCGGTCAGGTCGTTGGTGTCGGCGCAGGCGGCGAAGAGGAGTGCGAGGAGCGGGGCTGCAGAAGCGATGCGGTTCTTCATGGGGATCGGTCCGAATAGGCAGCGACCATGCCAACCCTGCGACCGCGGCCGAACCCCTTGAGTTTGCTGGCCTCGAGCGCCAGGTGGATCATCCGCCCCCCCGAGCGCTCGATCCACCAGGGGGACACCAGCTCAGGGCGCGGACTTCGAACGGGCCCACGCCTCGAGCCGCGAGCGCTCCCACGTGTTCACGATGCGGTCGGGGTCGACCCAAGCCCGCGTCGCGTTGAGGGCCGCGTATTCGATGCGCCCGAGCTCCACGTCCTTGTGGGCGTCGCTGGTCAGCACGAAGCGCACGCCCCGATCCCGCGCGCGGCGCAGGACGTCGACCGACACGTCGAGGCGCGGCAACCCTCCGTTGATCTCGAGCGCGGTGCCTGTGCGCTCCGCGGCCGCGAGCACCGCGGGCACGTCGAGAGGGACGGGCGGGCGGGCGCCGATCATCCGCGCGGACAGGTGACCGATCATCTTCACCGCTGGGTCCTCCATCGCCTTGACGACCCGCGCGGTCTGCCTTGCCTCGTCGAGATCGAAGTGGTCGTGGATGGAGGCGAGGCCGAAGTCGAGCTCGCTCCGGAGCTCGGCGTCATAGTCGAGCTCCCCATGGGGCCCGATGTTGAGCTCGACGCCCCAGAGCAGCGTCATCGCGTCCCCGAGCTCACGCTGCAGGGCGCGGATCTGGTCGCGCTGGGCGCGGAGCGCGTCGGCGCCCACGCCGTTCGCGGGCAGCCCCTCTGCGTGGTCGGTGATGGCGAGCACCCGATACCCGCGCGCGCGCGCGGCGGAGACGATCTCCTCGAGCGACGAGCGCGCGTCCCCCGAGAGCGACGTGTGCACGTGAAAGTCGCCGATCAGCGACTCGCTGCTCACCACGCGCGGCAGGTTGCCCTTCTCGGCGAGCTCGATCTCTCCTGCGTCCTCGCGCTGCGCCGGGTGGATGAAGGACAGGCCGAGCGCCTCGTAGATGTCCGCCTCCGAGCGCGAGGCCACGACGTCGCCGGTCGCGGCGTCGGCGAGCGCGTACTCATTGAGCGTCCAGCCTCGGTCGATCGCTCGCTGGCGGAGCTTGATGTTGTGGCCCTTGCTGCCCGTGAAATAGAGCATCGCTGCGCCGATCTGGTGCGGGGCGACCACGCGCAGATCGACCTGCAGGCCCGCCCGGGTGACGAAGCTCGCGCGCGTGTCGCCGCGGGACAGCACGCGATCGACGATCGGCATCGACAGCGCCTCCTGCATGACCGGCGCGCCGTCTTCGGTCGCCGCGACGATGTCGAGGTCGCCCACGGTCTCGCTGAAGCGCCGCAGGCTGCCGCAATACGCCGCTCGCTCGACGCCCGGCACCGCGGAGAGGCGGGCGCAGATCCGCACGGCGAGCGGCAGCGCGACCGAGATGGGGGTGCGGCGCTCCCCCTCGCCGCCGAGGCGCTCGAGTGCGCGGGCGAGCTTCTCCTCGCTCTTCGGGCCAAAGCCCTTGAGGTCGCGCAGCGCGTGCCGCGCGATCGCAGCTCGAAGCTCGTCGGGCCCGTGGACGCCGAGCTCGGCGCGCAGGCGCGCCACGGCCTTGGGGCCGACCCCAGGCAGGCGAAGCAGCGCGAGGACGCCAGGCGGGTGCTTCTCGCGTAGCTCGTCGAGCTTCGCCACGCGCCCCTGCTCGACGAGCTCGCGGATCTTCGCGGCTGTGCTCTTGCCGATCCCGGGGACCTTCTGCAGCGCGGCCGCGGAGAGATCGACGAGCTCGCCGCCGTACGCCTCGACCGCGTGGCGTGCGCTCTCGTACGCGCGCACACGAAAGGACTGCGGGTCGCCCTCCTCCACGATGGTGAGCTCGGCGAGCTCACGGAGCATGTCTGCGACGTCGGCTTTGTCGACTCTCACGGCGCCTCGACTGTACAACGCTTTTACGTGCCCGTTCGGGCGCGACGCGCGGGGATCAGGCGGGCCGGGCGAAGAGCTTCTCGAGCTCCTCGGGCGGCGTGACCTCGAGCTGATCGAAGCGACAGTCGGCGGGGCGCTTGTCCGCGCGCCACCTGCGAAACTGAGCGGTGTGCCGGAAGCGCGAGCCCTGCATGTGGTCGTACGCGACCTCGCACACGAGCTCGACCCGCAGCGGCTCCCACGACAGGTCCTTGTCGCGGCTCCAGCGGCTCGTCGCGCCCGGCTTACGGGCCGCGCCCTCGGCGTGCCCGTCCCACTCGGCCCAGTCCTTCCAGGGGTGGCTGTCGAGCGCCCCTTCGCGGTACGGCTCCAGCATCTCGGCGAGCTCTCTGCGCTTCTTCTCGGTGAAGCTCGCGGTCACCCCGACGTGGGCGAGCCGCCCCTCGGCATCGTACAGACCGAGCAGCAGCGATCCGACGAGCGTGCCTTTGCCGTTCTTGTGCCAGCGAAAGCCGGCGACGACCGCGTCGCACGTGCGCTCGTGCTTGATCTTGAGCATCGTGCGCTTGTCGGGCTCGTAGCGGCCGTCGATCGCCTTCGCCATCACGCCGTCGAGCCCCGCTCCCTCGAAGCGTTCGAACCAGTCGAGTGCCACCCTGCGGTCGGTCGTCGCAGGGGTCAGGTGGATCGGCGGCCTGGCGGCGCGCAGCACCTCCTCGAGGCGCGCGCGGCGCTCGGAGAAGGGCGCGCTCGTCAGGTCGGCGTCGCCGAGCGCGAGCAGGTCCCAGAAGACGATCGACGTCGGGAGCTCCGCGGCGAGCAGCTTCACGCGAGAGGCGGCGGGGTGGATCCTGAGCTGCAGCGCCTCGAAGTCGAGCGCCCCTCCCCTCGCGATCACCAGCTCCCCGTCGAGCACGCAGCGAGCAGGCAGCTGCTCCGCGAGGGGCGGGAGGATCTCCGGGAAGTACCGGTTCATCGGCTTCTCGTCGCGGCTCTGCAGGTAGAGCTCGTCACCGTCCTTGAAGACGAGCGTCCGGAAGCCGTCCCACTTGGGCTCGAACAGCCAGGAGGGCCCTTCGGGGAGCGCCTCGGCGCGCTTCGACAGCATCGGCGCGACGGGCGGGTTGAGCGGGAGCTGCATCGCCGTCGATGCTACCGCGTGAACGTTGCGCGCGGGGCGCGGCCCATGCTCCCCTCGCCCCACGTGGACGCCGAGGCTCGCTACCAGCGCCGCTTGCTCGTGTTCCTGTCAGTCGCGTCGTTCTTCGAGGGGTACGACTTCCTCGCGCTCGCGCAGCTGCTCCCCAACATTCGCAAGACGTTCGAGCTGTCGCCGACCGAAGGGGGCCTGCTCGTCACGGTCGTGAACGCGGGGACGATGATCGCGTACGCGCTGGTGCGCGCGGCGGATCGCTGGGGACGAAAGCGCGTGCTGTCGTGGACCATCGCCGGCTACACCCTCGCGTCCTTCCTCTCGGGGCTCGCGCCGAACGTCTGGCTGTTCGCGGCCGCTCAGCTCCTGTCGCGCATCTTCCTGATCGGCGAGTGGGCGATCGCCCTCGTGGTCGCCGCGGAGGAGTTCCCTGCCGACAAGAGAGGGAGCGCGATGGGCATGATCCAGGCCTCCACCACGCTCGGGGCGATCGTGTGCGCCGCCGTCGTTCCGCAGCTGGTGAAGCTGCCGACCGGGTGGCGGACGATCTACTTCGTCGGCGCGGCGCCGCTGTTCTTGGTCATGCTCGCGCGCCGCGAGATGCGCGAGACGAAGCGCTTCGAGGTCCAGCTGAAGGCCGTCGGCGAGCGCGCGCGGAGCTTCTTCGACATCCTGCGGGGGCCGTACGCGCGGCGCATCGTGCTCGTCGCGTCGGTGTGGGCGCTCTGCTACGTGTGCACGCAGAACGTGACCACGTTCTGGAAGGAGTTCGCGGTCGCCGAGCGCGCGATGTCCGACGCTGACGTCGGGCTCAGCGTCACGATCGCGGCGCTCGGCTCGATCCCGCTGGTGTTCCTCTCGGGCAAGATGCTCGACCGGATCGGGCGCAGGAAGAGCGCCGCGATCATCTTCGTCGCGACGGCGGTGAGCACGGCCGGCGCCTACAACTTCACGTCGCACGCTGCGCTCACGGGCGCGCTCGTGGTCGCGATCTTCGGCACGACCGCGGTGCTGCAGGTGTTGAACGCGTACACCGCCGAGCTGTTCCCGACGACGCTGCGCGCCGACGCCTTCGCGTGGGCCAACAACCTGCTCGGTAGGGTCGGCTACGTGCTCTCTCCGGTCGCAGTGGGCTGGGCCGCCGAGCGCAGCTCGTGGAGCCTCGCGGTCGGCTCGACCGCGATCTTCCCGCTCTTGGCGCTGGTGGTGGTCCTCGCGAAGTTCCCCGAGACGCGCGGTCGCGAGCTCGAGGAGACCTCCGCCGCGTAGCCTTGCCGTCGGGGCCAGATGTCGAACGACGCGATCTTCCTCGTCTGCAACTACTCGGTCGTACCGTTCTGGCTCGCGCTGGTGTTCGCCCCCAGGTCCAAGTGGGCGGCTCGGCTCGTCCACTCCGCACTGCCTGCCGCGCTGCTCGTCCCCGCCTATGCCCTGCTCTTGTGGGGTGACGACCCGGGGCCGCAGGGCGCGTCGTTCTTCACCCTGGCTGGCGTGCGACGAATCTTCACGAGCGATCGCACCATCATCGCCTGCTGGATCCACTACCTGGTCTTCGATCTGTTCGTCGCTGCGTGGCAGGCGAGGGACGCCGCCCGCCGCGGCATCGGCCACCTGTGGACCGTCCCCTGCCTCGTGATGACGCTCCTGTTCGGCCCGGTCGGCTTCGGGCTCTTCCTCGCGCTCCGCGCGTGGAAGACGCGCACGCTGACGCTCGACGAGCGAGGGTGATCTCTGGATCACCCCCGCCCAGAGCGCCGGTCACGCGACGACCGGGGCCGCGTTGCGCTGCCTCGAGCCCACCGCCGCAAGGTGCAGCGCTGCGCCGACGAGCCCGAGGACGAAGCAGCCTCCCCAGAGCACCGGCCCCCCTACCGACGACAGGAGCGCACCGCCCACGACCGGCGAGGCCGCCGAGGCGATCGAATACGAGAGCAAGTACGCGCCTTGATACGTCGCCCGCAGAGAGGGCGGCGCGAGCGAAGCGACCACGGTCGGGTTGACAGGGGCCATCAGGACCTCACCCAGCGTGAAGGTCGCGATCGCGACCGTGTAGCCCCAGAACCCGTCGACCAGGCCCAGGAGCCCGAAGCCCGCACCGTTGAGGACGGCCGCGGTCGCCAGCGCCGCGCCGTTCGACATCCGCCCGAACAGGCGGGGCGCGAGCGGCTGCAGCGTGACCACGAGCACCCCGTTGAGCGCGACCAGCACGCCGTACTCCGAGGTCGTCACGCCGTGCGCCCGCATGTCGAGCGGCATGGCCACGTGGAACTGGAAGAACACCAGCGCGACCGCGAGAGATGCCGCGAAGAACCGCACGAACGCCGGATCGCGGAACGGGCGCGCCAGGTCGCTCACCGAGAAGGGCCGCGAGGCGCGCGCGGCCGCGCCTCTCGTCTCCGGCACCCCGAGGGCGACGATCGCGGCGCACGCGAGGCACGTGGCGGCGTCGACCGCGAACAGCACGAAGAACGAGACGCTCGACACCAGGCCCGCGAGCAGCCCTGCGGCGGCGAACCCCAGGTTCGCCGCCCAGTAGAGCGCGCCGTAAGCGCGAGGGCGATCCGCCTCGGGCACCAGATCCGCGACCAGCGCGCTGGTCGCGGGGCGCGGCAGCTCGGTCGCGACGCCGAGGAAGAAGCAGGCCACCGCGAGCCCCACGGGGGAGGTCGGCTGGGTGAGCGCCATCATGGCGACCGCGGACAGCCCCATCCCGAGGACGACCGTCACCTTTCGCCCCACGCGGTCGGCGAGGGCGCCGCCGAACGGCCCAGCGAGCATGCTCCCGACCCCGAAGCAGGCGACGACGACGCCGGTGGTCGAGGCCGCGACCTGCCGCTCTGCGCCGAGGTACAAAGAGAGGAAGGGCACGACGAACCCGCCGAGCCTGTTCACGAGGGTGGCGAGCCACAGCCTCCAGAACGACGCGGGTAACCCGCGGAACGATGGAGAAGCCATGCCCTACGGGGACGTAGGGCCGACCCTCAAAATGACGACGCCTCGCGGCGACGCGCTATTCGGCTGCGACGTGGCCGCGCTTCGCCTCGTCGAGGAGGCGCGAGCGCTCCTTGCGGCGAGACTCGAACTGCGCGAGCGCCCAGAGCGGGAAGTAGAAGCGATAGAGCGAGTACTCCAGCACCGCGGTGTGGAAGAACGCCCCGTGCGGCGCCTGCCGCGGCCACTCTCCGCTGCCGAGCTGGGCGCGAGCGAGGAACCTCGCGGCGCGCTCGATCGCGTCCCAGTCGGGATCTTGGGCCTCGAGCAGCGCCGAGAGCGCCCACGCCGTCTGCACGACCTGCCCCTCTTCGTGCTCGACGTAGGACTTCGGGTGGACGGAGTGGCGCTCGCCCCAGCTGCCGTCGGGTCGCTGGTGGGTCTTGACCCAGCTGGTCGCCTTGCGAATCGCTGGATCCGTCGGCGGCACGCCGGCCGAAAGCAGCCCGCGGATCCCGAACATGGTGCCGTAGATGAAGTGCACACCGTGCGAGCCATGCCAGCAGCCTTCGGGCAGCTGGAGGCGGCGCAGGAAGCGCGACCCGCGCTCGATCGCCTCGTCGAGGCCGCAGAGCTCGGGGCGCGCGGCGATGCTCGGCCGCTCGCGAGCGACCCGCGCGAGCGCCGCGACGCACGAGGCGGTCGACTCGGCGTTGCCGATCTCGGTCATCGCGTCGCCGAAGATCTCGGCCGGGTTGAGCCAATCGAGCGAGATGGGCAGGCGCCGAGGCTCGTACGAGCCGAAGCTGCCGTCCGCCGCCTGGGTGCGCAGGATGAACGCCGCCGCCATCGCGATTTCATCGTCCGACGGGCCACCGCGTACGCCCGCCTCGAGGCGCGCGAGCGTCGCCTCTGCGGTGCACTCGCTCACGGGCCAGCCGTGGCAAGAGAACGCGAACGGGAAGCCGCCCTTCGGGTCGATGCGGAAGTTGTCGTCGCTCCCGCGGAGGGTCTCTCGGATCTGCTGGGCCGAGAGGAACGCGTCGGCGCGGGCCAGGGACTCGTGCACGTCCACGTGCCGCGAGGCCGCGACGAGGGCGCGCGTCGCGAGGCTGGTGTCCCACGTGGCAGAGCGCACGCCGGTCACGCGCGTGCCGTCTCGGTCGTCCTCCCAGAGCCAACCGTCGAAGCGCGACACGGCCTTGTTCGCGGCGAGGTCGGCAGGGTCGCCCGACCACAGCGCGAGCACGTCGAGCAGCCCGCTGACGGGCGACAGCGCCATGTGGCTCGTGGCGCGCAGCTCCCAGCGGATCGACGCGCGGATCTTCTCGAGCGCCCGCTTGCGACCGCCGTCGGTCTGCGCGCGATCGAGCACGCGCAGCACGTCGTAGCCGGCCTTGAGCACGCGGCTCGGCTCGCCGAACAGATCCTCGCGGCGGAGCGCGCCGCGCGCGCTCGCGAAGTCGACGTTCTCGTAGCCGCCGGGGTACAGCTCCTCGCGCAGCGCCTCGACCAGCGGTGACCTCGGCGACTGGAGGCGCTCGCCATAGAGCGCAGCCCACGAGAGGAAGACGAGGCGCGTCTGGCAGTGGTACCGCGACGGGTGCACGGGCAGCCGCGAGGGCAGCGCCCACAGCTCGGGCGGCACCGGGTTCACACCCTCCCAACCGTAGACCGACGCGAGGGCGAGCCACAGCTTGCCCCACGACGGGATGCGCGACACGCCGCCCTCACGCTGGAAGAACGCGCGCGCGGGCTGGAGCATCGACGCGCTCGCGTCGAGGCCGAGGATGCGGGCCGCGACGTACACGAGCGTGGTGACGAAGAGGCTCGGCTCGGAGACCTCGGACATGCCCCACAGGCCGTCCGAGTGACGGCTGCGCTCGAAGTGCAGGAGCAGGCGGCGCTTGCGCTCTTCGGCGATCGGTCGCCCCATGATCCACCAGGCGATCACGTATTGGGCCGCGAGCAGCGGGCACCACACGACCTCACCCTCCCAGGAGCCGTCGTCGTCCTGCAGGGCCTCGAGGGAGCGGATGCCACGCTCGAGGGCGCGCGTGGGGTCCCAGCGGTCTTGACCGGTTCGCGCGGCGTGGCCCGCGGCGCTGGGCAGCTCGACCACGTCGGCTCGCACCTGCGCTGCCCTGACCGCGCCCGCGTACCGCTCCTCGGTGGCGCGCGGGAGCTCCTTCGAGGGTCGCGGCTCGGTGAGGTGGAACGAACCGGCCAGCAGCCATCGGATGCGTGAGCCGAGCTCGTTGGTGATCGAGCGGACGTGCGACCACTGCGACGTCGACGCGCCGTGGGTCACCAGCTTGCGCGCCGCGATCGCCATCGCCTTCACGAAGGAGCTGCCGAACAATAGGGGGCTGGTCTCCTGACACGCGAGGAAGCGCATCGTGCGCGAACGCTCGACGGGGCTCTCGCGCCACAGGTCGTAGATCGCCCGGCGCGTCTCGATGACCTCGTCGTGCGTGTCGGCGAACACCTCGTACAGCGCGACCGCGAGCATCTCCGGCACGCGGCTCTTGTTCATGCGCTCCCTGCGGAACGCGGCGAACGACGGAGCGCTCGAGAGGGTGAGCGCGTCCTGGAAGCCGAGGCTCATCCCCAGCGCGGTGAGCGGGTGGTGGTGCCCGACGGCGTCACCCACCAGCACGAGGCCTGGCCGGCCGAAATTGACGCGGGCCCGCGTCTGGTTGGTGGCCCAGGACACATCTCCCGAGAGCAGGGCGCGCCGGAAGGGCTCACGCAGGCTCTCGGGCAACGCGTAGGCGTAGCTCTCGTACAGCACCGCCTCCTTGTCGCGGGAGATGCGCGCCGACAGCGGCACGTCGATGCATACGCGGACATGCTTGGCGTTGAGCCGATAGATGAGGATCGGACCGAGCCCGCCCAGGCACACGTGCCCGTAGCCTTCGAAAGGCACCTCGGTGTCCTCAAGCAGCAGGCCCGCCATGCGCGAGTACGTTCCGCCGCTGCCGGCGATGCCGAGCGCCGCGTGCGCGACGCTCGCGCGACCGGCCGCCCCGACGATCAGGTCGGAGAAGATCGTGCGCGTCATGCCCGTCTTCGTGGTGAACGTGAGGTTCTGACCGACGATGCGCGTCGCGCGCGCGTGCTCGAGGTACTCGATGTTGCCGAACCGCCCGACGTTCTCGCGCAGGGTGCGGACGAGGTGCTCGTGGTGGATGCCGAGCCCCGCCGAGCCGCCGCCGTACGGCAGAACGATCGGCCGACTGCCGTCGTCCGGGTAGACCACGAAGCCCCGGCCCGTGTCGTAGGGCGCGCTGGGCGTGAGATCGACGTCGAGGGCGTTCAGCACGTCGAGGGCGCCGGGGTGCAGCCACTCCCCCGCCAGCCGGGCGCTGGCCTTGGGGTTCGCCTCCAGGAGGAGCACGCTCGCGCCGCGCCGCGCAAAGGCGAGGGCGGTCACACAGCCGACCGGGCCACCCCCGATCACCGCGACATCGTAGGACTTCGTGTCTTTGCGCATGCCTGGTCTTCCGTTGCCTCGGCGCCTTGTTTACTAAATTAGAAACGGTTTGTCGCCCCTCGTCTGAGGTTCCGTTCAGTGACCGTCAGGTCACTCAGCGGCGGGCGGCTCCTGGTCGAGCTCACGCTTGCGCGGGTTGAGCGACCGCTGGGCCGCCTCACGCGCGAGGTGCTGCTCCCACTTCTTGATGGTGAGGGCTTGGAACGCGTGGACCGCCGGGTTGACCTCGGCGCTCGGCTCGCTCCAGTGGCGCTCCCAGCCCTCTTGCTCCGCCTCGCAGGCGATCTTGTCTTCGACGAGCAGCGGCTGGACGTGGGTTCGATTGGCCGTCCTGATGATGGGCTCCATCAGCTGTCGCGGGAACCGCAGCGGCAGCCCCGGCACCTTGAAGCTCTTGAAGTGGAAGAGATAGAAGGTACGCGTCGTCGTGCGGTCGATCGGCAACACGAACAGCCAGTGCTTGATGTGGTTGCCCGTGTTCGACCACTGGTACGGGTACTGGTACGCGAGGTCCATGTGGTCGGTGTCGGCGGCCGCGCGATCGATGAAGTGCGCCGTGACGCCGCCCGTGCCGACCTTCGTGTCGTACGACACGTAGACCGCGTCGTCGGTCGACTCGAGCTTGGTGAGCTTCGCGTCCTTGAAGGGCCGGAACTTTCGGTGCAGGTACTCGTGCGTGAAGTCGCTCACGTTGTCGATGATCATCGAGTGGTGGGCGTTGACCGTGAACGCCACCGGCACGCACGCCCACTTCTCGGGGCCCTCGAGGTCGGGGATGTACGGCATGGGGACCTGCTCGGCGCGCTCGGCGTCGCCGAAGAAGATCCACACCAGGCCGTAGCGCACCTTGACGGGGTACGTGCGGAGCTTGCACTTCGGCATCTGCATGCCGAACAGATCGTGAGGAATGCCCGCGAGCTTCCCGTCCTTGTCGTACTCCCAGCCGTGGTACTGGCAGACGATCCGCTCGCCCTGAACCACACCGATCGAGAGCGGGACGTGGCGGTGGGCGCAGCGGTCCTCGACGGCGCGCAAGACGCCTCGCTCGTCACGGTACAACGCGACGTGCGTGCCCCAGAACGTGACCCGCTGCACGCTCCCCTTCTTGATCGCGTGGTCGAGCTCGACCGCGTACCAATAGCTAGGGTCGAGCCCGGCGGCGCGTGCCTTCTCGCGCTTGGTCTTGGCTTGCTCGAAGCTCGGGGGGCCGGCGCTCGGGTCACTCTTGTCGTTCGCGCTCATGCTGCGGCTCCTTCTTCCTTCTTGGTCGCGGCGGGTCGGCCCGCGTCGCCGTGGGCGCTCGCTCCCGTCGCGGAGAGCGCCGCCTCGCCCCGCGCGGGGACCAGGCCGCGGCGCGCGAAGTCTGCGTACGCGTCGTGGATGGCGGTGCGGATGTCGGTCGGCGCGTAGCCGAGCTCGGTCTGCGCCTTCGTGGTGTTCGCCTTGCGCTCCATGCGGAGCAAGCGCACGGCGGCCGGCGTGAAGCGCTGCGGCCGGTCGGGGAAGAACGTCGACATGAAGAACGTGCTCACCTGCGCGACCCCAGCCATCACGCCGCCCGGGAGGCGCAGCCGCGGCCGAGGCCGCCCCGTCACCGCTTCGAAGATGTCCATCAGCTTGTCGACCGTCGCGAACTCGGTCGACAGGATGTACCGCTGCCCTGTCCGGCCCCGCTCCATCGCGCGGACGTGCCCGTCGATGAGGTCCTTCGTGGAGACGAAGTCGAAGCCGCCGGTCGGGTAGGCGTTGAGCTTGCCCTTGGTGTAGTCGAGCAGCGTCTTGCCCATGCGAGACGGCTTGTAGTCCCAGGGACCGAGCACGGCGCAGGAGGTCGCCACGAGCGCGTCGACGCCCTCGACGCACGCCTTGAGCACCTCGTGCTCGACGAGCGACTTGGTGCGCCCGTATGGCAGGTGCTCGGAGAATGGGTAGAACGGCATCGACTCGTCGCACGGGCGTGAGGGGTCGTCGAGATCGGTGCCGACCGCCGAGAGCGAGCCCGTCACCACCGTGCGCTTGACGCCGGCGTCGCCCGCCGCGCGCAGCAGGTTCGCCGTGCCGATGACGTTGCACTCGTAGAGCTCGCGCAGATCCGCCTGGCTGCCGCCGAGCGTCGAGACACGCGCCGCGACATGGAAGACGTTGTCGATGCCGCGCACCGCCTCGGCCACCTTGGCGCGATCGCGCAGATCGCCGACCACGCGCTCGAGCTTCTTGTCGAACGCGCGCTCGAGCGCGTCGATCGCCTCGTTGTTACTGTCCGGCCGGATGAAGACGCGGACGTCGCGACCCTCGCCGAGCAGCCGCGCGACGAGGTTCGCGCCCACGTGACCGGCCGCGCCGGTGACGAGGATGGAGCCGCCCAGCTCGCGCCGCGGTTGGAGCCCGGCGTTGCCTTTTCCGTTCTGCAGAGTGTCAGACATGAGGGCGCTCTACTTTCCTCGCTTCAGGCTAGTCGCTCCGAGCTCGCGCGCCTCGGCCTCGCGGCCAGCGGGTCGCGGGTCGGAGATCTTCGGCGGGGCGTCCTTGGGCTTGGCGCGCTCGGCGGCGGCGCGCGCGCCGTCGCCGTCGCTGGGCGCGCGCGACGACGGGGGCGGCGGCGTCGACGGGAAGGCAGAGGCCGGGCGGGGCGGCCGGCCGATGATGCCCGTGCGCGAGCGGTCGAACAGCGTCCTCAGGGCACGATCGCTCTGCGCCTGCTCGAGGCCCGAGCGCGTCGCGGTCACCGCGTCCTCGAAGACCTTCATCACGAGGGCGCGCGTGACGGTGGGCGCGCGGTTCGGCAACAGCGCGTCGTCCCCGAGCTCGACCTCGCGCAGCGTGGCGAGCGCCAGCGCCAGCGGGACCGTGCAGAAGAGCCGGATCTCCCCCGCGACCGAGGGCCACAGCAGCGTGTACTCTTCCGCGTTGTCGAGGTGCTGACGAGCGCGCGCAGACACCGACCGCAGCAGCGCCAAGCCCTTCGAGCGCTCCGACGGCGCCATGATGCTCGCCAGCTCGAGCCCGTGCTCGGCAGCCTGCTTCTGCGGCAGGAAGCAGTCGCCCCGTAGCGCGTCCTCGGCGACGTCCTTGAGGATGTTCACGAGCTGGAGGCCGAGCCCGAAGCTGACGGCACGCTCGTCGACCGCGGCGCGCGTCGCCTCGTCCACCGGCGTCGAGAGCGCGAACAGCGCGGTGAGTAGCTCGCCCACGGTGCCGGCCACGTAGTAGCAGTACTTCTCGAGATCCTCGAGGTCACGGAGCTTCAGCCCGCCCTCCCGATCTGCGCGCTCGGAGTAGCTGCGCATGCCGCGCGACATCTCGAGCACGCTCGGGAAGATCGCCTCGCGCTGCGGGTCGGGCAGCGACGCGAAGGTGCGGAACACGGAGCCCGCGCCGTGGCAGAGCGTCTTCTCGTGGTCGGTGACGCCGAGCTCGGCGGCGCGCGCCGCCTCCTCGAAGTCGACGGCGGAGGAGCCGTCGCCCTCCCTCGCCTCCGACAGGACGCGGTCGAACATGTCGAAGAGCGCGCCGCGAACCTGAGGGGTCTTGCGGCGATCGTCCTCGACGGTGTCGACGACGCGGCAGAGCAGGTACGCGACGCAGATGGCGTCGCGAAGATCGGCGGGCAGCGCCTGGATTGACAGCGCGAAGGTGCGCGAGACGCCAGGGAGGGTCGCCGCGCAGAACTCGCGATCCGCGGGGCTCGCGAGGGGCTCGGGGGCGATCGTCCTCACCGGGGGAGCGACCGAGCTTTGCGGGGGAGCCTCGGAGCCCTGCACCTCGGACTCGGTCGCGCAGGGCGCCGCGCGCAGCTGCTCGAGCACCTCGCGCGCGGCGTCGACGGTCATGCTGCGAGCGGCGGTGAGCACCTCGACCACCTGCTGCACCTCTTCTGGACCTGCGCCGGCCTGCACCGCGAGGCTGCGGGCCTGCACGCGGTGGTGGCCCCGCTGTAGGCCCTCGGCGGCGAGGGCGCGCAGGGCGGCGAGGTTCTGGGCGAGCCCCGCCGCGGCGACCACGCTCGCGAGCTCCGCGGTCGTCGAGACGGCGCACAGCTTGCGGTTGGCTCGCACGGTCGGTTGCGCGTTCATCACGCTCTCACCCGCGGTGACCGCCATCGGCAGAGAGAGGCGTCCCACGAGCTCGTCGCCCTCGACGCGCCAGGTCGACAGCGCCGTGTAGCGGCCCGACCGCGCGGCGTACGCGTGCGCGCCGGCCTCGACCGCGCGCCAGTCTTGGCCGAGCGCGACGAGCGTCGCGTCGACGCCGTTCATGATGCCCTTGTTGTGCGCGGCCGCTCGGTAGGGGTCACGCTCGGCGAACACGCTCGCCTCGACGACCCCCTGCGCGAGCCGCCTCGCGTCGTCGCACCCCTTGCCCTCGAGCGTGCCGAGCGGCACGCGCCCGACGACGTGCACGAGGCGACGATCGCTCAGGCTCGTCAGCGCGCGGAGGCCGGCGCGACCGCCCGCGAGCTGCGCGAGGCGCGGCGCGACCCGCTCACACATGGCCGTGACTGCGCCGGCGCCCATCGTGCCGCGCACGTCGACGAGCAGGTGAACGACCAACATCGACCCGACGGGATCTTTGGGGCCGAGGGGCGGCAGGTGCCGCACCTCGACGTCTGCGGCGCCGCCGCCTTCTCGGACCAACGCCTCGTGCCCCTCGTTGGCGAGCGCGAGGATTTCAGCGCGCGCCTCCAGCACCCTGGCCGACGCGCCAGTGGAGTCCGCGACGTCGAGCAGCTGGACCTGCCCCGTCATCAGCGGGCGATCCACCTCGGTGCGAACCCCGCCGCCGGCGCGAAGGAGCTTCGCCGCGTAGCTGCAGCCAGCGACCACGGCTGGCTCCTCGGTCGCCATCGGCACGAGGTGCTCGCGCCCGTCGATCTGCAGGTGAACGCAGAGCCCGAGCGGCAGCGTCATCACCCCGATTGCGTTCTCCACCATCTGATCGGCCTGTTGGTCTGCAAGACCGTTGCCGCCACCCAGCGCCCCCAGCTCGTCCACCGAAACCCCCACTGTGTCCGCGGCCACGCGCCGCCGCTCCATCAAATCGAGCCGGAAGAACCCGGAAAGCTTGCTCGTCGTAGTCATACGGTCGGCTCGATCCGCTGGTCGCAGGCGTCCTTAACCCGAAGTGGCGAGCAGACCAAGTACCGAACGCCCCCGATGCGATGCGAAGCGGCCTTCGCACCTTGACGCTCCGGCGCAGCGCGAGAAAGAGAGCAGGTATGTTCCGTAGGGTCCTGATCGCGAATCGCGGCGAGATCGCATGCCGCGTCCAGCGCACGTGCGCCCGCTTGGGCATCGAGACGGTCGCGGTCTTCTCCGACGCGGACGCCGAGGCGCCGCACGTCAAGGCGGCCACGCGCGCGGTCCGCATCGGGCCGGCGCCGGTGAAGGAGAGCTACCTGTCGGTCGCGGCCATCCTCGCAGCCGCGAAGGAGACCCAGGCGGACGCGATCCATCCGGGCTACGGCCTGTTGAGCGAGAAGGTGGAGCTCGCGCAGGCCGCCGCCGCGGCGGGCATCACCTTCATCGGTCCGCCGGTGTCATGCCTCGACGCGTTCGGCGACAAGATCAAGGCGCGTGAGGTCGCGCGGAAGGTCGGCGTCGCGCCCCCGCCCGGCACCGACGGCCCCGTGTCGCCCGAAGATGCACAGAAGATCGCCGCGGAGGCGGAGCGCATCGGCTTTCCGCTGCTGGTCAAGGCAGCCGGCGGCGGCGGGGGGATCGGCATGCAGATCGTCGAAGACCCCGCGAAGCTCGCCCGCGCGGTGCAGACCTGCTCCGACCGCGGCAAGAGCGCGTTCAACGACGCGCGCGTCTACATGGAGCGCTACGTGGCGTCCCCGAAGCACATCGAGGTGCAGATCCTGTGCGACGCGCACGGCGGCGCGGTGGCCCTCGGCGAGCGCGAGTGCAGCCTGCAGCGGCGCCACCAGAAGATCGTGGAAGAGAGCCCCTCGCCGGCGCCTTTCTTCGCGGGCGAGGCGGGCGAGGCGCGCCGCCGAGAGCTGCTCGAGGCTGCGAAGCGCATCGTGACGAGCGTGGGCTACCAGGGGGCAGGCACGGTCGAGTTCGTGGCGAGCCCGAGCGGTGAGCTCTTCTTCCTCGAGGTGAACGCCCGCCTGCAGGTCGAGCACTGCGTCACCGAGATGGTCACCGGCGTCGATCTGGTCGAGCAGCAGCTGCGCGTCGCGGCCGGCGAGAGGCTCTCGCCCAGCGTCCTCGAGCCGACCCGGAGAGGGCACAGCGTCGAGGCCCGCGTGTATGCCGAGAACCCGCTCAAGAGCTTCGCGCCGCAGCCGGGCAAGATCGCGAAGCTGGTGTGGCCTGCGGCTGGCGAAGACCTGCGCATCGAGACCGGCGTGGTCGAGGGCAGCGAGGTGACGCCCTACTACGACCCGATGATCGCGAAGCTGGTCGCGTGGGGGGCCACCCGCGAGGACGCCCTCGGGCGCCTCGACCGCGCGCTCGCTGAGACCACCCTCGAGCTGGTCGGCCCCGCTGGGCCCGCCGCGACCAACCTCGACTACCTCCGCAAGCTGCTCGCGGTCGAAGAGGTCCGGGCGGGGACCTACGACACCGCCCTCGCCGAACGCACCGCGAAGGCCCTCAAGGCGGGCTGATCGCTCGACCTTTGTCGCGCTCGGCCGCCGAGGCTGATAGCCTCGGAGCCATGCTTCGGACCTCTGCGCTTGGTTTTTTGGCGCTCGCCGCGCTCGCGTGCACTCAGGACTTCGAGCAGTTCCGCCCCGGCCAGGGCGGAGCGGGAACGGGCGGAGTCCCGACCACCGGCGGCCAGCAGCAAGGCGGCGGCGGGCAGACCGCGGGCGGCGGCGGGCAGGGCGGCCAGGGGGGCGACGGCGGCTCGGTCCAGTGCGTCGACCCGGTGGACTGCGGCATCGCCGAAGAGTGCGAAGACTACGCCTGCGTCGACAACACCTGCATGGTCATCGGAGAGGCGCCCGAGACCCCGTGCTCGAGCCCGCCCGATGGCGTCTGCGACGGCAACGGCAGCTGCGTCGAGTGCTTCGACATCGACCAGTGCGACGCGCTGACGGAGGTCTGCAACCCGGCGACCAACACCTGCATCGCCGCGATGTGCGACGACGGGATGCAGAACGGCGCCGAGACTGACGAAGACTGCGGCGGCGGCTGCCCCGACGACTGCATCATCGGTGAAAACTGCCTGGTCGGGGCCGACTGCACGACAGGCTTCTGCGACACCACGGACAACCCGCCGACCTGCCAAAACTGCGGCGGCGACGGCGACTGCCCCACCAACCAGTTCTGCAGCGGCAGCGACATCTGCGTCGATGATCTCGCGGTCGGCGGCGCGTGCCTCAACGACAACGAGTGTGTGCTCGGCAACTGCGTCGACGGCTTCTGCTGCGACGGCGCCTGCGACTCGACGTGCGAGGCCTGCAGCAACCTGCTCACCGGCGTCGCGAACGGCACGTGCAGCCACATCACGAACATCGCGATGGAGCCTGCCAACGAGTGCGCCGACTCGGCGACCGACTGCCTGACCGGCACCTGCTCGGGCACGAGCGCCGCCTGTGGCTTCGTCGGCGCGGGCACCAACTGCGGCGCCTTGAGCTGCACCGCCGGCACGGTCACCCAGCCGCAGTGCAACGCCACCGGGCAGTGCAACCAGTCGATGGACACGTCCTGCAACGGTCATCAGTGCGCCGGAAACGCCTGCGACAACAACTGCAACGGCGACGACGGGCAGTGCGTGACCGGCTACGTGTGCGCCTCGGGCAACGTCTGCAAGCTCGACGTCGGCGGCGTGTGCACGCTGGGCAGCCAGTGCGACTCGGGGTTCTGCGCCGACGGCTTCTGCTGCAACACCTCCTGCACCGGGACGTGCCGCCGCTGCGACAACGCGTCGACCGGGAGCCCGAACGGCACTTGCGACGACAGCACCGTCGGCTCCGACCCCGACATGGAGTGCCCGACCGACTGCGACGGGATGGGGGCGTGCCAGTAGGGCCAGGCGCTTCGCCGTCTCCTCCTGGGCTGCTCGCGGATGAGCTCGTCCCGTGGAAACGAAGTTTCCACGCAAACAACAAGGGGTCCCCTTCGGGACAGACCCATGCGTTGCCCAAGAATTCGGGCCGCCGTCGCCCCGTCAGGGGCGGCCCGAATTCTTCAAGCATCGATGGTTCCAGGGGACTAGTCTCGCCCGCTAGATGGACGCCAAGACCGCCGCGCTGAGCTGGATCGAAGCCGACCCCGAAGAGACCACCCGAGAGGAGCTGCGCGCGCTCGTCGCGCGCGCAGACGGGGCGACGCCGCCGCGGCCCGCGAGCTCGGTGATCGCTTCGCGGGCCCGCTCGAGTTTGGGACGGCGGGCCTGCGTGGCGTGATCGGCGCGGGGGAGACGCGCATGAACGTCGCCGTGGTGAGGCGCACGACGTGGGGCCTCGGCGAGTACCTGCTCGCCCACCCCGACGCGCGCGTCCGTGAGCGCGGGGTGGTCATCGGCTACGACGGTCGGCGCATGAGCCGGCGCTTCGCCGAGGAGACGGCGCGCGTGCTCGCGAAGCAAGGCATCAAGTCGTTCCTGTCGCCTGGCGTCTGCCCGACGCCCGTCGCCGCCTACGCCGTCACGCGGCTCGGCGCCGCCGCGGGGGTCATGGTCACCGCGAGCCACAACCCGCCGGAGTACAACGGCTACAAGGTCTACTGGGGCAACGGCGCGCAGATCATCCCGCCGCACGACAAGGGCATCGCCGCCGCGATCGCGAAGTCTCTCGCTGCCCGCGACGTGCAGCTCATGGGCTTCGACGAGGCGCGGTCCGCCGGTCTGGTCATCGATTTCCCGGCCGACCTGGAGGAGAGCTACCTGGTCGCGGTGCAGGCGCTGAGCGTGAGCAAGGGCGGCGATCGCGCCGCCGCGATCGTCTACACACCGCTGCACGGGGTCGGCGACCGCCTCGTCCGGGAGACGCTCGCGCGCGCCGGCTTCACGAACGTGACGAGCGTAAAGGAGCAGGCCGAGCCCGACGGCGAGTTCCCCACGGTGAGCTTCCCCAACCCCGAGGAGAAGGGCGCCCTCGATCTGTCGTACGCGCTCGCAGACGCCGTCGGCGCCGATCTCATCATCGCGAGCGATCCCGACGTCGATCGGCTGGCGATCGCGCTCCGCTCAGCGAGCGGCAAAGGCTTCGTCCAGCTCACCGGCAACCAGGTCGGCGTGCTGCTGGGACACACCGTGCTCACCGAGGGGCCACAGGGCGATGGGCGCCTGGTTCTCGCCTCGTGCGTGTCTTCGCCTCAGCTCGGCGCCATCGCCGAGGCGCTCGGCGTCGCCTACGAGGAGACGCTCACCGGCTTCAAGTGGATCGCGAATCGCGCGATGGAGCTCGAGGCCTCGGCCGGTAAGCGGTTCGTGTTCGGCTACGAAGAGGCCCTCGGCTACACCGTCGGCCCGCTGGTCCGCGACAAGGACGGCATCAGCGCGGCGCTCGTGTTCGCCGAGCTCTGGGCCGCGCGGCGCAGCGCCGGCAAGACGATGCTCGACGAGCTCGAGCTCATCGCCCGCCGCTACGGCCTGTACGCTAGCAGCCAGCTGTCGGTGACGATGAAGGGCCAGGATGGCCTCGCCCAGATCCGCGCCGTGATGGCTCGCCTCCGCGCCACGCGCCTCGACCAGGTCGGGCCCCTCGCCGTCGAGGCGACGACCGACGTCGCCGCGGGCACCAAGGTCGACCGGGCCGGGACGACCTCGAGGATCGCGCTGCCGCCGAGCGACGTCCTCATGTACGCGCTCACGGGGGGCAGCCGCATCATCGCGCGCCCGAGCGGCACCGAGCCGAAGATCAAGATCTACTTCGACGTGCGGGAGCCGATGAAAGAAGGCGAGCCTCTGCGGGACGCCGAGGGGCGAGCCAACTCGACCCTCGAGGCCCTCAAGCAGGCCTTCGCGGGGATCGCGGGCCTGTAAGGCGCGCCCAGACCTCCCCGTTCTTCTCGGCGTCCGCTGCTCGAGGCCGACGGGCTCTCTGCCCATCGAAGCTCCACGAGCGGCGACCCCTGCTTCTGCCGAGGAGGTCCCCGTGTCCTTTCGTTCGTCTTGGATCCATCGCCCGTGGTCACGCGTCTGCGCGGCCGCGCTGCTCGTCTCGCTGGGCGCCGCCTGTGGCGGGGCGCCGAGCGCCAGCCCCGAGGTCGCCGCCTACCAGCACGCGAAGGGCCAGGCGCCGGCTCCCCAGGACGACGCCCCCTCCCCCTCGCCCGTCGCGCAGCAGGCCCCCGGAGCCCCTCAGGCTCCCGGCGCGCCTCAGCCTCCCGGCGCCCCCGCGCCCGCGCCGAAGGGCACGCCTGCGAAGGGCAGCGCCCCCACGCCGAGCGCCCCTCAAGGCGCGAAGAGCGCCGAGCCGAGCAAGCCGAAGACCGCCTCGCTCATCGTCTACAAGGGCAACCTGCAGCTCCTGGTCGCCGACGGCGCGCAGCCGGCCGTGATCGACCAGGTCATCGACGCGGCGGAGTCGCTGGGCGGCCACCTCGCGGGTCGCACCAACGACACGGTGAAGATCAAGGTCCCCTCGTCCGAGTTCCGCGAGGCGCTCACCAAGGTCGCGAAGCTCGGAGAGGTCCAGAGCTCGAGCGTCACCGCCGACGACGTCACCGCCGAGTACCACGACCTCGAGGTCCGCCTCGAGAACCTGCGCGCCACCCGCAAGCGGCTCGAGGAGTTTCTCGCGAAGGCGCACTCGATCGCGGACATGCTCACGGTCGAGAAGGAGCTCGAGCGCGTCGCGGTGGAGATGGACGGCATCGTCGGACGCCTGCGCTTCCTCAAGGAGCACACCGCCTTCAGCGTGCTCGACGTGAAGGTCGCCGCGAAGCCGAAGCCGGCGCCGCCGGTCGTCGCCCAAGACGCCCCGCCCCCGCCGCCTCCTCCCCCGCCCCCGCCACCGCGCGCGATCGACCTCCCCGTCTCGTGGTTCGGCACGCTCGGCATCGATCACCTCTTCACCCTCCCCCCGCGAAATCGTGAGCCACCCCATGAACCGCCTCCACCTGCTCGTCATCGCTCCGTTCATGCTCCTCGCCGCGTGCGCTCGCTCGGCTCACCTCGACGCCCCCGAAGGGTTCGCGGAGCTCGAGCCGGGCAAGACCTACGCGTACCGCGCGACCAGCGCCTCGGGCGTCGTCATCGCCGTCCGCTCGGAGGACAACGACCTCAAGGGCAACATCGAGTTCTGGACCGCGGCGCTCGACTACCGGCTCCAGAAGTCGGGCTACACGGCCGTCGACCAGGCCCCCGAGAAGATCACGACCGACAAGGGCGCCGTCGGCCGCCGCCTGCGCTACGAGCGCGAGCGCAATGGCCGACCGCACGAGTATTGGGTCGCGGTCTTCGTCTCCGAGGGGCGCGTCATCGTCGTCGAGGCGGCAGGAGACAAGGCCTTCTTCGACGGCAAGACCAAGAAGCAGATCGAGGCCGCGGTCCACTCCGTCGATCTCGGGTAACGGGCGTACGATGGCGGCGTGCGCGCCGCCCTGGCCCTGCTCACCCTGCTCCTCGCCGTCGCGCTCGCCCGCTCGGCGCGCGCTGACGACCTCGCGACAATCCGAGCGCGCGGCACGCTGGTGTGGGGCGCCGACCAGGTCGGTGGCGGCCCCTACGTCTATCCGAGGGACGACGACCCGACGCAAGTGACCGGGTTCGAGGTCGAGCTCGCGGCCATGCTCGCGGCCGAGCTCGGCGTGCGCGCCGAGCCCTCCTTCGGCGACTGGGACAAGCTGCCAGACCTGCTGCGGGCGCAGAAGATCGACGTCATCTTGAACGGCTACGAGCTGTCCCCTGAGCGCGCGGCCGTGATGGCGCCGACCAAGCCCTACTACGTCTATGGGCTTCAGCTCTTGTCGAAGCGTGAGGCCCCGCTCGACTGGTCCGACGTCACCTCTGCGCGCGAACCGAAGCGGCGAGTCGGCGTCCTGACCGGCTCGGGCGCCGACACGCTGATGACCGAGCACGAGAAGGTCATGGAGGTCGTCCGCTATGACGGCAACACCGACGCGATGCGCGAGGTGGAGACCGGCAAGCTCGACGCCACCGTGCAAGACACGCCGATCGTCGCCTTCTACGCGCCGCGCTTTCCGGCCCTGGCGCCCGCGAAGGAGGTCCGCGGCGCAGGCACGTACGTGCTCTACGCGCGAAGCGGCGAGCAGACCCTCGTCGACGCGCTCGACCAAGCCCTCGCGAAGCTCCACGAGCGGGGCGACCTCGAGACGCTGTACCGCAAGTACGGCATGTGGAACGACCAGCAGCGCGAGCTCGACGCGCTGCTCGGGGTGAAGGGCGGCACCCCGTCCGACCCCAGCGCCGCCCCCATCCAGGCCGCGGCGCGAAAGCGCGGCCTCGCGGTCGTCCGCGACTATGGGCTCGTGTTGCTGCAGGCCGCGGGCATGACCGTGCTGCTGAGCTTCGCGTCGTTTCCGCTCGCCATCGCCCTGGGCCTGCTCGTCGCGCTGGGGCGCGTGTACGGCCCCAGATGGCTCGCGAGGGTGCTGATGGGCTACGTGGAGCTCATCCGCGGCACGCCGCTGATGCTCCAGCTCTACTTCATCTTCTTCCTGTTGCCGGAGATCGGGCTGCGCCCTTCCGCCATGGCGACGGCGATCGTCGGGCTCGCGGTGAACTACTCGGCCTACGAGGCTGAGATCTATCGAGCCGGCCTCGGCGCCGTGCCGACCTCCCAGATCGAGGCCGCCGAGGCGCTGGGGATGACGCGCCGCCAAGCGATCGCGCGGGTCGTGCTCCCGCAAGCCACCCGCGTGGTCATCCCCCCGGTCGTCAACGACTTCGTCGCGCTCTTCAAGGACACCAGCGTCTGCTCGGTGATCACGATCGTCGAGCTCACCAAGCGATATTCGGTGCTGTCGATGAGCACGCAGGCGACCCTCGAGCTGATGGGGATGACCGCCGCGCTCTACCTCGCGATGAGCCTGCCGCTGTCCTACGCGTCGCGACGCATCGAGGCCAGGCTCGACCACGGACGGCGCCTCGCCAGCGCAGGGGCCCACCTGTGATCCGCGTGCGCGAGCTCACCAAGGTGCGGGCCGGCAAGCAGGCGCTCTCGAAGGTCGACCTGAGCGTCGAGCGCGGGAGCGTCGCCGCGATCATCGGGGAGAGCGGCTCGGGCAAGACCACGCTCCTGCGCTGCATCAACGGCCTTGAGGCGTTCGACTCGGGCACGGTCGAGTGCTTCGGGGCCACGCTGAGCGGGGGCGAGCGCCCCAGCCGCGAGCGGCTCACCGCGCTGCGCCGCGAGGTCGGCATCGTGTTCCAGGGCTACCACCTCTTCCCGCACCTCGACGTCATGGGCAACCTAACGCTCGCGCCGAAGACGGTGGCCCACGAGGCCGCGGACGCGCTCGAGGGCCGCGCCCATGAGCTCCTCGCGCGCTTCGGCCTCGCGGACAAGGCGCGCAGCCACCCGAGCGCGCTGTCGGGCGGGCAGCAGCAGCGCGTCGCCATCGCGCGCGCGCTCATGATGCGACCGAAGGCGCTGTTGCTCGACGAGCCCACCAGCGCCCTCGATCTGCGGAGCGCGGCGGACGTGCTCGCGCTCGTCCGCGAGCTGGCGAGCGAGGGCCAGACCCTGCTCATCTCGACGCACGCGCTCGCCTTCGCGCGGAAGGCGTGTGCAGTCGTGCACGTCATGTCGGAGGGACAGCGGGTCGAGTCGGGCGCTCCCGAGCAGGTGCTCGGCGAGCCGAAGCACGCGGCGACTCGCAGGCTCCTGTCGGTGTCGGAGGATTAGGCCATTGAAGCCCATCGTCGCGCTGGCGCTCGCCGCCCCGGTCCTGGTCTGCCCTCGGCTCGCTCAGGCCGAGAACGGCGGCCCCCTCTTCTACTCCGACGACGCCGCCCTGCTCTCGGGCGCGGCCATCGCGCTGCCAGCCGACCCTGCGTCGGTCCACTACAACCCTGCCGGCCTCGGCGCGCTCAAGCGCGCGCGGGTGTCGGTCAACGGCTCGCTCTTCGGCGTCCGCATCCGCAGCATCAACGGCGCCCTGGTCACCGAGGCCGACGGACAACGGAGCTCGCTCGACCTCGACTCGATCGACTTCGTCTCCACTCCCACGGGCATCACCGCCGCCTTTTCGCTCCACCCGGCGGTCACCCTCGGCCTCGGTTTCTACACGACCGAGAGGGATATCCAGAGCGCGGTCGACGACGACACCATGACCCTCCCCTCGCTCGACGCGATCGCCACCCAGCGCATCGATCTGCAGCTCGACACGACGAAGTACCAAGCAGGCGCCGCGCTGGGCTTCGCTCTGTCGGACTCGGTGCGCCTCGGCGTCGGCGTGTTCGGCATCTACGCGACCCAAGACGCCTACGTGCAGTTCACCGTCGACGTCGACGACGCCCAGGGGCGCGCCGGCTTCGAGTCGGTGACGGCGCGCCTCGCCACCACCGCTTGGGGTATCCTGCCGACCGCGGGCTTCCAATGGGACGTGACGCCCGCGGTGCACCTGGCGCTCGTCGCCAAGGCCCCGGAGATCATGCTCGCCGCGTCGGCCGACAGCGCCGGCACGGCCGCCGTCGGCTCGACCTTCGTCGACCCCCCGGTCGTCGCGCTCGAGGTCTACGAGGCCCAATCCGACACCGACAAAGTCGAGATGCTCGCCCCGGCGCGCTTCGCGCTCGGCGCCTCTTTCGACCCCACGCCCATGGTGCGCGTCGCCCTCGAGGCGGAGGTCTCCCTCCCGGTCGACAACCAAGAGCTCGGCGTGCGCCACGAGGTCGTCGCGAACGGCCGCCTGGGCGTCCGCTATCAGGTGGCGCCGGGCCTGGTGCTCGGCTCTGGGCTCTTCACCGACCTCGCCTCGGCGCCGCTCGGCGAGAGCCTCGGCTCACGTAGAGTCCATTACTTCGGGACCACCCTCGGCGGCACCCTGCTGACCCCGCTCTCGGTCGGGGGCTCCACCGACCCCGACGCCATCATCCTCACCACCACCCTCGCCGTGCGCTACGCCGTCGGCATCGGCGAGGCGCGGACGACGACCTACGACGGCGGCGTCAGCTATGGCACGACGGACGTCGTCTTCCACGACGTCACGCCGTACACCGGGTCGGCGATCTTGTTTTGAGGCCCGAGCAGCGAGGACGCTGTGCGTCGACCCGGGCTCGCGTCGTCGGCGAGCGTCACGATCCAGCAGGTCCGAGCTTGTCTCGCGTGCGCAGCTCGAAGTCGCTCGCGTCGTGGCGCTCGTGGAGCTGATTCTGCGGCTTGCCCCACGTGCGGTTGACCATGCGCCCGCGTTGGACAGCGGGGCGGGCGGCGATCGCGTCGGCCCAGCGCCCGACGTGGGTGAAGCTCTTGGCGTCGAGGAACTCCGCCGCGCCGTAGATCTGGCCCATCACGAGCTGGCCGTGCCAGGGCCAGATCGCGATGTCCGCCAAGGAGTACTCGTCGCCCGCCATGAATGGCCTGTCGGCGAGGTGGCGATCGAGCACGTCGAGCTGACGCTTCGCTTCCGTCGCGTAACGGTCGATCGCGTACTCGATCTTGATCGGCGCGTAGGCGTAGAAGTGGCCGAATCCGCCGCCCAGGTAGGGCCCGCTCCCCATCTGCCAGAAGAGCCACGAGAGGGCCTCGGTGCGAGCCCGATGCTCGCGCGGCAAGAGGGCGCCGAATTTCTCCGCGAGATACAGCAGGATGGCGCCCGACTCGAAGACGCGGGTGGGCGGGTCTGTGCTGCGGTCCATGAGCGCCGGGATCTTGGAGTTGGGGTTCACCTCGACGAAGCCGCTGCCGAACTGGTCGCCGCGTTCGATATCGATGAGCCAGGCGTCGTACTCCGCGCCCGCGTGCCCCGCGGCGAGCAGCTCCTCGAGCATCACCGTGACCTTCACGCCGTTGGGCGTCGCGAGCGAATAGAGCTGGAGCGGATGTTTGCCCACCGGCAGCGCGCGGTCGTGCGTCGGGCCAGCGATCGGTCGGTTGATGTTCGCGAACGGTCCGCCGTTCGCGGCGTTCCAGGTCCAGACCTTGGGCGGGGTGTAGTCGGTCATCGGCGCGCACCTTAGCGCGAGCGCGCGTCGTGACCAGCCGCCCGAGGGTCCTCTGGGCCCGCGCGGGTCGGGCGACCCGTGGCGCGGCGTATCGGGTACGATCTTCCGCGCGGCGCCAGCCGAAACAGAAGAGCGACGCTCGTCGCTGAAGGAACAGCAGCCATGCTCATCCGTCTCTCCGGTTCGCTGCGCGCGGTGCTCGGGCTCCTCGTGTTGGTTCCTCTCGCCTGCGGCGACAGCGGTGAGGCCGGCGGCGGAGGCAGCGGTGGACAGGCGGTCGGAGGCGACGGAGGCTCGGGCGCGCGCGACGGAGGGGGTGGCAGCGGCGAGACAGGGGGCGGCGGCAGCGGCGCCAGCGGCGCCAGCGGCGGCGGTGGGAACGACGGCAGCGGTGGCGCCAGCGGTGGCGGCGGCATGGGCGGGACCGGTGGCGTGGGCGGCGCCAGCGGTGGCGGCGGCATGGGCGGGACAGGGGGCGTGGGCGGCGACGGCGGGACCGGTGGCGGCCTGCCCCCGGATTGCCTGGTGGATGGCGTGCTCGGCCCCAACGAGGAGTGCGACGACGACAACGCCAGCGAGGGCGACGGCTGCGACAACGATTGTACGTTCTCCTGCTCGGCCCCCCTGGCGGACTGCCCCACCGCCTCGGCCTGCAACATCGCGACGTGCGACGTCGATCACGTCTGCCTAGAGGTCGCGGACCCGTCGCAGAACGGCGACAGCTGCGGCGTCGACATGGTCTGTGCGGACGGCGCCTGCATCGCGAGCCCTGTATGCGGTGACAGCGTCCGTGCCGGGTCGGAGCAATGCGACGGCGGCGACACCACCAACCTCGACGGCTGCGACGCGTCTTGCCGCTTCGAGCAGGGCCATCGGATCGGCTACCTGAAGATCCAGTTCGGGACGGACGCGTATTGCACCGTGAACCGGTTCGGCTTGGCGCTGACCGGCGGCTTGATTCAAGGCCAGCTCCAATCCCAGCTCGACACCAGCGTCGCCGACGGCGCGGTGACGAACCTGTTCACGTTTCTAAACCTGGACGATCTCGCGGGCGTGAACGACGCGTCGGTCACGCTCGGCGTGCTGACCGGCGCCCCGGTCGCGGGCGCCGGCTACAACGGCGCGAGCGATCTCGACTGGTGGTACACGGTGAGCCCGGCCTCGATCGACGCCAACCGCAACCCGATCCAGACGCTCAGCGGCTCGATCACCGCGAGCGCGCTGACGACCAACCCGGGGGTGATGACGCTGAGCCTCTTCGGCGCGGGGGCGCCACCCATCAGGCTGTCGGGCGCTCGGATGTCGGGGACGATCGGCGCCTCGTCCACGCCGCTGAGCTCCGCCGGCGCGACGCCCGGCCACCTCGCGAGCGAGAACCTCGCACCGGCGCTGACGAGCTTCGCGACGTGGGGCCAACAGACCACGAACGGCGCCGCGAAGCTGTGCGGCAACGTGGCCGCGGCGCCGCTCGCGACCATCCCGATTCCAGCCGCGCTGGCGATGGGCGGGGCCGGCGCGTGCAGCCAGGGCTACCAGGCCACGAACTCGCTGCTCGACGTCATCGTCGGCGGCTGCACGATCTTCGGTGTGCCACAGGTCACCCCGAGCCAGCCCGATCAGGTGGACCCGGCGATGCCGGCCGCAGGGGCGGGCGGCCCCTACACGCTGACGACCAACGCGTCGCGGGTCGTCAACGGCTGCCGCGACGTGAACAACGCGGTCGCGAACCTGCAGGCCTGCCTCGATGCCGCGGCGTACTCGAGCTTCTTCAAGTTCGCCTCCGGCCGCGTGATCGTGAAATGACGATCGCCGACTGACCCGTCGGTGCAGACTCAAAGGCCGAGGCGCCATGTCCTTGCGAGAGATCAGCCGGGCCCTGCTCGACGGGGCGATCAGCCCCAGCGAGCGTCATCCATTCTCGCCGCGCTTCGAGGCGGAGCGGGTCGCGGACGGGACGCTGTTCGTGTCGAGCTTCGCCAACGTCGCGGCGTTCGAGACCAGCGACGGGCTCGTCGCGATCGACACGGGCAGCTTCTTCCTGGCCGAGCCGACGCGTGTGCTCTTGCGGCGCCTGTCGCAGGCGCCGCTGCACACGGCGGTGTTCACGCACGGGCACGTCGACCACTGCTTCGGGGTGGAGCGCTACGAGAGCGAGGAAGGGGCGCGCCGGGTCCACGTGGTCGCGCACGAGGCGCTGCCGGCGCGCTTCGATCGCTACAAGCTGACCCGTGGCTACAACGGGGCGATCAACGCGCGGCAGTTCCAGGTCGCCGACATGTTCCCGGACACCTTCCGCTACCCGGACCAGACGTACCGTGACGCGCTGACGCTGTCGTGCGGGGGGCGCCGCTTCGAGCTGCATCACGCGCTCGGCGAGACCGATGATCACACCTGGGTGTGGGCCGCCGACGCCGGGGTGCTGTGCACGGGGGACCTCTTCATCTGGGCGTCCCCAAACTGCGGCAACCCACAGAAGGTGCAGCGCTACCCGCGCGAGTGGGCGGTCGCGCTGCGCGCGATGGCGAAGCTCGACGCCGAGGTGCTGTGCCCCGGGCACGGGGTGCCGATCTTCGGCGCCAGCGACGTGCGCCGCGCCCTGGAGGAGACGGCGGAGCTGCTCGAGACCCTGGTCGAGCAGACGCTCGCGTGGATGAACCGCGGCGCCACGCTCGACCGCATCTTGCAGGAGGTGAAGGCTCCACCGAGGCTGCTCGAGCGCCCGTACCTGAGCCCGATCTACGACGAGCCCGAGTTCATCGTGCGCAACCTGTTCCGCTTGTATGGCGGCTGGTATGATGGAAACCCTGCCCACCTGAAGCCGGCTCCCGAAGCGAGGCTCGCCGCGGAGCTGGCGAGCCTCGCGGGAGGTGCGCGCAAGCTGAGCGCGCGCGCTGTGTCGCTCGCCGCCGCCGGGGAGCGGCGGCTCGCGTGCCACCTGATCGAGCTGGCCGTTCAGGCCGCGCCCGACGACGCCGAGGTCCACCGCCTGCGGCAGCAGATCTACGAAGAGCGCGCCGCCGCGGAGACCAGCTTGATGGCGAAGGGCGTGTTCGCGGGCGCGGCCCGCGAGTCGGCCGAGCGCGGAGACTGAGCTCGGCCCTGCTAGCCTGTGCGTACACGGCCCCTTCACCTCGCCGTGCGCGGTAGAGCCAGACCGCCGCCTCCTGCCGCGATGGCCCCTCACCTCCATACCGTCCAGAGCTACCTCGACACGCTCCCAGCAGGCCTCGCGTCGTACCCGCAATGCAGCTCCAAGATGAGCTCGCTGCTTTTCCAGCTGCGGCGGCGACCGCTGCGCGGGCTCGCCGGCCTCCCCGACGAGGTGGTCGAGGTCGTTGGCGATCCTCCGGTGGCGACCGCGTGGATCCCGACCACCGTCTTCATCGCGACGACGCTGGCGATCGAGGCCGAGCACGGCATCACCGACGTCACGCTGGCCATCGAGTCCACCGAGGACATGCTCGAGAGCTCGCTCTATCGCTTCACGCTCCGACTGCTCACCCCGAGCATGATCTTGCGCGCGGGGGCCGCCACTTGGGGGATGTTCCATCGCGGCTCCACCTTCAAGGCCCGAGCTGTCGCGGGCGCGCTGGAGGCGACGCTCGAGTTTCCGCCGATGCTGCTGCCACAGGAGATCCTGCAAGGTTTCGCCGCTGGCTTCGAGGCCATCTGCCGCGCGTCGTGAAAGGGCAGCGCTTCTGTCCAGCTCATCGATCACGGTCCGCGGTTTGGGCGCTACCGGCTGACGTGAGCGAGTAGAGTCGCCAAGCAGACTGCCCTGGAGGCTTCGCTGAGCGAAATGGAGCCGCATCGACCCGGCGTCGCCCAGTTGGTCGTAACGCAACGGCGTTGGTGAAACGAAAATCGTCAGCCGCGTTGCCTCGGTTTGGGTAGCGTTCCAAGGAGCATGACGACCGATGACAACGGCGCTCGGCAGCCCTCCCCCACCGACGCCGAAATGCTCGAGCGGCGGACGCCCGGCTCGAGCCGCGTCGCGCGAGGGAAGAAGCCTCGGGCGCTCGAGCTGGGCGACACGGCCCCAACGCTCACCGAGGAGGGCATCGCGACGGACCGCATCGACACCTCCACCAGCTCTGCGCTCGAGGAGAAGAGCGCAGCGATCCTCGACATGCTCTCCGGCACCGCGCCCGAGGAGGCCTCCCGCATCCTGCGCGACGTCCTCGACGAGAGCACGAAGCGCCGCAAGGCACGGCGCGAGGCCGACGAGGAGCTGAGCCCGAGCTGGAAGGACGGCGGGTACCCCTACCGCTACCTCCTGTCGAGAAAATCGTACGAGCGCACAAAGTACGGCCTCCAGGTGGAGCTGCTCAAGCTGCAGGCCTGGGTCAAGGAGACCGGTCAGCGCATCGTCGTCCTCTTCGAGGGCCGCGATGCCGCGGGCAAGGGGGGCACGATCAAGCGCGTCATGGAGCACCTCAACCCGCGTGGCGCGCGCGTGGTCGCCCTCGAGAAGCCCTCCCAGCTCGAGCGCGGCCAGTGGTTCTTCCAGCGCTACGTGCAGCACCTGCCGACGGCGGGCGAGATCGTCCTCTTCGATCGCAGCTGGTACAACCGCGCCGGCGTCGAGCGGGTGATGGGCTTCTGCACCGACGCCGAGTACCAGGAGTTCATGCGCCAAGCGCCCGAGTTCGAACGCATGCTGGTCCGGCAGGGCATCCACCTGTTCAAGTTCTGGTTCTCGGTGAGCCGAAGAGAGCAGCGTCGCCGATTCAAGGAGCGCGCCGTCCACCCGCTCAAACAGTGGAAGCTGTCCCCGATCGACAAGGCGTCGCTCGACAAGTGGGACGACTACACGCGCGCGAAGGAGGCGATGTTCTTCTACACCGACACCGCCGACGCTCCTTGGATCGTCGTCAAGAGCGACTGCAAGAAGCGCGCGCGTTTGAACGCCATTCGCTACTTGCTCCAGCGCTTGCCCTACACCGCGAAGGCTCTCGATCGCGTGGGCACCGTAGACCCGCTCCTCGTTGGCCGCGCGCAGGTCATCTACGAGCGCGGCGAGCAGCTGCTCTCGCCCAGCAACGGCAGCTGAGCGAGAACGGGCCCGCGGGGTGGCGCCCCAAGGGTGTGACCTTGCCAAGGCGCGCACGTCGGGCCTCCCGCCGCGACTTTCTTGCGCCCCGCTGACGATGCGACACGTGGGTTACCTGTTCCTGTCGATGGGCGAGGAGAGCTAGTCTCTATCCTGCCGTGGACTCTACGCGCTCGACAGAACGGCGGCCCGACAGCTTGGACTCCAACGGGTCTGTACCGACGTATGTCAATCGTCTGCAGGTGCCGGCGCAATATGCGGCGCTCGTCGCCGCGGCCTGGTCTCTGTTCGGCGTGTACCGTGCCGCAACCGGCAACTGGAGCGCTGCCGGGGTGGACGCGCTCATCGCTGTCATCTGCACCGGTGGCCTTTTCACAGCTCGCCGCAGGGACGTGAAGCCGTCGCTGCCCTTCTCGATCGTGTCGGGTGCGACGCTGGCAGGCGGGGTTATGACCGCCGCGACGACGCAGGACGCTGCAGCAGCGCTGATGTTCATCCCCCTGGTACCGCTCGTGAGCGCCCTGTTGTATCGGCGCTGGGAGCGACTGCTGTGGCTAGCGCTGACCCTCACCTCGATCGGAGTCTCACTCGCTTGGGCACCTCCCGCTGCCCAGGGCGCGGTCGACCGCGCGCCCGCGGCGGCGGGGCTTTCGGTGATGCTCCATCTGTTCGGCACCCTATGGCGGCGGGAGGCCGACGAGCGCCTCGCTCGCCTGCGCAGGCAGAACACCGTCATCGAGGCGCAGGCACGCGAGCTTGCAAGCGCGAGAGACGAGGCCGTACGAGCCTCCGCTGCGAAGAGCCGTTATGTCGCGGTCACGAGCCACGAGCTCCGTGGGCCCCTCGGCGGCATCGTGGGGATGGCTGCCTCGCTTGGGGCGACGAAGCTCACGACGGCGCAGCGAGACTTGTTGAACTCCCTCTCGAGCAGCGCCGACTCGTTGACCCGTTTGCTTCAGGACTTGCTGGAGGTCGCGCGAATCGAAGCCGGTCGTGTCGACGTTCTGGAGGCTGCCTATGAGCCGCGCGAGCTCGTAGCCGACGTCGCGGACCAGTTCGCCGATCCGGCGGCGCGCAAGTCCGTGGAGCTCGTTCATGTCGTGGCGCCGGACGTTCCCCATCAGCTCGAGGGGGACGCCGGACGGCTACGCCAGATCGTCACCAACCTGGTGAGCAACGCGATCAAGTTCACCAGCGCTGGCTCTGTGACCATCGAGGTGCGGGCCGATGACGACCACCTCGTCTACGAGGTGGTCGACACGGGCAAGGGGTTGGGACGGCAGAGTCTCGAGACGATCTTCGCTCCCTTCGAGCAGGTGTCCGACGCTCTCGTCGACAACCGCTTGGGCACGGGGCTCGGGCTGTGGATCGCGCGTTCGATCGCGGAAGCGCTGGGCGGGACGCTCGACGTCGAGTCTGCGCCCGCGCGAGGCTCCACGTTTCGGTTGCGTTTGCCGCTGAAGTTCGCCGGACGCGTGACACCGCCCCAGTCGCAGGCGTTCCAGATGCGACCGAGCGTGCTCGTGGTCGCCGGCTCGGCTGCGAGCGCCAGGAGCTACGCGGCCATCACCCGGGAGATCGGCGTCGACGCCACGATCGTTCGGACCATCACCGGTCTCGCCATGGGCACGCACCCCCGGCCGGAGGTGATCGTCCTCGACCCGACTCCGGGACACGACGAGCTCACGCAGCTCAAAGCTCGCTTCCCGAACTCGGCGTTCGTGCTGGCCGCCACCCCGCTGAGCTTGCACAGCGTCGAGGAGCTCGCGCGCGCCATTGCGGCAACCTCGATGCTCGTACCCGCCCGTGCCAGTCGACTCGCGGCGGGCTTGAGTCGGGCCTTGGGAGCCCTGCCAAGGGAGCCATCGCCCTCGACCGCTGCCACCCACCTGACCGGAAACTTGTTGGTGGTCGACGACGACCCCGTGAACCGCAAGGTCGCACGGCTGAGCGCCGAGTCGCTTGGCATGAGCGTGGACGAAGCCGCCTCCGGCGAAGAAGCACTTCAAATCATCCAAGCAGCATTTTTCGACGTCGTCCTGATGGACGTTCACCTCGACGGCATCTCCGGCCTCGAGACGACGGCCCGGTTGACGCGCAACGGGCACGCGAGCCGAGGGCCGGTCGTGCTGGGCTACACGGGCGCGTTGGATGACGACATGCGCAAGCGATGCCAAGAGAGCGGAATGTTCGAGGTGATGGGTAAGCCTTACACGCTCCCTGACTTTGCGGCCGCCCTCCAGCGGGCGTTCAGAGCCCGGCGCGGCGCGCGGGCGACGACGCTTGGCAACGTCCCCGTGCTCAGTCCACGCAGCGGCAACGGCCACAGCCCCTGCACGGAAGCCTTCCAATCGGTCATGACGGGGCACCTGACCGCTCTACGCGACGCGATCGCCGCCGAGGATCGAGTGAAGCTCCGTTCGCTCGCCGACATCGTCGCGATGGCTGCCCACGAGGCGGGAACGGAGCGGTTGGAGCTCTCGGCCGTGCGCCTCCGCGCTGCCGCACCCGTCGATGAATGGCCGACGGTCACTCGCCGCGCGCTCGAGCTCGAGCGACACGCGGACGAGGCGGGAGCGGCGCTAAAGGAGGTCGCCGGCCCCGTGGCGCCCCCTGTTGAGCGTACTCATGCCGGCGGGGCCGTAGACCGGGAATAGCGCACGGAGATCCACTCACGCGCCCCCGTGCTCGCAGCCCGCGCCTCCTGCTCGAGGACATCCGCGATTTCGAGGCCCGGCAGTCCCTCGTTTCGCGTAGCGGTCTCGAGGGCGGCCGCCTGAGCGGATAGTCGCTTCGCTCCGAACGATGCAGCGCAGCCCTTGAGGGTGTGCGCGGCCTTCATCACGTCGGCGACGGTCGCCGACCGGAGCGCCGAGCGCAGCTTGGAGAGCTGTTCGGTGGTCGCGACGTCGAACGCGAAGAGGAGGCTCTCGAAGAACGCAAGATCGGCGCGGCCGGTCGCGCGCAGCGCCTCGAGCTGCTTAACGTCCAAGACTGGCTTCGAGCTCCGTTCGCCTCGCGGAGACGGCGGGGCGGGGGTGGAGCGCTCACCGGTTGCCACGGACGGCAGGACGCGGGCGAGGGCTCGACGGAGCGCCGCGAGGGTCAAGGGCTTGCTGAGCACCGCGTTCATCCCTGAGCCCAGCGCTGCGGCGTGATCCTCTGCGAGAGAGTAGGCGGTCACTGCCACGATCGGGGTGGCAGACAGGTGTTCGACCGCCTCGCGTGCGCGAATGCGACGCGTGGCCTCGAGACCGTCCATGATCGGCATGCGGCAGTCCATCAGGATCGCGTCGAACACCTCCCCACGCTCGAGCAAGTCGACCGCTTCCATGCCGTTCTCGACGACGACGGACGCCACGCCGAGCTCCTTCAGCATCATCTGGAGGACCAGCCGGTTGACCTGGACGTCTTCGGCCACGAGCACCCTCAATCCTGCCATCGGCTCGACGTCCGCGTGCGAGGCGCGCATCGAGCGTACCGGGCCGACAATCAAGGAGATCCGCGCACCCTGCTCCTCCTGGTTGGGGAAGCTGGCGGGCACGATCAGGGTGACGGTGGTTCCGGCACCGAGCTTCGAGCTGACTTGGATAGCGCCGCCCAAACGCGTGAGCACCGCGTGGACAAGCGCAAGCCCGAGGCCCGGCCCGGCAGATGGATCGAGGACGTCGGAGACGCCAGCGAAGGGCTCGAAGATCGTCGTCAGCGCTTCGCGCGACATCCCCGGCCCGGTGTCTTTGACCTCGAGCCGCAGGGCACCCGGGGAGGCGCTGCACGCGATGGAGACTCCACCCGTGCGCGTGAACGTGAGGGCGTTCTCGATCACGACCGTCAGCACCTGTCGGAGCCGGATCGGATCGAGCTCCAGCTTATCGGGCACGGCGTCGTCGAAGGTCGTGTGCAGCGACAGCCCGTTCGACTGCGCGCCTGCGTACAGCTCTTCGGTGATCTGCGAGATGAAGGGACGAACCTCGACGACCTCGGTGTTCGAGGGCAGGGTCGCCATCGACTCGATGCGCACGAACTCGAGGACGTTCGTCACGTCGCCGAGAAGCGCCTGACTGGCCGATTGAACCTCCGCAACCAAGCGTCGTTGGTCCATTGACAGCTGGGTTCTGCTCAACACATCGCTGAGTCCCTCGATGGCATTGAGCGGTGTGCGCAGCTCGTGGCTCATCTTCCCCAGGAAGATCCGGCGCGCCTCGTTCGCGCGTTTCGCGGCGCTGAGCGCGTCGCTCAGGCTGGCGTTGGCGCGATGTAGCTCGGTCGTTCGCTCGGCCACGCCTCGCTGCAGGTCACGGCTGAGCGCTCGCAGGCTGACGACCGAGAAGCCGTCGAACGCCGCGCCGACCAGCACGACGGCAAACTGGAACAAGGGGAGTATTCGGAGGTCGAGCACCCCCAGCACCGCGTCCCAAACACCGAGCGCCACGTAGGCAATGAGGACCGCGCTCAGCCAACGGATCTGACGGGCCGTCAGCTCGCTGGCGCGCCGCAGGGTGCGCAGCGCGACGCCCAGCGCGGCGAGCCCGAGCACGCCGAGGGAGCTGAACGCAGGCCCGACCTCGACCCACGGATACCGCAACCCGAGCCGGTCGACGAACAACTGTCCCGCCGAAGTGACATAGAGCTCGGTGGCTAGCACCAAGACGACGACGCCAGCCGACGCGACCGCGAAGCCCAGAACGCTGCGTCGATCCCGCTCGCCCGAGAAGGCGGCGATCACCGACAAGAGAATGGGGGCGAGCAACACCGCCGCGACCACTTGGGCGCGCAGCGCCCAAGCCGCCGTGTCTACGTCTTCCGCCGTGACGTGGACGAGGCGTGCGCAGAGATACAGCGCGCTAAGCGCCGACCAGGCTGCGATCCACCGGCTCGTGTGGAGCGCGAAGGTCCCGAATCCGAGGACCAGATTGTGGAGGGCGAGGTACACGCTCCAGCCAAGGAGCATGATGGCGATCAGGATTTCGAGGTGGGGTAAACCGCCGAGCATCGCCTTGTCGCTATGGCTCCGCTACGGGACGTGTTGCCCGAGCCAACTCGTGAGGGCGTCCAAGGTGAGCGGACGGGCGAAGAGGTATCCCTGTCCGATCCCACACCCCATCTCGCGCAGCGTCGCGTGCACCTCCGACGTCTCGATCCCTTCGGCGACGACCGACGCCCCGAGCGCCGCGGCGATGTGCAAGACCCCGTGGGTCAGCGCGCGTGACTTCGCCGAAGTCTCCAGCCTCGACACGAAGGAGCGGTCGAGCTTGATCTCGTTGACGGGCAGCCGCAAAAGCTGCTGCAGCGTGGAGTGCCCCGTACCGAAATCGTCGATCGAGAGCTGCACGCCTGCCATCCGCAGCTTGACCAGGTTCTCGAGCGTGTCGGGCGCATCATCCACGATTGCGGTTTCGGTGGCCTCGATGCACAGCGCGCCGGCTGGCATGTTCTCGGTACGCAGCGCGCTGAGCAGCCGCTCGACGAACTCCGGCGCGCGCAGGACGCTCGCGTGCACGTTCACCGAGACACGAAAAGCGGGCCACGTCTGACGCAGCTGGCGCGTGTCGGAGAGCGCGCGTAGCAGAACATATTGCGCGAGCTCGGAGGCTGCTCCCCCTTCCTCGAGAAGAGGGACGAAGGTCAGGGGTTGCAGCTCGCCTTGCTCCGGGTGGTTCCAACGAACCAGAGCCTCGGCCCCCGTCGTGCGACCGGTCGCCAAGTCGATCTGTGGCTGGTAGCGCAAGAACAGCTCGCCGTTGCGAATCGCCTCCAGGCACCGCGCGCTGCTCTCCTGCGTCAGGCTCTGCTGTGACCCGCCCGGCCGCCCCGACCGGCGGCGACCGAGGTTGTCGAGCAGGCGCCCTACGTCGAGGATGTCGGCCGGCTTGCACAGCGCGCCGTCGACCCGGAAACCAAGCCGCCGCGCGAAGTGAACAGCCGTCTCCAGGATTCCCGCGTCGAGGCCGCTCACGAGCACCAGCGGGGGAAAAGACGAGGCGCTCGCGGCGTGTGCGCGCAAGACGTCGATCCCGTCTCTCTCGGGCATGACGAGGTCGAGGAACAGCAGATCGCAACCGCTCGCGACGGCGGTCGCCAGCTCGTCCGGGTTCAAGATGTGGGAGACCGAGGAGGCGTGAGCGGAAGCAGCCGCCTTCAGGATGGTCCCGGCAACAGGGTCATCGTCGAGGATGACGATGCGCAGCGTCTTGCTCATAGCGTGGAATGGAGTCGAGGGACGGAGGGCGTGACGGTCAACGGCTGATACGGATGTCCAACTCCTGAGCCGGCGGCGTGCCGGCGGGCGGCGGGGCCGAGCTCGATTTCGTTCGGTAGGTCGCGTTGGGGCTACTCCTGGGGCGGACCGCTGAGGGGACCGGGGTGGACGGGGCGCCCGAAGGCCCAGGGGAAGCGCCGTAGGTCGATGCCACTTGGGGCTCGGCCGAACGAGGACTGCTGGCGCCCGAATAGGTCGCCGGGACCCTTGTCGCAGGCGTTGGCTCCTGTTGCGGAGAAGGCGAGGGAGAGTCCTTTTGGGATGGGAGCTGGATGGCCGACCAGACTAGGACCACGAGCAACACACCGCCGAGCACGAGGAGCGCGGACTGTACGGCGGTGGCGACCTGGGCGGGTCGTGCCGAGCGCGACGTCGCTTCCTCCGGTGGTGCCCCAGTGGGCTTGGACGAAGCTGCCGGCGGGCTTGTGGAGGGAGCGGCGAGGGTCTCTTTGTCTCCGCGGAACCCCGGCACAAGTAATCGCGGGATGGAGACGCGCGACACGCGCCCCTCCTCTGCTTCGGGTGCGAGTGAAGGGAGCTCTTCCAGGTCGCGGGCGAACTGCGCGAGGTGACTGGCACGCGTGATCTTCAGCGCGCGATCCGCCACCGCCTCACAGCGCGGGGGCGCGAAAGGCAACAGCGCGAGGGCGAGCTCGGCCGCGGTCTGAAAACGCTGCGCCGGGTCCTTCTCCAGGCAGCGGTCCACGGCCGCGGCGAGGGCCGCTGGCACGTCGGGTGCGAGCTGATCGAGGCGCTCGTGCGGGTTCTCGAGGATGGCGGCGACGGTCGCGGGGAGCGAAGGATTGTATGGAAATGGCAAGCAACCCGATAACAGCTCGAAGAGCACGACACCGATCGACCAGATGTCGGTGCGATGATCGACGTCGCGAGTCGAGCGCAACTGCTCCGGCGACATGTAGGCCGGAGAGCCCATCAGCGACCGAGTCTCGTGTTTGGATCCCGAGGCGTCTGGGAGCGTCGCCTTCGCGATCCCGAAGTCGAGCACCTTCACGATGCGAAGTCCCTGTTTCGCGGTCAAGAGGAAGACGTTCTCGGGCTTGAGGTCCCGATGAACGATGCGATTGGCGTGGGCCTCCGATACGGCCTCACAGATCTGGATTGCGTACTCCGCAGCGACTGCGATCGGGAGCGGCCCCCCCTCGAGCACACCGGCGAGGTCACGCCCTTCGAGGAATTCCATTACGATGTAGGGAGTTCCGTCGACCTCCCCTGCATCGTGGACCCGCGCGATGTGCGGACTCTTGAGCCGCGCGACGGCCCGGGCTTCCTGCAGAAAGCGCGACTTGTACTCCGAGCTGGCCGCGTCGCTGCGAAGCACCTTGAGTGCGACACGCTCTCCGAGGTGAGCGTGCACAGCCTCGAGAATGACGCCCATGCCCCCAGCGCCAATCACCCGGATCACTTCGTACTTTCCGGCGACGATGTTGCCCGGCTTGTAATGAGCGTGCGGCTGCGCACTAGGTGAGGTCGAGGAGTGTTCCACGGTGCGGCGCGGAGGCAGTGAGGACTCCAGGCCTCACCATTGACACAGGCGCGCGGAAGTGCCCAGCTTTACTTCGCCGATCGTCGGGTATGCCCCATCCCCCCTATGTGCGGGTGCGTGAGTGGGGGTGGGAGCGACCCGGGGCTCTACATCGCGACGGTGACCTTCGCTTGCGAGGGTGACCTCCCGAAAGGGCCGCGGGACTCCGCGTGAAATGGCCCGCGGCTACTTCTTTCTTCCATAGAGCATGGCCACGACGTTCGGCCTGCCGGGCAGAACCACCGCCGGCGCCGCCTTGGGTGGAGCGGGCGGCTCGGGAGCCTGCGGCGCTGCGGGAGCCCACGGGTCGCGGGGCTGGCTAGCAGGCTTCGGTGGCGCGGCCGGTGGTGGCGCGGCCGGTGGTGGCGCGGCCGGCGGCGGGGCTGGGGGCGCCCTGGGGGCTTCCTCCTGCGGAGCGACCTGGGCCGTCAAACGGACGGGCGCTGCCAGGGTCTCGGCTTGCCAATCGCTTGCGGGCTTCGCCGCAGGGACAGGGGTGGCAGACCATGGCGCGCCCGGGAGCGGCGGGGGGGCGGTGCGCTCGCGGGCCGCGCCGCGTCAGGAACGCGCGTGAAGGGCAGAGAGATGGGCGCAGTGTTTCCCGGCTGAAGGGTCTCGGCGCCGAAGACAGGCGCTCCGGGTTTGGGGCCGGGGGTCGAAGCGCTCTCTGCGCTCGCGACGGACAGCGTCTCCGAAAATGCGTGTTGCGCAGGCCTGATCGGAGGGAGCTGCGCCCCCGCCCATGGCGCTCCCGGGGTGGGGGGTGCTGGCGGTCGGCTCGCTGGACGCTCTACGGGAATGGGCGCGGCGCTCGACGCGGGGCCTCGATCTTCGGTCGACAACGCGAGGGTCACGGAGCCGAACCTCGGCGCCGAGTCCGGCCCGCTCAGCTGAACGGTGCCTGCGAAGCTCGCGGCGCTCGTCTGCCCTGAGGCCTGCGAAGGGTCGGCCGCAACGGAGGCGGGCCACTCTGCGGGCTTGCCCAACGCCTCGAGCTGGGCGGCGAGGATGGGTCTGGCTGGGGCAGGAGAAGGGAAGGTCTTTCGCCACACGAGCGAAGCGATCAGGGTCTCGGCGTCGATGTGGATCGACTCGAGCCGCAGCATCAGGGGCCACCCCCCATGTTCCACATAGAGACGTGCGACGGCGACGAGTCCCGGGAGGGTCGTGTCGACGACCGGGTGCGCTGCGTTCATGTGCTCGAGCACGATGCGCTCATCGCCCCGAAGCCAATCGACGCGCTGATCCGGGGGCGCTGCCTGGAAGTATCGAGCGTTGAAGCCCTGGGGTAGGGCGAGCTCACCGGTCACGACCTTCGCGCCGTGGGTATCGAGCAGGACGCTTCGGGAAGCGAAGAATGGCGGGACCGGCGAGAAGCTCGCGGGGACCTCTGGGTTGCGCGGATCCACGACGTAGGGCGCGTCTTGGCTGGAGCCGCGCCCTCTGCCCAGGGGATTGGCGATGAAGCCGAGGCCGCCGAGCGCGTTCAAGTAGTCGAGCTCGAGCCCGTCGACGTCGCGCGCCTCACCCTCGCGTCCCGCGCGTCCGCTGACGTGCAGCCTCTTGTCGATGAGCGCGACGCCGTCGGCTCGGGCGACCGCGAGCCGCACACTCGTCTCGGCCGCGCCCGGGGCGTGCACGCGCGCAGTCAGGGTCACCTCGGGCTGGGTGAGCGACGGCACGAGCTCGCGCGGCGCGCTTACCAGCGGGCCCGGGAGGGTGATCTGGTCCGCGAGCAACAAGCGCCGCGGCTCCGCCAACCTCGCGACACCGCCGGGCACCAGCTCGAAGACCGCCTTCACCGTGGCGGTCACGTAGGCGATGCCGCCGAGCTGCCACGAGAGCGCCGCGACCGACACGGGGCCGAGCGCGGAAGTGGGTAGGGAATGGGAGATACCCATGGGCTAGACCGCTCGCGAGTGGAGGGCCGAAGACGAAGAGCGCCCGCAGCTGGCCATGTGGATTGGCGCCCGGGCCCCGGACCGACCCGCCTTCTCGCAAACGGCAGCGCCCCCATTCCCCGACACGCCTGCCTCGAGCTCTTCGGACATACCCCGGGAATGGCCTATCATGGAGGACCGTCCGGAGAAAGCCCGCCCCAATCGCGACCCGCTCCGCGCGCGCCCTCCGATCGCGAAGCGGTCGTGCTCCGTTCGCGAGGCGACCGCTCGCGTAACCTCACCGCCGTGGTTTCACTCGACCTCGCCGGCGAGGGCGCGGCCTAGCATGCGCTGGCTCAACCGCGCCGCGCCCCTATTCGGGCTCGATGGTGCGCTCCTGCCCCCGGAGGCCATCGTCAAGCCCGAGCAAGCCGTCGCCGAGGTGCTCACCGACGTGGTGGCCATCTTCGCTCGCTGGGGGCCGTTGGGTCGTGAGGTCACCTTCGCCTACGTCGGCACGACCTTCACGTTCCTCTGCACCTGGCTGGCTGGCGGCCCCTTCGATGCGACGACCTGTGAGGCCGCGACGGAGACGTTTCCCCTGCTGTTCAACTACGCAGGCGGCTCGCTGGACGCGGACGGCGACGGCCTAGAAGACCTGCTCCTTACGCGGAGCGACACGGAGGGTCGGGTGACGCAGACCCTGATCTATCGCCATTGCCCTGCCGCTGAGCTCGACCGCGCACCCTTCGAAGGCTCGCCGTAGCTGCGCTGTGCTCACGGTTTCCAGCGGACGAGCCGCGTGTCACAGGTCGACACTACCGCTCCCGGGCCGTCGAGGGCCATCCCCCCGATCGTGCCGCAAACGAATGGCGCCGCGACGCATTGGTCTCGGCTGAAGTCGCCGCGCGGGCACGCGAGGAGCAAGACGTCCGTCGAGTTGCCAGGTTGCTCGACCAGAAAGGTGAAGGTGTCGTCGACCTCGAGCCGCCCCTTCGCCGGCCCCGTAACCGGCAGAGCGATCGGCGACGATGGCGCGTCGAGCTCGAGATAGGTCGACACGCCCCGCGCCTGGACCACCCCGAAGTAGGTGCAATCGGGCGCGATGGCGAGGTGAACCACGACCCCGTCCAGGGTCGCCTCGTCACCGGGGGTGAACGGCTCGCCGGGCGTCGCACGCGTCGCGACGCGGACGGTGCTCACCATCCCGGAGGAGTCTTGCACCGCCCAGACGATCCGCTCCGCGCCGTCGTCACAGCGACGTGCGGCGACGCGTGTCCCCGTGTCGGCTGGGTCGCCGAGAGACGTCAGCAGAACGCCGTCTTCATCGAGCACGTCCAGCGTGCCTCCGTCCGACCGAACCGCCGCGACCCCTCCGGGGAACGAGGCCAGACCGCCGAAGAGGACGCGGTCGGGCGCCGCTAGGTACCAGTCCGTGCACGCGGAGTCGTCGCAGACCCAGATCGGCGAGACGGCTGGAGACACGGTCGAGCGCGAGTAGACGACGCGCCCGTCGGATAGCATCGCAAACCCATTGCCGACGCTGGGCACCCCGGCGATGACCGGCGCTGCGCTCGTCACGGACTCGAAGCGGGACAGCAGCGAGGGCGGCATCCCGCTGAGCACCGCGCCCTGTCCATCCCGAATCGCAACCTCGCCCCCGAGCGCTCCCAGGTCGCCGACCTCCACTTGGTCCAAGCCTCCTACGCCGCCAGTCCCGCCGCCAATTCCTGCGCCGCCCGTCACGGGCCCGCCAGCGCCACCGCCGAGCCCCTCCCCTGAGCCGCCTTGTTCGTCCTCGGTGGAGTAGACGAAGAGGCAGCCAGCTGCGTTCGCGAAGGTGAGCAGGGCGAGTAGGGCACGCATGGACATCACTTCCACCCCAGAGGGTCGGAGCTGGGCGGTTTCGGGCGCGGCGTCGAGCTCCCTCGGGGTGCCCCGCTCGTGGCCGGCACGGTCCGTGGGGTGGCGACCATCGGCGGCGCCGCAGAGGAGCTCGCGCTCGCGCTGGGGCCTGGCGACCGAGGCCTCGGGTCCGGGCTGCACGGTGGCGGTCTCAGCTCGCTCCGGCGACGGACTCTGGAGGGGCTCTGCCGCGGCCCCAACAGGCTCGCTGGCGGCCGCCGTGGGGCCGATCGCTGGGCTCGGTGCCGACCTGCGCACGACCCAGATGAGCGAGGCCGTGGAGACGATCGCGAAGAACCCAGCGATCCACAACAGCGCGCGCGACCTCTCGCTGACCGCCCGTTGTGGACGCGTAATGGGCGACATCGTCGCGTCGCGCTGGTGCACCTCGTCCGGTCGGGCTCCTGACGTGAGGGCGGTACGTGCGAACGCCTGGTGGAGGTTACCTGTCGCGCGCAGCAGGGCCGCAGCTCGGCGGAAGGCAGCGAGCATCTCACCGGCGTCCGCGAAGCGCTCCTCTCGGCGAAACCTAAGCGCGCGGTCGAGGACTTCTCCAATGGCAGCTGGGATGGCTGAGGCGAGCTGGATCACCCGCGGCGCTTGGCGTGTCGAGACCATAACGAGAAGCTCAGGGCCGGTGCGTGCCTCATGGACCAGACGCCCCGTCAACAGGGTGAAGAGCGAGGCCCCGACGGCGTAGAATCGCTGCGCGCGTCCACCTGATCCCACAAGGCCAAGGCCTGCTCCGGGGGCATGAAGGCGGGCGTGCCCATGGGCACTCCGGTCGCGGTGAGCCGGCGCCGCGCGCCTTCATCGCGGACGCTGGCCAGGCCGAAGTCGAGGACCTTGAGCACGCCAGCGCTGGTCAGGAACACGTTCTCTGGCTTCAGATCGCGGTGCACGACGCCCACCGCGTGCGCAGCTGCCACCACGTCGAGCCAGCGCGCGCCCAGGTCGAGCACCTGCTCGAGAGAGAGCAGCCCACCTTGCTGATCGGCGAGCGCGTCGAGCGGCTGCCCCTCGAGCCGCTCCATGACGAGGTAGGAGGCGCCGCCGGCGGTGTACCCGTCATCGAGGATCGCCACCACCCCGGGGTGGTCGACGCGGTTCGAGGCGAAGCCCTCCCGGTGGAGCCGCTCGCGCTGCTCCGGGTCGTGGGCGAGCTCACCGTGCAGAACCTTGATCGCGACCCTGCGCTGGTTGCGCACGTGCAGGGCTGCGTAGACCGAGCCCATCCCCCCGCGCCCGAGCTCACCCTCGATCCGCCATTTACCGTCGAGCACCTCGCCGGCCGTGAGCAGAGGGCCCGTCATGGTCAGAAGCTCACGACGAGCCCGAGGCCGAGCTCGGTCGGCCCCGGGACCAACTTGACGTCCGCCGCGGGTCGGCTCCCGTACCCCACGCCCAGCAACACTGCGCCGAGCGCCAAGCCAACCCCCCCCGCGACTCCCGCGACCGCGTTGCCGACCAGCACCCCCTGATAGTCGTCGGGGCAGGTCTCATCCTCACAGGTGACGAGCACCGCGGCGCCGGTCGCGGCGAACGCGATCGCGCCAGCAGCGCCGAGGCCGGCGCTGATCCAACCGCCGAGGATCAACGCCGAAGGCTCGTCGCTGCGTGGAAGGGGCGAGGCTCGCGGGACTGGCGGTTGAGGCGCCGCCGCTAGCGGTTCGGTCTTCCCGCGATCGACGCCGTGAGCAGGACCGCTCACGGTGGGGGCCGCGGCAGTAGCCGCGTCGAGGCGCTCGACCCGGGAGCGGACGAGGGCGACCCGCTCCGGGTCGTCCACGACCAGCGTTGCTCCGCGCTGCCAGAGCTCGCGCGCGAGCACGAGGTTGCCGCGGCGCTCTTCGCAGTCTGCCCAGCTGAGCAACGCACCGATGACCCCGCTCTGCTCCCAGCTGAGCTGGAGCTTTGGGCACGCGGTGGCGAGCTCCCCGCGCTCGACCTCAGCCTTGGCCTCGTGGAACAGTCGCTCGGCGTCGGTGGCTGCGGGCTGCGCCAGCACGACCGCCGGGAGTGTCACACCGAACGCGGTCCATAGCGCCAGGAGGGTCCTGCGAGACATTGGCAGCAGGAGTGTGGGCCGCCGACCGCCGGGCGGCGATTGATACGATCGGACATGCCCCGCACGTCACGTCATCGTCAGAGCGCGCGGCCAAGCCCCTGCGCGCTCTTCGCGATCTGTTGAGGCGAGTGCAGCGCGGCACGGTGGAAGGCGTGGCACAGCGCGGCGGGAGACGAGAAGCCCGTGAGCTGGCTGACCGCCTCCGTCTTGATGCCTGGCACCGTCATGGTCAGCGCGGCGGTCGTTAGGCAGAACGACTGACGCAGATCCCGCCAGGTCGAGAAGGGCATGTGGAAGCGTCCGAGAAAATCGTTGAGCACCCGCCGCAGGTGGCGCTCGCTCGGCGGCGAGTCGCTCTCGGCTACGTCGACCCACATCGGCCGCTGGACGACGCTCAGCGCACGCGACAGGCTGTCCGCGACCTCGGCATCACGGGCTCGTGCCGGTGGCAAGCTCAGCGAGCCCTCGATGCTCGCCGCCCCGAGCGTGAGCCCCGCAGCTCGCACCAACGCCAGGGTCTCGGGGAGGATCTGCTGGGCGACGGGCTCACTCGTCGCGCTGGCGAGCCGAGCGTGGAGCGCGCGGACGCGCTCGGCCGGGAGCCGCAGCACCCCCTCTGCACGGGGGGCCAAGCGAGGGTCGAGGCGCAGCGCGAGCGCGCGGTGAGCGCCGCGGAACGCGAGCGGGCGCCCCTCGAAGGTATCGCGAAACGAGCAGGTGACGAGCGCATCCCCCGGCCCCAACAACGCCCCGCTCTTCAGGTCGATGGCGCACCCAGCGACGACCAGGTGCACATAGACTCGACCGTCGTCCGCCGGCACGGGGAGGTTCCCTGCCGTGGGGTTCCACACGAAGCCGCGGCTCTCGATGGCAGACAACCGCGCCAGCGGGTGAAGCCACGAGCGGTTCGACAGGTGGGCGTCGAGACCGGCGGGAGCAAACGTGCGCCTCAGGAAAGGCATCTGCCGCAGGGTAGCAGCGATGTCGGAGACGCGTCGAACGGGCTCCGCCCTCGGCCTGGGTCGAGCTTCGGCGTTTCGTCGGTCCGCTCGGGCGTGCGCGGGGGCTCGCTCGCACCCTTCTCGTCAGAGCCGCTTCAGCGAGAGCTTGTCGAGCTTCCCCGACGCGTTCTTCGGCATCGTCTTGAGCATCACCACCTCGCGAGGAAGGGCGTACTGCGGCAGGCGCGCCTTGCAATGCTGGAGGACGCCAGCTGCGTCGAGCGTCGATCCTCGGCACAGGACGACAAAGGCCTTTGCCGCCTCGCCGAGCACGTCGTCCGGCGTGCCAATGACCGCTGCTTCGACGATGTCGGGCAGCTGCACGATGACATCCTCGATCTGCTTGCTGGCGATGCGATGACCGGAGGGCTTGAGGAAGTCCTTCAGCCGATCGACGACGAAAATGTAGCCGTCCTCGTCCATCCTCGCGATGTCACCCGTCCACAGCGCGCCACCCTTGAAGGTGTCCGCGGTGGCCTGAGGGTCGAGGTAGTAGCCGCGCGTGATGTTCTCGCCCGAGGCGACGATCTCCCCCGTCTCTCCCACGGGCACCGGCCTGCCCTCCTTGTCGAGGACCTCCAGCTTCACGCCAGGGATCCCGCGGCCGATGGACCCCAGCTTCTGATCGAGCTCCTCGGGGGAAAGACAAGACAGTCGCGCGGTCGCCTCCGTCTGCCCGTACATCAAGAAGTAGCGCGCGTGCGGCTGCGCTGCGCGCAGCTCCTGGATGAAGACGTCGGGGAGCTTGCCCCCCGCTTGCTGCATCTTGCGAAGGTGTGAGAAGCGCCGCTGAGGAAAGGCTGAGTTTCGCAGGAGGATCTGGTAGGTGCTGGGCACGCCGGCGATCCCGGTGCACGCGGTCGCCTCCAGCTGATCGAGGACGAGCTGCGGGAAGGCGAAGCGGTTGTTGAGGACGAGCGAGCCGTTCACACGCAGGTGCGTGTGCAGGAGCGACGTGCCGAAGCAGTAGCAGAAGGGCAGAACGCACATGATCCGCTCCGTCTCGTCGAGCGCGAGGCTGGCGATGATGGAGCTCGTGTTCGCCATGATGTTGCGGTGGGTGACCATCACCGCGCGGGGCATCCCGGTCGAGCCGGAGGTGAACATCAAGGCCGCGAGATCCGCAGGGTCATCGACGGACGTGGTCTCGGCGTGCTCGAGCGGTCGCGTCGAAGCGGTGCGGTGCTCGGCCGCGTGACGCGCGGCTGCGTCAGGGGGATCGAGCACGATGGCGGCCTCCTTCGGCAGGCTCCTGCCGAACGTCCGGAGGTACTTCTCCTGCATGAAGAAGACCCCGCAGCCCGTCAGCTCCACGAGGTGCTCGAGCTGAGCCGCCGCGATGGTGGGATAGAAGGGGACGGCGACCGCGCCGGCCTTGATGATGCCAAGGTAGCTCGCGATCCAGAACAGCGAGTTGTCGGCGAAGATCCCGACCCGGTCCCCCTTCTCGACGCCGAGCTCCACGCAGGTCTGCGCGACGCCGTTCATGGCGAGGACGATGTCAGCGTAGGAGTGGCTCCCTCCCTCGGTCACCAGGGCGGTCTTGCCGGGAGAAGCGTTCTCGAGCAGGAAGTCGATGACATTCATCGGGCCGCCAAACGATGGCACATCGGGGGACCGTTGGGTCTGTGTCGTTGCGTCACCTGGGGACCGACCCTCGCCACGCCGTTTCCGTCGCCCGCTCCTGGCCGCTGCAGTGAGCCCGATGACCTGCACCGCGAGCCGGAAGACCCTGCTGGCGCTCGCCTTGATCGGGTGCTCCGCCCGTGCGCGCCGCGACCGCGGCCGCCACGACGAGGTAGCCGCACCTTGCTTGTCGAGGTGTCGACCCACCCGCTCAAGTGCGCGGACGCTCGCTTGTCGGGACATGGTCCGCAACCAGGCGAGCGGTTCTTCCAGCTCGCGGTGGCTCCCGGTCTCGGGGCGCTCGCCGTCTCGTTCTCGACCAGCGCAACGACAGCGCCGGACGCTGACCGTGCCGTGGGGCGAGCGACCACCCGCCCAGCGGGTCGGCAGGCCTGTGGCGACGTCCCTTTCGGAGGCCAAGACGAGCAAAGCGCCAACGGAAAGGACCTGAAGGTCGTCATCGCCAAGGAGCAGCTCCCCATCGCCGGGGCCATCTTCTACCCCGACAAGCAGTCCGTCTTGCTCAGCACCGAGCCCGTCAGTTGCAGATTCGGCCTCGCCTCGGCGGGCGACGTCGGGCTGTTTCTGCCAACGTCAGCGGCTCTTGCGTCACCCTTCGGGGGCTCGAGCTGACCGGCGGGGATCGCGGCGCAGACTTAACCACCGGGGCAACGGCACGCACCGTGCGGATAGGGCACCGGCGACTCGGAGTCACGGCCGCCCCGAGACGCCGGCGTCAAGCGCCCTTCTCGCGTTCGCCGAGCCGGGCTAGGCCTCAATCAAGCGATGGCCGCAATGTGGTGGGGCGGTGGCCCTCCCCATGGGCGCCCGCCCCGCCCCCCGCGCCTTTTTTGGTGGGGTGAGTGGGGGGGCCCCTGGGAGCCGGTGCTGGCGCCCCCCCCCCCCCGCCCGGGGGCGCCCCCCCCCCGCTCGCCCCCCCGCAGGCCCACTCTTTTTTTTTTTTTCGCCCCTTCCTCCCCCCCCCCCCCCCCGGCCCGGCGCCCCGCGCGGGCGCGGGGCCGGGGGGTTGGGGGGTGGGGCCCCGCCACCCCACCGGCCCCCGGGTCTTTTCTGGCCCCGGCCACCGCCCCGCTCTCGCGGGCTCCGAACGCCCCGCGAGGGCTAGGCCTTGTCGATGCGCTCCCGCCACCTCGCCCTCGCCAGCCTCGCGCTCGTCGCCGTGTCCTGCGGCGCCGAGGATCCCACGCAGGACGAGTCGGACGTGACGGCGCTGCCGTTCGCCGAGGGCAGCCGGGCCGCGCGCGCCGCGGTCGCGTTCGTGAACGATCCGGCGACGACCGACGCGCGACTGAAGAAGGCCGGGGTGACCACGACGTCTGCCCGCGCAGCCGTGCTCTCCCACCGGGACGGCGCAGACCGTGCGCCAGGGACCTCTGACGACGATCGGTACGACTCGCTCACGGAGCTCGACGCCATCCGCGGCGTGGGCCCCGCCACCCTCGAGAAGCTCTCGGCGTATGGCCTGGCGCGCGGCTATGGCGACGATGGCGGGCTGTACCACGGCGTCTATTTCACCGAGAAGCAAGCCGACCGTGTGCTCGACCTCGCCAACACGGCGAGTATCGCCGAGCTGGACGCGGAGACGAGCGTGGACGCGAGGGCCCTCGCGACCATCGAGGCGGCTCGGCCCATCGTGTCGATGTCCGAGCTCTCGTCGCTGTCGCGGGTCAAGGGCACCGCGCTTCGGCTGCTGCGCGATCGTGCCGATCTCGAGCTCGGCCCGCTCAGCTGCGGTCCAGATCTCAAGTGCGAGGCTGGGTTGTTCTGCACCGGTGGCTCCACCGAGCCCGGCCGCTGCGTCAGCACCAACGTGCCAGGCTCGGGCGATCCCTGCTCCGCCGACGAGGGCGTGTGCGGCGCGGGGCTGGTCTGCGGCGGGCGCAGCGAGGACTTCGAGGGTCTCTGCGTGCCAGCGTGGATGAAGGACGAGTTCGCCAACGAGGGCAGCGGGTCGATCCCCGACGGCCCCGACGGCAGCGTGGGCGTCAGCGTCGACGTGCTCGGGCTGGCGACCGTCCCCATGGACGCGATCGTGACGACCCGGATCACCCACCCGCGCCCGAGCGACCTCGAGCTGACGCTCATCAACCCCTCGGGCACCGAGGTCCTCGTCTGGCCGCGCGGCGGCGGCCCCATCCCCGCTTCATTCGCGGCGCCCGTGCCTGGCGACGAGAGCGCCAATGGGCTGTGGACACTGCGCATTGCGGACACCCAGGCTGGCGAGCAGGGGACCGTGTCTCTCTTCGCCCTCGAGCTCACGACCCGCTTCGACTGAGGGCCCTCGCCTGCGCCCGCCGAGGTCTTGCTCGGCTACTGCGGCGCCGCCCCCGGAGGCGACAGCGCCCCTCGGCCTGTCGCCGCCTGGTGGTCGTTCTACCCCGGCGCTCCTCAATCGACGATGACGTTGAGCCCGCGTGGGTTCGCCACGCCCACCGCCCTGAAGCGCTTGTTCCAGAAGACAGCGCGCTCGGGCTCCTGCAGGAAGTTCATCCGCTCGAGCACCTTCTCCCACTCCGGAGAGCCCACGATCCGGGCGTAGACCCCCATGATCAGGGTTGGATCCAGCTCGGCGCGCTGCATCAGCGACTCCGCGATCCGCAGGTTGGAGATCAGGTAACCCCCGTACACGCGATCCGGGGTCATGAGGTGGCTTTCGATCTGGCGCGCGAGCACCTCCGAGCGGGAGAACGACTGCCCTGGGTACCGGGTGATCACGACGCCATCGAACGCGTCCCCTTTCGGTATGGAGAAAGCCGTCACGGCCGTGACTGGGACGCCGGCGGTGTCCGCCGCGTACTGGAGGTAGGCTTCGCCAGCGTCGCCGTAGGCGACGTTGCAGCTCTGATAGACGAGGCCTTCGACGATGTGCGGGAGCAGCAGTCGAATCGGCTCCAGCCCGTTGTTGCGGGGGTCGTCGACGCCGAGGGTGGGGTGCCCTGGGCCGCCGTGTCCGATGTGATAGAGCGTGCCGATCTTCGTGCCCGCGACGCTACGCTCGGAGATCGTTCGCAAGATCCTGTCCCGCAGCTCGGCTCCGTCGATCGACCCGTCGGGGAGCAGATTGGGCACGAACACGAGATCTCTGCCCGCTGGCACCAGATCGCTGACCTTCTCGCTGACCCCCGGGGGCTCCCGCAGTATCGGCAGGACGATCGTGACGTCGAGCGTCGGCGCCCTCTTGTCGTTCACCTCGACCTGGTCCACCGACCACCACTCATGCCCCAGCACGCGACCTTGCATGCTTCCGTCGACCGGCGACCTGCGCACCCAGTAGTCATTGCCCAGCGACGTCCCGAGGAACGGCAGGGTGACGCCGTCCACCTGCTTCCAGTCGACCGCCTCGTCGTCGAAGCCGGTCGGGTCCGAGTGGTTGATCGGATCGTTGCTCGCGAAGGAGTAGGGGTTCATCGAAGAGGCCCGCCGAGGCCGCACGATCGGGTCCCGCTGCAGAAAGCGGCCGAGCGTCGGATCCAACAAGCGCGCCCCGATCTCCTGGAAGCCGAGCTGGGCGAACAGGGTCCCGCCATTGAACTGGTCGTGACGATACTCGCCGCTGTCCTCGTCGCCGGTGTCGAGGGTGACGGCGCCGTACGCCGCGTACTCGAGGTATTGCTTCACTTCGCCATCCTGGCTGGTGAAGAGCGCGTTGGCGTGCCCTGCCCCGTGCGCGTACAGCCGCGGGGCCTTCTTGCCGGGCCCACGCTTGGTGAACATCAGCCCGAACGGGCCTCCGAAGCGGCGCTCGAGCACGAGCTCGCCGTTCGGGTCCACCACGTAGGAGAGGGAGGGTCCCACCATGTGCTCGTGGCGCACCAGGGTGCCGTCGGCCGCGACCTCCTCGACCTCGGCGCGACCCTCCGGGCCCTCGCGCCAGCTCACCTCGTGCGCTCCGCGCCACACGCGCGAGGCCTTGCCGGCCGCGTCGTACGCGAGCTCGAGCTCCGGCGTCGTCACGACCTCGCCGCGCGGTCCATACACGTAGTCACACGCAGCGGGTGGGGGCGTCGAAGGCGAGAGGGTCGCGACGACCGAGCACAGCCGGTCCGGATCCATCGCGTCGCGCTGGTGGTGTCGGTACGTGCCCGCGATCGCGTCCCCCTGCCACCGGATGTTGCCGAGAGCGTCGTAGGCGAAGCGCTCGTGCTCCACGACCTGCCCGGCGCTGGTCACCAATCGCTCCACCAGGTGGTCGCGCGCATCGAGCTCGTACTTGCGGAAGTGCTCCGCGCCGTCGGGGGCGCGGACCTTCTCCTCGAGCGTGCGGCCCTCTGCGTCCGAAGCCAGCGACGTCCACTCGTAGCTCCAGGCCGCGCCGTCGATCCGACGCCCCACGAGCTCGCGCCGCCCGCTCTGCCGGTACTCGAGCTGCTCCACGACACCATTGCCGTGGAGCACGGAGACCGGGCGCTGACGGGCGTCGTAGCTCGCCTTCATGACGATCTCGGAGAGCTCTCCGTCGGAGAGGGTCACCTGCGAGACCTGGCCTGCGGAGTCGTACTGGAACAGCGCGCGCTCGGTCTTCCCTCCCTGGTCGGGCAGGTCGAAGCCGTAGCTCTGCAAGCGCGCCAGCCCCGGATCGGTGAGCTCGGTGAGGATCTCTCCGGACGGACCCAGCCGGTGGGTGCGCACCTGGTTGCCGACGTCGTCGTACGCGAACCAGGTCGCCGTGGACCCGGCCAGCCCGTCATCCGCGCCGGTCTGGGTGCTCAGGAGCAGGCGAGCCTGCCGCTGAGGTGGTCGTCGGCGCTGTGCAGGGATCCGTCGCAGGGCTCGTCGTAGATCAGCTCGGAGGAGGACTCGACCACGAGCTGGCCGCCGCTGAGCCGGGTCGTGGTGGAGCCGGTGACACGCCCCAGCGAGTCGAACGTGCCGAGGGTCTCACGCCTCGTGACGACGCCATTGACGCTCTCATCGAACCAGGTGCGGCACAGGCGACCGACGCTGTCATACTCGCTATGCACCGGAACGGCGCCTGGCTCGAAGGTCGTGAGCGCCCTGCCGCGCGCGTCGACCTCGCTCCGCCACTCGACCCAGGTCGTCGTGGCCAGCTCGGGGCTCACGGCTCTGCGGGTGTGCGTGAGGTTGCCGAGCGGGTCGTACGTGAACCGAGCGTGGGCCAGGGTCACACCGCTCTGCGCACGGAACGTCTCCACGGCGCGGCCGGCGCCGGTGGTCACGGTGACGTCTCGCGCCTGGTAGGACGCGGAGCCGGGCGTGAGCTCCTCCGGCCCAGCCGCGCCAGTGTGCAGTCGATGCCCGAGGTATTGGTAGTCCATGCAGCTCGGCAGCACGCCGAGCGCGACGCTGGGGGTGGTCGTGGTCTGAGGACCATCTCCCTCGACGACACAGGACACCCGCCCGCGCACGTCGTACAGATGCGTCGTGCCGCGCGCCGCGTGGACGTCCTCGGAGAGCAGGGAGACCGGGACCGAGTAGCGCGGGCGACCGAAGGCGTCGCGCTCGACGAAGCCCAGGCGCTGGACCTCGCCGCCATAGTCGACGCCGAGGGGCTTCAGCGAGAAGCGGGTGCGCCCCATCGCGTCGAGGTAGGCCGTCTGCTCGTCGATCCCTGCGAGGCCGTCGGGCGGCGGCAGCGGCAGCCCATCGGCGCCCAGGGCGGCCGTGTCGGGGTCCCATGGGATCAGGTCCGCCGCGACGCGTGTCCTCACCCGCTGGCCGAGGGGGTCCGAGCCGTCCTCGCCGAGGTACTCCGTCGCCGTGAGGAAGTACGACTGGCCGCTCCGGACCGTCGCGCTGGAGACGGCGCGTCCGCGCGCGTCGTAGACCACCACCGAGGCGCTGCCGTCGTGCTCCACGCGGCGCGTCGGGAGCAGACGGTAGGGGTCAACTTCGATCTCCGTGTGGATCGAGACGGCCACGTCGCTGCCGGTCGTGTCGGTGGAGACGGTGACCAACTCGAACGCGTCGCGCTCCACGGTCGTGGTCTTGGCCTGCACGTCGCCGCCGTACGAGGTCTCGATGGTGGACGCGGTGACCAGGCCCCGCTCGTTGCGCTGGAGGACCACCACCTCGCCCACGGAGACCAGCGCGCCGTCGCTCGTGCGGTGCACGTCGGCCCAGGTCCGCGTGGGCAGCCCACGGGACACCGTCCCGAGCGGGAGACCGTCGTACTCGACGTACGAGGTCGCCAGCGGATGCCCCTTGCAGTCGCCGACCTGCGTCAGCGCAGGGGTGTTCGCTGCGTGGTCCCGCTCGAAGCTGGGCGCGTCCGGCGTCGCGTAGGTCACGGTCGTGCAGACGTCGTCGTTCGGATCGAAGACATCGCCCTCGTTGCGGGTGAGGGTCGGGCGACCCAGGTCGTCGACCTCGAGCGTCTGGACCGCCGACTGCACGTTCTCCGCGCCGGCCTGGGGGAGCGCGTCGCCCTCCCATTGCAGGGTGCGCGCGTCGTAGGCGACGAGGTGGGTCGTGCAGGGGGTCGGATCTGCGAGACCCGAGCCATACGGATCGACCAGCATGCAGCCCTCGGTCACCGCCGAAGGCCAGGCGTAGTCGATCGCGTGGACCTCCTTTTCGTGGAGGCTGCCTCCCCGGGTGAGCGGGTGCGCGGCCGACGCCGCGCCGTAGAGGAGGTCCCAGGCGGTGCCCTCCGAGAACTCGCCGGCCAAATGCTCGCTCTGAAGGGGCGAGCCCGTCAGGACGACGCCGGGGAAGCCCGCGTAGTCGCCCGGCCTCACGGCGCGGCTGATCGACGCTCGACCGAGCCGCACGGGCTGCCCCGACTTGTCGGTCGCGGGCACGACCGTCCACATCGACTGGATCCCGTAGCCCGCCGGCACGAAGCGCTGGGCCCCGGGGTGGAAGTGGAGGGCCGAGTCGCCGTACGCGAGCTCGACCGGAGCCGGCGGGTCGCCGTCGAGTGGCCCCGTCACCAGCGTCTCGATCCGGTGCAGGACGATCTCGGGGCTGGGCGTCTGGTGCGCGAGGACGGGATCGTCCTTCGCAGAAGCGTAGCGCAGGAGCTTGGAGACCCCGGTGGGACCGTCGACCCGCACGATCCGGTCTTCGTCGACGATCGACCCGGCGACGGAGCCCTCGGCGCTCGGGCTCCACACGTCGAGGTGCAGCTCCTGCGCGCGGACGAGCTCGACCCGGCCGTCACCGTCGAAGTCGATCAGTCCGGCGAGCAGCCGCGTCGAGGGCAGGTTCCCGCAGGTCTGCACCTCCTGGGAGATGGTGAACTGCGCGCCGTCCGCGAGCGCGATGGGAACGGGATCGCCGAAGCCGAGCCCGGTCCCCTTGCGCACGAAGAAGTTGAGGTCGTCGAGCTCTCCCAGCTCGGGTCCGAGGTCCGGCGAGCCGCCGAACACGTAGTCCGGGATGCCGTCGCCGGTCAGGTCGACCAGGTCCGAGACCCTGAGCACCTCGTACTCCGCGTCCGGATCTCCGATGCAGGCGTCGGAGTGGTCGTAGGCCAGCTCGATCGGCCCCGGGAGGTCGAGCTGGGGCTCGCTGAAGGTATCCCAGCCGAGCGTGCCGTTGCCCAGGGAGACGTGGGCGTAGGAGCTGAACGGAGCGCCCCGGTGCGAGCCGTCGACCCAATCCAGCCGACCGTCGCCGTTGACGTCCCGGAACCCGCAGGTGAGCTCGCTGTACTTGCGCTCGCGGCGCGTCATCGTGCGCTCGACGCCGCAGGCTCCGTCGTCGAGCAGGATGTCGCTGGCGAGGAACGCCTCGCCGGACGCGCCCGGTCGGGCAGCTGCGGGGCCAGCGTGCAAGAGCACGTGGATCTGCGTGTCGTCCGGCAGCTCGTAGGAGCTGCCCCAGAAGTCGTCATAGCAAGCTCCGTCACAGCCGCTCGGGACGGCGGTCGGGCTCGAGACAGCGGCAGGGCAGGTCTCCGAGCAGCCCACGCCCGGAGGCGTCTTGGGGCCACGGCGCTCGGCGCCGCGGCTCGTGTAGACGTAGTCGGGATAGCCGTCGCCATTGACGTCCTGAAGCGTCGCGGTCCGGACGTTCCACAGCGTACGCTCGGTCCAGGGATCCGGCTGGGCGGCGCAGGCTCGGCGGACATACTGTCCGGTCGTCGCGTCGAGGGCGTACTCGAAGCAGCGCATCTGCGCCTTGGTCCAGCTGGTGAATCCCATCGATGGGGCGGCGAACTCGCCGCTCGGGCCGCAGTCGGACGACGGGATATCGTCCTGGACGCCCCAGCTTTCGTCGACGTCCCCGTCGTCCTCTTCCGGCTCCGGACCCGGGGGCAGATCGTTGTTCGCGCAGGCCTGCTGCGTCGCCTCGTCGATCGGATACTCCCTGTAGAAGGGCGCAGCGACGGGGAACGACTGAAAGACGGCGTCCCCAGGCGAGGCGCCCGGTGTGTTGAGGTAGACCTTCCAGCTGCCTTCCCCGTCGGAGTCGATGAAGTCGGCTCTTCCGTCGCCGTTCCAGTCGAGGATGGCCCCGCGGCCGAGGCGGGCATGGCCGGTGGGGAGGGAGTCGATGAAGGTCTGAGGTGTCGCCCCCAGGGTGTGCTCACCGAACCCGGAGAAGGCGTGGGGCGCGAGCTTGAGCTCGGCCGCCCCGTCTGCGGCGAAGAAGAGGTCCGGGCGGCCGTCGCCGGTGAAGTCACGGAGGCTGAGCGTCACCGCGGCCTCCTGGCCTACCTCGAGGGTGGATCCGAACGAGCCACGCAGCGCCTTCGGGAGGAAGGTCGTCGGGATCTGGTGGGCCTTCTCGTAGCGGAGCCAGCCGTCCTGGATGGCGCTGCCATAGCTGTACGTCGCCTGCCTGAGCGGCGCCTGCCAATCGAGCCCGCTGCTGTCCACCGAGCGCAGCAGAGGCACGCCCGACGCGGGGTCGGTCTCGTAGGTGAACTCGTGGGCTGCGATCGTCCGCCGATCGGAGCAGGTCGCGTCGGCGGACGCGTCCACCCGCACGCTGGCGACCAGGTTCTGGTGGGTCCAGAACAGGTTCCCGCCGGCGCGCGCGGCGAACGGCTCGCCGAAGGGGTCGACGTAGTCGAAGCTGACCGAGTACTTCGGACAATCGGTGCCCGGCGCGAACGAGTAGCTCACCTGGTCCAGCAGGACCTCGACCCCCAGTCCGCCGAGCCGCTCCAGGATCGCGTACCTCAGCTCGACCCGGTGCTCACCGGTGACGTCGGTGATCTGCGTGAGCAACAGCGTGTCGTGACCTTGCGGCGGCATGCGCGGATCGACCTCGAACCAATAGGTGCGCCCCGCGCCGTCGTGCGCGCGAAAGCTCCCGTCGCTCGCGTCCTCGATCAGCTCGATCGAGCGGTCTCCGGTGAACGGGTGGAACTTCGCGAGCTCGCCGTCCGTCTCGAACAGGCGCATGTCGAAGCTCTGGCCCAGAAGAGACAGGGCGACGCGGCGAGGAGGTGAGTCCAGCAGCCCGGGCGGGAAGCTCTCGTGGGTGTCCAGCTCGCGCACCGTCGAGAGAGGGATCTGCCAGCCCACGCCGAGCGGACCGCGCTCGCCGGGGGCTCCGGACCGGATGTGGATGGGCACGGGCAGGTCACCGCCCGCCGCCGGCAGCGCGAGCGGGATGGCGTCCGGAGCGCCGCCGGTCGCAGAGAGCGAGTCGCCCTCGCCGAGGGTCCCCGACGCCGCGGGCCCCGCACCCAGCGCTGGCCCCTGGACCCTCGTCGCGACGATGGTCGTCATCGCCAGCGCAAACGTCACTCGGGCCAGGCGGCGCACGCGGAAGTGGCTCATGGGCCGCGGACGGCAAGGTTCGTTCCCTGCCACCGGGCGCAGATCTGGTGGGATTCTGCTTATTTGCCGGACAGGATCGCGCTGGATTCGGGTTGCGCAACGGGTGGCGCAACCGCGCGCCCAGGTTGCGGTCTCACGCGAGCTCTCGGCCGCACGACGCCATCGGACGGCCCCTTCCCCGTGGCCTACTTGAGCCGCCGCTCGTCGAGCCACGCGATGAACTCGGCGATCCCCGCGCCGGTGGTCGCGGAAACCTCGAGGGCGCGGGCGGAGGGCATGACGCGGGCGAGGTTCTCGCGGAGCGCCGCGATGGAGACGCCGGGGAGGTGCGGCAGCAGGTCGACCTTGGAGAGGACGACCAGGTCCGCCTTGCGGAACATGACGGGGTACTTGAGCGGCTTGTCCACGCCCTCGGTGACGGACAGCACCACGATGTTGGCGCGTTGGCCGAGATCGTAGATCGCGGGGCACACGAGGTTGCCGACGTTCTCGATGAAGAACACGTCGCACGCGCGCGCGGCGGCGCCGAGGCGCTCGTCATGCAGGGCGTGGTGCACCATGGCCGCGTCGAGGTGGCACGCCGAGCCGGTGGTGATGGGCCCCGACGTGACGCCCGCGCGGGCGAGGCGCTCGGCGTCGAGCGCGGTGGCAAGATCGCCGCTGACCGCGGCGAGGCGGAGGCGCCCGCGGAGGGCGCTGGCCGTCGCCTCGAGCAGCGCGGTCTTGCCCGAGCCGGGCGAGCCCATGATGTTGAGGGCGAGCACGCGCTCCTCGAGGAAGTGCTCCCTCAGGTGCTGCGCCTGGTGGTCGTTGTCGGCGAGCAGCGACGCGTGGACCTCGATCGAGGTCGCGCCGGCGCCATGGGCCGGGGCGCCGTGGACGTGGCCAGGCCCGGTCAGGTTGGGATCTCCGCAGCCACACACTTCACACATCCGCGACCTCCAGCTCCAGTCGATCGAGCATCAGCTCCCCGCCCGCGGCGAGCCTCGCCTCGCCGTCACACGCGGCGCAGCGGAGAGGCCCCTCGGGCGCCACCGCCGCGCCACACGCGCGGCAGCTCCACGCCGCGCGCTCGAGGGTGGTCTCGAGGGTCGCCGCGCCATAGCCGCGCTCCTCGCGACACCCCTCGAACGCCGTGCGGAAGAGCTCGCAGTCGACCCCGGCGAGCTCCCCGATGCGCACCGTCAGCCGCTTCACCGCGCTCGCGGGGTGGGCCCCGATCGCGCGATCGGCCTGATCGAAGAGCGCGTGGACGAGCGACACTTCATGCACCGCCCGTGTCTTAACAGATCAGCAGATGCGCGGCAGCGGCGCGCCGTCCCGCTCGAAGAGGCGGCGCGTGCCGAAGCCCGTGTCGAGCGACACGGCGCCCCGCTCGAAGGCGGAGCTCGGCGCGACGGCGCGGCCGATGCACGCGGCGTCGCGGCCCAGCGGGTGCGCGCGTAGGGCCTCGAGGACGCGCCCGAGCGCGGCAGGGTCCACGCCGAGGAGCGCCTTGCCCTCGTTGGCCACCGCGAGCGGATCGATGCCGAGCAGCTCGGCCGCCGCGCGCGCCGGGGCGCTCATCGGGAGCGCCGCCTCGTCGAGCAGGATCGCCAATCCGGCCTTGCCTGCCATCTCGGTGAGCGCGCTGGTGACTCCGCCGCGGGTGGGGTCCTTCATCGCGTGCACCGCAGCTCCACCCGCAACCAGGGCGGCGCGCACCAGGCCGTTGAGGGGCGCGACGTCGGAGCGGAGCTCCCCCTCGAGGCCGAGCGCGTTGCGCGCGCCCAGCACGGCGAGGCCGTGGTCGCCGATCGTGCCCGTGACGAGTATGGCGTCGCCGGCGACGAGCCCCGCGTCGCGCACGACGCGATCGGTGACGCCGAGGCCGCTGGTCGCCAGCACGACGCCGTCGATCTCGCCGCGGTTCATGACCTTCGTGTCGCCGGTGAGGATGCGCGTGCTCGCCTCGCGGCAAGCCTGGCTCATCGAGGCGTGGATGCGCCGGAGGGACTCGATCGGGAAGCCCTCCTCGACGATCACGCTCGAGGTGAGCGCGAGCACGTCGCACGCGCCCATCATCGCCAGATCGTTGACCACCCCGGAGACCGCGAGCCGGCCGATGTCCCCGCCTGGGAAGAAGACCGGCGCGACGACGTGCGCGTCCGCCGACAGGACGAGGAAGCGGTCTCCGAAGGGGATCGCCGCGCCGTCGTCGAGGGCGAGCGCCTCGGGGTCGGTGACGCCCTCGAGGAACACCGAAGAGATCAGGTCGCGCATGGCGCGCCCGCCCGCGCCGTGCGCGAGGCCGACGCGCTCGTCGCCCGGGTCACGTCGGCTCACGGCTGCCCTCCCTCCCCTCGGCTGCGCTCGCCCGACCGAGCCCGTGCTCGTGCCAGATCCTGCACACGCCCTCGGTGCTCACCATGCAGGCCCCGACCGGGGCGTCGGGGCGGCAAGAGGTGCCGAACAGGCGGCAATCGGTCGGCTGCAGCAGACCGGTCATGATGCCGCCGCATCTGCACTCCGCCGCGTCGGCCCGCGCCACCGGCGTCGGCGCCGCGTCGAGCTCGGCCGCGAAGCGCACGCTGGCGTCGTGGGCCGCGAGCTGGGGCCGCAGGCGCAGATCGCCGCTGGGGACGCGCGCGATGCCGCGCCAGTCCCCGTCTCCTGGCTCGAAGACGCGCCACAGCGCGTCCAGCGCGCGCCGGTTGCCGTCGCGCGAGACGCAGCGAGGGAACGCGTTGACGACCTCGGCCTTGCCCTCGATCACCTGCTCGACCAGGAGCACGAGCCCCGAGAGGATATCGAGGGGCTCGAAGCCAGCGACGACGACCGGCCTGCGATAGCGGCTCACGAAGGGCTCGAACACCCCGCAGCCGGTGATGGTCGCGGCGTGGCCCGCCGCGAGATAGCCCTCGATCGCCGAGCCCTCCGAGCTTGCCACCACGTCCATCGCCGCGGGCACCCACTTGTGCGCGGACAGCACGAAGAGGTTCGCCGGGGGCTCGGCGAGCAGCACCGCGGCGGTCGCGACGGCGGTGGTCTCGAACCCGGTCGCGAAGAAGACAACCGGCTCCTCCGTGGCCCGCGCGATCTCCGCCGCCTGGGTCGCGGCGTAGATGACCTCGACGCGGGCGCCGGCGGCGCGCGCGTCGTCGAGCGACCTGGCCCGCCCGGGGACGCGGAGCATGTCGCCGTAGGTAAGAACGCGGACGCCCCGGGTCGCGAGGGCGACGCAGGCATCGATCTCCGGCGCGTCGGTCACGCACACCGGGCAGCCCGGCCCCATCTGGACCCGCAGGTCGGCGGGGAAGCGGGCGCGGAGCCCATAGCGCGCGATCGCCTGCTCGTGGCTGCCGCAGACGTGCATCACGGTGACAGCGCGCCCCGCGCGCTCCATCGCGCGCTCGAGCCTCGCCTGCAGGGCGCGCCCCCGCGCGACGTCGCGGAACTCGAGCTTGGCGAGCGGCTCCTTCACGCCCTTCCCCCCGAGCCGCCCGGGGCGAGTCCCTCGAGGTCCTCGGTCGCCATCTCCTCGAAGAAGGCGAGGGTCTCGGCGAGATCTTCCGGCGCGATGCGGCGGATCGCGAAGCCCACGTGGACCAGCACGTGATCGCCGACGGCCACCTCCTCGTCCACGACGTCGAGCGCCACCTTGCGGCGCACGCCCCAGAAGTCGACGACGGCGGTGGTGCCCTCGATCTCGACCACTCGGCCCGGTACTCCTAGGCACATGCTGCCCTCCTACGCCGTTTCCCCACGGAGCGCGAGCACCGCGGCCCACGCCTGGCCGAGGGCGAGGCCGCCGTCGTTGACCGGGACCTCGCGCGCGACGACGACCCGCCCGGCGAGGCGCTCCCGGAGACCTCGCTCGAGCAGCTGGTTCTGCATGCTGCCGCCGGAGAGGACCACGCGGCGCAGCCCCGTGTCGGCGAGGATGCCCGCGACGACGGTCGCGGTCGCGTCGACGATCGCCGCATGGAAGCGGGCGGCGATCTCCGGTGCGCCGACCCCATCGAGCAGATCCGAGACGACGGCGCGCACCGTGGGGCGCAGATCGATCTCCGCGGGCTCGGCGCTGCCGGTCGCGCCCGGCAGGGCCACCGGGTAGGCGCGCGCCGTCGCCGTGGCGCGCGCGCCCTCTCCCCCTGCGGCCTCCTCGAGCGCGATGGCGACGTGGCCATCGAACCCGGCGTGGCCCACGCCGAGGGTGAGCGCGCCGATCGCGTCGAACCAGCGGCCCATGCCCCGCGCCCTCGGGGTCGACGTGCCCGTCGCGATCATCCGCAGGGTGGTCGCGCGCGCGGCCGAGGGCACGCCTCCGAACGCGCCCAGCCGCTCCGAGAGCGCAGACGCCTCCTCCTCGCCGAGCGCCTCGGCGAGGGCGCCGAGCGCGACGCGCCAGACCTCGCGGATGGCGCGCTCGCCGCCTGGCAGGGGCAGCGAGCGGAAGGTCGCTGGGCGCGTCCAGCGCGCCCCCTCGACGATGAGGATCTCCGCTCCCCACAGGGTGCCGTCGGTGCCGAAGCCGGTCCCGTCGAACACCACCCCGACGGTCGGCTCGTCGAGGTGATGCTCGGCGACAGCGGCCAGCACGTGCGCGACGTGGTGCTGCACCCCGACGCGCAGGCGCGCGGGCCGCTCGATCGCGTAGCGCGTCGAGCCATAGTCGGGGTGAAGATCGTGCGCGAGCACCTCGGCGCGCACGCCGAGGAGCCGCTCGAAGCCCTCGACATCGCGGCGCCAGGCGGCGTCGCCCTCGACGTAGCCGAGATCGCCGAGGTGAGGCGTGAGGAAAGCCTGATCGCCGACCACGAGGCACGCGGCGCTCTTGAGGTGCCCGCCGACCGCGAGGACGGGCTCCGTCGCTGGCCAGGGCAGGCGAATGGGCGAGGGCGAGCCCGCGCGACCGGCGGAGGACGCGGACGCCGCCCCCGCAATGGGCGCCTGCGCCACGAGGGAGTCCTCCACGCGCCGCGGGATGGCGCGGTCGTGCAGAAGGAACGCGTCGACGCTCGGGGAGAGCGCGCGGAGCGCCTCCGCGTGATCGATGACGGCGGGGCCTCCGCTGGGGTTGCCGGACGTGAAGACGAGCGGGCGCCCCGCCTCCGCGAGGAGCAGGTGGTGGAGCGCCGAATATGGCAGCATGACGCCGGTGCGCCTGGAGGGACCGCTCACCTCGGGGGTGATCGCGGTGGGCGCCCGTGACGGCGCGAGGACGATGGGGCGCGCGGGGGACGCCAGCGCGGCCTGGAGCTCGTCGCCGAGCTCCGCCACCTCGAGCGCCGCGGGGACGTCCGGCACCATGATCGCGAAGGGCTTCTCGTCGCGGCGCTTGCGACGCCGCAGCTCGGCCACGGCGGAGGCGCTCGTCGCGTCGCAGACGAGGTGGAAGGCCCCGAGCCCCTGCACGCCGAGGATCTTCCCCTCTCTCAGCAGGGACGCGGCGGCCTCGAGGGCGCCGCGCGCCCTGCTCAGGGGCGCCGGTCGGGCTCGCGAGCCACACCCTCGGGCCACACGCGGGGCACGCGATCGTCTGCGCGTGGAAGCGGCGGTCCGAAGGGTCCGCGTAGTCGCGCGCGCAGGCCTCGCATGGCTCGAAGGGCGCCATCGTGGTGGTCGCGCGGTCGTAGGGCAGGCCGATCGCGACGCCGAGGCGCGGGCCGCAGTCGGTGCAGCTCGTGAACGGGTACCCGTGGTGCCGATCGGCCTCATCGTCGACGTCGCGCAGGCACGCGTCGCAGGTCGCGAGGTCGGGCGGGAGCACCATCGCGGCGCGCTCCTCGGGCCCCGCGTCGCTCGCCGCGATGGAGAAGCCGACGAGATCTGGCGGCGGCTCCCGGAGCGGGGTGATGCGCACCGCGCGGATCCGAGCGGAGCCAGGCGGCTGCTCCTGGGTGGCCCGCACGAGCGCGTCGAGCGACGCCGCGCTCCCGTAGGCCTCGATCGTGACGCCGCGGCGCGTGTTCCTGACGACGCCCGAGAGGCCGAGGCCCCGCGCGGTCCGGTACACCCACGGGCGAAAGCCGACCCCCTGCACCACCCCGTCGACCTCGATCCGACGCCCCACGACCGGCGCAGCGCCGTCGCCGGCCGCGCGGGCGGGACTCTCCGGTGGGGGCGGCTCCCGAGCCAGCGCGGTCATCGGCGCGAGGCTCGCCAGGAAGAAGCCCACCGCGGCGTCGAGGTGGCCCAGCGCGCCCTCCGAGAGCCCCTCTCCCAGCTCGAACTGCTCCCCCCGGATCCCGAGCACCCACGCATCGAGCGCCTCCCCCCCGAGCGCGCTCTGGTAGGTCTGCAGCACCGCCTGCGGCGACATCGCGTGCGTGGAGACCTGCGCCTCTCGCCGCGCCTCGATGCGCGCGTGCTCGAACGGGGGCGCTGCCCGCACGCTGGCGTCGACGAACACCACGCGCTCGCGCCCCACGAGGTCGAGCGCGTGCTCGATCTGCAGCTGGAAGTCGGTGAACACCTCCACCTCACCTCGGGCGATCTCCGCGGCGAGCGAGACCCCGAGGCGCTCCGCGAACAAGGGGCCCAGGGCGTCGTCGCCGCGCGACGGGTTGCCGACCGCGATCACGAGCAGGGGCGCTGGCCTGCGCCCGCTCGGCATCACAGCCGCTCGCCGTCTCGAACGAGCCTCTCTACGAGGGCCCCCTGCGCGTCGACGATCTCCACGGCGAGGGGCATCTTCCCGAGCGCGTGCGTCGCGCACGACAGGCACGGGTCGAACGCGCGGATCGCGACCTCGATATGGTTGAGCAGCCCCTCGGTCGGCTCGTGGCCATCGAGGTGCTGGCGCGCAACCTGGCGGATCGCCTCGTTCATCGCTTGGTTGTTGTGCGTCGTGGAGACGATGAGGTTGCACATCGTCACCAGGTCGTGCTCGTCGACCTCGTATTGGTGAATGAGCGTCCCCCGCGGGGCCTCGATGATCCCCACTCCCGTCCGCGCGCGCGGGCCGCTCGCGACCAGCTCGTCGCCGAGCAGCGCCGGGTCGGCCAGCAAGCCCTCGATCACCTCCACCGCGTGCAACAGCTCGATCATGCGGGCCCAGTGGAAGACGAGCGGCGCGTGAACGATCGCGCCGTGCGAGTCGGCGATCAGCTCTTGTCGCGCGGCCTCGGCCAGCGGCGTCCCGATCGCGTCACAGTTCTGGATGCGGGCGAGCGGCCCGACCTTGTACCAGCCCTCCTCGGGGCCGCGCGACACGATGAACGGGAACTTCATGTAGCTCCATGAGCGCACGTTCTCGCGGAGCTGCACGTGGTAGTCCTTCGGCTCGACGCCATCGAAGATGATCGCCCCCTGAGCGTCGCGCGCGCGGAGCACCCCGTCGTACAGATCGAGCTTGCCGTCGCGCCCTACGATGGAGAGCAGGCTGGATTTTACCGTCCCGAACTGCTCGTACAGATCCCGGTTGTGCTCGTGGAGCTCTGTTACCAGCGCGACCCCGGCCTGCGCCCAGGCGCGGATGTCCGACAGCGGACGCCTCAGCTCGTCCCGCTCCTCCGCCGTGACGCGTTTGTTCACCCCGCCAGGGATCGAGCCGGTCCCGTGCACGCGCTTGCCCGCCGTGACGCGGATGCACTCTTGCCCGTACTTGCGGAGCAGGACGCCCTGCCTCGCGATGTCCGGGTACGCCGCGAGCACGCCCACCACGTTGCGCTTGCGCGGATCGGCGTCGAAGCCGAAGAGCAGGTCGGGCGACGCCAGGTGATAGAAATGGAGCGCGTGCGATTGGAGGATCTGCCCATAGTGCATCAAGCGGCGGATGCGCTCGGCGGCGGGCGTCAGGGTGCGCGCGCCGACCACGGCGTCGAGCGCCTTCGAGGCGGCGAGGTGGTGGCTCACCGGGCAGATGCCGCACAGGCGCTGCACCATGACCGGCACCTCCCAATACGGCCGACCCTGGATGAAGCGCTCGAACCCGCGGAACTCGACGATGTGGAGGCGCACCTGGTGCACCTTGCGCTGATCGTCGAGCAGGATGGTCACCTTGCCGTGGCCCTCGACGCGCGAGACGGGTTCGATGACCACGCGGCGCAGCTTCTCGGGGTGCTCGGCGGTATCGAGGGGGGAGTGCATAGGGGTCCTCCGGTCGTCAGTCGTATTTGATGAGGCCGTGACCGAGGTGCGGCGTGCGGCCTGCGATAATGTCCGTCAAGAACTGCCAGATCGCCTCGGCCGAGGGCGGACAGCCCGGCAAGAAGTAGTCGATCTTCACGACGTCGTGCAGCGGGTGCACCTGCTTGAGCGGCAGCGGCAGCTCTGGGTCGTTGGGGATGAAGCCGCGCTCGACGCCGTGGCCCGAGAGGTAGACGGTCTGCAGGCAATCGCGAATGTCGAGGTGATTGCGCTGCGCCGGGAGGCCGCCATTGATCGCGCACGCGCCCATCGCGACGAGGACTTTGCATTGCTCGCGAAACACACGGAGCATGCGCACGTTGTCGGCGTTGCACAGGCCCCCCTCGATCAGGCCGAGGTCGCACGGGCCAGGGTGCTTGATGTCGGTGAGCGGCGAGGCGTCGAGCTCGACCAGCTCGAGCAGCGGGACGAGCCGCTCGTCGATGTCGAGCAGCGACATGTGACAGCCGAAGCAGCCCGCGAGCGAGGTGGTCGCGACGCGGAGCTTCTTCTTGGTCGGGATCTCGACAGCAGCCCTGGTCATTTGGCCTCGTCCTCCGGGTGGGCCACGGCGACCTCGCTGATCGAGTGGGCGTCGTACCGGCGCTCGCCGATCGGCGCCTTGAAGCCGCGTCGCTTGCGCAGGATGACCCCCACCGGGCACACGCTCATCGCCTTGTCCTCGACCGAGAGCGTCGTGTCGGCGAGCTTCCCCGACTCCGCGTTGACGATGAGGTGCTTGGTGATTCCGCGCCCCGAGAGCGAAAACACGTTCTTGCCGTCGACGAGGGAGCTCGCGCGCACGCACAGCTCGCACAGGATGCAGCGGTTGAAGTCCAGGAGGACGTCCGGGTGCGAGGCGTCCACCGGGCGGTCCGGAAAGAGCGGGCTGTAGTGCGCCGTGGTCATGCCGAGCTCGTAGCCCACCGCCTGCAGCGCGCAGCCGCCGCTCGCCTCGCAGGAGGGGCAGAAGTGGTTGCCCTCGGTGAAGAGGAACTGGACGAGGTTCTTCCTCAGCTCGTTCAGCTCGTCGACGTTCGACTCGACGACGTCACCCTCGCGCGCGGGCGTGGTGCAGCTCGCCTGCGTGCGACCATTGACCTTCACCGTGCAGACCTTGCAGCTGCCGTGCGGCTTGAACTCGGCGTGGTAGCACAGATAGGGAACGTAGCTGCCTGCGGCGAGGGCCGCCGCGAGGATGGACTGCCCCTCCTCGAACGGCACGTCGTGCCCATCCATCTGGAAGGTCTTGGCGGTCACGATTCCTCCTCATTGAAGTGGGCCTCCGCGTCGTCGCGAGCGGTCGCCTCGCGAGCGGGCGCCAGCGCCTCGTCGAGATCGAAGGTCGGCAGCACGTCGAGCGAGCGGAGCTTGCGGTCGAACGACGGTCGGAACTTCGCGAGCGCGTCGATCACCGGGTTGCCGGCGGTGTGGCCCAGCCCGCAATGACTCGACGCCTTCATGATCTGCGTGACCTTCGCCAGATCCTTCATGTCGCGGCGCGAGCCCTTGCCGGCGACCAGGCGCTTCATCATCTGCGCGCTCAGCGTGGTGCCGACACGGCACGGCGTGCAGAAGCCACAGCTCTCGTGCGCGAAGAAGCGCGTGAAGTTCTCCACGACGGCCAGCATGTCCCGCGTCGTGTCGAAGACCATGAACGCGCCCGCGCTCGGCACGTCCTCGAAGGAGATGCGCCGGCCGAGCTCGTTCGCGCCGAGGAGGATGCCTGAGGGGCCGCCCACCTGGACGGCCTGGGTGTCCCTCGCACCCGCGTCCTCGAGCACCCGCGCCACGGGGACGCCGAAGGGGTATTCGTAGATCCCGGGCCGGGCGACGTCGCCCGAGACCGAGAGCACCTTGGTGCCGCTCGACTTCGCCGTCCCCACCGCGCGCAGGAAGTCGGCGCCATGCTTCGCGATGAGCGCGGCGACCGCCAGCGTCTCGACGTTGTTCACGACGGTCGGCTGTTGCTTGTAGCCATGCGTGACGGGAAACGGCGGGCGATTGCGGGGGATCCCCCGCTTGCCCTCGAGCGACTCGATCAGCGCCGACTCTTCGCCGCAGACATACGCGCCGGCGCCGATGTGGAGCTCGATGTCGAAGTCGAAGCCGCGCGCCCCGCGCACGTCCCTGCCGAGGAGCCCTGCGCGCCGGCGCTCCTCGAGCTTCGCGAGCAACGGAGCGAACAGGAACGGGTACTCGGCGCGCAGATAGATGAGGCCCTTCTGCGCGCCCACCGCGAAGCCCGCGACGGTCATGCCCTCGAGGACGAGGTCTGTGTAGTGGGCGAACAGCTCGCGATCCTTGAAGGTGCCCGGCTCGCCCTCGTCGGCGTTGCACACCACGTAGCGCTCCGCCGGCCCTCCTCCGTGAGCCGCCGCGCAAGCGGCCCACTTCTGCCCTGTCCCGAAGCCGGCGCCTCCGCGTCCCCGGAGGCCGGAGCGCGCGATCTCGTCGATGGTGGCGGCGGCGCCGCGCGCGATCGCGGCGTCGATGGCTTCGCCCGGCGAGAGCGGCGTTGACAGGAGCAGGTCCTTCCGCTCGATGTGGGAGTCGATCACGAAGAGGTTGTCCGGCCATTGATCCATCGGCGACTCACCGCGAATGAGCGACGCGATCGCCCCAATGCGCGCCGGCGTGAGCCTCGCGATCGCGCGCCCGTTAACCAGCATCGCGGGGCCCTGATCGCAGAGCCCCGTGCAGCTCGTCGCGCCGATGGAGACGAGCCCGTCGCGGCTGACCTCCCCGAGCTCCAGGCGGAAGGCGTCGAGCATGCGCTGCCGCAGCTCGTGACCGCCCGACAGCTCGTCAGTAATGTTGTCGCTGAACAGGACGCGGTACTTGCCGCGCGGCTCGCTGTCGAGGAACGAGTAGAACCCGACGACGCCCTCGACCTGGCCGCGGGAGACCCCGAGCGTGCTCGCGAGGGCGGTGATGACCGGAGGAGCGACGTGCCCCTCGGCGTCCATCACGTCGCGCAAGATCTGCACGAGCCTCGAGGGGTCACCCCCGTGCCGCGCGACGATCGCGCTCAAGTTCAGCGCCACGACGCACCTCGAAGAAAGCGCCGGCTACCAGGCGGAATGGACATCACCGACGAAGTCTGGGCCCAGAGGGGTCTTTCGAGCGCTCCCGGCACGACGCGAATCTAGTGCGTGGCGCTCGGGCCTTCAACGTCGAAGGTGCCGAGCGCCCCCGCGCCCAGCGTCCTTACAGGGAGCGACCGGAGGTAGACCGCGTCGGCCACGCTCGCTCGCCGGAGGCTCGCGAGGACAGCGCGCACCGGCGCAGGTACCTCTGGTCGTGCATCACCAACCTGGAGGATGTTGCGCCCCACCGCTTGCGTCAGCATGTAGACGTACCAAGGAAGGCGCGGCTCGAAGTCGGACACGAGCGCGATGACCGCGCTCGCCCCCAGTATGGCGCGAAACTCCAGCGCGCCTCTGCCCGACGACCTCCGCGCCACGAGTCGCCCCCAGAGATCCGATAGACCGTGCGCTCCTCGTCGCTCACCGCTTCATCGAGCGAGAGCTCCAGCAACGAGCGTCGCCACCCCGCGGTCGAGAACGCGCAGCCCCCACGCCCCAGCGCCGTCACGCGCAGAATGGGCTTCAATGCCGAGGGGAGCCAGGCGAGATACAGCTCCGCTACCTAACGTGAGGGCATCCGCCTCGGGCTCAGGAAGCGCTGGGGGGACAGCGCGCGATTGGTGGCCTAGCGCTGCTGGACGACAGCCCGGACGGCCGTGCTCGACGGGGGCGCTGCGCTCGATTGCGACTGCGCCGACAGCGCCTCCTTCACCAGGACGTCGAACGGCTTGCACTCGAAACCCGCCGCGCGCTGCAGCTCGAGGCCGCGCGTGGCGACCATCTCGTGCACGAGATAGACGGCGGAGGGGGCGCCCTCGAGCGAGGTGGCCGCCTGCTCGACATCGTAGAGACCACATCTTCGGCAGTCGACCGAGCGACGAGCGATGGTCCTGCGAACGCTGCGCTCGAGGGCGATGATTTCGTGGGTCGGGCTCAAGGCGTCGACGAGCGCGCTCCCGACGAAGCCGGACGCACCTGCGATGGCGATGCGCCCGCGCGTCGACGCAGCATTCTACCATATTCGCAGCAGAGCACAGCAACAGCTCTCCTGCCCTGGTGGGCGTATCCTGCGTCGACAGGAGGGAGACGATGGCGAGGTCCGACGAGGTCGACGCGTGCCTTACGCGCCACGACGTCCCCATGAAGCCCGTGGTCGAGCGCCTGCGACGCGAGTCCATGTTTCACACCGGCGCGACCCTGCCAGGCAAGCACCCCCCCGGCTCGAGGGGACCTCCGCCAACGGCCGCGTCATGAAGCTCGCCAGCGTCGCCGAGACCGAGGCCGCGAAGCGCGACCTCGAGCGACTCGTCAAGGCGAGATTGCGTTTTCAGTTTCCGTCCCCGCTCCGTCGCCTCACCGGCCTCCTCGGACGGGACCCTTGCGCTAGGGTAAACGCCGATGGACTGGCTCGAGCTCGTGTGGCCCCTGGCTGCGGCGGCGATCTCGCTGCTCATGGTGAGCCATGCGGTCGTCAACAAGCGCGACGTGCGCTCGGCCGCCGGGTGGACCGCGCTCATCATGCTGTTGCCTGGGCTCGGCGCGATGCTCTACCTCATCCTGGGCATCAACCGGATCGCACGCGCCGGCGACCGCCTGCGGGGGGGAATGCAGCGCTACGAGCACCCTACGCCGCGGACCATCGCCTCTGCCGACCTCGCGCGAGGGCTCGCGCTCGAGGACGCGCACCTCGCCTCGATCGCCCGCACGATCGAGCGAACGAGCCGCTGGCCGCTGTTGCCTGGCAACCAGGTGCAGGTGCTTCGGGACGGCGACCAGGCCTACCCCGAGATGCTCCGCGCGATCGACGGGGCGCGCGCCTCGATCGCGCTCGGAACCTACATTTTCGATAGTGACCCCGTCGGGCAGCGCTTCGTCGAGGCGCTAGCGAGAGCCCAAGGTCGTGGGGTGGTGGTCCGTGTGCTGCTCGACGACGCCGGCGCGCGCTACTCGTTCCCTTCGATCGACGGCGCCCTGCGCAAGCGGGGGATCCGGGTCGCTCGGTTCCTGCCGGTCTTCTGGCCGTGGTCGGTCGCGTTCGCGAACCTGCGCAACCACCGAAAGGTCCTGGTCGTCGACGGCGCCATCGGGTTCACGGGCGGCATGAACATTCGCCAGGGCTGCGTGCTGGCCGAGTCACCCCGCCACCCTACTCGCGACCTCCATTTTCGCCTGGACGGGCCGGTCGTGACGCAGCTGCTCGACGTGTTCGCCGAGGACTGGACCTTCGCCACAAAGGAGGTGCTGGATGGCGACGCCTGGTTCCCGAAGGTCGACACCGCTGGCGAGACGCATGCCCGAGCGGTCTCCGACGGCCCAGATCGAGACCTCGATTGCATCCGGTGGGCTCTGCACGGCGCGATCGGCACCGCCAGGCGGACCATACGGATCGTGACCCCGTACTTTCTGCCCGATGAGCCCCTGATCACCGCGCTCAACGCGGCCGCGCTCCGGGGTGTGCAGGTGGATCTGGTGTTGCCCGAACGCACCAACCTGCGGCTCGTCACGTGGGCGATGCGGGGCGAGCTGTGGAAAGTCTTGCACCATGGCTGTCGCGTGTTCCTCGGCCCGCCGCCATTCGATCACGCGAAATTGATGACCGTCGACCACGCATGGTCGCTGATCGGCACTTCGAACTGGGACCCTCGCAGTCTGCGACTCAACTTCGAGCTCGGTGTCGAGTGTTATGATCGCGAGCTCGCGCGCCGCCTGGATCACGTGATCGACGAGCGTGTCGCCAGCGCCCGCCCCTTCCACGCGGCCGATTTCATGGGGGCGTCACGCCTCGTTCGGCTTCGAGACGGCGCGGCCCGGCTGCTGTCCCCGTACCTCTGAGCGCCGAGCTGCCCGTCGAGACAGTTGCCGTAGCGTCGGCACGAAGCGCGGATGCGGCCGACCCGCAGTGCGGACCGGCGGCTACGTGCAGTCCATCGATCTCGATGGATGGTCGCCCGCTCCCCCGAGGTCCTCCGGGCGATAGAACTGCTGCGCCCAACGCCGATACTTGAGCACCGGACCGTCGCCGAGCGCGAGCGCGGGCCGTGCGACAAACTGCTTGTGCTTCCAGATCACGAAGTCTTGTTCGACGTCATTGCGGTACGCCTCAAAGGATTGTCGCATCAGGAACGACTCGATGGCGCGCCGCAGTGGCCCGAGCTTCGCGGCGAGCCTGAGCGGCGACTTGAGGCCGGGTGTCGCGTCGAGGTGCCGCAGAGCGCAGGCGATGTGGAGCTCGAGCTCCATCTCTGCGACCGGCGTCGCGAAGACGAAGTTGCGGGTCTCCACTCCGAGCGCGGGAACGACCACCTCGACGAAGGAGTGGCCGAGCCCTCGGACGTGCACCGTGAACTCGGCGCTGACGCCCCCGAGCGCCTCGCCGAGCAGGCCGACGGGCCGCAGCATGCCGTAGCGCGCGGTGAGGTAGGGACCATCGGTCGTGACCTCCTTGATCGTGCGCAGCTCCTGGTAGCCGTGGACCACCGCGAGGTGGCCAAAATCGACGCTGTTCTCGGTCGTGTCCTGGGGGTGGCCGCGTAGCCGATAGGTCCTCCGCTTGAGGTGCGTGAACCCGCGCATGTCGAGCGTCGGCACTTCGAAGCTCGGCGGGCGCCCGTCGGGGTCGAACCACACGAGGACCGCCCCGTGATTCTCTGTGGCGTGCCACGTGCTGGCCTTCACCTTCGGCGGGGTGGTGCCATAGCCCGTGGCGACGCAAGTGCCGTCGACCGCGAAGCGAAAGGCGTGAAACGGGCAGCGCAAAGTCTCCCCCTCGACGCGACCGCCATGCCCCATGTGAGCCCCGAGGTGCGGGCATATCGGGGCCATCGCGCTGATCGCGCCCGACTCGGTGCGGAAGAGGAGCAGCTCCTTGCCGCCCAAGCGGCGGTTGAGGACGGCGCCGCGAGCCAGCTCGTCGCTGTACGCTAAGCAATACCAACCCTGTGGAAATGGTGGGAGGCGCGCAGCTTGACCGGGCCCGGGCACGTCGACCATGGCGCGAGGCAGTCTACCGCTTCGTCTTCCGCCTCGCGACAATGGCCGTCGACAGCCGGGGCAACTGGACGAGCACCGGTGCAAAACGGCGATTCTTCCGACGAGCTCCGGTCTTCGTCGGCTACAGCTCCACGTTGCACGCCGCGAGCTGCTCGTTGCAAGCTCCGCCCTCGAGGTGCGGTTCCATGCACGCGTAGAAGGTGTCCCACTCGGCGGCGCACTCGTACAGCAGGCAGGAGGACGCGGCCTCCGCGCAACCGCCCACGCAGCTCTGCAGGGCGAGCCCAGAAGAGGCACAGAAGGCCGGGGCGCACTGGAACACGCCACCCAGGAGGCAGGATGCGCACTGGCCGCCGCCGACGGTCGTGCAATCGAAGAAGCAATGACCATCGCCCTCGGGGCAGGTTGGCTGGCACTCCGGATAGGACGCGCACCGAAAGTCCGGAGTCTCCAGGGGGACGCGGACGACGATGTACGCGAGGCACATCTCGTCGAGGGTCCCCTCTCCCCACCGCACGATCTCGGGCGTGCGCGGCTCGCCGTCCAGGATCGGCTGATTCTCGGCGGAGTTGTCGTAGGTGCACGTGACCCGGACGCGATCCCCCTTCTTCACCTCGAGCACAGCGTCAGGAGCCAAGGAGTACTGCTGCTGCCAGTGGAAGTCCCAGGCGGGGACGTCGACCATGCACGTGGGCTCGCTCACGCCCTCGGCCTCGAACGCGACGCGGATGGAACGCCCGAGCACGTGCATGTGGGGCGTCACCGCGACGATCTCTCCGTCAGTGGGCACCGTGTAGACCCGCTCTTCGACGACCTGCTGCTCGAAAGGCTCGATCTCCATCCCGAGGTGCGCGAGGGGCAGGGACTCGAGGCGGTGGGAGGGGAGGGTGGTCGATGTCCAGAGCTGGACCGTCGATTGGTCGCTCGGGATCGGTGCACCATCGGCGTAAGCGAGGGTGTTGTAGTGCATCTGGAGCACCAGCCTCGACCCCGCCGGGACGATGCTCGCCGAGCCCTCGGCGGCCATCGCGGGCACGGCCCCAGGGACCCACCCCCCGAGCGTCGTCAGCGCGCCACCGCCCGGTCCGCCGAAACACTGGTAGCCCGGCCCCTCGTCCGCAGCGTCGAGATCCTCGATGGTCGCGATCGAAGCGGCGGGGATCATGTAGATCAGAGCGTGGTGCGAGAGGCTCACGGCTCCGGGCTCCACCGAGGTCCCGACGAGGTAGGTCTCCTCGGAGAAATCGTGCGGCAACACGAAACATCGGTAGTCGTCGACCACGCCGAGCGGGGGCGTGTACGGTTCGGTGGGCGTGATCTCGAGCGTCGGCGGACCGGGGTCCGCGGGCCCCTCGAGCGGCGGGAGCGGCGCGAACTCGGCCTCGTCCCCCATCGCGTAGCCATTGTCAGCCCACGACTCGAACAGGGCGCGCTCTTCGTCCGACAGCCGACGAACCCCCGACAGCTCTCGACAGGTGTCCGAGGGCATCCATGGCGGCATCCGACCCTCCCGGACGGCGCTTGCCGCGGCGGCAGCCCATTCTGGCGCGCTGTCGGCGGGGACGGGCGCGGTGAAGTCGTAGCGGGTCGGCCCATCGGCGGTGTGGCACGTCGCGCAGCTGCGCTCGATCAAGGGCCGCACGTCGCGATGGTAGGTCACGCCGCCGAGCGGCGCCTGGGTGGCGGCGTCATCCGAGCAGCTCGACGCGGCGAGCGGCAACGGAGCGGTGAAGAGCAAGATGAGGCAGGCGCGAGCTCGGGCAGGCGTCAGCATGGATCGGGACCTCGAGTCCAATGGAGTATACACGATGTATACTCATGGACACGCTCATGACCGCCGAGGTCAAATCAAAGCGCCGCGAGCCCCCGACACCCCCTCGCGCTCCGGCGCCGGCGCTGCCGTTCGACCCGACCTCAACCCAGGGTCGGCTGCTGCTCGCGGCCTCGGCCGTCCTCGCGGAGCGCGGGGTGGCCGACGTGACGGTCGAGGAGGTGCTTCAGGTCGCGCGGGTCGCGCGGCGAACGTTCTACAAGCACTTCGCGAGCCGTGACGACCTGCTCGTCACGCTCCACCGAACGCTCAGTGAGGGCTTCGTCGCTGCTACGAAGGCGGCGTCCAGAGCGGGCTCGGTCGACGAGCACGTCGCGCGAACCGTCGACGTGTTCTTGACGGTCGCTCAGCGCGGAGGGGCGCTGTTCCGAGTCTTGCAGGGGGAGGCCCTGCGGCCGGGCTCGCCGCTCGCCCCTCGCAGGCAGGAGCTGTTCATCTTGCTGGCCGAGCTCCACGGACGAGCCGCCGCGGGCGCGAGAGGCGAAGCGCCCGACCCGCTGATCGTCCACGGAGCGCTCGCCGGCGTGGAGGCCATACTGCACCGGGTCGTGCTCGAGGGCCCGCTCGAAGGTGCCCGCCTCGACCGAGCCCGAGCAGCCATGATCGGCCTGCTCTCGTCGGCGCTGAGCGCTCCGCCTCGAAGGGGCAGTGCTTGAGCCCGCCCCTCACCTCACCCAGCGGCCGGCTCCACCGCGGGAGGAGGCGGCTTCCACAAGAGCCACGCCACCACTCCAGGCGCCACGATCGCAGACAGCACCACGATGGCGGCGCTGTACCCCCCCGTCGCGTCGACCGACCGCCCGATGAGCGGGCTCGCCACGATGTACGCGAGCGACTGCGCGGCGGCCGTGATGCCCCCCGCCTTGCTCACCGAGTCGAGAGGCACCCGCACCAACATGTCCGCCGTGAAGATCGCGAACAGCCCGGCTACGCCCGCGAGCGCCACCCCCGCGAACACCGCGAGCGGCCACGGCCCACGAAAGACCAGGCAGAGCGGAAGCGCCAGCGCGAGCAACCCGCAGACGGTGAACAACACCCGCGGAGGCGAGTCGAAGCGCTTCGCGTGCTGCGTCGCCAGGTGCCCGAACCCGAGGGACCCCACGTCGAAGAGCACGGGCGCGAGCCACAGGTACGCCCCGATGTCGGCCTTGTGGATCCCCTCGACCTCCGCGAGGTACTTCGCGCTCCAGTTGAGGACGAAGCTCGCCAGCGGCGCGGTCGCCAGCACCACCACGACCGCGCGTAGCACCGCCGGGTGGACCGCCGTGCGCCCAATGGACCCTCCGGCCGGCACGCCCACCTTTACCACGATGGGATCCAGCGCCCGGCGCGCGGCCGCCCCGCGCGTGAGCAAGAGCCACATCGGGATCCACGACAGCCCGGCGACCGCCGTGACCAGGAACGCGACCTGCCAACCATAGAGCGCGTCGAGCTTCGTCGCAGCGAGCGGCGCCAACAGCGCCCCGAGGGAGCTGCCGGTGAACAACAGACCGAACCCTCGCGGACGATCCGCCGGCGACAGCGCCCGCGTGACGGTGGCCGTCGCACCGGGGAAGGTCGGCGACTCGGTCAGCCCGAGCGCGATGCGCAGCACGAACAGCATCACGAACGACGCCGCCAGCGAGTGCAGCGCCGCCACGATCGTCCACACCACGACCGCCACGAGCAGCGCCCTGCGGGGGCCGAAGCGATCGACGAGCGCCCCCGAAATCGGCGAGCCTACGAGGTACGCGATCGAAAACGCGCTCACGAGCAGCCCGTAGCCCGCGCCGTCGATCCCCAGATCGGCCGTCACGCTCGGCGCAATGGACGCGAGCGTCTGCCGATCGAAATAGCTGACCGCCATCGTGAGCGTCGCGCCGACCGCGAGCGCCCACGACATCGCGGGCGAGAGCCGAGGCGCCGCGGCGCCTCCCGCGCGCGCCGGCTCGGCGCTCACAGGTCGACCGCCCGGACGTTCTCGACCTCGTGCCCCAGGAACCGCGAGGCGACCTCCGCGAAGCTCTTCGGCAGATCCGTCACCAGCAGCTCCAAGGTCGCCTCATTCGCGGGCCTTTGCGACGCGAGGCCGCGCTCGGCGAGGAACTTCTCGACGTCCTCCGCGGTGGCCTCCGCGCTGTCGACGATCGCCACCTCGTGCGAGGACAGCTCGCGCGCCACTTCGGCGATCACCGCTTTGAGGAGCGGGAAATGGGTGCACCCCAGCACGATGGCCCGCACCCGTTGCTGCATGAGCGGCTCCACGTAGCGCCGCACCACCAGCTGGGGGACCTCCCCCTCGAGCCACCCCTCTTCCACGAGCGGCACGAGCAGCGGCGCCGGCTGCCCGACGACCTCGGCGCGGGTCGACACCGCGGCGATCGCTCGCGGGTACGCGCCAGAGGCGATCGTGCCGCGCGTGCCGAGCACGCCGATCGGCCCGCCGCCGGCCGCGGCCACGGCCGCTCGGGCCCCCGGCACGATCACGCCGAGCACCGGCAGATCGAACTCGACCCGCAGCGCGTCGAGCGCGACGGCGCTCACCGTGTTGCAGGCGACCACGATCGCCTTGACGCCTTGGCCCACGAGGACGCGCGCGCACCCCATGGCGTAGCGAATGATCGTCTCCGGCGAGCGTGTCCCGTACGGGACGCGCGCCGTGTCCCCCAGGTAGACGATGCTCTCGCTCGGGCAGCGCTCCTTCAGGGCTCGCACGACGGTGAGCCCGCCGAGGCCCGAGTCGAACACCCCGAGCGGCGCCTCGGGTCGCGCGACCGCCACGACTAGCCCTCCTCGATGCGCAACAGGACGGCCGGCGCGCGCAGGAAGCGCTTGCCTTCGAGCCCGACGAGCGCGTTCTTCACGGCCGACTCGCGGGCGACGTGCGTGATGATCACGATCTGCGCGACGCCTCCCGCGCCCTCGGTCTGCACGATCTGGCTGAGGCTCACGCCCTCTCGGCCGAGCGCGCCGGCGATCTCTGCCATGACGCCGGGCTCGTCGGCCACCGACAGGCGCAGGTAATAGCGGAGCGCGATCTCGGTGGTTGGCGTGAGCGGCCGCGCGACGAGGGGCCTGGCCCCGTTCACGATCCCGGGCGCGCCGGCCACGATCGCGCGGGCCGCGTCGAGCACGTCGGCCACGACGCTGACCGCTGTCGGCATGTCCCCCGCGCCGCGCCCCGACAGCAGGCACGGGCCGAGCGCCCTGCCCTCGAGGCGGATCGCGTTCAACACGCCGTTGATGTTGGCGAGCACGCTCGACCGCTTGACGAGCACGGGGTGCGCTCGAAGCTCCACCGTCTCGCCGCGGTCGCGCCCGAACGCGAGGTGCTTGATGACGTACCCAAACTGCCCCGCGAGCCGCACGTCGATCGCGTCGAGCCCGCGGATCCCCTCGATGAGCATGCCGCTGTCGGGCGGACGAGCGCCGAAGGCCAGCATCGCCAGCACCAGCAACTTCTGCGCGGCGTCGTGGCCGTCGATGTCGAGGGACGGGTCGGCCTCGGCATAGCCCTTGGATTGCGCCTCCGCGAGGACCTCAGCGAACGGCGCGCCGTCGTCGGTCATCCGCGTGAGGATGTAGTTGCTGGTCCCGTTGAGGATGCCAGCGATCTCGATCACCTCATCGCTGGCGAAGGCGTCCCGCAGCGTTCGCACGACGGGGATGCCACCGCCCACGGCGGCCTCGAAGGCGAGCCCGACGTTCTTGGCCGCCGCCAGATCCAACAGCTGCGGCCCTCGCTTCGCGAGCATCGCCTTGTTGGCCGTGACGACGCTCCGTCGCGAGTCGAGGGCGCGCTCGACCCACGCGCCAGCCAGGTCCTCTCCGCCCATCACCTCCACCACGATCTCGACGCTCTCGTCCTCGAGGACGTCGTCGACCCTCGTCGTGAGCTTGGCTCGATCGAGCTCGGGAACGCGGGGTTTGTCGAGATCGCGGACGAGGACGCGCCGAACCTCGAGCGGCACGCCGACGCGCCGTTCGAACTCGGCGGCCTTGTTCGTCAGCAGGCGGAGCACCCCGCCGCCGACGGTGCCGCAGCCGAGGATCCCGAGGCCGATGGGCGCCCCCCCATGGGGGCGGCGCCGCTCTTCGAAGCGAGGCGATGTCACGGCCGAGGAGCTTACCAGCGCAAACGCGCGGGTGCGCCCGACTTGCGGCTGACGCCGCGCGGGGGACGCATGTATCCTCCGCACCCATGGCGGAAAAAGGCTTCATGCTCGGTTCGATGAAGTTCGCGAAGGGGGACGAAGAGGGCCCCGCTGAGGTGCAAGAGGGACCGCTCTTGCCCCTGCGCATCCTGGTGGTGACCTCGGTCGTCCCGAACGACGAGCACAACGCCGGGGCGGCCGCCCCGGACAGCCCGGTCCGTGTCGACCTCGCCGATCCCGGACAGCTCTTCGCGAAGCTCCGCCCGCGCCTGCGCATCGAGGTGCCGAGCGTCCTCGACGGCGGCCGGCTGACCAAGATCGATCTCGCCCCGACGGGCCTCAAGAGCTTCCGCCCCGACGGGCTCGTCCAAGAGGTGCCGCTCTTGCGCTCTCTGCTCGAGGGCAAGCTTATCCTCGATCGGCTCCGGGCCGCCGAGATCTCGGAGGACCAAGCGCAGGCGCAGCTCGAGCGCGTGTGGGGCGGCTCGAGCCTGTCGGCCGAAGTGCTGGGCCGCACGCCGCGTGGCCGTGAGGCCGCGCCCGCGACCCCGATCGGGACGCCCGGGCCGCGCCCCGCGCCCGCAGCCGACACCAGCGGAGGTGGCCTCGACGCCCTGCTCGACATGGTAGAGGTCCCCGGCGCGAGCAGCGAGCCGCAGGCCAGCTCCAGCTACGAGGGAGACGAGCGCATCTCCAAGATCATCGCCGAGGTCGCCCTCGGGTCGCGCGCGCGCGGCGGGCGCGGCAAGACCGGCATCCCGATGATCGAGGAGGCGATGGGCGCCCAGCTCGGCGCGATCCTCCAGCACCCGGAGGTGCGGCGCATCGAGCGGGCATACCGCTCGATCATGTTCCTGGCCGAGCGCGCACAGCGCATCCCCGGCGTGCTCATCGACGTCCTCGCCGTCCCACAAGACGGCGCCGCCGCCGCGTTTGGGCGCGCCGTGCGCCGCCACCAAGACGTGCCCTTCACGCTCGCGGTCGTCGACGTCGACGTCGACGGCTCGGCGCGGTCGTTCACCGAGCTCGAGGCGATCGCCGACGCCGCCGAAGAGGCGTGTTGCCCGGCCTTCGTCAACGGCACCGTCAAGCTCCTCGGCGTAGGTGATCTGTCTCGCATCAACGAGCTCGACAACAAGGCCGCCCTGTTTACCGCGCCGCACCGCGCGCCTTGGCGCTCGACCGCGAACAAGACGAGGCTGCGCTGGGTCGCGCTCGCGATGAACGGCGTCCTGCTGCGAGCGCCGTACGACAAGCAGAGCTCGCGCGTCCGCGAGGCGACGATCAAAGAGTCCCCGGCGGACCACGAGGCGTTCGTGTGGATGAGCCCTGCCTACGCCGTGGCGGCGGTCACCATCGTGAGCTTCAAGGAGACCGGCTGGCCCGCCCGCATCACCGGCGCGCGCCACGGCCAGGTCGAGAACCTGCTCGTCCACCAGATCGACGACGACGGCGCCGAGGTCGCGATCCCGACGCAGGCCTTCGTCAGCACCGACAGCCAGCGCGAGCTCGGCAGGCTCGGCGTCCTCATCCTGGCGTCGGCCCCGAACAGCGACGCGGCGTACATCCACACCGCGCCGACCGCGTACGTGCAGCCCGAGAAGAAGACGTACGATTCCCCCTCCGCCCCGGTCGAAGATCGCCCGCCGGCCATCTCGCTCGTCGATCAGCTGTTCATCGCGCGCCTCGTGCAGTTCACCCGCGCGCTGTGCGGAAAGCTCCCCAAGGAGGTCGACGCAGGCGAGGCGGAAGAGATCTTGAAGGCCGCGACCTGGGCGCTGTTCGAGAGCGCGCCGCCCGCCGGCCCGCAGCTCGGGGTGACGGTCCGCCGCGACGCAGACGGCCCTGTCGCGCAGTTCACCGTCGCGCCGCGGCGGTTCCTCGGGGTCAGCCTCGAGGAGTTCACCTTCGAGATGCCGATTGGGTGACCCCCCCGAGGGCCGCCGGAGACCGTCGATGCGAATCGTCTGCGTGGGAGGCGGGCCCGCTGGGCTCTACTTCTCGATCCTGACCAAGAAGCGCGACCCGAACGCCGAGGTCGTCGTCTACGAGCGCAACCGCGCCGATGACACCTTCGGCTTCGGCGTCGTCTTCTCCGACAAGACCCTCGAGAACCTCGAGAGCATCGACGCGCCGAGCTACCAGGCGATCACCGAGAGCTTCTTCCACTGGGACGCGATCGACGTCCACTTCAGGGGTGAGGTGATCACTTCGCGCGGGCACGGCTTCAGCGGAGTCTCGCGGCAGAGGCTGCTCGCCTTGCTCATCGCCCGCGCGCGCGAGCTCGGGGTGAAGCTCGAGTTCGAGCGGGACGTGCGGCCGGGAGATCCCGAGCTCCGCGGAGCCGACCTCGTCGTCGTCGCAGACGGCGTGAACAGCGCGTTCCGCGACCACTACAAGGAGGGCTTCAGGCCCTCGATCGGGCTGCGCCCGCACCGCTTCGTGTGGCTGGGGACCACGTTCCCCTTCGAAGCCTTCACGTTCTATTTCCGCCACGCCGATCCTGGCCTGTTCCAGGTCCACGCGTACCGCTACCAGCCCGACCGCAGCACCTTCATCGTGGAGTGCAGCGAGGAGGTCTTCCAGCGCACGGGCCTCGCGCAGAACGACGAGGCGGCGACGGCCAAGTACCTCGAGCGCGTGTTCGAGCGCGAGCTCGCTGGCCACCCCCTGCTCGTGAACCGCTCCATCTGGCGCCAGTTTCCGGTGGTCAACAACGGCCGGTACCACCACGAGAACATGGTGATCCTGGGAGACGCCGCCCACACCGCGCACTTCTCGATCGGCTCCGGCACCAAGCTCGCCTTCGAGGACGCGATCGCCCTGCGCGACGCGCTCGACGCGGGCGGGCCGCTCGCGTCCAGCCTCGAGGCCTACGACCGCGCGCGCCGGCCCACGGTCGATTCGCTGCAGCGGTCTGCGCAGGTGAGCCTCGAGTGGTTCGAGACCACCGAGCGCCACGTGAAGAAGCCGCCCCTCGTCTTCGCCTTCTCGCTCCTCACGCGCAGCCTACGCGTCACGCACGAGAACCTGAAGCTGCGCGACCCTGCCTTCGTCGAGCGCGTCGATCGCGACTTCGAGCGGGAGGCCGCCGAAGGGCTCGGGGCCCCGCTGCCGCCCCGGCCCGACGGGGCGACCTCGCCACGTCCCCCGATGTTCGCGCCGCTGCGGCTGCGAGGCGTCACGCTCCCGAACCGCGTCGGCGTGTCGTCGATGTGCATGTACTCGGCGACCGACGGAACGGTGGACGACTTCCACCTGGTCCACCTCGGCAGCCGCGCCATGGGCGGCGCGGGCCTGGTGATGGCCGAGATGACCAACGTCTCCGCAGACGGGCGCATCACCCCAGGCTGCGCGGGGATGTACCGCGAAGAGCACGTCGGCGCGTGGAAGCGCGTCGTCGACTTCGTGCACCGCTCGACCCCCGCGAAGATCGGGCTGCAGCTCGGCCACGCCGGCCGCAAGGGCTCGACCCTCGCGCCGTGGGAGGGCCAAGACGAGCCACTCGCCGAGGGCCTCGGCTGGGAGACGGTCGGGCCGAGCCCCATCCCGTGGGACCAGCGACACCGGCCACCGAAGGAGCTGTCCGCGGCGGACATGGCCCGCATCAAGGCTGACTTCGTCCGCTCGGCCGAGATGGCGTCCGTCGCCGGGTTCGACGTGCTCGAGGTCCACCTCGCGCACGGGTACCTGCTCGCGACGTTCCTCTCGCCGCTGACCAACCGCCGCACCGACGCGTACGGTGGCTCGCTCGAGAACCGCGCGCGGTTCCCGCTCGAGGTCGTCGAGGCGGTGCGCGCAGTGTGGCCCGACGATCGCCCCCTCGCCGCGCGCATCAGCGCGAGCGACTGGGCCGAGGGTGGGACCTGCCTGGACGAGGTCCTGGGGCTCGCCAAGCTGCTCAAGGAGCGCTCGATCGATCTGCTCGACGTGTCTTCGGCGAGCACCGTCCCCGAGCAGCGCCCTCGCTACGGTCGGCTCTACCAGGTGCCCTTCTCGGAGCTCGTGCGGAGCGAGGTCGGCGTGCCCACGGCCGCGGTCGGCGCGATCTCGTCGTACGCCGACGTCAACGGCGTCCTCGCCTCGCGTCGCGCAGACGTCTGCTTCATCGCGCGGGCGCACCTCTTCGATCCCTACTGGACGCGACACGCGGCGCAGGCCCAGGGCTACGAGCTGCCGTGGCCGAAGCCCTATGGTGTGCTACGGGGCTATAACCCTCGCTTCGCGTGAGGGGCGACCATGATCGCTGCCGCTCAAGCCAAGCTGCCCGTCGCGAAGAAGCGTGACGAACCGCTCGACACGACGGCCGAGATCGAGACGCCCGAGCACGTCCGGTTCCGGTACCACTTGGCCGGGCCGGCGCGGCGGTTCTTCGCGTACTTCATCGATCTGATCGTCCGCGGCGCGATCGTGATCGCGTTCGTCGTCGCGCTCGGCCTCGCCGGGTTCGCCGCCGGCGAGGAGCTCGGGTACGCGTCGATCGGCATCCTGTTCGTCGTGTGGTTCCTCGTCGAGTGGGGTTACTTCGTCCTCTTCGAGGCGCTGTGGGGTGGACGAACGCCCGGCAAGCGCGCGCTCGATCTGCGCGTCATCGGGCACGAGGGGCACCCGCTCCGCTTTGGGCAGAGCGTGCTCCGCAACCTGGTCCGAGCGGCGGACTGCCTGCCGACGATGGGGCCCATCCCGACGTACGCGCTGGCGACGCTGGTGATGGGGCGCGACGTGCGCTTCCGCCGCCTCGGCGATCTGGTCGCGGGCACGATGGTCGTCGTCGAGAAGCGCCACGCCGTCGAGGGCCCCGTGCGGATCGACCCGCCCCCGACCCCCCAAGAGCTCGCCTCGCTGCCTCAGCGCCTCCCGCTCGAAGGCGAGGACCTCGAGGCCATCGAGCTCTTGCTCCGGCGCGAGCAGAAGATCGCCCCGGCGCGCGTCCATGAGCTCGCGTCGATGGTGGCGTCGATCTTCGGCGAGCGGCTCGGCCTGAGGGTCACGGATCCGGTGAGGTTTCTCAAGATCCTCTACGCGCGAGCGAGAGGCATCGCGGGCGTCGAGCAGGCGACCTGGGGCTGGGGCCGCGGGCAGCAGGGGTACGGCGCGCACGGTTATGGCGGGCAGGGCTACGGCGGGCAGGGCTATGGCGGGCAGGGCTATCCAGCGCCAGGGTACGGCCAGCAGCACCCGGGCTATGGGCCGACCCCCGCCGGGCCTGCCGGGCCTGGTTATGGGCAGCCGGGCTATGGCCGCCAGCCCGGCTACGGGCCGCAGGGCTATGGCCCGCAGCCGGGCTACGGGCCGCAGGGCGCGGCTGCGTCGGGGTATGGTCCAGCGCAGGGTCCGCACCAGGGTCCGCAGGGCTACGCACCCCAGGCTGTGGGTCCGCACGGCGGCGGGGGCGCGCCGGGGGCTCCCCCGTTTGCCCCGCACGAGGGGGTTCCCCCTCGCCCCCCCAGGAGGTTCCCATGATCCCCCAGGACGAGTTCGTCGCGGCACGTCATCGAGATTGGAACGAGCTCGACGCCCTGATCGGGACCGGTGGAGCGTTGCATGGCAAGGGCGGACCCACCATCTCGCGCACCGCCTCGCTGTACCGATCCCTGTGCAACGATCTGACGCGCGCCGAGGGGGCGCGCTACACCCCCGACCTGCTCGCGTACCTCCACGGGCTCGCGGGACGGACCCACAACGTGCTTTACGGCGCGAAGCCTCTGCGAGGCTCGAGCGCCCTCCGGATGCTGCTCGTCGAGTTCCCGGTCGCGCTGCGCAACAACTACAAGCTCTTCCTGCTCAGCTGCGCTCTGTTCCTCGTCCCGTGCGCTGTCGGCATCGTGGGCGCGATGTCGTCGCCGACGTTTGCGGAGGGCGTGCTCCCGCGCCAAGCGCTCGACCAGATGGCCGACGCCTACAGCCAGGGCTTTCGCTCGGGCCGCAACACCGGCCAAGACGCGTTCATGGCCGGGCACTACGTGCAGAACAACGTCGGCATCGCGTTCCGCTGCTTCGCCACCGGCATCCTCTTCGGCCTCGGGAGCATCTTCTTCCTGGTCTACAACGGGCTGGTCATCGGCACCGTCCTCGGCTGGGTCATGCACGTCGGCCACGGCACCAACATCCTCACCTTCATCTGCGGCCACGGCCCCTACGAGATCACCGCGATCCTGATCGCCGGAGGCGCGGGCCTCCAGATGGGCTACGCGCTCGTCGCGACCGAGGGGCTCACGCGGTTCGGCTCGCTGCGCCGCCACGCGCGGTCGATCTTCGCGCAGGTGGCGGGCGCCGCGGTCATGCTGGTCATCGCCGCGTTCATCGAGGGCTTCTGGTCGCCGTCGTCCCTCCCGAACGAGGTCAAGTGGGCCTTCTCCGCGGTGAACAGCCTCGTGGTGCTTTCGTTCATCGTGCTCGGCGGCCGCGGGCAAGCGACGCCCGGCTTGACGGAGGTGCGCGTGTGAGGCCGCGTTCTGCGCTGCAGACGGAGGGCCGCCGATGAACCTCGGCGCGAGCGCGATCGTCCTGCGCCCTCGGACGGTGGCGGAGGTCATGGACCTCGCGTGCCGGTTCACGTTCGCGCGCTCGCTCGGCCTCTACCTCCGAATCGCGGCCGCGGTCTTGCTGCCCGTCTACGCGGCGGTCATCGCCGCCGCGTATTTGCTCTCGTTGCCGTGGTGGGCCGTCTGGCTCATCGCGGTGCCCCTCGCGATCTGGCTGCAGGCCCCGTTCACGCTCGCCGCGAGCCGCGTCATGTTCGGTGAAGAGCCCACGACCGGCAGCGTGCTCTCGTCGTGGTGGGGACGGTTCGGCGCGTACACGGGCGGCCTGCTGTTGAAGGCGCTCTACGTGTCGCTCGGCGGGGCGCTGTGCGGCGTCGGCGCCTTCTTCGTCGCGCCCGCGGGGACGCTCGTGAGCGAGGTGACGCTGCTCGAAGGCTCGAGCGCGTTCGAGTCGTGGGGGCGAAGCCGCAGGCTCGTGAACCAGCGCGCGAGCGACTCGTTCGGCGCGCTGTTGTCGCTGCTCGTGGCGCTCGTGGCGTTCGCGATCGGCTTCGAGCTGTTCGGCCAGTCGCTCGTGAGCGACATCCTGCAGCTCGGCAAGCCCTTCGGGGCGCTGTTCAAGGACGGCTTCACCCCGTTCGCGATCGCGGGGGTCTTCGCGGCCTCGCCCTACATCGCGACGGCGCGCTTCCTCCACTACATCGACACGCGGACGCGGGCGGACGGCTGGGACATCCAGGTGAAGTTCATGGCCATCGTGGGCAAGCAGGAAGAGTCCAAGCGAGAGGGGGCGCGAACGTGACCCCTTCGCTGCTCTTGCTGATCGGGCTCTGGGGCGCCCCCTCCCCCCTGCCCCCGACCTCGACCCGCGCCCCGCGCTCGCGCTCGGCAAGGCCACGCCCAAGGCGACCCGCGACGCGGTGAAGGACATCTTCGAAGACGAGGCCTTCGCCTTCTGCCACGACGAGGGGCTGGCGCTCTTCCCTCTCGCGAAGGAGTACTGCGAGGTCGTCGGCGACAAGAACAGCGTGTGCCCGGCGCTGCCCAAGGTCTGTCAGAACGAGCTCAAGGGTGACGTCCGGTGGGTGCCATCGGGGCGCGTCCGCTTCGGCCGTGAAGGCGCCGACTACGGCGGGGAGAACACGGAAGATGGCTCCGAGTCTCGCGCTGGCTCGGGCTCCGGCTCGGGCTCTGGCTCGGGCTCCGGCTCGGGCTCCGGCTCGGGCTCGGGGTCCGGCTCCGGCTCCCAGCGCGGAGGCGCGTCCGGCTCGGGCTCGGACGGCTCGTCGTCCGGTGACGACAAGAGCTCCTCCCCGCCTCCCAAGGCCGACCCGCCCGATCCGCCCGACCCGCCCAAACCGCTCGAGATCCCGGGCTGGGTCGCCGGCTTCTTCCGCGTCGTCTTCTACGTCCTCGCCGCCGCGCTGTTGGGCGCGATCATCTACTTCATCGCCAAGAACCTGATGAAGGGCAAGCAGGACGACGACGACGACGAGGCCCCCGGCTCGAAGAAGCTGGACGACGACGCCGAGGTGCCCGCGGTAGCGCGCGGCCCGATCGAGACCGACGTCGATCGCCTCCTCGCTCGCGCTCGCGCCGCCGCCGCGAGCGGCGACTTCAAGCAGGCCATCGAGGACACGTACGCCGCGCTGCTGCGGCGCCTCGAGGGCGATGGGCTGATCGATCTCCACCCCTCGCGCACCAACGGGGACTACGTCCGCTCGATCCGTGAGAAGGTCGAGCTCCGCGCGCAGGTTCGCGGCATCGCCGCCGACGTCGAGCGCGTGCAGTTCGGCTCGGAGTCGCCGTCGCCGACCCTGTTCCAGTCCGTGTACCAGCGCGTGCTGCCGCTCGTGGGTCGGGCCGCCGTGGTGCTGCTCGTGCTCCTCGGCTTCGGCCCGCTCGCGTCGTGTGATCGCGGAGGCGACGCGACGATCGACGCTCCGCTGTTCGGCAAGCAGGAGATCGGCGGCACGAGCCCCACCGGCCTGCAGGCGGTCGTCAACGTGCTCGCGCGCGGTGGCCAAGACGTCACGTTCGACCGCCCGAAGGAGGACGCGGCGTCGGGAGCCAAGAAGGCCATCGTGCTTCTGCCGGGGACGACGCTCACGAAGGACGGCTGGGCAAGCCTCATGACGTGGGTGCGGAGCGACGGCGGCTTCCTGGTCCTCGCCGGGTGGCGCCCGGAGGCCGAAGCGGACCTCCACGTCGGGTACGTCCCGTCCTCGGGAGGCGGCACCGTCGAGGTCGACACCCTGACGGGCTATTGGGCGCCGTCTTACGAGCTGCTCTTGCCGCACGTCGGGGCGCTGCGCCACGTGCCTCGCTCCGGCCCGGATCGCGCCTTCGACTCGGTCGACACGGGGCAGACGCTGCTGCGACGCGGCTCCGAGACCTACGGCGTCGTCGTCGAGAGCTCGAAGACCGGGAGCGGGAAGGTGCTCGTGCTGGCCGACGATCGCCTGTTCGCGAACATCGCGATGACCTTGGGCGACAACGCCGCGTTCCTGCAGCGCCTCTTCGAGCACGAGGGCGTGGAGGACGTGGAGATCTGGGACGACCCGCGGGGCCGAAGCGGCGGCGGCGGCCCGGGGGCGGGCGGCGGCGGCGGCGGCGGGTCGGATAGCCCGATGGAGTCGCTCGCGAAGGCGCACCTGCTGCCGATCGTCCTGCAGCTGCTCGCGCTGGTGATCCTCTACCTCCTCTACCGCGGCACCCGCTTCGGCACGCCGAAGGATCCGAAGGAGGAGTCGCGGCGCGCGTTCGCCGATCACGGCCGCGCGCTCGGAGTGACCTACGCGCGCGCGAACGCGACGCGCCACGCGGTCAGCATCTTCAGCGTGTGGGCGCTCGACCGCCTGCGCGAGCGCCTGCTCGGCAGCGGGCGACGCGGCGGGCTCACCCAGCTGGCCGAGGCGATCGCCTCGCGCACAGGGCGACCGCTGGGCGAGGTCATGCAGGTACTCAGCGAGGCGCACGGTCTGCGCGACGAGGTCGCGCCACCGTCCTCGTTCCGCCCAGCCGCGGCGGGTGCGTACCCCGCTGGCGCCGGCGCCGACACGAAGACCGACCGCGCTCGACACTTCTGGATCATGGGGCAGCTCGACGCGTACCTTGCCGCGACGAGCGCGCCGAAGACGGCACGGAGACGATAGGCGATGACCATGCAGATGAACGTGCACGAGTTCCGCGAGCGCTTCGCCCTCATGAAGCGCGAGATCGAGCGAGTGCTCCTCGGCCAAGACGAGATCGTCGAGTCCACCCTGATCGCGATCCTCGCGGGCGGGCACGTGCTGATCGAGGGTGTCCCCGGCCTCGGCAAGACGCTCCTGGTGCGCACGCTCGCGCACGTGCTCGGGTGCACGTTCCGGCGCATCCAGTTCACGCCAGACCTGATGCCGAGCGACGTGACCGGCGGGAACATCTTCAACCAGAAGGAGGACCGCTTCGTCTTCCACCAAGGGCCGGTGTTCACTCAGCTCTTGCTCGCAGACGAGATCAACCGCGCCCCTGCGAAGACGCAGTCGGCCCTGCTCGAGGCCATGCAAGACCTCGCCGTCACGACCGACGGCACCACACACCCGCTGCCGCAGCCGTTCTTCGTCATCGCCACCCAGAACCCGATCGAGTCTCAGGGGACGTACCCCCTCCCCGAGACGCAGCTCGATCGGTTCCTCATGAAGCTGCACATGAAGCACCCGTCGCAGCAGGTCGAGCGCGTCATGCTCCGCAACATCGCGCAGGGCTTCCAGCCCGCGAACCTCGAGTCGATGCAGCTGTCCAAGATCCTCTCCGCGGAAGATATCGTGCGCCTGCGACACGGCCTTTACGGGGTGCGGGTCGACGACGGCATCCTCGAGTACATCACCGACATCGTCGCGAAGAGCCGCACCCACAGGTCGATCTACCTCGGCGCCTCCCCGCGCGGATCGATCGGCCTGTTGTCTGCCTCTCGCGCCCACGCGGCGAGCCAGGGCCGCGATTTCGTCGTGCCCGACGACGTGAAGGCGCTCGCGCCGGCCGTGCTTCGCCACCGCGTAATCCTCCACCCGGACGCGGAGATCGAGGGCGTCTCGACCGACGACTGCATCGAGGAGATCCTCCGCGAGGCCAAGGTCCCGCGCACGGCGGCATGATCCCCTCTCGCGCGTTCGTCCTCGTGGCGGTGGGGCCCGTGCTGCTCTCGCTGGCCACGCTCGCCGATAAATCGCTGGTGTGGCCGATGATCGGCCTCGACGGCGCGGTGCTGCTGCTCGCGGCCTTCGACGCGCTCCTCGCGAGGAAGCGCCTGGTGCACGTCGACCGCCGGGCGCCCAACGTGATGTCGATCGGAAAGCCCAACCACGTCGAGCTAGAGGTCCGCTCGTACGCTTCCCGCAAGCTCAACGTCGAGATCTCGCAAGACCTGTTCGAGGGCGCCATCCCCGACGGGCTCCCGGTGAAGCTGAGCCTCCCCGCGAAGGGACGCGCGCGCGCGAAATACCGCGTCGTACCAGGGCGACGCGGCGCCTATGAGCTCGGGGACCACTTCGTTCGCTACCACTCCCCGCTCGGGCTCTGGATCCGCCAGCTGCGCATCCCCCAGCGATCCTTCTTGAAGGTCTACCCCGACATCCAAGCGGTGCGCGCGTACGAGCTGCAGGCGATGAAGGACCGCGACGTCGCCGGCGTGCGGGCCTCTCGGCGGCGCGGTGGCGAGAGCGAGTTCGAACGCCTGCGCGAGTACCGCCGCGGGGACGAGTTCCGCTCCATCGACTGGAAGGCGACCGCGCGCAACAGCAAGCTCATCGCCCGCGAGTACCAGCTCGAGCGCAACCAGAACGTCCTCTTCCTGCTCGACGCCGGGCGCCTCATGACCGCCGAGGCGCAGGGCCTGAGCCTGTTCGATCACGCGCTCAACGCCACCTTGATGCTCTCGCACGTGGCCTCGCGCGCAGGAGATCAGGTCGGCCTGTTGGCCTTCAGCGACACCGTCAAGAGCTACGCCCCCTGCGCCGGCGGGGCAGGGGCGGCCTCACGGATCGTGCAGGCCGCATACCACCTGCACCCGGAGATCACCGAGACCAACTTCGGTGCGGCGATCGAGCAGCTGGGCATCCGCGTGAAGAAGCGGACGCTCATCGTGCTCTTCACCCAGATCGTCGACGACGTCGCCGCCCAGGAGCTGCTCAAGCTCATGCGCGGCCTTCTGCCCCGTCACCTCCCGCTGCTGGTCCCGTTCCGCGACATCGAGGTCGACGCGCTCGCGCTCGGGCAGACCCCCGACACCGCCGAGGCCACAGGGACCGGACCCTTCGTGCGCGCGGCGGCGGCCGAGCTCGTCAGCTTCCGCGATCGGCTCGTGCGCGACCTCAAGCGCCGCGGCGCCCATGTGCTCGACTGCACCCCAGGCGACCTCACGCCGGCCCTCATCAACCGGTACCTCGAGATCAAGGCCCGGCACCTGCTGTAGGAACCGAGAGGCCTGAGCCGTCGAACCGAGTGACGCCATGAAGTCGCTGCTCGAGACGGTGCGGGTGGAGCTGACCGACGCGACCCGATCGCGAAGGTGGACGTTCGCGACCGGGCTGGGCCTGCTCGGCGTCGCCGCCTTCGTGGGCGTCTACGCCGCGCTCGACCTTCGCGCGGCCGCCGTGGCGCCGCTCGGCGCGGCCGCTGCCGTGCTGATCCTCGCGCACGCGCTGGTCGTGACGCTGCGGCCTCGCGCGGTCACCACGGCGCGGCCCGTCCTCGAGGGCGACACGTTCGTGCTCCGCGGGAAGGCCACGGCGCTGGCGGCGCCGAGGGCGAGCGTCGAGGCCGCATGGACGGAGGACCGAGATCTGGTCGTCGTCCTCGCCGGGCAGCGGGTGCTCCGCGTCCGCACCGGTCACCCGGACGATGCCGCCGAGCTCCGAGCGCTCGTCTCACCTCGGCTGCCCCGCGCCGCGCGTATCCCGCTCGACGTGCTGCAGCTGAGGCGCGGGATGGGCTGGCTCTACGGGATGGCCTCGCTGAGCGCCCTCGTCGCGCTGCTCTGGGCGCTCGCGCTGCCCGGTGGCGTGAGCCCCGCGCTGGTCGCCCTGACGCCCCTGTCGCTCGCGGCGTTGGCGGTCGTGCTGCTGCGTCGCTCCCGAGGAGACGTCTTGATCGCAGGCGCGGGCGAGATCTCCGTCGGCGGTGCACACGCCCGCGTCGTTGCCGCGAAGCAGGCCGACGACGAGGTGATTGTGTGCCCCGCCAGCGGCGGAGAGCTTCACCTCGACGCGGGTCGACCGACGACGGCCGAGGCGCTCGCGCTCGAGCTCGCTGGCCGCGCTCGAGCGCCCGCGACCTGAGCGATGGAACGAAAGAAGGCCCCGCGTCGCCGCGGGGCCTCGTTTCGAGGAGCTCGCCTCACCCGATTGCTCGGGTGAGGTGTCTGTCAATCCTTGTCGAGCTTACCGACGAGGCTCAGCGTGAAGAACGCGCCCATGTACTTGAAGTGCGGGCGCACCTTCATGTCGACCTTGTACCAGCCAGCGTTGCCCGGGACGTCGGTGACGATGATGCGCGCCTGACGGAGCGGGCGGCGGCTACGAATCGCGGGGCTGACGACGTCCTGGTCGGCCACGTATTGGCTGATCCAGTCGTTGAGCTCCTGCTCGAGATCCGAACGCTCCTTCCAGGTGCCGATCTGCTCACGCTGAAGCACCTTCAGGTAGTGAGCGATGCGGCACATGATGAACATGTACGGCAGCTGCGTGCCGAGCCGGTAGTTGAGCTCCGCGGCGCGGCCCTCTTCGCTCTGCCCGAAGTACTTCGGCTTCTGGACCGAGTTCGCCGAGAAGAAGCAGGCGTTGTCCGAGTCCTTGCGATAGGTGAGCGCGATGAAGCCCTCCTCGCTGAGCTCGTACTCGCGGCGCTCCGTGAGCATGATCTCGGTGGGGATCTTCGTCTGGATCTCGCCCATCGCCTCGTACTGGTGGAGCGGCAGGTTCTCGACCGAGCCACCGGCCTGCGGGCCGATGATGTTCGGGCACCAGCGGTACTTGGCGAACGAGTCCGCGACGCGCGTCGCGAACGCGAACGTCGCGTTGCCCCACAGATACGAGTCGTGCTTCCCGATGACGTCTTCTTCGTAGTTGAAGGTCTTCACCGGGACGGTGTTCGCACCGTACGGCAGGCGCAGGAGGAACCGCGGCGGCAGCAGGCCAACGTAGCGGGAGTCTTCCGTCTCGCGGAAGCTCTGCCACTTGGTGTACTGCGGGCCCTCGAAGACCGCGCGCAGGTCCTTGAGGTTCGGCAGCCCGCCGTAGTCCTTCAGGCCGAAGAACTGCGGGCCCGCGGCCGCGAAGAACGGCGCATGCGCCATCGTCGCGACGCTCGCGCACTTCTGCAGGAGCATGATGTCCTGCGGACCGGGGCCGAAGTCGTAGTTCGAGACGATCGCGGCGTACGGGCGACCACCGAACTGGCCGTACTCTGCGGAGTACACCAGCTTGTAGAGGCCGCTCTTCGGAACCTCGGGCGCGTCCTCGAAGTCCGCGAGGAGGTCCTCTTTGGAGCAGTTGAGGACCTCGACCTTGATGTTCTCGCGGAAGTCGGTGCGGTCGACCAGGAACTTGAGGCCACGCCAGGTGGACTCGAGCTTCTGGAAGGCCGGGTGGTGGAGGATCTCGTCGAGCTGCCTGGAGAGCTTCTGATCGATCTCCGCGATCAGCGCGTCGACGAAGGCCTTGTCGACCTTCTCGCCCTCACGCTTCGGAGTGATGAGCTCGGCGATGAGCGCCTGGACGCCCTTCTTCGCGACGTCGTAGCCCTCGTTGCCGGGGGCCATCCTGGTTTCGGACAGGATCTCGTCGAGGAGGGAGGCTCCCTCAAGCGTCTGCGCCTGCGCGCCCTGCCCCTGAGTTTCCGTAGCCATCGATCACTCCCCTTCCTTCGCGAGGCCGAGCTCGCTGATGAGTTTGTTCCGCTGGGCGGGGTCTCCCAGGATCTGCTGGATCTTGTTCCGGAAGGCCTTCTCGTTGCCGAGCGGTCCCTTGAGGGCCGTCAGCGCTGCGCGGAGCTCGAGGAGCTTCTTGAGCTCGGGGACCTGGCTCGCGACGGCCTCGGGCTCCATGTCCGCAAGGCGACGGAACTTCAGGTTGACCGCCAGCTCCTCGTCGGGGTTCTCGCTCAAGGAGTTCTTCACGTTGAAGTTGAGGTTGAGCTTCTGCTCGCTCATCACCTTCTGGAAGTTGTCCTTGTCGATGTTGATCGGCTTGCGGTCCTCGAGAGGACGCGGATCCGGCCGCATCGTGTAGTCGCCCAACATGAGGAGCTTCAGCGGCAGCTCAACTTCCTCCTTCGCATCGCCGATGGCGGGCTTGTACGTGATGTTCACGCGTTCCTTCGGCGCGACACTTCCCTCTTTCATCGCTGGCAGCTCCTTTCCAAATCTCTTTGGGCTCGCCTGGGCGCCGGCGAGCCGCCCGTAAAGATACGGTAAGCTCGCGAGCCGGCGGAAGACTCAAAAGCGAGGTTTTTTAAGCCTCGCGAAGCACCTTTGGCGGTGCGTCAATACGACACGTCGAACGCGGTCGACGGGCTCAGGCAGCTCCTTCCTGAGTGACCTGGAGCGCTTGCGCGGCGTCCAGCTCGGTCAATAGAAGCAGCGCGTGAGCCATTTTCTTCGGGACCTCGGGGTCATCCATGGCCATCGAGGCCTGCGCCCGACGTGCCCGGTAGAGGTTCGCGTACATCTCGGCACAGAGCTCCGGGTCCCAGGCCGAGAGCCGATGTTCGTCGGCGACGCGCTCGAGCGACTCCAGCTGGACGCGGGCGAGGTCGAAGATCCCTGCCTTCAGGCACACCTTCGCGATCTCCAGCCGAGCCTTGAACCTCTGCGCGGGCGAAGAGACCTGGTTCGCGACCCGCGACAGCAGCGCGACGGCCTGCGGGATCTGTCCACCGCCGACCAGCTTGTCTGCGTCTGCGACGGCCGAGTCGCCGGGAGAGCGACCGCCGCCGCCGCCACCGCCGCCGCCGGCGGCGAGGCCCGCGGCCCACTGCTTCGTCTCGTCGTTCGCGAACGCGACGCCGTTCGAGAAGACGAGGCCGACGATCTCCGGGGCCCTCGCGAGCAGCGCGGCGGTCTCACGGAGCACGGCGGTGCGCGCGACCGCGTAGTCCGCCCCTTGCTGCTCGAGGGCGAGCGCGAGGTAACGGACAGCGTCGAGGTAGAGCGGGTATTGCGCGGCGACCTGAGCCGCCGTCGTCAGCAGCCCGTTCCAGTCGCCGCCCGCCGCGGCGTCGGCCAGCGCCTGCGCGACGTGCTCACCGGGACCGTCGAGCTGCGTCTGCCCCCCCTCATTGTAGGGAGCGCCACCGACGGTGAGCCATGCGGCGACGCGCGCGAGGCGATAGCCGTCGGCGCTGGCCGGCATCGACTGGAGGATCGCGTCGCTCGCACGACCGAGCACGGGCGCGATCTCGGAGAGCGCTTGGTACGCGGTCTGCGCGTCGTAGATCTCCGTGAAGGCGCCTTCGCCGCCCGCGTAGGGAGCGTCGGTCGGGGCCTCGTAGCTGGGCTGGGAGGTGTCGGTGGCCTCGCCCGGCGTCGGCTGAGAGACGGGCGCCGCCCCCGGAGCGGGCCGGGGCGGCGGAGGCGGAGGCGGAGGCGGAGGAGGCGGCGCGTCTGCCGGCACGCGGCGTGGCATGTTGCGCACGGCGTCCCGAAGCGTGGACATACCGGGGTACGCCTCGCCGAGCTTCTCGGACAGGAGGTTGTCGAGGTCGCGGAAGGTTTGGTCGAGCGCCGAGACCAGGTCGCGGTCGGCCGCGGTCGGCGCGTACGCTTGAGCGATCGGCGTCGCGACCTCGGACAACCAAGCGCACAGCGCGCCGCGCGCCCTCGGCCGCTTGAGCGCCGGATACATCGGCTCCCAGAAGGTGTTCGAAAGCTCGTTCAAGATCACCATGCCGTCGAACAGGCCGGCCAGCTTGCGGGTCTGCGTCGCTGCGGCGGTGTAATAGAGCGCGACGCGGAAGTCCTTCGACCGCCCGGCCAACAGCTCGTACGACTTGTTCTCCACCGCGTTCCAGTCGGTCGACCCGCCGTCGATCGAGCTCGCGCGATCGAGCTCGGTCTTGATGGCTTCGAAGGCCTCGTCGTACGACGCGTCCTCGCCGACTCCGCCGTCGATCGGCGCGAGCGCGCCCTCGAGGCGTGCCTTGGCCGCGTTGATGACATCCTCGGCGCTCATCGAACCTCTCCGTCGCTCATGGACAGTCGAAGCCTCCTCGTCTCGTCGCCGCGGGGCTCACGTTACGAGCGCGGCGTCCCATCGGACGCCGGAGCATACGCACATTTTTTGTCCCGCGCGCCCGCTTGCGCGGGGCCCTTCGGTTTTCGCTCGCAGGCTTCGCGAAAACCGGCGCGGGGGACCCACGCCCAACACCGCGGGGCCGGTCGGGCTTCGCACGCAGGCTTCGCGAAAACCGGCGCGGGGGCCCGCGCGCTCCAGGGGTTTCCCCTCGTGCGGGTGTCGCTAGTCGAGCGCCTTCAGAAACTGTGCGATCGGCTGCTCCGTGGCGGCGACGGCCGCGTCGAGCTCCGTGCGGAGGCGCGCCCGGGCGGTCTTCTCGTCCGCCGTCGGCAGACCGCACAGCTCGGCCACGTGCTCGGCGCTGCCTGTCGGCGCGATCACCTCGCGGAGCGAGCCGACGTGCGGGGGTCCGAGGTGGATCAGCGCGGTCTGCTGCGGCGTCCAGAAGGTGTTCAGCAGGGTGTGCTTCCACTTCGAGACGCGGAGCACCATGTCGATCCAAACCGCTGTCGCGTACGCGTCACCCGCGCCGATCGGCATCCGCAGGGCGAGGCCGGTCTGCGGCAGCTCCTTGCCGCGGAACGGCTCGACCGACTCGACCACGTTCGACAGCACCCAGAACCGGCTGGAGTCGCTGCCGAAGCCGGTCTCCCAGAGCGCCTTCATCGAGTTGTCGGCGAGCCACTTGCGGTAGGTGGCGCTCGCGCCGTCGGCGTCCTCGATGTTGGGGACCTCGAGCCTCGCGACCCGGTCGACGAACGTCTGCACCGGCCACGCCCGCCCCTGGGTCGCGATCTCATACGCGCTGGTGAGGAAGCGCCAGAGCGCGATCGGTAGCGCCGCCCCGAGGTTGACGAGCTGGCCGTAGTCGTACGACGCGAACACGACCATGGGGTAGAGGCGGCCCGCGTTGTCGCCGCTCGCGGCCCACGCGCCGACGAGCCCGCGGTTCGGCTCTTCTTCGCCCTTCGCGTCGCCGCGGAAGATGAACAGCCCAACCGAGCGCTGGTATGCGGGCTCGAAGCCTTGCCCGAGGCTGCGCTGCGCGAAATCCATCGCGGCGCCCATCCACCGGTCGAAGCTCGCGAGCTCCTCACCGCCGGCGTTGTGACGGATGAAGTCGCCGGTGGCGGGAAGCTTGCCAAAGCAGCCCACGACAGGCGGGCCCGACGACTTCTTCTTGCGCCAGAACATCAAAGCCCCCGGAGGCTACACGAAATTTTTACCCGCGCGCCCGCTAGCGCGGGGCCCTTCGGTTTTCTCGCGCCAAGGCGCTCGCGAAAACCGGCGCGGGGGCTCCGCGTGGGGCCCTCCCCACGCGACGAGTCTCTTCCCCGCGCGCCCATGGTCTCCTCAGTTCTTTTCCTTGGGCGCGTCGCCCCCGCCGAATTTGTCGCCGATGCTCGGCGGGCAGTTCGTGTTGCGGAAGAAGCTGAGCGGGAAGGGATGATTGCCGCGCCGCGGGCGCACCTGCATCGTCACCGTCACCGGCGGCGCGCTCATCGTCCAGCTCACGGTGAACTCCGAGTCGCTGTCCTTGACGGCGGTGATCTTGTCGGCCGACTCGAACAGCCGGAAGATGCCCCACGGCCCGTCGCGGACGATCAGCTCGTCGAGGCCACCGGCTCCCCGCAGCTGGATGCTGGCGCCCCGCTTCTCCTCGCCCGGCCACGCGAACTCGTACCAGAACTCCTTCTCGTTCCGGTAGACGCGCTTCTGGCCGTCGAGCGTGAAGACGATGTCGCTGACGATGGGGCTGACGGTCTTCAGGTTGATCTGGAACTTGACCTGCGGGTCCTCGCCGCCGCCCGGCCCCCAGAGCGCGTCGGTGATCTCGTCTGCGCGCTTGAGGCAGTTGTACATGAGCGGGTTGAAGGGCGTGGAGCCGCGAGCTCGCTTGGCGGCGGGCTTGGTGCCCTGCTTCTCGCCCGAGCCCCCCTGAAGGAAGCTCACGGGGATGAAGTCGTGCTCCTGCTTGCGGTGGAAGTTCGTGAGGTACTTCTCGTAGAACCCCCACAGCACGCCGTCCTTCGGCTTGAAGAAGAGCTTCGCGTCCTCGAAAGAAGCGTCGCGCTTCGCCGCGAGGTTGAACGGATAGCGGTCCTTGATCTTGTCGCGGTAGTGCGGCCAGACCATGACCTCCCACAGGCCGCTCGCCGCGCCCCCCGCGCCCTTGATGAAGGCCTTGTAGCCTTGGCGCAGCGGGTTCAGCAGCATCTCGCGCATCATGTTCTGCCCGCGCGGATCGAGCTTGAGGATCATCGCCTCGGTGTCCTTCACGGCCTGCGTGAAGAGCTTCGTGGCGTCCGCCGTCTCCGTGTTGAGCGGCCCCTCTTCGATGACCTGCATCTCCGAGGCGAGCTTCTCGAGGTGCGTCACGTACTTCGTGAGCTCCGGATCGACGGGCGGCTTCTCGGGCGGGCGGGTGCCGTCCGGCGCCGGCGGCGGCGGCACGTACGGGGGCGTGATCCCGAACTTCACGACGGTCTCGAAGGTGCGCTTGATGCGCTCCTTGCTCGAGATGTCGACGTTGGCCTGGAGGTCCTCGAGGCGGATGTTCGTCTGCCCCTCGATGCGGCGCCGAACTCGCTTCTCGATCTGGTCGAGCACGCCGCCGTCGGCCATGAGACCGGCGGGGACCTTGTCGTCCGCGAACTGAGTGTTGTCGGCGAGGGTCTGCACGAGGCGTCGGTAGGGCCAGTCGGGCGTCGACAGGATCTTGAACTCGGTGATCGCCTCGCCGTTCGTCAGCGGGATCTTCGTGTCGACGTCCTCGAAGAGGTGCGTCCACGCCGCGATGTAGGCATCTTCGTAGCGCTTTCGCACGTTCTTGAGGCGGGTCTCGATCGTCTCCTGCGCGAGCTTCTCCTCGCGATCGTAGGGGACGACCCACGCCTCTCGCTCGAGGAGCTTAGCGGCCTCGTCCGCGAGCAGCTTGTCGATGATCTTGAACGCCTCCGCCGTGAACGCGCCGTCGACCTGCGCCGGCTTGCCCTTTTGCGTCGGCAGCTCGTCCTTCGACGAGAGGATGGTGCGGACGTCCGAGCGGTCCGTGAAAATGTCCGACAGCAAGATCGGCGGGAACCGGAGGTTGGTCCGATCGCCGTCGGGCTTGGTCGGATCGATCTTCTCCTCGTTACGGGCGCGCACGAACAGGTCGTAGTAGGCCTGCTCCTGGTCCGAGGCGCGCAGGCGCTCGCGAGCCGCGGCGACCGTCTTCGGGTCGAGGGCGAGCCCTGGCGTGTTTCCGTCGCGCTGCAGCGAGATGAAGAACCGGACGTGGGGGCCGATCTTGCGCTTCATCTCCTCCTCGCCGACGCCGGAGGTGCGAGACAAGAGCTCGCCCCAGATCTGCGTGAGGCGGGCGATCTGGAAGTCGAAATACTCCGGATCCTTGAGCCGCGCCGTGTCCTCGAGCAGCAGGTACGTCTTGAGGTTGTTGTAGTCGGGCAGGTAGTCCTGCCCGGTCACGGCCTTCACCCGACGCTCGAGCTCGTTGCGGGTGGGCTTGATGAAGCCCTCCTCGAGGCTCGAGATGTAGAGGTTCTTCGTGGGCTCGAAGAGGTCCTCGCCGCGGTACATGAACCACGAGTAGGAGATGGGCTTGCCGTTGTCGTTCCAGTCCTTGAGCTGCTCGAGGTGCCCGCGCAGCTCGTCGAGTCGCGCGACCTTGTCGTAGGAGCTCGAGGCGTCATCCCACTTGATCTTGCCGGTCTCGGTCGAGATCTTGTTGGTCTTCGCGACGAGCGCCTGATTGTTGAGGTAGGAGATGACCGCGGGGACCGTGAAGAGCAGGGCGATGATCGTGGCGCCGGCCGCGAAGGCGAGCTTCTGCACGAGCCGCCGGCGGATCTCGGACTGGCTCATCGCCGCGAGGTTCTGGTCGGGGAAGACGACGCGCAGGAAGACGTCCCTGAGGAAGTAGCTGCGCGACTCCTTGTTCTCGGGCTCCTCCAGCACGGAGCCCTTCAGCCCGAACGCGCGACCCATGGCCCCGACGACGCGGTCGAGGGGCTTGCCCTCCTGGGTGCCGCTCGTGAAGTAGAAGCCGCGGAGGATGGGCTCGGGGATCGTGTAGGACTTCTTGCCGCCCTTCTCCTTGACGACGGTGCCGCCGGAGGGAGCGAACGCGGCCTGCATGAAGTCCGCGAGGTTGCGCTTGATCGCGGCGAACTCGAGCGGAAACTGATAGACGCGCTCCTTCACCGGGCGTGAGCGCTCGTTGTTCATGCGCTTGGTGACGCGCTCGTGGAGCTTCTCGACCAGCAGATCGAACTCGCGTTCGAACATCCGCCCCGGCTCGGTCTTGCCCTCGCGTAGGCCGAACGTGGTGCCCCACGGCTGGCCGCGCTCGCTCTTCTTGAGGTCGCCGAAGAACTCGACGAACCCGGCGACGAGGTCGCTCTTCGTGAACATCACGTAGACGGGCAGCGTCATCTTCAGCGTCGACTGCATCTCGTCGATGCGCGCGCGGACCTTGCTCGCGACGACGCGGATCTGGTCCTCCGTGGCGTCGAGCAGGTCGCTCACGCTGACGGCCACCAAGACGCCGTTCAGCGGCTTCTCGGGGCGGTATTTCATCAGCTGCTCGAGGAACGCGATCCACTCGTCGCGGTCGTCGGACTCGGTGGTGTACCGGCCGGCGGTGTCGAGCAGGATCGCCTCGTTCGTGAACCACCAGTCACAGTTGCGCGTGCCGCCGACGCCCTTCACCGCCCCGCCCGACTGCGGGTCGAGGAACGGGAACTGAAGGCCCGAGTGGCGCAGCGCGGTCGTCTTTCCGGCGCCAGGAGGCCCGACGATGGCGTACCAGGGAAGCGCGTAGAGTGCGTGCTCGCCCTTGCGGCCTCCGCCGAGCTTCGAGGTCTTGAGCGCGTTGATGCCCTCCGCGATCTGGCGGTAGAGCGCCTGGATCTCCTCGCGCTCTTCGGGCTTCGCCGCGAGGGCTTGCTCCTGCGCTTGCTGCGCGATCGCCTTCTCCAGGGCGCGCGCGGCGCGCGCGGCTCGGATGCGACGAATCGCCCAGAGCGCGATGAGCAGGCCGATGACGACGACGCTGATCGTGATCGCCAGCCAAGTCGGGATCAGCTCGCCCGCTCCAGTCTCGTCCGGTGGGAACAAGAACCAGAGCGTCCAGACGGCGAGGATGATGAGTATGCCGAGGACCCAAAGGATCATGGTGGTCTTCGTGAAATCATGGATGAGCCCCGGCCGGGATCCAACTTTCTATCCAAATGTGCGCGTCATTTTTTCCGCGACTCGCACACCGGCGCCTGTGGACAACGGCACAAAAACGGCGACGCCCGCGGGGCTAGCGCGGGCGTCGTCGGTCGGCAGATGCCGAGATCACTCTTGAATGAGCTTGTTGATCTGCTGCGCGGTGTCGTCCGCAGCGGAGCCGATCGCCAGGCGCAGCCCGACGACGACCAGCACGGCGATCACGAGGATGCCGATGGCGATGCCCACGAACGGCAGCTCGCGACGCACGACCCCCGCGCCAGCGTCGCGCCGCTCGGCGTTCGGCGCGAGCAGGTCTCCCCCGCCCTCTTGGACCGCCACGTAGTTGCCGAGGCCCTCGACGACCTGCTGCAGGCCCTCCTGGTTGCGGAGGCGGTATTTGCCCTGGAAGCCGAGCGCGAGGCACAAGAAGTAGATCTGGGCGACGTGGTTGCGCCCGCGTTGGCCGTGCAGGTTGTCGAGGTTGACGAAGAAGCCGTCACCGGCGGTGTTGATGCCGAAGAACTGCAGCTGGAGCGGGTTGGACAGCCACTGCGTCTTCCCGGGCCAGGTCGAGTGGTAGATGATCTCGTCGGCGAACGCGGCGAGCGCGAACTTCGCGTCGATCATGTCCTGCTCGGGGATCCGCTGCTCGCGACCGTTCTGCATCATGGTCTCGAAGAGACCGAGCACTCGCCGCTGCAGGATGTCGGGCGCGGGCAAGTCGCGCGAGTTGCGGAGCTGCAGGATGAGCGAGAGCACATCCGAGCAAACCCAATACATCGTCTGCGCCATGCTGGACATAAGCCGTCCTCGACCTCTCGCGTTCGCTGTCGCCGACCGAACGCCCTCCCCTTAAGGAGGCTGAAAACTACGGAAACTGGGACCCCTTACTTCTGAACCTGGACTCCAATGAGACGCATGTCCACTTTTTGGGGCTCGATCGGCTGGTAGATGGCGATCGTGCCAGACCCGAGGATGTCGTTCCAGTAATCGCCAGCTTGCTCGACCCGGAGGTAGACCAAACCCGGCTTGATCGGGATGGCGCCGGGGGGGCGGTACTCCACCGAAACGCGAACGCCAGGCATGGCGGCGTTGAGGATGTAGCCGATCTGGGTCCACGACCCGACCTTCAGGAGGCGAGGCAGGCGCTCGCGGAGGATCCCCTCGTCGATGCCCTTCGCCTCCAAGAAGAACTCGTGGGTGCGCGGGATCTTCGGGTCCTCGAACTTGCCGAGGTACATGCCGTCGTCGCGCTTCTCGAGCGGGACCACGATGAAGTTCTCGGCGAGCACGTTCGAGATGAGGGTCAGCGCCCGGTCGAAGACCGGATCGAAGACGTCACCGAGCTCGAGGTAGTTGAACTTCGGGATCGTGGTCGGGTCGCCGTCGGGAGAGAACGTGCAGAGCTCGCCGATGAGGGACGCGATCAGCGTGTAAGCGTGCTCCGGGTGCGCGAGCCCATGATCGACCAAGTGCGACGTCATGGGGATGTACGAGTTCAGGGTGTGGAGCATCCAGAACTTCGCGGTGTCGGAGGCCTGAAAGTCGACCGACGCCGCCGTGCGCAGCTCGCCGGCCTTCGGCGAGCGCCTTCTGCTTGCCCACCATCGCGGACAGCACGCGGCGCATCCCCGACATGAGGTGCTCGCTCACGCGCATCCGCAGGATGGGCGGGATGAAGTTCTTGCGGACGACGATCGCCCCGGTGCGATCGCGGACGAGCTGCGCGATGCGGATGGTCTCGAAGGCGTCACGCGCCTCGGTGCCGAAGAGGATGCGGAGGTTCGCGCGGCCCCAGGTCACCGACGTCTCGTTGCGGCCGGTGTTCACGTCGGGGACGGACACCTGGGCAGCGACCAGGCGCTGCGCAGGACCTGCCTTGGCGGGGTCCATCGCGACGTTGGCCGCGGTGTCGCGGACGATCGGCAGCGCGATGAACACGTCGAGCGCCTCGAGCGCGGCCGGGAACGCCCCTTCGAGGGGCCTCGCCTCGACGACGTCTTCCCCGCGCTCACCGACGAAGAACGGCGTGCCGTGTTGGGAGGTGCCGTGCGGCTTCGTCACGCGGACTTGGCCGGCCGTGAGCGCGCGCTCGTCGAACTGGACGTCGGTGATGCCCCAGTCGTACGGGACGATCGAGTGCACGCGCGAGTGCACCATCGCCTCGTGGTACGCGTCGCTTTGCTGCAGGTGCTGGGGGTCATGAACAACCCCTCGGTCCAGACGAGCTTGCGCGGTTGAATCATCGGGCGGCTCTACATCTATCAGGAACGTGCCTCGACGTTCCAGTCCCGTCGCGGCCAGCTTGCTCGGGCCCGAGCAGGGCCCGGCCGGCTACTTGGCGACCGCGGATTTTTTCGGCAGGTTGAGCTTCCGGACGGGCTTCGAGCTCTGGAACATCGACTCGTCCATCTGGGCGCCATTGTCGATCTTGGCGCTCTCTAGGAAGAAGGCGGTCTTGGGGTCGGCCACGCCGAGGCCGGCGTCCCGGCCGCCGCAGATGGCCTCGCCGGGGGCGAGCGGGAACTCGTAGAAGGTCTTCCAGCTCTGACCCTTGGGCCCGTGGAAGAGGGCGACGCCGGCCAGGTACGAGGCCTCCTTGATGCGCTCGAACTTCACCTGGAGGTGGTCGCTCGGGAAGACGCTGACCTCGTCGACCTTCATGATGTCCTTGCCCAGGGTCTCCTCCGGGCGGAGCAAGACGTCGTCGTAGCGGGCGTTCTGGAGGTTGAGGTCGCTCGCGAGCTGGTAGAGGCGCACCACGACCGGGCGCGGGTTGCCGCTCTCGTTCGGGTTCACGTTGCCGGCGGCGTAGAGATCGAGCGTGATGATCTGCGTATCGCAGGGCTTGGGGGGCTCGACAGGGGGCGGCGCCGCAGAGCAGCCGCTGCCGATGGTGATCGCCGCAGCCGAGCCGAGCAGAAGCCCGGTGACGGCGCAGGCGGAGAGGCGGCGGATCCAGCGTTCTTTAGGCGTAGCCATGGCAGGGCGGCGTGACTTCAACATAGTCGACGCGCGCCGGTCCAGATACTGGAACGAAAAACCCCCTCCCAGGGCTTGGGAGGGGGTTCGCCGGCCTGGGGCCGACCGTCGTTCAGGAGAACGCAGCGGTGAAGTTCTTCTGGTCGTCGATGTCGATGGCCAGGCGACGAGGGGGCTCCGGGTCGGTCATACGCTCGAGGATCTGCTGGGAGAGCATCGGCATGAGCGACGATCGGAGGATGTGGTCGATGTTTCGAGCGCCGGTGTCGACCTCGGTGCAGCGCGCCGCGATCATCTCCACCAGGCGGTCCGAGTAGCTCGCCTCGATCCGCTGGTTGGTGCGCAGACGGCCGAGGAGCTGGTCGAGCTTGAGCCGCGCGATGTTCCCGAGCGCCGCCCTGGAGATGGGCAGGAACGGCACCATGGTCATACGAGCCAGGAGGGCCGGCTTGAAGTGCGACGACAGCGTCGGCTTGATGGCCTCCAGGATCTCGTTCATCGGCGGGTCCTTGCCGGTCTCCTCCCAGGACGCGACCGTCATGTTGGTGATCTTGTCGGTCGCGAGGTTGCTCGTCATGATGACGACGGTGTTCTTGAAGTCGACGAGGCGCCCCTCACCGTCCGAGAGCATGCCCTTGTCGAACACCTGGTAGAACAGGTTCATGACGTCGGGGTCGGCCTTCTCGCACTCGTCGAGGAGCACGACGGTGTACGGGCGCTGCCGAACCGCCTCGGTGAGCATGCCGCCTTCGCCGAAGCCGACGTAGCCGGGGGGAGAGCCGATCAGCCGGGAGACCGTGTGCTTCTCCTGGAACTCGGACATGTTGACGGTGACCATCATGCGCTCGCCGCCGTAGAGCATGTCCGCGAGGCTGAGGGCGGTCTCGGTCTTACCGACGCCGGACGGGCCGACGAGGATGAAGACGCCCATCGGCTGCTGCGGCTGCTTGAGGCCCGCGCGCGCAGCGCGGAGCTCCTTGGCGATGACGTGCAGGGCGTAGTCCTGGCCCTTGATGCGCCTGCGGAGGCGGTCCTCCATCTCGAGCAGGGCCTTCACGTCGTCCTGCGCCATCTTTCCAGCGGGGATGCCGGTCCAGGCGCTGACGACGTTCGCGACCATCGCGTGATCGACGTCCGGACGGATAAGGGGCACCTCCCCTTGCATCGCGTTAAGCTCGTTGATCGCGGTGACGACCTCCTTGCGGGCGTCGTCGCGCTCGGTCTCCGACTTGGCCTCGCTCATCTTCTTGCGAAGCTCGAGGATCTTCTTCGCCCCCTCGGTCTCCTTGGCGTACTCCTCGCTGATCGCCTTGAGGTCGACCTGGGCCTTCTCGAGCTTGGTGCCGAGCTCCTTGAAGTGCTCCTCGTCGATCTTGATGCCGTTCAGCTTGTCCCGACCGAGGGCGTCGAGCTCGCGCTGGGTGTTCTTGATCAGGACCTCGATGTCCTCGACGGGGGCCGGCTTCTGTTGGAGCGCGACCTTCACGCGGGCGGCGCAGGTGTCGAGCAGATCGACGGCCTTGTCCGGCAGCTGGCGGCCGGAGATGTAGCGCGCCGACAGCCGGACCGCGGCGGTGACCGCCTCGTCCTGGATGATGACGCCGTGCGACTCCTCGAACTTGGAGCGGAGGCCGCGGAGCATGATGATCGCGGTGTCGACGTCGGGCTCGTCGACCTTCACCGGCTGGAAGCGACGCTCGAGGGCAGCGTCCTTCTCGAAGTACTTCTTGTACTCCTTCCAGGTGGTCGCCGCGATGGTGCGCAGCTCGCCGCGCGCGAGGGCGGGCTTGAGCAGGTTCGCCGCGTCGCCCGCGCCCTGCTGTCCGCCGGCGCCGATGATGGTGTGGGCCTCGTCGATGAAGAGGATGATCGGCTTCGCGGAGCCCTTCACCTCTTGGATGACGCCCTTCAGGCGGTTCTCGAACTCGCCCTTCACGCTCGCGCCGGCCTGGAGAAGGCCGAGATCGAGGCCGAGGATCTCGACGCCCTGGAGCAGCGGCGGGACCTCGTTGTTGACGATCGAGGCCATACCCTCGACGAGCGCGGTCTTACCGACGCCGCTGTCGCCGACGATGATCGGGTTGTTCTTCCGGCGGCGAGCCAGGATGTCGATGATCTGCCGGATCTCGCGCTCGCGACCGAAGACGGGATCGATCTGACCCGCGCGCGCCTTGCCCGTGTAGTCGATGCAGAACTTTCCGAGCGCCGAGTCCGGGGACGCGCTGCCCTTGTCCCCGAGGCCAGGCTGACCGGGCGCACCGCCGGTGCCGCCGCTCGCCTGGGCGCCGCCGCCGTCCTCGGCCTCTTTCGAGCCCGCGAGGATCGTCGGGAGGTTCTTCTTCATGTCCTCCTTCGGGATCGCCTCGAGCACCAGGCCGATGCCGCTCGTCGAGTACTTGTTCGGCTGCTGCACGAGGCGCAGGAACAGGACGCCGCTGCGGATCTTCTGCCAGCCGAGATCGACCGAGCCGACGACCCACGCGTCCTGCATCCACTCCAGCAGCACGGGCGAGAAGGTCGGACGGCCGCTGTTACCCTGGCGCAGGTCGTCTAGACCCCGCTGGAGCGTCTGGCGGAGCTGCGACGGGTTGAGATCGTAGTGGCTGACGATGAACGCGATGTCGCTCGAGGCGTCGTCCAGCAGCGCGAGCAAGAAATGCTCGATGGTGATCTCGTAGTGGCGGGCTTGTACGGCTTGCGTGGCACCAGCCTCGAGGGCGGCGACGCAGTTCTTCGTGAGTCGCTTGAGCAGCGATTTGTGGTCGACGAGCATGCGCGGCATGCTATCGGCGAGCGCGTTCGAAAGAGAAGGGTCACGCGCCGACTTTTTCGAAACGACCGCGGCGCCGGCTCGGCAGGCTGAAAAGCCGCCGACGGCGCCGCGCACACCCCGACCCCAGGTGTGTCAGCCCTTGGCGGGCCGCTTCCCCTTCGGCTTGGCGTCATCGACGCCACCGGTCTTGGCCTTTTCCTCGATGAGCCCAGGCTTGACGCGGAGCTTCAAGAGGGTGCCCTCCTTGATCTTGTCGCCAGCCTTGAGCCCGTTGTCGCGCGCGACGTCATCGGCGCTCGCCTCGAACTGCTTGGCGATCTCCTGGAGGGTCTCGCCGCCCCCCGCGCGGTAGAGGACCATGCCCTTGTCCTTCTTCTCGGGCTCCTCCAGGGCGGCCACGTCGTCCAAGCGCTCCTCGATGGCCTCCTCCAGCGGGTCGCGGAGGCTGCGGCGCTTCTTCTTCGGCTTGGGCAGGTAAGAGAGGAGGCTCTGATCCCCGACGCTGGCGGGCCGGTAACCCTCGGGGCTCATCAGGTCGAGGGGGTCCAGGACGTCGACCTCTTCGTACCGCGACCGGTTGACCTCCACCATGGTGGGCAGCATCGCGACCGCTCGCTCCACCGAGTCGGACGGGATGTGGACGATGAGATCGCCCTTGCCCGGCGGCAGCTCCTTGCCGAGCACGTCGGGGTTGAGCTTGCGGATCGTCGCGGTCGAGACGCCCGCGGCCTTGGCGATCGTCTCGAGCGCCGTCCGGGGCGGCACCGCGAGCTCTGCGAAGTCGATCGACTTCGAGACCTCGACCTCGTCGAAGTCGAAGCGCTCGAGGTTGTTGGCGACGATCGCGGCGGCGAGGATCTTGGGGACGTACTTCGAGGTCTCCGAGGGCATGACGCCGGCGCGGACGAGCTCGTTGAAGTCGGTGGTGCCGACTCGATCGATGCGGTCGAGCAGCTGCTCGTACCCCATGTTGTAGGCCGCGAGGGCCAGGTCCCACTGGCCAAAGCGCATGTAGAGATCGCGCAGGTGGTGGGCCGCCGCCTGGGTCGCGAGGCGCGGGTTGCGGCGCTGGTCGACGAACTTGTTCTGTCGCAGCCCATAGACCGCGCCGGTCGCGGGCATGAACTGCCAGAGCCCCACCGCCCCGGCAGGCGACTTGGCGGTCGCGTCGAAGCCCGACTCGATCATCGCCACCCAGATGAGATCCTCCGGGAGCGAGCGGGCCCGCATCTCGTCTTGGATCATCTCTTGGTAGCGACCGCTGCGCTTGAGCCAGCTCTCGAACATGTTGCGACCGCGATCCGTCTTCGTGAAAAACTTCACGTATTTCAGCGTCTGACGCGAGACGCCCAGGCCGAGGTCCGGGAGCTGGAGGCGCGACAGCGCCGCGCTCCCCACCGACTCGAGCTCGTCGGCCTCGGCGGCGAGGTCTTCGTCGTAGACGGCCCCGTAGGTCTCGCGCGCGCCAAACCTGTCGTGCTCGCGGCGATCGAGCTCCGGGTAGCGCGAGGCCGCTCGCGTCGCGCGGAGCTCGCGCAAGAGGTTGGCCTCTTCTCCGGGCAACCGCGCCTCGAGCGAGGCGCTCAGCATCGGCGCCCCGAGCTGGCTCGGGTCCGCCATCACGACCTTCTGAGGCGCGGAGTTGCCCCCGAGCGTCATGGATTCCAGGCTGACCTCGGGGGCCGCCATTCCGACGCCGTAGCCAAATGCCAGCGCGGAAACGAGGGGGGGAATCTTGTCGACGAGGCTCATCGGTGTGCGCGACAGTCGTATAGTGTGGGACAAAGGGACAAGTTCCTGACGGACCTCGATCCTTCCTCCGGACGTTTTGCTAGCCTGCCTTGCGATGGCGGTCGCGTTGCTCGCGCGGGTGTTCGACACCCAGGCGAACCAGAGCTTCGAAGCGACGTTCGAGCGGTTTCCGGTGAGAGTTGGGCGCAACCAGCTCAACGATCTGCCGATCGACCGCCCGTACGTGAGCCAGTTCCATGCGGCGTTCGAGATCCGCAACGACAGCCAGCTCTTCGTGAAGGACCTCGGGTCGACGAACGGCACGCTCTACAAGGGCCAGCGCCTCGTCCGCGATCAGCTCATCGACATCACCGGCGCCCCCGAGATCACGATCGGGCCCATCGTCATCCGCCTCGGCATGACCGCCGCTGCTCCGCCGAAGGTCGTCGACGACTCGGGCAAGGACACGGGCGTCCTAGATTTCGGCCAAGGCCCGGAGACCACGCGAGCGCTCGCGCACCGCTACGGTCCGATGCCGCCCGGCGCCGAGGACCCCTATGTCCGACAGGTCGCGCCTTACATCGAGGCCTATCGCCAGGCCTGGCAGACTGTGTACCGGGTCATCTACGATCACCTCACGCGGCTGCCGCCCGACGTCCGAAACGCGTACCTGCGAAGGCTCGGGTATGAGCAGCCAGCGCTGAGCCTCGAGAGCGACTTCCGGAAGATCGCGCAGTACTACGGGATCGACCTCCGCGTCTTCACGCAGGCCGGCCCGGGGCAGGCCGCGCTCGCCGCCCTCACCGAGCTGGCAACCACGCTCGCGCCGGGCACGAAGCTCCCCGACGATGTGCCGAGCGTGCTCGGCTTCGCCAAGCGCGTGCGAGACTCGCTCGACGTGTTCCTCCGTTGTTTCATCAGCCTCCGCGACGGCTACAAAGAGTTCTCGAAGGAGGTCCTCGATCGCGAGGAGGCCGCGCGCGATCCCGTCGCGGCGTCCAAGGACGCGAAGGAGCTCGGCATCGCGCTGCTCGGGCACGCCGCCAGCCCCGAGACCCCGCACGCGCTGCAGAACACGTTCGTCGAGGTCATGAGCCACCAGGTCGCCCTCATGAACGGCGTCATGGAGGGCGTGAAGCAGCTGCTCCAACGGCTCAGCCCCAAGTCGCTCGAGGCCGAGTTCGAGCGCAGCGGCAAGAAGGGCGGCTTGTTCTCGAATCGGTTCGAAGCCCTCTGGAAGCTCTACGAGGTCCGGCACGCCGACTACGCGGGTGAAGACAAGGAGACCTTCCTCGTCATCTTCGGGTCGCAGTTCTCGAGGGCCTACGCGCAGGCTGCCGGCGAGAATTTCCAGCAACAAGGCGACGCACCGAAGCTCGGCAGGTTCACCCAATCGGGCGGACGACGGGGCCCAGGCGGCCAAGGTGGCCCCGAGTGAGGCCCCGGCCGACAAGAGATGCTCGTGCTCAGTATCTGATTTCTTTGCCCTGAGTGACACCCCACGTAGGCTACGTCGCAAGAGGTCATGCGAGCCCGGCGTCCCCTTGTTCTTGCTGGCGCTTTGATCAGCGCGCTCGTCGGTGTGAGCATCCCCAGCGGGGAGGCTCATGCTCAAGCCATTCCACCTTCTGCAGAGCGCGATGACGGCTGGGGCACGGTCTCCACGATCTCGATGCTCGTCGGAGTCGGCACCGTCTCGGTGATGCCACGCATCTACTACAACGATCCAGAAGCCACCGTCGGGTGGAAGGCGCGCTGGCACATCTCCCAGCTCGCCCCCATCATGACGCTGACCGCCGCGACGCTCTTGGTCGACATCCCGATCAAGAACCTCGGAGAAGGCACCCGCCCCGGGTGCACCGTCGAGGAGACGGAGAGCGGCTTCTCGGGCTCCAACTGCGAGTCCTACGGCATGCCCTCCACCCACTCGTTCGCCGCGTGGAGCGGCATGGGCGCGGGCACGGCGATCTTCATCATCGACACGCTCGTCTACTCCGACGCTGAGTTCCACGCGGGCTCGTTCGTCGGCAACGTCATCGTCCCGCTCGCCGCGGGCGTGATGACCAGCGTGGGTCGCGGCATCTCGGGAGCGGAGTTCGACGCCTTCGAGGACCCCGCGCAGATCGGCGTCGGCGTCGCTGCCGGCGTCATCACCGGCTTCCTCACGGGCCTCGCGTACTCGCTCTTCCAAGAGCCCAACTGCGGCTACGGCAACAACAAACGTCGAGGTGTCGCGCGAGGGCACGCCCCGGGCACTGAGCCGAACGCGATGTATCGCCGCGCCGAGCCATGGATCCGAAGCCATGGAACGGCGAAGGGCCCCGCGTCGCGGAGCCCTACCTCACCCTCTCACCCGCGACCGAGGACGCTAGTCCCTGCCGACCACGCGCTCCCAGAGGGGCTCGTTGCTGGAGAACATCGTGTCGCGCTCGATCTTGAGGAAGCGCGAGAACTCGACCGCGCGAAGCTCTCGATCGCTGTCGAGATCGGGCACCTCGGTCTTCGCGATGCGCACGGACACGCGCTCGAGCAGGAGGATGCCATCCTTCTGATAGGTCACGTCGGTGCTCAGGTGATACTGCGCGTACAGGCCGCGCTGCGTCGCTGATGGCATGACCTGGACGCGGTCGAGGTCGACGACCGTGGACTCGATGAGCCGGCCGCGGCGAGGCAGGAAGAAGTGGCCACGCTTGCGGCAGGTCTGGGTCTCCGGGTCGCACTCCTTCGACTCGGCCACGACGATGGTCTCGTTGCCGATGCGAGCGGTCTGAAACTTGGTGTTCTTCGGCCCGCGGAAGCTTCCGACGCCGTAAATCTCGGCGTTGTCGCCGTAGGCGCGAGACAGGGCGATCGGGCCGCCCTCGTCGCCGTTCTCGAACTTCAGGGCGCGGAGCCAGAGCACCCGCATCCCGTTGGGGCCGGAGTTGAGCGTCATCTCGTCCGGGTCGACGAACCTGGGCCAGCCTCGATCGCTCGCCCCGCCGCGGAGCGACTCGTTCGCGAACAGGTAGCTGCCCGTGCAATCGACCGCCAGCGCCTCGAGCCCTTGCTCGTCGCCGTCGGTGTAGCCGGGGACCAAGACCTCGAGCCACTGGCCCGGATCGAGGTCGCGGACCGCCGACCCTGCCCTCGATGGATCACCGACGGGCGGGAGCTTGTTTCGGCAAACCGAGATCGGGGTCACGTACCGGATCTCGACCTGGCGCACCTGGCTCTTGAGAGGATCGGGGCACCCAGCCAGGGCGGTCAGGGCCAAGAAGCCGGTGGCGGCAACGGCGGCCTTCGAGGCGTTGCGGAGCACAACCGAATTCGTATCACGGTGGCGCGGCGGGCGAAAATTTCCAGGCTGACGCCGAGGTCGACGATCGAACCTTCGAGCTGGGACGTCCGCCCGCGATCAGCGCGCGTTCTCGCTGTGCGTCGCGCTACGCCGACCTCGCGAAAAGAGCGTGGAGGTGATTCTCACTTTTTTTGGAGGGTGCCCGTTGACGAAGCCTCGAACCTGTTTAGCCTATGAACCTGTCACCTCGGAATGCTTCGAGCCGAGAGGATTGCGGAAGGGGGAGGGAAAGTGTCCCTGTCCTGCCTGTACAAGCAAACTCGAAGTCGGATCTCGTTTCCCCATGTTCCTCGAGCTCCCGGCCAGCGTGCGGGGCCGCATAGACTGAGTACCGAGGTTCTCGAGCGTTGGGAGAGGTGAATCTACATGTCTCTGAATGCCTATTTTTCCAAGATCGTCGGTGAGAAGCAGGGCGCGTTCAAGGGTGGTTCGATCCAGAAGGGCCGTGAAGGCTGGATGGAGATCATCGCGAACAACCACACCATCAAGAGCCCCCGCGACTCGGCAAGCGGCCAGGCGACCGGCAAGCGCCAGCACATGCCGATCCGTTCGCGCCTCTACTACGATCAGGCGATGCCGCAGTTCTACCAATCGCTCGTTTACAACGAGTCGCTGAAGGAGGTCGTGATCTCCTTCTTCTCGCCGAACAAGCTCGGCACTGCGGGTGGTGCGGGCGTCGAGACCCTCACCTACGAGGTCAAGCTCACCAACGCGTTCATCAGCCAGCTCGAGTTCGAGATGCTGAACAACAAGAACCCGGAGCTGACCCGCTACGAGAACATGTACATCGTCGAGATGGTGTACCAGAAGATCGAAGGCACCTGGAAGCTCGGCAACAAGGTCTGGCAGGACGACTGGCTCGCGCCGAACGTCTGAGCTGACGAGAGCCCTCGGGCTCGCAGTAGGGCGGCCGACGCGACAGGTTCGCGCCGGCCGCTGCTTCTTTTTGTGGGGCGATCGCTGGGCGAGCGCCAAGCTCGGAAAGCTCCTGTTAGGATGGCCTCGTGTCGACGTCGCTGTTAACCAAGCTCGAGCGCGCAGCGGACCCCAACAACACCGAGCGCCACACGTGGAAGGCCGAGGACACGGCGAGCGCCGTCGTTCGTCACATCAAGCAGATGTTGACCACGAAGCACGGCAGCTCCATCACCTGCCCGGACTACGGCGTCCCGGACGTGACACACCTCCTCCACGACATGACCGAGGCGGTCGCGCTCATTCAGCGGGGCGTGAAGACGAGCATCCAGCTCTATGAGCCGCGCCTCAAGAACGTGCAGATCCGGCATGTCCGAAACACGAACGCGGCCGGGATGCCCGCGATGACGTTCGAGATCAGCGGGCACATCGTCCTCTCCGACGGGCGGCGCCAGCCGCTTCGGATGGGGACGAGCATGGACGAGCACGGGAACGTCGAGCTGCAGGAGCTGTGATCCCCCAGCATCGCCAGTTGACAGCTCGGCCACGGGTGTCGTCGACTGGGCATCCGCCGGATGTTCAATAAGTACTTCCAGGATGAGCTGACGTACCTGCGCGAGCTCGGCAAAGAGTTCGCGTCGGCGTACCCGGGCATCGGCCCCATGCTCGCCGAGCGCGGTGGCGACCCCGACGTCGAGCGTCTGCTCGAGGGCGTCGCCTTCCTCACAGGAAAGATCCGGCAGAAGATCGACGACGAGCTGCCCGAGGTCATCCACTCGGTCGCGCAGCTCCTCTTCCCGCACTACGTCCGGCAGGTGCCGTCCGCGAGCATCGTCGAGTTCACGCCGCTGCCCAACGTCGTGCGCGAGCGGCTCTTGGTCCCTCGCGGCTCGGAGGTCGGCTCCGTCCCGGTCGACGGCGTGTCGTGCCGGTTCCGCACCACGCAGGACGTCGAGCTGCTCCCGCTGGCGGTCGAAGACGTCCGCGTCGACACGAACCAGACGCTCGCGCAGACGCTGCGCATCGAGCTTCGCCTCACGGGCGGAGCAAACTTCGCCGCGCTGAACCTCAAGAGCGTGCGCTTCTACATCCAGGGTGAGCGCCGCATCCAGGACGACGTGCGCCTGTGGCTCGGAGAGCACGTCGAGAGCCTCGCGATCGCCTCGGTCGACTCGGGCGGGCGTGACAACGTCCTCGCGGTGCCGAACCGACGCTCGCTCGAGCTCGTCGGGTTCGCCGAGGAGCAAGCGCTCATCCCCTACCCCGCCACCGTGTTCCCCGGCTTCCGCCTGCTGCAGGAGTACTTCACGCTCCCGCAGAAGTTCGCGTTCTTCGACATCGGCGGCTTCGAGCGGCTCCCGGCCGAGAAGATCGGCGATCGCTTCGCCGTGCTCATCCAGTTCAAGGACTCGATGCCGGCGAACACGCGCGTCTCGAAGGAGAACTTCAAGCTCTTCTGCTCGCCGGTGGTGAACCTCTTCGCGCACCCGACCGATCCGATCAAGCCCGACCCCGCCAAGCACGAGTACCTCACTCGCCCCTCCGGCGGGGAGCCCAACGGCTTCGAGATCTACAGCGTCGACAACGTCGTCGGCATCGCACGCAAGACGAGCCAGCGCGTGAAGATCCCGTCGTTCTTGTCGTTCGAGCACGAGATCGACCCCGAGGCCTCGGAGCGCGGCGTCTTCTACCAGAACCACCTGCGCCCGGCCGCCGTCGGCGACGGCGTCGACGTATACATCTCGTTCGGGACGCCCGCAGACGCAAAGCAGCTGCCCGACTTCGACGTCATCAGCATCGACTCGACCTGCACGAACCGTCGCCTGCCCTCCCAGCTCAAGCTGGGCGATTTGCGCGTCTCGACCGCGACCTCGCCGGCGGTCGCGACGTTCAGCAACATCGCGCCAGTCACCCAGCCGCTCCCGCCGCCCATCGGCCGGGAGCTGCAGTGGCGCGTGCTCGCGCACATGGCCATGACGTACCGATCGATCGCCGAGCTCGATGTGCTCCGCGGCACGGTCGACATCTACAACTTCCAGGCGCTCATCGATCGGCAGGCGGCCCGCGCCAACCAGCTGCGCGTCGCCGCCATCAAGTCGATCGAGGTGAGCCCAACCGACCGCCTCTATCGCGGCGCGCCGATCCGGGGCATCGCGGCGCGCCTCGAGCTCGACGAGACGGGCTTCGCCGGCGAGGGCGACATGTACCTGTTCGCGTCCATCCTCAACGAGATGTTCGCTTCGTACGTCGCGCTGAACTCGTTCACGCAGCTCTCCATCATGGGTCAGAGCACGCGCGTGGAGTACAAATGGGAACCGAAGAACGGCCACCGCTACCTGATCTGACGGGAGCGGACATTCGTCCCATCGTCGAGCGGGGAAGCCGGTTTGGCTTCTTCCAGCTGCTCTACGCGCTCGAGCGGTTCCACCAGGGCTCCACGCCCATCGGCGTCGACGGCCCGGTCGCTCAAGAGAAGATCCGCATTCGCCCGGCGACCGACATGGCGTTCCCGGCGAGCGACGTGCGCTCGGTGGAGCAGATCGACGGTCTGGATGGCGTGTGGCGCACGCGCGTCATCACGACCTTCTTCGGGTTGTACGGCGTCTCTTCGCCGCTCTTCTCTTACTTCATCGAGGAGATCAGCCAGACGGAGCACCAGGGCCAGTCGCAGCCGGTCCGCGACATGCTCGACGTCATCCACCACCGGATGTTCGGCCTGCTGTACCGCACGTGGACCAAGTACCGGCTCTATGTCGGGTACAGGTCGAAGGGCCAAGACCCCTTCACGCGGCGAATGTTGTGCGCGGCGGGCATCGACGGGTTCGGCGCGCACAACCCGCCGATCCACAAGTTCCTCTTTCTTCGCTACGCCCCCATGCTCGCGTGGCGCGCGCGCACCGCGCACGGCCTCAACATCGCGCTGCAAGAGCTGTTCGGGAACATGGGCGTGAGCATCGATCAGTTCATCGGCGCGTGGACGCTGATCGAGAAGCCCTACCGCAACAAGCTGGGGCAGGCGAACGCGACCTTGGGTCAGTCGCTCACGATCGGCAAGTATGTCTTCGACGCGTCGAGCCGGTACAAGATCGTCCTCGGGCCGCTAGGGTACGACGACTACCTCGCCTTCCTCCCGGGAGGCCACAAGCGGCCCCTCTTGCGCGGCGTCTGCGCCGTGTTCACACGCGGAATGTACGACGTGCTGCTAGAGCTCCACGTGAAGCCGGACGCCGCGCCGCGCTTCCAGCTGGGCTCTCCGAGGGCGTCGACGATCAAGCGAACCGCGTGGCTCGGCGGCCCGAAGCGACCGTTCATTCTTACCGTGCCGCTCGAGGATCCGAAGCCCGAGGGCGACGCGTCCGCAGACGACGACCACGGCGAGCCGCCGCCGAACCCGTTCGAGAGCGCGAACCTACTCGATTAGCTGCGCGCGCAACGGAGGCTGGTTTGTCCGATCGCACGACCGAGCTCGAGACCCTGTGCAAGAGCTGCGGCTTCTGCTGCGACGGCACGCTCTTCAAACGCGCGCTGCTCCGCCCCGAGGAGCTCGAGCCCGCGCGCCGCGCGGGGCTGCGCGTCATCCAGGACAAGGGCTTCGAGCAGCCGTGCCCGAAGCTCGTCGACAAAGCGTGCGGCATCTACGCCGAGCGGCCCAGCGTCTGCCGCAGCTTCGAGTGCCAGCTGCTCGTTCGGCACCGCGGGGAAGGAGGGCCCATGGAGGCTCGCCTCGCCTCGATCGAACGGGTTCGCGAGCTGCTCGTAGCGCTCAAGCGGCACGGCCTCAAGCGCTCGGCCGACGGCAGCGAGGTGACGTTCGAGGCTGAGGGCGCGGACGCCTTCGAGGCGATGGAAGCCTTCGGCGAGCTGATGGAGCGGCTGCAGCAAGACTTCTCGCGCGCGGGAGCGAGCAGCCCGTGAGGCGCGACCGTCAGTAGAGGATGAGGCTCGAGACCGCGGCGTTGACCTCGTCCGCGATGGGATCGATCTCGCCTTGGTGAACGACCTGCACGAGCAGCACGCGCTTGTCGTTGCGGATCAACATCTCGGTCGCGTACGAGTAGAACATCTCGGGCTTTCCCTTGACGCTCGAGCGCAGGAGGTAGGCGCGGCCCTGGCCGTTCGCGGTACCGATGGGCTGGCGATGGGCGAAGATCTTCCCGCCGAGCTCCCTCGTCTCCACCTCGTAGCGCTTCTCCACCTCCGACCAGGGGTCGTTCGGGGGGTCGAGCCGCTCGAGGATCGAGAAGACGAACTGCCGCGGCGACTGGTACGAGATGAACCGCTTCTCCGCGGTGTAGTCGGCGTCGCGGATGGTCCAGTCGATCGGCCGGGAGAGGCGCACGTCGCCGGAGAGCACGCCGACGCCGACCAGCCGAGGGACGTTCAGCGTCTTCTCGCGATCGAGCTTGGGGAAGTACGTCTCGTAGCTCTTGTTGACGTCGAGCACGCCGCCGCCATGGAGATAGAAGACGTCATCATTCTTCGGCGCCTGCTCCGCTCCACCGCACGCTGAGAGCGTCAGCGCGGCGGCTACGAGGAGGGTGCCGGAGGTGTTCGCACGAGCGCGCGGACGCATCACGTCGAAGAATCTACGCCAGTCTGGCCCGGCAGCCAAAGTTTCGCCCCCTTTGGACCGGCGGGGTGCCCTGAAGCCCCCCCGAGGTCGCACGAGTTTGCCCGCGCGGCGCGGGATGAAATATCGTGGGGGTCGAACATGGCTTCCTCGTCCGGCCTCCGGGCCGTCGCATTGGCCGGCCTCACCCTCCTCATGGCGACCACGTCGTGCGATGCCGGCATCAGCTCAGGCATCGACTACCCGGATGTCTCCAACGTCGATCTGGAAGGCAACTTGGTGACCCCCGAGGGAGACGAGAAGGCGTCTGTCTCGCTCGGCAAGTTCAAGTTCGCCCCAGAGACGTGCACCGGCGTCGATCTGTCGATGGTGAAGGACGACCTCGACCAGGAGGACCTCACCCGGTTCTTCGCTGCGCACAACATCAACGCCCGTGCGAAGCGAGCCCGTGACGACCTCTGGTGGTACGAGATCGAGAACCAGGAGGATGACGGCGACAGGAACGTGCTCCGCCTGAGGGTCGCGGTGCTGAAGGACCGCTACGCAGCCTCGAAGGATCTGCACGACGCCCTGTTGCAGCACGGTCCGGGCTGGTGGGGCGTGCGTCGGGGCAACATCGCGGTGCTCGCGCCCAAGGCGAGCCTCTCGACCGCGCTCCGCTTCGCCCTCAAGCACAAGCTGCCATGCTGGGGGATGTTCACGTACGCGGGCGTCGACGACGCGTACGTGGTCGCCGGCGGTTACACCGAGTTCTGAGGAGGCCCCTGTGGAACCTCTTTCCAGCGCGCGCCCGATTTCGGATACTGGACGAATGGAAAAGGCCGAAAAGCGCGGTCGACGTTGGGTCGTGCGTTCCGCGATCGTCGGCGGCGCCCTCCTCCCTCTTCCGACGCTCCTTGCTTATGGCTGTGACTCGCCGACCCAGTTCGACGATCTGTGCGGCTGGGTCCGCGATCCGAACAACTGCTACGGCGAGTTCTTCGAGGATGTCGGAGCCAAGTGCGGCGTCGTCGGGACCACGAAGCCTGGTGAGTTCGCGTCGCGCGACAAGCTGGGAGAGTGCTTCCTGGCGGAGGGCGGTATCGTCGTGTTCGAGCCGCCGCTCAGCCTGACGGCGGAGCCGGGAACGGGCGAAGAGCCGCAGAAGGTCAAGCTCATCAACCCGGACCAGACCGAGTGCGGGAACATTGAGTTCCGCGCGAAGTACGACTTCAGCGTGTTCATCAACGGGGATCCGCTCCCCGACGCGGGTGTCGACGCGAACGACCTCCCGGATGAGTTCATCGAAGGCGGGCTGTTCAACATGCAGGGCGGCAAGACGAGCGACTCGCTCGCGGTCACCTGCCCCGACGCGAGCGCGTTCAACTTCAACCGCCTGCAGATCACGCGCTGCCCCGAGTACGAGCAGATCCTCCCGCACGTGGAGATCGAGTACAACCCGGGCGGTATCGAGACCACGGGCGTCATCCGCTTGAACGTGTTCTACCCGCCGGTCGAAGGCGAGCTCGCGAACGCGAACCCCGAGGTGGTGAACTATTTCGAGTGCTTCATCCCGGGCGGCCCACCCCCCTGTGAGAACGGCGTCAAGGACGGCGCAGAGACCGACATCGACTGCGGCGGTGGCTTCTGCACGGCGCGATGCGACGACGGCCAGCTCTGCAACAACGATGACGACTGCCTCAGCTCGTCGTGCATCGTCGACATGGGCCTGAAGAAGTGCTCTGGCGGCGCCTGAGCTGAACCCCGCGCCGGATTTCTCGCGCCTCTTGGCGCGGGAAATCCGAAGGGCCCCGCGCCAGCGGGCGCGCGGGACAAGCACCCGAAAACCCGCGCCGGATTTCTCGCGCGCTCGGGCGCGGGAAATCCGAAGGGCCCCGCGCCAGCGGGCGCGCGGGGCAAACTAAGAGACCAGCAGCTTCACGACGAGCGTCGTGCTGCCGAGCCGCAAGCGATCGTTGTCGTGGAGCTGGCGCTGCTCGCCGGGGGGCAGCTTCTGCTCGTTGAGGAAGGTCCCGTTGCGCGAGCCGTCGTCCTGGACGAACGCCTGCCCCGTCGACGGATCGGCTGTGACCGTCGCGTGGCGCGATGACGAGCTCGCGTCGTTGATGCCGATGTCGGTCTTGTCGGAGCCGGCGCGGCCGAGCTGCGTTCGGCCGCTTCGAATCGGCCAGAAGATGCCGCTCGGCTCGTTCTGGAAGGTCACGAGGAAGCCGACCAAGATGCCAGCGCCTGGTGACACGTGCCCGCCCACGGGGGCCGCCATCGGGCCGGACAACACGCCGGGCGACTGAGGGAGCGCCTGTGGGGGTATGGGAGGCGGAGGGGCGATGACTGGAGGGGGTCCCCCGAAGCCACCGACCACCGGAGGAGGCGCGAGGACAGGGCCGGGTACGGGTGGCGCCATGCCCACCCCCGAGACGAGACCGACGATCGGCGGGGGCGCTGGGGGCATCGCCGCGCTCGTGACTGGAGGCGGTCCCATCTGGCCCTGGAACCCCATCTGCGCGGGAGCGCCCGGGGGCGGGGCGAACGCTGGGGCTGGCGGATAGGCGTTCTGGTTGATCTGTGGAGGAGGCGCGCCGAAGCCGACCATCTGGGGCGCCCCCATCGAGGCGGCCGGCGGCCCCATCGGTGCGGCTTGGGGATGGGGCTGCTGCATGCCGGGCATGCCGGGCATCCCGTGCATGGCTGGCATCCCCGGCATGCCGCCCATCGGCATCGGGGGGGCGCCGTAGCCACCGCCCTGGGGACCCATCGGAGGGCCAGGCTGCGGCTGAGGCGGAGCAGGCGCAGGGGGCGCGTTTCGGGCCGGCGACATCTGGGCCCACGGGGAGTTCGAGATGTCGTAGCCCCCGCCGGACGCTGCGGGAGCAGGAGGAGGCCCGCCGCCGAACATGCCTCCAGGAGGCGGCGGATAGCCACCGCCCATGCCCCCAGCGGGCATCGGAGGAGGAGGAGGAGGCATGCCGCCTCCGCCGGGAGGAGGCGGAGGCGCTCCACCGCCGACGGCGTTGCCGCACATGTTGCACGACGGATCCGCGTCCTGCAGCATCCATCCACAGCTGGGGCACGGCTTCATCGAGCGGGCTCTCTCACGCAGCGGCAGGCGCCGCGCAGGAGGTCGAAGGTAGAGGCCAACGATCGTCCTCGCAAGCCCCTCTCCTCACCCTCACAAAAAGTCCGAGGCCCGAGCGGCCGTTTTGTGGGTCGCCGGGCCTCGTGCGTCACCGCCGTGAGGTCAGTTCGTGCTCTCGACCGGCTTCGTCTCGGCCGGCTTCTCTTCGCCGGGCACCGTCGGGCGAGGCATCGACTCGAGCGCCGCCTCCAGCACCTGCTCCATCCGCCCGACGAACACGAACTGCAGCTCGTCGACGACCTCCTTCGGCACCTCCTCGAGATCGGGGCGGTTGCGTTCGGGGAGCAAGATGCGCTTGATGCCAGCCCGGTGCGCGGCGAGCACCTTCTCCTTCACACCGCCGATGGGCAGGACGCGCCCGCGCAACGTGATCTCGCCGGTCATCGCGACGTCGTGTCGCACCTTGATGCCGGTGAGGAGCGAGACGAGCGCCGTGAACATCGTCACGCCGGCGCTCGGCCCGTCCTTCGGCATCGCGCCGGCCGGGATGTGGATGTGAAGGTCGCTCTTCTCGAGGAAATCCTTCGGGATGCCGAACTTCTCGGCGTTGGTGCGCACGAACGAGAGCGCCGCCTGCGCGGACTCCTTCATCACGTCGCCGAGCTGCCCGGTGAGCTGCATCTTGCCGCCGCCGTGCATGCGCGTCGCCTCGATGAAGAGGATCTCGCCGCCGACGCTGGTCCACGCGAGGCCGGTCGCGACGCCCGTCTCGGCGGTGCGCTCGGCGACCTCGCTGGTGTACTTCGCGGCGCCGAGGAACTCGTGCAGGTCGTCCTCGTTGTCGACGCGGCGCTTCTTCGAGTCGCCCTCGGCGACCTTGACCGCGACGCCGCGGATGACGGCCGCCACCTGGCGCTCTAGGGAGCGGACGCCCGCCTCGCGCGTGTAGTGGTCGATGATGTTCTCGAGGGCTTGGTCGGTGATCTCGACGTAGTCCTCGGAGAGGCCGTGCTCGCTGAGCTGCTTGGGGAGCAGGTGACGGCGCGCGATGGCGAGCTTCTCCCTGCGCGTGTAGCCGGGGATCTCGAGGATCTCCATACGGTCGCGGAGCGGAGGCGGGATGGGGTCCGCGACGTTCGCGGTCGCCACGAACATCACGTTCGACAGGTCGAACGGGATCTCGAGGTAGTGGTCTGCGAAGGTGTTGTTCTGCTCGGGGTCGAGGACCTCGAGCAGCGCCGCGGAAGGATCGCCGCGGAAGTCGTGCCCGATCTTGTCGATCTCGTCGAGCATGAACACGGGGTTGGTGGTGCCCGCCTTCTTCATGCCCTGGATGACCTGACCGGGAAGCGCGCCGACGTACGTGCGGCGGTGACCGCGGATGGCGGCCTCGTCATGCACGCCGCCGAGTGAGATGCGGTGAAATTTCCGGCCCAGCGAGCGCGCGATGCTGCGGCCGAGCGAGGTCTTGCCGACGCCGGGCGGGCCGAGCAGACAGAGGATCGGACCTTTCTTGTCCTGCTTCAGCTTGCGAACCGCGAGGTACTCGAGGATGCGCTTTTTGACCTTCTCCAGGCCGTAGTGGTCCTCGTCGAGGACGTCCCGGACCTTGGCGATGTCGAGGTTGTCCGGGGTCGAGTGCGTCCACGGAAGATCGAGGATCCAGTCGAGGTAGGTGCGCACGACCGTGTATTCGGCCGAGCCGACCTGCATGGTGCGCAGGCGCTTGAGCTGCTTCTTCGCGACCGTCTCCGCCTCGGTGGGGAGGTTGGCCTTCGCGATGCGGTCCTCGAGGCCGTCGAGATCTCCTTGATCGCCGTCGTCCTCGCCGAGCTCCTCCTTGATGGCCTTGAGCTGCTGCCTGAGCACATACTCGCGCTGGTTTTTGCCCATCTCCTCTTTGATTTGCGAGTTGATGCGCTCGCGCATCTTGAGGATCTCGAGCTGGCGCGTGAGCAGCCGCAGGACCTTCCGGACACGCTCCTTGATGTCGATCGTCTCGACCAGCTGGGCCTTCTCCTCGACGGGGGCGTCGAGGTTGGCGGCCACGAGATCGGCGAGCGCACCGGGAGCCTGGATGCTGTCGATGAGTGAGCCCGCCTCGCGGGGCAGCTCGGGCATGAGCTGGATGACCTGCTTCGCGATGTCGCGAAGGCTCATCGCGAGCGCCTCGGCCTCGACGTCCTCCGTGGTGGGCTCGTCGAGCTTACGGATCTTCGCCCGCATGTACGGGGCGGTCTGCTGGACCGTGTCGAGGCGAATCCGGACGAGACCCTGAAGGATGAGCGAGTAGTTGCCGGAGCTGTGCTTGAGCGCCTTGAGCACGCGGGCAGCGCAGCCGACGTGGTACAGATCTTCGTAGCCTGGGTCGTCGGTCGATGGGTCGCGCTGCGCGAAGATCGCGATCACCGGCTGGGTGAGGTTGTCGACGTCCTCGACGAGGGCGACCGACTTCTCGCGGCCGACGTCGAACGGGGCGACGGCACCGGGGAAGAGCACCGCGTTCCGGATGGGCAGAACCGGGAGCTCGTCGCCGAAGACGATCTCTTCGTCGACGCGGGGGGGGATGGGCGGCGGGGGATTCTTCTTGTCGGACATGGTCTCTTGGGCCAGTTGGCCGGGTGTGGGCGAGCCCAGGGGAACGGCCAGCCTACTCGAGCTTCGAATCGAGGCCGCCTAGGAGCCCACGTTAAAACCGGACCGGCGCTCGTCAAATCCTTTTTCAGCCGAGGATGGACAGAGCCCTTCGCGGTGCGAGCCCGGTGTAGGATGGCCGCGATGCTGCACTCCGCCCTACCGCCGGCGGAAGATCTGACGCTGGTCACACTCGCCGACATTGCGCGCGGCGGGATGGGGATGGTGCAGCTTTGTCGCGCGACGGACGGGCGGCTCTCGGGTCAGGCGCTGGCGGTCAAGCGGCTGAACCCCTCCCTCGAGGAGGAGCCCGAGTTCGTGAACATGTTCCTCGACGAGACGTGGATCACGGCCACGATCGCGAGCCCACACGTCGTCCGGGCGGAGGCCTGGGGCCGCGACAACGAGGGGCTCTTCCTGGCAGTCGAGCTCGTCGAGGGCGTAAGCCTGTCACGCCTCATCAAGGAGTCGAAGGAGAAGCAGGAGCCCTTCGCCGAACGAACCGTGGCGAACATCGCCTCCCAGGTCTGCGCGGGCCTGGTCGCCGCGCACGAGCTGCGAGGCGAAAATGGTGCGCCGCTGGGGCTGGTCCACCGCGACCTCACGCCGGGGAACATCCTGGTGAGCTTCGACGGCATCGTGAAGATCGCGGACTTCGGGATCGCCAAGGCGGAGGAGCGGCTCACGAACACCCGGATCGGGATGATGAAAGGCAAGCCGGCGTACATGGCGCCGGAGCAAGCGAGGGGCGGCGGCATCGACGCTCGAGCCGACCTCTTCGCGCTCGGCGTGGTCATCTTCGAGCTCTTGGCGGGGCGCCGGCCGTGGGTGGGCACGAACGACCTCGAGACGCTGGTCGCGGTGACCACGAAGGAGCCCCCGAGCATCCTCGAGTTTCGAAAGGTCAGCCCGATCTTCGTCGAGCTGGTGACGAAGTGCCTCCGGAAGAACCCGAAGGAGCGCTTCGGGAGCGCGAGCGAGCTGAAGGAGCAGCTCGACGCGTGGCGCCGCGAGCGCGGCTTCGAGTCCGATGATCAGGCGAGCTTCGGGGCCTTCGTCCAGCGCAACACCCCGATGCAGCAGGCGTGGTTCCGCGAGGCGCTGGGCGGCGCGCTGGTGAGCGGCGGGGTCACGTTCATGGACCTCGAGGCGAAGATCGATAAAGCCCGCAAGGCGGCCGACGCCGCCGCGCGCTCGGGGCCGCAGCCCTCCCGGGGCGGCGCCCACGAGCGGCGGCTCGCCCATGAGCGGCTCGCCCGGCGTCGCGTCAGGCCCCTACCCCGGCAGCAGCCAAGGCAGCCGCGGCGGAGCCACCGTCGCGATGACGGCGGCGAGCTTCGGGCAAGGGCAGCCGATGGGCAGCCTCCAGGAGGCCGACGACGAGGCGAAGACCCAGTTCCTCGAGTCGCGAGGGCCTCACGCCGCGATGGCCGCCGCCCAAAGCGCGCAGCCCGACGGCATCCGGCAGACGCTCTCGTCCGCTTCTGCGTCGTCACAGGCGCAGGGCGGCTTCGGCTCGACCGTCGCGATCTCGCACGAGCAAGCTGCGGCCATGAACGCGGCGATCGCCGCCGCGGACGCCCGCGGCTTCTCGCCGGCCGCGCCGCCTCCGCCGACGGGAGGCAGGCCGTCGCCGCCCGAGATCTCCGTGGCGCCGATCACACCGCCCACCGGAGTCCCCGAGACGCTGCGCGAGCCACCTCCTCGCGGAGGGAGGCCCGCGCTGCTCGTCTTGCTGCTGCTCATGTTGCTGGTTGGCGGCGCCGCGCTTTACTACTTCGTGATCCGACCCCGGATCTGAGCCATGTCCGATCCCCTCGCCGCCTTGGTCGCCATCTCGATGGTGCTGTCGTCCGCGCCCGACCCGGGCGCAGAGCTCGACCCCGGCCCGAGCGCGAAATGCCCCGCGGACATGCGCCTGGTGACCGGAACGCACCACGACGAGGTGCACTTCTACTGCACGTCACCGTTCCAGGACCTGAAGGAACAGAAGTGCATGGCGTACTTCGAGGGGATCAGCGCCTACGAGGGGAAGGTGACCCAGATCGACGTGTGCATGGATCAGTACGAGGCGCCGAACAAGAAGGGCGCGCGCCCGTTCGTGATGAAGTCGTACAAGAGCGCGCTCAAGTGGTGCTCAGATCGCAACAAGCGTCCGTGCACCGAGCAAGAGTGGGAGACCGCTTGCGAGGGGCCGCAGGTGCTGCCCTACGCCTACGGGTGGGCCGTCGACAAGAAGGTCTGCAACAGCGACAAGCAGTGGAAGCCCGTCGACTTCTCGAAGTTCGGGAAGATCGACGAGGAGGCCGAGCGAGAGGCCGAGAAGCTCTGGCAGGGAGCGCCCAGCGGGCGCTACGCGCGCTGCGCTTCGGCGTTCGGGGTGTTCGACATGAACGGCAACGTGGAGGAGTGGGTGACGACGCGTCCCTCCCGCAAGCACAAGGGAGCGCTGATGGGTGGGTTCTGGGCGAAGCCTTGGACCGGCTGTCGCGGCACCAACGACGCACACGAGCCGGGCTTCGTCTTCTACGAGACGGGCTTCCGCTGCTGCGCCGATCCCGGCACCCTCGACGAGAAGGGCAAGCCGCTGAAGAAGGGCTCCTGATGCGCGCCCTGTTCTTCGGGACGCCCGAGATCGCGGTCCCCGCGCTGGAGGCGCTGCACCGCATCGCGGAGGTCTCCCTGGTCGTGTGCCAGCCCGACCGCCCCGCAGGCCGCGGGCTCGCCCCCAAGGTGCCGGCCGTGAAGGCGCGGGCGCTCGAGCTCGGGCTCGAGGTCGCGCAGCCAGCGAAGGTGCGCACGCCCGAGCTCGCCGCACAGCTCGCCGCGCAGCGGGCCGACGTCGCCGTGGTCATGGCGTACGGCCGCATCCTCCCGAAGGCGGTCCTCGAGGCGCCGCGGCTCGGCTGCGTGAACCTGCACGCCTCGATCTTGCCGAAGTACCGGGGCGCCGCGCCCATCACCTGGGCGATCGTCGACGGCGAAGCGGTGACCGGGGTCTCGCTCATGTCCATGGACGAGGGCATGGACACCGGCCCCGTGTTCGCGATTCGCGAGGTGGCCATCGGCCAGGACACGACCGCCGGCGAGCTGTCGGCGCTGCTCGCCGCTTGCGCAGCCGGCGTGGTGAGCGAGCTGTTGCCGAAGGTCGTCTCGGGCGAGCTCACGGCGGTGCCCCAAGACCACGCCAAAGCGACGCACGCGCGCATGCTCGAGAAGGCCGACGGCGCGATCGACTGGGCGAAGCCCGCGCGCCGAGTCCACGATCACGTGCGTGGCATGACGCCCTGGCCGGGCGCCTTCACGACCGTCAGCCCCGGGACCAAGACGCTGAAGATCCTCGAGACGCGGCGGATGAGCGGCGACGCGGGTGCGCCCCCGGGCACCGTCGTCGTCGCACACCGAGGAAGGATCGAGGTCGCGTGCGGCGAGGGCCGCGTCGAGGTCGTGCGCGCCCAGCTCGAAGGCAAGAAGGCGCTGGGCGCCGCGGAGCTCGTGGGCGGGCGCGCGCTGGCGCAAGGCATGGTGCTCGGCGAACGAGCGGCCGAGAGCGACGGGCCCCCCGCGTGAGCGAGGACCAGAGCCGGCTCGACAGCTTCCTCGCCGAGATGCGGGCGGAGTTTCCTGCGTTTCGGATCGTGAAGAAGGAACAGAGCACCTTCGCGAAGGTGCTCGACGTGGCGCTCAAGATCATCACGTTCGGCGGGCAACGCGAGTTCATGACGCGTTACTACACGGTGGTGGGCGACACGCTGTACGTGCCGCCCGGCTTCGACGACGTCGACCCGATCGACGTCATCGTGATGCTCAGGCACGAGCGGGTCCACCTGCGCCAGCGACGCCGATACACGATGATCGGGATGACCCTGCTGTATCTGATGCTGCCCTTTCCGCTCGGCCTGGCCTACGCCCGCGCGCGGATGGAGTGGGAGGCGTACACCGAGACGCTGCGGGCGACCAAGGAGCTCAAGGGCCTCGAGGCGATGCGCTCGCCGCGCCTGCGTGATCGCATCGTCAGCCAGTTCACCGGCGCGGCCTACGGCTGGATGTGGCCGTTCAAGCGGACCGTCGAGCGCTGGTACGACGAGGCCGTCTCAGCGCTCGAGAAGGAGTGAGCGGGGACGATCAGGACCCAGACGGGTGCCAGATCGTCTTCATCTCGACGAAGCGCTCGATCCACAGCGGCGTCGTGCACGCCTCGAGATCGTACCAGGCGTCGGCTGACAGCGAGCGCACCCGCGAGCGCTTGACGGTGTCGGCAGCGGCCTCGACGAGCTCCTTGGAGAGGGCATCGTCGACGCCGTGAAGATCCAGCGCGTGCACGTCCATGTGCTTGGCGAGCGGCGGGAGGATCTCTTTCTTGTGGCCGGTGAGGATGTTCACCACGCCGCCGGGCAGGTCGCTCGTCGCGAGCACCTCCGCGAGGGTGAGGGCCGTGCGCGGGTCTTCTTCGCTGGCAGCGACGACGGCCACGTTGCCGCTGACGATGATGGGCAGCACGGCGCCGACGAGGCCGAGCAGCGCGGGTTTGTCGGGTGCGGCGACGACCACGACGCCCATGGGCTCCGGGAGCGTGAAGTCGAAGTGGGGACCCCCGACGGGGTTCAGGCTCGAGAACAGGCTCTGGTACTTGTCCGACCAGCCGGCGTAGGCGACCGCGCGCTCGATCGTCGCGGTGATTTCGGCGCGAGCGTCGACGAAGGTCGCCCCGGCTCGCACGAGCGAACGCTCGAGCTCCTCCGAGCGGGCGTCGAGCATCTCCGCGAGGCGGTAGAGGATCTGCCCACGGTTCGCGGCGGTGCGCTTCGACCAGCCGGGGAGCGCGGCGTGCGCCGCGACGACCGCGTCACGGCCATCTTTGCGCGAGCCGCGCGGGACGTTCTCTCTCGTACCCTTCTCGCCAGGCATCATCGTCTCGACCACCTGAAGGTATCGCCCCGACTCGGAGCGCACGAACGCGCCGCCGATGTACATCTTCCAGGCCTTCTTGATGTTGAGCCGCCCTGGCTGCCACGGCAGCTCGGCCCTGAGCTTGGTCGCCCGGCTCGCGCTGCGGGGCTCGGCGGCGGCGCTGCCCGCGGTCTTCGTCTTCGCCATCGCTCGACCCGCCATCACTCCACCTCGAGGTAAGCCATGAGGCCCTGCCGACCGCCCTCGCGACCGAAGCCGGACTCTTTGTAGCCGCCGAACGGGCGAGGTCGGATCGAACTTGTTGTAGGTGTTGGCCCAGACCACGCCCGCCCGCAGCTTGGTCGCGACGTCGAAGCTCTTCCGAGCCTTTGTCGGTCCACACGCCGGCCGACAGGCCGTACATCGTGTTGTTCGCCTTCTCGATCGCCTCGTCGGGCGTCCGGAAGGTGAGCACGCTGAGCACGGGCCCGAAGATCTCTTCGCGCGCGATGCGGTGCGACTGCGAGACGTGGGTGAAGAAGGTCGGGGCGAACCAGAAGCCGCGCTTGGGCAGGGTGCACGGAGCGCTGAAGCGCTCCGCGCCCTCGCGCTCGCCGCTCGCGACGAGCTCCCGGATCTTGTCGAGCTGCATCTTCGAGTTGATGGCGCCGACGTCGGTGTTCTTGTCGAGCGGGTCGCCGACCCGCAGGCTCATCAAGCGGTCCTTGAGCTTGCGGACGACGAGCTCGGCGACGCCCTCTTGCACGAGCAGGCGCGAGCCCGCGCAGCAGACGTGCCCTTGGTTGAAGTAGATGCCGCCGACGATCCCTCGACAGCCTGGTCGATGGGCGCGTCGTCGAAGACGATGTTCGCCGCCTTGCCGCCGAGCTCGAGGGTGAGCCTCTTCGCGGTGCCGGCGAGCGCCTTCTGGATGCGCTTGCCGACGAGCGTGGAGCCCGTGAACGCGACCTTGTCGACGTCGGGGTGAGAGACGAGCGCGGAGCCGGTCTTGCCTGCGCCGGTCACGATGTTCACGACGCCAGGCGGGAGGTCAGCCTCCTCGATGATCTTCGCGAGCAAGAGCGCCGTGAGCGGCGTGGTCTCGGCGGGCTTGAGCACGCAGGTGTTGCCGCAAGCGAGCGCGGGGGCGAGCTTCCAAGCCGCCATCAGCAGCGGGAAGTTCCACGGGATGACCTGGCCGGCGACGCCGAGCGGCCTGGCGTTGCCGCCCGGGAAGGCGTACCTGAGCTTGTCGGCCCAGCCCGCGTAGTAGAAGAAGTGGTTCGCCGCGAGCGGGATGTCGACGTCGCGCGACTCCTTGATCGGCTTGCCGCCGTCCATCGACTCGACGATCGCGAATTCGCGCGACTTCTCCTGGAGCGCGCGCGCGATTCGGTAGATGTACTTGCCGCGGTCGATCGGCCGCAGCTTGCTCCAGTACTTCTCATAGGCGTGGCGCGCGGCCGTGACCGCGCGATCCACGTCGCGCTCGTCGGCCTCGGCGATCTCGGCGAGCTTCTCCTCGGTGGAGGGGCTGATGGTGTCGAAGTACCGACCCGACTGGGGTCGCACCCATTGCCCGCCGATGAACAGCTCGTAGCGAGGGTCGATCTTGACGTGGTCGGTGGCCTCCGGCGACGGCGCGTACGTCCACGCGGAGCCGAAATCGAGGGCCGAAGAGCCCGTCGACGAGCCCCCTCCTCCGCCAGGATGCTGGGTCGAGCGGTCGGCGTGGCCGACGCGGACGATCGCCGTCGGAGAGGTCTCGGCGGACACGGGCTTGGCGCGCGGCCTTCGCTTGGAGGCGGGCATGGATTCGATCGGGGCCTTCGATGCCATTGGGGCCCCACGATACGCGAGCCGCCCCGGGAAACCTAGGGCTTGCCCGGCACCGCGAGCTCGACGCGATACAGCCCTGTCCGCGCGGTGATGAACAGCGTGCGACGGTCGGGGCCGCCGAACGCGCAGTTGGCGGGCTGCTCGGGGACGGCGAGCACACCCCAGAGCACGCCCGTGTCGTCGTACACCTCGATCCCCGCGCCGGTCGTCAGGTAGAGGTTGCCGGCGTCGTCGACGGCCATGCCGTCCGAGGGGTCGGCGTCGATGAGCATCGACCCCGGACCGGTCGAGCCGTCCGGGGCGACGTCGTAGACGAAGAGGCCGCCCGCCTGGGAGTCGGAGACGTACAGCTTGGTCTCGTCGGGTGAGAGCGCGATGCCGTTCGGCTGCGAGAAGGTGTCGTCGACGAGCGTCACGTCCCCCGCCGGCGTCACGCGAAACACCCCCTGGAACTGGATCTCCTGCGTCCCGCCGCCGAGCCCGTAGGTCGGGTCGGTGAAGTAGACGGTGCCGTCACTCCTCACGATGGCGTCGTTGGGCGAGTTGAAGCGCAGGCTCTGGTACCGATCTGCGACGGTGACCGGGTTCGGCGCCCCGGCGGGGGAGCGCGAGACGCGGCGGCCTTGGTGCTCGCACATGATGAGGTCGCCGTTCGGAGCGAGCGCGTTGCCGTTGGTCGCCGCGGAGTTGGGGCGCCACACCGAGATCGTGTCGCCTGCGAGCTCGAGCTCGAGGATCTCGCTCGCGGGGATATCGCTGAAGCGCAGCACGCCGAGGTCCGGAAGGAAGACGGTGCCCTCCGTGAAGCTGAAGCCGCCCTGGATCAGCTCCGGCACAGAGGCTCCAGCGAGCGGATCGACGCCTTCGAAGCTGCCCCCGGTCGACGGCTCACCGCCCGCACCGGCCCCTCCCCCTCCCGCTCCGCCCGCCGAAGCCTGCCCGCCCCCACCCGACGACGGAGAGCCCCCAGAGGCGTCTCCTCCTGCGCCGCCGCCGCCGGTGGACGAGTCGTCCCCGCAGGCGACAACCACGAGCAGCAGGGGAGCGAGCAGCGTTGCGCGACAGCGGGACATGCCGCGAGGATAGGCCAACTGTAAGGCCCGGATAGCCCGCACGTTTGGAGCTACAAGATGCGCTCGTTGGCCCTCAAGCTCGCCTTCTCCCTCGCGACCCTCGTCCTCGGCGCCGGTTGCGCCTCCTATGTGCCGTTCACCCAGGAGCTGCGCGACCAGCACAAGCTCGAGGCGAAGCACCTCAAGAACCTGCAGTTCTACAACTCGCACGAGATCAAGCTGCGGCGCGAGTTCGATCGGGCAGGGGGTCACGTGACGCCAGGGCACAAGCTCCTGGTCATCGCGGGCAAGCAGATCGAGGAGGTCGTGATCGAGGCGCACACGCCTGGGGTCATCCTCGACGTCAGCGAGACCACGCTCAAGGTGAGCTTCGAGGAGGGCTCGTTCATGGAGTTCTCGCTCCGCGGCAGCTCACCCTACGGCGACCCCGTCGTGCAGCACGGGCGCTTCGCCGAGCCTCCGAACCCCTTCCCGGGAGACGACCCGGATCGGCCCGCGCCGGTTCGCCGCACGATGTCGGGTAGCGGCAACTTCTGGCTCCTGCCCGAGGGGGGGAGCACGGTCATGTTCCAGGGGCAGGCGTGGGAGCTCGTGGGCACCTCCCAGCAGGCGCACCTCGTCATCAGCACCGAGTCGCTCGAAGAGGTCGACGAGGAGCGCAAGGTGCTGAAGGGCCGCACGCTGTAGACGTGGGCCGAGGCGCGGAGTTGACCTCCGCGCGGCGGGTTGCTGCGATGGCGCGATGAGGATCTCTGGTGGGGCGATCGCGCTGTTCGGCCTGTGGGCGCTCGGCTGCGGGGACGACAGCGCGGTGAGCGGCGGCTCGGGCGGAGCTGGGGGCGCTGCTTCGCAGGGAGGCGCGGGGGGAGCGGGCATGCTCGGCTGCGACCTCGAGCCCGACGTGGTGCCGACCACAGCGACGGCGCTGACGGTGCTCGGAGACACGGGCTCGATGAACGGGATCTTCGACCCGTCTCCGTTCTACCGAGCAGGCGCCGGCGCCGGCGTGATGAGCTACTCGAGCGTCGCTGCGCGGACCGACATCCACACGCGCGTCGCGACGAGCGACGACGGCGGCGCGTCGTGGACCTTCGTCGCCGACGCCAACGCCGCGCAGGCCGCCACGGTTCCGGTGACGAACGATCCGCTGTGCGCAGGCAGCTGTACGGGAACGTTGATCCACGAGGTGTCGACCCTGGTCGAAGATCCGTCCGACACCGCCGAGCGTCGCTACAAGCTCTTCTCACACCGATACCTGGTCCTCGCGGGGCGCCCCGAGGTGCTCCGCTACGACATCGGCCACCTCGCGCTGCAGACCGCCCCCGCCCCCGAAGGGCCCTGGACCGCGTCGACCGCCGCGATCGGCTGGGCCGGCACCTCGCCGTTCTCACAGGCGAACGTCCCGACGGTCGCGACGGATGAGCCCGAGCTCGCCGACTGCCTGCTGCTCACCGAGCCGGCCGCGCTGGTCGTCGACGACACGCTCTACCTCGCGGCCGGGTGCGCCAATGGGGAGACCCTCCGCGTCGTGCTGTTCTCTTCGAATGACCACGCGGCGACGTTCACGTACGAGGGCGTGCTGCTCGAAGGTGAGGACGGCGCGTGCCTCGGCGGCGATGTCCCAGCCGTCAACGGGGCTCACCTCTTCGAGCTGGCGGGCGAGGTCTACCTGATCGCGACGCCGGCGCGAGCCTTCGGGAGCGGGACGATCTACCGCGGCTGCTCGGTGATGCGGGTCGCGGACCTCGCCGGCGCGCAGGTGGAGCGCACCGCCGCGGGAGACCCCGCGATCGTGCGCCGGTTCGACGTCGACACGGAGGGCTTCACCGGCGCGTGCGCCTACGCCGAGGGCGCGAGCGCGCAGGGCTACCTCGTGCCGTGGGCTGACCTCGAGGCCGGCCCCGCGTTCCAGATCGTCCCCACGGGCCTGGCCGCGCCCTAGTCCCCTGGGGAGCTGGCTAATAAGCCTTGCGCGCCTTTGCGACGAACTTCCGATCGAACAGGCGCACGCGGCGAACGAGCAGGTCGAGCAGGAGCAGCGCCATCGCGAGGTAGATGAAGTTCCCCCACAGGTCCTCGTGGAAGGTGATCTTCTCGCCGTTCGGATCGAAGATCTCGGCGATGGTCGCCGGGTCGAAGACGCCGCCACCCGCCACGGCGACGCTAGCCAGCATCGCCTTGTCGGGCTCGAACGTCGCGTACTCCCGCGGGTACGGGTTCGACACGTGGCCGTAGCTGACCGCGACCACCTTCGAGGTCCCGTCGGGTTGCTCGCGGACGTGATCGGCGCGTAGCAGGAAGCTGCCGTACTGATCCATTGGCAGCACGACCTCGTAGCGGCCTGGCGCGGTCTGCTGAAAGTCGACCGTCTGCGTCTTGCAGGTGGTCTTCTTCTTCTGGCGGATCGGGTCGCACCCCGAGGGGTCGGGGCCGATCACGCTCAGCTTCGACTTCATGCCGTTCTCGAAGCGCTCGTCGAGCGTGAAGGCGTCGATCGAGGCGTGCAAGACCCCCCCGACGACGTCGGCCTTCATGTCGAGCTCCCGGGTCGTCTTCTGGCGCATGTGCTCGCGCACCAGCTGCCCCCAGAACTGCTCCCAGCCTGGCCACTTCATCCACTCGACCGCCCAGCGCGCCTTGACGTCGCTCGTCCACGCGAGCGACCAGCCGAGCCCCACGTGCCAGCGCGCCAGGATGGGCTCGCCGGTGTCCTCGTTGACGAGCAGCTCCTCGGCGGGCGGAGGCTTCATCTCCGTCGCGACGTAGCCGTGAAGGTAGGGCGCCGTGCCCACCGCGATGCCCCGGATGAACTGGGCGTCTCCGGTCTGCTTCACCGGGAACCAGGACTCGACCGCCGCGTTCTGCGCGATGAGCTCCGTCTCCTTGGTGAAGATCTTGGGCAGGTTGTTCGCGTCGGGCACCGAGTGGAAGCGACCGCCGCCGATCTCTGCGATCATGCGCAAGAGCTGCTCGTCCAGGTCACCGCCGAGGCCGACCGAGCTGACCGTGATCGTCTCGGCCGCCATGCCCTGCACGAGCCTTGATGCCACCGGTCGGCGCGCGGCCGTCGGTGAGCAGGATGACGTGCTTGCGCCTCGCCTGGGCGACCGTCATGTCCTGGAACGACGCGTCGAGGGCGCTGAAGATCTCGGTGCCACCCCCCGGCTGGATGCGCGCGATGTCGGCGTTGATGCGGGTGCGGTTGCGCGCAGGCTGGAGCTTCACGTAGCGCGTCGGTGAAGAGTCGAACGCGATGACCTCGATCAGGTCGTTCGGGCCGAGGGTGGCGACGGTCGCCTTCGCCGCCTCCTTGGCCATCTCCATCGGCAGGCCGGTCATCGAGCCGGAGCGATCGATCACGAGCGACAGCGCGACGCTCGGGATCTCCTCCTTCTTGCTGCTGTCCATGCGGACGGGGAGGATCCGCTCCATCGTGCTGCGCTGCCAGCCGCCGAGGCCGTAGCCGACCTCGCCGCCCGCAAACAGGAAGCCACCCCCGAGATCGCGCACGTACCGCTCGATGAGATCCTGCGCGGCGAGCTCGAGCTGCTCCTTCGCGACGTCGGACACGATGACGAAGTCGTAGGGCTGGATCTCGCCGATCGACCCAGGGAAGCCGACGGGCGGCCGCACCTCGACGTCGAACTGCTGCGCGGTCAGGGCGTTGGCCAGAGGCGTCGCGTGCTGCGGCGTGCCCTCGATGTAGAGCACGCGCGGTCGACCCGGGATGTCGACGGCGGTCTCGACGCGGTTGTTCCCGGTGAAGCGGTCTGCGCCGATCTCGTCGAGCTCGAACGAATACGACATCGGGCCGGCGACGCGGACCACGCTCTTGAAGACGACCTCGTTGGGGCCAGCCTTGAGGTCGATCTTGCGTACGCCCTCGAGCCCGTTGAGCAGCTCGTCCTGCCACAGGCGCGCGCGCGCCGTGGTGGCGCGGCTCGAGTAGATCTTCGCCTTCGCCTCGAAGGTCTCGCCGACCTTCACGACGTCTGGGAGCTTCAGCTCCTGGACGGCGACCTCGGGGGGAGTCGGGCGGGTGTAGGGCGTCGTGAACAGGCGGATCCCGAAGGCGCGGGCGCGGCTCGCCTCCGCGAGCAGATCGCCGTCGGTCTCCGAGCCGTCGGAGAGGACCACCGCTCGCTTCAAATACCCTGGCGGGTAGAGGCCGTACGCGAGCTGCAACGCGGCCTGCAGGTTCGAGCCGGAGCCCTCGTTCTTGGGATCGCCGCTGGCGTTGGGATCACCGTGGCGCTCGATGGTGAAGGCGCCGTCCTCCTTGATCTCCACGAGGCGCGGCCGCTTGGCGAACGTGATCAGCTTCACCTGCCCTTCGGCAGGCTTCTCCTTGATCGCGCGCTCGACCGCGGCGGTCGCGTCGGCGAGCGCCTCGTCGGGGACCGAGTTGGAGACGTCGACGACGTAGACGGTGCACGCCTTCTCGGTGGTCGCCGTGCGGGCGAGGCGCGCGAGGCCGAGCGCGAGCACGACGATGAAGGCGAACCGGAGCAGCAGAGACAGGATGCGCTGAGGCCACGGCAGGTCCGCGAGCGACTTCGGCAGGATCGCGACGAACCACGGCAGGACCATCACCACGCCGAGGATGCGAGGGTCGAGCAGCTTGTAGTTCGCGCCCTGGTAGCTGAAGCTCATCTCCGGGTTGGGGTGCAGCAGGATGAACCTGCGGTACGCCCAGAACGTGATGGCCAGCAGCGCCGCGCAGGTGATGGCCCAGGCGACGAACCGCAAGACGCGCGTGAGCGTCCGGCGGCGCGCGGCGGCGGCCCCGGCGATCGCGGAGGGCCGGCGCGACGGCGGCGGCGCCTTCTCCGGCTCGTCGCTCATACGGTGATCCTCCGGTGGTAGGTGAGCCACTCGATCGCGCTGATGGCGATCACCGCGAGCAGGAGGTACGCCCAGATCTCGTTGCGCACGCCGATGGTGAAGCCCTCGATCTCGCCGCCCTCCTTGTCGCCGACGACGAGCTTGGGCTGAGGCTTGATGTTGCTCTCGATCGGATCGGCGAGGTTCGCGGCGAACTCCGTCTTGAACGGCTCGTCCGCGGCGTCGCCGCCGGGACCGGTCTTCGCGCGCAGCGTGTAGAACCCCGCGCGCTCGCCGAAGTAGACCGCGCGCCCCTCCTCGATGGGCACCAGACGCGGGTCGACCTCGCGCTCCTTCTCCTCGGGAGGCGCCCCCTCGGGCGGCAGCTGGTTACGGACGAGCTCGACCTCCGACAGCGTGGAGGGCGCGGGAACGCGCCACACCGTGCCCGTCTGGAAGCTGGAGATGTACGACGCGTCTTCTTCGACGAAGTCGTTGATGGTGTTGAGCAGTAGTAGCGGCCAGGAGACGCGCAGGGGCAGGTCGCTCTCGCGGATGTCGAAGCCGAGGGCGACGAACTTGAACCCGGCGCGGCGGCCCGCGATGAGGATGGGCCCCTTGAAGCTCGCGCCGATGACCTTGTCCTCCTTGTTGCCCTTGAGGATGTGCGCGCGCCCGATGTTGATGGTCGTCAGCTGTGTGTGGCGCACGATCGGGTGCTCGGCCTCGACCTCGTCGAAGCCGAGCCCCTCGTCGTCGGAGGTGATCTCCTTGTCGACGGTGAAGGGCACGTCCTTGCCGCTGGGGTTCAGATAGAGGACGTGGTCGGTGCCTGGCGCGAGGGGGGGCGCGACGCTGTCGAAGATCGTGACGTCGAACACGCCCTCCCCGGGGTACTTCGAGGGCTCGAGCGTGGTCACGTCGAGGTACTCGTCGAGCAGCAGCGCCGCCTCGAGGTACGTGTTGTCGCCGGCGGTGACGACCTGGATGCGCGCGCGGCGCCGCTCCGGCATGAGCGCGTAGGCGCTGTCGTCGGCCGGCAGGTCGTCGTGCACGCGCAGCGGGCGACCGCCCTCGTCGAGCTGGTCGGTCGCGAGCGAGATCTCGGCCCTCAGGCGGTGTGAGGCGCCGGAGAGGTTCGTGAGGAAGCGGGAGTCCTTCTGGCCGGCGCGCAGCTTGAAGCGGAACAGGTGCGTCTGCACCTCGTCGCCGTACAGGCGGAGCTCGAGGTCGAGATCTTCTTCGCCGGTGTTGGTGACCTCCGCCATCGCCTCGTAGCGGCTCTTGTCGAGCGGGTAGCGGCGGACGGAGAAGCTCGTGATCGCCGCGTTGCGGCTGCGCTCACCGACGTGCACGTAGGTCAGCTTGACGTCGCCCAGCTCCACCGGCCCCTGGGCGTCGATCGGCGGCGCGAGCGACCCGTCGGACACGACGATGATCTCCGGCGCGGAGAGCCCTCGCAAGGTGTCCGCGGCGAAGCGGAGGGCGCGCGCGAAGTCGGCGCGCGTGTCGCTCGGGCGCACGGCGCCGAGCGCCTTCTCGAGCTCCGGGATGTCGTTCGTCATCGTCGACAGCGGCGTGATGGTCGAGTCCATCTGCGCGATCATCATGCGGTCGCTCGCCCCGAGCCCACGCACGACGCTGGTCAGCTTGTCGACGCCGGCGGCGAGCCGGCTCGGCTGCACGTCGGTCGCCTGCATGCTCGCGCTGGTGTCGATGAGCACGACGACGTTGCGACCCTCGGTGGCGCTCACCGCGGTGCGCGGGTCGCCGAGCGCGAGCAACAAGAGCGCGAGCACCGCGAGCTGCAAGAGGAGCGAGAGCAGCCGCTTCAGCTGCGAGAACAGGCTCGTCGCCTGTTTGTCGCGCAGGATGCGATCCCAGATCTTGGAGAACGGCACGGCGACGGGGCGCCGCTTCAGCTTCAGGATGTAGAAGACGACGATCAGCCCGCCGGCGATGCCGCCGACCATCATGAGCTGCTGTAGAGGGACTCCGACGAAGTGGAACATGTCGTTTTCGCGCGGTCAGCGCAGGAAGCCGCCCCGTCGGAACACGCGCAAGATGAGCTCGTCGAACGGGACCTCCACGTTGGCCTCGTAGTAGCTCACCTGCTTCTTGGTGCAGAAGCGCTGAACGCTGGCGATGTACGAGTCATAGGCTTGCGCGTACTTCTCGAGCACGCGCTTGGTCACCGTGACCTCGCGCTCCTCGCCGCTCTCGCAGTCGTACACGCGGATGTCGCCGGCGAGCTGGGGGGTGCGGTCTTGGGGGTCTGTCAGGTGCAGCACGAACGGCTCGAACCGGTTGTACCTGAGGACGTTGATGCCCTTCTCGAAGCCGGCCGCGTCGTACAGGTCGGAGAGCAGCACCGCGAGGCCACGGCGCTTGTGCTGCGCGACGAAGGTCTTGAGCGAGTCTTCGAGGTCGGTGCGCCCCTCCGCCTGGATGCCGTTCAGGAAGCGGAAGATGCGGAAGATGCGCTGCTTGCCGCGCGTCTCGGGCATGCGGCCGCTGAGCTCGTCGGTGGCGGCCACGATCGTCACCCGGTCGAGGTTCGCGAGCCCCACGTAGGCGAGCGCCGCGCACAGGCGCTTGGCCTGCCGGAGCTTCTCGCCGTCCCCGAAGCCCATCGACCGCGAGCTGTCGATGATGAAGTAGATGCTCAGGTCCTCCTCCTCCTCGTAGAGGCGGACGAGCAGGCGCTGGAACCGGGAGTATGCGTGCCAGTCGAGCGCGCGTAGATCGTCGCCGGGGGCGTAGTCGCGGTGGTCCGCGAACTCGACCCCGGAGCCGACCTTCTTGGTGCGACGCTCCGAGCGCATGGCGCCAGAGAAGACGCGCTTCGACACCATCGCGAGGTAGTCGAGCTTGCGCTGGAACTCGTCGTCGAAGAGGTCTTCGGCCGGCATCGCCGAGCGGCCGCGGAGGCTCTTCGGCGCGCGCGAGAGGAAGTCGAGCACGCCCATCGCTGCCCTACTTGGCGGTCTCCGGGAGGCTCTTGGTGACGGCCTTGATGACCTCGTCCGTCTTGATGCCCTCGGCCTCGCCCTCGAAGTTGAGCAGCACGCGGTGGCGCAGCGCGGGCAGCGCGACCTGCTTCACGTCCTCGATGCCCGGCGCGTAGCGACCCTCCATCAGCGCGCGGATCTTCGCGCCGAGGATGATGGCCTGCGCGCCGCGGGGGGAGGAGCCGAACTTGACGAAGCGCTTGACCGCGTCGAACGTCGTGCTCTCCGGGTGCGTCGACTGCAGCAGCCGGACCACGTAGTCCTGCACGTGGTGGGCGACGGGCACGTCCCTCACCACCGCCTGCAGCCTGAGGATGTCTGCCTTGGAGGCGGTCGGGCTGGCCTTGGTGTGCTCGGTGCCGGTCGTGCGGCTCAGGATCTGGTGGAGCTCCTCGCGGCCCGGGAACGTGACGTGGAGCTTGAAGAAGAAGCGGTCGAGCTGGGCTTCGGGCAGCGGGTACGTGCCCTCGCTCTCGAGCGGGTTCTGCGTCGCGAGCACGAAGAACGGCTTGTCGAGCTCGTACGTGCGCGTCGACACGGTCACGCGCTGCTCCTGCATGGCCTCGAGCAAGGCCGACTGCGTCTTCGGGGTCGCGCGGTTGATCTCGTCCGCGAGGACCACGTTCGCGAACAGCGGCCCCTTGCGGAAGCTCATGTCGCGCTTGCCCCCGTCGTCGGAGATGACCGTGGTGCCGATGATATCGGCGGGCATCATGTCGGGGGTGAACTGGATGCGCGCAAAGTCGAGGCTGAGCGCGTCGGCGATGGTGCGCACCAGCAGCGTCTTGCCGAGGCCGGGCACGCCCTCGAGCAGGGCGTGGGAGCCCGCCATCATGCAGGTGAGGACGCCGTCGACGATCTCGCGGTTGCCCACGATGACCTTGCCGACCTCCTCGCGGAGCGCGCCGACGACCTTCTGGAAGAAGGCGACGTCCGCTTTGGCCGTCTCGCCCCCGCTGCTGCCGTCGCCCTTGGGGGCCTCGGTCTTCTTCTTTTCGTCCGCCATTTTCTCTCTTCTCCGACCTACTCGCGCGGCCGGATCAGCCTGAAGTACTCCCGCACGTAGGACCGATAGCCGTCGGGGATCTCCTCGGTCTTCATGTCCTCTTCGGCGACGGTCTTGTACTTCTTGAACCACTCCTCGTACTCGGCGCCGCGGAAGCCGCGCTCGGCGGCCGAGCGGATCGTCTTGGACGCGCTCGAGCCGGTGTTGGTCTCCATGCCGAGCTGCTCGACGTCGTGGGTCTCCATGCCGGGGTCGGTGCGGTCGCCGGCGATCGGCCCGCCCGAGCCGGTGCCCCACTCCTTGCCACCCTTGCCGCCGCCTTGGCCGGGCTGGTCGCCGCTGCCGCCCATGCCGGGGATCGGCGCGCCGCCCTTGCCGAGGCCGATCTCGAGGCCTTCGCCCTCGCCCTCGCCCTCGCCCTGGCCGCCCTTCTTCTTGCCGCGCTTGCCCTTCGGACCCTCGGGGCCTTCGTCGCCCTCTTCCTCGCCCTCGCCCTCGTTGCCCTCGCCGCCGTCGCCTTCACCCTCGCGCTCGAGGCCCTCGCCCTCTTCGCCGGGGTCGTCGCCTTCTTCGCCGCTCTGGCCCTTCTTGCCCTTCTTGCCCTTCTTGCCGCCGCCCTTCGCCTTCTTCGCGAAGCTGTCGCGCAGCCGCTTGCGGGTCTTGGAGCTGTTGCCCTCCTGGCGGATGAGCTCGCGCAGCTCCTCGAGCTTCTTCTTGAGGTCCTCCTTGTCTTGCTCGCTCATCCCCTCCCGCTCCATGCGGTTGAGGTCTTCGGCGGCCTTCTGGAGGTCTTCGGCGGCCTTCTGGATATCTTCCGGGGTGATGCCGAGCTCCTTCATGAGGTCGGCGGCGGCGCTCGCCAGCTCGCGGTCGAGGCGCTCGAGCTCGCGGTTCGCGGCGGCCTGAGCCTCCGACTCGCGATCGAGGCGCTCGAGCTCGCGCTCCTTCTTCTTGAGGAGCTGCTCCTGCTCCTCTTTCTTCTTCGGGTCCTTCTCCTCTTCGATCTGCTTCTTCTTCTTGAGCAGCTGCTCCTTGGCCTCTTCGCGGCGCTTGTTGATCTCTTCCAGCGCCTTCTGGCGGTTCTCGACGGCCTTCTTGAGCGCCTCGCGCAGCTTGTCGAGCTGCTTCTTGTCGACGGGCTTCTTCTTGTCCTTGAGGCGCTCGGAGAGCTTGCGCATCTCCTCTTCGGCCTTCTTGAGGTCGTTCTCCTTGAGCGCCTTGGAGAGGTCCTTCGCGAGCTCGGACTTGTCGAGCTCCTTCGCCGTGGCCTTCAGCTCGTCGGCGATCTTCTCGCGGTCCTTCTTCGAATCGGTGGAGAGCTCTCGCTCGAGCGCCTCCATCTGGCGGAAGGCCTCGGCGCGATCGAGCTTCTTCGCGTTGAGGTCCTCGACGATCTTGTTGAACTTGTCGATCGCCGCCTTCATCTCGGGCGACTGGTCGGGGCGCTTCATCTCCTCGGTCTCCTCGCGCAGCGCGTCGAGGTCGTCCTTGTTGATGTCGAGCGTGTTGTCGTCCTTCTTGTCGGCCGTCTCCTGCTCGGGCGCGGGCGGAACCGGCGTGCGGATCTCGAACATGCCGACCAGCGCGAGCATTCCGGCGGACGGCACGAGCAGGATGGGGAAGAGCCACCAGGACACGACCGCGGCCGCGAAGAGCGGCGCGGCGGTCGCCGCCTTGAGGGTGGTCTTACGAGGCCGCTCGGCGACGAACGCGCACGCCTCGTCGATCGCCGCCTGCATCAGCGCGGAGCGCTTGCTCGCCGGCAGGTCGGCGAACTCGATGGCGTTGGTGAGCCGGCCGTCGAGCTGGTGAACCTTGTCGAGCGCGACGGCGCCCGCGTTGGGGGGCAGAGGGAGCGCGAGGGCGACGAGCCACGAGAGCAGGGCCGCGCCGCTCACGCCGTAGAAGATGGCGAGCGCCTGAGCCTCGGGGAGAGCCTCGGGGTAGACCTTGTGCACGGCCAAGGTGGCAGCGATGAGCAGCAGCGCGATCGGCACCACGAGGGGCGTGATGCCGAGGACGCGCGAGAGGCGCATGCGCAGCTGAACGAGCTGGGTTGCCCGCCGGATGCTCCCGAGCGTGCCGCGGGTGTCGACCGGGGCGGGCGCAGGGGGACGGAGGACGCCATCGCCCTTCGGGGCGCGGTCGGTCGCGGGTTCGCTCATCGTGGAGTCTCGAGTGTAGCTGCGAAGGCGGAGGGGTGCATCGACCGTGGGGCTCTTGAGGACATGTCCCGACGTCGAGCCTGAATGTGACGGGCGCGAACGGCAAAAGTTCCCTCGAGGCCCAGAGGCATCGAGGCAAGCACGCTCCGGGCTCGAGGTTCATTCCCGAGCTGGTGGGCTTGTGCTTGACCTAGTCCAACGAGCTGTACTCTCATGCGCGCCGTGGCAGCCAAAGGACAGGTCGGGACCGCGCTTCGTGCGCTCGTGGCCGAGGATGAGCCGGCGATGCTCAGCCTCAACGCGGGCTTCCTTCGACAGAAGGGGTTCGAGGTCACAGAAGCTTCGGACGGAGAACGCGCCTGGGGCTTGGCCCAAAACGGCGGTTTCGATCTCGTCCTCTTGGACGTGATGATGCCGGGCATGAGCGGGTGGGAGGTCTGCAAGCGGATCAAGAACCACCCGTCGACGCAGGGCACCGCGGTGGTGATGCTCACGGGCATCGGCGAGACGCTGAACGACATGACGTCGAGCCTGTTCGCGGCCGATGCCTGGCTGAACAAGCCGTACGATTTCGCCGAGCTCGAGCGCAAGTTGAGGGAGGCCCTGACGAGGTACGGCAAGTCGATGCCGGACGGAGGCTCCGCCTTCTACGCCGTCAACGACGAGCCTCCCCCCAGCCTCCCGTCGGAGGAGCTGGGGCCGGCGCTGCGCAAGACCTCGGCCAAGAAGAAGGGTGGCGCCAAGAAGGCCGCGCCCAAGAAGAAGGCTGCGCCCGCCAAGAAGGCCGCGCCCGCCAAGAAAGCCGCGCCCGCCAAGAAGGCTGCGCCCAAGAAGGCTGCGCCCAAGAAGGCTGCGCCCAAGAAAGCTGCGCCCAAGAAAGCTGCGCCCAAGAAAGCTGCGCCCAAGAAAGCTGCGCCCAAGAAGGCTGCGCCGGCGAAGAAGGCCGCGCCCAAGAAGGCCGCGAAGCGCTGAGGCTTGCGCGGGAGCGACCGTCGCTCCGGTCCGTTGCCGAGCAGGCGACCGGCGGGCACGATCGATGGGGCGCGCCCAAGCTCTGCTCGGGTAGCATGGCGCGATGCGCGGGGACCGGAGCATCGTGAAGTGGATCGCGGCGGCCGGGATGGTCGCCGCTGCAGTGATGACGGCGGGGGACGCGAGGGCTGACGTCCCGCAGCTGGTGACGCACCAGGGGCGGCTCTTCGACGCATCCGGCGCTCCGCTCACGACCACGCTGACCGTCGTGTTCACGCTTTGGGACGCGCCGTCGGCCGGTGCCACCGTCTGGACCGAGTCCCACGAGGTCACGTTCGAAGACGGGTACTACGCCGTGCAGCTCGGCGCGCTCGAGCCGATCGTCGACGTCCTCGGCGAACCGTCCCTCTACCTCGGGGTCCAGGTCGGGGCAGATCCTGAGATGACTCCACGCGCCTCGGTCGCGAGCGTGCCCTACGCGCTCATCGCAGGCGACGTGACCGGGGACATCCATCCCTCCTCCATCTCGATCCAGGGGGTCGGTGAGATCGTGGACGCCAGCGGGCAATGGGTGGGCGATCCCAGCGGGCTTGCGGGACCGACAGGGCCGCAAGGACCCACAGGGCCCCAGGGACCGGTCGGTGCACAGGGGCCGGCTGGCCCCGAAGGGCCGATGGGTCCCACGGGTCCGATGGGTCCGGGCCATGACGGCCGCCAATCGGACGGTCATCTCGCTTGCTGACGCTCGGCCGGCCAACGTAGCCTGGACGGCTGGGCTTCTCTGCACGGGGTCGCGACTGGGATGGAACTCTACGACGAAATCGACAAGGCGGCGATCGAGCGACTTCGCGGAACGCAGTCGATGCCGCGGTTCGCGAACGGGGTGCTGCTCGTGATCGCCATCCTGATGGGAGGAACCGGCGTAGCAGCTCTCGGTGATGGCTCGGGCCTGATCGGGATCGCCCTGGCAGGTGGATGTGTCTACGGCATGATCCGCGTCAGCCGCTACTCGCAAGCTAAGGAGGACGCGCTACTCCGTGAGCTAGCACTCAAACGGGCGGACACCGAAGCGCGGGCTCACCAGAGGGCGTTGGAGTTGGCGAAGGCTGCCGCCGGATCGGGCCGAGGCGCGTCATCTCCGCCACGCGAGATCGTCAGCTCCGATCGGCTCGTCGAGCGTCAGGTACTCGTCATGCGATGCCCTTTCTGCAAGAAGCTCACACCCGCCGACCTGAAGGAATGTGAGAACTGCGGTGGCAGGATCTAGCAACGCGTCGGAGGGGCGATGAAGCGTGCACACGAGCTAGAGGCCGGAGACGTTGTCGTGACGATCCGGGAGATCGCGGAATCCGGCCTAATCTTCACGAACGTGCCGTGGCGAGCGCGGGGAACAAGCGGAGCACCTCGTCACCACCGTACGCCTGCGAACCACCACCCGCAGAGCCGTCGCCGGAACCGCGCCGTGATCATCCATCGCCTCGGCTGCCGTCGTTCCCGGAGGTCGAGCCGCCGACGCCCTTGCCGGGCTACGGGGACCGCCCGTCCCCGGCCGTCGAGCGCCCGTCGATGCCGACCACGCCGACGGGGCCTACAGCACGGGTCGTTCCGGTCGATGGGGCGAGGGCGCCGGTCAGAAGCGCACCGGGGTTCGACAGCAGCATCGTGACGTTCCTTCCCACCGCGACCACGGTGACGCTCGGCCGCCGAGTCGTCACGCAGGGGAAAAACACCCCGGACGGCTGGTACGAGGTGACGCGCGACGGGTCCTCCATCCCGCTGGGTTGGATGCACGAGGACGGGCTCATGAGGATGTAGCGGGCTGAGGGACGGCGGGGCTCCAGCGGGTGGCCGATCCAGAACCGGCAGCCCCACGTTGACGCCAGTTCTATTCATGGGAAAACTAGGCGAGTGAAGTCTCAACCCCTGCGTGCCGTGGTCTTTCCCGAGGACGGTGCCTGGGTCGCGCAGTGCGTGGACCTAGATGTTGCTGCGTACGGCCGAACGGCGGACGCGGCGGCAGAGAACCTTAGGGACTCGCTCTCTGCTGCGGCCGCGCTGGACAAGAAGGAGGGCCGCGCCCCCTTCGACGGGCTTGATCCGGCGCCGGAGATGTTCAGGGCTCGCTTCGAGCAGCTCCAGTGGCGCAGGGAGTTCGACGCTCCCACAACGGTCGGGACTACGCCCGCATGGATGCTCGTCGCCCTTGAGGCAGAGCGGCTGAGCCGCTGACCGCCCGTGCCGTTGCCTTCGCTTGCCGTTCTGCGGCAGCACCTCGAACACTTCGGCTGCCCCTGGAAGGAGGAGATGGTCGAAGTTAGCCGCGGGAAGCATCGCCTTGGCGTGTTCGTCACGCGGAAGGTCGGGGATCGGACCCGAAAGTATCCCCCCTTCTTTGCCGATGCGATCGATGTGCCCATCCCGACGCGCTTCATCGAGGCCCTCTGCCGTGCGCTCGACCTCGACCCGGGAGCGGTGATCGCGGGATCGCCGAAGCCAAACTAGCCGGGCGTGGCTGCCCGGTCCGCTGGCTGCACCAGAACCGGGCCGTCTTCACCGAAACCCTGGTGGAGCGCAGGGTTCTGGTGCAAAGCCCGGTGCTTGCTACACGCGCTGGGGAGCACAGACCTGCGCCGCCGGTTTCGACGCCGTGTTGACCGGCCGGACAGGAGGGTTCGAGAACTACCAGGCCGGGGGTGAGCTGAGCGGGAACCTCGAGTGCGTGTCAGACGCGGCCACGGCGGTCCAGAGCTTTGTGGGCACGTACAACAACCGACTCATGCGCAGCGACGCCCAGGGCGATGGGATGGACAACGTCGACAACCGCTGCGTCCAATGTTGCTCGGGGAGGCTGCTACACGGCGCTGGGCACCAACACCTGCGCCGCTGGGTACGCAGCCGTGTACTCAGGGCGAGTGGGAGGCGTCGAGGCCTACACCGGCGGGCAGGTCCAGGGGCAGACGATGTGCATCGACTCCATCGCCACCACCAACTTCACCTGGGCCGCCGGCTACTCGACGAGGCTCATGCGCCACCGCGCGCCGGTTGCCGGCGGTGGAGCCAACGGGATGGACAGCATCGACGGGACCTGCGCGGTCTGCTGCAAGCTCTGAGAACCCCAGAACCCCGCAAGAAATAGCCGCGTCACAGGCTACGCGGCGCTGCGTAGCCGGGCTGGCTCTTGCTGGTCGCGCGAATGTGGTCAGGATTGAGGGGAAATGTCCTCCCTTCTCACCGATCCGCTCGCGCGCTTGGTTGGCCAGCCTGCTCCGCAACGCTCGGGGGCTCCGCTGTGGCTCGTCGTTGGGCTCGCTTCGGCGCTCGGCGCGACGATCGTCGGCGGAGGGATGTGGGCGCTCCAGCAAAGGACCGGGCCCGCGCCCGCGAGCGTGGTCGAGGTGCGTCCGACCAACGACGTGCTGATCGCGATCAAGGACATCTCGAAGCTCGAGGTGACGGAGATCGACGTCGAGAAGGTGGTCGACCTCTCCGACAAGCAGAAGAAGCTCTGGGGCTACTACGAGACGACCGACTCGATGCTGCTCGTCGCGGCGGGCAGCGCGGTGGTCGGCGTCGACCTCGAAAAGCTCGAGCCGGGTGACGTCAGCTACGACGAGGAGACGCGCGTCGTGCGCATGCGCTTGCCGCTGCCCGAGGTGCTGAGCACGCGCCTGCACCCCGACAACACCTACGTCTACAAGCGCGAGACCGAGACCTTCGCGACGCGCAACGAGGCCCTCGAGAGCCGCGCGCGCAAGGAGGCGCTCGCCGCCGTCGAGAAGGCAGCGCAAAAGCCCGAGGTGATGGAGCGCGCGAAGAAGAACGCCGAGAAGCAGCTCACCGGCTTGCTCGTCAGCGCCGGCGCGAAAGAGGTGAAGATCACCTGGAAGCCGACCAAGCCAGCGTCTTGAGCCAGCCGGAGGGCCCCGATCTTCGCTTCGTGCATGCGGAGGCGAGCGGGCGCCCGCGGCGCTGAGCGCCTCGCGGGGGCGGCGTCTTGTCGTCAAACGTTCCATGTCGGTGGCACGCGCCGATCGGTAGCGTTCCTGGATCATGGGGAATGGCCATTGGATCGGCGGGCTCGCGCTGGCAGCAACGCTCGGGATCGCGTGTGGTGACGATAGCCTGACCGGCGGCGCCGGCGGGGCGGGAGGATCACCTGCAGGCGGCGGCGGAGGCAGCCAGCCTGCAGGCGGCGCCCCCGAGGGCGGAGCGCCGGAGGGCGGCGGCGGCGCGGGGCCCGTCGAGGTCGAGCTCAACTGGTACGCCTGCCCCTACGAGCCCGGCCAGAACGGCCAGTGCGTGAAGGCGCAGATCCCGGCCGACTGGGACGACCCCGACGGGCCGAAGATCACCTCGTTCGTGAAGCGTATCCCCGCCGCGGTGCAGCCGGCGCGCGGCCAGCTGTGGATCCTGCAGGGTGGCCCCGGCTTCTCGGGCACCACGATCGAGTTCGACGTCGCCCGCTTCGCGGAGGTGGTCGATGACCTCGACTTCTATGTGCCGGATCACCGCGGCACGGGCTTCTCGACCGAGCTCGAGTGCCCCGAGCTCGAGCAGCTTGCCCTGGCGTCCGGCGTGATCGAGATCGAGCCGGTGGCCGAAGCGGCGGCGGATTGCGCCGACGATCTGGTGGCGACCCACGGCGAGACGCTCCCCCACTTCAGCGCCACGCAGGCGGGTCGCGACCTCGGCGAGCTGATCGAGCGCACGCGGTCGCCGGGGCAAGAGGTCTACCTCTACGGCGTCTCCTACGGCACGCGCTGGCTGCACCGCTACCTTCAGCAGTTCCCCGCCCAGGCGACCGGCCTGATCTTCGACTCGATCTCCGCCGAGCAGAACGACGGGATGCTGTTCGACGTCGAGATCAACGGGATCGCCGAGCAGTTCTTCGACCTGTGCGGGCAGGACGCCTATTGCTCGAGCAAGCTCGGCGCCGATCCGTGGGCCTTCATGGCCGCGCTGATGGGCAAGCTGGAGATGGACCACTGCCCGACCTCCCTCGGCCTGACGAAGCGTGACTACAAAGCGTTCTTCGCGGCGTTCGTGGTCAAGGGCTTCTACGATCGCGCGCTGCTCCCGGCGCTCGCCTACCGCGTCGATCGCTGCGACGCGACCGACCAGGACGTGATCGAGAGGCTGTACGACCTGCTCCAGCCGACCGAGGAAGACGGGGAGTACTTCAGCGGCGGCCTGCATTTTCACGTCGTCAACAGCGAGCGGGTGAGCCATCCCCCGCCCTCCGTGGACGAGCTGATCGCCTCCGCGGAGTCGCTGTTCGTGAGCTCGGAGCAGATGCCTGCCTACCGCGCCACCTACGACCCGTGGCCGATCTATGACGCGGGGCCCTATCTCGGGACGTTCGCCGAGACGTCCACGCCGATCCTGATGATGCAGAGCCCGCTCGACGCGCAGACGGTGATCGGCCCGACCGCCGAGTTCGAGGCCGCTTACGATGGGCCGAACCAGACGTTCGTGGTGGTGGAGCGCTCGGGGCACGCGGTGCTCAGCCAGGCGCCGATGGCCGACGGCTCGATCTGCGGCATGGTGCTCGCCGCGCAGTTCCTGCTCGACCCGACCAGCGCGCTCGACACTTCGTGCAAAGACGAGGTGCTGCCGATCGACTTCGAGCAGGCTGGGTTCAACCTCGGGGCCGGCACCCTCAACGTGTGGGACAACGCGATGACGCTGCTGCCGAGCAACGAGCCGAGCGCGCTCGATCGCCTGCGCATGAACAACCGCTTCGAGGTGCCCCGATGAGCCGCATCGCATTCGTGTCCTTGTGTGCGGCCGGGCTGCTCGTGGGCTGCGGCGACGACTCCACGACCGGCGGGGGTGGCGCGGGCGGGGCGACCGGCGGCGGGGGCGAGGCGCAGGCCGGCGCCCCGACGACGGGAGGAGGTGGCGCGGGCGGAGAGGCCGAGGGCGGCGCGCCCCCGCTCCACCCGGGCCCGGGCGAAGACTGCGACCTGATGCTCCAGAACTGC
>JADJYE010000005.1 GCA_016719945.1 Polyangiaceae bacterium | reverse complement strand
AGGGGCGCTCACGAGCACGGTGGCTGCGGTGATCTCGACGGGGCGCGCCGTCGCATGACCGCGACGTGGCGTACGCGCGAGGAGCTCGTGCACCAGGTGGTGATCCTCGCCGAGCAGGGGGTATCGCGCCGAGCGCTCACGCGGGCGCTCGGCGTCAGCCGGAACACCGTCCGCGCACTGCTCAGGAGCACGCGCGCTCGCGCGCCGAGCCCCACACTGCGCCTGGCAGCTCCGGCGCGCGCGCCTCGCGCCTCGCCGCTGGACGCGCACCTGCCGCGTATCGTGGCGCTGCTCGGGCAATACGAGGCCACGGCTCAGCGCATCTTCGAGGTCCTGCGCGAGGAGGGCTTCGCCGGGGATACACCGCGGTGAAGAAGCGCGTGCAGGCTGCGTCCGGCCCCGGCCCCTAATGCGCCTGATCACGCCGAGCTACGGACCCGGCGAGATGGCCGAAAACGATTGGTCGCCGTGGGAGGTGACCTGCACGAGCGGGCGCAAAGAGAAGGTCCGGGCTTCAGCTACGTATTGGTCTTCTCAAGCGCAAACACATCGACGTCTACCGGCAATCGGACCTCTTTGCGCTCATGGACGGGCACGTCGGCGCCTTCCGACCGACTCCGGGGCGCTGCGCGCGAGTGCAAGTACGACAGCCAGAAGCCCGTGGTCCTGCGCTGGGAGGGCCACCAGCCCATCTACAACCCGGCATGTCGCCTTTGCGACCCACTACGGCTTCCGGCCGGTGGCCGTCCGGCGCGGACACCCCAACGACAAGCCACGCGTCGGAGCGCAGCTTCTGAGGTCGGCCTCCTTCTTCAATGGTCGATCCTTCACGGACTTCGACGACCTCCGCGGCCGAGATGCGCAGATGGCTCGACACGATCGTCGACCATCGACGGCGTCACGGGACGACGCCGCTGGAGCGCTTTCCGAGGAGCGCGACCACCTCGTGCTGCGCCCTCGACATGACTCGTGACACCGCTCGCGTCGCCTACAGGACGTGCAGCATCGACGGCTTCGTGTCCTGGGACGGCAATCACTACGCGGTCCCCTACGACCACGTCACCGACCTGCTGCCCGTGCGCGTCACCCAGCGAGAGGCTCTTCGTCTACGCCGCCGACCTGCGCTGCATCGCCCGGCACGAGCTGGGCCCCAGGGGCGCCGGCAAGAAGATCGACCCTACCGGCATCCACCCGCGCCCTTCGCGAAGGAGCCCGCTCGATCTCGACCAGCTCCGCGTCGCCTTCGAGCAGATGGGCCAGCGCGCGGAGACTTTCTTCCACCTCATGAGCGCTGGACCGCCCCGAGTTTGGGGGCATCAGGCGCGCCAGATCTTGCTTTGCGCGAGCGTTTCGACACCGCCGATCTCGACGCAGCGCTCGGTCACGCCGCCTCCTTATGGCGCCCTCGAGGCCCGAGCCGTCGAGCGCATCGTCGCGGCACACGCGAGCCCACGCACGCTCGACGAGTACGTCGCCGAGCAGACGGTCAGGCGTCTCGCTGACGCGATCGGCGAGGTGCGCACTGGACCGCGGGACCTGACCGAGTACGACCGCATCCCGGCGCCCCTCCGACGCCGCGCAGCTCTGGCGCGCAATGCAAGGAGACGACCGAATGGCCAAGCGACCGACGCGACCCGTCAACGACGCCGGACACGACGACGGCGGAGACGAATCCCTCGAGCGACTGCGACGACACCTCGCCTTCCTCGGCCTGACGCATACCCTCGACACGCTCGACGACACTCTCGCCAGGGCGCTCCGCGAGCGCCCCGGGCCAACCAGCCTGCTCGAGCGCGTGCTCGGCGCCGAGGCAGCTCGCAAGCTCGAGAGCGTGTCACGCGGCGGATCGATGGCAGCGGCATCCGTGAGCACAAGACCCTCGAAGCCTTCGACTGGTCCTTCCAGCCGACCCTCGACAAGGCCGCCTTCGCCGAGCCTCGCGCACCTCGACTTCGTGGGCCGATGCGATGACCTCGTCATCACCGGCAAGAGCGGGACCGGCAAGAGCCACCTCCTCATGGCGATCGGCCGCCGCGCCTGCGAGCATCAGCTGTACCGTCCGCTACGCTCGCTGCGTCGACCTGCTCGATGACCTCCACGCCGGTCTCGCCGACGGCACCTACGAGCGGCGGCTCAAGGCGTGGGCGCGGCCTGCGCTGCTCATCATCGATGACGTCGGTCTTGGCCAGGTGAAGAAGCGTGACAACGAGCCGACCGCCGCGCATACCCTCTTCAACCTGATCGACCTAAGACACGGCAAGGCGTCGACGGCCGTGACTCCAACATCGCTCTCAGCGATTGGGGCAGGACTTGGGCGACGCGACCGTCGCGATGGCGATCCTCGACCGCCTCGCCATGCTCGCGATCCGCATCGACATCGACGGCCCCAGCTACCGGCAGCACGTCGCAGAGGAGAGAGCGAGTGCGAAGGCCAACAAGAACCCCGCGAAGGAGTGAGCCCAAGGCTGGCCGCAGCGGCGCCCCGTGGGTCACGTGCCGGAGGACGACCAATGAGCAGCCTGAAGGCGCGGCTCCACGCCCTCGGCCTGCTTGCCACCGCAGCCGAGCTCGATGATCTGGTCGCGCTGGCGACCAAGAAGCGATGGGGCCCGCAGCAACTCCTTCAGCACGTGGTCGACGTCGAGGAGAAGGACCGCGCCCGACGCGGGCTCGATCGGCGTCGCTCACGCAGCCGCCTCGAGCGATTCGAGCCCATGGCCGACTTCGACTGGAACTGGCCCACGAAGATCGAGCGACCGCTCGTCGAGTCCGTCGTGCGCCTCGACTCTCTCGAGTCTGCTCGCAACGTCGTGCTCGTCGCGCCGCAGGGGCTCGGCAAGACCATGATCGCCCAGAACATCGCGCACCAGGCCATCCTCGCGGGACACGGCGTGCTCTTCCTGTCGGCCGCGCAGCTCTTGCTCGACCTCGCCGCACAAGAGTCGGCGCGCGCCCTCGATCGCCGTCTTCGCTACTACGCGAAGATCGGCCTGCTCATCATCGACGAGATCGGCTTTCTCGCCTTCGACAACCGAAACGCAGACCTCCTCTTCCAGGTCGTCAGCCGACGCTACGAGAAGAAGAGCCTCGTCCTCACGACCAATCTCGCGTTCCGCGACTGGCCCACCATCTTTCCGAACGCGACCTGCGCCACCGCCCTCATCGACCGCGTCGTCCACCACGCCGACGTCATCCCAATCGAGGGCGAGAGCTGGAGGGCTCGCGAGGCCGAGCAGTCCGCCAAGGACCGCCGAGCCAAGAAGAAGAAGTCCGAGGTGCACACAGAGACCTGAACCTCCCCAACTCACCTTCACGCAGCCCGACGCGACCTCCGTTGCCCGGGCTGTTCACATTTGGGTGCAGATCCCACTGTGCATCCAATGGTTTCATGATCACTACGCGGCTTTCTTGAGCACGGCGTCATGCGTCCGGGTCGGTACAGGTTGAGCCGCGAGACGCACCTGACGGGCACCGAGGAATTGCTCGAAGTCACCCCAGAGGCCATTGATGAGGACGCAGCGGAGCTGGAGGACGGCCTCGGCGCGATCGCGACTCCACCGCATGCCGGGGCCGTCGAGCCGGACACCGACGAGGTGACGTACCGCCCCTCGATGATTCCGCTGGAGATGTCGAGGTCCTGTCGGCGCAAGCGCGAGTACTCCAGCCGAGCGGCGTTCTTGCGGAGGTGCGCCGCGACCTCGGCGAGCACTTCCGCCGGTACTTGTTGCCGGGGCCGGTGACGGGGTCGCTTCGAGCGCTGCCTCGATGACCGCGGCGACCTCAGCGTGCTTGCCATGCCGAAGGCTGCGCTTCTGCTCGGCGACCCACGCCTCAAGGTGCTGGCGCTCGCGCCGAGTGCCGCGGCAGATCGCCTTGCCGGCTTTCCAGAGCTTCTCGACGACGTGGAACCAATCGAGACAGACGTCGGCGTCGGGGAAGAACTCCTGCTGCAGCGACCAGAGAACCTCGGCGCCGTCCGCGATGAACAACACCTTCTTGAACTTCTTGGTCCCGTAGCTCGCCGCCGCGCCTCGGCGTGGATCCATCTGAAGAGCGCGATAGCTCACGAACGTCGCGTACGTCCGCTTGTTCGCCGGGCCCTCCAGCGACCGTCGGCTGCTCGTCGCAGCGTGTAGAGCACGCCGACGGCAGCCATCTTGGCGTTCTTCGACTTCTTCCCCGGTCCGCGCCGCTTGCGGGGATGCTCCTGCCGCTTCTTGCGTCGCGCATGCCGACGGTTCAGTCGCGAGTCCCGTGCGGAACGGCGCGACGCGCGTACTCGCGGCTGGAGATCGCCGGCGCACCCTTGCCGTCGACCATGATCACGAGGACCTCACCGTCTTCGTCGGGCGGGGGCGCTTGCTCCAGGAACGGCCGCGCCTGCGCGCCGACGGCGTCCACGATCCTCAGCACCGATCGCGAGCTGGGCGCCCACGCGAGCAGGCTCTTCATCAACTCCCGGGACGCGAACGCCATCAGGCGGTGAGCCGCGCCACCAGCGTCACCACGGGCAACGTGAAGCCGCCTGCCAGCCCGACCTCACGATCGAAGGGTAGGTCTCGCGACGCCCGCGGTGCGCTGACCAGCCGACCGACCGACGCGCCACCGCGACCTTCCCGAAAACGCGTTCCAATCTCGACGCCTCCGCCCCCACGATCCGTAGCGGCGGTCCGCGTGCGAGTACCGCTTGCCCGTCATCCACGCCGACGCACGCTGGTCGAAGTACGCCCCCATCAGAAGCTGCCCCAGCGCCAGCAGACCGGCCCACGCCGCCCTCCGCCTCCTCTGCGCTGGTCGCGCGCTCGACGGTACGTCGGACCTCACGGACTCGACGGTCGACTTCGTCCCACGATTGCTGGATACTCGCCATTGGGGTCGCTCCCTGGTGATGGTTGTCGCTTCGCAACCGCGATTATCATCAGGACGAGCGTCCCCGCCTATCCGCTTCACCCCGAATCAGGCCAATTCTGCGACCAACATGCGTGCACACTGGGACCTGCACCCTTCACATTTCCGCGCTTACAGACGCTCGCCAACAACGAGCAACCCGAACAACTGCCAGAGGGGGTGGGCGTCGAATCCGCAGGCGCGACGCCTGGCTCGCCGCTGCTCGCCGGGCGCGCGCTGGCCGACGCGAGCGCTCCCGAGGTCGGGGGGAGCGGGCCCTCGCCGGGAGCGACCGGCGCCGTCGTTATGGCGCTGGCGCTCGCGGGCCTCGGCGGCGCGACCAGGGCGGCGACCGCGTGAGGACATTGCTCGGACTGAAGCACCTGCGCTGCGTCAGCGAGCTTCAGGCTGTGGCCCTCCCCGACCGCGATGCTCCCTCCCTTGATCTTGTGCGTGGTGGGCATCCAGAACCGCACGTCGCCGCCTCTCTGGAGCGGCTCGATGGCGTGCATCAACAGCACATCCTCGCCGACCACGTGACCGCTGATCGGGTTGCCGGCCGCGATGGACTTGCCCTTCTTGGATCCGAGCTCGATCACCGTGCCGACGGAGATGGGCGCGCCCTCGCTGAAGACCGCGGTGACGCGGGCGTGACGCGCGTCGACGAGGGTCGCCCGCAGCAGCGGACGAATCGGATGCCCGTTGCAGAAGCCGCCATACTTGAAGTGTGGGCTGTCGTAGCTCGGCTGGATTCGTGCAGCCTCTACGAGGGTGAAGCCGTGCACGTCGAGCCACTCCACGAGCTCGGCGTCCCGGGCGAGGTCGCGCACGTACGCGTGGTTCCCAAGCGAGGCGACGCGCTCGACCAGCTGCCTGCCGCCGGTCTCGCCGATCAGGTGAGCGAGAGCGCAGTGGACCTCACGCGCGTCGACGAAGGTCGGGGTTCGGCGGATGAACTGACGGTTCTCAGGAAATAGCCCGCGCTCGCGATATCGCTCGAGGCTCATGGGGCCGTCCTTGTTGCGCAAGCCGACCTCGAGACCGTCCACGCTGAGGAACGCGAGCACTCTGAGCTTCACATGGCTTTGGTTACATCCGCGCGCCCCATGTCGGCGTGTGGGATGGCTCAAAACGAACATTTCAGATCTGCAATTGAGTGAGGCTTCTAGCCCTCACCGTTGAGCGCTCACGGAGCCAGGGGGATCCGAAATCCTGAGTTATCCCTGCATATTGAAGGACCGCACACTGGCACGGTCAGTGCTAATTGTCCCGCGCTTCATGGGCTTATCGAGCAGCACATCCGTTCGAGTCGGGCGGATCGAGCTTGGCGGGTTCCGTCTCAGGAGCATCCTCGGCGAGGGGTCTTTCGGGGTCGCATACCTCGCCGATCAGCTCGGGACGGATCGTCAGGCGGTGGTGAAGATCGCTCACCCTCACCTCCTCGAGGGCCCGACGGGCGGGCTGATCCGGAGCCGGTTCGAAGCGGAGGTTCGGGCCGCGAGCCGGGTCCGCCATCCCTCGCTCGTCCTCCTCTTCACGGCGGGTACCACGAGCGACGGGCTGCCCGCGTTGGCCACCGAGTATCTCCCGGGGCGCCCTCTCGAAGCGTTTCTGGAAGAGGGCCTCAATCGTGGCGAGGTGCAGACTTGCTTCGCCCAGATCGCGTCGGGGCTCGCCGCGCTGCACGAGGCGGGCATCGTTCACCGTGACCTGTCCCCTCGGAACGTGATCGTGTCCCGCAGCCCGTCTGGCCTGGTCGCCAAGATCATCGACTTCGGCGTGGCGAAGCTGCTGAACCGAGCTGCCAGCGGGACCCACGCGATCGGGACGCCGCGGTACATCGCGCCAGAGCAGATCCGTGGCGCCGCCGAGCCGGCCTCCGACCTCTACGCGCTTGGAGCACTGCTCTTCTACGCGTTCAGCGGGCGCGAGTATCTGGACCACATCGAGAGCGCGACGGAGCTGCTGCTGCATGTCTCCAAGCTCGAGGTCGCCCCGTCTCTGCGCGACGCGGCCCCGAACGTCTCCGACGACGAGGACGCGCTGGTGCGTTCTCTGCTCGCGCCGTCACCAGGCGCGCGCCCCACCGCCGCACAGTTCCTGATGAAGTGGGAGCAGCTCGACTCGCGAGCGCGAGGCCCCAAGGCCCTGCTCGTCGAGGAGGACGCGGAGCGCGCTGGGATGGTCGCCGGACATCTCGAGGATCTCGGCTACGTCGTCGTGACCACCGCCGACCCGAAGCGGGCCTCGAGAGCGCACCCGGGTGACTACGCGCTGATCGTCGTCTCGGCGCACCTCTCGACGGTGGACTCGGTGCGCCTCACGCAACACCTCGAAGAGCACCTCCCCGACCAGGCCTTGTGGGTGGCGGGGACGACGTTCGGCTTCGCCTGGCAAAAGGTCGGTCGCGCCCGCTGCATCGTGCTCCCGGACGACCTGGAGCACCTCGCCGCGCTGTCCCCTCGCCCTCCCTCCGCGCGACCGACAGTGCCTCGACCGCTGCGACCGAACGGGGTCCGCGCCCACCAGCCCGAGGGGGAGACCCTACCGATCGAGCTCGAGGGGGCGGCGGAGGCGCTGATCGGCGGCGGCGCAGAGCTCATCGCGACCCTCACCGAGGCGACCACCCTCCGAGATCACAGGGCGATGGCGGCAGCGGCGGACCGGCTCGCGCAGCTCGCCGCCGCTGCCGGCGCCTCGCGCCTCAGCAGCCTGTCTCGGGCCCTGAACGCGCTCGCGACCGCCCAGGCGACGGACAGCCTCGCGCCGCTCGTCGAGGAGGTCCAGTCGGCCTACCGCGGCGCCGTCCGCTCGCTCTTACGAAGTTGACCATGCAGCACGACCACCCGTTACCCACCCCCTGGAGTCTTGCCCGATGAGCCGTGCCGTCTCGTCGCCGCCGTGGAGGGCCTTGAGGCCCGAGCCCAGCCCCCCTCGTGTGGGAGCGTCGGAGTCCGAGGAGGCCCCCGTCAGCGACCTGAGGGTTGGCAAGGTGGAGCTCGGCGGCTTCCGTCTTCGGGGCGTGATCGGGCAGGGGGCGTTCGGCACGGCGTACCTCGCGGACCAGCTGGGCACCGATCGTCATGCGGTCGTAAAGATCGCGCACCCCCACCTCATGGACGGGGAGGTCGGCCGGATCGTCCGCAAGCGATTCGAGGCCGAGATCCGCGCGGTCAGCCGCGTTCACCACCCGGCGCTGGTGCTGCTCTACACGGCCGGCATGAGCAGTGACGGGCTCCCGGCGCTGGCGACCGAGTTCGTCCCGGGTCGGAATCTTGGTGTGCTGCTGCGCGAGGGCATGAGTCGCCTCGCCATCCAAGCGTGCTTCACGCAAGTGGCGCAGGGCATCGCGGCGCTCCACCAGGGCGGCATCGTCCACCGAGATCTGTCGCCCGAGAACATCATCGTCAGCGACGGGCCCGACGGTGTCGTCGCGAAGATCATCGATTTCGGAGTCGCCAAGCTGGAGGAGCGCGGCCCCACCGGTCCGAACCCAATCGGGACGCCGCGCTACATCGCACCGGAGCAGATCCGCGGGGCGGCCGAGCCCGCGTCGGATCTCTACGCCCTCGGCGCGCTGCTGTTCTTCGCGCTGACGGGCGAGGAGTATCTGCACGACGTCTCGGGGCCCGTCGATGTGCTTCTGCGGGCGAGCGCGCTCCAGATGGCTCACTCGCCGCGCGCTCTGAATCCGGCGATCTCGACGCAGGAGGACCACCTGGTGTGCGCGCTCTTGTCACCGAGGGCCGAGGAGCGACCGAGCGCAGCCGAGTTCCTGGCCCGCTGGGCCCGCATCGGCGCGACCCTGTCGGAGACACGTCGAGCGCTTCTGGTGGAGGAGGAGCCCGAGATGGCCTCGATCGTCCTCGAGCACCTCAAGCGGGAGGGATATTCGGTCGTCTCCTCCGCGGACCCGAGGCGCGCGGCGCAGGCTTACGACGGCCAATACGCGCTGATCGTCGTGTCCTCGCGACTGCGAGCGTGCGATCCGGTCCTGCTCGTGCGCCAGCTCGAGGCGGCGCTGCCCCGACAGGAGATCTGGGTGATAGGGAAGAGCTTCAGCCTCGCGTGGAACGCGATCGCGCGGGCGCGCTGCCTGGTGGTCCCGGAGGATCTCGCACCAGCCACGACGTCCTCACGGCCGACCAGCAGCGGCCGCTCCTCGGCGGCGCCGGTCCCCGCCGAGCTTTCGCCGCAGGCCGAGGACTTCATCGGGGGCGGCACCGAGATCGTCACCGTGCTGATCGAGGCGAGCCGAGCGGGTGACCAAGGAAGCGTGGCGGCTGCCGGCGACCAGCTCGCGAAGCTGGCCGCTTCTGTCGGTGCCTCTCAAGTGACCAGCCTGTCGCGCACGCTCGTCGCGCTCGTGCGTGCCAATGAAATCGAGACGACCGGCCCGTTCGTGGAGGAGGTGCAGAGCGCCTTCCGCGACGCCGTACGCAAGCTTCTCACCGCCGAGATCTGAACCGAGCGCCAAGGAGAATCAACGTGAGCCAGCCCCAGACCATTGACTGTCGCGGTCTCCAATGTCCCGAGCCCATCATGAGGCTCGCGACCGCCGCGCGAAAGCTCCCGGGGGACGGCACTCTCCTCGTCCGAGCGGACGACGAGGCGTTTCCCTCGACGTGAAGAGCTGGTGCAAGAGCTCGGGAGCGGAGCTCTTGAGCCTCGACCGCACGGCCGAGGGCTTTGCAGCCCACATCAAGCTCAAGAAGAAGGCCGACTCCGCGCCCATGAGCGCGAAGGTCCCCGCTGCCCCGCCGTCCTTCCACAAGACCCTGGGGCTGGACCTCCACGAGGCAGAGACCCCAAGCTCGCCCTTGCCCGCCGAGGTGACCCTCGACTGCCGCGGGCTCCAGTGCCCCGAGCCTGTCCTCCAGATCTCCAAGGCAGCGCGCGGGAACACCAGCCCATTGCGTATACTTGCTGACGATCCGGCGTTCGAGCTGGACCTCAAGAGCTGGTGCCGCACCACGGGCGCCACCCTCGTATCCCTCGATCGGCAAGGCGCGACGATGACCGCCGTGGTGCTCTCGAAGGCGGCGCTCGCGGCACGAGCGGCGAGCGCGCCGGCTCCGCACTCGAGCTCGCCCCCGGCCACCGGCCCGATCGCTGCGATCACCCGCGCCTCCGAATCGGAGGTGGCACCGACCTCGTCCGCGGCGACCTCACAAGCCGCGATCGTGGTGGCAGCGCCAGCGCGTGCGTTCGCCTTCGATCTGGACCTGCGCGGCGTCGAGGACCCCTCCGATCTCGAGCGAAGACTCGGGGGCCTGGCGACCGTGGGCGCGGGTCTGACCGCCAAGGTCACGGTCTCCTCGGTGGCGCTGGCTCAGGTCGTGCTCCGCTGGGCGCCTGCCGCGGGACACTCGATCGAGGGGATGACGGGACCCGGGCCCGTCGTGGTCGAGCTTCGCCTCGCGAGCGAGGAGAGCGCGCCGTTCTCGCGCGCGGGCAGGGGCGCGATCGTCTCCGCCAACGCCGACAACGAGGCCGACTGCGCGCTGCTCGTGCTTCATAATGACCTCGAGTCTCTGCTCGCCGCGATGCTGATCGCGAACGGCGCTGCGGCCTTGGGCCAGCGGGTGGTCGTCTTCTTCACCTTCTGGGGCCTGAACCTGCTTCGTGGGGAGCACCCCAATGAGGCGGCTCCACGCGAGAAGGTCTCCTTCATCCAGCGCATGTTCAAGTGGATGATGCCGAAGGGCCCGCGGCGTCAGCAGCTCGGTCAGCTCAACTTCGGTGGCGCTGGCCCCCTGCTGATGAGGGGGTTGATGCGCGACAAGAACCTCAGCGAGCTGCCCCGGCTGGTCGAACAGGCCCAGGAGCAAGGGGTGAAGTTCGTGGCGTGCACGATGAGCATGTCGGTCATGGGCATCACGAAGCGCGACCTCGCCCCGTACAAGAACCTGGACTTTGGCGGAGTCGCGTACTTCGTCGCCGCGGCGCGCGGCGCCCAGGTGAGCCTGGTCTTCTGATCTCGGACAGCACGTATGCGAAACCTCACCCCGCACGCCGTCGCGATGTCACGCGAGCTGCTCATCGTGGACATTCGCCCCTTCGCCGAGCGACTGAGCGAGCTAGGGTTCATCCCTGGGTCTCGATCCGTGCCCTGCGAGACCGCCGACGACGTGCGGCTGGCCCTCGACGCGGAGGGCTTCACCGCCGCGGGAATCGTGTTGTCTTGCTCGAGCGGGCGGCGGAGCGGCCAGCTGCTCGCCCAGCTCGAGGGCTCCACCGGGTACCAGATCCACCACCTCGAGGGCGGCTTGCTGGGCTGGCGTGCCGAGGGGTTCCCCGTCGCGATCGGGAGCATCGAGCACGTCGCGCTCGAGGAAGACGATGCTCGGGTCGAGGACCTCGCGAGCTTCCGCAGGATGCTGCTCGCGTGCTTCGTCGCCGAGGCGACGGAGCTCGCCTTCGATAAGGACCTGGGGCCCTTCGCCGCCGATCCCCTTGCTTCGCTGATGCATTGCTTCGAGCGCAGCGGCGTCCCGTGGGACGAACGGCAGCCTCGCCGTCTGTACCGAGTCGTCGATCGCGCCTCGTCGCTGTTCCGAGAGCTGGGCGGTGAGCCCCACCGCATCGCGGAGAACGTCTCTCGTATGTACGCGATCCTCGGGCGGATATCGGCACGCCTCGACCCCGCGCCCTGAGCGCGCGACACCGCGAGGCGGGAACGACGCCACGAGGTTCGTTTGAGCGACAGCGGGCGGGGCGACAGCGAGGGGGACCCTTGGCGCAAGGGATGCCTTCCTGTCGCCGCCAGCGACGTGGTCCACGCCGCGCGTCGCGAGATTCCGGGCAGTTGTGCGCGAGTCCCAGGACCGCCGGCCAATAGGGCTTGTCTGGGCGACAGCGAGGGGGACCCTTGGCGCAAGGGTAGCCCTCGCTGTCGCCGCTTGACGTCGGCAACGTAGCCACCATGCGCACCGCCGTCCTTCGCGCTCGCCTTCGTGACGCTACGGCCCACGCCACCCATCGACGATGGTTTGCTCGGGGACAGCGACCGTCGAGACCTGCGCCGTCAAGCCCGCGGCCTCGGACCGCGATGATCGCTTCGGGGGCGACTCGCAGGCTCGCGGGTGGGCCTCGGAGGGCGTCGACCGCGAAGTCGACCACGAACAGTCTGCCGCCGGGCCGAAGCGCAGCGGAGAGGTCCCGCGCGAACGCGGCGCGGTCGGGGAGGTGGTGCCAAGCGTGCACGACCAGGATGCGGTCGACGCTCTCGCGCGCGAGGCCGGAGCCGCCCTCTGGGGCGAGGATCGCTCGGAGGTTGTGGAGCCCTTCGCGCTGAGCCCGCTCGTTCACGAAGCGCACCATGTTCGGCTCGAGGTCGGTCGCGGTGACCTCGCCCGCTGGGACGGCGCGCGCGAGCCGCACGGCGAAGTACCCGGTCCCCGCGCCGACGTCGGCGACGCTCATGGTGGGCGCGAGCGCCATTGCACGCAGCACCTCGTCGGGTCGCTGCCAGGCGTCACGCGCGGGGTCGTCGAGCACGCTCGCCAGGGCCTCCGCGTCGGAGAAGGGAGGGTGGCCGTGTCCCATGCCGTGAGCGTGCGCTCCGTCGTGCCCGTGGGCATTGCCGTGCCCGTGCGCTGCGCCGTGCCCGTGCGCGCGCGGCGCCTCGTTGCTCAACACGCGGAGGGGTCTTCGTGGGTTCATCGATGTGGGCCGTGGGTGGACGGGGAGTGGCGGATGCTCACAGCGCGCCGCTGAGGACGAGCTCCGAGGTCAGCTCGAGGTTGAGCATCGCAGCGGCCTGCGTGCCGGCGGCCGCCGCGAAGATGGCGGCCTGCTGCCGGCTCGCCAGATCGCCCGCGGCGTAGATCCCGGGCACGGACGTCTCTCGCCGCATGGGATCGACGCGCATGAGGCGTGCTCATCGAGACCGACGCCGAGGTCGCGAATGACGTCGACCTGTCGCTGGGGCGGGTGAGCGAAGAGCGCCGCGCGGGCGACGGTCGTCCCGGTCGTCAGCTCGACGCCCCCGAGCTGCCCCCTCGTGCGAGAGGAGCCGCGCGATCGGTGCGGTCTCGAGTCGAATCCCTGCGGCGGCGAGCGTCGTGCGATCACCGCTGGGACCTCGAATTGGTCGTTCGTGAAGACGACGAGGTCGCGCGTCCACCCTCGCGCCTGGAGCGCAAAGTGCGTGAGGAGGGCAGCCGCGTCTGCGCCCGCGAGGTACCCCAGGGCGGTCCTGGATTTCCCAGCCGTGGCAGTAGGGGGCACTGGAAGATGGAGCGGCCCCACAGCTCACGGAAGCCCTCGATCGGGAGCGTCTCGTCGATCATCCCGGTCGCGAGGAGGATGCGGCGCGCCCCCACGACGCCAGCCTCCAATGTCACCTCGAACGCTCCGCGCGCGCCGGCGATCGACAGGACGCGCGCCTCACGCAGCTCGACGCTCGGGTACTTCGTGAGCTGCTCGCGGCCGACGCTGCGAAATTCGCTCGGGGCGTGCCGTCGCGCGTGACGAAGTTGTGGAGGTGCTCCGCCGCGGCGTTGCGTCGCGAGCCGGAGTCACACAGAAGGACGCGCTTGCGCGCGAGCCCGAGCGCGAGCGCGGCGGAGAGGCCGGCGGGGCCGCCGCCGATGATGAGGACGTCGTAGGTCATGAGGTCTTGGTCCGATGGCGCTTCGGGCGGCTCGAGGTTGAAGGGTGAGCGGGGTCCAACCGTTGGACACCGCTCCGCGCCGCGAGTCGCGCGCGCACGTCGTGGCTCAGCGTCGCGAGAGTGATCTCGGCGAGGCGCGAAAGCAGGAGCGCCTCCGCGTCGTCAAAGGCCTCGCTGAGCTGGGCGTTGACGGCCGCCTCGACGAGGCAGCCTGGCGACTCCGTCCGGTTGCCGATCGCGAGCAGCGCGGGTGAGCCGAGCGCCTCGTAGATGTCCCCTCAGGGTGATCTTCGACAGGTCGCGCGCGAGTGACCACCCGCCGCCGTGGCCCTTCTCCGACTGGACGTATCCCGCGTCTCGAAGGCCGGCGAGGATTCGGCGGATCACGACGGGGTTGGTGTCCATCGAGCGCGCCAGCACCTCGGAGTCATCGGCTCTGGCCGCTGGGCCATGTCAGGAGGGAGGTGAAGCACCCCGAGAGGCGGCTGTCGCGTCTCATGTAACTTGTTATGTTGCGTGACGCGGCCGCTGTCAAGCGCCCCTTCGCCTGGGTCAGTCTCGGCTCGTGGGCCGTCACCGTCGAGCAGCCGTGCGTGGAGACGCGCCTGGCGCTCGGTCGCGGGTGTGCGATAAGAGGACCTCCGAGGCGACCCGTGTCTCCACCCTCCCCGCGTGTGCGCTCGGATGAGCGTCGCCCCGAGGAGCGCGAGCCGCCCGGAGGCCGGCGCACTGCGCCTCGACGCGCGCTCGCGACGTCGTCCACGTCGCTGGGTGGGAGGTGGACGTGACGTCGCCTCGCGCTGCCTGGGCGCGCCGCGGCCATGACGATGGCATCGATCGGCGTCGCCCGCGAAGGGGCCCGGCGGCGCGGGCAGGCGCGCTGCGCATCGCGAGCGCCTTGCTGCGGAGATTCCGCGGAGCAGCCGACGCCGCGCCCGCCCGACCCCCCGCGTCGCGGCGCTGGGTCTTCCGCGTCTGCCTGCGCCCCACCCCACTCGGCGACGCCTTCACGACGGCGGGCGTCGGGACGCTGATCCGGCGACGTCCGGGCCGCGCGATGGCGTTGCGTACACCTTGGCGGGATGCGCACGCTGTGAGTGCGCTCGACGCCGCTGGACGCTCACGAGCCAACCCGCGGCGTCGTGCTCGGCCTCCCCGCGGCGCATTGTGGTGGACCGACGTCGCGGGCCTCCGCGCCATCGTCGCCGTCGACCGAGCTTCGCCGTCCTGGCCGTCGCCGACCTCGTCCGTGATCCGGGGGGTCATTCGATCGCTCCTGCTCGCTCAGCGCCTCCGGAGATCGTCTTCGATCGCGTCGCAAGCGGCTGGCCATCGCGGCTCGAGCGCGCGGTCGGTCCCGAGCTTGCCGAGCGGGCTTCGCGCTCACGCGAGAGACGCACCCGCCTTGGGGCGCGCGCGTCACCGAACGGCAAGACGCTGTGCTTCGAGCACCTGGGGGTCGCGTCGTTGCTGAGCGCTTCGCGAGCCCCAGCTCGCGGTTCGCGACCCCCGCTAGGCGACCGCCCTTCACCGCGACGCTGGCCGCTCAGCCCGATCGCTGACGCCTAGCAGCGCCGGGACCGGCGTCGCCCCGCCGGCATGTTGACCCAAGATGACCGGCGGCGTCGCGATCTTGCGGTCACGGCAGCTCGCGGCTTGGCGAGGTCGAGGCCGGGGCGACGCAGCCCCCCGTCGCGCGTGTTCGACGCCCCCGCGGGCAGACCGTGCGCACAGCGCAGGCCGTCGAGCCACCGGTGGACGTCGGGCTTCGCTCTCGAGCGACGACAGCGTCGTGGGCTGGAGCTACCCGCGCGTCGCAGCGCGCCGAGGTCGCGACGCAGCGTCCTCCTCGGTTGTCGCTCGCCTGCTCGGCGTCATCGGCGCGCTGACCTGCGTCGTCCGAGAGCCGGGAGGCTTCTGTCCCCCTCGACCTTCCCGCACCTCAGGAGGTCTGCCCCGCCACGGGCCGGTGAGCGTGTCGCGGCTCGCCCCGGGCTGAAGACGTTGACCAGGCGTCCGCTACACTCGGGTCGTGAGCCTCCATCGCGTAGCGGTCCTCGCGCTCTTCGTCGTTGCAGCGATCGGCTGCGGCGACGACACGCCGGGAACCGGGGCGCCGGGGGGGGGCGGCGGCGCCGGAGCGGCGGACGGCGGCGCCGGCGGGCGGCGGCGGCGCCGAGGGGCGGCGGCGCAAGCGGCGTCGACGTCGCCTGCGACGGGGGCGTCTTCCCGTCGTTCGACGTCGCCTGCGACGGCGAGGCAGACTGCGCGATCGTGCTCCACCAGGCCGATTGTTGCGGCAGCCGCGTCGCGCTCGGCCTCCGCAGCGACCAGGTCCACACCTTCGACATCGCCGAGGCGGTGTGCGTCTCGCAATACCCGGAGTGCGGGTGCGCGGCGCAGCCGACCACGGCCGAGGACGGCCAGACCGCGGCGTCGGAGGACCTCATCGAGGTCACGTGCGACGCGGGATCTTGCACGACGTTCGTGCCGTAGGCACGAGGCCGAGGCGCCGCCACGTTGAGGGCGTCGCCTCGCTCACGGCGCTGCCGCCGACGCGCTCGCTACAGCGCGAGCTGACCGAGGACCAGCGTCGACGTCGCGGCGACGACCAGCGGAATGGCGAGGTTGTCGTCGAAGCGCCGCGTGGACCCGGCCGGCGAGGGCGCCGCTGCCGGCCGCGAGCGTGGCCAGCCAGAGGGCGGGCGTCGCGGCCCAGCCGGTCGCGGTGAGCCACAGGAAGGACGTGACGGTCCCCACCACGAGGAAGCCCAGGCTGCCCTCGAGGGGAGCGACCCGCGCGCAGGCGAGGTTCGTCCGAACCGCCGGCCGATCTCGCCGGCGGCCGGATCGGCGAGGCCGAGCACCAGCACGCCCAGCTCCGCCGCGGTCATCGGCGCGAAGATGGCGAGCACGGTGAGCGCCGTCACGTACCAGGTGGACGAGTTGGTCTGGTGCCGCTCGTGATGGTGGGCGATCGGGGAGAAGACCTTCACCAGCCTGGCGTTGAGCGCCGGGCTGAAGCGGCGGCCGATCTCCATCGACCAGGCCCAGAGGGCCAACGACCCCGCGATCGCGATCAGCCAGCCGCGATGCGGCACCACGCGGAGGAGCAGCAGCGACAGCGCCGCGGATCCGATGTGGAAGGCGCTGCGGGCGATGTTGCTCGGGCGCATGACCACGATGGGGTCGGCGCCGGCGTCGAAGGGCAGGACTGCGGGGGGTGCTGTCTTGGACACGGACGTCGACACTAGGATCGGGCGACCCGAGCCCCCATCAGGAATTCGTCATTTTGGGCTGACTTTGACGCTCTGCATCAGAGCGCGTGGCGTGGCGCGGCGTCCGAAGCTTCCCGCACTGGGTGATCCGTGGTGTGGTCGGCGCACATGAGCGGGCAAGACGCTCGCGACGATCGGATCGCGCACTTCAAGCTGCTGGGCCCCCTGGGGTCGGGGGGCATGGGGGTGGTGTTCCGGGCGCTCGACGAGAAGCTCGAGCGCGAGGTCGCCGTGAAGGTCATCTCGGAGGGCCGAGGCTTTGACGCGACGTTCCGCGGGCGCTTCCTGCGCGAGGGAAAGGCCGCCGCGGCCGTGCAGCACCCGACGGTCGCGACGGTGTACGAGATCGGTGAGGACCGCGAGCGGCTGTACATCGCGATGGAGCTGATCAAGGGCCGGACCCTGCGGGCGCTGGTCGGCTCGCTCCCGGCCCAGCGCGCGCTCGAGATCGGCGCAGACCTCGCGGAGGGACTCGGCGCAGCGCACGCGGCGGGCGTCGTGCACCGGCAGACGCCGCCGCGGTGAAGCGGAGCCGCGTCCGCGGCTGTGGATCGCGCTGGCCGGGGTGGCCGTCGCGGCGACGGGGGTCGCCTTGTGGGCCAGGCACGAGTCTCGGGTCGCGCCCGGCTCCGAGTCGGCTGTCGCGGTGAGCGCCTCGGCGTCCGCGTCCCCCAGCCCAGACGCGCCGACGCCCATCACCTCCCTGCCCATCACCGGTCAACCGAGCGACGCCGCGCGCCAAGCCTACGAGCAGGCGCTCGTGAGCCTGCGCCGTGCCGACTGGGGTCGGGCGCGCGCGCAGCTCGACGAGGCGGTGAAGGCCGACCCCGGATTCACGCAGGCACAGCTGCGCCTCGCTCACATCGAGGGAGTCTTCGGCGAGCTGAGCCGCGCGCGCGAGCGGCTGCGCACCGTCGCCGACCACGAGGCCGCGCTCGGTGAGCGTGATCGTGCCTGGCTGAGGGCGATCGAGGCGCTGCACGTCAACGAGCCGGCCGATTACCGGCTCGCCGGTCAGCGCTTCGAGGAGGCGAGCCAGAGGTGGCCCGGAGACGCAGAGCTGCGCTTCATGGTCGCCGCGACCCAGGAGCGGGTGTTCAAGCTCGACGGTGCGCTCGAGCAAGCCCAGGCCGCCGTCGCGCTCGATCCCCAATACGCCGACGCGCTGCAGATCGTCGCTCGCCTGCGGCTGCGCAAGGGAGAGGTCGAGCAGGCGCGCAGGACCCTCGACCAATGCGTCGACACGCGCAGCGTCGACTGCTTGCAGGATCGGCTGCGCATGCGCGCGCGCCTCGGCCAATGCGCCGAGGTGATCGCCGACGCGAAGCTGATGGATTCGCGGGGCGCCCGCGGGGTGCTGCAATGGATCTACGCTGCCTCGGCGCTGGTCGCCCAGGGCGAGCCGATCGCCGCGGCGGAGGGCTTCCTCACCAAGGCGGAGGAGCACGCGAACACCCCGCGGACCCGGCTCGCCGCGCGCCTCTCGCGGGTGCGCGTGGCGATGCTGCAGGGGCGGTTCGCCGAGGCGGACAGCCAGCTCGAGGGGCTCCTCGCCGGCGCGACGAGCCTGGAGGACCGCTCCGTCCTCACGGCGCTGAGCACCTCGGTCAGCCTCGAGCTCGAGGACGACAAGCGCTTCGCCGCGAACGCCGAGGGCTTCCTCACCGCGCGACACGCCGCGGAGGGTGGGTTCGGCCAGCTGCCGACAGAGGACCCGACCCCGCTGTTGTGGTGGGAGCTGTCGCGAATGGGCCGACTGCCGGCGGACCAGCTGGAGAGCAAGCTCGTCGCGTGGGAGGCCATGCGGCGCAAGGTCGGCTTCGACGAGGGCGCGATCTGGTTTCAGTCGCGCGTGGCGAGCGTCGCCACGGCCGAGGAGGCCAAGAGGACGCTCGCCTCGCGACCCTCGGGGTTCGACATGTGGCAGCTGCACGACGACAACGCGCTGCACTTCGGTGTGCTCGGCTGGGACGCGCTCGGGCGCGCGCACCGCCTCGCCGGAGACGCGCCCAGGGCGCTCGAGCTGCTGCTCGCTGCGCAGCGCAGCTGCACCGTGCTCGTGTACCCGATGGCGCACGTGCGGGGATATCTCGAGCTCGGCGCGACCTACGAGGCGCTCGGAGACACGGCGAAGGCGTGTGACGCCTACCGGGCCGTGCTGCGCCATTGGGGCCAGGCCCTCCCCGGCTCGGCCAGCGCGGACCGCGCGCGAAAGAGGGTGGCCGCGCTGAAGTGCCAGGGAGCGTAGCCGGGCCTTGACGATGAGCGCCCGGCCGCTACCTCGAGGTCATTGGGCTCTCGCGCCGAAGAGACAGCAGCCGCCCGGCGCGACCTCGAACGCCTCGTCGCCGACGTCCAGGAGCTCGACCACCACCTCCACCGAGGGGCGGCGGGATCGGCGGTGGCGAAGCCGAAGTCGCCATAAGCCATGGTGTAGCAAGAGCGGACGCCGAACTCCTGGTAACCCTCGAGGCACGGCCACGGGCACGCCTCACCGCAGCCGCCGGAGACGAAGAACCACGGCGGCGGCACGGAGATCGCGAGCACGCGGCCGGTGTCGCCGCCAATTACATAGCCGTCCTCGACGGAGCCGGTGCGCAGGGCGACACCGAACGTCGTGGCCACGGGCTCGGCGCCGCCGCAGGTCACCTCGCACGCGGGGTCGGGGCCGTCGAGCGCGGGCAGCACGATCTTCAATGGGTACGACGAAGGCGAGAGCGGTAGGGCGACGGACCGCCGCGTCCCCGGCTGGGCTTCGTCGTAGTACGTGCCACACGTCCCCTCCTCGATCGCGGCGGCGTCGGAGAGATCGAGCACGCTCGCCGCGCTCTCGGGCAGCGCCCGCAGGCTCTCGTCGGAGCAGCAGACGGCGGGCGCGGTGAGGTCGTCCGTGACGACACACGTCGGCGCGGTCCCGTCGAAGGGTACCGGCTGGGTCTGGCCGCCCGCGCCCCCGCCGCCCGCGAGCGCGCCCCCCGCGCCGCCGCTCCAGCCGGACGCTCCAGCTCCGCCGCCCGCCGGGGTCGACGCGTCGTCGCCGCACGCGCACGCCAGGAGCACAACCCACACGAAGGATGAGGCGCGCGCCATGGCGTCCCCTACCTGGAGCCCCTGGGGGCGTCGAGCCTGGAGGGCGCAAGGTGGGAGTAGCGCGACCGCTGCAGCTTGTCGCGCTGGGTTCGGTTCTGCATCCTGCGTGGTCTCACGACGGAGCCGCGCGATGCTCAGCCCGACCTCTTCTATTTCCCGTACGCCTCCATCACCGGCAAGCAGCTCTCGCTGGCGCGTATCGTGGCGCTCTATTTCGACAAGCTCACCATCCTCGATCCGGTGGGCGCGAGCTGGGAGGGTATTGGCGCCGACGCCGCCGCTCGCGAGGCGCTGAAGCTGCTGCGCGACGAGGGCATCCTCGAGCTCGTGTCGCCAGCGGATGTGCTCGCCGTCCACGCGCAGGCGATCGAGGCGGAGGTGCGGCGCGACATGGCCGACGTGGAGCTCCTCGGCCTATGTGAGGAGCACGCGCGGGCCACCGGCAAGCACCGATGGACGCTCTCCCTCGCCAAGGTTCCCACGCGGGTGCTCGAGGACGCCTCGATGCGCCGGCTCATGGGAGATGTGGCGCGGGAGCTCGCGGCGACCTCCGCGGGCTACGTGGAGATGAGCGGGGGACACCCTGGCGAATACCTCGAGTACGCCGCGTCGGGGCAGACGTACGACGAGGTGCGGCCGGGCGACGCGGGAGAGACCGAGTATCGCTATGCGGACCTCCCGCTCGCGCTCGGCGAATCCATCATGGTGAACCACGCCCTGTTCGCGGGCCTCCACCATACCGGGGCGGTCCCCATCACAGACGAGCCGTTCCACAGCCGCGTGCTCGGCCACAAGCTCCGCCGCGCCGCTGCCCAGCCGGAGATCGCCGAGGTGATCGACCGGCGCTCCGGTGGGATGTCGGCGGCCGCGCTCGCGAGCACCGCGCTGAGCACGCTGAAGCTCCCGATCCTCGACGTGAGCGTGCCGCTCGCAGAGATCCTCGAGTATCGCCGCAAGCACGCGGATGGGCTCGCCGCCCTACGCGAGCGAATGACCCGCCTGGCGCGCCAGATCGACTCAGAGCCGTGGAGCGCGGGGTTCTCGCGGGAGCTCGAGAAGCGCTTCCTGCCGGACCTCGCCGATGATCTGGCGGACGCCCGAAAGGCGCGCGACGCCTGGCTCGCCAGCTCGGCGAAGAAGGCGTGGTACGCGGCCGCCGGCGTCGCGTTTGGCGCCGCGAGCGTCGCGCTGGGCCTCGTCGCCGCGCCGCTCACCCCCATCGCCCTCGCGGCCGCAGGCGCGGGCATCGCCGGCAGCGTCGCGATCCCAGGTGCGAGCTGGCTCTCCGACTGGCGTGACGGGAAGAAGTCCGCGCGCGAGAACGGCTTGCACTACCTGCTGGGTGGGGTCGCGGCGGGCTGATCGCGAGCTCTTGGGGGCGGGGCGCGCGAGGGGGGCACGAGTCGGGTGGGCCCGCAGGGTGCGTCGTCCGAGGGGGCAGCCCCGCAGGGTGCGTCGTCCGAGGGGGGACGATGACCGTCATCTGGGTCGGCGGCTACTTCACGCGCCGCTGATCGTCCAGCGGGCCCTTGCCGCTCGCGAGCAGCTCGACGAAGGCGGCGACGCGCTGGGCGCGCCCCTTCGGCGTCCTCGCGTTGCTGGTGCGGAAGGCGAGCGCGTAGCGGCTCTGCTTGTCGAGCTTGGCGAGGGTGGCCGCCGCGCGAGGGTTCGCGGCGATGGCGTCAGCCAGCTCGGCGGGTAGGGCCATCTTGCTCGGGCTCGCGTACGCCGCGTCCCAGCGACCGTCCGCCTTGGCCGCCTCGACGTGTCGTCGTCCGTGCTCGGTCATTCGCCCAGCCGCCTCGAGCCGGGCCACGTGCTCGCGGTTGATCTGGCTCCAGATGCTCTTCGCCCTGCGCGGCGTGAAGCGCTGCGCGTAGCTCGTCTCGTCCAGGCTCTTGGCGATGCCGTCGATCCAGCCCCAGCACAAGGCGACTTCGACGGCCTCCTTGTAGACCATGGTCTGGACGCCGGAGGCCTTCTTGTAGAAGTGCACCCAGACCTCGGCCTCGCGATCGTGGTGCTTGGAGAGCCACGCCTCGAACGCAGCCTGCGTCGCGAAGGGGCGGAGCTTCTTGGGGTCGATCACGACGGGCGGCATGTCGGCCCATGGTAGCAGCGACGGTTCACCGATCGCGCTCGCCGGCTGGGCCACGACGCCGAGGTCGACGCGAACCGTGGGCAGATGTGCTTCGTCGGGCGCCTACGCGAGCGCGCCGTCGAGACCTCGCGGCGCGGAGGCACGGAGCCGCAGCTGCCAGGTGACCGCACGAAGGGCACCCGCGTCGGCGCGCTCGCGCGCCAAGCGCTGCACGCTTCGTTGGGTCGTTTCGAGCAGGCGGGCGAGGTCGGCCGTGGAGAGGCCGAGCGGCATCCCCACGTGAACGGCTGCTCGCCGCGCGCGGACGGCGGCGGGGGCGCGGCCTCGCGCAGTGGCGAGCCCGAAGGCCGCGGCCGCCGCGTCTGCGAGAGCCCGAGAGGCGACGGCTCGGTCGGGCGACCCGAGCTCGACGAGGGCGGTGAGGTCCTCCGCGCGGACGCGCGGGAGGTGGGACGCCATGCGCGCGACGCATTGACGCGCGCCCTCACCGAGCAGCCGCCAGCCGAGCAGATCGGGCAGGATGCTCCCATCGTGGGTGGCGTCGTTCGCGAGCCCGTGGCGCTGCTGTTGCCTCAGCACATAGAAGAACGCGCTCGCCAGGTGGGCTTGGTCGCTGATCGCGACGAAGCGCGACGGGTCGAAGCGCGCTCCGAGCGCGAGTCGCTTGCTGAGAGCGACCCCTGCCACCCGCGCGAGCGCGCCCGCGTCGCGCCTCGACGCGAGGCACAGCAGGTGAAGGTGCGTGTCTGCGATCGAGAAGGCGGCAAGCCCACGTGGCGCTCCGACGGCGACGAGCGTTCGCGCCGCGACCCTCCGCATGCCGGCGGTCCGAGCGATGACCCGGCTGTCGTGGAGGCGCATCGTGACGTGATACCCGAGCGGCTCGCTCGACCCGGCGCGTCTGACCATGACGTCCCTGTCGACGCGGAGCGGCTCGAGTTGCGCGAAATCGACTCGACGCGCGCGTGCTGAGGCCGCGGCCGAGAGAGAGCCGCGTCGAAAGGGCGGCGCCTCACGGCTAGCGCGCGGCCAGGCGACACAAGTCGCGTTCGTTCCGGACGAAGGGGGACTTGCGTCGTCGCAGGGCGAACGTGCCGCGGAACGAACGCGGGGTTGTGTCGCGTCGCGCGTCGGGTCCTCATGTTTTCTCGAGAATCGCCTCGCGATGCCCGCGGCCAGGCGACACAAGTCGCGTTCGTTCCGCACGAAGGGGGACTTGCGTCGCCGCTGTGCCTCCCGCGCGGCCAGCGCCGCGCGGCCAGCGCCGCGCGCCAAGCGCCGCGCGCCAGGGCCCGCGCGCCACGTACATCATGGACATGGCGGTGCGCTACTTGCGCAACGGAGCCTCGCGCCAAGCGACCTCGACGAAGAAAACCTGCGAAATAGCGGGGCGCCGATGGGCTGCGTCGCACCCCCTGCAGCGGCACGACGCTTGCTAGGTGCGCAACATGACCACGGCGAGCCTTCCGAGCGGGCAAAATCTTGAGCTTCGGATCGACTCGCCCGACGCGTTCGATGTTCGCGAGCTCGCGGTGGAGGAGGGCGTGAACACCCTGTTCTCCGTCGAGCTGATGGTCCGCTGTGAGAACCCGGCCGTCGACCTGGAGGGCACCATCGGCGCGCAGGCCACGTTTCGCATCGGCCTCGATCCCCTCGCCATGCCCGACACCCCCTCCCCCAGCTGGGACGGGATCGTCGCCGACATCGAGCAGGTGGCGGCCGAAGAGAGCGGCCTGTCGACGTATCGCATCCAGCTCGTGCCGGCCCTGTGGCTGCTGACCCAGCGCACCAACTGCCGCGTGTACCAGCAGCTGACCGACCTGCAGGTCGTGCTCGCGATGTTGAAGGAGTGGGGGCTGCCGCACGAGTCGATGTGCACCGACAGCTACAAGCCGCGGAAGTACCGCGTGCAATATCAGGAGACGGACTTCGCGTTCATGAGCCGCCTCCTGGAGGACGCGGGCATCAGCTTCATCCTCGAGCAGCGCGAGGGCGGCACCACGGTCGTGCTGCGCGACGCGCCCGAGACCGTCACGCCCAGGGCTACGCCGCTCGCGCACGTCAACGAGCCCACTGCAGGCCAGCTCTACGCGACCGGCCTGCGCGCGGAGCGCGGCGTGCGTCAGGGCCGGACCACCTTCGCCGATCACGATCCCCGCCTGGCCAACCAGCCGCTCCTGGCGCGGGCCATCACCAGCCAGCACCCCGTCGAGTCGCGCCTCGAGTCGTTCGCCTACACGCCGGGCGCGTTCAAGTTCGGCAACGCCGGCCCGAAGGAGACGCCCACCGCCGACGATCGCGGTCGCGCGCGGACCGACCCCGACGAGGGCCGCCTGCTCGCCGAGCGCGACGCCGCGGTGCGCGTCGCCCGCTCGCAGCGCTTCGCGTTCCGCTCCAACTGCCTCGAGCTGCGCGCCGGCACGGTGCTCTCGCTGTCGAACCACCCCATCGCCGACAAGTTCAAGACGCTGCTGCTGACGAAGGTGAACGTATCGGGGACCTCCGAGTCGGAGATCCGCGTCTCGGCGGAGGCCGTGAGCGCGGAGGTCTCCTACCGGCCCGAGCGGACCACCCCTCGCCCCAACATCTCCGGCGTCGAGTGCGCCACCGTCGTCGGCCCTCAGGGCGAGACCATCCACTGCGACGAGTTCGGCCGGGTGCGCGTCCAGTTCCACTGGGATCGCTATGGCAAGATGGATGAGCTGTCCTCCTGCTGGATCCCGGTCAATCAGCCGTGGGCCGGCGAAGGCTTCGGGATGGTCAACCTGCCGCGCATCGGCCAGGAGGTGCTCGTCAGCTTCCTCGGCGGCAACCCCGAGGAGCCGGTGGTCGTTGGCCGCATCTTCACCAACCTGCGCCGTCCGCCGTTCGCGCTGCCCGCCGCCAAGAACGAGAGCGGGTTTCGCAGCAAGAGCGTCCCCGAGACCGGCGGCTTCAACCTGCTGCGCTTCGTCGACACCGCCGGCAGCGAGCTGGTCGAGGGCCGCGCCGAGAAGGACATGTCCACCCGGGTGAACAACGACAAAGAGCTCTCCGTCGGCCACGACCGACGGATGTCGATCGAGAACGACGACGAGGAGCGGGTCGCCGGTAACCAGCGCGAGTGGGTCGGGAAAGACAAGCACGCGCGCGTCACCGACAACTACACGTCGACCGTCGGCAAAGATCGCACGCTCAAGACCGGCGAGGCCATGATCTCCAAGGCCAAGACCCACCGCATCGTCGCCGAGGAGCGCATCCACCTCACCGTCGGCAACGCGTCCATCTACATGGACAGGGACTGGATCAAGATCCGCGCGCCGCTCATCAAGATGGATCACGAGGACCCTCAGAACCATCGCGAAGAGAACATCGACTCCGTCTCCGCTCTGACCGGCCGTACGACGTCCGGTTGACCTCAACCCTCAACGACATGGAAGCGTTATGAGCTCAGATTGGTGCTTCCCGTTCAAGACGCCGCCGGAAGCCAGCTGGCGCGGGGGCTCGCGATACTTTGGTGCGCCCCGATCCAAGGGTCGAAAGCACGGCGGCTGCGACCTGATCAAGCCGGCGTACGAGACGATCTACGCCGTCCATGACGGAGTGTTGGTGCATGAGGAGACGCTGTTCTACCTGGGCACCTACTACGTGACCTACCAGCATGGCCCGTACTTGATCCGTTATGGCGAGATCCAGAAGGGCAGCACGAAGGGCGCGAAGCGCGGACACAAGGTCAAGAAGGGTCAGCCGATCTGCAAGGTGGGGCTGATGAACGGCTACAAGGCCTCCGGGCCGCGCGGCCACATGCTGCACCTCGAGATGTACGCGAAGGGCAGCGACCACACGCCGCTCAGGAGCAACAAGGGCCCCTACATGCGCCGCAAGGACGTGATGGACCCTGCCCCGCACCTCGACGAGTGGGTCAAGAACCTGCCCTAGTCTTTGGCCCTGTTACGACCACGGCCTCTCTCCGCCCTCGCGCCACCGATTGCCTGGAGCTATCCCCATGACCACCCTGAGCCTGCCGTCTCGTCCCCAGAACCTGGAGCTTCAGGTCGACTCGGGCGACGCGTTCGATGTCCGAGAGTTCGCGGTGGAGGAGGGGGTGAACACCCTGTTCTCGATCGAGCTATTGGTCCGCTGCGAGAACCCTGCCGTCGACTTCGAGCAGACGATCGGCGCGCGAGCCAGCTTCACCATCGGCCTCAACACGAGCCTGCTGGCCGACACCCCTTCGCCCAGCTGGAACGGCATCGTCGCCAACATCGAGCAGGTCACCGCAGAAGACAGCGGCCTGTCGACGTATCGCGTTCGCCTGGCGCCGGCCCTGTGGCTGCTCACCCAGCGCACCAACTGCCGCGTCTTCCAGCAGATGACCGACCTGCAGGTCGTGCTCGCGATGTTCGAGGAGTGGGGGCTAGCGCACGAGTCGAAGTGCACCGACAGCTACAAGCCGCGGAAGTACCGCGTGCAATATCAGGAGACGGACTTCGCGTTCGTGAGCCGCCTCCTGGAGGACGCGGGCATCAGCTTCGTGCTCGAGCAGCGCGAGGGCGGCACGACGGTGGTGCTGCGCGACGCGCCCGAGGCCGTGGCGCCCAGGGCGACGCCGCTCGCGCACGTCAATGAGCCCACGGCAGGCCAGCTCTACGCGACGGGCCTGCGCGCCCAGCGCCGCGTGCGCCAGGGCCGCACCACCTTCGCCGATCACGATCCCCGCCTGCCGAACCAGCCGCTCTTGGCCGCGGCCATCACCGGCCAGCACCCGCTAGAGTCGCGCCTCGAGTCGTTCGTGTACACGCCTGGCGCGTTCAAGTTCGGCACCGTGGGCGCGAAGGAGACGCCGACCGCCGACGATCGTGGCCGCACCCGGACCGATCTCGACGAGAGCCGGCTGATCGCCGAGCGCGACGCGGCGGTGCGCGTCGCTCGCTCGCAGCGCTTCTCGTTCCGCTCCAACTGCCTCGAGCTGCGCGCCGGCGCGGTCCTCTCGCTGTCGAACCACCCGATCGCCGACAAGTTCAAGAAGCTCCTGCTCACCAAGGTGACCATCTTGGGCGAGTCCGAGTCGGAGGTCCGTGTCTCGGCGGAGGCCGTGAACGGTGAGGTCTCCTACCGGCCCGAGCGGACCACCCCCCGCCCCAACATCTCTGGCGTCGAGTGCGCGACCGTCGTCGGCCCCGAGGGCGAGACCATCCACTGCGACGAGTTCGGCCGGGTGCGCGTCCAGTTCCACTGGGATCGCTATGGCAAGATGGACGAGCTTTCCTCCTGCTGGATCCCGGTCAATCAGCCGTGGGCCGGCGAAGGCTTCGGTATGGTCAACCTGCCGCGCATCGGCCAGGAGGTGCTCGTCAGCTTCCTCGGCGGCAACCCGGAGGAGCCGGTGATCGTCGGCCGCATCTTCACCAACCTGCGCCGACCGCCGTTCGCGCTGCCCGCCGCCAAGAACGAGAGCGGGTTTCGCAGCAAGAGCGTCCCCGAGACCGGCGGCTTCAACCTGCTGCGCTTCGTCGACACCGCCGGCAGCGAGCTAGTCGAGGGCCGCGCCGAGAAGGACATGTACTCGCGGGTGAACAACGACAAGGAGCTCTCCGTCGGCCACGACCGCCGGATGTCGATCGAGAACGACGACGAGGAGCGGGTCGCCGGCAACCAGCGCGAGTCGGTAGGGAAGGACAAGCTCGCTCAGGTCGTCGATAACCTGGTGTCGATCGTCGGCAAGGAGCGCCTGCTCAAGACGCTCGGTAACATGCTGTCCCACGCCAAGACGCACTCCATCGTCGGCGACGAGAACACCAGCCTTTCGGTCGGCAACTCGTTCATCTACATGGACAAGGACACCATCGTCCTCAAGGCGAACAAGATCCTGATCGATGAGCACTGATCTGCGATGAAAGTGTCCCGTCTGGCGATTCGCGGGGTGGCCTCGCTCCCCGATCTGGACCGTGACTTCGTGTCGGCCGCCACCGGTCGGCCCCACGATCTGATCGTCATCTCGGGACCGCCTGCTTCGGGCAAGACGCGCCTGTGTGAGCTGATGCTGGCCGTCCTCGAGACGGTCGGCCCCTATCAGGGCATCGTCCGCGCCGCGGATTGGTACGCCGACCCGACGCGCGGCGCGCGCGTCGAGCTCGACCTCTGGCTGGGGGAGGGGGAGGCGCCGAGCGCCAGCGGGTCGGCGCCGGCGTCTTCCACTGCGCGGACCGTCGTGCACTTCTCGGCGAGCGGCACGACCTCCGAGGTCGATCGGGCCGTCGCTAGGCGGCTCTCACGTTATGACCACGACCCGGCGCACGGTAAGCGCGAGTACTTCCCCGAGGACCGTCAGCGCGCCTGGGGCGCGCGCGAAGATGGGCTCGGCGCGCCGGAGCAGTCCTTGATGCGCTGCTCGAGGGACCCGCAAAAGTACAGCTTCGTGCCGCGCTTTTTGGCTCAGCTGCGGACCGACCCTGCACAAAGTCGCGCCTTCGCCGACAGGCTCGAGCTGCTCTCGCCCACCATCCGGTATACCCCCGCCACGCGGGGGGGCGACCCGACCGCTTGCTTCAAGCACCGCGACCGCATCGGCGTCCGCTACGCCGAGCTCTCCAGCTCCGAGGCCGACGCCGCGTTGATCGCCGCGACCGCCGTCATGATCGGGTTGAACCACTCGATCGTGCTGCTCGATCGCCCAGAGCTGTACGTACCACCCGATCGCCTCGCCTCCTGGGTCCACGGCCTCGCGGGCCTCGGAGAGGGAAACCAATGGATCGTGGCGACGAGCGTCGACTCCCTCTCCGCCGCGGTGGACCGCTCGCAGCGCGTCTTCCTCGGCCAGAGCGAGGACCCGAAGCCTCCGCGGCGCGCTCTGCAGGAGGCCTTCATGAAGCTGCTCAGCGTCGAAGCGATCGACGTGCTCGGGGTCGAGAGCGGGGTCTACAGCTTCGCCAAGGGTCCCGAAGTGGCCCATGACCGCGTCCTGATCATGGGTGGCTCGGGCACCGGGAAGACTCGGCTGCTCGAGCTCATCGTCGCGGCGCGAGAGATGCTCGCCCCCAATGAACGGGTGTTCGAGCCGACGGACTTCATTCGGCCTGGCAATCAGACGAGCAGGGCCATCCTCGCGTGGCAGCTGACGGCGGAGGAGCAGACCCTGATCGGCGCCTCGAGCCCCGTCGTGTCGACCGAGGTCATCTTCACCGAGGAGGAGGAGGACGAGGTCGACTCGCGCATGGGCTTCCTGCTGGAGCGCTATGGTCACGACGACGAGACGCCCAAATTCGAGTACTTCGCGGAGCGGCGCCGCCTCGACATCGGCGGTGGCGAGGCTTCTCTCGACGAGGAGGGGCAGGTTTTCCTTCGCTCCAGCCCGAGCCCCCGCAAGTTCTCGTGGGTTCCGGCCTTCCTCTTCGAGCTGCCGGACGCGCCAGACAAGGCGGCGCGCTTCGCCGCCATCCTCGAGCGCTTCTCGCCGAGCTGCGCTTATGACGTGCGCCGTCACGTGCTCTCGTCGCGCGGCCGCGCGCTGGACAGCCTCCGTGAGCTGTCGGCCAGCGAGGCGGACGCCGTCATGTTCGCGGCGACGGCGACCCTGGTCGGCTTGTCGGGGTCGATCGTATTGGTCGACCGGCCCGAGCTGCACGGCATCGATCCCGTGCGCGCGCTCGCTGGCCTGTCGGCGCTGGGCGCGGACAACCAGCTGATCATGGCGACCTCGGCGCGAGCGTTCGCCACCAGCTTCGACGGTGGCGTCGTTCAGCTCGATCGCGACGCCGCTTCCAACCGAGGTCAGCGATGATTCCTTACTACTGCAATGAAGCGATGCTGGAGCTGGCGGACGTGCGCGGCCTGGTCGATCTCACGCGGCACTTCCTGCAGGTCGTCACCGAGGCCGGGGTGGAGATCGAGCTCACGATCGAGCGCGTGCGGCTGCAGCCGAGCCAGAGCTTGGCGGCCGCCGTCGAGTCGAGCCTCGCCGAGCGCAAGCGATCCCTTCGAGGGTTCCAGCTGGTGTCGTCGACCGAGTGCGCGTACCCCGACGTGAGCGGCGTAGAGGCCCGCCTGACCTTCGTCGACAAGGAGCGCGGGCCGCGCTTCGTTCACGAGTTTCACTGCGTGCTCGACGCGACGTGGATGGTGTACCAGGGCGCCTGTCGCCTCTCGCACGCCACGGCTTGCGACGAGTGGATGCAGAGCACGCTGCAGTCCCTCAAGCTGCGGTGATGCGGGCTACCTGAGCTCCGTGATGAGCCTCGCGGTGAGGTCTGCGCCGTCGGGCTCGGCGCGGAGCTCGGCGGCGATGTGACTGGCGCGCGTCGCGACAGCTTCGTCTGTCAGCGCGCGGCTCAGCGCGCTCGCGATGCCCTCCCGGGAGCGTCCTCGCTTCGGCACGCGCACGCCGGCGCCCAGGCGCTCGACCTGCCACGAGATGCCGAACTGGTCGAACGCGAGCGGGAGGACGACCGCGGGTCGACCGCTCTTGAGCGCCTCGCCGGTCGTGCCGGCGCCGCCGTGCGTGACGATCGCCGCGGCGCGAGGGAAGAGCTCGTGGTACGTGGCGTAGGGCACGACGCAGGTGCCCTCCGGCAGCGCCCGCTCGCGAGGGGCGGGCCCGACGAGGACGCAGCGCCGGCCGAGGTCGGCGCAGGCGTCGGCCGCGTCGGCCACGAGGGCGTCGGAGCTCAGGGAGAAGATCGAGCCGAGCGCGATGACGACCGGTGGCTCCCCCGCGGCGAGGAACGCATCGAGGTCCGGCGAGAGGTCGGGGGCGCTCGTGCCGAGGTGACCGGCGCGGACGAAGCCGCAGGCTCGCATGTTGGGGAGGTCGCCTCTGGAAGGCGGGCGCATCAAGGCCGGCCACATGCCTGCGTGGAGCGCGACCTTGGCTTCGACCGCGCTGTAGGACGGGTCGATGGTGGTCGCTCCGGCCGTGCGCGCGACCGAGCGGAGCGCGTGATCGAGGAGGGCGATGCCGATCGAGCGCGTGGCGCCCATCACGGTGGGCAAGAGCGACGCGGGCAGCTCGAAGTCGAGGAACTGCACGGGGGCGTGGCGCGTGAGCCAGTGGAGCGGAGTGGCCGCGATCATCACCGAGGGCACGCCGCGGGCGATCGCTGCCCAATGCAGCCCGAACGCCAGGTTGCTGCCGATCACCGCGTCGACGCGCTCGGCTCGCAGCATCTGGCTGACCAGCTGATAGGTCACCGCGAAGTGAGGCCTCGCCAGATCTTCCGCCATCACCTGAACGACGCGCGGTGAGGTCAACAGGCCCGGGTCGGCGGCGATCATCCGATAGAGGTGGACGTGCTCGCCCGCGGCTCGGTAGTCGAGCCCTGCGGCGCGGACTGTGTGCTCGTGGAACGGGTTGGTGACGAAGGAGACCTCGTGTCCGTCCCTCGCCAGAGCTCGCGCGACGGCGAGCGTCGGCAGAAAGTCTCCCGCGGAGCCGAAGGCCGACGCGATGTAGCGCACGGGCCCAGTCTACGCCCTCGGGGGCGTGGCTTCCCCTCAAGGTAGCGTAGGATGCGGTCTCCCTGCGGCTCCGCGCGGCCGCTCGACTTCATGGCGACGAACGACGACGACCTGACAGCCAAGGTGGCCCGCCTCGAGGAGCAGGTGCGGCAGACGCAGAAGCTGGAGGCGCTCGGGCAGCTCTCCGCGGGGATCGCGCACAACTTCAACAACATGTTGGCGGCGATCGTGCCGGTCCTGGAGCTGGCGAAGCAGCGGGTCGAGGCCGACGTGGATCTCTTCGAGCAGGCGCTGCAGTCGGCCTCTCGCGCCGCCGACCTCGTGAAGGACCTCATGTTCTTCTCGCGCCGCAGCGCCGACCCACACCGGGTTCAGGAGCCGCTCGAGACCGTGGTGCGCCGCGCCACCGAGCTGTGCGTGCGAACCTTTGGGCAGCTCGTCCACGTCGAGCTCGGCGATCTCCGCGCCGCGAGCGAGGTGCTGGTCGACGGCGCCCGCACCGAGCAGGCGCTCGTCAATCTGCTCGTCAACGCGCGTGACGCGGTGGAGAAGCTCGAGAGCCCACGCCGCACGGTGGTGGTCAGCGCGAACGCGCTGCCCGAGGCCGCGGCGCGCGCCGCCCACGACGACGCGCAGGGGGAGTACGTCGAGCTCCGCGTCGCAGACCGCGGCGCGGGGATGGACGAGGCAACACGGCAGCGGATCTTCGAGCCGTTCTTCACGACCAAGCCGGTCGGTCGGGGCACGGGCCTCGGGCTACCGACCGCCTGGGCGGCCGCGAAGGCACAGGGGGGCTACCTGACGTGTGAGTCCAGCCCGAGCGTGGGCACCACCTTCGTGCTCACCCTGCCGTCGAGGCGCTGCGGCGCGGCGGACCTGCACGAATCGACGCCTCCGGCGGCCGGTGCGGTCGTGAGGGTGCTGGTGATCGACGACGAGCCCTTCGTGCTTCGCTCCACGATCGCGCTGCTCGAGCACCTCGGCTACCGCGCCTTCGGCGCGAGCTCCGGCGAAGAGGGGGTTCGAATGGCGAAGGCCGAGCCCGCCGACGTCGTCGTCCTCGATCGCTCGATGCCCGGTCAGCCTGCGTCCGCGACGCTGGCCGAGCTGCGGTCCCTCTACCCCGGTCTCCCGATCATCGCGTTCAGCGGGCTCGCCGGAGGACTTCGAAGGGGCGACGGTTCAGCTCACCAAGCCCGCGACGTTGGATCAGCTCTCGCGTGCGATCCAGCAGGCGCTGGAGGCGCGGCCTTCGCGACCCGAGGGGGGGTGAGCCCGAGGCCGGGCCGGCCAGCCGGCCGCGCCGAGGCGAGACAGCTCACGGCGCACGGCCTCCGCGCTTCGCAGCGCTCACGGCGAACGCGGTCATGAGCCCCGTGACGGCGTCGGTCGCGTCGCGCGCGGCCTCGTCGCGCGAGAGCGTCCCGTCGAGCCAGCCTGCGAGCGCAGCTCGACCCGCGGCGACGATGATGCCCAGGAGGTTCGTGGCGCGGGGAGCCGGCACCTGCAGGAACTCGGCGAGCCGATCGTTCCAGGGGTCCAGCAGCCGCGCGAGGATCTCCCTCGAGATGTGGCTGAGCTCGGGGGAGACGCCGCGCGGATCGAGCAGCGCCCAGAGCACCGCGCCTTTGGCCTCGATCGCGTCGCAGCTCGCGTCGATGAACGCGCGTGTGATGGACTCGGCCGTGCCCGGCAACGCGCGCACCAGCGCACGCTGAAAGCGCTCGCCCACGTCGGCCGCGAAGTCCTCGAGCACCGCCCGGAACAGCGCCTGCCGCGTGGGGAAGACACGGTAGACGAGCGGCCGCGAGACGCCGGCGCTCTGGGCGAGCGCGGTCACGTGCAGCGCCTCGAGCCCGTGCTGGTTCAAGATGCGGTTGGCGTGCCCGACGAGCTCGCGGCGCCGGAGCTCGGCCGAGGGCCGCGCAAGCCCGACGGGGCGCTTCGGCTTTGGGGCGGGGCGTTTCGCCATGACGGACCGCGATCCTAGAGCGATGCGGAGGCGGGGGGGATGACCGTCATATGACGGTCATCGTGCCCCCTGGTGCGTCCTCGACCGCGTCGCTGAGCGGATCCTCCGGCGCTCGCAGCGCACCCTTGCGCTGCGCGTCGCGCGTTCGTTACAGTGTGTAACGTTCTTAGGTCGCACTGTTCAAGGAGGAGGGGTCGAATGATACGCACGCTCCCGCCCAGGGTCGTCGTCGGTGTAGACGCGGCTGTCGTCATCGGGCTCACCGCAGCGGGTCTGTTCGCGAGCCAAGGCTGGCGCGCGTGGTACGGCGCGCTCGTCGAGAGCTTCGCGATCATCGCGACGCCGGTGCTTGGCGGCGCCGCGGTGGTGACTTGGGTCTCCGAGCGGCAGGTCGGGCGGCTGCAGGGCGCTCGGCGGGGCTCGGCGCTGGTCGGCCGGGGAGCGCGCGACACGGCGCTCGCCGCGTGGGTCGCGGCTTGCCTGTTCGCGTGGCCGCTCGCGCGGATGAACGCCGGGCAGCCGACCGGCCTGGTGTGGACGGTCGAGGAGGCGGGCGGCCCGGTCGCGCTGGTCCTGCAGAACCTGGGCGGCCTGCTCGTGCTCGACGCGTGGCTGTATTGGAAGCACAGGCTGCTCCACACGCGCCTGCTCTTCGGCTTCCACCGCGGTCACCACGTCTACCGCGACCCGACGCCGCTGGCAGGCTTCGCGGTCGGCCCCGTCGAGTCGCTGCTCACGTTCTGGCCGGTGCTGCTCGTCGCCCTCCCCGAGGCGCCCCACTACGGCCCGGTCTACCTCACGCTCGTGGTGGGCTTCGTGCTGCTCAACCTCTACCTGCACTGCGGCGTCGCCTGGCGCGGGCTCGAGACGCTCTTGCGCCCGCTGTCGATCAACACGTCGACGCACCACAACCGCCACCACGCGAACGCCGACACGCACTTCGCCGAGGCGCTCACGGTATGGGATCGCCTGCTGGGCACCCGTGAAGCCGCGGCGGCCCGGCGCGCGTAGTCCCTATCGGAGCGTGGCGCCGCCGTCGTTGTAGACTGCGCGTCGTGATTCAGATCTTCGGCACGGACAAGTGCAAGGGCACCCGCGCGGCGCAGCGGTTCTTCGCAGATCGGAGCATCAAGGTGCAGATGGTCGATCTGCGCGAGAAGGGCCTCTCGAAGGGAGAGCTCGAGAGCGTCGCGCGCGCCGTGGGCGGCGTTCACCTGCTCTACGACAAGGACGGCCGGCGCGCGAAGGAGAAGGGGCTCCAATACGCCGCCCCAACCGAGGCGCGCCTGGTGGAGCTGCTCGTCGAGGACCCCTCGCTGCTTCGAACGCCGATCGTCCGAGACGGCAAGCGCGCGACCGTCGGAGACGACCAGGCCACGTGGAAGGTCTTCGCTCAGGCGGCGAAGAGCGCCGATTGATCGGGGCGCGCCGCTCGAGCCGCGCGCTGCTCGGGGCCCTCGCCGCGAGCGCCGCGCTGCAGGCGCGGCCGGCGGCGGCGGACCCACCGGCGCCGATCCGCCGCAGGGTCGGGCTCGGCAGCGCGCATGGTCCGACGGTTGGCGGCGCGACCTTATTCACGATGCCGCATCGGGTCGGCGCCGGAACGGGCGCGGCGCTGGTGGGCCTGACGCTGCCGACGTTCGAGGTGCAGCTGTTCGCGCCCCGGCTGTACTCGGTAGACCTCTCGACGTCGCTCACGGGGACGCTCCTCGCGGCCGGCTTCGAGGAGGTGTTCTACCTCACGCAGGACGCGTACCTCACGTTCCACCTGGGCCGGGGCGTGGCGCGCTTCGTCGGCGGGCCGGGCATCGGCTTCTCGGCGGCCTTCCGCGAGGACGACCGCGGCGTCCAGAACGGCGCGAGCTTGCGATTCTTGTCACAGGTGGGCCTCGAGCTGTTGACCAAGAACGAGGCGTTCGGGGTGAGCTTCTTGGGTCGGCCGTGGCTCGAGGTCTCGCACGTTCAAGCCTCCGGTGAGCAGCGCACCTTCGTGGGCGGAGGCTTCGCGCAGCACATCGCGTTCTTCGGGTACTTCCGCCAATGAAGGGCCTCGCTGTTTTGCTCGGGCTGCTGCTCCTCGCGGCGTCGTGCTCCATCCCGTCGGTGGTAGGCGAGGAGGGCGCCGGGCCCGAGCGCTGCGAGGTGCCGCCGATGCAGGAGCTCTACCCGGGGCCGCTCGGGCCGAACCCGGAGGAGGACCCCCCTCGGGCCGGCGCGTGCATCGCCCAGAAGCACGACGCGATGCTGGTCCTCGGGTGCCCGAGCAACGAAGACGGCACGCCGTCGGCCTGCCAGCTCGCGCGCGCCGACATCGCCGCCGCCTTGCACGCCGCCGGGTACGCCGACCACTTCATCGTGTCTGGCGGCGCGGTGCACAACGCCTTCAGCGAGGCCGACGCGCTCCACGACCTGCTCGTCGCGCGCGGCGTCGAAGACGCGGCGATCGTCCGGGAGCCGCTCGCGGAGCACACCGACGAGAACCTCTACTTCGGCTCGCGCATCATGCAGGAGCGCGGCTGGCGGTCGGCGATCGTGGTGAGCGAGAGCCCCGGTCAGCTCGTCTACAACGCCCTGTGCGACAGCAACTGCTGCGTCGAGCTGGGCCGGCTGACGGTCGTGGAGCTCGAGGGGCACGTCGTTGGCCACTACGTCCTCTACCCCGACGCCGAGCCGGTCACCGACGACGAGTGCGCCCACATCGAGGACGCACGAATGGGGGTGTGCTTGTTTCTTGGGAAGCGACGGGCCTGCAAGGACCACTTCGAGCTGTGAGGCTCGGTGGGTCGCGCCACCCCCAGGTCGGCCGCTTCACCAACAAACAGCGACCGTGTACGCTCCGCCGACCCATGAAGAAGCTGAGCGCGACGCACACCATCGACTGCGACGTCGACACGTTCTGGAAGGTGTTCTTCGACGACGACTACACGAAGAAGCTGTACCTCGAGGGGCTCGGCTTCAAGTCGTTCGAGCAGCTCGAGAAGAGCGAGACGAAGCGGCGCATGCGCGGGGTGCCGAAGATGGCGCTGCCGGGGCCGGTGGCGAAGCTGCTCGGCGACAGCTTCGGCTACGAAGAGCTCGGCACGTTCGACAAGGACAAGGGCCTGTTCACCTGGAAGATGACGCCCAACACCATGGCCGACAAGCTGTTCACGTCGGGCACGGTGAAGGTGGAGCCGGCGGGCGAGGGCAAGTGCCGCCGCCTGTGCGACGCGACGATCGAGGCGAAGGTGTTCGGCCTCGGGGGCGTGCTCGAGGGCACGGCCGAGAAGGAGGTCCGTGACGGCTGGGAGAAGGAGGCCGTGTTCATGAACCGCTGGGTCAAAGAGAAGAAGTAGCGAAGCGATGGGGAGGACGTTCGCGGTCGGCGACATCCACGGGGATATCGAGGCGCTCACGCGCCTCTTGAAGCGGCTGCCGAAGATGACGGCCGACGACACGCTGCTCTTCATTGGCGACTTCGTCGATCGAGGGCCGGCGTCGCGCGAGGTGGTGAAGCTGGTGCGCTCGCTGCCCACGCGCACGAAGGCGCACGTGGTCGCGCTGCGCGGCAACCACGAGGACGCGTGGCTGCAGGTGATCGACGAGGGCTGGCCCGAGTTCGTGATGCCGCGCAAGAACGGCTGCTACGAGGCGCTGCGGTCGTTCAAGAAGCAGCCACAGCCCGGCGAGGAGGACATCCCCACGGTCGACGAGTTCAAGGAGATCTTGAGGGGCTCGTTCTTCCCGCCCGACGTCGTCGCGTGGATGCGCACGCTGCCCTTCTTCCACGAGGACGAGCACGCGATCTATGTGCACGCGGGGCTCAAGCGGGCCGACAAGGCCGGGCCCTTCCCGCACCCGAAGGACGTGGAGCCGAAGCGCTCGCTGTTGTGGGTGCGCGACATCGACTTCTTCCACAACTACCGAGGCAAGCTCGTGGTGTTCGGGCACACGACGACGGAGCAGCTGCCGAAGGAGCTGTCGTCGTACACGGCCGACGACCCGACCGATCTATGGGCGGGCCCATGCGCGGTCGGGCTCGACACGGGCGCGGGCAAGGGCGGCTTCCTGACGGCGTTCGAGCTCCCGGAAGGCAACGTGTACGAGTCGAGGTGAAGGTGGCGCTCGGGGAACCGAGCGTCACCTGTCGCTGTCGAAGCTTCGCATGCTGCGCCGAAGTTTGCTCCTCGCGCTCGGGTCCGCGGTGGTGGCGTGCTCGAGCGAGCGGCCGCGCGAGGTCGCCCGGCTCGGGCTCGGGAGAGAGGTCCGCAAGCGGTCCGACGCGCTGGTGCCGCTGTCGTCGCCCGCGGCGCTGCGCCCGATTCGCGATCGGCTAGCGCCGCTCCACGTGAAGGTGGGCAAGCCCCAGCCTGGTGATTGGCTGCACGATCACCCGGAGGGCGGGCAGTCGTTCGAGGAGTACCTCGTGAGCCAACCGACGCTGCCGACCGAGAGTCGGCGCACGATCGTGGTCGCGCCGCTCGGGGCGATGCCGGCGGCGAGCCTCGAGATCGTGGCCCTCACGACCGAGTACATGGGGCTGCACTTCGGGCTGCCGGTGAGGCTCGGCGCGCAGATCGCGCTCGCGCCGCCCGAGCACGCGCGCAGGCAGCGCGACGGCGCCGAGCAGGTGCTGACGCGGTGGGTGCTCGACAAGGTGCTGCCGAAGGAGCTGCCGGGCGACGCGGCCGCGCTGATCGGGCTCACGGCGAACGACCTGTGGCCGGGCGAAGGCTGGAACTTCGTGTTCGGTGAGGCGACGTTCAGCGAGCGCGTCGGGGTGTGGTCGCTGCATCGCTTCGGGGATCCAGCGAAGGGTGAGGCGGCGCGGCGCGAGGCGCTGCGTCGCGCGCTGAAGATCGCGGTGCACGAGGCGGGGCACATGTTCTCACTGCCCCACTGCACCAAGTATCCGTGCGTGCAGGCGGGGACCAACAGCCTGGAGGAGACGGATCGCTCGCCGCTGTGGCTGTGCGCAGAGTGCCTGCCGAAGATCGCGTGGGCGATGCAGATGGATCCACGCGTGCACCTGAAGAGGACGCAGGGGTTCTGCGCGCAGCACGGGCTCGAGGAGGAGGCCGCCTTCCTCGAGCGTGAGCTTGCGACGATCGCGTGAGGTAAGCTGGCCCCGATGCAGACTCGAAGGGTGCTCGGTGGGGTCGTGGCCGCGATGGCGATCGCTGTCGGCTGCGTCAACGTGATCCCTCCGCCGAAGCCGGACCCCGTCGACGTGACGCTGACGGGAGAGACCACCGCGACGGCGAGCGCGACCGGCGCGACAGCGCCGACCGCGTCCGCGGCGCCGGTGACGAGCTCGGCGCCAGAGCCGACGGCCACCTCGCGCCCCAGCGAGACGGTGGCGGCGAGCGCGTCGGCCCCAGCTCCGGTGATCGGGACCGCGACCGCGACCGCGCCTGGTTCTGCGACCGCGACGGCGACCGCGAGCGCGACGGCGAGCTCCGGTCTCGCGAAGCTCGAGAAGGACAAGATCGTGACGACCTCGGGGTTCTTCTACGACACGGGGAAGGCGACGCTGCGCTCGGACAGCGAGGCGGCCCTGCATCAGGTGCGCGATCTGCTCCTGGCGCGAGCCGACATCACGCTCGCGCGGATCGAGGTGCACACCGACAGCATGGGCATCGACGACGCGAACCTGGCCATGTCGAAGGCGCGCGCGATGAGCGTCGCGAAGGAGCTCGTGAAGCTCGGGATCGGGTGCAAGCGTCTGGTGCCTGTCGGCTTCGGGGAGACCAAGCCCATCGCGCCGAACGACACGGCGGACAACCGCGCGAAGAACCGGCGGACCGAGGTGTTCGTCGCGGCGCTGCGCGGCAAGGCGGTCGGCGGCAGGCCGGTCGATGGCGGCGGCTCGGTCGCCGGCGACCCCTGTAAATAAGGTCAGCCGTGGTCCATCAGGCTGGGGATGCGGCGATCCAGTTGTCCCGGTTCCCGCATGTGGGACGGCGCCCTTCACGGTGGTTTTGGGTAGGTACGGACCTTGCCAGGGCGCATCGCATGAAGGCAGACCTCTGGGTTGGTTCGCTGGCGCTCCTCATGACCGCGGGCACGCTCGTCGGCTGTGACGACGGGGTCGAGTCGGAGGAGGAGGACTTCACGAGCGCGCAAGCGACGCTGCTCGAGTTCGAGTTCGACGGCGAGCTGGTGACGACGGAGACGTTCAACCTCCGCGAGACGATCCAGGACCAGCTGCTCTACACGATCGGGCACCTCAACGAGAAGCGCTCGGTCGGGCGCCTCGACACGGTGCAGGTCGAGGACATCCAGACGACGCGCCAAGACGACGGCACGACGCTTGTGAAGTACCACGCGAAGCTGCCGGTCGCCTGGGGCTCGAAGACGAACCTGCCGAAGACGTACGAGCTGAAGCTGCCGCGGCGCATCGACTTCGAGGGGCTGCAGAAGTTCTCGGACGCCTACAAGTCTTCCTGCGTCGACTTCGGCGCGCACGACGTGTCGCCCGGCAACCTCTGGTACTACTACCGACCCAACCGCTCGGGCTGCAAGCTGGTGGACGGCGACATCGTCAAGCTCAACGCGACGGTGACGAAGAGCCTCGAGAACACCGAGGGCAAGTACCCCGAGTACCACAAGGTCTGGGAGGACGATCAGCTGCGGGTCGTGGCGATCTTCGGCAAGTACGAGGACGGCGCGACGACGTCATCGGACGCGGGCATCGCGGCATACGACCAGTTCGTGCGCACGGCGACCTCTTCGTTCAGCGGCGCGACGACGACCCCGGCCTTGACGGGCTCGGCGGGCGTGGCGAACCCCGACGTCACGATCGAGGCGACGCTCGCGAACGGCAAGAAGCTCACCATCAACGCGCTGCTCGTCGACAACGTGTCGAGCGCGCCGCAGTCGTTCTACGACCGCTACGAGGACCTGAGCACCGACGGCGACATCATCATCTACAACGGCCACGCGGGGCTCGGGCAGAACGTGCGAGCGCTGGCTAAGCGAGGCGAGTTCGAGGCTGGGCGCTACCAGATCTTCATGATGAACGGCTGCGACACGTTCGCGTATGTCGACGGCTCGCTGGCGAAGACGCGCTCGACCATCAACCCGGACGACCCGACCGGTACGAAGTACATGGATATGGTCACGAACGCGATGCCCGCGTTCTTCTCGTCGATGCCGATCGCGACGATGGCGCTGGTCAAGGGTTTCGTGGACAACGCGAAGCCGAAGACGTACCAGGAGCTGTTCGGCGGCGTCGACAGCTCGCAGGTCGTCGTGGTCACCGGCGAGGAGGACAACTCCTTCACGCCGGATGGCGTGGTCGAGAAGTGGTCGGTCGCCGAGAGCGACGTCGTGAACCGCGGCGAGATGATCGAGTACACGCTCGGCACCCTGCCCGCCGGCAGCTACGTCATCGCGCTCCACGAGGACCAGGCGACGCCCGGCGGCGACGCCGACCTCTACGTGGGCCTCGGGAAGAAGCCGACCCTCGAGACGTGGGACTTCCGCCCCTGGCTCGATGGGTCGAACGAGGAGGTCTCCTTCACGCTGAGCGCGCCCACGGCGGTCAACGTGATGGTGCACGGCTACGAGGGGATGAGCGAGGCGAGCGCCGCGTTCAAGCTGTCCGGCCGCATCGCGGAGTAACGACGCGGGGCCGCGGTCGCGGCGGTAGACAAGGAAGGGCATGTCGCTCCGGCTTCATGCCCTTCGTCGTTGGGGCGTGGGCGTGGGCGGGCGTGGGCCGGGTGTGAGCGTGGGCCGGGTGTGGGCGTGGGCGGGCGTGGGCGGGGTGTGGGCGTGGGCGGAGTGACAGCGAGGCCCACCCTGCTGAGCAGGGTGGGGGGTTCTGTCACGCGACCCGGGCCTCGCCGGGTTCACCGGGTCACCCAGATCGCAAAACCCTCGCAGAAATGGCCCGCGGCGAGCGAGCGCCGGCCGATGTTGTGACAGCGAGGGCCACCCTGCTGAGCAGGGTGGGCGGTTCTGTCACTGCGGAAGAGCGTGACGAGGGGGACGGCGAGCGAGAGCCGCGAAGTCGCGTGGCGAGCGAGGGGCGCCAAGTCGCGCGGCGAGCGAGGGGCGCCAAGTCGCGCGGCGAGCGAGGGGCGCCAAGTCGCGTGGCGAGCGAGGGGCGCCAAGTCGCGCGGCGAGCGAGGGGCGCCAAGTCGCGCGGCGAGCGAGGCCTCAGGGATGGGGCCACTCAAAGGTGCGCGGTGACGGGCTCGGCGTCCCCGGTCGCAACGCGAGCTGGGTCCGCAGCCGCAGCTGGAGCTCGACCGCGCGGAGGTGCGCGAGGTCGGGCGTCTCGGCGAGGAAGCGGTAGACGGAGCGACGATGGATGCCGAGGGCAGCTGCGACCGCGCCGATCCCGAGCGAGGGGTGCGCCAAGTGAACCGCGGCGCATCGACTCGCGCGAAGGGAGCCTCGGCAGGCGATGACCGCCTCGGCGAGTGGCTCGAAGAGCAGCGGCCAGCGATCGAGCAACGCCCAGCCGATGGTCTCGAGGACTTGCGCGCGAGTGACCCGCGGCAAGAGCGTTCGCAGCGAGCGCCAAGGGTCCAGGGCGGGCACGCGAAGCCCCACGAGATCGGGGACGCTGCTCGCCTCGTGCTCTGGATCGAGCGCGGTGCCGTGATGCTGCTCCTGGCGGAGGATGTATCGAAAGGCCGACTTGAGGTGGTGTTGGTCGGCGACCGCACGGACGCGCGCGCGATCGAACGGGACGCGGTGCGTGACGCGCCAACCGAGCGCGCAGGCGGCGTAGTTCGCGAAGGCCGAGGCCCCACACGTGTCGGTCGCGAGCAACACGTGCAGGTGGGAGTCGGCGAGCCGAAAGACGAGGAGGCCTCGGGGGCCGCCCTGCTCGTCGACGATCGCAGCGACCTCGCGGCGCTCGGCAGCCGTTCGAGCGATGGTGCGACCGTCATGGAGGCGCAACATGACGTGATGAGCGAGCGGCGGGATCGGAGCCACGTTGCTCTGTCGACGATCGACCGCGCCAGTTTCGTACGGCCGCACGCCGAAGATGATGAGCACGGCTCACGCCCGCGCTGGGCGGCGGTGGCGAAAGCGGCGGCGCCGCTGGCGGCGGTGGCGAAAGCGGCGGGCGGTGACGTGCCGGCGGCGGCGTGCCGGTGGCGGGGTGGCGGCGTGACAGCGAGGGGCACCCTGCTCAGCAGGGTGGGGGGTTCTGTCACTCTTTCGCGCGCCGCCGGCCTTCGCGAGGTCGCGCCGCGGGGCACAAACGCGGCGAACCTCGCCCCTCATCGAGCCCGAAGCGCCCAAGCGCGCGAGCTTGTGACAGCGAGGGGCACCCTGCTCAGCAGGGTGGGGGGTTCTGTCACTCTTTCGCGCGCCGCCGGCCTTCGCGAGGTCGCGCCGCGGGGCACAAACGCGGCGAACCTCGCCCCTCATCGAGCCCGAAGCGCCCAAGCGCGCGAGCTTGTGACAGCGAGGGGCACCCTGCTCAGCAGGGTGGGGGGTTCTGTCACTCTTTCGCGCGCCGCCGGCCTTCGCGAGGTCGCGCCGCGGGGCACAAAGCGCCATGGCGCCGTCACCCTTCCCCTCAGCGCCGCGCCACCGGCCTCCCCTCGGCGACGCGCTCGCCGCGCGCACCGCGTGCGCCACGGCCGCCCCCCGCTCGCGACACGCGCGCACGCCGACGCCTCAGCTCGGGCGCTTGAAGACGATCGCGAAGCGATCGCTGGTGCCGCGCTTTTCACCGGCGTTGCGGAGTGAGGTGCTCCAGTCGAGGGCGTCGTCGGGGTTACGGAGGAAGTCGCTCTCGCGCTCGACGATGAAGCCCGCCGCCTGGACCTCCTTGAGAAGGACGCTCTCCTCGATGCGGTGCAGCGACTCGGCCTCCGTGACGCCGGTGCCCGGCTTGCCGCTGTGATCGATGATGCCGTACAAACCGCCCGGCTTGAGCGCGGCGAAGATCGCGGCGTTCATCTTGGCCCGGTCCGTCTTCTGCCAGACGGTGTCGTGGTAAAACATGATGAGGAACACGGCGTCGAGGTTCTTCGCGTCCGGGGGTAGCGGGTCGTCGAACTCGCGGTCGACGCGCACGACGTTCTTCATGACGGGCTTCTTGAGCCGCTCCGACCAGGGCTTCTCGGCGAAGCGCTCGAGCAAGAGCTTGCTGTTCTGCCCATACACCTTGCCGGTCGGGCCGACGGCGCGAGCGAAGAGCTCGGCGCTGTAGCCACCGCCCGCGCCGAGCTCGGCGACCTTCATGCCCTTGCCGACGCCAAAGAAGGAGAGCAGCTCGGCGGGCTTGCGGCCGGCGTCGAGCTTGAGGTCGTCCTCGGCGCGGTCCTTCGCGGCGACGACGGCGACTGACTCGGGCGTGGTCCGGAACGCGACCATCTGCCTTCGCGGAGGCGCGGGCACGGCGGAGGCGAGCGCGGACGCGGTGGTGGTCGGCGCGCCGCTCGAGCTCGTGGCGCTCGGAGCCTCGGCGGTGGCGGAAGCTGACGGCTCGGGGACGGCGTCGGCCGCCGGCCCGGAGGCGCAAGCGGCGAGCGAGGCGAGGAGCAGCGCGGCGAGGGACGGGTGTCTCATGCGCGGGAGGATGGAAGCGCAGCGTCGCGCAGGGAAGTCCGCGATGCGGGACCCAACCGTTGCGCCCGACGATGACCGTCATCCCCCCGGTGGGTGCGCACGCCGCACCCCCACGATGACCGTCATATGACCGTCATCCCCCCGCGGGGGCGCGCGCCCGCTCGCTCGTCGAAACCCGCGGCCTGCGGGGCTCAGTCCGAGACGACGACGACGCGGCGGTCCTTCGAGAAGAGGACCTTCACCGACTCGACGATCGCCTTCTTGTCGGCGCCGTCGAACCCCGAGAGGATGGCGTCGTTGCGCGCGGCGACCCAGCTCTTCGGGAGGCTGCGCAAGGTCGCAGACTCGCGCTCGCGGGCGAGCTCGGCGCGGAGCAGGCCGCGCGCGGCGGTGAGCTCCTGATCGGTGGGGCCGTCGGCGATGAGCGAGGCGATCGAGGCGTCGACCGTCGACTCGATGTCCGCGTTGGTGTGCGGCATCGAGGGCATGGCGAACACCCACGCCACCGCGGCGTGGGGAGCGAGCTCGAGCGAGCAGTTGAGCCGGCCGGTCATGGGCTTGTCGTGCCGCAGGGCGCGGTGGAAGCGCCCGAGCTTGTTGTGACACGCGAGCATGAACGCGAGGTGGTGGGCCGTGTCGGTCTTGGCGGTCGGCGGCGCGGACGACCACCCGATGAGGATGCGGCGCTCGCCTTTGCCGACCGTCGCGCGCGACGACTTGGCCAGGGTGGCGGCGCGCAGGGGGATGAAGGTGTCCGCGAACGCGGCCTCGAGATCGCCCGCGAGCAGCTCTGCGTCGACCGGACCGCTGAGGGTCACCACGGTCTCCAGGGCCCACACCGGCTCGGGCTCGAGGAACATGTCGTCGGCGGGCTCGGTCGGCCCGACGAGGACGCTGCCCTCCATGGGGTGGCCCTTGGGAAACACGCGCTGCGAGAGCTCGAGGAACGGCCCCGCAGAGAGGGCCTTCTGATGCATGGCGCGGCGCTTGTCAGAGAGGGTGGTGCGCAGCTTGGCGGCGGGCTCGGCCAGCACCAGCGCGCGCAGGTCGCGCTTCGCGACGTCGAGGCCCTTCGTGAGCTCGGCCGGCGCGACGCGCCGCTCTTCGAGCTTGAAGGTCGCCCCGGGGATGGGCGTGCGGCCCTTCAGCGGATCGACGACCTCGACGCGCGCCGAGAGGGTGACCTCGGCCGCGGCGTCGTCCTTCTTGATCTCGACGATGACCCCGCTCGACAGCACGAACGCGCCGGGGCGCATCGGCGCGGGCTTGAGCTTCGGCTTGGGCGCCGAGCTGACGACCGGCTTCTCGGGCTTCGCGGTCGAGGCCGAGCCCGAGCTCGAGGACTTCGCCTCACCCTTCGTCGTCGACTTCGTGGCCCCGAGGACCTCGGCGGCGGGAGCCGGCGGAGGCTCTTCTTTGGCCAGGTACGTCGGCAGCGCCGCGAGGGCCTGCGCGAGGACGTCAGGCGACACGTTCACGAGCACGTCGGACTTGGCGTCGGGGACACGCTCGGAGAGAAACTCGGGGTTGTGCTCGCGCAGCGCCGCGACCGAGATGCCCGCCGCGTGCGCGATCGTGGCGAGCTTGGTGCCCGCGGGCACGGCGATCTGCGCGAAGCGCATGGTGGGCAGCGGGTCGAGGTCGTCGAGCGCGAGCGCCTCGGCGTTGTGCGCGACGATCGCGAAGGCGTGGATCTTGGGGACGAAGTCGGCGGTCTCCTTGGGCAGGAGCTTGAGGCTCGCGACCTCGTGGAAGGCGACGTCTTCTTCGGGGCCGCGACCGAGCCGCTCGCGCGCCTTCCCCAGCGCTTCGTCGAGCCGCCCTTCACCGCAGTTGTAGGCGGCGAGGGCGAGGTCCCAGGTGCCGAACTTCTCGTGCAAGAAGGCGAGGTACGCGAGCGCCGCCTCGGTCGCGCGGGGCACCGAGCGGCGCTCGTCGACGTCTTCGCTGATCGTGAGGCCGAAGCGCTCGGCGGTCTCCGGCATGATCTGGAAGAGGCCGACGGCGCCCTTCGGCGACGTCGCCTGCGGGACGAAGCCGCTCTCGATCGCCGCGAGCCAGACGAGATCTTCCGGGAAGCCGGCGTAGCGCAGCGACTCCTCGATGTGCTCGCGAAAGCGCGCAGCGCGCCGCTGCCGCACGAAGAACTGCTCGCGCCCCTCGGGGTCGGTGCCGAAATGCTCGACGTAGCGCAGCGTGCGCTGGGTGATCGCGATCGGCAGATCGCTGAGGGTGGTGACGACTCCGCCGAGCGCGAAGGTCTCCGGTGCCTCGGGGTCGGCGAGCGAGAAGTCGCCCTCCAGCTCGACCTGCTCGGCCGCGGCAGGCTCGAGCGGCTCATCTTCCGCGGCGGGCGGCGCCACGTTCGCCGCCGGCGTGGTGCTGTGGGGGTCGACGAAGCCTCGGTAGGCACCCGCGAGCTTCGTGCGCACGCTGCTCGACGCCAGGGGCGCTCCGAGCAGGAGCACCGCCGCGACCGCCGCAGCTGCGCGGGTCTGACGTCGATCGAGGGGCATGTTCGTCTCCGCTTCGAAGTGTCGCCCACCCGCTCGCGCCGGGCAATCCTACGGGGGTGGTTCGAGCAGGGCTCCGACGTTCCCCCTCGCGGAGCCGAGCCGTTTCGGTACCTTGGGCGTTCGCGCGAGCGAGGAGGACGGGATGGCTGAACAGACGCAGGCGGTGGCAGGGCTCCGGGTGATGGCCGCGGTGGCGAAGGCAGACGGTCACCTCGCCGACGAGGAGCGCAAGCAGATCGCCGAGGCCCTCGCCGAGCTCGCGCCCGACGTGTCGGTCGACAGCATCTTGTCGGAGGACTTCGATCTCGACGGCGAGATCGCGAAGATCACCGACCCCGACGTGCGCGCCGCGACGTACCGCGCCGCCGTGATGCTCTCGGTGGCCGACGGCGAGCACCACGCCGAAGAGGACAAGGTCCTAGCGAAGCTGCGCGCTGCTTACGGCCTGACCGATGAAGGCACCGGGGTCGCCAAGCTGTTCGAGGGCCAAGCGGCGCTCGCGCCGCTCGAGCACGACCAGGCGACGCGCGACAGGGACGTGAAGCGGGACGTGCTGGGGCACTCGATGATGGCCGCCGCGCTCGGCGCGAACCCGCTGCCGCTGGTGTCCTTCGTGACCGAGGTCGGCGTGTTCTACCTGCAGGGCCGGCTGGTACGAAACCTCGCCTACTACTACGGCTACGACGTCTCGATGAAGCACGCCTTCGCGCTCATGGCGTCGACGTTCGGCCTCGGCGTCGCGCGGATGGCGATCGTGCAGATGGTGAAGTTCGTCCCGGTGTGGGGCAGCGTCGTGGGCGGCGCGACCGCGTTCACCACGACCTACGCGCTCGGCGAGACGATCCGCCGCCACTTCGAGAAGGGCGGCGACCTCGCCTCGCTGACCAAGAAGGAGGCCAAGAAGGCCTACGAGGAGATCAAGAAGAGCGCCGCCAAGGCCGAGTACGAGAAGGCCAAGCCCGAGATCGAGAAGAAGGCCAAGGAGAAGGGCCCCGAGCTCGAGGCGCTCGCCAAGGACATCAAGGAAGGCAAGGCCGACGAGGCCGCGATCGCCGCCTCGCTCGAGGACCTGAAGGACCAATAGGGGTGTGCTCGCAGCGCGTCGGTCACCTGCGTCTCGAGGTGACCGTGCGCGCGGCGATCACGCCCGCATGTGCGCGGGGATGAGCGGGCTCGGCTCGGCGGTGGTCAGCAGCCAGAGCTGGTGCGCCGCGCGCGTGGCCCCGATGTGCAAGAGGTGCCGCGCCTCGTCGTCGGTCCCGTAGGTGCCGGTGTTGACGTCGACGAGCACGACGTAGTCGTACTCGAGGCCCTTCACCTGCTTCACGTCGGTGATCTCCACGCCGGGCCTGAACGCGAACTCGTACGAGCGGATGCGCCGCAGGTTCGGGATGTCGGCCATCTTGAGGGCGCTGAAGTAGTTGTCGGCCTGCTCGGGGTGTCGCGCGAGGATCGCGACGGTCGCGTTGGGCTCGCGGACGAACAGCGGCCGCAGGGCGTCGGCGAGGAAGGCGACGGCCGCGCCCGGGCTCGGGAACTCGTGGAGCTCGACCGGGGCGCCGCCGCGGTTGGCGACGGGCGGCGTGGGGTCGGCGAGGTGGCCGAGCACGTGGCGCGCGAGCTCGAGCACCTGCTTCGTGGAGCGGTACGCGATGCGGAGCGGCTCGACGTCGACGCGCGAGAGGCCGAGGTCGTCGAGCACCACGCGCCAGTCGTTGAAGCCTGCGTCGAGGTAGATGCGCTGCGCGGTGTCGCCCGCGAGCGTCGCGGAGCGGTGGAAGATGTCTTTGTTGCCCTTCTCTTGCATGGGCCGCACGCAATCGAGCAGCACGGCGAGGTCGATGGGTGAGAGGTCTTGCGCCTCGTCGACGAAGAGGTGCTCGTACTCGAGCTTCGCCTTCACGCCCTTCCTCAGCTCCATCTTGATCTTCTGGTAGGCGCGCAGAAGCAGCGCGTCGTCCTCCGGGTCGAGGCGGGCGCGATCGTCCTCCTCGATGCCGCGGCGATCGACGCCGACCTTGCGCTCGTCGTCGACGCCGTCGTCGTCGCGGTTGTCTTCTTCGGCGGCCCGACGCTCGGCGCGATCGCCCGGATCGAGATCGACGACCGCGGGGCAGCGATCGGAGCACCAGCGCCACGCTCGCCGGATCTCGACCTCGGGGAAGTCGGGATCGGGCTCCGCCGCGAAGGCCTCGAGCAGCGAATCGAGGTTCGTGAGCAGGTCGGCCCAGAACCAGAGGATGCCGTGCGAATCTTTGCGGGTGCGCGGATCGGCGATGTACGCCTCGGCCTTCGCCTCCAGCAGCCGGAGCACCACGCGGTGCGTCTTGAGGCGCGTGACGACGCTCGGCGTGTCTTCCTCGATCTCGACGTCGAGCCAGGGGAAGTGCTTCTTGCGCTGCTCGCGGGCCCACTCGCCGTACGTCTCGATGGGGAGGCCGTCGATGCCGAGCGCCGGCAGCATCTCGCCGATGTAGGCGCGCAGCGCGGGGCTCCCGACGACGACCAGCATCTTGTCGGGGGAGAAGCGCTGCTTGTTCTGGTACGCGAGGTACGCGAGCCGGTGCACGCCGATGGTGGTCTTGCCGCTGCCGGCGCCACCTTGGATGACGATGAGCCCGGTGTCGGGCTTGCTGATGAGCTCGAACTGCCGCGGATCGAGCAGCGCGGCGATCTCGGGCAGGTGGCGGTCTTCGCGCTGCAGGCCCGAGTCGTCGATGCCGAGCACGCCCCGCATGTCCTGCGGGCGCACGGCCTTGCCCTGGCCGCCCGAGAGCTCGACCGAGGCGGTGGAGAGGCTGCGCCAGCCCGTCGCCGACTTGACGAAGACGCCCTGGGGCGCCGTCACGCGGCGCAGGTCGGCGTTCTGGATCGTGACGGTGCGGCGCGCGAGCACGGTGCCCACGACGTCGCGCTCGCCGAGCGTCTCCTCGTAGTCTGCGCCTTCTTCGTATTTGTAATAGATCTGGCTGACGGGCGCGTGGCGCCAGTCGACGATGCGGACCCCTGCCTTCGCGTCGATCAGCGTGGTCTTGCCGATCAGCACGTCGCGGTCGGGCTTGCCCTCCTCGCGGAGGCGGACGTGGCCGAAGTACGGAGACTTCGGATCGACGGCCTCGCTCACGCTCTCGACGCGGCGCGCGGCGATGCCGGCGATGCGCTCCATCTGCTGGACGAGCGCGGGCACGTCCTCGAGGCGGGCGACGGCGATCTGGTCGCGCAGCGAGATGAGGTCTTGCTCGTAGTCCTGGATCGGCGGCGGCCTCGAGGGCCGGTACGTCGTCAGAAAATTGTTCACCCGCAGGAGCAGCGCCTCCTCTTCGGACACGATCTTCGTCGTGTCGGCCTCCGACGGGAGCGCGGCCGTGGCCGTGGTCTTGAGGGCGACCTGCGAGCTCTCCTCGTCGTCGTCGTCGTCGTCCGCGGGGGCGGGCGCGCGCGGGCGCGGGGGAACGGGAGGCCGAGCGTGAGCGGCGGCCGGGTGCTTGTCCTTCGTCTTCTGCATGTGCGGCGAGGTCGTGTCCCCCAGTTTTTGGGGACTGGGGCGAATGACACGAAGTGAGCGGGGTGTCGAGGGCTAGGTCGACAAACCCCCTGGGCACGTCGCGAGGACCTTCGAGGCCAGCGTCATCCGCGTAACATGCGGGCATGTCCGGAACCGTCGAGTGCCCCACCTGCGGGGCCCCTTCCACGACGCCCGCGCGCCCCGGCGCCCAGCTCAAGTGCCGCTACTGCAAGGCCAGCTTCCAGGTCCCCAGCGCCGCGGGTGGTGGCGGCGGCGGCGGTGACGCGCCCGTCGGCAACAGCGAGGCGCCGCTGCCGCAGAAGGGGCGCGACCCGCTCGGCGGGCTGGTCACCAAGGGGATCTGGCAGAGCATCCGCGACGGCCACGCGCTCGTCTATTTGAGCAACCGGGATCGGCTGCTCGACTGGGAGCCCTCGAGCGGGCGCTACCACGTGTGGCAATACGACCGCACGATCGCGAGCGGCGACCCGCTGCCACGAGGGGTGGCCAACGGGACGTGGTCCTCGATCGGCGGCGGGCACGAGCTGATCTCGCTCGGCGGCGATCAGGTCCTCGACTGGGAGCCCGCGACCGGCGCGTATCGCGTGTGGCAGTACGACCCCAACGCGCACGGCGAGCGCGACGTGTTCCCCCAGCTCTTGTCGAAGGGCACGTGGTCGAGCATCGCGGCCTCGAAGCGGCTGTTCCCGCTCGGCCAAGATCGCGTGCTCGACTGGGAGCCCTCCAGCGGCGCTTTCCGCATCTGGCAGTACGATCGACGCGCCGGCAGCGGCGACCCCCTCCCCGGCGGGCCCGTGTGCGAAGGCTCGTGGAGCTCGATCCGCGAGGGACACGAGCTCGTCTACCTGGGCAACGATCGCGTGCTCGACTGGGTGCCGGCGTCAGGCAACTACCGGCTCTGGTCGTACGACCGAAGCGCGCGCGGCGGCGGCGACCCGTTCCCCCGAGAGCTCGCCGCCGGTAACTGGGCCTCGATCCGGTCCGGCCATGAGCTCATCTCCCTGGAGCAGAACCGCGTGCTCGACTGGGAGCCCGACTCGGGCGCGTACCGGATCTGGGCCGTGGAGGGCTGACGCCTCAGGGCTTCGAGGTCGCGGCGGGCGACGACGTGCTGCCCGGCGACGACGTGCTGCCCGGCGACGAGGTGCCCGGCGTACCAGTGCTGCCGCCCGACGGCTTCGCGGGCTTGAGCGCCTCGAGCGCGGAGGAGGACGACTGGAGGCTCTTGATCGCCTCCTCGAGCTTCGCCTTCGCGTCGCCCATGTTCGCGGGCTTCGAGTCCTTCAGCATCGTCTCGGCCTTCTTGAGCGCCTCCTTGGCGGGGTCGGCGGCCGCGTTGAACTTCGACGCGGGCAGCTCGTTCAGGTCCTTGTCCTTGAGCAGCTTGTTGAGCTTGTCGACCTCGGTCTCGTAGGTCTCGAAGATCTTGATCGAGCTCGCGACCTTGTCGACGGCGACCTTCATCTTCTCGCCGCGCGACTTCTCGTCGGCCTTCTTCGCCTCGTCGAACTCGGCCTTGGTCTTGGTGAGCAGGTCGTCGATCGCCGGCTTCATGCCGGGGTACTTCGCGGCGTACTTCTGCGCGTTCTCCTCGTTCGTGTGCCAGGCCTTCTCCATGTCCTCGGCGGAGGGTGGGCCGCACGCGACCATGAGCGCAGCGAAGCCAAGGAGGAACGTAACGCCCCAAACCCGCCGACCCATGGAGCCGGACAACAACGTCGACAACCAACCCATCGCGACCTCCCGAGGCACCTGCTGACCGCGCGAGCTCGCGCGGGGGTGCTGCGAGCGGAAGGACATCACGAGTCGCGCGTCAGGTCGAGGATCTGCGGCGCGTGGCCGACGGACGAGAGGAACCGCACCAGGTCGGCGCCCGCGATCGCCGTCGTGCGGTCGTTGGTGAGCGGGTGGCAGTGCACCCGCTCGCCGCCCGCGATCTCTTGGTCGAGGACCGACGTGACGTTGTGCGCTTCGTCGTGCAGGGCGGCGAACGGCGTCACCGACCCGGGCTCGACCCCCAGGTGCTCGCGCAGCCGCTCGGCCGAGCCGAACGACAGGTGCCCCGCGCCGAGCCGCGCAGCCAGGCGCTTGAGATCGATGGGCCGATCTTCGGTCGTGGTGACCAGCCACATCGCGCCCTTCTTGTTGCGGAGGAAGAGGTTCTTCACGTGGTGGCCCCGCGCATCGACGCGGTGGCGCTTGGCCTCCTCGACCGTGAAGACCGGAGGGTGCTCGACGGTCTCGGTCTCGATGCCGAGCGCGCCGAGGCGCTCGAACAGGGCTTGAGCGGGGTCGCGCGCCTCGATCACGTGGTCGACCATGCGCTCACCGTCGAAGATGAAGCGTCCGTCGAGCGGCGTTCGGCCCGACAGCACGAGCGGCAGCCACAGGGCGTCGTCGGCCCACATCTCGGAGAAGGGGATCGCGTGCAGCGGCGTCCACATCGGGATCGCCTCGTCGCTCGGGCGAACCTCACCCTCACAGGCGTCGGCGGTGAAGACGTGACAGTGCAGGGCGTAGCCGTCGACGAACTGGAAGCGCAGCTCGCCGCGGTGGCGCGGCGCGAGCGGACGAACGCCCACCTCCTCCATCGCCTCACGAACGGCGGCGTCGGCCGCGGTCTCCCCGGGCTCGAGGCGGCCGCCGGGCGCGTTGATCTTCCCCGCGCCCAGGCCGCGCAGCTTGCGGATCAGCAGGACCTGGCCCCGCTGGATGACGAACATCAGGGTCGCGACGTCGTGGGGCTTCCAGTCGGCCCACGCGATCTCGCGGACGGATTCGAACACTTCTCTACCTCGAGCGGGGGGGGCTCCTCCGTTCCCGCGCTCGAGATCTTACGATCGGCGTGCGGGTTGTCGGTCAGCGCGACCGACCCGGAGTGTGCGGTCACGGGCTTCGACTCGGAGACGGGGTGGGCGCCGCCGGGCCGACCTTGGGCCAACGAGTGCGTGAGCACCTCCGGCTTCGGCGGCTCGCGGCGGTGAACGATGCCGTCGGCGCGACCGCGCTCGAGGAAGGCGATCACCTCCTTGGGCAGATCTCGCTCGAGCTTGGTTCGAACCTCCGCCGGCAGCGCCTGCATGATGGCGTCGCACACCGCCGTCGCGTGCTCGAGGGCGACGCCCTCGGCGACGTTCTCGCGCCAGGCGACGCCGTCGACCAACGCCGCCACGTCGGAGGAGGCCGAGTGGCGACCCGCGCCCGCCTCGAGCAGGCGCGACAGGCGCGGCCCGAGGTGAGGGGCCACGGCGCGCGCCTCGTCCGTCGTGAGCAGCTCCCCGAGCGCGTCGACGACGGCGTCGAGGACGTGAGAGGCCTCGTCTTGGGTGGAGATCCCTGTGCGGCGCTGGACCTCGGCGAGGAGCGCAGCGCCGCGTTGTTCGGGCGTCAGGGTGGTCGTCATGGCGTGCCCATCGTCTCAGCGCGGACGTGCGCCGTCTACGCTGGTTTCGGCTTCGCGGAGAGCCTTTTCGAACACGTGCAAGGGCTGCGCGCCGGGGATGCCGCGGCGCTCGCCCACGATCGTGAAGGGCACTGCGGTGACCCCGCGGGCCGACCACGCCTCGGCCTGAGCGCGCGTCACGGCGAGCTCTGCGTCGTCGGTCACGAGGGCGATCACCTCGGCCGGCGCGAAGCCGAAGGCGCTGGCGATGCTGGCGAGCTGCGCCGCGTCTGCGATGTCGCGCCCCTCGAGGAAGTGAGCCGCAAAGAGGGCCCTCGCGAGGCCCCGCTGCGTGCCGCGCTCGCGCGCGTGACGCACCAGCGTGTGCGCCGCGACGGTGCTCGGCGAGCGCGCGACGCGCGAGAAGTCGAGGGGGATGCCGTCGGCCTTGGCGACCGCTTCGACGCGCTGGAACAGAGGCTCCGGATCGCCATACTTGCGCCTGAGGCGCTCGCGCAGATCGTGCCCCTCGGGAGGGGTCGACGGATCGAGCAAGAACGGATGCAGCTCGAGGTCCGCGTCGACCCCACACGCCTCGAGCGCGAGCTCGAGGCGCCGCAGGCCGATCAGGCACCACGGGCAGGCGAGGTCCGAGACGAAGTCGATCTTGAGCCGCTTCTCCACCCAGCGAGCGTACCTCACCCCGGCCCCACGCACCCGCGGCGACGTGCGCTACGCTCGCGCTCGAGGCCTCATGACGAACCGCCCCCCTGCCCCTGCTGCCGAGCTGACGGCGTCCGCGCCCGTGAGCGTGGTCGCCGACGAGGCCGAGAGCGCCGCGCCCGCTGAGGCCTCGGTGGGCGCGGCCGCGGCGCTCGAGGCGTTCCTGCCGAGCCCGAGCGACGAGCCCGCTTCGCGCGAGCCCCAGCGCCCGCTGGGGATGCGCTCTGCGAAGGTCGTGGGGCTCGCGGGTCGAACCGCGACGGTCTACGTGCGCGGAGAGGATCAGGCGCAGGAGCTCGCGCTCGACCCCGACGTCGACGCGGCGGTCGTCCGCGAGGCGATGGAGAGCGGCGAGCGCGTGATGGTCGAGGCGGACGAGGAGGGCGCGTGGGTGGTGGTCGGCGTGCTGCGCTCGCGCGTCCCGGAGAAGCTGCGGCTGACCGGCGAGACGATCGAGATCGAGGCCGAGCGCGAGGTGCTGCTGCGCGCAGGCACGGGCGCGGTGCGCATCCGACAGGACGGCGACATCGAGATCGTGGGCAGCCGCATCAGCGCGGCGTCGCGCGGGCTGTTTCGCCTGGTCGGGCGGATGCTGCGCCTCAACTGACGTCGTGGGTCGCGCCCCACGAAACAGCGTCCGTTAAGTTTCGTAGTGTGCGGTCGACAGGTCGGCCTGGGTGAATAGCCTCTGCCGTATCGTCGCGGAGACCCGCCCGGATGCGCTCGTGGACCCAACTGCTCCTGTTCCTCGTGGTGATGGTGACCGTCGTCGGCGGCATCCACTATTACCTCCACGCCCGGCTCGTCCGCGCGACCGCGCTGGAGACGGTCCAGAGGCTCGGCTTCTGGCTCACGGTCGGCAGCGCGGTGCTGCTGCCCGCGGGGATGTTCGCCTCGCGCCTGCTCCCGAGGAGCTTCGGCTCGGCGGTCGCGCTGGGCACCTACACGTGGATGGGCCTGCTCATCCTGGCGCTGTTCCTGACGCTCGCGACCGAGGTCGTCCGCGGAGGAGCGACCGTGCTCGAGCTGACCAAGGTGCTGCCGGAAGATCCCGAGCGCCGGACGTTCCTCGCGCGGATCTTGTCGGGAGGGGTGGGCCTGGCGGCCCTCGCGCTCGGGGGCTTCGGGCTCGCGTCGGTGCGCGCCCCCGTTCAGGTCAAGCCGGTGAAGGTCGGGCTCAAGCGGTTCCCGGGCGCCCTCGACGGCTTTCGGGTGGTTCAGCTCACCGACGTGCACGTCGGCCCGACGATCGACGGCGAGTGGCTGCGCGGGGTCGTGGCGCGCGTCAACGCGCTGGAGCCTGACGTCATCGCCATCACCGGCGACCTCGTCGACGGCTCGGTCGAGGAGCTGCGCGAGCACGTCGCGCCCCTCGCCGAGCTGCGGGCGAAGCACGGCGTCTACTTCGTGACGGGCAACCACGAGTATTACTCGGGGGTCGACGCCTGGATCGAGGAGCTGACGCGCCTCGGCGTGCGCGTGCTGCGCAACGAGCGGGTCTCGATCGGCGACGAGCGCGGCTCCTTCGATCTGGCCGGCGTCGACGACTACCGCGCCAAGGGGTTCGGGCGCGGGCACGGCGCCGACCTGGACAAGGCGCTCGGCGGCCGCGACCCGGAGCGCGAGGTCGTGCTCCTGGCCCACCAGCCGAAGCACGCGTTCGAGGCCGAGAAGCACGGCGTCGGCCTGCAGCTGTCGGGGCACACCCACGGCGGCCAGATCTTCCCGTGGGGCTTCTTCGTGCGCCTCGATCAGACCTTCGTCGCAGGGCTCGACCGCCTCGGCGACACCCTCGTCTACACGAGCTGCGGGACCGGCTACTGGGGCCCCCCCATGCGCGTCGGAGCGCCGGCCGAGATCACGCTGCTCGAGCTGTCTCGGTCGGCCTGAGCGACGGCAGGCTCGAAGAGGGATGATCTCCTGCGTGGCACGCGGCTATGCTCGAGGGCCATGGCCACGCGAGCAGAGCGCTACAAATCCGAGAAAGAACGTTCCGGACCGAAGAAGCCCCCGAGCCCCGCTCGGAAGGCCAAGCCGAAGAAGGAAGCCGAGAAAGACGTCGTCGAGACGAAGCGCAGGGTCGAAGGCTCCGACAACACCGCCGAGCGCAACGTCAGCAAGCGCGCTGCCAAGAAGGCCGTGAGCGCCCTGGAGGACTCGACCACGGGCAAGCCGTCGCGCAAGTCGACGCGCACCAGCAAGAACCGCGGAAAGCCGTCCGAGAACCTCGAGCGCAAGGCGAAGGCCGCCACACACACGCCCGAGAACCGCGCCGCCAAGGCGAAGGCCAAGGCCAAGAAGGCGCGCTGAGCCGAGGCTCTCTGGGCCTCCGTCGACGCGACCCCGAACGCGCGTGAACAGAAAGCTCCAACGCTTCTTCGGCCGTACGATGGCCGGGGCGAGGAACGCCCTCGAGCTCGCGCGTTTCGGGCGCCTCGGGGCGCCCTACGGGGCGCCGTACGAGATCGTCGACGAGGGGCCTCACCACCGGCTGCGCCGCTACGCAACGTGCGCCGACGACGACGCGCCGGTCGCGATCCTGATCCCGCCGCTGATGGTGACGAGCGAGGTCTACGATCTCGAGGAGAACAACTCCGCCGTCGCGACGCTCGGCGCCCTGGGCGTGCAGCCGTACGTCGTCGACTTCGGCGCGCCCGAGCGCGAAGAGGGCGGCATGGCGCGCACGCTCGACGACCACGTGATCGCGGCGGTGCGGGCGATCGAGCTGGTGGGCAAGCGGACCGGCAAGCTGGTCCACGTGTGCGGGTACTCTCAAGGCGGCATGTTCGCCTACCAGGCGGCCGCGTACCTGCGCTCGGAGGGGATCGCGAGCCTCGTCACCTTCGGCAGCCCGATCGACATCCACAAGAACCTGCCGGCGGTGCACAAGGACGCGGCGGCGGCCTTCCTGCGCTTCGTCGAGCCGGTCGTCACCCGCTCGATCGAGCGGATCGAGGGCCTGCCCGGGGCGATCACCAGCACGGGGTTCAAGCTGCTCTCGACCCGCAAGGAGATCTCGCAGCGCCTCGAGTTCTTGCGAAAGCTGCACGACCGGCGCGCGCTCGTCCGTCGCGAGGCGCGGCGCAGGTTCCTCGGCGGCGAGGGGTTCGTCGCCTGGCCAGGGCCGGCGTTCCGCGAGTTCGTCGAGCAGTTCATCCTCCACAACCGCATGCTCTCCGGCGGGTTCGTGCTGTCGGGCCGCACGGCCACGCTCGCGGACATCCGCTGCCCGATCCTCGCCTTCGTCGGCTCGCACGACGAGATGGCGCGCCCCGCCGCGGTGAGAGCGATCGCGACCGCGGCCCCGGAGGCCCACGTCCGGCTGACCAGCGTCGAGGCGGGCCACTTCGGCATCGTGGTGGGCTCCCGCGCAACGAGCGAGACGTGGCCGACCGTCGCGGGCTTCGTGAAGTTCGTGGAGGGGCGGGGCCCGCTGCCGGCGAAGCTCGAGCCGCGCGAGAGCCCCGGGCGCCCGTCGCTGGACGACGAGCCCGAGGGCGCGGGCTTCGACGTCGACTTCGACGTGAGCTTCCTCGTCGACGCCCTCGGCTCGACGTTGCGAGACGTCTGGTCGCGCGTCGGAGACGTCGCCTCGAACGCGGAGGACGCGTACGACGCCGTGCGGTTCCAGGAGCCGCGCCTGCGACGCCTCGCCAACATGACGCCCGAGACGCGCACGAGCGCGGGGCTCGCGCTCACCCAGCGCGCGCGGCGCGACCCCGAAGGCACCTTCTTCCTCTGGCAGTCGCGCGCCTTCACCTACCGGGACTCGGACACGCGCGTCAGCAACGTCGTGCGCGGTCTCTACGCGAGCGGCGTGCGCCCCGGGACGCGGGTCGGCGTGCTGATGGCGTCGAGGCCCAGCTTCTTGACGATGATGACGGCGCTGTCGCGCCTGTGCGCTGTCGCGGTGCTCGCGCCGCCCAGCTCACGGCCGGACGCGCTGATCCGCGCGTTCGCGGAGGCCAAGGTCACGGTGGTGGCGACCGACGTCGAGCACCTGGCGCTCGCCCGCCTGGTCCACCCGGGGGAGCTGCTCCTGCTCGGCGGCGGCGCGCGCCCCCCCGGGGGGATGAGCGACGTCGTCGACATGGAGGCGATCGATCCCGCGCGGGTCGAGCTCCCCTCTCAGCTGCAGCTCGACGCCGGGCGCGCCAAGGACCTCGCGGTCATCTTGCTGCGGCCGAACGAGACCGGCGAGCTGCGGCCCGCGGGCGTCACCAACCACCGCTGGGCCCTGTCTGCGCTCGGCGCGGCGGCGGCGTGCACCATCAAGCCCGAAGACACGGTGTACTGCTGCGTGCCGCTGCACCACCCGACCGCGATGATGGTGGCCGTCGGCGGCGCGCTCGTGGGAGGCGCACGCCTCGCCCTCGCCGACTCGTTCGAGCCTGAGCGGTTCTTGGTCGAGGTGCGGCGGTACGGCGCGACGATCGCGTTCTACGCGGGCGAGATGCTCCGCCCGCTCGTGCACCGCAAGCCGAGCCGCGGCGACGCGACCCTCCCGCTCAGGCTGTTCGCCGGCAGCGGCATCCGCGCCGATCTCGCGCTGAAGCTGAAGGAGCGGTACGGCGCGAGCGTGATGGAGTTCTACGGCTCGACCACGCAGCGCGTGATCTTCGCGAACGCGTCCGGCAAGAAGATCGGCGCGCTCGGGCGCGCGCTCCCGGGCAGCGCCCGGACGGAGATCGTGAGGATCGATCCGCGCACGCTCGAGCCGGTGCGCGACGGCCTCGGCCGCCTGACGCCTGCGCAGACCGACGAGCTCGGCCTGCTTTCGGCCGAGCTCGCCCCGGGGGACGACGTCGGCGGGGGCGGGACGATCGTCCACGACGCCTTCTCGACCGGCGATCGCTGGTACGTGTCGCACGACGTGCTCAAGCGCGACGCTGACGGCGACGCGTGGTTCGTCGACGCGCGCGGCGGCTTCGTGCACACGGCGGGTGGCGCGGTGTCGACGAGGCGCGTCGAGGCTGCGCTGTATGGCCTGCCCGAGGTTCAGCTGGCCGCCGCGTGGGGCGAGCCCGGCGGAGCCATCGAGGCCGCGTTCGTGAGCAAGGAGCCGATCTCGGCCGAGCGGCTCGACGAGGCGATGCTCGGCCTCGAGCGGCACGAGCGGCCCGCGCGGATCACCCGCGTCATGGAGCTTCCGCTGCTAGAGGGCTTCCGCCCGAACAAGCGCCTGGCCCGCGAACGCGCCGGTCAGAGCTCGTTCCAGACGAGATCTCCGGCGCGCGAGTAGACCGCGACGGCGCGGCCGAGCACCGTGTCCATGTCGACGAACCCGAACATCCGCCCGTCGCGGCTGTTCCCGCGGTTGTCACCCATCACGAGCACGCTGTTCGGGGGCACCTTCTTCGGGCCGAAGTCCGGCCCGCCGCCGGAGTCGAGGGACAGGCCGTGGGCCTTGCCGTCGAGCGTCTCCTCCTTGTCGTTCGCCTTCACTCGCTTGCCGTTCAGGATCAGGTGGCCACCCTGCACCTCGACCGTGTCGCCCGGCAGAGCGACGACACGCTTGAGGAGGATGACCCCGTCGGTCGGCGACTCGAGCACGACCACGTCCCCTCGCTTCGGCTCGCTCCAGCGGGCGACCCAGGCGTGAGAGAGCGGCACCCGCAGGCCGTACGCCGCCTTGGAGACGATCACGCGATCGCCCTCGCGGACCGTCGGGATCATCGAGCCGGTGGGGACCACGTAGTGATCGGCCAGCGACGCGCGAGCGGTGAGCGCGATCGCGAGGAAGGCGACCAGGCTCAGCCCGTCTCGCGCGATGCGCCGCAGGCGGGAGGGGCGCTTCTTCGTGGCGAGGCGACCGCGATCCTCGTCACCCTTCGTCCCCGAGGCGTCCATGGGCCAGAAGGTAGCGTTGCGGTAGAGGTCGGTCAAAGCAGGGCGGTGCTCGGGGCGCATGGTCCACGCCGGCTCGTCCTGGTAGAAGGGGCTCATGGTGGGACGGCGAGGGTTCTTCGGATCGCTCTTGTGCGCGGCGGCTGGCGTTGCGTCGTCTGGCTGCCTGTCGACGCGGGGGCCGGTCGTGCCGCAGGGCTCACCGGCTCCGCCGTTCAGCCTGAAGAGCCACCTGGGGACCGCGATCTCGCTCGACTCGCTGACCGCGACCGGCCCGGCGGTGATCGTCTTCTACCGCGGCTTCTGGTGAACGTTCTGTCGAGCCCAGCTCGGTGAGCTGGCAGAGAGCATCAACGAGTTCACGCGCGCCGGGGTCGCGGTGGCGGCGATCAGCGTCGACGAGGTCGAGGAGAGCGTCACCCTCGCGAACAAGCTCTCGATCACGTTCCCGCTGCTGCACGACGTGGACCTGAAGGTCGCGCTCGCCTACGGGGTGGCCATGCAGGGCGACGAGATCGCCGTCCCCGCGGTGTTCGTGGTCAACACGGCGAAGCGCATCACCTACCAGCACGTCGGTGAGTCGGTGATGGACCGGCCGAGCGCCTCCACCCTCCTCGACATGGCGAGGGCCGCGAAGAGCGGCTGAGGCCGCGCTCCACGGCTCGCGGGCGACGGCGAAGGGCTACTCGCAGGCGACCGCGAAGGGCTCGGACTCGACGGACGTCGAGGTGGTCGCGAGCGAGTCCTCGAGGACCGCGGAGATGGTGACGAGGCCGCCGCACAGCTGAGCGGCGAGCTCGAGGGGCAGCAGATCGGGCCCCGAGTCGATGTCGAACAGCACGGCGGTGTCGGCGCCGCCGGGCTCCACCGTGACCGGCGAAGGCGCCGACGCCGTCACGGGCAGGTTGTCGATCACGACGTCGCCCGCGTCGTCCACCAGGGTGAACGACCCGTAGCTGACCTGGCTCTCCCCGCTGGCCCGGGCGCCGAGGTGGAGCGTGAGCTGGAACGACCCCGCGAGGGCGACGCCCAGCGCCTCCTGCGTGAGGACGAGCTCGGGGCTGTCGATCGCCGGCTCGACGAAGACCGCGGGATCGGTGTCGATGCAGCCTGCCAGGAGGCAGGCCGCAGCGACGGCGAGGAAGGCGGCGCGCTTCATCACGGCGGAGGCGACTGGACGCCCTTGGACTTGGCCGTTTCGCACCCCAGCTCGACCCCGGTGGGGCCCTCCTTGGTGCGGACGATCTTGAACTCGACGCGGCGGTTCTTCTCCCACGCGACGTCGTTGCTGCTCGAGTCGAGCGGGCAGTACTCGCCGAAGCCCATGGCGCGCAGCCGGCTCTTGTCGACCTTGCGGTTGATCAGCGCGTCGACGACGGACTTCGCGCGGTCCTTCGTGAGCTTGAGGTTGTACGCATCGGGAGCGCGCTCATCGGCGTGCCCCTGCACCTCGACGAGCAGGAACTCGGGGTGGTCCTTGAGGGTGCTGGCGACGGCGTCGATGATGCCGAAGGACGCCTCCAGGATCTTCGCGCTGCCGGTCGCGAACTGCACCTTCTCGAGGATCAGGATGTCGTTGCCCGAGATGATGACCGGACCGCTCGGGTCGGGCTCGGGGCAGCCGTCCTCGTCCTCGTTGCCGTCCTTGTCCTCCGGATCGTCGCGGCACGCGTCCTTCACGTCGGGGATGCCGTCCTTGTCGTTGTCCGGATCGGGGCAGCCGTCGCGGTCTTCGAAGCCGTCCTTGTCCTCGGGCTCGTCGGGGCACTTGTCGCGCGAGTCGAGGATGCCGTCGCCGTCGCGATCGCCGTCGCGGCTCTCGGGGCAGCCGTCGGTGTCCTCGTCGCCGTCCTTGTCCTCCGGGTTGTTCACGCACTGATCGTCGACGTCGAGGATGCCGTCCTTGTCGTTGTCCGGATCGGGGCAGCCGACCTGCTTGTCGGGGGAGTCTTCCTTGGTGTCCTCGAAGCCGTCGAAGTCCTCCGGCTGATCGGGGCAGTCGTCCTCGTCGTCCTTGAAGCCGTCTCCGTCGCGGTCGCCGATCGACGGCTCGAACACGAACGCCAGGGTGCCGCGCGCGCGAGCCGTTTCGAAGCCGGGCGCGTAGCCCGCGCCGCCGGCGAGGTAGAGGAAGGACTTGTTGTCGACGAACACCTTGAGCCCCGCGATCGCCTCGGCGCTGATGCGCTGGGCGGTGTCGTTCTCGCCGGTCACCAGGAAGCTCGAGTACGTCTCGGCGATGATGTCGAGCGGGTCGACCACGCGGATGCTGAGGCCGAGGCTCGAGGTGACCTGTTGGCCGTATTCGAACAGGCCGCTGTCGAGGATGGGGTCGCCGTCGGCGTCGAGGCCCATGACCGCGTTGGTGCCGCCGAAGTTCGCCCGGAACCCTGCGTTCAGACCGACGCGGAAGATGCCACCGGGGGCCGCGCGGCCTTCGAAGGCGAGCTGAGGCCAGATGAAGCCGCCCGGCTCTGCGATGAGATCTTCGGAGCCGACCACCCCGACGCCGCCTTGCAAGATGCCGGCGAGGCCGACGGAGGGCCGGTCGTACGGGCGGATGATGCGGATCTTGGCGTTGAGCGCGACGAACTCGACACCTTGCGCGAAGTGCTCCTTCACGTCGTAGGTGCCGCCCGTGGGGCCGATCTGCTCGATGCCCGGCTGGACGCCCGCGAGCACGACCGGGACGGCGATGCCGAAGGTGAGGAGGTTGGCGACGCCCAGGTTGAACTGGAGGGTGCCCTGGAACGAGTGCGTGAGCAGGTACTCGGCGTCCGGCCCGTGCTTGCCCTCGGTGAGGGGCATGATGCCGTAGCCGTAGTCGAGGAACAGCCCGAGGCTGAAGTCGAGGTGACCGACGACGTCCGCGCCGTTGACCGTGATGAAGCCCTTGGAGTCGACCGGCGGACGGAACAGGTGCGCGTTGGCGCCGCCGTTCGCGTTCGTGAGCGTCTCGGCGGGAGCGTCCTGGGCCTGCGCCTCGGATGCGGAGAGAGTCACGGCTCCGACGAGAGCGGTGGTCCCGATGGCGAGGGTGAGCGGGCGCAGTCGACGGCGCGTTCGCATGTCAGGCTCCTACGCCGCGGGCTTCCCGTGCCTGCGCAGCGACAAATAAAGGTTCGCTTTGGCGCGTAACACGCAAAAAACCCTTGGGTCAAACCTCTTGTGCGAGAAACCTGCGGTGCGCGCACGCGCGAACGAGCTCAGCCGGCCATCGCCCACACGTCGTAGAGGACGTGCGTCCACACCGCGGGCCCAAAACCTCGGAACGCGTAGATGGCCGTCAAGACCAGGCCGCACACCGACCGGTAGGCGAACACCTGCATGTCGAAGTCGTCGGCCATGGGCCCCACGTGGTGCCAGCCGGAGAAGGCGAGCGCAGACACGAGCCCCCAGCCGAGCATCAGGCCGATGCCGGTCGGGCTCGTGTCTTCCATCGTCTTGATGATCCACGCGCCCGAGCCGAACAGCGCGACGCGGAACGCGAGCTCCTCGTAGAACCCGGCCCCGAGCGACATCACGACGGCGCCGAAGGTCCCGTTCGCCAGCTCGTCGCTCATCTCCTCGGAGACGGCTTGCAGCGGGAGCGCCTCGAGCGCCCAGCCCCCCACGAAGCGCATCACGACGGCGTAGGCGATGCCCTCGGCGCCGATCAGCAGGAAGCGGTGCGGGGCGAACGCCTTGCCCTGGCCCAACGCCGCGAGCACGAGCACGAAGATGGCCCCGATGGCGACCGTCAGGCCGAAGTAGAGCGGCAGGCTGTGGTTCGCCAGCGCGGTGAGCTCGGTCGTGAGCGGATCGGCTGCGTTGCGGACGGGCAAGACCACCACGCCGAGGTGGTACAGCACGAAGATCGGGAGGGTCAGCGCGAGATCGGTCCAGGCGTCGCTGCGGCTCGTCTCCTCCGTCGGCGTCGCGTCGAGCTCGCTCATGGTGCGGCGGTCACGTCGGTCGGATGTGGTAGATGATGAACACGATCTCCAGGGCGTAGAGGACGAGGTTCATCATGAACGGCACGTCCCGCAGCATCTCCTGCGTGGGAGACTCGGCCTTCGGGCGCGTGGCGATCAGCTGTACGAAGCGGAACATCCCGAAGATCGGGTGGATCGCCGTGACCCACAGCCAGTTCGAGTTGAAGAAGGCGCGCGTCGCGGGGTCGAGCGTGTACGCGAGGTACGACGCGACGGTGAGCACGCTGGTCACCGCCAGCGCCCAGGTGAGGACGTTCGGCGAGTATTGCCCGAGCGCGGACCGCTGCTTCGCGGCGTTCGAGCCGGCGAGCTCGTGGCGGCGCTTGCCGAAGCCGAGGAACAGCGCGAGCAGCAGCGTGCACGCGAGCATGTACAGCGACGGCGTCACGCGCACGGCGAACGAGCCCGCGACGACGCGCAGCACGAAGCCGGCCGCGATGCAGCCGACGTCGACGTACGCGATCTTCTTGAGCTTGAAGGTGTAGGCGATCTGCAGCGCGAAGTAGCCGAGCACGGTCGCCAGGAAGCCGATCGGCCCGAGGACGGCGCCGATCAGCGCGACCGTGAGCAGGACCCCGGCCAGCACCTTGCCGGCCCACACCGGGACCCGCCCCGACGCGAGCGGGCGTCGCCGCTTGCGCGGATGCACCCGATCGGCCTCGAGGTCGGCGAGATCGTTGATCGTGTAGATGCTGCTCGCCAGCAGGCAGAACACGCCGAACCCGCCGACCGCGCCGAGCACGATCGACTGGTGCGTCATCTGCTTGGAGAAGACCCACGGCGCGAGCACGAAGGCGTTCTTCAGCCACTGCTCGGGGCGCATCTGCCGCAGCAGCCCCAGGGCACGCCACAAGAGGCTCCCCTCGGGGGCCTCAGGGAAGATGGGCGGAGGCGCCGAGTCCTGACCCGGGCCGAGGTTTCCGTTGCCCTCGGCTGGCACCGAGGGCGCGTTCGGGGGGGGCTCCTCGGCGCTCGCCATCAACTGAGCATGCGATCTGTCCAAGCGCAGCAGCAAGCCCCGATCTCCGTGGTTTTGGACGGCGCGGGCGCTTCGTGGGGTGAAGGGCACCGCAGGGGCGGGACGAGAGCACGGGCCGCCCAGGCGGGCCAAGGTTTCGAGGTCGGCGGCGCCGAAGAGCGCCTAGGAGCCCAAGATCACTCTCTCGTCCCTTGTTTCATGAGACAGCGTGCTAGCATCCTGGACGATGACCTCGGCCCTATCCATGGCCCGAGCCCCCTCTCCGCTGGTGGAGAAGCTCCGGAGCGCCGTGGAACATGCTCTCGAAGGCAAGCCCGAAGCGGTCGAGCTCGCGCTCGTCACCCTCCTCGCTAGGGGCCACCTGTTGATCGAAGACGTCCCGGGGGTCGGCAAGACGACCCTCGCGCGGGCGCTCGCCGGCGCGGTGGGTTGTGAGTGGCGGCGCGTTCAGTTCACGAGCGACCTGCTGCCGAGCGACGTGCTCGGGGTGACCATCTACGATCAGCGCTCCGGGGAGTTCGTCTTCCGGCAGGGCCCGATCTTCTGCAACGTGCTGCTCGCCGACGAGATCAACCGCGCGAGCCCGCGCACGCAGTCGGCGCTGCTCGAGGCGATGAACGAGGGGCAGGTCTCGATCGACGGCGTCAGCACGCCGCTGCCCGACCCGTTCTTCGTCGTCGCGACCCAGAACCCCCAAGACTTCGCGGGCACGTACCCGCTGCCCGAGTCGCAGCTCGACCGCTTCATGATGCGGATCAAGATCGGGTATCCGCCCCCGCAGGTGGAGGCGAAGCTGCTGCTCGGCGAGAGCTCTTCGGACCGCAGCGCGAGCCAGGCGATCGACCCTGGGCAGCTCGTGGCGCTCCAGCGCGAGGTCACCCGCGTCGACATGGATCCTTCGCTGGGGACGTACATGCAGGCCGTCCTCCAGGCGACCCGCACCTCCCCCACCCTCTCGCTCGGCGCGTCGCCGCGCGCAGGCATCAACCTGGGCCGCGCGGCCAAGTCGCGGGCCCTGCTCAGAGGCCGGACGTATTGCATCGCCGACGACGTCCACGACCTCGCCGTCCCGGTGCTCGCGCACCGCGTTCGACTCGCGTCGCACGCCGAGGGCTACATGCCTTCGCGCGAAGAGGCCGAGGCGACGATGCGTGATCTCGTCGCGCGCGTCCCGGTCCCGCTCTGACGTCACCCCGGGCCGTCGAGGCGCGTCCATGAAGACCGAAGGACGGAGCGGCAACGACGACGACACGGCCGGTGACGCCGAGACGGGCGCCCCTGCTCCGCCCCCTTCGCTGGCCGGGATCTCGCTGTTCGACGAGGCCGCGGAGCCGAAGCCTCGGCGCGGCAAGCCCGCCCCCCCGCGCGAGCCGCGGGACGCGAAGGCCGAACGGTCCGAGCCTGCGCCCAAGCTCGCGCCGGAAGAGCCGGCCTTGCCCGAGCCCAAGAGGACGGCGCGCCGCCTCAAGCTCACGCGAGAAGGAAAGTACTACCTCGGCATCACGCTCGGGGTCGGGTTCGCGGCCATCAACACGGGCAATAACCTGCTCTACCTGCTGCTCGGGATGCTCCTGTCGCTGATCGTCGTCAGCGGCGTCATGAGCGAGCTGTCGCTGCAGAAGCTCTCGGTCACGCGGCGTCTACCGCTGCGGGCGCAGGTCGGTCGCGCCCACCTCGTCGAGATCGAGGTGTTCAACCACAAGGGCAAGGTCCCCTCGTACGCGATCGAGGTGGAGGATCTGCGCGCTGGACAGCCGGCGGACAAGCGCTGCTTCTTCCTCAAGATCAGCCCCTCGTCCGCCCAGGTCGCCGCGTACCGGCGAACGCCGGCGCGACGCGGACGCGATCACCACACCGGCTTCCGCATCGCGACGCGCTTCCCCTTCGGGCTGTTCGAAAAATCGCGGGAGGTCCGCGCGCCCGGCGACCTCATCATCTACCCGGCGGTCGACCCCGTGCGGCTGCCGATCGAGCAGGGGTCGCGCAACGGCAACAGCGGTCGCGTGGTGGGCCGAGGCGGAGGGGACGACATCTACACCGTCCGCCCGATGCGCCAAGGCGACGACCCGCGCGACATCTACTGGCGCAAGAGCGCGGGCATGCCGCAGCTGGTCTTGCGTGACCGGGTGCGCGAGGCGCGCCCGGACGTCGAGCTCGTCCTCGATGTGATCCGGCCCGGGCAGCCGAGCGCCGAGTTCGCCAACGGCTTCGAGCGGCGGGTGCGAGAGCTCGCGTCGCGCGGGGTCGCCCACCTCAAGCGGGGCGACTCGGTGGTGGTGCGCACCAGCCTCGGCCAGCGCGCGTCCGCGAGCCGGTCCACCGGCGCCGATCCGGTGCTGCGCTTCCTCGCGCTGGTCGAGCCCGTCGACGAGAAGGACGCCGCCACGGCGAAGGGCGCGGCGGGGCGACCGGCGCTCCCACCAGCCCCCAAGCAGACCAACGGCGCCGCGTCGAAGTCTGCGGAGGCGGGGAGCGCGTGAGGTTCGGGCTCGTCCACCGGCTGATGACGAACGCCCTCGCGACGCTGGGGGTGCTCGCGCTGGTCTCGAGCGGGCAGTTCTCGACCTCCGTCAGCGCCATCGTCTTGCTCGGCCTCGTGGGCGCCCTCGCGGTCCGCGAGTCGTGGCAGCGGCTGCCCGGGTTCCGACACGTCGACACGATCGCGCTGCTTGCGATCGTCGCCATCCAGGTGACCCGCTTCGTGCTCGGCACGAGCCCGCTCGACGTGATCATCGAGTTCGCGGCCGCGCTGCAGATCGTCCGGCTCGCGACGCGACGAGGCGCGGCTCACGATCAGCAGGTCATCGTCCTCGCGCTCTTGCACCTGATCGCCGGCACCGTGCTCGGCGGAGGCCTGGGCTACGGCCTGTGCTTCGCGGGCGTGCTCGTGGTCGCGCCCGCGGCGCTGGTCCTCTCGCACCTCAGGCGCGAGGTCGAGGGCAACTACCGACAGGGCGCGCGCGACAGGACGGGCCTGCCGGTCGACGTGCCGCGCATCCTGCGCTCGCGGCGCGTCGTCGGTCGCACGTTCCTGATCACGATGTGCACGCTGAGCGTGCCCATCTTCCTGTTCACCGCGGTGCTGTTCGTCTTCTTCCCGCGCGTCGGCCTGAGCCTCCTGCTGGTCGACAACCAGCGCCAGGAGCGCATGACCGGGTTCAACGACAAGGTCGACCTCGGCAGCGTCGGCCTGCTGAGGGACAACCCGACCATCGCGATGCGCGTCACGGTCGAGGGCCTGCCCGACCCGCCGCCGCAGCACCTGTCGCTGCACCTGCGCGGCAGCGCCCACGATCGCTACGAGCGGGGCGCCTGGTCGAGGAGCGAGGAGGGCCGACGGCCCGAGGTGGGGGACGGCGTCGTGATGGTCGATCCGCCGCGGATGCCGCCCCTCGACGCGCCGAAGATCACGATCGACCTCGAGCCGATCGACCCGCCGATCCTCTTCCTCCCGCCGGACGCGGTCGGCTTCGCCTTCAAGAGCCCTGCGCTGGTGGTGGGCTCACAGAGCCCCTACGCGCTGCGCGGACCGGAGGGGGAGTTTCGCTACCACTCGGAGGAGCGCGGGGTGCGCTACGAGGTCTACCGGTCGAAGAACGGCCGCGCGTCCTTCTCGCGCATCGTGAACCGCGAGCAATACCTGCAGCTGCCGCGCGATCTCCCCGATCGCATCGTCGAGCTCGCGCAGGAGTGGACGGCCGGCGCGACGAGCGACGAGGACAAGGCGCGGGCGCTCGAGCAGCGGCTGAAGGCCGAGATGCTCTACGACAAGGCCTCGCCCTCCGGCCTCGCCAAGGAGCCCGTCGACGATTTCTTGTTCGAGTCGAAGCGCGGCCACTGCGAGTTCTTCTCCTCCGCGATGGCGCTCATGCTGCGCGCCGTGGGCATCCCCTCTCGGAACGTGACCGGCTTCGGCTCGGGCACGTACAACGAGTACGGCGGCTTCTACGTGGTGCGGCAGGGCGACGCGCACTCGTGGGTCGAGGCCTACATCGAGGGCAAGGGGTGGGTGACCTTCGACCCGACCCCCGCGGCGGGGACCCTGCCCCAGCCCCGCTTCGCGTTGTGGGCGATGGTGCAAGACTTCATCGACGCGACCAGCGAGAAGTGGCGCAAACACGTGGTGAGCTACGATCTGCAGCAGCAGGTCGGGCTGCTGAAGAGGCTGACGAGCGAGCGCGAGGCAGCGCGCGAGCGCGAGCTGAGCCGCTCGTGGACGCTGATCTTCGTGGCTGGCGTCGTCCTGGCAGGCGTCGGCTATTGGGTCCTCAAGCGGCGACGGCGCGCACCCGAGCCGTCGGCGCCGCTCGAGCCGAAGACCCGGGCGCTCGTCCGCGCGACGGCGATCTACGAGAGCCTCGAGGCCGCGCTCGGCGCCAAGGGGATCCACCGAGCGCCCGGGACCCCGCCGCTGCGGCACGCGGAGAACCTCGTCGCCTCCGCACACCCGCTCGCCGACGACGTGCTGTCGATCACCCAGGTGTACCTCTCGATCCGCTTCGGGGGCATGCCCCTCACCGACGAGACCGGGGTCGACCTCGAGCGCCGCGTGCGCGCGATCCGCGCCCGCGACCTGCGGCAGGAAGCTCCGTGAGCCGCGCGCGCGGGGCGGTGTTCGTTCGCAGCGTGCTCCCGCTGGCGCTGCTCGCGTGCGAGCTCGAGGGGTCGACGTTCGAGGGCGGCGCGAGCGAGGGCGGCGCAGCGCTCGGAGGCGAGCGCGCCGAGGGCGGCAACGGCGGCGGCGCGAGCGGCGGCGCCTCTGCGGGAGGGGCGAACGACGGCGGCGACGGCGGCGACGGCGGCAGCGCGCTGATGGGCGAGCCGTGTGAGATCGAGGGCGTCGCGGGGGTCTGCGTCGAGGTCTCCGAGTGCACGCTCGCTGGCTGGGCGCCTCGCGCCGGGTTCTGTCCGGGCCCGGCGGACATACAGTGTTGCCGGCCGATCCCCGAGGGGACCTGCGATCCCGAGGCGACCCCACTGCCGAACGCGGGGCTCGTCGAGGAGCCTGGCGAGGGCGGCTGCCTGCCGGGGATGGTGCGCGTCGAGGACTTCTGCGTCGATCGCTTCGAAGCGTTTCTCGTCACGTTCCCCGAGATGGAACCGGTGTCTCCGTTCTTCAACCCGGGGGACGCGCAGGTGATGGCGGTGAGCGCCGAGGGCGCGATCCCCCAGGGGTACATCAACGCGCTCCAGGCCAACGACGCGTGCGTCAACGCGGGCAAGCGACTGTGCACCGACGACGAGTGGCTCCGCGCGTGTCAGGGGCCGGCGGGCAACATCTACCCCTATGGCGACACCCTCGCGCTGGGGACGTGCAACGACCACCGGGACCAGCACCCCGCCGTCGAGTACTTCATGAGCAGCGACCCGTTCATCTGGTCGGAGCTCGGGCACCCGTGTCTCAACCAGCTCGAGAGCTCGCTGGGAGCGACCGGCGCGTTCCCTGGGTGTGAGAGCGCCGAAGGCGCGCTCGACCTGATGGGCAACCTGCACGAGTGGACCGACAACCCCGCGGGGACGTTCCGCGGCGGGTTCTACGTGGACACCTCGTTGAACGGCCCTGGCTGCCTGTACGCGACGACCGCCCACGACGTAGCCCACTGGGACTACTCGACCGGCTTCCGCTGCTGCGGCGATCCGTGATCGAGTCGCCGTTCGTCTTCGCCGCGTGCGACCCTGGCTTCGAGCGCCTGCTGAAGCGCGACGTCGCGGCGCGAGATCCGAGCTTGCGGCTCGCCTTCTCGGGCCCCGGCTACGTCACCTTCAAGGCGGACGCGCCGCGCGGCCTCGACCGCCCGCCCGAGACGGTGTTCGCGCGGGTCGCGGGCCTCTCCTTCGGGCGCGCGAAGACTCCGGTGGAGGCCCTCGAGCGAGCGCGCGCGCTGGCCGTTCAGGCCGGCGGCCCGCTCGCCTGGGCGGTGTTCCCGCGGACGCCTCGCGACGAGCGCCTTGAGGCGCGCGCCGCGGTGGAGGCGTGGCTCCTCGCGCTACGAGAGGGTGAGCCGGCCTGGGCGCGCGCCCCCGCGCTGGGGGACGTCGTGCTCGACGTCGCGGTCGACCCGCTCGACGGAGCGTGGCTCGGCGCGCACCGGCACGCGCGCGAGCTGTCCGCCACGCCCGGAGGTCAGGGCCCGATCGCGACCCCGCCCGAGGCGCCGTCCCGGGCGTATTCGAAGCTGGTCGAGGCGCTCGAGCGGTTCGGCGTGGAGGTCGCGCGCGGACAGCATGCCCTCGAGCTGGGGAGCGCGCCCGGCGGTGCCTCGCTGGCGCTGCTCGAGCGCGGGCTGAAGGTCACCGGCGTCGACCCCGGCGCGATGGACCCGCGCGTGCTGGCGATCGATCGCTTCAAACACCTCGCGGTGCCCGCTGGAGCGCTGAAGAAGGCCGACCTCCCGCGGCCGATCCACTGGGTCGTGATGGACATGAACCTCGCGCCGCGGGTCGCGCTGCGCTACCTCGAGCGCGTGGTCGGGCCGGCGCGGCGCGACCTGCTCGGGGTCGTGCTCACGCTCAAGCTGAACGACGAGCGCATGGTGGAGGAGATCCCGGAGTACCTGAAGCGAGTGCGCGCGATGGGCCTCGCCGACGTGCGGGCGGCCCACCTGCCCTCGGGGGGCCAGGAGATCTGCGTGGTGGGCTTCGCTACTTCGTCACGGGGGCGGCGAGGATCTCCTTGAGCCACGCCTCGGCGAGCTTGCAGGTCCCCGCGCTCTTGACGGTCCCGCCCTTCGTGTAGGGGCCGGCCACGATCACGATGTCCTCGCCGCGCTGCGTCCACGCGAGGGGGCCGAGGTCGGGCCGGGCGTCGCACTTGGGGCCGAGCTTGGCCTTGAGGATCTTGGCGACCTCGGCGGCGTCGGTGGCGGAGTCCATCTTGGTGAACAGCGCGGAGGCGTACGAGGGCTCGGTGTCCTTCTTCTTCACGACGACGTAGCGATCGCCGCCCCAGCCTTGGGCGGCCTTGGCGGCGACCTTCAACGTGGCCCACTGCTCGAGCATCATGCGGAGCGCGAGCTCGCCGTTGGCCTCCTCGAGCCCGACGGCGTACCCGGGGCCGAGCGCGCCGATCGGGATCGCCGGGACGGGCTTCGCCGGCTCGCGCGACTTGTATTTGTCGAGGTGCAGGATCTGCTCGGTCGTCTCGGGGAGCTTCTTGAAGGCGGCGTCCACCGCGGCCCAGCCGCCCTCGGCCCGCAGGCCCTTCACGAACGCGAAGCCGTCGGTGTACGGCGACACCAGGCTGCTGACGATGATGGGCGGCGTGGCGGCGCCGACGGGGCTCATCGCCGTCGACAGGAAGAACGCGGTGCGCAGGCTCTCGGTGTCGACGTCGAGGGCGCCATCGCCGTAGGTCACCATCATCCCCACCAGCATGGCGTCGCCCTCGACCAGGTGCTGGATGGCGGCGGTGTAGTCGCTCTTGCCCGGCTTGTAGTCGAGCATCCAGCCGATGGAAAACGCCTGGTCTTGGAGGGCGTGGACGAGCTCGTGCGGCAGGGTCTCGTCTTCCTGCGCCTTCGTGAGGTCGTCGATCAGGTACATCGCCTTCTCGTCCGGGTCGTAGAAGCCCGCGACGCGCGCCGAGATCAGCTTGAGGAAGCCCTCCTCGAGCTCGTAGTCGACCGGGACGAGGCCGAAGCTGCGCAGCGACTCGCCCTGGAGCTCGATGATCCCCGGCGGGATCTCCTCGCTCATCTTCTTCTTCATCTTCTCGAGCAGGGCGTCGCGCGCGAGGCTGAACGACTTGATGGGCTCCTTGGCGGGCAGCTCGCGCAGGCGCGTGACCTCCTTGAGGCTGGCCTCGATCGCCTTGGCGTACTTGGGCGCCTGGGGTGCCGACGCGGAGGCCGACGCGGACGGGGGTGGCTCGGGGATCGAAGACGGCTCCGCGGCGGCGCTCACGAGGAGAGCCTCGACCACGGGCGCGCTGCTGGCGGAGCCCGCGTCGCTGCTTCCCGTGCTCGCGCCGCAGGCGACCAGCCAGAGGGCGGTCGCGAGCGAGACGCCGAAGAGCGCCCTCACGCCGCCGCCCCGCGCAGCGCGTCGATCGCCGGGCGGTACGCCGCGGCGCGCTGGTCGACGGTCGCCGACGCGTCGAGGCTCGCGCCGGCCGAGAACACCGAGTTGCCCGCGACGAGCGCCCGCGCGCCCGCCCGCGTCACGAGGGCCGCGGTCTCGGCGTTGATGCCGCCGTCGACCTCGATCGTCACGTCCAGCCCGCGCTCGGCGATCATGCGGCTGAGCCGCTCGATCTTGGGCACGACCAGCGGCAGGAACTTCTGGCCGCCGAAGCCCGGGTTGACGCTCATGACCAGCACCTGATCCAGCTCGCCGAGCACGTGCTCGATCGACGACTCGTGGGTGTGCGGGTTGAGCACGACGCAAGCTTTGCAGCCAGCCCCCCGGATCGCCTGCAGGGTGCGGTGCAGGTGCGTCGACGCCTCGACGTGGACGCCGATCCGATCGGCGCCCGCGCGCGCGAACTCTTCGATGTGTCGCTCGGGCTCGACGATCATCAGGTGGACGTCGAGCGGCTTGTCGGTCGCGCGCCTGAGCGCCTTCACGACGAGCGGCCCCAGCGTGATGGTGGGGACGAAGCGGCCATCCATCACGTCGACGTGGATCCAGTCGGCGCCGGCGCGATCGGCCGCCGCGACGTCGTCGGCAAGGCGGCCGAAATCGGCAGAAAGGACGGAGGGCGCGATGACGATTCCGCTCGGAGCCATGGGACCGCTAAGGCTTTACCTCGCCGACCGACTCACTGCTAGGCTCGCTCACGGGCGATGCAGACGAGGGCTCTAGAGAAGGCCGACTACGACCACATCGTCCGGGTCATCGATCATTGGTGGGAGGGCCCGACGACCGCCCTCGCGCACCCGATGTTCTTCTACGAGCTGGGCCGCCTCGCCCGCGTCGTCGAGTGGGAAGACGGCCAGCTGGTGGGCTTTCTGTTTGGCTTCCTGGCCGACAGCTTCCAGAACGCGACGCGGGTCGCGCCCCCGCCCGGCTCCCGGATCGGCTTCGTCCACCTGGTGGGGATTCACCCCGATTTCCGTCGACGAGGCGTCGGCGCCGCGCTCTACGCGTCGTTCGAGGAGGCCTGCCGTGAGGCGAGCTGCGTGGGCCTCAAGGCGATCACCACCCACGGCGACGAGGGCTCCGTTCAGTTTCATGCGGCCCTGGGCTTCACGGTCACCACGGTAGATGACTACGCAGGCCCGGGTCGCGCGCGCATCGTCTTCGAGAAGGCCCTCTGATCGCGGCCGAAGGCTCGCGGTTTGCTGCGCCGCGCGGTAGGCTTGGTTTCTCCGGAGGCTTTGGGATGTCCGCTCCGCGCCTTACCGCCTTATTCCTTACATCGCTGCTCCTCGCGTGCGCCAAGGGCGACTCGCTCACCGGCTCGGGTGGCAGCCAGGGCGGCTCCTCCGACCAGGGCGGTGCCGGCGCGTCGTCCGGCGACGGCGGCAACGCGACCGACGACGTCACGTCGTCCAACACGACGACCGGGCCGGCGTGCGACGAGCAGCCCTGCAAGCTGGTCGCGCCGCAGTGCGGCTGCGAGGACGGCGCGTGTACGGTCGATGGCGCGGGGTCACGCATCTGCGTCGAGGCGGGGGACGCCGGTCAGAGCGAGCCTTGTGACGAGTCGACGCTGTGCGAGCCCGGCACCATCTGCGTCGGGTACACGGCAGACCTCACGAGCTGCGCGACGTTCTGCGCCGACGACAACGACTGCGACGCGCCCGGCGGCAAGTGTGTGATCAGCCTGACCGACGCCGAGACCGTCTTGTTGTGCTCCGAGAGCTGCGACTTCGTGTCGAGCCAGGGGTGCCTGCTGACAGGCACGTCTTGCCAGCTCGGCATCACCGACACCGACGAGCCGTTCTCGCTGTGCGCGCCCTCGGGCGCTGGTGTGGCGCAGGCACTCTGCGCGAACACCGGGGAGTGCGCGCCCGGCTTCGTCTGCCTGCCGACCACGATCGACGACAACCGTTGCTTCCAGTGGTGCAGCGTGAACAGCCCCGCTTGTCCCGCCGAGCTGCCTGTGTGTACGGGCCTCGACGTCACCGACGGCGTGCCGCTGATGATCGGCAACATCCACTACGGCGTGTGCAACCCGGGGTAGTCCTGTTGGGCTCCCCGCAGCGATAGGACGAGTCACCATGCCCGCACCCAGCGACGCACCCAGCCTCGATCAGCTCGCTGAAATCGGTCTCTTCGGCGGCCTCGACAAGCCGGTCCTCGAAGAGTTCGTCCAGCGATTGCCCATCCTCCGCCTGATGCCAGGCGAGGTCGTCTTCCGCGAGGGCGAGACCGGCCGAGAGCTGTTCGTGCTCTTGCAGGGCGAGATGGAGGTGGTCAAACAGTCCAAGTCGCAGCGCGAGTCGCGCGTCGCGATGTTCGGCCCTGGCGACTGGTTCGGCGAGATGTCGATCCTCGACGTGATGCCGCGCTCCGCGACGGTCCGCGCGCTCGCGCCGGCGCAGGTCCTGAAGATGTCGGCGAGCGACCTCGAGGCGCTGTACCGGCGCGACATCAAGGCCTACGCGATCGTCGTGCTGAACGTGGCGCGCGAGATGTCGCGGCGGCTGCGGGTCGCGGACGCGATCCTCGCGGACGTGATGGCGAACCTCGCGGAGACGTACTCGCGGCGGGGCTAAGCCGAACTAGGGACACCCCCCCTCTAGGCTACCCGCCGCCGGTGCCGCCGGCTCCGCCGCCGCCCGCCGCGCCGCCTTCACCGCCGGCGCCGCCGGCGCCACCTGCACCGCCGGCTCCACCCGTGCCGCCAGCTCCACCGGTGGCACCACCTTCACCACCGCCCGCGCCGCCGTCGTTGCCCGCGCCGCCGGCTGCGCCTCCGCCGGCGTTCGCGGCGCTGCCGCCCTCGTTCGCGCCGGCGCCGTTGCCGGTGTTCCCGTCGTCGTCGACGCCGCCGTCATCGAGGCCAGGCGGATCGGGCTGAGGATCGAACACGCACGAGCTCGCGAACGCCAGCAGCCCGAGGACCGCGGCCCACACGCCTTGCTTCGAACGACCTCGCGACACGCGAAACCTCATCGAATCCCTCACACCAAGCTCGTGCCCGTGACCGTGATCGTTGCTCAGTCGAGGACGCCGCCGGCTCCGCCAGCGCCGTCGACCCCACCACCCATGCCGCCGCCGCCCTGGCTGGCCCCGCCCTCGCTGGCCCCGCCGCCACCTGCGCCACCCCCTGCGCCGCCGCCACCGCCGCCCGCGGCGACACCTCCGCCGATCGGCTCGCCGCCGCCTTCCGCGCCACCGCCTGCAGCAGGCGACCCGCCGTTGCCGTCGGGCTGCCCGCCGGCGCCGCCGAGGCCGGTGAAGAACCCGCCCTCACCGGTAGCGCCACCTTGGGGTGAGCCTGCCCCGGCCGCAGCGTCCTCCGGGGGATCGGGCTGGGGATCGAAGCACGCAGGGCCACCCATCGCCGCGGCCATCGCGGCCAAGACCCAGAGCGCGGAGCTTCGCGTGACAGGGATCATGGGGCGAGCACATTGTTGCACGTTTCGTTCCAGCGGGTTCCCTGCAAAATCGCTGGGTTCATGGGCGTCGGCCCGGCGCAGACCGGCACAAGTGTCGTCCCTGGCGCCAGAGGTGCAGATGATGAGGGGTCTGCTCGACGACCGCGGACGTTGCGGGCATGCTCGGCGCGATGAGCGCCATCGGCGAGCGGCTCGAGCACGTCCGCTCGCGGATGAACGCGGCGATGGCGCGCGCCGGCCGGACCGACGCGCTGCAGCTGCTCGCCGTGAGCAAGGGCCACCCGGCCAGCGCGATCCGGGACGCCTTCGCGGCCGGACAGCTCGAGTTCGGCGAGAGCTACGCGCAGGAGCTCGCGGCCAAGGCGGGTGAGCTCAGCGACCTGCCGATCGGCTTCCACTTCATCGGGCACCTGCAGCGCAACAAGGTGAAGGACGTGGTCCGCTGGGCGAAGCTGATCCACGGCGTCGATCGCCCCGAGCTCGCCGACGATCTCGCGCGCCGCGCGACCGAGCGCGTCGAGGTGCTGCTCGAGATCAACGTCGGTCGCGAGCCGCAGAAGTCGGGCTGCCTCCCCGAGGCGGCGTCGTCGCTCGCGCGCGCCGTCTCGAGGCACCCGAGCCTGGGCCTGCGCGGGCTGATGACCATCCCTCCGCCCGCCGACGACCCGCAGGCCTCGAGGCCACACTTTCGAGCGCTTCGCGGGCTGGGCGAGCACCTCGTCGGCGAAGGCCTCGTCTCGCGACCCCTCGTGTTGTCGATGGGCATGTCACACGACTTCGAGGTGGCGATCGAAGAGGGCGCGACCTTGATCCGCGTAGGGACGGACATCTTCGGAGCGCGGCCCGCGAAGGTCGCGAACGCCGGAGCATGAGCCGGCGCGGGCGCGGCGCCACGCCAGAGTCGACCCTGTTCGAGGCGGCCGAGCGGCGCGATCCCGCGCTGAAGGGGACCATCCCGCTCGCCGAGCGGATGCGCCCGCGCTCGCTCTCGGAGCTGGCGGGGCAGGAGCACGTGCTCGGCGAGGGCGCGCCGCTGTCACACGCGGTCGCGTCGGATCGGGTGCGGTCGATGATCCTCTGGGGGCCTCCGGGGTCGGGCAAGACGACCCTCGCGCGCATCGTCGCCGAGACGACCCGCGCCCGCTTCGTCGCGCTCAACGCCGTGCTCTCGGGGGTGGGGGACGTCCGCGAGGCGACGGCGGCGGCGCGCGACGCCCGCCGCCTCCAAGGCCAGCGCACCATCCTGTTCATCGACGAGATCCACAGGTTCAACAAGTCCCAGCAGGACGCCCTGTTGCCGCAGGTCGAGGACGGCACCTTCACCCTGATCGGCGCGACCACCGAGAACCCGTCGTTCAGCGTCAACGCGCCGCTCTTGTCCCGGTGCAAGGTCTACCGCCTGCGCCTGCTCTCCGAGGCCGCGCTCGTGGCCCTGCTCGAGCGCGCGCTCGCCTCGGAAGAAGGCCTCGGCGGCGACGTGCGCGCCGAACCGGAGGCCCTGGGCGCGATCGCGCGGCTCGCCCAGGGAGACGCGCGACGCGCGCTCACCTCCCTGGAGCTGGCGGTCGACGAGGTGCGCGCGCGCGGCGAGGCGCTGGTGACGCTCGCGGACGTCGCGGCGCAGAGCGAGACGAAGACGCTGCTCTACGACAAGGCCGGCGAGGAGCATTTCAACGTCTCGTCGGCGTTCATCAAGTCGATGCGCGGCTCGGACCCCGACGCCGCGATCTACTGGCTCATGCGCATGCTCGAGTCGGGCGACGACCCGCTCTTCTTGCTGCGCCGCATGATGATCTTCGCGAGCGAGGACGTCGGCAACGCCGATCCGCGCGCGCTCGAGGTGGCCGTCGCCGCCGACGCGGCGTTCCGCCGGATGGGCATGCCCGAGGGCCTCTACCCGATGGCGCAGGCGGCGCTCTACCTGGCCAGCGCGCCGAAGTCGAACGCGTGCACCGTGGCCTGGCAGTCGGCCCAGCGCGCCGTCCGCGAGCACGGCGCGCTGGAGGTCCCGATGAAGCTGCGCAACGCGGTGACCGCGCTGATGAAGGACGAAGGCTACGGCGGCGGGTACCGCTACGCCCACGACGAGGAGGGCGGCTTCGCCGCCGGCGAGACCTACCTGCCGGACGCGCTGCAGGACGCTCGCTACTACGAGCCGACGCAGCGCGGCTTCGAACGCACGATCGCCGAGCGCCTGGAGGCGCTCAGGGCTCGCAGCGGGCGAGGGCGTCCTTGAGCTCGCCGAGGGCCTTCGAGTCGCCCGCCGCGGACGCGACGTCGATGCCCTGCGAGAGCCACGCGCCCGCGTCGGCCGCGCGGGCCCGCGTCGAGCAGCATGGTGCCGCACATCAGGTACATCGGCACGTAGCGCGCGTCGGCGTCGCGCAGCGCCTCGAAGGCCGCGAGCGCGTCGTCGATGCGCCCCGCGCCCTTCAGCTCGAGCGCGTAGCAGTACCGCCCGAAGCTGTCTGCCTTGCCGTCGCTGACGAGCTTCTCCAAGAACGCGAGCCGCTTGCTCATGGGTGGTCTTCCCGCGGTGAGCGCGCGTCAGCCGCTCTCGACGACGCTGATGGAGGGGAGGTTTCTGTACTTCTCGGCCCAGTCGAGGCCGTATCCGACGACGAAGGCGTCCTCGATGGTGAAGCCGAGGTAGTCGATCGGGACCTGGATGCGCGTGCGCGCCGGCTTGTGGAGCAGCGCGCAGGTCTTGATGCTGTTCGGGTGACGGGTGCGGAACAGATCGAGCAAGTGGGCGATGGTGAGGCCCGTGTCGATGATGTCCTCGACGATCAGGATGTCTTCGCCCTCGATGGGCCGGGAGAGGTCCTGGGTGATCTGCACGACGCCGCTCGTCGACGTGCCCTCGCCGTAGCTTCGGACGCCGAGGAACTCGATGCGCATCGGCAGATCGATGGCGCGGGCCAGGTCGGCGGTGAACACGAAGCTGCCCTTCAGGACGCAGACGAGGACCAGGTTCTTACCTTTGTACTCGCCTGCGATCTGGGCGCCGAGCTCCTTCACTCGCTTCGCGATGTCGGTCTCGGAGATCAGGGTGACGATGCGCTGGGTCACGACAGCTCGCCTACCAAACCCGCACCCATGGAGCTACGGCAATCGCGCCGTGGTAGAGAGCGGCTCCTGGAGATGACGCGATGAGCCCTCCGCGCGAGGTCCCTCCCCACTGTACGACGCACACGCCGCTGCGCGTGCGCTTCGTCGAGACCGACCTCATGGGCATCGTCCACCACGGGACGTACCTCACGTACTTCGAGGCCGGCCGCGTCGACTACCTCCACAAGCGCGGCTTCTCGTACGAGACGTGGACGCGCGAGGGCATCCACCTGCCGGTGGTCGAGGCGAGCCTGCGATATCGGAAGGCCTCGCGCTTCGACGATCGCCTGGTGGTCGCGTCGACGTGCGCCGAGCTGACGCGCGTCACTGTGCGCTTCACGTACCGCATCCTGCGCGGCGAAGACCTGCTCTGCGAGGGCTTCACGCTGCTCGCGTGCGTGGGCGACGACCTCGCGCCGAAGCGCCTGCCCGCCGTCGTCTCGGAGGCCCTCACGGGGCCCGAGAGGCCCGAGAGCGAGTGGACCTGAAGCGAGGCCCGCTCAGGGCCCGGCGTCGGCCCCTGTCGGCTGCTTCAAGCTGCGCGAAATCCCCGGGATCTCGACCACCTCGGGCGGCTCGATGCGATCGCCGAGGAAGGTCCTCCACTGCGCGTTGTAGCGGCCGTTCTGCGCGCCGACGAGGAACCGCTTGCCGAGGGCCGGCACCGAGACGATCGGCAGGCCGTCGAGCCACAGCTCCATCGGCTGATCGCGACCATTGTCCGCGATGAAGCCGTCGGGCGGCGCGGCGGGGTCGGTCTTGGTGATGTCGAGCGGGGTCTTGCGCATGGCTCGCAGCTCGTCGCGGGTGACGAAGACGCCGTCCGATTGAGGCAACGACGCGTCGGTCCGCTCGGCGCCCGGCGGCGGCACGAGCACGCTGCCTGGCGCGATGTCGGTGCGCCGTTCGAAGGAGCTGACGGTGAAATCGACGCCCCCGCCGCCGAGCCAATCGAACGAAGCGTGCAGCGGCACCTCCTCGGGCTTGCACTCGGGGGTCGACGGATCGAGGCCCAGGGTCTCCACCAGGGTGCGACACAACAGCGGTCCCCCGAGGCCCGCCTCGGGCACCATCGCGAGCTCGAGCGACAGCTTCCCGAGGGGCCCATCGAGCACCACCCTGCGCGTCGTGTGCTCGAGCCGCTTGCCCCCGGGACCGTCGGTCTTCCCGCCGGCAGAGAGCGGCGTCACGTCGACGCGGCGCTCGCCGATCACGGTGCGCAGCGCGCCGGGGGGGATGATGCGGTAGAGGGAGGCGCCGGGCCAGAACACGAGGTGACCGTACTTGTCGTGGCGGGCGCGCAGCTCCGACCCATAGGGCAGCGGCAGCGAGCGCGACTCGAAGACGAGCTTCATCCGCCCGAGCGCGGTCAACGTCACGACCACCCTCGGGGCGGTCGCCTTCGCGGCCGCGAGGACGCCCTCTGAGCTCACCTCGGGCCCGCCGAACACGCCGGGCAGGTCGCGGTGCACGAACGCCGCCTGCAGCGTCAGCCCCACCTGCTCGTCTCGACCGAAGTGGTCCATGGCGAGCTTCGAGTCTCCGCGCAGCGGCCTCGGCGGGGGGGTCCCAGCCTCCGGGATGATGAGCCGGCCCGTGACGGGGTCGAACTCCAGCCCGACCGCGCCCGCGTCGCTCGGGACGTCCTCGTCCGCGAGCGGGTCTTCGGGGGGCGGCAGGAGCGTGGAGGCCGGCGGGAGCGGCGCGGTCGGCGCGTCGCCCGAGCCGGAGGCGCCTACGGGCTCGTTCCAGCAGGCCGCCGCGGCGAACGCGACAGCCAACGACGCGAGCTTGAGCTCAGTCGCCGTCGCCATCCGCGGAGAAGCTGTCGAGGACGACCGCGCGCGGATCGAGCGCCGGCGGGTCCGGGGCGTGGTGGGTGTCGAGGAAGACGCAGTGCGCCGCCGGCAGGTGCTTCAAGAACAGGTTGCAGTTCGCGGGCTCGTTGTCGAACGTCGCGACGACGTTGCCGTGGCGGACGAGCGACGGCGCCACGTCGTGCTTGAACTCGGCGTCGGGGATCTCGAAGGCGGGCTTCGTCACCAGCGAGGTGCCGACGACGCCGATCGGGAAGCCGAGATCGCGCAGGCTCGCGAAGGTCCCCAGGGCCATGTTGGGGAGGTCTCGCCCGGTCAGGTACACGATGGTCGCCCCTGCTTCGTAGCACGAGCGGACGAACGCGCAGGCGCCGGGGGTCTCCTCGTCGTAGCGGAGGTACGCGTCGGTGAAGAACCGCTGCTTCCAGAAGTCGGTCGCCTCTGCGACCAGCCGGTGGTCCTCCACTCCGACGCGCGCGAGGTTCTCGACCACGCCGTAGACGATGTCGCGGGTCTCGACCTTCGCGAGGGCGGCCGCGTGCTCGGGGTGGCGCTCGCGCCAGGCGTCCGCGAGCTCGTGGAAGATCTTCGCGACGCGCGGTCGGTTGTCGAGCAGCGTCCCGTCCAGGTCGAAGACCAGCACGGGCGCGGGCTGACCCGGCGCCAGCTTGCACATGGCGACGAGCGAGCTCAACAGCTCGGCGCGAGCGGGGTTCGGGAGGCGGCGGGGGGCGAACGCAGAACGGCTCAAGACGGGGCGCTCCTTGTCGGCGCGTGGAGCCTCGACGTTAGTACATCCAGCGGCCCGGTCGGCCAGCGTTGAGCCGACCGATGCGGACGACCACGCGACGGGTGCGCAGATGTGCCTAAATCACCTACACTCTTTTGGCCCGCGCCATTTTCCGTCCGTACGCTTCCCTCTAGAAAGTGAGTTGTTCTCACGGGCTACAGCCCGGGGGCGCGGCCACGTTCACCCTCGCCACACCGCCCCCGCGCCGGTCCCCGAACGACCGGCAGGCGGCCAACGTCGTTTCCGGAGGTGCCCATGCGCGTGCGCCAAGAGATCGTGTTGCCTGTCGTCCTGGTCGTCTCGGCCCTCGGGTGTAACAAGTCGCCGCGCGAGCGCCTCGAGGGCAAGTGGGTCGGGGAGGGGATCGCGCAGGTGCACGCCACGCAAGATGGCCGCGCCGACGAGTGGGCGAAGCAGACCCGCGTCGAGTTCAAGGGCAACACGGTGACGGTCGCGATCCCCGCCGAAGAGCCTAGAAGCGGGACGTTCAAGATCGCCAAGGCCGAAGGCAACGAGCTGCAGGTCGTGTTCAAGCGCAAGGCGGGCGGCGAAGACGCGACGCGCCTCAGCTTCGTCGAAGAAGACAAGCTCCGCTGGACGTTCGACAACGGGGTCGAGGTGATGCTCCGCCGCGAGTGACCCGGGTCAGCGCCGGACGGACTCCCTCCGCACGCGCAGAAGCAGCTTCATGGGCGCTCCCCCCAGGCCCTCTCGCTCGAGCTCGACGATCACGTCCTCGGCGAGGGGGCCGCTCAGCTTGTCGCGCGCCTCCTCGAGCGTGGCCACGGCGACGCCGCTCACGGCGATCAGTCGATCGCCGGGCTCGATGCCCGCGAGCTCGGCCTCGCCACCCTCGGGGACGTCGAGCGCGAGGACCCCGCCCGAGCGCTCCGCGAGCGTCAGCGCGACGGAGCCCTGCGCGCGGATCTTTCGGGGATCGTAGGCCTGCGCTGCGATGGTGATGGTCACGCGGCGCGTGACACGATCGGCGCGGACCTCCACGTCGGTGACGCGGCCGCGGCCGAGCTCGGGGCTGTACGCCTCGAGCTCCACGAGGCCGGCAGGCAGCCCGCCCAGCGTGAACCTGCCGTCGGCGTCGGTCTGCGACAGCCCATGAGGCAGCTTGCCCACCGGCAGATAGGTGGGGACCGCGTCGCGCCCGACCCGCGCGCCAGCGATGGGGTCGCCCGCGTCGTCGACCACCACGCCCTCGACCGATCCGGCCGGGACGAGGTCGATGCGATCGATCTCGGTCGCGCGGCGCAGGTCGCCGACGAAGGCGAGGACGCGCTCGTCCTCGGCGTAGCCCTCCGCGCGGGTGACGAGGCGGATGCGGCCGGCCGCGAGATCTTCGACCAGGAAGCCTCCGTCTTCGTCGGTCTGGACGTGCTCCGCGCCAGCCTCCGTGTAGAGGGTGACGTGCGCGCCTTCGAGCTTGACCCTGCCCTCCTTGCCGGTGACGTAGCCGCGCAGCGACATCCCCGGGGTCATCTGGAGCTCGTGCTCCTCGCCGGCCTCCAGGATCGTCGCCACCAGCGGCGCCTTGCCAGGGCGCTCGGCCAAGATCCGGAGCGGGAGACCGCGCGCGCCAGCGACGGCGATCATCCCGTCGTCGTTCGAGAAGTGGGTGCGGTAGAGCGCCGTGCCCAGGTCGAGCGACACGACCTTGGCCTCGACGCGCGACAGCGGCAGCTTGCGCTCGTCCACGAAGCGGATCGTGGTCGGCTCTCGCTGCTTGGGCAGGATGATCTCGATGCGCTTGCGCTTGCCGGGCTCGAGGTCGAGCTCGAGCCGCGCCGCGACGTCACCGCCGCCGTCCTCTCGATAGACGCTCACCAGGATCGCGGTCGGCACCGAGCCCATCGCGAACGAGCCGTCGTCCGTGGTGTACGTGACCTGGCTGAAGGTCCCTTCGAGCGCGGAGATCTCGAGGCGCGCCCCGACGACCGCGAGCCGGTCCTCCTCGAGGACGCGGCCCTCGAGCCGCCCGCCCTTGGTGAGGACGACGTCGAGCTCGACCTCTGCGCCGGGCGCGAGCGTCACCACGTCGGAGATCGACTCGACGAACTCGGGATGCTGGACGAGCACCTGCACGCGACCGGGGGTGATCGGCGCCGCGCGGTAGACCCCGTCGTCGCGGGTGACCCACGGATCGCCGACGTCGGGCGCCCCCCCCGACGGCGAAAGCAGACCGCTCGCGTGAGGAATCGGAGGCACCGGGCCCGGCATGACGCCCAGCTCCCCGCGCGGGATGAGCGGCACCGGGCCGGCGAGGGCGAACTCGAAGAGATCGTCGCGCAGCGTGGTGCGATCGGTGGACTCGTGGATGGGCATCCCGTCGACGTCGGTCCCGAAGACCTCGATCGTGGCGCCCCCCACCGGGAAGCCGCGCTCGTCGCGGACTCGGCCGAAGATCGCGCCGCCCCTCAGCAGCGGGATCGTCACCTCGCCGTCGACGATCGCGTCCCCCCCCACGAGCCGGGGCACGAAGCCTTGCGCGCGCGCCGAGACGGTGACGTTACCCTCCCCGAGCGGGCCGACGAGGGCGTTGCCCAGCTTGGTCGTGCGCGCCTCGATCGGGAAGGAGGAGAGCCCCTCCTCGACCACGACGACGGCGGCGCCCTCGATCGGCAGCGGCTCGAGCCCGTCGGCGCGCCGCGGGCCGTCGGTGACGGTGACCAGGATGAAGCGCCCATCGACGAGCGTGAGCGTGCGCTCCACGACCTTGCCTCGCGAGAGCGGGATGCTCATGTCGGTTGCCGAGATGCGATCGTCGAGCCGCGCGCGCAGATCGTAGAGGCCAGCGTAGAGGCCGGTGATGCTGACCTGCCCGAAGTCGTCGGTGGTCGAGCTCCTCGCGGGCCAGATGCCGGGCCCCGAGAGCAGGACCTCCGCGCTCGGGACCGGCGTCCCGTCCACGTCGACGACGGTGACCTCGAGCCCTCCCAGGCGCTCGAGCCTGATCTCGAGCGGCTCGGCGCTCGGATAGACGCCGCTCCGCGCGACCGGGTCGTAGCCCTCCGCCTCGACCGAGACCCCCCACGGCGCAGGGCCGAGGCGATCGAACGTGACGGCCCCATCCTCACCGGTGGGGGCGACGTGCGCGAGGAGATCGCCGTCGTCGATCGTGACGCCAGCCTGCGGCACGGGGTTGCCCTCGTCGTCGACGACCCGCACGGCGAGCGCGTTCGCCGGCCGGAGCGCGAGCGTCGCGCTGCGGCGCAGGACCTCGTCAGCGGGGCTGAAGACCACGCGCTTCACCGCGCGCGCGCGCTGCCGTCCGTAGGCGACGACCCACAGCTCGCCGCGCGGCAGCCCCTCGAAGGTCAGCGGGTCGCCGTGGGGTGACCAGCGCTCCCCAGCGAAATAGACCTCGCCGTCGTCCGCGACGTAGAACACGCGCACGACCGCGTCCGAGTGCGGCCGCCCCTCCTCGTCGACGACGTGCACGTCGAGGGTCGCGTCGCCGAGCGGCGCGGGCGCCGCCGTCACCGGCGCAGGCGGCGGTGACCACGCGGAGAAGCGCACATCGCGCAGCGAGCACAAGAAGAGCAGACACACCGCGGCCGCGAACGCGGCGAGCACCCGGTCGACCCGGCTCGAGCTCGCCGGCTCAGGCGGAGGGCGTCGAGCCACGCACCTCGGCGACGACCGACAGCACCTCCTCGTCGGTGAGGTTGTGGGGCGTCGTCTTCGCCTTCTTCAGGATCGCGTCGACGAGGTCCTTCGAGGGCTCGATCTTCCGCTGGCGGAGCCAGAAATTCACGTTGGAGGCCCCGGACATGTACCCGATGCAGATCTCCTGGTGACGGCCGAACATGCCTGCGGGCACGCCCGAGTAGATGCGGTCGGCCAGCCACGCGTCGCCCTTCTGCTGCGCCTTGATGATGGCCGCCGCGTGCACGCCCGTCGCGGTGCGGAACGCGTCAGCGCCGACCAGCGGGTAGTTGATGGGGACGGTCCAGCCGACCGCCTCGGCCGCGACCCGGCAGTACTCGAGGAGGTTGGTGAGGTCTTGCCCCTCGAGGTAGTGCAAGAGCTTGAGGTTCAACAAGATGAGCTCCATCGGCGCGTTGCCCACCCGCTCGCCGATGCCGAGCGCGGTGCCGTGGACGCGATCGGCGCCCCACTCGAGCGCCATGATGGCGTTGACCAGCGCGAGGCCGCGGTCGTTGTGACCGTGCCAGTCGATGCCGACGTCCGCGCCCATGCCGGCGACGAGGCTCTTGGTGAAGCCGATCAGGTTGCGCACCCCGTCGGGCGTCGAGTGGCCGACCGTGTCACAGAGGCAGAGGCGCGAGGCGCCGTGGTCGATCGCGTTCTTGAACAGGGTCGCGAGCGAGTCGGGCTTGGAGCGCGTGGTGTCCTCGGTCACGTAGGTGACCGGCAGCCCGGCCTTGACCGCGACGTCGATCGCCTCGGCGGAGCGCTTCGCGATCGTCTGGATGTCCCAGTCCTCGGCGAGCTGGCGGATCGGGCTCGAGCCGATGAACGCGTAGACCTCGACGGGGATCCCTGCGCGCTGGGAGATCTCGATCATCGGGGTGATGTCGGACACGACGGTGCGGCCGGCGCAGGCGACGCGAAGGCGCAGCTTGTTGTCGGTGATCTCCCGGCACATCGTGAGCACGTCGTCGAAGGCGCGCTGCGAGCTGCCCGGCAGGCCGATGTCGGCGACGTGGATGCCGATCTGATCCATCAGGTGGATCAGCTTCAGCTTCGCGTCGATGCTCGGATCCTGGACGCTCGGGTTCTGCAGACCGTCGCGCAGGGTCTCGTCGAAGAAGGTCAGCCCCTCGGGAAACAAGCGCCCGCGACGCCCGACCTCGTTCCAGTCGTAGATCAGCTCGCCTTGTGCGCCGGACCGGTCGGACGTCATGGCTCAGTATAACCCAGCGTTCCGCGTGCACCTCGGGCCGCGTGACGGGGAACAAACCCACCACCCGGGTGGCTTATGCCCGGTCCTGACCCTAAGCTTGGGAACCTTTTTATGTGGCAATCTCTCCCGGAGTTCGGGACCGTCGTCCTCTACGCCATCCTCGCGGCGACCGGTTACACCCTCGCCTTGTCCCTCGCGGCGGGGGCTGGCAGGCCCCGACTGCTCCAGGCGGCCCGCCTCGGCGCCTACGGCACCGTCGGGCTGATCGGCCTCGGCGTCCTCACGCTCACGTACGGCTTCGTCAGCGGCGACTTCCGCCTGCACTACGTCGCCGACAACAGCGACCGGACGATGACGACGGCCTACAAGGTCGTCGCGCTGTGGGGCGGCCAGGACGGCTCGTGGCTGTGGTGGATCTTCCTCACCGGGCTGTTCTGCGGGATTTGCCTGAAGTGGATGGGCCGTCGGTACCTCGAGCTGCAGCCGTGGGTGCTGGCGACCTTCATGTCGATCATCGCCTTCGAAACGCTGCTGCTCATCTTCGCCGTCGCCCCGTTCGGCGTGAACCTGGGCGGCGCGCCGCTCGACGGCAAGGGCCTCAACTACCAGCTTCGCACCTGGTACATGATCATCCACCCGCCGAGCCTGTACATCGGGTTCACGAGCGCGGCGGTGCCGTTCGGTTTCTGCTTGGCGGCGCTCATCACGGGCCGGCTCGACAGCGAGTGGATCAACGCCACCCGCAAGTGGATGATCTTCTCCTGGCTCTTCCTGTCGGTCGGCAACGTCCTCGGCATGATGTGGGCCTACGAAGAGCTCGGCTGGGGCGGCGACTGGGCGTGGGACCCGGTCGAGAACGCGGCCTGCCTGCCCTGGTGGACCGCGAGCGCCTACGTCCACTCGACGATGATCCAAGAGCGTCGGGGCATGTTCAAGGTGTGGAACGTCTTCCTGATCGTGGCGACGTTCTGGCTCACCATCTTCGCGACGTTCCTCACCCGCTCGGGGATGATCTCGAGCGTGCACTCGTTCGCGAAGACCAACATCGGCGAGTACTTCCTGTACTTCCTGGGCCTGATCGCGGCCGTGAGCACCTCGCTCGTGGTGTGGCGCCTGCCCAAGCTGTGTAGTGAGAGTACCCTGGAGAGCCCGCTGTCGCGCGAGACGGCGTTCGTGCTCAACAACTGGTCGCTGCTCGGCTGCTGCACGTTCATCGCCGTGGCGACGACCTGGCCGCTGTTCAGCGAGTATTTCCTCAAGTACCCGTCGGCGGTCGGTCCGACGTTCTACAATTTCTGGCTGCCCATCCCGTTCATCATCGTCTTCGCGCTGATGTGCGTGGCGCCGCTGCTCGGTTGGCGCAAGACCACCCCGGAGCTGTTCCGCAAGAGCTTCTTCTGGCCGCTGGTCGCGATGGCCGCCGGCATGGCGCTGCACTTCGCGCTGTCGGGCCCGCTGCGGATGTGGCCCTTCTTCACGGTCTCCAACCTGTACGCGAAGCCCGAGGCCGACGTCGTCGGCTTCGCGCGGGCGGGCGCCAACATGGTGCACTACCTCGGCGCGGGGGTGGCCTGGGTGAACGGCAAGCTCCCGCTGGTGGTGACCGCGCTCGCGTCGTTCAAGCTCGCGGTCGTGATCCAGGAGTTTGCCCGTGGCGCGGTCGCTCGGCGCAAGGCCGCGCAGCTGCGCAAGGAGACGGAGAACGTCGTGCTCGCGCTGCTGCGCCTCGTCGCCAAGTCGCGGCGCCGCTACGGCGGGTACATCGTGCACCTGGGCATGGTGCTCTTGTTCATCCACTTCACGGGCCGCGCTTGGGGCACCGACGTCGAGGCCTCGATCGAGAAGGGCGGCGTGCTCCAGGTCGACGAGGTCTACAGCGTCCGCTACCTCGACTCGCACATGGAGAACGACACCGAGAAGCGCTCGATCATCAGCGACATCGAGGTCATCGAGCGAGGCAAGGTCGTCGCCGTGCTGCACCCGGCGCAGAACATCTACAAGTCACGCCGTGGCGAGTCTTCGACCGAGATCGCGCGCCACGTCACCGCGCGTGACGATCTGTACGTCTCGCAGGGCTCGGTCGACCCGAAGACGAAGATCGCGACGTTCCACATCTACGTGAACCCGTTCGCGGTCCTGCTGGTGATCGGCGGCGCCATCATGATCCTGGGCGCCGTCATCAGCCTCTGGCCCGACGTGCAGGAGCAGGAGGTCACCGCGTTCAGCTACGTCCGCGCGGCGGCCGGCATCGCCTCGACCACGATCTTCTTCCTTTCGCTCGTGTTCTGGCCCAAGGTCTCGACAGCCCCAACCTCGGTCATCGATCCGGGCTGGCTGGCCGACACCCCCGGCGCGATCTCGAACGAATGAAGCCACTCCGTCGCCTCGTCTCTCTGCTGCGTCGTCAAGCGCTCCCGGGTGAGCCCGTGCGGCGCTGGGTCCGCCGGCTGCTCGTGATCCTCGCGGTCGTCATCGTGGCGCCCACGATCATGCCGGGGCGCGCCGTAGGCCAGGCCCACGTCGACAAGGGCGGGTCCGTCGGCATCTCGAGCCAGGTGGAGCGCGACCTGTTCTTCAGCCTGATCTGCATGTGCGGCTGCCCGAGGGAGACCTTGGGCACCTGCACGTGCGGGTACGCCGGGGAACGGCGCGACGAGCTGAGGGAGATGATCGGTCAGGGGATGACCCTGCAGGCCATCCAGAAGGCGTACGCGGCTCGCTTCGGGACGCAGTCGCTGGCGGTCCCTCCCAGCGAGGGGATGGGCGCGCTGATCTGGGCCTTCCCGCTGCTCGCGTTCGTAGCGGGCGCGTTCATGGTCGTGCGCCTGCTGCGGCGGTGGACCGCCAAGGGCTCCGCCAACGCGAAGACCGCCGACGCCGCCGTGGCCGAGCGCAAGACCGCCAACAAGGACGCTGGTCCCGACGCGTACGACGACAAGCTCGACGCCGAGCTCAAGGAGCTCGACCGCGAATGAAGCCTGAGCGCGCCTCCGCGCAGACCAAGGCTCGCCGGCCGCGCCGCGCCGCAGGCGAGGCGCAGCCCGCGGCGGCTGCCGAGCCGAAGACCGCCGCGCCCGAGGCAGCGAAGCGCCCGCCGGTCGTCGTCACCGCGAGCGCCCCGCCCGCGGCCTCGGTCGCCGAGGACGAGCTCTCGCTGCGCCGTCAGCAGCGCAAGATCGCGGCGGTCGGCGCGATCGTGGGCGCCGGCGGCTTCGTGTACGCGGGGGTCGAGTTCGGGCCGCCCGGCGTGGTGTTGCTCATGGTCGGCGCCGCGCTCGTCGCGGTCATCGCCGCGTTCTGGAGCAGCCTGCGCACGCTGCTCGGCGAGAGCCGCCTCTCCAGCGCCGACGCGTTCGCGCTCGGCGCGCCGCGCGCCGAGGAGGAGCAGAAGCGCGCCGTGCTGCGCGCCCTGAAGGACCTCGAGTTCGAACGCTCGGTCGGCAAGATCAGCGACGACGACTACGCCGTGCTCGTCGCGCGCTACCGAGACGAGGCGAAGCGGCTGCTGCGGCAGATCGATCAAGCGTCGCTCGACCAGCGCGCGAAGGCCGAGGCCGTGGTGCAGCGGCGCCTCGAGCGCGCGGGGCTCACGCCCTCGGTCGACGTCCCGCTGGCCGCTCCGGCACAGACCGAGGCGCCCCCCGAGGACGCCGCTGTCGCCAGCGAGGAGGCCGCCGCGCCGGCCGAAGAGCCGGGCGAAGAGCCCGCCGGCGACGCACCCAGCGAAGAGCCCGCCGGCGACCAGGCCGAAGCCGAGCCGTCCGCCGTCGAGGACGCGCCCAGCGACGACGAGCCGGTACGTCGCCCCAAGGAGGGCGCACCCGATGCGTAGCCAGCAGCTCCTGCGGGTGACGGGCGCGCTCGCCTTCGTCGCTTTGCTCGCGGGCCTCGCAGCGCCGCGCGCGCAGAGCCAGCCCGCAGGCTCCGCAGCGCCGCGCGCGAGCGCCTCGGCCGCGGCGAGCGCGGCCGCACCGACCGCGTCCGCGCTCTCGTCGGCCTCGGCGTCGCCGGCCTCGGCGGGGTCGGGCTCTGCCTCCGCTGCGTCGGCCTCGGCGTCGGCCCCGCCGGCTTCTAGCGTCCCGCCCGCTGCCCCGACGCAGCGACCCGCCCCTCCCCCGGGCCACGGCGGAGATCCTCACCAGCAGCAGCAGCGCCCCACCCTCCCGAAGGACGGCTCTGCGCGCGATCCCTCCGTGCCGATCGGCACCCTCGCCATCGGGATCCGCGACGCGTTCGAGGCGCCCGTCGAGGGCTTCGAGGTCGAGATCGTCGCGGTGCACATGACCATCGCCGCCGGCGAGACGCGCGAGACGTTCAAGGCGACCACCGACGCCGACGGCAACGCCTACGTCCGCGACCTCAAGGTCGGCAGCGGCCACGCGTACACCGTCCGCGCGACCTACAAGGGCTCGACGTTCTCCGTCAAGGACGTGCGGCTCGACGACCGAACGGGCGCCCTCGTGCTGCTGCACATCTTCGAGCCGACCAACGACTTCATGGTCGCGAAGACGGTGGGGATGAACGAGATCACCATCAGCCACAAGGAAGACTTTCTCGTCGTCAACTACGCGATCCTGTACGAAAACCCGGGCCCGTACGCGCTCCAGCTCGACCACGAGCTCGTGCTGCCGCCGGGCTTCTCCGCCGTCTCCAGCGACGACAAGCAGGTCCCCGCGGTCGAGCCGACCGACAACGGCGGTCGCGTGAAGGGCACCCTGCGTCCGGGCCGCCACGTCATCCAGTTCTCCTTCCAGGTCCCCATGGAAGAAGACGGCGATCAGTCCTTCAGCGTGCCGATGATGCCGAACATCTGGACGTCCGAGATCCGGGTGACCGCGTCGAAGCAGATGGGCCTCGAGGTCTCGGGCTACAGCGCCACGACCCGCACCTACGACGGACAAGCCTCGTGGCTCGAGACCTCGCGCGAGCTGAAGAGCCTGCGCGAGGGCTTCATCCCGAAGGCGGAGATCCGCCTCACGGGGCTGCCGACGCGACCGCTCGGCGCCTGGATCGCGGTCGTGCTCGGCGGCCTCGCGGTGATCGGCGGCGGCGTGTTCGCGCTGCGACGGCGGTCGTCCAAGGCGGCGCCGACCGACACCATCGAGGACCTGCTAGAGGCCCAGCAGACGCTGCTGGACGAGTTCGTGGCGCTCGAGCGCGCGAAGCAGCGCGGCGATATTGGCCCGAAGAGCTATGCCCGGGTCCGGCAGGCGATGCTCGACGCGCTCGCTCGCATCGTCGAGCGCCTCGAGGCCCTCGGGGCTGCGGGCACATCGACCGACGGAGAGGCCCATGCTGAGAAGGTTCGCTCGGATCGCAAGAAGTCAGCAGCCAGCGTACGTTGAGCTGATCGCGGGAGCGGCGCACGTGCTGGATCGCGCGCCGTGGCTGGGGGGCGAGACGACGGGCGAATGCCTCCCGGGCTTCGACGACGAGGCCGTGGGCCCGTGCGCGCGGCTCGCGCCGGTCGAGCCCCGCAAGATCTTGTGCGTCGGTCGGAACTATCGGGCCCACGCGAAGGAGCTCGGCAACGAGGTCCCGGTCGAGCCGATGCTGTTCTTCAAGCCGTCGACGTCGCTGCTCGACCCCGGCGGCGAGGTGGTGCTTCCGCCCTCGGCGATCTCGGCGCGGGTCGAGCACGAGGCCGAGCTCGCGATCGTCGTCGGCGCGCCCCTCAAGCGCGCTGACGAGGCCGCCGCGGCCTCCGCGATCTTCGGCGCGACCGTCGCCTGCGACGTGACGGCGCGAGATCTCCAGAAGAAAGACGGCCAGTGGTGGCGCGCGAAGGGCATGGACACCTTCTGCCCGGTCGGCCCGGTCGTGGTGTCGGGCCTCGACCTCACGGAGCTGCCCATCGTGTGCTCGGTGAACGGCGAGCTGCGCCAGCGCGGCAACACGCGGGACATGATCTTCAGCGTCCCTCGCGTCCTCTCGTTCGTGAGCCAGGTGATGACGCTCGAGCCGGGCGACCTCATCCTGACCGGCACACCGGAGGGAGTGGGGCCGCTCGCAGCGGGCGACCAGCTGCGCATCGACGTCGACGGCATCGGCGCGCTGACCGTCGGCGTGCGCGCGGGCTGACGGCGCGGTGCCTGAGGCCGCGCGCAGGTGGGCGCCGTGGGTAGGCGGCGCCGCGGTCGTCGCCGCCGCGATGACCCTCGCCGGGCTGCGCTCGTCCCGCGTGGAGCGGTTCTGCGCTCCAGGCTTCGGCGCCCAACGGACGCGCTGCTGCGCGCCGGGCCAGACCGAGCAGGCGGGGCGCTGCGTGGGCGCCGCGACGTCGTGCCCAGCGCCGCTCGAGCCGGGCGAGGGCGGCGCCTGCGCTCCGCCTCCCTCGCGCGTCTCGGTGCCCCTGACCCGCCTCGCGCCGGGGACGACCGATTGGGAAGCAGCGGGGCAGGTCCGGCGCGCGGGAGCCGAGGTGCCGGCGTTCGTGATCGACGCGTTCGAGGTCACCGAGACCCGATGGTCCGGCTGCGCGAGCGAGGGACGATGCCGAGCGCTCGAGCTCACGGGCGAGCCCGGGCGGCCCGTGGTCGGGTTGACCGTCCACGACGCCGCGGCCTTCTGCGCCTGGGCCGGCGGCGCGCTGCCCACGCCTCATCAGTTCGAGGCGGCGGCGGCGGGCGCGGCGGGCAACCGCTACCCGTGGGGCCAGACCGGGGCGGTCTGCCGCAGGGCCGCTTGGGGCCGAGCCCGCGGGCCCTGCGCGCAGGGGGCGACGGGCCCCGAGCTCGGCGGAGCCTTTCCGGACGGCGCCACGCCGCTCGGCGTGCACGATCTCGCGGGCAACGTGGCGGAGTGGGTCCAGACCGCGGACGGGTCGGCGGTCGAGGTCCGCGGGGGCTCGTTCGGGGACGAGGCCGCGGCAGCCCTCAGGTCGTGGAGCTCCCGACCGGCGCCCCCCGCAGGCAGCGCCGAGGACGTCGGGTTCCGTTGCGTCTACCCGCCGGAGAAAAGCAATGACAGCCTCCCGCCCCCCCGCGAGGGGGTCTTCCGCTCACCATGACCATCGCCCTCTTCAGCATCGGGACCGAGCTCACCCGCGGTGAGATCGTGGACACGAACTCCGCGTGGCTAGCCGCCACGCTCACCGAGGAGGGCTTCGAGGTCGTCTCGATCAACTCCGTCCCGGATCACCCCGACGCGATCGTCGCGACGCTGAAGCGGCTCGCGAGCGAGCACGAGGCGGTCATCGCGACGGGCGGGCTCGGGCCGACGAGCGACGACATCACCGCAGAGTGCGTCGCGCGCGCCATCGAGGCGCCGCTCGTCGTCGACGAGAGCGCGCTGTTGTCGATCCGGCGCCGCGTCGAAGCGCGCGGTCGCACGGTGACGCCACACCACGAGAAGCAAGCGCGCGTCCCGGCCGGCGCCGAGCTGTGCCCCAACGCCGACGGGACGGCGCCGGGGTTCTCCGTGAAGCTGGGGCGCGCCACCCTGTATTTCATGCCGGGTGTGCCGCGCGAGATGAAGCGAATGTTCCGGGAGCAGGTGCTCCCGCGGCTTCGGCCCAACGCGCCCAACGACACGTTCGTCATTCGCCTGAGGACCTTCGGCCTCCCGGAGTCGACGGCCGCGCAGCTGCTCGAGGGGCTCGAGAACGAGTTCGAGGGCATCAGCCTCGGGTACCGCGTCCACTTCCCGGAGCTCGACGTGAAGGTCCAGGCCCGCGGCGTCAGCCAGGCCGACGCGCGCGAGCGCGCCACCCTCGTCGCCACCATCGTGCGGGACAAGCTCGGCGACGTCGTCTATGGCGAGGCCGACGAGACGCTCTCGAGCATCACGGGCCGCGCCCTGCGCGCGCGTGGCTGGCGGCTCGCCGTCGCGGAGTCGTGCACGGGCGGGCTCATCTCGCACCTGTTGACGGCGTCGCCCGGCGCGAGCGACTTCCTGATCGGGGCGGCTGTCGTCTACGCGAACAGCGCGAAGACGCGCCTGCTCGGCGTCTCGGAGGACACGCTCCGCGGGCACGGCGCCGTGTCCGCGGAGGTGGCCGCGGAGATGGCGCAGGGCGCACGGCGGCTGTGCGAGGTCGACGTCGGCCTGTCGGTCACCGGGATCGCCGGGCCCGCGGGCGGCACGTCGACGAAGCCGGTCGGCCTGGTGTACTGGGCCGTCGCCCACCCAGGCGGCACCATCGTGCGGGAGCGCGTCTTCCACGGGGATCGCAACGAGGTCCAGGTGCACGCCGCCCACGCGGCCCTGGATCTGCTCAGGCGTGCGGCGTCAGGCATGTCCGAAGGCGCAGAGATCCCGCTCTCCCAAAGGCCGCCGGTGCGCTGACGCAAGCGGTGCGTGAGCGCGGCGCGCATCCGTCGCGACGCGCCCCCGCACACACCGACCAGCGGCTACAGTAGTCGGACGCATGCGCGCTCCGCAGAAGTTCGTCGCCGGCATGGTGCTCGGCGGGCGCTACGAGCTCGTGGCGCCCATCGGCAAGGGGGCCATGGGCGAGGTCTGGCGAGCGCAGCACCGCGGCCTGCGCACGCCGGTGGCCGTGAAGGTCATCGATCCCAAGCTGCTCGACGAGTCGCGCGGAGAAGACCGCTCCGAGCTCTTGCGGCGCTTCGAGCGCGAGGCTCACTCGGCGGCCGCCCTCGCGAGCGCCCACGTCGTGCGCGTGCTGGACCACGGCGTCGATCACGACGTCCCTTACATCGCGATGGAGCTGCTCGCCGGCGAGACCCTCTCCGACCGCCTCGAGCGCGCCGGTCGGCTCACCGAGGCGCAGACGCTCCTGGTGTTGACCCACGTCGGACGCGCCATGTCACGCGCGCACGAGCTGGGGATCATCCACCGCGACCTCAAGCCAGAGAACGTGTTCCTCGCCCGCGTCGACGGCGACACGATCGCCAAGGTGCTCGATTTCGGCGTCGCCAAGGTGCTCCGCTCTCCGCTCAAGGTCTCCCCGAAGACGACCCGCAGCGGCGCGATGCTCGGGACGCCCTGCTACATGAGCCCCGAGCAGGTCCAAGGCATCGAGCCCGTCGAGCCCAAGAGCGACGTGTGGTCGATGGCGATCATCGCCTTCGAGTGCCTCACCGGCTGCCTGCCTTGGTCGTCCGAGAGCGTCGGGGATCTCGTGCTCTCGATCTGCGTCCGGCCGATCCCCCCACCCTCTTCATTCGCGCCGCTCTCCCCTCCGGTCGACGCGTGGTTCGCCCGCGCCACCGATCGCGATCTGTCGCGCAGGTACCAGACGCCCGATGCGCTCGTCGACGGGCTGCGCATCGCGCTCATGGAGACGGGCGCGTCACCCTCGGCGTCGTTCGACGACTTCCCGCTGCCGAGCGCGCCTCCTCCCTCGCTCCCTACTGGGGTCGGCCCCGGCCCGGTCGGCAAGGCCACCGACGGAGGCGTGTCCACCGCGGTGTGGCGGCGCCCGAGCGCACCGCGCAAGCGGCCGCTGCTGCTCGCTGCCGCGGGCGGGGTGATGCTGCTCGCCGCGGGCGCTGGCCTGTACGCGGCGCTCAAAGACCCGGCCCCGCCGCAGCCGGTCGCGGCGACGACCGCTGGCGAGCGCGGCGCGACCGCGTCCACCACGCTCGCCGTCGAGGCCAGTCCCTCAGCGTCGTTGCCTGTGCCGACGGCGCTGTCCACTGTCCTCTCCCTCGACGAGCCGACGGCGCTGTCCACCGTCCTCTCTCTCGACGAGCCCGAGCCCGACCCCGAGGGCACGGCGACGTCCTCCGCGCCCGTCGCGGTGCGCGCCGCGCCGAGACCGCGGCCCATCCAGCGCCCGAAGCCCCAACCGACGGGCGATCCGCGGCTCGGCCTCTGATCCCGGACCCGACATGCGATGATGCTGCGCGTGCGGGCTCGCGTCGCCTTCCTCTCGCTCCTGCTCGCCCTCTCCCCGGGGACCGCGAGCGCTCAGTCGAAGACCGAGATCCAGCGCGCCAAGGAGCTCGGCACCGAGGGCCTGAGCCTCTACGATCAGGGCGACCACGCGGCCGCGCTCGCGAAGCTCGACGAGGCCGACGCGCTGGCCAAGGCGCCGCCGCTCGGCCTGTACGCCGCGCGCTGCCTCGACAAGCTCGGGCGCCTCGCCGACGCGAAGCAGCGCTACGAAGACGTCTCGCGGATCCCGCTGCCGCCCAACTCGCCGCCGGTCTGGGCGGAGGCCAAGGCCGACGCTCAGCGCGAGCTCGCGGCGCTCTCTGCTCGCGTGCCCGTGCTCACCGTCGAGGTCCGCGGCCTCCAAGGGCGCGACGCCGAGCTCTCGATCGACGGCCGAGCGCGCGCGCCCGGCGAGCGCCGGTTCGAGCTCAACCTCGGCAAGCACGAGATCGTGCTCGCCGTCGCCGAGCTCCGGCAGACGCGCTCGATCGAGCTCTCCGATGGGGCGCGCGAGACGCTCGTCTTCGACGTGCCGGGGGCGTCTGCAGGTCCCACGCCGATCACCCCCGAACCGGCGAGCGCTCCTGGCCCGAGCGCCCTCGCGATCGCAGGTTGGGTGACGTTCAGCGCGGGCGTGGCGGGCCTCGCGGTCTGGGGAGGCGCGGGCGCAGCCGCGCTGGTCAGGTCGGCCGACGCCGGCTGCAGCGACGCGAGCTGTCCGACGGACTCCGTCGACGAGCTGCAGAGGCTTCGCACGACGTCCACGGTCGGCTTTTACGTCGGGGCACCGCTCACGGCGGGGGGGGTGGTCTTGCTGATCGTCGACGCCGCGACGCGCGGCTCGTCCGGCGAACGAGCCGCCGTGCGACCGGTGTTGGGCCCCACGTGGCTGGGCGTCGAGGGCACGTTCTAGGCTCTGGTCAGCGGCTCACAGGTCCCCCGGCGAGAACCTCGCCAGGAGCAGATCCTCGTCGGTTGCAGCCACCGGACCGAGCCCAGGCAGGAGCAGGTCGCCGCTGAGCCACCCGCCGACGAACAGACCGCACGAGCTCACGGAGAGATCACGCAGCTCGGCGTTACCGAGCACGTCGCCGATCGGCGCGACGCTGAGCGGGTCGCCCGTGACGGCGTCCAGCGTGATCAGCGCGGACGCCTGGTCCATGACGGAGAGCTCGTCACCCGGCGGGACGACGAGCCCCTCTGCCGCGAAGGCCACGGCCGCGTAGACCACGTCCCCTTGCGCTGCGAGCCCGCGCACGGCGCGCCCGAGGTCCGTCACCCCCGCCACCGGCATCGGGAGCATCTCGACCCACGCGACGGTGTCGTCGTCGTCGACGCGGGCCACCCAGAGGTAGCTCGACCCGTTCGTGGGCTCTGCCGCGAGGATCGACCCGAAGCGGGCGGTCGACGACGGTTCGTGCGCGACCCCTCCGATCAAGAAGCCACCGCCGGACAGCGGCGCGACGACCTGCCCCGTGAGTCGGCTCGTTCCCCCGCCGAAGCCGAGCGCCCACTCGGGCGCGCCGCTCAGCCCGAGCACCAGCACGAAGCCGTCGAGCGTGACGGCCTCGGGCGGCTCGTTGGGCACCGCGAAATCGGTAGTGCCAGAGTACTCCCCGGTGATGACGACGCGCTCACCGGACAGCGCAGCGATCCCGAAGGGCGTCTCGCTGTCGACCGGCGACTCGAAGACCTGCTGATGGATGACCGACAGATCTTCCCCAGCGAGCCTCGCGTACGCGAGGTTGGCCGAGGGCTCGGTGTAGAACTCCTGGAGGATCAGCGCGGGCCCCGTGAAGCCCAGCGCGAGCACCACGGTGCCGTCGGCCGCCACGTCCACGCCACCGAGCCTGTCGTCCTCCGCGCTGCCGAGCAGCGCCATATGCGTGACGTCGCCCTCCGCAGAGACCCGCGCGACGAAGGCGTCGACGCCGCCGACGCTCGCCACGTCGCCGATCGGCGTCGACAAGGTGCCCTCGTATTCACCTCCGACGATCACGGCGCCGTCTGGGAGCTGCCGCGCGCCCTTGAGGCTGAGGTCACCGTCCACGACGATGGCGGTCAACCAGAGCGCCGTCCCCGCCTCATCGACGCGCATGACGAAGCCATCCGCGCCGTCTGACGAGCTCTTGGTCTCACCGGCGACGTAGCTGATCTCACCCTGGAACTCGCCAACGACGACCGCCCCGTCGGGCAACGGCACGATGGCAGAGACCGTCTCGTCGGCGTTGCCCGAGCCGAAGCGCCAGATCCGCGCCGGGCGCGGGCCGTCGCAGACAGGCGGCGCCGATCCGCCGGCGCCGCCGCCACCGCTCGCGCCGCCCTCGCCACCCCCTCCGTTCGGGCTCCCATAGTCGGGCAGCAGACACCCCGCTGAGCACAGGACCGCGAGCAGCTGGGCGGTGAACCAGGGGCTATGAGCGGAGCGACGCAACGCCCCGGATGATACCCGGGCGGACGCCTGCGTGGCGTTCCGCCCGTCCCATCGACTCAGCTCGCCTCGAGCTTGGTGAAGGTGAGGTCGTCTCCGGTCCGATCCACCTTGACCTTGTCTCCGAGCGCGAAGCTGCCGGCGAGGATCTGCTTTGCGAGCTCGTCTTCCACGTACCGCTGGATGGCTCGCTTCAGGGGCCGCGCACCATACTGCGGGTCCCAGCCGTGGGTGAGCAGCAGGTCCTTGGCCTCCGGCGTCAGCTCGATGGTCACGCCGCGCCCCGCGAGGCGCGTCATGAAGCGGCCGAGCTGGATGTCGACGATGGTCTGCATCTGTTCGCGGCCGAGGCGACGGAACACGATCAGCTCGTCGAGGCGGTTCAGGAACTCCGGCCGGAACTGGTGGCGGACCTCGGCGAGCATCACGGCCCTCACCCGCTTCGCCTTCTCGTCGTCGGTGACCCCTCGATCCTCCTCGATCTGTGCGGCAGACGCCGAGCCGACGTTGGAGGTGAGGATGATGACCGTGTTCTTGAAGTCGACCGTCCGGCCCTGGCCGTCTGTCAGGCGGCCATCGTCGAGCACCTGGAGCAGCGTGTTCCACACGTCCGGGTGGGCCTTCTCGACCTCGTCGAAGAGCACGACGCTGTAGGGGCGTCGCCGCACCGGCTCGGTGAGCTGGCCGCCCTCTTCGTAGCCGACGTAGCCCGGCGGGGCGCCGATCAAGCGCGCTACTGCGTGCCGCTCGCCGTATTCGCTCATGTCGATGCGAATCATCGCGCGCTCGTCGTTGAACAGCCGCTCAGCGAGCGCCCTCGCGAGCTCGGTCTTTCCGACGCCGGTCGGGCCGAGGAACATGAAGGAGCCGATCGGTCGCCGATCGTCGCCGAGCCCTGCCCTCGAGCGCCGGATGGCGTTGGAGATCGCGGCGAGCGCCTCCTCTTGCCCCACCACGCGCGCCCGCAGGTCGGACTCGAGGTGCAGCAGCTTCTGCATCTCGCTCTCGAGCATCTTGGAGACCGGGATGCCGGTCCAGCGGGAGATCACCTGGGCGATGTCCTCGTCGGTGACCTCCTCCTTCAGGAACGACTGGGTCCGCTGCACCTCGGCGAGCTTCGCGCGCATCGCGTCTCGCTGGCGCTCGACCTCGGGGATCTTGCCGTACTCGATCTCCGCGGCCTTACCGAGGTCGCCTCGGCGCTTGGCTGTCTCGCTCTCGAGGCGCAGCTCCTCGACCTTGGGGGGGATGGCCCGAAGCTCGCCGATGATCTCCTTCTCGGCCATCCATTGCGCGCGCATGGCGCCGCGCTGCGACTGGACCTCGGCGATCTCCTTCTTCACCTCCTCGATGCGGGTCTTGGAGGCCTTGTCGGTCTCGCGCTTGAGCGCCTGCTCCTCCATCTGGAGCTTCAGCAGCTGCCGCTCGACCTGATCGATCGCGGTCGGCATGCTGTCGATCTCCATGCGGATGCGCGACGCGGCCTCGTCCACCAGGTCGATGGCCTTGTCGGGCAAGAAGCGCTCGGTGATGTAGCGGTGCGAGAGGTTGGCCGCCGCGATCAGGGCCGCGTCTTGGATGCGAATCCCGTGGTGCGTCTCGTACCGCTCCTTGAGCCCGCGCAAGATCGAGATGGTGTCCTCGACCGTGGGCTCCCCCACGAACACCTGCTGGAAGCGGCGCTCGAGCGCGGCGTCCTTCTCGATGTGCTTGCGGAACTCGTCGAGCGTCGTGGCGCCGATGCACCTGAGCTCGCCGCGCGCGAGCGCCGGCTTGAGCATGTTGGCGGCGTCCATCGCGCCCTCCGCAGCGCCGGCCCCGACCAGCGTGTGCAGCTCGTCGATGAACAGGATGACGCGGCCGTTGGCCCCCTCGATCTCCTTGAGCACGGCCTTTAGGCGGTCCTCGAACTCACCGCGGAACTTCGCGCCTGCCACCATCGAGGCGAGGTCGAGGGCGCACAGGTCCTTGTCCTTGAGGCTCTCGGGGACGTCGCCGTTGACGATGCGCTGGGCGATCCCCTCGACGATGGCGGTCTTGCCGACTCCAGGGTCGCCGATCAGCACCGGGTTGTTCTTGGTGCGCCTCGACAGGACCTGCATCACCCGGCGGATCTCCTCATCGCGGCCGATGACCGGGTCGAGCTTGCCCTTCTTCGCGAGCTCGGTGAGGTTCTTCGTGTACTTCTCGAGCGCCTGAAACTTCCCCTCGGGGTCGCGGTCGGTGACGCGCTGCGCGCCGCGGACCTGCTGCAGCGCCTGAAGGATCCGGTCGTAGTTGAGCCCGGCCTTCTCGAGCAGGCCCATCGTCTCCTTGTCGTGCTTCGCGGCGGCGAGCAGCATGTGCTCGGTCGAGATGAAGTCGTCCTTGAGCGCCTTCGCCTCGTCCTCCGCCTTCTGCAGCAGCGTGTGCGCTCGCCGAGACAGGCCCGGCTCGGCGCCGCCCGACACCCGCGGGTAGGCTTGGAGCTTCGAGTCGAGCGCCGCGCGGAGCGCCTCTGCGCTGGCGCCACCCTTCTGCAGGACCGGGGCGACGATCCCACCTTCTTGCGCGATCAGCTCGCGCAGCAGGTGTTCGGGGTACAGCTCCGGGTGCCCGTTCCGGCTCGCGTGGTCCACGGCGCCGCGGATCGCCTCCTGCGCCTTCGTCGTCATCCGCTCGAGTCTCATCGTTCGCTCCCCTGGGCCCCGGGTCGCAGCTCAGCGCGACCGCCTGTCTCTTCGGGTAGGCCCAGGGCCGAAGCTAAGACCGTGCCAACTGCTGACAAGGCCTTGTGCCGCGCGCCGACGGTGTTTACTCAGCTCATTTTCGCGGCGGATAGGCCTCGGTGCCGTACGGCCACTCGGGTGAGAAGGCATGCCCGGGCGGGACCTTACCGGCGGCCACGGCCCACGCCTGCAGCGCCGCCGAAGCGACGGCGCGCTGGCTCCCGTCGTCGGTCCGAGCGTAGGCGTCGAGCACCTCCTTGGCGCGTACGTCGCCCGTGTGCCCGAGGGTCCTCATCATCGACGCTCGCGCGACGGGGTCTGTCTCGCGCGGGGCCTGCTGAAGGATCGCCTCCAGCACGTCGCCCGGAAGCTCGCCCTGCTCACGAGCGCGGCGCTCGAGGCAAGAGGCAGCGTCGGCGCGCGTCGCCGCATCGAGGGAAGAGAGGTCCTTGGCGAGCTGCGCGGAGGTCGTCGGCGCGCACCCCCCGCCGAGAGCGGCCACCAGGACGACACCCGGCACGAGCTGACGGAGTGCGCGCGGTGCCATCAGATATCGAGGTTCTTCACGTGGAGCGCGTTCTCTTCGATGAACGCTCGCCGCGGCTCGACCTGATCGCCCATCAGGACGGTGAACAGCTGGTCGGTCGCCATGACGTCGTCGACGCGCACCTGCAAGAGCGTGCGTGCGTCGGGGTTCATCGTCGTCTCCCACAGCTCGTCGGCGTTCATCTCACCGAGACCCTTGTAGCGGCTGATGGTGACGCCCTTCTTGCCGCGCTCCTCCAGCAGCTCGGCGAGCGCCTCGCCGTCGTCGACGGTCACCTCGGACTTGTCGGTGCGCGCGAGGAACGGCGGCTCACCGATCGATCGCAGATCTTGGTCGATGCCCCAGGCCTCCTGATACTCGTCGGACGAGACCAGCGCGAGATCGATGCGAGAAGGCCGCAGGCTCGCGGCTGCGCGCGGTTGAACGTCGATCGCTCCGGCGCCCGCCGCGGCGTCCCAGGAGACGTCGATCGTGAGCGGCAAGAGATCGGGGTAGCGCTTGACGATGTACTCGCGCAGCTTCGTCGCAGCGTCTTCCACGTCCTTGCGACGTCGGATCGCCTCTGCGCCGAGCGCGCTCGAGCGGATGACGGCCGCGGCGACGCGAGCGTCGCAGCGCTTGTCGAGGTGAGCCAGCACCGCGCGAAAACGTCGCAGGCGCTTCGCGAGGTTGAGCAGCGGGAGACCCGCCGTGATCCGCTCGCCCTTGGCACCGGCGGCGCCGTTCACTCCGGTGACGATCTCGAGGCCCTCGACGGCGTTCTGCACGAGGTTGTCCTCGAGCGCGCCTTGATCCTTGAGGTAGAGGTCCTTCTTGCCCTTGCGCACGCGGAAGAGCGGTGGCTGCGCGATGTAGAGGTAACCCTTCTCGATCACCTCGGGCATCTGCCGGTAGAAGAAGGTGAGCAGCAGCGTCCGGATGTGGGACCCGTCGACGTCGGCGTCGGTCATCAGGATGATGCGGTGGTAACGGAGCTTGTCGATCTCGAAGGTGCCGTTGTCGCCGATGCCGCAGCCGAGCGCGGTGATCAGCGTGCCCACCTCCGCCGAGCTCAGCATGCGATCGAGGCGCGCGCGCTCGACGTTGAGGATCTTTCCCTTCAGCGGAAGGATCGCCTGAAAATGCCGATCTCTGCCCTGCTTCGCGCTGCCGCCGGCGCTCTCGCCCTCGACGATGTAGAGCTCGCTCACGGCGGGGTCCTTCGACTGGCAGTCGGCGAGCTTGCCGGAGAGCGAGGTGACGTCCATCGTCCCCTTGCGGATGACCTCGCGCGCCTTGCGCGCAGCCTCGCGCGCCTTCGCTGCGACGACGGCCTTGTCGATGATCTTGCGTGCGGTCTGAGGGTTCTCCTCGAGGAACTCACCGAGCTTCTCGGTGACGATGTTCTCGACGATGCCCTTCACCTCGCTGGAGACGAGCTTCTCCTTCGTCTGCGAGCTGAACGACGGGTCGGGGTGCTTGACGCTGATGATGCACGTGAGCCCCTCGCGCGCGTCCTCCCCCTGCAGGCCCTGCTTCAGCTCCTTGAAGAGGTTGTGCCCCGTGCCGTACGCGTTGATCGACTTGGTCAGCGCGGTGCGCAGGCCCGTGAGGTGCGTCCCGCCATCCTTGTTGTGGATGTTGTTCGTGTAACAGTGGATCGCCTCGGTGTACGAGCCGTTCCACTGCATGGCGAGATCGACCTGCACCGGCGCGCCGAGCTGCTTGCCCTCCGAGCCTGCGTCCCCCGACGCGCTGAAGGAGATGACCTCTTCGTGGAGCGGCTCCTTCGACTTGTTGAGCAGCGCGACGAACTCTTGGATGCCGCCCCGGAACTCGAAGCGCTCGCGCTTGCCTTCGCCGCGCTCGTCGACGAGATCGATGACCAGCCCCGCGTTCAAGAAGGCGAGCTCGCGCAGGCGGCTCGCGAGGATGTCGAAGCTGAACTCGGTGATGGTGAAGATCGTCGGGTCGGGCTTGAAGCGGACCTTGGTGCCGGTGGTGTCGGAGTCTCCTTTGGGCAGGAGCGGACCCTTCGGCGCGCCGTGCCCGTACTCCTGCATCCACACGTGGCCTTCGCGCTTGATCTCGAGGCGCAGCCACTCGCTGACCGCGTTGACGGCGCTGACGCCGACGCCGTGGAGACCGGCGGACACTTTGTAGCTCGAGTTGTCGAACTTCCCGCCTGCGTGCAGGACGGTCATGACGACCTCGGCGGCGCTGACCCCGCGCGCGTGCATGCCGACCGGGATGCCTCGACCGTCGTCCTCGACCGAGACGCTGCCGTCGAAGTGGATCGTCACCGTGATGCGCGTGCACACGCCCGCGAGGTGCTCGTCGACGGAGTTGTCGATGACCTCCCACACCAGGTGGTGCAGCCCGGAGCCGTCGTGGACGTCTCCGATGTACATGCCAGGCCGCTTGCGTACCGCCTCGAGCCCCTCGAGCGCGGTAATGCTGCCTTCGTTGTAGGTCGCGGGCGGCTCCGAACCGGTGGGGGGCGGATCGCCGCCGGGCGCCGTGCTCGTGAGAGGTGCTTGTTGGGACATGGGCTTGAAACGCCGCTCGCGCGCGCGCGGAGTAAGGGGCGTCATAGGCCGGTGAGGCCCGTGAAGCAAGCGTCTAGGCGCTCTTTATCTGTCCGCTAACGATTTGAAATTCATTCGGATTTTGGCTCCGTAGCGCCACCGTGACCAGCTCGGGGCGTGTGGTCGTCACGAAGACCTGTCCGCGCATCTCGGAGAGGAAGCCGAGCAGGGCCGCCGTGCGCTCGCCGTCGAGCTCGCTCGACACGTCATCGAGGAGCTGGATGGGCTCGAGCCCGGTGATTTCACGCACGGCGACGCTCTCCGCAGCCTTGAGGCTCAGGGTGATGGCCCGATGCTGACCCTGAGACGCGACCTCCCTCGCGAGCTTGCCTCCCAACCTCAGCTCCAGGTCGTCACGATGCGGACCGAACCCCGCGGTGATCGCGCGCCGATCGCGATCGCGACGCGCGGCAAGCTCGCGGGCGCAGACTTGCTCGTCGTCCTCGCCCGAGGTTCGATAGTCGAGCTTTAGCTCCAGCCCAGGCGCGGCGATCCTCGCAAACGCCTCCAGCACGGCGGGCTCGATGGCGAGGTGGGCGCGGCGCCTCGCGCGCACGATCTCGGCGCCGGCCGTGGCCAGGAGCTGCTCGTACGCCTCGAGCTCGTGCGTGCTCGCTCCTCGGCGCAGCAGCTCTTGGCGGGACTTGAGCGCCTTGGCGTAGCGGTTCAGCGACGCTGCGAACGTGGGCGCGCGGTAGAGCGCGACGCGATCCAGGAGGCGCCGCCGCAGCGCCGCAGGGCCCGTCGAGAGCGCTAGCTCCTCCGGGTGGAAGACGACCACGGGTGAGCGCACCGCGAAGTCGGCGAGCGTTGGCGGCTTCTGCCCGTCGAGCCTCGCGTGGAGCTTTCCCTCCGAGAAGACGGCGCTCTGGGTGCGCGTCAGCGGCGGCAGGTCCGCGCGGCGCTCCGTGAACGACGCCTGGATCGAGAACGTGGACGCCCCGTGCGCGACCAGATCGCGCAGCCGGGAGGTTCGAAAGCTCCGCGTCGTGGCCGCGACGTAGATGGCCTCGAGGACCGTCGTCTTTCCGTGACCGTTGAGCCCGAAGACCACGTTGAGCCTCGGCCCGGGACGAAACGTCGCGGACTCGAGGTTCCTGACGCCTTCCACGCGGAGGGTGTCGAGCGTGAGCGAGGGCTTCTGATCCGTCACATGGCTTCGGGTTTGCGTGGCCATCCCCCTCGCGGAGTGAGGGGAGTTGGGGGGCCGCCCCCCCGATCAGATGCGCATCGGCATGACCACGGCAACGAAGCTCTCCTTGTCGGACTCGGTCGCGGGACGAAGCACGGCGGGGTCGAGCTCGCCCGAGATGCCCAACACGATCTCCTCGTCGTCGATGGCGTTGAGCACGTCGAGGAAGTACTTCGCGTTGAAGCCGATCGTCAGCTCGGGTCCCTCGAAGTCGACGGGCAGCTCGTCGAAGCCGTTGCCGCTCTCAGGGCTCTCGCTGGTGACCCGGAGCAGCCCCGAGAGCGTCGTCAGCTTGACGCCGCCCGTACGGTCGCTCGCGGCGATTCGAACGGCGTCGAGCGCCTCCGCGAACGCGCGTCGAGGAGCGCGGATCTGGCGTGCCGTGACCTTCGGGATGACCTGCTGATACGGAGGAAACTGGGCGTCGACGAGCTTCACGCTGAAGCGCATCCCGGCGAGATCGAAGAACGCGTTGGGACCGCTCTGGGTGATCGAGACGGTGGGTAGCGCGTCCTTGTCGGTGCGCTCGGCTCGCGAGTCGTCGGCCAAGCGGCGGAGCTCGGCGATGGCCTTGAGCGGGATCAACATGGTCGCGGTCGCGCTCGTGCCGGTCACCGTCGCCTCCATCTTCGAGAGGCGATGCCCGTCGGTCGTGACCATGCGAACGGTATCGCCGGCCCACTCGAACAGCGCGCTGTTGACGTGAGCGCGGGTCTCGTCGGTCGAGATCGAGAAATGCGTCCTCGCGATGAGGCGGGCGAGGAGATCGACCGGGAGCGAAAGGGTCGGCGCGGCAGCATCAGGCTTCGGCAGATGCGGGAAGTCGGCGCCGGGTATGCCGTGGATCGTGAAGCGCCGAGGAGAGCCTGCGGCCTTGATCGTCGTCTGCGCCCCAGCGGTGGTCGACAGCTGGATGGGGCCATCGGGCATCGCCTTCACGCGATCGTGAAGCTCACGAGCAGGCAGCGCTACCGACCCTGACGTCGCGACTTCGGCAGGCGTGCTGCCGCTGATCGCGAGGTACATGTCCGTGGCGCTCACGTGGAGCGTGTTGCCCTCGGCGGCAAGCAACACGTTGGAGAGCGCGGGCATCGCGCTCTTCTTGTCGGCGACCCCTTGGCATCGGGCTACGAGGCGCAACAGGTCCTTCTTCGGGACGACAAGCTCCATTCAGAAACTCCTGGCGTGAGCTTCTAGCAGGGTTGGCGAAGGGAAAGGAGGGGGCGCGGGCTTTCAGCTCTCTGGAAAGAGGCGCGCTCGAGCGCTCTCGATGGAGAGAATAGAAATAGATGGATCGGGGTCGTCGAGATAGGCCCTGTGGACTCTGGGGACAAGCCAGGTTAGTGTGTAAATTCGATAGTTTGGAGATGTTGCCGCGAGGGATAAGCTCCGGCCGCGAGCGGGGATGGGAACGGGAAAGGCTGGGGGCAATGTCGCGGAGCCGAGTTGTGCGGAGCTTCTTGGGCTCCGAGCCCCCAGCGTTTCGCACAGGAAGCCGTGGGCGCCCGATGGCTGCGGAAGGGCCGTGCCCAAGCTGTGCAGGGGCCGTGGGCAGGAGCTACTTTTTCGTGGCGGTCGCGGGGTGGATCGCCGAAGGTTGAGGGGCATCCCGGATGATTCGCTGCCCTCACTGCGGCCTGCTGCACGTCTCGTCCCGGCAGGTGTGCCCGGCGACCGGGCAGGCGATTCAGGCCGCTGAGCCTCGGCAGGAGCGCAGGAGCGAGCGGCGGATCTCCCGATCCAGCAGAGCACCGGCCGAGCGCATCCAGATCGGGGGTGTCCTGGATGACCGATACCGCGTGCTCGGGGTGATCGGCCAAGGCGGGATGGGGACGGTCTACGAGGCTGAGCATTTGAACATCGGCCGCCGTGTGGCGCTGAAAGTGCTGAAGCCCGAGAACGCCCAGAAGCCCGACGCGATCGCGAGGCTCCGGCACGAGGCGCGGGTCGTCAGTCAGATCGGGCACCCGAACATCTGCGAGGTGTTTGATATCGGGCAGTTCGAGGACGGTGTGCCGTACCTGGTGATGGAGCGGCTTCGGGGCGAGACCCTGGCCCAGCGCCTCGAGCGTCCGCCGCCGCTCCAGCTGGGCGAGCTCGCAGACGTCATGACCCAGGTGCTCGCGGCCTTGGAGGCTGCGCACCGCAAGGGGGTCATCCACCGGGACATGAAGCCCGACAACATCTTCCTCGCGCAGCGAGCGATCGGAACGGTCGCCAAGGTGCTCGACTTCGGAATCTCGAAGGCTCAAGGCCCGGACGAGCGGCCCCACCACCTGACTCGCACCGGCATGGTGATGGGCACTCCTTATTATATGGCCCCCGAGCAAGCCATGGGGGAGCGGAACCTCGACGGGCGTGTCGACGTGTGGGGCGTCGCGGTGGCTCTCTATGAGGCGCTCGCGGGTCAGCGACCGTTCGTCGCGAGAAACTATAACGCCCTGCTGGTTCAGATCCTGACCGTCCCTGCCCGCCCCATCCTCGAGCTTCGCCCGGACCTGCCGCAAGCGTTCGATCTGGTGCTGCGGAAGGCGCTCGAGAAGCGACGAGATGCTCGGTATTCGTCCGCCAAGGAGCTCAGCGATGCGCTGGCGCCGTTCCGGGCTCATCGGCCGCCGTCCACGACTCGAAAGAGCTCGCGGTCCGGGCTGCCGCGAGTCAGCTTGTTCGGGTCCGACGAGCCCTCGTCGCTCACCACGAGCGATGAGGAGCCGACCATGGAAATGGCTGGGAGCGGACGCGAGGCAGTCGCCAGCGAAGACGCCGGCCCGAGCGACGAAGAGACCCCGACGATCGAGGAGAACGACCCCACGGTCGTCGATGTGCCGACCTTCACCGAGGGCGACTACATTCCGGACAAGCGGCGCCGATGAGGCCCGCGGTGAAAGAGGTCGTGCTCGACCGCGTCTTGAAGCGGTTCGGGCCGATCGTAGCGCTGAGGAACGTCTCGGCGCGGTTCAGCGCCGGCGAGGTGTCGCTTGTCGTAGGAGCGAACGGGTCCGGGAAGAGCACGTTGCTTGGCGTGTTGGGGACCACGCTCCATCCGACCAGCGGGGAGGTGACGTATCCGCCCCTGGGCCCAGCCTGCGCGGCGGTGCGCGGGGAGATTGGCTGGGTGAGCCACGACACGTTGTCGTACGGGGACCTCTCCGGACAGCAGAACATCGAGATCGCCGCCGAGCTTCATGGCTTGGAGCCCGGGCGAGCGTATGAGCGGGTGAAGGCCCGCTTCGATCTCGGCCCGTTCGCAACACGACCCGTGCGGACGAACTCCCGGGGCCAACGGCAGCGGGTGGCCCTGGCGCGAGCGCTGGTTCACGAACCATCGGTCGTCCTGCTCGACGAGCCTACGACCGGGCTCGACCGGAGCGGAGTTGGGCGGCTGGTCGAGGTGATCTCGGAGTGTCAGCGCGCGGGCGCGGTCGTGGTCGTGATCGCACATGACCCCGAGACGTTCGAGGCGCTGCGTCCGAAGCGATTCACGATGGATCGGGGTCAGCTGAGCGAGGGGTAGGTTTCACGTGAAACGTGGGGAGTTGGGGCGCTCGGTGAGGACGGCCCCCCTCCGGCGGGCGACCGGGGGCGACGCGGCTGGCTCCGGCCAGGGCGCAGCGTCGCCTCGTTCGGGCGTGGAGGGCCGCGAGGCGCGGTGAGCTTTGGGCGGAGTTGAACGGCCCCTCGCAACGGTCTCGAGGGGGCCTCGGGCGGGACTCGAGGCGGCGGCGCCGCGAGGTCTGGGTGGGTCGGGTGCTTGGGCCGGCGAGCGAGGACCTCGAACTCGAGGTTGTGGACCGGGCGCTGCACGTCGGTCCGGGGCCCGGCCTGTCGCAGCGCGCCCAGACGCCGCCCGCGAACGCGGAGGCGACGAGGTGGCCGGTGGGTGGCGGTCGCGCGCCGGTGTAGGACCGAGGCTAAGGGTCGGCGTGTCGCGCCGATTCCGGGTTACCGGGCTGTGGCAGGCGTTGGTCCGAATGGAGTCCTGGGGAAAGGCGGTGGCCAGAAGCGCCGCGCAGCTGGTAAGGAGGTGAGGTCGTGGCCGCGGTGGCGGTCTACCTACGGTCGGGGCCGGGGCCCTGGGGGCGGGAGCGCAGCCAGAAGCCGCGCGCAGCTGGTAAGGAGGTGAGGTCGTGGCCGCGGTAAGCGGTCAAGCCGGGGCCTGGCCCCGCGGGGAAGCGCGGCCAGAAGGTGCGCGCCAACACGAAGGCGCTGAGGTTGTGGCCGCGGTGGGCCGGGGCCGACCGCCTCGGGGCCTGGCCCGGGGGGAGTGCGGCCAGAGGGTTCGCGCAGACACGAAGGCGCTGAGGTTGTGGCCGCGGTGGACGCCGACCGATGGACGGCAGCGGGGCCAGGCACGCGGGCGCGGCCAGAAGGCGTGGGCCGAGACGAAGGCGCTGAGGTTATGACCGCGGTGGGCCGGGGCCGACCGCCTCGGGGCCCGGCCCGGGGGGAGTGCGGCCAGAACGTGCGCGCCAACACGAAGGCGCTGAGGTTGTGGCCGCGGTGGACGCCGACCGATGGACGGCAGCGGGGCCAGGCACGCGGGCGCGGCCAGAAGGCGTGGGCCGAGACGAAGGCGCTGAGGTTATGACCGCGGTGGGCCGGGGCCGACCGCCTCGGGGCCTGGCCCGGGGGGAGTGCGGCCAGAGGGTTCGCGCAGACACGAAGGCGCTGAGGTTGTGGCCGCGGTGGACGCCGACCGATGGACGGCAGCGGGGCCAGGCACGCGGGCGCGGCCAGAAGGCGTGGGCCGAGACGAAGGCGCTGAGGTTATGACCGCGGTGGACGCCGATCGACGGACGGCAGCGGGGCCAGGCGCGCGGGCGCGCGGTCAGGCGCGCAAGGGTGCGGCCAGAAGGCGTGGGCCGAGACGAAGGCGCTGAGGTTATGGCCGCGGTGGACGCCGATCGACGGACGGCAGCGGGGCCAGGCGCGCGGGCGTTCGCCAGAAGGCGCACGCGGATGCGAGGGCGCTGAAGTTGTGGCTGCGGCGCCCCGCGACCGACGGGCGGGCCGGGGCCGTGTCCGAAGCGCGGCCAGAAGGTGCGCGCCGAAGCGAAGGTGGTGAGGTTGTAGCGGTGTGGCCGTCGATCCGGGAGCTGGCGCAGTGGTGGACCGTCGGGCGGGCGGCCAGAAAGTGCGCAGCGATGGGAAGGTCAGTGGGTTGTGGCCGGCGGTGGCCGAAGGTGGCGCTCGCGCGGGGCTGGTGGCGCGAGGCCTTCGGGCCGTGAGCGTCCGCGCCGATGTAAAGGGCTGTGGGTGCTGGCACGCCGAGGAATGCCACTTGAGGACGCCGGTCAACTTCCTCGAGCTCCCGCGGGGCCGGCCGACTCCTCCAAGTGCTCTTGATCGACGAACGAGCCCCCATTTCCGTACTCAAGCTGATCCAGGCGACGCCGCGGATACGGCAATGGGTCACGGGCCGGCCCGGCGAGCCCACGTCCGGCAGCGCCTCGCCAATGCGGAGGTGGAGCAGCCATGGCTGGGCGTGCCGGTTCTCGCTGGGCGCGGCCGGCCGGTTGGTGGCGGCCACAATTGCGTTAGCGACGCGCGCGGCCGCGGCGTAGGCGCGAGCGGCTTTCACGGTGAGGAGGCGGCAAGCACCGGGCGCGCATCTGGCGGCGCCGGGCGGGAGGAGCGGCTCCCCGTGAACCGCCGGGAGTCGTGATGAAGGGCCCACGCGCGAGGCAACCGAGGTCTCGGTGCAGCGGCGCGTTCAATTCCAAGCGAGCCGGCTGGCGGCATAGCGGTGCGCCGGCGGCAGCGTCGTCAGCAGCGCGGCTTCCGCCCGGCGCGGGGGGAGCGCGGAGACGTGCCGCCGCCGCCGGCGCCTAAGGGGAGGTCGCGTCGAGTTTCACGTGAAACGTCCCGACCTCAACCCATCGATCAACCGGGCTTCGGAGCCCGGCACCAGCTGGCTATTGGGCCCGAGCACAAGCGCACTCGCGGAGAGTCCCGCGGTCCTCAGACGCCTCAGCTCGTCAGCTGTGGCGACCCCGTCCGTCAGCGACTCAGGGGCGGAGACGACGACGATCGTGCGAGCAGCGAGCGTACCCAGCGCTCGGAGGGTCGCTGTCGTGGCGTGGAAGGTCCCCAACGCGGCGCCGGTCACCAGGAAGATCGCCGAGGCCGGGTCGGTCCGCTCGACGAGATCGGCGTTGGTCGACTCCTCGTTGAGTGGCGAGAACGCGCCCCCCGCGGTCTCCACCAGCGTGAAGCCGCGCTGGTGACGCGACACCCAATCGATGATCGCGGCGCAATCGAGCCGCATGCCTCGAGCCCGCGCCGCGAGATGGGGGCTCACCGGCTCCGGGAAGGAGTAGAGCGGCTCGACGAACGTCCCACAGGCCTCACCCAGGTGCGCGGCGTCCGAAGGCTCGTCGCTTCCCGTCTGAGCGGGCTTCAACCCCACCGCATCCAGACCGGACGCGCGCGCAAGTCGGAGCAGAGCCGCAGAGAAACAAGTCTTGCCAACACCTGTGCCGGTTCCGAGGACGAACGACAACACCTCAACCTCCGAGCGGAGTGCCAGCGACGGCGGCGAGGCTGACCAGGACCCGGTCGAGCTCGGAGTCACTCAGCCCAGCCGAGGGAGTGATCCGGAGCCGACAGGTCCCGGGCGGGACGGTGGGCGGTCGGATGGCCGCGACCCACAGTCCGTGCTCGCGAAGCCGAGCTTGCAGGTCGAGGGCGCGCTCAGGTGTGCCCACGGTCCAGCTCACGATGGGCCCCTCGCCGCCAGGGACCACCCCGTGCTCCAGCAGGACTCCCCGGATACGCTCGGCCATCGCAAGGAGTCGCGCGCGCGCTGCGTCGGCAGCCCGCACTTCTTGGACGCGCGCCGGAATCGCGGCTGCCAGCGCAGGGCTCAGCGCTGTCGAGAAGACGAAGCTCCTCGCCCGGTTCCACAAGAACTGGCGGAGCGGCTCAGCCCCGGCGACGAAAGCACCCTGAAGGCCGACCGCTTTTCCGAGCGTCCCGACCAGCACGTCAGGGACGATCTCTTCTCTGGCACATAGCCCACGTCCCTGCGGGCCGAACACGCCGAGCGCGTGCGCCTCATCGACCATCAGCGTCGCGTCGTGCGCATCGGCGATCGCGCGGAGGCCCCGAAGATCGGCCACCGTCCCATCCATGCTGAAGTACGACTCGCTCACCAGCAGCGCGCGACGGTGCCCCGAGCGACCCTCACGGAGCAAAGCCTCCGCCTTCAGCAAGTCGCGGTGGGGAAAGACACGAATCGTGGCGTTCGAGAGGCGGCTCCCGTCGATGATCGAGGCGTGGTTCAGCTCGTCGGAGACCACCAGATCCTGCGGGCCCAGCAGCGCAGCGAGCGTCCCGACGTTGGCCGCGTAGCCCGACGTGAAGAGGAGAGCGCTGGGTCGCGCGACCCATGCGGCCAACGCTGCCTCCGCCGCCCCGTGAGAAGCCCCGTAGCCTGCGATCAGCGCTGAAGCCCCAGCGCCCCCCGCCGCGCCGTCGTGCACCAGCGGGCGTGCCGCGTACCCGAGGTAATCGTTCGAGCACAGCGCCATGACTCGCGGATCAAGGGGGCGAGCCACTCGAAGGAGACCTCGCGACTCGAGCGCCGCAAGCTCCTCCTTCAGGAAGCGGAGCGCCGTCATTCCGCTGCGGGGGGAGCGTCCGCGAGCGTCTCCTCGGCGAGCGCCAAGGTCGAGCTGACGTCGGACAGCAAGGACGAGATCGCCGCTCGCGACTGATCACGAATCAGCGACACGCGTCGGCGCTCCTCCTCGATGTCGTGCGCGAGCGAAAGCGCGACGAGCAGCATCGACTGAGGCGTGAGCGGACGCCCGGGGGGCAGGATGCCGACCAGCTTGTCGTCGACGAGCGTGGCCAGCCGCTCGAGCTCCTCTGGGCTCGCGGAGGAGACGACGCGGACCTTCTGGCCTGCGACTTGGAGCTCGACGGGTCGTGCCGCCATGGGCGAGCCCTTATATCACGGCACCGTCGCTCGGCGCACGCGGCGCGTCTGGCGCGCGCGCGACACCGAGGGGCCATCCTCGAACCTTACAATATTGTCAGATTAAGAAAGCCCATCGCGCCCATCGCTCGCGTGACAGGGGCGCCGCCTTGGGGGTAGAACCACGCGGTGGGACGCTCACTCGGGCGCAGCGCCGCTACGCTCACCTTGGCTGGTGCCGCGGCGACCTTCTTGGCGCCCGGCGCCGCTCAGGCCGATCCCCAAGGCACCGCGGCGATCACCCTCGGCGCGGCCGGCCGCGGCTACGGCGACGATCTATTTCACGAGCCCGCGTTCCACGTCGGCGTTCGAGGCGACGTCCTCTTCGGTCGCGACGACGTCGGCGACTTCGGGATCGGTCCCTACGTCGAGGGCCTCACGCACGCGTTCGATGAGCTGCAGGTCGGCGGAGGCGCGGCCTTGCTCCTGCCCGTGATCGACCCGCTACCGTTCGTCGTCTCGGTGGGGCCTTATGCGCGCTACGCGCCGCTCGTCGGCTTCGAGCCCGGCATCGCGACGAGCCTCTTCTTCGGCAGCCGAAGCTACAACTTCTCGTCGAGCTACGTGCTGTCACTCGGCTTCATCACCGAGGCGCGCGTCGGCCTCGGGAGCTCGAGGGAGACGTCGTTCGTCTTCGCGCTCCAGGTCGACGCAGCGTTCGCCGCGCTTCCGTTCATCTTCCTCGCTGAGGCGACGAGCCCCTCGCGAGAGGCGGAGCGCATCCCCGAGTAAGGCCGCGACTCACTCACGACGCCGAGGAGAGGCGCGCCGCTCCCCGGGACTAGATGGTCTCGCAGCCGGTGATGCAGGTGATCGGCGCGCCGTTCAGGCCCGGCGTACCGTCGCCCGTGGAGTCGCACGAGCAGAAGGACGGCTCGTTGTAGACCGTGAACGGGATGAAGACCTCGGGCGTCTCGACCTCGAGCCCGCCGGTCGTGCGACCGTAGCCCTTGACCGTCGCGATGACGTTGGCATACTCGCCCGCCGCCAAGCCGATGTCCCCGACCACCATGCCGATCTCGACGCAGGCGCTACCCCCGGGCGTCAGCGGCGCGAAGACCGCGAGCCCGGTCAAGCTGTCGATCGCTGGGCCGGTGGACTCGAACGAAATGTCGACGGAGTCGATGATGATCGTCCCAGTCTCGACGCCGTTCAGGTTGGCGGGAGACTCCAACGACGCCGTCATGCCGCTCGAGAACACGACCGAGACCGAGTAGCCGCACGCGCCCGCGAGCTCGCCCGTCTCGGTCGCCGTGCAGCCGGCCGTGTTGTAGGAGCCTTCGCTCAAGCCGCCCGCGTCACAGCCGCAGTCTTCGCCGTCCGGCGCTTGCGTGCATTCGATGAAGAAGCGGGCCTCGGCCTCTGCGCAGGAGCTCGCCAGGACCGTCAGGGCAGCGAGCCCGAACACCGACGTACCCACCAGACGTTTCGTCCAAAGCGACCAAGCCATGACAGCCTCCCGAGGCAAGCGGCTCCCATCACGAAGCCACATCGTCGAGTGTAGAGCACCCGCGACCCGCGCCCAAAAAAACAGCACTCAAGCAGGCGCGACGAAGAGAGCGCGCAGCTGGTCCTCTGTCACGTGTGCCACACTCGCCGACCCGAGCTCGTCGAGGACGACGAAGCGCAGCTGGGGACCCACGCGCTTCTTGTCGAGGCCGAGATGCGACAGGGCCCTACCTACGACCGCAGGCGTCACGTCGATGGGCAGCCCCAGCGAAGAGAGCAACGCCATGAGGCGTTGCGCTGCAGCGGGAGACGTTCGCCCCAGTGAGACACCCACCCGGCAAGCGAGCGCCATCCCGATCGAGACCGCCTCCCCGTGTGTCACCTCGGAGAACCCCGTCGCCGCCTCGATCGCGTGACCAAGGGTGTGGCCGAAATTGAGGATCATGCGCCGCCCGCCCTCCCGTGGATCGGCCTCCACGACCGCAGCCTTGATCGCGACGCTGCGCGTGATGACCTCGCTCAGGACATCGGCGCTGCCTGCGGCGAGGTCAGCAGCCACGGTTTCGAGCCGAGAGAACAGCTCCGCGTCCCCGACAGCTGCCGTCTTGATGGCCTCGGAGAGGCCGCTCCGCACGGCCCGGGCGTCCTCGGTCCGCGAGAACGAAGGGTCGAGGATCACCGAGACGGGATGGTGAAACGTCCCGATCAGGTTCTTCCCTGCGCCGAGGTTCGCCCCGGTCTTGCCGCCGGTGGCGGCGTCCACCATGCCGACCACGGTGGTCGGCACGGCGATCCAACGGACGCCGCGCGCGAAGATCGACGCCGCGAACCCCGCCAGGTCGGTGACGACGCCGCCTCCGAGGGCGACCACCAGCGCGCCGCGATCGCCCCCGCCGGCGACCATCTCCCGCGCGATGCTCAGGACGGCGTCAGCGTTCTTCTGCGCCTCCCCCGGGGGCAGCGTGATCACCCTCGCAGCAGGGAGAGCCACGGAGAAGGGCTCCAAGTGGAGGCGAGCCACCGTCTCGTCGGTTACGATGAAGACGCGCGTGGGGCTGAGCTGCGCCTCGAGCGCCGCCACCTCGGCGGCGGCGGCGCCGTTCGCCACGAGGATCGAATACGCAAGGTCGGCGCTGACCGTGAGCGGGATCATCCCACGCGCGAGGCGCGCGGCGACGCGGGCGGCGATGGCGTCGACGTCGTCGGCGTCGGTCTCGACGAACCCGTGTGCGATCTCGTAGGCCGCGCGCCGCTCCTCCAGCTGGCGAAAGAGCCGCGCGCGGTCCGCGCGGCCCTCGGGTCCGCCGAGCAGCGGTCGATCCTTCGGATCGCCGGCGAGGCGAGCGGCGAGCGTCTCTTCGGCGGCGGTGAGGCCCACCACGATGGCGCTGCGCAGGGCGAGCTCGCGGCTCTCGCGTCCAAGCAGCGCACCGCCGCCGACCGCCACGACCGTGGGGCGCGGCGCGCCCAACAGCTGGGCCAGCGCCACGCGCTCGAGCGCACGAAAGGCGGCCTCTCCGTCGTCTCTCAAGATCGACGCGCTCGCGCGACCGCTCGCTCTCTCGATCGCTTCGTCGAGATCCTCGAAGGCGAAGCCGAGACGCCGCGCCAGCGCGCGGCCGACCGAGGTCTTGCCTACGGCGGCCGGACCCCAGAGCACGACGTGACGGCGCTCACTCATCGATCGTCGGCTCGCTCGCCGGGATCGTCAGCCGAGCCGCCGCTTGCGCGAGATAGCCCCGGAGGTTGCGCGACGTCTCCGTCATCGAGTCGCCGCCGAGCTTCTCCAGCGCCGCCCGAGTGAGCGCGAGGCAGACCATCGCCTCGCCCACGACGCTCGCCGCCGGAACCGCGCAGATGTCGCTCCGCTCGAACGCCGCGAGAGAAGCGGCTCCGGTCTCGAGATCGATCGAGGGCAGGGGACGCCGCAGCGTGGAGATGGGCTTCATCGCGGCGCGGCAGACGATCGGCATCCCGTTGGAGATGCCTCCCTCGAGCCCGCCGGCGCCATTCGACGAGCGGGTCAGACCGAGCCGCTCGTCCCGGACAATCGCGTCGTGCGTCGCCGACCCTCTTCGTCGTGCCGCTTCGAACCCAAGGCCGATCTCGACGCCCTTGATGGCTTGAATGCTCATCAGCGCGTGCGCGAGCTGGCCGTCGAGGCGTCGGTCCCATTGCACGTGACTGCCCAGGCCGACCGGCACGCCGGTCGCGACCACCTCGAACACGCCGCCGAGCGTGTCCTTGTCGTGAGCGGCCTCGGCGATGGCGTCGCGCATGCGTCTCTCAGCGTCGGGATCAGCGCAGGCCATCTCGCTCGCCCGGGCGCGATCACGCACCACCTCGAGCCCCGCTGGCGGCGACGCCTCGACCTCCCCGATGCGGACGACGTGCGCGAACACATCGACCCCGAGCGCCGACAGAAAGACCCTGCTGATGGCGCCGAGCGCGACCCGCGCGGCGGTCTCTCGCGCGCTCGCGCGCTCGAGCACGTCCCGCACGTCTGCGCGATCGTACTTCAGGCTGCCGGGAAGATCGGCGTGCCCTGGCCGCGGCCGGGTCACGCGCTCCGGCGGACTCTCGAACGGCGCCGTGGACATGCGATCGAGCCAGCTCGCGTGGTCTCGGTTCTCGATGCGAACGGCGATCGGGGAGCCGAGCGTCTGTCCGCCCCGGACGCCGGCGACGATGATCGCTCGATCTTGCTCGATCTTCATGCGGCCCCCGCGCCCGTACCCGCGCTGGCGCCGCGCGAGGTCCTCGTCGAGGTGCTCGACGCGCAGCTCGAGGCCTGCCGGAACTCCCTCGACGACGGCGATGAGCTCTGCCCCATGCGACTCGCCGGCGGTGAACCACCTGAAGGCTGCCATTTTGCGCGGGAAGCATAGCCCCGGCGTCGGGCCCACGCGAACAACGCCACCTTGACGCCCCGGCTCGCGGGCGCTTCCGTTCCCCTGTGGACGACCTGTCGATCACCGAGCGCGACGGCGCAGTCCGCTTCGCCGTTCGGGTGAAGCCGCGCTCTTCGCGTTCGAAGATCCTCGGCGTCCGCGCGTCCCTCCTGGAGATCGCGGTCACCGCTCCCCCGGTCGAAGGCGCAGCGAACGATGAGGTCTGCACCCTGCTGGGCCGCGCCCTCGAGGTCCCACGTTCGGCAGTCACGATCGTGACGGGCGCCAGTGGACGATCCAAGCTGGTCGAGGTCAGCGGCATCGTCGCGGCGACGGCGGCGAAGCGACTCGCGGAGGCGACCAAGAAATGAAGCCGGGTCTCGAGTTCGAGAAGTGGGAGGGGCTTGGAAACGACTTCGTCGTGGTGGAGTCCGAGCCCACGCTCGACGACGTGCGGAGCCTGTGCGATCGGCGACGCGGCGTCGGAGCCGACGGCGTGCTCTGGGTCAACCGTGAGCCTCCGCGCATGATCGTGTTCAACGCGGACGGTAGCCGCCCCGAGATGTGCGGAAACGGCCTGCGCTGCGTCGCGGCATACCTCGCGCGGCCAGGGCAACGGGAGGTCGTCATCCAGACCGACGCCGGGCCGCGCGCGTGCCTCGTCGAACGCGACCCCGCCGCGCCGAACGCTGCACGCGTCGCCGTCGACATGGGCGTCGCGCGGTTCGGGCCCGAGCTATCGCGGCGCATCGGCGACGCCGAGCACACTTTTTCGTGCGTCGACGTTGGAAATCCCCACGCGATCACCTTCGGCGAGGTGGAGCCGTTGCACTATCAGGAGGTCGGCTCGACGCTCGAGCAGCAGACCCCAGGCGGAGTGAACGTCGAGTTCGTTCGCGCCCAGCCCGAGCGGCTCGACGTCGTCGTGTGGGAACGAGGCGTCGGGTTCACCCAGGCCTGCGGGACGGGGGCGTGTGCGGTCGCCGCAGCGGCCTGCCGCGACGGGCGCGCTAGCTACGGCGCCCCTGTGCGGGTCGGCCTGCCGGGTGGCGAGCTGACGATCGAGGTCTCCGTGGGCGACAGCGGCGCGACGGGGCCGATCCGAATGACCGGGCCAGCCCGCCGCGTTTTCGCTGGAATCTTCAACGGTTGAGCGACCCCGGCGGGGCGAGCCGAGCCGCTCAGCCAGGACCGTCCGCTCCTGCCGGAGGGCCCAGCCGCCGCGCCGCTGATGATTTTGTTAACAACTCGTTTGACTGAAAAGTAAATCAACAGCACCATCAGGAGGACTCGACCTGCGGTGGCCCGACGAGGCTGCTGCCCCACCGCGAAGAGCGCCGGAGTTGGGCGCGCACGAGGAGGTTCTGATGGGCGTGGTTGCGAACCGGGAGCTCACCGACGACGTGGTTCGACGATTCTCTCAGAGCGAGCAGGTGGGCGAGGTCCCCCCGGCGAGGGAGAGCGGCGTTCGCCTGCGAGGGGGCGCGGCGCCCGAGCGCGTCGAGCGGATCGAAGGGAGCGGCGAGGTCACCTTCGTGCACGACTACGGCTCCGAGCGGCTCGACCTCCGCTCGCTGTACGAAAAGGCCAAGGACGCGCAGTGGAACGGGCGCACCCTCGCGTGGGACACCCCAGTCGATCCCGAGGCGGAGAACTTCTCGAACTCGTTCATTCCGATCTTCGGGACCCCCGTCTGGGACAAGCTCGACAAGAAGCGAGATCTGCCGCAGCTGCGCCGGCACACGAGCGCCTATCTCCTCTCCAATTTCCTGCACGGCGAGCAGGGGGCGTTGCTCGCCACCGCGCAGCTCGCCTGCGCCGTGCCCAACGCCGAGGCGAAGCTCTACGCCGCGACGCAGGCGATGGACGAGGCCCGCCACGCCGAGGTGTACGCGCGCTACCTGCGCGAGAAGATCGAGCTCACGTACCCCATCTCGCCGCACCTCAAGCAGCTGCTCGACGCGATCCTCCGCGAGAGCCGCTGGGACATGAAGTTCCTCGGCATGCAGATCATGGTGGAGGGCCTCGCGCTCGCCGCGTTCGGCGTCATCTCACAGACCGCGAACGAGCCCCTCATCCGCGAGATCGTCAGGCTGATCATGCTCGATGAGTCGAGGCATGTGGCCTTCGGCGTGCTCTCGCTGAAGGGCGCGTACGAGGACATGACCGCGAGCGAGCTCGCGGAGCGCGAGGAGTTCATCCTCGGCGCGTCGAGGCTCATGCGCGATCGCTTCCTGATGCAGGAGGTCTGGGAGAACCTCGGACTGCCCACCGCCGAGTGCCTCGACGCGGTGCACAAGAGCCCCATCATGCAGACGTTCCAGTCGCTCTTGTTCTCGAAGATCGTCCCGAACGTCAAAAAGCTCGGCCTCTTGACCCCCCGAGTGCGGAAGGGCTTTGAAGAGTTGCGTGTAATTCAGTACGAAACATGGGATGCGTCGGCATGAGCCAGAGCGTCCCGGTCGCGCCCCCGAGTCGGGGCCCGAGCGAGACAGCCAACCCCCCCCCAGCGCGGGCGCCAAGCGCGCCAACGCGAGCGGGAAGCGCGAGCGCAGCGCCGCGTTGACGCAAGAGCGAATCCTCGACGCCGGCGAGCAAGAGTTCGCGGCGCGAGGCTTCGCGGGCGCACGACTGCGCGAGATCGCCGTCGGCGCCGGGATCCAGCCCGCGCTCATCCACCACTACTTCGCCGACAAGCAGGGGCTGTACGAGGCGGTCATCCGCCGCGCCGTCGATCAGATGTCGACCGCGTCGTGGCGCGTGCTCGAGACCCAGCGCGACGTCGAGGGCATCGTGCGGGGCTTCGTCGACGTGATGGTCGACTTCTCGGCGGCCCACCAGAAGCTGCTCGCGATCATGCGCAGCGAGGTCCTGGCGGGCGCGGGCCTGCTCGTCGACATCGTCCGCGAGAAGACCCACGTCCTGCTCGAGGCCGTCGTGGGGATGGTCGGCGAGCTCCAGAAGAGCGGTCAGCTCCGCGGCGACGTCGAGGCCCGGGAGATGGTGCGGTCGGGGCTCTCGCTGATCCTGTACCCGATCGTCGACGCGCCCGTGCTCGAGATCCTGCTGCCCGAGGAGGGCGAGCACGCGACGCTCGAGCGTCGGAAGAAGGTCATCCTGTCGGTCCTTCTGTCCGGCATCGGCAACCGCGCCTGAGCTGGGCCTGGCGCGTCGCGTCGCGAAGCGAGACAAGGACGGATGGGCAGGTCTCGCCTCGCGCGAGAGGGTGGTAAGGTGCGCGCCCTCGATCGGACGCGGAGTCCGTCGACGAGAAGGAGTCGAACGTGCTCATCGGAGTCCCCAAGGAGATCAAGACGCGCGAGTACCGCGTCGGCATGACCCCGGCGGGCGTCCGCTCGCTGGTCGCGCACGGCCACAAGGTCATCGTCGAGAAGAACGCCGGCGAGGGCAGCGGGATCTCGGACGACAAGTTCGTCCGCGCGGGCGCGACGATCGTGGACACTGCCGCCGACGCCTGGAGCGCCGACATGGTGGTGAAGGTGAAGGAGCCCCTGAAGCAGGAGTACGGCTTCTTCCGCAAAGATCTCATCCTCTACACGTACCTCCACCTCGCCGCCGAGCCCGAGCTGACGCGCGAGCTGGCGGCGAAGGGCGTCGCCGGCGTCGCCTACGAGACCATCGAGCTGCCCGACGGAACGCTCCCGCTGCTCCGCCCGATGAGCGAAGTCGCCGGCCGCATGAGCGTCCAGGTCGGCGCGCAGAACCTCGAGAAGGCGCACGGCGGCAAGGGCGTGCTCCTCGGCGGCGTGCCCGGCACGCGCCGCGGTCGCGTGGTCATCCTCGGCGGCGGCGTCGTCGGCAAGAGCGCCGCGACGATCGCGATCGGGATGGGCGCTCAGGTCACGCTGCTCGACGTTCGGGCGGACGTGATGGCGTACCTCGAGGACGTGTTCGGGGGCGCGATCGAGACGCTTTACTCGAACGCCGAGAACATCGAGCAGCTGGTGATGCGCGCCGATCTCGTGATCGGCGCCGTGCTCGTGACCGGCGCGAAGGCGCCCAAGCTCGTCACGCGCGAGCTCATCTCCAAGATGGAGAAGGGCAGCGCGGTCGTCGACGTGGCGGTCGATCAGGGCGGCTGCATCGAGACCTGCCGGCCGACCACCCACGACAACCCGACGTACGAGGTCGACGGCGTCGTGCACTACTGCGTCGCCAACATGCCCGGCGCGGTATCGCACACGAGCACGTGGGCCCTCACCAACGTCACGATCCCCTACGCGGTCAAGCTCGCCAACCAGGGCGTCGTGGCAGCCGCCAAGGCCGACCGAGGCCTGCTCCTCGGCCTCAACACGTTCGGCGGCCAGATCACGTACAAGGGCGTCGCAGACGCGCACGGCCTCGAGTACGTCGCCATCGAGAAGGCGCTCGGCTGAGCGAGCCGCGGCGCGGTCAGGACCCCTCCCCGCGCGACGGGCGGGGGGTCCTTCGAACAAGAGAGCTCCGATGAAGAAGATCGCTGTCGTGGGCGGGGACGGGATCGGCCCCGAGGTGACGCGCGTTGCTGTCCAGCTCCTCGAGGGACTGCGCGAGAAGAAGGGCCTCCCGATCGAGCTCTGGGAGCTCGACCTCGGCGCCGATCGCTATCTACGCGACGGGACGACCTTCCCGAAGGAGATCTCGGACCGCATTCGAGCCGAGTGCGCGGCGGTGCTGCTCGGCGCGATGGGCGACCCGCGGGTGCCCGGCCTCGAGCACGCGCGCGACATCCTGTTCGGCATGCGGTTCGGCTACGACCTCTACGCGAACGTGCGCCCGGTGAAGGCGCTCAGCGACCGCCTCGTGCCCCTCAAGGGTCGCGCCGCGAAGGACGTCGAGATGGTCGTCTTCCGCGAGAACACGGAGGGCGTGTACGTCGGCTTCGGCGGGCAGTTCAAGAAGGGGACCCCCGACGAGATCGGCATCAACGAAGACGTCAACACGCGAAAGGGCGTCGAGCGCATCATCCGCGCGGCGTTCGACCACGCGGTGAAGCACGGCAAGAAGCGCGTCTGCATGGCGGACAAGTCGAACGCGATGGCGCTCGCCCACGAGCTGTGGCTGCGGACCTTCAAGGAGGTCGCCGCGACCTACCCCGGCATCGAGGCGAGGCACGTCTACGTGGACGCCCTCTGCCTGTTCATGATCCAGGACCCCACTCAGTTCGACGTCATCGTCACGAACAACCTGTTCGGGGACATCGTGACCGACCTCGGCGCGGCGCTGCAGGGTGGCCTCGGCATGGCCGCGAGCGCGAACATCCACGCCTCCGATCCCAGCCGCGTCGCGATGTTCGAGCCGGTCCACGGCTCGGCGCCGCCGCTCGCCGGCAAGGACCTCGCGAACCCGTTCGCGGCCCTGTTGTCCGCGGGGATGTTGCTGACGCACCTCGGCCACGCCGGCTACGAGGACCTGATCGAGCGGACCATCGCGTCGGCGCTCGAGCAGGCCCAGTGCACCCGGGACGTGGGGGGTGACCTGGGAACTCGAGCCGCGGCGGCGTGGGTCATCGAGCGCGTGCTCGCCGACGCCTGAGGCGCTCGCCGCTCACGGGGTGAGCCCGAACCCGAGCGGCTTCCCGAGCGGCGCGAGATCGGCGGGTAGGCTCGGATCGAGCGGCGGTTCGCGCGTCGGACCGCCCTCGAAGCTCGGCGCGCCGCGATCGTCGAGCACCACCTTGCGGTAGCGGTGGGCGACGACCCCGAGCTCGGTGACGTCGAGCTCGAGGAGCGCGCCCGTGCGCGTCCCCGGGCGGGTCATCGCGGCGAAGACGAAGTTGCCGAGGCTGTGAGAGATGAGCTTCCCCTCGTACAGCTCGTCGGGCTGCACGACGTGGGGGTGCGCACCGACGACGGCGTCGGCGCCCGCGTCGATCAGCCGCCGGCCCCACTGGCGTTGGAACCGCAGCGGCGTCGACTCCCAGTCGTTGCCCCAGTGCACGAACACGACCACGACGTCCGCCCGCGCGCGGGCCCGCTCGACGTCCGCGAGCGCGAGCTTCGCGTCGCGGTTGTAGTGGCCGACGACGGCGACGCGCAGGCCGTCGAGCACCACGACCGCGACCGGGTCGAGGCGCTCGTCCAACAGGTGCGCCCCCGCGAAGGGCAGGTCAGCCTCCGTCAGCAGCGAGAGCATCTGCCGGTAGCCCTCCTCACCCAGGTCGAGCGCGTGGTTGTTGGCGACCGAGACCAGGTCGAAGCCGGCGTCCCGCAGCAGCCCGGGCGCCGACAAGGGCGCGCGCAGGATCTTGCCGCGCTTCTTTTCGCCGCGTGCGGCGATGACGCACTCGAGGTTGCCGACCGCAAGATCGTACGAGCGAAGCTGCTCGGCGACGGCCGCGAACGGGAAGAGCGGCTCGATGGGCGGCTTGGCCGGGTACCCCTCGAGGTAGGCCGTCACGTGGAACGAGAGGGAGACGTCGCCCACGAAGGCGAGGCGCGCCGGGCGCTTCGGCCCCGAGGCGCGGCTCGACGCGGGGGTCGTGGCCATGGCGGGCGCCACGGCGGGCGGCTCGGACGGAGGGCCAGGCGAGCGCCCCTCGGTCGAAGCGCTGGCCGCGGGGGTGGACGACCCCGCTGGCACATTTTCTTCCGCGATCGAGCAGGCGACCGCGACGACCACGATCGCCGCCCAAATCGCCGTACACAGGCGCGGCCGCAAGGCTCGGAGCATAGCCACAAATTGGGAGATGCCCTCGGCCCTGTGATAGCGCCCGACGCCATGGCCGTGTCGAGCGCAGCCGAGAGAGAGCCGCAGAGGACGAGCGAGCGGGAGCCCAGCGGAGGCCGCGAGCGCCTGGGAGGGGCGCGCGCAGACTTCGTCGCGAACCTCGGGAAGCGAAGGGTGGAGCTGCGCGGCACGCTGGACGCGCTGCGGGCCGACCCGTCGTCGAAGCGGTACGCCGGTGAGCTCCGGCGGAGGGTGCACGCGCTCGCGGCGGGCGCCAAGCTGCTGAGGTTCAGCATGCTCGCGGACGAGCTCAAGCTCGTCGAGGCGAAGCTCGAGGAGGCCGCGCACCGCGGCTCGCTCGAGGCGTCGGACTTCGGCGCCGTGCACGACCTCGTCGGCCGGATGACCTCGCTCGCGTGGGGTCAGACGGAGGAGGAGCCTGTCGCTGCGCGCTCGAGCGCCGAGCGCGATCCGCTCGCGCACTTGCGCCGCGGGGAGGCGACGGAGGCCGCGTCGCAGCGGGTCCCGTGCAGCGTGCTCGTGGTCGGCGGGTCGCACCTGGCCGATCCGCTGTCGATGCCCATGGGCCGGTCGACCGATGACGACGGCCAGGCCTTCGAAGTCGAGCGCACCGCCGAGGCCAGCGTGGGGCTCGATCTAGCCCGCGCCCTCGCGCCCGACGTCGCCGTGATCGACGGCGATCTCCCAGACGCCAAGGCGCTGGTCCAAGACCTGGCGGCCGACCCGCTCACCGAGTCGGTGCCGATCATCGTCGCCCTGCGCCTCGCTCGCGCCGACGACGCCGGACCCTTCCTGGCGCTCGGCGTAGCGCGCGTGCTGCCGAAGCCGGTCTCGCCGAGCGAGCTGCGCCGCGCCTGCGCGGGCGTCGTCTCCACCTACGTGAAGCGAGAGGTGTCACGCGAGCCGCTCGGCGACCTCACGCTCGATCAGCTCGGCGCTCGGCTCGCCGAAGAGCTTCGCCGCGGCCTGTGCGACACGGTGCAGGCCGATGCCCGCTCCTCGACGCTGAAGCTCGGCGAGGGCACCGAGCTGCTCGCGGCCCTCTGGGGCGCCGTCGCGCGCATCCGCGACGTGGTGACGATCCGCACGCAAGGGCAGGTGCGCTTTGCCAATGGTGGCCCCGAGGGTGCGGTGCCCATGGCGCCCTGGCTCGACGCGCCTGACGTCACGACCGTCGCCAGCAAGCGCGGCCTCGGACGCGCGGCCCGCGCAGAGACCGAGACCTCGCTGGAGAAGCTCCGCGTCCTCGTCGCTGACGACGACGCGGCGGTGTGCTGGTTCCTCGCGGGCGTGCTCAAGACGGCCGGCGCGACGGTCTACGAGGCGCGCGACGGCGAGCGCGCGCTCGAGATCGCCAAGCACGTGAACCCCGACCTCATCATCAGCGACATCCTCATGCCGCGGATGGACGGGTTCAACCTGTCGCGCATCGTCCGCCGAGACGTCGTGCTCCGCGATGTCCCGATCGTCCTCCTGTCGTGGAAGGAGGATCTTCTCCAGCGCGTGCGCGAGCTCGGCGCCGACGCCGACGGCTACCTCAGGAAGGAAGCCAGCGCGGGCGCGATCGTCCAGCGCGCGAAGGAGCTGGTCCGTCAGCGCCGCCGCGTCGCGCAGCGCATCGCGACCCAAGGCGAGGTGCGAGGGCGCCTCGACGGCCTCACGACCCACACCCTGCTCAGGCTCGTGTGCCAGCTCCGAGAGAGCTCGACGGTCTCGGTGCGCGACGCCTCGTACCTGTACGAGGTCGAGATCCGAGGCGGCAAGCCGATCCGGGCCACGCGGACGGCCCTCGACGGCAGCTTCGAGCGAGGCGCTGGCGTCCTCGCCGCGCTGCTCGGCGCGGGCGACGGGCGCTTCAGCGTCTCGCCGCCGCGCGAAGACGGAGACGTCGGCCCGGTCCGTCACGAGCTCTCCGGATCGCTCACGGATCAGGTGATGCCAGTCGTCGCCTCGGCCCGCGCCGCCCAGCGGCTGCTGTCCGGCGCGAACCTCATGCGTGTGCAGCGCGTCGAGGTCGATGACGAGGCCATCCAGAGCTACCTCGCAGCGACGCCGCACGCGGCGCGCACCATCGTGGAGACCGTAGCGCGCGGCGCCTGCCCGCGAGATCTCGTCACCAACGGCGCCGCCTCCGCCCGCCTGCTCGAGGACGTCCTCATCGATGCTGCCGTCCACGGTGGGATCATCCAGATCCTCGACGCATCCGGGGAGGATCGCTTGCCAGGCGCGACGGCGCTGGAGCTTGCGATCCTGCGGGGCGAGCGGACCGTCTCGCCCATCGCGAGCCTCCCGGTCCTCGGGGTCGGCGCCGACGCCCAGGGCCCGCTCGAGCCCGCGCCCTGGTCGGATCGGCTGCGCGAGGTGATCGCCCAGCCGTCGCAAGAGGCCCCCGTGGTCTTCGAGGTCCAGCGTGCGCCGTCGGTCATCGACGCGGCCGGCAACCTGGCCCTGTTCTCGCGTTCGGCCCCGCCGCCGCGGGTCGCACCGGCGCCGGCCGAGCCGACCGCTGCTGACGCCGCGCGCTCCCGCAGCGCCGAGCCTCCGGTCGTCGAGCGACGTCAGACGCCCGCCCCGGTTGCGTCCGCGCCGAGCGACGACGTGGACCCGTGGGACGAGCTGCCTGTGGACGTCGCGGGCTCTTCCCTCGCGGAAGACCCTCGCGACGCTTCACCGGTCCCGGCGTCGGGCCCGCGGCTGCTCACCCCGCCACCGCAGACCCGCCTCGAGTCGCCGCGCGAGCTGACGCCGACGCCCAGCCACATCCCGCTGCCGCCAGGGGTCAAGCCGATGTTGACCCTCGGCTCGCTCCATCCGCCGCCGGTGACCGAGTCGGCCGCCGTCCCGACGCCGCGGCCGAAGAACGTCAAGAAGAGCCCGACCCCGGCGCCCGTCGCGGCCAAGGAAGGCCCGAAGGACAAGACCGAGCTGACGCCGCGCTTCCCGCTCCCCTCCGCGTTCCTCTCCTCGAACAACGAGCCTCGGCGGCGTGATCGCAAGACCACCTATTGGATCGCCTTCGCGCTCATTGGCGTCGTGTTCGCCGTGTGGGCTCGTTGGTCGCGGGAGCGCTCCCACGCGGCCGAGCAGGCGCTCGGACACGAGGTGGCCGGCCGCCCGGCCGCCGAGAGCCAGCCCGTCGATCCCACGGTCGCTCAGGCGACGACCGAGACCGACGGCGCGCCGGACCCGGCCGCCGGCGCGCGAGACCTCAAGCCCGACGCACCCAAGCCGAAGAGCGAAGAGATCCCGGTGGAGGAGCTGCCTCTGCGCGACGGCGATCGCGTGAAGAAGGGGCAGGGGCTGCTCGAGATCGTGGCCGGCAAGAGCGACACGATCTACGTCGACGGCAAGGCCGTAGGCTCGGGGCCCGTCATCACCATGCCGCTGAAGGCTCGGACCGATCCCTACGAGATCAAGCTGAAGACGCGTGGCGAGGAGAAGACCCGGTTCGTCACGGTGAAGGAGAGCAAGATGGTCCGGCTGCGCATGGCGCCGCCGTGGCAGCGGTGAGCCGCAGCGGTCGTTTCCGGGGCTGGCGCCTCGGGCACGCCGTGACATAAACGCGACGCTCATGGCTTCTTCGGGCGCCTCGCTGACCCTCGCCCTCGGGCGCGCTGGGCTCGCGCGGGTGGTGGGCATCGCGCTGGTGGCCGCCGCCTGCGGAGATCCGAAGCCCGAGGGCCCCGACGCCGGCCTCACCGCCGTCCCTGCGCCGGGCTTCGGCGACGGCCCCGTGGCCGATCGCGTCGTGATGTCCATCTTCGATCAGATCGCGACCTGCGAGATCGAGCACCGAGGGCTGCTCGTCGATCTCGGCACCGATCTGGCAGCCGGCAGGGTGGTGCAGCGGGCAGAGGATGCCCCGGCCCTCGAGACCGTCGAGCATCACGGCGCCAACTGGAGCGTGGTGTCGGCGCGAACCCTCGACGTGAACATCACGCTCGCCGAGCCCACGCGGCTGTTCGTGGCCGCGAACCTCCAGCCGATCGGCGCCAAGAACGTCGCGTTCTTCATCGACGACCAGCCGCTGGGTGGAGTCAGGCTCAAGCCGGGCTCCGACCCGCGCATCGTGTCGACGAACGCTACGGAGCTGCCGTTCGACGCCGGCGAGCACACGCTCTCGGTCCGCTTCTCTCCGGCCAAGGTCAAGGGCGCGTACGCCCACGTCGACTGGATACGCGTCGGGTTCCCCGACGAGATCCGCGCCACCTACGGGCCGCCCACCCTCTCCGACGTCCTGCAGACAGACGCCGCGCTCGGACGCATCCCCCACCGCGCCCTCCGCCTCAAGGCGCCCTCCGTCGTACGCTGCCCGCTCAGGGTGCCCAAGGGGGCGCGGCTGCGCAGCGCGCTCGGCCTGCTGGGAGGCAAAGAGGGCACCGCCGAGATCGCTGTCCGCGTCGACGGCCAGCCACCCACGCTGTTGCTCCAGAAGGCGCTCACGGGCGGCGACGACGCGAAATGGGAGGACGTCGACGTCGACCTCGATCCGTACGCGGGGAAGCTCGTCCACCTCGAGCTCCGCACTGCGGGCGGGGCGAACCCCGGGCGCGTCCTGTTCGGCGATCCCGAGGTGCTCGTCTCGACCGTCGAGCCCGAGGACACGAAGCCGGCGCAGGTCGTCGTCCTGTTCGTGATGGCCGGGATCGACCGGCCCGAGCTCCCCGGCTACGCAGACAAACCCGTCCCTCACCTCGAGCGGCTGTCGCGCTTCGCCGAGACGGCCGCCCTGTTCCAGCGCCACCGCGGCTCCTCGAGCGTCGTGACGGGCAACGTCGCGACGATGCTCACGGGGCTGCCGCCGGGCGCGCACGGGGTCGTCGACTACGGGTCGAGCCTCCCCCAGAAGGTCCCGACCGTGGCGCGTCGGGCCTCCGACGCGGCGGTCCAGACGGCGCTGTTCACCGGCGTGCCCCACACCTTCGCGCCGTCGGGCCTCGCCCGTGGGATGACGAAGCACGTCGTCGTGAGCCCGGTCGAGGGCGAGGCCCGCCAGGAGATCGCCGAGGCGACCGCGTGGCTCCACCAGACCCTCGCGGCGTCACCGAACGCGAAGATCTTCCTCGTCGTGCACGCCCGCGGCGGCCACCCGCCCTGGAATGTCTCCGCGAAGCAGCTCGATGTCCTCCCACCTCAGAACTACACCGGCGACATCCAGCCGCGCCGCGCCGCGCAGCAGCTCGCGATGTTGCGGCGCAAGAGCGCCGCCGCGGATCTCTCGGAGCAGGACATGATCCGTATCGGCGCGTTCTACGAGCTCGCGCTCGTGGAGATGGACACCGCGTTCGGCGGGCTGCTCGACGCGCTCGACACGGCGAACCTCGAAGACCGAGCGCTGATCGTCGTCACGGCCGATCTCGCGTCGGGTCTGACCACCTTGTTCGCGGACTCGCCCGCGTTCGACGAGCGAACGCTCGAGCTGCCGCTGTACGTCCGCTTCCCGAAGGGTCAGGCCGCGGGCCGGAAGGTCGACTCCGCGACCGGCCCAGAAGATGTCGCAGCGACCATGGCGAACGCGCTCGGCTTGCCCCCGCCGAAGAAGGTCTGGGGCCGCGATCTCGCGCACGTGGCGTCGGGCGCCGCCCTTGCCGGCGACGGTCCGCGCTTCGCGCTCTTCAGCGACGCGTACAGCGTCCGCTGGGACTCGCTCGTGCTCCGCGAGCGTCGCAAGAGCCGCGGCACCGTGTGCGACCTCTCCGTCGACCTCAGCTGCGCCTTCGATCGCCGGCCCCTGGTCCCCTTCGCCTCGAGCGCGATGACCCGCGCGCTCGCCTCCTATGAGGAGGCCGTCGACGCGGCCGCTGTCGAGCGTCAGCCGCTCGTCATCGACGACCCGACGCTTGCCGCGCTCAAGGTCTGGGGGGCGATGGAGTGACCCGGTCGCTCAGGCGCAGCGATCGCAGCGGCCCTTGATCTGGACCTCGTACGCTCGCTTCCCGATCGCCCTGGGCGTGCCGCGGGCAGCCACGACGTGGACCGCGGCGTCGGGTAGGCACGTCACGTCCCCGCAGGCGTCGCACATGAAGTGAGGGTGCGGATCTTCCTCGACGTGCGAGGTCTCCCGGCTCTTCAGCTCGAACCGCCAGGTGTGGTCCCCGTGGTCGGTCCGCTTGAGGAGCCCGGCCTCCGTGAGATCCATCAGGTTGCGGTACACGGTCGCCCGATCGAGGCCCTCGCTCGCCAACACCGCGGCGACGTCCCCGTGGCTCACGGGCCCAGCGGCGCCGTGCAGGCTCCGGAGCACCGCGACCCGCGGTGCGGTCGCGCGCAGACCCGCTGCGTGCAGCTCGGCTCGCATCGATATCGCCGACGTATCTCGCACGGTGCGCTCGGACATCCTGTCGCCCATCGATAGATAGCGCCCTTCCCCACGTGCCTCAAGGCGCCCCGCGGTCAAGGGCGAGCGCCGCCCGCGCGCGGGCCTCGCGGGGCCGCGCTTCGAACGCGCTTCGCGCGACCCCCGAGGTCGGCTGTCGGGCCTGCGCCGGGCAAGAGGTCAGCGAGGTATTTGCCCGTGTGAGAGCCGGGGTTCGTGGCGACCTCCTCCGGCGTGCCCTGGGCGACGACCGCGCCGCCCCCGTCGCCGCCCTCGGGGCCGAGATCGATGACGAAGTCGGCGACCTTCACGACGTCGAGGTTGTGCTCCACCACCAGCACGGAGTTTCCGGCGTCGACGAGGCGCTGCAAGACGCCGAGCAGCTGGCGCACGTCGGCGAAGTGCAGCCCGGTCGTCGGCTCGTCGAGGATGTAGAGCGTGCGACCCGTGTCGCGCCGCGCGAGCTCGCGCGCGAGCTTCACTCGCTGCGCCTCGCCTCCCGAGAGGGTGGTCGCGGGCTGGCCGAGCGCGATGTAGCCGAGGCCGACCTCGTCGAGCGTCTCCAAGATGCGAGCGATCGCAGGGACGTTCTCGAACAGACTCAGACCCTCTCGCACGCTCGACTCGAGCACCTCGGCGATCGACTTGCCGCGGAAGGTCACCCGCAGCGTGGCGTCGTTGTACCGGCGGCCCTTGCACGTCTCGCAGCGAACGAAGACGTCCGGGAGGAAGTGCATCTCGATCGCGCGCACGCCGGCCCCCTCACAGGCCTCGCAGCGGCCGCCCTTCACGTTGAACGAGAAGCGCCCGGGGCCGTACCCGTACGCGCGCGCCTCCTTGGTCTGCGCGAACACGTCGCGCACCAGATCGAAGAGCTTCGAATAGGTCGCCGGGTTCGACCGCGGCGTGCGGCCGATGGGCTGCTGGTCGATGACGATGACCTTGTCGAGCTGCTCGATCCCGGCGATGGCGTCGTGGTCCCCCACGGGCTCGCTCGAGCGCATGAGGGCGCGCCGCAGCGCGGGCTCGAGGATCTGACCGACGAGGCTCGATTTCCCCGCGCCGCTGACGCCGGTCACGGCGCAGAAGACCCCCAGCGGGAAGGCGACGTCCACGTCCCGCAGGTTGTTCTGCCGCGCCCCCTCGACCTCGATGTGCCCGCGCGGCGGCCTCCGCGTCGGCGGGACGGCGATGTGCTCGGCTCCCGAGAGGAAGCGTCCCGTGAGCGACGAAGGATCGGAGAGGATCGCGCTCGGCGGACCCGCGGAGACGACCCGACCCCCGAGCTTTCCTGCGCCGGGTCCGAAGTCGACGACGTGGTCGGCGCGAAGGATCGTGTCCGCGTCGTGCTCCACCACGATCACGGTGTTGCCCAGGTCGCGCAGGTGCTCCAGCGTCTTGATGAGCCGCAGGTTGTCGCGCTGGTGCAGGCCGATCGAGGGCTCGTCGAGCACGTAGATCACGCCCGACAGCTCGCTCCCCAGCTGCGCCGCGAGGCGGATCCGCTGCGCCTCTCCCCCGGAGAGCGAGGCGGTGGCCCGATCGAGGCGCAGGTACTCCAGGCCCACGTCCAGCAGGAAGCCCAGGCGGTGCCGGATCTCCTTGAGCAGCTCGCGAGCGATCTCGGCGCGCACGCCGTCGAGCGCGAGGCCTGAGAAGTAGGCGTGCGCCTGGGTGATCGTCATGGACAGCACGTCGACGAGCCGCTGGCCGCCGAGGAAGACGCAGCGCGCCTCGGGCCGCAGGCGCATGCCGTCGCACGAGCGGCAGCGGGCCTCGTGCAGGTAGCGCTTGTACTTCTCCCGCATCGCCTCGCTGCCCGTCGCCTCGAAGCGGCGCAGGAGCTGCGGGCAGAGCCCCTCCCACTTCATCGCCCACGCGCCGGTCGAGTGCTTCCCCTTCCACTTCACCTCGATCCGCTTCTCACCGGCGCCGTGCAAGAGCAGCTCGCGCTTCTTCGCTGGGATCTTCTTCCAAGGCACGTCGCGAGGGACCTCGAGCTTGTCGCACAGCGCGTGCACGATGCGCGCGGTCCAGCCGGACGACTCGGCGACGTTCCGCCACGGCTCGACCGCGCCCTCGTCGATCGTGAGGGTGGGGTCCGGGACGACCGAGCGCGGGTCGACCTCGACGCGGGTGCCGAGGCCGTGGCAGTCCTGGCACATGCCGAGCGGTGAGTTGTACGAGAGCGCCTGCGGCGTCAGCTCCGGGAGGCTGAGGTTGCACTTCGGGCAGGCGCGGGCCTCCGAGTAGGCGCGCGGCGGGAGACCCTCGAGCTCGGCGATCAGCCGGCCGGAGCCGACCTTCAGGCCGGTCTCCACGCTGTCGGTCAGGCGCGCCAGGTCGTCTTTGCCGATCGCGAGCCGATCGACGACCACGTCGATGGAGTGCTTTCGCTTCTTGTCGAGCGGCGCGATCTCATCGAGCGAACGCGTCTCGCCGTCGATCCGCACGCGCGCGAAGCCGCGCTCGCGGAGACCCTCGAGCACGTCCTTGAACTCGCCCTTTCGGTGCTCCACGACGGGCCCGTACAGCGTGACCCTCGATCTCGCGGGCGCGGCGGCGAGATCCGCGACGATCTGCGCCGCGGACGTGCCCGAGACCGGCCCCCCGCACTGGTGGCAGCGCTGCTCCCCGACCCGGGCGAAGAGCACCCTGAGGTAGTCGTAGATTTCGGTCACCGTGCCGACGGTCGAGCGAGGGTTCGACGACGCCGACTTCTGCTCGATGGCGACCGTCGGACAGAGCCCGCGGATGTGCTCGTATTTCGGCTTCTCGAGCTGACCGAGGAACTGCCGCGCGTAGGTCGACAGCGACTCGACGTAGCGGCGCTGCCCCTCGGCGTAGATCGTGTCGAAGGCGAGCGAAGACTTGCCCGATCCCGAGACGCCGGTGAAGACGACGAGCCGGCCCTTCTCGAACGACAGCTCGTCGATGACCAGGTTGTGCTCACGCGCGCCGCGCACGACGAGGAGATCGTTGGAGCTCACGAGCGCACGGTAGCAACGCTCCCGCGCGCCGGGATCCGTTTCAGCGCCGAGACGCCTTGGCAGGGGCGCGCTCGGGGAGCTCGAACAGCGGGAGGGTCGCGGCGCTGCTCGCCCCACGCTTCGCTTGCGTGCGGACGGGGCGCGGGGCGGTGTCGTCGGCGTCCCCCGGCAACAGGCACTGGGGATCGTCGTTCTTCACCGAGCCGACCCGGCGAGAGACCCGCGTCTTGTCGAGGGTCCCGTGGGGTCGTGGCGCCATGATCTCGCGCAGAGCCTCTTCGGTCGCGCCTCCCGCTCCCGCCACGGGGACCGCCAGCCACGTCGCCAGCGCCTCTGGCGTGAGGATCACCGGCATACGATCGTGCAGCGGCGCCACGTCGTCGCTCGCGTCGGTGGTGACGATCGCGAAGGTGCAGACCTTGCGGGCCGCCGCCTCGTCGAACCAGCGGTCCCAGAGCCCCGCCATCAGCAGCAGCCCGCCCTCACGCGGGCGGAACCAGTACGGCACCCGCCCTGAGGGGGTTTTGTCCCACTCGAGGAAGCCGTCGGAGACGACAGCGCAGCGGCGCTGCTCGAACGACTCGCGGAACAGCGGGCGCGTCGAGAGCGTCTCGGCGCGCGCGTTGATCGGCCTGCCGGCCTGCTTCGCAGCCTTGGACCACCGCGGAATGAGCCCCCACTCGCTCGAGCTGAGCTCACGGACCCCGTCGCGCATCCGCACGATCCAGGCGGGGTCGGTCGGCGCCACGTTGTACCGCGGCCGGTACGCCGCGGCTGCGAGCGGGTCGGCCGCCGCCGCGCCGAGGGCGTCCGCGAGCTCCTCGTACGTGGGGACGGTGAGGGTGAACCGGCCGCACATGGGTGGGTAGTGTTACGCTTTTCGCCCAGCGCTTGCCACCCCGCCCGCCGCGCCCACGACGAGCTTCGATGCCGAGCCTCTCACCCCGACAATCTGACGTTCCCGCGCCGCGTGAGGTGATGGTGAGGCGATGAAGCCTGGGGCGGCGGGGTCCATCATCGCGGGCCGCTTCCAGCTCGTGGCGCAGGTCGCGACGGGCGGGATGGGCACCGTCCATCGAGCGTTCGACGTCACGCGCCAGCGCGCCGTCGCCGTGAAGCTGCTCTCGGATGTCGGGTCGGTGGAGGCGGCGGAGCGGTTCCGCCGGGAGGCCGGGCTGCTCGCCGAGCTCCGCCACCCTGGGATCGTCGAGTTCGTGGACGCCGGCGTGCTCGAGGACGGCGGGATGTACATGGCCATGCAGTGGCTCGAGGGCATCGACCTCGCGCAGCGCCTGGTCGCCGGACCGCTCTCCTGCGCCGACGCGGTGCGGCTCGTGCGCGCCATCGCGGAGGCGCTGGCCGTGGCGCACGCGCGCGGGGTCCTCCATCGCGACATCAAGCCGCAGAACATCTTCCTCCGGGAGGGCGACGTCGACCGGCCGGTCCTGCTCGACTTCGGCATCGCGACGCTCGCGGGGATGTCGAGCGGCATCACCCGCACGGGCCTCACGATCGGGACGCCAGGATTCATGTCGCCCGAGCAGGCGCGCGGCGAGCGCTCGCTCGACGCGCGCGTGGACGTGTATGGCCTCGGCTGCCTCTTGTTCCAATGCGTGACGGGGAGCCCCCCGTTCGTCGGCCCGACGCCGGTCGCGATCGTGGCCGAGGTGCTGCTGAAGGAGGCGCCGCGCCTCAAGACGCGCGCGCCCGATGTCCCCGACGAGCTCGACGAGCTCGTCGCGTCGATGTTGACGAAAGACGCAGCCCGCCGGCCTGCCGACGGTCGCTTCGTCGCGGACCGGCTGCGCCAGATCGAGGGCCGCTTCCCCCTGCCTCAGCGAGCGGGCGCCGCCGGCGTGACCGGCGAAGAGCGCCGGATGGTGGCCGTGCTCTCGGCGGTTCTGCCTGCGGCCGCGCCCGCGAAGACCGCCGCTGGCACCACCCCCATGCGGGGCACGTTCCTGCCCAAGCTCGCGGTCGAGCACGGCGGCGCGCTCAGCCGCGTCACCAGCGGCGTCGCCTTCATCGTCTTCACCTCGGACGAGTCGATCGCGGAGGCGAGCACCCGCGCTGCGTCGGCGGCGCTCGCGATCGTCCGCGCCGACCCCGAGGTGGCCGTCGGGCTCGCCGTCGGGCCCTCGCAGATCGGTGGTGGCCTGGACGGAACGCTGGTGGAGCGGCTCGGGTCGCTCGCGGCGGGGCCGGGCGCGGTGCTGTGCGACACCACCGCCCGCTCGATGCTGCTCGCGGGCTTCGTCTTCGAGCAAGTGGAGCGTGGCTTTCGCCTGGTCGGGGGTCGCGCCGCGGACGAGCCCGTGAGGTACACCCCGTTCGTCGGGCGCGAGCGCGAGCTGCGGAGCCTGCTCGACGCCCTCGACGCCGTGATCGACGATCGAGCGGCGCGCGCCGCGCTGCTCGTCGGGGCGCCGGGGCTCGGAAAGACGCGCTTGGTGCGCGAGCTGCTCGTGCTGCTCGATCAGCGCGACGCCCCGCCCAGCGTCGTCGACGCTCGCGCCGATCCGCTGCGACGCGATACGCCGCTGTCGCTGCTCGGTCAGCTCGTCCGCGGCGGGCTTCGTCTGGAGGCCAGCGTCGACGCGCTCGGCAAGACCGCCCTGCTCGCGGCGCTCGCGCCCTTCTGCCCGGACGACAGCGAGCGGCGGCGCGCGGCCGCGTTCTTGTCGATCGCGGCCGACGTGCCGGTCGATATCCCCGAGCTCGAGCCCGAGCTCGCCGCCGCGAGGCGCGATCCGCAGCTGCTCGAGGATCAGCTCGGGCGCGCCTTCGCCTCGCTCCTCGAGGGGCTGCTGCGCGTCCGCGGCAGCGTCGTGCTCATCGTCGACGACGCCCACGCGGCCGACGCCGTCAGCTGCCGCATCTTGGGCAAGGTGCTCCGTCGCCTCGCCGAGCAGCCGGTCTACGTCATCGGCTGCGCGCGACCGGAGATCGACGATCGCTTCCAACACGCGATGCGCGACGTCCCGTTGGAGCGGATCCAGCTCGCGGGCCTGCCGAAGCGCTCGGCCGACAAGCTCGTGCGCGCCGCGCTGGGGGACCGCGCGACCGACGAGCTCGTCGGGCGGATCGTGCACCAGGGCGAGGGCAGCCCGCTGTTCCTGCAGGAGCTCGCGGCGTTCGCGGCCGAGCAGAAGGTGGACACGGTCCCCACGGGCGTCATCGCCTCGCTCGAGGGCCGCCTGTTGCGGCTCGACCCCACGGCGCGGAAGATCCTGCGCGCCGCGAGCGTGTTCGGGGAGACCTTCTGGGACGGCGGCGTCCTCGCGCTGCTCGGAGAGGGGACGCCCGAGTCCTTCAGCCTGCGAGAGTGGCTGACCTTCTTGCTCGAGCGCGATCTGATCGTCGTACAGCGGACGACGCGCTACGCGGGCCACACGGAGCTCAGCTTCCGCCACTCGCTCATGCGCGACGTCGCCCACACGATGCTGACCCCAGAGGACCGCGCCAAGGGCCACAGGCTCGCGGCGGCGTGGCTGCAGCGCGCCGGCGAGCGCGAGCCGATCGTGCTCGCCGTCCACCTCGACGCCGCCCTCGACGCGTCGGCCGCGGCGCCACACTGGGCCCGCGCCGGAAAGCTGGCCTACGCTCGCAACGACGCGCCCCACGCCGTCGAGTGGCTCGAGCGAGCGCTCTCTCAGGGCCTCGCGGGGCCCGAGCGCGCCGAGGCGCTGGTGGTGTTGACCAACGCGCTCTCGTGGCTCGGCCAGCTCGATCGCGCCGAGCGTCGAGGCATCGAGGCGGTGGCGAGCTTCCTCCAGGGGACGCAAGGCTGGGTCGACGCGACGACGGCGCTCGTGCGCGTACAAGGCCGGAGGGACGAGACGCGCGCGACCGACGCCATCAAGCGGCTGATCGAGGCGGTCCGCCGCGACCGCTCGCTGCGACCCGATCCCGAGGCCCTCAGCGTCCTGATGCCCATCCCGCTCCGGCGCGGGCTCAAGCGGCTCGCCGCGGACATCATCGACGTCCTCGGAGAGGCCGCCCTCGCGCACGCGCCCAATGACCCTGGTGTCCGCGCGAGCATCCTGCGCTGCCGCTCTTGGCAGGCGATGTTCGACTGGGACTACACCTCGTGCGCAGCGTATGACCGCGAGGCGCTCGAGTGCTTCAAGGCCGCCGGAGATCAGCGCCAATCGTGCCGGTCCCAGTTCGACGTCGCGTTCGATCTCATGCTGCTCGGTGACTACGAGCGCGCCGAGCAGATGCTGCTCGAGACCGTCGTCGAGGCGCGCCGCCTGGGCCTCGACCCGATGGAGAACCTCGCCCTCCACAACCTCAGCTTCGCGCTGCACCGGCAGGGGCGCTCCCAGGAGGGCATCGAGCTGCAGCGGCGGTGCCTCGAGTATGCCCTCGAGCGGCACGACCGCGTCGCCGAGGTGCACGCGCGCCATTACCTCGCCATCATCTTGTTCGAGATCGACGATCCCGGTGCCGAGAAAGAGCTCGAGCGGTGCCTCGGGATCGCGGAGGGCATCAGCATTCGCTGGGACACCCTCGCGCGCCTCGGCCTCATCGCCCTGCGCCGGGGCGCCGCAGGGCTGGCGCGCCTGCGGATCGCGGAGGCGTCCCACGGGGCGCGCGAGCTGCAGAACGCCGAGGACGGCCAGATGATCGTGCACCTCGCGGCCGCCGCCGTCGCGCGCACCTTCGGCGAGGACGACCGAGCCCGCGCCATCTTGCTCGAGGCCAAGACGAACCTGCTCGCCGCGGCCGCGAAGATCGCGGACCCCGCGGTCCGCGCGTCGTTCCTCGGGAGGGTCCCCGAGCATCGCCGCATCCTCGAGCTGTGCCCCTGAGTCAGCCGGGCGCTCGCAGCACGAACAGGTGGCCGTGGACCGGCTGGCCGCGCTCCTTGCGCAGCGTCTTGTCGTCACACGACTCGACGCGGAAACCATGGCGCGCGGCCACCGCCTCGACATAGGCGCGCCCGTGCTGGAACCGGCCGGTGCGATCGAGCTGGAAGGCGCCCCCGTCGGCCGCTTCGGTCGAGAACACGAACGGCGCGCCCGGGCGTGACCGCGCCGCGACGAGCGCGAACGTCTCGTCGAGGTCGCCTAGGTAGTTGAGGACGTCGGACGCGACGAACAGGTCGAAGAGGTCTTGCCGGGCGCTCAAGAAGCCGATGAGGTCCGCCGCGTGGAGGGCGTCGTACCCGCCGCCCTCGCGCGCCTTGTCGAGCATGTTCGGGGAGAGATCGACCCCCACCAGCTCGTCGCACAGCGGGCGGATCGCGCGCCCCGCGAGGCCCGTGCCGCACCCGAGATCGAGCGCGCGCGCGAAGCGGGCGCCCTCGGGCGCGGTTCGGCGCACCGCCTCGGCGATGGCCGCGGGCGTGTCGTACGACAGCTCGCCCACCAAGACCGCCTCGAAGCGCGCGGCGTAGTCGTCGAAGAAGCGCGCGACGTACTCGGCGTCCGCCCGTCCCCGGGCCTCGCCGGTCAGCGCCGCGACCATGTGTTGGGCCTCCGGGTCGCTGGGCTCGACCTCGAGGATGGCGCGGTACGCGCCGGCGGCGTCTTCGAACCGCCCCGCCTTCTGCAGGGCGTAGCCGAGGTTCGCGAGCGCGCGCGTGTACCCCGGTCTGAGCGTGATCGCCCGCTCGTAGGCGGCGATCGCCTCGTCGACGCGCCCTCGCGAGCTCTCGAGGTTGCCCAGGTTGAACGCGGCCTCGGGGACGCCGTCGTCGCCGTCGGCCGCCCACGCGTAGTGCTCCGCGGCGGCGTGCAGCTCGCCCTTCGACTCGTACGCGAGCGCCAGGTTGTACACCGCGAGCGCGAGCGAGGGGTCGAGCTCGACGGCGCGCTGCAAGGCGGCGATGCACCCGTCGGCGTCCCCCGCCTCAGCGAGCGCCCGGCCCAGGTTCGCGTGGTACACGGCGACGTCTGGCGCCCTGTCGATCGCCTCGCGGATGAGCCGAACCGCGAGGGGCAGGTCCCCGCGCTGCCGAGCGACGACGCCCGAGAGGTGCAGGGCGTCGGGGTTCTTCGGCTCCTTGGTCAGCACGCGCTGGTAGGCCCGCGCCGCGCCCTCGAGATCGCCCCTGCGCTGTGCGCCCATGCCCTCCTCGAGCAGCGCCGACACGCTACCCGGCGCGAACCGCGGGGCTCTTCGCTTGTTCTTCATCCGAGCGGGCTCGAAGCGTCGCACCCCTTCACCCGACGAACCAGCGCCGGGGTTGACTTAGATGCAGTCAGCATATATGTATTGAGCATCTAACGTGGCCGCACCCAGACCTCGACCCAAGGCGGAGACGAAGCCTCGCAAGCGCGCCGAGGCGGAGGAGGACGCAGCGTTCCTCTCCTCCTACGATCCCGCTCGCTACGAGCGTCCCAGCGTCGCGGTCGACGTCGCCTTGCTGACCGCCTCGGAGGACGCCCTGTTCACGCTCGTCGTGCGTCGCAGCGAGCCGCCTCAGCGTGACCGCTGGGCCCTGCCCGGCGCGTTCGTTCGAATGGACGAGTCGCTCGACGAGACCGCCGCGCGCGTCCTCGAGGAGAAGGTCGGGCTCGAGCGGGTGTTCCTCGAGCAGCTCTACACGTTCGGCGCGCCGCGGCGCGACCCCCGCACCCGCGTCGTCTCGGTCGCCTACTACGCCCTCGTCGCGAAGGACCGCATCCAGCTCGGCGCCGCTAGCGACGCCCGACGCGCCACCATCGGCCGCATCGACGTCCCCTGGGAACACGAGACCGGGGGCCCGGTGTTGGTGGCAGACGAGGCCGGCGCGCCGCTCGACCTCGCGTTCGATCACGCAGAGATCCTGGGGATGGCGGTGAAGCGGATTCGCGGCAAGCTCGACTACTCCCCGATCGGGTTCCAGCTGCTCGCCGAGCGCTTCACCCTGCTCGAGCTCCAGCGCGTCCACGAGACCGTCCTCTCGCGGCCGCTCAATAAAGACTCGTTCCGCCGGCGCATGCTCGCGTCCGGCCAGCTCGAGGCGACCGGCGAGTCGCAGCGGGGCGTCGACCATCGCCCCGCCGAGCTCTATCGATTCGCGCGGCGCTCCGCCATTTAGTCGGCAAGCGCCCAACGGGGACAACGGGGACCCTCGGGTCCACCTCAATCGTCACGACAAGGAGGAGTCTGTCATGGCCGACATCCGAAGGTATTGGCTCGTCCGCCACTTGAGGTCCGACACCAGCCACCACGTCCTGCACTATCGCCGCGGCCGGCTCGTCGCCAGCGGCCGAGGCCTGTCTTATTGGTTCTCGCCCATGAGCGCGTCGGTCGCCGAGGTGCCCGTCGACGATCAAGAGGTGCCCCTCGCGGTCGAGGCTCGCACCGCCGACTACCAGGACGTCACGGTGCAGGGCGTCCTCACGCTTCGGGTGACCGACCCCGAGGCGCTCGCCAGCCGCGTCGACTTCACGATCGATACCGCCCGCGGCGTCCACCTGAAGCAGCCCCTCGAGAAGCTCGCCCTGCTCGTGGCTCAGCTCGCCCAGCAGCACGCGACCGATTGGGTCGGGCAGACGCCGGTCCGCGACGTGCTGCGGGTCGGCGCGAGGGAGGTGCGCGACCGGGTCCACTCCGCCCTCGAGGCCGACGACGGCCTCGCTCGTCTCGGGCTCACCGTCGTCAGCACCCGCGTGTCGTCCATCGCGCCGACGCCCGATCTCGAACGAGCCCTCGAGGCGCCGATGCGCGAGCGCATCCAGCAAGAGGCCGACCAGGCGGCCTTCGAGCGACGCGCGCTCGCCGTCGAGAAGGAGCGCGCCATCAAGGAGAACGAGCTCAAGAACGAGATCGAGCTCGCCCGTCGCGAGGAGGAGCTGATCGCCCAGCGCGGGCTGAACATGAAGCGTCAGGCCGTCGAGGACGCGGAGGCCAAGCGCATCGCCACCGACGCCGAGGCGAGCCGCAGCGGGACGATCGCCGCGGCCCAGAGCGAGTCGATCCGCCTCGTGGATGGGGCGAAGGTCGAGCAAGAGCGGGCGCGCATGGAGATCCAGGAGCGCGTGCCGCCCCTGGTGCTGGCCGCCCTCGCGGCCCGAGAGCTCGCCGGAAAGCTCCAGCGCATCGACCACCTCCACCTCGGTGGCGACGCGCTCGGCCCTCTGCTGAGCGAGCTGGCCGCCGCTGGCACCCGCGCCCTCGAGCGCAAGGAGGGGGCGACCCCATGAGCAGCCCGCGCGCCGTCGTCGTGAGCCGGCCCACCGAGCTCGAGCACCTCGTCGCGCGGCACGGCACGAGGGAGCAGGCGCGCTTCGCCCTCCGCGCCCGCGGCCAAGACCTGGGCGAGGTCGAGGCGCGCCACGAGCGCTTTCTGCGCGTGATGACCGCCGCCTCCCAGGCCATCCCGTCCGGCTGGCGGCGCTCGCGCGTGGCTCGAGACGACCTGTGCCGCTTCGTCTGGGACCCGGGCGACGTCGTGGTCGTCATCGGCCAAGACGGGCTCGTCGCGAACGTCGCCAAGTACCTCGCCGGGCAGCCGGTCATCGGTATCAACCCCGACCCAGCCCGCATCGACGGCGTGCTCGTGGCGTTCGGCGTCGAGGCGCTCGAGGCGCTGCTGCCTCGCGCCGCCGCGGAGCGAGCGCGGATCGAGGAGCGAACGCTGGTTCAGGCCGAGGTCGACGACGGCCAGCGCCTGCGCGCCCTGAACGAGGTGTTCATCGGACACCGCACGCACCAGTCCGCGCGCTACCGCCTGCGCAGCAGGGGGCTCGAGGAGCGGCAGTCCTCGTCTGGGCTGATCGTCGCGACGGGCACCGGCGCCACGGGGTGGGCGCGATCGATCGCCCAGGAGCGCGCCGCGCCCGCGCCGCTGCCGGCCCCAGCCGACCGAGCCCTCGCCTTCTTCGTGCGCGAAGCGTTCCCGAGCAAGTCGACCGGCACCGCCCTCACCTCGGGCGCGCTCGGTCCGGACGACGTGCTCGAGCTGACGAGCGAGCTCGACGACGGAGGCGTGGTGTTCGGCGACGGCATCGAGGACGACCGGCTCAAGGTGGGCTGGGGCATGAAGGTCCGCGTCCGCTGCGCCCGAGAGAGGCTGCGCCTCGTCGTCGGGGGCTGACAGCTCCCCCCTCGACGCTCGCGCGGGCGTGTCCTAGAAGCCCTCCACCATGGACAGCTTCTCCACGCGCGGGTCGATCGACGTCAAAGGCAAGAGCTACACCCTCTACCGGCTGAGCGCCCTGGCCGCGTCTCACCCGCAGGTCGCCCGCCTGCCGTGGTCGATGAAGGTCCTGCTCGAGAACCTCCTGCGCAAGGAGGACGGTCGCGTCGTCCGCAAGGAGCACATCGAGGCCGTCCTCTCGTGGGACCCCAAGGCGACGCCCGAGAAGGAGATCTCCTTCTACCCGGCGCGCGTCCTCATGCAGGACTTCACCGGCGTCCCCGCCGTCGCCGATCTCGCGGCGATGCGTGAGGCCCTCGCGAAGATGGGCGGCAAGGCGAGCCGCATCAACCCGCTCGAGCAGTCCGACCTGGTCATCGACCACTCGGTGCAGGTCGACCACTTCGCGACGCCCCTCGCGCCCAAGCTGAACACCGACCTCGAGTACGAGCGCAACACCGAGCGCTACGTGTTCTTGCGCTGGGGCGCGGGTGCCTTCAACAACTTCGGCGTCGTCCCGCCGTCGACCGGCATCTGCCACCAGGTCAACCTCGAGTACCTCGCCAAGGTCGTCTACGAAAAGGACGGCGTGCTCTACCCCGACACGCTCGTCGGCACCGACTCGCACACCGTCATGGTGAACGGTCTCGGCGTGGTCGGCTGGGGCGTCGGCGGCATCGAGGCCGAGGCGGCCATGCTCGGCCAGCCGTGCACCATGCTCGTGCCCCAGGTCGTCGGCTTCAAGATGACCGGCCGCCCGAAGGAGGGCATCACCGCGACCGACATCGTGCTCGTCGCCACGCAGATGCTGCGCAAGAAGGGCGTCGTCGGGAAGTTCGTCGAGTTCTTCGGCCCCGGCGTGAAGGAGCTGAGCCTCGAGGCCCGCGCCACCGTCGCCAACATGGCCCCCGAATACGGCGCCACGATCGGCTTCTTCGCCGTCGACGAGGCGGCCCTCGCGTACCTGCGCTTCACCGGGCGCAGCGAGGAGCACGTGGCGCGCGTCGAGGCGTATTCGAAGGCGCAGGGCCTGTGGTTCGACCCCGCCGTGGAGCCGAGCTACTCCGACGTCCTCGAGCTCGACCTGTCCACGGTCGAGCCCTCCCTCGCCGGCCCGAAGCGCCCACAAGATCGCGTCCCGCTGACGCAGATGAAGGGCGCGTACGAGGCGGCGCTCAAGCCGATGCTCGAGGCCTCCCCCAAGAACACCGGCAAGGTCGCGGTGACCAGCGACGGCAAGTCGTTCGACGTCGCGAACGGTGCGGTCGTCATCGCCGCGATCACCTCCTGCACCAACACCTCGAACCCGGCCGTCCTCGTCGGCGCCGGCCTCGTCGCCAAGCGCGCCGTGGAGCGCGGGCTCACGGTCAAGCCGTGGGTGAAGACGTCGCTCGCGCCCGGGTCTCAGGTCGTCACCGACTACCTCACCAAGGCGGGGCTCATCCCGTTCCTCGACAAGCTCGGCTTCAACGTCGTCGGCTATGGCTGCACGACCTGCATCGGCAACTCGGGCCCGCTGCCGCCGCCGGTCGACGAGGCCATCGAGAAGGGTGACCTGGTCGTCGCCAGCGTGCTCTCGGGCAACCGCAACTTCGAAGGCCGCGTGCACCCGCGCGTGCGCATGAACTTCCTCGCCTCGCCCCCCCTGGTCGTCGCCTACGCCCTCAAGGGTGACGTCACGAGCGATCTGTCGAAGGAGCCGATCGGCCAAGACAGCGCCGGCAAGGACGTCTTCCTGAAGGACCTGTGGCCGACCGACGCCGAGATCCACGAGACCATCCAGAAGGCGATCAGCCCCGAGCAGTACAAGGCCCGCTACGCCGCTGTCGCAGCGGGCGACGAGGCCTGGCGCGCCCTCGAGGTCCCGAGCGGCGAGACCTTCAAGTGGGACGACAAGAGCACGTACGTCCGCCGTCCGCCGTTCTTCGACGACATCCCGAAGGAGCCGTCGGCCCCGACCGACATCACCGGCGCGCGCTGCCTCGCGCTGCTCGGCGACTCGATCACGACGGACCACATCTCGCCCGCCGGCAACATCGCGAAGGACAGCCCCGCGGCGAAGTACCTCACCGACCACGGGGTCGAGCGCAAGGACTTCAACTCCTACGGCGCGCGCCGGGGCAACCACGAGGTCATGATGCGCGGCACGTTCGCCAACATCCGCCTCAAGAACCTGATGCTGGGCGGGGTCGAGGGTGGGCGCGCGAAGCACATCCCGTCGGGCGAAGAGCTCAGCATCTATGACGCGTCGATGAAGTATCAGGCCGAGGGCACCCCGCTCGTCATCCTCGCCGGCGCCGAATACGGGACCGGCTCATCCCGTGACTGGGCGGCCAAGGGCACCAAGCTGCTGGGCGTGAAGGCCGTCATCGCGAAGAGCTTCGAGCGCATCCACCGCTCGAACCTCGTAGGCATGGGCGTGTTGCCGCTCGAGTTCGAGCAAGGCCAAGACGCGACGACCCTGGGCCTCACCGGCTTCGAGACGTTCAGCGTCACCGGCGTCGCCGACAAGCTCGCCCCGAAGAAGCTGCTCACCGTGACCGCCAAGAAGGACGACGGCTCCACGCTCTCGTTCCGCGCGATCGCGCGCATCGATACGCCGAACGAGCTCGACTACTTCGTCCACGGCGGCATCCTCGTCTACATGCTGCGCCAGCTCGCGAAGGGCTGATTCGCTCTGCTCCAAGCGGCTCCCCCCTCGCGCAGCGAGGGGGGCTGGGGGGGTGAAATTGCAGCGGCGACGTCGCCGAGCACCCAGACGGCGCCCTCTCTCGGTACCCTGCGCTAGCGCTGGTTGCACCTGAGCGAGCAGTTGAGGTCGCCCGACTTGCAGCCGCACGGGTTGATCTTCTTGACCGTCGGCGCGGGGGCGGGCTTTGGGGTGGGGCTGGGCTTCGGCGCAGGTGCGCTGCGGGGCTGTTTGGCAGGCGGGGGCGGGGCCGTGCTCGGGGACGAGGCCGCGGTCGAGGGCGGAGCCGGCGGCGAGACCACCTCGATCCCGCGAACGTGGCTCGCGTCCCCCTCGACCTCGGCGCGCAGCTTGGAGCTCGTGACATCGATCTGCCCGAGCATGTCGACGCGGACCTTGTAGGGGCCTCTGATCGTCGCGTTCGTGAGCGACACTTTTCCTGCGACCCTCGCGTCGACGGCGACGGCGGTGCCCACGGGCCCCGAGCCGCCGAAGGACATCGTCAGGTCGTGCGCGTCGATGACGGCGCCGGCGTCGGCGCGCAGCCCGGTCGTCCCGTCGAGCGAAGGGCGGCCCTCGCCGACGCGAATGGTCACGCCTTGCAGGTCGACCCGCGAGCCCAGGTCGGCCACCACCGCCGTGTCGGTCGCGATCAGCGTGCTGTTCTTGATGGTCACCTTCGCCGCCCCACCGGCCTCGATCACCGTGTCAGCGATCAGCTCGCTGTCGCTGATCTCCAGCTGGCAGACCTCGGTCGCGAGCACGGCCTTGGGGAGCTTCGAGGGCATGCGCACCCCGGAGATCTTCATCTGCCCGTTGCAGGTGAGCGTCGTCTTGCCGTCCCAGCTTTGCTCGAACGGGCTCGTCTTGCCGGCGAGCAGGTAGGCGGCGAGCCCCCCGGTGAACAGCAGCACCGGGATCAGCACCAGGCCGACCGCGCAGCCGGCCGCCTTGGCGGGCGCGTGGTAGACGAGCGGCTGCGGCGGGACGTAGGCGTAGTACTGGGGCGGGGGCGTCCAGAACGGGGGCGGGCGCCAGCTCGCGGGGGTCGGCATCATCCCCGTCTGGCCCGAGGCGATCCGCTGGCTCCGGCTGCAGTAGTTGCATTGCACGACCGAGCCGGGGGCCCTCACGTCGAGCGGCGCGCCGCAGTGGGTGCATTCGTAGAGCACGACGGAGAGCCTACCCGTGCTACACCGCGCGGGCCTCATGATCCGCCTCGATCAGGTCTCCAAGCAGCACGGAAAACAGATCCTCTTCCTCGACGCCTCGATGAGCGTCTTCAAGGGGGAGAAGGTCGGTCTCGTCGGCCCCAACGGCTCGGGCAAGTCGACCATCTTCCGCCTGATCGTGAAGGAGGAGCAGCCTGACGGCGGGCAGGTCTCCATCGATCGAGGCGTGACCATCGGCTATTTCAGCCAAGACGTCGGCGAGATGGCCGGGCGACCGGTGGTCGAGGAGACGATGGCCGGCGCAGGCGAGGTCGCCGAGGTCGGGCACAAGGTGCGTGAGCTCGAGCACGCGATGGGCGACCCCGACCGCGTCGACGAGCTCGAGGCGCTGATCGAGCAGTTCGGCGAGGCGCAGGCGCGCTTCGACGAGCTCGGTGGCTACGCGCTCGAGTCGAAGGCGCGGGAGATCCTCGCGGGCCTCGGCTTCCGACCCGAGGTCATCGACGACGACGTGTCGAAGCTCTCGGGCGGCTGGAAGATGCGCGTCGCGCTCGCGCGCATCCTGCTCATGCGGCCGGACGTGCTCCTGCTCGACGAGCCGACCAACCACCTCGATATCGAGTCCATCATCTGGCTCGAGCGCTTCCTGAAAGACTTCGGCGGCGCGCTGGTGATCACCTCCCACGATCGCGAGTTCTTGAACCGCCTCGTCACCAAGATCGTCGAGATCGACGGCGGCGAGCTGACGACCTTCACGGGCAACTACGAGTTCTACGAGAAGCAGCGGGCGATCTTCGCGCAGCAGCACGAGGCGCAGTACGCGCGGCAGCAGGCCATGCTCGCCAAGGAAGAGGCGTTCATCGCCCGCTTCAAGGCCCGCGCGAGCCACGCGGCGCAGGTGCAGTCCAGGGTGAAGAAGCTCGAGAAGATCGAGAAGGTCGAGCCGCCCCGCCGCCGCAAGGTCGTCGAGTTCGACTTCAAGCAGCCGCCCCGCTCGGGGGAGGACGTGGTCAAGCTCGAGCACGTGAAGAAGGCCTATGGCGCTCGTGCCATCTACGACGACTTCGACTTCCTCATCCGCCGCCGCGAGCGCTGGTGCGTGATGGGCGTCAACGGCGCCGGAAAGTCCACGCTGCTCAAGCTGATCGCGGGCGCGACCCAGCCCGACAGCGGCAGCGTCACGGTCGGCGCCAGCGTGAAGCTCGGGTACTTCGCGCAGCACGCGATGGAGCTGCTCGACCCCAAGAAGACCGTGTTCGAGACCCTCCAAGAGGCCTTCCCGTTCTCGACGCAGGGCTCGCTCCGCACCCTCGCCGGGGTGTTCGGCTTCAGCGGCGACGACGTCGACAAGAGCTGCCGCGTTCTGTCTGGGGGAGAGAAGGCCCGCGTCGTGCTCGCGGTGATGCTCTTCGACCCGCCCAACTTCTTGGTCCTCGACGAGCCGACCAACCACCTGGACATGGACACCAAGGAGACCCTGCTCAAGGCGCTCGCCGGCTTCGAGGGGACGATGTTGTTCGTGTCCCACGATCGCCAGTTCCTCGGCGCGCTCTCCAACCGCGTGCTCGAGGTCACGCCCGAGGGCGTGCGGTCGTACGGCGGCGGCTACAAGGAGTACGTCGCGGCGACCGGGCACGAGGCCCCCGGGGTGAGCTGACCATGTCGGGCCAGCTCCAGCCGGTCGACGGCGGCGGCGGCCCGATGCTCTGCGCGTTGTGCGGCGCGGAGGCCGCTGGACCCTGCGCCCGCTGCAAGCGCCTGGTCTGCGGAGACTGCTCGGTGCTCACCGAGGGCGGCTCGAAGCTGTGGGCGATCTGCACATCGTGCGACGCGCGCGGCGGCCGCAGCCTCGCCCCGGGCTGGGTGATCGTCCTCGCGTGGCTCGCGCTCCCGATCCTCGCGCTCGCCGCGGCGCTCGTGCTGATGAGCTGGCTGTGGCGATGACGCAGCGCTCCTGGCCGCGCGCCGCTACAGCTCCACGCGCGTGGGCGTGAGCCAAGCGCCGCCGTCGCTCCCGCCGACGTGAGAGAAGCCGTCTCCGCCGCCCCAGCAGAAGACCTCGCCACCCGTCACCAGCGCGCAGGTGTGGGACCACCCGCCGACGACCGCCGGCACGTCGGTCAGACCCGAGACGTCCACCACCCCGTCGGACTGGAGCGTGCCGTCCCCCAGCGGGCCCGTGCCCCAGCACCGGACGAGGCGACGAGCATCGCGCACGACCCGAAAAGAAAGGTTCGAAGCACGCGCGGCAGGAAGCCTCAGCTCGTGCGGCGGCGCAACCATCGTCGTGATCGCCGCGCCCTGTTCGGGCTCTGTCGTTGACGGCCCTGAGCCGCGCCTCCAAACTCAGCGACGCATGCAGCGCTCCTCGGCCTTCCGCTCGCTATCGATCGGCCTGTTCGCGGCCTACGGCTGCAGCGCAGACAGCGCTGGGGACGCGCAGGGGGGAGGTGGCGCGGGTGAGGGCGGCGCCGGCGGGGCCCCCGCGCCGTTCGTGTGCGAGGCGCCCGCTGACCCTGCAGTGTTCGAGATCGGCACCGGCGAGGCCTGCTTCGAACGCCTCGCCGACGACGCGGCCATCACGCTGTGGTCCGGGCCCCAGGGCGGCTACCACCTGTTCCTCGCCGTAGGCTGCGCCGACTGCGGCGACGCGATCGTCGTGCGCTCCAGCGTGCTCGATCCGGTCACCAGCACCCCGATCGACGGGACGTACGTGAACGCGGTCTTCGCGGAGCTCACCGACTGGGGCGGCTGGCCCCAGTACGCGGGCATCCAGGTGACGATGCCCGGGATCCAATGGGATCTCGAGAACGACCCGCCGCTCGCCGAGGGTACGCCGATCCTCGTCGCGGTCGAAATGCTGGAGAGCGACGAGACCACGGTCATCCACGAGGTGCAGCGGACGTTCGTCGTGGGGCCCACGGTCAACTGGGACCCGTGCGATCTGCACCCCGAGGGTCCGTGCTGCAGCGAAGACTGCATCTGACCGCCACGCATGGATCTCGAGCTCCCGCTGCTCGTCTTGGCGGTGATGTCTGCCGTCGCGCTCGCCGTGCGCGCGCTCCGCGTTCGCCCGCTGGCCGCCGACTGGGCGATCGTCGCGGCCATCGTCCTCGCCGTGGCCGGGGTCGGCTACGCGTCGTTTCGTGACCACGTCGGCGTCGTCTCGTTCGCGGTGTGGTTCACGCTCGGCTGGGCGCCGATGCTCCTCTCGCGAGCGGCGGTGGCGGCGAGCCTTCGAACGCGCGGGCGGCTCGCCGAGGCCTGCGCCTGGGCGATGTACGCGCTGCACCCGACGGCCGCTTACCGCCTCCAGGCCCGGCGCCTCAGGGTCATAGCGCTCGAGCAGGCCGGCGACGTCGAGCAGGCGCTCGACGAGATCGCGCGGCTGATCGCCGAATCGAAGGTGTCGGTGAGCGAGCCGTTCCTGTGGGAGCGGCTCATGGCCCTGCGCACGGCGGAGCGCTGGGACGACCTCGACGATCTCCTCCAATCCATCCCCGACGGCGTCTTGCTGAGAGACCCATCGCTCGCGATCGTGGTGCTGCGCTTCGAGCTCGAGCTCGGCCACCGCACGCGCGCCCTGGAGCGGTTTGGGCGCGTCAGCGTGCGCGCGGGCGCCGCGCGACCCCACGATCTCGCGTGCGTCGCGATCCTCGCGTACGCGGGGCGGCGCGAGCAGGTCGACCTGTTCTTCGGCGCCCAGCTCCGGGCGGCGGGGCCCGAGCTGCGGCGGCTCTGGCAGCTCACCGCGGATCTCGCCGCCGGGCGAACCGAGGCGCGCGGCGAGCTCGAGCGCCTCGCCGTGGGGCCGAGGGGCTTGGCGCGCGCCGCCCGCGCGCGGCTGCTGTTCGAGGAGCGCACCGCCGCGGATCCGCTCGACCCCGCGCAGCAAGACCTGGTCGACGCCCTCGCGCGGATCCTGGAGGCCGAGCGCCGCTATCGCTTCGGCGCCTCTCGCCCGACGCGCCCCTACGCGACGTGGGCGCTCGCGGCGCTGCTGCTCGCGGTGTTCGGCGTCGAGACCGCGCTCGGCGGCAGCACCGACGAGGTCGTGCTCGATCGGCTCGGAGCGCTCGTCGCGTGGAGCGTCGTGGAGCGCGGGGAGGTGCACCGGCTCTTCACCTTTCTCTTCCTCCACTATGGCTTCGTGCACCTCACGTTCAACACGCTCGGCCTGCTGGTGATCGCTCCCTTCGTCGAGAACAGCCTGGGCAGGGCGCGCTTCCTGGTGACCTATTTCGTGTCGGGCCTCGCGGGCGGGCTGCTCGCCATCGCTCGAGACACCTGGCTGCCCAGCGAGCCGTCGGCCCTGGTCGGGGCCTCGGGTTGCATCATGGGGCTCGTCGGGGCGTCCTGCGCGATCCTGCTTCGCGGCTATCGGGAAGACCGCTCCATCCTCGCCAAGCGTCGCTTCCTGCTGCTCCTGCTCCTGCTCGCGCTGCAGACCGTCTTCGACGTCGTCGTGCCGAACGTCTCCCAGCTCGCGCACGTCACCGGGGCGGTCGCGGGGTTCCTGGTCACGCTGGTCATCGGCGGGCGCCGCGCGCGGTGATAGAACGTGAAGATGCGGACCTTCCTCGCGGCCATCTTCGCAATGGCGATCGTCGCGTGTGATGACGAGGTCTCGAGCAGCGGACCGGCCCCGCTCCCGCTCGGCGCCGACCCCTCGCCCGACCTCTCCGCCCACCTCCGGGCCGTGAGCGCGTGCAAGACCAACGACAAGGGTGAGCTCGACATGAGCTGCCCTGCGGCGAAGGCCTTCAACGACTGGTCGGGGCAGAACGTCGCTTGGATCGACGACAGCCCCGAGGCGGTCATCGCCGCGGCGGCGCCGTTCCGACAAGACGCCTCGTCTGCCGTGCGCTCGGTGCTCGTTCGCCTGTACGGACGGTTCGTGAAGTCCAAGAACGCCCTCGCCAAGAAGGAGCTCATCGAGCTGTTCGCGCGCGAGCGCGACGCCGGCGTCGCACGCCAGATCGTCCTCGCGGTCACCCAAGATTCGCGCGATCCCGAGCTGCGCGCGCTGCTCGTCGGCGCGCTGGCGAGCGAGGCCGAGCTCGTCAGGCGCGCGGCCGCGACAGGCCTCGCGAACAAGCTCGAGCTGCCCACCGGCAAGGAGCGCGAGGCCGTCCTGAAGGCGCTCAAGTCCGATCCTGCGATCCCGGTCCGCGAGGCGCTCTGCCTCGCCCTCGGGGTCGGCGAGGATGAGGAGATGCTCGCGGCCTACGACGCGATCCTCGATGATCCCGCGACGCCGCCTGAGCTCTACGACACGTGCCTCCAGGGGCTCACGCTGGCCTGGTCGCTGACCGCGCTGAAGAGCCGGAGCAAGGGCGCGTACGAGCGCTCCATGCGGCGCCTCGAGACGGGCCCGCGGGACGACCGACACCCGATGGGCTCCGCGATCGGCGACGTCGCCTTCGCCAAGCCCGAGACCGTCCCGTTCTTCGAAAGGCCGCGAGCCATCGCGGCGCTCCGCGCGCTCCTCGCCGACAAGGCCGCCGCCGAGGACACCCGCGGCGCCGCGGCGAGCGCGCTAATGATGATGACGCCCGAGGCTCACGGCGAGCTCGGGGTCCCCCTCGACGAGGCGAGGGCGCTGCTCGAGAAGCGGACGAAGCGGCTCGAGGCGGCCCCCAAGAAGTAGCGAGCACGCGCTCAGGGCACTCTTCGCCCTTCGGCAAGCTCCATCACGAGCAAGCCCTGGCTTGCGCCGGGGCACGATCCTCACCACCGTGGCCTCCCGATGAACGGAACGTCCTGCTTCGCCTCTCGATTCTCCGCGGTGGTCGCGGCGGCGCTCCTCGCTTGCTCAAGCTCGGGGTCCGAGCCGGCGCCCTCCGCCAAGGCGCTCTCCGCCTCTGTCAGAACCACGGCCGGCAAGTCGTCCGCTTCGGCGCCCGCCGTGACGTCGAGCGCCCCTGTCGGGAGCGCCGCCGCCCCGCCTGCGCCTCCGCCGGATTCGCCGCGCGGAGAGTACCAGCCGCTGCCCAAGATCACCGCGTGCGACGCGTGCAGGCGGCCGGGCACCGGCTGCGTCGAGGGGACGACCGCCACCTGCGCCCTCGACCCCGGCGCGTGGTGGTCGATCGAGGTCGATCGACACAAGGGCACCCCCGTGGCCGAGAGCATGCCGGTCTGTCTGTTCGGGGCGTGCGGGACGCTGGGCGACAAGAAGGAGGGCGGCTGGGTCGTGCTCTCGGATCTGAAGGGCGCGACGGTGACGACGGCCGTCCTCTTGGGGCTCGACCCGTTCGAGGTGGACGACCTGAGGGTCTCGGCGCTCCAGGGTCCCTTGAAGATCGACGACGCCTTCTTCGACAAGGGCGTCGCCGGCATCGATTCGACGGGTCAAGAGCTTCGCCTCAAGCTCAAGCTCGGCCAGAGCCCCGCGAGCGCGCGAAAGCCGCTCCAGACGCTCTCTCCCAAGAAGACCGCCCTCGCGGAGAAGCACGCGACAGCCTTCGCCAAGGCCGAGGAGATCGCGCGGCTCGCGGCGTCGATCGACGCGAAGATCTCCTCGTACCGTCGGGTCCCCGGGCACACCTACCGAGCGAGCGGGTTTGGCATCCCGCTCATGGGGTTCTACGACGGGTCGACGCTCGTGAAGGTGGCGGCGATCTTGCCGTACACACCGCCGACCATCATGGCGACGTACTACTTCGACAAGGGGCGGCTCGTGCTCGAGCGCGCGCACGCCAACGACGCGTTCAATGACAAAGGCGAGCAATACGAGATGCTCACCACCTCGTTCTACGACGGGGACAAGCCGATCTGGGCGGACACTCCCGAGTTCGACCCCGCGAAGGCCGAGCCGCGAGACACGAAGAAGGTGGCCGAGGATCTCGACAAGGCGCTGAAAGACCCAAAGCACCGGGTCGACGCGATCTGAAGGCGGAAGCACGCCGGCGCGGCAGGACGCGCCGACGCAGTGTATCCTCTCGCCCGCGTGGACGAGGACCAAGAGCGCGCCCAGGCCCGCGTCGGAGCGTGGCTCAAGGGTCGGTGGCGTATCGACGCCTTGGTCGGCATGGGGGGGATGGCCGCGGTCTACGCAGCGACGAGCGCCACCGGTGGCGCGCGCGTCGCCGTGAAGATCCTCCACGACGACGTCGCGGTCTCGAAGGAGCTCCGGGCGCGCTTCGAACAAGAGGCGAGGGCGGTCGCGAGCCTAGGTCACCCAGCGACCGTGCAGGTCTCCCACGTGGACACCACCGACGAAGGCGCACCCTTCATGGTGATGGAGCTGCTCGAGGGTGAGTCGCTGGGGCAGCGGGCGGCGCGTGGGCCGCTCGACCCCGCCGAGGTGCTGGCGCACGTCGAGGCGGCCCTCGAGGTCCTCGTGGTCGCGCACGCCGTGGGGATGGTCCACCGCGACATCAAGCCCGACAACCTCTTCGTCACCACGGAGGGACGGCTGAAGGTGCTCGACTTCGGCATCGCCCGCATGCGCCAGGGCCCGAGCAGCGTCCGCACGCGGACGGGCGCGCTGCTCGGCACCACGGCGTACATGGCGCCCGAGCAGATCCACGGCACGGACATCGACGGTCGCGTCGACGTGTTCGCGATGGGCTCCACGATGTTCCGCCTGCTCACCTGCAAGCGCATCCACGAGGCCGAGACCGAGGCGGCCCTGCTCATCAAGATGGGCACCACGCCGGCCCCGCCCGTGTCGTCGGTGGCGGCCATCGATCCGAAGGTCGCGCTGATCGTCGACCGCGCGCTGTGCTTCGACAAACAGCGACGCTACCCGGACGCCCGCGCGATGCTGGAGGACGTGCGCGCGGCGCGCTGTGGCGAGGCGCCCCCGTTTTCGACCGCAGCGCTCGCCCGCGAGCAGGGGTCGGCGCCCGCCCCCCAACCCTTCGCCGGGCACAGCCCGAGCGCCCCTCGTGTCGTGGTGCCCGTCTCGGTTCGCTCACCCGACGCGGCAGAGTCCTCGTTGCTCGGTGGTGCGAAGACCTTGATGGGAGCGCCGGCTCCGTCGACGCCTAGGGGGCCGCTCGAGCCGCTGGTGCCGACCCCGACCGCTTCCGGGGTGACGACGAGCGGCGCTCGGCAGGCGGAGGCCCGTGGTCCCTCGAAGGCGCCCATCGTCGCGGCGATCCTCATCGGCGTGGCCGCGCTGGGCATCGGCGTCGGCGTAACGGCGCTCGTCTTGTCGCGCACCCGGAGCGGGGCGACCTCCGACAAGAGCGAAGAGTCGGAAGGCCGATCGCTAAGCTCGCGCTCCCCCGACCCGCGCTCGACCCATGCGTCGTCGTCGCCCCTCTCTGCGAACGCGGCGCTCGCTGGCTCCATCGCGGAGCGCCACGGCGACCTCGTGTTGTCATGGCAGATCACCTCGACCGGCGACGTCACCGCGACCCTGTCCGGGGCCGCCCCGGACGCGGCCATGCGTGACGCAGCGCTCACGATCCGCCCGTTGGGAGCGGGCGCGGACGCGCGCGAGGTGCCACTGTCCGCCTCCGGGTCGCTGCTGACGGGCCACATCGATCCGCTCGCCGCCAACCTCACCGAGGTCGGCTATGCGCTCGCCGTCGGTGAAACACGCGTCCGAGGGGTGCTTCACGTTCCGCGTGGAGGCACCGCCGCGATCGCAGCGACGGCGGCGCGAGCTGCGTCGCGAGTCCCCGAGCCCAAAGAGCGGGGCCCCAACGGCGGCGTCTTGCAGCCGCTCGGAGACAAGCTCGTCGAGATCGTCGCCTGTCGCGACTCAGGCGACGTGCGCGTCTACCTGCTCGACGACAAGCGGCACGTGAAGAAGCTGAAGCGTGCGCGCCTCGAGCTCGCGGTGGTCGACACGTGGACCGACCATGTGCGCCTCGCGCCACACCCCAGCCAGAAATTTTCTCACAGCCGGCTCAAGCGCAAAGACGATCCCGCAAAGCTCGTGGTGCTGTTGGAGGACGGTGACACGCTCGAGGCTGGGCTCTTCAGCTTGCGTCCGGGTGGCATCGTCGACGCAGCCGCCGGCTCGCACCGGGCCCCGATCTTCGTCGACTGCAACGGAAACGGTGAGGTCCGCGGCTTGGTGCCCAGCGACGGCGGCGACAAGGGAGAGCGGGACGACGACGAGAAGCGGGACGACAAGCCGAAGGGTCAGGGAGAGGAAAACAAGGGGAAGGGCAAAGGCCCGAAGAAGAAGAAGGAGAAGGGGCGCGGCGGGGACGATTGAGGAGCCCGCGATTTCTCTCGCCCCCCCCCCTCCGACGTTGGGTCTATCCTTCGGGAATGCTGCCCTCCCTGCGCTCGCTACCGCCCACGACCCTGCTCGGGCTCGCGCTGTTCTCGTCCGTCATCGACTGCAGCTGCGACGATGAGACGACGACCACTGGCGGGGGTGGCGCGGGCGCGTCGTCGCAAGGTGGGGCAGCGACCGGGGGGTCTGCGGCGATCGGCGGCGGCGGCGCGTCGTTCGGGGGCGGGGGGCAGGGTGGAGGCCAGGGTGGCGCTGTCTGCGACGGGCCTGGCGAACCCTGCGACGCAGCGATCGACTGCTGCTCGCTCAGCTGCGTGGACGGCGCTTGCTCCGACGTCGTCGGCTGCGGCCAGATCGGGCAGGCGTGCACCGACGACGTCGAGTGTTGCTCCAACCTCTGCGCCGCCGGCACCTGTGCTCAAGGCGGCGGCTGCCTGCAGCCGGGTGAAGACTGCTCGGTGGGCGGCAGCGTCTGCTGCAGCGGCATCTGCGAGGAATCCCCGCTCGGCGGGCTGTGGTGCGCGCAGCCCCTCGTCGGCTGTCACGTCGCGGGCGAGGTCTGCACGGAGAACGCCGATTGTTGCGGCAACCTGTGCGAAGACGCTGGATCAGGCGTGATGCAGTGCGCCTCGGCGGGCATGTGCAAGCCCGTCGGTGAAGCGTGCAATGGCCCGAGCCAGTGCTGCTCCAACGCCTGCGTCGAGCTGCTGCCGGGCGCCTCGTTCTGCATGACGATCGGGGGCTGCAAACCCATTGGTGAGCTGTGTTCTGCAGATGGCCAGTGCTGCACGTCGAACTGCCAGCTCCAAGGCGACGTCATGAAGTGCGGCCAGCCCGCGAACTGCCGGCCGCCCGGGGAGATCTGCGACCCATCGTTCGGCGAGTGTTGCCCCGGCGCGCCGCAGGGCCAGGATCTGTGCCTGCCCAGCCTATGGGGCGTGAACCGCTGTCAGGGCCCGTGCTGTTCATTCGCCGGCGAGGCCTGTCAGGAGGACGGCGACTGCTGCTCGCGCAACTGCAACCAGAACACGAGCACCTGCGAGAACGGCTTCAACTGCACGGTCGTCGGACAGTCTTGCGATCTAGACTCCGATTGTTGCAGCGGTACCTGCACCGCAGGCGCGTGTGCCGACTGCGCCTGCGTCCCCACCGAAGGCGCGTGTTCAACGCCAGACGACTGCTGCGGAGCTCCGTGTAGCTACGACGCGCAGGCGGGCGAATATCGTTGTGGAGAGGACGGTGGCGGAGGCTGCGAGGACTGCAGCGACAATGGGGTCCTGTGCCGCAGCAACGCGGACTGCTGCTCGGGTCTGTGTGGCGGGGGCGAGTTCCCCAGCTGCGCGGCCTCGAGCTGCAAGGCGGTCGGCGGCTGCTGCACCGACGGGACCGAGTGCTGCGCAGGGCTCACCTGCGACAATGGCGCGTGCTCACTGTGACCGAACGAGAGCAGAACCACGGAGCTCAATCCCCATGAACCAGCGCATGATCCCGATGAACAAGTCTCTGGGGATGAGCCTCTGCCTGGTCGGGGCCGCCGCGCTGTTCGCCGCCTGCGGGGACGACTACGAGCCGCCGCCCGGCAACGACTGCACCGTGGGAGACCCCGTCGAGGGGCCGACCTGCGAGTGCGCAGGGGATGAGTGCGTCTGCCCCGGCTCGGGGGACTGCGCCATCCTGTGTGTCGACGAGTGCGGACTGCAGTGCGCTGGCTCCGGCGACTGTGAGTTCGATTGCGTGGACGGCTGCGACGTCTCGTGCACCGGGTCCGGGAGCTGTGACCTCGAGGTTGGCCACGACTCGAGCGTGTCCTGCACAGGCTCCGGGGACTGCGACATCACCTGCTACGGCGATTGTGACGTCGCGTGCCCCGGCTCCGGCACGTGCACCATCCGCTGTGGCGACGACTTCGACTGCACCTTCGGCGGCTGCGCCGAGACCGGCGAGACGTGCGCAAACGGCGCCGTCGTCTGCAACGGATCCTGCTGACGACCCCGGCGCGTTACCTCGCGACCGTCTTCGCAGGCGCGGCCTTCTTCGCGGCGGCCTTCTTCGCTGGCGCGGCCTTCGGCGCCGGCGCCGCCTTCTTCGGCGCGGCGGCCTTCTTCGGCGCCGCGGGCGCGGGGTCTCCGCGCAGCGTCGCCAACACCTTCTCGACGTGCCCCGCGACCTTCACGCTCGGCCACGCCGCAGCGACCTTGCCATCGGGGCCGACCAGGAACGTCGAGCGGATGACGCCTTCGACCTTCTTGCCGTACATCGTCTTCTCGCCCCACGCGCCGTACGCCCGGTGGACGGCGAGGTCAGGGTCGCTCGCGAGCGCGATCGTGAGCTTGTGCTTGTCGCGGAACTTGCAGTGGCTCGCGATCGAGTCCTTGCTGATCCCGACGATCGTCGCGCCCGCGCCCTCGAAGTCCTTCAGCGCGCGCGAGAACTCGATCGCCTCCACGGTGCAGCCGGGGGTGTCGTCGCGCGGGTAGAAGTAGACGATCACGTTGCGTCCCTTGGACTTCGCGAGGTCGAACGTGCCGCCGTCGGCGGCCGGGAGCTTGAACGTCGGGGCGCGATCACCGGCTTTGAGCATGGGCGGGAGGGTAGCGCGAAGCCCGGCCGATCGGACCGGGCTTCGCCCTGCCGCGCTGCACCAAGACGACCCGTTTCTGTTAGCGAGGACGACGAGCATGGGGCACGATGGCCCCGCCCCCCATGCGCACCGCCCCCCGCTGGTTGTTCTCTTCCATCGCCCTCGTCCTCGCTGCCGCGACCGGGTGCGCGCGCCCCGATCCGAAGGTCCCCGGAGTGTCGCCGCCTTCGGGCGTCGAGAAGACGTTCGTCGCCGCGATCCACGCGGAGATGAACGATCCGCAAGACCCCGAGCCTTACCTCGACGCGGTCGACGCGGCGGTCGACAACGCTGGAGATCCGACGGCCATCGCGGTGCTCGTCGCCTCGCTCGACGTGCTGGTCGACGGCGGCGGCCGTGGCCCGCAGCCGATCGCGCACCGATCGCGCGAGGCCTTCCAGGAGATCGCCGTGCGGCTGCGAGAGGCGTGGGGCGCGCTCGACGGCAAGAGCGCTCAGAACGCGCCGCTCATGAAGGGCCTCATCGCGCGCAGCCTGTACGGCATGGCGCTGTTCACCGGAGAGACCGGTGGGGCGAAGGTGTGGTTCGGCCGCCGAGGCTGCGTCTCCGAGGCCATGGTCGTCGGGCCGCTCGACACCTCCCCGCTCGTCGCGCTCACGGGCCCCGCCAAGACCCCCGCGACCGGCCCGATGCCGAGCCAGTTCGCGAGCCCCGGGACGTTCAACCCCGCCCTGTCCGCGGTCGTCCCGGCCGACGGCTGTTCCCTCGGGGTCCGCGGCGCGAGCGACAAGCCGGGCCTGCGTGAGGTCGTCCTGCACATCGACAACCCGTCCGACCAGCGCCTCAGCTTCCTGATGTCGACCGGCGCGACGACCGTGCTCGAGGTCGGCGGGGTGAAGGTCGCCGAGCGCAAGTACGACGCAGGCTGGTCATCGCTGCTCGTCATGGGGCACGCGGCCGTTTCGAAGGGCGTCGTGCGCGTCGTCGTGCGCGTCGCGGACAAGCAAGACGCGGGCGACATCGAGCTGGTCGTGCTCGACGGCGAAGGCAACGCGATGCCCGTCCGCGCGCCGGCGGCGGGGGAAGAGGCGACCGTCAAGCCCACCGAGCCCGTCGAGATCGCCCTGGGGTCCGTCGCGCAGAGCCCGTCCGACGCGTCGCTCACCGTTGGCGCCGCGGCGCTGCTCGCGGTCGGCGACGCGCGCCGCGCCGAGCACCTGATCGAGCGCTCGCTGCTCGAGACCCGCGAGGGTCGCGACGCCGCCCTCCACCTGGTGTGGATGCGCGCCCTCGAGCGCGCCTCCGACATGGCCGACTGGAAGCGCATCGAGCTCACGCGCGCCTCGGTCGACGAGATCAAGAAGACGAAGCCCGACGCCTGGGAGGCGAAGGTCGTCGCGGCCGAGCTGCTCCAGCGGCGCAAGGGCCCGGACGGCACGTTCGAAGCGCTGGTCGAGCTCGGGGTGACCAAGCCCGACGCCGACCTGTCGAAGCTCGACGTGATGGAGCTGCAGCTGGCCCTCAACCTCGCGGGTCAGGCGAACCTCCTCGATCTCGCCGAGCGCATCTACGGGGAGATCGCCCAGCGAGCGCCGGGCTCACCGCTGGTCGCGGGCCTCGACGCTTCCATGCACCCGCGCGCAGGTCGCGACTGGCAGAAGCTCGCTTGTGACGGTGGGCTCTCGAAGGCTTCAACCTCTTGCGCCGACGCGAAGGCCGGCCTCGGCGACCGCAAGGGCGCCCTCGAGGAGCTGGTGCGGCTGCGAGAGCTCACCTCGTCGCCTCGCGCGTACCTGTTCATGGAGATGGATTACCGCCAGAAGATGGGCGACGACAAAGCCGCGCTCGCCATCTACGAAAAGATGCTCCCCTGGGAGCGCTCGACGTCCTCGATCCTGGCGATCCTCGCGCGCATGGGAAAGAAGGAGGAGGCCAAGGCCTACGCGATGCGCGAGCTGGTGAAGGACCCCTCTCGGCCCTTCACCATGCAGAGCGTCGGCCTCGCCTTCAACGAGCCATCCGAGGACGCGAAGAAGTTCGAAGAGGAAGGGCGCGCGATCGTCGAGGCCGACCGAAAGTCGCCCAAGCTGCCGGGCGCCGCGACGGCCGTGCTCAAGCACGTCGAGCACTACGGGATGGACGCCGACGGCTTCATGCGGGTCGTGCTCTACGATCTCAAGCGCGTCAGCGGCACGACCGACGTCGCTCAGTCGTTCTACCTCGAGCAGCCGATGATCGACGGCCGCGGGTACCCGAACATGCTGCGGCGCCGCGTGCACAAGGTAGACGGGCGCGTGCTCGAGGCCGCGATGGGCGACATGTCGCAGCTCGAGAAGGGCGACTACGTCGAGCACTACCTCGAGGGCTACTACCTCCCCAACGAGCTCGGGGAGTACACGGTCGACACTCCCGATCTGCTCCCCGAGCGAACGAGCGTCGCCGACGCCGAGATCGTCCTGCGCCTCCCCGAGTCCTTCAAGGCGACCTTCTGGACGCACGCGATGCTCGGCAAGCCGGTCGAAGAGGTGAAGGGCGGGTATCGCTTCATGCGCTACAAGCTCACGAACCTCGCCCCGCGAAAGATCGAGGACGGCCTGCCCTGGCTCGAGCGCGGCGTGCGCATCAGCTTCGGCACGCAGACCTGGGAGAAGGTCGGCCGAGCGGTCGGCGAGAACATGCTCGGGCTCAACGACAGCGACCCGTTCATCGCGCGCTTCGCCAAGGAGGCAGCCAAGCCCGACGCCACCGGCGCACCGCCCACCGCCCAGCTCGACGAGGCGGCCCTCGTCGGGCGCGTGGTCGACCACGTCGGCAAGACCATCAAGATCGCGTCCGGAGGCTACGAGCTCGGAGACTCGTCGAGCTTCTCCGCGGGCGGCGGCCACGCGCAGCCCATCCGCTGGATGGTCGACGACGCGATGGGCAGCCGCACGTGGATCCTCTACAGCGTGCTGCGCGAGCTGGGAGTGAAGGTCGACCTGGCCGTCGCCGAGACCGAGCCCTTCTCCGCGGCGCCCAACTTCCCCCCGCACCCCGGCCGCTTCCGCAAGCCGCTGGTCATCGCGCGCCTCGCGAGCGGCGACGTGTGGATCGACGCCGACGTTCAAGGTCCGCCGCTGCCTCCGGGCCGCGTGAGCCCCGAGCTGAAGGGGCGCAGCGCGATCTTGAGCGGCGGCCAGATCATCCCCGTGCCGGTCCGTCAGGACGAGACGGTCGACGAGGCGAAGGTCGATCTCGCCCTCGACGCGCAAGGCACCGCCAAGGGCACCATCTCCCTGAGCCTCCGCGGCGGGCAGGCGCAGTCGCTCGCCGACGCGTTCAACTACGTCGTCGGCGAAGACCGACGCAACATGCTCCGCTCGGTGGTGCAGTCGTGGGTGCCGTGGGCGAGCGTCGACGACGTGAAGCTCTCCTCGAAGGAGGGCTCGTGGGAGGTCAGCATCGTCGCCGCCGTGACCATCCCCGGCCTCGGCAGCATCGAGGGCAAGGAGGGCAAGACGTGGGTGCTGCCTGGCATCGAGCCTGCGCGCCAGGGCACCCTCGCGCAGATCTACGCGTCGAAGGCCGAGCGCGAGAGCGCCCTCAACATCGACTGGCCGATCCAATACAAGCTAACTCGCCGCATCAAGCTGCCTGCTGGCGCGAAGATCGAGAAGCTCGCGTCAGGGCTCGAGCAGAAGGGCGACGTCCTCGGCGCGCAGCGCTCGATCCGCGTCGACGGCGACACCATCGTCGAGGACTTTGTGATGAACCTCCCCACAGGCACGGTCGAGGCCGAGGGGTACCGCAAGTTCCTCGACGACGTGCAGGCGGTCGACTCGGGCTTCCTCGCCGGCACCCGCGTCCGCGTGAAGCCCTGACGTGTCCATCGTCTCGGGCGTCGAGCTCGCGCCGCTGACCACGATGGGGGTCGGCGGCCGAGCGCGCCATTTCGCGCGGGTCGAGAGCGAGGCGGAGCTGGCGAGCGCGCTCGCCTGGGCCAAGCGCGAGGGGCTGCCGACCTTCGTGCTCGGCGGAGGCTCGAACCTCGTCATCGCGGATCAGGGGCTCGACGCGCTGGTCATCCACGTCTGCCTGCGAGGCGTCGAGATGGTCGAGCGCGAGCGCGGGCGCGTCCTCGTCAAGGCCGCCGCTGGCGAGCCTTGGGACGACGTCGTCGCGGCCTCGGCCCTGCGCGGCCTCGCGGGCGTCGAGTGCCTCTCCGGGATCCCGGGGCAGGTCGGGCGCCACCCCGATCCAGAACGTCGGCGCCTATGGCCAGGAGGTGTCGGACGTCGTCACGCGCGTCGTCGTGATCGAGCGCGCCACCGGGGGCATCGAGCAGCTCAGCCCCCAGGCGTGCGCCTTCGGCTACCGCGACAGCGCGTTCAAGCGGGAGCTGCGCGGACGGTTCATCGTCGCCTCCGTCGAGCTCGCGCTGAGCGAAGGGCGCGCCGCGCCGCCGCGCTACGCCGAGCTGGCCCGCGCGATGGGCCCGGGGGAGCACGCCGCGGCGGCGGTCCGCCAGAAGGTGATCGAGCTGCGCACGTCCAAGGCCATGGTCTATGGGGCGGGCGGGCCCGACAACCAGAGCGCTGGCTCGTTCTTCATGAACCCGATCGTGTCCGCCGAAGCCGCCGATCGGGCCGAGCAGCGCGCTCGAGCGCGGGGCGCGCTGTCGCCCGCCGAGAAGATGCCGCGGTTCGACGCCCAAGAAGGCCGCGTGAAGCTCGCCGCCGGCTGGCTCATCGAGCGCTCCGGTTTCCAGAAGGGCACCGCTCATGGCCCGGTCGGGCTGTCGACGAAGCACGCGCTCGCGATCGTCAACCGCGGCGGCGCGACCGCGAGCGACATCGTCTCGTTCGCGCGCTTCATCCGCGACGGCGTCCAAGCGCAGCTCGGCGTCAGGCTCGTCCCCGAGCCGGAGCTCGTCGGCTTCGCGCCGCGCGAGATCGACGACCTCGTCGGGCCGGCCGTCGACTGACGTCGCTCGCCGCGGGCCATTGAGGGCCGCCCCTACATCAATGGCTCGTCTTCAGCGACGGCGCCGGCCTCTCCCGACCAGCGACGTCTCGTCGCCGAAAGAGGGGCGAAAGGCGGCGTAGCCGCCCGCCGAGAGAAGGTCAATGCGGCGTCTGGTCGCTGAAGGAAGGGCAATGCGGCCCATCCGCGCCGTTACCAATCGGGAGCTGGCGACAGCTCCGCCTCTCATTCGACGAATGAGGGCCCACCCAGCCGTCGCTCGTGCCCCTTACTTTCCGAGCTCCGCCTCGATCCGCTTCGTCGCGGTGGCGCGCCACTCGCCATAAGGCGGAAGCGCCTTGTACCCCTCGAAGGAGGCGTGGCCCGCGGGCCGCGTCACGCCAGTGAGGAACGGCATGCCGCTCTCGCGGCCATAGGCGCTCGACTCGAGCTGCACGGTGAAGGCGACCTTCTTGCCCGAGCCATCGTCGACGCGCGCGGTCCAGTGGTAGTGCAGCGTCGGATCGTTGGGGACCAGCATCTCGAGCACCATCACCGCGCGCCCGGCGACCACCAGCTGATCGATCACCACGTTGCTCTGCTTCTTCACGCGCTCGTCGGTGGACGTCTGGAAGATGCGCCGCACCTCGCCGAGCTCCCTCGCTGCCTCGTCGTGCCGGCCGAGCGCGTTCAGCGCTTGGACGATCTTCTTCGCCGCGTCGAAGTCGTCTGGGGTCGCGGCCTTGGCGACGCGCCACATCGCCAGCGCCTCCTCGAACCGCTTTCGGTTGTAAAGGTACTGACCTGCGTTGTACGCCGCGTCCGGATCCGGCGGCGAGCCCTTCGCCTTCTGCGACCAGCGCTCGAAGTCCGCGTCCTCTTGGGTCCCGCCGACGGGCGTCCCGGTCGGGGTGGCGGTGGGGGGCGACGGGGGCTTGACGCTCGGGTCGGTCAGCTCCTGCTTGTCGCTCTTGTCGCGCCTCTTCTTGCCCCCCTTCTCGTCGGAGCCGTCGCCTCCCTCGGCCTTCCCCTTGTCGCCGCAGGCGGCGCTGAACACGAGCAAGCAACCCCAAAGCAGCCAATGGCCTCGGCGCATCGTTCCCTCCTCCGGCATCGGTACAGCATCGGCCAGCGCCGGGTGCTTGTCGAGGCGTCGTGCGCGGAAGACCGCCGCTGCCCAAGAGAGCGCGGCTCGCCCGCGGAGTCGCCAGAGGTGACCCTCACCTTACGCAGCGGCGGAAGGAGTAGACCGTCGACGACCGCGAGGCGCGCAGGCAGGGCGCGCAATGGTCCGCGCGCCATATGGGCGGCCGCTGCGCGGAGTGCCAGCCGGTCGAGCTCCTCGCGCGAGAAGGGTGAAGGGTCACTCCGCCTCGCCGCGCCGCACCAGGTACCGATCCACGAGCACGTCGAACCGCGGGTGCACGAATGACCCCACGCGCTTCATGCCGCATTTCACCATGACTCGCGTCGACGCCACGTTATCGGGCACGGCGCACGCGTCCACCGCGGACTCTCCCAGGGTCTCGAAGGCATGACGAAGCAGCGCTCGGCTCCCCTCGGTCGCGAGGCCCTTGCCCCACGCGCTGCGCCTCAGCCGATAGCCGAGCTCCAGCATCGAAGGGTCGGCGACGCTCGGCCGCAGGTGGAACCAGCCGATGAAGGCGCCCTGCTCATAGGCGGCGGCGAACCCGAACGGGCGATCGTCGTACGCCGTGAGCCGCGGCAAGACCTGCTCCTCGTAGGCGTCTCGCCCCAGCGACACCCCGCCCACATACCGCACCACGAGCGGGTCTGAGTCGAGCTCGACCAAGTCGTCCAGGTGGCCAGGGCCGAGGCGCTCGAGGCGGAGCCGAGGCGTGACGAGGGAGAACGGGGTCGGGCTCGACATGGCACGTAAGGTGACCGAGCGGCGGCGCCCTGGTCAATCCTGGGCGCGTTCGCGGCCCTTCGCGCGCCGAGCCGCGCGGGCCAAGGTCCGCGCGATGGCTGCGCCTCCTCCTCGTTGAGCACGCCGCCCATGAAGGGGTTTTCAGACACCGCCTCGCGGACCTCCGGGCGCTCGTCGCGGGCGAGCCTCTCGAGCAGCCGGGGCCAGGCGAGATCGTGCGCGGCGACGGCGGCGCGCACGCGCCCATCGGCGTGCCGCGCGAGGCGCCCCAGGGCCGCTTCGGGGACCTCGTGGCGGATGGCATAGTCGGCGTCGCGCACCAGCTCGGCGAGCACGGCGTCCGGCGTGGTCGCGTGGCGGGCGACCGCGGCGCGCAACGAGGACGTCCTCGTCGCTCGCCAGTGAGAGAGCAGGCTCGCGGGCGCGGTGGGGTTGTCGGCGACCGCGCAACGCACGCGCGCAGACCGATCGCGCCAGGCCGCGCCAGCAGCTCGGACCGGCGCCGGGGTTGCCCGCGACGCGCACGCGCAACACCAGCTCGGCGCTTCGAGCTCGCCCGGACCGAGGCTCGCTCGCACGATCTCGGCCAGGGCCTCCGCTGGAGTCAGGGGGTGCTCCGCGCTCACGAGCCTCACCTCGCGCCGCGGGTCGCGAGCCATGTGCGCGAGCACTGCGGGAGGCAGCTCGCCACGGAGGAAGTCCTTGCGGAGCGCGACGCCCACCGCCACCTCGAGCGGCGTGTTGGGGTGCCGAATCAGGTCCGACAGCACCACGTTGTCCTCGGGGAGCGCCTCGGCCAAGCGACGCAGCACCTCGGGGGGCGTGCTCGGGTTCTTCGCCACCATACAGGCGACACCATAACCCTCCCCCTGCGCGAGCACCGCGAGGACCGGCGCGGTCAGACCGCGACGGCGCGCGATGCGCTCCCGAACGTCCAAGCGCGGATGATCCGCGAGCACCACGAGCAAGCTCTCCGGAAGCTCGGGCGCTCTCAGCAGCCGATCGGCGGCGACGAAGACGACCTCGCGCAGCGCCGCCGGCTCATGGAGGGCCAGCCGCTCGAGGCCCGGGTTCGACAGCAGCTCCTTGGGGAAGCGAAAGCCCAGCACGCCCAGCGCCGCCGGAGGCGCGCTCGGGTTCTGCACCACGGCGCGCAGCACGGCGAGCCGGCGGTGTCGGGCCAGCACGGCGAGCCGCTCTGGAGAGGTGCGCGGATCTCCTGCCTCTGCAAGGTCGACCGCGACGCTCGCCATCACCGCCTCGTATCGCGGGCGCGACGCTGTTGGAACCGGGACCGCGCCATGACGTACAGTGCGCCCCATGCGACTCGCGCTCCTCTCCCTCGCTGCTCTGCTCGCCGCGTGTCCTAGCCCGGCACCTCCCCCGAACCTGGAGCCGAGCGCCGCTGCCGTCGCGCCGAGCTCCGCCGCGGCATCCGACGACGCCCCGACGCTGACCGCCTCCGCCGCGACGACCTCCATCCCCAGCGCCACGGCCGCCCCGAGCGCCAAGCCGACCGCGAGCGCACCTGTGGCCGACCTACCCCTGCTCGCGCAGGCCTCCGCGAGCCCCGGCAAGATCCGCTGCGCCACCGTCGAGTGCGATCTCGCGACGGAGCTGTGCTGCGAAGCTTGGGGCAAGGACCACCGCGTCGGCACCTGCCTCGCCAAGGCCGGCTTCAAGGGCTGCCCGGCCAAGACGACCCAGGTGAACCAATGCGACGAGCCCGCCGACTGCGACAAGGGCAAGACGTGTTGCTATCGCCCAGCCCTCCCCGAGAGCCTGGCCGAGACCGTGTGTATGGACAATTGTGAAGACCCCGACATCGAGCACTGCCTCCCCGGAGGCAAGTGCTCGAAGCCAGGGTTCAAGTGCAAGACCTCGAAGAAGGACGACGCCTGGGGCTATTGCGGTCGCTGACCGAGCGAGCGCGCGCTGGGGCGCTGCGCGCGCGCCACCCAACGCCCCGTCACTTGAGCAAATACTGCGGGATGACGCCGACCCACGAGGGGCTGGGGCCCGTCGGCGTGGTGAGCAGCTCTGCGAGCTCCCCGGTGCGCGCGTCGATCGTGAAGCTCACCACCTCGTCCGACTGCTGGTTCGCCACCAGAAGGACGCCGCCGTCGACGTCGATCCCGAAGTTGCGTGGCCAATCGCCCCCGGTCGGCGTGTGGCCAGTCGCCGTCGCCGCCCCGCTGAGCGGATCGATCGTGAAGCGCGCGATCGAGTCGTGCCCGCGGTTCGAGCCATAGAGGAAGCGCCCGCTCGGGTGCAGGTGGAGATCCGCGCAGTTGCTGCTGCTGGGGTCCACCCCGCCGGGCAGCGTCGAGATGGTGACCGGGTTCGTGAGCGCGCCATCCGGCGCGACGTCGAACGTGGTGAGCGAGTCGCCGAGCTCTCCGATCACGTAAGCCACCGGCAGAGAGGGGTGCAGCTCGAGGTGGCGCGGCCCGGTCCCCGGCGGCAACAGAGCGTCGACCCTCGGCTCGAGCTGGCCGCTGTTCACGTCGAAGTCGAGCAGCGCCACGAGGTCGCTGCCGAGGCACGGCACGTAGACGTGCTCATTGTCGAGGTCCGCGCGGATCAGGTGCGGGTTGTCCCCTGGCGCCTCGACGTCGACGGCGGGACCGAGCGAGCCATCTTCGAGCACCGGCAGCACCGCCACCGTGCCGCCGCCGTAGTTGGCGACGAAGACCCAGCGCCCGCTGGCGTCGGTGGCGACGTAGGCGGGGCCGCTGCCCTCGCTCGATTGCCGCTCGCCGATCTCGGTCAATAGGCCTGTCTGCTGATCGATGGCGAAGGCGAGGACCTCGTCGGCGCCGGCGTCGATGGCGTAGAGGTATTGGCTGCCCGGGGAGCCGGCGAGGAAGCTCGGATCGTCGCCCGCCTCGACCGAGCCCTTCGAGCTGAGGGCGCCGCTGCCCCGGTCGAGGTCGAACACCTCGATCTGCCCATCGCTGGTCGCGACGTAGACGAACGGGAGGGTCGCGCCGAAGACGACCCCACCCTCTCCTCCCGCGCCGAACCCGGCGCCGCCTCCGCCCGCGGGTCCCCCGCCGGCCTCTGCTCCAGCGCCGCCTCCGCCATCCCGCGCGCCCGCTCCCCCGCTCCCGTCAGGCGAGGTCGAGTCGCCACAGCCGAGCACGATCGCGATCGCCAACCCCACCCGCGTGCTCTTCATGAGCGCGATCCTACAGTCGAGGCGAACAGCCGCGCTCGACTACCGCCAACGTCCAGCCGACCGCGCGCCACGCTCCAAGGAGCATACGTGGCGCGACAATGAGTGACGGCGGGTACAATCCGCGCATGACAGCGCGAAGGGCCCCAGCGAAGAGGACGAAGCCGAGGAGCGAGGCGGCGGCGCCCCGAGCGAAGAGCGAGCCCAAGACCGGGACCCACCCCCCGAGGCCCCGCGCGGCGCGCACCAAAGCCGAGGAGGCCCGCGTCGTGGCGGCCTTCAATCGCGTGCGCGCGCTCTGCCTCTCGCACCCGGGCGTGTACGAAAAGGAGGCGTGGGCCACGCCCACCTTCCGTGTCGAGAAGGGCAAGATGTTCCTGATGGTCGCCGACAACCATCACGAAGACGGGCGGGTCGCGGTGTGGCTCATGGCGACGGCCGACGCCCGCGAGGCGTGGCTCGAAATGGAGCCTGAGCGCTTCTTCGTCCCGCCGTACGTCGGCCCGTCGGGCTGGCTGGGTGTCTCGCTCCACAAGCCGATCCCTTGGCCTGTCGTCGAGGAGCTCATCGCCGAAGCGGCGAGGCTTGGTGGCGCCGGTGCGGGCCGGTCGCGAGGCAAGGGCGCCCCCTGAATCAATCGTGCCGGCGAAGGTGGTGGCACGGTGAACGTCCACGGGGTCAAGACAGCGACGCTCCTGGAGACATGCCGGCCGCGCCTGGGCCACATCGCGTAGCATGAGCCCCCCTACCGCTGGAGGTGGACCATGCTCAAGGGCCTCAGGACCGTCGGGTATCACGTAAAGGATCTCGAGGGCGCGAAGCGCTGGTACGCGGAGCTGCTGGGCAAACAGCCGTACTTCGACCAGCCCTTCTACGTCGGCTTCGACGTCGGCGGGTACGAGCTAGGCCTGCAGCCGGCCGCTGAGGGCACACAGCCCGGGGCCGGCGGCGACACCGCGTATTGGGGGGTCGACGACGTGCAGGCGGCGCTCGAGCGCATCGTCGAGCGCGGCGGCAAGCTGCACCAGGCCGCGCAAGACGTCGGCGAGGGCATCGTCGTGGGCGCGGCGCTCGACCCGTTCGGCAACGTGCTGGGCGTCATCAAGAACCTGAATTTCGCGCCCCCGCTGACCTACGCCGCCCAGGCGGACGTCTCGACGCGCGCCATCGTGAAGGAGGCGAAGCTCGCGGCGACGGCCGACCATGTCTTTTCGCTGTGGTCGAGCTCCAGCGCGATGGCGACGTGGTGGGCGACCGAGAGCCGCATCGACCTGCGGCCCGGCGGCTTCTACGAGCTGTTCTTCCTGATGGACGCGCCCCTCGGCCTGCGAGGAGGGGAGGGCTGCCGCGTCCTCAGCTACTTGCCAGGCCGCATGCTGACGTTCTCGTGGAACGCGCCGCCCCACCTCGCGCGCACGCGGGCGCTCCCCACGTGGGTGGTGCTCGAGTTTCAGCCGGAGGCGAGTGACTGCCGCTTCCGCCTCACGCACCTCGGCTGGCCGAACAGCGAGTGGGACGAGCCGGAGTCTCAATGGCCCGAGACGTACGCGTACTTCGACGCGGCCTGGGGGCGCGTGCTCGAGCGATTGGCGTCGCACCTCTCGCCGGCCGCCCCCACGTGAGGGCCGACGGCCACTTGGCATCGCTCCACATCGCCCGGCAAACTTTTGGGAACGACCGGCGCCGCTGACCGTGCCGGTGCGCAGCAGGCGATGTTCACGCAGCTGCTGACGCCTGCTCGCTTCGAGCACAAGACCGCTCAGGAGAAGATCCCCGCGGCAGCGCTGCGCCTTCAGCGCGCGCTGTCGTCGACGTTGTTCCTCGATCCTACTGTAACCCCAAGGAGATGCGCGGCTACGCCTACGTCGACGAGCCCGCGTTCCGGGGCAACGGCAGCAACGTCTCGTCCACCTTGAAGCAGCTCTGCGACCGCGGCCAAAAGGACGCGCTGCTAGCCTTCGTGCGCAAGCTCCCCAAGCAGGACATCACCGATATCGACTTTCTGTGTAACCAGCGTATCGCCCGGCTCCTATCCCTCCACACCAGCCGCGAATGCGCTGGGGCTCTTCCCCACGGCCGCCTTGAAGTCACGGGCCAGGTGGGCCTGGTCGACGTAGCCGAGGTCCGCGGCGAGCCTTGCGAGGTTGGGGCCTCGCCCCGCTCGATCCGGAGGGCGACCTCCTGCAGGCGGAACCTGCGCAGGGTCCATTTGGGGAGGCGCCGACGTAGTCGCGGAAGGGTGAGGTCTAAAGGTCTCACTTCCCAAGTCGCGAGTCCGGCCCGACGATGGGCTCGACATGGGGGCAACAGGAACGATTTCCTGTCCACGCCATCGAGCTGGCGCCGACTGATGAACGAGGCTCTATGATCTACCCGTTTCGCTCGCTGTCCGCCGGGCTCGCCTTCGCTTCCATCCTTTCGCTCGTGCTCTCGTGCGACGACACTCCCGACGAGACCGTCGACACCACCAGCCAGGCAGCGACTTGCCGCGCAGTGGAGCTGTCGATCTCCCGCAGCCCCGGGTCCGCGTGGACGACCGACGAGGAGACGCTGTCGCTGGCGCTGTCGTTCGTGCTGCCGGATCGGCTGACGGTCGTCGCGAACAACGCGGGTCTGCACGACGTCACTTTTAGCTACCGGCTCGGCGAAGCGCTCCACACGTGCCTCTATCGCGCGCGCTGGAAGGCGGTCGGGCAGCAGGATCAGTTCGTGTCGTGCACGTCGGGCGCGGTTCCGGGGGAGGCGATCGAGGCGGACTGGGTGGCGCCATCGGGGTCGAGATCGGCATCGGGGTCGGCCTCGACATCGGCGTCGGTATCGGTATCGGCATCGGCATCGGCGTCGGCTGCGGCGTCGGTATCGGCATCGGCGTCGGTCCGGAGGTCGAGCTCGGTCTCGGCATGACGCTCGGTGGTGCGGCTTGATCGCGGGCGACCGAGCGTTTCGGCGGGAGCGGCGCCGAGTCGCTGGGGCCGTGGGTCAGCCGTGTGGCGCACGTCCCGCGCCAGCGCGCGGGGGTCGGGATAGGCTCAAGAGCGGCCTCCTGGCCGCGCCGGCGCTGTCACGGCCCCTGCGCCTTCGAGGGCATGACCCACGACCCCAGCAACTCAGCCCCGAGCATCCCACGGTTCCCACACCACAGCCTCGACGCCTACGCGGTCGCGCTCGAGGCCCTGTGTCGAGCGGACGCCCTCGCGAAGCGTCTGCCTCGCGGCTATGGGCCGCTGAGCGATCAGCTGAGGCGGGCCAGCCAGTCTGCGTTCCTGCAGCTCGCCGAGGGCGTGGCCCGCAGCGGCGCGGACCGAGCGCAGCGCCTGCGAGGCGCGCGGGCGGAGGCCTGCGAAGCCGCCGCTTGCGTGGAGGCGCTGGGCAGGCTCGGGCTTGCGTCGAGCGCCGAGGTCGCCGAGTTCCTCCTGCTCCTCGGTCGCCTCGGAGCCATGCTCACCAAGCTTGCTCGCTGACAGCTCGCGCGTCGTCGGCCCGCCACATAGCGCGGGCCGATCCCGATCTCGCAGGAGAAGCCGCCACCGATGACGCGGTCGCAACCGATGCCGATGCCGCGGCCGCCGACACCGCAGCAAGTGCCACGGCCGTATCCTCAGCCGACGCCGACTCCGATGCCGATGTCGGCGCCGATACCGATATCGATGTCGACGCCGATGCCGACGCCGATACCGATATCGACGACGATGCCGACGCCGACGCTGATGGCCACACCGCCTATACCTACGCCATCGACCTCCAGGCTGACGAAGCCCTCGCCGCGGGCGCAGAGCACGTCGAGCTCAGCGAGCCTGCGAGCTACTTCCTCGAGAACTTCATTGGCGCGCCCGTCGGCACCGCCGTGCCCGCCGGCACGTATGACTATGAACAAGGCCTCTGGGTGGCCGACCCAGACGGGCGCGTGGTGGGGCTCGTCTCGATCACGGGCGGCCTCGCCGACCTCGACGTCACGGGTGACGGAGTCGCCGACTCGGCGTCGTCGGTCGACGCCATCGGGATCAGCGAGGACGAGCGCACCTGGCTCGCGACGCGCTACTCGGTAGGTGCTGAGCTGTGGCACACGGAGGTCGCTCACTTCTCGGTGGTCGACCTCAACAACATGAAGGGCTGCCCTGCTTGCGAAGGGCCGCCCGAACCGCGCCCAGAGCCGGACGATCCCAGTCCGCCCGAGGTGTGCACCGCCTCGGTGATCGAGTGCACCAACCAGACCTTCGGAGAGGACGTGCCGATCGCTGGTACGCCGTACAGCCTGCACTATCGCAGCGACCGAGTACCCGGGCGCGCAGCCGCGCGCCGTGTGACGGTGCCCATCACCGACGACACGGTGTCTGCCGTGCTCCGCGCGGTCGTCGTCCGGCTGCGCGTGGCGGGGCGACAAATTGAGGAGCGCGTCGAGTGCCCGTGCTCGCCCAACCAGAGCACGACGATCGAGTGGGACGGTCTCGACCTGTTCGGGCGCAGGACGCATGGGCACCAGCCGGCGGAGCTCGAGCTCGCCTACGAGTATTCATTTGGCAGCGGGGCGCCGTCGCCGCGAGCAGACGGGCTCACCTCGTTCGGGACGTGGTTGGCCAACCTCGAGCTCAACGTCGACGACGTGCGGAACGTCGCAGAGATCCGGGCGCGCCGCCGCCTCGACCTCGGACGCTCGGGCAACGAAGTGCACGGTCTCGGACGGTTCTCACTGGACGCGGTCCACACGTACGACCCCGCGAGCCGCACTTTGTACCGCGGCGACGGCTCACGCCGGCGCGGCGACGCGGTGACGAGCACCCTGGAGCCGCTGCACATCAAGGGCCTCAACGACAACCTGTGGGACACGCTCGCGCTCCCCGACGGGGGCTTCCTCATGAGCCTCGCCTCCGGCCTCTATCGCCGCGGTCCAGATGGGGCCGACACCAAGATCGGCCCCCACGTCTCGGATGGCTGTACCTCCGCCTTCGAGATCCCCGCCCTGCAGTCGTGTTACGCGAAGCTGCTCTCCAACCTGACGCTCGGTCCCGACGGGAGCATCTACGCGACCATCGAGAGCGGGTCGCGCATCCTGCGCATCCGGCCGAGTGGCATCGTCTCCCACGTGGCGGGACTTGGCCTGGGAGGTGAAACGGGCGACGGCGGGCTTGCCACGTCTGCGTTCGTCTCGTGTCGGTCGCTCGCCGTCGGCTCCGATGGTGCCGTGTACTGCGGCGGCAACAGCACGCTTCGACGCATCGGCCCCGAGGGCACCATCCGTACGGTCGCGGGCGGGCCCGGCACGCTGAATGGCAACGACATCCCGGCCGCTCAGGCGCAGCTCCGCGTCGTGGTCGACATGACCTTCCTGCGCGACGGCGCCCTCCTGCTCAACACGGAAGGGCTCACCAGCCAGCTGCGCAAGATCGGCACGGACGGCGTCATCCGCTGCGTCGCCGGCTGCGGCGGTGCATCGTACGCCGACGGCGAGCCGGCGCTGACTGCCCTGCTCGATCGCTGCGACGACATCGCCGAGGGCTCCAACGGCACGCTCTACTTCACCGCCGCCGTAGCTCAGCTCGCCCCGAACGGCAGCACGATCTTCCGCAAAGCGATCCGCACGATCGGTCTCGACGGTCGCCTCGGCACCCTCGCGGGGCTCGGCGGCCCGGAGTGCCAGGACAACGTGAACCTCTGCGGCGTTGACGGCCCCGCGCTGAGCGCAAACTTCAGCCCGGCCAGCCTCTCGATCGGCGCCGATGGAAAGGTCTTCGGACACACTGCGCAGATCGTCTTCGGTCTGACCGCCGACCTGCCGTTCTTCGCCCGGAGCGGCTTCGTCGTGACCGAGGCTGATGGCCGCACGGCGTACCTGTTCGACGCGCAAGGTCGGCACCTCGAGACCTTCGACGCTGACACCGGTGTGGTCACCCTGACCGTTGCGCATGACGACGAGGGGCGACTCCTGTCGCTCACCGACCGCGATGGCTTGATGACGACGATCTCGCGTGACGCTGCGGGCACGCCGCTCGAGATCGCGGGCCCGTACGGGCACCGCACAGCCCTGTTCCTCGACGAGGGCGGCTTCCTCAACCGCATCGAGGACCCCGAAGGAGGCGCCTGGATCGCCGACTACGACGACCTCGGGCTCATGCTCTCGTGGACCAACCGCAACGGGCACCAGAAGACGCTCACCTGGGACTCGGGCGGCCTCCTGCAATCCATCACCGACGCGGCTCTCGCGACGACCACCCTGACCGCCGCGAGCACGCCCGCTGGCCGAGCGGTGACCCTGGAGAGCGCCCTGGGGCGCACCCGCAAGTACGGCCTCAAGCAGGCCGCCGGTCCGACCGAGGTGCGCGCCACCACCGGGCGCAACGGCCTGACCACCACCTCCATCCGCACAGGCGCGGCGACCTCCTCGGTCGCCTCCCCGGACGGCACCATCACCTCGATCACCCGCGCCCCCGACCCTCGTTTCGGCATGGCGTCGCCGTACGTGGCCGAGCACGTGGTCACCCTCCCGAGCGGCCTCACCAAGACCGTGAACCGCACGCGCGCCGTGACGCTCGCGGGGCCGGGGGCGCTCTTCGAGCTCGAGACGCGTACCGACGTGACCACCGTCGGCGGGCGCTCGTGGTCCACCACCTACGACAAGAGCACGAGCGAGGTGACCACGATCTCCCCCGAGGGCCGCGTCGCGACGCGGGTGCTCGACGCGCTCGGCCGCACGGTCGAGCTGCACGCGCCGGGTAGCTTGCCTGTCTCGATCGGCTACGATCTCGACGGAAGGCCCATCATCACCGCGCAAGGCACGCGCTTTTCCGTCACCAGCTACGGACCCGACGGCATGATCGCCTCGATCACCGACCCCCTATCGCGCACCACCGTCTTCACGCGGGACGCCGTGGGCCGAGTGGTCGCGGAAGAGCGCCCCGACCTCGCCGTCACCACGCTGGGCTACGACCTCGAGAGCAACAACACCGCCGTCACCCCGCCGAGCAAGCCTGCGCACGGCATGAGCTACAACCTCGTCGAGCTGCTCGAGAGCTACACGCCGCCTACGCTCCCGAGCGGCGGCGGCGCGACCGAATACGCCTATGACCTCGACCGCGCGCTGACCGAGGTCCTCCAGCCCGGCCCGCGGCTGGTCGAGCACACGTACGATGGCGCGGGCCGTCCTGAGACGACCACCTTCCCGGGTGGCGTAGTCACCCGTGGCTATGACACCGCGACGGGCAAGCTCACCACCCTCGCCGGCCCCGACGTCACCCTCAGCTCGACCTACGACGGCGCCCTGCTGAAAGCGGTCGCCATGACCGGCCCCGTCGCTGGGACGATCTCATGGCAGCACGACACGGCCTTCCGGGTCGTCGAAGAGCGGGTCAACGGCGCCCACGCCGCGACGTTTGCGTTCGACGACGATGATCTGCTCACCCAGGCTGGCGGCCTCACGATCACCCGCGACCCCGCGAGCGGCTTCGTCACCCAGGCGACCGCCGGCCTCGTCACCGAGGCGTGGACGTACAACGACTACGGCGAGGTCGAGACGTACACCGCCACGGTCGGAGGGGTCTTCCAGATCGCGTGGAGCTACGTGCGGGACGACCTCGGCCGCATCGTCGAGAAGACCGAGACGACGCCCGCCGGCACCCGAGTGCTCGTCTACGAATACGACCTCGCGGCTCGGCTCGCGGCGGTCTACGAGGACGGCCTGCTCGCCGAGAGCTACGGCTACGACGACAACGGCAACCGCTTGTCGTCGCTGAACGCCGACGGCGTCTTCGACGCCGCCTTCGACGACCAGGACCGACTGCTCGAGTACGGCGACGACGCCTTCACCTGGACCGACAACGGCGAGCTCTACTCAACGACCGACACCGCGAGCGGTGACACCACGACCTTTGCCTATGACGCGACGGGCAACCTCCGCGGCGTTGGCCTCCCGAACGGCGGCCTCGTGGAGTACCTCGTCGACGGCCGAGGCCGGCCGGTCGGCAAGCGGGTGAACGGCGTGCTCGAGCGCGGGTGGCTCTGGCGCGGCCAGCTGCAGCCCGTCGCGGAGCTCGATGGCGCGGGCAACGTCGTCGCCAGGTTTGTCTACGCCGGGAGCGTCAACGTGCCGGCGCTGATGGTCACCCCGACGGCGACGTACCGGCTGGTGACGGACCACCTCGGCAGCGTGCGGCGGGTGGTCGACATCGCGACGGGGGCGGTCGCGCAGGAGCTGGAGTACGACGCTTGGGGGCGGGTGCTACTGGACACGAGCCCCGGGCTGCAGCCTTTTGGGTTTGCCGGCGGGCTGTACGACCCGGACACCGGGCTCGTGCGGTTTGGCGCGCGGGACTACGACGCCGAGACGGGGCGGTGGACGGCGAAGGATCCGGTGAGGTTCGGGGGTGGGGTCAATCTGTATGAGTACGCGGCGTCGGATCCGAGCAATATGCGAGACCCGAGCGGCCGGGACCCCGAGCTCGGAGAAGAGGGCGGATGGGAAGGTCCAGCCGGGCCACCGGAAGGTTTCGACCCTGAAGGTGGCGATGAGTCCCTGAGCGAGCTTGAGGGGGGCACCTCCTTCCTGGATAGGCTTACGGATTGGTTCTTCGCCATTGTCGCCGGGCCTACTGGCTGCGCGGAGAAGGAGCGCACCTACAAGCAGCACATTGAGATCTGCAACAAGAAGCTCTCCGACTGCATGGGCCGGTCAAACATCCTCTCCCCGCGGCAATGTGAGATTTGCTACGACATCTGCCGGGGCCGGCAAGAGGCTCCAAACGGCAAGGAATGGCCTGAGTACGATCACAACGGCTATTCCTGCGACTACAGGAAGAAGTCGGGGTCGCGATGATCGGGGAGCGCCGATGGACGCCCTGATTGAAACCGAGCTGCGGAAGATCTGGACCCACGTCGGCAAGCGCTCCTTCGCGAAAGGCGCTGCAGACCTCGATGCGCTTGAGCGGCTTGTTCGAGGCCGTGCACGGTCGCGCCGCGCGCTGCATCTAGCGCGCATCGCCGCGGCACGAGTCACGTTCCTAGTCTTCCATGATCGCCCGGTCGAGGAGCTGTTGCCGCTCGCCGAGTTCCTTGTGGACGCGGAACTGCCTAGCGACGAGATCCTCGGAAGGATAGGAACCCTTGCGCTGCACTGTGAGACCAAGAACGAACGGGCGGCCGGTGCCCGCTATCTCGCGCGAGCACTAGACCGGGCGCGCCGCGACGGCGTGGGTTCAGAGCAGCTCATGATGTATCAGTCGATCCTGGAGCGGCTCACCAGCGGCATGAACGGCGAGTAGCACCGTGCACGTGCCTGGGTCGCGACGAGGACGCAGGGCCTGCAGCCCCGTACCCCTGCATGCTCTCCTCGGTCGCGCGCGGAGGCGCGCCGACCTGCGGCGAGCGTGGGGATCAGCTGGCCTTCTGGAGCAAGCGATGCCGCTCGAGATAGGTATCGATGATGCCGAGGAGCTCGCGTTTGTCCTTGAGGGGGAGCTTCTCGAGCTGTTGAAGGCGGCGTAGGAGGCGGCGGCTCGCTTGCGTTTTGGTGCCGGAGGGGCGGGCGGGCTTCTTTCCGACGAGCTCGTCGACGGAGGTGCCGAGGCCATCGGCGAGGGCGGCGAGGACGTGGCCGGGCGGGAGCGCGGGGCGGCCCTCGTAGTGGGCGATCATGCGCCTGGAGATGCCGGTGGCGTTTTGGAGGTCGGTCTGGGAGAGGCCAGCCGCTCGACGTAGGTCGGCGAGGCGCAGACCGAAGTGACCTTCGGGAGGGGAGGGAGACTTTTCGCGAGGCATGGACCAGCCCAGGGGTTGAGCTTGCCTCGAGAAGCTACACCCCGATTTGTGGGAGGCCGGTACCTGCGCTTGCATGGTGGTACATAATATGTACAGTCTGCGTACGCAAGGGAGTGAACAAGATTCCGCTTGACGGCCTTCTGGAAGGAGAAGCGCGATGGGACGTGTCCCGGACGAGGAGATCGAGCGGCTGAAGAGGGAGACCTCGCTGGAGCGTCTGTGCGAGGCGGGTGGCGTCGTGCTCGAGAAGCGTGGCGCAGACTTGGTCGGCCGGTGCCCGTTCCACGAGGACCGAACGCCGTCATTCGTGGTGACGCCGAGCGCGAACCTTTGGCACTGCCTCGGGGCGTGCCAGGCAGGCGGGAGCGTGATCGACTTCGTGATGAGGGCGGAGGGGGTGAGCTTCCGGCACGCGGTGGAGCTGCTGCGCGGGGGAGCGGCGCTGCGGGAGGGGCCGCGGGAGGGGCGGCCACCGAAGCAGAGCACGGTGAGGAAGCTGGAGCCGCTGGCGGCGCGGGATGCGGACGAGGCGGAGCTCTTGGGGCGGGTGGTCGAGCTCTACCATGCGGCGCTCGGCGAGAGCCCCGAGGCGCTGGAGTACGTGAGGGCGCGAGGGATCTCGGCGGAGGCGGTGGAACATTTTCGGCTTGGGTACGCGAACCGGACGCTGGGGTACCGGTTGCCTGAGAAGAACCGCAAGGCGGGGGCGGAGCTGCGCGGGCAGCTGACGGCGCTGGGTGTGTTTCGCGAGAGCGGGCACGAGCACTTGGCTGGGTCGCTGGTGATCCCGCTGTTCGACGCGCAGGGGCGCGTGGTGCAGCTGTACGGGCGGAAGGTGCGAGACGATCTGCGGGAGGGGACGCCGAAGCACCTGTACCTGCCCGGGCCGCAGCGAGGGGTCTTCAACCGTGCGGCGCTGGAGCACGCGGAGGAGGTGATCGTGTGCGAGGCGCTGATCGACGCGCTGACGTTTTGGAGCGCCGGGTATCGAGAGGTGACGAGCGCGTACGGGGTGGAGGGTGTGACGGAGGAGCTGGTGGAGGCGGTGGTGGCGAGCGGGGCGCGAGTGAAGATCGCGTTTGATCGGGACGAGGCTGGAGAGCGGGGAGCGGAGCGGCTGGCGGAGCGGCTGAAGGGGCGCGGGCTGGAGGTCTATCGGGTGGTGTTCCCGAAGGGGATGGATGTGAACGAATACGCGGCGAAGGTGAAGCCGGCGACGGAGAGCTTGGGTCTGGTGCTGAGGCAGGCGCGGTGGATGGGCAAGGGAGAGGGCCCCGCCCACGACACTCGAGCGAGCGAAGCGCCGAGGCGGGGGACGCCGCGCGGTGAGGAGGAGGTCTCGGTGGAAGCGGAGAAGAGCGGAGAGGCCGCGCCGAGGGCCCCCCTCTTAGCCGCCCCTCCGGCTGCTGCTGCTCCAGCTGCGGCGCCGGCGCCTGGGGGCGCGAGCGCGCCGGAGGTGGTGGGCGAGGACCTGGTGTTTCGCTTCGGAGACCGGCGCTGGCGGGTGAGGGCGGTTGGGAAGGGGAGCATAACGGGGGAGCTGCGAGTGAACCTCTTCGTGACGCGGGAGCGTGAGGGCGGGGGCTTCTTCGTGGACACGCCGGATCTGTACGCGGCGAGACGGCGCGCCGACTACGTGAAGGCGGCGGCGGTCGAGCTCGAGGTCGAGGAGAAGGTGGTGTCGCTCGACGTGGGGCGGATCCTGCTCGAGCTCGAGCTGAGACGCGATCGCGAGCGGGCGGAGGCGGAGGCGCCGAAGCCAGTGGGGCCGACGATGACGGACGTGGAGCGCGAAGAGGCGCTCGAGCTGCTGCGCGACCCAAAGCTGCTCGAGCGCATCGGCGAGGATCTCGGCCGCGTCGGGCTGGTCGGCGAGCTCGACAACAAGCTGGTGGCGTATCTGGCGGCGACGAGCCGCAAGCTGGAGGAGCCGCTGGCGGTGGTGATCCAGAGCTCGAGCGCGGCGGGTAAATCGAGCCTGATGGACGCGGTGTTGTCGCTGATGCCGGAGGAGGAGCGTGTGCAGTACTCGGCGATGACGGGGCAGAGCCTGTTTTACATGAGCGGGCAGGACCTGAAGCACAAGGTGCCGGTTCGCAGGGTCATGGGGCCACCCGGCGAAGTTTTTCGCAGGGTCATGGGGCCACCCCGATTCGCAGGATGATGGGGCCACCGGCAGGGAGGGTCTGAGAGATTTGCAGGCAGATGGGGCCACCCCTGACCGAGATTTGCAGGGTCATGGGGGCCACCCCAGCGGAGCGACCTGAAGTGAGCGAAGGTTCTTCCCGACGTCGGCGCCGGTCGCCGCCGGGAGGAGTCGATGGCCTACAGGGAGCTCTCCATGATGGACGTGAAGGAAGTTCTCCGCCGCTGGTCGGCGGGGGCACAGCGACAGAAGGATCGGGCGTGAGGCCGGCGTCGACCGCAAGACGGTCGCTCGCTACACGACCGCGGCGACACGCCTCGGCTTCGCCAAGGGGCGCGACATCACCGAGGACGATGTCCACGCCGTCGCGCAGGTCGTCCAGGCGCGCCCAGCGCCGACAGCCAGTGATGAGTGGAGCGAGGTGGCGCGCCACCGCGACCGCATCGAGCAGTGGCTTCGAGGGGACGCCGAGAAGCGGCCGCTCCGCCTGACCAAGGTGCACACGCTGCTCGTTCGTGATCACGACCTGCAAGCGAGCTACGACACCCTCCGTCGCTTCGCGATGACCGAGCTCGCGTGGCGAAAGAAGGCGCCCACCGTGCGCGTCGAGGACCCGCCGCCGGGACAGGAAGCGCAGGTCGACTTCGGCGAGATGGGGCTCATGCTCGATCCGGAGACCGGCAGGAAGCGCCGCCTCTGGGTGCTCGTCGTGACGCTCTCGTTCAGCCGGCTGCAGTTCGTCTGGCCGACGTTCCGTCAGACCACCGAGGCCGTGTGCGAGGGTCTCGACCGCGCCTGGCAGTTCTTCGGCGCCATGCCGGCGAGCATCATCCCGGACAACACCAAGGCGATGATCAGGCGCCCCGACGCGCTCGACGCCAGGCTCGTCGACGCCTTCCTCGACTACGTGCAGGCTCGTGGCCTGTTCGTAGATCCGGCCCGCGTTCGCTCGCCCAAGGACAAGCCGCGCGTCGAGAATCAAGTACCCTACGTCCGCGAGAGCTGGTTCGACGGCGAGACGTTCACGTCGCTCGACGATGCCCGCGCGAGCGCCGAGCGCTGGTCGCGCGAGGTCGCCGGCGCGCGCGTGCACGGCACCACGAGGCAGGTTCCAGCCGAGCTCTTCGAGGCAGTCGAGAAGCCGACGATGAAGCCAGCGCCGGACGCGCCCTTCGACGTCCCCGACTGGATCGACAAGGCGAAGGTCCACCCGGACCACCACATCCAGGTCGCGCACGCGCTCCTCTCGGTCCCGACGCGCTACCTGCGACGGCACGTCCGCGTTCGCGCCGACCGGAGCACCGTGAAGATCTACTTCGGCACCGAGCTCATCAAGGTGCACCCGCGCAAACCGCCGGGCGGCCGCTCCACCGACGTCCACGACTACCCGGCCGAGAAGGCAGCCTACGCGCTCCGGGACGTCGACGCGATCCTTCGCAAGGCGCGGGACAAGGGCCATCACGTCGGTCTCTACGCGGAGCGCTCCTCGGTGGACCGCTGCCGTGGACGAGGATGCGCCAGGCCTACGCCCTGCTCGGCCTCTGCGACAAGTACACGCCCGGCCGCGTCGAGGCGATCTGCCAGAGCGCGCTCGCATTCGACCTCGTTAGCGTCCCGCGCATCGCTCGAAAACTGAAGGCCGCCGCGAAGCCCGTCATGCCCTGTGCCGCGATGGGCAAGGTCGTGCAGCTCCCGCTCCCGCGCTTCGCTCGCCCCACGCAGCACTTCGAGACGCGTGGGACCTCCAGCCAGAAGGAGGGCGTCTGATGGCGACCAAGACCCCCGTGCTCAACCCCGAGCTCGTCTCCGCGCTCAAGCGCCTGCGTCTCGGCCGCATCGCAGAGAGCCTCCCTGAGCGCCTCGTCCTCGCTGACAAGCAGGACGTCGCGTTCGACGAGCTGCTGTTGATGTTGCTCACCGACGAGATCACACGGCGCGACAACACCGCCGCGGACAACCGCGCGCACGAGGCCGGCCTCGACCCCACGATGCGGCTCGAGCAGTGGGACAAGACGTCCAAGGTCAGCTTCGACAAACGCATGCTGTCGGAGCTCGTGAGCCTGCGCTTCCTCGAAGCGCACCGCCACGTGTGCATCCTCGGGCCCGTCGGCGTCGGCAAGACCTTCGTCGCGAGCGCCCTCGGTCACGTCGCCTGTCGCCACGGCTACAACGTCCGCTTCGCACGAGCCGACGCGACTCTTCGAAGGTTGCGACAGAGCCGCTTCGACAACTCCCGCGACGCTGAGATGATCGCTCTGACGTCCGTCGACCTGCTCATCATCGACGACTTCGCGCTCGAGCCGATGACCAAGGAGGAGAGCAAAGACGTCTACCAGCTCTTCCTCGAGCGCACCGGTCGCGCCTCGATGATCGTCACCAGCAATCGCGACACCGCCGAGTGGCTCGCCATGTTCGACGACGTCCTGCTCGCCCAGAGCGCCGTCGACCGCTTCCGGAACGCCGCCTACGACTTCGTCATGGAGGGCGAGTCCTATCGACCCAGGCTCAAGCCGACGCTCGACGCTGCGAGCCCGCCGCCTGCGTCACCCGCCATGAAGACCCGCGCACACCCCCGCGCCCGCGCCCGGTCCCGCTGACACTGGCCCCATCCCCCTGCAAAACAACGTCGACCCGAGCATGTTCGCGACGGGGATGGACATCGAACAAGCGACGCGGCACTCTCGGTGAAGTCGTTCCGCTCGCCTCCCTGGCCCCATGTCCCTGCAAAGGGCTGGCCCCATGAGCCTGCGAACTGGCACAAGGTGCTGGCGATCGTGGAGGAGGAGGGAGCGGAGCGGGCGAGCTACGCGCTGAAGCTGTTGCAGAGCGAGGGGGAGCTGACCATTGCGTCGACGGGGAAAGACCCGGCGACGGGGCGGCTGGTGACGCACACGTACCGGGTGGAGGGGCCGGTGGCGATCATGCTGACGACGACGGCGATCGAGGTGGACGAGGAGCTGCTCAACCGGTGCCTGGTGTTGAGCGTGGACGAGGGGCGAGAGCAGACGCGAGCGATCCACGAGCGGCAGCGCCGAAGCCGCACGATCGAGGGGAAGCTGGAGCGGGAGGAGGCGGCGCGGATCCGGCGTGCGCACCGGAACGCGCAGCGGCTGTTGCGGCCGATCTTCGTGGCGAACCCGTACGCGCCGGAGCTGCGCTTCGCGGACCACGTGACGCGTACGCGGCGCGACCACATGAAGTACCTGACGCTGATCTCGGCGGTGGCGCTGTTGCACCAGCACCAGCGTGCGGTGAAGAGCGTGGAGCACCGCGGGCAGCGCATCGAGTACATCGAGGCGACGAGCGAGGACGTGGAGGTGGCGACGCGGCTGTCGAATGCGGTGCTGGGGCGGAGCCTGGACGAGCTGCCGCCGCAGACGCGGCGGTTGCTCGGGGAGATCGCGTCGATGGTGGAGCGGCGGATGGCGGAGGAGGGGGTGGAGAGGCGGCTGGTGCGCTTCAGCCGGCGCGAGGTGCGGGAGTGGTCGGGGTGGAGCCAGACGCAGGTGAAGCTGCACATGGATCGGCTCGAAGCGCTCGAGTACCTGGTGCCCTACCGGATGCGCGGGCCGCTCGTGGTGTACGAGCTCGCGTACGCGGTGGGCGCTGACGCGGGTACGACCGGACCTTGGTCGGGGTCGGCGGGGGCGATGTCGGGGGGAGATCGGGCCATAATCCCGAGGATGTCGGGGGGAGATCGGGGTGGCGAACGAGCGCCGAATGGCGTGAAGAAGGCCGCGAACGGAGCGATGACGCGCTCGGCGTCGGGATCCACGTTGCCGGAGACGGGCGCGGCGCGGTCGTCGTAGGCGGACGCGAGCGATGGCGGCGACGAAGAGCAGGGGAGGGAAGCGAGCAGGCGCCGCGCGCCGCAGCGTGTCGCAGCTCGGCAAAGAGGACCGCGAGGGATTTGGAGCGTGGATCGCACGGCACCTGGAGTGGATGCGAGTGCGGAACTACTCGGAGGCGACGGTGCGCACGCGGGAGCCGTGGCTGGTGGTGTTTGCGCAATGGTGCGAGGCGCGAGGGATCCAGCGACCGCGAGAGGTGACGAAGCCGATCTTGGAGAGCTACCGGAGGCAGCTTTTCTACCACCGCAAGCAGAACGGCAAGGCGCTGACATTTGGGAGCCAGCGAGCGCGGCTGGCGCCCTTGAAGCTCTTCTTCGGGTGGATGACGCGGCAGAACGGGTTGCTCTGGAACCCTGCGAGCGAGCTCGACCTGCCGCGCGTGGAGAAGAGGCTGCCGCGCGCGCTGACGGAGGAGGAGGTGGAGCGTGTGCTCGCGCAGCCCGCGCTCGATGGCGCGCTGGGGCTGCGCGACCGAGCGGTCCTCGAGGTGCTGTACTCGACGGGGATGCGGCGGAGCGAGCTGGTGGCGCTGCGCCTGTCGGACGTGGCCGCGACGGAGGGGACGGTCTTCGTGCACCAGGGCAAGGGCAAGAAGGACCGCGTGGTGCCGATCGGGGCGCGGGCGCTCGGCTGGGTGGCGCGCTACCTCGCCGAGGTGAGGCCGCTCTTCTTAGTGGACGAGAGCGAGGACGCGCTCTTCTTGTCGGAGAGCGGCGCCCGCATCGAGGCAGGCACGCTGACGCATCGGGTGGGTCGCTACGTCGAGGCCGCGAAGCTCGGCAAGCGAGGGTCGTGTCACCTGTTTCGGCACACGATGGCGACGCTGATGCTCGAGGGCGGCGCTGACGTGCGGCTGATCCAGGAGATCCTGGGGCACGCGAGCCTCGACAGCACGGAGGTGTACACGCGGGTGTCGATCCGGCACCTGTCGGCTGTGCACGCGGCGACGCACCCAGCGGAGCGCGGGCCCGGCGTGGCGTCGACGACGGCCGCGAGCAGGTCGGGCGCCACCAACGGCAGGGAGGCGGAGCACATGCTCTCCTCCTTAGCTGCCGAAGTGCGAGACGAGCTGGCCGCGGGCTAAGGCATGGCGTCGGGGGTGGGCGCGCGCAGGACGCGGATCTTCGTGAGCGTCGCGACGACGAGGCATCCGGCCCAGGACGAGGCCTCGGGGAGCCCGAACGCGGCGGCGAGGAAGTCGGCGAGTTGCCACTGGTCGGGCTCTGGAACCCGCGCGATGAAGATGCCGGCATGGGTGCCGGGCGCGAACTTGCGCATGTCTGAGAAGTCGAGGTCTTGCGTGACGAGCAAGCGCTGCTCGCGCTGCGCGGCCGCGAAGACCTCGTCGTCCGAACGACCGCCGAGGCCCTCGTCGAGCACGGTGTCGACCTCGAAGCCGAGGTGCTGGAGACGGCCCTTGGCGGAGGTGGGGAGATTCTCGTCGAGCTTGAGCTTCACGCTCCGCTGGTCCGCGTCAGCGCCGACGGCAGCGGATTGGGCGCGGGGAGGTCTTCGCTCGCGGACCTCGCCGCGAACGCGATGATCGCGCGCACATCGTCGGTGGTGAGGCTGGGGAATTCGGCCACGATCCGCTCGGCGGGCTCGCCGTGCGCGAGGTAGCCGAGGATGGTGCGAACGAGTACCCGCGTGCCTCGCACGGTCGGCTGGCCACCGCAGATCGCTGGGTCGCGCACGATGCGATCCTGGAACGTCATCTCGTGAGGGTAGCGCACGGTCGGTCTGCACGGCGCGGCCCAACCCGGCGTTGGACCTGACGGCGGACCTTGCTCGGTCACGCGGCCGAGGCCGCGCTCCCTCGCGCCGCCGCGGTCAACGCAGGGTTGGGCCGACGCGCTCGAGCGGTACCCTGCTCCTCCCCGCCACCTCCGGCCTTGTCGTGGTGGGTCGGCCTGGTGGTCACGGCCCTTGCGTGGCCTCGGGCGGCGCGCGCGGCGGCGCGCTGCGCCGCGCGCGCCTTCCTCGGGGCAAGGACCGCGCCCACCCCAGCACGGGCGAACCACGCTGGGACGGAAGGCATCGCGACTCGCGGCGCCTTCGCGACCTCGCTACCATCGAGTCGTGCTCGTCGCGGCAGACCTCCCGTCCGAGAACGTGATGCCCCCGGCGAGATCGCGTCGGCGGGATCGCGTCGCGGCGAGAAGACGCGGATCCGCGGCGCGACGATCTGCGGCGAGGCCTCGCGTCCGGACCGAGCGAGCTCAACTGCGGAACACGCGACGGGAAAACGGACGTGCCTACGGCCGGCGCGCAGTGGCGACCACGATTGTGGAGTACCTCGTCGACGGCCGAGGCCGGCCGGTCGGCAAGCGGGTGAACGGCGTGCTCGAGCGCGGGTGGCTCTGGCGCGGCCAGCTGCAGCCCGTCGCGGAGCTCGACGGCGCGGGCAACGTGGTCGCGAGGTTTGTCTACGCCGGCGGCGTCAACGTGCCGGCGCTGATGGTGACGCCGACGGCGACGTACCGGTTGGTCACGGACCACCTCGGCAGCGTGCGGCGGGTGATCGACATCGCGACGGGGGCGGTCGCGCAGGAGCTCGACTACGACGCCTGGGGGCGGGTGCTGCTGGACACGAGCCCCGGGCTGCAGCCTTTTGGGTTTGCCGGCGGGCTGTACGACCCGGATACCGGGCTCGTGCGGTTTGGCGCGCGGGACTACGACGCGGCGACCGGGCGGTGGACGGCGAAGGATCCGATTCGCTTCTCAGGAGGCAGCAATTTCTACGAGTACTCGCGATCGTCCCCCGGCATGAGGCGGGACCCGAGCGGCCTCGACTCGGTGCTCGACTGGGTCGACGAGCTGGTCCTCTTCGGAGCGCGGATCGTGTTGCCGGCTCTGCCAAGCGTGGGCATGGCGTGCGCGCGGGCAGCACCATACGTTGCGGCAGTTGGGGGTGTCGGGGCGACGATCTGGCAGACGACCGAGCTCGTGAACGAGTGGGACACGGACACGTTCACGGATGCAATCTGCGACGACTTCGGGGCATGCGTCGACGAAGATGACGACGGATGCGAGCAGGAGTGGGAGGACGCCTACGAATTCTGCGAGCGGGAGCTGGCGAAACCGGCGCCGAGTCGGCGCCTCACTGGTGGCTACACAACAGTAGGCGAGTGTGCACGGGGGCACGTCAGTGAACGTTGCCTTGGAAACTCCATCGACTGGGGTGGCGCAAAGTGAGGAGCAGGGTGACGCCCGAGTCCGTGCGTGCGGCCGCGCGCGCCGGCCAGCCTGAGGCCGTCGAACTCGCAGCGCAGCTCGTCGCCGAACAGCCCAACGACGCCACGAGCTGGTCCGCTGCGGCGTACGTTCGGGCGCGACTGGGCGATCTGGCTGGGGCGATCGACCACGCGTCGCGGGCCATCGAGATCGCACCGACCGAGCCGGCATACTTCTTCAAACGCGGAAGATATCGGCTGCGGACCGGTGAAACGCGGCTCGCGGAGCAGGACTTCTCGTCGGGGCTTCGACTGTGCGACCTCCACGGAAACGACTATTACCGCTGCAGCTTGCAGATGTTTCGTGCCCACGCGCGCATCGAGATGGGACTCCATGCAGAAGCGGAAGCAGATCTGCGAGGAGTCCCTCCGTCGACCCGAATATGGGTCAGCGGAGAGAAGACGGTGAAGGCCCTATTAGAACTCTGCCGACGCCAATCGCATTGACTCGGTGGCGCGGCTATAGGCCCGGGGCCTGCAGCCCCGTACCCCTGCATGCTCTCCTCGGTCGCGCGCGGAGGCGCGCGACCTGCGGCGAGCGCGGGGATCAGCTGGCCTTCTGGAGGAGGCGATGCCGCTCGAGGTAGGTGTCGATGATGCCGAGGAGCTCACGCTTGTCCTTGAGGGGGAGCTTCTCGAGCTGCTGAAGGCGGCGTAGGAGGCGGCGGCTCGCTTGCGTCTTGGTGGCTGAGGGGCGAGCGGGTTTCTTGCCGACGAGCTCGTCGACGGAGGTGCCGAGGCCGTCGGCGAGGGCGGCGAGGACGTGGCCGGGCGGGAGCGCGGGGCGGCCCTCGTAATGGGCGATCATGCGCCTGGAGATGCCGGTGGCATTTTGGAGGTCGGTCTGGGAGAGGCCAGCCGCTCGACGTAGGTCGGCGAGGCGCAGACCGAAGTGACCTTCGGGAGGGGAGGGAGACTTTTCGCGAGGCATGGACCAGCCCAGGGGTTGAGCTTGCCTCGAGAAGCTACACCCCGATTTGTGGGAGGCCGGTACCTGCGCTTGCATGGTGGTACATAATATGTACAGTCTGCGTACGCAAGGGAGTGAACAAGATTCCGCTTGACGGCCTTCTGCAAGGAGAAGCGCGATGGGACGGATCCCGGACGACGAGATCGAGCGGCTGAAGAGGGAGATCTCGCTAGAGCGACTGTGCGAGGCGCGAGGGGTCGTGCTCGAGAAGCGCGGGGCAGATCTCGTCGGCCGCTGCCCATTCCACGAGGACCGTACGCCGTCGTTCGTGGTGACGCCGAGCGCAAACCTCTGGCACTGCCTCGGGGCGTGCCAGGCCGGGGGGAGCGTGATCGACTTCGTGATGAGGGCGGAGGGAGTGAGTTTTCGGCACGCGGTGGAGCTGCTGCGCGGGGGCGCGGCGCTGAGGGAGGGGCCGCGGGAGGGGCTGCCGCCGAAGCAGAGCACGGTGAGGAAGCTGGAGCCGCTGGCGGCGCGGGATGCAGACGACACGGAGCTGCTGGGGCGCGTGATCGAGCTCTACCATGCGGCGCTCGGCGAGAGCCCCGAGGCGCTCGAGTACGTGAGGGCGCGAGGGATCTCGGCGGAGGCGGTGGGGCACTTTCGGCTTGGGTACGCGAACCGCACGCTTGGATACCGGCTCCCAGACAAGAACCGCAAGGCAGGCGCGGAGCTGCGTGGGCAGCTGACGGCGCTGGGGGTGTTTCGAGAGAGCGGGCACGAGCACTTGGCTGGGTCGCTCGTGATCCCGCTGTTCGACGCGCAGGGGCGCGTGGCGCAGCTGTACGGGCGCAAGGTGCGAGACGATCTGCGGGAGGGGACGCCGAAGCACCTCTACCTGCCGGGACCGCACCGCGGGGTCTTCAACCGGGTGGCGCTGGAGCACGCGGAGGAGGTGATCGTGTGCGAGGCGCTGATCGACGCGCTGACGTTTTGGAGCGCTGGATACCGACACGTGACGAGCGCGTACGGGGTGGAGGGGGTGACGGAGGAGCTGGTGGAGGCTGTGGTGGCGAGCGGGGCGCGTGTGAAGATCGCCTTCGATCGGGACGAGGCTGGAGAGCGGGGAGCGGAGCGGCTGGCGGAGCGGCTGATGGGGCGAGGGCTGGAGGTCTATCGGGTGGTGTTCCCGAAGGGGATGGACGCGAACGAATACGCGGCGAAGGTGAAGCCCGCGACGGAGAGCCTGGGTCTGGTGCTGAGGCAGGCGCGCTGGATGGGCAAGGGAGAGGGCCCCGCGCACGCTCGAGCGAGCGAAGCGCCGAGGCGGGGGACGCTACGCGGTGAGGAGCAGGTCTCGGTGGAAGAGGAGAAGAGCGGAGAGGCCGCGCCGAGGGGCCCCCTCTTAGCCGCTCTTCCGGCTGCTCCGCCGAGCGCGCCGGGGCAGCAGGCGAGCGCGAGCGCGCCGGAGGTGGTCGGCGAGGACCTGGTGTTTCGCTTCGGGGATCGGCGCTGGCGGGTGCGCCCGCTGAGCAAGACGAGCGTGACGGGGAGCTGCGAGTGAACCTCTTCGTGACGCGGGAGCGTGAGGGCGGGGGCTTCTTCGTGGACACGCCGGATCTGTACGCGGCGAGACGGCGCGCCGACTACGTGAAGGCGGCGGCGGTCGAGCTGGAGGTCGAGGAGAAGGTGGTGGCGCTCGACGTGGGGCGGATCCTGCTCGAGCTCGAGCTGCGGCGCGACAAGGAGCGCGCCGAGGCCGAGGCGCCGAAGCCGGTGGGGCCGACCATGACGGACGTGGAGCGCGAAGAGGCGCTCGAGCTGCTGCGCGACCCGAAGCTCCTCGAGCGCATCGGCGAGGATCTGGGCCGCGTGGGGCTCGTCGGCGAGCTCGACAACAAGCTCGTCGCGTATCTGGCGGCGACGAGCCGCAAGCTGGAGGAGCCGCTGGCGGTGGTGATCCAGAGCTCGAGTGCGGCGGGTAAATCGAGCCTGATGGACGCGGTGCTGTCGCTGATGCCGGAGGAGGAGCGGGTGCAGTACTCGGCGATGACGGGGCAGAGCCTGTTTTACATGAGCGGGCAGGACCTGAAGCACAAGGTGCTGGCGATCGTGGAGGAGGAGGGAGCGGAGCGAGCGAGCTACGCGCTGAAGCTGTTGCAGAGCGAGGGCGAGCTCACGATCGCCTCGACCGGCAAGGATCCCGCGACGGGCCGGCTCGTGACGCACACGTACCGGGTCGAGGGCCCGGTCTCGATCATGCTGACGACGACGGCGATCGAGGTGGACGAGGAGCTGCTCAATCGCTGCCTGGTGCTCACCGTCGACGAGGGGCGGGAGCAGACGCGGGCGATCCACGAGCGGCAGCGGCGGAGCCGTACGATCGAGGGGAAGATCGAACGCGAGGAGCGGACGCGGATCCGGCGGACGCACCGGAACGCGCAGCGGCTGTTGCGGCCGCTCTTCGTCGCGAACCCGTACGCGCCGGAGCTTCGCTTCGCGGACCACGTGACGCGGACGCGGCGAGATCACATGAAGTACCTGACGCTGATCTCGGCGGTGGCGTTCCTGCACCAGCACCAGCGCAGAGTGTTGAGCGTCGAGCACGGCGGGCAGCGCATCGAGTACATCGAGGCGACGGAGGGCGACGTCGCGATCGCGACGCGGCTCGCGAACACGGTCCTCAGCCGGAGCCTGGACGAGCTGCCGCCGCAGACGAGGAGGCTGCTCGGAGAGATCGCGACGATGGTGGAGGGGCGGATGGCGGAGGAGGGGGTGGAGAGGCGGCTGGTGCGCTTCAGCCGGCGCGAGGTGCGGGAGTGGAGCGGGTGGAGCCAGACGCAGGTGAAGCTGCACATGGAGCGGCTCGAAGCGCTCGAGTACCTGGTGCCCTACCGGATGCGCGGGCCGCTCGTGGTCTACGAGCTCGCGTACGCGGCGGGAGCTGCCTTGGGTACGACCGGACCTTGGTCGGGGTCGGCGGGGGCGATGTCGGGGTCGGCGGGGGCGATGTCGGGGGGTGATCGGGCCATGATCCCGAGGATGTCGGGGGATGATCGGGGTGTCGAACGTGCGCCGAATAGCTTGAAAAAGGCTGCGAACGGCACTTCATCGTATTCGAGGTCGGAATTCACGTTGCAGGTGCCAGGGGCGGCGCGGTCGTCGTCGTAGTCGTACGCGCAGATCGGACGAGCAAGAGGATGACGACGAAGAGTGCGAAGCAGAGGAAGGCGCCGAGGCCGGTGCGGAAGGTGTCGGCGCTGAGCACGGATGACGCCGAGGGCTTCGGGATCTGGATGCGGCGACACACCGAGTGGCTGCGAGTCCGGAACTATTCGGAGGCGACGGTGGAGAAGGGCGAGACATGGCTCGTGGCCTTCGCCGAGTGGTGCGCAGCGCGGGGGATCCTGCGACCGCGCGAGGTGACGAAGCCGATCCTGGAGGGATACCGGCGCTACCTTTTCCACTACCGAAAGGCGAACGGCCGACCGCTCGCGTTTGCGGGGCAGCGAGCGCGGCTCGCGCCGTTGAAGCGCTTCTTCGCGTGGATGACGCGCCAGAACGCGATCCTTTGGAACCCGGCGAGCGAGCTCGACATGCCCCGGCCCGAAAAGCGGCTGCCGCGCGCGCTGACGGCGGAGGAGGCGGAGAAGGTGATCGCAGAGCCCGCGCTCGACGAACCGTGTGGGCTACGCGATCGCGCGATCCTGGAGGTCTTCTACTCGACGGGGATGCGCCGCAGCGAGCTCGCGGCCCTCAGGGTCTCGGACATCGCGCGGGGGCACGTGGGCGGCACGGTCTTCATTCGGCAGGGCAAGGGCAAGCGTGATCGCATCGTGCCCATCGGAGCGCGGGCGCTTCGGTGGGTGGACCGGTACCTCGAGGAGGTGCGGCCCAGCTACGTGGTGAACGAGGCCGTGGAGACCCTGTTTCTGTCCGAGACGGGCACGGCCATCTCGGTCGACACGCTGAGCAATCGCGTTGCGCGATACGTGACGGCCGCGGACATCGAGCGGCGCGGCTCGTGTCACCTCTTCCGCCACACGGTAGCGACGCTGATGCTCGAGGCCGGCGCCGACGTGCGGATCATCCAGGAGCTGCTCGGGCACGCGAGCCTCGAGAGCACGGAGATCTACACGCGCGTGTCGATCCGGCACCTCGCCGCGGTGCATGCGGCGACGCACCCGGCCGAGCGTGGGCCTGGCGTTGCGGCGACGTCGCGGGCGCCGACGTCGGCACAGAGCGCGAGTGGCGAGGCGGAGAGCCTGCTCACCGCCTTAGTTGCCGAAGCGCGCGACGAGCTCGCTGCGGGCTGAGGCAAGGACGACAGCCCGAACCGATGGGCTACAATCGAGGGCGATGGCGATGACGGCAGAAGAGGTGCTGGAGCACGCGAGAGCGCTGTCGCGGCGCGAGCGGCTACAAGTCGCCGCGCGGCTCGTGAGCGAGGCAGCGGAGGATCGAAGAGGCCGCGCCGTACCCGGCGGAGTGCGATGAGCCGACGACGAAGGAGGAGATGGATCGCGAGCTCGCTCGCCGCATCCGTCTCGCCCGTGCGGGCAACACGGTCCCGGCCGAAGAAGTGATCGCCGAGCTGCGCGCGCGACGGTGAAGGTCCGGCTCAGCAACGAAGCCCGTGCAGACCTCCGCAGGATCGATGCGTGGTGGCAGGAGAACCGCCTCGAGGCAAGGACCGCGCCCACCTCTGGACCGAGGGCGCACGCAGCGGACGGCGTCGTCGTGACTCGCAGCGCCTCCGAGACGCCGCTACCATCGAGCCCGTGATCGCCACCGAACGCGCCTCCGAGATCACGAAGTCGCCGGCGAGATCGCGTCGGGGCGAGCGTGTCGCGGCGAGAAAACGCGGATCCGCGGCGACGAGGTCTTCGCCGAGGGATCGCGTCCGGCGCGATCGCGGTGAAGCGCCGAACACGCTTCGGGAAAAGTGGCGTGCCTACGGCGGGCGCACGGTAGAGCCCACGAACAGCGACTATGGCGAGGTCGAGACGTACACCGCCACGGTCGGAGGGGTCGTCCAGATCGCGTGGAGCTACGTGCGCGACGACCTCGGCCGCATCGTCGAGAAGACCGAGACTACGCCCGAGGGCATCCGAGTGCTCGTGTACGAATACGACCTCGCGGCTCGCCTGTCCGCGGTCTACGAGGACGGCCTCCTCGTCGAGAGCTACGGCTACGACGACAACGGCAACCGCCTCTCGTCGCTGAACGCCGACGGCGTCTTCGACGCGGCCTTCGACGACCAGGACCGACTGCTCGAGTACGGCGACGAGAGCTTCACGTGGACCGACAACGGCGAGCTGCTGGCGAAGGTCGACACCGCCACGGGGGACACGACGACCTTCGCGTATGACGCCGTGGGCAACCTCCTCGGCGTCGGCCTCCCGAGCGGCGATCTCATCGAGTACCTCGTCGACGGCCGAGGCCGGCGGGTCGGCAAGAAGCTGAACGGGGTGCTGGAGCGAGGGTGGCTGTGGCGCGGGCAGCTGCAGCCGGTGGCGGAGCTCGACGGCGCGGGCAACGTGGCCGCCAGGTTTGTCTACGCCGGCGGCGTCAACGTGCCGGCGCTCATGGTCACGCCCACGGCCACGTACCGGTTGGTGACCGACCACCTCGGCAGCGTGCGGCGCGTGGTGGACGTCGCGACCGGCGCCGTCGTGCAAGAACTCGACTACGACGCCTGGGGGCGGGTGCTGCTGGACACGAGCCCCGGGCTGCAGCCCTTTGGCTTTGCCGGCGGGCTGTACGACCCGGATACCGGGCTCGTGAGGTTTGGCTCGCGGGACTACGACGCGGAGACCGGGCGGTGGACGGCGAAGGATCCCATCCGGTTTGATGGGGGCGATAACCTGTACGGGTACGTCGGCAACAGCCCCACGCACTGGAAGGACCCGCGAGGGCTGTGCGACTCGAGCGAGGGGAGCTGCAGCGCCGGCGATAGGACCGGCGGGCAGCACGGTGCTGGAGGCGGTTTGGCGACTGACCCGGGTCCCGAGTACGATCCCGAGTTGGAAATGTGTTTCATTGACGAACCGGAAGAAGAGCCAGTGTGCTCGGAAGACCCGATCCGTCCGACGAATACAATCCAAGTGGCTGGGCTCGGCGGCTGCGGCCCGACGAGCACGGGAGATCCGTGTGTCGACGCGCGATCTAGGTGCCTATCTGACTGCCCCTTCTTCAACATTGGGTGCAGATCTGATCCTGACGCCGTCCGTCGGAGTTTTCGGCCACGCGGGAATTTGTGGCGAACCACTGATGTTTCCAGCGCATGACACAGACCGCGACCAAGCCCGCCCCGTTCCCCAGGCACCAGCGTGAGGCCGGGCCAAAGTCGTTGCGGCTGATTCGGCGCATCCTCGACGATGCCGGAGTGCGACGCCGGGGCCCCAAGGAGACGTTCGAAGCGTTCGAGGCGCGCCTTCACCAAAGCCTGCAGGAAGTCGAGCGCGAGCTGCTCGCCGAAGACCTCGGGCGCGCCGACGTCGACGCGGAGGCCATCTTCGTGCACGGAAGCACGTTGCGTCGCGTCGTTCGCTCGGAGCAGACGTACATGACTGCTGCGGGACCCGTGTCGGTGATGCGCACGCTGTACAAGGACCGGTCCGACCCTGCTGAGCGGTCGGTCGTGCCGATGGATCTCAAGGTCGGCATCGTCGGCGGATTCTGGACGCCTCACGCAGCCAGCCAGGCCGCCTGGGTCGTGGCGCAGATGACGCCCAAGACGGGCGAGGACCTGTTTCGACGGATGGGTAACATGGCCCCGTCGAAGTCGACGCTCGACCGGCTCCCGAAGGAGCTGGCTGAGCGCGTGAACGATGACCGGGCGAGCTTCGAGGCCGAGCTGCGCGACGCGATGATCGTGCCGGAGCACGCCACGACGGTGATGGTGAGCCTCGACGGTGTCTTGGCGCCCATGAACGATGGCGGCGCGGTTGAGAAGAAGGCGAAGACCGCCGCGCGCGCCAGATCACCAAGGGCCCGGCTGGCTACCGCGAGGTGGGCTGCGCGACGCTGTCCTTCTACGACCAAGACGGCGATTGCCTCGCCGCCGTGCGAATGGCCCGCATGCCGGAGCCGCACAAGGCAAGCCTGAAGAAGTCGCTGCTCGCGGAACTGAAGTGCGCGCTCGACCAGCGTCCGGACCTGCGGGTCGTCAAAGCCGCCGACGGTGCCATCGATAACTGGACGTTCTTGCACAACGAAGTTCCCGATGGAGTCGAGGTCGTGGACTTCTTCCACGCGGCCGAGCATCTGAACGACGCCATTGCAGCCGCCTACGGCGTCGGCACGGTGGAGAGCCGGCGCAAGTTCGCGGACCTGCGCCACGTGCTGCTCGAAGACCCGGAGGGAGTGACGAAGGTCATTCGCGCGCTGACCTATTTGCGGAACAAGCACCCCGGCAAGACGGACGTCGCCAAGGAACTGGCCTACTTCCGCAAGCGCCGCGACCGCATGCGATACGCCGAGTTGCGCGAGCAGGTTTGCCGATCGGCACCGGCGTCACGGAGGCTGCATGCAAGACGCTCGTCACCCAGCGGATGAAGCAGAGCGGAATGCGCTGGGGCAAGGAGGGCGGCCAGGCCATCCTCAACCTGAGGGGCTGGGTGCAGAGCGAACGCTTCGATCATGCCTGGGCGATGCTCGCTGCAGCGTACCGAACGGAGGTCACGCTCCTGAATAACGTCGTCCCGCTACGAGCGGCGCCGCTATGAAAAGTGCCGAGCATCGACGTCACGATGAGACCCGCACCGTCAACATTGATTGCGCCGCTTGTTGCAACGACCGCGGGGCCATATGCGAAGCGGGCTCAAGCATCACCGTCACCCACGATTGCAGGGGCAAGCAGTTGCCGCATCCAGAACGCTGGGGTCCCCCTCCGAGCCCAAGGCCAAGCGCGGTTGGAGGCGGAGGACCATGATCTTGAGGTGGAGCAACGGACGACTCTTGGCGCTCGGCGCCGGGGCACTCGTAGCATTGGTTGGGGCGCTAGCCCTCGCGATCTGCCGCTCCCCGACACTTTCCCGCACCGAGCGGAGCGCCAAACTTGCCGACGTCGAGCGAGGTGTGGTGCTCAGCAAATACATCGGTTCAGAGAGGGGATGGTGGGTCACGCTCATCCGGCTCGGGGGTCGACCGCATTATCACGCGATTGTGTGCGCTGCGGGGCTCGGACGGGCGAAGCAGCTCACCTACGCATCGGCAGATCGGCGCGTCATGCTCGCGGAGTTCGGCTCCTTCCGCACGGTCGGGTTGTACGTCGACCCCACATGTACGGAGGGTGAGCTGTTGATGGAAGCGTGGTAGACATGGCGCGACTCTCGAGCTCACGCCGAACGCCTGCGTTGAGCTAGTCCTCAATCAAGCGATGGCCGCGCTCGAAATGGCGTCGGCTGAAGTGGAACGGCAGGTGGCGCACCCCCCCATCGAGGCGCCCGCCTCGTCCCTTTCGTGATGTCCCAGTCCGTGTCGACCTCTCTCTTGGTGCGGCGTGAGCTGCGGCGAGGCGGAGCTGCTCGCGCCGAAGTGCGCGAGCAGGCCGCTCGTTCAGAGGGCGTCGAGAAGGCGGAAGAGAACGGGGAGATCGGGACGCCAGGCGAGCAGCCGGAAGACCAGCGTCCGGCCCGTGCGAAGGATCTGCGCAGGCACGAGGATCAGGCGGTTGACGAAGGACCGGAACTCCATGCGCAGCACGCGTTCGCGTTCGGCCTCGTGCTGAGGCGCGCCAGCGCGGACTGATGGGCAGCATGAGGGCGAACCACGCCTTCAGGGACCACGCGATCGATGCGATCACCATGTAGGCCCAGTTGGCGTTGAGCGTGTTGAGCGGCGCTCGCAGGGCGCGGACGCCGCTCTTGAGCTGCGCGAGGACGTTCTCCTGGTTGCAGCGATCGTTGGCCTCGCGCACGACGTCCTCGGCGGACATCGTGAAGTCGTTCGTGACGTAGAAGTGGTAGCGCTCGCGCTGCCCGAGCGAGCGTTGTCCGCGCTCCTCCAAGATCGTTTTGCAGAGAACGACCATCCGGTACACGCCCTTCGCCTTGGAGGGCTGGTGGGTGAACTCGGCGATCTCCTCCTTCACCAGGCGAAGGTTCAAGTAGCCCTTCTCCCGAACGATGGTCTCCTTCACACGCGGCTGCTTGGCGCGGCGCTGGCGCTCATCGAGCGCATCGTCGGCCTTGCGCACCAGCTCGCTGTACTCCTCCTGGGTGAGCGTCTCGGCGGTCTCGACGAGCTGGGACACGGCGTCGTAGCCGAACACGAAGCGGATCCCGTCCTTCGTCCAGCGGTCGAAGTGGAGGGTTTGCGAAAAGGCCGTGTCTCCGCGGAGCAGGACGTCCTTGAAGCCAGCGCGGCGGCACATCTCGACCGCCCGGTCGAAGTAGGCCGGAGCGCCTTCCTGGGAGGGCCGGTTGCCACTCCGGTTCACGATGTAGAGCGGCTCGCCCGTGTTCGCGAGCGACACCAGCAGCGGGTGGTAGCCCCAAGTCCCGTTGTAGGAAAGCCCCATGCCCTCCTTGCTCTCGCCGTGCGTCTCCACGATCGAGCCGTCGGCGTCGATCTTCGCCGTCTGCCCGAAGAAGCTCGCTTCTTGTCGCTGCCAGACGCCCACACGGACGTCGTTGACCACGTCCATCAGCGTCTCGATCTGGTCCGTGTCGAACCGGCGGCAGAAGTCGCCGGCGGTCGTCGGGTCAGGGATCGTGCGCGCGCCCACCGCGTCGAGGAACGCAGCGTCGTTGCGGCGCACCTCGATGTCGTCGAGAACCGTCCCGCCGCACAGGACGTTGAAGGCGATGTTCAGGATGTGGTCGGACTCGCTGTACGGGCGGCGCTTCATCAGGATCGGCAGCCGCGCATCGAGCTGCCGAACGAGGCCGACCTCACGCGCGAGCTGGTGGACGGCGCCGAGCCCGCCGTACGGGATCGCCTGAACGCGGTCCGACACGTCGTACCGCGCGGCTCCGGCGCGAACTCGGGACCCGCTCCGCGCGGCGCTCGCCCACCCATCGCAGGCGCCAACCTCCTCGCGATCTTTCCCGCTTCACTCCGCTGCCAGGATCGTCGATCTTTCACTTGAAAAGCTCCCGGGTGTTCGATGTTGAGTCTCAGCAACCCAACAGACACCCGGGCTTTTCATTTTGATCCCAGCGACTCGCGATTTCGATGCGCTTGAACGAGGGCTAGTCTCCGAAGGAGCTGCCAGCGCCCCGGAGGTAACCGCGGCAAGCTCGTGGTCATCGCCGACGAAGAGCTCCGGATGTGCGTGCAGCGTGCGGTCCGGGAGCAGGTCGCGCAGTCGCGACTGGGCCCATCCGTCGACGATGCGTCGTGCAACGAGGTGGAGGTAGGCGCGCGGGTTCACGTCGTGCGAGATCGCGGTCGCGATGACCGAGAGGATTCGCGCGGTGCGATGACCTCCGTCGTCGCCCCAGGTGAAGAGCCAGTTCTTCCTTCCCAGGACGAGGCGCCTGAGCTCGCGCTCACGTCGATTGTTCGTCGCCTCGACGTTGCCGTCCTCGACGAAGAGCACGAGCCGCCGCCATTGGCGGTCGAGGTATCCCAGAGCCTTGCCGAGCGGGGTCTTCGGCGGAGCTCGACCGAGCTGGCGGTCGACCCAGATGCGCAGAGCGTCGAGCAAAGGGCGAGTCTTCTCGACGCGCCGCGCGCGGCGCGCGCTCGAGCAATCACCGGCCATCATCGACTCTCGCTCGACGCCGAAGATGGGCGCGATGAGCTGGAGCGCCTCGAGCGCGATGCGATCGCCGGCGCGAGCAGCCTCGACAAAGCGGCGACGCCCATGGCTCCAGCACCCCGGCCGCGTGCCTCCGGAGCGCTCGATGAACGACGTGACACTCGTGCCGTCGCATTGCACGGTCCGGGCGAGATCGCCCTTGAGGAAGCAGCGCACGCTGTCGGAGTCGCCGCTCGGGCTGTAGAGGAAGCTCACCCAACGGGCGTTGGTCCACACCCACATCGCGCCCGTGCGAATGCCGGCCTCCATCTCCGGATCGAGGATGGGAATGGCCGAAGCGTCGGTGCCGAGCACGCCTGGCCCGCGGGTACACTCCTCGATCTGCTTGGCGATCGGCTCGAGCAGGTCGATCGTGGCGTGTACGCCGCGACCCAGGGTCTGCGAGGCGACGTCGACACCGGCCCGCGCGAAGCGCGTCACCTGCCTCTCGACGGGCACGTGCTCGAGGTATTTGTCGCAGACGGCCTCGACCAGGAGCGTGTCGCCGAGCTTGCCGTCCTCGACGATCCGCGGCGCCGGGTCCGCGCTCATGGTGGTGTCGTCGTGGGGGCAGCGGACCGTCTCGTCCTTGGGCTGCACGACGATGAGCTCGGCCGGGACGACGTCGAGATACTCGCAGCCGCCCGAGAAGCAGACGGTCTGCATCTCGGAGCCGCAGACCGGGCAGCGCCGGTTGTCGGCAGGGACCTCGTTGCGGCGTTCCACGCGGCGCAGATGGCTCGGCAGCTCGCCACGACCCGGGTGACCCTCGCGGTCTTTCGAGCGCGGACCGCGCTTGGTCTTCACCTTCGGCGCCTCGAAGCCTGGCAGCGGGAGCTGTCGCTGCAGCCTCTCGAGCGTCTCGGACGGTGGGCGCCGACGCTGCATGTGCGCGATCTTGCGCGCGAGCTCGAGGTTGATGTCGCGCATGCGGCCGAGCAGCGCCAGGATCGCGCCGATGATCTCGACGAAGAGCGCGGCGGCGATCTTCTTCTGCATCCAGGCGCGGACCCTCTCGAGGTCGGGCGCGTAGGGCGAGGTGATCGCCGGCTTGGGAGGAGAGGAATCACCGCGCATCGCCCGTGCAGTGAGACGAGCGCGCGCGGGATGGATTCAACCGCTCGATGTGGAAAGTGCAGCCGCCGGCCTCGTCGAGCGCGGCTGCCATCGCGGGCGACGACGGGCACCGCGAAGATCGAGCCCGTGAAGGATCAGACCGAGCTCCGCCGCCTCGATGCTCGACGCCGTGAGTCGACCGTCCTCCGCGAAGGTCGCCTTGTATCGGCCGCGCTCCAGCCGCTTCGTCCACATCGCGAACCCGTCGCGGTCCCAATAGACGATCCGCACACGATCGCAGCGCTTGGAGAAGAAGACGAAGAGATGCCCCTCGAACGGGTCGTGGCCGAAGACGTCGCGCACGATGACCATCAAGCTGTCGACGCCTTTGCGGCCATCGATCGGCTGGGTGGCGACGTGCAGCCGAACGCTCGGGGGCGGGCTCAGCACGGCAACTCGTCCGAGAGCGCGTCGGCGATGCGACGGAGGACCCCGACGTCCACGGTCTCGCTGACTCGCAGGACCACGCCGGAGCGCAGCACCACCTCGATGGGCTCGAGGGCGCGGCGATGGACCTCCACGAAGACGGGCGCCGCCGCGACGCGATCCTCGCCCAGCCTCTGCCGCCACGTGTGGAACCGTTGCGGGTGGATGCCCGCGCTGCGGGCGAACGCAGCGAGCGTGAGCCCCGAGCTCTTCAGCTCCGACAACGCGGCCCGCGCCTCCTCCCGAGTCCAACGCCGAGCGCGCTTTCTTCCCGCCGGTCCCTTTGCCATGGCGCCATGCTGTCGAACCAGCTCGGCTGTGGTCCAGCCGGATCAGGCGGCCTCCCTGGAGGGGTTACACTGAAGGGCACAAGTCCGTTCGTTGCCACGCCCCTTCCAGCGAACGCCGACGTGGAGACGTGGCTGAGCGACTTTCCCTCGGACGCGATGCGCGGCGTTGGGCTCGCCGATCGGAGCGTGATCTCTCTATGGGAAGCTCAGACTGAGCTTAATCCGCAGCGCAGAGTCTACGTCTGGTCGTTGGACAAGCACCTGTCGGGCTACGACACCAGACCTCCACACTGATTTGATCAGCGAATCGACTTCGAGCGCGCCTCGGCGCGCTCCCACATGCGGAGGTAGCCCTCGGCCGAACGGAAGAGCGGCTCGAGCTCCTTGTCGGTCACGCCGGTGCGGCGAGCGTCCTCGATCAGCTCGGGCATGAGGCCGATGTGGGTCATGCCCTCGGTGTTGAAGTCGACTATACGGTTGCCAATGCGAGGCTCGGTGAAGGTGACGTCCCCCGCGAACGACGTGAAAGGGTAGGTCACGGGGTCGGTCTGCTCGGCCTCGCAGGAGGCGTGCTCGCCGAAGCGCGGCCCGGCGGCGCCGGCGAAGCCATTGAGATCGAAGCCGAAGCCGATCGCCGGGTACCCGCCCGCGGCGACGATGCGCGCGACGCGGCTGGTGATCGAGGAGACCATCGCGCTCGGGTTCTCGGGGTCCGCGCAGCGGCCCATGCTCGACTTGGAGACGCCGCCGTTCTCGTAGATGCGGCCGTTGTACTCGGTGCCGTGGGTCGCGGTGGCCGGGTAGTCGTTCTCGTTCAAGATCTCGAAGGCGCGCACGTACGACCAGCGGGGGAGGTGATCGATCTCCGCGATCATCCCGCGTTGCATCATGCCGCGGAGGAGCTTCTCGCCGAGCGGGGTCAGCCCGTGGCTCTGGCAGTAGTCCCCCTCCAAGGCGGGCGCCTGCAGCTCGGACAGGAACGGCATCATCGTGTCGACAGGCTTGTCGGGGAAGCCGCTCATGTCGTTGGGGGGCGGCGCGAAGTAGTCCTCGCGGGGCTGGTTGAGGCCCCCGAACTGCACGTCCCCCTCGTCGAAGACCGAGTCGACTCCCTCCGGGCAGTCGAGGGTGAAGCTCGACCAATGGCCGGTGTTGGCGAAGTTGCCGATCTCGCTGATCGCGCGGTGCCCGTCGCCCGGAGAGAACTTGTTATCGTACTTGTGCACGGGGAAGAGCGCGCGGACGCCGAGCTCGTGGTAGCGATCGAGCTGCGCGTCGAGGAACGCCTCGTCGCACTCCGGCGCGCCCTTGAACGGCACGAGGAAGCAGTCGAAGAGGTTCGACACCTCGATGCCGAGGATGACCGCGAGCTTGCCCTCGTCGATCACCGCGCGCGCCTCTGCCGGAGACTTCACGATCCGGAACCAGCCTCGCCCCGGACCGCCGTGCTGCGCGTCGATGTAGCGCTCGAGGTTGTACGCCTCGAGGATCTGCCGATCGACGGCGACCATATCGTTGCACACGTAGCGCACCGGCTGGATGCCCTGCCCGGTGATCAGGTCGCACATCGCCGAGTTGCTGGTCGCGTGCTGCACCACCAACCTGAGCCCGCCCAGGTACGCGCGCTCGAGCCAGCGGTAGTATTGGGTCTGGTGGGTCGAGCTGAACGGCGCCGCCGGCCAGTCGGTGAACTCGGGATAACCGGCCGTGTGGTGGTTGAAGGCGCCGAGGTCGCCGAACAACAGCGCCGGCAGGAAGGCCGCGACGTCGAGCGTGTCCGTGCCCTGGTTGAAGGCGAAGCCCATCAGGTCGGAGCGGCCGTCGATGCCGTGGAAGGGCGAGCAGTCGGGCAGCGCGTGCTCGACACCGAGCCTGTGGAACGGCGCGCCGTGGAACACCCCACCGCCGCCGAATGCGAAGTTGGTCAGCATGTGGGAGTGCGTGTCGACGATGCCGAAGACGGCGCCGTCCTCCCAGCGGCGCGGCTCGACGGTCCCCTCGGCGTCGAGGGTGAGCTCGGGGTGCTCGGCGCACCCCTCCTGCGCGTGCAGGGTGACGACGGCCGCGTTGGACGGGTAGGGCGTGAGCTGGCCGCTGCGAGCGAGGTAGTGGCCCGTCTTGCGGTTTTTCAGCTGGAAGCGATCGGCGTCTCGGTCGGAGGGCGCGAGCTCCCACTCGGCGCCCGAGATGTAAGCGTCGTCGATGACCAGCAGGTCCGAGAGCAGCTTCGCGTGGCGCTCGAGCAGGCCGTCTTCGCCGACGAGGTAGCGGCCCTCTTGGTCGTACAGCAGGTACGTGCCGAGGTCGGACGCCTTCATGAAGAAGCGCGAGCCGCCGTCCGCGCTCTCGGCGCTGAACGCGAAGCTGTGCCCGCCGAGCGCAGGCGCGAGGAAGCGGGCGTTGTCTTCGCCTGGGTCGAAGCCCTCGACCGCGTAGCACCCGTTCGCGAACGCGTAGATGCCCTCGTTCTCCGGCGCGGGCGGGCGCTCGATGGGGGACTCGCAGCTCGTAGCGGCGAGCGCCGAGACCGCCGCCGCAAGGACCCCGCACGACGAACGACGGATGCTCACGGCTCAGAGATACCGAGCTTGTGGAGTGCGCTCAAGCGTTCGCAGCGCCCAGCGGCCGTCGGCCTGGGCGCGTATGATCCGGCGATGGCTTCCTCTGCTTCACCTCCCTTCGCAGCCCTGCTGCTCACGTTCACCCTCGCGTGCGGGGGCGGGGGCGGTTCCGGCGGCGGCGGGGGCGCCGGAGGAGAGGCTGGCGGCACCGGAGGCACGTCGGCCTGCGGCGAGGCGGACCTCGGCGCGTGCGAGTACGAGAGCCAGGGCCTGTCGGTCACGGTGCGCGAGGGCTTCAGCGTCACCGACGCGATCACCGGGCGCGAGCTGCCCCTCCTCGCCCGGATCCCCGAGGGCGCGGGGCCGTTTCCGGTCGTCGTCTGGTCTCACGGCGGGGGCTTCAACCAGGGCGGACAGCGCTTCAGCCCGGAGTGGGGGGACGCGCTCGCGAGCCACGGCTACGTGGTGATCCACATCGCCCACATCCCGGTGACGCCCGAGAGCGGGGCGGCGCTCTGCGAGCTCGGCGCGATCCCCGCGGGCGAGTGCAGCGCGGCCGAGACGGAGGAGGACACCACCGGCCTGCTCGCCCTCGTGAAGACGCGCGACACGATCGCGGTGCTGGACGCTCTGCCGGACCTGTCCGCGGCGAGCGTCGACATGGGCGGCCCCGCCATCGATCTCGAGCGCGTCGCGATCGCCGGTTGGTCGGCTGGGGCCCGCGCGCCGATGGTCACCCATGGGGCCGTGTTCCTCCCGTCGCCCTCGGCGCCAGCGCTGTCGATGACCCATCCGCTGCCGAAGGCCGCCATCGCGCTCAGCCCGATGGGGCCCGGCTACGCAGGCTTCTTCGACGAGCCGAGCTCGAACACCTGGGAGGCGATGCGGGGCCCCGTCCTGGTGGCGACCGGCAACAACGACATCAAGCCAGACAAGCCGGACGTCAGCGGAGAAGACCGCCGGCTCGCGTTCGAGCGCCAGCCAGCGGACGGCTCGCGATGGCTCCTCTTCTCCACCCTCGAGCCCCAGGTCGGGGGCCACTCGACCTACAACCTCGAGGACCTCGAGTCGTCGGACGAGCGCCTCGCGCGCCTCTCTCTCTCGCTCCGCTCCAGCGCCCTGGCCTTCCTCGACGCCAACCTCAAGGGAGACGAGGCCGCGCAGGCCTGGCTCGCGAGTCAGAACGCGCAGACCCTCGCCGGCGCCGCCGAGTGGGCCCACCGCTGAGCGCTGGCGAGCCGCCCCGCTCAACGGATCGGATCGAAGCGGGTGACGTCGTGCTCGCTGGTGAGGACGAGCTCTGCGCCGTCGACCAACAAGCGGGCGCGTGACGCGAAGACGTCGCAGTGCGCCTGGTAGGCCTCGCGCTGCGTGAAGCGGATCGACAGCTCCGACTGGCCCGGGGGCAGCACGCTCGGCTCGAAGCCGGTGACCGCAGGCGAGGGGCTCGCCGGCTGCGGGACCCCGCAGCTCGAGTCCACCAGCCAGTCGATCGCGAGCACCTTGACCGCGAGCTTGCGGGTGCTCGCGTTGTGGACGCGCACCTGCATCGAGGCGACGTGAGCGGCCTGGCCACCGTGCTCGTGCAGGTGGCTCTGCGTGACCCCCTCGAAGACCACGCGCTTGCCGTCCACGAGGACCTCCGCGCCGGTCGAACGACTCACGTCCGGGCGGCGCGCCCACACGATCTCCGGGTCGAGCCAGCTGGTAATGGCCGTCGGTTGATCGGCCCCAGGCGGCCGTCGGATACGCAACAGGGTCTCGTGCAGGGTCAACGTGCAGGTCGCCGGCGGCAGGTCCTCGGGGAGCGGGAGCTCGCCACACACCGCGGCCGCGGCGTCGCAGCCGGTGAGCAGGGCGTCGGGCGTCCCCTGCTCCCGAAGCGCCCCGAGCACCAAGCGGGCGGCGCGCGACGCGCGCTGGGGTGTGCAAGCCGGCGGGTCCTTGTGGCTCTCCATCTTCAGCCGCACCGGCTCCGTCAGCGGCAGGGTCAGCGCGGCGCTCGCGTACAGGTCGTCGCCGTAGCCGCTGGCGAAGCTCACGACGTAACGCCCGGGCGGCAGCGCGCGACCCACGGCGCACTTCGTCTCGTCGAAGGCGTGCGTCGGAGCCGCGAGGTCGATCACGCCACCCTTCGGCAGCGCGCGCTCCGCCGGTACGGCCTTGGGGCAGTCGCTCGGGTGGGGCCACAGCGCCATCGTGCCGAGCTGGCCGCCTTCATCGACGATGAGCCCGGAGTAGAGCGTGAGGTCGGCGCCGCTGTGGTTCTCGAGCACCAGCCGCGGCGGACCGGAGAGCGGCGCGCCGAGCGTCGCGGTGGGGACGGACCCGACGCTGGGCTCATCGGGGGTCGCGGACGGCGCTACGACGAGGGTCTCGGGTGCGGGCGTGGTCGCGTCGGTCGCCGCCGCGCAGCCGGTGAGCGCGATCGAGAGGACGAGCGCGCGCGTCACGAGCCGACGCGCCGCGAGGCGAGCCCGCCGGTCACGCAGAAGGAGCAGAGGCGGGACATGGGCCCATTCAGCCACAGCTCACCCGGCGTCCTCAAGCGGCCGCGGATGCGACCGAGACGATGGATGCGTCCCGATTCGTACGACATCGAGGCGACGAGCCGTGATAACCGGATGCTGTGAAGCTAGCGTCCCCCTTCGTTTTCGTCGCGGTCATGAGCCTGGGTGGCTGTGGTCCAGCCAGCGGCGGTGGTGAGGCGAGCTCCAGCAGCGCCCCCACCGCTCGCGCACAGACCTCCACGCCAGCGACCGGGTCGGCCGCGTCGAGCGGGTCCGTCGCTGCATCGGCGGCCGCCTCTGCTGCGCCGACCTCCAACATCCCCGCGGTGGCGTGCACGGCGCAGGGGGACAAGCCCGCGCTGCTCGCGGATCTCGACGGCACCCCCCGAGACGCCGCGCTGGACCCCGCGCGGCTCTTCTGGATCGAGACGACGTTCCTCGACAAGAAGGAGTCGCGGCTTCGAAGCGTCGCGAAGGATGGCTCCGACGCCAAGCTCCTGGCGACCTGGCCCGGCGGGGTCGCCGATGCGCTCGCGGTGGAGGGGGACACCGTGTACGTCACCGCGGAGCACACGCTCTTCGCCGTCCCTCGCGAGGGTGGTACGCCGCGGAAGCTCGAGAACGAGATCTTCGGGACGCTCGCGGTGCGTGCTGGGGTCATCTACACGTTTCGTCACGATCCTGGCGTCAAACAGGATCAGCTGATCGCCATCGCGGCTGCGAGTGGGACGACCGTCCTCGCGACCTGGCCGCGAACGAGGGAGTTTCCGGACGTGTGGTCCTTCGCGGTCGACGAGGACGGGAAGCTGCTCGTCGTCGAGCCCGACGGCGTCGCGCGGCTCGATCCCGCTACCAAAGCGAAGCAAAGCGTGCCGTTCACCAACAAGGGCCAGCCCGCGAAGCTCTATGCCATCTCGAACCGGCCCGCGCTCCGGGGACAGCTCGTCGCCTTCGGGGGAAAAGGGGTCGCGCCGCTCTCCGGAGGCGAGCTGACGGGCCCGGCGCTCGAGCTCCCCATTGCGTTCTTCGGCCACTCCGTCGTGGGGGTCGAGTCGACGCACGACGACATCGGCGGCGCATTTCCAGCCTCGGTCGTCCAGGCGTCCACCACCTCGGACAAGAAGCGGTCGCTCCGGAAGATGGCCGGCTTCCAGGGCGCGATCACAGGCGACGACGCGTGTGTCTATGTGCTCAACGCCGTGCGTGGACAGAAGGCCAAGGTGGAGGCCTACGCCATCTCGCCCTTGTAAGATCGCCGGTCGTCACGCCCCGGGCTAGCTCCCCAGATCGCGCGGTGCCGCCGGCTTGGCGCGAGGCTCGCCTCCCTTGTCACTCACGAGGCGCTGCGCCGGGTAGATGCTGCGCTGACCCGTGAGCAGGTAGGCCACCACACACACGACCATCACGTGCGGGAGCACCGGCGCGCCGAGCAGCTCGATCGCCATGATCGACAGCGCGAGCGGGGTGTTCGACGACGCGGCGAAGACCGCGGCGAGGCCCACGCCCGCGCCGAGCGCGATCGGGAGGCCGAGCAGCCGCGCGAGCACGCTGCCGAGGGCGGCGCCGACGAAGAACAGCGGCGTGACCTCTCCGCCGAGGAAGCCCGCGCTGAGGGTGATCGCCGTGAAGAGCAGCTTCAGCGCGAACGCGTAGACCGGCAGGCTCGGGTCCTCGAACGCGCGCACGATCGTCGGCACGCCGAGGCCCAGGTAGTCGCTGGTGCCCACGATCTGCCACAGACCCACCAAGATCGAGCCACCCAGGAACATCCGCAGCGGCAAGCGCGGCACGAGGCGCTCCCCGTGCTTCTTCAGGAAATGGGTCAGCTCGATGAAGGCCATCGTCACCAGCGCGACGGCGGCCGCGAAGACGAGCCACTTCAGGAGCAAGAGCGGTGTCAGCGCGACGTGCGGCGCCGCTGGGTAGTGCGTGTGGCCCACCCCCAGCGCGCGCGTCGTCATGTCGCCCACCACCGAGGCGATGAGCGCGGGCACGAGCGCGTGGTACTCGATGCGTCCGCGCACGATGAACTCGAGCCCGAAGACGGCCCCGGCGACCGGCGTCCCGAACACCGAGCCGAAGCCTCCGGCGACGCCCGCCGCGAGCAGCTGCTGCCGCACCGGCTTCGTCACGCGCAGCCGGTGCGAGACCCAATCGGTGATGCTGGCCCCCATCTGCACGGCGGTGCCTTCGCGCCCCGCGCTGCCGCCGAACACGTGGGTGAGCACCGTGCCGACGAGCACCATCGGCGCCATCCTCAGCGGGATCTCGGGGCCGTCGTCGTGAATGGTGTCGATGACCAGGTTGTTGCCCGCCTTGATCGACTGGCCGAAGCGCTCGTAGAGCGCCCCGATGGCGAGGCCCGCGATCGGCAGGGTGTAGACAATCACCTCGTGGCCGGTGCGGAGGTCGGTCGCGCGCTCGAGGAGCCACAGAAAGAGCGCAGACGCGGCCCCGCACAGCGCGCCGACGAGCGAGCCGAGGACGACCCACTGGCCGAGGGCCGAGAGTCGGTCGCGCGGGCGCGGTACCATGTAGCGATGACTACCCCAGCGCCCGCCAGGCAGGTAGGCGCCAAGGGCGTCGACGCTCGTGCGGTCTCTCGCGCGCTCGTCGCGATCACGATGGTCGGCGTGGGCGTGACCCATTTCGTGAGCCCTGATCCGTTCCTCCGCATCATGCCCGCCGCGCTGCCTGCGCCCCTTTTGCTCGTCTGGCTGAGCGGCGCGCTCGAGATCGCGCTGGGTGCCGGGCTCGTCGTCGCGCGCACGAGGCGGCTCGCGGCGTGGGGCCTCGTCGCCCTGTACGTCGCCGTGTTTCCGGCGAACCTCAACATGGCCATCCACGAGATCCAGCTCTCCCCCGAAGGGACCCTCCCGGTCTGGGCGATGTGGGCACGCCTGCCGCTCCAGCTCGGGTTCATCGCGCTCGCGCTGTGGTCGGGAGGGGTCTACCCGCGAGCGCCGCGTGCGCCCGGCGTGAGCTGATCGTTGCGCAGACCTGCGCAGGTCTGCGAAGGTATGGGGCATGACTCACCCCCGCTTCACGCGTGCTCGTTGGCTTCCCTTGTTCTTGGCGCTCGGCTGCAGTGACACCATCGAGGTCGTCACCGGCGGGAGCGGGGCTGGAGGCAACCCGAGCACCTCTGTCGGGGGAGGCGGGGCCGGCGCGGGAGTGACCGGCGGCGCCAACGCGGGCGGCGCGGCCGGGATCGGCGGCGATCCGATCAGCGCCGGCGGCGCCGGCATGGGCGGCGTGCCCGGAACCGGCGGCTCTAGCGGCAACGCCTGCGCCGATGCTTGTGCCTTCGTCGCGACCTGCGGCGTCCCCGAAGATCAGTGCACCATGTATCTCGACTGCGGCAACCCGCAGGGTGAATGCGCGGCCGACTGCGTCAACCAGCCTGGGGTCACGTGCGACGCGCTGTTCGCCGCACTCCAGGGCGCGCCTGGCCCGCTCAGCGACTGCCTCGGCGCGTGCCAGGGCGGCGGCATGGGAGGCGGTGGCGTCGGCGGCGCAGGCATGGGCGGCGGCGGTGTGGGCGGCGGCGGGATGGGCAGCCCGATGGAGTGCCAGCAGTGCGCGCAGAACAACTGCTCCGCGCAGCTGCAGCAGTGCTTCCAGGCCGGCGGCTGCCAGAGCTGGGTCCAGTGCGCTCAGGCCTGTCAGGACCAAGCCTGCCTCGACGACTGCTCGATGATGAACCCGTCCGGCGCGCCGGTCGGGACCTGCCTGTGCACCTCGTGTTTGGACGACGGCTGCGGCTACACCTGCGACTGAGCCGTAGGCGACGAAGGCGCAGGATGTAGGTGTCGCTCCTGCGCCTTTGCTCGGCTCGTCCGAGCTATGCGACAGCGCCGTCACCTGAAGAGCCGAGCGAACGTGCTCTCTGATTCACCTGGCAAGCCAGGTGAATTTTCTTTTCGAGCCGCCGGAACAAACCCCGGCCGGTCGATCTCTCAGCCCTCCTGGCCAATTTTTGGCGGGCAAAGAGAACCCTCGAAAAGGACCCATGACCCTCGGCTTGTCTGTCTCGTCTACGAACGCTTCGCTTGCTTCTTCCTCGATGACCCGCCGCCTCGCGGCGCCGCTCATCGCGCTGGCCCTCCTTCAGGGCTGCGTCACCGAGACCGCGGAGACCGACTCCAACGTCGCGTCACTCGAGCAAGCGGTCATCTCTGACGCCGCCCACTCCGACGGCACCGCCGGCTTCTACTTCCTGCCTCCCCTGGTGAAGGCCCCGGTCACGACCGGCACCTTCGACCCCAGCCTTCAGCCGACCGTCGTGCTCGACCAGGTCGACGCCAGCGGCGAGACGATCACCACCATCAAGTCGTACGCGTTCGGCGCGGGCACCGACGCGGTGCACGTCGACCTCCAGGGAGAGGTCTACCACGCGACGATCCACGTGAAGGACCTCGGCCTCGCGCCCGCCGTCCCCTACCGCGTGCGCGTCTTCGTCGGCGATCGCCAGCTGGGCTTCGCCGACGTCGAGGTCGCCTCCTCACAGAAGGAGATCAAGGCGCTCGCGACGCAGGAGATCATTGGGCTGAACAGCAACAGCGCACTCGTCGTCAACTTCCGCATCGAGGAGCTCGCGAGCGAGGAGGACGGCGGCGGCGGCGAAGGCGAGGGCGGTGCGGGCGCGGGCGCAGGCGGCTCGGATTCGGGGAGCGGCGGCGCGGGCGCAGGCGGCTCGGATTCGGGGAGCGGCGGCGCGGGCGCAGGCGGCTCGGATTCGGGGAGCGGCGGTGCGGGTGGCGCGCCCGCGCTCCCGGAGCCCTCGGGGCACGGCCCGTACTCGTGGGGCGATCCCCACCTCGGCAGCTGGGGCGGACGGGGCTACGACGTGCAGCAGGTCGGCGAGTTCATCCTGACCACCGACGACAGCGACTTCACGATGCAGGCGCGTCACTGCCCGCTCTCGTCGGGCGTCTCGGTCAACAAGGCCTTCGCGACCCGCATCGGCGGCTCGCGCGTCACCGTCGAGCTCGGCCGTGACGTCCCGGTCTCGGTCGACGGCGCGCCCGCCTCGCTCGACGTGCCGATGTGGTTCGCCGACGGCTCGGTCGTCTACCGCTCGAGCGACGAGATCGTCTTCGCCTATGCCAATGGCGCGTTCGCGGTCGTCGTCCTCGGGAGCTGGTACCTCAACCTCCACGCCTTCGACGGAGCTCGGCCGGCGGGCGGCCTCAGCGGCCTCTGGGGCGACGACGTCGGAGGTGCGCTGACGCCGCGCGCCGGCGCAGCGCTCGCCAGCGTGCTCTCGTTCCCGGAGCTCACGCGCTTCGCGGACTCATGGCGCGTGCAGCCCGAGGAGACCCTCTTCGACGGCCCCCTGCCGGCCGAATGCAACCTCCCCGCGTTTCCGCCCAGCGCCACCTCGAGCTACGATCTGTCGGACGCCGACCACGCCATGGCGCTCGCTGCCTGCACCGCGGCCGGGATCGAGGCTCCCGTGCTGCTCGAGGCGTGCATTCTGGACGTCGGCCTGACGGGCGACGTTACGATCATCGACCACATCGTGGGCCTCGCGGCGCCGATTGGCTTCGACGCCGACGCGGACGGCGCGGTCGACTACGCCGACAACTGCCCGGAGATCGCCAATGACGACCAGGCGGACTCCGACAGCGACGAAATGGGCGACGCCTGTGACCCCGACCAGGGCGGCGACCCCGACTCGGTGCTCGCTGGCGGCCACGTCCTGTCGGCGGGCCGCGGTCACAGCTGCGCCGTAGCGCAGGGCGCCGTCTACTGCTGGGGCGCGAACTGGGCCGGTCAGATCGGCGCGGGCCCTGCCCTGCAGGCGTCCTACCTCCCGCTGCTCGTCCCCGGGACCGACGGCGCGACGGCGGTCTCGGTCGGGATGGACTACTCCTGCGCCCTGCTCGACACCGGCGCCGTCCGCTGCTGGGGCGGCAATGGTCATGGCCAGCTCGGCAACGGCACCACGACCGCCTCCTACGCGGCGAGCGCGGTCCAGGGCGTCGACGACGCCGTCGCGATCGCTGCCGGCCAGTCCCACGCCTGCGCCGTCCGCTCCAGCGGAGCGGTCGCCTGCTGGGGTGCCAACACCAGCGGTCAGCTCGGCAATGGCTCGCTGCTCGCTTCCTCCACCCCGACGAACGTCATCGACGCTGCGGGGCTGCCCATCTCGGGTGTCGTCCAGGTCTCGGCGGCCGACGCTCACACCTGCGCGCTGCAAGACAATGGTGATGTGCTGTGCTTCGGGTCGAACAAATATGGTCAGCTCGGCACCGGCACGGTCGACAATGGGCTCTCGTTCGCGACGCGAGCGAACGTCGACGCGCAGGTCGCGGTGACCACCTACGAACGCGGCACCTGCTCGCTCTCCGCCGCCGGCGTCGCGAGCTGCTGGGGCACCAATGACATGGGGCAGGTCGGCGCCGGCACCACCGCCAGCATCGAGGCCTCGCCGCGCGCAATCGCGACGCTCGGTGACGTGACGGCGATCGAGGGCGGCTCCAACTACGTCTGCGCGGTCGCGACTGGGGCGGTGTTCTGCTGGGGCAACAACAGCAGCGGGCAGCTCGGCATCGGCTCGGTCGACTCCCTCGCGCATCGGTCGCCCGAGCTGGTGACCGGCCTCACCGACATGATCGACGTCACCGCGGGCGGTAGCCACTCCTGCGCCATGGCCTCCGACGGCGCGGCAGCGTGCTGGGGCAACAACGGCTTCGGTCAGCTGGGCAACGGCTCGGCGAACGCCAGCAGCAGCCCGACAGCGGTCGCCAGCCCGCTCTGAGCGCGACGCGACGCGAGCTGATCGAGCGACGATGAGAGCCGGGCGCCCACCAGGGTGCCCGGCTCTGTTGCGCGTAGACTGCGGGGGGCTGTCCCGCGAGCTCGCGGACGCCTGTAGTCTCGCGGGCAGGTGCCTGACCTCCCGCTCATTGGCTCGATCCTCGCGGCGACCGTGGTTGCGTATGCCGCGGGCGTCGCGCTCTTCGTCCTGGTGACGCACGCGCACCTGGTCTGGCACCGCGGTGTGGGGCGCCCGGGCGTGTTGCTCCGTCAGATGCTCGTGGAGGCAGGCTGGGCGCTTGTGGTTCAGCCGATGATGCCTGCCTGCTACTTCGTCGGGCGGAAGGTCGGGGCCGGCAAGGGCGGGACGCCGATCGTGTTCATCCACGGCTATGGGCACAACCGCTGCGCCTTCGTGTTCCTCGCGCGCCGGTTGCGCGGGGCTCACGTGGGGGCGATGTACGGGTTCAACTACTCCTGGCTGCGCAGCCTGCACGACATCGCGCGTTCGCTCGAGGTCTTCATCGACGAGGTGAAAGCGGAGACCGGCGCGTCGCGCGTCGATCTCGTATGCCACTCGATGGGCGGGCTCGTCGCCATGCAGCTCTTGAGCGACGAACGCGGGCTCTCCCGGACGCGTCGCTTCGCCACGATCGCCGCACCTCACGGCGGGGTCGCCTATCGCGGCCCCATCGCGGGTCGCGCGGCGCGCGAGCTGCGCAATGGCCACGGCCTACAGGCGTTGCCGGCGCTGCCCATGATGAGCGTCTACTCCGACGGGGACAACATCGTCTTCCCCAAGCAGAGCTCCCACCTCGACAGTCCCCGCGCCGAGAACCTCGAGCTGACCGGCGTCGGTCACCTCGGGGTCCTCTACTCGCCCGACACCGTGCGGAGCCTGACCCGCTTCCTGGAGGCCGCTGACTAGGTGCGCGGTGGGCGCTCTCGGAATCGCTAGCCCTCAGGGTTCTCGTAGGCGTCCGGGGTGCCGAGCATCAGCTCGTTGTCCTCCGGCGTGCCGACGAAGTCGATCGGCGGCGCGGCGGTCGCGCAGGTCGTGTCGAGCGGGGCCTTCGGATCGGCGACGAAGTCGGCGAACAGGGTGACGCCGCATTCATCGTTCAACACCATGTGGCTCGCTCGGTCGATCGGCACGAAGTGCTGGTGCTCGCCCTGATAGTGCGTCGCCCACGGCTCGCCCACCGCCGGCGGCGTCGCTGGGTCGAGCGTCCCGGACATGATGAGGAGTGGCGTCTCGGTCTCGGCGAACGCGCCGTAATATTCGTCGCGTGGGTACATCGGCCACAGATCCTGCGCCTGGCGGGAGAAGAGCGGTCCATCGCCGCCGGTGTACAGCTGGCTGATTTCAACGCGGAGCTCGTCAATGCTCGGTGAGTCCTCCGGGAAGATCTCCGAGACGATGATGTGGGTTCGAAGCCCGATCGCCCAGTCTGAGCCCTCCTGCGCGTACGGAACCGAGAACAGCCGCGCCACCGCCTCGACGTCGGCCGGCTCGCAGCGCGCGACGCGGTAGACCGCCGCAGGCAAGTAGCCCTGCACACGGGTGTCGGTGAGGAGCGAAAACGCGAACGTGCCGCCGAAGCCCGCCCTGCTCATTCCGAGCTCCGGGCAGTGCCCCGCTTCGAGCTGATCGAGGACGGCGCCGAAGCTGGCCCACGGGTCGCTGCCGAGCTTCTCGCCGCACACCGTGTCCTCGGCGCACGCGTCGAAGATCGATTTGACCATGTCCTCGGTGGCGCGCTGCTGTGCCATCGAGAAGTCGCAGGTACCGTTCGGGCATGGCGAGTCGAGGACGACGCCGGTGGCTTGCTCGGGGAACAGCTGGAGGTAGCGGTGTCCCCAGGTCGTGCCGTACGACACTCCGAGCACGAAGACCTCGTCCTCGGGGGACCGGGTGTGCGCGATGACCTCGCCCACGTCGCGCGCCGCCTGGGTGATGCTGAAGTACGGGATGTTCTCGCCCCAGCCCTCCTCCATCGCCTCGATGCAGTTCTCGATGCCGCCGATCGACTCGGTGCTCACGCAGCGCACGAAGCTCGAGTCGCCGGTGCCCCGGTGGTCGGGCATGTAGAGATCGAGCCCGGGAGCGAGGACGTTGAACCCCCCTTCGGACGCCGCCCAGCCCCAGCCCGCTTGTCCGGGGCCTCCCGCCAGGGCCCAGAGCTGTCCGTGGCTGTCCTCGCGCAGGATCCGACGCACGAAGAAGGTGATCGACGAGCCCGTGGGGTCGTTCCAGTTGGCAGGCACCTCGATCGCGGCGCACTCCACGCCGGGGCCCGCGGGGTCGTCGTCCGCGCAGGGCGCCCACTCGATCACCGCGTTCCAGACCGGGGGACCCCCGCCGCCGCCTTCACCGCCAGCGCCGCCCGCGCCACCAGGGCCGGTGGTGTCGTCGTCACAGCCAGCGAGCGCGAGCCCCAGCGCGAGCGCGACCCGTGAGCCCGTCCGCGCAGACAGCCCTGCCCCGAGATCGAGAGCCGCGGATCGCTTGATGATGGCTTGGGTCGTCGTCACGGGAGGTCTCCTTCCTCGCCCGGCTCCGGGCAGCGCGCGTGGACGAACACTTGAGCGGCATCGTCCGGCAGATCCCACGGCTCGCTGACCTTGGCGCCGTAGAAGTTGAAATCACAGACCACGCCCTCGACCTCGAGATGCGCCGTGAATGGGCCGGCCGCGCGATCGACGTCGAGGAACAGCCCAACCCCGATATCGACCGTGGCCATCGCCTCGAGGTCGAGCTCCCCGCTCCCGGTCAAGTAATAGGGCCCCTCGCCGCTCGTGGGCGTGAGCACCGGGAGAGCCTGGCTGGTGCCGGCGATGAAGACCGCGGCGCTGGTCGGGGTGCGCGTGAGCTGCGCCGCCTCGTAGAGGCTGTCGAGCGACGCGTGCGAGGGAAGAATGAAGTGCACTTCGCCGTCGCCCTCCGCCTGGGTCTTGAACATCAGGTAGCTGGTCGGCAGGGTGGGGGCGCGAGTGCGGAAGCCGCCCTGCGTCGAGAGGGGGACGTCATCGATGAAGTAGGCGCCTTGGACGCCGAGCTCGGTGCACAGCTCGACCCCCTCGGCGAGGAAGCAGACGTCCCCGTCCTCGACGGGCTCGTTCGACGGAAACTCCGAGACCGACCCGTAGATGACGACCGTGGGTTCGCCGCCGCCGCTCCCGCCGCCGCCTTCTTCACCTCCGGCACCCCCGCCACCGTTGCCTCCGGCCGAGCTACCCTCACCCCCGCTGCCGCCGTCACCCCCTTCGCCGCCCGAGCCGGTGTCGTCGTCGCAAGCGGTGCCTGAGGCGACCAAGCTGACGAGGGCGAGCGCTGCCAACCCTGGGAAGTGTAATGGGCGCATGCGAGGTGGCTCCGCAAGGCCCATGCCTTGCGCCGCGGACGCTCATGAGGCGGGATTCGTGGAGGTTGCGCGACAGGGCCAAGGCGGGAGGGGGTGAACGCGGTGCAGCTCCGTGCAGCCGTTGCGGCGGAGGCAGGCGAGCGGCGCGGCAGAGACCACGGCGTCGTTGCGTAGCGTCGTTGAGGCGGCGTGGAGGCGGCGTGGAGGAGGCGACGTGGCGTTGCGTGGTCCCGGAGCCGCGACGGCGACAGCTAGGGCATCCATTCGGCGAATGGGCCCCCTCGCTGTCGCCGCCTCGAGCGCATTTCGCGCAACTGCCGCCGTCGGACGTCGATAGAGCGCCATGTTGGTCCTGAATCGCTGCTTCCCTCCCGCACCCGGCGACGGCTCGGGCACCCCTTCGGCGAATAGGCCTCCTCGCTGTCGCCGCCTCGACGAGGTGGGCGCTCACGTCACGCTGGAGCAACAGTTAGTCTCGGCTCGCATCTTGCTGCGTCCGGCGCATGCGACCTCAAAGCTGGACGTTGGCGGGGCTGGCTGCTCTGGCGATGGCGTGCGGCGGCGGCGGAACCGGAGGGCCCGGCGGCCTCGGCGGACAAGGCGGCGAGCCCACGGGAGGCGCCGGTGGCCTCGGCGGACAGGGCGGTGAGCCCACGGGAGGCGCCGGTGGCCTCAGCGGACAAGGCAATGGACCGGCCGAAGCCTTGACGTGCACAAAAAAGGTCGAGCCCGCCGGTGGGGGGCCGTTTTGTGGCAGCGGATTGAGCAGCGAGCACCAACACTGGTTCGTGTGTGGCGGGTGCGACAGCGACTCGGACTGCCCCAGCGACATCTGCATCTACCAACAGTGCCTGTGTTCGAACGAGCAGATCGAGGAAGATGTCGTCGCTCGAGAGGACAAGACCTACCCCTTGGTCTCGCAGCTCGTCGAGTGCCAGCACAGCCACTCCGTGACCTTCACGGCCGCCGAATTCGCGTCGATCGCGCAGGGGGAGAGCGTGACGAACCCGTCGACCACCACCGGCCAGCCTGGCGAGATGCCGACGCCGCACCACCACGATGCCACCATCTCGTGCTCGCCGGACGCGGACAACGACGACGTCGCGGACGACGTGGAGCTGTCGATGGGGACGCACCAGAACGATCCGCCCGACGACGTCCCCTGACGCGGCACTGCCGCTGGGCTCGTCACGCCTTCCAGCGAACAGCATCGTGGCAGAGACGGCGCGACGCAGGCGGCGGCGCGACGGCGGCGCGCAGCCGCGGCGGCGACAGCTAGGACATCCATTCGGCGAGTGGCCACCCTCCGTGACGCTTGGCCCCCCTCGATGTCGCCGCCACGGTGCGTTTTTCGCGCAACTGCCGCCCTCTGACGTCGATAGAGCGCCATGTTGGTTCTCAATCGCCGCTTCCCTCCCGCACCTGGCGGCAGCTGGTGCACCCATTCGGCGAATCGTGCCCCTCCCTGTCGCCGTCCAGCCGAGGTTGGCTTTCACGTCACCATGCGACCCAGCGACGACCGCGGCATCGCGCGCGACCCTGCCGGGTTGCGGCTCGCGTCACGCATCCTCTTCGAGCACGGCCTCGCGCGCGGCCTCGTCGCCTTCCGCGTCGCAGACACCCACGTCCACGTCCTCGCCGCGACCTCGCGCCAGGGAGCCGGCGAGCTCGCGCGGTACGCTCAATCATCCCTGCGGAAGCGTCTCGGGATCCCCGTGGCTTTCGAGCGCGCGCGGATCCGGCCCATCGTCGACGAGGCCCACCTGAGGAACGCCCTGCGCTACCTGCTCCGTCAGGAGTCCCACCACGGGACTGACTTCGATCCGGCCCACGACGGATCCTGCCTCCCAGACTTCCTCGGCATGCGGGACCTCGGCGGCGTTCGCGCGCTCGAGAGGCTCCGCACCCTCTTGCCTCGACTCTCCGCTGCCGAGGCTCCGCACCTGGGCCAGCCTCCCCGCGTACTCGCAGGTCGAGCCGAACCCCGGACTGCTGCCCGACGCCGCCGCGGCCGCGTTCGGCCTGCCCGACGTGAGGGGCACCTCCGACGCTCACCACCTCGCTCGAGTCTGCGCCGCGCACGCCGTTCCCCTGCCATCGGCCGAAGTCGCGCGGCTGCTCGACACAGGCCAGCGGACCGTGCAGCGCTACCGCCAGACCCCCGCAGCGCCGGAGCGTGTCCGCGCCGTCCTGCTTCAGCTTCGGCTCCGAACCACGCTGCGTGCGCGCGCCATACCGTGGGACGAAGCGCACGAGCCGCTCCGCTGAGCCACCCCGCAGCGGTACCCTTATGGCTGGAGCGGTGCTGGCGACCGTGGCGGTGCTGGCGACCGTGGCGGCGCTGGCGACCGTGGCGGTGCTGGCGACCGTGGCGACGCTGGCGACAGGTAGGGCACCCATTGGGCAAAGGGTTGTCCTCGCTGTCGCCGCGAGGGCGCCTCCAGTCGCCGATCAACGGCCTTCGGCAGGCGATCTGCTGGCGTTCCAGCCCATCGATGCCGCTCCCGCCCCACCACCGGCGACAGCTAGGACACCCATTGGGCGAAGGGTCCCTCTCGCTGTCGCCGCGAGGGCGTTGCCCGTCTTTGCTCAGAAGCCCGGGCTCGTCGAAGGTGGGTCCTCCCCACCCACCGATGCGCGCCGGCTCGGGTGCCGCGGCGGCGCGGTGCCCGGGGCCGCGTGGCGCTCGGGCGCGGCCCTCAGGCCTCCAGCAGCGGGCTCGCCACCACGCGCCCCTCTGTCACCGTCCCGTCGAGCGTCGCGTAGATCTGCTCCTCGTTCCTCACCAGCTCGAGCTTCATCGTGCGATCGGTCCTCTCGCCCAGCGCGTCGAGCAGCTCCCCCGGGATCGACCACACCACGATGTCCTCTACCCGGTGAATCGCGCGCCTCGCTGCTTCCTTCCGTAGCTGCGCCAGGCTGGCCGACGTGTAGATGACCACGCGCCGCGCCGCCTTCGAGGCCTTGTGCAGCCGCTCCGCCGAAGGAGCGCCAATGTCGATCCACGTGTCGAGCCGCCCGTCGCCGAGCCACACCGCCAGCGGCGCCTCCTCCGCGTTCGACAGCCCGCCCTTGCTGAGCTGGATCCCCTCCTCGTACGAGAGGCAATACGCGAAGATCCGCGTCCAAAGGAAGCGAAGCGACTCCGATGGGTGCTGCGCGAGCCGCAGCTCGAGCTTCTCGTAGACGCCGCGGTCGACGTCCGAGAGGTCGACGTGGAGGTGTCGCATCGTTGCGCCGGCGGCCATCCCAGCCAAGCTCGCACGGCGGCGACCGGCTGTCGAAGCTGGCGACGCGCGGCGCCCGGCGCTAGCTTCCCGCGCATGCGACTGCGAACGACCCTCGCGGGGCCCGTCGTCCTGCTCCTCGCCGCGTGCGGAGAGGACGGCGCTGGCGTCATCCCCTCAGCGACCGGCGCCGCCACCACGACCGCGGCGATCACGCCGACCAGCGCGGTCACCCCGGCGGTGGCCAGCCAAGCCGCCCAGCCCGCCACTACCGCGGACGAGCCCCCCCCCGAGACGGGCAGCATCGCCCAGCTCAAGCAGCGGGCCATGGGTGTGCTCTCAGCCCTGAGGAGGGGCGACTCGAAGGCTGCGGCCGACTTCTGTCTCCGCAAGCACCGCGACGGCCTCGAGAAGTTCATCGCAGAGACGATCGAGAAGAAGGATCGCGCCCGCGCCAAGGCCTTCCGAGCGTGGGACGGCAAGCTGGGCGAAATTCGGGTCGAAGGCGAGAAGGCTCGCGTCGCGTTCGGCTCGAGCGACGACCAGGTCAACTACCTGTCCTTCAAAGACAAGGACGGTGAGTGGTCGCTCGATGACATCCCCGTCGTGTCCAAGGCCCAATGGGACAAGTGGGGCAAGCCCGCGAAGGAGTAGCCGCGCCGGTCGAGTCCATGGGCTCGATCCTACTACGCTCCTGCTTCAGCGCGCCGCCATGCCTCCGAGCGCCTGGTCGAGCGCACCGCTATGGCGGCCGAGCCGATCGGGGATGTGCTCGAGCTGATCGCTCGGAGCGCCGCTCTCGAAGAGCACCTGCGCGGCCATCGTGAGCGCGATCTCGGACTCGGCGGCGACGACGACCTTCGCGCCGGCGGCGTGGAGCTCGGAGGTCTCTCTCAGATAGGTGGCGCGGGTGAGGACGCGCAGGTCAGGGTTGAGCTCGAGGGCCAGCCGCACGATCGCCTCGGGCGAGCCGCTGGCGGTGAAGACGAGGGTGCGCGCGTCTCGGATCCCCGCCTGCTCGAGGACCTCACTCTGCGAGGCGTCTCCATAGAGCGCGTCGACGCCGGCGGAGCGGAGCGCGCGCACGGTCTCGTGGTTCAGCTCGATGACGAAGGGTCGCAGCCCGTTCGCCGTCAGGAGCGAGGTCACGGTGCGCCCGATCGGCCCGAAGCCCACGACGATGGCGGTGGCGCCGCTGGCCCGAGGGCCTTCGTGGGCGACAGGCCTCGCCTCGGGGCGCGTCCGCTCGGGGAGCCAGCCGGCGATTCGATCAGACAGCCGATACAGGATCGGGTTCAGGGTCATCGAGACCATTGCGCCTGCGACGAGCGCCTGCATCGCGCTCTCCGGGAGCACGCCGAGCGAGCGCCCCAGGACGGCGACGATGAACGAGAACTCCCCGATCTGAGCCAGCGCCATTCCCACCCGCGCGGCGATGCGAGCCGGGTACCCCAGGACCAGGACCACTACGATCGCCGCGAGCGGCTTGCCGACCAGCACGACAGCCAGGGTCCCGAATACGAGCCCGAGGTGGCCGACGATCTGGGCGGGGTCGAAGAGCATGCCGGTCGAGACGAAGAACAACACAGCGAAGAGGTCTCGCACCGGCAGCGCCTCCGAGGCCGCGCGCGTGCTGAACTCGGACTGGCCCACTGCCATCCCGGCGAGGAAGGCGCCGAGGGCCATCGAGGCGCCGAACAGCTTGGCTGAACCGACCGCGATCCCGAGGGCGAAGACCAGCACGCTCAGGGAGAACAGCTCCCGCGAGCGGAGCTTGGCGACGGCGTGGAGCACCCTCGGGACGACCCACCGCCCAGCCAGCTGCAGGAGCGCCACCAGCGCGGAGATCTTCACGATGGCGAGGGCGATCGGCCACGCCGCCTCGGAGGCTGACGCGCCCCCCTCGAGTGACACCACGAGCGGCAGCAGCACCAGCGCCAGGACCGTGAAGAGGTCCTCGACGATCAGCCACCCGACCGCGATGTGGCCCGCGCGCGTCTGGAGCTCGCCGCTATCCGTGAGGACCCTGAGCAAGACCACGGTGCTCGCGACCGAGATGGCGAGGCCGAACACGACACCCGCCATCAGGGGCCAACCGAGCTGCGTCGTGACGAGCGCGCCCAGCGCCGTCGCCGCTGCGATCTGCACGAGCGCCCCGGGGACGGCGACCCGCCGGACCGCCAAGAGCTCCTCCACGTGGAAGTGGAGCCCGACCCCGAACATCATCAAGATGACGCCGATCTCTGCGAGCTGCTCGGCGATGGCTTGGTCAGCCGTGAACCCCGGCGTGAACGGGCCAACGACCAGCCCCGCGAGCAGGTAGCCCACGATCGGCGATAGGCGCAGCCGCTGGGCCAGGACCCCGAGCACGAGCGCCGCCGCGAGGCCGCCCGTGAGCGTCAGGATGAGCTGAATATGGTGCGGCATGGCTGGTCTCTCCCCAGAGCATGACGAACCTCCAGGCTCGCGGTGACACGCGAGCCAGGCTCGTTATTCCCCAGGGCCCATGACTAGCAGGGGTGGGCTCATGTCGCACGGCGCCGGGTGGGGCCAGCAACCTGGGCACCAGGCACCCCAGGCGAGGCTCGCTGACCGGTTTTCGCGGCCGTTTCGTGTGGCCCTCGTCTTGCTCGGCACGTGCGCGTGCCCGCCCAGCCGATCGTGAGCCGCCCCGCTTGGATGACCCTGCTGAGCACCTTCGTCCTCGTGGTCGCCTGCGAGGAGACGTCGACCCCCGCCCAAGGGGGAGCTGGGACCGGGGGCAGCGAGGAGGGCGGGGCGACCTCGACGGGCACCGGAGGGTCCGCAGACCTCGGCGGTGCCTCCGCGAACGGCGGAGGGCCGGGCGAAGGTGGACAGCCCGAGCCGCCGCCCGCCCCGACCTGTGACGACGACGCGGTCGTCGGTGACTATTGCGGAGGCGACAAGGTCTCGAATGGTGATCCCGGGACCCTCTACCGCTGCAACGGCCCAGGCCCCGCCACCGTGCTGGAGGTGTGCGCCGAGGGCTGCGTGATCGCGCCCCCAGGGATCGACGACTACTGCGACCTGGGCCTGCCCGAGTGCGCCCATGAGCCGCTGTTGAAGTACGGCCTCTGCCCGGACGCCTCGGATCGCTTCCGCTGCTCGGACATCGACGCCGACGACATCTCTCAGACGATCGGCAGCGCGCCCGCATCCGCCGGCACGAACGCTCAGGACGGCGTGATCGACGGCGAGCCGTATTGCGCGGCGACCGACCTGCGCACCGTCGGCCTGACGAACGCGCAGGTCTACGAGCTCCTCGACGTGCTCGCCTCGCAAGGCTTCGCTGCCTTCTTCCGCGACCCCGGTCACGACGGCTGGCCGAGCGACGAGGCGCGGCACATCCACGCGATCTACGTCGGCGTCCCGATGAAGGCTGCGCTGCAGGCGCAGGTCCAGGACTGGCTCGACGGCAAGAATGGCCTCGCGAGCCACACGACGTACACCTTCTACCAAGCGTCCGCCGCGAAGAAGGCGCTGATTCAGTCCTTGTTCGAGCAGTTCAACTAGCGGTCAGGCGACGCCTCAGGGGTGGAAGCGCGCGACGGCGAGGTCGAAGTCGACCCCGTTGTCCGTCTCTCCTGCGAGGACGATCCTCCCGTCCGTGGCCAGCGCCATGGAGAACGAGCCGTCATTGTCGTCCCCGATCGGCGTCGTGACCACGCCGCCTTCACCGAACGCGGTGTCGAAGGCGCCATTGGGTAGCAGCCTCACGAGCGCGAAGTCCCGGTCCGCTCCATTGAAGGTCGTCCCCCCAAGGAGGAGCCTGCCAGCGTCGTCGACCGCGATGGAGGTGCACTCGTCGCCCATGCCGCCGATGATCCCGGTCCACAGGCCGTCGCCATCGAAGGTCGCGTCGAGGTCACCGTCCGCCTCGAAGCGCGCGGCGGCGAGCTGGTTCTGCGTGCCGTCGAAGCTGATGCCCCCGAGCACGATCGAGCCGTCCGACTGGAGCGCCGCTCCGAACGCGATATCGGCCCCCTCGCCCAGCGGCGTCACCGCGATGCCACCGACCCCGAACGTGTCGTCAAGGCCACCATCCAGGTCGAGCCGCAGCACCGCGAAGTCCTCGTCGGCCCCGTTCGAGCTGTACCCCGCCACGACGAGCTTGCCATCGGGCTGCTGCCGGACCGCGTTGCCCTCGTCGTCGAAGCCGCCGATGTCCACGATCACGAGGCCGCCTGCCCCGAAGGACGGGTCGAGCTCCCCGCTCTCGACGAACCTCACTACGAGGAAGTCGTCATCGGTCCCATTGAACGTCTTGCCCGCGATCACGAGCTTGCCGTCGCTCTGCACGATGAGCGATTTGCCCTCGTCGCTGCCGCTGCTCACCCCCACCGTGGCCTTGCCATCGCCCGAGAAGCCGAGGTCGAGCGAGCCGTCGTACAGATAGCGAGCGATCGAGAAGTTGGCGTTGCCTCCGACCGTGCTGATCCCGGCGAGCAGGAGCTTCCCGCCGGCGATCGCGGCGAGCGACTTGCCCTCGTCGTAGGAGGTCCCGATGTCGGTGAACACCGCGCCAGCGGAGCCGAATTGGCTGTCCACCGAGCCGCTCGGCTGGAAGCGAGCCAGGAGGAAGTCGTCGTTGCTCTTCCCAGCGACGATGACCTTCCCGTCGGGGTCGATGGCGACGGCGCGCCCCCGGTCGTCGAACCCGGCGTCGAACGTGGCGATGCCAGACTCTGCGAAGGAGGTGTCGAGGGAGCCAGCCGGCTCGCTCCCGGCGCCACCCCCGCCGCTCGACTGGGGCTCCCCACCGGCGCCGGAGCCGCCCGCTGCTCGCGCGCCGCCCCCACCGGACGCTCCACCCGCGCCGGAGCCGCCCGCCCCGGAGCCGCCGTCGTCCGAGCACGAGGCCAGCCCTGTCAACATGACGAGTCCAGCGAGCGTCGACGCGTGGCGGGAGGAGCGCATATCGACTCGAGCATCGGCGGTGGCGGCTCGTGTCGTCAAGCGGAGGCCGGAAGCGACAAAAAAACCGCGGTATGGCAGCGATCGCCGAGGGATATGCAGGGCATCTGCGAGCGGTGGCTCGCCCGAAGCGCGCGGGCTTGGTGGCTTCACGCTGCGACCGGGTAGCCCAAGCGGATAGTCTCTCTCGGCACCATGACCGCCCCCCGCGCCAAACCCCACCTCAGCCCGGGGCTGTACGACCAACCCATCACCCGCGAGGTCGACGCTCTCCTCAACGCCGTCGCCCCCGAGCTCGCGCAGACCGGCGAGCTCGACGAGCACCACGCGCCCGTCGCGTTGGCGCGGCTGCTCCACCCCCGCGTGGTGCGCGCGCTGGCGTCGCTGGAGGGTGAAGATCGTCGGGACCGGCAGCTGAGGCTGGTGAACAAGGTGCTCGAGCTCCTTCGGGAGGGAGCGCCGAAAGGCGTGGTGCTCGAGGGCGATCAGGTCGCGCCTCCGCCGAGGCAACTGCTGGCGATCCTGGAGGCGGTGCAGGAGCCGGCGAGACCGCGGGTTCCGGCACGTCCGCGCATTCCCCTCGCGAACAGCGACCTGCTGGTGAATGGCCCGCACGATCTCAGCCTGGGCCCGGAGCTTGGGCGAGAGATCGCGTCGGCAGATCGGCTCGACGTGCTGTGCTCGTTCCTGAAGTGGAGCGGGCTTCGTTTGGTGGAGGAGCAGCTCTTGGCGTTCTGTGAGCGGCGGGGTGGGCAGGCGCTCCGCGTGCTGACCACCGCCTACATGATGGCGACCGAGCGGCGCGCGCTGGACGCGTTGGTGGAGATGGGCGCGCAGGTCCGGGTTTCGTACGACTCGCAGCAGACGCGGCTACACGCGAAAGCGTGGCTCTTGCATCGCGAGAGCGGTTTTTCGACCGCCTTCGTCGGCTCGTCGAACCTCTCGGCGGCGGCCATGCTCGACGGGCTTGAGTGGAACGTGCGCCTGTCGCAGGTCGACAATGGGCCGATCCTCGAGAAGTTCTCAGCTACGTTCGAGCAATATTGGGAGGACACTGCCTTCCGCCCCTTCGACCGCGACGAGTTCGATCACGCCATAGATCGGTCGCGACGCGCTCAACTGGAGCCCTTCCTCATCCTCGATGTGCAGCCCCGCCCTCATCAGGTGGAGATGCTCGAAGAGCTCGCCGCGGAGCGGGCGAATGGTCACACGCGGAACCTCTGCGTCGCCGCGACCGGGACCGGGAAGACCGTGATCGCTGCGCTCGACTACAAGCGACTGAGGTCGGAGCTGCCGCGCGACCGGCTCCTGTTCATCGCGCATCGGCGGGAGATCCTGGCCCAGAGCCAGGCGACCTTCAAGGTCGTCCTGCGTGACGGGGCCTTCGGGGAGCAGCTGGTCGCGGGGGAGCGACCGGACCGGTGGAGCCATGTCTTCGCGAGCATCCAGTCGCTGACGGAGGAGACGCTCGAGAAGATCCCACCCGACCACTTCGATGTGGTCATTGTCGACGAGTTTCATCATGCAGCGGCTCCGACGTATGAGCGCCTGCTCGACCGGCTGAAGCCGCGGGTGCTCCTCGGGCTCACCGCCACTCCCGAGCGGACCGACGGGCAGAGCATCCTGCGGTGGTTCGATGGCCGCGTCGCTTCGGAGCTTCGGCTGTGGAAGGCGCTCGACCAGGGGCTGCTGTCGCCCTTTCAGTACTTCGGCATCGGCGGGGCGCCTGACGTGTCCGGGGTAAGGTGGTCGCGCGGTCGCTACGACACCGCCGCGCTGAGCAACGTCTACACCGCCGATCACCTGTTCGCGCTGCGCGTCGTCCAGGAGGTAGCGAAGAAGGTCACGGATGTCTCGAAGATGCGCGCGTTGGGGTTCTGTGTCGACATCGCGCACGCCGAGCTCATGACGCGGACGTTCAATGGTAGGGGCATCCCCTCTGCGATGGTCTCGGGAGAGACGAGGCTCCAGGAGCGTGACGCTCGCCTACGAGACCTCCAGGCGGGCGCGCTCCGGTGCCTGTTCAGCGTCGACCTCTTCAATGAGGGCGTCGACCTACCTGATGTCGACACAGTGCTGTTCCTGAGGCCCACCGAGAGCGCGACGGTCTTCCTTCAGCAGCTCGGGCGCGGCCTTCGTCGCGCCGACGGTAAGGAGTGCCTGACTGTGCTCGACTTCATCGGGAGCGCAAGCCGTCGCTTCCGCTTCGACCATCGCTATCGGGCCATCATCGGCGGCACTCGGCGAATTGTGGAGAGAGCGGTCGAGCGAGGCTTCCCTTCGCTGCCGAGCGGTTGCGCGATCCAGCTAGACAAGCAAGCGCAGGCGACAGTGCTAGAGAATATCCAGCAGCAGCTCGGGCTCGGGGTCCGCGGGCTGATCGACGATCTGCGGACTACCGTCGCCCAGCGCGGTCCTTCGGTCTCACTCGCAACGTTCATCCAGGACGCCGGCGTCGACCTCGAGGACGTGTACAGCCAGGGGCGCTGCTGGACGTCCCTGCGCCGCGCGGCCGGCGTTTCGCTCGGGCGTCGGGGCCCCGACGACGACCAGCTCGAGCGGGCACTCGGTCGGATGCTTCACGTCGACGACTCGCTCCGGCTCGACGGGATGCGGGCGCTCCTTCGCGCAAGCTCGCCTCCCCGCGCAGACGCCGCTGAACCGCTGCAGCGCCTGCTCTTCGCCTTGCTCGGCTACGTTCGGAGGCCGTTTACCGAGCTGGGTGAGGCATGGAGCGCGCTCTGGAAGAGCGACGCGCTTCGCTCAGAGATCGCGGAGCTGCTCGACCTCCTCGCTGATCGCGTGCGCCACCTGACCCATCCGCTCGACGGTGTCCTGGCGGCGCTTCCTCTGCGCGTCCACGGGACCTACACGCTCGACGAAGCCATGACGGCGGTCGACGAGCGCACCGCGAAGGGCGGGATCAAACGCATTCAGACCGGCAGCTTTCGCTGCGAGAGATGGAGGTCAGACCTGCATTTCATCACCCTCGAGAAGAGCGAAAAGGAGTACTCGCCGACCACCCTCTACAACGACTACGCGATGTCGCCGGTCCGCTTTCACTGGGAGACAGTCGGCAACTGCCACCCCGACACGGAGACGGGCCGCCGCTATCTCTGCACGGTGCGCGGAGCCGACGTCCACAGCCTAGCCTTCGTTCGCCGGCGACGCACCGACGCGCGCGGCGAGACCATGCCCTACCTCTTCCTCGGCGAGGTGTTCTACGCCACCCATCGCGGGGCTCGACCGATGCAGCTCGAGTGGGAGCTGGCTCGACCGATGCCCGCGGGGTTCTTCCAAGCGACCAAGATCGCCGCGGGATAGGCGTCGGCGGGGGTCAGCTCGCGCGGAGCAGCTCGGCGAGTCGGGCTTCGGCTCCTTCGGCGACGACGATCGTCTCCGGGTGGTAGCTCGTTCGCCCGAGCCGAACAACCTCGACCGCGCCGCCCGTCCCCACGTGAACGTCGAGCGCGCACGACACGTCGGGCTCGCCGATCTCTGCGAGCTCGAGGGTGGACCAGACGCGTCGCCCTCGCGGGCCGCGCGCGAGCCACGCGCGCATGCCCGCTTCGTACGCGTCGCGCTCGTCGGAGGGCATGTAGCCGCTGACGAGCGTCTGGTACGCGATCGCGAGCTCTTCGGGGTGGCCCTCGGTGACCGCCTCGAGCTTCGCCGGCGCGGACGAGGCGCGCAGCAACAAGAGCTCCGGGCGGGGTGACGCCTTCGGGAACGCAGCGATGGCAGCGTCGAGCCGCTCGAGCCGCGCCCGCTGCTCGGGCCAGACGCAGGCCTTCAGCCAGTCGCGGTCCTCGGCGCGTGTCACGTCGAGCGGCCGCGGATCGAAGCCTGTTCGCCGACGGATATCGAGGTCTCGCGCGACCGAGAGCGAGGCCCCCGTGGAGCGTCTCCAGCGAACCTCGACAGCCTCGGCGACGAGGTTCAGCCCCGCGCTCGCGCCGATGTCGAAGAGGCTCAGCGGGCGGCTGCTGCCGCCGGCTCCAGCCAGCGTCGCCGGCCAAAGCCACGCCAGCGAGCGAGTGACCTCGTTGGTCTGCACTCGCCGCGTGCGCAGGGTGATCCAGAAGCCGATGCGCTCGCGCGCGAGAGCCGAGCGGAGCGCCTCCGCCGTCACCGCGCGCGAGTCTGGCACCTCGGCCGCGATGGCCGCGTAGAGCGGGTGCGCGGCGCCCTCGGAGCGTGCGTCTGCCCGCAGGGCCGCGAGCGTGAGCAGAGGACGCTCGTACGGTCCCTCGAACGAGCGCCGCTGCCACGCGCGGTCGAAGCCCGCGAGGACCTCGACGGCGGCCTCCGACGCGAGCAGCTCATCGAGCTCCTCGAGCAGACGGCGATACGATGGCGAGGCGTGCGCCATGAGGTGGAGCTGCTCTGTGAGGTCGTCGCGGAGCCCCTCCGTGCCATAACGCCGTTCGAAGCGTGTGCTCGCGGCGGGCGACGAAGACGAGCTCGAGCCTGCAGCTGCGCGCGGCACCTCGCTGGCACCAGGGGCTGTCGTGGCGCCGCCGAGCATGGGGCTCGGCAGCTCAGCGAGCGCCTCCAGCAGCTCTCGCGCGTCCGCGAACCGACGCTCAGGCGCGCGCGCCATGCACTTCATCACCAGCGCGGCGACCTCCGCCGACAGCTCCGGTCGATGGTCCCGCGGGTCGGGCGGAGGTGACGTGAGGCGAGCCGTCGCCACCACATAGGCCGATGGGCCGCTCCACGGCACGCGCCCGGTGAGCATCTCGTAGAGCACGGCCCCTGCGGCGTAGAGGTCGGCCCGCGCGTCCACGTCGGGGCTGCCCACGACCTGCTCGGGCGCCATGTAGGTCGGCGTGCCGATCATCCCCCCCACGGTCTGCGATGGGGCCTCGACGACGCTCGTCCGAGCGATACCGAAATCCATCAGGACGACGCGGCCGCGCCTCTCGAGCGACACGTTCTCTGGCTTCAGGTCCCGGTGGATCACGCCGGCGTCGTGCGCGGCGGCCATGCCCTTGGCCATCTGCTTGGTGATGTCGAGCGCGCGCGAGATCTCGAGCGGCCCTTCCTTCTCGAGCACGTCTGCGAGGGACGCGCCGTCGATGAGCTCCATCGTGAGGAAGCGCTCGCCGTCGTGCTCCCCGATGTCGAACGTCCTGGCCACGTTGCGGTGGGTGACGCGGCGGGCGAGCTTCACCTCCGTGCGGAAGCGCGCCAGCATCTCCGCGGAGCCGACCAGCTCTCGGCGCAGGAGCTTCAGGGCGACGATCTCGTCGAGCTCATGGTCGCGGACGCGATAGACGACGCCCATCGCTCCGCGGCCGAGCAGGCGTTCGATCTCGTAACGGCCGGCGAGGAGCTGCCCGATCTCGAAGCGGGGGTCCCCTCCGGGCGGCGACTTCGAGGAGGGGTCTTCGTTCACGTGGGCGCAAGGATAGCGCACGAGGCCTCGCGTCGACGAACAACGGCGGCCCCCCGCGCGGGGTCCCTGCTCACTTCACGCAGCGCAGCATGTGGCTGGGCAGTCCGCCGACGGCGTGTGCGCACGAGAGCGCGAGACCGACGTCGCCGTCCGACTCTTCGTGGGGCATGAGCCAATAGTTGCAAGCGGGCGCGCCCTCGATCTGAAACGTCGAGGTGCGGACGTTCCAGATCTTGGTCGCCACCCCGTCGACCACGATCTGCTGGGGGTCCGCGCTCTGCTTCGACGCGGTCGCGGGCCGACGAAACGCGATCTTCGTCGCGCCGCAGCGCCACGGCCCCCGCAGCTCGTCGAGCGAGCGCTCCCCGTTCTCGTGCAGCGCGCAATAGCGCTTGCGCGTCAGCTCGCCCTCGCTCTCGGCGAGGGCGACCATCTTCTTGCATTGGCCGCCGTCGGACAGCTCGTTCTTCGAGGCCTGTTTGGCGTGCTCACACGCGGGGCTCGTCGGCCCACAGCTGTCGCACCGCAGCTTCCAGTAGGGCTCACAAGGAGGGTCGCACCCCATGAGGAGTGCGGCCACCAGCGACAAGAGCGAAACTCTCACCACAGCTCACTCCTCGCTGATGGTGAGCTCGTAGTTGGGCAGGTTCATCGGCTTGCCGCCTTGGAACAAGACCACGATCCATCGCTTCATGACCGCCCCTTAGCCTTGCGGGGCCCGGGGCTGAACTCGGAACCGGGGCGCGTTCGCGGTAGGCGCCACCCCCACTCATGGAGAGTGGCTGCCCGAGTCAACCGAAGAGCGCCCACGCCTCGCGGGCGGACAGCTCGAGCAAGAACGGCATCGCGAGCCGCTCCTCGCGGTCGAGGTGCGCCTCGAGGATGTCGTCGAAGTGGGCAACGGTGTCCGCAGAGAGGGACCGGTCGTCATGGCTGCGACGAGGTATAGCGCTCGCGTGCGCGGTTGACCCCCCGCCGGAGGCGGTGACACCATGAACGACTGACCTGGGAGCCGCGCATGGATGACGAGTCCGACCGAGCCGCGATCTTGAACCGCCGCACCAAGCTGGTGGCCGCCGCGATGGTCGGCGTCCTCGCTGCCTGCGGCGACGACACTGGAACAGGCGGGACCGGCGGGCCGCAAGCGTGCCTCTCCCCCGGAGGTGGCTTCCACCAAGGTGGCGCTGGCGGCGAGGGTGGCGTCGGTGGACCGCAGGTCTGCCTCGGTGTGGCGCTCGGCGGCGGCGGCGAGGGTGGCGAGGGAGGGGACGGCGGCGACGGCGGCGCGCCCCAAGGCGGCGCGGGGGGAACGGGCGGCGCGCCCTGAGGGCGAGCCATCGACCGCGATCGTCCGGCTGCGGCGAGCCTGAACACAGTACGATGCGCCCTCCAACAGCTTGGAGGTCGTGATGCCCGACGTTCTGGTGATCGGTGATGGCCCCGGCGGGCTCTCCGCCGCGTTGTTTCTTGCGAAGAACAAGCTCGAGGTCGTCGTCCTCGGCGAGGACAAGACGGCGATGCACTGGGCGCTGCTCAAGAACTACCTCGGCGTCCCGGAGATGCTCGGCTCGGACTTCCAGAAGGTCGCGCGCGGGCAGGCCACCGCGGTCGGCGCCACGCTGCGCGCCGCGCACGTCGACGCCGTCGCGCGCGACGGCGAGAAGTTCAAGGTGACGCTCGCGGGCGGCGAGTCGCTGTCGGCGAAGTACCTGATCCTCAGCGAGGGCAAGGCGCCCCAGCTCTCCAAGCAGCTCGGCCTCCAGTTCGACGAAGGGAACGGCATCGCGACCGACCGCAACGCGCGCTCGTCGCTCGAGGGTGTCTACGTGGTCGGTCGCTCCGCGCGCCCCGGTCGCAGCCAAGCGATCATCAGCGCGGGCGACGGCGCCGCGGCTGCGATCGACATCCTCTCACGCGAGCACGGCAAGAGCTTCATCGACTGGGACGAGCCTCCCAAGGCCTGACGGCGCGCTCGCCGCAGCCCCTCCCAGCCTCTCGTTTTGATAGGAAGACCTATCAAACCGAGAGGATCATTGTCTTTCCGCGACCAGGGGGCTCGGGCGTAAGGTTCCTTCTCAAACGAACAGAGGAGAGGACCATGTCAAACGAACCGAAGTGCCCGTTCTCGGGTGGGGCTCGCTCGAACGCCATCGCCGGCGCCGCCACGACCAACGCAGACTGGTGGCCCGACCAGCTCAACCTCAAGATCCTGCACCAGCACTCGTCGAAGTCCGACCCGATGGGCGGGGCGTTCGACTACGCCGAAGAGTTCAAGAGCCTCGACCTCGACGCCGTCATCAAGGACCTGCACGCCCTGATGACGGACTCGCAGGACTGGTGGCCCGCGGACTACGGCCATTATGGTCCGTTCTTCATTCGCATGGCGTGGCACGCCGCGGGCACGTACCGCATCACGGACGGTCGCGGCGGCGCCGGCACCGGCGCCCAGCGCTTCGCGCCCCTCAACAGCTGGCCGGACAACGGCAACCTCGACAAGGCCCGCCGCCTGCTGTGGCCGATCAAGCAGAAGTACGGCAAGAAGCTCTCCTGGGCCGATCTGCTGGTGCTCACTGGCAACGTCGCGATGGAGTCGATGGGCTTCAAGACCTTCGGCTTCGGCGGAGGCCGCGCGGATATCTGGGAGCCGGAGGAGGACATCAACTGGGGCGTGGAGACCAAGTGGCTCGGGGACGAGCGCTACACGGGCGACCGTGAGCTGGCGAACCCGCTCGGCGCCGTGCAGATGGGCCTGATCTACGTGAACCCGGAGGGTCCGAACGGCAACCCCGATCCGCTCGCCTCGGCGCGCGACATCCGCGAGACGTTCGCTCGCATGGCCATGAACGACGAGGAGACCGTGGCGCTCACCGCCGGCGGCCACACCTTCGGCAAGGCCCACGGCGCCGGTGACCCTGCCAAGTATGTCGGCCGCGAGCCGGAGGCTGCGGACCTCGAAGAGCAAGGCCTCGGCTGGAAGAACAGCCTCGGCACTGGCAAGGGCGTGCACAGCATCACCAGCGGCATCGAGGGCGCCTGGACGCCCAACCCGATCCAATGGGACAACGGCTACTTCGAGACCCTGTTCGGGTACGAGTGGGAGCTGACCAAGAGCCCCGCCGGCGCCCACCAGTGGAAGCCCAAAGACCCCGCCGCTGCGACGACCGTGCCCGACGCCCACGATCCGACGAAGCGCCACGCCCCGATGATGACGACGGCTGACATGGCCATGCGCATGGACCCGGCCTACGAGAAGATCTCCCGGCGCTTCATGGCGAACCCGCAAGAATTCGCCGACGCGTTCGCCCGCGCTTGGTTCAAGCTCACGCACCGCGACATGGGGCCGCGCGCCCGCTACCTCGGCCCGCTCGTGCCCAAAGAGACGCTGATCTGGCAGGACCCCATCCCTCTGGCCGATCATCCGCTCATCGACCCGCAGGACATCGCAGCCTTGAAGGCGAAGATCCTCGCTTCTGGGTTGTCCATCTCCCAGCTGGTCACCACCGCCTGGGCGTCGGCCGCGACCTTCCGTGGCAGCGACAAGCGCGGGGGCGCGAACGGCGCGCGCATTCGCTTGGCGCCGCAGAAAGACTGGCAGGTCAACCAGCCAGCCGAGCTGGCGAAGGTCCTCTCCGCCCTCGAGGCGATTCAAACGTCGTTCAATGGCGCGGCGGCCGGCGGCAAGAGGGTGTCGCTGGCGGACCTGATCGTCCTGGGCGGCTGCGCGGCCGTCGAGGCCGCAGCCAAGAAGGCGGGCCACGACGTGCAGGTGCCGTTCTCGCCGGGCCGCATGGACGCGTCGCAGGAGCAGACCGACGTCGACTCGTTCGCCGTGCTGGAGCCGGTCACCGATGGGTTCCGCAACTACGCGCGCAAGGGGCTCGAGGCCGCGGCGGTCGAGCTGATGGTGGACAAGGCGCAGCTGCTCACGCTGACCGCGCCCGAAATGACCGTCCTCATCGGCGGCATGCGAGCGCTGAACGCGAACGTCGGGCAGGCGAAGCATGGCGTGCTCACCCAGCGGCCGGAGACCCTGACCAACGACTTCTTCGTCAACCTCCTCGACATGCGCACGAAATGGCAGAGGCTGCCCGGCTCGGAAGGCGTCCTCGAGGGACGTGACCGCGCGACCGGCTCGACGAAGTGGACGGCCACCGTCGTCGACCTCGTCTTCGGGTCGAGCTCCCAGCTGCGAGCCCTCGCGGAGGTCTACGCCTGCTCCGATGGAGAGGCAGCGTTCGTTCGCGACTTCGTGGCGGCCTGGGGCAAGGTGATGAACCTCGATCGCTTCGATCTCGCGTAGCCGCCTCTGCTCCAATCGGCATAGGGGCCCGAGGAAATCCCTCGGGACCCCTGCCACACCACCGGACAAGCGGGTCCGCATCCGGCGGTTCGGAGAGTTGAGGTTACGCGGCGAGTCGGGGGACTCCCAGCTCGTCGAAGTAGCGGATGGGGAAGGCGATGTGGATCGCCATGGCGGAGTTCTTCCACCATCGGCGGGTGCTTGCGGCGACCTGTGCGGCGACGCGCTCGGGGGCTCCCCGGGCTCGCAGTTCGCGATAGGTCGTGCGCCCCCGTTTCCAGTGGCGCAGATGCAGCGCCCTGAGCCGGTGCCGGATCCACTCGTCGAGCTCGCGGAAGATCTTGGGCGTGTCGGCGAGGCGGAAGTAGTTCTTCCACCCCGTCAGGTACGACCGCAGATCCTCCACGACTCGCGCGATGCTCTGGCTTCGGGTCGGGCGCGTCAGCTCGCGTACACGATCCCTCATCGCGGTCAGGGCCTTGGGTGCGACCTTCCGCTTCACTTGCATGCCGCCGGCATTCCAGAAGGAATAGCCGAGCAGCTTGCGGTTCTGCGGTCGGTCCACGGCGCTCTTGGCTTCGTTCACACGGAGTCGGAGCCCCGCGTAGAGCCGCCGGAGCAGCTCCATCACCCGCTCGCCCGCCCGCCTCGACCGCACGTACACGTTGCAGTCGTCGGCGTAGCGCACGAATGCATGCCCGCGTCGCTCCAGCTCCTTGTCCACTTCGTCCAGCAGCACGTTCGCCAGGAGCGGCGAGCGGTCCACCTTGCGGCGTGCCCTCGTGACGCTCCGTCGCGACCCCGTTCGCCATCATCCCCGCTTCGAGATAACGGCGAATCAGCCCGCGCAGTCGCTTGTCCTCGATTCGCTTCGCGAGCCTGCCCATCAGCACGTCGTGGTTCACGCGGTCGAAGAACTTCTCCAAGTCCACGTCCACCACGAAGCGGCGGCCTTCGTTCACGTACCGCTGCGCTTGCACGACCGCGTCGTGGGCGCTGCGTCCGGGGCGAAAGCCGTAGCTGTACTGCGAGAAGGTCGAATCGAAACGAGGTCCGAGCACCTGCAGGATGGCTTGCTGGATGAACCGATCGACGACGGTCGGGATGCCAAGCTCGCGCACCCCACCACCGCTCTTCGGGATCCCATGCCTTCGCACCGGGGACGGCTGGTACGTGCCCGTGAGCAGTTGCTCGCGCAGCGCGGGCCAGTGGGTCTTCAGGTGCTCCGGCAGCTCATCCACCGTCATCCCGTCGATGCCGGCACTGCCCTTGTTCTTCTTCACCCGTTTCAGCGCGGCCTGGAGGTTCGCGCGTTCGCACACGCGCTCCATCAGGTCGCTCGCTCCCGAGCGCTCGTTTCCGTGCGTCGCCGTCGGCGCTTCCGCGCTCCGCTCTGCTCTCGGGATTTCGTCCCTACCCCTTAGCGGAAGCTCAAGTTGCCTCGACATCTGCGGCCGTTTGCCTCCGAGACGCACGATCGTTTCGCTCTCCTCTCCGTTCGGCCCTTCGTCGCAGTTGCCCGCGCCTACTACGGCCTCGGCTGACTTCTCGCTCCGCTTGCGCGTGGCCCTTTCAGGCCCAGGGCGAGATCTCCCCAGGTAAGAACGCGACCCTTCCCCGCACGACCGCCCGATTTACGTCGCCTGAGCCTCGACCATCGGAGCTTCGCGGTCATTTGCCCGCTCGCCCCACTCGGCGCCGCCTCGTATCGGGTTCTTGTCCATCGGCCCGCGGTTTCGCTCCCCGCTTCCTCCCCACGGTCGGTCGCCCTCCCGCAGTTGCGGCTCGCTTCGATCAGGATGGTCTCCTCTCGGCGGGACTTGCACCCGCAAGGTCGCGCCCATGCTGGGCGCACAATCGGCATAGGGGCCCGAGGAAATCCCTCGGGACCCCTGCCACACCACCGGACAAGCGGGTCCGCATCCGGCGGTTCGGAGAGTTGAGGTTACGCGGCGAGTCGGGGGACTCCCAGCTCGTCGAAGTAGCGGATGGGGAAGGCGATGTGGATCGCCATGGCGGAGTTCTTCCACCATCGGCGGGTGCTTGCGGCGACCTGTGCGGCGACGCGCTCGGGGCTCCCCGGGCTCGCAGTTCGCGATAGGTCGTGCGCCCCCGTTTCCAGTGGCGCAGATGCAGCGCCCTGAGCCGGTGCCGGATCCACTCGTCGAGCTCGCGGAAGATCTTGGGCGTGTCGGCGAGGCGGAAGTAGTTCTTCCACCCCGTCAGGTACGACCGCAGATCCTCCACGACTCGCGCGATGCTCTGGCTTCGGGTCGGGCGCGTCAGCTCGCGTACACGATCCCTCATCGCGGTCAGGGCCTTTTGGTGCGACCTTCCGCTTCACTTGCATGCCGCCGGCATTCCAGAAGGAATAGCCGAGCAGCTTGCGGTTCTGCGGTCGGTCCACGGCGCTCTTGGCTTCGTTCACACGGAGTCGGAGCCCCGCGTAGAGCCGCCGGAGCAGCTCCATCACCCGCTCGCCCGCCCGCCTCGACCGCACGTACACGTTGCAGTCGTCGGCGTAGCGCACGAACGCATGTCCGCGTCGCTCCAGCTCCTTGTCGACCTCGTCCAAGAGCACGTTCGCGAGCAGCGGCGAGAGCGGTCCACCTTTGCGGCGTGCCCTCGTGACGCTCCGTCGCGACCCCGTTCGCCATCATCCCCGCTTCGAGATAACGGCGAATCAGCCCGCGCAGTCGCTTGTCCTCGATTCGCTTCGCGAGCCTGCCCATCAGCACGTCGTGGTTCACGCGGTCGAAGAACTTCTCAAGTCCACGTCCACCACGAAGCGGCGGCCTTCGTTCACGTACCGCTGCGCTTGCACGACCGCGTCGTGGGCGCTGCGTCCGGGGCGAAAGCCGTAGCTGTGCTGTGCCAGTTCGCAGGCTCATGGGGCCAGCCCTTTGCAGGGACATGGGGCCAGGGAGGCGAGCGGAACGACTTCACCGAGAGTGCCGCGTCGCTTGTTCGATGTCCATCCCCGTCGCGAACATGCTCGGGTCGACGTTGTTTCGCAGGGGGATGGGGCCAGTGTCAGCGGGACCGGGCGCGGGCGCGGGGTGTGCGCGGGTCTTCATGGCGGGTGACGCAGGCGGCGGGCTCGCAGCGTCGAGCGTCGGCTTGAGCCTGGGTCGATAGGGACTCGCCCTCCATGACGAAGTCGTAGGCGGCGTTCCGGAAGCGGTCGACGGCGCTCTGGGCGAGCAGGACGTCGTCGAACATGGCGAGCCACTCGGCGGTGTCGCGATTGCTGGTGACGATCATCGAGGCGCGACCGGTGCGCTCGAGGAAGAGCTGGTAGACGTCTTTGCTCTCCTCCTTGGTCATCGGCTCGAGCGCGAAGTCGTCGATGATGAGCAGGTCGACGGACGTCAGAGCGATCATCTCAGCGTCGCGGGAGTTGTCGAAGCGGCTCTGTCGCAACCTTCGGAAGAGTCGCGTCGGCTCGTGCGAAGCGGACGTTGTAGCCGTGGCGACAGGCGACGTGACCGAGGGCGCTCGCGACGAAGGTCTTGCCGACGCCGACGGGCCCGAGGATGCACACGTGGCGGTGCGCTTCGAGGAAGCGCAGGCTCACGAGCTCCGACAGCATGCGTTTGTCGAAGCTGACCTTGGACGTCTTGTCCCACTGCTCGAGCCGCATCGTGGGGTCGAGGCCGGCCTCGTGCGCGCGGTTGTCCGCGGCGGTGTTGTCGCGCCGTGTGATCTCGTCGGTGAGCAACATCAACAGCAGCTCGTCGGACGCGACGTCCTGCTTGTCAGCGAGGACGAGGCGCTCAGGGGAGGCTCTCTGCGATGCGGCCGAGACGCAGGCGCTTGAGCGCGGAGACGAGCTCGGGGTTGAGCACGGGGGTCTTGGTCGCCATCAGACGCCCTCCTTCTGGCTGGAGGTCCCACGCGTCTCGAAGTGCTGCGTGGGGCGAGCGAAGCGCGGGAGCGGGAGCTGCACGACCTTGCCCATCGCGGCACAGGGCATGACGGGCTTCGCGGCGGCCTTCAGTTTTCGAGCGATGCGCGGGACGCTAACGAGGTCGAATGCGAGCGCGCTCTGGCAGATCGCCTCGACGCGGCCGGGCGTGTACTTGTCGCAGAGGCCGAGCAGGGCGTAGGCCTGGCGCATCCTCGTCCACGGCAGCGGTCCACCGAGGAGCCGCTCCGCGTAGAGACCGACGTGATGGCCCTTGTCCCGCGCCTTGCGAAGGATCGCGTCGACGTCCCGGAGCGCGTAGGCTGCCTTCTCGGCCGGGTAGTCGTGGACGTCGGTGGAGCGGCCCGCCCGGCGGTTTGCGCGGGTGCACCTTGATGAGCTCGGTGCCGAAGTAGATCTTCACGGTGCTCCGGTCGGCGCGAACGCGGACGTGCCGTCGCAGGTAGCGCGTCGGGACCGAGTAGAGCGCGTGCGCGACCTGGATGTGGTGGTCCGGGTGGACCTTCGCCTTGTCGATCCAGTCGGGGACGTCGAAGGGCGCGTCCGGCGCTGGCTTCATCGTCGGCTTCTCGACTGCCTCGAAGAGCTCGGCTGGAACCTGCCTCGTGGTGCCGTGCACGCGCGCGCCGGCGACCTCGCGCGACCAGCGCTCGGCGCTCGCGCGGGCATCGTCGAGCGACGTGAACGTCTCGCCGTCGAACCAGCTCTCGCGGACGTAGGGTACTTGATTCTCGACGCGCGGCTTGTCCTTGGGCGAGCGAACGCGGGCCGGATCTACGAACAGGCCACGAGCCTGCACGTAGTCGAGGAAGGCGTCGACGAGCCTGGCGTCGAGCGCGTCGGGGCGCCTGATCATCGCCTTGGTGTTGTCCGGGATGATGCTCGCCGGCATGGCGCCGAAGAACTGCCAGGCGCGGTCGAGACCCTCGCACACGGCCTCGGTGGTCTGACGGAACGTCGGCCAGACGAACTGCAGCCGGCTGAACGAGAGCGTCACGACGAGCACCCAGAGGCGGCGCTTCCTGCCGGTCTCCGGATCGAGCATGAGCCCCATCTCGCCGAAGTCGACCTGCGCTTCCCTGTCCCGGCGGCGGGTCCTCGACGCGCACGGTGGGCGCCTTCTTTCGCCACGCGAGCTCGGTCATCGCGAAGCGACGGAGGGTGTCGTAGCTCGCTTGCAGGTCGTGATCACGAACGAGCAGCGTGTGCACCTTGGTCAGGCGGAGCGGCCGCTTCTGGCGTCCCCTCGAAGCCACTGCTCGATGCGGTCGCGGTGGCGCGCCACCTCGCTCCACTCATCACTGGCTGTCGGCGCTGGGCGCGCCTGGACGACCTGCGCGACGGCGTGGACATCGTCCTCGGTGATGTCGCGCCCCTTGGCGAAGCCGAGGCGTGTCGCCGCGGTCGTGTAGCGAGCGACCGTCTTGCGGTCGACGCCGGCCTCACGCCCGATCCTTCTGTCGCTGTGCCCCGCCGACCAGCGGCGGAGAACTTCCTTCACGTCCATCATGGAGAGCTCCCTGTAGGCCATCGACTCCTCCCGGCGGCGACCGGCGCCGACGTCGGGAAGAACCTTCGCTCACTTCAGGTCGCTCCGCTGGGGTGGCCCCATGACCCTGCAAATCTCGGTCAGGGGTGGCCCCATCTGCCTGCAAATCTCTCAGACCCTCCTGCCGGTGGCCCCATCATCCTGCGAATCGGGGTGGCCCCATGACCCTGCGAAAAACTTCGCCGGGTGGCCCCATGACCCTGCGAACCGGCAGTACTGCGAGAAGGTCGAATCGAAACGAGGTCCGAGCACCTGCAGGATGGCTTGCTGGATGAACCGATCGACGACGGTCGGGATGCCAAGCTCGCGCACCCCACCACCGCTCTTCGGGATCCCATGCCTTCGCACCGGGGACGGCTGGTACGTGCCCGTGAGCAGTTGCTCGCGCAGCGCGGGCCAGTGGGTCTTCAGGTGCTCCGGCAGCTCATCCACCGTCATCCCGTCGATGCCGGGACTGCCCTTTGTTCTTCTTCACCCGTTTCAGCGCGGCCTGGAGGTTCGCGCGTTCGCACACGCGCTCCATCAGGTCGCTCGCTCCCGAGCGCTCGTTTCCGTGCGTCGCCGTCGGCGCTTCCGCGCTCCGCTCTGCTCTCGGATTTCGTCCCTACCCCTTAGCGGAAGCTCAAGTTGCCTCGACATCTGCGGCCGTTTGCCTCCGAGACGCACGATCGTTTCGCTCTCCTCTCCGTTCGGCCCTTCGTCGCAGTTGCCCGCGCCTACTACGGCCTCGGCTGACTTCTCGCTCCGCTTGCGCGTGGCCCTTTCAGGCCCAGGGCGAGATCTCCCCAGGTAAGAACGCGACCCTTCCCCGCACGACCGCCCGATTTACGTCGCCTGAGCCTCGACCATCGGAGCTTCGCGGTCATTTGCCCGCTCGCCCCACTCGGCGCCGCCTCGTATCGGGTTCTTGTCCATCGGCCCGCGGTTTCGCTCCCCGCTTCCTCCCCACGGTCGGTCGCCCTCCCGCAGTTGCGGCTCGCTTCGATCAGGATGGTCTCCTCTCGGCGGGACTTGCACCCGCAAGGTCGCGCCCATGCTGGGCGCACAAAACCACGAGACCCGCCGCGAGGCGGGTCTCGTCCTTTCGCCGCGTTGTGCGCAATTCGCTGCGGGCGGTTCGCCGCCGCGCCGCTGGCGTCCGTGCTATCGTTCCGATCCAAGGGGAGAGCCGCGCGACGATTCGCAGCGGAGAGGCCGCCATTTTGCAGCATCGAGAGCGACTCAAGGCCAAGCTGCGTCGCGGGTCACTCGCGCTCGAGGCCTCGCGCGCCCGCTACCTCGATCTCTTCGAGAACGCGCCCGTGGGCTACTTCTCGTTGAGCGAGCCCGGCTTGATCACCGCGGTCAACTTGACGGCCGTGTCGATGCTCGGCGTCCCACGGGGCAAGCTCCTGTCTCATCCGCTCGTGCGCTTCATCGTCCCGGAGGACGCCGACACCCATGACCTCCACCGCAAGCGGCTGCTCGAGACCCAGGGCCCACAGTCGTACGACGTGGGGTTCGTTCGGAGTGACGGGATGACGCTGCACACCCACGTCGTCGCGACCGTCTCGCCGAGCCTCGACGGCGCTGGCGCCATTCGCGTCGCCGTGATGGACATCTCCGCGCAGCGGCGCGCCGAGCTGGCCCGCGCCGACCTCCAAGCACAGCTCCTGCGGGCCCAGAAGATGGAGGCAGTCGGTCAGCTAGCCTGGGGGATTGCCCACGATTTCAACAACATCTTGGCGGCGGCCATCCTGCAGCTCAACATGTTGCGCCGCGGCCCCGAGCTGCCGCGCGAAGCGCTGGACCAGGTGCACCAAGAGCTGCTCGAGGCGATGAATCGCGCGGCTGCGCTGACGAAGCGGCTGCTCCTGTTCAGCCGGCGTCAGGTCATGCGGTTCGCCCCGCTCGACGCGGCCAGGTTGGTCGACGAGCCGCTGAAGCTCCTCGAGCGGCTGCTCGGCGCGGAGATCCAGGTCGCCCTGGAGACCAGCAGCGAGCCGCTCTGGCTCGAGGGCGACGCGGGCATGCTCCAGCAGGTCGTCACGATGCTGTGCTTGAACGCCCGCGACGCGATGCCCAACGGGGGTCGACTCTCTCTCTCGCTGACGCCCCTCTCGCTCGGCGCGGAGGCTGCGCAGCGACATCCGTCCGCGAAGCCAGGGAGCTACGTCTGCCTCAGGGTCGCGGACACCGGCTCGGGCATGGACCCTTCGCTGCTGCAGCACATGTTCGAGCCGTTCTTCACGACCAAGCCGCAAGGCAAGGGCACAGGTCTGGGCCTCGCGACGGTCCACGGCATCGTGGCGAAGCACGGCGGGTGGATCGAGATCGAGAGCCACGTCGGTCAGGGGAGCACGTTCACGGTCCTTCTACCGCGCGTCCCCGCGCGCCCGCGCGCCGACCTCGCCCCCGCACCGAAGACGACGCCTCGCGGAAGCGAGCGCGTCCTGGTCGTCGAGGACGAGGTCGCCCTGCGGCGTATGGCGGTGATGTGCTTCCGCCAGCTCGGCTACGAGGTGGTCGAGGCCTCGAACGGCGTGGATGCGCTGAAGGTCTGGGAGACCGAGGCAGGGCGCTTCGATCTGCTCTTCTCCGACATGGTCATGCCGAAGGGCGTCTCCGGGCTCGAGCTTTCGTCGCGCCTGCGAGCGTCGAAGCCGTCGCTGAAGGTGATCATCGTCAGCGGCTATAGCGCCGAAATGGTGGGCGACGACCGGACGTTCGGACAAGACGTGAAGTTTCTCCCCAAGCCGTACGACTTCTCCACGCTCGCCGCGGCCGTGCGCGAATGTCTCGACCGACATTCCTAGGTATGCTCGAGGGCCCGCGTGAGCTTTTCGTGATGGGGTGCGTCGGGTCGAGCCACCCAGTTGGACGCGAGCTCGTCACGCGGGCCGAGGACGGAGCGAACCCATGAGGCGATGGACGGCAGGGGCAGAGAACACGCGGGTGCATCGACACTTTGAACAGGTGCTCGCGCTGCTCGGGGCCGCGGGGCCAGGCGCCGTGGGCCTTGGCCAGCCAGGGCTCGGCGCCGCGCAGCGCGTGCATCGCGCGGCGTTGCTCGAGGAGCTGGGTCGGTACCGCGCGCGCCGGCGATTCCCCAAGAACCATCGGCTCACGGCGCCCGCGCCCTCCTTCGTGGACGAGCTCGACGGGACGCGCTGCGCGGTCGCGCATCTCCTGGAGGCGACCGGGGAGACAGCGCTCGTGGCGAGGGTCGCAGCCGAGAATAACCACGCGCGGGTTCGAGATCTCGCGGGCGACGGGGCCTTCCGGGCCTGGCTCTGGCGAAACGGCCTCAGCGTGCGCGAAGCCGCGATCATCCAGCCCTCGTATTGCCAGGTCGCGGCGGCTTGCATCTGCATGCTCGAGAGCCCCGACACCGTGCTCGAGGCCACCGTGCTCGACGAGGCGAGTGTCCGCGTCGAAGCGGTCCTCGTCGGGGGGAGCGAGCTCGCGGCCGGCGACGTATTGCCATCCGCTGGGCCGATCTTCGGGATCCCGGAGCCCGCGGCAGGGCACCGATGGATCGCGTCGCTCGATCCGGCCGACGGCGGATCCGTCAGGCTCGTCTTCCCCATGCTCGACGCGTCGACGGTCGACACCGCCGTCTGCTCCGCGCTGGGCGCCGACGCACCGCTGACGCTGGCCCGCGAGACCTTGGTCGACATCCTCAGCGCCGCCGGACCCAGGCCCCCATGCGACGTGTCTCTCGCCCTGGAGGACCCCCTATGGAGCAACCAGGAAGGTTCCCATTGCCCGGAGCCCGAGCCCGAGCCCGAGGCCGCCGGGTGCGTGGCGCTGCCGACCCGCGCCACGCCGTGGTGGGGCGCGGCGATGGTCGCCGCCGCGATGGCGCTCGCCATTCGCTCGGGCGGCGGGCGGCAGCAGCGGAGATGACGCCCTACTTCTAGGCCTTGAACAAGCGCCGATCGAGGGAGAGCCTACCGGGGCCGCTCACCGCGAGGAGGAGCATCACGACGGCGAGCAACGACGGGTACTCGAAGCCCACGCCGCCGCCCGTGCCGAGCTGTTTGACCTGATGCGCGTGCGTGCTGAGGATCGCCACGACCATCGTGATCGCGAGGCTGACCGCCGCGGGCCGGGTCACCAGGCCGATCGCAACCAGGGTGCCGCCCACGAGCTCCGCGAGCGTCGCGCTCCACGCCATCAAGCCGGGGAGCGGGAAGCCCTTGTCTGCGAGGCCCCCCGCGAACTTCTCGACGCCGCCGCGGAGCTTACTGAGGCCGTGCAAGGCGAGGTACCCGCCAGAGGTCAGCCGGAGCGCGAGGAGCGCGAGGTCGTCGAGGAGCTCGGAGCGGGCCGTGAGCAGCTTCATCGCGACGATCTAGCATGAAAGAGCCCCGACTCGGCTCGCCTGCTCTCGGGGCCTACGGCTCCCAGTAGAGATAGAGGCGTTGGCCCTCCTCGAGCTCGCCCCCATCCCTCTCGACCCGGTTCCGGCGACAGCGAGGGCACTCCTTGCCACAAGGTCCCGCCTTGCTGTCGCCGCATCCGGCCATTCACGCCCAGCAACCACCGCTTCCGAGCCGCAGCCCTAGTCTTTTCTGCAGCCCCAACGAATTCGCACCCGGTTCCGGCGACAGCGAGGGCACTCCTTGCCGCAAGGTCCCGCCTTGCTGTCGCCGCCCCGAGACAACCACTGAACCACTCGGACCCCGGCCTGTCAGTCGCCGGTAACGCCGCCCAGGTCCGCGAGCCAGGCGTCGAGGTCCGGGACCCGCAAGGCGACCTGGTCGGTGGCGGCGCCGGTGCGCCACTCGACGGCGAGCAGCTTGACGCCTTGGGTCTTGCCCAGGAACGAGCGCGGCGTGGTGACACCGACGATGTCGCTGAGCTTGGCGCGGACGTGGTTGTTGGCGATCGCCTGGACGAACACCAGCTCGTCATCGAACAGCGCCAGGTAGCCGGCGCCGCGTAGCTGGCCGGCGCCCCGCGAGCGGATGCCGAAGCTGTGAGCGGCGCTCTGGCGGCGCGCGGTCCGGCCGGCGGCGATCTCGGTCAGGTTGGCGCGAGCCGCTGCCAGGCCACGCTGCGCCCAGCGCAGCAGCAGGAACAGGAGAACGAGCGCGGCGGCGACGGAGAGCGCGATGGTCATCCAGGGGGCCATGGTTCCTCGCAGCGGCTACCGCCGCCTGGGTCACGATCTCCGCTACCAGGCCTGGCTCGGAGGACGGCGTTGATCGGGTCGATGTCCATGTGCGGCTGACGTTCAGATCAGGCTACCGGGAGAACAGCTTCTGGAGAACGGACAGCACCCTCTCGAACGCAGGCGAGCCGGGGCGAAATAGAGTTGATACGCGGCCCGGCGGCCGACCCCCGGGGCGTTCATGGAATGCATGCGTACAGCTCGACGCTCTTCGCGCCGCCCGCGACGGGCGTGGTGACCGCGCGGTACGGGGGCCGCTGCAGATCCAGCACGTAGTCCATGGTGCCATAGACAAAACGAAGCTGCGCGCCTTCCGTACGGTAGGTCATGTGGCGCGAGGTGCCATTGTCGCGATGAAAGATGGCCGGCGGCGGTGAGCCAGGAGTGCGCACGGCCAAGATCGATTGGGCGATGGCCACACCGTCCGGATGGAACCGCAGATACTGGTGGACAGGCTCGCCCATCACGACCGACTGCCCGTTCGAGACGAAGGTGCCGCTGCGACAGGCCGTCGCGACCACGGCCCAGGCTTCCACGGGAGCACCGGCCACGGCGCTCGCCGACGCCGACGCCGACACGCCGCCGTGGGTCGGCACGCCTTGCGGCGATGCGGCCGGCGGCGCTTCCGCCATGACTGCCGTCGGAGCCGACGACGACGGGCCAGCTCCGGGAGCCGGCTTCCCCGCGCCCTCGCAAGCGCACGCGAACACCAGCGCGATCAACATCCAGCTTCGGACCACGCGAAGATGATACATCGTGGGCCGTCCAGGTCAGGCTCCGCTCAAGGGGGGGAGCGGGCGTGGGCGCGGGAGCGGGAGTGGCGTGCCTGCGATAACGCAGGTCGCAGCTTCTGGCTTACGTACTGGCGTTCTGCGGCGGCCGAAGGCCGTCTGCTCCAGCGCGTCGGTAGGCGGGCCAGGGCGCTTGCCCGCCGGCGCGTAGAGCTTATGCTCGCGAGTATAGTCATGGCAACCAGCGTTCATCTGCCGAAGCCGCTACTCGACGCAGTGGATCGCCGGGCTCGGGCCTTGAAGATCAGCAGAAATCGTCTCATCGTGAAGGCGCTTGAGCGCGAGCTTGCGAATACGTCGGAGTGGAGCAGCGAGTTTTTTCAAGCGCTGGAGACGGTCGACTCGGATACGCGGGATGCGATGGACGAGCTTCTGGAAGAGGTGCGAGCGCGCCGGACGTCGAAGGGACCGCCGAAGCTGTGAGCTTCGCGTGAGGGGCAAGCGCGCGGCTCAAGGCGCGTTCTCCCACAGATCATCGATCCCGATCTGCGACAGCCACCCAGGCGGCGGGTTCGCGAAGTCGATCGGCAGCATCTCGTCGATGCACGACGTGTCGGGGCGCACGCTAGGATCCGAGAGGAAGGTCTGGATGATCTGCCATCCGCAACCGGGATCGCCCAGCTGCGTCATCGGCGAATTGAGAGACCCCAACACCCCGTGCACCGCGCTCGGCAACTCCACGTAATATCGCCCTTCGCCCGAATAGTGCGCGCTCACCACTTCGCCGTACGGCGTTCTTGCGTCGAAGCCGCCCTGAAGCGCGAGCGTCGGCGCGGAGGAGGACGGCCACAGGCCGTAGTACTCGTCGCGCGGATACCTCGGCCAGAGGTCCGCCCCGATGCCCCACGCCGCCAGGCTTGATATCGCGAGCAGGGACTCCTGCTGGGCAATCAGCTCCGAGTAGGTGGCGTCGGTCTGCCAAAACTCGGAGTACATGATGTTCCGGAAGACCGCTTCCGAAAACCCGACCGTGACGACGCTGACGTACCAGTCCTGGTAATCGGCGACTCGCTGGAGCCACTCCCGATCCGCCTCGTCACATCGCAGCACACGGTAGATGCTCGCTGGGAGAAGCAACCGATCGAAATAGTCACTGCCGACGAGGTAGCCAAAGAAGCCTTTGGCCCCGCCTGGCAGCTCGCAGGCGGAGCCCTCCTGGGCGATCACCTCCTCGGCGCGGCCGATCGGGTCTCCGCCAAGCTTCGCCGAGCAGAACGGATCCGCCTCGCAGAGCGCGAGGACCTGGCGCGCCTTCTCGTCGAAGTTTCGATCGAACTCGGCGAAGTCCATTCCCATCGGGACGACCGAATCGAGCACGACGGCGGTCGGCTGCTCGGGGCGGATCTGGAGGTAGCGCTGTGCCCAGTACGTGCCATAGGACACCCCGTACACGAACACGTCCGCGCCGTCGGCGGTCGCATCGATCAAGGCAGCCAGATCGCGGGCGGCATTCGTGGGAGTCAGCCCGTCCAGGTGCGGGATGGCGGTATCGCACTCGCTGAATGAAGTGCCACAAACCGCGTACGTGGATCTCCCGGTGCCACGGTGATCGGGCAGGTAGATGTCGAGGGTGGGGTTTGCCTGGCCGATGAGGAAGGCGAGATGCTCCAAGGTAGAGCTTGGCGACCCCGGTCCTCCCTCGAGCATCCAGAGCTGGCCCGTCGCCGGCTGCAACGACGCAGGATAGCGTTTGACGAAGACGTCGATCGAGTCGCCCTCCGGGTCGGCCCATCGTGCCGGCACTGCCATGGTTGCGCACTCGGCCATTGCCTCGTCCATCTCGGGGATCTGGTCCGCGTAAGCGAGCCACTCTGCGATCGTCGACGGGCCAGCCTCGGGCTCTCCGACCATGAGGGGGCCGGTGGGGGGCGTCGAGAAAGGCTGCGTGTCCCGCAGCAGGCAAGGAGAGAACTCCAGGTTGGGCACCGCTCCGCCGGCCCCGCCCGTGCCGCCGGCCCCGCCCTGCGCTGCATCCACGTCGCTGTCGTCGCACGCTCCAAAGACCGGCAGCAGCGCAGACACGAGCACCCATCGGAAACCATTCATGTGAACCCCTCCCTACTTCGCTTGCATGGGCACCGCCCCTTAGTCGCGAAGGACCGTGGTCGGAGCGACCCAGACGTAGACCTCTCCCTGCTCGATGGGCTGGAACGGTCGGCTCTCGAAGACCTCACCCGTCGGCGTCGTGACGCGCGCCCGGACTGGTGACGCCGGAACGTTCATGGCGAGCGCGAGGCCAAAGTCACCAAGGGCGGTTGCGCTTGGGTCGACATAGAGGCCCGACGCGTCCATGTTGTGGACGCTCGTGAGCTCATCGCCGCCCTCAAGCGAGACGGTGGCTCCCCGCGCGCTGCCTCCCTTGCAGTCGAGCACGAAGATGAACGCCAACCCGCGGCCTGGGTCAAGGGTGAGGTCGGCAGCCGTCAGGGTCTCGGCGAGAGAAGCCGGGGAGTCGATGACCTCGTAGTCGTCGACGAAGTCGCCGACCAGCGGTGACTCGGCGAACCTGGCGAAGGGAACCGTCGCCGGGCTCGTCACGTGGAACGAGCCGTCGAAGCCGGTTTCGCTGATGGGTACCGTCAGGGTGTAGAGACCCAGCGAAGGGCTCTCCTCGGCGGTCGCGATCGGCGTCTCGCACGTTGGGTCGTCGCGCAGACATGCCTCGACGGTTGCGCCCGAGAGGACGTGAACCTGATCGAGAGACTCGAAGTAGGAGAACCGGAGCGTCACCTCCGCCTCCGACTCGCTGGCCACCGGCGGCTCCGCGGGCTTGCCTACACAGCCGAAGTCAGGGCCGACTGACCCGGCCCCCCCGCTCCCGGCAGTGCCCCCAACGGCGGAGACCTCCGTGCCCCCGGAGCCGCCGGCCCCGTCGACTTCCGCCCCCCCGCCTCCGCGGGCATCTCCACACGCCGCGCCGGCCAGCGACGCTGTGACGATCACCCAACCCACGTCGATCGCCATGCGATGGATTGGGACGTGGTGCACCGGTCCGTCACTCAAACCGCGGACGCTCATGGCAGGGGCGTCGGATTCAGAAAGAAGGTGGTGAACGCACCGGCCCGAACGGCGACCCTCGCCTCGCCAATCACGACATCGCCCGAGCGGCTACGAACCACGTGAAGACCGGGCGGCACGTCGAGCAGCACCGCGATACCCTCTGGATCGGTCGCTGTTCGCGCTGGCGCGGCAGACCCGAGCTCGAGGTACAGGACCCGGGTCTCCTCGCCGGGCTCTTCGAGCTCAAGGGTCAGCCCGGCCGACGGACCTCCGGAGCAGTCCCCTGCTTGGACCCCGATCGTGCCCCGCGCCGGGTCGGGATTGCGGTCCACCGCAGCGTACAGCTCCATCTCTTCCTTGCGACCATACACACCGGCGTAAAGGGTGAACCCTTGCTCCCGTATCGCGGGTACCACGTGGTAGAGGTTCATGAACGCAGGGGCGTCGCCCACCTCGACATAGCCGACGAAGCCGTCGGTGGGGTCGAGCGGCATCTCGATCGTCGCTGCGCCGTCCGGTCCGGATTGGGTGTCGAAGAGGGGCGCTACGCATTCGGGGTCAGTGAGCGCGCAGACGCGTACGATTGCGCCGTCGACCGGAGACGCGGATTGGCTCACGCCGTCCACGACCCGAACCAAGCCGGTCACGTGGGAAAAGGGGTGGCTCACGATCTCGACCTGGCCGACGCAGGAGACGTCGGGAGGCTCACTCGAGCCGTCGCTGCCACCCGCGCCCGTCGACGGTAGGTCGTGCCCAAGATCCTGGGTGAGGAGACAGCTCGAGCTGACGAGCGCCGCGACGAGCGCCACGCTCCTCACGGTTGCGCCACAGGATGGGGTCCGACCAGGGCTTCGACCGAGTGAAGCAGAGGGCTCGACGGGAAGCGCTCGCGGAAGGCCTGCGCGCGCTCCTTCGCCTGTTGACGCTGACCCGAGGTCCACAGCGCCTGCACCGCGAGCGCCTCGCGCTCTTGGATGAGCTGGCCTGCTGGAAACTCCGCGCTCGCGGCCCGCAGCTTGTCCAATGCGCCGAGCCCGTCACCAAGCCCGATCGCTGTCCGGGCCGCATCGGTGAGCGCACGCTCGCGTCGGAGCGACTCGTCGGTGGCGGTCGCGACCGACGAGGAGCTCGGCGCGGCCCGAGCCACCGAAGACCGGATCGGCGCGGCGTCGGGCAGGTCATGGATGTCGATGACGGCTGCGTCGGTCGAAGACGCGGCGTTGACAGAGGCGCCAGCCGGAGTGGAGCGAGCGCCAGCCTCGTCGTGCTTGCCTGCTTCCGCCGCCTCGACACGCGCCGCATTGTCGGGGAGCCGCGCGGACTCCGCTGCACGAGCGGCGAGCGCGGCGCGACGATCCTCCCGAGACCCCACGAGCAGCACCGCCCCGGTGACAGCCAGCATGGCGAGCCCGACCTTCCACAGCCAGCCAGGCAGCCCCGGTGGGCGAGGTGGGGTGTCGACGCCGGGCGTCGCGACAGTCTCCTGTGGCTCGTCCGTCGTGATCGGAGCCCCGAGCGAAGCTGCGAGCTGCGCCTCGATGCGCGCTCGAACGGCGTCGTCCAGCGGAGGGAGGGCCCGCTCCGGCGCCAGCACCTCTTCGAGATCCTGCGGCAAGCGCTCGATCATGGTTTGGGGCTCCGTGCGCGGATGCGCTGGACGGCTCTGCGGAGGTCTTCCCGCGCCAGGCGCAGCCGCGAGTACGCTGTGTTCAGGGGGATGCCGAGCTCCGCCGCGACCTGCGGCGCAGAGAATCCATCGAGATCGTGCATGACGATGACCGCGCGCCGCTCGAGGTCGAGGGCAGCGAGCGCGGCCAGCACGAGCGCTCGATCGTCGGCCCGCTCCAGGTGCGCCTCCGCGCTCTCGGCGAGGGCTGCGGCGTCGGGCACCTGTGCCGTGGGGACCTCGCGGCGAACGCGCGCGAGGCGACGGTGATCCGACGCGACGCGAAAGGCGATGCCGAAGAGCCACGGGCGTATCGGGCGCGCGGGGTCGAAGCGCGCGAGCTCCCGGTGGACCACCATGAAGACATCGTGGCCGAGGTCCTCGACGTCCGCGGGGAGAGCGCCCAACCGGCGGAGCGACCGCAGGACGTAGGGAAGCTCGGCCGCGAACACGTTCGCGAACGCGGGTCGCTCCACGGTCGGCGGTTCGGCCGTACGGACCTCCACCCTACTCTCTTGGGTCGACGCGGCTCGACCCGTCACGAAAAGTGCGGACCAGGTCACGGTCCTTCGATCAGGACGGCCACGCCGAACGACCCGCAGATGGACGGCATCGTCCAGACGGGCTCGCCGTTCAGCGCTAGCTCCGCGCGGGAGACGACGGCCTGCAGGTCTGCGGTCAAGCGCAGGTGGACAGGGCCATGAAGGACCGGCTCGAAGCTCGACCGAGCGCCCAGGGCCGCGAAGAACGAGAGGGCGCTGAGCGCAACGTCAACGCCGATCCCCTCGCCCCGAACCCCGCCGACGGACAGGAGCGCGCAACCGGCGAATGGCCCGATGTGGGCGCACGGCGAGAGTCCGGCGGCGCCGAGCATGGCGCTCACCCTCGTGGCCCCCTCCGTCTCGGTCGGCAGATCCACCCGGCCCTCGGCATCGATCGACGCCCACGCGTGACGGAGCCCGACGGCTGCCGAGAAGCTCGGCGTGGGGCGAGGACCGGATCCGACCGCGAGGCCGACGCCGGCGGCCGCGCGGTACGAGACTCCAGAGAGCGCGAAGGGCGCGTCGTCCACGCGAGCGGGAAGCGGAGGCGGCGGGTCCACTCGGGTGGAGCTGAAGCTCGGCTCGACCTCGCGACGGAGCGGCGCCGGCGGACTGGGGAGCGGGTCGAGGATGATCGCGATCGCGACGGCGAGCGCCTCCGTGAGGGCCTCACAGTCACGATGGACCGCAGCGACCCGGCGCTCGCCCACGGGCTCTCCGTCGCGCTCGACGAGGATGCGTCCGACGAGCTCCGTAGCCATGGGCTCGACCGCGACGACGATGTCGAGCGGGGCGTCCGCCCCGAAGGGATCCTCGCCGAGGCGCGACACGACGCCCGCGCGCAGCGCCGCCTCGTCCGGGCAGGCCTCCGGTAGGCTCAGGGGGCGCACGCGGAGCTCCGCACGCTCCGCGCCGTGCGCGGCGCCGGCGGCCACGACGAGCGCGGCGGTGCCGAAACACGAAGTGCCAGCCCTCATTGTGCCCCCCCGGAAGCCGAGCGCGCGCGTAAGGAGACTTGAGCTGAGATCGGTCCAGAAGACCAGGGCAAACTTGGGCAGAAGGGGCAAGTCGGACCCAGGAATGGAGGGGCCCGGCTCCGAAGCGAGGACGGTCTTGTCATCGTCGAAGACGACGAGCTGCTTGGGTAGGATGCGGCGCATGTACAACGAGATTTTCGGTCAGTTCAAGAAGCAGCTCCGTCAGCTCGACAAGTGGCTCGAGACCGCCGAGGCCCACGCCAAGACGAAGGGCTTCGACCCGAGCTTGTATCTCGGCTTCCGGCTGTCGCCGGACCAGTTCGCCTTTGCCCGCCAGGTGCAGACGGCGTGCGACACCGCCAAGCTCGCGGCGTCACGTCTGACCGGCAAAGAGGCGCCCGTGTTCCCCGACACCGAGACGACGGTGGAGCAGTTGCGCGCTCGCGTCACGGCCGTGCTGGGCTGGCTCGACACCCTATCGGCGAAAGACTTCGAGAAGGCGGCGACACAGTCGATCACCCAGCCACGCTGGGAGGGCAAGACGATGACTGGCGCCGACTACTTCCTCGAGCACGCGCTGCCGAACTTCTACTTCCACCTCACGCACGCGTACGCGATCTTGCGTCACAACGGCGTCAGCATCGGGAAGCGCGACTACCTCGGCGCGCTCACGCAGAAGCTGCCGAGCTGAGCCTTCTCACGATCGGCAATGCGCGTTGCCGCGGGGCCGCTCGTGCGCCCGACGAGCGGCGAGTAACATTGCAGCGAGCGGGGCGTTCCTCAGCCGACGCAGTCACCATCCGTACGTGAACGCGTAGGCCGACACCGCCGCGGCCGCTCCGTAGCCGAGTGGGACGGACCATCGCGTGACGGAACAGGCGCCTTCGATCGTTCTGCCGGCGGGCCGAAGGAGGGCTGCTGGCGCGGTGCCCGAGAGGCGAAGCCTGCAGGCTGCGATTCAGACGTAGGTGATCCACTGCCGGAGAATGCCTTGAAAGGCGACGGTCCTCGCCTGCAGCTCCTCCGAGCTCAGGAACGTTACTGCTGCACGATCGGTAGCTAGCCACTGCAACAGATGTTCCGGGTCGGCGATGGCGACGCCCCCGGCAGGTAGCGCGCGACTCTTGGCACCGAGATGGAGGATGACGCCGATCCCAGCCTTGGCGCGTAGGTTGGTGGTTGCGAAGTACTCCGAAGTGCGGAAGCTCGGTGCGTTCCACTTGATGCCTTCCGCGATTAACGGATCGACGTGGAGGATGAGTGCCCTGATCTGTTCGATCTCGGCCTTGAACGGATGGGCCAGCGCGGCCATGAAGGCGTCGACCGCACCCGAGGTGTCGGCCGGCGAAGTGTGCGCAGGCTTTGTCGGTTTCGGAATCGGCACGATGCCTCCGTTTCGATCACAAGCGGCCTAACGTAGCGTTCAGCGGCGACCGATGCCGCAGTCCGCGCAGTTGGACAGCGCATCAGATTTTTCCAGAAAGGGCCGCCAGCATGCGCCGCCACAACCCGCCGTGCCGCGCTTTCATGTCGAAGAAGCAGCGCGAGCATATCAAGGTGACACCCGCGAAGCCCTCGGAGACGCCGTTCCATTCACCTTGCGCCAGATAGACCTGTTCGCATTGATCGCACCAACCGTTCAGGTCACTCCATTCACGATTACGTGGGTCGACCTTAGCCTGGTGGAATCCCAGCATCGGCCCGCCCTTCGCCGCCACCAGATGCTTGCAGACGAAAGCGGCGTCGGACCGACCATGAGCTCCGCATTCGACGAATCGCTCACCTTTAGCCACGGCAGGTCTGTCCAACGTAGCAGCCTTCAGCTGCGGTCGGGAGAGGGAACCAGCGACCGAGACCGGCCTTCAGCTGAACCCCAAGTTGAGAGGTTGGACAGCCAAGGTCGAGCTACGGAGCGAACATCTCTTGGAGCAGCGAAAGCACCTTCTCGAACGCGGGAGAAGACAGCTTTCCGAGGCGGCGCGCGAGGCGCTCTCTGTCGACAGTACGAAGCTGATCGAGCACGACAAACCCGTGCTTGCCCTCGAACTTGCACGGCACCCGGAAAGGGTAGGGATGACCAGCTGAGGTCATTGGAGCGACAATGACGGTCCTGAGGTGAAGGTTCAGCTCGTCTGGGGACACGACCAAGCAGGGCCGTGTCTTGCGAATTGCAGACCCGCGGGTCGGATCGAGCGAGACGAGGTGGACGTCACCGCGGCGCGGGGCGGAAGTCTTCACCAGTGCCATTCGTCCTCGTCGAAGCGCGTGGGAAGCTCAGGGTCAAGGAGACCCTCGGAAAGCTGAGCAGCAGCTTCCGACCAGCCGGCTCGCGGAGCACGAGCGGCAGCGATGACGATCGCGCCATCGCGAACGTGGAGCTCCACCTCGTCAACGAGCCCGGCTTCCTCGATGAGGGGCTTGGGGATCCGTACCCCGCGCGAATTGCCCATATTGACGAGCCGAGCTTTCATGGGAGGTACATTGTACCTACGTCGACCGGCTCATCAAGCTCGCCCTGGAGGACGCCACGGTCTGGCCAACGTACGCGCAGCTGGCCAGCTCTCCCCAACCAGGCCACCCTCTAGATGCTCAGCAGCTCGAACCGGTTCTCGAGCAGCGCTGCATGTGCGCCCGGCAAGATCGGACGCGAGCCATGCTTCGCGACCGCGCGGTTTCGAAGAAAGCGATTGAGCCTTCCTGAGGCACGCGAGATCGCGGACCAGTCCCAGCGCTCCGGGTCGCCAAGCTCAGGAACAGACGCGCTCCATTTGCGTGCTCGGGCGAGCGAGTTGTGGTTCGTATGCGACGGACGCAACCCTTGGTTGGGCCGGAGGGAGCCGAAGTAGAGCTGGATGAGACCCCATCCTTCGGTCGAGAACCGGAACGAAGCGCCCGGAACGGCGCCGGGCTTGAAGAGGATCTTCTTGTGTACAACATAGCCCTTCATGTCGGGCGAATAGATGTGAAAGAGGCCATCCTCGTGCAGGTAGTCGAAGGCGTCCGAAGCCTCAGCCGAGGAACGAAGCACGCGCACCGGGCTGTCGGGACGAGACGCAAGCTCGTGAAGCTCCCAACCCGGTTGAGCGAAGACGAACCCAAGCACATCGGCGACATCTTCAGAGAATGCGTAGAAGTCGCAATTGGGCATGTCGCAGGTCTGGCCAACGTACAAGCGTTGCCCCGCGAGCGCCACAGGGAGGCCCGCGGAGCAGGCCGACCGAAGGCGATTGTCGGGTCCAACGCGTTGTTAGCCAGAATTCCGAGGCGCTTGCGCTCGTATGCACACGCGTGCATACTGCGTGCGTGGGCGTCGAGTGGGACCCCGAGAAAGCTGCGTCGAACCTCGTGAAGCACGGCATCTCGTTTGCCGATGCTGCAGTTGCGCTGCATGACGAACAGGCGCTGACCATCCAGGACGATTCGCCTACCGAACCCCGGCTCGTTTCCCTCGCCATGGATGCTCTCGGTCGGCTGCTCGTTGTCGTCTACACCTTCAGGGCCGACAACGTCCGCATCATCTCAGCCCGGCGCGCTACCAAGACTGAAGCTCGACAGTACTCAGCCTCGCGAAAGCCATGAAGAAGCAATACAACTTCGCCAAAGCTCGCCGTGGACCAATCCTTCCGGCGCCCGCCGGAAAGACGCGCATCACCATCCGGATCGACGACGACATCCTCGACTGGTTTCGTGCACAGGCCGATCAAGCTGGCGGCGCGAGCTACCAGACCATGATCAACGATGCCCTGCGCCGCGTCATGGAAGGCCGCGCCGAGTCCGTGGAGGCCGCGCTGCGCCGGGTCATCCGAGAGGAATTCCCGAAGCTTCGCAAGGCGTCTTCCTCCTGACCTGCCTTCTCAAGACTGGCTCTGGCTAACAAGGCAGTGGACCCGACAATCGCCGTCGCTCGGGGGACCTTCGGTCCCCTCGCTCTGGCGCTTGCGGGTCAATGCCGATACGTTATCCGGCCCCTTCCGACCAGTTAGCGATCTTGAGACCGCGAACCTTCGAGAAGTGCTTCTGGTTGTTGCTGATCAGGGTGATGTTCAGCGCGAAGGCGTGTGCCGCGATGAGCGTGTCGATCGTACCGATAGGGGTGCCTTTGGACTCGAGGCTCGACTGTATGCGGCCATAGGCGGCGGCGCACGCGTCGTCGAAGGGCATTACCTGAATGGAGTGGGCGAATGTGTCGATGATCCCGTGCAGCTTGCGGGAGTGGCGACGCTCGGCACCGAAGCGGAGTTCGGCGAGGGTCAGAGCGCTCATGCACACCTCGGAGGGTTGGTGAGCTGTGAGTCGTGAAGCGGCCGGGCCCTGGCCGCGGATGATGAAGCTGACCGTGTCGGTGTCGAGGAGGTAGGCGAGCATCTCAGCCCCCGAAAGGATCGCGCGGAAGTTGGTCCTGCTTCGGGCGAGGGATCTCTCCTGGCCAGGCGCCGATGCAGCTGAGGAAGTCCTCAGGCCAAGCGTCGACAGGCTCCAGAACGATCCGTCTGCCTTCGCGCCGCACGACGACCTCGTGCTGATCCTCGGGGAAGCGACAGTCCTTTGGTAGGCGAACCGCCTGGCTGCCGCCGTTCTTGAAGAGCTTTGCGCGTGCCGTCATGAAGACAGTATAGACGCCCGTCTATACGCGTCAAGTCGCCCGGATACTAACGTACTGGCGTTGACTTGCGGGCGACAAGAGAGGCCGGCGCAGCCGGCCGACCGCGGAGACCGTCATGTCAACGCGTTGTTAGCGGGCCCTCAGGGAAGCCGACGCGCGCGCCAATAGAATGGCCGTCGCTTGGTGTGGGCAATAGCAAGGACGACGACACCTTCGGGCAGCGCGACGAAAAGCAGGGCGAACGGAAACCTGGTGAGAAGGCAGCGGCGGATGTGGCGGCGCTTGCTGACCACGGGCCAGGTTCGCGGTGCCTCGGCGACGGCCACCACGGCGAGTGAAATCTCGTCGAGGAACGCTGCACCGAGTCCGACCTGCTCGTGCTCGTACCAGAGCGCTGTGGCGTCGAGCTCGGCGCTCGCGTCGGCGTTGAACCGGAGGCTCACTGCCGGAGAGCTTGGAGCCTCTTAGCGATGCGCTCGCGGACGTCCGCCCAGTCCTCGAGCTCGGCCTGTCCGGAAGTGACCTCGGTGGCGCGGCGCTCAGCCTCGTCGAGCCAGGCTTGCTCGGCATCGTCGTCTCGAGCGGGGTCCAAGCTCTCGATGAGATCGCGCGCCAGTCCTGCGCGCTCTTCGCGCGAAAGGTTCAGCACCTCACGCCGGAGATCTTTCGCGGCCGCCATGTCGACATCCTAGCAGAGTCGGCGCGCCGTCGAGCGATTGCGTCGACAGCCGAGGACCGCGCGAACTGTCGCGCGCAGGCTCTGCCGAATCGGACGTCCCGCTATGTGACGTATCGGCGTTCACCGGCGGGCGACAAGGGAGGCCCGCACAGCGGGCCGACCGCGGAGTCCCGTCCGGTGCAACGCGTTGTTATGTAGCCCGCCCTGTTCAGGCCGCGGAAGTCAGATTCTCTCGGATGATCCGGGGATGACGCGCGGCGATCCGCAGTAGAGCGATGGCGGGGCCCTCAGGTCGGCGGCGACCCTGCTCCCAGTTTCGAAGTGTGTGGACGGAGATCCCGACGGCCTGAGCAAACTGTGCCTGGGAGAGTCCGACGAAGCGCCGGAGAGCAGCGACGTCCTCTCCGGTCTCGAAGATCCCAGCGACGAGGCGCCTGCGAACCCGGGCTGGAATGGCACGCGCGAAGTCGCGTTCGGTGAGTTCGGGGGTATCGCTCATGTTGACTCGTTCACGTAGGTACGGAACAGCTCACGCTCCGACTTGGTCGCCCAGCGTGCGCTGATGATGCGGATGGTGTCCTTCGTCCTGCTCGGGGTGGACGACCAAGACGAGACCCCGCGAGATGGGGCCGATCGCCAGGAAGCGATCCTCGTCAATGGAATGCGCCTCGTCGAAGATCTCGAGGTAGTCCACACCTGAGCGGAAAAGCTCCGCCGCCTCGTCGAACGAGATGCCGTGCTTCTCGATGTTGGTGGCGTTCTTGGCGGGGTCCCATGTGACCTCCACACCGCCCAGCGTACGTCAACGGCGGACTCAGTCAACGGCTTACGCGATGCCAGGCCAACGTACGGGCGTGCAGCGGCGACCGTCCGCTGCAACGCCATGTTGAACGAAACCGCGCCAAGCGCGGTAGCTGCGAGCGCCCAGGCGCGCCCTCCGTCACGGATGGCTCCGCAATGGTAACCCGGCTCGGGGACCGTAGTCACCTGCCTTCGCCTCCTGCGATCCTCGTTCCTCCGCGGTGACGCGGTGTCGCCGCGGTTTCCCTGGAGGACACCATGGTGACGTTGCAGACCTGGCGCGAGAGGATGAGCGAGGACATGCGGCTGCGCGACTTCCGGCCTCGCACGCAGGAGGGGTACCTCGCTGCAACGAGGCAATTCGTCGACTGGACCAATAAGGACCCTGGCGACTTCGCGGAGGAGGACGTGCGCCGCTACTTCCTCTACCTCCGAGAGACCAAGAAGCTCGCGCCCTCGAGCATCAACATCGTGGTTCACGCTCTGCGGTTCTTCCTCGTCCACACGCTGCAGCGCGACTGGGCTATCCTCGACCTCCTGCGCGTCAACAAGCCGCGCACGCTTCCAGTGGTGCTCAGCACCCGGGAGACACGGGCCGTTCTCGGCGCCGTCCGCCACCCGGTGCGACGCGTTGCCCTCACCACGATCTACGCCCTGGGACTGCGTCTCAACGAGGGCCTTGCCCTCGAGACCGGCCACATCGACGCCGACCGCCTGCTGGTCTGGGTGCGCGACGGCAAGGGTGGGGTCGATCGCGGCGTCCCGCTCCCGCGACCGCTGCTGTCGTGCCTTCGCCGCTACTGGAAGCTTGAGCGCCCCGCCTGCTCGACGCCTCACCTCTTCGTCGCGGAGGGGCGCGCGGCCCCGCTCCACGAGACCACGCTCCAGAAGACCTTCAAGGCCGCGCGCCTCGACGCAGGCCTCGCCAAGGACGCGAGCATCCACACCCTGCGCCATAGCTACGCCACCCATCTTCTCGAAGCCGGCATCACCCTCAGGACCATCCAGCAGGTCCTCGGCCACAAGTCGCTGCGCACCACGGAGGTCTACATGCACGTGACGCAGCCAGGTACCGAGCGCCTCCAGGAGACCGTCGACCGCCTCATGGCGGGCTTGTGACCGGAGCGCCCCGCCATGCTCCTGCTCGCCGACGTCGTGCGGCGGCACGGGCCGGCCTATCGCGAGCGCTTCGGCGCCGCGGTCTTGCCGAGCCACGCGCGCGCTCTCGACGACATCGCCCGTTGCCGCACGGCCGCTCTGGGCGGCCACCTCGCCGTCTGCAGCCACTGCGACCAAGAGCACATCCTCTTCCACTCCTGCAGGAACCGGGCGTGTCCCCGCTGCGGCCAGGACACGACCGCGCGCTGGCTCGCGCGCCAGCGCCGGCTTCTCCTGCCCGTGCCCTACTTCCACGTCGTTTTCACCCTCCCGGACGAGCTCCGCCGCTCGGTCCGCTCGCACCAGCGAGCCCTCGTCGGTGCCCTCTTCCGCGCAGCCTTCGAGGCCGTGGCTGCGCTCGCCCGCGACGACCATTTCCTCGGCGCCCAGATCGGCGCCCTCGCCGTCCTCCACACGTGGACGCGCACACTGGAGTGGCACCCCCACGTCCACATGCTCGTCCCCGCTGGGGGCTGGCTCCGGATGGCCGCACCTGGCGCCCGCTCCCGAGGAGAAAGCGGCGATTTCTCGCACCTGTCCGCGCCCTCGGCAAGCTCTTCCGCGGCCGGTTTCTCGCGCTCGCTCGGCGAGCCCTCCCGGGCGTGCCATTGCCTCCCATCCCCTGGGAGAAGCGCTGGGTCGTCTTCGCCAAGCCCGTGGCTCATGGCGCCGAGAAGGTCCTCGAATACCTCGGCCGCTACGTGCACCGCACCGCCATGTCCGATCGCGCGCTGCTCGCGATGGACGACCGCTCCGTAACCTTGCGGTACCGAGATAGCCGCGATCGACGGCACAAGGTCCTCACTCTGCCCGCCGACGAGATGCTGCGGCGATTCCTGCAGCACGTCCCGCCCAAGGGCATGCACCGTGTCCGCGCCTTCGGGCTCCTCCATCCTGCCCAACGCCAAACCCTGCGGCGACTCCAGCTGCTCTTGGCGCCACGTCGACCGGGCGACCAAGAGCCCGCCAGCGACCCGCCCCGCCTCGGGCCCGGACCAAGTGCGCCCATTGCGGTCAACCAGGGCTCACGCTCGTGCTTCGCTTCGAGCCCGACTTGGCGATGAGCGCGCAGCTCCCCACGACCCTGGGGTCCCAGGCCCGCGCTCCGCCTCCGGCGCCACCCGTGCCCGCCGTTCCCTGAGTCGACGGTCGAAGCGGCACGCGAACGCACGTCCAAGACGCGCCGGGGGAGCCCCGCGCCCGCGGACTCACGACTCGCCCCATTACCGCCACGCACCACCATTGAATCACGTCCTCCGGGCCTCACCGCGCCCGCCACCGCTCCCGGCTCGCCTGCTCGAGCGCTCACGACCCCCAAACGAACGCCCGCCCCGCGCTTCCTTTTCCCATCTACCTGAACCCACCTCGCTCGGGCTTGTTCAACAGGCGCTTTAGCGCCGGACTACGCGCCCCTCGCTCCGCGAGGCGCGCTGCGTCGCCGCCAAACCGCTATTTCGTTAGCCAGGGTCCTTCCCGAGCACGATGTCGATACCAGCCAGGACAGCAAGAAGCCGGAGTCGAGGAATCTTGCCGACACGGCGCTTGAGCACTGTGCGATCGAGCGCCACAATCTGCGACGCGTTGGCAAAGGATGGCTTGGACAACCCGGTCTCCCGGGGAGCAAGCTGAAGGTTGCCCGCCGCGCCGGCCCACTTGAGCTGCGACGTGAGGGGAACGACCACAACCGTTGCGAGGGCGGTCCGGTTCAGCGCGTCGCCCTGGACAACGAGAACCGGGCGCCTAAAGCCGGGCTCGGAGCCGGAAGGCTCGCCGAGGTCAGCCCACCAGACCTCGCCCTGAGCGATTACCACTCTGACTTCTCGAGGACGGCTCGTGCGGCCCTCTGAAAGGCGGGGTCTGGGGCGTCGTCGAGCTCAGCAAGGACGCGGTTGAAGGAGTCGGTCACAGCGTCCGGTGAGTGCCGGGAGACAAACTCCGCGAGCGCCTTGGCGTAGAGCTCGCTCCGCGAGACCTTGAGGTGCTTCGCGAGATGCTCGGCTTCCTTGAACACCTCGTCCGGGATAGAAACGGCGGTCTTCATACCCGGAGTATAACCGGCCCCCCCAGGGCGTCTACGGGTGGGGATCGCCCTCGGAGCTGAATTTGTAACGGGGTTCCCTCGTCGAAGCGGTTGCGAAGCCAACCCCGACGGAGGTTCCCCGATGGAGAAGATGCACGCAGGTTCGATTCTCGCCAAGCCCGAAGTGCGGAGCCTCGTGAACGAGGTGGTCGCGACGCTGCGGCACGTCCTGCCGCCCTCGGGGTTCGCGGACCGGGAACGTGCCGCTCTCGAGATCGGGAACGAACTCGTGAGGTGTGCGCTCGAAGACGACCTTCGCGAGCTCAGCGCGGGCTACGGGGACGATGTGCGCGTCGACGGGGTCTTGTATCGTCGCCACGAGGACGCGACGGTGACCTACCACGGACTCGTCGGGCCGATGGCGATCTCCCGGGCGACGTACCGGAAGGTGGGAGTGCGTAACGGTCCGACTGTCGTACCGCTCGAGCTGGAGACTGGCCTCGTGGAGCATGCGACGCCCGCGCTCGCTCTCAGCATCGCCCACGGGTACGCGCTCCACGACATGCGCCAGCATCTCGAGCTTTTGGCCGCGGCTCAGCGCAATCCGCCTTCGCGCACGACGCTGGAGCGGATCGCCCGCCGAACGAGCTCGACAGCGGTGGCGAGTCAGGCGCGTATCGAGCGAGCACTGCGACGGGCAGAGGCGCCGCCGGCCGGTGCGGTCGCGATCGCCATCGGTCTCGACCGAACGAGCACGGCCATGGTCGAGTCCCGGGCCGCGAACGCGCCGCCAAAGGCGACCACGCGGCGCAAGCCCCTCAAACGTCGGCCGCCCGCGCCATTCGACGTGAACTGGCGGATGGCATATGTGGGGACCGTCAGCTTCGTCGACGAGAACGGCGAGGCGATCAGGACGATTCGCTACGCGTCTCCCGCGTGCGACGACCCGACCGCGCTCGTTGACAGCATGACCGCGGATTGCCGGGTCGCGCTCCGTCGAACGCCCACTCTCGGGGTCGGTATCGTGCAGGACGGTGCGCCGGAGATGTGGAATCGCACCCGCGAAGGGCTCGCGAAGCTCAAGGAGGAAGGGGGATCGGGTCGTGGGAGGAGGGGATCGACCGATACCACCTCATGGAGCGGCTGGCGGAAGCACTCGCGCTCATCGAGCCCGCGCCTGAGGTGCGTAGACGCACCCTGGACGAATGGAAGGAACGATTCGACTCTCGCGATTCGACCATCGACTCGATCGAGACCTTCCTTCTCAAGGCGTACCCGAGGCTCACCGAATCCGGGGCCCGAACGAAGCTCTGGGAGCATCTCGGTTACATCCGGCGCAACAAGGACCGAATGCGCTACGTCACCCTCCGGCTCGCTCACCTTCCGGTCGGCAGCGGCGTCACGGAGAGCGCGGCGAAGACCGTCATCGCCCTCCGCGCGAAGCGCTCCGGGCAGCGCTGGCGAGAGCCCGCCCTGCGCGGCGTACTCACGCTGCGTGCGGTCCACCAGAGTGGTCGCTTTCCGGCCTTCTGGCGCCATCTCTCACGTTGCTACACCGCACGGGTTGAGGCCGCGTGATCCGAGCGCAGTCCACACCCGCGTCTACTGTGAAGTCGAGGGATATGCAGGCGCCTCTAGCCGAAGCACGGGTTCGCCTCCCGGCGCAGGAACTACCCGTGCGGATTTCGCGTCACATGAGCACCCGTTACGCGATGACTTGAGCAGCCGTTTCGCAACAACTTGAATCGGAGCGAAGCGACGTCTGCGGCACGCTGTTTACGTCTTGGAATCCTCCATCACCGCCTCGCCCTTCCTTCCGGAGGGCCCCTTGAGCTGGACACGGTATGCGTTGTGGACGACGCGGTCGAGTATGGCGTCCGCGACGGTGGGGTCGCCGATGTACGCGTGCCACTTCTCGAGCGGCAGCTGACTCGTGATCACGGTCGACGTTCGCCCGTACCGGTCCTCGAGGACCTCCAGCAGGTCGGTCCGGTGGGGATCCTTCAGGGGACTAATGCCGAAGTCGTCCAAGACCAGTAGCTCGGCGCGGCCGAGCCTGCCGAGCACACGCGCGATCGTGCCATCCGCGCGCGAGAGCGCCAGCTCGTCGAAGAGTCTCGGGACCCGTCGGTAGAGGACGCGATGCCCGCGTCGGCAGGCCATCTGCCCGAGAGCGCAGGCGAGGTAGCTCTTGCCGACCCCGGTCTGCCCGCAGATCAGGACGTTGATGTGGTTCTGCAGCCAGGTCGCGCTCGCGAGCTGTCTCTGCATCGGCTTGTCGATGCCACGGGTCGGTGACGTACGGACGTCCTCGATGCTCGCGTTCGGGATGCGAAGCTCGGCCTCCTTGAGGAGACGACCTAGCTTGCGGTTGTGGCGGATGTCGTGCTCGGCATCGATCAGCATTGCCAGTCGCTCGTCGAAGCTCAGGCTCGAGAGCTGCGCGTCCTGTTGCTGCCGCTGCCAGGCGTCGAGCATGCCAGCGAGCCTGAGTTCTCTCATCTTGTCGATCGTCGGTTCATTCAACATGGGTCTCCTTCGGTCAGTGGAAGTAGGTTGGACCGCGGACATCGTCGTTGTCGACGATGACCCCGGCCGCGGCATCAGGGTCCTCTCGAGCGACGAGATCGCGCTCGAGCTTCAGGATTCGCTCGACCGGCTTGTAGCTTCGCGCGCCATAGCGGAGCGCGAGGCCGCAGGCCGCCTCGGCGCGGTCAGTGCCGTACTTGCAGAGCACGCGCTTGAGGCCGCGCGCTGAGCGCCACCCTTGTTCGCGAATGAGGCAGACGTCGAGAAGCCGCTCGACCATCGCCTTCGTCATCGGGCCGACTTCCGAGGCCCAAACGAGGATGTCGTCCGCGCCGCCCATGACTCGCTGGTGAGCCTCCGGCATGTGCTCCCGATTCGTCGTGTGGCGATAGGAGTGCGTGCTGCGTGGGTGCGAAGCAACGCGCCGATTCCGATGGAAGACTTCGAGCGTCGTCGCCGTCAGGCGAAGCTCGACCTCCTCACGCACGAGCTGGTAGGGTACCGAGTACCAGTGCTTGCCGACCTCGACGTGGTAATCGGGCGCGACGGTCGCTTGGCTCCAGGTCGCAACCTCGAAGGCCTCCGACGGTAGCGGTCGGAGGGCAGGTTGGTCGAAACGCTCGAACAAGTCCCGACGCGTGACGCCGCCGAGCTTCTTGCGCGGCCGCCTGTTGAGCTCGTTGCAGAGCTCGAGGATCCGCGCGTTCAGCTCGCGGAGCGAGAAGAAGGTCTCGCGGCGAAGCCTGGCGAGGATCCATCGTTGCGCCACCTGCACGGCGACCTCGACCTTGGCCTTGTCCTTGGGCTTCCCCGGCCGCGCCGGAACGATCGCGGTCGAATAATGTCGAGCGAGCTCGGCGTAGGTCCGCGCGATTCCGGGCTCGTACGCGCAGGGGCGCCCCACTGCGCTGCGGAGCTGGTCGGGGACGACGATCGCCGTTACCCCGCCGAAGTACGCAAACGCGCGCACGTGGGAGGCCACGAAATCCTCGGCGCGCTGGCTCTCGCTTGCCTCGGCGTAGGTCGCGCTCGACGCGCCCAGCACGGCGACGAAGAGCTCGACCTCGCGGACCTCGCCGGTCGTGGGATCAACGACTCGAGCCTTCTTGCCCGAGTAGTCGACGAACATCTTCTCGCCGCCACGATGCACCTGCCGCATCGAGACCTGCTGCTTGCACATCCAGCCTCGGTAGACGTCGCAGAAGGCGGTGTACCGGTAGCCGGTTGGGTGGGCCTCGAGATACTCCAAATGGAGCAGCTCCAGCGTCACGCCCGGTCGTTTCAGCTCCGTGTGAATCCACACCGGGTCCGGTAGCGGTCGGTCCTTTAGCGGCGCCCTTGGACTGACCCACCCCGCGGCGCGTTGGTGACCCTGGGCGCCGCTGGCGGCTGGACCGTCGCGGCGCGATCGTGACCCAGCTGGAGGGGCCCCTCGTCGAGAATGCGGCCGGCTGCGTTCGAGTCGCGACGCTCGGGCATGCCGAGGGCGCGCCGACGATGCAGCGAGTGTCGCAGGACGTTCACGCCGTCGCCGAGGGCGCTGCTGACCCAACGGGTCTGCGGGGCGGCGTGTCGGGCCCATCGAGATCGGAAGCTCGCGCGTAAGCGGCGGCGCAGCGAGCTCGCCGAGCACCGCGAGGACGAGGCGACGCGGCAGCGCGCCCACCGGCACAAGGCCCGAGAGGGTCGTGTTGGCCCCGGCTGTCACGCGCCAGCTTCGAGGGACAAGATGCCGGACTTCCGGAGAAATATGGTCCAGTTCGTGGATCGCGCGCTGGCTTCGGTCACGCGCCAGCTTGCTGCGCGATCTGGCTGAATTTTCTGCCGCGTTCGGGCGGCTTGCTGGCCGAGCCGGGGTCGATGTCACGCGCCAGCTTCCGTACACAAGTGGTGGAGATTCCGTCGGAATAGAGCGACGACGTGGCGGCTGTCACGCATGACGATGGGGTGAGCTCCCGGGCCATGCGAATCGTGTTCGCGATGGTGCTCGACGAATCGAAGGAGATCCCCGTCGCCGACCTGGGCGAGCGGCTCGGAGCGCTTAGGCTGTGTGAGGCGTCGGCACTGGATGCGATGCGTCGCTCGCTCGCGCGACACGGACAGATGACCGCCGCGGTCGGCTTCGTGGACGGCGGGTCGGTGGAGATCATCGACGGCTTCAAACGGCTGCGAGCCGCGCGGGCGCTTGGATGGGCCACGCTGCGCGCGCAGGTCGTCGAGGTCGACGCGAGTGGTGCGACGCTGCTGATCGCGGCGCTGCACGCGGCGCGCAACTTGACGGAGCTCGAGGAGGGATGGTTGGTGCGCGCGCTCTATCGCGAGCACGGTCTGTTGCAGCCGGCCATCGCGCAGCGGCTCGGTCGTCACAAGAGCTGGGTGCACCGCCGCTTGATGCTGGTGGAGGCGCTCGACCCCGCCGTGCAGGCCGACGTCCGCCTGGGGCTGCTCGCACCGCGCGCGGCGGTGGTGCTCGGGCAGTTGCCACGTGGCAACCAGCACGCGACCGCCGGCGTGGTGATTCGTCGAGGGCTGACCGTGCGCCAGGCGGAGCTGATGGTCGCCGAGCTCCTGGAGTGCAGTGATGATGTCTCCCTGGGGCCCGGAGAATCGCCCATTACGCGCAGGGACTGGCCACGGCGGCGCGGCCCTGGGCTGCGCCCCACCCGAGCAGCGCGCCGAGGCTGATTGGTTGGCGGCGACTTGGCGACCGTGCAGCGGGACGGCGGCGCGCCTGCAGGCGCGGCTGCTCGCAGCGCCGGTGGCGACGCACGGCCCCGAGGCGGCCGAGTTGATCGTCGCCGCGCTGCGCGGTCTGCAGCCAGTGCTAGGGGCGCTCACGAGCACGGTGGCTGCGGTGATCCGACGGGGCGCGCCGTCGCATGACCGCGACGTGGCGTACGCGCGAGGAGCCTCGTGCACCAGGTGGTGATCCTCGCCGAGCAGGGGGTATCGCGCCGAGCGCTCACGCGGGCGCTCGGCGTCAGCCGGAACACCGTCCGCGCACTGCTCAGGGAGCACGCGCGCTCGCGCGCTGAGCCCCACACTGCGCTTGCGGCAGCTCCGGCGCGCGCGCCTCGCGCCTCGCCGCTGGACGCGCACCTGCCGCGTATCGTGGCGCTGCTCGGGCAATACGAGGACATTACGGCTCAGCGCATCTTCGAGGTCTTGCGCGAGGAGGGCTTCGCTGGGGGATACACCGCGGTGAAGAAGCGCGTGCGCAGGCTGCGTCCGGCCCCGGCCCCTGCCAATCCGATCACGCCGAGCTAGGGACCCGGCGAGATGGCCGAAAACGATTGGTCGCCGTGGGAGGTGACCTACACGAGCGGGCGCAAAGAGAAGGTCCAGGGCTTCAGCTACGTATTGGTCTTCTCAAGCGCAAACACATCGACGTCTACCGGCAATCGGACCTCTTTGCGCTCATGGACGGGCACGTCGGCGCCTTCGACCGACTCGGGGCGCTGCGCGAGTGCAAGTACGACAGCCAGAAGCCCGTGGTCCTGCGCTGGGAGGGCCACCAGCCCATCTACAACCCGCGCATGCTCGCCTTCGCGACCCACTACGGCTTCCGGCCGGTGGCCGTCCGGCGCGGACACCCAAACGACAAGCCACGCGTCGAGCGCAGCTTCTGGGAGGTCGAGCGCTCCTTCTTCAATGGTCGATCCTTCACGGACTTCGACGACCTCCGCGGCCAGATGCGCAGATGGCTCGACACGATCGTCGACCATCGACGGCGTCACGGACGACGCCGCTGGAGCGCTTTCCCGAGGAGCGCGACCACCTCGTGCTGCGCCCTCGACATGACTATGACACCGCTCGCGTCGCCTACAGGACGTGCAGCATCGACGGCTTCGTGTCCTGGGACGGCAATCACTACGCGGTCCCCTACGACCACGTCACCGACCTGCTGCCCGTGCGCGTCACCCAGCGAGAGCCTCTTCGTCTACGCCGCCGACCTGCGCTGCATCGCCCGGCACGAGCTGGGCCCCAGGGGCGCCGGCAAGAAGATCGACCCTACCGGCATCCACCCGCGCCCTTCGCGAAGGAGCCCGCTCGATCTCGACCAGCTCCGCGTCGCCTTCGAGCAGATGGGCCAGCGCGCGGAGACTTTCTTCCACCTCATGAGCGCTGGACCGCCCCGAGTTTGGGGGCATCAGGCGCGCCAGATCTTGCTCTTGCGCGAGCGTTTCGACACCGCCGATCTCGACGCAGCGCTCGGTCACGCCGCCTCCTATGGCGCCCTCGAGGCCCGAGCCGTCGAGCGCATCGTCGCGGCACACGCGAGCCCACGCACGCTCGACGAGTACGTCGCCGAGCAGACGGTCAGGCGTCTCGCTGACGCGATCGGCGAGGTGCGCACTGGACCGCGGGACCTGACCGAGTACGACCGCATCCCGGGCGCCCCCTCGACGCCGCGCAGCTCTAGCGCGCAATGCAAGGAGACGACCGAATGGCCAAGCGACCGACGCGACCCGTCAACGACGCCGGACACGACGACGGCGGAGACGAATCCCTCGAGCGACTGCGACGACACCTCGCCTTCCTCGGCCTGACGCATACCCTCGACACGCTCGACGACACTCTCGCCAGGGCGCTCCGCGAGCGCCCCGGGCCAACCAGCCTGCTCGAGCGCGTGCTCGGCGCCGAGGCAGCTCGCAAGCTCGAGCAGCGTGTCACGCGGCGGATCGATGGCAGCGGCATCCGTGAGCACAAGACCCTCGAAGCCTTCGACTGGTCCTTCCAGCCGACCCTCGACAAGGCCGCCTTCGCCGAGCCTCGCGCACCTCGACTTCGTGGGCCGATGCGATGACCTCGTCATCACCGGCAAGAGCGGGACCGGCAAGAGCCACCTCCTCATGGCGATCGGCCGCCGCGCCTGCGAGCATCAGCTGTACGTCCGCTACGCTCGCTGCGTCGACCTGCTCGATGACCTCCACGCCGGTCTCGCCGACGGCACCTACGAGCGGCGGCTCAAGGCGTGGGCGCGGCCTGCGCTGCTCATCATCGATGACGTCGGTCTTGGCCAGGTGAAGAAGCGTGACAACGAGCCGACCGCCGCGCATACCCTCTTCAACCTGATCGACCTAAGACACGGCAAGGCGTCGACGGCCGTGACCTCCAACATCGCTCTCAGCGATTGGGGCAGGTACTTGGGCGACGCGACCGTCGCGATGGCGATCCTCGACCGCCTCGCCATGCTCGCGATCCGCATCGACATCGACGGCCCCAGCTACCGGCAGCACGTCGCAGAGAAGCGAGCGAGCGCGAAGGCCAACAAGAAACCCGCGAAGGAGTGATCCCAAGGCTGCCCGCAGTGGCGCCCCGTGGGTCACGATCGCGCCGCTCCGACCACCCGCGCCCTGCGCGTGTGGATCATCATCTAGCCGCCCAGTGGATCACCCTGAGGGCGCCGCCGAAGGTCGGTCCGGGTCTCGCCGCCCCGAGCCCCCGCGCGGTCCGTAGAGGCGCTCCTCGAGCGCGTCGTCGTCGAGCGCGTCCACGCCGGCCTCGTCGAGCCCAACGTGCTTCGCGCGGTTCGTCGCGGCACTCACGACGCCAACGCTGGCCCCTACCGCGGCCGAAACGTCGCGCACGCTGTGCCCTTGCCACCGAAGCCTAAGAATCTCGCGAATCCTGCTCATCGCCATGCGCTCCATGGCCACGCCCGTACCCCGGGCCCGGCCTTGCACGGCCTCAGACGGCTTCGCTCTGTTCAGATCTCGCGATCCACGCGTTCACGAGCCCGATCCCGGCGTTCACGAGGCGCCGATCTCGGTGTTCACGTGGTCGCGATCCGGGTGTTCAAGTCCCGGCGATCCCGGCGTTCACGAAGTTGCGATCCAGGCGTTCAAGTCATCGCGATCCGAGCGTTCACGCGCGCGCGAGATCCGCACCCCGCGATGGTGGGAAGCGGGAAGACCACACAGAGCCAGCGCCGATCGCGCAAACGATCCGAGCGCGGGCACCAGATCGAGGAGAAGGAGACAGCCCCGTTCTGCTCGACCTCGACCTCGCAGGGCCGACCGCGCGCGTGGGCGGAGGTCCCATTGGTCCTCGCCGCGCAGCAGGGCTATCCAATACTGTCGGGTGCAGGTCCCAGTGTGCACGCATGTTGGTCGCAGAATTGGCCTGATTCGGGGGTGAAGCGGATAGGCGGGGACGCTCGTCCTGATGATAATCGCGGTTGCGAAGCGACAACCATCACCAGGGAGCGACCCCAATGGCGAGTATCCAGCAATCGTGGGACGAAGTCGACCGTCGAGTCCGTGAGGTCCGACGTACCGTCGAGCGCGCGACCAGCGCAGAGGAGGCGGAGGGGGCGGCGTGGGCCGGTTCGCTGGCGCTGGGGCAGCTTCTGATGGGGCGTACTTCGACCAGCGTGCGTCGGCGTGGATGACGGCAAGCGGTACTCGCACGCGGACCGCCGCTACGAGATCGTGGGGGCGGAGGGCGTCGAGATTGGAACGCGTTTCGGGAAGGTCGCGGTGGCGCGTCCGGTCGGTCGGCTGGTCGGCGCACCGCGGGCGTCGCGAGACCTACCCTTCGATCGTGAGGTCGGGCTGGCAGGCGGCTTCACGTTGCCCGTGGTGACGCTGGTGGCGCGGCTCACCGCCCTGATGGCGTTCGCGGCGTCCCGGGAGTTGATGAAGAGCCTGCTCGCGTGGGCGCCCAGCTCGCGATCGGTGCTGAGGATCGTGGACGCCGTCGGCGGCGCAGGCGCGGCCGTTCCTGGAGCAAGCGCCCCCGCCCGACGAAGACGGTGAGGTCCTCGTGATCACGGTCGACGGCAAGGGTGCGCCGGCGATCCCACCCGCGAGCACGCGCGGCGCGCCGTTCCGCACGGGACTCGCGACGTGAACCGTCGGCATGCGCGACGCAAGAAGCGGCAGGAGCATCCCCGCAAGCGGCGCGGACCGGGGAAGAAGTCGAAGAACGCCAAGATGGCTGCCGTCGGCGTGCTCTACACGCTGCGACGAGCAGCCGACGGTCGCTTGGAGGGCCCGGCGAACAAGCGGACGTACGCGACGTTCGTGAGCTATCGCGCGCTCTTCGAATGGATCCACGCCGAGGCGCGGCGGCGAGGCTACGGGACCAAGAAGTTCAAGAAGGTGTTGTTCATCGCGGACGGCGCCGAGGTTCTCTGGTCGCTGCAGCAGGAGTTTCTTCCCCGACGCCGACGTCTGTCTCGATTGGTTCCACGTCGTCGAGAAGCTCTGGAAAGCCGGCAAGGCGATCTGCCGCGGCACTCGGCGCGAGCGCCAGCACCTTGAGGCGTGGGTCGCCGAGCAGAAGCGCAGCCTTCGGCATGGCAAGCACGCTGAGGTCGCCGCGGTCATCGAGGCAGCGCTCGAAGCGACCCCGTCACCGGCCCCGGCAACAAGTACCGGCGAGAAGTGCTCGCCGAGGTCGCGGCGCACCTCCGCAAGAACGCCGCTCGGCTGGAGTACTCGCGCTTGCGCCGACAGGACCTCGACATCTCCAGCGGAATCATCGAGGGGGCGGTACGTCACCTCGTCGGTGTCCGGCTCGACGGCCCCGGCATGCGGTGGAGTCGCGATCGCGCCGAGGCCGTCCTCCAGCTCCGCTGCGTCCTCATCAATGGCCTCTGGGGTGACTTCGAGCAATTCCTCGGTGCCCGTCGGGTGCGTCTCGCGGCTCAACCTGTACCGACCCGGACGCATGACGCCGTGCTCAAGAAAGCCGCGTAGTGATCATGAAACCATTGGATGCACAGTGGGATCTGCACCCAATAGAGAAGGACCTTGAGCCATGCTTCGGAAAAAAGTGGCTGCTCGGCAAGTGAAGGTAGTGTTCGAGCCTGATGGGGCGGGCTGGCACGTCTCTATCCCGGAGGTAGCCGGTTGTCGTTCGCACGGGAGATCTATCGCGGAAGCGCGCAAGAATGTTCGTGAAGCCTTGGCGCTGTGCGACGACGTTCTCGAAGAGGCCGAGAAGATTGCCGAGACGGCGGTGTTCGAGGAGGAAGTTCGGGTGCCGAGTGCGGCGAGGCGCGCAGTGGACCGGGCGCGTCGAGCGCGCGAGGAGGCTGCGCGGAAGGATGCAGAGGCGGCGAAGGCCGTAGTGGAGAGCGCCAAGGTGCTACGACGTGCTGGGTTGTCGCTCCGTGACACCGGAGAGCTCCTGGGACTGTCTCACCAGCGGATCAAGCAGCTACTGGAGGCGTGATTCTGTCCCGCTACTAACGTACTGGAGTTCACCTGCGAACGCCAGAGGGAGCGAAGCGACCGACGGCGGTCGACTGGTGCAACGCCTGGTTAGCCGGCGCCCGTCGACGACAATTTTGCGCCGAGATAGGTCATCAGGGAACGAACGGCGTTGATATAGAGAAGCGCTTCGGCGGGACCGAGCAGGGCGTCGTTCGGGTGGGCGACGCTGCCCCGGTTCCGGAGCGTGTTCAGCGAATCGATGGCCGAGGCGAATGATTTGATTACGCGTTCGACCTCGTCGCCATGAACGCCAATCTCGCGGAGAGCCGGATGTTCCCTTCGGAGAGCCTTATAGAGTTCCGTGATGCTCGGGTCTGCACCATACGTGATTCCCCTGCGCGCACAGGCGAGCTTCAGAAAACCGTGAAACGCAGTATGCATTCGATCGACGCCGCTCTGCGCGCCCGAAGTGGTGAGCAAGGTCTCAGCGTCAGCGATCGCGCGAAGCAACACCTCGCTCGTGAAGGCAGGCGTCGCCAGTGGAACGGCGCCCCCTGCTTCGAGCCGAGACGCCATAGCCTCAAGGCGCGCGGACTTCTCCGCGGTACGAAGCTTGACCGACCCACTGGGATACTTTGCGAGGATCCCGCGGATAATCCGCGCCTGTGCCGCGGGACCCGCTTTGCTCAAGATGTCGATGAACCGCTCGCGCGTGGTGCCGGAGAGCGCACTCGGGTCAATGTCCAAATCGCAGAATTGTGGATAAAACTCAAAGTGAGTACGATAGGAGAAATCGCCAAGGTAGCCACCGTTCACGCCGATGGTATCTGTCCGCCCAAGCCCGGGTAGACCTGGCCAGCGGCTGAGGTCGACTTCCGCCGTGCGGCGAGTAACGCGCCGACCGGAGGTGTCGCGATGTCGAAGAAGAGGAGCGCGTGGTCGAGCCACGCGCGATGGAGTGAGACGACGGCGCGCGAAGCGCTGAACGCGCTGGCGTCGAGCGCGCTCGGGCCCGAGGCGTTCGCACGCCAACATGGCTTCAGCGGTCAGCGGTTGAGGCAATGGAGCAAGCGGCTCGGAGTGCCGTTGCCGCGCCGCCAACGGGAGGAGCGTTCAACTGCACTGCTGCCGGTCTTCGTGCGGCGGAAGCGGAGGCGGTGCCGGTATCGATCGGGGGACAGCGGCGCGCTCACGGTGCGTGTCGGGCGCGCGGTCGTGCAGGTGCGTGAGCCGGAGCAGATCGACGCGGTGTGGCTCGCGCGCTTCGTGAGCCAGGTTGGAGGTGTCGCATGATCCTCCTGCCCAGCAGCGTTCGCGTGTACGTGGCGACGGCCGCCGCGAACCTGCGCAAGTCGTTCGAGGGGCTCTCGAACGAGGTCCGCTGCGTGCTCGGTGACGACCCACTGTCGGGTCACGTGTTCCTGTTCCTCAACCGTCGAGGCTGCCAGGTGAAGATGCTGGTGTGGACCCGCGGGGGCTTCACCATCGTGCACAAGCGTCTCGAGCGAGGACGGTTCACCTTCCCAGAACGAGTCCGCGCTGACGCAGTGCGCGTCGAGATCGATGCTCACGAGCTGGCGATGCTGCTCGAGGGACTGGACCTGTCGTCGTCGCCCTCGGCGAGGCGCTGGGCCCCGGCGGCGCAAGGCTTCCGGAGATCGCGGCCTGACGCGCTCGAAAAAGGAGACGAGAACATCGCGCGTGGTCTTGACGAGATCACGCGCGATGAGCTTGGTGTACGGCGCGATGGCGCGCCAAAGAAGACGATGCGCGGGCGCCCCGGCGACGTGGCCCGCGAGCTGCTCGACGGGGGCCACCATGCCGAGGTGCTCGCGTTGGTCGAGAAGCTCGCCGCGAAGAACGAGGAGCTCGAGCGCATCATCGCGTCCGCGCGTCCGGAATCGCTCGGAGGTCGTCCCTCGGAGCAGCTCGCGCTGATCCTGGAGGAGCTGCGCACCACGGTGGTGGGTGCGAACGAGGCTGAGTCGGAGCAGAGCG
>JADJYE010000004.1 GCA_016719945.1 Polyangiaceae bacterium | reverse complement strand
CGCCGTGCCGGGGCTCTCGCACCAGATCCTCCAGTTTCAGGGCACCGGCAGACACGGCAGCTCTCAGGCGTCGAGTTCTACCTGGACCGCTACTTCGCCGCCGAGCAAGCCTGGGCGATGTGAACATCCTCCCGAGTTCAGGGCATTCCTGCGCGCGCTCACCGTGCCACCCGAGGTACCGAGGACGTCGCTGTTCCGCGCCGCCGCGCATCTCTCTCTTCATCTGGCCGAAATTCGTCACCGTCAGGTGCGTCGTCGCCAGCGTCGAGTTCACCACCAGCGGCTGCGGTCGATGGAGCCGTGCTGGTCTACGCAAGCAGTCCGCCTGACGTTCGAGGATATCCGGGACTGCCCGTGTGACCAGCGAGGAGCTGCGCGAGAGCCGAGCTGTAGTCCCCGAGAGACTGGGACGCGCGGCACAACCTCGCCACATAGCCCCTCGCGCACCGGCTCTCGGCACGTTCCTTTGCTCGGCGTGCCCGACGAGCTGGGGCGCCGCTTCCTCGGTGGGGGGTAGCCCTCGTTTCCACGAGCACACCGGACACCCGCGTCCACGTCGTCGCGCAGGGACGACACGCTCGAAGTCCTGCCCGGCCGCTACTTCGCGCCGCTGCCGCAGCGCACCTGCGGCTTCTGGTGGGTCTGTCGACCCCCAGCCCGACCCCATCGTGGACCCGACGTTGGAGCTCTGGCGTCCGACGACGCTCGTCGTGCCGGCCTCCGCGTGCTGACCGACGTCATCCTCGACAGGCAGCGCCGGAGATTGACGCATGACCATCGTCGACCGCAGCGGGCGGCATGCGCATCATGCCGACCAACGGGGGTGCACCGAGCGGCGAGCCGCTCGACCTCGCTGGGCGCATCATCGCTACCTACGAGGGACGTCGGAGAAGAGAGTGCGACCAGGTCTCGCTCCAGCTCGACAAAGCTACGACCTCGCGCTGTTCAGGTATGGGGAGCTGGTGGGCGGCGCGACGCTTTCGCGAAGTGTCCTGGAGCTACCCAACGGCAGGGTGGCGCCACCGCGCCGCGTCGTCGATGAAGCTCAAGGGCTTCCAGACACTGACCATCGAGGGCCAGGCCACGAGTGTCTTGATGAACCGCGAGGCGAAGACCACGCTCCTGGGCGGGCAGTCGCGCGCCGACGTCGTGCGGGAGATCGCCGCCGAAACGCACGGCTAAGGGGGCGTTTCTCGACGTCGAGGACACCGGCGACGTGCTCGACACCATCAATAGGCGACGCCGAGACCGATGCGCTTCCTGCGGCGTCTCGCCCCTTTTGAGGAATGCAGAGTACTTCGTCGACGACACGGGCTTTCACTGGCGCTCCCGCGGGCAGTGGGCCAGCGCGCCGAAGCACGTGCTGACGTGGTTCTCCGACCCGGGGCGCGGCGACATCATCTCGGTCAGCGACCGGAGCGATCCTCCAGCGACGCGCCGGCCGCGTCGAGGTGCGGGGCGCGACCCGGCTCGCCAAGACCACGGTGGAGTCGGCGGCGACAAGCGCCACGGTCGAGCGCGCGACGCTGAGCGACGTCCTCGGGGGTGGTCGATCGCGAGACCGGCGAGAGACCTCGCTCCAGGAGCGCAAACGCGACGATGAACGCACCATCAAACCTCCCGCGCCGACGCCCGGCTGCCGCCGAGCGCGAGTCGGCCGCAAACTTCCGCCGCGCCGAACGCAGAAACGGTGAAGCTCGCCGTGCGGGTGGTGGGCGACCCGACGCTACGCGCGAAGCGGAGGTCGTCGCCGTGCGCGGCATCTCGAGCCTGCTCTCGGGCAGAACTGCGTGACCGAGGCGAAGCACGTCATCTCGTCGTCGAGGCTACCTGGTCGACCTGAAGCTCACGCGCGACGGCACCGGCGCTCGCCGGTAGGCTGGGGCTGGAAAAACGAGGCCAGCCGCAGGGCGGCGAGCCGGAAACCGCACCACACCGGCGACGGGCACGAGCACGGTGAAGGCCGAAATCGAGCGGGTTCCGAACCGGAGACGGTCCACTGTCGTCCAGTACCGGCACGACGGCAACGTCGTCGGCGTCGAGGACCGGAGGCCGGCGTCAGTCGCGTGTACTGAGGAGCCACGCGATAGGCACCTTCGACGACGACATCCACCCGCCGGACTCGCGGCTCCTCGGCATATACGTGGGCTACGTGACGAAGCGCGACGACGGGGAACAGCTCATTCGTGTGCGCGTCTGCATCCCGAGGAGTTCTCCAGGCCCGGAAAGCGCGGTGGGCGTGGCCGCTGGGGACGAGCGGCGGCGGCTCGAAAGGACCGGGGCTTCTTCGCGAGGTGCCCGAGGAGAACGCCGAGGATCGCAGTACTTCTTCAGCCAGGGCAGCGTCGATGCGCCGGCCACTACCTCGCGGCGCACTGGGGAAAAGCCGAACGGAGAGGGCGGAGTCCCCGAGAGGCGCAGAAGAACCACCCCGACAACCGCGTGCTCGCCGCAGACCTTTCGCGTCGGGCTTGATGGGGACGGGCGGCGGGCGCGGGCTTTCGGCTCACCAACGAGAAGACCGGCAGCCACCTGTTCTTCGACGCCGAGGAGAACACCGTGACGCTGCAGGCGACGACGGCGCTCACGCTGCGCGGGGTCGGCGCCACGCCAGCATCGAGGGCACGCAGATCGCCATCGGCGGCCGCGTCGTCCGGCCCATCGCCGCCCCCATCTGAAGGAGAGGCAGACGTGGCCCTCCCAGATCTGCCTCCGAAATCCACAGGCTCGGCGATCCGCCCGGTCATCACGCTACCGGGCGGCGTGCAGCATCAAGCAGTTCAACCTGATGGAGGCCATCAAACCCGCGCTCACGCCGCTGATGCCCGTGTTCGACATCATCGACGGCGTGGTGGCGGTCTTCAACTGCGTGAAGGCCATCCCGGACTCGCTCGGGCCGCCGCCTGGCCCCACCGCGCTCGCCGCGTGCATCCCCGAGCTGGCCGAGAAGGTGTCGAAGCTTGAAGCTCATCCCGCAGCTCGCTGCCGTACACCATCATCGGATCGATCGACCTGGTCATCGACACGCTGAGGCAGGCGCGCGATCAGCTCCTGCACCTCAGCAGCAGATGCAGCAGATCCTCGGCGCCATCGATCGACGCCACCGAGCTCGAGGACGCGGGCCTCTGGCCATCAGCGAGCTGCGCGCAGGCGAACGTCGCGACCGAGGCGGCGAACGCCGGCAAGGCGCTCGCGAGCTCGGCAAGCTCATCGGCATCCTCAACATCTTCCTCGGCATGGTCGGCGCGCCCGAGGTGCCGACCTCTCGAACCTCGCGGGACGTCCGCTCGACGAGGTGGTGCCGCCGATCGACGCCATCGTGAAGGCGCTCCAGGACGTGCGCGGCGCCATCCCGGTGCCGTGAGGAGGACGCCATGAGCCGCGAAGCCCAGAACCTCCTCATCCCGTTTCGGCGCGACAAGAAGCGCGACTTCGCGGTGGGCAGCGGTGAGGCGCTGCTCGCCTCGAAGGTCCGCCAAGCCTTGCTCACGGAGGGCGAACGGCGCGCTCGTCGGGGAGCTGCCCTGGCGTACCAACCTCGGCGCGGGGCTCGCGCTGCTGCGTCACCAGCGCAACGACGCCGCCCTGAAGGAGCTGGCCCGCGTCTACGTGCGCGACGCCCTCAAGCGCTGGGTCCCGGGCGCCACCCTCACGAGCCTCGCCGTCGAGCAGGACGGTCCGGGCCCTGACGCTGCGGGTGCGCGTCCGCGAGCGCGAGACCAACGCGGCGGTGGCCGTGTCGATCGAGCGGTGAGCCCGTCCCCGAGGGCTGGTTCTCCGGGGCTTTGCCTCCCCGGAGGCATCCCGCCGTGGCCACGCTGCCCGGAGTCCGTCGACTACACCGACAAAGACTCCTGACGCCCTTCGGGCGCGGCTGATCGCGCTCATCAAGAGCGTGTTCCCGGACTGGACCGACTTCGACGTCGCCAGCTTCGGGAACCTGCTCGTCGAGCTTCTACGCCTACGTCGGCGACGTCCTGACCTTCTACCAGGACAACCTCGCCCGCGAGTCACGCCTCGTCACGGCCACGCAGCGCAAGAGCGTCATGGCGCTGGCGAAGATGCTCGGCTACCGGCTCCACGGCGCGCAGGCGGCGACCGCTGAGGTCTGGCTCCAGCTTGCGCGTGTGCCGGTGGCCAGCGTCACCATCCCGGCCGGCACGGTGCTGCGCACGCAGGAGGTCACCGAGCCGGTGCGCTTCCAGCTCCTCGCTCCTGCGGTCGTCGCGGCTGCCGCCGACCCGCCGCGCGTCCTCGCGCTGGTGGAGAACTCGAAGACGCACACGCAGCTCTTCGATGCGCGCGGGCTCGCCGACCTCGAGCTGCATCTCGACTTCGCCCCGTACCTCGACGACTCGGCCGTCGTCTCGACGCCGCAGGGTGCGTTCACCGAGGTCGACAGCTTCCTCGACTCGCGCCCGAACGACCGGCACTTCGTGGTCGCCGTCGACCAGAACGACCGCGCGACGCTGCGCTTCGGCAATGGCGTGAGCGGCATGCCCCCGAGCGGCACCGTCAGCGTCACCTACAAGACGGGCGGCGGCAGCGCGGGCAACATCGACGCCGAGCGCATCGCCGTCATCGAGGGCGCCTTCAAGGACGCGTACGGCAACGCTGTCCAGGTCTCGGTAAGGAACCCCGCGCCAGCTTCGGGGGGAGCGGACCGGCAGACCGTCGCGTCGGCGAAGCTGCTCGCGCCCGAGAGCCTGCGCGCGCTCACGCGCACCGTCGCCCGCGAGGACTTCGAGATCAACGCGCGCCGTCTCTCCGGCGTCGCCCGCGCGCTGATGCTCACGTCGAACGAGGACCCGACCATCGCGGAGAACACGGGCATCCTCTACGTCATCCCGCAGTCCCAGGCGCCCGGCGCGATCCCCACGCCCGCGCTCAAGAACCTCGTGCTCCAGCAGGTGACCGAGGTCTATCCCTGCACGCTCACGTTCCAGGTCAGCGTGCAGGACCCGGTCTACAAGACCGTCGACGTCGCCGCGCGCATCTTCCTGCGCCAAGGCTACGCGCCGAACGACGTGCGCGACCGCGTGCGCGCGAACCTCGCCGCGTACTTCCGCGTGAACGAGCCCGACGGCACGCCGAACCCGCTCGTCGACTTCGGGTTCAATATCAAGGACGCCGAGGGCAACCCGGTGGGTGAGATTGCCTGGAGCGACCTCTTCAACGTCATCCGCGACACGCCAGGCGTGCGGAAGATGGGCGACGCGCGCCTTGACCTGACGCTGAACGGCCTGCCCGCCGACGTACGCCTCAACGTGCGCGAGTTCCCGGTGCTGCGGACCGTGACGCTGGTGAACGGCGACACGGGGGAGCTGCTCTGATGCCGGTCCTCAACCCCAGCTTCGAGGACGCGGGCGCGCTGCCCGGCGAGGCCGAGCACTGGGCGCTCTCGGCGGTGACGAGCCTCGAGGAGATCGCGGGCTTCGGCGCCGCGCCCGAAGAGGCGTGGGATGACTTCGCGCGCTGGCTCGACTTGCTCGACTCTATCGACGACGTCGTCGTGGTGCTCGCGTTCTTCGACAGCGCGCTCAAGGGCTACGAGGAGTTCGAGAGCGGCTGGGCCAACGTCGTCTACCTCTACGACCTTCCGCCCGCGCAGCTCGTCACCGCGACCTTCGACGGGCTCGCCGCCGAGGAGTGCGAGACGGGGTGGAGCAACGTCCCCTACGCGCGCGAGTGGGCCGACGTCACCGCCGCGACGGGGCCTTCGACGGCGAGCCGCGCGAGGACTTCGAGGACCAGTGGCGCAGCAACCAGCTCTACGCGTGGACGTGGGCAGCGGTCATCTCGTCAGTCGCGATGTTCGCCGCAGGCGCGCAGGCCGTCGAGGACTTCAACAACGGCTGGACGCCCGCGACGACACAGTGAGGAGCAACCTCATGGCCGAAGCAGACTGGACGTACCTCAACGACGGGCTCGACATCGCGACGGTGGACCGGGGCGTGACCGCGGGCATCGCGCGCCCACCAGGCGGCGGCAGCTTCCTGTACGCCTTCAACTCGCTCTCTGCCGTCGAGGGAGCGGTGGGCCTCTTCGCCAACCTCGCGAGCTTCGCTCCGATGGCCAAGGGCGGCTCGATTCGAGGCGTCGTGCAGCGTGGCCCGGGCGGCGGTCCCACCGGCTTCTCGCCGTTCTTGTTCCTCTGCTGCCAGGGCAACTCGGTCAACGACAGCGCGTACCTGCTCGGCCTCTCCGACGACGATCCGCACCGCATCGTGCTCCGCAAGGGCGCGGTGACGGTCGGCCTGCCCACGGCCGACGGGCCCGGCGTGTTGCTCAAGTCGGCGGCGTCGTTCGCGCAGGCGACCTGGCTCCACCTGCGCCTCGACGTCATCGTGAACACCAACGGCGACGTCGTCCTCAAGGTCTTCCAGAACGACCTCGCGCTGCACGCGCTCGGCACGCCGCCAGACTGGCAGCCCGTGTCCGGGATGGTGGAGTTCATCGACGACCACCTCGGCATCAACTCCGGCTCGCAGCCGCTCACCTCGGGGCGCGGCGGCTTCGGCTTCTCCGTGAAGGACGTCACCCGGCGCGCCTTCTTCGACCATCTCGAGCTGTTCCGGCAGGTGTGAACGATGGCGCTGACCGCGTTCACCAGCCGTCTCGGGCGCGGACAGGGGCGCCTCGCGACGTCGAAGGCGACGGGCGGCGACTACGCCTTTGTCCTCGGCGATGCCGAGCCCGGGCGCCTCTTCGAGCTCGCACCCGGCGACCACGCCGAGGTCACGCAGCAGACGGACCTCACCGGCGTGATGCTGGTGCGCGCGCTCCTGCGGCTGCGCGTGCCCGCGTCGACCCCTCCGGGGCTCGCGTGGGAGGCCAGCATCATCGTCGATGGCACCAAGCTCGCGTCCATGCGCGCCAAGCCCGGCCGCGAGCGTCTCGTCACCGACCTCGCCGCGAACGTCTCGAAGCTCTCGGGCCTGCATACCGCTGGGGTGCGGCTCGAGCTGGTGACCGCGTGAGGAGCCCGGCATGAGCACCCTCGAGCTGCCCGCGCTCTACGTCGACTCGGTCGCGCTCGTCGCAGCGACGCCGAGGCTCGTGCTCGTGAACCGTGACCCGAGCCCCGGCGAGAGCGGCGTGCCCATCGACGCGACGCTCGCCCTCGAGCTGGTCGACACCGGGCCGGACGGCGTGGAGCGCTCGACCGCGCGCGTGTGGATCGACGGCGTCCTCGCGTTCGACGGCAGCGCCGTGCCCGAGCTCGCCCCGGCCTTCGCGGGTCCGCTGGCCAGCGTCACGCAGACGGCCGACACGCTGCGGGTGTTCCTGCACCCCGTGGTGCCGCTCGCGAGCCTGGCGACGGTCCACGTGCGCGTGCTCGCTCAGACCGTGGGAGGCGCGGCCTCGCTCGACGAGGTGTACTCGTTCGTCGTCGAGGATCGGACTGCGCCGCGTGTCGTCGGCGCACAGGCGCTCGCGCAGAGGACCGTGCGCGTGGCCTTTGACGAGCCGGTGCTGGTCCCGAGCGGAGCGACGTTCCTCCTCGCGCCGAAGAGTGCGCCCGCCGTTCCGGTGGCCGTCGCCGGTGTGAACGTCGAGGGGAGTGTCGTCCTCCTCACGCTCGACACCGAGATGACGCCCGACGTGCTTCACGAGGTCGTGGCCGTCGGCGTGACGGATCTCTTCGGCAACGCAGTCCTCGGCCCCTACGACCGCGCGAGCTTCACGGGCTTCCGCCCCGCGCGCCCGCTCACGAGGCGCTTCGACCTGTGGCGCATGCTTCCGAAGCACAACCGGCGTGACGACCACACGGGCGACCTGTTCCGCTTCATCGCCTGCCTGCAGGAGGTGACGGACCTCCTGCTCGCCGACGTCGATCGCTGGCCCGACATCTTCGACCTCGAGCGCGCGCCCGAGGCCTTCGTCGACCTCATCCTGCGCGACCTCGGCAACCCGTTCCCGTTCGAGCTCGACGCGATGGGCAAGCGGCGCCTCGCGTCGGTGCTCGTCGAGATGTACCGGCAGAAGGGCACGGCCAAGGGCATCCAGAACGCGATCCGCTTCTTCCTCGGCATCGACATCTCGGCCATCACGCCCTTCAACGCCGACACGCTCTACCTCGGCGAGTCGTTGCTGGGCGTCGACTGGGTGCTCGGCCCTCCGACCGCTTCGCGCGCTACGCTTTCAACGTCGAGGTCGCGCGCATCCTCACCGACCGTGAGCGCCAGCAGCTCCGCGCCATCGTCGAGTACCTGAAGCCCGCGCACACGCACTTCGTAGACCTCGTCGAGCCGCTGCCGCCGGTGCTGCCGAACCACTGGGAGCTGGGCCTCAGCGACCTCGGGGAGACGACCGACCTGCACTGACGGCCTGTCCCCGAGGCCCGTGCCGAACGGCTTTTGCCTCTCTGGAGAGCCACGTGGGCGCTCCGAGGCAAGGACATGGCCGATCGCGTCGACTTCTACTTCCGCCAGCGCGTCACCGAGGCCGAGCTCGACCTCGCGTTCGCGTTGCTCGAGAAGGCCGACCGGGACCTCGCCGCCGACCTGAACATCTACGGCATCGTCTCGGGCGCCGTCCCCGCGCCGCATTCGCCGGTGCCCGACCTGACGGTGGACCTCACCGCGCCCGGGCGGGCCTACGACAACCTCGGTCAGCGCATGTTCTTCGGCACCGGCCAGACCGTGGACTGCGCCGTCGACCTCGTGGGCATCCCGACCGACGTCGCCACGGTCGGCAACGAGCGGTGGCTGGGCATCTTCCTTCGCTTCAAGCGCCAGCTCTCCGACCCGCGCACGGACGGCAACTCGCAGCAGGTGTTCTTCCGGCGCGACGAGTCGTTCGAGCTCGTGGTGCGGCAGGCGCCCGAGGGCGCCATCGGCGTCGCGCCCAAGCCCGCGCTCCAGGCCGATGAGCTGCTCCTCTGCGACGTGCGCCGCCGCCCTGGGCAGACGCAGATCCTCGTCGCCGACCTCGACACCTCGCGCCGGCAGGCGTTCATCTTCGCGCAGGGCACCTCGGTGGCCGTGACCACCGGGACGTGGAGCATCCTCCAGCCGCTCGCCGCGACGGTCCAGGCCGCGTTCGACGAGGCCGACGCCGAGCTGCGCGACCACTTCACGGCGGTCGCCCGGCGTCATGCGGCGACGGCGATCGACTACGCGCCGCACGGCTTCGTCGGCGCGGGCAACGTGCAGGCTGCCGTCGACGAGCTGATCGACGACCTCGCGACCGGAGCGGTGGGCAGCTCCGGCGCCTCGCGCGTCGGCGTGGACGCGGCAGCGGGGGCTCCCAACGCGCTCCCTGCAGGCTCCGTGAAGAGCCAGCTCGCGCAGCTCCTCGGGTTCCTGAACACGCACGTGAGCGCGCCGACCGGTGCGCACAACGCAGCGGCCATCGCGGCGACGCCGCACAACAACGTCGCCGCGACCAACGTGCAGGCGCAGCTCCAGGAGATCGTGACGGACCTCGTCGCGACCGGAGCAGCGTCGCCGGGCGCGGGGCTCGTCGGCGTCGATGCGATCGCGGGCGCGCCTACCGCGATCGCGGCCGGCACGCTGCGCGCTGCTCTCGTGACCCTGCTCGGCGGGCTCAACGGCCACGTGAACCAGGCGAGCGGCGCGCACGCCGCGAGCGCCATCTCCGTCGCCGACGCGGGCGCGAATTTGAACGCTGCCAACGTCGAGGCTGCGCTCGCCGAGGTCCTCGACGCGTTCGAGGGCGATCACTTCAAAGGCAACGAGGCGAACGCCGGCCAGCACCGCACCATCCACATCCCATCGCTCGGCGGGACGAAGGCCCTCATCCTCGACGCGAACGCGTCCGGCACCGCCTCGACACACCTGCGCATCTACTCCGACACCGCCTCCATCTGGTTCACGCTGAACGCCTCGTGGGATGGGACCCAGTGGGTGCGGGACGCGTCCGGCACCTTCTGCGGGGCGTTTCGCTTCGCCCGCAACGAGATCGAGTTCCTCCACGAGGACTCATTCGCTGCGACCTTCACCACCTGGACGCGCACCTGGCGCCTGCCGATGAGCAGCACCGTCAACTCCGCGTTCGAGCTGACCGGGACGGTGCGCGAGGTCGGGCGCATCGGGATGGAGTGGACCAACAGCTTCAACGGGACACGCACGGTCGCGGGCGGTGGCGGCGTCACCTTCCGCAACCGATTCCCGGCGGCGCCGTCGTCGATCACGCTCAGCGTCAACAGCGCGAGCGGCGGCTTCTCCGGCACGCCGAGCACCGGCTACGCCGACCGCGATGGCTTCGGCTTCTTCTCGTACCAGTCGCTGGGGGCAGCAGCGACCGCGTACTGGTTCGGCTCGTACACCGCCATCGCGTGAGGAGCACATGGCCATCCAGGAGATCACCGACACCGAGATCGTTCAGCGCTGCGCAGGGTGCGACGGCGAGAACCGCGTCCCGCTCGCGAACCTCGCGGTCGGGATCGAGCGAGACGAACAGGTCGAGGACAGCGTCGTGGCGCTCCCCGAGTGCCCGACGTGCCGCTCGCGCGAGTTCCTGCTTCGCTCGCCTGCGAGCGAGCAGGCGCACCCGTCGCAGGGGAGCTCCGGGCATCTTCATCGCCTGATGATCGATGAGCTGCACTCGCAGCTCGTGAAGAAGGGGCGTGTCGTCGAGCGTCTCGTGAACAAGAGCGAGCAGATCGTCACCAAGCCCATCGCCACCGAGGTCAAGCAGCGCCTCTTCGACAAGGGGCTCAAGCTGCCGGCACGCGCGGTCGAACAGCTCCAAGGGAAGGAGCCTGGCCAGTGAGCGGCGGCTTCATCGTCAGCGGCAAGGCGACGTGCCCGGTCGACGGGCTCACCGTGCGCACGTTCGCCGAGGACGGCGTCCATCGGTTTCCCTCGAAGGGCAAACGAGCTCGCGCGGTCGAGCTCGTCATCCACGAGACCGTCACGCGCAGCGTCGACTCGACCATCGCGGTCTTGAAGAAGCGCGGGCTCAGCGTCCACCTCGTGATGGGCGCGGACGGCGCGCTCACGCAGCACGGCGACCTCGCGACGGACGTCCTCTGGCATGCGAGCCAGCACAACGGCGCGTCGTTCGGCGTCGAGGTCGTGAACCCGTACTACCCGAGCTACCTGAAGCCGGGCCTGCCGTGGCCCCGCGTCATCAAGGCGCCGTGGGCGCACAAGGGCGAGTACGTCCTGCCGACGCCCGCGCAGGCGGAGGCGGTCGCCGCGCTCGTGCGCTGGACGACGAGCGCGCCGGCGCCCGGCATCGCCGTGCCGCGCACCTGGCCGGGGCTCCGGGACGGACGGTTTGCGCTCGGCCTCGTCGACGCGGCTGCGAAGGCGCCGCTGCCGGGTGTGCTCGCGCACCAGTACTTCGGGCACGCCGACGGCTCGATGCTCGTCCTCTACGCATGGCTGCGCCTCGAGGCCGGGCTCGCGCCGGACGTCGCGTTCGAGGAAGCGGTGAAGCGCGCGACCGGCGTGCGCCGTGCCGACGTTCGAGACCTGCTGCCCACGCCCGCCGTGGCCTGACCCGAGGAGAACGAGATGGAGGACTTCACCAGCGTTGCGACGTGGCTTCAGGCGACCGGGCCCTACGGGCTCGTGGCCGTCTTGGCTTGGGCGTTCTGGAAGGTGAACGAGAAGAAGGACGCGCAGCTCCGCGAGCTGTTCGACAAGGTGGCCGAGATGGGGCGCGCGCAGACCGAGGCCGTGACCAAGGTCGAGGCCGCGCTCGTCGCGCTCAAGGACGCCATCGAGGACCTGCACGACAAGGCTGCGTGAGGGCCGCACGCGGAGTTCTCGCGAGGTAACGCGGGCTTCCGCGCGCCGGTCGATTTCTCGCTTCTTCGCCTTGGAAGGTCGCCAGAAGGAAGCCTGTATGTCGTCGCGAACGGGGCGCACCGCACGGACCACCCCGACGGAGACGACGACATGAAGGTGAGCGAGCTGATCGAGTTGCTGGAGGAGCAGGACCCGGACGCCGAGGTCCTCGTGATGATGCAGCAGAACTGGCCGTTCGAGTGCTCCTTGGCGGGCGTGACGACGCGCGAGGAGATGCTCCGCGCCGATCGCGACGAGGACGTCGATGGCGACGAAGACGAGGAGCCCCGCCTCGAGCGCGGCACCGCCAAGAACGACGTCTTCCTCGTCGAGGGCGAACAGCTCCGCTACGGCTCGAAGACCGCGTGGAGCGTGGCCACGCGTTGAGCGCGTTCGCGGTTCCCGGCGAGGTCGATTCTTCACGGAATGACCTTGCTGGGGGCGCGAACGGAAGCCTGTATGGCGAGGCGATCAACGCGGAGGACGACGATGCAGACCACGAACAAGAAGCGCCCCGGCAAGAAGGAGCCGACGGTCGACGAGCTGCTCGCCGCCATCGCGAAGGCGACGCTCCACATCGACACGCTCGAGACACGCAAGAGCGACTCGCTCGACTTCCACGACGTCGCGGTCTGGTCGGTGAAGGCCGCGCTCGAGGCCGCGTACCGCGCGGGGCTCGCCGCCGCCAAGGAGGAGCGATGAAGACGCTCGGCACCACGACGACCTACGACGGCACCGAGCACGCCTACCTGCGCGGCCACAAGGTGCGCATCGTCGCTGTGCTGAAGAACGCGCTGCGCGCCGACTACGACCCGGACCGGGACGGGCAGTACATCCGCGACGAGGAAGACCTCGAGCGCGCGGGCGGCGTGACCGCCGACGACCGCGTCGAGGTGCAGCCCTGGCTCGCAGCAGAGGGACGCTTCAGCTTCGTGTCGAGCGACCCGCGCGCCATCGACCTCGCGTGCTTCGCGAGCCTGAAGCGCTGACGACCTGAACGACGACGCGCTCCATCACGGAGCGCAAGCCCACCACGCGAGCCACGGGCGCGCGCGTGAAGGGCGACGTGTACCCAGCGCCCGACGAGGAGAGCAGTCATGAGCACGAAGACCAAGACCACGAAGGCGAAGTCCAAGAAGGAGAACCTCGCAGCCCTCGGGCTGCCGGCGCTGTGGGAGCGCTTCAAGGAGGCGACGGGGGAGACCACCAAGAGCCCGAACAAGAAGTTCCTCGTCCGGCGCATCGAGGAGGCGTTGGCCGCGCGCGCCGTCGAGCCCGCGCCCGCCGAGGAGCCGCAGCGCCCGACGCGCACCAGCGCGCGCGCGACGTCGGTGCCCGAGCCCGAGACGACGCTCGCCGAGAGCACGCCGCCGAAGCCGCGCGGTCGGTTCGCGTCGATGACGATCGAGGAGCTGCAGACGAAGTACCTCGAGGTCGTCGGTCGCTCGACGGGCAGCGACGACCGCCGCTACCTCATCTGGAAGATCCGCGAGGCCGAGAAGGGCCGCATCAACGTCGGGCCGCGCAAGACCCGCGCGCGCGACGGCGAGCCGCTCGATGTGAAGATCCTCCCGCTGCGGCTCGAGGCGGACGTCGCCGACAAGATGGACGAGGCCTGGCGCGCGAAGGGCATCAAGAACCGCATGGAGTTCTTCCGGGGGGCCATCGGCCACTACCTCGCGCATCTCGGCGCGCGCGACGCGGCCGCGCTCTTCACGAACGCGGGCACCACGGGCGCGTGAACGCGGCGGAATCGGCGGGGCGTCGGCAGGCCTACAACCGCCTCCGACGCCCCATGTCCGCGGAACCTCGCGGCTATTCCAAGCGCCTGAAAACACATGTGAAATCAACGTGTTCGGCCTTGCTAGGGGCGCAAACGGAAGCCTGTATGTCCTCACGCGACGGGCACTGGGCCCCGCGCAGAACGCGAGGACGACCACGATGAAGACGCTGCGATTCGGGATCGAGATCGAGACGGTGGGCCTGAGCCGGACGAAGCTCGCCGAGGCCATCCACAGCGTGGTGGGCGGCACCATCTCGAACGACTACCGGGACGTGCGCATCACCACCGCGAGCGGGCGCACCTGGAAGGTCGTGCCGGACGGCTCGCTGAGCGGCGGCGAGAACAGCGGCGAGATCGTCTCGCCGGTCCTCGGCTACGACGACATCGAGGAGCTGCAGAACATCATCCGCGCGGTGCGCACGGCGGGCGCGAAGACCGACCACTCGACGGGCATCCACATCCACGTCGGAGCGGAGCGCTTCGACGCCAAGAGCGTGGTGAACCTGGTCAAGCTGGTTCACAAGCAGGAGCGCCTCCTCGAGCACGCGCTCGGCGTCAGCGAGCAGCGCCTCGCGCGCTACTGCCGCCCGATCGAAGCCCGCTTCATCGAGGCGCTCGAGGCGCGCCGCCCCAAGACGATGAGCGACGTGCGCGACGCCTGGTACGGGCGCAGCGGCGAGACGCCGAGCCGCTACCACAGCAGCCGCTACCGCGGGCTGAACCTCAACAGCCTCTTCTTCAGGGGCACGTTGGAGTTCCGCTACTTCAACGGCACCCTGCATGCCGGCGAGGTGAAGGCCTACGTGCAGCTGGTCCTCGCGATGGCCGCCAAGGCGCTCGCCTCGAAGGCCGCATCGAGCAAGCGCCGCGAGTTCAACCCCGCCACCGCGAAGTACGACTTCCGGGTGGTGCTCCTGCACCTCGGCCTGATCGGCGAGGAGTTCAAGACCGCGCGCCTGCACCTCACGAAGAAGCTCGCGGGCTCGGCGGCTTGGAAGGGCGAGCGCCGCGACCGCCGCCCGGCGATGGACACGCAACCCGCGACGGAGAGCGAGGAGGTCGGTGATGCCCGCGCAGCGTGACCGGCGCCGACGAGCCAGCGCCGGACCGCGAGCCGGCGCTGGACTCGGTGGGGAACAGAGGCGATGCATGACGACGACGGGCGACTGCCCGAAGCGAGATGAGAAGATGAACCCGGTGCTCTACTTCGCCTACGGCTCGAACCTCGACGACGCGCAGATGCGCGAGCGCTGCGCGGACGCGCGCGTGGTCGGGCGAGCGACGCTGCCGAACTACGCGCTCGTCTTCGGGGGCTTCAGCCACCGCTGGGGCGGCGCGGTGGCCAGCGTGGTGCGCGCCAAGGGCGCGTGCGTCGAGGGGCTCCTCTACGAGCTGGGCAACGTCGACCTCCGCGAGCTCGACCGCTTCGAGGGCCATCCCTTCGCCTACGAGCGCGTCATCCGGTGGGTGCGCGACGAGAGCGGGCGCCGCCGCCGCGTGATGACCTACCTCCAACCCGAGGACGGCTTCGAAGCGTGGGCGCCGCCGCTCGGCTACTTCACCGTGCTCTGGCACGCGTACGCGCGCCTGGGCTTCGACGTCGAGCCCTTGGCTCGCGCAGCGGGGGTGTCGCCGTGAGCGCCCCCCGGAGCCAGCGTCGCGCGCCCACGCGCGTCTTCGTCTACGGCACGCTCCTCGCCGGTGAGCCGAACCACCGCGTCCTGGCTGGCGCGCGACTCGTCGCGAACGCGCGCACGCAGCCCGCATTCGAGCTGCGGGACCTCGGACCGTTTCCGGGTCTCGTGAGTGGCGGCGCGCACGCGGTGGCCGGCGAGGTGTATGAGGTCGACGAGGCGACGCTCGCCGCGCTTGACCGGCTCGAAGGGCATCCGCGCTTCTACCGTCGCACGCGCATCGCGCTCGAGGACGGCGCCGCCGTCGAGACCTACCTCCTCCCGCCCGAGCAGGTCGAGGGTCGTCCCGTCATCGCCTCGGGCAACTGGCGCTCGCGCCGAAAGGAGACCGCAGCATGAAGATCGTGATGAGAGACGGGCGCGTGTTCCAAGGCACCGCGCTGCAGATCGTGAAGGCCATGCAGGACATCGCGTTCGGCGTCGAGGACTTCACCGTGCCGAAGTACATCGAGTGGGTCGTCGCCAACGCGCGCAAGTTCGAGGAGGTCGAGCTCGACGTGAAGGGCGAGACCGACGAGGAGCTTGCCGCGTCGCTCGTCGCCGAGATGCTCCGCACCGGCCTCACGGCGAAGGGGTAGGCAGAAGGCCTCCACGCCCGACGCGCGCGGAACGTCGCGTGTTCTCGCGCGAGGTCGAATCCTCGCTTCTTCGCCTTGCTACGTGCGCGAACGGAAGCCTGTATGTCCTCACGCGACGGGCACGGGGCTCGACGCGAACGCGAGGACGACGACGATGAGGATCAAGAGCACCACCGCCTTCCGCGCCTACGCCGACGCGCGCGCTAAGCGCGCCACCGAGCAGGCGGCAGCCACCGCGCGCTTCATGGTGAAGTCGGTGAACAAGGACGGCTCGATCAGCCGCATGGCGCCCACCAGGAACGACTGGAAGTACGACGCGTTCGCCACCGCCGAGGACGCGGAGAAGCGCCGCGCCCAGCTCGAGGCGATGAACCCCGGCTCGCGCTACGCGGTGGTCGCACTCTGACGCGCGCCACGGGCGCCGACGTTGGCCCACGTGGCCGCGTCACGCAGCCCGGCGTCGTGCCCCGCGCGAAGGGCCACGGGCGCGCCCGGGCGCAACGTCGTCGCGGCCCATCGTCGTGTAGGCGCCCGGCCTCCAAGTGCCGAAAGAACATCAGGAATCGACATCCACCGGCCTTGCTACGGGTCGAAACGGAAGCCTGTATGTCCTCACGCGACGGGCACTTCGCGCGACGCGCCACGGAGGACGACGATGAGCACGACGATGAAGAACACGCTGGCGACGAAGACGGTGAGCCAGGGCGAGAGCCGCTACGGAACGCCCGAGCCGCAGATCGCGCTCCGCTTCCCCAAGGGCACCAGCTACCGCGTCGTGAAGGCCGCGCTGCACAAGCTCGCCGCCGAGATCGAGCTGGCCACGCCCGCGAGCGAGCGCTGGTGCGTGAACA
>JADJYE010000003.1 GCA_016719945.1 Polyangiaceae bacterium | reverse complement strand
CGCTCCAGCGAGATCTCCTCTTCAGCCGCTCGATCTCGTCGTCCGGGACACGTCCCATCGCGCTTCTCCTTGCAGAAGGCCGTCAAGCGAGAAATTCGGAGCCGCACCACCCCTTGTCTCGGACGACGTTAAGCAGCATACTACTTATGATGTTGCTGCAACAGGCCCCAAAACCAGGTCTCGCCAGATCTCGCCCTTACACTTGGGACGTGCCGAGGAAACTCGCCCGACCAAGACCCAAACAGGCTCAACGGCTCGTCGAACTCAGGCTGGCCGCTGGCCTCAGCCAGGCTGAGCTTGCCGACGTCATTGGCGAGCCTCAGGCCAACGTTGCGTTCTGGGAGCGCACCGCCAAGCCCCCGCGCTCCGACGTCCTGCCCAGCCTCGCCGCCGCTCTTGGCGTCCACATCGAGGAGCTCTTCGTCGACTCCCCACCTCGCGCCACGCGTGCCCCAGCTGGAAAGGTCCAGCAGCTCTTCGACGAGGTCCGACGCCTCCCCCGTCGCAAGCAAGAGCGAGTCGTCGAGGTCGTTGTCGCACTCCTCAAGGAGTACAAACTCAAGGCGAGCTGACCTATGGCCGGGCCTCGACGCGCGCCTTACCTGCAACGACTCTCTCTCGTCAACGATCGGGTCACAGACTTCACAAGGTGGCCCTTCTCGATGCCGTTCGTGCGCGACCTCGAGCTTCGGTTCGAGAGCTCCGTAACGTTCTTCGTAGGCGAGAATGGCTCGGGAAAATCGACCCTCATCGAGGCTCTCGCAGATCTCTGCGGCCTCCCGGTTTCAGGGGGCGGTAAGAACGAGGCAGCCGATCGCCACGGGCCAGAGCTGCGTAGCCCGCTAGCGCATGCCCTACGCCCTGCTTTCACGAGAAGGCCGCCCGACTCCTACTTCTTTCGAGCCGAGTTCCAAGCGCCCGCGTCGCCGCGGCGGCGAGAGCCATCACCGCGCGGTACAGGGGTGCGGCTCGCGGGGTCGTACGCGTGAACCGTGTTCAATGAGAACCGGCCGAGCCCGTGCACTTCGTTGCCTGAGCGCCCGAGATCGAGCCGGCTGCGCGCTCGGATCTCAGCGACGTTGCGCACGTCGTCGACGTTGAGCTCGAGGTTGGGTAGCCACGTGCCAAACGAGGTGAGCCCATCTGCCCGCGGCGGCGGCGACCCGCTGCCCCAGGGGTACTCGTAGGCGAGCTCGAGCTCCGCCGGCTGGTGCCCGTGGGTCGTGCGCCCGAACAGGTCGAGACCGTCCCACTCGATCGTCAGGCTGTCGTTGGGGAAGCATGGGCACTCGACGCGCTCCTCGATTTGTCGCCCGGCCACGCGCAGGCGGACGACGACCGCGCGCAGCACGGCGGACACCGTGTCGTCGGTGATCGGCACCGTCACACGGCGCGCGGCTGCGCGCCCGGGTACTCGGTCGCTGCGATAGTGCAGGCTGTACGGCGTGCCCGCGATCGGCACGTCCTCCCCGAAGGTCTGGTTGGTGCACTCGATGACCGAGGCGACCTCCTCCTCCGCTGAGCACGTGTCGTCGGTCGTGACCGGCAGGTCCGGCGGCCCTTCGCAAGCAGGGCAGCCCTTCATGTTGTTGAGGTCGATCACCGAGAAGTGGGAGATCTCCGTGTGCCACAGCTCGGCGCCCACGGCGTAGCGCGTGGCGAGCCATGCTCGCTCATCCTCCGTGATCCCGATCGCCTCGAGGGAGGACGCCGAGTCGGCGACTCCGTCGCCGGTGATGTCGAGGTCGGCCAGCCCGCCCGTGATCGAGACGACCTGGACTACGCGCCCGTCGGGGTCGGCCACCCAGAGGCCTTGCTCGTAGTCGTAGGTGCCCGCAGGCACGGCGGTGCCGACCGGCGCGCCAATGAAGTTCTCGAGGAAGTAGCTCGCAGGCTCGCTGAGCTCGACGTGCTCGGCCCCGGCCGCGACAGCCTCGTCAGCCTGGAGGTCGACGGCGTAGGTGTAAGCCGTATTGTCCGGGAGCTCTCCCGGCATGCGGCGTGGGCCGTCGGCGCCCACGGTGAGCTCGGTGACACGCACGGTCAGCGAAGGCAGCGCCTGGGTCGGGCCGTCCGGAAGGCGCATGACCGCCGACGTGCCGGGCGCGAAGAGCAGCGCGCCTTGACGCGGGCCGGCGTCGTCGCTCTCGACGCTGCCGAGCGCCGGCGTCGGCTCGGTAAGCGCGTCGAGGTCCACGAAGGTCGCGCTCGGGTTGGCCACGCTCAACATCACTTCGGCCGCGTGCGCGATGTGCTGCATCGGCGCCTCGACGGCGCGCTGCGCGCGTATAAAGCCGGCCGCCTGGAGGTCGAGCGTCAGCCGATGGCTCGCGTTGACGGCGAGGATGTAGCGGCCCGTCGCGTCCGTGAGGGTCGCGCCGTACTCGGGGTGGCCGAGGATGGTCACCGAGACATTGGAGAGCCCGAGCCCGTCCGGGCCGACGACACGCCCCGTGATCCCGGCGACCGCGACGACGTCGATGGTGTTCGGCGCGACGCCGGTCTGCACGAGCGGCTCGGTCTCGAACAAGAACGACAGCGCGTCGTAGAGCGTGATCGAGACGGTGGGAGCGAGCGCGCTGCAGGTCGTGCGCACGAGCGCGCCGCTCCGATCGCAGCGGTCGATCGTGCAGGGGTCACCGTCGTCCACGATGTCGGCGCAGGAGATGCCGCCGCCGCCGCCGCCTTCGCCTCCGTTCCCGCCAACTCCGCCATGTCCTCCGGTGCCCGGGCTGCCTCCTGCTCCGCCGAAGCCTCCTTGGCCGAGGCCACCTTGTCCCCCGACGCCGCTTGCTCCACCGAGGCCGCCTGCGCCTTGCGCGCTCGAGCCGCCTTGCCCTGCACCTCCCTGTGCGACGCCGCCGGTGCCGATGCCGCCGAAGCCCCCGACGTGCAGTCCGCCTTGTCCCGAGCCGCCGGTTGCGGTGCCGCCACCGGCTCCCCCGTCACAAGGCAGCGTCTCCTCGAGCGTCATCGTGATCGTGGCGGGCGAGCCACCGGAGCTGAGCGCCACCCAGTCCGCCTCGATCGCGTCCCCCGGAACCGCGCCCGACGAGCACGACACGAACTGATCCGGCTGCCCGACCGGCTTCCACCGCGCGCGGTAGAGGCAGGTGTGGACGGCGTCGCCGAGCGCGTAGCTGAACGTGACGTCGTGCAGCCCCGCGTTGTTCGCGACGACCGCCAGCCGATCCGGCAGCACGAACGACATGGCTGGTGACAGTGTCTCTTCGTCGGTCGTCCACGCGGAGCCGGGGCTGCGGGAGATCGACAGCTCCACCGCGCGGCAGGTCACCGCTTGTTCGCTTGCGCCTACCGTCTCGTCCGGGCCGTCGTCACACGAGACGACGAGCAGAGCGAAGAGGAGAGTAAGGGAGAGGAGAGACGGACGCCCGCGCCATGTAGCCCCCATGTTGCGACTATGTTCGGGCCGCGTCGGCGAGACCGTCAACGGTGAGGCTTCTTGTCCTCACCCTGACGTGTCGGCATGTGGGCGACCGTGAGGCATTGGCGATCACGTCGACACAGCGAACGGCCTCGGCTTGCCACCACCGAGCACGAGAGACCTGCACCGCCGGGGCGGGGGGGCCGGGCTTCGCGCCTGCCCCCCTCCTAGTTCGGCACGAGGATCAGCGCCGACTGCGGCGCCAGCGGGTCGAGGGCGAGCTCGCCGCCGGCGCCCACCGTGAACGTCTGCCCGTCGCCGAGCACGTCGACGAGCTCGGTGCCCTGCGGCAGCGACGTGGTCAGGTTCGCGCCATTGAAGCTGGGCGCGCTGTCCTTCGAGGGGTTGGCGTTGAACACGACCAGCGCGTAGTCGTCGCCGGCGTCGCCGCCCGCGCGCTCGAACGCGAACACGCCTGCGTCTTCCTCGTCGCCCGAGCGGTCCGACGACCACACCACGCTGATGGCCCCGCGGCGGAGCGCGGCGCTGTCGCGCCGGATGGCGGACAGGCGGCGGATCACGTCGAACGTCGGGCCGTCGGTCGGGAAGCCGGTCGGCCATAGATCCTCGCGGTTCGAGGGGTCGTTGCCGCCCGCGAGCTCCTGCTCGGTGCCGTAATAGATGCAGGGCACGCCCTGCACGGTGAAGACGAAGGTCAGGGCGTTGTGGAGGCCCTCTCGCGAGCCGGTGAACAAGAACCGGGGTACGTCGTGGTTGTCGATGAAGTTGATCGGCATGTCGCTCGGCGCGACGCCCGTGCCGAGCTCCATCGCCTCGGTGCCCCAGTTCACCGGGCGCAGGGCCCACAGATCTTCGATGCGCTTGGTCGACTGGCCGAGCTGGAAGACGTCGCGGATCGCGGTGAAGTACTGGGAGAAGTAGAAGACGCTGTCGAGCTGATCGCCGGTGAGCGGCCGGCCGTCGGTGACGCACTCGTTCTCCCAGGCGAGCTGGTCCTCGGAGGGCAGATCGTTCTTGGTGAAGGCACCGATCAGGTTGTCGCGGCCGTCGAAGGCCTCGCCGAACATGATGAAGTTCGCCTTGCCCTTGTCCGCCAGGCGCTGCCTCAGCTTCTGCGTGAAGTACCGCCAGAACTCGCGCTCGACGTGCTTGACCGTGTCGATGCGGAAGCCGTCGATGTCGGTGAGCTCGACCCAACGAGCGAACGAGTCGACCATCGCCTCCTTCACGCCGACGCCGTCGCGCGCCTCGCACAACACCGTGTTCACGTCCTTCAGGCCGCCCGGAAAGTCGCCGTGGACGAGCTGGTCGGGGTCTTCGAAATTGTAGGTGCGCCCCTTGCGGTTGTACGCGAGCGGGTTCTGGAAGACCTCGGGCTGCGGCGGAACGTGGTTGGTCGCGGGGTCGTAGGTGAAGATGACGGGCGCCGGGCCGGCCTCACCGAGCGACGTGCGCGACTGGATGCCGCGCGGGTCGAAGTCGGGGTCGTATTCGTTGATGTGCGTGACCGTCGAGCTGACGCCGTCGCCCGCGACGCGGTCGTCGGGCTCGCCGTTCATGTTGATGTCGTAATAGAAGAGCTGCCCGAGGTGGTTCGTGACGATGTCGACGATCACCTTCATGCCGCGCTCGTGGCACGCGTTGACCAGGCTGCGGAGCGCCGCGAGATCTCCGAAATGGGGGTTGAGCGCGGTCAGATCTTGCGCCCAATAGCCGTGGTAGCCGTCGAAGCCGGCGTCGGTGTCGACGTTCTTGATGATGGGGGAGATCCACAGGGTCGTGACGCCGAGCTCCTGCAGGTAGTCGAGCTGCCCCTCGAGGCCCTTCCAGTCGCCGCCGTGGTACTTGCCCATGGCGGAGCGGTCGACGCGGTAGTTGTTCCCTTCGTCGCCGTCGGCGAAGCGGTCGACGAGCACCTGATAGATGACCTCGTCCCGCCAGTCCTCGACGTGGGTCTGCAGGGTGATCTCCCCCTCGAGCCCCTCGTCGTAGCTCATGCAGCCCGAGCCGTTGTGGAGCGCGGCCGTCGCGACGACCAGCGCGGTGAGCGCGAGAGAGCGGGAGCCGAGTCGTTTCTTCATGGTCAAAACCCGTAGCTGCTCGAGTTGAACCACCACTCCGCGCCGAGCCCGAAGTAGTGCTCGAGCTCGCGGGCCCGGAAGGGGTGATCTTCCGGGTAGAATTGGCGCGACCCCTCGTCGCGGATCGCCAGGTTGTAGATCGCGCGGATGTGAGGCCTCACGTAGTTGCCTCGACCGGCGGGCGAGATGTACGGCGCGATGCCCAGCCGCCACACGCTGCCGATGGCCGGGCCCTCGGGCGCGGCGTCGGGCTCGAGGGGATTCTGATAGACGACCCCGCGCTGCGCCATCTCGAAGGCGCCCTCGAGCGCGACGCCCGCGATCTCACCGAACGAGAAGGTCGGCCGCAGCACGACCGCGCCCTCGTCGACGTCCTCGAAGTCGAGGGGCTCGCTCGCGTCGCGGAAGCTGCGGAAGTAGGCGCCCATCATCACGCCGAAGAACTCGATCTCGGCGTTGCCTGCCGCCGCGACCACCACCTCGCGCGCGCCCTCGGTCGTCTTTTCGAGGTTCAAGTGGCCGGGCCGCGCGAACTGACCGTACGCGGCGAGGTTGCCCGAGTAGCGCGCGAAGAGGTGCACGAAGGTGTCCCGCTTGCCCGAGTAGAGGGTGACCTGCCCGCCCACCGTGAAGCCGCCGTCGCTCGGGAGCTGCTCGAGCTCGGCGCCGGGCTCCGGCTCGTATTGGCCCTCGGGCAGGGCATACCCCTCGCCATAGAGGACCGCCTTGAGGCCCGGGCTCGGCTTGTCTTTGGGGCCGAACTTCTGGTGGTGCTGCAGGCGGAGGGCGCCGATCAGCTTCTGCCGGTCGAGCAGCGGGATCGCCACGCTGCCGTATTGGTCGAGCGGCGCGGGGCGCTCGACGGTCTGCTTGAAGAAGGGCACGTTCGGCTGGGTCGCGCCGACCACGAGCTGCCCCGAGGTCCCGACCTCGTGGGCGTACGAGACTCCCGCGCCGAGCAGGTTGAGGTTGTCGAGCGGCCACCAGTCGAGGACGTAGATGTCGTCGCCGCGGACCATGCGCGAGCCGGCCCAGGCCGTGAGGCCCTTCACGCCGATGTCGCGCGCCTCGAGGTACATGTTGCGGATCGCCGCGTTGAGCTCGAACTCGCCGCTCCAGTGGAAGACCGGGCTCGCGAGCGCGAGCGTCAGCACCACGTTCGTGTGGATGCCGGTCTTGTCCCAGTCGTCCTCGCGACGGAGCTCGGCCTCCATGTAGTTGTCTTCATCCATGCGCGAGCCATGCGCGACGATGTCGGCGTCGCGACCGGGGCCGCCCTCGCCGTTCACCGCAGCGATCACGCGACCGTACGAGCCGAACTCGAAGGAGCCCTTGTGGGGGGTCTCCTTCGGGGGCTCGGGGACAGCCGGGGGAGGCTCCGGCTTCTTCGGCTCCTCTTTCGGGGGCTCGGGCTTCGTAGGCTCGGGCTTCGCAGGCTCGGGGGGCGCTCCGCCTTGCTCGGGCGGCGCGCCGCCTTCTCCTCCGCCGCCCGACGGCGGCGCGCCGGCGTCGCCGCCGCCCTGCCCGGCCGGGGGCTGCTCTGCTGCGGGCTGCGCGAGCGCGCTGCTCAGCGGCAAGAGCGAGAGGGCCACGATCGACAGCTCGCGCACGAGGCGCCTTCCCGGTCGCACGGCTCGGGACCCTAGCACGGGTCGCAGGCCGAATCGTCTCTCACTTCTGAGTGCCGCCCCGCAGCGACTTGGCGCGGTCCCTACGGCGCGTTCGAGCAGGGGAAGGGTCGACCCATTTCTCCATCAGCTTGTTCGCCCGCGCGGCGTCGCCCGCCGCCAGCGCGAGATCGACCGACAGGACGTCGGCCCAGGGGACGCGGGCGTCCGTGGCCTTCTTGAGCTCGTCTTGGGAGGGCAGCTCGCGCCGGCCCAACAAGCCGAGCGCGGCCTCGAGCAGTGGCCAGCCGTCGAGCGCCGCCTCCCTCGCCTGTTCGCCCACGCGTCCGAGGTCGTCCGCGCGCCGGTCCTCGTAGGCCGAGATCGCCTCGACGAGCGACACCACCAGCCCCTCTCCGGAGGCGAACGCGACCTCTTCGGCCTTCTCGAGATCGCCGCGCAAGAGCGCGACCTCGACGAGCATGGTCACCGCGGGGGCCAGCTCGGGCCGGAGCTGCCTGGCGACCTCCGCCGCGCGCTCGGCCGAGGAGAGGTCGTCCGCGGCGAGCGCGAGCTTGGCGCAGCACAGCGCGACGAGCGGGCTGTCGACGTCCCCCAGCGCCGCGTCGATACCGAAGTTCGCCTCGCCCCCGAGCAAGAGCGCCTGTGCGAGCGGCCGGATGGAGCGGGGGAGATCGACCACCGTCGCGGGGTCCACCCAGACAGGCGTCGTCGGGTGCGCGAGCCGCTCGACGACCGAGCTCAGCGCCGCCCGCGCGGGGCTGGGGGACCCGAGCTCGTCGAGCGCCCTGCGCGCGTCGTCGAGCTTCCCCGCGAAGATGAGCGAGCGAGCGCGCCTGAGCGGGGGCAGCGTGGCGTCTTGCCAGCGCGCCCCGCTCATGACGAAGGACTCGACGGCGGCCTCTGGATCGCAGTCGAGATCGAGGGCCGCGCCCGTCGCGAACGCCGAGAACGGGTCGTTCGCGAGGCCCTGCTCCTCGTGCTGCTTCACGAGCCGGCGCGCGTAGTGGTCGTTGCGCATGGTGACGGCCGAGGCCAGCGTGGCGAACGCGAGCTCGACCCCGCGCAGGCCGAGCTTGCGCGCCTCGTACACGAACCCGGCGGCCTTGGCGCCGTCGCCGTCGGACTCCATCAGGCTCAGCCCGACGGCGTGGAGCCACGCCGACTTCGGCTCGGGCGCCTCCTCGTCCAGGGCTCGGGCCTTCATGGCCAGGTCGACCGCCCGCGGGAGCTCGCCGGCCCGGAGCGCGGCGTAGGTCTCCTGGGCCAGGCGCCTGGCGTCGCTCGCGTCGGTCTTGCGCGATTGGGAGCGGACGAGCAGCGTGAGGCCCGCGCCGGCGGCGAGCACCGCGCCTACGCCGAGCACGACCCCCCGGCGGGGCAGGCGCCTACGTTGTGGGTACGGGGGCTCCTCGTCCTCCATGCGTCGCCCGTTGGTACCTCGGATCGGGCCGGGTGTTGGAAACTCTCTTCGTGCCTCCAGCGGGTCACGATATTGTAGCCAGCATGAGCCTTCCGCGAACTTCGTTCGGCACCCTCCTTGGTAACCTCACCCTTGCGCTGACCGCGCTCGCCCTCCCGTTCGTGGTGGCCTGCGGCGACGACAGCCAGACCACCGGCGGCGGTGGACAGGGCGGCGGCAACGAGGGCGGCGGGCCGCCGATCGACGGCGTCTGCATCCTCCACAACTGCACCGAGGACGCGCACTGCGCCGGCTGCGCCGATGGGCGCACCCAGTGTCGAGAGGAGGGCGGCTCGGGCAACTGCGTCGAGTGCACGGACAGCTCGCAGTGTCCGGCGGAGGAGCCGAACTGTTCTCCGGCCGGCATCTGCACCGACAAGGAGTGCCCGACCGACGCGATGGGCAACCCCACCATCGCCTGCTCCAACAGCGGCGACTGCGAGGGCTGCGACGGCGCCCACCTGGTCTGCAACACCGCGACCCAGCAGTGCGTGCAGTGCACCGAGACCGACACGGCGGAGTGCCAGTCGTCCGAGAAGTGCGTCGACGACAAGTGCGAGGCCAAGTGCCCGACCGACTGCACCGTCGACAACGACTGCGGCGACTGCGCCGCGGCGAAGGCCTGCAACAACCACCAGTGCGCGCAGTGCAGCGAGACCTACGCCTGCGCGTCGGGCGAGCACTGCAACTTCCAGACGGGCACCTGCGAAAAGGACTGCGGCGAGGTCTCGGCGCCCGGCACCTGTGACAACGACGACGACTGCGCCGGGTGCATCGGCGGGCAGACCAAGTGCCACATCCCCATCAACGGCGGCATCGGCACCTGCGGCCCGGACGCGGCGGGCTGTGAGGACCTCGGCGGCGCCGGCGCGCTCACCCTGCCCGAGCCCTACAACCAGATCACCAACACCTGCTCGACCGACGCCAACTGCGACGGCGTCGGCATCCTCTACAACGTGGGCAAGCTCATCCGCGACGAGCTCGGCGTCGACGAGATCCTCGGCCAGCCGATCGGCGACGCGAACATCGAGTACGGGATGAACGTGTGTGCGTCGATCGAGCTCGCGGACATCTCCTGCGGCGTGTGCGTGCCCTGCCGCGTCGACTCGGACTGCGACGACATCGACATCGGCGCCCTGACCGGCGACCTGTTCCCAGGGGTCGGCGCGGTGGTCGTCGCCCTGCTGCTCGACTATCTCTATAGCGGCGAAGATCCGCTCATCTACATGCAGTGCACCCAGGTCGCGGCGGGCTACGGCGTGTGCCTGCCCTGCGGGAATCCCTTCCAAGACTGCGCGTCGGAGGGTGGCGGCGGTGGCAGCGGCTCGTGCGACCACCCGGTCGACGAGGTCGGCACCCCCCTCGACTCGACCTGCGACGACTGCGCCGCCATCGTGTGCGCTGCAGACAACTTCTGCTGCACGACCGAGTGGGACGAGATCTGCGTCGAAGCCGCCGCGGAGTCGTGCGGCACCAGCGACTGCCACGACCCCTGCGACACCGGCGCTGCGCTGACCGCCCTGTGCGGCACCTGCGCGGAAGACGTCTGCGCCGTGGACCCGTATTGCTGCGAGACCGCCTGGGACGAGACCTGCGTCTCCGAGGTCGACGACATCTGCACGCCGACCTGCAACTGATCCCTTAGCGAGAGCCACGCGGCCCTCCGGTCGACCTCGTCGACCGGAGGGTTTTGTCTTGCGGGGTGCGCGATCGGGTGCGAATGCTCCGCGCATGAACCGAACGCGATCCTCGTTGCTGAGCGCAGCCGCGATCCTCTTGTGCGTGGGCTGCGGCGATCCCCCGCCCCCCGAGAACCCCGTCGTGAGCGCGACCGCGACCGCCGCGCCGACGAGCGAGGTCACGGCCACGCCCACCGCCGCGACCACGAGCGCGCCCAGCGCTGCGCCCGAGGTCAAGCTGCCGCCCGTCGAGCTCGTCGCGGGCAAGCCCGCCGACGCCCCCGCGAAGGCTCCGACCCTCGCCTTCAAGGCGCCGACGGCCAATCAGATCATCCCCGCCGACAAGGCCGGCGACTTCGAGGTGAAGCTCGACCTGAAGGGTTGGGAGGTGCCCGCGAACGCCAACCACGTCCACGTCATCCTCGACGGCCGACCGTACTACCGCGTCGACGACGCGAAGGCGCCGATCAAGCTGAAGAGCCTCGAGCCGAGCGGCACGCTCGCCGAGGGCCAGCACGTCATCGTGGCGTTCCCCAGCCGCTCGACCCACGAGTCGGTGAAGCCGATCGGCAAGAGCGCGCCGCTCGCGGTCACGACCTTCTGGGTCGGCAAGAAGGGTGAGCCCGCGTGGAAGCCGACCGATCCGACGCTCGTGTACAGCCGCCCCAAGGGCAAGAACGACGGCCCGCCGCCGGCCGACGGAATCCTCGTCGACTTCTACCTGGCCAACGTCGAGCTCGGTGACGGCAAATATTCGGTCGAGGCGACGCTCACCGGCCCCGGCGCCGAGGCTGGCGTCAAGGTCAACATCAAGTCCTGGACCCCGTGGCGCATCAAGAACCCGCGCGACGGCGCCTACAAGCTTCGCCTCGCGCTGCTCGACAAGGACGGCAAGCCGGTGCCCGGCGCGTGGAACGACACGACGCGGGAGTTCTCGGTCGACACGAAGGTCGTTCCACCGGCCGACCACGTTCACCCGGCGACCACGCCGCCTGCTCCCGAGAAGAAGCCCGAGCCGACGCCCGCGCCCAAGAAGTGAGCGCTCCCGCGAGGCGATCGCTGCCGGTCCTCGGGCGGCTCAACGAGACGGCGATCGCCGAGGCGGTGCGCCGCGAGATCGCCGCGCTGTTCTCGGAGCGGCCGTCCGCGACGGACCTCGGAGCGGCCGCCTTCGACCTGTACGAGCAGGCGCTCGCGCAGGTCGAGGCGAAGATCCCGCCTTCGCGCCCTCGGGCGTGCGTCGAGGGCTGCGCGTACTGTTGCCACCTCAAGGTCGCGGTCACACCGGTCGAGGTCCTGCGGGTGGCCGCGCACCTCAGGCGCTCGCTCCCCCCGAAGGACCTCGCGCGGCTGTCTGCGAGGGTGCGCGAGGTCGACGCGAAGACCCGCGGCATGTCGACGGCCGCCCGCGTCGGCGCCAAGGTCGCGTGCCCGCTCCTCGACGCCGGCGGGCGCTGCGTCGCGTATCAGGCCAGGCCGGTCTCGTGCGCTGGGGCGAACTCCTTCGACGCGGCCCAATGCAAGGCCGGCTTCGAGTCCGCCGACGGCGACGTCGACATCCAGTACTACGGCCTGCAGCCCAGGGTGGCGAGCGCGGTGCGTGCAGGCGCCGCGGCCGCGCTCAGCGAGCGAGCGCTCGACGGCAGGCTGCTCGAGCTCGTCGCCGGGCTGAGCCTCGCGCTGGCCGACGGGGAGATCGAGAGGCGCTGGTGGCGCGGTGAGCCGGTCTTCGATGCCGCCGTGGATCTCGAGGCGATGGGCTGAGCCGAGGGGACAAGTGGGCTACCCTCGAGCCATGACCGAGCCGGGGCCGAGCGTGATCGAGACCTGGGTCCGCGTCCTATCGGACGGCGGCGTCTTGCACGGCGAGCGCGAGGAGGCGGGTGTCGTGGCGGCCTCGCGCGTCGTCGGAGAGTCGCGGCTGAGCGAGCTCCGCGACTGGATGGCGGCGCAAGGGACCCCCAGCCAGCACCGGGTCAGGGCGGCGGCGATCGAGCTGTGCATCTGGATGGCCGTCGTCGATCGGGTGATCGATCCCTCGGAGCGTGGGCTGCTGGTCGAGGTGATCCGCTCCTCGACCCTCGAGCCACCGGAGCAAGCCCGGCTCGAGCGGCTGTTGTCCATCGCCCTCAGCGACACCCGCAAGCTCGCCCACGTGGAGACGCTGGCCGAGATCCTCGACCACCCGACGCTGCGCGAGCTGATGCTGGCCCTCTCCTGGCACGTGGCGAACGTCGACGGGTTCGTCGACGACCTCGAGCGCGCGTCGTTCGAGCGGCTCGCGGGCATCTTCGGGGTCGACCCCGCCGTGGCCGACCAGATCCGCGAGCTCGATCTGTCCTGCGAGGGAGCCGCGCCCCCCGCTCGCGCGTAGCGTGTACACTCGGTGGCCCCGGGTGGTCCTGGGCTGGAGGGACGATGGCTCGCTATCAAGGCGCCGACGCGACGTTCGACGTACCGAACGACTGGGAAGACAAATCCATCGTGGCCTTCAGTGCCCCGGCGAAGCCGAGCACCTTGGTGCCGAACGTGGTGCTGACGAAGGACAAGCTCAAGGCGAACGAGTCGCTCGAGCAATACGTCGACCGCACGATCGTCGACATGGCGAGGCAGCTCGCTGCCTTCAAGCTCGTCTCGAAGGAGGAGCAGCCGCTCGGCTCCGAGCGGGGCATCGAGATCCGGTTCACATGGAACGGCTCTGCGGGGAAGACGGTCAGCCAGCGCATCCTGATGGCGCTCGGCCCCGGCAAGACCGTCGTCGGGCTCAACGTCACCTGCGATCAGAACGACGCGAAGAAGCTCGAGCCGATCTCTGACCGCATCATGCAGAGCTTGCGCGTGAATCTGCCCACGGCTTGACCGACGGAGGCCCCCCGCGATGACGATGATCGAGGCCGCGCGACTGGGCGACAAGGTCGCTCACACGAACGCCTTGCTCGGCTTCTTGGGTGGCATGGTGCTCGGCGCCGCGATGGCCGTGGGCCTCGCGCTGCTCGCGGGCGCCACCATCGCGACGGGCGGCGGCGCGCTGATCCTCGCGGGCGCCCTGCTGGCGGGCGCGGGCGGCGGCGCCCTCGCGGGGATGAACCTGGGCGCGACGTTCAAGAAGGGCACAGGGTTACCGATCCTCACGGGGGCCTCCAAGACCTTCATCGGTCAAGATTTACGCCCAGCTGCGCGCGCCGTGGCCGACCAGGTGTCGTGCCACACCCCGCAGCTGATCGCCGAGGGCAGCCTCACCGTCTTCATCGAGCGGATGCCCGCGGCCCGCCGCACCGACATGACCGCGTGCGGAGGCAAGATCGACGAGGGCTGGCCGACGGTCTTCATTGGCAAGGAGGCCGGCCGCTACCTCGCCGTCGAGAGCGAGGTGCCGAGCTGGATGGTCACCGCCGCGAAATGGTCGATGATCATCGGCACCGGCCTCGGCCTCATCGGCGGGGCCATCGTCGCGGGCGTCGCGGTCACGGCGCTCGGCTTCCTCGGCGGGCTCGCCGGTGGAAAGATCGGCGGCAGCCTCGGCGGCGATCTCGGCGAGTACCTCGGCGGAGAGCGCGGCCGCATCATCGGCGAGTACCTCGGCGGAGAGATCGGCGGCCTCGTCGGCGGACACCTGGGCGGCAAGCTCGGGTCACGCGTCGCACCGGCCGAGATCGCCGCGGCCCGCAACGCGCTCAAGCCCTTCCCGGAGCTGTCGGCGCGCATCGCGAAGGCCCCAGGCGAGACGCCGACGCACATCGCCGCTCGCCAGAACGTCGCCCGGGCGCACTACGAGGCCACCCGCCCGATCCGCGCGGGTCAGTCACCCGAGTCGTACCGCTCCGACATCAACAGCCACATGGCCGGCATCGACTTCCGCAAGCCGGTCCAGGTGCGCACGCTCGAGCGGGACACGATCGTCTACACGTACAAGGAGCCGCCCGTGGGCGGCGTCAGCCCCAACCCTGGCTCGTACGTGGGCTACGAGAAGCAGACGCCCTCGTCGCTCGGCATCGGCGAGCAGGTGCGGACGCCCGGCGGCATCGTCGACAAACACCTGTACGAGGGTCGGCTGCGCGCCGGGACGCAGGTGCTCGAGAGCACCTCGTCGCCCAAGCTCGACGACTACAGCATCCCGAAGGACGGCTCGAACCCCGCGAGAGTCGCCGACTCGGAGGGAGGCGGGAGGCAGGTGAACGTCAACGATCGCAACGCGTGGATCGCAGACCCACGCACCGGCCAGAAGCTGAACCCGACCGGCGAGACGGCGGCGGACTACCGGTCCACGGTCAGCCAAGATGTGGCGCGGCGCCCGCTCGACTACTCGAAGGACGTCCCCATCGCGGGCGACTCGGGCGCCCAGGTGATCAACCGCGGCGGCGCCGTCGGGACCACGACAGGCGACCCCGACTCTGGAGGCGACCCTGATCGATCGCGAAGGCAGGAAGGCCTTCCGCAAGCGCGTTCAAGAGGCCCTCGACGTGATCGCGGGCGAAGAGGCCCGCGGCGAGGGCGAGCGCGCGTTCTTTCGCCCGTTCCGCGTGCAGCTCGAGGCGCTCCTCACGTGGACGAAGGACGAGGCCGATCCCGATCCCGAGTTGCTCGAGCGCATCACGATCGGCAACCTGGCGCTGCGCGAGCTCGGCGAAGAGCCAGAGGACGTCGACCCCAAGCTGCTCGGCCTGTGGGAGTCCCTCAAGACCCTCCAGACGAACGTGATGGACTGGTACGTGCGCTTCGACTGACAGGGGTCAGCCGGGGATCTTCACGAACCCGCCCGCGAGATCGCCGAGGTAGGTCGCGACGCCTTGCTTCGCGAGCGCGGCGGCCTGCGCTTGGATTGTGGAGGCGCCAGCGGCCCGCGCGGCGCGCATCGCGCCGTCGAGCGCCTCGCCGTCGATCTGGGACGGCGCCTCCTGGGTCTTCACGCCCATGACCTGAGCGGGAGCGGCGGGGGCTTCGGGGGCGGCCTTGGTGACGAAGTCGACCGCGGCCTGGGCATCGGGCGAGAGGTGCCAGATGCCGAGCTTGGAGCCCATGTTCATGAGGTCGGCGATGTCCTTGCCCGAGACGTCGCCCACGATCGGCGTCGACACGGCCGCGCCGATCGCGTCCTTCAGCTCGGGGATCGAGAGCAGGCTCTGGCCCCGGGTCTCCTCGAAGTCCTGGAGCGCCTTGACCACCTGGATGCCCTTGTCGAGGTACTCCTTCTTCAGGCCCAGGATCGTGCCCTCGTCCATCGACGCTGCGGGTGTCTGCGAGAGGACCTCTCTCGCGATCTCGGCGGCGGCGGGCGCGTCGATCGCGACGTTCGACGGGGCGGCGCCGGGGCTGGTCGGTGGCCGAGCGATGAAGACGTTGGGATCGGCCTCGTCGAAGCCACCGGGGACCTCGACGCTCCCTTGTCCGGAGGGTTTGTAGGCCTTGTCCTCGGCCTCGCCGCCGCTGCCGGGCGCCGAAGGATCTTGAGCCTTGTCGAAGGGCTTCGGATCCGCGCCCGACGGGCTGAAGCAGTTGATGTACGTGTTGCCGCCGTCGATCTCGACCTGCCCCTTCGAGTGCACCTTCACGACCTGGTCGGCGATGATGAAGATGCTCGCCTTCGCCTCGAGGATGATGTTGTCGCCCGCGAGGGTGATCGAGGCGCCGCCCGTGGTCGAGACGATGCGTTTGTCCGAGATCTCGGTGCCCGTCCCCGAGGCGACGTGGATCGAGTGGAACTCGCCCGCGTCGTTGAGCATCGCGCGCTTCACGACGTGCACCTGCGACTCACCCACGTTGACCGAGCGCGTGCCCCCCACGGTCGTCGAGTCGGCCGCGCTGACCGACGCGGAGCGGCTGTTGAGCACCGTGGACGACTGGTCGTTCTTCACGACCTCGGTGAAGTTCTTCTCGGCCTGGACGTGGATGAGCTCGCTGCCCTTCTTGTCCTCGAACATGAGCTCGTTGAAGCCGTTCGAGCCGGGCGAGCTGTCGGTCTTCCACCCGCTCTTCGTCTTGTTGTCGGGCAGCTTGTACGGCACCTGCGAGGTGGCGTTGAACACGCGCCCGGTCACCACGGGTCGATCCGGATCGCCGTCGAAGAACTCGACCAGCACCTCTTGGCCGACGCGCGGGAGCGCGACCATGCCGTAGCCCAAGCCGGCCCAGCCCTGGACGACGCGGATCCAGCAGGAGGACTCGTCGCTGTAGCTGTGCTCTCGATCCCAGTGAAACTGGACTCGAACGCGCCCGAGCTCGTCGGTGTGGATCTCTTCGCCCGGGGGGCCGACGACGACGGCGCTCTGGACGCCGTAGATGCGCGGGCGCGGCGTGACGCGAGGGGGGCGCACCACGTCGTCCGCGAAGAACGCCTCGGCGCTGAACGCGTAGTCGCCCGCGTGAGAGCCGGTGAGCTCCATCCGCGACACGAGCAGGCGCTTGTCGACCAGATCTTTGCGGGCGTGGTCCGACATCATGAAGACCTTGCCTGGCGCGAGGTCGATCACGTTGGTCTCGAACGACAGGCCCCGCCGGCCCGTGCGCTCGGCCTCCAGCGACAGCCGCGAGCGGAGCTTGCCGTGCGGCTCGTCGGCTTTGTAGAGGCCCTTGTCGTCGGCGAAAGGCAGCCGCGCCCCCTGCGTCTCGACCCAGAACGAGCCGGGGAGGTACTCGTAGCGCTCGAGCTTCAGCTCGCGGTCGACGCCCTCTTTGTGCTCTTGCAAGAGCTGGTAGTCGGGCCGCAGACGGAAGTCGAAGTCGCGCGTGGTCCAGTGGCCGGGCCTCACCGCGGTCGAGAACCGCACCTTGGTGATGAACTCTCTGCGCCCCTCGTGCGTGTGGTTGTCGACATAGGGGATGGCGTCCCCGGGGCGGAGCGGGCCCTTGTGGGGCGCGTCGGACAGCACGAGCTTGGTCTTCGCGGGGGCGCTGCCGTCGCCGCCGTCGAACTCGAAGAAGTAGGTGATGCCGGCCTCCTCGAGCAGCCGCGAGATGAACGCGAAGTCGGTCTCGAGGTATTGCACGCGGTACTCGTGCTTCACGTAGCTCTCGGTCAAGCGCAGCTCGGGCTCGATCTCCCACTCGAGCAGGACCGCCTTCACGATGTCGGGGAGGGTCTGCCGCTGGAAGATCCGACAGTTGGTGCGCAGCGTGGTGCGCCACAGCCCAGGCACGATGCGGATGAGGTAGGTCGACAGGCCCGTCTCTTCGCCCTGCAGCTGCTCCATGTGCGAGCAGACGCCGGTCCACACGCGGAGCTTCGTGTCGGTGAAGAACTTCGCGTCACCGAGCACGCGGAAGGTCGCGCCGTGACCCACGATCGACTCGAGATCGAGCTCCTCGACCTCGGACCTCGCGATGACGTCGATCGTGAACAGCCCCGAGAGCGACTCGGAGACCGCGAACCTGCGGACCGAGAGAGAGTCTTCCTTGGAGGCGAACGTGAGCTCGAGGTTCTGGGACATGGGCTCTTCGCAGTTTCGGTTCGGGGTGGGTACGCGCGGGGGAGTCGCTCAGTTGCGGAGCGGCGCTACATCGGCTCGTCGACCGACAGGACGCGGGCCAGCGCGACGACCCGCAGGGCCACGTTGGCAGGCTCGGAGCGATCCTGGCGGGGGTGGACCTCGGCGATGACGCGCGCCCGAAAGCTGTCGAGCAGCGGGAGGTGCTCGCGGGCGTCCTCCGGGAGGTACGCGGGGACGGCCGCGCTCCCGGTCCCGAACACGGCCCGCAGGTGTTTGCCGCCGAGCAGCGCGCGAACGTCGTAGGAGCGGCGCTCGAGGAGGATGCGCTCGGCCTCGGCGTCGAGGTTGAGGGCGCCCTTCTCGCGCGCGTACGTGGACTGGTAGTGCTCGCGGAGCTGGGCGCAGATGCGGCTGGGCCCGCCCCCGCTCATCGACATCGGGCGCTTGCCGAGCGACTCGGCCTGCTCGACGAGCGCTTCGAGCTTCTTGTCGGTCGTCGACAGCGGCGCCGTGATCGCGACGAGCGCCTCGAGGCGGGCCGCCTCCGAGAAGCACGGCTGCAGGGCGGCCTCGAACACCGCGAGGGGCGGGGTGAAGCGACCGCGTGGATCGATCGCCTCCTCGAGGATCTTGCGCGCGACGGTGGGCTCGCTCGCGAGCTCGCGCGTGAGCACGTACGCGACCTCGTGTCGCCCCTTGTCGACCTCGGGGTCGTCGGACGCGAGCTCGTGCTTCGAATCGAAGTCCTCGAACTCGAGCTCGGCGAGCAGCGCCTTGAAGTAGACCCGCACCCGCTTGAGCGCGCGCGGGTCGAGCCAGATCGTGTCGATCGGGGTCGCGTCGATGGCCGCGCCGCGCGACACGCCGACCTCTTCTTGGGGCTTCTGCGCCGCCTTCTCCGCCGCGGCGTTGGACGCCGCTTCCGCGCCGACGACGGCCGCGTGAGAGGGCACGGAGACGCGCACGTCCGCCGGCTTCGCGACGACCGGCGCGTAGGCGGGGGGGATCGCTGCGCCCGTCGGCCCAAAGACCTGCGCGCGAGGCGGAGGCGGGGCGGCGGGCGGGGGCGCCGACGGTTGCGGCGAGGCCCGCGGCGGCGCTGGCGGTTGCGGCGCGGCGGGGGGCGGCGCGGATGGCGCAGGCCCGGGCGTCGACGGCGCGGGCAGGGCCCCGCGCGAGGAGGAGGCCGGCTGCGCGGGGCCGATCCATGGCAGGCCCGCGGCGGGCGCCGTGAAGGGCGCGGTGCCGGGCCGCCACGAGCCCTCGTCTGCCCGAGCGGCCGGCGCGCGCTGGGGCTCTCGCAGCGGGAGCGAGGCGCGCTGGGCTGGATCCCGCAGGGGAATCGACGCGAGCTGCCGCTGGAACGGGAGGGTGTGGCTGTGCTGGCGGCGCAGAGGGCCGTCTTGTCCGCGGGCGGTCTCCACGGGCAGCGAGTCGCTCGTCTCGTCGTCGTCGAAGGTCTCGAGGATCTCTCCCTCGCGATCGGCGAACAGGATGATCCGCGCGCTCGCGTCGGCCTCCGAGAGCTCGAGCTGACCGCGCCAGGTGACCGTGCACAGCTGCCGGTCGCTGTCGATCCACAGCGTGTCGGGCGTCATCGCCAGCTCGCGCTGGGTGCCTTCGACGAGCGCGCGCGGGCGGACGGGTGGCAACGTCGTCGTCAGCACCGCGTGCTCGGGGTGCAGGTGCTCCAGGAGGAGCCGCTCGTGGAGCTGGATGGCCTCGACCTGCTGGTCGCGGGGCGCGGCGTTGAAGAAGCTCTTCTCGACGCGCTCGACGAGCGCCTCGTCGCGGAGCCGCTCGAGGGTCGGCTCGCCGCCGACCGTCCACAGGGCGCGACGAGCCGGCCACCAAGGCGCGATGGGACCCAAGCCGACGGGCGGGATGTTCGCGCTCTTGTCGGTGACGTGCAGCCCAGGCGGCTGGAGGTTCGGGAGCGTCGAGCGACCGAGGGCATCGATGACGTCGGCGCGGACGCCGATCGGGTTCCAGCCCTCTGGCCCGGCGGCGGCACGCTCGTAGCCGATCGACACGCGCGTGAGCTTCGGTCCCTCCTTCAGGGTGCCGTCCTGCAGGATGACGCGATCTGCGAACACCTCGACGACTTTGTCGAGCGCCCCGTAGGCGACGCGGGCCTTGAGCGAGGACATCGCAGCCCCGGCGGCGAACGCCGACCCGACGACGATGACCTCGGCGCGGGCCTTGTGCGGCACGAGGTCGGTGGGCTCTTGCAGCGTGCGCGCGGACGCGTCGGTGCCGTAGCGATCCGAGGTGCGGACAGGCTGCGGCTGATCGACGAGCTCACACTCGCCCGGGCAGAGCCTGTACGTCGTCTTCGCGACGATCGTCATGACCCGCTTCCCGGAGACCTTGCGCCAGGTCAGCGAGGAGCAAGCGAGCGGGGGGCGACCGATGACCTCCATATGGGCGAAGCCCCCGCGAGAGCACCTCTCGCGGGGGCCGCAATCGTCAGCGATGTGGCCACGTTTGACAACGGCGGCCGACCGCCGGCGTCACTTCGCCTTGATCGACTTGCAGACCTTCTCGATCCAGGGGATGAGCTCGTCCTTCTTCTTCATGGCGGCGCCGTTCAGCAGGCCCTTGCACTCGAAGAGCTTGTCGCCGGACTTCACGCCGAGCTCGACGGAGAAGCCGAAATCGGACTCGGTGTGGAGCACGAAGCCGGAGTCGTTCGACTCCTTCTTGACGATCTTCCCCTTGAGCATCTCCGCGGACTTGATCGAAGCGTCGAGCGCGGCCGCGGGGGTGTCGTCGGAGCCCATCATGATCGTGAAGTGGGGCGCGCCGAGCATGATGTCCTCGTGGTCGAAGGAGGCCATGATCGAGGCATCTTTCGGGGCCTTGTAGCCCTCGACGATGGTGATCGAGAAGTTGGTCACCGCGTCCGAGAAGGACTTCATGGAGGTGTCGAAGGTCTTGTCGGCCGCCTTGGTGAGCTCGACCAGCTTCTCGGCGTCCTTCGCCTCACGCTTGTCGCGGTTCTTCTCGTTCTGCTTCTCGAAGACCTTCTCGAGCTCTTTGTCGCTCGCCATGCAGGCGAGCATGCAGATCGCGAGGGCCTCCTCGCTCGTGCGGTCGGTGCACTCGGCGATGCAGTCGTAGCCCTTCGGCGCCTCCTTCTTGATCTCCTCCATCTCCTTGATGCACTCATCGACGGGCTGCTTGTCCTTCGACTTGCTGATCTCGTCGAGCTTCTTGCACACGGCCTCCGGGCTCTTCCCGCAGCCAGAGAGGGCGAGCAGGGCGACGGCGGCGGCGGGGACGATCGAGCGGGGACGAAAGAAGCTCATGGGCTTGGGCACTCCTCGGATGGGTGATGTGGCGCGTGGTACGGCGCGCGACCGGGGATCTTCCTCGGACGCGCCGCGCGAACAAGAGAATGGGGTCAGGGGGTCTCGAGGTCGGTGTTGCACGCGACCAGATCGACCGAGCCTTCGATCCACGACAGCAGACACAGATAGCCGGGCGAGTCCTCGAGCCAGACGCGACCGCCCTTGTGCGCCTCGATCAGCAGCGGCTTGCGGACGAGCGTGAGCGCCTGGGGATCTTCCTCACCGGCGACGACCGCGGCCATCTGCTCGGGCTCGAGCCCACACGCGGAGGCCAGGTTCTCCCTGAGCTCGGCCGGGCTCGTGCCGTCGGTTTCGCCGACGACATCGCCGTCGTCGAGGCGTGCGCCGCTGCGACCGAACAAGCGGAACGGCCGCCCACGATCGCCGTGGCAGTCGAGGGTGCCGCAGGTTCGCTCGAGCGACTGCGACACCACGGGCCAGTTGGCGTCGCTCGGGCAAGCGAACTCGACCGTGGCCTTGTCTTCCTCGGTGACGCACCCGACGGCGAGCAGGGCCGCGAGCGTGGCGGGCACGAGCGCGCGCTTCACCCGCCACCTCGACCTTCGGGACCACCGGGACAGTCGGGGGGGACCTCGAACCCCGCGTCGACGCCCTCGGGCACGCAGAACACCTGGCCTGGGCTGTCGGCCGTCGGCCCGCCCACCGCGTGGCAGCTCGCGCAGCCGCCGTCGCGGTTGATGCGCGTGCCCATCACGTTGCGGCGGAGGGTGCCGTCCGGCAGGGTGCACTCGACCTCGACGCGCACCGGGAACGTCGGCTCGATGACGTCGGGCTCGATGTAGAAGTTGCCTGCGCAGTTCGACTGGCGGGTCACGGTCTGCCCAGCGGAGTCGGTGATGGTGATGCGCGCCGCCTGGACGGGGATGTCCGACGTCGGGCTCGAGAAGACCGTGCCAGCGAACGAGAAGAGGGGGCCGGGGCCATAGCCGCCGTGGCAGGCGAGGCAGTTCTGACCATAGCGGTGGTACTCGCTCTCCTCGAGCCCCTCGACCTCGGGGCCCAGGTCGGAGATCTCCTCGTCTTGCACGGGGGACTCGCAGCCGGCGACGACGGGAGCCGCGAGCAGCAGCGTGAGCCAAAGCACCTGGGAGCGCATTCAGTCGACCTCCGCGTCGAACACCAGCGCGCCGAACCCGGCGATGCGGTTCGTGATGAAGAGGTGATCGAGGAAGCGGGTATAGATCGCGTCGGCCGACATGGTGAGGCCGACGTGGTCCCCCCCGAGGCGGATGCCGCCGCCGGCGGTCGCCGCGATCATCGGGCCGAGCTCGCGATCTCCAGCGCGCAGCTGGGGGCCTCCACGCCCTGCGACGTCTCGTTCACCACGTAGGCGCGCTGCCAGAAGTCGACTCCCTTCTGAGCGTGGAAGCGCAGGTGCGGCCAGATGCGCACGATGGTGCCGAGGTCGATCGGGATCGTCGCGTCGGTGGTCGTGGCCATCAACATCCAGCTGTCGATGTAGAGGCGCTCCTCCACGCGGACGGTCGCGTTGTCCCAGCGGTGGGCGATCAGCGCGGAGCCGGCGTACCTGTGCCGGAGGTCGGGCGTGTTCTCGGCGAGCCGCACGCTCGTGCGCAGCTGGTTGACCTCGTGGCGCGTCGCGCCGTTCGGCACCTCGGTGCCCTCGGTGAACGTCGGCAGGTAGCGGTACGGCTTCTCTTGATCGCCGAGCTCGAGGACCGCCGAGATGCCCGGCATGAAGATCGTCGACTTGTTGACGACGAAGCTCACGTGCGTCGCCAGCGAGTGGCGCATCAGCTCGAGCGAGTAGACCGACAGCGGGGTGTGCCGGCGCGAGGCGAGGTCGTACCCGAAGCCGTAGCTGAAGCTCGGCGTGATCAGCTTGTCGTTCGTGTCGATGGCGACCCCGACGGTGCCCGACCCGGCGTAGTAGTCGCTCTCGATCGAGCCGCCACCCGCGATGCTCAGCGTCACGTCGCTGATCTTGAAGCGCGCGTCGAGCCCGGGGACGTAGCGGATGTCGGTCCACGCCGGGGACGCCGTGGAGACGACGTCGGCGGACGCGGTCGTGACGACGTCGACCAGCAGACTCGCCCCGATCGCCCAGCCCGACGGCACGTTCTCGATCTCTGCGCGGAGCCCCGGAGTGAGCACGTTGGTCGCGTCGTTGTCCTTGTACGCCGTCACCTCGGTCCGCGCGCGGAACGTGATGTCGGAGCCCTCTGCGTGCGCGACCGACGCGGCGGTCGACACAGCGAGCGACGCGAGCGATGCGAGCAATCGGGAGGCGGGCTTCATAGGGCGATCCCGGGGCACTCTTCCCCGCACAGCGCGCTGACGCACCCCACGAGGCCGTCCACCTTGGGATCCTCCAGGTCACACTCCGCGGTGCACGCCGAGAGGTCTCCGGCCTGGAGGCACGCGGCGCACGGCAAGCAGCCTGCGTCGTCGGTGCACTGCACGATCTTCGAGCAGCAAGACGCCTTCGCGCAGGCGAGGCAGTCAGCATCGGCGGGGTCTTCGGGGCACGGGACGGGCGCCGGGGCGCCACACAACAGCCAGCCTCGGACGACCTCGACGTCGGCCGGATCGGGCAGGCCCCCGGGGGGCGGCATCGGGAAGCCACCGCCGTGCTCAGCCAGGAGGTTGCACACCATCCAGCTGTCGAGCGACTCGTTCGCGGGGGTGCCGGCGTTGTCCGCGATCACGTAGGGGCGCCCGACGCTCCCCTCGGCGTCGAGCAGCTCTTCGTAGAACGTGGCAGGGTCGGCGACGGGGAGGAAGACGGCCGTCTGGGCGCCGATCTCCGCGCCGTGGCAGCCGAGCGAGGTGCAGTTGCCGCGCGTCGAATCCGCGAGGATGTCGAGCACGTCGTAGAAGCTGGGGCAGGTGGCGGGGACGTCCCCCTCGATCGCGGGGCACTCGCCGCCGCCGTCGAAGACGGGCCGTTCGGCGTTGCCGTAGATGCACGCGGGGTTGGTCGCGCGATCGGGCTCGTCGGGCGTACAGGTCGCGTTCTTCGTGTCGTTGCCGCACGCGAAGGCGAAGGGAAGCAGCACCGCCAAGATCCATCCCGAGGGACGACCAAACACGGGCGGCAGCCTACCAGGGAATGCGGGGGGTCGCTTCGAAGTTCCACCGTCAGGGTTCTTGGCCCGCTCGGGCGATTCGATCCATACGTCACCTCGCTCATGCAGCCCGCCACGACGCTGAAGAGAGGCGCCTGCGCGCTCGTCGCGCTCGCGGCCACGTTTGCGGTCGCCTGCTCGGGCGGCGACGCGGTGCGGGTGAGCGGCGACGTCGACCTGTTGCCCCCGATGCCGACGCTGCCGGCGGCCGTCGAGCTGAAGAAGGTCGTCCCCGTCGAGCCGCCGACCCCCCCTTGGGCGCCGAAGAGCCCCGAGTGGAGCTACGTGCTCGGCGTCGACCATGGCATCCGCACGGACGACGGCGGCAAGGGTGCCTTCCTCGCGCCCCGCGCGCACGGCAAGCACAACGGCATCGATTTTCTCGCGCCGGTGGGGACCCCGCTGCTGTCGGCGTGCAACGGCAAGGCGAAGAGCGACAAGCGCGGGGGCTACGGCACCGTGGTGCAGATCGTCTGCAAGCTGCCCGACGCGCTCGGCGGCGGCGATGGCCTGTACGCGTCCCTCTTCTACGCGCACCTCCACAAGACCAACGTGCCGACAGCGTGGACGGCGGTGAAGGCGGGCGCCAAGATCGGGACCGTCGGCAAGACGGGGAACGCCTCGGGTCCGAAGATCAAGCCGCACCTCCACCTCGAGGTCATCATCCGCGAGAGCGAAGAGGCCGCGCGCGAGGAGCGCCACTCGGGGCTCGACGCGGACGCGAAGGACGCCGCGGACCGTTTCTTCGAGCTGATCGAGGACGAGTGCCTCAAGCCCGCGAAGTTCCAGACCCAGGCGCCGAACATCCGGCGAGAGCGGCGCGCGGACCCGTTCATCCTGCTGATGTGCGCGGCCAAGCCCAAGCCCGACCTGACGACGCCCGAGGCGAACGAGCTGCGCGCGGCGCAGGCGAAGTGGAGCGCGCACTACAGCGCCAAGGGCTTCGACGTCGATCGCGGACCTCGCTAGCTCAGTCGAGGAACACGGGCTGGCAGAGCGCCCTGCGGCCCGCGGCGTCGCGGGCGCGCACGCGGACGTAGCCTCGCACCTCTTCGGGCACGTCCCACTCGAGCTGCGGACCGGCCGCGCGGTGGAGGACGGCGCCGCCCGTCCCGACGACCTCGAACGTCACCTGCTCTCCGAGCGCGCGCACGCCGAGGCGCCGCCCGCGCCACTCCACGCGATCGAGGACCAACCCCGTCGTCGCGTAGAAGTCGCCCGCCTCGAGGGCGCGTCGGATGCTCGCGGGCGAGCGCGTGGCGCGGACCATGACCCACCCTCGATGTCCGACGTAGGCGATCTCCCCCCGCGCCCGGACGGCCGCGGCGTCGTCGTAGTGGTGGGCGTCGTCGGTCGCGACGGCGAACACGCGCGCGCCGCGCGTGAGGGCGTCGTCCCACAGCTGCTCGGTGGACGGGCGCCCGGCGCCGCCCTCGTTGCGCGAGTCCACGGCGCGGTTCTCGACCTCGAGCAGGAAGGTCCCCCGCTCGGCGAGCGCGAGCACGACCTCGAGGTCCGCCGCGTCCGCGAAGTTCGGGTGGTTGAGCATCGAGAGCGCGCCCCAGCCGTGCGCCAGATCGACCGCGCGCCCATACAGCGCCCCGCGATCGAGCGAGGACGCCTGTGCGAACGAGACGGCGCCGAGCCCCGGGTCGACGAAGAGCGCGGTCACGTGCAAGAGGCACGGAGCGCCGCGCGGCGGCGTGCACGTCCTCAGGTTCTGGGTGAGCTCCATGCCCGGCAAGGTCAGCATGCCGGGCAGGTCGGGCGTGTCGGTCACCACGTTGTGATCCGTGAAGAACACGAAGTCGAACCCACGATCCGCGTACCAGCGCGCGGCGACCTCGGGCGGCGTCTCGCTGTCCCCCGACCTTCCGGAGTGCATGTGCAGCTGGCCCATCAAGAACCCGCTCGGCTTGCCCGCGCTCGCGGTCACGGGCTCGCCGCGGTCGCTGGGATCGAGGCCGAGAGCGAGCGCGCGTCGATCGGACGGTTGGCCGGATCGAGCGTCGCACGCGACGAGGCCGACGCCCACGGCGAGCGCCACGAGCCCCGGGACGGCACGGCGAGCGAACGACATTCGACCGGACTTGTTAGCATGACGCCCCGTGAGCACAGAGCCTCTCCCGGGGACCCTTCGGATCGGCGTCGTCGGCGCGGGCGCGATCGGGGGCTACGTGGCGGCCGAGCTCACCGCGGGCGGCGCGCAGGTCACGCTGCTCGGCCGCAGCGAGCGGACCGAGCTGCTGCGCGCGCTGCGGCTCGACGGACACCCCGTCGCGGGAGCGCACGAGCACCGGGTCTCCGCCGACTACGCGGCGCTCGCGAGCGTCGACGCGTGCGTCGTGGCGGTGAAATCCACCGACACGGAGGCCGTCGCCACCGCCCTCGCGCAGCACCTCAAGCCTGACGTCTCCGTCGTATCACTCCAGAACGGTCTTCACGCCGCGCGGACGCTCAGGCGACACCTCGGCGAGCGCGTCGCGGGGGGCGTGGTCGTCTACAACGTGATGACCCTCCCCGACGGGACGCGGAGGCAGGCCACGCGCGGCAAGGTCTTCATCGAGCGGCTGGCAGGGGCACGCGCGGCGGGCGTCGACGCGATCGCTGGCGCGCTCGCGCGCGGAGGCGAGGACGTCGAGATCAGCGACCACATCGAGGACGTGCAGCGCGGCAAGCTGCTGTTGAACCTCAACAATGGCGTGTGCGCGGCGACAGGTCTCGGCATCGCTGCTTCGCTCGAAAACGAGGACGCGCGCGCCTGCTACGCGGCCTGCATCCTCGAGGGCATCGCCACGCTGCGGGCCTGCCGGCTCTCGTACGCGCGCGTCGCGGCGTTGCCAGCGGGCGCCATCGCGCGAGCGATGGCGCTGCCGAACTGGCTGCTGGGCCCGATGGCGAAGAAGCTCGGCGGGGTGGGAGAGGCGGCCCGCTCGAGCACCCTGCAGGACCTCGACCGCGGGCGGCGCACGGAGATCCGCGAGCTCAACGGGGCGATCGTCGAGCTCGCGGAGCGTGCGGGGCGGACCGCCCCGGCGAACGACGTGATCACGCGCGCGGTGCTCGAGCACGAGCACGACGTCACGCACGGCCGGCCCGCGGCCTTCGTCACGCCGAGCGCGCTGCGCGCGCGGATCGAGGCCGCGCGCCGAGGCGCGTCATGAGCTCACGTCGCCCAACGCTCGGAACAGCCGCCGCTTGAACTCGCGGGCGTCGAGCTCCCAACACACCGTGACGTTCGGCTCGCGCTCGGCGGCCCCGGGGGCCCAGCCGGCGCGGCTGCCGGGCATCTTGCGCACGACGTCCAGCTGATCGACGACGGTCATCCCGCGGGTCAACGTCCCCTCGCACTCGACGTCGACCGCGTGGCGGCTCTTCCTCGTCGCGAGCTCGGGCCAGAGCGCGATCGCCATGGCGACCGGATCGGGCAGGCCGACCCCGTCCTCGTTGAACAGCGCGCGGTTGGCCGCGAGGGCCGCGGAGTTGGAGTCGACCGCGAACCGCGCGACGTCGGTCCCGAGCGCGCGGCACCGCTCGATGTCGCCCGCGTCGAGCGCGGCGGCGCCCCGGCACAGCTCCCAGCCGACCATCTCGATGGGGATCGGCGAGCGGAAGCAGACGCGCGCGGCCTCCGGGTCGCACCAGATGTTGTACTCGGCGGCGGGGGTCACGTTGCCGACGGTGCACGCAGCGCCGCCCATCACGACCATCCTGCCGATCGAAGCGGCAAGGTCCGGCGCCTGAAGCAGCGCGAGCGCCAGGTTGGTCATGGGTCCCAGCGTCACGATCGTGAGCCCCGGGTTCGCGCGCGCCGTGTCGATGATGGCGGTCACCGCGTGCCCGCTCGCGGCGGCTCTGCGCGGCGGCGCGTACCCCTGATCGCCGAGGCCGTCTTGGCCGTGGAACCACTCGGCGGTATGAGGCTCTCGGAGCAGCGGCCGCGGGGCGCCCTCGAAGACCGGCACGTCGGCGCCCAACAGCTCGAGCGTGAAGCGCGCGTTCCGGCTCGCTTGCGCGAGCGGGACGTTGCCGGCGACGGCGGTCACTGCGCGCACGTCCGCGCCGGAGCGGATCGCGAGGATCAGCGCGACGGCGTCGTCGGACGCGGTGTCGGTGTCGATCAGCAAGGGCGGCGCCATCGGGCGTATGCTACCTCGCTGGCGATGCCCTGGCGCGCGCGCTCGCTGTCCGTCTTGCTCTCGCTCGCCGCGGCGTGTGGCCCGGCGAGGGGCGCGAGCGACGGAGCCGGCCTCTCATCGGCGCGCTCGGTCACCTCCTCGACCGCCGCGGCACACGCCTCGAGCGCGCCGCCCGGCGCAAGCGCCGCTGCGGTCGCGGCGCCCGAGCCCAAGGCGGTGCCCGCGCTCGCCCTGCTGTCGCTCACGAACGTCGTCAGTGCCCCCGTCCATGACGTCGCGCTCGGCAAGACGACGAAGGTCGTCGCGCTCGGCGTGGACGTGTGGTTGGGCGAAGACGCCGCGTTCAGCAAGCTCGCGCCGCTCGCGCTACCGACCCCACACCTGCGCGTGTTCTTCGGCCGCGACGATCGCCCCCGCTTGATGGGCCACGTCGAAGCCGCGGGCCGATCCGAGGCGGTGTACCTGCGCTGGCGAGACGCCGCCTGGAAGAAGGCGCCGGGCGAGCTCGGGCGGCTCGCCACGGGATCGGGCGTTCTTTACGGCGTGCTCGGCCACGACGATCCGGAGGTCGTCTGCAAGGACGGCGACGCCTGCATCGTGAAGCGGCTCACCGGCTGGACGACCATCGCCCTGCCTCCGCAGATCGCGCGCATCGATCTCTCGGGTCCGCTGGCGTGGGCGCGCGCGGGCTCGGAGGTCTGGCGCCTCTCCGGCGAGAGCTGGGTGACGGTGAGCGGTGGGGCGACGTTCGCACGCGCGGACGGGCTGTGGGCCGTGTCGGAGCGAGACGTGTGGATCGCGGAGCACGCCTCGTCGACGCTTCACCGGTGGGACGGCAAGAGCTGGTCGAAGAGCGCCTCGCCGATCGAGGGGCCTCGCGCGCTGTGGGCCAGCTCCGACGCCGATCTCTGGGTCGTCGGTGACGGCGGCGCCGCGCGCTGGGACGGCGCCGCGTGGACGCGGGCCGAGGGCGCGCCGAACGGTCTGGTCACCGTCGTCGGCCGGGGTGACCTCGTATGGCTCGGCGGAGCGGCCGGCCTCTTCCGGGGGACGCGCGCCCGCTGACGACGCTACAGCGCAGCGAGCTGGGCGTGCGCCAGCGCGGCGTCGCGGTAGCCCGCGTCGATCAGCTCCGCCGCGTAGCCCGCGTCGAACAGCAGGAAGCTCGCGGCGTCGCCGGTGGTCTGGCGATCGTCCTGGAAGAGCGCCTTCAAGATGCGAGCGAAGGAGAAGGGGCCCGTCGCCTTCATCGCGGCGAGGTGTGCGGACGCCATCGCGCCGAGGTCTCGCCCGGGGCGGACGTGGGCGAACGGAACGAACCGATACGAGGGCCGCCCGCGCCGCACGAGCTCGGCGCGCAGCCTCTCGAGCCCCTCTGGACCGAACACGCCCTCGGCCGCAGAGACGACGTCGTTGATGCGGCTCAGGCGGTCGAGATCGAACGCGACGCGATCGAGGAACACCGAGTCGAGCACCTTTCCGATCACCTGCCCCAGGCCGCTGAACTCGTCGGCGGGGGCGCTCTGCTGGACCTCGCTCGCCGCGCGCACGCTCACGATCAGCAGCGCGTCGACGCCGAGGCTGAGCGCGGGCGCGAGCGGCGTGTTGTAGCGGACACCGCCATCCATGAACCAGCGGCCCTCGATCGCGACGGGAGGAAAGAGGATCGGGATCGCCGCGGAGGCGAGCACGTGGGCGGGACCGAGCGCGGCTCGCTGCGGCATGGGTGCGTCCTCGCCGTGGGGCCAACGGGGCGTGAGCGCGTCCGAGTGGTCGACGAAGAAGCGGGTGTGGCCCGTGGCGATATCCGTCGCGGCGAAGCCGACTGCGTCCAGGCGCCCCGAGCGGACGACCCTCCGCAGGCCCCGCCAATCGGCGTGCTCGCCGACCAGCTTCGCGATCCCGTCCACGCGCAGGACGCCGACCGGAGGGCTCTGCGCCTCGCGCCCGATGAGGCGCATGCCGCCCGCGGCCAACAGCGCGCGGATCCCCCCACGATCGAGCGCGACGAGCTCGTCGACCTTCAGCGTGCGCCACAGATCGGCCAGGTCTCGGACCGAGGCGACGGTGAAGCCGCGCGACGCGAGGAACGCGCCGTTGACAGCGCCGACGCTCGTGCCTGTGATGACGCGGACGCGCTCGATAAGCTCGGGGAGCCGCGCGGCGATGTAGGTGAGGACCCCGACCTCGTACGCCCCACGCGCGCCGCCGCCCGACAGGACCAGCCCGATCGACTGCTTCTTCACTCCCCCGCAGGGTACACCGGGCGCGCGCCGGGCTTCACGTTCGCTTCAAGTGATCGCGCGCGACGCTCAGATAGCGCTCGCGCGCCTGTTTGTGATCGACGATGGGCCCCGGGTACGACTGTCCCAGGGTGACCCCCGCGGCCTCGAGCGCGCGGGCCGGCGCCTCCCACGGGGCGTGAATGAGCCCGGCTAGGAGGGCCCCGAGCTGGGGAGGTACCGCCGGATGTAGGCCCCCTCGGGGTCGAACCTCCGCCCCTGCTCCACAGGGTTGAAGACGCGGAAATAGGGGGCCGCGTCGCAGCCGCAGCCCGCCGACCACTGCCAGCCCGCGTTGTTCTGCGCCCAGTCGCCGTCGACGAGGTGCTTCAAGTAGTGCGCCTCGCCGAGCCGGTAGTCGATGAGCAGGTGCTTGGTGAGGAAGCTGGCGGCGATCATCCGCGCGCGGTTGTGCACGTAGCCCTCGAGCACCAGCTGGCGAGCGGCGGCGTCCACGATCGGATAGCCCGTCGCCCCTTGTCTCCAGGCTTCGAGGGCGCGCTCGTCGTCTCGCCACGGGAAGCCCTCGAACGTCGCGCGGAACGGGCGGCGGAGGACCTCGGGGTGATCCCACAGCGTGTGGTGCGTGAACTCGCGCCACAGCAGCTCGCTGAGGAACTTGTCGGCGGCCTCTCGGACCGGGGCGCTCTTCGTCCTCGCGCTGGCGCTGGCCACGCGCCCGTACACCTCTCGGATCGAGAGCGCTCCGAACTTCAGATCGGCCGAAAGACGGCTCGTGCCGTCGAGATCCATTCGATCTCGCGCCGTCGGGTAGGCCGAGAGGCGCTCGGCGACGAAGCGGTCGAGCCGCTGGCGGGCGTGGGTCTCGCCGCCCGCGATCACGCGCGGGTTCCGGGTCAGGCCCAGCGAGTCGAGCGTCGGCAGGTCACAGGTCTCGAGCTGCCGAGGGGCCGCCCGGGTGGGGATCAGGGGCGGGGGCGGGATCGGCGCCCCGACGCCGCGGTCGAGCTCTCGACGGCACGCGCGCGAGAACGGGGTGAACACGGCGTAGGGACCGCCGCCCTGCGTCCTGACCGAGCCAGGTGTGAGCAACGTCTCGCCCTCGTACAGGGTGAACCGATCGCCGAGCGCCTCTTTCACGCGACGATCGCGCTCGCGCGCGAAGGGCTCGACCCAGCGATGGGCGAGCACCCGCGCGCCGCCCAACAGGGCAGACAGCTTGGGGATCACCTCGACGCTCTTGCCCGGCACGAGGGTGAGGCGGCTGCCTCGGACGGCGAGCGACGCCGCGAGGTCGGCGAGCGCGTCGAGCAAGTACTGCAGCCGATGGGGCGCGTCGTGGGCGCGCTCGGGCGAGAAGAAATAGGGGTCGACGACAAAAAGAGGAAAGACCGCCCCGTCAGCGATCGCGTCCCGGAGGGGCGCGTGATCACCGACGCGGAGGTCTTTGCCGCGGAACCAAACGATCGTGGGGATCAGAAGCGCATCTGCTTCTCGAGGTCCTTGAGGCTCAGGTCCTTCATGTTGTTGAGCGTGTCAGCGATCGCCTTCTTGGGGAAGTTGGTCGTCGCGGTGACGTTCTCACCCGAGACCTCGACCTTGGCGTTCTTCCCGATCGGGAGCAGCGGCTTGAAGGCCGTCATCTTGTCGGCCATCTTGTCGAGCTCCGGCTGGACCTTCTCGAACTCGCTCTTGATCTTGGCGGCGTTCTTGTCGGTCGCCTTGATGGTGAGGTCGAAGTTGTCCCCCGCCTCCTTGGCCATGATCTGCATGTTGTTGTCGGTCATCTTGGCCCACAGGACGTACGAGGGAGCCTCGGAGAAGTCGGCCTCGCCGCCGCCGCCCTTGACGGCCGCGGTGAGGGTGTCCTTGCCCTCGCTGACGAGCAGGGTCTCCTTGCCGACGAACGCGAGCCAAACCTTGCCCTCCCCGCTCTGCAGGTAGGTGACCCCGTCGATCTCCTCCTTCTTGGGGGCCTTGCCGGTGCTCTTCTCCATCGCCTTGGCGAACACGTCGCCAGGCTTGTCGGCCTTCGACATGTCCATGTTCACGGCGACGAGGGTCTTCGCGTCTTCCTTGTTGGCGCAGACGGCGACCTCTCGGACGCTCTTGGCGGGGTCGATGCCGCCCTCCTTGAGGGCCTTGAGGGCCTCGTCGCCCTTCTTCGCGTCAGCGCCGCCCTCGGCGATCATCTTCGTGGTGAGCTTGTCGAGCGCGTCGTGCGTGTCGGGCGTGAGGATCTTCGCGATGTTCGCGTAGACGCGGCCCTCGGCGCAGTCCTTCGGCATGTGCTTGAACAAGGAGCCGCCCGCGGCAGGCGGGGTAGCGGCCGGTGCATCGGCCTTCTTCGCCTCGGTGGCGGCGGCCGTGGCCGTCGTTCCGCCGGCGGGCTTCTCGGCAGCCTTGCCGGAGCCCTGCGCCTGAGAAGACGCCGCGCCGCTCTTCGCGGGCTCAGCGCTCGCGTTCGTCGATGCGCTCTCCCCACCGCAGCCCATGAGTGCGCCAACCACGATGAGAGCCAGCGCCGATTTCGACCTGTTCATTCGATCCTCCAAAAAAAAACTACCCGCTCACTAGCGGGCGGCCGCACCTATCAGCGAGGGCCAGGGCGAAGTCAATCCCCGCCGGAGCGGGGAAAAATGAGCGCATACGAGCGGGGGCCGGTGCTGATGAGCACGGTAGAACCCTTCATCTTTTCGACGTCGTACGCGTTGAACCACGGCAGTGCGCGCCAGGAGGGGTTGTCTTTGATGAACTCCGGGACGATGAGATCGAGCTCGACGTAGCGGCCGCCCGAGAGATCGTCGAGGTCCTTGGCGAAGCTCCACCCCTCGCGGCCCTCCTTCGGCGCGCGATCGTTGTGCATCGCGCCGCCGTACAGGAGCACCATCTTCCCCTTCGCCTTCTTCTCCGTCTCCGCGAACAGCGCCTTCGCCTTCTCGCGCATGTTGACGGTGATCACGGAGAGCATCTCGAAGATCCAGTTGTCCCCCGCGGCGCGGACCTTCTCGTATTGCTCGCAGGTCGGCTTGAGGATGAACGGCACGATGTCGAGGCTCTTGCTCTTCTGACCGAGCGTGACGAACTCGTTCTGGTTCGACTCGGCCTGGCCCTTGGTGACCTCTTTCTGCTTCTCGGCGACCTGCTGCTCCTGCTTCTTTCCGCAGGCGCCGTCGGTCACCCAGAGCTCGAGCACCAGCGAGGAGGCCTTGCCCTGCAGCTTGGGCAGGAAGAGCTCCGTGAAGCGCGCCGTCGTCGACTTCGCGGGGGGGTCGTTCTTCTGGGCGTGGCTCTCTCCGAGCGCGAGGATGAGCGGCTTATCGCGCTCGAGGACCTGAGCGAACGCAGCCTCGGGGGTGTCGAACACCTCACACGTGAGCCCGCCACACGCGAACGGAGCGCCCACCTTGGGGGCCGCGGCTGCCGCGCTCGACGTGGCCGGCGGCGCAGAGGCCTCGGGGTTGGGGGCGGGCGTGCTCGAGGTCGGCGCGGCCGTCGCGACCGCCGAGGTCTCGGGCGAGGCGGTGGTGGAGGGCTCGGTCGGGCCGCAGCCAGGACCAGCGAGGACGAGCGCGAGGAGCAGAGCGAGTCGCTTCATAGCCAGAACCCCACGTGAAACCCAGCCGCCATGCCGTGCGCCCAGCGGGGCGCGAAGAAGCCCTGGTAGCCGAGCGAGCCACCGATCGTGAGCGAGCGCTCGAGCCGCTTGTCGATCGCCGCGCCGGCCTCGAAGACGCCGCCGTGATCGGGCACGTCGCGCCCGAAGATGCCGAGGTAGCCGCCGCGCACGTAGATCGTCGGCTCGACCTCGAGGGCCGCCCCGACCCTCAGCCCGCCGAGCGCGCGGAAGCTGCCCGTGTAGATCTCGGGGGCATAGAAGGCCCCCACCAGGGTGAGCTCGGGGATGACCATGATCGGATAGGTGTCGAACGAGTAGCCGAGGTCGACGGCCACGCTGGGCCCGCCGTACGGCTGGACGTTGAAGCGGCGCATGAGCTCGCCGCGCACCTCGACGCCCACCTTCACCTCGGCCTGCGCCTCCTGGGGGAGGCCGATGAGCGCGACCGCCGCGGCCACGCCTGCGGCCGCTGCGCGACGCAGGCGTGGGGGGCGGAACATCCCGAGGCTCACCGGCGGGGACGTTATCACGATGTCTTCAGACGAGGACCGCGGCGCCCTGTTCCCGCGCCGGCGCCACGAGCACGATCGGAGCGCATCACCCCCGAGCGACGGAAGCTCAGCTGGGAGAGCTCTCGCCCAAGGCCTTGGAGCTTGCTCAGATCGGTGGGCGTCCACGCGCGAGGGTGCTGGACGGCGACGCCGATCGCGCCGACGAGCGCGCCGTCCTCGAGGACCGGGATGACCAGCAGCCGCCCCGCGGTGAACAGCGGCGCGCGCGACACGACGCGGCGGCGAGGGAGCGACCTGGGGCGCGCGACCTGCAGCACCATCTCGGTGAGCGAGCGAGCGAGCGCGGTCCGACGATCGCTGGGCCTCACCCCATGGAAGAGGAACGCCGGCCGCGCCGCGAGCACGCAGCAGCAGGCCATCGTGGCCTCCGTGAGCTCACACGCTCGGCGCGTCAGCCTCTCGAGGGGCTCCGTGCTCACCCCCGACACGACCCCTCCCGTCGAGCAACCTCTCCCCCCACCCGCATACGCGTACCTACTTTTTCTTCTTCACCGGGCACTTGGCCTTCATGTTGGGCGGAGGCGGGTTGCCTCCCATCGGCTGAAACAAGCAAGTCTTCGTCCCTTCGTCGATCGCGAGCGTCCACCCACTACGCCGATCGTCCCACGCCGGATCGTCGAAGATCTCAGGGCAGTCGAGCTGGATCCGGTCCATCGGGGTGGGGACGCCCGGCGGCAAGTCTTTCGGTGGGGGGCCAGCCTTCGGGACCTGCACGAAGCAGACGTTGTCGTCGCCGACGAGGATGGTCCGCCCTTGGGCGTCCTGGGGATGCAGGCTCTTGATCGGCCCCTTCACCGGGCCGGCCTGGACCCAATCCTTCACGGTGTCGGCCTTGCCCACCCGCTTGCGCGTCGTGGGCGACGGCGGCAGGGCCGAGGCGCTCGCGGACGGCTCGGCGGAGCTGGTCGTGGCCACGCTGGCCGTCGGCGCGGCCGAGGCGCTCGCCTCGGCGGTCGCGGAGGCGGTTGGTGGCACCAGCGTGTGCGGGGGGTTGGAGAAGATGACCTGCTGCGGCTCCGAAGAGCACGCGCTCATCGCAGCGCAGGTGACGACGAAGGCGGGCCTGAGGCGCTTCATGGCGAGGGCATCTTACCGCGAACCCGAGAGCGGCTCGCCCCCCATTCGGGGGCCTCTTCTCAGGCGGGGCGGGCGTCGAGGCTCGCCCTGAGCTTGTCGTAGATGCCGCCGAACGCCCCATTGGAGAGGAGCGCCACGGTGTCGCCGGGGCGCGCCTCGAGGGCGAGCAGCTCGACGATCGCGTCGACCGACGTCGACGCGATGGCCGAGACGTCGCGCGCGGCGAGCTCGCTGACCAGGCGGCCGAGATCGAGGCGCTCGGACTCGGCGATGTCGGGCCGGCCGAGCGGCGCGAACACGACGCGGCCTGCCGAGCCGAACGCGCCGGCGTAGTCCTCCTGGTGCAGCGCGCGGCACGCGGTCGCGCTGCGCGGCTCGAAGACGGCGAACAAGGTGCCGCCAGGGTGCTTCGAGGCGAGGGCCGCGAGCGTCTCTCTGACGGCCGTCGGGTGGTGCGCGAAGTCGTCGTAGACGCGCACGCCGCGCGCCTCGTAGAGCAGGTCTTGCCGACGGCGCACGCCGTCGAAGGTCTCCAGCGCGTTCATCGCGGTCTTCACGTCGACGCCGAAGCCCTGGCAACACGCGGCGAGCGCGCTGAGCGCGTTGCGCATGTTGTGCTCCCCGGGGACGCGCAGCACGACGCGGCCCGCGAACGAGCCGCCGACGAAGACGTCCATCTCTGAGCGGCCGGCGACCGGCGCGCCCATCCAGTGCGGGGGGACGGCCGTGACGTCGTCCGACGCGAGGCAGGTGTACGTCACCTCGGCGGCTGCGCGGCGCGCGACGTCGAGCACGAGCGGGTCGTGCGCGCTGGCGACGAGCAGCCCCCGCTCGGGGATGCGCGACACGAAGCCGTCGAACGCCTGCTGGTACGACGCGGGGTCCGGGTAGATGTCGATGTGGTCGTGCTCGATCGAGGTGACGATCCCGACCTCGGGCCGGTAGTGCCAGAACTTCGGCGTCTTCTCGAAGAACGCGGTGTCGTACTCGTCGCCCTCGACGACGAAGGGGGCGCGCCGCTTCGGCGCAGGCCCGCCCGACGCGAGGGGGAGCTTGCGCGGCCCGGGCAGCTTGAAGCTCGACTCGAAGTTCTTCGGTAGACCGCCGATCAAGAAGCCCGGCTCGAGCCCCGCCACTTCGAGGACGTGCGCGCACATCGCGCTCGTCGTCGTCTTGCCGTGCGTGCCACCGACGACGAGCGGCGAGCGCCCCTCGAGCACCAGCTCCGCGAGGGTGTGGGCCATCGAGGCGTAGCGCATGCCCCCGTCGATCGCGGCCCGCGCCTCGACGTTGTGGGGTCGGCACACGTTGCCGATGACGACCAGATCGGGCCGCGGCTCGAGGTGGCCGGGGTCGAACCCCTCCTTCAGCCGCACGCCCCAGCGCTCGAGGGCGGGGCCCATCGGCGGGTAGAAGCTCGTGTCGGACCCGGTGACCTCGTGGCCCGCGGACTTGAGCAGGCCCGCGAGGGGCCCCATTCCCGTGCCGGCGACGGCGACGAAGTGGACGTGCATCGTCACCTCTTCTTCCCTCGTTTGCGCCGTTCGTCAAATGTTCGGAAGATCCGTAACGGCCGCCGCCGCGCGTCGGTCGTGGTAACGAAGGAGCCAGCATGAGCGACAACGCGGAGAGCCCTGGAAACAAGGCTGGCAAGTACGATCACGCCGAGGTCGAGCCTCGCTGGCAGAAGCTGTGGGAGGAGCGGGCGACGTTCCGCGCCGAGCGCAGGCCAGGCAAGAAGAAGCGCTACCTGCTCGATATGTTCCCCTACCCCTCGGGCTCGGGGCTGCACGTGGGGCACCCCGAGGGCTACACGGCGACCGACATCATCGCCCGCTACGCCCGCATGCGCGGGGAGGACGTGCTCCACCCCATGGGCTGGGACTCCTTCGGCCTGCCCGCGGAGCAGTACGCGATCCAGACGGGCACGCACCCCTCCGAGAAGACCTACGAGAACATCGCGACCTTCCGGCGCCAGCTCAAGATGCTCGGGTTCAGCTACGACTGGGACCGCGAGCTCGCGACGACCGACGAGGGCTACGTCCGCTGGACGCAGTGGATCTTCCTGCTGCTGTTCAAGCAGGGCCTCGCCTACCAGGACGAGATCCCCGTGAACTGGTGCCCGGCCCTCGGCACGGTGCTCGCCAACGAGGAGGTCATCGACGGCAAGAGCGAGCGCGGCGGCCACCCGGTCGTGCGCGCGCCCCTGCGCCAGTGGATGCTGAGGATCACCGCCTACGCGGACCGCCTCGCAGAAGATCTCGCCGAGGTCGAGTGGCCCGAGGGGACGCTCACGATGCAGCGCGAGTGGATCGGCCGCTCCGAGGGCGCGGAGATCGAGTTCGCCGTGAGCGGCCACGAGGGCGCGAAGTTCAGCGTCTTCACGACGCGCGCCGACACGCTGCTGGGGGTCACCTTCGTGGTGCTCGCGCCGGAGCACCCGCTGGTGAAGACGATCACGACGGACGCGCAGCGCGCCGCGGTCGAGGCCTACGTCGCGCAGGCGGCGTCGAAGAGCGACCGCGATCGCATCTCGCAGGCGAAGACGAAGACGGGCGTGCCCACGGGAGCGTTCGCCGTGCACCCCATCTCGGGAGAGAAGGTCCCGATCTGGGTCGGCGACTACGTCATCGGCTCCTACGGCACGGGCGCCGTCATGGGCGTGCCCGCGCACGACGCGCGCGACTTCGAGTTCGCGAGGCAGCTCGGCCTGCCGATCGTCGAGGTGGTGAGCCCCGACGGGAAGCTCCACGACGTGCTCGAGGCCGCGTACGTCGACGACGGCGTCGCGGTGCGCAGCGGCGACCTCGACGGCCTGCCCACGCCCGACTGCTCGCGCGCGATGGTCAAGAAGCTCGAGGGCATGGGCCGCGGGCGCGGGAAGGTGACCTACAAGCTCCGTGACTGGGTGTTCTCGCGCCAGCGCTACTGGGGCGAGCCGATCCCGATCTACTTCCCGGTCGAGCTGCCCGAGGGCGGTGACCCCCAGAAGGGCGCGAAGGCCGTCATCCGCTACGATCAGCCGATCGCCGTCGAGGAGAGCGAGCTGCCGCTGCGCCTGCCGGCCCTCGCCGACTTTCGCCCGGGCGACGACGCGGCGGGGCCGCTCGCTCGCGCGCTCGACTGGCGCTTCTTCCAGAAGGACGGGAAGTGGTACGCGCGTGAGACCAACACGATGCCGCAGTGGGCGGGCTCGTGCTGGTACTACCTGCGCTTCCTCGACCCGAAGAACGACGGCGCCGGGTGGTCGAAGGAGGCCTACGACGCGTGGATGCCCGTCGACCTGTACGTCGGCGGCGCCGAACACGCCGTCTTGCACCTCTTGTACTCGCGCTTCTGGCACAAGGTGCTGTTCGACGCCGGCCACGTCTCTCACAAGGAGCCGTTCAAGAAGCTGGTGCACCAGGGCATGATCCTCGGCGAAGACAACGAGAAGATGTCGAAGGCGCGCGGCAACGTCGTGAACCCCGACGACATCGTCAAGGCGCACGGGGCCGACTGCCTCCGCCTGTACGAGATGTTCATGGGCCCGCTCGAGGCGGTGAAGCCGTGGCAGTCGTCGCAGATCCAGGGCGTCGTCCGCTTTCGCGATCGGGTCTTCGCGGTCTGCTCACGGGCGACGAACGAGCCGCTCGACGCCGAGACCGAGCGCCTCCTGCACCGGACGATCAAGAAGGTCAGCGACGACATCGACGCGATGAGCTTCAACACGGCCATCAGCGCGATGATGGTCTTCACCAACCACTTGAACGGGCTGCCCGCGGTGCCGCGGGAGGCCGCGCTCAAGCTCGCGCTCCTCGTCTCACCGTTCGCGCCGCACGTGGCCGAGGAGCTGTGGCACCTCTTGCACGGCTCGCCGGCCGAGCCGAGCACGCTCGCGTACGAGCCCTGGCCGACCTACGACGTGAAGCTCACCGTCGACGACGTCATCGAGATGGCGGTCCAGGTGAACGGCAAGGTGCGGGGGCACGTGCGGCTCGCGCGCGCCGCGACCGAGGAGGACGCGAAAGCAGCGGCGCTCGCGGCGGACGGCGTGAAGGCGTTCGTCGAGGGCAAGGCGATCAAGAAGTTCGTCTACGTCCCCGGTCGGATCGTCAACCTGGTCGTGGGGTAGGAGCGCTCACTCCTCAGGAACCTCACTCCCGAGGAAGCTCACTCCCCAGGGACGGGGTGGACCGGGCCGCGGATCCACCCCTCCACGATCGGCCTGAAGTGCGCGACCGTGCCGAGCCCAGCCATCACGCTGGCGAGGCCCCACTGCAGGCGGTTCACGAAGGTGAAGTCCTGCGGCATCTTTGGCACCTTCGGCAGCTGCGGCAGCGTCTCGCCCTCCTTGAAGGCGATCTTCCTGAGGCCACGCGAGAGGTAGGCGACCGTCTCTCGCGCCTTGTCGTGCGAGCAGGTCCACGGCTCCTGGCTCATGATCGGCATCAGCAGCTCGAGGGTGTAGCTGCGGTATAGCTCCCAGCTCTCGTCGTCCGGGTCGTAGCCGAGCACCTCGACGCACGCGCGATCGAACTCGTGCCAGTCCTCGTCGAGCGCCGAGCCCATGTAGCGCTTCATGCCGGCGACGAGATCGTCGGGCAGGACCTTCACGCAACCGAAGTCGAGGAACGCCACGCGCCCGTCCTCGAGGAAGCGGTAGTTGCCGGGGTGGGGGTCGGCGTAGAGGTGGCCGTGCTTGAGGAGCGACCGGAACGTGAACGTCCAGATGGCGACGCCGGCCGCGTTGCGGTGCTCCTGCGAGGCGTCCTTGCAGAACTCGGCGTAAGACTGGCCGCCGATCAGGTCGGTCGTGATGACGCGGCGGGTGGTGAGCGAGTGGTGCACGTGCGGGACCACGATCGTCGGATCGTGGGCGTGGATGCGGCGGAAGATGTCGGTGCGCTCGGCCTCCAGCCCGTAGTCGAGCTCCTCGCGGAAGACCTTGCTGATCTCGTCGATGGTCTGCTCGCTGTGCAGCTTCTTGGCGATCGGCGACATCATCGACTGGAAGAACTGGATGCTCTTCAGGTCGGCCTCGATCGCCTTGTCGATGCCGGGGTATTGCACCTTCACGGCGACCCGGTCGCCGCCCTTGGTGACGGCGCGGTGCACTTGGCCGATGCTCGCGGCGGCGAACGGCTCGCGCTCCCACTCGGCGAACACCTGCTCCGGCGGCGCGCCTAGCTCCTCCCTGATCACGGTGACGGCCGCCTCGGGCGACAGCGGCGGCGCCTTGTCGAGAAGCTTCTTCAGCTCGGCCTTGAAGCGCTCCTCGTAGCCGGGGGGCGCGAGGCCGTCGATGTAGCTGACCATCTGGCCGACCTTGAGCGGCAGGCCCTTCATCTCCCCGAGCGTCTTGAGCAGCGCCTCGGCCGCCTTCTTCGCGTCCTCCGAGCGCTTCTTCTTCTCGTCCGCGGTGAGCGGCTGGTCGGGCTTCTTGATGCCGAGAGCCCGCTTGGCGCCCTCGAGCGCGATGGGCATTCCCTTGGGAGCGAGGGCCGCGAGCCGCGCGAGCCGGCCGAGACGCGAGGTCGGCGGCCTGTCCTTGGGTTTGTCGTCCGCCATGAAGCGAGCGAAGCTTACACCCGTTCGCGGCAACGTCGATGCGTGGCCGCCGCGAAGCGCAGGTAGCACCGCCGGAGTGCGGGCCGGGCGTTCACCTCGCGCTCGGCCCGACTCGGCCGTTATCATGGACGGGCGATGTTCGAGGGGCCGGCATTCGCAGACGCGCTGCGCGATTGCGTCGATGGGTACGAGGGCGCTCACGGCGCTGCGGTGTGCTGGGCGCCCGATATCTTCGAGCTGTTCGCGCGGTTGTTCGCGGAGCCCGAGCTCCCCGAGCACGCGCGTCCGATCGTGAACGCGGTGCTCGCGTACTTCGTCGCCCCGTTCGACGTGCTACCCGAGGAGCTGGGGCCGTTTGGGCTGCTCGACGATCTGTACGTCGCGACGCATGCCTACCAGCTCTTGCGCCGCGAGCTTCCCGAAGAGCTGCTCGTGCGCGCCTGGCGGCGCCGAGGGAAGTCGCCGCCCCAGAGCATCAAAGGCAAGGCCCGAAAAGACGACGATGCCGGGGGCGACCTCGAGGAGGTCATGGCGACCGTGCGCCACGAGAGCCGCATCGCGGTCGGCAAGCAGGGGCGGGCGGCGCTCAAGCTCGCGGGCCTGGGCTGACGTCAGGAGGCTCGCGAACGCCGGCGATCGCAGGCGTTCGGCTGCCTATTTCTTGGCGATCGCCTCGAAGTCGACGCGGCGATTCTTGGCTCGCCCTTCGTCCGAGGCGAGGCTGCCGATGGGCAGATCGTCGGCGTAGACGACGACGAGGAGCCGAGACTTGTCCGCGCCTTTCTTCACGAGGGCGTCGCGCACCGCCTCGGCGCGTTTCTTCGCGAGCGACTTTTTGTCCCCGCTCTCCGCGGGGTCGGCATGTCCGCGGACCTCGAAGACCGCCTCCTTCGTCTCGCCCATCCGCTTGACCAAGGCGTCCAGCGCGGCGTCCGCGCCGTCCAGCGTCACCTTGCCGTCAGCGAACGGGACCATCAACGGGGCGCCCCCGTACCGATGCTCCGTCACCGCCCCGAGCTCAGGCGGGGCGCACTTCAAGCACGGCGTGGGCTTCACGGCCCCGCTGCGCATCGTCTCCCAGTCGGCTTTCGCCCCGTGTTTCTCGGCGGCCGCGGCGAGCTCGGCCTCGAGCGCGCTGATGAGGGTGCCCGCGAACCCGTGGTGGGCGATCGTCCGCTCGACCGCGCCGAGGCCCAGCCGCCACCCGCACAGAGGCCCGCGCATGTCGTCCTTGAGGTCGCCGAGCGCCGTCGCCGCCTGCTGCCACGCCGCCGAGCATTTCGGGTCCTTGGGGCTACAGTGCACCGGGGCCGCCTGCCAGACCTTGCCCAGGGCGTCGTAGATCCGGGTCATCTCCGACTTGACCTGCTCGAGCTCGGGCTTCTCTCGCGCGGGCAGAGAGGCAGCGACGTCCAGCGGCGGGGCCGCGGCCCGCGCCTTCTCCCACGACGCCAGACGACCGGCCGCGTCCGGGGTCGAGCTTGGGGAGGAGGTGGCGACCGACGCAGAGCCGGAGGACGTGCTCGTAGCGGTCGTTTGCGCCGTTGCGATCACCGTGCTCGTCGACGTCGCCACCGTCGAGGTGGGCGTCCCCTGCCCTCCCTGCGACGAGCACCCTAGCGCCGCGAGCGCCGTCGTCACGAAGATCGCGCGGCGCGCGAGGATGGCTTGGCGGTCGTCGCTGTCGTCTCGGGGAGCCATGGTCGGTGAATGCTAGTCCGACCGAAGGTCGGACCAGCAAGATCAATGGGGGTGGAACATAGGTCGGGGTGAGGCTCGGGGATTGCCCGGCCTTCACTTGCGAGCGTGAGCGAGGGCCGGGCGAACCCCGAGCCGAATTAGGGACACCCCCTGCTACGGACCAGGCGCGTCCAGGGTCTTGTGACCGGCCCGCTGCCGCGTCAGCATCCGCGGCCATGCGCCGGCTGCACCGCTACGCTCCCGCGTTGGGCCTCCTCCTCCTCGCGTCGTGCGAGGTCGAGGAGCCCAGCGACCCGCCCCCCGGGGATGGCTCCGAGGAGATCGGCGTCGCCGAGCAAGCCGCGGAGATCTGCTTCACCGACGTCGTCCACGGGATCGACGTCTCGTACTACCAGGGGACGATCGACTGGACGCAGGTCGCCACCGAATACGACTTCGCGATCGCCCGCATCAACCACGGCGACTTCATGGATCCCCAGTTCGACGCCAACTGGGCGGGCATCAAGGCCGTCGGCATGATCCGCGGCGCATACCAATACTTCGACCCGGGTGGCGATCCGGTCGAGCAAGCGAACATCGTGGTCGACAAGCTGGGCATGCTCGACGCGGGGGACCTGCCCCCGGTGATCGACGTCGAGTCGACCGATGGGCTGGGTGGGGCGGAGATCGCGGCGCGCGTCGGCGTGTGGCTCGACATCGTCGAGGCGGGCACCGGCAAGAAGCCGATGATCTATACGGGGAAATATTTCTGGCAAGACAACGTCGGGTCGAGCGAGTTCGCCGACTACGCGCTGTGGCACGCGCAGTACCCGAACGCCTGCCAGCCGCCAGCCGCGCCGCCCCCGGCGTGTGGCTGCTCGAACATCGCCGACCAGTGGAGCGAGATCGCGGTCTGGCAATACAGCTCTTCGGGGAGCGTGCCTGGCATCGCGGGCAACGTGGATCTCAACGTGTGGAACGGCACCTACGAGGAGCTGGTCGCGTTCGCGAGCGGCGGCAGCTACGGCGCGACCCTCGCGAGCGTCGAGGCGCCCGAGGTGGTGCTCGCCGGAGAGACGTTCAAGGTGAGGGTCACCTATACGAACTCGGGCGGGCAGCCCTGGGACGCGAGCACGTTGCTGGGCAGCGTACACGTTCGAGCTCGACCTGAACGCGCCTGCCCAGCCGGGCACGTACTCCGAGAGCTTCGGGCTCGTTCAAGAAGGCGTCGCGTGGTTCGCCGACCAAGGCGGCCCGCCCGACGACGCGGTCACCCTCGAGCTGCAGGTGATCGTGGGCAACGGCGAGGGCGGCGCGACCGGAGCAGGCGGCGCTGGGTCAGGCGGCGGCGAGGGCGGCGCCGAGGTCGACGACGACGGCAGCGAAGCCGGTTGCTCATGCGCGACGACGGGGCGCTCGTCCCCCAGCGCGCCGGGGTCGGTCGTCGCGTTGGCCGCCTTGGCGCTGGCGCTGGGGGCGCGACGTCAGCGTTCGCAGCTCGCCAGAGCTACGTCTACCCCGTGACGTCAAGAGCAGGCCCCTTCGATCGGGCCTCGCAACGAAGCGCGCCGACTGGGATCGCGGGGCGGCGTCACGGGGCCGTCTCACAAATGAATACGCGATCGAAGGTCGCCCCGACGTCGTGCCACGTCCCATCCGTGATCATCATCGCAGGGTTCTCGTTGACGAAGTCGGGTTGGCCGGGGGCCCAGTTGGTGAAGGTCACGGGCTCGCCGCTCGCCCAGGTGAACGAGCTGCTCGGTCTCCACAAGCCGATCCACAAGTTTTCGCCGGGGAAGAAGGACCGAACGAGGTCGTTCTCGGCCGCAGAGGAGATCGACACCAGGTACGCCCCCCGGGACTGGCACGAATTGAGCGCCGTGAAGAAATGACGAGGCTCGAAAGCGCCGTAGCAATGGCCCGTCGTCAGGTCGACCTTGGCGAGCATCGCGCCCCCTGACCCGCTGAAGCAGGTGTGTGTGCAATCGGCGTCGCAGCCGTTGCCTTCCACGAGGTCACCGTCGTCGCACTCCTCGAATCCATCGAGCAAGAAGCCATCGCCGCAGGCCGCGAAGGCGCACGCGGGGCAGTTGTCACCGACGTCGTCGTTGCCGTCGTCACACGCTTCGACCCCGGCTTGGACGAAGCCGTCCCCACAGCTCGCCGATTCACATGTGCTCAGGCACGAGTCGCTTTCGTCACCGTTGCCATCGTCACAGGCCTCGACCCCCACGTGAACGAAGCCATCCCCGCAGCTTGCCAGCTCACACGTGGATAGACAGTCGTCGTCATCCGCAGCGTTTCCGTCGTCACACGCTTCGACCGCGCCGAAAACGAAGCCATCCCCGCAGCTTGCCAGCTCACACGTGCTCAGGCACGCGTCGCCCTCGTCACCGTTGCCATCGTCACACGCCTCGACGCCAGCTTGGGTGAGACCGTCCCCGCACGTCGCGAGGGTGCAGCTCGAGGTGCAAGCGTCATCGTCGTCGGCGTTGCCGTCATCGCACGCCTCCCGCCCCTCCGGCAGGCCGTTCCCGCAAAACGCCGGGCTACATGCGTCTCCGAGGCCATCGAGGTTCCAGTCCGCTTGGTCAGGGTTCGGCGCGCGAGGGCAGTTGTCGTCAGCGTTGACCAGCCCATCGAGGTCTTGATCGAGGACGCGGTCGAGATCCGGGACCGGCGTCGCGATCCCCAGCTCCGAAAAGCGCGCCGCGAGGTTGACCTTCACCGCCGCGCTGTCCAGAGCGAGCTGCGCGACCGCGACGCGTGCCGTCAGCTCGGAGCTCACGGCGCCGTCGTCCCCGAGATCCTGGGCGACGGTGTTCAACAGCTCCTGGAGCTCGCCGTCGACTGGACCACCGGGCCCTGCCGCCTCCGCCGCAGCTTGGACGAGCACGGCGCTCACCGCGAGGAGGTAGGCGTTTGGATCGCTGTCGCCCCCGAGCATGCTCATCGAGACGCCAGTCGCGCCCGCCCACACGCCCGGCGAGCCAACCCCGAGGGCGGCTTGGAGCTCGCCCTCGGCCTGCGAGACGGCCACCTCGAAGGCAGCGCCCGCGAGCACCAGCGACCTGACTCTACGCTCCTCGAGGTGGGTGATCACGTTGACGAACACGTCCCCACCAACCGTTACGTCCGCGAGGCCGCGCAGCGTGATGGGCGCGCCCGAGAGCGTGCCGGCGACCTCGTTGAAATAGTACCCAGACGCATGGAGCGCGACCCAACCCGGCGCGGAGACGACGACCTCGAACGTCCCTGCATCCGTGGTGGTCTGGGTGTTGAAGACATCGCCCGTAGGCTCGAGCGCGCCGTCGAGCGCGGCGATCTCGATCGTCGACCCAAGGACCAAGGGCCCCTTCTCGGCGCCGCCGCGTAGCGAAACGACCTCGCCACCTCCCTGCCCGCCGCCGCCGGGATTCGAGGAGCCCGCGGTGTCCCCGCAGGCCGACACCACGAGCAGCGACCCGACCGCGAGCGGAACACCGGCGAAGATTCGCAACCCGCACGTCTCGAGCATGAGGTGAACGTAGCTCAAATCAGGGCTGGCGCCGCGCACCCCCGACCGTGTCCGCGGGCGGGAAGGCCGACCGTCTCCCGCTGCGGGGGGCGGTCGGCGCGCATCTGCGAGGAGCGCGTCGCCTACTTCCTCAGCAGCTTCTCGAACGGGTTGTACGAGAACTGCTTCTGGCTCTGCGCCGGCGAGCTGGTGCGCGGGTGGTCACCGCGGACCGGAGGCCGCCGCGCGCCGCCGTTGCCGCCGCCGTTCGGGGCCGGAGCACCCTGCGCCTGCGGCGCGCCGCCGTTCACCCGCGGCGCCCCGCTCTTCGCAGAGAGGCGGATGCGCTTGCGCTGCAGGTCGACCTCGAGCACCCGCACCTTGATCTTCTCTCCCACCTTCGCGACCTCGGCAGGGTCCTTGATGAAGCGATCGGCGAGCTCCGAGACGTGGACGAGCCCGTCCTGGTGGACGCCGATGTCGACGAACGCGCCGAACGCGGTGACGTTGGTCACGACGCCCTCGAGCGTCATGCCCTCCTTCAGATCGTCGAGGGTGCGGACGTCGTCGCGGAACGCAGGCGGCTCGAAGCTCTTGCGCGGGTCGCGACCCGGCTTCTTCAGCTCGGAGACGATGTCGCCCAGCGTGAGCTCACCGACCTCGGCGCTCAGGTACTTCTTGGCGTCGATCTTGGCGACGAGCTCGGCCTTGCCGACCAGCTCGTGCACCGGCACGCCGAGGTCCTTCGCGATGCGCTCGACGAGGCCATAGCGCTCGGGGTGGACGGCGCTCGCGTCGAGCGGGTGCTCGCCGCCGTGGACTCGGACGAAGCCCGCACATTGCTCGAACGTGCGCGGCCCGAGGCCGGACACCTCGAGCAGCGCCTTGCGCGAAGGGAACGCGCCCTTCTCGTTGCGGTGCGAGACGATGCGCTTCGCGAGCGAGGGCCCGATGCCAGACACCCTGGCGAGCAGCGGCGCGCTCGCGGTGTTGAGCTCGACGCCGACGAGGTTCACGCAGCTCTCGACGACCTCGTCGAGCTGCTGCTCGAGGAGCGCGGCGTCGACGTCGTGCTGGTACTGCCCGACGCCGATGCTCTTCGGATCGATCTTCACCAGCTCGGCCAGCGGGTCCTGGAGGCGGCGAGCGATGCTGATGGCGCCGCGCACCGTGAGGTCGAGCTCGGGGAACTCTTCGCGGGCGACGTCGCTCGCCGAGTACACGCTCGCGCCGGCCTCGCTGACCGGCACGCACAGCACGTCCTTCTTGCCCACCTCCGCCAGCACCTCGCGCGCGAACGCCTCGGTCTCCCGGCCGTGGGTGCCGTTGCCGACGGCGACCGCGCGGATGTCGTGCTTCGCGAGCATGGCCTTCAGCGACGCGCGGGCCTTCTCGAGCGCCCCGTCCCCCTGCACGATGTAGATCGTCGTGTTCTCGAGCAGCTTGCCGGTCGCGTCGAGGACCACACACTTGCAGCCGGTGCGCTGCCCGGGGTCGATGCCGAGCACGGTCTTCGTGCCATAAGGGGCGGCGAGCAGGAGCTCGCGGAGGTTCTGCGCGAAGACGCTGACCGCCTCGCGATCGGCGCGCATCTTGAGCTCGACGCGGACGTCGACCTCACAGGTCGGCGCCAGCAGGCGCTTGTACGCGTCGGACGCTGCCTTCTCGAGCTCGGCCGCCCACGGGCCCTTACCCGCCACGCCCCCGCGCTGCGCGATCTCGGAGGTCAGCTTCGGGCCGTCGACGGTGAGGTTCGCGCGGAGGACGTTCTCCGCCTCGCCGCGCCTGATGGCCAGGACGCGGTGTGACGGCATCGCGGCGACCGGCTCCTCGTAGCTCGCGTAGGTGTCGAACTTGGTCGGCTTGCCCTCGTGCTCCTTGAGCTTCTCGACCTTGAGGACGCCGTCCTTCGCCATCGTGTCGCGGACGTGCTTGCGCACCTCCGCGGTGTCCGCGAGGCGCTCGGCGACGATGTCTCGCGCCCCGGCGAGGGCGGCGGCCACGTCGGGGACCTCCTTCGCGGCGTCGACGAAGCGCGCGGCGAGGGCCTGGGGATCGTCGCCCGCGGCCTGCGCGAGCATCAGCTCGGCGAGCGGCTCGAGGCCGCGCTCCTTCGCGATCATCGCGCGCGTGCGGCGCTTCGGCTTGTACGGCAGGTAGAGGTCCTCGACCTCCGCCTTCGTCTTCGCGCCGACGATCTTCGCCTCGAGCTGGGGAGTGAGCTTGCCCTGCTTCTTGATCTCCTCGAGCACGGCGGCGCGCCGCTCCGCGAGCTCGATCAGGTACGCGCGGCGCTCCTCGATCGCGCGCAGCTGCACCTCGTCGAGGCCGGCCGTCGCCTCCTTTCGATAGCGGGCGATGAACGGGACGGTCGCCCCCTCGGCGAACAGAGCGACGGCGGCTTGGACGCTCGAGCGGGGGAGGTTGAGCTCCTCGGCGAGGGTCGGGACGGGGTCGTACGGGCGGGCGGGCTCGGTCATCGCGGCCGAGTGTCTATCGCTTTTCCTAAACGGCTGTCCAGAGCTGACAAACCCGCTGCGCCCTGAGCAGATTCGCAGGAGGTGGCGCGGGATCGTTGTGCTCTCGGGAGAAGGGCACTATCAAGCTCAAGCTGTCTTACCCCTGTTTTTGGCAGAAAAAATCGTGAGGTCGAGATGATGAAGGCTCGGTGGCCACACCGGTTGGTTGCGTTCACGGCAGGTCTGGGCGCGGCCCTCTTGGCGGCAGACGCGGCGGCCCAGCAAACGGAGACGACGCAGGTCGATCTGCCTCGCTTCCACCCGTCCGCGGCAGGCGACCGCTTCTTCGGGGTCCCCTCCCCCTACGCGGCCGGCGAGATGACCTTCCACGCGATGGCCATGCTCGACTACGCGCGCGAGCCCCTCGTCCTCGTCCGCGAGACGGGCGACGAGACCGAGGACATCGGCAAGGTCGTCTCCGACCAGATGTTCCTGCACGTCGGCCTCAACTTCTCGATCATCAACCGCATCGCCATCAGCGCGAACATGCCGTTCGCCCTGCTCAGCCAGGGTGACGCCCCCGAGGGCGGCAACGTCGCGTTCGCCGAGCCGTCGGGCGCGGCGGTCGGCGACCTGCGCCTCGGCGCCCGCTTCCGTCTGTTCGGCGAGTACCACGAGCCCTTCCAGATCGCGCTGGGCGGCTACTTCTGGATGCCCACGGGCTTCGACAACTCCTACGTGAGCGACGGCTCGTTCCGCGCCCAGCCCCAGCTGCTGATCGGCGGCCGCGCCGATCGCTTCATCTACAGCGTGATGGCGGGCCCGACGCTCAAGACCTCGTCGACCGACATCGCCAGCGTCCAGCTCGGCCACCAGATGAACTGGGGCGCCGGCGTCGGCGTGCTCTTGCTCGACAAGCGCACGCTGCAGATCGGCCTCGAGACGTCCGGCGGCGTCGACGTCCAGGAGCCCGACGGCCGCTCGACCAACGCGGAGCTCATGGCCGGCCTCAAGTGGCGGCTGCCCAGCGTCGAGTTCCTCGAGCTCGGCGTCGCCGGCGGCCCCGGCCTCACCACCGGCGTCGGCACGCCGGCCGGCCGCGCAGTGTTCCAGTTCGCGTACACCCCCGTGATCGAGGAGGCGCAGACCGACACCGACGGCGACGGCATCATGGATCCGGTCGACGCGTGCCCGAAGGTGCCTGGCGTGAAGAGCGAAGACCCGCTCAAGCACGGCTGCCCGCCCGACTCCGACCGCGACAAGGACACGATCCTCGACAAGGACGACGCCTGCCCGGACGAGCCCGGCAAGGCCCACACCGATCCAAAGAAGCACGGCTGCCCGGAGCGCGACAGCGACAAGGACGGCATCCTCGACGACGTCGACGCGTGCCCGAACGAGCCTGGCGTCGCGAGCGACGACCCGAAGAAGAACGGCTGCCCCATCAACGACAAGGACGGCGACGGCGTGCCCGACGACGAGGACGCCTGCGTCGACATCCCCGGCGTCAAGACCGACGACCCGAAGACCAACGGCTGCCCGCCCGACACGGACGGCGACGGCTTCCGCGACGATCAGGACGCCTGCCCGAAGGAGAAGGGCGTCGACGACAAGGACCCGTCGAAGCGCGGCTGCCCGAAGCTCGTTCGCTTCACCGACAGCGAGATCGTCATCCTCGAGCAGGTGCAGTTCGACTTCGGCAAGTCGACGATCCGCGCGGTCTCCAACCCGCTGCTCGACTCGGTCGCGCAGGTCCTGAAGGAGCACCCCGAGGTCCTCAAGCTCGAGGTCCAGGGCCACACGGACAACAAGGGCAACAAGCAGCTCAACCAGAAGCTGTCCGACGACCGCGCCAAGGCCGTCATGGACGCGCTCGTCAAGCGCGGCGTCGAGGCGGCGCGCTTGCTGTCGAAGGGCTACGGGATGGATAAGCCCGTCGGCGACAACAAGACCGAGGAGGGCCGGCAGAAGAACCGCCGCGTGCAGTTCATCGTCCTCGAGAAGAAGCCGGTCGCCGTCGAGACGGTGAAGCAAGGCGCGGCCCCCAAGCCGTAAGGCAAGGTGCCGAGCCGGCGCCGGTCCCCCGGCGCCCGAGTCCCCTCTCGACCCGATCGAGAGGGGACTTTTCCTTTTTCGCCGAAACTTGGAAAATCGTCGGCGGTCATGGCAAGAGCCAGAGGCATGCTGTGGATCTTCGCTTACGGCTCGCTGATGTTCCGGCCAGCCTTCGCGTTCGCGGCGCATGAGCCGGCCGTGATCGAGGGCTACGAGCGGCGGTTCTGGCAAGGCTCGACCGATCACCGAGGGGTCCCCGGCGCGCCCGGGAGGGTCGCGACGCTGGTGGCGTCCCCTGCCGCGCGCTGCCACGGGATCGCCTTCGCAGTGCGCCCAGAGGACGCCCCCGCGGTCCTCGACGGCCTCGATTTCCGAGAGCGCGGCGGATACTCGCGCCTCGAGCTGCCGATGGTCCGCGCGACCGACGGCGCCGAGATCGGCGTCGGCCTGGTCTATGTCGCCACGCCGAACAACGAAGAGTGGCTCGGCCCTGCGCCCGTCCACCGCATCGCCGCACAGGTCCGCGCGAGCGCAGGGCCGAGCGGGCACAACATCGACTACGTGCTCGGTGTGGCGCGCGTGCTGTTCGAGCTGGGCGCCGAGGACGACCACGTGTTCGAGCTGGCCGACCTGCTCGATCCTTCGTGGCGCGACCAGGTCGGCCGCCACGCCCTGGTCGCCTGACCCCTGCGCCCTATCGCGGCAGCTCGATCACGAAGCGAGTGCCGTGCGGTTTGCGTGGCTCACAGCGGATCGTCCCTCGGTGCGCCTCGACGATCTCCCGCGTCACCGCCAGGCCCAGCCCCGTACCTCGCTGCTTCGTCGTGAAGAACGGGTCGAAGATGTTGGCGCGCAGCTCGTCGGGGATGCCCGGCCCCTCGTCGTCGATCACGATCTCGACGCCGCCGGCGAGGGAGCGCTTGACCGAGACACCGATCGCGCCGCCCTCCGCCATCGCCTCGCGCGCGTTGCGGATGATGTTCAAGAGCGCCTGCCTGAGCAGGCTCTCGTCGATCGGTACGCTCGGCGCGTCGTCGTCCACGTCGACGCGAAACGAGACCTTGGCGCGGTCGAGCTCGGGCTTGAGGAACGCGAGGATCTCCTGGACGAGATCGCCGATGGGCTCGACGCCCAGCGTGGGAGCAGGCCGGCGCGCGAGGCTCAAGTACTGCTCCGACAGGCGCGCGAGCCGGTTCGCCTCGGCCTTGATCGCGGCGACCAGCTCACGCTGCTCGCGCCCGTCTTTGCCTGCCGTCTCGAGCTCGCCCTCGAGCAGCTCGAGGTTGAGCCCGATGGCCGAGAGCGGGTTTCGGATCTCGTGGGTGATGTGGGCAGCCATCTTGCCGATCGCGGCGAGCCGCTCCGCCTTCACCAGCTCGAGCCGGGCGTCACGGATCGCGCCGACCATCCCCTCGAAGGTGCCGGCGAGCTGTCCGATCTCGCTGCCGTCGTCGACGGCGGCGCGGGGCGTGAGATCACCGCCGGCGACGACGCGGGCGCGCTCGGTCACCGCCCCCAGCGGGCGCAGCATTCGCCGCGCGTAGAACGTGATGCCGGCCGCGACGAGCAGCGTGAGCCCGGAGAGCGCGACGAGCAGCTGGATCGCGCGCCCCTCCCGGCGCCGCGCCTCGTCGCCCTGGCGCTGCATCGTGGCCTCGGTCTGCGCCTTGATGGAGCGGAGGCGCTGCGCGTTCTCGGCCTCGTGTTTGACGAGCTCGCTCTGCACCGCCTCCGCGCGGGAACGATCGCCCTTCGCGAGCGCGTCGAAGAAGCGCGCGTAGGCGTCGCCGTCGGTCGCCGTCCGCGCCTCGACCGCCTCGAGATCACCGAGCACGGCCGCTCCCAGCCGAGACGCCTCTTGCGATCGACCCTCGAGCCGCTCGGCGGAGGATCGCGCCGCGGCGAGGGTGAGCGGCCTGGCCCGGCGCGCCGTCTCGATCCACTCGCGCACGTCGGCGGGGTTCTTGGCGGCCGCGGCGTGGTTCAGCTGCGTCGCCAGCACGTTCTGCTCCGCCAGCGCCTGCCCGATCGAGAGCTGCAAGGGGACGAGCACGGACCGAGAGAGCTCCGCCTCGGCGGTCGCCTGCTTCAGGTCGCGGTACCCGAGCGACATCGTCACCGCGAACGCCGCGAGCAACGTCATGTAGCTCGCGAGGAGCCTGCGAGTGACGGACCAGCGGCGGCGCATGCGGGGCGCCTCGTTCACTCGCAGTCGAGGCCCAGCCCGATGGCCATGTACTCGACCAGGTCGCGCGCGTCGGCGCCGGATTTCTTCAGCCGGTGGAGGCTCGAGCCACACGCGGTGGCGACCGGTCCGCCCCCAAGCCGAGCGTGCTGGGACAGCCGCTCCTCCGCGATCGCGGACGAGTTTTGGGGACGCGTCACCGGGACCAGCCCGCCCGCGCCGGCGCAGTCGGCGCGCTCCCGCGATCGTTCGAACTCGAGCGGCGGCGCGCCCACCACGCGGGCGAGGATCTCCCGAGGGGCGTCGTAGCGACCGAGCCCGCGGCCGAGCTGGCAAGGGTCGTGGTAGCGAGGCGGAGCGAGCCCCGGCCGCGGCTTGAAGCGATCGAGCACCTGCGCGGCCCGATCGAGGAGCAGGGTCGCGTTGGGAAGTCGCGGAGCGAGCGCGCGGAAGCACCCGGGGTCGAGCACGACGAGCGTGTCGGTCGACGAGACCTCGCGCGACAGGGCCTCGCGCTCGCGGGTGGCGCCGGCGCTGTCACCCGCGGCGTCGAGCGGGTACCCGCAGCACCCCTTGGCGAGCGCGACCTTTCCTCCCATGAGCGCCTCTGCGACGCGCACCGCGAGCCGCGCCGCCCGAGGCTCCTTCTGGGCATAAGAGCAGCCGAGCAAGAGGTGCGCGACCGGGTGGCCTTGTTCGTGGCTCAGCTCGGAGACCGCAGCCTTGCGCGCGTCCGACAGCTGGGGCCAGCGCGCGACGAGCGCGATGGCCTCCGGCGGAGCGACGCCGCGCTCGTAGAGATCTGCGCGCGCGTCGGTGAGCGTCGCCGCGACCGGGTTCTTGTGATCGCACCGCTCCGCGCACGCGAGGCACCCGGTGCAGGCCCAGGCGACGGAGGCGCTCTCGGGCGTGATGGCGACGTCCCCCCGCGCCATGAAATACGCGGCAGACATCTTTCCCCACGGGATGAGCGACTCGCTCGGCTCGGCGTTGGACACGGGGCACGCCGCCCGGCAGAGCTTCGGGCAATACACGCACTTTTCGAGCGCGTCGGCGCGAGGCGAGAGGAGCGGGAGCTGCCGCAGGTTCGGCTTCATGAGTCGTCAGTGCCTCCGGCCGCGGCGCCTCGCTCGGCGAGCTTTCTCGCGCGACCGAGCCGGGCCTTGCCCAGCGCGAGCGTGTCGGCCTCGTCCTCCGTGATGCGCCGGGGCGCGTCGAGCCCCTCCTGCTCGGTCTGCGGGAGGCGAATCACGAACTTCGTTCCGGAGGACGAGCTGTCGACCGTGACCGAGCCGCGGTGCTCCTCGACGATCTTCTTCACGATCGAGAGGCCCAGGCCGGTGCCACCGGGCTTGCCGCTCGTCACGAACGTGCCGAAGAGCCGCCCGCGGATTTCGTCGGGGATCCCGCGTCCGGTGTCCGAGACGGAGATGACGAGGTCCTCCTTGTCGCGCTCGACCCGGATCGTCAGCACGCCGCCTCGGTCGCTCATCGCCTCGAACGCGTTGCGGACCAGGTTGCCGAGCATGCGCTGAACCTTGAGCTCGTCGAAGCGTGCCGTGCCGCGGTCGAGCAGCTCGAGGGACAACCGCAGCTTGGTGCCCTCGATCTCGCGCAGGATCTGCTGCTCGAGCTCACCGAAGAACTTCTCGAGGAACAGCCGGCGGACGAGCAGGTTGCGCTCGCCCCGCGCGAACTCGAGCACTTCGCGCTGCATCGCCGCGATCGCGTCGAACTGCTTCAAGATGAGCTGAGCCTGCTCACCGCGCGCGTGCGGGTCGTTGGTGGTCGCCATCAGCTGGACATCCCCGTGTACGACCGAGAGCGGCGTCCTGAGGTCGTGCATGACGCCGGAGAAGAGTCGGCCGAGGGACTGCATGCGTAGGCCACGCTCGCGCTCGACGCGCGACAAGAAGAGCCGCACCGCCGTCGAGGCGTTCGCCGATATCAAGCGCAACAGGGCGCGTGCGTCTTGGGAGAACCCGGCAGGGCGAGCCGCGTTGTAGAGCGCGAGCGCGCCGATGGGCGCGTCGTCTGGGCCCTCGAGCGGCATGGCGATGGCGCTCTTGACCTCGATCCCGAGCATCGAGCCAAGGCGCGTCGACACCGGCGCGAGCGCCGCGCGAGCCGCGTCGTTCCCGGGCACGTGCTGCGCTTCGTTCGTGCCCATCGCGTGCCCGAGGATGCCCTCACCGCGTCGGACCCCGATGCGTCGCACCTCGGAGGGCTGACCTCGCGACAGGTCGACGAAGTAGACGAAGACGCCCTCCTCCCCCTCGTCGACCATCACCCCGCCGGACTGCGCGCCGCACGCGCGGGCCGCCTCGGTGACGACGGCCCGGACGAGGTCCTCGAACACGGCGGCGCGCGCCATGGAGCTCTCGAGCTCGAACAGCAGCTTGAGATCGGCGACCCGGTGCTCGAGCTGCTCCTTCGTCTCGACCAGCTGCATGTTCTTCTGGATCACGGAGAGGAACAGGCGGCTGTTGTCGATCGAGACCGCGGCCTGCGTGGCGAGCGCGGTGAGCAGCTCCTCGTCGTGCTGGGAGAACTCGTCCGCCGAGCCGGGCTCGCGGCCCGACTTGTTGAGCACCTGGATGACCCCGATCGTCCGACCGACGTGGTTCTTCATCGGCGCCGCCAGGATCGAGCGCGTGCGGTAGCCGGTCATCTCGTCCCAGTGGCGCGAAAATCGCCGGTCTCGGTACGCGTCTTTGATGCGCAGAGTCTGCCCGTATTTCGCGACGTAGCCGGCGACCCCGGAGCCCACCGGCAGCTCGATGCTCTTGGCCTCATCGCCGATGATGATCCGAGAGAGCAGGCGCTGCCGCTGCTCGTCGAGGAGGTAGAGCGTCGCGCGGTCGGCCTGGAGCAGCTCGGCGATCTTGCGGAGGATGAGCTCGAGGAGCTGATCGAGGTCGAGCGTCGAGCCGAGCGCGAGCCCCACGTCGCGCAGCGCCTTCACGGTGCGCTCGGAGCGGCCGAGCAAGCCGTCGAGCTCGGCGACCTTGGCCTCGAGCTCCGCGAGCCGCCGCACCATCTCGTCCTTCTCCGAGCGGCGGCGGCTCGAGGGCGAAGCGCGCACGTCCTCGTCGGTGTCGACGGAGGCCAACGAACGAGGCTTCGCGGGGCTCACGCGAGGCTTCGCGGGGCTCACGCGAGGCTTCGCGGGCGCGGCGCGCGCGGACGCTCGCGCCCCGGGCGGCCGAGCGGGGCCGCCGCGCGTCCGCGGCTTCGCTTTGCCCGACGAGTTGGGCATGTCGGTGACGGTAGAGAACCGTCAGGCGTTCGTCCACCGCTCTCGCGGGAGGCGCCACGTTAGTTGCCCGGTCCCGCTGGGCTCTTGCACGATCCATCTCCGAAGATGGCGCTCAAGCAGGTGAACCTGGTCGTGCGCGGGCGGGTCCAGGGCGTGTTCTTTCGCGCCTCGACCCAGCGGGAGGCGCGGCGACTCGGCCTGACCGGCTGGGTGAAGAACCGTCAAGACGGCGCGGTCGAGGTCTGCGTCGAGGGCGAGGAAGAAGAGCTGAAGGAGCTCGTGGCCTGGGCGCATCACGGTCCGACGGCGGCGCGCGTGGAGCGGGTCGACGTGCGCTGGCGAGGGTACGCCGGGGAGTTCCCGGACTTCCGCATCGAAGGCTGAGCCGCCGTCGCCGGCTCGCAGGCGCTTGCCCCAGGGGGTCGCCTGGAACACGATGCCCGGTCTCTGGCGTTCCTAGAAGGACCCGATGCGCTCGTTCGGCGCCGCCCTGCTCTTCATCGCTGCCTCCGTCGCCGTCGCCCCTGCGGGCGCACAGCCGAAGGGCGGCCCGTCGGCCTCGGCCTCCGCGCCGAGCGCGCCGCCGAAGCCCGCCCTCGACGTCCCCGACGCCGAGCTGCCGGCCCTGCCGAGCTTGCCGTCGATCCGCAAGGAGGAGCCGGAGCCGGAGTCCATCAAGGCGCTCGAGTCGTTGCTCGCGCGCTTGACCTCCGAGAAGAAGGACATCCGTGAGGCTGCCCTGAAGGACCTCGGGAAGCTCGGCACGCCGAAGCCCGCGGATCCGACCAAGGCGACGGCAGCATCTGCCGCCGACGAGATCGTGTGGGCGCCGGCCGTCCGGGCGCGCGTCCAGGAGATCCGCGAGCGCCTCGACCGAGATCGCGCGCCGCGCGTGCTGGCGGACGCCCGCAAGGGCGCGAAGAAGGGCATGTCGAAGGACGAGCTCGCCGACGCCGAGAACGCCGACTGGCTGGAGTTCATGTTGAAGGCGGCCGCCCCGAAGGACGACGCCTGGCGGGACGTCGTGGAGCTGCTCGCGATGGTGCGGGTGCTCGCGGCGGAGGGAACGACGCCGGCCGTGCGCGAGCTGATCGAGCTGCGAGCGAACTTCGGAGACCTGCTGCGCATCGACCTCTCCCGGCACATCGCGAAGCTGAAGGATCGCGCCGTGCCCGCCCTGCTCGAAGCGAAGAAGCACGACGCTACGGTCGTGCAGCGCTTCGCTGACACCGAGCTCGACCGACTCGGCAAGGTCACGCCGGGCGAGGCGGTGAGCACGAGCGACTACGAGGTGCTCGCCGACACGCTGCGCGCGTTCGGGTACGTGAAGAACGAGGAGGCCGTCGACGTGCTCCTGTCGTTCGCCAACCACGACCGGCGCAAGATTCGCCAAGCCGCCCGAGAGGCGATCGCGGCCATCGGCGAGGCGGGGCGGTGGCGGCTGCGCGACGTCTACCAGGACCTCACGGGCGAGAAGATCGACAAGAGCCTCGCGTGGGACATCGTCGCGCGGCGCATCTTCGCGATTTACGACAAAGGCCGCGTGGCAGAGCTGTGGCACATCTTCACCTCGGGCCTCGACGCGTCGAAGGCCGGTCAACACTCCGCGGCGGTCGAGGCGTTCGACAAAGTCCTCGCGCGAGATCCGCTGTTCGAGCGCCGTCGTGAGATGACCTCCTCGTACTTCGCTCACGCGAAGACGATCGGCTTCGACAAGGCCGAGGACCGCCTGGCCATGCTGCGCAAGGCGAAGCGCCTCGGCCCGCAGGGCGCCGAGGTGTCGCGCATCGACGCGGAGATCGCCTACTCGGAGGCGAAGGTCCTGATCGAAGAGGGACGCCCCGATCGCTTCCTCGTGAAGCGGGCGGTCGAGCTCGACCCTGACCACATCGAGGCCAAGGCGCTGCTCGACTCGTTCGAGGAGCAGGCCTTGGGCGAGCCCGCGCCGCCTCCGCCCCGCTACGGCCTCGCCGGGGCCATCGCGGGGGGCACGGTGGCGCTGATGGGTCTGGTGGCGCTCTTCCTGCTGCGGCGACCGGCGCCGAAGAGGCGACCGGGGGGGCCGACCCAGCCCCCGCCCGACCGCGAGGCGCCCGACCCTGCCTCGTGACGTGGCCAGCGGACGCCCGATCGGGTACACGCGCCTACGGTGACCCGAGCGGACGGCGCGACAGAGCAGCGACGACGAGGGGCCTCCGTTGCCGAGGCTCAGCTCCTCGCCTGGATCGCGGCGGCGAGCATCGCCGTCGTCGCGGGGCTCGCGTCGCCCGGCAAGCCCAAGCGCGCGTTCATCGTGTCGCTCGCCGTCGACGCAGGCCAGCACGCCGCCGCCGGCCTCGTCGCAGCGGCGGCCGCGGCCGCGTACGCCCGCTGGGGCAGCCAGCTGGCCAAGCGGCTCCCCACGCGCGCTCGCGCGCTCGGGTGGCTGGCCCCGCTGGCGCTCGCGGCCGCGGTGCTCTCGGTGTGGCTGGTTCGCCCCGACCTCGAGGGCGTGGCGATGAAGGCGACGTTCATCCCGCTCGGAGATGCCGCGCGCATCACGCTCGTCGCCGCGCTCGCGTCGCTGGTCGTGCCCGGCGCCGCGCTCGTCGGGTCGATCACGAGCTTCGAGGCGCGCGCCGCTTCGGCCAGCTGGCTAGGCATCGGGGCGCCGACCCTTGGAGCCGCCGTGGGCTTCGGCGCGATCGGCGCTCACGCCTGGCTGCTCGACGAGAACTATCCCGGCCTGCACCTGCTCGGGACGATCACGGGCGTGTCGCTCGCCGGCGCCAGCTTGCGCGGCGTACCGTTCATCGCCCTGGGACGCGTACCGCGCGTCGCGATCGTCGGAGCGCTGCTGGGCGGGGCCCTCGCGGCGACCCTGCTCAAGCCCGCGGACCGGGCGATCGTGCTCGCGGTGCGCCGCGGGACCGCGGTGTTCGCGCCCTTCGTCGCGCGCGCCCACTCGTCGGCGGCGGGCGCCTCTCAGATCGCCCAAGGCGAGTGGTTCGCCCCGCGCGACGGGCTCCCTCCCATCGCGCCGTCGCGGCCTCCGCTGATCGGGAGCCCGACCCTCATCCTGTTGACCGTCGACGCGCTCCGCCCGGAGATCCTGGCGAAGAAGCACTGCAAGAAGCTGCCGAACTTCTGCGCGCTGGCGAAGCAAGGCGTCACCTTCCAGGACGCGCGCTCCCCTGCCCCCGCGACCACGCCCTCGCTGACGTCGCTGTTCACCGGCAAGTACTATTCGCAGCTCTACTGGCAGGACATGACGACGCCAGGCGGCAAGGAGAGGCTCTTCGCGCACGAAGACACCTCGGTCCGCTTTCCCTCGCTGCTCACCGACGCGGGCGTCCACACGTTCAACGCGGCGTCCTACAAGGGCTACGAGGAGCGCTTCGGGATCGTGCAAGGCTTCGAGGTCGCACAGTACGAGGGCGACGCGGCGTCCAAGGTCGTGCAGCGCATGGTCAAGAACCTCGACGAGGCGCGGCCCGGGCCCGTCTTCATGTACGCGCACGTCCTCGAGCCGCACGCCCCGTACGAGGGGAAGGGCAAGACGCCCCAGCAGCGGTGGCTCGGGGACGTCGCGACGGTCGACGCGTCCCTGGGCGCGCTGATGGCAGGAATCGAGGCGTCGCCACGCGCGGCGACGACCCTGCTCATCGTCACCTCCGACCACGGCGAGGCGTTCGGGGAGCACGGCGCGAATTTTCACGGCTCGACCATCTACGAGGAGATGATCCGCGTCCCGATGATCATCGCCGGCAAGAGCCTCGAGCCGCGCAGGGTCGACGTGCCGGTCTCGGTGATCGACCTCGGTCCCACGATCCTCGATCTGTTCGGCGTCGAGACGCCCGGCGCGTTCATGGGCCAGAGCCTGGTGCCTTTCCTGCGCGGCGAGGAGCACGAGCCGACGCGACCCATCGTGGTGGACTCGTCCCGCGGGCAGACGGCGATGATCTTCCGGGACGGCTACAAGGTCATCTACGACGGCCGCCTCGGGACCGTAGAGCTCTACGACCTGGGAGCCGACCCGAAGGAAGAGAACGATCTCGCGCCGGACAACCCGGGCCTCGCGAGCGAGCGGGGGGGCGCGCTGCGTGCGTTCCTCGAGGCCCACACGCTCAAGCGGCCCGGCTACGAGAAGCCGTACAGGAAGTAGGACGCGCTCGCGGGGCGAGACGCCGTCAGACCCCGAACGCGCTCACGCATCCCATCCCGAGCTCGGGGGCTCCTCGAGCGGAGGCTCGCCCCGCACCCAGCGGGCGACCCCGACGGCGAGGGGCGCGCCCATCATGTAGAGCAGCGGGAGCCAAACCGGCACGTTCCACAGCTGGCGCTGCGAGTACCGGCACAGCCCCGTCGCGTGGAGCGCGATCTCAGCGACCGTCCCTCCCAGCCCGAGCACGACGGAGAACACCGCGAGGGGCCTGCGATCGGGCCGACTCCCGAGGCGGTACATCCACAGGCCGAAGAGGAGCGCAGTGAGGCCCACGACCTTCGCCCCCGCGACCGCCGTGCCCGCGTACGAGGCGAAGAACCAGGCCGCGTCTCGGAGGATGTCCTTGCGCCGCTGCCGTGCGATGAACTCGGCGAACGGCCAGGCGGCGACGACCATCGCGACGACCGCGATCGCGAACCCGGGAGCGACCCACCAGGCCTGGCCGAAGAGCGGCCCGGAGGACGGATAGGCGATCACCCCATACCGGACGTGGAGGAGATCCCCAACCGTGAGCATCGCGGTGCAGCCTGCGAGGGCGAGCGCCAATGCGCGCGGAGACCGCAGCGTCCACCGCGCGAGGGAGGTCCGCCACGACCCGACGGCGCTTTCCACCGCGCCAGCGTACACGCTAGGCTGCGCGGCGTGTGCCCGTGGCGCACCTCTTGCCAGTGGCCAAACCCATGCTCCATCGTCTCGAGAACCGTCTCTTGATCACCACCCTCCTCGTCGCCGGCTGCGCGGCCGCGACGGTCGAGGCGACGAACGACACCTCCGGCTCTGCGAGCACCACTGCGGCGCCCACCGCCGAGCCCACCTCGGATCCGACCGCCTCGGCCACGCCCTCGACCACGGCCGCGCCGACCAGCGACCCCACCGCGTCCGCAGCCCCGAGCGGATCTGCCCCGCCCCCCGGCTCGATGGCGGACCACTTCGTCCAGACGGTCCACATTCGCGACGCGGTGATTTGGGGCAAGCTCTCCGAAGCCGTGAAGCCTGCGGAGACGCTGGCGGGCATGGAGGTCGCGAAGCTTCCCAAGCAGTGGCACATCTCGATGCAGCACCTGCAGGGCGCCGCCAAGCGCATCCGCGAGGGCTCCGACGTGCAAGAGCTCGCGGCCGCGACCGCCGATATCGCCCGCGCCTGCGGCCATTGCCACGGCTCGGCGGGCGGCCCCAAGATCGTGCCCGGCACCCCGCCTGACGCGACTGGCCCCGTCGCGGCTCGCATGAAGCGCCACAGGTGGGCGATGGAGCGGCTGTGGGAGGGCCTCTATGGTCCCTCCAACGCGGCGTGGACCGCGGGCGCCTCGGCGCTCGAGCTCGACCCCTTCTCGAAGGAGATCCTCGATCCTGGCGGCGTGCACGCGAAGAGCGCAGCCTCGACGTTCAACGCGCAGGCGAAGGCGCTCGCGAAGGCGAAGACCGCGGACGAACGCGCGAACGCCTACTCGAAGATGCTCTCGACGTGCTCACCTTGCCACGACGCGCTCAAGGCGAAGCCGAAGCCGTGACCGTTTGCCGAGGCGAGCGACGCTCTGCCGCTCGCTGAGGTTGGGGCTGCTCTTTCACCCCCCGGCCCCCCTCGCGCGCGAGGGGGGAGGCGCGGCCGGTGCGCGGGCGACGCAACGCATGCGTCCCCACGGGCTCGCGGCGGAGGGCCCGCGTCTACTCGAGCTCCGAGCGATGCACGAGGAGGGACCCGACCTCTTGGCCGCCCTCGTCGATGAGCCGAACGGAGAGCTCGGGGTCCGCCAGCGTGGTGTCGAGGTCGAAGAGCGCGAAGTAGCGCCCGGCGTCGAAGCACGAGAGCTGCTGGGCGTCGGGCTCGGTGTTGTCCGAGCAGGCGGAGTTGGTATTGGCGAGCGGCGACGAGATGATCTCCGGCAGATCATAGCCGCCTGCGGCCTCACGACGGATGCGACGGAGCGAGCTTCGGTGAACGTCGCCCGAGAGCAGCACCACCCCGCCGACGTCGTTGTCGCGGATGAAGTCGAACACGTCGGCTCGCGCCGCCGGGAAATCGAGCCAGGACTCGTCGCCCGTGTTGCTCCAGATCGTGCCCGACACGAGCAGCTTGAAGGTCGCGGTCGAGGCGAGCAGCTCGGCCTTCAGCCAGTCGGTCTGGCCGGGCCCCAGGATGCTGCCGTTGGCGGTGCCATCCGGGCTGCGGTGGTAACGCGAGTCGAGCAAGAAGAAGTCGACGTCGCCATACGAGACGCGCGAAAAGACGCCCGGCGTGGAGGCGGTCCCGTAGGAGAGGTTCCCCCAATATTGGGAGAATGCGAGCAGCGCCGTGTCCTTGCCGGGTGAGGTGCCGTTCGTGTTGTTGCCGACGAAGTCGTGGTCGTCCCAGGTGGCCAGCGTGGGCGTCTTCGAGAGCAAGGCGCCGCGCTCTGGGCGGTCGAGCGCCCAGCGGTAGTTCCACCACAGCGACTCGAGATCCGCCGTGTTGCCGTAGTGGTTGTCGCCGCCGAAGACGAACAGGTCGGGTTCGAGCGCGCCGATCTCGCCGAAGATCGGCTGGTCGTCGTTGCGGCTGCAGGTCCCGAAGCCGAAGGTGAGTTGGGTCGCGCTCCCCGCGCTGGGCGCGGTCTTCAGCTCCGCCTCGCGCGCGGAGAGCTCGCCGTCGACCTCGAAGAGGACCCTGTAGCTTCGCTCCGGCGCGAGGCCGCCGAGATCGATCGTCGTCGCGTAGTCGGTCTCGGGCGACGGGTACACGTAGGCTGCCACCTCCGCTTCGCCCGGCTGCGACTCGTCGAGCACGCTGACGACCACGCGACGGGTCGCGTCGGTGCGGATCGACAGGCGCGCGGCCTCGTCGGTGACCGCGCCCACGAGCGGCCCGTGGGAGAGCAGGTCGGGGTAGCAGCTCGAGCAGGCGAGGTGCAGGCCTTCAGGGTCGATGAAGCTCTGGAGCTCCCCCGCCTCTTGCCCCATGAGCACGTCCAGGCCGTCCTCGCAGTAGACGGGCTCGCCGTCGAGCTGCACGCTGAGGCACACGGGGCGCCACGCGTCGGTGCCGTTGGCGCTGCGCAACTCGACACGATCGATTTCTTCGCGCGGCAGGCCGACGCCGGTGAAGTGGTAGACGTCCATCTCGCCCTGACGGAAGTCGTTCACGTCAGCCACGTTCAGCGCGAAGCAGTCGTCCGCGGTGAGGCAGAACGAGAGGCTGTTGGCGTCGGTCCCGTCGAACGTGCCTGCGCCCGTCCGGATCGCGACCGTCAGGTGACCGACGACGTCGGGAAAGTCTGGGTAGCCGGGGTCGATGGGGCCCCCGCCGCCTTCACCCCCGCCGCCCGCCGGGGCGCCCCCAGACGGGGACTGTCCGCCAGCCGCCAAGCCGCCGGCGCCGCCGACGCTCGAGCCCGCTCCCCCGGCGCCTCCGGCGCCCTCGGCCACGCACGTGTCGCCTTCGAGCGTCGTGCCGGGGCCACAGGCCGTGTCGTCCGAGCAAGAGACGCCCGCGGCGAGGAGCGCAGTGAGCGCCGTCTTTCCCAGCGACCCGGTCCATCGATGAGGCATCGACGAGCTTTACAACGGCGCGTGTAAGCTGCCCAGGGTGCGTCCCCGTTTCTCACCCGTGCCCAGGCGAAGCGTGCGGATGCTCACCTTGCTCGCCCCACTGGTCGCCGGCGCGGCGGGGTGCGCTGCGACGACCCGCTCCACCTACGACCAATGCCGCTCGGAGCCTGCGTCGTGGGGGGAAGGCGGCGAGCGACAAGGGTACGTCACCGAGCGAGGCCTGATCGGAGGCGCGATGGTGCTCCAGGTGGACGAGGTCTTCGTCGCCAGGATCCATCGCAAATCGTGCCTCGACAACATCACCGTGGAGGGCTTCGGCAAGAGGTTCGAAAGCGGCCCTGTCCGGCCCACCTGGGACGGCGCGTTCGCGTCCAGCCTCATCACCAAGCGCCTGGCCGTGGCCACCTACATCAGCGACGACGAAGCCTGGGTGTGGCTCGACGGCGAGCGCCACGGACCGTACGAAGGCATCGGTATCGGCCCTCATTTCTCGCGCAATGGAGAGCATGTGGCGTGGGCGTCGCTCGACGGCTCCGATCAGGTCCTCTTCGTGGACGGGCGCCAGGTGCGCCGTGGCCAGCGGCTCCTCGATGGCCCGTTCTTCTACGTCCTCGACGACGGCCGCGTCGCCGCCCCACTGCTGAGGAGCGACGGCAAGGCCCAGATCCTGGTCGGCGACCGCTATGACTCGGGCCCGCTGGACGAGCTCTGCCCGTCCTGGGGTTTCGTCGTCGGCCCCGGTTCGCGCTGGGCCTTCACGGCCAAGCGGCAAGGTAAGTGGATCACCGTCGTGGATGGCCAGCCGGTCGGCCTGCTCGGGATGCCCGCGGACTGCAGGGTGCGGTTCAGCGACGACGGCGGCCGCTATGGCTACCTCAACATGCCCACCCCAGGTCAGCCGCACGAGCGCGGCGGCCTGATGCTCGACGGCGACTTCACCCCGCTCAAGGATGGCGCCACCTCCTTCGAGTTCCTGGGCGCCCTACCGGTCGTCACCTTCAACATCAAGCTGGCGCCGAACGTCGAGGACTGGGAGCAGACCTACCTGGCGGTCGGCGTGCCGACGCCGCAAGCGCCGCCCTCCCCCAACGACTACGAGCCCCAGCGCGGGTACGCGAATCGGACGTGGGCACGCGTGCGGATCGGCGAGAGCGTGGGCCCCAAGTTCGACCGAATCACCAAGCTGTCGCGCGATGAGCAGGGGCGCGTTCGCTACGTCGGGCTGCGCCACGACGCGCCCTACGACGTGATCGACAACGTCATCACGCCCGCGGCCACGTTCGCCCCCGAGACCCCACCCGACAAGAAGGGCCCCACCGTCGCTCGTTGAGCACAAAGCGCGAGAGGCGCCCAGCGGGCGCCCCTCGTCACGAACCATCGTCCCCTGAGGGACGACTGCCCTCAGCCCGCAGCCGCGCCGCCTCGGCGGGCTCCTCGACGACGGGCGCGGCGACCTTCTGCTTGTCGACCGGCGCAGCCACATCGACGAACTCGATGACGCTGATCGGCGCGTTGTCGCCGCGGCGGTTGCCCACCTTGACGATGCGGGTGTATCCGCCCGGACGCTCCGCGAAGCGCTTCGAAAGGTCGAGCAGGACCTTCTCGACCAGATCGATCTTGGTCCCGTCCGTCTTCACGCCGAAGCGCGGGATGAACGAGCTGATCAGCCGGCTCACGTGCAGGCGCTTCGCCTTGTCCTGCTCGGACAAGTCAGCCTGCGGCGTGTACGCCGTCTTGCCAATGCGGCGCGCCTTGGTGATGAGTCGCTCCGCCACCCGGCGCAGCTCCTTCGCCTTCGCGTCCGTCGTCTCGATCCGCTCGTGCGTGATGAGGTTGGCCGCGAGGTTGCGGAGCATCGCGCGCCGGCTCGAGGTGTCGCGACTAAACTGCCTGCCAGCTTTCTTGTGACGCATGAGACGGGACCTTCAGTAAGAGATGAGTCGGGGGGCGACCTATCAGGCCTGAGCTTGCTGGGCCTTCCAGCGCTCGAGGAGCTGCGGCCAGTTGTCGATCTTCATGCCGAGGCCGAGGCCCATGCTCGAGAGGATCTCCTTGATCTCCTTGAGCGACTTGCGGCCGAAGTTCTTGGTCTTGAGCATGTCCTGCTCGGTGCGCTGCACCAGCTCGCCGATGAGCGTGATGTTGGCGTTCTGCAGGCAGTTCGCCGAGCGGACGCTGAGCTCGAGCTCCTCGACCGAGCGGAAGAGGTTCTCGTTGAGCGGCTCGTCCTCCGAGCTCGACGATTGGTAGCTGGTCTCCTCGGTCTCCTCGAAGTTGATCCAGATCGAGAGCTGCTCCTTCAGGATCTTCGCGGCGAACGCGACGGCGTCCGACGGACGAACGGCGCCGTTCGTCCACACCTCGAGGGTGAGCTTGTCGTAGTCGGTGACCTGGCCGACGCGGGCGTTCTGCACGGTGAAGTTCACCTTGCGGATTGGCGAAAACAGCGCGTCGATGGGGATGGTGCCGATCGGCATCGTCGGCGTCTTGTTGCGGTCGGCCGGCGACCAGCCGCGGCCCACGGTGACGGTGAGCTCCGCGACGAGGGGGCCCTTCTTGTCGAGCACCGCGATGAGGTGGTCGGGGTTCAGGACCTCGAGGCCCTCCACGAGCAGGATGTCCTTCGCATAGACGGGGCCGGGGCCCTCCTTGTCGATGCGAACGGTGTACGTCTTCGCCGTCGCGGCTTTGAACACCACCTCTTTGAGGTTGAGGATGATGTCGGCGACGTCCTCGACGACGTCAGGGACCGCCGTGAACTCGTGCAGCGCCCCCTCGATACGCAGCGCCGTGATGGCCGCACCCTGGAGCGAGGAGAGCAGGACGCGCCGGAGCGAGTTGCCGATCGTCGTTCCGAAGCCGCGCTCGAGCGGCTCCGCGATGAACTTCCCGTAGAACTCGTTGGCCCCGTCGGGATCGAGCGTGATGCTCTTCGGGCGGATGAGATCACGCCAGTTGCGGGAGATCATGGTCATGTTCGCTTGGCTCATGCTCGGGCTCCTTCTCGGTCGGGGGTTCGGGCTAGGTCCCGTCGCGAGCGCCGCACTCGGCTCTCGCGACCGCCATCACCCGGCGCTCTGTTCATCGAGCGCGTCGCTTCGTGTTCTGGAAGATTGATTGCTGCAGCGTCACCCCCCTTTGGATTCCCCCCCTCACGAGGTGGAGGGGGGCCAGGGGAGTGAATGGGCGGCGGGGCGGCCTCGCTTTCGCTCGAACCGCCGCGGCGCGTCCAGGGCTAGCGGGAGTAGTACTCGACGACCAGCTGCTCGCGGACCTCGGGCTCGTTGAGCTCCTCGCGGGGAGGGGCGCCCTTGATCGTCATCGTGAAGTTCGCGCGGTCGACCTCGAACCACGAAGCCTGGTTACGCTTCTCGGCGCCGGCGACGGCGGCCGCGACGCGGCCGAACTTGCGCGCGTTCTCGGTCAGCTCGATCTTCTCGCCGCTGCGGACCTGGTAGCTCGGGATGTCGACGCGCTTGCCGTTGATCTTCACGTGGCCGTGGCGGACCACCTGGCGAGCCTCGGCGCGCGAGCCGGCGAAGCCGCCGCGGTAGATCGCGTTGTCGAGCCGGCGCTCGAGGATCGCGAGCATCTCTTCGCCCGTGCGTCCCTTCGCGCGGTTCGCGTCGTGGTAGTAGATGCGGAACTGGCGCTCGAGGACGCCATAGATGCGCCGCATCTTTTGCTTCTCGCGCAGGCGCACCGCGTACTCGCTCAGCTTCACGCGGCCCTGGCCGTGCTGTCCCGGCGGGTACGGGCGTCGCTGTACGGAGCACTTCTCCGTGTAGCAGCGCTCCCCCTTCAGGTAGAGCTTCATGCCCTCGCGGCGACACAGCTTGCAGACGGGACCGACGTAACGTGCCATGACAGATGTTCCTCGAACGTTGCCTAAGGGAGTCTCAACAGTCGCGAGCGATCAGACGCGGCGGCGCTTGGGGGGGCGGCAGCCGTTGTGCGGGATCGGCGTCACGTCGCGGATGAGCGTGACCTTGAAGCCCGCCGTCTGAAGCGCGCGCAGCGCGCTCTCGCGACCGGCGCCAGGGCCCTTCACGAACACGGCGACCGAGCGCATGCCGTGCTCTTGTGCCCTTCGCGCGGCCTCTTCGGCTGCGAGCTGGGCGGCAAACGGCGTCGACTTGCGCGAGCCCTTGAACCCCCGCGCGCCGGCAGACGACCACGCGATCGCGTTGCCGTTGATGTCGGTGATCGTCACGACGGTGTTGTTGAAGGTCGATTGAATGTGCGCGATCCCAGCCGCGACATTCTTCTTGACCTTCTTCTTCTGCTTCGTCTTCGCAGTCTTCGGCGTTGCCATGGCTTCGTTCCTAAACGGTCACTTCTTCACGGGCGTGGGGCGGCGAGCAATCATGCCCTTGCGGGGACCCTTGCGGGTGCGAGCGTTCGTGTGGGTGCGCTGACCGTTCACGGGCAGACCCTTGCGGTGACGGAGGCCGCGGTAGCAGCCGAGATCCATCAGGCGCTTGATGTTCATCTGCACCTCACGGCGCAGGTCACCTTCGACCTTGAAGTCGGCATCGAGCACGTCGCGAATCGCCTTCACATCGGCGTCGGACAGCTCGTCCACGCGCCGGTTGGCGGGGATGCCAGTCTTGTCGCAGATGTCGCGCGCGGTCTTGGGACCGATGCCGTAGAGATACGGGAGCGCGAACGCGAGGTGCTTTCGGCGGGGAAGATCGACGCCAGCAATACGTGCCATGACTCAGTAACCTCTCAGTTGCCCTGCCGCTGCTTGTGGCGCGGGTTCTTCTTGCAGATGATGCGAACGACGCCCTTGCGGCGAACCACTTTGCACGTGTCGCAGATCTTCTTGACGCTCGGTCGGACCTTCATGGCTTGCCTCTACAGAAACGGGCCGCGCGGTTTGCCACACTTTTCGGCCAAAGAAAACTGATCAAACGAATCTTTTTTTTGGAGGCTCCGAGCCGCGGCTTCGCGGCGGGTCGAGCCCGCGTGTGGGGACCCCCACACGCTCATCAGGCCGCGTGGGGACGCCCACGCGCGAGACTCTACTTGTGCCTGTACGTGATCCGGCCGCGGCTCGGATCGTACGGAGAGACCTCGACGGTCACTCGGTCACCGGGGAGGATCTTGATGTAGTACTGCCGCATCCGACCGCTGATGGTCGCCAGGACGTCGAGCCCGTTGTCCGCCGAGACGCGGAACATCGCGTTGGGGAGGGCTTCTTGCACGACGCCGTCGAACTCGAGCTTGTCGGCCTTGGGCTCCTTCGGTCCGGTGGGTGCTTTGTTTTTCCGCTTCAAGCTAGGTATTCCTTCAATCCGTTGTTGGCCGGCGCTCAGGCGAGCGCGGCCTCGAGCCGCGACGTGACCTCGTCGGGCTTGCCCACGCCGTCCACCCGGCGGAGCAGCTGCTTCGCTTCGTAGTAGGGGAGCAGCGCCGCGGTCTGTGCCTCGTAGGCGTCCTGGCGCTTCTGAACCGTCGCGGGCTGATCGTCGGCCCGGTGCTCGAGCTCGGCGTCCGCCGGAGGCGGGTTGTACATGAGGTGATAGATCTTGCCGGTCTTGCGGTCGGTGCGGCGATTGACGAGCCGCTCCTCGAGCAGGCCACGCGGCACGTCGAGCTGGACCACCGCGTTCAGCGTGAGGCCCTTCTTGGCGAGCAGCCCGTCGAGCGCCTCAGCCTGCGGGACGGTCCTGGGGAAGCCGTCGAGGAGGAAGCCGCCGCCGGTGTCGGGCTGCTGCAGCCGCCCCTCGATCAGCTCGATGATCGCCTCATCGGGGACCAAGCGACCCGAGTCCATGATCTCGAGGTACTTCTTGTCCAGGGTGCCCGCGCGCTTCGCCGCGCGCAGCATGTCACCCGTGGAGATCTGGGGGATGCCGAACTTCTTGCAGATGAACTCGGCTTGAGTGCCCTTCCCGCTGCCGGGCGGCCCGACGAGAATCAAGATCTTCACGATGACGCCCCCTCGGTGAAGCGGCGCGCCCGGATGCGTCCGCCGCCCGGGCCCGTGAGCCCTTCGTAGTTCCTCGTGATGAGGTGCGCCTCGATCTGGTTCGCGGTGTCGAGCGCGACGCCGCAGACGATCATCAGCGAGGTGCCCCAATAGGTCATCTGCTGGTTGAGCAGGTAGGCTGCGACGAGATCGGTCGCGACGCAGATGGTCGCCACGTACGCCGCGCCGCCGACGGTGATGCGCTGCACGACGCCGAAGATGTAGTCGGCGGTCTGCTTGCCGGGGCGGATGCCCGGGATGTTCGCTTGCTGCTTCTTCAGGTTCTCGGCGACGTCGACCGCCTGGAAGGTGATGTTCGTGTAGAAGAAGCAGAAGAAGACGATCAGCGTGGCGTAGAGCGTGTTGAACAGCCAGCCGCCGCGATTGATGACGCCGATGACCGAGTCGAGCCCTGGGATGTTGAAGCTCGCGAGCGTCGCCGGGAACTGCAGCAGCGACGAAGCGAAGATCGGCGGGATCGTTCCGGAGACGTTCACCTTCAAGGGCAGGTGAGTGTTCTGCGCACCATAGATGCGCCTGCCGACCTGGCGCCGCGAGTACACGATCGGGATCTGGCGGCGGCCATTCTCGAAGAAGACGACGACGCCGATCATGCCGACGAGCGCGCCCAAGAACAGGGCGATCGACAGCGGCTGGATGTTGCCCGCGTTCGCCTGGATGAAGCCGCCGACGGCGCTGGGGATGGCCGTGACGATGCTCGCGAAGATGAGGAGGCTCGTACCGTTCGAAACGCCGCGCTCGGTGATCTGCTCACCGATCCACATGAGGAACGCGGTGCCGGTCGTGAGGGTGATGACGGTCATGAGCTGGAAGCCCAGGCCGGGATCGGTCACGACGCCGGCGCCACCGTCTGCGCTCGAGATGCCTTCGAGCATTCGCGCGATGCCGTACGACTGGAACAGGGAGATCGCGATCGTTCCGTAGCGGGTGTACTGGTCGAGCTTTCGTCGCCCGGCCTCGCCCTCCTTGCGCATCTCCGCGAGGGGCGCGTACACCATGCCGCCAAGCTGCATGATGATGGAGGCCGAGATGTACGGCATGATCCCGAGCGCGAAGATCGACAAGTTCTCCAGCGCACCGCCGGAGAACAAGTTGAAGAAGCCGAGCAGGCCGCCGGATTGACCGGCGACGTACTGCTTCATCTGGTTGCGATCGACGCCCGGGGTCGTGACGAAGACACCGACGCGGTACACCGCGAGCATCCCGAGCGTAAAGAACACTCGGCGCCGGAGATCCGGCAGCTTGTAGAAATTGCTGATGCCCGCGAGGGAGGCCATGGCTGGTGTCGGCTATAGCGCTTTCACGCCTTCGCCGCTTCCGCCTTTTTCTCCGCCTGTGGAACGCGCGGCAGCTCGACGACGGAGCCGCCGGCCGCTTGGATCTTCTCCACCGCGGACTTCGAGAACCGGTGCGCCGACACGGTGAGCTTCTTGGTGAGCTCCCCGTCGCCGAGGACCTTCACGTGCGAGCGCGCCTTCTGGAAGTCAGTGAGCTTTCCCTGGACCAGCCGGGCGCCGTGGAGCGCGGCGAGGTCGACCGTGGCTCCGCTGTCGAACACGGACTCGAGGTCGCCGATGTTGACGGCGACGACGGGCGTCGCGAGCGGGTTGCGGAAGCCGCGCTTCGGGAGGCGACGCTGGATGGGCGTCTGGCCACCTTGGAAGTGCTTCTTGTTGATGTTGCCCTTCGAGCGCGCTTTCTGGCCCTTCTGACCACGGCCCGCCGTCTTGCCGTTGCCCGAACCGGGGCCGCGACCGACGCGCTTGCTCTTCTTGTTCGCGCCTTCGGGGGCTTGAAGCTTCGACAGGATATCCATGGCTGCCTACTTCTTGTCCGAGTCGACCTCATCCACCTGGAGCAGGTGGATGACCTTCTTGACCATGCCGCGGAACGAGGGCGTGTTCGCCACGACCACGACCGAGCCGGGGCCGCGCAGGCCGAGGCCCTTGACGACCTTCTCCTGCTCCTTGTCGCGACCGATGGTGCTGACCTGTTGGCGCACCTTGAGGAACGGCTTGAGGCTCACTGGCTGCCTCCCTCGGGCTTCGCGGGCGCGGCCGGCGTCGCAGCCGCGACGGCTGCGGCAGGCGCGATCGAGGCGCGGTGCCGGGTGACGACCCCCGCCTGGCGCGACTGGTACCCGAGCTGATCGACCTGGATCGACCGCTTGCTCGCGAACTGCTCGGGGCTGCGGAGACCCTTCAGCGCAGCGATCGTCGCGTGGACGATGTTGTGCTTGTTGCTCGTGCCGAGCGACTTCGACAGGACGTCGTGAATGCCGGCCGACTCGACCACCGCGCGGACCGCGCCGCCGGCGATAACGCCGGTGCCGGGGCTCGCGGGCTTCAAGAGGACCTTCCCGGCGCCGACGTGACCAAACGCGTCGTGCGGGATCGTCGTACCGTCGAGCGGGACGCGGAACATGTTCTTGCGGGCTTGGTCGTTGCCCTTGCGGATCGCCTCGGGGACCTCGTTGGCCTTCCCGAGACCGACGCCCACGTGCCCCGCCTCGTCGCCTACGACGACGAGCGCCGAGAAGCTGAAACGACGGCCGCCTTTGACGACCTTCGCGACGCGGTTGATGTGGATGACCCGCTCCTTGAGCTTCTCATCATCGATCTGATCGAACGCCATGACCTTAGACTCCCGGGCTCAAAACTCGAGGCCCGCTTCTCGAGCGGCTTGAGCGAGAGCGCTCACGCGCCCGTGGTAGAGGTAGCCGTTGCGATCGAAGACGACCTTGTCGATCCCCTTCGATTTGCAGATCTTCGCGATGAGGGCGCCCACCTTCTTGGCGGCGTCGGACTTCTTGTCCTCCTCGAGGGTCCCGCGGAGATCCTTCGACAGGGTCGACGCGTGCGCGACCGTCAAGCCGGACACGTCGTCGATGACCTGGGCGTAGATGTGCTTGGCGCTGCGGAAGACGGTGAGGCGCGGCCTCGCGGTCGTCCCGCCGAGCTTCTTGCGGATGCGGAGCTTGCGGCGCTCCCGGCCGACGATCTGCATTGCCATGGCTACTTCTTTCCGCCCTTTCCGGCCTTGCCCGCCTTCTCGCGGACGGCTTCGCCCTTGTAGCGGACGCCCTTGCCGCCGTACGGCTCCGGCGGCCGGAAGCCGCGGATGGTCGCCGCCGTCTGGCCGATGAGGCCCTTGTCGGCGCCGTTGAGGATGAGCTGGGTGCCCTTCGAGTCGGCCGGGATCGTCGCCGAGATCCCCTTGGGGAGCGGGAAGACGACCGGGTGCGAGAAGCCGAGCGCGAAGTGCAGCGTGGTGCCCTTCTGCTCGACACGATAGCCGGTGCCTCGCAGCTCGAGCTCTCGGGTGTAGCCCTCGGCGGTGCCCTTCACCATGGAGGCGATGAGCGCGCGGAAGAGACCCTGGAGACGGGCGCCGTCGCGGCCGGGGGCGCTCGAGGTGACGTGCAGCGTCGCGCCGTCGAGCTTGAGGGTAATGTCGCCGGTGACCGAGCGCGACAGCTCGCCCTTCGGACCCTTCACCTGGATCGTCTGGCCGTTCACGGTGGCCGAGACGCCCTTGGGAAGGGGGATGGGGCGCTTGCCGACGCGAGAGGTCTTCATCTCGTTTCGGTTCGTGGTCGGTGCTGCGGTATTCATCACCACACCTCGCAGAGCAGCTCGCCGCCGAGCTTGAGCCGGCGGGCGTCGCGATCGCTCACCAGGCCGCGGGAGGTCGACAGGATCGAGATCCCGAGGCCGGAGAACACGCGGGGGATGCGGTCGTGGCGCACGTACACGCGACGGCCCGGGCGCGAGATGCGCTTGATGCCGTCGATCGCGCTCTGACGGTCGCGACCGTACTTGAGCACGATCGTGATCTTCTTCTGCGTCTCGTCGGTCTCGTCGTTCTTCTGCACGTCGGCGATGTAACCCTCGCTCTTGAGGATCTGCGCCACGGCAAACTTGAGCTTGCTCGCAGGGAGCTCGATCCGGTCGTGGCGCGCGAGCGCCCCGTTTCGGATCCGCGTCAGCATGTCGGCAATGGGATCGGTCAACATGGCGTCACCAGCTAGCCTTGATCACGCCGGGGAGCTCGCCCCGGAGCGCATAGAGCCGAAGACATACGCGGCACAGCTCGAAGTCCCGGTAGTAAGCACGGGCTCGACCGCAAACCTTGCAGCGGTTGCGGTGCCGAGTGGAGAACTTGGGCGGTCGGTTGAGCTTCGCAAAATCTTTCGCACGAGCCATGAGTCATCTCCACCCAGAGGTCAGGTCCTGAACGGCATGCCCAGCTCCTTGAGCAGGGCGCGCCCTTCTTCGTCCGTGCGGGCCGTCGTGACGAACGAGATGTTCATCCCCTTGGCGACATCGATCTTGTCGTAGTCGATCTCGGGGAAGACAATCTGCTCCTTCAGGCCCATCGTGAAGTTGCCGCGACCGTCGAAGCCGCGCGGGCTCACGCCCTTGAAGTCGCGGACGCGCGGGAGCGCGAGCGAGACGAGGCGATCGACGAACTCCCACATGCGCGCCTTGCGCAGGGTGACGCTCACGCCGATCGCGAGGTTCTCGCGGAGCTTGAACGACGCGATCGACTTGCGGGCCTTGCGCACGACGGGCTGCTGCCCCGTGATGGCCCGCACCTCTTCGACCGCGGAGTCGATGATCTTGGGATTCCCGACCGCAGCGCCGAGGCCCATGTTGACGACGACCTTCTGCAGGCGCGGCACCATCATGGGGTTGTCGTAGGCGAACTGCTTCATCAGCGCAGGCGCCGCCTGCTTCTGATAGCGGATGCGCATGCGCGGGATGTAGCCCGGCGCGAACTCCTCGACCTGCCCACCGCTGGTGGTGATCGAGGTCTTCGCCGGCTTCTTCTTCGCGTCGCCCTTCGGCTTCGCCTCCGCCTTCGGCTTCGAGTCGCCCTTGGGCTTCGCGTCGCCTTTGGCGCCGCCCTTGGCGGCCTTCTTGTCGTCTTCCTTCTTCGCCATGGCTTCTTACTCGGAGCGCTGCGCGTCTCGACGCGGCAGGCTAAAGAGGTCTACTTGCCCGCCTCGATGGTCGCGCCGCTCTTGGCGACGCGAACGCGCTTGCCGTCTTTGTCCTGGATACGAACCCGGGTGGGCTTCTTCGTGTCCGGGTCGACCAGCATGAGGTTGGAGACGTGGATGGGCGCCTCCATGGTGGTCTTGCCGCCCTGCTGGTTGCGGGCGTTGGGCTTGTTGTGCTTGGTGACGAGCTTGATGCCCTCCACGATCGCGCGGTCCTCGTCCTTGAGGAGCTTCGTGACCGTGCCCTGCTTGCCCTTGTCGTCGCCTGCGATGACCTGCACGAGGTCACCTACACGTAGCCGCTGCATCAGAGCACCTCCGGCGCGAGGCTGATGATCTTCATGAACTTCTTCGCCCGGAGCTCGCGCGCGACCGGCCCAAAGATGCGCGTTCCGACAGGCTCCTTGTCCTTGTTGATCAGGACGGCGCTGTTGACGTCGAACTTGATGTAGGAGCCGTCCGAGCGCTGGTACTCGCGGAGGGTGCGGACCACGACGGCGCGCGCCGTGTCGCCCTTCTTGACCTTCGTGCCGGGGAGCGCCTCTTTGATGGAGACGACGATGATGTCTCCGAGCGCGGCGTATTTGCGCCGAGACCCGCCGAGCACCTTGATGCACTTCACGCGTCGTGCGCCGCTGTTGTCAGCGATCTCGAGCGTGGTCGATACCTGGATCATGGCTCAGGCCTCCACCGGGCGAGAGACGAGGCGCGTCACGGTCCAGCGCTTGCCGCGAGAGATGGGGCGGTGCTCCATGATCTCGACGGTGTCGCCGACCTTGTAGGCGTTGGTCTCGTCGTGCGCCTTGTACTTGTTGCTGACGCGGACGTACTTTTTGTACATCGGGTGCATCGCCTTACGGATGACCTCGACCACGACGGTCTTCATCATCTTGTCGCCGACGACGGTGCCGATGATCTTGCGGCGAAAGCCGTGCTCCTTGCGGGCCTCGGTCGGCGTCGCGACCGGGGCTGCGGGCTCGGCTGCCTTGACCGCGGGGGCCTTGGCAGACTTCGGGGGGGCCTTCTTGGCGCCACCCTTCGACGCCGACGCCTTCGCGCCGGCGGCCTTCGGCGGCACCGACTTGGGACCGCTCTTGGTGTCCTTCGCGCCCTTCGAAGCCTTGGGCTTGGCCTTGTTCTCACTCATGGGTCATTTCCCTTCGGCCGAAGTGGTGGCGCGCTCGGTGAGCAGCGTCTTGACGCGGGCGAGGTCGCGCTTCGCGCGGCGGACGCTCGCCGTGTCGTTCAGGCGGTTCGTGAAGTTCTTGAACCTGGCCTGGAAGATGTCGTTCTGAAGGCTCTTCTCGAGCTCCTTCAGGGCTTCGTCGGTGCGGTCACGCAGCTCTTTGGCTTTCACGTTCGACTCCTTGAACCTGCGAGGCTTACGCGTGGTCGCGCGCGAGGAAGCGGCACGACATGGGGAGCTTGTGCGACGCCAGGCGGAACGCCTCGCGGGCCATCTCCTCGGTCACGCCAGAGATCTCGTAGAGGACGCGGCCCGGCTTCACGACCGCGGCCCACTCCTCCGGGTTGCCCTTGCCGCCACCCATGCGGACCTCGAGCGGCTTCTTCGAGATCGACTTGTCCGGGAAGATGCGGATGAAGAGCTTGCCGGCGCGCTTGCAGTGGCGCTGGACGGCCATACGAGCAGCCTCGATTTGACGCGAGGTCACGCGCGCCGGCTCGAGGGCCTGCAGAGCAAAGTCTCCGAAGCTCACGTCGCTACCTGCGTTCGCGAGGCCTCGAAGGTTGCCCTTCTGCATCTTTCGGTACTTGGTTCGCTTCGGGGACAGCATGTCTGTTCTCGCCTTTGCGGGTGCTGCGCGTCAGATGCGACGCGGCTTCCTTTGAAGAACTTCGCCCTTGAAGATCCACACCTTGACGCCGATCTGGCCGGTCTTGGTGCGAGCCTCGGCGAGGCCGAACTCGATGTCTGCGCGGAGCGTGTGCAGGGGCACGCGGCCCTCGCGGTACGACTCGACGCGGCTCATCTCACTGCCGCCGAGGCGGCCGGCGCATCGGACGCGGATGCCCTTGGCGCCGAACTTCATGGCCGTGGACACGGCCTTCTTCATGGCGCGGCGGAAGGCGATGCGGCGCTCGAGCTGGGTCGCGATGTTCTCGGCGACCAGCTGCGCGTTCGTCTCGGCCTTGCGCACCTCTTGAACGTCGATGAACACCTCGTTGTCGGTGAACTTCGCGACGCCGGGGAAGACCTGCTCACCCTTCTGCGCCGTGCCGACGTTGCCGCTCTTGAGGATCTCGATCCCCTTGCCGCCCTTGCCGATGACCATGCCCGGGCGCGCGGTGTAGACGATGACCTTGGCGCGGTTCGCGGCGCGCTCGATCTCGACGCCGGCGATGTTCGCGTTGTAGAGGTACTGCTTGATCGCGCGCTTGATGCGCAGATCTTGGTGCAGCCACTTCTGGTAGGCGTGACCGTCTTCGTACCACTTGCTGCTCCACGTCTTGATGACGCCGACGCGGAAGCCTACGGGATGAGTCTTCTGTCCCATTGTCTTGTCTCGCCCTCAGGCCTTGGTATCGAGCTCGATGGTGATGTGGCTCACGCCTTTGGTGATCCGCGTCGCGCGCCCCATGGCGCGCGGGCGCCAGCGGCGCATGAAGCTGTTCGGCCCCTTGTCGACCGTCGCCCTGGAGATGAAGAGGCGATCGATGTCGGCCCCGGCGCGCTGCGCGTTGGCGATGGCGCTCTCGATGAGCTTCTTCACGATCGGCGCCCCAGCCTTCGCGGTGAACGAAAGGAGCTGGATCGCTTCGGCCGCGTGCTTTCCGCGGACGAAGTTGATGATCATGCGCGCTTTCCGCGGGGCGATCCGGGAATTCATCGCACTGGCCTTGCTCTGCATCGAACGGACTCCTCTGGGCGCGCCGCTCGACCGAGCGGCTGAGAAGAACACGGAGCCTTCTCCCCCGGACCCGCGACTGCGCGGTGGCCTGGGGAGCGGGCGGTGCGAGCGCGGTCGCGCGCACCTCATACCGTCGTGCGTCTCGAGGGGCCGGCCTGGCTCGTGCCGCTGGTTAGCGGTCGGTCGCGGACCCCAACCGCGTCGCCGGGGGGTGACCCGACCCGGGACCTCGTGAGAGGTCGCGGGCTTTCGGCGGCAGGTTGGGCAGGCAGGGCTCGAGGCGCCGTTACGGGCCCCTATATGGGGATGCGCGTGTTACCAGCGGCCCAGGGGGCACGCAAGGTAATTCTGACAGGGTCTTCGCGCCCGAGCGTGGAGCTTGCCAGAGTCGGAGGCGGGCCGCAGGGGGATTCGTGGTCTGGCGTGCGCACGAGCTCGGCCGCCGGATGAGATATGGAGTTCCCACGATGGAGCGCGCGACCAAGACCCTCACCGTCGAGACCTACTCGTTCGAATCTCGGCTGCCTCCCCACGTAGCGACCACGTGGATCGAGGGGGTGGAGCTCGAGGTGCGCAAGTCGATGCTCGTCGGCGCGGTCGAGGGGGACGGCGCGTTGTTCGTGTTCGACTTCGGAGCGGTCGTCTGCGTCGGCGTCGAGCGCGCGCGCGTCGACTCGCTGGTGGACGGGATCTTCCGTCGCCTCTCGCGCGAGCCCCACCCGCCGCTGCGTGAGAACTTTGCGCTCGAGATCGACCCCTCCGTGGCGGGCCCGAGGGTCAGCTTCGATCGCGTCGTGCTGCCTGCCCTCACCCCGCTCGACCTCGAGTGCGTCGCGACCGTGCTGGCCCAGTCGGTCACCATCGACTACTTCACCGAGGACCTCGAGAGCACGCTCGGGCGCGTCCAGGAGATCGCCGAGCTGATCGCGAAGAAGGGCCGGCTCGGGCACTCCCGGGGATACTTGGCGAAGTTCGTCGCTGGCTCGATCGCGTCACAGGTGGAGATGATCCACTCCATCGCGCTGCTGGACAAACCCGACTTCACTTGGGAGGACGAGGGCGCGGAGCGGCTCTACGACATCTTGAGGCACCACCTCGAGATCCAGGAGCGACACAGGGCCCTCCAGATCAAGCTCACGACGATCCGAGAGTCGCTGTCGCAGTTCCTCGAGATGAACACCGCCAGGCGCGCGTTGCTGCTCGAGACCACCGTCGTGCTGCTGATCTTGTTCGAGATCGTGATGGGCCTGTTCGAAGCCTTCGGACACGGCTGAGGCGCGCGCGCCTGCTGACGAGATCGTGACAGCGTCGGAGCTCAAACTAAATCGCCTGCGAAAATATGCGTTGTGCCCCAACGATGGGTGGGGATCCGAACGCAACGATTCGGCCATAATTGCGGCGGATCCACAAAAATTGCCTGGAGCACAAACGATCTCGAGCGCCGCGAGGCGTCCTACATCGTGGGAGTGAGCGAGCCTGTGGCGAGCAAAAACGCCTTGCCCTCGGGCCCGAGCGATCGTTCACTCCACGCACCGTGACGACCCAGGCAACACAAACGGGCGCGGCGTTCTTGGTGCTCCTCGCTGTCGCGAGCGCTGCGTGCGCGACCGGCTCCCACGCGGGCGGGCGCCCGAGCGAGCCTGCTCGCGCGTCGCTCGGGCCCATCATCGAGGTGACCGAGCCGGACGCGACGGTCGCCATGAGCCTCGGGCCGCTGGTGGTGTCGGCGGGGCCGTCGATGCTGTTCGTCCCCGCCGGACACGTGCGGTGCGCCGAAGACATGGCGCTCGTCGGCGATCGCGTGTGCGTCGACAAATGGGAGGCCACGATCGTGCGCGTCACCGGCGGCAAGGAGACGCAGTGGTCCCCGTTCGACAAGCTCGACGAGGTCCCCGCGGGCTACCGCGCCGTCTCGCGCAAGGGCGTCGTGCCTCAGGGCTACATCAGCGGTCACCAGGCTGAGCGCGCGTGCCGCGCGTCGGGCAAGCGCCTGTGCACGACCGCCGAGTGGGAGCTGGGCTGCCGCGGGCCCCAGCGGACGCAGTTCCCCTACGGGAACGAGCGGCAGCGCGCCGTGTGCAACGACGACATCCGCGACAACCACCCCGTGCTCGAGGCCGCCCGGCTGACGGGCGTCTCCGGGAAGAAGGTGTGGCTCGACGGGATGAACCTCTCCGTGATCAACCAGCTGCCCGACACGCTCGCCAAGACCGGAGAGCGCTCGGCCTGCGTCACGGAGGAGGGCGTGTTCGACATGGTCGGCAACCTGCACGAGTGGGTCGCCGACGCAGACGGCACGTTCCGGGGCGGCTACTACATGGACACGACCAAGAACGGCGACGGGTGCAGCTACCGCACGACGGCCCACGACTTCGAGTATCATGACTACTCGACGGGGTTCCGGTGCTGCTCGGACCCCGAGCCGATCGAATGACCGACCGCCCAGCCGGACCGCCTCACCCCTCGCACCTCCATCCCGCGCGCGTCAGCGTCGTGGCGGGCCTGACCGCGCTGTCGGCGCTGGCGTCGTGCGGCGACAAGGACAAGAACCAGACGCCGATCAACGCGGTCGCGCTTCCTGGAAACGCCTCGTCGCTCGACATCGGGACCAAGGTGGGCAACGGGCGCGTCATCGAGACGGGGCAGCTCAACGTCCCGACGGCGGTGAAGTGGACACGTGTGTTCGTCCTCGACAAGAACCGCTTCTTCCTGGGCGGACACGTCGAGACGGAGGCCTTTGCGCTGATCACGAGCGACCGAGGCGCGACCTGGAAGGCGCTCTCGGCGCCGTCCGATGGTATCGCCAACTGGTCGGTGGGCGCAGACGGCACGATGGTCCTGTCCGTCGCGAAGCGGGAGATCCCCAAGAAGCCGCCGCCCGCTGGCGAGCTACCGCCCATCGACACGCTCAAATTCCTCTTCGCGGCGCCGGATCAGCCGAAGATCTCGACGCCCGTTGCGCTGCTCGCGACGAGCACCGATCCGAAGGAGCGTGGCCCGGTCGTGCCCCGCGGCGAGGGGATTCCTGCGGTCCTCGGTCCTGCGCTGGTCTCGGTGGTCGTCGAGATGAAGCCGAAGACGTTCGTCATCGCGTACGCGCCAGGCCCCGGCGAAGACCCGCTGCCGACGATCGATCTCCCCAAGGGCGAGACCCCGATCAACGCGCCTTACGGGCACCCTCCCCAGCTGGTCACCACGAACGGCAAGCAGCTCCTCGTCCGCCCCTGGCCCGGCCCCAACGACAAGCTCGCCGAGCCGAAGCCGATCGACAAGGTGACGCTCACGAAGACCCTCGAGGGTGACCTCTCGGCCGGGCCCGAGTGCGAGTGGGGCGGCTGGAGCTTTCGCCGGGTGATGCAGGACAAGGGTCAGACCTTCCTGCTTGGGATCTCGCCCGACAAGACGACGTATTTCCCGATGCCGCCGAGCATCGTGAACACGAGCCCCATCGGCTGCAGCGGCGACAAGATCCTCTTCGAGTTCATCGACAACGACAAGCTGCCGCGTGTCGCCCTGTGCTCGATCGACGGCGTGTGCGAGCAGCCCCAGAACCGGCCGTTCAAGCCGTGGGCCGAGCAACACACGCGCGAGCTTCACCTCGCGCCGACGCCAAGCGGCATGATCGCCCTGCAGCAGATGCGGACGAAGGTCCGGTGGACCATCGACATGTCCGAGTCGCTCGACGGCGGGAAGAACTTCGTGCTCCAGCGCCCGGTGGGTGAGGGCGAGGGTGGCAACCCCGAGGACGGCTACGATGTCGGCGCGCTCGTGAGCCTCGGTGACCGCGCGCTCTTCGTGCTCTCGGCGAAGGTCAGCAAGACCACGCGTCGCGCCTGGTACGCGATGGCGTCCGACGACAACGGCAACACCTGGATCATGCCCTGACGGGCCGCTGAAGAGCGCGATAACGACGAGGGCCAACCTCACCCGCGTGGTGACGTTGGCCCAAGATCAGCCGCCCGCTCGCTGCGCGCCATCGCCCCCGCTGCGACGGCGCGAGGAGGAGCTCCCGCTACTTCCGCTTGCCGGCCTTCTTCAGGATCGGGCCGCTCGCGGTCTGGCGGGCGGTGACGCTCGACTGCTCGGCCGTGCGCGGATCGCCGGCGTACCGGGCGAAGCGACGATCGCCGCCCTGGAAGATTCGCTTCGCGAGCTTGAGCTCCTTCAGCGCCGAGGTGACTCGCGTCTGCGGCACGCCGGCGGCCTTGGCGATCTGGCTCGCGCTGAGGCCCGACCCACCCTTCACGACGCGCTCGACGGTGCCGAGCAGCTCCATACGATTCGCACCCCCGCGGGCGGCGGGCTTGGCGGCGGGCCTCTTACCGGCCGGCGGCTTCGCAGGTGCAGGTCGGGCAGGTGCAGCCGGCCGCGCGGGGGCCTTGGCGAGCGGCGCGGGCCTCGCGGGCATTGCAGGCTTGGGCGCGGCCTTCATCGGCGCGGGCTTTGCGGGCGCGGCCTTCATCGGCGCGGGCTTCGCGGGCGCAGCCTTCATCGGCGCGGGCTTCGCGGGCGCGGGCTTCGCGGGCGCGGGCTTCGCGGGCGCAGCCTTCATCGGCGCAGCCTTCATCGGCGCAGCCTTCATCGGCGCAGCCTTCATCGGCGCGGGCTTGGCAGGCGCGGCGGGCTTCGCCGGAGCCGAGGGCTTGGCCGGCTTCGGCGCGGCCTTGGGCGGTGCTGCTTTGGCGAGCGGCTTGGGCGCGGGCTTCGCCGCCGGGGCGGGCCGCTTGGGCGCCGGCGCCGGCCGTGCGTCCGCAATCGAGGCGCCGGTCACGTTGCCGAGCTGGTTCTTGACGAGTGCGAGGATGGCTTCGTCCGACATGGTGCGGACAAGCTTGACGATCTCTGCGCTGAAAGGGTCGATGCGGGGCATTGGGTCTCCTCGCGCCGATAACCGGACCGGCGCAATGAACATACGACTAGGCGCGCGCGACCATTTGGTCAAGGCGAAAACCGGCTCGATTGCATAAGGTGTTCGATTCGCGATAGGTGAAGACCTGCTCCGGACCCGCCCCATGCCGACCCAAAGCCTCGACGCCCCCAAGCTCGTCATTCGCTGCGGAGCGCTGCTCTTCGCTGCGCTGGGGTCTCCGGCCTGCGCAGGCGGCAGCGAAGACGCCTCCCCGTCGAGCCACTCCGGACGCACGACCAGCTCGACCGGCTCCGGCTTGCCTGGTTCGTCGGCCGCCGCCTCGAGCGCCGCGGCCTCGACCTCGGCCCCGGAGGCTCCCGCGATTCCTCACGCGGGCGCGTGGAGCGGGAGCTTCGAGGCGAAGAAGGCGCCGGTGACCCTGGACCCCGGCGTGAAGGACAGCGCGTGGAGCGCAGACGACGGGAAGGCCGCCGCGGGTCCCGGCACGCTGAGCCTCCAGATCGGGCGGGAAGGCGCCGTAACCGGCGAGCTCGCAGGCGCGCTGGGAGCGGCGACGATTACGGGCTGGGTCGACGGGGATCGAATGACGGCCACGTTCGCGCCCAAGTCGGCTGACTCTGAGCCGTCGATGGCGGGCACCCTCGTGCTCGACGCGAAGGACGGGGCGTGGACCGGCCCCCTGCGCGCATCGTCCGGCGACGCGGTCTTGGTTCGCGCGGCGACGGTCGAGCTGAAGCGGCAGCCATAGCGGCCGCCGGTCGGGTCAGCGCGAGCGCGGCGGATCGACGACCGACTCCCAAATTCGAGCGTCGACGAAGATCTGAAGGAGATCGCCGTCGATGTGCTGATCTTTCACCTCATAGTGGAGGATGTCGAGCGCGCGCTCCACGGGGACGGCCTTCTTGTAGGGTCGATCCGAGGCCGTGAGGGCGTCGAAGATGTCCGAGATGCTCATCAGCTTGGACTGGAGGGGGATCTCCTCGGCGTGCAGTCGGTGCGGGTAGCCGGTTCCATTGAGGCGCTCGTGGTGGGCGCTCGCGATCAGCGCGACCCGGCGGAACTGCTTCCCCCACGGGATCTGCGACAAGAACTCGAACGTGTGCGTCACGTGGCTCCGGATCTCGTCGATCTCGGTGGGGGTGAGGGTGCCTCGTGCGATGCACAGACACTTCGCCTCGTCCGCGGTGAGCAGGGAGCACGCGACGCCGTCGAGCCCTGAGTAGGTCTCACGGGCTATGGCCTCGATGCGGGCGAAGTCTCCCCCCTTCATCACCGTGGGCTCGTTGGCCGAGATGATCGCTGCGAGCGACCCCTCGTATTCGGCCTTCCGAGCGACATATTCCTCGTCGAGCGCGGCGAGCTCACCGACCTGCGCGCCCTTCTCGAGCATGTGCAGCTTGCGCCGGAGGATATCGGCCTCCAGGCTCCGAATGGCGAAGTCGAAGCGGAGGCGGATGGTCTCGAGCTGGTGCGAGAACAGCTTCTTCGCCTTCACCAGCACCTCCTCCCTGACCCCGATCTTCCCGAAGTCGTGGAGCAGCGACGCGTACTCGAGCTCGCGGAGATCGTCCTTCGTCCACCGCACCTCGCGGTAGGGTCCACGATCGACCCGCTCGACCGCGCGAGCCAGCCCGACGGTCAGATCGGAGACTCGGCGACTGTGCCCGCTCGTGGTGGGGTCGCGCTGCTCGATGGCCTCGACGCTCGCTCGGACGAAGCCCTCGAGCATGCGGTTGATCTCGGCGTAGAGAATGGCGTTCTCGAGGGCGATCCCAGCCTGAGAGGCGAGCGTCATCAGCAGCTCTTCGCTGCGCTCGTCGAATGGCACGACGAGGGCGTCGACGTCGGCTGCGCTCATGAGCCGACGCTCGACGTCTCGCTTCTTGTTGATGAGCTGGATCACTCCGATGACGTCGCCTGCCCTGGAGAGCAGCGGCGCGCACAACATGCTGCGCGTGCGGTAGCCGATCTTCGCGTCGAAGCTCGGGTCGAACCCGAAGGGGGACATCGGGGGGAGGTCATAGACGTCCGCGATGTTGAGGGCTGCCTTGTGCAGCGCGACGTAGCCCGACATGCTCCGCGGGCTGACGGGCACGGTGAACTCGCGCCAGTCGAAGGCAATGGAGTCGTTCTGCGTGAGCTTGAAGCGAAGCGTACGGCGGAGCGGGTCGGGCTCGTCGCCCTCGACGACGTAGAGGCTGCCCGCGTCTGCGCCGGTGATGAACCGACTCTTCTCGAGGATGAGGTCGAGCAGCCTGTCGATCTCCCGCTCCGTGGAGATGGCCTTGGCGATCTCGATCAGCTCCCCCAGCTCGTATCGATAGCGACTGAGCCACCGCCCGCGACTCTCTGCGCGCGATCTCGCGTCGACCAGGCCGAACGCGCCAGAGATGGCGACGTAGAGCTCGTCGGCCGAGGGTTCATCGGGCAGCAGCGAGGCGAGGCCCCGATCGACGGCGCCGTCCAGGTCGGGGTCGCGAGGCCGGCCAAAAAGAAGGAGAGAGGCGGTCCCGTCGGCGAGCTTGGCGGCGAACGGGCGGAGCATGGTGCGGGCCTCATCCCAGACCGCCGCGGGCGCGATGACCACGGCGGCCGAGTCCTTTCGAACGATGAGGAGCAGCGGGTGCGGACGTACGATCACCCGCTGGGCGAGGCGCGGATCTTGGCGGAGGGTCTCGAGGACCCGGTCGACGACACGAAGCGCCGGGAGGTCGCGGGCAGGCGACGCGATGCCGACGGTCACGCGCCCCCCTGCTTGGCCGGAGCGGCCGGCTGGGCGGAGCGCGGCCCCAGCGCGGCGAAACTTCCGGAGCGACACCCCCGAGGAGCTTGACCGTGCGGGCGGTGGGTGCGAGCGTCGCGCCAGGCAATCATCGACGTACCGGCCTCATCGTGGGGTGCTCTGCATCGCCTCGCGTGACCAAAGGCGGCCGTGACGGGGATCGAAGACGGGCGACGCCGGAGCACGAACAAGCGATGCTGAAGAAGAGCACAAGGATCCTCTCCACGCTATCGGCCGCGAGCCTCGTGGTCTCAGCGGCCACTGTCGCGCTCGCGCAGCCCGCTTCGACTGCCCAGCCTGGGACTGCACAGCCTGGGACTGCACAGCCTGGGACTGCACAGCCTGGGACTGCACAGCCTGGGACTGCACAGCCTGGGACTGCACAGCCTGGGACTGCACAGCCTGGGACTGCCCAGCCTGGGACTGCACAGCCTGGGACTGCACAGCCGGCGCCCGGGCAGCCCGCGCCGACCGCCCAGCCCGCGCCGACCGCGGCGCCCGCGGAGGCAGGCAGCGCCGCGCTGGCGGTCCCCGAGGCCCCGCCGACGCCCCCAACCCCCGGTGCGTCGAAGGACGGCGCGACGGCGCCCCCGCTGCCGAAGGCGTTCGCCGACGAGGCTGCGTTGGCTCTGCGCGACGGCGGGACCGGGGAGCCGGTCGCCGGCTGGCACGGCATGTTCTTCCTGCGCGACCCGGACGGAAACTTCCGGCTCTCGCCGTCCGGCGACATGCAGCTCGATTTCCACTCGTACCTCGGCCCCGGCGTGTCGAGCGAGTCGACGGCGCGCGGCGGCGCGGGCATGGCGCCGCGCTTCTTCGTGCGCCGGCTCCGCGTGGGCATGCACGGCGAGTTCTTGAAGCGTTGGAGCTTCGCCGCGAACTTCGACATCTCGCCGAACCTCGCGAACGGCTCGGGGACCGACGAGGCCTCGGCCGCCCCCGCAGGCGTCGACCCGACCTCCGACACCGCTCGCTATCGGCCGGTGCAGGGCCTCGACGCGGGCATCGGCCTGCGCGACGCGTGGGTGAACTACTCGCTGTGCCCGTGCCTCAACTTCCAGCTGGGTCAGTTCCGCGTGCCCTTCGGCATGGAGAACCGCACCGGCGACACGGCCACTCCGCTGCTCGAGCGCAGCATCTCGACGCGGACCTTCACCGTGCCGGGTCAGCGCGAGGCCGGGATCATGCTGTGGGGCGACTTCGGCGACGACATCTTCACGTATGAGCTCGCGGTGGTCGGCGGCGACGGCCAGAACAGGGCGACGGTCGACGTCGCGCCCGACTTCGTCGGGCGCCTGCTCGTCGCGCCGTTCAAGAGCTTCAAGCTGGTGAAGGACGTTCGCATCGGCGTGAGCGCTCGCCACGGGCAGCGCGACCCGGAGGCCGTCGGCTACGACGTGGTGCCGATGAGCACGAACCAGGGCTTCGTGATGTGGAGCTCCACGTACAAGAACGCCGACGGCAAGGTGACCCACATCATCCCGTCTGGAGCGCAGAACATCATCGGCGGCGAGGTGTACCTGCCCATCGGGCCGGTCGACCTCGCGGCCGAGGCTTACTACGCGGCCTACCATACCCGTGAGGGGCTCGACGGCTTCCAGCTCACGAACACCGAGCGCCTCGGCACGCTCAGCGGCGTTGGCATGACGTCGTGGCTCACGTGGTGGGCGTTCGGCGACCAGCGCATCGGGACCACCATCGGCCGACAGAAGCCCGCGAAGCTGAACCTGAAGAAGAAGGCCGACCTGAAGCGGGGCCTCGAGGTGACGGCGCTGTTCTCGGCGATCATCGCCGGGTACGACGGCAACTCGCGAGGCGGAGCCGACGACGAGAAGACTCCGGCGTCCTCGGGCAACCCGGCGACGGACATCGACATCTTCCAGTTCGGTGCCGGATTGAACTACTGGCACACGAATTCGGTCCGTTTGAGCTTCAACTACTCGACGTACTTCACGCCGGGGAGCGGCTCGGCCGAGAACCTCGCGGTCGTACCGGGAAACGTGTACGGCGACAAGGATCCCGAGGCGCACTTGCTCCACGAGATCGGCACGCGCGCGCAGCTCGCCTACTGACCAGCGCGTCAGGCTGCGCCCTTCGCCGAACTTGGCCCCGACCGCCGGGCCACGGTACGGGCGCAGTGATGCGTCGTTGGAAGGCTGCCGCCCTGGCGGTCGCGCTCGTCGCGGTCACGCTCCCCTTCGCCAAGGACTCGATCCCGGGTTGGGGCTTCCGCTTGTCGAAGCTGGCGTTCGGACAACCCGAGGGCCCGCGGGGGACCGAGCTGCGCAAGGTCACCCCGCCACCGCTGTACGGGGTCGATCTGGCGAAGATCGACGTGCGCGGCGACGTCGCAACGGCGCCGGCGCATGGTGACCGGGTGGCCGAGCTGTCCGTGTCACCCAAGTACCAGCGCGCAGCGAACCGCCTGCTGCGTGACGGCGCCGTCGCCGAGGGCGCGATCGTCATGACCGACGTGAAGACGGGCAAGGTCCTGGTGTGGGCGAACTACTCGGAGGAGGCGCCGCTTCGCGACCTCGCGCGCGAGTCGTTCGCCCCCTCGGCGAGCATCTTCAAGATCGTGACCGGCTCGGCGCTGGTCGAGCACGGCCTCGTGCCCTCCACGCGCGAGTGCTACCGGGGCGGCAAGAGCCGCGTCGACGACGGCGAGCTGGTGAGAGACGAAAAGCGGGACAAATACTGCGCGACGCTCGCCGAGGCGATGGGCCGGAGCTTGAACGTCGTGTTCGCCCGGCACGCGATGGACCACCTCGACAAGGACGAGCTCGAGTCGATCGCGACCCGCCTCGGCTGGGGGCGAGAGATCCCGTTCGACGTCCCGATCGAGAAGAGCCGGCTGGAGCTGCCCGATGAGCCGAACGAGCTCGCGCGGACCGCCGCAGGGTTCTGGCACACGACGCTGAGCCCCTTCCAGGGGGCGAACCTGGCGACGACCCTCGCGAACGGCGGCGAGATGATCCAGCTGAGCATCATCGACAAGGTGAAGGACGCCGAGGGCGACCTGTACGTGGGGCCAGGGAGCGGCACGTGCTCGGGCGGGTGATCGAAGAGAGGACCGCCCGAGCGGTGACCACGATGATGGAGGGCGACCGTCGAGAACGGGACGAGCTACCAGACGTTCCACGATCGCTCGGGCCGCTCGTATCTCCCCGACGTCAGCGTCGCTGGCAAGACGGGCACCCTCGAGGGCAAGGGCTACCTCTTCACGTGGTGGGTCGGCTTCGCGCCCAGCGACGCGCCGGAGATCGCGGTGAGCGTGCTCGTCTCGAACCGGGGCGACTGGAAGGTCAAGGCGACGCAGGTCGCGTCCGACATGTTGCGCGTCTACTTCTCCGACAAGGGGAAGAAGGGCGTCACCGATCCGATCGCCGCGAAGAACGCCCGCAACTGACCCGCGCCCTTCGCGCTACTTCACGATCTCCTTCGCCTCGAAGCACATCCGACAGCGGGCCTCGTAGGACTCGCTGCCCCCGACGAGCACGGTGACCGCCTCAGAGATGAGCCGCTGTGAGCGGCTGGCCTCGGCGCCGCACACCGTGCAGACCGCGTGGACCTTCGTGACGTGCTCGGCCACTGCCATGAGCTCGGGCATCGGGTGGAACGGGCGACCGAGGTAGTCCTGGTCGAGGCCGGCGACGATGACGCGAAGACCGCGGTCCGCGAGGCGCTGCGCCACGTCGACGATGTCGCGATCGAAGAACTGCGCCTCGTCGATGGCGATGACCTGCGTGTCGTCCTCCACGCGCTGCTCGAGGCTCTCGCTGGTGGCCACGGCCACCGCCTCGAGGGTCTTGCCAGCGCCCTCGGCAGCAGCCGCGTGGCTGACGATGCGGGTCTTGTCGTAGCGATCGTCGATGCGGGGTTTGAAGGCCTGGACCCTCTGCCGCGCGAACAAGGCGCGCTTGACGCGGCGAATGAGCTCCTCGGTCTTGCCGCTGAACATAGAGCCAGTGATGACCTCGATCGACCCGGCGGGGAGGCGAAAGGGGGGCTGGGACCGATCGACGCTCGGCGGCATAGGAGGCGCTGGTCTGTTGTTTTTCGGGGACCTCTCGGGCGCAATAGGTAATGGCAGGCGGCTGCATGTTTCGCGGCGCGTCGAGCCGGCCGTGGGGACACCGGGGCGAATCGACCTTTGAGATCGCCCAAGCGAGGACGCGTGCTAGCCTGAGAGCGTGCAGGTGGTCCTTCGAAAGCTCGGACGTGGATCGCGCGCCGTCGTCGGTCGGCTGGTTCGGGCGCCGCGCAAGGGCTCCGTCGTCGTGATCGAGTTCTCCGACGGGATGCACGAGTACGTGACGACGCCCGTCAAGCGGGTGCTCCGCATCGCCGGCAAAGAGGTCTTCTACATCGAGACCGTCAACTCGCGGTACCGGCTCGAGGTGCGCGGTCGCGAGGTCGCGCTCGACGGGGCCGCGAGCGGCAGCGATCGGTAGCAACGAGCTTGCTTCGAGGCGGCGGGTGTGAAATGACCCGCGTCCCTTTCAGAAGCGAGGACTCGACATGGCCAAAGGTGACCGCCGCCGTTCCCAGAAGATGCGCCGCCGCCGCGCGCAAGAGAAGAAGAAGGAGCGCGCGCGACGCGCCGTGAAGGCCGCGCGCAAGCCGGCCCCCAAGGGCAAGAAGAGCAGCTGACCGTCGAGTCGCCCGCTATTCGAAGTGGGCGCTCTTCGTCGACGCCGCGCCGACCTTCTTGGTCCCCGCGGCGTCGTCCTTTAGCGGCTCTTTGATCAGCTTCTTGTCGCCCGCTGCGACGATCTCTTCATCGATCGCCCAGCGCTCACCGCCGAGGGTCCAGGTCTGCTTGAGTGAGCTCGAGCGCAGCGTGGACTCGTCGAGGCGCTGCCAGGACACCGTCATCAGGACGATCGCCTTGTCGGGGCCGATCATGCGGGCGCCGCCGTACTCGATATCGAGGATGCGGATGTCGTTGCCCCACTCGGCGTGCGAGTCGGCGTACTCCGCCTGCTTCGCCGGCGACACCGTCTGGAGCAGGATGTCCATCCGCCCGAACCTCGCGGCCTCGACGATCCCGTAGGCGGCGTCGTTGAGCTTGTCCGCAGGCATCTGGGTCGGCATGCACGCGACGGCCTGGAGGGCGAGCGCAGCGGTGAGGGCGAGGATGGAGCGCATCGCCCGCTCGTAGGCCCACTCGCCAGCGCCGGCCAAGTTTCTGGCCGAGCCCGCGGGCGTCCTGTGGGAATCTTCTCCCCCCTCGCGAAACGTGGGGGGTTTGGGGGGTGAAAATCACGGGGACCAGGTCGCCGAGCACCGTGACGGAGACTTCCTCGGCCTCCTGTCAGAAGGCGCTGGACGACAGGAAGTAGAACTGGCCGTCCTCGTACGCCTGAGGGCTGAACCCATACGCGTAGCCGACGCGGAAGTCGGTGCTCACGCGGTGGGCGAGCGTCATCGCGATCCACACCTCGAGGCCCACCGACGTGTGGAGGTGCGGCGACCAGATGAGCTCGTCTGCGAAGAACACGCGGACCCGATCGAACTCGAAGCGATCGAAGGCCCCGCCCCAGTCCGCGAAGGCGGAGGCGTCGATGCGCTGCAAGAAGATCGGCAGCGTGGACGGCCCCCAGTTGGGCTTCACGATGGGCGCGCGATACTCGATGCTGGAGAGGAAGTAGTGGTTGCCCGCGAACGAGCCGGCCGGGTACCCGCGCAGCACGAAGGCGCCGTCGTATACGCCGTTCAACAGCGTGTCGATCACGCTGTTGTTGTCGAGGTCGTAGCCGCCGACGAAGAAGCTGCCGCCCGTGGCGCGGGAGCCAGCCGATGCGCCTCCGCCCACGCGCATCGCGATCGTCTGGTGGCCGGGCCAGGGCATGGGCACGTAGGCGTTCGCCGAGCCGTCGAACTGGTAGAGGGACTCGTCGCTCCCGAGGGTCGGATCGGCGAGCGTGAGCCCGAAGCCCATGGTGAATCCTGCGCGCGTGCCGCCGGCGGCGTCGACGTCCGATTGGAGCGCGGACAGGCCATAGGAGAGGCGGAGCTGGCTGAGCATCCCCTCCTTGGGCTTCGCGGTGGTGGTCTCGAACGGGTCGAGCTTCCGGGGCGTCTCGAGGTCCCCGTGGAAGAGCGTGGCGGCGTACGACAGGCTCGCGCTCTGGCCGACGTACGTGTGGCGAATCGGGACCGAGACGTTCGTCGAGAAGGTCGTCAGCGTCTCGTTGAAGGGCACGTCCACGCCCGAGACGCGGAAGCCTCGGGTGCGGGGCACGACCTGCCGCGTGAAGCGGCCTCCGAAGCTGACCGGGAGGCCGCCATAGACGTAGTCGAGGTCGATGCGCGGCTCGGGGGCGCCCGGGTCGATGCGGATCGAGGCGCCGAGGCCGTGGTGGCCGAGGAGGTCGGCGCCGCTCGCGGTCAAGGTGATCGCGTTCGCGCTGTAGTTGCCGGGGCCGACGTCGAGAAAATACGAGTAGGGGCGCAGCGTGACGAGCGGGTTGTACCGCTCCTTCTCGAGCTTGATGGGCGCCGGCTCCGCGTAGGGCGCGGGCCGATCGTCGGGCGCAGCCGGCGCCGGAAGGAACCGCACCGGGTCGAGCTCGAACGCGAAGAGATCGTAGCCCTCGTGCGTGTAGCCGACGTAGACGAGCGTCTTGCCGTCGGGGCTGACCGCCGGCGCGAGCGCCGCGCCGAGGACGTTGGTGACCATGCGCTCGACGCCGGTCTCGACGTCGTGCGCGTAGACGTTGAAGATCCCGGTGCGGTCCGACGAGAAGAAGATCGTCCGCCCGTCGCTCGACCAGACGGGCTGCATGTCGAGGGAGCGATCACGCATCAGCTCACGCGTCTTGCCGGTCGCGACGTCGGCGACCAGGATGTCCCGGTACCCGCCGTGGCGCCACGCGCTGTAGGCGATCTGCTTTCCGTTCGGGGAGAAGCGCGGCGTGAACGCCTGATCGAAGGTGGCGCCGTGCACGAGCGCGCGGACGTTCGTGAGCCGGCCATCGGAGCTGCGGTCGGCGAGCGAGAGCGTCGTCGAGCCCTTCGAGTTGACGACGAAGGTGACGAGCCGTCCGTCCGGGCTCACGTCGGGGTACCACGCGCGCTGGCCCTCGGTGAGGCGGCGCCGGGTGGGCTCGGTGCCGTGGGTGCTCGCCTCGCGCGGCGGCAGCGTGAACAGATCGGTGCGGGTGTAGAGGTTCTTCCAGGGCGCGAGGTCGTTGAAGACGACGTGACCATCCGGCGCGAAGGCGGCGTAGGCGTCGGTGCCGGTGCGAATGAAGAGCTCGGCGTCGCGATCGCCGGACTTCTTGGGATCGCCCAGGGCGATTCGGTATAGCCCCGACGTCGTCGAGTAGTCGTCGCGGTAGTAGAGCAGCTCGACGGCCGCGGGGTCCTTGCGTTGGTCCGTGGGGACGAAGCGTGGGTAGTCGGCCTCGCGGCCGTGAAACGTGATGCGCACGCCCTCGCGGCGACCCAGGGCGTCGACGGCGGCGGCCTGCTTGCCGTAGTGGCGCTTCAGGTGCTCGGCCCAGGCATCGTAGAGGTCCTCGTAGGTGCGGCCGGTGACCCTGCGGATGGCGCGGTTGATGCCGAACGGGATCGTCGTCGCCCCGTAGTCCGCGCTCACGGCGGGCATCGTGTCGGGGCCGTACACGTCGGTTACCCAACGAAGGAAGCGGCTGCCGTACAGGTAGAACATGTTGCCGTACGGCCACCGCTCGGCCCCACCCGAGATCTGATCGAGGCGGGCGAGGTTGCCGCCGAGGACATCGGCGCGCAGCCAGGTGTCGAACAGCGAGGAGCGGATGCGGCCGCCGCTCGAGTAGTCGCTCTCGAACACCACCGCGAGCCCCTCGATGATCCACCTCGGCTGCGCCGAGTTGGGAGCCAGGGTCTTGCCGATGATCGCGTTGGCGACACGCGCGAGACCGCTGATGTTCCCGGTGTGGAGGATGTGCGTGTACTCGTGGGTGATGAGCCCGAGCAACCAGTCGTCGTAGTCACCGAGGGTGGAGATGTCGTCGGGCGCCGTCACGTAGAGGCGCATGGCGTTGTAGGGGATCGGCGAGGCCGAGCCGTTGGCGCCTTCGCTGTCGTCGGTGACGAGGATCTCGGTCTTCTCCCCCGGATCGAACTGCATCTCGGGCACGAGCCGCGCGTGGATCGACTCCGAGAGGATGGCGACGCGCTGCGCGACCGCGTCGAGGTTCTCAGGGAAAGTGACTCGAAAATGCGGAGACTCGTAGGTCCACCAGGTGAGCGTCGGATCGTCGGCGGCGGACGCTGTTCGCGCGACGGCCGACGCGACGAGCAGCGCCGTCAGCACGACGAGCCAGCGGGCGCGGCGACAGCGGTCGGGAACCCGCGGGCGCGGACGTTGACTCGCGCGCCCAGCCACGAGGCTCACAAGTCGTCGTAGAACATGGGCTCGCGATTGCGCGCGTAGCGGTAGACGAGCTGCCGGCCCTCGGGCGTGATCTGCGTGAGCTTCGCGCCGAAGCCAGGGTCCGCGCCCTCGCCCGAGGCGCCCGCTTCGCGGATCCATTGGACGACGCCGATGGCCTGGAACTCGTAGTCGCCGGGGAGCAGGACGCGGAGGTTCACCTGCATGCCGAGCTTCGGGATCTTGTAGGTCGCGACGAAGAGGCCGCCGTGCTCGATCACGTCGTTGCCCGACAGGCCCTTGTAGAAGTTCGAGACGCTGTGGGTGCCCAGCTCGACGATGACGTTGCCGGTGGACGACGGGGTGGGCGGACGGTACGCCGCTGGCGCGTGCGCCGCAGGTGCCGGCGCCGGCGTCACCGCGGCGGGCGGCGGGGCGAAGCCGCTCGCCGGGACGATGGGCGCATCCATGCGGACGGTCCCTCTGCCGGTGGCGGATGCGGGAGACGCGGGTGAGGCGACGGCGGTGGGCGGTGCGGCGGGCGCGGGCGGTGCGGCGGCGACGACAACCGGTACCGGCGCGACCGCAGCCGGAGCTGGAGCGATGCGCTGAGTCACGGACGGCGCGGCGGGCTGCGCCATGGCGAGGGTGCCCGAGGGGGCGACGGGTGCGATGGCGATGGGCGCCGCGGGCGCGGTGGGCGCCATCGCCGCGGGCACGACGGGCGCAGGCGTCGGCTGAGCCGGCGAAGGCGGCGGGATGTTCGCGACGATGCGGCTCGCGGGCGTGGGCGCGGCGGCGGGACCGAACGCGGGGGGCGTCGTGATCTCGGAGGGGACGCTCGGGCCCACGCCGTGCGCGGTCGGCTTCACGGCCGCGGCGCCAGACGACGGGGCAGAGGCGGGCGCCGCAGCAGCCGAGGGCGGAGGGCGCAGCGCGCCCGCGCCGGGCGACGAGGCGGGCGCAGGAGGGGCCCCTGGCAGCGGGAGGCGCGTGAGCTGGTGAACGGCGGCGAGGCAACCCGCGACCTGCTCCATCACGGCGTCGAGCGCCTCGTGGCTGACCGTCATCTGCTGCAGCTTGTCGAGCGTGCCGCGGATGTGCGACGAGACGAGCTCGCGGCCGGTCAGGTCGTTGCCCCGCGAGCGTTCGATCCGGTGGAGGATGCCCATCGCCTGCGCGATGGGCTCCGCGAGCTAGAGGAGCTCGACGGGAGGGTCCGAGCTGTTCTGAAGCGCATTCAGGGCAGTCGCGAGCTTTTCGCGCGCCGATTTCGCCAAGACGTCCGCGGTAGCCAAGACGATCCTCCCGGTTAGCGGCACGGAGGTTAACACGGGGCAGCGCGTCGAGCGCTCGCTCTTGCCTGGCTGGGCCTCAGCCGCCGAGCAGGGCGGCGATGGCCGCGCCCTCGAGCACCTGGCCGTCTCGCTCGACCGTGAGCAGCTCGATGGCGCCGTCCCGCGTCCGGATGACCACGTGACCGCCCAGGACGGCGGCCTCGCCGGGCTCCTCCAGGACCGGCGGCGCCGCTCGCCCCTTCGCACGCAGGACGGTCACCTCGTGACCTCCGATCTCGATCGCCGCGCCAGGCGACGGCGCGAGCGCTCGGATCACACGCAGGACGTGCTCCGTGGAGTCCGCGAAGCGCAGCGCCGCCCGCTCGTCGTCAGGCTCGAGGAACGGCGCAAGGGTCGCCCGCGCCTCGTCTTGCGCCACGTCGGGGGGTGGCTCGCCCCGCGCGAAGCGGGCGCAGACCTCGCGCAGCAGCGCGAGGCTCGGTCGATCGAGGGCCTTGGCGAGCTGCCAGGCGTTCCATGTCGGGTCGATCGCCAGCGCGCGCTGCATCAGGACCGCCCCGGTGTCGTATTCGGGCGCGATCCGGTGGGCGGTGACCCCGGTGACCTCGTCTCCCGAGAGGATCGCCCACGACGTCGGGTCTGGGCCACGGTGCCTCGGCAGCAGAGAAGGGTGCAGGCCAAAGCGGCCCAGCGGGGCGCAGGCGACCAGGTCGCCCGGGATCTTGTTGGTCCAGAACCAGCTGACCACGAGGTCGGGCCGCGCCTCCTGCGCGCGTGCGATGAGCGCGCGATCGAGCTTCGGCCGATCGAGGACTCGCTCCGCTCCAAGGAGCCGGCGGAGGCGAAAGCGCCCCGGCGCGTCGGGGCGGCTCAGTCCCGCCAGGACGACGTCGTGGCCGTCCGCGTGCAGCAGACAGGCGGCCATCGGCAGACCGAGGAAGACCACCCTCATCGGCCGCAGCGTGCCCGCTCGCGCAGGCAGATCGCAAGCTTGGTCGAAAAGTTTTCCTGGTGCGGACCTGCTGGTAACTGGGTCGCGATGGCCGGTTCCTCCGCTCAAGGCTCGTTCCGACACCAAGCCCTACGGGCTGGGCACCGCTACGACTCGTCGGCGGCGTCGCGGCCGATCCTGGTGTTCGAGGACGTGTTCAAGTCGTACCGAGCGGATCAGCCCGTCCTGCGCGGCACGTCGCTCGTGATCGAGCGCGGCGAGTTCGTCTTCGTCACGGGGCCCTCGGGGTCGGGCAAGAGCACACTGCTGCGGCTCATCCACCGCACCGAGGAGGTCGACGACGGCCGCATCCTGTTCCTCGGCCGCGACGTGGCGCGTTTGCCGGGGTCGGCCGTGCCCGCCCTGCGCCGGAACATCGGCGTCGTGTTCCAAGATTTCCGCCTCGTCCCCAACTGGAGCGTGTTCGACAACGTCGCGATCGCGCTCGAGGTGATCGGGCTCCCCGGCCGTCTCATCCGGACGCGCGTCGGCGAGGCGCTCGAGCGGGTCGGCCTCGCGGGCCGCGGCTCGGACCCGGCGCGCGTGCTCTCCGGCGGGGAGCAGCAGCGCGTGGCGATCGCGCGAGCGATCGTGCATGAGCCGGCGCTCATCCTGGCGGACGAGCCGACGGGGAACCTCGACCCCCAGCTCGCGATCGACATCCTCGGCCTGTTCGAGGACATCCACGAGACGGGCACCACGGTGCTGTTCGCGACCCACGATCGCTCCCTGCTGGACGTTCGGCCGCGGCGAATCGTGATCCTCGATGAGGGCAAGGCGACCGACGTGCCCGAGAGCCGCGACGAAGACGTAGACGACGACGACGACGACCTCGTGGACGAAGACTGGAGCGACCTCGACACCGAGGCTGCCTGAGGAGCGAAAGCCATGGGGAACAACGCATCGCTCGGTCACAAAGGTCTGTTTGGCACCTGGCGCGCCGGGAGGAGCGACTGGCGGCTCCAGATCCTCAGCGTCTTCTCGCTGTCGGTCGCCTTCGTGTGCCTCGCCGCCGCGCTCTTGGTGGTGACCAACGTCGAGGCCCTCCGCGACCGCTGGTCGCGCGCAGGGCGCGCGACGGTCTACCTGAAGGACGGCGCGAAGGAGGCCGACGTCGGCGCGCTGAAGCAGGCGCTGCAGCAGACGGGCGGCGTCTCGCGCGTCCGGCACGTGACGGCCGAGGAGGCCCGGCGTGAGGTCGTCGCCAACGACGAGGCGCTCGCTGCGCTACCGATCGAGGCCTTCCCCGGCTCCCTGGAGGTCGCGTTCAACGACTCGATCACCGACGACGAGCTCAAGACGATCGCCCTCAAGCTCCGCGCGCTGCCGGCGGTCGAGACGGTCGAGACCTACGAGCGTTGGACGGAGCGGCTCTCGTCGCTGCTCGGCGGCGGCGTGACGGCAGCCGCGTGCCTCGCGCTGATCGTGCTCGCCGCGGTCATCAGCGTCGTGGGCTCGACGATGCGTCTGCTGCTGCAGCGACGGAAGATCGAGGTGGAGGTCTTGCGGCTGGTCGGCGCGACCAACGGGTTCGTGCGCAGGCCCTTCGTGTTCGAAGGGGCTACCCAAGGTGCCCTCGGCGCGCTCTTCGCGGTCCTGCTCGTGGGCCTCTTGTTCCTCATCGTCCGCGATCGCTTGGATCAGCAGCTCGCGAACCTGCTCGGGATCACGCCGTCGTTCCTGCCGTGGCCGATCGCGCTCGGGATGGTGGCCATGGGCGGCGTGCTCGGCGCCATGACCGCCTTCTTCAGCCTGCGGAAGATCGCCAACGTCTGACGGGACGACCATGAAGAAGACGACCGCGATCGTGCTCGGAATGTTCGTCGCCCTGGGTGGAGGCGTCGCCCTCGGCGTGCCGAAGTCGCCCACGAGCGCGCTCGACGAGTTCGCGCTGCAAGCTGGGCGTGGTGCGGCCGGTCGCGGCGCGGCGCGCGCGCCGATCAAGATCCCGCAGAGCCCGCTCGAGGTCGACATCGCGCTCAAGCAGCTCGAGAGCGAGCGGGGGGCGCTCGAGCAGGAGCTGGCGGGGCTCGACAAGGAGCTGGGCCTGGTCGACGGGCGCGTGCTCGCCCGCGGGCGCACCTACTACAAGCAGGTGCGGGCCGGCCTGCTGCCCGCGGGCGGAGGCTTCGACGAGCTCGTCGACTACGCGGCGCGCGTGGAGCGCACGCGCCTCGGGCTCACCCGGGACCTCGAGAGCCAGAAATCGATGCGCGCCCGCCGCGAGGAGGTCAGCGACCTACTGCTCCGGATCGGCGCGGACATCGGTCCCCTCGAGGCCCAGAAGAGAGCCTACGACAGCGCCAAGACGACGATGCGCCAGGCGCAGGAGCGCGGCGACGCGTTCGATCGAGCGTTCGACTCATCGACCCCGCCCCCCGACCAGATCACCGTATACGGCGCGGATCTGCAGCCTGGGGACGTCGGCGCCGCCAGCCCGCTCGAGGGGATGATGGGCAAGCTCCCGCTGCCTTTGGCGGGGCGCGCGCAGGTGACCAAGCTCGAGGCCTCCGGCGCGAGCGGACCGGCCTTGGAGCTGCGCGCCCCCTCGGGCGCGACGGCGCGGGCGGTCGCGGCCGGACGCGTGGTGTTCGCAGACCGCTACGAGGACGACCGGATCACGGTCATCCTCGACCACGGAAACCGGCTCTTCACGCTCTACGGACACCTGCGCAGCGCCGAGGTCAAGGTCGGGGAGACCGTCGCGTCCGGATCGGCGCTGGGTCCGGTCGCCGACCGCAAGCGTGAGTCGCTGCTCTACTTCGAGCTGCGCAAAGAGGGTCGACCCGTGGATCCTGGGCCGTGGTTCGGGCTCTGAGCGGTCGTGCCGGATAGAGCGCGGCGAGCGTTGGCGGGCTGGCTCGCGCTCGCGGCCGCAGGCTGCGGCTGCTCGGAGCGCAGCCCGGGCGCCGACGCGAGCGCGAAGCCCGCGCCGCGCACTGGATGGCAGGAGCTCGCGTTCGAAGCCAGCGCCGATCAGCCCGAGGGACAGCGCGCGGAGGTCTTCGCGCCGGAGGGCTCGGCGAAGTGGCCCGTGCTCGTCGCGCTGCACGGCCGAGGCGAGGCGGGGCGTGGGCTCGAGCGAGGCGCGCGAGGCTGGCGCGACGACTACGATCTCGACCTCGTGCGCGAGGCGCTCGAGCGCGGCTCGCTCACGGCCGCCGACGTGCACGGGATGCTCTCGGAGGAGCGGCTGGGCTCGATCCGCGCGTCGCTCGAGGCGGCTCCATGGCGCGGCCTGGTGGTGGCCTGCCCCTACACCCCCGTGCCGCAGGCGGAGGGTCCGAGCGCGACGAGGCCGTTCGGGGCGTTCCTCGCGGAGCGTCTCCTGCCGCGCGTCGCCGAGGTCAAGAGCGGCGCCGTCGACCGTGCGGCGACAGGGATCGACGGCGTGAGCATGGGGGGCCGCTGGGCGCTCGAGCTCGGCTTCGACCGGCCGGAGGTGTTCGGCGCCGTCGGAGCCCTCCAGCCTGCCATCCGCAAGGAGGAGGCCTCGACGCTCGCCGACCGCGCGCTCCGCGCGTCCGAGCGTGGGAAGCAACACATCCGCTTGGTGTCGAGCTCCGGTGACCCTTTCCTCGAGCCCACGATGGCGCTCGCCGCCGCGCTCGAGGCGCGCAAGCTCGAGCACCAGCTGATCGTGACGGGCGGGCCCCACGACTACGTGTGGAACCGCGGCCCGGGCGCCGCCGAGATGCTCGTCTTCCACGAGCGCGTGCTCAGGGGCTTGCCGGCGGCAGGATGAGCCGGTCGAGGAGCTGGCTCATCGCGGTCGGGTTCGACGCGATGTCGTGCTCGCCGTTCGCGACCCGCAACAGCTCGGTCCCCGGCGCGCAGGCGAAGGTGAGCGGGGTCGTCTCGGCGCCCGGCAGCTCGGGGTCGAGATCGAAGGGCTTGCCGCTCGCGGCGGGCGCGTCGCACCCGCGACGCTTCGCCCAGCTCGTGATGCCGGCGAGGGCGCCCGGGTGCGCCTCGACCGAGGTCTTGCCGAGCACGCGACCGCCTTCGTAGCGCACGACTGGATCTGCGTCGCCGTGGACCTGGATGATGACCTCGGCCGCGTGCTTGCACGAGGCCGCGTCGAAGGAGACGGCGCCAGCGACGCTGACGATCCCGCGGATGCCTTCGACCTCACACGCGAGCCGGTGCGCCATGAAGCCGCCGTTGGAGAAGCCGACGACGAACACGCGCGCCGGATCGACCTTCGGGTTAGCCCGCGCCGCGTCGAGGATCTTGCGGAGGGAGCCGAGGTGGTCTGGCTTCTTGCCGCCGAAGTCGCAGCAGGCGGCGCCTGCGGCCCAGAAGCGGGCGTTGTGGGCGTCGGGCTCGCCGTCTGGCGCGATGAAGATGAAGCGCTTCTGGGCGGCGAGCGTCGCGAAGCCGAAGTGACGAGCGATCGACGCCCCGCTCCCGCCATACCCGTGAAGCAGCACCACGAATGGGGCGGGCGCTGCCGACCTGGCGACGACCTCCGGCACGATCGAGCCCGCCGGAAGATCACGAGCCGGCGGCGCGGACGCCGACACGCTGGGCGACGAGGTGACCTGCCCGGTGGCGAGCGCGGACGGCGCGGACGCCGCCGCGAGCGCCGGCGGCGCAGCGCTCGCCGAGGTGCGCTCGCTCGGTGCGCCCGCGGTGCACGAGAGGCCCACGAGCGCGAGGGTGAAGGTTGCTGGGTGCAGGAGCTCTCGACGGCGCACGCGCCACGAGGATGCACCCAAGCTCCACACGAAATCCATCCGCCTCTGAGGAGGCCGTGTGGTACCTCGTACGGGTCGCCTTGCTGCCCGAACGAGGACCCATCGAGCTGACGGCGCGCGCGAGCGCGATGCTGCACCCGTTCTCCGCGATCCACGCGAGCAGGGGCAAGCCCTCGAAGGCCGACCCGCGCCCCCAGCGGTTCGGCGGCAAGGCCGTGACGCTCGCGGACCTCGCAGCGGATGGGTTGCCCGTCCCCCCCGGGTGGGTGATCGACGCGAAGACGTTCTCGCAGGTCGTCGACGAGCAGCTCCCGAAGGGCCACGACGTGGCCTCCTTGATCAAGCTCGCGGGGACGCGAACTGGCATGGATCGCGCCGCGCGCGCGCGAGACCGCATCCTTCAGGACCCGCTGCCCGAAGGGCTCTCCCACGCGCTCGAGGATCTGTGGGCCGCGCTCGCGCCGACTGCACCGTGGGGGCTCAGCGTCCGCTCGAGCGCTACCTGCGAGGACGCGCGAGGCGCCTCCCTGGCCGGCCTGGCGACCTCGCTCCTCGGCGTCCGCGGCCGAGCGCAGATTGAAGATGCCGTGCGACAGGTGTGGGCGAGCCTCTACCTGCCGCGCACGCTGCTGTACCTGCACAAGTGGTCGATCCGCACCGTCGCGATGCCGGTCCTGTTGATGCCCGTCGTCGTGGCCAAGGCCGCCGGCGTCCTGTTCACCTCACCTCCCCCCGGCCTGGCGGGAGATCGTTGGGCCGAGGGCGAGCGCCTGGTGCACTCGACGTTCGGGCTGGGCGCCCCCGTCGTCGACGGCGCGAGCACGGTGGATACGTATCGGATCAGCCGGGAAGGCGCGATCGTCGACGAGGTCATCGCCGAGAAGACCACCATGCTCGTCGTCAGCGAGCGCGGCCTTGGCCCCGAGCCCGTGGGTGAGGCGCGCTCGACGAGCGGCTCGCTCTCACGCGACGTGCTGGGCCAGCTCTCTGCCATCGCCAGGTCGCTCGGCGTCCGCACCAAGGACGCCCTCGACGTCGAGTTCGCAGTCGACGCGACCAGCAAGCCTGAGCGCGTCTTCATCCTCCAGGCGCGTCCGGTGACGGGCGGGGTGTTCCCCGAGGGCGGTGACGAGGGCACCGTGTGGTCGCGCGCGAACATCGGCGAGGCGCTGCCAGGCGCCGCGACGCCGCTGACCTGGTCCATCGCGCGAAGGTTCAGCGACGCGGGCTTCCGCGCCGCGTTCTCCACGCTCGGGTGCAACGTTCCGAAGGGCGCGGTGCTCGTGTCGAACGTGTACGGGCGCTTCTACCTGAACCTGACGGAGTTCATGGAGATCGCCGGGCAGGTCCCGGGCCTGTCGCCGCGCGCGCTGCTCGAGCAGAGCGGCGGCGCGCCAGACGAAGTGATCGCTGATCTCGAGCGGCGACGGGGCGCGCGCGGGCGCTTCCTGCTGCGCGCGCCGTTCAAGATCCCTGGGCTCGTCCTACGCGGGGTTCGGCTCGAGCGCGACGTCGAGGCGTACGAACAGGAGGCCGAGCGGCGGCGCAAACAGATCACCGAGCTCGACCTCGGCCTGCTCCCGGACGACGCGCTCGGGCAGACCCTCACGGCCGCGAGCGATCTCCTGCTGTCGGCAGGCGAGCTCATGCTGACGTGCGCGTCGGCCTCACTCGCCGCCCACCTCGCGCTGACGACGTGGCTGCGCCGCGTGCTCAAGAAGCGCGACGCGCACGGCGACGAGGCGGTCGAGGTGCGCCTCGAGGCAGCCCGCGTCGCGCAAGCGCTCACCGGAGGGATCGCCGAGCTCGAGAGCGCGAACCCCGGGCTCGCGCTGCTGCGGATCGCGAACATCGCGCGGCGAGAGCCGGCGGCGCTCGAGGCGATCTTGACGCGGCACGCCCGCACCACCGAGGAGCTGCCGGCCGGTCCGACTCGCTCTGCCCTCGCCGAGTTCCTCGACGCCTTCGGAGATCGATGCGTGCGCGAGGCCGAGCTGATGACGCCGCGCTGGTCGGAAGATCCGAGCAGCCTGCTGTCGATGTTGGAGGCCGCGCTGCGAGGTCCCAGCATCGATCCCGACGCCGGCCCCGCGAGGGCGCGTGCCCTCGCAGATCGCGAGCTGGCGCGGCTCGAGGCGACCGTCTCGCGAGCCGATCTGTTGGTGCTGCGCACGCTGATCGAGCGGACGCAGGCCTACACGCGCCTGCGCGAGCGCATGCGAGCCCGCGTGACGCGGACGCTCGGGGTCATCCGCTACGTCGCGCTCGACATCGATCGGCGCCTCTCGAGGCTCGAGCCGAGCCTGCCGGAGCGGAGCGTCTTCTTCTGCACCTTCGACGAGCTCGTCTACGCGCTGCGCAGCGGCCGGGCCGAGGTGGCGCACATCATCCGGCTGAGGCGCGCCGAGTTCCTGCGCGACGCCGCTCGCCCGGATCCTCCGCCGACGTTCGTCGGGCGCCCTCCGCCGGTGCGGCTGCCGCCTTCTGCCGCGCCACGCTTGTACGGGCTCGCTGCGAGCCCGGGCGTCGTCGAGGGTCGGGCCCGAGTCGTCGGAGCGGGGGCCGACCCTGCGACGGCGCTCGTACCCGGAGAGATCCTCGTCGCGCGCACGACCGACATCGGGATGTCCCCGCTGTTCCTGGTCGCCGCCGGGGTCGTCACGGAGCTGGGCGGTCCGCTGTCGCACGCCGCGATCGTCGCCAGAGAGTACAACGTCCCGGCGGTCGTCAACGTCGACGGCGCGACGCTCAGCCTACGCACCGGAGAGAGGCTGCGGGTCGACGGCGATCGAGGCATCGTCGAGAAGCTGGACGCTCCGCAGAAGGGCCCGTCGCTCGTCGGAGCGAACGCCCGCGAAGGTACGTGAGCCAGCACCGCGAGCTCGCGGTGCTGTTCGCGTCCGACGACGTCGTGGTCGTTGACAAGCCGAGCGGCGTCGCGACCGAGCCGGACCGCCGCGGGGAGCCGAGCCTGCGCGACGATCTCGCGGAATGGCTGCGCGGGCGCGGCTCGCGCGGCACACCGCACGCCGTGTCCCGCCTGGACGTGCCGGTGACAGGGGCCGTCACCTTCGCGATCAGCGAGCGCGGAAAGCGGGCGGCCGCCGCGGCGAAGGAAGTCGGCCGGCTCGAGCGTCGCTACCTCGCGCTCGTGGCCGGGCAGCCGCCCGACGAGGTCGTGTGTGACGTCGGCATCGAGGGCCGCCCCGCGTCGAGCGAGCTCCGCGTCGGAGGCCGCGTGGAGGCGGGACGAAACCATTACGCGGTCCTCCACCTGGCGCCGCGGACCGGGCGCACCCACCAGCTGCGCATTCACGCCTCCGCGATCGGCGCGCCGATCGTGGGGGACCGCCGCTACGGCGGCCCGTCGAGCGTCGCAGACGCGAAGGGGAGGGTCTTGGCGGCGCAGCGGGTCATGCTGCACGCTGCGATCGTGCTCCTGCGACTCGGTCTACCGACCGATCCCAAAGGGCCGATCGTCTCGCCGGCGCCTGCAGACCTGCTCGCGATGTGGGCGCTCCTCGGCGGCACGCCGGAGGCCTTCGCGCCAAGGCTGACGACCCTTGGCTTTGATGATTGATCCGCCCGTCGTACCAGGCGAAAGAGCGGCCAATGTCTCACCGCTGGGTCGTCGCCGCGATCGCCTCCGCCGCGCTGGGCGGGGGAGCGTCCGTCGCCCTCGTCGGCGCGCTGGCGCCCAACGACGCTCGCGCCGAGGCCCCGAAGGAGGGCTGGCCGCCGGATCCGGCCCCCGTCGCGGCCACCAAGCAGTGGGTGTTCGAGATGCGCGCGAAGGACAGCGTGCCCTCTGTCGCGAAGGTGTCCGCTCTCGAGCTGAGCAAGGCCGAGGCGACCCCGCGGATGATGGGCCGCTGGGCCCTCGAGCTCTACGTCGGCACCGAGCTGCTCGATCGGCTTCGGTTCAACGTGCCGCTGGCCGGCGATACGGGCCACGAGAAGAAGGAGGCCGGAAAGAACCGACCGGTCTTCAAGGTCAACACGAAGTTCTTCGTGCGCTTGGCCGATCACCCGCGTGCGACCCAGCTGCGCCTCGTGGATCGAGCCACGGGAGACATCCAGACGTTCGCCTGGCCCCCCGACAAGGACGGCAAGCTCGTGGTGTGGACGAGCCCGTCGAGCCCAGCCGACGCGGGCGCCGCCGACTCGGCGTCCGATGCGGCCGGGTCGAGTGACGCCGGGAAGTTCACGCCCGACGCGATCTGATCTCGCGCCGGGACATCCTCAGCGCTTCCACGTGCCGAGGACGGTCCCGTCCGGCGCCCACTTGTAGAAGCCCTCGCCCGACTTCTTGCCGAGCTTTCCTGCGCGCACCATCTGCCGCAGCAGCGAGGGCGGACGAAACTGCTCGCCGAGCTCCTTGTGGAGGTGCTCGAGGATCCCGAGGCGAACGTCGAGCCCGACGAGATCGCCGAGCTTCAGGGGCCCCATCGGGTGCCGGTACCCGAGCTCCATCGCCCGATCGATGTCCTCGACCGACGCGACGCCGGCCTCGAGCATACGGATCGCCTCGGCGCCGATCGCGACACCCAGCCGGCTCGTGGCGAAGCCCGGGCTGTCGTTGACGACGATGGGGGTCTTGCCGAGCGCCTTGGCGAACGCCACGCTCGACTCGACCACGGAGTCGCTCGAGTCGAGGCCACGAACCACCTCCAAGAGCTCCATGACCGGCGGAGGGTTGAAGAAGTGCAGCCCGACTGTGCGCGCCCGGGCGTCGATGCGCGCGCCGATCTCGGTGATCGAGAGGCTCGAGGTGTTGGAGCCAATCACAGCGCTCTCGGGCGCACGACGCGCGACGCGGCCGAGCACCTCGACCTTGAGCTCCATCTTCTCGGGGATCGCCTCGATGCAGAGATCGATCCCGTCGGCGCCAGCCTCGAGGTCTGTCACGGGCTGAAGTCGCCCCAGCAAGGCGTCCCGCGCCTCGGGGGTCAGCTTCGCCTTGTCGACCATGCGCGTCGTCGCCTTCTCGATGCTGGCGCGGGCCTGAGCGACCTTGGCGCCGTCGGCGTCGAACACGCGCGCCTCCAAGCCCGCGGCGGCCACGACCTGCGCGATGCCCTGCCCCATGGTGCCCGTCCCGATGACGAGGACCGTGGAGAACGGCGAGCGCGCGCTCACGGCGTGCCCGCGCTCGGTCGCGGGAGGGCGCTGGGGAGCGGGCGCGGCGCCGCGCTGCGATTGAGGATGCGGTCACGGATCTGCGCGTTCATCGCGGCCCGGCCGGAGGCGTCTTGCGGGGGGCGCGGGCGCGCGCTCCCCGGCGCCTGAGCGTTCGCGGACGCAGCGGCTGCGCTCGCGCTCGCGCTCGCCGCCGTCGCGGCGTCGGCCGAGTCGGAGAACTTGGCGAGGAAGTAGGCTCCGCACACGAGGAAGGCGACACCGCCGAGCGCGGGCAGCCAGCTCGGCGTGCGAGGCTCATCCGCGGCGAGGGCCGTCGCCGGCTCGGGGTCGAAATCGTCGTGGGCGTGGCCGTCGTCGTGGCTATCCCCGTGGGCGCTCATGTCGAGGTTGCCTTACTACAGACGCCCAACCGCGGCTCCCCAAACGTGGCGCCCCCCCGCCGCGCAGCGGCAGGGGGGCTGACCCCACGCTGCTCGCCGGTCGGTCAGCGCCAGCCGCCAGGGCCGCCCGACAGCGGAACCAGGCGCGAGGTGAAGAACACCCGGAGCGAACCGACCTCGGCGCGCTGGTTGGTCACCGTGAACGGCACCTTGCGCACCTCGCCCCCGGGCAGGATGAACTTGAGCTCGCCCGTGATCGGGCCGGAGGAGAGCGAGCTCTTCGCCCGGACCACCTCGACCATGAAGTTGCCGGACGGCATCCCCGAGAGCGAGAGCGTCTCGGTCGAGGTGCTCGTCGCGTCGATGGCGCGCACCGTGAGATTCGAGGCTGAAGACCCGAGCCATGACAGTCGCTTGCCGTTCTTGTCGATGATGGCGAGATCGAGATCCACCGGCGCCGTCCAGGTCGCGGTCACGCGCAGGTCGCCGAGCAGCGCGGGGAGCTCGCTGGGCTTGAGCGAGCGAGCGAGGTTCTCGATCTTGTCCTTGTCCTTGGATGGTGCGGACGCGAGGAGGGTCTGACCGAGGTTGGACAGCCCTTGGTCCTGCGAGCACCGGAGCGCAGCCGCCACCGCGGAGGTGTCCTTCGCGTCGAGGTCGGCGAGCGCGATCTGGTGCTGGCAGGCGAGGTCCGGCGCGCCCATCTGCGTGAACACTGTCGCGAGCCGCTTCTGCATCGACTTGTCGCTGGGGCGAACGTCCGCGAGCCCGGAGAGGATGCGGAGCGCGCGCTCGCGGTCGCCGTTCATCGCGGCGAGGTCGGCCCGCGCGATCAGGGCGTCGGGGTCGAGCGCGTCCTTGTTGCTCCACTTCGACGCGAGCTCGAGGGCCTCACCGACGCGGCCCGAGGCCATGAGCGCCTTGTAGAGCAGCACCGTCTTGTCGCGGGACTCAGGGCTCAGCTTCAGCGCCGTCTCGGCGTCGACGAGGAGCTTGGCCACCTCGGTCGCGAGGAGCTTCTCGCTCGAGAAGCTGGCCTTGCGATCGAAGACCTTCTTCATCGGGATCATCGGCCGAGGCCGCGCAGGGGTCGTGGGCTGGCGCCGGCCCCAGCTCGGGTCGAAGGGATCGTCGGCCGCGATCGAGGGCTTCTGGGCGGGCGCCTTGGCCATGGGAGCTTCCATCGGCGCTGGAGGAGCCCCAGCGCTCGCGGTCGCGGACGGGCCGAAGCCACCGCCCTTCCCGCCCGAGCCGACGCTGCCGCCTGGCATGGTCGCCTTGTCGGCGTCCGGGAAGCCCACGTCCCGCGACTTCTTCTCGTCCTTGGAGCGGTCGAAGTCGCCCGCCTCTTCGGAGGCCAGGGCGTCCTCGCCGGCGCCGAGCTCGTTCTCCGCGTCGGAGCTCGAGCTCGTCGCCTGGTGCTCGCCGGTGAACACCGTCGCGATGCCGTTCTTGTCGAGGCCGAACGCCTTGAACATGGCCTCGCTCTCGAGCACGAGGAGCGACGTGTGGCGGCTCGCGACGTTGAACTGCTTCGAGAGCGCGACCACCTTCTCCCGGTCGTCCGCGAGGCCGAGCTGCTCGAGCTCGGCGATCTTCGCCGCAGCGAAGAGCCGCGGGACGAACGCGTTGCCGGCGCTGCTGCTGGCGACGATCTTGGTGGGGTACGTCTGCTCGAACCGCTCGTTGCCGACGCGACCTCGCACGATGACGTTGCCCTCGACCTGCTGCCCGTCCGGCATGCGGGCGAGGATGAACGCCTCGCCGCCCGCCGGGATCGGATCGAGCCGCTTCGGCGTCACCTCGCGCAGCCCGGGGGGCAGCACCACCTCGACGTCACTGAGCACCGAACCGTACGCGGAGGCGAGCACGTCCACCGCCGCAGCCGCGACCCGCTGGCCGGGCACGTAGGGGACGAGGACGCCGTTGCCGCCGCGAGCCATCGCCCCGAGCGAGACCGTGTCGGCGTCGGCGCCGAGCGCGACGGCGATCACAGAGCCGTCACCGACGGGCAGCGCGTGCCTCACGCCGGCCTCGATGGTGGCTGACTTGGTCGGCCCCACCGTCGGCGTTCCGTCGCCGAGGTAGAGCACCCTGAGCTCGCGACCCCCGAGCGAGCCGGCCGCGGTGCGCGCAGCTTGCACCGCTGCGAGCAGGTTCGAGCCACCATCCGGCTCGATCGAGCCCAGGAAGCTCTCCACCTGCTGCGCCGCCTCGGCGCTCGGCTCGAGCGGCAGCGGGATGGTGCGGCCCTCGCTCGACCCCATCGCCTGGCACGTCGTATCGCAGGCGAGCACGAGGAACTCGTCTCGGCGATCCATCTCACGAACGACGCTCGCCGCCAAGCGAGTGGCGCGCGCGAACCGCTCGCCGACCATCGAGCGGCTCGAGTCGACGACGATCACGTGCAGCCGCTCCTTGCCCTCCGGGAACCTCGGCAGCTTCGGTCGAACCGCGAGCGCGACGTACGGCGAGCCGTCGTCCGCGAGCGCCTTCGCCTCTGCCGCGGCCTTGATGGCCTTCTCCTTGTCGATCGCGGAAGCACCGGGAGCTCCCGACAGGGGCGGAGCGACGTTGGTCGTCGCGATCGCGGGCATGTCGTAGGCCCAGGCGGTGAGCTCCGAGTCCTTGCTGGACAGCGCGTACTCGAGCGTGAGGTCGCCCGCCGGGACGAAGTTCTTCTCGTTGAGCACGAACCTGTCCGCGCCCGTCGAGGCGTCCGACTTCGTGAGCGCGTACCCACGCGTCTCGACGCCGAAGGTCTGGTCGTGGCCGAGCACCTGCACGTCGACGTTGAAGTCGTCGATGCGCGTGCTGCCGCTGGAGTCGTGCGCGAGGGGATACGAGAACCGCCGCACGCCGCCCGACTGCGGCACCGCTTGGGTGTAGGTGAGCACGACGCGCCGCGAGCCCTTCTTCGGGATCGGGAAGATCCTGAGCTCGAAGCGGCCGCCGCGCTGCCACTCGAGCAGCGCCGGATCACGCCAAGGGCCCGGCACCCAGATGATCTCCTCGCGCGGCTTGGGCGTCTTCGGCGCCGCGTTCTGGATCACGCCGCGCCAGATCGCCGCGCCTTGGTCGCGATCGACGAAGGCGCCCTCGAGGAGCTTGCCGTCGACCTCGAGCGCGAGCTTCTCGATCTGCGCGCCCGGCGGCAGCGGGAAGCGGAAGATCCCCTCGAGCTCCTCGTCGGTCGTGTTGGTGAACGTCTCGTCGACCTCGGTCCTCGCGACCACGTCGACCACCCGGACCTTGACCGAGTGCTTCGTGAGCCGCACCGCGCCGGCGCGCTCCTCCTTCGAGCCGGGCTTCTTCGCGCGCAGCTCGCCGACGCCGCGCAGCGCGGGCGCGTCCACGTCGTCTTGGCTCTCCGAGCTCCACTCGAGCACGTCGCTCAGGGTGGAGCGGGCGGCCACGACCGGCTCGCCCAGGTCGCCGAGCGTCGCCTCTTCTCCGGCGCGGACCTTCGCCTTCACGCCGGACTTGCTGGTGACCTGGACCTCTCCGCGCACGACCTCTATCGCCGCGCGGCGGTCCGTGACGGTGACGGCGACCTTGGTGCCGAGCACCTCGACCTCGCCTTGAGGCAGCAGGATCTTCGCGGGCTCCGCGCCCTCGACCTGCGCGATGTCGGCGACGACGAGGCCCTTCACGACCTTCGCCTGGCGCGTCGAGCCGGCGGGCAGCACGACCTCGGTGCCGCGATCGATGGCGAGCCAGGTCTCGTCGGACAGCTTCACCCGCGCGCGTGTCTTGGCGTCGGTCTTGAGGGTCGACCCAGGCTCGAAGGCCGCTCCCGCGACGACGGGAGCGCACGTCTCCTTGCAGACCTCGAAGCCGCCGGCGCCGTCCGCCGAGGCGCGCGCGACCGACAGCACCGTGCCCGACCATGAGCCGTCGGCGGACGCCACGGGAGGCTGCTCGACCCCGCCGCGCTTCACGAGGAACGCGCCCGCGGCCGCGGCCGCCGCCATGCCGCCGACCAGCGCGGCGAGGAAGCCCTTGCGACGGAACAGCGACACGACGTTGCCGGAGCCCGCCGGCTTCGCGGCCGCGGAGGCAGCCCTCGAGGGCTCGATGCGGACTGCGGAAGCGACGGGACGCTCGGCCGATGGCAGAGTCTCACCGACCTCGCGCGAGCCGGCCGAGGGAGCCAGCGACGGCGACGTGTCGAGCGACACCCCGGCGGGCCCGGTGTTGTTGCGGCCGGTCGTCGCCTCGACGATCCGATCGGGGATGGCGTGAGACCGCTCCGGCGGCATCGGCGTCAGGGCCGCTCGCGGGTCCGTGCCGAGCACCGCGGCGAGGGGCACGGTCTTGTGCGACGGGACGAACGTCTTGGGCGCCTCTTCGGTGACGGTCGGCCCCACCGGCTCGGGCGCGACGGGCTCACCGAGCATCGTCGGCGACGCGGTGATGATCGTCGCGTTGTTGTCCGCCGCGGCTCCCTGGGTCAGCGGCGCGAGCACCGTCGGCGCCGAGGCGATGGTCTGGGCCATGGTGGGCGCGACGGGCTCACCCGCCTCGGTCCTCGAGATCCTCGCCGGCTGAGCGCCGCTCATCGGGACCTGCGTGCTCTTCGGCAAGATCGAGCTCGTCGATAGCGACGGCTGCGGACCGTCGGGGCGCGCCTCGAGCACGAGCGCCAGCATGCGCTCCGCGAACCCTTCGGTCGGCTGGAAGTCGGCGCCGGCCGAAGCCATCGCGGCGGCGGTCTGCTCGGCCTCGTACTTCAGGTCACGGCAGCGGTCGCAGTCGGCGACGTGCTCGACCACGGAAGCCGGCGCGGTGCCGTCGATGACGTCCACCATCGACTCCTCGGCCTCGATGCACCTCTCGTCTCTCGCGATACTCATGACGCCTCTCCTCCGAATGACCCACGAAACAAGCTCTGGCTACACATCGGCGAGCGACTCCCTCAGGCGAACCAGCGCCCTCGAGACGCGCTTTCGCGCAGCCGCCTCGTCCACGCCGCACGCGAGCGCGACCTCTCGAAAGCTGAGGCCAGCGTCGTACCGGAGGACGACAGCCTCCCGCTCGCTCGGCTTGAGCGACGCGAGGGCCGCACGCGCGCGGATCGCCCGCTCGCGCTCGAGGGCGAGCTCGCCGGCGTCGACCCCACGCCCCGTGTCGTGCACCAGGCGCAGCCGCGCCTGACGGCGGTTCTTCATCTCGTTGTGCCGTCCGCAGATCCGCCGGGCGATCCCGTAGAGCCACGAGCGAACGGAGGCCTCGAACCGGAACGACGGAAACGCGTCGTAGGCGGCGATCAGCGTCTCCTGGACCAGCTCTTCGGCCTCGGCCTGCGACCCCGTGAGGGCCATGCAGAGCCGCCCGAGCGGGCCCGAGTAGGCGCGTGAGCATCGCGCCATGGCCTCTTTGTATTGCTCGGAGGCGATCAGCGCGGCGATCGCGTCTCCCTCGGCCGCAGCAGCATCGGCTCGAGCTAGCGCCTTGACCATTGTGCCCTCATCACGCTTCATGTGTCCTCGTCGACCGCTTTCGTGACCGGTCCTGTTTCGCTTCCCAGGTCCCGGGCGCCCAGGCTGTACCGCTCGCGCCCCACCCCCTGGCGAACGCGCCCACCAGGGGTGACCTTACGAGGGGCGATGGCGGCGGTGCCAGCTCGCCCGCTGGCGCCGACCGTGAACGGGACGACACTCCCCCCAATGATCCGAAAGCCACACCTCCCCCAAAAAAACCTCGCAGTTGAGGGAAGAAACTTCGGGCCCGTCCCTTGCAAAGAGAGCCGTTCGCCGACAACCTTAATCCTCGGTCCTTCGGCAGGAGCTCAACGATGCGCACTCAACTCCCCGCGTCCGACCCCTCGATGTCCCCAAACAGGTCGACGGAAGGCTACAGTGACTGCGTGAACAGCCGTCAACAGACCTTCCGGTTCAGGCGGGGTTTGAGCGCGCTCGTCGCCGGGGTGATCGTCGTCCTGGGAGCGGGGACCGCCCTCGCCGACGAGGCGCCGGCGAAGAAGCCGAACCCGGTGGCCACTGCGCACAAGCTCAAGGCCGCTCTGGTGACGGCGGCCGACGAGATCCTCCCGGTCGCAGAGGAGGCGCCCGACGCGAAGGCGCAAAAAGGGATCGTCGTCCTCCAGCGCGCCGGACAGGTCGTCGGCCTCGGCACCGTCCTCGACGGCGACGGTCGCATCCTCACGGCGCTCTCCCCGCTCGGCACCGGCAACGATCTCGAGGCGAAGTTCGCCGACGACAGCGTTCAGAAGGTGAAGATCGGCCACCACGACCGCGCCTGGGACCTCGCGCTGCTCGTCCCCCAGGCGGGCAAGTGGACGCAGGGGCTCAAGTCTTCCTCGGCCAACCCCCTCAAAGAGGGTGCCGACATCCGCTCGTTCTCGGTGGCCAACAAGGCCAAGCCGGCGGCGAGTGATTTGGTGCTCAGGTCGAAGCGCTCCCTGATCGGCGGTGACGACCGCGTCCTCGAGAACGCGCTCGAGGTCGGCAGCAAGGTGAACGCGAAGGACATCGGCTCGCCCCTCATCGACGACAAGGGGAAGGTCGTCGGGCTCCTCGGTCGCGCTTGCATGCCCGTCGAGGGCAAGCCCTGCGCGCCCGTCGCTTACGGCGTCCCGATGAGCGCCATCAAGTCGTTCTTGAAGACGGTCCCGCCCGACGCGGTGCCGCCGTCGGCGTGGCTCGGCATCCAGGGTGCTCCGGACTCGACCGCGGTCGTCAAGGGCGTGCGGGTGCTGTCGGTCGCCAAGAACAGCCCCGCCTCCGAGGCGAAGCTCAAGGGCGGAGAGAAGGGCGCCGGCGACATGATCGTGGCGGTCGGCGGCGATCCTGTCACGTCCCCCGAAGAGCTTGCCTCGGCCGTGAAGAAGCGCGCGGTGGGCGAGAAGGTCCCGCTGACGCTGTTCAGCAAGGGCCAGTACAAGACGGTCGACGTCGTGCTGCGCGCCCCGCCGGAGTCGCCGAAGCCCGCCGCCAGCGCTCCCGCGCCGGCCACGCTGGAGAAGAAGCAAGAGTTCGCGACCCCTCCGGAGAAGAAGGTCGAGAAGAAGAAGGTCTCGAAGGCCGCCAAGGCCGAGCCGGCCGCCGAAGAAGAGGGAGCGGAAGAGAAGCCGGTCGAGAAGAAGAAAGAGAAGAAGAAGACGAAGTTCTCGATCGTCGTCGAGAAGGACCCCTTCAACGACCCGGACTGAGCTCCCTCCGCTCGCAATCAAGGAGAAGGCCCGCCAACCGGCGGGCCTTCGTCGTTGTGCCCCTCTGTTCGAGAGGAAGGGCTCAAGCCAGGTGAATGTGCTGGTTGATTCGCTCGGACGAGCCGAGCGAATTCATCTCGCGCCGGTTTGCACGCGCGCTCGGGCGCGGGCAAACCGAAGGGAACCGCGCCAGCGGGCGCGCGAAAAAAAATTACCGCCGGAATAGCCCGCGATCAGGCCGAGCGAAGCGAGGCCAACGCGGGCGTCATGCCGGCGCGAAAAAAAATTACCGCCGGCATAGCCCGCGATCAGGCCGAGCGAAGCGAGGCCAACGCGGGCGTCATGCCGGCGCAAGAAACTACTGCGTCCAGCGGACGAGGATGCACGTGACGTTGTCGGGGCCACCGTTCTCGTTCGCGCGCTCGATGAGCTTGGACGCGCACGTCTTCATGTCGGTGTACTTCCCCATGATGTCTGCGATCTCGGGGTCGCTCACCGGGCCGGAGAGCCCGTCCGAGCACAGGAGGTACGTGTCGTTCGGCTGGGGGATCTCGAACCGCGTGTCGACCTTGACCGTGTCCTTCATGCCGAGCGCGCGGACGATCACGTTCTTGTGGGGGAAGTTCGCGATCTCCTCCTCCGTCAGCCGCTTCATCTTGATGTAGTCGTTGAGCAGGGAGTGGTCGTCGGTGAGCTGCTCGAGCTTGCCCTGGCGGTGCCGGTACACCCGGCTGTCGCCGACGTGTGCGACGTAGACACCATCGTTGGCGGCGAAGATGCCGACGATCGTGGTGCCCATGTTGCGCTTCTTCGCCTCGCGCTGGCCGGTCTCGTAGATGCGAAGGTTGGCGAGCTTGATGCCGGTGATGAGCCGGTTCTCCTCGTAGCCCTTGCTGCGGTCCATCTTGTAGGGCCAGGTCCGCTCGGGGTCGTCCTGCGTCGACGCGAAGAACTCGCGCACCGCATCGAGCGCCATCTGTGAGGCGACCTCGCCGGACGCGTGCCCACCCATGCCGTCGGCGACCACGAACAGGCCGTAGTCCGGGATGATCGAGAAATTGTCCTCGTTGTGGTTGCGCTTGCGGCCGACGTTCGTCTCGCCGGCGACCTCGATGCGAAACTGGGAGTGGATGCTTCCGTGTGCGCTCATACGAAGCGGCAGCCGTCGAGGCGAGGGCCGAGGTTGGGGTCGTTCGACCCTGCTCAGAGGCCCGGTTCGGTGACCGGAGGGCCGAGCAAGAGGAGGTTATAGGGCGCGCCCCCGGTGTCAACGTCGGCGTCGCGCGACCTGAAGGAAAGCCTCGTCTTCGCCTGGGTGCTGATAGCATCGGAGCAGAGTGGCTGACGAACAAGACGGTGGACGGCGAGACGACGCCGACGAATCGCCCCACCCCAATCAGGGAGAGGCGCGACCACAGAAGACTCTGATGGGCCACGCGCCGCCTCAGGCCGACCCGCCTGTTGGCTCGGCGCCGCCCGCGCCCCTCAGCCCGCCGGCGCTGCCCAGGATCCGCCCGCCGCGCTCCTCCGGCGCGCCGTGGTCGAAGCCCTCGGAGCCGGCGCCGCCAGCCCCTGCTGGCAAATCGCAACCAGGACCGGGGCGCCTCGCGCCGCCCCCGATCCGTCGCCCGACGTCGCCTCCGATCCCCGCGCAGCGAACGCAGCCGGGCTCGGGCGCCATCCCCGCGAAGACCGTCATGTTCGGAACGGCGCCCGATGTTCCCCGCGGAGGGACCGAGATCCCCGGCCCGCCCGGCGAGGACGAGGCGGAGGAGATCGAGGCGGAGCTCACCGAGGATCTCGAGTGGGACGCCTCGGGCGGATCCCGGGACACTGACATGGGGCAGCAGGGCGCCGACGCCGAGGCGACCCAGGTCACGGCTGCCGCACAAGGCGCGGAGCCCACGTCGAGCGCTGCGCCTCCGTCCCAGCCGCCGATTCCCCCTGCGCCTGCGTCGCCGCACCCCGCGCGGCCGCGCACGCCGGGCTCGTATAGCGCCGTCGGGGGCGGGGTGGAGCGTGTGCGCTCGCAGGCGTTGATCCCCGCCGCGCGCGGCACGACCGACCCAGGACAGCCGTCCGCACCCGCTGCGGCCCCGGCGCCGGTCGCGACCGCCGCCTCCGCGACCGCCAGCATCGTCCCGGAGCGACCGAGCGAGTCAGTGCCGCCAAGCGCCAGCGCGAACCCGCTGGAGCGGGAGCTCCGCGCGCGCGCGGAACGCCTCAAGAAGGACGACCCCGTCGGCGCGGCGCGCGTCTTCATCGAGCTCGGCCTGCTCTGCGAGTGGATCCTGTTCGATCGCGCGCGCGCGAAGAAGCACTACGAAGCGGCGCGCGAGTGCGTGCGGACCCTCCAACCAGCGCTGACCCGCATCCGCCGCATCGGAGCCGTCACTCCGGCTACGCCGGGCGCCTCTCCGCCGCCCGCCGAAAAGACGCTGAAGGAGGCGCTCGACGTCCTCGCCGACGAGGTGACGATCGCCGAGAGCGACGAGCTCCGCGCCGACCTGCACGCCAACCGCGCGCGGCTGCTCGAGAACGCTGGCCGCTTCAAGGAGGCTCGCGACGCCTACAAAGAGGCGCTCCATCTGCTGCCCAAACACGCCGCTGCGCTGCACGGCCTCGAGGCCCTCTTGCGGCGCAGCATCAGCGAGCGCGCAGAGCCGCTCTTCAACGAGCTGGCCGACCACCTCGCGAAGGTGATCGACGCCGTCTCCCCGGACGGCACCGAGGGCGACGCGATGTTCGCTGCGTGGCTGTGCGTCGAGCGCGCCGAGATCCTCGAGCGCCACCTCAAGCAGATCCAACCCGCGCGAGAGGCCCTGAAGCGGGCCGTCGCGCTGGCCCCGAACCCGGGACCGATCCGCACCGCGTTCGTGCGCCATCTCGTGCGGAACGACCGCGATCAAGGCCTCTCCGAGGCGCTGCGCGTGGAGGCCGAACGCGAGGCCGACGCGGACCGCGCGGCGCGCCTCTTGTACGCGAGCGCCCGCATCAGCCTCGATCGGATCTCGTCGCGGGCCGACGCCGTTGCCTCGCTCACGCGAGCCGAGCAGCGGGCTCCGCACGGGTCGCTGACCCAAGCGCGCATCCTCTCCGAGCTCGTCGCCCAGCTGGAGCTCGACAACGATCACGCGCGCCTCGTCGAGATCCGCGTCAAGCGCCTCGGCCTGTTGACTCGTCGTGAAGCCGTCGCATTCGAATATGTCCGCCTCGCGGACTCGTACGCGCGCCTCGGGCGCGCAGACCTCGCGGCGGACGCCGCTGCGCGTGCGCTGGCCCAAGACGCGTCGAGCCGTTCGATCCGGGAGACCCTCGATCAGTCGCTGCAGCGCCTCGGCCGGCACGCCGACCGAGTGCGCGCGTGGCTGGCCGAAGCCAACTCGGACCGCCCCGTCGCGGCGCGCGTCCGGGCGTACGTGCGGGCCGCCGACATCTGCGCGCGCCATCTGAACCAGCCCGAGCAAGCGATCGACGCGCTGCGCGCGGCCTGGCTGCTCGAGCCTGGCAACGGCACGGTCTTCGACGCGCTCTCGTCGCTGCTCGGCGGCGGCGCGCGGGGTAACGACGCCACCGCGAAGAGCGCCGAACAGCGGATCGATCTCTTCGAGCAGGCCGCGGCCATCGAGCGGGACGTCGAACGAAAGATCGGCCTGCACTTGAAGGTCCTCACGATCTGGGAGGACGAGCTCGCGCGCACCGAAAAGGTCTTGGAGGTCGCCGAGCGGATCCTCGCGCTCGACCCTCTGCGACGCACCGCGATCATGGCGCTGCAGCGGGCGGCGCGGCGAGCCGGCGATCACGAGCGGCTCGCCAAGGCGCTCGAGGCGGAGGTCCGCCACGCGTCCGACGATCGGCTCCGCGCCCGCCTGCTGCTCGAGGCAGCCGACGTGGCCGAGCGAAAGGGCGATCGGGATCGCGCGCTTTCGTTCATCGATCGCGCGCTCGCGATCAAGTCCGGCGACGTCGACGCCGGGAGGGCACGCGTCGCGTTGCTCCGCCGGATGTCGCGCCTCGAAGAGGCGCGGAAGACGCTGATCGTCCTGGCCGAGCACGATCAGGACGGTGCCTTCGAGACCTGGCTCGAGGTCGCGGACCTCGACGAGTCCTTCCGCAAGGCGCACTCCGACGCCGTGGACGCCTACCGCGCCGCGTCCAAGCTGCGCCCCGAGCACCCACTGCCGCAGCTGTCGCTCGTCCGCTTGCTGCGGGCGACCAAGAACCACAAGCGCCTGGTCACCGAGCTGCGGGCGCTCGCGAAGTCGGAGCCCGAGCCGCGCGCGCTCTCGCTGGTGCACGCCGCGATCGCCGAGGTTGAGGAGCTGTGCCTGAGCGACGACGAGGCCGCTTTGAAGAGCCTCGAGGCGGCCGACGAGGCGCTCGCCACCTCGCTCGCAGCCGACGGCTCTTGGGACGTCGGCCTGTTCGAGGCGATGGAGCGCATCCTCATGCGCATGGGGGACGACGAGGGGCTGATGCGCCTCTACGCCCGCTGGCTGGAGCGCAAGCCGCCGGCCTCGGTCGATCACGGCCTGCGCGTCGGCCTGGCGACCGCGCTCGAGGAGGCGAGCCCGACGCAGGCGATCGAGGTCCTCGAGGCCCTCGTCTCGGTCGTGCCAAACCACATCCCCGCGCTGCGACGCCTCGAGCACCTCCAGCGGGCGGCGAAGGCCGCCCCGCAGCTCGGCGCGATCCTCGCGGCTGAGGCCGGCGTCGTCGGGTCGCGGCTGGCTCGGGCCGGCGCGTTGTGGGAGGTCGTCGCGCTCGAAGAGAAGGTCGGGGCGGCGGCGACGCTCGACGCGCTCGCCCGCATCACACGCGAGAACCCGGGCGATATCGGCGCGCTCGACGCCGTGATCCGTGTCGCGAGCCGGCTCTCGTCCAACGTCGGGGTCCCCCACCCTGCGCTGCTCGCCGCGAGGGCCCAGCTCCTCGCGGCCGTGCGTGTCCGCCGCGAGCTCACGATCGATCCGCTCGCTCGCGCCGCCTACCACCTCGAGGAGGCGGCGCTGCTCGAGACCCAGGACGTAGACCCCAACCTCCGCGGCGCGCTGGAGAGCTACCGCGAGGCCCTGACGCTCTGGCCCGACAGCTTGCTGGCGGCGCGAGGGCTGGAGCGGCTCGCCGCTCACATGGGCGATCACCAGGCGCTCATCGCGAGCCAGCTGGCGTTGGCCAAGCTCACGGACGCCGCAGCAGCCAAGGCTTCGCACCTCGTGAAGGCCGCGGAGCTCACGCGGTCGCACCTCCGCGACGAGCGCACAGCGGTCGAGCTGTACGAGGTCGCGCTCGAGACGGACGCGGAGAGCCGCGACGCCGCCAAGGCGCTCGCCTCGATGCTCGCGGGCGATCCTCGGCGCGTCATCGACCGCCTCCGGCCCGCGCTCGAGCGCGCACAAACGCAATCGCAGATCGGGCAGCTCGGCAACGACATCGCCCAGGCCTACCTGCGCATCCACCACGCGGAGGGCGAGAGCGCCCGCGTCGACTATGGCCCTGGGATTCAGGCGCTACGAAGGGCGATGCGCGCGAGCCCGGACGACATCCCGACCCTGTTCGTTCTGGCGCGCCTCTACTCCGCCCAGAAATCGTGGGCCGAGTCGCGCGACACCCTGAAGCGGATCGTCGATCTCGCTCCGCCTACCGACCTGAAGACGCGGCACGCGGCGTCGTTCGCGATGGCCGACCTGTTCGAGGGTCCGCTGGCCGATCCGGCGCTCGCAGAGAGCACGCTCGTGAACGTCCTCTCGACGGAGCCGACCAACAAGACGGCGCTCGAACGGCTGCTCGCGCTCGCCACGAAGACCGGCGACAAGAAGCTTGCGCGGTCGAGCCTCGAGCGCCTCGCGGAGTACGAGACCGATCTCGTGCAGCGCACCGAGTATCAGCTCAAGGTCGCCGAGGTCGCGCGCGAAGCGAACGACGGCGCCGCGATGCTGCGCGCCCTCCAAGACGCCGTCGTCTCGACCCCCCAAGACCTCCGGCCGTGGACGCTCCTGGCGAGGCTTTGCTTGTCTCGCGGCGAGTCCACCGAGGCCCTCCAAGGCCTCGGCATCGCGATCGAGCAGGTCCTCGAGATGGCGAAGGCTCGCCGGCGTCCCCTCGAGGCGCGCTGGCTGCTCACGCTCGGCCTGCTCGAGGTGAACGCTCTCAAGAAGCCCGTGGAGGGCGTCGCGCACCTGCAAGCAGCGTTGGGCGCGGCCTCGGCGCCCGGGGGCCAGGGGCCTCACCCCGAGCTGCGCGCCGCGCTCGGCTCGGGGCTGCTCGCGGCGGGTCGCACGAAGGAGGCGATCCACGTGCTGCGCGAGCTCGGCACCACCGACTCCGAGACGCTCCTGAGGCTGGCCGAGCCGAGCGCGTACAACACGGTCCGCTCGGCGTGCGTCGCCGCCTCGGGCACGGTGCTGTCCGCGGTCTTGACGGCGCTCGACGCCGCGCTCGCGACCGAAGGCCGCGCCGACGAGCGCCTGGCGACCGAGGAGGCGCGCGGCGCCCTCGGGGACCTTCACCCGGAGCGGCTGCACAAGCTGAAGAACCGCAGGCTCGATCCCGAGGCGCCCTACCCGAACGCCCTCGCCGCGAGCGAGCTCACGCGCATGTTGCTGCCCGAGGCCCGCTCACCGTTCATCGACGTCGCGATCGCGATCCAGCCGCTCGTCGCGAAGGTCCTTCGCTTCGAGCTCACCAGCTTCGGCGTCTCCCCGCGCGAGCGCATCGGGCCCCGCGACGGCAACCCCGTGCGCACGCTCGCCGACCGCATCGCGCGTTGTTTGGGGGTGACCGAGTACGAGCTGATCCTGTCACCGAACTGGAGCGCCCCCCTCCGCGTCTTCCCTGGAGATCCCCCAGTGATCGTCGGCCCGGCGAGCTTCATCGACCTCCCGGAGACGGAGCAGGCGTTCGCCATGGGACGCCTCATGACGAGGCTCGCGCTCGGCATGACGTGGCTCGACGAGATGCCGCCGGAGGCGGCCGATGGGCTGCTCTTGTCGGCCGTGCGGTCCGTGCTTCCGCAGTGGGGCATGGGTGAGCTCGCGCCGCAGCGTGAGCACGCGATGACGGGGCTCTTGCCGAACATGCAGCGGGCTATCGGACGCCGCCAACGCAAGGTCATCGAGGACCTGGCGCCGACGCTGATGGCGGGGTGGGACTTTCGTCCGTTCTTGCTGGGGGTTCGGCGGAGCGAGTACCGCTCGGCGTACGTCTTGTCGGGCGACCTGCTCGGCGGGCTCGAGACGATGCTCCGCAGTGATCCGGAGCTGGCGCGAGCCGGTGAGAACGCGCGGGCGCTTCTGCAGCACCCGCTCTCCAACGAGCTGATCCGCTACGCGCTGTCGACCGAAGCCTTCAACGAACGGCGCCGGGTTGGGACGGTGTGGGGCGCGGTGTAGCCGAGCCGGTCGCCGCGGGCTTGGCCGACTTCGTCGACTTCTTCTTGGGCTTCTCCTCCTCGGAGGAGTCTGTCTCTTCCGCTTCGGCGGCGCCTCGCGCGTAGAGCACCCACACGTAAAAGCCGATGCTGCCGATGAGCAGGCAGACGATGCCCACGACGATCGGCAGCATCAGCTCGGAGCGCCGCGCCGCGACCTTGGCCGGCGGCGTTGGGATCCCCCCCGGCGTTGGCATCAGCCCGCCCCCGGGCGGCGACGCGTGCTGCCGTTCTTGAGGTGAGTGTCGCGGGGGTGACCACGGAGGCGCAGTCACCGCGACGACGTTGGGCGGAGGCCGCGGATCGTTCCTGGCCGGCGTCCGCGGGTCACCCATCGGCAGCGTCGGCTGGATGGGCAGCGGGGTCGCCATCGCCTGAGGGGTCGCGGCCTTTGCGCCGAGAACGGCAGCGCCGATCGCGCTAGAGGGCATGGTGCCGGGGAGCGGGCGCGCCGCGGGCTCGGCGGGGCGGGGGGCCGGGACCGCGGCCACCTGCATCGCCTGGCGGGCTTGAGCCACCGCCTCGCCGACCCCTGCGGACGGCATCGTCGTGTTCACGTTGACGGGCGACGCAGGCAGCTGCGGTCCAGTCGGCGCCGTCGGCGCGAGCGCGGCGGTGGGCGGCGCGACCGCGGGGGCGGGCGGCGCGGCGGCCGTGGGGGCGAGCGCCGCCGGGCTCGGTGCGAGCGGCTTGAGCCGCTCCGAGGCGAACGGCGGCGAGGCGCCCGCTCGCAGCGCGCGGATATCGCCCTGCATGGCGGCGGCCGAGGGGTAGCGGTCCTGGGCGCGAAACTCAAGCGCGCGATCGACGACCAGGGCGAGGCGTGGATCCACCCCGGCGACGACCGTCGAGAGCCTCGGCGCGGGCTCGCGCGCCATCTTGAGCGAGAGGTCGATATCCGAGGTGGCCTCGTGGATCCGACGCTTCGCGAGCAGCCGAAACATCGTCGCGCCGACCGAGAACAGATCGGCGCGCTGGTCGACCCCTTCGCCTCGGACCTGCTCGGGCGCCATGTAGCTCGTGGTCCCGAGCTTCGAGCCCGCGAGCGTCTGCACGGTGCCGGATCGCACGCGCGCGATGCCGAAGTCGAGGACCTTGAGGCGCCCCTCGTGCGTGACGAACAGGTTCTCGAGCTTGACGTCACGATGAACGATCCCCTGGCCGTGCGCGGCCGCGAGCACGTCGAGCAGCTCATCGACGAGCGCGAGCAGACGCTCGGTCGGGACCCCGCCGAGCCGCTCGGCCATGCGGCCCAGGTCTTCGCCCTCGAGCAGCTCCATCACCAGGAAGGGACAACCGTCCTCCGACACGTCGATGTCGGAGATCTCCACGGCGCCAGGGTGGTGGAACTTGTTGACCGCGTGGGCCTCTTGCTCGAAGCGCGCGGCGACCTCGCTCGAACGCGCCACGTGTGGGTGCAGGATCTTGATCGCGTCCTTGCGCCCGATCTTGTGGACCCCGACATACACGGCGGCCATCGCGCCGACGCCGAGCAGGCGCTCGAGGGTCCACTTGCCGCGCAGGCTCGTGCCCACGCGAGCTTTGCACGCCTCCAGGAGCTGGGGTTCCAGCACGGGGGTACTCTACCAAAGGTGGGTCGACTTGAATGGTCGTCCCTCGGCGCTGGAATCGGGGAGGCGCGAGCCCTACCTTAGCCGCATGTCGCAGCTGCCGGCCGACCTCGACCAAGCCATCGTCGACCTCAAGAAGGAGCGGAACGCCGTCCTGCTCGCCCACTACTACCAGGACGGCGACATCCAGGACCTCGCGGACCACCTCGGAGACTCCCTCCAGCTCGCGCAGGCCGCGAAGAAGACCGACGCCGACGTCATCCTCTTCGCTGGCGTCCACTTCATGGCGGAGACCGCGAAGATCCTGAACCCCGATCGCATCGTCGTCGTCCCCGACATGGCCGCCGGATGCTCCCTCGCAGACGGCTGTCCAGGCGACCGCTTCCGCGCGTGGCGCGCGAAATACCCCGACGCCGTCAGCATCTCGTACATCAACTGCAACGCGGAGGTGAAGGCCGCGAGCGACTACATTTGCACGTCGTCGAACGCCGAGAAGATCGTGCGCGCCGTCCCGGAAGACAAAGAGATCCTCTTCGCGCCGGACAAGAACCTCGGCCGCTGGCTCATGCAGAAGACCGGCCGCAAGATGCGCCTGTGGCAGGGCAGCTGCGTCGTCCACGAGACGTTCAGCGAGAAGAAGCTGATCCAGCTCAAGGAGCGCTACCCCAAGGCGAAGGTCATCGCCCACCCCGAGTGCGAGGCGCCCATCCTGGCGCTCGCCGACTTCATCGGCTCGACGACGGCGCTGCTCAAGTACACGATCTCCGACGAGGGGCAGCAGTACATCGTGCTCACCGAGGACGGCATCCTCCACCAGATGAAGAAGGCCTCCCCGGCGAAGGACTTCATCTCGGGTCCTCCGCAGGCGAGCTGCGCCTGCAACGAGTGCCCGTTCATGCGCCTCAACACGCTCGAGAAGGTCTACCTCGCGCTGCGAGACCTGGAGCCGCGCATCGAGATGGACCCTCAGCTGAGGGAAGCGGCTCGCATCCCCATCGAGCGCATGCTCGCGCTCAGCTGAGGCCTACTGCCAGAAGAACGTGCCGGTCTGGAGGTAGCGGATCACCAGCGCGGCGATGGCGAAGCCGAGGAGCGCGACGACCAAGACGCCGAGCACCATGGGCAGGCGCGAGCCTCTGGGTGCCTTTTCGTCGCGTCGATAGACGGTGGTCAGGTCCGCGCCTTCGCCGGGCGCAGGCAGCGCGAGGTTGGGAGGCTCGGCGCGGGCCTGCGAGGAGCCCGGCGACGGCGCCGAGAACCCGGCCCCCGTGGGCGGGTTCGCGACGACGAGCCGCGGGTGGGAGCCACTTCGATGTTGAGCTTCGGTCGCCGAGGGCAGCTGCGGGATGTTGGCCCCCGCCTGCCGCAGCGAGGCGTGGCTCATGAGCTGGGTCCCCATCTGGCCGCGCTCTTGGTCGTCGTGGACGCGCGGAATCCCCCCGGCGGCGGCCGCCGCCGCTTGCGCGGCTTGCACCGCCTGAGCGACCTGGCGGACCGGCATGGCGATCGTCGCGATTTGGTCGCCGCCGCCCTCGCTCGTGGTGTCGTTCACGACGGGGACATTGATCGACGGGCCCTTCCCGCTGCTCAACGGCGCTGCGGCGCCCGAGTACGCGACCGGAGGGCCCTTCGGCTCGGAAACCGGGAGCTGTGGGAACGACGGAGCCTGCATCGCGACGGTAGCCCCCAGCTTCGGTCGCTGCTGTGGAGGCGACTGCACCGACGGCATGTGCTGGGTCGGGTTCGAATACCCCCCGGCATACGCCGCCGACGCCGGCATCGGCGAGGCGTTGTGGCTACGCGGGTCCTGCATCATGACGGTCGCGGGCGCGCGGCCCGCTTGAGGCGCGCTCTGCTGCGCCGCCTGCGGGGCGAGCGGAAGCCCTCCACCGGTCGACGCGCGCGGGACGGTGATCGTCGAAGACGCCGTCGAGTCAGGCCCGGCGGCCGCGCGGGCGCTCCCCGACTTCATGACCCGCCACGTCTCGAGCGCGTCGGCCGCAGTGGCGAAGCGCTTCTCGGGCTCCCGCGCGAGCCCGCGCGCCAGGAAGGCCTCGAGCCGGGGATCGACCGGCCCGTCGAGCACGGAGCCGAGCGAGCGCGGCTCGGCCTTGGTCTTCAGATCGACCATCTGGAGGATGTTCTTGGCGGCATAGGGGAGCTGTCCGCTCATGGCCTGGAAGATGAGCGTCGACGCCGCATAGATATCGGCGCGGTGGTCGACGGTCTTCGCCTTGCCGATCTGCTCCGGGGGCATGAACGAGAATGTCCCGAGGCTCTGGCCCATCTCCGTGAGCGTCTCGCCGCCCACCTCGCGTGGGATCTTGGAGATGCCAAAATCGAGGATCTTCACGCGAACGCCGCCGTCGGGCCGGCGCTCGAGGAACACGTTCGAGGGCTTGAGATCGCGGTGGATGACGCCCGACTTGTGCGCATCGGTCAGGCCCATCCACACTTGCTCGACGATGGGGAACAGCTCGTCGAACGTCATCGGACCGGTGCGCTTCAGGCGGTCGATGAGGCTCTCGCCCTCGAGCAGCTCGAAGACGATGACGATGCCGTGCTCGGCGTCGTCTTCGACGTCGAGCACCTGAGTCACGTAGTCGCTGCTGATCGCGCCCGCTGCCCTGGCCTCACGCCGGAAGCGCTCGACCGCGGAGGCCTTCTGCTTGGAGTCTGCCCTGAGGACCTTCACCGCGACGGTTCGCCCGGTGCGAACGTTCTCGGCGGCGAAGACCTCGCCCATACCCCCGCGCCCGAGCTGCCGCAGGACGCGGTAGCGCTGGGCGACGACGGTTCCGGGCTCGATCTCCAATTCGTGGGCTCCTAGAACGAGGTGACGAAGGTTGCGCCCGCGACTTCCGGACCGATCTGAGGCACGACCGTCCACGCGGCGCGTCCGGGCTCGACCGGGACCTCGGGGCGCGTGAAGTAGAAGATCAGGGTCGCCGCGAAAGACGCGGCGGTCACGCCGATGAACACGTCGGCGACGATGTTCTTCGTCACCACGTCTTGCCGCATGTCCTCCAGCTCTTGAGCGTTGGGGTTCACCCCGTTCTGATCGTCGTATTCGTCCTTCGCGAGCTTCGACAGGACCATGAACGTGCCGCTCGTGACGGCGCACGCCCCCGACAGACCGGTGAAGATCCAGACAGTGATGGGGACCGGGCGCTCCATCTCTGCCTTCGGTGGCGGCGCCTTCTCGTCGACCTTGAGGGCGAGCTCGAAGTGGTGCTCGAGCTGTGAGCCGTTCGGCACCTCCGCCTGCCAGGTCACGTCGGGGAACCCGTCCGAAGACGCCGTGAACACGTACGAGCCAGGATGAACACCGACGGTGATCCCGTCGGCTGTGACCGCGTAGCGATTGGTGACCGGCAGACCTTGGGACGGCTGACGGGTCGCCGAGAGCTTCGCGTTCGGCTGGTTCGTGGTGATCTTCACGTACGCCGTCGACGTCTTCAGGGTCTTGATGTCGTTGTTGATCTGGGTCTTGTCGTCCTTCGGGATCTGATCGCCGCCGATGGCGAGGACCTGCTCGAAATGCGTGAGCGCGGCGCCGTTGCGCTCGAGCTTCAGCTCGCAGATGCCGACGGCTCGCAGCGCTTTCCAGGAGCCCGACAGCTCGTACACCTTCTCGAACTCGACGAGCGCGGCCTCGCACTTCGCGCCCTGCGGGCCGGACGGGTCGTTGTAGAGCAGGCTCCCCGCGGCCATGTGCTCCTTGGCCTTCTCGAGCTTGGCTGGGTCCGCTGGGGCAGCGCCGGGCTTGGGGCCGGCGGGCGCAGGCTGTGCGAGGATCGAGGTGGTGCAAGCCAGCACCACCCCGAAGAGGGCGGCGGCGCACCACCGGGCAGGTACGCGCGTCATCCCTCGCAGAGTAGCCCCCCCGACAAGCGAGGAGAAGAAGCTTCTCTCCACGCTCATTCTTCGTCTTGCTTGTCGGCCGCCAGCTTCGTGAGGACGTTGAGATCCTCGAGGGTGGACGTGTCGCCGGTGGAGGTCCGACCCGCGGCCACATCCTTCAGCAGGCGGCGCATGATCTTTCCGCTGCGGGTCTTCGGGAGGGCGTCTGCGAAGCGGATCTGGTCCGGTCGCGCGAACTTGCCGATCTCGTTGGCCACGTGCTCGCCCAACCGCCCAGCGAGGTCATTGTTGGGCGTGTGCCCGGGCTTGACCGTGACGAACACGACCAGAGCCTGACCCTTCAGCTCGTCCGGCCGGCCGACGGCGGCGGCCTCGGCGACGGCGGGGTGGGAGACGAGCGCACTCTCGATCTCTGCGGTGCCGATTCGATGACCCGCGACGTTGAGCACGTCGTCGATGCGCCCGACGACCCAGTGATAGCCGTCCTCGTCGCAACGGGCGCCGTCGCCCGTGAAATAGACGCCCTCGATCTCGGAGAAGTACTGCTTCTGGAACCGCTCGTCGTCACCCCCACACGGTGCGCAGCATGCTCGGCCACGGCCGCTTGAGGATGAGCAACCCCCGAGTTGGCGGCGACCTGCTTGTAGCCGTCAGGCGCCGTGGGGTCCTTCGACACGACCGCAGGCTCGACGCCGAACATCGGCAGACCGGTCGACCCAGGCTTGGTGGATGACGCGCCCGGCAGGGTCGTCATCATGATGGCGCCCGTCTCGGTCTGCCACCACGTGTCGACGATGGGACAGCGGCCCTTGCCGATGACCGTCTGGTACCACATCCACGCCTCCGGGTTGATCGGCTCGCCCACCGACCCGAGCAGGCGCAAGCTCGACAGGTCGGACTTGTTCGGCCACTCGTCACCCTGGCGAATGAAGGAGCGGATCGCCGTCGGCGCCGTGTAGAGAACGGTGACGCCCCAGCGCTCCACGATGCGCCAGAAGCGGCCCCAATCCGGGTAGTTCGGGGCCCCCTCGTACATCAGGCACGTCGCGCCGTTCGAAAGGGGCCCGTAGACGAGGTAGCTGTGGCCGGTGACCCAGCCGACGTCGGCGGTGCACCAATACACGTCCTCGTCGCGGTGATCGAACACGTACTTGAAGGTCACGTGAGTCCCGATGAGGTACCCGGCGGTGGTGTGCAGGACACCCTTCGGCTTCCCGGTCGAGCCTGACGTGTAGAGGATGTAGAGCGGGTGCTCTCCATCGACGACCGTGGCCTCGCGCGCGGGACCGCTGAGCGTGTCCTCGACGATCTCGTTCCACCACAGATCACGGCCCGGCGTCATGTGGATGGCTGGACCTCGATCGCCGAGGTGACGCAGCACGACCACGTGCTCGACGCTCTTCGCCTCGGGCTGCGACACGGCGCGATCGACGACCTCTTTCAAGGCGAGCACGTTGCCGCGGCGGTACCCGCCGTCCTGCGTGATCACGATCTTCGCCTGGCTGTCCCCGATGCGCTGCGCGATCGCCTCGGCGGCGAAGCCGCCGAAGATGACGGTGTGGACGGCGCCAAGGCGCGCGCAGGCCAGCATCGCGACGACGACCTCGGGGACCATGCCCATGTAGATCGCCACGCGGTCGCCGGCCTTGACGCCGAGGCGAGCGAGCGCGTTCGCGAGCTTGATCGTCTCGCGATACAGCTCGGCGTACGTCACGGTGCGGGTCTCGCCGAGCTCACCCTCCCACAGGATCGCGGCCTTGTTCTTCCGCCACGTCGACATGTGCCGGTCGAGGCAGCTCTCGGTGATGTTGAGCTTCGCGCCCACGAACCACTCGACGAAGGGGAACTTCGCGGGTCCTTCTGCGCCCTTCTCGCGGGACACGCGAGACCAGGTCTCACGGAGCACGAGATCCTGGGACTCTCGCCGCCAGAACGTGTCCGGGTCGTCGAGGCTCTCCTTGTAGAGGCGCTCGTAGTCTTCGCGGGAGCTCACCCGCGCGCTCGCGGCGAACTCCTTGGACGGCGCGAAGCGGCGAGCCTCTTTGAGGACGCTCGTAATGGACTCGTTCGACATGGGTTCCTCCGTACGAGCGCGGGAGGATACCCGAAGGCTGGTCGCCCGGGAGCGCGGCCGCGCGTCGACCTAGGGGGGTGTCCCCTGGTTCGGCTCGGGGTTCGCCCGGCCCTCGCTCACGCTCGCAAGTGAAGGCCGGGGCAACCCCCGAGCCTCACCCCGACCTATGTTCCATCCCCCTTGATCTTGCTGGTCCGACCTCCGGTCGACCTAGCCGCCCCGGTTCTTCCGATCCGGCGAGGCGGACGGGTCCGCACCTGTGATCCGGCCTGGGCCCGCAGGAACCAGGGCAGGAGGTGGAGCGGCGAAGGGGATGGCCGGGGGCGGCCGCTTGGGGCGGGTCGGCGCGGCGGAGCGCTGCGCCACGGGCGCCTCGAGGGGGCGCTCCGGCGCCACGCCGCCAAAGGGCAGCCCGGTGCTCGGGACGTCGATCGATTTCGTCGAGGTCTCTTCGTCAGCCATGCGCGGCACCTCGATGCGAGGTGTCCCGAGCTCGTCGGTCCCGGTGCCGGAGGATCGCTGAGCGAGCTCGTGCGCGGGCGGCGGGTTGGCTCGCTTCCTCTGGAAGGGCAACGCCTCACGCATGGCGCGCGCGTCAGCGCTGAGATCCGTCGTGGTGATGGGCTCCTTGCGCTCGCTCGAGCGCAGCAGCTCCTCTGCAGACATCGCCACGAGCTCGAACGCCCGGGGCACACTCGCGGTCGGGAAGAACCGCACGGCCCGGTACACGAGCGAGAGCGTCCACGTGCCGACGCACAGGGCGCAGACACGGTAGAGCAGCACGGACCGCTCGCCCTGCCCCCACGAGGCGACGATCCCGAGCTTCGGGAGCTTGCACCAGCGGCGGGCGCTCGGCGCGTCGACCCCGGACGCAACGAACCAGTCGCCCTTCTCCGCGCTCATCGTCGCCTCGCCCGAGCCCGCCATCGGCGCCACCAGGATGTCGGCGCCCGGTCCGAACGACAGCTCCGCGGTCGTCTGCTCGCCGCGCCGCAACATGGCTCGCCCGCCGAGCGGCCTCTGCCCTCGAACGACCAGCTTGCGGCCTCCCGTGAAATCGAACTCCTCGAGCGCTTGCCGGCCAAAGTGCCACCCCGGCAGCTCCGGGGGGACCAACCCCGCGATGCCTTCGCCCTCGAGCTTCACGACGACCTTGCCGACGATCTGCACGTCGGCGCCGTGGGCCGCGGGCGTCGCCCAGGCGGTGCCCGACACGGCCCCTCGGGGCACGACTTGGATGGGGAAGCTCTGCGGTCCAGCCGGCATGACGATGCGCTCGCGGAACGGCGCCGGGAGCGGTCGGCCCATCGTACACACCCTGGACCGGCTCCGCGCTTGACGATCGGCCGCCTGGACGCGACGCTAGCTCGGGTGAAGAACCTCGCGCTGCCGCTGCTCTTCGCGGCGGTCGCCTGCATCGACGAGCCGATCGACCCGGTCTCCTCCGGGGGTGCGAGCGCGGGCGGCGACAGCTCCACCGGCGCACAAGCCGCCGGCGCAGGCCAGCCGATGGGCGGCGCGGGTGGTGAGCTGGCGAGCGGGGGCGCACCGACCACCGGGGGGATGGGTGGAGAGCCGCTGAGCGGGGGCGCGCCGACCACCGGAGGAATGGGCGGCGGCGGCGGCATCGGCGGTGACGGTGGCATGGGCGGCGGGTCCGGCGGCATGGGCGGCGGGTCCGGTGGCCCGCTCGCCGTCGGCGATCTCGTCCCCGATTTCGCGCTGCTGGACGTGAGCACCACGTCCCCGACCGCGGGCCAGCCCGTCTCCCCTCGCGACTACCTGATGCGCGTCTCGGGCTGGTATTTCGGCCACGCCACGTGAAGCTACTGCAGTGCCCAGTTCGGGCACCTGGACGCGATGCAAGACGAGCTCGACGCTGCGGGGCTCGACGTCGTGATCTTCGGCGTGAACGGGGTCGGCCACGAGTCCGGCAACGCCAACGTGACCTTGGGGCGCGACCTCGGCTGGCTGCAAGAGACGGCCGAAGAGCCGGTGTGGACCGACTGGGCGATCACCTACCGCGACGTCGTCATCCTCGACGAGAACAACGAGGTGGTCGCGATCTATAACCTCACGCAGCACAACCTGGCCGACTCGACCAACTACGCCGAGCTCTACGGCCTGTTCGAGGCCGCGGCCACGCCCTGACGGGCGTGCTCACCAGAACGCGTAGCCCACGTAGACGCGCGGGCCGAGCTGCATGAGCAGCCCGTTGTCGTACGGCTTCGCGACCTCGGTCGTCTTCTCGTTCTCCCGATCCAGGGGGTTGTCTTCCATCCCCTTGGTGCCGCTCATGTAGAACGCGAGCCCGCCGCCGATGAGCACCCCGCCGAAGTCGATCTCGACGCCCGCCTCGGTCATCACGTAGAAATCGAGCCCGTTGGAGTCGCACGCGATCCGGCCGCCGACGCACAGCGGTGGCTCCGCGTCGGGCGTGAGGTCCTCGTACGACATCAGGTGGACCGCGATGCCTCCGCCGATCGTGCCGACGAAGTGAACGAGATCGCCTGGGCTCATCAGCCTCAGCGCAGGCCCGACGCGGATCGCGGAGAGCGAATACGTCTTGTCTCCCGCGCCGTTCGCGGGGCCCTCCACGTTGCCGTATTCGACGAGCCCCTCGAAGGCTGCGTACGTGTGGACTCGATAACCCGCGCGCAGCCCCACGTAGCCGCCGCTCGACAGCGATTCGTCGGCGAACACCTTGGGGTGGCGAAACGGGATGAGCACGCTGCCATTGAGCTGACCGTAGAGGCCGCGCTTCGGGCCGGTGGGCTTGTCCGCGTCCGGCGGCAGCGGCGGGAGCGACGTCGAGCCCTTGCTGAGGTCGATCGTCGTCGTCTGACCCGCGACGATCTCGATCGAGCCAGCGCCCGTCTCGCCCACCGCGCGAACCATCACGGTGCCGGCGGGCAGCTCGCCCTGCCAGGCGCCGGGCGCCTGCGCCTTGCCGTCGATCTCGATCACGGTGTCGGGCTTCGCGGCGATCACGCGGAGGGTGCCCCTCGCCGGCGCGAGCGAGAGCGCGATCGAGGTGCGATCGTTGCTCACGACGGTGATCTTCTTCGCCTGCGGCAGCTAGCCGACCGCGGAGGCCGTCAGCTCGTGCTCGCCAGGCGACAGCGGGATCGGCCTCGCGAGCGCGTCCGGCGGCACGACCTCGCCGTCGATCATGACGGTCGCCGACTCGGGCTGGATCGCGAGCGTGACGAACGCGAAGAGGGCGCGCATGTCCTCGACCGCCTTCGACGCGGCATTCTTGTCGTCGGCGGTCATCGTGGCCTCGTGCTTCGCGAGGGCCAGCTCGAGCCGCTCGACGGCGCGCGGATACTTCTTCAGCTCGCGATAGCAGAGCGCCTGATTCATGAGCGGGCTCGCCTTCGGCGACGCCCGATAGGCCGCCTCGAACTCCGCGATGGCGGCGGCGAAGTCGTTCGAATTGAACAGCTTCACGCCGTTCGTCATGTGGGCGAGGTAGACGTCCTCCGCCGAGCGCGTGGGCGTCGTGTCGTCGGCGAGCGCCGTCAGCGCGGGGCTCAGCGCGGACAGCGAGACGCCGAGCATCGAGCACGCCGCCACGCGGCGGAGGTTCGGACCCTTCATTGGGGTTTGATCTTGAGGTCCGAGCCGACGCCCTTCGGGGGCGCATCGACGGTCGCGGATGAGCCTGCCACGGCGGCCGAGGTGGGCGCGGCGGGACGCTTCCGCAAGACCAGCTTCGGCGCGGCGCTCGCGCTGGGGGTCGCGCTCGCGCTCGCCGGCGGGGGCTCTTGCGCGCTCGCCGAGGGCTTGGCCTCGACGGACGGCGCGGCGGGCGCGGTGGCCAAGACCTCGGCGCTCACCACCACGGTCGTCGTCGCGCCGGGGCTCTGCACGACGATGACCTGGCGTTGCCCCGTCTCCGACCCTGGCTTGGTGGCCGCGTTGGCGTACCAGATCCCCGCGACGATACCGCCGACCGCGACCGCCGCGGCCCCGACCGCGAGGTACGTCCGTGGGTGCCGGGCGACGATCTCGGCCGCGCTGCCGCTGGCAGAGGCGGCAGGCGTCGCCGCGACCGTGGACACGGCGGCGAGCGTCATGCCCTCCTTCGACCCGGGCGTCGGAGGCGGCCTGAAGACCGCCTTTCGCAGCGAATCGCTCTTCATCGACGACGGCAGCAGCCCGGCCGACTCGGCGACGAGGGCGTCGAGCATCTCTCGTGCGTTCGCGAAGCGCTGAGCGCGCTCGCGACAGAGCGCCCGCCTCAGGAAGCTGGCGATGCTCTCGGGGACCTCGGGGTTCCTCAGGCGAACGTCGTCGGCGTCCCTCGTGCAGATGCCGACGATCACGGCCTCGTAGGTCGGCCCGGAGAACGGCGGGGACCCCGCGAGACACTCGTAGAGGATCGCCCCCACCGACCACAGATCCGAGCGGTGATCGACGTCAGGCATCGCCTGGGCCTGCTCGGGGGACATGTACACGGGCGTGCCGAGCACGACGCCCTCGCGCGTGATCGTCTTGGTAGCGACGTTCGGCTTGTGAATCTTCGAGACGCCGAAGTCGAGCACCTTCGCGAAGCACGGGTCGTCGTCGCGCTCGACCAAGAACACGTTGTCCGGCTTCAGATCGCGGTGGACGATCCCGGCCTCGTGCGCGCGCGCCAGGCCGCGCAGCACGTGGGCAGTCACGCGGAGCGCCTCCGGCACGTCGAGCCGCCCGAGGCGGCGGATCCGGTGGCCGAGGTCCTCGCCGCGCAGCAGCTCCATCACCAGGAACGGCTCGCCGTCCTGGCTGGTGCCGACGTCGAAGATGTCGACGATGTGCGCGCTCTCGACGGCGCTGGCGGCCTGGGCCTCGCGCTGGAAGCGCTGGATCGCCTCCGGCGTCGCGCTCTCGCGATCAATGAACTTGAGGGCGAACTTCTTGCCGAGGGTCGTGTGGATGCCCTCGTACACGCGTCCCATGCCGCCCACGCCGATCAGGCGCGTGAGCTTGTACTTGTCGATCGTCCGACCGACGAGGTCGTGAGAGTCGACGTCGTGCGGAGCGCCCGAGGCCATTCGCCCCGAGCGTACCACGCCACCTACAGCGGTGTTCGGTTGCCGTGATCGAGCTTGCCGCTCCAAGGGCTCCTTTGGGTGAGAGCCCTTTCCGCGGCAAACAAGCCCCCACCTCTGCACCCGCCGCTCGACTTCAATGGCGAGGGTCGGTCAAGGCGACCGACCCTCGCTATAGGGTCCGGAACCGGCCGCGGCCTTCAACACGCTCAGGGCGAGAAGGGCGCGATGACCGAGGTCTCGCCCCCCAGGGGCGTCTGCTCCCAGAGCAGGAAGATCTCGTCGTACGAGGCTTGGAACAGGGCGTCCGACCCCACCACCGCTGGGGCATCGCAGTCCAGCCAGGTGAGCTCGGCCCCCTGAGCCCCGAGGACGCGGACCTCGGTCCAACGGGCCATCTCGACCCGAGTGGCGGTCGGCAGCACGTCGAGGTCGGCCGACTCGAGCCCGACGCGCGCGCCATCGATGACCGTGAACTGATCGATGGCGTGGACGCGCTTGAAGGACTGAGCCCCGCCACGGTTCCAGCCCGGCGCGGCGAACGTCGTCGAGAAGTGCTTCCCGAGGCCTTCGTCGTCGTTGATGGTGAGCTCGAGCTGATCCGGACCGGCGGTCCGCACCTGCATCCGGAAGCCCTGCTCGGGGTAAAAATAGACGTTCTGCGCCGAGCCGACGGGGGGGTTCGCCCAGACCCCGGCGGCGCGCCAGTACGGGCGAAACGCGAAGTCCTCGATGAGGCCGGTCAGGCCCTCGGGCCTGTGGGCGCCCAGGACGCTCTCGACGTCCCCGTTCGCGGTCTCGACGAAGCGACGAGACAGATCTCCGCCGTCGCTGCCGCTCTCGAGATCGTCGGTCCAGGTGGGTCGACCGTCGGTGTGGTAGACGCGATCCCACGTGAGCCCGGCGTCGACCTCCGTCCCACCGCCGCGCCCGCCCAGGTAGAGGCTGGGCCGGTCGAGCGGGCCGTTCTGATGGAAGAGCGCAGGGTCTTGCGTCGAGAACCACCTCGCGGTGTCGATCACGACCCGAGGCAAGACGCCGACCGCGTGGATCGTCTGGAGCTCGGCGCTGGCGCCGCTCGAGACCTTCCTGAAATACGCGCCGTGCGCCGAGCTCACCTCGCGGGGGTGGCAGTCGACCTCGCTCGCTGGATACCCACCGCCGCCCTCACCGGCGTCGCCGCCGGTCGCGGCCCCACCCGAAGCCACCGCGCCCCCCACGCCAGGCGCGCCGCCCACAGAAGCGGCTGCCGCGCCCTCCCCGCGCCCGCCGACGATCGACGCGCCGCCCGTGCCGTCGGCGCTGTCCGAGCAGCCCGCGAGCACGATCAGCAGCAGCCACGAGGTCCGGCGCACGAGGCTGCGGTTAGCAGAGCGCCGCCGCGGCCGCGAGACCGCCTCCGCGCCCCTCCAGGTCGCGACGCTATTTCCCGACGAGGTTGTCGTTGACGTAATGGACCGTCGCCGACGTCTCATTGACCGTGCGCTGGCTGATCGACGGCTTGTCCTCGAAGTACCCGAAGGCGCGCAGGTGGGTCGTGCCCGCCGCAGTCCGTCCGATCACGTCGGAGACAAAGGACTCCTCGAGCCCGTCGCCCGAGAGCCCGTAGGTCCGCTCGACGAAGTCGCGCACGGGCATGGCGAGGTGGCACGTCACGCAGTCCACCGTCGCGGGCGAGTTCAGGGTCGGGTTCTCGACCCTCAGCAGGGCTCGAAAGGCATCGAGCCGCTCCTCCTCGGTGGAGGTCTCGAGCCGCGTGGAGCTGAGGAACAGGGCGAACTCGTCGGGTGAGGGAGAAGCCGGGCTGACGGTCGCCTCGAGGAAGGTCATCCCCGTCGCGTCGTCGTTGAAGAAGGTCTGCTCGACCACCTCCTCATCGAACCCGACTACGACCATCGGCACGAGCTCGCCGGCCGAGATGTCGTAGCCACCGAAGCGCCACCTGCTCCCCAGGTTCTCGAGCCCCATGAAGGTCACGCGCGTTAGGTTCTGCTGGCCGGCGCAGCGCAGGAGCACCTCACGGAGGCTCGTCATGAACGCCCCCTCGACGCCCTCCGTGAGCAGCGCGGGGTGCACGCCCACGACGGGCTCGCCCTCCACCGACGACGCCTCTCGCGCCCCGACCACGTCCGCCAAGCAGCCCTCCCACTGATCGATCGGCAGCTCGTAGAAGGTGTGGATCGCTGCGTCGAGGGTCTCGAGAAACTCTCCATCGTCAGACACCGTCACCGGCTGCATCACGAGCCGAATCTGCGCGTGACACGGCTCGCCCAGGCCCGGGAAGCACGGGTCGAAGCGAATGGAGACCACACGCAAGAACGGGTAGGTCGCCTCGTTCGAGAGCAGCGCGTCGACGTACGGCAGCTCGAGGTAGATCTCCTTCGGCAGCAGCGGACCGAGGGTCCCGCTCTCCTCCGCGCCGATGAGCGACGTGCGCAGCGGCGGCGCGGGGAGCGGGAAGAGGATGCTGACGTCTTGAGCCGTGACCGGCCCGGTGAGGGTCGAGGGCTCCGTCGGGTTGCTGGCGTCGTCTCCGCACGAACAGACCGACGCCAGCACGAGCGCCATCGACTTGAGCCCCAGGGACCTTTCACGCATGGCTCCCAGCGTACTGCCTCTTGGCCGTGGTCGCGGGCGCGGAAGAGCATCTCTCGGGCTGGGTGCCGTGACGTAACGACCGGTACGTCAGCGTACGATGCGAACGATCGCGGGCTGCGGATCGCCCCCCGACAGGAACGCGGCGAGCGCGAAGCTGGTCACGACCAGCGCACGGTCATCGCCGTCGCCCGCGAGCTCGAGGCTGGCCGGAAAGTCGAGCGGAGCGCCTTCGGCGATCGTCGTGACGCCTCCCGCGGCGTCGATCGACACCACCTTGTTCGCTCGGTTGATGGCCGCGAGCAGCTGACCGTCGTCGTCCCACGTGAGCCCGTCGATCCCTGCCAGCTCGGCGCAGTCTGGACCCGCCACGATCGCCAGCGGCCCGGGCTCGCCAGCTCGTGAGATGGGGACGCGCGCGACGAGCGCTTGGTCCGAGCTCGCGATGGTGAGCGCACCGTCCTTGAACACGACGCCGTTCGCGCCGACAGCGATGTCCCCGTGGGGCCCGCACGCCTCGAGGCTTCCGGCGAGCAGCGGGTCGCTGAGCCACAGCTCGGCGGCTCCGCTCGGGTCGATCTTGAAGACGCCGCCCAGCGCGGAGTCAGTGACGTAGAGCGAGCCGTCGTCGCCCCACGCGAACCCGTTGGGGAAGACCAGCTGCGGGTGCGTCGAGAACAGCTCGAGCTCGCCGCCGCCCGGCTCCGCGCGGTAGACACCAGGCACGGCGTCGGCGGTGAACGAGACGTACGCTGCGTAGACCCGCCCCTGGTCGTCCGTCGTCAGGCCTGTCATGAAGCTGGTGTTGGGCGGGGGCGGGGGCGCCGCGCCAAAGGGTGAGCGCGCGCCAGTCGCGAGGTCGAGCGCCTCGACGGCGCCGGTGAACGCGAAGCCGACGTAGGTGTCGTCGCCGCGCACCGCGAGCCCCTCGGGCAGCTCGAACGCTGCTGCGTCGAGCACCGCGACGACCTCGACCGTCGCGGCGGCGCCGCCGCCTCCCTGGGAAGCGCCACCTGCGCTCGCCCCACCTTCCGGCTGGCCCCCTTCGGAGCTGCCGCCGACCTCCGCGCCACCACCGCCTACCGCCTCTCCGCCCGACCCCGCGTCGTCGGAGCAGGCCACGACCGTCCCGGACATGAGCAGCAGCGAGCTGAGGGCCGTCTTGAGCGTCTTCATGGTTCGTTCGTCCTCCACGGCGGACAACCTAGGGCGCCCTATGACTGCATCCACTGCAAGTTATTCAGTCGCCCAATGCATGCCATGCATGTCTTAACATCGAGCGATGGGGCAAGCGCTCTCGGGGCTCGACGTGAACCTCCTGGTGGTGCTCGACGCGCTCCTGGCGGAGCGCAGCGTCGAGCGAGCGGCGCGGCGAGTGGGGCTCAGCTCCTCGGCGGCGAGCCACGCGCTCGCCCGCGCGAGGGAGGTGCTGGGCGATCCGCTGCTGGTGCGAGCCGGGCGCGGGATGGTGCTGTCTCCGCGCGCCGAGTCGATGGCGCCGCGCCTGCGCGAAGGGCTCGCGGCGATCTCTCGCGCGATCGAGCGGCCGCGGGAGCTCGACCTCGCCCGCGAGGAGCGAGCCGTGCGGCTCGCCGCGGTCGACTTCGCGCAGAGCCACGCCGTCCTTCATCTCACAGCGACGCTGCGAGCCCAGGCGTCCAAGGTCTCCATCACGGTGTTGCCCTTCACCGACGGCTCCCTCGCGGCGCTGCGCGCTGGGGAGCTCGACCTCGCGCTGGCGGCGAGCGGGCCTCTCGCCGGCTTCGAGTCCCGCGCCGTGTGCAGCGAGCGGTTCGTCTGCCTGCTGCGTCGCGGGCACCCCTCGAGAGGGCGGCTGACGCTCGCGCGCTTCGCGGCGGCCGAGCACGTCCTCGTCTCGCCGCGAGGACGGGTCGCGGGCGCCGCCGACAAGGCGCTGAGACGGCGCGGGCTCAAGCGAACGGTGGCCCTCGTCGTCCCCTCGTTCATGGCCGCCGCGCTCGCGGTCGCACAGAGTGACCTCGTCTTGACGTGCGCGGCGCGCTCCGCGAAGCAGGCCATGGCGTGGCTCCCGGTCGAGGCCGTGGACCCGCCGCTCAAGCTCGCGCCGATCACCCTCACCATGCTCTGGCACGCCCGAACGAGCGGCGACGCGTTCCTCGAGCACGTCCGCGGCGTCCTCGCCGCGGCGCCGTGATCAGATGGGAACCGGGGGGTCCTCGACGGCGCGGGGGCGGGCGAGCAACGGGTCGAGCTGGCCGCGCTGGTCGAGCGCGGCGATGTCCGTGTAGCCCCCGAGCGGCCGGCCGTTCACGAAGATCTGCGGAACGGTCCGCTGCCCCGACGCCCTCGAGATGAAGGCGCGCAGCTCGGGCCGCTGCTCCACGTTGACCTCGCGGAAGGCCACGTTCTTCTTGTTCAAGAGCGCCTTCGCCCGCGTGCAGTAAGGGCAATAGTCGGTGACGAAGACGACCACCTCGGCGACGGACACGAGGGGAGTATAGCCTTCGAGCCCGTGGTCGAGCACCTCCCCACTTCAGATGAACGCTGGGCCGAGCTGGGCCCGCGCCTGGTGGTCGTCGTCCGCCCTGCGATCTACGAAGGAGCGTACGCGGCCGCGCTCGTCCGCGCACCGATCGCGCCCCTCCTCTATGTCTACGCCGCGGTCGACGACGGCGACTCGCTGCGCCTGCTACGGGCCGACGAGGCGGGCTCGCTCGCTGCGTCCCACGCCGAGGTCCTCGCCGCAGGAATTCGCAACCTCGAGGAGCGCGGGGCTCGCCTGCTCGGCCCCGAGCAGAGCAACGAGGGGCGCGAGGTGCTGCTCGTCGAGTCGGGCGATGGGCTCGAGAGCTCGCGGCTCGTGGTGCCGGGCTGGCTCGCCGCCCTCACGCAGGGGAAAGAGCCCGCCGTCGCGGCCGCCCCGACGTGGACGACGCTCTTCGTCGCGCCGCGTCCGGACGAGGCCGCGCTCGCGGACCTCATGGACCTCGCGGAGGAGGCTTGGGCCGGCAGCGGACACCCGCTCTCGCCCGTCCTCTACACCACCAGCCCTCAAGGCGAGCTCGTGCCCCTCGCGCTCCCCGCGGAGCACCCACTGTCGGCGCGCCTGGCGAGCCTGCACGCGCGCTTCGCGGCGGCCGAGTACGAGCGACAGCGTGAGGTCCTGGAGCTCGGCCTGCAGGGCCACGAAGACGCCCCGCTCGTAGGCGAGTGCCGGGTGCTGCCCCACCCCGCCGGCGGCTCGGTGACGGCGGCGACGTTCCTCGCGGGCGTGCCGTCCCTCTTGCCACGCGCCGACGTGGTCTTCGTGGCCTGGCGGGAGGGCGACGCGGGACGGTACCTCCTCGTCGAGCGGACCGACCTCGAGCGGCTGGCGCCGCTCCGCCTGAGGCCGCTGTCGGACCTCGACCCTCCGCGCCTGGCGACCCTCGGCTTCCCAGACCAGGCCGAGCTCGCCGCGCTCGAGGCGGTCGCCCTGGCCCATGGAACGCAGCCCGAACAGCCCCTCGAGGACGAGCCGACCTGACCGGCGGCGAGCGGGGTTTTGCTGTACGCTCCGCCCGCCATGGCGGACAAGACCCTCGAGCTCCAGAACTTCACGACCGACGCGCGCCAGGTCGTCGCCGGCGCCCAGTCCCTCGCCGACGAGCAGCGCCACGGCGAGGTGAGCCCGCTGCACCTCTTGGTGCGGCTCCTCGAGCGGGATCGCGGCGTCATGGAGATCTTCAAGAAGGCGGGGGCCGACCCCACGGAGACGCGAGATCTGTGCGAGATCCAGCTCCGAAAGCTCCCCAAGCAGACCGGCGGAGTCTCCTATGTGAGCTCGCGGCTGCTCGATCTGCTCTCCCGCGCCGAGCGCGAGTCACAGCGCGACAAGATGGAGCAGGTGGGCGTCGAGCACCTGCTCCACGCCCTCGCCCAGGAGATCCGCGGACCGGCCGGAGAGATCCTGAGCGCCCAGGGCATCGGCCCCGGGGCCTTCCGCCCGCACGTGGCGATCCTCGAGCAAGCGGCCAAGCAGGCCGACCGAGGCTCGACCACGACGGGCGCCTCGAAGGACGAGTTCCTGCGCGATCTCGTGGCAGAGGCGAAGGCCGGGCGCTTCGATCCGGTGATCGGTCGAGACCTCGAGGTCCGCCGCCTGCTCCAGATCCTCGAGCGGCGCTTCAAGAACCACCCGCTCATCGTCGGTGAGCCGGGCGTCGGCAAGACCAGCGTCATCCGGGCGCTCGCGGCGCGCGTCGCCACCGACGACGTCCCCTCGAACCTCGCCGGTTCGCGCGTCTACGAGCTCGACACCGGCGCCCTCGTCGCGGGCGCGAAGCTGCGCGGCGAGATCGAGGCCCGCCTGAAGAGCCTGGTCGACAGGCTGCGCGCCCTCCCCGACGCCGAGGTCATCCTCGTCGTGGAGGACATCGACTCGCTGTTCGGCCAGGGTGTCCAGGGCGCCGGCGTGGGTGATCTGCTCAAGCCCCTGCTCGCGCGCAGCGAGATCCGCATCATCGCGACGACCACGCAGGAGGGCGCGAAGCGGATGATCGAGCGCGACCCGGCGGTGGTGCGCCGCTTCTCTACCGTCACGCTCGAGGCGCCGAGCGTCGAGCAGGCGATGGAGATCATCCGCGGCGTGGCGGAGCGCTACGAGCGGCACCACCGGGTGGAGATCAGCGAGGGCGCGATCGCCGCGGCGGTCACGCTGGCGAAGCGATACCTCTCGGATCGCGCGCTGCCCGACACGGCGGTCGATCTCCTCGACGAGACGTCCTCGCGCAAGCGCGTCGAGATCGACGGCGTGCCCGCGGAGGCCGACGCGATGATCCGGCGCGCCGAGTCCCTCGACGCACAGATCGCGACGCTGAAGGGCGACGACGACAAGCTCAGCGTCAAGACCCGGGAGCGGCTCGAGAAGGAGCTCGCCACGATCGAGCCCAAGGTGGCCGACCTCAAGCAGCAGATCTCGGCGCGGCGCGGCGTCGTCCAGGGTGTGCACACGTTGCGCAAGGAGCTCTACGACGTCGAGTCGGCGTACGAGCAGGCCAAGCGCGACAAGAACTTCGCGAAGATCGGCGAGCTCGAGCACGTCACCATCCCGGAGGTGAAGAAGCGCTTGCTCGCGGCCGAGGAGAACGCGCGGAAGGCGGGCGTCGCGCTCGGCAGCTACGTCGTCCGCGAGAACGACATCGCCTCCACGCTCGCCGACTGGACGGGCATCCCGGTCAACAAGATGCTCGAGGGAGAGGCGGAGAAGCTGCTCAAGATGGAGGAGCGGCTCAGCCAACGGGTCGTCGGACAAGACGAGGCCGTCCGCGCGATCGCCAAGGCGGTCCGTCGCGGCCGGGTGGGCCTACGAGACCCCGGCAAGCCCATCGGCTCCTTCCTGTTCCTCGGCCCGTCCGGCGTAGGAAAGACGGAGCTTGGGAAGGCGCTCGCGGAGTTTCTCTTCGACGACGAGCAGGCGCTCACGCGGCTCGACATGAGCGAGTTCATGGAGCGGCACATGGCGCAGCGGCTCATCGGCGCTCCGCCGGGGTACGCCGACAGCGAGCAGGGTGGCTTCTTGACGGAGGCGGCGCGGCGCAAGCCTTACAGCGTGCTCCTGTTCGACGAGGTCGAGAAGGCGCACGCCGACGTCTTCAACCTGCTGCTCCAGGTGCTCGACGACGGCCGCCTCACCGACGGCCGCGGCCGAACGGCCGATTTTTCGAACACGGTCGTGATCATGACGAGCAACATCGGCTCGAAGCGCATCCTCGACGCGGATCCGAAGCTGTTCGAATCCGAGGACGGCCGCGAGGCCCTCAAGGACGTCATGATGGAGGAGCTGAAGGCGTTCTTCCGGCCCGAGTTCCTGAACCGCATCGACGACACGGTCGTCTTCAAGGCGCTGTCGAAGGTCGATCTCCGCGGCATCGTGGACATCCAGCTGCGCCGTCTCGAGCGACTGCTCAGCGACCGCGAGATCAAGGTGCAGCTCACCGACGCCGCCAAGGCGCGCCTCGTCGATCTCGGGTACGAGCCCTCGCTCGGCGCCCGCCCGCTCAAGCGCGCCATCTTGCGCGAGCTCCAGAACCCACTCGCCGAGACCATCCTCCAGGGCGGGTTCGTGGCCGGAAAGGTCGTCGCGGTGGACGTAAAAGACGACAAATTCGTCTTCTCTTGAAATTGGTCCGCGGGCGGGTATAGTGCCCGCCCTTTCCAATGACAGGCGCGTGGCCTCCCGCGCGCGATCGGGTCGAAGAAGCCATGTACGCAGTGATCAAGACGGGCGGTAAGCAGTACCGCGTTGTGGAAGGGCAGAAGCTCCGCGTCGAGAAGCTGCCCGGTAACGAGGGTGACACCGTGACGTTCTCGGACGTCCTCATGTTGGGCGGCGACACGCCCAAGGTGGGCCAGCCCCTGGTGAACGGCGCGAAGGTCTCCGCGAAGATTACCCAGCACGCGCGTGACAAGAAGATCATCGTCTTCAAGTTCAAGCGTCGGAAGAACTACCGCCGCAAGAACGGGCACCGTCAGCCGTTCACCGAGCTCCTCATCACCGGCATCTCGGCCTGAGTAGGTAAGCACCATGGCGCACAAAAAAGGCGGCGGCTCCTCACGCAACGGGCGCGACTCCAACTCGCAGCGTCGCGGCACGAAGGTGTACGGCGGCGAGAAGGTCTCGGCTGGCAGCATCCTCGTCCGTCAGGTCGGCTCCTCGATCCACGCCGGCAAGAACGTCGGCACGGGCCGCGACTTCACGCTCTTCGCCCTCGTCGACGGCGAGGTGAAGTACGAGTGGCGGTCCAACACGCAGAAGCGCGTCTCGGTCTACCCGACCACCGCGGCTTGACGCGTCTCCAGGCCCGCGTGGCTTGACGCGAGCGTCGACTCGGACGGAGCTTGCCCCGTGACAGGGCAAGCTCTTGTTCATTCCGAGATCTATTTCGGCGACGCCCGCAATTACTGGTGGAACGCCGATTTCGTCGAGCTGCTCGCTGAGCGCATCGACCTGCCGCGCCACACCGACGTCTTGGACGTCGGCTGTGGCTTCGGCCATTGGACGCGCGTTTGGCTGCCGTTCTCGGCGGCAAGGTCGGGCACGGCTTCGCCGAAGAGGCTGCGTGTGACCGGCGTCGATCCCGAGGTCCGCTCGCTCCTCGAGGCCCAGGGGCGCACGCGGGCGTTCGTCGAGGCGCGCGGGCTCGAGGTCGACCTCGACTGGCTCGAGGGCCGCGTCGAGGCGCTCCCCTTCCCCGACGCGAGCTTCGACCTCGTGACGGCACAGACGGTGCTCATCCACGTGCCCGACGTGGGCGCGGCCGTCCGGGAGATGGCGCGCGTCCTGCGGCCGGGGGGCACCCTCTGGCTCGCGGAGCCCAACAACATCGGCTCGCTCGTCGCGAGCCTCGTCGACCGAGCCGACCTCGACGTGGAAGAGCTGCTGCTGCTCAGCGAGCTCGAGGTGCGCGCCCACGTCGGCAAGGCCTCGCTCGGCGAAGGCTTCAACAGCGCGGGGGAGTTCCTGCCGGCGCTGCTCGGCCCACCCGCGTTCACCGACCTGAGGGCGTGGCAATGTGACAAACCCACGGGGCTGCTGCCTCCTTACGCGTCTCCGTCCGCGCAGGCCGACATCGCCGAGCTGCGCGAGTTCTCGGACAAGGGCTGGGTGGGCCGGCCTCGCGACGAGGCCCTACGATACTTCCTCGCTGGCGGCGGGACGCCCGAGCGGTTCGAGCTCGCGTGGCGCGCCGGGCTCGAGCGCGACAAGCAAACCCTGGCGAGGGTCGCTGCGGGCACCCACGCGCTCGCGGGCGGCAACGTCTTCCACGTCTTCGCTGCGCGACGGACCTAAAAACCGGGCGACACCACGCCACCGTGCGCGGGCTCGGGCTTCTTGCGGCGGCCTGACCCAGGCGGTGGAGCGGTCGAGGGCCCGGACGAGGGCGCCGAGCTGGGCGCCGCGGAGGTCGAGGATGAAGGCGCGGCGCTCGGCAGCTCGTGCAGCTCGACGGGCTTGCCTTTCGAAGACGCGCTGGCGCTTGCGCTCGGAACGTTCGAGGGCTCCACGGCATCACCCGTGGTCAATGCCCGCTTGAGACGTCCCATCGCCTCGGTCATGACCGAGGCGCCGCGCCCCGCGACGTCGGTCACCGGCGGGGCGGACCGCGCGACCGCGAGCGCGCCGATCGATACGACGGCGGCGACGAACACGGCGCCGCTCGCCCACACGAAGAGCGAGCTCTCGCGCTTCGGCGGCTGGACGCCGATCCAGGTCTCGGTCGGCGTCGGGCTGGGCGGGAGCGAAACGGGCCCCGGCGTCTTTCGGAACTGCATGCCCGGGTAGGGCGTGGCGGTGATGCGCGACGCGATGCCCTCCAGCTGCTCGGCGAGCTCGCGCGCCGTTCGCGTGCGCCTGGCGGGATCCTTTTCGAGGCAGCGATCGACCAGCGCGGAGAGCTCGGCCGGGATGAGCGGGTTCAGCTCGATCGCGGGCTTGTGGGGCGTGGTGATGATGTTCACCATCAGCTGGTTGTAGTTGTTGCCCTCGAACGGCGTGCGGCCCGTCAGCGTCTCGTACAAGATGATGCCGAGCGACCACACATCGCTGCGGCCGTCGATGTCCTCGTCGCCCCGCGCCTGCTCCGGGCTCATGTACGCGGGCGAACCGAGCACCGCGCCGGTGTTGGTCCGCACGAACTTCGGGTCGGCGTCGGCCGTGGCCTTGGAGACGCCGAAGTCGAGGACCTTGGGGACGACCTCGCCGCGATCGTCGATCGCGAAGAACACGTTGCCTGGCTTGAGGTCGCGGTGAACCAGCCCGCGGATGTGCGCCTCCTCGAGCCCGCGCGCGATGAATGAGACGCAGGCGGCGGCCTCGCCGGGACGGAACACGCCGGAGCGGGCGAGGCGCTGATCGAGCCCCTCGCCCTCCATCAGCTCCATCACGAGGTACGGCGTTCCGTCCTCGGCTTGACCCATGTCGTAGACCGACACGACCGCGGAGTGCTTGATCTGACCGCAAGCACGCGCCTCCAAGAAGAAGCGGTGCAGCGCGTCGCGGTTCTTCGCGAGCTCCGGCAGGAGGAACTTCATCGCGAAGTCGCGATCGGTGAGCTCGTTGCGCGCAGCCCACACCGATCCCATCCCGCCTCGCCCGAGCTGGCGAAGGAGCCGATATTTACCCGAGATTAGGTCGCCGGGAACCAAGGTGCCGCCGAGCTTCGAAGACTACCGCGAGCTTGTCGTTCAAGGGGGGCCCAGCGTCAATGCGCCGATGCACCTAGCAGCGACGACAAGGTGGGCTCATCGCGCAGGTCGACAGGGCCATCGAGCGGGGGTCGCTGCATGAGCCCGAGCGGGACGATCCTCGAGCTGACGGCCGGACGCAGCGCGTCATGAAGGCAGCTTCGAGCCTCTTCGCCGCTCCAGCCGAGGGTCGTCAGGGATCGCCGGAGCGGCTCGAGGAGGTCACGGGCGCGGGCTGTAGTCGCGATCGGGGCGACGAGCATGACGCGCGCCGCGGGCGGCAACAGCAGGTGGTCAGGGCCGTCCACCATCGCGACCAAGTGGTCACGGTCTTCGAATACCTCCCCGAGCGCCTCGCAGGTGGCGCGAAACCGGCTGACCTCGGCGCGCTCTGCGCCGTCGAGGACGCCCCGCGGGACGCTGGTGGCGGAGCGCGCGAGCGCTCGCGACACCTCCCTCGCGAACGCGAGGCCACGCTCGAACGAGCCCAGCGTCAGCGCCACACGCGGAGAGAGGCAGCCTCGCTGGTCGAACGGAACGACGTCTCGAGCGAGCTCCGCCGCAGCCACAGCGAGGTCGGCGTCGCCCCCGACGAGCGCTACGCCGATCCCCGAACCGTGCGCGCGGAGCCGGACCCCCTCCGGCAGCGAGCGCGCGATGTCCGCGAGCGTTCGATCGCTCCCATACGCGTGCACGACGTCGCCGGCTCGCGCCGACAGCTCGCTCGACAGCGTGATGGGCACGCCGCGGCTCGCGAGCCTCGCGGGTGATGAGGGTCGCGAGCACGGGATCGCGACGCGACGGCCGAACGACGACCTCCTGTGCGGACTCGAGCGCGAGGGCGATCGCGCGCAGCGCTGCGGTGCAAACGTGCGCCGAGAGCACGACGTGGCAGCGCGCGGGAGCGGCCAGCCGCGGCTGACTCCCTCGGCTCCAGGCGATGAGCGACGCCCGGTCCGCGGCCGACGCGGCGACCTCGAGGTGGTCCGAGAGGGCGAGCTCGACCCCTGGCGAGGAGAGCGAGGACGTCGCGGCGAGGCCAGCGCGGACCTCGCCGCCCAGCGCGGACGCTGGGTCGCGGAGCTCTCTGGCGATCTCGAGGAGCGGGTCGAGGCGATCGTTCACGACCGCTCGATCTCCTCGAGCGCGAGCGAACACCCCCGAGGCGTCGCGCCGGGCGCGCGCCCGAGGAGCGCGACGTCGCCCGAGCCGAGGACGCGAACGAGGTCTTGTGTCTGCACGCCGATCGAGGAGTCGACGTTCGCGAGATCGATGAAGCGCGCGAGGCCGACCTGACCCGAGGGCAGCGCAGCGAGCGTCTCCGGATCGACCGACGTGACCCGGAGCCACGCGGGCGGGCGATAGGTGGAAGGGCGCGGCGCGCCGCCGTCCGCGAGGTGCGGCTCGTAGAGCTGGCTCGACAGCTCGGTCATCCCGTACTCGCCGACGACACTCCGCGGCTCGACCCCCAGCGCCGACGAGATGAGGTCGCGGAGCGCGCCTTCGGGCACCTCACGCGAGCGGCCCTTGAACCCTCCCGTGAGCATCACCCGGCTCCCCGCCGGCAGCACGAACCGCCGGCCGGCGACGGCGTCGAGCCCGTGCACGTAAGCGAACGCGGTGCCCATCACCAGCACGGGCCCGCTCGCGCGCTGTGCGGCAGCGAGCTCGCCCTCGAGCGCGCCGAGGTCCACCCCGTGCTGCGGGTGAACCAGGTGCCGCGCCGACAGGCCCAACCTCTCGATGAAGAGATCGATCATGAACGACAGCGACGACTCCGGCGCGGCGCGACTGTCTGGCGCGAGGACGAGCGCGGCTACGGGGCGCTCTCCCGACAGGAGCAGCGCCTCGGCGTGGCGCATGGCCGACGCCTCGTAGGTCGAGACGGTCCGCATCGGGTGAGCGCCCCGCGCGCCGCTCGTCGTGCCGCTGGTCAGAAATACGCGCTGGTCCTGCGAGGGGTCGTGGGCGGCGACTCGGCGGAGCCGGAAGACATCGGTCGGCAGCGCGGGGACGTCAGCGGCGACAGCGGGCTCGGCGTTCCCGAGGCGTGCGCGCGAGAGGCGGCGCACGGGGTCGACGCGTTCGCGCTGGAACCGGTGCAACGCGAGCGCCAGCTCGTCGAACGCCTCGCCCGAGGTCCCCGCGATGAAGCGCCGCACGCGGGCGTGGAGCGCCTCGCTCTCGGCCGTCACGTGGCCTCGACCAGGACCGCCGCGAGCGCGCTCGGGAAGCCCATGAGCACGCCCTCGTCGATGGTGAGCGGGGGGGTGATGACGAGGACCTCGCCGCGACCGCCGAGCGTCACCACGTAGCCTCGCGCGAGGAGCGCGCGGCAGGCCGAGATGCCTGCCGCCGGGCTGTGGAGCTCGACGCCGACGAGCAGGCCGAGGCCGCGGACCTCGACCGCCAGCCCGCCGAGCGCAGCCTTCAGCGCGTGGACCAGCTGCGCACCGAGCGCGGCCGCGCGCCGAGCGAGCCCCCCATCGACGGCGTCGAGCGCCGCCAGCGCGGCCGCGCATGCGAGCGGCGCGCCCGCGTGGGTCGAGGTGTGGACCACCTCGCCGCCTCGCGCCCACGCGCCCATGACCTCGGCGCTGCCGATGCACGCCGAGATCGGCAGCGACGCGCCGAGCCCTTTGCCCAGGCAGATCACGTCGGGGACGAGGCCCTCGTCGAGCGAGCGAACGAGAGCGCCGCTGCGACCACAGCCAGTCCAGATCTCGTCGGCGATCACCAGCGCCCCGCTGCGCCTCGCGACCTCCCCGAGGGCGGCGAGGAACCCCGCCGGCGCGGGGACCACCCCGCCGCGACCGAGGACGGGCTCGACGAGGACAGCGGCCTTGGGCGCCTCATCGAGGAGCGCGCCGATGCGCTCGACGATCGCGGCGGCCTGCGCCGCGTCGCGCGGGTACGGGACGAACGTGACGTCCCTGTTCAGCTGCTCGGCGAAAGGAGCGCGGAAGCTCTCCTTCAGGCCGCACGCGGCGAGCGGCGCGTACGACAGTCCGTGGTACGCGCCGTCGAAGGCGATGAGGCCCGAGCGCCCGGTCGCGAGCGTCACCGTCTTGATCGCCGCCGTGAGGGCGTCGGCGCCCGACTGACCGAAGAGCACGCGCGCCCCGGGAGCGGGGTAGATCGCCGCGAGCCGCTCGAGCAGCCTCGCCTTCACGTCGCTGGCGTAGAGGTCACCGAGCCCCTGCGCGAGCACGTCGAGCTGCGCGCGCGCCGCGTCGTGCGCGGCGCTCGGCCCGTGCCCCAAGATCGCCGCGCCGAAGCCAGCGGCCAGATCGACGTAGCGGTTGTCGTCGACGTCGAAGAGGTTCGAGCCCCGCCCGCGCGCGAGCACGATCCCGTGGGCGTCGTCGGCGCCGGCGACGGCGCTGCGGGCCTTGCGGCGCTCCTCGAACGCCGGGCACTCCAGCGCGGCCAGCCGGGCGCCGACCTCGCGCGAGCGAGGGCCAGGCGGCGGGGCGATGACGAGCGGGGGCTCGTCAGTGGCAGACGCGGTTCCGGCCACTGCGCTTGGCGGTGTAGAGCAGCTCGTCGGCCCGCTTGATCAGCTCGTTCGCGACCTTGTCGTTGTCCGTGAGCTGCGCGACCCCCATGCTGATCGTCACCTTGATCTTGTCGGCCTGGAACGAAAACACGTTCTCCTCGACCTTCTGGCGCAGGGACTCGGCGAGCGAGACGGCGCCGTCGAGGGGCGTCTCGGGCAGGATGATGGCGAACTCCTCACCGCCGTAGCGCGCGAAGATCTCGTCGCGCCGGATGCGCTGCTGAATCAGCCTCGCGATCTCCTTCAACACGAAGTCGCCGGCCAGGTGGCCATGCACGTCGTTGATGCGCTTGAAGTGATCGATGTCGAACATCAGCACGCTGAGGGGGCGCTCGTGACGCCGCGCGCGGATGATCTCTCGCTCGAGCGCCTCGTACAGGTAGCGCGCGTTGAAGGCCTGCGTGAGGCCGTCCATGATCGTGAGGCGATAGATTTCTTCGTGGTACTGAGACTCGACGTCGGCGCCGCTCAGGAACTTGAAGATGGTCGGGCCGACCTTCACGCGGTCCCCGTTGCGCAGGGTGACCTCACCCTGGATCTGGTCGTCGTTGCAGTAGGTGCCGTTGGTGCTGCCGACGTCGAGCACGACCCAGCCGTCGTCCCTGCGCTCGATCTGCGCGTGGCGGCGCGAGACGGAGTCGCCGTCGAGGACGATCTGGTTGTCCGCTCCCCGACCGATGCGCGTCGGAGAGGCCTCGAGCGGGAACCGCTTCCCCAGCAGCGTTGGCTGCTTCGTGTAGATGACGACGATGCAGTCCGTGCCCTTCGGTTGGCTGGACTCAACCTTCGACGGACCGACGGTCGTTACGCGGGTAGGCTCTTCGAAATCGCTCACGACGTGGAAAGGGAGCGGTGGCTAAACCGCAACATGGTGAGGCTAGCGGTAGCGGGTTTTTCGTCAAGTGACGCCGCATTCCGCTGACGCTCTATTTCCAGCGAGGGCGCCACGATCTTCGGAGGATTTCAGCAAGGGAGCGTCGCGCGGAGGAAGCCTTGGTCGAACACCCACATCGTCCCAGGCTCACCCTTCGTCCACGCCTCGTTCTTCGTGAGAGGAACGGTGCTGACGACGGCGACCCGGTCTCGGGGCGTAGTGACGGTCGAGAAGTCGACGGTCACGTCGTCGTCCGAGAGCTGCGCCGCGCCGAAGGGCGCCTTGCGGACGACGTAGCAGAGCTTCGTCGCGCAGCGAGCGAAGAGGTGCCGCCCATCGCCGAGCAGGAAGTTGAAGCTCCCGTAGGCTCCGATGGTCTGCCCGATCGACGCCACCGCCTCCCACAGGTCGGCCGGGCGCCGCGGGTACGAGGGGAACGACGAACGCAGCGCCTCGAGCAGGTGGCAATACGCGTGCTCGCTGTCGGTCGAGCCGATGGGGCTGAACCGCCCGAGCTTGAGGCCACGCGCGCGCTTGATGGTCCCGTTGTGGGCGAAGACCCAGTGCCGCCCCCAGAGCTCACGTACGAACGGGTGGGTGTTCGCGAGGGACACTTCGCCGCGAGTGCGCTTGCGAATGTGGCCGATCGCGAGCTTGGTCTTGATGGCGTTCTCGCTGAGGAAGCGCGCGAGGGGGCTGTTCGCGGCGGCGCTCGGCTCGAGGAACACGCGCGCTGCGCGGTCGTCGTACAGGGCGAGGCCCCAGCCGTCGGCGTGCTCCGCGGTCTTGCCGCCCCGCTGCCGCAGCCCCGTGAACGAGAACACGATGTCGGTGGGGACGTTGCACTCCATCCCGAGCAGCTCGCACATGATCGCGGGCGACGATGCTACTACGCGACGCGCCGAGCGGTGCGTGAGCTTGCCTCGGGCCGGTTGTTCGACTCTCATCGGCGCATGGACCCGGAGCTCCGCTGCCCCAAGTGCGCCACGACCATGCAGAAGCGGGTCGCCCAGCCGAGGCCCGACGCGCGCACGATCACCGCCGACTACTGCGACCGCTGCGCGACGCTCTTCTTCGATGAGGACGAGCTGGCGGACGTGAGCGCCGTCCTGGTGCGGTCCCGCTACCGAGCCATGCTGGGCAAGGACGTGGTGGAGGGGGTCGGCGAGCGCCCGCCGTGCCCGCGCTGCGACTCACGCGGCGAGCGAGGCTTCTCCACGATCGACGTGCTCGGCGTGAAGCTCGAGCTGTGCCTGACCTGCAAGGGCATGCTCTTCGATGCTGGCGAGTACGAAGCGCTGGCGCTGGCGCTCGCGGAGGCCGAGAGCGAGTCGCGCGCCGGGAGCTACCGCAACGCCCCGCAGGCCGCCCGAGCCGCGAGCGGCGACTCGTTCGCCTGCGCGCGCTACGGCGACGCGACCCAGAACAGCGAGGCCATGATCGTCCCTGCGGGGCGGGTGTGCGCCCGCTGCTACTACGAGTTCGAGGAGCCCTCACTGCAGGCGGGTCAGGGGGACGGGGAGCTGCGCGACATGATGCTGGCGAACCGGCTCGGCAGACCCGACGCCCAGGTGAAGGCCGGCACAATCATGCACGACTTGCTCGCGGGCATGTTCATGCCGCGCTACTGCTCGCGCTGCGGGCGTCCGCGCGGCAGCTGCGACCACTGACCCGCACAGCTACGAGACGAGCTGCTTGGCGACCTCGGTCGCTTGCCGAATACAGTCCGCGATGCCGACGCCGTCGAAGGCCGAGCCGGCGACGAAGAGCCCCGGCTGCTTGCCGAGCAGCTCGCGCACACGCTTGACCCGATCGTTGTGACCGACGACCGGCTGCGGGCGGCAGTCGTTCCAGCGGAAGACCTCGACCGCGATCGGCTCGCCGGTGATCCCGAGCACCGCGGCGAGCTCGGCCTTCGCCAGCTGCACGAGATCGCCGTCGGTCATGAAGCGCACCTCGGGCCTCGCGTGCCCGCCGAAGAAGACGCGCAGGAGCGCCACGTCGTCGGGAGCGCGGTGGGCCCACTTCGTCGACATGAAGGTGATCGCGCTGCACTCTCGCCGCTCGCTCCGGGGGATGAGCACCCCCGAGGCGTCGAGCGGGTGCGAGACCGCGCGGCGCTCGTAGGCGAGCAGCAGTGACGCCGTGGAGACGTGCGGGACCTTGCGCAGCTCGCGCGCGGCCTCGGGCACCAGCCCGTCGATGGCGCGCGCGATGCCGCCGGCGCCCATCGACAAAAGGACGCGCTCGGCCTCGACGACCTCGGCGCCGCCGGCCCGGCCGATCGTCACGCGCAGGCCTCGCTCGCCTCGCTCGACCCGCTCGGTGGGGGCCTGGGTCACGAGCTCGCAGCCGAGCTCGCGCAGCTTCGCCTGGAGCGCCTCGATCAGCTCTCCCATCCCTCCTTGGAGCCCGAGGAACGCCGACGGCGGCCGGGCGGGCTTCGGTCGGGGCGCCTTCGCGCGCGCGGCCAGGGCGCCGAGGACGAGGCTCCGGTGCTTTCGCTCGAGCTCGACGAGCTGCGGGAAGGTGGCGGCCATGCTCAAGCGGTTCGGATCGCCGGAGAAGATGCCGGCGAGCAACGGCTCACCCAAGATCTCGACGGCCTCTGCGCCGAGGCGGCGACCGAGGAACGAGCCGATGGACTCATCGTCGCTGGAGGACCGCCTGGGGAGCACGAGGTCGAGGCCCATCCGCGCGACGCCGAGCAGGCTGAAGAGGGGGCTCTCGATCAGCGGCAAGAAGCGCGTGGGGACCGCGAGCACGAGCCCCTCGGGCAGCCTCACGAGCCGACCACGTCGCAAGAAGTAGACGTTGCGGCTCTCGGGTCTCGTCTCTTGGAGGCGCTCGCCGAGGCCCAGCTCACGGCAGAGCTCGACAGCCTGAGGCTTGGCGGCGACGAACGCGTCGGCGCCGCCGTCGAAGACGAGACCGTCACGCCGCACAGTGACGAGGCTTCCGCCGAAGCGCTCGCTCGCCTCGAAGACCGTGATCCCGGCGCCGGTGCCGCGCGCCTTGGCCACGCGGTAAGCGGCCGTGAGGCCGGTGACGCCGCCTCCACACACCACCACCCGCGGCTCGGTCATGTGGCTCGGATCCTCGCCGACACCTCGTGCACGTGGTCGACCATCGCCTTGACGTTGTCGACCGAGATCTCCGGGACGATGCCGTGACCGAGGTTGAAGATGTGGCCCGCGCGCGTGCCGACGCTCTCCAGGATCGCCGTCGCGCGCTTCTTGGCGACCTCGATCGGCGCGAGCAGCAGGAGGGGGTCGAGGTTGCCTTGCACGGCGTGGTCGAAGCCGATGCGCTTCCACGCGTCCATCAGCGGCGTGCGGTGGTCGACGCCGATCACTGTGCCGCCTGCGTCGCGCATGAGCTCGAGCAGCGAGCCGGTGTTGGTGCCGAAGTGGATCACCGGCACGCCGGTCGCCTCGACGTCCTTCAGGATCGCGTGCACGTGAGGCATCACGTGCTCCTTGTAGTCCTCGACGGTGAGCGCGCCGACCCACGAGTCGAACAGCTGGATCGCCTGCGCGCCGGCCTTCACCTGCGCGAGCAGATAGCGGCGAACGACCTCACCGATCTTGCTCATGAGCAACGAGAAGGTCTCCGGCTCGCTCCACATCATGTTCTTGGTGATGCGGTAGTCGCTGCTCTTGCCACCCTCGACCAGGTAGCTGGCGACGGTGAACGGTGAGCCGGCGAAGCCGATGAGCGGCGTCTTGCCGTCGAGCTCCTTGCGCAGCAGGCGCACGGCCTCGAGCACGTGCGGCAGCCCCTCTTCGGGCTCGAACACCCGCAGGCGCTCGACGCCCGCGCGATCGCGCACCGGCGAGTGAACCACCGGCCCCTCACCCTTCGCGAACTCGAACGGCGCGCCCATCGGCTCGAGCGGCAACAAGATGTCCGCGAAGAGGATCGCCGCGTCCATCCCGAGGCGCAGCGGCTGCAGCGTCACCTCGACGGCGAGCTCGGGCTGCTTGCAAATCTCGAGCAGCGTGTGCTTCTGCCGGAGGGCGCGGTACTCGGCCATGTAGCGGCCGGCCTGGCGCATGAACCAGACGGGCGTAAACGGGGTCGGCTCGCGCCTGCAGGCGCGGAGGAAGGCGTCGTGCACGGCCCGTACCCTACTCAATCTCGGGCGGGCTAGTGCGGCGAAATCGGCACCGGCGGTAGAGCGGGGCGGCTCCCCCCGCCGCGCTGCGTGATCTCGTGGACGAGCGCGGTCGCGCCGGCGACGCCCACGGGCAGGACGAGCAAGAGGCCGCACGGGATCACCGAGCAGAGCGCGACCCCCGCCGAGAGGCCGAGCACGGCTCGCGCGTTCGCGGCCACGAAGGAGAGCCGCTCCGAGAGCGTGGCTCCGCGGATGCCGAGCGGAAAATCGCAGACATCCCACCCGATGCAGAAGGCGGCGGCGATGAACTGCAATGGGACGGTCACGACGACGGCGCCGGGGATGAGCCCCAGCAAGAAGAGCACGACGAACGAGGTGATCGCGGCGCCGAGCCCGATGGCGGCCGAGCCGGCCGAGCGCAGCACCTCCACGAGGAAGGGGCTCTCGGGCGACGGTGGCGCCCCGAGCTCGCGCTCGACCCGCCGGACGATGCCCTCGAGCGCCGGGCCCGACGCGGGCTGCGCGAGCGCGAGCGCGACGAGCACGCTGAGCACGGCCGCCGTCGCGGTCGCGATGACCTTGAGGACTCCGACCCAGAACCCGCCCGTCCCCACCCACTGCTCGACCCAGTCGGGGACCCACAGGAAGACGAGGCTCAAGAAGCCGGCCGATATCGCCAGCGCCACGCCCGCCGGGACGAGGGCGAGCGGCAGCGCGCCCGGGGCGCGCGCGAGGAGGGTGAAGCCCCTGAAGAAGCAGCCGAGGCCGAGGAAGAAGCTCACCGGCTGTGCGCCACGCGGGGCGAGCACGGGCGGAGGTGTAGGCCGCGCGACGACAGGCTGCACGCCGGGCTCATAGCACGCTCCGCCCAAGGACGCGGCGCGCGGCGCGTCGAACGCTCGCTCGCCCCGGGAGACGCTACGCCCTCGAGCGCGAAAGGACCTACCATCGGCCATGGCCCGCGTTTCCCGTCCTCCCGGGTTCGATATGACGTACCGGCCTACGAAGGCGACCTTCCTCTTGCCGTGGCGGGTCAGGCTGCCGGCCACCCTGTACTTCGGGGTCGCCTGCTCGATCGCGGCCGCGGTGCTGGTCGCGCACTTTCTCCCGCCGAGCACCTGGCTCTACCAGAACGTCGTCGAGGCCGATCGCTATCGGCTGCTCACCGCGCCCGCGTTTGCGGCGCTCGTCTTCGCGAGCGCCTTCGCGTCGGTGATCCGCCAGCAGCTGACGGGCGTCATCGTTCGCCCCGACGGGATCGAGACGCGTGAGGTGATCGCGTTCGGGCTGCCGAGGATCCGCCGCCTCACCTGGATGCAGATCGACAAGATCGCGATCCCCTATCAGGCGCCCGAGACCAAGAAGACCGACTACAAGGCGCCCTTCAGGAAGATCCGCCTCGACCTGTGGAACGGGTCGCAGGAGTTTCTGCCCGACGTCGCCAGGCTGTCAGAGCTGAGCATCATCATCGAGCGCGTGGCGCTCGCGCGCGCGATCCCGATCGAAGGAGGCACCGGCCTGCTCGACGAGCTGGGCGACCCGTTCGACGGTGAGGAGGACGAGTAGGTAGGGGGTGTCCCTAGTCCTAGTTAGCCCTCAGCTGGGGGGCTCGAACTCCTGACACGCGAGATCGATGTTGGTCGTGAGCGCCGTCTGCACGGCCGCCGGGACCGACTGCGGCCCGTCGCACAGGTTCGCGGCGTAGCCGTTCGACCCGACCTGCATTCCCGCGAACGCCCACAGGCGATCGGCGTGGAAGATGCCGCAGTCGAGCCCGCTGCAGCCGCAGCTGCCGGGCTGGCCGCAGAAGTTCACGCCGCCGATGACGTTCGGATCGCCGGCGACCACGATCGTCGACACGCCCTTCGGGTCGCCGCCCTTCAAGGTGACGAGCGAGTCGTACAGCGTGTTGACCGGCGCGCCGGTGACGGTGCAGCCGAGCCCGCAGTCGTTGCCGTTGATGTTGTCGTACGCGCCGTAGTCGTCGACGTCGGTCACCATCACCAAGACCAACAGCGCCTCCGGGCGCACGAACCCGCTGAGGTCGCTGGTGACGAGCGTGACCGAGTTCGACAGCACGTGCTCGCAGCCGACCTCCGTGCCCGAGCCTTGAATGATCAGCGAGGCGGCGCCCGAGAACGCCGTCGCGATCTGCGCGTCGTCCATCGACGTCGAGTCGAACCAGGGGTCGGCGCCGTTCCACCCGTTCGGCACCCTGAAGGCCGCGTTGTTGTCGTCGGTGACGCCGATCCGGTAGTCGATGTCGCCGCAGTTCAGGTCCGCGAGCGCGGCGACGACCTGGTTGAAAGCCTGCGCGGCCGCGAGCGCGGAGATCTCCTCCTGCATCGAGCCGGACCCATCCATCGCGAAGAGCACGTCGACCGCCTTGCAGCCGCCGAGCGCGCACTGCCCGCCGCCGCCCCCGCCGCCGACGTTGAACGCGCCCGTGCCCTCGCCGCCCATGCCCGCGCCACCGCCGCCGCTCGTGGATCCCGCGCCCGAGCCGCCCGAGCCGCTGGGGTCGACGCAGAGATCGCTGAGACAAGCGAGCGATCCGTCGCAGCTGCCGCCCTGCGTGCAGGGGCAGCCCTCGCTGCCGACCGGGCAGTCGTCGGGGTCGTCGGCCGAGCCTGCCGCGCAGCTGAAGGACAGCGCGAGCGCCGCGAACGCGAAGGGCAGGAGCTTAAGGTGACGAAGCATAGCGGTAGCGTAACAAAGGCCGAGTCGAAGGGGGCTGCTTTGGGCGCACGAGCACCCAGGGGCCTTTGTGGTAACGTCGCGCCGTGAAGCTCACCGCGGCGCTCTCGATCACGGCGGCCTGCCTCATCGCCTCCGCTACGGCGCGCGCCGAGCAGCCCGCCCCGGTCACGTCCGCAGAGCCGAAGGCGAGCGACCCGGCCCCGCCCGCCACCGCGACCGAGGCGACGCCCCCCAACCCCAACCCCAACCCCGACCCCAAGGACGATCCGAAGGCGTGGGAGACCGCGCCCGCGACGCACCGCGGCGGCTTCGCGATCGGGCTGATGTTCTCCGGCGGCGTGGGCGCCTCCAACGGCTACCCGGCGGACGCCAAGAAGGTCGGCCGATACGACTACTACACGGAGAGCGGGCTTGGCTTCGCCGGCGCGCCCGGGCTCTGGCTCGGCGGCGCGCTGGCCGATTGGCTCACGTTCGGGGTCGGCGGCGGCTTCTCGACCATCCTCAACGGCGAGACGCGCAGCCCCGCGCCCTTCATGTTCTTTCACGTCGACACCTACCCCCCCTGTTCTGGCTGGGGGGACAGTGGCGAAAACCTCGGCTTGATGGGCGATTTCGGCCTCGGCTTCCCGACCACGCTCGACACCGAGACCGAGGAGACCCTCATCGACGGGACCGGCGCGTCGATGATTCAAGGCGGCGTGTTCTGGGAGGGCATCCAGCCGTGGAAGCTGAAGATGGGCCCGTACCTCGCGGCCCACTACATGTTCAGCGACACGATCCGCAGGCCCACGGCGCTCCTCGGCTTCCGCATCAGCCTGTACACCGCGCCGTAGCTCCAGGCTCGACGCTCGGCGCCGCGGGCCCTCAGCCAGCGACCTCTTCCTGGCACGTCGACGAGCAGCCGTCGCCGTTCACCGTGTTGCCGTCGTCACACTCCTCGCCGTCGGCGGTGTCCTCGTCGCCGTCCCCGCAGCGCGGGCCGAGGGTGCAGTTCGAGCTGCAGCCGTTGTAGCCGCCGTCGTTCACGCCGTCGTCGCAGGCCTCGCCGAACAGGCTCTGGATGGCGGCGTCGCCGCAGTACGGGCTGAGCTGACACCCCGGTGCGCAGCCCGGCGCGCCCGTGAAGCTGTAGGTCGTCAGGTTCACGCCGTCGTCGCACTCTTCATTGGGCGCTTGCAGGTCTCCGTCACCGCAGTACGGGCCTGGCGTGCAGTCCGGCATGCAGGAGCCGTAGCTCCCGTCGTTGACCATGTCGTCGCAGGTCTCGTCGCCAGCGACGATGCCGTCGCCGCAGTCGGTCTCACAGGTGCTCTTCGCGCTCACGAAGCCGTTGAGGGTGAGGTTGAAGTTCGACGCGTCGGTGTGGCGCTCCGCGTGGAAGAGGGCGATCTCGTAGACGTTGCCGGCGACCAGGTTGAGGCTCGTCGCGGTGGCGGGGTCGAGCGTGAACGAGTCGCTCACCTGCGGGTGCAGGCCGCCGAGGTCGAGCGCGAGGCGCCCGTTGATGAACACCCACACGTCGTCGTCGCCGGAGAACGAGAGAGACTCGCCGCCCTCGAACTGGAACCACGTGCGCACCTCCGACGTGAAGCCGAAGTTGTGCCCGTTGAAGTTGGTCTCCTGGTTGGCGGCGACCCAGCCCAGGCCGTCGACCGGGAAGAAGCTCGAGTCAGGGAAGAAGTACGTCCCCGGCGTGGTCTCGTTGAGCGAGAGCTTGGTGACGTACTTGACGTTGACGCCCGCGACGTCGCGGTACCACTGATCGAAGTTGGCCTGCGTCGTCATCTGCTGGTTGTAGGGGCAAGCCACGGTCACGCCGGGCGCCGAGCACGTGCCTGTGTAGACCGGCTTTCCATCGGCACCGAGCAGCGCGCTCACGAGGCCGGGCGTCTCGAACGTGCCGCCGAAGATCTCGAAATCGGGGTGTCGCGTGGAGCCGTTCGTGGGCCTGGCGATCACGTCGCGGAAGGCGACGGGGACCTCGAGCACGGTCGGCAGCTGGCCCACGATCTCATTGCAGTCGAAGCCGAGCTCGATCTCGCAAATGGAGGAGCAGCCGTCGCCGTCGGTGGTGTTGCCGTCGTCGCAGTCCTCCATGTCGCTCGGCAGGATGAGCCCGTCGCCGCACGCCGAGACGCACGGCCCCGCGCTGCAGCTGGGCTCGACCTCACAGAATGGGTTGCAGCCGTCGCCGATGTCGTCGTTGCCGTCGTCGCAGGGCTCGTCGCCCTCCTTGAGCCCGTCGTTGCAGTCGGTGGGGTGACAGGCGACCCCGGGGAGACCGCAGGCGAAGCCGAACTCGCGCTGGCAGGTGTCGGAGCAGCCATCGCCGGAGGTCGGGATCGCGTCGTCGTCCTCACACTCCTCCGCGCCCGCGAGGATCCCGTCGCCGCACATGGCGGCGATGCAGGGCACGTTCGGCTGGGTGCACTGCCAGCCGAGCTCGACCGCGCAGGCGTCGGAGCAGCCGTCGCCGGCCGTGGTGTCGCCGTCGTCGCAGGTCTCTTGTCCGCTGATGACGCCATCGCCGCACTCGACGGTCGAGACACAAGCCTGCCCCGGCGTCGGGCACGAGAAATCCTGCTCGACGCTGGTGCAGTCCGAGCTGCAGCCGTCGCCAGGATCGCTGTTGCCGTCGTCGCAGACCTCGCCATCGCCGATCTGGATGAGCCCGTCGCCGCAGCCGGTCGTGTCCACGCCGCCCGCGCCCCCGGTGCCTGGCTGCCCGCCTTGGTCGCTGCCGCCGGTGACGAAGCCGCTGCCACCGCCGCCCTCGGTCGTAGAGCCGCCTCCACCTCCGTCGCTCGTCCCGCTGCCGCCTCCGCCCTCGGGCGGGATGACGATCTGGGCGCTGTCCTCGCAGGCGGCGACGAGCGACAAGAGCGCGATCACAGCGGTCGAGTTACGGCGACAAAGGAAACGAGAAGCCATGGCGGAATTGTCCGGGCCGGCTCGCCCTCGGTCAACCTCGGCGCCTCCACCCGCGCGAGATGTGTCGGCCGTGCGCTCAGGGCAGCACACCGCTCACGACACGCTCGATCCCCCCGTAGTCCTTGCGCAGGGCGACGTCGGTGAAGCCGGCCGCTTCGAACAGCCGCGCGACCGCGGGCGCTTGGCCGTAGCCGATCTCGATCGCGAGCGCGCCTCGAGGCTCGAGCCGCTCGGGCGCGCCCTCGACGATCGCGCGCACCAGGCGCAGGCCATCGTCGCCGCCGAACAGCGCGAGGTGCGGCTCGAAGTCGACGATCGTCTTCGCGAGCTCGCCGCGCTCGGTCTCGGGGATGTACGGCGGGTTCGCGGTGATGAGATCGAAGGTCACGCCCGGGGCCCCGAGATCTTCATAGAGATCCGAGCGGCGGAAGTACGCCCTCGGCGCGGCGCCGAGGCGCGCCGCGTTCTCCCGAGCGACGGCCAGAGCGTCCTCCGAGAGGTCGCTGCCGAGCACGGTCCACGTCGGCCGCTCGCACGCGAGCGTGATGGCGACGCAGCCGGAGCCGGTGCACAGGTCGAGCACGCGCGCCTCCAGCGAGAGGTGGCTCAGGCGCTCGAGCGCGACCTCGACCAGCGCTTCGGTGTCCGGCCTGGGCACCAAGACGCGCTTGTCGACCCTGAAGCTGCGCCCATAGAACTCTCTCGCCCCCAGCAGGTAAGCGACCGGCTCGGCCGCGCGACGGCGCTTGTGGAGCTCGCGGTAACCGGCGAGCTCCTCCTTCGACAAGGGCCGGTCGGGGTCGGTAAGGACGGCAAGGCGCGTGGTCTGGAGCGCGTGCGCCAGCAGCAGCTCGACGTCGAGACGAGGCGACTCGTTTCCGCGAGAGCGCAGGTCGTCCGCCGCCCACGCGATGACGCGGCCGACGGTCCACACCTCCGACTCGGTCACGCGCCGTGGTGGGGAGCCGTGTCCTCCACCCTCAGCCCTGCGTCCGCGAGGGCGCCTCGCACCTCGGCCTCGATCTCCGCCAGGCGCGAGTCGGTCCTCGCCTCGAAGCGCAGCACGATCACCGGCTGCGTGTTCGACGCTCGGCACAGGCCCCACGCGCCGTCGCCGAAGTCGACGCGCGCGCCGTCGAGGTCGAGGACCTCGTGCGTTCGCCGGTAGCGCTCGGTCACCCGCGCGACGACGTCGAACTTCAGGGCGTCGGGACAGGTCACGCGGATCTCCGGGGTCACGGCCGTCTTGGGGACGTCGGCGAGCAGCTCGAGCAGGCCCTTGTCGCGCTCGGCGCACGCGATCTCGAGCAGGCGGACCGCCGCGTAGATCGCGTCGTCGTAGCCGAAGTAGCGATCTGCGAAGAAGACGTGGCCGCTCATCTCCCCCGCGAGCAGCGCGCCCTCGGCCTTCATGCGGGTCTTGATGAGCGAGTGCCCCGTCTTCGAGAAGAGCGGCCTTCCGCCGTGGCGCTTCACGTCGTCGAACAGGTTCTGCGAGCACTTCACCTCGGCGAGGATGGTCGCGCCGGGGTGCTCCGCGAGCAGCCTGCGAGAGAAGAGGATCATCAGCATGTCGCCCCAGATCGGGACGCCCGATTCGCTGATCGCGCCGATGCGATCGCCGTCGCCATCGAACGCGATGCCGAGGCGAGCGCCGGTCCGTCGGACGGCGTCCTGCAGGTCGCGGAGATTCTCCACCACGGTCGGATGGGGGTGGTGGTTGGGGAACCGGCCGTCGATCTCGCAGTGCAGCGGCTCGACGTCGAAGCCGAGGGCGCGCAGCGTCCGCAGGCCGAGCGGGCCGGCGGCGCCGTTGCCCGCGTCGACCACGACGCGCACGCTGCTCGGGTCGGCAGGTAGCCTGGAGGCCTTTCGGATGGCCTCGACGTAGGCGTCGGACACGTCGAGCGTCTGCGCCGCGCCCGCTCGGGCGGCAGCGGCCGCAGGGCTTCGTACGCGCTCACGAAGGCGCTGGATATCGTCGCCGAAGAACGAGGCCCGCCCCCGCATCATCTTGAAGCCGTTGTCCTCGCCTGGGTTGTGGCTCCCGGTGATCTGGACGGCGCCGTCGGTGTCGAGGTGATGGGCGGCGAAGTAGAGCAGCGGCGTCGGGCCGACGCCGACGTCGAGCACCTCGGCGCCGGCAGCGAGCAGGCCCGCGCTGAGCCCGGCGTGGATTCGGGGGCTCGACAGGCGCCCATCCCGGCACAAGGCGACGCGAGGTGCTCGGCCCAGCTCGGCGGTGAGCGTCGCGGCGTACGCGCTGCCCAGCCGCTCGGGGAAGGGCTCGACGAGGTCGCGGTCCGCGACGCCGCGGATGTCGTACTCGCGGAAGACGTGCTCGGGCAGGCTCATCGGGCCGCACACTACACCGAAGCGCGAGCGCGTCGAGGTCGTGGGTGGCCCCCGGTGAGCCCGCGAGATCAACGCGTGAAGGTGGACCCTTCAGAGCGGCTCACGCGCGCGGCCGGCGTGATCATGAGCTCGGAGATCACATCCCCGCAGGTCGGCGCGCCAGCGACCGCGGCCTTCGACGAGCAGGTGACCAGGCGCGCGCCGTTGCCCACGAGCACGGCGACCATCTGCGCCTCGAGCGGCGCGCCGGCGCGGTCCGTCCCCTCGAGGCGCATGGTCTTGTATCGGGCGTCACCCTTCGCGTATTCGCTCTCGACGCGGCGAGGCACGCCCGCGCCACCGAAGCTCACCGCGAAGTCGTCGAACGCCGCGGCGATCTCCTGCTCGGTGGCAGACAAGACCAGGGCCTCGACGGCGAGCAGCTCGCCGCAGCGGACCGACGTGACCTCGTCGGCCTCGCGCTGGACGACGCAGGCGTCGAGCAAGCCTGCCTCACGAGGTGGGGGCGCGCTCTGGCCTCCGCCCGCGCAGCCCGCGAGGGCGGGTGCGACGAGGGCAAAGAGGACGAGGCCGGCCGCACGACCCGAAGGACCCGTGCGGCGGCAGCTGGAAGGCGGCGGGCTCGACATGATGCGCTCGTCCACTCAGTTGCGCCGTGCGGCGCGGCGTTCAAGCCGCCGGGAACGGTCTTGCGGCGGAGGCCAGGAGCGTTCAATATGAACACGTTCAGTGAACGCGTTCATCAAGAAGCCACCGCGCGCTTCGAGGCGACCCTCCGCACCTGGGAGCAAGCCGAAGCGCACGCGCGTCGAGCAGCGCGACGCCACGCGCGCGGGCATCCTCGACGCCGCGCGCGCCCACTTCGAGGAGCGCGGCTTCGAGGGCGCGAACGTCCGAGCGATCGCGGCTGAAGCCGGCGTCGCGGCCGGCACCGTGCTGCTGCACTTCACCGACAAACGCGATCTGCTCCACGCGGCGCTGTTCGAGGACCTCGAGCGCACGGCCGACCTCGCCATCCGCTCGACCCCCCAGGCAGACCTCAGGGCCCAGCTGCGCCACATCGCCAGGTGCTTCTTCGACTATTACGCCGCGCGCCCCGCGCTGAGCCGCACCCTCCTGGAGGAGTCGCTCCTCGCGAAGCCCCCATGGGCTGGGCGGTTCGCGTCGCAGGTCGCGCGAGTCCACGTTCACCTCGCGCGCCTCGTCGAGGAGGCGAAGGCCGCGGGCACGCTCGACCCCTCGGTCGACGCACCGCTGCTCGGGGTGTCCTTCTTCTCCTTCTACTACTTCGCGCTGATCGCCTGGGTCCAGGGGGCGCACCCCGATCCGCTCGCGCTGACCGACAAGCTCGTCGCGGTCCACCTGCAGGGTCTCGCACCTCGGCCAGCCCCATCCCTCACGGTGTCCCCCAACAAGAAAGGAAAGCCACGTGCCCGCTAACGACAAAGGCTTCGTCGTGAACGACGAGGCGAGGACGAAGCTCAAGAATTGGTACGAGGTCTTCCGCGGGCACGTGATGAGCCCGACCACCGAGCGCACGCTGGAGACGCGCCATGGTCGAACGCACGTCACGAGCGCAGGCCCCGAGGACGCGCCGCCGATCGTCATGCTCCACGGGGCGATGGCCACCTCCGCGCACGTGCTGTGCGAGGCCGGACCGCTCGTGAAGCGCTACAGGGTCCACGCGATCGACGTGCTCGGCCAGTCGTACATGAGCGAGGAGCGCCGCCTCAGCCTGAAGGACGCGACCTATGCGGAGTGGCTCTCCGATGTCTTCGACGGGCTGGGCCTGAAGTCGGCGACGGTCTTCGGGATCAGCTGGGGTGGCTTCGTCGCGCTCCGCGGTCTCGCGAAGCTCTCGGAGCGGATCGAGCGGCTCGTGCTGCTCGTGCCTGCGGGCGTCGTGAACGGCTCCGCGTGGACCGGCTTCTCGAAGGTGGCCTGGCCGATGATGATGTACCGGATGTTCCCCTCGGACGAGCGGCTCAAGCGCTTCTTCATGGCGCTGTTCACCACCTGGGACGACGACTGGGCGCGCTACCTCGCGGACTCGATGAAGCTGATGAAGACCGACCTCCGCGTGCCGCCCCTGTTCGGCCCGAGCGACGTCGCCAGCTTCGACAAGCCGGTGCTGGTCATCGGCGCCGAGCAAGACGCGTCTTTCCCCGGCGCCGCGCTCGTGGCCCGCGCGAAGGAGCTGTTCCCTCACGCGGAGACGGAGCTGCTCCTCGGCGCAAAGCATGGTCTGTCGATGACGTTTGAGGCCTGCGCGGCGCTCGCCGACCGCGTGAGCCGCTTCATCGACGGCCCGTCCTGAACGCAGGTCAATCGTCGTCCCCCTCTTCGCCGTCCTGCCCGCGCTCACCTTCGGCGCCCTCGCCGAGGGTCAGCGTCGTCCCGACGAGGGGTAGCCGGACGCTCCCCGTCGTCGGATCGTAGCCTCGGGTCAGGGCCACGGCCCACGCCGTGGTCAGGCCGAGAAACACGAGCGCGACGCCGGGGTGAGCCGACCGGATGCCCTGCTTCGGGTCGCCGACCTTCAATCCGTGGACCATCGAGCCCGTGAGGTTCTCTCGGTGACGGAGGGTATGGAGCGCGACCCCCGCGACGTGCCCCACGGCGACGCCGATCAGGCTGTACGCCAGGATCTCGTGGACCTCCTCGAACACCTCGCCGGCGGTCCCCATCAGCGCGCCGGTCAGGGCGACGCCGAGGGTGAGCACGATCATCGCGAAGATGGCGAGGCTCGAGCCGGGGTTGTGCCCGATCCAGCGAGCGTCACTGCGGGTGAAGAGCCCCCGGAAGTAGCCGAGCACGGCCGAGGGCCCGAACGCGAACGAGCCGAAGCGGGCATAGCGCGAGCCGAACAAGCCCCAGACGACGCGTAGCAAGACCATGAACGCCGCGACCGCGCCGAGCAGCATGTGGACGGCGAACACCCGGCTCTCGTCGTCGACCCCGAGCCCGATCGCGAAGGCGCCGAGCACGCTCGCCGCGAGGAGCCAGTGGAACAAGCGGGTCGGGAGGTCCCAGACGAGGAGGGTGCGGTTGCCGTTCATGGTCAGAGTGTCAGCGCCCCCCGTGGGGGACACCTGAGACCGAGATGAGAGTCCTCTCATGCGGGTCTGGGGCCCGGCTCGCGAGCAGGGCGGACCGTCGCGCTCGAAGCCCTCGCCTTCGTCGCGGCGTTCAGGTCCCCGCGCGGAGCGCAGCGAGCAGCGCCAGCGAGACGAGCGCCAACGCGAGCGCACCACCCATGACGGCGAGAGCGAGCGAGCGACGCCGATGCGAGAGACTCGTCGTCGCCTCGACCAGCGAGCGCACCGCGCGGCGTCGGTGAGCGCGCAGCTCCTCCGTGGGGAGGTCGACGAGCAGGCTCTCGGTGCCGCAGTACCCGCAGGTCGCAGAGAGGCGAGAGGGCGCCCCCGGCTCCCCCATCGCGAGGGGCGCGCCACACTCGCGGCACCCCGGCGGCGCCCCCGCGGAAGGAGCAGGACGAGCGGCGACGCCCCGCCGAAACTCGTCGTGCAGCCGGCGCGCCGTCGCCGCCCACGCCCACAGCGCGAGCCCCGGCAGGATGGCCGGCATGACGACGAGCGCGTACGTCGTCGAGGTTTCCCAGCTGAGGGCGAGCTCGCCGACGGCCGTGCCGACTGGGGGCCCGAGCGCGAGCGTGGCGCCCGCGGCCACCTGCCAGCCGCGCTGAGAGCCGTGCGCGAGCGCGCGGGCCTTGGGCTCGATCGCCGCGCGCGCCGCGCGGGCCTGGCGTTGCAACGCGACGGCCTCGAGGTAAGGCCGCGGCACGGCCGTCGTCGCACCGCAATGGGAGCAGACCAGCTGCGGCTCCTCTCGCAATGGGAGCGGCGCGCCACACCCCGCACAGCGAATCGGCTCCATGGCGCGAGCCCTGCCCTCGCTCACGGAGAGGTCTCCTTCGGGGGCTCTTTGCGCAGCTCGCCGATGGCCGCGCTGGTCCCCATCGCGAGCGCGAGCCCGAGGCCGAAGAAGAAGGTCATGGCGAACAGCCCCGCCTCCGCCTTCGTGCGTCGCTGGTCGGCGCGATAGGCGGAGCGGTCGTCCTGCTCGCCCGCGCGCCCGGGGGCGCGCAGCGCGCTGACGACCCGCGCGACGACGGCGCCGCCCCCGAGGATGAGCCCCCCGACGATCAAGAGCGCCCCCTGCTGCACCCAGGCTTCCTCACCTCGCGTGAGGCCCTGGCGGTATCGCAGGGCGCCGAGCCCGACGAGCGCGAGCGTGACGACGCCGTCGCCGATCGCGAGCAAGACGTGCGGACCGCCCGCTCCCCGGCCTCGCGGCTCGAGCGCCACGCGCCACGCCTCACGCAGTCGCAGGAGCTGCGGCGTGACGGCGAAGGCGATGGCGAGCGCGGCCGCCGCCAGCACGAGACCACCGAAGACGACCCCCGTGATCACCTCTGTCACGTCGGACGCCGAGACCGCCCCCTCGACCACACCGGACGCGAAAGCCAGCACGAAGGCGGTGCCAAAGACCGCGAGGACCGCGAGCCCGAGATCCGTAGCGATCGTGCGAAGCGCGCTCAACGTGAGGGAGAGCGTACAACGGAAAGGGGCGAGCGACCGGCTACGCTAGCTTCGTTGCGCGCTTCGCGCTGGCCTTGGTCGCCTTCGCTCGCGCTGGCTTCGCTGGCGGGGCGGGCGCGCCAGCGAGCTGTGCGACGAGCTTCTTCGGCGCCTGCGCGCGATAGCTCTCGTCGATCCATGCCTTGAACATCTCGACGGGCGGCGCGCCGTCGACGTCTGACAGCGTCGCCGAGACCCAGCCGCTCTTGCCGAGACCGTAGCCCGTGGGCTTGGCGACCGGCAGCATCAGCGCGGCCGAGCAGGACTGAGGCAGCTTGCAGGAGATGCTGAACGGCTCGCCCTCGATGGAGAGGTAGGCGAAGGTCTTGTCCTTCACGGCGAGATCGAGGTGCCCGGGCCATGGGCTCTTGGTGTGCGCCCCGGGGTACGCGAGGCCGAAGGCTCGCAGCTCCTTCAGGGCGGCGTCGGTGAGCTTGGTCTTACGGGGCATCGGCGGATCCTCTCGTGTGGCAGGATACGTCGAAGATGCAGGTCGCAGAGAGAGAGCCTCGCGAGGTGTGCTGGCGCTGCGCTCGGCCCCGGAAGGTGTGCTGGTGCGCGCACGTGCCGAAGCTCGAGGCGTCGACGCGCGTGCTGTTCCTGCAGCACCCGCGGGAAGAGTTCATGCCGATCGGCACGGCGCGCATGGCCGCCGCCTGCCTGCCAGACGCTGAGATCGTGGTCGGCACCGAGCTCGACGAGCACCCCGCGGTCCGTCGCGCCCTCGAGGACAAGGAGCGGCCGGCGGTGTTGTTGTGGCCCGGGCCGGGCGCGAAGGATCTCGCGGTCGAGCCCCCGCCCGGCCCCGTCACCCTGATCGTCGTCGACGGGACGTGGTCGCTGGCCAAGAAGCTCGTGCGCATCAACCCGCGGGTGGCGAGCCTGCCTCGGTACGCGCTCTCGCCCGAGCGCCCGAGTGAGTACCGCATCCGAAGGGAGCCTCGGGCGGAGTGTGTGTCGACGCTGGAGGCGGTCATGTACGCGCTCGGCGCGCTCGAGGGCGACCCGTCGCGGTTCTCCGCCATGCTCGCGCCGTTCGACGCGATGATCGGCGCCCAGCTCGCGCACGAGGATCTCGGAGAGGGGCGCCGCGCGAGGCGCCTGCGGGGCCCTCGGCCTCGGGTCGTACCGGCTGCGATCCGAGAGGGCCGCTCGCTCGTGGTCGTCGCCGGGGAGGCGAACGCGTGGGCGCGCAAGACCGAGCCGGGGAGGCTCCCCGCTCCCCCAGACGAGCTGGTTCAGTGGCTCGCTGTGCGCGTCTCGGACGGGGCTCGCTTCGAGGCGATCGTGGCGCCGACGAACCCGCTGTGCCCGATGACGCCGGTCCACACCCGCCTCGAGGAGGCGCAGCTGCGCGCCGGGGGAACGATGGCCGAGCTGCTCGCGCGCTGGCGCGCGTTCGTGCGAGACGACGACGTCCTGTGCGGGTGGGGCTGCTACGCGCCGTCCTTGTTGGCGAGGCACGGCGGCGTGGTGCCGCGCGGCTTCGTCGATCTGCGGGTCGCCGCGACCCGCTTCCTGCGCGACAAGCCTGGCTCGCTCGAGGAACACTCGGAGCGTATCGGGTGGGACGGCGCGCCGCTCGGCGCGGGTCGTGGCGGGCGGCGTCTGGCGATGGCCCTCGCGGTCACCCGCCAGCTCGTGGCCGCTGCGCCCCAGAGCCGCTGACAGAGCTGGCTCGCCCGGCGCTAGCTCACGGCGAGCTTCTTGCGGAGCAACAGATAGGCCGCGAGGCCCAGCGCGATCACGGGCCAGCCGTGGCCGAACAGCACGTGGTAGCGGTCCGACTCGATGCAGTGCAGAGCCTGCATGCCCGCCGCCGCGAAGCCCACCGACGCCCCCAACAGAGCGCTGCGGAAGCCTGCCCCGGCGACGAACGTCCCGCGCTGCGCCCAGGCGATGGCCGCGAGCGGGACGATCGCGATGAGCACCGTGATGTCGCCGCACAGCAGGCTGCCCTCGACGTAGCCCATGGTCTGCGTGGCGCACGGTGTGGCGAGCGCCGCGACGCTGAACGTGGCCGCGCCGATCACCCCAAACGTGATCACCGAGCGCGCGCTCGGCCCGACCCCGACCTTGCCCGGCCGAAGCGCGAGGTACAGCGCCACGGCGCCGAGGGCCGTCGGGACCCCGGCGTGCAGCGCCATGATCCACATGGGGACGCCGCTGCGCAGGCCGATGACGACCTGTACCAGGAAGAGCCAGCCGAACCCGAGCGCGACAGCCGCGAGCCTGCGCCTGATGACCGCGCTGCGCGTGGGACCGACGGCCTCTCTTGGAGGCGCCGGGGCGACCGATGTGGCGGGGGTCTGCGCCGAGCCATGCGCTGCGAGCGGGTCGGGGATCGCGGAGAAGTCCGGGAGATCGACCTGGCTCACGTGGCACCTCTCTTCTTCGGGGCTTCGTCGCCGAGGGCGGCGCGCAGCGCCTCGTACGCGTGGAAGGCCCGGAGCTTCACGGCGCCCTCCGTCGCGCCGACGATCGCCGCGGCGTCAGCGACGCTCAGCCCTTCATAGCGAATCAACACGAAGGCCTCGCGCTGGTTGGGGGGCAGAGAGGCGAGCGTGCGCTCCACCCGCGCCGCGAGCTCCGCGGCGATGGTGACCTGCTCCCCGTCCGACTCGGGACCGGCAGGGCGCTCGAGCTCACCCTCCTCGGGGTCGTTGACGGCTGGGCGCTCCTTGCGGACCGAGCGCTGGCGCACGTAGTCGATGTAGACGTTGCGCGCGATCGCGTAGCACCACGGCATGACCCGACCGCCGACGTCGAACGAGCCGCGCGCGCGGTGGATTCGCAGGAAGGTCTCCTGGAGCAGGTCGTCGGCGAGCGAGGGCGAGCGCGCCATGCGCATGAGGAAGGCCCGGAGGCGATCGGCGACAGCGCGGTGCACGATGGAGAAGGCCGCATCGTCCCCCTCAGCGTAGCGGCTCATCGCCAGGTCTGCAGGCTCGCCGCTGGAGGCCGCCGAGGTCACGGCGAAAACCTCCCACTGGAGCGTGACGGGGCCAAGCGCGACGAGCGACGACACGGGTGCACCGGCTCATACGAGGGCAGGGTTGGCAGGTTTCTCGTCACCTTACTCCGCGTCCAGATCGCGGAGCCCCTCGGGGGGCTCCGGGAGCTTGGCGGCCTTGCTGACCCCCCGAAACACGTAGTCGGCGTACTCGTAAGGACCGTCGGACCAGATGAAGAGGTCGTCGTCGAGGATGCCCATCGGCGCGCCGTCGCACAGCTCCACGATCGAGAACGCAGGGCCCTCTTGGAAGATCGGCTCGGAGGGGTGGACCTCGTCGGTGGAGCCCTCGAGCGCGCTGAGGACACCCGCGTGCCGCTCCGGATCGAGCTGGTCGATCGGCAGCAGCACCCAGTCGAGGAGGATGAGCTCGGGGAAGGGAGGGGACTCTGCGTCGCTCTGGAACGGGTCGTGCTCGGCGATGGGCAGGTCGAGCTCTTGAAAGATGCCGACGAGCCCCTCTCGCCGACCGATCGCTTCGTCCCCCGGCGCCCAGAACGCCGTGAGCGCGCCGATGACGTCCTCGACGGTCGCGCTCCGATGCAGGCGCGGATCGCGCGAGCGAGGGTCGAGGTCGGGGGCCTGTGCGAGGAGCTTGTCGAACGCCTCTGCGTGGGTCTTGAACGCGGGGAGGTCTCGCAGCGCCCGATCGACCGTAAAGTGGATGCGGTGGTCGGTCTCGACCAGGTAGCGGTGCTTGCCCATACAACGAAGGAGCCGGGCCACTTCGTCGATGAGGCGCGCCGCGAAAGACCAAGCAAGCATCATGGGGGGGTGGGCTCCGAGGAGATCGCGGGAGGTGCCGAGCTCGAGGTGCTTGCTCTCGCGGAGGCCGCGCCTTGGGGCCCGAGGAGCCGCCGCTCCCCCGGGTACCAGAGCAGGACGCCGTCGGACCGGCGCACGACGTACGGGGGTGAATAGACCTCATTCGGCCGGAGGTCCACCCACTCCCCCGGCTGCCAGACCCAGCGCCGCCCTCGCCATCTCCACTGCCCGTCGAGCCACGCCGGGCGCTCGAGGCGCGACGGTGGGTCGACGATGACGTCGGCGCGCACCGGCGGCGCTGGGAACTGCACCACGACCGGCTCGGCGTCCGCTGGCTGCTCGGCGAGCGGCACCGTGACGAGCTTGGTCTCGGATCGGCAAGCCGCGAGGCACAGCACCAGGGCTCCCCACCCGAGCAGCCCCCCCGCCCTCACGCAGCCGTCCACGCGATGAACGCGTCGCGCAGCGTTTCGCCGAACAAGAGGAGCTCGAGGCCGCTCAGCGCGATGAACGGACCGAACGCGAGCGGCGCCTGCATGCCGTCACCGGAGGCGTCGGCGAGCTCGTCCTCCTTGCGCCACTCCGCGAGGGCCGCCTCGCGCTCCTCCTCCGGGAGCGCCTGGATCTCGGCGAGGATCTCCTCGCGCTCCTTCTTGACCTCCTCCGGCTCCTCGATCTTTCCGCCGAGCAGGCTCACGAGGATGAAGATCACCGTGCCCTGGAGCGCCCCGGCGAAGAGGCCGAAGAGCGCCCCTTGCCAGCCGAACCATGACCCCACGACCCCGAGCAGGATGGAGTCGCCGGAGGCGAAGCCCGAGCGGCCTCGCAGCATCCGGTAGACGCTGTTGATCACGAACCCCAACGCCAGCCCCGCTGCGCCCCCGATCAACATGTCGAGGTACGTGCCCCCGCGCAGCGACGCGGTCCCGACGCCGAGGACCGCCGCGACGACGTTGGCTCGGTCGGGCAAGATCACGAGGTGCTCGAGATCGACGAAGGCCGTCGAGACCAGGAAGAGCGAGAGCGCGAAGCTGGTGACGTAGATCGCTCCGGCGCGCTCGATCGAGGTCGTCGGCTGCGAGAGCGGCAAAATGAGCAGCTCGAGGACCGCGAGCGACAACACCCCGCCGATGAGCTCGACCGCGACGTAGCGAGGCGAGATGGGCTTGCCGCAACACGCCGACCTTCCGCGCAGCAGCACCCACGAGACCACCGGGAGGTTGTTCCACGGCCGGATCGGCGTGTCGCACGAGGTGCAGCGCGACGCGGGCGACACGACGCTCTGCCCGCGGGGAACGCGGTAGATGACGACGTTCAGGAAGCTCCCCCACAAGAGCCCGAAGAGCACCGCGAAGCCGCGGAGGAACCAGAGGGGAAAGTCGGCCAGCGTCAACGCGAGTGTCATACCAGGCTTCCCGAGATCCCGCCGCTTCGCGGCCGAGGGGGCGGACGGGTTTGACCGGATCCTCGGCGGTGTGCCATAGGCGGTCTCGTGTGGAGACGCCTCGCTCCGACGTGGCTCGCCTTGCACGCGATCGCGTGCGGGTCGTCGACGGACGGCGCCGCGCCGGGCTCGGCGCAGGCGAGCAGCACTGCCGCAGCCAGGGGCGCCGTGCTGGAGGCCGCGGAGAACCAGAGCTCGGCCTCGACCTCGAGCACGGCGAAGGCCGCGGCCGACCCGGTCGTGGCCATCGCCGCGACCCAGCTCGAGGTCGGAAGCACGCCGGGGGATGCGGGGCGCGACCCGACGCTCGAGCCGCCGCTGTTCTCCGTCGACCTCGGTCCATTCGACATCGACCGGGCGCCCTATCCCAACGAGGCGGGTCGCCCGCCGATGAAGGGGGTGACCCGCGAGAAGGCCGCGAGCCTCTGCAAGGAGCGAGGCCGGCGGCTGTGCACCGAGGCTGAGTGGGAGCTCGCCTGCAAAGGCCCAGAGGGCTCGCTCTACGCGGGCCGCGCGGGGTGGGACGACGCGTGCAGCCGAGACCCTTCGTCGTGCGCGTCGAGCTTCGGCGTCGTCGCGATGGGCGCCTACCGCGAGTGGACGTCGAGCGACGTCGCGGCCGTCGGGGACGTCAAGGCGGGCGCCGCCGTGCGCGGCGCTCCTTCGTCGGCGAGCCCGCTCGACCGGCGCTGCGCCAGGCGCTCGAGCGTCGAGCCCAGCACGTCGAGCAACGATCTCACCTTCCGATGTTGCGGCGGCGCGCCCAACGACGTCGCGCTCCCGGCGCCGAAGAGAGGGGCGACGTTCGAACGCGCCGAGCTGTCGGCCTCGGCGCTCGAGGAGATGTTCGGCGTCATCCCCCAGCTCTCCAAGCTGAAGGACCTGAAGTACTTCGACGCCGAGGCGGCCGCCCGCACCGTCACCTCGAAGGCCGACGCGGGCGCGGATCCCAAGGGGTACATCCTCACGACGACCCCCCTGTCGTGGCGACCGGTCCCCGGCGAAGAGCTCGTCGTCGTGACGGGGCTGGCGAACGAAGACTCGTTCATCGTGGCCCTCTACCGGCTGCCCGACGGCCGACACCGGGTCGCCAGCTCGCTCGTCTTGAAGAGAGATCGCGGCCCGGTGATCCTCGCGTACGACCGCTCGGTCGACACGCGCCTCGAGTGGTCGACCTGCTGGCAGTGCCCGGGCGAGTCGGGGCGAATCACGTACCGCGACGACCGGCGGGTCGTGATCACGCAGGAGTGATCGGCGCAGCCGCGGCGCTCTGGGCCTCGGCGGGAGGCACGAGCACTTGGTCGAGGAACGTCATGATGCGCTCGTGGACGAGCTGGCGCTGCTCGAGCGGCGCGGCGTGGGTGCCCGTCACCATCAACAGCTGACCGTGCGGCAGCGCCGCGGCCATCTGCTCGGCGAGCCGGGGCGGCGTGAACGAGTCGCGATCGCTCGCGATCACCAGGACCGGCACGTCGATCTTGGGCAACAGGTCTTCGGCCGTGTGCTCGCCCGCGTGGCGCAGCATCTTGAGGAACATCGACAGATCGATGTCCACCATGTGCTCGAGGTACGGCAGGAGATCCTTCGGATCCATCAGCTTCGCATCGACCTCGCCGAGCGCGAACGCAGCGCGCAGCGCGAGCTCGGGCGGTAGACGGCCCCACAGGGCGCGCGCGACGGTAGGGAAGCGCTCGACGACGTCGATCAGCCGAGGCAGCACCTGCGCGAGCGCGTCGGTGCCCTTGAAGGTGTGGGTCACCCTGCCGGGGGCGCCGCAGAGCAGCACCAGGGCGCGGACCTTCTCGGGTCGCTGGCGGTACCCCTCGAGGATGACCTGGCACCCCATCGAGTGGCCGAACAGCACCACCTCGGGATCGCCGAGCGAGTCTCGCACGCTCGAGAGGTCGCGCGCGTGATCCGGCACGGTGATGTGGGTGGCGTCTCTCGGGGCCTGGCTGCGACCGTGGCCGCGGTAGTTCCAGTGGGCGACGGGGGAGCGCGCCGCGAGCTGGTCCCACAGGTATTTCCAGATGAAGCCGTCGCAGGCGATCCCGTCGGAGAGAACGGAGACGACGGCCCCTGGGCCGGGGCGTGTGCGAACGTAGAGCCGGGTGCCGTCCTCGGCAGGGACGAGCTTCTCACCCGCGGCGATCTCCGTCGACGATGCCGCGGGGCGTTCGGACGCGCCGGTCACAAGGATCAGTCGCCCGAGTCTTCGTCGTCCGCCACGTCGTTGACGCTCGGCAGCTTCTTGATCTCGAGCCGGGCGAGCTTCCAAGCGCGCTGCACGACCCAAGACAGCCTCCAGCCCTCACACGGCCCGTGGTCACCTGATAGGCTCCGCCGGTCACTCACCGTCTCGCCCCGTCGGGTCGTCGTGCCTACGCCCCTCCCCTCCGCCTTCCGCCCCCGATCTGCCCGACCCGCGATCGTCGGCCACCGCGGGGTGCGAGGACCCAAGCCCGAGAACACCCTCGCGGCCATCCGAGAGGCGGCCGCCCAGGGGGCCGACGCCGTCGAGATCGACGTGCGCACCTGCGCGTCTGGCGAGGTGGTCGTCTTCCACGACCCCGACTTGTCCCGGTTCGGCGGCTCGGGGGTCGTCTCGAAGCTCAGCCTCGGAGAGCTGGGTCGTGTCGACCTGGGAGCGGGTGAGCGGATCCCTCGGCTCGAGGAGGCGCTCGACCTCGCGAGGGCGCTGTCGCTCGGGGTCAACGTCGAGATCAAGCACGACGTCCCGGACCGAGCTCGGGTCGTCCGCAAGGTCGCTCGCGTCCTGTCGGACTGGGACCGTGGGCACGACGTCGTCGTCTCTTCCTTCGATCCCGTGGTGCTCGCGATGCACCGAGCCTTCGTCCCGCGCCTCGCCCACGCGCTCCTCGTTCACGAGTCGACCTACCACGATTGGGCCCTGCGCATCGCGAGGGCAGGCCGGGTGGACGGGGTCCACACCGAGGTCTCCCTCACCGTCGCGGCCCGCATCGGGACGTTCGTGGGCCGTGGCTTCGTGAACACGTGGACCGTCAACGATCCCCGCGAGGCGCGGCGCGCCTTCGAGCTCGGCGTCTCCGCCGTGATCACCGACCGACCCGCCCACATCCGCGCAGCGTTCGAGGCGCCGCCCTGAGCCTGGACGCGCCTACGTCCCTCGACCGGGTGCGCGCGCCGTACTAGGGTTGGGCGATGGCGACGAACCTCGACAACGAGCTCAACGACGCCCTCTCCACGGCCGAGGCCGAGATGCCGGCTGTGGCGAAGGCCGCGCCGCCTCCGCCTCCCCAGAAGCCCCGGGCGAGGAAGGGCAACATCGCGCTCTTGATCGGCCTGTTGGTGATGGCCGCTGGCGTCGCTGCGCTGTTCATCGTCGGCTTCAAGGAGGCGTCGATCTACGCGCTGCCCGCGGACGAGGTCGTCGCCCAGGCAGGCCAGCTCGAAGGTCGCCGCCTGCGGGTCGAGGGCGAGCTCGTCCCCGGCACCCTCGTGAAACGCGACTCGCCCTGCGAGTACCGCTTCACCATGCAGTCCAAGGGCGTGGAGCTGCCGGTGCGCTTCCCCGCGTGCATCATCCCCGACACGTTCCGCGATCGCCCCGAAGGCGGCGTCCAGGTCACGGTCGAGGGCCAGCTCGAAGACGGCGGCAAGACGCTCGAGGCCGCGAACGTCATGGCCAAGTGCGCCTCCAAATACGACCCCGCCACGCACCAGATGAGCGGCCTCGGCAGCGCGCAAGAGGGCTCCTCGACCGCGCCCGCCTACGACGTCCCCGCGGCGACCGCGAAGCCCAGCACCTCGGCTCCGTGACGTGCGCGCCACGAACGTCGCGCTGCTGAGCGGCGCGATATCGCTGATCGCGTCGTGCGGTCCTCCGGCGCATGGCGAGCTGCCGCGTCCGAGCGGCAGCTCGCTAGCTGGCCCCGCCGAGGCGCACGTCGGCGCGCTCCCCGCGCCCGGGCCCGATCGCGTGCCGCTCGGGGCCGTCTCGCCGGTCGCGCTCGAAGCGTCGCTCGCGCCGATCAGCGGCTCGGCCCGCGCCCTCGCCTACGTCGATCACGCGGGCGCACAGGCGCTGGTCGCGCGCGTCATCGGGCCCGACGGACCCACCGGGCGCCCCTTCGTGATCCCTCGCGCGCACCTGTACGCCGCGTTCGAATCCCCTGAGGGCGCCCTCACGCTCGCGACGGTCGAGGGGGGCAGGCCTTGCCTGCGGGCGCTCGACGCCGACCTCGTGGGACCGCCCACCTGCATCGACGCCGCCCCTGACGCGCTCGTGTCGGTGGGGGCCACCCTCCTCGCGCTCGAGCTGCGACCGCCCGAGCCACCCGAGGAGCCAGAGGCGCAGAAGGACAAAGCGAAGCCCGCTGCGAAGCCGCAGGCCAAGCCCGCGCCGAAGAAGGGCGGCGACAAGAAGAAGCCGAAGAAGAAGCCGCCCATGACGCAGAAGAAGGCGCTCGAGCGGCTGATGGCCAGCGGCGCGGAGGTCGAGCTGTGGACGGCGCCGGTGACGCGCAGCGACGGGCTCGGCGAGGCGACGAGCAGCGGGCTCGTCTTTCGACAGGCGATGGCGGGCCTCGGTTTCATCGGCGCCGCCGCGCGTGGAGAGCGAGTCGACGTCGTGTTCTACGAGCGCGCCGATCCGAAGGGCAAGCAGCCTCGCGGGAAGATCGGGGTGGCAGGCCTCGACGCGCTCGGGCAGCACGACCCCGCGACCCGCAGGTCGTTCGGCGAGAGCAAGCTCGAGCCTGGGTTCCTGGCAGATCACGTCGACCTCAGGCTCGTCGCGACGGGCGACGGCGCCGTGCTGCTCGGCCAGCGCGGCCCGCGCGGCAAGTGTGACGTCACCGTGATCGCACCGTTCATCATGCAGATGATCCCGGAGGCGAACGACTGCGCGCTGGATCCTGGGCGGTTCGTGACGCTGGCGCGCGCGAAGCACAAGGGTGAGGTGCCGGCCCTCGAGCCGGCCTCCACGCTCGACCGGGCGCGCGCGCGGCGCGTCTTCGGGCAAGCCTCCTGGGACGTCGCGCGCTCCACCCTCACCAAGGCGCGCGCGTGGACCTTCGACGGCGCCACGCTGGTCTCGCTGCGTGGCGCCCCCGAGCCGAAGAAGCACACCCACCCCCTCGAGGTGTCGCGCTTGCGCATCGTCTGGGGCGCGCTCGCGCCGGACGGCTCAGGCCTCGCGCAGCTCGAGGACGGGCTCGCCATCATCGACTCGACGGGACGCGTCTCGTCTCGAGAGGGTCCCCCGGCGCGACGCCTGTCCGGGCCCGACCAGCCAGACGCGGCGAGCGCGTCGAGGACGCCCGCGGTGAAGGTCGGCTCGACGTGGTGGCAGGCGCGGGGCGAGCTCGCCGCGCTCTTCCCGTCGCGAGGGGCGCCGCTGCGGGCGCTCCCTCACGACACCGCTGTGGCGGTCGGCGGGGCCGCGAGCGGCCTCGTCCTCGAGCTCGCGCCGCCCATGCTGCACGTCGACCGCCTCGAGGCCTCGGGCGCACCGAAGCCGCTGGGAGCGCGCGCGGTCCCGATCGCGCCCGGCTTCGACGCGATCCAGCGGGGCGCTGGCGGGGCCATCGTCGTGGGGGCGCGCGCGGACGATCGAAGCAGGCTCGTCTCGTTCGTGGTCGCCGCCGACGGCGCGATGTCCACGCCGCGAGACGTCCCGCTGTTCGAGGGCGCAGCGACGCAGGTCTCGCGAGTCCGCCTCGTCCCCCTGCCCGCGGGCGGCGCGCTGCTCTTCGATGTGGGCCGCACGCGCGTCGCCTGGCTCGACGACGACGGCGCGCTCGTGAAGGCGGCCTCGCTCCCCGCAGCCGTCCCGCCTGCGGCGCCCTGCGTCGACGGCCATCCCGCGCCCGCGAAGATCCCTAGCCTCACGCCCGGCGAGCTCCTCGACTTTCCCTCGCGCACGGAGGGCACGTGCCTCTCCTCGGAGCTCGTTCACGCGGCCGATGGCTCGGTGCGTTGGCTCGGGAGCACGACCGACGGCGCGAGCTCGCGGGCCGAGCTCGGCCTCGTGAAGGCCGCGAGCTCGGGACTGCCCCCGACGAAGCCCCCCGCAGCACCCGCCCTCCAGGCGCTCGCACCCGGCGCCGCGCGGCGGTGTCCGACCGAAATGGTGCTCGTCGGAGACGACCTGTGCGTCGATCGCTACGAAGGCGCGCTCCTCGATCTCGGGGCGGGCCATTACCTCTCTCCAGACTACCCGGCGACCCCCAACCTCATGGCGGCCGCGCTGGGAGATTGGGCGACCCGACGCGAGCTCCAGGGCGACCTCCTCGCTCGCGCGCTTCCCCTGCCCTCCCTCTCTCAATGGCAACGCGCCGCCACCCTCACCGTCGCCGCCGACAGCCGCGCCGGCGTTCGGCCGAGCGCCTACGTCACCGGCAGCACCGCCAAGCTCGCGTGTGAGGCGGCGGGCAAGCGGCTCTGCACCCACCTCGAGTGGAAGCGCGCCTGCCGGGGCCAGGCCGACACGATGTTCCCTTATGGCTCCGCCTACGAGGACGGCACCTGCAACGTGAACGTCCTCGTCCACCCTGCGGCGATCTTGCACGGAAACGCCTCCGTCGGTCACATGGACCCTCGCCTCAACCGCGTCGCCGGACCCCGCGGCGGCTCCGTGCTGCACCTCACCGGGGACAACCCCCGCTGCGCCAGCCGCTGGGGCGACGACGCGATCTTCGATATGGTCGGCAACCTCGACGAGTGGGTCGACGAGAAGGGGGGCGCCTTCGCGGGCGGCTTCTACGCCCGCGGGACCACCAGCGGCTGCGAGTCCCTCATCACGGCGCACCCGCCGGCCTACCTCGACTACTCGACCGGCGTCCGCTGCTGCAAAGACCCAGCGCCATAGCGGGGCGTGCGCGGGAGTCGGGCGCGCACGGGAGCCGGGGGGCAACCACCCCCACGATGACCGTCATCGGACCGTTATCGTAGGCCCCGCGCGCCGCGCCGTCGGACGGGCTGCGCCCTCAGGATGGGCGAGTGACGGAAATGCCGACCCTGCTCGGCAGGGTGGGTGGCTTTGTCACAGATCGCGCGGGCTGGGCGACGACAAGGCGGAGCCGCTCGCGTAAGTGCGCGACTCTTGGCACGGTCGCACCGTCGGCGACGGCTCAACATGGACAGAAATGGCGACCCTGCTGGGCAGGGTGGGTGTCCTTGTCACTCCGCTACGAGCCGGGGGCGTTCACTCCGCTACGAGCCGGGGGCGTTCACTCCGCTACGAGCCGGGGGCGTGGAGGGCGCTACGAGCGTGCGCGCAAGAAGAGCTGATGCCCCCCTCGGGCGCGCTGCGCGCGCCCGGTCCCCCCTTGCTCGCTGCGCTCGCGGGGGGACTTCGACGCCGCGCCCGACGCCTCCCGCGACGCTCAGCGCTCCGATAGCGCCTCGACGATATCGCGCAGCGTGCTCGTCAGCGCGTCCGCGCGCGCGGGGCCGATGCGCTCGCGGAGGCCCCCCTCGATCTCGCCGAGCACGCCGAGGCCGTGCAGCAAGGCTTGCTTGCCGCGCTTGGTGAAGCGCACGAGCTTGGCGCGGCCATCGGTCTCGTCGGGGAGGCGCTCGACGAGGCCGAGCGCTTCCAGGCCCTCGACGAGCTGACCGGCGAACTGCTTGGAGACGCCCATGCGCTGGGCAAGCACGGTCAACCGCGTGCCCTCCAGATCGAGGTGGGGGAACACCGCCGTGTGCGCGGTGGTGATCGACTCGGCACCCGGTAGGCGCCGCACGCGCTCGATCGCCCGCTCGTTGTACAGCCGCGCGGCCTTCATCAGCAGCTGCCCCATGCTGGCGGACTTCTGCACCTCGAGCTCGGACGCAAAGGCGTCGCCTTTCGGCTTGGGCATGTTTAGTAAAGTATACTTGACGATTTGGTCCTGCAACTTTACTATCTCGCTCATGACGCTCCGCTCCCTCGCTCCTGGGCTTCACGTCGTCGATCATCCGCTCGTGGTCGGCGGCCTCCACCTCGGCACACGCACCACTGTGCTCGAGCTCGCGCCCGGCCGGCTCGCGCTCGTCGCGCCGGGCCCGCTGTCCGACGCCGACGTGGGGGAGATCCGCGGGCTCGGCGAGGTCGAGGCGATCATCGCGCCCAACAGCCTGCACCACCTGTTCATCCCCGCTGCCCGCGCCGCCTTCCCCGCCGCGAAGCTCCACGCGACGGCGTCCTTCGCCGAGAGGCTGCCCGCGCTCACGGTCGATCACACGCTCGGGGGCGCGGCCTTCGCTGGCGCGCTCGATCAGCTGGCGATCGGCGGCGCGGCCAAGGTCGCTGAGGTGGTGTTCGTCCACCGCGCGAGCCGCACGCTGATCGCGACCGACCTCGCCTTCAACGTCCGAGGGCCGAAGCCGTTCTTCACGCGCGCGGTCATGAAGCTCAACGACGGGTGGGAGCGCTTCGGGCCGACGCGCCTGTTCGCAACGACCGTGAAGGACACGGCGGCGCTCAAGGCGTCGGTGGCCCAGCTGCTCGACCTCGACTTCGACCGCGTGATCGTCGCCCACGGTGAGGTGCTCGACTCAGGGGGCAAAGCGGCGCTGCGCGAGGGCGTCGAGCGGCGCTTCGGCTCGCTCGAGAGCCGCGCGGCGTGAGCGGTGCGCGCCGGTGACCCGAGTCGCGCAAACCTTGCGCCCGCACACCCTCGGGCCCGCCGTTCGCCAACGCTGAGCGCGCTTGTTTGAGCGCACAGCTCGAGGCCGCGAGCTCGAGCTTCCCCAGGCGGCTGGGTTCTTGCACGATGCGTGCGGGCGATGGTCGCGTTCAAGTGCAATGGTCGACAGGTCGTCGTCGAGCCACGCGACGACGAGTCTCTGCTCGAGACCCTCCGAGCTCGCCTCGGCATCATGTCCGTCAAGGACGGGTGCCGCCCGCAAGGCCAATGCGGGGCTTGCCTCGCCATCGTGGCCGGCCACCCGCGCGTCACGTGTACGCTGCCGACGGCCAACCTCGAGGGCCAGGAGATCACGACGCTCGAGGGTCTGTCCGAGGCCGAGCGCGCAGACCTCGCCCGCGCCTTCGCCGGCGCGTCGGCGGGGCAGTGCGGGTTCTGCGTCCCTGGCGTGGCCTTGCACGCCCACGCCCTGGCGAAGGCCCACCCACGACCGACCGACGCGGAGGTCCACCGCGCCCTCGACCTTCACCTCTGCCGCTGCGGCGCGTACTCCCGGCTGACCGAGGCGGTGCATCGCGTCGCGCAGGCTCGCCGCGGCGAGGCGGTGAGCGCGCCGACGCGACAAGGTGGCGTGGGCGTTTCGCTCGCGCGCCTGGACGCCGAGCCAGCGGCCCTCGGCGCCCGCGCCTACGTCGCCGACCTCGTGCGACCAGGAATGTTGTACGCGGCGGTGCTGCTGTCGGCGCACGCTCGCGCCAAGGTCCTCGCCCTCGACCTGAGCCTGGCGCGCTCGCTCCCTGGCGTGCGCGCGATCGCGACCGCCGCAGACGTCCCGGGCGAGCGGTTTCATGGCCTGCTCGAGAGAGACTGGCCGCTGTTCGTGGCCGAGGGGGAGCTCACGCGGTCGGCCGGCGACGTCCTCGCGGCCGTGGCCGCCGACGACGAGGCGACGGCGCGCGCTGCGGCAGCCGCCATAGCCGTGCGCTACGAGGTGCTCGAGCCGATCGTGACGACCACGGCGGCGCTCGCTGAAGGCGCCCCCCAGATTCGTCCCGGCCACGACAACGTGCTCGGACGCTCGTCGATCCGCAGGGGAGATGTCAGCGCAGCCCTCGCGGCGAGCGCGCACGTCGTCCGCCAGACGTTCAGGACGCAGCGCATCGAGCACCTGTTCATCGAGACCGAGTGCGCGCTCGCAGAGCCTGACGGCTCGGGAGGGCTGCGCGTCTACTCGCAAGGCCAGGGCATCTTCGACGACCGAGACCAGATCGCGCGCGCCCTCGCCCTCGATCCGAGCGCCGTGCACGTCACCCTGGTCCCGCCGGGCGGCGCGTTCGGAGGCAAGGAAGACCTCACCATCCAGGCCCACGCCGCGCTGCTCGCGAAGCTGACGGACCGACCCGTTCACCTGGCTCTCGACCGCGAGCAATCCATCCGGATGCACCCGAAGCGCCACCCGCTCGAGCTCTCGTACGAGGTGGGCTGCGACGAGCGTGGCCGGCTCACGGCGGTGCGAGCGCGCCTCGTCGGCGACACCGGCGCGTACGCCTCGGTCGGCGCCAAGGTGCTCGAGCGCGCGGCAGGTCACGCGTGCGGCGCCTATCGCGTGCCCGCCGTCGACATCGAGGCGCTCGCGGTCACGACGAACAACCCTCCGTGCGGCGCGATGAGGGGGTTCGGTGTGCCCCAGGTCACGTTCGCCATGGAGAGCTGCGTCGACATGCTCTGCGAGCTGACCGGGATCGATCGCCTGCAGCTCCGCCTCGACAACGCGCTGTCGGTCGGCGACCGAACCACCTCGGGGCAGCAGCTGAAGACGTCGGTCGGCCTCGTGCGCACCCTGCTGGCCATCAAGCCACGTTACGACGAGGCCGTGGCGGCCGGCCTGCCGGTTGGGCTCGCGTGCGGCATCAAGAACAGCGGGATCGGCAATGGCGTGGTCGAGTGGGGGCGCGCGCGCATCGCGGTGAGCGGGGGGCGCGCGACCCTCTTCAATGGGTACACAGAGATGGGCCAGGGCCTGTCGACCGTGCTCGTCCAGATCGCGGCCGAAGCCACCGGCCTGCCTGCGAGCGTGTTCGACGTGCTGACCGATACCCGGTACCCGCTCGCCTGTGGGCAGACCACCGGCTCCCGCGGGACGCTGCTCGGCGGGCACGCCATCCTGGTCGCCGCCCGCAAGCTCGCGCTCGCGCTCTCGGGCGGCGCGACGCTCGACGGCCTCGAGGGCGCGGTCTTCGACGCCGACGAGGCCATCACCGACACGACGCCGCTCGGCTCGGACGTCGCAGAGCCCAAGACGCATACCTCGTATGGCTTCGCGACCCAGCTGTGTGTGCTCGACAAGGACGGCACCGTCGCCCGCTTCGTGGCGGCTCACGACGTCGGTCGAGTGCTCAACCCGGCGCAGTGCGAAGGGCAGATCGAGGGGTCGATCGTCATGGGCCTCGGCTACGCGTTGACCGAGGAGCTCGCCTGCGAGCGCGGCCTCCCGAAGACGCTCTGGCTGCGAGACCTGGGCGCGCTGCGCGCCAGCGACGCCCCGCCGGTCGAGGTCCTCTTCGTGGAGGAGCCCCAGCCCGAGGGCCCGTATGGCGCCAAGGGCGTCGGAGAGATCGGGCTGGTGCCCACCGCCGCGGCCGTAGCGAACGCGCTGTGGGCGCACGACGGGCGCCGTCGCACGGAGCTCCCGATGCGAGACTCCGCCGCGGCGAGGGCCATGAGCGTCGCCCACCCGCACGCCCACGCGCGCCCCGCGCCCCACGCGCACCTCGCACACCACGCCCATAGCGCCACCCAGAAGGAGGGAACGTGAGCGCGGCCGCGGCGCAGCCCGGCTTCGTCAACGCGCACACCCACCTCTACTCAGGCCTCGCGCCCTTCGGCCTGCCACAGCCCCCATCACCCCCGCCCGACTTCCCTGCCATCCTGCGGACCCTCTGGTGGCGGCTCGACCGCGCCCTCGACGAGGGAACGCTTCGCGCGTCGGCCCGCTACTACGTCGCCCACGCCCTGCTCTCCGGGACGACCGGCCTCGTCGATCACCACGAGTCGCCGGCCTTCATCGAGGGCTCCCTCGACGTGCTCGCCGACGCGTGCGACGCGCTCGGGATGCGCGCCCTGCTCTGTTATGGGGCCAGCGAGCGCAACGGCGGCCGCGAAGAGGCTCGGCGCGGCCTGGCTGAGTGTCGCCGTTTCCTGCGCGCTCGGCAGCGCGCGCTGGTGCGCGGCGCCGTGGGGCTCCACGCGTCGTTCACGGTCTCCGACGAGACCCTCGCCGAGGCGGGCGCGCTGTGCCGCGAGCTCGGCGCCATCATCCATATCCACATGGCGGAGGACCGCGTGGACGTCGACGACGCGCGAGCGCGGGGCTACGCGGGCCCGCTCGAGCGGCTCGAGGACGCGGGCGCGCTGGTGCCCGGCTCGATCCTCGCACACGGCGTCCACCTCGACGAGGTCCAGGTGCGCCGAGCGTCGAGCGCGGGCGCGTGGCTCGTGCACAACCCGCGCTCCAACGACAACAACCGCGTCGGCTGGGCGCGAGCCCTCGCCGCCAGCGCGCGCGTCGCGCTGGGGACCGACGGCTGCCCCTCGGTCGCGGGCGAGGAGCTCGCCGCTCTCGAGGCGGGAGCCGCGCGCGAGGGGCAGGCCGGCCAGGGCCTCGAGGCGCGCGCTGGGCGCGGCCGCGAGCTGCTCGCCGAGTCGTTCGGCCAGGGAGCGCTCGAGGGGGATGTCATTACCAAGGAGGGGGCTCGCGTCGTCGGCGTCGACGTCGGCGGCCGCCCTGTCGTCCGAGAGGGTCGTCTGCTCACAGGGGACCTCGCGGCGATCGACGCCGACGCGCGCGAGGCCGCCACGCGCCTGTTTCAACGAATGAGGGAGCTACCGCCGTCATGAACGCGCCCGATCTCGCCGCCTATTTCGCCGCTCGCGGCGTGTTCTTGCCCACGCTCTCGCAGCTGGCCCGCCCCGAGACGCTCCCCGAGGACGTCACCGCGTCGCTCGCCAGGGTCGACCCCGACGCGCCCGATCCCCAGAACCTGTTTCGGGTGCATTGGTTCAACGCCCCCGATCGCCGCGGCATCGCCGCCGTCCCGGCGCACTTCGTGGTCCCGAAGGCCCTGACCGGCGTGGACGCCCCCATCGTCGTGCTCCTCGGCGATCGCTTCCCCATGATCCGTGCGCACAAGGTGCTCGCCGCCTACGGCTGCCTCATGCCGCGCCTCGCGGAGGGCACCTTCGACCCCGCCCACCACCGCGCCCTGTGGCCTTCGACCGGGAATTATTGCCGAGGGGGCGTCGCCATTTCTCGCGTCCTCGGCTGCCGAGGGGTCGCCATCCTCCCCGAGGGGATGAGCCGAGAGCGATTCGAGTGGCTCTCGCGCTGGGTCACCTCCCCCGACGACGTCGTCCGCACCCCCGGGACCGAGAGCAACGTGAAGGAGATCTACGACGCCTGCGCGCGCCTCCGGCTCGACCCGGCCAACGTGATCCTGAACCAGTTCAGCGAGATCCCGAATCACCTCACGCATTACCGCGTCACCGGAGCGGCGCTCGGGGCGGTGCTCCGTCACCTCCAAATCGATCAGCCCGAGCTCCGCGCCGCAGCGTTCGTGTCCGCGACCGGCTCGGCCGGGACGATCGGGGCGGGCGACGCCCTGAAGGAGCGGCACGGCACCAAGATCGTCGCCGTCGAGCCGGTCGAGTGCCCGACGATGCTGCTCAACGGCCACGGCAGCCACAACATCCAGGGGATCGGCGACAAACACATCCCGCTCATCCACAACGTCATGAACACCGACGCCGTGGTCGCCGTATCCGATCAGGCGACAGACAGGCTCATGGTGCTCTTGCAGAGCGCCGCCGGACGCGCCTTCCTTTCCCGCGAGCTGCAGCTCGCCCCGGAGGTGCTCGAGGCGTTCGACCATTTCGGTCTGTCCAGCCTGTGCAACGTCGTCGCGGCCATCAAGACGGTCAAGGCGCTCGGCCTGGGCCCCAACGACGCCGTCCTCACGATCGCCACCGACGGCGCCGACCTCTATTCCAGCGAGGTGGCCGCGGTGCTCGAGCGCAGCTACTCGGGCGCGCTGACCGAAGCGGCGGCCGCCTCCACCTTCGAGCGCTATCTCCTCGGCGCCGGCACCGATCACGTGCTCGAGCTCCGGCACGAGGACCGGACCCGCATCTTCAACCTGGGATATTTCACCTGGGTCGAGCAGCAGGGCGTGCCCGTCGAGGCGTTCGACGCCCGGCGCGAACAGGCCTGGTGGCAGGCGCAGCGCTCCAAGCTCGTCGGCTGGGACGCGGCCATCTCCGAGCTCAACGAGCGCATCGCGGCGGCGCGCGGGCGCGCGTGAGGTCGGTCACCCTCCGCTGCGACGCCTGCGGCTTCGAGGCGGCTCCACTGGCCGAGGAGCCGCGCCCCTTCACCTGCTCGCGCGCGGCCAAGGACGGCGCCGATCACGTCCTCGCGCCAGCCCTGGGGTCCGCGCTGCCGACGTGGCCCTCCAGCGCCGATTCGCAGCCCTTCCTCCGCTTCGCCCCGCTGCTCTTCGTGCACCAGGCCGCGCTGGAGCTCGGCCTCGGCGAGGACGGCTATCGTGAGGCCGTACTCACCCTCGACGCGGCGATCGAGCGCGTGGACGGCCGAGGGCTGCGCGTCACCCCCGCGTCCATCGCGCCCAGCCTCGAGGCGCTCACGGGCGCCGAGACCTGGGTGAAGGACGAGACGAACAACGTCTCCGGCTCCCACAAGGCGCGCCACCTCTTCGGCGTCGGCCTATACCTCGCGCTCGTCCGCGCCGCTGGGCTCGAGGCCCAACGCCCGCGCCTCGCGATCGCCAGCTGCGGCAACGCGGCGCTGGCGGCAGCTGTCGTCGCGCGGGCGGGCGAGCTGCCCCTCGACACCTTCGTGCCCCCCGACGCAGCCCCCGCCGTGGTCTCGCGGCTGCGCGACCTCGGGGCGCTGGTGCACACCTGTGAGCGCGCCGCGGGTGAGCTCGGGGACCCCTGCGTGCGCGCCTTCCGTGACGCGGTCGCCGCGGGCGCGATCCCCTTCGGCTGCCAGGGCCCCGACAACGGCATCACCCTCGACGGCGGCCGCACCTTGGCCTTCGAGGTCGTCGAGCTGGCCAGGCAGGCGGGCCAGCTCGAGCGCGTGTTCGTCCAGGTCGGCGGCGGCGCCCTCGCGAGCTCCCTCGCCCGTGGCCTGGAGGACGCCCGGCGAATCGGCGTGATCGACCGCCTCCCCCGCCTCCACCCCGTGCAGACCGAGCGCGTGGCGCCGCTGCTCGCTGCGTACGAGAAGGTCCTCGCTGGGCTCGGGGAGGCCGCGCTCCCACCCCCGGGGGACGAGCGCTCGGATCTGCTCCGTGCGAGGCCTCTGCGCGAGCGCGTGGAGGCTCAGCTCGCCCTCGGCGCGGGGCGGCGCGCCCACTTGCTCGAGCCCTGGCCTCGGCCGCAGCCGAGCGTCGCGCACGGGATCCTCGATGACGACACCTACGACGGCCTCGCGATCCTGCGAGCCGCGTTCGCCTCGGGAGGCGCGCCGGTCGCGGTGGCGGAGCCGACGCTCGCCCTGGCCGCCGCCGCCCTGAACGACGCGGGCATCGCGGCCGACGAGACCGGGGCGGCCGGCCTCGCGGGGCTCGTCACCTGGGCCCGCGAGCATGGCCCCCTCACGAACCAGCGAGCGCTGGTGCTAGCGACGGGCCACCGCCGCTGAGCCCTTCAGCTCCGGGCTCTCCGTCACGGCCATCCCCAGCAGGCGAAGCCCTTCGAGGTAATGGGAGATGCCGTGCCGCACGAGGTCGGCGCTCGGCGGACCCACGTCCGGGAATCCGCGGCCCTCAGGGTCGACGGCGACCCGCCCCCAGTTCGCGAACAGTCGCCCCCACTCGCTCTCGAGGACGGGCGCGATCTTCTCCTTCGCGTACCGGGGGTACCAATACATGTCGTGGTAGCCGACGCTCGCCAGGTAGGCCCAGGGGGCGAGCCAGGTCTTGAGCGACCACTCGATCGGCTTCTTGAGCGGGCCCCAATAGATGCGGTGCTGGTTCTTCGAAGCGAAGGTCATCTGCTTGAACGGGCCATCGAAATGCCAATTTTCCTGCGCAGCGTCGACGTCCCCCACGATCTCGATGTCGCGGACGTCCCCGCAGCCGAGCCCGAGATCATGGGCGAGCCGAATGAAGCGGCAGTCGGCGAGCGGGTCGAAGCCCATGAGCTTCGCGGCGACGGCGTCGATGGCGACCTGGTCGGAGGAGGCCAGCATCACGTCCTTGACGTGGGGGACCATGCAGCGCGGCCCCGGGCCGTCCCCCGCGAAGGTCCCGTCCATCACGGCGAAGACTCCGCGGTGGATCTTCTTCTGGATCATCAACAGGTCCACGAGCGTCTCGTGAATGACGGGGTGAGTCCAATGGCGCCGCTCGTTGAGGAGCCCACCGAAGGCGTTCTTCATGGCCCCGGTCGTGGTCGTGAAGACGTGGGTCTTCACGGTCGGCAGGTGGATGATGTTCTCCCCGATGAAGCGGCGCGGAATCGAGAAGCCCTGGGGATAGACCTCGTTCAGGCACAAGAAGCGCCGCCGCAGGTCGCCCACGGCCTCGGCGATGGGGATCCACTCTTGCCCCTCGTAGAGGTGCACGTTGGCGATGCCGTGCGCCTGCACCACGTCGAGGTGCTTGTTCTCCCGCTCGCCCAGGTGGGCGTCGATGACCACGGTGCGGTTGTGGCAAGCGTGGACCCGCTCTCTGTCGTAGCCGTCGGCGAGCAGCGCGCGGATGACGCCGTCGAGCTGCCAGGGCGTCGTGGAGGAGGCCGGATAGAAGAAGTGCCAGCTGATGTTGACCTTGAGCCCCGTCTCGGCCGTCTTGTCGACGACCTCCTGATACCCCGCGAGGCTCATCAGCTCGTGCACGTCGGCCAGCACGGACCGCGGCCGGGTGCGGAGGATGGCGACCTTGGCCTTCGTCATGGCACCTCCCCGGCGCCGCGCCTCGGGGTCCCGCGGGCGATCGCGGCCTCTAGCACCGCGCCAGGGTCTGGGAAGCGGGTGGCGAGGATCATGGCGGCGATGGCGTAGGGCTTGTAGCTCGCCTCGCGATAGGTGTCCAAGCGGGCCCGCTCGAAGACAGCTGCGCTCACCTCCCCCGATTTGCAGCTCACGCCCGAGATGTCCGCGGGGAGACAGTGCATGTAGAGGGCCGCGCCGTCCCGCGTGCGCGCCATCTTCGCCTCGTCGCACTCCCAGCTCGCGTAGCGCGCGTTCTGGGCGAGGGCCTGCGTCTCCAGGTCCGCGAGCGCGGCGCCCGCACCTCCGCGGTGGAGCTTCGTCCGCTCGCGCATGATCCACCCGGGCGCCCAGCTCTTGGGGTAAACGACGTCCGCCCCCTCGAAGGCTTCGTCCATCGCGTGCGTCACGCGGAAGCGTCCGCCGCTCTTGGCGGCGAAGCCCTGCGCGGCCTCGAGCGGCCCGGCCTCGAGCTCGTACCCTTCGGGGTGCGCGAGGACCACGTCCATCCCGAAGCGCGTCATCAGCGCGACGATCCCTTGGGGAACGCTCAGCGGCTTGCCATAGCTCGGCGAGTGCGCCCAGCTCATGACCAGCTTCTTGCCCTGGAGCCGCTCGACGCCGCCGAAATGGTGCGCGAGGTGGGCGAGGTCGGCCATCGACTGGGTCGGGTGGTCGAGGTCGCACTGGAGGTTGAGCACCGAAGGGCGCTGCAGCAGCGCCCCCGCCCGATGGCTCTCCTCGAGCGAGGCGGCCGTGGCTTGCATGCCCGTGTGGCCCTCCCCGAGGAAGAGGTCGTCTCTGACGCCGACCACCTCTGTGAAGAAGCCGATCATGGCCGCCGTCTCGCGCGCGGTCTCTCCGTGGGCGACCTGCGACGTCGACTCGTCGAGCTCCTCCGTCGCGAGGCCGAGGAGGTTGCAGGCGGCGCGAAACGCGTACCGGGTCCGCGTGGACTTGTCGCGGAAGATCGAGACCGCGAGCCCCGTGTCGAACGCCCGGAGCGACAGGCCCTCGAGCGCCGCGGCGCGCAGGGCGCCCGCCAGATCGTGGAGGGTGGCGATCGCGTCGTTGGACAGGTCCCAGGTGAGCAGGACATCGCGATCGACCAAGCCATCGTTGGGCGTAGCGATGCGGCGAACACGGTCGAGGAGGCTCTCGGAGGTCTTCATGCTGGGCCCTTCGGAAGGCGCGCGGCGAGGTACGCGCGGGGAAACGCGGCATAGACCGCCGCCGCTCGGGTGAGGTGCTCGACGGGACATTGGTCGTCGGGAGTGTGAGCATGGACCTCGTTCGCTGGCCCAAACCCGACCGTCGGGACACCGAACATGCCTCGCGTGGCGACGCCGTTGGTGGAGAAGGTCCACTTGTCGACCCGCGGCGGAGCGCCGAGCGCCAGCGTCGCGGCGGCGACCGCGGCGACGACCGCCGGCTCGTCGGCCTCGAGGACCCACGTCGGGTAGACCTTGCGCGTCGGGTAGACGAGCCCGGTGTAACCAGCCCGCGCGTACTCGAGGACCGTCACGGTGGCGCCCGCGGCGCGCACGCCGGGGAGCGCCTCGATCGCGCGCACGGCGGACTCCGCCGTCTCACCCCGGGTCAGGCGTCGGTCGAGGTGAATGGTGCAGCTGTCGGCGACCGCGCACAGCGACGGGGACGTCGAGCGGATCTCGGAGATCGTCACCGACCCCTTGCCCAGGAACGGGTCCGCCGTCTCCGCGAGGGCAGCGTTGTGGCGCTCGATGTCGGCGATGACGGCGGCCATCTTGCTGACGGCGTTATCGCCGCGCTCGGGCGCCGAGCCGTGGGCGGAGCGCCCTTGGGTCCGCACCTCGATCTCCATCCGCCCGCGGTGACCCCGGTAGACGCCGAGGTCCGTGGGCTCGGTGATGACGACGACCTCGGGCTGGAGCACCTTCTCGCGCAGGATGTATTGCCAGCACAGGCCGTCGCAGTCCTCCTCCAGGACGGTGCCGGTGACCCACAGCTGGACGCCGTCGAGCAGGCCCAGCTCCTTGGCGATGGCGGCCCCATACACCGCGGCCGCGAAGCCCCCCTCCTGATCGCTCGCGCCGCGCCCATAGAGCACGCCGTCCTCGACGGCGGCTCCGTAGGGATCACGCCGCCACGTCGAGCGATCGCCCACGCCGACGGTGTCGAGGTGACCATCCATCGCGATCACCACCGGGCCGGTTCCGACACGCCCGAGGACGTTCCCGAAGCCGTCGATCTTGACCTCGTGGAAGCCGAGGGAGCGCATCTCCTCGGCGGCGCGCAGCACGACGGCGCGCTCCTGTGCGCTCTCGGAGGGGATCGACACCAACGACTGGAGGAAGCGCACCAAGGCGGGCGTGTTTCGCTCGGCCGCCTCCCGTAGGGGGACGGATGGGCTGTGGACCTCGTTCACGACGTGACCTCCATTTCGACATCGGCGGATGCGCTCACCGGGTTGACCTCGCGCGGGGCGAGGACCCCGCTGGCGAGCACGTTCAAGATGAGGGCGTGGGTGAGCTCGACCGGCCCGCTAGCCCGCCCGGAGGCGGTGGTCGATGGCTCGCGCAGATCGAAGCTCAGCGCGAAGCCCTGACCTTCGTAGCGCGCGTGGCCCCTCGACGGTGAGCGTGACGGGGGGCCCGCCGAAGCGGCCCGTGACGACCAGCGTGCCTCGGCGGCGCTCGACGTGCAGCCCCCGGCCGTGGGGGTCATCTTCGAGGGCCCGCCTGGAGCCGAAGAAGCGCGGCTTCTCGAGCTCGGGGCCGCCGTCCTCGGGGCAGAAGACGTCGCAGTTCCCGCAGTCGTTGCAATGGTCGGCATAGTGGCCGATCTGGTGCCGCTCCTCGACTCGGATGACGCCCTCGCGCTCGACGCGCAGCGCCTCACCGTCGGGCCGGACGGTGAGCCGCGGGATCTCGAGGTGCGGGACCACGAAGGTGAAGTTCGCGTCGTTCGGGCAGACCGGGATGCACTTGTCGCAGGTGAGGCAATCGAACAGCTCCAGCCTGGAGCCGACCTTCTTCGGCGGCTTGTCGCGGCCGGCGCGACGGTACCGTGGGTCGGCGAGCACGCGCTCGTGGACGATGGCGGTGTTGAGGCGCGCCGCCTCACGCACCCAGCGGTCGACCTGCTCCCGGCGGAGCGCGGAGCCAGGGGTACCCTTCGCCTCGAGCTCCTGGAGCGCCCGCGCGCGTGAGTCGGGGTCGAGGTCGAGCGCGTCGAGCGCCCGCCCGTGCTGCCCGAACGCGAGGAGGACGAGGCCCTCCCGATCGCGCGCGCCGGTCAGATCCATCCGCTCGTGGATCGCCTCGGCGTAGCGGATGCCGCGCCCATAGCCGCCCGTCTTCAGGAGATCGGTGCAGACCGTGACGGGAACCAGATCGAGCGCCAGCGCGTCGGCGATGTTGTGAGCGTCGATCCCTGCGGAGAACGAGGTGGGTAGGTCCATCCCCAGGGAGCCCCTCAGCTTCGCCAGCAGCTCGATCGCGAGGACGTGCAGCGGCGGGCCCGAGAGGTAGCTCTCTTGGACGGCTGGCGGGAAGAAGCCCCGCGTGTTGTCCACGACGAGGGTGTTGGTGAGCTTGACGCCGAAGCGGCGTCCGAGGACAGCGGCCCGCTCGCGGAGCCGCGAGATCAGCCCGAGGGCGTCGTAGTATTGGAGGTCGACGTCGAAGGCGCGCGAGGGGACCGCGAGGTCGTCGTGACCGAGCACGTCGTGGAGCAGCGCTTGGACTCGCTCTCGCCCGAGCAGCGTGGGGTTGAGCTTGACGACGCAGCCGACGCCGTGTTCCTCCATCAGGTGCGTGGCGATGGCCTCGATCTCCTGGGGAGGGCAGCCGTGGAAGGTGCTGAGGGTCACCGTGTCGACCAGGGCCGCCGGGAGAGGCACGTCGACCTTGCGCCGCAGCTCGGAGGGCAGCTCGGCGAGGAGCCGCGCCGCGACCGGACGCACGTCGCGCAAGGCTCGGAGGAACGAGCCCACCTTGTCGCTCCGCACCCCAGCGAGGTCGTAGCCGAGGCTCGCGTCGTAGACGGTGTCGAGCAGGTGGGGCGAGACCCCCGCCGCGCCGCTCGCGGCGACGGCGCCGATGAGCAGCGCCCCTTTCACGTATTCGTCGAGCGACTCGCGGGTGGTCAGCTCCTGCGACCACTCGCAGTTCAGGCCCACGTCGCGCATGTCGATGCACGGTCGCGGGAGCTGGAGGTCGTCCTTCAGCTGAACCGTCTTGAGCTCGAGGACCCTTCCCCCCGCGAGCCACGACAGGAGCATGTTCTGAGCGAGCTGGGTGTGTGGGCCGGCCGCGGGGCCGAACGGGACGGCCGCGCGCCGGCCGTTGAGCACCACCGAGAGGTCGTGGTCGGGCCGCCCGCGCACGAAGCGGCGCACAGGGAGATCGAAGATGGCGCCCTTCTCCTCGACCTCGCGGAAGGCGCGCCGCGCGAGGGACGCGAGGGGGGCCGGGCGAAGGATCGACACACGGAGACCCAAGCACGAAACCTGCCCAGCCTGACAGGGTGCTGAAACAGACGCCGTCGCTGCGCGTGGGTCGCGCAAGAACAGCGGGGCGACGCAGGAGGTGCGCTCGCTCAGGGCGTGGCTGGGTGCCCGACGGCGTAGCCGAGCGTGACGATCGCGTCGGTGCCGCCGAGCCCGAGGAGGTCGCGCACCGGGTCGTCGTACAGGCCGCCGAGCTCGTACCCGGCGAGGCCCTCGAACGCGAGCCGCAGGCCGAGGCTCTGCGCGTAGTGCCCCGCCTCGAGTAGCAAGAAGCGCCCCCCGCGCTCGCCATAGCGCTCGGTGATGCGCGAGGGAAAGCCGACGAAAACGAGCACCGCGGCCGGTCGATCGGCGCCTTCTGGGAGGTTGCAGAGCTCTCGCCAGATGGCCTCGTCGGGGCACGAGCCGACGCGTGAGAGGCCGTGCTTCGCGCCGTCGTAATAGACGATCGACCCCTGCCAAGGGGCCTCAGCGGCGAGGAGCAGCGCGAACACCTCGATCGGGTACCTCCCGCCGGCAGAGGGCAAGAGGCGTCCGCCGGGCCGCCGCGCGAACGCGGAGAAGAGGGCCGCGAGCTTCTCGGTCGAGAGCGGCGCCGGACCGAAGCGGCGCTCGCTCCGGCGCAGCAGTGAGAGCGTGGCCAGCGGGTCGGTAGCCGGCGCGAGCGCCGTCACCTGCGGGTAGACGAGCTCGGCAGGATCGTGCGGGAGCCGATCGTGGGCCTCGAGGCGCTCCGCGAAGGCGCGGACGGTGCGCCGATTGAGCTTGGAGCCCTCCCAGAACAGGTTGAACAGGGCGGCGGGGTGATCGGGCTCGTAGCGCATGGTCAGCCGAGCGGGTGGGGATAGCGGTTGTCGAACGCGACGTCCGACGCGGCGACGTCCGGGTAGCGCCAGGCGACGTCGCGCGCGCGACCGCCGAGGAAGGGCAGCCGCTCGTCGCCGTGCAAGAGGGCGAGGTCCGGCGAGAGGACACGCACGACCGAGAGCCCCACGTCGCGCACGTCGGGGAGCGTGAGGTCTCGATAGAAGAGGCGCGCCCCGGCGGCGCCGATCGCGCGCCTCAGCGCGTCGAGCGTCTGGGCGACGGGCGGCTCTGGCTCGGGAGGCTCGAGCGGCGCGGGCGGGCCGCGGCGCTTCGAGAAGATGGGGAGGCCTGGCCACTCGCCAGGGTTCCACGTGTAGAAGGCGCCGTGCTCGTGGAACGAGCGGACGTCGGAGGCCCGCGTGACGGGCCGGGCGGCGTTCTCTCTCACGTAATGGCCCGCGAAGCTGACCCCCTGGAGCCACTCGAGCCACGCCTTGTCGAGCGCGGCGCTCCTCGTTCGGCGGCACGCAGCGCCCATTGCGTAGCGACGAAGCCCGCGCGCCGGCAGCTGCCCGAGGACGATCACGACGGGCTGAGGGTTCCACACCTGGGTGATATCGAAGGCGACCACCTCGCCGCCCCGCGACACCACGGGATCGACCAGCGCGCGCGGCAGCGGGACCTCTCGCCCGCCGAGGGACGCGAGCCAGGTGACGGTGAGCGCGTCGCGCTCGAGCACCTCTTCGAGCGCGCGCAAGATCGCGGCGAGAGGCTCGCGAGCCGCCGCCAGGCCAGTCGACGTCGAGGGCAACAGCGGCACCTCGGCACGAGCGCCGAGGCCGACGAGCTCCTCGGGGACCCACGTCGCGGAGTTGTCATCGAGCGAATAGACCTGCGCATAACGAGCGTCACGGCGCGCGGCGTACGGGTGCTCGAAGCCGGGTCGCGCCCGCTGCTCCTCGGAGAAGAGAGAGAAATCTGCCGCATCGAGCACCGGCCTCGACACCTCGCTCCCTGAGCGAACCTCGTAGCGCGCCATATGAGCCGCGTAGCGCTCGAGCGCCTCCGCGATGGCGGCGCACGAGGCGTCCTCGACGGTGCGGCCGAAGCCACCCGCGATGACGTGCTCGCCCGCGTCCCGCGAGCCCCCTACGAAGGCGTTCTCGGTGTCGGGGAGATCAGCCTGCTCGCGCGGGACACGCTGCCACGGTGGGACGATGCCGTGACGCGCGCCGCACGCTCGCTCGAGGACACGAGCTACGACAGAACGACGAGGATCCACGCGTACGCCTCCGCGGCGAAGACGAGCGGGAGCACGAACAACAGCAGCAATACGTGCACGAGCGAGAGGCCTGTCTTCGCGCGCAAGACGAACAGCCCGATGGGGTACAAGAGCCCGCCGAAGACGGCGGCCGCCGGATGCACCGCGAGCCCGAGGACGGCGCAGCCGAGGGACAGCGGGAGCAGGAAGAAGCCGAACGCCTGCCACAGGAAGCGGTTTCGCAGCTCCGTTCCGACCGGACGCTGCGCGGCGATGTGAGGCGACGGCGCGTAAGGGTTCAAGCCCTGCGCGTCGAAGGGGGCCATCGTCTGCGGCGGCGGGACGTAGAGCGTGGTCTCCGCGTGTACGCTGGGGGGCACCGCGCGCGCCGTGAGGATGCCGGCCCCGAGGACCGTCACCACGCAGCAGCAGCAACAGCAACAGCTGCTGCCCGAGCTCTTGGGTGAAGCCGCCTGGGTTCGCGCGCGTGCGGGATCGAACTGGTTGACGAGTCGGATCACGCGCGCGTCCCCTGGGCCCAGGGTAGCAGGGTCGAGCCGTCGCCGAACGCGCCCTCGTCGGGAAAGCAGACAGGGCACCAAGGCAGCCGATGTACGCGCTCGGCGTGCGTCGTCACGGCGTCCAGATCGATCGCGAGCGTCCTCGCGACCAAGGCCGAGCACGTGCCGGTCCGCCGGAAGACGCAGAGCTGGTCGGCGAGGAAGCCGGCGGCCACCGCCGCCCTGCCCGCCGCGAGCGGCGCAGGCGGAGGAAGCGGGTCCCCCCACGTGAAGCGGATGCGCCCCGCCAGGCAGCTGACACAGGCGGTCTCGCCGGGGAACACGAGCGGCCCTATCGACAGGGTGTGCTCGAACGCCAGGTCGACGAAGAGGTGCGGCACTTTGATGCGCGCCGCGAAGTCGGCCACCTCGAACAAAGTCCCCCCCGCGCGAACGACGACCGCCAGCGTGGCGTCGGCCAGGCTCGCACGCTCGAGGCCCGTGTCGAGCGTCGTCAGCGCGGCGAGCGCCGCCTCCAGGCTGCCCGCCTCGCCCACCGCGGCGAGGTGGTAGCGCAAGGTCCCGACGGGTTCAGCCGCGGGCCCCGCGGCCCCGAGCCGCGTCAGATCGCGGACCGCCCCAGCGAGCGCGGCCGGGGCCGCGTCGAGCTGGTCTTTGTCCCACAGCTCGAGCAAGGCCCTGGCGCCGCGAGCGTCGAGCTCGTCCAGCAGGAAGAGGGCGTCTGCGCCGGCGCTCGCGACGAGCCGGTCGTCCTCCAGGAACAAGGTCCACCCTTGGCTCCTTCTCCGCCCTGCCATGACAGAACGGCTATCACGGGTCCGCCCTCCCCTCACCGACCATGGTATGTGACCGCCCAGTCATCATGAGCGACCCCCAGGCCTTCGACCTCGAGAACCCGACCGACGAGCACCGCATGCTGCGCCAGATGTGCCGCGACTTCGCGCGCACGGTGCTGGAGCCGCAAGCTGAGGCACAAGACAAGAAAGGCTGCCTGGACGTAGGGCTCATCCGGCGGGTGGGCGAGCTCGGGCTGAACGGCATCACCATCCCGGCCGAGGACGGGGGCGGCGGCCTCGACGCCCTCGCCGCCGTCATCGTGCACCACGAGCTGTCCAAGGCCGACCCGGGCTTCACGCTCGCGTACCTCGCCCACGCGATGCTGTTCGTGAACAATTTCTACTACGCGGGGAACGACGACCAGCGCGCCCGGTACCTGCCGAAGGTGCTCTCGGGCGAGTGGGTCGGCGCGATGGGCATGACCGAGCCGGGCCATGGCACCGACGTGCTCGGCATGAAGACGACCGCTCGCGCCGACGGCGACGCGTACGTGCTGAAGGGCCAGAAGTCGCTGATCACCAACGCCCCCGAGGCCGAGGTGTTCATCGTCTACGCCAAGGTCGACGGGCGGGTCACCAGCTTCATCGTCGAGCGCTCGTTCCCGGGCCTGTCGACCCCGAGCAAGTTCCCGAAGATGGGCATGCGGGCCAGCTCGCTCGGAGAGATCGTGCTCGACGACGTGCGGGTCCCGGCGGCCAACGTCCTCGGCACGGTGGGTGGCGGCGTCACCAACATGATGCGCAACCTCGAGATCGAGCGGCTGACCCTCGCCGCGATGAGCCTCGGCATCGCCGACCGCTGCATGGACATCATGACGCGGTACGCCTCCGAGCGGCAGAGCTTCGGCAAACCGATCGCCGAGCACGGCCAGATCCAGCGCTACATCGGCGAGAGCTACGCCAAGACCGAGGCCGCGCGCGCGCTCGTCTATTCGGTGGCGCGCTCGACCCGGCCTAGCTCCCAGAACCGCCTGGGGACCGACGCGGCCAAGCTCTTCGCCGCCCCCGTCGGCAAGGAGGTCGCGGACAACGCGATGCAGGTGCTCGGCGGCTGGGGCTACTGCGACGAGTACAAAGTCGAGCGGTTCCTGCGAGACGCGAAGCTCATCGAGATCGGCGGCGGCACCCTCGAGTCGCACCAGAAGAACATCACGAAAGACCTCGTGCGCCAGCTACGTTAGACGAGGCCCATGACGGACCCGCCGGCCGCCTCCCCCGACGCGCTCACCGTGCTCGTCGTCGACGACGAGCCGAGCAACGTCACGAGCATCGAGAAGATCTTCCAGCGAGACGGCATGCGCGCGCTCACGGCGCAGAGCGCGCGCGAGGCCCTCGACGTGCTCCGGCAGCACAGGGTCGACGTCGTGCTGACCGATCTGATGATGCCTGCGATCAGCGGGCTCGAGCTGCTGCGCGCGATCAAGCAGGTCGCCCCGGACGTCGAGGTCGTGATGATGACCGCGTACGGCACGGTCGAGACGGCCGTGCAGGCGATGCGCGAGGGTGCGTACGACTTCGTCGAGAAGCCGCTCAAGCGGATGACGATCGTCAAGACCATCCGCAAGGCGGCCGAGCGCCGGAGCCTCACGCTGGAGAACCGCGAGCTCAAGCAGCGAGATGTCGGTCCTCACCGGGCGCGACATCGTCGGCTCGAGCCCCGCCCTGCGGCGCGTGCTCGACATCGCGCTCCAGGCGGCGCCGTCGAGCGCGACGGTGCTGGTGCTCGGCGAGAGCGGCACGGGCAAGGAGCTGCTCGCGCGCTTCATTCACCAGCACAGCGCGCGGAGCCAGGGAGCGTTCGTGGCAGTGAACTGCTCCGCCATCCCCGAGGCGATCCTCGAGGCCGAGCTCTTCGGGCACGAGAAGGGCGCCTTCACGGGGGCCCACGCGCGGCGCGAGGGGCGCTTCGCCAAGGCCGACGGTGGCACGCTCTTCCTCGACGAGATCGGCGAGCTCGCGCTGTCGGTGCAGGTGAAGCTGCTGCGCGTGCTGCAAGAGGGCGAATACGAGCCTGTCGGCGGCGACACGACGCGCGCCGACGTGCGCATCGTCGCCGCCACCAACAAGGACCTCCGGGCGGAGGTGAGCGCGGGCCGCTTCCGGGAAGATCTCTACTATCGGCTCAACGTCATCGCGCTGACGGCGCCGCCGCTGCGCACGCGCCGCGAGGACATCCCGCTCATCGTGGACCATTTCGTGGGCCTCTATTGCAAGAAGAACGGTCGGGCCAGGCTCGGCGTGGCCAAGGAGACCCTCGATCGCCTCATGGAGTACTCGTGGCCCGGCAACGTGCGCGAGCTCGAGAACGTCGTCGAGCGCGCGGTCGTCTTGTGCCGCGGCGATCGCCTCACGCTCGACGATCTCCCCGACGTCGTGCGCGAAGCCGAGACGACGGACGCGAGCACCATCACGTTCAGCGTCGGCACCCCCCTCGACGAGGTCGAGCGGCGCCTCATCCGCGAGACGCTGCGCCAGGCGAAGGGCGACAAGAGCGTCGCGGCGCAGCTGCTCGGCATCTCGACGCGCACCATCTACCGCAAGCTCGGCGAGATGGAGGGCTGACGTGCAGCCCGCGATCGGCCCCCTTCCGGCGTCGGCGTCGGGCCCCGAGCGCGCCGCCCGCTATGGTCACGTGCTGGCCGTCGCCCGAGCGCTGCTCGAGGGCGAAGACGACCTCATCGCAGCGATGGCGACGCTCGCGTGCGAGCTGCACCACGCGTTCGAATACTTCCACTGGACCGGCTTCTACCGGGTGACCCAGCCAGGCCTCCTGGTCATCGGCCCCTACCAGGGCGGCCATGGTTGCCTGCGCATCCCCTTCGAGCGCGGCGTCTGCGGCGCGGCGGCCCGCACCCGGTCGACGCTCGTCGTCCCCGACGTCGAGGCGTTCGAAGGTCACATCGCCTGCTCGAGCTCCACGAAGAGCGAGATCGTCGTCCCCGTGCTCACCCCGAGCGGAAGCCTCTTGGCCGTGCTCGACGTCGACTCCGATCTGCCTGACGCCTTCCGCCCCGAAGATCAGGCAGGGCTCGAGGCGATCTGCAACGAGCTGGGGGCGCGCTTCACGGTGGCGGCGGGGGCGTGAACCGGGTGCGAGCCGTATTGCAGTGTCTGCCGAGAGGCTCGACGCCGACTTTTCAGCAACCCGCTAGGGCTGCGCGGGCGGGTCGGAGATCGACTCGACGTACGTCGCGCCGAACAGCCCGTCGCCGACCCTGACCACGACCGGCCCACCCGAGCGAACGTTCTGGATCGACCAGAAGAAGCGGTCGGCGTGGAACGGCGTCTCGAGCGTGCGCTCCCCGTCGTGGACCTCGACCCGGCGCCTTGGCGCGCGACGCGGCGGGTTCTGGATCTCCACCACGAAGCCGTCGCGGCGGCGCACCTTCCCTGGATCGAGCGCGCCGTTCAGGTATTCGGTCCACATCAGCACGGCGAAGACATTGCAGGCTGCGAGGGTGAGGACGTAGGTGACCTTCCCGCGGAGCCCCTCCTTCGCCATTACCCCTGCGACCCAGCTGACCGCCCCCATCAGGGCCGACAGCATCACGAAGCCCACGAGCTTGGGCAACCAAAGACTGTCGAACGTCGGGTAGCGCTCGGGAAGCTCGAGGTACATCGGGACGAACCAGCTGAGGAAGGCGACCGCGGCGATCGCCGCGCTGACCAGGTCCCGCCTCTTCATGGCTTCATCATCGCAGAAGAGAGGGTCGTCGTCAGACCCCGCGCTTCCGCGCGTCGGTCGGCCGCATGCTTCACCACGACTCTCTCTCGAGGCGTTTCGCCGAGGCGCGGCTGCCTCTACACCTCACCGAGGCCCCGCTCACCCGCACGTCGGAGGAGATCGTCCAGATCGACATCTCCCGCGTCCCGCGGCCGAAGAGCGAGCTCTTCCGCCTCTATCGCGGGGCGCCGTCGAACCGCGTCGATGTCCTCGGGATCGACCGCGGTGAGCGGCAGCTCGTCCTGCTGGTCCACGAGCCCCGGCGCGCCTTCGAGGTCCGCCTGTCCCGCAGCGCGAGGCTCGAGCCTGGCACCCGTGTCCTGCGTCGAGAGGGCCGTCAGGTGATCGTCGAGCAGCACACCCAGGACCGCAAGCGTCACTTCTTGTGTGGAATGGACGAGGCCCACCTGTTCATCGCCGAGCTGCCGCGAGGCGTGTCCTCCGTGCCGCTCGCGCGCGAGGCGCTGCGCGCGCCGGAGGTCCCCTCGAGCCACGCGATCGGAGGGCAGCCCATCCGCCGCCAAGGCGAGTGGTTCTTCCTGCCGCTCTCGACCTCCCAAGTCACCGCAATCGAGGCGCTCGCGCGGGCAGGCGTCGTGCGTCGGGACATCGGGATCGCCCAGGCCGCCGGGCTCGGCCGCGCTGGACGCCCCCACGTCGCGGACGAGGTCTACGTCGACCTGCGCCGCGTCATCTTCGTCCGCGGACACGTCCGGCACCCGGACCACAAGACGATCGAGCTCCGCGAATGGACGCGCGTAGTCCCCAACCGCGAGCGCTTCGAGCGCCCGCAAGGGGTGCTCTGGATCGACTGAGCGCGCTACGCGAGCACGCGGAGCGAGCCCCGCACCACTCCGTAGGTGCTCTCGGCTTTGAGGGTCCGATACACCTCGGCGCCGCTGGTGCCGCCATCGAGCAGCTTGCGATAGGCGCGCACCACCTTCTCGGTGTCCGCCGCGCTCTCGCGCACCAGCTCGACGCGGTACCTCCGCACGCCGGCCTCTCTCATCGCCGGCACCAGCGACGCGGCCGACTGGCTCTGCGCGTGGAAGACCGTGTTGCGACAGCCGACATCGGCGATGACAGGGTGCTCGATGCCCGCTCGATCCCGCAGCGAAACGGCGTGGCGCTCACAAGGGCGCCCGCAGTCCCTGTGGTCACGCCCCGTCGAGAGCTCGCGCGCGAACACGCAGTGCTCCATATGGAACAGCGGCATCGGGTGGTGCACCACCACCTCGGCGTAGGGGCCGACGCCAGTACGGAGTAGGTCGCAGAGCTGCGCAGCGTCGAGATCGAAGCTGGGGGTGAACGCGGCGAGGCCGCGTCCGAGGATCTCGAGAATGGTCAGCCTGTTCGTGGCGTTGAGCGCGAAGTCTCCGACGCGGAGCACGCCGTCGACCTTCCCCGTCGCCTCGCGCAGCGCGCCGAGCCCGCGCACGAGGACGCCGTCAGGCTCGAGTCCGGCGAGGAAGCGATCGATCTTCTCCTCTCCCGGCTTGCGGATCCGTGGAGGTGCGACGCCCACGAAGCCAGGACCGTCGGCGCGCAGCTGCCGGAGCGCGCTGCCGGTGCCGGTGAGCTCCAGAAGATCGAGCCACACCCCGTCGGCCCCCGCGGCCCGGGCGGCCCGCGCCTGCTCGAGCGAGCGACAGAGCACCAAGAGCCCAGGTGGAGGCGGCGGAGCGGCCAACACCGCCGCCGCGAGCAGAGCCTGCGCGGACACCTGCGTGGTCGGGTGCCGGCGTGCCCGGCGCTCGAGCAGCGCCCCGACCAGAGCGCGGCGTAGCCGGTTCAGCGACCCTGGCGACACGAGGGGCTCGCCTTCGAGATCGAGCTGCACGGCGCCGAGCTCGAACGGCGAATCGCCGAGCCGGCCGAGCTTGTCGCGTACGACGCTCTCCGATGTGGCCGCGGTCCGCGCGCGCTCGACCGGGTCTTCGCCCGTCACGGAGGCCGTCGTCCCGTCCGGGAGGGTGCCCTCGAGGCGGGCCGGCTCGCCCGGCCGCGCGCTGAGCCGAACGTCAAGCCGGACACGAGCCGGCGCTCGCTCCGCCATCGCGAGCGCTCGCTTCTCCGCCGAGGGGTCGTCGGTGAGGAAGACGCGCCGCCCCGAGAGGTCGCTCGGGATCGTCTTCTCGGGCCCGAGCCACACCCGCTGCTCGTCGCCTCTGGCCTGGGTGACCATCCACACGCGGCCGCCGACCTCTCCGGCCCCGCCCTTGGTTCCCTCGACCAGCAGCCCGTGCCCGGGCTCGATGGCCCTCTTCGCAGCGATGCGGAGCCACGCTTTGCCGCCCTCTCGCACCACGCCGCTCGTGACGCCGAGCAGCTCGCCACGGTGATCACAGGTCCTGCCGTCGACGAGGCGCTGGTGGTCGACCCCCGCGAGGAAGCCGGGCCCCGAGCCGCGCGTGAACGTCGCGAGGGCGGTCGCGCGCTGGGCCTCTGAAGGCGCGGGGGCCTCGCCGAAGGAGGCGTCGACCGCAGCGCGATAGAGAGAGGTCGTCGCGGCGACGTAGGCGGGCCCCTTGAGGCGGCCTTCGATCTTCAGGCTCGCGACGCCCAGCTCGACCAGCTTCGGGACGAGCTCGCTCGCCTCGAGGTCCTCCGGTGAGAGGAGGAACGCGCGGTCGCCGGTGTCCTTCACGGCCCCATCGACGACGAGATCGTACGGGAGCCGGCAGGCCTGCGCGCAAGCGCCTCGGTTGGCGCTGCGTCCGCCGATCGCCTCGCTGGTGAGGCACTGCCCCGAGTAGGCCACGCACAGCGCGCCGTGCACGAAGACCTCGACCTCGACGTCGGTGCGCGAACGAATGGCGGCCACGTCCTCCAGCGACAGCTCCCGCGCCAAGATGACCCTGCTCGCGCCCAGCTCGGCCGCCAGCTCGACCGCCTCGGCGTCGGTGCAGGTCATCTGCGTGGACGCGTGCAGCGGCATCCCCGGCGCGATGGCCCGGACCAGGCGGGCGACCCCGAGGTCTTGCACGATGACCGCGTCGACGCCCGCCTCGGCGCAGCGCCGGATCGACGCCTCCACCGCGTCGAGCTCCGCGTCGAAGACGAGCGTGTTGAGGGCCACGTAGCCTTTGCCGCCGTGCCGGTGGAGCAGATCGATCGCGGCGGCGAGGGCGTCGTCGCCGAAGTTGGTCGCGCGGGCGCGAGCGCTCCACGCCTGGAGGCCGAAGTAGACGGCGTCTGCGCCCGCCGCGAGGGCCGCCCGGAGCGCGGCCTCATCGCCAGCTGGCGCGAGGATCTCGGGCTTCTTCGGGGACATCGCCCTCTCGCTAGCGCTCTTCGGCCGGGTCGTCACCCCGGAAGATCGCGCGAACGCGCTCGCGGCTGCTCCCGAGGACCGCGTCGAGCACCGCCAAGCCGACCTCGGGCGGCAGGCCCTCCTCGCGCGCGGCGCGCGTCCAGGCGTCACGCAGCTCTGCCTCTCGCCCCGCGTCGACCGCCGGCAGCCCGAGCGCCGCCTTGTCGCGGGCGAGCGCGTCCACGGCTCTACGCCGCTCGGCGAGCAGGGCCACGATGCGCCGGTCGAGCGCGTCGATCTGCGCGCGGCCGTCGGCGATTGCAGTCAACGGCGCACCTTGCCGTGGGGCGTGCCCTCGCCATAGCCCGAGAGCGTCTGCACCCCGATCACGGCATGGTCGTGCAGCTCGTCCAGCGTGAGGGCACCGGCGTAGCTCATGGCCGACTGCACGCCGGTGATGATCTCGACCAGGATCGCCCCGACGCTCTCGCGTCCCTCGCGCATGTAGATGCGAGAGCTCGAGATTCCCTCGCGGAAAAAGCCCTTCTTGGCCTGCTCGAAGGCGTCGAGCCCGCTGGTGCGATCGCTGACCGCGCGGGCGCTCGCCATTCCGTAGTTCTCCTTGTAGAAGAAGCCGTCCTTGTCCTCCTTCACGTCGCCGGGGCTCTCGTAGGTCCCGGCGAGGCCCGTCCCGATCATCACGCGGGAGGCCCCGGCCGCGAGGTATAGGGCGACGTCGCGAGGCTCGCGCACCCCTCCATCGGCCCACGCGTGCTTGCCGAGGCGGCGAGCCTCGGCGGCGCACACCTGGACCGACGAGAACGACGGGCGCCCGGCGCCTGTCTGCATCCGCGTCGTGCACATCGCGCCCGGCCCGACGTTCACCTTCACGATGTCGGCGCCGGCCTCGATCAGCGCGCGCGTCCCCTCGGCCGTGCAGACGTTGCCAGCGACCAGCGGCACCGCGGTCCCGATCGCGCGCCGCACCTCACCCAGCGCCTCGACCATCCTGCGCTGGTGGCCGTGGGCGGTGTCCACGACGAGCACCGAGACGCCGAGGTCGACGAGGGCACGGGCGGTCTCCGCGGCCTGCGAGGAGATCCCGACAGCGGCGGCGACCATCAGGTGGCCTTGTGGATCCAAGCTCGGCTTGAGCAGCTCGAGCCGCACCGCGTCGTCCCGCGTGAGCACGCCCGCGAGGCGCCCGTCGGCGTCGAGCACCGGCGCGGCTTTCACGCGCGTCTGATCCATCAGCAGGAACGCCTCGCGGTTGGGCGTCCCGGCCTGAATGGTCACCAGCCGCTGCGACATCAGGCGCTCGGCGGGGATGTATTGGTCGCGATCGCGCAGATCGGCCCCGGTCACGATGCCGAGCGGCCGGCGGTCGTCGTCGACGACCACCACCATGTCGTGCGACCGCTTGCGGATGATGCCGTGCACGTCCCGCAGGGTCGCCTTGGGCGCGACCGACAGCGGCGTGTCGTAGCGCGGGTCGGCCGCCCGGATGTGACCGACGATGCGCTCCACCGTCGCGAGGTCCATGTCCTGCGGCAACACCCCGAGCCCCCCGAAGCGCGCCATCGTCTCGGCCATGCGCTTGCCGGTGACCGCGTTCATGTTGGAGCTCACGATCGGGTGCGAGCCGCCGGGGAAGTCCGCGGGCCGCAGATCCGCGTCCAGGCGGGACGTCCCGGAGAAGTAGCCCGGCGTGAGGAACACGTCCTCGAGGGCGAGCTCCAGCGTCGCGTCGCGTTCGGGGTGGAGGAATTTCATGGCGCGGCGGAGGGTAGTCGTTGAGGGAGCGGGCGGCGAGGCCGGCGCGCGCAAGCGGAGCGACAGGAGAACGTCCCTCCCCCGGCGAGCTTTGGCGTTACGGTTGACGCGTGGAGTGCGCCTCCGTCGCTCGTCTGCTGCCAGCGCTGCTCCTCTTCGGGGCCTAGCTCTATCTGTCGAGCTCGCCGAGCCGATCTCGCTCATTGGTGTGCGAGTAGGTACTGCTGGCGGCCCGGTCGACGTGACCGGGTCTCGCGCGACGACCGAGCGGCCCTTCAGCCGACCGGCTCCGGCTCCTCGGCACGGAGCGACACGACCGCCACGCCGCCCTTGGAACGGACCGCGACGCGCAGCCGATCGGTCTTCGCGCGCGGCTTCCAGATCACGCTCGTGCCGTCGCCGATGACCTCGCCGTCGCCCTCCCAGCGCGTCGACACGAGCGCGGCGGTCTCGAGCGACACGTGGACGAGCTCGCCCTCGCGCCGCGAGCGCAGCGCGACTCTGGGAGGATCGAACAGCGGCAGGTCGACCGTGCGGGGCGCCTTCTTGGGTGAGGTGTCGAACCATTGGTCGATCAGCCGCAGCGAGCGCCTCCCCGGCGCCGCGTCGCGCGGGCTCTCGAAGTTCGCGGCCATGCCACCACCGCCGTCGGGCGGGGGCGGATCGGCCACCATCCCGCCCTGGCCGCCGATCCCGCCCTGGCCGCCGATCCCGCCCTGGCCGCCCATGCCGCCGCCGCCGTCGGGCGGGGGCGGGTCGACCACCATCCCGCCCATGCCGCCGCCGCCGTCGGGCGGGGGCGGGTCGACCACCATCCCGCCCATGCCGCCGCCGCCGTCCGGGGGGGCGGGATCGACCGCGTTGCAGTCGCAGCCCGTTGTAAGCACGGCCGAGAGCGAGAGCCCGACGGCGAGCCCCCGCCTGAGCTCCAGGAAGCGCGGCGTGGGCGCGAGCGGGCCCGCAGGGGCGACCGCCTGTCGGGTGTGGGCGATCATGTCGTCGTACAGCTCGTCGAGCTCGGCGTGGAAGTGGCGATCGGCCGCGGCGATGGCGAGCCCGAGCCGCGCCGTCTCCCGCTCGATGCGCTCACGATCGGCGAGGTCGACCGTCGCGGCGAGGTCGAGCGCGCGCTCGAGCCAGTCGGCGGTGTCGCGCGAGATCTTCTCGGTGAGGTCGCGCGCGCGCCGCCAGAACACCTCGGCCTCGCCCGCGTCGTTGAAGAAGCGCCGCAGCACGTTCGCCGCGTAGCCGAGGCCCATGTAGCGGTTGGCCACGCCGCGCGGCGCGAAGTTGCGCTCGCGGAACGCCGCCGAGCAGACGCGGAAGGCGAGCTCGGTGCGATCGTCGTCGATGCGGTAGTTGAAGCCGAGGTACGAGCCGGAGAGATCCTGCTCCTGGGAGAGGTCGCGGTGCAGCTTGGTCCCGAAGTAGGGCTCCGCGCGGCAGAAGTTGATGGGGTGGTGGGCGTGGTCGCGGATGAAGGCGACGTTCTCACGCACGTCCTCGAGCCGCCCCTTCGGCTCGAACACGAGCAGGTTGTAGCAGACGAAGATCCCCGCCTCGTCGCACGCCTTCATGGCCGCGCGCACGTGCGCCTGCTGAGTGCCGCGCAAGAGGTGGTCGCCGCCGGTCTCGGCGCCGTTCTCGACGCCGACGTAGAGCCGGATGACGCCCAGCGCGGCGAGCTCCTTGGCCAGCGCGGGCGTCACCGTGTCTGGCCGCGCCTTGCCCACGATCGCCACCTTGCCGACGCCGTAGGAGGCGAGCGCGTCGGCGATGCCGCGCACGCGCTTGAGCGAGAGCTTCTCGCTCGGGAAAAGGAAGTTGTCGTCGTGGAAGCAGAAGATGGCGCGCCCCCCCGCGCCCGCTAGCGTGAGCGCCATCTCCGCGGCGATGTTCTCCGGGCTACGCAGGCGCACCGCCTTGCCGCCGCCGGCCTCGATCGCGTCGTCATAGAACGCGATGATCGAGCAGTAGTTGCATTTCCCCCAGCATCCGCGGCCCCCGATGATGGGGACGAACGGGACGCTCATGTGCCGGTTGTGGGGCCGATAGCGCTTCGCGAACGGCACCGCGTCGAGATCCTCGAGCAGCCTGCGCGGCGCCGTCCGCACCGTCGGCGCGCCTTCGGCCGACGGGAGCGCCAGGCCTCGGACCTCGGAGAGCGGAGTCTTGCGCTCGAGCGCCTCGAGCAGCTCGACCAGGGTCTCCTCGCCGTCGTGGAGCACGACGCTGTCGAGGCCGTGTACGGGCAGGAGCGCCTCCTGCCAGGCGAGCGTGGGGAACTGTCCGCCCGCAGTGAGGTGGCCGCGGAAGCCGGCGTCGCGGAGCGCCCGCGCGAGCGCCAGGAACTCCGGCGCGCGATGCTGGAACTGGATGGACAGGCCGATCACGTCCGGCGCTCCGGAAAGCGCGCGGCGCGCGACCTCGGCGGTCTCCGCAGGATCGTTGAACGACACGATCTGCCAGCGGTGTCCAGCCCGCTCGACCACCGCTGCCAGGATCCCCATCCCCAGGCTCTCTTCGAGATCGGCGCCGACGAAGTGAACGCGCATAGTGGCCTCCGACGCGCATCGGATCGCGCTCTCGCGGGCCGCGCAAGATGCCGGTTCGGCAGGTCGGGGCGCGCCACGTCCAGTGGCTACGGGCACGACCTCGGCGAGTTGCTCACCGCCGAGGCCCTCGCCTCGGTGCACTGGTACGATCCGCCCCACGCGCTGATCGCGGAGCGGCTTCTCAGGTACCCACAGCCGAGCTTCGTCTATGCGATCGAACCGTGATGCCGCCGAACCCTGCGCGCGAGGGCGCAGAATAGCCGCCCGCGCTCTCTTCGCGCTGAAGCCTCACGGGAGTGCGCCTTGCGGCCGCTCCGTCATCGTTGCACGACGCCCCCCATGAACGGTTGGGCTCGGCGGGCGGGGTTGTGGGGGATGATCGCGGCCGTAGCGCTCGGCGCGTGTGGGCCGAGCGCGGTCGTGCCCACGCCGCCCCCGCCCGATCCGTTGCCCGACGCCAGCGGCACCGCGGACGGAGCGCTCCCGCCGGCGCTCTCGGGCACGGCCCCCAAGGCGCCCGTCGCGCTGGAGGAGTACTTCAAGATCCGGCGCGTCCCGCCCATCTCTCGCAGCGGTCAGCCCCTGCTCTCCTTCTCCCATGACGAGAAGGTCGTCGCTTACGCGAGCGACGAAGCAGGGCGCATCGACGTCTGGGTGCAGCCCGTCGGCGGCGGCAGCCCCGTCCAGGTCACGAAGGTGGAGGGCTTCGTCCACTCCTTCATGTTCTCCCCGAAGGCCGACCTCTTGGTGTTCGAGGCAGATCGCGGGGGCGACGAGCTGCCTCGCCTGTTCGCCACCGACTCCAAGGGCAAGCCCGCGCAGGAGCTCGTGCCCGAGCTGCCCGCGGGGCGGCGAACGCAGCTCGTCGGCTTCTCGGCCGCGGGAGACAAGCTCGTCTACCTGTCCAATGGTCGCGAGGAGCGGGCGATGGACCTGGTCGAGCTCGACCTCAAGTCGAAGAAGAGCACCATCCTCTGGCAGGCCTCCGGCAAGCTGGCTGCGGCGCGGGTGAGCCCAGACAAGAAGCGCCTCGCGATCATCGAGACCCACTCGGACGCCAACTCCGACGTGTGGCTCTGGGAGCGAGGGGCGAAGGCCCCCGAGCTCTTGACGAAGCACGAGGGCGTCGTGTTCTTCGACCCCGCCGCCTTCTCGCACGACGGGCAGACCCTCTACGTGACGTCGGACGAAGGCAGCGAGTTCACGAGACTCGTCGCCATCGACCTCAAGACCAAGAAGCGCGAGGTGGTGCTGTCCGACAAGTGGGACGTCGACGCCGCCAAGGTGTCGAGCACCGGCAAGTACTTCGTCACCGAGGTCAACGCCAATGGCGTCCCGAAGCTCACCATGACGTCGAAGGGGAAGCCGGTGCCGCTGCTTCCTGTGCCGGGCGAAGGCTCCTCCTGGCGGGTGCTCGAGTTCTCCGCCACAGACCGCTTCGTCGGGCTCACGGAGGTGAGCGACACCTCACCAGCGACGAGCTACGTGGCGGACCTCGAGAAGCGGACCCTCAGGCGCCTGGTCGACCCGATGCCCGCCTCGCTGGCGCAGCGTGACATGGTCGCTGGCGAGCCCGTCGAGATCCCGAGCTTCGACGGGCGCAAGGTCCCCGCGTTCCTGTACAGGCCCGCGGGGCAGGGGCCGTTCCCGGCCCTCATCGACGTGCACGGCGGCCCGACGGCGCAGTCCAAGGTCGGCTTCGTCGCGTTCCGTCAATACCTGGTCTCGAAGGGCTACGCCGTCCTCGTGCCCAACGTGCGCGGCTCGACCGGATACGGCAAGACGTACACCCGCCTCGACAACCTCGACCTCGGGGGCGGTCCGCTCAAGGACGTCGTCGCCTGTAAGCGATGGCTGGTCGAGCGCGCCAAGGTCGACCCGAACAAGGTCGTCGTCTTCGGCGGCAGCTACGGCGGCTATATGGCGCTGGCCGCCGAGGCCTTCACGCCCGACGAGTTCGCCGCCAACGTCGACTTCTTCGGCGTCTCGGACCTGCGGTCGCTCGTCGAGAGCTTTCCGCCGCATTGGCAGGCCTTCGCCTCGTACATCTACGAGAAGTTCGGCGACCCGAAGAACCCGGCCCACGCCAAGTACCAATACGACCGCTCCCCGCTCAACTTCACGCAGAACATGAAGCGGCCCCTGCTGGTCGTCCAGGGGGACAAAGACGCCCGGGTGAAGAAGGACCAATCCGATCGCATCGTGAACGCCCTGAAGGACAAGAAGGTCCCGGTCCACTACCTGGTCTTGGAGAACGAGGGCCATGGCTTCACGAAGACGGAGAACAACCTGAAGGCCCTCAAGCTGACCGACGTCTTCCTCGACAGGTACCTGTTCGGGGACGCGACGACGGGCGCGCTGCCGTAGACATGGTGGGCCCGCTGCCGGCGTCGGGCTCGCTCTTCGCGGGCGACTTTCGCGTGCTCCAGCCGCTCTCGGAGGGCGGCATGGGCAAGCTCTTCCTCGTGGAGCAGCTCTCCACGGGGCGGCAGCGCGCGCTCAAGCTGATGCAGCCGCACCTGGTCTCGGACCCCAAGCTGCGCGATCGCTTCGTGCGCGAGGCGCGCATCTCCGCCTCGATCGAGAGCGACCACGTGGCGCAGGTCATCGGCGCCGGGATCGAGGCCGGCGTGCCCTGGATCGCCATGGAGCTGCTTCAGGGTGAAGATCTCGCGACGGCCGCGCAGCGCCGGGAGGTGTTCGAGCGCAGCGAGGTGGAGGACATCTTCGCGCAGCTCTGCCACGCCGTCGGCGCGGCGCACGCAGCCGGGATCGTGCACCGCGATCTCAAGCCCGAGAACATCTTCCTCTCGAGGTCGCGTCGCGTCGGAGCCCGCTTCGAAGTGAAGGTGCTCGATTTCGGCATCGCCAAGCTGACCGCCGAGGCGACGACCTCCGCGACGCAGTCGGTCGGCACGCCGCTGTGGATGGCCCCCGAGCAGACCAGCCTGGGCGTCCCCATCACGCCGGCCACCGACGTCTGGGCGCTCGGCCTCATCGCCTACCGGCTCCTGATCGGTGCGCCCTATTGGCGCGCCGCCCAAGATCCTCACGCGCCGATGATGGCGGTCCTTCGCGAGGTGCTGATGGACCCCATCGACCCCCCCTCCGTGCGCGCCAGAGAGCGCTCACGAGCCGAGCTCGTCCCCCCCGGCTTCGACGCCTGGTTCCTTCGGTGTGTGAACCGTTCCTCGCGAGATCGCTACGCCGACGCGGGCGCCGCCTACCACGCGCTCGCTCCCCTCCTCTTGGCCCCCGCCCCTGCAGCGCCTCCGCCCATGGCGTACGCCGCGGCGGAGGCGGGCCGCTCGAGCACCTTCGTTGGGGCGCCGCTCGCGGCGAGCTTCCAGGCGAGCGCGCCGCCCGCCGAGGTCGTCGAGCTCGAGCTCGAGCCCGACTCGGAGGGCCCCGCCACGTCGCGGATGGATGGCCTCTCCGCCGCCATGGCGCCGCGCTCCGACGCCCTCCGACGTTGCCAGACCTACCTCGAGCGCTCGCCGCTCGACCCGCAGGCAGGCCACACCCTCGTCACCCTCGCCCGCGAGCGCAAGGACGTCGATCTCGCGTGGCGCGCCGCGACGCTGCTCGTGGTGGCAGGGCACGCGACGGAGGAGGAGCGGCGAATCGCCGAGCCGCCGCGGCTGGCAGAGGTGCCGCGCCAATACCTCGACGAGGGGCTCTGGCGCAGCCTGACCCACTCCGAGCTCGATCCCCTGCTCAGCCAGGTCTTCGCAGCGGTCGCCCCTGCGTTCGCGCGGGCCACCGGGAGCTCGCCCCGCCCCGACGCACCGAGGCTCGACCCGAGCTGCCGCGTCGACGTCCGCGCCTCGCATCGCTTGTCCCACCCGCTGCGGGCGGCGTCGCTCTTCCTACGCATCCCCGAGCCTGCGCTCTACGTCCAGCCATCCCATGCCCAGGCCATCACGGCCGTCCACGGCGAGCCGATGGCGATCCTCGTCGGCGCGCCGCTGCTCGTGCCGCTGCCTCCCGCTCGCGTCCTGTTCGCGATCGCGCGCTACATCGCGGGGCTGCGCAAGGAGGTCTACCTCCCGCTGTTCATCGGCTCGAGCTCGAGCATGCGGGCCGCGCTGGGCGCCATCGTCGCCCTGGCGTCGGGGAAGGCCGTGCCGGGAGACGACCCGCTGGCGACCCAGGTCGCCCGAGCCATTGCATCGCACCTTCGCCCGCACGAATGGCCCGAGCTCAAGCGGGCCACGGCCACCCTGATGGCGACGCGCGAGACGCTCGACCTGCGCGGCACCCTGCGCGCGGCCGAGATCACCGCGGCGAGAGCCGCGCTGCTACTCGGCGGGGACCTCGCCGAGGCCTGCCAGGCCCTGCCGCTGTCTCGCCCCCGCGAGCTCACGGTCGACGTCCTCGCGAGCGAGCTGTGCTCCTTCTGGATCAGCGAGGCCCACGGCGCGCTGAGGACGTACTTGGGGATGGCGCGCCCAAACCCTGGGCATTCTGGCTGAAGGTGTCGGCAGGCGAGGCGCTGCGCAGGTGGTGCCTTCGCAGTCGACGCCGCGCGTGAGAGCCTTGGGCGGTGCTCGACGAAGAGAAGAGTGATCGCGCGCCGCCGAGGGAGGAGGTCAGCCTGCGCCTCGACGTGGAGCGGCTGACCTTCCGCTGGCACCTCGCAGCTCTCTTGCTCGCCGCCGCCGCAGGATGCGCGGCGAGCCCTCTCTATTGGGGCAAGGGCGATGGGGCGATCCTCCTCGTGTTCGGAGCGTCGGTGCCGCTCTACGGGCTCTACGTCTTGCGGGTCCGTAACCTCGGGATGGCGAGGCAGCCGGTCGAGCTCGAGGTCGGCGCGCGGACGCTCCGGTTGACGCCCGGGCCCGAAGTCTCGCGCGACACGATCGTGAAAGGGAGCTACTCGCAGACCGACGATGGCTATTGGGTGAAGCTCGAGCGCCGCGCGCTGCGCCGTACGCTCTGGCTGTTCGTCGTGGGCAGAGAGGACGCCCGGAGGGTGCTCGACGCGCTCCGGCTCGGCCCCGCTGACGCCACCTTCTCCACTCGCGTCGGCTCGCGGCTGGCCGGGAGCGGCGCGTGGAGCTACGGCGCGCTGAGCATCGCGCTGCCGTCCTTGGCGTGGCTGGCGACCATTCCCTTCATCGATGACCGCGAGCTGCTCCCGATCGCGCTGGGAGCCGCCGGCAGCGTGACGGTGATCTGCTGGGTGCTCGTCTTGATCCCCACGCGCTTCGACGTCGACGCGCGTGGCGTCGCGCTCACCTGGTTGTTCCGCGGCCGCACCATCGCCTTCGACGAGGTGGCGGCCGTCGAGCACGTCGTCCGCTCCCTGGGCCAAGGAAACTTCCTTCACTCCATCACCCTTCACCTCGTCGGCGACACGAAGGTGCGGCTGACGTGCGGACACAGCAGCTTCGGAGGCCAAGAGCGGGCCTCGACGGTGCACCTTCGGCTGGAGGACGCCTTCAGGGGCGCGATGCAGCTCCCGCTCAGGCCCGTGGGAAAAGCAGGCGGCGGCTAAGGAGCGCGACGCCGCGCCGCCCACCGCTGGCATCAGCTCCAGCTATGGGAGTCATTGCCGTAGCCACTGAAGCGGGGCCGGCCGTGGGTCCGTAGGCTCGAGCGATGATGACCTTCCGCTCGAACCTCCAGCTTCGCGGCACGCTTGGCCTCACGCTCACCGCCCTTTGGCTGCTCATGACCGGCGCGGTCGGCTGCTCCGAGGAGACCGACACGAGCCCAGACCCCGACCCCGAGCCGCAGGACGAGCTCGAGGTGCGCGCGCAGATCGGCCCGGACGGGGGCGAGCTGTTGGGTGAAGAAGGCACCGAGCTGGAGGGGGTGCGCCTGGTGATTCCAGCGGGAGCGCTGGAGGAGACGGTCGACGTCTGGATCCGACCGACCTTCGACGCCGAGCGGCTGCCCGAGCTCGCCGAGCGCGTCGGCGCTCAGCTCGAGATCGGCAGCGACGGTGACCTGCTCGAGGACGCCGCCCTCTCGCTTCCGTTCGACGGCGGCCTGGTCGACCGCTTCGGTCAGGGCGAGAGCGACGTGAAGGTGTGGGTGCGCGACGGAGACGGCTGGCTCCTCGTCGAGGCCGACGACGCGAGCGCGACGAGCGTCACCATCCCGCTCGCGTCGTTCACAACGGCGGCCGCCGGCGTGAGGGTCGTCTCTCAGCCGGTCGCGTGCGGCACCTCGTGCGACGCCTCCGCCGATGCACACTTCGACGCCGGAAGCTGCGCCACCACCGGCGCGTGCATCACGCGCGTAGTCCCGGAGGCGACCTCCGACAGCTTCAACTTCGCGGTCACCGAGGTCGGGCGCGTTGGCTATCTGTCACCGACCAGCTCGATCATGGTCATCGCGGTGAGCCACGAGCTCACCGCCGGCGCGGCGGTCCAGGGCGACGTGACGACCCTGTCGAGCAGCCTGCGCGCCAACTTCGCCTTCGACAAGGACGGCAACCTCTTCGCGGGCCTCGGCTCGACCGGCAACGTGAAGTTCCCCGCCGCGGGCGGCAAGGCGCAGGTCTTTGACGCCGGCCTCGGGCTCGGCGCCCTCACTTTGGGCGATGGCACGCTCCTTCGGCTGTCTCGTGACAAGAGCAACAACCTGGTGATCAAGGACGGCACCAGCAACGTCGTCGTCAACCACGAGGAGCAGATCGTCGCGACCCTCAATGGCGTCGCCGCGAGCCTCGTGCCGACGTCCGACAAGATCGGCGTGATCGCCGTCGGGGCGACCGAGGTCACGGGCTTCCTCAAGGTAAACGACGCCCTCAACGCCTACCTCAACCTCCCCCTGCCGACCGGCCAATCGGCTGGTGGCCAGGCCCCGGTCGCGGCCGGCCCCAATGGCGAGATCGCGGTCGTAACCCAGCCAGGCGGAAAGGTCGCGCTCAGCCGGGAGGGGGCCGCGTTCAAGCTCGTCACCAGCGTCTCCTTCCCCGCGTCCGACGTCGCCTTCGACCCCGACGGCAACCTCCTCATCACCTCGGGCGTCACCCCGAGGTCGCCGTGCTCGACACCGAAGACGTCGCCACGGGCATCCGCCTCACCGACGCCGCGAGCTCGTCCGCGGAGTACACCGGCCGCATCCCGCGCGTGACGGACTCGTTCGTCAGCGCCATGGAGTTCGAGTTCACGATCATGACGCAGGACCGGACGTTCTTGCGGCTCGGCCTACGCTGAGCCGGGGGCGGCGGAAGGGGGGGGGCGAGGGACGGGGGACGGGGGGCGCGGGGGGGACAGTGCGGCAGGCAGGCGGCAGGCGGCGAGGTTTGGGGGCCGGGGGGCGCGGCGGGGGGGGCGCGGCGGGGGGGGGCGAGGGACGGGGGGGCGCGGCGGGGGGGCGCGGCGGGGGCGCGCCGAGTCGGTGGCGGGGGCGCGGCGGGGGGGGCGGAGAGGGTAGCCGCGACGCTACGGGGGGACATTCCGCCAATGCCCCCCGGTCGGGTCGCGACTCGGCCACCCGGCGGCGGCGCCACCCCTGCAATTTGCGGAGTTTCTCCGGGGGCGCCGGTCGCAGAGGGCACGCCCGCCACGAGAAATGGCCCCAAGCCGCGACGCTACGGGGGGACATTCCGCCAATGCCCCCCGGTCGGGTCGCGGCTCGGCCACCCGGCGGCGGCGCCACCCCTGCAATTTGCGGGGTTTCTCCGGGGGCGCCCGTCGCAGAGGGCACGCCCGCCACGAGAAATGGCCCCAAGCCGCGACGCTACGGGGGGACATTCCGCCAATGCCCCCCGGTCGGGTCGCGACTCGGGGCGCCGGTGGAGGTGGACCGCCGGCACTGGGGTGGCGTAGAGCCGCAGGGCCTGGCGACGAGGGGCCAGCGGGGCGCTCCGGCGCTTTGGCGCGCAACTGGGGAGGCCGGTCGTCGATGGAGCATCATGAGCCGGTCGGAGCTCTCATTCCACGTGACCATGCGCCTGTCCGAGGACCGCGCGCTTGTGCGCGACGTGGCGGGCCTACGGCGAGCAGCGCGGATCCTCTTCGTGCAAGGGGAGGCCCGGGGCCTGATCGCGTTCCGCGTCGCAGACTCGCACCTCCACGTCCTGGTGGCGACGGACCGCACGACCGCGGGACACTTCGCTCGCTACGCGCAGTCTTCGCTGAAGCAGAAGCTGGCACTGCCCGCGCCGTTCGAGCCAGCGCGCTTTCGGCCAGTCATGCAGACCTCGCACCTGCGGAACGCCGTGCGCTACCTCTTTCGACAGGAGCGCCACCACGGGACCGACCTCGACCCTGCCCACGACGGCTCCTCCGTGCCGGACCTCCTCGGCATGCGCGACCTCGGGGGTTCCGGGACGAAGCACCGGCTGCGAGCGTTGCTGCCTCGGCTGTCGTTGGCCGATGTCCGCGAGTGGGCCGGGATCGTGGACCCCGACACCATCACCCCCGACGAGTCCCTCATCGCCGACGCCGCCACCGCCGCGCTCGGCCTGCCCGTGCTCGCGGGCAGTGGAGCCGCTCAGGAGGCGGCGCGGCTCGCGGCAGCGCACGCCTCCACCCTCTCCGCGAGAGAGCTCGCTCCGCTCCTCGGGGTAACCCTTCGTGCCGTCCAGCGCGCCCGCAGCTGCCCGGTGGCCCCGGCCCTCGTGCGGGCCGTAAGGCTTCAGCTATGCCACCGCACCGCCCTGCGACAACGCCAGCGCGACTGGTGACGCGGGCTCGCCGGTGCGACCCGAAGAGGGGACATTGCCGCCCGGCGGTGCGACCCGACGAGGGGACTTTGCCGGAATGTCCCCGAGTAGGGTCGCACTTTGCGGCCACAGCGACGTGCGCGACGCGCCAACTGGTGGGCGTACACCCAAGAAACCCCGCAGATAGCGAGGCGCTCTCGAGCCTTCTCAAGCCACCGTGCGACCCAACAGGGGGACATTGCCGGAATGTCCCCGGGTAGCGTCGCCCCCGCCTCCCACCACCTCACCTCTCGCCCGGTCCGCCATCCCGCATCGCGACCCCCCCCAACCTGGACCTCCCCCGCCCCCAGCGCTAAGACCCGCCGGCCCATGATCACGGTGCGCGACCTGCGAAAGCACTATCGCGTGCACAAGCGCCCGCCGGGGCTTTGGGCGGCGCTGCGCTCGGTCGTCTCCCGGACCTACGAGACGGTGCCGGCGGTCGATGGCATCTCGTTCGAGCTCGCGGAGGGCGAGCGGGTGGGGTTCCTCGGGCCGAACGGGGCGGGCAAGACCACGACCCTGAAGGTGCTGTCCGGCTTGCTCCACCCGACGAGCGGGGAGGTGCGGGTGCACGGGCACGAGCCGCGGCGGCGGGACGATGGGTTCCTGCGCGAGATCATGCTGGTCACCGGGCAGAAGCAGCAGCTGTTATGGGACCTGCCGCCCGCGGACACCTTCGACCTCAACCGCGCGGTGTACGACGTGCCGCGCGCCGACTTCAAGCGCACGGTCGACGAGCTGGTCGACCTCCTCGAGCTCAGCGATCTCATCGGCAAGCCCACGCGCCAGCTCTCGCTCGGCGAGCGCATGAAGTGCGAGCTCGCCGCCGCGCTCATCCACCGACCGCGGGTCCTCTTCCTCGACGAGCCGACGCTCGGCCTCGACGTCAACATGCAGACCGTCGTGCGAGGCTTCATCCGCACGTACAACGAGCGCCACGGGGCGACCCTGCTGCTCACCAGCCATTACATGGACGACGTCGCCGCCCTCTGCCCGCGCGTCATCGTCATCGACAAGGGCGTGCTCTCCTATGACGGCTCGCTCGAGGAGCTGTCGCGCCGCGTGCGCCCCGAGAAGCACGTGGTGCTGCGCTTCTCGCGCGCGGTGGACGCTGCCGACCTCGACGGCCTCGGGGAGATCGTCAGCCGCGAGCCGGCGAGCGTGACCCTGTCGGTCGCGCCCGGCGCCGTGACCGACGTCGTGAGCCGCGCCCTCGCGCGCCTGCCGGTCGAGGACCTCACCGTCCAGAGCCCGCCGCTCGAGGAGATCATGAGCGAGCTCTTCTCGCGGAGCCGCGCCGAGCGCGAGCCCCCCGCGTGAGCCTCGCGCGCACCCTCAAGGCCACGCCGACCCTCTTCCGCGTCGGCTTCGCGGGCGCCATCGCCTACCGCGCCGAGCTGTTCGTGTGGATGCTGTCCACGACGATGCCCTTCGTCATGCTGGCCCTCTTCTCGGCCGTCGCCGCCGAGCGCCCCCTCGGTCGCTACGACCAGCGCGAGCTCGCCCTCTACTTCCTCGCGACCTTCCTCGTGCGCCAGCTCACCGGCTCCTGGGCGGCCTGGGAGATCAACTTCGAGGTTCGCCAGGGCACCCTCTCGACGCGCCTGCTCCGGCCGGTGCACCCCCTGTACGCCTACGCGGTCGACAACCTCGCCGCGATCCCGCTGCGCATGGTCCTCGTGGGGCCTGTGTTCATCGGCACCCTCCTCCATTTCGGCGTTGCCTGGCTGCCGAGCTCCGCCGCCCTCTGGGCAGCCCTCTTTGCGGCCGTGCTCGGCGGCTGGCTCATCACCTTCCTCATCAACGCGGCCATCGGCTCGCTGGCGCTGTACATGGAGAGCAGCGTCAAGCTGATCGACCTGTACCTCGTCGGCTTCTTCGTCTTCAGCGGGTACACCATCCCGGTCGACCTCTTCCCGAGCTGGCTCAGCGCCCTGGGAGACGTGCTCCCCTTCCGCTACCAGATCGCCCTGCCCGTCGAGGTCCTCACCTCCGCCCATGGCGAGGGCGAGCTCTCGCGCCTGCTCCTCCAGCAATGGGGTATGGTCGCGCTGCTCCTCACCGTCACGCTCGCCCTGTGGAGCCGGGCCGTCCGACGCTACGGAGCCTTCGGCGGATGAGCCGCTACGTTCGCCTGCTCTACCACCAGCTGCGGGCCTCCGTGCTCCTGTCGGCCCAATACCGGGCAGACTTCCTGATCGACGCCGCCATCGAGGTGCTGTGGGCTGGGCTCGCCGTCGTGCCGCTGCTCATCGTCTTTGGACAGCGCTCGGACGTCGCCGGCTGGACCTTCGGCGAGGCCCTGCTGGTGACGGGCTTCTTCACCTTGCTCCAGGGCGTGCTCGAAGGCGCCATCAACCCCAGCCTGACCGCCGTCGTCGAGCACGTGCGCAAGGGCACCCTCGACTTCGTCCTGCTCAAACCGGCCGACGCTCAGTTCCTCGTCTCCACCGCGCGCTTCTCACCGTGGCGCGCCATCAACGTCGTCACTGCCGCCGTCATCTTCAGCTTCGCCTTTCGGCACATCGGCGCGCCCCCCACCGCGGGGGGCCTCCTGCTCGCCGCGGCGTCCCTGCTCGCCGCCGTGACGATCCTGTACTCCCTCTGGATCCTCACCGTCAGCGCGAGCTTCTACGTGGTGAAGGTCGACAACCTCACCTACCTCTTCAGCTCCATCTTCGACGCCGCCCGCTGGCCCGCCAGCGTCTTCCGAGGCGGCCTCCGCGTGCTCTTCACCGTCGTCATCCCCCTCGCCGCGATGACCACCTACCCCGCCGAGGCCCTGCTGGGGCGCTTGAGCTGGCAGAACGCCGCGATCGCCATGGGCATGACGGTGGGGCTCGCGGTGGTGTCCCGGCTAGTCTGGGTGCGCTCGCTGTCGAGGTATACGTCAGCGGGGGGGTGAGGAGGGGGCGAGCGCGCCCCGTCACCCACTCTTCGGCGCCCGACGCGCGACCTCATCGAGCAGCGCGTCGCCGAGCTCGACCTCGCACGCGGGGAACAGCTCTCTCTCCTCGAAGCGCACGTGGGAGGTCAGCGCGGCTCCCAGCGCGTGCGCCGCGGCGACGTCGCCTCCCCGCGCCGACGCGACCCCCGACCGAATCGCAGCGTGCTCTCGCTCCACCTGCTCGCACAGCGCCTCGCGGCCGGCGCGGCGAAGCGCTGGCAAGAGCAGCTCCTCCTCGATCGCGAAGTGTGGCTCGAGCTCGCGCTCGAACCGAGCGCGCAGCGCGTCCCCGTCCTCCTGGGTCCACTCGACCACAGAGCTGAGCTGGCGCGCCAGCACGAGCGCCTGGTGATGCTCGGACGAGAGACCGTGGAGTCGGGGATCGCGCTTCATTGAAGGGACCGCGGGTGCGGGCGAGAGCGTCGAGGGAGCTTCTCGAGCGGGTCGTCACCGGTGAAGCGCGTCACTTTGCGGGCGCGGCGGACGCTGGGCCCTCTGCGCTCGGGGTCGCCGAAGCAGGCGGCGGCGCCGCGCTGCCCTGCGGCGCCGACCCCTGCGCGGACGATCGTGCGGACGCGGACGAGCTCGCGGACGCGGATGCGCGCGCGGACCGATCGCCGTAGTCGGGCGGTCCGCCGTAGGCACACCCCGGGGTGAAGGCGACGGCCCCCCCGGCGACCGCCGCGAGACCGAGGAGGCGGGCCGCGCGAGAGGGACGAGACGCTCCGCTCGCCCGCGAGGTGGCGTCACCGCAATGAGGACACGCGGGCGCCTCGAGGTCGAAGAGGAGCTCGCATCGGCCGCACGGCGATAGGCGCATTGGTAGATCCTTATTCCTTTCCCCTTGCGGGGTAGAGTGAATCAAGACCCCCTTTCAAACCGTGCATGCGGATTTCCCGCACACGGCTTACCGGTGGTCTCTCGTGACGCGGCATTACGCAGCCTCCGGATAGCGGATGGTTCCGCGCAGGCGATGGAGCCCGAGGCCTTTCACGAAGTAGTCGCGGGTCCAGCGCTCGGCTTGTCCGGCCTTGAGCTTCGAGCCTGCGCGTTTCACGCGAAGCGCTCGAAGCCGTCGGTGCACGTACTCGTCGAGCCGGTTGAACTTCACGTCGGCATTCCCGGTGCGGAAGTACTGACCCCAGCCGCGCAGCACGGGGTTGAGCTGCGCGATGACATCGCGCAGGTCCGCGTGGCAGCGCGACCTCGGAGTGAGATCCCTCACACGCTGCCGGATCCGCTTCATCGCGCGAGCGGCGGGCCAACGCTGGAGGAAGTACACGCGCTTGCGCGTCCTCTCCCAGATCGGTCCGCTCATGCGTTTGCGCAGGTGGCAGCCGAGAAAGTCGAACCCCTCCTTACCCGACGAAAGGTCCGCCTTCCTCGTCTTGTCCGGGTGCAGCTCGAGACCGAGTCGCGTCATCACGTGTTTCACGCGAAGCTCGGCTTCATCGACATCTCGATTCGTCTTGCACAGCACGACGAAGTCATCCGCGTAACTGCGCCCTGTACCCCGCCGGGACCCATTGCTCGTTTCGGAACAAGAGCAATGGACATGGTAGCATCCTACGAGCGGCGCGCACGTCGAGTCACGTACTCTTCGGAGCATGGACCACGTCCGCACCCTGCGAGCGAGCGACACCGAGCCGCGCCCCATCTACGCGGTCTGGGAGCTCACGCTCAAGTGCGACCAGCCCTGCCAGCACTGCGGCTCGCGCGCAGGGGCCGCGCGGGTGGAGGAGCTGTCGCTCGAAGAGATCCTGCGCGTCGCGAGCGAGCTCGCGACGCTCGGCTGTCGCGAGGTCGTGCTGATCGGCGGCGAGGCCTACCTGCGGCCAGATCTGGCCCAGATCGTGAGGCACCTCGCGGAGCGGTCCGTCCGAGTCATCATGCAGACCGGCGGACGCGCGCTCACCGTCGAGCGCGCCCGCGCGCTCGCAGACGCCGGCCTGTCCCAGGTCGGCGTGTCGATCGACGGGCCCGCCGCGATCCACGATCGCCTGCGCGGCAACCTGGGCAGCTGGGCGGCCGCGATGCGCGCGCTGGAGAACGCCGCGTCCGTCGGCCTCGGCGTCAGCGCCAACAGCCAGATCAATCGCCTCAACATGGACCACCTGGAGGGCATGTTCGAGACCTTCCACCGCGCCGGTGTCCGCTCGTGGCAGGTCCAGCTCACCGCGCCGATGGGCCGCGCGGCCGATCACCCGGAGTGGATCGTCGAGCCATGGATGGTGGTCCCGATCCTCGATCGGCTCGCCGCGATCCAGGAGCGCGCGGCCGAGCTGTTCGCCGAGGACGGCGGCGAGGGCCGCATGTTCGACGTGTTCTGCGGCAACAACCTCGGCTACTTCGGGCCGCACGAGACGCTGCTTCGCTCGCGACCCCACGGCGACGAGGTGCATTGGTCGGGCTGCCAGGCCGGCGTGCGCTCGGTCGGGATCGAGTCCGACGGCACCGTCAAGGGCTGCCCCTCTCTGCCCACGGCGCCCTACGCGGGCGGGAACGTTCGAGCGGCCAGCCTCGCGCACATCTGGGCCGAGGACCCCACGGTGCGCTTCCCCCGGGGCCGGGCGAACGGCGAGCTCTGGGGCTTCTGCGCCAGCTGCCATTACGCCGAGGTGTGCGGCGCCGGCTGCGCGTGGACCGCGCACACCACGCTCGGCAAGCGGGGCAACTACCCGTTTTGCTACCACCGCGCGAAGACGCTCGAGCGGCGCGGCCTGCGCGAGCGCCTCGTTCATCGGACCCGAGCGCCCCATGAGCCTTATGACTTCGGGCGCTTCGAGCTGGTGCTCGAGCCGGTGCCTTGATCGGCTCGTAGGCACCGCTCGGTCATCGACAGTGTACGGTCCACCCCGCGACCTCTATCCTCGGCGAGGGTCAGGTCGTCGATGTCTGTGCTGGTGCTCTATCGAGCGGTCTTCGAGGCCGAGCGCGCGGACTGGCGGTCCACGGGAAGGCTTCGCTCGGCCCCCAGCGGGATGGAGGGCAAGCACTTCACCGAGAGCGTCGCTCTAGCAGCGAGGTTCGGCCGGGCGTTCCGGGGCCAGGGGTGGGACGCTGGGCCGTTCTGGGTGCTCGAGGTCTCCTTCGCCGAGGGCGCGTCGGTCCCGCTTCACGAGCTGAGGCAGGACGGGATCGGGCCGAGCTACTTTGCGGACGAGCGTGCGCTAGAATCGATCGAGTTGGTGACCGAAGTGCGCCGAATCGAGGAGGACGAATGAACGCGAAGACCCTGGCCCGGATCGATCTGGCGGAAGGCCGGAGGAGGCCGCAGGGGCGGTTCTTCGTGCAGGCGCGGCTCCCCAGCGACGGCACCGCACACCCGTACGGCCAGTGGAGCCTGGGGGTCATCCCCTTCGGGACGGTAGGCGAGCAGGCCCTGCTCGCCCACGTCGACTTCGTCGCTCCGGAGGCGCCGCGAGCTGAGCTGCGCCGTGGGCTCGAGCTCGAGCTCTTCCGAGGGAGGGAGCGCGTCGGCTCCGCGACCATCCTGGTGGCTGCGCCGGCGCTAGGATTGGATCGGGACTTCCTCGCCGGCCTGAGCGAGCCGCCGCGCGTCGAGGAAGATCTGGGAGAGGCGGCCTGAGTGTACCTGTTCGCTCACAGAGTCCTCTCCACCTCGGGAAGAGGCGGGATCAACGGGGGCCTCTACGTGCACGACGGGTCTGCCTTCCCGGCGGATCTGTGGCTTCGTGACCCTGCGACGACCGTGAAGCTCGTGACCGCCCGGTATCCTGGCTGTCGGGTCCGCGATCGGGTCGATGTCGCCCCCGGGGGGAACTCGGTCGAGAGCTGGCTCGATGTGGTCGGTCCCGATGAGACGACTCGGCAAGAGGTGTCGGAATCGCTCGGCGGTCTCTCCGGCCTCGTCGCGAGAGACGGCGCGGGGCCGCACGTTCATCGTCGGGGGAGGGTGACCGTCGCCTTCGGCTGCAACCTCGGCATCGAGCAACCCAGCCAGGCCCTGGCGGAGCTGACGGAGGCTGCGCTCCAGCTCCGTGAGGCACCGCCGGCTCCGTGGACCGAGGTCCCGCCGTTGCGCGTCGTCCTCGAGCACGACGGCGAGGGCACCCGCTTCGTGCTGGATCCGCCCAGCGCCGCGCGGGTGATCCATGCCGGAGGGAGTCCAACGCCCATCCGCATTGGGCACGACGTAGCGGCAGATTTTCGTGCGCTGCACGGGCCGCTCTACCCGCACCTGCCCCAGCTGCTCACGGCGCTTCCGAGCGAACAGGTGCTCGAGCTTGGCGGAGTGAGCATCGAGGACGCGGGGCAGACGGTCTTCGAGTGGCCTGCCCGGCCCTGACGTGCTCCTGTCCTGCGGCTTCGGGGGAGCCTGAAGGGTCGGCGGCTTCTCAATGACCGTCACGACTCCACGGCCACACCTCGGACATACTTCATCCGCACCTCCGCCAGCCATCGCCTCCCTCCCTTGTTCGACCCCACGGGGAACCTCACACTGGCCGCCACCCCCTCGCCATGCGCCCTCTCGTCTCTCGCTTCCTCTCCGGCTCCAGCGCCGATCGCGCTGAAGATGCGGTGCTCGGTGAGCCGATCTGGGGGCCGCGCGCGCTGCTCACCGACGTGGAGCTTCGGCTGGGGCTTCCACCTCCGGGCGCCACGCCCGAGGACCGCGTGCAGGCTTATTCGTCGCGGCTTCGGGCGGCGCGCGCTGGCGAGCCGTTCTTCGCCAGGTCCTTGGACGTCGATCCACATGGCACGGCGGCGACCCTCCTCTCCTGGCGCGACGAGCTGCTCGAGGCGGGTTGGTCTGACGCGCCCGTACCCAATGGCGGGCGCCGACTCGAGGCGCTCACGGCCGTCGAGTCCTCGAACGACCTCACGCTGCCGCTCGGGATGGCCGATCGGCTGGTCCGCGTCGAGCACGAGCTCCGCCGCTTCAGCGGTCCCCTGTACGATGGGGTCAGGCTGCTCGAGCCGCTCGAGGCCTGGCCCGGTCGCTGGCGCTCCCTCTTCGCGAGCCTCGACGCGACGGTCGACGCGTCAGCGTTTGCTCCCTCGGCTTCCGCCGCCGACTCGGATCTCGGTCAGGCGCAGCGAGCGCTCTCTTCCTCCCGCACCCAGCCAACCGCTTGGCGAGGGGACGGCTCGGTGCGCTGGCTTCGAGCGCGAACGTCATGGGAGCTCGGCGAGGCGGTGGTCGGGCTCGCCCGCTCGTTGCCCACCCAAGATGTGCTCTTCGTCACGCTCGGCGATGAGGCGCCGCTCGAGGCGGCGCTGGCGTCCCAGGGGCTCCCCACGCTGGGGCGGTCCGCCACCAGCGCGCTGCGCGCACCGCTCCAGGTGCTGCCGCTGGCGCTGTCGCTCCTCTATGGTCCGCGCGATCCCTATCGCGCGCTCGAGCTCCTCACGCTCCCGAACGGCCCCATCGGGCGGTTCGCGGCACGGAGGCTGGCGAGCGCGCTCGCACAGGCGCCGGGGATCGGCAGTGACGCCTGGAAGGCGGCGAAGGCGCCCGCGAAGCCCGACGATCCGGGCTCCGTCACGAGGGCCGCCGAGGCTCGCCTGCGAATCGGTGAGTGGCTCGAGGGCGACTGTTACCCCCGAGGCGATGGCGCCCCACGAGCGGCGATCATCGCGGTGGCGGAGCGCGTGCGAGGGTGGGCCCAGACTCGGCCGCACGTCGAGGGCGGCGATGTGTGGCTCGGCCTGGCGGCCCGCGCGAGGGCTTTGATCACCCTGCTCGAGGCCGAGACGCGCGAGACGCTCAGGCCGCATGAGCTCGAGCCCATCGTCGCGCAGGCGATGGGCGGCGGGCTTCGCCGCGAGGTCTCGAGCGAGACCGCTGGCCGCTTCGCTCACGCGAGCTCGCCGCACGGGGTGCTACGTCCCCACGACGCGGTCATCGTGGCACGCTGGCCACGACGCGAGCCGATCGGCGCGCCGGGCGCGCTGGCTCGCGGCTGAGCGAGCGGCGCTCTCGTCAGCGGGCGTCGCGCTGGCCGAGCCCTCGCTGCTGCTCGGGCTCCAGTCCCGCGCAGCGCGCGCGATGGTGCTCGCCGCGCGGTCGACGTTGATCGTCGCCACGCCGGACTCAACCCGCGGCGAGCCCCAACGCTCGTTACCCGTATGGGACGAGCTCTGCGCGCGCTGCGCTCCGGACGCCTTCGCGCTGTCCCGAGTCACGAAACAGGCCTCAGCTCTGCTGGAGAGCGAGGGTGCGCTCCCCGCGCCGCTGCTGTCGACCGCCGCCCCGCTCGACCTCCCGGAGGCCCGCCCCCAATGGCAGGTGACAGCCAAGCACCTCTCGGCTCGGCTCGACGCGCACCTGAGCTTCTCACCGAGTCAGCTCGAGGTGCTGGTGGCGTGCCCGTTTCGCTGGGTCGTCGAGTCCCTCCTCGGAATCCGGGCCTCGGCGCACGCGCAGGTCCCGGACAGCGCGCGACTCTACGGCATCCTCGGACACCGCCTGGCCGAGAAGCTCCACGAGCGCGGCGCGCTCGCCTCAGAGGGGGCCGCGCAAGCCCTCACCCGCGAGGAGCTCGACGCGCTGATCGAGGCAGAGGGCGGCCCGCTCCTTCTTCCGGGGATGTCCTCGGTGCGCGCACAGGTCCGCGATCGGCTGGTCCACGCGATGGTCCAGCTCGCGAGCATCCTGGAGAAGAGCGACCTCTCGGTCGTCGCCGTCGAGCAAGGCGTCGAAGCCCCGTGGGGACTCGGCAAGCTCAAAGGCCGGGTCGACCTGCTCCTGTCTGACGCGGAGGGCCGCGAGGCCATCATCGATCTCAAATGGGGAGAGGCGCGCTACCGGGAGGCGCTGAGCAAGGGTGAGGCCGTTCAGCTCGCCATCTACAGCGTCGTCCGCCAGCGACAGGCCGGCGCGCCGAGTCCGTTGCCTGCGGCGTACCTCTCGCTCAAGACCGGCAGAGGCCTCAGCCTGAAGGGCGACCCGTTCCGCGGCACGACGCAGCTCGGGGACATGAGCCTCCAGGAGACGTTCGGGCGCGTCGAGGCCACGTCGCGTCTCGTCGTCGAGCACCTGCGCGGCGGCGAGGTGCTCGCGTCGGCGCTGGCCGACAAGCGAACGTCCCCGGCAAGAAGGGCTTCCTCGAGCTGCACGGGCTCGCCGGCGCCGATCTCCATGACAGCAAGTCGGACGCCGCCTGCGCATATTGCAGCCACGGGGCGCTGTGCGGGCGCACCTTCGGGCCGGAGGGCGTGAAGCCGGCGGGCGCCAGCGGTCTCACGATCTTCGGCGCGAGCGCGGGGACAGGGAAGACCCACCGGGTGACCGAGGAGATCAAGCGAGCCTTGTCGAGCACCGGGCCAGACGCCGTGCCCGTCGACGGCCTGCTCGCGGTGACGTACACCCGCCAGGCGCAGGTCGAGCTGGAGAGCCGCATTCGGCGCAAGCTGTTCGAGGCTGGCCTGGCCGAGCGCGCACAGCAGCTGCCGCTCGCGTACGTCGGCACCGTGCATGCGGTCTGCCTGCGCTGGCTCCAGGAGCACGCCCTCGACGCGGGTCACTCGCCGACCCTGAGGGTCCTCGCCGACGAGCGCGGCGCGCTCGCGCAGGCGCTCGAAGAGGCCGTCCCCAGGAGGGACCGCGACGAGCTCGACGATCTCGCCGAGCGGCTCGAGCCGCACCTCGACCACCGCGAAGGCCAGACCCACTGGGAGTGGCCCGTCGCCCAGATCATCACCCTGGCGCGCCACGGACGGATCCGCGCGGACGAGCTCGACGGGATGGCCAGGCGATCGCTCGGGGGCTCCGCGCGCTGCTGCCGATGCCCATGAAGGACGGCGCTCCCATCGATCGTGCGTTCGCGGAGGTGCTCGACTCGACCTGCGCGGCGCTCGAGCGCAGGGCGGAGACGAGACGAAGAAGACGCAGGAGGCGCTCAAGCGGCTCCGTTCGATCGAGCGAGATCTGGCGCACAGCCGTATCCCCTGGAGCGCGTGGGTCGCGGTCGAGGGGCTGGAGTGCAGCAAGAAGGCCGAGCCATTCATCGCCCCATTGCGCGAGGCCGCGGCCGCTCATCGCAGTCACCCGCTCTTCCACCACGACCTCGAGCGCTTCACCCACCTGGTCTACAAGGCTGCGGCGTTGACGCTCCGCCATTACGAGACCTGGAAGCGCGAGCGACACCGGGTCGACTACGTCGACATGGTCGACCAGGCTCTCACGCTGCTCGACGACGAGCCCATCGCGCAGGAGCTGTCGGCTCGCCTCAAGCTGTGCGTCGTCGATGAGCTGCAGGACTCGAGCCCCATCCAGCTCGCGCTGTTCCTCCGGCTGCATCGGCTCGCAGGTCGCTCGTATTGGGTGGGGGACCCGAAGCAGTGCATCTTCGAGTACGCAGGCGCAGATCCGACCCTGATGGACGCCGTCGTTGGTTGGGCGCGCGAGAACGGCGGGGGCGTGACGCCGCTCAGCGTCAACCACCGCACCCTCCCGCCGCTACTCGACCTCACGAACACCCTCTTCACCGCGGCGCTCGCGTCGCACGGGATCGCGCCCGACGAGGTGCGAGTGACGCCGCGCGAGGGGGCCCCCGCTGAGCCGGCTGGGCCGCCGCTGCGCATCTGGTACGCGGCAGCGGGCAACAAGGCCGGCTACGCGCGCGCCCTCGCGGAGGGGATCGCGCGCCTGCTCGGTGAGGGAGAGCGCCCCCTCGTCTACGATCGCGTCACGGCCGACAAACGCCCCCTGCGACCAGGCGACGTCGCGGTGCTGGTCGCGACCAACGAGGAAGCGCACGAGCTCGCGGACGCGCTGGCGAGGCTCGGCCACCGAGCCGCCGTGGCGCGCAGCGGGCTGCTCCAGACCCCGGAGGGCGTCGCGCTGGGCGCGGCGCTCCGCTACGTCCTCGACGAGCAGGACAGGCTGAGCGTCGCCGAGCTGGAGGCCCTCCAGGGCTGGGACGGCCTTGGCCCCGACGCGTGGCTCGATCGCGAGCTCGCGCCGCCCGAGGAGGGCCGCGAGCGCACGACGCCTACGTGGCGACATCGCCTCGACGCGCTGCGCGACGTCGCCGCGATCGCGACACCGGCCGAGCTGGTCGAGGCCGCGTTCGTCGCGCTCGATCTGCCGCTGCTCTGCGCGCGCTGGCCGGACCCGCCTCAGCGGCTTACCAACCTCGACGCCCTGCGCCGGTTCGCCGGGGTGTACGAGCGTCGCTGCGCGGAGCAAGGAGAGGGGGCGTCGCTCGCCGGGCTGCTGCGCTTCCTCCAGGGTCTCCAGCGCACCTTCTACGAAGATCGCGAGGCCAAGCAGGGCGACGAGCAGCACGCGGGCTCGGACGACGACGCCATCACCCTCACGACGTACCATCGCGCCAAGGGGCTCGAGTGGCCCGTCGTGATCTTGTCCTCGCTCGACAAGACGGCGCGCGATCGCGAGGTGTTCGACGTCGCGCCCGAGACCGAAGCCCACGCGCTCGATCCAGAGGCACCGCTCGCGGGTCGCTGGATCCGCTACTGGCCGTGGCCCTACGGGCAGAGTGGGGACGCATCGCTCGAGAGCAACGCGCTCGCGTCGACCGCAGGGACGCGCCTCACCGAGCGCAAGCGGCGAGAGCGGGCGCGCCTGCTCTACGTCGGCTTCACGCGGCCGCGCGATGTCCTCATCCTCGCCACTCAGCTCAAGAATGGCGCCCCGCAGGTGTCCTGGCTCCTGGAGCTGAGCGACCGCGAAGGTCGGCCGGCGCTCGTCCTCCCCTCCCCCCGTCGAGCATGACGCGAAGGTCACGCTCCGCGTAGGCTCTCCGAGCGCCGGCCAGCTCGAGGTGGAGGCGCTCGCGTGGAGCCTCACCGCCGGCGATGAAGCCGCGCCCATTCAGAAGAACGGCCCACGCACTTGGTTCTCGCGCGGCGAGGCCCTGAGCGCTCCCCCCTATCGCATCAAGCCGTCGGCGGCGGACGCGTCGGCGCCCTTTCCCGCCCTCCAGCTCGCCGCCCTCCACCGCCTCCACGACCCACTGCCACTCGAGACCGCGGCCGCGGTCGAGTGGAGCGACCTCGGCGACGCGGTGCACGCCTTCCTCGCCTGCGATCTCCCCGGCCTGTCGCGCGACGCGAGGCTCGAGCGAGCCGGGCGGCTGCTCACAGGGCACGGCGCGCGCGGCGCGCTGGCGCCGGAGAGCCTCCTCCTCGCCTCGGAGTCCTTCTCAGCGTTCGTCGAGCGACAGGTCCCGGGAGCGCGCTGGCGCCGCGAGATCCCCATCGAGGTCCGCCTCGGGACCGAGCACGGCGAGCGCTTGATCGACGGCCGCATCGATCTCCTCCTCGAGACCGACGATCGGCTCGTCATCGTCGACCACAAGAGCTTCCCGGGATCGAGCGACGCCGCCCTGCGGGCCAAGGCGGGAGAGCTCGCGGCCCAGCTCGCCGCGTACGCGCACGCGCTCGCGATCGCGCGGCCGGGTAGGCGCATCGACTGCTGGCTGCATTTTGTCACGGCGGGGGCGGTGGTGGAGCTCAGCTCCGCCGCGAGATAGCTCGAGCCTCAGGTCGACGCTTCGAGGGTTCCGTGCTCGGCGAGGGCTCGCAGCTCGCGGACGAATGGCGCGAACGACTCCGCACAGGCGCTCACGAGATCATCGAGGCTCGCCTTGCTGAGTATCCAGAGTGCCTCTGTGGTGTCGACGTAGCGAGTCCGTCGATACTTGTTGAACAGCTCGTCGACGACCTTCTTGGGCGGACGGTCCTGGTTCTGGTCCTCCACGGGCAAACGCCAACGCCCGCTCAGGGCGTCGCTTGTCTTCAGGCGTGCGCGAAGCGCCGCAGGGCTGGCCAGGAGCAACGCCTCGAGGTCGTGTTTCAGGCAATGAGCGCGAAAGCGATCGCGTCGCTCCGCAGGCACACCGAGCTCCGAGCATCGACGCCGAAAGCTCCGCACCAGGACCTCCAGCAGGTCATCGCGTGTCCTGTGCGCCAGCGCATCGTTGAAGCCTGCGGATGGATACAGGTCAGGCAGCGCGAAGACCCACGCATCGGCAGCTCCGCGCAGCTCGGACGCCGCTTTCCTTGGCGCCTGAGTGAGGACCTCGGCCTTGGAGGTGAGCCCCAGAAATCGAATGGACCGTCGATTCCTTCGGGCAACCTCCGTGACGGGCTTCAGCAAGCTCTCCAAGGCGATCGCGTCTGCGCGCCCTTCGACGTACACGAGGATCTTCACGAGCGAGCCTCCAGCTCGTCGCTGATGTGCATCTTGGCGATCGCGTCCGCGCCCAGCTCCTCCACTTCGCGCTTCAGGGCCTCCTGCGACGCCGGGCGCAGCCAAAGCGAGCGCCCGTCCTCTCGGCGCATCACGGCGATCTCATCGAGCTCGAACTGCGAGAGGAAGTACGGCGAGTGCGTCGCGATCAGGAGCTGCGTGCGCTCCGCCGCGCGCCGGAACGCGCCCGCGAGGATGGGCAACGTGCGCGGATGCAGCCCGAGCTCGGGCTCGTCGATGCACATCAGCGGCGGAGCGTTCGGGCCCAACGCCAACACCAGCCATCCAAGCAGCCGCAGCGTGCCGTCGGAGAGGTCCGCCGAGGTGAGCGGCTCGCTCAGGCCGCGCTCTCGCCAGCTGAGGACGACGCTCCCCTTCCCACGAGCCGACGCTCCAATTCCAACGAAGCCCGGGACCGCGGCCGCCAACAGGCCTTCGAGCTCCTCGCGAGTGTCGGGGTGCTCGAGGCAGATGGTGTGAACAACGGCCACGAGGTTGGCGCCGCTCGGTGCGAGCACCGGCTCCTGCTCGATCACCGTCGGCGCACGCATGGGTGCCTCTGGGCCGACGTCGAAGCCTCTGTAGAAGCCCCACGAGGTCAGAAAGTCGCGGACCACGGTGGCGGTGCGAAGCCCCGGGTCGACACGTCGCAAGGCGAGCTCATTCGCCTTGACCGTCCACGGAGCACGAGGACGACCGAGATCCGACGGGTCCTTCGCCTGCCCGACACCGTTGACAAAGCTCAGGTACGAATACGGCCGCTCCGTCGACGTCCTCTCGAGCGCCTCTGACTCGACGCGCGGCGATCCCACGGATCCTGCGACGCGGAAACGGTAGGTGAGCGGCTCCTCCCCGGACGTGAGGCCGAGCCCGAGCTCGATCGCGCGAGCGGCCCCTTCGGGCCCGATGTGGAAGAGCTGCGCGCCGGGGGCGAGGAAGGGATCGATCTCGGGCGGCAGAGCGTCGACGGCGAGATGCTTCAGCAGCTCCAGCGCCCCGAACAGCGCGCTCTTGCCGGCCGCGTTCGCTCCGATGATGACCGTCAGCGGGTCCAACCGAGCCGCGAAGCTCGCGAACGGCCGATACCCGTCGATCGTGAGGTCAACCAGACGCAGCTTGCCGCCTGGAGCCACGGACGCACGCCAGACCAGCGGCTCGAGATCGAGGATGGTCTCTCGAAGGCTCAGGCGGGTCACCCAGCCCTGAGCATCCAGCGTGTGGTTCTTGAGGACGCCTGTCAGATTCAGCAGCCCTGCCAGCCTGCGTATTTCCTCTGCCGAGAGCCCAGTCTGGCCCGAGAGGATGCTGACCTTTTGCTCGACATCGAGGTCCGCGCGGTAGCGGCGCTTGAGCGCCGCAGCCAGCGCGTTGATCCGCTCGAACATGCGCTCGGCCTCCGCCGTGTCGCACGCTCGAACTCCCTCGATCGTGAGCCCGACGCGATCGGTGCCCACCTGATGGAGATAACGCCCCTCGAGCCGGTCGATGCGCTCGCGGCTCGCCTCGTTCTGGACCCGAAACGCCGCGTACTTCGGCAGCTCCGTCCCGCGCTCGTACGCCTCGAGGATCTGGCGAAGGATCGCTCGGTCTTGTTCGTCGAGGTCGTGCACGGTGGCCTGCGTTGGTTCTACCACGACGACGCGCTCGGCCCCCACCGCCGCGCTCGAAGTGAGGCCTCCAGCCCTCACCTCCGCCCGCCGCTTCAGCTTCAACCTGGCCCTCCATCCGGCTACCCTCCGGGCCCTCGATGCTCGCCCTCTCACCCGACGCGCTCGACGAGATCCTCGCGCTCCAGCTCACGGTGGCGTGGGCTGGGGAGCAGGGGGCCGAGCCGACGCGGCTCGGGTGGTGGTCGTCGGACCTGGTGAACAAGCTCGGGGGCTACGATCTGTTCCACCGGCTCGCGCCGCGGACGCACGCGTGGGCGAGCCTCGGGCTCGTTCGCAAGGTGGCGACGACGGTCGACGCGGGGCTGCGCAAGAGCATCGGCGGGGGCGACGGGCTGTGGACGCTGTTCCACTTCGGCTTCGACGTGGACGAGGCGCTCTCGGAGCGGCTCGCGCAGCACCGCGCCGCGGAGCGGGCCCCGGCCGAGGCGCTGGGGCCTCGGCTGCTGGTAAGCGAGACGTGGTCGGCGCAGGCGCTGAGCAAGCAGCTGTCGTCCCTCGGCTCGCCGAAGACCACGACCGAGCCTGGAGGCCGGCGCGTGAGCGCGAAGACGGGCTCTGCGCTCGAGGCCGCGCGCCTCTTGGCCGCGAGCCTCGCGGATCTGCCGGCGCGCTACCCCATGCCGTACCTGGAGCCTGCGCGGTGAGCGCCGACCTGCGGCCCGCGGAGGCGACCGTGGTGCACACGCGCATCCTGCGCTGCACGCTGGCGCCCGACGATTGCTATGCGTATTGGCGCAACGTCGATCCGGGCGTGCCGCCCTCGGAGCGCGCGCCCATGGCCTTCCGAGAGCGCTGGTTCGGGGTGAAGAGCGAGGCGCGGGTGCGCACGCTCGTGCCCGATATGGTCGAGCGTTTCGACGCTTACCCGTCGGCGCTCGCCCTGTTGCGCGCGCTCGGGCCGATCCCCTCGCGGCTGCGCCCGCTGCTCTGCCACGTCCACGTCCAGCTCGCCGATCCGGTCTATCGCCGCTTCACGGGGGAGCTGCTGCCCAGGCGCCGGAGAGAGGGCTATCGCACGATCGATCGGGACACGGTCGTGCGCTGGGTCGATGAGCTCGAGCCGGGGCGCTGGGGGGCGGCGACGCGCATCAAGTTCGCCTCGAACCTGCTCGCGGCGGCGCACGAGGTCGGGCTGGTCGGGTCGACGCGCGATCCGCGGCCGCTCGTCGTGCCCTTCGTGCCGGAGGTCGTGCTGGGGTACGTGCTCTACCTGCTACGCGAGGTGAGGTTCGACGGCACCCTGGTCGATAACCCCTACCTCCGCTCGCTCGGCGTCGAGGGGGACGCGCCGAGCGTCGCCCTGGCGCGGGTGCCCGGGGTGCGCCTGGCCGAGCTGGGCGGCGCGCGCGAGCTCACCTTCCTGCAGCCGAGCCTGCTCGCTTATGGCCTGCAGAACCTGAAGGAGGCCGCGTGACTTACCGCCACCCGAGCGCGCTCGAGCGCTCCCTGAAGGCGCTCGAGGACGATCTGCTGCGCGAGAGCGGGCCGCAGATCTCCACCACGTGGAGCTACAACTTCGCCATCCTCCCGTACTCGCCGGAGGAGGAGTACGCCCTGCGGGCCCACATGCACCGCCTCTCGGACAAGCTCCGCTCGATGGGCTGGACCGTCGGGCAGATCAACCTGCACGCGCTGCTCCTCGGGCGCGTCCGCGCGATGGGCGAGGCGGAGCTCGCCGGCCTGATCGCGAGTGAGAAGCGCAACGCCAAGAGGGGTGGCCCGGCGCGCGGCCTCGCCCTCGTGAAGGAGCGCGTCACCAAGCACCTGGAGGACGCAGGCGGCCTCGCGGCCGACGTGGTCCGCGAGGTGCAACGACTGCTGGCCGAGCACCCCGACCACGGCGATCGGGTCGTCCTCTTCCTCGCGCGCGCCGGGGCGCTCTACCCGTTCATGCGCACCTCCGCGCTGCTCAAGCACATCGCCGGCCGCATCCCCAACGTGCCGGTCGTCTTGCTGTACCCGGGCACCCGCGCCGGAGAAGGCCTGAGCTTCATGGGCATTCTGCCCGCCGATCACGACTATCGCCCGCGCATCTATTGGTGAGCCCCATGTTGATCCACGACCTGTTCGAGCGAGACGTCACCCGCGCCATCCCGCCGGTCGTCTACTTCCACGAGCAGCAGCCGGAGGAGCTCGAGCGCGAGGTCTCCGAGTACATCGTCACCGGCGGGTACAAGAAGGACGACACCCGCGCCACGGACGACGGCATCCACGAGGAGCTCCTCCGCCTGCTCACCGGGATGCGGGCCGAGCTCGCGGGCTGGGCGAGCGGGCACCGCCTCCCTGCCTGCTGGATCTCCGGCTTCTATGGCTCCGGTAAGTCGAGCCTCGCGAAGCTGCTGGGCCTCGCGCTCGACGGTCGCAAGCTGCCGGGCGGGCGACCGCTCGCGGAGGCCCTGCTGGCGCGAGACACCTCACCCAAGGGCGACGACCTGCGCCGCGCCTGGGCCGAGCTGGTCGGGGCGCTGAAGGCCGCCCCGCTGGCGGTGGTGTTCGACGTCGGCAGCAAGGCGCGGGACGACGAGCACGTCCACGCGGTCATCGTGCGCATGACGCAGGAGCGCCTCGGCTACGCCACGCTGAGCCAGCTGGTGGCCGAATACGAGCTGAAGCTGGAGAACGAGGGTCTGTATGGCGCCTTCATCGACAAGGTCGCCGAGGTCCACGCGCGGCCATGGAGCGAGCTGCAGAAGAGCCAGCTGGTGGAAGACTACTTCTCCGCGGTGATGCACGCCCTCAAGCCGGAGCTGTACCCCGAGCCGACCTCCTTCGTCGACGCGCGCAGCGGCACCGAGGTCGGCCTCAAGCGCTCCGCCGACGACGCGGTGAGGACGATCGCCGAGATGATGAAGCACCGCGCCCCGGGCCGGGCGCTGTTCATCGTCATCGACGAGGTCAGCCAATACGTGCACGACGACAACAACCGCATGCTCGCGCTTCAATCGTTCGTCTCGGCCCTCGGCCAGCGCATGAACGGCGAGGCGTGGTTGCTCGCGACCGGCCAGCAGAAGCTCGAGGACGGCGCGGGGGCGACCGCCATCGTCAAGCTGAAGGACCGCTTCCCCCCGGGGCTGCGCGTACACCTCGGCCCCGCCAACATCCGCGACGTCGTGCACAAGCGGCTGCTCAAGAAGCAGCGCCCCGCCGAGAGCGTGCTCAGGGAGCTGTTCGAGGAGCACCGGGCCGATCTGCGCAACTACGGCTACAAGCCGGACAGCTTCAGCGTCGACGATTTCGTCGAGGTCTACCCGCTGCTCCCCGGCTACGTGGAGCTCTTGCTCGGCATCACCACCGGGCTGCGCACGCGGTCGACCCGCGTCCAGGGGGACTCGCACGCCATCCGCGGGCTGCTGCAGCTCCTGGGTGATCTGTTCCGCCACGACCACGAGAAGCTGACCCGCATGGAGGTCGGCCGGCTCATCACGATCGACCTCGTCTTCGACATCCTCGCGAGCGCGCTCGACGCCGACCTGCAGATGACCCTCGCCGCCGCCTTCGACTTCTGCGGCAAGCGCGGCGAGGACCGGGCCCTGCTCGAGCGCGTGCTCAAGGCGGTCGCCATGCTCGAGCACGTGCAAGACAAGGAGAAGACGACGCCCGAGCTGATCGCGCGCTGCCTGTACGCCAGGCTCGGCGAGGGAGACCTCACGCCCGCCGTCGAGAAGGCGCTCGACGTGCTGCGGGGGGAGCTTCCCTCTGTACTCGGAGCAGACCGGCTACCGCGTCGAGAGCTCGGCCGGGCAGGAGTGGCAGCGCGAGCGCGAGGCCTACGCCGCCACGGCAGAGCAGCGCTCGCGGCGCCTGCAGGAGGTGCTCGCCACCCTGCTCGGGGACGTGGCCCCGCCGAAGCTCGGCGCCATTTCGTTGCCCTGGCTCGCCCTGTTCAGCGACGGCCTCTCCGCGCGGGAGGTCCACATCAAGGACGAGCGCAAGCACACCGTCGTCACGATCGACTTCCAGGCCGGCCGGCCCGACGAGGCGACGCAGTGGGTCTCACGCAGCGACAGCGACAGCTTTCGAGATCGCATCGTGTGGGTCATCGGCGAGGTCGATGTGCTGCGCCACGCCGCCAACGAGGTCGAGCGCTCGGCGCGCATGGTGGCCCTGTACGAGCCGAGGCAGGCGCAGCTCTCCAGCGACAAGGCGCGCTTCCTGGTCGAGGAGCGCAACAAGCTCGACGCTCACAAGCGCGAGCTGTCCGACGCGCTCCAGGCCGCCTTCATGGCGGGCACCCTCTACTTCCGCGGCCGCTCGAGCGCGCCGCGCCAGCATCGCCAGACCTTCAAGGAGGCCCTCGCAGCGTTCGCGCAGGGCGTGCTCCCCGAGCTGTACCCCCACCCGACGACGGTGGCCGTCCCCGAGAAAGACATCCTCTTCCTGATCGAGAACAGCGAGCTCGCCGCGCCCCCGCCGGCCCTCGGCCAGGACCAGCTCGGCATCCTCTCCTTGGACGCGGGCAGGTACGCGGTGACCTGCAGCGGACGCGTGCCGTCGGCGCTGCTGTCGTACATCAAGCAGCACGGCGGCGTGCAGGGCTCGACGCTGCTCGCCCATTTCGGAGGGCCGCCCCACGGCGTGCTGCCGGACGTGGTGCGAGCCTGTGTGGTGGGCCTGCTGCGCGCCGGCAAGCTGCGCGTCGACCTGCCCGGCATCGGAGAGCTCACCAGCGTGCGGGACGAAGGCGCGCGCGAGCTGCTGAAGGACGCGGGCCTCAAGAAGGCGAGCCTCACGGTCAACGAGGCCGAGATCATCAAGCCGGCGGATCGGAACGCCATTTGTGCCCTGTTCAAGGACCATTTCCACAAGGACGTCCCGCGGGACAACGACGCGATCGCCGACGCGGTGGCGGAGCGCTTCGCGGGGGTGCGCGAGCGCCTGAACGAGATCGGCGAGCGCTTCCGCAGGCTGCCGGGCGTCGTGGCGTACCCGAAGGGCCTCGAGAAGCTCGCCTCGGCGCTCGAGCGCTGCCGGCGGGATCGCAAGGTCGAGCCAACCGTGAAGGCGACCAAACACGCCCTCTCCGATCTGCGCGACGGCCTCTCCCTCTTGAGCCGGATGGAGACCGACCTCTCCGACGCGACGATCGAGCTGCTGTGTGACGCCGAGTCGGTGCGCACGATCGTGTGGCCGAGCCTGCAGGCGGTGGGGACCGACGAGGAGACGCGCGCCGCGGCGCAGCGGCTCGAGGCCCATTTGAAGGTCGACCGCCCGTGGGAGGACGCTCACTCCCTCAAGGCAGACGTCGGGCTGGTCCGCGAGGCGTACCGCGCCAAGCGAGGCGCCGTGCTCCAGCAGCACGGCCGCTGGGTCGAACAAGCGGAAGACTCGCTCCGCAGGCGGCCTGGCTACGAGAAGCTCGCGGCCGAGCAGCGCCACCTCGTGCTGCGGCACCTGCGCGACGCGGCCGATCCCCGCACTGACGAGCGCGCCGTGGCCCCGCCGCTCGAGGGCCTCGAGGCCACCCTCGCCGCGCGGCGCGAGGCCGGCCTGGTGAAGGCGCAGCGCCAGCTCGACGAGCTGCTCGAGGCCGCCGGGGCGACCCCGGTCGTCGAGGTCGACCTCTCGCTCGCCGGGCGGGAGATCGAGACCGAGGCCGAGCTCGATCGGCTGCTCGAGGAGCTGAAACGCAAGATCATCCACCAGCTCGCCGCCCACCACCGCGTGAGGCTGCGGTGAGCAACCTTCGGAAGCTGGCTATCCGCGCGGGGAGCGTGGCTCGAAGCCGCAGGCGATCAACAGGGCCGACTCGACCTCCGGCCATCGGGAGGGGTCGAGCGTGGTGATCAAGGCACCGATTCGAGCGCGCTGCGCTAGCGCGACATGGTCGAAGTTGAGCACGCACGCCAGGGGCATCCCATCGTCGACCGTCAGGGGGACCTCGGTCTTGAGCCCACGCGTCGTGCGGGTCGCGGGAGCTACGATGATCTCGTTCAAGGTGTCGACGACCTCATCCCGGGTCAGCACCAACACGGGGCGCCGCTTGTCTGGCTGGCCAAAGACGTACCAGCGGATCTCACCCCTGCGCATGCGGCTCGTCCCAACCTTCGGCGTCCCACGCGAGGGAGTCCTCCTCGGCGTCGAGCTCGCCGGGGGCCACAGGTGCCGCGACGTACGCCCGCGCGTCATCGCCGCCCGAGGCAGCTCGCAGCGCCAGCTTCGCGAGTCGCACCTGTTCGTCGTGCGGGAGCTTGAGCACCAGGGGCCACAGATCATCGGCGCGGAGCGGGAGGGCCATGACCCCGTCAGCGTAGCAGACAGGCCAAGCTCGCAGCGCCGGATGAAGGGGCGCGGAGACCGCTCATGACCCCCACGCTGCTCACGCCCGAGGCCAAGGAGGCGCTGCGCAGGCACGTGCGCGGGCTGCACGCGACGCTGAGGGACCAGCTCGAGAAGGCGGCGCGCAGCGAGTATCGGCTCGACGTCGATATCGACAAGGCCGATTTGCCTGAGGCGCGGCGGCGCAGGCGCGAGCGGCTCCAGGCCTGGCTCGACGAGCAGGCGCGCAGCGTGCCCCTGGCCAAGGGCAAGAGGCCGAGCGGCAAGGGGCCGCAGTCGGCCCGGCAGCGGCGCTTCCTCGATGTCGCGGTGCGCGAGGCGGCGACCACGCTGCTGCACCGGCTGGTGCTGGTGCGCGTCCTCGAGCACCACGGCCTGCTCGCGCCCGCGGTGCTGACCGGAGGCTGGAAGAGTCCCGCCTTCGAGGACGAATACAAGCACTACGCGGGCCCGCTCGCGGAGGACGACACCGAGGGCTATCGCGATCTGCTCGAGGTGGTGTTCGCCGAGCTGGCGCTCGAGCTGCCCGGCCTGTTCGGCAACGTCGGCGTCAGCGCGCTGATGCCGATCCCCGCGGCGAGCCTGCGCGCGGTGGTCGACGTCTTGAACGACCCGGCCCTCGCCTCCGCCTGGGGAGACGACACCACCCTGGGCTGGGTCTACCAATATTGGAACGACCCCGACCGCGAGGCGCTCGACAAGAAGATCGCCGACGGCGACAAGATCGAGCCGCACGAGATCGCGTCGAAGACGCAGATGTTCACCGAGCGGTACATGGTCGAGTGGCTGCTGCACAACAGCCTCGGCCTGACCTGGCTCGCCATCTGCAAGAAGAACGGCTGGAAGCCCGACGCCGAGGCGGTGCTCCCTGGGCTCGAGGCGCGGCGGACCGCGTGGCGCGCGAAGCGAGAGGCAGGCGAGGTGGCCCCCGACGCGCTGATGCCCATTGAAGGCGCGCTCGAGCACGACTGGAAATACTTCGTCCCCCAGCCGATCCCGAAGGACGCGATCGACAAAGCCCCCGCCTCGATCCGCGACCTGAAGCTGCTCGACCCGGCGTGTGGCTCGGGCCACTTCCTGGTGATCGCCTTCGGCCTGCTCGCCCATCTGCACGAGGAGGAGGCGCGCCAGCGCGGCGAGGCCCGCACGCCGGAGGAGATCGCGCGAGACATCGTCGACAAGAACCTGCACGGCATCGACATCGATCCGCGCGCCATCCAGATCGCCGCCGCCGCGCTGTGGCTGCGCGCCAAGCTGTACGCGCCAGCGGCCAGGCTCGGCCGGCTCAACCTGGTCGCCCCGGTGTTCCGCCTCGGCTCGCTGCCGAAAGAAGACCCCGCCCTCGCCGCCCTCACGCGGGAGCTGAGCGCGCTCGGCCTGCAGCCGGAGCTGACCACGAAGCTGCTCGAGGCGCTGCGCGGGGTCGACCACCTCGGCACCCTGCTGCGGGTCGATCGGCACGTCGCGTCGCTGCTGGACGAGGAGACCGAGAAGGCCCTGGGCTCGCTCTTCGCGCACGCCGCCAAGCAGCGCCGCGGCGACGTCGAGGCCGCGCTCGGCGCCTTCCTCGACGCGCACGCCGCCGAGGCCGATCTGGGCCTGCGGCTCGAGGCCGAGCAGCTCGCCGCCGGCCTGCGCTTCATGACCCTGGCGAGGGAGGGCACGTACGACGTCGTGGTCGGCAACCCGCCGTATCAAGGCCTCAGCAAGACCACGCAGTTTGACTACGTGGTGAAGGCGTACCCGCGGGGCAAGGCCGATCTGTACGCGGCGTTCCTGGAGCGAGGGCTCGAGCTGGTGCGTGAGGGCGGCGTGTCGGCCCTGCTCACGATGCGGGGGTGGATGTTCCTCGGGCAGTTCGCGGAGCTGCGGAAGTGGATCGTTCGCGAGAATGACGTGCGCACGCTGGGGGACGTCGATCGTGGGGCATTCGAGGACGTACCGGACGAGGTGCTCGCGACGGTCATGTCGGTCATCCGACGTGCCGCGCCGGACGAGCTCGCGCTCGCCGTGCAGCCGACGCCCCTCGACGACCGATCACGCGACTCGCGGCGGACGGCCCGCAAGCGAGCCGGCCTGCTCGCGCAGGTCGGGCGCCACGAGTTCGACCCGAAGGGCTTCGCGGTCATCGACGGCGAGCCCATCGTCTATTGGTGGTCGAAGGAGTTCTTGGAGCGGTATGCGGCGGCGCCGAAGCTGGGGGAGGTGGCGCCCGTCCGGCAGGGGATGCCGACGTCAGACAATGCAAGGTTCGTTCGTCGCCTGGGAGGTGGGGCCCTCGCTCCGCACGTCTCGGCGCGACGCGGGCGACTGACGTGTCATGGGTTCCGTATCAAGGGGGCCGGCGGGCCGCGTGGTTTGAGCCGCTCGACGCTGTCGATCTGGCGTCCGGCGGGATTGAACTAGCTGGACGCTCGAAGGCCTACGGAAGCGACGACTCGCAGAGCGAGGACAATACTTCGCACCTGGGCATTGCGTTCTCGATGATTGGCGCGGAGTTCGGCGCGCGAGCGCACCGTTTCAGCGGCATCTTTGGACAAGGGGCTCGTCGGTCTTCCCGTCGGCACGAGGTGCGACGCTCTGTGCAGATGAACTCCAGATGGCCGCGAGGTTCTGCAGTCACTGAACCCGACGGTCCACTTCCAGGTCGGCGACGTCAACCGGCTCCCCATCTTTCCCGTCGCCAACGCCGACACCATCTTCTCCACCCTCGAGGCCGCCTTCACCGAGCACGAGTCGCACCGCGAGCCCTCGGTGGAGTTTCGCTCCCCCGGCCCTTCGCCCTGGCGCGCCGCGCAGGACTGGGCGCAGCGCGCCGTCGACCGCCCCGAGGGCGCGCCGCTGCCGCCCTACGAGCCCCAACATGATCCGCCCGACCCCGGAGGCGGCGGTCTCGTTCGCGATCGGCGTGGCGCTGGGGCGCTTCGGCGCGAACGGCGAGGGCATCCTCGATCAGGCGCCGGCCGACGCCCTTCCCGCGGGCGTCTTGTTCGTGGGGCCCCACGACGCCAGCGAGGACTCGCTGAGGCACCCCGCGTGCGCGCCCATTCACGATGCGTGGGCCGAGGGACAGCTTGCGATCACCGGCGGCACCAGGGTCACCCTGCGGGATTGGCTGCGCAAGGACCTGTTCGCGCACCACAAGGGCCTCTACGAGAACCGCCCCATCTACTTTCCGCTGTCGAGCAAGAAGAAGAGCTTCGTCGCCTGGGTCAGCATCCACCGCTGGGCCGACAACACCCTCTCCACCTTGCTGGCCGATCACCTGAGCCCCGACCCTGCGCGCGCTCGACCTGGAGCTGACCGGCCTCAACGAGGCCCGGGCGACCCTCGACAAGAAGGCCAGGGCCGCCGCCGACAAGCGCTACGACGCGGTGAAGCCCCTGCGGGACGAGCTGGCCGAGATGATCGAGCTGGTGAAGGAGCTGAGCCAGCGCGGCGCCCCGCCCACCGACGCCGAGTGCCCCCCGCGCAAGGCCGACGCCCCGTTCGTGATGGACCTCGACGACGGCGTGATGATCAACAGCGCCGCCCTGTGGCCGCTGCTCGCCCCGCAATGGGCTGACCCCAAGAAATGGTGGAAGCAGCTCTGCCGCGCCGAGAACAAGAAGGACTACGACTGGGCCCACCTGGCGAAGCGCTACTTCCCCGCCCGCGTCGACGACAAGTGCAAGACCGACCCCAGCCTCGCCGTCGCCCACGGCTGCTTCTGGAAGTACCACCCCGCCAAGGCGTACGCCTGGGAGCTGCGCCTGCAGGACGAGATCAAGCCCGGCTTCACCATCGACGAGCCCGGCTCGGACGACGCCCGCGCCGCCTTCGAACGAGACCACGCCGCCGAGGTGGAGGTCAGTCGCGAGAAGGAGCGGAGGCGCAGGGAGCTGAAGGCCAGGCAGGCCGCGGAGGGCGAGGCCGAGGCGGCGGGTGACGCGGAGGGCGGCGACGCCGACGGTGAGGACGAGGAGGCCGAGGCGTGAGGCGGGGACGGATCGACTCGACGATCGACGTTCGACCGCCGCGCGACCGGAGCGGTCCGTTGACAGAGCCCAGAGCGAGTGGAACAGTCTCGGCGATGGTCCGGCCGCCGTTCCCGGAAGCTCTGTCGCGCTCTCCGCTGATGGAGGCCCTCTTCGAGCTCCGCTTCACGTCGACGACGAAGGGGGCGGGAGACGTCCTTCCCGGGCTGCTGTTCCGCTCGCTGCGCGAGTCGTTCGGTGATGTCCAGCCGCTGCCCGTGGCGCAGGTCCCGCGCGACGTGCGCGAGGCCAACGCCGGGCTGCGGTACCAGCCCACCTATCGGCTCTCAGGCACCGGGGGGACGATCCAGGTGGGGGATCACGTCTTCTCGGTCGTCGCCCCCGACAGCTACCCCGGGTGGAAGGCATTTTCGGTGGAGATCGCGCGCTCGCTCGACGCGCTCCGGGACGCGGGGCTCGACATCGACCTCGAACGCTACTCCCTCAAATACACCAACTTGCTCGACGCGCCGCCGTCGTCGCAGCTCGCCCTGCTCGAGGCGAGCTTCACGCTGATGGGCGCTCCGATTCCGGAGACGGGAACGGTCATCAGGACGGAGCTGCAGCGGGACGACGAGGTGACCATCCTGCAGATCAGGCCTGGCGTGACCGTCACAGGGCCGAGCGGTCAGACGCGGTCCGGCCTGATGCTCGAAATCGACGCGATCGTCAACCGACCGTCTGGGTTCTGGGAGCGACGGCAGGAGCTGCTCGCGGCCACGCACAAACGAGCCAAGGAGCTCTTCTTCCAGCTGCTCACCGACGAGGCCATCCAACGTCTTGGGCCGGTAGGGGACACGCCCGATGCTCGATGATCGACTCTCGCCTGGCCAGACGTTGGGCTCGAACGTCGGGCTAACCGGGTCTCTCCTGGCGCTCGTGCTCTCGCATCAGGTCACGGATCCCCCTCCGCCTGCACCAGCGCGAGTCGCCGCCCACGCCCACGCCGATACGGCAAGCGGCTCGCTGGCCGTCCGTGGGCAGGAGCTCACCGAGGAGCAGATCGCGGCTGGCGCAGAGATGTGCAGGCTCGCCGGGGTCGACCCCGACAGCCTGAGCGAGGAGCGCCTCGCCGAGCTGCGGGCGCTGTGGCGGTAACACTCGACACGAGCGCGCTGATCGCCCTCGTCGAGGCGTTCGAGCGAAAGGACCACCCGCTCGCGGACCACTTGGCGGCCTGGCACCGTGACAAGGTCGACGTGTTCACCGCTTCTCCGGCGTGGTGCGAGTTCTGGCGAGGCCGAGGGTCCAACGACCACTACAACGCCCTCCTGCGGAAGCGGGTCAGGGTTCTGGATGTCGACCAGAAGGACGCCGAGGTCGCCGCTGACGCCCTACGGGACGCCTTCGGCCGCGGAGATACGAGCGCGGTGGCGCACATCGTCGATGCGCTGGTCATGGCCGTCGCGGATCGGCGGCATGCGGCTGTGTACACCGCTGATCGTGGTGACTTCGAACGCCTGTGGGACCGCTTCCTTGGGGTGAAATCTCTGGTCACGACCGCCGGCGCCGTCGTTCGGAGGAGGTAGCCCCGCCATGCCCCCCTCCGCCAGCGCGCTGCTCACCGAGGAGCTGAAGAAGAAGGTCCGCGAGCACGGGATCGTGGTCTTCCTCGATCCGGAGCGCCATTACACCGGGCTGGTCTCGCAGCTGGCGCGGCCAGGGTCGGCTTTCGACTATGGCGTCGTCTCCTACCAGGACAGCTTCCTCGAGCTGATGCTCTCGCTCGAGCGTTATGGCTGCGGCCTCGAGAAAGACCTGCTGCTGTTGCACCTGCCGGGGATCAGCAAGGAGACGGTGAAGAGCACGCCGGTGCTCGAGCTGTACGAGGCGGGCACGGTGCACGAGCGCGCGCTCTCGACCCTCGTGCGCGAGGCGGCGGTGGGCGCGGCGTCGCCGCCGGAGATCGACGGCTTCCTCAGGACCCCCGGGCTCACCCTCGAGGTGGCGGACGCCTGGCTCGCGGGCCTCGACGCGGCCCCGCGAGACGAGCTCGAGTCGCTGCTCGAGACGGTGGGCATCGAGCAGGTGGTGATCCAGCTCGTCGCGACGGGAGGGCGTCACCACGCCGCGCTGGTGAAGGAGCCCGAGCGCCTGCTGCCCTTCCTCGCCAAGCACCTCGGGCTCACCGAGGCCTGGCGGCTGGCGCGCGTCGGGGAGGGTCCGCTGAGCCCCCACGGCCTCGCGCGGCTGGTCGCGACCTGGCTGATGGCGGTCGAGTTCGTGCACGATCTACAGGAGCCTCCCGTCCACGAGGACCTGAGGCCGCTCAAGGGGCTGGGGGCGTTCGCGAAGGAGTGCAAGCGCCTGGCCGCGCTCGTGCGCGACGAGCTGACTGACGAATACGAAGAGCAATCCCAGGCGCTGCAAGCGGAGCTGATCGTCGAGCGCGAGAGCCACAAGGCGAGGGCGCTCGGCTCGATCGACACCTTCCTGTTCGAAGAGGGGATGATGCGCGCCGCGACGATCGAGGCGATCCTCGGCGGCGAGTGGGCGGTGGCGGCGGGCTACGCCGCGTCCCGCACGACCGAGCAGTGCTTCTGGGTCCGCCGCTCGGAGAAGCTCCAGCGCACCTGGGAGATCTTGCGCCTGGCCGCCAAGCTCGGCCGCGCGCTCAGCGAGAGCCCTGGCCTGTCGCGCTGCGCCTCGCTCGACGAGGCCGTCGAGCGCTACACCGGCAAGCTCGCCCCGCTCGATCGGCAGCACCGGCTGTTCGAGCAGGAGGCGCACCGGCGGTTGTTCTCGGATCTCGAGGACCACGACAGGCTGCTCGAGGTGCGCCGCGCCGTGCGCCTCGCCTACCGCGCCTGGGCCGACGCCCACAACCGCGCGTTCTTCGAGCTGTGCGTGAAGCACGGGGCCTTGCCGCAGCGAGACCTCCAGCAGCGGGCGCTGTTCGCCGACGTGGTGCAGCCGCTCGTCGAGCGAGACGGGCCTGTCGCGCTGTTCCTCGTCGACGCCCTGCGCTTCGAGATGGCCCAGGCCCTCGGCGAGGAGCTCGGCCGCGGCCGCGCCGAGGTCTCTCTCCGGGCTCGGCTGGCGGAGCTGCCGACCATCACCGCGATCGGGATGAACGCGCTGCCCCCGGTCGAGCGAGACGGCCGGCTGCGGCTCGTGTGGCAAAGCGGCTCGCCCGCGGGCTTTCACGCGGGCGAGCTGGCCGTCACCGCTCCGGCCGCGCGCATCCGGGTCATGCAGCAGCGCGTCTCCGGCGGCGCCGTGCACGACCTGCAGCTCGAGGCGTTCGACACCCTCACGCTCCAGCAGGCCAAGCGCCTGCTCGTTGGCAAGCGCCTCGTCGTGGTACGCAGCCGCGAGCTCGACGACGCGGGCGAGTCGGGGATGCACCTGTCCGCGTTCGATCGCACCCTGGGCACCCTCCGCGCCGCGATCCAGCTGCTCACCGACGCTGGCGTCGCCCGCGTCGTCGTCACCTCGGACCACGGCTTCCTGCTCCAGGACGAGACCACAGAGGCGGCGCCCATCGGCGCCAACAGGCGCGTAGCCCAGCGGCGCTTCGCGCTGCTCTCCCAGCCCTCGGGGATGAGCGACGTGCTCGAGGTGAAGCTCTCGTCCCTCGGGTACGACAGCGAAGAGGAAGGCTCGCTCGTCTTCCGCCCCGACACCGCCCATTGGCGCGTGAGCGACGGCGTCTCGTCCTTCTCCCACGGCGGCAACAGTCTCCAGGAGCGGGTCATCCCCGTGCTCGAGATCGCGCGCCGGGGGACCCGGGGCAAATCGCTGTCGCGTTATGAGGTCCTCGCCCGCCCCGAGCCGGTCCACCTCGGCAGGCAGCGCCTCAAGGTCGCAGTCCGCCTGCGTGATCACGAGAACATGAGCCTCGGCTTCGTGGCGCCGAAGGCGATCAGCCTCGCGCTGCGCGTGAAGGACCGCCCCGACGTGGTGCTCACCCTGCTGCGCGCCGGGCCCCCTGCCTCCCTCGCGGCCGATCGCGTCCTCGTGCCCCCGGGCGGAGAGGAGGCGCTGATCGAGCTCGAGCTCGAGGGCACGGCCGACGAGCACGTCCGCGTCGAGGTGTTCCACCCCGACGGGGTCGAGGACGTGACGGCGAAGGTGGTCGAGGGCTTCTTCGAGGTGCAGCGCGACCGCCGGGCGCCGAAGGCGCCGAGCGTCCCGCCGCCGCCGCCGGCCAACGCCGAGTGGGTCGACCTGATCGAGGACCCCCAATTCCGCAAGGTGCTCGAGCTCATCTCCCAGCACCACGTCGTGAACGAGGAGGAGCTGGTGCGCATCCTCGGATCGGCGAGGCGGGTGCGCTCCTTCGCGTCGGAGATCGACGTGCTCGCGACGCGCGTGCCCTTCGAGATCGAGGTGCGCCCCGTCGACGGCATGAAGGTCTACAAACGGAGGGACTAGGCGATGGCATTCCGGGACGCCGTGAGCATCTTCAAGAGCCTGCGCAATGGCACGGTCCCCCTGCGTGGGCTCGAGGCGTTCGCGGTCGGCATCGACGGGCCGCGCAAGGAGCTCGCCCGCAAGCTCGCCGAGGTGCAACGCGGCGAGGGCGACGTGAAGTTCCTGCGGGGTGGCTATGGCTGCGGCAAGACCTTCATGGCGCGGATGCTCGTGGCCGAGGCCCAGCAGCAGGGCTTCGTGACCAGCTTCGTCGTCGTCTCCGACAACGACTTTCACCTGCACAAGTTCGACGATCTGTACCGCAAGGTCGTCGGCGGGCTGTCGACCCCGCGCTGCGAGCAGGGCGCCCTGGGCGATCTGCTCGATCGCTGGATCGGCCGCGTCGAGGACGCGCTGGTGAAGACCGGCACCCCCGAGAGCGACCCGGCCTTCGACGAGAAGGTCAAGGCGAAGCTCGACGAGCAGCTGGCCTCCGCGGGCGGCAACGTCCCCGACGACATGAAGCGCGTGGTGCGCCGCATCTTTGAGCTGAAGCAGGCCGGCCAGCTGCAAGACGCCTCCACGTTGATCTCGTGGCTGTCCGGCAGCGAGAACATCGCGGCGAGCGCCAAGAGGCTGGCGCAGCTCAAGGGGGAGATCGAGAGCACGAGCGCCCTCGCGTACCTGCGGGGTGTTCTCGAGATCGTCCGCAGCGCCGACTACAAGGGCCTGGTCATCGTGATCGACGAGGCGGAGACGATGCTCCGCTCGCGCTCGGACGTCCGCGCCTCGTCGCTGAACGCCATCCGCCAGATCGTCGACAAGGCCGCCGAGCTGCCGGGCCTCTTGTGGGTCATCACCGGCACGCCGACGTTCTTCGACGATCGGCGCGGGGTGCGCGGCGTCGAGGCGCTGCACGACCGCGTGAAGTACGAGGAGATCAATGGCGTGCCGAGCCTGCGGCAGCCGCAGCTCGCGCTGAAGCCGTTCGACCGCGAGCGGCTGATCAAGGTCGCCCTGAAGCTGCGCTCGATCCACCCCGACCTGTCCGAGGAGGAGGCTGAGCGCCGCCTGCCGAGGGCGCTGGTCGAGCAGCTGGTCGACCAGGTGACCGCGGGCTTCCGCGGCGCCGTGGGGGTCGTCCCGCGGCAGTTCCTTCGCAGATACGTCGACATCCTCGACCTGCTCGCCGACGACCCCGACCTCGACGCGCACACCTTGCTCGGCTTCACGCCGAAGCAGCTGACCGCGGAGGAGGAGGCGGTGCTCGCGGGGCGTGACCTCGACGAGCCTCCGCCCGAGGGCGGCTTCGGCGGCGCGGCGGTCGACCTGTGAGCGCGCGGTGACGGTCTTCTCGCGCTTCCCAGAGCGGCTCCAGCACGCGATATCGAGCCGGCTCGGCTGGAGCGAGCTGCGCCCGGTGCAGGAGCTGGCGGGCGAGGCCATCCTCGATGGGAAGAACGCGGTCGTGCTCGCGCCGACCGCGGGCGGCAAGACCGAGGCCTCGATGTTCCCGGTGATCGGCGAGCTGATGCGTGCGCCGCCCAGCGGCGTGGGCGCGCTCTACGTCGCGCCGATCAAGGCGCTGCTCAACAACCAGGAGGTGCGGCTGGGCGAGTACACCGAAATGGTGGGCCTCTCGCGCTTCGTGTGGCACGGGGACACCGCGCAGAGCCAGAAGAACGCGTTCTGCAAGCGGCCGGCCGAGCTGTTGATGACCACGCCAGAGTCGCTCGAGGTGATGCTGATGTCGGCGAAGATTCCGGTGGGGGAGCTCTTCGCGAGCCTGCGCTTCGCGGTCATCGACGAGGTGCACGCCTTCGCGGGGACCGATCGCGGGGCGCACCTGATGAGCGTGCTCGAGCGCCTCAGCGCGCTGTCCGAGCACGACGTGCAGCGAGTCGGCCTGTCGGCGACGGTCGGCAACCCCGAGCAGATCGCGCATTGGCTCAAGGGCAGCTCGAGCCGACAGAGCGTCGTGGTCGATCCGCCGAAGCTCAAGGCGCAGCGAGTCATCAAGGTGTGCCTGCGGGAGGACACGGCCGAGCTCGCGCTCGAGGCGGCGCGCGACGGCAAGGGGAAGAAGAGCCTCTTCTTCTGCCAGTCTCGCGCGCTCACCGAGACCGTGGCCGACCACATGCGCGGCGAGGACATCGACGTCTTCGTGCACCACGGCTCGGTGTCGAAGGAGGAGCGCTACGCCGCGGAGGAGCGCTTCGCCCAGGGCACGAACGCGTGCATCGTCGCCACCTCGACGCTCGAGCTCGGCATCGACGTCGGCGGGCTCGATCTCACCTTCCAGGCCAACGCCCCCAGCACCGTCTCCTCGTTCCTGCAGCGCATGGGCCGCACGGGGCGCCGGCCCGGCGCCGTGGCCAACATGACCTTCCTCTGCGAAGACGCCGTCTCGGTCGTGCAGAGCGCCGCCCTCGTGCGCCTCGCGTCCCGCGGGTGGATCGAGCCCGTGAAGGACGAGTCGCGGGCGTGGCCCGTGATGGTTCACCAGATCCTCGCGATGACCCAGCAGCACGGCGGCATCAGCGCCGAGCGTTGCTGGCGCATGCTGGCGCGGGTGCCGGACTTCCGCGGCATCTCCGAGGCCGAGTACCTCGAGCTGGTCGACCACATGAAGCGCGAGGGCTACCTGTTCGAGGGCGGCGGCCTGCTCTCGATGGGCCAGGCGGCCGAGCGCGCCTTCGGCAAGAAGAACTTCCTCGAGCTGTACGCGGTCTTCTCGAGCCCCGTGCTCTACAAGGTGCAGACCGAGAACAAGCGCGACCTCGGCAGCCTGGAGCAAGGCTTCGTCGACCGCCTCGTCGAGGACATGAGCACCTTCCTTCTGGGCGGCCGCGCCTGGCAGGTGCTTCACATTCACCACGGGGATCGCGTCATCCGCGTGCGCGCCGCGCCGCGCGGCAAGAAGCCGAGCTGGGGCGGCTTCGTGCCCCAGTTCCTCGGCTTCGAGGTGTGCCAGGCCATGAAGGACGTGCTGCTCGGCGACGACGACCTGCCCTTCCTCGACGAGCGCGCCAAGGCCGCCCTAGGCGAGTGGCGTGACGACCTCGGCCCCCTGCTCGCCCGCCAAGATCCCTATCGGTACGACGACTCCGCCGTCACCTGGTGGACCTTCGCGGGCGGCCGCATCAATCAGACCCTCAAGTACGCCCTCGAGTGGAAGGGCGGCTGGAAGGTCGTCCCCGACAACTTCGCCGTGAAGATCGCCGGCGACGGCGTCACCCACCAAAGCGTCAGCGAGCTCGTCTCGACCCTGCGCGACCCCGCCTTCTGGGATGCCGAGGATACGCGGCGCAAGCTCAACGCCATGGTCCCCGAGTATCGCCTCAGCAAGTTCCAGAAGGTGCTGCCCGAGAGGTGGCAGGTCGAGATGGTCGGCGGGTACTTGCTTGATTTCGAGGGGGCGGGGCGGCTGCTGGGGAGTGGGCCAGCGGTGAAGACATTCTGTCACGGGGAGTCCCCTGTCCCGCGGCCGGCGCCGTGTGGCTCAGGGTGGCCAACCGAGCGTTGGGCATCACAGGGATGCCAGCGGACTGAGGCTCCCTCGACCACGCCCCCATCGTGCAGCTCGCTCGCGGGCTACGCCACGAAGGGGTTGATGCATCGGATACCGACTACGAGAGCCGCATCGAGTTCGAACTCAAGAGACACATCGCCGCGATGGCGGCATAGTCAACCTGTCCGCTCGGCGGGGGGAAGTTCACCTGGGATCGCCCCATCGTCGGCGCAGACGCCACCTTGCGCGCGATCCTCGAGCGACACGGCCTGCACCTCGCCGCGCGCGCGCCGTCCCCTGCCCTCGTCGACCACGCCCGCACCACCCTCGCCGCCATGATCGGCGAAGGCCTGGCCGACATCGCCACCCTCGCGCGCCGCCTCGGCGTGAGCCCACGGACCCTGCAGCGCAAGCTCGAGGCCGAAGGCGTCGCCTACTCCGAGCTGCTCGACCAGGCGCGCCGCGAGCTCGCCTGCGCTTACCTCGCCGACCCCGCGCTCAGCGTCGAAGAGATCGCCGCCCTCACCGGGTACTCCGAGGCCAGCGCCTTCTCGCGCGCCTTCCGCCGCTGGACCGGCGCCTCACCGCTTCGCTATCGGCGCGGTCGCGCGTAGGGCGGCGAGCGCGCGACGCGCGTCGACCGGGTCACGCCGCCGCACATCGGTCCTGACGAGCTCGACCGCTTGAGATACAAACACCTCTGGGGGGTCCAGGGGATCGAGGTCGCACGGCGAGGCCGCGTCGAAGGCGTCGAGAGCATCGGGACAGGCGAGAGACCGGCCCGCCTGGCGACCGTGGGACGAGGAAGAACAGGACCAAGCACAACCTCTACTACTACCCCTACGCGACCATGACGGACGCAGAGCTGCCGCTGCTCAAGGCCTCGGCGCTCTACTTCGACAAGCTCTACATCCTCGATCCGGAGGCGGCGTCCTGGGGAACGGTCGGCGCGGACGCGGCGGTGGGAGAGGCCAGGAGCAGGCTGGACGCCGAGGGCGTGTTCGAGCGGCTGCGACCGGAGGAGGCCATCGAGTCGCATGGAGACCGCCTGCTCGAAGCGGTGCGAGAGGATTGCCGCGACCCCGAGTTTCTGAAGCTGTGCCAGGACTCGGGCAAGAAGAGCAGCTGGACCTTGGCGCTCGCGAAGGTCCCCCTGCAGCTGCGACAAGAGGAGGTCATGCGCGAGCTGCTGGGCGGCCTCCCGCGGGCGCTGGTGGGAGATCTCATGCACGGCGGCGCCCCCCATTACGCCGGGGGCCCCGCGCCCCCTCCTCGCGGGCCCGCCCTCCCCCGCTCCCCCCGTGGGGGGCCCCCTCCTCCCCCCCCCCCCCCCCGCGGCCCCCCCCCCCCCCCGCGCCCTGCTTCGCGGCCGCTGGCCCTGGGGCCCCCCCCATCCCGAACATCAAGAAGAAGCTCGCGGTGTGCGGGAAGGTACGAGACGGCTGGCTGAGGAGAAATCAGAAAGCCTTGCTCGGGACGGCCGGCCTCCTCGCCGGCGCTGCGACCGCTGTGATCAACCTGAGCGTCGCGCCCTTCGTACCCGTCGTGGTGGTGCTCGCGCTGCTGGGCGCGGCCGAGAAGGGCAAAGACGTGAAGGAGGTCGTCGAAGATTGGAGGGCCGCGAAGGATCCGGGCAATGGCCTCTCCTACCTGGTTTCGTTCAGCTGACTCCCTCCTCACCCCACGCGAAGCGCCCCACACCGACTCTCCGGGCGCTTGGACGCCAAGACGCCATTCCGTCCGTATCGTCCTTCCTGTAGCCTCTCGAACAATGGGGAGGATGGGGACCATGGCGACCGACTGTCCGCGCAGGACGAGGGCGTCATGAAGGGGCGCCCGCTCGCGGCGATAACGTGGACCGTGCGGCGGCCGATCCTGGGCAAGCTCTACTTCGTGGCGGTGCTCGCCGCTCTGATTGCGGTCGAATTGACCGTGGAGCGCCGAACGAAGAACCTGGGGCTGGCCGTCGGTGCCACATTGGCCACCCTGCTGCTCCTGTCACTCCTCTTCGGCCTCTACGTGAAGCTGGCTGGCCGGCGCGTGACCGTCACCGACGCTGGCCTCAGCGTCGGCCGGGAGATGCTTCCCTACGGGAGGGTCGAGGCAATCCTCTACACGCCGGCGGATATCGCGCAGGCCAACGGCTACCAGATCCTCCGCATTCGCCACGCGACCGGCACCTCGCGCTCACCGCGCGGGGGGTTTGGGCGACCGACATCGAGGACGCCCTGTCCCGCGTGGAGCGGGAGAACCCGAGCGCCGTCTTGGGCCCAGATCCGCACGCGCGGCTCGACGACGACGCGGAGGTCCAGGTTTGAAGCGCCTTGCCGAGTTGGCGGCGGGGCGGCGCGCCCTGCCGCTCCGGGCGTCGATGACGAGGACGTCGACGCGGTCGCAGATGACCGTGACGGGGTCGACAAACACGAGCCGAGCAGCCTAACGACTAACGAGCACCGCCCGATCTCGAGCATGCGTCACGCCCGGTAGAGCAGCAGCCATAGGCCCGTCGACGCCTCGGGGCCCAGCGAGCGCCGCTTCGCGCTGGCGAGAGGAGAGGTTCCGAGACGTTCCGCTCGACGGCGCGACGCGCGGCGGCTCTACTCGAGCCATGACCCCGGCGCCCAAAGACCACTGGGAGAGCGTCTACCAGACGAAGGCGATCGACGAGCTGAGCTGGTTTCGGTCCCACCTCGAGACGTCGCTGGGCTTCGTGAAGCAGGCGGGCCTCGGACCGCGCGCCGCGGTGATCGACATCGGCGGCGGCGCCTCGACCTTCGTCGATGACACGCTGGAGCTCGACCTCTCGGTGACGGTTCTGGATCTCTCTGCTTCGGCGCTGGCGGCCGCGCGGGCGCGCCTCGGACAGCGCGCCCGCGCGGTGACGTGGTCGTGCGCAGACGTGCTGGCAGCCGATCTGCCTGAAGCGAGCTACGACCTGTGGCACGATCGGGCGGTCTTCCACTTCCTGATCGAGCCGGTCGATCGGGCGAGCTACCTCGCCACACTGCGCAGATCGCTGAAGCCGGGGGGCGTCGTCGTGCTCGCGACGTTCGGGCCCAACGGCCCCGACAAGTGCAGCGGGCTTCGCGTCGCTCGCTACACTCCCGAAGACCTCCATCGTGAGCTCGGAGCCCCGTTCGAGCTGCTGGGTGCAGCGACGGAGATCCACAGGACACCGTGGGGCAGCGAGCAGGAGTTCTCCTATTGCTTCTGCCGCCTCCCGGCGGCCGCGCGGAGCTGAGTCGCCGGGGCGCGCCTGCCCTCCCGGAGTGGTCCTCGCTCTTCCGCGGCAGCCGCGCCTCGCGCACCTTCACACGTCGGGGTTGACCCACTCGGCCATCACGGTTCGCATGCCGCTCGTGCCCAAAGCAGATCCGTGGATCGAACGAGCGCGCGCGCGTGACCCCCACGACTTGCCGCAGCTGTTCGCGACGCTGACGAGCTCGAGCCGTCCTGCCACCGAGCGGAGGCTCGCTGCATTGGCCGAGTGGCCGAGGACGGAGGCGGTGGGCGAGCTCGCGGCTCGGCTCCTGGCCGAATTCCCGTTCGACGGGTGGGGCCTCGGCGGCGCGACGCGCGCGGTGGGTCTGGCGATCCTGCACGGAGCGCCGTTCGAGGCGCTTCGGGCGACGCCGCTCGCGGGGGCGTCGGAGGTCGTGAGACTATGGCGCGGACCGGCGCTCGAGGCGGCGCGGCAGTTCCTCGCTCGAGCCCACGGGCTCCCGCCGGCGGGGCCCTTCGAGCCGAAGCCGATCCCGCTGCGCCCTCGCCACGCGCTGCACGCTGCGTGGCTGGACCTCGCGGCGAGCCGTTCGCTCGAGGCGCTCCCCGCTCTGCTCGAACACTTCGGCTCGGGCGCGGGGACCGACATCTGCGCCCGAGCGCTCGCGCTGCTCGAGCTTCCGCGGGACCGTCGCGTCGCCGCGGCGGTCGTCGACCTGTTGAAGTACCCGCCAGTGTCGCCGCGTCCCGAGAACCCTCTGTTCCTTGCGCTCGCGCTGCTCGCCGCGGCTCACGGAGACAAGAGCGACGCCCGCGGCCTGAAGGACCTCTTCGAGGCAGTGCCCTCCTTGGAGTGGATCAAGACGCTGTTCCTCTCGACGAAGGCGGGCAAGACGGTGGACAAGCCGAGCGCCGCCGGGCCGGCGCCGAAGGGCCCCGCGAAGCCCAAGCTCGGCACGGCCGCGTCGACCCCGACGAGTGAGCGCACCTTCTTGGAGTGGATCGCTGACGCCCCGGAGGACCTCGAGCGGCGCGCGGTCTTCGCCGATTGGCTCTCGGGGCGCGGCGACCCGCGGGGTGAATACATCGCGCTCGCGCTGGCGGCCTCCAAGGAGCCTCCGACTCCTGCCCGGGCGCGGCGCCTCGCCGCCCTCGAGCGGCAGCACCTGCGCGTCTGGCTGCGCTCGCTCGACCGCTGCCTCTTGCCGAGACACACGAGGCTGGACAATGGGTTCTTGAGCCGCGCCTTCCTCTCTCTGGAGAAGCTGGTCCCGAAGGCCACCGACCCGTTACTCGCGACGATCGAGGATCTCGCGGTCTCGGGTCGCGAGGACGCCGCCGCCTGCGCGCTGCTCGCGTCCGAGCGCCTGTCCCGCGTGCGCAAGCTCAAGGCCCCCCCGAAGCTCGTCGCCGCGCTGAACCCGCGTGCGCGCGAGCGGCTCACCGAGCTCAGCTTGGACCTCGGTGGACCCAAGGCTCTCGCGGCGCTGCGCGGGCTCGCCTTCCCTGCGCTCGAGGTCCTTCGGCTCGAGTCCGTCTTCGATCGCTACGCCCCGGAGGAGGTGTTTGCCCTCTCCTTCGTCGACCGTCTGAGGCAGCTGACGATCGCCAGCGCCCAGACCGTCCAGGCGTGGCTCGAGCCCGCCCGACGCAGGAAGATCCAGGCGCTCACCGTCGAGACGGGGGACCTGCGCTATGACTTCGAACTCTCCGCCTCAGCGCCGCGACTCACCATCACGCTCGACGATTCCCTCGAGCCCCACCACTACACCTGGCTCTTTCGCTGCCTCCCGGACCTCGATCCGGGGATCCGGCGAGGCGCCGTGCTCCAGATCGCGGAGGGTACGATCGGCGCCCCGCAGGCCGCACGGCTGCGCGCGCTCGGCCTCGAGTGCCGAGCACTGGCGACATCCGAGGGCTGACTCACCCCCCACGTCCGCAACCCACACGCTCCCGGTCCACTCGATCGCGGTCACCAGCAAGGCGCCGTCTGCCATCAGGATCGCGCGCGTGAGCTGGTTGCCGACGCCCTTCTCCTCGCGGACGAGCCTGCCGCTCCGGGCGTCGATGACGAGGTCGTCGACGCCGTCGCAGATGACCGTGACGGGGTCGACGAACAGGAGCCGAGGGGCCGTACGACTGACGCGGACCGCCCGATCTCGAGCATGCGTCACGCCCGGTAGAGCAGCAGCCATAGGCGCGTCGACGCCTCGGGGCCCAGCGAGCGCCGCTTCGCGCTGGCGAGAGGAGAGGGTCCGAGACCTTCCGCTCGACGGCGCGACGCGCGGCGGCTCTACTCGAGCCATGACCCCTCGATCTCTGCTTCGGCGCTGGCGGCCGCGCGAGCGCGCCTCGGACAGCGCGCCCGCGCGGTGACGTGGTCGTGCGCAGACGTGCTGGCAGCCGATCTGCCTGAAGCGAGCTACGACCTGTGGCACGATCGGGCGGTCTTCCACTTCCTGATCGAGCCGGTCGATCGGGCGAGCCGTGCCGGGGTCGATCGAGCATGCGCCGATTCTCGGCTGTTGTGCAGAGCCGGCACGGGGCCGGCAGGTCGATCCGCCCCGCCTTTGCCTCGATCGCCTGAGGGACACATATTGGGCCGATGACTACCGACCGCACCCGCGCGCTTCCCATCCTCGTCGTGGCCTTCAACGGCAAGGTGTACGGCCTGGAGCCGACCACCGGCCGAGAGGTATGGCGGTACGAAATCGACGGCGCCGTCCCCGGCATCGCGTTCGACGGTGATCGGGTCTATGCGACCGGCTTTGGCGCGCTCGCGGCGCTCGACTACCTCACCGGGCGCGAGCTCTGGCGGGTGAAGCCGGCTTTCGGCGCGAACAAGTCGATCGTCATTGCGCAGGGCGGGCTCGTCTTCGTGGCCTGGACGGGCGAGGTGGAGTGCTTCACGCGCGACGGCCAGCGCCTCTGGGCTCAGCCCTTCAAAGGGGAAGGCTACGCGGAGACCGCGATGGGATTCCCAGGGAACTTCGTGCAGGCGTTTGTTGACGCCCGGTGAGGAGAGCCGGCCTCCTTCTTTTCGGTTGGAAGTGCCGCCAAGAAATCCGACAGTGGCGCGGTCGAATTCGCCGCACCACCCTTCCTCGTTGGTCAGCGCGTGGCGGACCCTTTCCTTTTCGCCTGTTTCCCGTTTCCTCGCGGGCAGTTTCGCGTCCACGCGCTGCGCGGCGAGGAGCACCTGAGCCGCGGCTACGTCTTCCACGTCGAGACGACCAGCCCGGCGTTCGTGCACGAGCACGTCGAGCGGCTGTGCCTCGGGCAGCGCGCCGTCCTGGCGATGGCGAGCCGGGGCCGATCGCGGCTCGTGGGAGGCGTCGTCGATCGCGTGACGGTGGGCCGGAAGGTGAGCGACCGCGGGCTCGCGAGCGCGTGCTTCCGCCTCGTGCCCAGCCTCGCTCTGCTCCGGTACCGCCGCGGCTCGCGCATCTTCCAGGACAGGAGCCTGCGCGACATCGTCGAGGAGGTGACTCGCTCACTGGGCGTGAAGCTCGAATGGAGCCTCACCCGCTCCCTGCCGGTCCGGCCCTACGTGACCCAATACGAGGAGACCGATCTCGCCTTCGTCCGCCGCATCCTGGCAGAGGCGGGCGTCTACCACTGGATCGATACCCCCGAGCCGTCTGAACCGTTCTTCGATGACCCGGGAGTGCCGGCTCAGAGCCTGGAGGAGGTCGCCCGCACGGCCGGGAGCCACGGGCCCTTCCCCGCCGAAGTGGTCCACCTCTCCGACGCGACGACCGGCTGCCGGCCGATCGCTGCGGCTACGCTCGGCTTCCTTGCGGGGGAAGGGCTCGCCGCAGCGGACGGCGATCGCGTCACGCGGTTCGACGCGGCCGCGCGGGTGACTCCGAACGTGGCCGAGTACCGGGAGTTCGATCCGGCTCGCCCCCACGCGCCGCTGGTCAGCGAGGGCGCGCTCCACGACGACGTGGACGCCGGCCCCGTCGCGCGGTTCCTCACGCAGCGACATCTCGAGACGTACGAGCACCACGGCCCGTTCCTATTCCCCGAGTGGTCCGACGTCGTCGGGCTCGCGAGCCAGATCGCGCGCCAGCGCGGAAGGAAGCGGCTCACTGCGCGCGGTGAGGGCCTGACGGTCGAGCTCGCGCCCGGGCGCACCTTCCAGCTGGAGGGCCACCCGATCGACGGGCTGAATCGTGGCTGGATGGTCACGCGCGTCAGGCATGAGGGCGTCGTTCGCGCGGACGAACGGCAGTACCGGAGCGACTTCTCGTGCGTCCCCGAGGACGTGCTGTATGCACCCACCCCTCCGCGCAGGCGCAACGTCCAGGTGCTGCTCACGGCGACCGTCGTCGGCGCCCCGGACGAGGAGGTCCACACCGACCCCGCGGGGCGCATCAAGATCCTGTTCCACTGGGATCGCCGCGGCGTCGCCGACGAAGGGACCTCGTGCTGGGTACGCGCGATCCAGCCATGGGCCGGCGCCGCGTTCGGCCATCAGTTCATCCCGCGGGTCGGCATGGAGGTGGCCGTCAGCTTCGAGGGGGGTGACCCCGACAAGCCCATCGTGCTCGGCAGCCTCTTCAACGCGACCCACGTGCCGCCGTTTCCGCTGCCGCTCCACAAGCTGAAGAGCGGCATCCGGACCAGCTCGTCGCCGCGAAGCGCAGAAGGTGGCTTCAACGAGCTCTCTTTCGACGACACGGCCTCACGGGAGCGTGTCTTCGTGCACGCTCAGCGCAACCTCGACGTCGAGGTCCGAGGGGATCACCAGGTCACGGTGCACGGGAGCGAGGCCGTCACGATCACCGGCGGGCGGCGCGGCCGGATCTCCGGCGACGACGTCATCGAGGTGGCTGGCGAGAAGCGTGAGGTGGCCCTGGGGCTGGTCACGACCGAGCACCGCAAAGGTCGCGTGGAGGTCGTCCACGGGCCAATCGACGCCCACGTGGAGGGCACGCGCACGACCGTGATCACCCAGAGTGATCAACGCGTGATCGGCGGCGAGACCCAGGCGCGGCACGTTGGGGACGTGGTCGTGCGCGCGCTCGGGAACCACACGCTTATCGTCGGGCAAGACGCGGCGCCGCGCGGGTTGACCCTCTCGGCAATGGGGACCGCCAGCATGAGCGGCACGGCGAACGTCGAGATCTCTTCGCCCGGGAGCGTGATCCTGCGCAGCGGCAAGTCGTTCATCCGTATCGCCGACGACGGGATCGAGGTGTGCGGATCGCTCGTGCGCATCGTCGGCGAGAAGGCGCGCCTCGAGGCGGGCGACGACGGGCTCAAGATCGACACCGAGAACGTGTACCTGCACGCCGCGACCGACACGGTGATCCTCCAGACCGAGCAGACGAGCCTCGCGATGACCCAGAGCGAGGTGAAGCTCGACGGCAAGCGCATCTTGCTCAACTCGCCCGAGAAGGCCCAGGAGGAGGAGCCGCCCGAGCGGGAGCCGCCGACGGAGATCGAGCTCGTGGACGGCGACGGCAACCCCCTGTCTCGGCAGCGCTTCGTGATCGAGCTGCCCGACGGCACCCAGCGCAGCGGGCTCACCGACGACAAGGGCTGCGCCATGGTCGAGCTCACCGAAGACGCGAAGATCCGATTCCCCGAGCTACCGAGCGCCGAGAGCGCTTGAGCGGAGCACCGATGATCGCGAGACGGGAGGAGCACGAATGACGACGACCTGGCTTCCCTACGTGATCCAACAGGGCGACCACGTGGCCAAGCTCGCGTTCCGGGCCGGCGTGGACACCCAGTCGGTGTGGGAGCACGAGACGAACAAGGCGCTCGCGGACCTCCGCGGCAACCTGTGCGTCCTGCTCCCCGGCGACGTGCTCCACCTCCCCAGCAGCCCCCCGGCCACACTCGACGTCACCAAGGGGACGAAGAACCGCTATCGCGCGGCCGTGCCGACCATGCAGATCAAGGTCGAGCTGCGCAGCGACTCCCGCGACCTTGGCGGCCACAGGTTCGTCCTGACCGGCGCCGGTCTGCCGAGGCCCGTCGAAGGCAAGCTGACGCGTGAGGCGATCCTCGAAGCGCAGATCCCGATTACCGCGCGCCACGTCGAGGTCCGGTTGCCTGACGCGGGGCTGGTGGTCCGCCTGCGTGTCGGCGACCTCGATCCCGTCGCCGAGGAGAGCGGCGTCGTCCAGCGGCTGCGGAACCTCGGCTATCTGCCGAGAGCGGAGGATATCACGGCCGACGACCTCGACTCGGCGGTCAAACGCTTCCAGGCCGACAAGGGCCTCACGGTCGATGGGCAGCTCGGCGCTGAGACGCGCTCGGCGCTCCTCTCCGAGCACGGGTGCTGAGATGGGCGACGAGACGAAGGACGACATCCGCTACGTCTGGACGAGGCAAGACGAGCTCATCCTCGGCAACTGGTTCAAGAAGCCGAAGCCAACGTGCAGCGGCTTGCCGCAGTGCGAGATCGGCAAGGGGGCTCACACCTGCATGCTGACCCCTTATGGCCTTGCGCCGCAGGTCTTGCCCAAGGGCCTCGTCCCGAAGCCCGGAGACACCGTGACGCTCGCGAGCGGCGCCGGCGCGTTCGACGCGCTCAAGAAGAACAGCTTGATGCCCGGCCGGATCACCCGCTTCCGCGTCGGGAGCGCCGACCTGGAGTGGGTCCCGTTCGAGCTGCCGGCGAGCCTCAACAACATGGGCGAGCTGGTCGACCACCTGATGAAGATGGACAGCACGCGGTACCCGAGGACGCTGTACGACGCGCCCACCGTCAAGACCCTGTTCGATTACTGGGGCAACAGCGCGCTGCGCGCGGAGCTCTTCAACATCGACTCGAGCCCCTACCCATCGAGCTACTCGAACGACCCGCGCAGCCTCCCTGTCCGGTCGGGCGAGGCTCGCATTCGGCACATCCTTCAGAAGAAGGTGACCGTCAAGGAGGCTCCCACGATGCCGATCATCACGGACCTCCAGAAGGCCGCCCGCGAATACGTCGAAGGGGAGGCGAAGCCGAAGATGCCGCACGAGCTCAAGCCGCAGGTGATCGTCATTCCCGATCGCTCGTCCGACATCGAGAGGTTCGTGAACGAGCTCGAGGACCTGACCGAGGTCTTTCACCGTCTCGTCGAGCACTCTGAGCAGGAGACGAAGAAGCGGCTCAGCCTTCTCGGGCGGCTCGGGGCAGTGCGCTGCGTCGCAGAGCTGTCCAATTGCTCGGAGGGTGACTCCATCACGGCCACGCTGGACAAGGTCATGCCCAAGGCCAAAGACCTCCTGCTCGACAGGCCCATCATGCTCGCCCCGGACCTGGCGATCGACAACGCCGCCAGGACGCGCCGGATCGCCCCGCTGCTGGTGTCGGCGAGCATCGAGGACTACGGCAATCAGATCCGCGAGATGTTGTTCGGATCGACCTGGAAGGAGGCCATCCATCAGTGGATGGCTCGCTACCTCGACGAAAAGGACCCGACGGCTGCGGTCCGCGTCATGACGCCGGCGGACGAGCTCCTCAACCGCTTGACGCAGGCGATGGCAGAGGCGCTCAGGGTGCTCGGCGAGATCGGCCCTCGCCCCACCGACCCGCCGGACGACGACCCCGACGACCTCCGCGCGCTCTACGACTCGGCGCCGGAGATAGGCGTCAAGACATCGGGGCAGCTCACGGGCGCTTCCCCGATGGAGATCGTGTGCAACGTCGTCGGGCGGGCCACGTCGCTCAGCCAGACGCTCGTCGGCAACCTCGCCGGCCCGCCGAGCTTGTCGATCATTTTTACCGAGGTGTACAGCTCGTGGAAGTTCGCCAAGCTGGCCCACCAGGCCATGGCGAGCTCGGCGGGCGCTACGAGCGTCAGCACCAAGGAGTTTCGCGAGCTGGCCGACGACATCATCCAGCGCATCCCAGACAAGGAGCTGAGGGACCTCGCCGTCGAGGCGATCGTGGACGGTCACGAGCCGTCGGTAGAGAAGCTGGCGAACAAGGTCGGCCAGTCGAAGGCATCGTTATCTCAGATCTCGTTGGGTTGGAAAGCGTTCGCGGCCGTCGTCGCCATCGCCTCCTTGGCCTGTGCGCTCGGGCAGGCCGACTCCCAGCCGATGGACGCCACGACGCAGGTCTCGTTTGGCCTCGCCACCTTGGGCGGGGCGGGCTCGGCCGTGCTCGGGACGGTCGAGACCATCCTCACCGTCAGCGCGAAGATCTGGGGAGTCGCGGTCGCCAAGGAGACGATGGACATGCTCGCGAAGATGAACTGCTTCTGCGGCGTCCTCACCGGCATCGCAGGCGTCATTTCGGGCTATTGCGCGTTCATGGCGGCCAGGAAAGTGGGGGACATTCTGGGACAGGTTGCGGCCGCGTTCACCGTTGTGGGCAGCGCCGCCATGACAGTGATCTGCCTCGTGACCCTCTTCAGCGGTCCACCCGGATGGGGTGGACGGCCTTCGCCCTCGCGTGCCTGCTCATCGGCGGCGTGCTGAGCACGAAAGACCTCGTCTTCCAGATCAAGGCGAACAAGCGCAACACGCTGTGTTTCGGCGTCGTATCCAGCACCCGCCGCGAGCACGAGTGGAAGCTCATCGAGCAAGACGACAGCGACATCCGGGGTTGGATGGCCGAGATCGAGAAGATTTGCCACGCGGACGACCCCTATGGAGGACTTGGCGAGATCCCCGACACGGACGACAGCCGAGCCGCTCTGGCCGCCGCGGGATTCCCCTTGAGCCTGATCAACGAGCTGCTTCCCATTGTGGAGGTAGACGTGAGGCAGGAAGCCAAGACGGGGATCTGACCACCGACGCCGAGTCGGGCGCGCTTGCGAGGCCGAGGGTAGAGGGGATGGTGAGCCGACGGAACCTCTCCGTGTACTCGAGCTGCGTCGGCAGCGACTCGGCGATACGCGGGCGCCACGCGCGCTCCCCAGCACGAAATGTAGCCTCGTCGACTTCCTCCTGCTCGAGCACCTCAGCGAGCGGGATCGGCTCCTCGAGGGCAGCCGAGATGTCTGCGAGCTGCTCCAAGGAGATCGGGGGCTCCGGCTCGCTCACTGCGCGACGGTAACGATCCGCCGAGCGCCGCGGCAGGCGTGGCCGTGCGGATGAGCTACACGGGGTCGCCCGGCGGAGGGACCACCGGGCTCAGCGCGGGGGCGTGGCCAGCGGCGGGCCGGAGCCGCCCATCGTCCATCTCGTACAGGAGGTCGAACACGTCGAGCGCGCGGTGGTCGTGGGTGACGACCAGCACGGCGGTGCCCCGCTCGTGGGCGACGCGCCGGAAGAGGTCCATCACGATGCGGCTGCGGACGCTGTCGAGGGCGGCGGTGGGCTCGTCGGCGAGGATGAGGAGGGCTCGTTGGCGAGGGCCCGCGCGATAGCGACGCGCTGCTGCTCTCCGCCGCTGAGCATCTCGGGATAGGAGTCCTCGCGGTGGTCGACCTCGAGGTAGGCCAGCAGCTCGCGCGCGCGCTTGCGCCCCTGGCCCTTGCCCCCCAGCTCGCAGGCGATCTCGACGTTCTCCAGCGCCGTGAGGAAGGAGGTCAGGTTGGCCTTCTGAAAGACGAACCCGAGGTGCTGTCGCCGCAGCTTGGAGAGGTCGGCCAGGGGGACGCCGTCTCTCACGACCGGACGACCCTCGAACAGGACCGAGCCGTGCTCCGCCGGCGAGACGAAGCCGAGGGCCTTGATGAGGGTGGACTTGCCCGAGCCGCTCGGCCCGAGCAGCGCCGTCACGGACCCCTTCGCCAGCGTGAGGCTCACGTCGTCGAGCGCGACGACGGCCGCCGAGCCTCGGCCATAGGTCTTGCGCAGGTTCACTGCCTGTACCGCGTCGGTCACCTCATCCCTCCAGGGCGCGCGCGGGGTCGATCCGCATGACGTGGCTCACGCCGAGGAGGCTCGACAGGGTCACCACGATGAACGTGACGATGGGGGCGACGACCGAGATCGTCTCGGTGATCAAGACGCGCCGCGGGAACATGGGGTACGCGACCTGCCCGATCGCGAACGCGACGCCATAACCGAGCGCGCCGAGGAGCCACGATTGCTGCAGCACGAGGCCCAAGAGGCGCAAGCGCGGTGCCCCCATCAGCTTGAGCACGGCGAGGTCGTGGGTCTTCTCGAGGGTGAGGTTGTAGATGACCATCATGATGATGACGGTCGCGGTGACGGTGAGGATCGCGGTGAACAGGCCGATCTGCATCTTCGCCCGCTGGACCACGCCCTCGAGCAGCAGGGCCTCCTCCTCCCTCTGGCTGTAGACGGTGACGTCGCCCCAGCTGCGCAGCGTCCGGGTGACCTCCTCCAGTCGGTGGGGGTCGACGTCGACCAATACGGCGGAGATGGGCGGCGAGGCGAGCGCGGGGGCGCGCCACCCCGAGTCGGTCGCCAGGTCCTCCAGGGCGGGCTGTCCTCGCCCGAGGTCGGTGCGACGCAGCCGCTCGACCACCCGCTGCCGCTCGAGCAGGGTGGCCTCGGCAGGCTGATCGAAGGCGACCAGCGCGCTGTCCGCGGCGCTCATGAAGGCGACCGAGTCGCCCCCGGAGGTGAGCGCGTTCTTGGTCAGACCGACGACGCGGTAGGTCTCCCCCGCGAGCTCGACCGTCTCCCCGATGCCGAGGCCCAAGGAGGCGTCGACGATCAGCTCCCCGTGCGGCTGCTGCAGGTGCCGCCCCCGCACCAGCGGGAGGGTGGTGCCCGGATCGTCGGGCCAGCCGAGCCCGACCAGCGCGATGCGCATGACCTGTCCACGGCGCTCCCGCTGGATCAGTTGATAGGTGTACGGCCTGGCGCGGCGAACTCCGGGCACCGCCGCGGCCCTGGCCTCGACGCTCGGGTCGAGCCGCGAAGACTCTGCGAACGGGCCGCGCGTGTCTCGCTGGACGAGCCACAGGTCGGCGTGCATTGAGCGCGTGAGGATGGTCGCGTCGTCGACCATACCGGCGTAGATCCCCTGCATCGCGATGACGACGGTCATCAGCAGGCCGAGGCCAGCCGCCGTACCGAGGAAGCGCGCCGCGTGCCGCCGGATGTCTCGCAAGGCGAGGTTCACGGCGCCTTCCACTTCCGCCCGACGGGCAGGCTGATGCCCTTGGCGGGGGCGGCGAGGACCTTGTCTCCCTCCTCGAGCCCCTCCGTGACCTCGACGTGTTCCGCGCCGGTGAGACCGAACTTTGGCCTGATGAGCTCGATCTTGCCATTGCGATCGGCGTACACGAACGGACCGACCTCGTCGTGGTGGACCAAGCGAACGGGGACGCGCAGGACCTGCTGGCGAACCGCCACCACGACTCGCACGTCGGCTCGTTGCCCGATGGCGACGCGGCGGTCGAGCCGCTCGGGCGTGACCTCGACGAAGACCTCGTGGGTCTGCCGGTCCGCCTCATAGGAGATCTTCGAGACCGCGCCGGGGACCGGCGTTTTGGCGCCGGGGAACCAGATGGCCCCGGGCTGCTCGTGGGCGAGCAGCGCAAGGACCGTCTCGTCCATCGCGGCGTTCACGAATACGCGATCCGTGTCCACGATGCGGAGGACCGTCGAGCCGACGGCGACCGTGTCCCCTGGCTCGCGCAGGCGCCGCGTCACCAGGCCGGCGAAGGGGGCGAGCAGGGTGGCCCGCACCATCGCCACCCGCCGCTGCTCAGCCCCGCCCGCGGCGACGTCGATCCCGCGGGTCGCCTCGGAGCGCTGGGCGAGGACGCTGTTCAGATCGGCGCGCGCGACGCGGACCTTGTCGCTCGCGGCGTCGCGCTCGGAGGCGGGGATGGCGCCCGCGTCGAACAAGGCCTGGCTGCGGGTCAGCTCGCGCTCGGCGCCGACGAGCAGGACACGGGCGCGCTCCTCCGCGGCCGCGAGCCGCAAGAGCGAGCTGCGCGCGGCGTCGACCCCGGTCTGAGCCGAGCGCAGGTCGGCCTCCGCCTGGTTGGTCTCGAGGCGGGCGAGCTCCTGGCCGAGAGTGACGCGCGTCCCCTCGTCGACGAGCACCTCGCTGAGCCGCCCGACCATGTCGAAGCCCACCGCGGCCTCGCGCTGGCTCTCGATGGTGCCACGCCCGAAGGCCTCCTGGGTGATGTCGCCTCGATCGACCGCGACAGCCTCGACCTCGACCGGCTTCCACAGGCGAGCCCACGCGACGAACAAGGCCACGCCGGCCACGATCACGATCCACAGGCTGCGTCGTGCATAGCCGAGGGCACGCCGCAGGACAGTCGAAGCCGAGCTGCTCATCACCGTGACCTCTTCTTCTTGGTTGCCGGCGCCTCGCCGGGGGCAGCGAGCACCGACAGCAGCGTCGCCCGGACGGCGCGCGACTCGGCGGGCTGCTGGCGCGATCGGTTGAGCGCGAGGACCTGCATCGTCCCCATCACGATCGGTGCGAGCGCCTCCGCGGCCACGTCACCCCGCACCACCTTGGCCGCCTGCCCCTCCCGGAGGCACTCGACGATGAACTGTCGCGAGCGCTGGACGCAGGCCGCGAGCCGCGCCGAGCCGCCCTTCGGCAGGGCGAGCACGAACTGGTCCGACAGGACCAGCCGCAGGATCCCGAGCTGGTCTCCGATCGTGGTGCTGCGCGCCTCGATGAACTGGCTGAGGCGCTCGAGCGGCGGCAAGGAGGGAGGCGGATAGGTCGACTCGAGCACGGCCTCGACCCGCGTGACGACCGCCTCGAGCAGCGCATCGAGCGACGCGAAGTGGCGAAAGATCGCGCCGCTGCTGAGCCCCACCTCCGCGGCGAGGGTCCTCGTCGTCAGCGCCGTGATGCCCTGGTTCGCGATGATGCGGAGCGCCGCGTCGGTCAGCTCGACCTGTCGAAGCTCGGAGGTTCGTCGAAGCTCGGCCACGAGTCACAAAGTAAGCGATTACTTACTTACGTCAAGGCGGATGGTTGGCGAGGCACCCTGCCCGAGCCCCTGCTCGACAGCTCGACCCCCTCGGCCGTACGCTGATCCGCGGTGCTTCGCCTCTTGCTTGGGCCTCCTGGCCGCGTCCTCGCGGCGGCCTCGCTCTGCCTCGGGCTGGGGTCGGGCTGTAGCTTCCTCGAGGATCTCGAGGAGCTACGGTCGGGTCGCGGAGGCGGCGGCGCTGCTGGAGGTAGCGGCGCTGCTGGAGGTAGCGGCGCTGCCGGAGGGGGCGGCGCGAGCGGGGGTGCGGGAGGCGGCGCTGGCGGCCTCGGCGGTGAGGGCGGCACCGGGGGAGTCGATCCGTGCGGTCCCGTGCAGGCGGGAGCCCTCTATGGCTGCGACCTCGTCGTGCGGTATTTCATCGACGAGGCGGCCTCGGGCACGGCTCCCGCGGAGCTGCTCGACGCGGCGCCCGAGCCCTTCGATCTGCCGCTCACCTATGGCGGCGTCATGCAATACACCGAGCAGGTCGGCCACCGGGGTCTGAGGTGGACGGCGGCGGGCGAGGACGACGGCGCGTTCGCGGCCGTGGCGGGCACGAAGGTCTTCGACCTCGACGGCTCCACCGTGGGCACCATCGAGGTGGTCGCTGACATCGATCAGGTGACGTACCTCGGCACGCGCCTCGCGCACATCGGCGGTGGCGTCGACTCGGGGCTCACGATGGCGTCGTCGTTCTCCTGGGTCAGGGGAGAGCCCGAGGTGGCCGACGCCACCCGGGTGGAGATCCGCACTGGCTACTCCGATCGGGTCGTCACCTCGTACTTTCAGGTGAACCTGTTCCGGCTCGGACGGGTCGTGCTGCACGCGGTCGTGGACACCAGCGCGAGCGCCGTGGAGGACCGGACGAGGCTCTACCTGAACGGCGTGCGCATCCCGCTCGACTCCTTCAACGACGCGATCGAGCCGGCTCAGGGCGCCCCGCTGGTGCTCGAGCCGCAGAGCTCGCTCGGCGTGGGCAACCGCGCCATCGGCGGTCGCTCCCCCGAGGGCGCGATCTTCTACGCCGCTTACTACGGGCGCGCCCTCAGCGAGGAAGAGCTCGAGCACAACGCGGGGCTGCTGCAGATCCAGGACGACGCCCAGCCGTGAGCGCGCGGCTGCCGCGGGTACGCCCCTGGTGATACGATGACCCGATGCGGGGGCCGGGCGTGCGCGTCGTAGGGCGATACGCCATGTTCGGCGAGATCGCCGCCGGAGGCATGGCCACCGTGCACCTCGGCCGGCTGCTCGGGCCGGTCGGGTTCTCGCGCACCGTCGCCATCAAGCGGCTCCACCCGCAGTACGCGAAGGATCCCGATTTCGTCTCGATGTTCCTGGACGAGGCGCGGGTCGCCGCGCGCATCCAGCACCCGAACGTGGTGCCCACCCTGGACGTCGTCTCGCTCGAAGGGGAGCTGTTCTTGGTGATGGACTACGTGGCGGGGGAGTCCCTCGGACGGCTCCTGCGCGCGCTCCGCGACAGGGGCCCCCGCGTCCCGCCGCGCATCGTCGGCTCGATCATGACGAACGTGCTGTACGGCCTGCACGCGGCGCACGAGGCGCGGAGCGAGCGCGGCGAGCCGCTCGGCCTGATCCACCGAGACGTCTCGCCGCAGAACGTCCTCGTCGGCCTCGATGGCGTCGCCCGCGTGCTCGACTTCGGTGTGGCGAAGGCCGCCGGGCGGGTGCAGACGACGGGTGACGGGCAGGTGAAGGGCAAGCTGTCGTACATGCCGCCCGAGCAGATCGCGGGTGGCGAGATCGACCGCCGCGCCGACATCTACGCCGCTTCGGTCGTCCTCTGGGAGGCGCTCACCGGGCGGCGGCTGTTCGATGGGCCGAACGACGCGGCGATCCTGCAGCGCGCGCTCACCGAGCCCGTGCCGCCCCCGAGCCAGCTCGCCGGGGCGCTCCCCGAGGGCGTCGACGAGGTCGTTCTGTGTGGCCTGGCGCGTCGCGCCGACCAGCGGTTCCAGACGGCCTTCGACATGGCCGTCGCCCTCGAGGAGAGGCTCGGCGTCGAGACCCCACGCCAGGTGGCGGCGTTCGTCGAGCAAGTCGCGCGCGAGCCGCTGTCACGTCGGGCCCTGATGGTGCAGGAGATCGAGAGCCGGTCGTCCGCGCTGCCCGTCGTCGCTTCATCGTCGGAGCCCACGCAGGTCCTCCACACCCACCCGACCCTCATGACCCCGGCGCCCGTCCCGGGGGACAGCAGCGTGTCGAGCATCTCCTTGGCGGCGACCCACCCCCCCGGGCCCCAGCGCCGAAGCCACGCGCTGCCGATCGCCATCGCGGTCGCGACGCTCGGCCTCGGCGCTGGCGCGCTGGCCCTCGTCCTCGTCCTGCAGGGCGGGCGCGACGCCTCCACCGCAGGCTCGGAGCGCCCTGCGTCCGCAGCGCCGGCCGCCACCTCCGCTGCGTTCGCGCAAGACGTCCCCGTCGTGAGCGCGGTCCCCGAGCCCTCCGCAGCGCCGAGCGCCAGCTCGGTGGTCGCGGCGGCGTCGGGCAGCTCGAGCGCGGCGGCCAAGACGGCGCCCTCGCCCCAGCGCCCGACGAAGTCGGGCTGCAATCCTCCTTATGTCGTCGTCAATGGCATTCGCAAGCTCAAGCCGGAGTGTCTATGAGGCCCGTCGAGGTGCGCTCGTGCGGCTGAGGTCTCTCGTCGCGCTCGCCTGCGCAATGGTCGTCGGGGCCTCCACCTCGAGCGCCATGGCGGTCGACAAGAAGCAGTGCGTGGCGTCCTACGAGAAGGCTCAGGAGCTGCGCGCCTCGGGCGCGCTCGGCGCCGCGCGCGAGCAGCTGCTCGTCTGCGCCGACCCGAGCTGTCCCAAGGCCAGCCAGGTCGACTGCACGACGTGGCTCGCGGAGGTCGACGGGGCGATGCCGTCGCTCCTGCTGGTGGTCACCGACGCGAGCGGCCAGGATCTGACCGACGTCGAGGTGACCCTCGACGGCAAGCCCTTCGTCTCCCGTATCGACGGCAAGGCCGTCCCTGTCGACCCGGGGCCGCACGAGCTCACCTTCACCGCGCCCGACTCCGAGCCATTGAAGAAGAGCGTCGTGGTCCGGGAGGGAGAGAAGAGCCGGCGCGTCGAGGTCTCGCTCGGGAAGATGGCGTCGTCCCAGGAGCCCAAGCCGGAGGAGACGTCGGGTGGGGGCGCGATTCACCCCGCCACCTGGGTCCTCGGCGGGGTAGGGGTCGCGGGCATCGGCCTGTTCGGCGTGATGGCCGGGCTCGGAGTGGCCGAGAAGGCCGACGCGAAGGACACCTGCGCGCCGCGCTGCACCGACGAGACGGTCGAGTCGATCGAGACGAAGTTCCTGGTCGGTGACGTCGCGCTGCTCATCGGCGGGGTGTCACTCGTCGCCGCCGTCATCGTCGGCGTGGTGAGCGCGACGAGCGGTGGCGGCGAGCCAGCCAGCGCGGCGAGGCTCGAGATCGTGGGCGGGCCGCTGCCGGGCGGCGGCTTCCTCGGGATCGCCGGCACGCTCTGACGACGCGCCTCCAGCCGCTACAGCTCGACAGGGTCCTTGCAGGCGGGCGCGGCCTGCCCGCGTCGATGCGGTCGCACGGCTCCGCGCACGCTCAGGGGAAGTCGAGCCAGCGCACGTGGACCTCGGTGCGGTTCGTGTCGTCCGTGGTGTCGTCGTCGCAGCCGAGCAACATCTGCCCGTGGGTTCGCGTCGCCGCGAGCAGGCCGCCGGTCTGGGGCACGACAGCGACGCCGCGCGCGAAGACCTCCGGCTCGAGCGTCTGCTGCGGGACCTGAAAGCCATCCATCTGGAGCCAGACGAGGCCGCCGGTGGCCGGGTCGAGCTCGGCGACGAAGGCTCGTCCTCCCTGGAGTGCCTCGGACGTGAAGCACACCTGCGCGTCGCCGATGCCGCCAACGTCGGGCAGGCTCCCGGTGACGAACAGGCGGCCGTTGTCGTGCACGAGCGCCTCGATGGCGGCCGGCCCGCTCTCGGAGACGATCTGAGTGAACCAGACGGGGTTCGCGAAGTTGGTGAAGCTGGCGCGCGCGAAGGACATGACGAAGCCGTCCCCGCCGAAGCCTGTCGGCACGGGCGTGACGCCGTCTGCGAGGGTGGCCATGGGCTGCCCGGAGTAGGTGCCTGCAGCGAAGAGGTTGAACGTGCCGACCGCGATGTCGCTGATGCTCATCGGATTGCCGTCGTCCCCGACCTCGAGCGTGGAGGGGGACACGAGGTCGTCGTTGCCGTCTACGGTGAAGCGGGTGAGGAAGCTCCGCGGCTGCTCGGTGTAGCCCTCGGTGACGCCGCAGCCCGTGCCTCCCACCCAGACCTCGTCGGGGTCCCCAAAGGCGATCGACGAGAGGAGCCCCTGAAACTCGAGGAAGCCGTCACTCGAGCACTCTCGGAACGGAAGGGTGACCACCTGGCCGCTCCCGGGGTTGTTCGACGTGATGACGTAGTAGTTCCCCTCCGGATGGAACGTGGGCATCGCGGTGAAGGGGTTCGCGCGCGCGAGGCCGACCGCCGCGATGGTGGTGTCGTCGATCGCGGGCACACCGGTGACGTCGGACAGGTAGCCGTTGTCTCGCCCACGCGCAGGACCCGCGGCGGCCGGCTCGTAGGTCCCATCGACACTGTGATTCCGTGCCGTGAGCCAGACGATGAATGGAGTGAAGGAATCGGCGCTCGTCTCGGGGCCGTCGGAGAAGCCATTGCTGGTGGTTCCACAGGCGAGCGTGGTCGGGAAGAACACCATCCGCCCGCCTTCGTAGGCGCCCACGATGGCGCGCTCTCCGCTCCCGGTCATGGTGAGGCCATTGAAGAACACCTCCCCGCCGGAGGGCGTTCCACCGTCGAGGCAGGCCGATGCGCCGCCGAGCGCCTCGCCGGCTTGATTCACGATGAACCCGGACTGCGGAGCGCCCGCCGCGGTCAGCAGGCCTGACTCGCTCTCGAGCGTCGCGCCCGCGAAGGTGCCGATGAAGCGAGCAGCGTTGGGACCAACGGCGACGCCGTCGGTGAGATAGAGCCTGGTGTCGGCGTTCGGCGTCGGCACGGAGGGCTCGCCCTGGAGTACGAAGGCGCCAGAGACGTTGGGGCAGCTCGCGGCGCCCGCGATACAGTTCTGGCACGCCACCTCCAGGCATTCGCCGGCGCCGCCGCCCTCCGCGCCGCCTCCGCCCCCCGTGGCGCCGCCTCCGCCCGCGACGCCGCCTCCACCCCCGGCAGCGCCACCTCCCGCAGCGCCGCCGCCCTGCAGAGGGTCGATGTCGGGGAAGTCCGTGACGAAGGAGCACCCGGCGGCGACGCCGAGCCCCACGAGGACGACCATTGCAATGTTTCGCATCAGAAGGCTCCCCAGAGCGCGAGGCCGGCGTCGCCAGGCCCTCCGACGACTCGGACCCCGGGCACGCGCGCCTCGGTGGAGGAGCGTTCGCCCCCGAGCAGAGCCATGAGCAGGCCGCCGCCCGCGAGCCCGGCGCCGATGAAGGTGGTCACCGTGCTGGCGAGGGCGAGGGTCGAACCCTCGGACGAGAGCGCCTCGGCTTGGCCGATGACGGCCGGACCGCAGCCCAGGGTGCCGCTGGCGGTGGGCTCGCAGCCGAGCTCATTCAGCTGCGACTCCTTGTCGAGCGCGGCGACGCCGGTGCCGATGGCGGCGCCGAGGCTCGCGACGCCGACGCCGCCCAGGACGATGCCGGCGACCTGCAGGCCCGTCAGGCCACCCGACGGTGAGGACGAGGGCTCGCTCGGACGAGGTGGAACAGGCCCCGACGGCTGGGGTGGCGTGGGCAGCTCAGGCTTGGCCCCCGGCGCCTCGGGCAGGAGCTCGATCTCGACGGTCGACCGCTTTCCTTCGACCGCCTCGATCTCGCGGCGCACCGCCGCGTAGCCCGGCGCGCTGACCTCGATCACGTGGCGCCCGGGATCGAGCGGCAGCTCGACGCCCTCGACCGACGCTTGCCCGTCCCGCATGACCACGAGCCCGGTCACCGCCGGCTTCACGCGCACGGTGACGAAGGGCAGGCGCGGCGTCAGGCGCGCGATCGACGCGTCGATGAACGACTCCATCTCTTTGCGTTGCGCCTCGCTCTTGGTGTCGGCGTTGAGCGACCGAGCGTCCTTGAGACGCGACCAAGCCGTGGCCACCTTCCCGTCGTGCTCGGCACACGAGACCAGCTTCAAGAGCGTGCCTGGCGCGGGGTCCAGGGCGTAGCTCTGCTCGAGCTTCGCGCAGCCGCCGGCCCAGTCGCCCTCTTTCACGAGCTTCGAGCCGTCGTCGTAGAGCTTCTCGGCGCCGGCGAGATCACGCGGCTGCGCGCTGCCCGACAGAGCAAACGAGACGCACGCACACCCCCACACGGCCCCGAGAGCCCACCGTCCCCACATGGGCGCGCAGTCTACCCAAAACGCCTCGCGGCGGGCCGCCGATCACCGCCGCGGGCCGTCCCACACCGTCGACACACCTGGAGGTGGAGGCGGGACCGTGGGCACCGTGCGCGGCGGTGTGACGGGGCCTTTCCCTGCTGGAGCGATCCCGAGAGGGACGGCGGAGGTGCTGGTCGCTGTCGAGGCGGACGCAGAAGGCGGGGGCTGCGACGAAGCCCCGGCGGCACTCGAAGCAGTCGGCGGTGAGGCGAGCGTGACGTTCGGCGGCTCGGGCGGCCTGGGCGCTGCGCCGACCACCCCAGAGGCCCCGGGGTCGGCCCCCGTGCGACTCCCCTCGCCTGCGCCTCCCGACGAGCGCGCGACGTAGGCGACTGCAGCGATCGCCGAGACGCCGGCGAGGCCGAGCGCGACGAAGACCCCCACCGCTCGCCTCGGCTTCTGCTGCGTCTCCGCGACGGTTCGCGTGGAGGGCGTCGGGCCGCTGTCAGTGATCGTCGGCAGTGAGGGCGGCAGGGACACCGCCGCCGACCTCGCCGCCGCGGCGTTCGAGAAGGTCGAGGCGGCCGGGCTCGCAGCGGCGACCGGTAGCGTCTCCGCGAACGCCGCCGGGCGCGAGGCGACGGAGATAGGAGCCAGCTCCTCGGGCGCCCCCGCGAGCGCGTCGCGCAGGGCTGAGAACAGCTCGCCGGCCGTCGCATAGCGCTTGCCAGGCTGGAGCGCGGTCGCCCTCGCGAACCACGCGTCGAGCTTCGGCGAGAGCTCGAGCCCCAGGGCGGCGGCACGCTTCGACGCAGGATCGACGGCGCCGCTGCAGACCTTCGCCATCAGGCCGAGCGCGCTCGGGGCGGTGCGCGCCTCTGGCTCGAAGTACGCGCTGCCGACCAGCAGGGTGAAGGCGATGTGACCGAGCGCGTAGACGTCCGCGGCCGGCCCGAGCTCCTCGGCGTCGCCGGTCATCTGCTCGGGGGCCATGTACAGCGGCGTCCCCACGCTGCGCGTGCTCTTCTTCGCGCCGCGCCCCTCCATCAGCTTGGCGATGCCGAAATCGAGGATGCGCATCTTCAGCGAGCCGTCGTCGCGGCGGGTGACGAAGAGGTTCTCGGGCTTCAGATCCCGGTGAATGACCCCGGCTTCATGGGTCTTGTCGAGGGCGCGCGCGACCTGCTCGAAGATCGAGACCAGCTCCGCTGGGCGCGTGCGCTCGCCGCGCTCGAGGCGGGCGCCGAGATCTTCCCCGCGGAGCAGCTCCATCACGAGGAAGGGGGACTGCGTGTCCTCGTCGATGCCAATGTCGAACACCTCCACGAGGTGCTCGCTCTCGATCCCCGCCGTCACGATCCCCTCGCGGGTGAAGCGCGCCCGCAGATCGTCGTCGAGGGCGACCTGCGGCAGCATCACCTTGAGGGCCCGCTTGCGCCGCGTGTCCTTGTGCAGGACCTCGTACACCACGCCCATGCCGCCGGCGCTGATCATGCGCACGACCTCGTAGCGGCCAGCCGCGAAGGTCGCGCCAGGCTTCAGGAGCTGCATTCGGCGGTCTCGCCCCCCGTCACGGCAGGCAGCTTACCAGGTGAGCGCCGAGGTACAATTGAGCTACAGCCATGAACCACTCGCGCTCGCTGACGGTCGCCGAGCTGCTCGCGCTTGGAGTGATCGCCGCAGGGGTGAGCTCGGTATGGCTGACCCGCGCTCGTGAGACGACGTCGACGACGCGGACGTCGGAGGCGGTCGCGATGCTCCAGGGGATCCGGGCCGCGGAGCTGACGCTGGAGGCCGAGGGCAAGGGGTACGCAGGCTGCTCGGGGGCGCGTGGGCTCAACGCCGAAGGGCTCGACATCGTAGAGGACGATCTCCATCCGCGCTCCCTGGATGGGCTCGGCAAGCACAAGACGAGCCTCGACGATGGCTCTCCCCTCGGCGAGTGCTTCAAGCGGCTGGGGGTGCGCGCGGACGGCCCGGTCTTCGGCGCCTACGCGATCTCCGCTGGGCCGGCGGGCGCGCCGTTGCCGAAGCAGCTCGCTGGGACGCGGGCGGCGTTCGATGAGCCGCTGCCGGCGCCAGATCCGAAGGAGGGCTGGTTCGTCGCCCTCGCGGTGATGGACCATGACGGAGATGGTCAGGTGTCGCGCTACAGAGTTTCGTCGCACGCCGCGGACATCTTGCAAGTCGACGCGGCAGGAGAGGGCTCGAGCTGCGGCTGCCGGTGACCGGCGCTGTCGTTCTCTGAAGGGGATGAGGTTCGCCGGCAGCGGTTCACCGAGGGGGAGCGGTTCACCAAGGGCGAGCGGTTCACCGAAAGGGGACGATGACCGTCATATGACCGTCATCGTGCCACGTGTCGTTGCGCGACCGCACGGGAAGGCGTCGATCAACGAGGAGGCACCATGACCGTCACATGACCGTCATCCCCCGCTCGTGAGCGCGTCTCGGCGAGGTCTCGTCGTCCGTTTGGCCTGAAGCGCCGCGTCGTTCAGCTGGGCTTCAGTCGCGGAGCTCGTAGCGGCCCTTGAAGCCGACGCCCACGTTGGGCAACCGGCGGTCGCGTTCGAAGCCGTCGTACGCGAGGCGTAGGTCCTGCCAGAACGCGCGGTGCGGGCTGTCGGTCTCGGTCAGCGTCGCGAGCTCGCGGGTCGGGAAGATGTGCACGCTCACCGCGGCCCCCGGGCCCGTGAGGCTGGTGCCCATGACCCAGAGCTCCTCCATTCGCTCGTCGCTGAGCGAGATGCAGCCGATGGAGGCGCAGTCTCCGTGGATCATGATGTCGCCGCCGGGCGCGCCTCCCCCGAGCTGCTTGTCGAGCGGGTTGGGGTAGCTCACCTTGGCCGACAGCCAGAAAGACGGGTCGGGCCAAAAGTAGTCGATGCGATAGAAACCCTCGGGCACCTGCAGGTCGCCCTCGCGCCGCTTGGGCCCGAGCTCGCCGCTGATCCGGCAGATGCCGTAGGTGGCGACTCGCGTCATCTCCCCTCCCCGCGCCGAGGACGCCCACACCTCGAGCTCCTTCTCTGCCTTGAAGGCGCGCAGCAGCAGCTCGGCCGGTGGGAACTTGACGTCCGCGTCGTCGAAGAGCTGCTCGACCACGGGCCGGCGTCGCTGCACCGCGAGCTTCCCCCGCTCTGCGAGCGGCTCGGAGTCGTCGCCATTCCAAGAGGTCGGCATACGCGTCGTGATCTTGGCCCCGACCGGCGGCGCAGGCGCCTCGGAGGTCGGCTGGACGTGCTCACCCGACAGAGCCGCCGCGTCGGCCGTCGGGGGCGGCGGGATCGCGCGGCTCGCCGGTGGCGCCGGGAGCTGGCAGGACGCACAGAGCAGGAAGAGGGCGAGAGATCGCATGAACGAAGGGGCATCTCGGCAGAGTCGCGGAGTGTGACGATGTTCCCGCGCTTCGCGGACACCTCCGCGCTCCTTCACTTCGCCTTCAAGCTCTCTACCCCAGCGGGCCACGGCTCCTTCCCTTCGAGCAGTGGCGATGGCGACTGCCCTCGGAGGGTCTGTTGGAAGAACGCCGTGCCATAGCCCGCGGCAAGGCGGTGGGCGATCTCGGGGTCGATGTCGGTGTCCTCGCACCCGTTGCTCAAGAGCTCGAGGTCGAGGCCGAGCTGGTCGGTGAGGCCGCAGACGTCGGAGAAGGTGAAGTGGCCGGCGCCCTCGATGAGCAGGAGGTACGCCGGGCCATCGAGGGCCTCGAACGGCTCGACGCACTCGGTCTCGTAGGGGGTGACCTCATCGTGGGTCCCGCCCTGGATCATGAGGGGGATCTCGAGCGGGGCAAGGCCCTCTTCGAGGGGGGCGAAGACGAAGGCGGCGCCGGGGGCCTGAGCGAGAGCGGAACGGAAGCGATCGTCGCGCTGAGATGCGGGGATGTCGCTGTCCCAGCCGTCGCAGACGAGGCCGCTCGGGTCGCTCGCGCACGCCTCGAGCGCGCGGGCAGAGTCGACCTCGGCGCCGGCGACCCGCAGGGTGGTGAAGGCGCCGAAGCTGTGACCCGCGACGCCCACGCGGGCCGGGTCGGCGGCGAGATAGAGAGGCCCCGGCCAGGTCGCGGAGGCCGCGAGCAGCTCGTCGAGCGTGGCGCTCACGTCGATGGGTCGAACCGCCGCGGCTTCGCCTGCGGAGAGGCCGCCGAGATCCGCGACGAGCGAGTTACCGACGTGATCGGGTGCGGCGACGACGAAGCCGTGCGACGCGAGGTGCTCGGTGAGGTAGACGCTCTGCGCGCTGAAGCCGGCGTTGCCGTGGGAGAAGACGATGGCAGGGTGGGGGGCTCCCTCGAGCGCGAGGGGGGCACCCCACACGGCGCCGAGCGGCGAGCCGAGCTTCGCGAGCTCGAGCACGCCGACGACGATCGGGTAATCGGTCGCGACGGCGTCGGGCTCGACCGTGGCCGGGTACCACACCAAGATGGGGAGCTCGCGCTCACCGACCTGGACGCTGAGCGAGCGGACGCCGACACCATAGGGGCCAGGCGCCATGGGGTCGGCCATCGAGAGCGCAGGGCGACCGCTCGGCGGCGCCGGCTCGACGCTCTCCTCGAGGTCGCACCCGAGCGCGCCGCACCAGGCGAGGCCAGCGAGCACGGAGAGCGCCGAGGTGCGCGACATCGCCGCAGCGTACAGCGCGGACGGCGGTGCACGAAGCCGTTCGAGCTACCCTCGCGCCATGAGCTCCGCGAAGCCGCACCGCACGCCCCTCAAGTGGTTCGTCGACAACTTCTTCAAGGGGTGTTTGGTGCTGGTGCCGCTGGGCGCCACCGCCTACGTGCTGTGGACGACGTTCAGCGCGCTCGACCGCTTGGTGCCTGGGCCACTTCCGGTGCCAGGCCTGGGCATCGCCATCGCGGTGCTCGTCATCACGCTGATCGGCTTCCTCACCGGCAACGCCATTGGGCGGCGGCTCGTGGCCTTGCTCGACTACGTGCTCGGCGAGCTGCCGCTCGTGCGCGTGCTGCACGCCTCACTCAAAGACCTGCTGGGAGCGTTCGTGGGTGACAAGCAGTCGTTCGATCGGCCCGTCATGGTCAAGCTCGACGGTGCTGGCGACGTCGGCGTCTTGGGCTTCATCACCTGCGACCGCTTCGACGATCCCGCGCTCGCCGACCGCGTCGCGGTGTACCTGCCTCAGTCGTACAACTTCGCTGGCAACCTGATCGTGGTGCCCAAAGACCGAGTGGTGCCGATCGGCACGGACGGCGCCTCGTTCGTGACCTTCATCGTCTCCGGCGGCGTCTCTGGCATGTCGCAGGCGAAGACCTTCTTGGAAGAGAAGGCGCCGCTCTCCCGACGAAGCTGACGCCGGGATCTGTCCATCACTGCAGCGCACAGCGCCCACGGAGCGGGAGCCCGACTATACTCACACGCCAGATGAACGAGCCGATGACACCCAGGGCGTCCCGATCGACGTGCGCCGCAGTCCTCGCCCTCGCGCTGCTGGTGGGCTGCGAGCAGCCCGCGCCGAAGACCGGCGCCGACGACACCAGCGCAAGGGCGACCTCGACCTCCGCGCAGGCCTCGAGCACGGCTGCGCCCGATGGCGCCTCGGCGGAGCTGACGGAGATCGCGATCACCAAACGCTACCCTGCCGTCGGCGACAAGCGCGCGACGACGCAGGTGGGAGTGAGCCAGCGGAAGACGGACATCTCTGGACCGAAGGGCAAGCTGTCGAAGGAGTCGACCGAGACGACCCGGCACGAGCGCTCGGAGGAGTGCCTCGCGGTCGACGGGAAGCGGTGCACCAAGCTGACCGTGACCTATGCCAAGTCGCAGAAGAAGGTCGCCACCAAGGACGGCAAGACCGAGGAGACCCAGCTCCCGCACGCCGGGCAGACCTTCAACGTCGAGCTCAAGGGGGACTCCGTGACCGTCACCGACGCTGGCGGGAAGAGCCCGCCGGCGGCCACGCTCGACGCCGTGATGGCAGACCTCGACTCGATGGCCGGCGACGTGCAGGTGCTCGAGGCGCTGCCAGAAAAGGTGAAGATCGGCGACTCGCTCGACGGCGTCGCCAAGGTCCTCGCGTCCCAGGCCAGCGCCGGCGAGCGGCCTCCGGCGAGCCTGGAGACGAAGGTGACCGTCAAGGCGATCAAGGATGGCGGCAGCAAGAAGGTGGTGGTGCTCGACGTCGCGTTCTCCTTCGTGCTCGACGACGCCGAGTCCGGCTCGAAGAGCCAGGTCACCACCCAGGGCACGTTCGAGCTCCGAGCCGACACGGGCCTGCCGGTGAAGCGGGAGCTCAAGGGCCCCATGAAGGTGACGTTCGACGGCACGGGCAAGAGCAAGCTCACCGGCACCATCGAAGGGCAGCTGAGCACGACCTGGGCCGACAGCTACTCGTTCTGATCCGGTGATCACGCCGTGATGCGCTCGCTCGTCCTGCCGCTCGCCCTCGCAGCAGCGTGCTCCGACTCCACCGCCACGGGCGGGGCCGGAGGCACAGGCGGCTCGGGGGGTGCGCCCCTCGAGCTCGAGACGCTCGGGGTGCCGGGCGGAGCCGAGATCGGCGACGAGCTCGTGGTGATGGTGCGAGCGTCGAGCGTGGGCGGGAGCTGGGCCGATCTGGCGACGCCGGGCGCGGTGCTGACGTTCACGGCGGGCGCGAACCTTCCGCGAGACGTGATCCTCGTGGGCGGCTTCGAGCAGGAGACGCGAGCTTCCCTCGGGGCGTGGGACGGCGGACCGGTCATGTACTCGCGAACGGGCGAGGCGGCGCTGGAGGCGGTGGAGCTGTCGGTCGACCCGAGCGCGGCGGGGCTGCCTGTGCTGGCCCTCTATAGCGACGTCTACGCGAACGACGCGCCGCTCCTCGTGTTCCAGAGCGGGGACATGCTGCAATACGTGATGACCAGCGAAGACGGGGGGACCGGGCTGCTCCCCACGCTGCTCCTCGCGCAATGGGGCAGACCGCACGATATCGAGGGTCTCTTCGATCGGGCCGAGCAGACCTATCAAGGCACAGACCACGCGACCCTGCCGTTCGACGGCCCGCTCGAGGGGACACACCCTCGCCTGCGCATGGCGACGACCAACGGTCTCGTCGCGCCGGAGCCGGCCGACTCGACGGCGAGGTGGCACGTGTCGCCGGTCCCCATTGCGTTCGAGCAGGGGCCTGGGGTGCCGCGCGAGCGCGTGCTCGACGACCTGCCGTGGCTCGTCGCCGCGGGCTGGCTCGAGGTGCAGCGCGAGGGAAAGATCGCCGCTTCGGGTGGGGTCGCGGACGGGATGCTCGGCGCACCTTCCGCCTACGTGTTCGTCGACTACGCGCTGGAGGGCGGCGTCAGAGCGGCCTTCGAGGTCGAGGTCGGCGGCGAGTGGCTCAGCAACCTCGGGATCTACGCTGGCTCGACGGGCTCGCTCGACGCGCGCTGCTCCGGCACCGGAAGGACGGCGATCGAGCTCCCGGAGGGGCAGACCCTCGCCGACGTTACGGCCGTGCGCGTGGTGCCCGACGAGGGAGCTGGCGCGCTCACCGCGGCGCGGGTGCTCGCCTTCGACGGGGTCACCTTCGAGGTCCTCGTGCGCGGCGAGCTCGCGGCGCCGGTCGACGTCGACGTGGCCACCGGACCGGTGGAGCTTTCCCTGTAGCGCTGCGCTTCATAGAGCGATTGTCACCCCGACATAGCCGAGCCCCACGCCCACCTTCGCCCCCCCCTTCTTGCCAGGCGACAGGGCATCCCAATCCGTCGCGAAGACCCCGATCGCGATCGTCGTCAGCCCGACCAAGGCGGTGACCCCCTCGAGCGCGTAGGTGCGAAGCTCCGCCGACTCGCCCGCCTCGGCGAGCGCGGGGCTCGGGCTGGCTTCGAATTCATCCGAAATGGCGTACAGATCGACGGCCGAGGCGATCGTCCCCGCGCCGAAGGCGACCGTCAGCCCGAGGCCGGTGAAGAAGAGCGCGGGGTGGACGCCGCTCCGCTCGGTCGGCTCGGGCAGACGCGCGGGCGGGGGCGGCTTGGGCGCGGGCGCCGGCACGTCGACGACGACGCGCTGACCGCCGGCGACGACCACGCTGATGGGCAGGGCGGCGAGGCCATTGAACGTGGCCTCGACGGCGTGTGGCCCAGTCGCGGCGGCGTGCGCGCGCCCGAGGACGATCGCCCGTCCGTCGAGCTTCGCCTCGCATCCATTGCAGCGCACCTCGACGTAGCCAGCGCGCGAAGAGAGCTTCGTGAGGGTGCGCGCCTTGGCGTCGGCGAGCGATGCCCCCGGGGATGGGTCGCGCTCGGCGCGGAGGGCGAGCTCCATCCCGAGCACCGCGTCGTCCGCCAGGATCGAAGCCGAGAGCGCCGCCTCGAGAGCTACAGGGTTCGGCGCGAGCGCGTCTGCCTCGGCGAAGAGGCGCGCGGCGCGGGCGTAGTCCCCGGACGTCTGCGCCTTCACGCCCTCGTCGTACGCGCGCTCGGCGGCCTGGACGAGATCGGGCGGCTCCGCCGCGGCGGCTCCGCGCGGAGGCGCCATTGCGAGGGCGCCCGCGAGGACGGCGCCGCAAGCTCGTGCGTGGACGCTCACGGCGTCGGGCTCTTCTTGCGATAAGGGTTCTCGGGTGGCAGCGGCGCCGAGGCGGTCGGAGCTGGGGTGGTGGCCGCCGTCGCCGTAGGCTTGCTCCGCTTCGCAGCGACGGGCCGCTGCGAGCTTCCGTCTCCCGCGGCGGCGACGGGCTCGAGGATCTCGATGTCATCTTCGACGGCCGAGGGCTCCGCCGGAGGCGGTGGCGGAGGCGAGGGTGCCTCGGCGAGGGGCGCCGTAGGGCTCGGAGCTTCGCTGGACGCAGACCGCGAAGGCGCGCTCGCCGTCGTGCTCGGCCGCCCCGCCGCGGCCGAGGCGGCCTCTGGCGACGAGCTGCGCCGCGAGGAAATGGCAGCGTAGACGAGGATCGAAGCGGCCACCCCGGCTGCGAGTGCCAACACGACCGCGCGGCGCCTCGTCGCCGGGCGCTCCGCCGCCGCTCCCGGCCACGCCACCGGAACGGCCGTCGATACGGCCCCGGGCGGGGCGCTGGCCGGCGAACCTCGCGATGGCTGCGTGGCGAGCGGCGCGAGCTCGGGGAGGGCGCTCATGACCTCGGCCGTGGACATCTTCACGGTCGTGCGGCCGACGGCGTCGTCGCGGTCGGGGGGCGCGGCGGGGGCGGAGGCCGAGATCGGGGGCGGCGGCTCGGCCGAGGCTGTCACCTCTGCTGCGAGGCCGGTGATCTTGTCGACGATCGGCGTCGGCTCGTCGTCGGCGACCCACGGCGTGATGGATGCGGTCACCCCGAAGCCATGTGCCTTGGCGACCGATGGCGCGAGCGTCGGCGTGTGCACCGAGCTGGGCTGGAGCTTGCCGGAGGCTCGCTCGACCCAGGCGCCGACCTCGACGTGGGTGCCCACCCAATCGGCTGCGCGCGCGGCGTGCTCGAGGGCCACCGCGAAGGCGCGGACCGAGGAGGGGCGCCTCGATGGCTCGCGCTCGAGCGCCGAGGCGACGGCGCGCTCGAGGGCCGCGGGCAGGTCGGCCACGACCGATCTCAGCGGCGGGATCGCGGCTCGCGCGGCGCGGCGCACCTCGATCTCGCTGGTGCCCGAGGAGAACAGCCGGCGCTGTGCGAGCCCCTCCCAGGCGACGACGCCGATCGCGTAGAGGTCGGCGCTCTCCGAGAAGGGCGTGCCCTCGAGGACCTCTGGGGCGAGGTACCCGAGCTTTCCGACGATCGAGCCCGCAGAGCGGGTGGCGGTCGCCTCCGCCGCGCGCTCGAGGCCGAGGTCGGAGACGCGCGCGACGCCGTCGCGACCGACGAGGACGTTCTGCGGCGAGACGTCCTGGTGCAGGAGCTTGTGCGGGCCAGTCTCGTCGGCGTGCTCGTGGAGCGCGGCGAGGCCGGCGCACGCGTCGAGGAGGATCCTGATGGCGACTCGAGGGGGCAGCGGCGCTGTGCGGCCCGCGACCGAGGCGTCGAGCAGCTCGGCGAGGGAGGCGCCGTCGACGTATTCGAGGATCAGCGAGATGTCGTCGTCCTCGACCAGGACATCGACCACGCTGACCACGTGCGCGTGGTGGATGCGGGACGCGAGCGCGGCCTCTCGCAACGTGGCGCGCCGGCCCGCCGGGTCGCTGATCAGGTCCGCGTGCGGGCGCTTGATGGCGACGCGCCGGCGGAAGCCCTCGGGCCCGAGACGCCAGCCGAGGTACACCGTCCCGCTGCCCCCCGCGCCCAGCTTGCGCTCGACCGAGTAGCGCCGCGTCACCGCTCCCCTGCCCCTTCGTCGCCGCCCCGGGCGAGACCGTATTTCGCCAGCACGCGCCCGAGGTAGCCGCGGCTCAGGCCCGAGACGCGCGAGGCCTCGCTCTGGTTACCGCCGGCCATGGCCATGAGGCTCTCGAGGTAGACCTTGGTGAAGCGCTCGACGAGCGCATCTTTCTGGTCGGCGTAGGGCGCGCGGATCGACCAGGGCGCGCAGGTGATCGTCGAGCGAGCCGGCGGCCGCTCGCGTCGCCTCGGGGAGGAACCCCAGCGCCGCGTACGACTGCACCGCGTTGAACACCTCGCGCGCGTTGCCCGCCCAGGCGCGCCCCTTGAGCGCCTCGAGCACCGCGGGCGGGAGCGCCGACAGGCCCAAGCGCTCGGCGAAGCACGCGGCGAGGGCCTCGATATCCTCGGGCCGCTCGCGCAGCGGGGGCACCTTGAGGCGCACGACGGCGAGGCGGAAGAAGAGGTCTTGCCTGAAGCGCCCCGCGGCGACCTCCGCCTCGAGGTCTCGGTTGGTCGCGGCGACGAGGCGCACCCTCACCCGCTTCGCGTGGTCGTCGCCGAGGGGGCGGATCTCGCCCAGCTCGAGCGCTCGCAGCAGCGTCGGCTGGACCTCGAGCGGCAGCTCTCCGATCTCGTCGAGAAACAGCGTGCCGCCATCGGCGCTCTCGAACGCGCCGCGGCGGGCGTCGGTCGCGCCGGTGAAGGCGCCTCGCTTGTGCCCGAAGAGCTCGCTCGTGAGCGTCTCCCGCGGCAGGGCGCCACAGTTGAGAGGGATGAAGGGGCCAGCCGCGACCCGCGAGCCTTCGTGGAGCGCGCGCGCCACCAGCTCCTTGCCGACGCCCGACTCGCCCTGCACGAGCACCGTGGCGAGGGAGCCCTCCAGCCGCTCGAGCATCGCGTAAAGGCGCCGCATCGGCTGCGAGGTCCCCACCAGACCCCGGTACGAGCTCGCGCCCGAGGCCTCGAGCCCGACGAGCGCGTCGTTGTCGGCCTCGACGGCGACGGTGGCCGCGCCGACGCGGACTCGCCCGCCGAGCGAGAGCACCATCTTCTCGATCCGCTGGCCAAGGTAGAAGGTGCCGTTGCGGCTTCCGAGATCACGGACGCTGACACCCTCGGGCACGAGGGCGAGCTCGACGTGGGCGCGCGAGACCGTCGGCTCCGAGACGAGGATGTCTGCGCCCTCGGCCGAGCCGACGACGCAGGTCCCTCTCTTCAGCACGAAGCGGGGTGGCCTCGCGGGTGCGTCGAGCACGCGGACGACCGCGCTCATGGGCGTGGCGCTCTTGTGCGACGAGAGCGGCGCCGTCCGATCTTCGAACGCCCCTTGAGGGCGGGATCGAGGCGGCAGAGGAGGAGGACGAGCCACGGACCTCCGAGCAGCCTACCAGCTCACGCGGACCGGGAGATCGGGGGCGCTAGCCGCAGTCGTACGGGCTGCCCGAGCAGAGCTCGGCGCAGACCTCGCACACCGCGCAGGACACGAGCGACTGCCAGAGCTGGTAGCTCTCCCCCGACACGTTGCTCGCGCACTGCTCGACGCAGCCCTGATCGCCGCCGCACTGGGTCGTGCACTCGACGAGCTGGAGGCAGCCGTCGTCGTTCTGGCAGGCGGCCGACAGGTCGCCGCAGCCCTGGTCGGCGGCGCCGAGCAGGCAGTCGTTGCACACGTCCGAGCCCCACTTCGGGTCGTTCGGATCTCCGCCGCCCGTGTTCGTACCGGTCGTCGTCGGTCCCTGATCGGTCGACGAGGTGGTCTGTCCAGGCTCGACCACGCCGCCCGCGCCGCCGATGCCGCCGCTACCCGCTCCCCCCGCGCCACCAGCGCCGCTCGCGTCGGGGACGGTCCAGTCGAAGCCACAGCCCGCTCCCGCGAGCGCGATGATGCTCGCGAGCGGGCGAAGGGCGGAGAGGGGCGACCGGACCATCTTCGGTGGCTCAGGATAGCGCGGAGGCGGCCCCAGAGGATCGCCGCCGCGCATCGACGCCCGAGGTCAGGGGCAGAGGTCGCCGCATTTGTCTTGGCAGGGCCCGCAGGCCGCACACTCGACCAGCGCGTGCACGATTTCGTACGAGACGTTGGAGCCGTTGGCGCACTGCTCGAGGCAGTCGGCCGTGCCGCCGCACTCGATCGCGCACTCGATCGCCTGATAGCAACCGTCGTTCTGGCACTGCGCCGCGAGGTCGCCGCACTGACCATCGAGGTTCGACTGATCGAGGACACACGAGCCGCACTCCGCCGTGGGATCGCCGGGGATCGTTCGGGTCCCCGGGGTCGCTCGGGCAGTCGAGGTTGCAGACGTCCCCGCACGGGCCGCACGCCGCGCACTCGACGGCCTGCTTGAACAGCCACCACGCGTCGTCGCTCGAGTTGCTCGCGCACTGCTCGATGCACGCCTGGTCGCCGCCGCACTGCTGCGCGCACTCGGCGATCTCCGCGCACTGCGTGTTGGAGAGGCACTGCTCGGTGACCTGCGCGCACTCGGCCGAGCCGTCGATGTTGGCGAGGCACTCGTCGCAGGCCTGGGGGTCGCCCGGGTCGCCGGGGTCGCCGGGGTCGCCGGGCTCGCCGTCGTCGCTACACGTCCAGTCGTTGGTACAGGAGTCGCCGCACGACGTGCAGAGCACGCAGTCCGAGAGCGCCTCGAACGCGGCCGACGCCTGCGCACAGCCGGCGAAGCAGGCGACGTCGTCGGCGGCGCAGGCGAGGAAGCAGCCCTCGACGTCGAGGCAGTCGGGGTTGTTCACGCAGGCGTCGAGCTGTGCGTCGCACAGGTTGAGGATCGCGTCCTCTGCGCACGCGGAGCACTCCTGCGAGAGCGGCAGGTCGAGCACGCCGGTCTTCTCGGCGTCGGCGGAGCGATCTTGCCCGCCGTTGCAGGCAGCGGCGAGGACCGAAGCGACGAAACCGACCGACGCGACCAACGAGAGCTTGTTCATGGGGAGCCTCCTATCGGCGCCCACCGCGCCGTCGATGGCTCCCATTGCAGAGGTCGGGCCAACGCTCTCGATCCGCGAATCAGCCAGGAAATGGCTCTCTCATGGCGGCCGGGCGCGCAGCGCTGCTCACCGCAGGGATCACCCTGATCACTGGAGTGATCAGGCCCGTCGGCGCGTATGCTCGCGTCGATGCGGAGCAGGCCGAAGATCCACCTCGAGCTCGACCCTCACGCTGCGGAGCCCGGCTCTCGGCTGCAGGTCATGGCGCAGCTCGAGAGCGCGAGCGAGACCCCTTGCGACGGCGTGACCCTCAGCTTCGTGGGGACCGAGAAGCGCTACAAGCGCACCGTCCGCACGGGCAACGCGACGGTCCGCACCTACCACACGAGGACGATCGTGGAGCTGGCCGCCACCGCGAGCCCAGGGACGCTCACCGTGGGGACGCACCCGCTCTCGGCATCGTTCGAGCTGCCCGCCGACGATCTACCCCCGACGTACTCGAGCGACCACACGACGATCGCGTACGAGGTCCGGGCGCATGTCTCCATCCCGTGGTGGCCAGACAAGCGCACCTTCAGGCCGGTCGAGGTGCTCGCCCCGGAGCTCCGCGTGCCCAAGGAGCAGGCCCTGAGGGCGTCGACCCACGAGGAGCCTCGAGGCGCCGAGCTGTTCATGGAAATGACGCTCGAGCGCGCTCGGTATTCGCCGGGCGACGTCGTCTCGGGAGCCCTCTCGCTGTGGAACGGCGCGCATCACCGCCTCAAGGCGATCGAGCTCTGCGTCGTCGCGGTGGAGACGCCGCTGGTAGATAGCTCCCTCGGACCCACGGTCGTGGCGTCGACGCCGGAGGTGGCCTTCGACCCGCCGGCCGACGGGGAGTCGGCTCCGTTCGAGCTCGACCTCGGCGAGCACCTGACGACGTCGTTCGAGAGCCACTTCATCAAGGTCGAGCATTTCGTTCGGGCCCGTGCCGTCATTGCCTTCGGCAGCGACGTCGAGCTCGAGCTGCCCATCGGGATCATCCGGCCACGCGGCGAGATCCCGAAGGCCGAGCGAACCGCCTCCGTCGGAGATCGTCGCGCTCGCTCGGCGTGGAAGAAGGCGCTGAAGGAGCTCTCCAACGAGGGTGTGACGGTCGAGCGAGCAGACCCCGACGAGGGGACGATGCGGCTCTGCGTCGCCGGCGTCCCCGTCGAGATCGCGGTGGAGCAGCGCGTGGGTGGCGCCGTCACCACGGCCACGGTCGACCACCCGGATCTGGGCATCGGCCTGCGGCTGGGCGACCGATCGTGGACGGACCTCGGGCGCGGGCTCGAGCTGGAGAGCCCCTTCGACGATCGGTTCCGCGTGCACGCGCGCGAGAGCGCCCAGGCTCACGCTTTCCTGACCTCGGGCTTGCTCGCCGCCCTGTCGCGGGCCCATTCGGTCGCGGCCGACGACGAGGTCGTCGTGCTCTCGTTCGCCACCGTGATGCGCACGCTGAAGAGCGTTCGCGAGGTCCTCGCCGCTGCCGTCGAGGTCGCTCGCCAGGCGCTCGCGGCGTCGGAAGAGGTCCCACCTCCAGCTTGCCTCGGCGGGGCGCTCGGCGCTCACCGCGCCTTCGCCAGCGAGCACCGCGCGCAGCTCCGCGTCGGAGACCTGTCGCTCTCGGGTCTGAACGTGAGGGGAGTCGCGTGCGGGCTACGGCACCTGTTCGACGGGGAGTTCGCTGTCTCGTCCGAGCTCGTCGTGTACCTCCCGCGGGCCGCGAGCGCGACGACGGCGCGTCTCGCGGAGCTGCAAGAGTCCCTCGGCCTGCGCGCGACGGTCGATGGGGGAGCGCTGCGCGTCGGCGTCCAGACGATCACCGACCCCACCGCGGCGCTCCCCATCCTCGAGCGAGCGGCGGCGACCGTGCTGGCGTGGGCAGGGGCCGCGGCGAGCCCCTACAGGACCTAGAGCGGATGTCCCCAGCTCGGCTCCGGGTTCGCCCGGCCCTCGCTCAGCGCACCACCTTCGAGACGCGCTTGAACGCGTCTCCGCCGGCCTTGCGCAGCCAGTCGAAGGCGACCGTCTCCGCGGTGGTGACGATCGCGCCCGCCGCGCGGCAGAGGTCGAGGCCGGCCGCGCGGTGGTCGTCGCGGCGCGAGGCGACCCCGTCGAGGGGGACATGGACCGTGAGGCCTCGGAGGGTGAGCTCGCGCACGGTCTGAAAGACGCAGACGTGCGTCTCCATGCCCATGACCACCACGCTGCGCGGCCTGCGGGCGGCGAGCGCCTCGGCGAACCCGGGCGCGTCGGCGGCGCTGAACTCCAGCTTCGAAAGGATGGGGACGTCCTTCGCGGCCAGGCGCTCCTTGATCGGCGCGAGCGTCGGGCCGAGCCCCTGGGGATATTGCTCGGTCGCGAGCAGCGAGACCCCGAGCGCGTCTGCCGCCTCGAGCAGGACGCGCGCGGCGCGGGTCACCTCCTCGAGCCGAGCCGCCGGCATCGCGGCGGCGAGCTTCTCCTGGATGTCGACGATCAAGAGCAGGCTGGTGTGCGGATCGAGGCGGTTCACGCCTCCGTGCGTAGATCGCGCGGCACGCCCCCGCAATGTCCGCGGCGAGCGACGTGCGGAGTGCCCGCGAAACCACGGAGAGGGAGGCAACGGCTCACGCGTCGCTGGGCGGTCTCCTGCCCCACGCACGTGCCACCGGCACGCGCCCCTCGCCGAGCGCCCACTCCGCTGCGCGGGCTGCGAGCGCGCTCGAGACACCCCACGCTTCGACCACCGCCCGATCGAGCCGCGCCTGCGCGGCGGAGCTGGCGCCGGTGTTGTCGCGAGACAGCTCCGCGCCGAGCAACGCGAGCTCATGGAAGAACGCCGCCGACGCGCTTGGCGGCAGAGGCGTCCGTCGCAGGTGCGAGATCTTCACTTGAGGCATGCCCTGCCGCGCGTCTCGGAAGCGAGCGTAATGGAGGTACCTCACGAGGCTCGCGTTGAGGTACGCGACGAGGAACTCTGGCGTGAGGCGATCGTCGACCCCGAAGCCAGCGAGGATGGAGTTCCTGAAGGGGGCACCGTCCGAGAGGCACGCCATGGGGAAGCGCGCCGTCTGCCGCACGTACACGGCGACCTCTTCCCACTGCGACGCCGAACGCAGCCGTGAACCGAGGTCTGACGGTGCCACCCAATAGCTGGGCGGATGACGCACGAACGGACCGACGTCGGCGCCGCAGCGGAGGCCGAGCGTGCGGCGCGCGTCGGGCTGGCGCGCGAGCAGGGAGCGGTCCTCCTTGCTGGACTGAAAGCCGCGCTCGCCGAAGCACGCCTCTGGCACCCTCGGGCCCCGCGCAGCGGCCTCGAGGAGCTCGGTGAGGAGGTCGTCCGAGCCTCGCTCGAGATCCCACGCCTCCCCCGCCGCGACGACGGCAGCGGCGCGCCTCGTCGACACCAGCGCCATCGACGGCTGGAACACGCCTTCGAAGGCGTCGGCGCCGTAGTCGGGGAGCGCGCGCTCGGGCTCGCAGAGCGCGTCGTGCGCACGTCGGACGGGCGCGTATCCGTCGAGGTCTGCGACCGAGGTGGGCAGCACGAGGCCGAGCCGACCTCCGGGGCGGAGCGCCTCCGCGGCGCGCTCGACGAACACTCCGTGGAGGGTTCGATAGCCAGCGAAGGCGGCGAATCGACCTGCGTAGAAGCGCCGCCGCGCCGGGTCGAGGGGCTGCGCTGCTCGCCCCGCGAAGGCGACCCACGGCGGGTTGCCGACGACAGCGTCGAAGCCACCCGCGCTCTGCACCTCGTCCAGGCTCGAGTCGTGCTCACCCGCCTCGTCGAGCGTGAAATCGGTGACGCGAAGGTGCGAGCGGAGGCCGGTCGCTACCTCTGGCGCGCGCCCCGAAAGGACGAACAGCGAGACGGCGCCGAGCGCTACGGCCAGCGGGTCGACATCGACCCCGTAGAGGCAGCGCGCGACGACCTCGGCCAGCGAAAGCTCGCTGCGCTCCGTGAGGATCTCAGCGACCTCCGCGAGGAAGACGCCGCTGCCCATGGCAGGGTCGCACACGCGCGGCGCCGAAGGGCCCGAGCGAGCGAGGAGCGGCTCGAGCGCGCGCCGAACGACCGCGCGGGCCAGCTCGGGATCGGTGTGGTGCGCGCCCGCGCGCCGTCGCTCGGCGCCCGCTGCGAGCAGGGCCTCATGCGCTGCCCCGAGGTAAGCGGCCAGCTCGCGCGAGGCTCGCGGAGCGGGCAGCACGACCCGCGCACAGAGCTCGCCCGTAGGGGGCGCCTCGCGCCCGAGGGGCAGCAGGGGCTCGAGCGGCCCCGCGAGGGTGGCGAAGCCCGCGGTCGCGTCATGGTCGAGCGACGAGAGGGCGACCTCGACCTCTCCCTCGGTCACGGCGCGCGCCCACCGCGAGGCCAGCCCCCGCAGGATGAAGCAGTGGGCCGGTCGCGCGCCGTGCCTTGGCGCGAGCGCACGATTGAGCGCGAGAACGCCCTCGTGCAGGCGGGCCCGCGGGACTAGACCCTGCGGAGCGACACGCTTCGGAGCCATCGTCCCACGTCTCCTCGGGCGTCGAACCGCGCGGCGAAGGGCGCCAGCAGCTGGACGCGCTCGGTGTCGAAGATCTCACCGCGGAGCGTGGTGAAGGCCGCGTAGGGAGCGCCGGCGAGATCGCGCTTCGTCGCGACCAGGCGGAGCCCCTGCGGAACGCTCGAGGCCAGATCGTAGCGGAGGGTCCAGACACGGCCTGCTTCGGAGACGAACGATACGGTCCCCGTGAGCGCGGCGGTGGCGACGAGGCCGTCCGCCGAGAGCGTCCCGGTGGCGACGAACTCGCGCAGGCCCATCCCCGGCTTCGACGCACCCTGGACCTCCAGCTGGAGCGGCCGCTGACGCCCGAGGCCATCGCGGTACCACCCCGTCAGCCACTCGGTGAACCCGAGGCTCAGGCTCGGCGCACCGCCACGGCTCACTTCGCCTCGGGGATCGCCGCTGGAGTTGACGCCGGGTGCTCCGGGAGGGAAGGGTCTGCGGTCGCAGGGTCGAAGTCACGTTCCGGCAGGACGAGCCGCTCCACCACGCGGCCCTGCGCGAGGGCGTCTACGATCTCGGGGACGTCCGCGAGGGTCACGCGGCCGTAGAAGATGTCGTCGGGGGAGATCGCGATCGACGGGCCCGCCCAGCACAGGTCATGACAGCTGGACGTGCACGCACGCACCTCGGTCGACGCGAGCTTGCGCGCCGCGATCTCTTGCTTCAGCGCCGCGTGGAGGGCGACCGCGCCGCGCGTCGCACAAGAACCCTTGGGCGTCCCGTGGGGCCGCTCGTTCACACAGACGAACAGGTATCGCTTCCGCCTCGGCACGCCCGAACTCTACACGGGCCCCGGACTCGTTTGTCTTTCGGGTGAAAAGAACGAACAATGGGCGCGCGTGAATCCGGCCTTTTACGCGGGCTTCCTCACGGCGTGGACCATCGTCTACGCCGCCGCCGCCGCGTATTGTGGCTGGGCGGCCCGGCGTCCCAAACCCGACGCGGGCGTCGGCGTGTTGGCGCTGTTCTTCCTCACGCTCGCGGTCGCCGGGCTCACGACCGCCGCGTCGAGGCTGGTCGGTGACGCGGCGGCGTTGGTGCTCCGCCGTGTGGCCGAGGCCACGGTGCTGCTCTCACCCGTCTTGCTCATCCACTTCGTGAACGCCGAGGAGCGCTCTGCCGCGCGAGACCAACTCCTCAAGGTCGGGTATGCCGCGGGCGCGCTGCTCGCCGCCGGCGCGCTCGCGGGCGTCTATGATCAGAGCGGCGCTGCCTCGATGAGCACGACCGCAGGCAAGCTCGCGTCGATCGTGTTCGCGGCGGGCGTGTTCGGCGCCGCGTACTTCATCGGTCGCGCGCGGGCGCGCTCCAACCAGCTCGGGCTCGGGGCGTTCGTCGGCGCGTGCGCGCTCTGCGTCGCGGCGGTCTATGACGCGGTGACGGCGGTCGCCTCCGCCCTGCGGCCGTCGCTGACCCTGGTCGGCTTCACCGTCTTCACGCTCGCGCTGTTCATGGATCAGATCATTCAGCTCGCTCGACGCCGCGAGCAGCTCTCCTCCAAGACCGCCGAGCTGAGCAAGAAGTCGAAGAGCCTTTCGAAGAGCTTTCGAGAGCTGCGTGCGCGTCAGGACGAGCTCGTGCGAAAGGAGCAGCTCGCGGCGATCGGCGAGCTGTCCGCCGTGATCGCGCACGAGGTCCGCAACCCGCTCGCGATCATGTCGAACGCCGTCGCCACGCTGCGGCGCGCGAACATCGACGACGAGGCGCGAGAGACGCTGCTCGTGATCTTGTCCGAGGAGGGGGCACGCCTGAACCAGCTGGTGGGCGATCTCCTGCACTACGCGAAGCCGATCGCGCTCGAGCGCCAGAGCGTTCAGCTGTTGGAGCTGGTGAAGAAGACGCTCGCGGCCGCGAACGACAAGCCGAACGTGGTGGTTCAGCTGTCCCAGGGCAGCGACGTGCCGCCGGTAGGCGGCGACCCTCTGCTCTTGCGCCAGGTCTTCGACAACCTGGTGAACAACGCCCTACAGGCGATGAGCAACGGGGGCACGCTCACGGTCGAGCTCAGCAAGATCTCCCACCCCGACCTCGGCGTCGGCGCAGAGCTGTTGATCCGCGACACCGGCGAAGGAATGGACACGGTCGTGCGCAGTCGCGCCCTCGATCCGTTCTTCACGACGCGCCCGTCCGGCACCGGGCTCGGGCTCGCGATCGTGGCCCGGGTCATCGATGCCCACGGCGGTCGCTTGACGATTCGCAGCGAGCTGGGCGTCGGCACCGAGGTGCGCGCGTTCGTCCCCGCCGAGCGAGACGAGCTGGGCGAGACCGCTGCGCGTCGCTTGCGCGCGCCCATCATCGAGTCGTTCCGGAGCAGCCGGCCCTCCGAGTCCGCCGTCGAGGAGCCGATCGAGGAGCCCACCGACGAGCGGGAGGCCTCGTGACGACGTTGAGCCGCGAGGCGCTCGTGGCGCTCGACAAGCGCTTCGTGTGGCATCCGTACACGCCGATGAGGCGCTACGTCGACGAGGTCGACCCGTTCGTGGTGGTCCGCGCGAGCGGACCCTACCTCTTCGACGCGGACGGCCGTCGCTACGTGGACGGCAACTCGAGCTGGTGGGTCGCAGCCCTGGGCCACGGTCACCCGCGCCTGGTCGCAGCGCTCAAGGCGCAGGCCGACGTCCTCGCGCACACCTCGCTCGCCGGCGTGACCCACGAGCCCGCCGCCAGGCTCGGCGAGCGGCTGGTCGCGGCCGCGCCCGAGGGGCTGACGAGGGTCTTCTACAGCGACGACGGGTCCACGGCGCTCGAGGCGGCGATCAAGATGGCGCTCGGCTTCCACGCCAACCAGGGCCGCGCCGAGCGGCGGCGGTTCGTCTCGCTCGGAGGCGCGTTCCACGGCGAGACGCTGGGCGTCACCGCCCTTGGCGGGGTCGAGCTCTTCCGCCGGAGCTACGCGGACGTGTTGATGCGCGTCGACTTCGTCGAGCCCCCAGGCCGCGCGGACGCGGAAGATTGCGCGGCGGCGAGCGCGCTCGTGGAGGCCCTGCGCGGGGGCGACGCCGCAGCGCTCGTGCTGGAGCCGCTGGTGCAAGGCGCCGCCGGGATGCGGCTCTATCCGCCCTGGTACCTCGCGCTCGCGCGGCGCGCCTGCGACGAGGCCGGCGCGCTCTTGATCGTCGACGAGGTCTTCACGGGCTATGGCCGAACGGGGACCTTCTGGGCGGTCGAGGCGGCGGGGGTCTCACCCGACCTGCTGTGCACCGCGAAGGCGTTCTCGGGTGGCCTGCTGCCGATGGCCGCGACGCTGGTCAGCGACCGGGTTTTCGACGCATTCCTCGGCGCGCCCGAGCGCGCGTTCTTCTACGGACACTCGTTCTGCGGAAACCCGCTCGGCGCACGCGTCGCGCTCGAGGTGCTCGACGTCTACGCCGAGGAGGCCGTCATGGAAGGCGTCCCGGAGCGGGCGCGGCGCATCGCGGCCGCGTTCGAGCGCATCGGTCGCATCTCCGGGACGAAGGACGCCCGCTCCCTCGGAATGATCGGGGCCGTCGACCTCGCACAAGACGCGGGGTACCTCGGCAGAACCGGATGGCGTGTGCACGAAGAGGCTCGCCGCCGCGGCGCGTACGTGCGCCCCCTGGGGGACGTCGTCTACGTGGCGCCCCCGATCAACACGCCCCTCGACGCGCTCGACGAGCTGCTCGGGATCGTCGAGGACAGCGTCGCGCGGGCCCTGTAGCCGCGCGCGACGCTCGCTAGATGGCCGCGCCGTGGTCGACTTCGGGGCGCGCGAGCTCCTCGATCACGAAATCTCGGAACGCGGTGACCTTCTTCGGGACGTGCGGTGAGCTCGGGTAGAGGACGTACAGCCAGCCGCCGAACATCGACCACTCGGGGACGACCCTCACCAGCGTCCCGTCATCGACCGCGCGCTGAGCGGAGATCGTGGGGAGCGGACCGACGACGGCCCCCCCCACCAGCAGCGATCGGATGAAGCAGAAATCCGTGGCGACGAAGCGAGGCTTCGTGACGATCGACTTGAGGCCCAGCGTGTCGGTCTTGGTGCCCGGAGGGTGGAAGATCGCGACGTCGTGACGCGCGAGGTCCTCCACCGTGCGAGGTGCACCGTTCTTGGCGATGTAGTCGGGCGAGGCGTAGAGCACGATCTCGGTCTTGAACAGCTTCCGCGCGACCATCGACGAGTCCTTGAGCTTGTGGGCAGCTCGGATCGCCACGTCGAACCCCTCCTCGACGAGGTTCACCATGCGCCCGGAGGCGTCGGCCTCTACGGTGACGCCGGGATATCGGTCGGTGAACCTCGCGATGACGTCGGCCATGAGCGCCTCGCCCACGTCGACAGGCATCGTGACGCGCAGCACCCCTTGAGGCTTGTCTTCCTCTTCGGTGAGCTGATCCATCGCCGTTCGCAGGCTGCCGACGTGGCTCGAGACCTGATCGAAGAAGCGGCGACCGGCCTCGGTGAGCGCGATCGCGCGGGTCGAGCGCCGCAGCAGACGGACGCGCGTCGCGTCCTCGAGGCGAGAGAGCGCACGGCTGAGCGTGGACTTGGGGACGCCCAACTGCTTCGCAGCGCGTGTGAACGAACCCGCTTCGACCACCCGCACGAAGGACTCGATTTCGTCGAGGAGCATCCAGCTCGGGGGAATGGCTTTGCGGCGGTCGACTGTCAAGTCGCGCGGTGACGTTAGGGCAGCACCTCGATCGTGAGCGCGTCCTCGGCGATGACGGTCTTGTTCGCGGGGTCTTCGGGGCTACACGACCCGTCGCACTCGACGATCGCCACCCGGAGGGTCCCTGTGCCGCTGTCGGAGAGCTGGAAGATCTCGCCCGTGATGCGCACCGCCGTCTCGCAGTCTTCCTCCACGAACACGAACATCGAGCTGGTCGTGCCTGCGTCGCTCTCGAAGGTCGCCTCGATGAAGCGGTCCTGAAAGCCGGAGACGATGAGGTTCAGGTAGATGTGCTGGCCGCCCTGGTTGCCGTAGTCGAGCTGGAGCTCGGCGCCGTCCGAGAGCGCGCGCCCCTCTTCGTCGACGATCTCGATCGAGGGCGCCGAAGAGCCACTGTCGAGGCACTCGGACTCGGCCTCAGGGATGTCCTCGGGGCACCCGCCGAACAGGCAACCGGTGAGCGGAAACGCGAGGAGGAAGAGGCTGGAGGTGCGCATGCGTGCTTCGGGCTCAGCACGAGTCGTACCACAGCGCACGGCGCCGCCGCGTCGAGCGTTCACATCGGCAACCCGGCGGCGCCCCCCCCCGAGCCGAAGGAGATCCACCCTGACATCGACGTCGCGATGCGCTCACCGCTTCGTCACACGCACCGGCTCGTAGTGCTGCTTGGGACCGCCCCAGCAGTACACCTCGCCGCTGTCGGCGAGCGCGCAGCTCTGACCGGCGTCGAGATAGCTCGCGGGGCGGCGGTAGCTGCCGTCCCCGCGGACGAGCATGCCGCCCGCGCACAGCGCGCTCGTGCGTCGCCAGCTCTGGAGGACCTTCTCGGGCTCGCGCCGGGTGTCGTCCGACCACTCGGCGCCCTTGCCGACGCCGAGCTGGCCGCCGTCGTTCATGCCCCAGCAGTAGCTGACGCCTGCTGTGTCACGCGCGCACAGGTGCCAATGGCCGGCGCGGATCTCGGCCACGTCGGGGATCGCCCCGAGGATGGGCGTCGGGCCGACGGGGCTCGGATCGACGCCGGCCGTGAGCCCCGGCATGCCTCCCCAGCAGTGCGCGCCGCCAGCGCAGCCGATCGCGCAGGTGAAGTCCGAGCCCGCGGTGATCTGGCTCGCGCAGTAGCCGGGCGCGGGCTCCGGCGACGACTTGCCCCAGCACACTACCGAGCCATCGGCGCGGCGCGCGCAGCTGTGCTGGCCACCGGTCGCGACCTCGACGGCGCCCGTCACGCCGGGCACGGCGAGGGGCACCGCCGACGCCCACGCGCCACGGACCCCCAGCTGGCCCTCTTCGTTGGCGCCCCAACACTCGACCGTGCCTCCGTCGAGCACCGCGCACGCATGTGAGACCCCGGCGTCGAGCGCGACCGCTGGGGCTGACAGCTTCACGTGCGCGGGCGCGAGCACGCCCGCGGTCGAGGCCTGCTCCGGGTCGGACGGCAAGGCGACGCCATTGCCCGACTGCCCCGCGTAGCTCGAGCCCCAGCAGTGGACCTCCCCGCGCTTGGAGAGGGAGCACGCGAAGTCCAGCCCCACCGCGATGGACCGCGCCTCGGGCAGCCCCTTCACGGGCTTGCCCGGGGGGAACACCGACTTGCGCGCGACGCCGGTGCCGAGCTGACCGAAGCCATCTCGACCCCAGCAAGTGACCGCGCCGCCGTCGCCGACGAGACACGCGCTGTCGAGACCGCAAGCGAGCGGACGATCTCGGGGCGCGGCAGGGACGGGCGTCGCGGCAGAGGTGGAGGCAGCGACGGTCGGGGTCGACGCGGGCGCGCTCGAGGACGACGAGCTCGCCTCCCCCGCGCCGGCGCGCTCGCTCGAGCGCGCCACGGCAGCGGACGTCGTCAGCTCCGGGCCCGCGTGAGGAGCGTCACAGGCCGCCAGCGAGAGGAGCATGACCGGAAGCGCGCGGAGGGACGGCTCGCGTGCGGAGGGCATGGAGGAGATGGGGCTCGAAACGCCGTCGCGCGGCAACTCATTCCGACGGGGCCCACGCGCCGCTCTGGTAGCCTGCGCGCATGCCGATCTCGAGACGCGCGCCGCTGCTCCTCATCGCCCTGTCGGTGGCGAGCTGCGGCGACGACCCTGCAGCACAATCGCCGGCGTCGGCTTCGGCGTCGCAAGCGAAGACCTCGGCCGCGGCGGCGAGCGCCTCGCAGGTGACGGCATCGGCGCGGCCGACGGCGAGCGCAACGCCGACCGCCTCTCAGCAGCCCGCGCCCGCGGCGGCGCGGCAGCTCTACTATGAGGCGCCCATCCAGAAGGCCGACCTCGAGGGTCGCACCCTGCGAGAGCTCGCCCTCATGCGCAACTGGATCTACGCGCGCGCCGGCAACCCGTTCCGCAAGCCGTGGCTCGACGAGTTCTTCCGCTCTCACGCGTGGTACGCCCCCAAGGACAAGCTCGACGAGTCGAAGATCTCGAAGCTCGACAAGGACAACGCCCGCGCGATCGCCGAGCTCGACGCCGCGATCACCCGCGAAGACCTCGAGAAGCGGCGTGACGCGGTGCTGGCGCGGAAGGCAGCGGGGCCGCTGTCGAAGGAGGACGCCATCGAGCTGTCTCTGCTCTCTCAGCGGTTGGGCGCGTGGCTGGGTGGCGAGGGAGAGGGGCCGAGCGCGACCCCGCTCGATGATCAGAAGAAGCTCGACAAGCTGCTGACGGTCGAGGAGCTGAGCACGCTGTCGCGTCGAGACCTGCGCATCTTGCGAAACACCATCTACGCGAGGCGCGGTCGGCCCTTCGAATCGGCGGTCGTGAAGAGCTATTTTCAGACCGCCAGCTGGTACAAGCCGAGCGCCGATTACCACGACGGGATGCTCACGGAGATCGATCGCAAGAACATCGCGATCGTGCGGAGCGTCGAAGACTCTCTCGGCGGACCTGCCCACGAGAACCCGGAGTACGGGAAAGAGGGCTGGTTCGTACAAGCGTGATGAGCGATGGACGCCCGGTCGGGCGTCGAAGCTGGATGAAGGGGCTCGCTGCGCTCGGGGCCGCGGCCTGCGCGGAGCGCGGCCCTGAGGCAGCGCCTGCACGGCGGGCGTCGCTGTTTCTCGGAGGCGACGTGCACCTCGGTCACGGCAGGACGGCGCCGCTCCTCGCCGGGCTCGAGGCGGAGCTCGAAGGACGGCTGGGCGTGGTGAACCTGGAGGGCCCCGTGGGGCCCGCGCCGGTCGCGCCGTCCGACGGCACGGTGCGCCTCGCGAACGACCCCGCGTCGCTCCACCTGCTCGCCTCCGCCGGCGTTCGCGTCGCGGGGGTGGCCAACAACCACGCGGCGGATCTCGGCGAGCCCGGCGTGGCGCGGACCCGCGAGGCGCTCGAGACGGCGTCGCTGCTCGTCGCGAGCCACGGGCGAGAGGCGATGCTCGAGGTCGCTGGCCTGCGCGTCGCGCTGACCGCGCACGATCTCGCGGGCGGCCCGCCCCCCGCCGCCGAGCTCGCGCGGGCGCGCGCGCGCGCCGATGTCCTGATCGCGACGTTCCACGTCACCGGTCCGCCGTCGTATGTGCCGCGCCGCGAGCTGCGCGCTGCGGTCGACGCGGCGCTGCGCGAAGGGGCGACGGTGGTCGCTGCGCATGGGACGCACGCGCTCGGGCCCGTCGAGCGGCGGGGCGACACGGTCATCGCGTGGGGTCTCGGCAACCTCGTCTTCTCCTGCGACTGCACCGAGGAGATCGATGGTGCGCTGCTCTTGGTAGAGCTCGAGCCGCCGCGCGTCTCGGCGACGATCGTCCCGATCGAGGCGGGCCTGCGAGGCGGCCCGGCGCGCCCTTCGAGGAGCGCCCCGCTGCTGCTCGATCTGTTCGAAGCCCTCGGCTCGACGCGGCTCGAGCGGACCGGGAACAGCGCGACGTTCTGACGCGCGAGGTCGCGGGCCTGCTACACCTCTTCGGATGACGGCGGACCCCGAGCCCGTGTCGAGCCCGCCGCCGGAGCTGCCGAGGGGCGTTCGCTCGCTCATCCTCACGGGGGCGGTCGTGACGACGACCGCGGGCGTGCTGGGCACCGCGTTCTTGCCCTACCTGGCCGTCGAGCAGCCGCTCTTGCTCCTCGTCAGCTCTGCGGACGCGCGCAACCTCGTGCTCGTCGCGCCGAGGGTCGACTGGCCGACCGCGGCGCTCATCACGATCCCGCGGCGCGTCCTCGCGATGGCCGTGACGTACGGGCTCGGTCTGCTCTACGGCCGTGCGCTGCTCGCTTGGTCGGCCAAGCGCTTCCCGCGGCTCGCGCGCCTGGTCGATCGCCTGGAGCGGCTGTTCCTCCGGCTCGACAAGCTGCTGCTGGTCGTGTGGCCGACCTACTTCACGAGCGCGCTCGCCGGCGTCACTCGCATGACCTTCCGACCGTACCTCGCGTGCGTCGTCGCAGGTCAGACGGGCTACTTCTTCCTGACCTTCTACCTCGGCGACCTCGCCGCGGTGTGGACGGACCAGCTGATCGAGTTTCTGCGCGCGCACCTGTGGGAGTCGACGGCCGTGTGCGCCACCGCCGTCGCCATTCAGCAGGCGCACTCGTACGCGCGGCGCAGGCGCAAGGCTCGGGAGGCGGTCGCGGCGGCGACGAGCCCCGAGTAGGGGTGTCCCGAGCTCGGCTCGGGGTTCGCCCGGCCCTCGCTCACGCTCGCAAGTGAAGGCCGGGCAATCCCCGAGCCTCACCCCGACCTATGTTCCACCCCCCTTGATCTTGCGGGTCCGACCTCCGGTCGGACTAGCTAGGGGGGGTGTCCCTAGTTCCTGCATCGCCCACGCCGCTCGCCGAGACCGACCTCCCGATCGCCGAGGTCGAGGTCGAGGTCGAGGTCGACGACCGATTCTCGACTTGCGGCATCGGTCTCGTGGGGTCGGCATCGACCCTCGAGCCTGGTGAATCGGGGCTCGGGCTCGGAAGCTCGGCTTCGGCCTCGGCTGCGGCTTCGACCTCGGTGAGCTCGCTGTGGGGCATCGGCCGGGCTCGGCGTCTGGCGTTCGTGTCAGCCCGTCGCGCACGCTCCGCGCCCGAGCGGTGGCGCGGGAGCGGATCGAATTTCAGGGCGGAGATCGGCGCCACCGGTCGGTCACGGATCCTGCGCGTTGTTGGGCATGACCCAAAGGCAAGACGACAAGACCTCGTTTCTCCGCTTTCCCCATCACGGTCTCGACGCGTACGCGGTAGCGCTCGACGCGCTCGAGAAGGCTGACGCGCTCGCCAAGAAGCTGCCGCGGGGCTACGGGCCGCTCAGCGATCAGCTTCGCAGAGCGAGCCAGTCAGCGTTTCTGCAGCTGGCCGAGGGGCTGCGCGCAGCGGCGCAGATCGCGCGCAACGGCTGCGTGGGGCACGCGCAGAGGCCTGTGAGGCCGCCGCCTGTGTGGAGGCGCTCGGGCGGTTGGGGCTTTCGACACAGAGCGAGGTCGCAGAGCTGCTCAGCCTGTTGGGGCGGCTGGCCGCCATGCTCACCAAGCTGGCCGGCCGCTGAGGGGCGGCGCCCCCACGCGTCGCGACGCGGGGTCCAAGCGGCCAACAAGTGGCTCGTGCTCGAGCACCACCGAGACCGCACCGAGGGCCGATCCCCGAAGAGCGCGCCCGCGCCGCCGACCCAACGAAGCAGCTCGACCGCGCGTACATCTCGCGCCAGAACACGCGCTGACTAGGGGGGTGTCCCCAGCTCCTGGCCGCCCACGCCGATCGCCGATTGCCGAGGCCAATTGCGCCCGAGCACGACGCCGCAAGCGATGCCGTGAGGCTGTCGTTCTCGTCCTCGTCCTCGTTTTCGGCTTCGGATCTCGAGAAGCGGCTTCGGGCCTCGGAAGAAGGCGGCCTCGGCTTCGTCCTCGTTCTCGGCTTCGCTGCTCGCCTCGTCGTTGGGGCGCTTGGTCGAAACGCCTCCTCGAGAGCGTCCCAAAGCATTGCTTTCCAGTCAGCCTGCGCGCTCTCTCGCCTCGTGCAGCGAGATGATGGTGCTCTCGGCGTCCTTCGGGAGCCGAACGTCGCGGATCTCGGCGCCGAGGTGCTCCACGGCGGCGACGACGAGCGGGTGGGTGCGGATGGAGCGGTCGATCGCGTCGCGCCGGGCGCGCACCGCCTCGCTGACCATCTTGGCGAGGGTGGGGACCTCGTCCCCCGACGCGACATCGACGAGCTCGACGGCCGCCCCGGGCCCCAAGGTCGCGACCGCCATCGACGCGATGAGCACCCGGGCCTGCGGCTCGGCTACGAGCCCCGCCTCGAACGATCTCGCCTCGAAGCCGAGCACCAGGCGGTGCTCGGTCGCCTCGACCAGCGCTGCGCGCTCGAGCACGCTGGCGAGGCGACCGCTCTTCGCGCGCACGGCGTCCGCCAGATCGGCCAGCACCGCGAACCCCGGGTGTGTGGCGTCGAGGATGGGCGCGAGCCCGGGGCGGCGCGAGGGTGGAGGCGGGTCCGAGCGGAGCGGGAGCGCGGCGGACGCGGGCGGCGGCAGCGAAGGCGGCTTGAACGTGAAGGGCTCGGCCGCGCGCACGCTCGCCGGCATCGGCGGCGGCTCGAAGACGAGCGACCCGCGCGGCTCGAACGAGATCGGCGGGGCCGGCTCGACCGACGGAGGCGGCGCCTCGAGCACCTCGTCGGGCGGCGGCGGCTCGTCGTCGAAGTCGTCGTGCGAAAAGAGCGGGGGGGGCTCGGGCTCTCGAGTCGCCGCCTCGGGCCTCGCCGCGAGCGGCGCCTCGGGCCTCGCCGCGACGGGAGGTGCGGGAGTCGCCGAGATCTCACGCTGCGCGACCTCGCGCTGCGCGACCTCGTCCCCCGGAGCGGGAGGTGGGCCTGGGTCTTCGGAGGCCTCGCCCGAGGTCGCCCGCGTCCGCTCCTCGGAGGCGCGGGCTTCGCGGGTCGCGGCGGGGCGCTGCGCCTGAGCGGGCGGCGGCGGCTCGCGGTCGGGCCTGGGGACTGGGCGCCCCTCGAGGCGCGCCTCCAGATCCACCAACCGGCGCACCAGCTCGTCGACCGGGACGAGGGGGGGCCGCGTGGCCATTCGCACGATGGCCATCTCGAACGAGGCGCGAGGCAGCGGCGACTGGAGGATCTCCTCGGTCGATTTCGCGAAGCCCAGGTAGATGCGCGACAGGTCGTCGGCTGGCGCGAGGCCAGCGATCGAGCGCAGCTCGTCGAGCTCCGCGTCGGGCACCGCGAGGAGCGCGCGCGCGTCCGGCGCGACGCGCGCACAGACGACGTCGCGCAAGAGCGCGAGCAGATCCCTCGTCATGTGGCCGACGTCGAAGCCCGCGTCGCCGAGCTCCACCGCGCGCGTGAGGGACATTGTTGCGTCGCCGCGGACGGCGGCCTTGGCGAGGGCGTAGAGCGCGCTCGACTCCGCGACGCCGAGCGCCCGCGCGACCCCCGCGGCGGTGAGGCCGGCGTCACCCCCCGCCCACGCGATGACCTGGTCGAGCAGGCTCATCGCGTCGCGCATGCTCCCTGCCGCCTCCCTCGCCAAGAGCTGCACGGCGGCCTGCTCGGCCTTGATGCCCTCCTCGCGGAGCACGTGCTCGAGCCGCGCGGCGATCGTGGTGGCCGTGATGAGCTTGAAGTCGTAGCGCTGGCAGCGCGACAAGATGGTGACGGGGACCTTGTTGACCTCGGTCGTCGCGAAGATGAACTTCACGTGCGGCGGGGGCTCTTCGAGCGTCTTCAAGAACGCGTTCCACGCGTTCTGCGAGAGCATGTGCACCTCGTCGACGATGAAGATCTTGAAGCGGTCCCGCGCGGGCCGGTAGACGAGCTTCTCCTGCAGATCGCGGATGTCGTCGACGCCCGTGCGGCTCGCGGCGTCGATCTCCTGGACGTCCATGTCGACGCCGGCGGCGATCTCCTTGCACACCGGGCACTCGAGGCACGGCTTGCTCGTCGGGCCCTTCTCGCAGTTGAGCGCCTTGGCCAGGATGCGCGCGCTCGTCGTCTTGCCGACGCCGCGGACCCCCGTGAAGAGGAACGCGTGCGCGACGCGGTCGATCGCGATCGCGTTGCCCAGCGTGGTGGCGACGTGCTCCTGACCGACGAGATCCTCGAAGGTCATCGGCCGCCACTTGCGCGCCAGGACGACGTACGACATGGCCGATCGTGTACACCGGGGACCCGCCCCCAAGAAGCCCGTTTCGCCGGCGGGAGGCGCGAGGGCGGGGGCCGAGCAGTTCCGTGTTGCGGCCGGTGCTCGATTTTGGGAAGTTCCCGCGACCATGCAGTTTCGCGGCGGAATGAACGAGCTGATGCGCCAGGCGGCGCGGATGCAGCGCAAGATCGACGAGCGCAAGGCTCAGCTCAAGGACGAGGAAGTGAGCGCCGCGACCGCCGGCGACAAGGTCCGCGTCGTCGCGACCTGCGAGGGCAAGCTCCGCTCGATCACGATCGACCCCGAGTTCCTCAAGGCCGAGGGCATGGAGATGGCGCTCGACGCGGTCATTGCGGCCGCCAACTCTGCGCTCGACGAGGCCGACAAGAAGGTCGAGTCCGAGCTGAACAAGATCACCGGCGGCATCAAGATCCCGGGCATGTAGCCCGCGATCTAGGCGCCAAAGCCTCATGTTCCCCGACCGACTGCTTCGGGTCGTGCAGCTCTTGTCGAAGCTCCCCGGCGTGGGAGAAAAGACGGCGCAGCGCTACGCGCTCGCCCTGCTCGTGGGCGACGAGGGCGTCCCGCGTGACCTCGGCCGCGCGCTCGCCGAGCTGCGGGACCACGTCGGGCCGTGCACCATCTGCGGTCATGTGGCCGAGGTGGGTGCAGACGGCGAGGCGCCGGTCTGCTCGATCTGCCGTGACTCGCGCCGCGACCCTTCGATCTTGTGCGTGGTCGGTCGCGTCCAAGACCTGCTCTCGATCGAGCGCAGCGGCGCGATGCGGGGACGGTATCACGTGCTCGGCAGGCTCCTGTCGCCGCTCGACGGCGTTACCCGCGAAGATCTGCCGATCGATCGGCTCGTGGAGCGCATCGCCGCCAGCGAGGGCGTCGTCCGCGAGGTGCTCGTCGCCACGCCCCCCTCGGTCGACGGAGAGGCCACCGCCCTGTTGCTCTCACGCGAGCTCGGCTCGATGGGCGTGAACGTGACGCGCATCGCGAGCGGCGTGCCGCACGGCGGCGACCTCGAGTTCGCGGATCAGGTGACGATCGGCCGCGCGATCGAGCACCGACGGAGGTTCGGCTGACATGCCCAAGACGTCCATCCACACTGACCTTGCCCCCGCCGCCATCGGCCCGTACGCGCAGGCGACGAAGGCCGGCGGCTTCCTGTTCACGAGCGGGCAGATCGCCCTCGACCCCGCGACCGGCCAGATGGTCTCGGGCGGCACCGAGGCCGAGGCCCGGCAGGTCCTCAAGAACCTGCTGCACGTCCTGTCCGCGGGCGGCGCCGCCCCCGACGACGTGGTCAAGACGACCATTTTCCTAGCTGACCTAGACGACTTCGCCCTCGTGAACGGGATCTACGGGGAGGCGTTCGGCAAGAGCTTGCCGGCGCGCTCCACCGTACAGGCGGCGCGCTTGCCGCGTGGAGCCCGCGTCGAGATCGAGGCCATCGCCTACGTGGGAGACAAGTGATGAGCGACGATCCGAAGCAACCCAGCGATCAGAAGCCCAAGCGCAAGATCGTGCGCTCCGCGGCGACGGCCGAGCGGCCGACCTTCGAAACGGCCGCCGAAGGCGCCGACAAGCCAGCCGCCGATAAGCCGGCCGCCGAGGGCGGGGCCGCCCCCGCGGCCGACGCGCCCAGGGCGCCGCGCGCGGCGGGCGAGGGCCCGGCGAGCGGCCGCACGTGGGACGTGCGCGCCGAGCGCACGGGCGGCGGCCCGCCCCCGCGAGGTCCACGCGGACCCCGCAGGCCGGGCGACCGGCCCAACCGCCCCCCGCGCCCCGCGGGTGAGGCAGGCGCAGACCGTCCCCCGCGCCCCGCGGGTGAGGGAGATCGCCCCCGCTTCCGGCGTGACGACGACGCGGCGCCGAGGCGCCCGGGCGCCAGCGGCGGACGCGCGATGCCGGTCTACGATCGTGGCCCGCTCGACCGAGCGAGCCCCGATTTCGTCGACAAGTGGCTGAGCATGCCCCCGCGCAAGCCCGAGGAGAGACCGTTCGCCAACAGGGGCCCGCGCCCCGAGGGCGCGCCGGAGGGCGGTCCTCGTGACGCAGCGAGGGGTGAGAGGCGTCCTCGGGACCGCCGCCCAGCGGACCGCGCCCCGAGCGAGCGGCGCCCGCGCCGGCGCCCCAGCCGAAGGTGCCGACGCTGCACGAGACGATCCTCGTCGGTCTGCCCAAGGTCGCCGTCGAGAGCCAGCGCGACAAGGCCGCGAACAAGCCGAAGACCGCGAAGGAGGCCCTCGTCGCGAAGACCTCCAGCGCCAAGCCGAAGGTCGCCGAGGCAGCGCAAGACAAGGCCGGCGAGCTGCTGGTCGAGCCCGCCTGGGTCACCGTCTCGGCGGACCGCGCGGTCGCGGTGCTCCGCGACGCGGGCCCCGCCTGCGAGGTCCTGGTCGAGCAGTGGATCGCGACGAAGAACGTCGACGCGATCGCGGAGGCCGCAAGGAGCGACGAGCTGAGCGGCGCGGCCCGCAAGGCGGCGCGGCGCGCGGTCAGCGTCCTGCGCTCCCGCGGCGTCACGGTGCCTGAGCGCGCCGCGGCCCCGGCTGGGGCGGCCAAGCCCGCGGAGGACGAGATCGTCGACGCCACGTACAACCCCCCCGACGCACGAGGCACGTGGTCGGTCACCATCGCCAAGCGCCGCGGCGGCGAGCGCGCTCACATCGCCGAGGTCATCGTCCGCGAGGGCGTCGGCGTCATCAACGCGGTCTCCGGGTGGATGAGCCGATCGCAGATCAAGGAGGCGCACCAGCGCATCCACGACTCGTCGAGCATCGCGCCCGCGCCCGTCCCGGTCGAGTGGGTCCGCTTCCGCGTGCAGAAGGCCCTCGAGGACAACGCGAAGAGCGGGCAGCTCGTGCCGCTCGGCCTCGAGCGCTGCAAGGATCTGCTCGAGCCTGCCGTCACCAGCGAGCCCGCGCACCCGCTCGCAGCCCTGCAGCAGGCGGTCGGCGACGGCGCGGCGGAGGCAGTCGCCGGCCTGCACAACGAGCCAGAGTTCCGCAGCTGGCTCCCCGACGTGCGCGCCATCGACGAGGTGCTCCGGCGCGTGGGCCAGAAGCTCACCCCCGAGGACGTGAGCGATCAGAAGAAGGTCGACGAGACGCTGCGCGAGGAGATGAAGCTCGCGACGGACCGCTACTTCACGCCCGAGCAGCGCGCCGAGGTCGCCCGACGCATGCGCGACGCCGCGGTGACGATTCGGCACCGCGCGGGGGACGAGCGCGCGAAGGAGATCCTCAAGACGGCCCACGCGATCGAGGCCGCTGGCCTGATCACCGCGCCGCCGAGCGAGATCGACTTCCTGCGGGTGTTCTTCCAGAAGGGCATCGCGTTCCTCGCGCAGCAGACGGGGGGACAGCTGCGGGTGCCGGTCGCGGCCGCCCCCGCCGGCCAACCCCAGGCCGAGCAGAGCGGGCCGACGGGCTGAGCCTCGAAGCCGTCGCTCTCGGACAGCCCGCCTCCCAACGGAGGCGGGCTTTTTCTTTGGAGCGCTTGCTGGCACAAAGCCCGATGCGATAGCGTGCGGCCATGAACTTGCGCGCGCTCTTCGCGGTCGCGTTCCTCGGTGCCTCGGGTGTGGCGCTGGCTGCCGCTTGTGGTGGGACCGAAACTCCGGACCCGGTCGTTCCCAACAAAGTCGGCGGCTCCGCGACCGCGGTGGAGCCCGTCGCCGGCGGGCCGTGCATGCACAACAAGCTGGCCAAGGCGAACCTGGCGAGCGCCTCGCGCATCCGCGACCTCGTCAACAAGCGCCGCAAGGTCGGTATCGTCCCGGTGAAGCTCACCGTGAACGACAAATGTGAGGTCGATCTCCAGATCCTCGACCAGTGCAAGGGCAACGGCTTCTACAGCTACAACCCCTACTCGGGCCGCCAGCGCACGCAGATCCGCAAGCCTGGCGACGTGAACGCCGAGCTGCCGCTGCGCGAGGAAGATATCGCGCGCCGGCTCGACGGGGGCCAGATCGTCATCTCGGACGAGGTGTACATCGGCCAGTACGAGACGACCTCGAGCGATCTGGTGCGCAAGCAAGACCTGCAGGGCGCAGGCTGCATCGAGGCGACGCACTACATCAGCAAGGTGTACGTGGGCGGCTTCGCGATGGCGAACGGCCCCGCGGCCGAGCTCGACAAGATCGACTCGGTCTTCTACCAGCCGACCCGCCACGTCATCGCCCAGGAGGGCAACCCCGACGCCTGCCGCGACGCGAACCCGAAGACGCGCATGGCGAACGAGCTGTGCTCGGTGCCGCTCAAGATCGAGCTCGCCGAGTTCCAGACGCAGGGCGGCCCCGACGCCACCCAGTGCGCCCACGACCCGTGCGAGGCGGGCGACAAGCTCGACAAGACCTGCAACACCTGCGTCGAGGCGGTGTGCAACGCGGTCGGGTACTGCTGCTCGAGCCACTGGGACTCGGGCTGCATCAACAAGGCGAAGCAGATCTGCCCGAACCCGTGCACCAACTGCGCGCACAAGCTGTGCGAGACCGGCGCGAAGCTCGAGTCCGACTGCAGCCCGTGCGTGCAGAAGGTCTGCGCGCAGGACTCGTTCTGCTGCACCAACTCGTGGGACCAGGGCTGCGCCGACAAGGTGGCCACGGTCTGTGGGCTCTCGAAGGACGAGCTGAAGGCCCAGAGCTGCCCCGACAAGCCGCAGTGCACCGGCGGCCAGTTCTGGGACGGCGCGAAGTGCACCTGCTCTCCAGGTCAGAACTGGGACGGCTTCGCGTGCATCACCCCGCCGCCGCCCGCGCAGTGCCACGACGTGTGCGTCAGCGGCGCCCGCCAGCTCTCCTCGTGCGACACCTGCACGGCGAAGGTCTGCAAGGACGACCCGTTCTGCTGCAACAACAGCTGGGACACCGGCTGCATCGAGAAGGCGAAGAAGCTCTGCTTCAAGTGCGGCAAGGCGCCGGTCAAGAAGCAGAAGGGCGCGCCGTGCAGCAACAACGGCGAGTGCAGCACGAACATCTGCAAGGCTGGAAAGTGCGCGCAGCCCGGCGGCTGACTTTTTGCGCCGGCCGAGCTGAGAGACAACAAAGGCCAGGGCGCGAGCCCTGGCCTCTTGCTTCATGCTGGCTCGTCCGAGCGGACTACTTCGCGTCGGACGCGCAGCGAAAGCCCACGGTGGCGGCGCGGCTGTCCTCTGCCCAGCCCTTTCGCGTGCTGGTGGTGACGCTCTCCGAGGAGTACGTCATGAACGACCCTCCGCGGATGGAGCGGCGCGCGTCGCTCGCGGGCTTGGCGGGCGACTTTGGGTCCTCGAGCGTGGAGACGCTCGCCTCGTAGAGGACGAGCCAGTCGGCCGTCCACTCGGCGACGTTGCCGGCCATGTCGAGGGCGCCGAGCGGGCTGGCGCCATCGGGGAAGCTGCCGATGGGGGCGGTGCCGACGAAGTTGTCTTTCTCGGAGAAGAGGATGTCCCAGGCCTTGGAGCCCTTACCGAAGACGTCGCGGCACTCGATGCCGCAGCCGTTCAGGCGCTTCGCGGAGGGGATGTCCGCCCCCCAGGGGAACTCGCGCCCCTCGACCCCGCGCGCGGCGAGCTCCCACTCGGGCTCGGTCGGCAGGCGCGCGCCCGCGAAGGAGCAATAGGCCTCTGCGTCGGCGAAGCCCACGCAGTTCATCGGGTGGTTGTCCCGGTCGCCTTTGCCGAAGTTGCAGTGGTCCGCGAACATCTTGATCTCGGAGTCGACGAGATCGCCGCCGGCGTTGTCGGTGCGCGCCACGCATTTGCCAGCGTCGACGCACTTCTTGTACTCGGCGACCGAGACCTCGGTCTTCGCGATGCAATACGGCCCGAGCGTGACCTTGTGGACCGGCTTGCTCTCGCCCTCGGTGCCGCCCATCGGGAACGTGCCGCGGCCGACGAGCAACATGCCCGGGGGGCACGAGGCTCCCGCCGCAGGCGCCGCCGCGACGTCCGCGGTCCCCGTGCCTGATTGCCCAGCGCCCGACGACGCCGGACCGCTGGACTTCGCCGGCTTGTCTTTGTCCTCGTCGCTGTCGGCGTTGGCGGTGGGCTTCTTCTTCGTGTCGCCGTCGTCGCCCATGAGCCGGGTCACCGTGAAGCCGCCGCCCGCGAGGACCGCGACCCCCACGAGCGCGTACGGCCACTTCGACGACGACTTCTTGGTCGGAGTGGGATCGGCGATGGCCGCGGAGATCGTGCGCGCGTTGCCGGTGGCGTTGGGCTGAGGTCCGGAGCCGAAGCGCATGGGACCTGCGACCTCGGTGCCCTGGGAGATGCGGCCCGAGCCGCCGGTCTGCAGCGACTGACCGGCGATGAACTCGCCCGTCGACATGTTGGACGCACCGACGTAACCGGCGTCAGGGAGGGACATGCGCATGTCGCCGCCGACCCCAACCGCCTCTCGGAAGGCGGCTGCCATCGCGCCCGCAGAGGGGTAGCGCTGCGCGGGATCGAGCGCCGTGGCGCGAGAGAACCAGGCGTCGACCGCGTCGGAGAGCTGCACGCCGCGGCGCCGCAGGGCGCGCGACTTGGCGGGCTCGGCGAGGCCCTTGGTGACGGCGACGATGATCTGGAAGGCGTTGTCGCTCAGCTCGAGCTCCTCGGCGAAGTACGGCTCACCGACGAGCATCGTGTAGGCGACCATCGCGAGCGAATACACGTCCGTCGCCGCGCCGATGTTGGTCTTCGACTGGATCTGCTCGGGCGCCATGTAGGCGGGGGTGCCGATCGTGGCGGTCTGGTTGGTCGAGCGCATCCCGTCGGCGATGACCTTGGCGATGCCGAAGTCGACGACCTTGAGGTGCGGCGTGCCGTCGTCCCTCAGGGTGACGAAGAGGTTCTCGGGCTTCAGATCGCGGTGGACGATGCCGTGTGCGTGCGTCCGATCGAGGGCCAGCGCAGCCTGCCGCAGCAGCTCCCCGAGCTGATGGGGCTTCATCGGCCCCTTCTGCTTCAAGACGTCGCTGAGGTCGCTGCCGACCAAGAACTCCATCACGATGAAGGGCGCACCGGTCGCCGGGTCGACGCCCGCGTCGGTGATCTCGACCACGTGCTGGCTCTGGACCTTGGAGACGACGGTCGCCTCCTGCTTGAACCGCTGCCTCAGCTGCTCGTTCGAGACGAGCTGGGGGAGCATGACCTTGAGGGCGCGGCTCCGCTGGGTGTCCAGGTGGATCGCCTCGTAGACGGCGCCCATGCCGCCCGACGCGATGCAGCGCACGATCTGGTAGCGGCCGCTGAACAGCCCGCCCGGGCTCAGCATGAGCGGATTACTGTCGGTCATCCCCGTCGTCTCTCGGTTCGAAGGTGGCGCGTGGGATAGACACGCGTCGAGGCCATCAGCTTAGCCGAACTCGGCTTCGCGGCTACAGAACGGGTGGCTGGGGTCCACCCGCCCCACCACCACTCCTTTTCCCTCACGGCGGCTCCTGATCTATACGCGCTGAGTACGATGCTCCGCTTCGGGGGTGTGCTCACCATCGCGCTCGCTGCAGCGGCCTGCGGCGGGGAGGGCTCGACGGCCACGACCAGCGGGCTGCCGGCGCTGGCCAGCACCGCGCCCGCGGCGGCGCAGTCCGCGAGCGGCGCGGCCGCGGTCTTCGACCCAACCTCGGCGGCCGAGTGCGCTGCGCGCCGCGCCGAGGTGCAGAAGCAGCCGGCGGTGCCCGGCGCGCCCAAGGTCGCGGACAAGGCGGTGGGCTTCACGCGGGTGCGTTCCAGGGCGCTGCTCTGGAAGAGCGCCCCGAAGGTCTCGCCCCAGGTCGAGCGCATGAACAAGGCGAAGCAGGTCGCGCTGCGCCTGGTTCGCACGGCGCGGGACCTGATGGACCAGCGCGACGGCAAGGCCGACAGGCGCAAGGTGGTGCTCGCGGAGGGAGGCTACCTGTTCGCGAGCGAGCCGCTCGTCGCCCTCGCGCTCATGGAGCAGGCGAGCCTGCCCAAGCTGTTCGACGAGGAGACGGTCTACCTCCAGCGCGGGGTCGAGGTGTACGAGCTCGCGCACGAGCCGGAGACCAAGCTCGAGAAGGAGCGCGTCGTCTACAAGGGCGGCCCGTTCGATGGGGAGGAGGCCGAGCTCTTGTTCGGCGATCGCGTCGCGGTCACGCGCGCAGAGCTCGAGGCGCAACCGTCGCTCGTCGTCGACCTGCGCGACCTGATGAGCCGCTCGGAGTTCGATCGCGTCAAGCCGGTCCACATGACCGACAACGCCCTCGTCGCAGAGGTCCGCTACGGCCCCGGGGCGTGGGTGCCGGCGCTGTTCGAGATCAAGGGGCCCAAGCTGGAGCTCGCCTGTGAGGCGCTCAGCCAAGAGCTCTCGACCAAGAAAGCGAAGTTCGTCGATGAGAACCGCCCCCGCCGGCTCGCGATGGAGCGCGTGCGCGAGACGGTGCGCCAGATGGTCCGCGAGAAGATCCCCTTCGACGCGGCCGCCGACCAGAAGATGGGCTTCCTCCGCAAGGCCTGGCACCGGGCGTACATGGCCGGCTGGCGCTCCTTCAACTACGAGGGCAAGTCGCGCGAGGTCTACTCGAGCTTCGGGACGGCGAAGCCGCCCCAGGTCTGCATCGATTTTCTGACCGACACCTGGGAGCGCGCGAGCGGAAAGTGGTTCCAGCCTGCGAAGCCTGGGGACCCGATCGAGCCTCAGCCGAAGCAGCTGCAAGGCGCCATCGACTTCGACTCGATGGGCGTCGAAAACCGCCGAAGCGTGGCGCAGTTCGCGGAGTTCGCGATGAAGAAGAAGGACGTCTTCGAGGTCTGGGAGATCCCGAAGAAGGAGCGCATCCCCTTCAAGCAACGCGACGAATTCTACGCGTACCTGCACGACAAGCAGGACATGTTCCGCCCCGGGGACATGATCACCGTCCACGGCTACAAAGAGGGCGGACGGCCGCACTACCACAGCCTGATCATCCTCGAGCAGGACCCGGTGACGGGCGTGCCGACGCTGGTCGCCGGAAACGCCGTCTTCCCGCGCGAGCAGAGCCTGGAGGGCATCCTCCAGATCTCGCCGAAGCGGTCGCTCAAGCACCGGATCCGCATCAAGGACGAGTGGCTCGCCAAGGTCGCGGGGGCCAAGGGCGACATTTGATCGTCTCAGCGGGCGCGCGCTCGCACGACGAGCAGCACGCCCAGCACGACGAGCGCTCCGCCCGCGAGGGCGCGCCCGGAGAGGGTCTCGCCGCCGAGCATCGCCCCGAGGCCCACGGCCACGACGGGGTTCACGTAGGCGTAGCTCGTCGCGATCGACGGGCGCGTGTTCGAGAGCAGGTACGAGTACGCGGAGAAGGCGACGAGGGAGCCCGCCACGACGAGGTAGAAGAACGCCGCGATCGACGCGGCCGGTACCTGCCCCGAGGGCAGCGACTCGCCGCTGAGCGCCCCGCACACGAGGATCGCCGCGCCGCCGGCGAGCATCTGCAACGACGCGCCCAGGAGCCCGGGCGCCTGCGCCAGTCTGCGCGCGGCGATCGTGCCGAGCGACCACCCGACCGGCGCGAGGAGGATGAGGCTGGCGGAGGCTGGCGCGGCGCCCAGCTCGCGGGTCGTCATCACCACGACGCCGGCGAAGCCGACCAGCAGGCCGACCGCCTCGAGCCGCGCGAGTCGGTCTCCGCCGACCCGGTTGAAGACGGCGAGCAAGAGCGGCATCGACGCGCAGACGATCGCCGAGAAGCTGGAGGACACGTCGCGCTGCGCGAGGGTCACGAAGCCGTTGCCGACCAAGAAGAGCCCGAGCCCCGCCGGGACGCTCGCGAGCCACTGGCGCGCGGTCGGCGCCGACGCGCCACGAACGCGGCAGAACGCGAACAGGACGGCGCCGGCCAGCAAGTAGCGCAGCCCGGCGGAGAGCAGCGGCGGCAGGCCCTCGACCATCCACTTCAGCGCCAGGTAGGTCGATCCCCAGATCAGGTATACGGCCGCGAGCGCGAGCGCGACCAGGCGCGGCCGGTCGCGCGCATGGGTCGACAAGAGCGGCATCGGGGTGGTCGTCGCCATGACCGAACCTTGAGGCCAGACGAGACCTTGCGTTAGGTACAGTCTCTGATCCAACGGACCCATACAGACGTTGGGTGTACCGGTAAAAACTGTTCAAGCCTGTACCGGTCCGGGGGGCCCGCGCACGCTAGGCTGGGTCCCATGGCGACGCCTGCCGAGGGGCTCAAGTTCGAACGTGTGGCCGCCGATGTCGCGTCACTGATCGAGCGAGGTGCGCTCCGCGCGGGGGACCGTTTGCCGTCGGTCCGCAAGCTCAGCCGGGAGCGGCGGGTCAGCATCGCGACGGTGCTCGCCGCCTACACGCGGCTCGAGCACGAGGGGCTCGTGGAGGCCCGGTCGAAGTCCGGACACTACGTGCGGCCCAAGGCCCTGCTGCCACCTGCGCCTCCCAGGAAGCCTCGCCTGGCCCTCTCGCCGACGCGGGTCACCGTCTCGTCCGGCGTGGCGGCGCTCGTCGACTCGATGCGCGACCCGGCCGTCGTGCCCCTGGGCGCCGCGGCCGTCGCGCCCGATCTTCTGCCGATCCGCGCGCTCAACCGCATCCTCGCCTCGGTCGCGCGCGAGCTGTCGACGGCCGGCGCCTCGTACGATCCCCCGCCCGGCCTGCTGTCGCTGCGGCGCCAGCTCGCCAAGCGCTCGCTGACGTGGGGCACCGCGATCGACGAGGACTCGTTCGTGACCACCGCGGGCGCGATGGAGGCGCTCCACCTCTCGTTGCGCGCCACGACGCGACCCGGCGACGCGATCGCCATCGGGGCGCCCACCTACTTCGGCCTGCTGCAGCTCGCAGAAGAGATGAACCTCAGGGTGATCGAGGTGCCCTCCTATCAGGGCACAGGCCTCGATCTCGACGCCCTCGAGACGGTGCTCGCGCAGGCCCCAGTGAAGGCGTGCTTGGCGGTGACGACCTTCGACAACCCGCTCGGCGCGCTGATGAGCGAAGAGCGCAAGGAGCGGCTGGTGCGCATCGTCGAGCGGCACGATGTGCCGCTGATCGAGGACGACATCTACGGCGACCTCGCCTTCGACGGCTCGCGACCTCGGCCGGCCAAGGCGTTCGATCGGGACGGCCGCGTGCTGTTGTGCGGCTCGATCTCCAAGACGATGGCGGCCGGATACCGTGTGGGATGGGTCGCGGCAGGGCGCTACCAGCCGCTCGTCGAGCGACTGAAGTTCTCCCAGAGCGTCGCCACGCCCACGCTCATGCAGATGGCCGTCGCCGAGTACCTCGCCCAGGGCGCCTACGATCGCCACCTGCGCCATCTGCGCAGCGCCCTCGCGTCCCAGGTGCAGCGCTACCGGGCGGCCATCGCGACGAGCTTCCCAGCGGGTACGCGCGTCTCAGACCCCAAGGGTGGCTTCGTGCTGTGGGTCGAGCTGCCGCAGCAGGTCAGCGCGCTGAGGCTGCAGGCGCGCGCGCTCGAGCGCGGCATCGCGATCGCTCCGGGCCCGATCTTCAGCGCGCGGCAGCGCCACGCCTCGAGCATCCGGATCACCTGCGGCACGCCGTGGTCTTCCCGGATGGACTGCGCCATCTCCCTGCTCGGAGAGCTCGCCTGCGAGGAGGCGTCGGCCTGAGCCTCACTGCCAGGGCGCTGGGCCGACCATGCCAAAGCGCTCGCGCACGGCCTGGTGGAGCCGGCGCGTGACCGCGTAGGGCGCACCACGGCCGATCGTGTGGCCGTCGATCTTCGAGATGGGCAACAGCTCTCGGATGCTCGACGTGAGGAACGCCTCATCGGCCGACGCGACGTCGGTGGGGGCCATGCGCCGCTCCTCGACCGATAGCCCCAACGAAGGCGCGACCTCGAGCACGAGGCCGCGGGTGATGCCTGGCAGGAGCGTCTCAGTCGTCGGCGGCGTGAGCAGACGGTCGCCATGCAGCGCGAACACGTTGGTGGTCGTGCCCTCCACGACGTGGCCGTCGTAGCTCAAGATGAGCGCCTCGTGCGCGCCCCGGGACTTCGCCTGCCGGACCGCGAGCACGCTCTCGAGGTAGTTGCCGACCTTCGCGCCGAGCGCGGCGTCGCTCGGCCGGAAGGTCGAGTAGCAGATGACCTCGACCCCGTCTTCGTACGCGCCTGCCGTCGGCCTGCTGAGCCCGTGGAGGTAGAGCACGCGCCGAGGCTTCACGGCCTCGGTCGGGTCGAGCCCGAACGGGCCCTCGCCGCGCGTGATCATCAGCCGCGCGACGAGCTCCGCGCCCCCCGCGCGCGGGCGGACCTCGTCGATCAGGCGTTGCACCTCGACGACGAGCTCCTCCACCGAGCGCGGCAGCTCGAAGCCCATCTTCGACGCCGAGCGCGCGAGCCGCTCGACGTGCTCGCGCAGCTTGAACGCCGCGCCCGCGTACGTGCGCGTCGTGTCGAAGACGCTGTCGCCGTACAAGAAGCCGCGATCGAAGACCGAGATCGTCGCCTGCTCGGGGGCGACCAGCTCACCGTCGATCGCGACGAACATCACTTCTTCAGCTTGGCGATCAGCTCTTTGGCGCGCTCGAGGCCCTTGTCGTTGTCGAGGGCGCGCTCGGCCATCTGAATCGCCTTCTTGTCGTCGCCCTGACGGTGGCTCACCTCGGCGAGGTAGTAGAAGACCTCGGCCTTGGTGATGGCGCCGCCGTCGTCGAGGCGCTGGAGCAAGAGGGCCTTGAAGGCCTTGCCGGCGCGATCGATGTACGACTCTTTGGTGACGACCTCACCCTTCTCCACGTCTTGATCGGCCAGCTCGAGGGAGAGCGTGCCCAGATCGCGTAGCACCACGATCGAGCCGGGGTCGATCTTGAACGCCGTGTCGAGCTCCGAGAGCGCCTTCGGGCGATCGCCGTCAGCGAGGTACGCCCGCGCCAGGCGGTGATGAATGCCCGCGACCTCCTTCGATCGCCGCCCGCCGTACGACTCGACGATCTTGTGGAGGACCGCGGCGGCCGGCTTCCCCTTGCCCGACTCGCTGTACGCGTCGCACAGCGTGAGGAGCAGCTCGCGGTCCTGGGGCGCGAGCTCCGACGCCTCCGAGAGCAGCTCGGACGCCCGCGCCGAGCTGCCGAGCTTGGAGCGGAAGATATCTGCGGCCGAACGCAGGAGGCGAACCTTCTCTGGCGTCTCCTCCGCGGCGCGCGCGTCCCCGATCAGCAGGTCGGCGAGCTTCTCGTACGACTTCTGCTTCTCGTAGAGGGTCCGCAGCTTGGCGCGGATCTCTTCCTCGCGCTCGTTCACGGACAGGCCCCGCTCGAGGGCGCGCTGCGTCCCATCGTCGTCACCGAGCGCGTCGAACATCGCCGCGAGCTTCTTGGCCGTCGCGATCGCGTCGTCCCCGCTCTGGAGCTCGAGCAGCCGCTCGGTGTGCTTGGCGGCGTCCTTCTTGTCGCCGCGCTTGTCTTGGATGCGCGCCAGGGAGACCAGCGCGGACTTGGTCGCCTCGCCGCTCTTCTGCGCGTCGCGCTCGAGGACGGCCGTGAAGGTGGCGGACGCCTTCTCGAGGTCGCCGATGCGCCCCTCCTGCACCTCGCCGAGGCGCAGCCGATACGACAGCTCCCCCTCGAGATCACCCCTGTCGCGCGCGATGCCGATCTGCTTCTCGAGCAGCTCTGCGAGGTCGTCGTCGCGGCCGGTCTTCTCATAGAGCCTAGAGAGGAACAGCGCAGCCTCTCGGTGCGCAGGATTGTCCTCGAGGATGGCGCCGAGCTGCTCGATGGCCTCGGTGGTCGCCTCGAGCTCGTCCGACACTTTCGCCGACTCGAGCCGCAGCGACGCGCGCAGAGCCGCATCGTCTGCCACGTCGACGAGCCGTCCGAGCAGCTTCAACAGCTCCTTCTTCTTGCCCGTCTCGGCGTAGAGCTCCCGTAGAGCGGAGCTGGCCCGCGAGTCGGTCGGCTCGTCCTCGAAGATCTGCTCGTACAGATCGATCGCAGCAGCCGGGTCCTTCAGATCGGCTCGCGCGACCGCCGCTGCGTCGTGGCGGAGCTCGCGCACGGCCTCGGCGCTCGCGGCGAGCTCGGTCCGGCGGACCAGCAGCTTGAAGGTCTCCTTGGCGTCACCGGCCTTGCGGCGCAGCTCCGGTGAGCTCGCCCAGCGCCCACGCGTCGGCCTCGTCGGCCGCGATCATCTCGCGCAGGACGGCCTCCGCGAGCTCGGCGTCAGCGAGCTGACTCTGTGCGATCGACTTCGCCTCGCGGCGCAGCTCCGCCGCGCCGGCGATGCCATCGAGGGCGGCCAAGCGACGCAACGTGGCGACGAGGTCCTTCTCGCGGCCGGGGGCGCGCTGGATCTGCTCGATCGCTCGGAGGATCACCTCGTTCTGCGCGTCGTGCTTCAGCGCCTCTTCGTAGTCGCGCTCGGCGCCGGGGAGATCGGAGAGCTTGTCCTTGCGCCACGACGCGGCTCGGTTCCACAGGTCTGACGCGGTCTCGCCCGGAAGGTCGGACTTCGCTCGGATGGCCTTCTCGAGGCCCGCCGCCGCGTCTTCCCAGCCGCCCACGATGGCGGCGACCCGCTCTACCTCTGCGAGCACGTCGCTGTCCCCGGGGTCGTCGTCGAGCGCCACGAGCAGCGCGCCGAGGGCGGCCTTCGGATCGCTCGCCTGGTCCTCGAGGACGCGGGCGAGATCGAGCCGGAGCCGCAGTCGATCCGACGGGCTGGAGGCGTGTGCGATGCGCTTCTCGAAGAGACCGGCGAGCGCGCGGTGATCGGCCGACTGCCGGTACACCGACTCGAGCGTCTCGCTCACCTCCTCGAACAGGGGCGCGAACGCGGTCAGCTTCTCGAGCTCCTCGCGGGCGCCCGCGTGGCCCGGCCGCCGCTCGAGCGCCGCGCGCAGGCTGCCGAGGCCCGCCTGCGGCTCCTGGAACTGGTGGATCTGAAGGCGCGCGAGGCGGTCGTACAGGTCCGACTGGTCGCTCTCGCTCGCCAAGGGGATCCGCCGCTCGAGGATCTCGGCGAGGGCCTTGTGGTTTCCGAGCCGCTCTTGGATCCGGTCGAGGTCCGCGAGGATACGGGGCTCGCTCTCGTCGCCGGCGGCTTGCTCCAGGGCCCGCTCGAAGGCCTTCGCCGCGCGCGCGTCGTCCGAGAGGCGCGTCTCGGCCACGTGACCGAGGCGGCTGAAGAGGTGGCGACCGACCGAGGCGTCGAGCGCCTGTGAGGCGCGCCCCTCGAGCGCGTCGGCGTACCGCTTGAAGCCATCTTCGGGAGACTTCTCGGCGAGGCGCTCGATGTCGGCGTGGAGCGCGTCGTCCTCCGGGGCGTCCTCGATGGCGCGCAAGAGCGCCGCCTCGGCGTCCTGGGGGCGCGACAGCTCGCGATCCAGGACGTCCGCGATCTCCTTGAGGGCCGTGGCGCGCGGCTCGGAGTCGGTGAGGGCCTTCAAGCGAAGCTCGAGGGCTCGCACACGATCCTCGTGGTTCCCGCTCGCCCGGAGCACGGGCAAGAGGATATCGGTCGCCTCGAGGCGCAGGTCGTCGTTCGTCTCTGCGATGGAGCGCAGGGCGGTGAGCGCCCCCTCGGTGCCAGGCACCTCTTCGAGGACGAGGCGGTACTGCTCGAGCGCGTCGACAGGCTGGCTGAGCTTGTCCTTGTAGAGATCACCGATCGACACTCGCAGGCCGGCGCGCTCGGACGCCAGCTCTGCTCGCGCCGCTTGATCGCGGAGGTTGTCGAGCAGCTCCTCGAACATCCCCTCGGAGCGGTAGAGGCGCTCGAGCGCCTTCATGGCCGCAGCGTCGCCGGCGCGAGCCTCGAGCGCGGCGTTGTAGGAGACGATCGCCTCGCGGGGGTTCGAAAGGCTCTTCTCTTGACGCTCGGCCGCCTTCATCGACAGCTCGTAGCGCAGGTCTGCCTCGTTGGACGTCGCCAGCTCGGCCCGCCGCGCGTAGAGCTCGACGAGGCGCTGGGAAGCGTCTGCCTCTTCGTACAGCGGCAGCAGGCGGTCGATCGTGAGCGCGAGGTCCGGCTCGAGCTCGAGCGCTCGCTCGTAGGCCTTGATGGCGGAGTCGCGGTCCTCGAGCATCTCGGCTTGGATCTGGCCGAGCCGCCGGAAGAGCGCGGCTGCCTGGACGTCCGAGGTGTCGGCCGCCTTCTTCTCGATGACGCCGGTGACGCGGCGCCAATCGCCGAGCAGCACTGAGAGATCGTCGACGCGGTCGAGCGGCTCGGGCTCTTGGGGCGAGACCTCCGCGAGGCGCTCGTAGGTCGCGAGCGCGCTCCGCGGATCGTCGAGGTCCTTGTCGTACACGCGGCCGAGGACATCGAGCAGCTCGCGCTTCGTGACCTCGTCGTCTACGCGCGCCGCGGCGGCCTCCAGGGTCTCGGCGAGCGGGCCAAAGCTCTTGAGATCGCGGGCGAGCCGCTCGAGCTCGGCCCTGGTGTCGCTGTCCTCGGCGTCGACGTCGAACGCCTCACGCACCGCCTGGAACGCGGCGGCTTTGTCGCCGCCGTTGTCCTCGTAGAGGCGCGCTCGCTTGCGGAGGATGGCAGCTTTGTCGTGCTTGTCCGTCGCGAGGTTGAGCTGCTCTTTGGTGAGCTCGATCTGCTTCGTCCACGCGCCGAGCTGCATGTAGATCGGCTGCAGGATGTCCACGACTCGAGCCTTGTGCTCTGGATCGTTGGCGAGGGCCTCGAGCTCCGCGAGCGCCTCACGGTTGCCGGAGTCTTCTTGGACGATGGTGTCCAGCTCGTTGATGGCGGCGGACTTGTCGTCGAGCTTGGTGAGCAGCAGCCGCGCGAGGGCGAGCCTGAACGGCGCCTGCTCCACGGGGTCGGGCGTCCCGTCGATGCGCCGTTGATAGTGATCGGCGAGGTCGCGGTGGCGCCCCAGCTTTCCGTACAGCTCGGTCAGTCGGTCGAGCGAGCGCGCGTCCGCCGGGTCGACGTCCAGGGCAGCTCGGTAGGTCTCGATCGCGTCCTCGAACCGCTCGAGCTCGCCCTCCTCGAGCCCCGCGATGCCGTGGAGCAGCTGGACGCTGCCCGCGCCGGCGCGATAGTCGAGCATGCTGCGCATGAGATCGACGCGCTCGGCGTGCCGCTTCTCCTGGACGAGCAGCTTCTCGATCGACGCGAACAGCTCCTCGCTCTCTGGTTCGAACGCGCGCGCTCGCCGGAACCAAGAGAGCGCCTTGTCGACCTCGCCGACCGACGCGAAGATCTGACCGGCGCGCTTCGAGAGCTCGGCGGTCGTGTCGTCGTCGTTGTCGACCTTCGAAAGCTCCGCGGCGTAGATCTCGCCGAGCTTGCGGTCCGACGACGACGCGCGCGAGAGCCGCTCGAGCTCGGCCCACACGGCGCGGTCGCCGATATCCTCGTGGAGCAGCCGGGCCGTCGCATCCATCGCGGCGCCGAAGTTCTCGAGCTGCTCTTCCTGGAGCTGCGCCAGCCGCTTCAACAGCTCGATGCGCTCGGTGGGGTCATTGCTGACCTCGAGGCGAGCCTCGAGGGTGCGCTGCACCTTGGTCCACGAGCCCTGCTTCAGGTACACGGGCTCGAGCATCTCGGCTGCGCGCGCGCGATCTTCGCCCTGGGCCTTCTCCTCCGACGCCAGGACGACCTCGAGCTCCGCGATGGCCTCGGGATGCGTCGGGTCGTTGGCCAGCGCATCCTGCAGCTCGTCGAAGGCGCGGCTCGAGTCTTGGAGCTTCTCGCGCGCGACGCGCGCGATCTTCACGCGCAGGCTGGCGGTGCTGGTCTCCCCGGGCTGCTCGAGCATTCGCTGGTAGAGATCGACCAGATCCTGCCAGCGCTGCTCCTTGGTGTAGAGCTGCTCGAGCTCGCCGGTGATCCGAGGGTCGACGGCGATCTCGAGGGCCGCCTCGAGCCGCTCGATCGCCTGCTTCGAGTCCTCGAGCTTGTCGCGGAGCAGCTCGCTCTGGCGCAAGATGAGCTGCTTGCGCTCGGACTCGCTCTCGGCGGCCTCCTCGCGCCTCCTCAAGATGTCGAGCAGCGCCTTCGCGTCACCCTTCTGCTCGTAGAGCGCCTCGAGGGCCACCATCGCGCGGCGCTCGTCGGGGCGGGACTCGAGCGCCTTCTGGTAGTGCTCGATCGCCAGGTCGGGCTTCTCGAGGCGCTCGCGCGCGAGCTCCCCGATGCGGAGGTAGATCTCCAGCTGGACGTCGCCGTCGAGGACGTCGGGAGCCACCTCTCGGTAGAGCTGGGTCGTATCTTCCCAGCGGCTCGTGGCGGCGGTGAGGCGCTCGAGCGTCTCGCGCTGCTTGGCGATGCTGTCGTCGCCGGCGGCCTCCTTGAAGGCCCGCTTCGCGTACACGTACGCGCGCGCTGGGTCCCCGAGCGGCGCCTCGGCGGTCGCGAGCGCCTTCTCCAGGCGCTCGACGCGCTCGGCGGTGCTGTCGGCGACCTCGGCCTCGATGTCGAGCACCTTGAGGAGCTTCTCTGCGTCCCCGTCGGCCTCGTACAGGGGGTGCAGCACCTCGGCGGCGTTGCGACGCGCGTCGGGAGCTCGAGCATCTGCTCGAGCGCGGCGCGCGTCGGCGGGTCGGACGGCTCGATCGCGAGCGCCTGACGGTACGCCTCGAGGGCGCCGTCGAGATCCGACAGGTGCTGACGCCGCACGTCGCCGAGCCGGCGATAGAGGGCGATCTTGTCGGCCGGCTCGTCGGCGAGCGCGAGGTCGGCGTCGATGATCTCTCCGAGGTCTTGGTACCGCTCGGCCTTCTCGTACAGGCCCGAGAGCGCGGCGTGAGCAGCGCGATCGGCGCCGAAGGTCTCGAGCACGGCGCGCCAGGCTTGGGTCGCTTCGGTGACGTCGCCGATCGGACCCGCGAGGACCTGAGCGGCCTTGACCATCGCCCGCTTGCGCTCGTCGGGGTCGGTGGTGACCTCCTCGCGCTTCTTGAGCACGCCGACCAGCTCGCGGTGCGTCCCCTGGGCCTCGTACAGGCGCTCCAGCGCGCCGAGCGCCTTCTCGTCGCTGCCGTCGTCCGCGAGGCGCAAGCTCCACGCGTCGATGGCCTTGGCTCGATTCTCGAGCATCGATTCGTAGAGATCGCCGAGGCGCTCGAACAGCGCCTTGCGCGCGTCGATCGACTCCTCCAGCTTGACCTCGATCTCGAGCGTCTCTGCGAGGGCCGCGTGGCGCCCGGCGTCGGCTTGAAGGCGCGACAGCGCGCGAGCCGCTGGAGCGACGATCGACACCTCGTGGGGATCGATGGTGAGGACCCGGCGATAGACCTCCTCGGCCCGGGTCGCGTCCCCGAGGGAGGACTCGAGCAGGTTGGCGACGAGCATGAGGATCTCGGCGCGGACGCGTGGAGACTCGGCGTTGTCGGCGGCGGTCGAGAGCACGGCCTGCACGCGCTCGTGCTTGTTGATGCGCTTGCCGATCTCGATGAAGCGCTCGCGGACCCCGTCGTCGTCGGGGACCAGCGGGATCAGCTGGGCGAGCGCCTCGAAGGCCCCGGCGTCGTCGTGGAGGCGCTCGTCCTTCAGCTCGCCGATGCGGCGGAGCAGGGTCTTCTTCTCGTCGGCTTCGCCCTCCTTGGCGGGCGCCGCGTCCTTCGCGCCCTCTCTCGAGGCGCGCAGGGCGTCGAGGCGGATCTCGAGCATGCGGACGAGGCTCCTGACCTCGTCCCTCGCTTCGTAGACGTTCTCGAGCAAGGCTGCGGTCCGCAGCCGCAGGCTGCCGATGTCCAGCATGCGCTCGGCGAGCTCGCGCGCGTCGGCGTCGTCGTGCCGCGAGCGGAGGATCTCCTCGATGTGCGCCAGCGCGCGATCGGGGACGAGCAGCTGCTCGAGGTACAGGCGGCCGAGGTAGAGCCGGATGTCGACGGCCTCCTCGTCGATCGCCGTCTCGAGTCGACGCTCGAGCAGCGCGGCGAGGTCGCCGTAGCGCTCCTCGTCCTCGTACAGCTTCTCGAGGGCGTCGAGCGAGCTCACGTAGGACGGATCGATGGCGAGGATCCGCTCGTGGTAGCTGATCGACTTCTGCGGCGAGCCGATGACCTCCTCGGAGATCAGCGCGACCTCGTTGAGCAGGGCGATCTTCTGGATGGGGTCCTCGGCGCCTTGGGCTGCCTGGTCGAAGAGCTCCTCGAGCTCACCCCAGCGCTCCGCGCTGGTGAGGATCTGCTTGAGACGCTCGAAGGCCTTCTCGTTCGTCGCGTCCATCGCGAGGATGCGCTTCAGGTACGGCAGCGCGCCGTCGGCGTCGCCCAGCTGCTCGTCGTGGAGGGTCGCCGCGCGATCGCAGAGCTCGAGCTCGACCTCGCGTGACATCGCGCGGTTGTCGGGGTCGCTCGTGATGATGTGAGCGCGGTAGGCCTCTGCGAGATCGGTCGGCCGGCCCGCCTTCGCGGAGAGCTCGGCGGCGCGCTCCCACAGCGACATCTCCCCCGCGAACTCGGTGAGGGCGGAGAGGGTGACGTCGAACGCCGCGCCAGGAGACGACAGCTTGCTCTCTTCCACCTCCGCGAGCGCGACCAGCAGCTCGAGGCGCTCGGCCGCGTCGTCGGCGGTCTCGAGCATGACGCGGAGCATCTGCGCCTCACGGCGATAGTCGCCCAGCTGGGCGTACGCGGCCTGCAGGGTGCGCGCCGCGCGGGCGCGGGTCGTCGGCGCGTCGACAAGGCGCGCGAGGATGCCGATCGCGTCGGCGTCGCGGGGCCTCAGATCGAGCGCGCGCTCGGCGGCGTCGAGCGCGTCGCCCGGCCGCTCGAGGTTGTCGATGTAGAGGAACGCGAGCTCGATCTCGCGCTGCGCGCGCGCGTCGCCTTCGGCGAGGTCACGGTGCCGCTCGATGACGGCCGCGGCCGCAGCGTGCTCGTTTTCGGCGAGCAGCAGGCGGGCCAAGGAGCGGAGCGTCTCCGGCCTCTTGTCGTCGATCTCGGCGGCCTTCCGGTAGAGCGCGATCGCCTCCTTCGGGTTGCCGAAGACGTCTTCTTCAAGGGTCGCCCACTCCTCGTAGGTCCGGGCGCGGTCACCGGGCGCGGAGGTGCGCACGCGGAGCTCGAACAGCCAACGCAGATCGTCCTTGCGCTCGGCCCCTCGCAGCAAGCCGTCGAACTCGCGCAGCGTCTCGTCGTCGGTCGGATCCGCTTCGACCAGCTTGCGGTAGCTGACCACGGCCTCGTCGAGCCGGCCGAGCTCGCGGGCGTAGGCGTTCGCGAGCTTCTTTCGGAGCGTGCGCTCCGCGGCAGCGTCTTCGAGCGGCGCAGACAGCCGCGCCTCGATCGCCTCCACGAACGGGACCCAGTTGGACGCAGCGCGCGACGCCGCCTCGAGGGCGTCGAGGCTCTGCTCGGTCGGGGCGAGCTCGTACGCTCGACGGGCGTAGCCGAGCGCAGCCGCGCGATCCGAGAGGGGGCCACCGGTGACCGACGCGAGCCGCCGCAGGGTCGCGACCCGCTCGTCGTCGGACTCAGCGACGCCGAGCAGGATCTCGTAGAGCGCCGGCAGGCGCACCCAGCGCTCTTCCTTCTCGTAGATGGGCACGAGCGCGCGCGCTGCGCGCGCGTTTCCGGGGTCGGCGGCGAGGACGCGCTCGTAAGAGCGCGTGCTGCGCTCGGGGGCGCCGAGCTTGCCCTCGTACACGGCGGCGGCGCGGAAGCTGAGCTCGATCTTGGGCTGGGCCTCCGTCGCCTTGTCGGCGGACGACGAGAGGAAGTCGGCGAGGCTCTCCCAGTCGTCTTGCGCCGAGTAGAGCTCCTCGAGGGCGTCGAAGTCACCGCTCGCCACGTAGGCCTCGCGCAGGACGCGGAGCGCCTTCGCTTGGCCCGGCGCGAGCTCGAGGACGCGGCGCCAGGTCCGCGTGGCCGCCGCGGCGTCTTTCAGTCGATCGGAGTAGACCGCGCCGAGCTTCTGCAAGATGGCGAGCTTCGCGGCCTGGTCGGCGGTCACGCCGGCGCGCCGCTCGAGGACCTCGGCGAGCGTCGCGTAGTCCTTCTCGCGTTCGGCCTGCTTCTCGAGCGCGTCGTAGACGCCGACCGCCGACGGATCGAGATCGAGGATCTTCTTCTGCAGCAGGATCGCGTCTGCGCCTCGGTCGAGCCGCTCGGACGCGAGCTTCGCCATCTCGCCGAGCAGCGCGATCTTGTCCGCCCCTTCGGCGTCGATCGCCTCGATCTCGTAGAGGGCGTAGAGCTGGCCCCAGGCGCGGCGCTTCGTATAGAGCTCGCGCAGCTTGGCGCGCGCCTCTTCGTCTTGCGGCATGGCCGCGAGCAGGCCCTCGTAGCCCGCGATCGCGTTCTGCACGTTCGAGAACTGCTCGGCCCAGCGCCGGGCAACGGCGCGGTAGAGCTCGCCGCGTTCGGTCGCGTCCTCGGTGAGCTCAGCGAGGCGCTGCTGGCAGGTGAGCAGGTCGCGGAAGCGCCCTAGCGCCTCGTAGATGCGCACGAGCTCGCGCAGCGCGGGCGCGTTCGTGTCGTCGAGCTGCACGATTTGCTGAAGGACCTGGACGAGCTGCTGCTCGTTCTTCGCGCGATCTCGGTGGATGGAGGCGATCTCCGAGAGGACGGCGACGCGCTTCTCCTTGTCGTCGGCGGGCAGGCGCTCGAGCTCGTGCCGGAGGACGTCGACGAGCGCCGGCCAGTTCGCGACCTGACCGTAGAGGCGCTTGAGCGCCTCGTGCGCGTCCGCGTCTGCGGGATCGGCCTTGAGGATCGATTTGTATTGCTCGATCGCCTTGAGCGCGTTGTCGGACGACTCGGCGAGCCGCGCGATCTCCGCGCCCAGCTCCTTCTTGAGGGCGGCGTCGTGCGTGGAGCGCTGCGCTTCGGTGAGGATGGTCGCGAGCTTCTGCTTCGCGCCGGGGCTCCCGTCGGCCTCGGCGTGCTCGCGGAAGAAGGACAGCATGGCGGAGCTCGAGGGATCGACGCGCCGCAGGCGGTCGAAGTACGGCTCGGCCGCGTCGCGCGCGCCGCGCATGCGCCAGTGCACCATGGCGATCTGGAGCAGGATGCCTTGCTCGGCGTCGCCGCGCAGCGAGGAGGAGGCCTTGAGCTGATCTTCGTAGAGGGCGACCAGGTGGTCCCAGTCTTGGGCCTCGGTGTAGGCCTCGGCCAGGAAGGTGAGCGCGTCGGGTTGCCCTGGGGCGAGGTCGAGGACCTGCTCGTAGGTGGACACCGCGCCGGCCGGGTCCTTCAGGCTGCGCGCCTGGATGCGCGCCGCCTTGAGGCCGACGGCGACGCGATCTTCCTTGGAGGAACCCTTCGCGAGGATGAGCCTCAGCACGGCGGCGAGCCGCTCTGGCGCCGCGGCAAGCGCGGCTTCGGCGTGCGTGGTGCCGCGCCGGACCTTGGGGTCGAGGGAGATGGCTCGCTCGGTGAGCTCGGCGATCTTGTCCCGATCGATGTCGGCGCCGCCGTACCTCAGCGCCACGTCGGAGGCGCCGATGAGCAGCACCGCGCGCAGCGAGTCCTCGGACGACCCGTCGGCCTCCGAGACGTAGCGCTCGTAGAGCTCCTTCCACTTCGCCCGCTTCTCCTCATCGGACTCGAGGAAGACCTCCGCTCTCGTCGCCAGCGGCTCCTCGGGCATCAGCTCGATGAGCCGCTCGTAGGCCGCGCGAGCGCGGCCGGAGTCGAGCAGCTCCTCGTCGCAGATGCGCGCGAGCTCCGCCTGCATCGCGGGCTCCTCGCCATCGGAGAGCGACAGCTCCATCTCGAGGAGCCGCGCGACGGCGAGCCACTCGCGCTGCTTCTCGAATTTTGCGCGCGCCTGCTCGAGGACGCGCAGCAGCTCAACACCTGGCTCTCCGGGCGTCGTGACGATCTCGGCCAGCTCTTCCCATGCGGTCTCGCTGCCTGGGTCGTCCTGCAGGCGGCCAAGAACCACACGGATCGTGTCAACGGTCATCGTCACCCCAGTCGGATCGGTAGTGCAGCAAGGCTTGGGGAGGGGAATGTACGCTCCTACCGAGCAGCAGTTCAAGGCCCGTAGCCGGCTATGACGAGGCTTGCTAAAGGCCCAATCCATGTCTTCAGAGACGATTCAGCGCATCGCCGTCATCGGCGCGGGTCAGATGGGTCGCGGCATCGCACAAGTGGCGGCATCTGCGGGCATCGAGGTGCTATTGTCGGACGCGTCGCTCGAGCTGGCGACGAAAGGCCGCGACACGATCGCGGGCGCGCTCGCGCGCCTCGTCGAAAAAGGGAAGCTCGCGGCCGACGTTCGTGACGCAACGGTAGCTCGAATCACCCCGCTCGCGAGCGGAGGTGACCTCGGCGCCTGCGACCTCGCGGTCGAGGCGGCGACCGAGCGCTTCGACACGAAGATCCAGATCTTCAAGGCCACCGATCTCGCCCTCAAGCCCGGCGCGATCCTCGCGTCGAACACCTCGAGCATCTCGATCACCAAGCTCGCCGCCGCCACGTCGCGCCCCGATCGGGTCGTGGGCATGCACTTCATGAACCCGGTGCCGCTCATGAAGCTGGTCGAGGTGGTCCGAGGCCTCCAGACGTCGCAGGCCACGTACGACGCGACGAAGTCCCTGGCGATTCGCCTCGGCAAGACGGTCGTCACCTCGAACGACGCCCCGGGCTTCATGGTGAACCGCATCCTCATCCCGATGTTGTGCGAGGCCTGCTTCGCGCTCCAAGAGGGCGTGGGCGCCGCCGAGGACATCGACACGGGCGCGAAGCTGGGGCTCAACCACCCGATGGGTCCGCTCGAGCTCGCCGATCTCATCGGCCTCGACACGGTGCTCGCCATCGCGAACGTGCTGCACGAGGAGCTCGGCGATTCGAAGTACCGGGCGCCGGTGCTGCTCAAGAACCTCGTGGCCGCTGGCTGGCTCGGCAAGAAGGCCGGGCGCGGCTTCTACCGCTACGACGAGAAGGGCCAGAAGGTGGCGTCGTGAGCGTCGTCGAGGTCAGGCGAGACGGGCAGCTCGCGACGGTGACGATCTGCCGCCCCGAGAAGCTGAACGCGCTCGACCCGAACGTGCTCGGCGAGCTCCGCGCGGCCTTCGAGGGCCTGGCTCACGCGGCGACCGACCCGTCCTCCAGCGAAGCGCCGCGCGCGGTCATCCTGACCGGCGAAGGAAAGGCCTTCATCGCCGGCGCCGACATCTCGGCCATGGCCGAGATGTCCCCGGCCCGGGCCAAGGCGTTCGCGGACGGCGGGCACGCGCTCGGCGCGCTGCTCGAGGGCGCGCCGTTCCCGATCATCGCCGCGGTGAACGGGTTCGCGCTCGGAGGGGGCTGTGAGATCGCCCTCGCCTGCGACTTCATCTACGCGTCGGAGAAGGCGAAGTTCGGGCAGCCCGAGGTGAAGCTGGGCGTGATCCCCGGCTTCGGCGGGACGCAGCGGCTCGCGCGCCGCGTCGGCGTGGGCAAGGCCCGCGAGCTGGTCTACACCGGCGACATGATCGGCGCCGAGGAGGCCCGCGCGATCGGGCTCGTGAACGCGGTGTTCCCGGCGGACGAGCTGATGCCGAAGGTGCTCGAGGCGGCGCGGAAGATCGCGTCGATGGGCCCGCTCGCCGTCGCGGCCGCCAAGCGCGTGCTGCTGCGCGGCGAGGACGTGCCGCTGCCCGCGGCGAACGAGCTCGAGGCGACCGCGTTCGCGTCGCTGTTCGGGTCGGCCGATCAGCGTGAGGGCATGAAGGCGTTCGTCGAGAAGAGGCCTGCGACGTTCAAGGGGGCGTGAGCCGGCGCCCTGCCCGCGAGCTCGTCATTTGACCTCGACGAGCTCGATCTCGAAGGTGAGCTTCGCGTTGGGCGGAATCTTCGGAGGCGAGCCCTTCGCGCCGTACCCGGCAGGCGCCGGGATGGTCACCTTGCGCTTGCCGCCGACGCGCATGCCCACGAGGGCCTCCTCGAAGCCGACGATCAGGCGACCGGGCACGAGATCGAAGCCGATCGGCGGCTTGCCCTCGGTCGAGTCGAACACCGTGCCGTCGGCGAGCGTGCCTTTGTAGGTCACCATCCCCTTCTTTCCTGGCGCGAGGACAGCGCCCTTGCCCCTCAGCTCGGCGATCTCGAGGTCGGCGAGCAAGCCGGCGCGCGTGGCCTCGGCGGCCGGGTAGTCGGCCGCCGGCTTGCCCGAGTCGACGTGGGCCTTGAGCTTGGCGAGCTCCCAGTCGACATACGCGCGCATCTCTTCGAGCGAGATCGCGCCACCCAGGCGCCGGTGGTTGAGCACGAAGGTCGGGGTGCCGGTCACCCCCGCCGTGTTGGCCCGCTTCGCTGCGGCCTCGATCGTGAGCTTGTGGTCGCAGCGCGTCGCGGTGCACGAGGCCTTCGCGACGTCGAGCCCGAGGCTCGAGGTGATGATGTCGAGGTCGGTCTGGGACATCGTCTTCGTGTCCAGCGCGACCAGCTTGTCGTAGGCCTGCCAGAAGCCTGCGTTGCCGCGCTGGACGAACGCCTGCTGGGCGAGGTTCGCGGCCGGCATCGCCAGCTTGTGCATCGCCAGCGGCATCGCCGCGTACTCGAGGCGCACCTCCTTCGGGTAGGCCTTGAGCAGGTCGGAGACGGTGATCGCCGCCTTGTGGCAAAACGGGCACTGAAAATCGAAGAACGCGAGCATTCGCACCGCCGCGTCCGAAGGGCCGCGCGCGGGCAGACCGGTCATCACCGGCAGCGCCGCGAACGGTCGCCCCGCCTTGCCGTAGGCCGGCGAGGGCGGCGACCCCGAGCTGGGAGAGGGCGCCGCCTCGGGAGCCTTGAAATTCGCGTCGACCCGCTTCACGTACGTGTCCGAGTCCTTGAGCCCGCCCGCGCGCGCCGCCTCGACGGCCGCGAGCTCCTGGCTGATCGACTCCTCGAGCTTCGCAGGCCCGAACCCGCGGACACCGATCCCGTTGACGAAGCTGTGCGGGATGCCGGTCACGCCGCTCGCCTTGCCGAGCGAGGTGCCGGCCTCGACCTCTTGCTTGCTCAGCGCCTCGCCCGCGGCGATCGCGGCGTCGTCGAGCTTGAGCTGCTCCTTCGCGAAGCGCACGAACTTGGAGTGATCGGCGAGGGCCTCTTGGACCCGCTCGACCTCCGGCTCCGGCCCGACCTGCTCGAGCACAAAGTCGTGGAAGCGCCAGTACGCGTCGTTCCCCTTGGCCCTCAGGATGGTTCGTCCGAGGGCGGCGATCGCCATGCCGCGCTCGAAGGACGGCAGCGTGAAGTCCTTCCACACGACGCGCAGCTTGTCGCCGTGGCGCGCGCGGAGGGCCTTCAGCTCGGGCCCGAGCTTGAGGCAGTACTTGCACTCGTAGGAGCTGAAGACGACGACGGTGACAGGCGCGTCCTTCGGGCCGAGCGCGGGGTCGTCGCTGGAGACGGGGATCTTCGAATCTTGCTTCCACGGCGCGAGCTGCGAGGGCGCCTCGCCGCTCGCGCTCGCGGTCGGCTTCACGCGGGGGTGCGGCTCTTCGTCGTCGTCGTCCTGGGTGACGCGCCGCTTCGGCTCGTCGCGGGTCGCGAGGTACGCGCCGCCGCCGACCAACCCGAGGGCGAGCGCCCCGAGCGCGATCCACAGCGGCGCCTTGGAGGGCCTGCGTGAACCGTGCGGCGCCGGCGGCGGCGGGATCGGCGCGCCGAACGGCGCAGACGGTGCGAAACCCACGGGGGCGCCGAGCACGGTGGCGCCAGCCGGACCCGGAGCTGGGCCGTAGAGCGGCGCGCCGAGCACGGTGGCGCCTGCGAGCGGGGTCGGCGCCGCGAGGATGGGGTGGAGCGCTCGGTACGCCGCAGAGGCGTCGGCGAACCGCCGCGCAGGATCGCGCTCGACCGCGCGCGCGAACCAGTCGTCGAAGCCGTAGGGCAGCGGCCGACCGCCGAGCTCTGCCGCGCGCCGAGAGGCGGGCGCGAGCGGCTCGAACAGGCTCTCGCGCATGACGCTCTCGAGCGTCCCTCCCTCCTGCGCGCCTCTCCAATACATGACGCCCGTGAGCGCGCGGAACACGATGAGCCCAAGCGGCCACACGTCCGTGGCAGGGGAGACGGTGCTGTTGAGCTCGGTCTGCTCGGGCGCCATCCACATGGGCGTCCCCATCGCGGACGTCCGCGCAGACTTGGCCTCCGCGAGGACCTTCGCGATACCGAAGTCGAGCACCTTCACGGTGAACTGCACGCCGGCGCGGCGCGTCGCGCACACCAGGACGTTCTCCGGCTTGACGTCTCGGTGGACGACGCCGGCCGCGTGCGCCGCCCCGAGCGCGTGGCAGAGCTGCGCGAACAGCTCGTCGACCTCGGCCGGAGACATCGCGCCGCGCCGCTCGAGGAAGACCGCGAGGGTCTCGCCCTCGAGCAGCTCCATCACGAGGAAGGGCGTGCGGCTCGGACCGTCGAGGCCCGCCGCGATGACCTCGACGACGTGCTCGCTCTGGATACGCGAGCCCACCCGAGCCTCCTGCACGAACCGCTCGCGGAGCTTGTCGTCGCGCACGAGGTCCTCGTGCATGAGCTTGAGGACACGCTTGCGACCCGTGCTCAGCTGCGTGACGACGTAGACGGTCCCCATGCCGCCGGCGGCGAGCTGGTGGTCGACCTGATAGTCGGACGCGATGACCGTCCCGGGCGCGAGCATGGCGGAGAGGAGGATAGCCCGCTCTCGCGGGCGAGCCCTACTTCAGCTTGGCGCTCGCGGTCTTCGTCTCGCCGGGCCCGACCTTCACGGACACCGACTTCTTCCCGAGCTCCGGGTGGATGAACGTGACGGTGTGGGTGCCCGCCGAGACCGACACGTTGGACTTCGGCGTCTCGCCGAGCGGCTGTCCGTCGAGCAAGACCCGGCTCGCCGGGATTGAGTTGATGTTCAAGAAGCCGTTGCCGGTGGGCTGCGCGGCGACCGGCTCGGGCTTCGCAGGCTCGGGCTTGGGCTCGGGAGTCGGGGCCTTCGTCGGCTGTGGCAGCGTGGGGCTGACCGCCACCGGCGCGGGCGCAGCGCTGGCGACCGGCTCGGGCTGGGCAGGCTTGTCTTCCTTGAACTCGACGGTGATCGTCCGCTCGGGCTCGCCGTCGGCGAACGTGAGGGGCTGCACCAGGTCGGGGAAGCCCTTCTTCTTGGCGACGAGCTTCCAGGAGATCGCCGTGTCGACCTCGATCGGGCGCGCCTCGGCGATGTTGTACGCGCGGGGCGGCTCTGCGCCGTCGGCGCGAACCAGGGAGATCGAGACGCCCTCCGACTTCACCGAGACCTTCGCGACGCCGTTCGTCACGACGAGCCTCGGGACCTCGAGATCGAGCGTGTCGCCGGCCTTGACCTCGATCGACTTCTCCGCGGTCTTGAAGCGCTTGCCCGAGAACGAGAGCTGGTGCTTGCCCGGCGCGAGATCCGTGAGCTTCACCGGCAGCGGACCCCGATCGACCCCGTCGACCGCGAGCCTGACGTCGGGCGGAGTCGTCGCGGCGACGATCGTCGCCGTCTGCGGGTTGTAGGTGAAGGTGACGGGGGTGATGCTGCCGGCCTGGACGTCGACGTTGAGCGGCTCGAGCGCGTCATCGTCGGAGAGCATCACGCGGACCGCGTAGCGGCCGACCTGCAGATCACGCACCGAGCAGGGCGTCGCCTCGCACACCTTGCGGCCGTCGATGTAGACCGACGCCTTCGGGACGCTCGCGCCGGCCGCGTCCTTCACCTCGACCTGCAGGCCGCCAGGGCGCTTCGTGAAGAGGAAGGCCACGAGGGCGCCGAGCGACAGGAGCGCCGCGAGCGTGGCCGCCGCGAGGATCCATTTCTTTGGGTCGCGGCGCTCCATGGGCATCGGCGCGGCGGGCACGGCGGGCGCGTACGCAGAGGGGGGCGCGTAGTTGGGGGGCAGCGAGGGCTTCTTGATGCCGAGCTCGGTCGCCGTGTGGGGGTTGCCGGTCGGCAGCCGCGTGAACGGCTGGTTGTCCCGGACCTCCTGGACGTCGATCGGGGTGGCCGGCACGATGCCAGGCACCGACTGCTCCATCGGCCGAGCCTGCGTGATGCTGGGGATCGGAGGCGGCGGAGGGAACATGGGCGAGAGGCCCGACTGCCCCGGCTGCCGCGCGGGAAGGTTCGAGGAGCCGGGCTGAGGCGCGTATGCGGGCGCGACGCCGGGCGACGAGAGCGCGTCCAAGCGCAGGGTGTCGGTGCCCGGCGGCGCGGCCATGCCGTAGCCGATCGGCGCCTGCTCGTGCGGACGCGTGGACTGCGGGGGCATGCCTGCGGCGGGCTGAGGCACGAACGAAGCGCGCCGCTCCTCGTGCGAGGGCGGCGGCGCGGACGAGTGAAAGACGTGCGTGCTCTCCTCGTCTTCGTCCCAGTCGAGGCCGGGTCCGCCGGTCGGGTTCGTCGCTTGGTCGGAGAAGCGTGGCTGCGAGACGTCGCGGTGGGTATCGGGGACGTAGCCGCCTTTCACGCGCGTGATCGAGTCGGCGAGCGGATCGCGCGACGGCGCGGGCGGAGGTGCGCGCCCCGTGCCGTTGCGCAGCGCGGGCGGTGGGTTGACCGGCGGCAGCGCGCGCCCCGCGGGCACGGGCGGCGCGGCGACGGGAGGCAGCGGACCGAACCCGCCCTGGGGCGCTGCGGAGCTCCCTGCGACGCCCCGGAACACGGCCATCTCGGGGAGCGAGCTCTGGATCTTTCGCGGCGGCGGCGCGACGGGCGGAAGTCGCCCGGGGCCTCCGTCGTGCGAGGAGGCACGACGCGGCGAGGGGCGATCAGAATCGTAGCTTTGACCCATGCTCCGGTCCCTCGAACTACTCGGTCGCCCGCGTCGCGGACACACCCGCGCACCGACGACCCTACTGTAGCGGTTTTTGGTTTTGAGCGCTCGCCCGCTCTCTTTGGAAGCGTGGCGCCAGCGACCTGAACGGATCTCGAGGTGCATCGACGCGCGGAGCAGGTCTGCTATCGATCGAGCGCGCGTGGTCATCCTGTTCGACATCGACGGAACCCTCGTGGACTGCGGAGGCGCGGGCGGCCGGTCGATGGCGCTCGCGTTCGAGGAGCGGTTCGGGCGAGCCGACGCCTGCGAGGGCATCGCCTTCGGCGGCATGACCGACCGGGCGATCCTCCGAGCCGGCCTGATCACGATCTCCGTCGAGCCGACCGAGCAGGAGATCGACGCCATGATCGAGCGCTACCTCCGCGTGCTCGCGCGCGAGCTGCCCCGGTCGCCTCGCTACCGCGTCCTCGACGGCGGCCGCGAGCTCGCCCTCCGCTGTCGCGCGCGCGGCTTCGCGGTCGGCCTCGGCACCGGCAACGTGCGAGCCGGCGCCCAGGTGAAGCTGGGCCGCGCGCAGCTGTGGGAGCTCTTCGAGTTCGGCGGGTTCGGGTGCGACGCCGAGGCTCGGCCTCGGCTGCTCGAGGTGGGCCGCGCCCGCGGGGCAGCGCACAGAGGCTGGGACCCTGCGCGTTGCCAGACGACGATCATCGGGGACACGCCCAAGGATATCGCGGCCGCGCACGCGATCGGCGCGCGCTGCCTCGCCGTCACGACGGGCCGCTTCGACCGTTCGGCGCTCGAGGCCGCCGGCGCAGACCTCGTCGTCGACTCTCTCGCGTCAGCAGAGGCGGCCGAGGCGCTCGACGCGTGGACACCTGACGTCAGCGAGGGAGCTTGATCGGTCCGCTGAGCCCGACGATCACGATGGGAGGCTCCCCGGCCTGCCGAGCGTTTCCACCGGGAGCGTTCCCGTACGGACAATGGCGACACTTCGAGTGACAGCAGAAGCCGCGGCGGAGGTGATAGGACTCCGTCAGGACCATCTTGCCGGCCTCGAGGTAATAATCGTGTCCCTCGACGAGGGGAGCCTTCATGGCATCGACCGCTGAGCGCCGCGCTCGTAGCGGCTCGCTCCCGAGCTTAGCCCAACTGCCCCTTCCCCTCACGTGCGTCGGGGCGATCTTGCTCGCTGCCTGCTCGGAGGACAAACCGTACGTCCCATGGACGGTGGGCGCATCTGCCGGCGACAGCGCGAGCGCGGCGATCGAGCCGAGCGCGGCGCCACCGCCGGCTGGCTCGTTCGCGGCGGTGTCGGGCACCGCTCCGCCCGGCGATCCGAGGAGCTTCCCGCTCGGCGGAGGCTCGGTCACGGCCAGGAGCGGACGGGTCTTCAAGAAGGGGCTCGTGTTCGACGCGGACGGAGATCAGCGCGACGACCTCTTCGCGTGGACGAGCACGAGCGCCGGCGCCAAGGGGGAGCTCGTCTTCTACGCAGGGGCCGATGCGCCCGTCGAGCTCGTCCTCGCGAAGCTCCCGGTGGAGCTCGACATCGGAGACTGCAGCCCTGACGCGGCGCTCAAGCGCGTCGGTCACGGGGTCGTCGCGGCGCTGGTGACCGCGACCTGCGGCGACGCGAAGGAGCGCCACCAGTTCGTGGCCGTGGGCAGGGTCGACCGGTCGGCCGAGGCCGCGGCTCGCCGGCCCCCGGAGGGTCGGCTGACGGCGACGGCCAAGGCCCCGCTGTCGCTCGAGGTGAGCGCGATGGACCGAGACAGCGACGGCCTCGAGGACCTCGTCTTGACGGCCCGGCTAGCAGAGCCGGAGCTCGAGGGCGTCGAGGCGACGCTCGTGCTGTGGGACCGCCCGACTGGCTACGCGTGGGATCCTGCCGAGCCGGAGGCTTCGCTCGGCAAGCTCGGGCAGGCCCTGCTCGCGCGAGCCGTGGCGAAGAAGCCGGACGCGAGCGCGCGCGCTCGCGGGGCGGTGAGGCTCGCGCGCTCGCTGTGCACCGATCTCGGGGGCGCCAAGCTGTCGACCTCGGCGGGCGCGCCCCGACGCCAGGAGACCCGGCTGATGGGCGACGCGATCCACACCATCGCGCTCGCCGCGAGCCACGCGGGCGACGTCCCGCTCGTGCTCGCGGGCGCCGAGGCCGTGGCCGGGCTGCGCTTCGACTTCGGGCGGGTCCCGCAGATCGAGGGGCTGGTCGCGAAGAAGGTGAAGAAGGTGGACGCGACCGTGCTGCTGCGCCCCGCCGCGAAGGCCTCGACGAGCGGACCGGGGACGCTGTCTCCGCTCGCCTTCGACGCCAGCGGGGGGCTCGCGATCGCGGGCGACTCGGAGGTCGTGCGGGTGGACCTGGCGACCGGACGCGAAGAAAAGAGCGACGTCGCCCCGTGGTCACGCGTGGTCTCGTGGGTCGACGGCGACGCGACCCTCGAGCTCACGGGCGCCTCGCGGCACTGCTCCCCCCCGAGCGTGTCCATCGCGACGACGGCGCGCGGCAGCGCGACGTCCGCCGAGGTGCCGGTCTTCGGCTCGCTCACACCGTCGATCGTCCAGAAGGACAAGTGCGACAAGGGCGCGGTCGACCTGGCGACGCTCGGGGTCGGCGAGCGCGGACCGGTGCTCGCCGTGGGTGGCGAGCTCTTGCGCGCGTCGTTCGGGGACCAGGGCGTGACCTACGAGCGCGCGACGATGCCCTCGGGCGCCGGCGCGACGACGGTCATGGGCGGAGCGGTGAGCGGCGACGGCAAGAGCGCGGTGCTCGCGCTCCCGAAGTCCCTGCTCGTGCACAAGAACGGCTCGTGGGAGCGATGGAAGAGCGACGCGACCGCGGGCCTCACGAGGTGCGTCGTCTCGAACCTCGGGGACCGGGTCGCGTGTTTGTCGACCACTGGCGTGGTCGTGCTCGGCGCGAAGGTGAAATAGTGCGGCGCCGCGCCGCGGCTACTTCTTGTTGACCCGCTCGATGTAGCGGCCGGTCTCGGTGTCGACGCGGACCCACTCGCCTTCGTTGACGAACAGCGGGACGTTGACCACGGCGCCGGTCGACAGCGTGGCGGGCTTGGTGGCGCCGCTCGCGGTGTCGCCCTTGATGCCAGGCTCGCTATGGGAGATCTGCAGCGTCACGGAGGCCGGCAGGTTCACGCCGATCGGCTGGCCGTTCCACAGGGTAACGTCGACGTTCATGCCGTCGCTCAGCCACTTGGCCTCGTCCTCCATCTTGTCGCCGGGGACGGTGATCTGCTCGCCCGACGCCTCGTGCATGAAGACGAAGTTGTCGCCGTCCGGGTAGATGAACTGCATCGTCCGGTCCTCGACGTCGGCCTTCTCGATCTTCTCGCCCGATTTATAGGTGCGCTCGAGGACCGAGCCGTCGGTCAGGCTCTTGATCTTCACGCGGGTGAAGGCCTGGCCTTTGCCGGGTTTGACGAACTGAAAGTCGACGACGACGTACGGCTTGCCGTCCACCATCATCTTGAAGCCCTTGCGGATGTCGCTGGTATCCATGAAAAGAAGGCTCTCTTTGTTGGCCTCGAGGGCCGCGCCTCATTACCACACGGGGGCGGAGCCCAAGAGCCCAAAATGAACGGGACCGGCGGCGTGAGGCGACCCAGGTCGGACCCATGGATGACATCGACGAGGAGTTGAACGAGATCAAGCGGGAGATTGTTGAGTCCCGAGGCCTCGTCATCAAGACCAACAACCTCACCAGCGCCCTCGCCGCGGACCTGCGCACGATCACCAAGCGCCAGCAGAGCTTCGAGCGGACCGCGTTCCTGAACTCTGCGTTCGTGTTCGTCCTCTTCGTGGGCGTGGTGATCGGCTCGGTGTACGTCGCGTGGAACGCCCGCGTCGACAGCATGGGGCGAGAGGGCAAGGAGGCGAAGGACAAGGCCGACCGCGCCCAGCAGGAGCTGGAAGCGCTGAAGAAGCAGGTCGGCGAGCGCACCGCGGCCGAGAGCGCCGCCGGCTCGTACTACGAGCTGATCCGCGCAGGGCGGCGGCGCGAGGTCATCGACGGCCACAAGAAGATGAGGGAGCTGCCGCTGTCGCGGGCCGAGCAGGCGTTCTTCAACGACGCCGTCGAGCAGGCCAAGAACGAGCTGTCGATCGAGAGCTACCAGGCAGGGCGCGAGCACGTCCGCGGGGGTCGCTGGAACGAGGCCACGAAGGCGCTGGAGGAGTCGATCAGCCTGTCAGCGACGGGCTCGCACACGCCCTCGGCCGAGCTCGAGCTCGCCCGCGCGCTCCGCAAGCTGAACCGCGCCAAGGAGGCGATCCCGATCCTGTCGCGGCTCTCGGAGTCGTCTCCGAACCCGGAGATCCTCGACGACGCGACGTTCCTCCTGGCGCAGTGCCTGGACGACACCCAGGCCTACAACGACGCCCGGTCGACGTATCGGTCCTTCATCCGGCGGTTCCCCGACAGCCCGCTGCGCAACGAGGCGCAGATGGCGCTCGAGGAGCTGAAGCTGAAGAAGTAGCCCTCAGCGGACCGGATCGGCGTCGACCGCGACGAGCGCGAGGCCGTTGGACCAGGCGAGCGCGGGGGCTCCGGGGGCGGCGCCGACCGCGACGAGCGCGACGTTCTCGCCGTTCGCGAGATCTGCGCCGTCGATGCCGCCGGCCGCCATCGCGTCGCCGAGATCAAGCTCGACCCCCGCGATCGACGAGGCAGAGCCGAGCCTCACGAGCGCTTCGGAGGCGATGCCCAGCTCGGCGGCGCTGACCGACGTGTTGGGTGGGAAGGGCGCGGCCTGCCCGGGCACGACCAAGGACGCGAGGGGGACGAACGGGACCCCGTCGAACGACGGCTGGAGCTGACCGTCGATGGACGCGCCACCGGCCGTGGCGTTGAGGATCTGAAGGCCGATGGCTGTCGGGGCAGTGACCCGGGACAGCGGCGCGAGCACGATCGAGGGCGTCGGCGACAGCGACGTGTAACCCGAACCGCACAACAGCTCGGCGCTGACGTCGTCGTGCCCTTCGCCGCCGAAGCAGCCGCTCACGACGAGGGCGAAGCTGCGCGGTGACGTCAGGGAGGCGACGGGCGTCACGCCGAGCGAGAGGACCTCGAGGCCCTCGAACGCGCCGGGATCGTCGGCGATCTCGCGGCAGGTCGCGCCGCTCGCGGCCGCGAGATCGCCCGTGAGGACGAGGATCTCGACGGATGAGCTGCTGGCGGGGAGCGGCGCCCCAGGGAGCTCGGAGATCACCTCCGCGCTGGCGAAGTCGAGCGGGCTCGGGGGCCAAGGCTCGGCCTCGTCGCCGGCGTCCGAGGGGCTCGCGGCGAAGCACAGCTGCAGGCTCGGGCGATCGACGATCCCGTGGATCACCGTCAGCCGCGCGGGGCCATCGGGCTCGACGACCGCGGGCGCGCCGCCCTGCGCTGGCGATCCGCCACCGCCGCTGCCCCCGCCACCCGCGGCGCCCCCGCCGGTCGACGCTGAGGTCGTGTCGGCGCCGAGGTCGTTGTGGCTCCCTTCGCAGGCGAAGAGCGCACAGAGCAGGGCGGAGAGGAAAGCGAGGCGCATACGCTGGCGGCCCCATGGTAACCGTTGCCGCGTGATCGTCACGGTCCAAGCTCCTGCCGCCGCCGCGCTGCTCCGAGGCCACCCGTGGGTCTTCCGAGAGGGCGTGCGCTCGATCCGAGGTCAGGGCAAGACCGGCGAGGTCGCCCAGCTGGTAGACCCCAAGGGGGCGCCGCTCGGCTGGGGCCTGTACGACGCCGAGTCGGCGATCGCAGCGCGAGCGTTCGGGGCCGGCACGAGCACGAAGCTCGCGAAGCTCGACGAGCGCCGGCTGGTGGAGCTCGTCGGCGCGGCGGTCGAGCGGCGGCGGGGCATCTACGACCCTTCACACACGACCGCCCTCAGGCTCTGCCACGGCGAGGGGGACCGTGTCCCGGGCTTGGTCCTGGACCGCTACGAGCACGTCGTGGTGGCGAAGACGGACGGCGCGGCGATCGCCACGTGGATCGATCGGGTCGCGCCCGGGCTCGAGGCGCTGCTCGCGCCGCTCGGCGTCAGCACGCTCGTCTTGCGGATCGACGCCGCGGAGGGAGCGCCGAAGATCCGGGGTCTGTGGGGCCCGAGCGCGCCGGCCACGATCGACGTGCTCGAGCACGGGATGCGCTTCGAGGTCGACCTCGCCCATGGGCAGAAGACAGGCGCGTTCCTCGATCAGCGCGAGAACCGCCGGCGCGTGCGCGCGCTGGCAGCGGACAAGCCGCGCGTCCTCAACCTCTTCAGCTACGCGGGGGGGTTCTCCCTCGCCGCCGCGCTCGGCGGCGCGCGCGAGGTCACCAGCGTCGACTCGGCGGCGCGCGCGCACGCCTCCGCGCAGCGCTCGTTCAAGAAGAACGGCCTGTCGCTCGAGGGGCACCGCTTCGTGACCGCCGACGCGTTCGTGTTCCTCGAGTCGGCGAAGAAGCGGGGCGAGCGCTTCGATCTGGTGATCTCCGACCCGCCGAGCTTCGCCCCCAACGAGCGCAGCAAGCGGCGCGCGCTCTCCGCCTACGCGCGCCTGCACCGCGCGTGCGTCGACGTGCTCGCCGAGGGCGGCACCTTCTGCGCTGCGTCCTGCTCGAGCCACGTCACGATGGAAGAGCTGCTCGGCACGCTCGACGACGTCGCGCTCGGGCGCGGCGACCTCTCGGTCGTCGAGACGTTCGGCCCTCCGCCGGACCACCCCACCCTCGCCTGCTTCCCAGAGGGCCGGTACCTGAAGCTCGCGATCATGAGGTGATGGGCGGGTGCGGCGCGCCGCGCCCTTCACCAGCGCGAGGCACGGGCCGACTACCGACGCATCCTATCGCGAGGCGGCGCCCGCGGCGGAGGTCACGCTCTCTTGCGGCCGGGACGCAGACGCTCCTTGAGCAGATCGAGGAACGCGCGGACGTGCGGAGGCGGACGCTCCCGGCTCGGGAAGATGGCGTAGGCCGGGACCTCCGGCAGCGTCCAACCCTCCAGCACCCGCACGAGCGCGCTGCCAGCGGGCGCGCGCGCGACGAGGAAGAGCGGGAGGCGCGCGATGCCGGCCCCCTTCGCGGCGGCGCGGAGCGCGAGCTCGTGGGTCGCGACGGTGAGGCGCGGCCTCACGGGGACCGACAGCGCGCGTTCGCCGCGCGTGAAGTCCCACGCCGGCTGCCCGCCACCGACCGCGATCAGACGGTGCGCGGCGAGCTCGCCTGGAGAGGTCAGCGCTCCGTGTTTATCGAGGTAGTCCGCCGACGCGAAGCACCCGAGCCGCGACCGGCCAAGCAAGAGAGAGCCGAGTGACGAGCCTCGGGGGGGCCCGACGAGGAGCGCGAGATCGTACCGCTCGAGGCCGGAGGCGAGCGGGTCGGAGTGGACCTCGAGCACGACCGTGACCTTCGGGTAGCGCTTGACGAACGGGATGACGACGGGCTCGAGGACGATGTCGTGCATCAGCGGAGTCGTCACGATCCGCAGCTGTCCGGTGGGGTCCCGGTTCGCGTCGGACACCGCGCGCACGAGCTCGCGAGCCTGCTCGAGCACTCCTGCGCCGAGCGTCACGGCGATCTCCCCTGCGGGGGTGAGGTGGACCGAGCGCGTCGTGCGCACGAGCAGCCGATCGCCCAGGGCCTCCTCGAGCGCGACGACCCTGCGGCTCAGCGCCACCTTGGAGAGGCCGAGGGCCCTGGCTGCGGCCGTGAAGCTGCCTCGCTCGCTGACCGCGGCCAGCGCCTCGAGCGCCTCGAGGTCGGGCAGAGATTGTTTCGACATTCGATCTACAGTTCATCGAAATTCGAGCCTTGTGACAACCCGGCCCCGTTGGCACTCAGGGCGTCATGCAAAGGTCCCCGAGGTCGTGGAGGGCGGTTTTCGTGGGGCTCTTGCTGGTGGGCTGCTCCTCCGACCCCGCCGCACCCGCGGACGGGAGCGGCGGCGGAGCCGCGGGGTCGGGCGAGGGCGGAGCTGGCGAGGACGCAGCGGGGGGTGCGAGCGACCCAGAGGGTGACGGGGCGGCCGCAGGGGGCTTCACGGGCGGGGCGGGCCAAGGGGGTGGCGACGGGGGGCTCCCGGGCGGGCTGGTGAGCTGCGCCGGAAAGGACGGCCCGACCGGCGAGCTCGAGCTGATGGTCTCCGTCGGCGGCGAAGAGCTGCGGGTGCTGTTGCACGTGCCCGAGTCTCACGACGGGTCGGCGGCGCTCCCGCTCGTGCTCGGGCTGCACGGCTTCACCGCGAGCCCCGAAGACATCAGGGACAGCTCGCACCTCGATCGGGTCGGCGATGAGCGGGGCTTCATCTCCGCGTTCCCCGAGGGCAAGAGCGGCAGCTGGAACGGGGGCGTGTGCTGCGGAGTCTCGGAGTGGAACGAGGAGCAGGACGTCGCGTTCATCGCCGCGACCCTCGACGCCATCTCGGCGCAGTACTGTGTGGACGACCGGCGCGTGCACGCGACCGGTTTCTCGAACGGTGGCTTCCTCACGCACCGGCTCGCGTGTGAGCTGTCGGATCGCGTCGCCTCGATCGGCGTCGTCGCGGGACAGGAGGGGGTCGAGACCTGCACGCCATCGCGCCCGGTGCCGGTGCTCCACATCCACGGGACCGCCGATCCGGTCGTCCCGTTTGGTGGCAACCCGGTGCTCTCCTACCCTTCGACCGAGGCGACGATCGCGGGCTGGGTGGAGCGCAACGGCTGCAGCGACGCGACGACGACCACGCTCACGGCTGGCGACACCACCTGCGAGGCGCACACGAGCTGCACGCAAGGCGCCGTGGTCGAGCTCTGCCGCGTCGAAGGCGGGATGCACGACTGGTTCGGCGGTGGGTCGGCGTGGACCGAAGACGGGCCCCCCGAGGGCTTCGTCGCCACGATGAGGATCGTCGACTTCCTCGAAGCCCACCCGATGCCCTAGTCCCCTGTGCCAGCCTGGGCCGGCGACCGATCTCGCCGGCCGGACGGTGGCTCCGACAGCGGAGATCGCGGCCTGCTCGGCTTGGCACGAACCTAGCTAAGTGGGGAGCATGCGCTCGCTCCTCCTGCTCACCTTCGCCTCCGCCACCCTCGCATTCGCTGGCTGCCAGGTCACCATCGTCGACGGGGACGGCGGGGAGTGCGCCGAGGGATCGAACTGCCTGCCCGAGGGCTGCCCTGCCTCGCAGCCGTCCGAGGGCGACGCGTGCGACGAGGACGGCCTGTCGTGCGAATACAGCGACGCGAGCGGGTGCACGCGAGGGTTCCGTTGCGAGCCTGTCTACCCCGAAGCCGACGCGCCGAGCGAGTTCGTGGAGCTGGGCAGCGAGGGTTGCGAGAACTGCCTGCAGGACCCGACCTGTGCAGCGTCCGAGATCCAGGTCGACTCGTGCGAGGGCGTCGACCCGAGCCAATACGACTGTCATTCGGTGAGCGCGTGCGGCACCACCATCTTCTGCCTGCTCCCCAGCTGCGATCTCGCGCCCGCGTGCGACGAGGGCGACGAGCAGGTGAACGACTGCCAGCCGGACGTGGGCTGCTACACGGTCTCGACGTGTGACACCTTCATCACCTGCATCGACATCGCGCTCCCGCAGCACGGCTGTCCCCCGGTCGAGCCCGAGAGCGGTGACCCTTGCGAGGCGCCGGGGCAGTTCTGCGACTACCCGGACGGGCCCAACTGCTTCATGAGCTACTACTGCGAGCAGAACGGGACGATCACCTGGAGCGGCGGCGGCTGCGAAGGCGGCGCGGCGGTAGCGGCGGTAGCGGCGGCGGCGGCGGCAGCGGCGGCAGCGGCGGCAGCGGCGGCTGATCAGCCACCCAGCCGGTCAGCCACCCAGCCCGTCGAAGGCCACGCCGACGTAGTCGTCCGGCGAGAGCGGCAGCGTGAGCCGCGGCGTGCGCGCGTGACCGCCCTCGGCGAGAGGGGGCCGCGCGCTGAAGCGCGTCGGGTAATAGTTGCGGTGAAAGAGCACCGCGGCCGCGCGCTCGTCGAAATCGCCGAACCCCGCGATCTCGTCCCTCGACGCCGCGCTCGTGCACGCGTCGATCGCGTCGCTGACGCCCTTCGGGTCCCATTTCGTGGGCTCGAAGCGCTCCGCCGACAGACCCTCGCTCGGCCGCGGCTCGTTGCCGTCGCGCCATATCGACGCCTCGCCCGGCACCGCGAAGGGATCGACGTATTCACCGTCAAGCCAGACGTTGAAATGGATGTGCGGCGCGCCGATCGGGAACGTGGAGAGCCCGTCGAGGCCCGAGTAGCCCGACAGCGCGATCGGCTGCCCGCGCGCGACGACGTCGCCCACCCTCACCAGCGAGCGGGCGAGGTGGTTGCTCGTCGTGATCAGGCCGTCGCCGTGATCGAGGAAGACCTTGAGGCCGCCGCGGTTGAACTCGCTGGAGACGCGGATCACCTTGGCCGGCGCGGGGGCGACGACCAGCGTCCCGATCGGCACGATGAAGTCGGTGCCGTTGTGGCTGTCGTAGGTGAGCGTCCCGCCCCGAAAGTCCCGGATCTGCGTCTTGCGCACCGACCAACCGTCGGAGAGCGGCGTCGGGGTGCGGTTGAACAGGTTGTAGATGGGTACGCGGCGGTCGGGCCTGCGCCACCCGAGGTACGTCTTCACGCTGAGCCGCGGCATGAACACGCCGAGGCTGCTTCGGTCGAAGCGGGTCGGCGGGACCTGCTCGCCGCCGCGGATGGCCAGCCACGTCTCCTTGGCGCGCACGGCGATCGGTGAGAGGCCGAACGTCTCGGAGATCGTGATCGGAGGCTGTGCGTGCATGGCCGGTCGAACTGTCGTCCCGAAGCGGGCGGGCGTCCAGGCCACCCGACGGGGCCTGGACGCGGCCGGGACGGCTACTTCTTCTTGGCGGCCTTCTTCGGGGCGGCCTTCTTGGCGGCCTTCTTCGGGGCGGCCTTCCTGGCGACCTTCTTCGCCGCCGGCTTCTTGGAGGTCTCGTAGACGCCGATCGCGGCGCCCTGCGGGTCGACGAAGACGCCGATGGCGCCCATCTCACCGATCGGCATGAACGGGACCAACACCTTCGCGCCAGCCTTCTCGGCCTTGGCGACGGTCTTCTTGACCGAGGCGACGTCGACGTACGCGGTCCACGCGGTGGGCTGGCCGGGCATGTTGATCGGGCCCATGCCGCCGCCGACACCCTTGCCGACGTCGATGCCGGTCCAGTTCATCTGCTTGTTGTCGATGAATTTCCAGTCGAAGACCTTCTTGTAGAACTTCTTCGCGGCCGAGACATCGGAGGTGGAGAGCTCGAGGTGAACGAACGGGTTTCCCATAGGCCCGGGATGCTAGGCGCGCCGCGAGCGCGGTCAATGGTGACCGGTGCGTCTCGTGCGGCGTGGTCAGGGCTGCGTGAGCCACGCCCGAACGAGCTCGATCGTCTTCGCGTTCTCGGGGACGTTCTCCAGGAAGCTGCGGCGCCACGCTGCGTCTCGGATGCGACCGGCGCGCACCAGCAGGCGCTCGTGCGCCGTTCGAAGGTAAGCGCGCGCCGCGCCCCCCTGCCCGGCTGCCATCAGCGCCTCGGCGTACGTCAGGTGGACGAGCGACTCCCCCTCATCGAGCACGAGCCCGCGCAAGACCGGCTCGATCGCGGCCGCGATGACGTCCAGGGCCTCCTGGGCTCGCCCTAGCTCGATCAGGACGCGGGCCTCGACGGCCGCCGCGTGCGGAGGCTGCTGCGGCGTCGTGGCGCCGACCTCCCGGGCTACGCGCGCCTCCTCGAGCGCCCGGTCGAGCGCTCGCTCCTCGAGCAGCGAGCGCGCGAAGTAGATGCGGGCGAGCCCGTCCATTCGTCGGTTCTTTTGCTCAGCGAGCATCGCGAAGGCGCGCTCGTACAGCCCGCGCGCGACGTCGAAGGCGCCGAGCCTCGCCTCGGCGAACGCGAGGTGAAACGCGGCCGAGGCGACCGAGGCGGGCAGGCCCACGCGCTCGCTCGACGAGAGCGCCTCTCGGAGCACGACCCGCGCGTCGGCGAGGATGCCGAGCATGACCAGGGCGCCCGCGAGATCGATCCTCGCCGTCGCCAGCTCGCGCACGTCCCCCGCGACGTCGAACGAGCGGATCGCGAGGCCGAGCTGCTCGGCGCACTCCCCGACGTCCCCGCGCATGATCGCGCGCGTGGCGCAGGCCCGGTAACCCCACGCCCATTTCGCTGGGTCCTCGTTGAACGCGCCGATGTGCTGCATCGCGCTGCCGATGAGCGCGTCAGCGACCGTGCCCTGGCCCGCGAAGTGGAGGTAGTGCGCGAGACGTGTCGCGGACGCGGGCAGGTCCTCGTAGGGCGGCTCGACGAGCGAGACGTAGTCGCCGAGCAGCTCGGGCTTGCCGAGCCGCAGGGCCGCCAGCGTCACGTTGGCGACCGCGGACCACCACGGCGGGGTGCGGGTCGGCAGGAGCCGCACGGCGACCGACGCCTCCTCCAACATCTCCGCGTTGTGCCCGGAGTGCCGGCGCGCTTCGGATTGGAGCAGGCGGATGCGGCCGAGGAGCGGGCCGGTCGCCCCCGCCGCCGCGCCGCGATCGGCCCGGGCGATCGCGGCGGCGAAGTCGTTGCCCTCGAGCGCGATCTCCGCGCTGCGGGCGAACCAAGCCGCCGCGAGCCGCTCGTCGCCGGCGCGCTCGAGGTGGTGGGCGACGACGATCGCGTCGCGCTCGGCGCCGGCGCCCTCGAGCCAAGAGGCCGCGAGCCGGTGGCCGAGCGCGCGATCTTCCGGGGTGAGGGACGCGTACGCCGCCTCGCGGACCAGCGCGCTGCGGAACCCAAGCCCCAGCTCGCCCGAGGTCGTGTGGCTGCTGCCGGGCGCGACGAGCAGCTCCGCGTCGACGAGGCGCTCCAGCGTGAGGGCGACCTCGTCGAGCTGGCTCGGCCCGAGCAACGTGCGGACCCCGCCCACCGTGAAGGAGTCGCCGAAGATGCTGCAGGCGCGCAGGACGCGGCGCTCGCTGACATCGAGCTCGTCGAGCCGAGCCTGGATGACGGCGAGCACGGTCTCGGGGAGCCTGTCGCCGCGCCCGGCCGCGACGGCGCGCACGAGCTCCTCCAGGTAGAAGGCGTTGCCGTCCGACTGCGCGACGAGCCGCTCGAGGATCGCTGGATCGGCGTCCTCGCCGAGCGCGTGTCGGGCGAGCGTCATCGCGGCGCCGTGGCCGAGGCGCGTGAGCTCGAAGCGCACCAGCGGGCGCTCGGGCCACAGATGGGGGTGAACCTCGTCGATCTCTGGACGCGCCAGCCCGACCACGAGCAGCGGCGCGTCCGCGAAGTCCCTCAGCGCGGCGTCCACCAGGGAGAGCGACGCGGGGTCTGCGTGGTGCAGGTCTTCGAGCACGACGACGACCGGGCCCGCCGCGAGCTCGGCCGCGAGAAGGTCCTGGCAGGCTGCGCGGATCTGGTCCCCCAGCTGCACGCGATCGGAGCGCGCTGGCCCGAGCAGCGGGTGCGCCTCGGCCGGAAAGTGCACGCCGAGCAGCTCACCGATGAACGCGGCGACGCGGTCCCGCTCGCGCTTGGCGAGGTTGCGACCGACGCGCGCGCGCACCCGGAAGCGGGTCGCTTCGGCGCCCTCCTTGGTCGAGGATGCCGAACAGCTGGCGCACGGCGGCGGCGAACACGCCCAGCTCGACCTGCCGGCGATCGGGCTCGCCGCGCCCGATCAAGAGCACGGGCGTCGGGTGGCGCTGCTCGAGCGTCGACACGAGCTCGTTTGCCAGGCGAGATTTCCCTACGCCCGGCGGCGCTACCACGAGGACCGCCTGGGCGGCGCGATCGGTCGTGCACGTGTCGTACAGCGTCAGCAGGCGGCGAAGCTCGCGCTCTCGACCGACGAACGGCTGCGGGCGGCCCAGGAGGGTCCGCACCCGCTCGACACCGTGGCGCTCGCTCCTCAGCAAGAGCGAGCCACCCTGTCCCGCGATCTCGAAGCGACGGTCGAGCAGCCCAGCCGTGACGTCGTCGATCGCGACGCCCCGTGCCTCGCCATCGGGGACGCTGCGGGCGTGCTCGGCGGCGAGCAGCGCGACCCCTCGATCGATGACGACGCCGACCGGAAAGCCGCCCGACACGTCCGCCCGGCCGGTCACCAGCGCCATCGGGCTCAGCGGCATCGTGCGCGCCACCGCGAGCGCGCACCTCGCCGCCGTCGTCGCCTGATCGAGCGCGGCGCCACGCCCCGGCAGCGTGACCACGAGGGAGCCGTCTGCGAGGCGCTCGGCCCAACCGCCGTAGCGGAGCACCTCCGTGAGGACGCGATCGAGCTCTCCGCCGGACGAGTCGGCGAGCATGGTCGGCTGCAGCGCGTCGACGGCCGGCGCCGGCTCGGGGGCCTGCACGCTGCCGACGAACACCACGCTCAAGAGCTGGAGCTCCTTCGAGGCGAAGGGGGTGCGCTCGACGACGGGCGCCTCGTGGGGAAGGATCTGCGTCGTGCTCGCGAAGGCGGCGAGCGCCTCCTCGACCTTCTTGCCGTCCGCTGGGCGGGCCGCAGGGTCCTTGGCGAGCATGCCTTGAATGAGCGCGGACAGCGGAGCGGGAGCGTCGGCGCGGCGCTCCGCGATCTGCGGCGCGTCCTCGAGGAGGATCTTCGCCATGACCGCGAGCGGGTGGTCGGCCCAGAACGGCGGTCGACCCGTGAGGCACTCGAAGAGCAAGACGCCCAGCGCGAAGACGTCCACGCGCGCGTCGATGTCGCCTCCACCCCGGGCCTGCTCGGGCGCCATGTACGCGGGGGTCCCGAGGGCCTCGCCGAACCTGGTGAACTGCGGCCCGCCGCGCACACGGGCGATCCCGAAGTCGAGCAGCGTCGCCGCCTCGATGCGCCCTTCGGGCAGGAAGACGTTGCTCGGCTTCACGTCGCGGTGGACGATCCCCCGCTCGTGCGCGAGGCCGAGCGCGCCCGCGATCCGGCTCGCGAGGGCGATCGTCTCGTCGATCGAGAGCGGGCCGCGCGCCAGGCGAGCCGCGAGATCTTCGCCCTCGAGCCACTCCATGACCAGGTAGGGCTTGCCTCCCTCGACGCCGTGGGCGACGTGCTCGACGATCGCGGAGTGCTTGAGCGTCGCGAGGATCTCGACCTCACGCGCGAACCGATCTCCGCTTCGTTCCTCGGAGTGGAGGAAGAGCTTCAGCGCGACCCAGCGGTCCGTGGTGCGATCGCGGGCGCGGTAAACCTCGCTCATCCCGCCCTTGCCGGCGGGGGCGTCGACGAGGAAACGGTCGGCGAAGAGGGTCCCGGGCTGCATGCTCGGCGCCCAAGAGAGCATCGCAGGGCTGGGTCCTTTAGTGTAGCCCCGACGCTCTCTCTTCCGGTCGATCCCGTGCGATGCTTGGCCGCGATGAGCCTGGGCCCTGGGACGATGGTCACCGAGCGGATCCGCCTCGACCGTCTGCTCGGTGAGGGCGGGATGGGGAGCGTGTGGATCGCCGAGCACCTCACGCTCGGCACGCGCGTCGCGGTGAAATTCATCTCGGCCGAGCTCGCCATGCAGCACCCCGAGCTGAAGGAGCGCTTCCTGCGGGAGGCTGGAGCGTCCGCGAAGATCGCGAGCCCACACGTCGCGCGCACCTTCGACTTCGGGTCGATGTCCGACGGGACGCCCTTCTTGGTCATGGAGCTGCTCGAGGGCGAGTCGCTCTCCGAGCGCCTCCACAGAGAGGGCGCCCTGCCGCCGATGGACGCGGCGGCGGTGATCTCGCAAGTCGCCAAGGCCCTGTCGGAGGCGCACCGCGTCGGCGTCATCCACCGGGACATCAAGCCGGGCAACATCTTCCTCACGCGAGCCGGCCGGGATCTGTTCGCGAAGGTCCTCGACTTCGGGATCGCCAAGGACGTGGAGATGGTCACGAGCTCGTCCACGAAGACGGGGCTCATGCTCGGGACACCTCAGTACATGAGCCCGGAGCAGCTCATGAGCGCGAAGGGGGTCGACCGGCACGCCGACCTGTGGGCCCTCAGCGTGACCGCCTACGAGTCGCTCGTCGGCTCACCGCCGTTCGTCGGCGAGACGGTGCCTCACCTGATCGTCTCGATCCACGGCAGCAAGTTCATGTCGCCGTCGAGCCTGCGCAGGGCGCCGGTCGTCGCGGACTCAGCGGCGCTCGACGCCTTCTTCGCGCGCGCGTTCGCCAGCGACAAGGACCGCCGCTTCGCCTCGGCGCTCGAGCTCGCGGACGCCTTCACCGTCGCCTGCGCGACCGAGGTGAGCGCGCCGAGCGTCGCCGCTCAGCGGACCCAATACGGGGCGCCCCTCGACTCCGAGAGCGCGCCGCGCAACGCGGGAGAAAAGACCCCGGCGGCGGAGCCCTTGCCGCTGTCGGCCTCCGCTCCGAGCGCCGAGCCCGCGCCGACGAATGCGCCGCAGCGAACGGTGCTCGGCGCGCCGTTGCCGGACACCACCTCGCTGTCCGCAGGCGAGCCGGGGCCGAAGCCAGCGGACGCGCCAGAGCCCGCCAAGTCGCCAAAGACGACCCCCGGCGCGCCGGTGGAGGTAGAGGCGGGCAAGACCAAGCCGTCGGGCGCGACGATCCCGAAGCCTCCCGGGGCGTCGACCCGCCCCGCCCCGAAGAGCAGCGCGGCGCTCTATGGTGGCGTCGCCGCCGGCGCGCTCGTGATCGCCGTCGTCGGGTACGCGCTGTCGTCGAGCGGAGGCCAGAGCGGCGAGCCGACCGCGACGGGCGCCGCGCCGGTCGCGACCTCGACGCAAGGCTCCGCCTCGGCCACCGCGACGACGGCGCAGACCACGCGCCCGATCGAATCCGCGGAGCCCAGCGCGACCGCGGCGCCCACGGCCAGCGCCTCGAGCGACGCTCCCCAGACGAGCGTCGAAGGCCGGTCGGAGGCCGCCAGGGCCTATTTCACGAAGTTCGACCTCGACCTGCTCGCGCGCGAAGAGGTGACGAGCCTGCCCAGGGCCTTCGAGGCGTGCCGTGCGAAGGGGCGGATGTTGTGCACCGAGCCGCAGTGGGTCGCCGCGTGCGAGCAAGACGCCAGGCTCGCCAGCTCGAAGGTGTGGACAGCGTCGAGCGAGGGCGGGCGGGGCATCGTGCGCGGCGGCGACGCGTGTGGGTCGCGTGCGCCCACGGCGAGCGGGTCAGCGCGAGGCGTCGCGTGCTGCGAGCAGTCGGTCGGCACCAACGAGCTCACGATCGCGGACGCGACCCGTCCGGGCGAGACGCTGCTCTCCTATCAAGGAGCCTTGAACAAGGCCAAGGCGTCAGAGGTCGCGGACCACTACGCCGACGGCGGCGTCGTGTTCCTCGGCAAGCAGATGTCGCGCGCTCAGCTCGAGAAGCAGGCCGGCGCCTACTTCGAGGCGAACCCGGATCAAGCTCAGCTCTATGGCCGCTGCACCCTCACGAACGCCGGCGCCGGTGGCTGGAAGGCGAAGTGCCCCACGCTGCTCTACCGCGCCGGCAAGGCGTGGGAGGTCACCCAGCTGCTCACGTTCGACAAGAAGGATCGCCTCGTCGAGGTCGAGGAGGCAGACGTGCTCCGCCTTCAATAGGCAGGGTGACTGCGATAGTCAGAGTGACTTCGATAGTCAGAGCGACGGTCAGTTCTTGATGTCGATCTTGACGTTGGCGACCTTGCTGTCCTTCACGACGCACTTGTCGATCCCCGAGAAGTCGGACTCCTCGAGCTTCTTCTTGGCGTCCGTGCCCGACTCGAGGTCCTCGCAGCGGTTGGCCTTGATCGTGCCGCCGTCTTGGCATTCGAAGACGTAGTCGAAGCAGATCTTCGCGGGGTACGGCCCGCCTTCGTGGATGATCTTGCAGTCGATCCCCTTGCCAGAGCCCTCGCACTCGACGCGCGCGAGCACGTCGGCGTCTTCGTCCTTGTCGACGCGGCGGACGAGGTCGATCCCGTCGACCGTCATCTTGAAGCGCTTACCGTCCTTGTCCTTCTCGGGGGGCTCGGAGACCTCGAACTTGGTCGACATGAAGGACACCCCGACCACGAAGTCGTCGCCCTTCCACTCGCGGATGTGCATCCCGTTGATCTCCTTGCTCGAGCTCCCTTTCTTCTTCAGGTAGTTGATCGAGCCGTCTTTGGAGATCTTCAGGCGCACGTCCTTGCCGACCCAGCAGCCGACGTAGTCTTCCTTGTCGGACGGAACGGCCGGGCCCGACCCGAAGCTCATCGCGAAGATGCCGCCGCCCACCGCGCACGTCCCGAGGAACAGCGCGCCGACCGCGAGGCCGATGATGCAGCCGGCCTTGCTCTTCTTCGGCGGCGGCGGCGGCAGCTTGCCCCCGGGACCGGGCGCGCCGAACGCTGCTCCGTGTTGGCCAAAGCCTTGCTGGCCCTGGCCAGGCTGACCCCAGCCTTGCTGACCCTGTTGACCGTAGCCTTGTTGGCCGTAGCCTTGCTGGCCATAGCCCTGAGGCGGTTGTCCGTACGGCGGCTGGTTCGGCGGTTGACCCCAAGACATCACCGTCAGCGTACACGCGTGGGGGCGATGTGTCGCGAAACCCGCCGCCGGGTCAGCCCGCGGCGCCCGCGCGCTCCCACAGCAGGCGCGCGAGCGCGTGGGCCTTCGGCTCGAGGCTGCCGACCTCGATCAGCTCGTCCTTGGTGTGGAAGCCGCTGCCGCGAGGTCCGAGCCCGTCGATCGTGGGGATGCCCTCGGCCGCGGTCGTGCTGGCGTCCGACCCGCCCGCGATCAGCGCCGCTTCGGCGTTGCCGAGCCCCACCGCCGCCGCGTGCGCGGCGTACGCCTCGTACAGCGCGACGTTCGCCGGCGTGCGCTCGAGCGGCATGCGGCCGGGCCCGCCGTCGATGGCGAGGCTCGCGCCCGGGACCTCGGCCGCCGCGTCGCTGCACGCCTGTCGCAAGGCGGCGAACGTGCTGTGGGCGTCCTCGATGCGCTCGAACCGGAAGTCGAGCTGGCACTCACAGCGATCGGGCACGGTGTTCTTGGCCTCGCCGCCCACGATGGTGCCGACGTTCACGGTGACGCCGCGCCCATAGTCGGTCAGACGCTGCGCGCGCTCGACGAACCTGGCGAGCGCCCAGATCGCGTTGACCCCGTCCTTATGGTTGTTCGCCGCGTGCGCGGCGCGTCCGGTCGCGACCACCTTGGCGGACCCGGTGCCCTTGCGGCTGGTGATGATCTTGTCGGCCGCGCGCCCGGCCTCGAACACCAGGGCAAGCGCGGCCCCACGGTCTGCTCGACGATGAACGGGCGCCCCTCCGGCGACCCGATCTCCTCGTCGCCGACGAGCACCACACGAACCTTGGAGCGCGCGAGGCCCCCCGCCTCGCGCAGCGCGCGGAGAGCTTCGAGCATGACGACGATGCCGCCCTTCATGTCGAGCACGCCCGGCCCACGCGCGAGGTCTCCTTCTCGCGAGAAGCCCTCGAACGTGCCCGGGGGGAAGACGGTGTCGTGGTGGCCCACGAGGACGACCGCGCCCTCGGCGGACCCCGCCGCGGCCGGCGTGGAGAAGGCCAGGTGATCGGCGTACCGATCGCTGCGCCTCAGGTGGACGACGAGCCCTAGCTCTGCGGCGCGGCGCGCGAGGAGCGCGCCGACCTCGTCGCCGCCCGCCTTGTTCGCCGTGTGGGAGTTCACCCGGACGAGCTCGGCGATCGCCGCGAGCATCGCCTCCGTCCTTCCCCTGATCGCCGCCGCGAGCGAATCGAACGGAGCCGTCATGTTGCGTGCCGTTCTACCAGCGCCAGGCGTCGGGCGCACCTTCGCGCCCGACGCCGAGAGTGCTAGGCCACGGCCATGAAGCGCTTCAAGGCCGCCGTCTTGGGTGGGAGCGGGTACGGAGCAGCGGAGATGATCCGGCGCTTGCTGCTGCACCCCGAGGTCGAGCTCGTCCGGGTCGCGTCGATCGACTACGTGGGCCAACCGCTCGCCGACGCTCACCCGCACCTCGAGGGCATCAGCGACCTCAGGTTCGAGAACCTCACGCCGGCCGAGGCGGCGAAGGGCATGGACGTCGTCTTGCTCGGTCTGCCCCACAAGGTCAGCGCCGCCGCGGTGCCCCCGATCCTGGAGGCGGGCGCGAAGGCGGTCGATCTGTCGGGCGACTATCGGCTCAAGAGCGTCGCGAGCTACGAGGCCTTCTACGGGGGCAAACACCCTCACCCGGAGCTGCTCGCGGACGCCGTGTACGGCCTGCCAGAGACGAACCGCGAGGCCATCCGGAAGGCGCGGCTGGTCGCCTCGCCTGGCTGCTTCGCGACCACGATCCAGCTCGGCCTCATCCCGCTCGCCAAGAAGGGCCTGCTCAAGGGCGCGGTCGAGATCGTCGGCATCACCGGTTCGAGCGGGAGCGGCGCGGCCCCGCAGCTCGGCACCCATCACCCGATCCGGGCGGTGAACCTCCGCACGTACAAGCCGCTCAAACATCAGCACGTCCCGGAGATCCTCGAGTCGCTCGCGGCGTGCGGCGCCGCCGATCTGCACCTCCACTTCGTGCCGGTGAGCGCGCCGCTGTCGCGCGGCATCTTCGCGACGAGCTTCGTCCGCGTCTCCGCGTCGGTCTCGAAGGACCAGGTGACCGCCGCGTTCGAGGAGGCCTACCGGGGCGAGCCGTTCGTGCGGATGCCCGAGAAGCGCCTCCCGGAGGTCGTCGCGGTGAGCGGCTCCAACTACGCCGAGATCGGCTTCGAGCTCGGTCCCGTCGAGGGCTCCGAGCGAACCCTCGCGTGCTTCAGCGCGATCGACAACCTGATCAAGGGCGGCGCCGGCCAGGGGATCCAGAACATGAACCTCGTGCTCGGCCTCGACGAGACGCTCACCCTGAAAGACCCGGGAGGCTTCCCGTGACGTCCCCGGTGATGTTCGGCCCGTTCGTGGTGAAGCTCGGCGGCGAGGTCATCGGTGGCCCCGAGCTCGCGCCCATCGCCGCCGACCTCGCGAAGATGTCGAGGTGGGGTCGCGTGGTCGTCGTGCACGGCGGCGGCCCACAGGCGACGAAGCTGCAAGAGCAGCTCGGGCAGACCCCGAAGAAGATCGCGGGCCGCCGCTTCACCGACGAGGCCACCCTCGACGTGATGAAGATGGTGCTCGCAGGCAAGCTCAACGTCGATCTCTGCTCTGCGCTCGTGAAGGCCGGTGCGAGGCCCGTGGGCCTGCACGGCGCGAGCTCCAGGGTCATCGCCGCCGAGAAGCGCCCGCCTCGCGTCTACTCGGGCGCGGGCCCCGAGCCGATCGACCTGGGGCTGGTCGGTGACGTGGCCGGGGTGGACGGCGCGCTGCTCGATCTGCTCGGAGAAAAGGGCTTCGTCCCCGTGCTTGCTTGCCTCGGGGCGGGTGAGGACGGGCAGGTCTACAACATCAACGCAGACATCGTGGCCACGCGGGTGGCGGTCGCCATCTTCGCGAAGAGCCTGCTGCTCGTGAGCGACGTGCGCGGCGTGCTCCGCGACGTGAAGGATCCGACCAGCCGCATCGAGCGGCTGACCGTCCGTGAGGGTCAGTCGCTGATCGCCGAGGGCGTCGTGCGCGAGGGCATGATCCCGAAGCTCGAGGAGTCGTTCGCCGCGATCGCCGCGGGCGCTCGTCAGGTCCACATCGTCGGCCGGCTCGGCCCGGGGGAGCTGTTGGAAGAGGCCTCGAAGCCGGGCTCCATCGGCACCGTCCTGGTCCCTTGACGGGCGGGCAGATCGCCGTCGCCGCCGCGATCGGGGTCACCTCGTTCGCGCTGAGCCTCGCGGCGGCGGCCGTGGTCGTCGTGAGGCTGCCGCCCGACTATTTCGTGTCGGGCGCCACGCCGCTCCCGCTGGCGGGCCATGCGATGTGGCTGCGCGTGGGGGTGCGGGTCGCGCAGAACCTGCTCGGGGTCATCTTGGTGCTGCTCGGCGTCCTCTTGTCGCTGCCGGGCGTGCCGGGCCAGGGTTTCTTGACCATCCTGCTCGGGTTGATGCTCGTCGATGTTCCGGGCAAGCGCCGGCTCGAGCTCGTGCTCGTGCGGCGGCCTGCCGTACGTCGCACCATCGACCGCTTGCGCGCGCGCTACCGCAAGGAGCCGATCCGGCTGCCCGGCGACCCGCCGCCGTCCACCCGCAATCTGGCTTCCAAGACCCAAGATTCGCCGAACGGCGGCCCCGCTCCCGAGTAGACTTTGGCGATGTCGTCGGGTGGGGGAAGGGCGAGCATCGAGCCGGCGCCACGGTCAGCGTCTTTCCTCGACGCTCGGCTGCGGATGGCGCGCGCCGAGGTGCGCGATCCCGAGCGGCTGCGCGCGATCCTCGAGAGCGCCACGCGCATGGCGGCCGACCAGCTCGAGGTCGAGCGCGTCGGCGTCTGGATCATCGACCCCGAAGCGGGGACGCTGACCCAAGGCCTGCTCTACGTGCGCTCCACCCAGTCGCACTCGCGCGAGCCGACCGTCCTGTCGGTCGCCGATCACCCGGAGTACTTCGAGGCCATGGAGCAGCGGCGCGCCCTGGTCGTCGAGGACACCCGCGCGAGCCCACACGCCCAGACCATGTTCCGCGAGGTGCTCGAGCCGCACCGGATCGGCAGCCTCCTCGACACGCCGATCTTCCGGCAGGGTGTGCTCTTCGGCGTCGTCTGTCACGAGCACGTCGGGGGTCCACGAAAGTGGCTCCCGCGGGAGATCGACTTCGCCGCCAGCGTCGCGGACATGGTGGCCTTGTACTTCGAAGAGGCGGAGGCCGCGCACGTCCAGAGGTTGCTCCTGCTTCAAGAGCGCGAGCTGCTGCAGGCCGAGCGCCTCGCGTCGGTCGGCATCCTCGCCCGTCACGTGGCGCACGATCTGAACAACGCGGTCGCGCCCATCTTGCTCTGCGCGGCCCAGCTCAAGACCGCGCTGGCGGGCGACCCACGGATGCTCGAGCGGGTGCAGATCATCCTCGACGCCGCCGAGCACGGCGTGGCGCTCGCGCGCAGGCTCCTCACGGCCGCGGCCGGTGGACCGTTGCGCGTGCGCCAAGCGGTCGCCCTGGACGCGATGCTGTCCGACGCCGCCTCCCTGCTGCGCGCCGTCGCGGGGGACGAGATCGACCTCATGCTGGACCTTCGAGCCTTCGGGGCCTACGTGGAGGTCGACCCGATCGAGCTGGTCCGCGCGGTCATCAACCTGGTGACCAACGCGCGAGACGCCATGCCGCGAGGCGGGCGCGTCACCCTCCGCACCAGCGAAGAGGCTGGGCGGGTGAGCCTCGAGGTCGCGGACGAGGGGCTCGGCATGACCTCCGACGAGCAAGACCAGCTGTTTCAGCCGTTCTTCACGACCAAACCCGGCAAGGGCAGCGGCCTGGGCCTCGCCGGGGTGCGCACGATGGTCGAGGGGGCGAAGGGGTCGGTGAGGGTCACCAGCGCCCCCTCGAGCGGCACCACCGTCACGCTCGATCTGCCCGCCGCCGTCGCAGCAGAAACAGGAGCAGGCTGAGCGCGCTCAGCGACAGCAGCACGACCGCGCTCCACCACTGGCGCGGCACGAGGCACATCACGCCGCCGAGGGCACAGAGGATGGCGAAGGTCTTCTCGATCTCGAAGGGGCCCTCGTCATCGAGCGCGACGTCCGGAGGGACCCGTCGAGCGTCGGCCGGTGGAGCGGGCGGCGCCTCACTCTCTGCCGTTACGTCGGGTCGCTCTTCGGTCGACGGGTCGGCCTCCGACTCCACGACCTCACCTTCGCGCGTTTCGAGCGCGGCGGCCAGGGCGAGCTTCGGTCTATGATGCCGCCGACGTGGCCGAGCCGAGCCGTCCCGCAGCAAAAGAGCTTTCCTCGTGGTTCTTCCAGCACCTGCGTGAGGCGTGGTGCCTCCTCAAGAACTCCTACCTGACGTTCGACCGCAGGACGCTCGGCCTCACGCGCATCTTGCTCGGCTGGTTCTTGATCTGCGACCTGTTCCGGCGTGCGGCCGCCTGGCCCGACATGCTCTCGGACGTCGGCGTGCTGCCGAACTGGGTCATCCTCGAGAAGCCGCAGTCGAACAACTTCTCGCTGCTCCACGGGTTCACCACGGCGCCCGAGCTGTGGGTGCTGTGGGTCGTGATCCTCGCGACCTACGTCGCGCTGCTCGTCGGGTACAAGACGAAGCTCGCTCAGGTGCTGTCGCTCATGTTCATCACGAGCATGAACGGGCGCGTCCTGTTGATCGAGAACGGCGGGTACGTCGTGCAGAGCCTGGTGCTGCTGTGGACATGCTTCATGCCGCTGGGAGACCGCTTCAGCGTCGACGCGATGCTGGCGTCGATGCGCCGGCGACGGGAGCGCACCGCCGAGGACCTCAACGATCGGCGCGACGTCATCGAGGGCTTCCGGCTGACGCCCTTCGTGTCGATCGTGGGGATCGCCGTCTGCCTTCAGATCGCGGCGATCTACTACTTCAACGTCATCCACAAGTTCGGGCCGGGCTGGAAGCGCGATTTCAACGCCACCCACTACGTCATGTACGTCGACCGGATGATCACGCCCATCATCGGGCACGTCCGGGACTACATCCCGTTCCGCGTGCATCAGGTGATGACCGCGGGGGTCATCGCGTCAGAGGCTGGCATCGCCTTCTGCATGCTGTTGCCTCAGCTGGTCGTCTTCGGCTTCGACGTGAAGCTGTGGCTGAGGCGGATCGCGATCGTGCTCATCAACGTGCTCCACATCGGGTTCGGCTCGACGTTCGTCCTCGGGCCGTTCGCGTGGGCGCTGTGCGTGTTCGCGACCGTGCTGTTCAGCTACGAGGACTGGGAGACGTCGATCCACGCGATGCGGCGCGAGCATCGCCGCCGGAAGGTCGTCTTCGACAAGACCTCCGGCGCGACGCTGTGGCTGTGCCGTGTCCTCGCCCGCCTCGACCGCTTCGGCCTGCTCGAGTTCGAAGAGGCGACGACCGCCGAGGCACGTGCCTCACGCATCTCGGTCATCCGCCCGGGCAGCGAGCTGCCCATCACCGGCCACGCCGCCCTCGCGGAGATCGTGGCCGCGCTCCCGGTGGGTCCCGCGTTCGCCTGGCTGCTACGCGTTCCTCCCTTCTCGCTGCTCGCGGACGCTGCGCTCGGTTGGGCGAAGGGTCGCGCGACGCGCCTCCTCGGGCTCGGCGACGTGGACCCCGAGGTCGAGTCCGACGTGCGGCCAAGACGCATCCTGCGCGGGGTCGGGCGCCTGGCGAGCGAGCTCGCGTGCGCGGTGATGCTGCTCGCCTGCCTCAACCAGGCCATCGTCGAGCTGTGGTCGACGCAGCGCCGCTACAAGGAGTGGATCGCCGCGCTGAACAAGAAGCACGGCTGGAAGCTCGAGCCGCAGAGCGACCTGATGCGGACGCTGACCCACAAGGCCCGCTTCCTCCAGGGCTGGTTCATGTTCAGCCCGAACCCGGTGACGGTGGACGGCATCGTCGTGGTCGACGCGGTGACGGTCGACGGTCGACACATCGACCCGCTCAACTACGGGCCGCCGAACTTCGATCTGCTCCACGCGAAGAGCTTCGGCTACAACCAGATCTGGAGCGACTACGCGAACCGCATCCAGGGTGACGGGGCTCGCGCTTATCAGAAGCCCCTCGTCGATTACCTGCGGCGCCTCCCGGAGCGCACCGGCAACCCGAGCGACGCGCTCGTCTCGGGCGAGGTCTACTGGGTCACCGACCACAACCCGCGCCCCCGCACCAAGAACAGCTACGGGCAGGTCGAGACGCTGCTCTTCAGCTTCGGACAGAGCGGCCCACCGACGTACGACAAGCCGACCACGCCCAAGTCCAAGTCGAAGTGAGGCGAGTCAGTCGCCGCTCGAGGCGCGCGTAGGCTCGGGGGCGAGCTCGAGCTTGCGGGCGACCCGCTCGAGCAGCGCGTCCGGGGCGAACGGCTTCTCCAGCAGATCGCTCGCGTCCGTAGGGAGCGACAGCGACTCGCCCGTGTATCCGCTCATGAAGATGATCGGCAAGCCGGGCCGCAGCGCGCGGACGCGAGCCGCGAGCTCGGTGCCGCGCATCTCGGGCATGACGACGTCGGTGACGAGCAGATCGAGCGTGCTCCCGTGCTGCGCGACGATGACGAGCGCCTCTTGGGCGCCCGCCGCGGAGAACACCTTGTAGCCGGCCTCGATCAACGTCTGCTCGAGCAGCTCGCGGATGGCGCGCTGGTCATCGACCAACAAGATGGTGCGGGTGCGGCCGCTCACCCTCCCGACCTCGCGCGAAGGGGGCGGGGGCGTCTTGTGGGGCTCTACCGCGGGCGCGATGGGGAGCAGCACCCGCATCGTGGTCCCTCGCGCCGTGGCCGACTCGATCTCGATCGCGCCGCCGGCGCGGCGAACGATGCCGTAGGCGGTGGAGAGCCCGAGGCCGGTGCCCTTGCCGGGCTCCTTGGTGGAGAAGAAGGGCTCGAACGCCTTGGCGACGACGTCCGCAGACATCCCCTCGCCCTCGTCGGAGACCTCGAGTCGGACGTACCTGCCGGCGGCGAGGCCCGCGGGGTGCTCGGCGAGCTCGACCTCACGCGCCGTGATGGCGAGGGCTCCGCCTGAGGGCATGGCGTCGCGCGCGTTGACGACGAGGTTCAGAAGGACCTGATCGAGGCTGGACCGCGGCATCTGGACCGCGAGGCCCGGGGAGACGTCGATCTTGACGTCGATCCCCTCGGGGAGCGTGCCGCCCACCAGGTCGACGAGCGCCCCGACGACCGCCGCCACCTCGAGCCGCTCGCCCCGCGCCTCGGTTCCCCGGCTCACGAGCAGGAGCTGCTTGGTGAGCTCGGCCGCCCGCAGCGTCGCCTCGCGGATCCGCTCCAGGTTGCGCGAGAAGTGCTCGAAGGAGGCCGGGCGGCGCGCCAACATGTCGGCCGCGCCGAGCACGACGAGGAGCAGGTTGTTGAAGTCGTGGGCGACGCCACCCGCGACGCGCCCAATGGCGTCCATCCGCTGCGCCCGCTGCAGATCTGCCTCGAGGCGCGCGCGCTCGGAGACGTCGACGGCGAGGAGCATCCGGCAGGGCTCGCCGTCGAAGTCGAAGGGGAGCTCCATGCGATCGACGGCGACCGAGCGGCCGTCGCCGCACTCGAGGGACGCGCGATGCAGAGGCGTGACCTCCGAGCCCGACGAGGCGGGGCCCCGGCCGTCGTCTGGCATCAGGTCCTCGATCGACGAGCCGACGAGCTCCTCGGTCGCGCGGCCGACCATCGCGGCCAGCCCCTCGTTGACCCAGATGAACCTGCCGGCGCGGTGAACGCCCACGCCGACCGGGAGCGCGCGCAGCAGCGAGCGCTGCTGCGCCTCCGAGCGGGCTAGATCCTCGAGCGCGCGCTCGCGCGCGGTCACGTCGTGCACGATCGACAGCAGGCACGTGCGGCCCTCGACCACCACCGGCCCCGTGTAGACCTCGACGTGCCGCACCTCACCCGACGCGAGCCGGTGCTTGAAGCGGAAGAACGTGCGGTTGCCGTCCCGCGCGCTCGCCATCTCGGCGGCGACCTCCTCGGGCGCCAGCGTGTTGATCTGCTGGATGCGCTGGGTGCACAGCTGCTCGACCGAGTAGCCATAGAAGCGCGCGGCGGCGTCGTTCGCGTCGAGGATGAGCCCCGTCGCGGGATCGATGAGCAGCTTGATCGCCGGGTTGAGCCCGTAGACGTCGCGTAGAAAGCCCAAGGTACCTCGGGGCGGGAGGCCGGCGGTCGGATCGCGAAAGCCTCGACGCCGAGGTACGCTACGACGCACGCGTGGGTAGTCGCTACAAAAAGTGGGGGCCCGAGCTCGGCGCGGCTGCCCTCCTCATCTTCGCGACCACCCTGCTGATCGCGATCCGTGGACCTCTGCGCGCTGCGCCCGAGCTTGCCCTGTTCGTCGGGCGGTTTCACCCGATCGCGGTCCACCTGCCCATCGGGATCGTCCTCCTGGTCGCGCTGTGCGAGGCGCTCACCCTGCACCCTTCGATGCGCGCGCGGCTCGATCCAGCGATCGCCATCGGTATGGGCGCGACCGTGGTCTCGGCGACGGCCGCCTTCACGCTGGGCGTGCTCTTGTCGACGGGCGGCGGCTTCCCCTCCGATCTCCTCGCGCAGCACCGGGCCCTGACGTTCGCGTTCGTCGTGCTCGGGGCGCTCTCGTTCGGCGCGCTGCGCCAGTCGGAGCGCGCGGGCTCGAGCGGCTGGCGGATGGCCCACCGAGCGCTGCTCGCGCTCTCGGTCCTGGTGCTGACGGTGGGCGCGCACCACGGCGGGTCGCTCACGCGGGGCGAGGGCTACTTGACGCGCTACGCGCCTGGCCCGGTCAAGCGTTGGCTCGGCGTGGAGGCGCCCAGCAAGAGCGTGGAGGACGAGCCCGAGTCGGGGGCAGAGCCGCTCGTCTACGCCAACGTCGTGGCGCCGATCCTCCGCGCCCGCTGCTACGACTGTCACGGCCCCGAAGAGCAGAAGGGCAAGCTCCGCCTCGACTCCCTCGAGGCGATGTCGAAGGGTGGCAAGGAGGGCGCGGCGCTGGTGCCCGGGGACTCGGCGAAGAGCCCGCTGGTCGCGCGGATGCTGCTGCCCGAGGGCCACGACGAGCGGATGCCGCCCGAGGACAAGCCCGGGCCATCGCCAGAGGAGATCGAGCTCATCCGGTTCTGGGTCGAGCGCGGCGCGAGCGAGTCGCTGCGCGTGAAGGACCTGCTCGTGCCGCTCGCTGCGCGCTCCGTCCTCGAGCGTGGGCTCGCTCCGGTCGAGGCGGCGAGCGGCTCGGCGTCCGCCTCACCCCGTACGTCCGCGTCGGCGACCGCGACCCCCACGGCCGAGCCGAGCTCCGAGCCGGCGCCCTCCGCGACGACGAGCTCGGAGCCCGGGGCGGTCGTCACCACGAGCCCGGGGCACACCTCCTCGAGCCTGTACGACGCGCGCGTGGCCCCCATCCTCGCGGCACGGTGCGGCAAGTGCCACGGCGGCTCGAAGCAGAAGGGGCGACTCTCGCTCGACTCGATCGACGCCATGAAGAAGGGCGGCAAGCAAGGCCCGGCCCTCATCGCGGGCTCCGCGAAGTCGAGCCCGCTGATCACGAGGGTCCAGCTGCCGCTCGACGACGACGAGCACATGCCCCCGGCGGGCGAGCCCCAGATGACGGCGAGCGAGCTCGCCGTCGTGGCGTTCTTCGTCGACGGCGGCGCCACACGCGAGCTCGAGCTGGCGGCGCTCCCCGCCCACCTGCGCGGAACGACCGCACCCAAGCAGGCTCCGACGAGCCCGGCGACGGCCAGGCCTCCGCTCACGGTCGCCCGCCCCACGGCGACCTCCTGGCCGACCACGTCGCCCTCCGCGACCACGTCGCCCTCCGCGACCGCGACCCTCGGCCCGCCCGCGACCTCGAGCGCGGGGCCCGATCTGGCAGCGTTGCCTCCGAAGATCGACCTGTTCGCGGATCTCGCGCACCCCATCCTCCTCGAGCGCTGCGGAAGCTGTCACGACGAGCAGGGGCTCCAGGGTGATCTCAGCGTCGAGACGCACGCCTCGCTGATCCAGGGCGGGTCGAGCGGGCCCGCGATCACGCCGAGGGACCCCGCGAAGAGCCTGCTCGTGACGCGCATGCACCTCCCGCTCTCGGACGCGGATCACATGCCGCCCGACACGATGGAGCAGCCGACGGCCGGCGAGATCGCCGCGATCGAGCTGTGGATCGCGTCCGGCGCGAGCGAGAAGGTCGCGGTCGACACGGCGACGCTCAGGCCTTCGGTTCGTGTCGCGCTCGCGGCGGTCCTCGCCGCGCGCCCCCCGGCCCAGGTCCTCGGCCCCACCCCGACGCCTTCGAGCTCGACGACCCGCGGGACCGCTGGGCCGCCGGCAACAGCGACCGCGACCTCACGCCCGCCCGACGACACCCAGCCGACTCCACCTGCGACGACCGGTGGGGGTTGCGCGAGCTGCGCGGTCGGCGCCCTCGCGCCCGACTCTTCGGCCCTGGGGCTCAGCCTGGCGGTGGCGCTCGCGCTCGCCCTCAGCTGGCGGCGCGGTGGCTGCTGGAGCTCGAGCTCACCGAGCCCTACCTGATGTTGGATCGGTTCCCTGCGGCGCTGGAGCGGCTCGCTGACGCGCTGATCCGCGTCGCAGCCGGGGGCAGCATTTGGGGCCATCCCGCGTAGACAACCGGCTGCTGGCCGCTACCATTCCGAACTTCGTTTACGGAGGTTCCTAGTGTTCAAGAAAATGCTCAGCACGTTCGGTGTGGGTGGCCCCTCGATCGACACGCAGGTCCAGAACCCCTCCGTGGTGCCCGGCGGCACGGTCACAGGCCAGATCGTCCTGAAGGGTGGCTCCGTAAACAGCTCGATCGAGCGCATCTCGCTCGCGCTGGTGACCCGCGTCGAGGTCGAGTCCGGCGACCACGAGTACCTGTCCAACCTCGAGTTCGGGCGCATCATCGTGACGGGGCCCTTCCAGCTCGCGGCCCAGTCGAACCACGCGATGCCCTTCCAGTTCCTGATCCCGGTCGAGTGCCCGCTGACGACCGTCTACGGCCAGCACCTGCACGGCATGACGATGGGGCTGCGCACCGAGCTCGCGATCGCGAGCGCGATCGACAAGGGTGACCTCGACGCGCTCTCCGTCTCGCCGATGCCCGCCCAGCAGATGGTGCTCGACGCGTTCGCCAACCTTGGCTTCCGCTTCAAGCGGGCGGACTGCGAGCGCGGGCGCATCCGCGGCGTCGATCAGACGCTGCCCTTCTATCAGGAGATCGAGTTCTACCGGGACCGCAGTACGCGAGCGCGATCAACGAGGTCGAGCTCACGTTCGTCGCCGAGCCGCACGAGCTGAACGTCATCCTGAGGTCGACAGCGCCGCGGCGGCAGTGATGTCTTCGGCAAGTTCACGTACGACTACCGGACCATCGGCAACACCGACATCACGGGCCAGATCGACAACTGGCTGCGGACGTCGGCGCGGCCGAAGGGCTTCTTCTTCTAGCAGTGTGTCCCTAGTTCGCGTCGGGGTACGGCTCGACGAAGTCGGTGATGTGGGCGGCATAGTCGTTGTTCTCGACAGCGACCGTGCCGCTCGTCCCCGCCAGCTCCCCGACGATGAAGGTGATGTCCTTGGGGACGCCGCCGTCCTCGTAGGCGTCGATGTCGCTCTGCGCGTTGCCGTACGCCGCCACGACGTCCCACTGGAAGTCGTCGAGCACGCGGCTGACCCACGACGCTTTGTAGGTGCGCGCCGTCTCGTCGACGACGAGCGCGTTGGCCGTCAGCACCGGGCCCGTCGGGAACCCCTGGTCGCGCAGCCAGGTCCGCGTCTCTGCGCGGAACATGTGCGGGCGAGCGGTCATGTAGATGATCACGTAGCCTTTGTCGGCCCACGCGCTGACCAGCTCGGCGGCCGAGCCCATTTGTACGGGCACGTACGCGCCATCGGAGATCTGCTGGAACAGCTCCTCGTCGCTGAGCGTGAGCGTCCCGTCGATGTCGGTGATGATGACCTGGGTGCCGGGATCGAGCAGGTACTCGTAGTGCTCGGCGCAGCTGCCGTCGGCTTCGAGGATCGAGTAGACCGGCCGCCCGAGCTCGGTCGAGCCGCCGGTGCGCGCGATCGAATACGCCCCCTCGTCGTCGGTGTCGGTGCGGCCGAGCGTGAGCCACGCCTGCGCCGCGGGGTCGTAGGTCCACAGGCTCACCGCTTCGCCGCGGAGCGCCACGGCCGACAGGCCGGCCGAGTTTCCGGTGCGCGCCTTCTTGCCGTCGTACGGCTGATCGGTCGCCGGCGTCGCCTGCTCCGCTGCGACGTAGGTGTTGGCGCGCGGACCTCCGGGGACCCCTAGCGTGTCGGACGCCTCGTCTTTGCTGCGAGGGCTGCCCTCCGCGGTGAACGCGTTGTCGTCGCTGGCGAACGCGTTCGTCTCGGTGACGAACGGCAGCAGGCCCGGGGTCGGGCAGCTGAGCTCGGTGAGGTCCGAGATGGGCGTGCCGCCCGTGCCACCGCCGGCGCCCCCTCCGCCGGCCGCGCTGTCATCCCCACAGCCAGGCGCTGCAGCCGAAAACCCGAAAACAACTGCCCGAGCCCAGGGCCTTTGAGCCTTCAAACGATTCATTCCCGTAACCTCTTCGTGACAGAATCGTCACGCGCGGCCACGGCCACGTCAAGCAGACGCCCGGACGCTCAACCCGCCGCGGCGTCGAGCGCGCTCGAGATGTCGTCGCGCAGATCCCGCCAGTACTCGACGCCGACGCTCAGCCGCACGAGGCCCTCGGTGACGCCTCCGGCTCGCAGATCCTCCTCGCCTCATCTCCGGAGGCGGTCGTGCTCCGCGGGTGACAGGCGAGCGACTCGACGCCGCCGAGCGAGACGGCGAGGCGAACGAGCTTGAGCGCGTTCAAGAAGCGGAAGGCGGCCGCCCTGCCGCCTCGCAGCTCGACGGCGATCATCGAGCCGGGGGCGGTGCACTGCTGCTGAAAGATCCGAGCCTGATCGCCGACGAACAAGGTCGGGTAATGGACCGTCTCCACGGCGGGGTGCGCCTTGATGGTCTTCACGAGGTGCGACGCGTTCTTCGACTGCTTGATCATCCGCAGCCACAGGGTCGCCATGCTCTTCTGCAGGAGCCACGCCGTGAACGGCTCGCAGATCGTGCCGAGGAACGCTCGCGTCCCCTTGATCTTCGCGACCAGCGCGGGGTCGGTGGCGGTGAGCGCGCCGGCCACCAGATCGCTGTGACCCCCGAGGAACTTGGTGGCCGAGTAGAGGGCCAAGTCGGCGCCGTGGCGTAGCGGCGACTGGAACACCGGCCCGAGGAAGGTGTTGTCCACCACGAGCGGGACGCGCCGATCCGGCACGATGCGATCGAGGCGCTCCCTGAGCGCGGCGAGATCGATCATGCGCAGCGTGGGGTTCGCTGGGGTCTCGACGTAGGCGAGCGCCAGGTCGGCGCCGTGGGCACGGAGCGCGTCGTCCCAGGCGCTGTTCTCGACGGCGATGGCCGAGAGCTGCAGGTCCGGGAGCATGTGCCGGAAGAAGTGGTCGGTTCCGCCGTAGACAGGGCGCTCGTACAAGATCTTCTGGCCAGGCTTGGCGAGGGTCAGCAGCGACGTGGTGATCGCCGACATTCCGCTGGAGAAGACGGCGGCCGCGTGGGCCCCCTTCTCGACCGACGCGAGCGCGTCTTCGAACATCTCGGCGTTCGGGTTGTTGAGCCTGGCGTAGATGAGGCCGACGTCTTCGCCAGGCCCCCGCTGGACCTTGCCGAGCGCGACCTCGAAATAGTGCGCCGCCTGCTCGGCCGAGGGGAAGGCGTACGTCGACACCGGGTAGATCGGCGGCCGCACCGCCATCACGCTCAGCCGCGGATCGAAGCCCTCCGAGACGGAGGTGGTCTGGGGGTGGAGAGGTCCTCGAGGTTCGGTCGTCATGGTTGCCTCCGCGCGCGCGCGCAGCATCGCACGTCCGCGGCAGGTGCGCTGATGAAGCCGAGACCTCAGCCCCCCTTCTTCAGCTGAGCGTCGAGCTTCTCGTGGAGCGCAGCGACGTCACGCTCATGACGCTCCATCATCGCGTTCGCCTCGCGTTGGTGGCGAGCCACGTGCTCGGCCACCTCTCGCTCGCGCCTTGCCAGCTCGAGCTCGGCGCCGAGGCTGGTCTCCGAGGTCCGCAGGGCCTCCTGCGCCGTCCGCTCGGTGAGGACGCGGATCGCCTCGGCGTCGAGCAGGTCCTTCGGATCGTGCTGCTCGATCGGCACCTGCTCGATCGTCACGATCGCGAGGTCCTTCAGCGTGTAGCCATCGAGGTCGGTGCCGAGGACCTGGATGATCCTGTCGGTCAGCTCCTCCCGGTTTCGCGCGAGCTCGTCGTAGTGAAAGGTCGCGACGACGGTCGCGAGCGCCGAGATGAAGCGGCCTCGAACACCTCCGAGAGCGCGCCCTCCTCGGCGACGCGCGCCGCGCCCATGGCTTGCGCAGCCTTGAGCACGTCGTCGGCGACCGGGTTCACTCCAATCATGAAGTGCGCCGTGACATTGACGCGGATGTTGTCGCGGCAGCGCGGCGCGGTGCGGCCGTGGCGGGTGACGAGGATCCGCTTGGTGGTGAGATCGACGAGCTCGGCGGTCGCCACGAAGGGCATCACCAGCTGTCCGGTGAACGAGACCCTGGCTGGGCCGCTATGAGGCCGAACGAGGAGCGCCTGCCCCGCCGGGACGCGCACGAACCATTTCGAGATGACCAGCGCGAGCAGTGGCACCGCGAGGACCAACATGGCCACGGGCACGAGGATGACGATGAGCTCCACGCGGCGGAAGCTACCAGGTACAAACACTGCTGCCGCGCGGCATCGCGCCGCCACTATCGTCATCTACGGGACTTCATCGATGATCTCCCCGTCTCGACGCAGGGCGGCTTCCGCATTCGGGCCCCAACCCTGCCGACCAGCTACCTGGTGTTCACGACCCAGGCGGCGGGGGACGGTGAAGTAAACTTCATTCTTCCCTCGAACGCGTCCCTCGATAGCCTCTACGAAGAGGCACAGCTCACGCGCACCCCGACTTGAGACCCAAGGACCCGATCGCGACGCTGGCGATCCCCTTGCGCTGCCCCCGCACGCGCGGCTCCCGCAACACCGTTACAACTCGAGCCGCCCGTTGACAGAGGTGACCCAAGGGAACTAAGCTCCCCCGGTGGTGAAGAGCAGACGATCGCGGCGTGCGGGGAGGGCCTGGCAGCTCTTTCTGGTCGCCGCGTACACGCTGCTCGGCGCGTGGACCTGGCAGCTGACGCTGCTCGAGGTCTTCGAGCACCACGACGACCTCGCCGAGGAGTGCCCGGACGACGACGGCGACGACTGTGACTGCGGGCCGAGCTGCCACTGCTGCGTGTCGTGCGCGCACCAGCACGCCCCGTGATCGCGCCCGTAACCACGGCGCTCTGCCGGCGGTCGCCACCATCGAGCCGACGCTCGTGTTTCAGCACAGCGCGCCGCCCACTCACGATCGCGGCCCGCCGACCAAGGTCCCAAAGCACCTCGCGTAGACGCTCGGTTTGCGTCTTCGCCACCTCGGCGCCCTGTCGCGCCGCGGGTCGCGGAGCGTCTCTCGGCACCGCAGCGCGGAGCTTCCGCGCGTTCGTGAGGTGATGTCCATGAAGAAGCTCGCGCTCTCGGCGTTCCTCGCCGTCCTGAGCCTCCACCCGCTCGCGCTCGCTCAGGGCGCCCCCGCCAGCACCCGAGTCGACCGCGGAGCCGGCCACGCTCGAGCTCACGCTCGAGGGGGCCCTGCGGCTGGCTCGTCAATCGAGCCCCGCCGCCCTCACCGCGCCTCTGGTGGTGCGAGAGGCCGAGGCCGGGCGCGTGGAAGCGTCCATCTTCCCGCGGCATAACCCGCTGCTCGAGCTCGAGCTCGGGCCGAGGCTCATCGCGGACGATCCGCAAGGCGTCGTCTTCTCGGTCGGGCTCTCCCAGAACCTCGACCTCGGAGGTGGTGCCTCGGCCCGGCTGAAGCGGGTGGACGCGCTGGTCGATCTCGCGCACGCAGACGCCGACACCGCGATGCAGAAGACCCTGCGCGCGGTCGGCCATGCGACCTATCGCGGCCTCTGGGCCCAGGAGCGGCTCGCGCTCGCCGAGGAGGCCGAGCGCATCGCGAGGAGCGTGCTCGGGGCGACGAAGAAGCGCATCGACGCCGGAGACGCGACCGCGCTGGAGCTCAACGTCTCCAAGGGCGCGTTCGCGCGCGCGGTCGCCGACCGCACCTCCGCGGAGGCCACCGTGGAGCAGTCGAAGGGTGAGCTGCGAGCGCTGCTGGGGCTGTCGAGCACGGCGAGCTTCGTCCTCAAGGGGAGCCTCGCGCATGGCTTGAAGGTCGACCTGACCTCGCTCAAGAAGGGGGCACAAGGTCGCGGCGAGCTGTTGGCGCTCGCCGCCGATGTCGCGCTCGCCGAGGCGGACAGCGACCTCGCTGGCGCGCTGGCTGCGCCGCAGATGAGCTTCGGCGCCCGCTACGAGCTGGAGGACACGAGCCAGCACACGATCCTCGGCACGCTCACCATGACGCTGCCGATCTTCGACCACGCGCAGGGGCTCGCCGCGCAGGCCGAGGCGAAGGCGGCGCGCGCGAAGGTCGAGCTCGCGGCGCAGAAGTCGCAGGTCGACGCCGAGGTCGAGACGGCGACGCGCGTCGCGGCGAAGCGCGCCGAAGCGTCGGACGCCTTCGCCGAGGCCAAGGGGGTCGAGAGCCTCGAGCAGAACCTGGCGCTCGACATCAAGGGCTATCAAGCCGGGGAGAGCGGCCTGAGCGACCTGCTCTTGGTCCGCCGCGAGCTGCTCGAGACGGAGGCGTCGCGCATCGATCGCCTGCTCGAGCTGCGCAGCGCGGAGATCGACGTGCTCTACGCCGCGGGGAGGTTGCCGTGACGGCCGCGCACCAAGCCGAGCGCCCTCGCGCCGTGGCTCGCGCTCGCAGTGGCCGTTCCGCTCACCGCGGTCGTCTCGATCGCGCTCGACCGACGGCTGGCCCATCCTTCCTCGGACCACGACGAGCACGCGAGCACCGCTGAGGAGGCGGGACACGCCGAGCACGCCTGAAGAGGCGGGACACGGTGGCGCAGCCGAGAGGCGGAGCACGCCGCCCCGCCCGGGCGCCTGAAGCTCTCCAGCGGGCCCGCAAGAACGCCGGCGTCGAGTCGATGAAGGCGGTCAGCGGTGACGTCGACGTGCCATCTCTTGCTCCCCGGCCGAGGTCGCCCTCAACGAGGACAAGCTCGCGCACGTCTCGCCGCGCGTCGGGGGGGCGGTCCGCGAGGTCAAGAAGCGGCTCGGCGACGTGGTGAAGAAGGGCGACGTCCTCGCCATCCTCGACAGCAAGGAGCTGGCGGAGCTGAGCGGACAGGCCCGCGCGGCGTTCGAGCGGCTGAAGCTGGCGAAGTCGAACTTCGAGCGCGTCGACAAGCTCTACCAGGACAAGATCGTCCCCGAGAAGGAGCACCTCGCCAGCAAGAAGGAGCTCGCCGAGGCCCAGATCGACGTCGAGAGCACCTCCCAGATGCTCGCGAGCGCGGGGACGGGGACTGCCGGCCGCTACAACCTGGTCGCGCCGCTCGACGGCACCATCATCGAGAAGCACGCGTCGGTCGGCGAGGTGTTGAAGGACGACACGAGGGTCTTCGTCATCGCGGATCTTTCGACCGTCTGGGTCGACATCACGGTCTACGCGAAGGACCTCGCGAAGGTCGGCGTCGGCCAGTCGGTGACGGTCCGCGCCGATGGCCTGGAGCGGCCGATCATCGGCACGATCTCGTTCGTCGGGGCGATCGCGAGAACGGACGCGCGCGCCGCGCAGGCGCGCGTGGTGCTGCCGAACCCGGATGGGAGGCTGAAGCCCGGCCTGTTCGTGACCGCCGCGGTCGGCGTCGAGAGGTCGAGGCGCGCGTGGTCATCCCGGACGACGCCGTCCAGAAGCTGGACGGCAAGCGTGGTGTTCGTCGAAGAGGGAGGGGAGTTCGAGGCTCGGAAGGTCAGGACCGGTCGGACCGGCGCGCGGCGCGGCGAGCCCGGCTGTTCGTCGAGATCCTGCAGGGCCTCGAGCCCGGCGAGACGTTCGTCGACAAGGGGTCGTTCATCCTCAAGGCGGAGCTCGGCAAGGGCTCGGCCGGGCACGAGCACTGAGGGCCACTGAAGATGATGACCCTGCTCGCCAAGCTGCTCCGATTCTCGGTCGAGCACCGCGTCGCCGTGCTCGTGATCACGGCCTGCGTCGCGGTGTTCGGCGGCTACAACTTCACCCGCCTGCCGATCGACGCGGTGCCGGACATCACCAACGTCCAGGTCCAGATCAACACCCCGGTCCAGGCCCTCGCCCCGGTCGAGGTGGAGCGGCGTGTCACCTTCCCCATCGAGTCCGCGATGGGAGGCCTGCCGAAGGTCGAGCAGGTGCGGTCGCTGTCTCGCTATGGCCTGTCTCAGGTGACGATCGTCTTCGAGGACGGCACCGACATCTATTGGGCGCGCCAGCTGGTCTCCGAGCGCCTCGCCGCGGCCAGAGAAGGCCTGCCCCCGGGCAGCGAGCCGCAGCTGGGCCCGATCGCGACCGGCCTCGGCGAGATCTACATGTGGACGCTCGAGGTCGAGCCCGGCGCGCGAAAGCCGGACGGCACCGAATACGACCTCACCGATCTGCGGACCCTCCAGGATTGGGTCATCCGGCCTCAGCTGCGCAATGTCCGCGGGGTCACCGAGGTCAACTCGATCGGCGGCTTCGAGCGCCTGTATCAGGTCGCCCCGGATCCCGTCCGGTTGACCGCCCACGGCCTGTCGTTTCGCGACGTGCTCGAGGCGCTCCGCCGCAACAACGGGGCCGCGGGCGGGGGTTACATCGAGCAGAAGGGTGAGCAGCTGCTGGTGCGCGTGACCGGGGCTCGTGCAGAGCGACGCCGACCTGCGTCCATCGTGCTCACGCAGCGGGACGGGGTCCCAGTGCGCGTCGCCGACGTCGCGAGGTCAGGATCGGCCGAGAGCTTCGGACCGGCGCCGCGACCGAGGACGGCCGCGAGGTGGTCATCGGCACGGCCATCATGCTGGTGGGCGAGAACAGCCGAGACGTGTCGGTGCGGGTCCGGGAGCGCCTGGAGGCCGCGCAGCAAAGCCTGCCGGACGGCGTCAGATCAAGACGGTCTACGACCGGACCTACCTGGTGGACGCGACGATCCACACCGTCGCGAAGAGCCTCCTCGAGGGCGCGGTGCTCGTTGTTATCATCCTCTTCCTCTTGCTTGGCAATCTGCGCGCGGCCGTCATCGCAGCGCTCGCGATCCCGTTGTCGATGCTGATCGCCGTGACCGGGATGGTCGAGGGTCGGGTCAGCGGCAACCTGATGAGCCTCGGCGCGATCGACTTCGGCCTGATCGTCGACGGCGCGGTGATCATCGTCGAGAACTGCGTCCGCCGCTTCGCCGAGGAGCAGCACCGCCTGGGGCGATGCTCAACACGAAGGAGCGGGTCCAACTGGCCTACGAGGCGTCTCAGGAGGTGCGCAAGGCCACCCTGTTTGGCGAGCTCATCATCGCGATCGTCTACCTGCCCATCCTCACCCTCACCGGGATCGAGGGGAAGATGTTCCGGCCGATGGCCGAGACGGTGGTGCTCGCCCTCGGCGCCGCGACCATCCTGTCCATGACGTTCATCCCCGCCCTGGTCGCCGTGGCGCTCGGAGGCCGCAGTCCAGGAGCGAGAGAACTTCGTGCTCCGGTTCGCTCGAACCGCCTACGAGCGGGTGCTCCGCGCCGCGCTCTCGCAACGCCCCGGTCGTCACCCTTGCGCTCGCGGTGGTAGCACTCGCGGGGACGGCCGCGCTCGGCCTCGGGAGCGAGTTCGCGCCCAAGCTCTCAGAAGGGGCGCTGGCCGTCCAGCCGGCGCGCATCCCGAGCATCGGCATCACCGCGAGCGTCGAGATGCAGGGCACGATCGAGCGCGTGCTCAAGGAGAAGTTCCCCGACGAGATCGACCTCATCTTCGCCCGCACCGGGACGGCCGAGGTCGCCACCGACCCGATGGGGCCGAACGTCTCCGACACGTACATCATGCTCACTCCCCGCGAGCGCTGGACCAAGGCGAAGACGCAAGCTGAGCTCGCCGAGGCCATGGAGAAGGAGCTGGTCCACCTGCCAGGGCAGAATTTCGAGTTCAGCCAGCCGATCGAGCTCCGCTTCAACGAGCTCATCAGCGGGGTTCGCAGCGACGTCGCCGTGAAGGTCTTCGGCGACGACCTCGAGAGCATGAAGCGCAAGGCCGACGAGATCGCGAAGGTGCTCTCGACCGTGGAAGGGGTCGCAGATCTGAAGGTGGAGCAGACGACGGGCCTGCCCGTCCTGACGATGGACGTCGATCGGGCGGCGATCGGGCGCTATGGCCTCGCCGTCGAGGACGTCCAGGACATCGTCTCCGCAGCGGTAGGCGGCGCCGAGGCCGGCCAGGTCTACGACGGCGACCGCCGGTTCGACCTCGTCGTCCGGATGCCGGAGGCGCTGAGAGGAGACGTCCGCTCGCTCGAGAACTTGCCCATCCCGTTGCCTGAGCGCTCTGGGAACGACGCGGGGCTTGCCCGCGAGCGCTTCGTGCCGCTAGGGGCGCTGGCGCGGGTGTCGATCGAGGAGGGCCCGAACCAGGTCAGCCGCGAGGACGGCAAGCGTCGGGTCGTCGTCCAATGCAACGTCCGCGGCCGCGATCTCGGCGGGTTCGTGGCAGACGCCCAGCGCAAGATCGACGCCGAGGTGAAGCGCGACCCCGGGACGTGGCTCGCGTGGGGCGGCCAGTTCGAGAACCTGATCGCCGCTCGCGCCCGCCTCAGTCTGGTCGTCCCCATCGCGCTTCTTCTGATCCTCGCCCTGCTCTATGGGACCTTCAGGGGCATCAAGAACGCGCTGCTCATCTTCACCGGCGTACCGCTGGCGCTAACGGGCGGAATCGGGGCTGCTCGTGCGAGACCTGCCGTTCTCGATCTCTGCGGCGGTCGGGTTCATCGCGCTCTCGGGCGTCGCGGTGCTGAATGGCCTCGTGATGATCACGTTCATCGAGAACCTGCGTCAGGAAGGGTTGGACCTTGACGAGGCGGTGCTGCGCGGCTCGGTGGCGCGCCTCCGTCCGGTGCTGATGACTGCGCTCGTGGCTGCACTCGGCTTCGTCCCCATGGCCCTCGCGACAGGGACCGGATCCGAGGTGCAGAGGCCGCTCGCGACCGTGGTGATCGGCGGGATCTTGTCGTCGACCGCGCTGACGCTCGTGGTGCTGCCCATCATCTATCGGATGGCCCACCGAGACCCGCTCAAGAGCCCCGGGGTCTCGGAGGGCGTCGGCGAGCGCAGCCTCCCACCAGGACTTTCCAATGAACCCCGGCCCGAGTGGCCATGAAGGAGTGTCGAACATGTCGAGCACTGTCACGAAGACCCTGCTGATTCTCTCTCTCGCTCTCGCAGTGAGCCCTCTCGGCGCGTGCCGGGAAAAGAAGGCTCCCGCAAAGGAGGAGCACAAGCCTGGCGACGGGCACGACCACGGCGAGGAGCACAAACCCGGTGACGGGCACGACCACGGCTCTGCGACCCCGAAGAAGTGAGGAGACACTCGCCGCTCCTGCTGAGGGGGCTGCCGAGGTCGGTATCAGCGCTGGCCGCCTGAGGCCTCTGCTGATGACGGCGCTCGTGGCGGCCCTCGGCTTCGTCCCCATGGCCCTGGCGACGGGGACCGGCTCCGAGGTGCAGAGGCCGCTCGCGACCGTCGTGATCGGCGGCATCTTGTCGTCGACCGCGCTGACGCTCGTGGTGCTGCCCGTCATCTATCGAATGGCGCACAAGGACCCGAAGGAGAGCCCCGCCCCGCCGGTCTAGAAGCGAAGCGTCAAGCTGACGCCGTCGGGTCCCGCCACCACCCTGCCGTTCGCCGCGCCGTCGGCGGCGGTGGCGAAGTCGACGATGAGCAGGGTCGCTCCGAGGGCGGCGAGGCCGGCGCCTGCGCCCAGGAAGACGTCGGCGATCGTGAGCGTGCGCTTCACGGCGGAGACGTCCTCCTCGCTGCAGGTCCCGGTGGCCGGCGCCGGGGCCAGCGAGCCGCACGTGCGATCCAGCTCGTCGAAGTCGCTCGTGCCGGTGACCGCGAGCCCCACGAACGCGCCGAGGGCGGCGAGGCCCACGCCGCCGATGACGATCCCCGAGATGCCAAGGGCCCGCGGCGGCGAGGTCTGCGCTCCCGGCGCGGGCGCCCCGACCGCAGGCGGCTCCTTCGCGAAGGAGACCTCGACGCGGCGGCTCTTCTCTCCCTCGCGGACCAAGATCGATTGCCGCCTGGCAGGAGCGCCCGGATGCACCATTTCGAGCTCGTGGGGCCCGGGATCGAGCAGAATGGGGCGGCCGTCGAGCGAGCTCGCGACGACGACCCCGCCGTCGCGCACCTCGACCTGAGCCGTGTCCTTGCCGTCGAGGCCGGTCGCCACGATCACGATCGAGGGCATCTGGGCGTCGAGGTCGCCGAGCCACCCCGCGCAGTCGGATTGGATGAAGCCGCTGCACGAGGCAGAGGCGCAGACCAGGAGGTGCTCGCGTGAGGCCTTGAGCTTGCCTTGCTTTTTGAGCTTCTGGCTCTCGACGTACGACGTGGTGCAGGCGTCTTTCTCCTGGGCGGTCGCCCGCGAAAAGACGAGCACGGACGCGATCCCCAAGAGCACAGCGTGCACCGTCGCGCGGCGCACGCGCACGGGACGCCGGTCAGCGGCAGCCGGGTTTGGGTCGTTTGATTCCATCGAAGTCGAAATAGAAGGGAGGGTCGCAGGCGGGGGTCGCGGTCGGGGCGACAGGTGGAGGGCGTGACGGCGGGGGGCGAGGAGGCGGCCGGTCGCAGCGAGCTGCGCGGCTTCATGAGCGGCGCGCTGGAGGCTGCGGGCGCGGCCGACGAAGCGAGGGCCGCCGGAGCTGGGGCGCTCGTCGGAGTGACCGAAGCCAGCGAGACCTCAATGGTAGAGGAGAGAGCGGGCGCGGTCTCGGGCGCGCTCGACGCCTCTTTGGCGGTGGCGGCCGCGGGCGCCGGCGGACGAGACACGAGCAGGTAGGCGGCGCCGGCGCCGACGAGCAACGCGGCCCCCAAGGCGAGCGCCGCGCCAGCGCCGCGCCCCTTCTCTCGGGTCGCGCGGCCGTCGCCGGGCGCCGCGTGGGAGCTCGTCGCGAAGGTGTCGAGGTCCCGCTGTGGCGGGGGCGTCTTTTCGAGGACGCGCCCCGAGCCCTCGTCGGCGCTCGGTGACAGCTTCGCGCTGTCCACCTCGACGTCTTGCACGCGCCGGCTGCGGTCCGAGAGGGACGGCCCGTTCGCGCGCACCCACTCGGCGAGCTCGCCGCGTAGCGCGGGAGGGCCGAGGCCCTCGAGCGCCGACGCCATCGCCATCGCGGTCGGGAAGCGGTGCGAAGGGTCGACCGAGAGCGCCTGCATGACGACCTGGTCGAGCGCGGGCGAGACGGAGGGATTGAGCTCGCTCGGCGCGGTCTTCACGCCGTCGAGGACCTGCGTGACCAGCTGCGCCTCGTGCTCGGCCTCGTACATCCGCCGCCCCGCGAGGGCCTCCCACAGGACGACCGCCGCGGCGTAGACGTCGGCCTGGGGCGTGACGACCTTGCCGGAGAGCTGCTCGGGCGCCATGTACGCGAGCTTGCCCTTGATGGCGCCGTCCTGGGTCGTGTGCAGGCGCCCCTTCGCCTTCGCGATGCCGAAGTCGAAGACGCGCGCCACGCCGTCGACGCCCACCATGATGTTCTGGGGGGAGATGTCGCGGTGGACGATGTCGAGCGGGTGCCCCGCCTCGCTGGTCGCTGTGTGCGCGGCGTGCAGGCCGTGCAGCGTGTCGATCAGGATCGCGACGGCGATGCGCGGGTCGAGCGGGCCACCGAAGGCGTGCGATCGGCGGAGCAGCCTGGAGAGCGCCTCGCCGTGCACGTACTCCATGACCAAGAAGAGCTCTCCGTCGGTCTGCACGACGTCGACCGTCGGCACGACGTTGGGGTGGCGGATGCGCGCCGCGAGCCGAGCCTCGTCGATGAACATCGCGACGAACTCTTGTTCCTTCGCGTAGTGCGGGTGCATGCGCTTGATGGCGACGGTCCGCGAGAAGCCGACCGGCCCGAGCAGGCGCCCGAGATACACCGCGGCCATCCCTCCCGACGCGAGCTCGTCGTAGAGCGCGTAGCGACCGATGATGAGCGGACCCGCGCGGCGCAACGGCTCAGGGTACCACACGGGTTTCGCTCTCACCCGGGTGCGAGCGTGAGTTGTTGTGCTCACGGTAGGGGCGCGCCATCATGGGTCCGTGCGTCCGCGGCTCGTGCTCATCGCCCTGCTCGCCGCGTGCGCGGTCGCCGCAGCCGCAAGCTGCACGCTGGTGACGGACTTCGACCGGCTCCGCTCGGAAGGCACAGGGGAGGGCGGCGGTGGGGCGCCCCCCGCGCCCTGCGCAGAGGGGCTGGTGCGCGCCGCGTGCGCGGAGGGGGCGAAGTGCACCCTCACGTCCCCGGCGGAGGGCACGAGCGCCGGCTTCGAGTGCGGACCGCGCGGGACGATCGAGGCCTGGAGCGCCTGTGAGGCGGACGCCGAGTGCGCCGACGGGACGTGGTGCGACGCCGCCACCGGCGTGTGCAAGCCGTGGTGCTCGAGCAGGGACGACTGCCCCTCGGACGCGGCGTGCGTGAGCGCGCGGAGGGGCGACGGCACCGCGATCGCGGGGCTCACGGTCTGCACGGCCCACTGCTTGCCCACGGCGCCTCAAGCGCGCTGCGGCGCCGACGCGACGTGCGTGCTCGTCACGATCGACGATCCCGAGCCGCGCCTCGAGGGCGACTGCGCAGCCGCCGGTGACAAGAGCGCAGGGTGTCTCTGCCAGGAGGACGTCGACTGCAAGGCGGGCCTTCGGTGCGACGTGGACGACGGCCGCTGCCGCGCGTGGTGCACGATCGGCGGCACCTGCGCTGGCGGCGCCGCGTGCGACGCGGCGGTCGAGACCTACGCGGGCAACAGCTACGGGCAGTGCGACCCGCCGACGTGCTTCAACAACTGAGAGGGGAGCCAGTGACCAAGCGAGATCGAGCGGGCCAGAGCGTGGGTGTGGGGCTCGTCCTCGTCGCGCTCGCGACGGCGTGCGGCGACGACTCGACGGCGACCGGCGGCAGCGGCGCGAGCGGGGGGTGCCGGGGGCACGGCGCCCGGGGGCGCTCCTGGGACCGGCGGCGATGGGGGCGCCGGTGGGGCCCCGGCGGCGTGCACGCCCTACGAGCCCACGACGTGCGACGCGGGCTCGGCGTGTGTCGTCGTCGACGACGTGCTCGGCCTCGACGGCGGCACGGCCTGCGCGGCGCCTGGCGCTGGCGTGACCTTCTCGCAGTGCGCGGCGGACACCGACTGCGCCGCCGCGACCCTGTGCGATCGCGTGACGTCGACCTGCAAGCCGCTGTGCGATACCGCCGCGGACTGCGGTGACGAGGGCGCGTGTGTATCCGCTCGCACCGCGGCAGGCGCTGAGATCCCGGGCCTGAAGCTGTGCCTCGCGGGGTGCGACCCGGTCGCCAACGCCCCTTGCGCGGACGCCGGCGCGGAGGTTGGGTGCCTCTATCGCGGTGACGAAGAGGCCTTCGACTGTGCGGTCGCTGGCGACACACCCGAGCTCACCCAGTGCTCGGAGCAGGCCGAGTGCGACAGCGGGCTCGGGTGCCTGGAGGTCAATGGCCAGCTCGGCTGCCTGCATTGGTGCGTGTACGACGGCGGAACGGACCTGTGCACCTCCGCGGAGCACCCGACCTCGTCCTTCGCGATCTGCGTCCCTCAGTCGCCGACGTTATCGGTCGGCGGCGTGGTGTACGGCGGATGCCTGCCGCAATGATGCCTCTTTCAATCACGCTCGAAGGGAACGGTAGAACCATGCTGACCCGCGCGACCCTTGCCGTCTGCTGTCTGTTGGGGGCGACGCTCCAGCTGACTGCCTGCTCCGATGACACGACCGCGACCGGTGGGTCGGGCGGCAGCGGCGCAGCGGGCGGAGCGGCCACCACCAACGGAGGAGGCGGGGCGGGCGCAGCGGGCGGAGCCGGGGGTGAGGCGCCGATCTGTACGCTCGGGGGAGCCGGCTGCGATGAGGAGCAGAAGTGCTCGATCGTCGACGAGGTCCTCGGGGCGCCAGCCGGGGTCGGCTGCGTAGAGGCCGGGCCGAACCAGGCGTTCCAATCGTGCGACGCCGACATCGCCTGCGCCTCGGGTCTTTATTGCGACTACACGACCGCGGTGTGCAAGCCGCTGTGCGGGCTCGAGGGGCTCGAGTGCGCGGCCGCGGAAGACTGCGTCGTCGGACGAGACTCGGCCGGCAGCCCGATCCCCGGGCTGTTCGTGTGCCTCGCCGCGTGCAACCCGATCTCCGCGTCGGTCAACCCGTGCGCCGACGACCCCGACGCCACGTGTTACTACCGCGCCGACGAGGCAGAGTTCGACTGTGGCCTCAGCGAGCTCGGCGCGTGGATGGCCCCGTGCGCGACCGGCCGCGACTGCCGCTTCGGCCTGGGCTGCTTCGACGGGTACTGCCAGGACTGGTGCGGCGCCGTCGGCTCGGCGAACGGCTGCTTCGGCACCAAGAGCGGATGGCACGTGGTTCTGTGACCAGTTCGAGCCGTGCGGCCCGTGCGAGCCCACGAGCTTCGAGGCCAGCGGCACGCCGCTCGGCGCGTGCACCTCTTGGGGGCAGTAGCAGGCCGTCGCTGACAAACCTTTACACACACCGGACACCCGACCAGACGGCGGGGGCTAGCTTCGTGGCATGTGGCTCCGAAGGTCCTCTCGCTGGCTCACCTCGGCGACCTTGCTCGCGACGCTCGGCCTCACGGCGCGCGACGCCGCGGCCGAGACGCTCACCCCCCAGCAGGCCCTGGAGAAGGCCGCGCAGCAGAACCCTGCGCTGAAGGCCTCGCTGCTCGACATCAAGGCGGCCAAGCTCGCCGTCGCCGCCGAGCAGAACGCGCGCGTCCCCGTGCTGGTAGCGGCGACCAGCGGTGAATACACCGAGAATATCGGCCCGACCGACCGCACCGACAGCGAGGCCATCCGCGCGAGCACCGGGGTGCAGCTCAAGACCGACGTCGGAACCACGATCGAGACCGGCGTGCAGTCGGACGTCGTCTGGCGCAACCTGACCGGCACGACCCCCGCGTCTCAGGCGACCGGCCCCACCTTCGGCACCTCGCTCTACCTCACCGCCCGCCAGCCGCTGCTGCGCGGCCTCGGCTCCGACGTCGTGCTGGCGCCGCTCGCGCAGGCCGAGTCCGCCGCTAAGCAGGCCGAGCGAGAGCAGGAGCTCGAGACCAGCCAGACCGCGCTCGACGTGCTCAGCGCGTATTGGGAGCTGTGGTACGCGGATCGCGCCGTGGGCGTTCAGGAGCGCTCGCTCGAGGTCGCGACGAAGCAAGTCGCCGACGCCAAGCTCAAGGCCGGGTCCGAGCTCGGGACCGGCTCGCAGGTCGACGTGCTGCAGTTCGCGTCGTCGCTGGCGTCGATCAAGGACTCGCTCTCACAGGCGAAGACGGCGCGGGCGACGCGCGCCATCGCGCTCGGCCGGCTGCTCGGGGTCCCCGCCGACGAGGCCGTGCTGCTGGCGACCACCCAGGACGCCCCCTCGATGAGCGGCGCCCCTCCCGCCAAGGCGCTGCGCGCCGCGCTGATGGCCGGCTCGAAGGAGCTCGCCGCCCTGCGGGCCCAGGTCGAGATCGCCGAGGCGCGTCTGCTCGTCGCGAAGGACGCCGACAAGCCCCGGCTGGACGCCTTCGGCAGCTTCTCGATCGGCGCCAACTGGGCGACCGACGACGCGTACGAAGGCCTCGGCGTCGCAGGCGGGCGACCGGCCTTCACCGTGCTCGCGGGGCTCGAGCTCGAGGTCCCGCTGGGCGAGAGCCGCGCGACGAGCGAGGCCGCGAGGGCCCGCGCACAGCTCGACGCCGCGAAGCTGCGCTATGAGGCGCGGGTGGACGCGATCGACGCCGAGGCCGCGACGCTCGCGGTCTCGCTCGACTCGGCCCAGACCCAGGTCGATCTCGCTGGCGAGCGGGCGGATATCGCGAGGCAGCTCGCGGAGGCCGAGCGGGCGCGGCTCGTGCTCGGCTCGACCACGCCGGTCAACGTGGTCCTCGCGGAGCAGAACCTGCGCGAGGCCGAGCTGCGCAAGCTGCGCGCGGTCGTCGATCAGACCACGACGCAGCTGTCGCTCGAGCACACGGCCGGAGCGCTGCTCGCTGGAGCCGGATCTGCCGCGCTGGGAGCTTCGAAATGAACAAGGGTCGAAAGAAGCGCATCGCCGCCGCGGCCGTCGTGCTCGCCCTCGCGGGAGGCACGGCGACCTATTTCCTCACCCGAAAGACCGAGCAGACGCAGCAAGGGCCCACGGTCCAGGTCGAGCGCGGCGATCTGCGCGAGACCGCCGCCGCGACCGGCAAGATCGAGCCCCACGTGCAGGTCGAGGTGAAATCGCGGACCTCCGGCGAGGTCGTCGAGATCCTCGTCAAGGAGGGTGACACCGTCACCCAGGGGCAGGTCCTCGTGCGCCTCGACCCGCTCGACGCGGAGCGAGACCTCGCGTCTGCCAAGGTCTCCCTCGAGAAGGCCAAGGCGGACCTCACCGCCGCCCAGGCGTCGGCCACGGTCGCCCAGATCGAGCACACCAACAAGAAGGGCGACGAGGCGCTCGCCAAGAAGAGCGCAGATCTCGGCCTCGGAAACGCGGACGCCGTGCGAACGACTGGCTCCACCACCAAGGTCGCCGCCGCGAACATCAACCTCAAGAACGCTCAGGTCATCGCCGCGCAGACGAACCTCAAGACCGCCGAGATCGCGGTGCAAGACGCCGAGACTCGCCTCAAGGAGACGACCATCTACGCGCCGATCGCTGGCACGGTCCTCGACATCCCCGTCGAGAAGGGGACGATCGTCTCGTCGGCCCTCACCAACATGAGCGGCGGAACGAGCGTCCTCACGATCGCCGACCTGTCGGACCTGCGAGTCATCGGCGCGATCGACGAGGCGCAGATCGGCAAGGTCTCGCCCGGCCAGGTCGTGGAGATCCGCGTGGACGCCTACCCCGACCGCGTGTTCGAGGGGAAGATCGAGCGCGTCAGCCCCCTGGGCAAGGAGGTGTCGAGCATCGTCACGTTCGACGTCGAGATCATCGTCGTCGACAAGAACAAGGGCCTGCTCCGCTCCGGGATGAGCGCCGACGTCGAGATCGTCACCTCCGAGCTGAAGGACGTGCTGTTGATCCCGCTGCTCTCCATCGAGACCTCCGGCCGCTCGCGCTTCGTCCGCCTCCCGAATGGGGAACAACGGCCCATCAAGACGGGCACCACGGACGGGAGCCGAATGGTCGTGCTCGAGGGGGTCGACGAGGGCGACAGCATCCTGGCCTCGGCGCCCGCCAGCTCGGCGAGGTCGGGAGGCACCGCTCGCCCCCAATCGGGGATGGGCGTGATGGGGGCGCCGCCCGGGGGGAGCCGTCGATGACGACCCCTACGCTGTTCGTCGACAAGCTCGAGAAGGTCTACGAGGCGGGCAGCGCGGATCTCGCGGTCCGCGCCGTCGATGGCATCAGCTTCACGGCGCAAAAGGGCGAGTCCCTCGGCGTGATCGGCCCCTCCGGCTGCGGCAAGTCGACGCTGCTGAACATCCTCGGCTGCCTCGACCGCCCCACCGCAGGCACCTATCGCCTCGACGGGCGCGACGTGCAGGATCTCGACGACGACGATCTGGCGGCGATCCGCAACAAGCACATCGGCTTCGTGTTCCAGAGCTTCAACCTGCTGCCCCGAATGACCGCCCTGGAGAACGTGGAGCTCCCGCTCTTGTATGGCTCGGTCAAGAGCAGCCGCAAGCTGGCCGCAGAGGCGCTCGCCCGCGTCGGGCTCGCCGACCGCTCCAAGCACCAACCCACCGAGCTCTCCGGCGGCCAGAAGCAGCGCGTGGCGATCGCGCGAGCGCTGGTGACGCGGCCGTCGATGCTGCTCTGCGACGAGCCGACGGGGGCCCTCGACAGCAAGACCGGCCGGGACGTCCTCGACCTGCTCTTGTCCATCAACGCCGAAGGCACGACCCTGGTCGTCGTCACGCACGATCTCAGCGTGGCCCGCTCGCTGCGGCGAGTCATCCAGATGCGAGACGGGCGCATCGTCGCCGACGGCCCCGCAGCCGAGGTCGTGAGCGCCTTCATCGCGAGCGAAGCGAGGGCGTCATGATCCTCACCGAGGTCGCCAAGAGCGCGTGGCGCTCGCTCGCGAGCAACCGGGTCCGCACGCTGCTGACGATGCTCGGCATGATCATCGGCACGGGCGCCGTCGTCGCCGTGCTCGGCATCGGTGAGGGCGCGCGAGCGAGCGTGGAGACCCGGATCCGCTCGATGGGGGCGAACCTGCTGACCATACGGCCCCAGTCAGCCTCGGGGAGCGGCGGCGTGCGCTCGGGCGCGGTCAAGACGCTCACCCGCGGGGACGCGGCGGCGCTCTCCAAGCTGGAGGGCGTCAAGGCCGTGGCCCCGGAGAACAGCGGCTCGGCGCAGCTGCGCTACCGAGAGAAGAACAAGAACGCGTCGGTCGTGGGGGTCACCGGCGCGATCGTCGACGCGAAGTCCCTCACCCTGGCGAGCGGCATCGCGATCAGCGATATGGACGACGAGCAGCGGAGCCGCATCGCGGTGCTCGGCGCGACCGTGGCGAGGGAGCTCTATGGCAACGCCAGCCCGCTCGGAACGCGCCTCCAGGTCAATGGCGTCGCGTTCAGGGTGGTCGGGGTGTTCGCAGAGAAGGGCTCGGGGTTCCAGTCCCCCGACGACAACGTCTACGTGCCCTTGTCGACCCACCAGAAGGTGCTCTTCGGCCAAGACCACCTCTCGACCATCTCGATCCAGGCCGAGAGCGAGGCGGCGTCGGCGAACGTCAAGGCTGCAGCGGAGCGCCTGTTGCGCCTGAGGCACAAGCTCCGCGACGACCAAGAGAACGACTTCGACGTACGGTCCCAGACCGAGATGCTCGAGACGATGAACCAGGTCACCGGGACGTTCACCGCCCTCCTGGGGAGCGTCGCGGCCGTGTCCCTGATCGTCGGGGGCATCGGCATCATGAACATCATGCTGGTCTCCGTCCGGGAGCGCACCAGGGAGATCGGGGTACGCATGGCCGTCGGGGCGAGGCGGGTCGACATCCTCCTCCAGTTCCTGTTCGAAGCGGTCGTCGTCTCGCTCGCCGGCGGCGCCCTCGGGGTAGGCCTGGGCTATGGCGCCGCCGCCCTGCTCGCGAGCTTCGGCCAGTGGACGACGGTCGTGCCCATGTACGCCCTGGTCCTCGCGCTCGGCGTCTCCGCGGCGGTCGGCATCGTCTTCGGCGTCGGCCCGGCCCGTCGCGCCGCCAAGCTCGATCCCGTGGTAGCTCTGCGGTTCGAATGACCACGAGGCCTGGACGATGAGCGACAACAGCCGCCTGCTCGTGATCGACGACGACGTCGAGCTGTGCGAGCTGCTGGCGGAGCTGCTCGGTCAGGAGGGGTTCACCGTCGAGGCCGTCCACGACGGCGCGAAGGGTCTCGCCCGCGCGCTGTCCTCCGAGCACGCGCTCGTCATCCTCGACGTCATGCTGCCAGGCCTCACGGGCTTCGAGGTCCTCTCCCGCCTGAGGAAGGCGTCGCAGCTGCCCGTGCTCATGCTCACGGCCCGCGGTGAGGACATCGACCGCATCGTCGGGCTCGAGATGGGCGCCGACGACTACCTCCCGAAGCCCTTCAACCCGCGCGAGCTGGTCGCCCGCGTGCGCGCGATTCATCGGCGCGTCACCGCCGTCGCGAGCCCCGCGACGGAGACCCATCCGCCGATCGTCGTCGACGACGTCGAGCTCGCGCCCGGGGCGCGCCGCGTCCGCGTCGACGGTCGGGAGGTGAGGCTCACGACGGCCGAGTTCGATCTGCTCGAGGCCCTGCTCACCCGGGCCGGCGAGGTGATCTCCCGGGAGGACCTCACGACGCACGTGCTCGGCAGGCGCCTGTCTGCATTCGATCGGGCGATCGACATGCACGTGAGCAACCTGCGAAAGAAGCTCGGCCCCGCCCCGGACGGCAGCGAGCGCCTCAAGACGGTGCGCAACGCCGGCTACCTGTACGTGAGATCGCGGTAGCCCGGTGAAGAGCCTCTTCGTCCGCGTCCTGCTCTCGATGTGGCTCATCACGACGCTGCTCGCCGGGATCTTCGCGGTCATCCACGCGTGGTCGTTCTCGCCGGACGCGACCCAGCGCTGGCGGCGAGTGAGCTCGCGGACGACCGAGCTCCGCGCCTACCAAGCGCTCGAGTGCCGCCGCACCACCAAGGACCCCTCGTGCGCCGAGATCTTGGAGCCGCTCGACGAGCGCGATCCGCAGGTGGCCGTCTTTCAGGACGGCGTGCGCATCATGGGGCGCCCGATCGAGGGCGACGCCGAGATCGAGGCCATCGCCGGAGCTCGCGCGCCAGCGCCCACCACGCTCGCGAAGATCAGGAGCTCGCCGCGCTGTACGTCGATCGCGGCGCGGAGGGTCCCCACGTGGTCGTGTCGACGCAGCGCCGGCCCTCGCGCTGGATGTTCTTCGTCGTCCCCGAGACGCTGCCCCTGCGCCTCGGCGCGATCGTCGTCGTCACCGGCCTGGTCTCGTTCGCGCTCGCGCGATATCTGTCGCGCCCGCTGCGCACGCTGCGCGACGCGACGCGCGCGCTCGCCGGCGGCGACTGGAGCGCGAAGGTCGTGCCTCGGCTCGACGGCGCGGACAACGAGTCCCTGGCGCTCGGGCAGGAGCTGGACCGGATGTCCGAGAAGATCGCGGGGCTGCTGGACGCGCAGCGTAGGCTGCTCCGCGACGTCTCCCACGAGCTCCGCTCGCCGCTGGCCCGCTTGAACCTCGCGCTGGAGCTCGTTCGCCGCAAGGCGCCGCCCGAGGCCAAAGACGCGTTCGCGCGGATCGAGCGTGAGGCCGAGCGGCTCGACGAGATGATCGGCGAGCTGCTCACGCTGAGCCGCCTCGAGAACGAGACCCGCCCGGAGCGCGCGGGGCGGCTCGACGTCGTGGCGCTCGTCGAGCGCGTCGTCGCCGACGTCGACTTCGAGGCGCGGCAGCGCGGCGCGCGGGTCGAGCTCGAGGCCTCCGGGCCCCTCGAGGTCGTCGCAGACGAGGAGCAGCTGCGGCGCGCCGTCGAGAACGTCGTCCGCAACGCCGCGCGGTACACCCCGGCCGAGACCGCGGTCTCGGTGGTCGTTCGGCCCTTGGGGGCCTCCGTGGAGATCGCCGTTCGCGATCACGGACCTGGCGTGCCGGCCGCGGCCCTCGAGCGGATCTTCGAGCCCTTCTTCCGGGTCGGGGACGACCGAGGCCGCGGCACCGGAGGCACGGGCCTCGGCCTCGCGATCGCGAAGCGCGCGGTCGGCTTGCATGGCGGCCACGTGACCGCCGCGAACCACCCGCAGGGAGGCCTCGTCGTGACCCTCGAGCTTCCGGTGTCAGGTGGAGCGAGCTAGAGGGGGTGTCCCTAGTTCGCGTCGGGGTACGGCTCCACGAAGTCGGCGATGTGAGCTGTGAAGTCGTTATTCGGGATCGCCACCGTACCGCTCTGCCCCGCGAGCTCGCCGATGATGAAGGAGATGTCCTTGGGGATGCCAGCGTCCTCGTAGGCGTCGATGTCGCTGGCGGCGTTGCCGTACGCCGCGACGATCTCCCACTGGAAGTCGTCGATCACGCGGTTCAGCCAGGAGCGCTTGTAGACACGCGCCGACTCGTCGAACACGAGCGCGTTGGCGGTGATCACCGGACCGACCGGGAAGCCCTCGTCGCGAAGCCACGACCGGGTCTCCGCGCGGAACTCGTGCGGGCGGGCGGTGAGATAAATGACGTGGTAGCCCTTGGCGACCCAGGTGTTCATGAGCAGCTCGGCCGACTCGTTCTGCAACGGCACGTAGCTGCCGTCGGCGATCTGCTTGAAGAGCTCTTCGTCGCTCAGCGTCATCGTGCCGTCGATGTCGGTGAGGATCACCTTGGTCCCTGCAGGCAGCAGGTACTCGTAATGCTCGGCGCAGGAGCCGTCCGCCTCCAGGATCGAATAGACCGGACGACCCAGCTCGGTCGCGCTGCCGGTCCTCGTGACCGAATAGTTCCCGTCGTCGTCGGTCGTCATCCGGCCGAGGGTCAGCCACTCCTCCGCCGTCGGATCGTACGTCCACAGGCTGATCGCCTCGCCTCGCAGCGGGACGGCCGTGAGCCCGGCGGAGTTGCCGGTCCGCGCCTTGCGACCGTCGTAGGGCTGGTCGCTGGTCGGCGTCGTGGCCTCGGCGGCGGTGTACGTGTTGGCGCGCGGGCCGCCAGGCACACCCAGCGTATCGGAGGCCTCGTCCTTGCTTCGCGGGCTGCCCTCCGCCGTGAACTGGTTGTCCTCACTGGCCCAGGTGTTGCTCTCGGTGACGAACGGCAGCGTCCCTGGGTTGGGGCATTGAAGCTCCGTGGCGTCGGAGATCGGCGTGCCCCCGGTCCCCCCGCCCTCGCCCCCTCCACCCTCGGCGTCGCCGCCTCCGCCGCGACAGGCCGTCGAGGCTGACAGTGTGAGGGCGAGCGCGAACCACCTGCATTGCATTGCGTGCTTCATGTGCTGACTCCAAAGAGCGATCAGAGCCACGCGAACTGCGTGACCACGTAGACGGTGTCACCGATCAGCACGTCCCCGTTCTCGTCGGTCATCGGGCCCTCGAGCAGGTCCGTGAGCTGATAGAGGAACGAGACCTTGGTGGCGTGCTTCGCGACGTAGGCGTTGGCGCCGAACTCGAGGACGCGCGCCTCGGTGTTCTCGGGCACGTATTGGTCGCCCTCGGTGCCGTCGGCCGTCCGGTTCAGGTCGTATTGCGTGAAGCGCGACACGATCTCGAACTTCGGGAACGGGATGGGGATGGGCAGGACGTAGCCGATCTGCGCGGTCGCCGCGTACCGCTCGAAGGCAAGGCTGCCGTCGTTGTCTCCGCGGAACGCGTGGAGGTACTCACCTCGAATCGAGAGACCGCGCCACCAGAACCGAAGATCGCCGCCGATTCGCGTCTCGCCAGCGCCGGCGTCCGCGATGCCGAGCTCATTGCCGAGGGCGCTGTTGTGACCGGCGCTGAAGCCTGCGGTGAGCTGTGGCTTCGCCGTGTCGTCGAGCTCGGACTCCGACCACTGCATGCGCCCGAGCGGGGCGATCTCGAGCCTGCCTGCGTAGAGGAACTGGTTGTCGAGGTTGATGCGCTGGCGGAACCCGCCCTCGCCGTTGGCGATCATGCCGGCGAGGCGAAACCAGACCGGCCCAATGGGGAAGTCGCTGCGAAGCTGGATGCCGAGGTCGCGCCCGAACATGATCTTGCGGGCCGCCGAGGCCACCGCGAACTGCTGGCGGGCCTCCGGCTGCAGCTCCGCGAGGCCGAGCGGCACCTTGAGCTGCCCGACATCCATCGCGACGAGGTCCTTGTCCCAGGACAGCGTCCCGTAGACGTCCTTGACCGCGAAGGATCCCTGGGCGACGTCGAAATCGAAGCGCACGCCAGCGCCGAGCTTCTTCCAGAAGGTGATCTCACCCTTGCCGATCAGGCGGGCGTTCTGGAAGAAGAAGCCGTCGGAGTCGTCCTCGTTGAAGTCGGTGTCGACGACGTAGCGAAAGCCGGGCTGGAGATAAGCGCCCAGGAGCAGCGAGTCTTGGCCGAGGCGCAGGGCCCGCAAGAAGCTCGGGATGCGAGGGTCGTCGGCGGCGGGGAGGAACGCGTCGCTCGGGAACTCCGGGGGCGGCTCGTCTGCCGGCGATCGCGCTGGCTCGCCGGTCTGCCCGGGAGGAGGAGGCGGCGGAGGCGGCTCGGGGGGAACCAGCGCCCCCGAGGTGCTGGGCTCCTCGGCCCGCGCGCTCGGGGCCCAGAGAGCTGCGGCGAGGGGGAGGCAGAGGGAGAGCGAGCCCGAGAGGAGACGACGTGCCGTCTTGGTGAAGCGCTTCGACACGCGGCCTACGTATTCGGCGGGCGCGCCAAAGAAAACCTCGTTCGGGGCGCGCAGCCGACATGTAACGACGTCGACACGGTCGAGTCACAGGCCGACACACAACCGCCATCGAACGGCGCGAGGGGCGTAGACTGCCGGGCATGTCGGCGCGCCCGTTCTGGCTGATCTCGTTCGCTCCGCTGGCGCTCGCTTGTTCTTCGGCCGACGTCCCCAGGGTCGCTGGCCGCGCGGAGGCGCCGGGCTCGCCGAGCGCGCAGCCCTCGGGCACGGCAGCGCCGCTCCAGCCGCCGCCGGCCGCGAGCGCCGCCGCCGCGTCGCCGGCGAGCGTGAAGCTCGACTTCGAGGTCGTCGACGCCGTGAGCGGCTTCGAGCACCTGCACCGCGTCGAGGAGCACCTGCTGGCGAGCGCGGGCTACCGCCTCGCCGTGCTGAGCGGAGCTACGGTCACCTTTCACGCCGACACCAAGGCTGGCTTGAACAACCCTTGGGGAGAGATCTTCGACGTCGGCGGAGTGTTCCCCGAGGCGCTCTACGTGACCTACGGCTACTACATCGGCCGCGCGAGCGAGGGCATGGACGCGGAGGTCTATCGCGCGAGGAAGTCTGGCTACCAGCGCACGACCGAGCTCGCCGCGGGGCGCATCGGCGCGATCTTCGACCGCGTCGTGACGACGAAGGACGAGTCCGTGTTCGTGGTCGGCATCACGCCAGGCAAGGCCGAGCACAGCTGGCGCCGGCTCGAGGGGCAGGGCCTCGTGCGGTCGTTTCCGCCGCCTCAAGATCTCGGCGTCTACCTGCGTGACGTCGCGGCGCTGCCCACGGGGGAGGTGGTCGCGGTGGGGATCACCGGGTCGACCGACGTGCTCTACCATTGGGGCCCCAGCGACAAGGAGCCGACCGTGGTGACGGGGCAGACCTGTGGCTCGGCCCTTCGAATCAGCCCGAGCGGAGAGCTCCTGGGGTTCGGTCGAGGTGGGATCCATCGGATCGAGGGCAAGGCGTGCCATTCGATCGAGAGCGGCCGGTACGCGGGGTGGGTCGGCGAGGCCAACGACGCCGCGTTCGCCCCGGACGGGACGTTGTGGGTGACGCCGGGCGTGAGCTTCAGCCCGCGAGAGGGGCTGTCGCGGTGGTCGAAGGCGGGCTGGGAGGAGATCGAGATGCCGAAGGACGCGCGAGTCCAGGACGTCGAGGTCTCTGCGGACGGTCAGCTCTATGCGATCGTGAACCAGCGGCTGCTCCGGGCTGGCGGAGTGAGCTCGGATTGGCAGGCGAGCGTGAAGAGCGGTTTGCCGAAGCGCGTCTTGCAGTCGCGAGCCGCCGGCAAGGACTGCACGTCGAACGTCGTCGTGCTCTTCGGCTTCACCAAGGTCACGCCGGACGACTACGATTTTCCGAAGACGCGCGAGGCGCTCAAGGGACAGACGGGGCTATCGGACGTGAAGCTCGCCGTCACCCAGGAGTTCGGCAAGAGGTACTTCGTGGCCATGACGCCCGACTTCGTGAAAGCCCAGAAGCTCGCCGCCGTGGTCTCTGAGAAGGTGAAGGGGTCGAAGCCGCAGGTCGTGTGCGCCGAGCCGCAGGTGCTGCGCGAGCTCAAGCTCGACTGGAAGACGGGCGCGGTCGTGAAGTGACGCACCGGCAGCGATGCGGGCGCCGGGCCAGGTGGCGGGCTGAGCCCCTTGCGCATTAACCCCGGGGGGGCGTCGGTTGACTTCGCCGGCGCGCAGCGCAAGGAGACAGCCATGAGCACATCGGAGATGTCGGAAAAGAAGGATCTCGCCCCCGCCCCGGCGGCCTTCGACGAGTTCACCAAGCGCTTCCCGAAGCTCGGCGAAGCCTGGGCTCTAATGGCCGCAGCCGGTGGGGAGGGGCCGCTGGATCTCAAGACCCAGCGCCTCGTGAAGCTGGCGGTCGCGATCGGCGCGATGCGTGAAGGCGCGGTGCGCTCGGCTGTGCGCAAAGCGCTCGCGGCGGGGGTCGAGCCGGGGGCCATCGAGCAGGTGGTGTCGCTCTCGGCCTCGACCGTCGGGCTGCCCTCCTCGGTGGCTATCCACACGTGGATGAAGTCGCTGCTCGAGAAGTGACGGGGCAGATCCCGCGGGGCGCCGCCCCAAAGCCTCCCGGAGCGTGGCGCGCACGGGCGTCGCGATGAGAGCTACACCCTGAAGTGAGGCGCGGCCTGAGCCGAGTCGACTCGGGCGCGCCATGCTACTCGCTGCTCGCGGCGCCCAGTGACTCGCACAGCGCGAGCAGCTCGGAGACCTCACGTAGGCGGCGCGCGATGCCCTCGGCCGACATGTCGAGCTTCGCGTCGAGCCGACGCTCTGCGCGCAGATCTGACACATCGCTCGCCTGTCTCAGCCTCTCCAGGATGGCGTCGGGAGACAGGTCGAGCTTCGTCGGCGTCATCGGTCGATCGCCCTCAAGCGCTCGATGTCCGCGATGTCCTGCGGGCGGCCGGCGAGCGCCTTCATCTGGATGAGCGCGTCGCGCGAGATCACAGTGAGCTCGCCCGCGCCCACGGCGAGACGGACACGCGACGCCCACACGGGCTCGAGGCTGTCGTTCACGAGGAGGAAATCGAGCGTGAGCAGCTCCCCATCGCGTGCGCGCGTGACCCGCTGAAGCTCCATTCCATAGCGGAACTTCATGCGCAGCGCGACGATGTCGAAGCCCTGATCCTTCGCGACCTGCACCGCGCGTTCGAGGTCCACGGTTCGGACGAGGAGATCGATGTCCTTCGTGGCGCGCGGAGCCCCCCACACCGCGAGGGCGAGGCCGCCGACGAGCGCGTGCTCGACGCCCGCTTCATCGAGCGCGCGGGTCGCGCGCAAGAGGTCGAGGAGCACCATGCGGCAAGTGTAGACGACAATGGGGTCTCGAAGCGTGGCGGCGCGGGCGGCCGACGAGATCGGTCGCCTCCTCACGCTGCGAAGACGGGCGGGGCGAGCGCCCGCCCGTCACGGGTTCGCGCCGCGGAGCTCGCACATGAACGCGGGCTGGGTGTCGTCACAGGCGAAGTCGAGCGCCCAGCTCGCGAACCGCGCTGTCCTCCTCGAGCGCCGCGCAGCGCGGCTTGCTCTCGCCGTTGTCGGGGTTCGAGGGCTCCCACGGGCCGCTGTAGTCGGGCCCCGCGAGCCAGGTATAGGTGCCGTCCTGGGCGAAGTCTTGAAGCCCGACCCAGGCCAGCTCCCCGAGGAAGAACAGCCCATCGAAGGCGTCTTTCTCCGCCGCAGGGCTGAGCGTGGTGAGGTCTCCGCCCATTTCGATGCAGCGCTCGCGCGCCTCGAAGAAGTTGAGATCGGTCGACGCCTCGAGCACGTAGCAGTGGTCGTCCGCGCTCATGAAGCTGAAGGTGTCAAAGTCGTCCGGGCCGCAGCGGTTGAGGGGATCGTCGAGCAGGCAGCCCTGGCAGTCGGTCGCCTGGTCGCACTGCTCGGGTGGCTGCACGACGTCGTCGCCACATTCTAAGTGCTCGATGGTCAGGGTGTAGTCCCCCATCTCGCCGTTGCCTCGCCCGTCGACGCCGATCGCCAGCAGCTGCCCGGCCCCGGGGAACAGGCGCGCCTCGAGCAGCCCGACGGGTGGATCCGAGCCGGGCACCTCGGTCGTCTCAGCGCAGAGCAGGACCTCCCCGGCGTCGGCGGCGTCGCAGCCGCTCCGGATCTGCAGCACACCCTTCTCCATCGACCCGCCCCAGCTGCCGTCGGGGCCGACCTCGAGCGCGACGCGGACCGCCCCGGCCTCGACCACGCGCACGACATAGAAGATGTCCGCCCCGTCGGAGTCGCAGGCGAGGCCAGCGAAGTCTCCGTTGAGGGTCATGTCGTCCGCGGCGCCTGCCGTTGAGCCGGCGATCGTGATCGTCTTTCCGCGGTCGAGCTGCGCCACGCTGGTGCTGTCGCAGCCGTCGAGCGGCCCGAACCGGCAGCCCTCCACGCAGCCGTCGAGCGGGTCGGCGGGATCGTCGTCCTCGCAGTCTTCGCCGGGCTCGACGATCCCGTTGCCGCAGTCTCCGCCGCCGCTGCCGTTGCCCCCTTGCGCTTGCCCGCCCTCGGGCGGCGAGCCCCCCGTCGGCGTGGCTCCGCCGCCTCCTTCCCCGCCCCCTCCGGCGGGGGTCGACGCGCCGCTCCCGCCGGCGCCCGGTGCGCTGATCGAGTCGACGAAGCAGCCGACGAGCAGCGCAGAGGCCCACACCAGGCGCAGGACGGAAGGTGCCATCGCTCCCGTAGTCTACTGGGTTGAGCCACGGCGTGGTGGGGTCGCAGGGCGCCTGCCGCGGCATGCTCGCGCAGCCCGGGCGTCACACTCCGTCGGTCTCGCCCGATGCCTCGAGGATGGCGCGTCGCGGACGAGGTCTCTGGGCGGTCGGGCTGTTCCTGTTCGGGTGCTCGCAAGCGCCCGCCATCGCAGAGGATCCACCCCCTGCCCCGAGCGCGGCTGCCCGGGAGAGCTCGCTGACGCGAGCACCCGACCCCGCGGGGGCGCCCCCGCCGACCTCCGCGGTCGCCGTCACGCAGCCAGCGCCTGCCGTGCCCGCGAGCGACCCGTGCCCCAGCGGTCTCCGCTGCGATGACGGCGCGCTGCACCGAGAGCCCGCGCCGTCGGTCACCCTGGTGCTGGTCGAGAAGCAGGCCCACCGGCTCCACCTCGTCGCCGGAGACACCGTCGTGAAGACCTACCGAGTCGCGCTCGGCTACGGCGGCGCGGGGCCGAAGCTGCGCGAGGGCGACGGCGTCACGCCGGTCGGCGAGTACCAGATCACCGGCAAGCTCGCGACGAGCCCATGGCACACGCTGCTCGGCGTCTCGTATCCGAACTACGAGGACGTGAAGCGGCACGCTCGCATGAAGGCCGAGGGGAAGATCCCGCCCAACGCCAACATCGGCTTCGGCATCGCGCTCCACGGTCGACGAGGAGACATGTCCGACGGCGAGCACAAGAGCTCGGACTGGACGCTCGGCTGCATCGCCCTCGACAACGACGAGATCGACGAGGTCGCGCGCTTCGTGAAGAAGGGCACGAAGATTCGGATCGTCGACTGAGCCGGTCGCGCGACGGCGCGGCCGAGCCTGCCGCCCGAAGCAGGCTGCGTAAGTGGCGCTGTGCGCCTCCCAATCAGCGGCTGGCCTCACCAGCTCTCGTTCGCGTGCTACCGTCCCCCTGTGGACCTCACGCCGCTCCTGATGCGCCGCGACGAGTTCCTCGCATTCCTCCGGCACCGGCTGGCCGTGCCGGCCGACGCCGAGGACGTCCTCCAACAAGCGTTTCTCACGGCGGCGCGGTCGAGCCGAGCGCTTCGCTCGGAAACGTCGGTCATTCCGTGGTTCTATCAGGTGCTCCGCACCACGCTTACCGACCACTTGCGCGCGGGGGCTCGCGCGGCGCGCGTTGTGGACGACCTCGGACCGAGCTCCGCGATGCCGCCGTTCGAGGGTGGGAGCTGCGCATGCGGAGTCGCCTTGTTGTACGAGCTTCCGGACGCCTATCGAGAGATCCTTACGCTCGTGGACGTTCGTGAGGAGCCGCTCGAGAACGCGGCCCGAGCCCTGGGGCTGACCCTCAACAACACGACCGTCCGGCTGCACCGAGCGAGGAAGGCGCTTCGCGACCGGCTCGAAGCGTGCTGCGGCTGCAAATCGTCGCGGGAATGTCAGAGCTGTCGCTGCGCGACAGCCGTGGTGTAATTCAAGGCTGGGCTTCGAGCGTCTCCACGGTGAGAGCCATGGAGTGCTGTTCCTGCGACCAGACCGCCGAGGCGTTGGCCGCGACGCAAGGCCGCGTCTTGCGCGTCGTGCTCGGCCTGAACCTCGGGATGTTCGTGGTCGAGGCGCTCGCCGGCCACCTCGCGAGGTCGTCGGCGCTGCTGGGAGATTCGCTCGACATGCTCGGCGACGCGCTCGCCTACGGTGCGACGCTGTTGGTGCTGCGACGCGGTGATCTCTGGAAAGCCCGCGCGACGATGCTCAAGGGTGCGCTGATGGCCCTCACCTCCATCGGAGTCCTCATTTCCGCGGGCCTTCGCGCGTGGAGCGGGATGACGCCCTCCGCAGAGGCGATCGGCGCGTTCGGCCTCTTGGCGCTGGCCGTGAACGCGGCGTGCCTCGCGCTGCTCATGCGCCATCGCAGCGACGACATGAACATGGCAGCCGCCTGGACCTGCTCACGCAACGATCTGATCGCGAACGGGGCGGTGCTGGCAGCGGGCGCCATCGTTGCGTGGAGCGATTCGCTCTGGCCCGACTTCGCGGTCGGCGTCGGGATCGCGATCTTGTTCATGCGATCAGCGCTGGTAACGCTGCGTTCGGCGGCCACGAGGGATCATGGCCTCGCCCGGGAGGCGGCGTGAGGTCAGCCGCCCAGCGCGGGTTGGCTGCCCCCTGGGGGGTGCGGTACAGTCTCGCGGTGAACGCTGCGCGGCGACGTGCGTTGCGCCTCGATCGCTTCCTCCGAGCGCTGGTCGCGTTCGTCCTCGCGCTGGCGATGGCGAGCTCGTCTGCCTTGGCGTGGGCGCTGCCGTGCAGCGCCCGCGCCCCCATACCCACGAGCACCGAAGACGACGGCGACCGGTGCTGTCCCGGCGAGGGCGATGCGGCTGCCGATGACCTCGTCGCCGACGAGCAACCTCTTGAGGAGCTTGGCGACTGCGATTGTCCGGTCGATTGCGGTGCATGTTGTGCACGCATGCCGGCGTCGACGCTCGAGCTCCCCGCGGTCGTACCGCTTCTGCTGCCCGCCTACACGCTGATCAGCTTCGCGCCCGTGCCCAGTGAACCGGCGACCGGCACACTCGGCGACATCCTCCACGTCCCACGACGCTAGCCCGCAACTAGCCCCCCGTCTCGTGGACTCTCGGGCGCGATCGCGCCCAGGTGGAGGTTTGTCATGCGTTGGATCCTTCTCGTTCTCTATTCATCCGTGGCCTTCGGCTGCAGCGCCAGCGACAGTGCGTCGACCTCGAGCGCGACCGCATCCGCCAAGAGCAGCGCCGCTGGTGCTGGCCACGCGCCAAGAGGTGTCACCCCCGGCTCACACGAGGATTGGTGTGGCGAGCACGCCGTCCCCGAGTCGCAGTGCACGCGCTGCAACGCCGATCTGATCCCCGCCTTCAAGGCGACCAAAGATTGGTGCGAGGAGCACGGCCTGCCCGAGTCGCAGTGCCTGAAGTGCAACCCGGGGCTCAAGATCGAGCGCCCCGCCAAACCCTCCGGCGGCTGACATGCGCCTGCTCCGCGACAACTGTCTCTTGCTGATCCTTGCAATCGGCTGCGCCGGTGGTCCGGCCGACGTCGGCTCGGCGTCCGCGACCGCCAACCCGCCCACCCCGGCGCCGGACAGCGGCGCCCTCTGCGAGGAGCACGGCGTGCTCGAGGCGATCTGCACGAAGTGCAACCCGAGGCTGGCCCCTGTGTTCCAGGCCAAGGGCGACTGGTGCGCAGAGCATGGGTTTCCCGAGTCGGTGTGTCCGCTGTGCCACCCCGAACGCAAGGGGCGCCCCGCCGAGGACATCACGCCATCGCGACCCCAAGCCTCGGCGGCTCCGGCGGACAAGACGAAGGTGCGCTTGAAGAGCGCCGCGACCGCCGACCAGATCGGCATCGAGACGGTCGACGCGTCGGTCTCGTCCGAGGCCGCGTCGATCACCGTACCAGCCAAGGTCGTGTACGACGCGACGAAGGTGGCGCACGTCAGGGCGCGCGCTCCGGGCACCGTGAAGACCCTCAAGGTCGATATCGGCGCGCAGGTGAAGAAGGGAGACACCCTCGCCGTCGTGGAGAGCGGCCAGGTCGGCGCTGATCGCTCGAAGATCGGCGGCGCGTCGGCGCGCGTGAAGGCCGCGGAGGAAGAGCTGAAGCGGAAGAAGGACCTTCAAGCCGAGGGGATCACGACGCGGTCCGAGGTCGTCGGGGCCGAGAAGGAGCTCGCCGAGGCGCGCTCGGAGGTCGACGCCTTGTCCGCCACCCTCGCGGTCGTCGGCAAGGCTGCGCCCGGCGTCGGCGGTTACCTCGTCGAGGCTCCCATCGGCGGCGTCGTCACCGCGCTCGAGCCGACGATCGGAGAGGTCGTCGAGCTGAACGGTCTCCTGTTCGAGATCGTCGACACTTCTCGCGTCTGGGTCGAGCTTGACGTCCCGGAGTCCGACCTCGCGAAGGTCCGCATCGGGCAGCAGGTCGCGGTCACGCTCGAGGCGCTCGCCGGCCGCGAGCTCCTCGGGACGATCGAGTACCTAGCGCCTTCCGTCGATCCGCAAACGCGGACCGCAAAGGCGCGGCTCTCGCTCGCGAATCCGGACGGCACCCTACGCGCGAACCTGTTCGGCCGCGCACGCATCCTGGACGACAAAGGCAAGAATCACGTCGTCGTGCCGCGCGCGGCGGTCCAGCGCGCGCGAGAGCAGAGGGTCGTGTTCGTGAAGCTCGCGAAGGACCTGTACGAGACACGCCACGTCAAGATCGGGGCGAGCGTGGGCGAGGACAAGCTCGAGATCATCGAGGGCATCGTCGCAGGTGAGGCGGTCGTGACGACCGGAAGCTTCCTGCTCAAGACCGAGACGCTGAAGGAGAGCATCGGCGCGGGCTGCTGTGAGGTCGACTGATGCTCGAGCGCATCATCGACCTCTCGCTCCGGCATCGGCTGGTCGTCCTGCTCGGGTCGTGCGGGCTCGTCATCATGGGTCTGCTCGCGCTGCGCACGCTGCCCGTCGACGCGTTCCCGGACACGACGCCGGTGCAGGTCCAGGTGAACACGGTCGCCCCGGAGCTCTCGCCTACCGAGATCGAGCGGCAGATCACTGCGCCGATCGAGCGGGCGCTCTCCGGGCTCAAGGGGCTGAAGGAGGTGCGCTCTCTGACGAGGTTCGGGTTGTCTCAAGTCACCCTGATCTTCGAAGATGGGATCGACATTTACCTCGCGCGCCAGCTCGTCTCCGAACGACTGCAGGCGCTCGAGCTCCCCGCCGGCATCGAGAAGCCCCAGCTGGGCCCCGTCGCGACCGGGCTCGGCGAGGTCTTCCACTACGTCGTGAAGAGCGAGCAGAGATCGCTCGCTGAGCTGCGGTCGACGCAGGACTGGGTCATCGCCCCGCAGCTTCGCTCCGTACCCGGAGTCGCGGAGGTCAACGCGTGGGGCGGGGACGAGCGCCAGGTCCATGTCATCGTCGATCCGGCGGAGCTACACTCGCGCGGCCTCACCCTCGCGGCGCTGATCGAGGCGCTCGACAAGAACAACGCCAACGTCGGTGGCGGCACCCTCGATGCGGCCGGCGAGGCGAGCCTCGTCCAGGGGATCGGTCTCGTCTCCTCGCGCGAAGACATCGAGCGCATCGTCGTCGCCACGAAGGATGGCGTCCCCGTGCTCGTGCGCGACGTCGCGGAGGTGGTGGACGGTCGCGAGGTGCGCCGCGCGGCGGTGACGGCCGACGGCAAGGGTGAGGTCGTCCTGGGTCTCGGCTTCATGCTGATCGGCGAGAACAGCCACGAGGTCACGCGACAGCTCGCCTTGCGCCTGAAGGAGATCGAAAAATCGCTCCCGCCGGGGGTCGAGGTCGAGGTCGTCTACGAGCGAACCGAGCTCGTGGACCACGTGCTGCGCACGGTTCGAAACAACCTCCTCGAAGGCGCGCTGCTCGTCATCGCGGTGCTGTTCGTGTTCCTCGGCAACCTCCGCGCTGGCCTGATCGTGGCGTCCGCCATCCCGCTGGCGATGCTGTTTGCGTTCGACCTCATGCTGCGCGCGGGGATCGCCGGCAGCCTGATGAGCCTGGGCGCGATCGACTTTGGCCTCGTCGTCGACAGCTCGGTGATCATGGTCGAAAACTCGATGCATCGGCTCTCCGAGGACAAGTCGCGGCGGACGCGGCTCGAGATCGTTCGCGACGCGGCGCTCGAGGTCCGTCGACCTACGATGTTCGGAGAGCTGATCATCATGATCGTCTACCTCCCGATCCTGTTCCTCGAAGGGATGGAGGGGAAGCTCTTCAGGCCGATGGCGCTCACCGTCATCTTCGCGCTGGTCGGCTCGATGGTGCTCTCGCTGACGTTGATGCCGGTGTTGGCCAGCCTGTTCCTTCCTCGCCACCCGAGGCGTGGCCGTGACCTCGTCATGCGCGCGCTGCTGGCGGTCTACCGACCGGCGCTGGCGCTCTCGCTGCGCCTGCGCTGGGTCGTGCTGGGCGTCGCCGTGGCCGCCCTCGCCGGCGCGGCGCTGCTCGTTCCGCGGCTGGGCGCCGAGTTCGTCCCGCGGCTCCGCGAAGGCGCGATCGTGATCAACACGGTCCGCTTGTCAGGCGTCAGCGTCGACGAGTCGACCCGCTACGGATCGCAGATCGAGCTGCTGCTGCTGGCGGAGTTCCCCGACGAGATCGAGCACATCTGGACGCGAACGGGCACGCCGGAGGTGGCGACCGATCCGATGGGCCTCGAGCTGTCGGACGTGTTCATCACCCTCAAGCCCCGCGAGCGCTGGACGAAGGCGACGACGCAGGACGAGCTCGTCGAGGAGATGCAGCTGGCCGTGGCAGACCTACCCGGGATGCGCGCCGCGTTCATGCAGCCGATCGAGATGCGCGTAAACGAAATGGTCGCGGGGATCCGCAGCGACGTGGGCGTCAAGCTCTTCGGCGATGACCTCGAGCTGTTGAAGCTGAAGGCCCGCGACATCGAGGCGCTGCTGAAGAAGATTCCGGGCGCGACCGACGTCACCGTGGAGCAGGTCACGGGGCAGCCGGTGCTCCAGATCGTCGTCGATCGTGACGCGATCGCGCGCCACGGGGTCGCGGCCCGCGACGTGTTGGAGGTCGTTCGTGCGCTCGGCGGGCTCGAGGTCGGCGCGATGCAGGAAGCGGATCGAAGGATCCCGATCGCCGTTCGCATCCACGACCGCTATCGGCTCGACGTCGAGCATCTCGGCAAGGTCCTGGTGACCGCCCCCAACGGCGACCGCGTCCCTCTCGCGAAGCTCGCGACGCTTCAGATCGTCGACGGACCCGCGACGATCCAGCGCGAGTGGGCCAAGCGACGCGTCGTGGTTCAGGCGAACGTCCGCGGACGCGACGTGGGAGGCTTCGTCGACGAGGCGAGGAGACAGATCGACGACACGATCACGATGCCGCCGGGGTACTACGTGCGCTTCGGTGGTCAGTACGAGCAGCTCCAGAGGGCCCAGGAGCGGCTCATGGTCGTCGTGCCGATCGCGCTCGGGCTGATCTTGGTGCTCCTTTACTTCACGTACGGGCGCGTCCTCGATGCGCTCCGCGTCTTCACGGGAGTTCCGTTCGCCGCGATCGGAGGCATCGTCGCGTTGTACCTCCGGGAGATCCCGTTCAGCGTGTCGGCGGGAGTCGGCTTCGTCGCGCTCTCTGGCGTCGCCGTGCTGGGCGACATGGTGCTCGTGTCGACCATTCGCGACCTCCTGACCAAGGGGCTGTCTCCACGAGAGGCCGTCGTCGAGGCCGCGACGCGCAGGCTACGGCCGGTGCTCATGACCGCGCTCGTCGCGGGGCTCGGCTTTCTCCCCATGGCCTTGAACACCGGGCTCGGCGCCGAGGTCCAGCGGCCGCTGGCGACGGTGGTCATCGGAGGGATCATCTCCTCGACGCTCCTGACGCTGCTCGTGCTGCCTGTGCTCTACGACGTCATCGCGAGGAGGCGGGGTCTTGCCCCCGCTGACTAGCGCGGTTTCGCGGGCAGCCGACTACCCAGCCACCTTCGCGCCAGCGGCGGCCCTCAGCGTGTGCATCCGCCAGACGACGTAGGCGCAGGGCACGACGACCAGGGTCAGCGCCGTGAGGGAGACCAGCCCGCCCCACATCGGGGCGGCGATCCGCTTTGCGACGTCGGAGCCGACGCCGTCGTCGAACAGGATGGGCATCAAGCCGAAGACGTTGGTGAGCACGGTCATGAGCAGCGGCCGCACGCGGAGCGAGCCAGCGTCGACCACGGCCGCCAGCAAGCTGGAAGAGTCCGTGATGCGCCCGCTGGCGAGCCCCTCGTGGAACGCCTCCTCGAGATAGACGACCATGACGCTCGCTGTCTCCGCGGCGACGCCCAGAGCGCGATCATGCCGACCCACACCGCGACCGAGGTGTTGAAGCCGAGCCACCACAGCGTCCACACGGAGCCAACGGCCGCGAACGGGACCGAGGTCAGCACCAGCGCCGTCGCCGTGGCGCCGCGGAAGTTGAGATAGAGGATGCCGACGATCAGCGCCAGGGTCAGGGGCAGGATGAAGGCCAGGCGCTCCCGCACTCGCTCGAGCAGCTCGTATTGGCCCGTCCACTTCACGGTGTAACCAGGAGGCAGAGTGACGGCCGCGCGCGACGCGGCCTTGGCTTCGTCGACGTAGGCGCCGATGTCCTGACCCTCGATGTCGACGTAGATCCAACCCACGAGCTGGCCCGCTTCGCTCTTGATCATCGGCGCGTCGAGCACGACCTTCACGTCGGCGAGCTGACCGAGCGGGACCGCCGGCCCCGCGGCGCCTGGCGTCGACTGCGCCGTCGCTCTGGCGCCACCCGACGGCATGGCGCCATTGTTGGGTCCGCCGCCGAGCGCTGGCCCCGCGGGCCCCATGCCGCCCGCCATCGAGCCATCCATCGCCCGCGAGCCTCCCGGAGCACCCATCGCGCTGCCATAGCCCTGAGGGGGGCGCCCCGGGTACAGGAGCGCGTCGCTGGCCCCGGAGCTCAGCTGCCCGCCGAGCACGTCGGGGAGCGGCGCGACGCGCACGGGGACGAGCACGGACTTGAGCGCCTCGGGGTCGTCGCGCAGCTCCCGCGGGTAGCGTACGACCGCGCGATAACGCTCGCGGCCTTCGAACGTCGTCGTGGCGGTCACGCCGCCGACGCTGGCTTCGACGGTGTCGAGCAGCTCGCGGACCGACACACCGTAGCGAGCGAGCGCCTCACGGCGCGGGACGACGTCGATGTAGAAGCCACCCAGCTCCCGCTCGGCGTATACGCTGCGCGTACCGGGGACGTCGCGTAGCACGCCCTCGATCTGCGCCTCGATCGCGGCGATCGTGGCGAGGTCCTTGCCGAACACCTTGACGCCGATGGGTGTGCGAATCCCGGTGGACAGCATGTCGACGCGTGCCTTGATCGGCATGGTCCACGCGCCCTGCATGCCGGGGGTCTTGGTCTTCGCGTCGAGCTCGGCGATCAGCGCCTCGAGCGTCAGCCCGGGCCGCCATTGCTCCTTGGGCTTCAGCCGCACGATCGTCTCGAACATGGTGAGCGGCGCGGGATCGAGCGCCGTCTCGGCGCGGCCCGCCTTGCCGAACACCTGCTCGACCTCCGGCACCTCGCGGATGCGTTGGTCCTGCCAGCGCAAGATGCGCTCCGCCTCGGAGACGGGCATCGAGGGCACGCTGACGGGCATGTAGAGCAGGTCCTGTTCGTACAGCGGCGGCATGAACTCCGACCCCAGCTTGCGCGCCGGGATGGCGGTCGCGGCGACCAGCGCGACGGCCGCCGCCAGGATCAGCCAGCGCGCGCGCAGCGCGACGCGGAGCAGGGGCCGGTAGATCGCCGCCGCCAGACGGGCGATCGGGTTCTGCTCGGCCGGTCGGATGCGCCCGCGCAGCAGCCACACCATCAACGCGGGGACGAGCGTGATCGCCAGCACCGAGGCCACCGCCATGGAGGCGGTCTTGGCGACGGCCAGCGGGCGAAAGAGCCGCCCCTCCTCCCCGGTCAGCGCGAACACCGGCAAGAACGCCACGGTCAAGACCAGCAGCGCGCCGAACAGCGACGGCCCGAGCCGCTGCGCGGAGGAGATGATGACGCCCTGGCGGTCGATGGGCTCACCCCGCGCTTCCGCCTCGGCGATGCGTTTGTGCGCGTCCTCGACCATCACGACCGTGGAGTCGACCATGTCGCCGAGCGCGAGGATGACGCCCGCGAGGGACATGATGCTGATCGTCAGATCGAGGGCCCAGAACGCAATGAACGAGGCCGAGGTCGCCACCAGCAGCGTGACCACGACCACCAGGGACGAGCGCAAGTGAAACAAGAACAGCCCGATGGTGACCAGCACGACGCCCACGATCTGCAGCAGGTTCGTGCCCAGGGTCGACAGCGAGGCCTCGATCAAGCGGCTGCGGTCATAGACGGGCACGACTCGCACGCCAGGGGGCAAGCTCGGCGCCAGCTCCTCGAGCTTCTTCTTCGTGCGTCGGCACACTTCGAGGGCGTTCTCCCCGGTGCGCATGACCACGATGCCACCGACCACCGGACCGCGACCGTCGAGGTCCGCCAGTCCGCGGCGGATGGCGCCACCCACGGTCACCTGGGCGACGTCGCCCACGCTGATCGGCCGCCCCCCGCCGCGCACGGCGATGACCGCGCTTTCGAAGTCCTCGCGCGAGCCGACATAGCCGCGGCCACGGATGGCATACTCGTGCTGCGACATCTCCAGCACGCGCCCACCCACCTCACCATTGGCGCCGCTGACGGCCGCGACGACGTCGCCCAGGGCGAGCCCGTAGGCGCGCAGCCGCCCAGGGTCGACCTCGATCTGGTACTCCTTCTCGAAGCCGCCGACGGTAGCGACCTCGGACACGCCCTCGATCCCCTGCAGGGCGTAGCGCAGGGTCCAGTCCTGGAGGGCGCGTAGCTCTTGCTGGTCGTGCTGGCCGCTGTCGTCGACGAGCGCGTATTGGTAGACCCAGCCGACGCTGGTAGCGTCCGGTCCGATCTGCGGGGTCACGCCCGGCGGCAGCCGCGACTGGACCTTCGCCAGCTGCTCGAGCGCGCGCGCGCGGGCCCAGTAGGGATCCGTCCCGTCCTCGAAGACGACGTAGACGAAGCTCATCCCGAACATGGTGAAGCCGCGCACCGCCTTCACCTTGGGCGCGCCGAGGAACGCGGTGGCGACGGGATACGTGACCTGGTCCTCGATCAGCGTGGGGTTGCGCCCCATCCACTCGGTGGCGATGACGACCTGCGTGTCCGAGAGGTCCGGCAGCGCGTCGAGGGGGGCGCGCCTGGCGCTCCACACCCCCAGCACGGCCAGGGCGATCGCGATCCAGATCACCAGCGCAGCCCGTCCCGCGCACGCGCGGATCAACCAGGCGATGGGGCTCGCTGCGTTCGGCTCAGTGGACATGTCCGGTGCCCGAGCGACCGAGCCGGCTCTCGGAGTCGACGAAGAACTGCGCGCCGGTCACCACGACGTCGCCCTCCAGCAGGCCCTCGTCGATGCGCACGAAGCCGTCGGCGCCGGGGGTCGCCTTCACCTCGACGGCCATCGCCATACCGTCGTGCACCATGTAGACGAGGTCCCGCTCTCCGGTCCTCAGCAGCGCGTCCTCCGGAATGGCGAGCCCCTCGCCGAGGTCGATCTTCAGCTCGACGCTGGAGAACGCGCCCGGGCGCAGCGTGCCTGCCTGGTTGTCGACGCTCGCCCGCGCGCGCAGCGAGCGCGTCGCGGGATCGATGGTCGGCGACAGATAGGAGACCTTGGCGTCGTGCGCGTGGGTCATCCCTTCGCAGCGGAAGGTCGCCTCCTGCCCGATCGCGACGTAGGGCATGTCGCGCTCGAAGACGTCGAACACGATCCAGAGCTTGCTCACGTCGGAGATCACGAACAGGTCGGTGGCCTGCTCCACGTACATGCCGTCGATGGCGCCGCGCGCGAGGATGACGCCGTCGCGCGGCGCGGTGAGGGTCACGCCGCGAGCTGGCTTGCCGGTCTTCTCGACCTTCGCGACCTGCCCCGCAGACACGTCCCAGAGGGCGAAGCGCTTGCGCGCGGCTTCGACCACCGGATCGAGCGCCTGCCCCACGGCCCCCCCTGGCGCAGCGGCCTCGAGCGCCTGTCGCTGCTGCACCAGCGAGAGCAGCTCGAGCTCCGCCGCGAGGATGCCCTCGCTGTACAGGCTGACGAGCGCCTCACCCTTCTTCACGCTCGAGCCCACGAAGCGGCCATGGCTGGCGACGACCACGCCACGGACCTTGGCGTGGACGTGGCTGGTCTGCGTCTCGTCCACGGTGACCCAGCCGGTGGTGCGCACGCGCCGCGAGAGCGGGCGGCGCTCGACCTTGGCGGTGGAGAAGCCAAGCTCCGGGAACGGCACCGCGTCGAGCATGACGTGGCTGTAGCCCGCGGGTGTGGGACCGCGGCCGGACATCTTGCTCATGTCGTGGCCCGCGTGCGGATCGGCCGCGGGCATTTTGCTCATGTCGTGGCCCGCGTGCGGATCCGCCGCGGGCATCTTGCTCATGTCGTGACCCGCGTGCGGATCGGCCGCGGAGGCGGTCGGCGCGGGGCGCGCCTTCGCCGCCGAGGAGGACGCGGGGGCTCCGTGGTCGTGCACCTGGCAGGGTCCAGCGAAGCCGGTGAACGCCGCCAGGAGCAATGGGAGCGCCGCGATTCGTGCGATCTTCGACCTCGGGTCGGCGGGAACGGTGGCGGTCATGTCATTCTCCCGAGCCCGTGGCTCTTGCCCAGGCGACCCGCGCTCTGCCGAGCTCGCCGCGGGCCGCGAGGTGCTCCATCTCAATCATCTGCGTCGCCTGCAGCCCGTCGATCACCGATACGACCGAGCCCTCGCTCGTGGCGTACGAGGTGAGCAGCGCCTTCGACACCTGCTCGCTCAGCGGCAGAAGCTGAGTGCGAAGCGTCGACTCGCGAGCGCGAGCGGCCTCGAGGCGGTGGCTCGTCGCGGCGACGGTGCCCTCGACCATGGTCTTCATCGCCTGCAGGCTGGCGCGCTCCATCGCGGCCATCGACTTGGCCTCGTCGATGGCGTGGTCATATTCGCTCGCCCAGATCGGCAGGCTCAACCCGACCGAGGCCATCAGCCCTGGCCCATCGCTCATCGTGTAGGCGACTCCGAGCCCGAAGACGCCCATCGGCATGCGCATGTGGCGCATGACCTCGACCTCCTCGTCGGCGGCGCGGACACGGTGTCCCATGGCCGCCAGCTCGGGGCGCTTGGAAGCGTCGGGCTGAGGCGATGGCAGGGCCGGGACCGCCGCCGCGTCGGGGAGCGCGCAGTCCGGGACGGCGGCGTCCACGGCCCGGCCGAGCGCTGCGTCGAGCATCGCGTCGCTGACCTTGATCTGGTGATCGAGGCTGTCCCTGCGGAGCTCCAGCTTCGCTCGCTCGAGCGTCATCCTCAGCAGGTCGGCGGCGCTCGCCGAGCTGGTCAGCATCTTCGCTTCGACCACCTTCTCCAGGGACTGCACGCTGGCGATCTGACGTGCCACCAGGGCCCGCATCGCCTGGTCCTCCGCCAACATGAGGTACGCCTCGACGGCCTCGCGCTCGACGTCGAGGCGGGTCGTCTTCTCGTCGACCTCCCAGGCACGCGCGGCCCATTGTGCGCGGCGAGTCCGCGCCGCGAGCTCGCCCGAGAGCGGGATCGACTGCTGGAACATCACGCTGAGGTCGGCGCCCATCACCTCGGGCAGCGGCAGGTGATCGAGGCTCGTCATCAGCATCGGGTCGGGTGGCTTCCCGGCTGCCCCCGCGGCGGCCCAGCCGGCGCGGGTGCGCTCCCGCGCAGCGCCGATCTCGGCGCGGTGCTCGCGCGCGTATCGAGCCACGGTCTCGAGAGACAGAGGAGAGGGCAAAGCGTCTGCCTCCTGCGCCGTGGCGACCGCCGGCGACAGCAGGGCCGCCAGCAGCGCAGCCTTCCCCATCCAGACGCCCGTGCCCATTGGGCGGGGCGTAGCAATCATCGAGCCATGAATGCGCGCGGCGTTGGAGGCGCGACGCGCGGTGACCTCTGCAGCGAGTGCGCGTCGCCGAATCCCTTGCGTGCGCACCCTGTGACCGTCCGGGTCACGCGATGATGACGCTCTACCGGGCCGAGTGACGCGCGTCAGTCGCGCCGCGAACGGAAGTCCTCCGCCCGCAGGTGGAACCTCCTCATCAATCGATGGAGGCTCTCCCGCTCGATGTCGGCCCTCTGGGCCGCCCGAGTCACGTTGCCGCGCGCCGCACGCAGCAGCTCGACGAGGTAGTCTCGCGTCGTTCGCTCGCGGGCCAGGTCGATCACCTCGCGATAGGTGAGCTCGACGAGACGGGCTGGGTCCGCGCGGAGGTTCGGCGCGCGTCTCACCTCTTCGGGCACCGCTTCGATGCCGATCCGCGGCGCGGTGGTACGCCGCGCCATTGCGTCGAGCGTCTGCGCCAGCTCGCGTACGTTCTCCGGCCAGTCGTAGGCTACGAGCGCTGCGAGCGCCTCCGACGTCAGGCTGGGCGCCTCGCCGTCACGCGGCGGCATCGCGGCGAGGATCGACGACGCGATGAGCGGGATATCTTCTTGTCGCTCACGCAGCGGCGGAAGCGTAATCGGGAATGACCCGGTCTCCGCGGCGAGCGCCTCGAGGAGGGGGTGCTCCGCGGACGTCTCGTCGAGAGGCTCCTGCGAGGCGAAGATCCAACGCAGCGACGGCTTGTCGCGGAGCTCGGCGAGGAGCTGGTCTTGGTGGTCCTTCGGAAGTCGATCGACGTCCGGCAGGAACACCGTGCCCACCCGCTGGTCGTCGAGGCCCCAGTCGGTCGCGCGGATCAGGTGGAAGGGCTGCGAGGCGACCGGGCACTGCCGGTGGATCAGCCGTGCGAGCGCCTGCTTTCCCGTCCCGATCTCGCCGAGGAGCAGGACCGGGACCCTGGCCGCGGCCGCGCGCGACGCCAGCTCCCAGACCCGCACGATCAGCTCGCTTCGGCCCGAGAGCCAAGTCTCACCCGGGTCCACGGTGCGCGAAGCGCTCCGATCGCGCTGCCGCTCCCTCCGGCGTGCGACGGCGGCCTCGATCGTCGCCAGCGCGACGTCCGGGTCGAACGGCTTGGTCAGGTACGAGAAGGCCCCGCCCTGCATGGCCTCGACCGCCTGGGGGATCGTCCCATAGCCGGTCACGAGGATGACCTCGATATCGGGCGAGCGCGCCTTGATCTGCGCCAGGAGCGCCATCCCGTCGACGCCAGGCATCCGGATGTCCGTCACGACGACGTCGAACGACTCGACAGCGAGCAGGCCGAGCGCCTTGGCGCCGTGGCCGGCGAGGTGAACATCCATTCGTTCGCCCACGATCTTCTCGAACAGCGACAGGAAGGTGGCCTTGTCGTCGACGACCAAGAGTCGAGGACGGCTCATTCCAGCCTCTCGCGCGAAGCAGCGTGAGCGGGCAGTCGAACCCACACTCGCGCGCCGCCCAGGGGCGAGCGCTCGAAGCCGAGGTCCCCTTGGTGTGCGTCGACGAGCGTGCGCACGATCGACAAACCCAGCCCGGCCCCGTGAGACTTCGTCGTGAAGAAGGGCTCCGTTACCTTGCGCCGATCGGCCTCCGGGAAGCCCGCGCCGTCGTCATCGACGGTGAGCTCGACCTCGTCTCCCGTGGTATGGACCGAGGCCTCGACGTGGCCCGACGGCGCGGCCGCCTCCGCCGCGTTGGTCAAGAGGTTGGCGACGACCTGGCGCAGCCGCGCTTCGTCGGCCCAGGCGATGACCGGCGCGGTGCTGACGACCTTCACGTCGACGCCCTGGACGCGCTCGACTTGCGATAGCCGCTCCACGCTCTCACGGAGGATTGCGCCAAGGTCGACCTCGGCGAGCTTGAGCGACAACGGCCTCGCCAGGTCTAACATCGCGGCGACGGTCTCCGAGGCCAGCGTGGCCTCTTGCTCGATGACCCCCAGCGCGTCGTCGTCCCACTCGCCGCGGCGACGAAGGAGCTTCACGTAGCCGAGGATCACCCCGAGGGGGTTGTTGAGCTCGTGCGCGATCCCGGCGGCGACCTGGCCCATCGAAGCGAGGCGCTGGGCTCGAACGAGCTCCTCCTCGCGTCTGGCGAGGGCCTCCGCCATCGTGTCGAACGCCCTCGCGAGCTCGCCGAGCTCGTCCCTCGCGTCGAGCCGGATTCGGTGCTCGAGATCGCCCGCGCCGATCCGCTCCGCCCCGGCCCGGAGGACCGCGACGCGAGCGACGACCGTCCTGGTGAGCAGGTAGGCCATCACCGCCCCGAGGACGAGCGCCGCCGCCAGACACGCCAGCGCTGCCATCTGGGCGCGCGACCACGCCCGCTCCATCTCGACCCGCGCCTCGGTCGCGCGAGCGTCGTTCCTGTCGTGGAGCTGTCGCACCGTCCTCGAGAACGCCACGACGCTCTTCTCCATGTCCTCGTGCAGCCGGACCGCCTCGGCCCGATCTCCGCGCAGCACCGCCGGCACCGTCAGCTCTTCGAACGTTTTGTGATTGGCGGCGCGATGTGCTTCGAGCTCGTCGACGAGCGCGGCGTCCTCGGGGGTGGCGAGGGCGGCCCGGAGCTCGTCGATCGCCTGGCTGGCCACGGCGACGACGTCGCGGTAGTGGTCGAGGTGCGTGTCGTCGAAGACGATGAGCGTGTGCGCCTGGTGGATGTATTGCTCCCGCATCAACAGCGACGCGCGATCGGCCGCGTGCCGCGCCCGCTCGAACGCCTGAACCTCACGCTCGGCGCGTCCGATGCTCTGGAACGCGTGAGCACAAAGGATCAGGGCAACGACGACGAGCAGGAGCAGCGCCCCGAAGGACGCGGCGAGGCGGAGGCCGATCCGGCTATGCCACACCGCGGTCCACCCGGCGTCGTCGCCCACTCGCATCGCTGGACTGCGCAAGGTGACGCCCGACTACTCCTCGACCCGGAGCTCGCCCATCATGCCCAGCTCAGCGTGTTCGAGGATGTGGCAATGGTACATCCACATTCCGGGCTCGTCGAAGCGGGCGACGAGCTTGAGGCTGGACTCCATGGGCACGATGATCGTGTCCTTGTTGAAGCGGTTCGACTCCGGCACGGTGACTCCGTCGGCCTCCAAGACCTGGAAGAAGAAGCCGTGGAGGTGGAATGGGTGGTCCATTTCAGCGTCGTTGCGGACGTCGAGCACACGCGTCTCGCCGAGCGGGACCATGATGGGGGGGACGTCCGGGAACGTCGCGCCGTTGATGGTGAAGGCGAGCTGCCCATCGATGGTCCCCTCGTCGAGCACGATCGACTCCGCGGGAGCCTGCGCCGGGAGGAGCTCGACTGGCGGCCCGGTGTCCGGCAACGAGGAGCCCTCCACCCGCTCGCCGTCGAGTCGGAGGGTCGCGATCGGGAGCGCGGGGTTGTCCCCGGTGCCGTGGCCGCGTTCGTACGGCTCCGTCGTGAGCGGCAGCTCTTCGCCGACCTCGCCGTCGAGCGACACGAGCACGTCGTAGCGCTCCCCGCGTGAGGGTGAAACCAGAACAGCCCGGCGTCCTTCAGCTCGAACTCGTAATCGAAGGAGCCGCCTGGCAAGACAGGATCCTGCATCGCCAGCGTCCCGTCCATGGTGGCGGGGAGCCGGACCCCGTGCCAATGAATGGTCGTCTCCTCGTCCAGCGAGTTTTGGAAGTGGACGACGAGCCGGTCGCCGACCTTCGCCTCGATCAGCGGCCCGGGGACCGTTCCGTTGTAAGACCACACCGGCGTCGGCGGCCCGTCCCCGAGCTGCACCTCGGTGGTTCGTGCCTCCAGGGTCAGCTCGAACACGTCGGGCTCGGGGCTCTCGTCCGACGCTCGAGCGAGCTCGATCTCGGTGTTGTCGACCGCCTTCGGTGGGGGCGCAGCGTCGTCGGAGCACCCGAGCGCGAGCGTCGTGACGAGGAGAACGCGAACGGGGCCCAGACGCTTCATGACGGCTCCCAGCGTAGCGAGCTTTGCGGCCCGCACCAGGGCTGCTCTTCGTCGGCTGCGCGGTCGGCGTGACCCTCGGGGTCACATAAATCGGAGCGCGCCAGGAAGCGCACGATTTCGAGGCTCGGTCAGATTGGCTAGACGAAGATCATGAAGCAACGCTCTTGGCTCACCGGGCTCACGCTGTGTCTTGCGCTCTTCGGGTGCGGGGACTCGACGGCGGGCGACGCCAACGAGGGCGGCAGCGCGGGGGACGGGGGTGGCGCAGGGGACGGCGGCGGGGCCGAGGCCGGAGCGCCGGCGACCGGCGGCGGGGGCGGGGCGGCGTTGCCCGCTGCGCCGATCCTCGACGAGGTTGTCCCGATGCACGGCGCGCTGCACCTCTACTGGACGAACGTTACGACCGACTGCGACACGGTGGAGGGCGAACGCTCGGAGGACGGCGGTACCTTCGCGAGCTTCTTCTCCATCCCGGGGACGATCGACAACGAGGCGGACGACGCGGCGACCGACCCCGCGGTCACCTATACGTATCGTGTTCGCTGCGTGCGTGGAGCGGACGCGTCGGAGTATTCGAACGAGCTCTCCGGGTCGCCCACGCCGTAGCGAAGGGCGTCCCTGTTGGACACCTACGACGCGTCGTAGTAGAAACGTCCCGCAGATGGGCGCAGCTTTGCCGCAGCCGAAGATCGACTCCTTGGGCGAGCTCGAGACCAGCGTGCTCGAGGTGCTGTGGACCGCGCGCGGCGCGCTCACGGTGCGCGAGGTCGGCGCCCAGCTGACGCGGCGTCCAGCGCTCGCCTATACGACCGTGATGACGGTGCTCGATCGGCTGCACGACAAGGGGTTCGTCGCTCGGGAGAAGAGCGGACGGGCGTTCCTGTATCGTCCGCGGGTCGCCCGAGAGGCCCTGCTGGCAGAGCGGGCCGCCGCGGCGCTGAGCAAGAAGGGCCCGCCCCAGAACGCCGTCCTGATGGCGTTCCTCGACTCAGTCGAGTCGCGAGATCCCGAGCTGCTCGATCGCCTCGCCGCGCTCATCGCCGCCCGCAGGGCCGGGTCGTGAGCGAGCTGTTGCTCGGGGGTTTCGTGCTCGCGACCTGGCTGCTCTCGGTGCGCCTCGCCGCCCCGGCGTGCCTGGCCATCGGAGCGCGGTTGTCGGCGCGGCTGCGCCACTCGAGCGCGGCCTGGGCGGGGCTCGCGCTCCTGCCCATCGCGGTGGGGACCGCGGTCGCCTTGTCGCTCATCTCGCCCGCGTCGATCCTCGGGGGCTGCCATTGCCTCAGCCACCCCCACCACTTGCACCTGTGCTTCGATCACGTGGGCTTCTCGTGGCTCTTGGTCGTCGCCGCATGCGGCGCCGTGTGCGGGCTCGCGCCGAGCTTCCGCGCCCTGCTCAGGGTGCTCGACGACGCACGAGCGACGGCGCGGTGGATGCGGCGGGTCGGCGGTGGGCTCGAGCGTGCTGGCGGTTTCACGATTACGTCTGAGCTGGGTGCGAACGCCGCGACGGTCGGGCTCTTCGCTCCACGAATCGTCGTCGGTCGACCGCTTTGGTCCCGCCTCGACGCCTCGTCCCGCGCGGCCGTCATCGAGCACGAGCGAGCCCACGCCTCGCGCCGGGACCCATTGACGCTGGCGTGCCTGCAGCTCGCGACCTGCTTCATGTCGGCGCGCTCGGGGCGCGGGCTCGTCGAGCGCTGGAGACTCGCGGCCGAGCTGGAGTGTGATCGCATCGCTGCGCACCGGCTCGGCGACCCCCTGCTGCTAGCGACGGCGCTCGTCGAGTGCGGCCGGGCGCAGGCCGCGCCCCAAGCTGCGCCGCCCTTCGGCATGATGGCCGCGTCTGCGGGGGATGACCTCGATCTGCGCGTCCGCTACCTGGTCCACGGCTCGACGGTGCCCGCCGCGCGAAGCCGGAAAAGCGATCTCTGGCTCGTCGCCGTCGCCCTCGTGGCCGCCGTCCTCTCGGCGACCGCGCTCGGGGGGACGAGCGCTCATCACGCCGCCGAGACCGTCCTCGGCTGGCTCACCTGAGGAGGTCTTCGATGTCACTCTCCCTCGCTCGCTCGGGTCGAATTACTACAGCGCGTAGTGGCACCGCCGTCGCGATGTTGCTCGCGACGTTCGCAGGTGCGGCGCGCGCGCACGCGCAGCCGGCGGAGGTGGCGGCCCCCCTCGCGACCGAGCGCGCCATCCTCGAGCGCTATTGCGTGGCGGGGCCGCGCCGCGCTCATGCAACTGCGCTCGTCGGCGAGGGCGAGGCCGCAGTGGATGTCGCGGCCGTAGTCCCGAACCCTACGCTGGAGATCGAGCACAACCGCAGCCTGACCGCGGAGGAGGACGCCGAGACCCTGATCGGGGTCGGCTTCCCGCTCGGGATCGGGGGCCGGCGGTTCCTGCTCTCCGACGCCGCAGACGAGCACCTCGCCGAGAAGAGCGCGCAGGCCAGCGCGGTGATGATCGACGGCGCCTTGGACCTCCGTGAGGCGCTGGTTCGCGCGGTCGCGGAGCGCGAGCGCGCGAACGTCTTGTCGGCGCAGCAGGCTGCCCTGACGGCGTTGGGCGCGACTCTGACCGGACTGAAGGTTGGTGGAGAGAGCTCGGAGCACGATCTGCTTCGCCACGGGCTCGAGCTCGAGGTCCATGAGACGCGCGTGGCGCTCCAGCTCGGCCAGTCGTCCAGCGCGAAGGCCAAGCTGAAGGCCCACTTGGGCGGGGCGATCGACCTCTCCGGGCTGACGCTGCCGAGCCTCGCCTCCGAGCCGGCTCCCGCGGCCTCGGTCGTACCCCCGATGCTCCAGAGCTTCGACGCCGCGATCCGGGCCTTCGAGCTCGAGGCTGAGGCGGCGAACCGCAAATGGGTCCCCGATCTGGAGCTCTTCTTCGGCTATCGCCAGGTCACCGCCCTCGAGACCGAGACCGGCCACGGCTTCGCGCTGCGCGTCGGGATCCCCATCACGTTCTTCGACCATGGGCAGGGAGAGGCGGCGGTGGCGCTCTCGGCGGCCGCGAGCGCGCGGGCCGCTCGCTCGTTGCTGCTCGCGCGGGCCGACGCAGAGACCGCTGCCGCCGACGAGACCCTAGCGGCGCTCGCGCCACCCTCGGGGCGTGACCCAGCCGAGAGCGCCAAGCGCTCGAGCAAGCTCCTGGAGCAGGCGAAGACCCTCTATCTGGCCGGGGAAGGCTCGCTCACCGAGGTCCTCGCGGCGGCGGCGCTGGCCGAGTCCACCGCCCTCGCCAAGATCGACACCGATGAGGCACGAGCGCTCGCGAGGATCGCGAAGATGCGTGCCTCGGGCTCGCTGTTCGACGCGGCCCTCGACCGCGCCTGTGGAGGGACATCGCCGTGACGAGACTCGTATTCATCCTCGGGGTCGCCAGCGCCACCGCATGGGTGGCGGCATGTCACCACCACGACGAGCAAGACGGCCACGGCCACCCGCACGCCGACGGCAGCGCGCACGCCGAGGAGCCGCCTGAGCCCGAGCCCATCAGCATCACCCAGTGGACGGAGCGCTACGAGCTGTTCGTGGAGATCCCTCCGCCGGTGAAGGACAAGCCGATCTCGTATCACGCTCACGTGACGCGCCTCTCCGACTTCCAGGCGGTGACCGAGGGGCGCTTCGTGGTGCGTTACCAAGACGCCGCGGGCAAGCTCGCGCGCGAGCACGCCCAGGTCGGGGTGAAGCGCCCTGGGATCTTCGTGTTCGAAGGAGAGGGCCTGCCGGTCGGCGAATACGGCGTGGCGATGCAATACGAGCACGAGGGTCTCACCGACACCTGGGACTGCGGGAAGATCGAGGTGCTGGCCGCCGATCCGCCCCCCGCCGCGGAGACGGCTGACACGAGCATCACCTTCCTCAAGGAGTCCCAATGGAAGATCGCGTTCCGCACGGCGTGGGCGGAGGAGCGCCCCGTGCGTCGCCAGCTCGAGCTGCCAGGAGTCGTCGAGCCGGCTGGGAGCGACCAGCTCACGATCGGCGCACCCACCGGGGGGAGGTTCGTGCACGACGCGAAGCGAGCCCTGACGGTGGGCCTCAAGGTGGAGAAGGGCGACGTGCTCGGGATCATCGTCCCGAACGTTGTGGACGAGGACTTCAGCCGGCTGTCGTTTGCGGTCGAGGACGCGGCGATCGCGAAGAAGCAAAACGACAACGAGATCGCGCGGGTCACCCCGCTGGTCGAAAAGGGCCTGTTGCCCGAGAAGCGTCTGATCGAGCTGAAGAACGAGGCGGAGCTATTGTCGAGCCGGCTGCGCCTCGCGCAACAGCGGATTGGCGCGCTCACCGGGGACGGCAAGAAAGGCCTCCAGGTCAAGGCCGACATGTCGGGGCTGATCGCCGAGGTCGTCGTCACCAACGGCGAGACCGTGGCCTCCGGGGCACCCTTGGTCCGGCTCGGGGGTGACAAGAGCCTGTGGGTGCGGGCTCGCACGTTCGCGCGCGGCCCCTTCGACGCGGCCGAGCCTGCGACGGTTCGCGCCCAGGCGCAGGCGCCGGTCGACCTCGGGCCGCTCGGCGCGAAATTCCTCTCCCCGAGCCCGACGATCGATCCGTCGACCCGAGTGGGCACCTGGCTCGTCGATCTCGGCCCGAAGACCGAGGCGTTCCCGCCGGAGCTTCGGGTCGGGGCGTCGGTGGTGCTAGTGGCGCGCTTCGGGGCGGCGGAGCCGCGGACCGTCGTGCCGCGCGGCGCGGTGGTCGAGATCGACACGCGCCCGTACGTGTTCGTGCAGATCGACGGCGAGCACTTCGAGAAGCGCCCCGTCACGGTCGGTCCGGAGGACCTCGGCTTCATCCCCGTGCTGCGAGGGGTCGAGCAGCGAGAGCGTGTCGTGACGGTCGGGGGCTTCGATATCCACCTCGCGGCGGTCATGGGGACCGTCGAGTCCCACCGCCACTGAGGAGCGAGACGTGTTCGACGCACTCATCAAGGCGAGCCTTCGAAACGTCTGGCTGGTGCTGGCCGCGGCCCTCGTCCTGCTCGGGTACGGGGTCTACGCGGCCCGCACGATGCCGGTCGATGTGTTGCCGGAGCTGTCCGCCCCGTCCGTGACGATCGTGACCGAGGCGAACGCGCTCGCCCCGGAGGAGGTAGAGCGCCTCGTCACGTTCCCCATCGAGCAGGCGCTCCAAGGGAGCCCGGGGCTGAGGCGCGTCCGCTCGAGCTCCGCCGTGGGCATCTCCTTGGTGTGGGCCGAGTTCGAATGGGACATGACCACGACGCAGGCGCGCCAGGTCGTCACCGAGAAGCTGGCGACCGCGCGCAGCGGCCTGCCCGAGGGGATCGACCCGGTGCTCGCTCCCGCGTCGAGCGTCATGGGCGAGATCATGTTCGTCGGCGTCCAGAGCGACGGGGGCGTCGACGACGGTGAGCTACGCGAGATCGCCGAGTGGTCGGTGCGCAGGCGCCTGCTCGCGGTGGAGGGGATCGCTCAGGTCGTCCCCATCGGCGGCGCCGTGCGGCGCGTCGAGGTGGTGCTCGACCCGCTCGCGCTCTCGGAGCACAAGCTGGCCGTCGACCACGTGCTCGAGATCCTACGCTCTGCCATTGGGAGCGCCCCCGGTGGGTTCGTCTCGGTCGGTGGACAGGAGTACCTCGTGCGTGGGGTCGGGCAGGCCCGCTCGGTCGACGATATCCGCGCCACGCGGGTGGGAGAGCGTCACGGGGTCCCCATCACCGTGGGAGACGTGGCGACGGTCTCCCTCGCCGCTGGCCCTCGCCGCGGAGACGCCGCCGTAGGTGGGCGACCGGCCGTGGTGCTCAAGGTGCAGAAGCAACCCCAAGCCAATACGCTCGACGTCACCGCGCGCGTCGACCTCGCGATGGACGAGCTGTCGTCCACGCTGCCCGAGGGCGTCTCGCTCTATCGCAAGGGTTTCCGCCAGGCCGACTTCATCCGCGTCGCGGTCGACAACGTGGGGATGGTCCTGCGCGATGGGGCGATCCTGGTCACCATCGTCCTGGCGATGTTCCTCCTCAGCTGGAGGACGACGCTCATCTCGCTGCTCGCGCTCCCGCTCTCGCTCGCGGCAGGCCTCGCGGTGCTTCACCTCTACGGCGCGTCGATCAACACCATGACGCTCGGCGGGTTCGCGATCGCCATCGGCGAGCTGGTCGACGACGCGATCGTCGATGTCGAGAACGTGCACCGGCGTCTGCGCGAGAACGCGCTGCTGCCGGAGGCCGATCGGCGCCCCATCTTCGACGTCGTGCTCGCAGCGTCGAAGGAGATCCGCGGCTCGGTCGTGTTCGCCACGCTGATCATCGTGCTGGTCTTCACACCCCTGTTCTTCCTCTCGGGCATCGAGGGCCGGCTGCTCCAGCCGCTGGGGGTCGCCTACGTGACGAGCATCGCGGCCTCGCTGTTGGTCGCGCTGACGGTCACGCCGGTCCTGTGCCTGGTCCTGCTGGGGCGCGGCAAGGCCGCGCACCACGCGACGCGCGAGAGCCCGCTGGTCCGCGGGTTGAAGTGGGCCTACGGGCCGGTGGTCCGAGGAACGCTCCGAGCGCCGACGCTCATCGGGATGGTGTCCCTCGCTGGCGCCGCCGCCGCGGTCGTCTCGCTGACCTTCTTCGGCCGCAGCTTCCTCCCGGAGTTCAACGAAGGCTCCCTCAACATCGCGGCCGCGACGGCGCCGGGCACCTCGCTCGAGACGTCCAACGCGATCGTGGGCCGGCTCGAGCGGTACCTGGTCGAGCACCCAGCCGTCACGTCGGTGATTCGAAGCACCGGCCGCGCCGAGCGCGACGAGCACGCGCTCGACGTGAACTTCTCCGAGCTCGAGGTGGGGCTGGATCTCGAGGGGCGCGACCGCGAAGAGCTGCTGGAGCAAATCCGAACCGAGTCGGCCAGCATCCCTGGGCTGGCGGTGACCGTCGGACAGCCCATCAGCCACCGTATCGAGCACCTAGTCAGCGGTGTGCGGGCGAGCCTCGCGTTCAAGATCTACGGAGACGACCTCGACCAGCTGCGCACCCTCGCGCGTCAGGCCGAGGTGGCCATGAAGGCGGTCCCCGGCGTGGTCGACGTCACCGTGGAGCAGCAGACCGAGATCCCGGAGATCGTCATCCTCCCGCGGGCGACCGAGGCGGCCTCCTTCGGAAAGACGCCTGGGGACATCTCGAGCTTCGTCGAGACGGCGCTCGTCGGGACCAAGGTCGGCACCTACTACGAGCGTGGCCGGGTCTACGACGTCTTGGCGCGCCTGCCGGCTGAATACGGCTCGACGCCCGATCGCCTGGCGAGCATCCCGATCGACGCCGACGGGGAGCGCTTCACCGAGCTCGGGGCGATCGCCCAGATCGACAAGACGCTGGGGCCGAACCTGATCAACCACGAGAAGGGCCAGCGCCGGATCATCGTGACCGCCAACGTGACGGGGCGAGATATCCGCGGCGCCGCGGAGGACGTGCTGCGCGCGACGAAGGAGCAGGTCGCGTTGCCGCCGGGCTATCGCACGGAGCTAGGCGGCCAGTTCGAAAGCGAGGCCTCCGCCAGCCGGACGATCGTCTTGCTCTCAGGGGTGGCGGTCCTCGGGATCGTGCTGCTCCTGTACGCCGCCTTCAAGAGCTGGCGCGACGCGCTGATCGTCCTCTTCAACCTGCCGCTCGCGTTGGTCGGAGGGGCCGTCGCCGTCTACCTGGGCGGCGGGGTCTTGAGCGTCGCCTCCCTGGTTGGCTTCATCACGCTCTTCGGGATCGCGACCCGCAACGGCATCATGATGGTGACCCATTACCGGCAGCTGCTGGAGGAGGGGCAATCCAGGCACGAGGCGGTGCTGCAGGGCAGCCTCAACCGGCTGGTGCCCATCCTCATGACGGCGCTGACGGCCGCGATCGCGCTGATCCCGATCGTGCTCGCGACCGGGGAGCCGGGGAACGAGATCCAGGCGCCCATGGCGGCGGTCATCCTGGGCGGGCTCTCGTCGAGCACCCTGCTCAACCTGCTGGTCATTCCCGCGCTGTTCGCGCGCTTCGGGAGCCGCGGGACGGCGGTGGCCCCCGCGGCGCGGTCGGCGTCGTAGGGGCTCCCTCCGCGCGCGAGCCGGGTCGTCGCTACGGCTTCGCCGGCAGCCGCGCGATCATCCGCTTGAGCGCGGACTCGGCGCCGCTTCCGGGTGGGCCTGTGTAAGAGTAGGGGCTCGGCAGGCTGGTGTTGATGCGGTGCCCGCGCTCGATGCACAGCGCGGAGGTTCGGAAGCTCGCAATGGCTGCGTCGAACCCCTCGCGCGCGCGGGTCGCCGCGGACAGCGCGTCGAGCGCGGGCCCGAGCGCGGGGCAGGTGCCGACCGAGGGCGGAAGCGCCGCCGCCGCGAGCGGCTCGGGGCAGCACTCGCCTCGCACCATTGCGAAGGCGGCCAGCTCGTACCACGACAGGAGCGCCCACTCGTGCATGGCCTCGGTCGTCGTGCGCTGGATCAGACCGCGCCGCGCGATCTCTCCATGGATCAGCGCGGCGCCCCGCCGCGGATCGGTCTCGGTGCAGGCCTTGTCGAGCGCCGCGTTGGGCTGGAAGGCGTCTGCGGGGAAGAGGGCGACGACACAGGCCCCGGCGGAGCGGGCGGGCGCGCTGGGCGCGGCAGAGGCCTGAGCGCTCGCGGTCGTCGTCGCGCTCGCCGTGGGGACGGACCCCGTCGTGAGCGGCGCCGCCGTGAGCGGCGCCGTCGTGACCGGCGCGGAGGCCATAGCGGCGCTCGGCGCGCTCGGCGTCGACGCAGCGGGGAAGATGGGAGCGGACGATTCGAGCGGGGCCGAGGAGGTGGCCGTGGCCGTGAGGGTCGCGCTTGGCCCCCCGCCGAGCAGCCCACCCCAATAGAGCGCCACGCCACCCAGGACCCCGAGAGCCACGAAGCCAATGGCGACCGCCGGGAGCATCGCTCGCCTCGATGCGCGTCCCGGCGGCGACCACACGGCGGGCTCCTCGCGCGGCGTGCGCTTCGCGGTCGAGGGAGGGGACGGCGCGGGCAGCGCGTGGGACTCGGCGGTAAGTGAGGCGCGCGACCCGCTGGACCAATGGGCGGCGATGGAGGTGCCCGTCACGTCGGTCTCGAGGTCGTTGGCGAGCGCCCAATCGGCGATCGCCCGGCCGAAGGCTCGCATGTCCGGGTACCGCGCGGCGGCGTCCTTGGAGAGGGCTCGGCTGACGATCGTCGCGAGCTTCGGATCGATCCCCCCGACCGCCTCGAGGCTCGGGACGTCCCGCTCGATGACGGCGCGGATCTGCGCGAGCGGGTGGGCCTCCTGGAAGGGGCGCTCACCCGAGAGCCCCTCATAGAGCACGACGCCGAAGGACCAGACATCGCTGCGCGCGTCGACCTTGTCGATCTCCCCGCGCGCTTGCTCGGGGGACATGTAGTCGGGGCTGCCGATGATGGTCCCGTCGGTCGTCGCGCCGCGCCTGGGCGTCGAGGAGGTCACCTTGGCGATCCCGAAGTCGACGACCTTCGGGATGCTCGCCCCCTCTTGATCGACGATGACGATGTTCTCGGGCTTCAGATCTCGATGCACGACGCCCCGCTGGTGGGCGGCCGCGAGCGCGCTCGCGACCGGCAGCAGCAGCGCGACGAGCTCCGATTCCGGGAGCTTGCCCCTGCGATCGAACACCTCGCGCAGGCTCTCGCCGCGCAGCAGCTCCATGACGATGAAGGGGTCTCCGAGCTCGCTGGTGCCGAGATCGAAGACGCGCACCGACGACGGGTGCTCCAGCCTCGCCGCCGCGTGGGCCTCGCGCTGGATACGCGCGGTCGAATCGTCCGATTGCAGCTCGCTGTGGACCAGCTTCACCGCGACGTCGACGTCGAGGGCGAGGTTGCGAGCCCGCCAGACCGAGCCCATGCCGCCTTCGCCCATCAGCTCGGCCAGCCGGTACTTCTCCGCGATGACGTCACCGACGTGGTAGCGAAGCGGTCCGACTTGGACCACGGGCGTCTCGCCGCTCTGGTTGGATCGCTCCGAGCTCGGAGGCATTCGCGGTGCACTATACCCGCGGTCGCGCGCGGTGTCCGGTGGGGGCGCGGGTGGGCAGGCGCGCCGCCTTCGTCGTCGTGTCGTGGCGCCCGAGCCGGGCTCAGAGCCCTTCGAGGATCGCCGCGCGGATGGTGACCGTCTCGTCGCCCTCGTCGAGCCAGACGACGAACAGCTTGCCGGCCGCCGCGACGATGCGCACGACCCCGACGGTCTGCGAGGACAAGCGCGGGATCTCCGCGAGCAGATCGTAGGCGCGCGCGGAGAGGTCGACCCGGTAGACGAGCAGCGTCGCGGCGTCGGCGCTCCGGCCCGGCGTCGCCACGAGCAGGCTCTCGGGGCTCGCGAGCAGCGTCGCGGGGCGTGGGCTGTCGTGCATGATCGGCAGCTCGACGAGATCCTCGGAGCCAGAAAGCGTCCGCAGCTGGACCATGGCGGGGCCCTCGACCGGATCGGTGGGCAGCTTCTCTCCGGTGCGCTCCGAGGGGACCAGCACCAGCAGCCCCTCCTCGCCTGCAGAGCCGGGGATGACGCCCACGGGAACACACAGGTTCGGCAGCGGCGCCTCGAGCGGCTCGGGCGCGGCGTCGGGGACGACGAGGACGCTCGGCCGCTCGTCGTCGAGCACCCAGGTCATGGCAGACTCCGTCGCATAGCCCCCGACGACGCCGACGGCGAGGGTGCGATCGGCTCGCGCCTGCGTGCACGCGCTGGCGACGCAGCAGGTCTCGTCAGGGCCGCAAGGCTGCGGCGCGACGACCACCTCACCTTGGGCGTCGAGCTCGAACACGGCGAGCTCGCCGAGCGTGACGCCGGCGTCGGGGAGGCCACCCCCTGCCCCACCCTCCGCGCCGCCGCCTTGCCCGGCGCCGCCACCGCCCGCTGCCCCTCCGCCGCCCTCGCTGGGGACGTCGGAGGCAATGGCGCGCGACTGGAAATACCCGAGCGAGATGCGCGAGTCGTCTCGTCTCACGAAATGAGGACGTGAGACGCCGCCATAGCCGAGCGTGGGCATGCGGACCTCGTCTTCCCAGGCGGGGACCGTGACGACGCCCGAGGCTTCTTCGCCGCTCGCGGGGAGCGACACGTGAAAGACGCGCAGGCGCGGCTCCGGGGCGTCGTCGATCGTGCCCGAGGTGAGGGCGAGGAGCGCGCTCGTGTCCGAGACGCTGAGCACGTCGAAGAAGGGCTCGAGGCCCGCCTCGGCGGCGACCCACGTGTCCTCGAGGACCATCGGCTCGCTCACCGACCCATCGGCGAAGAGGCGGCGCGCGCGGATGGACTGTCCTTCGGTGGAGTACGCATACGTCTCCCAGAGGACGAGCACCGAGCCCTCTTGCGGGACGACGATCAGATCGTTGGCACGCAGGAAGTCTGTGGCCTCGACCGTGATCGGGATCGACGTGCCGGGCCGAGCGCAGACCCCGTGGATGCACTCGTAGCCCTCGGGGCAGGTGCCGTTGGGACACGTCGCCGGCACGTCCCCCAGCTCGGGCTCACACGCCGCCGAAAGCAGCGCGAGCCCGGACGCGGCGCTGAGGGCGAGCGCGAGGGCGGCGGCGCGGCTCACGAGCCCTCCGGCGAGACGCCGACCCAGAGATCCATGAGCGAGCCGTGAAACGCGGTCCACGCGAAGTACACCTGCCCGTCGACGCGGAGGGCGCGCCCCTCGTACAGCTCGTCGGAGCCGGGGCGCGCGATCGAGGCGACCCGCTCGAGGGTCCCGCCGGTGCCCAAGACGGCCGCGTCGATCGTGCCGAGGTCTTCGCTCGAGAACACGGGCGCGAACAGCGCCCCTCCCTCGGAGGGGACGCCCGTATACGGGATGAGCCCAGCCTCGGTCGGACCGGCCACGATCTCCTCGAGCCGCGAGCCCTGCCAATCGTAAATCTCGAACGCGAGGGTCGCGCCCTCTTCAGTCTCGTTGACCGCGACGGTGACGACGCGGTCCGAGAAGGCGTAGACGGGGTCGTCCTCGAGCAGGAGGGGCCCCTCGGGCTCCACGCCCTCTCCATCCGGGATGCGCCACAGCTCGTTGGTCTCGAAGCCGACCCGAAGCGCGAGCGCGTCGCCGAGGTCCCACAAGACGGTGTCGGCGGAGAGCGGGAGCACCTGGGCGAGCGGGACCACGACACGCGGCTCGATGACGAGCTCGGCTGCGCCGTCGAGCTCGAGGCGGCCGATGATCACCCGACCGCCCTCCCCCGGGTCGGCGTACGAGACATCGACGCCGCCATCGCGAGCGAGCGCGCTCACGTAGGCGGGCTCGGCGCCGCCGACGAAGCGCGGCATCTCGACGGGTGTGGCGATCACCTCGGCGGCACCCGAGCCGTCCCGCGGGACGCTGTAGAAGAGCAGCTCTTGCTCGGTCGACTCGACGCTGGGGAAGGTGAGCGTGAGCACGCCGTAGCGGTCGTCGTCGAGCGCGACGACCGCCGAGGACGTGGGGAACTGCTCGCCGAAATCGATCAGCACGACCGGGTCCTCGACGCTCCCGTCGGCGGCGACGTGCACCTGGTAGAGGGCGCGGCCCCCTTCGGTGAAGCCGTCGTTGACCACGAGATCGGCCCCGCCGCGCGGCGACGCGAACCAGAACATCTCCCCGGAGTTGATCCACGAGACGCGCATCGGGCGGCTCACGGCGGGGCGCGCGCCGTCGCGCACGCAGACCGTGGCCTCGCAGGTGAACCCCTCGGGGCAGGTGCCGCCGGCGTCACACGCGAAGGGGACGTCGGAGAGCTCGGTCTCGCAGGCGACGCCCGCCATCGAGACGACGGCGGCAGCCGTCAGGCCCAGAAGGAAGGCGGCGCGACGAGTGAGCCGGGTAGGCGCCGAGGGACGCAGCACTTCACAGGCAGGGTACAGCCAAACGTCGCGTCGTCGACGTACGGCCGGCGACCGAAGACGCGAAGCCCCCGGAGCCTTGCGGCTTCGAGGGCTTCATCATCGGGCGGTGGACCTGAACGGGATCGAACCGTTGACCTCTAGAGTGCGATTCTAGCGCTCTCCCAGCTGAGCTACAGGCCCGAGGACGCGGCGAACCCTACCTTTTCGGACGGGCACGTCAAGACGTTTCTCGCGGCGAGGGACACCGACGCGGCCTCGAGGCGGCGCCTGACTGGCGGCTGTCAGGTGGGCGGCGCGCTCGAACGTCTTTCCGCGGATGGATCGCTGGCCTAGCGTCGCCCCCCCGATGTCGAACGAAGCACCGAAGAACGACTTCATCCGCCAGCTCATCCAAGAGGACCGCAAGGGCGGGAAGCGCGGGGGCCGGGTGCAGACGCGCTTCCCACCGGAGCCGAACGGCTTCTTGCACATCGGCCACGCCAAGAGCATCTGCTTGAACTTCGGCATCGCGAAGGACTTCGGCGGCCGCTGCTTCCTGCGCTTCGACGACACCAACCCGGCGACCGAGGAGGAGCTCTTCATCCGCTCGATCGAGCAGGACGTGCGCTGGCTGGGCTTCGACTGGGGCGCCGACCTGCGCTTCGCGTCGGACTACTTCGACGCCATCTACGAGCACGCCGAGGCGCTGATCGAGGCGGGCAAGGCGTTCGTCTGCGATCTGTCGAGCGACGAGATGCGCGAGCTGCGCGGCGTGCCCGGGCAGCCGGGCAAGGAGAGCCCCCATCGGTCGCGCTCGGTCGCCGAGAGCCTCGAGCTGTTTCGCAAGATGCGCGCGGGTGAGTTTCCCGATGGGTCCCGCACGCTGCGCGCGAAGATCGACATGGCCTCGCCCAACTTCAACCTGCGCGACCCCGTGCTCTATCGCATCAAGCGGCAGCCGCACCCGAAGACCGGCACCAAGTGGGTCATCTACCCGATGTACGACTACGCCCACGCGCTCTCGGACGCGATCGAGGGCACGACCCACTCGATCTGCACCCTCGAGTTCGAGGACCACAGGCCGCTGTACGACTGGTGCCTCGAGGTGCTGCCGATCGACAAGTGGACGCAGCGAAGCTCGGACGAGCGGCCGAACCAATATGAGTTCGCGCGCATGGAGGTCACGTACCTGCTGACGAGCAAGCGAAAGCTGAAGGACCTGGTAGAGACGAAGACCGTCGCCGACTGGGACGACCCGCGCATGCCGACGATCGCGGGGCTGAGGCGCAGGGGTGTGCCGGCCGCGGCGCTGCGCGATTTCTGTGATCGAATCGGCGTGGCGAAGGCGGCGCAGCAGGTCGAGTTCGAGCTGCTCGATCACTGCATCCGAGAGGAGCTCGACAAGACCGCGCCGCGCGCGATGGTCGTGACCAAGCCGCTCAAGGTGACGATCGAGACGTTGCCAGCGGGCGAGATCACCGCGCTCTACGCGCCGAACCATCCCTCGAACGCCGAGATGGGCTCGCGCAAGGTGGCGCTGTCGCGCGAGCTCTACATCGAGGCGACCGACTTCATGCTCGACCCGCCGAAGAAGTTCTTCCGGCTGGGACCGGGCCGGGAGGTGCGGCTGCGCTTCGGTCCCATCATCAAGTGCGAGCGCGTCGTGACCAACGCCGCGGGCGAGGTCGTGGAGCTGGTGTGCTCGCACGACGCCGCGAGCATGCCCGGCGCGGGCGGCGAGCCGCGCAAGGTGAAGGGCGTCATCCACTGGGTCTCGGCCGAGAAGAACGCGGTGTGCGAGGTGCGCAACTACGACCGGCTGTTCGCCGCGCCCGAGCCGTCCGATGTCCCCGAGGGCGAGGACTACAAGAAGAACCTCAACCCTGGCTCGCTCGAGACGCTCCCGACGGCCTTCGCGGAGCTGTCGCTCGCAGGTTCCGCCCCCGGGTCGACATATCAGTTCGAGCGGCTCGGCTACTATGTGGTGGACCGCGACTCGCAGGCCGAGCGGCTCGTGGTCAACCGCACCGTTGGGCTGCGCGACTCCTGGGCGAAAGAGCAGTCGAAGGAGTAGGCGTCGCCGCGCTGGGTGGGCATCGCGGGTATCAGGGGTGATGATCCGCCGACGTTGTCCCACTTCAATTTTCTAGGGCCGTTGCGAGCGCTTGGCTGGAACGAGCGTTGCAGTACCCTTGGGTCATGAAGTCCCTTGGCCTTGGCTGTGTCCTCGCGTTGCTCGCCGCTTGTGCTCCCGACTCGCCGAACGGTTCGGGTGGAAGCGGGGCTGGCAGCAACACGGGCGCCGGCTCGAGCACCGGCGGGGGCAACGCCGGCGGCGGCTCCAGTGACGGCGGCAACGGCGCCGGCTTCAACATCGGCGGCTCGGGCGGCAGCACCGTCAACACGATGGAGTGCGCGAGCGAGTCGATCGAGGCCGAGCTCGCGCCGCTCACGATGTTCATCACGTTCGACAAGTCGGGCTCGATGGACAACGACAACAAGTGGGTGAACTCGACCAACGCCCTGAAGGCGTTCTTCGGCGACCCGGGCGCCGCCGATCTCGAGGTGGCCCTCAGGTTCTTCCCCGAGGGGCAGTGCAACGAAAACTCGTGCAGCGTCGGCGCCTGCGCGACCCCCAACGTCGACGTCGGCACGCTCACTGCCGACGCGGCGCCCACCGACACGCAAGAGGCCGCGCTGATCGCGGCGATCAACGCGCAAGACCCGAGCGGTCCGACGCCGATGTCCGCCGCGCTCGAGGGCGGCATCGCGTGGAGCTCGGCCTACCTGGTGAACAACCCGACCCACAAGGTGGTGGTGATCCTCGTCACCGACGGTGAGCCGAACGGCTGCGACGAGAGCATCAGCGGGATCTCGAACATCGCTGCCTCGGGTCTGCTCGACGGCGTGGTCACCTACACGGTCGGCCTGGCAGGCTCGAACGAGTCCCAGCTCACGCAGATCGCGACCGCAGGCGGCGGCTCTTCCTTCTTCGTGGGCAACGGCAACACGGAGGACGAGCTGCTCGCGGCGCTGCAGGCGATCCGCGGCGAGCTGCTCGCCTGTGAGCTCGATATCCCCGAGCCGACGATGGGCGACTTCAACCCGAACCTCGTCAACGTCGAGTACACGCCCGGCGGCGGCGGCACGCCGCAGACCTTCGGCAACGTCCCCAATGAGGCCGCGTGCGCCGGGGGCAACGGCTGGTACTACGACAACCCGGCCGATCCGCAGCAGATCATCCTCTGCCCGGGCACCTGCGACACGGTCCAGGCTGACGCTGAGGGCGCGATCCGGGTCGTGCTCGGCTGCGAGACGATCCCGGGTTAGTCCCCGGCAACGAGCTCGAAGCTCCGCTTCTTGGGGACTGCCGACCGGAGCCCCGCGCGGAGCTCGGCTTCGACCTGCGACCACGGACGGACGTCCGTGGGAGCGGCTTCGTGCTCAGCGAGCAGGGCTCGACAGAAACCCTGTCCACGGGAGACGCTGAAGGCCGACTGAGGGGAGATGAAGATGATCGGCGAGCCGAGGCACGTGCGGGGCGTGGTGGTGAGGCTGTTGACGGCGGGGCTCTTCGCCGCGCTCGGGTCGGGCTGCGGGGACGACAGCTGCCCCGAGGGGTACGCATGCGTTCCGCTCGGCGGCGGAGGGCAGGGGAACGGCGGCGGGGGGCCGGGCGGTGGCGGCGAGGGCGGCGAGGGCGGGGGCATCGCCGCCGAGTGCGCACCCACCGAAGGGGTCGCGGTGGGCGCCTCGTGCGGCGTGTTCGTGCAGGCGGGGGCGACCGGGGGCGACGGCAGCCAGGCGTCTCCCTATGGCAGCCTGGTGGAGGCCCTGCAAAACGAGCCGAGCGCGGCGCGGGTGTACGTGCGGGGGGCGACACCTTTGGGGAGCGTGGAGGTGAGCGCGGGCACGTCGCTGTTCGGGGGTTTTGCGTGCGAGAGCTGGACGTACAGCGCGGGCGGCGCGCGCCCGTTGATCCTGGGGGAGGCCGACGTGCCGGCGATGCGCATCACGGGGGCGGGCAGCTCGCGGGTGATGTCGCTGGACCTCGAAGCGCCGAGCGCCGAGGCGGCCGGGGCGAGCAGCCTGGGGCTCTTGGTGAGCGAGGCGACGGTGGAGCTCGAGGCGGTGGGGATCACGGCGGGCGATGGCGCGGCGGGCGCGGCGCCGCCGGCGCAGGTGGAGCAGCTGGCGAGGGCTCAGGGCGGGATGACGGGGGCCGTGGCGGGCACCGTGCCTGTCAACGCGATGGGGGGCGCCAACACCTGCGGCCTCGTGGCGCTGTCGGGGGGCTTTGGGGGCGCGGGGGGTCCGCTCCCAAACGGCCCTGCAGGGAATGGTCAGGCGGGCGACTTCCCGGACCCCGGTGGGGGCGGTTTGGGTGGCACAGGACAGGGTGGCGGCGCTCTCAACTGTGGCGTAGGAGTTGGGCTCGGCGGCGGCGAAACAGGTGGCCCCGGGAATGACGGCAACCCTGGCCTGGGCGCGACCTCGCTGGGCGTCGCCGACGCGGACGGGTTCACGGCGGCGGACGGCGAGCCGGGCGAGGCGGGTGGCTACGGGCATAGCGGCGGCGGCGGCGGGGGCTCGAGGGCGAGCGCGTCGAGCCACGGAGCCGGCGGGGGCGGCGGCGGCGCAGGAGGGTGCGGCGGGGAGGCCGGGGCGGCGGGGCGCGCGGAGGCGGCAGCAGCCTGGGCATCGTGTCGCTGAACGCCACGCTGACGCTGGGCGACGGGGTGACGGTGACGGTGGGCAGCGGCGGCGCGGGCGGCGCCGGTGGGATGGGGCAGTTTGGACAGCAAGGCGGGCTTCTGGGATTGGGCGGCACGGGTGGCGGCACGGTCGTGGACGCTTGCGCGGGAGGCGCTGGCGGCGCCGGAGGCCACGGGGGCAATGGCGGTGGCGGGCGGGGCGGCCACGCGGTCGGGATCGCCTACGTGGGCGCGGAGCCCGTGGGAGGGACGGTGGACGTGAGCGGGTCGAGCGAGGGCGTGGGCGGGCCCGGCGGGGACAATGGGCTCGAGCCCGGCGGAGCGGGCGCCGACGGGGTCGTCGAGCAGCGGCTCGAGCTGTAGGCGACGGGCTGCCCCCCAGGCCGAGCCCGCGGAGAGCGCCCGTGCGCCGGGCCGCGGGCCTCAGAAAGTTACCAAAACACCAGTTATGCGAAGTCGGCCCGAGAGGGCGGCGCGGTCGGCCCGCCTGGCCGTGCGCGGTGACCGATCGGCGCTGCCGGCGACAGCGAGGCCTACCTTGGCCGCCAGGGTCCGCCGAGCTGTCGCCGGAGCGAGCGATTGCGCTGGGCGTGGCCGCCCTCAGCTCCGCGAATCGCGCGCCGTTGTGGCCGTGCGCGGTGACCGATCGGCGCTGCCGGCGACAGCGCGGCCCACCCTGGCCGCCAGGGTCCGCCGAGCTGTCGCCGGAGCGAGCGATTGCGCTGGGCGTGGCCGCCCTCAGCTCCGCGAATCGCGCTTTGTGGCCGTGCGCGGTGACCGATCGGCGCTGCCGGCGACAGCGAGGCCTACCTTGGCCGCCAGGGTCCGCCGAGCTGTCGCCGGAGCGAGCGATTGCGCTGGGCGTGGCCGCCCTCAGCTCCGCGAATCGCGCGCTTTGTGGCCGTGCGCGGTGACCGATCGGCGCTGCCGGCGACAGCGAGGGCACCCCTGGCCGTAAGGGTCCGCCGAGCTGTCGCCGGAGCGAGCGATTGCGCTGGGCGTGGCCGCCCTCAGCTCCGCGAATCGCGCGCTTTGTGGCCGTGCGCGGTGACCGATCGGCGCTGCCGGCGACAGCGAGGGCACCCCTGGCCGTAAGGGTCCGCCGAGCTGTCGCCGATCATCGAGAGGCTATGCCGCGGCTCGCTGCGACGTGCCCCGCTGAGCGGCTGAGCGGGCGGCGGCCGCAGAACGCCGACGCGGCCATTGCGAGGGATGCGACCGAATCGGGGGGCATAGCTGCGACCGGACAGGGCGACATGGCCGGCATGTCCCCCGGTGCTGTCGCAGGTCGGGGGCGCGAAGAGCCGCGGGCCCTCGCGATGTGCCGCAAGTCCTGAGGTGCCCCAGTCGAGCACGGCTCAAAACGCCCGTTGTCGGCCTCAGGGTGCGACCCAACCGGGGGACATGGCCACGGCAGGTCCCCGAGTGGTGTCGCTGCGGGGGCGGCGGGGGCCTGGCGCCGCTTCCGGGGCGGCCGCGCCGAGCGTCGCTTCGGGGGCGGCCGCGCTGACGCCCCCGCGCCGACGTCCCCTCCGTCACCGAGCGGCCTTCGGCTCTCTGCAGAGAGGAGCGCTCGAGCGTGACTACACCATCTCTGGCACACCGCCTAACGCCCTTCGCGTGAGATGAGGCTCGCGGGCAACAGGCCCGCGAGCGCGCACGCGCTCGCGCCCGCGAACACGACCCTGGCCGAGGCGCTCTCGTACAGCGTCGGCCATAGCAGGCTGCCGGCGACGCTCCCGACCGCGACGCTGGCGGCGAGCGCGCCTTGCGCGGTCGCGAGGCGGTCTTCGTGCGCGACGTGAGGGAGCTGCGCGTTCGCCGCGAGCCAGGTGACGCCGAAGGTGATGGCGTGCAGCGGCTGGACCGCGAAGAGAGCCGCGAGCGACGGCGCGAGCGCGACGCCCGCATACCGCGCGGCGGACGCGGCGATGCCGACGAGGAGGAGCGAGCGCACGGACCCAGCGCGCAGCACGCGCGGACCGAACGCCATCAGCGCCACCTCCGCGAGCACGCCGGCTCCCCACAACAGGCCGGTCTCGAGATCGGACGCGCCCGCGTCGCGCGCGCGGAGCGTGAAGGTGGTGTCGTACGCGGCGTTGCCGAGCTGCCACAGCGCGATGGCCGCGAAGAAGGGCAGGTGACGCCGCATGGCGACCAAGGCGGCGCGCGATGGCCCAGCGAGCGGGGCAGGCCGCGCGGGCACGAACAGCGCGGCGACCGCGGTCGCGAGGAAGAGCCCGCCGATGGCCAGCGGGAGGCTCGTTCGATGGCTGACGTCGATCACCGCGCCCAGCGCGGCGACCGCGGCGACGAAGCCGAGCGACCCCCACATGCGGATGCGACCGAAGCCCTCTTTTCGCTCGCCGAGCGACTCGAGGGTGAGCACGTCGGCGATGCCGAAGAGGGGGGTGCGAGCGAGCGCCGTCACGCCGACCGCCAGCGCGATGGCCGCGGTCGCCGTCGGGCCAGCCAGGTCGGTCGCCGCGGACGCGAAGGCGGCGAGGCCGAACATCGAGAGCGCGGCGACGACCGCGGCGACCCGCAGCAGCTGGGCGCGTAGCCCCAGCGCGTCGGCGAGCGCGCCCACCAGCGGGGGGGCGAGGACGCCGACCGCCGGCGCGACGCCGAGCACCAGGCCCATCCGGCTGCCCGTGACGCCCAGCGACTCGAGCCAGCGGGGGAAATACGGGAGGTAGGCGCCGAAGGAGGCGAAGTGGACGAAGTAGAAGACCGAGAGCCCGAGGGCGGCCGGGCGCCCCTCTCGAGTCACGCGGGCTGTTCGTGGAGCTTCTTGTAGGCGTCGATCGCGTTTCGGATGACGCGCACCGCGCGGCCCTGGTTGTACAGCTCGTCGATCTCGCTGAATTTGCCTTCGAGCGACTTGTAGTCGATGAAGAAGCGGCGCAGCTCGATGACGAGGTGCGGCGGGAGCTCGGTCGTCGCTTGATAGTGGCTGACCGCCGGATCGTCGACCGCGACGGCGATGATCTTGTCGTCTTCTCCCATGTCGTCGCGCATCTTGAAGCCGCCGATGGCGCGAGCGCGGACGATGGTGAGCGGGTGGACGGCCTCCTGCATGAGGACGAGCACGTCGAGCGGGTCGCCGTCGTCGGCGTGGGTCTGCGGGAAGAACCCGTAGTTCGCCGGGTAGTGCACGGCCGAGTAGAGGACGCGATCGAGGCGGAGCAGGCCGGTCGGCTTGTCGACCTCGTACTTGAGCTTGGACCCGAAGGGGATCTCGATGATCGCGGGGAAGGCGTCCTCGATTTCGTCGGGCAGCGGCACGTCGTGGATGGGGTTCATTGCTGCGTCTCGCTTACGCCCTCTTTGTCCCGACGAACAGCACGATGCTACCCACGCCCAGCCAAATGAGCTGCGTGATGCGCATGAGCAGCGCGACGCTGGTCGCCCTCGCGGTGTCGGTCGAGAACAGGTCGGCGGCGAGCGTGAAGGCGCCGTCGGTCGTCCCGAGGCCAGCGGGGACGAGCACCCCGACTGCGTTCGCGACCAAGTGGACGCCCTGCGCCGCGAGGCCCTGAACGATGCCGGCGTCGATGCCGACCGCCGCGGAGGCGACGCCGAGCTGCAGGGCCTGGAACCCGCGGTTGCCCATGAGGGCGGCGGTCGGCCCGACGGCCCACAGGCCGACCTCGGTGGGGTGCTCGGTGAACGCTTCGGCGCCGGGAGCGAGCCGCGGGAAGCGGGCGGCGAGCCAGGTGAGCGGCCCCTTCGCGCGCGTCGCGGCGCGCAGCGCGAGGCCGACCGCGACGAGCGCCACGCCGTGGATGACGATGGCCCAGAACCAGAACGAGACGCCGGCCATGAAGAGCACGGCGAGGGCGCAAGGCAACGAGAAGAGGCCGACCGACAGCAGGGTCGCGGCCTGGATGGTGACGCCGACCGAGGTCGCGACCGACGCGCCGACGTAGGGCGCGATCAGCGTGGCCTTGATGGTCTCGTTGACGAGCCGAGGTGCCGGCGCGAGGTTGGCGATCGACGCGCCGATGAGGTTGGCTCGGAACAACGTGGCCTTGGGGATGAGCGACGCGCGAGAGCCGAGCGCGAGGTAAGCCCCGACCGCCTCGGAAGCGTAGCGCCCCAGCTCGAGCGCGCAGAGCAGCGGGAGGTACGAGAGCGCTGGGCGCAGGGTCTGGATGAGGACCTCGAGCCCGACGCTGCGCACGATCACGATGAGCGCGACGAGCCCGCCTACGCCGAGGACGATGCGGACCCAGAACAGCAGCGATCGACGGGGCCCCTGGCCCGCCGAACCGCCCAATCAGCCCCCCTTGTCGGACCGAACCCCGAAGAGCTCGATCGACGCGGCGTCGACGCTCACCGGCGTGGGCGGGCCGAACTTCTTGATGCGGACCGAGACGGAGAGCGCGGGGGACTCCTCGAGGATGCGCGTGACCAGGCGCTCCGCGAGCGTCTCGAGGAGCTTGAAGCTGGTCGTCGTGCCGAGGTCTACGACGAGCTGCGAGAGCTTGCCGTAGTCGTAGACGTTGCGCAGGCTGTCGCCCCGCGGGAGCGCGGAGAGGGGGAGCTCGAGGTCGACGTTCGCGACGAAGTCTTGGGGCAAGCCGCGCTCGGCCTTCGAGGCGCCGTGCCGGCCTCGGAAGCGGATGCCTTCCAGGTGCATCTTGTAGGTCTTGAGGCGGGTCATGGCAGCCTTACGACGATGTCTCGATGGAGCGCCTCGTCCGCGGCGCGCGCGAAGTCGACGAAGGCCGGATAGCTCGAGGGCTGGACGCGCCCGGCGGGCAGATCGATCACCCGCTTGACGACGTAGGCGCCTGCGCGCGCGCTGTCATCGACGGAGAACATGCGGTTGTCGTCGACCTTCTTCTGCGCGGCGGGAGGCGCGTCGGTGGTCGCGCCCTTGGGCAGCTCGATGGTGATGTCGACCTCGATGCGGAGCGCGGCGCCGCCAGGGAACATCAGGGGGGTCTCGCGCTTCTCGAGGGCGGCGAGCTGGCCGAAGCCAGTGGTCGCCGTGAACGGCGGCGGCACCACCAGGACGCCCTGCCCCTTCTGCGCGAACGACGACACCTCGACCTCGAGCTCGAGCACGAGCGGGGCGTCGAGGTCGGTCAGCCCGACCACCTTCAGGTCGGCGAGCCGAGCGCCGGGCAACGCGCCGGCGAGCAGCTGGGACTCGACGGCGACCCTGAGCTTGTCGTCGTCGGAGAGCTTCTGGATCTCCTCGCGGAGCACGATCGCCAGCCGGCCCGTGTAGCTCTGCTTGAGCGACAGGCGGGCCGAGCCATCGGTGGCGAGGACCGCCTTGCCGTGGTGAGCGACCCCGTCGGGTGGGCCGCCGGTGCCCGTGACGACCCGCGGCAGGCCCTCGCGCAGGATCACCGCCGGCTGGCCACGCAGCGAGCTCGGGAGATAGCCGAACGGAGCGTACTTCTCGGCGACGACGGTCCACACGTCTGTCCCCTGCCCCGTCGGGATCGCCACCGCGATGTCGTTGAACAGCTCGGCCTCGGCGAAGGGCCCGATGGGCGGGGGCCTCAAGCGATCTTGGACGACGGCGGGGCGCGCGTCGACGCCGGCGAGCCGAGAGAGGTACAGGAACGCCTCGAGGCGATTGCCGCTCTTGCCCACCACGATGCGGCGGGGGTCCGACTCGCGCGAGGGCTCGATGTTGTCGAGCACCCAGCGGTAGAGCCGGCGCGCGCGCTCCACCGGCGGGATCTTCGCGAGCTCGGCCTCCTGCTTGTCGAGCGGGGCGCCGGCGGTGACCACGGTCTTCGCGATGCGCACGAGCCGAGGGTCGGCGGACTCGTAGCTGATCCAGGCGTCGGCGAGCTTCGACAGGAGGGTAGCTTGGCTGACGCCCCACCCCGCGCGCACCGACGGGAGAAACTCTGCGATGGGGGCGCTGTTGGGCTCGGTCTTCACGGCGGGCGTGTCGTCCATTCGCCAGCGCCGCACGGTGAAGGGTCCCAGCTGCTCGATCTTCGGCGGCGTGACGTTACCCGTCGTCTCGACCACGACGGGCTTGTTCGTCGGCGCGATGACCAAAAACTCGCTCCGGTGGTAGTCGATGCGCTCCTCGCGGAAGAACCAGCGCGGGCTCACGTAGGATGCGCCGCCGTTGCCGTCGCTCTGAAACTCGTAGACCGTCTCGGTCTCGATGTAGTCACCGACGCCGAGCGGGGCCATCGTGGCCGTGGGCTTGTCGGCGACGATCTCGGGCTCGTGGATGGCCCCGTCCTTGGAGATGACGCGCATCCTGAGCAGCTTGCCGCGCGGGATCTTCTGCTCGGTGTGCTCGACGATGGCCTCTGCCGATTGCATGCACAAGATCTCGTGCTCGAGCATGCGGGCGGACCCGTCGGCGTGGACCCACACGGCGGCGTAGTCGAGGACGCGGGTCGCGGTCCCACCCTTGGTCTTCGCGAGCCCCCGCGCCGCGGCGCCGCTCTGTTCGAACTCGCGGATCGCCTCCAGCGGATCGAGGCGAAACGGCTCGAGCTCGGTCACGCCGTCGACGAGCTCGAGCGCGCTGCGCAGCTCGGACGCGTCGACGCCGACGCGCAGCGCGTGCGCGAGCGCGGCGCGCAGCGCGGCGTGGTCGCCGCCCGCGAGGCGCGCGTCCGCGAGGGAGAGGTTCTGGGGGCCGCTCGTCGGATCGTCGGCGAGCGCGCGCTCGAGATCGGCCAGCGTCTCCGGCTTCTTGCCCGAGCGCACCAGGAGCTCGGCGACCCGCTTGAGCAGCGCCTTCTTCGTCTGCCCCTCGGTCTGCTCGGCGAGCTCGCCGAGCAGCCGCGCGGCCTCGACGAAATCGCTCTTGGCGATGGCGCGCTCCACCGTGATCGAGGAGTCGGGCTGCAGCGTGAGGATCCGCTTCGCGATATCGTCGGCCGCGGCGCGCTTGCCTTCCTCGTCGAGGACCGTGACGTACGACCTGAGGATGTCGAGGTCCTCCGGGAACCGCTTCGCGAGCTCGACGACGGTGCGCTTGTGCTCGGGGACGTAGCCGAGGCGGGAGTAGATCTCGGCGAGCGCCTTGCCCACCGTCGCGACCTCGGGGAAATCGATGGCGAGCTGCGCGAGGGGCGCGAGCTGGTCCTTTTCGCCCTGCTTCGTCGCGGCGTCGAGCATGAGCCAGAGCTGGGGGAACCAGAGCCTCGCGTCCTTGTCGACGGCGCGCCGGCGGAAGTCGAGCGCGAGATCGCGCGCGTCGTTTTGCGCGAAGATGGGATCTTCGGCGATGTACATCGCCGCGTGCGCGAGCGCGATCGGCGTCGCGCGGGTGGGCTCTTTGACGAGCGGCTCCATGAAGACCGTCGCCACGTCGTGCTGTTGCTCGAGGTGCGCCAGCTCGGCCGCCATGAACCGGAGCACGGGCGCCTGCGCGTCGAGCGCAGAGGCCGGCGCGACGACGCCGCGCGGGAGCTTCACGCCGGAAGACGCGAAGAACGGCGCGAGCGGGTGGCGGCTCGGCAGGACGCGTGGCGGCTCGAGGGCGATGGGCTTCGACGGGTCGGCGCTCGACGCGACGCCGAGGGGCCGACCCCCGAGATCGGTCAGGCGGATCACCGTCTCCGGGGACACGAGGCGCGCGACGACACGATGACGGCCAGGTCCGAGGCGCAGAGCGACGTCGCTCGACATCTTCGAGCCGAAGTCACGCGGGTCGTGCGCGAGCACCTCGCTGTCATCGACCCTCACCGACCAAGCGAGCCTGACGCTGAGTACCACGTCCGCCGCGTGGTCTAGCTCGAAGAAGGTCTCGACGTAGTGGACGCCGCCGCCCGTCGTCTCCGACGCCTTCAGCACGCAGCCGCCGGGCGCGCCATCGGCCGCGAGGACGCGAGGCGCCTCGGCTCGCGAGGGGTGGCCAGGGAACGTGAGGGGCCAGACGCCGGGCTGCTCGGCGTCGAACACGGTCACCACGTCGCGGCTCACCGCGCGCCCGAACGGCCCGGCGAAGCGGGCGTTCGTGAGGCACCCGAGCTTCTCGACGAGCTGTGCGTCGAGCAGCTTGGCCGCGACGCCCGAGGTGCGCCGCTCTTCGTAGTGCCACCAGTCGACCAGCTGCGCTCGGGCCCACGGCCCGACCTGCGACGGCTGGTCGACCAGTCGAAGGACGGTCGGCCTGGCGGACCTCCACAGGTTGGCGACGTCGCCGCGGAGCCCGATGAGCCTCGTCGCGGCGAACCACGCCAAGATCTCGCGCTCGGGTCCGTCGTGGACGCTAGCGGCGTCGAGCGCCGACAGATACGCCGACGCCGCCGCGGTCATCGCGCCGTGCGCCTCGTCGTCGAGGCCTCGCGCGAGGGACGCGTACACACCCTTGTCGCCCTTCGCCGGGCCGTCGAGGCGGGCCCGAGCATCGCGGGCGTGCTGGGCGCTCCCGCCTGGAGCGACCAGCTCGGTGAGGAGCCAGCGACCGAGCAGCTCGCCGTCGCTCGAGTCGGCGGCGTCGCGGCGCGCGGCCGCGACCGGATCGACCGGGGCCTGGACCGTCGCCGCGCAGCCTGCGCCGGCCAGCGCCAGCGCGAGCGCGGCGGCGGCGACGAGCCCGCGCGACCTCATGGCCGCTCGAGCTGACCTGCGCGCTGGCGCTCGAGCTGACCCAGCAGGATCGCGTCCTCGATGGCGGGCGCGGCGCCGACCGGCGGAGCGTGCGTGCGCAGGAACGCCTCGTCGTAGCCTGCGGGACCGCGCAGCAGCGCGATCTCCCGTTGGGCCGCGGCGAGGGCGATCGACAGCTCGCGTGCGACGGCGTCGGGCGCGGCTTGCGCGCTCTGAGACACCTCGCGCTCGAGCTTCGCGATCTTCCAGTTGGCCGCCATCAGGTCGGCCTCGGCGCGCGCCGCGCGATCAGCGAGCTGGTGTGCCCCACCCGAAGCTCGCTCGCCGCCCGCCGCGCCTTCGCGCGGCCCCGCGCTCGAAGAGCCGCCGCCGGTCGAGCCGGCGCCGGGCACGCCGCGCCCCGTGAGGCGCTCGACCTCGAACAAGAGCTCGCGGCCGACCTGCTCGGTCTCGCGCAGCTCGCGCTGGACACGAGCGATCTCGCGCCCACGGTCGCGCAGGGCTGCCTCGAGGGCGCTGACCTCTTGCTCGAGCGGCAGGACCTTCCCGCGCTCCTCGGCGAGGCGCTCGCGCTCCGTCGCGAGCTCGACCAGCGCGGCCTCGGACCGGGCGTCGAGCTCGGCGAGCCGCGACGTCGCCTGGGCCGCCTCGCGGCGCGCGGCGGCGAGCGAACGCTCGAGGTCGCGCGCTTGCTCTTCCAGCTCGCGACGACGCGCCTCGAGGCGCTGGGCCTTCACGTCGGCCTCGCGACCGCGCTCGTCGAGCTCGCGCGCCCGCCGCTCGAGCTCGCCGACCCGCGCGGTGAGCTCCCGCTCACGCGCTGCCAGCTCGTCGCGCTGCGACTCCAGCGCGAGCAGCCGCTGCTGCTGGAGCTCCTTGGAGCGGAGCGTGGGGGGCTCGAGCGCGGCGACCTGGGCCTCGAGCTCCGCGACGCGACGGCGCGACCCGTGGAGCTCACGCTCGAGCGCCGCCGCGCGCTCGATGTCAGCGCGGCGAGCCTCACGGTCGCGGCGCTCGTGATCGATCTCCGCCTCGAGGCGCTGCACGATCGCGTCTTGCTCTTCGACGCGCGCGATCTGGGACTCGAGCTCGCGCGACAGCTCGCTCACGCGCCGCCTCGCCTCGCCGAGCTCGGCCTCGAGCTCCTGGGCGCGGAAGCTCGACTCTGCTGCGGCGCGCTCGGCGCGCGTCTTGTCTTTCAGCTGCTCGCGGAGCGTCTCGTTCTCGGTGACGAGGACCGAGATGCGCGTGCGAGCCTCGGTGAGCGCGACCTCGGCGTCGCTCGGCCCGGAAGGCGGCGGCTCGGGGAGCGCGGCGCCCGCCCCGGCCGAGCCATGCCCTGCCGAGCCATAAAAGGGAGCTCCGGGGATGAGCGGCAACGTGACGGGGTCGGGCGCGCCCATACGAGCGACGTCGACCATCGGGATCTCGATCAGCGCGTACGGGTCGACGTCGACCCGGCCATCGCTGGCGACGACCACGTACCACTCGGGGGCCTCGGGCTCCTCGAGCAGAGACGTGTCGACGGAGACGTCGGGGTCGGTCTCGGAGAAGTCGACGATCGAGTACCCGACGAACGGCGCCTGCCCGAGCATCTTCACCTCGGGGAACTGGAGCGACACGGCGTCGAACAGCTCGTAGTAGCCGAGCGCGCCGTCGAGCGAGCCGCTCGGCGGCAGCAAGAAGCGCTTCGCCTCGGGGTTGGGAGAGGCCACGATGAAGACGCCCGACGGCGACACCAGCCTGCGGGCGCGTCGAATGACCTCGAGCGGATCGTCGAACAGGCTGAGGTCGGAGACGAGCACGACGTCGAACGCGCCGTCGCGTACGCCCAGATCGTCGGCGTATTGCGCGAGGATCGGGCGCAGGCCGCGCCCGTCGCTCGGCCTGCCCTGGGCAAGGCTGCGCGCGTGCGCGGCGGCGATCGCCAGGCGCCCCGGATCGGGATCGTAGACGTGGACGAGCCGGGCCCCGCGAGAGAGGAGCTCCTCACCGAGGGGGGTCGTCGCGTCTCCCAGCACCCCCACGCGCTTTCCGCGCAGGAGCGTCTCGGCGAAAGCGCCGAGCGCGGCCGCGGGATACGCGGCGTCCGCCGTGACCGAAGCGTCGCTCATGATCTTTGAGCGCTCATACCACGACATTGCCGCCGCAAGGGCCTTTGGCTAAGCCCGCAGACGATGCCGGTCGAAATCCGCGAGCTGGGCAAGGACAAACGTCGCCTCCGCGACTTCTTGGACGTGGTGGACGGCATCTATGAGGGAGATCCCTCGTATGTTCGGCCGCTCGATCTCGAGATCTCGGACAAGCTCGATCCCAAGAAGAACCCGTTCTTCGAGCACGCCGAGGGGACGGCCTGGGTCGCCTACCGCGACGGTCGGCCGGTCGGGAGGATCACGGCCCAGATCGACCACGAGCACCTCAGACGCCATCAGGACGAGGCGTGGTTCTTCGGGTACCTCGACACCATCGACGATCCCGAGGTCGCCGCCCAGCTGCTCGATGAGGCGGGGCGCTGGCTGAAGTCACGGGGCATGAAGAAGCTGCGAGGCCCCTTCAGCCTCAGCATCAACGAGGAGCTCGGCTGCCTGGTCGACGGCTTCGACAGGCCGCCGATGATCATGATGCCGCACCACCGGCCCTATCAGGCGGGCCTGATCGAGCGAGCCGGCCTCACCAAGCTCAAGGACTTCTACGCGTGGCGCTACACGCCGGGCGAGGTCCCGATCCGGGCGCAGCGAGCGCACGACGAGATCGCCGCCATGCCCGAGGTGCAGGTGCGCCAGGTGAACCCGAACGACGTCTCGAACGAGCTCGCCATCATCATGGACATCTTCAACGACGCGTGGAGCGACAACTGGGGGTTCGTCCCGGCGACGAAGAGCGAGCTCGAGAAGGCAGCGCAGGATCTGAAGCTGGTGCTCTTGCCGGAGATCACCCGCATCGTGTCGATCGACGGGCAGCCAGTCGCGGTGGCGATGGGCCTGCCGAACCTCAACGAGCTGATCCGCGATTTTCGCGGGAAGCTGGGCCCGGCCGAGATCGTGAAGCTGCTCTACCGGCTCAAGGTGCGAGGGCCCACCAGCGGTCGGCTCTACATCCTCGGCATCAAGAAGAAGTTCCGCGCGATTCGCAAGTATGGCGGGCTCTCCGCGTACCTGTTCGTCGCGATGAACCGGTCGGCGCACCTGCTCGGGATGACCGACGCGGAGCTGTCGTGGACCGTCGAGGACAACGCCCCCATCAACGTCGCGATCAAGCTGATGGGTGGCCGGGTGTACAAGACGTACCGCGTCTTCGAACGGCCCCTCGCGTGACTCCCTCGGGGAGCGATCCTCGCTCGCGGGAGCGTGGCGGGTCTTTCTGCTACGGTTTGGGGGTGCGCCTCGCGGCCTTGACGTCGTTGCTCGTGCTCAGCGCGGTGGCTCCGCCCGCAGCGCACGCGCAGCCGAGCGGGCCGGTCTCCACCCCCGCGGCGCCGCGCGGCGTCGCGGTGGTCGCGCCCGGTCCGCCCGACGAGGAGCTCGGCCGCTCGTGTCGGGAGCTCGCGCGGGAGGTCTATCGGCTCGAGGGGCTGAGGCCCGATGTCGACGAGGGCTCGGCGCGCGCGCTGTGCGGAGGCGATCCGGGCGTGGAGGCGGGCCCGAAGCGCGTGGCCGAGCTGCGCCAAGGGCTGACCGCCACGCTCGAGGGCGCGTCGAGCGGCGTGCTCGCCGCGGCGCTCGCCGACGAGCTCGGCATCACGGCGCTGGTGCTCGTGGGCCGCGAGGGCGCGGCGACGACGGTCCGCGTGGTGCGCGTCGCCCAGATCGATGGCAAGCCGGCGCTGTTCGTCGAGCCGACCCGGCTCGACGCGACCCCGACGGGCGAGCCGCCGGTCACCGCGTGGGCGACCGTCGCGCGCGCGGTCGCTGTGCTCGTCGAGGACGAGGGCGAGGGCTCGAGCGACGGCGCGACCTCCGTCGTGGCGGCGCTGCCGGACGGCTCGAGCGCGAAGGGCCCAGGGCCACGCCGGGACGCGCTGCTCGGCGCCCGCACCAGCGCCCCCGAGGCGCCGGGGGACAAAGCGTTCTACGAGAGCCCCTGGTTCTGGGTCGCAGCGGGGAGCGTCGCGGCGGTCGGTCTGGTGGTGTTGATCGTCTCCCAGGCTACCGACGTCGGCGAAGGCACCGTCAAGGTGACGGGCAAGGTCTCGCCGTGATCTCGGCGCTGCGGTCGCTCGCAGCGGCGGCCATCGTGGCCTCGTGCCTGGCGTCCGCGGCGACCGCGTCCGCCGACGAGCCTGAGGGCGCGTCCCCGCGCTCCATCACGCGACCCGAGCTGCCTCGCGAGTATTTCGTCGAGAGCCACGAGGGCTTCGACCTCGCCTACCACCCGTCCGCACGCGAGCGCGTGCGCGAGCTCGGGCCTTGGCTGTCGGAGCTGCGACGCCAGCTGACCTTCGACCTCGGCGCGCCGGTCCTCGAGCGCGTCGAGCTGCGCGTCGCCGCCCTGCCCGTCGAGGTCCCGAGGCTCTCGCCGTCGCCGGACGCCGCGGTGACCTTCCACGGCGGCGCGTCCTTCCCGGAGCAGTCGCTCGTCGTCGTCAGCCTCGGCGGGGTCGAGGCCTCCGATGAGACCCTCGAGACCGCCCTGCGCCATCACCTCGCCCACCTCGCGATCGCGGAGGCCGCGGGCGGCGGGGCCGTGCCGGCGTGGTTCGAGGAGGGCTTCGCGGACCACTTCTCCGGCTCGCGCTCGTTTCGCCGCTGGACCGAGCTCGAGCTCGCGACGCTCTCGGGCGGCGGCCCCACGCTGAGCGAGCTCGACGCGCCCAGGCGCGCAGGGGGTCACTCGACGCCTCGCGAGTGGGCGCTGCAGCACGATCAGACCGTGCGCGCCGAGGCGCTGGCGGCGGACTTCGTCCGCTTCGCGGCCGCGCGAGGCGCGACCGCCAAGATCCTCGCGGGAGTTCGCAGCGGCGAAGAGTTCGACGACGCGGTCGCGGGTGCGTTCGGGGTCGGTCGCCCCGACATCGAGCGAGCGTGGCGTCGCGACGCCACGCGCCGCTACGCGGTGCTCCCCATCGTCGCGCTCGCGATCGTCGCGCTGCTGCTCGGGCTCGCGGTGCGGGCCATGAGGCGTCGCGCCGCGATGCCACGAAGGAGCCCTGCGCGTGTGATCCACAGGCGCCTGCGGCCTCACCTGCGACGGCGAGACACGAAGCTCTCCGTGCCGGCTCACGTCGCGGATCACGAGCTGCCGCGCGTCGAGCACGGCGGCGACTGGCACACCCTGCACTGATGACGTCCGCGGCGCGATCCGAGACCCCGAGCCCCGAAGACGCTCGCGCTCGCCTGGCGGCCTTGGGCACCGGCGCGGCGTGGCTGCTCGGCGTGGCGGGGTGCCTCGAGCTGGTGTCGTTCTTCCTGGGGTCGTCCTCGCTCGCCGAGGCGGTGGTGGGCGCCTTGCTGGTCGACGTCGCCGCGGGGCGCGCGGGGATCGCGTGGACGCTCGACGAGCCGGCTCGTCCCCTGTTGATGCGGCGGTGCTTGAAGGCGGGCGCTGCGGCCGGCGCGGCTGCGCTCGTGACCTTGCTCGCTGCGCTGGTCGCGAGCTGGGCCCGCGTCCACCCGGGTCACCTCGACGCCTTGCTCCTCTTGTCGGCGCTCGGGGCCGTCGCGGCGGCGATCCGTGACGAGCTGCTCTTGCGTGGCTTCGTCGCCCACGCCGTCGCCAAGGCAGGGCTGGGCTCCGGCGTCGCCGTAGCGTTCTCCGCGCTCTTGTCGGTGGCGTGGATCCTCCCGAAGGGCCCGACGCCCGCCGCCGCCGCGCTCGCCCTCACCTCGGGCGCCCTGTTCGCCGTGGTGTATGCGCGCCTGGGCGGCGCCTGGCCCGCGATCGCCGCGAACGCGTCGTTCTCTTTGTTGCTCGGCCCCTTCTCGCGAGGAGGCCTGGTGGACCTGGAGTGGCTCACGGGCGAGCTGGCGGTGGGCGCGAGCGCAGACGGCCCGCCTGCGCTCGTCGCGGCGGGGGTCGCCGCGACCACCGCGCTGCTACTCGCGCGGCTGATCAGCCGGAAAGACGCGCCTGAAGTACAGCGCAGAGACGATGACGGCGACAGCGATCGCGGCGCTCGCGAAGACCCCGAGCCCCTCGAGGAAGCGGACCCACGATAGGCTCTTTTCGCCCACGTTCTTGTAGATGAGCAGGCCCACGCTGCCCGCGTAGCCCGTCGCGTCGGCTACGTAGATCAAGAAGCCGGCGTTCGCCTTCGTCCCTCCTGCGGCGACGAGGCGATCGAACAGCACGCAGTTGTAGGGCACGTACGCGACGTACAGCCCGAGGCCGACCGAGATCATCCAGGCGACCGGGCCGATCGTGCCGGCGCCGAACAGCAGCGTCGAGATCGCCACCAGGGCGGCCCCGCGACGAGCAGCGCGTGGATCGCGAGGAGCGCGGCGCGGTTCGAGACGATCCACCCGATCGCCGCGACGCCGGCGAGCGCTCCGACCGCGACCGGGATCTCCGCGGTCGCGAGGATCGACGGCTGCGCGCCGTACCCGAGGGCGTCCCAGATCTCGCGCGCGAAGTTGTCGCGAAAATCGCGGATCGCCGTCAACACGACGTACGCGCCGATGAGCGGGACGAGGCCCGGCGCATACTTGAGGAACAGCTCCCTCCGCGCGCGCGAGCCCATGGGACTCGCTCGGTGCGGAGCGCGGCGTCTTGCTCGGTGGGCGGGGGTACGCGCGACAGCAGCGCCACGAAGAAGACGAGCGCCGGCGCCGTCGCCAGGCCTGTGACCGCGGGCATCCACAGCTCGGGGACGCCGGCGTCGAGGAAGGCCTTGCCCGTCGCCTTCGCCGCCCCGCTCCCGACGATGAAGCTCGCGCACAGCCCTGCCCCGAGCCAGTCGCTCGAGCGACGCCCCTCGAGGAAGCCGAACACCATTCCCCAGACCATGCCGAGCGACAGGCCGTTGGCGGCGAGCGCCAGCGCCGCGACGTTGCGCGGCAGCACCGCGAACAAGACGAGCGCGAGCTCGGCGCAACCGATCGAGATCAAGATCGCCCTCGCGCGCTTCGCGGGCTGCAGCTCGCTCACCACCTTGATCCCGAGGAACTTCGAGGCGGCGTAGCCGATCACCTGCGCGATGACGTAGGCGCTCTTCGCGTCGAGCCCCAGGATGGGCTCGCCCGCGAAGGAGCCCGCGGCGAACGTCCGCCGGTAGAAGTACATGCAGAAATAGGTCGAGAAGCTGGCGACGATCGTGAACGCCGTGAGCACCCCCGCGGGGGCGCTCGCCAGGCGAGCGGTGATGGCCCCACCGAGCCCGCGGCTCATCGCCCCGCCACGCCGCCCGGCGCTCGCTTCGGCGCCAGCGAGCCCACCTCGTAGCCTCGCTCTCGCGCGGCGCGCCGTGTGACGACGAACAGCGCGAGGACCAACCCGGCGGCGCCCGCGACGACGAAGAAGTAGTACTCGACGAGGCCTCCGTGGGCGCGCTCGACCTTCGGCGAGGTCCGCGCGAGCGCCGCGCGACGGTCGCGCGGCCCCGCGGGCGCCGTGCGGTCCTTGGCCCACGGCGCGGCGTACGGAGGACGGGCCGACCACGGCTCGCTGGGGCGCGCCGACGACTTGGGTGGGGTGGCCGGCCTCGGCCTCGCAGCCGCCGTGGACGCGGGAGCGGCGCTGTCGGCTGGGTCGAACGAGAACCCAGCGCCGGGGCGGGCGGCGGCGGGCGAGCCCGCGAGGCCGACCGCCAGCGCGAGCGCGAGCGCGAGCAGCCCCAACGACCCCCGGGCGCTCAAGGCGCGGACCCTCGCGCGACGTCCGAGCCGCGCTCGTCGTCGTCGTCCGGCTCGGGGCCTTCGTCTTCGGCTGCCGCCTTCGAGCGCGGGAGCAGCTGCTCGAGCGCAGCGCCCAGCTCGCGCACCGCGCCCGCGAGCGCCGCCGGGTCGGCGTCGCGCCGGACCGCGCGCTCGAGCTTCTTCTGCGCGTCCTCCCAGCGCACGCCGAGCGCGGCGAAGTCGACGCCGGAATCCGCGATCAGCTCGACGCGCCCTTCGAACACCGAAACGAAGACGAGGATGCCGGTGCGCGACGCGGTCTGGGCGACCCCGAGATCGACGAACGCCTCGCGCGCCGCCGCTCGGACCGCCGCGCGCTGAGCCCGCTCTCCGGCGAGGAGCTTGCAGAGCCAGGGGCTCGAGCCGACGAGCAGCGCTCCCAGCGCGAAGAACACCGCCTGCTCGAGCGGGAAGAGCGAGGTGTCGAACGGCTCGGGGTGATAGAGGAAGGCGCACAGCGCGGCGAGCGCCACCAGCGCGCCGCCGAGGCAGTGGGCGTGTCGGTAGCTAGCTGAGCGCGGTCGCACCGCGACGAGCAACGACGTGCTCGTCCTCGCCTCGACGTCGGCCGCGGCGTCGCTCAGTGCGCGTCGCGCGTCGCCCTCGAAGAAGGCGCGCGCGCTCACCGCCCCCTCTGCCGTCGCCAGCCCATCCCCGGCCGCGTATCAGGCCGAGCGCGGCGTGGGAAGGCTCTACGCGGTCAACCGCCCGCGCGACGGCGCGCAGCCGCGGCGGCCTCTTCGGTCGCCTCGAGCTCGACGTCGACGACGGCCGGGCCAGCAGGCTGCCCCGCGGGCGCGACCCGTTGCTTCTTGGGTTGCCAGATGTCGGTGGGGATGTCGACGCGGACGCGGGGAGGCTCCCATGCGTGGGCCGGCGCAGACGCGGGCGTTCCGTACGCGCCGCCGCCGTACGGCGCGCCAGCCAGCGGCCCAGCGGCCTGCGTGCCCTTGAAGACGTAGAAGATCTCGCCCTGCTCGCCGACGTCGACGCCGACCGTCTCGGGCTGCGCCTTCGCGAGCCTCGTCAGCAAGCCATCGGCCTCCTCGACGGTGACCTGGAGCGCACGCGCCGCATCAGCCGCCTGAACGCGACCCCCGCGCGCCTGCGCGAGCGCGAACACCGCCTGCGTCCGCTGGGCCTCTTGTGCCTTCTCGCCGGTCTTCTCAGGCTCTTTCCGCCGGCGCGGAACAGCAGCGCCGCCGCGATCGTGAAGAAGGCGATGCTGCCTCCGACGATCAGACCTGCGGTCGTCGACGCGATGGAGATGAGCAGGCCCAGGAGCAGGGCGATGAACAGCCCGAGGGCGAGCGTCGCCGCCCCGAACGCCTTCGCGACGGTCGCGCCGACCCGCGAGGGCTTGCCCGCGTGGGTGAGCGAGGCGCCGCTGAGCACGGTGCGGGGCGCGCCGCACGCAGCGCAGTACGCGTGGATCCCCCGATAGACGAGCGGGGCGTGGGTCCGGCAGTAGGGACACATGATGGGGGCGGCGTTCAAGCTGACCACCCCCAGCGCGGAGGTCAAGCACCAGCGAAGCCCGATCGCTCGCGCGCCCGCCCCCGAGCCCCGATCGGCTCAGGGAGCGGCGCTCGGACACCCTCGACCGGGGGAGGCCAGGTCGACATAGACCTCACCTCCGCGCGCCCAGCAGGTGGGGGCGCCGGCCGTCTTCGCCGCGTCGAGCAGCTTCTGCGACCCAGCAGACGAGGTCACGATCGCGCCGAGCCCGACCGTCATCGGCAGCTCCGCGTCGCACGCGACGCACACGTCGAGGTGGCGCTCGGGAGACCTGAACGCCTCGACGACCGAGATCGCGGCGCCGACCTTGGTCCGCATCGCCTGGAGCGTCGAGACGAGCGCCGGGTCGACGAGGACCTGGCGCGAGGAGCTCTCGTTCTTGATGAGCTCCGAGAACGCGAAGTTCGACGAGACCTTCGAGCTGGAGGGCCAGGTGCCCTCCGTCGTCGGGTCGACGAGCTGCGCCGGATCGAGGAAGCAGGCGGGGGCCGCGGCGGAGCTGAAGCCGAGGCGATCGACGTAGGCCTCGGTCATCGCGTCGCTCGGCAGCGACTGCACGGTCATCCCCGAGGGGAAGGTGACCGCGGCGCAGCCGCCCGGGCCGATCGGCGCGTAGCCGATGTGGCCCGCGAAGCGCTTCCAGATCTGGAAGTGGCCGAGGTTGCCGAAGCCGCTCGACCCGACCCAAGGCGTGTACGTGTAGAGCGCGGCCGTCGCCATGTTCTTGGGCGTGACCCACTGCGGGTCGAGGGTCTTCTTCGCCTTGCCCACCTTCCAGCCGGCGATCGTCGTGCCGCCGCCCTCGAGGTCGTCGAGGTACGAGCGCATGTGGCTCGCCATGCAGTCGGCCTGCTTGTGGAAGCCGCGCCACGTCTCGCTGCACGAGCCGTTGTCGGGGCAGCCGCAGCCGAACGCGAAGTCGAGCGCCTTCTTGGAGGCGCTCGTCTTGCCGATCAGCGACTGCTCCATCTGCAGCCGCGTGAGGATGACGAGCGGGTTGATGCGGTACGACTCGGAGGCGACCCGGATCGCGCGCGCCGCAGACATGCCGCCGCTCGTGTAGCTCGCGAGCGCGGAGCGGTTGCCGTACGGCGTCTCGTCGAGGAACGCCTGGATCTCCGCCTCGGTCATCGCTTGCCAGTCGACGAACGCCGCGTCCGACAGCACGCGGTTGCGATCGAAGCCCGGCTCCGACAGCTCGTCCTCCGACGCGTCGCTCACCTCTTCTTCTTCTTCGCCGTCCGGGGACGGGTCGAGGCCGCCCGGCGCACAGGCAGGGGCGCTGCAGAGGGTAATAAGGAGAAGGCCCAGGAGCTCGGTTCGCGCGCGCATCGGGGTCGCCGGGCGCCATGCACGTCTCGATCCACCCAGTTCTATACGAGAATGATTGGAGTTTCTCGGCTGAGAACAGGATCTCTGGGCGTGGGCCGGTCCAGGTAAGAGCTTCAGCCGGGCCGAATCCTCACATCGGACGAAGGGTGCGACACCCCCGCACTCGCGCGCCTCACGCTGCGTGGGAAGGCCCCACGCGACGCCCCCCGTGGGCCGCAGGGCCTATCCCTTGACGAACAGCAGAAACACGATCGCCGTGAGGCTCATCCCGAGCACGGCGCCGAGCCCCGCCGCGAGCAGGAGCTTCTTCGGCGGCGGCGCCGCGTCGTTGTGGCTCGACGTCGAGCTGGCGCCGCCTTCGTTCGCCTGGAAGTCGCTCGCGCGCCGGCGGAACTGTCCCTGAGCTCGATCCGAAGCGCGCCGGCCCATGGAGCGATAGCGGACGGCGCGGATCTCGTTGAGCGCGCGCTCGATCTGCTGCGCGACGCTGCCAGCACCTGGCGCGCGCTGATCGCGGTCGCGCCGCAGACAGGTGTCGACGACCGCGCACAGCGACGGGGGCAGCGTGTTCTTTCGCGTGGCGAGCGGGTCGACGTCCTGCGTGAGGATGCGGACCATGAGCGCGTTGTAGTTCGGCGCCTCGTGCGGCAGCGTCCCGCTGAGGGCCTCGTACATCACCACGCCGAGCGACCACACGTCGGCGCGCCCGTCGAGGTCCTCGCGCCCCGAGGCCTGCTCCGGCGCCATGTACGCGGGTGAGCCGACGACCGTCCCCGTGCGCGTGAGAGTGAAGTTGTTGTTGGTCTCGAAGATCTTGCTGATGCCGAAATCGAGGATCTTCGCGATCGTGTTCCCCTCGGGGTCGCGGTGCAAAAAGATGTTCGCCGGCTTGAGGTCGCGGTGGATGATCCCCTGCGAGTGCGCGAGGTCGAGCGCCTTCGCTACGCACTGGAAGACCTCACAGGCGAACTCCGGCTCGAGCGTCCCCTCGCGCTGCAGCCGCGCGTCGAGCCCTTCGCCGTCGAGCAGCTCGAACACCAGGAACGGCGAGCCGTCCTCGGCCTGACCGAGGTCGAGGATCTCGACGATGCTCGAGCTCCGCACGCGCCCGCTCGCCTTGGCCTCGTTGAAGAAGCGCTGCAGGGCCACCGCGTCCTCGGCGACGTCCGGGCGCATGATCTTCAGCGCGACGTCGCGGTCGATGAGCTCGTTCTTGGCGGCCCATACCGACCCGCTCGCCCCGGAACCCAAGAGGCGGTTGAGGCGGTACCGCGACTGAATGAGTTCCCCGGCTTGCACGCTCCGAGGCCGAAACGTAAACCAACTCTCCCGCGTTTGGGCGCACGAAAAGGTGTCGGTGCGTGATCCGGCCCAACTCTGGGACTCTGGAGACGGATCTGGTAAGAGGCGGGCGAGTCGTCAAGCGACGGGCGCGCGCACAGGAGACCGACGTTGAACCTCGAATCCATCCTGGCCCCCAAATCGATCCTGGGGTCGTTCCTGGTTCTGCTGATCGGCGGGCTCGCCTTCTTCCCGATCACCTCGGGCACGAGCTTTCTCTACTACCGCGTCTGGCGCAAAACCCGCTTCTTCGGGGGCGACGCGGAGAACATCCAGAAGGAAGAGGGCCAGCGCAAGACCGAGTGGCTGTGGGCCTTCTACAACGTGCTCGGCAACGCGGTGATCACCGCGCCGATCCACCACCTGGTCATCACCGGCGACAGCAAGGTCTACACGAACATCGGCGATCACGGGCTCGGCTGGTACGCCGTCAGCGTCGTGCTGCTGCTGCTGATCACGGAGCCAGCCGTCTATTGGGCTCACCGGATCTTGCACCACCCCTGGCTGTACAAGCACATCCACTTCTACCACCACCAGTTCCGCGTCCCCTCGCCGTGGACGAGCATGGCGTTTCACCCGCTCGACAGCTTCATGCAGGCGGCGCCCCACCACCTGTGCGCCTTCCTCTTCCCGATGCACGCGAGCGTGTACCTGGGGATGATCATGTTCCTGCAGGTCTGGTCGACGTTCATCCACGAGCGCGTGACCTGGGTGCGCTGGGGCTTCATCAACTACACCGCTCACCACACGCTCCACCACAAGGCGAACAAGTACAACTTCGGCCAGTTCTTCACCGTGTGTGATCGGCTCTGGGGCACGTACAAGGCCCCCCTCGATCTCGTGTACGACGGCGCTTATCCGAGCCCGGCCGAGGCCGGTAAGCGCGCCGCCAAGCCCGCCGCCACCGACGCCGTCGCCAACGTAGGAGCGCCCTGACCGTGCCGTACGTCTTCGATCAAAACGTCCTCCACGGGGTCGCCAAGGAGGCCGTCGCGAGCGGCCGGCCGCTGCGCGGCAAGGTCGCGATCTTGCGCGAGCGCCTCAGCGACCTGTACCCCGGGCACATCGCGATGGAGGACGACTGGGTCTTCAACGTCGCCGGCGGCGCGATGGGCCAGATGACGATCTTGCACGCCTCGCTGCACGAGTACCTGATCGTCTTCGGCACCCCGATCGGGACCGAGGGCTTCAGCGGGCGCTTCCTCGCCGACGACTACTTCATGATCCTCGAAGGAGAGCAGTGGGCCTTCAACGAGGGCGACGGCGAGCGCATGGTCTTCAAGCCGGGCGACATGCACCACATGCCGCGCGGCGAGGCGAGGGGCTATCGCATGCCCGACCACTGCTACGCGCTCGAGTACGCACGAGGGAACATCCCGGCGATGCTGCCGTTCGGCCTGATCGACCAGTTCACGAGCGTGCTCGACCCGCGCACCGTGGTGAAGACGCTGCGCATCTACACGCACGCCGCGGTGGGCGCGATGCTGCACGGGCGTAAGCCCGGCGAGGCCGACGGCTCACCGGTCGTCCGCGCCGCGCGCGCCGTCAAGGCCCTGCTCGGCACCTGACGCTCGCGCGTGGCGTCGCTGCTAGCCTAGCTGCGTGGAGTGTCCGCGCTGTCGCAGCCCCTTGCCGGAGGGCTACCGCTTCTGCCCGTACGACGGCGCCGAGACGGTGCAGCAGGCGAGCGCGCCCCCGGTGGCGGTCGAGCGCACGCGGAGCTCGGGCCGCCTGCTCGCCGGGCGCTACAAGATCCGCGGCTTCATCGGGATGGGCGCGATGGCCCGCGTCTACCTGGCGGTCGACGAGCGCTCGGGCGCGCCCGTCGCCATCAAGGTCCTCGAAGAGCCGTACCGCGACGATCCGACCGTGCGCGAGCGCTTCCACCGCGAGGCGATGATGGCGAGCACGATCGGTCACCCGAGCATCGTGCAGGTCTACGACGAGGGGGTGCGCGAGGAAGACGGGGCGCCCTTCTTGGTGATGGAGTTCTTGGTCGGCGAGACGGTCGGCGACTTTCTCGACCGTCAGGGCAGGATGCCCGTCGCGATCGCGGTGCCGGCGCTCCGCCAGGCCGCCTCGGCGCTGGGCGCAGCGCACAGGGTCGGGATCATCCATCGGGACGTGAAGCCCGAGAACCTCTTCTTGCTGGGGGAGCCGGGCGCTCCCTACGAGCTGAAGATCGTCGACTTTGGCCTCTCCAAGCTGAAGGAGGGCAACATCACCGCGGCGGGCGTCGTGGTCGGCTCCCCCGCGACGATGGCTCCAGAGCAGGTGCTCGGCGAGCCCCTCGACGGGCGCACCGACCTCTACGCGCTCGGCATGGTCGCCTTTCGGATGCTCGCGGGCCGGCTGCCCTTCTCGAACGGAGACGACGAGGTAGCGACCCTCGCCCACCACGTGTGGACGAGCCCGCCGCCCCCATCGACCTTCGTCACCGGGATCGACCCGCGGCTCGAGCACGTGGTCATGACCGCGATACGCAAGAACCCGGAGGACCGGTACCCCACGATGGAGGCGCTCGACGAGGCGCTCGAGCGCCTGAGCGAGGGAGGACAGACCACGCCCGATCCCCTCCTCGAAGACCGCAGCTACGCCACGCGAACCCTGGTCGGCCAGCTCGTCAAAGCGAGCCTCGGCCGCGCCATCGACCGCGAAGAAGAAGCGTGACATCGCGCCCTCTGCCCCGCGCAACATCGCGCCCTCTGCACGGCCGAGGAGCCGTGGCCGGGCCTAGAGGTTGAGCCGCTGTGGCCGGGCCCCGCGGAGCGAGACGAGCAGTGACCCGGCCTAGAGGTTTGAGCCGCTGTGGCCGGGCCCCGCGGAGCGATTTTAGTTAGGGGGTCTGGTGCAGACCCCCTCGGGCTCCGCGCTCCGCGCGGTCCCTCACCCCCAACTCCGGCCTCCGGGGCTTGCGCTCCTCGGCCGTGCAGAAGGTGGCGTTTCAGGCGTCGTAGTACAGGAAGAACTCGTACGGCACGGGGCGCAGCCGCACGGGGTCGACCTCGCGCTCGCGCTTGTACTCGATCCACGTCTCGAGCAAGTCGCGCGTGAAGACGTCCCCGCGGAGCAAAAACTCGTGGTCGGCCTCGAGCGCCTCGAGCGCCTCGGGCAGCGAGCCGGGCATGTGCGGCACACCCTTCAGCTCCTCCGGCGAGAGCGAGTAGATGTCCTTGTCGAGCGGATCCCCGGGGTCGATCTTGTTCGCGATGCCGTCGAGCCCAGCCATCATCATCGCCGCGAACGCGAGGTACGGGTTGCACGTCGCGTCAGGGAAGCGAACCTCGATGCGGCGCGCCTTCGCCGAGTTGCCCGCCACCACCGGGATGCGGATCGACGCGGAGCGGTTTCGGCTCGAGTACGCGAGGTTCACGGGGGCCTCATAGCCAGGCACCAGGCGGCGGTAGCTGTTCGTGGTCGGGTTCGTGAGGGCGGCGAGCGCCTTCGCGTGCTTGAGGATGCCGCCGATGTAGTGCAGGCCCAGCTCGCTCATGCCCGCATAGCCGTCGCCGGCGAACAGCGGCTTGCCGTCCCGCCAGAGCGACTGATGACAGTGCATGCCGCTGCCGTTGTCGCCGAACAGGGGCTTCGGCATGAAGGTGGCGGTCTTGCCGTTCTTCTTGGTGACGTTCTTCACCACGTATTTGAACCACAGCAGGTCGTCCGCCATCTTGGTCAGCGTGTTGAACTTGATGCCCACCTCGCACTGCCCGGCAGAGGCGACCTCGTGGTGGCCGACCTCGACGACGATGCCGGTGTCGCCGAGCGTCGTCATGATGTCGTTGCGCAGATCGGCGAGCGTGTCGTTCGGCGGGACGGGGAAGTAGCCCTCCTTCGGGCGGACCTTGTGCCCCAGGTTCGGCTTCGTGCCCGTGTTCCAGTGCGCCTCTTCGCTGTCGATCTCGTACGCGGCGCCCTTCTGCGAGTTCTCGTAGCGGACCGAGTCGAACACGAAGAACTCCGCCTCGGGCCCAAAGAACGACGTGTCGGCGACGCCGGTCGAGCGCAGGTGCGCCTCGGCCTTCTGCGCGATGTAGCGGGGGTCGCGGCCGTAAGGCTGACCCGTGATCGGGTCGACGACCTTGCACACGAGGCTGAGCGTCTTGCGCGCGTAGAAGGGATCGAGCCGCGCCGTGTCCGCCTGCGGGATGATCGCCATGTCGGAGGCGTTGATGGGCTGCCACCCGCGGATCGACGAGCCGTCGAAGCCGATGCCGTCCTCGAACAGCGCGTCGTCGAGCCTGCGGGCCGGGAGCGTGGTGTGCTGGAGCGTGCCGGGCAGGTCGACGAACTTCAGATCCAGGTACTCGACCCCGTTCTTCGCCGCGAACTCGATGACCTCTTTGGGCGTCATGGCTTCTTTCCTCGTCTTCTTTTCGTGAAGGCGCCGGGCCACCCGGCGCGAGACTCTCGTCGCGGTCGGCCTTCAGATGGCCTCTTCGCCGCGCTCTCCCGTTCGGATACGGATCACGTCGTCCACCGGGTACACGAAGATCTTCCCGTCTCCGATGCGACCGGTCTTGGCGCTCTTCAGGATCGCGTCGATGACGCTGTCTACTTGGGCGTCGGGGACGATCACGTCGATCTGCACCTTGGGCACGAAGTCGACGACGTAGGCGGAGCCTCGGTAGACCTCCTTCTTGCCCCCGGTGCGGCCGAAGCCCTTCACCTCGGTCACGGTCATGCCCCCGATGGGGATCTCCGCGAGCGCGTCCTTGACCTCGTCCAACTTGAACGGCCGAATGATGGCTACGACCCTCTTCATGTCCGTACCTCGCGGGCTCGACCAAGGGTCGTGGGGGGAGGCCCAACGGCCCGGCCGGCCGCGGGTGTCGTAGCAAGGGGTCTGTTTCGGGAGCGTTTCGGCCGCGACCCGCGCTTGATGCGTCCTTCCGTTCACCCGTGTTGAAGGGCGTGACCACGTAGAATAGGCTGCCGCAGCAAGGCCCTCCCCCTGTGGCGTCGACCCAAAAGGCGAAAATCCCGGTCGGTTTCGTCATCGCCGGCAAATATCGAGTCACCGGCGAGCTCGGCCGTGGCGGCATGGCGTCCGTTTACGAGGCCGAGAACGTCGACATCGGCAAGCGGGTCGCGATCAAGGTCCTCGCTCAAGAGCTGATCTCGTCGACGGTCGTGGTGGAGCGGTTCCTGCGCGAGGCGCGCGCCGCGGCCGCGATCCGCAGCCCGTACATCTGCGACGTCTACGACTCGGGCAAGCTGCCGAGGACGGCCGACCCTTCCTGGTGCTCGAGCTGCTCGAGGGCGAGTCGCTCTACGAGCGCATGGTGCGGGTCGGCCCGATCGACGTCGACACCACCGTGACGGTGATGGCGCAGACCTGCCGCGGCCTCACCCGCGCGCACGGCGCGGGGATCGTCCACCGCGATCTCAAGCCCGAGAACATCTTCGTCACCAAGGACGAAGAGGGCGCGCTCCTCGCGAAGATCCTCGATTTCGGCCTCGCGAAGTTCTACCAGCCCGTGGAGGACGGCGCGGCCCAAGCGCGCCTCACGCGCGAGGGCGCGGTGTTCGGCACCCCGGCGTACATGAGCCCGGAGCAGGTCCGCGGGCAGGGCGCGGTCGACGCGCGCGCCGATCTGTGGGCGCTCGGCTGCATCACCTACGAGTGCCTCACCGGGCGAACCGTGTGGTCGACCGAGCAGGGCGTCGCGATGACCTTCGCCCAGATCGCGCAAGGCAACCTGCCCGACCCCCTCACCTTCCGGCCGGATCTCCCCGCGACCTTCCGGGACTGGTTCCACCGGGCGCTCGCCAGGGACATCGAGAGCCGGTTCCAGACTCCGAAGGAGTTCGCGGACGAGCTGATGCTCGCGATGAACATCATGCCGCGCGGCACCGACGTCTCGCAGGATCTGTCGCACCTGCGCGGCGCGCTCGAGGCGGCGATCGCGAGCGAGCGCAGCTCGCGGGCCGCCAGCCGCGCGAGCATCGGCAGCTCGCGTCAGAGCCTCGGAGGCACCGCCGCACCTTCGAGCGCAGGGCTCGCGCCCTCGCCTGCTGCCCCGGAGAGCGCGCCGGCGGCGACCGCAGCGCCGAAGACGCCCGCAGCCAAGCCGAGCGGTGGCGCCGGCAAGTCGCTGCTCACGGTCGGCATCGCGGCGATCCTCGGAGCGGGCGGCTACTTCGCCTACCGGACGATGGTGCCGCCGGCGACGGACCCCGCAGCCAGCGCGTCGGTCGACGCGGGCGACGCGGCGCCGCCGCTGTCGGCCACGGTGAACGCGAGCGCGGCGCCGACCGGCTCGACGTTCTCGCACGACGACGGACTGCCCTTCCGACCGCTCATCTCCGAGGCGCAGGACCTGATCGCCAAGGGCGATCTCGACGGCGCGCGAGAGAAGGTGCTCAAGGCGACCGAGCTCTCCACGCACCACGTGCCGCTGGCCTTCAAGCAGCACCTCGAGGCTTTCAAGACCGGCAACAAGGCCGAGCCGGCGTGCAAGATCACCGGCCTCGCCAGGCCGCGCAGCTACGATCAGTTCGACGAGAAGACGAAGCGGACTCCCGCGGGGAGCCCGTCGATCGCGGTCGGGGCCCATGGCGCCATCGTGGTGTGGACAGAGCCGACGGGCGGGGCCGACCAGGCGTACGCCGTGCCGCTCGATGAGGCGCTGCGCGCTCGAGCCAAGCCGCTGCCCGTCACCCCCGAGGGCGAGTCGGTGCAGCGGCCCATGATCTTCCCGATGGAAGACAGATTCCTGATCGTGCACTGGGACACCCGCCTCCCCGGCATCTACGCCCGCTACCTCGACGCCGACGGCCGGATCATGTCCGGACAGAAGACGATCGCGCAGGCGCTCGGCGGCCCCAGCTCTCCGTCGGTGACGATCCTGCCGGACAAGAACCTGCTGTTCGCGTGGGTCCAGCCGTCCGACAAGAACACCGAGGACATCTACGCCCAGAAGTTCAGCCGGGACCTCGAGCCCGTCGGTGAAAAGATCCGCCTCACGGCCTTCACCCCGAAGGCGGTCGGTCGCACGCGACCGCGGCACCTGACGCTGGGCACCGACAGCGAGTCCGTGCGTTTGACCTTCAAGCTCGAGCGCGACGCCGATCGGCCCGTCGTGACCCTCCGCGTCCCGTTCGAGTCGCTCGCCGAAGGAGGGGTGAACGGCGAGGGGATGAACCCGCGAACGCCGGATCGCGTCGTCGGCAAGATGAACGTGCTGAGCAAGCCGAAGACGCGGGTCGACACCCCGAGCCTGGCTTGTGCGCCCGATCACTGCTTCGCCGTGTGGCACGAAGAGTCCAAGGACGGCATCTGGGCGGCGCTGCTCAAGGGCGAGGAGCCCCTCTTCGCCCGCGAGTTCGTGGAGAACATGGGCCGCAGCCCGGGCATCAACGTGAACAGCTCCGGCAAGCTCCAGCTGTTCTGGTACGAGCGGATGCGCGGGCTCATCACGGGGGGCATCAACCGCGACAGCGTGACCGAGGGCTCCACCGTCGCGCGGCTCACCCCGCTCGCCTCGGCCGAGCGGATGGCGCCCGCCGTGTCGGCGGGCCTCAAGGACAACGAGTGGTACGCCACCTGGGTCGACTTCGAGGCCTCCGTGGCGGAGGTGTACGCGGTCCGCGTAGAGTGCAAGTGACGTGCTGACGATCCCTACGCGCGGCGACCTCCACAAGCGGCCCGTAGAGACCGATCGCCTGGCGTTGGTGCCGGTGGACGCGTCGGACGGGCACGAGCTGTGGTTCGCGGTGAACGGCTCGCGCGCGACGCTGCAGCGCTGGTTGCCCTGGGTGCAGTACCACACGGACCCCGTGTCCAGCGGGCGGTTCGCAGAGGCGTGCGCCACCGACTGGGACCAGGGGCGGGCCGTTCGCTTCGTGATCCGAGAGAAGTCGAGCGGCTCGCTGATCGGGATCGTCGGCCTCGAGCAGTGCGTGCACATGCACCGCTCCGCCGAGCTCGGGTATTGGCTCCGCAACGAGGCGCACCGGCGCGGCTACATGACCGAGGCCGCCAGGTGCTGCGTCGACTTCGCCTTTCGACGGATGGGCGTGCATCGAGTTCGCGTCGCCGCCGCGACCGACAACCACCCCTCGCTCAAGGTGATCGGGCGCCTCGGCTTCCGCTTCGAGGGCGTCGCGCGCCAGGCCGAGTGGTGCGACGGGCGCTGGCTCGATCACGCAGTGTTCGGGCTCCTGGCGACCGACGCTTGAGCCGTGCGCCGGCTCCCGCTCCTCCCGGTCGCGCCGCTGCTCGTCGTGCTGATCGGCTTCGCCGCCGCGATCACGCTGGTGACGATCGGGGTGCGCGAGATCGAAGGGACGAGTGACGCGGTCGCGCGGGAGCGCGCCGCCGCGATCTCCACGTCGCTCGGCGCACGCCTGCGCCTGACGGCGCTCGAGGACCGCGGACCGCTGCTCTCCGAGATCTCGCAGCGAGAGGAGGTCGGGCTCGTCCTCGTGACCCAGGACGGACAGACGCTCGCGAGCACGGCGTTCGAGCGGCTCGAGCGCGAGGATGTGGTCGGGCTCCTGGTCGCGGGAGAGGGTGTGCTCGAGACCGGAGCCGGGCGGGTCCGCTATTCGACCCAGCCCCTCGGCCGCCCGCTCGAGCACATGTCCATCGTGGCGATGGTCGCCTCCCCGAGCGCACCTCCCGAGTCGATGCGCCTCGCGCAGGCCGTGGCGGCGCTGACCCTCGCGCTGATCGGCGTCGCAGCGGCCGTGACCTACAGCTACGCGCGCGCGGCCCACGACGAGGTGCAATACGTCCGCGGGCAGATCGCGGCGATGGCCGACCCGGAGAGTGACCCCGCGGGCAGGCTCGTCCCCATCCGCGCGTTCGACGAGGTCGGCCAGCTCACGGCGGCGTTCAACCTGCTCGCGGAGCGCTTCCTCGCCGCCGAGAAGAGCTACCGAGCCGACCTGAGCGAGGCGGCCCGCACCGACGCCGAGCGACTGGAGTTCCTCGCGGGGCTGAGCCACGAGCTGAGGACACCGCTCAACGCCATCCTCGGGTTTTCTCACGTCCTGGAGAGCGGGGTCGACGGCCCGCTGTCGCAAGACGCTCGCGAGTCGGTCGAGACCATCCGCACGAGCGGCGAGCACCTGCGCACGCTGATCGACGACATCCTCGATCTTTCCGCGCTCGAGACGGGCGAGCTCAAGCTCGCCCGTCGGCCTCTCGACCTGCGCCTCGCCGCGGACGAGGTCGCCCGCGAGGCCGGCAAGCTCGCGCGCGACAAAGGTCTGTCCCTGAGCGTCGAGGGGGAGCGCGAGCTGTACGCGCAGGCCGACAAGCGGCGCGTCCGTCAGATCCTCACGAACCTCGTCGCGAACGCGCTCAAGTTCACCCCTCGTGGGCGTGTGGTGGTGCGGCTGTGGCGCCGAGGACGAGACGCGCTGGTCGAGGTGGAGGACACGGGGTACGGCATCCCCGACGAAGAGAAGGAGGCGATCTTCGAAGCGTATCGGCAGTCCGCCGACGCTCGTCTGCGCGTCGGCGGCGCCGGTCTGGGTCTCGCGACCGTGAAGCGTCTGGTCGAGCTGCACGGCGGTGAGGTCCACCTCGACAGCGTCGTGGGGCGCGGCTCCACGTTCTCGTTCACCATCCCGCTGGCGACGGAGGACGACATCGCGATGGCGCTCGAGTCGCGCGTGTCCTCGACCAGCATGCTTCCGGAGCCGGCGACGCCGGGGCCTCCCAGCGCGCCGCCGAAGGATCCGCCGTGAACCCGGCCCTGTCGTTCGGCAAGCGCGTGATCGCGCAGCAGGCGATCCTCACCGTGCTCGGGTTCGCCGCGCTGGCGGCCTTCGTGCCGCCGGTGCTCCGCCTGGAGGACAGCCTGGTCGGCGAGGTGGCGATCCGGGTAACGGCGATCGGTCTGCTCGCCGCGGCGACCGTAGGAGCCGCCGTGGGCGTCCGACTCGGGCGGCTTCGCTTCACCCTGCGCGCGCTGGCGCTCGGGTCACGCGCCGTCGAGACGCACGAGGTCGACGCGCTGAGCCGCGTCCCTCAGCGTGCGCTGCGGGTCAAGTGGGCGGTCGAGCTCGTCGCGCTCGGCGCGGTCGTGCTCGCGTTGCCACGAGACCTCGGGGCCAGCGTCGCCCAGGAGCTGCTGCTGCTCGGCGCGATGATGACCCTCGCGACGAGCGTCCCTGCCCACGTGCTCGCGCAGTCATCGGTCGCGCGCTTGCTGGAGGCCGCGCCGCTCGAGGTGGTGACCGCCCACCTCGACGACCTCGCGCTGCGGGGCGAGCCGCGGCGCGTGTCGAGGCGCAACCTCACGTTCGCCGTCGTCGTGCCGATCGCCCTCGTCGGGGTCGGCGGAGGCCTGGCGTCCTTCGCGCACCTTCGCGCGCTCACCGATCAGGGCCGCATCGAGACCGCGACCATCCTCGGCAGGAGCGTCGTCGCCGCCGGTGAGACCCGGGACCACGTCGGCCAGCTCGCCGCGATCGAGGCCGCTCGAAAGGCGGGATATTCGATCGCCTTCACGGACGAGGAGCGGCTCGAGCGGCTCCGCCGCACCGACGAGGGCGAGCACGTCCTCGCGATCCCGCTGGAGCGCGGCTCGGTGACGGTCGCGTTCACGACCGCGCTGGGCTTCCGCGGCGCGCTCCCGCTCGCAGCCGTAGCGCTGGGGTTCTCGCTGCTCGGGCTGGTCGCCGCGCGCAGCGTCGCTCGGCTCCTGTCGAGGGACCTCTCCCGCGCCGCGGGCCGGCTCCGTGCGCTGGGAACCGACGAGGTGCTGAAGGGTCGCGGCGACGGCCCGATCGAGGCGAGGTTCGTCGTGGTGGGCGAGCTCGCCCGCGCCGCGCTGGCCCTGGCCGAGCGCTTTCGCGTCTTCGCCGCGGCGCAGGAGCGCGCGCTCGAGGCGCGCGCGACGGCGCTGAGGATGCGCGGGCTGTTCTTCGCCAGCGTCAGCCACGATCTCAAGAGCCCGCTCAACGCGATCCTCGGGTTCGCCGACTCGATCGACCGCTCGGCGCTCACCCCCTCGCAGACGGAGAGCCTCGATCTCATCGCGACCCGTGGCCGCGAGCTCGTCGCGCTGATCGAGACGATCCTCGACGCCGCCCGCGTCGAGGCGGGGCAGCTCAAGCTCGCGCGCCAGACGACCCCCGTCTCACATTGGCTCGCCCACGCCGCGCGCCTGGCGCGGGAGCTGTCGCAGGAGTCGGGCGAGCTGACGGTGGAGGCCGGCGAGGGGCTGCCCACGACGGAGGTCGACCGGGTGATGCTGTCGCGCGCGCTCGCGGTCGTGATCGCCCACGCGCTCAGGGCGCCGACCCAGGACGGTGCGCCCGCGCGCGTCACCGTGCGCGCGTCGGTGCCCGCGCGCGAGCGTCGCATCCGCATCGAGGTCGATCACGGCAACACCGCCATCACCGCGGTGGAGCTCGCGGCCTTGTTCGCCCGCCAGTCGTCGTCTCGTGGGCGCGGGCTGACGCTCGGGCTCAGCCTGGCGCGCAGCGTGTTCGAGCTTCACGGCGGCTCGATCGAGGTGCACGGAGAGCCGACGGCGCCGCCGGTCGTGCTGGCCTTCGTGCCCGTCGCGGCCAGCGTGGCGCCTCCACCGCGCCCGAAGCGCGCGTGACGGCTCGACGCGGACCGGCGGAAGCGTTACCCGCGACGGCGTGGCCCTCGAGGACGAACAGGCGAACGAGGCGCAGCTCATCTTGGACCTGTGCAAGGGCGACGCGCTCCGCGCCTTCGAGATGGTCCAGGGTCAGCTCGGCGTCCTGGTGTTGCGGACGCAGGTGATGCTCTCGCTGTCGGGCATCGTGATCACGGTGACCGGCTTCTCGGGCCGCGCGATCGCCCAGACGAGCGCCCTGGCGCGAGGCTGCATCGTCTCCGGGCTGTTCATCGTGCTCTTGGCGGCCGCCGTCGCGGTGGCCGGCGTCCTACGGCTGCGCTGGCTCACGCAGTCGCTGGTCGCAGATCCGCTGGTGACGCTGCGGCGTGGCCTCGAGATACGCGACAGAAAGTCCCGCTTCCTCTCGCTCGCGCTCGCCCTGTTCGTGGCCGGCTTCTCGCTCTACTGCGCGGCCGTCGCTCAGCTGCTCATCGCGGCCGAGTGAGGCGGGGCTCGCGCCGCCTATTTCTCGACGACCGTGATGCGATAGTGGTTCTGCGAGACGGGGGCGTCCTCGTAGCCGTGGACCATCACCAGGATGCGCGTGGGGGCCTCGAGCTCGACGCGGATCTCCTCGTTGGAGCCCGAGAGGTAGGGCCGAAAGTCGTACAGCTCGACGCTGGGCGCGTAGCCGAGGCCCACGTACAGGTCGACGTCCCCTGCCTCGTCCCCGTTCTCGACAGTACGAATGACGTACGTGCCGGGGGCGAGCACCGGCGTCTCGAAAGCGTGCGACTGCCCCCTGCCCAGCACGTTCGAGGCCGAGATCCCGTCGAAGTCCTCGCTGTCCGGGAGGAAGGTGTTGTCCTCTTCGCCCGTCGCGACGACCACCTGCGAGGGGTCGATCTTCGAGAGGATGGCCTCGTACGTCTGCGGCGCGTCCGGCATCGCGAGCGCGTCGATCAGCGCGAGCGAGGCGTCGGGCATCGAGTGGAAGTAGGCCGGCATGAGGTTCGACAGCACGTCGGCATATTTCGTCCCGTTCGGGTCGTCGGCGTTCAGGGCGGCGAAGCGCTTGGCGATCGTGTCGTCGAGGTACGCGAAGGTGTCGCAGCCGTTGAAGAAGAACACGCTGTGGCGGCCCTTGACGAACTGCCCCTTCGTCGAGAGCGCCTTCACGTTCGCCCCGAGCCCGGCGTGCCCGTCGTAGACGATGAGGTCGGCCTTCTTGGTGAGGGCGCCGTAGCGCGCGTCGAACGCGGCCGTCGCGACCTTGGGGCTGTCGATGAGCAGCGCCGTCACGTTCACCGTTCGGCCCCCGTAGCTCCCCGAGAACGTCACGTCGGGCGCAGACACGCCGGGCCGCGCCGCCAGCGAGCTGGGGGTCGTCCCGAAGCCCGAGGCGACGCCCGCTCGCAGCCCCTCGACGAAGTCGTCGTACGCGCGGATCCCCGCGTCGGACGACGAGGTCGCGTAGTCCTCGTACTTGCCGAAGACAGCCACCACGTTGAGCTCATCGTCGGCCCAGACGCGATCGTACTCGGGGTACTTCGCCGACGTGTTCATCGGGCTGATCTCCACGCCCGCCTTCACCGTCACCGCGTCTGCGGCGGCGAGCTCACAGCCCTCCGACTCGGGGCGGAAGTGGTACCAGAAGTTGTCGCTGCTCACGGCGTGGCTCGCGTCCTCGACGCACGAGCCGCCGTAGCTCGCGGTGAAGCTCTTGAGGCTCTGCGGGCCGATCTTCCGCGGGAAGGTGAGCGAGAGCGTGTCCGGGATCTCGGTCTTGCTCCCCCACCCGACCGGCAGCTCCGCGCGGTAGGTCACCTTCATCCAACCGTCGCCGTTCGACACGCGCTTCACGTCGCTGATGACGACGCGATCGAGGCGGCCCACCGAGTCGTGCGCGTTGAGCTGACCCACCGTGTAGAAGAGCTGGGTCTTGATCAGCTTCGTCGTGTTGGTCTGCCAGGGCGCGGTGAGCTCCCCGTCGATCTCGAGGGTGACGAGCGTCGCTTGGGCGCTCGTGAAGGCCTTCCCCTCCGAGTCGGCGCGCTCCTCGTCATCGACCGGCACCGAGGACGGGGCGCACGCGGCGCCGAGGGTGATAGAGGCGGCAGCGAACAGGCTCAGCAGGTTGCGGCGGTTCATGGCTCGCGCCTTCTTGAGCACAATGTAGGCCAACCGCCGACATTGGGAACCGTGCACAATTTCGAGGTCAACGGATCCCAAAACTGGATCGAATGATCCACCCACGTGGGACTCCCGTGCCCTCACCGGCGCGCTCCTGCGGGCGAAAACCGAAGGGCCCCGCGCCAGCGGGCGCGCGGGAAAATCCACCCGCGCCGGTTTTCGCGCGCTCCTGCGGGCGAAAACCGAAGGGCCCCGCGCCAGCGGGCGCGCGGGAAAATCCACCCGCGCCGGTTTTCGCGCGCTCCTGCGGGCGAAAACTGAAGGGCCCCGCGCCAGCGGGCGCGCGGGGAAAAAATCAGAACAGCTTGCCCTGGTCGGCTCGGGTCACGAGCGGCCGCTTCAGGTGCTCGAACGCTCGCCGCGTCGCGATGCGACCGCGCGGGGTGCGGCCCAGGAAGCCCTGCTGGAGCAAGAACGGCTCATACACGTCCTCGACGGTGTCCCGCGGCTCACTGAGCGCCGCGGCGAGCGTGTCGACGCCGACCGGACCGCCGTCGTAGTCGTCGATGATGACCGAGAGCAGGCGGCGGTCCATCGCGTCGAGCCCGGCCTCGTCAACCTCGAGCCGCTCGGCGGCGTGGTGCGCCATCTTCGCGGTGATCTTTCCTTCGCCGACGACCTCGGCGAAATCACGCACGCGCCTGAGCAGCCGGTTCGCGACGCGCGGGGTGCCGCGCGACCGGCTGGCGATCGCCGTCGCCCCATCGGGATCGATGGGCACCTCGAGCAGGCGCGCGCTGCGCTTGACGATGAGCTCGAGGTCCTCGACCGGGTAGTAGTCGAGGCGAACGACATACCCGAAGCGCGAGAGCAGCGGGCTGGTGAGCAGGCCCGTGCGGGTCGTCGCGCCGATCAGCGTGAACGGCTTGAGCGCGAGCTGGATCGTCGTCGCGTACGGCCCCTCTCCCGTCATGATGTCGATCTGGAAGGACTCGATCGCGGGGTAGAGGCTCTCCTCGACGGCGGGGGTGAGGCGGTGGATCTCGTCGATGAACAGGACGTCGTTCGTGCTCGAGCTTCGTGAGCAGCCCCGCGAGCGCGCCTTTGTGCTCGACGGCAGGTCCGCTCGTCGTGTGCAGGCCGACCCCCATCTCCTTCGCGATGATGGTCGCGAGGGTGGTCTTGCCGAGCCCAGGCGGACCGCACAGAAGGACGTGATCGAGAGCCTCGCGGCGCCGGCGCGCGGCCTCGACGAAGACCTTCAGGTTCTCCTTGTGCTTCGTCTGGCCGACGTACTCGTCGAGCGACGACGGGCGGAACAAGCGATCGAAACGATCGTCGTCCCCTGTGCCGGTGGGTGAAAGGACACGCTCCGCCATGCTCTCTCCGCTCACGGAGGTACCGCGTCCCCCGCTGGAATTGAATGCCCAAGTTTCCGGGCGGCGATGTGCTGTTTGATTCGCTCGCACGAGCCGAGCGAATTAGCCTTGGGGCGCGTGCCGTCGAGCCCCCCCCTCCTGATCGTCGACGACGACGCCATCTCGCGTCGCGTGCTCAGGCAGTGCCTGGACAAGGCGGGCTTCGCGTCGCACACGGTCGGCTCGGGCAGCGAGGCGATCTCGTGGCTGGCCGAGAACCAACCGAGCCTGGTGCTGCTCGACCTGGTGATGCCGCCCCCCGACGGCTACACCGTGCTCAGGACCATCCGAGAGACACAGGCGACTCGCGAGGTGCCCGTGGTCGTGCTCACGGCGCTCGACGCCGAAGAGGAGGTGTCGCGGGCGTTCGAGATGGGCGCCGACGACTTCGTCCGCAAGCCCTTCAAGACCGCAGAGCTCGTCGCTCGCATCCGCAGCCAGCTCCGCCTCAGGCAGTACGTCGACGCGCTAGGCCGGCGTGAGCGCGACGCGCGCGTCGTGCTCGAGCTCACCCAGTCGCTCTCGTCGACCCTCGACTTTCGCGACATTCTCTACACGGTCGTGCGGCGCATCGCCGAGGTCGCTCGCGTCGATCGCTGCAGCATCGTCCTCGTGCGGGACGAGGGCAAGGTCGGGTACGTCGTCGCGGCGAGCGACGACAAGAAGCTCCGTGATCTCCCCATCGATCTCGGGAAATACCCGGAGATCCGGCGGGTGCTCGAGACAGGCGAGCCGCTGATCATCGACGACGCCGCGACCGATCCCATGCTCGACGTCGTCCGCTCGGAGCTGCCGAAGGCGGCGTTCGCCTCCGCGGTCTGCATCCCGATCCTGTACGAGGATCGGCCGCTCGGCGTGCTGTTCCTCCGCAGCTTGACCCAGCAGAAGCTCCAGCAGCAAGAGCTGTGGGTGGCGCGCACCGTCGCGAGCGCGACCGCCATCGCGCTCCGCAACGCGCGCATGATGCAGAGTCTCCGCGAGCAGACCCGGGAGAGCACCTACGCGAGGTTCGAGGCCGAGCGAAGGATCCGCGCCCTCGAGCCCTACGCCGACTTCTTCCACGCCTCCGCCGACGGGATCGTCGTCGTCGACCGCAGAGGCATCGTGCTGTTCTCGAACCCCCGCGCGAGGGAGCTGTTGGGGGTCGACTCGTTCGATCTGGGGCACGCCTCGTTCTTCGATTGGCTCGTGCCAGAGGACCGCGACCGGCTGAGCGCGCAGCTGTCGGCGCTCTTCGAGGAGGACTCCGCCCCGTCGTCCAAGAACCGCAGGACCACCGATCTCGAGGTCATGTCGGGAGGTCGCCGGCGAACGATCGCCGTCAGCATCGCCGCGATGACCCCCGACGACCAAGAGGAAGACGACGCGGCGCTGCTCACCTTCAGGGACGTGACGAACGAGCGCTCGACCGAGCGCGAGCTCACGAAGACCAAGGAGTTCTTGGAGCGCGTGATCGACAGCTCGGTCGACGCGATCATCTCGGCGGACATGCGGGGCAACGTCTTGCTCTTCAACCGCGCCGCCGAGCGGGTGTTCGACTACCCGGCCCACGACGTCATCGGCAAGATCAACGTGCGCGATCTGTACCCAGAGGGGCTCGCGCGCGACCTCATGAAGCGGATCCGCGGCGAGGCGCACGGCGGCGCGGGTCGCCTCGAGCAGCTCGAGACGACCATCCTCGCGCGCGGCAACGTCCAGGTCCCCGTGCTCGTCTCCGCCGCGCTCATCGTCGACCAAGGCGCCCCGGTCGGCTCGGTCGGCGTGATGACCGATCTACGCGATCGCATCCGGATGCAAGCGAGCCTCGACGCAGCCGAGCAAGAGCTGCGCAGCCGCGAGAAGGAGTCCCTGGTGGCAGAGCTCGCGGGCGCGGCGGCGCACGAGCTGAACCAGCCGCTCACGAGCGTGCTCGGCTACGCGGAGATCATCCGCCGACGCGCGAAGGACAACCTCCCGCACAACCGCGAGATCGAGGCGCTCGCGCAGGAGGCCGAGCGCATGGCCGATATCGTCCGGAAGATCGGCAAGATCACTCGCTACGAGACCAAAACCTACGTCGGTGACGCTAAGATCCTGGACCTCGACCGATCCGTCCCTTCGGACGACGCCGACCCGAGCGGCACGATGCGATGACTCACCCCTCGAAAAGCGACCGGCTCGAAGAGACCGTGGTGCTCGGGGCGTCCGACCTGTCCGAGCGCCTGCTCTTCCAGCTAGCGACCCTGCCCCCCGACGGGGACCTCGAGGACGGCTTGTGGGCGCTGGTGTCCACCTTCGCAGATGGCAGCGAGGACCTCGCGGTGGGGCTGTGCGTTCCTCAGGGGCTCAGCGATCAGCTGGTCATCCGCCACGCGCCGCGACCGAGCCGCCCACGCGTCATGGACGCGGCGCGGCTCTTTCCGGAGGCGACCCACGAAGAGGTCTTCCCGATCCCACACGACGAGGGCTCGACGCTCCACATCGGGACCGACGACCCCATGGACGTGCTGCTCCGTCGCAACGCCGAGCAGGTCGCGCTGGCGGTGTCGGCGGCGCTGCGGCGTCACCGCCTCGTGACGAGCCTGAAGCGTGAGGTGCAGGAGGTCGAGCAGCTCCGGAGCCAAGCCGTGCAGAGCGACAAGCTCGCCGGGCTCGGGCGCATGGCCGCGAGCATCGTGCACGAGCTCAACAACCCCCTCACCTCCATCGTCGCGTACGCCGACTACCTCCGGCGCCGATGGGAGCAGCAAGGCGCCGAGCCTTCGGACCGCGAGCGCCTCGGCCGCATCTCGGAGGCCGCCGGGCGGGTGCTGACGTTCACGCGCGATCTGGTCGCTTATTCGCGCCCCTCGAGCGCCGATCCGTCGGCGATGAACATCCACGACGTCATCGAGCGCGCGCTGCTGTTCTGCGAGCACGTCATCGCCGGCACCAACGTGACCCTCGTCCGGACCTACGGGGACCTGCCCCCCGTGCGAGGGCTGCACGGTCCGCTGACCCAGGTCTTCGTCAACCTGGTGACCAACGCGTGTCAGGCGATGGAGCAAGACGGCGGGAAGCTCACCATCGAGACGGCCTACGATGCAGACCGCCGCGTCGTGGCGATCAGCGTCCTCGACGAGGGCCACGGCATCCAGAGCGACAAGATCGATCGCCTCTTCGAGCCCTACTTCACGACACGTGGAGACGGCGGCGGGAATGGCCTCGGGCTCAACATCGTGCAGACGATCGTGGCGAGCCACGGAGGCACGGTCGTCGCGACGCACAACGAGCCCAAGGGCGCCCGCTTCGTCGTGGAGCTGCCGACCGGGCGCTAGTGCCTTCACTTGCGAGCGTGAGCGAGGGCCGGGCGAAACCCGAGCCCAACTGGGGACACCCCCAGCTGGCTCGCCGCCGAGGCATCGAGCTCACTTCACCTTGATGCCGATGACGAGGATGCCCCCCTGGTGCTTGGGGCCGGCCAAGAAGAAGTACTTTCCGTGCAGCGCGTTCATCTCCATGCTCGGGATGAACGGCTTGCCGTCCGCCTTCTCGAGCGTGGTCGTGATGGCATATTTGGTCGGCTCGTCCTTCTTCTTGCCCTTCGTGATCTCCTTCAGGGTCAGGCCGAGCTTGCCGCCGTCGGGCAGCTTCTTCTCCTTGGCCTGACCCTTCACGAGCTCGAGGTCGACTCGCTCGACGAGCTTGTACGAGTTGTACGAAGAGAGCGGCGGCTCGGTGAGCTCCGGGATCTTCCCGATGTTCGGATCGATCCCCTTGCCGTCGTTCGTGGCGTGCAAGATGAGGATCTCCGCCTTCGCGCTCGTCGCCGGCGCGGGCTGCTCCACGAGCCTGGCCATCGAGCCCCGCTCCGCCGCCCCCGCCAAGCCGATCGAGCCGCACAACGACAGTAGGGCGGCCCCCACGAGGATGCTCCGTGCCGTCCTCCTCATCGATTCCTCCAAAGCACAGGCGACTCTCGCGAGCGCACGTCTCTCGAACTCAGAACGTCACTCATCGCGGACCCAGACGACCGTGGTCGTGGTTGGCTGGTTCGCGACGGCCACGTAGTAGACCATCCCGTTGCGCGAGCCAAAGTCCACCGCAGCCACCTCCGCGGAGGGAGGCGGGGCCTCGTCCTCCGGCGCGGAGGGCGGGGACTCGGACGCTGGGACGAGGTCGGAGCGTCGGCGACCGGGCCGCGAGCGCGGAGTCGAGGGGCGCGAGCTCTGGCGCGGAGCCCGCGGCGACCGACGGCGCTGGCTCGTGGACCTGCCCCACATGAACAGCGCCGCGGCAGCGACGGCCGCGAAGGCCGCGAGGCCGAAGATGAGCCTGCCGTTGTCGTTCGCGGCGGGGGCGGCGATCTCCAGCTTCTTCGGGGTGTCGAGCGGCTTCGGGCGGACGGGAGGCGCCTCTGGAGCGCGGTCGGCGTGGGGCTCCTGCGCGTCCGCCGTCCGGCCGGCGGCCTCCGCGCTGACGCGGGCCATGATCGAGTCGGTCAAATCGGGGAAGGAGCTCTCTCGGGCGCGCGCGCGCTCCTCGACGGCGACGCCAACGAGCGACAGCCCGTCGAGCTTCTGGCGGGCCCGCGCCGAGCCCTCGACGAAGGCGCGGACCTCCGACGCGCGAGGCTCGTCGAGCTCCCCGTCGAAGTACATCATCAGCTCGAGATCCGTGGGGGCGCTCATCGTCATCCCTCCTCGTTCGGGGAGCTAGGTCCGCCGGCGCCGCTGGAGCCCTTCGCCGGGCCGATCTCTTCGTACACGTCCGCCAGGGCGCGCTGCATCTTTTGGCGCGCGTGAAAGAGGCGGCTCATGATCGTGCCCTTGGAGACGTTCATGGCCTCTGCCATCTCTTCGTAGGACATCCCCTCGACCTCGCGCATGAGGATGACGGAGCGGTGGTAAGGGGGGAGCGCGTCGAGCGCGGCTTGGATGCGGACGGCCATCTCCTTGCGACGCACGACGTCCATCGGGTCGGCGCCGTCGATGCGGGAGACCAGCGCGAGGTCTCCCTCGGCGTCCTCGCCGAGCCCTCGGCTCTCGTCGAGCTCGGCCGCCTTGCGACCGGGCTTGCGCATGAGGTCGATCGCGAGGTTGTGGACGATCCGATAGAGCCACGTGAAAAACGAGGAGCCCCCCTCGAAGGTCGCGAGACCCCGGTACACGCGGAGGAAGGCTTCTTGGACAATTTCACGGGCGTCGTTGTCGTCTCGGACCAGACCCACTGCGATGGCGAAGGCTCGGCGCTGATGGCGATCGACGAGCTTTCGGAAGGCTCCCGCGTCCCCGGCTTGGGCGAGGGCGATGAGCGCGCGGTCCTCAATGGCTTCCCGGGCTCTGAGCTCCTTGTTGGACGCCCGAGGATCCGCGCTATTCAGCGCGACCTCACGGGGTTGCACAGGCTCGACCGGGGCTGGGGAGATCGGCTCAGCCTCATCCGGCCCGGGGAGCCCCGGGCTCGGGGGGGGGTCTGCGGCACGGCGCGGCCGCTCGGACCGGCCTGGGCCGTTGCCGTTGGGGGACGCCGGAGGAGCCACCGACCATGGGCTATACCATGGGCACACCCGGCCCGCGTCGCCTTCGGCTCCCGGGCTCGGCGCGCGGCCCCCCCGGGACGGCCGGGCGAGCCCGAGCCGAACCAGGGACCCCCCTACTAGTTGTCGGTCTCGGGGAGCTCGGAGAGGACGACCTTCAAATCGAGCTCTTTCCGATCGCGGAACACCCGGACGGTGGCCGTCTGACCGACCCCCCCGATGCTGGCGAACCAGCGGAGCTGGTTCTGATCGTCGATCGGCTTGCCGTTGAAGGAGATGATCACGTCATCCACCTCGATCCCCGCGCGCTCTGCCGGGCCCCCCCCTTGCAGACCTTTGACCCACGCGCCCTTGGTGACCGCGCGCCCGAGGCGGGAGGCCTGGTCGATGCTCAGGTCGCCGACGATCACGCCCAGCGCGCTGCGCTTCACCTTCCCGTCGCGCAGGAGGATCGGCAACAGCTGCTTGACCATGTTCATCGGGATCGCGAAGCCGATGTTGTTGGCGTTCGCCCTGATCGCCGCGTTGATCCCGACCACCTCTCCTTTGAGGTTGAGCAGCGGACCGCCCGAGTTGCCGGGGTTGATCGAGGCGTCGGTCTGGAGAAAGTCGAAGTACCCGGCGGGGTCGAGGCCGCTCACGTCGTCGCGGGTCCGGCCCTTGGCGCTCAGGATCCCGGCCGAGACCGTGTGGGACAGGCCGAACGGGTTGCCGATCGCGACGACCCAATCGCCCACCAACAGCTCCTCCGAGTCACCGAGCGGGAGCGCAGGGAGGTTGGTCGCCTCCACCTTGAGCACGGCGATGTCGGTGCGCTTGTCGCTGCCCACGACCGTCGCCGGGAGGTCGCGGCCGTCCTTGAAGCCGATCGTGATGTTCGTCGCCGCCTCGATCACGTGGTGGTTCGTCAGCAGATACCCGACCGGGTCGTAGACGAACGCCGTACCGAGCCCCTCTTTCACGGGCTGCTCGCGCCCGCGAACCGTGCCCATCTGCACGGCCTTCACCATGGCGACGGCCGCGTCGCTCTGGGCGACGAGCGGCGCGAAGGACATCGGGCGACCCTGCATGTCGATCACGGCAGGGCGCTGCACGGGAGGCTGCGCGAGCACCGAAGGGATCGGGAGCGGGGCCGGCTCCTCGCCGTCGTTGGCCTCGCTCGAGCCCGAGCCCTTACCCCACTTGTCCGAGCAGGCCGCGAGCGTCAGGACCAAGAACATGACCGTGACGATCAGGCGCTGCATCATCTTCGCTCTCGCTCCTACGGACCGCTCCGTCCCTGCTTCGGCGCCCCATCTCGGGCCACCTCAGCGTAGCGCGACTTGAGGTCGGTCAAGGCCTGGTCGAGCAGACGCTCTTCGTCTCCCGTCAGGTTGCCCTTGGTCTTCTTCTGCAGCAAAAGCAGAAGATCACCTCGGGGGCGTCCGCGGTGGCCGAGAGGGCCGGCTGCCGGAGGTCGATGTCCTCGCCCCTGTCGGCGAGGTCGGGCAGCTCGCCGAGGTGCTTCTCGAGCACCTTGGGGTCGAGGTGGCCGTTGGCGAGGAACCGCTCGCGCACGCGCGAGTCGAGGTGGTTGGGGCCGAACACGGTGTCGCTCTTCTTGGCGGGCTTGCTCATGACAAAACCTTCTTCTTTGCGGCCGGATCGAGCTGAATGAGCCCCTCGGCTTGCGCGTGATCGCCGGCGGCGTGGTCGCTGCCACAGCCGCACGGACCGTCGTCCTCTGCCTCTTGTTGCGCCTCTTCGATCTCCTCGTCGGTCGCGGCGCGCACCTCGACGATGTCCACCTCGAAGCGCACCCGCTTGCCAGCGAGCGGGTGGTTCGTATCGACGAGCAGGGTGTCGGGGCGGACCTCGACGATCCGCATGAGGATATCGCCCTCGGGACCCGAGGCCACGACCTCCTCGCCCGCGACCAGCTCATCCGACCCTTCGAGGCCTTCCTTGTCGACCTCGAAGATGCCCTCGGCGTCGTGGTCTCCAAACGCGTCGTCGGGCTCGGCGACCACGGTGAGGTGGGCTCCGGAGACCTTGCCCTCGAGCCCCTTCTCGAGCGCCGAGAAGACCTGACCGTAGCCGTGAACATACGACTCGGTCAGCTCCTCTGCCCCCGAGGTCGCGGTCGACTGGCCGTCCTCGAAGATCGAGTAGCGAATGGTGACGAAAACGTCCGGCGCGATGATCAGCTGCTCGCTCACGGGGCTCCTTCGAAAGGTCTCGCGTTCCTATTCCATCATGGGGGCGCGTACAAGCTGCGGGTCGCGGGCGCGCTCGGGGCCCGCCCCCGCCGACCGGCGTTTTTCATTGGGGCCCGAGCGGTCGATGCTAGAAACGTGGCATGGAAGCGGCGCCTGTCGACCCCTCCGCGCGAGGCCCTCGGCCGAACGTGGCGGAGCCGCGGCCCTCGGCCGGCACGAACGGAGGGGCCAGCGGCGCGCCCACCACGCCGGTCGAGCCGACGAACGGCGCCGCGCGCGCACGGCTGATCAAGGACCTCTCCCGCCAGGAGGGTGGGTTCAAGTGGCTGAGGCGCCTGCTCATCCTGCTGGTGATCGCGGCGGCGATCGGCGGCTACGCGCTGTACCGCGTCAAGAACGCGCCGCCGCCGCCTCCGCAGTTCGTGCTCGCCGAGCTCAGCACCGGAGACATCACCGAGACCGTCCAGTCGACGGGGCAGGTGAAGCCGGTGCTCGAGGTCCAGGTCGGCGCCCAGGTCTCGGGGCGCGTCACGCGCGTCGCGGTCGACTTCAACACGCGCGTGAAGCGAGGCGATGTGCTCGCCGAGATCGATCCATCGCTGCTCAGCGCGCAGATCGAGTCCACGTCGGCCCAGCTCGAGTCGAGCGGCGCGTCCGTCCGCCGCGCCGCGACCAACCTGGACACTGCGAAGATCAGGCTCGAGCGCGCCAAGCGCATGGTCGCCGAGAACGTCGGCACCCAGGCGGACCTCGACACGGCGCAAGGCGCGTACGACGTCGCGGTCGCCGACCTCGCCGCCGCGCGCGCGGGGGTCGCGCAGATCAACGCGCAGCTCAAGCAGACGAAGACGAACCTCGAGTACACGAAGATCGTCTCGCCGATCGACGGCGTGGTGATCTCCCGCTCGATCGACTCGGGGCAGACCGTGCAGGCGAGCTTCCAGGCGCCCACCCTGTTCGTGCTCGCCGACGATCTGCGAAAGATGCGTGTCTTCGCCGACATCGACGAGGCTGACGTGGGGCGCGTCACCGACGGGCTCTCCGCAGAGATCAACGTCGACGCGTTCCCCGCGGTGGCCTTCAAGGGCAAGGTGGTGCAGGTGAGGCTCACGCCGGTGACCCAGCAGGGCGTGGTCACCTATGCAGCGATCATCGAGGTCGACAACCCCGACCTGAAGCTCCGCCCAGGCATGACCGCGACCGTGACCGTGACGAGCGGCGAGGCGAAGGGCGTACGTCGGGTCCCCAACGCCGCGCTGCGGTTCCGACCCTCGCCGCCGCTCGACGAGTCGGGCAAGCCGATCCCCCAGGAGCCGCTGGCGAAGCTCGGCCCTGGCCAGGGGCGACTCTGGGTGCTGGTCGACGACACGCCGGGCGCGGAGAAGATCGAGCCGCGCGTGGTCGAGATCGGCCTCAGCGACGGCGTCCACACAGAGCTGAAGACGGACCTCGGCGACGTGAAGATCGTCCGCGACGAGACCGACGCCGCCAGCAAGAAGAAAAAGGGCGGCTTCTGACGCCCGGCGTGCAGAGCGAGTCGCCGCTCATCGATCTCCACGAGGTGAGCAAGGACTACGTGAGCGAGGCCGCGGTGGTGCGCGCGCTGCGCGACGTGAGCCTCAGCGTCGCGCACGGCGAGTTCGTAGCGATCGTCGGCCAGAGCGGCTCCGGCAAGAGCACCATGATGAACATCATCGGCTGCCTCGATCGGCCGACGCGCGGCCGGTACGTGCTCGACGGGGTCGACGTCACCAAGCGCTCCAACGACGCCCGCGCGATCGTCAGGAACCGGCTCATCGGCTTCATCTTCCAGGGGTTCAACCTGCTGGCGCGCACCACGGCCCTCGAGAACGTCGAGCTGCCCCTCGTGTACCGAGGCGTCGGCTCGCGCGAGCGGCGGCGACGCGCGGTGCGAGCCCTCGAGTCCGTGGGCCTGTCGGACCGTATGCACCACACGCCCAACCAGCTCTCCGGTGGCCAGCAGCAGCGCGTCGCCGTGGCGCGGGCCCTCGTGACCGACCCGCCTCTGCTCCTGGCGGACGAGCCCACCGGTAACCTCGACACCCGCACCAGCCTCGAGGTCCTGGACCTGCTCCAGAAGCTGAACGCGCGCGGGATCACGATCGCGCTCGTCACCCACGAGCACGACATCGCCGCGTGCGCGAAGCGCGTGATCCGCATGCTCGACGGGCGCATCCAGAGCGACACCCACAGCGCTCGTCCCCTCATCGCGGCCGACGCGCTCGCCGCGCTGCCCGCTCGCGAAGACGAGCGCTGAACCGCGAGCGCACGTCCGCGGGTCAGCGCAGCCCAGGGTCAGCGCAGCCCAGGGTCAGCGCCGGTTCGCGCGCCGCTTGCTCGACTCGAGCCGCGAGCGCAGATCGCGCAGATCGCGGGCGAGCTCGGCGCAGCTCTGGATGCGCCGCTTGGGGTCCTTCTCCATCAGCTGGAGGATGATGTACTCGAGCTCGTCGGGGATCGTCGGCTCGTGCGTCGACGGCGGAGCGGGCGCCTCGTTGAGCTGCTTCACGAGCACGGCCATCGCCATCTCCGACTCGAACGGGAGCCGGTCGGTGAAGATGCGGTAGGCGATGACGCCGAGCGAGTAGAGGTCCGACAGGTGCGTGACGGAGGCGAAGCTGTTGATCTGCTCCGGCGCCATGTAGGCCGGCGTACCGGCCGAGAAGCCCTCCATCGTGATGCCGCCCTCGGTGGTTCGGCGCTTGGCGATGCCGAAGTCCATCAGCTTCACCACGCCGTCGCGGGTCACGAAGATGTTCTCAGGCTTGAGGTCGCGGTGGACGACGCCCTTGTCGTGCACGGCCTGCAGGCCGTCGCACAGCTGGATGAGGTAGCCGAGGTCGCGCAGCTGATCGCGGCCCTTCTCGAGGAGATCGCAGAGATCGTCGCCGGAGAGCAGCTCCATCGTGATGAAGCGCACGTCGTTGTGCGAGCCGATGTCGTACAGGCGGATCACGTTGGGGTGGGTGATCTGCCGGCACAGCGCGAGCTCCTGCTTGAAGCGCGAGAGCAGGGTCTGATCGCTCAGCCCGTGCGCGAAGAGCTTGATCGCGATCGTCTCCTCGAGCTCCAGATCGTGGGCCTTGTACACGACCGCCATGCCGCCGCGGCCGATCAGCGACTCGATGCGGTAGCGATCGGCCACCACGAAGCCGCTCGGAATCGCGAACAGATCGGGGATGGGCCGGAAGCGGGCGGAGCCCCGCCAGTCGTTCGACGCGCTGGCCGGACCGGAGAGGTCGGCGGGGACCGGCGAGGGGCGGCCGTGAGAGCTCGGGATAGGGGTGACGCGGCTGTCGCGAGGCGGGAGCGACGACGCGGAGGAGGACGTCGCGAGGGTCTCCATGTCACGTGAGCCTCGACGGGGAGGCACGCTGAGCGCCTTGCGGGACCCGCTGGCGCTGGACCGAGCCTGAGGCGGCTGAGGCATCTCGGGCAGGGAGGGGAACGTCTCCTCCTTCTTGTCTCGCTCGCTTCTCTCGGGCGCGATCGAGGTGCGCATCGAGTGACTCGAGGGCCGGTCGGCGTGCCTGAAGCTCTCGTCTTCCTCGACGATCTTCTGGAGCTGCGCGAAGGAGGGGCGGCTCACGCGCCGGGCCACGTCGACCTTCGAGGCGACGTCTCGGTACTCCGGCACGACCGCGTGGATGCGCTGGAAGACCTCGCGGGAGCTCTCGACGAAGCCCTGTCGCTCGAAGAGCACGCCGACGGCGTAGAACGCGTCGAGCTCCCCGTCGTTGGCGGGCGACGTAGCGAGGAACCGGCCGACGAACTGGTCGAAGTCGAAGTCGACCCGATCGAGCGTGACCGCGAGGCGGATCGCGAGAACGCAAGCGTCGCGGTAGAGCCCGTCGTCCTTCGGGATGCGGAGGATGGTGCGCAGGGCGCCGTCGTTGTCCTGCGCCGCGAGATAACAGCGCACCGCGTGCCCGAGCTGGCCGATCTCGGCAAAATGGCGCGCAGCGACGGCGAACTTGGACGCCCCCTCTGCGGCCTTCGCCTCAGCCTCGATGCGACGGTACTCCTGCTCGTTCACGGCTCAGCGCGTCCCCTCGACAACAGGTACCACAAAAGCCTACCGCCAAGTGGCCCAAGACCATTGCGCAAATGGGCGCGCTACGCCTCGCGCGCCGGCGCGGACCGCGACGGGCGCGAGATCAGTCGAGCAGCGCGCCCGCCCGCCGGATGGTGTCGGGCAGGGTCGCGACGCTGGCGGCCTCGTCCACCTCGACCACGCCGTTTCGCACGAGCCTGCACAGCGCGGAGTCGAGGCTCTGCATGTCCGAGCCCTCGCCCTCGCTCGACTGGATATACGCGTCGACCTGGTGGACCTTTCCTTCTCGGATCATGTGGGAGAGGGCGATGCTCGGCAGCAGCACCTCGGCGGCGACCACCATGCCGTCGCCGGCTGCCCGCTTGATGAGCTGCTGCGCCACGACGCCTCGCAAGATCGCGCTCAAGGTCACCCGGACCTGCGCGTGCAGCTCCTCCGGGCAGACGTCGATCAGCCGATCGATCGCCTTGGCAGCGGAGTTCGTGTGCAGCGTCCCGAACACCAGCGCCCCCGTCTCGGCGGCCGAGAGCGCGAGCATGACGGTCTCGAGATCGCGGAGCTCGCCGATCACGATCACGTCGGGCGACTCGCGCAGCGCCGAGCGCAGCGCCGACGCGAAGGACTCGGTGTGCATGCCCACCTGGCGCTGGGTGATGACCGAGCGCAGCGGCTTGTGGACGTATTCGATCGGATCCTCGATGGTGATGATGTGGCGCTGCGCCGCGCGGTTGATCTCGTGGATCGCCGCGGCCAGGGTGGTCGTCTTGCCGCTGCCGGTCGGCCCGGTGACCAGGACCAGCCCGTTCTGCAAGGCGCCGAGCTTCTTCAGGACCTGGGGCACGTCCAGCTCGTCGATCGTCGGGATCTTCGAGGGGATGACCCGGAACACCGCCCCGAGCCCGCGCGACTGGACGAACGTGTTGACGCGGAAGCGGCCGAGCCCCTCGACGGCGTACGCGAAGTCGAGCTCCTGCGTCTTCTCGAAGCCGGCGCGCTGCTCGGGCGACATGATCTCGAACAGGAACCGCCGAGTCTCCTCCGCCGAGAGGGCGCGGAAGGGCAGCGGGGTGAGGTCCCCGTCGTGGCGCACGAGCGGGACCAGGCCGGCGTGGAAATGGAGATCGCTCGCCCGCTGCTCGACCACCATCCTCAGGAACGAATCGATGCGGGGGGGCATGATCGCCTCAACGCCGGGGCGGCACGACCGACCCGCGGGCAGCGGCGGCCATGTTGGTGATGGACACGCGGGCGCTCGGCGGCGCGATGGATGACGCAGCGGCGCCCGCGCCGTCGTCGGGCGTGGAGGAGGAGGGCAGCCCGAGGGCGGCCTCGAAGCCTCGCTTGTCGACCGCCTTCGCGTAGGCGTCGTCGACGTCGACTCGGCCCTCCTTGGCGAGGCGGATGAGCTCACCGTCCATCAGCTGCATGCCTTGCTCTCGCGAGGTCGCGATGACCGTCGGGATCTGGAAGGTCTTGCCCTTGCGCACCAGGCTCTGGATCGCGTCGTTGTTGAGCATGATCTCGACCGCGAGCACGCGGCGCCCACCCGAGGGCGCGCGGACCAGGTACTGGCAAGTGACCGCGCGCAGCGAGTCCGCCAGCATGCTGCGCACCTGCGGCTGCTGCCGCGCGGGGAAGGCGTTGATGAGCCGATCGATGGTGCCGTCTGCGGTGGTCGTGTGCACGGTGCCGAGCACGAGGTGGCCGGTCTCTGCGGCGGTGACAGCGAACGCGATCGTCTCGAGGTCGCGCAGCTCGCCCACCAGGATCACGTCGGGGTCCTGGCGGAGCGTGGCGCGGAGCGCGGTGGCGAAGGAGCGGGTGTGGGACCCGACCTCGCGCTGGTTGATGACGCTCTGGATGCGCGGGTGGACGACCTCGATCGGGTCCTCGATCGTCACGATGTGGCGCGACGACCCGCGGTTGATGTGGTCGATCAGCGCCGCGAGCGTGGTGGACTTGCCCGAGCCGGTCGGCCCGCCCACGAGCACCAGGCCGTTCGGCAGGTTCGCGAAGCCGGTGACGACCGGCGGGATGCCGAGCTTGTCCATCGACAGGACGTCGTCCTTCACGGTCCGGAAGACCGCGGCCGGGCCGGTCAACTGCGAGAAGACGTTGACGCGGAAGCGCAGCCCGCGGCTCGCGAAGGTGTAGGAGAAGTCGACGTCCTTCTTCTGGTCGACGAGCGACCGCTGCTCCTCGCTCATGTGCGGCAGCAGCAGGTCGAGGATGGCCTTGCCCGAGATGGGGGTGCTGCCCAGCGGCTCGACGACCCCCGACCGCTTGAGGAACGGCGGCCGATCGGCCTGCAGGAAGAGATCGTCCGCGTTCTGCGCGGTCACGTGAGACAAGAGCGCGTCGAGGCTCTTCAGGTCGTCGAGCGCGCCTGCCTCGACGTTGCGCTGGAGCTTGAACCTGCGGAGCAGCTTGCCGGCCACCTCGCGCACGGCCGGAGCCGAGTCCTCCTCGCAGCCCTTCACCCACAGCGCGTGCGTTCCGTCGTCGAGCTCGTCGAGGAAGCGGATCGCCTCGCCGCGCACGTCGGGGTTCTCGTCGTACAAAAGCTCGGCGATGGTGGGGCACGCCGACTCGGCCTTGAGCTCGCGCAGCGCCCCCATGCAGGCGACCCGGAGCTCGGGGCGGCGCGCCATGATGTCGAGCAGGTAGTCGATGGCGCGCGGGTCGCCGAGCTTGCCGCAGGCCTCGACCGCGAGCTCGCTCACCAGCCAGTCCCCGTCGTTCTGCGCGGTCCGCACCAGCGCGCCGAGGGCGCGCGGATCGGCGATGCGCAGCAGGGCGCTCACCGCGAAGCGGCGGACCAGATCCGACTCGTCGCCCAGGTAGACCGCGATGATGTGCTTCGTCAGCCCCGAGCCGTTCATCTCGATGAGCGCGTCGAGGATGCGCTCGCGGACCCACCAGTCCTCGTCGCGGAGGTACTCGAGCAGCTTGGGGGCGAGCGTGCCGTCCGAGTCGCCCACGCGCTGCGCGATATCTGCGGCGACCCGGCGCACGTTGGTGTCGCGGCTGCGCAACAGCCACACGATCGCCCGCGCGGCGTCGATCGAGCGCGCCTTCGCGAGGGCCACGATCGCCTGCGCGGCGCGCGTTCGGACCTGGACGTCCCGGTTGGAGAGCGCGTCGACGAGCATGGGGAACAGCGGCTCGCTGCCCTCGTTCTCTACGATCTCCAGCAGCAGCAGGCGAACGGCCTTCGGACCCTCGCGCATCCTGCGGCGGAACAGGTCGCTGACGTTGGCGTCGAGGCGGCGCGCGGCTTGGACGCAGAAGGCCCGGATGACGTCGACGCCGCGGTTCTCGATCTTGGGGGCGACGAGCTCGACGAACTGCTCGACCTCGAGCTGACCGAGCGTGGTGACCGCCTGGGCCACGACCAGGTCCTCGCGCTCTTCCAGGCCGAGCTTGGCGGTGTCGATCGCGCCTTGGAGGTCCTTGGCGACGCGCTCCTTGGTGCCGAGCGCGCGCAGGGCGTGGATCTTCTCGAGCGACCTGCCGCTCCTCATCACGGCGGCGAAGAGCGGCACCGCGTGGGCGCCCGCCCTGCCCATCAGGCCGTTCATGGCCTCCATCCGCCCGGGGAAGGCGGGGTCTTGGGCGCGCTTGATGAGGATCTCCAGGGCGGAGCGGCCGGCGACCTGCTTGAGGATCTCGGCCCCGGCGCCGCGCACCTCGGGCGAGGGGTTCGACAGCAGCTCACAGAGCTGGTCGTGCGCGTGGACGTCGTTGCACTTCACCGCCGCGGCGACGAGGACCTCGATCAGCTGCGGGTCCCCGAACGGGATGGTCTTCAGGACCGGGACGAACAGCTCGGGGCCGGCGAACTTCGCGGCCAAGACCGAGAACGCGAAGCAGCGCATCGCGTGGACGCTCGAGGTGGACTTCTGTCGCAGGTCGAGGATCGCAGGGAGCAGCTTTGCGACGTCGGCCGCGGCCGTGGCCCCGTCCGTCGCCGAGACGAACCCGTCCACGTCGGCCTTCGTGGCGAAGGTCGCGGCTCGGAAATGCTTGACGATGTCCCTCCCGAGGAACACAGATTTGCGTGGAATATCACCAGAGGGCCCGGATTGACAGGCCCGCCGACGGCTTGTCGCCCGCCGTTCGAAATCGCGGGCTCGACGGGCAAGCCGGTTGCGGGCAAACTTGGGCGCAAAGTGTCTCGCTCCACTCGATCGTGACGGAACGCCGCCGGGATCCGAGTCGTGGGGTGGGCGTACGAGATCGTGCCGGGTTCGGCGAGACGTCACCCGGCACGCTACAAAGATCGACAAGGAGAACCACCACATGACCCTTCGCTTGCGTCCCATGGCCCTGGCGGCTGTTGCCGCCACCTTCGCCCTCTTCGGGGCCTCCACCGCGTCCGCCGCGACGAACCCCTGCGGCAACATCGAGATCACCTCCATCGGTGAGTGCCATTTCGAGTTCTCGGGCGGCTGCAAGGCGCAGTGTGAGCCGCTGAGCTTCGTCGCCGCGTGCGACGGTGAGTGCAACGCGTCGATCGACGCGAACTGTAACGTCGAGTGCAGCGCCGGCTGCGAGGCCGACTGCGAGGTCAACCCGGGCAGCTTCGACTGCTCCGCCAGCTGCGAGACTGACTGCAACGCCAGCATCCAGGCACGCTGCGGCAGCGACCAGGAGTGCATCAGCTATTGCGAGGCGTCCTGCACGACCGAGTGCGACGCGAGCTGTGAGGTCGTGGCGCCCGAGGCGGACTGTACCGCCCAGTGCGAGGCCTCCTGCAGCGGTGGCTGCGACGTCGACGCGAACTTCGACTGCAACGTCGAGTGCTCGGCCGAGCTGCAGGGCGGCTGCGAGGTCCAGTGCGACGCCCCCGAGGGCGCGCTGTTCTGTGACGGCCAGTACCTCAACATCACCGACATCCCGGCCTGCGTGGAGTACCTCGTCGAGAACTTCGAGATCGAGCTCGAGTTCGAGGTCGAGATCACGGGCGAGATCGACTCGAGCTGCACCGTGGCGAACACGGGCTCGAGCCAGAGCAGCGTCCCCGGCATGCTCGGCCTCGCGGCCGCGGCCGGTGGCCTCGCGGCCGCACGCCTGCGCCGCCGAAACAAGCGCTGATCTTGTCGCCGCGCGCCCGCTAGCGCGGGTCCCTTCGGTTTTCACGCGGCGACCCGCGTGAAAACCGGCGCGGCGGGTTGCGTGGGGCCCTCCCCACCCGAAGAAAGACAGAGCCCCCCGCGTCTGGCGGGGGGCGTCTTCATTTTGTTCTCGCGCGCCCGCTAGCGCGGGTCCCTTCGGTTTGCCCGCGCCCAAGCGCGCGAGCAAACCGGCGCGAGATGAATTCTGCTGGTCGTTGGGGAGCGGTCGCTACTTCTTCATTAGGTCCGCGAAGGTGCCGAACTTGGCCTCGCGGTTCACCTGCTCGCGGTACTCGTTGTAGGCGGCCTTCTCGGCGTCGTCCTTCATCGCTCGGATCGATAGCTTCGTCTCGCCGCGGCGCGCGTCGACCTCGATGACCTTGGCGTCGAGCTTCGTGCCGACCGGGAACGACTTGCGCATATCGGTGCCGCGCTGGGTGCCGGTGTGGCCCGCGGGGATGAACCCACGCGCCGCGCGCCCAGTGAGGCCGATGATGCGAACGAGCAGCCCAGGCTCACCCGGGTGAACGACCGCGACCTTGAGGATGCGGTTCGGGCCGACCTTCGGCTTGGGCTCGCTGGCCTCATCCTCCGGGGGCGCGGGGTGCAGCGAGATGCGGCGCGAGGCGCTGTCGCAGTTGGCGACCACGACGTCGATCGTCTCGTCGAGCTTCACGACGTCCTTCGGGCTCTGGATCGGCTTGAGCGAGAGGTCCTGCGTGTAGCAGAGCCCGTCGATTCCGGGCTCGAGCTCGATGAACGCGCCGAACGGCTGGATGCGGACGACCTTGCCTTGGTGCCGCGAGCCGGGAGCGTACTTCTGCGCGACGGCGTCCCAGGGGTCGTTGGTCATCGCCTTGCGGCTGAGCCAGATCTTCCCCTTGTCGTCGATCTTGAGGACCTTCACGTCGATCGGATCGCCGACCTTGAACAGATCGGAGAGCTTCGCGGTGCGATCGTGCGTGGCTTCGGAGACGTGCACGAGGCCCTCGAGGTTGCCTGCGTCATGCAGCGCGACGAACACGCCGAACTGCACGACGGTGCGGACCGTGCCCTTGTGCACGCTGCCCGGCGCCAGCACCTTCATCGCCTCGGCGCGAGCCTGTTGGGCTTCGTCGGCGAGGAACTTCTTGCGCGACACGACGACGTCGCGGCCCTTCTTCTCGTATTGGAGCACGACGAACTGCAGCCGCCGTCCGACGAGCACCGAGAGGTCTCCGCCCGGACGAAGCTCCACGTGAGAGGCGGGCGCGAACGCGCGCAGTCCGTCGATGTCGACCTCGATGCCGCCCTTCACTGCGCCGGTGACGAAGCCCTCGACGTCCTCCTCGGTCTCCTTCGCCTTCTCGACCTTCGCCTTGGCGTCGTCGATGGGGAAGGGCGCGCGCGCCATCCGCAGCATGCCGCCGCGCAGGCCGTGGCTCGCGACGGTGGAGATGAACTGATCGCCAGGCTGCGGAGGCTCGCCGTCGCCGAGCTCTCGACGATCGAACAGACCGAGCGCCTTGCCCGCGACGTCGATCCAGATCGCGTCGTCGGTGACCTTCTCGACCTTGCCGAAGACCTCCTCGCCGATGCGGAACGGCATCGCCTCGCGGGGATCCGGCTTGCGCCGCTCGCGCCTCGAGCCCTCGCCGCCCTCTGCCCCCTCGGCGGGCGGAGCGCCCTCGACGCCTTCGACGCCCTCGGCCGGCGCCGCGGTGCCCTCGGCCCCCTCCGGCTTCTTCTTGCGGCGCCGACGTCGGCGCTTCTTCTTCGGCGCCTCGCCCGGCGCTCCCCCCTCGACCGCGGGCGCTTCGCCCCCTTCGCCTGCCGTCTCTTCGCCGGCCTCTTCGTCGCCGGCCTCGTCGTCACCGTCGCCTTCCGGCGCGGCTTCTGCCGTGTCGGCGGTGGCCGCGGCGGGCGCCGCGCTGTCGCCGCTCGCTGCGGCAGGCTCGGTGGCGTCGCCGGTGGCTGCCGCGATCTCTCGAGCGTCGCCGCTCGCTGCTGCGGGCTCGGTGCTAGGGATGGGCTCGCTCGGCGCAGCCACGGGGCTCTCCGCGGGGGAGGTCTCTTCGGGCTTCGTCTCGTTGTCGGTGGTCATGATGGGAGGAGGTGGAGTCGACCGTGTTCGAACGCGAGGGCGACGCGGCGACTCACTGGCAGCGCCATCGCGACCTGCACCGCGGCCGCTCCGAACGTGAGCAGCGCGAAAGCGACGGGGGCGTCGAGCAGGGCCGCGGAGCCTAGCTCGCGCGCACGCTCCTGGCTACTCATCGCGAGCGCAGGTCGCGCTCGCTGCGCGCGGCGCGCTCGCGCACTGAACGGGGTCGGAGTAGCTGACCCGAGGCGACGCCAGCTGGGCTCGACTCAGCGGGCGATGGGCAGGTGGCGGTTCTTGCCGCCGCCACGATCGATCTTGAGGCCGACGCCGCCGGTCTCGACGTTCCGCGCGGAGACCCGCCCCGCGAGCCGCAGCGCGATCTCGTTGAACGAGCGCGCCACGGGCGACTCGGGCGCGGCCTGAACGACCGGCGTGCCGGCGTCGCCCCACTCGCGGATGGACGGGTGGATCGGGATCTGGCCGAGCAGGGGGGCCTCCGCGAAATCGGCGATCGCGCGGCCTCCGCCGGAGCCGAAGAGCTCGTGCCGCTTGCTGCAGCCGTCGCACACGAAGTAGCTCTCGTTCTCGACGACGCCGAGGATCGGGATGCCGACCTTCTGCGCCATGCTGACCGACTTGTAGACGTCCTGCAGCGCGACCTCTTGTGGGGTCGTCACGATGACCGCGCCGGTCGTCCGCAGCTTCTGCGAGATGGTGAGCGCGATGTCGCCGGTGCCGGGCGGGAGATCGAGGACGAGGTAGTCCAGCGGGCCCCAGTCGACGTCCTTCAGGAACTGCAAGAGCGCGCTCTGCAACATCGGGCCGCGCCACACGACGGCCTGCCGCGAGTCTTCGAGCATGAAGCCGAGCGACATGAGCTTGAGGCCGAAGCGCTCGAGCGGCAGGAACTTCTTGCCGTCGGCCGAGACCGGCCGGCCGCTCACGCCGAGCATGGTGGGGATGCTCGGCCCGTACATGTCCGCGTCGAGCAGGCCGACGCTCGCGCCCGAACGAGCGAGCGAGAGCGCGAGGTTGGTCGCGACCGTGCTCTTGCCGACGCCGCCCTTACCGCTCATCACGAGGACGATGTTCGACACCTCGGGACACGGGTCGTCGGGCTGGATGACCCGCGTCGTCATCGCGTAGTCCCAAGCGACCTCGACCTTCGAAGCGCCGAGGCGCTGGACGGCCTTCACGACGTGCTCCTCCAGCATCTCCTTGGGGAGATACGCCGGGGTCATCAGCACGATCTTCAGGGCGACGGCGGCGCCGTCGAGCTCGACGCCGTGCACCATCCCGAGCTCGCCGAGGGTCTTGCCGATCTCGGGCTCGAGGATGGCCGAGACCACCTCACGGACGGACTGTTCGGTGAGTGACATCGCTCAATCGCGCCAGCACTGGAAGGACGAGTCGGCCGGCCAGAACGGCCAGTAACACTTCTGGTAGAGGTCGTCCCCCGGCGCGAGCCCCTCCGCGGCGTCGAGGCACTCGCCCGCGCGGTCCGACGGGGAGACGGGGCAGTCCGAGTCGTCGCTGCAGGACGTCGAGAAGGACAGGTCGAGGCACGCCTTCTGGCTGCCCGTCGTCGTCACGCAGCCCATCGACGAGCTCGCGTCCCCGCAGTCGAGGTCGTCGAGGCAAGACCAGCAGAAGTTGTCGGTGGCCGGCGGCTGGCAAGAGCCCTGGCGCGGGACGCAGAAGCCGGCGTCGGTCACGCAGTAGTAGTCGTTGGGGCAGTCGTCGTCGCTGCCGCAGGTCTTCGCGCAGACCTGCTCTTCGCCGAGCTGCACGCACTCCATATCGGGAGAGAGGGTGCAGTCGGTCTTCGACTCGCAGGGCGCGCAGGGCTCCCGCAGCTTGCACGTGTTGCGCAGGAGCGAGACCGGGCCCTCCTGGAAGGTCGCGCCGTCAGCGGCGAAGTCGGCCGGATCGACGCACGGCTCCTCGGTACCCTTGTCGGTGCCGCAGATCATGTTCGGCCAGCGCGACACGCCGCAGTACATGCCTGGCGCGCACCCCGCGTCGTCGACGCAGTCGGTGGTGGTGCAGTATGCGTCGCCGTCCCCTTCTCCGGCCGTCCGGCAGAACAGCGGTCGGCACTCGGCGGCGGAGCACAGATCGCTGCCCTCTCCCTCCGTGCACGGCGAGCCGTCGGGGCAGGCCCAGTCGGCCGGGTCGTCGGGGTTGTCACACTCGTCGCCGATCGGACACGGCTTCATCAGGTTGGGGGCCAGGTTGACGTCGGTGCAGACGTAGACCGCGTCGCCGTCGTTGAGGCCAGCGTCGGTGTCGGCCTGGTTGACGAGGCAGCCCTGAAACTTCGAGTCGCCCCGGAACGGCGCGTAGCACTCGGTGTGGGCGGTGCATTGGAGCAAACACCGGTTGCCCACGCAGACGTTGCCCTCGAGGCACTTGTCGGGGGTGCACTTGCCCTCACACACGCCGTCGATGATGACCCCACCCTCGCACTCAGCCGGGGGATCGTCTCCCGTGGACGAATCGCCGCAGCCGGCGAAGCCGGTGCCGAGCGAGGCGACCGCCCCGAAGAGGATGAAGGCGAGCGGACGGAGGGACGAGGAGCGAAGCGGGGGACAAGACATGACGGGCTCCGAGAGGCGTGTGTTGCGAGGGGACGAGGCTTGACGTCGGGCGGCCACGACCGGATAGTTCGCTTACTACATCCGAAGGACCGGGGTAAGCCATGCGCACTCTCCTCACGACCTCGCTTTTGTCTCTCGCAATCCTCTCCCTTGGCGTCGCCGGCTGCGACTCCGAGGAGAGCACCAACCCGATCGATGAGACGCCGGAGTTCGACGGCGAGCCGGGTCAGGAGCCGAGCGCCGGGGTGGAGTACGCCGAGGGGCCGTATGGCACCGAGATCGGCTCGACCATCCCGAACTTCCGGTTCACGGGCTTCGTGAACTCGATGGAAGACGCGTCGAGCGCGGCGTTCATCCAGATGGCCGATTTCTACAACCCGACCGGCGACGGCGTGTACCCCGAGGGCTCGCCCTACGGCGCAGGCAACCCGAAGCCGACGATGCTGATGATGATCGTCAGCGCGGGGTGGTGCAGCCCCTGCCGGCAGGAGGCCGAGTTCCTCCTGCCCGACCACTACGCCGACTACGCCCCGCGCGGAGGCCAGTTCCTCACCAACCTCGCCGAAGGCACCGACTACGAGACGGCCGAGTTCACGGACCTCGTCTCGTGGACGTCCCACTTCGACACCCCTTGGCCGAGCGTGATCGACCCGCGCTTGAAGCTGGGCGACGTGATGGAGATGATGGCCTTCCCGGGCAACATGGTCGTCGACACGCGGACGATGACGGTGGTCGCCTCGATCGCCGGCGTCGCGGACCCGGGCGGCTTCTTCGAGGGCTCGGTCGAGTGCGGCGCGGGCGGCGAGTGCGGCCTCAACACCGTGTGCAACCCGTACAACTGGTGCACCGACAGGGGCAGCGCCGAGTTCTACGAGACGATCGAGTCGCTGCTCGACCCAGAGTGAGCACGCGCCGACGCGACGCTGACACCGACCCCGAGCTCGCACGTACCTAGACCATGCGCCTAGCGATCGCTGTTTTGGGCTGCGCCCTCTCCGTCGGAGCGGGCGCAGGCTGCACCCCTTCAACCTCGGGCGAGCCGACGACCCCCGCGAGCGGCACGGGGAGCGCTGACACCAGCGGCTCCACCCCCGGTAAGGGGCCCAAGGGGAGCGCGCCCGACTTCACGCTCCAGTCGCTCGAGGGCCGCAACATCAGCCTGTCCGACTACCTCGGCAAGAAGGTCGTGCTGGTCGACTTCTGGGCGACGACCTGCCAGCCCTGCCTGGTGGAGATGCCGCACCTCGTGGCGATGTACGAGAAGTACAAGGACAAGGGCTTCATCGTGCTCGGCGTGGCCGGCGACGGCCCCGAGACCTCCGCGAACGTGAGCGCCGAGGTGCACGCGAAGAAGATAAGCTTCCCGATCCTGCTCGATGAAGAGTCCTCGGCGATGGCGAAGTTCAGCCCCAAGAAGGACATGCCGTTCTGGGTCCTGATCGACAAGAACGGCAACATCGTGAAGACGAAGAACGGCTACGACCCGGGCGACGAGGTCACCCTCGCCCAAGAGATCGAGAAGCTGCTGCAGTGATCTCGGCGCGCGCGCGGTGGAGCGCGAGCGTCGGCGTCGCGCTCGCGGCTGTTACCTCCGTCGCGGTCGAGGCGCGCGCGGTCGAGGTGAAGGACGTCGGCGGTGAGACGCTCACCATCGACGTCTCGAACACCGCGGTCGGCAACTACCTCTTCGACAACCGCAACGCGGGTGAGGGCCAGGCGCCGCCGTCGGCGGTCGTCGACGACCACCGCGGTGAGCTCATCGATCGGCTGAACGTCCAGGTGAACTACTGGCGCTTCCGCCTCGGCGTGCGGCTCGACGGGTATTTCTACTTCGACCCGCTCGACGACTTCGACCTGCAGCAGATCGCGAAGGAGCGTCTGCCGAACGCGACCGGCGCCGAGCGGTACGACTACGAGAACGCGTTCCGGCGCGAGCTCAACACCCGCTTCAAGACGACGGTGTACCCGACGAAGCTCTCGCTCGGCTACACGGCGCCCGGGGTCGACATCACCTTCGGCGACTTCTACGCGCAGCTCGGCCGCGGCATGGTGCTCAGCGTTCGCAAGATCGACGAGGTCGCTCAAGACACGACGATCCGCGGCTTCAAGGCGGCCTTCAAGAAGAGCTGGGAGGCCGCGAGCCTCTCGGTCACCGCTCTCGCGGGTCAGGCCAACCCCCTGCGGATCGACGACGAGTCGGGGCGCCTGCTCACCGGGGACGGCTCGCCGTTGTTCTTCGGGTTTCCGACCGCCGAAGACTTCCGCTTCTTCTCCTTCGACGAGCAGGGCAACTCCGGGTACACGACCGTGGGCGCGCGCCCGTCCTATCTGGAGGACACGATCTACGGCCTCTCGGTCGAGGCCGGACCCCGGCAGGTGCTGTTCGGCGCGCACGCGTCGTTCGTGAGACGAAAGTCGTACAGCGAAGCGCGCGCGCGCTGCGAGTCGACCGGCCAGCTCGGCTGCGCCTCGCTGTTTCCTACGTTCGCGACGAACAACGTGTCGCGGTTGCACGACGCCATCCTCACGGCGAGCGGCAGCGTTCGCGTCCCCAACATCTTCGGACACGGCGATCTCTATGCCGAGGCCGCGGTGCAGCACAACGCCGACGGGCGCGCGACCGACGTGGGCGAAGACGGCGAGCTGACGCGGGTGCCCGATCTCACTGGCTACGGGATCTACCTGACGGGCAGCGTACGCGGCGGGCCGGTCTCGGTGACGCTCGAGGGCAAGCACTACCGATCCCTGTTGCCGCTCTCGGGCAACATCAACGCCGACGGCGCCGCGGATCCCACGTTCGCCGCGCCCGAGTTCGACACGGTCGCGTACAACCAGCCGCCCAACGCGGACACCTTCTACCAAGAGCCGATCGGCTCTCCCAACGTGTGCATCACGGGCGGGCGCGCGAAGGTCGACTACCGCGCGACCGACACGCTGAGCGCGTACGCGTGGCTCGGCTACTACGTGAGCCAGTCCGAGGTGAACGCCAACAACACCCAGTGCGCAGCGGACGACCCCACCACCGAGACGCACACCTTCGACGCCGCGACCGGCGGAGATATCGTGTTCGACAAGGGCAAGAGCCACCTGAAGGCCTGGGTCGGCGCGAGGAACACCGCGCGCGCCGAGCCCACGACCTCCGTGAACCTGGGCGGTGAGAGCGACGCGTTCTATCGGGAGGGCTACCTACGCTACGACGTCGCCAAGCACCTGGCCGGGGACTTCACGCTCGTCTCGCAGGGCTTCCACCGGCACCGGTACGAGCCGACCCTGTCGCCCGACTGGTGGAACGAGGGAGAGAACTACCTGGCTCTGCGCTGGGCGCCTTACCTCTCGTTCATCTTCGGCTTCGAGTACCTGGGCCGCCGCGGCTGCAGCGCCGACCCAGAGACCGGGACGTGCTTCTATTTCAGCGGCGGCTTGCAGTTCAAGGCGGCGAAGAAGGAGCACCCGCTCGAGATGCTCTTCGACACCGTCAACGTCTTCGTCGGACAGCGCCGAGGCGCCATCCGCTGCGTGGCGGGCGTGTGCCGGCCCTTCCCGCCCTTCGAGGGCGCGAAGCTCGAGCTCACCTCTCGCTTCTGACGAGGCTCAGCGCTTGCGGAGGATCGCGCAGGCGGTGCTCGCGCGGACGTAGGTGTCGACATCGGCGAGCGCTGCGGCCGCGCGCGGCAGCTCACCCAACAGAACGAGGTTCCTGGCGGCGTAACCGCGCGCGAACGGGTTCTCGGACTTGAGCTGCTTGTCGAGCAGCTCGACCACGCGCCGGTCACCCATGCTCGCGAGCTCGCCCATCGCGCGGTTCGCCTCGGCGTCGTCGCTCTTCGCGATCTCGAGCAGCTTGTCCCGCGCGCCGTTTCGCTCCGCGTCGTCCTTGCCGTCGCTCGCGAGGCGGCCCAGCGCGATCAGCGCGACGCCGGCGTCGGAGTCGTCCTTCGCGTGGCGGAGCGCAGCGAGGACGCTCTCGCTCGCGGGAGCCATCAGCATGGCCAGCGTCCGATCTTCGCGGGTGCCGAGGCGGATGGCGCGGGTGAGCACGCCCATCGCGACGCCGCGCGCGTGCTGCTCTTTTTCTTCGCCGAGCGAGACGCGGGAGAGCGCGATCGCGGCGTCGATGCTGCCGGGGTCGCCCGACTCGGCGGCGCGCACGAGCTGCTCGCGCCCTCCTGCGGCGTAGGAGGTGGGCGACATGTACGCGTCGACGATGCCGGAGCGCAGCCGGCCGTCGCCGCGGATCCACAGATCGCGCAGCGCGACGACGGCGCGATCACCGCCGAGCCTGCCGAGCGCCCGCGCCGCTGCCACGCGCGCCTCCGGGTTCGGGTCGACGCGCGCGGCCTCGACCAGCGCGTCGAAGTCCTGTGCCGAGGTGGCGTTGCCGGCGGCCTTCAGGGCGTTGATGCGCACGCGCTCGTCGAGATCCAAGAAGAGCTGGCGGCGCAAGGCGAAGTCGTCCTCGTCGAGGAGGCCGCGAGCGCCGAGCGCGCGGTAGCCGGGCCGCGCGTCCTTCTCGCGCGCGAAGCGGACGTAGTCGTCGACGTCGACCACGCCGGCCCCCATGAGGACGCTCGCCGCGAGGGCGCCGAGGTCGTCGCCCTGATCGTAGCGGTCCTCCAAGGCTCCCTCGACGGCGCCGGCGCACCCGCCGAACGTGAGCAGCATCGCCTCGCCGTCGAGGCCTTTGGCGCGCTGGATCTCCCCCTCCGCGATCGCCTCGGCGATGTCCTCGACGTCGCCGTCGCCGAGGGAGCCGGCCTTCTTCTCGGCCTCGACCTCGCGCGCGAGGGCCGCGAAGTCGGGCTTCCGCGCGGCGGTCACGGCGGCGGACGGCGCGCAGGCGACCGTGGCGAGCGCGAGGCCGAGGAGCGGGAGGCAGGCCGACTTCAGCATGGCCATGGAGTACTTGCACGCGCCGACTTCGGCAAAGATAAACTCGCGCCCCTCGATGCGAGTCCACATCGTCGCGAACCTGACCGCGCGCGGCCTGCTGAAGAAGACGGGCAGGCTGCGCCAGGTCCACGACGTCGCCCGGGGCCGCGCCGAGCTGCACGAGACCGAGGACGTCCGCGCCGTGCGGGGCGTCGTCGAGGAGGTGGTCCGCGCCGGAGCCGACCTCGTGATCCTGGCCGGGGGTGATGGCACCTTCATGAGCGGGGTGAGCGCGCTCTCCCAGGTGGTCGGCGGTGGGCCGTGGCCGAAGGTGGGCCTGTTGCCGCTCGGGACGGTGGGCACCATCGCGCGCAACCTCGGAGAGCCTGGCGATCCGATGGCCCTGCTCGACGACTGGCTGCGCGCGCCCGACCGGGTCCACGCCATCCCGCGGCCCACGCTGCGGGTCACGGCCCGCTTCGACGGGCGACCGCTGGAGGAGCGCGTGGGCTTCATCGTGGGGACCGGCCTCGTCGCGCGGTTCTTCGAGGTGTACGAGGAGGGCGGCGCGGGAGGCATCCCGCTCGCGGGCAAGATCGTGGCGCGGGTGTTCGTGGAGTCGTTCACCGGCGGACCGCTCGCGAAGCGGATCCTCACGCCCATGCCGTGCGAGCTGTGGGTCGACGGCGTGCGCCACCCGACGAAGGGCCTGTCGCTGTTGTGCGCCGCGGTCGTGCGAGACCTCGGGCTCGGCATGAAGGTCTGCTACCGCGCCGCAGAGGAGCCGGATCGGGTGCACCTCGTCGCGAGCTCACTCCCCCCGCGTCGCCTCGGCCCGCGCGCGCCTTACGTGATCCTCGGACGCAGCATCGGCGGAGAGAACCACGTCGACGCGCTGGTGCGCTCCTTCGAGGTCCGCTTCCCAGGAAGCGAGCCGGGCCCCTACGTGCTCGACGGCGACATGTTGCGGGCGCGAGCGTTCGAGGTCACGCCCGGGCCGATCGTCCCGGTGCTCGGTCCGCGCGGTACGTAGCTCCGCGGGCGCGCCCATCGCGCCTATCATGGGGCCGTGGCGAACCTCGTCGACGTCCGTCCGGGTGAGCGGACCGCCGTCGCGACGGCGATGGCGACGCTGCTGACGTCGACCGCCGGCCACATGATGCTCGAGACGGCGCGGGACGCGCTGTTCCTCGCCAAGCTCCCGCCGAGCACGCTGCCGTGGATGTACCTCGCCATCGCCGCGCTCGGGCTCGCGATCTCCCGCCTGATCCCCGTGCGAAGGGCGAGCCGCACCGCCTCGCTCGCGATGTTGGTGGCGGCGGCCGTGGGGGCCCTGTTCTGGGCCACACAGGGCGGCGGCGGTGCGGCGGGCCTGGTCGCGCTCTTCATCTGGACGGGGACGTTCGGCGCGATCGTCAACGTCGAGCTGTGGCTGCTGCTCGGCGCGGCCTTCGACGTCGGCCAGGCGAAGCGGCTGTTCGGCCTGATCGGCGCGGGCGCCGTGCTCGGCGCGACCCTCGGCGCCTTCGTCGCCCGCATGATCGCGAGCTCGCTCGGCGCGCGGCCGCTCTTGCTGGCGGCCGCTGTCGCGTTCGCGCTCGCGTTCGTCCCAGCGCTGTTGCTCGAGCGCAAGGTCGCCAAGATCACCGCGGGCTACGACGAGCCCAAGGCGGCGCCGGCGCCGAAGGCCTCGCTGATCGCGGATCTGCGGAGCACCGCGAAGGACCCCTACCTGCTCAAGATCGGCGTCTTCTCGCTGCTGGGGACGATCACCCTCGCGATCGGGGACTACCTGTTCAAGGCGACGATGGCGGCGGCCGTGCCGAAGGACGAGCTCGCGACCGCGTTCGCCACCGCGTACCTCGCCTTCAACGGGCTCTCGCTGGTCGTGCAGGTGGGCATGACCAGCCTCACGCTCAGGTGGTTGGGCGTGAAGCGCGCGCTCTACGTGCTGCCTGCCCTCGTCGTCCTCGGGGCGGCCGGCGTGGTCGTGGTGCCCACGCTCGGCGCCGCCATCGCGCTGCGCTCGGCCGACGGCGCGCTTCGTCACTCGCTGCACAAGACGGCGACCGAGCTGCTGTTCTTGCCGCTGTCGGATCTCGAGCGGCGGCGCGGTAAGCCGGTGCTCGATCTCGTCGCCCAGCGAGGTGGGCAAGCGCTCTCGGCCGTCTGCATCCTGGCGCTCGTGAGCCTGGGCGGAGATCGGCGCGTCTTGGCCGGGGTCGCGATCGGCCTGGGCGCCCTGTGGATCGCCTCGGCCGCGCAGGTCGGAGCGCCCTACGTCGACGCCTTCCGCAGGCGGCTGCGCCGGGGAGCGATCGAGATCGACGAGCGCATCCCCGCGCTCGATCTGGGCGCGCTCGAGGCGCTCTTCGCGGCGCTGAACAGCTCGAAGGACGCCGAGGTGATGGGCGCGATCGACCTGCTCGCGAACCAAGGCCGAGTGCGGCTGCTCCCCGCGCTGTTGCTCTATCACCCGTCGAAGGACGTGGTCCTGCGCTCGCTCCGCCTGATGGTCGACGCCGGGAGGGATGACTTCCTCCCGATCGCCGAGCGCCTGCTGGAGCACGCAGACCCCGAGATCCGCGCGGCTGCGCTGCGGGCGCGCGCCGAGGTCCTGAAGGACCGCGCCGAGCTCGAGGCTCGGGCGACCGATCCCCGGCCCGAGCTGCGCGCCACGGCGATCGTGGGCCTCGTCGCGATCGGCGCGCTCGACGAGGCGGCGGCGCGCGAGCGGCTCCGGGGGATGTCGTCGCACGAGGATCACGCCGTCGCCCTCGCCGTGGTGCGCGCGATGGGAGCCTCCCCCTCCCCCATCTTCCTCGACGATCTGGTGGCGCTCGCCTTGGGCGACGCCCCGGCGGCGGTGAAGGCCGAGGCGGCGGCGGCGCTCGGCGACCTCGGAGCCGCGTATCCGCAGGTGGCAGGCGCGGCGATGCGCGGGGTCTTGCCGCTCTTGCCGATGCGCATCGAGGGACCGAGCGCTCGCGCGGCCTGCGAGAAGATCGGCGAGCCGGCGATCCTGGCGCTCGACGCCTTCCTGAGCTCGCCCGAGGGCAGAGGCCCGATCGCGTGGGCGGCCGTGCGCGCGCTCGCCGACTTCGACGGCGAGCACGTGGCCGCGCGGATCCTCGCCCACCTCCGCGGCTCGAAGGACGGGATCGTCCGCTATCGCGCCCTCAAGTACCTGAAGCGCATGCGCAGCGAGGACCCCTCGCTCGCCATCGACGTCCGCGCGCTGACCGAGGTGGCCGGGACCACGCTGGCAGACGCGATCGATCTGCTCGAGCTGCGGGTGCTCGCCGAGCGCGGTCAGCGCGAGGCGAGCGTGCGGACCGCCGCGGCGCAGCTGCTCCTCGCGCTGCTCGACGACAAGCGGTCGCACGCGATGGGCAGGCTGTTCGCGCTGCTTGGCCTGTTGCACCCCCAAGAGGACTTCGACCGCGTGTCGCGCGGCCTGGCGAGCAAGGACAACCGCCTGAGGGCGTCCTCGCGAGAGCTGTGCCAGAACGTCATCGGACCCGAGCTGAGAGAGCGCGTCCTGATCTTGATCGACGACGTGGGTGACCCGGAGAAGGTGGAGCGAGCGCTGGGCAAAGAGCGGCGTGTGAAGACGGGGTACCAGGACGTGCTCGCGGAGCTCGCAGGTCGAAGCGGAGAGCTGGGCGGCCTCGCGCGCTACCAGGCGCGGGAGCTCGGCCTCGAGGTGGCCGCGCCGGTCCGCTCGGCGAAGGACGAGGAGACCGAGTTCTCGCAGCGGATCCCCGACGAGCGCCCGATCCCCGTGAAGGAGCTCCATGCTCTCTCCTAAGCGCAGGTGGGTCGACGTGACCGAGCGCGCGATCTACCTGCGCTCGATCCCCGTCGCGGCGGAGCTACCGCCGAAGGTGCTGCACGCGGTCGCGCACAGCCTCGTCGAGCGCGAGTTCGCCAAGGGCGACAAGCTCCTCGAGGCGGGAAAGGGCGCACGCGCGCTCGAGCTGGTGACCTCGGGCAAGGTCGATCTGGTGCGCGGAGGCGCGAAGATCGGCGAGCTCGCCCCACCCCAGAGCGTCGGCTTCCTCAACATCCTCGCGCGCAACGAGGCTGCGTACGACGCCATCGCGACCGAGCCCTTGCACGCGCTCGAGCTCTCCGCCGATCGCTTCTACCAGCTGATGGAAGACTACTACCCGCTGCTGGTGGCGACGCTCCGCTACCTCGCGCAGCGGATGCTCGCGGAGATGCGCGAGCTGCCGCGAGAGGCCCTCGGGCTGCCGCCGATAGAGTTCTCGCTGCCAGTGCCCGACCGCCCCCTCGATATCGTCGAGCGGGTTTTCTTCATGAGGTGCGTGAGCGCCTTCAAGAACACCAACTTGAGCGCGGTCGCGGTCCTCGCCGAGCACATGCAGGAGTCGCGCGTGCCCGAGGGCCACCGCTACTTCGAGGTCGGCGACAAATCGAGCTTCACCATCTTCATCCTCTCGGGGACCGTCGAGTGCGAGACCGCCGACGGCCGGCGGTTCGAATACGGCACCGGCACCGCCGTCGGCGGCGTCGAGTCCCTCGCGGCGGGCGACCGCTGGTACTCCGCTCGCGCAAAGACGCCGGTCACCGCGCTGCTGGGCGCGCCCGACAACGTGTTCGAGCCAGGCGGAGGACAACTTCGAGCTCGGCGACGACTTCGTCCGCATGCTCGCGATGGGGCTCCAGGGCATGTTGGCCGCGAAGGCCGCGATGGGGCAGGGCACCTTCGGCACGAAGCGCGAGGTCTCGAACCTCGGTGCGGTGGCGGTCGGCGCCTGACCGTCGTGCTCGGCGACGGACCGGAGACGGCCCGGCGCGGCGCAGGGCCCAGCGCCGAGCGCGGTCAGTTGACGGACGACGCCGTGACCTCGCTCGGACGATCCTTCTCGCCGCCGACCTTTCCCTTGCCCGAGGTGACCTCGGCGGAGCGGACACGTGCGGCCTCCACGAAGCGAACGAACAGAGGGTGCGGCGTCTGAGGGCGGCTCTTGAACTCGGGGTGGAACTGGCAGCCCAAGAAATACGGGTGGTCCGCGAGCTCGACCATCTCGACCAGGCGTTTGTCGGGCGAGAGGCCGGACAGCAGCAGACCGGCCTCGCTGAGCTTGTCGCGGTACTTGTTCGACACCTCGTACCGGTGGCGGTGGCGCTCGCTGATCTGCTGCGTGGCGTACGCCTCCGCGGCGATGGTGCCCTTCTCGAGGACGCACGGGTACGCGCCGAGGCGCATGGTGCCCCCCTTGTCGAGCACGCCGCGCTGATCAGGCATCAGCTCGATGACCGTGAAGGGCGCGTCGGGCGCGAACTCGACCGAGTTGGCGCCTCGCATCCCGCAGACGTTGCGAGCAAACTCGACGACCGCGAGCTGCATGCCGAGGCAGATGCCGAAGAACGGGACCTTGTTCTCACGCGCGAAGCGGATCGCCTCGATCTTCCCCTCGGTGCCGCGATCGCCGAACCCACCCGGCACGAGGATCGCGTCGAGGGAGGCGAGGCTCTCCTCTGTTCCCTTCGCTTGGATGCCCTCGGAGTCGATGTACTCGAGATCGACGCGCACGTCGTTCTCGAGGCCGCCGTGCACGAGCGCCTCGTGGAGCGACTTGTAGGAGTCTTTGAGGTGGACGTATTTGCCGACGATGCCGATCTTGACCGCCCCGCGCTGGGGCCGCGTGAAGCGCTCGACGATCCGCTGCCAGGGCCCCAGGTCGGGCTGGCGGCACCAGATGTTGAGCAGCTCGGACACCTTCTCGTCGACCCCCTCGGCGTGCAGCGCGAGCGGCAGCTCGTAGATACACTGCACGTCGACCGCGCTGATGACGCAGTCGACGGCGACGTTCGAGAAGAGGGCGATCTTCTCCTTCAGGCTCCTGGAGAGGGTGCGGTCGCAGCGACAGAGCAGCAGGTCGGGCTGGATGCCGATCTCGCGCATCTCCTTCACGGCGTGCTGGGTCGGCTTGGTCTTGAGCTCGCCGGCGGTGGCGATGAACGGCACCAGCGTGACGTGGACGCTGATGGCGTTCTGCGAGCCCAGCTCGACCTTCATCTGGCGGATCGCCTCGAGGAACGGGAGCGACTCGATGTCCCCCACCGTGCCGCCGATCTCGATGATGGCGATATCGACGCCCTCGGCGGCGGCGCGCACGCGTGACTTGATCTCGTCGGTGACGTGGGGAATGACCTGCACGGTCGCGCCGAGGTACTCGCCGCGACGCTCCTTCTCGATGACCGACTCGTAGATACGACCCGTCGTGAAGTTGTGCTGGCGCGTCATGCGCGCCTTCGTGAAGCGCTCGTAGTGGCCGAGGTCGAGATCGGTCTCCGCGCCGTCGTCGGTCACGAACACCTCGCCGTGCTGGTACGGCGACATCGTCCCGGGGTCGACGTTGATGTACGGGTCGAGCTTGACGTGCGTGACCTTGAGGCCGCGTGCTTCCATCAGCGCGCCAAGCGACGCGGCGCTCAGCCCTTTGCCGATGGACGAGACGACGCCGCCAGTCACGAAAACGTACTTGGTTCGCTTGCCCATGGTTCGCCTCGACGTCGTACCTACCATGACCATGGAACGAGTTAGGGGGGTCGGCACGTCGCGTCAACGCGTACGTCGGAGTACCGCCTGAGCCGAATGGATGCTATTTTCTTCGGCCCTTCGTGAGGATCGCGCGCGTCTTCTCGAGAACGTCCGCGCAACCACGCGTCGCGCTCGAGCGCGACGGCGCCCTCTACGACGTCGAAGAGCTCGAGCGGGTGCTCGGCGAGGCCGTGCCGATCCCAGGCCACCCTTGGGATTTCCACACCCGCGTGATCGCGCTCGGCTGCGCGGGGCTCGCCGAGCTCGATCGCCTGCTCGTGATGGGCGAGCGGCCCAGCTGTGCGAGGCTCGACCCGAGCGAGCTCGCCTGGCTGGCGCCGCTCGACGTCGAGCGCGCCTCGTACGTGCGCTTCGAGCCGCGCACCCGCGCGGTGTCGATCGGGCACGGGCCGTCGCTGGTCGGCCAGGACGCGCTCGTCGATCCCGTGCGCGGCGAGGGTGAGCCGACCTTCTCCGTGGGCGTCGGGGTCGTGGTCGCCGAGGAGCTCTCGCGCGCGACCGTGAAGGAGTGTCGCGGCGCGATCGCGGGGCTGTCGGTGCTCGTGGCGTGGGGCGAGGCGGGGGCGCGCGACGCGGGGCTGCGAGCGCAGCTCGGCCCCGTGCTGGTCCCGCCAGGCGCGGTTGGCGCGGCTCGCGCGCTGAGTGTTCGCGCGCAGGTGGGGGATCGGGCGCTGCCGATGGGCACGCTCGGCGAGCTCGGGGTCTCTGTGGAGGAGGCGCTCGCGGCGGCCAGCGCGGAGCTGGTGCTTCGCGCCGGAGACCTGGTCGAGGTCGGACCGCTGCCGTCAGGCTCCCCCGCTGCACATGGCGTGGCGCTCACGATGCACGAGCGAGTGGCAGTGACGATCGAACGCCTCGGAACGCTACGAGGCGCCGCGGTCCCGCGCCGCTAGATCCGGTTTGGAAACCCGCTTCCGCTAGAACGTGCCCCCGACGCCCAGCCCGACCATGGTCGGCGTGACGATGGGGACGACGGCTGCCTTGACCGGCGGCGCGGGGCCGTCGGACTCGGTGGTCATGAAGATGCTCTCGGCCACGAGCGCGAGCCCGCCCAGCTGCAGCAGCCCATCGACGACGAAGACCGCCGCGCGCAAGCCGATCATCGCCTCGCAGTCGCCCTCGCCCGGGGTGCTCTCCTCGGTGGGGGCACAGCCGCTCTGGCCGAGGGCGATCCACGGCCCGGCGACTGGGATGTAGAGCATGTCGCCTCCTGGGATCCCCTCCCAGAGGCCGCCCATCAGCGCCGAGGCGCCGTACCCCACCGCCGTGATGCCGAGCCCCGCGACGAGGACGCGCCAGCGCGCAGAGGTCGGTGGGTAACGGACGACGAGCGCGTCTTCTTCGCCGGGAGGTGCGGCGGGCGGCGCGGCGACGACCGCCGTGGGTGCCGCCGCCTCCGCCGAGACGGCAGCAGGCTGCGGCTGCTGCGCGCGCGCGACGCCGGGCGACGCCAGGGCGAGCGCGACGAACGACCTCAGCAGCAGGGCCGAGGGCCGGAGCCCCCGCTCGAACGAGCTCATTTCTTCTTCTTCGGGTCCTTCTTGGTGTCGGTCTTCGCGGGGGCGACGAGCGTCACCTTGTACGGGAGCTCGAGCATGCCCTCGAACGTGAGCGCGTACTCGTCGATGAAGGAGCGCTTGATGCAAGCCTCGACGGGCGTCCCCTCGAAGGGCGCACCGACCTTGGCGTCGACGACCTTGCCGATCTTGCCGTCGATCACCACGATGATCTCACCCTCGCCGACGACGCTCGACTTCGTGACCTTGTTGCACTCCTGAGCCTTCTCTCCGCCGCGCCGCAGCGCGACCTTGATCTGCTCCTTCGTGTCCGCGTCGAGCTCACCCTTCTTGGGCGTCTCGACCGGCGGCGGGGCCTTCACCTCGATGGTGGACGACGTCAGCGGGATCGCGATCTCGTCGTCGTCCGGAGTCTGGGTCGACGCACACCCAAGTAGGCCCAGGCCGATTAGAACGGTTGCGACGCGAGCCATAGATGCCTCCAAGGGGGTCGTGAAGAGGGGGGCGACCTTAGCAAGCCTTTGAGCCGGTGTGCTATCCCTCTCGACGTGCGCAAGGTTTCCTCGCCCCAGGGAGCGCGCCTCGCGCTGTGTTTGACGGTCGCGACGGCCCTGGCTTGGACTGCTTGGCCCTCGGGGTCGCGCGCCGACCCGAAGCCGCCCGGCGCGCCCCGCGCGGCTGCCCCTCCGCTGGACACCGAGGGTGCCCGGCAGGCGGTGGAGCGCCTCGCGAAGGACCCGAGGGCATCGGCGCGACGCTCGGCGCGTCGGTCGTGAACATCCGTGAAGGCACGGAGATCGCGGCGCGGGACGCGGAGCGTCCGATGAACCCGGCTTCGAACGCCAAGATCGCGACGGCGGTCACCGCGATGTCGGCGCTCGGCGGAGAGCACCGCTTCTCGACGGGCCTGTACGGGGAGCTGAAGGACGGGCGGGTCGACGAGCTGGTCTTGCGCGGGAGGGGCGATCCGACCCTCACGATCGCAGACCTACGCGGGCTCGCGGAGCAACTCGCGCGCGCGGGCGCCACCGAGGTCGGCAAGATCGTGGTCGATCAGTCGCACTTCGACGGGCCGTTCACGCCGCCGGCGTTCGAGCAGCAGCCCGACGAGTGGGCGCCGTTCCGAGCGCCGACGGCCGCGGTGAGCATCGAGCGCAACACGGTGACGCTGCTCATCCGACCCGCGTCGGCGGCCGGCGGCGCCGCCACCATCTCGGTCGATCCCCCGGGCTTCGTCGAGATTTCGGGAAAGGTCGAGACAGGCGGAGAGTCGACGGCGGAGCGGCTCGTCGTGGAGCTCGAGGCGCGTGGCGATCGGCTCGGCGCCAAGGTTCGAGGGAGCCTCCCGCTCGGGTCGAGGCCCGTGCCGGTCACCCGCCGCGTGGACGATCCGAGCCTGCTCGCGGGGTACGCGCTGCGCGCGGTGCTCGTCGAGCGGGGGCTGGCGGGGGCGATGGGGGTCTCCTCGGGAAAGACTCAGTCGAAGCGGGCGCTCGCGCTACACACCTCTGCTCCGCTCGCAGAGATCCTCCCGCGGCTCGGCAAGGACAGCGACAACTTCACCGCCGAGATGTTGTTCCTGGCCATCGGCGCCGAGCTGGAGAAGACCGCGTCGGCGGCGGCCGGCGCTCGCGCCGTCGAGAAGACCCTCGCTGCCAAGACCGCCTTGAGCCCGGGCTCGTACGTGAAGAACGGCTCCGGCCTGTTCGACGCGAACCGCCTCTCGGCGCGCGACCTCACGACCCTGCTCTCGACGGCGGCCACCGACCCGCGGATGGCCCCGGAGATCGTGTCCCACCTCGCGATCGCCGGGGTCGACGGCACGCTGCGCTCGCGAATGACGTCCTGGAAGCAGCAGCGAGCCATCCGCGCGAAGACCGGCACGCTCGCGGACGTGGTCGCGCTCTCGGGGTACGTGCTCGACGAGCAGGGCGCCCCGGCGCTGGCGTTCTCGTTCCTCGTGTCTGGAGCTCGTGGAAAGACCGCCAAGGCAAGAGAGGCTATCGACCGCGCGGCGTCGCGGCTCGGGTCCAGCGTCTGGACGAATTGAGCGGATCGAAAAAACCCCTCCGCTGCGGGGGCAGCGAAGGGGTTGGAGTGAGCTGCGCGGTGGGAGGAACGCTCGGGGTCGCGCCGACCCTGGGGGGAGGGGCGGTCGGCGCAGCTTCCGAGTGCGAAGCTCGTCGTCTGGGTCGCGCCTAGAACGGCTCGCGGATCTGGCGTCGGATCTTTCCGAGCGCCTGCTCCTGGAGCTGGCGGATACGCTCGCGCGACAGGTTGTACTTGTCGCCGATCTCCTTGAGCGTGAGCTCGTCCTCGTCGTCGAGGCCGAAGCGCCACCGGATGATGCGCGCCTCGATCGGCGTGAGCGTCGTCAGCAGCCGGCGAAGCTCGGCCGACCAGTTCGAGTCGGCGAGGTGGTCGAACGGGGACTTTTCGTCCTCGTCCTGGAGGAAGTCGATGAACTTCCGACCGTCTTCGTCTCCGACGGGGCGGTCGAGGGAGAACGGCGTCTCCGCGTAGAACTCCTTCACCTTGTCGAGCTTCTCGACGGGGACTCCCGTCTCCTTCTCGAGCTGCTCGAGCGTCGGCTCCTGGCCGGTTCGGGCGATGATCGACTGGGTCGCGCGAGCCACGCGGTTGTACGTGTCGAGCATGTGGACCGGGATGCGCACCGCCCGACCCTTGTCCGCCAGGGCGCGGCTGATGGCGTGACGAATCCACCACGAGGCGTAGGTGGAGAATCGGTAACCGCGGGTGTGATCGAACCGTTCGACCGCCTTCATGAGGCCGATGTTGCCCTCTTGGATGAGGTCGATGAGCGGCAGGCGTCCCCGGTTGTAGCGGCGCGCGATGGAGACCACGAGCCGCAGGTTCGCCTTCACGAAGCGGTTCTTCACGGCCAGCTGCCGCTGCCACGTGGAGGCCACGCGCTCGAGGTACGTGGAATAGTCCGCGTCGAGCTCGACCCGAGGGCGCGGAGGCGCGTCGTCGAGGTCCGCGCCGTCATGGGCGAAGTCGGGCTCCTCGACGAGCGCCCGAGCGACGTCCGCCGCGCGAGCCATCCACAGCCGATCGGAGTCGGGCAGACGGACCGCGCGCGCGAGCTCCTCCGAGAGGGTGGTCCACTGGCGGGACTGCTCCGCGGTGAGCCGGTTCTTCTGCTTTCGGTACAGCTTGAGGAGCGCGAACATCTGGGGGATCTGGGGCGCCTGCACCTCCTCCGGCCCCGCCTTGGTGACGTCTGCGTCGAGCGACGCGAGCACGTATTCGGCGGCCGGCAGGTGGGAGAGCACCTCGACCCAGTGAGCGACCTCGGTCGCCTCGACCTCGCGAGAGGTGGAGATCTCCTCTTCGTGGTCCATCACGGCGTGGACGGCCATCTCGCGGAAGTAGCGGGACAACATCGAGTCGCCGCCGCCCTCCTCGATGTCGCGCCGAACTACGGACTCGTCGACGGTGGAGGTCGCGGGCTCGAGCGACGCGAGCGGCCGAGCGTTCTCGATCGGCTCGGTCCGCGCGGGGCGGATCGCCGTCTGATCGAGGGAGTCGTCGTCGAGCGCGAACGGATCGAGGTCGCCCGACATGTCCGCGCCCGGCGACGAGGAGGCGCCGACGGTCGAGACCGGAAAATCTCGGCTCTCTTCATCGAGGATATCGGGGTGGGCGAGCACCGGCTGGGCGAGCGCCGTGTTCCCGTCGGTGACCGGAGTCGAAGCACCGCGCAGCGGGGTCACGGAGCCCTTCGCCCCGCCAGGAAGCGCCCGCGCGAGCGGACCCTTCGGGGTGGTGGACGAAACGATCTTCGGTTGCCTGGGCATAGCTACCTCTACGTAAACGGGCTGGCTGGGGATCTGTTCGTTCGGGGAAACCGGGGTTGTCCGTTTGACGCGCTCGGCGTGTTGGCCTTGTTCGCGCGCGGCACCTTCGCGAGACCGGACGGTGCTTGCACCTCCCGCGCCATGGCGGAGCTTACGGCCCGCCTCGGAGGGAGCGCGGCGGCGCATCCTCTTCTTCGACGTCTGGGACAGTGCAGTGGACGGGGGCATGGGAGGTCTCGTGGGCCTTGTTCGAGGTAGGACGCTGTTCAACGACGAAAGTTACGTTTCAAAACCGAAAACAATCTGTTGGGTGACCGTGGGCTCGACGCCATCACCAGCTCGACAACCAACGGGGCCTTCGGACGATTCCTGACACCTTAGGTTCGTGGCCGGCGGTCTCTCGTTTCTTCGGTTTGTGCTCGAATGTTGTGACGAAAGTGGGAGGGGGATCCCGACGGGCGGCGCTCAAGAAGACAAATCCCCGCCGGCGCGCCGCGTGATCACGCGGCGTGCGACAGGTGGATCGGTGCCTCGAGACGTCGTCCTTGGGAGGGTCGCAGGAGGTTTCAGCTGCAACATGGGTGCCGGTTTGTCCGGCGCCAGGGGGAGCCGAGCGAATTCGCCGTACATCCGTGGGAACAGCGCAGGTCCCGAGGCACTTGTGACCGTGTCGGGGCAGAACGTGACCGTGCAGCTACGCAACCTGGGTTGCAGCCAGGGCGTGGATGTCAGGCGCACGCGCGAGAGCCGCGCGACGTCGTCAGAATTGCGCCAAGAACCGCGGGTCGTTCTCGAACAACAGCCGGATGTTCGGGATGCCGTACCTGAGCATCGCGACGCGATCGATGCCCATGCCGAACGCGAAGCCAGTCACGCGCTCCGGATCGAGGCCGGTGTGACGGAACACCTCGGGGTGGATCATCCCGCAGCCGGCGATCTCGAGCCAGCCCGTCGCCTTGCACACGCGACACGCGGCGCGGGACGGGTCGTTCGGCTTGCAGAACACGCAGCCGACGTCGACCTCAGCGCCGGGCTCGACGAAGGGGAAGTAGCTCGGCCGGAACCGGACCGGCGTGCCTGGACCGTAGAGGCGCTCGGCGAACGCCGCGAGGACGCCCTTGAGCTCGGCCATGCTGACGCGCTCGTCGACCAGGAAGCCCTCGATCTGATGGAACATCGGCGAGTGCGTCAGATCGTCGTCGCGGCGATAGACCGCTCCGGCGCTGACCACCGCCAGGCGCGGGCTGGCCCCAGCGCGGACTCGCTCGGCGAGCGCCGACATCTCTCGCACCTGCACGTTGCTCGTGTGGGTGCGGAGCAGGACGCCTGGCTTGATCCAGAAGCTGTCCTGCATGTCCGTCGCGGGGTGATCCGGGGGGAACGCGAGCTTCGTGAAGTTGTTCTCCTCGAGCTCGATCTCTGGGCCCGGCGCGGTCTGGAAGCCGAGGTCGCGGAAGATCGCGAGCAGCTCGTCTCGGACGGCGAGGACAGGGTGAGGATGACCCCGACCGAGCGCGAGGCGCCCGGGCAGCGTGAGGTCGAAGGGCCTCGCGTTGAGGTCGGCCTCGAGCGCCGCGCTCGCCAGCGCGGCGAGGCGGGCCTCGAACTCACGCTCGACCTCCGCCTTGAAGCCGTTCACCAGCGCGCCCGCCCGAGGGCGCTCGGTCGCGGGGACGTCTCGAAGCAACGCCAGGACGGCGGTGAGATCGCCCTTCTTGCCGAGCAGCTTGGCGTGCTCGGCGCGGAGCGAAGGCTCCGTCGGGCAGGCGGCGAACGCCTCCCGGAAGCGATCGCCGAGGGCGGCGAGGCCTTGCTCGATGCGCGACAGAGCCTCGGAAGGCTCGTCGGAAGCAGGGCTCTCGCCGCTCAAGGTGGACCCTTCGTGCGCCTACCGCCTCAGGCCGTCTTGCCCGAAGCGAGCTTCGCGATCGCCTGGAACCCGGCCGGATCGACCACGGCGAGGTCGCTCAGGATCTTGCGATCGAGGCCGATGTTCGCCTTCTTCAGGCCAGAGATGAGGCGCGAGTAGCTGGTGCCCGAGATGCGAGCGGCCGCGTTGATGCGGACGATCCACAGGCGGCGGAAGTCTCGCTTCTTGAGGGCGCGGCTGACATAGCCGTACTCCCAGCCGTGTCGAACGACCTCGACCGCCTGGCGGAAGCGGTTCTTTCTGCCGAGGAAGTACCCCTCCGCCTGCTTGAGGATCCGGTTGCGTCGACGGCGTGCCTTGAAACCACGTTTTGCGCGAGCCATGGTGCAGGTCTCCGATCAGCCGTAAGGCAGCATGAGCTTGACGCGCTTTTGCATGGTCGAGTCGACCATGTCGTTCTTGCGCAGGCGCCGCTTACGCTTCGAGCTCTTTTCCTGCATGCAGTGGTTCAAGCCGCCCTTGCTTCGGCGGACCTTGCCGCTGCCGGTGATCTTGAACCGCTTCTTCGCGGCTCGGTTCGACTTCATCTTCGGCATGATGCCCTCGGCGAGACCCGCTTCTGAGGCCACCTGGCTCGTCGCGCCGACCATCGACGCGACCCACGGAAGGAGCTTCCGCGGCGTGAGAAACCAAGCTGTTGTGGCGCCTCGAGAGAATGCGGGGGCGCGCGTTATGAAAGAACCGACCCCGCGTGTCAAGTCGAGTCCCGTTGACGCCGAAGGATGGGAAGAGCTAACGGGGACCGCATGAGCAGGTCCTCGACTCTCCGTTACCTCCTTGCCGCCACGATGATGGCCACGGCTTGCGACCCGAGCCAAGCCAACAACGCGGCCGAGCCCCAGGTCACCGCCGACGCCACCGCCTCGGCAGACGGCGCCTCGAAAGACGGTGCCTCGGCGGACATGGCCTCGCCGGAGCCGAGCACCCTCCCGGCGGAAACGACGCCGTCCGCTTCGGCGTCGGTCAAGGCCAGCGCCGAGCCTGCGAAGGTCGCGACGAAGCCCTTCGCGCTCGCGGAGTTCAAGCTGCCGCTGTCGATCGAGCTCGCCGAGACGGCCAAGCTGGAGAAGAACGAGAGCAAGGACAAGCTGGGCGGGGTGAACATCGACGGCGCCGCGGGCGCGTTCGGCGTGCGGGTGTTCGCCGCGCCGGGCGACATGGCCACCGCCGCCGGGATCAAGGCGAAGCTCACGAAGATGGTGCGGCCGGCGGAGAAGTTCCTCAAAGAAGAGGCGGATCTGCTGGTGTACGTCCGCAAAGGTGGGGGCATCGAGTTCCTCACCAGGACGACCATCGCGGGCAAGGTCTACCTCTGCCAAGCGCGCGACGAGGCGGACGCCGTCGAGAAGCTCGAGCCCGTCATCGCCGCCTGCAAGACCCTGAAGAAGGCCCCGTAACCTCAAGGGGTCACCTCGAGCGGGAGCTCGACGGTCTGCGCGTGCGGGGTCGGCAGGAGCAGCTCGAGCACGTAGCTGCCCGGGGGCAGCGCGAGCTCGCGCTGGCGTGTCTCGGTGACGTCGACGACCTCTCCGCTCGGGGCCGTCTCGTGACCCACGACGACCCGCTCGAGCTCCCGCCGCACGGCGCGAAAGACGACCAGCGAGGTGAGCGCACCGCGCTGGGAGAGGGTCACGCGAGCCCGAGCCCCGGGGCAGGTGGGGAGCTGCCAGAACGTGCGGTCTTCGACGGGCTTCTTCGCGGCGTCCAGCAGGACGGGCCGGAGCGCGCCGCCGCAGTGGTCATCGAGCTCGGCGACCCATGACCCGCCCTTGGCCTCGTTGCCGAGCGCGACCATGAACTTCAGCAGGCCCCCCGACGCGACCTTGAGCTGGGCCGGGCGCGTCTCGACGCGCGGCACCCAGCTGGAGTCCGAGTCGCCGAGCGCTGGACACGAGCGCAGCGCCTCGTCGAGCTCGATCCAGTCGTACGAGCACGCGTCGGCGGTGGCGACGGCGCGCCCCGCGCTGGGCAGAGGGCTCCCGACGGACGAGCCGCTCGGCAGCGCCGCGCGCGGAGGCGCGGGCGCGCTCCCCGGCGCGGACGAAGCGGCAGCAGAGGAGGGCGCCTCCTCGCAGGCCACCAGCGCGAGCGCGAGGAGGGCGAAGCGCGGGAGGGGGCGACGGCCTCGAGCAAACAAGCCGAGACGGCATGGCCCGGTCCTCGCCGAAGCGCAACCGCTCGCTAACGATCCGCGCCGTTGGAGGCGCCCTTAGCGATCTTCACGATCCGCTCGATGACGAACAGGACGGCCGGGTCGTCTGCGAGCGGGCCGCGCCACAGGACCTCCATCGGCGTCCGCGGGAGCTCGAAGGGGAGCGGCATGGCCCGAAGCTTGGGGCGCTCCTCGATGAGGTGCTGGGCCACGAGCGCCGGGACCGTCGCCAGCAGCGCCGAGCCTTCGACCAGCTTCCCCACGGCGTGGAACGAGGGCACCGAGACGCGCACCCTGCGCCTGACGCCCAGCAGATCCTCGACGAGGCCCCTGAGATCCCCGTTGTAGGAGACGATCACGTGCTCGTGATCCAGGTACTTCTTGCGCGTGAGGCGGGGGCCGAGCCGGGCGAAGCGCGGATCGAAGAGGCACACGAAGCCGCCGACGAAGAGCGTGCGACGCAGCGTGCCAGCGGGGACCTCGTCCGCGACGGTGACCGCGAGCTCGGCGGCGCCGCTCGACAGCGCCGCCGCGACGGTCCGGAACTGGACCGACGTGACGATCAGCCGAAGGCGCGGCGAAGCGCGGGCGAGGTCGCGCAGGAGCAGCGGCAAGAGCCACGACTCGGCCGCGTCCGAGAGCCCCAGCCGCAGGGTCCTCTCGGTCTCGGCGGGGTCGAACGCCGTAGGCGCGGCGGCCGCCGCCGAGAGCGCGGCGAGGTGCGGTCGCACGGCCTGGAGGAAGCGCTCCCCCCGGGAGGTGAGCGCGAGGTGACGGCCTTGCTTCGCGAAGAGCGGCGCGCCGATGGCGGCCGAGAGGCGCTTGAGCGCTGCGCTGACCGCGGGTTGCGTCAGGTAGAGCTTGCTCGCCGCCGCGGTGACCCCGCCGGCCTCGGCGACGACGACGAAGACGCGCAGCAAGTTGAGGTCGAGGTCTCGAGCGGTGGGGGTCGAACCATTCACCATGTTGATGGCTCGTATCTATCCTATTCGCTGGTTTGCTGCGTCTGGGCGCCTATTCTCCAGCCGAGGAGAGGGAACGACCGATGACGAACGACAGCAACTCCACGGATGGCAAGACAGTGACCCTCGGCGCGAGCGGCCCCGAGGTCGGGCGCCTCGGCCTCGGCTGCATGGCGATGTCGGGCATGTACGGCGCGTCGGACGACGCCGAGGGGGTGCGGACGATCCAAGCCGCGCTCGACGGCGGGGTCACGCTGCTCGACACCGGCGACTTCTACGGGATGGGCCACAACGAGCGGCTCGTCGGCAGGGCGATCGCAGGTCGCCGCGATCGGGTCACGCTGTCGGTGAAGTTCGGCGCCCTGCGTGCGCCCGGGGGCGCGTGGGCCGGCGTCGACGGACGGCCCGCGGCCGTGAAGAACTTCTGCGCGTACAGCCTCGATCGCCTCGGGGTGGAGGTCATCGACGTCTACCGCCTCGCGCGGCTCGATCCCGCCGTCCCGATCGAGGACACGGTCGGCGCGATCGCTGACCTGATCAAGGCGGGCTACGTTCGTCACGTCGGCCTCTCCGAGGTAGGCGTCGACACGATCCGTCGCGCGCACGCGGTCCACCCCATCGCTGACCTCCAGATCGAATACTCGATCGCCAGCCGCGGGCCCGAGGCGAAGATCTTCCCGGCGCTGCGCGAGCTCGGGATCGGCGCGACCCTGTACGGCGTGCTCTCGCGCGGGCTCCTCACCGGCAGCCGGCCGAAGGGCCCCGGGGACTTCCGGGCGTACCTGCCCCGCTTCGGCGGTGAGCACGGCGCCTCGAACGCCCCGATCGCCGAGAAGATCGAGGGCTTCGCGCGGGCTCGTGGGCTGACCTCGGCCCAGCTCTTGTTCGCGTGGGCCCTCGAGAAGCAGCCTGCCTTCGTCCCGCTCGTGGGCGCGCGCACCCAGGCCCAGCTGACCGACGCGCTCGGGGCGCTCGCCGCCCGGCTGAGCACGGCGGATGTCGAGGCCTTCGAAGCGCTCGTGCCGATCGGAGCGGTCACAGGGGATCGCTACCCGACGCAGGCGATGGCGCACCTCGACAGCGAGCGGTGATTGCGCGCCGCGCCAAGCGCTGACGCGTCAGAGTGACCGTCTGGTCGCGCTCGGTGGACGATTGCAGCGGCGCAGAAGCGTGCCTAATCGATCGCGCGTGGCACCCCTTCGACGTCGCACCCGCTCCGCTTTCTTCCTGGGCTCCCTGCTGCTCGCGGGTGCGCTCGCGCCCGCTGGCTGTGACTGCTCGGCCGGCAACGACCCGCCCGGCGGCGGCGGCAGCGGCGCGGGCAACACGGGCGGCGGCGTCAACCAGGGCGGCGGGTTCGAGGGCTGTCCGCGCTGCGAGCTCGGCATGCACATCGACTGCGAGGGCAACCAGACCGACTGCGACGCGCAGGAGCTGGTTTGTGATCCGGGCCTCGGCTGCGTCGCGTGTACGCCGGGCGCCGAGGGGTGCATCGGCAACGAGGTCCACGAGTGCGACGAGAACGGGCAGCCCAACGGCCCGCTGGTCGAGGTGTGCGACGTCTCCGCGGGGCTCACCTGCGACAACGGCGTGTGCAAGACCGGCTGCGAGATCGCGGCAGACTCTCCCTCGAACGTCGGCTGCGAGTTCTGGGTGGTCGACCTCGATCAACAAGACGGCTTCAACGACCCTGCGAGCGAGCCCTTCGGCGTCGCGCTCTCCAACGCCGGCGACGCGCAGGCGAACGTCACGATCGAGATCAACAACGCGAACCCTGGCGAGCCGCTCAGCCTGACGCAGGTGTACAACGGCAGCGTCCCCGCGAACGGCCTGGTGACCGTCTCGCTCGGCAGCCGCGAGCTCGACTGCGGCACCGTGCCGAACGACTACGACAGCCCCGGGACCTGCCTCTCGTCGAAGGCCTTCCGCGTGACGTCGAGCGCGCCGATCGTCGTCTACCAGTTCAACGTCTTCACCAACCAGTACTCGAACGACGCGTCGCTCCTGCTGCCGAGCAACGCCCTCGGCCAGACCTATCGCATCATCGGCTGGAACGCCGGGCACCCGGTCGACCTCAACTTCCCGGGCCTCGATGTCGGCGTGGACCGCTCGTACATCACGGTGGTCGGGACCCAGCCCGGCACGGAGGTCACGGTCAAGCCGAGCTGGAAGATCAAGGGCAACCCCCCGATCGCGGCGACGCCGGCGGGCGGCGATATCACCGTCACCCTCGGGCCGTTCGACGTGCTCAACCTCGAGACCGACGACGGCACCCTGCAAGACGATCCGAAGACGGTCGCCGATCTCAGCGGCAGCGCGGTCTACTCGAGCAAGCCTGTCGCCGTGTTCTCGGGCGTCGAGTCGACGCAGGCGCCGGGCGCCTGGGAGATCCCGACCTACCCGGGCTGGAGCGACGAGGACACTTGCTGCCTCGATCACCTCGAGGACCAGATGTTCCCGGTCGAGGCGATCGGCATGAAATACGTCATCACCCGCAGCCCGATCCGCTCGACGAGCGGCTTCCGCGAGCCGGACATCATCCGCTTCGTGGGCGCGGCAGAGACAGCGAACGTCCAGACCACGCTGCCCCCGCCGTACAACTCGTTCAGCATCGCGCCCGGCGAGGTGGTCACCACCTGGACCCAGAGCGACATCACCGTCACCAGCGACAAGCCGGTCATCGTGGGCCAGCTCTTGATCGCGAACCAATACGTCGACGGGCCGTACATCGGGGATCCGTCGCTGACGATCTTCCCGCCTGTGGAGCAGTACCGGCAAGAGTACGTCATCCTCACGCCCGGCTCGTGGTCGGCGAACTACGTCGTCATCTCGGCCGAGGTCGGCTCGATGGTGACCATCGACGGCGCCGCGCCTGCGGGCTGCATGGTCGAGCCCGCAGGCTCGATCGACGGCGTTTCCTACGAGTCTCGGCGCTGCCCGCTGTCGGAGGGCGCTCACCAGCTCAACGGCGACAAGCCGTTCGGCATCACCGCTTACGGCTACGGCAGCGCCGGCTCCTACGCCTTCGCGGGCGGCGCCGACGTGCAGAAGATCTACGAGCCGCCGCCGCCGGCCGAGTGAACGTGGCCGCGGGCGCGGTCAGCTCGCGGCGGGTCGATCCCGCCGCGAGGCCAGGCCGAGCTTCACGAGGTGATCGACGCGCGTGATCGTCGCGCGCGCGATCTCGGACCACTCGTCGAACCAAGCGCGCAACGCGAGCAGGCGTTCGAAGCGCGGGTCGCCGGAGGTGATGGCGCGAGACATCGGCGGGGGCTGGGAGCGCTCCGCGACGTCGACCAGCTGGCGGAGGTGCTCGCGCTCCTTCTTGCCGAGGCCGCGCCGCGACAAGGCTGCGATGGCGCGCTTGTCCTCCTCGGGCGACTCGCTGGCGCCAGCCTCGAGCGCGTCGAGTCGATCGAGCAGCTCGCGCACGCCGTCGACGGCGTCCGGGCCGTCCGAGGGGCCGATGCCGGTCAGCAGGAAGCGCGACTGCTTCGGGTAGCGGTGGGAGAGCGTCGCGCCGACGATGGAGAAGCCTCGCTCGTCCCACGCGTCGAGCTCGATGATCGCGTCCTGCGAGGTCTCGTCGAGGTCCGCGGGCCAGGCGATCGCCGGATCGTCACACGCCTGCTTCACGAGATCCCAGCCCTCGTCGTGATCGGCGCGGCGATACCCGTGCTTGAACAAGATGGTGCGGATCGAGTGGCTCGTTCCTACGGCGTACAGGAAGCGGACCACCCGACCCGGCGTGGCCTCGAGCGTCTCGCGTGCGTAGATCGTGTCCGGATCGGGGGACGGCGTGCTCACTCCCCCATCATCGCAGACATTGGCCCGCTGCTCGACGGCTCCGCGGCGCGGTGTTAGGCACGGGCCGATCCGATGCCCCGCCGCCAGGACCTGCGCAAAATCCTAGTCATCGGCTCCGGTCCCATCGTCATCGGCCAGGCGTGCGAGTTCGACTACTCGGGGACGCAGGGGGCGAAGGTCCACCGGGAGCTTGGCTACGAGACGGTCCTCGTCAACTCGAACCCGGCGACGATCATGACCGACCCCGAGCTCGCGCAGCGGACGTACGTCGAGCCGCTCGAGCCGAAGACCTTGCTCGCGATCGTCGAGCGCGAGCGACCCGACGCCATCTTGCCGACGCTCGGCGGGCAGACGGCCTTGAACCTGGCGCTCGCGCTGCACGACACCGGCAAGCTCGCCGAGCTCGGCGTCGAGCTGATCGGCGCCTCCCCTGCCGCGATCCGCAAGGCGGAGGACCGCCGCCTGTTCAAGGAGGCGATGCGCCTGATCGGGCTCGAGTGCGCGCAGCGGCTACGCGACCAACCTGCGGGAGGCGATCGAGATCGTCGAGCGCGGCACGGCCGAGAGCGGCGGGCCGACCGGCTACCCGGTCATCGTTCGGCCGAGCTTCACGCTCGGGGGCACCGGCGGCGGCATCGCCAAGGACCGCGCCGATCTGGAGGCGAAGATCGCCTGGGCGCTCGATCAGAGCAAGGCGAACGAGGTGCTGATCGAGGAGAGCATCCTCGGCTGGAAGGAGTTCGAGCTCGAGGTCATCCGCGACAAGAAGGACAACTTCATCGTCGTGTGCACGATCGAGAACGTCGACCCGATGGGCGTGCACACGGGTGACTCGATCACCGTCGCCCCCGCCATGACCCTCACCGACCGCGAGTACCAGCGCCTGCGCGACGCGGCGCGGCGGGTGATGAGCGAGATCGGCGTGAGACGGGCGGCTCGAACGTGCAGTTCGCGGTGAGCCCCAGCGACGGCCGCGTGGTGGTCGTCGAGATGAACCCGCGCGTGTCTCGCTCGAGCGCGCTGGCCTCGAAGGCCACCGGCTACCCGATCGCGAAGATCGCCGCCAAGCTCGCGGTCGGCTTCACGCTCGACGAGCTCAAGAACGACATCACCGGCACCAGCGCCGCCTTCGAGCCGACCATCGACTACGTGGTCGTAAAGTGGCCGCGCTTCGCGTTCGAGAAGTTCCCGGGGGCCGATCAGCGCCTCGGCACGCAGATGAAGAGCGTCGGCGAGGCCATGTCGATCGGCCGCACCTTCTGCGAGGCGCTCCAGAAGGCAGCCCGCTCGCTCGAGACCGGGCGAGACGGCTTGCAGAGCCTGTTCGGCCTGGTCGACTACGCGGCGCTCGCGACCGACCCGAACAGCGGACGCGATCTGGTGATGGAGGCGCCGCGCGAGCCCGCCCCGCGATCGCAGCGCAGGCTGGAGGGCAGCGCGCTCGCCGACACGCTGCGCGTGCTCGCCGTGACCCCCACGTCGGATCGCCTCTTCCACGTGGCCGACGCGCTCCGCGCAGGCGTCTCGGCGAAGGAGCTCGCCGAGACGACGAAGATCGACCCGTGGTTCCTCGCCCAGCTCGAGCGCATCACGGGCGCCGAGCGCGACCTGACGCCCGCGACCCTCACGGACGCAGGTGCGCTGAGGGACCTCAAGCGCCTCGGCTTCTCGGACCGCCGCATCGCCGCGCTGGTCGGCGGCGAGCTGACCGAAGAGGGCGTGCGAGGGGCGCGCAGGCGCCTCGGCGTCACGCCCGTGTACGGCCGCGTCGACACCTGCGCGGCCGAGTTCGTCGCGCACACGCCGTACCTGTACTCGACCTACGAGGAGGTCAGCGAGGCCAACCCGAGCGACCGCGACAAGGTCATCATCTTGGGCGGCGGTCCCAACCGCATCGGCCAGGGGATCGAGTTCGACTACTGCTGCGTGCACGCAGCCTTCGCGCTGCGCGCCGCCGGGGTCGAGACCGTCATGGTCAACTGCAACCCGGAGACTGTGTCGACCGACTACGACACGTCCGACCGGCTCTACTTCGAGCCGCTGACGCTCGAGGACGTGCTCGCGATCTGCGACGAGGAGCGCCGGCGAGGCCGCCTGCTGGGGGTGATCGTGCAGTACGGCGGGCAGACCCCCCTGAAGCTCGCGAGAGGGCTCGCCGCCGAGGGCGTCCCCATCCTGGGGACGACGGCAGACGCGATCGATCGGGCCGAGGACCGCGGCCGCTTCGAGGAGCTGCTCGGCAAGCTCGATCTGGCGAGGCCGCGCGGTGGCATCGCGAAGGGCACAGCGGGCGCGTTCGAGGTCGCGAAGCAGATCGGGTACCCGGTGGTCGTCCGCCCGTCGTACGTGCTCGGCGGCCGCGCCATGATGATCTGCCACGACGAGGTCGATCTCGCGACCTACGTCCACCTCGCGGTCGAGGCCGCGCGCGAGGCGGGCACCCAGAACATCCTCGTCGACGAGTTCCTCGAAGACGCGATCGAGGTCGACGTGGACGCCGTGGGCGACGGAACCGACATGGCGATCGGCGGCATCATGCAGCACATCGAGGAGGCCGGCATCCACTCGGGCGACTCGGCGAGCGTGCTGCCGCCGCACTCGCTGCCTCAGGCCGTGGTCGACGAGATCGAGGCGCAGACGAAGCGGCTCGGCCTCGAGCTCGGCGTCGTCGGCCTGATGAACGTGCAGTTCGCGGTGAAGGGCGACAAGGTCTACATCATCGAGGCCAACCCGCGCGCGTCGCGCACCGTCCCGTTCGTGTCGAAGGCGACGGGGCGCCCCCTCGCGAAGCTCGCGGTGGAGCTGATGCTGCGGCGCACCGCGCTCGGGCCGAGCTTGCCGTCCCTCGCGCAGCGGGGACTGGTCGGCCCCTGGGCTCGGCCCTCGCATGTCTCGGTGAAGGAGTCGGTCTTTCCCTTCGCGAAGTTCCCTGGCGTCGACACCCAGCTCGGCCCGGAGATGCGCTCCACCGGCGAGGTCATGGGCATGGCGGAGACGCTGGCGGAGGCCTTCGGCAAGGCGCAGCTCGCCTCGGGGGTCACGCTGCCCGTGAAGGGCGAGGCGCTGATCACCGTGCGGGACGCCGATAAGATCCACGTGAAGGCGCTGGCGAGCCGGCTCGCCGCCCTGGGCTTCCAGATCGTCGCCACGCACGGGACGGCGGCGGCGCTCACGGCCGACGGCCTGGCCGCGATCGGGGTCAACAAGGTCCGCGAGGGGTCTCCCCACGTGGTGGACCGCGTCCGGACCGGCTCCATCGCGCTGGTGATCAACACCACGGTCGGCGCGAAGTCGATCCGTGACAGCTACTCGATCCGCCGGCAATCGCTGCTCTCCAACGTGCCGCTCGTGACCACCATCCCCGGCGCGTTCGCGTTCATCGAGGCGCTCGAGGCCGGCGTCGGGGCGACGCCCCGGGTCAAGAGCCTGCAGGAGTGGAGCCCCACCAAGGGCTGAAGGTCCGGCCTCTCGACCCGGGTCACGCGCACCATTGTCACAAGAACGCCACCGAACGACGCTAGAAGGGTCGCGTGGCTCGAGTAGTGATCATCGAGGACGAGCGAGACCTGTCGAAGGTGCTCGAGTTCAACCTGCGCCAGGCCGGGCACGACGTGGTGACGGCGGGCCGCGGGCGCGAGGGGCTCGACCTCGCGCGAGCCTCGCGGCCGCACCTCGTCATCCTCGACCTCATGCTCCCGGACCTGTCCGGCACCGAGATCTGCAAGGCGCTCAAGGGCGACCCCAAGACGCGCGACATCGCGGTGCTGATCCTCTCGGCGAAGGGTGAGGAGATCGACCGCGTGGTCGGCTTCGAGCTCGGCGCCGACGACTACGTCGTCAAGCCCTTCAGCGTGCGCGAGCTGCTACTGCGCGTCGACGCGATCTTGAGGCGCGGGCAGCGCGACTCTGCGCCGCCGCCGAGCATGCCGATCCACTTCGGCGCGCTGCGCGTCGACCGCGACGCCCACCGCGTGTGGATCGCGGAGGAGGAGATCGAGCTGACCCCGCTCGAGTTCAAGTTTTTGGTCACGCTGTTCGACCGGAAGAACCGCGTGCAGTCGCGATCGGCGCTGCTGAGCGACGTCTGGGGGATCGACGCGGACGTGACGACGCGCACCGTCGACACCCACGTGAAGCGCCTGCGGGAGAAGCTCGGCGTCGCCGGCGACTACGTGGAGACCGTGCGAGGGGTCGGCTACCGCTTCGCGGAGAAGCCGCCGGACTCGGCGTGAAGCTCGGCCTGCGCGCGAAGCTGATCGTCGCCTCGATCTTCGCGATCGCGATCTCTGCCCTGGTCGCGGACACCACCATCCGGCGCAGCCTCGACGCCGATCTCACGGCCAGCGTCGAACGAGACCTGGGCACCCGGGCGCGGCTGGTCGCCCTCGACCTCGCCGCGCACCCGGCCGACGCCGGCGATCGGGCGAGCTGGGATCAGGTGGCCGACTCGCTGGCGGTGGCCGCCGAAGCCCGCGTCACGATCATTGGCAGCGCCGGGGAGCTGCTCGGCGACTCCGAGCTCGACGTCGGCGAGCTGGGTCGCGCCGAGGACCACTCGGATCGGGAGGAGGTGCGCGAGGCGTTGACGACCGGCCTCGGGGCGCACACGAGGCTGTCCTCGACGGTCCGGCGGCGCATGATGTACGTCGCGGTGCCGTTCCGCTCTGCGTCGGGGGTCGAGGGCGTCGGGCGCGTCGCGGTCCCGCTCACGCAGGTCGACGCGGCGGTCGCGCGGGTGCGCTCGATCGTCTACGCGGGCGCGGCGGTCGCGCTGCTGTTGGCGATCTTCATGGCCACCCTGGGCGCGCACTGGGTGTCGAGGAGCGTGCGCGCCTTCACCAGCGTCGCGCGGCGACTCTCGGCCGGGGACCTCGACGCCCGGACGCGCGCGGAAGGCGCCGACGAGGTCGCCGAGCTCGGCCGCGCCCTCGATCGGCTGGCGAGCAGCCTGTCGAAGGCGCTCGGCGAGCTGCGCAGCGAGCGCGATCTGCTGGGCAAGGTCCTCGACGGCATGCGCGAAGGCGTGCTGCTCGTGAACCACGACGGCAAGGTCGCGCTCGCCAACCCGGCGCTCAGAGAGATGCTCCTGCTCGGCGCAGACGTCGTCGGCAAGCGACCGCTCGAGCTGATCCGCAGCGCGGAGCTCAAGGCGCTGCTCGATCGCGCCGGGCAGGACGGCGAGGGTGGCGCGTCGGAGATCGAGGTCGGCGAGCTGAAGCCTCGCAAGCTGCTGATCGACGCGGTGCCGCTGCCGGATATCAGAGGGATCTTGGCGGTGTTCGTCGACGTGACCGACGTCCGGCGCCTGGAGAGCCTGCGGCGAGACTTCGTCGCCAACGTCTCCCATGAGCTCAGGACACCGATCGCCACCGTGCTCTCCGCTGCGGAGACCCTGCACGGCGGAGCGATGGGGACCGACGCCGCCGAGGAGTTCCTCGAGATCATCGAGCGCAACGCGACACGCCTTCATCGCCTGGTGGAAGATCTGCTCGATCTGTCGCGGATCGAGTCGCGGGAGCTGAAGCTGTCGCTCGAGCCGGTCGACCTGGGCGCGGTGATCGGGGCGGTGCTCCCTCTGTACCGCGAGCGCGCGGATCAGAAGAAGGTCGTCGTGTCGGTCGAGCTCGCGGCCGGGGTCCGCCCTCGCGCCGACGCGCGAGCCCTGGAGACCGTGCTGTCGAACCTGATCGACAACGCGGTGAAGTACACGTCGGTCGGGTCGCGGGTGACGATTCGTAGCGTCGAGCAGGACGACACCGTCGCGCTCTCGGTCTCGGACACGGGCCCAGGCATCGCGCCGAAGCACCTGCCCCGGCTGTTCGAACGCTTCTACAGGGCCGACGCGGGGCGCTCGCGCGAGCTGGGCGGCACAGGCCTCGGCCTGTCGATCGTCAAGAACCTGACCGAGGCCATGGGCGGGGCGGCCGAGGTCGAGAGCCAGGTGGGCCGCGGCGCGACCTTCCGCGTCACCCTCCCACGCGCCTAGTCCTCACCGGCTCGTCACACGATCGTCACACGGCGCCCCCACCCTGCGCCTCACCAAAGGAAGGCGAAAATGGCTCGAACGCTGGCTACGCTGGGTCTCTCTGCGGCCTTTTTGGTCTCGTGCGGCTCCAAGGACACGACCCTGATCAAGGCGGACGGGTCGTCGACGGTCTACCCGATCACCGAGGCGGTCGCCGAACAGTTCAAGAAGTCGAACCCGAAGGTGAACATCACCGTCGGGATCTCGGGGACGGGCGGCGGCTTCAAGAAGTTCTGCGCGGGTGAGATCGATCTCGCCGACGCCTCCAGGCCGATCAAGCCCACCGAAGAGGAGGCCTGCAAGAAGAGCGGCGTGGAGTACATCGAGGTGCCGGTCGCCTACGACGGCATCGCGATCGTGGTGCACCCCTCGAACGACTGGGCGAAGTCGATCACCACTGAGGAGCTCAAGAAGCTCTGGGAGCCCGAGGCGCAGGGCAAGATCAAGAAGTGGAGCGACGTGCGCGCGGGTTGGCCCGACAAGGAGATCCACCTGTTCGGCGCGGGGGTCGACTCGGGCACGTACGACTACTTCAGCGAGGCCATCACCAAGAAGGAGAAGTCGACCCGCGGCGACTACACGTCGAGCGAGGACGACAACGTCCTCGTGCAGGGGATCGCCAACGATCCGCTCGCGCTTGGCTTCTTCGGGATCGCGTACTTCGAGGAGAACAAGGAGCGCCTGAAGGTCGTGCCGGTCGACGACGGCAAGTCCGACAACGGCGACGGCCCGATCACTCCGACCGCCACCACGGTCCGCGACGGCACCTACCAGCCGCTGTCTCGCCCCATCTTCATCTACTTGTCCAAGAAGAGCCTGGAGCGCCCCGAGGTCATGGCGCTCGGGAAGTTCTACCTGGCCGAGGCCCCGAAGCTCGTGCCCGAGGTGGGCTACGTACCGCTGCAGCCGAAGGCGTACGAGCTCGCGACCGCGCGCGTCGAGAAGAAGCTGACGGGGTCCCTCTTCGCCGGCAAGGGCGGGCAGGTCGGCGTGTCGATCGAGGACGTGCTCGAAAAGGGCGCCCAATAGCCCCCTGAGAGGACGCAGCCATGGCCGCACAGAGCGTGAAGCACAGCCTCGAGGCGCCGCGGGCGCTGTCGGAGCGCGTCATCGCCTGGGCGCTGATGTTCTGCGGCTGGGTGTCAGTCGGGACCACGGTGGGCATCGTGGCGGTGCTGCTGTTCGAATCGCTGCAGTTCTTCGGCGAGGTCTCGCTCGCGCAGTTCTTCACCGACACCCAGTGGACCCCGCTCTTCGCGGACAAACACTTCGGCATCTGGCCGCTGATGTCGGGCACGCTGCTGACGACGGCGATCGCGATCGCCGTCGCGCTCCCGCTCGGGCTGCTCGCCGCGATCTACCTGTCCGAGTTCGCCCGGCCGCGGCTCGCGCGCGTCCTCAAGCCCGTGCTGGAGATCCTCGCCGGCGTACCGACGGTCGTCTACGGCTACTTCGCGCTGACGCTCGTCACGCCGGTGCTGCAGCGCTTCATCCCGGGGCTCGCTGGGTTCAACGGCCTGTCCGCCGGCCTGGTGATGGGCGTGATGATCCTGCCGGTCATCGCCTCGCTGTCGGAGGACGCCATCACGGCGGTGCCCTCGAGCCTGCGCGAGGGCGCGTACGCGCTCGGCGGCACGAGGCTCGGCGCGGTGTTCCGGGTGGTGCTGCCGTCCGCGTCGTCCGGCATCATCGCCGCGGTGATCCTCGGGGTCTCCCGGGCGATCGGCGAGACGATGATCGTGGCGATCGCCGCGGGCCAGCAGCCCCGCCTCACGGCCGACCCGCGCGTGCCGGTGGAGACGATGACCGCGTACATCGTCCAGGTGAGCCTCGGTGACACGCCCACCGGGACCCTCGAGTACCGGACCATCTTCGCGATCGGCCTCAGCCTGTTCGTCATGACGCTGTGCCTCAACGCCGTCTCGCACCGGATGCGAGCGAAGATCCTGAAGGGAGGTGCGATGTGACCGCCGCCGCCGAGACCGAGGCCGAGCCCGCCGCGCGCGCCTCCAGCCCGCCGGACAAGCTCACCGCGTCGTCTGGCAACGGCGTCGAGCGAGCGTTCCGCGCCATCTGCATCCTGGCCATCGCCCTGCCGCTGCTGTTGCTCGTGGTGCTCTTCGGGAGCGCTCTGGTCGAAGCCTGGCCGCGGCTGTCGTGGGGCTTCCTGTCCAGCTACCCGTCACGAAAGGCGATCGAGGCGGGCATCCTGCCGGCGTTGGTCGGCAGCGCCGCGCTGATGGGCCTCACAGCGGTGATGGCGATCCCAGTGGGGCTCGGCGCCGCGCTCTACCTGGAGGAGTACGCCAAGCCTGGCCGCATCACCTCGCTGATCGAGCTGAACATCTCGAACCTCGCCGGCGTGCCGTCGATCATCTACGGGCTGCTCGGGCTCGAGCTCTTCGTGCGCATCCTTGATCTCGGGCGCAGCCTGATCGCCGGGGCCGCCACGCTCGCGCTCTTGCTGCTGCCGATGGTCGTGATGGCGTCGCGCGAGGCGCTGCGGACCGTGCCGCGCTCGCTGCGAGAGGCGAGCTTCGCGCTCGGCGCCGATCGCTGGCAGACGCTGCGGCGCGTGGTGTTGCCCATGTGCATGCCGGGCGTGCTCACCGGCGTGATCCTCTCGCTGGCGCGCGCGATCGGCGAGACCGCGCCGCTCATCACCATCGGCGCGCTCACCTACGTCGCCTTCCTCCCCGACGGCGTCACGAGCCCGTTCACGGCGCTGCCCATCCAGATCTTCAACTGGGTGAGCCGGCCGCAGCCGGCCTTCCACGTGAACGCGGCCGCCGGGATCATCGTGCTGCTGGTGCTCATGTTGCTCATGAACGGCGTCGCGATCATCCTTCGAACGCGCCTCCGCAAGCGGATCTACTGGTGATCGAATGAACGACTCGAACCCGCCCCCCGTGACCGAGAAGATGCGCGCCGAGGACGTGCACGCCTGGTTCGGGCCCACGCACGCCCTGAAGGGCGTCACGATGAGCGTGCCCGACAAACAGGTGACCGCCATCATTGGCCCCTCGGGCTGCGGGAAGTCGACGTTCGTGCGCTGCCTCAACCGCATGCACGAGGTCGTCCCCGGGGCCCGCGTAGAGGGTAAGGTCCTGCTCGACGGACAGAACATCTACGGCTCGCGCGTCAACCCGGTGCGCGTCCGGCGCCACGTGGGGATGGTGTTCCAGAAGCCGAACCCGTTCCCGACGATGAGCATCCGCGACAACGTGCTAGCGGGCCTGCGCCCCAACGGGCAGAAGGTCGACGACCCCGCCTCCGTGGTCGAGACGGCGCTCAAGCACGCGGCGCTGTGGGACGAGGCGAAGGACGTGCTCGATCGCTCGGGGTCGAGCCTCTCGGGCGGCCAGCAGCAGCGACTGTGCATCGCGCGCGCGCTCGCGCTCGAGCCCGAGGTGCTGCTGATGGACGAGCCGTGCTCGGCGCTCGACCCGATCGCGACGGCGCGCATCGAGGAGCTGATCCACGAGATCAGCGATCGGTATACGATCGTGATCGTCACCCACAACATGCAGCAGGCGGCCCGCGTCGCGGACACCACGGCGTTCTTCTACCAGGGAGAGATCGTCGAGGTCGGCGAGACGGATCAGATCTTCACTCGGCCGAAGAACCAAAAGACCGAGGACTACATCACAGGGCGGTTCGGCTGATGGCGCGTCAACACACCGACAAAGAGTACGAGGCCGAGCTGGTGAAGCTCCGCGAGCAGCTGCTCGTGATGGGTGGCCGCGTCGAGGAGATGATCGCGAGCAGCATCAAGGCGCTGGTCGAGCGCGACACGGAGCTCGCCCAGAAGACGATCGAGCTGGACGCCCACGTGAACAACGCAGAGGTGCGCACCGACGAGCTCTGCCTCAGGATCCTCGCGCGCAGGCAGCCCGTCGCGTCCGACCTGCGGTTCATCACGATGGCGCTGAAGCTCGTGGTCGACCTCGAGCGCATCGGGGACGTGTGCGTGAACATCTGCGAGCGGGCGATCGAGCTCAACGAAGAGCCGCCGCTCAAGTCGTTGGCGGACATGCCGCGCATGACCGAGACGATCCAGGCCATGGTGCACGACGCGCTCGACGCCTTCGTCGCCGGCGACACCGAGAAGGCGCAGCAAGTGATCGCCCGCGATCGCAGCGTCGACGCCTACTACGCGCAGACCTTCCGGGAGCTGCTGACCTACATGATCGAGGACCCCCGCAACATCTCGCGCGCGATGTGCCTGCAAGCCGTGGCGAAGCACCTCGAGCGGATCGGAGACCACGCCACCAACCTCGCGGAGATGGTCGTGTTCCAGGTCAAAGGCAAAGATATCCGCCACACCGGCCGCAAGAAGGACAAGCCGCCGGCCTGAGCGCGGCGCGGCCATGAGCGTGCGGCGAGCGTTGCCGATCCTGGAGCTGCCCAAGAAGACGGCGCCGCTCGCGGCTGCGGTCCGCCCCATCGACGCGTGCCGGCCCATCTACGCCGTGTGGGAGCTGACGCTGCGCTGCGACCTGTCCTGTGTGCACTGCGGGTCGCGCGCGCGGAAGGCGCGGCCCGATGAGCTCTCGACCGCCGAAGCACTCGATCTCGTGCGCCAGATGGCCGCGCTCGGCGTCCGCGAGGTCTCGCTGATCGGCGGCGAGGCCTACCTGCGAGACGACCTCTTCGAGATCGTGCGCGCGATCCGCGCCGCGGGGATGCTCGCGAGCCTGACGACGGGCGGGCTCGGGGTGGACGCGTCCTTCGCGCGGCGCGCGCAGGACGCGGGTCTTCAGGCCGCGAGCGTGTCGATTGACGGCGCGCGCGCGACCCACGATCGGGTCCGGGGCGTCGACGGCAGCTTTGACGCCGCGGCGAGCGCGCTCGGCGTGCTGCGCGAGGCAGGCGTCCGCGTGACGGCGAACACCCAGCTGCACCGAGCCAACGTGCGCGAGCTGGAGCCGCTCTTCGAGGACCTCGTGTCGTTGGGGATCCGCGGCTGGCAGATCCAGATCACCGTCGCGATGGGGCGCGCCGCCGAGCACGCCGATCTGCTGCTCGAGCCGTACCAGCTGATCGAGCTGATGCCGGCGATCGCCCGGCTCAAGCGGCGAGCCGACGAGGCCCGCGTCTTGTTGTGGCCGGGCAACAACGTGGGCTACTTCGGCCCTTACGAGGCCCTGCTGCGCGGCGCGCAGCCGCTCGGGCACGCGTGCTCGTGCGGCGCAGGGCGGACCACCCTGGGGATCGAGTCGAACGGCGACATCAAGGGCTGCCCGTCGCTGCCGACTTCGGACTACGTCGGCGGCAACGTTCGCGCGCACGCGCTGGTCGACATCTGGGAGCGGTCCGAGCCGCTCCGCTTCACGCGCGATCGCGGCACGAGCGAGCTGTGGGGCGAGTGCGCGAGCTGTTACTACGCCGAGGAGTGCAAGGGCGGCTGCTCGTGGACGAGCCACAGCCTGTTCGGCCGGCGCGGCAACAACCCGTTCTGCCACCACAGGGCGCTCGAGCTGCTCGCGCGCGGCGAGCGGGAGCGAGTGCGCGCCGTCGCGCTTCCAGCCGGGCTGCCCTTCGATCACGGGCGCTTCGAGCTGGAGGTCGAGCGCTGGCCCGACGACGATCTCGAAGAGGCGCGGCGCATCGCGCGGACGGGTGAGGGTTTCCTGTCGAGGAGCCCCACCGTGACAAGCCCTCCGAAGCTGAACGCCCCCAGGCGCAAGCGGCGCGCGCAGGTGTCAGCGTGAGCTCCCGCGGGGTGCTCGCGCTCGAGGACGGCGCCTCCCTCGAGTGGTCTGTCGCCAGGGCGCGGGGGAAGGCGCGCGCGACGGCGCTCATCCTCCCAGGCCTCGGCGCGAACGACCTTCTCGCCGACGACGACGGCCTGTACGGAGCGCTGGCGCGGGGCCTCGCGGGCGAGGGCCTCGACGTCGTGCGAGTGAAGCGCACGCCGGAGCCCTCGTCGATCGTCGACGACGTCGAGACCGGCCTGCTCTCGTTGCAAGAGGTCGCAGCGAAGCGCGTCGTGATCGTCGGGCACAGCCTCGGCGCGCTGGTTGCGCCGCTCGTCGCGGGTCCGACGAACGCGCTGGGCGTCGTCGCGTTCGGCGGCCCCGCGCGCCGCTGGGCGGACGCGCTCGCGACGAGCGCGCGGCGGCAGCTCGCGCTGACGGGAGCGGCGGGACCCGACCTCGAGCGCGAGGTCGAGCTCGCTGCGCGGCTCTATCGCGCCCTGCTCCGCGAGAAGGTCTCGCCGAAGGCGCTCGACCCTGCCCTGAAGGGGTGCCTGGCCGCGCGCGACCTCTCGGGAGATCGGCTGCACGGCGCGACGCTGGGCTACCTGCGGAGCGTCGACGCGATCGACCCGCTCGCCGCGTACGCGCGCGCGAAGGGTGGCCTCGTGGCGCTCCAAGGCTCGTTCGACGCGGTCGTCGGGGAGGACGACGCTGGTGAGCTCGCGCGCGCGGTCGTGGGCGCGGGGCGCTCCGCCGCGGACGTGCGCATCGCTGGCGTCGATCACTACGGCCGCGAGCAGCCCTCGCTCGAGGCGGCGCTCAGCGCGCGGGGCGGGCACGTGAGCCCACGCACGATCGAGGCGATCGCGCGCGCGGCGAACCGCCTGCTCGCTTGAGCGCTCAGACCGGCGGCGCGCCGTACGGCGGCGCGATCATGCCGCCGAAGCCACCTTCGGCCACGCCACCCACGCCGCCCGCGCCGCCGTCGCCGCCCGTGCCAGCGCCGCCGCCGCCCGTCACCAGCTGACCGCCGCCGCCCGCAGGAGCCTCGCCCCCTTGCACGGTGCCGCCCTGCCCGCCCGTGCCACCTCCCGAGCCGCCGGTGCCCGTGTCGTCACCGCAAGCGACGAACGTCGTCGACGCGAGCGCCGCGCTGACCGCGAGCATCGCGGCGCGGCGGGCGCCGCGCGCCGCCTCGTGTCGCTCTGCGGCTTGCCCGATGGCGGCTCCACAGAAGGGGCAAGCGCGCTCGGCGCGCACGTGACGGCTGCAAGCAGGGCAAGGCGACAAGCTCGACATGATCGCGACCTCCGAGCCGTCATGATGCGCGCCGAAGGCCGCCTGACACAAGCCTCGCGCCCTAGAGCCGGATCGCCAGGCGCTGCCCGAGCGCCGCGTCGACCTTCTGGCAGAACGCGCGAAACTCCGCGTACTCCTGAGGCGAGACGCGGCTCTTCGCGAGCGACACCTTCGTGCTGACGGTGACCTTGGAGCCCTCTTGCTTCACGGACAGCGTCACCGTCCCGAACGGGCCGTCGACCTTCACGTCCTCGGGCATGCGATCGATCTTCGCGCCGGCCGGGAGCTTGAGGACGCGCTCCTCGGTCACGAGCGACTGCGCGCCGACGACCACGTCGGTCTTGCGCGTCGAGAGGGCCGCGAAGCTCGCGGTCAGCTGCTGCGAGGTGGCGACCGGCATGCTGAGCAGCTGGCCTTCCTTGCGGGCGAACCCAGCGGCCTTGCCCTTCGCGCTGAGCGTGAACGGCCCCTCGACGTCGCCTGCGCCCTTGACCGTGACGCCGCTGCCATCTTTCGAAAGCTCGACCGCGCCGAGGAACCCCGCGAGGTCCTGGGCGACGCGGTCCCTACGGGTCGTGGCAGACTGGTATCGATCACGCCACCCCGGCGCGAGGACGCCCTGGACGGACGCTTCGAACGCGAACGTCGCGGCGCCGTCGGCGGCCACCGCAGCCTCGAGCTTGCGCGTCGTGGGTGACGCCTCTGGCTTCGGATCGGGCAGGCGAACGAGCTTGCCTTTGCCCTCGTTGATCTGGAGCGCCACGCTGCCGCGGTCCATCGCGGGCAGCTCCCCCGTGCCATGCCCCTCGGCGGTGCCGTCGAGGTAGAGGTCGAGCGAGGGCACGTAGGCGATGGCGTGATCGAACACGCCGAGGCTCGGCGGCGCGTCCTTCGGGAGGTCCCCGCGCATGGCGGTGCGCACGAGCACGAGCGTGGACGGGATGCCGAGCTCGCGCAGCATGGTGACGATGATGGTCGCCTTGTCTTTGCAGTCGCCCCAGCCGCGCGCCATCGTGAGCGCGCACCGACGCGGCTTGATGCCCTCGAGGCCGAGCTCGAGGGCGACGTAGCGCAGGCTCGTCGCGTAGTGGTAGACCGCCTCGACCTTCTCGCGCTCGGTCTTCTTGTCCTTGGTGAGCTCGGCGACCTTCTTGCGGACGTTGTCGTCGACGTCGAGCTGATCGCGCGCGAGGCCCCAGTACCATTTGCCGACCTCGTCCCACGTCTTGAAGGTGGAGAGGTGGACCTGCCCGAGCGACTCGGAGAGCTGCGGCTGCCGGGGCTCGCTGACCGACGCCGGGACGTCCTTCGCGAAGAAGCGGTGGACCTTCTGGTCCCCGTCCTCGGTGACCGTGGCGACCGTCCCCGGGAGGTTCGCGACCAGCGTCTGCAGCTGGCGGCTCTTCGGCGTGATGACGACGAGCTCGCTCTCGCCGATGGGCGAGGTGTCCTGCAGGTACTCGACGTCGTAGAACGCGTCGGCGACGTCGTTCTTCGCGGCGACGTCGTCGACGCGGTACCTGAGCTCGATCACGTCGCCGGGGCTCAGCTTCGGGAAGGTGACCGCGAAGGTGCGGACCGACGTGTACATCGCGATCGCTGGGTTGTTCGCGGCGCCCTCGCCGCTCTCGATCGCCTCCGCGACGCTCCCGTCCTTGCGGTAGACGCGCGACAGGCGCAGCGAGATCTCCTGGCGGTCCCCCTCGTACGACGTGATGTATTGGCGGGCCTCGGCCGCGGCCTCGTCGGTCAGCGGCTGCATCACCACCTGGTAGAAGCGCGTCGCCAGGCCGTTGGCGAAGATGGTCTTGACCGTCAGCCGGCGCAGGATGCGGCTGCGCTCGCCCTTCTTCGCGGGGACCTCGGCGGCCTTGGCGATCTGCTCCTCGCCCCAGGCGTAGGCCTCGTCCTTGCGGGGCGTCGGCGGCGAGAGCATCTCGACGTAGGCGCGGACCTCCTTCGCCTGCGGGTACAGCTGGAGGATCTTGCGCAGGTGCTTGAGCTGCCCCTCGCGGTTGCCCTCTTCCCCAGCGAGATCGGCGAGCGCGCGCAGGGTGTGCTGATCTTCGGGGGCGAGGTCGAGCGCAGACTCGAGCGCGAGGCGCGACTTGAGCGGCTCGCCCAGGGAGCGGTAAGCGCGCGCGATCACGAGGCGCGCGTAGATGGCGTCGGGCTCGACGCGCTCGAGGCGCGCGATCCAGCGGTCGGCCGCCTTCTTGTCGCCGGAAGCGACCGCGCGGTCGAGGCGCCGCACCACGAAGCCGGGGTCGTCCGAGCGGAAGGCGAACCACTTCGCGTCGACCTCGTCGGCCTCGGCGTTCCGCCCCAGCGAGCGGAGCTGCTCGGCGTAGGCGCGGAGCAGGGCGACGCTCGACGGAGAGCGCGTCACGCCCTCCTCGAGCGCGCCGAGGGCGGTGCGCGGCAGCCCCGCGGCGGCGAAGAGCGAGGCCTTCCCGAGCCGCGCCGGGACGTTCGCGGGGTCGAGCGCGAGCACCTCCTCGTACAGCGGGCGGGCGTCGGAGGGGTTGATCCCCGCCCGCGCGAGCTCCGCCTTCGCGAGCAGCACGGCGACCTGGCCTCGCGGGTCGCCCTTGCCGACGAGACCCGCGGCCTCGTCGATCCAAACTCGGGCGCCGTTCGCGTTCTCGACCAGCCGCGACGCGAGCAGGGCGCGCTGCCAGCTCGGCTCGGCCTTGGCCGCCCTCGTCGCGAGGTCGCGCGCGGTGTGGGAGCCGCGCGGGCTGCCGCCGGTGATCGACAGATAACGAGCGTAGGCCTCCAGCTCTCGCGCGGACGCCTTGGCGCCGGCGGTGCTCGCGTCGAGCGCCTGGACGATGCCGACCACCTTGGCGTTGGGCTTGAGCTCCTTGGCGACGGCGTTGCCTGCGGTGTCCGAGGGATCGTCGGAGAAGGACCAGCCGAGGTCGGGGTTGCCCTGCGCGTCCGCCAGGCGGACCGCGAGCACGGGCGCCGCGATGTCGTTGCAGACCTTCACGGTGAGCCGGTTCTTGCCGGGCGCGAGCGAGACCCCCGCGGCGAAGCGGTCGAAGTCGAAGGCCCGAACCCCCTTGTCCTCGACGAGCGGCTTGCCGTTGAGCCACGCCTTGAACGCGCCCCCGGTCCCGAAGAAGAACGAGACCGGGCGATCGGCCTTGGTCCCTGGCTTGGCGGTGAGGATGGCGACCGCGTAGCCGCACGCCTCCTCGCGGGGGCGCACCCAGTCCCCGAAGTCGAACACGGCGCCGCCGCGGCCCTCGGTGTTGCGGAAGCGCACTGGACGCAGCTTTCCATCGAACGACCGGCCGGGGACGATGGGCTCGGTCAGCTCGGCCTCGGGCTGGAACGGGGCGCCGAATCCCTCTCGGTTCTGGTTGTCGAACGGGCCCACGAACAGCCAGCGATCGATGAACCCGAGCTCGCCCATGCGCTTCGCGGCGCCCGCCGTGTCACCGCGGCGCTCACGGGCTTTGGCCACCAAGATCGTCGCGTAGACGCGGGTCGGCGCGGGCAGCGACTTGTCGGCGGCCGTCGCGGCGAGCACCTGCTCGATCTGGCGGGGGTCGGCCTGGTCCCACAGGGAGAACAGCTCGAGCAGCGCCACCTGCTTTTCCCACCCTTTTGCGGCACCGACACGACCCGACAGCCGCTCGACCTCGGGGTCGATGGCCCCGTCGGCCCGGCCGACCCGAGGCGCCGCGAGCCAAAGGACGACCACCCAGAAGAACATCGTCGCCCGCTTCATCGGTGGGATTTGTCGCGCGGCGGGCGCGTTCCGTCAATGAGCGCCTCCCCGCTCTCTGCTTCCCCCGTCGGTGCTCCATGTGTAGCCTCCCGACGTCTTGCGACTGTCCCGGGTGCTGGGATAGAACCGACAAGCGGTTGTGTTGCTGGCGTGCCCGGTCACTTTGCCGGTCCGCCTGGAGGCATGGATGGTCAATCCCCAGATGGTGATGTACGAGGAGGAGTTCAACCAAATTCAGACCGTGGTTGACCACCTCGTCAAGAGCGCGAACGCGAGGAGCGTCTTCATCGTCGACAAGAACGGCCAGCTCATCGCCGCGAGCGGCGACGTCGAGCACCTGGACACGACGTCGCTCGCCTCCCTCACCGCCGGCAACATCGCGGCGACCGGCGGCATGGCGAAGCTCCTCAAGGAGAACGAGTTCGCGACGCAGTTCCACGAGGGCGAGCGGGCGAACGTCTACATCATGCTCGTCGGCAACCGCGTCATCCTCGTGGTCATCTTCGACGCGAAGTCGAGCCTCGGCCTGGTGCGGCTGCGCGTGAAGAAGGCGAGCGAGGAGCTCAACCACATCTTCGAGAACCTGCTCAAGAAGGTGGCGGAGCCCGGAGGTGAGTCGCCCTTCGCGGAGATCACCGACGAGGACATCGACAACCTCTTCAACGACTAGGAGCGCGCCAAGATGAGCTTCATCAACCTGATGGCGCGCGAGATCAACTGCAAGATCGTCTATTACGGTCCTGGTCTCTGCGGCAAGACGACGAACCTCCAGTACATCTACGAGCGCACGAACCCCGAGGCGAAGGGCAAGATGATCAGCCTCGCCACCGAGACGGATCGCACGCTCTTCTTCGACTTCCTCCCGCTCGCGCTCGGTGAGATCCGCGGCTTCAAGACGCGGTTCTATCTGTACACGGTGCCTGGGCAGGTCTTTTACGACGCCAGCCGCAAGCTGATCTTGAAGGGCGTCGACGGCGTCGTGTTCGTCGCCGACTCGCAGATCGCGCGCATGGAGGCGAACCAGGAGTCGCTCGAGAACCTGCGCACGAACCTCGCCGAGCAGGGCTACTCGCTCGACAAGCTCCCGTATGTCATCCAGTACAACAAGCGCGACATGCCCGACATCGGCTCGGTCGAGGAGCTCCGCGAGCTGCTCAACCCGACCAACGTGCCCGAGTTCGAAGCCTGCGCGCGAACCGGCGTGGGGGTGTTCGACACGCTGAAGGCCGTCGCCAAGCTCGTGCTGACCGAGCTGAAGCGGGGCGGGCCGTAAGGGCTCGTCGTTCGTCGGGCGACTCGCAGGCTGATCCCCGCTCGCGCGAGCGGGGCTGTCTCCGGTCACAAACAAGAAGAACCCGGCCCATCTGGAGCCGGGTTCTTTCATTTCAGCTCACCGGGCCCCGACGCGCCGCGAGGCGCGCCGAAGGCCCGAGTGGGCCGCGCAGAGCTCAGTCGCAGACCGCGTTGTTGGTCGCGTTGATGTCGCCGGGGCACGCCTCGTCGCTGCACGAACCGGGGTTGTCGCAGTAAACGCACGAGCCGACCGTCGCGTCGGCGCAGTCCGGGTCTGCCGCGCCGCAGCCGCAGTCGCAGCCGTCGGCCGCGTCGTAGTAATCGATGTCGCAGGTCCAGCCAGTGACCGCGCCGCACTCACCCAGACCGCAGCCTTCACCCGCAGCGCAGCCGGTGGTGACCACACCAGCGAGCTCGCAGTCCGGATCCGGCGCGCCGCACGCGCACTGGCAGCCGTTGGCGAGGCCAGCGTCATAGTCGGCCTCGAGGCAGTCGCCGTCGACCCACGCCGTGGGGATGCCCGCGCACTCCGCGTTGGCGTCGCAGGTCTGGCCCTCGAGGCAGCCGAAGACCGGGTTGGCCATGACGGCACAGTCGGGGTCGACCGCGCCGCAGTTGCAGTCGCAGCCCGGCTCGGCCGCGCCGGCGGTGGTCTCGTCGTAGTAGCTGGGATCGCAGGTCCACCCCGGGGTGGGCGGCTGGATGTCGAAGGTGACCTCACCGAGGTCGAGGCACTCGCCGTTCGGGACGATCGTGGCGATGCCGGCGTCGTCGATCTCGATCTCCTCGAGGTGGCCCGAGAAGGAGCCGCTCGCGTAGAACTGGCCCTCGACGGCGGTGATGTCCATGGCGCCCTCGGTGGCGAGGTAGAACCGAACCGGCGACTGCCCGTCGTAGTCCTCGAAGACGAGGAGGCAGTTGACCGTGTCGCCGCAGGCGTCGAGGTCGAGGTTGGCAGGGAGGCCCGAGCCGACGCCGGTCCAGATCGGGACGACGAAGTCGGGGTCCGCGCCGCCGAGCGCCGGGGTCGTGGTGCCCGCCAGGCCGTTGCCGGGGGCGCCGAAGTCGGTGCTCTCGATGGCCGTGCAGCCGACCGTGCCGCCGCCGCCGCCGTCACCGTTGCCGCCGCCGCCGTTGTTCGTCGTGTTGCCGGAGCCGCCTTCGCCGCCCTGACCACCACCCGAGCCACCGCTGCCACCCGTGGCCGTGGTGTCGTCACCACAGGCAACCAAAACGCTCATCAGACCAACCGCGAGAGAACCAAGGAGCAAGCTTCGCATTGAGACCTCCGAAGCTTCGATTCCTACCCTTTCCTACCCGACGGTACCAGCCCAAAGTGGGCGTCGTTTGTGCTCAAAAGGCTGGTTCGATCGGCGATGCGCGCACGACGCGGCGCATCGATCTAGTCTTGCGGTGAAAGTCCCATGCGAGCCCTCGCCACCTTCACGTTGGTCGCCCTGTCGCTGTCCCTGTTCGCCTGCGGAGACGACTCTCCCGCGCCCACCGGCGGAGGGGGAGCGGGCGGCGGTTCGGGCGGCGAGCCGCCCGGAGGAGGCGGCGGGGCCGGCGGGGGCCCCGCCCTCAAGGGCATCGGCGAGAGCTGCGTCGACGACGACGAGTGCGCCGGGGGGCTGTGCATGACGGAGAGCCTGGTGGGCTGGGCGAGCGGGTATTGCACCGCGCTGTGCGACAGCGTGCTCGCGCCGTGCGCGGAGGGCACCTGCGTCGGCGGCATCGGGGTCGAGTCTTCGGTGTGCCTGAAGGACTGCACCGACGTGGCGCAGTGCCCCGGCGTCGGCAACGAGTGTCTCGATATCGGCGACGTCGAGCCGGTCGAGGTCTGCCTGGGCGGCTGCTTCTCCGACGACCAGTGTTCGGTGAGCTGCGACGACGACCTCAAGCTCTGCACGCAGTCCCCCGAGATCTGCGACAGCGGCTTCGACGAAGATCTCGACGGCTTGCACGACTGCGCCGAGCTCGACTGCATCACGCTGCCGGGGTGCGTCGACGCCATCGACGACGCCTGCGCCGGCGCGACGCCGCTCGCGTTCGACACGCCCACGAGCGGCTCGACCTTCGGGGGGACCGACGTGTTCGGGGGCGTCTGCGCCGAGAGCGGCGGCAGCTTCACGACGGGCGGCGGCGCCGAGCGCCTGTACACCATCAGCGCCCCGGCCAAGGGCGAGCTGACGGTCACCGCGACGCCGGCGATGGGCGACCTCGGCATCTACGCGAGGACGGTGTGCACCGCTGCGTCCGCGCAGGTCGCGTGCTCCGACGACGCCTTCAACCCTGCCGCGACCGAGAGCTTCACGGTGCTGCTCGACGCGGGGACCGAGGTCACGATCTTCGTGGACGCCTACGGCATCATCACCGCGGGAGACTTCGAGCTGCTGGCGACGTTCGAGCCCGAGGTGTGCGGAGACGGGCTCATCACGGGCGACGAGCAGTGCGACGACGCCGGCACCACCAGCGGCGACGGCTGCAGCGCGACGTGCGCCGTCGAGCAGGCGGCCTTCTGCGCGAGCGCCGGGATCGTGGACATCACGGCGGGGGTCCCGGAAAACGGCGACAACTCGGATGGCACGCTCGGCTTCGAAGGCTCGTGCGGCGGCGTGGGCAGCGAGATCGTCTACCGCTACGTCCCCGCGGCCGACGGCATGGCGACCATCACCTTGCAGCCCTTCGATCTCTCGTTCGACGGCGTGCTCTACGCGCGCACCGCGTGCGCCGACGACGACCTCGCCGCCGAGCTCGACTGCGCGGATCTGCCCGTGGGCGGGGAGGAGCTCGAGGTCGCCGTGACGGACGGCGAGCCGATCTTCATCTTCGTCGACTCCTACACGCCGACGACGACCGGGCCGTACACGCTCGTGGTCACGCAATAATCTTCCCGCTCGCCCGCTGGCGCGGGTCCCTTCGGTTTGCTTCCGCGCCCTGCGGGCGCACGCAAACCGGAGCGGGTGCCGCCTTCGGCGGCGGGGAGAGTGCGATCTGCACCTCTTCGCGTGGGGAGGGCCCCACGCGACCTCCTCGCGCCGGATTCGTGCGCCGCTCGGGGCGCGCGAATCCGAAGGGCCCCGCGCTAGCGGGCGCGCGAGGACTAAGAAGGATCTACGTAGTCGACCTCGACGCCGCGGTGGGTGCGCAGGCGCGTGAGGCCGTTCGAACGCGAGACGACCCAGCGCGGCGCGATCGGGACCTTGCCCATGCCGCCCGGCGTGTCGACGATGAACTTCGGCAGGGCGATGCCGGTGAGACGGCCCTGCAGCGCCTCGACGATCGCCTCGCCTCGCGACAGCGGCGTGCGGAGGTGGCCGGTGCCGATGACCGGGTCCATCTGGAGCAGGTAGTAGGGGCGCGCGCGGGCCCTCACCAGGCCTCGGAACAGCGCGGCGAGCACGTCCGGGTCGTCGTTGATCCCGCGCAGCAGCACGCTCTGGTTCATCACCGGGAAGCCCGCGTCGGCGAGCCGCACGAGGGCCGCGAGCGAGGCCGGCGCGAGCTCCTTCGGGTGGTTGAAGTGGGTCATCACCCAGAGCGGGTGGAAGGGGCGCAGCGCGCGGACCAGCTCGGTCGTGACGCGCGAAGGCAGGGTCACCGGCACGCGCGTCGCGAGGCGGATGGTCTCGATCGAGGGGATGCGCCGCAGCCGCTGGACGATGCGGACGAGGCGCGGCGTGGCCAGACAGAGGGGATCGCCGCCGCTCACGATCACGTCGGTCACCCGAGGGTTCGCCGCGAGGTAGGCCATGGCGGGCTCGAGCGCGTCCTGAGGGACGGCGCCGCCGCCGTCGCCGACCATGCGCGAGCGCGTGCAGAAGCGGCAGTAGACGGCGCAGCGGTCGGTGACGAGGAGCAGCGCGCGATCCGGGTAGCGCTGCACCAAGTGCGGCGCGACCTCGTGGGCCACCTCCCCGAGCGGATCGGTGAGATCTCCCGCGGTCTCGAGCGACTCCGCGATCACCGGTACGCACTGCTTGCGGATCGGGCAGCTCGGGTCGGACGGATCGACCAGCGACAGGTAGTGCGGCGTCACGCGGATCGGCAGGCCCTGTCGCTCGGCGCGCTCGGCCCCGGCTCGCTCGTCGTCGGAGAGTGACAGCGCTCGCGCGAGGCCCTCCGCGCTCGTGATGGAGCGCGCGAGCTCGCGCATCCAGCGTTGCTGCTTGGGCATCGTCAGGGCTGCGAGCTGGGGCTCGGCGCAGGGTCGGGCGCGCCGCTCACCTTCACCTCGGCGAGCGCCGCCTCGTCGATCTCGACCTTGTATTTCTTGCGCAGCTCGACGTCGAGATCGGCCTCCAGCTGCCGGATGCGCTCCTTCAGGAGCACGGTGCGGATCTGCGCCTCGGCCTCGGCGAACGTGCGCTCGTGCGCCTCGACGCGCCCCGCGAGGCGCACGACGTAGAACTTGCCGCCGTCGAAGACGATCTCGGAGTGCACCGTGCCGACCTTCTCGATCTTGAAGGCGGCCGCGCGCAGGGCCTCGGGGACCTTGGGGTTTGCGCCCTTCGCGTCGGACGGGGCCCCGACCATGCCGAGCTCGCCCGCGAGATCGAGCGGCACGCGGTTCTTCTTCTCGGCCTCGGCGGTGAGCGAGTGCTGGAAGAAGACCTTCCCCCAGTTGTTCGGCGTGGGGTCGGCCTGGAAGGCCTCGAGCGCCTCCTTGGCCTTGGCCTCGTCGGTCGTGACGATCGCCGAGACCCGGCGGCGCTCGGGCTCGCGGTACTCCGGCAGGTGCGCCTCGTAATACGCCTTCACCTCGCCCACCGGGATCTCGGTGGGCGTCGGGAGCTTGTTGTGAGCCTGGTCGAGGAGCGCGTCTCGCAGGATCTGTCGGATGGCCATCTGCGCCTCGGGGCGTTTGTCGAGGCCGCGTCGCTTCGCCTCGATGGCGAGCAGCTCGAGGTCGACCATCTCCTTCAGCAGCTCGCGGCGCTTCTCGATCGTCTGATAGCGGAGGCGATCGAACGGGATCATCCGGTCGAGGGCCGCGGCGTAGTCGCCGAGGGTGATCGTCTCGTCGCCGACGCGCGCCACGACGCGGGCGGCTTGCTCTTCGGTGAGGCCGCCGGGCGGCGCCCCCGCGTCGGGGGCGGGGTTCTTGCTCGAGTCGCCGCAGCCGGCAGACAGCGCGACCCACGGCATCGCGACCAGCGCCAGCGCGAAGAACCGCGGCGCCGCGAGCGCGAGCGCACCCGTGACCCAGCTCCGTGCGCGCGTCGGCATGTGGCTCGATGTTCGCTCGGCTGGTCCGAGCGAATCAACCCGCACCTTCACCTGGCTTGCGCCTCTTCTCGTCGAGAGCTCGGTCACCTGAGGCGGACCTTTCTGAGGGGAGCAGAGCTGAGGGGAGCAGAGCGAAAGTGCTCTCTGGTTCACCTGGCAAGCCCGGTGAATTTCTATTCCGGGCGGGGCGCGCGAGCAAGCGGTGAGCGCTGCTTGCGTGCGTGCGCTGCTTGCTCTAACAGCTTCCGAAGTGGCGCGCCCCATCGACACGATCGTTCCGCCCGCACCCCACCACACGCTCCGCTACCGGCGCATCCTGCTGAAGCTGAGCGGAGAGGCCCTGTGCGGCGTCGATGGCGGGTTCGGCATCCGGCCCGAGACCTTGCAGCTCGTCGCGAGCGAGCTCGCCGAGGTGCACCGGCTGGGCGTGCAGATCGGCATCGTGGTCGGCGGCGGGAACATCTTCCGCGGCCTGAAGGGCGCCAGCGCCGGCATGGATCGCTCGCAGAGCGACTACATGGGCATGCTGGCGACGGTCATCAACAGCCTCGCCCTCCAAGACGCCCTCGAGAAGGCCTCCGTCCCCACGCGCGTCATGACCGCCCTCGAGATCCGCCAGGTCGCCGAGCCGTACATCCGCCGGCGGGCGCTTCGCCACCTCGAGAAGGGCTACGTCGTCATCCTCGCTGCCGGCACCGGCAACCCGTACTTCTCCACCGACACGGCGGCCGCCCTGCGCGCCATGGAGATCCAGGCGCAGGCCCTGTTCAAGGCCACCAAGGTCGAAGGCATCTACGAGCGCGACCCGGTCAAGTACGGCGACGCCCGCATGTACACCAAGCTCTCCTACGACCAGTTCCTCGCCGAGCGCATCGGCGTGATGGACGCCACGGCGGTCACCCTGTGCCGCGAGAACAAGATGCCGATCCGCGTCTTCAAGCTCTCCGACCGGGGCAACATCATGCGCGTCTGCCAGGGCGAGCAGCTCGGCACCGTCGTCGTCGAGGGCTGAACCGCGCGGGCCGCGCCAACTCACGCGCCGGCGCGCGGCCACAACTCGACCACCTCCGCGAAGGCTGCCCACTTCTGGCCGCCCCCGCGACGCCGCGCGGCCACAACTCCACCACCTCCGCGAAGGCTGCCACCTTCTGGCCGCCCCCGCGCCGCCCGCGCGCCGCCCCGCGGCCACAACTCCACCACCTCCGCGAAGGCCGCCCACTTCTGGCCGTCCCCGCGACGCCCCGCGGCCACAACTCCACCACCTCCGCGAAGGCTGCCCACTTCTGGCCGCCCCCGCGCCGCCCGCGCGCCGCCCCGCGGCCACAACTCCACCACCTCCGCGAAGGCTGCCCACTTCTGGCCGCCCCCGCGACGCCCGCGGCCACAACTCCACCACCTCCGCGAAGGCTGCCCACTTCTGGCCGCGGCCACAACTCCGCCACCTCCGCGAAGGCTGCCCACTTCTGGCCGCTCGCGGGGCGCCCGCGCGACGCCCCGCGACGCCCCGCGGCCACAACTCCACCACCTCCGCGAAGGCTGCCCACTTCTGGCCGCCCCCGCGACGGCGCGCGGCCACAACTCCACCACCTCCGCGAAGGCTGCCCACTTCTGGCCACTCGCGGGGCGCTCGCGCGCCGGCGCGCGGCCACAACTCCACCCCCTCCGCGAAGGCCGCTCCCTTCTGGCCGCAACTCGCCCCGCCACGCACGCCAACTCGCCCCGCCACGCGCCGGCGCGCGGCCACAACTCGACCACCTCCGCGAAGGCCGCCCACTTCTGGCCGCCCCCGCGACGCCCGCGGCCACAACTCCACCACCTCCGCGAAGGCTGCCCACTTCTGGCCGCGGCCACAACTCCGCCACCTCCGCGAAGGCTGCCCACTTCTGGCCGCTCGCGGGGCGCCCGCGCGACGCCCCGCGACGCCCCGCGGCCACAACCCCTCCACCTCCGCGAAGGCCGCTCTCTTCTGGCCGCAACTCGCCCCGCCACGCGCGCCATCTCGCCCCGCCCCGCGCCGGCGCGCGGCCACAACTCCGCCACCTCCGCGAAGGCTGCCCACTTCTGGCCGCTCGCCCACCTCGCGCGTGTGTTTGGGCGCAACTCGACGCGTCGGTCGCCGACATTGCAGCATGAACGATCTGCGCTCCCGAGGTGACGCTGCGACCGGCACCCTGGTCGTGCGACCAACGCCGCGCGTGAGGGCGAATGAGCCGCTGGCCATCCACGCAATCCTTCGCCTCGTCGACGGCAGGGTGCTCGTGCGCTCGGCCGCCGAACGCCGGCTCGCGGCGATGGTGTTCATCCGGCACGGCGCGCGGCGGCGGATGTTGGCGTTTCGCATCGCGGACGACCACGCGCACATGGTGGTGGCGTGCTCGCGAGCGGAGGCGGGTGAGCTCTGTGCGGGCCTGAAGACGGCGTTGGGCCGCCGGCTCGCGCACGGCTCGAGCTTCGACTCGACCCGCTATGTGGCGATCGCCGATCAGCGGCACCTGATGAACGCCATCCGCTATGTGCTGCGTCAGGAGGCTCGGCACGGGCTCGAGCTCGATCCCTGCCACGACGGGAGCAGCCTCCCGGATCTGGTCGGCCTGCGCGTCGCAGGGTCACGCTGCGCCGCGGACCTCGCAGTGCTGGCGCCGCGCCTGCGCCCCGCAGAGCTCTGGTCCCACTGCGGGATGCCGGATTTGCGCGAGGTTCAGCCGATGTTCTCGCAGATCGGGGAGGCAGCCGCGGCCGCCTGTCCGCTCCCGGACCTCGCCGGTCGCAGCGCAGCCACGGTCGCGGCCAAGCGGGCCGCCGTTCAGGTGGCTCAGCACCACGTGCCTCCCTCTGCGCTCTGCGCTCAGCTCGAGGTCTCGGCGCGCACGCTGCGGCGGCTGCGCAGCGAGCGACACGATCCCCACCTGGCGCGCGCGATCGCTCTTCAGCTGAAGCTGCGCACGGCGCTGGCCTCGAGCGCAGCCCTCGATTCGGCACGCGCTGCGGCCGCGCTGGAGATCGCTAAGGCGCCGCCGTACGAAGGCGCGCGCCTCGCTTCGCGTGAGGCCGAGCGATGAGCGCGAGGTGGTGGGTCTCGTGGGTCGGCTCGCCCTTGAAGTCGCCGATCCAGCGCTCGATGGCGAACCCGTTGTAGTGAAAGAGCGCCTCGAGCTCGCGCGGGTAGAACTGGCGGTGAGCGAGCGGCAGCATGAAGCGCTCTGCCCCGCTCTCGGGCTCGAACTCGCACGAGACGAACAGCAGCTGCCGCATGCCGTCGTAGTCGAAGCGCTCCTGGTAGCGGACGCGACCGACGCCCGGGTAGACGAACGGCCTGATTCGGTACCCTCGCTCGGGCTTGCGCGCGAGCTCGTTGGGGTCGGGCACGCTCACGTCGAACGCGAGGACGCCGCCCGGCGCGAGGTGCTCGCGCACCCTCGCGAGGAAGGCCTCCACGTCCTCGCGGTCGTAGAGGTGGAGGAAGGTGTTGAAGGGGCAGGTGATCAGCGCGAAGCGCTCCTTCACCCGCAGCTTTCGCATGTCACCCGCGCGCACGCGCACGCGACCCCTGATGTCCGCGGGCGCCTCGGCCAGGCGCTGCTTCAGCCGCGCCAGCATCGGCGCAGACTGGTCGACCCCGAGCACGCTGGCGCCGACCTCGGCCATCGGCAGCGTGATGCGACCGCTGCCGCACCCGTACTCGAGGATAGGTCCGCCGGTCTTCTTGGCGAGCTCGACGTAGAACGCCAGATCCTCGCGACGGCGCGCGTACGTGCGATCGTAGTAGTCCGGATCTTCGTAGTGCGCCGTCGTGCCGGCAACGAGCTCGCGATCCTGCGGCTTCTTGGGCACGACGCTTCGACTCAGCGAGCCGCTCAGCCGCCGTACACGAGCTTCTGCTGCTTGATGTACTCCATGACGGCGTCGTGGCTCGGGCGGTTGAACGTGATGTGCCCGTTCGCGATCTCGCGCAGCGCCGTCACGGCGGGCTTGTTCTTCGACTTCACGAGCGACTCGACGCCCTTCATCAGGTGCCGAGTGCGGGTCGCCGCGAGGACGACGAGGGCAAACCGGTTCTCTTCACGCTCGAGGCAGTCTTCGACGGTAACGCGGGCCATGGGGCGAGAGACTTACCGCGGCCCCCCGCGCGCAGCAAGCTCGGTCACCGAAACCGGAGCCACTGGGGCTCCGGCGTTCAGCCTTCGGAGGCCACTTGGCCCGGACTCGTCCGACCGGAGGTCGGACCCGTAAGATCACGGGGGGTGGAACATAGGTCGGGTCGGGGCGAGGCTCGGGGATTGCCCGGCCTTCACTTGCGAGCGTGAGCGACGGCCGGGCGAGCCCCGAGCCAAGCTAGGGACACCCCCCTTAGTCCCCTGGAACCATCGATGCTTGAAGAATTCGGGCCGCCCCTGACGGGGCGAAGGCGGCCCGAATTCTTGGGCAACGCGTGGGTCTATCCCGAAGGGAACCCCTCATGGTTTGCGCGGAAACTTCGTTTCCACGGGACTAGCGCAGCGTCGCGAGCGTCCGGCGGATGCCCTCGTCGATGTCGACGGTCCGCTCGTAGCCGAGGTCGCGCTTGGCCTTGTCGCACGAGAAGTAGTGGTGCGTCGTGAGGTAGCGGATGGTGAAGCGCGAGAAGCGATCTTCCGTGGGGGTCGCGCCGCGCAGGGCGTCGATGGTCTCGCGGATGGCCGCGGCGCCGAACGCGATGGGGTACGGGACGCGGAACGTCGGGCGCGGATAGCCGAGCCCGTCGAGGACCTTGCCGATGAACTCCCAGAACGCGACCGGCTCGCCGTTGGTGACGAAGTACGCCTGGCCGCCGACCGGCCCCGAGGCCTCGAGCTTGTCGGCGGCGAGCAACATGCCGTGGACGAGGTTGTCGACGTAGGTGAAGTCGCTCAGCTTGTGCGCGTCGCCCACGTAGGCCTTGAGGCGGCCCGACTTGGCGCGCGCGAGGATCGCGGGGAAGAAGCGCGCGTCGCCAGGGCCGAAGACGACGTGCGGGCGGATGGAGCAGGTGGCGAGGCCGCCCTTGCCGTTCTCCTTCAGCACCTTGGCCTCCGCGATGGCCTTCGACTCGGCGTAGGGGGCGTGGAAGTGGGTGGGGTACGGCAGCTTCTCGTCGCCGCGCTCGATGTCCTTGCCGTCGTAGACGACGCTGGCCGACGACACGTACACGAAGCGAGGCACCCCGACGTCGCGGCACGCGGCGAGCAGCTTCTCGGTGCCGCCGACGTTGACTTCGAAGACCTCGTCCGAGCCGTGCGCGCGCGTCTGCACGCGCGAGGCGACGTGAAAGACGCTGTCGGCGCCGCGGACGGCCTGCTCGAGGGCCGCGGCGTCGCGCAGATCGGCGGTGACCACCTGCACCTTGTCGGAGGCGAAGGGCTCGCGCGGCGCCGCGACGTCGAGCGCGACGACCTCGTCCCCTCGCGAAGCGAGGGCGCGGACGACGTGCCCTCCGACGAAGCCGCTCGACCCGGTGACGACCATCCTCTTCATGTGCGCTGGGTGACCCCTAACATGCGGGCGAGCCGGCCGCCGCGCGGCATCATGCCGCGCTCGCCGTACCACGCGAACGTCTCCGCCAAGGTCTGCTCGAGGTCCCTCGGGGCGTAGCCGAGGTCGCGCGTGGCGGCGTCCCCGTAGTCCCGGGGGGAAGGCTCGAGCGCGTCGAAGGAGGCGCGCGTGAACAGCGGCTCCTTCTTCATCAGGCGCGCGGCCCGCTCGGCGAGCGGCGCGAAGCCCCTCGCCACGCTGGTCGGCAGCTCGAAGAGAGGCGGCGAGACCCCGGCGGCCCGCGCCGCGATGCGCATGAAGTCGAGCATCGGCAGCCAGCGTCCAGACAGGACGTACCGCTCGCCGCGCTTGCCTCGCTCGGCCGCGGCGATCGCGCCGGCGGCGATATCGCGGACGTCGACCCAGCTCTGCCCGCCCACCACCACCGCGGGCACCAGCCCCCGCGCGAGCATGATGAGCACGCGCCCCATGTAGGAGGGCTTGTGATCGAACGGCCCGATGACGGCGCACGGGCTTACGATGACGGCGTCGAGATCGGTCTCGCTCGCGCTGACGACCTCGCGCTCAGCGGCGGCCTTCGAGCGCTCGTACGGCAGGCCCGAGCCCTCGTCGAGCAGGCCGCCCCCCCCCCGCCCGAGCGCGTGCGCGGTGCTGAAGTGGACCAGCCTGCGCACGCCGTGCCTGCGACAAGCCGCGACGATGTTGCGCGTGCCGTCGACGTTGACCTGATCGGCCAGCGGATCGTGCGTCGCCTCGAGCGTGAGGCGAGCCGCCGCGTGGTAGACGACGCTCGCGCCCCGCACCGCCTCGTCGACCCCGCGCTCGTCGGTCACGTCGACGCGCGCGAGCTCGAGGTCGAGCCCCTTCACCGCGCGGACGTCGCTGCGCACGACGGCGCGCACCCGCTCGCCCCTAACCAGCAGGGCGCGGACGAGCGCCGCGCCCACGTGCCCGGAGGCGCCCGTGACGAGGACGGTCAAGCGTGGGCTCCGATATCCCCCCTCACCGCGTGAGGGGGACAGGGGGGAGAACTGACAGCCACGCCCTCGCCGTTACCCGAAGCGCCGCCGGGCCGCCAGTTGGTCAGACCCCGATGTAGAGCCGGTGAGCGAAGTTGCGCTCGAGCTTGGCCTTCAGGACCTTCTCGGCGGCCGACTCGATGTCGTACTCGATGCGCTTGAAGGAGAACTTCTTCTCGTCGCTGTCGTAGATCGTGAAGCTCGCGCGGTTGTCGTAGTCGCGCGGCTGGCCGACCGAGCCGACGCTCACGATGTACTTCTTGCCCTTCTCGAGCTTGAAGTCGACCGCGGGGAGCTCCTCGACCGAGTTCGGCGTGAGGGCGAACACCTTGCAGAGGTGGGAGTGCCCGATGAGCGTGATGTGCCCGAGCTCGTCGAACATCGGCAAGCACTCGCGCGCCTGCTCGGGCGCGAAGATGTACTCGAACTCCTCGAGGCGCACGGGCGAGCCGTGGCAGAGGTCGACGTCGATGTCCTCCAGCTTCTCCTTGTAGGGGAGCGAGCGGAGCCAGCTCATGTTCTCGGGCGAGAGCAGGGCGGCGTGGGTGTCGAGCGCCTGGCGCGCGGCCTCGTAGTAGTACGAGTAGTCCATGCGACCGGCGACGGCCGCGTCGTGGTTGCCGAGGATCGTCTTCTTCGCCGTCAGCCGCACGAGATCCGCGCACTCGTTCGGTGACCCGCCGTACCCGACGGTGTCGCCGAGGCAGTAAAAGACGTCGATCCGCTCCGTCTTGTATGCCTCCAAGACGGCGGAAAGCGCCTCATAATTGGCGTGGGTATCGCTAAAGACGCCGAGACGCACGGGGGGAGCCTACCACGGGCTAATTACCTAACGGAAGGTCGACGCTCGTCCGAGAGAGTGGCACGAGGAGCCGAGGAGATTGGATGTCGAACGAGGACGAAGAAAAGGTCGACGAAGCAGCCGCGAACGACGCTGGTGAGGTCGAATCGGCCGAGGCTCGCGAGGCGCAGCTGCTTGCAGCGCCCCCGCCCGACAGCATCGCCGATCTCGCCCACGCGTGTGTTCGTTTCGTCGAAAGGGCGGTCGGCGTAAAGCTCGATTTTGCTCCAGAGACTCTCCCGCTGCTGGATCACTACCTCGCAGGCGCCCGCGGCGTCGTCGCGGCGCGGGGCGACGCCGCCCCGGCAGAGCCGGCGGAGCTGGTCGCGCAGGCTGCGGGCGCCTACCTGGGCGAGGTGATCCGCCGGCGGCACGCGTCGTGGTGGCGCCTGGGCTCGACGGGCGACGATCATCGGCTCGAGATGCACCGGGTGCACCTGGTCATTCACCCAGTCGTCTTGGTGAGCGAGGCGCTGTCGGGCGATCTCGAGCGCGGGGCGCACGACCTCGCTGGCTTCGACCTCGACCCCAGCGACCTCGACGCGGCCTCGCGCCGGCTGGCCGAGCTCCCCGACGTCGATCTCGAGGATTTCGTGCGTCCCTCCACCCGCCTCGAGGTGCTCGACATCATCGTCGACGCGGTTCGAGCCGATCACGCGAGCGACGGCGCCGACCCTCTGTCGCTGGAGCCGAACGACTACGTGCACTGACCCCGGGCCGCGCGAGGCTCGCCGGGGTCGCGGTCTCTGATACGTTTGGCGGCGTGTTGCTCTGGTGCATCCTGGGTGGGGTCCTCGTCCTCATCATCTGGGCCGCGTATTTCATCTTCAGCTGGGGGACCGCCTTCCCCGTTCTCATGACGCTCCTCATCGTCCTCGCGGTCGCGGGGATCTGGGGCGTCAAGAAGCTGCTCGCGCGGCGCGCCGCGAAGAAGCTGGAGAACGCGATCGTCCAGCAGGCCAGCCAGCAGGCGATGAACGCGCGCCCCGAGCGGCGCGCCGAGATCCAGGACCTCCAGAAGAAGCTCCAAGAGGGCCTCTCCGCCATCAAGACGTCGAAGACCGGCGCAGGCGGGAAGATCGGGGCGGCCGCGCTGTACGCGATGCCCTGGTACATGATCATCGGCCCGCCCGGCGCTGGGAAGACCACCGCCCTCAAGCACTCGGGGCTGGCCTTCCCGACCGGCGCCGGCGCCGGCGGCGTGCGGCGTCGGCGGCACGCGTAACTGCGACTGGTGGTTCACCAACGAGGCGATCATCCTCGACACCGCCGGTCGCTACACGACCGAGTCCGACGACCGCGACGAGTGGATCAGCTTCCTGCAGTTCTTGCTCAAGTACCGCCAGAAGAAGCCGATCAACGGCATCATCGTGGCGATCAGCGTCAACGAGCTGCTCGACGCGAACGAGCAGCAGATCGAGAGCTACGGCAAGAAGATCCGCGCGCGCATCGACGAGGTGATCACGCAGCTTCACATGGTCGTGCCGGTCTACATGCTGTTCACCAAGATCGATCTGGTGGCCGGCTTCGTCGAGTTCTTCGGCGATCTGAAGAAGAGCGACCGCACGCAGATCTGGGGCGCGACGGTCGGGCTCAACGTCCCGAAGAACGAGCCCGGTAAGCTGTTCGACGCCGAGTTCGACCTGCTCGTGAAGTACCTGCACTTCCGCTCGCTCAAGCGCTGCGCCCAGGAGCGCAGCCGTGAGGCGAGGGAGAAGCTCTTCAGGTTCCCCATCGAGTTCGCCGCCCTCAAGCGCAACCTGTCCGAGCTGGTCAACGTGACGTTCCAGTCGAACACGTTCCAGGGCACGCCCATGCTGCGCGGCTTCTACTTCACGAGCGGCACGCAAGAGGGCAAGCCGATGGACCGCGTCCTCGAGCGGATGAGCGCCGCGATGGGCATCCGCCCGCAGGCCGGCCAGCCGCAGCAGGCGCAGCAGCAGGGGCAGCAGGCCAACCCCAACATCGAGTCGAAGAGCTACTTCCTCTACAACCTGTTCACGAACATCATCTTCAAGGACGGCAGCGTCGGCTTCCTCAGCGTGATCGAGGAGCGTCGTCAGACGATGCTGAAGGTGGCGATCGCCGGGGCCACCATCGGCCTCGCCGCGCTCCTCGCGCTGCCCGCGGTCCGCTCGTACTCCCTCAACAAGGAGTTCCTCGATCGGTCGCTCACGCAGTCGAAGGCGAGCGCGAAGCTCAACTGGGACGACGACGGGCCGCTCTCCCAGAAGCCCGCGATGCTCAAGCCGACGCTCGAGCTGCTGCGGGAGCACGACGTGTTCGAGGCCGAGGGCGCGCCGCTCAAGATGAAGTGGTGGATGTACCGCGCCGACAAGGCGTACCAGCCGACGCTCAAGGTCTACGCCAGCTTGATGACCAAGGGGTTCGTCGAGCCGAGCAAGAACCGCCTCGAGGAGAAGCTCACCACCGCCGACGCGTCGAAGTACCTGATGGTCCGCACGACGCTCAAGCAGTACTTGATGCTGGGCGACGTCGAGCACCTCGACGTCGAGTGGGCGACCGGGCGCTACACGCGCCTGTGGGTCGACATCATGGACAAGCGCAACGACGTCACCGACTTCGAGCTGCGCGAGCTCATCCGCCCGCACATCCAGTACTACTTCGAGCTCATCAAGCGCGGGAAGATCGAGCCCATCAAGCTCAACGAGGACCTGGTCGAGCGCGTCCGCACCGCGCTGCAGAGCGTGCCGGTGAACGATCGCTACTACGACCTCATCGTCTCGAGCCTCAACGACGAGCGGATCGACGAGTCGGGCGAGCCCGACATCGACAACATGGTCTTCCCGCCCGTGCAGCTGCCCCGCCTGTTCCCGGACCTGCCGGTGATCCAGAAGCACTTCAAGAGCCAGAGCTTCGTGGAAGGCAAGGGCTACAAGCAGGTCGAGGGGCCCTACACCGAGAAGGGGCACGCCGCGGTCGTGAAGCAGATCGAGGCCGCCGAAGGCCTGCTGCGCGCCGAGTCCTGGGTCGTGCCGCTCACCAAGGACGAGACCCCCGACAACATCCCCAAGTACGTCGCGAACGTGAAGACGAGGTACGAGGAGATCTACATCCAGCAGTGGCTCGACTTCTTCGCCGACATCACGATCACGACGCCGAAGGACGCGGCGGAGGCCATCGAGCTCTACACCGCGCTCGGCACGCCCGAGCAGAGCCCGCACCGGCGCCTGATCGAGAAGCTGAAGGACCACACCCAGTTTCGCAACGCGAACCCGCTCGAGTCCAACGACGCCGTCGCGAAGGAGGTGAACCGCAGGTTCAACCAGAAGCTCAACATGTACACGCACGGCATCGTGGTGAACGTGGACCTGCGCGACATCGCCAAGAAGATGGACAAGATCCCGGCGAAGTTCTTGCGAACGACGCAGTTCGCGGAGCAGCCGAAGCGCAAGGGCCCGTCCGGGGTGCAGACGCAGACCACCGGCAACTCGCGCGTGTTCGAATACACCGAGATCTGCAACCGCCTGAAGGAGCAGATCGAGGACCGGCAGTCGAAGCGCACGCCCGACCAGGGCGACTTCGCGATGGAAGAGCTCAACGAAGAGTTCGTCGACGCGCGCAAGAAGGCCACCACCCTGCTCGCCGACTACGACGGCACCGCGAACGCGATGCTGCTGCGCCTGCTGATGATGCCCCTCAACTACGGCGTGCGGTCCATGCCGGACGACCAGAAGAAGAAGCCGGGGCCGGAGAACGACCCGAAGAAGCCGACGAACTTCCAGTGGGGCGGCGGCGGCAAGAGGCCCTGAGGCGAACCTGAAACCGCCCCCGCAACCTCCCTCGACGCGCGGGCGGATCGCCATCGCGGGCGCGTCGGGCTTCGTCGGGCGCGCGCTGGTCGACGCCTTGTGCGAGAGCCACGACGTGATCGCGCTCGGACGCAGCGTCCCCACGACGAACACGCGGCCAGCGGTCGACTTCCGACGATGCGATCTGTACGACGTCGAGCAGGCGGCGAACGCGCTCGAGGGCGCCACCGCCGCCGTCTATCTCGTCCACTCGATGTTGCCCTCGGCGCGCTCGGAGCCCAGCGCGGGCGCGCCGCTCGGCTCGACGGCTCCAGCTGCGAGCAAGCCGCGCTCGACGGCCAACCGCGCGGTGTCGCTGCAGCGCTTCCCGAACGCGAAGCGCCTGCGCTCACGTCAGCTGGCCGAGCTCTACTTCGAGTGGCTCCCCAGCGCCTTGAAGCCCATCCTGCGCGTTATTCCGCTAGCCGATGGCGGCTGCGCGATCTCGATCGCGGGCTGGCCGCGCCCATTGCTCGAGCTGTCGCTCGACGGCGCGGTCAGCGACGAAGACCGCACGGTGTACCGGATCTCCGGCGGGGACCTGGTCGCTCCGACCTCGTTGGGCAAGGGCACCCTCGAATTTCGCACCGTGCTGGGCGGCAGCGAGCTCATCGCGCTGGTCTCCGACTTCGAGCCGCGTCTGCCCTGGTTCATCTACTCATGGACCCAGGCGATCCTTCACCTCTGGGTCATGCGCGCCTTCGGCAGGTACCTCGCGCGATGCGATGAACGCCGAGCGCCTCAATAAGCTCGGGTGATGGCGACTCCACCGCCGTCGGGTCCGAGCGAGACGCTCAACGCCGAGGCTGCCAGGGCCTCGATGGACTCGTATTGGCTCCCGGCGTCGGTGGTGCCGATCGCGTCGATGACCAAGAGAAACAAAGCCTGGGCTCCGATGGAGATGCCGCTCGCCATCCAGCGCTGAGGCTCGTCGACGCCGAACTGCGAGCCGACGATCGTCGCGATCGAGGCGGCCGCGTAGGCCGAGGCGAGGCCGAGGTTGATGCCGTGGCTGACGGCTTCGCGCCGCTCGTCCGCGAGGGCGTGGAACAGGTGTCGTTGGAAGCCCTGGGCGGTCTTGCGCTCTTCGCTCCGGTCTTCCTCCCACTCGGCCTCTTCAGCCCGGATCCCGGCGAGCGCGATCGACCCCACCACGACGTTGACGGCGCCGAAGGCGAGCGTATTGATGCCAGCGATACGCATCGCCCCCGAGTCGGTCTCCGGAATCACCAGGACCAGGCCGCCGATCAGGCTGGCCAGCCCCGCGCCGACAACGCCAGCGCTGAGGGAGCGGCGAACGGCGATCGACTGTCTCCGGATGCGGCCCAGCTCCGCCACTTGCTGCGGATCCGCCATCGGGGCGCGCGCGTACTGAGCGGCGACCGCGCTCGGCTCGCCCGCAGGGGTCTCCTCGGCGAAGGCGGGCGTCGCCATCGATGAGATCAGCGCTGCGACCATCGTCACGCGTCGCAGGGAGAGAAATCGCTGAGGGCAGCCCATGGCTCATGATGCCCCAGGTCGACGGCTCACGACCACTAAGTCCCCCCCACCTCGACCACGTCGAAGCCCGCGAGCGCCCCGGGCTCGAGCTCGCACGCCATCTCGACCGCGTCCTCGCGCGGGTCGGCGTAGTAGTCGCGCCGCACCCGGACCGCGACGAAGTCGAGCGAGCGATACAGGCGGATCGCGGCGGTGTTCGAGCGGCGGACCTCGAGCAGGGCGATGCGCTGCCCGGTCGCCGCGCCGTCCTCGAGCGCCGCTCGCGTCAGCGCGCGACCCAGGCCGAGCCTGCGCGCGCGCGGGTCGACGACGACGCTGTGGATGTGCAGCTCGTCGGCCCCGATGGCCGCGAGGATGAACCCCGCCGGGCGCTCGCCGGCGTCCCCGAGCCAGGCGGCGCAGGCGCGGAAGAAGGGGCGCGAGAGCTCGACCTCGAGCGAAAAATCGTGCTCCGAGAGCGCCGACCTGGCGAGCTCGTCGAGCGCCGGCGCGTGCGCGAGGAAGGCCGCGCGGGCCGCGTCGTCGGCGTGGAGGCGCGCGACGCGCACGGTCACCGCGGGGTCTCGGTCGGGCACCCGGAGACGATCTGAACCTCGGAGACGTTGCCCGTCTTCAGCTGGTCGCACGCCGCGCCGACCAGCTGGATCGTGTCCTCGTCGACCCAGACCCAGCCGTTGTCGGCGTCTTGGAGCACGACCGACGCGTCGAAGTAGACGTTCGTCTTGCCAGGCGCGTCCGGCGGGTCGGCGAGGTCGTACGTGCACGAGACGAGCGAGGCGCCGATCTGGCGGAACACGTCGGCGAGCGTGTCGACGTCGTCGACGCGGTAGTAGTAGTCATCGGCCCCCTCCTGAGGGACGCCGCCGACCACGGCGAGCTGATCGAGCACCGCCGAGAACTGCTCCGAGCCGGGGATGCCCACCACGTACACGTCGACCCCCGCGTTGGCGAGCGCCTGCACCGCGAGCACCGTGGCCACGCGATCGACGCAGTTGAGCGCGATGCCGCCCACGGCGGGGTCGCAGCAGTTCTCGATGTCGGGCGGGCATTGCCCGACGATGTTGACCATGCACTGGTCGGCGCCGCAGCTGATGTTCGGGTTGCAGTTCGGCGCCCCGTCGGTGGCCAGGATCACCGCGCGCGGCCCCTCGACCTCGAGCACCTCCGGCAACAGGGCCTCGAGCGTGGCGCTGACCGGCGTGCCCCCGAACGGGTCGATGTCGATCGCGTCCCTGAACGCGCTCGGGCTCGCGCCGATCTTCGGGCTGTAGACCTCGGTGCCCCCGATGCACTCCTGCCCCTCCTCGGCGTTCGGGTGAGGGGAACACCGCGGCCCCGTGCGCACGAGGGCGCCGAGCTGGTCGACCATCGAGACCGCGGCGTCCACCACGTGCGTCCAGCGCGAGGCCCCCCCCGGGGTCGCGAGCTCTTCCATGCTGCCCGAGCGATCGAGGACGAAATAGACGAGCGGCGGGTGCGTCACCGGCTGGTGTACGTCGTTGCCGCAGATCGCGGCGCCGTCGGAGACGAAGCCAGTGCTCGAGCTGCCGCCATTGCCGCTGCCGCTGCCGCCGTTCGGGCCGTCGTCCGCTGGGGAGGGGCGGCGCGAGCCGCACGCGCCCCAGGTCACCGCCGCGGCGAGGGTCATCGAGGAGAAGAACGCGACGCCGTACCGCACGGCGTCGAGCGTATCACGGCTCTCGATAGAAGCGGGGCACGCGCCGGGAGATGCTCGTCACCACCTCCCACGGGATCGTGCCGGCGAGCTCGGCGATCTCCTCCGCGGTGATGGTCGCGGTCGCGCCGGGGCCGGCGTCTTGGGAGCCAAGGAAGACCACCTCTTCACCGAGGCGCACGTCGGGCACGTCGGTGACGTCGATGGTGGTGAGGTCCATCGAGACGATGCCGGCGATGGGCGCGCGCCGACCCCGCACCAGCACCGAGCCGCGGTTCGACATCGCGCGCGACAGCCCGTCGGCGTAGCCCATCGGCACGGTCGCGATGCGCCGCCTGCCGCTCGCGACCCACGTGTGCCCATAACCCAGGCGGTCGCCATCTTCGAGCGTGCGGAGCGCGACGACCTCGGTGCGGACGCGCATCGCGGGGCGCAGCTCGCCCGCCATGCGCTGCAGCTCTTCGGGGAGCGAGGGGCCGCGTCCGAAGAACGGGCTGATGCCATAGAGCGCGATGCCCGGACGGATCGCGTCGAAGCGGGCGCTCGGGAAGGCAAGCGCGCCCGCGCTGTTGGCCACGTGACAGACCGTGGGCACGATGCCCCGCTCACGCGCGGACCTGCGAACCGACTCGAGCGCACGCAGCTGCACGAGGGTCGGCTGGGGATCGGCCGCGTCGGCGCACGCGAGGTGGGACATGAGCCCGTAGAGCTCGACGCCCGGCGTAGCGTCGGCGCGGTCGAGCAGCTCGGAGATCTCGCTCGGCCGCGCGCCGAGGCGCCCCATGTTGGTGTCGACCTTGAGATGAAAGCGCACGCGTTCGCGACCGCGCGCCGACGCGATCCGCCCCAGGCGCTCGAGCTGCCCGCCCTCGTACAACACCGGCGTGAGGTCGCTCTCGATGGCGTCCTCGAGGCCGCGGTGGTGCGGGCCGTAGTAGCCCCCCATCACGATGACGGGGGCGGTGATCCCCGCCGAGCGAAGCTCGAGCCCCTCCTCGAGGAGGGCGACGCAGATCGCGTCGATGCCGGTGCGCTCGAGGGTGCGCGCGATCGCCGGCGCGCCGTGACCGTAGGCGTCAGCCTTGAGCACGCCCCAGATCGCGGGGCTCGAGCCGCTCGCCTGCGGCGCCCCACCGAGCGCTCGCCGCAGCACCCGCAGGTTGTGACGAAGGGCGCCGAGGTTGATCTCGGCGCGAGTCGGCCGGACGGCGTCGGCGGGGGCGGCTCGCCGCGGCTTGAGGACGCGCACGGCGTCCCCCTCCGGCTCGAGCTCGCTCGACGAGGTCGTCGACTCCTCCTGTCCGGCCGAATCTAGGGTCGTGGATGATGCTGCCATGAACCGACCGCGTCGCCGCGGCGCACTCCGTAAAGCCATACGCCCAGGGGTACGTCAAGCAGTCCCACGGCGGACGGTGTCGGGCGAGCCCCGAGCCGAGCTAGGGACACCCCCCTAGTCCGACCGGAGGTCGGACCAGCAAGATCAAGGCGGGTGGAACATAGGTCGGGGTGAGGCTCGGGGATTGCCCGGCCTTCACTTGCGAGCGTGAGCGAGGGCCGGGCGAGCCCCGAGCCGAGCTAGGGACACCCCCCTAGTTGGGCGGCTTCACGCCCGTGCACCGCCCCGTGCACTTGCCGTGTCGCTGCGCGCAATACTGCTCGCAGACGGCCGAGCCACACCCGGAGAGGCAGCTCTCGAGCGCCTTGTCGCACTTGCCCTCGCACGGCGTGCGCGTCAGCGCGGGGCCCGACGACGTGACGCTCGCCGAGGCCGACCCGCCCGGCGTCGCCATCATCGGCACCGGGCTGAACACGCTGGTGGGCTCTGGGAGCGGCGCCGCGGTCGCTGGGGGGCTGGCGGCGGAGGCGACCGGCTCGGCCGTCGACAGCAGCGCCCCGCCGGTCGTCTGGTTCTTCGCGTACTCGATGCGGTCGCGAGACTGACCCTCCGAGTAGTAGACGAGCCAGTCTTCCCAGCAGCGGCTGCGGATGCTCGCGTCGACGTCCTGCTTCCAGTCGAGGGCATAACAGCGCTCGAACCGCACCTCGGACTCGTACTTCTTGCTGATGCTCGCGCACCCGGCGAAGCAGAAGACCACGGCGAAGGCAGCGCTCGGTCGTCGCACCGGGCAGCAGGCTACCACGCCGGTTTTTTCTCGCGCGCCCGCTAGCGCGGGTCCCTTCGGTTTTGACGCGCCCAAGCTCGCGTGAAAACCGGCGCGAGGCCCGGGGCCCGGCCGGCGGGGCGGACGATCTCTTCTTGATCGGGTGGGGGCCGTCGACTAGGTTGCGACCCCCCGCGAGGTTTTGCCATGTTCCTGATGCTCAACAAGGGTCCCCGAAAGACCAACCGTAAGAAGACGAGCCGCCTCAAGGCGAAGCTCAAGGCGAAGAACAGGTCCCGCCGGAACCGCATTTACTGCCGCGCGAAGTGAGCCGGCCCGGTCCGCGCCGATGAGCAACGACCCGCGCCCGCCGAGCGCCAGCGATGCGCGCGCGGCCCAGCTCGCAGAGCTCGACGACCTGAACCGCCGCGCGCTTGCGGGCGGCGGTCAGGCGCGCGTCGACAAGCAGCACGAGGCGGGCAAGCTCACGGCTCGGGAGCGGGTCGAGCTGCTCTGCGATCCGGGCAGCTTCGTCGAGATCGATCGTCTCGTGCAGCACCGCTGCACGGACTTCGACATGGACAAGCAGAAGGTCCCGGGCGACGGCGTGGTCACCGGCTGGGGCAAGGTCGACGGCCGCAAGGTCGCGGTCTTCGCACAAGACTTCACGGTCTTCGGCGGCAGCCTCTCGGGCGCGTACGCCCAGAAGATCTGCAAGCTGATGGACTTCGCCGTCAAGACGGGCATCCCCGTCGTCGGCCTCAACGACTCCGGCGGCGCGCGCATCCAAGAGGGCGTCGAGTCCCTCGCCGGCTACGCCGAGATCTTCTGGCGCAACACCCAGGCGAGCGGCGTCGTCCCGCAGATCAGCCTCATCATGGGGCCGTGCGCCGGCGGCGCGGTGTATTCGCCCGCCATCACCGACTTCACGGTGATGGTCGAAGGCTCGTCCTACATGTTCATCACCGGCCCCGAGGTCATCAAGACGGTGACCAACGAGGACGTGACCAAGGAGGGCCTCGGCGGCGCGAGCACCCACGCGGCGAAGAGCGGCGTCTGCCACCTGACCGCGCCCGACGACCCGGCCGCCATCGCGCGAGTTCGCGAGCTGCTCGGCTTCATCCCGTCGAACAACACGGAAGATCCTCCGCGTGGGGTCACGGCCGATCCCCTCGATCGTGAGGTCCCCGAGCTCGAGGCGATGGTCCCGGTCGAGCCCAACAAGCCGTACGATATCAAGAAGGTGATCCGCGCGGTCGTCGACGACGGCGATCTCCTCGAGATCCACGAGCGCTACGCGCAGAACATCGTGGTCGGCTTCGCCCGCATCGGCGGCCGCTCCGTCGGCGTCGTCGCCAACCAGCCGGCGTTCCTCGCCGGGTGCCTCGACATCAAGGCGAGCATCAAGGCGGCTCGCTTCGTCCGCTTCTGCGACTGCTTCAACCTGCCGCTGGTCACGTTCGTCGACGTGCCAGGGTTTCTCCCCGGGCACCGACCAAGAGTACGGCGGCATCATCACGCACGGCGCGAAGCTGCTGTACGCGTTCGCCGAGGCCACCGTGCCGAAGATCACGGTCATCACCCGCAAGGCGTACGGCGGCGCATACGACGTCATGGCGTCGAAGCACATCCGCGCCGACTACAACATCGCGTTCCCCACGGCGGAGATCGCCGTGATGGGCCCGGACGGGGCGGTCAACATCGTCTACCGTAACCAGATCCAGCAGGCGGCCGACCCCGCCGCGGCCCGAGCGAGCTTCATCGAAGAGTACAAGAACAAGTTCGCCAACCCGTTCAAGGCCGCCGAGCTCGGCTTCATCGACGAGGTCATCCACCCGCGCGTGCTGCGCCAGCGGCTCGGCCACGCGCTCGACTTCCTGTCGACGAAGCGCGACGACACCCCCCGTCGCAAGCACGGCAACATCCCGCTCTGATCTCCTCGCGCAGGTTCTTGCCTCGACGAGCTGGGGCCGGAGACGACGTGGGGCCCCAGACGAGGTTCGGACGCCGAAGATGGTTGGTTGTGCGCGTCGCGAGCGCGTCTTGCTATCCTCCGTGACCACGACATGCCCACCCTGAAGCACTTCCCTGCCCAGGGAGCGCCGACTCTGTACGCCGTCCACAAGCCGGTCACGACCATCGGGCGCGCGCTCGGTAACGACGTGAGCCTCAAGGCCGACGGCGTCGCCGAGCACCACGCGCAGATCGTCTTCGACGGACGCGACTTCATCCTCGAAGAGATCGACCGCGTCGCGGAGATCGCGATCAACCAGAAGCGCAAGCGGCGGGCCCGCTTGGTGCACGGCGACCGCCTGCTGATCGGCGCTGCGGAGCTCGGCTTCTCCATGTTCGCGGAGCTGACCAAGCGCACGCGCAGCAACGACGACGACGACGAGCCCGCCGCTCGGCCCATCGACAAGACGGGCACAGGGCAGGTGTCGAGCGAGCTGGCGGGCGTGCGCAAGCTGTTCAGCTTCAGCGAGAAGCTGATCAACCGGAAGAACGTCGACGACCTGCTCGAGGCGATGCTCGACGACGTCATCGAGCTCACGAACGCGCAGAAGGGCTTCTTGATTCTGGTCGAGGGCGCCGACAACTTCTCCGGCGAGTCGGACAAGCCCGGCCAAGAGAAGAAGCTCGTGGTCCGCGCGTCGCGCAACGTCCGCAAGGAGGGCATCAGCGACGCGGGCGGCGCCATCAGCGACAGCATCGTTCGCCAGGTCATCGCCTCCGGCCGGCCGCTGATCGTCTCCGACGCGCTGGCCGACACGACCTTCGGCAAGAGCGAGAGCGTGATCGCGATGAAGCTCTCGAGCGTCATGTGCGCGCCCCTCGTCTCTCAGGGCCAGGTGATCGGCGCGCTCTACGTCGGCAACGACAAGGTCAAGAGCCTGTTCGAACGGACCCAGCTCGAGCTGCTCGCGATCTTCGCGTCGCAGGCTTCGCTCATCCTCCAGAACGCGATGCTGCTCAACGCGCTGCGCGCCGACAAGGCGAAGCTCGAGGCCGAGCTCAAGGACAAGCGCTTCGGCGAGATCATCGGGGCCTGCCCCGGCATGCTCGAGGTGTTCCGGAAGCTCCAGAAGGTCGCCGCCACGGACATCAGCGTGCTCATCACGGGCGAGACGGGCACCGGCAAGGAGCTGATCGCGCGAGAGATCCACCGCCGCAGCCCGCGCGCCGAGGGGCCGTTCGTCACGATCAACTGCGGCGCCATCCCCGAGAGCCTGATCGAGAGCGAGCTCTTCGGCCACGTGAAGGGGGCCTTCACCGGCGCGATCGCCTCGCGGCCCGGAAAGTTTCAGGTCGCGGACAAGGGCACCCTGTTCCTCGACGAGATCGGGGAGCTCCCGCTCAACCTCCAGGTGAAGCTCTTGCGCGCCCTCCAGGAGCGCGTGGTCTTCCGGGTCGGAGACTCGAAGCCGGAGAAGGTCGACATCCGCATCGTGGCGGCGACGAACCGCAACCTCGAGGAGGAGATCCGAAACAACAACTTCCGCGAGGACCTCTACTACCGCCTCAACGTGGTCAACATCTGGCTGCCTCCGCTGCGCGACCGCGGCGAAGACCTCGCCATCATCGCCAAGGCCCTGCTCACGAAGTACGCCGACGAGCTCGCGAGCCCGGTGAAGGGCTTCAGCCCCGCGGCCCTCGCGTCGCTCCGGAAATACGCCTGGCCCGGCAACATTCGCCAGCTCGAGAACCGGATCAAGAAAGCGCTGGTGCTCTGCGATCAGACGCTGCTGAGCCCCGAAGACCTCGACCTCGGCGCGTCGGCGGAGAACCAGATCCTCCCGCTCGAGAAGGCGAAAGAGGACTTTCAGCGGCGCTACGTGCTCGAGGTGCTCGAGCGCAACAACGGCAACCGCACGCAGACCGCGCGCGACCTGGGCGTCGATCCGCGGACCATCTTCCGCTACCTCGAGAAGGAGCAGAACCCGATGCCGAGCGCCGCGGGCGGGCTGCCCAAAGATCCTCATGACCCGTAGCGCGCGCGATGACGAGCGGTGACGGCGCGCGCCTGAAGGCCCGCGCCGATCTCGAGCTCGACCGCCTCCTCGATGCGCTGGCGCGCAGGTGCGCGAGCGAGGCTGGCCGCGGCCGCGCGGTGTCGCTGCCGTTCCTGTCGTCGCGCGACGACGTGCTCCGCTCTCTGGGAGAGATCGAAGAGGCGCGTCGGCTGGCCGATCTCGGCGAGCCGCTGCCCTCGGCGGCCCTGCCGGTCGTCGACGGGGCGCTCGCCCGCGCGCGCGCAGGCGCGACGCTGTCATCGGAGGAGGCGCGCGAGCTGGGCAAGGTGACCGCCGCCGCGGAGAGGCTGCGACGGTTCCTCCGCTCGCGCCGAGAGGTCGCGCCGCTGCTCGCTCGGGCCTGCGAGACCGACCCCGCCCTCGAGGCGCTCACCGCCGAGCTCGCGAGGGCGTTCGATGAGGACGGGTCGATCGCCGATCGCGCCTCGGATCGGCTGCGCGAGCTGAGGGGCGAGCTCGCGTCGTCACGAGGCAAGATCGTCCGGCGCCTCGAGGAGCTCGCGGCCCGCTACGCGTCCCTCATGTCCGACTCTTACTGGACGGAGCGGGACGGCCGCTGGGTGCTGCCGGTCCGCGCCGACGCGCACGAGCGGTTCCCCGGCATCGTGCACGCAGCCAGCGCGGGCGGCGCCACGCTGTTCGTGGAGCCGCGCGTGCTCGTCCCGATGGGCAACCGGCACAAAGTGCTGGTGTCGATGGTCGCCCAGGAGGAGGAGGCCGTGCTGCGGCGGCTGAGCGCGCTCGTTCGCGACTCCCTCGACGCGATGCTGAGCGCGTGCGGCGCCCTCGCGCACGCCGATCTGCGCGCGGCCCAAGCGCGCTTGGCGGTCGAGCTGCGCCTGGTGAGCCCGTCGATCCCCGAGCCGGGTGCGCCCGCGGAGCTGTCGTTCGAGCTCGTCCGCGCGCGCCACCCGCTGCTGGTGCTCGACGGGGTCGAGGTGGTCCCGAGCGATCTCTCGGTCCGCTCGGGGAGGGTGCTCGTGCTCTCGGGCCCGAACGCCGGCGGAAAGACGGTCGCCCTCAAGACCCTCGGCCTCACGGCGCTCATGCTCCGCATGGGAATGCCCGTCCCCGCCGCAGAGGGATCGAGCGTTGGGCTCGTCGAGGAGGTGCTCACCGACGTCGGCGACGAGCAGAGCATCGCGAAGAACCTGTCGACGTTCAGCGCCCACGTGCGAAACCTCGTCGAGATCCTCGATAAGACCCACCAGGGCGCGCTCGTCCTCCTAGACGAGGTCGCGTCGGGGACCGATCCGCGGGAGGGCGAGGCCCTGGCCACCGCGATCCTCGAGTCGATGGCCGCTCAAGGGGGCGCGGTCGCGTGCACCACCCACTACGAGGGCCTCAAGGTCCTGGCGCTCACCGACGATCGCTTCCAGAACGCCTCGGTCGGCTTCGACTTCGATCGCATGGAGCCGACCTTCAAGGTGCTGGCCGGGGTGCCCGGCGCGTCGAGCGCGCTCGCGGTCGCGCGCCGCTACGGCGTCCCCCCTCACCTCCTCGAGCGGGCCGAGAGCTTCCTGTCGAAGGAGACGGTCACGCTCAGCCAGCTGGTCGAGCGCCTCGAGTCGGAGCGCCGCGAGCTCGAGGCCTCGCGTGAGCAAGCCAAGCGCGAGGCCCAGGCGCTGGCCGACAAGCAGCGGGAGCTCGACGCGGAGCTCGCGCGGCTCGCCTCGAAGGAGCGCGGCGCGGTCGAGCGGGAGGCCGAGGCGCTGATGACGGGCGTCAAGCGCGCGCGGGAAGAGCTGCGCGTCGCGCAGTCGAAGCTCCGCGCGCAGCGGCTCGACGCCGAGGAGGTCGCGGCGGCGCAGAAGGCGATCGACAAGGTCGCCGCTGCGATCGCCATCGGCGGCTCGCTCGAGGTGCCGAAGGGCGCGCCCGCGGCGACCGAGCACGGGGTGCGCGCGGGCGAGCTCTTCCCGGGGATGAAGGTGTACGTCCCGCGGCTCCGCACCGACGCCGAGGTGCTCGAGGTGCTCGCCTCGGGTCAGGTGCGGGTCGCCGCGGGCCCCCTCAAGCTGCTCGCTTCGATCGACGAGGTGCGGCGCGCCGGCGGAGGCAAGGGCGGCGCGAAGCCGCAGCTGAAAGGGGCCTCGCAGAAGCCGGCCCGCCCCATCCAGCTCGACGCCGCCGCCGACGCGGACATCCCCATCCAGACGAGCGACAACACGGTCGATGTCCGCGGACTCCGGGCGCACGAGGCCCTCGCGATGACCGAGCAGTTCCTGGATCGCTGCGTCGGCGCCGACAAGCGGGTCGCGTTCGTGATCCACGGTCACGGCACCGGCGCGCTTCGGCAAGCCCTGCGCGACGCGCTCAAGGGGTCGAGCTACGTCGAGCGCATGCGAGGCGGAGAGCCTCGCGAGGGCGGCGACGGCGTCACGGTCATCTGGCTGAAGTAGTGCGCTGCGCTGCGCAGCGTGACAGCGGCGTCACGGTGACCGTAACCGCGCGTAACGCGTAGGGAAGTACGCAAGGCTCGCGTCGCTTGCGAGCGCCCAGAGCAGCCGCGTCTCTCCCAGCACGAAAAGCGCGCGGGGTGACGCAAAACGCGGCCTGCTTCGCCCGCGTAACCCAGTCTGTGGCGAAAGAACCTCCCCCCGCGCCGGTTTTTCGCGTTCCGGCGCGCGAAAGCGGAGGGGCCCCGCTCCAGCGTGCGCGCGGGAAAATGCTGCTGTCATGAATGAAGGTTGAGCTTCGTTTGTCCTTACGACTGGAGAGCTCCGCCCATCGCGGAGCCCTCGCGACCTTTTGGAGGCCATCCGACCCCGTGACCCACGGCGGCACGGCTGGTGCAGAGAGTGAGGAGATGACTGTGTCGCGGTTCACACGTTCCACCACCTTCCCTCGCGTCGACGCGGGCGGCGGCGCCTTGCTGGGCGACGGGTTCGTGTCGGACGCGCTCCTGGAGGATTGGCTGCGCTCGGGCGTGGCGACGCGCTTCGGCGCGGTGATGAGGCTGTCGGATGGACGCCGGTTCGCGCTGACCGACGGGCTGAGGATCCTGGGCCGGCGCAACGGAGACAGCGACCCCTACGGCCTGACCGGCTGCCTGATGACCCTGCGCTCGCTGCTCCGGCGTGGTGGGCTCGTCTCCCATGACGGGGTCCGCCTCGGCGCCGCGATCTATGACGTCGCGTTCGGCGTGCTGGCCGAGCCGCTCGCGCGAGACGAGGAGACCACCGATCCGGGTGTGCCGCCGTCTGCGCTTGCGCCCCGGGGGGGCTCGGCGTAGTCTCCCCGCCCACATGGGCCCGCGTTTCGCACGCCGGTGCCTATGGAAGACGAAGTTAGACGCCTTTTGACGCGATCGCGCGCCGGCCTCGCCAAGGCGGGGTGGGCGCGCATCGGGCCTCTCCCGAGGGGAGGCCTCGATCCCGATACTCAGCAACGAGGAGCGACGGCTCACCCCACCCCTCGCGCACCAACGGGTGCCGAGAACGGGCGCGGGTGGGTCCATCCAGCGCGGCCCAGGGCCGGCGCGGGGTCGCTCGGGGGTCACCCTACGAAACCTTTTTCCCCCGCTCGGGCCGACACCGGCGCGAGCCCGCCCCATGGCCAAGAACATCCTCGTCATCAACGTCGACATCTGTGAGACGCGCGTCGCGCTCATCGAAAACGGAATCATCGCCGAGCTCCACCTCGAGCGGCACGGCCAGAGGGGCACCCTCGGCAACGTCTACGTGGGGAAGGTGAGCCGCGTCTTGCCGGGCATGCAGGCGGCCTTCATCGACATCGGCCAGGAGCGGGCCGCCTTCCTCCACGTCGAAGACCTCATCCGCCCTGACGACCTCGATGCCTACCTGGCCGGCAAGCGCCAAGGCACGACCCGCAGCGCCGACGCGGACGACGACGACGACGGCGCGGACGACGAGATCGAGGTCGAGGCGGCGGACGCTGCCTCGACCGACGGACCCAGCCCCAGTCGCGCGGCTCCGAGTCCGGCGAAGAGGAGGGGGCGCTCTCCGCCGACTTCGACGACGAAGACGACGGCGAGGGCGAAGAGGCCGCGCCTGCAGCGGACGGCTCCGAGCCGGACGTCCCCGACGCGGACTTCACGGACGAGGCCGAGGAGGCCGAAGAAGCCGGAGGCGCCGACGACGAGCCAGCCGAATCCCCCGAGGACGAGCCCGACGCCCTGGCCGCGGAGACGCTCGAGGCCGAGCCCGGCGAGCCCCACGACGCCGACGACGGGGACGAGGGCTCGGCAGAGCTCCCCGCCGAAGCCGCCGAGGGCGGTGACCCCTCCGTCGAAGATCCCTCCTTGACCGCACCTCGAGCCCGCACCCGTCGAGGCGGTCGTGGTCGCCGTCGACGCGGCCGCACCAAGCCCGAGGGCGCCGAAGCGCCCGCCGTCGTTCAGGCCGAGCCCGCGCCTCGCCCGGCACCTGCCCCCCCGCCGAAGGCACAAGGGCGCGGTCGTGGCGGCGAAGGCGGTCGCGGCGGCGAGAGCCGCGGCGGCGAAGGCGGTCGCGGCGATCGCCGCGGCCGCAGCAAAGACCGCGGACGCGACGGGCGTGACGGCCGCAGCAACCGCGACTCCCGCGGGGGCGGGCGCGCGGGCAAAGACCCGCTCCGCGTTTCGAAGTCGACCCCGATCCGGGACGTCGTGCGCGAGGGTCAAGAGGTCGTCGTCCAGGTCTCGAAGGAGCCCATCGGGACCAAAGGCGCGCGCGTCACCAGCCACATCTCGCTGCCCGGCAGGTACGTCGTGTACCTCCCGACGGTCGAGCACATCGGCATCTCCAAGCGCATCGGCTCCGACAAGGAGCGCGCGCGGCTGCGGGAGGCGATCGAAGCGATGAAGCCCCCGCAAGGCGGCCTCATCGTGCGCACGCTCGCCGAAGGGCTCACCAAGAAGCAGCTCAAGGCCGACGTCGGCTACCTGGTGCGGCTGTGGGGCGAGATCGTCAAGAAGCGAGAGATGGGCGAGCGCGCCCCGGCCGTCCTCTACTCGGAGCTCGACCTCGTCCTCAAGACCGCGCGCGATCTGTTCACCGACGACATCGAGAAAATCGTCATCGACTCCCGTGAGGAGTATCAGCGCTTGCGCCGCTTCGTGGAGGTCTTCATGCCCGACCGCGTGTCGGCCATCGAGCTGTACGAAGGGGAGGAGCCGCTCTTCGACGCCTACGGCATCGAGGACGAGATCGGGCGCGCGCTCTCGCGCAAGGTGCCCCTGTCGTCGGGCGGCCACCTGATCATCGACCAGGCCGAGGCGCTCACCGCGATCGACGTGAACACCGGGCGCTTCGTCGGCAAGGGCTCGCGCGATCTCGAGGAGACGATCCTCCAGACCAACCTCGAGGCCGTCGAGGAGATCGCCTACCAGCTCCGCTTCCGCAACATCGGCGGGCTGATCATCCTCGACCTGATCGACATGGAGCGCGCGTCCAACCGCGAGAAGGTGCGGCGCAAGCTGGAGCAGCTGCTGGCGAAGGACAAGGCCAAGACCACCCTCAACCGCATCAGCGAGCTCGGCCTCATCGAGATGACGCGCAAGCGCACGCGGGAGAGCCTCGGCCGGATCATGAACGAGCCGTGCTTCTACTGCGACGGGACCGGCAACCTCCAGTCGCGGCAGACCGTCGCCTACGAGATCCTCCGCCAGATCAAGCGCGAGCGGCTCAGCTTGCGCGGCTACAGCGTGGTGATCAACGCGCACCCGGCGGTGGTCGACCTGCTGCGCAACGAGGAGCGGGCGGCCGTGACGGAGGCCGAGAAGCGGTACCTGCGCCGCATCGAGCTCGTGCCCAAGAAGGAATACCACCTCGAACAGTTCGACCTGATCGGCAAGTAGGAGCACCCCGAGATGGAGAGCGACCCTAGTTCTCGCAAAGACGCGCGCGTAACGATCAACAAGGAGTTCGAGTCGTACGACGCGTTCATCAACGAGTACGTGACGAACATCTCCAGGAGCGGCGTCTTCGTGCGGTCGAAGGCTCCCCTGGCGATCGGCACCCTCGTGAACCTCCGCTTCACCGTCATCATGGAGGACATCGAGACGGTCGAGGGCGTGGGCAAGGTGGTGCGCGTGCACGAAGACCCGCCTGGCATGGGCGTGGTCTTCACCGAGCTGTCGAGCTACTCGCAGGGCCTGATCGACAAGCTGCTCACGCTCCAGGGCGTCCACAAAGCCGGCCCCTGAGCCTCGGTCCGCCGTAGTCTTTCAGCGAGGCGCTCGAGATGTTCACGGGGCTGGTGGAAGAGGTGGGGTCGATCGTGCGCCTCGAGCGGCGCGGCGCTGGCGCGCGGCTCGCGATCGAGGCGGCGATGTCGCCGCTCGTCCTCGGCGAGTCCGTCGCGGTGAGCGGCGTGTGCCTCACGGTCGACCGTATCTTGCCGAGAGGCTTCGAGGCCGACGCGTCCAGCGAGACGCTCGACAAGACGACCCTCGGCGCGCTCGGGCCTGGCGCCCAAGTGAACCTCGAGCGAGCCACGCCGCTCGGCGGCAGGATGGGAGGGCACGTGGTGCTCGGCCACGTCGACGCGACGGGCACGCTGGTCGAGGTGAGCGCGTCGGGCGACGCGCAGCGCACCACCTTCGAAGGCCCGGCCCAGCTCGCCCGCTACCTCGCCACCAAGGGGTCGATCGCGATCGACGGGGTGAGCCTAACCCTCAACGAGGTCACCGACGAGCGCTCCGCCGTACGCTTCAGCGTGATGCTCATCCCACACACGCTCGCGCGCACCACCTTGCCGGCGCTCCGTCCGGGGGCGAAGGTGAACCTCGAGGTCGACGTGCTGGCGAGGTACGTCGAGCGCCAGCTCGGGCTCTCGCCCTCCGCCGCGGCGCCCCAGAAAGATGAAGGGTCCCTCCTGGAAAAACTCCGGGGTGGGGGCTACATGTGAGCGCGCCTTGAAGATCCCCGATCCCCGCCCCTCCACGCGCGACAAGAGCCCCGCCTCCACCGCGCCCGCGCCCCAACGCCTGACGATCGACGCCGCGCTGCTCGACCGCGTGAACCACGCCCTCGCGGAGATCCGCGCGGGCCGCATGGTGATCCTGGTCGACGACGAAGACCGGGAGAACGAGGGCGACCTGGTGATGGCCGCCGAGCTCGTGTCGGCCGAGGCGATCAACTTCATGGCGAAGTTCGGGCGCGGGCTGATCTGTCTCACGCTCACGGAAGAGCAGGTCGAGCAGCTCGAGCTGCCGATGATGTCGGCCCCCGGCCGCCACGGTCCCCCGCTCGGCACCGCGTTCACCGTGAGCATCGAGGCGCGCACCGGCGTCACGAGCGGCATCAGCGCGGCCGATCGCGCTCGCACCGTTCAGGTCGCGGTGAGCCCCGAAGCGCGTCCCAGCGATCTCGTCACGCCGGGCCACATCTTCCCGCTGAAGGCGCGGCGCGGGGGCGTCCTGGTGCGCACCGGCCACACCGAGGGGTCGGTCGACATCGCCCGCCTCGCGGGGCTGGGCCCAGCCGGCGTCATCTGCGAGATCATGAACGACGACGGCAGCATGGCGCGCATGGCAGACCTCGAGCGCTTCGCCAAGGAGCACGGGCTCTCGCTGCTCACCATCGCGGACCTCATCCAATATCGCCTGCAGACCGAGCGGCTGGTCGTGCGCGCCGCGGAGACGACCCTCACCCTCGACGTCACGGGTACGGAGTGGTCGGCCGTCGTCTTCGACATCCTGGGCGAGTCACGGCAGTTCCTCGCGCTGGTGAAGGGCGAGCTCGACCCGAACGAGCCCGTCCTCACGCGCGTGCACGCGGGCGGCATCGTCAGCGACGTGTTCTCGTCCACGCCGTCCGACGGCGGCGCCAACCTGCGCCAGTCGATGCGCATGATCGAGGCCGCGGGCCGCGGGGTCATCCTCTACATCCCCTCGAAGGACGATCTCGCGTTCGAGCTCTCCCGCAGAAAGAAGCCGAACGGCGCAGAGCCGCCGGCGCGGCCCGCCTCGCCCGGCGCGGCGAACGCGCCGCTTCGTGAGTTCGGCCTCGGCGCGCAGGTCCTCGCGGCGCTCGGCGCCCAAGAGCTGCGGCTGATCTCCAACAATCAGGCGAAGATCGCGGGCATCCACGGCTTCGGGCTGAAGGTCGTCGAGCGCATCCCCATCCTGCCGGAGTGAGGCGCGCGAGCGCTCGCTCAGCGGGGCGAGCCGATATCTTGAAGGTTGATTCGCCCGGGAAGCCGGGCCACAAGGCGCCCTGTCGCGATGAGCACCCGCATCTTCGAAGGTCAAGTCACCGTCCCCGAGGGGGCCCGGTTCGTCGTCGTGGCGAGCCGCTTCAACCACTTCATCGTCGATCGGCTCGTCGACGGGGCCCTCGACGCGATCGCGCGGCACGGCGGCACCTCGGTCGAGGGCGCCAAGCTCGCCGAGGTCAGCGTCGTGCGCGTGCCGGGCGCCTGGGAGATCCCCTGGGCCGTCGCGCGCATCGCGCGGCCCCAGCCGACCAACCTCGCGATCATCGCCCTCGGCGCGGTCATCCGCGGGTCGACCCCGCACTTCGACTACGTCGCAAGCGAGGTGACCAAGGGGATCGCCTCCGTCTCGCTGGAGACCGGCGTCCCCGTCGCCATGGGCATCCTCACCACCGACACCATCGAGCAGGCGATCGAGCGCGCGGGCACCAAGGCCGGCAACAAGGGCTGGGAGGCGGCGCTGTCCGCCATCGAGCTGCTCAACCTCGGCGCCGCGCTGTTCAAGCAAGGGCTCTGACGATGGGCGCCCGAACGAGCGGGCGCGAGTGCGCGCTCATGGTGCTGTTCGGTCTGGAGGACAGCCACGACGACGCCGGCGAGGCGACGAGGCGCTTCTTCGCGCACCTGGCCGCGCAGACAGAGGTGTCGGCCGACGAGGAGGCGCGCGCGTACGCGACCGAGGTCACGACGGGCGTCGCGGCTGGGCGCGACGCGATCGACGATCTCATCCGCAGCGCGAGCACGAACTGGCGCCTCGAGCGGATGAGCCGCGTCGACCGCAACGTGTTGCGGCTCGCGACCTACGAGCTGCAGAACGGGGTCCCGCGCGCGATCGTGATCGACGAGGCCGTCGAGCTGGCCAAGCGCTTCGGCAACGAGGGCTCGGGGTCGTTCGTGAACGGCGTGCTCTCGAAGGTGGCGGAGCAGCTCGAGCGCTCGACGGGGTGATGGCGGCGCGCGAGCGGCCGTCGCGGGCGGAGCCACGCCCGCCCGAGCGGGTGTTCGTGCCGCCCGAGGTGTCGTTCTTCGAGCTCGCCCCAGGGCCTGGCATCGCGCCGTTCTGGAAGGGGATCGCGACCCTGCTCGGCTTCGCGCCGAAGCAGCCCGTCGCCGACGGGCCGGTCGGCCTGACGATGATGCGCCACGCGAAGCTGCGCAGGGCGGCTTTCCAGATCGTCCCGTGGGGGGTGATCACCGCCGTCGCGCACGGCTGGGACGAGATCGATCAGATCGTGCACGAGAGCCTCAAGCAGCAGGACGGCACCAACGACCGCGGCTGGCCCTTCATCAAGAGCTTCGTCTACGTCGACATCGACGGAGAGCGCTTCCAAGGGGTGTGCGACCTCAAGCCCGCGCTGTCGGGGCTGCCGGGTCTGCTGCGAACGTTCGCGGCCGAGTCCGAGCGGCCGATCGCGCTCGACCTCGACGGCGAGGAGGCGACCGACCCGAGGACGGGCGTCGCGTTTCGACGGCTGCTCGACGCGGCTCGGCGGCTCAGGGCCTCGCCCCGAGGCGCCGAGCTGTTCGACGTGCGCAGCTCCGACTACCGCACGACCACGCGCTCGCTGCGCGACGACGGCCGCGCGATGCTGCGGGGGCTGATGTCGCGCGCGCCGGGCGCGATCGATCTCGCGCCGTTCGCGACCGTCCTGGCCGCCGAGCTAGGAGAAGAGGGCTTCGAGGCGGAGCTGTCGATCCTCGCGCGCAGCCCCTGCCCGCTGGTCGCAGCCATCGCGCGTGCGGCCGCGATGCGCGTCGGCTCGGGGCCGAGCAGCTTCGCGCGGCGGCGGGAGCTCTCCGCCTTCCTGGAGGCCGCCGAGGCCCACGCCATCGACGCGTGGGCGCGCGGCGACTAGGCCCGAGCGCTCTGGCTAGCGGTCGCGCGCGACGATCACGGAGCCTTGCCGACCTCGACGCCGACGTGGACGAGCGCCGCCCGGTCGTCGTTCGCGGTGGGCGGCGGCGCCGTGCGCCCGGCGCTCGCCGTGTTGTCGAGCACCACGAAGTACTGCCCCGGCGGGACGCGGACGATCTTCCTCGCCGGCTCCCCTGCGGGCGAGGGGACGATCGTGTCGTCGAAGATCGGCGCGCCCGGCGCAGCAGAGGCGACGCGCTGGGTCAGGTACTGGAGGAGCCAAGGCTCGATCGTGGTGCGCGGGTACACCTGCACGTCGACCTGAGGCGCCCCCTCGACCGCGAGGGTCAAGAAGAGCGCGTCGGAGCCGGGCGGCACGTTGATGGGCCCCAGGTAGTCGCGCTGGTTGACGTGGATCTCGCTGCGCTCGTTCGCGTAGACGTCGTAGCGCTCGTCGTCCCGCGCAAACCCCACGATCGGCGGATCGCCCGGCTGCGTGGTGCCGATGGTGAACGAGGTGTCGCCGTCGGCCTCGCGCACGACCGTGAAGCCTTCACCGAGCATCTGAGCCAAGAGCCCGTCCCCCACCCGCGCGACGAAGGCGTCGGGGGTCTCCCCCGGTAGGATCGAGGTGAGCGCGCCGCCGGGCAGCGCCGTCTCCTCGACCATCATCGCCTTGAAGGTGCGCGACGCGAGGAGCTTCGGACGGAAGTAGACGTAGGCGGTCGAGCCGTCGAGCTGGAAGTCGAGCTCGTAGTCGAGGGACGCGGCGACCTCGAACCCGATCCGCTTGGTGAGGTTGGACCAAGCGTAGCCGGCGCCGGCGAGCTCGACGACCACGTCCCCGGAGGGCTGCACCTTCGCGTTGCACCTCGCGGGGAAGAAGCGGCCGAGCGCCGGATCGTCAGGGTTGAGCTTGAGCGCGACGGGGCGCGACATGACCTCGGCGCAGATCTCGGGCATGCCGAGCTCGACGATGTCTCGGCGCAGCGTGCGGTTCTCGGGCGCGTTGACCACGCCGGACATCCCCCCGACGAGGCCTTGCGGCGAGCAACCCGCGCAGGCGGCGAGCGCGATCAGGGCGACGGCGCGCTTTACCAGAGCATCCCCGTCAGCTCGAGCCCGAGCCCGCCCGGCGTCGCCATCGGCCCCACGCCGACGAGCTTCGCGAACTCGAACGGCTCGAGGCGATCGTCGATGTCGTTGCCTGCGTAGTCCTTGCGGTTCGGCGGCGCGAGGAAGGCGCCGACGCCGATGCCGATCAGCCCGCCGATGCCCTGCGCGATCAGCCCGGTCCGCGGATCGGCGTCGACGGCGAGGTACACGAGGTAGATCGGGGTGGTCGCGGCCGCGCCGATCGCGAAGCCGCCCCACATCGCGCCGAGCTGGGACCACGACGGCGTCCACCCGAACGACGCGCCCGCCGACCCCAGCAGGCCGACGCCGCCGCCGATGAGCGTGCCCACCGACACCGCGTCGTTCGCGCGCTTCCAGTCTCCCGAGCTCGCCGCTCCGCCGAACGCCATGCCGACCAGCCCACCCCAGCCGGAGCCCGAGAGGATGAGCATGCTGGTCTTGGGCGAGGGCTCGATCAGGCCACCGACCACGCCGCCGATCGCGCCACCCGCCAGCGAGCCGACGAACGTTGCGCGCCCGAGGGCGGCGAAGCCCCACTCATCGGACGAGATGGCCGACTGGACGGACCACACGCCGAGCCCGAGCCCGCCGCCGAGCCACATGCCCGTCGCGAGCGCGGCGGGGAACCCCTCGGGCAGCTTGTCGGTCGCGTAGTCGGCGATGAAGACCCCTACCGGAGCCGCGGCGCCGAACAGCGCCGGCATGATGATCGCCAGGCCGGGGTTCTCGATCTCTGCCTCGACGTCGAGCCAGATGCCGGTGCCCACCCCCAGGCGATCGAGGTGCCGTACAGGTAGCCGATCTCGAGCCCCGTGCGCTTCTTGCTGGGCTCGTACGCCCCGTACGGAGGATAGCCGTAGGGCGGCTGGCCGTACGGCGGCTGGCCGTAAGGCGGTTGGCCATAGGGCGGCTGGCCGTAGGGCGGCGGCTGACCGTACGGCGGCGGCTGACCGTACGGCGGCGGCTGACCATACGGCGGCGGCTGACCGGGCGGAGGCTGCTGCGGCGGCGGCTGCTGCGGCGTGATCCCTGGGATGGTGGGGAGGGTGAGCGGCGGGAGCATCGGAGGGCACAGCTGCCCGGGCTGACACTGCTGCGGAGGAGGCTGCTGCGGTTGCTGCGCGAGCGCGGGGCTCGCGAGCGTCGCCGTGATCGAGATCGCGCAACCAACGAACCACCCCCTCGACTTCATCGCTCGCTCCTCAGCTCTCGGTTCATGATGTCGACGACCGCCTGGCGCGGGTGCTTGCCCTCGTACAACACCTTGTAGACCTCGTGCGTGATGGGCATCTCGACCTTCTCGCGCACGCTCAGGTCATACGCGCTCTTCGCGGTCTTCACGCCTTCGGCGACGGCGCCGAGCGCCGCGAGGATCTCGGGGAGCTTCTTGCCCTTGCCGAGCTCCACGCCGACGGTGCGGTTTCGCGAGAGATCGCCGGTGCACGTGAGGACGAGATCGCCCATCCCCGAGAGGCCCGCGACCGTCATCGGATCGCCTCCCATCCGCATCGCCAGGCGGCCGATCTCGTGCAGCCCGCGCGTGATCATGCCCGCGCGCGAGTTGTGCCCAAACCCGAGGCCGTCGATCGCGCTGGCGGCGATCGCGATCACGTTCTTCAGGGCGCCGCCGATCTCGACGCCGATGACGTCGTCGGAGCTGTAGACCCGGAGCTTGTCGGTCGCGAAAGCGCGCTGCACCGCCTTCGTGTTCTCGTCGTCGCGCCCCGCGACGACCACGGCCGTGGGCATGCCGAGCGCGACCTCCTTCGCGAAGCTCGGGCCCGAGAGGTACGTGAGCCGCGGGGTCGCGTCTGCGCCGAGAACGTCCTCGAGCACCTGGCTCATCAGCATGAGCGTGTCGTTCTCGATGCCCTTGGCGGCGCTACACAGCAGCGCCTGCGGGGGGATGAACGGCTTGGCCTTCGTCATCACCTCCCGCACCGCGTGGGTGGGGACGACGATGACGACCAGCTCCGCGCCTTGCAGGGCGCCTTCGAGCGAGGTCGTGGCGCGGACGCTGTCGGGGACCGTGTGCCCCGAGAAATACCGCTTGTTCTCGTGCGTCTCGTTGATCGACTGGGCGACGTCCTGTTCGAACGCCCACAGCACCGTGGGGTTCCCCTTGTCGGCCAGGACCTTCGCCAGGGCCGTGCCCCACGCGCCGGCCCCGAGGACGCAGACGTTGCTCATCGACGGCCGACGATATCACGCGAGCGCGGCGCCGTGGCGGCGCTGAGCAGGTTCCGAGCGGGCGAGCCGCCGGCGCCGCGGCGAGGAGCGCGTGCGCCGGCGGAGTCTGGGGGGCTCAGGCGTCGGCGCTGCCCTTCTTCTTCCCCTTCTTGCCCTTCTTGTCCTTGTGCTTGAGCTTGCCGTCGGCCTTCGCCTGCTTCATCTCGGCGAGCGAGACCTTGGCGTCGTTGTTGGCGTCGGCCACCTTGATGCGCGCCCACTTCTTGTCGCCGACCTCGGCCTCGGTGAGGAACCCGTCGCTGTTCGCGTCGGACTTCTCGAACCGCGCCTCGGCCCGCTTCCCGCAGCCTTCCTTGCCGCCCTTGTCCTTGCCATCGGCGTACGCGGTCGCCCCGATCGCGAACACCGCCACGGCCACCAGCACACCGACAACACCCATTCGTCTCTTCGTGATCGTCGTCATGCACCTTCGACGCGACACCAGGCGAGAACATGAGAGGTCTCATGACGTTTGCCAACTTGGCGGGTCCTCTGGGGGGCTGCTGGCAAGATGGCACGCGCCAGCGCGGGGAAGCTTGCGGCCAGCGGCCCGTAGAAGGACGCTCAGCCATGGCCTCCCTTCGCGGTTCGCTCTGCGTCGTCCTGGTCCTCACCGCGGCGTGCGCGTCGAAGGACCCCTCGCCCTCCGACTCCACCGCCGAGGCGCGGCGCGCGAGCTCCGAGGCCGAAGAGCTCTCGACCTCGAGCCCCGCGACCTCGAGCTCTGGCGAGCGCAGCGAGGCCGTCGTCTCGGGGAGCGCGCTGGGCTCGAGCCGCTTCTCGGTGCGCGGACCGAACGACAACCCCGACCCGCACCTCGCCCGCAAAGCAGCGCTGGAGGACGCGAAGGAGCACGGCATGATCGGCCTGCTCAACAGCGGCGCCGGCGGGGACCCCGACGCGCCCACCGCGCCCTGGGGCAAGGACCCGAAGAGCAACATGTGGGGCGACGAGATCGGCGACGCGTTCGGCGCCGGCGGGCTCGGCCTCTCCGGGATCGGCGAGGGCAGAGGCTCTGGCCCGGGCGGCGGCGGCAACGGCGAAGGGATCGGCCTCGGCAACATCGGGACGATCGGCCACGGCGCCGGCACGGGCACCGGTCAGGGGTTCGGCAGCGGCTCGGGGCGCCTCGGGGGAACACACCGTGAGAAGCCCCCGAGCGTGCGCATGGGCGCCACCAGCGTGAACGGCGCGCTGCCGCCCGAGGTGATCCAGCGCATCGTTCGCCAGAACTTCGGCCGCTTCCGCCTCTGCTACGAGAACGGGCTGAGGGACAACCCCGAGCTCGAGGGGAAGGTGACGGTCAGCTTCACGATCCAGGGGGACGGCAGCGTGAGCGGCGTATCGCACGGCGGAGACCTGCCGAACGAGGGGGTCAAGTCGTGCGTCTCCAAGGCCTTCATCGCCCTGTCCTTCCCGAAGCCGGAGTCGGGCACGGTGAAGGTCCGCTATCCGATCGCCTTCGCTCCGGGTGGCTCCGCCGCGAAAGGCGGAGTCGGCGCGACCGGCGGCGGCGGCGGAACGACCGCGGGTGGCGGCACGGCCTCGGGCCCGACGATCGGGGGCAAGTCGCTCACGGCGGCGACGGGCGTCGAGGTCGAGAAGTCCCTGCGGGACGCCGGCTGCACCGACGTGTCGAGCGCCCCGCTCGCCGGTGGCAAGAGCGCGATCGTCTTCACGGTGAAGAAGGGCGGCAAGACCTTCACCATCACGTTCGCACCCGCGAGCGCCGGGGCTGAAGCCATCCCCGCGCTCGAGCGGGCGCGCCTCGAGAAGAGCGCGAGCGTGCGGCAGTCGGGGGCGTTCTTCCTGGCGGTCGAGGGTGACGACAAGGCGGCCGCGAAGGCGCTGCTCGACGCGCTCGTCGTCTCCTCTTCGTAGCAGCGGCCGGTCGCTACGGCTTCTCGTGCGCGAGCAGCCAGGCCACGACGCCCTCGCTGAAGGCCGGCGTGACCGCGGGGACATGCGCGCCGCCCACCAACGTCCACAGCGACACGTCGACACCGGCGTCGCAGCCCGAGAAGTCCGCGACGGTCGTCTCCGCTCCGGGGACGTCGCCGTCGAGGTCGAGTGTCACCGGGTCGATCACCGGCTCGCCGTCGCAGCCGGCGCGCCCCGCCCAGAACGCGACGGTCTCAGCCGCGCTCGGGTACGGCTGCGTGGTCGTGCCGCCCTCGTACAGAATGGTCTCGTCCGCGTCGCCGTGGATCTGCAGCACGCTCACCGGCTCGCTCGCCCCACAGTCGAACGGGTCGATGAAGGTCGCCCCGGCGAGGCTCACGATGGCCGCCACCCTCCCGGCGTGGTCGCACGCCATGCGGTGGGACATGAAGCCGCCGTTGGAGTGCCCGATGAAGTAGACGCGCTTCGGATCGACGTTGACCTTGGAGGCGATCTCGTCGACCAGGCCCAAGAGGTAGGCCGAGTCGTCGACGTCGGTGCCGCCGAAGTCGCAGCACGCCTCGGTGGCGTTCCAGAAGTTCTCGCCGGTCGCGTCGACGGTGCCGTCGGGGTTCGCGTACACGACACCCTGTTCGTTGGCGATCGGCCCGAGCCCGAAATAGGCCTCCTGGATCGCGCCGGTCGCCGAGTACCCGTGCAGCAGGATCATCAGCGGCGCCGGGACCTCGGGGTCGTAGCCGTCGGGGACCTGCACAGTCACGGGGCGCTCGCCGCCGGCGACGAAGTCTCCGGTGATGGGGCTGCCACCTCCGGCGCCTCCCTCGGCCGCGCCGCCCTGCGCGGCGCCTCCCTCCGCGCCGCCCCCCGCGGGGTCACCTCCGGCGCCGGAGCCTCCGCTCGCGGTGGTGTCGTCGGAGCAGGCGAGCAGGGCGAGCGGGAGGATCGCAAAGAGGTGGGCGCGCATCGTGGAGGTCCTTATAGCGTCGGCCGCGCGCGCCGGCATTCGCATCGATGCGACAACGATTCTTCATGTTGCGACACGACATCGGGACGCTAACGTCTCGCCATGTCGCTCTGGGGGCTGATCAAGGGCAAGCGCGGGCCGAGCGGGTTCGGGTTCGCTTCGACGGCCGAGGAGGTGACCGCCGGGCTCGATCTCTCGGGCAAGACGGTGCTCATCACCGGCGTCAACTCGGGCATCGGACAGGAGACGGCGCGCGTGCTCGCGCTGCGCGGCGCGCGCGTCGTGGGCGCGGCGCGCAGCGTGGACAAGGCGACAGAGGTCTGCGCCGCCCTCGGCCCGAGCGCGATCCCCGTGGCGTGCGAGCTGTCGGAGCCAACGTCGATCCGCGCGTGCGTCGACGAGGTCGAGGCCAAGGCCGGCTCGCTCGACGTGATCCTGTGCAACGCGGGGATCATGATGCTGCCCGAGCTCACGCTGAAGCACGGCCAGGAGCTGCAGTTTCTGACCAACCACGTGGGTCACTTCATGCTCGTGACGCGCCTGTTGGAGCGGCTCGCCGACGGCGGGCGGGTCGTCATGGTCTCCAGCTCCGCGCACGGCTGGGCTCCCCCCGGGGGCGTCCGCCTCGACGATCTCACGTGGTCGAGCGGGTACTCCCCCAGCCGCGCGTACGGCCAGTCGAAGCTCGCGAACATCCTCTTCGCGCGCGCGCTCGCGCGGCGCCTGCAGGGCACGAAGAAGACCGCGAACGCGCTGCACCCGGGCGCCATCGCGACCAACCTCGTCCGCCACATGAACCCCTTCGTCCGGGCGGCGATGCCGCTCGCCGCGGCGGTCGCCCTGAAGTCCATCCCCCAGGGCGCCGCCACCCAGAGCTACGTCGCCGCGCACTCCGCGCTCGAGGGCGTCAGCGGCGAGTACTTCTCGGACTGCAACCTGGCCAAGAGCTCTCGGTACGCGCGCGACGAGGGCTTGGCGGAGCGGCTGTGGGAGGCCAGCGAGGAGATCGTAGAGCGCCTCGATCGGGCATGATGCGCTCATGACTCTGCCGTCTGCCTGGGGCCCCTTGCTCGCTGGCTGCGTCCTCGGCTGCGCCGGCGCGGCCGACGAGCCGCGGCCTGCGCCCACGATGGCGGTGACGGTCGGGCAGGCGCCGAGCGTCGTCTCCGCGAGCGCGTCCGCGCCGGCGTCGACCTCCGCGACCTCGAGCAGCCCCTCCGCCGCGGCCTCTGCTGCGCCGAAGCTGGGGCGCGACCATCGGTCCTTCGTGGCCTGCAGCGCGGACGACGACTGCGGCTGGGATGACCCCTGCGCCCCGACTCGCTGCGTGGAGCCCCAGCCGCCGGCCGCCTGCGAGGAGACCGCGCCCGCCCCCGGCGCGTGCCTGTGCGTCGAGGGGGCGTGCACGCTGAAGCCGAAGACTGCCCCCATCGCGAGCGGCGCGTGTGAGCTTCGCGGGTGTGTCGTCGACCGCGCCGCGGGGACGTGTGTCGCCGACACCGGCGGCGTCCCGGAGAACATCCGGTTCAGCCGCCCCGTGAACGTCGGACCGAGCTGCGACTGCAACGCGCCCGCGAAGGGTTGCGCGTTCTCCTGGTTCGATGCCGTTCTCTGCAAGACCGAGCGCGACTGCTGGGTCGACCCGAGCCCTCGAAGGCACCCCGTCGCCCGCCCCGCGCACCTGCGCGGGCGAGACTTCAAGCCGTGCTCGGACGGCGAGGTCGCGCCCGCGTGCAAGGCGGGGGTCTGCGCGCTCGGCCCGGCGTACTCGTGCTGAATCGCTCGGGGACGCGCGCTCTGATACCGTCAGGCCATGGTCTCACGAGGAGAGAAGGTCGCGGTCTTGGGCGCGGGCGCGTGGGGCACGGCGCTGGCGAAGGTGCTCGCCGACAAGGGTGAGCGCGTGTCGATGTACTGTCGTCGCCCGGACCTCGTCGCGCAGATCAACGAGCAGCGGCTCAACGGCCGGTACCTGCCCAGCGCGAGCCTGCCCGAGACGCTGTCGGCCACCGTCGACCCCGAGGAGGCCCTGCACCAGGCCTCCATGGTGGTGTTCGTCGCGCCCAGCCACGCGACGCGCGAGGTCGCGCAGCTCGTCGCGCGCAAGGTGCCGCGGGAGGCGCCCATCGTCAGCGCCACCAAGGGCATCGAGAACGAGTCGCTCACCTTCGTCGACCAGATCCTCGAGGCCGAGCTGCCGGGCGAGCTGCACCACCAGTTCGCCTTCCTGTCTGGCCCCTCTTTCGCGAAAGAGCTCGCGGCCAAGCTGCCCACCGGCGTCGTGATCGCCGCCAAGGACGAGGCCGTGCGCTCCCACGTGATGAAGCGCTTCCACGCCCCGCACCTGCGGACCTACGCGAGCCGCGACGTGCCCGGCGTGGAGTGCGGCGGCGCCATCAAGAACGTGATCGCGATCGCCGCAGGCGCCGCCGACGGCCTCGGCTTCGGTCACAACACGCGCGCGATGTTGATCACGCGCGGCCTGTCGGAGATGGTGAAGCTCTCGCTCGCGCGCGGCGGCCAGGCCATCACCCTCGCAGGCCTCGCCGGTATGGGCGACCTCGTGCTCACCTGCACGGGCGAGCTGTCGCGCAACCGCACGGTCGGCCTGGAGCTGGGCAAGGGCAAGAAGCTCGCGGAGATCGTCGCGGGGCTCGGCCACGTCGCCGAGGGCGTCAAGACGACGAAGAGCGCCTACGATCTCACGTTCAAGCTCGGCCTCGAGCTGCCGATCATCCACGAGGTGTACCGCGTCCTGTACGAGGACAAGCCGGTGGCCAAGGCGGTCGAGGATCTGATGGGTCGTGAGCTCACGGCCGAGTTCGACCACGAGGGGCTGGCGTAGCTACTCTGCCGCGATCAGCTCTGCCAGCGCGGGCAGCTCCGGATCGACGAGCTGCTTGATGAGGTCCTTGTTGACGTCGGCGACGATGATCTCGCCGACCTCGTCGTTCACCGCCCTGAACAGGCCGCGGGCCTTCATCTTCTCGGTCTGCCGCTTGTTGTCGTCGGTGGGCGTCAGGTAGTGCACCGAGTCGATCTTGTAGCGATGGATCAAGAACAGCTGCAAAAGCGTCATCAGCCGCTTCTTGCGCAGCGTCTCGTCGAACGTGTTCTGGTCGCGGACCGAGAGGATCTTTCGACCGCGGCGATCTTGGATGGTGTGGAAGATGACGTTCGCAGCCTTCTCGCGGCCGGCGCTCAGCAGGCTGAGCTCGAGCAGCTCGGTGCCTGCGCCGTGAGGCTTGAGCCCCGCGGTGAGGCGCGTAGCGAGCTGGTGATGTTGAGCCCAGCGCTCGAGCCAGCCGTCGAGGAGCTTGGGCGGAACCTCGGTCATCACCGTGTGCTGGAACTGGGTCGAGCCCTTCCCCATCGCCTTGGTCGTCGCCGTTCGGCCGGTGATCGCCATCAGCGCCGCGTCGCCGCGAGGGCCTCCGACAAGCGTCTGTGGCGTGCGATAGGGCGACTCGACCAGCCGGAACTTCCGCTGGAGCCGCGCGAGGGCCAGCATGCCGTCCTCCCGGAGCGCGCTCGCGAACTCTTCGCCGGCCAGGCCGTCGATCTGGTGCCCGCCGTAGGTGATGAAGTTGAAGACGAAGCCGAGCTTGCCTAGCTCGATGGGGAAGCGCCGCATCTCGTCGTCGCCGAGCCCGGTCGTGTCCCAGTTGAACGACGGCGACAGGTTGTACGCGAGCATCGCGCGCGGGTAGACGGCGTGGACGGCGTCGGCGAACAGCTTCGCGTCGTGGAGGTCGGCCGTCTTCGTCTCCATCCACAACAGGTCGGCGTAGGGAGCCGCCGCCAGAGACTTGACGATCGCGTAGTCGATGCCGCCTCGGACCTGGTAGTACCCGTCGGGCGTCTTGGCGTGCTCGCAGTCCCATTGCACGTCGACCCCCATCTCCTTGGCGCGCTCGCGGATCTCGAAGAACGAGGCGCGGCGCGCGAACGCGAGCCACTCGGCCTCGGTCATCGGGACCTGCACGCCCTCGCTCAGCAAGAAGCGCATCTCGTCGGCGACGGCCTCGCCGTACGTCTTCACGTCGGCGCGGGCCTGCCACTCGTCGACGAGCCGATCGAACACGGGATCGAGCGCGGCGTCGGCGCCGCTGCGACCGCGCTGCTCGTAGCCGAGCACCGCCTGGTCGATGAGCGGCGTGAGCCCTACCTCGTCGAGCCAGCGCTCCGCGGCCAGGACCTCGCCCTCTCCGGTCGCGTACAGCTGGTACCCGGTCAGCTCCTCGATGCCTCGCCGGTGGAGCGTGCGCAGGAGCGCCAGGAACGCGGCCTTGAAGGTCGGGACGTTGAGCTCACACGCGCCGAGGATGAACGGCTGGTCGCGCTCGTCGAGGCGGCCGTCGAGCAGGGTGGCCGACTCGGCGTCGGTGCGCGCGACGACGATGCCGGGCACCTGCATGATGTCGAGCTGGAAGCGGGCCGCGCTGAGGCGCTTGATCTGCTCGTCCTCGGAGACGAGCACCTTGCCCCCTTGGTGGCCGCATTTCTTCACGCCGGGCTTCTGATCTTCGATGTGGTACCCGGGCACGCCGACCTCGACGAAGCGGCGCACGAGGTTGCGCACGTGCGCGTCGCCGCCGTGGCCGGTGTCGGCGTCGGCGATGATGAACGGGCGGAAGTCGACGGCTGGGCTGGCGCGGCGCTGCGCTTCGGTCATGCGAGCGCGGGCGTGGAACTGGTTTCGGTCGGCGGTGAGCAGCGCGCGAACGATGGGGGCCGCCTCGTTCGGCACCTGGCTCAGCGGGTAGCTCGCGAGGTCGGGGCCTGGGTCTTCCTGGGCGGAGCCCTTGGCGCTCGTCGCCCAGCCGCCGAGGTAGATGCCCTCGATGCCGGCGCGCCGCATCGCCACCGCTTGCCCGGGCGAATAGGGCCCGAACGTGGTGATGCACTTTCCTTGCGAGAACAGCTCGCGGAGGCGCTCATGGAACGCCGCCGCGGCGTCCCGAGCGACGGCGTGCTCCTGGCGGATGGTCCCGCGTTGCTCGACGACCTCGCGCGCGGTGTGGAGGCGCTTGGTGTCGGCGAAGCGCGCAGACGAGAACCAGGTAGAGGTGGCGGCGACCTCTTCGTCGAACGTGGCCATTGGTAGATCCTTATTCCTTTCCCCTTGCGGGGTGGAGTGAATCAAGACCCCCTTTCAAACCGTGCATGCGGATTTCCCGCACACGGCTTACCGGTGGTCTCTCGTGACGCGGCATTACGCAGCCTCCGGATAGCGGATGGTTCCGCGCAGGCGATGGAGCCGAGGCCTTTCACGAAGTAGTCGCGGGTCCAGCGCTCGGCTTGTCCGGCCTTGAGCTTCGAGCCTGCGCGTTTCACGCGAAGCGCTCGAAGCCGTCGGTGCACGTACTCGTCGAGCCGGTTGAACTTCACGTCGGCATTCCCGGTGCGGAAGTACTGACCCCAGCCGCGCAGCACGGGGTTGAGCTGCGCGATGACATCGCGCAGGTCCGCGTGGCAGCGCGACCTCGGAGTGAGATCCCTCACACGCTGCCGGATCCGCTTCATCGCGCGAGCGGCGGGCCAACGCTGGAGGAAGTACACGCGCTTGCGCGTCCTCTCCCAGATCGGTCCGCTCATGCGTTTGCGCAGGTGGCAGCCGAGAAAGTCGAACCCCTCCTTGCCCGACGAAAGGTCCGCCTTCCTCGTCTTGTCCGGGTGCAGCTCGAGACCGAGTCGCGTCATCACGTGTTTCACGCGAAGCTCGGCTTCATCGACATCTCGATTGCACGGAGCACGTCGTGGATCTCTCCGAGGAGCTTCTCCACGCCGTACGCCTCGAGCACCGCGATCGTCTGGGCATCGACGCCCGCGGCTCCTTTGTTCCTCCTTACCCGCTTCCACGCTTCCGCGAGGACGTCACACCTCGCGATACGGTCGTACAACGCGTGGAAGCGGCGCTCCGGATGCCGCTTGGCCGCGGCACACAGCCGGCGTTGCAGTTGTCGCACTTTGTCCATGGGCTGTCGCCGATGGGGGTGGTTGGGACCGGACTTGCCGGCCATGCCCTCGCGCTTACCTGCTCCACCGACACGACCACCGCAGGGGTCTTTCCCTCCCGCCGCGTTGTTCTTCGCGGCGTTCGTTCGCGCGGCTCGCGCCTCGCTCTTCAGTACAGTGACCCCCTCGGACTCCCGCTGCGCAGCGGCCGATTCGCCTCTGGCTTATACGACGCGCCTTGCCCCGACGAGGGCGACGCAGACGGGCCTCCCGAGTTCCGCACTCCTCTTGCACGCTTGCTGCGCCCTGTACCCCGCCGGGACCCGTTGCTCGTTTCGGAACAAGAGCAATGGACATGGCCTGCGCCGTGAAATGAGCGGATCGGCTGGCGTTGGGTCGTGGACCCACCGCGCTCCCGGATTGTGAATCTGACGAGGCTGCAGGCTTCACTTGATGTTGCGGCCCGCGTGCTTGCTCGGTCCGTAGACCCTTTTGACGCCCCGCTTGACCGCCGGGATCTCTCCCGCTCGGCTGGGGCCTGCTACCCGGCGCTCCGACGCTTACCGGCGAGGGATTCGCACCCTCTGGAGAAGCGCAGCTTGCTTCGGAGGAAGCCGGCGAGAGATCGCCTTCTCCCTCTTCAGCGTCACGGCGCACCATCGGGCGCATCCTAACCCGTGATGGTCGCCGAGGGCGTCACGCTCTGGTCGAGACACCAACCTCCTGCGAGGCAGCCACCACGCGCCCGCGCGGGCGGTCAGGGCGTTCGCTTGATGGGATCTCGCGGCGCGGGGCCGTAGACGGCGATCGGGGGCGCCGTCGGGCCCGCCGTAGGGCCCGGCTGCGTGGCCGTGGCCGTAGGCTTCGGGGCGGAGGGGGCGACCGCCGTGGAGGCCGACGCTGAAGAAGAGGTGCGCAGCTCGGGCTCGATGGGGGCGGGCCCGTAGACGTCGACGTCGGCGCGCGGCGGAGCGGTCGCGGTAGCCGTGGCGGTCGAGGTCGCCGAGGCGGCCTCCCGGGTCGATAGATCCACGCTGGCGGGCCCGTACACGGGCGCCACGGTCTCGGTGCAGGCGACGGAGACGAGCGCGGCGACGGCGAGCACGAACGGCGTCCCGGAGCTGCCGCAGTGCGGGCAGCGCTCTTCGCGAGCGAACAGGTGGCGCTTGCACGACGGACAGGGGACGAGCCGCATGGCCGAGGATGATACAGCAGCCAGGGCCCGGCGAGATCAGACGATGAGGTCGACCTCGTGCGCCGCCTCGGTCGCCGGCTCGCCGAGCTCGGCCGCCTTGAGCAGCGCGGCGATGTGCTTGCCGATGACGTCGATCTCGGTGGAGATGAAATGCTCGCCGCCGAAGCGCCGCACGTTCTCCGACTGGCGGGAGAGCATCACGGCGTCCTGCGCGAAGACGCGCATCGCGAGCGGCTCGAGGATCGGCTTCACGATCGAGCCCGGGATCCTCATCTTGTAGCTGACGACGGCGTAGATCCTCGTCTCGAAGTCGTCGACCGGCGTCATCGCGCTGTCGACGAGGATGTGGTTCTCGTCGCCGATGCGGTACTCGACCTGCGCGATCGACGGCAAGATGAAGCGATCGAAGTGGGTCACCGTGCCGCCGGAGGGCGAGAGGATCTTCGCGACGATCCCCGGGGGACGCGGCTCGCCGACGTACTCCACCTCGACGCGCTCCGGGGTGCGGCGCACCTTCGCGCGGATCGTGATGTTCCGGCTCTCCGCGCGGAAGAGCCCGCGGTGCAAGAAGGCGGTGTGGGGAACGTCGAGGGCGTTCTCCAGCGTCGAGTAGAGCGTGCCCTTCGCGCACACCTGGCGGCTCACCGTGGTGTACCCGGGCTTGCCGACGAACGCGAAGCGATGCGGCTCGTCCCTCGGCTCTTGGTCGGGCGCGCCGTAGATCCACACGAAGCCTTGCTGCTCCACCGCCGCGAAGGCGCCGCACTTGCGGCTCTTGGCCTCCGACGACCCCGTGAGGCTCGGCACGAAGCGGCAAGCGCCGCCGGTATCGAACTGCCAGCCGTGGTACGCGCACTCGAGGTGGTCGCCGACCTTCTTGCCGAGCGACAAGGGCACGTTGCGGTGCGGGCAACGATCGAGCAGCGCGCCCGGCTTGCCGTTCGCCCCGCGGAACAGCACGACCGGCGTCCCGAACAGCGCGCGCGCGAGCGGCGCGTCGCCGAGCTCCTCCGAGGTCGCGGCGATGTACCAGCCTCGCCGCACCCTCGGCAGCATCGCGCGCAGGCCGTCTCGCGGTCCGCTGGTTCGCTTCGCGACGTCGTCGTCCTCGGGAGCGGGCTCGCTGCTCATGGCGCCCTCGTAGCGCACGTCGGCGCCCGCGTGCACCGAGCCCGTGCTCGAGCGGCCGCCGCCTGCGCTGGGGGTGCGTCGAGCTCTTGCTCGCGCGCCTTCGGGGCGCTCGGCCAGCCAAGAACCTGCCCGGGCCGCGTTGCGAGCCGCGCGCTTCCCTGTATAATCGAGGCTCTTGTGATTCTTTTGCTCGCTCGCGCGTCACTCGACCCGAGCGACGGTTGTTGAAAACGGCGCGTTGGCCAGCAGGCCGGCGAGCAGCTCGCGGTGGGCCCCACCCCAGGTCTTGGCTGACCCGTCGGTACGAAATGTCACTTTTGTGACACTTTGATCACCAACAGGCGGCCGAGGTCTGATAGTGTGCGCGCCCACTCGAGCGGTCAAGCTTTGGCTCCGCTCTCGGGCGGGGCATCGTTTGCGGCGAGCGCGCCGCTTGTCGACTCGGTTCGGTTCCTTTTGGAGGTAGTCCCCATGAATTTGAAGCTTGTTTGTTTGATGGCTCTCGGCGGCGCGTTGGTTGTGGCTTGCGGCGACAGCGGCACGGGCGGCTCGGGTGGCTCGGGTGGCGGCGACGGCGGCGGCGACACCGGCGGCACCACGAACGTGGGCGGCGAGGGCACCGGCAACACGATCAACGTCGGCGGCATGGGCGAGGGCGGCAGCACGGTCGTCCCCGGCTGCTTCTCGGACGGCGACGCGCTCCTGCTCAACGACACCACCACGGCGACCGGTCAGAACCTGTGCGACGCGGGTGAGGTCGACGGCTTCCTCACGGCCTGCCTCAGCGAGACCTCGACGGAGACCACCTGCAACGCTTACATCGACGACGCGGCCACCCAGCCCTGCGCGGGCTGCCTCCTCGGCGCCGACTTCAGCGTCGACCCGGCCGTGGCGAGCGGCGAGTCCGCCGTCCTGCTCAGCGGCGCGATGTACACCTTCCTCAACCAGTTCGCCTGTGAGGCGGCTGCTCAGGGCCTCGCCGCCGAGTGCTCGAACCCCGTCAGCCAGTTCATCTTCTGCGGGCAGACGGCCTGCGAGGCCTGCGATCTCGAGGGCACCGACTTCGGTGACTGCATCGACTACGCCCTCACCAGCCCGGACAGCATCTGCGTCCAGACGGTCACCATCCCCTCCGCGTGCGACCCGATCCTCAACGCCGAGATGCTCAGCCCCGAGTGCGACGGCGCTGCGTTCGAAGACACCTACGCGAACATCGGCGACTTCTTCTGCGGCGCTCCCTGAGCGACGCCTGAAGCGGTTTGAATGAGGCGGCGCGCCCCACGGCGCGCCGTCTTTCTTTTTCTCGCCCCGCCTTGGCCGCCGCCCCCTTCGCCGCAAGGGCGAAGGCACCGCCTCGCCTCTCACGGTCTCCCCCCTCGCGACGCGAGGGGGGCCGAGGGCATGAAATCACGGGGACGCGCTTGCGAAGTGCAGTGCCGCAAGCGGTCTCGCCTTACCGTCAGAACTGCAGGCTCTGGGCGGCGACGCCGTCCGGCGCGTCGCCCCCGCCGAGCCCCGCTTGCTCGGCCTGCGGCTCGGGCAGCTGGATCCCCTCGAGGTCGGGCGGGGCGCCCGCGTAGGCGACGACCAACGCATGGCCGCCAGCGCCCCCTCCGCCTCTTCCAGCTGCGCCGCCCGCGCCCCCCGCCGCGCCATCGCAGGCCGTTCCGACGCCCTGGCCGCCGCCGCCGCCAGAGCCGCCCGCCCCGCCCAGCCAGCCGAAGCCGCCATCACCGCCAGAGCCCACGGCGAAGGTGATGTCGCTGAGCGCCAGGCTCGCGTCGAGCACGATGAGGGCGATCGACGACCCGCCACCGAGCCCAGCTACGCCTCCAATCCCACCGCAGCCGCCGCCGCCCCCACCGCCGCCTGCGGAGTTGAACACCGAGCCCCCGCCGCCGCCGCCGCCAGCGTGCTGCCCGTCGGTGCCGGGGGTGCCGCTCGCGGGGGTGAAGCCGAACACGTCGATCGAGCCGAGGCCCGAGGCGTCGACGCCATCCACGCCGTCCGCTCCGTCCGCGCCCGGCCCGCCGTTTTCGCACACGGCCGGGCCGAGGTTGCCGACCGTCGCGCCGCCGTTGTTCTGGTCGGGCTCGCCCTCGTCGCCGCCCGTGTTGAAGCCCGCGATCTGCGCGCCGCCGTCTCCACCGACAGACCCGCACGCGCTGCCGCCACCGGGGCCGCCGCCGACGATGCCGACGCCGTTCTCGCCGGAGAGCCCGGACGCGCCCGCCGGGCTCTGTCCCTCGAAACTCGGGTTCCCCGCGACGCCGTTCCCGGCGGCAAGCGAGACGCGCTCGAACGCCGCGAAGCCGCCATCGACGATCGCCGCGATGGAGGATTCGCTGACGAGCACACCGTCTTGCGCCGTGACATCGAAGCCAGAGACCGTCGTCACCGACGCCTCCGAATCGCCTCCGGAGATCGTCAGCGGGACAGTGCCAGGGTCGGCGGTCAGGGGCGTCCTGCCGGCCAGGTTCCAGCTCCAGTCGCCGTCGCAGGTGATGCCACCGAAGAGCGTGCGACCGGGGTCGAGGATGACGTTCTCCTGGAGCTCGTTGGCACAGACGTAGATCGGGACGCTCGAGGAGCTGGCGGCCGCGATGGCCGCCCCGACCGTGCGGAACGGCGTCAGCTGGCTGCCATCGCCCCCGAGCGAGGCCGAGGGATCGACGAACAGGCCACAGTCCTCGCCGACGAGGCCCTCCTCGACGGGCTCGCACGAAGGCATCGGTGGGGCCCCGCCCGCGCCGCCGTCTCCGCCGTCGCCCCCGGCGCCACCCCCCCCGAGGGCCGCGCCCCCTTGGTCGGAGCCGCCGTCCGACGCGCCGCCTCCCCCTTCGTCGTCGGTCTCGGCCTCCGCGCAGCCGAGCGCGAGAGTCGCGGCGAAGGGCCAGAGCATCGATCGCAGACCGCGGGGGCTCACCATGCGTACTCCTTCGGCTTTGCGGCCGCTTGCAGGACGACCGTCTCTGCGACGTCGTCGTTGGGTGTGATCTCGAGCTGTTTGGGGACGAAGCCCGCGCGCTTCACGGTGAGCGTCAGCGGCTCGCTGCCGCGTGGAAGCGAGAGCTTCTCCCCGGACTTGCCGAGCCGCTGATCACCCAGGAACACCTCCGCGTCGGGCGGGGTCGAGGCGATCGCGAGCTTGACCGTGGCTGGTTCCACAGCCGCGCTCGCGGACGCGCGCGCCTCCGCGGCCATCGGCGCGACGGAGGGGGTCACGACCACCCCGCTCGTCATCCCGCTCGGCTCGCTGGCCGCCGGCGTCGTCGGCGCGACGACGCTCGGCTCTGGCGACGGCTTGGTGCGAGCGAGCGACACGATGGCCACGACCGCGAGGCCGGCCGCGAGCACCGCGGCCGCGATCTTGAGGGTGCCCAGGCCGGACGGCTTGTCGCGCCGCGCGTCGAGCGCGCCCCCACCCGAGGACGACCTCGCCGACCGCGCGGAGCTCGACGGGATGACGCTGGAGCTCGAAGGCGGGCCGATCACGGTCCTCCCTGCGACGCTCATCGCGCCCTCGCCGCCCGCGAGGCGGGGGAAGCGCTCGGCAGAGACGAGCCCGGCCTGCTCCGCGGCTGCCACGAGCTCATCGAGCGCCTCGAGGATGGACGTGGGCCGCGCGTCGGGGTCCTTTTGCATCATGCGCAGCACCGGCGCGTCGAGCGCGGCCGGCAGATCCGGCGCGAGCTCCGACATCGACGGGGGCGCCTCGGTGGCGTGCTTCACCATCACCGCCATCGCCGTCTCTGCCTCGAACGGCAGCCGCCCGGTCAGCACCTCGAACACCATCACGCCGAAGGTGTAGATGTCCGCGCGTTGATCCGACGGCCTGCCGTGCACCTGCTCCGGCGCCATATACGCGGGCGTCCCCATCTGAACGCCGGGAGCAGTGCGAAACTTCGAGGCTGGATCGGCCGCGAGCTTCGCGATGCCGAAGTCGAGGAGCTTGGGGATGAGCTCGCCGTCGTCGCCCGTGGTGAGCAGGACGTTCTCGGGCTTGATGTCGCGGTGCGCGACGCCGCGAACGTGGGCGGCGTGAAGGGCGCGCGCGAGCGGGCGAAAGATCGCGAGCGCGTCCGGCACCGGGAGGCGCCCGCCGTGCGCCTCGAGGTGGCCCTCGAGGCTCGACCCCTCGAGGTACTCCATGACGTAGTACTGACGGCCATCGCTGTGCACGCCGAAGGCGAAGATGTCGATGATGTTGCGGTGACGGATCTGGTTCACCGCGCGCGCCTCGGCGATGAAGCGCGACACCATCTCGCCGTTCGAGGACAGCTCGTGCTTGAGCAGCTTGATGGCGGCCGTCTTGCCGATGATCGGGTGGGTTGCGCGGTACACCGAGCCGAAGCCGCCCTCGCCGAGCGCCGCGTCGACCCGGTACTCGCCCACCATCGTCCCAGGAGCGAGCGCGGTGCCGTCGTCCGACGCGAGCGTGCCCGCCACGGCGGTCCTGTCGGCATCCATGGACATCCCAGTCGAAGGGTAGCAGTTGCGGTGGGGGAGCCAGCCGTCTAGATCAGGGCTTGCGTTGACGCGCCTCCCGGGTCCCGAGGGGCCCAACCGAGTCCCCTTTTGACCGAAAGTAGCGAGAAACCGAGCGGCAAAGGCTCGACGCCGCCCAAGGAGCCGGGGACATCAGAGCCCCCCGCCGGGGAGCGCTCCACCTCGCGCAGCAAGGATCGGACGGCCAGCGCCCGCGCGGGAACCTCCTCGGGTGCCAAGAGCGCCGCGAAGTCGCGCGCCGCTCGCCCGAAGCCCGAGGCCGACGACAACGGCGGGTCGGCGCCCACCGAAGAGCCCTCGCGGCCGTCGGGCAACCCACGCGGGCCGTCCAATCCGCTCGCGCGCTACGGCTTCTACCTCGCGTGGATGATCGCCTTGCCGCTCGCGCTCTCGGTCTTCACCGTGTGGCTGGCGACCCGCAACCCGGACGGCGGCCCCGTGGGGGTTCTGCCGGCGATCATCAGCGAGCAGAAGATCCCCGCGGGGATCTTGTTCTTCACGGCGTTCGCCGTGGTGCTGTGACGCTTCCGCCACGATCTTCCGCTGTCGGCGGCCGCGGGCGTGGGCGGCCGGCGAGACGTCCCCGCGAAGCTGCGCAGCCGCTTCGAAGAGGCAGGCGCGCTGCTCGAGGAGGCGCGACGCATCCTCAAGACCCGGCGGCGCGACGTCGAGAAGGAGCTCACGAGCGCCGAGCGCGAAGACCTCACCAAGGGCCTCGACGACCTCGAGGCGGCCATGAGCACCGAGCCGTTCGTGGCGCCGCTCTTCGAGAAGGCTCACTCGCGCGCCGAGCGCCTCGTCGGCGAGCACCTCTCGCGCTGGCGCAAGGGTGAGATCCGCGAGTACGCCGAGTCGATCGCCATCGCCGTGGGCGTGGCGCTCCTGTTGCGCGTCTTCGTCATCGAGGCCTTCAAGATCCCGTCGAGCTCGATGGTGCCCACGCTGATGGTGGGCGACCACATCTTCGTCAACAAGTTCAAGTACGGGCCGCTGCTGCCGTTCACGGACAGCCGCCTCTTCTCCGATCTGCCGCCCGAGCGGGGCGACGTCATCGTCTTCAAATACCCGCAAAACCCCGAGCAAGACTTCATCAAGCGCGTGATCGCGGCGCCGGGAGATCGGCTCGAGATCGTCGATGGGCGGCCGATCATCAACGGCTGGCTCGTCCCGCACTGTCACGTGGGTACGTTCGCGCAAGAGGGCGAGGGCCGTAAGGAGTCGGAGCTCTACATCGAGTACCTCCAGGAGCGCGCCTACTTCACGCTCCACAACCGCCCGCCCAGCGACACCACCTGCTCCACGCACCGCGACTGCACCGCCGAAGGCATGAGCTGCTTCTCGGGCATCTGCGGCCAGGACCACAAGGAGTACACCTCGAAGGCGGGCGAGGTCTGGGTGCTCGGCGACAACCGAGACAACAGCCACGACTCGCGCGCCTGGAACGAGGGCCGCGGCGGCGGGGTGCCGTTCGACAACATCAAGGGCCGCGCGATGGTGGTGTTCATCACCTTCGGTCCGCAGCAGAACATCCTCGAGCGCCTGCTCGTCGACGTGATGGGCAAGCCGCGCCTGCCGTCCTCGAACGCGCACCTCCAGGGCGCGCTCGACAAATGCCTGAAGGACATGCCGAAGCAGACGATCCCGCCTGCCCCGTAGTCCCTGGTTCCAAGGGAGTAGCCGCTACGACAAGACGCCGAGCTCGAGCCCGACCTTCACGAAGGCCTCGACGGCGCGATCGACGTGCTCGGGGTCGTGGGCGGCCGACAGCTGCACGCGGATGCGCGCCTCGCCCTTGGGGACCACCGGGAACGAGAAGCCGATGACGTAGATCCCCTCCTCGAGCAGGCGCGCGGCCATCTGCTGCGCGAGGCGCGCGTCGCCGAGCATGATGGGCACGATCGGGTGAATCCCGGGTTTGATGGTGAAGCCCGCCTCCGCCATCTTCGCGCGGAACGAGCGCGCGTTCTGCATGACCTTGTTCCGCAGGTGCCCCTCTGACTCGATCAGCTCGAACGCGGCGATGCTCGCGCCGACGATCGGCGGCGCGACGGTGTTCGAGAAGAGGTACGGCCGCGAGCGCTGGCGGAGCAGATCGACGATCTCCTTGCGGCCCGGTCGTGAAGCCGCCGCTGGCGCCGCCGAGGGCCTTGCCGAGGGTGGAGGTGATGACGTCGATGTCGGCCAGCACGCCCAGCTCCTCCGGGGTGCCGCGGCCGGTCGCTCCGAGGAAGCCGGTGGCGTGGGACTCGTCGACCATCACCATCGTGTCATGCTTCTTCGCGAGCGCGACGATGTCGGGGAGCTTGGCGAGGTAGCCATCCATCGAGAAGACGCCGTCGGTCGCGATCATGCGCAGGCGCTTGCCCTTCGTCTTCACCAGCGCGTCCTCGAGCGCGGCGAGATCCCCGTTCGGGTACCGGTGGCGCTCGGCCTTGCACAGACGGATGCCGTCGATGATCGAAGCGTGGTTCAGCGCGTCGCTGATGATCGCGTCCTCCTCGCCGAGCAGCGTCTCGAAGAGCCCGCCGTTCGCGTCGAAGCACGACGAGTAGAGGATGGTGTCCTCGGTTCCGAAGAAGCGCGAGACGGTCGCCTCGAGCTGCTTGTGCAGATCCTGAGTGCCGCAGATGAAGCGCACCGACGACAGGCCGAACCCGTGCGTGTCGAGCGCGTGCTTCGCCGCCTCGATCAGGCGCGGGTGAGAGGACAGCCCGAGGTAGTTGTTGGCGCAGAAGTTCAGGACGTCGCCGGCGCGCGTCGTGATGCGCGCCCCTTGAGGACCGAGCAGGATCCTCTCGTCCTTGCGGAGGCCAGCCGCGCGGATCTCTTCGAGGGTGTTCAGGTAGTGCTTCCTGGCAGAGTCGAACATGGGGGCCTCACTCGGATGGCGCGCTGGGTGCGGACACGGTCGGGGGGGGTGGCACGTAGACTCGGGGGCTCTCGATGGCGCGCGCGTGCGCGGCGATCTCGGGAAAGTCCGTGGCGAGCCGGGCCAGGAAGGCGCGGCGGGTGGCGTCGTCCGGCGTGCGGATGGGCCCCCCCTCGCGGATCACGCGGGCGAGCTCGTAATACCAGGCCGCCATCGAGGCGTGGGCTTCGAGGAGCTGCCCGAGCGTCTCCCCCGAGACAATGACGGTGCGTGACATGACGCGAGCATATACAAGCCCCGCGCGGACGCGATTGACGATCCTCCTCCAGCTGCGCATGCTCGCGAGGCGTGGGTCAACTGCGAGTCATGAGCTACAACGTCCGGTACTTCGGGCACCCCGTGCGCGGAGTGTTCTCGACTCGCCGCGGCGTCCGGCGCATCGCCCAGCGGATCGCGCGGATGGATCCGATGCCGGATCTCGTCTGCCTGCAGGAGGTCGAGACGCGCAGCCTGCGCTCCAGACGCACGGTGCAGCACGACGCGCAGGCGACGCAGCTCGACTCCCTGCTACAGGCGCTCGACGACGAGCTCGCGGCGCAGGGCAAAGAGGAGCGCTTCGACGCCTTCTACTTCGCCGCGCACGACTACAAGCTGACCTCGGCGACGAGCTTCTACACGACCGGCCTCGCGGTGCTGGCGAAGCGAGGCCTCTCCGTGCTCGCCCACAACGCCGAGCGGCCCTACGACATCACGCACCGGCCGCGGCTCGTGCGGCTGAAGCAGACGCGCATCTGTGCGCACGTCGCGTTCGAGAACCGGCTCGGAGATCGGGTCGAGATCTTCAACACACACCTGAGCTTGCCCAGCTTCTGGACCCGCGACTTCTGGACGCAGCCCTTCAGGCTCGGCTTCGGCGACAACCAGCTGCGCGAGGCGAGGGAGCTCGCGAGCTTCATCTCACGTGAGCGGCAGACGGATCACTACGTCGTGGTGGGCGACTTCAACTCGCTGCCGGGCTCCCCGGTCGATCGGTTCTTGCGCGAAGAGCACGGCCTGGCGGACGCCTTCCAGTCGGTGCATCGCGCCGACGAGGCCCGCGCGCGCGACTTCCCCACGGCGGGCTTCATGAACCTGCGGATGCACATCGATCACCTGTACGCCTCGCCGAGCGTCGACTGGGTCGACCTCGACGGGACCCACGCGTTCGGCGCGTCGGGGGACTTCGACGGCTTGTCGGATCACGTCCCGCTCATCGCTCGCTTCCGCGTGAAGAGCGGGGCCGATCGCGGTCGGGATCGCTGACGCGCCCCGCGCGGGCCAGCGCTAGCCCTCGCACGGCGCGCGCGCCCGACAGCGCGAGGGTGCCAGCGCACGCCTCGAGGGTCGCCCCGGTCGTGATCACGTCGTCCACGACGACGATCGACTTGCCGCGGATGGCGCTCGCGTCGACCACGCTGAACGCCGAGCGGACGTTCTCCCGGCGCTCGGCCTGGTCGAGGGTGGCCTGAGCGCTGGTCGAGCGGACGCGCAGGAGCGCGCCCGTGCAGCATGGCCGCGCGAGCTCCCTCGCCACGCCTCGGGCGAGGAGCGCGGCCTGGTTGTACCCGCGCGAGGCGAGCCGCGAAGGGTGCAACGGCACGGGGACGACGAGCTCGACGTCCGAGAAGCCCGGCTCACGTCGCACGTGCGCCCGGAGCAGCTCGGAGAGGGGGGCTGCGAGGTCGGGCCGATCTCCGTACTTCAGCCGGTGAATCGCCTCTCTCAACGGACCCCCGAAGGCAAACGGGGCGAGGGAGCGGCCGCCGTCGGGGCGGGAGGCTTCGAGCCCGACCCCACACCCGCCGCAGAACACCGCGGCCTGGGCGAGCGGACCGTCGCACGCAACGCAGCCGCGGGGCCCCACGAGATCAGCCACGACCGTGAGCCCCGCACGCGCGACCAGCGCCAAGGCGCGAAGAAGGAGCGGCATGCCTACACATCGACGAAGGCGCGCTCGGGTTGCGTAAGATCCGCGCGGTACGTTTTGGGGTCGCGCGGTTCGCGTGTACAATCCCCTGGCGTGGGTCGTCACACCGGCCCGCCGGGAGAAGTTTCGTTGAGCGGACCGTGGCGCTTCACCGATGAGCACGGCGTAGAACAGGCCATCGGCACCGAGGAGCTGAGGGCTGCCCTGTCGAGCGGGAAGCTCCCCTCGGCGACGCTCGTGTGGCGCGACGGCATGGACCGCCAGCCCGCGTTCACGGTCGCCGAGCTCGCCAGCGCAGCGATCGCGGCCGCGCGCAGGTCGGTCCCGCCTGCCAGCGCGAGCTCACCGCCCTCGAAGCGCTCTGCGCCGCCGCCGCTGCCAATGCGGCGGCCCAAGAGCCGGCCCGCCATGCGCACGCTCACGGGGATCGAGCCGGCCGAGGTCGAGATGGCGCTGGCGATCGCCCGTGGAGACCTGCATCCGCCCTCGAAGGAGCTGCACCCGCCGCCTCCAGCGGAAGCCCCGGACACGGTCGATCTCCCGATGGTGCGAGGGGCCAACGTCTCCGAGCTCGCCGACGAGGAGAGCTGGAACGACGCGACCGACGTGATCCCGCGCGCGCCGGGCTTGCCCTACGACGTGCTCAAGCTCGCGGCGCCGAGGCCGTTGATCCCCACGCCGCCGCCGCCCGCGGTCACGACGGTGGACGACGCGCCGAAGCGCACGACGGTGATGGGCATCGGCCAGCGGCAAGGGCTCGCGCCGCGCCCAGCGACGGTAGCCCAGGCGCAGGGGCCCTCGTCCGCCCCGCGCTCGAGGCCACCTCCTCCGCCCCAGAGGAAGAAGAGCGAGCCGCCTCCCCCTCCGCAGCGGCTCCAACGCACTCTCGAGATCGGCGTCGTGAAGACCGACCTCGCGCTCATGCGCCCTGGCGCCGCTGGGCTCGCCACCGCGAGCGCGCCGGCCAAAGGGCCCGAGGAGCCGCAGAAGGGTCGCTCGCGACCGCCCCCTCCGCCCGCACACCGCCGCACCGATCGCATGGGCGGCGGCGCCACGCCGGCCGCCCCTGCTGTGAGCTCGACGGCGCCCAAGGTCCCCTCGCGGCCTCCTCCGCGCCCCGGCGCCGCGACGCCCCAGCCCCCGTCCGTCGATCTCGGCGCGGCGCCCAACGCCGACACGCTGACCGCGCCGGCGGTGCCCGAGCCCGCGGCGAGCGCCGCCCTCTCCGCGAGCCCCGCGCTGGAGCCGACCGCCGTCCCCGCCGCGTACGACCTCGGTGAGCCGGCGGGCCCCCCGCCTCGCCCCAAGCAGAACAAGACGCTCGAGATGGTCGCGCCCGCCGCGGCCGCGAAGTCGGCGAAGCCCGCGCGACCGACGCCCGCGAGCCCGACCGGCGGCGCCGAGGCGAAGCGCGCCACGAACCTGGAAGACGCAATCCGAAGCCGCTCTCGGCGGAGAACACCGAGATCATGATCCGCGATGCACCGGCCGAGCCGCTGCCGACGCGCTCGCCGACTCCCACGCTCGAGATGGCCATCGCGGACCACTCCGCCGCCGCGTCGAAAGATCCTGCGCCGCCGGAATCGAAGTCACTGAAAGCCGAGGAGGCAAAAGAAGCGCACGACGCCCCGACCTCCGGGGCCCGCGCCGCCGCCGCAAAGGCCGCACGCGTCGTCGAGAACACCGACAGCACCGCGGTCACCGAGCACGGCGACGGCGACGACGACGACGACGGCAACGAGACCGACGACGACGAGCTCCAGCTCAAGCGCCCGGCGATGCAGGTTCCGATGTCGGCGGTGCTGGGCGTGAGCGCAGCGTGGGTGATCGGCCTCGTGGTGTTCTTCTTCGTCGGCCGCGTGTCGGGCTTCAAGAGCGCCGGCAACCAGCCGACCGCGAAGGAGGGCCTCGAGCAGGTCTTCCTCGAGCCTGGCGTGATGCCCGTCACGACCGCGGTCGCCAGCGCGATGACCGCGGCAGCCGCCGAGCCAAAGCCCTGCTGGGTCACGAGGCAGCCTCGTCGCTGGGCGGAGAGCGCGTCGAAGACGGTGCCCTTCGACATGCGCCCGCGTGGCGACACGATCGACCTCGGCTTCGCGCTCGGCGAGAACAAGGCCGCAGGCCTGCGCATCGATCCGAAGGCCGGGACCGCCGAGAGCGTCTTCACCAGCGAGGTGAAGAGCGAGATCAGCCGCGTGTCGCCCTCGGGTGAGACCTTCTACGTCGGTGAGTCGGGCGAGCGCGGCTACTTGCCTGTCGCCGCCGCTGCGCCATTCTATCTCGTGCTCGAGAAAGGCTCGATCGGCGCGGCCGACACGACCGACGGCTCCGTCGAGGCGCTGTGGAAGCTCGAAGGTGAAGAGCCCATCACCGCCGAGCAGGTCACGGCCGTCGGCGACTCGTTCCTGCTGACCTTCCGCCGCGGCAACGACGTGATCGCCGGATACTTCGGCGCCGACAAGAAGCCGAAGGGTGAGCTGGGCACGATCTCGACCAAGGGCGCCGAGGAGCGCAACGGCAAGCCGCGCGCAGGGACGAACGGCGCCGAGGTCGTCGTCGCGTACGCCGTCGAGACGCGCCTGGCCGACGAGAAGAAGGAGTGGCGGCTGACACTCGCGAAGAGCCCGGTGGGCTCGATCCCGACGAACCCGGTGCCGCTCGAGCTCCCGGCCAACGGCCCGGGCGGTGACGCGATCGCCCCCGACCTGATCGGCCTCGCCGATGGACGCTGGCTGCTCATGTGGACCGAGGGCACGTCGGGCGCGCGCGCGATTCGCGCACAGACCTACGACAAGACGTTCCAGGCGATCGGCGATCCGATCGCGCTCTCGCCCCCCGCCGGGAGCTTCGGCCAGGCGATGCTGGGGGTCGCTGGCGAATACACGACCGTCGCGTTCCTCCAGGCGGCGGACGAAGGCTTCGAAATGTGGGGAGCGGTGCTTCGATGCGGTCCCTGAGCGCGCTGGTCTTCGCGGCGGCGCTCGCGGCCGCGGGTTGTTTCGGCACGTCGTCGTCACACCTCGCCAAGGGCGAGGCGTACAGCTCCGGCTCCGAGAAGTACGACACGTTCTTCGTGTCGGTGTCCGAGCTCTCGACGCGCGCGCAGGGTGCGTCGGGTGAGTCGGACCTCCGCAAGCAGGTCGCCGAGGCGGTCGGGCTGTCGTCGACGGCGAAGCTCGAGGACACCATCGACGCCGCGAAGGCGAGGTCGAACGACTACAAGAAGGACGGCGGGAAGTTCTTCGTCGTCGTCGCCGCCGAGCCGAAGCTCATCATGAAGAAGGGCTCGGAGGAGAGCAAAGAGGCCGCGGCGTTCGCGAAGGCCATCGAGGACGCGATCAAGGGCGGCATCAAGCGGGGCGACGAGCTCGACGGCCTCGCGCGGGAGGCCGCGAACCTGGAGGAGACGCTCGCGTCCCTCGAGAAAGAGGTCGACACGGACATCGCGGACGCGTCCACGCGCGACCAAGTGAAGATCGAGCTCTCCGCGGCGAAGGAGATGCTCGAAAAGTCGCGGCTTCGAGCCGGCAGTGAATCGGGTCAGGCGCTGCGCTTCGTGGTGCTGCTGGCGAGCGCGGTCGACAGTGGCGCCGCCGCGGAGCTGCTCGCGATGGAGGCCGGCGCCTGCGCGAAGGACAAGAAGCCGGGCAAGCCGGGCAAGCCGGGCAAGCCAGGCAAGCCGGGCAAGCCCAAGCCTAAGAACGACTTCGATCCATGAGCGACCGCGTGCGCGTCGACCGCATCGGCCCCGTGACGGTGGTCGAGATCGTGCGGCCTGCCGCCAAGAACGCCGTCGATCGCGTGACCGCCGAGGAGCTCGCGAGCGCCTTCCGCGCGTTCGACGCCGATCCCGCCGCGAGCGTCGGCGTCCTCACCGGTGAGGGCGGGGTGTTCTCGGCGGGCGCGGATCTGAAGGCCATCGCGCGAGGAGAGCCGAACCGCGTCGACCCCCAGGGCGATGGCCCGATGGGCCCGACGCGTTTGCTGCTGTCGAAGCCGGTGATCGCGGCGATCGAGGGCTTCGCGGTCGCAGGTGGGCTGGAGCTCGCGCTGTGGTGTGACCTGCGCGTCGCCTCGGAGGACGCGCAGCTCGGCGTGCTCTGCCGACGGTGGGGCGTTCCCCTGATCGATGGTGGCACCGTCCGCCTCCCCCGCATCGTGGGGATGGGTCACGCGATGGACCTCATCCTCACGGGGCGCGCGATCGGCGCGCGCGAGGCGGCGGCGATGGGGCTCGTGAACCGCGTCGTCCCGAAGGGTGAGGCGCGCGCCGCGGCGATCGCCCTCGCCGAGGAGCTCGCCGCCCTGCCCCAGACCTGCATGCGAAACGATCGGCTGAGCGCGTACGAGCAGCACGATCTGCCGATGGAGACGGCGCTGTCGAACGAGCTGCGCCGCGGGCTCGACTCGCTCATGTCGGGCGCGCTCGACGGCGCCGCGCGCTTCGCGGGCGGCGCTGGACGCGGCGGCTCGAAGGCGTAGCTGGTGGGGCTAGTCCGACCGGAGGTAGGGACACCCCTACGGCAGGTCGAGCCGCGCGTCGACGATCAGCGTCTCGGCGAAGTCGTGCTCGTCGCCCGGCGAGAGCGTCGGGTGGCCGTCGAGGAAGATCTGCTTCGCGCCGTCGCCGAGGATCATGATGCCGTAGGACGCGCCGATGCGAAGCGGCTCCCACGGGCGCGCCTCGAGGTCGACACCGACGACGTGACCGAGCATCTGCGACTCGTTCGTCTCCGACTGGCCGATCGGGAAGAGCGCGCCCGTGACCCAAGGCCCCTTGGCGTTCGCGAGCGCGGCGAACCGATAGCTCACCCGCGCGCTGAGCTCGTCGACCGGCTTGATGGACAGGTCACCGCCAGCTTCGATCAGGTTGGAGAGCGCGTAGAAGTCGTATTGGCCGAAATGTTTGGTCGTGTCCGGGAGGACGGGATCGAAGACGCCCAGCTTCGTCGGCGGGCCGTCCTCGGCAGCGTCGCCTTCAGCAGGATCGCCGGTCGCGTACGCGCCTTGAGCACCGAACGTGAGGCTCCACGGCAGCGCCGTCTGCCACTCGACGCGTCCCGCGACGGCCCCGGCGATGAGCGTCGCGTTCTCGACCTCTCCCGCGGGGGCGACGCGCCCGCCTTCGAAGGCGCCGAGGACCGAGTAGCGAACGCCGCGGTGATCGCCGAACAGGCGCAGCGCGCCGACGAACGTGTCGCTCGGCGTGAGGTGCTCGACCAGCGGCTGACGCACGAGCCGGGCGATGCCCGTGGCCTCCGCCGAGAAATAGGGGGCCACGTGCCAGGTGGCGTCGACGACGTACAGCTGCGCGCCCGGGACGATCTTGGGCTCGTCGCCGTTCACGTCGGGCAGGGTCGGCTCGCCCGGTGGGACGAGCATCGCGGCCATCGCCTGGAGGTCGACGGGCCCGATGCGCCCGAAGAGGCGCGCCGCGTCGAGGTCGCGCCCCGGCGCGCGATCGTCGCTCTTACCGATCAGCCGACCGTCACCGATCTGCACGTGCTGGCGCCCCAGCCTGAACCACACGTCGTGGTGCGCCGTGTGGATCTCGAGGTACCCCTCGGAGGGCGCCGTGACCGGGAGCGTGGGCTGTCCCGAGAGCTGCCCGCCCGCAGAAGGCTCGCCGAACATGCGCACGTCTTGGATGCTGACAACGGCGGTGAGCGGGCCCCAGTCGACCTGGAGGCCGAGCCGGACGCGCTCCCACACCAGGGCCTGGTCTTGGTAAGGGTCTCGCCTCGAGGTCGGCATCTCCTCGAGCGAGAGGATGGCCTTCTCGCCGAAGATGCCCTCGTTCTGCGGGTTGCGCCGGTACTCGCCGCGCACCCGAGCTTCGACGAACGGCCTGAAGGTGAACTCCCCGACGGGGAAGCTCGCGCGCTCGTGCTCGGGCGCGGCGCCGCCGTCGGGGCGATCGCTGCGGGGGTCCGCGGTGGGCGTGTCCTCCGCGGAGGCGACGGCCGGCGCAGCGAGGAGCGCGGTGCCGGCGAGCAAGGCTCGAGTGCGACGAAGGCCGTTCATCGGACGCGGGGCAGCATACTCAAGCGCTGAAAAAAAAGCCCCCTCCGCAGCGGAGAGGGCCTTCGATGGGTCGCGGCTGGCTTGCGCTCAGCCGCTCACTGGCTTGCCTCAGCCGGTCGCAGGCTTCGGAGCGCCGAAGATGCTGGCGGCGCGCCGCTTCTCCTTCGCCGCTCGCTCGCGGTCCGCGTACGACGGGATGACCACACGCTCCCGATCGGGCATGGGCTCGCCGGCGACCACCGCCTCGACGTCCGCCGCGTCGAGCGTCTCTCGCTCGAGCAGCGCGGTCGCCAGGCGATCGAGGATCTCGCGCTTCTCCTGGAGCAGGCGCTTGGCGTTGTCGTAGCCCTCGACCACGATGCGCCGCACCTCATCGTCGATCGTCTGCGCCACCGACTCCGAGTAGTACCGGCGAGGGGCGCTGAAGTCCTTGCCGAGGAACACGCTCTCCTCGTCGGCGCCGTAGTGGATGGGCCCGATGCGCTCGCTCATGCCGAACTCGGTGACCATGCGGCGGGCCAGGTTCGAGGCCTGCTTGATGTCGTTCGAGGCGCCGGTCGTGTAGTGCCCGAACGCGATCTCCTCGGCGACGCGGCCACCCATGAGCACCGCGATGCGGGCCTTGGCGAACTCTGCGCTCATCGAGAGCCGATCTTCCTTCGGCAGCTGCTGCGTGAGCCCGAGCGCCGGGCCGCGCGGGATGATGGTCACCTTGTGGACCGGGTCAGAGTTCTTCTCCATCAGCTTGGCGACGAGCGCGTGCCCCGCCTCGTGCCAGGCCGTGGTGCGCTTCTCCTCGTCGTTGATGACCATGCTGCGGCGCTCGGTCCCCATCAGGACCTTGTCCTTGGCCATCTCGAAATCGACCATCGAGACGACGTCCTTGTCTTGCCGGGCGGCGAGCAGGGCCGCCTCGTTGACGAGGTTCTCGAGGTCTGCGCCGACGAAGCCAGGCGTGCCGCGGGCGATGGTCTCGAGGTCGACGTCGGTGGCCAGCGGGACCTTCTTGGTGTGCACGCGGAGGATGCCCTCGCGGCCTCGGACGTCGGGCCGGCTCACCGTGATGCGGCGATCGAAGCGCCCGGGCCGGAGGATCGCCGGGTCGAGCACGTCGGGGCGGTTCGTCGCGGCGACGATGATGACGCCCTCGTTGGACTCGAAGCCGTCCATCTCGACGAGCAGCTGGTTCAGCGTCTGCTCGCGCTCGTCGTGACCTCCGCCGAGGCCGGCCCCGCGGTGGCGGCCGACCGCGTCGATCTCGTCGATGAAGATGATGCAGGGGGCGTGCTTCTTCCCCTGCTCGAACAGGTCGCGCACGCGGCTCGCGCCAACGCCCACGAACATCTCGACGAAGTCCGAGCCGGAAATGCTGAAGAACGGGACGCCCGCCTCGCCGGCGATGGCGCGCGCGAGCAGCGTCTTGCCCGTGCCGGGCGGGCCCATCATGAGCACGCCCTTCGGGATGCGGCCGCCGAGCTTCTGGAACTTCTTCGGGTCCTTGAGGAACGCGATGATCTCCTCGAGCTCGTCCTTGGCCTCGTCGATGCCCGCCACGTCGGCGAAGGTCACCTTGTTGGCGCTCTCGCTGAGCAGGCGCGCGCGGGACTTGCCGAAGCTCATCGCCTTGCCACCGCCCGCCTGGAGCTGCCTCATGAAGAGGTAGAACATCACCAGCAGGAAGATCATCGGGAGGATGGTGATGAGCGCGCCCGACCAGAACGGGGAGCCCTCGTCCTTCTCGAACGTGACCTTGATGCCCTCCTTGACGAGCTCGGCGGTCATCGCCTCGGCCTCGCTGGCGTCGGGGCCGACCGTGACCTTCTGCTCCTTCGCGCCGTTCTTCGTCGGATCGACGACGGTGAACGTGTACTCGCGCTCCTTGATGGAGACGCTCTCGACGTGGGCCTCCTCGTCGGGAGCCTTCGCGAGCGCGATGAAGTCGCTGAACGCGACCTGGGTCGCGGGCTTGGTGTTCGAATCGAGGAACTGCCAGATCGCGAAGAACATCGTCGCGATCAGGACCCAGAGCAGGAGCGTCTTGTGGGATTGCTTCACAACAACCTCGAGGAGGACCGCGCAGAGCAGAGCCCCGCGCAGGGCGGCTTTCGCCGAGAAACGACCGACCTAGCGTGCATCAAGCGAGCCCCGGGCGCCACCCGAGAAACCGCCGGCTGACATCATAGTTTCGGGCCGCGAGCCTGTCGATCTAGCGGGTGCGCGCGGCCCTCCGCTCACGTCAGCTGCGACGGCGAGCGCGGGGGGACTCGCTCTCCGTAAGGACGGGGCGGGCTTCGGACAACCTCACCAACACTTCTTTGCAATCGTCGACGCGGACGCGCCCAGGCTTGCCGAGCGCGAGTGAGCGCGTGATTTGCTCGCGCTGCCGCCGGCCGAGCGACGCGAGCGGGTCGGCGGGGCCCAGCGCGCCGAGCTCGTCGGCGAGGCCGGCCAACGTCGAGGCGATGCGCGGGGACAGGGACTCGAGCAGGGGCATGATCTCGAGGCGCACCCTGATCCGCGCGTAACGGACGTCCAGGTTGCTCGGGTCGGAGGCGTAGGGCACCCGGTGACGGGTGAGGTGCCGCGTGACGTCCGAGCGACGAGCCCGGACCAGCGGCCGGAGCAGATCCCCGTCCCGTGGAGGCAGGACCGCGAGGCCCCGCGCGCCGCTGCCTCGCAACAGGCGCAGCACGACGGTCTCCGCGCGATCGTCGAGGGTGTGGGCAGTCGCGATCGACGTGGCGCCCGCGCCGCGCGCCGCGGCGCGGAGCGCGTCGTAGCGGGCGGTGCGCGCGCGCGCCTGGAGGTTCGCGCCCGGCCGCACGACCACGCGCGTGACCTCGAACGGGACGCCGGCCTCGCCCGCGATGCGTCGGGCGATGTCGAGCTCGTCGCCGGCCTCTGCCCTCAGACCGTGATCGACGCCGTGCGCGCTGAGGCGCAAGCCGAGCGACGTGCGTAGCCCGATCAAGACGTGCAGCATGGCGCTCGAGTCGGGCCCGCCCGAGCACGCGCACAGGACGTGGGCGCCGGTCTCGAGCCGCACCTCCTCTCGCAGCGTCCTCGCCACGAGGGTGCGCAGCGAGGGCGCGTGCGACCCTCTCACGCGAGCTCGAACTCCTTGCAGAAGACGAAGGCTTCTCGCTCGTCGAGGTGCACGTCGCGGTGCTCTTGGTTGGGGTAGCCAGAGGCGCAGCGGCCGCTCGGAGGATCGAAGTGGGCGCAGCGCTCGCAGGTGAAGGCGAGGTTGAACTTTCGCGCCTCGCCAACCACCCGCGCGGTCCGAGGGAACCTCACGCGGCGCCGCCGCGGCGCCGCTCGCAGAGCGCGAGGATCTCGACGTGGCTGGTGTGCGAGAAGAGCTCGACCGTCTCGAGCGCCGCGAGCACATAACCTGCTCCGGCGAGCGCGCTCAGATCCCGCGCCAGCGTGGCGGCGTCGCACGAGACGTAGACGACGCGCCGCGGCCGCGCGCGAGAGAGGGTCTTCATGGCACCCGGAGCCCCCGCGCGGGGAGGATCGAGCACGACGACGTCCAGGTCACGCGGGAGCTCGACGGCCTCGGCGTCTGCGGCGCGCAGCGTGCCCGTGAGCCCGCGCGCCGTGAGGTTCTCCCGCGCGCAGCCGACGGCGTCGGCGCTCGCCTCGATCGACGCGAAGCTCTTCGCACCGCGGGCGAGCGCGACGCTCAGCGTGCCCGAGCCCGCGAACAGCTCGAGGACCTTCGCGCCCTCGGGGCGGGCGAGCGCCGCTGCGCGCGTCGCCAGGACGGCGCCGCCGGCGTCGTTCGCCTGCGCGAAGCCCGCGGCGGCGCAGATCAGCGGGGCCCCGTCGAAGCCGCGCTGGATCGGTCGAGGATCGCCCAGCACGGCGGGCTTCGTCGCCCCGGCGAGGCTGAGGCGAAGGCCGCCGAGCCGACCGTCGCCGCGGGTCGCCTCGTCCGCTCGAGCGAAGAACGCGGGGGGCGGATCGCGATCGAGGCTGAGATCGACGACGGGCACGCGCTCACCGCCACGGACGCCGAACGCGACGGCGAGCTCACCCGAGCGCCGCTCGCGATCGGTCGCCAGCCACGACGCGCACTCGGTGGCGGCTTCGAACAGCCCGGGCTCGAGGACCCAACACGAGGAGATCGCCTCGACGTCGTGGGTGCCGCGCGCGCGAAAGCCGAGGCGAGCGCGGCCATGGTCGACGCGGACGGCGAGGCGGGCCCGAGAGCGGCGCCACTCACGCTCGTCGAGCTGGTGGACCTCGACCGCGGGGGCGGCGCCCAGCGCGCGCTCGAGGAGCGCGCGCACGATCGAGGCGTGCCTCGCTCCCTGAGCGCCCCTCTCGAGGTGCATCCAGTCACATCCGCCGCAGGCGCCCGCGTGGGCGCACGGCGGCGTCACTCGATCTGGAGACGCCTCGAGGACCTCGAGCAAGCGGGCCTGGAGCTTCTTTCCGCCGGCGCGCCCCAGCTCGACGCGGACGCGCTCGCCTTCGATCACCCCCGAGACGAACGCCACGCGGCCGTCGGCGAGGCGGATGACCCCCTCGCCGCCCGGGGCGAGCGACTCGACCACGACGCGCTCGCTCATGCCGCGCGAACGACGAGCGGAGCTTCAGGCGGGAGCGAACCGCTCGGCGGCGTCGGCGCCGCGCGGTAACGGAAGTAGATGAGCGCTCCGAGCGCGAGGACACAGATGGCGGTCAGTACCGCGACGGCGATGAGCACGGCAGTGCTCATTCGGTCGCTGCTGCGCGCCTGCGCCTGGCCCCACGTGCCGGGCTCGGGACGAGGAAGCGAGAGCGCCGTCTCGATCGCGGAAGGCGGTGGACGCGCGCCAGGCTGGCCCGTCCCATACGAGCCGAGCGGAGGCGGCCCGAAGGCGGGGACGTCGCCCCGCCCCCCCGTTTGACCGAGGGGCGGCGGGTTGTGGGGCGCCGCTCCGAACATCGGAGATTGCCCGCCCCCGCCCTGGCCTTGTTGCGGTTGCCCGTGGGACATGCCGTAGGGCCCCTGCTGACCGTGGCCCTGCTGCTGCCCATGCGCCTGCTGCTGACCGTGACCGTGCTGCTGGTTCTGACCGTGCTGCTGGTTCTGACCGTGCTGCTGGTTCTGACCGTGCTGCTGACCGTGACCGTGCTGCTGGTTCTGACCGTGCTGCTGACCCTGGTTGTGCTGCTGCCCCTGGCCGTGTTGCTGGCCCTGGCCATGCTGCTGCCCCTGGTTGTGCTGCTGACCCTGGCCATGCTGCTGACCCTGGCCATGCTGCTGACCCTGGCCATGCTGCTGACCCTGGCCATGCTGCTGACCCTGGCCGTGCTGCTGACCCTGGCCATGCTGCTGGCCCTGACCATGCTGCATCCCACTTTGCGGACCCATCATCCCCCCTTGGGGGCCTCCCCAGCCTGGCTGAGAGGAGGTGGGCGGCGGACCGAACACCGGCGAGCTCGACGCGGGGCCCGGGCCCGGGGTCATCGAGCCAGGCGGCATGGCGATCGTGGCGCCGAGGTTCATGCGGGGAGGCGGCTCGGTCCCCGCTCCGTTCATCGGCGGCCCCCCTTGGGTTGGCGAAACTGCGCCGACGCCGACCGTGGTCGAGCGCATCGACGGGAAGCCTCCGGGGCCGGCTTGGGGGCCGCCGGGGCTGGGGCGGCCTCCGGGCACCACGTCGCGCAGCTGCTCGCGGGTCGCGACCGTGGTGGGAACGTCTTCGTCGTCATCGACGAGCGAGGTCGACGCAGCGCGCGGTAGCTGCGGAGGTGCCGGCGGCGGGACCGGCGGAATCGGCGGCGGACCGGCCGCGTGAGGTCCCTTGGCCGCCGGCGAGCTGGGCACCGTCGGAGGCGGCGGAGGTGGACGTCTGGCGGCGCCTCCGGGCATCGGCGTCGCGGGATCGAGCGCGCCGTTGCTCGACGCTCGAATCGGAGGCGTGTGCAACCCGGGGACGGAGGGGCGCCCGACGTCCGCGGACATCGCCATCGTGCGAGGACCTTCGTCGGCCTCGGAGACGCTCTTGAGCGAAACCTCGTCGCGCCCCTGTGCGGCGTTGCGGTTCGCCTTCATCGCGTTGAGCTGATCGATGTTGATCGTGCTCGTCACGTCGGCCGCCCACGCGAGGTGCGCCTCACGCTGCTTGATGCGATCCGCGAACATGTCGCGCACGAACTGGCTGACCTCCTCGGGGCCGATCAGGACGCCGCGGCGCTGCAGGTACATCTGCAGCGAGCGAGAGAGCTCGCGCGCGGTCTGATAGCGCTCGGGCTTCTTCTTGGCGAGGGCCTTCATCACGACGCTCTCGAGCTCGATCGGGTAGCCGGGCACGATCGTCGAGGGCGGCGGGACCACGCACGCCTGCACCTTCTCGAGGGTGTCGAGATCCGTGTCCATTCGGAACAGGCGATGGCCCGTCGTCAGCTCCCAGAGCACGACGCCGAGGGCGAAGATATCGGTCGTGCGATCGACGTCGTCTTGGCCGCGGACCTGCTCCGGGGACATGTACGCGAGCTTGCCCTTGAGCGTGCCCGCCCGCGTCTCCGAGAGGCGATCGGCCACCTTCGCGATGCCGAAGTCGACGACCTTCGTGTAGCCCTCGTAGGTCACGAACAGGTTGTGCGGCGTCACGTCACGGTGGACGAGCCCGAGCAGCTGCCCGTTCTTGCCGCGCAGCTCGTGCGCAGCGTGCAGCCCCTCGGCGGCGTCGGCGCAGAGCCTCGCCGCGACGTCGCACGAGATGGCTTGGTTGCGCTCCTCGCAGCGGCGCATGAGCTCTCGGAGCGGCTCGCCGTGGAGGTACTCCATCGCGATCCAGTAGGTGCCTTCGTCCTTCCCGAGGTCGAAGACCTGCGCCACGTTGGCGTGGTTGATGCCGGCGGCGATGCGCGCCTCGTCGAGGAACATATCGACGAACTGGTCGTCCTCGACGAGGTTCGGGTGGATGCGCTTGATGGCCACCCACTTCTGGAAGCCCCCGGGACCATCCATGCGCCCGAGGTGGACGCTCGCCATCCCCCCGACGCCGATCTCTTCGACGACGCGGTAGCGCCCCAGGAAGAAGGTGCCCGCCGCCTTGTCCCCCTTGCCCCCGCCCTGGGAGGCATGGCTGGCGCCACCGCGTGCGGCACCGCCGCCCGCCTGGGCAGAGGGACCACCGCGTGCCCCCGCATTGCGGGCAGAGGGGCGGGGAGGCGGAGCGGCCATCTCGGAGCAGTTTAGCGCCGACCCGGCTTGCTTTTCCACCGACTTGGCGAGCGAGCGCGGAGCGAGCGCCAAACCAACGCGCTCCGCGAAGCCGACCGAGGCGACGCGCCTCAGCGAACCGCCGGGGCGCCGAGCAAGCACGACGAGGGTGAGCTCAGGGAAACGGCTGCGCCGGTTGGCCGCGCTGGAAATAGAAGCGGAAGGTGCCCGTCAGCTGGCTCTGGTTGGGGATCGTTCCGACGTCGTCTCCCACGAGGACGATATCGCGCGGATCACCGACGGTGACGTCGAACTCACCCTCGATCAGCTTCTCGGCGGCGTCCTTCTCGTTCGGATCGCCGCTGAAGAGCTCGTGGAAGGTGACCGTACCCTCGGTGGCGTACAGCACCACGTTCTGAGAATGGCACGACGCGAGGAGGTAGAGCGCGAGGTGGACCGGCGAGGCGCATGGGCTCCCGTCGCACAGCGACCCGACCGCCACGCCCGGAGGCGCGACCCCCTGCGGCAGCGTGACGTCGATCGCCTCGCCCAGCCGACCTCGGACCCCCTCGATGTCGTCGATCAGGATGACGACGCCGTCGGAGAACTCCAGGAGGTCGCTGCCTCGCTGGATGCGCATGTGCATCGCGTTTCGGAACGGGTCGGCCGCGAAGAAATCGGGGCGAAGATCGAACGGGTCGTCCCAACAATCCCGGGCGAACAGCTGCTGGCTCCGGGCGCTCCCGCTCCCCTCCCCGACCGACACGCACGAGCCGCCGGCCGTGACGGCCACGGCGAGCGCGGCGCAGGCGAGCAGCCGGGAAATGCGCGAGGACCTCATCGTTCGGCGCGAAGGATGGTACCGCCTCCGAGCACCCGCGTCCCGTGGTACGCGACCGCGACCTGACCCGGGGAGACGGCGCGCACCGGCTCGGCGAAGCGAACCCTGACTTCGCCGCGCTCGTCCGGGGCCGAGAGCGTCGCGGCGACGCCGGCGTGCCGGGCGCGGACCTGCACCGTCGCCTCGATCGGGAACGTCACGTCTTCGGCGAACCCGCTGTCCGCCGCGAGCAGCGCCCCCCCCGAGGAGAGGGCCTCCTCGGACCCAACCCGCACCTCCCCGGTCTGGGCATCGACCCCGACCACGAACGCAGGCCTCCCGAGCGCCACGCCGAGCCCCTTGCGCTGCCCGACGGTGTAGCGGTGCACCCCGCCGTGCTCGCCGACCACTCGGCCGCCGTCGTCGAGGATCGGTCCGGGGCGGACGCGCCCGCCGGCGCGCTCCTCGACGAAGGCGTCGTAGCGACCGCTCGCGACGAAGCACAGCTCTTGGCTCTCGCCCTTCCCTGCCCCAGGAAGCCCAGCGGCGAGGGCCTCGGCGCGCACCTCCTCTTTGGTGGCCTCGCCGAGCGGCAGCTTGACGCGCCCCAGCTCGTCCGAGCGGAGCATATGCAGGAAGTAGCTCTGGTCCTTTCGGGCGTCACGCCCACGGTGAAGGGTCGGTCTGCCGCTCTGCTCGACCACCCGGGCGTAGTGCCCCGTCGCCACGTGGGAGGCCCCGAGGCGATCCGCCAGCGGCAGCAGCTGCCGGAGCTTCACGCCTCGGTTGCAAGCCACGCAGGGGCTGGGCGTGCGGCCCTCGAGGTAAGCGTCGACGAAGGGGTCGACCACCACCCGCTGGAACAGCTCCCGCCGGTCGAACGTGTAGTGCGGAAAGCCGAGGTGATCGGCGACGCGGCGCGCGTCGTACTGGTCTTCGGGGGCGCAGCACCGGCCGTGGTCGGACTCGTCGGGGTAATCCCACAGGTGCAGCGTGACGCCGACCACCTCGTGCCCAGCCTCGAGCAGCCTGAGCGCGGCGACCGACGAGTCGACGCCTCCGCTCATCGCGACGATGATCCGCGCTCGCTCCACTGGTTTGCGCCTCGAATTGCGGTCGCTGGTCGGGGCCGCTGGACACCCGAGCCCCTCGGCCCGGCCCGGCCATTTGGCCGACTCCCAGACCCGCGTGGTACCGTCTTTACCGGAAATGTCCAAAGGTCGGGTCCTTGTCATCGACGACGACGAGTGGGTCTGCCGCCTGCTCGCCGTGGCGATGAAAGAGGCTGGCTTCGAGATCACGATCAGCGAGAACGCGGCCGACGGCTTCTACCGAGCGGTCCAGGAGCAGCCCGACTGCATCGTGTGCGATGTCGACCTGCCCGACCACAACGGATATTGGGTCGCGAAGAAGATCCGCTCGCACCCTTCGCGCATCTCGATGGCGCCGTTCGTGTTCTTGTCCGGCCTCGACGATCGAGAGCACCGACTCGAAGGGTTTCAGGTCGGCGGGGACGCCTACCTCACCAAGCCTTTTCGCATCGACGAGGTCGTCGCGCAGGTCGACGCCCTCATCCAGATGGCGGCCCGCCTGCGAAAGGCTCGCCAGACGCTGACCTCGATGCCGCCCACGTCAGCGGCGATGTTGGGAGATCTCGCGCAGATGTCGGTCGGAACGCTGCTCACGCTGCTCGACCTCGAGCGGCGCAGCGGCGTGCTCGAGCTCAAGTGCGGCGACGAGAAGGCGCTGATCCGCATCGCGAGCGGCAGCGTCGTGTCCACGACGCTCTCCGGGGTCGACGTGCCAGCGCTCGACGCGCTCCGGCGCGCGATGTCCTGGACGTCGGGGAAGTTTTCGTTCTCGCCCTCCGAGCAGGCCGCCCCGGGCGGCGACGGCGGCTCGCCGATCAACGCGCTGCTCATGGAAGCCGCCCGCCTCGAGGACGAGGAGCGTGCAGGCGAGGGGCGGCCGAGCTCGGCGAGGGTGTGGCAAGAGGTGTCGCGCGCCAGCTCTTCCCGCCCGCAAGAGGGCTCGACGCCAGCGCCTCCCGACCTGCCGCGCACCCCCCACCCTGCGGCCGCCGCCGCGAAGACCCCCGAGCCACAGCGGGTCGAGGCTCCCAAGCCCGCGCCACCGAAGCTCGAGCTCCCCGCGCTCGACGGCCCCAAGCCCGAGCCCCAGAAGATCGAGCTGCCGAAGGCGCTGCGGCCAGAGACGCCCAAGCCCGGCCTGCCCTCGCCGCGCCCCGGCCCCGCCGCGCCGGCGCTCGGCGCGGGTGCGGCTCCCAAGCCGACGCTCCCCGCGCCCACGTCGAAGAGCGTGGCGGGTATGGCCGCCGTCCGCCCCGCCGCGAAGCCGCCGCTGCCCGGCCGAACCGGCTTCACGCCGGCGATGAGCTCGGGGCCGAAGAGCGTTCGCCCGGCGACCGTCATCACCAGCGCCTCGAGCACACCGCCAGGGCCGACCGCGCCGGCCGCGGCGCCCACCGACGCCGTGGACGAAGGCTGGAGCGCACCGCCCTCGTCCGCCGCAGCCGCCGACGAGGGGCTCGAGCTCGAGGACCTCCCCGTCAGCTCGAAGGACGCGAAGTAGCAGCGTCTTCTGGGGGCTCGTTCGGCGCGAGCCTTCGGATCTCGTGAGACTTGAGGAACCCGAGGTTCGTGCCGTTGATGAGCGCGTGGGCCGTGATGGGCCCGAGGATGGAGCCCGTCGCAGCGAACAAGGCACCGAGCCCCAGCCCAGCCACGCCGGCCCAAGCCGCCCACACCCAGCGGCTCGGACCGCGCACCTGGTGCAGGAGGCCAAACGCGAGGGTGGACGCGACGAGGCCGATCGTCGGGACCAGGAAGGAGCGGAAGAAGAGCTCCTCGCCGACGCTCGAGAGGATGGCGACGAGCCATATCTCCCTCCTGTCGAAGCGCCGGGCGACCGGCTGCAGCTCGAGGTGGAGGCGCTGCGCCCACGCGAACCGCGCCACGGTGAAGCGCGTGGCCAGGACCACCGCGAACGCGAACGCGACGCCCAGCGCGACGCTGAGCGAAGCGCGCGGCAAGGCCGGCAGGTCGAGCCACGGGGCCGGATGCACCAGCGGGTCGCCGCCGGCGAACGCGAACGCGAGCCCGGCGCCCAACACCCCCAGCGCGGCGTAGGCGAGCGCCACGAGCCGGGCGAGGCCGCGATCTCCGTCGCTCCCCAGCGCCCCGCCCGACCGCAGCGCGAAGAGCACCTTCGAGGGGGGGGCCTTCTTGGCGGCTTTGCGCGAGACGAGGGCCATGATGCTCCTCGGCGTCTATGCCACAGGGGGGAGGGGTTGCCGAGCGGTTCTCGGCCCGACGCCCGTGACCTGGGGCGGGGCCCTACCCCGCGGCCCGACAATGCGGTAACAACCCTGACGTGCACGCGGCCGACGTCGTCGTCTCCTCAGGCTCGAGCGCAGCGAGGGTCGCGTGAGCCAGCCCGGCGCAGGCTTCGACATCTACGCGCACCTGCAGGCGCGGCCGAGCCCGCACATGCACTGCCCTCACTGCAACGGCGTGGGCGGCGCGAGCCCCAACCCCGAGCTCGTGTTCGCGTGCAACCTGTGCGGCGCGCCGCGCATCATGATGCCCGACGGCATGCCGGTCGAGCCCGCGACCCTCGGCCTGCTCCAGAAGGCCGACCGCGCCCGAAAGAAGCGCGGCTTCTTGGCTGGCCTCGGCGTCGTCGGTGCGGTGGGCGCCGCGTTCGGCCTGCTCGTCACGCTGATCACGTTCTTCATCAGCGTGGGGTGGAGCTTGCTGCCCGCGCTCCTGTTCGTGGCGCCGTCGATCCTCGCGATCGTGTTCGCGCGCGGCGCGCGCGGCGCCGCCACGAAAGAGATCGCCTCCAGCATCGATGCAGCGTGGATCTCGGCGGCGGGCGATCTCGTGCGCGCCGGGAAGATCAAGAGCGCCGCCGATCTCTCGCGCGTCACCGGGGTCGACCCTGGGCGCGCGCAGCAGGTCTTCACGATGCTCACGGTCGACGCCGATCTCGGCGCGTCGCACGTGCGCATCGACGCGGGCCCCGTGGTAGCGCAGGTCCCGGTCGACCCGCGCTTCGCGGCGCTCGAGGAGCGCGAGCGGCAAGCCGAGGCGGAGGCGAGCGCGGCGCTCGATGCGCGGGCGAAGGGCCGATCAGGCTGAGCGCCCGGGCGGCGCGACCGAGCCTCGACGCGACCGGCGTAGCCTGACGCACGTCGGCGGCGAGACGCGCACGCGGGGCGACCGGCGCGCCGGCGAGGTCCTCACCCGCGCCCTCGACGTCGGCTCCAGCGTCGACTCGGAGCAGGCCGAGCGCGCCGCGCGCGCTCACGTGCACGGGTTTCACACCTATCCGGCGCGCATGCACCCAACCACCGCGCGGCGGCTGATCGAGGCGCTCAGCCCCGCCGCAGGCGTCGTGCTCGACCCCTTCTGCGGCAGCGGCACGGTGCTCGTCGAGGCGCGCGCCGCAGGCCGTCGAGCGGCGGGCGTCGATCTCAACCCGCTCGCCGTGCGCCTCGCCCGGCGCAAGGTCACCCCCTCCGGCCCCGAGGAGCGAGAGGCCATCTCCGCCGCAGCGGCCGAGGTCGTCGACGTGGCCGAGACCCGACGGCACGCGAAGGCCGGCGCGAGCCGACGCTACGGCCGCGAGGACGTCGCGCTGTTCGATCCCCATGTGCTCCTCGCGCTCGATGGCCTGCGGGTCGGGATCGAGGCGCTGCCCGTCGGCGCCCCGCGCGATGCCCTGGCGCTGGTCCTCAGCTCGATCCTCGTCAAGCTGAGCAAGAAGGCCGGCGACACCTCCGAGGGAGCGCGCCCGGCCCGCATCGCGGCGGGGTTCCCGGCGCGGCTCTTCGCGGACAAGACGCGCGATCTGGTGGAGCGCCTCGCCGAGATCGAGCCTGAGCTGCGACGCGGCCCCGAGGCCCGCGTCGACGAGGGGGACGCGCGGAGCCTTCGCCACCTCTCGGCTGCGAGCGTCGACCTCGTCGTCACCTCACCGCCGTACGCGGGGGTCTATGACTACCTCGAGCACCACCGCATGCGGCTGCGTTGGCTCGGTCTGCACGATCGCAAGCTCGAACAGGCGGAGATCGGCGCGCGCCGCCACCTCTCGCGCCTGCCCACGGCCGAAGCGTGGGAGACGTTCTTCGAGCAGCTGTGCGGCGTCCTTGGCGCGGTGCGTCGTGTGCTGGTCCCCGGGGGCCGCGCGGTCCTGATCATCGGGGACGCGACCCGCGGGCGGGAGGTGCTCGCGTCCGACGAGCTGACCGCGGAGGCGGCGTTGAAAAATCGTTTCGAGGTGACGGCCGTAGGATCTCAGGAGCGGCCGAGCTTCCATGGCGCGGCTCGTTCCAAGCTCGAGCACGCGGTGCTCCTCACCAAGAAAGACGCCTCCCGATGACCCGTTGGCCGCTGCTGCTGTTCGTGCTCGCCATCCACTGCGGCGACCCCGCCTCGGGGTCGCCCTCGGCGACGTCCTCCTCCTCGACCGTGGCCTCTGCGATGTCCAGCGCGGCGGCGTCCGCGTCGAGCACCGGCACCATCGGCGTGAGCGAGTGCGACGCCTACGTCGCTCGCCAGCGCGCCCTCATCACCGGCGCCCTCGAGGCGGAGCGCTCCGGTCGCGTGAAGGCCGTCGACGCGATCGAGAGCGCATGGGTGCAGTAAGTTAAGACCGTCGACCAGAAAGAACGACTGGTGAAGACGTGCCAGGCGTCGCTCGCCGCGCTCGAGGGCGACGTGAAAGAGGCGCCGAGCAGCGCCCCGAGCCCGCCTTCCTCGGCCTCCGCGCCGTGAAGAACCGCTGAACAGGCCCGATTATTTCGCTCCTGCGCCGCGACAACTTCGCGACAAACTCCGACATTTGGGGGACACTTGGGGATTTTCCCACTCTTGATTGTCGATTGTTGTTCTCAAACGCATAGACCGTGGCAGTATCCGCGCCCGTTACCGGACAGCGAGAGTGCTGTCGGAGGGAGGACTCCTGTGAACAAGATCTCGATTGCTCTCCTGCTCGGAGCGTTCTTTGCGGTTGGCTGTGGTGACAAGACGGACGGTGCTGCGAGCGGCAGCGCCAAGGCCTCTTCTGCGCCCGCGAAGTCCGGCTCCGCGGCGGCGGCGAGCAGTGGAGCTGCAGCCACCACCGGAACCGCTGCGGCGGCTGGTGGTTCCAAGGTCTGCGACGAGTACTGGGCCAAGGTCGAGAAGTGCAACGCGTTCAATCTGAAGGCGGTTCCGGATGGGGCGGCCAAGGACGACGCGAAGAAGAAGCAGGAAGAGGCGATGAAGCAGGTGAAGGACGGCTGGAAGGCGATGGAAGGCGCGGCGCTCGACGGCGCCTGCAAGCAGATGCTTGACGCGATGGCCGCCCAGAAGTGCGAGTAAGCTCGCGCTGATCGCGCGTCGTCCTCAACCGACGGCGCGCGGCCCTTCGGACGCCCTCGACCGCATGTGAATGCGGCGAGGGCGTTCGTTCTTTGTGTCGAGCCGCCCGGAACACACCCGCCGGCTCAGCTGAAGCGAGCTCACGATGGTACGCGTCTGCATCGGGCGGCGCTCAGAGCCCAGCCAGGTCGACAGCTCCCGGCCCCTCACCGTCGAGGGCGCGAGCGGCGAGCGACTGCTCGACCTGCTCGACGAGGTCGCGTCTCCGATCTCCTTCTCCTGCCGCTCCGCGACCTGCGGCTCTTGCCGCGTCACCGTCGAGCGCGGCGCCGAGCTGCTCGAGGCGCCCCGAGCGAGCGAGCGCGAGACCCTACTCGCCCTCGGCGGCGGACCTGCGACGAGGCTCGCGTGTCAGGTGCGAGTGTCCGGCGCCACTGGAGAAGTCCACCTGACTCCGTTCGCTCCGACCTGACCTCACGTCGTGGTGAGCGCGCGCCACGAGCTGTGATATGCGCCTGTGACGGCGTCGTCGCCGCGGAGATTCGAAGTCGTGACCGTTCAGCACCGCGATCGCGAGGCCGAAGCCGATCACCCCGCTGCGGTGGGTGGCGCGCGGGTCCGGCACGAGTCCGCCCCATCGGACTTGATGCGGCGCTTCCTGGCGATGTTCGCGGTGCACGACCTGTTGCTGCTCGGGTACTACGGGACGGTGAGCACGCTGCTCGCGCTCGTGGGTCCCGAGCGCGCGACCGAGGGCGTCACCCGCCGCGTGCTGCTGAGCGTCGTGGTCGTCCTCGTCGGCTGCCTGGTCGGCCGCGGCCCGCACGATCTGCCTCAGAAGCTGCGCTCTTTGGCGTACCGCGCGGCGATGGTCTTCGTGATCCTCGACGGCTACCTGATGCTCCGCGACCTGCTCCCGGCGCTCCGCGCCGACGCGGTCGACGCGCAGCTGTATGCGCTCGACATGGCCATCTTCGGCGTCGAGCCAGCCTTCTGGCTCGAGCGCTACTCGACCCCTCAGGTCGTCGAGTACTTCGCGTTCTTCTACTTCAGCTATTTCGGGATCTGCGTCTTTTACATGTTGATGGTCATCGGCCCGCTCAACCTGCGGCCCGACACCTCCCGGTTCGCCATCGGCACCGTCCTGGTGCTCTGCCTCGGCCAGCTGGGCTACGTCATGGTGCCGGCCTTCGGGCCCATCAAGGCGATGGCTGGCGATTTCCAGGCCCCCCTTCAAGGCGGCTTCTGGTGGGACGCGGTGCTGAAGACCGTCGCCGCGGGGAGCGCCCAGAAGGACGTCTTCCCCTCCCTGCACACGGCGATGCCGTGCTGGTTCACCCTCTACGCGATCGGCCGCGCCGACAACCGCATGTGGCGCCTGATCGCGATCGTCACCGGCGTGTTCGCCGGGCACATCGTCATCTCGACCATGCTGCTCCGCTGGCACTACCTCATCGACGTCATCGCCGGCCTCGGGCTGGCCGCGTTCGCGGCGTGGGCGTCACGCCGGCTGATGGCGTGGGAGTCGGTCGTTCGGGGTCGCCTGCGCGCCCCTCACGCGTGGTCGTTCGAGGGCCCCGCGTCGCGGACCGAGCCGGTGCCCGAGCTTCAGACCCGGACGCGGTAACCGCGCACGACGCCGACACCGAAGGCGAGCACGGCGAGCAACACCACCAGCACCGTCAGCTGCGCGACCGACCGCGGAAGCTCGGCGAGCGCGTGGTGGTACGCGAGGTGGGCCGCGCCGATCGAGAGGAAGACGACGCTGGCGCCATCGCCGATCGCCCTCATGGCGCGCTCGTTCGCGCCGCTCTCGCTTCGTGCGGCGCTCAGCGTTTGCGCTGCGCAGCCGAGCAGCGCGCGCGCCTCGACCAGCGCGAGCGCGCCCGCCACGGTCCCCAGGGTGGCGAACGTGAGCAGGTACCCCGCGAGCGCAGCCGAGAGCGGCCGCGCCAACAACAGGCGCGACGGCGTCACGAGCGACCGCCCCAAGCCATCGGTCAGGGCGCGCGCGAGCGGCAGCCGGTAGTAGGTTTGGACCGGGTCTTCGAGGCGGCGCGCCCAACCCACCCAGGACGAGCCCGGGCGAGCGGTGACCTCGGCGCCGAGAACGGCTGCGACCTTGGGCTGGAGGGTGGTCATGGTGCGACGGGATCGATTGAAGCAATTACGATTCCGCGCCAAAGTCCCCCCCACGCGCGAGGATTTCGACGCTCTGGAGCGCGCTCGCCGCAAACGAGACTACGCAGTGCAAATGCGCTTACGCTCCGAGGTGCTCCGCTTCGTCGCACCGTGGCTCTTCAGCCTCGCGGCGGCGTGCGCGTCGACCCCCCAGGTGGGCTCGATCGGCGTCGTGCTCGGGCGCGACGGCGAGTCCAAGGACGTGTTCGTCCGCGAGGCCCCGGAAGGCGCGGACGAGTCGGGGACGGACGCCAGCTGATCCCGGGAGATCAGCTGGTGATGGTCGACGGCGTCTACGTCTGCGAGCTCTCCACCAAAGACCTCCGCGCCCGGCTGCGCGGCGAAGTGGGGAGCCTGGTCGACGTCACGGTGCTGCGCGGGTCGGAGGTCTTGCGCTTCAAGGTGAAGCGGACCGTGCTCAAGTCGCGCTTCTCCACCGCCACCGAGGAGCAAGTGACCGAGCGTTGAGCGCTTGCATCCCGGTGACTGCCCGACGATAAACCGTCCCCCAGCGTGTCCCGCCTCCCCGACGCCAAGCCGTCCCGCAGGCCCTCGAAGCGCGGGGACACGGAGACCGTCGACGCGGAGGAGGCGGCCCAGCCCAAGCCGTTCCTCAAGTGGGCGGGCGGGAAATGGTCGCTCGCAGAGGAGATCGGCCAGCGGCTGCCCGCCGACCTGGCCTCGAGGACGTACCGCGAGCCCTTCCTTGGCGGCGGCGCCATGTTCTTCTGGCTGAAGCGCCGGAGCGGCGCGAAGCGCTACGTCCTCAGCGACGCCCTCGCCGACCTCGTCACGACCTACGAGGTGGTGCGTGACCACCCGGAAGAGCTCATTCGCACCCTCGAGGCCCTGCGCGACGAGCACACCGAGCAGGCGCACGAGACGTACTACCGCATCCGCGAGCGGTACAACGAGCGCCGGGCGGGCGCGAAGATCGAGCGGGCCGCCTGGCTCATCTACCTGAACAAGACCTGCTTCAACGGCCTGTACCGGACGAACCGCTCGGGCCTCTTCAACGTCCCGATCGGGCGCTTCGTCCGGCCCAACATCGCAGACGCAGCGCGACTTCGCGCGGCCAGCGACGCCCTCGGCAGCGCGGCGCTCGAGCGGGCCCCGTTCGACCACCTGAGGCGCGCCGCCAAGAAGGGCGACGTGATCTACCTCGACCCGCCGTACGTCCCGCTGAGCGCGACCAGCAACTTCGACTCGTATTCTGGCGGCGCGTTCGGCCTCGAGCTGCAGGAGGAGCTCGCGAGCCTGTTCCGCACCCTCGACGAGCGAGGCTGCCTGCTCATCCAGTCGAACAGCGACACCCCCGAGGTCAGGCGGCTGTACGAGGGGTTCGACGTCGACCGCATCGACGCGCCGAGGCACATCAGCTCGCGGGGAGCGACCCGCGGGCCGGTCACCGAGGTCGTCATCCGAAACCTCAAGAGCTGGCCGAAGACCGCTCGCCCCCGCTCGCCCCGTTGAATGACCGAGCCGCTGGGACGTCTACCCTCAGCCCGCCCCGCGGGCGCGGGCGCCGGCATGGCTTCACGTCGGGCCGCTACAAAGTGCCTGTTCTCAAAGCAGCGGCAGCGCTATAGCGCCCGCTGGGAAACGGAGGGTGTGTTCATGACTTTGTCGTCTCGCCCGTGGAGGTACGCTCGCGGGCGCACCAAGCTCGTCACGGTGCTCGCTGCCTTTGCCATCTTCGCCGGCTTCATGGCGCCGCGTGAGGCGCACGCGCAAAAGAAGGTCCAGTTTGGCACGCTCGCTCCCAAGCAGAGCATCTGGGGCACCGTGTTCCAGGTCTGGGAGAAGGCGGTCAACAAGAAGAGCGACGGGAAGCTCGAGCTCATCTTCCACTACAACGGCTCGCAGGGCGACGAAGGCGCGATGGTCGGCAAGATCAAGGCCGGCCAGCTCGATGGCGGCGCCGTCACCGCCGTCGGCCTGAGCAAGTACTACAAGCCCGTCCTCGCGATGCAGATGCCCGGCGTGCTCAACACGTGGGGTAAGGTCGACAAGGCCATCGCCAGCGTCGGCGGCGAGTTCTCCGACGGCCTCAAGAAAGAGGGCGCGTACAACCTCGGCTGGGGCTTCGTCGGCATGGCCCACATCTTCTCGAAGGGCGGAGCGGTCGCGAGCCCCACCGACCTCAAGAAGCGAAAGCCCTACCAGTGGCGCGACGACATCATCTCGCCGGTCTTCTACCAGGTGGTCGGCGCGACTCCGGTCCTGCTCAATGTCCCTGAGGTGCTCCCCAACCTCAAGACGGGCGCGATCGACGTCATCAACTCCCCGGCGCTCGCCGTCGAGGCCCTCCAGTGGAGCGGCCACGTCACCCACGTGAGCAAGGAGATCACGGGGCCCGGCATCGGCGCGCTCATCATGAACAACAGCAAGCTCGAGGACCTCCCGGGCGACCTGCGCACGATCATGAAGGACACCGGCGCCATCGCGGCGAAGGCGCTGACCGAGAAGATCAAGGCCGAGGACACAGCGGCCTACGATCGCATGAGCAAGAAGATGACGGTCTTCGAGCTCGACAAATCGTACACGGGCATCTTCCAGAAGGTGCGCGAGCGGCTGGGCCAAGGCACGTTCAAGCCTGAGCTCGTGCAGAAGATCGAAGCCGCGGGCAAGTAGCCGCGGACGCCACACGCGACCCCTTCGCGGGCCGGCTCCACGTGAGCTGGCCCGCGGCCTTTTGTGCGATTGACGACCGGGGATCCGGCGGCTAAAGCCACGGGCTCGATTCTCAACGCCGAGGCAGGTTCGATGCGACGCTACCAGTTCACCTCCGAGTCCGTGACCGAAGGCCACCCGGACAAGGTCTGCGACAAGATCTCCGACTCCATCCTCGACGCCATCCTGCGTCAGGATCCGCGCGCGCGCGTCGCGTGCGAGACGATGGTGAAGACCGGCTACGCGATCGTCGCCGGCGAGATCACCACGAAGGCGCAGATCGACTACCCGACGATCATCCGCAACACGATCAGGGACATCGGCTACACCGACTCCGACATGGGCTTCGACGGCAACACGTGCGCCGTCCTCAGCGCCATCGAGCAGCAGTCGCCCGATATCGCCCAGGGCGTCACCGAGGGCAGCGGCCTCTTCAAGGAGCAGGGCGCCGGCGACCAAGGCCTGATGTTCGGCTACGCGACCGACGAGACGCCCGAGCTGATGCCCGCGCCGATCACCTTCGCGCACCAGCTGGCGAAGAAGCTCGCCGAGGTCCGCAAGAAGAAGCAGGTCGACTGGCTCCGCCCGGACGGCAAGACCCAGGTCACGGTCGAGTACGACGGCAACGACGTGGCGCGCGTAGGGACGATCGTCCTGTCGACTCAGCACTCCGACTCGGCGAAGCACAAGACGATCACCGAGGCGATGCGCGAGCTCGTCATCGCGAAGGTCATCCCGGCCAAGCTCATCGATCGCAGCACGAAGATCTTCGTGAACCCGACCGGCCGCTTCGTCGTCGGCGGCCCGCACGGCGACGCCGGCCTCACCGGCCGCAAGATCATCGTCGACACCTACGGCGGCATGGGCCGTCACGGCGGTGGCGCGTTCAGCGGCAAGGACCCCTCCAAGGTCGATCGTTCGGCGTGCTACTACGCGCGCTACATCGCGAAGAACGTGGTCGCCGCGAAGCTCGCGTCGAAGTGCGAGGTGCAGATCGCCTACGCCATCGGCGTCGCCCAGCCCGTCGGCGTCTTCGTCAACACGTTCGGCACCGGCCGCGTCGCGGACGAGGTGCTCGAGCGCTACATCATGCAAAACTTCGACATGCGCCCGAAGGCGCTGATCGAGGAGCTCGATCTGTTGAAGCCGGTCTACTACCAGACGGCCGCGTACGGTCACTTCGGTCGCAGCGAGTTCTCGTGGGAGAAGACCCACCGCGCCGCGAAGATGGCAGACGACCTCGCCCGCCCGACGGCGGTCGCCTCGAACGGCGCTCGCTCGAAGAACGGCGCGTCGAACGGCCCCAAGTCGAGCAAGAAGGCGAAGAAGAAGGCCCCCAAGTCGGCCTCCGCCTCCGCATAGTTTGTTCTCGCGCGCCCGCTGGCGCGGGTCCCTTCGATGATCACGCGCAGGAGCGCGTGATCATCGGCGCGAGAGTTTTGCGCCCGCTAGCGCGGGCGCGCGAGAAAGAGAGAGGCCCTCCGGTATCACCGCCGAGGGCCTCTTGGCTTTGTGTCGTCGTCCCGTTTGCGCGGGCGCGCGAGAAGAGAAGAGGCCCTCGCGAACCAGCGTCGAGGGCCTCTTGGGGTCGTGTTCGCGTCAAACCCTCGCGCCGATTTTCACGCGCTCCTGCGCGTGAAAATCGAAGGGCCCCGCGCTAGCGGGCGCGCGAGAAAAAAAGAGCGCTAGCGGGCGCGCGAGAAAAATTACTGCGCGGGCTCGGTGACGGTCGTCGTCTCGTCGAGGTCGAAGCGGAAGTTGTCGATCAGCGTGGTCGAGTCGTAGATCGTGTCGCCGGAGTCCCAGATCAGGAAATCGAGGGTGATCTCGCCGCCCGGGTTCTCGATCGGGGCGCTGGTGGTGAGCCAGCTCGTCGCGGCGTGGGTCTCGAAGCCGGTGCCGTTGAGCTCGCCAGGCCCGAGCGGGCAGTCGAACTGCTTGTTGCCGGCGACCTGCGCGGTGCACACCTGGAGGAAGCCCGCGTTGACGCTGATGGTGTTGCCCTGCGAGTCGAACGAGATGTTGCCGTCGGGCAGCGCAGCCACCTTCGGGTTCATCATGGCGACGAAGAAGTCGTTCCACTCGGTGCAGATGAAGGTCGGGAACTCGTAGGTGTAGAAGTTGAAGTCGTAGGTGAGCGACTTCGCGTCGGTGGGGGTCTGGATCGTGAGCCGCAGGCCTGCCGAGTCGTACGGCTCGCCGGTGATCACGCCGGGACAAGACGGAGACTCCTTCGGGTAGCCCGGCGGCGCGCCGTGGGGCGGGTCGAAGAACTCGTCCATCTTCGCGTAGCCGGTACCCTCCACGTAGCCTGGGTCGCCGGGGGCGCGCGCGATGCCCGACGAGATCACGAGCATGCTGTTGCCCTCGCGCGGCGTGATGGAGCCGAACTGATCGAGCACGCCCTTGCCGTCGAGCAGCGCACCGGTGAGCGGCTGGCCATCGGAGCGGACCCACGCTGCGCCCTTCACACCCCAGGTGCCTTCTTCGTAGAACTTGCAGAGGCCGATCGCGCGCGCGCCATCCATCGCGTTGGTGCCGACGATGTCGAGGCCTTGGTCGCAGTTGCCCTGCGGCGTGTTGCCGACGCAGCTCGGGTCCGTGCAGGCCGGGCCGACGTCGCCGCCGCCGAGCTGGAAGCCGGCGCCGTTGCCGCCGTCGTTGGTGTCGCCGCCGCCCTGATCGCCGCCGCCGTTCGCGGAGCCAGCGCCGGTGTTTCCGGTCCCGGCGCTACAGCCGAGCACACAAGCCAAAGAGAAGATCGCCGAACCGACAAGAGCCTGCGCGCTGCCCATAAGCACCCGTCTTTCTGCCTGAAGGTGTCTGAAGATATACCCGGCCGCTAGGCGGCCGATAGACTGAAAGGTTGGCATCTTCTCACCTTGGGCGCATGCCCAGGTGATGCTGCGTCATGTCATCTGCGCGTCTTACGTCGCCCCACACGGCACCTTCCATGGGCAGCGCCGGATCGCTCCATGAGGCCGCGAAACCCAGGGCAAACGAGGGCCCGAGCATGTCGCCGCCCACCCAGGACTCGCGCCCCACCCGGGCGCGGTCCATGAAGCCGATCGGAATTGGTTTGGGCTCAAAGAGCTCGGCGTCGGCGTCGATCGGATCGTGCTCGCGCGTCACGGGTGTCGCGGTGCGTCGCGCGTCCGTGTTGATCACGTGCCCCGAGACCCAGCGAGTCTCGAACCCGATGCGCTCCGCCATGGCCGCGAGCAGGTGCTCGACGTCGGGGGAAGATCGGTCGGCTTCCTCGAGGCTCATCGTGGGACGACCGCGGTAGCGCTCGCACGAACGCTCGAGATCCGACGCGATCTCGCCCGGGATCTCGAGCGACCCGCGCAAGGTGAGGTACGCCTCGAACAGCGCTGCACCGCCAGGCTCGAGCTCGAAGCCCAGCACGGCGAGCGCGCGCGCACGAGCCCCGGAGGTCCCGCGCGCGGCGAGCCACTCTCTGCCGAAGTACGAGCAAGGCAGCCCGGCTGCGTCGAGCCCCCGCATGATCGGGCGCACGTTGCGGTTGAGGAAGGTGCGGGGCGTCACGTCGGAGAACACCGCGTCCAGCGACGGCAGCGCGAGCGACACCAGCAAGCCACCATCCAGCGCGAAGCCGGTCCCGGTCGTCGGCCTCCGCAGCACGCGAACGCCAGCAGGGCCAACCTCCTCCAGATCGAGCACGCGTCCCGCCCGCTGGAGCGCGCCGAGCACCACGGTGGGTCCGGGCTCGAGCACCGAGGCCGAGATCACCACGGTGCGCTCGTCGTGCGCCGCCGCGAGCAGGGCGCTGCTCCGGGTGATGGCCTCCTCGACCGAGGCGTGTGTCGGACGGACGACGATCGTTCGCATCCAGCCTCGACGGTACGCCACGGGGATGGGTCCGGAAAGCGACGATGGAGGAGCCGGGGAGGGGGCGATGGTGGGCGAGCCCAGGGTCGACTTGGGTTCCCATACGGAAGTTTCGGTTGACCGAACGCCGCTCTGGTACTAACTCTCACCCATACGTAAGAGTTGGAGTTGAGCGTGCCCAAGTCCTCCGAGCCCATCGTCCACCTGCCGATCCTCGCCCCCCGCGAGGACGAGGTGCGCTCGTTGCTCGCGGCCAAGCTGCCCGCCTCGCCCGACAAGCTCCTGCAAGTCGGCGAGCTCGCCCGAGCGAGCGGCAAGACGGTGCGGGCCATCCATCACTACGAAGAGCTCGGCCTGCTCAAGCCCGACGCCCGGTCGAAGGGGCGGTTCCGGCTCTACGACCCGACCGCGGTCGCCCGCGTCCGATGGATCGGCAAGCTCCACGACCTCGGGATGAGCCTCGCGGAGATCCTGAAGGTCGTCGAGACCTGGGGCACCGCGCCCAGCGCGAGCCGCGCGATGGCCGAGCTGCGCATCATCTACCGGGGCAAGCTCGAGGAGACGCGCGCGCAGATCGCCCACCTCACCGCGCTCGAGAAGGAGCTCGAGGCGAGCATCGCCTACCTCGACACTTGCGACTCGTGCGGCGAGCCGGTCACGGTGGCGCCGACAGAAGACGAGGGTGAGCCCGAGGCGCCCTGTGGTGGTTGCCAGCTACGTGAGCGCGACGCCGAGCCCGATCTGGTCGCGGGGATCGTTGCCTGAAGCTTTGCGAGAGAGACGAAGATGAGCCTCAAGTTCCCGATTTACATGGACTACCACGCGACGACGCCGGTCGACCCGCGCGTCATCGAGACGATGCTGCCTTACTTCAACGAGAAGTTCGGCAACGCGGCGAGCCGCAGCCACGCCTACGGGTGGACCGCCGAGGAGGCCGTCAGCGTCGCGCGCGAGCGCGTGGCAGCGCTGATCGGCGCGAAGAACCCGAAGGAGATCGTCTTCACCTCGGGCGCCACCGAGTCGGACAACCTCGCCATCAAGGGCGTGGCCGAGTTCTACAAGGAAAAGGGCGATCACATCATCACGACCGTGATCGAGCACAAGGCGGTGCTCGACACCTGCAAGCGCCTCGAGAAGGACGGCTGCCGGGTCACGTACGTCGGCGTCGGCCCTGACGGCATGGTCGACCCCGCCGAGATCGAGAAGGCCATGACCGACAAGACGATCCTCGTCTCGGTCATGCTCGCGAACAACGAGGTGGGCACCGTGCAGCCGATCGAGGCGATCGGCAAGCTCACGCGCGCCCGCGGGGTGCTGTTGCACACCGACGCGGTGCAAGGGATCGGCAAGGTGCCCTTCGACGTCGAGGCGCTCAACGTCGATCTGGCCTCGATCACCGCCCACAAGATGTACGGCCCCAAGGGCGTCGGCGCGCTCTACGTGCGGCGCTCGAAGCCGCGCGTGCGCCTCACCGCCCAGATGGACGGCGGCGGCCACGAGTTCGGCATGCGCTCGGGCACGCTGAACGTCCCGGGCATCGTCGGCTTCGGCCGCGCCGCCGAGCTGATGCGGCTCGAGGGCGTCGAGGAGGCGAAGCGCTTCGTCTCGCTCCGCGAGCGTCTACTCGCGAGCCTATCGAAGAGCCTCGACGCCATCCAAATCAACGACCACCCGACCCAGCACCTGCCCGGCAACCTCAACGTCTCCTTCAGCTTCGTGGAGGGTGAGGCGCTGATGATGGCGATCAAGGACGTCGCCTGCTCGAGCGGCTCTGCTTGCACGAGCGCGAGCCTCGAGCCCTCCTACGTGCTGCACGCGATGGGCATCGGAGACGACATCGCCCACTCGTCGATCCGCTTCGGCCTCGGCCGGTGGACCACGGAGGAGGAGGTCGACTTCGTCATCCAGCTCGTCAGCCAGAAGGTGCAGAAGCTGCGAGACATGTCGCCCCTCTACGAGATGCACAAGGAAGGCATCGACCTCGCGTCGGTGCAGTGGGCCGCCCACTGAGCTCGGGCTCGGCGGAGACAGCGAGGAAGTCATGGCGTACAGCGAAAAAGTCATCGAGCACTACGAGAACCCCCCGGAACGTGGGGACCCTCGACAAGAACGACGAGAGCGTGGGCACCGGCTTGGTCGGCGCGCCCGCGTGCGGCGACGTGATGCGCCTGCAGATCCGGGTCAGCGACGACGGGGTCATCCAGGACGCCAAGTTCAAGACGTTCGGCTGCGGCTCCGCGATCGCGTCGTCTTCCCTCGCCACCGAGTGGCTGAAGGGCAAGACGATCGACGAGGCCGACACGATCAAGAACAGCATGATCGCGGAGGAGCTCAACCTCCCCCCGGTGAAGATCCACTGCAGCGTCCTCGCCGAGGACGCCATCAAGAGCGCGATCGCCGATTTCCGCACGAAGCAGGCGGCGAAGCGCTCCCTGGCGAAGTAGGCCCCCGATGAACACCGAGCATCAACCGTCCGATCCCCCGCCCCGCACCGCCGCGCAAGAGGCGGCCTTCAAGCCCGTCCCGAAGCAAGACACGGGCGTCTCGAAGGACACGATCGGCGTCAGCAACAAGGCGGTGAACGCGATCCGCGCCGCGCTGTCGAAGCGCGGCACGCCGGACGCCGCGCTGCGCGTCGGGGTGAAGGGCGGCGGCTGCTCGGGGTTCTCCTACGTCATCGAGTTCGCCGACGACGCGCCTCGCAAAGGCGACACGGTGCTCGAGCTCCCCGTCGAGGGTGAGCCCGGCGTGAGCGTGCGAGTCTTTTGCGACAAGAAGAGCATCTTGTTCCTCGGGGGCTCGGTCCTCGACTACGAAAAGACGCTCATGTACCAGGGCTACAAGTTCAAGAACCCGCGCGAGGCGACGAAGTGTGGCTGCGGCCACAGCTTCACCGTCACCTGACGCGCCGCTAGGAAGCGCTCTGCCATGGATCCGTTCGCCACGCTCGGCGTCGAAGCGAGGTTCGATCTCGCGCCGAGCGACCTCGAGCGCCGGCACCGCGAGCTGTCGCGCGCCGTGCACCCCGATCGCCACGCCGCCGGCCCGACCAGCCTGCGTCGAGTCGCGCTGTCGCGCGCGATCGAGCTGAACGAGGCGTATCGGCTGCTCAAGGACCCCATCCGCCGCGCCCAGAAGCTGCTCGAGCTGCGCGGCGTCTCGGTCGCCGAAGGTCAAGAGCCGAAGCCCTCCGGCGCCCTGCTGATGGAGATGATGGAGGCGCGAGAGGCGCTGTCCGAGGCGGGGCACGCGAAGGACCTGGCGGCGGTCGAGCGCCTGGCCACCCAGATGCGCGCGCGCGAGGCGGCGCTGCTCGAGCGCCTCACCGAGGCGCTCGACTCGAGCGACGACGCCGGCAACGGACGCGCGCTATCGCTCCTCGGCGAGCTGCGCTACACGCGGCGCTTCCTCGACGAGGTCGCCGCCTTCGAAGAGATGCTCCTGGCGTAGGAACGATGCCCCCCATGCTGCTCGAGATCTATGACCCCAAGGCGACGCCTCGACCGATCGGCATCGATCTGGGGACGACCAACTCGATCGTCGCCAGGGTGCGCGACGACGAGCCCGTCGTCATCGCCGACTGCAACCAGGAGTGGCTGGTGCCGTCGGTGGTGCACTACGGGGACCGCGGCACGACGATCGTCGGACAAGAGGCGCAGCGCCTCGCCGCGCTCGACCCGGTCAACACGATCGCCAGCGTGAAGCGCCTGATGGGGCGCGGCGCGGACGACGCAGAGACGCGGCGCCTGGGGACGCTCGAGTTCGTCGCGCCGGAGGCCGACGACGACAAGCGCAGCGTGCGCTTTCGTGCGCGCGGAAAGGTCCTCACGCCGATCGAGGTGTCGGCGGAGATCTTGAAGAAGCTGAAGCAGATGGCCGCCGACGAGCTGCAGAAGGTCGGGGGCGCGGTGATCACCGTGCCTGCGTACTTCGACGACGCCCAGCGGCAGGCCACGAAGGACGCCGCGAAGCTGGCTGGGCTGGACGTGCTGCGCCTGCTCAACGAGCCCACGGCGGCGGCGCTCGCCTACGGCCTCGAGAAGAAGCGTGACGGGCTGTTCGCGGTGTACGACCTCGGTGGCGGAACGTTCGACGTCACCATCCTTCGCCTCGAGGACGGGGTCTTCGAGGTGAAGTCGACCGGCGGAGACAGCCAGCTCGGCGGCGACGACATGGACCGCGCGATCGCCGAGCAGCTCTTGTCGGCGCTGCTCGGCGGCGAGAAGCTCGACGCCGCGCCAGAGCTGAAGCGCCTCGCGCTCGACACGGCGCGGCAGATCAAGCACGGCCTCACCGACGCGCGCGAGCTGCAGGTCGAGCTGCCGCTCGACGGGCAGGCGCCCCGCAGCTTCTCGATGACGCGCGACGAGCTCGACGCGCTCATTCGCCCGATCGTGGAGCGCACCGGCGTCGCCTGCCGGCGCGCCCTGCGAGACGCGGGCCTGCAGCCCTCCGAGCTCGACGGCGTGATCCTCGTCGGCGGCTCGACGCGCGTGCCGCTCGTGCGCGCCTACGTGAAGGAGGTGTTCGGCAAGGAGCCGCTGTCCGATCTCGACCCCGAGAAGGTCGTCGCGCTCGGCGCGGCGCTCCAGGCTCACCAGCTCGCAGGCGAGGGCGACAAGGACCAGATCCTGCTCCTCGACGTGCTCCCGCTGTCGCTCGGCATCGAGACGATGGGCGGAGTGGCCGAGAAGATCTTGCCCCGAAACACGACGATCCCCACGGGCGCGCGCCAGATCTTCACGACCTACGCCGACAACCAGACCGGCTTCGTGCTCCGTGTCGTGCAGGGCGAGCGCGAGCTGGCGGCCGACTGCCGCTCGCTCGCTGAGTTCACGCTGAAGGGCATCCCCCCGATGCCCGCAGGGTTGGCCCGCCTGGAGATCACGTTCACCGTCGACGCCGACGGGCTGCTCAAGGTGGGCGCGAAGGAGCTGACCACCGGGCTCGAGCAGCAGGTGGAGGTGAAGCCGAGCTACGGGCTGAGCGAGGAGGAGGTCGAGCAGATGCTGATGGCGGCGCTCGATCACGGCGAGAGCGATCTCGAGGCGCGGCGCCTGATCGAGGAGCGCGTCGAGGCGGAGCGCGTCGTGCTCGCGACCAAGAAGGCGATCTCGACGGACGCCGATCTGCTGAGCGACGAGGAGCGCGGGCGCATCTCCGAGGCCGTGACGGCGCTCGAGGCGGCGATCGCCGGCACCTCCGCGGGGGTCATCCACGCGCGGCTCGAGCTGCTCGATCACGCGACCAAGGCGTGGGCGGGCCGCCGTATGGACCGCGCGATCGCTCAGGCGATCGCCGGCAAGGACGTGGCGAGCGTGGAGACGAGCGTGGCGCGCGCGAAGGGGGTCGACGAGCACGTCGCCGACCACCAGCGCGCGAGGGAGGCCGACTGATGGCGACGATCCGCTGGCGAGCCCACGGCAAGACCTGGGAGGCGACCGCCGCGCTGGGCCAGTCCCTGCGCGACGCGTCCAAGGAGGTCGACGCGCCGCAAGGTGACGCGTGCGGAGGCGTCTGCGCCTGCTCGACCTGTCACGTCTACGTGCTCTCGGGCCGCGAGCTGCTGAGCGAGGCCGAGGAGGACGAAGAAGACATCCTCGACAAGGCGTTCGACGTCCGCGCGAACAGCCGGCTCGGCTGCCAAGCGAAGCTCGTGAAGGAGGGCGTCGTCGAGGTCGAGGTCACCCGCGAGAGCCTCGACGCCTTCTACAACGAGCACCCCAACGTGAAAGACCCGCGCAAGGCCTGAGCCTCACGCGGGTCTCGGGGATGCGGGCGCGCGAGAACACCCCTCTCCAGCCCTCGCGCCGGTTTTCACGCGGGCTTGGGCGCGTGAAAACCGAAGGGCCCCGCGCTAGCGGGCGCGCGAGAACAAACTACTGCAGCTCGAGCTGCAGCACGTACGGGCCCTCGCCGTAGTTGTCGGCGTTGTAGCCGTCGACGAACACGAAGTACTCGGTGCCGGCGATGACCTCGGCCGAGGCCACCTCGACCCTCCACCACTGATCGGGGTCGTCGGAGCAGGCGACCTCTGCCTGCGCGTCGTCGCAGGTCGCCTCGCGGATGTGCACCGCGCGGTCCCAGCAGCCGAACGGGATCTCGACCGGCTCGGTATCGCCGCAGAACGAGTCGCCCTCGAAGTTGAGGCCGAGCGAGGCGATCAACGTGCCGTTCGCCGCCGGGATCACCTTGTAGACGTGATCCGGGGCGGGACCGTCCGCCGCGCCGGTCTGACAGCTCGACTCACCGCTGTTGGTGGCGCCGACCGTGGTGCGCTCCGGGGCAGCCGCGGGGATGAGGAGCAGCTCGCCCGTGTCGATCAACGCGCCGTCGCTCGCCGTCGCGCCGGCGCAGGTGTCGATGCTCGGATCGCTCGGCTCGTAGAGGCAGTCAGGGCTGCAGCCGTCCCCGGCGGTGGTGTTGCCGTCGTCGCACTCTTCTCCGGACGTGTGGTTGTGGAAGCCATCGCCGCACTCTGGGGAGGCGCACGTCGCCGTGAGCGTGAACGTCCCGGTGCCGTCTCCCGCGTCGCTCACCACGAGGAATACGTCGCCACCCGCCTCGAGCGGGACGAGGATCTCTTCGCCGTTCGCCGTGGAGTTGGCGCAGTACTCGTCCTCCGTGCAGGCGACCGTGCGCAGACCGAGGACGCCATCGAAGCCCTCGCTGCCGTCGAGCGTGAAGACGGCGGAGCAAGCCGCTTCGACCGTGACCTGATAGACGACCTCGGGGTAGCTCAGCTGCGTCTGGCTGGCCGAGTCGGCGCAGAACGTCTCGTAGTCGTCCGTCGCGCCGGCCATCGTGCCGTCGACCGAGACGGTGGCGTCTTGCGCGAGCTCGATGAGGCCAGGGTCGTCGCAGGTGTCGAACTGGGCCGGAGCGCCGCCCGGCGCTTCACCACCGCCGCCTTCGCCTCCGCCCGCGCCACCTCCGCCGGTCGTGGTGTCGTCGCCGCAGCCGGCGAGCATCGAAGACGGGAGCGCCAGCGCCAGCGCCGCGGTCCATAGCCAAGTTCGGGTTCCCATAGGTCCTCCAAGAAGCTCAGACGGATTGGATGAAGGATCGACGACGCAGGTTCATCGAAGTCTTTAAGTCCAGCTACGTCACTATACCAGGTCCGCCCCAGGCGGCACTTTGCCGCGTCACCGTGGCGAGCTCCCCGCCTCGACCCGCACGAAGCTCGCCGGAACGACGCTCGGATCGTGCGCGACGACCACCACCAGGTGGCTCTTCGCAAGCTCTCCCAGCAAGTTTTCGACCACGGCTCGTCCCTCGGGGTCGAGGCCTGCCTCCGGCTCATCGACCAAGATCAGGTCGCGCTCGTGGACGAGGGCTCGCGCGAGGGCGACCCGCCGTTGCTCCCCTCCGCTGAGCTCGCCCATGGGCAGGTCCCCAACCGCCAGGCCCCGCGCGGCCGCCCTGGCCTCGAGGCCGGCGAGCCCCAGCTGTCGCAGCGCCTCGCAAACGCGAGCCTCATCGACGCGTAGCGTGCCGAATAGACCGATGTGCCACGCGAGGGTCTCGTCGGCGACGACGAACGGGAGCTGCGGGATGAGGAGCATCCGCGATCGGAGGGCCTCCCACGCGTCGGGGCCTGGCAGCTGCTCGTTGACACGAAGCTCCCCCGCGCGCGCGGGGACGAGCCCCGCGAGGGCGAGCAGCGCCGTCGTCTTGCCGCTCCCGTTGGGGCCGACGATGGCGGCGCCCCCCGGTCGCTCCAGTGTCAAATCGAGACCGCTGGGAGTGTCGCGCTCTGCGCCGTCATGACGCACGCACAGGCCCCTCGCCTCGATGCGCTGAATTCGGACCGAGGCCACCGTCTCAGGGGTAGCGGCGGCAGGGGCCAGCGGGGCGAGCGCGAGATGGGCTCCGTCCGGCCCGATGAAGGCTGCCAGGGTGTCGCGCACCGGGCGGCTGCGGGCGATCGCCTCCAGCGACGCCACGACCGTCAGCGAAAAAGAGACGCCTGTGCCCGCAAGAACTGCGACCTCGCCAGCGCGCTCGCCGAACAAGGAGAGGACCAGCTCCCGCGGGACGATGACCAGGCAAAGCGCGAGGGCAGCGGGGAGCGCAGCCGTCACCACGCCGAGCCGCACCCCCGCGCGCTCGGCCCGCGCGAGGGCCTTGCCTTGCTCATCGAGCGCGCGGCCCGCGACCGCGTCGAGCCCCGAGGAACGAAGCTCCGCCGAGCCGAACACCAGCGCCTCGAACAGCTTCGCGGAGGTGACGTGCGCCTTCCAGCCACGCTCGCGGGCCCGGCGCGCAGCGCGGCGCGCTGGGGTGAAGAGCAGCAAGAGGCCCGCCGCGAGGCCGCCGCCGATCGCGAGCCACAGGGGCCCGAGCCGGAGCGCCACGACGGCGAGGAGGAACAGGACGGCGCCGATCGAGCCGATCGCGTCGGGGAGCGTGATGGCGCGCAGCGCCGCGACCTCATAGAGCGCATCGACCAGCCCCGCGGCCTGACCGTGCTCACGGTTGGCGACGAGCGACGGCGTGCTCTTGCGCGCCACGGCGCGAACGAGCGCCCCGTACAGCGCCTCGATGTGCAGGCGCAGCGCGGCGGCGCGCCACGCGGTGCGCACGAGGCCGAGCAGGCTCGCGACGCCGGCCAAGGCGGCGGCGTGGCGGAGCTCGACCGCGCTCGAGAAGAGCGCGAGCGCCGAGCCCAGCAGGGTGAGACGCGCGCCGAGCTCGAGCACGACGGTGAGGAGGAGGAAGCGCGCGCGCACGGGAGCTGGGGTCGTTGCCGCTGAACCGCCGGACATTCGAGGCAACGAACCTCCTATGCTCGGCGGCGAGGATGGTTGCCGCGCCGGCCGTCGGATGGCAACTGATCGTCGAAGAATGGCCTTTGTCGAACGGCTCGCGAAGCTTCGCGCGCTCTCGCCTCGAGCGCGCGTTCTTCGTGGGCTCGTGGCTGCTCGCCGGCCCCGTCACGGCGGCGCTCGCCATCGGCGGCTTTGGCCGCGCGACGCGCGCCCTGAAGAGGCTGCCACGCTTGATGGAGCGCGAAGCGCCCGTCGACGTGGCTCGGGACGAGGAGCTGGTCAGGCGAGCCTTCGCCTGGTCGCTCGCGCGCTGGTCGGTGAAGGGGGGCGGCTGCTTGCCGCGCTCGATGGTGCAGTACGCGGTCCACACGCTCGCTGGCGAGCCGGTGCGCCTGGTCGTCGGGGTGCCGCCCCACGCGCCCCGCGACCCGGAGTCGTTCGAGGCCCACTCCTGGGTCGAGGCGGTCGGTCGGCCCAGGCCGGACGTGACCCACGCGGTCTTGTTCGAGCTGGCGCAGCGATGAGCGTCCTCGTGGTCGAGGTCGGTGAGGGCGCGAGCGCGGCGCGCGTCTCGCTGATGCTCGACGCGGCGGCCGGCGTGGGCTCGTGGGACGCGATCGGCCGGCCCGCCGAGCCTGGGCTCGCGCTCGGCGTGCGGGCGCGCGCGCTGGGCCCCGAGGACGAGCGCCACGGCGGCGTCGCGCTCGACGACGAGCGCGGCCTGGTCGTCGCGTGGGATGGGCGCATCGACGATCGCGCGGCGACCTGCCGAGCGCTCGCGCTCGAGCCGGGCGCGCCGAGCGCGCGCGTGGCGCTCGAGGCGTTCGCGCGCTGGGGAGAGCGGGCCCCCGCGCACCTGCTCGGAGACTTCGCCTTCGTGGTCTTTGCGCGACGCGACCGCGCTCTCTTCATCGCGCGTGATCGCGTCGGGGTTCGACCCTTGTACGCCCTCACGCTGCCCTCGGGGGTGGTGCGCCTCTCGAGCTCGGAGCGCGCCCTCTTCGCGTGTAGCGACGCGGTCGAGCACCCCAACTTGCGCGCGCTGGCGAGCGCGCTGGCGGGTGCGGCGGTGCTCAAGACCGAGACGCTGCGCGCCGGCGTCGAGGTGATCCCCGCCGCGTCGACCGTGTGGCTGCGCGCGGGTGCGCGCTCCGCGCGCGTCTACTACCGGCCCGATCCGGGCGCGGTGGACACGAAGACCTCGAGGCAGGGCCACAGCGAGCGAGTGAGCGCGGCGCTCGAGCTCGCCGTCGCCGATCGCATTCGCTCCACAGCGCGGATCGCGGCGCAGTCCTCGGGCGGCCTCGACTCGTCGAGCGTCGCCGCCATCGCCGCGGCGCAGCTCGCGCGGCAGGGGCGCGAGCCGCCGCTCTTGCTCCACATGCGCTGCAGCGGACTGACCTGCGACGAGGGTCGCTACGCGCGGTCGCTCGCCGCGAGGCTCGGCGCGCCGCTGGTCGAGGCGGACGGCAGCGCCGTCGCATACCGGCCGTGGCCGTCGCTCGAGATCGACCTGGGCGGCCCATGGTGCGACGCCTATCGGGAGCTGTACCGGGTCGCCGCGGGCTCCGGCGCGCGCGTCGTGCTCACCGGCGAGGGCAGCGACGAGCTGCAGCTCCGCCACGGTCTGGAGATCGAGGACGCGCTCGTCCGGCGCTCGCTGCTGGAGGCCGCGCGCTTCGCGGGGCTGTTCGACGATCCGCTCTCCCGCCGAGGCTGGCGGCGCCTCGCCCGAGCGGCAGCGCGCAGCGTCGCCCCGCGGGCGCTGCGCGCTCGCCTCGAGCGGCGCGCCGAGCGAGACGAGCCTCCCGCGTTCCTCACGACCGCGGCCCGCGGCTGGGCGCGCCAAGGGCTCGAGCGCCTCGCTGACGAGCGCCGCTCGATCGAGCACGACAGCCCGTTGCGTCGCGCGGTGTGCGTCGAGCTGACGTCGACGGTCGGGATGACGCTCATCCTCCAGGAGATCCAAGCCTTCGCGTCGCACCACGGCCTCGAGCTCAGCCACCCGTTCCTCGACCTGCGGGTGATCGACGCCTTCCACGCGCTGCCGACGTCGCTGCGCACCTCGTTCGACACGATCAAGCCCACGCTGCGCGCCGCGATGGAGGGCCGGCTGCCGCCGGCGGTGCTGTGGCGCGCGCCCCCGACCGACTACTCCGAGTTCCACGATCGAGCCTGGAGAGCGCCCCGCGCCGAGTGGCTCGAGCTCGCGGGCTCGAGCCGCCTCGCCGCCCTCGGCCTCGTCGAGCCGCGCGCCTTCAGGACCGCCGTCGAGGCCGGGTTCTCCGGGGAGCTCACCTCCGAGGTGACCAACGCCCTCGAGCTGGAGGGGTGGCTGCGCCGGTCGAACCTGAGCAGATGACGAGGGTTGCCCGCGGTGAATGGCCGCGCCGGCGGGCGCAACGTATGGTATCAATCCTCTTCCGCCCGGACGGACGCCCATGACCCGTGACCCCTCTTCCCTCGCCCAGCTCCACGACGCGACGTCGGTGATCAGCCCGTCGGCGGTCGCGCGGCGCCCGTATCAGAAGCCCGAGCTCATCTCCTACGGTCGCGTCGAAGACATGACGCGCGCCGGGAAGAAGTCGGGCAAAGAGGCTTCCAAGAAGCCTCGCTCGGCGCTCTGACAGCAGGCTCGGTGGTTCCTGGGAGCTCGGTGGTCCCTGGGCCGTCTCATGGTGGGCGTGTCCCTGCATTGGTCTGGGTCGAGCAGGCACCGGAGCAGGCGGAGCCCGCCGAGTGGATCGTCACCCACGAATGGGAAGGCGCGCCATTCCTGTGCGTGGGCCGTGTCGGCTCGCGCTACCTGCTGCGTGCGCCCGGCCTCGCCGACTATTGGATGACCGAGGACGGTCGCTCGGTGGACGTCGTAGCGAGCCCCGAGTCCAGCCGTGCGCACGTCCAAGAGGTCTACGAGCAGCTGATCGTCCCTGGGATCGATCAGCTGGCCGGCACGCCCGCGATCCACGCCTCTGCCGTCGCGCATCCACACGGAACGCTTGCGTTCCTGGGCCCCTCCGGCGCCGGGAAGTCCACCCTCGCGGGGCTCCTCTCCAGGCGCTGGTCGCTCGTGGCCGACGACTACCTGCCGCTCGCCCTCCAGGACACCACGGTGCTCGCCCTGCCCTCATCGACCTGGGTCAGGGTCCGCGAGCCGGCGCTGCGCGAGGTCGGCGGGGCCGGCACGCTGCGCGCGGGCAAGCTGGCGGTCGAGCGCCCGAGCGCGGCCGAGCCGCGACCGCTCGCGCGCATCTACGCGCTCGAGGTGGGGGATGAGGGGGTGCTGATCGAGCCGTGCTCGCGCCGGGACGGCATGGTGCTGCTCGCCTCGCAGCTCCACCGGCTCGACACCAAGGACCCGACGCTGCTCGGCGCCGAGCTCACCTTCGTCGAGGCGGTCGCGACCCGTGTCCCCATGCGGCGACTGCGCTACCCGAGGTCGTTCGACGTGATGGCGGCGGTCGAGGCCGCGATCGACCAAGATCTCAAGCCGGAGGAGACACCGTGACGAGGTTCTTGTCCTCCAGGGCGCCGACGAACTCCCTCAGATCTCGCTCGAGGGTGTCGAGTTCCACGTCGAACTCGGCCTGTAGGGTGGTACAGAGCGCCGCGAACGTGGTCCCCGAGACGATCAGCTCCCACGCGCGGGTCGCGACCTCGTTCATGCCGAAGTACGTTCCCGAGCCGAGGTGCAGCAGGACGGCCTCGCCATCGAGGACCCGAGACAGCACCTCGGGAGGACAGGACAGATTGTCGGTCGAAGCGAAGGGCATGAGGCTCATGGGGTATCACGCTGGCTGGCCGGCGCCGCAAGGCCCTCGCCACACGAGGAGGGTCCTGTGCAGCCTGGGCTGACCCGCGATTCGTTGCTCGAACGGGCCCCGGCGATCACGCTGAAGCTCCAGGCCGGCTCGACGCTCGCGTTGATCGACGGAAAGACCCTGCCCGTGGGCGTCCACGCCCTGGAGGTGCTCGCCCTGTGCACCGAGCCGACCCGCGTCAGCGATCTCGCGGCGCGGGCGCGCGTCGAGGGGGCCCGAGATTTCATCGACTTCATGGCGACCGTGTCCGACCTGGTGGGAAACGGCCTGCTGCGGGTGCCCGGCTCGAAGGCGGGCCCCATCGATCGACGCGGTGAGTGGGCCGATCCGGCCATCCACGTCGCGATGCTCAACGATCTGACCCGCTCGGTCGCGTTCGTGGAGGCCGTCCGCGCGGCGGTGCGACCGGGGGACGTCGTGCTCGACATCGGCACCGGCACCGGCGTGCTCGCGCTCGCCGCGGCCAAGGCCGGCGCGCGGCACGTCTACGCGATCGAGGCGTCGGAGATGGCCGAGGTCGCGACGGCGATGGTGGAGAAGAACGGCCTCTCCGATCGGGTGACCGTCCTGCGCGGCTTCTCCACGCGGCTCAAGCTCGCGGAGCGCGCGAGCGTGCTGGTGACCGAGACGATCGGCAACGACCCGCTCTCGGAGTACGCCGTCGAGCTCCTCGTCGACGCCCACAAACGGCGGTTCACGCCGGACGCGCGGGTGATCCCCGGCGTGCTGAGGGTGCACGCGGCGCCCGTCGAGGCGCCTCACGCGCTGCTCGATCGCCTGAGCTACACGCCGCGCAACATCGACCGCTGGTCGACCGCGCTCGGCATCGATTTCTCGGCGCTGCGCGAGGTCGCGAGCGCGCCGTTTCCGGCGTCGATCATCGCCGACCGCGCGCGCGACATCGTCGAGCTCGGGCCCCCGGTCGAGCTCGGCCGCCTCGACTATTCGAAGCCCGCGCCCGTGGGCGAGCGCTCCGCCCGGCTCGAGATCACGCGCGCCGGGCGCCTCGCGGGCGTGCTCCTCACGTTCGACGTCGACGTCGGCGCGGGCCGCACGCTCTCGACGCGCCCCACGGAGGCCGCCTTGGACAGCCACTGGCTGCCCACTCTGTACATCGATCCCAGCTCGCGTGACGTGGGCCCCGGCGACGCGGTGGACGTCGCCTTCCGCCAGGACGGAAGCTCGGCGCTCCTAGAGATCGCCAGATGACCGACCTCGAGCGCGAGCTCACGACGCTGTGCACGACCTGCGGGGTGTGCTGCAACGGCGTGATGTTCGCGTACGTCGAGGTCGCCCCCGACGAGCTGCGACCCGAGACGCGCAGGCGGCTCCAGGTGCTCGACGGCGAGAAGCGCTTCACGCTGCCTTGCCGCGGCCACGCGCTCGAGGGCTGCCAGGTCTACGAAGACCGACCGCATATCTGCTAGGGGTACACCTGTCTGCTCTATGAGGAGCACAAGTCGAGCCCGGTCGAGCCGATCGCAAGCTGCGCCGTGTCGCGCGTCAAGGAGCTCGTGGCGAGCATCCGCGCGCGCAGGAAGGCGTCGCACCACGAGTGGCTCCCAAGCCATCGCGGAGATGCTGTCGGTCGGCAAGCCGTCCGACGTCGAGCCCGAGCTGTTGCTCGACATCGCAGAGCTCGCGATGCGCCTGCAGCGGGACATGGGCTGGAGCCCGGAGCCCGAGGAGCCGAAGGCCTAGCTTCCCCCTGGACGACATCCACGGTAACCCGAGGATGCGTGAACGATCGCGGCCTTGTCCGCAACGGAGAGCCCTCGATGCCCAGCCAAACGCTCGTGAACGAGATCGCCCAGCTCGCGCTGAAGAACCTCGACGCCGAGGGCATCAAGACGCCCGAGGGAAAGGGCCCCGACACCATCCGGCTCATCGGAGCCGATGCGGTGTGCGACTCGACCTCGCTGGTCGCGTTCCTGGTCGGTCTGGAAGATCAGGTCAACGAGCAGTTCGGGACCCAGATCGTCCTGCTGGACGATCGAGCCATGTCCCAAAAGCACAGCCCATTTCGCTCCGTCGCGAGCGTCGCCGAGTTCACTGCGACCCTCGTCGAGGAGGCGCGCGGGGGCGCGTCGTGACCGACGAGCGCGTCATCCTCGTGACGGGTGCGCGAAAGGGCGTCGGCAAGGCGCTCGCGCTGCACTACGCACGCGAAGGCGCTCGCGTCGTGGGCCTGAGTCGCACCGAGCCCGACTGGACGGACGAACGGGTGGAGCACCTGTTAGGCGACGTCTCCAAAGAGGATGACGTCGTGCGGGCGATTTCCCACGTGAAGGCACGCTATGGGCGATTGGACGTTGCGCTGAACAACGCGGGCATCGCATCGATGAACCACGCGCTGTTGATGCCAGGCAGGACGGCCCAGCGCATCGTCGACACGAACTTCATGGGCACCTACCTCGTTTGTCGCGAGGCGGCCCGCGTCATGATGCGGCGCAAATTCGGGCGCATCGTGAACTTCTCGACGGTGGCGGTGCCCTTGGGCCTCGAGGGAGAGCTCGCGTACGCGGCATCGAAGAGCGCTGTCGAGTCACTCACGCGGATCCTCGCCAAGGAGGTCGCGACCTACGGGATAACGGTCAACGCGGTGGGCCTGACACCGACCGATACGGATCTCATCAAGAACGTCCCCAAAGAGAAGATCGACGGCATCTTGCGACGGCTCGCGATCGGGCGCCTGGGGACGATCGAAGACGCCCTGTGGGCGGTCGACTTCTTCATCTCTGGCAACAGCGGATACATCACGGGGCAGACCCTATACCTGGGCGGACCATGATCGGTTGGTTCCTCGATCGGATGGACGAAGCGCCAACGCGGGAGGCTCTCGTTTGGCGCGAGCGCGCGGTCACTTACGGCGAGCTGCGTCGAACCGTGCGCATCGCGGCCGAGCGCCTGCGGAAGGCCGGAGTCACAACCGGCTCGGTCGTCTCGCTCGAAGGAGACTACTCACCAGGGGCCGTCGCATTGCTCCTCGCGCTGGTCGACGCCGGCGCCATCGTGGTTCCGCTCACCGCGTCGGTAGAGCAGAGCAAGCCGGATTTTCGGCGAATCGCTGAGGTCGGTTTCGTCGTGCGCCTTTCGGAGGACGACGCTTGGACGATCGAGCCAACCGGTATCCAAGCGACGCACCCGCTCATCCAAGCGCTACGTGACCGCGGTCACCCCGGGATCATCGTCTTTTCGTCCGGCTCGACGGGCTTTCCAAAGGCCGCGATCCACGACTTCGTGCCGCTGTTCGAGAAGTTCAAACCGCGGCGTCACTCGCTCCGCACCCTGACCTTCCTGTTGCTCGATCACCTGGGGGGGATCAACACGCTCCTCTACATCCTGTCGAATCTCGGCACCGTGGTCACGGTCGCACGCCGGGACCCCGACAGCGTCTGCGAGGCGATCGCACGCCACCGGGTCGAGCTGTTGCCGACGTCCCCGACGTTTCTCAACCTCATGCTGCTATCAGAGGCCCACACGCGCCACGACTTGTCCTCGCTCGTGCAGGTCTCTTACGGCACGGAGCCGATGCCCGAGTCGACGCTCCGCCGCGTCCACGAGATTTTTCCAAACGTGAAGCTCCTGCAGACCTACGGACTGTCAGAGCTCGGTGTGCTCCGGTCCAAGTCGAAGAGCTCGGACTCGCTCTGGGTCAAGGTCGGCGGGGAAGGCTTCGAGACAAAGGTCCACGGAGGCACGCTGTGGATCCGCGCGCAGTCGTCGATCTTGGGCTATCTCAACGCGCCCAGCCCGTTCGACGCCGAAGGCTGGATGGACACGGGAGACGAGGTGCTCGTCGACGGTGAATACCTCCGCTTTCTCGGCCGGCGTTCGGAGATCATCAACGTCGGCGGCGAGAAGGTGTACCCCGCGGAGGTAGAGAGCATCCTCTTGGAGATGGACGGGATCCTCGACGCGGCGGTCCGCGGGGAGAAGAACCCGATCACCGGAATGATGGTGGTCGCCCGGCTGACGGTCGCCGACTCGTCGGACGCCGCCAACCTGAGGGTGCGCGTTCGGGCGTTCTGCAAGGATCGTCTCTCACCGTTCAAAGTGCCTGCGAAGGTCGAGGTCACGGTGGACCCCCTTCATTCCGGACGGTTCAAACGGCTCCGCCGAGGCGACTGAGGCGCCTGACATGGTCGAGGTCACCACGCTGGACGAGCCCCTTCTGCCGGCGCTGTTAGCGTTCCTGCGGCGCGTCTATCCTTCCCCTCACAAGGGCGACGAAGCTTACTTCCGTTGGCGATTCTTCGAAGGACCGTTCGGGCCTTCGGGCGCGGCGTACGCGATCGCCCGGGACGGAAAAGAGATCATTGGCCAGCTCGGCGCCCTGCGCGATCGGCTGGAGGGTCGTGGTCGTTCGGAGGACGTGCTGTGGCTCGTGGACATGATCATCGCGCCTGAGGCTCGAAATGATCTGATCGGCGTGCGCCTCGTCCGAAAGGTGCAGCAATCCGCGAGGACGATCCTCCTTTCGGGGGCGGGGCCCCACATGGAGAAGTTCTACGTCGCCCTTGGTTTCAAGAAGCTCGTGGGCAACCGCACCCTCTACCTCCCGATCAGAGCCTCCCATGTCGCTCCCGCCAAGATCCCGCGAGGGATCGTGCGAAGCGTCGACGCAGCGCTATCGCTCGTTCGGCCGCATTCGGTCCTCGGGTACCTGCTGAGCCTCGCGGCGGGCATGCGGATCGAGAAAGACGCGGTCCCGAACGACCCTCGAATCGACCTTCTGCTGGCTTCGGAGCCCGAAGCGGTCAGGTGTGCATCGACGCCGGCGGTGCGGAGTTGGAGAGCTCGGAGACCTATCGGACGCCACCGGATCGACCTTTCGCTCGATCGAGAGGGCGTGGCCCGCGGCTACACGTTCGCAAAGTGGTTCCGTCGGGACGGCGGGCCGAAGTGGATCGACGTCGTGGACCACGCCGGAGAGCCAGGGGCCGTGCGTGCCCTCGCGGGAAACCTAGCCGCGGAGGCGTCGCGAGAGGGCCTCGACTTCCTCCGCTTGCGCGGCCTCCCTGCAACCCAGCGTGAGCTACGCCCCCTTCCTTTGCTCGATCGATTGCGGACGACGGTCGACGAGGTCTTCGTGTGGAGCCGAGATCCGGGGGTTGTCCGCTGGATCAGCGATGGGCCGATCCACATGAGCGGCCTCGCTTCGGACCGTACCGACTACGGAGGCGACGAGTGGACGTGAGCCCCACCGAAGTGGCTCATCGGGACAATGTCGATCTCGCCCTTGTCCCGCATGCCCGCCGCGAACTCCAGGACGCGCTCGAGCACGCCGAGTTGGCGCTCCGTCTCGTAGTAGAAGTTCGACGGATGGAACCAGAGATGGAACACGCGCCGCGCTGCGCGCGCCGCCGGAGACCGAGCGCGTGCTTCACCACGACGGCGCTCGGCCGCACGAGACGCCTGAGGCCGTTGCGGCCGAGCAGGAGGGTCGAGCTAGGAAGCTCGACGGTGCCGCCGCGTCGTCGAGCTTCGACCACCGAGGGAGGCACCGCGAGCATCTTGTCCAGGAGGTTGGCTGCCATGCCGGCGGCGGGGCCGAGCCTCCCGGCTGCCATGAACCAACCGACGTCGACGCTCCTGAAGACGCGGAGCCCGACCTCTCCCAGGAGGTCGACGTGAGCCACCTGATTGCGCGGAAACACGAACGACCTGAACTCGATCCCGTGGCGAGCATGGACCGCGCGCGCGGCGTCGAGATCGGCCCGGGCGGCCTGGCGGTCGATCGTCCCGAAGTAGACATGCTCGAAGCTGTGCGAGCCGAGCTCCTGCTCCGTGCGAGCCTCGCGGATGCTGTCGATGAGATGTGGCGCGTACCAGATCTTCTCGCCGTGGTCGGTCTTCACGGGAAAGCTCGGAGCCCGGTCGAGCAACCGCCCGACGAAGGCCCACGTTGCCGTCACCCCATGACGGTCGAACATACTGAGCAAGCTCTCCACGATGTGCGTCTCGAGCTCCGCGCACCGACCGAAATAGTCGTTGGAGGGCTTGTCCCAGATCCCCCACGCCAGCTCGAGATCGATTGAGATGGTCAACGCACCGCGGTCCACGCACCCTCCTGAGCTGGTGACCGTAGCATGCGTTGGGGAGCACCTCGCGCGGTGATGGAAACGGAGGCGTTGCTCCGTTACCTGCACGCGGGCGGCCAGCAGCCCGCGCTCGACGACCTCGCCGGCGCAGAGCTCGAGGCGCGGAGGCTAGAGCTCGAGGGGGCGCTGTATGCGGCGCTCCGCGCGCGCGATCACCTCGGTCTCGCTCCCGAAGCGCTCGCCCAGCGACTCCGGCGCGCACACGCCGAGGCGGCCGTGCACAACCTCTCGCTGGTCGGTGCGTCCTCAGAGATCCGGGCCGCGCTCGCCGCGCGAGGCGTCGACGCCTACGCGCTCAAGGGAGTGAGCCTGCTCGAGCAGGGCGTGATCACGAACCTGGGTGCGCGAACATGCGTCGATCTCGATCTGCTCACGCGCCCCGCCGACCGAGCGAAGGTAGTATCCACGCTGCGGGAGCTGGGCTTCGAAACGAGCGGTGCGGGTGGCGCTCCCAAGCACCTACCGGACTTCGTGCGCGGCACGGTGATCGTCGAGGTGCACGAGACGGCCTTTTGGGGCCGCGACGGCCGGCGGTTTGGGCTCGACGATCTGAAGGCTGAGCCAGAACCGCTCGCTTTCGCGTTGGTGCACCTCGTGCATCACATGTTCGTTTCGTCGATCCTCGAGCCTCCTCTCGCGGTGAAGACGCTCGCCGACGTTGTCGAGATCGCCCGGTTCGCCCGCGCGGAGGAGGTGCTCTCGCGAGCGTATCGTCTCGCGAGCCTGTGCAGGGTCGGCCGTGAGCTGGCGTTCCTGCTCGACGCCTCGCGAGCCTTCGAGCACGGCACAGCCAACGACTCTACCCGGCGCTTCCTTGAAGCCTGCCGAGAGCCGACAGAGCTCGGTTGGCTCATGCGGATCGGCGGCTTCTATTGGAACGGGCTCTTCCACTCGCCCCCTTGGTTCCGGCGGGACCTGGTTGCATCGGTCTTGGCGCCGAGCCGCGCTTCGATGGAGCGCATCTACGGGCTCGAGCCCAGCTCCTGGTGGGTGTACCCGGCGTACCTTTTGCGCCCCGTGCACCTGACGGCGCGAGCGCTTCAGCGGCTCACTCGTGCCGCGCGGCATCTGCGCCGATCGTGAACGACCGCGTCGCCCAGTGCACCTGAGCAAGTGCTGAAGTCTGTAGATTTCCGGGGCGTCCCGGGCTTGTCTTCAGGTCGCCCCTATGCCGCAAATCTTCGAGAAGCTGTTCTGGCGTCGGGCCGATCGATCAGTCTCGCCCTTTCTTGCGATGCTCGTCGCGTTCGGCGCTGCCTGTGGTGACGACACGACCTCCGGCGGCGGGGGCAGCGGCGGAAGCCCAACCGGCGGGCAAGGACCCGCAGGCGGGGGCGGCGAGGGAGGCGCCGGGGCTTCTCAGAGCGGCGGCGGAGGCGCCGGCGGTGAAGGCGGAGCTCCACCCAACACGACCGTGAACTGCGACGCTCCTGAGGGGTCGATCCCTCCGCTGACGATCACATCGCTGAAGCCGGACAGCTACTACATGGCCGTCCCGATCTTCGGCGCCACTGCCCCCGGAGATCTCGACCGAATCTACATCGGCGACCTCACCGGTCCGATCCACATCTTCGACACGACGACCGAGACCTTCGGCCCCGAGGTCTTCGTCAACATCTACGATCAGGTCCTGTACGGAGGGGAGCGCGGCCTGCTCGGCCTCGCCTTCCACCCGGACTACCAGGAGAACGGGCGCTTCTTCATTCACTTCAGCCAAGCCGGGACGGGAAACACCGAGATCGCGGAGTTCGCGCGGATCGACGAGGACCACGGCAACCCCGTAAAGGTGCGGACGATCCTGACGGAGACGCAGCCGGCTGAGAACCACAACGGCGGCTCGATCGAGTTCGGCCCGGACGGCCTGCTCTATGTGTTCCTCGGCGACGGCGGTGGAAACCAGGCGGTCGCGCAAGATCCGCAGAGCCGCCTCGGAAAGGTGCTGCGGATCGACGTCGACTCGGGCGACCCCTTCACGCCCGCCGGTGGGTACCCGGGCGGGTTGCCCGAGGTGTGGGCGATCGGTCTGCGCAATCCTTGGCGGGCGACGCTGGATCCGTGCACCGAGCTCTTCTACATCGCGGACGTGGGCCAGTTTGCGTACGAAGAGGTCGACATCGCGAAGCCTTCCGACGTCGGGCTCAACTTCGGCTGGAACGTCGTCGAAGGCGATGGGCACTGCTACGACGCGCAAACCTGTGACCAGACCGGCATGACGCTGCCGATCCACGAGTACGCCCACGATCCCGCCTTGGGCGGCGCCGCCTCGATCTCGGGAGGGTACGTGTACCGAGGGTCTCGGATCCCCTCGCTGCGCGGCCGGTACTTCTTCGCCGACTGGGTCACCGGACAGATGTGGTCGCTCCGGTACGAGGAGGGCGCAGTCGTCGACGTGATCGATCACACGGCGGAGCTCGGCGTCCAACAGATCGCAGGGTTCGCGCAGGACGCGGACGGGGAGCTCTACGCGGTGGGAGCGCAAAACCTCTTCAGGATCGACGTCGCCGAGTAGGCCGGAATGGGCGTTTCAGGCCTCTACACGCGTTTCGGCAAGCGTGCCCTCGATCTGGCGATCAGCGTGCCAGCGCTCATCGCCACGGCGCCAGTCGTGGGCGCTCTTGCCGCGCTCGTCCGCGCAACGATGGGCTCGCCGGTGTTCTTCCGCCAGCAGCGGCCCGGGCTCCACGGTACCCCGTTCTGCGTTTACAAGATGCGGACCATGAACGACGCTCGAGGACTGGACGGCGCGCTGCTGCCCGACGCCGAGCGGCTGACCAGGCTGGGTGCCTGGATCCGCGCCTCGTCGCTCGACGAGCTGCCGCAGCTCTGGAACGTCGTGCGCGGGGAGATGAGCATCGTCGGTCCGCGTCCCTTGTTGATGCAGCACCTCGGCCGCTACACCCCGGAGCAAGCGCGCCGCCACGACGTCAGGCCTGGTATCACCGGTTGGGCCCAGGTGAACGGCCGCAACCTCCTCACGTGGGAGGAGAAGTTTGCGCTCGACGTCTTCTATGTCGATCATGTGAGCCTCGGTCTGGATCTCGAGATCATCGCAACGACCCTCCGCCGTGTGATGTTCAAGGAGGGGATCTCAGCGGGAGGGCACGTGACGATGCCCGAGTTCATGGGGTCTGGAGGCGCACCGTGAGGCTCGAAGATCCGGTGGCGCTGGTGGGTGCAGGAGGCCATGCCAAGGTCATCGTCGGGATGCTCGGAGCGTTGGGCGTCCGAGTGCTTGGCTGCTTCGATGATGACCCGACGAAGTACGGCGCCGCTGTGCTCAACGCGGCCATCCGGCCGATGTCGGAGTTACCGCGTCGCACCCTTGCCATCCTCGCGATCGGCAGCAACCGAGCGCGCCAGCGGCTGTCGTCGACTCTCGACTGCACATGGATCTCGTTGGTCCACCCTCGGCATTCGTCGATCCGAGCGTCACGATCGGTCCCGGAAGCGTCATTTTCGCCGGCGCCGTCGTGCAGCCCGACGTCCGCATCGGGGCCCAGGTGAGCGTGAGCACCGCGGCGGCGATCGATCACGACTGCGTCATCGAGGACTTCGTCCACTTGGCGCCGGGTACGCACCTCGCGGGCAACGTCACGATCGAACAGGGCGCGTTCCTCGGGGTCGGCGCTGTCGCGATCCCCGGCCGGAGAGTTGGCGCCTGGACCACTGTCGGCGCGGGTGGCGCCGTGGTCCGTGATCTTCCAAGCGAGGTCGTGGCCGTCGGCGTCCCGGCACGCCCGCGTCCTTCGAGCTAAAGCCATGCCTCGCATCTACCTTTCGTCACCACACCTCGGGCAAGACGAGCTGAAGTTGGTCCAGGAGGCCTTTGCCTCCAACTGGATCGCGCCGCTCGGTCCCTCATGTCGACGCCTTCGAGGCCGAGGTCGCCGCGTACCTCGGCGTTCCGCACGCTGCGGCGCTCTCGAGCGGCACCGCCGCGCTTCACCTGGCGCTGATCCTCCTCGGGGTCTCGCGCGGTGACGAGGTGCTGCTCGACCCTCACCTTCGCGGCGAGCGCAAACCCAATCGCCTACCAGGGTGCCAGGCCCGTCTTCGTCGATGCAGAGCGGACGACGTGGAACCTCGATCCCGACCTCGTCGCCGAGGAGCTCGAGGCTGCGTCGAAGCGGGGACGGCTGCCTCGCGCCGTGATCGGCGTCGATCTGTATGGCCAGAGCGCAGACTGGGAGCGGCTCGAGCGGATCTGCGCGAGGTACGAGGTGCCCATCATCGAGGACGCTGCGGAGGCGCTCGGCGCGACCTATCACGGAAAGCGCTGCGGAGCTTCGGCCGGTTCAGCGTGTTGTCGTTCAACGGCAACAAGATCATCACGACCTCCGGCGGAGGCATGCTGCTCGGAACGGACGGCGAGGCGATCTCTCGCGGGCGGTTCTACGCGACGCAGGCCCGCGATCCGGCGCCGCACTACCAGCACAGCGTCATCGGCTACAACTACCGCGTGTCGAACGTCTGCGCAGCTATCGGTCGTCGACAGCTCCGCGTGCTCGAGGAGCGCGTCTCGGCACGGCGTGCAGTGTTCGAGCGTTACCACCGCGGCCTGTCGCACCTCCCCGGCGTCGAGCTCATGTCCGAGGCACCAGCGGCCCGCAGCAACCGCTGGCTGACGTGCCTGACGATCGATCCCGAACGCTTCGGCGCTACGCGAGAAGACGTACGCCTCGCGCTGGCGGAGCGACAGATCGAGGCGCGTCCCGTGTGGAAACCGATGCATCAGCAGCCTGTCTTCGATGGTTGCCGCGCACTCGGTGGCGTGGTCGCCGATGACCTTTTCGACCGGGGGCTCTGCCTTCCGTCCGGGAGCAACCTGGCGCCCGCGGAGCAAGACGAGGTCATCGCGATCGTCACCGCCGCATGCATGGCCAGCCGATGACTCGCGTTCGCGTCGCTCACGTCACGACGATCGACCTGTCGCTGCGCTATCTGCTGCTGAATCAGATGCTCTACTTGAAGGAGCGAGGGTTCGACGTCACCGGAGTCTCTGCGCCCGGCCCTGACGTACCCTTCATCGAGGCCCAGGGCATCCGCCATATCGCTGTCCCGATGACCCGTTCGATGACCCCGATCGCGGACGCGCGCGCGCGCATCGAGCTGATGAGGCTCCTCCGGCCCGAGCGCTTCGATATCGTGCATACCCACACGCCGAAACCAGGCTTGCTCGGGCAGCTTGCGGCGCGCGCGGCGGGCGTACCTCACATCGTGAACACCATCCATGGGTTCTATTTCCACGACCGAATGAAGCCCGCGACGCGCCGCTTCTACATCGCGATGGAGAAGATCGCCGCCCTGCAGAGCGACGCGATCCTCTCCCAGAACCCGGAGGACGTCCGCACCGCGGTGTCGGTGGGGATCTGCCCGTCGGAGCGAATCGAGCTGCTCGGTAACGGGATCGATCTCACGCGTTTCCGGCCAGACGCCTTGAGCGCCGAAGTGATCACGCAGCACAAGTCCGCGTTGGGAATCCCCGAGGACGCCCTCGTCATCGGCTTCGTGGGGCGCATGGTCGCCGAGAAGGGGCTGCTCGAGCTGTTCGACGCCTTCCGCAGAGTCCGGCTCGATCACCCCACCGCGCGGCTCTTGCTCGTCGGTCCGGTCGATGAGCACAAGTCGGACGCGCTCGGCCCTGACCGCGCGAAGGAAAAGGGCATCGCGGATGCGTGCATCTTCACGGGCATGCGCGAACAGGTGGAGGACATGTACGCCCTCATGGATGTCTTCGTCCTCCCAGACCACCGAGAGGGTTTCCCCCGCTCCGTGATGGAAGCCAGCGCGATGGGCAAGCCGGTCATCGTGACAGATATTCGCGGATGTCGTGAGACGGTGATCGACGGCGCGACCGGTCTCATGGTCCCGGTCGAAGACGCTGGCGCGCTCGGTCGCGCGATCAGCTCGCTCCTGGACGATGCAGAGCGTCGACGCGAGCTGGGCGCGCGCGGCGTCCAGCTCGCGCGGGAGCGTTTCGACGAGCGAAAGGTGTTCCGCATCGTGGAGGCAACCTACGAACGCCTCCTCCGCGCCTCGTAGGCGTGGCACAGCCAACCCGCCCACGGCTCCTTGTGGTAGGGATTTCCACGATGACGGGCCTTGCGCGCCGACTGGCCGGCGAACCCATTCGCCTCGCCTTGATCGGAGCTGGCGCTTGGGGCGCAAACTATCTGACCACGGCACCCCGGGTGCCCGGGGTGAGCCTCGATATCGTTTGCGATCCGTGCGCCAAAGCGCGCGTCAGCGCACGAGAGCTGGCTCCTCGAGTCGAGGCGGTCGAAAGCCTCGAGGAGGTCTTCGAGCGCGGCGTCGACGGCGTGGTCGTGGCAACTCCCCCTGCTTCGCACGTCAGCGTCGCGACGCGGTGCTTCGACGCAGGGCTCCACGTCTTGGTCGAGAAGCCGCTCGCGGTCGAGGAGGCAGGGGGCACGCGCCGTCCTGGCGGCCTCCGAACGCGCCGACCGCGTCTTGCTGGTGGGTCACCTGATGTTGCATCACCCTGCGGTCGAGAACCTCATCGCCTCGGTCCGTGCCGGCGACTTGGGTCAGGTCATGGAGTTCCACGCAGAACGGACGAGCCGTGGCGCGCGACGCTCGACCGAGTCTCCGCTGTGGTCACTAGGTCCCCACGACGTAGCGACGCTGCTCGCGTTGCTTCCCGTTCCGGTGGCCACGGTACGGATGGACGGGAGCGCATCAGCGTCAGAGGCAAGCCTCTTCGCAGCGCTCGGCGGAGGCGTCGAGGCTAGGTTTCGGTGGTCCCGTTCGGCGAGCACACTCGTCCGGAAGATCTACGTTCGAGGCACCCGCGGCGAGGCGAGCTTGGACGAACGTGAACAGGTGCTCACGACCCCCACGGGATCATGGTCGTTCGAGGGTGGCGAGGCTCCCTTGCTCCGTCAGTGCCGGCACTTTGCTGCGTGCATCAGAGGAGAGGCCACCCCTAACCCCACGCCAGAGCTAGCGGCGGAGGTGGTGCGCTTTTTGTCTCTGGCCCAGTCCTCGCAGCTCGCCGCCGCACCGCTGTCTGCCGCCAGCTGAAGTGCCCAGGCCGGTCGGGGCGTGAACGGGATGAGCCCCCCGGGCAACCTACAACGAGTCTGGCAACGCTGGTCTTCGCACACTAGAGTCCAGCCCGAAAGCACGGTCAGTTGACTTGAACGCCACGTCCCCCGTCAAGCCGGTCGACGACTCGGTCCATCGCGAGCACCTGATCGATCTGCTCGCGCTGTGGCGCCCGATCCGCAAGCACTGGGTAACTGCCCTCGCGGTCGCCGCACTGTGCACAGTCGCCGCTGCGCTCTGGACGATGAAACAGAAGCGCATCTTCGAGGCCTCCGCGGTCGTGCAGTTCGACCCGACCCCACCGAAGCCGCTCGGCGGAAAGGTGGAGAGCATGTCGGAGCTCGGGAGCGGCGCCGTGTGGGACACGCGCGAGTATTACGAGACCCAGTACCAGATCCTCCAGAGCCGGCGGGTTGCCCTTGGCGTGGTACGAGAGCTCGGGCTCGAGCGGGATCACGCGTTTCTCCTCAACCTCCCCAAAGGGGTCGAGGCTCCGAACCTCGACCCGTGGACCGAGGAAGACGCCGCCGATGCGCTGCGCGGCCGCATCTCGGTCGAGCCGATCAAACAGTCTCGCCTCGCCACCGTCCGATTCCAGGACGCGAACCCGGAGCGCGCGGCACGACTCCTGAACGTCCTCGTGAAGACGTATCGCGAGCAGAACGTCGACACGATGCTCGAGGCCACGGACGAAGCGGCCCAGTGGCTCCGATCCGAGCACGACAAGCTCTACCAAGAGCTGGAGGGGACCGAGCACAACCTCCACAACTACAAGGTCCAGAACAACCTGTTGTCGGTGGAGTTCAACGACCAGTCGAACATGCTGCAGCGGGAAATCGCGCAGCACAACCTGACGCTCGCCATGCTCCGCGAGAAGAAGGAGCAAGTATCGGCGCGCCGCACCCAGCTCGCGAAGATCGGTGCGAACAACCCTGGCGTGCTGCCGGCGACCGAGCTCCTCTCCAGCGCGTTCCTGCAGGGACTGCGCGAGCGCTACGTCGGGCACGTGCAGGAGCGAGACGGCCTCTCGAAGGCCGGCCTCGGGAGCAACCACCCCGACATGCTCGCAGCCGTGAGTCGGCTCGAGACCGCGCGAGTGGCTCTCCTCGGCGAGGTCAAGAACATCCAAGGTGCGCTGGACAGAGATCTGGCGGCGGTCCAGCAGGAAGAAGGCGGCGTTTCGGCGCTCTTCGAACAGGCGAAGAAGCAGGCCCTGGATCTGAACCTGAAGGAGATCGAGTACAACCGACTGCGCCGAACGAAGGAGAACACCGAGAAGCTCTATTCGCTGCTGCTCGAGCGTTCGAAGGAGACCGATCTGACCCGACGCCTGCGCGTCAACAACGTCACGATCGTGGACGAGGCCATGGAACCGTCCGCGCCGATCAAGCCGAACGTGCCGCTGAATGTCGCGGCAGGCCTGGCGCTCGGGCTGTTGCTCGGCGCCGGCGCCGCGCTCGGACGAGGGCTTCTCGACCGGACCGTGAAGACTCCCGAGGACGTCGAGCAGACGCTGGGCGCGACGTTCCTGGGCCTGATCCCGGAGTTCGACCAGACGAACCTCGGGCCGCAACGAGCCCGCAAGAGGCAGCTCACCGAGCAACCTGAGCTTATCGTGCACCGGGCACCGATGAGCGGCATCGCAGAAGCCTCGAGGTCGGTCCGCACGAACCTGATGTTCATGGCCCCCGATCAGCCCTTTCGGCGCCTGCTCATCACGAGCGCTGGTCCCGCCGAAGGCAAGACCACGGTGGCCTGCTGCATCGCGATCACGATGGCGCAAGCGGGCCGCCGCGTCCTGCTGATCGACTGCGATCTTCGGCGCCCGCGGGTCCACCGGATCTTCCGTGCGCGCGGCACTTCTGCTGGGCCGGGTCTAACGTCGGCCCTCTTGGAGGAGACGAACGAAGACCCGGTCCTGGAGACAGAGGTCCCGAACCTCTTCGTCATCCCCGCGGGGCCGATCCCTCCTAACCCGTCCGAGATCCTCCAGAGCGAGCGGTTTCGAGCCTTCCTGACCAAGATGCAGGGGCGGTTCGATCAGATCATTTTGGACAGCCCGCCGGTCGTCGCCGTCACGGACGCCGTCATCCTGTCGACCATCGTCGACGGGACCGTGATCGTCGTCCGTGCCTTCAAGACGTCCAAGGACCTCGCGCGTCACGGCGTGCGGCAGCTTCGGTCGGTCGGCAGTACCGTCGCCGGTATCGTTCTCAACGCGGTGAACCTCAACCGTGACGAGTATCAATACTCGTATCAATACTACCGGCGCGGCTCGTACTACTCGACGCCGCAGACTCCGTCCGGCTCAACCGATGGGGGCGGGGACGATCACGGGGTGAGCCCGCCCCCGCTGAGCTGACGCCTCGCCCATGAGAGTCCTGTTCTTCGGCGACTACCCGAACCGCGTCGGCGGTGCTCAGAAGAGTCTTCTCGCTGCGCTGGAAAGAATCGGCCACCACGGCATCGACGCCGTGCTCGTGTTCCCCGCGCATGGTCCCTTTCAGGAGCTCTGTGCCGAGCGCGGCATCGACGTCCGCGTCATCGAGGGAGCCCGCTCGTTCAACACCTTTGGCAAGGTGTTGCTGAACCTCTCACCGGCCGACCTGCTTCGGGTGACCGCCTCCGAGCTCGCTCCCTATTGGGTGCGCCTCGCACGCTTCGCGAAGGAGATCGGCGCCGAAGCGATGCATTTCAACACCCCGCGGGGGCTGTTGATGGCCGGGCCTGCCGTTCATCTCGCGGGGCTCGGCTCGGTCTTCCACCAACGAGGAACGCCCGGCCTCGGACGAACGATCTGGTTTCTCTCGCAGGCCGTCCCCGACAGGATCGTCATCGTCTCCAAGACAGTCTACGACTACCTCGCGCCCAGCGCCCACGGCCGCACACGCCTCGTCTACAACGGCATCGACCCGCCACCGCCGATCGACCCAGGCAGCGCGCGCCTCGCCCTCGTCGATCGGCTGAACCGCGCCGGTTTTCCGGTCAACGCCGACGAGAAGCTCTTCGCGTCCCTCTCGGCCATCGTGCCGTTCAAGGGCATCCACCACCTCGTGGAGGGAGCCAAGCGCGCCGCCAACCACGGCGTTCGGCCGCAATATCTGCTGGCCTCTGCCGGTACGGACGAGGGCTACGAGACGTGGCTCAAGCAACGCATCGCCGAGTACGGCCTCACGGACAGGTTCCACTTCATCGGCTTGGTCGATCGCATCCACGAGCTGCTCTCGGGGGTTGACGCTATGCTGCTCACCTCGATCGTCGGTCGGGAGACGTTCACCTACGACGACACGACCGTGCAACTCACTGGCTGCGAAGGTCTGCCTCGCAGCATCCTGGAGAGCCTCGCAGCGGGGACGCCGGTCATCGCCACCGACGGAGGCGGGGTTCGCGAGCAGATCGACCAAGACAGCACCGGACTCATCGTGCCCCCAGCGAACACCGTTGCGCTCGGAGACGCCATCATCGAGCCAGCTCGCGCGAGTCATGTTGCCGTGACTCGCGCGCGCGCGACCGATGGTGGTGAAGGAACGTTTCTCGATCGATCAAGCAGCACGCGGACTAGCAGAGACGCTCTTGGAGGTCCGACAGGCCCCATCGCTTTCGGAGCGTGTCCCGGCCATGGCCAGCCTCATCTCGGACGCGGTGCGAGCCGCCACCTGAGCGCTCACTGTCAGCGCTCCTACAAGCCCCTGACCGTCTGCTGGGACGCGATCACTACTCGGCCGGAAGGGGTCGAAGCTCGAGGGCCGAACTGAGCGCGCCTTCTCGGTGTCTACTTCGGCAGGCGGCGGCGGCGCCGATGGCTGCGTCAGCTCCGGAACGACGCCGCACAACCGCTCTCGAACGACATCGACGCTGAGCTCGTCGACGACCGCGGTGAATCCGAGGATCTGGGCACGGAGCTTGTCGAGTGGTGTCGTCGGCAGGCGCCCCACGAAGATCTTGGGGTGCAAGGTCTTGTCGGCGTTCTCCTCTGCGACGCTCAGCTCCTCGAAGAGCTTCTCGCCAGGGCGGACGCCAGAGAACTTGATCTCGATATCATCGCCCGGGCGCAGGCCCGAGAGCCGAATGAGGTCCTCGGCGAGATCGGCGATTCGGACAGGTTCCCCCATGTCGAGGATGAAGATTTCACCGCCGCGACCCATCGTGGCGGCCTGAAGCACGAGCTGCGAGGCTTCCGGAATGGTCATGAAGTAGCGTCGCATCTCGGGGTGGGTGACGGTCACGGGCCCCCCCTTGGCGATCTGCTCACGGAAGATCGGGATCACGCTGCCGGTCGAGCCGAGAACATTGCCGAACCGAACCGCGACGAACCTCGTGGCGCTCACCGCGCTGAGCGCTTGAACGTAGAGCTCGGCCACGCGCTTGCTAGCGCCCATGACGCTCGTCGGGTTGACCGCCTTGTCCGTCGAAATCAACACGAACGTGCGTACATCGAAGGCGTCAGCGAGCTCGGCGATGCACTTGGTGCCGAAGACGTTGTTCTTGAGCGCCTCCCCCGGGTTCCATTCCATCATCGGCACGTGCTTGTGCGCTGCCGCGTGCAGCACGAAGCTCGGCCGGTGCGTCTCGAAGACGCGCCTCATCCGCTCCTGGTCCACGACGTCCCCGATGATCGGGACGATGTCGAGGTCCGGGAAGCTGGCCTTGAGCTCCCTGTGAATCTCGAAGAGCGCATTTTCCGCGCGCTCGACGAGCACGATGCGCTTCGGTTCGAACCCACAGATTTGGCGGCACAGCTCCGAACCGATGCTGCCCCCCGCACCGGTGACGAGGACCACGCGCCGCGCCACGTCGGCGCGGATCGCCGTCTCGTCCAGACGCACCGGATCACGTCGGAGGAGGTCTTCGATCGCCACCGGCCGCATCGTCGAGAGGCTCACTTGACCGCCGACCAGCTCACGCATCGTCGGGATGATCTTCACGGGAACGTTCGCCTCCTCACAGAGCGACATCACGTGCCGCACGATTTTCCCGTTGGCCCGGGAGATCGTGATGAGGACTTGGCGTGCACCACGCTCCCGGACGACCCTAGCAAGATCTTTGGTGGAGCCGAGCACCGGGACTCCGTGCACCATCGTCCCGATTTTCAACCGATCGTCATCGAGGAACCCGACCGCGAGTAGTCCAAGATCGCGACGCGACTCGAGCTGCTTGACGACCTGGAGCCCAGTGTCGCCGGCGCCGATCATGAGCGTCGGCACACGATCCGCCCCCTGGGACGCGGACCGATTGTGAGCGCGCTCCCCTATGACCCGACGGAGCGCCCGCAGGCCGACGATGGCACAGAACGCGAAAACGAAGTCGGCGACGATGATCCCGAGCGGGATCCAGACGTGCCGCGCGAAGGGCACGACGTGCGTCACGCGGACAGAGATCAACCGCAACGCCAGGAGGATGAGGGACGAGACGGCCAACGCCTGCAAGATGCGGACGACCTCTCGCAGCCCGATGTAACGCCACGAGAACCGCGGGATGTCGAACCAGTGGAGGACGGCATACTTGATGGCCACGACGTAGGGCATCAACAGGACCAAGCGGCCCATAAACGCCGCCGGCACGTTCCAATCGAACCGGAGCGCGAACGCGAGCGCGAACGCGAACGCGAGCGCGGCGACGTCGAGAAGGATCTGGAAAGCGCGGGTCGCGACCTTGGACATGCTCTCGTGACGGCTCGTTTGATGAGGCGAACGGCAACAGGGTTCGTTGCCTAGGGCAGGACGAGCGTTCGAGCGACCCTACCGGGCTCTCGGGCGGGCGGGTATGGGCAGCCCCTTTGAACAGCCGTTCAGCGGGTCTAGGGGCCGATCGACGGCGCGCGCGCCCGGCCTCGAGCGACGCGAAGCCGCTCGGCCAAGGCCGGATCGTCGGGGCTGAGGCGGGTCGCTTGCTCGAGCGCCTTGATCTCCGACGAGACTAGCCGCGCCCTCCCGGCCATCTCTGCAACGGCGAGAAGCCGCTGGAGGGTCGGTTCCTCGCGGGCCGCCCGCTCGAGCGCAGTGACCGCGAGCTGGAGCTCCCCGCGGTGGGCGCGGGTGGCACCCACCCACGCGTGAGCCTCGGCGCATGCTGTTTTCTCGAGGCATGCAGCGGCAGTGTAGCTCGAGAACGCGGCCTCGAGCCGCTCCGAAGAGGCGCCTGCCGCCAACAGGCTCTCGGCCAACAGGCGATGACACGGCGCACGGTCGGTCGGTGTGGAGCACCCCGACTCGAGGATCGAGATCGCGCGCTCCCGATCGCCCTCCAACAGCGCGAGTCGAGCCAGAGCGCGGGGTGCTCGGGTCGTGGTGGGGGCGTGCTGCGCGAGGTAGCCGGCATGCTCCTCCACGTCTGCGGTGCAGGTCTCGCGGTCAGGGCACCAGATCGGTAGCTCCTCGAGCGCCAGGGCGTGAAGCCGCGCATCCACGATCCGCTGTCGCGGCTCGACGAGGCTCGAATCGCGCGCGAGCGCCTCGATGTCGAGCACCTCGCGGGACTCCACCCACTCAGGATCGTTCATCGAGCGTGCCAACATCTCCAGCACGCCAATGCCGTCGCTTCCGTCAGGCACAGCGAGCATGAGCATCGCGGGGTCACGGGTCATCGGCAACGCCACCTTCGAGACCGCGAACCAGACCGCCTCGGTGCGCTCGTAGGTCGCGGCGAGCTTCAGCTCCATCAAGGACTGGCGTGAGTATCCGTGGCCGGCCAAGACCTCCGCGAGCATCAGGTGAGTCCGGCCGATGGTCGGGCCGCGCTCGAGAGCGCGCTGGATCCACGGCATCGGGTTGGTGCGATCCATCCGAGCCGCCATCGCGCCAGCGAGCGGGAAGTAGTAGTCGGCGGGATGCCTCATCGTCATCGAGACGATGGCCGCACGCACCTCCTCGGAAGACTCCTGCGAGGTGGCCGCTCGCCGACGCTCGAGCAACGTCTGGATCGCCGCGCGATCGTCCTCGAGCGTGGATGCTCCACGGGAGATCACGGAGATACCCGCGGTGATGCCGATGGCGAGCCCCGCAACGAGGATGCCCCGAAGCCAGCCCCGGTTTCGGGCCACGACGGACGAGCGGCGAGCCGTCTGGGACCAAAGCGAGCCGAGCACAGCGGCGACCGCTGTGCCGACGCCCGCCAGCTCGACGCCGAGATCGACCAAGTTCTGGACGAGCAACGCGAGGACCCCGCAGAGCGCCCCAAGCGCCACGGTGCTCCGCGACGCACCGAGCCGCCAGGGCGAGAAGCAGTACGCCAGTGTCGCGAAGGCGACGATCGAAAGGGGCAGGCCCCACTCCGACACCCACTGGACGACCACGTTCTCGGGGTGCGTGAAGACCAGGTGAAACCGGGTCTGCGGCCTGTAGGCCTGAAAGACGCTCTCGAACGCTCCGCGACCCACGCCAAACATCGCGTGGTCTTTGATCAGCGGCACCGACGCTGCCGGAAGCTGGAGCTTGTCGGTGTTCTCGTCGAGCAGGTCGGCCCAGAACTTGGCGTCAGCACCGAGCAACGCGAACGCTGCACCCAACACGAGCAACCCGGTGGCGGCGTAGCTCGCGACGCGCGGCGAGACCCGCTGACTCCCGCGGATCAGCGCCGCCCCGACGCAGAAGAGGAGCAGCAGGAGAATGAGCGCCGCGACGCCGCCTCGGGACGCCGTCCTGAGCGATACGGCCAGGACGCATAGGACGCCGGTGGCAAGGAGCCAGCGCGATGCGATGGCTCGCCGGCTGAGGACGAGGCCCAGCCCGACGAGGCCGCCGAGGTTGAGGTAGCCCGCGAGGTTGTTCGGGTTGAGCAGCGGCCCCGCTTGCCCCGCGGGGACCGGGTGCGTCGGAGAGTAGACACCGTACACCTGCGTCGCGCCGAGCACGGCGTGGCCGAGTGCGAGGAAGGCGACCGCGATCGACGTCGCGAAGACGATGGCCAAGCCCGTCGAAGGTCCTCGACGGCGGCCGACCAACGCGGCCAGGTAGAAGGTGGCGCCGTAGCTGCCCCACTTGAAGGCCTCGAAGGTCGACGCGGATGGGTCCAAAGAAAGCGCACCCCGGGACACCGTCTGCCCGGTCGGCAACAGCGCGCGACTCCACACGTCCGCGGCGGCGGGCGAGAGCCGGTCGAGCCACGACAAGGGAAGCGGGAGCGCCTGGACGAGGCTGTACGCCCCGAGCACGAGGAGCACGACAGCGGGGAGGGGGCCCACCTTCAGTCGCGTCGGAGAGACCAGCGCTGCCACCAACGCGGCGACCAGGACGACGAAGCCGATCGGAAGGAACAGCGCTGGAACCGCGCCTCCGATCGCCAGCACGCTCCCGGCGACGCCGAGCGCGAGAGCCGCGACCTCGAGGGTCTCGATGTTCGCCGACCAGGAGCGCGAGACGCCCCCTGGGCGGGAATGGGTCGGGCGCGAGCCGGAACTCATGCGAGAGGACATGGACGGCTCCGTCGTGCCCGTGTTCGAGGCGGAGTGGAGGTCGGTTCGGGAGAATCGCATGACGAGTGCCCAAGCCGACAGAGCCCGTGACGTTCTTCCGTTGCCTGAGAACGTCGCCCCGTTCAGAGAGTGGCGAGGAAGCGTCCCCGTAGCGGCTCAAGCTTCCGGCGTGCTAGGAACGGGTCCGGTCCGTAGAACGACGAGCCCAGCGCGCGCAACGTAAGGCCAACGATTCCATGTGCTCGATAGCAGGCCTCGTGTGGGACGCGCCGACCTCGACCGACCGAACGCTCGAGGTCGTCCGCACCATGAACACGGCGCTCCGCCACCGCGGCCCCGATGGCGCGGGGGTAGCGGTCGTGGGCGATCGCCGCCTCACGATCCGGCGATGGACGGGTACGGGCGAGCTCGCAGCGCCCCCGTCGTCCATCGCTCAGCGCTCGGAGGGTTCGGTCGGCCTCGGGATGAATCGCCTCGCGATCCGTGACGTCGAGGCCGGCCATCAGCCGATGGTCGATGCGTCGGGAACATGCACGATCGTCTTCAACGGTGAGATCTACAACACCGAGGAGATCGAGCCCGACCTGCGCGCGGCCGGCGTCGTTCTCAAGACCCGCAGCGACACCGAGGTGATCTTGGAGGCGTACCGACTCTGGGGGCCGGCCTGTGTCGAGCGTCTGGTCGGAATGTTCGCCTTCGCGATCTGGGACGATCGTGAGGAGAGCCTGTTCATCGCGCGGGATCGGCTCGGCATCAAGCCGGTGGTCTGGGCGCGCGCGCGAGGCGCTTTCCTCTTCGGATCGGAGCTGAAGGCGCTCCTTCGCACGAATCTCGTCTCACGCAAGGTCCGTCACAAAGCCATCAATCGCTTCCTCTATCACCTCTACGTGCCTCCCCCGGAGGGCCCGCTCGAGGACGTTCATGTGCTCGAGCCTGCGCACACCCTCACGCTGCGGGGTGGCGACATCAGCATTCGCAGGTACTGGTCGGCTTCATGCGCAACGGGACCGCGTCGCTCGACCGACCAGCACGCAGAGCATTTTCGCTCGCTCATGGAGCGCGCGGTCCGGTCGCACCTGGTGTCGGACGTTCCAGTCGGCGCGTTCCTCAGCGGCGGCCTCGACTCGAGCACCGTCGTCACCCTCATGAAGCGCTTCGCCACCTCCAGCGTCCACACGTACACCGTGGGCTTCGACGTGGCGGCTTACGACGAGTCGCGAGACACGGCCGCGTCAGCCGCGTTCATGGGCACCCAGCACACCGAGATTCAGGTCGCGCTGAAGGACATCGAGGATGTGATCCTTCCCGTGCTGACGCACTACGATCAGCCGTTCGCCGACGCGTCCGCGGTACCGACCTACCTGCTCTGCCGGGAGACGGCTCGCCATGTGAAGGTCGCGCTCGCGGGCGACGGCTCGGACGAGCAGCTCGCCGGGTACCCTCGGGTGCGCCACTACGGCCTCCTCGAGGCCATGCGCCGCGCCCCGCGGCCTTTGCGCGATGCGATCGGTCGAGGCATCGAGGGCGTCGCGCCGCTGCTCGGTCAGCGGGCTCGCGGCGCCCGCAACTTCGCGGAGTACGCGGCGGTGCTGCACGCGGGAGGGGCGAACGACCCGATGAGCGGATACATTCACCTCCGCCACGTCTTCCGCAACGGGTGGCACGAGCGCCTGTTGTCGACGGCGTTCGCTGAGTCGGTCGTCGCGGACGATCCCTCGTTCCACATCCACGCTGCAGCCGAGGCGTCGCGAGCCGGAGATCCGCTGACGCGGATGCTCGACGTCGAGGTTCAGACGTATCTTCCCAACGACATCCTGCAGAAGGTCGACATCGCTAGCGGCGCTCATGGCCTCGAGGTGCGCGTTCCCTTCCTCGATCATCGGCTGGTCGAGGCCGTCGCCGCGATGCCGCTGCACATGAAGTTGCGCCCGCGTGAGTCGAAGGTCGCGCTTCGACGGTCGATGGGCCGGGACCTGCCCCCGCACACGCTGACGACGCGGAAGAGAGGCTTCCACCTACCGGTGGCCGAATGGTTTCGGGAACGCGGCAAGCCGCTGCTCCACGATGTCTTGTTGTCGAAGCGCGCGTTCGAGCGGGGCTACTTCGTCCCCTCGGTCCTCACGGCGATGGTGGCCGAACACGTCAGCGGCACGGCGAACCACGGCAACATGTTGTTTGCCCTCCTCCAGCTCGAGCTGTGGCATCGAACTTGGGTGGACGCGCCTTCGGCGTAGCATCTCGGAGGAACGCGTGGCTCAACCGAAGACGGTGGTGTTCGCAATCAACAGCCTCGGGGGCGGTGGCGCCGAGAGCCACACGCTGAGGGTCGTCAATCACCTCGACCGTTCACGCTTTCGGCCGATCGTCGCGGTCTCGTCGCGAGGCGGGAACTACGAACAGTTCCTCTCGGCCGATGTGCCCATCGCAGCGCTCTCGATCGGTCGCATCCAGTCGAGCACGGCGAACCTCTTCATGAGCCCTGCGGGCCTCATCCCCTTGGTCCGAAGGGAGCGCCCAGCGCTCGTCCTGCCAGTGATGGACGTCATCGGCGTGATCACCGTCTCGACGCTTCTCGCGCTTGGCAAAACACGCCCCAAGGTCGCGCCGATCGTCCAGGCCCCCCCCTCGATCGCGCACAAGGACAGCCGGTTCGGCCGGCAATTCGTACTGCCGGGGATCCGCCACCTTTACCACCGAGCCGACCGCGTCATCTCGCTGTCGCACGGCGTCCACCGCGACCTCGCAGCGCTCGACGCGCGGCTGGCGGATCGTGTCACGGTGATCCACAACGCGTGCGTCGACGAGCGTATCGAGTCGCCTCGAACCGACGCCGTCATGCCCGAGACGGACGCCCCGGTGGTCCTCGCGGCGGGACGACTCACGGGACAGAAGGGCTTTCCTTACTTGCTCGACGCGTTCGGCGAGGTCCGCGCACGCACCGGTGCGGAGCTGTGGATCATCGGCGAGGGTCCCGATCGCCCGGCCCTCGAGGCGCAGATCGCCCAGCTCGACCTTGGCGCGGCGGTGAAGCTGCTGGGGTTCCAGAAAGATCCACACGCCTTCATGCGGCGCGCGACGGTGTTCTGCCTCTCGAGCGTGTTCGAGGGCTTCGGCAACGTCGTGGTCGAGGCGATGGCTTGCGGGGCGCCCGTCGTTTCGACCGACTGCCCGTACGGTCCGAGCGAGATCATCACCCATGACCACGACGGTGTCCTCGTGCCCGTCGCAGATCCAAAGGCGCTCGCCGGAGCGCTCGTGTCAGTCCTGTCCGATCCGGATCGCAGACGACGCCTCGCTGAGAACGGGCGCGCGCGCTCCCAAGCGTTTCACGCGAAGGCCATCTCGTCGGCCTACGCCGACGAGATGGACCGCATCATCGCCTGCTGAGCCTGCGCTCAGGCCGGGACACGAGCGACGACCGACATGTCCCGCTTCGAAGGCTTCCGCACGTCCTCGAGCCCTCGCGTCCAACGCTTCAGGTCCTTCCAGCGCTGAGGAAACGTGTAGCGGGTGATCAACATGTCGTGGGTGTCCATGATCGCCCACTCGAGGTACTGGTCCTCGCTGAGGTCGAGCCGATCGCGATAGTCCGGCACGGGCACGAGCCGTCGAAGATAGCGACCGACCATGGGCACCGCACCGAGCGCCCCGCTGACCCTCATCGCTCGAGGCGCATACCACTCGACGAAGCGGGTCGCCTGGGGCTCCTGGAGACGCGAGGTGAAAGGCAGCATCCAGTAGACCGGGTGTGGGATCAGGCGGCGGCGGTAGACCCACGCGGAGATCTCTCCGCCGGGCTTCACGAGCGGCACCAGAGTGCGGAAGGCCTTCTCCGGATCCGGCGTGTGCTGCACGACGCCGAACGTGTAGAGCCGGTCCGCGATGCCGCGACGCAGCGGAGGGCTGAAGATGTCGGCCTGCGCTAGGTGAACGTTGGGGTGCTTGCCGTGAAGGCGGTAGCAGGCGTCGACCGCGGAGGAGAGATCGAACCCGATCGCCGCGGCGGCGTGGTTCTCGATCAGATCGATGAAGCCGCCAGGACCGCACCCCGCGTCGACCACGACCTTCCCAGCCATCGACTCGGGGGTCCAGCCCGTGTACCGCACCATTCGATCACGAAAGATGGTGGTGCCGTTGTGGCTGTCGTGCTGGGTCGTGTCCCACCGATTCCACTGACGGCCGAACGTGTCGGCGTAGGCCTCCGACGCGACGAACCGGGGGACTCCCTTCGTAACTGGGTAGACGCGCGCACTTCGCACACGCGAGCTCGCCCTCCATGATCTCGTCGCCCTCGGAGGACGACGCCTCGATGGACAGATCGCCCTGACAGTGGGGCAAACGAAATACTGCGTCGCGTTCGGCTTCACCCAACCTCCTCCGGGACGGTTCTACAACGAGCTTGGGTGCGCAGCGAGAGGGCGTCGTTCAGTCGACCGGGAGCCTGCCCGTTTGGACCACGGAGAGCCCCGCGCCCTGCTGGGCGAAATAGAGCACATCCCTGGACACGCCTACGGTGCCCGAAGCGGTCAGCCCTGGCAGGTCGATCAGCCCTTCCTCGAACGGCTCGAGCGGGTTCGAGACATCGAAGACATAGGCGCCGAACATCCCCGCCGAGACGAAGACCTTGTCCCCAGCCCGAACCAGGCGCCCAGCCTCTCCGAGATCATCGCTCTTGAAGACCCGGACCGGCTCGATTCGGTCCGAGATATCGAACACCAAGAAGCGCCGCGCGAAGCCGTTGGTGCCTTCGTAGTCGGCGACCGCCGTCGATGCATAGAGAAAGTCGCCGTGGAGGTTGATGGCGTTGACGGCGTCGGAAGCCGGGAGAGCGAGCTCTCCGATCGCGAACGGCTGGCCCGGGCTCGACACGTCGAACACCCCGAGGGCGTTGCCCTCCGCCACGTAGAGATAGTCACCGTCGAGCTCGAGATCGCGACACGCCGTGAGATCGTCATCGAGGTCGAGCTCGTTGAGCAGCACTGGCGGCGTCGCGAGGTAGTCGACCACCCAGAGCCCACGGTTGTCGTTGCAAACATAGGCGACGTCCCCGTTCAGCTCGATGGCGCCAGCGATATCTGCGTCGGGGACAGTGCCGACCAGCTCGGGCGCATCGGGATCCGTCAGCGAATAGACCGAGAAGCCAGCGCGACCATCGCCGACCAGGAGTCGACTATCGGAGATGGTGAGGTTCATGGCCTGAATGTCGCGCTGAAGGCCGGGGGTCGGGGTGACGTTTACGAGTGTGGGCGCGAGGGGATCCGCCAGCGAGTAGGTCATGACCCCTCGAGATGCCGAGATGGCGTAGAGCCGCTCTCCGGCGACCACCGTCGCGCGCAGAATGCCCGTGCCGCCGGACTCGGCGAAGGACGGGGGCGAGCCGTCCGCCGCGTCGCGCTCGAACACCGCGAGGCCTCGACCCGCGGCCACGTACAGGTGCCCGTCGGTTGGGAAGATCTCGTAGGAGTTTCCCGTCACGGGCAGAGTGGCGTCGGTCACGAGCGTGCCCGCTTCGAGGTGGAGGCGAACAGCGCCGGTCGCCAAGCTGGACGCGAAGAGCTCTCCCTGGTCAGCGCGGATCCCGGTCACAGGATCGTTGCAGAAGGAGGGGCAGAACCCTTGCGGCGAGAGCTCGTGGTCGACGAACACGGGCGCGGACGGCGTCGAGACATCGAACGCCTGGAACCCACGGGTCCCCAGGGCGAGGAACAACGTGCTGCCGTCGAGAGCGACGTCGGACACCGGATTGGAGAGGTCGAACGCCTCGGGGACGGCTTCGGAGAGCCGCGACGCGAGGACGACGGGTGCCTCGGGGGTGGACACGTCGACGAGCGCGAAGCCTTGATAGCCTTGTGCCACCGACACGAGATCACCCTCCACGTCCACCCCGGTGACGTTCGTGACGATCTCCCCGCTCGGGTGGAGGGAGGTGATCTGGACGGCGCCCTTCGGGTTGGTCACATCGATCAGCCGCAGGCCCTCGGCGCCGTCTGCGACCGCCAGCATCCGGCGCGCGTTCTGCGTGAAGGGAGCGACCTCCGCGGCGTACCCAGGCGTTCCGGCCACACCAGCGAAGACGGGAGCGCCGGGGTCTGAGGCGTCGAAGATCAGCACGCCGTTGTAGCCAGCGGCTACGTAGAGGCGATCACCCTCGGCCGAGAGGCCCACGGGGCGTGGCTCGGTCTCGATGGACCCGACCAGGGAGGGCGCGACGGGGTCCGTGAGATCGTAGACCTGGAGGCCGCGGAACGTGTTCGACACCGCGAAGCCAAACGACCCGATGGAGACGAAGCCGTTCACTGGGGCAGGGCTCTCGACGAGGACCTCGGGCTCCAAATATCGGGTCGAGAACGCCGTGCTCTGCTCGAGGCACACCTCGCCTGTCGATGACATGACCGAGCCGGCGACCTCGATGCCGTAGTCCTGCCAGAAGCGAAGCGATGACGCCGGGGAGACGTCGACCGTTCGGTCGTCCACCATGGTCGTCGTCAGGGGGATGTCCGTCCCATCGCCGAGCTGGATCATGCGGACGCCGCTCTCGATGGAGGCGGGGTCGATCGACTCGCTCCACGTGATGCGGAACACCGAGCCGGCAACGTCGACCTCTTGGGCGCCGAAGAGCGGCTCGAGAGCGGCCACGTAGCACTGAGCGTCGAGCGGGCTCCCACCCTCGCCACCGGTCCCGCCTTCGCTGCCACCCCCGGCACCGCCGCCGCCGTCCCGTTCGACCGACTCCGAGTGGCACGAGCAACCGGCCGTTAGGACGGCGGACCAGCCGATAAAGAGAGCGAACCCAACTGAAGACGGAGCCATGACAACCTCCAAGGCTTCCCGACTCTCGTTCTTAGCGGACAAGTGGACCCGCCGAAAGAGCGCCGCCTTCGAGATCTTCGTCTTCAGACCGACGATCTGACCTGGATGTCAGCTGGCCTCGGGCCGCGCTCGAAGAGCCGGCGCGACCTTCGACGAGTGGACACGCATCCCGACCAGACGAATGAAAATGTAGAGCGGGAGCGCGTATTGGATGACGTTCTGCAGCGCGAAGAGCGTCGGGGAAGCGACGAGCATCAGGTTCGCGTAGATGAGGACCACGCTCTTGTCCTTCCCGCTCTGCCGCATCCAGTCGTACAGAGCGCGGTGAAACACGCCCGACATGGCCATGCCGAGCACGATCCCGACCCATGAGAAGTTCGCGTAGAGCAGCCCGACATAGGGCACGGGGACCTGCTTCCCACGCAGGTGCACCATCATGTAGGTCTCGCGCCACACGAAGCTGTACTTCTTGTCCGGCCAGAGCCACCGCGGGATGGGCGCCGACGCGAGCGCGAGCCAGCTCTCTCCGAGAAGATAGTCGTGGCGATCGGGGAACGTGTGGAACACCACGCACAGCGTGGACAGGCGGTTCCGATCCTTCTCGTGCTCCTCCAGCGCTTCGGTCGGCTGGAACCTCTGCGAGGTCACCGAGCTGCCGCGGACCTCCACGTCGGTCCTGCGGAAATCGAGGAGGATGTTGGAGCCGACCAGGGCGATGAAGACGCCGGAGACGACCAACGCGGTCGGGATACGTCGCCGCAGGTAGTGGAAGATCGCGAGGCAGGTGAGGATGAAGAAGATCGCGACGCCGCGCTGCGACGTCCGCACGATGAGGAGCGCCGCGAACGCGACCAGGAACCAAGCGAGCACGAGCTGCGAGGTGCGCTTCGACTTCGTGGCCACCCAGGCGAGGTAAATCATCGGGGGCAACAGACCGAGGAGGATGCCGCGGGTGATCCACGTCTCGGTCGGATCGTCCTGGATCGCCGACTTCGCCGCTGCCAGGTTGGTGACGTCGGTCAGGCTGCCGCCGACGCGGCCCTGGAAGATCGCGTAGGTTGGAACCGCGATGGCCGCCAGCAACCCGAGGCCAACCGCGAGCCGCGGAGGGCTCCATTCGACCCCCTGGAGATTGGGGAACCAGGGAACGAAGCGCCGGCCAACCGCAGCGTAGTACCCGACATAGTAGGAGATGGCTCCGACCACGTACGCCCAGCCGACCGTGGCGACCAGGTCTTCCAGCGCAGACGGGGAGAGGCCTGGGAGCCATTGGACCTGCACCCGCTCGTTGAGCACGATCACACTGAGCGTGGAGACGAGCGCGAGCGCGGAGTAGAGACCGAGCGTCGCGGCGGGCTCGAACGGGTCCGTCTCGTCGCTCCAGAAGTAAGGTAGAAACTGCAGCGCGATCGCCAGCGCGAAGGGAAGGACGACCGCCGCGAGGACAGCGGAGTACTCTGGCCCCGTGACGACTGCGACGAATCCGACCGTCAAGATGACGAAGAGCAGCCGCTTCCCGAGCGGAAAGGGCCGTCGTCGCGGCGTCTCCGGCGTGGGGCGAGGGCTCGTCATGGATCCACTGGGTCTCTAGGCAATCGCCAGAGGTGGCTCAAGCGAGGGCCAATGACTTGGGTGCGGCCAGGCGCGCTTGCGTTCACGACAGCTGGTTCTCGCTGGCGTGAGGTTGGAGTATACATCGGCCGCGGTCGCCGAGTGAACTCGGCGCCTTCTCCGCGCAACGATGTGGGAAGCGATGCGAGGTACGCCGTGAAGGTCGCGATCCTCTGTGGTGGTCTTGGAACGCGGCTCCGTGAGGAGACGGGCGTTCGACCGAAACCGATGGTCGAGGTGGGGGGGCGCCCCATTCTCTGGCACATCATGAAGCGATACGCGCGGTATGGCTTCAAGGATTTCGTGTTGTGCCTCGGCTACAAGGGCGAGGTCATTCGCGACTACTTCCTCAAGTACGAGCTCATGAACCGCGACGTCACGGTGACCCTTGGGTCACGGAAGGTCGAGGTACACGATGGGGACCACGGGGAGGTCGGCTGGCAGGTCACTCTCTCCGACACGGGGGAGCGCACGCAGACGGGTGGCCGGCTGAAGAACATCGGCCGGTACATCGAAGACGACGTCTTCATGGCGACATATGGGGACGGGGTGGCCGACATCGACGTCGAGGCGCTGAGGGCATTCCACCAGGGGCACGGCCGTCTGGCGACGGTCACTGCCGTCCGCCCCTCGTCGCGTTTCGGCGAGCTCGCGATCGAGGATGGGATGGTGCGCGTTTTCAAGGAAAAGCCGCAGGTCCACGAGGGGTGGATAAACGGTGGGTTCTTCGTGTTCCACCGGCGCGTGCTCGATCTAGTTGAGAACGACGGCTCGAGTCTCGAAGCAGACGTACTCGTCAAGCTCGCCGAGATGGGGAGCTCGGGGTGTATCAACACCCGGGGTTGGCAGTGCATGGACGTACCGAGAGATGGAGGTGTTGAACGACCTCTGGCGGAGCGGGAAGGCCCTTGGGCGTCGGCATGACCGCCCCGATGCTCCAGCGCGATCTCTGGCGCGGGCGACGCGTCGCGGTCACCGGTCACACTGGCTTCAAGGGCGGTTGGCTCGCGACCTGGCTGCTGGACCTGAGCTGCGAGGTCTTTGGCTACGCGCTTCCCCCGGAGGGAGCTGAGACGTTCTTCGAACGGGTCGGGCTGGCCTCGAAGATGTCCTCGACGTTTGCCGACATCCGGGACGCGTCGCGGGTCGCACGCTTCCTGGAGGAGACGGCGCCGGAGATCATCTTTCACTTGGCTGCCCAGCCGCTGGTGCGGCGCTCGTACCGCGAGCCCGCGGCGACGTTCGAGACGAACGTCATGGGCACCGTGAACCTGCTCGAGGCGGTGCGTCGTCAAGCTTCGGTGCGAGCTGTCGTCGTGGTGACGAGCGACAAGTGCTACGAGAACCGTGAGTGGCTGTGGCCTTACCGGGAGGACGAAGCGCTAGGCGGGCGCGACCCATACAGCGCCAGCAAGGCATGCGAAGAGCTCGTGGCCGCGGCCTACCGTCACTCCTTTCTGGGGCCTGAAGGGCATAGAGAACCCCCGGTTGCCCTCGCAACGGCACGGGCCGGGAATGTCATCGGGGGCGGAGATTTCGCAGAGGATCGCATCGTTCCGGACGCGGTCCGTGCGCTCTCAAGGGTGTGACGCTGTCGTCGTCCGCAACCCACACGCAGTACGCCCTTGGCAACACGTACTCGACTCGCTGGGCGGCTACCTGCGACTTGCCGAACGCCTAACAGGCGACGGCCCCGGGGACCACAGGGCGAACCGTGGGCTGGCGCTTGGAACTTCGGGCCAGATCCCAGTGATGCCGTTTCAGTCCGGGAGCTCGCTGACCAAATTGTCGGCGAGTGGGGAGGGGTGCTGGCGTGACGCGTCCCGGCCCGGAGAGCCACACGAAGCCGCTTTGCTGACCTTGGACTCCAGTCGGGCAAAGCGGGTCCTCGGGTGGCGCCCGCGGCTGCGACTGCCCGAGGCGATCGCCCTCACGATAGGTTGGTACAAGGCCGCCCTCGATGCCGGCGCGACCGACATGTTGGAACTCACCCGCAGACAGATCCGCGCCGTCGAGGGGCTCGGTCCCGGAGCCCAGGTTTGAGCCCGTCGAACGACCTCCGCTGCAGAGGCTGCGCCGCGCCGCTTCCTGCCCCCTTCCTCGACCTCGGTCGAACCCCCTTGGCGAACGCATACCTCAAGGAGACGGACCTCGATCGCCCTGAGCCGACCTTCCCTCTGGCGACCGCGTTTTGTGGGTCGTGCCACCTGGTTCAGCTCACGCATGTCGTCCCACCAGAACAGCTCTTCACCGAGTACCTGTACTTTTCCTCCTACTCCACGAGCTTCCTCGAGCATGCCCGCCGAATGGCTGCAGAGCTCACGGAGGCGTATGCGCTCGGACCAAAGAGCAAAGTGCTCGAGATCGCGAGCAACGACGGCTACCTGCTCCGCTACTTCCAGGAGCGCGGGATTGAGGTCCTGGGTATCGAGCCAGCTCGTAACATCGCCTTCGAAGCGGAGCGGAGCGGCGTACCGACGCTGAATCGGTTCTTCGGACCGGGCGCCGTTGCGG
>JADJYE010000002.1 GCA_016719945.1 Polyangiaceae bacterium | reverse complement strand
TTCCGCACGCTGGCCGGCGTAGGACGCGCGGCACTCCTCTGCCTTGCGCGCGAAGTCCTCGGTGTTGCCCCGCCACCTCACCCTCCTCGTGTTCACCGCCGGGCTGGTCGCGCTCAGCGGCTGCGCCGGCCAGCAGCTCATCGCGTCCACGCCGACCGTGGAGGACGCCGACGACCAGCAGGCCACCTGCAAGGTCGCGAAAGATCCGCTCAACCTCGTGGTCGAGTGGCCGGGGACCGCCAAGGTCGATCTGAGACTTGCGAGCCGTCGTGGGCCCGTCGCGGTCTCGTACTCCGGCTGCACGATGAAGTGCTGAGCGCCTGCAGATCAGGCGCGGCGGGTACGGCTCCCAGAGACGACGCCCGCGCGAGACCGCATCGGATCCTCAGAACAACGAGCCAGGCTGTACGCGAAGCTCCCGCTCGGCGCGGCGTCGCCTGCGGGCGAGCTGTCGCTCGGCTCGGCGCTCGGCTCGACTACATCGCGGTGTCGGCCAGCGCGTCGCCAACGTGCAGCCGATGGAGACGGTCGGGCGGAGTGCACCGGGGCGACCCACTACGTGCGCACCATCACGGTCGGCGCCTTCCGGCTCGACGCGAAGGCGAAGGGTAAAGCCGGGCTCGGCGTCGAGGTCGGCCCCGGCGGCGCCGGCATCGCGCGTGAAGAGTCGGCGCGCAAGCTGCGCGCGCAAGGTGAGGTCGACGCCTGCGTGAAGAACCCGGACGGCACCGAGTGTGGCGCCATCCTTCAGCTCGGCCTCGCGCCGCTGCGCGTCGTGGGCGGCGGCAAGCTCGCCGTCGGCGGCTTCTGGCAAGGGGCCTCGACCCGATCGCCCAGGTCTACCAGGTGCGCGCCCTGGGGGAGATCGACACCTCCGGCTCGTCGAGCCTGCAGGACGTCGACGTCGGCTTCCTCAAGCTGCTGCAGACGGCGAAGCGCGCCGACCGCGAGGCCGACCTCGACGCGCGCACGAAGGTGAAGGCGTGGGACGCCGTCGCGAAATACGAGGGCAAGAATGGCAACCCTTGGCGAGAGCGCGCCACGCGCCGCGCCGAGGAGTGGACCATCGTCGCCGAGCAAGAGGACCGCCAGAAGGGAGGGCCCTGCGAGAAGCTGAAGCTGCGCTTCCTCTCCGACAAGCAGAAGCTCGACGAGCTGCTCGGCCTCGACGACGACGTCGTCTCCAAGGAGCAAAAGAGGCCTACAAGAAGGAGTTCGTCAGCGGTCTAACGCCCGCGAGGGAGAGGCTCGCGCTGATCGGCTTGAAGATCAAGGTCGGCGGCCTCGAGATCGACGGCGGCGCGGCGAAGAAGAAGAAGAAGAAGACGACGAGCTCCAGCGAGGACGGGGGCGAGACGAAGGACGCCGCCGAGGGCGACGAGCCCAAGGAAGACGAGCTCAAGAAGGGCCTCCGCGGGCTTCGGGCACTTCTCGATCGAGGCCGGGATCGGCATCTTCTTCCAGCGGGGCCCCACCGTCAGCATCAACGGCAGGCCGACCGCGCACGTCCCCGACGAGTCCGCCGATGTCAGCACCGACCTCGCGACCGGCACGCTCCTCGACGGTCAGGCGAAGACCAGCGCCCTCATGATTGGGCCCCGTGGTCGCCACGCCCGAGCTGATCCCGGGTGGCTTGGCTTCTACGGCAGCTTCGGGCGCTCGCTGGCGGTGTCGCCCGGGATGACTCCGCCACGCAGACCTTCCTCAGCGCGTCCGGCGGCATCCGCTGGGACCCGCGCATCTCCCCGAAGGGGATCTTCACGGTCGGAGCGGGCGGCGGGTACTTCTTCACCCCGGAGACCGAGCTGTTTCGAGAGTGCATCGCGGCGGACAGCGCTGCGCTGTGCACCGCGGCGGACGAGCCCGCGGTGGCCGCGCAATATTACGACGTGCAGCTCGGCGGCCCGATGGTCGACGTCTTCGCGGGCATCGGCTACTCGGACCGGCAGTACATGTTCGCGTTCCGCACCTGGTTCCAGTCGGTCTTTCTCTCCCACGACAGCGTCGAGATCGAGGGGCCCCTCCTCACGGGCGGCTTCGGCGGACAAATCGGGCTCGTCCTGTGATGAAGCGCCTCGCGGGCGCCCTCGGCCTCGCGCTCTTGGGCTGCGGAGCGACGGTCCCCGCCCCCGCCGCCCCAGGGGCAGACGCCGCAGCGCAGCAGCGCGAGCGTGACCGCAGCGCCGGCGACCGACGTGGCGTTCGGCCTCGGCCCGAGCTTCACCATCCCGGCGGTGCCCGCAGCCTTGCGCTGGTTGGGGTCGACGTGACGCTCGCGCCCGAAGAGGTCGAGCTGCTCAAGGCGCTGAAGGGCGCGCGCAAGCTGGACCGTGACGCGACGGTCCCGCCGGCGGCGAAGGCCGAGGCCTGGGCGAAGGTCGCGGCGCAGCCGCTCACGAAGCCAGACGCGCAGAACCCGCTCAAGGCGAGCGCCGAGCAGCGGGCGGCGATGTGGCGAGGCTCGAGGCCGCGCGCACGAGGCGAGGCTCCGCGATCGAGGCGCCAAGACCGCTTCCTGGCCGACCGCAAGAAGCTCGACGAGCTGTCGGCGCCGGCGGACGAGGCGCGACGCGCGTCGCTCGAGGCCTCGTTCTTGTCCGCGTACGGGCCGTTCGAGGCGGGAGATCACCACCTGGGCCGAGTGAAGCTGACGCCCGCGCCGGCCCTGCCGCCTCCGCCCGCAGGACATCCCTCCCCTGTGATGGATCCGACCGGCATCCCGGTCGTCCGCGCGCAGCGCTTCGTCCTCAAGGGCGACTTCGGCGCCCACGTGCAGTCCTTCTCGGTCGACACGGGAGACGACCTGATGGAGGACCGACCGAGCAAGCCGACGTACGACCTCAGCGGCTTCTACGCAGGCGGGCAAGCGGCGGCGAACGTCGCCGAGCAGTCGGGCTTCGCGATCGGCGTCCTCGGCTACGGGCGGTACCACGTCACCACCTCCGCCCCCGACTCGACCTTCACCAGCGGTGACGACGACGCGGTGACGCTCACGCCCCCGGACGACCGCAGCACCGGCGCCTTCGCCGTGGGCCTCGGCGCGCGCCTCGGCGGCAACATCACCGAGCGCATCGGGATGACCCTCGGCCTCACCGCCGGCTACCTGCAGTTCATGCCACCCGCCGAGATCCCGGGCTGCGGCGAGGCCCAATCCGAGTGGAGCCCCACCCTGCACGGCTTTCAGGGGGAGCTCTTCGTCGGCGCCGAGTTCTACCCCCTCGCGCTGCTCTCCTTCGGCGTGTCCGGGCGCGTCGGCTTCGGCCACGTCGAGAGCCAGTGGTGTGTCCCCGGCGGCGCGATCGATCCCACGTCGACCACCACGCCGGACACCGTGCTCGACGTCTCGGCCGACTCGTTCTCGGTCGGCGCGCAGGGAGAAGATCGGCCTGCACTTCTGAGCGCGGGCGAACCGTTCGAGCGCGATGCAGCGCCCGGGGGATGACCGTCATCGTCCCCCTCGCTGAGCGCCGCGACGCCGCGCTCGGCGCGTCCGCCGACAAAGCTGCCTGGGTCGTAAGCCTCGGAGTCGAACCGAGCCGTTCACCACACACCCTGGAGGGCGCCGCGACCCGCGGACCTTTCTGGTGGTGCCTACGAGGTGCGACCGGTGCCCCATGTCGCGCGAGACGGCAACTATTCACGTCGCGATTCCGCGCGACGCCCCCGCCGGGCGAGCGTCGCGCGAGCGTCGCGCCCGCGGTCCGCGCGACGTGGCGCGCTCAGCGCGGCGCGAGATCGCACCGATACGACGCGGCCTCGAACCTCAGCGACACCGCCTCACGCGCGGCGACCGTGCTCGGGAAGATCGCCCGCGACCGCTGTACGATCTCGCTCACCTGCGCGTCGGAGCGGCGCGGATCGTGGTGGAAGAGCGCGAGCGTCTTCACCGAGGCGGCGCGCGCGACGTCGACCCCCGCCTCGTAGGTCGAGTGCCCCCAGCCGCGCTTCGAAGGCCCCACCTCGCCCCGGTACTCCTCCGGCGTGTACTGCGCGTCGTAGATGAGCAGGTCGGCCCCGCGGCAGAGCTCGACGAGGCGCGCGTCGACCCGGCCCTCGACGTGCTCGGTGTCGGTCGCGTACACGACCGAGCGGCCCGCGTAGTCGATGCGATACGCGATGACGGGGTCGGGGTGGTTGAGCACCGCGGTGGTGACGGTGAGCGCGCCGAACGCGACGCGCGCCCGCTCGGGGAGCTCGACCGTGCGCACGCGCGAGCTCACCACCTCGAACGGCACCGGGAACAGCGGCTTCACCATCTGCGCCGCTAGCACGTCGTGCAGGCTCATGCCGGGGACGGCGCCGCTCACCAGCTGGATCGCCGAGCCGCTCATGTACAGCGGCGCGAAGAAGGGCAGGCCCATCACGTGATCCCAGTGCACGTGCGAGAGCAGCAGCGTCGTGCGCTCGTGCTCGCCTCGCGCGACGAGCTCGTCGCCGAGCGCGCGCAGCCCGCTGCCGGCGTCGAGGATCACCCGCGAGCCGCCGCCGGTCACCTCGACGCACGCGGTGTTTCCACCGACGACGGCGGTGTCGGCGCCAGGGCTGGGCAGGCTACCTCGAACGCCCCAGAAGCGCACCACGAGCGCGTCGGCGGGCGCGCGGCGGTCCTTGTCGTGATCGGGTCGGGTCGTCGGCGCGGTCTCGGCGAGGGGTTCTTGCATGCCGAGGGCTATTGCAGCCGCCGTGCCGCGAGGTCCTCGCACGAAAATCCGCGCGTTCCCTCGAGCTCCTCGAGCGGTGCGCCAGCGCGGGTGCACCGCCAGGGGGCGACTGCACTGCTCGAGTGCAGCGCGGCGGAGCGCCCTGAAGCCCGAACCTGTCCCGCGACGCGCGCTCGGCGCTGTCCGCCCGCCCGAGGCGACAGACGCCTGAAGCCGAACATCTCCAGCCTTGACGGACCTTGGGGGGGGGGGGGTTAACCTCGCAGTCGGGGCTGGGGGGCTCTTGCGCGCGCCGCCGCCCCGCGGAGGAGGCGTCATGACGATGATCGCGAGGGCGGGGTTCGACAACGTGATGGGGCGGGTGCCGGCGACGTTCGGCGGCTCGCTGCGTGGGGCGGGTGGCTACCTCGTGCCGATCCTCGCGAAGACCGACTTCTCCTACGACGGTCGGGTCAACACCAACCAGGACGCGCCCGTCGCCGTTGGCGTGGACTCGTCGGCGTGGTCTCGGCGGTGCTGGTGGTGCGCCTGCACGCCAAGAACAGCTGGGCGACGTCGGCGCAGGTCAGGTGCTGGTCGACAACGTGATGATCGTGCCCGAAGAGCCGGACGTGGTGTTCGCGTCGGCGTCGCCGATCGCGACGGTCTCCTTCGTTCAAGGGTCCGACAACGCGCCCGCGCTCAAGCTCGCAGTCCTGAGCGCGCCCATCGGCCCGATGTTGCGCGTCACCGTGCGCTGGGTGCAGGGGCCACCGCGGCCACGGCGACCCAGACCGTCTCCCTCGGCATCGACCTGGTGGGTCGCCCGGCGTGATCGCGCACCGACGCTGACCGTGGCATTCTTCCTACGATGGTCTCAAGGCGAGCCCTCCGCAGCCCCGAGCGACGCGGCCGCCGCCGTCCGCCTGGCGTCCGCGTTCGCCGTCGCACACGCGGCCCGCACGTGACCGCGGTCGACTCTCATCTTGAGATCGACCTCACGTTCGGCCAGCTCGAGCAGCGCGACTCCGCGCGAGCCGATGAATGGCTCGCCTCGCTGGCGATGTACGGCGAGCCGAGCGCCCCGAGGTTCGCGGCCATCTGGCTGCCCGCGCCGCGAGAGGTCCGTCCGCGGACCTTCTCGCTCATAGCCGTCAACGCAGCGCCCCGAGCCCGCCGCCCTTCGTCGGACGCAGGGATCTTCCCCACGCACGTCGGCCTGACCGGCAGCCGCAGCGAGCTCGGCTTCCGCGCATGCGTCGTGTACGAGCGGTTCGGCGGCCTGTCCGACGTCAGCGTCCACTTCGGGTCTGAGCTCGGCAGGGAGACCTGGTGCTGGACGACTTTGCCCTCCGGCAGGTGCGAGGCCTCGACGCCTGCGTGTACACCGTGCTCGACACGCAGCGCGTCGGCCCCTACGTCTTCCACGCGCGCCTCCCCAAGCGCGCCTACGCCGCCGTGTTGCATCGGCCGCTCACGATAGGCACACGGCGCCCGCGCTCCTCATTGTTCGCAGCTCGCAGCGTGACCGCCTCTGACGCCTTCGATGGGCTCGCCCTCGCGCCCGAGCACCGCGCCGTGCTCAATGGCTACATGCGCGGCCACAAGGCCGTGCCCGATCCGCTGCCGAGCCGGGGCGCCCGCACCCTCACCGTCCAGTACCAGGACGACACCCTGACCCCATGGCCGGCGGATCTCACTGCCGACATGGCGGAGAGCTTCCGTGGCAGCACACCCATCTGGGGCCCACTGCCGCGCTTCAACCTCGAGACCGCCTACGCGTGGCTCAAGTGGAAGGAGGGCGACGTCTGGCCGATCGCGATCGGCGCCAATGGCAGCGGAGAGGGCGCGCGCTTCTGCGTCACCTTCGCGCCGAGAGGCCTGTTCGAGCCCTCCACCGCCATTTCGTCGTCGTGAACGGTCTCGACGAAGCGCCGGCGCGCATCAGCCAGCCGATTTCGGACGCGTTCGCGGTCGGCTCCGCGGTCTCGAGCGAGGCTCTCCCAGATCTGCCCTCCCCTGCCGCCTCCGTGATGTCGGGCAGCTGGCCGACGGCGACAGCACCGCCTGGCGCCGCCCCCGGGATCAGCCTGCTCTCGCGCGTCGTCGCGCGGAAGGGCGAAAAGGCGAGCGGCGCCTCGGGCCCGAGCGTGGGGCTCCCGGCAGCGGCGGGCGGTCTGGCCGGTCACCTCGAGAGCGTGCGCGAGCAGCTCGACGGGCTCGACGGAGCCATTCGCGACAGCCTCCACAACGAGGCCGCTCGCTGCGCCGTCCTCTGCATTGGGCGCAACGGTCGGCTCGTGCTCGCCCGGGCCTACACCCTCGCGGAGGTCGGCCACCCCATCACCACCCCGCGGCACCGCTTTCGTTGGGCCAGCGTCGCCAAGCTGCTCCAGGCCATGCGCGCGCCGTGCACGGGGCCGACGCTGAGGCCTGGCTCTCGAGCCCGGTGCTCGACGCCTACCAGCTCTCTCAAGCCGAGCGCGCCGCGCTCCAGGCCGACGCAAGCCCCGACGCCTTCGGCTGGTTCTCGGCGCTCACCGTGCGCGACCTGTTCAACTTCGGCGCTGGCTGGGCGCGCGATCGCGGCCTCGGCGAGGGCGACCTCGAGCACGACCGGGTGCACTACCAGACCCAAGTGTTCAAGCTGACCGGGCGAGAGCTGCCGCTCGGCGCCGGCCGCTTTCGCAACTACTTGCTGGGGAGCAAGCTGCGGTTCCAGAACCGCGCCCCGGCAGAACGCTATCGCTACAACAACGCTGCCTATTGGGCGGCCAGCGAGATGCTGAGCCGCCGGGTGAACGGCGTGCTCTTCGATCGCTACATCGGCGAGATGCGGCTGTGGTGGGGTCTTCAGGACGAGCAGACCGACGCGATCCCGACACCAAGAAGTCGTGACTGGTGCCTCGCCATCGGCGAGGTCGTGTGCCGCCACCCACCCGCCTGGAGCCGAGCCTCCAGCGTGAGGTTGAGCGAGCTCGTCGAGAGCCTCAACACGCTCGGTGAGCTGCCTCCCGTCACTCCGGCTGCCTATTATGGCGGACGCGACCTCGAGATGGAGGTGGGCTCTGGGCTGCTCACGATGAGCGGACCCTCGATGGTGCGCATCCTTCAAGGCATGCACCCCAATCCGCCGCCGCCGGTGCGCCCGCTACTATCCCTCGAGGAGGTCGATCGCCTGACGACGGTGAGCACGACCACTGGGGCGGCCCTCGGCTGCGACGCAGAGACCACGACGTTCGCCGACCACGACGCCCTCCACATCAAGAAGCTCGGAGGCGACCCAGGCTGCACCTCGCGCGCAGACCATTACCTGTGGTTCGACGGTGAGCCCCAGAGCCTCTCGGTGGCCTGGTCCGTGAACCTCAAGGGGGCCGGGCTGCCTGCGAGCACCCTCCTCGATCGCATCGCGGAGCTCGAGAAGCTCAGCTTCTGGACGACGCAACCGAACCTGTTCCCGGGCTTCTTTCCCCATGCGATGCCTTAGCGGCGCCCTCGTCGCGCTCGCCCTCTTCGGCTGCAGCGACCCCGAGCCGCCCGCGCCACCGCCGCCCGCACCGAGCTGCCCGCTCGACGCTTCGAATCCACGATTCGTACAGATCGAGAACGTGAGCAATGACCTGATGGTCGCTCGCCGCAGCGACGGGACCCTGTGGTGTTGGGGCTTCGACGACATGGGGGTCTGCGGTGGGGGATCCTTCCCGTGGGCGCAACCTTCCGACGTGGATTGTGTCTCGGACTTCTCGGTCGACGGCTTCGCCGTCGCCCAGCACCCTGACGGCTCATTGACCGTCTGGGGCGGATCTACCACCTTCGTCTATGGGGAGGATCCTGCGCTCGAGCTCCTCGACCTGCCCGCCGAGGTGGTTGAGGTGACGGCAGGCGGCGGGAATCTGCTCGTGTTGGACGAGTCGGGGACAGCGTGGTTCAGGGGCATGATCGGCTTCTCGTGGAGATACGGGGACAGCCTGGACTCTCGGGAAGGCCTCAGCCCGCTGCCCTTCGCGGCGGGAGCTCGACGGCTCGGGCGAGGCTGGGCGCCGTGCGCGATCTACGGGGATGGACACGCCGAGTGCATGGGCTACCAAGAAGACGGCCAGTTCGGCATTCCGGAGCTCGACGCCGCCAGGGAGCCCGTCGCGCTCGCCATTGACGGTTTCATCAAGGATCTCATCAGCACTCGGTCGACGTGCGCGATTACCGATCCAGAGGGTGATCTCTTCTGCGCAGGCGACAACAGCTACGGTCAGCTCGGAAGCGAATGGACCTATGAGCCCCAGGCGCACTTCGCCAAGGTCGAGGGCGTCCCACCGGCGGACGCTGTCAAGTTCGGCGCCGAGATCTTCAACACCTGTATGGTCGCGAAGGGCGAGGTCTGGTGTTGGGGAGCCAACGGATTCGGGGCCATCCACCCCTCGAACCAAGGCACCGTCCTCCCGACGCGCGTCGAGCCTTTCGATGACGTCGTCGACTTCGGCTTGTCCACGTTCACGCTGTGCGTTCTCCGCGAGGACGGAAGCCTGTGGTGCCGTGGGGATTTGCGCGCGGCAACTGCAGCGAAGGCTTCGACTGGACCGAGGTCAGCTTCGAGGAGTGCTGGACGATCTGATGCTGCCCGCCCGTGTCCCCTCCAACCCTGATCTCGACTACACCGCCAACGAGCCGAGCGTCCTCGATGACCTGCCGGTCGCGCTCGAGCCGGCATCGTTCGACACGTCGAGTGAGCTCGTGCCGATCGTGCGGCGCGCGACGTACACCTTCGACGGGCGCTCCGATGGCGGCGAGGAGCTGGCCATCGCCACCGGCGTCGACACCTCGGCGTGGCGCTCCGGAACCCTCGTCGTCCTGGTGCACGACCTGAGCGGCTGGTCGGACACCGCCGTGCTCCGAGTCAGGGGCTACTCGGTCTCCCTCGTCCCCGACGATCCCGAGCGGACGTTTGCGGCCGAGCCGGCGTTCGTGTCCGGCTTCACGATCAGCGCGACCACCCTGCCCGGCTGCCAGGTGCGTGCGTTCGCCTTCGTCGGGCCTCAGGCCGAGGTGCGGCTCGTGTTCGATCAAGGCGCCGTAGAGGCGACCGGCACGCAGACCTTGACGCTCTCCGTCTACCTGCTCGGCCGACGCTGACCGCGCGACCGAGCGGAGCGCCGCTTACAGCTTGAACGTGAGCATCGAGGTCTCGCCGGGCTTGATGGTCACTCCGCGCGACTTGGCGGTGCCGCTCGTCGGCTTGCAGGTGACCGTGTGCTTGCCAGCGGGCAGCTCCATGCTGAGGCTCGAGCCGCTCGACTTCCCGGCGCCGTCGACGCTGAAGGCGCAGGTGCCGCCGGACGCGATCGCGAGCAGGCGTCCCTTGCCACCGCCTCCGGTCTCCGGCTTGGGCTCGGGCTTCGGCGGAGGGGGCGGCGGCGGAGGGGGCGGCGCCGCGGTCGTCTTGGTGGTCTGCGTGGGACGCGGGGGCGGCGTGTTCGTCGTCGGACGCGGCGGCGGCGGCTCGCCCGGGGTCGCGGTGTCGGCCGCGTTGGTCGCGAGGGCGACCGCGGTCGGCTGAGCCGGCGTCGACGTCTCGGCCGTGAGCTTCATCGGATCGGGGCCAGGGGCGGCGGTGCTCCCGGCGACGGCCCGGTTGACCGCGCCGTTCGGATCGATCGCTTGCACCGGCCCGCCGTCCGAGGTGACGGGCTTGGGGGGCGCGTCTTTCAGCAGCAGCAACAGCACCACAGGAGCCATCACGGCCGTCGCCGCGAGCGCGCCCCAGACGATGCGCATGTCGAGGCCCGACTTGCGCGGCGTGGGCCGCGGCATCTGCTGGACGGCAGGGGGCGCGGTGTCGAAGCGCGGCAGCTCGGGGCGTGGCGGCTGGTCGGGGATGGACGGGCTGCGGCCCCGCGGCGGCACGATCTTCGGCGCGTTCGGCAGGAACGGCGAGGGCGGGATCGACGGCGGCGGAGGCGGAACCGGCAGGCCGCGCGACGCGAGGCCCATCGGCTGCGGGGTCGGCCCGCGCCCCGGGATCGGCGGCGCGCCCGGGATCCCGGCGGTGATCTCGCGAGCGAGCGCGCGGAGGTGGCCGCCTCCGAGGACGTGGGTCGCCTCGTCGTCACCCATCATCGGCGGGTCGTCGTCGAAGCTCGCGCTGATGGCCACGGGGTGGGACGGCGGCGGCGGGATGACCGAGGGTGCGCCACGAGAGGGAGGGGGCGGCGAGAACGAAGGCGGCGGCTTGGGGGCCGCGCCTGCCTTTCGCTGCTTGGCCTGGTGGGCGATCTGCGCGATGCGCTCGATCAGCACCTGGCCCTCCGCGGGCGCGTACGGCCCGAGCGCGTGGGCCAGCGAGTGCACGTTCTTGAAGCGCCGATCGATGTCCTTCGCCATCGCCCAGCCGATGATGTTGTCGATGTCGGGCGGCAGATCTCCGCGGATGCTGGTGAGCGGCGTAGGCTCTTCCCGGGTGATCGCGAGCATCAGGCGCGTCACGTCTCCGCCGAACGGCGGGCGGCCGGCCAGCATGAAGTAGAGGACCGCCCCGAGCGACCACACGTCGGCGCGGTGATCGACGCTCTTGGCCTTGCGCACGAGCTCGGGCGACGAGAACGGCGACAGGCCGAAGAGGGCGGTCGCGGTCAGCGAGCTGCTGCCCGCCGGCGCGGCGTTGTCGCGCATCAGCTTGGCGGTGCCGAAGTCGGTGATCTTGGCGAGCGGGGTGCCGCTGGCGCGCCGGGCCACCATGATGTTCGCCGGGCTCAGCTCGCGCAGGACGATGCCGTGGCCGTGGGTCTCGGAGACGCACTCGGCCGCCTGAAGGATCAGCAGCACCGCCTCGGGCAGCGGCCGCGGGCCGTAGGCCTGAACATACGCCGCCAGGTCCTCGCCCTCGACGTGCTGACGCACGAGGTAGAACGAGCCGTCGCTCTGCGTCCCGACGTCGATGATGCGGGCGGCGTGCTCGCTCTCGAGCTTCGAGAGCACCCGAGCCTCGCGCCGGAAGCGCTCGATCTCCTTGTCGTCTCCGGTGCCCGCCAGGAGCAGCTTGATGACGACGCGCTGATCGAACTCGACGTGGAAGGCGTCGACCACGAGCGTCGGCACGCGCGACACGATCGCGCGCACGCGGTATTTCCCCCCAATCACGTCCCCAGGGTGGATGTCGTCCGAACGCATCTTGAGCGGCCGACAAACTATCGCACAAGGAGCGCCAGGGGTCCGCCAAAACCGAGCAGCAACCCGCCTTGGCTCCACACAAAACGGTGGTAGCCTGCCCCCCATGCGCATGCGTGCCTTGTTCTGCTCCCTGCTCGGCATCCTCGCCCTCGGCCTGGTCGCGGCCTGCGAAGACGAGTCTCAACAGCCCCAATATCCGCAGCAGTACCCGCAGCAGTACCCCCAGCAATACCCGCAGCAATACCCCCAGCAGTACCCTCAGCAGCAGCCGCAGCAGTACCCCCAGCAATATCCGCAGCAGTACCCGCAGCAGACGGCGTCCTCCGCGCCGCCGCAGGCGACGCTGCCGCCCCCGTTCCCGAGCGGGATCCCGATCCCCAGCGGCCTGCCGATCCCGAGCCAGATCTTCCCGCAGCCGGCGCCGACGCAGTAGTCTCGCGTCGTCTTGGAGTCGAACTCACTCCCCATCCCGAAGGACATCAGGTGGCGGCGCATGATCGCCGTCGCCTTGTTCCTCGGGTGTTTGTTCTTCTTCCGTAGCCTCGCTCCGGTCCTCATCATCTTCGTCATCTTCGAGCGGGGGCTCGGCTACGCAGCCGACCAGCTCACGAAGCACACGAAGGTGAACCGCAAGGGCGCGATCGCGGGCCTCTTGCTCCTGCTGGGCGCGGGCGTCGGGGCCGTGGTGTGGCTGGGCGTCACGAAGATCATCGAGTTCGTCGAGCTCGCCCGCACCGACGGCGCGCGCTGGGTCGAGTCGCTGACGCAGAGCACGCTGATCCAGAAGCTGCGCGACCGGCTCGGCATCGACTCGCACGTGCTCACCGAGCACGCGAAGAGCTACGCGCTGCAGGCCTTCCACTACCTGACGGCGACGGCGTACGTCGCGCTGTTCGTGTTCGTCGGCTTCATCCTCGCGGTGATGTACCTGTTCGAGCGCGACGAGATCGACGAGTGGATGAGCGGGATCGCCCCGCGCACCATCGTCGGCACGATGTCGCGCTGGCTCGGCTACGTGGCCGACGCGATCGCCATCACGGTGCGCCTGCAGATCGTCGTCGCGATCTTCAACGCGGTGTTCACGCTCCCGCTGCTGCTGCTCCTCGGGCTGCCCAACGTGCCGCTCCTGTTCCTCTTGGTGCTCGTGTCCGGCATGGTCCCGGTCGTGGGCGGCGCGTTCTCGGGGCTCGTGCTGTGCCTCGTCGCCTACGACGCGAAGGGCGTGGTAGGCGTCGGCGTGTTCCTGGGCGTGACGTTCATCCTGGGCAAGGTCGAGAGCTACTACCTGTCGCCGCGGCTGACCGCCCAGCACGTCAAGCTGCCCGGCCTCGTGCTCGTCGTCGCGCTGTTGATGTTCGAGACGATCTTCGGGTTCTACGGCCTGTTCTTGAGCTTCCCGGCGCTCTACGTCGCGAGCCGCATCAGCTGGGAGTGGAGAGAGGAGGAGGCCGCGATCAACGCGCGCGGGGGCACGCTGAGCATGCCGCCGCCCTCGTCGCGCTCGGTGCCCTCCCCCGCGCCCAGCTCGACCGCCCCGTCGACCTCGACGCCGCTGCCAGCGTCGAGGCCAGCGCCGACCTCGACGCCTCCGCCCGACGTCATTTCTTCTTGAACTGCTCCGCGTGCTCGCGCTCGATGCGGGCCGCCCGCTCGGAGAGCGCCTTGACCTCTTCGGCGATGGCGGCCCACTCTTTCTGATCGGCCTCGTCGCCGCTGCGGGCCTCCTCGGTCGTGCCGGTGGCGGCCATCGAGCGGCACGCGCGCGCCGAGACGTTGGTGGCGGCCGCGTACTTTTCGAACTGCTGGCTCTTCACGTCGAGGTACTCGCTGAACGCGGTCGACACCTTGAGCGCCGACGCCTCCTTGGTGAGCTTCGAGGCCGCGTTGTACTTTTCGATCGCGGCGTCGAAGCTCGTCACGCACTTCGTGGCGCTGTCCTTGAGCGCCTCGGGCGTCGTGGCCTTGTTCGCCTCCTCACGCTGCTTGCGCGCCTCGGCCTCGAGCGTCTTGCTCTCCTCGAGCAGCGCCATCGACGCCTCGACGTTCTTGTTGGCCTTCTCGGTCTCGTCCATCTGGCAAGCCGCCGCGAAGAGCGCGGCGACCCCGAACCCAAGTCTCCTCAATTTGCGCAACCTCCGCCTGAAGACTCTCTCCACCCGTACGCCTCACCGATCGCCCTGAGCAGGCCCCCCGCGATCGGACCCTCGCCGTTCACCATGACCGCGGCGCCGAAGCCGTCCGTTCGCCAGCTGACCGCGGACGAGAAGCCCTCGTTCAGCCCGGAGTGCGACGCCTCCATCACGCCGCCGCCTCGATCGGCGAGGAACCACCCGATCCCGACGGAGCCCGTCGGGGACTGGGTCGTGAGCATCTGCCGCACCAGCGCCGTCGACAGCGGGCCACCCGCGCCGTTGTAGGAGGCCGAGAGCGAGCCGGCGACGGTGAGCAGGTCGGTCGGCGTCGTCCACATCCCGGCCGCGGCCATCATCGGGTAGACGTGAAACCGCCCGGGGATGGGCCGGCCATCGGGGCCGTGCGCCGACGCGAGGGTCCTCAGGTTGTCGTCCGACGGCGGCTGCATGAACGTCGTGCGACGCAACCCGAACGGCTTGATCAGCCAGTCGTACATGGCCGCCTCGAAGGGGTCTTGGACCTCGCCCTCGATCGCGGCTTGCACGACGACGAAGCCGCCGCCCGAGTACTCCTGCTGGGCGCTGGGAGCGAGCGCGACCTTCACCTTGGCCGAGTTGCCGCGACCGTTCAGGATGTCGATCGTGGACGGCAGGTCGCTGACGGTCGACTTGTAACCCTTGAAGCCATGAACGTTGAGCCCAGCCGAGTGGGACAAGAGCTGCCTCAAGGTGAGCCTGGCCTTGCGACCCTTGAACTGCGGCTCCCAGCCGTCGAAGTACTGCGTGACGTCAGCGTCGAGGTTGAGCTTGCCCGCCTGCACCATGCGCATGACCGCGACCGCGGTGAGCGGCTTGCTCACGCTCGCGGCCTGCATGACCGTCTCCGGCCGCATCGGGGTGCGCTTCGCCGCGTCCGCGAGGCCCCACGCGCGCGCCCACACCACGCGCCCGCCGACCATGGCGGCGGCGCTCACGCCTTGTACGTTGTACTGGCGCATCGCCGCCTCGAGGCTCATCCGCCGCTTGTCGACGGAGATCGAGCAGGCGATCCGCTCGATGCGCGGGGCCTCGGCCGCCTCCGTCGGGAAGGCGTAGGGCTGCTTGGGGAACGCGGGCTCGGAGTGCCCGCAGCCGAGGACGGCGAGGGCGAGCGCGAGGGCGATCCATGCGGCCGCGACGTGCGGGCGCGGCGAGGGTGTTGCCATCGAGCTCAACCATACTCGGGTGCGGCGTCCGAAACGACAACTCGAGCGCGGCGCGGTAAAGTGCGGCCAGCGTGACCGAGACGAGCGAGGCCCCCCCCGAGCCGCCCGCCCCCGCCCGGGACGACGACGAGCTCGAGGACTCGGAAGAGATCCGGAGCGCGCTCGGAGCGGCGCTGCACGACGAGCTGTCGGGGGGAGAGGGCGTCCGCTACGCCGTCTACGGGGTCATCGCCCTGGTCGTCGCGGGCTTCGTCGCGATGGTCTACGCGACGTGGCAGGTGATCGGTCGCTAGCCCAGGGACGCGGCGCTTCGATCAACTTCGAACGGCGTGGCGCTGCTCGAGGTGGTAGGGTTTCGCCTCCTTTGAGAGCGGGTGCGACACCCGCGGCTGGAGCGAGCGATGTCCGACCGGTCGGCGAGAGCGTGGGTCCTCGGCGTGGTGGGTCTTTGCGGGGCGTTGTTCGCTGCCTGCGGCGACGACTCTGCGGCGGGCGCGGGCGGCTCGGGCGCGAGCGGCGCCGGCTCCCCCGGCGGCGGCGGCGCGACCGGGGGCAGCGCGCAAGGCGCCGGCGGCGAGGGCGGCGATTCGTTCTCGTGCGCAGAGTGCGTGTTCCCCCAGAACATCTGCATCGACGACGCCTCGTGCGGGCAGGCCTGTCCGAGCGAGCGGGCCGCGTGTCACACGTCGGCGAGCCCCAACGACCCGGACATCTGCTGCGAGGCCGGCAGCCAGTGCTGCGACGCCGCGACGAACGGCTACGCCGCCGGAGATCGCTGCGTCGCCGCGGAGGAGCAGTGCCCGATCGAGTGCCCAGGCGGCGCGCTCACCTGCGAAGACGGGGACTACTGCGCGCTCGACGCGGAGACCGGCGCGTACTCGTGCACGGCGGACTGTGACCCGGTCAACGTCTGCGGAGGGCTGTGCTGTCCGCTCGGCGCGACCTGCGGCGACGACGGCGCCTGCGTGCTGGCCGATCTGACGATCGACGCCGAGCAGGTCGAGGCGAGCCTCATCTTCGACAGCTACACGTTCCAGGAGGGCTCGTGCTCGTTCTTCGAGGGCTGCATCGGCGCCCTCGGTGAGCGCAACCTGATGCGCTTCGATCTGCGCACGCCGAACATCGGCGACGGCGACATGCTCCTCGGCGACCCCACCGGCAACCCGCTGTTCGAGTACAGCCCGTGCCACGAGCACTACCACTTCGACGGCTACGCGAACTACCGCCTGCTCGACCTCAACGGCGTCGAGGTCGCGCAGGGTCACAAGCAGGCGTTCTGCCTGCTCGACTGGGAGCCGTACGCGCCCGACGCGCCGCCGAACCCGAAGTACCACTGCGGCTACCAGGGCATCCAGAAGGGCTGGGCCGACACGTACGAGAGCAACCTGCCGTGTCAGTGGGTCGACATCACGGGCGTGCCGCCGGGCAGCTACATGCTCGAGCTCACGCTCAACATCGACCACACGCTCGCCGAGAAGGACTACACGAACAACAGCGCGCTGGTGCCGATCCAGATCCCCTGACGCGGCGCTCGCAGGGATGGATGTAGCCAGCGTCTTGCTGCTCTCGGTGGGCCTCGCGATGGACGCGATGGCCGTGTCGGCAGCGCGGGGCCTCGCGGTGCCCGCGCTGAGGCCGGCGCACTACGCCTCGGTCGCGCTCTATTTCGGCGGCTTTCAGGCGCTCATGCCGCTGCTCGGCTATCTGCTGGGCGCGACCTTCGGCGACCTCGTGAAGGCGTGGGACCACTGGATCGCGTTCGCGCTGCTCGCGGGGATCGGGGGCAAGATGCTGCTCGAGGCGCTGCGGGGCGGCGAGGGGGACGACGAGGCGCCGAAGGAGGCCGAGCCGTTCGCCTTCAGGGTGATGCTGCCGCTCGCCGTCGCGACGAGCATCGACGCCTTCGCCGCGGGCCTCACCCTGCCGCTGATCGCCGCGCCGCCGGAGGTGAGCGTGCTCGCGATCGGCGTCATCACCGGCGTGCTCAGCGCCGTCGGGCTCGGCATGGGTCGGCGCTTTGGCAACATGCTCGGCCGCAAGCTCGACGTGCTCGGTGGCGTCGTGCTCATCCTGCTCGGCGTGAAGGTGCTGGTCGAGCACCTGGGCGGCTGACGCGCTGAGGCGGGCGCTGCGTTCAACGAGGCGCACGATGACCGTCATCCCCCCCGGGGCGCGCGACTACGCCTCGATGCCGAACGCCGCGAGCCGGTTGTAGAGGGTGCGCCGGCTCACGCCGAGCAGCCGCGCCGCGAGGGTGCGGTTCTGTCCGGCCCGCGCGAGCGCCTCGACCACGGCCTTGCGCTCGGCCTCGAGGCGCCGCTGCGAGAGGGTCTCGTCCGCGACCTCGTCGGCCGCGGCGGGCGCCGCCGCAGGGCGAGGGCCCGAGGTGGGGCCGCGCTGCCGCGCGATCTCCCGCTCGACGTCGACGTCGTCGGCGACGTCGGTGTCCGTGAAGATCGAGAGCCGCTCGAGCACGCAGGAGAGCTCTCTCACGTTGCCGGGCCACGCGTACGAGGTGAGCCGCGCCTTCGCCGCGTCGCTGAGCGACAGCGGACGCCGCCCTGGCTCACGTTGTGAGGCCGCCGCGAAGCGCGAGGCGAGCTCGACCACGTCCTCCGGACGCTCGCGCAAAGCGGGCATCCAGATGGGGACGACGTTCAGGCGATAGTAGAGGTCCTCCCGGAACTCACCGGACTCGATGAGCTCCTCGAGGTCGCGGTGGGTCGCCGCGATGAACCGCACGTCGGCCCGCTCGGTGCGCGTGCCTCCCAGCCGCTCGTATTGCTTCTCCTGGAGCAGCCGCAAGAGCTTCACCTGCACCGGCAGCGGCGCCTCGCCGATCTCGTCCAGGAACAGCGTTCCGCCCGAGGCCAGCTCGACGCGCCCAGGCTTGCGCGCGCTGGCGCCGGTGAACGCGCCCTTCTCGTAGCCGAACAGCTCGCTCTCGAGCAGCTGCTCCGGCAACGCCCCGCAGTTCACCGCGATGAAGGGTCCGCCGCGCCGGTCGGACAGCTCGTGGATCGTGCGCGCGGCGACCTCCTTGCCGGAGCCGCTCTCGCCGCGAATCAGCACGTGCGCGGTCACGCGCGCCGCGCGGCTGACCAGCTCCACCACCTCCTTCATCTTGGGGGAGGAGCCCACGAGCGTGGTCCGCGCCGAGGTCGGCATCGGCGGGTCGTTCGGCGCCGAGGCGGAGAGCCGCAGGGCCTTGTCGATCGTGAACAGCACCTCTTCGCGGTCGAACGGCTTGGTCATGAACTCGGTCGCGCCCGCCTTCATCGCCTCGACCGCGGTGGCGACCGTGCCGTGCGCCGTCAACATGATGACCGGCAGCTCGGGAGCTTCACTCTTGAGGGCGCGCAGCAGCTCGAGCCCGCTCATGCCAGGCATCTGCACGTCGCTGATCACGGCGTCGAACGACCCGGAGCGAAACGCGGCCAGCGCCTGCTCGCCGGAGGGCACGTGCCTCGCTTCGATCGACGCTTGGCGCAAGAGCCCCACCAAGACCTTGCCGACCGCGACGTCGTCATCGACGACCAGCACCTGTCCCCGCGCGTTGTCGACCATGGCCGGCGCATCGTACGACAGCCCCGCGTCGAAGGGCTCGGGCTCGCGCGTTCGGCGTCTATGATGGCGCCGATGCCCACGGAGGTCTGGCTCACCGCGGCGGCGGCGGCCGCTTACGTGGCGCTCGCGCTCGTCGCGACGGCGGGCCGCGCGCGCCAGCCGCTCGCGGCGCAGCTGGGCCTGATGAGCGCCGGGCTGTTCGCCTACAACCTGGCGGAGCTGCTCTCCCTGCTCGACGCGCGCGAGCCTTGGGTGTTCCTGTCGGACGCGGCGGCGGCGCTGGCGACGATCCCCACGCTCGAGCTGTTCCTCGGGTTCCTGGGCCTCACGCGCCGCACGCGGCTCTCGCGGCTCATGGCGCGCCTGTACTTCGGCGCGCTCGCCGCGGTGAGCCTGTTGCCCATCGCGTTCGCGCCGGCGGCGCTCGCCCACGACAGCGGCGCCTGGGCCCTCGCGATGCTGGCGGGGCTCGTGCCCGCGTTCGCGAGCGTCGCGCTGCTGGTGGTCCGACACTACCGCCGCAGCCGGGGCCCCGAGCGCTCGCGCACGCAGCTCGTCGGCGGAGCGTTGCTGCTCGGCGTCGGCGCGATCGCCTCCGACCTCGGCGCGATGGCGGGCGCAGACCTGCCCCGCCTCTCCTACGTCGGGCTGCTCGCGGCGGCGGTGTTGCTCGCGGTGCTCACGCTGCGCGGGCGGATCGTCGAGGCCCCGTCCATCGCGACGCTCGTCACCGCGACGATCGTGGGGCTCCTGGGCGTGGTCGCGCTCCAGCTCGTCGCGTCGCTGGCGGGGCGGCGGTCCATCCTGTTCGCGCTCGGCGCCGTCGCGGTCGTGGCCACGCTCGCCCTCGCGCTGCGGCCGCTGTTCGCCGCCAGCTCCGAGGAGCGCGCGCGCCTGCGCTCGCTCGCGACGCTCGGTCGCTTCTCGCGCCAGATGGCGCACGATCTGCGTAACCCGCTCGCTGCCATCAAGGGCGCCGCGCAGTTTCTCAAGGAGGAGCGCCGCGCCGGCCGCTCGCTGGACGACCACGAGGACTTCCTCGACGTCATCCTCGAGAGCTCCGAGCGGATGGACCGGCTCACCGCGGAGTACCTGCGCATGGGGAGGCTCGAGCTCGCGCCCACCGCGGTGGACGTCGCCGGGTTGGTGCACGAGGCGACGCGCGCCGCCCAGCTCGCGGGGCAAGGGGGGACGAAGCTCGTCGAGCGCATCGCCGAAGGGCTCCCCACGCTGCGCGCCGATCGCGATCTCCTGCTGTTTGCGCTCGAGAACGTGCTGCGCAACGCCCGCGAGGCGTCCCCCGAGGACGCAGAGATCGTCATCGTCGCCGAGGCCGGGAGGATGGACCGCGCGAGCACGGTGCTGCTCACGGTGACCGATCGTGGCGCGGGGATGGACGTCCGCACGCGCGAGCGCGCGCTCGCCGGCTTCTTCACGACCAAGGAGGGCGGTACGGGGTTCGGGCTCACCTTCGTGGCGCGCGTCGTCGAGGCGCACCGAGGTGCGCTCCGCATCGACAGCGAGGAGGGCAAGGGCACGAGCGTGACGCTCGAGCTCCCCGCCCTCGACGCCGAGGGCCCCCCCTCAGCAGGCTGAGGCGGCCGTGGAGATCGGCTGGGCGGCAGTCAGCTCAGCGCGAAGCCCTCGTGACGCAGCTCGCCTGCCCCGACCGAAGGTGAGCCTTTGACGGACCTTGGGGGGGGGGGGTTAACCTCGCGGTCGGGGCTGGGGGGTTCTTTGCGCGCGCCGCCGCCCCGCGGAGGAGGCGTCATGACGATGATCGCGAGGGCGGGGTTCGACAATGTGATGGGGCGGGTGCCGGCGACGTTCGGCGGCTGGCTGCGTGGGGCGGGTGGCTACCTCGTGCCGATCCTCGCGAAGACCGACTTCTCCTACGACGGTCGGGTCAACACCAACCAGGACGCGCCCGTCGCCGTTGGCGTGGACTCGTCGGCGTGGGTCTCGGCGGTGCTGGTGGTGCGCCTGCATGCCAAGAACAGCTGGGCAACGTCGGCGCAGGTCCAGGTGCTGGTCGACAACGTGATGATCGTACCCGAAGAGCCGGACGTGGTGTTCGCGTCGGCGTCGCCCATCGCGACGGTCTCCTTCGTTCAAGGGTCCGACAACGCGCCCGCGCTCAAGCTCGCGGTCCTGAGCGCGCCCATCGGCCCGATGTTGCGCGTCACCGTGCGCTGGGTGCAGGGGACCACCGCGGCCACGGCGACTCAGACCGTCTCCCTCGGCATCGACCTGGTGGGTCGCCCGGCGTGATCGCGCACCGACGCTGACCGTGGCATTCTTCCTACGATGGTCTCAAGGCGAGCCCTCCGCAGCCCCGAGCGACGCGGCCGCCGCCGTCCGCCTGGCGGCGGTGTTCGCCGTCGCGCACGCGGCCCGCGGGGCTCGCGCGTGACCGCGGTCGACGCTCACCTGGAGATCGATCTCACGTTCGGCCAGCTCGAGCAGCGCGACTCCGCGCGGGCCGACGAATGGCTCGCCTCGCTGGCGATGTACGGCGAGCCGAGCGCTCCGAGGTTCGCGGCCATCTGGCTGCCCGCGCCGCGAGAGGTCCGTCCGCGGACCTTCTCGCTCATGGCCGTCAACGCAGCGCCCCCGAGCCCGCCGCCCTTCGTCGACGCAGGGATCTTCCCCACGCACGTCGGCCTGACCGGCAGCCGCAGCGAGCTCGGCTTCCGCGCATGCGTCGTGTACGAGCGGTTCGACGGCCTGTCCGACGTCAGCGTCCACTTCGGGTCTGAGCTCGGCAAGGGAGACCTGGTGCTGGACGACTTTGCCCTCCGGCAGGTGCGAGGCCTCGACGCCTGCGTGTACACCGTGCTCGACACGCAGCGCGTCGGCCCCTACGTCTTCCACGCGCGCCTCCCCAAGCGCGCCTACGCCGCCGTGTTGCATCGGCCGCTCACCCTGGGCACACGGCGCGCGCGCTCCTCTTTGTTCGCGGCTCGCAGCGTGACCGCCTCTGACGCCTTCGATGGGCTCGCCCTCGCGCCCGAGCACCGCGCCGTGCTCAATGGCTACATGCGCGGCCACAAGGCCGTGCCCGATCCGCTGCCGAGCCGGGGCGCCCGCACCCTCACCGTCCAGTACCAGGACGACACCCTGACCCCATGGCCGGCGGATCTCACCGCCGACATGGCGGAGAGCTTCCGTGGCAGCACACCCATCTGGGGCCCCCTGCCGCGCTTCAACCTCGAGACCGCCTACGCGTGGCTCAAGTGGAAGGAGGGCGACGTCTGGCCGATCGCGATCGGCGCCAATGGCAGCGGAGAGGGCGCGCGCTTCTGCGTCACCTTCGCGCCGAGAGGCCTGTTCGAGCCCCTCCACCGCCATTTCGTCGTCGTGAACGGTCTCGACGAGGCGCCGGCGCGCATCAGCCAGCCGCTCTCGGACGCGTTCGCGGTCGGCTCCGCGGTCTCGAGCGAGGCTCTCCCAGATCTGCCCTCCCCTGCCGCCTCCGTGATGTCGGGCAGCTGGCCGACGGCGACAGCACCGCCTGGCGCCGCCCCGGGATCAGCCTGCTCTCGCGCGTCGTCGCGCGGAAGGGCGAAAAGGCGAGCGGCGCCTCGGGCCCGAGCGTGGGGCTCCCGGCAGCGGCGGGCGGTCTGGCCGGTCACCTCGAGAGCGTGCGCGAGCAGCTCGACGGGCTCGACGGAGCCATTCGCGACAGCCTCCACAACGAGGCCGCTCGCTGCGCCGTCCTCTGCATTGGGCGCAACGGTCGGCTCGTGCTCGCCCGGGCCTACACCCTCGCGGAGGTCGGCCACCCCATCACCACCCCGCGGCACCGCTTTCGCTGGGCCAGCGTCGCCAAGCTGCTCCAGGCCATGCGCGCCGTGCACGGGGCCGACGCTGAGGCCTGGCTCTCGAGCCCGGTGCTCGACGCCTACCAGCTCTCTCAAGCCGAGCGCGCCGCGCTCCAGGCCGACGCAAGCCCCGACGCCTTCGGCTGGTTCTCGGCGCTCACCGTGCGCGACCTGTTCAACTTCGGCGCTGGCTGGGCGCGCGATCGCGGCCTCGGCGAGGGCGACCTCGAGCACGACCGGGTGCACTACCAGACCCAAGTGTTCAAGCTCACCGGGCGCGAGCTGCCCCTCGGCGCCGGCCGCTTTCGCGACTTCTTGCTGGGCAGCAAGCTGAGGTTCCAGAACCGCGCCCCGGCAGAGCGCTATCGCTACAACAACGCCGCCTATTGGGCGGCCAGCGAGATGCTGAGCCGCCGGATGAACGGCGTACGGTTCGATCGTTACATCGATGAAATGCGGAATTGGTGGAACGTAGGGCGGTGGGAGGCGGTGCCAACCCCGCGAGACCGTGATTGGTGTCTCGCGCTCGGTGAGGTGATTTGTCAACATCCGCCCGCATGGAGCCGCGCCTCCAGCGTGAGGCTAAGCGAGCTCGTCGAGAGCCTAGGCACGTTGGGCGAGCTGCCTGCGGTCACCCCTGCCGCGTACTATGGCGGACGCGACCTCGAGATGGAGGTGGGCTCGGGCCTGCTCACGATGAGCGGCCCCGCGATGGTGCGCATCCTCCAAGGCATGCACCCGAATCCTCCGCCTCCTGTGAAACCGCTGCTTTCCCTCGATGAAGTCGACCGCCTGACGACCGTGAGCACGACCACCGGGGCGGCCTTGGGCTGCGACGCAGAGACCACGACGTTCGCCGACCACGACGCCCTTCACATCAAGAAGCTCGGAGGCGACCCAGGCTGCACCTCGCGCGCGGACCATTACCTGTGGTTCGACGGTGAGCCCCAGAGCCTCTCGGTGGCTTGGTCCGTGAACCTCAAGGGGGCGGGGCTGCCTGCCGTGACACTCCTCGATCGCATCGCGGAGCTCGAGAAGCTCAGCTTCTGGACGACGCAGCCGAACCTCTTCCCCGGCTTCTTTCCCCATGCGATGCCTTAGCGGCGCCCTCGTCGCGCTCGCCCTGTTCGGCTGCAGCGACGGCGAGCCGACTGCGTCACCCCCTGACGAGCCGAGATGCCCCATCGACAGCTCGAATCCACGGTTTGTCCAGATCGAGGCCGCTGACAACGAGCTGGTGGTCGCTCGACGAAGCGACGGGACCCTGTGGTGTTGGGGCTTCGACGACATGGGGGTGTGCGGCGGTGGCTCCTTCCCGTGGGCGCAACCTTCCGACGTGGATTGTGTCTCGGACTTCTGGGTCGACGGCTTCGCCGTCGCCCAACACCCGGATGGCTCGCTCACGGTCTGGGGCGGGTCGACGAACTTCGTGTATGGGGAGAACCCTGCCGTCGAGCCGCTCAAGCTACCGGCCAAGCCGATCGAAGTAAAACCAGCGGGCGTGAATCTCGTCGTGTTGGACGAGACGGGGACGTCTTGGTTCAGGGGAAACATCGGCTTCACTTGGAAGAACGGAGATGGCCTCGACTCTCGAGAGCAGCTCAGCCAGCTACCCTTCGCGCCAGGAGCTCGGCAGCTCGGACGTGGCTGCATGCCGTGCGTGATCTACGACGATGGGCACGCAGAGTGCCTCGGGAGCCAAATTAACGGTCAATTTGGCTTGGAAGGCGTCGATGCTGCCCGCGATCCGGTCGCCCTTCCCATTGAGGGGAGCGTGAGAGCGCTTATCAGCACCGGGTCGACCTGCGCGGTCACGGAGCCAAACGGCGACGTACTGTGCGCTGGAAACAACAGCTTCGGACAGCTCGGGGTACCCTGGAGCTACGAACCTCAGCCCTTCTTCAGCAGAGTCGAGGGCATCCCTCCCGCTGACATCGTCAAGTTCGGCGCGGAGACATTCAATGCCTGCGCCCTCACGGAGGGAGAGCTCTGGTGTTGGGGGGAAAATAGCTTCGAGGCTATTGCACCCACGAACGATTACAATCTGGCTCCAACGCTTGTCGAGCCCTTTGCAGACGTGGTGGACTTCGCGCTGGCGTCCTCCTTCCTCTGCGTCCTGCGTGAGGACGGCAGTATGTGGTGCCGTGGGGCCTTCGCACGCGGCGATTGTAGCCACGACTTCGACTGGACCGAGGTCAGCTTCGACGAGTGTTGGACGATCTGATGCTGCCCTCCCGCGTCTCCTCCAACCCTGATATCGACTACACGGCCAACGAGCCGAGCGTTCTCGATGACCTCCCGGCCGCGCTCGACCCAGCATCCTTCGACACGTCGAGTGAGCTCGTTCCCATCGTGCGGCGCGCGACGTACACCTTCGACGGGCGATCGGGTGTCGGCGAGGAGCTGGTCATCGCCACGGGCGTCGACACCTCGGAGTGGCGGTCCGGCGCCCTCGTCGTCGTGGTGCACGACCTGAGCGGCTGGTCGGACACCGCCGTGCTCCGAGTCAGGGGCTACTCGGTCTCCCTCGTCCCCGATGATCCCGAGAGGACGTTCGCGGCCGAGACGGCGTTCGTGTCCGGCTTCACGATCAGCGCGACCACCCTGCCCGGCTGCCAGGTGCGTGCGTTCGCCTTCGTCGGGCCTCAGGCCGAGGTGCGGCTCGTGTTCGACCAAGGCGCCTTGGAGGCGACGGGCGCACAGACCTTGACGCTCTCGGTCTATCTGCTTGGCCGTTGCTGACCACGCCCGCCCTCGACGCAGAGGGCCCCCCCTCAGCAGGCTGAGGCGGCCGTGGAGATCGTCGCGGGGGCGGGCGTCGTGAGGGCGCGCCGGCAAGCCCCGACCACGTCGCGCAGCGCAGACTCCACGACCGCGCGAGACTCGGCAGCGTCGAGCTGCCCGTGCGCCCGCAGGACCGTCCAGTCCACGCCGTCGGCGCACGGCGCGCTCGGGGCGGTGGCAGTCGCCGTGGCGAACGCCTCTTCGATCGCGGAGCGAAGCGCCGGGTCGCCCGCGCCGAGCGCCCACGCGACGGTCCGCCACGCGAGCTCGGCGTGCCGCGCCTCGTCGGCGGCGATCTCGGTGAGGGCGGCCTTCACCTCGGGATCGACGGCGACCTCCGCCGCTCGCGCCGCGAGCAGCGCCGCGACGGTCTCCCCGACGCAGCCCTCACGCACGGTGTCGGCGAGGACGCGGACAGGGTCGCGGCGACCCGCCGGGGCGTCGTCGACGTCGAGCGCGGTCGGGCCGACCGGGTGCCCGGCATAGCGAGCCGCGAGCCCGAACGACAGCTCCGCGTGACGGATCTCGTCCGCGAGCGCGCGCTGCGCGTCACGCACGAGCGACGCGGGCGCGCCCATCGACAGCAGATCGAGGATGAAGCGCGCGAAGCTCGCGACCGAGGCGTGCTCCATGAGCGCGCTCTCCGCGTAGGCCTGGGCGAGCAGCGCGCGCGCCTTTGCGTCGAGGCTCGCGCACGGGTCCCCAGCTGCGCCCGCGCAGGCCCAGTCGTCGCGCCCGATCAGGCCGGCGGTGCGCGCCGTCCCCTCGACCGTGAACGGCCGGCCCATACAGCTGGACTCGTAGTTGATCGGCACCCAGTAGCAGCACTCGTTGGGCGCGGCCGGGTCGGGGCCACACGGCGGGCCGGAGATCCACTGCGAGTCGCAGCAGAACTCGTCGCAGTAGTCCCACTCGAGCTGATCGGCGAGCTCGGAGTACGTCACCTCCGATTCGGCCGCCGGGCAGACCCCGTTGTCCTTGAAGAAGCACGCGTAGGTGAGCGTGCCCTCGGGGGGCGGCTCGTCACAGGTGACCACGACGCTGCCTCCCTGACCGTCCCCTCCCCCGCCGGTCGGCACCCCCGCCCCGAACCCGCCGCCGCCATCCGACGTCGAGCCCCCGCCACCTTCCTCGCCCGGCTCACCGAAGACGACGTTGGCTCCGCAGCCCGTCACGCCTGCGGCGGCGACGGCCGCGAGGCCGAGCGCCTGGAGCAAGGAAGCGGCGAAGGAGCGCGCCAGACGATCCGACTCGAGCGAAGACTGCGACATGGGGGGTGCTCCTGTGCCAGGACGCGCCAGAGGGACCCAGTCCCTGGTGCGAACGCCGGCAATTGAGGTGTGGGAGGCAGACTATCCAAGTCTCGTGCCGCCCGCTCGGGCGAGCCGCGGCGCCCGGGCAAGATCCCAACGGCGTCGAATCCCGGACGCCAGCGTAGGCGAGAGGGATGCTTCGCCTTCCTTTCATGCGCTCGTTCGTCGCCACGCTCGCCGCTGCTGCGGCGCTCTCGCTCTCGGCCCCCGTTCTCGCGTCGGAGTGCGAGCTGTCGATCGCCGACACCGTCGGACTCGGCTTCTTGATGCCCTTCCCGGAGTGCCCCGTGACGTTGCACGGCGACGTCGGCTTCGGGCTGGGCAACGCGTTCTTCACCGACGACCGCCCCGTCGCGGAGGAGCGCCTCGACGTGCGGCTCTTCGCGGAGGCCGGCGTCCTGGTGCGCGCCGGCGACGAAGAGGGCGCCGAGCGCGTCGACGTCGGACCGGTGGCGATGATCGCGGGCCTCGGCTACTCGGCGACGGACCACCCGTTCGAAGCCGAGACGCTGCAGCTCGGCTTGATGGGCAAGGTGAGGTGGTGGGCGCCCGGCGATCTCGTGACCTTCGACGGCGGGGTGGGCCCGTTGCTCAACCGGTACTCCGACGATCGGCTGCGTCTCGGCTTGCTCAGCGAGCTGGGTATGACGCTACACGGGCTGGCCGGCGCGTACGTCACCTACACCCACGCCTACGGCTCCCGCGAGCACACTGTCTACGCCACGATCAAGATCACCTACGGCGCGGCGGTCTTCGCGGCCTGCGCGATGGCCGCCGGGAGCAAGTGCTGAGATCGCGAGCGCGCTTCGAAAGAAGCACCCGACGCCGAGCGAAGTCGTCCCGAGGTGAACAACGATGCCCTACCTCGGGAGCACGCTCTTCGTCACGACGCTCGCCCTCCTCTTCCTGCTCAGCCTCTTCGCAGCGCTGATCCTCGCGTATGCGCTGATGCGCGGCTCCGTCGAGCGCGCCGCCGGCGCGGCCGATGACCGCCCCAAGACCGCGCTGCTCGTGGGGCTCCCGCTCACCGCGGGCGCGCTCCTGCTGCTCATCGCCCTGGCCCAAGGCGGCGGCCCGGCGCGAGGCCTCGCGCTCTTCCTGGGCCTGTGCACCCTCGCCGTCGCGCTGATCGGCCTCTCGGGCTTCGCCCTGAAGATCGGCGCAGCGCTGCCGGCGCGCGTCGACCTCGAGGCCCCGTACCGGCGCGTGGCGCGGGGAGCCGCAGTGCTGCTCGTCGCCTGCGCGATGCCGGTCTTCGGTTGGTTCGTGGTGCTGCCGCTGTCGATCTCCCTCGGGCTCGGCGCGGTCGTCCTGGGTCCGCGACGTGCTGCTCACCGCGCCGTCCCCGGCGGGGCCTACCATGTCTCCGCGCAGTGAGCCCTCGCGGCGGACCTTCCTCGCGGCCACCGCCGCCGCGGCGCCGCTGCTCGCCGGCTGCGATCGCATCCTGAGCTTCGCCGCCGGGCTGCTCGGCGACGACCTGCCGTCGTCGTTCGACGCCCCGACGACCGAGGCGCTCGACCCGCTCCACCACCTCTTGTCCCGGACGTCCTTTGGGCCGCGCCCGGGAGATCTCGACGAGGCGCGCAAGATCGGCCCGCGAGCGCACCTCGACCGCCAGCTCGAGCCCAGCTCGATCCGCGACGATGCCTGCGATCTGCGCACCAGCGTGATCGACTCCGCGCACCTGCCTCGTAGCCTCGCGTTCGAGCTGCCCCCCGAGCAAATCGAGCTCGAGCTGTCGCGCTTCGCGCTGCTCAAGGCCACGTATTCGAAGCGGCAGCTGTTCGAGGTGCTGGTCGAGGCGTGGTCGGATCACTTCCACGTCGCGATCGGCAAGGCCGAGTGCAGGCACCTGTTGCCGACCGATCTGCGCGAGGTCGTGCGCGAGCACGCGCTCGGCTCGTTCTCCGAGCTCTTGCGGGCCTCGGCGCTCTCGCCCTCGATGCTCGTGTATCTCGACGGGCGCGACAACCGCGCGCAGGCCGGCGCCCGCCCGAACGAGAACTACGCGCGCGAGCTGTTCGAGCTGCACACCCTCGGCGTCGACGGCGGCTACACCCAGAAGGACGTGATGGAGGCGGCGCGCTGCCTCACCGGGTTCGTCGTGAAGGACAAGTGGGCGCCGGGCGAGGTCGAGCTCGTCGCCGAGCGGCACGACAGCGGAGAGAAGGTGGTCCTCGGGCAGGTGATCGGCGCCGGCCGCGGGCGGGAGGATGTCGACGCGCTGCTCGACATCGTGGCTCGTCATCCGAGCACGGCGCGCCACGTCTCGCGGCGGCTGTGCAGGACCTTCGTCGCCGACGACCCCGCCGAGGACGCGGTCGAGAGCGCGGCGGCGACCTTCAGCGCGACCGGCGGCGACCTGCGAAAGGTGGTGCGATCCATCCTCGAGTCGGAGACGTTCGCGGCCTCGGCCGGCGCCAAGATCAAGCGTCCGTTTCGCTTCGTCGTCTCCGCCCTGCGCGCGCTCGGGGCCGACACGCACTTGAAGGGCGGTACCGTCGCGTCGCTGGGGCACATGGGCCACGCGCCGTACGCGTGGCCGACCCCCGATGGATACCCCCAGCGCGGCGACGCGTGGCTCGGCTCGCTGCTCGGGAGGTTCCGCTTCGCCTTCGACCTCGCCCGCGGCGGCGGCGACGCGCGCGTCGAGCTCTCGCGCCTCGAGGCCGCCGTCTCCGGCGCCGACAAGCAGGAGCGGCTCGTCGCCCACCTGCTCGGCCGCGCGCCTGACGCGCGTGAGCGAGCGACTCTCCTGGAGCGGCCGCTCGAGGACGCGCTCGCGCTCACCCTGGCGTCGCCCTCGTTCCAGCGCTTCTGACCGCTCGACTGGAGGTCTCACCGATGGCTCGGCGTCCTTTGCTCATCTCCATGTTCCTGCGAGGCGGCGCCGACGGGCTTTCGCTCGCGCAGCCCCTCGGCAGCGGGCTGCTCAAGGAGGCGCGACCGACGCTGGCCACTCCGGACGCCGACCTCGTCGACGTCGGCGGCGGCGTGGGCCTGCACCCCGAGCTGCACGACCTGGCCGAGCTGATGTCGCGAGGGGAGGCGAGCGTGTGCCTCGGGGTCGGCTCCGGCGACTCCACGCGCTCCCATTTCGAGGCGCAAGATCGCCTCGAGCGCGCCTCGGAGGAGGAGGTGCTCTCGAGCGGCTGGATCGCGCGCCACCTGATGACGCGCGCGGGGCCGCGGCCCGGCCCGCTGAGCGCGATCGCCTTCGGCGCAGGGCCGCCGGAGGCGCTGCGCGGCGCGAGCGCGACCAGCGTCCACGACACGCGCGAGCTGGTCCCCGAGCGACCGACCGAGGTGGAGCTCGACGCGCTCGACGCGCTGTACGGCGCGAGCGAAGGCGCGTCGTTGCCGCTCGCGCGAGAGCTGGGCGAGGCCGGTCGCGCGACCGTCGAGGTCACGCGCGCGCTGCGCGCCCTGGGCGCAACGGAGCCGCCCGCCCTCGCGCGCTACCCGGAGGGAGCGTTCGGCGAGCACCTCGCTCAGGCGGCGTGGCTAGCGAGGCACCGCGAAGCCCTCGGGATCGAGGTGATCTCGCTCGATCAACAGGGCTGGGACACCCACTTCGTCCAGGCCGACCTCGTCGCCTCGAACGCCAAGGCCCTGGGCGCCGGGCTCGCGACGCTACGAGGCGACCTCGACGACGACTGGCACGAGACGACGGTCGTGGTCTTCACCGAGTTCGGTCGTCGCGTGGGCGAGAACGTCTCCCGCGGGACCGACCACGGCCGCGCCAGCGTCGCGCTGCTGCTCGGCGGGGGCCTGCGCAGGCCCGGCGTGCGCGGGGCGTGGCCGAGCCTCGCCGAGGCCGATCTAGACGGCCCCGGCGACGTGCCCGTAACGACCGACTATCGGTCGATCCTGTGGGAGGTGCTCGACGAGCGCCTCGGGAACCGGCGGTTGCGCGAGGTGTTGCCCGGGTTCGCGCCGAAGGCCTGACGCGGAGCCTGGGGCTCGGCCGCCGGCGGGGCCGACGAAGCGACGCGCCCGCCCAGATCGTTGGTGGGGATGCACGCCTTGATGAAGCGCTCGATGTCGCGCAGCAGCGCCCGCTCCTCACCGTCGCACAGCGAGATGGCGACGCCCGCGGCCCCCGCGCGGCCCGTTCGGCCGATGCGGTGCACGTAGCTCTCGGGGACGTTGGGCAGCTCGTAGTTGATGACGTGCGAGACGCCGTCGACGTCGATGCCGCGCGCCGCGAGATCGGTCGCCACGAGCACGCGGGTCGTGCCCTCCTTGAAGGAGGACAGCGCGCGCTCTCGCGCGCCCTGCGATTTGTTGCCGTGGATCGCCGCCGCGACGATGCCCGAGCGGCCGAGCTGCTCGGAGAGGCGGTTCGCGCCGTGTTTGGTGCGCGTGAAGACGATCGCGCGGGTCACGCCGGCGTCCTTCAGGACGTGCTCGAGCACCGAGCGCTTGTCGTTGCGCTCGACGAACACGACCGAGTGATCGATTTTCTCCGCGGTCGTCAGCAAGGGCGTGACCGAGACCTTCGCGGGGTCGACCAGCATGCCGTTCGCGAGGTCGGCGACGGCCGACGGGATGGTGGCCGAGAAGAAGAGCGTCTGGCGCTTCTTCGGCACGTACGCGAGCACGCGCCGCACGTCGTGGATGAAGCCCATGTCGAGCATGCGGTCCGCCTCGTCGAGCACGAGGTGCGTCACGCCGCTGAGATCGACCAGCTTCTGCCCGAGCAGATCGAGCAGGCGGCCCGGCGTGGCGACGAGGATGTCGGGACGGCGCCGCAGGGCGGTCTCCTGGTGCATCTGGCTGACGCCGCCGTAGATGACGGTCCACTTGAGCTGCAGGTGGGTGCCGTAGGCGCGGATGCGGTCGCCGATCTGGGCGGCGAGCTCACGCGTCGGCGTGAGCACCAGGCCCCGGATCTTCTGCGCGCGCGTGTCGGCCGACAGGTGCTGCAGGATGGGCGTCACGAAGGCCGCGGTCTTGCCGGTGCCGGTCTGAGCGCACGCGAGCACGTCGCGGCCGTCGAGGGCGGCAGGGATCACCTCGACCTGCACGGGCGAAGGCTCGGCGTAGCCCTCTTCCACGAGCGCGCGCACGATGCGCACGTCGAGGCCGAGGTCGAAGAAGGGGGACGCGTGGACGCGGTCCGCCGCGTCGTCGGCTCCAGTGGAGCCGATGGGTCGTTGTCGTTCGGAGGTCATGTCTCTGGGGTTGCGGCGTGCAACCGCGCGATCGCGGTTGCGCAGGGCGGGCGCTGTCGGCCACACCTGCGGGGGTCGTTGGAAGATCACCGCTTGCAGGCCGCCGCGGGCGAGCAGGGGATCATGTCGAGTCGTTCGTTGCTCAGGTGGCGCGAGACCGCGCAGCACGTGGGCGACTCGAGACGGTGAGCACCCTAGCCCACATCGACCTCCCGCGCAAAGGTCGAACGTGATTGCTATAGTGCCGACCATCCGAGCCCCCCACTTCGAATCGGTCCAACACTTCGTCGACAACCGCGACGGCTGGCAGCTCTCCCTCCGGCAGACGTGGGACCCTGCCGCGCTGCGGCGCGACACCAAGCCGGTGCTCATCGTCCCCGGCTACGGGATGAACTCGTTCATCTTCGGGTACCACCCCGGCGGCAACTCGTTCGAGGCGGCGCTGGTGCGCGCGGGCCTCGAGGTGTGGCTGGTCGACCTCCGCGCGCAAGGCGACTCGAGGAGCACGGGCGGCGGGGACGACTACGGCCTCGAGGATCTGGCGCTCACCGATCTCGAGGCCGCGGTCGGCGCCGCGCTGGAGCGCACGAAGACGGCCTCGACCAAGGTTTCGGTGATCGGCGCGTCGCTCGGCGCCACGATCATGTTCGCGCACGCCGCGCTCTCGCCGAGCCCGCGCGTCGGCAACCTGGTGTCGATCGGCGGGCCCGTTCGCTGGGTGAAGATCCACCCGCTGCTCAAGCTGGCCTTCGCCTCTCCCACGCTCGTCGGGCTCATCCGCCTCAAGGGGACGCGCAAGCTCGCCGAGCTCACCCTCCCGCACGTGCTGCGTCACACGCCGTGGCTGCTGTCGATCTACATCAACCCGGAGCACGTCGACGTCGCGCACGTGAAGGAGATCGTCAAGACGGTCGAGGACCCGAACCGCTCGATCAACCGGCAGATCGCCCGCTGGATCAACGACCGCGACCTGGTGCTGCGGGCAAGAACCTGAGCGACGCCATCGGCCGGGTCGACGTCCCGCTGCTGTGCGTCGTGGCCAACGCCGACGGGATCGTGCCGCGCGAGACGGCCGAGTTCTGCCACTCGCGCGTGGCGTCGACCGACAAGGCGCTGCTCGAGGTCGGGTCGAGCGACATGCGCCTGGCGCACGCGGACATGTTCATCAGCCGCCACGCCGAGGACGTCGTGTTCGCGCCCATCCGCGACTGGTTGCTGGCGCGCTGACGTGCTCTGCTCGGCCCGATGCGGATCGAAGCCTCGCGCCTCGCCACCGACGGCCTCGTCGTAGAGCTCCCGAACGAACAGGGCGACCCCGATCGGGTGGAGCTCGGCAAGGGCGCGCTCAAGCGCGGCGTGCTCCTCACCAGCCCACAGGAGATCCGCCTCGACTCGCTCGCCTCGGACGCGCTGGAGCTCGTCGTCCTGCGGTTCTTCCTGGACGCGACCCGCCGGGTCGAGGCCTCCGCGCTCGCGCTCGGCGGCGCCACCGTAGATCTGCGGATCGCGCGCGGGCTGCTCCACGGGCGGCATCGGCTGGTGGGCGCGCTCGGCGCCACGGAGGCGAAGGCGAAGAACGCCACGCTCGAGCTCGAGGGCCTGCGGCTCACCGCCGCGTCGCTCGCCGTGAAGGGGTTGTTCGTACAGCTCGGCGCCGACGGCGCGCGCCGGGTGGAGATCGCGGCGCTCGAGCTCGGCGACGCCCGCCTCGAGCTCGGCGGGGCGGTCGTTACGCTCGGCTCGCTCACCGCCCGCGCCGTCGCCGCGACGCTCGGGGAGGCCGGCAGCGAGGTGAAGGTCGGCTCCGTGGGCGCGCTCGGCGTCGAGGTCGTCGCGGGCTCCACGAAGGTGCGAGCGTCCGAGCTCGCGCTCCCCCGAGGAGCCTCGTACGACGCAGGCGGGGTCGCGTTCGAGCGCGGCTCGGTCGCCGAGCTCGCGTTCGCGCTCGCGCTCGCCCCCCGCGCCGCGCCCGAGAGCGCGCCCAGCGACGGCCCGGGGCTCGACCTCAGGCTGCTCGATCAGCTGCAAGGTCACGTGCACGTCGACGTCACGGTCGACGCGAAGGTGCCGGTCATCAAGCGCCGCGTCGCGACGCACGAGCTGCGCGTCCACATCGAGGACGGGGTGATCGACTTCCACGAGCTCGAGCGCGATCTGTCGCTGCTCGAGGACGCGATCCTCGACTTCGAGTTCGAGGGCGACCGCCTCATCCTCGAGAAGGACCTGCCGCTCGTCCCGTTCGACAACCAGACGCTGGTCTTCTGGCAGCTCGACGACGAGGGCAAACGCCTCGCGGCGGATCGCCGCGTGCGCCTGCGGACCCTGGCGCAGCCGAGCCTCCCCGACGCAGGCGACGCGAAGCCGGGCGCCAAGTCGAGCTTCGAGCTCGTTCGGCTCGATTTCGACCCGCTGGAGGCGAAGCTGCGGCTCAAGGGCCCAGGGCGGTTCGGCTTGCCGGGCGGGGCCCACCTGCGCGTCGGGGACGTGCAGCGGCCGGGCATCGCGGACCTCGAGCTGAAGGCCGCGATCCGCCACCGCGCCGACAACCCGAGCGAGCCCGGCCAGATCGAGGTCCGCGCCTCCGGTGTCTGCCTCGGGCTCGAGGGCCTGGCCGTGGGAGAGCGCACGCTCGGCGTCGACGGGCTCGTGATCGCGTCGACCGGGGCCATCACCGTCTCGTTCGAAGGGCTCTCGCCCCGGCGGGTGGAGGGGACGCTGCGCGGCGTCGAGATCACGGGCGCCTCGCTCGGCGGCTGAAACCTCCGTGCCCGGGGGCGCGTACCGAGCTGCGATGACCCCACGAACCCTGCTGCCCGTCGTGACGCTCCTGGTGGCCTGCACCGCCCGGAAGGGCTACGACTCGGCCGGGGACGCGGCCGCGCCCGCGACCGCGACCGGCCAGGCCAGCGTGATGAAGGAGACGGCGATCATGTCCGCGAAGACCTACCGAAGACCGTCCGACGAAGAGCTGAAGAAGCGCCTCACGGCCATGCAGTACGAGGTCACCCAGCGCGACGCGACCGAGCCTCCGTTCCACAACGAGTTCTGGGACAACCACGAGGCCGGCTTGTACGTCGACGTCGCGACGGGGGAGCCGCTGTTCTCGTCCCTCGACAAGTTCGACTCCGGCACGGGGTGGCCGAGCTTCACCCGACCCGTCGTGCGCGAGAGCGTCATCGACAAGGTCGATCGCAGCCACGGCATGACGCGGATCGAGGTCCGCTCGAAGGCAGGCGACTCGCACCTCGGCCACCTCTTCGACGACGGCCCCGCGCCCACGGGCATGCGGTACTGCATCAACTCCGCGTCGCTCCGCTTCATCCCCGTGAGCGACCTCGAGAAGGAGGGCTACGGCGAATACGTGAAGCTCTTCGGCGAGAAAGGCGCGGCGACCACCAGCGCCCCAGACGGCTCGCAGAAGGCCTCATGCGCTCTCGGAGAAGACGGCAAGCCGAAGGGTTGTCAGACCAGCTTCGAGACCGCCGTCCTCGCCGGAGGCTGCTTCTGGGGGATGGAAGACCTAGTGCGGAAGATCCCGGGTGTGCTCGAGACCGACGTCGGGTACGCGGGCGGCGCCTCGAAGAGCCCCACCTACGAAGACGTGCGCACCGGCCGCACCGGCCACGCCGAGTCGATCCGCATCGTCTTCGATCCGACGAAGCTCAGCTACGCGACGCTGCTCGAGAAGTGGTTCTTCCGCATGCACGACCCCACCACGGCGAACCGGCAAGGCAACGACGTCGGGTCTCAATACCGCTCCGCGATCTTCTTCACCTCCGACGAGCAGAAGAAGGTCGCCGAGGAGGTGAAGGCGCGCATGCAGAAGAGCGGCAAGTGGCCCGGGACGATCGTCACCGAGATCGTCGCCGCGGGCCCCTTCACCCCCGCCGAGGACTACCACCAGGACTACCTGGAGAAGAACCCCGGCGGGTACTCGTGCCACTTCCTGCGCGACTGGGGCGCGAGCGACTGACGCGCGTGCCACAGGGTCACGCGGCTACTTGCCGTAGAGAGCGACGGACGCGGCGCCGCCGCCCGGCAGGTTGCCGTACTTGAACGTGACCTTTCGGATGGTCCGCAGGTCGCCCGGCAGGTCGATCACCTGCGAGCGCGCGCCCTCTGCGAAGCGGCGCTTGAGCCGAGGCGAGAAGTGCGTGCCGTTCGAGAACTCGATGTCCATGTCGTACATCTCGAGGGAGCTGTTCTCCACGACGATCACGACCCTGCGGAACCGCCCCTCGCTGCCACCGACGAGGATGGCGTCACGGTCGACCTGCCCGTTCACCATACGCTCGCCGAGCTTCACCCAACCGTCGCGGCGGTAGTGGTCGCCGCCGTAGCTGCCCTCGTGGACGGTCACCACGCAGCCAGTCGAACCCATCGCGGCGACAGCCAAGAGCATCGCCATCATCCCATGTCGGAATCGCATCCAGGTACCCTCCGGGTGCAAAGCAAGCCCCGTCGTTCGACGAGCCCAGGTCGAGATGCTCGCACGGCGAATTCCTGCTTCGCAACCGAGCCGGGCCGGCGCCGCCACGACCGTGCGGGCCGGTGTGCTCATACGGCGGCGAGCGCCGACATTCACCCTGCCGGCACGAACCGGGCGCAAAGGCTTCCCTGAGGAAGGTCGCGACGGGGCGGCGCGTAGGTCGTAAGATGAGGCGGATGATCGCGTGGCGTAGAGCGCTCACCGCCTTCGCCCTCGTAGCGTTCGTGTCGGCCTGCAAAGAAGAGCCGAAGCCGAAGAAGGCGGACGACGAGGACGAAGAGGAGTCCAGACCCAAGCCGGCGCAGGTCTCTGCGTCGGCCTCGAGCGGAGCGGCCGCGTCGGCCGATCTCGCGGCCGCAGTGGCCAACGCCGTCGCGTCGGTGAAGCCAGGCGGCGCCAGCCCTGCGCTGCCCGAGAAGCCGAAGGACGCCATCACGCTCGACAACGGAAAGAACACCGTCGCGATCGGCGTCACGCCCGAAGGGGCGGCGAAGCTCGTCGCCTACGACGCGAAGGGCGCCGCGATCGAGGGCGACAAGGTCTCGGGCACGATCCGACCCGCAGGCGGAGAGGCCGTCTCGCTGAAGGCCGACGGCTCCGCCCTGTCGGGTCAGCTCCCCAAGCTCGAGCAGGGCCTCACGACCCTCGAGCTCGCGCTCACGATCAACGGCGAGAAGTTCGAGGAGACGCTCGACGTGCCCGAGGGCGGCACGAAGGCGCTCCTCGACAAACCGCGCAAGGAGATCCCCCCGGGCACCAAGGGCCCGAACGGCGGGACGGTCGAGGTCATCGGCGAGCACATCGTCGAGGTCGTCATCGACGAGGAGACCGACGACCTGCGCGTCTACTTCCTGAACGACAAGCTAGAGGTGATCGACGTCCCCGAAGGGACGGAGATCGAGCTGAACATCGAAGACGAGGGTGCCCCTTGAGGCGCGGAGGAAACATGAGAGCCAGACTGTTCTTCATCGCGGCGGTTTCGGCGGCGATCACGCTCCTGTCGTTCTTCGCGCCGGGCCGGGCGGAGGCGGCGATCGTGAAGGTGAAGGTGAAGGCGGAGGTGTCCGCGCCCTTCCTGGTCGTGAAGCCTCCTCGGCCGATCGTCCGCCCGAAGCGCATCACCTTGCACCTGCACCGTCCGGGGGTCACGCACGTGCGCCTGTTCGGTCACCACCACCCGCACCACGTCGTCCGCGTCGGCCACCACGCGCCGCACTACTCGCTGCGCGCGAAGATCGCGGGGCCCAAGGTCGTCGTCGCGGGCCCGGGCGTGCACGTCCAGAAGCCGGGCGTCGTCGTCCACAAGCCCGGCATCCACATCGGCGGTCCGTCGGTCCACATTGGCGGCCCGAGCGTGAAGGTGAAGGGCCACCACGGCCACGGCCACGGCGGAAAAGGGCGCGTGAAGGTAAAGTTTTAACGACCGTCGGCGTAGCGGGAGCAACAGCGCGACGCCGAGCGTGACCATCTAGTCACGTCCGCGGGGTCGAGTTATCAGAGGAACCCGCGCCATGCAGCAGCCCTTCTCGCTCGCGTTCGCCGCAACGGTCCTCGGGGCAGCCGCGCTCTTCGGCTGTGACCTCTCGTCCACCACCGATGGGCCTCGAGGCGGCGGCGGTGCGGGGGGCGGCGGCGCCGGGGGCGACACGCCGAACGGCGACAAGCCTCGCCAGGGCCCGCCAGCGAACGTGGTCGGCGGCTTCGTGGCGGAGATGCCCCCCTCGACCCTCGCGCCGGGCGATGAGACCTACCCGTGCATGATCATTCCCCTCGAGCTCGAGGGGCCCTCGCGGATCGTCGGCGGAGGGTCGGTCACCGTCGGCAACGGGATGCACCACGGCAACATCACCGCGCGGCCGAAGACAGGCGAGGGTGTTCGCCCCTGCCCTGCCGAGGAGGGGCTGCTCGGCGGCGAGGCAGGCGACATCCTCAAGGGCGGGGCGGTGCTGTTCGGCTCGACGACCCAGTTCGAGGGGACCGAGTGGCGGACCTTCCCCGACGGCATGGGTTTCCCGATCGGGACGATTGGGAAATCGTCCTTCGGATGCACTACCTCAACGCGACGCCCGAGGAGGTCACCCTCGCGCCGAAGTACGAGTGGTTCACGATCGACGAGGACTCGGTGACCCACCTGCTCGGCCCGTTCGTCTGGCGCTACGCCGACTTCGAGATCCCGCCGCACGCGGAGCACACGGTCACCGCCGAGTGCCCGACGGTCGCGCCCGCGCTCATTGTCGACATGATGCCCCACATGCACAGGCTGGGGACGCGGTTCTTCGCCGGGTACATGGGCGGAGACAACGACGGCAAGCTGTTCCTCGACACGCCAGGGTTCAACCCGGACGGCCTCATCTTCAGCTACGACCCCGCGCTCGACATGACCGGGACCTCCGGCTTCTCGTTCGGCTGCGAGTGGACGAACACGTTCGACAAGACGATCGTCGAGGGCACGGGCGACGACGAGATGTGCATGCTCTTCGGCTACGCGTACCCGTACGAGAACGCGTGGAGCGCGATGGCCACCCCCGGCGGCGCCTGCCTCGCGATCGGCCTGCCTCCGCGAGAGTAGCGAGCCCGGCGAGGGCACGTGTCGCGTCCGGGGACGCTACTGGCGCCCTTCGAAGGGCGCGCCTGGATCGGGCGTCTTCTTCTTCCTTCGGGGAGCGGGAGTGGACGCGGACGGAGCCGGCGCCACCTGCGCGCTCGGGGTCGGCGTCGCGGCGGCGGACGGAGCCGGCGCGACCTGAGCGCTCGAGGTCGGCGGCGCGCTCGCGGATGCGCTCGCATCGAGCGCAGGCGGCGGCGGCAGCGGGGCGGGCCTGGCCTCTTTCTCGAGCATCGCGCGGATCGCGAGGGCCTTGTCGAGGATGCCCTCGATCTCGCCAACCGTGGCGTCGAGGCTCACCCGCACCAGCGCGCCGCTCGCGCTGACGGTGGCCCGCTCGAGCAACGGAGCCGCTCCGAGGAGCTGCGCGGGCACGCCGGAGGCAGCGCCCCTCTTGGTGTCTGCGAGCCATCCGGACAGCTCGCCGACCTTGGCGGGATCGTCGGCGAGCAGCACGAGCGAGAGGCTCGCTTTCTGGTCGACGAGGCGGACGCCCAGGCCCGCGCCGATCACATGCGCGAGCACGGAGGGCGCCTTGCCCTGGGCCTTCTGGATCTCGTCGGCGACGGCGGCGCGCTGAGTCTGCGAAAAGGCGTACGTGGCCTGCACGGTCTCGAAGCCCGAGAGCTCCGCGCGCAGCCGGTCGTGCACCGAGGAGCCCCGCACCGAGGGGACCTTGCCCTCCGCGGCGTCGATCATCGTTCGCACGTAGGGCCCTCCGCCCCACAACAACACCCCACCCGGACGGGTCGCCGTCTCGCCGCTCGACGCCTGCGACGAGGAGTCGCGGACGCTCTTGAACGACCCAATCGACGTGACGACCGGAGAGCCACCGCGCGCCTGGACCACCTTCGACGCGCAGTCGAGGATCGCCGCGTCGGCGAAGCCACCCGTCGCGACGATGCCGAAATCAGCCTCCTGTCCGTCCGGGATGGCGATCGCCAGCTCGTCGACGCTGGCGATCAGATCGAACCCGCAAGCCTGCCTGACGTCGTCGAACCCAGGCACGCTCCGCGAGCCGCCGAGGTACGGCGCGGCGAGGGGCGAGGCGCGCAGCGCTCGGACGTCTGCGGTGATCACCGCCAGCGCGCCCGCAGGCACCGCGTCGAGGATGGCGCTGCCCCGCGCCACCGGCGCCGCGGGCGCCGCGGGCGCCGCGGGCGGCCGGGTCGCGAGGTAGATGCCACCCGCGACGAGCGCTCCAGCGACGGCCAACGCCGCGATCGTGGCTCGTGATCGCGGGCGGGCCGGCGCAGCCGGCCGCTGCTCTCGGGGCCTCGGCTCGTCGACATCGTCTCCCCCCGCGCGCGCTCGCGCAGGGGGCTTCGGCCCACGCCGCTTGAGGCGCTTCAGGCGTCCCTTGGGGAGACGGCGCGGCGCGGCGGCGTCGCCGTCCGTCATCGGCGTCGCTGCAGGAGGCGCGCGAAGGCTTCGCCGATATCGCCGACGTACGTCCCGAGCAGAGTCATCGCGATCAAGAACGCGACGAACAGAACCTCGTCTCGGGTGGCGCCGAAGAGCGTCATGACCAGCAGCCGAACGGTGCCTTCATTTTGCCCGGGCAGCAACACTGGCGTCGTGCGGCGCTTCCCGGGGCAACCTGGGCCCGGTCTTGGTACATTCGGCCCGCGTGCCCAACGTGCACACCCCGCTGCCGGAGCTCGACGAGCGCGACCGGGGCGACGTCATCGTCCTCGCCGATCCGTCGGTCGAAGGCGAAGACATCGCGTCGATCCTTCGCGCCCGCGGGTTCACCGTCTTCGACGTGCCGCTCGCCCTGCTCGAGGCACGGGTCGCGAGCGAGAGCCCGGCGATCATCATCGTCGACATCGACCAGCCGGGTGCGATCGAGCAGCTGCTCAGAGCGCGGGGCGGCGACAAGCCGATCCGCCCCCACCTGTTCTGTCTGGGGGACCCGCTGCGCGCCGCCGAGCTCCCCGACGTGAGCCTGACCGAGAGCGTGTTCGAGCGGCCCGTCGACGTGCAGCGCCTCGTCGAGCGGGCCGTCTCGGTCGCGAGCCCAGCCGCGGTCGGGTTCGGCGCGCGGGGCACGACCCCACCGCCGATGTACCCGGCCCGCCCGTCGCAGTCGGTCGCGCCGGCCGAGAGCATCCCCCCGATCTCCGAGCTCCCGCACGCCAAGGATGGTCTCGAGGTGGGCTCGTTCCTCGACGAAGGCGCCGATCCTGCCGGGTCGCTCGGGATCCTCGCGGGTGGCAACGTGCGCCTCAGCCCGGAGCTCGCCCGCCAGATCGGCGCGGCCGAAGCGCGTATCCGCGCAGAGGTCGATCACGCCTCGAGCCTCCCCGCCCCCTCCGACGAGGCGGACGCCCCCGTCCCGGCCGACCTCCTGGCCCAGCTCGACGAGCCCCTCGACGCCTCCGACGACCTCGAGGGCACCGGCGGGATCGGAGCGCTCCTCAACGCTCCGGGCTCCAGCCCCGGCAGCTCGGTCTCGGTCGTGCCCTCGGCGTTCACGCCCGCACCGAGGATGATCAACGCCCCAGAGCCGACCCGGTCCCGCCCGGGGCTCTTTCCTCGGGAGGGGGGCGACGGCTCCCAAGCGCCCACCGGCGCGGGGACCCGTACCCAGGGGCTGTCTGACCTCGCCTCAGCCGCCGGGGGCTACTCGCAGGGGCCGTCGCCGGCGACCTCGGTGCGAGAGCCGCAGGGCTCGACCTCGGTGCCGCAGCTCCAGCCCCAGCCCACCGGCCTCCCGCTCAGCCCGCGCCAACAAGATGGCGCGCGTGACACGGGGTTGGACAGCGTCGCCAGCATCACCCACTCCGCGCGTGCGGGCAGCCCAGCCCTGGGGATCCGCCTGGGCGAGCTGCTCGGGCTCCGCCCAGAGGACCTGAAGCGCCCCGACGCGACGATGCGCGGCGCGACCTCGACGGCCGCCTTCGGGACCTCTCCCAACGTCGAAGGCGCGCTCGCGGCGCCCCCCGCGACGAGCGCGCAGAGCACAGACGCGGCGAGCCTGTTTCCGATCTCGCCTCCGGTTCGCTTCCAGGAGCCGCGAGACATCGCACAGGGACGCGCGGTGGTCGATCTGCGCACGGTGCCGCCACCGGCGCGGCCCACCACCGATGTCGCCCGCGGCGCCTCGCCCATCGTCATTCCTCCGTCGACCGGGGTCGGCGGCGCTCGGCCAGCGACCGACATGGACGTGGACCGCGGGGTCAGCCCCGCCGCCCAGTCCGTCCACCCGACGCGCGCGGCGACGAGCGCCGGAGAGACGGCAGGGGCGCTCATCTTCGGCGAAGGGGACGGCTTCAAGGCGCTCGCCAAATCGATCGCGACGCGCAAGAGCGGCTGCGCGAGCTTTCTGGCGGCCGACGGCGCCCGCCGCATCGTCCTCATGGATGGCGATCTGGTCACCGCGACCTCCGAGATCGCAGACGAGAGCCTGGTGGCGTTCTTGGCCGCCCGCGGCGACATCGACCGCGACGTGGCCGCGCGCCTCGCGGGCAAGCTGCCCGGCTCGGGGCGCCACGCGGGTGCAGCGCTGATCGCGCAGGGGTACCTCGCGCAGGACGATCTGTGGCCGGTGCTCCGCGCACACGCCGAGCACCTGATCGGGAAGATCCTGCTGTCAGGCCCCGGCTCGCTGGAAATCGAAGACGAGGTCCCGGGGAGGCTGAAGGCCGAGCCGAACGTGTTCGGAGGAGCGACCGGCGCGGAGGTCTACGTAGAGACCGCCCGTCGCGTGTTCGATCCTGCGCGGGCGCGCGAGGCCCTCGGCGCGAGCTCGAGGCTCGACAACGGCGCCCGCCCGAACTTGCTGTCGGAGTGCGCGCTGTCGTCGAGCGACGAGGCGCGCGTGCGCTCCGCCCCAGGAAAGACGGTCGCCGAGGCCTGCGACGGCGCCGCGCCCGAGCTCGCGAGCGTGCTCCGTGCGCTCGTCGAGCTGGACGTGCTCGCGGTGCTCGCGCCGGTGCGCCCCGTCGCGCCGCGTCGACGCGACGAGCCCGATCCGATCGACGAGGACGCCGTGCGCGGGAAGGTGCGCGCGAAGATGGCGCTGGTCCAGGAGGGGGACTACTTCTCCCTGCTCGGGGTGGCCCGCGACGCGACCTCGTATGAGATCAAGCGCGCCTTCCTGGAGCTGAGGCGAGCGTTCGAGCCGAGCCGCCTGCTCAGCGCGCAGACCGTCGACCTGCACGACGACGTGACGTTGATCCTCGAGGTCGTCGAGGAGGCGTTCGACATCTTGAGAGACGACCGGCGGCGCGATCGCTATCGGCGGGCCATCGAAGCCGGCCCGCCCGTCTAGCTAGAACAGCTGGTCGCCCTTCTCAGAACAGCTGATCACACAGCGCCGGGCCGGGGCAGCACAGGTCGTAGCCGCCCGGGATCTGATCGGTGTGCGCGCACACGAACGCGCCCTTGCTCGGGTAGTAGTAGGCCCAGAAGAAGCACATCTCCTCGTTGGCCGACTCGCCGAACCCGACCTGGTTCGCGCTCGTGTTCTGGTACTCGCAGGTGAAGCGGAAGCCCGCGCCCTCCTCGATGACCGCGGGGGGATCGAGGAAGACGGTCGCCGGCTCGTTCCACTGCCAGCCCTGCACGTCGTAGAGGCTGGTGAACGGACCGGCCTCCGCCTCGGCGAGGTCGACGGTCACGTTGGTGCCGTACTGGTGCGTGTGGCCGGTGATGCCGAAGATGTTCGAGCCGGCGAGATCGGCGGGCAGCGGGAGGAAGGTCGGCCCCAGCGTGAACGTTGAGTTCGGGGGGATGTCGATGTCGGGGTTGCCGAGGAACAGGAAGTCCGCCTCGTATTGGAAATCTTCCTCGGGTATTGTCGTGAACGTCGACGTCGCCGACACGTCGAGCGGCTCGGGGGTGGCGTTGATGTAGTGCATCTCCAGGCGGATCATCACGCCCGGCTGCAGCGTGAACGCGACGCCGTCAGGGAGCGTGAGCAGCTCATCGTGCTTCTGCGTCACCATGAGCGGGGAGCCCTTGGTGGGGTCGAGCGTGTCGGCGAAGGGCTGGCAGTCGTACGGCTCGAGCACCTCCTCGGTGTCGGCGGTGCGGTACACGATGAGGTGGTGCGAGCCGGCCGGCAGCACGTTGTGGATCTGGTTGACGCGGATCGCCTCGTCGTTGCCGAGGCGCTTCACCACGCACTGCGTGTTCTCCTCGCCGGGCGGAACGGTGAGCGGGTCGAAGGTGATGGTGAAGCTCTCGCCCTGGACGGTCCCCCCGCCTGCGCCGCTGCCGCCCCCACCCGCCTGCGCGTTACCGCCCGTGGAAGAGCCTGCGCCCGAGCCGCCCTCGCCCCCGGCGCCGCCGGTGGGCGAGACCTCCGAGTCACAGCCAGCGATGAAGAGAGAGAGCGCGAAGAACGGGAAGCCGAGTCGGTACGACATGAATCCTCTATAGACGATGGGACGAGAAAGGGCCCGCGCGGTTTCGTTGCGCGGGCCCCTCCCTGGGATCACCCGAGCGCTCGTCAGAACACCGTGCCGGTCGCGCCAGCGACGCCGCTCGCCCCGTTCGGCGAACCGCCGCTGCCGCCGCTGCCGCCCCCGCCGAACGAGAGCGAGTTTCCGACGGTCGTCACGGTGGTGCCGACCCGATAGATGGCCCACGACGGGCCGCCGGCGCCGCCGCCGCCGCCTCCGCCGTTGCCGCCGTTGCCGCCCTTTCCGCCGTCGCCGCCCTCGCCGATCTCGTCGTTCGCGTGGGTGTTGCCGGCGCCGCCGTTCGCGCCCGTGCCGCCGCCCGCGCCTGCGCCGCCGGTCCCGCCCGCGCCGCCGTTGCCTGACGTGACCGTGTTGTTGGTCAGCACGACGCCCGTCGCGTTGACGAGGAAGATGCCGAAGGACCCACCGCCGCCGCCGCCACCTGCGCCACCCGTTCCACCGCAACCGGCGCCGCCGCCGCCGCCGCCATTGCCCGCGCCGTCGTTGCAGAAGGTGCAGTGCTGCGCCCCACCGCCACCACCGCCACCGCCGCCGTTGCCGTGCCCGCCGGTGGCACCAGCCCCGCCGCCGTCAGTCGCCCACAGGCTGGAGATGATGCTGCCGCCCGAGCCGGCCGACCCCGCAGCGCCCACCCCGCCGTTCGTGCCATCGGCGCCGTTCGCGCCGTCGCCGCCCGGATCACCCCAGCCACCGCCGTTGCCCCCGTTGGTGCCGCTGACGCCGTCGGACCCGGTCAGGCCGTTGTTGCTGCCCTCGGACCCGCCGTTGCCTCCCCTGCCGCCCGTGCGAGAGCAAGGCGAGGGGCCCCCGTTGCCGCCAGTGCCCGGGGGGTTCGCGTCGTTGTTGCCCGCGGTGCCGGGGTCGCCCACGGTGCCGCTGCCACCCGTCGTGCCGGCGCCGCCGTTCGAGCCCGCGCCGGCCCCGCCGGCGGTGATGACGTTGCTCGAGAGGGTGAGCGCGTCGCAGTTGTTGCAGTAGACCGCGTAGTTGTTGACGCCGACCGAGGCCGTGGAGCCGGTCTGGATCGTCATCCGGTCGACGCGCGTCGCCGAGGTGATGTTCACGGCGTCGAGCGCGGTGACGCGACCGCTGCTGACGGCGCTCGAGCTGATGGTCGCCACGTAGACGTTCGACCGCGCCCAGCCGTTCGAGGCAGAGTACCCGCCGTAGATCGAGATGCCGTTCGTCAGGGTGACGCGGCCGACGTAGGTGCCGTTCGACACGTAGACGTGCGCCTTGCCCTGAACCTGCGCGGCGCCAATCCCGCCGGCGATCGTCTGCATCGGCTGGGCCCGCGTCCCAGGGTTGAGGTCGCTCCCGCTGGTCGCCACGAAGATGGCGTTGCTCGCGTCCCCGTCGACGCCGTCGCAGTTGCTGTCCGCGAACGCGTCGTCCGGGTTGTCGGCGCCGCCCTGCTGGACGCAGAAATACTCGCAGCCGTTGGCGAGCGAGCCGTCATTGTTCCAGTAGTTCGTGTTGCAGCTGTTCCACACGCAGCCGCCGTTCGAGCAGCCTACGCTCGAGTTGGGGTAGACGGTGTCGCAGTCCGTCGCGCACGTGCCGCAGTGGTCCTTGTCGGTGAGCAGCGGCGCCTCGCAGCCGTCGGCCGTGAAGCCGTTGCAGTTGCCGTAGTTCTGGTCGCACATGCCCATCGTGCAGCCGCCGTTGACGCACGCCTCGGCGGCGTTGGTGAAGGAGCACGGCGAGAAGCAGTTGCCGCAGTGGGCGAGGCTGGTGTCGCTGTCGATCTCGCAGCCGTCGGCCGGGTCGAGGTTGCAGTTCTTGAAGTCGCCCGTGCACGCGCCGAGGGTGCACACGCCGAGGCCGGTGATGGCGCTCGGGACGCAAGACTCGCCCGCGTTCGCCAGATCGCAGTTGAGGTTGCAGCCGCCGCAGTGGGCCATCGTGTTGGCGAGGTTGACCTCGCAGCCGTCGATGGGGTTGAGGTTGCAGTCGGCGTAGTTGTTGAGGCAGCCCGAGATGTCGCAGTTTCCGCCGTTGCAGAAGGCCGTGGTGTTCGCCTTCTGACAGTCGTTCGCGCAGCTGCCGCAGTTCTCGACGTCGTTGAGGAGGTTGACCTCGCAGCCCGTCGCCTCGTCGGCGTCACAGTCGTCGGTGTACGGGTCGCACATGACGAGCGTGCAGACGCCGGCGACGCACTGACCGGTGCCTCCGAACGGCTCGCAGGGGACGTTGCAGCCGCCGCAATGGTCGTTGCTGCTGTCGGTGTTGGTCTCGCAGCCGTTGTTCGGGTCGGCGTCGCAGGCGCCGCTGCCCGAGGGACAGCCGGACTCCTCGCCGACGATGGGGACCAGCAGGTCCGCGATCGGCTGGTCATCGAGGTTCATCTGCACGATGACGTCCTCGTCCGGCAGGGGGCCCGACGCGCCGATCGCGTTGTAGCTGACCTCGAACCACAGCGACTCTCCGCTGGTGCGGAGCAGGGGCAGGTCTTCCTCGACGCGCAGGTAGCTGCCAGGATCGCCAGGGTCTTCTTCGAAGCGCACGGCGACCACCTCGAACTGGCCGTCGTTGATGCCGACCGACTGGAACAGCAGATCGCCCGGCGTCTCATTGTCGACGCGGAAGAGCCGCAGCTCGGTGGTGCCGCTCGAGACGATACCGAAATCGAGCTCCTCGGGTTGCTGACAGGGATCGTAGGCCTCGCCCTCATTGAGGACGCACAGCTCGACGTTGCCCGACAGGCCACCGCCTGCGCCGCCGCCGCCGTCGAGCGCGCCGCCTGCGCCGCCTGCGCCACCTGCGGCGCCGCCTGCGCCGGCGTTGCCGCCGCTCGCCTGGCCGCCTGCGCTCTGCCCGCCGCTGGAGGGACCTTCGCCGCCGCCTCCCGTGATGCTCTCACCCTCTGCGCACGCTGCGAGCGTGGCCACGAGGAACGACGAGACGACCCAGCCCGACCAAGCTCCAAGCTGCATCGCTCCATCAGAACAGAGCGCGGCCCCGCTGCAAACCTGGCTGCAACGGCGTCGAGCCCGGCGCGCATGATTGCGTCAGGCCCGGTCTCTGTGCGACACGTGGGGACATGTCCGCAGCGCCCGCGCCGCCCCCGGCCGCGCCTTCTCCGAAGGCCGCGATGCTCGCCGTGCTGGTCGCGGCGCTCGGGTACTTCGTCGACATCTACGACCTCATCCTGTTCAGCGTCGTCGGGCGCAAGAGCCTCGCTTCCCTGGGGGTCGCGCCTGGCGAGATCGAGGCGCGGTTCGCGGCGCTGCTCGATTGGCAAATGCTGGGGATGCTCGTCGGGGGGATCGTGTGGGGCGTGCTCGGCGACCGGCGCGGGCGCCTCTCGGTGCTGTTCGGCAGCATCGTCATGTACTCCCTCGCGAACGTCGCGAACGGGCTGGTCTCCTCGCTCGACCAATACGCGGCGCTCCGCTTCATCGCGGGCGTCGGGCTCGCGGGCGAGCTCGGCGCGGGGATCACGCTGGTGAGCGAGCTCATGAGCAAGACAGGCCGAGGCTGGGGCACGACCATCATCGCGGGCGTCGGCGTGACCGGCGCGATCGCCGCGGCGCTCATCGATCGCGCCGGGGTCGAGTGGCGGCACGCCTACTTCATCGGCGGGGGAATGGGCCTCGCGCTGCTGCTCCTGCGCATCGGCGTGCGCGAGTCGGGGATGTTCGAATCGGTCAAGGGCACCGCTGGCGTCAGCCGCGGCAACTTCCTGAAGCTGTTCACGAGCCCCGATCGGGCCACGCGCTACCTGTGCGTCATCCTGTCGGGCGTCCCGGTCTGGTACCTGATCGGCATCCTCGTCGCGCGGGCGCCCAAGATCGCCAAGGACATGGGCCTCGCCGAGGTGGTCACGCCGGGCACCGCGGTGATGATGGCGTACATCGGCCTTGCGATCGGCGACCTGGCGAGCGGCGTCGCCTCCCAGCTGCTCGGCAGCCGACGCAAGGCGATCGGTCTGTTTCTCACGCTCTCGGCCATCTCGACCGCGGTCTACTTCGGCGTCGCGGGCAAGAGCCTCACGGCCCTCTACGCGTCGTGCCTGTTCGTGGGCATCGGCGGTGGGTATTGGGCGGTCTTCGTGACCACGGCGTCGGAGCAGTTCGGCACGAACCTGCGCTCCACGGTGACGACGACCGCGCCCAACTTCGTGCGCGGGTCGCTCGTCCTCGTGAGCTACGCCTTCGCCAAGCTCGAGCCGAGCCTCGGGCCGTGGAAGGCGGCCGCCGCGGTCGGCGTCGTGTGCCTCGCGGTCGCCTTCGGCGCGCTCATCCCGCTGAAGGAGTCGTTCGGCCGCGACCTCGATTTCGTCGAGCGCTGACGGCCGGTCAGGCCGAGGCGCGCGCGCGCATCGAGTCGACGACGATCTCGTCTCCCTCCACGCCGACCAGCGCCACCGAGCCGCTCGGCAGCTCCCCCTTGAGGATGAGCTCCGCGATGGGCCCCTCCACGAGCCTCGCCACGGTCCTCTTCATCGGGCGCGCGCCCAGCTCAGGGTCATAGCCGCCTGCGTCGAGCAGCCGCTCGACCACCGCGTCCTCGATCTCGAGCCGGACGTCGCGCGCCGCGAGGGCGTCGCTGAGCTCGGACAGCACGTAGCGCGCGACCTTGGCGATCTCGGGGCGCGAGAGCGGAGCGAAGAACAGGACCTCGTCGAAGCGGTTGAAGAGCTCGAGGGGCAGCGCCTTCTTGGCGGACTGCACCGCGATGTCCGACAGGCCTTCGGTGCTCGGCCCGCCGGCGCGCGCGAAGCCGACCGCCTTGCCGCGCGCCGCCGACGTCACGTCCCGGGAGCCCAGGTTCGACGTGCAGACGACGACCACGTTCGAGAAGTCGACCCGCCGCCCTCGGCCGTCGGTCATGTGCCCCTCGTCCAGCACCTGCAGGAAGGCGAGGAGCACCTCTTCGTGCGCCTTCTCGATCTCGTCGAGCAAGAGCACCTGGTACGGGCGCCGACGGACCGCCTCGGTCAGCTGCCCTCCCGCGTCGTGCCCGACGTACCCCGGCGGCGCGCCGATCAGGCGCGCGACGGCGTGCGCCTCCGCGTATTCGGAGAGGTCGACGCGCGTCATCGCGTCGGAGGCGCCGAACAGCGCCTCTGCGAGCGCCTTGGCGGTCTCGGTCTTGCCGACGCCGGTCGGGCCGACCAGCAAGAACGACCCGAGCGGGCGTGAGCCTTGCAGGCCCGCCGCGCTCTTGCGCAGCTGGCCTGCGATCTTCGAGAGGGGGCCGACGTGGCCCACGACGCGCTTGGCGAGGTAGGCCTCCAGACCGAGCATCCGCTGGCGGTCGGTCTCGAGCAGCCGCTCCCTGGGGACGCTCGCGAGCTCGCTCATCGCCTCGGCGAGCTCCGCGAGCCCGACCGTGCGGGGCCCGGGCAAAGCGTCGTTGCGCTTGGTGCGCTTCACGCGCGCGCCTGCGTAGTCGAGCGCGCCGATGGCCTTGTCGGGGAGGGCCCGGCTGGGAAGATATCGGATCGACCAGCCGACGGCGGCGGCCAGCGCCTCGACGTCATAGCGGACGCCGTGGTGCGGCTCGAGCTGAGCTGCGGCCGCGCGCACCATGAGGAACGCGTCCTCCTCGTCCGGCTCCTCGAGCTCGAGCGCGACGAGGCGACGAGACAGCTGAGGGTCGGCCTCGACGAGCCGCCGGTAGCTCTCCGTGCTGGTCGCGGTCACGAAGCGGACGTCGCCTCGGCCGAGCTGCACCTTCAGCTCGGCGACCGCCTCGTCCCCCGCGGCGAGCAGCTCGTGGAGATCGTCGACGAACACGACCACCGAGCCCAGCTTGCGGGCCTCTTCGAACAGCGTGGAGATCCGCTCGGCGAGCGCCCCTCGCGCCCCCGTGCCGGCGACCAGCGCGGACGCGGGGACCTCCACGAGCCGCTCCCCGTCCCGCGCGAGCGCCCCGGCGAGCGCGGCGCCCACGCTGCTCTTTCCGACGCCGGCGGGGCCTACGAGGCACGGCGCGTTCCCGCGGTGTTTGGCGAGCACATCGAGGGCGCGCTCGATCTCGTCCTCACGCGCGACGACGCGCGGGTGCTCCGAGGGCGCGCGCTCGAGCGCGATCGCGGAGATGAGCGGCGCGATATCCGGGTCGAGCTTCGCGCTTGGCCGGGCGCCGTTCGGTCGGCCCGCGCGGTCGCCCCGTGGGCTCGACGGAGGCGCAGCGCTGGGCCGAGACGAGGCCGGAGGCGCCGTCGAGACCGGCTTCGCGGTGCCCGTGGGCTCGTGCCTCCGGCGCGACGCCCGGTGCCGGTGCGGCGGGCTCTTCTCCTGAGGCGTGGCCCCGCGCGGGAGCGCGGGTGGCAGCAGCGGAACGACGGTGGGCCCGCCCCGCGGGGGAGCGAGCGGCGGCGCCGACGAGCGCGCGGGCGCAGGCGCAGGCGAGCGTGCCGGCGCCAGCGCGGGCCGAGGGGCCAGCTCGGCGCGGACGACCTCCCTGCGAGCGGGGACCACGCCCATCGCGAGCGTGAGCGCGGACGACCTGAGGCGCACGGCGTCGACGCCGGAGAGCGCGAGCGCGCGAAACGCAGCGAAGCGTCGCTCGCCGAGCAGCGCGACCAGCAAGTGCAGCGAGGAGGCCTCGAGCAGCAGGAGCTTGGAGTCGGGCGAGATGGAGGGCTGTCGCCGGTCCGTGCCGTCGGTCGACACCGCGCCGCGCGACCGCTTGGCGACGTCCCGCGCGTGGGCGAGGGCCCGCTCGAGCGCGTCCGGGATCTCCTCGTCGAAGCTGCGCCCCGCCTTGAGCAGCCCCTCCTTGTCGAGGCCGCGATCCACGAGCAGGCGCGACGCCACCCCCGCGCGACCGGCCACCGCCGCGAGCAGGTGCACGGTCGTCGGGCGCTCCTTGCGCCCGGCGGCGAGCTCGCTCGCCACGCGCTTCAAGGATGCGAGCTCACTCTCCGATCGTTCGGTCGTCGCCACGGGCCCTCAGTTGTCACGCCCACGCGGTGCAGGCCAACTATCGGACGCCTTGCGCACGGCGCGCAGCTCACCTAGGAAACGGGGTCTCATGTCAGCGACCCGCGCCCTCCTCCTCGCCGCCGCGACGGCAGCAGCCGCCTGCACCGTCAACGTTTCGAACACGCCGCCCGCAGAGGACAACATGCAGCGGGACGACAACGGCAACGGGCAGGCGACGGCCAAGGCCACGGTGACGCCGACCGCGACCGCCGCGCCGACCGCGTCTTCGGTCCCCACCGCGGATCCGACCGCGAAGGTGTGCACCAAGATGGGCTGTATGGGGGGCCTCACGGTCGAGGTCGTCCCCGCAAAGACCGGCTTCGGCAAGGGCTCCTACAAGATCGACGTCGTCGCCGACGGCAAGAAGACCACCTGCGAGCTCAAGCTCCCCCTCCCCGCGTGCGACAAGGGGCACAGCACGACGTGCAAGGGCGACGTGGGGGTCGACGTGAAGGAGGTGGGCTGCGACAAACCGCTGGCCGAGCAGGCCTTCGGTCCGCTGCGCTTCCGAGAGCCGCCGACCGAGCTCAAGATCACGGTCACCAAGGACGGAAAGCGCTTCGCCGACGGCACCGTCTCGCCCGCGTACAAGACGGTCCAGCCCAATGGTCCGGGCTGCGAGCCGACGTGCAAGCAGGGCGAGGCCAAGGTCTGCGCCGATAAGTGCCCCTGACCCGACGGAACGGCCTCGGGCCGCCGCACCCTGTCTTGATCAGGTTGGACTTTCAGCGAGCCGCGGTTTGACGTAAAGCCTGCGAATCGGAGCGTGTAGCAGCGCCCCCACCCGCCCGCCTGCTCGCCAGGCGAGCCAGAAACCCTTGAGGCCATCGTGACCCTTCGCAGGTTCTCTCTCGCCCTCTCCTCCGGGCTCCTTTGTGCGGGACTCCCGATCACGGCGCTCGCCGACGACGCCCCCGCTGCCGCCGCCGGCGCCCCCTCGCCGGCCCCGAGCGCAGCCGCGAAGACGAGCGTCGGCGCCGTGGTGCAGCCGCCCACGCCGCTCGCCGTAGAGGCGACCGCGACGGCCGGGGCGACGAGCTCAGGGCCCACCACGGACACCAGCGGCACGACCAGCGAAGACGGCTGGGTCGCCTGGAACACCGGCGAAAAAGACGCGAACATGGGCTTCGCGATCTTCGGCCACCTCGGCCTCGGCCACCGCTTCAACGATCCGCCGGCCGCCGCCGGCGAGGTCTCGGCCCGCAACGGCATCCGGGTCGGCGTCACGGCGATCTTCCGCCCGATCCGCTGGTTCGGCTTCGGCGTCGGCTATGAGCACGCCGATCTCGACCGCGATCGCGCCGACATCGACGAGGTCTCCTACCGCACGACGTTCCGCGACATGAACACCCTCTGGATCGACGCCCGCGCCTATCCGCTGCGCTTCGACCCGGTCGCGCTGTACGTGAACATCGCTGGCGGCCCGACCTGGCAAGGCCTCGAGAGCGACAGCGTCGAGATCGACCTGTCGAACCCCAGCAACACCCTCTCGAGCCAGTGCGACGGCACCGGCGGTGCGGGCTTCGCCATGAAGGGCGCCGTCGGCGCCGAGGTCGCGCTGGTGTCGGGCGCGATCCTGTGGGGCGAGTTCGGCCCCGACTACTATCTGCTCAGCGAGGACACGCTGGAGGGCTGCGCGGCCGGCGCCGGCAACGCCGGCATGATCGGCTTCCGCGCCGGCTTCGCCATCGGCTTCGAGCGCACGAAGATCCAGAAGGAAGCCCCCCCGAAGCCGGCGGACACGGACCTCGACACCATCCTCGACGCCGTCGACGCGTGCCCGACCGTCGCGGGCGTCCCCGACCCCGACCCCGCGAAGAACGGCTGCCCGCCCCCGTCCGACAAGGACAAGGACGGCATCTTCGACGAGTTCGACGCGTGCCCCGAGGTGGCGGGCATCGCCGACCCCGATCCCAAGAAGAACGGCTGCCCGCCCCCGTCCGACAAGGACGGCGACGGCGTGATCGACGAGCTGGACGCGTGCGTCGACATCGCGGGCGTGAAGACCGAGGACCCGAAGACGAACGGCTGCCCGCCCGACACCGACGGCGACGGCTTCCGAGACGACCAGGACGCGTGCCCGCAGGAGAAGGGCGTCGACGACGCCGACCCCACGAAGCGCGGCTGTCCGAAGCTCGTCCGCGTGACCGACACCGAGATCATCATCCTCGAGCAGGTGCAGTTCGACACGGGCAAGGCGACCATCAAGCCGGCCAGCGATCCGCTGCTCGACTCGGTCGCACAGGTCCTGAAGGAGCACCCCGAGATCCTCAAGCTCGAGGTCCAAGGCCACACCGACAACAAGGGCTCGGCCGCGCTGAACAAGAAGCTCAGCCAGGACCGCGCCGACTCGGTCCGCAAGGCGCTCGAGAAGCGCGGCGTCGAGGCGGGTCGCATGGTCGGCAAGGGCTTCGGCCCCGACAAGCCCATCGCGGACAACAAGGACGACGCGGGCCGTCAGAAGAACCGCCGCGTGCAGTTCGTCGTCCTCGAGAAGAAGCCGAAGCCGGTGCTGAACCCCGCCGCCCCGGCGACCGGGCCGCTGCCGGTCACGCCGCCCGCCGCGACGCCCATCGCGCCGGAGCCGGCGAAGAAGCCCTGAGCGACGGGCCAACACAGCTCGCACGACGACGGCGCCCCCCCGGGCGCCGTCGTCGTTTTTCGGCCGCCAATCGACATTCTCGGACATGGAGCGTATGACGCGGCACCACGCGCCGGCGCGCGGGGGGAGGAGCACGCACGATGAGCGGACCGCAAGGGCCCGGCCCCGGTTTCACGATCCCTGGCAGCCACGGCCCCCAGCCCGAGGGCCAACACGCTGACGCCTACGGCGCGACGCAGCTGAGCGCCGGTGTCCCCGCTGGAGCGACGGTGGTCGGTGAGCCGATCGCCCAGGCGACGCCTCCGCCGGCCAAGAAGCCGCTGCCCAAGAAGGGCCTGCTCATCGGTCTGGTGGCCACGGTCGTCGCCATCACGGGCGCCGCCTTCGCCGCGTATTGGTTCTGGTGGCGCGCGTCGGGCCCCGAGCTCGCCAAGTACGCACCGAAGGACACGGTCTATTACCTGGAGGCGCCGAGCCTGCCGAAGCTCTTCTTGTCCCTCAAGGGCGTCGACTGCCTCGACGACAAGGAGCTCGATCTCGAGGAGATGAGCGAGGAGGTGACCGACGCCCTCGCGGACTCCTTCGATCTCAAGAAGGACGAGGCCAAGGAGTTGATCGAGAGCCTGCGGTCGACGGCCGTCGCGATCAAGATGAACCCGGAGCCCGAGAAGGGGGACTACCGGTCGAGCTTCACGGCCGTGCTGCTCAAGGTCTCCGACGCGGAGGCCATCGACCCGCTGTTCGAAGGCAACCGCTTCAAGAAGGACGGCTCCTTCGCCGGAGGCACGCGCTACCGCCTCTCCCGGCGCAAGCTGAAGGCCAGCGACGACCGCGGTGATCGCGACGAACGCACGGCCTGGCAGGAGCTGTTCGACGACATGGGCGTCTACCGCTTCGAGCTGCCGAAGGAGCTGGAGGACGACAAGCCCCGCGAGAAGTCCGCCGAGGAGGAGGAGGAGGAGGCGAAGGCGAAGGCGCGCGAGGACATCGCCGTGTGGTTCGAAGAGGAGAGCCTCCTCGTGTACGGCGACCCCGAGATGGTGAAGGAGATCGGCAAGGTCGTCGACGGCAGCAAGGAGAGCCTCGCGAAGGACAACGAGCACGTCGCCGCGGTGAAGTGGGAGCCGAGCTCGACCTTGCTCGAGTACTTCGATCCCACCGCGATGGAGGAGTGGAAGAAGGACTTCTTCGACGACGTCCCCGGCGCGACGACCTCGATGCGCTTCGACGACGAGGGCCTGATCGGCGTCATGCGCGGAGAGCTGCGCGGCAAGAAGATCAAGGACTACTCGGACCTCATGCCCGAGGCGGTCGACCTCGATCTGTACGAGAAGCTCCCGGCCGACACGTTCGCGTACATGGCCGTCGCGACGAAGCTCAAGGGGTCCGGGAAAGATTGGCGCAAGGCGCTCGAGAAGACGGTGCGCGGGTTCGACGAGGAGGCCGCCGAGGAGCTCACCAAGGAGCTCGAGCAGATGGAAGAGAAGGCCGGGTTCAACCTCGACACGGTGCTCGACGCCGTGGGCGACCAGATGGTGATCGCCGGCGCGGGCGACGACAAGCTGATGAACGCGGCGATCGCCGAGGAGCCGGGGGAGATCGCCGACAACCTCGGCGTGGTCGCCATCGTCCACCTGCGCGACGCGGGCGCCGCCGAGAAGATCGTGAAGTCGGCCAAGCAGAAGGCCGAGGAGGCCGACGAGAAGGGCGAGCTGTCGATCAAGAAGATCGACAACGGCTTCAGCCTGACGGTGACGCCGAACAAGCGGAGCTCCGACGAGGAGGGCCGAGGATCCGACGACGACGAGGTGACGATCACCGTGCGCGTCGAGATCATCGAGGAGAAGTACCTGTTCGTCGCGGGCGGCGGAAAGAAGCGGGTCGATCGCCTGCGCGAGGCGTTCGACGGGGAAGGCGACATGCTCAAGTCGGACAAGGCCCACAAGCGCGCGCTCGGCGCGCTCGAGCCGAAGTCCCAGGCCCTGGTGTGGGTCGACACCGGCCGCATGCTGCGGACGTTCCTCAAGGGCAAGTCGGACGCCAAGCGCATGGCGCGCAAGAAGGGCTTCCCGGTGGACGCGCTCATCCTCGAGGGCGACGATCGCATCACCTCGGGATATTCGACGCTCGTTACGCTCGAGGACGACGCCGTGAAGCTCGAGGCGAGGAGCCTCAACTACCCGATGACGTTCTTCCCGGCGATCGCCCTCTTCTCCTTCAAGGCGCGGAGCAAGGCGATGGATCGCGAGCTCCAGGAGCTCGAGAAGAAGGTCGAGGAGTAGCCCGGGCAGCCGCGGTCACGCCCTCCGCGTCACGACGACCTCGTCGCCGACGTGGAGGGTGCCCTCCCCCCGCGGGATGGCGTTCTGGCCGAAGATGGCGCTGCCGCCGCGCTTGCGCGTACGCCCGAGCTCCGCGAGCACCCCGGGAGCCCGCTCCCCCAGATCGGGGTCGACGTCGACCACCGCGCACCGCCCGCACGGCTTGACGATATCGACGCGAACCTGCCCGAGCCGCAGCTCGAGCCAGCCGTCCTCGTCGAAGGCCGCGGCCCCCTCCACGACGACGTTGGGCCGAAAGCGACGCGCGTCGAGCGCCGCGCCAGCCGCGGCCAGCACCGCCCGGATGGACGCCTGGGTGACGATGAGCAGCGGGAAGCCGTCGGCGAACGACACGAGGTCGCCCGGCTGACCGTGCACCGGGTCGACGGGACGCGCGGTGTCGGCGCCCATGCGCACGAGCCTCGCCGGCGTGCCGAGGTGGTTGGTGAGCAGCCCGGCCGCCGCGGCCCCGCAGTCGATCGCCTCGACGTCATCGCCCCACACCGACGCGCGCACGACGTCGCCGGGCCCCTTGGTCGGCACGACCACCTCGCGGCGATCGTCGCCGACGAGGTGCAGCTCGCTGCCCTCGACGTGCGCCGACACCCGCGCGAGCGCGGGGTGCTCCCGCTGGGTGACGAAGCGACCTCGAGGGTCGACGACCATGAAGCGTCGATCGTGCTCGAGCCCGAGCCCCGTCACGCCGGCGCGCTCGACCTCCACGGCGCGCCCCGACTTGATCGGGTGGACGAACAGCGCGGCGATCCTCACGCCGGTCGGGCGCTCTGGCCGTAGGTCTCTTCGACGTAACGCGCGATGTCGGCCGACTCGAACATCGCCGAGTGCGTGTTCGGGTCGACCAGGAAGGGGACCATCATCTTCCCCGAGCGCGCGACGAACGCCTCGCGCTTCTGGCTGCCCTTGGCGACGTTGTGCAGCACATAGGGCAGCTCGAGGCGCGACAGCGCCTCGCGCGCGATGCGGCAGAACGGGGAGGCCTCGAAGCTGTAGAGCTCGAGCGGCTGCGCCGGCGCCACGGAGGGCCGCGCGCGGCTGAAGGGTTGCCGCGGCAAGCTGGCCGCGGCCAGGCGCGCGACCGTGAGCGGGCCGAGCCGGAGCGGCAGCGGCACCACGCCGTCCCCGTAGGTGGTGGCGAGGTAGCGAACGATCTCGGCCGACTCGTACATCTGGCGGTTCGTGTTGGGATCGACCAGGAAGGGAAAGCTCGTCTTTCCGCCGCGCTCGGCGACGACGCTGCGATAGCGCGAGCCCCCGGGGGGACACGGGTAGATCATCGCGTCGAGGTCGAGCACGCTGAGCGCCTCGCGAACCCGCCGACAGAAGGGGCAGTTCTCGAACTCGTACAGCTCGAGGAGCTTCTCGGGTTGCCGGGCGGCGTGCGTGGCCCGGAGCCCACCGCCGAGCGAGAGGCCAGACGCGAGCGTGGAGGTGAGGAGGTCGAGCGTTCGGTTCACGGGCACCCTGTGCCGCCGCCGCTGGGGGCTGACAAGACCGCCGGCCGCGGAGGGGCCACACTTTTTAACTTGCTCTTAATGAGTGAGGGCTCAATTATCGAGGACATGGCTCGACCCACCGTGATTCGCAACGAGGCCATCCTCGAGGCTGCGCGAGACGTCTTCCTCGAGCGCGGGATCCTCGGGACGAGCGCCGAGGTCGCCCAGCGCGCGGGCGTCTCGGAGGGCTCGATCTTCAAGCGCTTCAAGACGAAGGCCGAGCTGTTCCGCGCGGCGATGGGCGTCGACCTCGAGGACGTGCTGCCTGCGCTGAAGAGCCTGGCCGAGCAGGCGGGCACCCGCACGGTCGAGCAGAACCTCGCCGAGGCTGGCATCGAGACGGTCCTCTTCTTCGAGCGGGTGATGCCCATCATCATGATGTCGTGGTCCAACCCGAAGCTCCCCGGCTGTCCGCCTGGCTATTCCTCCACGTCGGAGCCGCCCCCGCTCCGCGCGCACCGGCACGTCGCCCAATACCTGAGCGCAGAGCTGCGGCTCGGGCGCATCCACACCGGCCAGCCGGACGTGATCGCGCGGGCGTTCCTCGGCTCCCTCTCCCATTACGTCTTCTCGGAGATGCTGGCGCAGTCTTGCGGCGGGTCGCCGATCGGGCTCGAGCGGCGCAGCGACCAGCGGCCCTCCATGGAGCGCGAGCACTTCGTGCGCGGCTTCGTGCGGGTCCTCGTCTCGGGCATGGAGCGGACCAGCGAGACCACCACCTCGGCGCCCCCTCGCCCGAGCAGAGCTGCCCGGCCGGGACAAACCGCGCCCCCCCCTGCGCTCGCCGCCGCGCGCTGATGGCGGCTCGCGCTGAGGAGTTCTTTTCGCGGCGACTCTGACGCTATCCTCCACGCCGAGTGGACTCGATCCTCAACGCGCTGAGCGGCGCATCGGGCGTGACGATCGCGTCGGCGGTCGCGGTCGGCATCCTGGCGATCACCGCGCTGTTGATGCCGGTCGGCGACCGCAGGCAGCTGCGCCTGCCGATCGGCTTCTTCATCGCCCACCTCGTCATGCACGGGGTCGAGCTGCTGCTCGCCCAAGGGTCGGCCATCCAGAAGGCCGTCAGCCTGATCGGGCTCGGCGCGCTCCTCATCTGCATCGGGCGCACGAGCGTGCTGCTCGTGATCGACGTGATCTTGGGGCGGCGGCTCGAGCGGCAGCTGCCCAAGATCATCCGCGACATCATCCAGGGTGTCGTCTACTTCGTCCTCACCCTGGCGCTGTTGCGCCAGCTCGGGCTCGAGCCCGGGCAGCTGCTGACCACCAGCGCGCTGCTCACGGCCGTCATCGGTCTGTCGCTGCAGGACACCCTCGGCAACCTCATCGCCGGCCTCTCCGTCCAGATCCAGCGGCCGTTCAACGTCGGCGACTGGATCCAGTTCGACAACGACCCGAAGAACATCGGCCGGATCATGGAGATCAACTGGCGGGCGACCACGCTGCTGACGCTGGACGAGATCGAGGTCGTCGTCCCGAACGGCGCGCTGGCCAAGGCGCCGCTGCGCGTGTTCTCCCGCCCCTCGCGCGTCGTCCGCCGGAACATCTTCTTCCAGACCTCCTACGAGGCCGAGCCGAAGCGCGTGCACCAGGTCGTGCTGGAGGCCATCCGCGACACGCCGGGCGTGCTCAAGGAGCCGCCGCCCAACATCGTCACCGACAAGTTCGCGGACTCGGGCATCGAATATTGGCTGCGCATCTACATCGAGCAGTTCCAGCGGCGCGACGTGATCGACGGCGCCGTGCGAGATCGCATCTGGTACGCGCTGAAGCGCAGCGGCATCTCGATCCCGTTCCCGCACCGGGTCGTGCACATGCAGACCCACTCGGACGAGTCGCGCGCGCGCGACGAGCTCGAGAAGGTGCTCGAGCGCGAGCACGCCTTGAAGGACATCGACTTCCTCAAGGTGCTGGGCGAGGGCCCCCGGCGAGATCTGGCGAAGCTCGCCAAGACGCGGATCTTCTCGCAGGGCGAGGTCATCGTGCGCCAGGGAGACGAGAGCACCGAGCTGTTCATGATCTTGCGCGGTGAGACGGTGGTGACGCTCGAGAGCGCCGACGTCGAGCGGGAGATCACGCGGCTCAACGCCGGCCAGTTCTTCGGCGAGATGGCGCTGGTGACGGGCGAGAAGCGCAAAGCCAACGTGAAGGCCGCCCAGGACTGCGAGCTGCTCGTCATCGATCGAGAGGCCTTCGAGGCCGTCTTGCGCAAGCACCCCGGCGTCGTCGAGGAGCTCTCGAAGGTCCTCGCCGACCGCCAGCTCCAGCTCGACGAGCACGCCCAGCGCCTCTCGGGGGAAGAGCGCGCGACCGCGGTTCAGAAGGAGTCGAGCCAGCTCCTGGGGAAGATCCGGCGGCTGTTCAAGCTGGGGTGATGCCGTAGCGCTTGAGCACCCGCTTCGCGAGGCTCACCTTGTGCACCTCGTCGGCCCCGTCGTAGATGTGCGCGCCTCGCTCGTGCCGATAGAAGTAGGCGAGCACCGTGTCGTCGGTGAGGCCGAGCGCGCCGTGCACCTGGATCGCGCGCTCGAGCACGAAGGAGAGCACGTCGGCTACGAAGAACTTGATGGCGCTGATCCCGTCGCGCGCCTCGTGGGCTCCCTCCTTCTCGATGCGCCACGCGGTGTGCAGCACGTACAGGCGCGCGGCGTCGATCTTCGCGACTGGGCCGAGGCGCTCCTGAGCGACGAAGAAGCCGCCACCCCGTGGGCCGAGCAGGTTCGCTTGGGGTACGCGGCAGCCGACATATTCGACCTCCGCGTGGCTGCCGTAGTCGTCCCCCGGCTCGCCCATGACCGGGATGTTGCGGACGAGGCGGAAGCCCGGCGTGTCCGTGGGGACGATGATCTGGCTCGCGCGCATGTGAGGCGGCGCGTCGGGGTCGGTGACCGCCATCACGATCGCGAACGACGCTCCCTCGGCCGAGGACGTGAACCACTTGTGGCCGTCGATCACCCACGTGTCGCCGTCGAGGACCGCCCGCGTCCCGAGCCACGTCGGGTTCGAGCCTGGAAGATCCGGCTCGGTCATCGAGAAGCAGGAGCGGATCTCTCCAGCCGCGAGCGGGCGCAGCCAGCGCTCTCTCTGCGCGTCGTCGCCGAACTGCATGAGGATCTCCATGTTCCCCACGTCCGGCGCTTGGCAGTTGAAGAGGTAATGCCCGATCGGGCTGCGCCCGAGCTCCTCGCTGACGCGCGCGTGCTCGGTGAGCGAGAGCCCCATTCCGCCCCACGCCACCGGCAGGTGCGGCGCCCACAAGCCGAGCGACCTCACCTTGTCCCGCGCCGCGCCGAGCTCGGGCAGGAGCGCCTTGAAGCTCTTGCGAGCCAGCATCTCGCGCTCGAGCGGAAGGATGTCCGACGCGAAGAACGCGCGGAGCTTCGGGACGATCTCAGCGACGCGGGGGGCTTCGGTGAAGTCCATGCCCACGCGTAGCACGACCGAGGGCGCCCGAGCGCGTTCGGGAGGATCGCGGTTGTCGCTCGACGGCTCAGGCTGGCACGATCGCGAGCGAGAAGGCCTGGCGCCGAGGGACAGCGTCGGCATCGCCCTTGCTTCAGGGGGCGTCATGCGCGTCGGACTGCTGATCTTCCTAGTCTCTTTGATAGCTTGCGATCCCACCGGCCCTGGGGAGGGCGACGGGGGCGGCGGCGCGGGTGGAGCAGGCGGCGAAGCTCCGTGCCCAGCCGAAGCGCCGGACTCCTACGACGAGTGCCCGGTGACCGGCGCGCAGTGCTCGTACGACGGTGGCTACGACGAGTGCGATCAGGACGTGATCCTCAACTTCGAATGCCAGGGCCACATCTGGGTGCCGATCTACGACGGCTTCGTGGAGCCGCAGTGCACCGGGGGCTCTGGCCCGTAGCCGGCAGGGGAAGAAGGAGGCTCAGCCGCGCGGAGGGGTTCGACGTGAGCCGGGCGGGAGCGAGCCGAGCGGCCCCATCGCCGGGTCCGCGTCGAGGGCCCTCACCGCGTCGTCGAGATCGAACCACGATCGGATGATCTTGGCGCGCGGGGGTGGGCTGGCGATCCGAGGTGCACCGGCGCCGCCCAGCCACAGCCCGACCTCCTCGGGGAGATCGCGCGCGAGGCCGCGCACGCCGAAGCTCAGCGCGTCGAGATCGTTCGCCTCCGATATCGAGACACCGACGGCGTTCGCGTCGTGCCCCTTGGCCGCGGCGACGATCTGATCGAACGGCACATCGCAGCCGATCGTTCGCGGGGTGACGCCGCGGGTCGCCAGGTAGACTGCGGTCATCTCCAGGCCGAGCCCGTGCAGCTCTCGCGGCGGGGTCGCCAGGAGCACGACCCGCGAGCCCCCCGTCTCCTCGAACGCGGCCGACAGGAGCCTCAGCTGCGTGGACAGCGCCTCGGACAAGAGGTGCTCGTGCCGCACCTCGACGCGCCCCTGCTGCCACAGCTCCCCGACGCGCACGGCGAGCGGACCCGCGACCTCCACGACGAACTGCTTCGGGCCCAGCAAGACGGCAGCGCGGCGCAGCTCGTCGCGCAACCCTGCGCCATCGTCCGAGATGACCGCGTCGAGGATCGACTGCACGATGTCCATCGTGCCGCGCGGGCTCCCTCGCGGCGCGGGCTCCCTCACCTCCTCGTGGGACGTTCCGCCTGCGGCGCGGAGCAGCCGCGCCAGCTCCTCATCGGTCTTCCCGACGACGTCGCTCGGACGGAAGCCCTCGCGGAGCGCGCTCGCGATCAGCTTCAGGACCTCGACGTCCGCCCGCGAGTACACGCGCGTCCCGCCCTGCGTTCGCTGGGGTCTCGGGAAGCCATAGCGACGCTCCCACACGCGCAGCGTGTCGGCCTCGATCCCCGACATTCGTGAGGCGACGCGGATGGGAAAGCCGTCGTCTTCGGGAGCGTCCTGGAGGGATCGCGGGCGGGCCATGCGCTCAGCATTAGACCTAGACAAAGCTTTGTCAACAACAGACGCAAATGACAAATCGCCCGCACCGTTCCTTGACAAATCTTGGACAGACAGTAGACATAGGGGGACGGGGCCACGACGCCCCACAACCAGGAGCCCGATCTCATGTCCAAGACCTTCATCGTCCTCTTCGCCGCCGCCCTCTGCACCACCGCTTGCGCCACGCAGAACGCGGACTCTTCCTCCAACACCGCGGCGGACGCGAAGGGCAGCGAGAGCACCAGCGACATCGTGGACACGGCCGTCAGCGCCGGCTCGTTCAAGACGCTCGCGGCGGCGCTTCAGGCAGCCGACCTCGTCGACACCTTGAAGGGCCCCGGCCCGTTCACCGTCTTCGCGCCGACGGACGAGGCCTTCGCGAAGCTGCCCCCGGGCACGGTCGATGACCTGCTCAAGCCCGAGAACAAGGAGAAGCTGCGCGCCGTCCTCACCTACCACGTCGTCTCCGGCAAGGTGGCGGCGGCGGACGCCATGAAGCTCACCTCCGCCAAGACGGTGCAGGGACAGGAGCTGACGATCTCCACCGAGGGCGGCGGCGTGAAGATCGACGCGGCCAACGTGGTGAAGACCGACATCGCGGCCTCGAACGGGGTCATCCACGTGATCGACGCGGTGGTCCTGCCGAAGTGAGGACGCGCTAGGGCGCGCGTCACCTCGTGCGCGCGCCGAGCCAGGTGGCGATCTCGTCGAGCACCGCGGGGTCGAGCGTCGTCTCGATGCCTGCCCACGCCTCGGGGGTGCCGAGGACAGCCGGCTAAAACAGGTGGTTATGCCCCGGGAAGAGCCTCGTCGTCACGTCGGGTTCTTCCCCCAACCCAAGCCGCAGGGGGCCGCTCGCGAGCCGCGAGGAGGTAGGCTGCGGTCCGTGGACTTCCAGACGATGCCGATGGCCCCGGGTGGTGCGGGGCTCCTGGGTCACAACTCCGACTTTCGCAGCGACCGGCTCGGCACGTTGAACAGGCTGTCGAAGGCCACCGAGCCGCTCTTGCGCCTCAAGCTGCCCGTGCCCGGGGTGCGCGCCGCGGTCGCGAACCACCCGGACATCGTCCAAGAGATGCTGGTCGAGAAGGCGAAGTGGTTCGACAAGAGCGACATGCTGCGCTTCAGCCTGTTTCCCCTCGCGGGCGAGGGGATCTTCACGTCGAACGGTGAGCTGTGGCGGCGGCAGCGCAAGCTCATGGCGCCGCTGTTCCACCCCAAGGCGCTCGAGCGATACGCCCCCGACATGGTCGCCTGCACCGTCCGCACGTTGGCGCGCTGGCGCGACGGCGACGATCTCGCGCTCAACGCGGAGACGACGCGCATCACAATGGCGGTGGCCGGAAAGACGCTGTTCGGGGCAGATACGTTCTCGGAGGCCGACGAGCTGGGTCACGCGCTCACCGTGACGCTCGACTGGGCGGGCTGGATCATCGGGCGGCCGATGGCCATCGCGCACATCCTCATGCGCCGGCAGCTGGGCCTGCTGCGCGAGCGGAGCTCGGGTCGCGTGGCCGAGCTCGCTCGCCGCGCAGAGCTCGGCGTCCGTGGGCCCGTGCTCCTCTTCGGCGAGCGCGGGCGGGCGCTCGCCCGAGCGATCGTGGTCCTCGACGAGCACGTCCAGAAGATGATCGACGACCGCCGCAGCTCGAGCGCCGTCCACGGCGATCTGCTCGCGCGCTTGCTCGACGCGCGGGACGAGGACGGCTCGGTCATGAGCGACCGGCAGATCCGCGACGAGGTCCTGACCTTGTTCGTCGCTGGCCACGAGACCACCGCCACCGGCCTCGCGTGGACGCTGCACGAGGCCTGCAGAGATCCGCGCGTCTATGCGGAGATGGAGCGCGAGGCGGACAGCGTGGGGGACGAGCCGACGGTGGCCGACCTCGGCAAGCTCGGGATGTGCCTCCGCGCCTTCCAAGAGGCGCTCAGGCTCTATCCCCCGGTCTACGTCTTCGGGCGCGACTCGACGCAGGCGGTCACCCTCGGCGAATACGACGTCCCGCGGTCGACGAACGTCATGGTGTCGCCCTGGGCCATGCACCGCAGGCGAGACCTGTGGAGCGACCCAGAGCGCTTCGACCCCGACCGCTTCTCGCCGGAGCGCGAGGCGACGCGTCACCGGTACGCCTACCTCCCCTTCAGCGCCGGCCCGCGGATCTGCCTCGGCATCCACTTCGCGTACCTGGAGGCGCCGCTCATCCTGGCGACGCTCCTGCGCCGGTATCGGTTCGAGCTCTTGGCAGAGGACGAGCCCGAGCCGAGCGCGACCCTTCGGCCGAAGCACGGCGTCCGCGTCCGCGTCCGCGCGCGGCGCTGAGCGCGGGCCGCGTCAGGGCGTCGTCGCGGCCGCCTGTGGCAGCGGGCCGGAGGTGAGCGGCGACGTGCTGGAGGCGACCGGCAGCGAAGCCTCGACCGCGGCGCCCACCGGCTCGACCGCGGCGGCCACGGGCGCTGGCTGCTCGGCCGCCGGGTCGACGATCCGCAGCGACAGCCGCCGGCCGTCCCCGTCTGCCCAGGCGATCTCTGCGGTGGTCGCGGCGCCGCGCTCGAGCACCAGGTTGGGGTGCCACGACACGACGCGCCCTTCCGGCGCGCGCTCGTCCCAGCTCACGCCGAGCGCGTAGCCCCATCTTTGCGCGGCTCACATGCACGCTCAGGCGGGCGAGGGAGGGCTGATCTCGCTCGCTGGTCTCGAACACCATCGCCCCGCGCGTGTCGAGCTTCCCGCGCAGAGAGGCCAGCGCCTCGTCGCTGCCGAGCCGGGTGACGCGCGCCTCGATCTCGAGTGGGAGGCCGAGCTCGCGGGACCGCTCCCATTGGGCGGTCAGGTCGCTCGACTGGACTGGAGCGTCCGTCTTGCCAGGCACCCATGCTTGCTTCGCGGGCTGACAGCCGACCCCGAAGACGCACAACCCAAGGCACCAAGCTCGAACGTCCATCTCGCTCCTCCTGTTTGGTCCCGGTGGAGCGCGAGGGGGCGCTGACATGTTCCGGCGGCCACGCCGTTTGCCAACTTGTCGGGCCCGAGCGGCGCCGGCCTCGGGCTATGCTCATTTGTCACATGGCGAAGAGAGAACCGCCTCCGCGAGGCAGGCTGCTGGTCAGCGCCGCGCTCACCGCTGGCTCGGTGGTCGCGTGCAGCTCCGAGCAGCCGCTGCCCGGCAACCCAAAGGGCTCGTATTACGACGACGGGATGGCCACAGCGAGCGCGAGCACCACGCCTCCCGAGACGCCACCTGGCGATCCCAAGAGCGCGACCGACGGTGCCACGACGGCCACCGTCGCGGCGAGCGCGACGAGCAAGTCGCCCCCTTGAAGGAGCCGTTCGAGCTCGAGTGGCTCGGCGGAGTGGCCGCGAAGTACTTCCGCCGCATTCGACCCGGGGTCGACGACTTTCCGTGGGGGACGTTGCCCGTCGGCGAATATCCACCGTTGCTCGTGGAGCGCGCTCGTCTCAGCTGGACCGAGGCGGCGTTCAACGAATACACGACCGCCTACGCGTTCGGGGAGCTCTTGCTCGCGCTGCTCGAGGCCAAGGCGCCGGTCGATCTGATCGGCATGGCGGGTGACTTCGTGGCCGACGAGATGTTGCACGTCGAGCTCACCAGCCGCTTGGCGATGGAGCTCGGCGGCGGCGCGCCGCATCCGGTCGACTTCTCCGGCCTGAGCCAGCGCGCGGCGCCGGGCCCTGCGCTCGCGCGCGCAGCCGAGCTCTCGGTGCGGATCTGCTGCGTGGCGGAGGCGTTCAGCTTGCCGATGCTCGCCGGCTGCCTCAAGTCGGCGGCCCACCCGCTCACGCGCGCGGTGCTCGAGCGCATCGTGCAGGACGAGGCTCCACACGGCCGGCTCGGCTGGCTGTTCTTGGATTGGGCAGCCGAGCGCCTCGACGACTCCGAGCGGGCGCGCCTCGCGGCGATCGCGCTCGACATGTTGAGGGTGCTGTCGCCGTTGTGGACGCGGCTCACCAGCCGCGTCTCCGACGGCGTGACGAGCGAGGGGTTCCTGGTGCGGCACGTGAACGAGCTCGGCTGGATGGAAGCGAGCGCCTATGGCGCGCGCGCGCGCGCGAGCGTTCAGGACGACGTCGTCGCGCCGCTCGCGCGCCATGGCATCACGCTCGACGAACGCGCGCTCTCGGAGCTGCTCGACCCGGCCTCGAGGGCTCCGGCATCAAACGCGCAATGAGCTTGGCGTGGCGGCGCGCGCGCGGCGAAGCGTGAGGAGCAGCGCGAGCCCCAACAGCGCAGGGAGCGGCGCCGCATAGCTCGACACCATCCCTGCGCTCACGACCTTGTCGGCCGAGCCGCGCGGGCGGAGGAACTCGGCGAAGGACACGGCGCCGTGCGCGTCGGGGTCCATCTCGAGCGGGATCTCGCGCTTTTTCCAGGCGCGGGACCAGATGGCCAGGGGCTCGAACAGGCAGCGCTCGAGCGTTGAGCCGACCGGCAGATCGTTCTCGACCACCGGCGGACGCACCCCGAGCTTGGTCCCTCGCGCGCGGTGCACGTTGAAGGAGAGACGCTCGGTCCCCCGCTCCACGTCCACCGAGACCTCACCCGGCCCCGCCGCGAGGAGGGCTGGCCTGATCGCGTCGAAGTGAGGCACGGCCGTCTCGCCGATCGAGACGACGCGGTCTCCCGTGACGATGCCGGCCTTGGCTGCCGGCGAGCCGGCCTCGACGGAGACCGCGCCGCTGAGGTCGTAGACGAGCTCTCCTCGCCAGCGCAGCCCGAAGAACAGCAGCGCGACGGCGACCACGTACAAGGCGGCCGTGGAGACGAAGAGCGGGCGCGGCGCGCGGTGCCAGCGGCGAGGAGGCACGCCCATCCCCGAAGCGTAGCGGTTGCAGGGCAACGTTGCAGCCCGCCGCGTCGCAAGGGCTGGGGCGGGCGGAGCGCGGCAGCAGCGCGCAGCCGCTCCCGGCCCGAAAGCTGCACTAGGCTGCTGTCGAATGGAAAGAGTGGTGGAGCCCGAGGTCGAGCCTGAGCAGTTCTTCGCGGTGGCGCGAGCGAAGCGCCGCCGCCGCTGGCGCAACGCGCTGCTCGGGCTCGGAGCCCTCGGGGTGGTGTCGACCGTCCTGGCCGCACCGCGGATGATCCTGCAGGCCGACCGGAGCGACGCCGCCTGCTCGGACCGTGACTACCTGGTAGCTCCAGGGGACAGCCGCGCGTGCGCTTGGCGCCCCCACGCCTGGCTCTTCGTCCCCAAGCTCCTCCCTTGGACGCGGACGCGCGCGCTCGCCCGCGAGCGCGACGTCGACCATGACCAGGCCGAGCGTGAGCTGCGCGACGCCGCAGCCGTGACCCCGAACGCCGCTGCGCGCGACGAGGCAGCGCGCCGGCTCCTTCAAGCGTCGAAGGGAGGCCCGCTCACCCTCGAGCGCGGGACGGATGGGAAGATCGTGACGTACGACCCAGCCGCCTCGCTCATCGCCGCGCTCATCGAGCACGGCGCGTTCGCGGTGGCCGCAGAGGCCCACCCGTGGACCCAGGGGCCGGAGAACCTCCAATACGCGTACGACGCGGCCCTCGCCGGCGGCGACCTGCAGAGCGCGGCCCAGATCGCGGCCCGCAGGGACGAGCCACACTGGGATCGCGACCTCGAGGCGGGCGCGTTCCTCTGCCTCAAGGGCCAGCAGCGGGAGGGCCTCGAGCACCTCGAGCTCGCCAAAGGCGACGCGATCGTGAAGGTGCCGAGTCGAACCGACGCCGCCCAGATCGCTCAGGTCCTGTGCGGCGCGGACAGCGCGGGCTACGGCGGTGACTCCGGGCGCATGGCGCTGATGGCCGCCAAGCTGTCCTCGAGCCGGTTTCGAGGCGACGTCCCGCTCGGCCAGGTGCCGGACATCGATCTGCTTGGCTCCAGCGGCCTGGCGCTCTTTGACACTCAACGAGCGAGGACCCCCTTCGTCGCTGCCTGGCTGACCCAAGAGAGCCAGCCCCTCGACCGGGTGCTCGACGCGGTCGCTCCCCTCACCTTCCAGCTCGGGGCCCCCGTCTCGCCCTACAAGCTCGGCCTCGGCGCTCCGCGGTTCTCTCACTTGTTGCATCCCATCTTGGTCGACCCCGGCGTGCACGAGAAGGCGGCGGAGACCCTGAAGGCGCTCGCGGCGACGACGCTCCCGCCGCCGCCTGCAACGCCTCCGAGCGCGCCGAAGCGGCCCGCCGCGAAGGAAGGACCGGCGAAGAAGGCGCCCCCGCAGGCGCGACCGATCGGCGACTTCTATCACTCGGGGGAGGAGATCCTCGCCGCGCGTCAGGATCCCAAGGGGGCCCTGGAGAGAGCCGCGGTCGTGCTGTGGGTCGAGGCGGCTTCGCAGCGCGCCGCGCTGGGCCGACACGAGGAGGCGCGCCACGACCTCGACAAGGCGCTCGCGCTCGACCCCTCGGCCGGGACACGGCTCTTCGCAGCGTCGCTGGCCTATGCTGCGGGGGATGTCCCGAACGCCGAAGCGCACCTGCGCGAGCTGGCGAAGACCTCTCCTTCGCCGGACATCGCCACGCTGGCTGGCATCCTCGACGTACTGGTGGCGATGCGCGGCGGGCGCTGGGAGGACGCCCACGTGCTCGCCCAGCGCACGCACGCGGGCGCGACCGACGACAAGAAGACCGCAACCGCGTGGCTGCTCACCGCGACAGCGCTGCGCGTCGGGCGACCCGACGAGGGGCCGGGGCTGCCGACGCCTGAGGGATACGAGCGGGACGCGACCACCTGGGAGAAGCTCGCCGTGATGCCGGAGGCCGAGCGTCGCGCCTATCGCCTGCGCATGTTCTCCTTCAGTCCAAGCATCGGTGCGGAGCTCGTGCTCCCCGCTGTGTTCTACGTGGTCGGCCAGGCAGCCAATGGCTCGGACCCGGAGGTGTGGATCGACGCCTTCATCCCCCTCGCCTACTCCGCGTATCACACGCCGACCGCGGCGCGAGCCAGGGCCGAGGCCGCGCGCTGGCGCGGTGACGAGCAGGCCGCCAAGCGTCACGAGGCGCGCGCTGGCGCCGCGGAGTCGCTGGTCGACTCGCCCGAGAAGCTCGTGCTCGCGAGCCTCGCGGGCGTCCTGTAGACCTCCCTCGCCCAAGACGCGGGCGAGGCAACGGCCACCGTCGACTCCCTCGAGCCCCGGCGCTAGACGGCTTGGCCATGAAACCGACCCTCATCGTCTGTGGCCATGGGCCTGGGATCTCCGACGCCGTCGCCCGCAAGTTCGGCAAGGAGGGCTACAACGTCGCCATCGTCGCGCGCAACGTCGAGCGCCTGAGCGCGGCCGCCGCGAAGCTCAAGGAGGCCGGCGTCGAGGCGAAGGCTTTCCCGTGCAACCTCGCGGACGCCGAGGCCGTCAAGGCGCTCGTCAAGGACGTGCGCGCGGCGTTCGGGCCGATCAGCGCCATCCACTGGAACGTCTACACGTTCGGCGCGGGCGACCTCACCACCGCCCCCCTCGACGAGCTGCGCATGGTCGTCGACGTCGCGTGCAACGGCATGATCGTCGCGACGCAGGCGGCGCTCGCCGACCTCAAGGAGACCAAGGGCGCTCTGCTGGTCACCGGCGGCGGCTTCGCCTTCTACGACGCGAACATCGACGCCATGGCCGTGCAGTTCGGCGCAATGGGCCTGGCGATCGGCAAGGCCGCGCAGCACAAGGCCGTGGGTCTGCTCGCTACGAAGCTGAAGCCCGAGGGCGTGTACGTCGGCGAGGTGGTCGTGCTCGGGATGGTGAAGGGCACCGCCTTCGACCACGGCAACGCGACGCTCGAGGCCTCGAGCATCGCCGACAAGTTCTGGGAGCTGAACAAGAGCCGGACGGAGACGTCGGTCAACTTCGGCTGAGCCATCGCGGGCGCCTGCGCCGCCTCGCGGCGCAGGGCCGGGCCGCTCACGGCTTCGCGACCTGCGCGCGCTTGGTCGGGCCGCCGAGCTTGATCGCCTTCTCGATCAGCTCGATCAGCTCGCGCTCGGGCTTCGAGTCGGCCGCGGCCTTGTTCGCCACCTCGAGCACCTGATCGAGCCCGGGGCCTCCGGGCGCGCCGCGCAGCGCGTCGGCGAAGCCAGCGATCGCCGCGGCGAGCCTGAGGTCGCGAGGAGAGTCGCCGAACGAGGCGAGCGCGCTCTTCGCTTCCATCGGGAACGCGAGCTCCTCCGAGGCGCCGCCCTCGGGCGACTTGTAACGGACGCGCACCGTGACGAGCCCCGCCTTCGCAGCGCCCTCCGCGAGCTCGAGATCGTAGAGCGCGGTCACCGCGTGGCCCGCGCCGACCTCGCCGCCGTCGACCTTGTCGTTCGCGAAGTCCTTGTCGGCGACGTCCCGGTTCTCGTAGCCGATGAGGCGGTAGCGCTTCACCACCTTCGGGTCGAACTCGACCTGCACCTTCACGTCCTTCGCGACGACCTCGAGCATCGAGTCGAGCTGGTCGACGAAGACCTTCTTCGCCTCGGCCTCGCCGTCGATATAGAAATAGTTGCCGTCGCCCTTGTTGGCGAGCTGCTCCATCATCGTGTCCTGGTAGTTGCCCTGGCCGAAGCCCACGGTCGACAGCGTGATGCCCTGCTCCTTGTACTTGGCGATGCGGTCGAGGATCTCGCTGTGGCTCGAGGGGCCGATGTTGGCGTCCCCGTCCGGAGAGCACGATGACGCGGTTGATGTGGCCCTTCTTCAGGGTGCGGCTGGCGAGGGCGTAGGCGTTGTCCATCCCGCTCGACATCGCCGTCCCGCCGCCCGAGGTGAGCTGCTCGATCGCGTCGAGGATCTCCGCCTTGTCCTCGATCCCGGTGGGCGGCAGGACCTCGCGAGTCGAGCCGGCGTAGGTGCACAGCGCGACGGTGTCGCCGGGCTTGAGGTGCTCGGTCATCAGCTTCAGGCTCCTCTTCACCAGGCCGAGCTTGTCGGCGCTCTGCATCGAGCCGCTGGTGTCGACGAGGTAGACGAGGTGCGCAGGGACGCGCGGCTTCGCCGTCGGCCGCTTCGCTTGCAGGCCGACGCGCAGCACGTGGTGACCGGCGACGAACGGCGAAGGCGCCGAGGTCATGTGGACCGCGAAGGGCTTCGAGGTCGGCGCCTCGTACGCGTAGTCGAACGCGTTCACGAACTCCTCGACGCGCACCGCGGCGACCGGCGGGAGCGCGCCCTCGACCAGCTTGCGACGGCTGATCGCGTACGAGGCGGTGTCGACGTCGATCGCGAAGGTCGAGAAGCGGTCCTTGTCGACGTCGACCAGCGGGTTCACCCCGTAGTCCTGGTAGGCCTCGGTGGAGGGCGACGCCGTCATCTCGGCCATCGCGTAGTGCGACGGCGGCGGCGCCATCGCCTCCTTGGAGGTCGCCGACGGGTAGCTGCTGCAGCCGGCAGCGTGCGCGAGGAGCAGGGCGAGGAGCGGGAGGCGGGCCGAGGTTCGCTTGAGCATCGTGAGCCGAGAACGGCCCGCCCCGAGCGTCCCTTACACTCCTCGCTCGCTCGCGCTCAGGGCTGAGCGTCGCGGCAGCAGCGGAAGCCCAGGTGGTAGTTCTGGTGCGAGTCGTGGCTCATCGTCTTCGTGCCGTGCCAATCCGGCGCGCGCCACCGGCAGTCGTCGATGTGGGCCTCGAATTTCTTGAAGATGAACCAGCTGCCCTTCATCTCCGTTTCACCCGAGCCTCCCGCGCTCGTGAGCTCCGAGGCCTTGGTGGGGAGGTTCATGTGCTCGGCGACGTTGCCGTGCTGGTCGTACACGCCGAGCGGGCTCTTGCACTCCGGGAACGCGCCGGCGGGGTAGGTGTTCGAGCCGCAGACCTTCCAGCCGCTCTGCGTGCATTTCTTCGACTTCTTCGAATTCATCGCGCACTTGTCGAAGCTCTTCTCGGCGCCGTACGCCCAGACGATCTCCCGGGACTCGTTGTGCCGGTGCCGGGACTCTTTGCGCGGCTTCCCGAAGGCGTATTCGCTCTCGGCCGGGAGCACGGCGCCCGCGCAGGCGCCCTCCCACTCGTGCGCGTCGCACAGGCGCTTGCCGATCGCCTGGCACATGAGGTTTGCCTCGCGCGCGCTCGCCCACGTCACCGGGTAGTCGCACGGGATGCCGGGGAACTCGTAGCGATCGATGCACACCTTCGCGTCGGACGAGGTCTGGCCGGCCTTCGGGTTGTAGAGCGGGCTCATGAAGGGCCCGCCGCACACGGCCGCCTCTTCTTCGACCACACCGGCCGCGTCGCGCCGCTCGCGACACTCCTTGCGGGTCATCGCGTACTCCACGATCTCCGGGTTGCCCTGCCCGATGATGGGCGACTTCGCGAGGATGGCCGAGAGCGCGGAGAGCTGATCGTCCTTGAGCCGCAGCAGGCTCTTCATGCGGCGCAGCATCGCCGCGCGTTGCTCGTCGAGGGTCGCCGGCACCAGGTCTTCCTCGGGCAGCGGCGGGCTGGGGACGCGCGCCGCGGGAGCGCCCGAGGCCGACGTCGAAGGGCTAGCGGAGGTCGACGTCGAGGAGCTCGCTCGAGGCGCCGAGGCGGCGGCGGCGGTCGCGCTGGCGGTCGCTTCGGACCCCGACGCCTGCCGCTCGGTGCTGCACCCAGTCACGGCGAGACCGACGCCGACGGTCGCGTACAGCGTGCGGGCGAGGCCTGTGAACAGGGGGCGATCGCGACGCTGGGGCGTCAGGGGCACTTCTTGATGAAGCCACCAACTTTGCACGGCTTCTTTCCGGTTCCCGGGGGAGGAGGAGGGGGCGGCGGGCGCACCGCCGTCGTCGCCGGCTTCTCCGCCGCGAGCAAGAACGTCTTGTCGACGAACGCGCTTCCCTCTTTGACCTCGACCTTCTCGGTCTGGCCCACGAAGCCTGCCTTGCTCACCTCGACCTCGCGAGAGCCAGGCGCGACCATCACGGGCTTGGTCAGGTCGACCGCCGTCCCGTCGACCTTCACCTCTTGGCAGGCCACGGGCTTGCACTTCACGCGAAGCTCGACCTGCTTCACCTGGGTGGTCGCCATCGGCGCGCTGGTCTCGGTCGCGGTGGCGGTCGACGGCGGCGGGCTCGCGTCGGGAGCGGCGGACGCCGTGGGCTTGCCCGACGCTTCGACCTTCACGGGAGAGTCGTCGGCGGGCGTCTCGGCGCGCAGTCGGAGGAACACCACCATGCCGACCACGCCGAGCAGCGCGACGGCCGTGAAGACCAGCGCCACCGGCAGCACCCTGCTCTTCGACGGCGCTGGGCCGGCCAACGCTGGCGCGGGCGGTGGCGGGTACCCCTCACGCGACGCCTGCTGCGAGTAGCCGTACTGGGCGTCTGCCATGGCGCCGCCCACGGGCGGAGGGTTGGCGTACGCGGTCGACGCGAGCCCTCCGTTCATGCCGTTCATCCCGGGGCCGTTCATCCCGTAGCCCCCACCCGGGCCGCCCATGTTCGGACCACCCATGTTCGGACCCGACATGCCCGGCCCGCTCATCCCCGGCGCGGGAGCCCCGTGCATGGCCATCTGGTGAGCCTGCAGCTGCTGCAGGCTCATGGCCTGGGTGGGCTGGTTGGGCGGCGCCTGGAACGCTTCTGCTGGGAACGCCACGGTCGCGGGGCCCTGCGGCCCTGCCGCGCCGTGGAGGGCGGGGGCTCGCTCGGGGTTCTGCATGTTCGACGGCAACGGCGACGGGGACGGAGCGTCGCCGACCATCGGTAGCGCCATCGTCGCGGCGCTGCCGACCTGCTTCATCATCGTGTCTTCGATCGCGCTCGCGAACTCGCCGATGCTCTTGTAACGCTCCTGCGGATCGTTGGAGAGCGCCTTCCAGAGCACGATGTCGAGCGTCGGGCTCAGCGCCACGCCGAGCTCCATCGCGCGCTGCGACGCGGGCCCGCGCGGCGCGCCGAGCTCCTGCTGCCAGCCGTTGAGGTCGAAGGTCTGACCCTGGGTCGAGCGCCAGTACGTGCGACCGGTGAGCGCGAAGAAGACGAGCAACCCCACCGAGAAGACGTCGGCGGCCGGCGTCACCGACCCGCTCTGCGCCTGCTCGGGGGCGATCCACGGGGCGCTCTGGACGAAGCCCTCCTGGGTGGGGACCGCGGCCTTGGGCAGGTTGGCCGCGAAATCGGTGACGATGGTCGGGTTGCACGCGGGGCCGACGAACACGTTCGTCGGCTTGATCGCGCCGTGGACCACGTTGCGGACGTGGGCGAGGTCGAGCGACCGCGCCAGCCCCTTGAGCAGCGCCACCACCTCCTCCGGGGGGAGGCGCCGCTGGAGGCTCTGCAGCGACGGGAGCCGCAACATCTCGGTCACCGAGAACGGCGCGAGCGTCGGCTGGTCGTAGCCTGCGTCGACGATCGGCGCGGCCGAGTTCTGAGGGAGGGCGTTCGTCGCGGCGTACGCCTGCTCGAGGGACTTCATCACCGTGGCGTGCGAGGCGACCGCGGGGTCGTACAGCTTGACCGCGACCTCTTGCCCCTGCGGGTTGGCGCACTGGTACGTGATCACGGCGCCGCTGTTCCCGAGGATGCTGCGCACCGTGTACTTCCCGGCGATGATTCCTCCGGCGTTCAGCCGCGGTGCGGTCACTAGTAGCCCCCAGGCCCGATCGTCTCGAGCGACTTCGATATTGCGTCCACCGTCGTCTCGTCGCCGTCGGGTGAGAAGGCGACTCCCAGGATCTTCTTACCTGCTGGATCGCTGGTGAGCAAAACCAGCAAGAAGCCGCTCTTACCATCGCGCTTCGCCTGCTCGGCCTGCCACAGCTTGATCTCGGTCGAGCCGGTCTTCCGGATGTCTTGAGGGCTGGCCCAAACGGGGACGAACTTCTTCTTGAACTTCTCGGGCACCGCGATCTTGAGAGCCTGAACAAGCTTCTCGTACATGGCGTCGCGGGCCTTCGCCTCCTCGGGCCCGGCGCCCTCGAAGGCGGTGATGGCCATGACCCCCACCTTGCCGTCGGGGTTGGCGACCGTCATCTCGGGCAGCTGCGCGTAGATCCACCCCTCTGGAGGGATGAAGACGGAGTCGGCGTTGGCGATCTTGGCCTGCGTGTTCGGCGTGGCAGCGCACTTCTCTGCCAGGTCCTCGCACTTGGGCTTCGGCTTGGATTTGGGGGGGTCGGGCTCAGCGCTGGCGGACGCAGCAGGTTCCTCGGCGCCCTTCTTGGGGCAACCGGAGAGCATGATCGTGGCTGCGCCGATGAGGCCCGCCCAACCGAAGAATCGAGTGGGCATCTTGTGCGCCTAGAGTTTCAGGACTTCACGCATCCTGCAAGAGCTGGGTAAGAAGCGGCGACCCTCCCACCGATGCGCCGCCACCCGCTCGCCGAGCACCTTTCGAGCTTGAAGTCCTCCAGCGCCGACGAGCTGCTCGAGCACTTCATCGACTACGTCTCGGAGATCGGGCTCGAGCTGTACAGCGCTCAGGAGGAGGCGATCCTCGAGATCTTCGCGGGGAAAAACGTCATCTTGTCCACCCCCACGGGCAGCGGAAAGTCGCTCGTCGCGACGGCGATGATCTTCCGCACGCTCGCCAACGCCGGCCGAGCCTTCTACACCTGCCCCGTCAAGGCGCTGGTCAACGAGAAGTTCTTCCAGCTCACCGACGCCTTCGGCCCCAAGAACGTCGGCATGATGACCGGCGACGCGACCATCAACGCAGAGGCGCCCATCATCTGCTGCACCGCGGAGATCGCGTCGAGCATGGCGCTGCGCGCTGGCGTCGGCGCCCCGATCGACGCGCTCGTGATGGACGAGTTCCACTACTACTCCGACAAGGAGCGGGGGATGGCGTGGCACCTGCCGCTGCTCATCCTCGAGCGAACCCGCTTCCTGTTGATGAGCGCGACGATCGGCGACCCGCGGCCGTTCCTGGAGCGGCTCGAGAAGCTGACGCGCCGCGGGGCCGCGCTGGTCGAGAGCCGAGACCGGCCGGTCCCCCTCGACTTCACCTACAGCGAGGAGCCGCTCGGCGAGGCCGTGAGGTCGCTCGTCGAGAAGGGCCGCGCGCCGATCTACACCGTGTGCTTCACGCAGCGGGCCTGCGCCGAAGAGGCGCAGAACCTGATGAGCGAGAACGTCACGACCAAGGAGGAGAAGAAGGCCATCCTCGAGGCGCTGGAGGGCGTGCGCTTCGACAGCCCCTACGGCAAGGACGTCCAGCGCTTCGTGAAGCACGGCATCGGCCTGCACCACGCGGGCCTGCTGCCCAAGTATCGCCTGCTCGTCGAGAAGCTCTCGCAGACCGGCCTGCTCAAGGTCATCTGCGGCACCGACACGCTCGGCGTCGGCGTGAACATCCCCATCCGCACGGTGCTGTTCACCAAGCTGTGTAAATTCGACGGCGAGAAGGTCGGCGTGCTCAGCGTGCGCGAGTTCCAGCAGATCGCGGGCCGCGCGGGCCGCAAGGGCTTCGACATCGCCGGGAGCGTGGTCGCCCAGGCGCCCGAGCACGTGATCGAGAACATCAAGATCGACCGCAAGAAGGAGTCGGATCCGAAGAAACACAAGAACCTCCAGCGCGCGAAGCCGCCGCTGAAGGGCTACGTGCACTGGGATCGCGCGACCTTCGACCGCCTGGTGTCGAGCCGCCCCGAGGAGCTCGTGGCGCGCTTCGCGATCGATCACGGCATGCTCATCGATCTGCTCGACAACCCCGAGGCCGGCAGGCGCGGCGGGTACGGGGCGATGCTGGAGCTGATCGACAAGGCGCACATCGCGGAGTACGAGCGCCGCCGCCAGCGCAAGCTCGCGCCGCTCTTGTTCCGCTCCCTGCGCCGCGCGGGGATCATCGAGCTCGCCGAGCGCCCGAGCGGCAAGCGCGGCAAGCGCGCCGTCGTCTCGCAGAACCTGCAGCGCGACTTCTCCTTGAACCACGCGCTGTCGCTGTGGCTCGTCGAGTTCGTGGGCATCCTGTCGGAGACGCGCGACACGGAGGAGCGCTACGCGCTCGACGTGCTCTCTGCGGTCGAGGCGGTCCTGGAGAGCCCGCGCGCCATCCTCGAGCGGCAGGTCGACAAGCTGCGCGGCGAGCGGCTCGGCGAGCTGAAGGCCGCCGGCGTCGAATACGAGGAGCGCATGGCGGAGCTCGAGAAGGTCGAGTACCCGAAGCCCAACGCCGAGCTGATCTACGAGACCTTCGCCACCTTCTCGAAGTTTCACCCGTGGGCGCAGCTCGACAACATCCGGCCGAAGTCGATCGCGCGGGACATGTTCGAGCGCTACGCGACCTTCGACGAATACGTGCGCGAGTACGATCTCTCGCGCATGGAGGGCGTGCTGCTCCGCTACCTGTCGGACGCGGTGAAGACGCTCGAGCAGGGCGTGCCGACGGCCGACAAGAACGAGGAGCTCGAGGTGCTGACCACGTTCCTCAAGGACGAGGTGCGCGCGGTCGACAGCTCGCTGCTCGACGAGTGGGAGCGGCGCATGGAAGACCGCGGCGAGCCTCGGCGCGTCGAGGTCGCAGCCTCGCCGCCGCGCCTGGCCGACGATCCGAAGGCGGTGCTCGTGCGCGTCCGCCGGGATCTGCATCGCCTGTTGAAGCTGTTGTCGGTGGGCAAGCTCGAGGAGGCGTCGGCGGCGCTCAAGAACGGCGCCGAGTGGCCCGCGGCCCGCCTCGACGCCTCGATGAAGGAGTTCTTCGCGGCGCGCCGCGCGCTGCTGGTGCACCACGAGGCGCGCAAGGCCGAGTTCACGTCGCTTCGAAAGACGCACGAGTCCTGCTGGGACGCGTGGCAGACGATGGTCGACCCCGAGGGCGAGAACGACTGGGCGATCGAGGTCGGGATCGATCTGTCGGGCGAGGTCGACGAGTCTGGGCCCCTGCTCGAGCTGCGCCGGATCTCCGAGACGTAGGCGCCGCTCCGCGGCATCGGTATCGGTATCGGGATCGGGATCGGCATCGGCATCGGCATCGGCATCGGCATCGGCATCGGGATCGGCATCGGGATCGGCACGGGTGAAGTAGTCCAGCGACCTTTTCCGCCGACAAACCACTGATCCAATGGCCCACTCCGACTGCATCGTAGACCTGCCACGCGGGCGCGGCAGCGCTCGCATGCTGAGGTCTGCATTGGGTCGAGGCCGCGGGCCCCGCGGCACGGACTGGTCGCACGGCTGCCGAGCGCTCTGCGGGCAGAGCCCTCCACTGCGGCCACGAGTGGGCCGCCATGCTCGCCTCGCCGTCGCGGACTCAAGCCGCCGCGCGCAGCTTCACGATCGGGAGGTGTGGTCGGCCCTCCACGGTATCGCAGACGAGCTCGAGGCGGGCGGCCCGGCGGGGAAGGCCCCCCGGGCTGCCGCGGGCAAGCGGGTAATGCGCTCGGGGCTCGCGGCGCTGGCGCTTTCGCGCTGGGACGCCGCCGCGCAGACACTCGCGCGGGGTCAGGCCGCCGAGGCCCTGGTGGGGCCGGTGGTCGTGGTACCAGGTGAGGTAGGCAGAGATCTCCTCTCCGAGCCGTGCGGCATTGGCGGGGGTGAGCTTCAGCCGTGCGAGCATCTCTGCCTTGAGCGAGCGGAAGAATCGCTCGATGACCGCGATGCTCCCGCTCTTGCCAACCGCGCCGCGGCGGGGCCGCACACCGAGCGCCGCGCACCACGCCTGGTACTCGTCGCGAAACTGCGGGCCTGCGTCGGTGATCAGGTGCTTCGGGGGTGTGCCTGCGGCGACGGTGGCGCGGCTCAGCAGCGCACACGTCTCGGCGGCGGTCGGCTGCTTCCGGAAGAGCTTCCAGGCCACGACCGAGCGCGAGTAGTGGTCGATCACGACGCCGAGCCAGAAGCAGAAGGGCCAACGCTGCAAGAGCGACCAGGGCACCCACGGCACCCACCACCGGCGTCGTCGGCAGCAACGTGAAGTCGAGGTTCCAGACATGGTGCGGTCGCTTCGACGTCACGAGCTTCACCGTCTCGGCCCCGTCACCCCCGGTTGCTGGAGCTGCTCCACCTGCTCCACCCGTGTCACCCGGTGGCTTCGGCTCGGGCCTCTTACGCGCCCGCAGCCGCGCGATAGTGCTTGGGGCGAGGTGGAGCCCCGCCCGCGCGAGGACCTCGGAGATCCGCCTCTTGCCGAGCAGCGGCGCCACGCGGCCGAGCTGCTTGACGAGCACCTCGACGAAGTCCGGGTACTTGTTGACCGGCACCGGCATCGCGAGCAGCCCCGACTCCTGCGTCTCGTCGAGACGTCGCATCCAGTTGTGCAGCGTCATCGGCGTCACCTGGAAGCGCCTCGCCGTCTCCTCCACCGTCCACCCCGTGCCCGCACGCAGCGCCAAGATCGCCATCCTCGCTTTGGGCGGATAGTGCGGCCGCTGCTGTGCTGGCCGCGCCTCCAGCCTCATCCGCAAGATCCGACACTCCTCCCGGCTCACCTCCAGCGAACGCTGCGCCTCGACCAGCGCGCCCTGCAGCTGCGCGCGCTGCACCGGGCTGTTCGCGGCCCAACCCCGCACCACGAACAGCGCCTTGCGCGCCAGCGCCACCGCGTCGAGGAAGCCCCGCTGGGTCCAGTGGTCCCATTGCGTCGGGATCGGGATCTGCCGCAACCTGGAGCGTGCGGTGGCCATGGCACCAGCGTGGAGCCAGAGGCGCGGCTACGCTATCTTCTATCTCCCGTCTCGGCGGCGGCCTGAACTTCCCCCCGCTGGACGGACAGGTTGACTATGCCGCCATTGCGGCGAGGTGAGTCTTCAATTCGAACTGGACGGGGCTCTCGTAGTCGATGAACGAGTGCCGTCGCCTGATGTTGTAGTAGCCGTCGATGTAGCTGTCGATGGCGCGGGTCGCGGCGTGGTGGGCGTCGGGGACGCGGTCGTCGAACGCCTCGGTCTTGAGCGTCGCGAAGAAGCTTTCGGCGACGGCGTTGTCCCAGCAGTCGCCCCGCCGGCTCATGCTCGCGACGGCACCAGCGCGTTCGAGGGCGCGGCGGTAGTCGCCGCTCGCGTAGGGGCTTCCCCGGTCCGAGTGGTGCACCAGGCCGGGCTCGGGTCGGCGGGCGATGAGCGCGGCGTTCAGGGCGTCGAGCGCGAGGGAGCGGTCGTTGTTCGAGCTGGTGGCCCAGCCGACGACGCGGCGCGAGAACAGGTCGAGGATGGCCGCAAGGAAGAGCCAGCCTGCATGGGTCCAGACGGCCGTCACGTCGGTGACCCACGCCACGTTCGGGCCGCTCGCGGTGAAGTCGCGAGCGAGCAGGTTGGGCGCGATGGGGTCTTCGTGGTTGGAGTCCGTCGTGGCGCGGAACCGCTTTTTGGGGCGCGCCACGAGGCCCTCATCGCGCATGACCTGGGCGACCTTCCTGATGCTGACGACGTCGCCCCGTTCGCGAAGCTCACGGTACACGCGCGGGCTGCCGTACCGCCCCTTGTGCTCGACGAACACCGCGCGCGCCTTCGCCGCGAGAGCAGCGTCGCGCCGCTGCCGCTCCGTCTCCGGCTCGACCTGGTACTCGTAGAACCCGCTGCGCGAAACGTCGAGCACGCGGCACAGAACGGAACCGGGGAAGGCCACCTGCTTCTCCGCGATGAACGCGTACTTCACGCGTTCTCCTTGGCGAAGAAGGTGGCCGCAGCTTTTAGGATCTCGCGCTCCTGTCGCAGCTGCTTGTTCTCACGCCGAAGCCGCGACAGCTCCTGCCGCTCCTCCGTGGTGAGCACGTCCTGCCGCTCCCCGGCGTCCGCTTCGGCTCGCCGCACCCACTCGCGCAGCGCGGTCTCGGTGAGGTCCAGCTCTACCGCCACCTGCGCGACCGTCTTGCCGCCCTTCACGAGCCGAACCGCGTCGGCCTTGAACTCGGGCGTGAATGACCGTCGGGCTCGCCGATCCTGGTTCTTCTTCTTCGTCTGCTTCATCGAACACTCCTGCGCATTCTCGCGCTATCCGGGGTGTCCGTCAGCAGGGGGGAGGTTCGGGCGTGACGCGCTCGCCCGACCTATGCGCCTCCGTCGAGCGTGCTCTCTCGTGGAACACCCCACCCGTCACAGAGCGCGGCGCGCCACCTGCGCCTCCCAGCCGCAACCCGGCCAGGGGGCTGGGCGAGAGGCCGCGCGCGCTCGGCATCGACGTGACGCCGAGAGCCGCGGTCGAGTGGTAGCGTGCCGCCGTGGCGCCGTCCTACCTGCACGAGGGACTCATCGCGCTCTTCCGAGAGCGGCCCGAGCTCGCCCCCGAGCTGATGCGCTCGGCTCTGCACGTCGCGCTCCCGGACTACGCCGAGGCCCGTGTCGAGTCCGCCGACCTGACCCAGCTCGACCCTGCCGAGCTGCGCGCCGACCTCGTCATCCTGTTGCGCGATGGCAAGCCCGTGCTCGCCATCGTCCTCGAGGTGCAGCTCGCCGCTGACCCGCGCAAGCGCTTCACCTGGCCCGCCTACGTCGCTGGCATCCGCGCCCGCTACGAGTGCGACGCCTGTGTGCTCGTCGTCACCCCGACCGAGTCCGTCGCCGACTGGGCCCGCAAGCCCATCGCCATCGGCCCCAGCGCTCAGCTCACCCCCCTCGTCCTCGGCCCACGCGCCGTCCCGGTCGTCAGCGAGCCCTCTCAAGCCGAGCCCGAGCTCGCGGTCCTGTCGGCCATCGCGCACGGTGCCGACCCCACCGACGGCCCCAGGATCGCCCTCGCCGCCCTCACGTCGCTCGCCGGCTTGGACGAAGAGCGCTCCAGGCTATACTTCGACCTGGTCTACAGCTCCCTCGGCGGAGCCGCCCGCAGGGCACTGGAGGAGCACATGGCGTCGGGTTACGAGTATCAGAGCGACTTCGCCAAGAAGTACGTCGCTCAGGGCGAAGCCAAGGGCAGAGCGGAGGGCAAAGCTGAGGGCAAAGCCGAGGGCAAAGCCGAGGGCAAAGCCGAGGGCAAAGCCGAGGGCAGAGCCGAGGGCAGAGCGGAGGGCGAAGCCAACGCTTTGCTCCGCGTGCTTGCAGCTCGCCGCCTCACGGTCTCCGACCCCCAGCGCGCGCGCATCCTGGCCTGCACCGATCTGGACACCCTCACCCGCTGGATCGAGCGCGCTGTCACAGCCGAGACCACCGACGCCGTCTTCTCCGAGTAGCCGAGAGCTCCGCGGGGTCTCCGGCAACCACATCCCAGCAAAGCCAGCGCAGCACCTACCCAGAGCTCCCCCATTCGCCCGCAGGCGCGATAGCGCCGAGGACGAATCGGGGGGAGCTCGTCCGGCCCGCAGGCGCGATAGCGCCGAGCACCGGCGCGTGGGGCCCGCCGGCGCGATAGCGCCGAGGACGAATCGGGGGGAGCTCGTCCGGCCCGCGGGCGCGATAGCGCCGAGGACGAATCGGGGGGAGCTCGTCCGGCCCGCAGGCGCGATAGCGCCGAGCACCGGCGCGTGGGGCCCGCAGGCGCGATAGCGCCGAGGACGAATCGGGGGGAGCTCGACGGCGCGCAGGCGGGCGGTCTCGGGGTGGTCGACCTGTCGGCGACAGCGAGGGCACCCCTTGGCGCAAGGTCCCCCCTAGCTGTCGCCGTCTCGCGCCATGACGCACCCAATGGGCGTCACGTTCTCATGATTCGCGCGCTTTTCGACTGGGCCACCCATCATGCCGGCGACAGCGAGGGCACCCCTTGGCGCAAGGTCCCCCCTAGCTGTCGCTGCCCGCCACCTCCCGGTGGTCGGTCGACGCTCCAGCAACGCCATTGAAACACCACCCCAAAGCTCCCCCATTCGCCCGCAGGCGCGATAGCGCCGAGGACGAATCGGGGGGAGCTCGACGGCGCGCAGGGGCATCGCCCCGAGCACCGGCGCGTGGGGGCATCATCAATCCCGGCGTTCGGTGACATGTTCGAGGCCGAGCACGACGTACATGCGCGCTCCGAGACGTAGGCGCCGCTCCGCGGCACACCGTTGCACACCAGCCCCGCGGTTCACTGCGGTTCGCGGCTGGCACCCCGGTTGCTAAGGTGGCCGTCATGCGATCTGCCTCGGGCCTGCTCCTCGCGCTGTTCACGCTCGGCTTCCTCGGTTGCTCGTCGAGCCCCGAGCCGGTCGAGTGCTCCGCTCCCGAAGGGGCGGGCGCGTTCGAGGCGGGCACGGGCGAGGTCTGCTTCGAGCGCGTGGAGGATGGCGGGACGATCCCGCTGATGGAGGGTCCGCAAGGCGGCTGGCACATCTGGCTGGCGATCGGCTGCACCGACTGCGGCCCGAGCGCGCACATCCGGGCGTTGGTGACCGATCCGACCGACGGCGCGGAGGTCGTCCCGAACACCGAGGTGTTCGCCGATCTCTCCAGCGACGCTTGGCCTCAGATCGCGGGCCTCCAGCTGTCGATGCCGGACCCCTACGAGGTCGGCTCGAAGTCCGCCAAAGGGACGCCGCTGGCCATCCACGTCGAGGTGCTCGACCTCGAGACCTCGGAGGTCCTGCACGAGGTCGAGCTGTCGGCCGTGCTGGGGGGGACGCAGACCTGGGACCCGTGCGACACCAACCCCGACGGCCCCGACTGCTGCGAGGACTGCTTCGGCGAGGGCTGAGGACGGGTGAGTTCCGGGCGAGCGCGCGCCGTGGTAGACGTCCGCCCGTCGTAGCTCTTTCGCCTCGCGCGAAGCGGCCGGTCAGCTCACCTGCCGCGGGAAGCCAGTGAAAATCTGGCACGGAGCCGCCGCTGTAAACCCGTCGCCTGCGCCCTCGAGGTGCCGGCGGACCGATCGACGCCACGGAGCGAGAGCTCTGGAAGGCGCGGGGCCGAGAGGCCGGGAAGTCAGAAGACCTGGCTACGACCCTCTGCTCGCCTTCGGGGCGCGAGGAAAACCGAGGGCGCGAGCTTCGCCCGGAGGGTCGCGAACGTGCGTAAATTCTGGGAGATTGTTCTCTTGTTGGGGGCGCTGTCGGTCGGCGCGGGCTGTGGGCAGGCCGCGGGAGACGGCTCCGAGGACGACGACGACGGCGAGGGTGGCGGAGGCGACACGCTCGCAGGCGGCGGCGGCGAGGGTGATGGCGCGCGTCCACCGGTCGAGCCCTGCGCTGGCTTCGCGACCGAGGTGGCCGACGTCCAATACGGGTCCGGCGCCGGCTTCGGTCAGGACCAGATGCCGGGCATCGCGCTCGGCCCGCCTCGGGGCGGCGGAGAGACGAGCGGCTCGCTCGACGTCGTGTCGCTCGGCAACGGAGGCGTCATCGTCCTCGGGCTCGGCGACCAGGTGCTCGAAGACGGGGACGGCCCCGACTTCATCGTGTTCGAAAACGCCTTCTACGCCGGAGGCGATCCCGAGGCGCCGTTCGCGGAGCTCGCGACCGTGGAGGTCAGCGAAGACGGGGAGACCTGGGCCGCGTTCGCGTGCGAAGCGACGGAGGCCCCCTACGGGTCGTGCGCTGGGTGGCGCCCCGTCCTCGCGGGCGCCGAGGGCTCGAGCGCGTCGCCCCACGATCCCCGAGAGGCGGGCGGCGACCCGTTCGATCTCGCGGACGTCGGCCTCGCCCGCGCCCGCTTCATCCGCATCACCGATCGGCCCGACCTGACCGGCCTCTCGGGCTCGTTCGATCTCGACGCGGTCGCGCTCGTCCACTGGACCTGCGCGCCATGAGCGCGCGGCGAGCCATCGCCGCCTGCATCGCCGCGCTGCTGCCGACCCCCGCCCTCGCGAGCGAGCCGGAGGACGAGGTCGTCGTCGAGGTGCGGGGCGCGCTGCTGCCGCGGGGAGACGACGCGACCACCGCGTCGACCGTGCTCCGCGGCGACGAGCTGGACAGACCGGGCGCGAGCACCGCCGAGATCGTGTCGGCGAGCCCTGGTGCCCAGATCGCGCGGACCGGCGGCCCCGCGGAGCTGGCGACGGTGACGCTGCGCGGCGCGACGAGCGCGCAGACGCCCGTCTTCTTGGGGCCCATCCCGCTCAACGACGAGCTCACCGGCACCGCGGATCTCTCGGCGGTGCCCACGTTCTTCTTGCGCCGCATCGTGCTCCACCGGGGGCACGGCCCGCTGTCGCTCCCGCTCGGAGGCCTGTCGGGTGCGGTCGTGCTGGAGCCGCTGGTCCCGAGCGGCGCACGCGCGCTCGCCTCCTGGAGCGCCGGCAGCTTCGGAACGGCGTCGGCCGCCGCGTTCGCGTCGTACGGGAACGACCGGGGCGCCGCGGCGACCTCGCTCCGCTTGGAGCGGACCGCCGGCACCTTCGACTACAACGACGATCGCGGCACGTCGTTCGACCCGACCGACGATCGCGTCTCGACGCGGCAGAACGCAGACGCCGCCGCCGTCGATCTGTGGACGACCGGGCGCGCTCGGCTCGGCCAGGGCGGGACCCTCGACGGCCTCGTGCGCGTGTTCGCGCGCGATCAGGGCGTACCCGGCCTGGGTGTGCTCCCCGCGAGGCGAGCGCGCGCCCGCGCGCGCCAAGCCCTCGCCGTCGCGCGCGGCGAGGTGACGTGCGACACGGCCGGGGTCTCGGTCTGCGACGTCGAGACGATCGCGTGGGCGCGCGCGTCGAGCTACAGCCTCGACGATCCGGGCGGCGAGCTGCTCTTCGTGCGCGGCCGGCAGGAGACGCGCGCGACGTCGCTCGGCTCGAGGGTGCGCTTGCGCCTGGCCCCGCTCGAGGGCCTGCTGCTCGACGCGTCGAGCTCCCTCGCGCTATCGCGCGTCGCGGTCGACGCTCGCGGCGCGGGCGAGTCGAGCGCGGCGCGCACGACGTTCCGGGGCGCGGCAGGCCTGACCGCCGCGCCGCTTTCGTGGCTGGATCTGGTGCTCGAGGGGTCGGTGCAGTCCGAGTCGCTCGCAGCGCCGGGTGAGCGCGCTGCGAGCGTGCTCCCTCAGGCGCGGCTCGGCGCGGCGCTGAGGCCAACAAGCTTCGTCGAGGTGTTCACGAGCCTGGGCAGGTACGCGCGCGTGCCGACGCTCGGCGAGCAGTTCGGCGTGACGGCCTCGGTGCTCGGCAACCCTCGCCTCGGCCCCGAGACGGGCCTCTCCGCGGACCTCGGGGCTCGCGCGATCTACGCGCCGGCCGCAGGCTTCGGCCTGGAGGCGGAGCTGGTCCTCTATGGCCGCCACGCGTCGGACCTCATCGTCTATCAGAAGAGCTCCTTCGGCGCGCTCACGCCCTACAACGTGGGCGAGGCGCGGTTCTTGGGCCTCGAGGCGACGGTGGTCACGCGCCTGCTCGGCTTCGTCCGCGCGTCGACCGCGCTCACACTGTCCGATCCACGCGACATCACCGAGGGCCGCGCCGTCGAGGCCGACCTGCTCCCCTTTCAGGCCCAGGTCGCGCTCGCGCCCTCGCTGGGGGTCGACTTCCCGAACCTCTTCCCTCGCCTCGGGTGGGACGCCGCGCGCGCCGCGCTCCGCTTCCAGTATCGCTCCGCCCGAGCAGGAGATCCCGCCGGGCTCGTGAGGCTCCCGAGTCAGGCGCTGCTCGAGCTCGAGGCCTCGGTGCGCATCTTCGGAGCGCTGGAGCTCACAGGCCGGCTCGCGAACCTCACGAACGATCGAACGACCGACCTGATCGGGTATCCGCTCCCTGGACGCTCGGGCTTCGTCGAGCTGACCGGAGGCCTGTTTTGAGCCCGCTTCGAGCCGCCTCGCTGTTCGCCGTCGCGTCGCTGGGGGCAGGCTGTGGGCCCGAGGCCCCGACCCCACCAGCCGGCGTCGACGTGCCCGAGGGACCGTGTGGGCACGCCCTCTACGTGCTGTCGTCGGACTACCAGTCGACGAACGTCTCGGTGCTCGGCTGGGATGGGGTGGTGCTCTCGGACAGCATCGTCAGCTCGGCCTCGCGCGCCCCGGGGCTCAGCGTCGCGCTGTCGGGCGACGTGACCGCGCCGACCGACCGCACCTCCTCGGGGGAGATCGTGGTGCTCGATCGCTACCCGGCCGCGGCGCTCACCTTCGTCGATCCGACGACCGCGACGGTGCGCGATCAGCTCTCGCTGCAGACCGGCTTCGCCTCCAACCCGCAGGACTACCTCGAGGTCGCGCCCGACAAGGCCTACGTCACGCGCTACGCCGCGAACCCCGAGCCCGGTCGCGAGCCGTTCGACGAGGGCAGCGACGTGCTGATCATCGATCCCTCGAGCGCCACCATCAGCGGCCGGATCGATCTGCAGGCGGCGATGGCGGGCGCCGAGGACGGGATCTTGCCGCGACCCAGCCGGCTGGTCGCGACGGAGGACACCGTGTTCGCGCTGTTGAGCGCCTACTCGCTCGACTTCTCCCGCTCGGGGGAGGGGCGCGTGGCCGCGATCGATCCGCAGGGCGACCAGCTGCTGTCGTTCGTCGAGCTCACCGGCGCGCGCGGCTGCGCTTCGCTCGCGCTGTCGAGCTCGGGCTCGCGGCTCGCGGTCGGCTGCTCGGGCACCTTCGGCGGCACCAGCACCCCGACGATCGAGGACGCGGCGGTGCTGGTGTTCGACGTCGCGGGGGCCGAGCTCTCGCTGGTCGCGCGCTGGTCGGCGCAGGAGCTCGGGGGAGACCCGCTCGGGCTGTCGCTGGATTTCGTGAGCGACGGCGAGCTCCTGCTGTCGACGCTCGGCAGGCTCGACGATGAGGGCGAGCAGGTGCGCCCCGATCGGCTGCTCGCGCTGTCGATCGAAGACGGCGCCACACGGGAGCTGCTGCGCTCGGACGGCGCGCCCTTCACGCTCGGGGACGTGCGCTGCGAGGCCGCCTGCGGCGCGTGCTTCGTCGCGGACGCCGACCACGGGGCGGTGCAGCGCGTGAACATCGTCGATGGGCGCGCCGAGGGCTCGGAGGCCGTGGTCCTCGACGACGGGATCGGCCTGCCCCCTCGTTACCTCGGCGCCTACTGAGCCCCGAGGTCGAGCACGTCGGACATGGTGTAGCGGCCAGGTGCGCGCCCCGCGAGGCCCTTGGCCGCGCGCAGCGCGCCGAGCGCGAACAGGTCACGGTTGGTCGCGCGATGCGTGAGCTCCAGGCGCTCGCCGTGGCCGAGCAGGTGCACGGTGTGGTCGCCGATGACGTCTCCGCCGCGCAGCGCGAGCATCGCCACCTCGTCGTCCATGCGCGCCCCAGGGCGGCCCTCCCGCCCCGCGACCGGCCGCGCCTCGCGCACCTCTTGCACGGCGCGCAGCAAGACCTTCGCGGTCCCGCTGGGGGCGTCGACCTTGTGGCGGTGGTGGGCCTCGACGATCTCCACGTCGAAGCCGGGCAGCGCTCGCACCGCCTGCCGGACCAGCTCGGCGAGCACGAACACGCCGACGCTCATGTTCGCCGACCAGAGCACGGGGATCTTCTTCGCGGCCTCGTCGAGCGCGCGCTCCGCCTCGGGGCCGATCCCCGTCGTGCCGGAGACCAGCGCGACGCCGGCGCGAGCCGCCAGGTTGGCGACCAGCGGCAGCGCCTCGGCGGACGTGAAGTCGATCAGGCACGCTGCGCCGAGCAGGCCCGACGCGAGGTCCGGCGTGATCGCGACCCCGAGGGTGCCGACGCCCGCGACCTCGCCGACGTCTCGCCCGAGGTGAGGGGAGGTCGCGCGCTCCGCCGCGCCGACGATCGTGACCCCCTCCCCTAGCGCCAGCCGCACCAGCGTGGTGCCGACGCGGCCGCCGGCGCCCGTGATCGCGACGCGAAGGGGCTCGGTCATTTCACGGCACCGACGCGACCGAGGGCCTCCTGGAGGCGACCCGTGAGCGCCTCCGAGCACGGCACAAGCGGGCCTCGGACCGCAGGCGACATCTTGCCCATCAGCGCGAGCGCGGCCTTCGCCGGCGCAGGGTTCGGCTCGACGAACAGCAGGCCGTGCAGCTCGAGCAGCTCGAAGTGAGCGGCCTTGGCCTCATGGAAGCGCCCCTCGAGGGCGAGGCGGGTCACGCGGCTCGTCTGCGCGGGGAGGACATTCGACGTCACGCTGATGACCCCCTTCGCGCCGACCGCCATCATCGGCAGCGTGAGCGCGTCGTCGCCCGACAGCACCGTCAGGCGGTCGCCGAGCCTGCGCACGAGCTCCTGACACCTGAGGACGTTGCCCGTGGCCTCCTTCATCCCGACGACGTTCTTGGCTTGCGCGCAGATGCGCTCGGTCGTCTCGGGGGCGAGATCCACGATGCAGCGCCCGGGGATGTTGTAGAGCACGATGGGCACGTCCACGCTGCGAGCGACCTCGAGGACGTGCGCGCACATGCCGTCTTGCGAGGGCTTGTTGTAGTAGGGCATCACGATCATCACGCCGTCGGCGCCGGCCTCAACGGCCGCGCGGCTCGCCGAGACCGACTTCTTCGTCGAGAAGCTGCCCGTGCCGGCCAAGATCGGCACTCGGCCCCTCGCGCGCTGGACGACGCGGCGGATGACCTCGATCTGCTCCGCGTCAGTCAGCGTGGGCGCCTCGCCGGTCGTCCCGCACGGGACGAGGCCGGAGACGCCACCCTCGATCTGATCCTCGACCAGTCGATCGAGGGCCTCGACGTCGATCGCGCCGCCATCGGGCGACAGCGGGGTCACGATCGCGGTGAATGTACCTTGAAGGACGAGCTCGGCCATGGCGGCGGTTTCTACCAGCTGCTCCGCCGCCGCAAGCTCGCGCGTGTGGCGCGGCGCGTCCGGGCGGTGTCTGATGCGCCTCCCGATGGAACGACGCGAGCCCGAGCGGTCTTTGCCGGGGGTGAGCTCGGCCCACCCCGGCGTCGCCGATCCGGCCGCGCTCGCGGCCTACCGCGCGGTCGCGCCAGCGCTGCGCGCCCTGTGGCCAGCGACGCTCACGGGCGCCGATCAGCTGCCGGCTTCGGGCGCGTTTCTGGCCGTCGCGAACCACAGCGGGCTGGGCGTCGTCGAGTCCCTCGTGCTGGTCGACACCTGGCTCGAGGCGGTCGGCCCCGGAGTTCCGCTGGCGGCGATGGCGCACTCGTCCCTGCTGCGCGCGCCGCTCGCGGGCGCGCTGCTGCGAGCGGTCGGCGCGGTCGAGGCGACGCGCGAGGGCGCCGAGCTCGCCGTCCGCTCGGGAGCGAGCCTGCTGCTGTTCCCTGGAGGCGACCACGAGGCGATGAGGCCCCTCTGGCGAGCGCGCGAGGTCGACTTCGCCGGGCGACGCGGCTTCATCCGGCTCGCGCGGGCGCTGGGGCTGCCGATCGTGCCGATCGCCATCACCGGCTCGCACGTCACCTTGCCTACACTGGGGGCATCGAAGAGCCTGGCGTGGGTGACAGGCCTACGCAGCGTCGGGATGAAGCGGCTCCCCCTGCCCATCTCGTCGCTGCTCGGTGCAGCGGTTGCGCTGCGGGTGACGCGCCGCGCCCCCCTGTCGGCCCGGCTCGGCGCAGCCGCCGCCGCGTATGCGGCTGGCATCTTCTTGCCGCTCATCCCTTCGAAGATAGGCTTTCATGTGCTCTCGCCCATCGTCGATCTCACGCGCCCCGAGGCGGAGATCTACGAGCGCGTCACGGGCGCGATTCGAAGCGTCGTCGAGGGCAGCCCCTCGAGCCGTATGCGCGTAAGCTCGAGCGGGCCCGGCTCTTGCTGACGAACGTTCATGCCTTAGGTTCTCGAGCACCGGGTTCACGGCCTTCAAACCCAGAAACGACCGGCACGTTACGTCCAAGGTGATGACAATGACGATCGTACAAGCGGAGCTTCTCGGGTTCGTCGAGCTGAAGGTGGGCTCGATGGAGATCAAAGTCCCCGTTCGCAAGGCGCCCGCCGAAGCAGGCGATCCGCCCCTCGCAAAGTTTGCGATGGAGGGGAAGAACTACGCCATCCTTGTCAAGGAGAAGGACGAGTCCGCGACCATGCAGGCGGCCGTCGAGGAGGCCTGCGAAGACGCCGTCCGTCAGCTCTCCCGCAAGCTGCTCAACTGAACGCCCGCCGGATCGCGTCGTGCGCCGCCGCATCGGGCGCCGCGACGCGGCTCGCGTCGACCTCGTAGCACTCGCAGATCGAGCGGACGCGAGCGAAGAGCTCTTCGACGAGCCGGCGCTCGACGAGCCCCGAGCCGATGTACTCCTCGGCGAAGTAGGTGCTCTTCTCCACGTACTGCCACGGATCGTCGAGCTCGGCGAGCCACAGGTACTGGACCTCGTACGCGTACCTCGCGAGCTTGCGCAGCATCTTGACGGGCTCGGCCGCGAGGGAGCGCACGTTCGCCCGAACGTACGCTTGCAGCACCTCGTCCGGCAGCAGGCGCTTCATGAGCAGGTTCGCGCGGTAGTCCTCGAGCCGCGAGAACGGAAGATCTGCGAGGCGGGTCCCCTCGTCACGCAGCTCGCGCAGCTCGAGCTCCGCCTCGTCGGCGGCGTGCCGCGGCAGCGCGTTGACGATCCGCGAGAAGGTGTCGCCGAGCGCGCTGCACGCTGCGGTGAACGCGCGCTGTCGCGCGGCGGGCACAGGGACGACCCCGCCGTCGACGGCGAGGTGGCCCCACTCATGGATCGTGCGCGCCGCGAGGAGCAGCCGGTGGTACGGCGGGGCCTGTTCGGCGAGCGGCGCGAACGAGGGCTGCTCGAGCGCGTACGCGATGAGGCGGCGATCGTGGTGGACGTACACGCCCCCGGCCTCTTCGAGTGAGCCGGTGGGCACAGCGAGGTCGCGAGCGCCTTCGACGCTCTCGAAGAATCGCCGCGTCACCGCGGACACGAGCCTGAGGTCCCGGAGGAGGCTGTCGAGCGGACGATCCCCGACGCCCCGCAGCGCTTCGCCCAGGCGCGCCGTGTCCGTGGGGGTGCTGGGATCCCAGACGGTCTCGCCCGCGCGGTCCACGATCAAGACCTCGGGCGGCTCCGCGACGAGCGCCGCCAGGACGGACGACGCATGCGCTGCTCCGGAGCTCACCCGCTGCCGCGCGGAGTGCGCCTCCGACAGCTCGGCTGCTACGGCGTCCCACTGCTTCATCACCGCCTGCAGGTTGGGCGCGAGCGCTCGATCGAGAGCGAGGGGAGTGCCCTTCACGCGGGCGAAGCCCGCGGGCAGAGGCTCGAGCTCGTGCAGCCCTTCGCAGCGAGCGCCGGCGCGGAGCGCCGGCAGCAGATCGGCGAGCGCGGCGAGCGGCGCGGCGTCGGGGCGCCGGGTGCGGCGCGCCGCGGCAGCGAGCCGCTCGGCGGCGGGATCGTCGAGCGAGAGCAGGAACGGGAGCGCCTCGCGCAGCGCGGCGCCAGCGCGGCGGGTCTGCCCGAGCCGCTCGGACACGAGCAGCTGGAAGGCCGCGTGCTCGGGGCACGACACCTCGGGGTCGAGATCACACGCGTAGACCACCGCGCTCATGCCCTCGAACGGCCGAAAGTAGGGCGGCCACGGCGCGCCTTCGCGCAGCACGAAGACGTTCGTCGCGCGCGGAGGCACGAAGGTGTCGGGCCGACGCTTCGCGAGCGCCTCGAGCGCCGGCCACAGCAGCTGCATCGCTCGATCGAAGACTTCGCGCGACGCCGAAGGCACGCCGCGTCGCTCGAGCTCGTCCGCGAAGGCGGCAGACACGCCGGTCCGATCGATGTGCTCGACCGGGATCAGGAAGAGCTCGTCCTGAGCGAAGTAGAAGTGAGGCGCGACACCCACGGCGGGCGCGTCTACCGCGGGAGCGGTACCTCTCGATCGGGCAAGGGCACGACGAGCACGGGATCGTCCTCACCGTCGGAGCGCCGGATCACCCGGGGCGGGGCGGTCGCGCTCGGCTTCGTAGGCTTCTTCGTGACGGTCGGGTCGTACGCACCACCAGAGGCCGAAGCCGACCCGCTGAAGGTGACGAGCGGGGGCGGGGCGCCGAGGCCGGAGCGGGCGGAGGTGGAGGGAGCGGCCTCGGACTGGGCCGTGCTGGTCGCGCCGCCGGGGCCCGCGTTGCCCGTGAGCCCGGCGAGCCCACCTCGCGAGTTGATCACGGCCGCGGTGATGCCGATCGCGGCCGCCGCGACCGCGACCGCGACCATCCACGTGGCCTTGCGCTTTCGCGGGTTGTCGATCTCGAAGTCGACGTCGGTCGCTTGCGGTGACGACGCGAGGCCCGTCACGGTGGTCTGCAGGCCGCGACCGCTCGACGGAGAGCGGTGAGACACCGGCGCAGCCGAGTCGAGGAAGGGGTTGGCGGAGATGGGGGCGGACAGCCGCTGCGACGAAGGGGCAGGAGGCTCGGCGGCCCGCGCCGCGCGCTGGGACTTGGGCGGTGGCGCGTCGTCGGGCGTCGTGTCGGGCTCTCGAGGCGCGGCGGCTCGAGCCGCCTCGGGCTTGGCGGCAGCCGCGGGAGGCACGGACTTGCCGGCCTCGTCGACCTCGACGAGCTCGGGCTCGTCGTCCGTCGCGAGCTCTTGAGCCTCGGCCACCTCGCCTTCGGAGAGCGTCGTGGAGCGCGCGCCCGGTCGCGGCGGAGCCTTCTTGGGCGCCTCTCGGCCCGGGGGCGAGCCACGCCGCATCGCGCTCCTCGCGACGGCGTCTGCCTTCGCCCCCTCTGCCTTGAGCGCCTCTGCCTTCGCGGCGTCCGTCTTCGACGGCTCTGCCGCGGGCGGGGAGGAGGGGGACTTTCGAGGCGGAATGGGGATGCGAACCCCCGCCAGGCTGCCCCAGTCGAGGTCGGGGCTGTCTGCGAGGTTCACGAGCACGCGCCCCGGCTGGGATACCGGGGCCATCGGGGCGCCGATCACCTTCGCGAGCGCGTCGGCCATCTCGCGGGCGGTCTCGAAGCGCTCGTCCGGGTCCTTCGCGCACGCCTTCTTGAACCACTCGTCGAACGCGGGCGGCAGCTCGGCGTTGAGCTCGGACGGCGTGACCGGCTTGCTCATGGTGATGCGGATCAACAGGTCACCGACCCCCTCGCTGTCGAAGGGGAGCTGCCCCGTCACGCACTGGTAGGTGATGATCGCCAGCGACCACAGATCGGACCGGTGATCGATCTCCGTGAGACCCTTCACCTGCTCGGGGCTCATGTAGTGCGGCGTCCCGATCAGGGTCCCGACGCCGGTGCGGACCATCGCCGCCTTCGCGGGCATGGTCACCTTGGCGACCCCGAAGTCGAGCACCTTCGCGAGCTCGTCGTCCTCGTTCTTCGACAGGAAGACGTTCTCGGGCTTGAGGTCGCGGTGGATGATGCCCTCGGCGTGGGCGCGCATCAGAGCGCGCGCGACCTGCGTGATGATCTTCGACGTCTCGGAGAGCGTCAGCTTCTTGCGACGATCCAGGCGGTCGAACAGATCTTCGCCTTCGAGCAGCTCCATGATGATGAAGGGCTGCTCACCCTCGATGCCGTGATCGAGGATGTGAACGACGTGCGCGCTGCGCAGCTTCGCGGCGGCGGTGGCCTCCCTCGCGAAGCGCTCACGGGCGTCTTGCTGTTTCGCGAGCTCGGGGTCGATGAGCTTGACGGCGACCTGGGACCCGAGGGCGAGGTGCTCCGCGACCCACACGAAGGCCTGCGAACCCTGACCAAGTGGTCTAAGGAGCTTGTACCGACCGTTCAGGACTTGCCCAGCTGCTATCACCCGCGAGACCGATTTTTGCTTGTCTGAAGACCCCTAGACCTACGGTACCAAACTCCAGGACGGCCGTCGCATGGAGGGTTCACTTTTTCTCGCGCGCCCGCTGCCGCGGGGCCCTTCGGTTTCTCGGGTCCCGAGCGACCCGCGAAACCGGCGCGAGAGGGTTTGTTTTCCGGACCCATCGGTCGGCAGGGGGAAGGCCCAGGGTTTCTCCCGTCACGGTCCGGTGCTACGCGGCTGGCTCGGCGAGAGGACCCCTGTGGACTACGATCGAATGATCTCCGAGCTCTTCTCGGAGGAGGACGCCGCCCGCACGATGGCGAGGCGGCTGATGACCATCGCGAACCGCTCCCGCGAGGAAGCGGCGGCCGAGCGACAGAGCCTGGTCGCCTTCCTCCAAGGGCCGATGGAGCGCCACATGGAGTACGAGGAGCGCTCGCTGTTCCCCAAGCTCGAGGACCGCGGGCTGGCGCCGGAGGTCAACGTGGCGAAGAAGCACCACGAGGCCATCCGGGAGAAGCGCGCCGAGCTCGAGAAGGCCGCCGAAGGGCCGACCGCCGAGATCGCGCAGCTCGTCTTCGACGTCGCCCGGCTGATGCTCCACCACACCAATTTCGAGGGGGATTACATCTACCCCGAGCTCGACAAGGACGACTGGCGCGATCTCATGGAAGAGACGATGCACTGAGTTTCTGCTCGCGCGCCCGCTAGCGCGGGGCCCTTCGGTTTTCACGCGGCGGACCGCGGGAAAACCGGCGCGAGGTACCTGAGTTTCTTCTCGCGCGCCCGCTGCCGCGGGGCCCTTCGGTTTTCTCGCGCGGGAGCGCGGGAAAACCGGCGCGAGGTTCGCGCGCCCGCTGCCGCGGGGCCCTTCGGTTTTCTCGCGCGGGAGCGCGGGAAAACCGGCGCGAGGTTCGCGCGCCCGCTGCCGCGGGGCCCTTCGGTTTTCTCGCGCGGGAGCGCGGGAAAACCGGCGCGAGGTTCGCGCGCCCGCTGCCGCGGGGCCCTTCGGTTTTCTCGCGCGGGAGCGCGGGAAAACCGGCGCGAGGTTCGCGCGCCCGCTGCCGCGAGGTTCGCTTGCCGCCGTTTCTTGGCCCCTTGGTGGCCTGATCGCTACGTTCCCGCGGATGCGCGTGATCCGCTTGCTCGTCGCGATCGTCGTCGCGTGGCTCGTCGCCTTCGGCGTCGAGCGGACCGCGAGCGCGAAGGCGAAGCTCGACATCACTTCCGTCGAGCTCACCAAGGGCGCCGCGTCCACGAAGGCTCGAGACAAACAGGTGATGACCACGGTGCGCCGTCTCGCCAACCAAGCGGCGAAGCACCTGAATTTCGGGAAGAAGGGCCGGGTCGAGATCACCCTGGTGGTCAAGGAGCTGAGCCTGATCGAGTCGGACGGGGTGCTGCGCGTGAGCTGCACGCTGGTCGGCCGCCTCAAAGGCGGCGGCAGCGCGAAGAGCCGGCTCTCTTTCGGTGGAAAGCCCGACAAGAAGAAGCAGCTCGAGCGGCAAGTGCTCACGTCCGTCACGGACGGCGTGATGACCCGCCTCGCCATGCTCGCGCGCGACCGCGAGGCCGGCTCGTGATCGCGAGCGCCTGACAGGCGGAAGCTTGCTAGTCTCTCGCGCGCGCGGGGTCGACTCATCCCGGCGCGCGCTCCTCGACCTCCAGGCTCGAGGAGCTCAGGAGAACAGCATGCCCTCTCTGCGCCTCCGTCGCTTCGCAGCCGCCCTCGTCGCCACGACGTTCGCGTTCGCGCCGTTCGCCGACCTCGCCGTCGCTCAGCAGCCGAAGCCGGCGCCGGCGAAGCCGCCGACGACCGCGGCCCCGAAGCAGGCCAGCCCCGCGAAGCCCGACGCTCCGCCGAAGCCGCCCGCTCCGCCGAAGCCCCAGCCCGCCACCCCGGCCAAGCCACCCGCCCCTCCAAAGCCCCCGCTCCGGCCAAGCCAGGCCTCCCCAAGAAGGAGGAGCCGAAGCTCCCCGACCCGCCGCCCGTCTCCTCGAAGCTGTCGGGGGTCGATCGTTGGGTGGATGCGACCCCCGAAGCGGTCGTGCAGCTGGCCATGAAGCGCGCCGAGGCGGGCGGCGACGACGCCCTGGCAGGCCTGCTCCTCGCCGCCTCGATGATCGACCACGCGCCGCCCGGCGAGGTGGTGAAGGCGTTCACCGCGCTCTCGAAATCCGGCGGCCCCGCCGGTCACGAGGCGGGCCTGCTGGCCCAGGTGTTCACGCCGTCGCCCTTCGGCAAGACGTGGGACGGCTGGTCCAACGTGAAGCTCGACGTCCCGAAGGACGCCCGCGGCATCGTGCGCGCCGTGACCGTGATCGGGCCCATCCAGGACCCCGGCGGAGGCGTCGCGCGCCGCGACGGCCCCGAAGCCGACGGCGCGTCGTTCGCCGAGATGGACGCCGACTATTCCTGGGGCGACTTCGAGGTGAGGCCGCGCCGCGTCGTGCCCGACTGGGTGACCACCTACGGCATCCCGCTCGATCTGTATGTGTTCCCGCGCACCGAGAGCTGCACCTACGTCGCTTCGAAGGTGAGCTTCCCCGACGCGCCCAAGTCGGTCGTGGTCAGGGTCGCGGCGGCAGGCAGCGCCCGCGTGATGTGGGACGGCGAGACGGTCGCGTGGAGCGAGGACGTGAACGCGCGCGGGCTCCTCGACAGGCTCGCCGCTTCGATCGAGCTCGATCCGGGCGCTCACCTGGTCGCGGTCAAGGTCTGCTCCTCGCCGCTGCCGGACGAGGGCCGCGTGCGCATCCGCTTCACCGACGAGGCCGGCTCGCCCATCGCCGTCGAGGCCTCGAGCGACCTCTCCGACCTGCCGAAGGATCGCGCCGTGGGCGCGCCACTGCCGGCGGCCCTCTCGACCAAGGCGCCGTCCTCTGCGGCGTCCGGCGCTCCAGCAAAGCCGAAGGCCGCGCCTGCTGCCCCGAAGGCGCCTGCCCCGAAGGGCCCTGCCGCCCCGGTCGCGGCGAAGGTCCGCTCCAAGCCCGTCAAGACGATGCTCCAGCTCGCGCTCGAGGGCGATGGTCGCTCCAACGACCACGCCCTGGTCGCCGCCGTCGCGCGCACGTCTGCCGGCGCAGACGATACGCGCTCGCCTCGCGCCCCCGGCTTGCTCGACCGCGTCGCGAAGAACCCCGCCGCGTCGCCCGATCAGCTCGCCCTGTGCGGGTGGCTGTCGGCCTTCGGGGCGAACAAGAGCGGCTGGCTGAACCTCGCGCTGGAGAAGGGCCTCGCCTCGGGCGACAAGCGCTCCGCGTCGTTCGCCCAGCGGCGGCTCGTCGAGTCGCTGCTCACGGGCGGTGCGCTCGACTCCACCCTGCGGCTGATCTCCAAGGCGCCCTTGTCGGAGGAGAACGACGTCGCGGCGCGCGTGCTCAGGGCCGGGATCATCGGGCGCACGCGCTCGCAGCTCGACGCGCTCAACGCGCTGATCGCGATCGACGACGAGCTCAAGCAGAAGATCCCGACGGCGACCCTGCGGGAGCTCGTCAATTTCTCGAGCGCGCGACCCGAGCTCAAGCCCGCGTTCCAGCGCAGGCTCGCCCAGATCTCGCTCTCGGGCCGCGACGCCTCGTTCGCGGCGGGTGCGCTCAACGACGGCAACGCGGCGTACGAGCGCGCGGTGGCCCAGGTCGTCCCGCACGTGTCGAGCGCTCGCGCGCTGATCGGGCTCGCGAGCTCGCTCCAGCGCCGCGATCGGTACTCGTGGGCGCGGGAGCTCGCGTTCGTCGCGACCAAGGTCGGCCCCAACATCGCCGACTCGTGGGAGGTCCTCGCCTCCGCGCGCGACGCCGTGATCCTCGACGAGAAGCAGCGAGGCGTGCCGGCGACCGACGACGAGCGCTACGCGCAGCAGGCGAGGCAGCGATCGCTCGCCCTGCGCCGCGGGGACGCGCAGAAGAAGGCGGAGATCGCCTTCCGCGACGGCGCGTACGACAAGAAGGGCGAGATCAAGCAGAAGGGTGACGACGAGCGGTTCCTCACCGACGGCGCGACGATCGTCGCCCGCGCCAAGAAGAGCCCCGCGGTCGTCGGCGAGGTCTTCGAACGGACGCTCCACTTCCAGCGCGTCGTCACCTACCACCCGGACAAGCGCGTCTCCCAGCTCATCCACCAGGCGCGCGAGATCGTGGTCGAGCCGCGCACGCCGAACGAGCTGTACGAGCGCCAGATCCCGTCCGAGGGCGACCAGGTCGAGCTCGTGCTCGCGCGCGTGCACCGCAAGGACGGCACCATCGCCCAGCCCGACGAGCAGAGCTCGGTCGGCGCCTACATCAAGTGGCCCCAGCTCAAGACGGGCGACGTCGTCGAGTTCGTCGTCCGCTCGTGGACCAGCCAGCCCGTCGGCCGCCGCGGCGACCCGCCGTTCTACTTCATCGACTACGTCGGCTCGACGAGCACGCGTCCCGTGCTCTTCAACGAGGTGATCGTCGAGGCCCCAGAAGACTCCCAGCTCGGGATCGACGTCATCAACGGCAAGCCTGAGAAGGCCGAGGACAAGATCGACAAGGGCAAGCGGGTCGTCCGCTACACGTGGGACAACCCCCCCATCGTCGCGGACGAGCCGCTGTCGCCGTCGCAGACGGAGCTCACGCCCCTGGTCATCGGCTCGACGTTCCGCTCGTGGGACGACTTCCGGACCTGGTACCAGACCGCGATCGACGGGATGACGAACCCCGACGATCAGGTGAAGCAGCTCGCCGCCGACCTCACCAAGGGAAAGAAGACGGAGAAGGAGAAGCTGAACGCGCTCTTCAACTACGTCGCCGACGACATCCGCTACGTGAACTACACGAGCGGCGAGTTCTGGCTCCCGAACCGCCCGCAGCAGCTGCTCGCGCGGCGGCAGGGTGACTGCGACGACAAGGCGATCCTGCTCATCGCGCTGCTCAAATCGATCGGCGTGGAGGCGACGCCCGTGCTCGTGCAGACGCGCCTCACGGGGATGCCGAGCATCCTGATGGGCACCAAGGCCGCCGTCCCCTTCTTCGACCACGGCATCGCGTACCTCCCGGGCAAGAACGGCGCGCCTGGCACCTGGCTCGACGCGACCTCTCCCCAGAGCCGAATCGGGCCCCTTCCCTCGATGGACGCGCGCGCCAAGGCGCTGTTCGTCTACGAGGGCGAGGCGAAGATCATCGACACGCCGAGCTCCAGCCCGAACGACAACGGCACGAGCCTGGAGTGGACCGTGAAGCTCGACGCGAGCGGCCGCGCAGAGCTCAAGGGCAACGAGAAGCACATGGGGGATCTCGCCTTCGAGCTGCGCAACAACCTGAGCGAGCCCGACGCGCGCGCGCAGTGGGTCGAGCAATACCTTGGCCGCTGGGTGCCGACCGTCGACCTCGACGGCGACCTGCAATATTCGGCCGACGACGGCACCCTCGCCTACGCGGCCAAGGTCGAGGGCTACGCGCGTCGCGAGGGCGACGAGCTCGCCATCCCCACGATGGGCAGCTTCAGCTTCATGGCGATCTACGCGCCGCTCGCCAAACGCACCCTCCCCGTCGTGTTGCCGCCGCACCTCGGGCCGAGCCACGACCGACGCAAGATCACCATCACGGCACCCGCGGGCTACAGCTTCAAGGAGCTGCCGCCGGGTGGCGAGGCGAAGGGCGGCGCCTTCGGCAACGCGCGCGTCTCGTTCAAGCAGGGCAAGACGCCGGGCACGATCCTGATCGAGACCGAGGTCGTCTTCGACAAGTCGACGATCCCCGTCGCGGAGTACCCCGCGTTCCGCAAGTGGCTGGAGAGCGTCGACACGCTCATCCGCCAGATGGTCCGCCTCACGCCCACGACCCCGGGCGCGGCAGCGCCCGCGAAGGCGCCCGCAGCGCCCGCGAAGGCGCCCGCAGCCCCTTCGAAAGCGCCAGCGCCGCCCCCGAAGGCGCCGACGAAGTCGGCTCCCCCCGCCAAGCCGTGACGAGAGCGCTCGCCGCGGCAGCCCTCGCGCTGTGCACCAGCGCGTGTTTCGAGGTCGACTACCTCCTGCAAGCGGGGGAGGGTCAGCTCGACCTCCTGTGCCGCGCCCGGAGCATCGAGTCCTCGATCGAGAACGAGGACCTCGACCCCGAGACCCGGCGCCTCCTCGCCGAGGTGCCGCGCATCAAGGCCTTCGCGTCCGACAGCGGCCTGGTCCCGACCGGGAGCTACGAGAGCTTCGTGCAGCTGCCGGGCAGGTTCGTGGTGTGGGTCGTGAGCGCGGCCCCCGAGCTGTCGCTGGAGCCGAAGCGCTGGAGCTTCCCGATCGTCGGCAGCGTGCCCTACCTCGGGTGGTTCGATCGGCACCTCGCCAAGAACCAGGCCGAGCAGCTCGACGCCGAGGGGTGGGACACCGACCTGCGCGGCTCGACCGCCTACTCGACGCTCGGCTGGTTCTCCGATCCGGTGCTCTCGAGCATGATCGACGACAGCGGCGACGCGGACGGCGAGCTCGCGAACGTCATCCTGCACGAGTCGGTGCACGCGACGATCTACGTGCCGAGCCAGTCCGAGTTCAACGAGGGCCTCGCCACGTTCGTCGGAGACCGCCTGACCCTCACGTACCTCGCGGACCGCTTCGGCCCCTCGTCGGACGAGCTCACCAGCTTCGTGGAGGGCGAGGCGCGCGGCAAAGAGACCCGCGATCGGCTGCACAAGGCCTACAAGGACCTGAAAGCGCTGTACGCGTCGAGCGCTCCGCGCGCGGAGAAGCTCACCAAGAAGGCCGCGTACCTCACGGCGTTGCGCGCGGAGCTGCGCTTCCGGCGACCGATCACCAACGCGACGCTCGCGGGCTACGACACGTACCACGGCGGCGAGCGCGCCTTCGGGGCGCTGCTCGACGCGTGCGGCGGGGACACGAAGCGGCTGATGACGGTCGCCCGCGACGTGAAAGAGAGCGACTTCGAGAAGAAGCAGACCACCGACCTCAAGCCGGTCGTCGACAAGCTCTCGCTCCGCTGCCGCCAGCTCGCGAGCGGCGCACCTGCTGCCGTGGAAGCTGAGCTTCCGCCCAAACAATGAGGGTGTCCCCTTCGGGACAGACCCACGTTCCAGTGGACTACTGCCGCCCGGTGATGCGCAGCTGGGCGCCGGTCACGGCGCGCGCCGCGTCGGAGAGCAGGAACAGGACCGCGTCGGCGATCGCGCGCGGATCGACCGCGAGCGCTGCTTGCTCCGCGCTCATCCACGCGCGGTTCTGCGGCGTGTCGATCGTGCCGGGGAGCACGGCGTTGACCCGAACCCCCCTCCCCTTCAGCTCCTCCGCGACCGCCTCGGAGTAGCGCAAGACCGCCGCCTTCGCGGCGCTGTACGCCGCCTCGCCCGCCCCGCCGCGCAGGGCCGCCAGGCTGGCGACGTGCACGATCGAGCCCTCGCCTCGCGCGAGCAGCGCCGGCAGCGCGGCCCGGGTGCACGCGACGGCCGTCTTCAGGTTGACCGTGAGCATCTGATCGAACAGCGCGAGGTCGGCTTGCTCGGCGGGGACGCTCGCGTAACCACCGACTGTACAAGCCAGGCCGTCGAGGCCGCCGAGCGCTTGGGCGCCCGCGTCGAGCGCAGCCCGCGCGCTCGACTCGTCCCCGAGATCGGCCGCATGCGCGGAGGCTCGCCCCTCGGCGCACGCCGGCCCGAACATCGACGACAGCCGAGCGGGGTCTCGATCCAAGAGGACGACCTTCGCGCCGGCCTCGAGCAGCGCCGCGGCGATCGCGCTGCCCAGGTTCCCCGACGCGCCCGTCACCGCGAGCACACGACCCTCGAGCTTCATGACGCCGTTCTACACTGGCTGGTAAGCTGCCGTCATGCCGCCTCGGCGTGCGCTCGTCTTCGTGCTCCTCGCGACCAGCGGGTGCACGCTCATCTCCTTGGACTCGCTCCAGGACGGCAGCGGCGCGACCTCGGCGGGAGGCGCGGGCAGCGGCGGCTCCGCGGATGGGGGCGCAGGCAACCAGGCCGGCGGCCCGCTCGGCGGCTCGAGCGAGGGCGGCTCGACGTCGCAGGGAGGCAACCCAGGCGTAGGGGGCGGCCCGCCGCTCTCCTACGAGGACTGCATCCTCGCCGACGACCCGGCCATCTATCTCAAGATGACCGGGGACGCGGCCGAGCCGAACCTCGGCAGCCTCGGAGGTCAGGCGACCTCGGTGGGCGTGTTCGGACCGGCCGCGCCGCTCGTCGACGGCAGCGACGGCGGGGCGACGTTCGGCACCGCCGCCGCCAGCGACTACGCCGGATATCCAGGCGCGTCAGCGCTATTCGGCGGCTTCGAGCCGTTCACCATCGAGCTGTGGATGAGCGTCCCCACCCTGCTCGATACGCGAGATCTCTTCCGCTTCGCGAACGCCGCCGATCGACTCACGCTCGAGGTGGTCGAGCGTCAGGTGGCTGACGGAGACGACGCGTTTCGCTTTCGCATCCGCAACAGCGCAGCCGCTGAGCGCGGCGTCACCTTCTTCCTGAATCTCCAAGATCCGGCCGGCCAGGTGCACCACGTGGTGGGGGTCTACCGGCAGACGGCCGGCACCATGTTCGACGGCTCGGGGAACGCCGACGACATGGTCCTCTACCTCGACGGTGCGCCGATCCCGCTCGACGCGACCGGCGACGAGATCCCGATGCCGACGGTCACTGGCACGCTCCAGCTCGGGGCGGGCTTCGCGGGGGTGATCGACGAGCTGGCGGTCTATGACCGTGAGCTCTCCGCCGCCGACGTCGAGCGGCACTACGAGCTCGGCACCGGCGCGATCCCCTGCGTACCCTGAGCGATTGGCCCTTCACGCGTGAGGGCAACGCGCCTAGGTCCCTGGGCCATGGCGAACCCGACAGCGCTCTGCGAGACGTCGCTCGGCAACTTCACCGTCGAGCTGTTTCTGGACAAGATGCCCCTCACCGCGGGCAACTTCATCAACCTCGCGAAGTCCGGCTTCTACGACGGCCTGCACTTCCACCGCGTCATCGACAACTTCATGATCCAGTTCGGCTGCCCCCACTCGCGGGACCCGAACAGCTCGCGCGCCGGCACGGGCGACTCCCCGAACGGCACCATCAAGGACGAGCACCCCGCCGACGCGAAGATCTCGAATGAGCCCGGCACGCTCGCGATGGCGAACACCGGCCGCCCGAACAGCGGCAGCTGTCAGTTCTTCATCAACACCGTGCACAACAGCTACCTCGACTTCTTCACCCCGGGCCCGTCGAAGCACCCGGTGTTCGGCAAGGTCATCAGCGGGATGGACGTCGTTCAGAAGATCGAGAAGACGCCGACGCGCGACGATCGCCCCAACACGCCGGTGAAGATGATCAAGATCACCGTGCAGGGCGCCTGAGCTCGTACTCCCAGAGCTCGCCGAGCGGGCTCTCGCGCTCCCCCACGCGCGCGAGCCCGCACCTCTCGAGCACCCTCTGCGACGCCACGTGCCACGGCGGCGTCGCGGCGCGCACGACGCTCACGTTGGGCTGCTCGAGCGCCCAGACGACGCTCGCGCGCGTGGCCTCCGTCGCGTAGCCCTGGCGCTGCGAGTCCTCCTCGACTCCATACGCGACCTCGACCGCGCCCTCGTCGTTGGGCGCGCCGTGGAACACGACGCTGCCCACGACGCGACGCGCTCGATCGAGCGTGATCATGACGCGGTCCCCCCACAGCCGCGTCGCCGGGTCGGCGCGGATCGCGTCGAGCGACGCGTAGAACGCCCGCTCGATCAGCGCGCGGTTCGGCCACGCGAGGGGGCAGCTCGCGCCGAGCAGCTCCTCGGCGCGCTCGCGCTGCCCCGTGAGCACCGCCTCGACCACGGGCACGGTGATCGGGACGAGCTCGAGCCGAGCGGTGACCAGGACCCCCATACACGCCAAGGATAGGCCGGTCCGACCTTCCGCGCATCGCGACCTGCATCGCTGACGTGCGATGCTTGCGCGCTGCGCAACGTCACGCCCCCGTCGGCGTCTTGGCGCGCCACAGCTCAGGGACGAGCAGGGCGACGACCACCGCCACGAGGAAGACCATCACCCCGCCGGAGACGACCGCGAACGTGGGGCTGGTGAGCGCCGCGACGAACCCGCTCTCCGCCACGCTGAGCTGGTTCGAGGCGATGATGAACACCATGTTCACGCTCGAGACCCGGCCGCGCAGCTCGTCTGGCGTGGAGAGCTGGACCAGCGTCGAGCGGCTCACGACGCTCACCTGATCGGCGACGCCGACGAGGAAATAGGTCGCGACGCTGAGCGGGATGCTTCGGCTCAGCCCGAACGCGATCGTCGCGGCGCCGTACACCACGACGCTGATCAGGATCGCGCGACCGATCCGTTGGATCGGCGGCATGAAGATCATGACCAGGCTCGTCGCCAGCGCGCCGACGTCGAGGCACGCCGCGAGGAGGCCGTACCCCTTGGCCCCGATCTGCAGCACGTCGCGCGCGTAGACGGGCAGCATGGCCGTCGCGCCGCCGAAGATCACGGCGAACAGGTCGATCGACAGCGCCCCGAGGACGATCTTGTTCCCGACGACGTACTTGAGCCCCTCACGGAGCGCGGCGAGGCCCACCACCGGGCGACGAGCAGGCGCCTCCACGGTCTCGTGAACGGCGAGCACGAGCGCGATCGACACAGCGATCAGCGCGACGCTCACGCCAAACGCCACGGTGGCGCCGAACCACCCCAGCAGGAACCCGGCGAGCGTCGGGCCTGTCACGAAGGCCAGCGCCTGGCCGGCCGACATCACGGTCACCGCCCGCGGCAGCTCTTCCCGTGGCACCAGCCGAGGCAACATCGATTGCCGCGCCGGGGCCTCGAACGACAGCGCGGTGAAGTTCACGACGAAGACGCCAAACAACGCCGCGAGCGGGGCCCCCGGGGTCGACGACAGCGCGGTGAGGCCGAGCGCACACACGAGCTCCACCCCTGCGCGATCAACACGACGCGCTTGCGGTCGTACGCGTCGGCCACGACCCCCCCCGTGAGCGCGGCGATCGGGGCCGGCAGGAACGAGAGCAGCCCGACGAGCCCAAGCAGCGCGAGCGACTGCGTCAGATCATAGACCTGCCACAGGACCGTCGCCCGAAGCGAGGTCATGGCGATGCCTGAGAGCAGCCGCGCGAGCACCCAGCGCCTGACGCTCGGACGCCGCAGCACCGACGACGCGCTCTTTCGGGGCCCGACGCTCATCGTTAACGAAACTTCATCGAACTCGAGGGCCGCCCTTAACCGAGCGCCCGCAAGCTGTTGTCCACACGGAGGTCCTCATGTTCGGGTTCTTGTTCGGAACGGCATGTCTCGTTGGTCTCATCGTGATGATCAAGCGAGCGAGGCACGGGCGGTGGGGTCACGGCTACCACGGCCGCGGGTTCGGTCGACGCGGAATGCTGAACCGCCTCTTCTACCGGCTCGAGACGAGCCCCAGCCAGGAGAAGGCCATCATGAGCGCCTTCCAAGAGGTGGAGTTGGCGGTCGGCGCCCTGCGCCCGGAGCTCGAGGCGACGCGCGCCGACGTGGCGAGCGTGCTGAAGGAGGAGACGTTCGACGAGGGGCGCCTCGGCGCCGCGTTCGCCCGGCACGACGAGGCCTTCCGCCGCGTGCAGACCGCCATCGGCGGGGCGCTCGCGAAGGTCCACGGCGCGCTCGATCGCGAGCAGCGCGAGCGGCTGGCGACGCTGGTCGAGCGTCGCATGTTCGGCCGCTTCGGGCGGGCGCGCGGCCCGTACCGCGAGGCCGTTCACATCTGAGCCGAAGAGCGCGCACCCCCAAGGAGACGAGTCATGATCAAGCAGAGAATCATCATGGGCCTGTTGGCGCTCGGGACGATCGGCGGCTTCGCGGCCGGCTTCGCGAGCATGTCTTGCCACGCGAAGAGCCGCCGCGAGCGCTTCAAGGACGAGGTCGCGCAGACGTGCGTTCGCGCGGCTCGCTCGGTCGACGCCGCGGACCGCGGCCAGGAGGACGACCAAGACTCCGCGGACGAGCCCCGCGAGGGCCGTCGCGGGCGCCGCCACCACGGCGATCGCTGATGTCGAGCCTGGCGCTCGATCGCGACCCGAATTCTTGGAGCATCGATGGTGCCAGGGGACTAGGCTCCCAGCGGACGATGGGAGCCCGAGTCCTGGTCATCGACGACGATCTGCGGCTGCACGACCTGCTGTCGAGCTACCTGAAGCAGAACGGGTTCGAGGTCGAGCGCGCCCTCGACGGCGCGGCCGGCCTGGCGAAGCTCGAGCTTGGGTCGTACGACGCCGTCCTGCTCGACGTGATGATGCCCGGCATGGACGGCCTCGAGGTGTGCCGGCGGATCCGCAAGCGCTCCGAGGTCCCGGTGGTGATGCTGACCGCCCGCGGCGACGAGACCGATCGCATCGTCGGGCTGGAGGTCGGCGCCGACGACTACCTCCCGAAGCCGTTCAACCCGCGCGAGCTGCTCGCGCGGCTGAAGGCGATCCTGCGGCGGGTCCGGCCCGAGGTCGACGCGGAGCGCCTCCAGGTCGGGCCTGTAGCGATCGACGTCGCGAGCCGGCTCGTCTCGGTCGATGGCCGCCCCGTGGAGCTGACCGGCATCGAGTTCGACATCCTGCTCGCGCTCGCGAGGAGGTCCGGCCAGGTGATCCCACGCGATCGATTGCTGAGCGCCGCTGGCCGCGGCGGCGTGATCGTCTCCGAGCGAACGATCGACGTGCACATCTCCCACCTGAGGCAGAAGCTCGGCGAGGCGCGCCTCATCAAGACCGTGCGCGGCGTGGGCTATGTCTTCGCGCGCGACGGCGCGGCGGGCGACTGACGCCGTGTTGTGGCGACGCTGTGTCCGTGCCGTCGCGCCGCTGCACCGGCGCATCTTCGTGTGGTTCGGCGTCGCCATCCTGTGCAGCGGCGCCGTCGGCTTCACCGTCTCGTGGGCGCTCGGCGGGGGGAGCAGCGAGTGGCACAAGATCTTCAACGGCGGCCGCCGCGTGCTCGCGGCGCGCTTCGCCGACGTGTGGGACGAGCCCGCCGCGCGTGACGCCTACGCCGACGAGCTCGCGCGCGAGATGGGCGTCGACGTCACCGTGCGGGACAGCGCCGGAGAGGCCCTGTACGTCGCGGGCGACAGGCCGTGCGCGCGCAAGGAGTGGTCGCTCTCTCCGCAGCGGGGCGACCAGGTCCTCGGACGTGTCGACCTGTGCTTGGTCCGCAGCGGCAACCGACCGATCGGCCTGCTGGTCGGGCTCGTGGCGTCCCTCGCCGTGCTCTGGTTGATCGCCCACAAGGTCGCCCGCCACCTCGGGCGCCCCATCCTCGAGCTGGTCGACGTCACCGACGCCATCGGGCGCGGCGACTACGACGTCGCGATGAGACCTAGGCGCCACGCGCCGAGCGAGATCATCCACCTGAGCGGCGCGGTCCGCGAGATGGCCCAGAGGATCAAGAAGCAGCTCGCAGATCAGCGCGAGCTGCTCGCCTCGGTCTCCCACGAGCTGCGCTCGCCCCTCGCTCGCATTCGGCTGCTGCTGGAGCTGCTGCGAGACGACGAGCTCTCCGACGAGCGGCGGCTCGAGCTGCTCGCCGAGCTCGAGCACGAGGTCATCGAGATCGATGACCTCGTCGGTGGGCTGCTCGCGCAGAGCCGGCTCGAGTTCTCGGCCGTCTCGCTCCGGCAGAGCGACCTCGTCGAGGCCGTGGAGCGCGCCGTGAAGCGCGCTTCGATCGCGGTGACGCCTGAGGTGACCGGCGCGGTCCGCCCGGTGCGCTTCGACGCGACCCTCGTCGCGCGGGCCCTCGCGAACCTGTTCGACAACGCCGAGAAGCACGGACAAGGCGCGACCGAGCTGACGGTCCGCTTCGGCGATCGAGCCGTCGAGATCGAGGTCCATGACCGCGGCGCTGGCTTGGGGTCGGCCGACGCCGCGCGCATCTTCGACCCGTTCTACGGGCGCGCGGCGGGTGACCACGGCTCGCTCGGCCTCGGGCTCTCGCTCGTGCAGCGCATCGCGCGCGCCCACGGGGGCGACGCCTACGCCCGCGAGAGGGACGGCGGCGGCGCCACGGTCGGGTTCACGCTGCCCCTCACTTCTCCTTCGGGGGCGTGAGCTCCGCGTCGAACAGCTCCTCCCAGACCTCTCGCGCCCGGGCCCTGAGCTGGTCGTCCGACATCGCGAAGAGCTTCTCGTACACCGGCCAGAACCGATCGCCGTCGACGTTGAACCCGCGCCGGATGGAGCGCTCGGCGAGGGCCTCGAACAAGACGACCGCAGTCTTCGAGTAGACGCCGCGCTGCTCCTCGTTGGAGAAGAGGTACTGCGCGAGCTGAACGAGGCCGAGCTTCGGCGCCATGCCGTCGGTCGTCAGCTCGGCCAGGAAGGCGCTGACCTCGCGGTTGACGCGCTCTTGAGCCGCGGGGTCGAAGCCCTCGAGCAGCGTGAGGACCGGGCCGGCGAGGGGCAAGTGAGGCCCGTCGACCTGATGCTGCAGCTCGTGGCGCTCGGTCCCGGCGAGGATGGCCTTGGCGATCTCCTCCTCGCGCTCGTCGGCGTAGTCCTTGAGCAGCGCGCCGCAGCTCTCGAGCCCGCTGTAGATGCGCGGGTTCAGGACGATGTCGTCGGTGCAGTACCCCTGCTTGACGAGGGCGCGGTACTGCGAGCTCTTCACGGCCACGGCGTCGAGGTTGACCAGCGCGAAGGGCTGCTCGTCGCGCGAGAAGCCGAGCCGCAGGTGGTCGGCGCCGGAAGAGTCCATCGACTCGACGTGCAGCGTCGCGAAGACGTCCCCGTCGACGTCGAACTGGCTCACCTTCTTGATGCGGTAGACGTGGGCCATGAAGTGGGTGCGCACCTCGCCCTTCTCCTCGTCCTGACGGACGAGGAAGTCCGGGTCGATGTAATAGGGCAGGCCCGACGCGCGACTCGCCTCGTTCACCCCGTGGACGAGGCGGGACCACTTCGCGCCCGCGAGGTCGAGATCGTCGCTCTCGAGGACGAGCTTGGTCATGGCCTCCGACAGCTCGGGGCTCACGTCCTTCGCGGCGCTGATCAAATCTTTGCCGGACTGCTTCACCTCGACGCGCGCCTCGGAGCCGCTCTTCAGGCGAGACGACAGGTCCCACCGGCGGCGCGCGTGCGCCCAGGCCTCGAACGCCGGCCCGAACGCCAGATCCGCGTCGGCGGTCGGCTTCTCGAGGTCCCAGTCGGTGCCCTTGTCGGGGGGGCGCGAGAGGATCGCCTGGGTGATCGCCACGACGACCACGACGGCGGCGGCGATCGGCAAGGCGCGCTCGGGTCGCATGCCGCGGGAGGCGGGCGCAGGGGGCGCCTCGCTGACCTCGCCGCCGAACGACGAGAAGTCATCGCTGCCGGCCGAGCGGGTCGGCACCTCGTCGCCCGCTGGGACGAAGAAGCTCTCGACCGCGACCGTGACCGCGGCGCTGGTCATCACGATGACGGCGGTGACGATCAGCACGGTGAGCAGGTACACCATCGCAGTGAAGCCCGGCTGCGGCATCATCAGTGCGCGCGTCACGAGCAGGAGCAGGTGGAGCGAGAGCGTCCAGTTGGCCACGATCGCGAACCAGGACTCGTCCTTCTCGGGCGTGACCTTGAAGAAGCTCATCCCCATCGCTGTGATGAACAGCGGCCAGACCATCAAGAACACGATCAGCAGGATCCCGATCTGGAACCGGAAGTCGGGCATGTCGGGGATCGACCCGAGCGCGCGGATGACGGTGCGGATCGGCGCCTCTCCGCGCTCCGGCCAGAGGTAGAAATACGCCGCCGACGCCCCCGCCGCGCCGAGCACGTACGGCACCGCCGGCCGGGTCGCCGAGCGAAACTTCAGGTTGGCCGCCGCCGCCGTGAGGCCGATCGCGAGCAGGGCTCCGGCAGGCCGAGTCGAGAAGGCGTCGGGCACGCGCACGACGTCCCAGGCCGCGCGATCGGCGCCGAGCTTTCGCACGAGCGCGGCCGTCAGCAGCGCCGACAAGACGACGAACGCGAGCGACGCCCCGCGCTTGGTGAGCAACAGCCCGAGCGCGATCGCGAGCCCCGCGCACGGCAGCGCGAGCAGCGCCAGCGCCGAGGACAGCCTGAGCTCACCGACGACGTCCCACGCAAAGATCGGGGTCGTCGCGACGATGTCGTAGGGGACGACGAGCGACAGCAGCAGCAAGATGCACCCCCAGCGCGCTCGGCTCCGCAGCCGGGCGGCGGAGATACCGAAGAACAGCGCCTGCTCCTGGTGAGGGTCTTGGGATGGCGTCGGCGGTTCGACCGCAGCCTCGCCCTTCGTAGGCTCTTCGCTCATGGGACCTCGACCGAAGCGATCACGCTGGTGACGCGCCTCGCGATGTTGGGATCGTGGGCTTGCGACTGGAAATACACCCGACGGCCGTCGGGCGAGAAGCGGGGCCGGTTCTCCGCGTGCTCGTTCTCAGTGAGGCGCGCCGCTGGGCCGCCCGCGGCGCTCATCAGCCACAGATCTCCCCCTCGCACGAACGCGACCTGCGCGCCGCTCGGCGAGAAGGTGGGGTCGCTGCCGGCCTCGGAGGTCTCGGTTCGCTCGCCGGTCAGCGCGTCGAAGAACGTGAGCACGCCTCCGCACGACGCCACGACGCGCTTGCCGTCTCGGCTGCCATCGGGCGACACGCAAGACTCGTCCGGCTCCAGCTGCACGAGCAGGCGCAGCATGGGCGCGCCCCTGCCGAGCTCCACGATCATCAGCTCCTCATGGCTCGCCGGCGGGCCTTCGTCTTCATCCTCGTCGTCGTCCTGCTCCGGCGGCGGCGGAGCCGTGAGCGCGCGGTGCGCTAGCAGCAGCCGGTGATCGTCGAGCCAAGCGAACCCGTAGTAGGTCTGGCGCGCGGGCTCGCCCGCCGCTTGGGGCGGGCCGTGTGCATACTCGCGCTCTCCGCTCGTGAGCGAGGCGATCACGAACCCCGACGCGCACTGGCGGCAGGGTCGCTCGTACAGCGCGACGTAGGTGCCGGCGGGCGAGACGGCGAGGTCGTCGAAGCGCGCGACCGGCTCCACACGAAGCCGCTTCGGCGCCGCACCTTGACGCGACACGCTCAGCGTCTTCGCGTGGCCGTAGAGGTCCTCGACGAACGCGACGATCGCGCCGTCAGCCGACGACGAGGGCACCCCCATCACGTGGTACCCGGACCACAGCTCGCGATCACTCCGGTCGTCGCTTCTCCACGCGAGCACCTCAGGTCGGTAGCTCCACTCCAGGTCCATCGAAATGGGGTGCAGAAACGGCGACACGTCCGCCGTGAGCAGGAGCGCGCCGGAGGTCCCGGTCGCCGCCAGGTAGCTCTGCTCGCGGAAGGTCCCGTAGTACGTGATGGGCGGCCCAGAGGACGACGCCCTGTCCTGGTCGACCTTGTCGTACGCCAGCTGGGCATCGGAGAGCCTTCGAGCCCGCAGCGCCACGTAGTCCTTCGCGTCCTTGAGGCGCACGGTCGCCTCGAGATCGCCCGACTCGAGCTTCGAGCGGATCACCTCGTGCTCGAGCAGCTTCGGCACGGCGGCGTCGAAGACGCGCTCGGCGACGTGATCCACGAGCACCGCGAGCGCCTCTTCCTTGGTCGCGCCGAAGCCCGAGCCGGAGGCACCAAAGGCCGCCGACCGCCCTTCTCGGTCGCCCACGAAGCGGACGTGGAGCGTGGCGTCCGCGCGAGCCTCGACCAGCGTGGAGTCCTCGATCGCGTGCTCGACCACCGCCGGCGCGAGCGATCCATGGATGACGAACCCAGCGCCGAGGCGCCGCGCCGCCTCCTCCGGCGACCGGCTCGAGGACAAGATCCGATCGACCTCGGGATCTCCTCCCGCGACCGGCTCGAAGCCGATCCGCTTGAGCCCCTCGCCGATACGATCGGCGAGGACCGCGGCTGGCCTCGAGCCCTCCCACCACTGCCCGTCGACGTCGACCGCCACCAGGACCTTGAAGGGGTCGGGGCGCGTGAGGAAGAAGAAGAGGCCCGCGCCTCCGGCGGCCAGCACCGCGACCACCCCCAACAACAGCGGCCACAGCGGGCGCCGACGGAGCGAGGTCTCCTCGAGGGCAGGCTCCCGACGGGCTACGTCGCCTGGGACGGCGCCGGCGCGCTTCGGGTTCGAGGTCCATGAGCGTTTGCGGCCGTGCGGACCCGCGGGGATGCCGTCTACAGGCATCGCCTCCTACGCGACCGGCAGCCCACATCTTCCTAGGTCAGTGGGGGGCTCTCACGATCGCGCACCAATTGTCTCTCGTGTACAGGCCGGATTGTTGCGGGGAGCGCCCGCAAAGCGGGATCATCGAGCTTGGGTCGCTTCCATCCCGGCCCGAGCTAGGTGCCCCCATGAAATCGACTTCTTTCTTTGCAGGCTCCGTGGTCCTCGGCCTGTTCGCGCTCGCCGCGTGCGACGACGGCACGGGGACAGGGGGCTCAGGGGCGAGCGGCGCCAGCGACACCGGCGGAAACGGCGCCGGGCCCGAGGGCGGTGGAGGGGCGACGAGCGACGGCGGTGGCGGCAGCGGCGGCGCCCCCGAGTGCGCCTCCAACACCGACTGCGACCCTGGCTTCGTGTGCGACGGCGGCGAGTGTGTTGCGGGCTGCGCCGCGGATCAGCCGTGCGAAGGCGGGCTCGCGTGTTGCAGCGGGGCGTGCGTCGACACGAGCACCAGCCTCGAGCACTGCGGGATGTGCGACGTCGCGTGCGAAGGCGCAGACAACGTCGACCCCGTCTGCACGGGGCAGTGTGGCTACGCAGCCTGTGACGACGGCTTCAACGACTGCAATGGCACCAAGACCGACGGCTGCGAGACCCAAGGTGACTGCGCGTGCACGCCGGGCGCGGTGCAGGACTGCTGGGAGGGCGTGCCGGGCGTCGAGAACAACGCGCCTTGCCAAGCGGGGACGCAGACCTGCCTCAACAGCGGGACCGCCTGGGGCCCCTGCTACGATCAGGTGTTCCCGATCGACGAGATCTGCGCCGACGGGATCGACAACGACTGCAACGGGACTCCCGATGACATCGGCGACATGGACGGCGACGGCTGGACGCGCTGCCAGGGAGACTGCTGCGACGACGTCGCGAGCGGCGCATGCGGCGACCCGCTGCTCGTGAACCCGGGGGCCTTCGAGGTGCCTGGCAACATGGTCGACGACGACTGTGACGGCACGGTCGACAACGTCCTCGCGGGCTGCGACGGCGCCCTGGCGAGCAACTCGGCCGACGCGCTCGACTACGCGCGCGCGATGGAGCTGTGCGCGATGACGGTCGAGAACCCGGCCCTTCAGGACAAGAAGTGGGGCGTCATCTCGGCCAACTTCTACCGCGCGAACGGCGCGGGCACTCCGGCGACGAGCTCGAAGTCGATCCGCACCGGCTATGGCTCGGGCGTGTCGCCCCTCGGCGGTGCACAGCTCGCGGTGCTGTCGACCGGCGTCGCCGCCGCGTCGACGTCGCCCAACAACACGAGCCCTAACTACGCCGCGTTCCAAGGCGGGCAGAACATGGGCACGACGAGCGCGGTCCCAGCGGACTGGCTCGCGGCGAACGGCAACAACTTCCCCAACGCCCCGGGCTGCCCCGATCCGCAAGGCGGCACCACCGCGAACGACCCCATCATGCTCAAGGTCCGCGTGCGGGTGCCGACGAACGCGAACTCCTTCAGCGTCTCGTCGAGCTTCTACTCGAGCGAGTACCCCGAGTGGGTGTGCAGCGCGTTCAACGACTTCTTCCTCGCGCTGCTCGACTCGAGCTTCGTGCCCGGGGCCGGCCAGTCGCCGAACCCCGCCGACAAGAACCTGGCCTTCTGGGACGCGCCTCCCGCCGGCGGCGCGATCTACCCGGTCGGCGTGAACCTCGCCTTCGGCAACACCGGGCTCTTCACCCAGTGCGAAAACGGAGCGACGGGCTGCGGCGGCGGCGCCGTCCCGGGCAACACCAACACGTGCCTCAGCACGGCGCAGCTGACCGGCACTGGCTTCGACGTGCAGAACCCCCCGCCACAGTTCGCGGGTGATCCGGGCTACTGCGGCGCGAACAACTTCTCCGGTGGCGCGACGGGCTGGCTCACCACGAGCGGCAACGTCGTCCCCGGCGAGACGATCGAGCTGCGCTTCGTGACCTGGGACACGGGCGACGCCTGGTACGACTCGCTCGTGCTGCTCGACAACTTCCAATGGTCCGTGGCGGCATCGACCCCAGGCACGAAGATCGAGTAGCTCGTGGGGTCGGCATCGACCCTCGAGCCTGGTGAATCGGGGCTCGGGCTCAGGCTCGGCTTCGATCTCGGCTGCGGCTTCGACCTCGGTGAGCTCGCTGTGGGTCATCAGCCGGTCTCGCCGTCTTGCCTTCGTGTCAGCCTGTCGCGCACGCTCCGCGCCCGAGCGGTGGCGCGGGGAGCGGATCGAATCTCAGGGCGGAGGATCGGCGCCACCGGTCGATCACGGATCCTGCGCGTTGTTGGGCATGACCCAAAGGCAAGACGACAAGACCTCGTTTCTCCGCTTTCCCCATCACGGTCTCGACGCGTACGCGGTAGCGCTCGACGCGCTCGAGAAGACTGACGCGCTCGCCAAGAAGCTGCCGCGGGGCTACGGGCCGCTCAGCGATCAGCTTCGCAGAGCGAGCCAGTCAGCGTTTCTGCAGCTGGCCGAGGGGCTGCGCGCAGCGAGCAGATCGCGCGCAACGGCTGCGTGGCGCGCGCTGAGGCCTGTGAAGCCGCTGCCTGTGTGGAGGCGCTCGGGCGGTTGGGGCTTTCGACACAGAGCGAGGTCGCAGAGTTGCTCAGCCTGTTGGGGCGGCTGGCCGCCATGCTCACAAGCTGGCCGGCCGCTGAGGGCGCGACAACGTCGGCGCCACTCTTGCCTATGCCTCGAGCCTGGGCGGGCACATGCGAGGTGGACGAGCGCGAGGTAGCTGCATGCGGTCTTTTCGTAGCGGGTTGCGATCGCGCGAAAGCGCTTCAGCTCGTGGAAGAATCGCTCGACCAAGTAGCGCATCGCGTAGAGGTCTCGCGACTTGGGCAGCCTGCGAGGACGCTCGGGTTTCGAGCCGATGACCGCCTTCATTCCCCATTTCGTGGCGCTGGCCCGCCGAGAGCGTGAGGTGGAGCGGGCGGCCTTGGGTGTCGACGACGGCGTGGAGCTTGGTCGAAACGCCTCCTCGAGCGTCCCAAAGCATTGCTTTCGATCCCCCCTTCCGCCCGACGCATCCTGGTGAGCGCGAACAATCGGAGCCATCGAGAATCGAGCCGGTCTCGTCGACCTCGACGCGCAGCTCTGAATATCGTGGCCTCAGTGGCCTCGCTTCGCCCGGTTGCGAACCGGTTGTAGACCGACTTCCGGGGACCGAACCGCTCAGGAAGATCACGCCAGGGCAAGCCGGTCCTGGCGCGGTACAAGACCGCCTCGATGAAGAGTCGGTCACCCCGCGTCGCTTCGGGCCCGGCCTTCTGCTTCGGCAGGACTCTAGTTGCAGACGGGCTCGCACGCGACCTGGCTGCAGTCGATCACGTCCTCGAGCGCCTCGATCCCGCCCGGGAACGCGTTGTAACAGCCCTGGTGGCACGACAGCTCGTTGGGAGGGCAGTCGTTGAGGCACGACCAGACGGCGAGGCACTCGCTGTTGGAGAGGCACGCGTTCATCGCGTCCGGGCACGTCGAATAGAGGCACTCTTCGCAGGGACTGATGGGCTCGCCCGCCTGCGGACAGGAGCCTTGGCAGGGTCCGGCGGCGCAGTCTGCGGCGAGCACCACGGCAGAGATCCCTTCGGGGTAGGCCGCCATGCAGTCTTGGACGCACGCTTGATAGTCAGGCCCGTCGGGGCACTGTGCGGTGCAGCCGAACAGCGGCAGGCACTGCTGATTGTTGACGCAGTCACACCAGACGTCGGGACATGCCTGCGCGACGCAGGCCCCGCACGGGCCTGGCGCGTCGCAGATTTGCGTCGCGCCCCCCTCCCCGACTCCCCCCTGGCCGGAGCCTCCGTTTGGGCTCGAGCCTCCTTGGCTCGAGCCCCCTTGCGCGGTGCCGTTGCCCGCGCCGCCCTGCGCGGAGGCGCCCTGGCCAGCGCCGCCTTGTACGCTGCTCGTGGAGCCTCCTTCCGCAACCCCTCCGCCGTCGCCGTCGAGGACCTGCACGTCGGAGCCGCACCCGACCATGAGCAGCACCATCGCGACCGGAACAGGGCCGTTGCTTCGCGCCATGCACGGATCGTCGCACCCCGAGCCGAGGCTCGACAACCCAGGCCTCCTCAAACCAGGCTGGCCGGGCCAGCGCTGGGCTTTCGTGCAAGGATCCGTCGGGAATGCGGCGGCCCGGGCCGGCGTCGCTCCGATGACGATGTCTTCGAGCCTCAAGCACGGCTTCCTCGCGCTCCTCTGCTCGCTCACGCTCGCGTGCTCGACCGAGGACGCGCCTCCCCCGGCAGAAGAAGCCGAGGCGGCGCCCGCCCCGACGAGCGAGCGGCCGAGCGCGCCTCCCCCGAGGGACAACGCCCTCGAGGCGTGTGAGGCCCAGTGGCGAGGTATCGAGGCCTCGCCGGGACGCGCCTACGGCAGCGGGGTGCTGGAGAAGGACCGCGAGCTGTTCCTCGGGCGCGCGAGGGGGGCGGTGACGCTGTTCGTGCGCGAGCCGGCCGCGCCACCGGGGGTGAAGACCCTCACCAAGGAGCTGCCCGGCACGCGCGTGCAGCGCATCGCCGCGAAGACCAAGCACGACAAGGCGGCCCTGCGAGCGGTGCTCCTGCGCGAAGGGTATGTCTACAGCGACGACCCCGACGACAGCTTCGAGCTCGACGCGAGGCTCAAGCTCAGCGACCTGTTCGACGACGAGCGCCTGGTGCTCGAGCGTGGCGAGGCCACGTACGCGCTCACGCGGACGAAGACCCGCTACGAGACGCTCTACGTCCACGACGACGGCCCGCGCAAGGGCAAGCCCGCCCAGGTGCTGTTCGCCGACCGCGTGCGCCGCGCGGGGGACCCCGAGGCGCCCGCGCTCCACCGCGACGTGCTCGAGCTGATGCACCGGGAGGGCTTCGACAGGATGGATGTGGTCCGCGTGACCGACGGCGCGCTGCTCGCCAAGCTGCACTACGGCGAGGCGAGCGCGCGCGCCGTCATCACGTCCGAGGGACCGAAGCTCACGCTGGCGTGCCTCGTCGAGCCGGCGCTCGCGCGCGACGCCGTCGCCCGTGAGCTCGACAAAAGCCGATGGCGCATGCGGGCCGAGGCGAAGATGCGTGAGGTCGTCTCGGCCCAGCTCGACGAGGCCCTGCCGTTCGATCGACCGCGCGACGAGAAGGGGCCCGACAAGGACGGCTACCTCAGGCCCTATTGGCTCACCGCTTACATGAACGGTCGACCGTCGTTCACGACGGAGGGCCAGACGTACCCGGTGTACCTCTCGGACGGCAGGGCCCAACCTCCTCAGGTGTGCGTCGACTTCGTCCTCGACACCTATGAGCGCGCCGCTGGCAGCTGGTACACGCCACAGGGCCAGAAGCCGGCGCGCCCGAAGGGCCGCCTCGACATGGCCGACCACGGCATCGAAAACCGTCGCGGCGTGCTCGGCTTCAAGAAGTTCGCCGACGACAACCCCGAGCTGTTCGCCGTACGAGACTTCAAGGGCAAGGAGCGCATCCCCTTCGCGCAGCGAAGGGAGTTCTTCGCCTTTCTGCGCGACCACCACCGCGAGTTTCGCGCGGGGGACGTGCTCGCGATCCACGGCATCAAGCGCGACGACCGCGTCCACCAGCACGCCATCTTGCTGGAGTTCAGCGACCCGATCACCGGCTTCCCCGCGGGCCTCGCCGACCAGATGAAGCTGCCGAGGCGGCGCACCTGGGAGGGGATCATGGCCGAGGCGCCGAAGCGCAGCCTGCTCTACCGCGCGCGCCCGACCGAGGCGATCTTCCGTCCCCTCGACGACGGCGCCGATCGCTCGCAGCCCGCCGCCATCACCCTGGCGTCGACCGAGCCGGCTCCCGCGCCGTAGCCGCTACTTCCTCTTGAGCCGCGAGCTCGCGAGGTCCCAGCCGCCCCTCGCGTGCGCGGACAACACGAGATCGGGCGTCTTGCCGCCCGCGACGCGCAGCTCGCCGACGACCGCGACGCGCGTCGAGCCCGTCGCGTCGCGCGGGCTCGCGCCGGTCGTCGCCAGCGTCGTGCGCGACGGGTCCTCGATCAGCGCGACGTGGGCGGTCGCCGGCAAGGCCTGCGTCCCGAGCGGCCTTATCGCGTGCAGCGAGAGGAAGGCCTCTCCTCGATGCCGGCGCGCCGCGATGTCCGAGCGCGCCCCTTGCTTCACCGTGATCTCATGATCCTTCGCGGAGAGCGCGGTGGCGATGGCGTCCGCGATCTCGACGAGGTGGGCGGAGGGCTCGACCCACAGCTCGACCGGCGGCCCCGCGTACGCCGCGGCCGCCGAGCCCGCGGGCAGCGGGCCGAGGCCCAGGTGAGCGAGGGCCGCGCGCGGGATCGAGTCCACCACCTTCTGGAGCTCACCAGGCTTCGGCAGCGGCCCGGTCGCGCCAGACACCAGGACGAAGCTCGCCACCGAGCCGTGGTCGAACTTCTCCGCCTCGGGCCGGCCGGAGAACAGGCCCGTCCCCAGCCACCCGAGATCGCCGCGACCGACCTCGAAATCGCGCAGGCTGTCGCGTAGATCAGCGGCCTCGCGCACCGTAAGGCTCTCGAGGAAGGCGGGGCCCATGGCCGCGTTCGCGTTGCGCGTGAGCGTGAGCTGCTTGTCCTTGAGCGTGGCGCCGAACGCGCCCGTGCCATCGGGCGCGCGCGCGTCGAAGTCCCGCGGCACGATGGCCAAGAGCGGCGAGCTCAAGGCGAGCAGGGCGCTCGAGGGGCTCGCCTTCGGAAAGACCACCGCGAGGGCGTCCTTCGAGGAGACCGCTGGAGCGCCGAGCGGATCGAGCCAAGCGGCTGCGCCCCGACCGCGCGCGCGCTTCAAGCTGGCGACCACGTCCCGCGCGTCGAGCGCTTTGCCGTTGGCGGTCCGCAGGCCGCCGCGCAGCCTCACGACGACGGCGGTGCCCTCGCGCTCGGGGAGCGCCTCCGCGAGGCCGAGGGTGAGACCCCGCTTGTCGTGCACGTACAACGAGTCGAACAGCGCGTGCCCGAAGAGCGCTGCGAGTGGATCGGAGAAATCGTGGGGATCGAGCGAGCGGATGGCGAACGGCACCGAGAACGCGAACTTTCCGCCGAGCCTCGTCCGCCCGAGGGCGCTCGCCGACCTCGCGCAGGTGAGCGAGGCGCCAAGCGCCGCGGCCGCCGAGCCCAGGAGCAGCCTGCGCGAGATCACCTCGCCACGACCAGCTCGTCCGCGGTCGCGATGACGATCGGCGCGCGCCCCGGCCCGGCGGGCGGGCAGACCCCGATCGCGTGAACGCCCGCGGCGATGGGCATGCGCAGCTGCTCCTTGGGGGGCTTCGAGGTGCGGTCCCAGGTGTAGACGACGAGCGCGTCCGGCCCACCGCGCTCGACGTCGAGGCTGGTCAAGATCTCGGGCAGCCCGTCCTGATCGAGATCGCCGACAGCGAGCTGAGCGCCGCCGGACGCGATCTTCGCGACGGCGCCGCGATCGTCTCGGACCTCGACGGCGCCGTCCTCACGGCCGACCCACACCTCGAACGGCTTCCCGCTCGGCTCGACGAGCGCCGCGGCCGCGTACGCGTCGAAGCGCCCCGTCACGCTGCTGCGCTTGGGGCTGGGGTCAGAAGCGCCGCAGGGCTCGAGGGGCCCCGTGATCGACAGCGCCGGGAACCTCGCGCACGCGAGCGAGCCTCCCTCGGGGAGCGCGAAGCCGCCGTAGGTGGCGACCAGCTCGAGCCCGGCGTCGAGCCGAACGGCGCGGGCGCGATCGGTGATGCTCGCGACGACGTCGAGCGGCGCGACGGCGCCGTGTACGACGGGCGGCGCGGCGAACACGGCGGCGATCGGCTCGCGGAGCGGGGTGGGGTCCATCGTGGAGAGCTCGGCCCAGGGCTTGGACGCGACGGGCGCCACCTTGCCGGCACGAATACGCGAGAGCGTGACGCCGCTCCTGCTGACGGTGACGAGCTCCGGAGCGCCGTCCCGATCGAGGTCCTCGCAGGCCACCGCGAGCACCCCGAGCTCGAAGTTCTTGCCGCGCGCGAAGTCCAGCGCGGCGACGAGCGGCACCGGCTCGAGGAAGCTACGGACCTCGGCGTCGATCGCCGCGTCGGCGAACGCGTGGGCGAGCGGCCCCGGGCTCGGGTTGCGCGCGCGCGCCCACACCGTCTCGGGCACGGGGTGCACATCGGCCGTGGCGCGCAGGCGCCCGGCCTCCACGCGGACGCGGGCGTAGACGAGCCACTTGGCGCCCCGCGCCCGCGCGATGGCGCCGCTGAGGGTCTCCGTCTCCTTCGGCGCCTCGAAGCCGCGCTGACCCGCGAGCTGGGTCGCGACGAGCACCGCCAGCGCGTCGGGGCGCGTCGACTTCGCGTCGGTCTCGAGAGGTGCGACCGCGACGAGGGCGGCGCCGTCGAGCGGCCCCAACGCGGCCGCGAGGTCCTTCGCGAGCGTGACGACGGCGGGCTCGCGACGCAGCGACTGCGCCGGTGGGGGAGGCCCCTCCTTCGGCGCCTTGGGCTCCGCAGCGCCCTGAGCGAAGGCAGGCCCGCACGCGAGGCCAACCCCGACCACAGCGAGCGCCCCCGACACCAGGCGCCCCAGGCGCGCTCGACTCATGCGCAGCAGAGTAGCACTCTCCCCCCTCACGAAAGTGAGGGGGGCTGGGGGGGGTGAAGTTGCAGCAGCTCCCCCACCGAGCGGAGTGACGCTGCCATTTTCAGCAAACGGCTAGTCCCGTGGAAACGGAGGTTTCCACGTAGACAATGACGAGTCCCCTTCGGAACAAACCAACGGGTTGTAGGGGAATTCGGGCCGCCTTCGCCCCGTCAGGGGCGGCCCGAATTCTTCAAGAATCCGTGGTTCCAGGGGACTAGGGCGCGCAGCACAGCAGCGGCGCGGTCGGCGCGCTCACGTCGCCCAAGGCCAGAGGCGTCGCGGCGCCGCACGTCGCGTTGGTCGTCGGCGCATAGCGCAGCCCTCGGATCTCCTCGTCGGACATGTCGGCCCAGCACAGCTCTTGGATCACAGGGGTGAGTGAGCCGAGGCAGCCAGTGTCCCCGAACATCTCGACCTCGGCCGAGCACGTCCCGAAGAACGTCCCGCAGGCGCAGGTGCAGGTCCGCGTGTCGACCACGTCGCTCGCGCGGGCGATCACCGGCGCGACGTTGAAGCCAGCCGGGCACGTGGCTGCGGTCTCGCTGTAGATGCACGCGCCCGAGGGCACGCACTTGCCGACGTCACAGCTCTGCTCCAGGCCGAGGGGGCATCCCCAAACGGCCTCTTGGAACGACCAAAGGGGCACCGTGGGGGGCTCCGCGTCGGTGACGCACGTGCCGCTGGCGGTGCCGCCCGGGGGGTCCGAGCTGTAGCCGAGCGTGCCGATGGGTTGGATCATGCAGATGTCCTCGGCGAGCGAGACGGCGGCCGCCTGTCCCGCACAGCCGACCTGGCTGAAGCGGCGGATCCCGAGGTCGGCGCAGCCGAGGTCGTCCGGCAGCTCGCAGCTGCAGTTGCACGTCGCCATCGCGCCGTTGACCCCGACGCCGCCTTCGATCACCGACGACGACGCGCAAGGGGTCCGGTCGATGGTGAACATGGCCGAGAACTCGCCAGGGATATCGAGGCAGGTCCCGACGTCGCAGGTGCCCCCCGCGCCGCCCTGCGCTCCGCCGCCGTCGCTCGCGCCCCCCGAGCCGCCTCCGCCCGCGGCGCTCCCGCCGCTGCTCGCGCCGCCGCCTCCCGCGTTCGCTCCGCCCGCGCTGGCCCCTCCCGTGAGCGCGCTGCCGCCTCCCCCGTGGGAGGGCCCGCCGCCAGAGGGCTGAGGGCCGACTGCGTCGAAGTCGAAGGTGCAGGCCGCGAGCGCGACCGCGGTGACTGGACCGAAGCGGCGAAGCATCACTCGATCTCCCAGGTGGCCCGAGCGTGGAACGCCGTCGAGCCAACCGCGAGCCAGAGCCGAGGCATCCCCGCGGCGGCGGGCTTCTCGGGTCCGTCCGCGCCGTCGACGATCAACAGCAGCGCCCCGGTGGCGATCAGCCCGAGCCCAACGCCGAGGGATGCGTTCGCGATCAGCTGATCGCGCTTTCCCTGCTCGCGCAGCTCGGTCGCGTCGTCGACCGTGCAGGTCGGCGAGCAGGTCTCGAGCTCGTCGTACACCGAGCTCGCCGAGGCTCCGAAGCCCGCGAACATCCCGAGCCCGGCGAGGCCCACGCCGCCGATCACGCCGCCTGCGATCGCGAGGCCGCCAAAGGTGGCGCCGCCGGCTGGCGTCGCCGCGGCAGCGCCCGCCTGCGGCCCGGGGCGCGCTGGCTCCTTCGACCCCAACTCGAACGCCACGGCGACGCTCGCCCGCGCGGTGACGGTCACCGCTCGCTCATCGCTCCGCCCCGGCGCCACCAACTTCACCGTGACCGAGCCCGGGGCCACCAGGACGGCGCGCGAGGCCGTCAACACGACGTCCCCGTCTGCCCCGCGAGCCACGACGACGCTCGCCCCCGCAGGCACCGTGACGTCGAGCGACCCGAGCGTCGCCTCGACCTCCGAGGCGAGCCGCTTCGCGTCGGCGGCGGTCTGCGCGTACTTGTCCTGGCCCTTGGCGAGCTCGGCGTCGGCGCGCGCGGCGGCGGCGCGGTAGGCCTCGGCTGCCCGAGCGGGGCGCCCGAGGTCACGGTAGCAGTGGCCGATCATCAGCTCGGTGTTCGGGCTGGGCAGCGACGCCATCGACCGCTCGAGCAGCGGGAGCGCGTCGGCTGGCTTCTTCTTCTCGAGCAGCGTTCGCCCGTCGGCGAAGTCCTTGAGCGCCGCGTCGCGCGCGGTGTCCTGCCCGCGCGCGGTGGATGCGAGCGAGAGCTGGAGCGCGAAGGCAAGAGCGACCCAACGTAAGGTTCGCACGACGGTCCCATTGTCATGGCGGCGCCGCCCGCGCGCAAGTCGAGCCTCCACCCGCGCCGACTTCACGTACCCTGGCCGCCGCATGCGCGTCGGAATCGTTCGTGAAGTCGGGCTGGGTGAACGTCGCGTCGCAGCGACACCCGAGACGACGAAGCGCCTCATCAAGCTTGGCTTCGAGGTGCAGGTAGAGAGCGGAGCGGGTGAGCTCGCGTCGTTCAGAGACGAAGACTACGAGGCCGCCGGGGCGACCCTCGCCAAGGCGTCGCGCGACGTCTGGGCGACCTCGGACCTGATGCTCAAGGTCCGTCCGCCCGACAAAACGGCCGACGGCGACCACGAGGCCGACCTCGTCCGAGAGGGCTCGTTCCTGGTGTCGTTCATCTGGCCGAGCAAGAACCCGGAGCTGCTCGCGAGGCTGGCGACCCGCAAGGCGACCGTGCTCGCGATGGATCAAATCCCGCGCATCACGCGCGCCCAGAAGATGGACGCGCTCTCCAGCATGGCGAACATCGCCGGCTACCGCTCGGTCATCGAGGCGGCGAGCTTCTTCGGGCGCTTCTTCACCGGCCAGATGACGGCGGCCGGCAAGGTGCCGCCGGCGAAGGTCATGGTGATCGGCGCAGGCGTCGCGGGCCTGGCGGCGATCGGCGCCGCGCGGAGCCTCGGCGCGATCGTGCGCGCGTTCGACACCCGCCCCGGCGTCAAGGAGCAGGTCGAGAGCATGGGGGCCGAGTTCCTCGAGCTCGACTACCAGGAGGACGGCTCGGGCGAGGGCGGCTACGCGAAGGAGATGAGCCCGGCGTTCATCGCCGCGGAGATGGCCTTGTTCGCGGCTCAGGCGAGGGAGGTCGACATCATCATCACGACCGCGCTGATCCCGGGCAAGCCGGCCCCTGTGCTGATCACGACCGACATGGTGGAGAGCATGCGCCCGGGCTCGGTCATCGTCGACCTCGCCGCGGAGAACGGCGGCAACTGCGCCCTGACACACCCCGAGAAGGTCACCACGCACCGAGGCGTCACCATCATTGGCTTCGTCGACCTTCCGAGCCGCCTCGCCCCCACGGCGAGCCAGCTCTACGGCTCGAACCTGTGCCACCTGCTCGCCGACATGGGCGGCGGTAAGGCCTGGCACGTCGATCTGGACGACGAGGTGATCCGCGGCGCCTTGATCATGAACGAGGGCGAGATCTGCTGGCCGCCTCCGAAGCTGGCGCCCAAGATCCCGCCGGCCCCGCCCTCCAAACGCCCGAGCACTCGCCCCGTCTCGAAGCGCGAGTCGGGCGCCCCAAAGGGCGCGCCCCAAGCCGACCCGAAGCCGAAGGAGCGCGGCGCGAGCCACGGCCACGGCCATCACGGGCCGGCCCGGCCGTCGCCGCTGTGGCCGATGGTCGCCGGGGCCGCCGTCATCGCCCTCGCCAGCCACTTCGCCCCCCCCGCCTTCGTGGCCCACCTCACGGTGTTCGTGCTCGCGTGCTTCGTCGGTTGGCAGGTGGTCTGGAACGTGACGCCCGCCCTTCACACGCCGCTCATGAGCGTCACCAACGCGGTGAGCGGCATCATCTTGGTCGGCGGGATGCTCAACGTCAGCGGCCCGCTGTCGTCGCCCGCGACGATCCTCGGCGCGGCCGCCCTCTTGCTCGCGGCGATCAACGTCGCGGGAGGCTTCCTGGTCACACAACGAATGCTCAAGATGTTCGCGAAGTCTCCCGAGGACGAGCGCGGGGAGAAGGGGCGATGACCTCGAGCCTCGCCACGGGCCTCTACCTGATCGCCGGCGTGCTCTTCATCCGCAGCCTCGGCGGCCTCTCGAACCAGAGCAGCGCGAAGCGCGGCAACCTGTACGGCATCGCGGGGATGCTGCTCGCGGTCGTGGCGACCCTCGCCGTCGCGCCGGGCGGCTACGGCGTGATGATCGCGGCGCTGTGCGTCGGCGGGGCCGTCGGCGCGGTCCTCGCGCAGCGGGTCGCGATGACCAGCATGCCCGAGCTGGTCGCGATCCTGCACTCGTTCGTCGGCGTCGCTGCCGTGCTGGTCGGCTTCGCCTCCTACCTGGCTCCGGCCGAGGAGCTCACGGGCGCCGCCAAGTCGCTGCACGAGATCGAGATCTACGTGGGCGTGCTGGTGGGCGCCGTCACGTTCACGGGGTCGATCGTCGCCTTCGGCAAGCTTCGGGGCTCGATCCCCTCGAAGCCCCTCCTGCTGCCGGGCCGCCACGCGATGAACCTGGGCATCTTCCTCGCGTCCGCCGCGCTCATGGTGCCGTTCCTCGGGGGCCACCACGGCTCGGCCGTGTGGGCGCTCGGGGCGATGACCGCGCTCGCGTCGTTGCTCGGGGTCCACCTCGTCATGGCGATCGGCGGAGCCGACATGCCGGTCGTCGTCTCGATGTTGAACAGCTACTCGGGCTGGGCGGCGTCGGCAGCCGGCTTCATGCTCGGCAACGATCTGCTCATCATCACCGGGGCGCTCGTCGGCTCGAGCGGCGCGATCCTCAGCATCATCATGTGCCGCGCGATGAACCGCTCGATCGTGTCGGTCATCTTCGGAGGCTTCGGCGCGACGGAGGGCGCCGCGCCCGCCAAGGGCGCCGCCGCGCCGCAGGGTGAGGTGAAGTCCACCGACGCGCAGGCCGTCGCGCAGCTCCTGCTCGAGGCGAAGAGCGTGATCGTGGTCCCGGGCTACGGGATGGCGGTCGCGCAGGCGCAACACCCGCTCTACGAGGCGGCGAGCCTGCTCCGCAAGCGAGGCGCCCTCGTGCGCTTCGCGATTCACCCGGTAGCGGGCCGGCTCCCCGGACACATGAACGTGCTGCTCGCCGAGGCCAGGGTGCCTTACGACATCGTGCTCGAGATGGACGAGATCAACGAGGACTTCCCCGCGGCCGATGTCGTGCTCGTCATCGGCGCGAACGACATCGTCAACCCGAGCGCCCTCGAGGACGTGTCGAGCCCGATCTACGGCATGCCGGTGCTCGAGGTCTGGAAGGCGAAGACCGTCGTCGTCACCAAGCGCGGCATGGCCGCCGGCTACGCGGGCATCGACAACCCCCTCTTCTATCGCGACAACACGCTCATGCTCTTCGGAGACGCGAAGAAGAGCGTCGACGCGGTCTTGGGCGCCCTCACCGAAGGAACCGGCTGACAACCGCACACCGCCCTGTGACAATCGTGCCGAACGCCGGCCGGGCGGCCGATAGGGGAGCTGCGATGGGTTCGAAGCTGAGCGCGCTGCTGTTGATCGTCGGGGTCGGCCTCGGCTCGATCGGGTGCGACCTGATCAAGAAGAAGGTCTCCAAGGACGAGAAGACCGCGAAGGCCGACGAAGACGACGACGACGCGCCGACCAAGACAGCGACCGCCGCGCCGACGCAGTCCGCTGCCGCGCAGCCGGCCGGGCAGTTCGTGTACCTCTACGACCCGCCCGCGAGCGCCGCGCTCAAGCTCTACGAGCCGCTGTTCAAGGCTGGCTCACGGCTCGAGACGGTCGCCGGCGCGATGAACGTGTACGCCCTGCCGCGCAAGGTCCCGGTGGTCGCGGGAGAGTGCGGCCGCATCGACGCGTCGTACAGCCCGTCGAAGCACGCCATCACGCTGTGCGTGGAGCTCGCCGACGCCTTCTACAAGAACTTCCTGGCCGGTGGGCGAGACGACCCGACCGCCTCCAAGCTCACCCTCGACGCGCTCACCTTCACGCTCCTCCACGAGATGGGGCACGCGCTCGTGCAAGAGCTCGAGCTCGGGGTCACCGGCGGCGAGGAGGACGCGGTCGACGACCTGGCGGCGCTCATCCTCATCCAGAACAAGAAGGCGGAGTGGGCGATCGCCGGGACGCAGGCGCTGATCGAGCTGACCAAGGGGCAGAAGCCTCAGTTCTTCGACGAGCACTCGTTCAGCGAGCAGCGCCTCGGAAACGTGCTCTGCATGGTGCTCGGGAGCGACCCGAACAAACACATGGGACTGCTCGACCAGATCCCGGATCTGAAGCCGCGCGCGCCGAAGTGTCCGAAGGAGTACCAGCAGAAGGACAAGGCGTGGACGCAGCTCCTCGAGCCCCACCTTCGCAAGTAGCGAGGCGTCACGGCGCTCGTTTCGAAGTCGCAATCAAGGAGAAGATCGATGACTCATTCGTGGTTTCGAGGGTTGCTCGCCGCCGTCGCGCTGACCACGGCGATCGGTTGCGGAGACAAGGCCGGGGGAAGCGGCTCCGCCTCGGCGAAGGCCGAGAGCACCAGCAAGGGCGCGACCAGCGGCTCCGCGGCCGCGGCCGCGTCGGGCTCTCAAAGCGCGAAGCCGGAGGGCTCTGCGGTAGCCAAGGCCGACGCGGTCGACGTGAAGGACATCCTCAAGGGTGACGGCTCGGGCAAGAGCTCGAACGTGCTCAAGGTCGATCTATCGAAGATCGACGAGACGGCGCCCGCGCTCGGCGGCACGCCGCCGAAGCCTCCCGAGCCCAAGGCGGGCGAGCAGGTCGAGTGGCTGCCGGTGGGGTCGTTCTCGATCATGAACCCCGGCTGGAAGAAGGAGCACCAGGACCCCCTCTACGCGCTCATCTCCCCCGATGAGAAGGCGGCCGTGCTGTTCACCGGCTTCGACACCCCTGAGAACGGCGGGAAGATGGTCGACGCGATCGTCGCCCAGCTCGGGTTCACCGACGCGACCTGGCAAGATGCGCAGCCGGTCAAGGTCGGCGAAGACAAGTCGATCCCCGCCCTGCTCGGGCTCGGCAACGCGAAGGACAAGGACGGCAAGCCGGTGAAGCTGTTCTTCATGCTGGTGAAGGCCGACGCGCCGCCCAACCTCCTCGCGATCGGCGGCGCCGACGCCGACGCCCCGGAAGACCTGATGAACACCGCCGTCGGCATCGTCGCGCTGGTGAAGCGCAACAACCCGCCGAAGTGACCGCGCTCGACGCTCCCCCTCACTCGAGGTGAGGGGGCCGGGGGGTGAAAGTGCGGCGCCGACCTCAGCGAGCGCCCCGACGATGCAGGCGCTCCACCCCGCTACGACAGCTGCTCGGCGCCGCGGGGGCGGCGCCAGCGCGACGGCAAGACGACGAGGACGTCCTTCGAGGTCGAGCGGACCTCTGCGCGCTGATCGAGCGGCGCCCCGCCGCGCTGGAGCACGAGGTGCAGGCCTCGCCCGAGCTGCTCGCCGAGGCCGAGGCTGCGCGCGACCGAGGCGACGATCGGGTTTCGGGGCTGGGAGATGCCGCCATCGCGCGCCAGCTCCTCGAGATCGGTCACGCCCTCCGGGGGCCCGCCCGGGCTCCACACCTCGAGGCGATCGACGAACAGGCGCAGCGCGACGCGGCTCGTCTTGCGCAGGTCGCGGTGCACGAGCGCGTTGACGACGACCTCGCGCACGAGCGACTCGCTGTATTCGGTCGCGTCGGTCGAGGCCTGCTCGCCAGCGTGCCCGCGGACGAACGCCACGCAGCCCGCGACCAGGGCCGCGAGGCCCCCCTCGAGATCGGCGCGGGCGGCCACGGGATCGAGCAGAGACGTCCCCGTCGACGCGAAGCACCCCACCCCCCACTCCGGGAACGTGAGCTGGGGCAGCTTGCCGAAGAGATAGAGCCCAGCCAGCGTGGGGGTGACACGAGGCGAGCCCTTCGAGAGCAGCCCGAGCCTCGCGCCCAGCTCCTCGCGCGAGGTGGCCGCGAGCAGCGCCGGCGCCCGCTCGACGAGGAACGCGTCGAGAGCGGGCAGGTCGAGGTCGTCGAGGTCGCAGGCAGAGACAGCGAGCCGTTCGTTCGTCATGGTGGCCGCCCGACCATACCCCGCGCAAATGGCGCGCGCTTCGTCTAGAATCAGGCCTCGGGGCGCGTGCGGCGCGCCGCTTATCACCAGGAAGGGTCGCCACCATGAAGAGCTTCGTTCACTTCGGTTCGGGTCTCGTGCTCCTCGCCTGTGCAGGCCTCGCCTGCGGCGATGACACGACGGGTACGGGCGGCTCGGGAGCGACCGGCGGCAACGGCGGCAACCCGTCGACGGGTGGCAACCCGTCGACCGGCGGCTCCCCGTCGAACGGTGGTGGTGGCGCGGGCCAGGGTGGCCTCGCCGCCGGCGGCGGCGGCGCGGGCCAGGGTGGCATGGCCGCGGGCGGTGGTGGCGCAGGCCAGGGCGGGAGCATGGGCGAGGAGGGTTGCACCTTCTATCCCGACTGCGACCCCTCTCTCGCGGACACCTGCCAGTGCCTCGGCTGCGGCGCGGGCAACGAGTGCACGGACCAGACCGACTGCGTTTGCCCGCAGTGCGTGAGCAACGAGTTCTGCCAGGCCGACGACTGCGTCGACGACGGCGAGTGCGATCCGTACCTCGAAGGCTGCGTCTGCGCCGACTGCGCCGACCAGTCGATCTGCAACTAGCCCCCTCGAGCGAGCTCCCGGGAACTTCTGGCGAGCGACACGGTCCCACACCGGGCCATGTCGCTCGCTCCCGTTTTGTTCTTGGCCCTGTCCGCTCTCTTCCCTCAGCAGCTCGCGCCCCGCGCCCCAGCGATCTCGGAGGCTCGCGTCCGCGAGGTCGTCGCCGACCGCAGCGTCGCGCTGCAGTCCTGTTACCAGGACGGGCTCGATCGCGACGCGAAGCTCAAGGGCGCCGTCGGCGTCGAGATGGAAGTCGGTGAGAGCGGGCTCGTGCTCGACGCCAAGAGCACGAAGGCGACGACGATCAGCGACGCCGAGGTGGTCGCGTGCGTCGTCAAGGTGATGAGGTCGCTCGACTTCGGCAAGCAAGACGCACCATCGACGGTGCGCTACGCGGTCCAATTCGAACCCGATCCGCCTGCCAAGAAGGGCGAGTAGACTCGGCGGCCGTGAAGCGCCGCTGCCTGTTCGCGCCTGCCTCGCTCCTGCTGCTGCTCTCGGTCGCCGCGTGCGGTGACGACTCGGGCACCGGCGCGGGCGGCGCGGGCGGCGCGGGCGGCGCGGCACCCGCTTGCACGCTCGACGCCACGCCTCGCCCCGAGGATGACGCGCCAGCCCCGCCCATCTCCACGCCGCGCTGGGCGTTCCGCCCGTGGATCTCGAAGGACATCTCGACCGGCGCCGACACGCGCTCGTTCGTCGAGGGCTTCCAGGCGCGCGACATCCCGGTCGGCGTGGTCGTGCTCGATAGCCCCTGGGAGACGAACTACAACACCTTCGTCCCGAACCCCGAGCGCTACCCGGATTTCGAAGGCCTCGTCGCCGATCTCCGCGCCGACGATATCCGGCTCGTGCTGTGGGCGACGCAGATGATCAACGCCTCGAGCCGCGACCTCGAGCCCACGGGCGACCTCTACGACGGCCCCTCCCCGCACTGGGACCCCGCGCTCGGGTGCGGCTATTTCGTGAACGACGGCCGCGTCTATCAGTGGTGGAAGGGCGCCGGCTCGGCGCTCGACTTCTTCGATCCCGAGGCGCGCGCGTTCTGGCACCGCCTCCAAGATCCGCTGCTCGATCTGGGCATCGCCGGCTTCAAGCTCGACTTCGGGGAGAACTACATCGAAGAGCTGCCCATCAGCACCGACGACGGTGAGAAGTCCCTGCAAGAGTACTCGGAGGCCTACTACGAAGACTTCTACCGCTACGGCTCGGCGCGCCTGGGGACGGAGGAGTTCGTCACGATGGTGCGCCCGTACGACAAGAGCTACCAGTTCGAGGGGCGCTTCTTCGCGCGGCCCGAGCACGCGCCGATCGCGTGGGTGGGAGACAACCGCCGCGACTACATCGGCATGCGCGACGCCATCGATCACATCTTCCGCTCCGCGCTGGAGGGCTACGTCGTGGTCGGCAGCGACCTCGGCGGCTACCTCGATCGCGATGACGTCGAGCTGACGATGGAGGTCCCCGCCGACGCGCAGACCTTCATGCGCTGGACCGGCCTCTCCGCCATGACCCCGTTCATGCAGCTGCACGGCCGCGCGAACCTCGAGCCGTGGAGCTACCCCGAGCAGACCGAGCTCGTCACCGATACCTATCGCTTCTGGGCGAAGCTCCACGACGAGCTCGTGCCGTTCTTCGACTCGGTCGCCATCGCGCAATACGCAGGCGAAGAGCTGCGCATGATCGAGCCCGTCGGGGAGGAAGCCGACTGGCCGACCGACGCTCGCTATTGGCTCGGCGGGGCCCTGCTGGTCGCCCCGGTGACCGACGCGCTCTCCCAGCTCGACGTCGAGCTGCCCGGCTCGGGCCTCTACTACTCGCTGTTCGATCCGACGGGGACGCCCCTGCCGGGCGGCGCCACGTTCACCGTCGACGTGAGCGACCCGTCGCGTATCCCGGTCTTCGTTCGCGAAGGCGCGATCATCCCGATGGAGGTCGCCGACGACTTCACGGGGTTCGGCACCGCCGCTTCGCTGAGCCACCTGACGTTGCTCGTCTACCCGACCGACGCAGGCTCGAGCTTCGACGTGAGAGCCAACGACGACTCCGTCGAGCTGTCGATCTCGGCGACGACCACGGGCGCTGGCGCGTCGCTCATGCTGGGCGGACACCCGCGCCCCCTCCTGCTGCGCGTCGCCACCCTCGCGCCCCCCGCCGAGGTCGCGCACGAGGGCGCACCCCTCGTCGAGCACGCGACGCGTGAGGAGCTCGACGCCGCCGCCAGCGGCTACTTCGTCGACGGCGGCTATGTCTGGGTGAAGCTCGCCGCCGAGGACGCCGGCCTCGTCACGCTCGAGTGAGCGAGGTCTTCAGATCTCTGGCGCCCAGGAGAACCCGACGCCGAAGACGTACGTGAACAGCGCGCCTCCGCCGTCGGTGTCGACGATGATGCGCCACGACGGCACGTGGACGTCGAGCAGAAACTGATCGTCGAGCAGCACGGACACGCCGATCAGGTCGGCGCGCAGGGCGAGCTCGGTGTCGCCAGCCTGTCCGTCGAACGTCGGCGTGACGAAGCCGATGCCGACCCTGAGCGGCCACGAGATCGATTTGTACAAAGGGATGTGGTAGCCGACGTTGGCGTTCAAACCGACGCTCGGCAGGTCGGGGTTGAAGTTCAGCACGAAGGTGGCCGGGGCGAACTCGAGGCTGAGCTCCAGGCGGTCGATGAACAAGCCGCCCTTGATGGCGAAGAGCAGGCTGCCGACGGAGTCTCCGTCGCTGCGGTCAGAGTGCGTCGGCCCTCCGCCGAAGATCACGCCCACGTGCGGCCGCATCCCCTCGAGCTCGTCTTCGAGGAGATCGCCCCCTCCCCCACCGCCGCTGCTGCGGCCACCGCCGCCGCTGTTGCCGCCACCGCTATTGCCGCCGCCGCTGTTGCCGCCGCCGCTGTTGCCGCCGCCGCTGTTGCCGCCGCCGTCCGACTGACAGACCTGGTTCACGCACTTGAGCCCGTCCTGACAGTCGGAGCGAGCCTGACACGACTCGCCTGCGCCACCAGCCTGCGCGAGCGCCTCGGGCGCGAACAGCGTGACGACGGCGGCGGCCGGAGCGGCCAACCAAGTGGGGGTCCGTTTCATGCGCGGGAGCGTATGCGAGCGCTCTCACCTCGGGGAAGCGCCGAGCACGCCCGCGTCGCTCAGCCTTCGTCGTAGGGGACGTCGATGCCGACCGCGCGCATGAGCCGGATGGCGTTCGTCGACTGCACGACGCCCTCCTTGAGCTTGTAGTCGAAGACCATCTTGTCGCCCTCGACGTGGTCGGAAAAATGCACGAGCCGCACCTTGCCGTCGCTCTCGCCAGCGATCTCGACCAGGGCGTAGTCGTGCGTCGACACGCCTCCGATCGCGCCGCGACGCACCAGCTCGAGCACCACGCCCCGGGCGCCGATCGTCCGCTCCTTCGAGTTGGTGCCGTGCAGGATCTCGTCGAGCAGGAACAGCACGGGCGTCGGCCCGTGCGCGGCGTTGACGACCGCCTTCAAGCGCAAGAGCTCCGCGTAGAAATGGCTCCAGCCCTGATCGAGCGCGTCCTTGATGCGCATGCTCGTCCACGCCACGAGCGGCGACAGGCGAGCCTTCGAGGCGCACACCGGCAGCCCGGCGCAGGCCATCACGGCGCACAGCCCCACGGCGCGCAGGTACGTGCTCTTGCCCGACATGTTCGAGCCCGTCACCAGCAGCGCCTGGCCAGGGCTCGGTAGGTGGACCTCGTTCGTCACCCGCGTCTTGCCGTCGATCAGCGGGTGGCCGAGGTCGTCCGCGTCGAGGCGAGCGGCGCCGTCCTCGACCTCGGGCCACGCGAACCCGGGGTGCTCCCCCGCGTACGTCGCGACGCTCGCGAGCGCCTCCATCTCGCCGAGCGCGGTGAGCCACGCCCGCGTGCGCCGGCCAGAGCGCGCCCGCCAGCGCTCCAGGGCGAGCGCGACCCACACGTCGTAGAGGAAGAACAGGTTCAGGACGATGTGGATGATCGAGTTGTGGCGCACGTCGGCGAAGCCGACGATCCGCTCGAGGCGCGCGATCTCCTCCGAGGCCTTCGACTCACCCTGCCCACCGCGCACGATCGACACCAGCGCGGCGAGCGAGGGGCTCTCCAGCTCGGCCCCCTCGATCCGCTCGAAGACGGCGCGGAACCGCCCGAAGGGCGACTCGCGGGAGGAGACGAAGGTGACCATCCGCGCGATCGAGGACCACAGCGCGCCGAGCACCCCGAGCTGCAGCACGAGGCTCGCGATCCACAGCGCGCCGAGCGGGCGCGCGACGGCAGCCAGGGTGGGGCGCGCGAGGAAGAGCGCGAGCGTGATCGGCACGAGGACCTTCGCCGCGAGGATGAGCGCGCGACGGCGCGCGAGCTTCGGGTCTCGGGTCGGGCCGACGGGCAGCTCGGGCGGCGCCTCGCCCCACAGCGCGAGCGGCTCCTCTGCGCGGCCCCGGCTCTCGGCCCGACGCGCGAAGATGGACAGATCCTCGAGCAGGTCGGCCTTCGAAACCAGCTCCCGCGCAGCCGCCTGCCGCTCCCTCACGACCGACACGGGCGCCACGCTGAGCAGCCAGCGCGCGAGCGTGTCCTCTCCGACCGCGGTCTCGGCGCGCGACACCGCCACGAACAGCGAGCTCGGCCCGAATAAATCGAGGTCCGACGCGTTGGGGTGATCGGGCCGCAAGAAGCGCGAGCCGTCGGGGTCCTTCGGCAGCAGACGGAACGGGTCGACCGGCTCGGGCTCGCCGGTGAGGCGTCGAACGCCCGACTGCACGTAGCGCTGGCGCTCCTCGACGAGCGTCTTCCTGGAGGCCACCGCGGCATGTCGAACGACGAGGGCGATGAACACGACCATGAGCGCGCCCGGCCCTGCCCACGCCCACGTGGGCAGGGTCGTCAGCCCGACTCCGAGCGACCCTCCGAGGATGCCGAGCATCACGAGGCCGCGCTGGTGAGACAGCGTGGCGCTCTGCTGCTCGAGCTCGGCGAGCGCACGCTTCAGCTCCTCTGCTCGGCGCTCGTAATGAGGCCCAAGGCCGGTCGTCACGCGCCAGGGCGTAGCACATTGCGCGCTGGGTCGGTCGGGATTAGGGTCGCCTGAATCCGATGTTCGCCTGGATAAAGAAGCTCTTCGGGACCTCGCACGAGCGGGCAGTGGCCAGGCTCCAGCCCAAGGTCGACGCCATCAACGCGATGGAGGCGGAGATCAAGAAGCTCTCCGACGCCGAGCTGAAGGCGAAGACCGCCTCCTTCAAGGAGAAGCTCGACAACGGCGCGTCGCTCGACGACATCCTCGTCCCTGCGTTCGCCGTGTGCCGCGAGGCCGGCTGGCGCGAGCTCAAGATGCGCCACTTCGACGTGCAGCTCATCGGCGGCATGGTCTTGCACGGCGGCTCGATCGCCGAGATGCGCACCGGCGAGGGCAAGACCCTGGTCGCCACCCTGCCCTGCTACTTGAACGCGCTCGAGGGCAAGGGCGTGCACGTCGTCACGGTCAACGACTACCTCGCGCGCCGCGACTCCGAGTGGATGGGGCGCTTGTACGGGTTCCTCGGCCTGTCGACCGGCGTCGTCGTCAACCAGCAGAACGACGCAGAGAAGCGCGTCGCGTACCGCAGCGACATCACCTACGGCCAGAACAACGAGTTCGGCTTCGACTACCTGCGCGACAACATGAAGTTCTCGGCGCTCGAGTACCAGCAGCGCCCGCTCAACTACGCGATCGTCGACGAGGTCGACTCCATCCTGATCGACGAGGCCCGCACCCCGCTCATCATCAGCGGCCAGGGCGAGCGCTCGAGCGACAAGTACAAGGTCATCAACGAGATGATCCCGCGCATGCGCAACGAGGAGCACTACACCGTCGACGAGAAGGCCCACTCGGTCACGCTCACCGACGACGGCGTCGAGCTCGCGCAGAAGCTGCTCGGCTCGCTGCGCGCGCTCAAGGGCAAGAACCTGTACGACCCCGAGAACCTCGAGACGCTGCACATCCTCAACCAGTGCCTGCGCGCGCACACGCTCTACAAGCGGGACGTCAACTACATCGTCCGCGAGGGCAAGATCATGATCGTCGACGAGTTCACCGGCCGCATCCTCGCGGGCCGGCGCTGGTCCGACGGCCTGCACCAGGCGATCGAGGCGAAGGAGAACGTGCGCATCCAGGAGGAGAGCCGCACCCTCGCCACCATCACCTTCCAGAACCTGTTCCGCCTGTACAAGAAGCTGTCGGGGATGACCGGCACGGCCGACACCGAGGCCGCCGAGTTCCACAGCACGTACAAGCTCGAGGTCATCCAGATCCCGACCAACAAGAACAACATCCGCATCGACTCTCAGGACGTCGTCTACAAGACCGAGAAGGAGAAGTTCACCGCGGTCGTCCAAGATCTGATGGACCACCACGAGGCGGGCATCCCGATCCTGGTCGGCACGACGAACGTGGAGAAGAGCCAAGCGCTCTCGAAGATCCTGAGCAAGAAGGGCATCAAGCACGAGGTGCTCAACGCGAAGCACCACGAGAACGAGGCGTTCGTCGTCGCGCAGGCCGGCCGCAAGGGCGCCATCACCGTGTCGACGAACATGGCCGGCCGCGGCACCGACATCTTGCTGGGCGGCAACCCGGAGATGCTCGCGAAGTGGGAGTTCAAGCAGAGCAACCGCATCCCCGAGGCCGAGCCGGAGGAGTTCGAACAAGAGATCGAGCGCCTCAAGAAGACCTGCCAGGCGGAGGGTGACGAGGTCCGCGAGCTCGGCGGCCTGTACATCATCGGCACCGAGCGCCACGAGTCGCGCCGCATCGACAACCAGCTCCGCGGTCGCGCCGGCCGGCAGGGCGATCCGGGCGCCAGCAAGTTCTACCTGTCCCTCGAGGACGATCTCATGCGCATCTTCGCGGGCGACCGCGTCAAGAACCTGATGGAACGCATGGGCATGCCCGACAACGAGCCCATCGAGCACCCGTGGGTGACGAAGAGCGTCGAGAACGCGCAGAAGAAGGTCGAGGAGCGCAACTTCGACATCCGCAAGAACGTCCTCGAATACGACGACGTGATGAACTCGCAGCGCAAGACGATCTACGACTTGCGCCAGCAGCTGCTCGCCGGCCGCTATTACCCCGAAGAGCTCGACGAAGAGGGCAAGCCCACCGGAGAGCGTCGCGAGATCAAGCCTCGCAAGGACATCATCGAGACGGTCGTCCCCAAGGTCGGCGAGTTCCTCGGCCAGCACCTCGAGGACCCGGTGATGCCCCACGACTCGGAGGGCAAGCCCAAGGTGCTCACGAAGAAGGACTTCGAGAGCAAGGGCAAGAAGAAGAATCGCCTCACCGAGAAGGACGAGCTGCGCCGCGCGATCTACGCGGGCGACCGCAGCGGCCGCTTCCCCGGCTGGGGCGTCGCGGTGAGCTTCGACGGCAAGGAAGAGAAGGTCGCTGAGATCTACGACGAGCTGGCAGAGCTCGTCCCGCGGGCGCTCACCGAGCAGCGCGAGCGCATCCTCGACCTGATGGACCGGCTGATCGTCGCGATGGTCGAGGAGTCGTGCCCCGCGAACCGCCCCCCGGAGGACTGGGACTGGGGCGGCATCTTCCAGGGCTTCCGCGACACGTTCGGGATCGAGCTGCCCGACGACGTCAGCGAATACGGCGACCCCGAGGCGCTCGCGCAGCACCTGTTCGACGTCGGCGAGAAGAAGTACCTCGACAAGGAGGGCGACGTCGGGCTCGAGCTGCTGCTCCGGGTCTTCAGGCACATCTACCTGGAGGAGCTCGACAAGTCCTGGGTCGATCACCTGACCGACATGGAGCACCTGCGAGACGGCATCGGCCTGCGCGGGTACGGCCAGAAGGACCCCAAGCAGGAGTACAAGAAGGAGGGCTACAACATCTTCGTGCAGATGGTGGCCCGGGTCTCCTCGAACGTCATGACCAAGCTCATGAACGTGCAGGTGCAGAAGCCGGAGGACGAGGAGGAGCGCGAGCTCGTCGAGCTGCGCCAGCTGCAAGAGCGCATCCGCGGCGCCGTGTCGAAGCACGAGGAGCCGCTGCCCCTCGGCGCCGACCAAGAGCCCGACCCCGAGCAGATCGTGATGAACGCCGAAATGGACTGCCCCTGCGGCAGCGGCAAGCCCTTCAGCAAATGCCACGGCTCCGACGAAGACGCCGAGGAGAGCCAGCCCGGGGCGCCGGCTTGAAGCGCGGCTCGCAGCGCGGTTCGCAGCGCGCGGCGGCCCCTGAGGTCGCCCCCGCTTCGCGCGTCGCGCTCACAAAAGAGGCTGGGCTGGTGCGCGCGACCGAGGCGAGGACGATCGTCGCCCGTGCCACGCGCATGCTCGACTGCCTCGGCCTCGAGCGCGTCGAGGTGAGCCTCGCGCTGGTCGGCGACGACACCATCAAGGAGCTCAACGGCCGCTTCCGCAAGAAGCCGAAGCCGACCGACGTGCTGTCGTTCCCGCTGCACAGCGCCGATCCTGCGTCCCTGCTCACGGCCGCGAGCGCAGGCCCCGTCTTGCACCTGGGCGACGTGGCGGTGAGCATCCCGACGGCGGCGCGGCAGGCGAAGGCGCGCAAGCGGCCCCCGCTGGACGAGCTGACGACCCTCGTCGCGCACGGCCTCTTGCACCTGCTCGGCTTCGATCACCGGACGGACGCCGAGGAGCGGGAGATGAACGCCTTCGCCTCGGTGCTCGAGGCGGCGGCGCTGGCGAAGGGTCCGCTCGCGCTGAAGCTCGCGCCCTGACCCTGGGTCGCGTCCGCGCGCCAAGCTGCGCGGCGAGGCGAGCCCGGGGCCGATGACACCGAAAGTGAAGAAGCCCGAGCGCCAGCGGCGCTCGGGCTTCACACGATCGAGCTCGACTCAGCTCGAGGGTGCCCTCAGGGGCAGCCCGAGCCGGGTCCGTCGCAGTCGATCGGACACTGGTCGCAGATCGCGCAGATGGTGAGCTCGTTGTAGAGCAGCGCGCCTGTCTGGTGATCCTGGGCGCAGGCGTCGAAGCAGGCCTGGTCCTGGCAGGCGCCGATGCAGCCGACGAAGCTGTCCGCGCCGCAGGAGCCGTCCGGCTGGGGCGTGCAGCAGTCCGGCTCCACTCCGCACGCGTTGAGCTCGTCGGCACACTCGCCCGCGAACGCGCACGAGATGCAGTCGTTCGTGGGGTCTTGATCCTGGTCCTGGCACACGCCGGTATCGTCGCAGCCGCCCGTCATGCCCGTCGTGGTGGACATGTTGTTGGTGGTCGAGCCGCCGTTACCGGGATCGCCCCCGTTGCCGAAGCCGCCGACGTTGAGGGTGCCGCCGTCGCTGCTGGTGCCGCCGGCGCTTTCGCCACCGCTACCGCCACCGCTGCCGCCGCTGCCGCCGGTGCCCGAGTCGCCGCAAGCCACCACCAACCCAGCCACCAGGAGGGCCGACACCAACACGCTCTTGTTCATATAGACCGCCTCGCGCGAGAAATTCGTCGCGCGACCATTGCGCGCGAATTTTGCGCGCACCTTACGCAACGACCCGTCAATTGCCAAGCCTTTGCTGGGCGGTCGAGGGCGCTCTGGCGGGCTCGAGCCTCGGCTTGCGCGCTCGGCTCACTGGAACGATGCTCGCCGGCGATGAGCAAGAAGGTCTTCGGGTTCGGTGGGGGTCAGGCCGACGGCAGCGCGGCGATGAAGGATCTGCTCGGCGGCAAGGGCGCGAACCTCGCCGAGATGAGCGCAGCAGGCTTGCCCGTTCCGCCGGGCTTCACGATCTCCACCGAGGTCTGCCGCGAGGTGCTCGCCGAGGGGGGCCGCCGCGTGCCCGACTGGCTGTGGAGCGAGATCGACCCCGCGCTCGCCCGCGTCGAGGAGCTGATGGGCGCGAAGCTCGGCGACCCGAAGAAGCCGCTGCTCGTGTCGGTGCGCTCGGGCGCGGCCGTCAGCATGCCCGGCATGATGGACACCGTGCTCAACCTGGGGATGAGCGACGCGGTCGCGGACGGCCTCGCGAAGCTGACACAGAGCGAGCGCTTCGCGTGGGACGCCTATCGGCGCTTCCTGGAGATGTTCGCCAACGTGGTGATGGGCGCGCCGCGTGCTCCGTTCGAGCACGCGATGGACGCGCTCAAGCACGAGCGCGGCGCGCGCAGCGACCGCGATCTCGACGCCGCGGCGCTGAAGGAGCTCGTCGGCCGCTTCAAGGAGGTCTTCAAGAAGCACGTCGGCGAGGAGTTCCCGACCGATCCGAGGAAGCAGCTCGAGCGCGCGATCGTCGCCGTCTTCGCGTCGTGGGGCAGCGATCGCGCGACGAAGTATCGCGAGGTGCAGAACATCCGCGGCCTGATCGGCACGGCCGTGAACGTGCAGGCGATGGTCTTCGGCAACATGGGCGACTCGTCGGGCACCGGCGTGTGCTTCACGCGTAACCCGGCCGACGGAAAGAAGGAGCTGTACGGCGAGTACCTCATCGACGCGCAGGGTGAGGACGTGGTCGCGGGCACGCGCACGCCCTCTCCGATCGCCACGCTCGCCGCCCAGATGCCGGAGATCTATGGCGAGCTCAAGGCGCTGTGCGACAAGCTCGAGGGCCACTTCCGCAACGTTCAGGATATCGAGTTCACGGTGCAGCAGGGCCGCCTCTACATCCTGCAGACCCGGCACGGCAAGCGCACCGGCCGCGCCGCGGTGAAGATCGCCGTCGACCTGGTCGGCGAGGGCCTGTGCTCGAAGGAGGAGGCGATCGCGAACCTCGTCGAGCCGACCCACCTCGATCAGCTGCTGCACCCCTACTTCGCCAACGAGAGCGGCTATCGAAAGGAAGGCCGCGTGCTCGCCAAGGGGCTCGCCGCGTCTCCGGGCGCCGGGGTCGGCAAGCTCGTGTTCCACGCCGAGGACGCAGAGGCGTGGAGGGCGCGCGGCGAGAAGGTGGTGCTCGCGCGCACCGAGACGAGCCCGGAGGACGTGGCCGGCATGCACGCGGCGCAGGGGATCCTCACCAGCCGCGGGGGCATGACGAGCCACGCCGCGGTCGTCGCGCGTGGCTGGGGCAAGCCGTGTGTCGCGGGCTGCCACGAGATCGTGATCGACTACGCGGCGCGCACCCTGCGCGCCGGCTCGAGGACGCTCAAGGAGGGCGACATGATCAGCCTCAACGGCACGACCGGTGAGGTCATCGCGGGCGCCGAGCAGCTCACCGACGCGCTGGTCTCCGATGATTTTCGCACCTTCATGGGCTGGGTCGACGAGGTGCGCGAGCTCGGCGTGCGAACCAACGCCGACACGCCGAAGGACGCGGAGGTGGCCCGCGCCTTCGGGGCTCAGGGCATCGGCCTGTGCCGCACCGAGCACATGTTCTTCGCCGAGGACCGCATCCTCGCGATGCGGCAGATGATCCTCTCGGACGACGAGCGAGGCCGCCGCCTCGCCCTGGAGAAGCTGCTCCCGTTCCAGCGCGACGACTTCGCCGGCATCTTCCGCGCGATGGGTGGCCTGCCGGTCACCATCCGGCTGCTCGATCCGCCGCTGCACGAGTTTTTGCCCGCCGAGCCCAAGCAACAGGAGGAGCTCGCCAAGGTCATGCAGACGTCGGTCGAGCGCCTGCGCGCACGGATCGCGTCCCTGCACGAGCAGAACCCGATGCTGGGGCACCGCGGGTGCCGGCTCGGGATCACCCACCCCGAGATCACCGAGATGCAAGCGCGGGCCATCCTCGAGGCGGCCTGCATCGTGAAGGCGGAGGGCGTCGACGTTCGCCCCGAGGTGATGGTGCCGCTCGTGGGCACCGTGAGCGAGCTGTCGCACCAGAAGAAGATCGTGCTGAGCGTGGCGGAGAAGGTCTTCGCCGAGCGCGGGACGCGCGTGCCGTTCATGGTGGGCACGATGATCGAGGTGCCCCGCGCCGCGCTCCTCGCCGACACGATCGCCGAAGAGGCCGAGTTCTTCAGCTTCGGGACGAACGATCTCACGCAGCTCACCCTGGGCTTCAGCCGGGACGACGTCGGCACCTTCCTGCCGAAGTACCTCGCGTCCGGCATCTACACCGACGACCCGTTCAAGACGCTCGATCAGTCGGGGGTCGGCATGCTCGTGCGCTGGGCGTGCGAGCGCGGCCGCGCGAAGCGGCCCGACCTGCACCTGGGGATCTGCGGCGAGCACGGCGGCGACCCCCGGTCGGTCGCGTTCTGCGCCGCCGTCGGCCTCGACTATGTGAGCTGCTCACCGTTCCGCGTGCCGATCGCGAGGCTCGCCGCCGGACAGGCGGCCCTCAAGAAGCGAGGCGTGAAGGAGCGACAAGGCGAGGCGTAAATTTTCCCCGGCGCGCCCGCTGCGCGCCTTCGGCTCCGCGTCAGAGCACGCGTGAACACCGGCGCCGCCTGCTCGGCCGCTCTGCACGGCCGAGGAGCGCAAGCCCCGGAGGCCGGAGTTGGGGGTGAGGGACCGCGCGCAGCGCGGAGCCCGAGGGGGTCTGCACCAGACCCCCTGACTCAAATCGCGCTGCGGGGCCTGGCCCAAGCGGGGATCCGGCTGAAGCGAGGCCACCTCTCGTCCGGGGACACGAGCCGAAGGCGACGTGTCCCCTCTCCCTCCCCGCTCCTCGGCCGAGCAGAGCGGCCTCGGCCGAGCAGCGCAGCGCTAGCCAGCGCGGCCTACTCGCCCTTCTTCTGCTGGAGGGAGAAGTCGAGCTCCCGCTTGAGCAGCTCGGGGTCCTTGAAGTCTCCGCGCACCAGGCGGCCGTTGCCCTCGCCGACGAACACGCCGACGGTGGGCGTGCGCGCGCCGTATTGAACGAAGAACTCGCGCAGTCCTTCGTCCCCGGCGCGGGTGTGGCTCGCCGCCAACGTCGTCTCGTCGGTCACGTCGAGGACGATCAGGTCGACCTTGCCGCGATACGGCTCGTAGGCCGCCATGATCGAGGGCTCGACCTCCTTGCAGATGCCGCACCACGCCGCCTTGATCAAGACCAGCTTGGGGCGCTCGAAGCCTGCCTTGCTCGACGCCTGCGCGGGCTTCGGCTTCTTCGGACGACCCGGCGCGTTGGGGCCGGTCGCGCCCTTCGGAGCCTCGACGATATCGCCATAGAAGCCGCGATCGACGTTGCCACCGCCGCAGGCGAGCAGCATCACGCTGCAGGCGAGCGAGGCAGCGGAGAGACAGCAGCGACCCGCCCCCCGGGCCCCGCGGGGGGCCCCGCCCGCCCCCCCCCCCCGCCCCCCCCCCCCCCCCCCCCCCCCCCCGCCCCCGGCCCCCCCCCCCCCCCCCCCCCCCCCCGGCCCCCGCCCCCCCCCCCCCCCGCGGCCGGTCCCCCCCCCCCCCCCCCCGCGCGCCCCCCCCCCCCCCGGGGGGGGGGGCCGGCCCCCCGGGGGGGCGGGCTGGGCGCCCCCCCCCCCCCCCCCCCCCCCCCCCCCCCCCCCCCCCCCCCCCCCCCCCCCCCCCCCCCCCCCCCCGGGGGCGCCGCCCCCCCCCCCCCCCCCCCCCCCCCCGGCGGGGGGGGGGGCCGCGCCCCGCTGCGCCCGAGCGACACAAGACGGCGCCCACCCAGGCCGGAGCCGCGCGGGCCCGAGGACAGCCCGGCCCCGGGCCGCCCCCCCCCCCCCCGCGCCCCCCCGCCCCCCCCCCCCCGGCGGCCCCCCCCCCGCCCCCCCCCCCCCCGCCCCCCCCCCCCCCCCCCCCCCCCCCGCCCCGCCCCCGCCCGCCCCGCCCGCCCCCCCCGCCCCCCCCCCGCCCCCCCCGGCCCCCCCCGCCCCCCCCCCGCCCCCCCCCCCCCCGCCCCCCCCCCCCGCGCGCCCCCCCCCCCCCCCCGCGGCCCCCCCCCCCCCCCCCCCCCCCCCCCCCCCCCGCCCCCCCCCCCCCCCCCCCCCCCGCCCCCCCCCCCCCCCCCCCCCCCCCCCCCCCCCCCCCGCCCCCCCCCCCCCCCCCCCCCGCAGGCTGAGCGGGCGCCGCGACATGTTACGACGTTCGGGGCGAGGGAGCGGCCTCGACGAGCTCGATCCGGCGCCACGCGCCGCCCCGGTAGCGGACATAAAGGATGGCCGCGAGCGCAGCGAGATAGAGAACGGTGCACAGGGTCGCCGCCGTGGTGCCCCCGCCGTAGACGCGCACCCAGACCCAAGAGCCGGGCACGAACACGCCCCACGCGAGGAGCGCGCGCGCGATCGACGTGAACTTCGTGTCGCCGGCGGCGCGCAGCGTCTCCGCCAGGGTGTTGGCGACGGCGTCGAACAGCTGCCACGCGGCGGCGAGCCGCAGCACCGAGGCCCCGACTGCGAGGAACACCTCGCCGCCGACGGGCGGCGCGAACAGCGACAAGAGCAGCGCGGGCACCGCGAGGTAGGCCAGCGCGACGAGGCCTTGCCACGCGAGGTTCACGCCCATGGTCATGCGCACGATGCCGCGCACGTGCTGGCGCTGGTCGGCGCCGATGGCCTGCCCCACGAACACCGCGCCGGCCGACGCGACCGCGAAGGCGGGCATGAACGCGAGCTGATTGAGCTGGAAGACGGCGAGCATCGCCGCGAGCGGCGACGCGCCCAGATCGGCGACCACGAGATCGATGAAGAAGACGAAGGCGGCGAACTCCAAGAACCAGTTGAGCCCCGCGGGCACGCCGAGCTCGACCACGCGGCGAAGCTCGCGCCACGAGACGCGCCCCGCGCGGACGCGCGGCGCGGTCGCGCTCGCGGCGAAGCAGGCCGCGAGCGCCAGGAACGCGACCGCCGACGCGACCGCCGACGCGATCGCCGCGCCCCTGACCCCGAGCGCGGGCGCGCCGAGGTGCCCGTCGATCAGGACCCAGTTGAGCCCCACGTTGAGCACCATCGCCAGCACCTGCGCGGCCATCGGCAGGCGCGTGTTGTTGAGCCCGGAGTAGTAGTTGGCGAGCGCCTCGAGCCCCACGACCGCTCCGCCCGTGGACAGCCGGATGGCGATGTAGTCGCTCATCGCCGTGGCGACCTCGGGAGGGTGGCTCATCAGCCCCACGAACCCCGGGACGACAGGGATCGCCGCCCAGCTGAGCACCTGCGCGACCGCCGAGATGAGCAGCCCATAGACGCCGTAGCGACGGGCTGCCCCAGCGTCGCCGCGGCCCATGAGCTGCGACACGAACGAGGCGACGATGAAGACGGCGCCCATCGGGAAGATGAGGAACGCGAGCACGTTCAACGCGCCGGCGGTCGTGGCGGCGAGCGCTGCCTCTCCGAGATCGGCGACCATCCACGCGTCGGTGAAGCCGACGACCATCTGGGCGCTGCGCGACACCACGATGGGCCACGCGAGCCCGAGGAGCTTTCGCAGATTGGGCGGCGCGTGGGGCTCGATGCGGCGCGTCTAGCACGTGGGCGCGCGGATGCCACGTTGCCTCTCGTCCCTGCCCTCTCTATGAAGAGCGCGTGCTGACGCCTCCGAAATCGTTCCGAGAGCTCACGACCCCGATCACGGCTGGACCGTGCCGCTACGACCTCGAGGTCCCCAGCGGCTGGCTGCAAGGCCGCGGGACGTTCGGCGGGTTCGTCCTGGCGGCGCTCACGCGGGCCGCGGAGTCGCACCTCGCCGACCCGTCGTGGCCCCTTCGCTCCATCAACGGGGAGCTGTGCGGGCCGACCGTCCCGGGGCCGGCCGTGCTCTTGACCGAGACGCTTCGCGCCGGAGGCCTGGTCGCCGTGGTCGCGGCCCGCCTCGTCCAGGAGGGGGAGGTCCGCGCCCACCTCGTCGCGACCTTCGCGCGCCCGCGCGGCGCCGCAGCGCCCTGGCACGCGGCGACGCCGATCGAACGCCCGGACTGGGCCGACACCGCCGCGATGCCGGTGGACGCCGCGGGCGCACCCGAGTTCGTGAAGCACTTCGAGCTCCGCAACACCGGGCCGTGGCCCTTCTCGCGAGAGGAGGACCCCATCGCTCACGGGTGGGTGAGGCCGCGCCACGAGACCGGCGACGTCGACGCGGGGTTCGTCGTCGGCTGCGCCGACGGCTGGTGGCCCGCGCTGTTCACCGTCCTCGAAGACCCCAAGCCCATCGCCACGGTCACCTTCACGCTCGACCTGACGAGCTCGCTCGACGGCCTCGACGGGGAGTCGCCGTTGTTCTCAGTGAGCCGCGTCGTCTCGAGACGCGAGGGCTACGCCGTCGAGGCGCGCGAGCTGTGGGCCCCCGACGGTCGCCTCGTCGCGCTCAGCCAGCAGACCTACGTCATCATCCGCTGAGCGCGGCAGCTGCTAGATTCGCTGCATGAAGCTGGGTCAAGCGCTCGCGGCGCTCGCGCTCCTCTCGCTGCTCGCGGGCTGCGAACGAGGAGCGAAGGCCGCCTCCAAGGCGTCGGCGAGCTCGAGCGACGTCAGCGCCGGACCCAAACCGCGCCCCCAGGCCGACAGCGCGGCGATCGAAGCGGCCCGCGACAAGAGCCCGATCAAGTCCGACGAGGTGGTCGGTCTCTTTCCTGCCTACGCCGCGCGCACCGCGGAGGGCACGTTTCGCTTCCAGCTCCACGGCTGGATCTACGAGCCCGAAGACGGCGACCTCGTCCGTAACACCGTCGTCGACGAGGTGATGGAAGAGATCCCCGATCTCGACCCCACCGCGAAGGCGATCGCCCGCGCCCGCCTGGGGCGGTTCTTGGTCGACAACGAGCGCGACAAGAAGCTCACGGTCACGCTCGCCGGTAAGGTGTTCGCGCTGCAGCCCTCCGAAGAAGACGGCCATTTCTTCGCGACCGTCGAGCTGACCGAGGCCGACGCGCGAGCCTGGGCCGAGGGGGGCTTCCTCGAGGTGGTGGTGAACACCCGGCCCAAGGACGCCCGCAGCTTCGCGGCCTGGGTGCAGCTGGTCGAGCCCGAGGGGGTCACGATCATCAGCGACGTCGACGACACGATCAAGGTGACCGAGGTGACGAAGACCAACCAGCTCCTGCGGCGGACGTTCGCGATGCCCTTCGAGGTGGTGCCGGGCATGTCGAAGACCTACGGCGCCTGGGCGGCGCCTGGCGCCCACCTTCACTTCGTGTCCTCGAGCCCCTGGCAGCTCTACGACGAGCTCGAGCTGATGGCGCGCGACGGCGGCTTCCCGCGGGCGACCTGGGAGCTCAAGCGTGTGCGTCCGAGGGACGTCCCGCGGACGCTGGACAAGCTGCTCGCCGACCCCCTGGCGACCAAGCCCCCCGCGATTCGCACAGTGATGGACAGCTTCCCGAAGCGCCGCGTCGTCCTGGTCGGCGACTCGGGCGAGAAGGACCCCGAGGTGTATGGGCTCATCGCCCGCGAGCGACCGGCGAGCGTCGACAAGATCTACATCCGCGACGTCACGGGCGAGCCTCGCGAGGCCGAGCGCTACAAGTCGGCGTTCGAGGGTGTGCCAGCAGAGCGCTGGGTGCTCTTCACGGACGCCGCGACGCTGCCGCCCAAGCCATGATCGCCCGAGCCGTCGCCGGCGTCGCGTGCGCGCTCCTCGCCCTCGGCTGCGCCAGCTCACCGTTCATGACCGACGCGCCGCGGCCCGCGCTCTCCCCGAGACCTGGGGCGGCGATGGTGGTGTTCCTGCGGCCGGACGGCGCTGCGCCGAACACGACCGTGAGGATCCTCGACGATCACAACCGCTTCCTGGGCGACAGCCTGCCGAATCGCTGCTTCGCGTTGGAGGTCGAGCCGGGTGAGCGCCTGCTCGTCGGGTGGGCGCGAACCCCGCGCCGCTGCTCGCTTCCCTCGCGGCAGGCGAGGTGTACTTCGTCGAGGTCTCGCTGCGGATCGGCGCGATCTCTTCCCGCACGAGCCTGCTGGCCCCCGCCCTCGCCCCGTCCCAGGACGCGCTCGCAGGCTGCACCTTCCAGCGCTCCGACCAGGCCGCCGGACAGGCCTGGCTCGACGCGCAGCCTGGGGTGTCCCACGAGCAGATCCGCCGCGCCCAGGAGGTCTGGGCCCGCTACGACGAGGCCGAGCGCCGACGCCGACAGATCGGGCGCCCGCCGTGAGGCGGCGCCCGGGTTCTAGAACGAGCGTTCCAGAAACAACCGAGTTGCACCGCCGCACCTGGAACAACCCCGGGCGCTGGGTTGTTCGCCGATGACCGCGGTATTTTTGTCGCGGCTGCGCTGGGACAAAGTGGCTTTCAATCGAAAGAAATCCGCTGCGCCCTGGGGCGACTGAGGGTAGAACACGTGGCATTCTTCGCCAGACGCCCGCCGTGCCAAGGTTGCGTGGGCGGTCGCAGCACTTCCCACCATCGCGGGATTGGGAGCATCCCCTATGAATAAAGGTACCGCCATCGTTGGATTCGTATTGTCCTTCATCGCCGGGATGATCCTGGTGTGGGGCATCGGTCGCACCCCAGGCGCCGCGGCGAAGAAGGAAGACGGGCAGGCAGCAGCCGCCGCGGCTCCCGGCGCCGTCGCCCTGAACCCGGGCGCGCCGAAGGTCGAGCTGTTCGTCATGTCGCAGTGCCCGTACGGCGTTCAGGCCGAGGCGCTGTTCACGGACGTCGTCAAGAAGCTCGGCGCCGACCTCGACTTCCGCGTCGAGTTCGTGGGCAAGAAGCTGCCGAGCGGCGAGCTCAGCAGCATGCACGGCCCGAAGGAGCTCAAGGGCAACATCGTGCAGGCCTGCGCGATGAAGCACGCCCCTGGCAAGTGGTTCGACCTGATCCTCTGCCAGAACGAGAACTACAAAGAGGTCGACACCAACTGGCAGGCCTGCTCGCAGAAGCTCGGCATCGACGCCGGCAAGATCGGCGAGTGCGCCGACGGCAAGGAGGGCCAGGACCTCATGGCCGCGTCGTTCGACCGCGCCAACACGCCCGGCCCCGACGGCAAGCCGCTCGCGACCGGCAGCCCGACGATCCTCATCAACGGCAAGAAGTACGCGGGCGCTCGCCGCACTGGCGACATCATGCGCGCCGTCTGCGCCGAGTACGCGGGCGCCCAGCCGGCCGCCTGCAAGGACATCCCGGAGGCCCCCAAGGTCAACGTGACGGTCCTCACCGACGCGCGCTGCAAGGACTGCAACACCGCGGGAGTCGAGGCCTCGCTCAAGCAGAAGATCGCGAACCCCGTCGTCACCAAGGTCGACTACGCGGACGCCGCCGGAAAGAAGCTCTTCGCCGAGCTCAAGCCCGCGAAGCTCCCCGTCCTCATCTTCGACAAGACGCTCGACGCCGACAAGGACGCCAAGCAGGCCTTCTCGCGCGGCATGCAGGACAAGGGCGACTACAAGCTCGTGGTCGTGGGCCGCGACTGGAACCCCGCCTGCGCCGACGAGGGTGGCTGCGGCACCGACGAGTGCAAGCTCTCCCTCCACTGCCGCCAGCAGTCCCCCGCCGTTCCGAACAAGCTCGAGCTCTTCATCATGAGCCAGTGCCCGTTCGGGGTGGAGGCCTTCAACGGCATGAAGGAGGTCCTCGAGAACTTCAAGAAGAACAACGTCGCGCTCGAGTTCCACGTCAACTACATCGGCGACGGCGAGGCCGCGAACCTCACGTCGATGCACGGCAAGCCCGAGGTCGACGAGGACATCCGCCAGGTCTGCGCGATGAAGCACTACAAGGAGAACGACAAGTGGATGGACTACTTGTGGTGCCGCATGAAGGACAAGGACTGGAAGACCGAGAACTGGCAGGTGTGCACCGGCGGCGAGACCGGGATCGACACCGACGTCATCAAGAAGTGCTCGGAGGGTGACGAGGGCAAGCAGCTGCTGGCCGAGTCCTTCAAGTACACCAAGGCGAGCGGCGTCAGCGGGAGCCCCAGCTGGATCGTGAACAACCAGCAGAAGTTCTCGGGCCGCGACGCGGACACCATCAAGACGAACATCTGCAAGCACAACCAGCTCGCGGGCTGCGAGGCGAAGCTGTCGGGTCCCCCGGCGCCCCCGGCGGGCGGCAAGGCGGCCCCGGCGAACGCCGGCTGCGGCGGCTGATTTGTCCGCGCTCGCCCGCTAGCGCGGGGCCCTACGGATTTCGTGGCGCAGAGCGACCACGAAATCCGGAGCGCGACGAACCAGAAGAAGAGCCCGCCTCGGCGGGCCGGCTTGTTCGCGCTCGCCTTGCGCGGGGCTCCACTCACCAGGACGAAGCGGGCGAGTAAAACGCTGTGGGGGCGGTCGGGCGCTCGAGGCCCACGAGCTTGAAGCCCTTCGCGCCCAGATCGTAGAAGTGCACGCGCAAGGGGCCCTCGGCGACGCCGTTGGTCACGTCGAGCACCGCGTAGCGCCCCGGGTCGGACTCGGGCAGCGAGTCGCTCGCGGCCACCTTCGGCAGCTCGACGCACACCGCGCCGCTCGCGCCCTTCTCGGCGGTCAGCTTGGCGGACTGGTCGAGCATCTTGCCGGTGTGCAGCGTCGCCTCGTATTTGAAGTCGGCGTCCGGCCAGGTTCCGGCCTGCCGCGCCAGGTCCGTCGCGCAGACCTTCGAGCCGGTGACCCGCACGTCAGCCACGGGAGAGAGGTCCTTGAAGTAGCGCTCGCGGATCTTGTCGCGCCTCCGGATGAGCGCCTTCGTGAGCACCTCGCTGTGGAACTTGTTGCTGTAGTCGCCGACGCTGACGGCGGCCTCGATGAGCTCGTCGGAGAAGCGCGTGACGATGCGCGCCGCCCAGGCCCCGTCGTGCTCCGTCATGCGCTGGAACGCCGGGTTCGGGTAGCCGCCCTTCCAAGCGTCCGGCTGGAAGTCGTCGAGCGGGAAGTACGCGAACAGCTCGGCTCCTTCGACGATCTTCCCCTTGTCCCAGGGGCGCGTGTAGATGCCGAGCGTCAACAGGTCGGTCATGACGTGCGCCGGGTCGAAGTAGTAGCTCTTGTTGATGCGCCGGTTGAGGCTGTCCCACTCCCAGTGGGAGCCGAAGCAGTCGCCGAGGTCGATGTACCAGTGGAGGGTGTGGCCCGGCGACGAGTCCTTGTTCTTCGGATCGACCGAGTGCCACGTCGTCATTGAGTTCTGCTCGCGCGAGTCGAAGTGCCCCAGCCACGCGGCGATCAGGCGCGCCCCGCGCAGATCGCGCCGATCCTCGTGGTCGATGACGTCGTTCGGGTCGTCCTTGCGAGTCTCCTCGTATTGGAAGGGACCGATCGTGCGACCGTCGAGCCAACGAGAGGCGAGCATGCGGACCATTCCGTCGCGCTGCTGGGCGCCGTCGAGGATCTTGCTCAGCGCGGCGTCGTCGAAGGGCCTCTCGATGCCGCTGTTGTCGGCAGACTTGAGCCCAGGCTTGAGCTTGAGCAGGCGCCTCGGGACGTAGACGACCGTGTCGCACGCGGCCCACCAGCCGGCGGCGTGGTAGATGCGCGACGCGATCGCCGTGGCGCCCGTCGCCTTCTCACCCTCACGAGCTTGGTCGGCCTTCAGCATGTACTTGCCGACCCCCTTGATGTTGATGCGAAAGCCGGGGTTCGCGCCGTTCGGCTTGCCTTGGTCGATGAGCCAGGAGCCGTCCGCGTCCTTCGCGGGGTCGAGGTTGAGCTTCGGGCACGAGCCCTGCCTGAGGTCGTCGACCGTGAACGGGCGGACGCCGATGCGGTTCGTGAACCAGGACGAGTCGGGCACCTCGTCGAGCGCGTTCACGTTCTTCGCCTCGAAGCCGAAGTCCATGGCGAAGAACTGGGACATCGGGCGGAACAGGGTCTTGTCGGCGACGTCCCAGGCGAACGGCGAGACGTACTCCTCCGGGCGGCAGATCTCCTCCAGCTTGCCGTCGTCGCCCTTCACCTCTCGGCAAGGCACGGAGACCGGCCGGAGGTCGTCGTCGACCCAGACGGGGTCCTTCAGCGGAAACCGCCGCGGCTCACGCGAGGCGCAGCCCGTGCTCGCGATGCTGGCGACGCAGCCGATGACGGCGAGCAGGGGGCCTCGTGCGCGCATGCGCGAAATCTACCCGATCGCGCGCGGCTACGGAAACTCCGGCCAGAGATCGCCGGTGGCCCAGCGGTATCGAAGGCCGATCTGGCCCAGGTCGGCCCCGGCGACGCCGATCTCATCGGGGTTGTAGACGCTCAGCGCCACTGACGCGACCGCCTCGAGGTGGTGGGTTAGGGACACCGCGACGGCCGGGCCGAGGCGGACGTTGAAGTACTCGCGGCCCGGGTTGTAGACGAGCTCCGCCAGCGCCCCGATCTTCAGCGTGGCCGGCGAGCCGATGGGCGCGAGGTACGAGGCCCTGAAGCGACCGACGAACGGCGGCTCGATGACGACGCGCAGCGAGTCCTCGAAGACGTAGTGGTCGTCCTCGACCGAGACCAGGCCGTACCCCGTCGCGAGCAGGCCGATGGCGCCGAACGGCAAGGGGATCGAGAAGCTCGCCTCGGCGTCCAGGCTCAGGTACTTCGAGCGGAGCCCCTCGCCGGCGTCGAGCATCGTCTTCGTCACCACGTCGGCCTCGGGGATGAGCTTCTGGTTCGCGGCGGTGACGAAGCGCGGGCCGAACTTGACCGACCCCCAAGGCGCGACCGCGCGCACGCCGCCGAAGAAGGTCAGCGAGCTCAAGCTGAGCTTGTTGTCGATCTGCAGCCCGGCCCACGTGTGGTGGGGCCGACCGTAGCCGACCGCCAGCTCGTCCCTCACGGAGATGCCCGCCGTCTCGAACATGACCGAGGCGAAGAAGCGCGGGGGCCCCGCGCCCCAGTACGGGCGCGCCGCGGTGATGTCGGTGCGCACGTCGGGTGGGGAGGCGGCCCCGAGCCCGACCCCTTGTTGGGCCCGCGCCGTCGAGGGCGGGACGAAGGCCGCGAGCAGCGAGAGGGCGAGACCGAGGCCGAGGGGGTGGCCGCGCATCAGAACGCCCCCGCCATCTGGAGCCCGCCGGGCGTGGGGCCGATCGACATCGCGGTGAAGCCGAGCGCCTTGAGCGTCTTGTTGGGCGCCTTCTCGTCGTGCATGTAGTGAAACAGGTAGGGCACGGCGAAGCCCGACGCGGTGCCGAAGGCGGCGCCGACGAGCACGTCGGTCAGGTAGTGCTGGTCGGAGGCGACGCGGAGCAGCGCGACCGCGCTGGCGGTGATCATGGTGCCCACACACGGGATGGCCTCCTGAGGACCGCCCCCGTAGAGGGGAAGCTCGATGTGGTGCACGCAGGTGAGCGCGGCGAGGGTGAACGCCGCGGTCGCGTGGCCGCTGAAGAAGCTGCGATAGCGGTTCGAGCCGGTGCAGTCGTTGGTCTCGGCGAACTCGGGGTCGTGACAGATGCTGCGGTTGTACGGGCGACGACGCCCCGCGACGGCCGCGACGAAGCTGTTGAGCCCCGCGGAGAAGGTGATCGTCTGGCCGTCGATGAGGCCCATCTGCAAGGCGGTCGAGCCCTTGTCGTGGAACCACCAGGTGACGAACAGGGTGTCGATCAGGCGCTGGTTGAGCAGCACGATTAGGCCGACGTCGCTCATGTCGCGCGCGACCAAGCTGTCGTCGAAGTCGGTGATCCTGAGGGCGCGGCGCCCCGACTCGTCGAACCCGTTGATGCCCTGGAAATTGTCCATCCCGGGGATGATCTGGGAGCCGATCGCGAGCGCGCCCTGGCCCAGCGTGACCCAGAGCTGCGCGAGCGAGAACGTCGGCCAGCGCCACTCGAGGCGGGCGGCGAGCGAGGCCTCGTGAAGCGTGCGGCGTGGCCCCGGCGGCGGGCCTGGCTTGCCGGCGCCGGTCACGACGTCGACCTCGGAAGGCGAAGGCTCCACGGCGGCCTTGGTCGGCGCGAGCGGAGCAGGCTGGCTCGGAGGCCCGGGGACCCCGGGGGCCGTCGCGGGCGGCGGGGCAGGCGGCGGCGACGGCTGCGCGCGCGCGCTCGCGAGCACCGAGCACGTGAGGACGGCGGCGACGGCGGCCGTGATGCGGGGGAGCGGCCTACGCATGCGGGACCACGAGCTCCATGCTCAACCTCGAGAACGCGAGGTACACCGACTCGAAGATGCCGGCGAGGTAAACGGCGCGATCGAGGAGATCGGCGCGGTAGCTGGGGATCGTGAAGGGGCCGACGTCGCGCCGGTGCGCGCGCCCGAGGACGTTGCCGACCACGCGAGCGACGCTCGACAGCTTCGGACCGACGCTGAGCTTCGCGAGATCGAGCTTGTCCTCCTCGGGGCAGAGCTTGCGCCCGATCAGGGCCCCGACGGAGGTCGGCGGCAGGGCGACGAGCTGGCGCGGTGGGCTCTTCACGAGGGACGAGGCCGCCTTCACCACGCGGTGCGCGGGCTCGACCTCCGAGCGCCCGAGCAGCGCCTCGGCGGCGGCTGGCGCCGCCTCCTTCAGCTCGAACAGCCGCTCGGTCCCGGCGTCGTCACGGACGATGAACGCGATGCGCCGGCGGCCCAGGCTGCCGTTGCCGGCGATGCGGTGGGCAGCGTCGACCACGCGCCAAGAGGCGGCGTGGCCGGGGACGCGCGGACCGAGCGCGCGGCGGTACGCGTCGATGAGGGTCGGCAGCGCAGCCTCCTCCGCAGGCTCGAGCTCGAGGTAGCGCTCGCCGCGCGCGAAGCTGCGGCGACCCTCGACGAGCGGGGCGCGCATGTCGAGCAGGTCCTTGCGCGAGCGCTTCCGCGCGCGCTCGCACAACAGCGCGATCGGCTTGGGCAATGGCAGCTCGTCTGCGCCGTCCGCGGCCTCCTCGTAGGCGACGAGCAGATCGCTGGTCAACGTCAGGGACTCGACGGCGGTCGCCTGGAACGAGCGGCCCGCGAGCAGCACGCTGACGGCGATGCGCAGCTTGTCGACCCACAGCGGAGCGACGGTGGCGTCGTCGAAGTCGTTCAGGTCGAACACCACGTCGTCCGTGTCGGTCCGATAGGCGCCGACGTTCTCGAGGTGCATGTCTCCGACGACGTGGCCGGTCGGCCCCGAGTCGAGCGTCAGGTGGCGGTTTTCGGCGAGGATCTCGTAGAACAGCCGCGCGCTGCCGCGGAAGAACCCGAGCGGGCTCGACGCCAGCTTCTTGAGCTTCCGCGCGAACAGGCTCGTCTTGTGGGCGCACAGGGCGCGGTCGAGCTCGATCTGTCGGTCGGCGAGCTCGAAGGGATCGGGGACTCTCAACGGCGCCTCGCTGCCGGCATGGTCACGCGGGCTGGCTCGCGCCCGCGGGGCCTACGCTATCAGCTTTCGCGGGCCCGCGCGCGGCGCGAGAAGGTGCCGTAACGCGCGCAGGAGCGCGCGGGCGGCTCACCCGTGGTGCGCCGACATCATGCGCTTGTTGAGGACGCCGATCCTGAGCACGATCACGATCCACGCCGCGCCGAGCACCAGGTTGGCGCCGACCAGGATCCGCAGGCCGTTGTCTCCCACCGACGCGAGGAGGAGCTTCGCGATCTCGATGGAGCCCGCGGCGAGCAGGTCTCCCGTGCGCACGACGAAGGTGTCGTTCACGTTCTTGGCGGCGTATTTCTCGATCTTCGACGTCGGCAGGTAGAGAAACTCGCGCGTGTTCGACTGGATCGAGTAGTCGGTCGCGTTCTCCGCGATCTTCTGCAGGCGGATGACAGCCAGGGTGGGGATCAACAGGAAGGCGCTGCCGCCGAGCATGCCCACGAGCGGCAAGAACAACAGCGCGACGCGCGCGCCGAAGTGGCGCTGGATCGGCCCCGTCAGCAGGAACTGAATCGCGGCGGCGAAGATGTTCTGCCAGAGGTAGAAGTCCGCGTAGAACGTGCGCGCGTCCCCGTCGCCCATCTTGCTGAAGAGCTTGTCGAGGATCCACTCGTTGTTCGAGTTCACCAGGTTCAAGATCAGCGTCATCGCCGCGATCAGCCGCAGGTAGGGTGACGAGAGCACCATGGCGATCGCGTTGGACGCCTTCGGCGTGTCGGGCGGCTTCGCGACGCCGCTGCTCCCGTCCGGCGGCTTCACGTCCTTCGGCTCGCCATCGCTCGGCGGCAGATCGGGCTTCGGCGGATCGTGAGGCTTCTTGGTTGCGAAGGCGAGGATGTAGAGCGACAGGCCGAGGCAGACGACCAGGATGCCCGCGGACGCGAGCAAGAGCTTCCAGGTCGCGACCCCCTTCGCCATGGCCGTGACGAACGTCCCCGCGATGCCGCCCGAGACGGTGCCGAGCCCGATGAAGCCGAACAGCCGCGTCCCCTCCTCCTTCGTCCACACGTCGGCCTGCAGCGCCCAAAACTGGGACACGACCATGACGCTGAACGTCGAGACCCAGACGAAGAAGATGTAGCCGGTGACCCAGTTCGCGTGCGGCATGACGCCCGCGAAGGCGCCGATGCAGCCGATGAAGATCAGGTAGGTCGTGACGATCAGGCGCTTGCGCTCGATCCGGGAGACGACCTTGCCGTAGAAGTACGCGAAGAAGCCGATGAAGATCGTGGTGAGGACCAGCGCCTTCGGCTTGTTGTCGACCAAGATGAGCTTCTGGAGCGTCTCGCCGCGGATGGGCTTGATGATGTAATAGGCGGTGATCGCGAGGAAGATCCAGAGCGCCGAGACGACCATCGGCGCCACCTCGCTCGCCTTCACGTCGACGAGGAGCTGCAGCGGGCTCTTCTTCTTCGCTTCGCTGGCCACGGCAGCAGCCTACCAGCGGAGTCCGCAAAACCTGAAGTTGTGGCCTAGCGACCCGCAGCCGCCTCGCGCTCCTGCTCTTCGACCAGCGCCCGCGCGAGCTCTAGCCGGAGCCTCGCGGCCATCTGCGGGTGGACCTCGAGGATCGCGAGCTGGGTAGAGGCGCGTATCCTGAAGAAAATACACGGCACCTCGGTGAGCGCTCGGTACGCTCGCGGCAACCCCGCCAGGGCGTCGAGACCACCGATGAGGTGGCCTCCGCCCACGCGCGCGACCTCACCCTTGGCGTTCTCGCAGCGAACGATGCCGTGCTCCAGGCGGTAGCTTTGATCCGACGGCGCGCCGATGTCCCAGAGCAGCTCGCCGGCCGGGACCCTTAGCTCTTCGAGGTGACGGCAGAGCTCCGCGACCGCGTCGAGGCTCGCGTGAGCCCAGACCGGGGAGCGCCTCATCACCAGCATCTTCTCGACCAGCGTCGGCGTGCGGTCGAGGTACTCGCCTGGCGCCACCTCGGCGGGGGCCTCGCCCGGCGCGACGGGGAGGTTGCCGCGGCGAGCGAGGAGCGCGCGCGCGGCCATGCGGATGGTGTTTCGGGCGATCGAGGGGCTCTCGTAGAAGCTCGCGAGGACCACGCTGGCGGGCAGCTCGATCAGGGTCGCGTCGGTGACCGCGACGGCCTCCTTCGCCTGCTCGAGCCCAGCGAAGAGCGAGGTGAGCCCGAGCTCCGCGGGCGCCGTGACGGTGCTGGAGGCGGCCCCGCGTCGCACCCGGACCGAGCCTTCGGCGAGGAAGTACACGCGATCGAGCGCCTCCCCTTCGTGGAACAGCACCGCGCCGCGGCGCGCCAAGCTGAGGCGCGCCTCCTCGGCGAGCAGGCTCAGATCGTCCTCGTCCAGCGCGGCGAGGTGCGGCAACGTCCGCATCACGAGGACGCGGTTGCGGACGGCGTCCGAGGCGAACTCACCCAACATGATGGCTCTCTCGCAGGGCCCCGGGGAGCGCTCCTCTGCGCAGGCTGCGGGCGCCGGTCAGCACCTCGATGGCGCGCTCGACCTCGCCGCTGCCGTGCTGACCGCGCGCGATTTCTTGGAGCGGCTCCAACATCGACTCCGCGCCGAGCTCCGACGCGTGGTACGCGGCGAGGTCCCTCAGCACCCCGCTGCGGCTGCGGAGCAGGCGCTTCAAGATGGCCTCGTAGTCGCGCAGGATCGGCGCGTGGTACTCGGCGCCGAACGCGAGGCGGGCCTCGTCGTCGATCTCGTCGATCAGGCCCAAGACGGCCTCGCGCTCGGCCCCGCGGAGCAGGTTGCCGGTGAGCTCCACGGCCCCGGCGCGCCGAGGCCGCTCCCCGTTCTCGAGCGACCGGAAGATCGCGCCGAAGTCGTGCTCGGGGTGAGCGAGCCCGAGCAGCCGGAAGATCCGGCCGAGCGCGCTCTTCTCCTTGTCTCGAAGGACGTCGACGAGCAGGCCGTGGCCGGGCGTCGCCCTCGAGGGTTCGGCCTTCACTCCGGCCTCGAGCACGAGCCGCCGGTCGAGGGTGCGGTACGCGCGGCTCAGGTCCTCGCGCAGCAGCTGCTGCAGACGGGCCCGCGACAGCTCGATCGCGGGCGCGCGGGCGACGGCGTGCCCGAGCGCGATGAGCGAGCGGTAGCGCACCATCCCGTCTGCCTCGATCCGCAGGTTGTCGAGCAGCAAGGCCGCGCCGCGCTCGGGGTCGAGCTGGGTCAGTGAGCGAGGCAGGGCCCAGCGGAGCACCGGTGGACGGCCGACGTCCACGAGGGCGCGCGCGAGGGCGTCGAACGCAGGCGCACCAGCGTGAGCGAGGGCCGACCTCGCGCGCTGCTGCGCGACCTCGTCGACGAGCAAGCCGACCAGCGTGTCGCACGCCCGCGGCGTGGCGAGCTCGCCGAGCGCCCTGACCGCTGCGAAGCGGACGGGCGCCTCGCCGCCGCCCGCCAGGCCGATCACGAGATCCTCCAGGGCCTCGATCTTGCGCCACCCGATCGTCTCGGCGACGACGACCTTCGCGGCGCTGGAGGCGTCCTCGAGCAGCGCCTCGAGCATCCTCTTTCCGTCTTCGGCCAAGAGCGCACCCGAGGCCGTCATCGACGTCACGATCGCCGCGCGCGCCTCGACGCTACCCTCTCGCTCGAGCGCCTCGCCCAGCCCTTCGGCGGCAGGATCGATGACGGCTTGGGCGGCGTAAGCCTCGGCCCTCAGGCGCGCGGACGTGTGCCCGAGCAGGACCTCGAGCGCGTGAGGCGCGACGCGTCGCCGCGCCCGCGCGAAGAGCCGGAGCGCCGCCACCACGACGTCCTCGCTCGGGTGGAACAGGATGAGCGCGGGCACGAGGTGGCCCTTCTTCTCGCGCTCGAGGAGGCTCATCGCGGCGACGACCTCCTTCGGAGCGTCGCTGTCGAGGGTGGCGACCAGGGTCTCGAGGGACGCGACGTCGAGCGCGGCTGGGGCGTGTCGGGCCCCGGCGGCGATCGAGCCGCGGAACTGTTCGACGTAGTAGCGGTGCAGGCGCACCGAGAGCACGAGCCACAGCGCCGAGAGGCCCACCAGCAGGACCGCGGCGACGCGCAGGCCGCCCGCGAGCGTGGAGACCAGCACGATCGCGGCCGAGGCGAGGAGCTGCCCCCCTCGCTGCCCCACGATCTCGAGCGCAGCCTTCACCTTGCGTCGAGCCTCGTCCGACAGGGGAAGGGCAGACAGCTCGAGGCCCGTCTTGTAGGCGCCGTGCCGCAGCGCACCGTCCGTCGCCTTCGCGACGATGGCCGCGACGAGGCCGCCGGTCAGCGCCAGCGCGCCCCCGCTGAGGAGCAACACCCCCGGGAGGATCGCGAGCAGGGTCGAGGGCGAGAGCCGACGCGCCAGGGTGCCCGCCGTCAGCAGCTGGAGGCCGAGCGCGAGGCCGTTGAGCACGAAATACGTGCGCGCGAACGCGCCGGTGAGCTCGCTCGCCGGCAGCTCGGCGGCCATCGTCGACTTGAACACGAAGTCGAGCAGCGTCACCGTCGCGCTGGCGGCGGTCGCGATGCCGAGCAGCCGCCACACGTACGGCCCTCGCGTCGCGTACTTCACGTCCTCGCGGAGGCGGGAGAAGAGCGGGTCCGTGGTCGGCTGGAAGAAGCTCGAGCGCGCCACCTCTGCTCTTCCAGGGAGCATCCGCGGAAGCAGCGAGGCGAGGACGAAGCCTGCCGCCGCGAGAAACACCACGGCGCGAGGGGACACGAACGGCGCGACGAGGCCGACCGCGGCGCTGCCCGTGACTCCGCCGATCATGGCCCCGAGCCCGATGAGCCCATAGACGCGCTTCGCTTGCGTCGCGGTGAAGACATCGCCGAGGACGGCCCAGAACGAGACGAGGACGGTCGCGGTCGACACGCCCGACGACACGTACAGCGCGTAGAGGCCGAGATCCCCGAGCGCGGGGAGCGCCGCGCCGAGCGCGGCCGTCGTGAGGCCTGCCCCCGCCGCGTAGATCGAGACCTCGAGCCGCCGCGAGGACAGCCCCCCGACGTCTCGCAGCTTGGTCGCGGCGTACGACAGCAGCGCGATCCCCACGTACACGATCGGGAGCCGATCGCCCGACAGCTTCGCGAGGAACAGGCCGTCGCGCGCGGACTCGAGGGCCGTGTGGCTGGAGACCAGGACGAAAAGGAACGCGAAGGCCACCGCGACGGGGCGGCGCTCGTCGCGCCGAACGAGGAACCCGAAGCGCCTCCACATGCGACGGCCACGATAGTACAAGCCGCGGGGGGCGGCTCATCGCCGGGCGAGCCGGGCTCAGCCCGGAGCAGGGGGGCCGGGATCGAACGACGGCACGAGGCCCGAGAGGCGGGCGAGCGCCGCTTCGACACGCGTCTGGGCGTGTCGCGCGTCGTCGTGCTGGGCCGAGCCGGCGCGCGACAGCAGGTAGAGCACGAGGTCGTGCTCCAGAGGCGTGAGCCTGGAGACGCGCCGATAGCCGAGCGCGGGGACGACGAGCTCGATCTCGACGAGGTCACCGACCGTGCGGGTCGTTCGCTCGGCGCCGGCGCGCGCGAGCTGCCGGACGAGGCCGCGCAGGATGCGCGCGCGGCGCGCGATCGATCGCATCGACCGCTCCTCGTACAGGCCGAAGGAGCGGTTGCGCGAGTAGGTCGATGGGGCGAGCGCGAGGGCGCACAGCAAGCCGTCTGGGTCGAGTCGCTCGAGGGCGGGGGGCGGCGGAGCCGAGGCGCGCGCGTTCACGCGTCACGCCTCCGGGTCGTTCTGCCCCTTGAGGAGCTCGGCCTGCCGGTGCGCGCGCAAGGCGTCCACCAGCTCGTCGAGGTCGCCGCCGAGCACCGCGTCGACCTTGTGCAGGGTGAGCTGGATCCGGTGGTCGGTCACCCGGTTCTGGGGGAAGTTGTAGGTGCGGATCTTCGCGGAGCGCTCGGCGGAGCCGACCATCCCACGGCGCTCGGCGGTGAGCGCCTCCTCGGCCTTGCGCTGCTCGATCTCGAGCAGGCGCGAGCGGAGCACCTTGAGCGCGCGCGCCTTGTTCTTCAGCTGCGAGCGCTCGTCTTGGCATTTGACGATCATCCCCGTCGGGATGTGGCGGATCTGTACGGCGCTGTTGGTCGTGTTGACCCCCTGCCCTCCCGGGCCTCCAGACGCGGCGATGGAGATCTCGAGATCCTTGTCGTCCAGCTGCACGTCGACCTCGTCGGCCTCCGGCAGCACCGCGACGGTCGCGGTGGACGTGTGGATGCGGCCCTGCGCCTCGGTCGCGGGCACGCGCTGCACTCGGTGCACACCTCCCTCGAAGCGGAGGCGCGCATACACGTCGGGCCCGCTGACCAGGAAGATGACCTCCTTGTAGCCACCCGCGGCGGCCTCGCTGAGGCTCAGCACCTCGACGCTCCACCGCCTGCGCTCCGCGTAGCGGGTGATCATCCGGAACAGATCGGCAGCGAACAGCGCCGCCTCCTCGCCGCCCTCGCCCTGACGAACCTCGACGACCGTGTTGCGCGACTCGTTCGGGTCCTTCGGGAGCAAGAGGACCTGCACCTCGGACTCGAGGCGCTCGAGCTCGCGCTCGAGCTCGGGCAGCTCCTCGCGGGCGAGCTCGGCGAGCTCGGGGTCCGACAGCGCCTGGCGATCTTCTTCGATCTGGCGCTCGACGCCCGTCAGCCTGCCGAACGCGGCGACGACCGGCTCGAGCTCCGAGCGCTCCCGGTTCAGCTTGGAGAGCTGCGCGTGGTCGGTCAGCACGTCCTGGCTGCAGAGCAGGTGCTCGAGCTCCGCGTAGCGGCGCTGCACGGCCTCGAGCTTCGCGCGGGGGAGCATCTCAGGCGGGGCGCGGGACGACGTCGCTCACGAGCGCCGAATACGAGGTGTAGCTCCGATCGGGGTGCGACTCGGGGAGCTGGACGGGCGCGTTCGCGAGGGCGCTGCGCAGCGACGCGAGCGCGACCTCGAGCTGATCGTCGTCGGGCGGCGCGGTGGTGATCTTCTGCACCAGGAAGCCGGGCCACAGCAGGAACTGCAGCGGCCCCGTCGAGCAGTGCCGCGCGAAGAAGCGCTGCAGCTCGAAGGTGATGCCTGCGATGACGGGGAACAGCGGGAGCTTCATGACGAAGAACGCGATCGACTGGACCCAGCGCGGCGCCGGCACCTGAGGGAAGAAGCTGCCGACGGCCGAGAACAGAACGACGCTGACGAACGCCACCATGATGATGAACGTCGTGCCGCAACGGGCGTGCAGCGCGGTGGTTGGGCGCGCGTTCTCGACCAGCAGCTCCTTGCCGGCCTCATAGGTCGAAATCGATTTGTGCTCTGCGCCGTGGTACTGAAATACCCGCTTTACGTCGGGGATCATGCGGATGCCAGCCAGGTAGCTGACGATGATGGTCAGCTTGGCGGCGCCGGTGATGACCTGGAAGCCAGGCGAGCGGACGTCGAGCCCCAGGCCGAGCCAGCTGTTGATGCCCTCGGCAGCGAGCTGAGGCAGCGCGATGAAGAGGCCGATCGCGAACAGGATCGGCAGCGCCATCGCGAAGCCCGCCATCGCGCTCTTCTTGTCGTCGGGGCTCATCGAGCCGCCGCCCTTGTCATCGCCGGCAGCGAGCACCCACTGCGCGACCGAGAGCATCGCGAGGGTCGCCGGCCCCGGCGGCGCCTTGGTCGAGGCCGCCTTCTTGGCGGCTGCTCGCTCCGTGGCCTGCTTCTCGGCCTCGCGGGCCTCCTCCTCGGCGAGCCCTTCTTCGAGGATCTCTGCGCTGAAGCGCAGCGCCTGATGGCCGATCTTGAGCGAGGAGAAGAGCGTGTACGCCCCGCGGATGAGCGGCGCCTTCAGCACGGCCGAGGTGGGCGGGGTGATGGTTCGCTCGCGCAGGATGAGCGAGCCATCGCGCTTGCGGCACACCACCGAGAGGGCGCCAGGCGCGCGCATCATCACGCCCTCGATGACGGCCTGGCCGCCGACGTTGGTCGGGTTCGGCTTCTCGTTGTCGGGCGTGCTCGTGAACAGCGGCTGGCTCATAGGGGTCTCGCCTCGCAAATCGCGCGGCGGGCTCATCATGGCGCCGCACGGCCGAAGGTCGCGCCCCGGGGCGCGACCTGACGAACGGTAACGTAGCAGCCCTGGCGCGGCCGACTACTTGTTCGCGGCGTACTTCTTACGGAACTTGTCGACGCGACCCGCCGTGTCCATCAGCTTTTGTTTGCCGGTGTAGAACGGGTGGCAGACGGAGCAGACGTCGGTCGTGAAGCTGCCGCGCGTCGAGTGGGTCTCCACGACTGATCCGCACGCGCAGGTGACGACAGACTTGGGATAGTCGGGGTGGATTTCGGACTTCATGGCGTCTGGGGCTCCTAGAAAAACAGGCCGGCTTCTATAGTCCTGGGGGGATCGTCGCGCAAGCTGGCCGTTCGACACGTTACGTCGGAGGCAGCACCGCGCCCCCTTCCCGGGCAGATCTTGGCTACAATCGCTCGCATGCGACGTGCCTTGAGCTTGTGGCTTTCAGCGGTTGCCGTCCCCCTGCTTGGAGCCGCGGCGTGCGGCGGCGAGCTGTTCGACGCGCCTGGCCCCGTGGGCGGGTCAGGGCAAAGGCGGAACCAACCCCGGCGGCGGCGCGCCCGGCGGCGGCGGCAGCGGAGGAGGAGGTGGCGACACGTTCGGCTGCGACCCGATCTCGCCGAGCTTCTGCGGCTACCCGTTCCCCTCCAACGTGTACACGGTCGCCGACGACAGCACGCCGACGGGGCTGCGTGTGTCCTTCCCTGCCGAGGTCATGCCAGCGGGCAAGAGCGGGCACGTGCAGGACCCCACGCCCTGGTCGAGCGCGGACGGGTTCTCGGCGAGCTCGGCGATGCTCGCCCACTTCCCCGGAGCCGTGGGAGATGGGCTGCCGGGGGTCCGCGACCTCGCGGCGTCCCTCGACGACGCGTCGCCCACGGTGCTGCTCGACGTCGAGACCGGCGAGCGCCTCGCGCACTGGAGCGAGATCGATCTGTCCGCGTTGGCCGTGCCTGGCCAGCCCCTCGCCGCCCCTCCCCCTGAGCAGCGCTCGCTGCTGATCCACCCGGCTGCGCCGCTTCGAGACGGCGCCCGCTACGTGGTCGCGATCCGCGGCCTGGTGGACGAAGCGGGCGACCCGATCGAGCCGAGCCCGGCCTTCGCTGCCCTCCGCGACGACTCGGCCTCGGACGAGCCCTCCGTCGAGGCCCGGCGAGAGCTGTACGCCGACATCTTCGGCGCGCTCGACGACGCGGGCGTCCCGCGGGACGACCTGCAGCTCGCGTGGGACTTCACGACTGCGAGCCGCGCGAACGTCACCGGCTGGCTCGAGCACATCCGCGACGAGGCCTTCGACATCGTCGGCGACGACGGCCCCGCGTACACCATCACGAACGTCGATCCCGACTTCGATCCTGCGACGATCGCGTTCAAGATCGAGGGGACGATGACGGTGCCGCTGTACCTGTCGACGCCCGAGGGAGGCGAGCCCGGTGAGCCTGGCGCCGCCCTGATCTTCGGCGATGACGGGATGCCCGACCCGAACCCGGACACGCCGACGATCGAGGTCGAGTGGGAGCTGCTGATCCCCAACCGTGCCCTCACCGAGCCGGTAGCGCTGCTGCAATACGGCCACGGCCTGCTCGGCTCGCACACCCAGATCGAGAGCGGCCATTTCCGGACGTTCATGGAGACGTTCGGCTACGCGGTGTTCTCGACGAAGATGGCCGGGATGTCGGAGGACGACGAGGGCTGGATCCAAGCCCGCCTCGCGACGGGGCAGCTCGACGAGCTCCAGAAGATGTTCGACCGCCTCCACCAGGGGATGCTCAACAACCTGATGGTCATGCGGCTGATGAGCACCGGCCTCGACACCGACCCGACGTACGGGCAGTACCTGGACGGCTCGAGGCGGTTCTACTGGGGCATCAGCCAGGGCGGGATCATGGGTGGCGTGCTGATGGCGCTGTCGACCGACGTGACCCGCAGCTGCCTCGAGGTGATGGGGCAGCCGTACAACACGCTGCTCAACCGCAGCGTCGACTTCGATCCGTTCTTCCTGCTCGTGAACACCCAGTGGGAAGACGCGCGGGAGAAGCAGTTCTTCCTGGGGCTGCACCAGATGGGCTGGGACCGGGTCGAGCCGGCCGGCTACACCAAATACATGTTCGACCAGCCGTTCTCCGGCTCGCCCGCCGACCGCCGAGTGCTGATGCGCACCGCGCGCGGAGATCACCAGGTGACCACCTTCGGCGGGCACGTGATGGCCCGCGCGATGGGCGCGAAGCACCTCGACAGCGGGTACGACGAGATCTTCGATCTGGAGAACGTCACCAGCCAGAGCATCGACGAGAACGGCGCGGTCTACATCGAGTACGACTTCGGTCTGCCGCTCGAGCCCTCGTGCAACGTGCCCCTTTCGGTGTGCGAGGATCCCCACGGCAAGCTGCGCTCGCAGGACGTTGCGCGCGAGCAGCTTCACATCTTCTTCGCGACCGGGGTGTTCGAGAACCGCTGCCCGGGACAGACCTGCGACTTCAGCGCGCTTTCGGGCTGCGTCGGGGGCGAGGACCCGGATCCCTGCGACGACCTGTGAGCGCGGCGGCTCCACCGCGCCCAACCGCGAGGGCGCGCGCCAGGGCCGCCTTGCGCTCGCCGGCGGTGCCGTCAGCGACGACACCGCCGCGAGCCTCCACCCACTCGGCGAGCGCCGCTGCCCCGGCGCCGCCCACGACCAGCGCGGCCGTGCCGCACGCGTCGGCGTAGGCCTCGACGAGCTCGCGCGCGACGGCGGGGGGCGCCGGAGGCACGGTCACCGAGAGCCCTACGATGCTCGGAGACAGCGCGTCGACCGCGCGGGCGATCGCGCTCGGCGGGCAGCGGCCGCCCATCAGCATCGGGCGGTACCCCCACGACGCGAGCTCGATGGCGGCTCCGTAGAGCGGCAGCACGTGCTGCTCCTCCGCGAAGCAGCCGAGCAGCACCCCCGGGGCGCCCGGCTCGATCGGGATCAACCGCAACAGGTCGAGGGTCGCGGCCGAGACCACGTGGGTCGCGAGGTGCTCGCCGGCGGTGGAGACCTCTCCTCGGTGCCACTGGTCGCCGATGGTGACCATAGCCGGTCGCAGCACCCGCTCGAACGCGGCGGGCGCTGAGTCGAGCGACAGCGCCCGGCGTATCTCCAGCTGGAGCGCGCCGAGGTCGAGCGCGGCAGCGGCAGCGACGATGCGCGCGCAGACCTCCGCGTACGGGTCGCCGGAGGGCTCGGCGGGCTCCGGCTCGAGCGGGCCGATCGCGCGCGCCGCGTCGCTCGCCGACATGCCCTTGTCGATGAGCTCCTTCATGCGGCGGACCCGCTCGACCTCGCGCTCGCTATAGAGGCGATACGCCGACGCGGTGCGCCCGGGGGACGGCACGCCGTACCTTCGCTCCCAGGCGCGCAGCGTGGCCGTGGGCACGCCCGTCATGCGCGAGACCACCTGGATTCGGAATGTTGTCGAACTTTCGTCCATCTAAACCTTGCACAATCCTTAGACACCGCTATGTTGCTCTCGTGGTCGCTCAATCGCCCGTCACGCCGCCCCGCCCCGCCCCGCCGACCCGGAGGGCTACCCCTGACAGTAGACCCCACGCGGTGGTCATCGGAAGCGGCTTCGGTGGGCTGGCCGCCGCCGTCCGCCTGGGGGCCCGCGGCTACCGCGTGACCGTCCTCGAGCGGCTCGACGCTCCCGGAGGCCGAGCCTACGTGCACCGCCAAGACGGGTTCACCTTCGACGCGGGCCCCACCGTCATCACCGCCCCGCAGCTGTTCGAGGAGCTCTGGGCGCTCGCTGGGCGGCGACTCTCCGACGACATCGACCTCCGCCCCGTCACGCCGTTCTATCGGATCCGCTTCGATGACGGCCAGACGTTCGACTACACGGGCGACGCCGAGGCCATGCGCGCCGAGGTGGCCAAGCTCGACCCTGCCGACGTCAGCGGCTACGAGCGCTTCCTCGCGAAGAGCGAGGCGATCTTCAAGGTCGGGTTCGAGGGCCTGGCCCACGTCCCGTTCGGCTCGTGGACGAGCATGGCGAAGATCGCGCCCGACATGATCAAGCTCGAGAGCTACCGCACGGTCTACGGGCTCGTGGCCAAGTACGTGAAGGACGAGCGGCTGCGCCAGGTGCTGAGCTTTCACCCCCTGCTCGTCGGCGGTAACCCCTTCTCGACGACCTCGATCTACACGCTGATCGCGTTCCTCGAGCGAAAGTGGGGGGTCACCTTCCCTATGGGTGGCACCGGCGCGCTGGTCCGCGGCCTCGTGGGGCTGATCGAAGGCCAAGGCAGCAGCGTGCGATGCAACGCCGAGGTGAAGCGCATCATCGTCGAGAACGGCGCCGCGCGAGGTGTGGAGCTCAGCTCGGGGGAAGAGCTGCGCTCGGCCATCGTGGTGTCGAACGCCGACGCCGCGTGGACCTACAAACACCTCGTCGATCCCGCCGATCGTCGCCGCTGGACCGACGCGCGAATCGAGCGCTCGCGATACTCGATGGGCCTGTTCGTCTGGTACTTCGGCACGAACCGGCGCTACCCCGACGTCGCGCACCACTCCATCCTGCTCGGGCCCCGCTACAAGGGCCTGCTCGACGACATCTTCGAGCGGCACGTGCTCGCGAAGGATTTCAGCCTCTACCTCCACCGCCCCACCGCGACCGACCCGAGCCTCGCGCCCGACGGCTGCGAGGCCTTCTACGTCCTGTCGCCGGTCCCCAACCTGGCGAGCGGAACCGATTGGGAGAGGGAGGCCGAGCCTTATCGTCAGCGCCTCCAAGCGCACCTGGAGGCGACGGTGCTCCCAGGGCTCGGGGAGTCGCTCGTGACCTCGCGAGTGACGACCCCGCTCGACTTCCAGAACCGGCTCCTGTCCTACAGGGGCGCAGCGTTCAGCTTCGAGCCCGTGCTCACGCAGAGCGCCTACTTCCGGCCGCACAACCGCAGCGAGGACGTGCGCGGTCTGTACCTGGTCGGCGCGGGGACCCACCCTGGCGCCGGCGTCCCCGGCGTCCTCTCCTCCGCGCGTGTGCTCGACCAGGTGGTCCCCGATGCCTCCGTCTTCGCGACAGCCTGAAGAGAGGCGCGATCTCGAGGCCTGTGTGGCCCTGTTGCGCGCGGGCTCGAAGAGCTTCGCGATGGCGTCACTCCTGCTGCCTCGCCCATTGCGTGAGGCCACAGCGCCGGTCTACGCCTTCTGCCGGGTCGCCGACGACGCCATCGACGCCCCGGATCGGGCGGCGGGCGCCCTCGCCTCGCTCTCCCGGCGCCTCGATCTCATCGTTCGCCGCAGCCCGCTTGGGCACCCGGTCGATCGCGCCCTCGCGCGCGTGATGGCGGACCACTCGCTGCCACGCGAGCCCTTCGACGCATTGCTCGAGGGCTTCGCATGGGACGTCGAGGGGAGGCGCTACGAGACGCTCGCCGACCTGGGCGGCTACGCTGCGCGGGTCGCCGGGACCGTCGGGGTGATCATGACCCAGCTGATGTCGGAGCGACAGCCCCACGTGCTCGCGCGCGCGTGCGACCTCGGCGTCGCGATGCAACTCACCAACATCGCCCGCGACGTCGGAGAGGACGCGCGCGCCGGTCGCGTCTACCTGCCCCTCGAATGGCTCGACCGCGCCAACCTCGGTGTGTCGCAGATCGCGCAGATGCCGGCCGCGTCGGCCCCGGTGCGCGAGCTCGTCGAGCGGCTGCTCACCGAGGCCGACGCGCTCTATGGGCGCGCGGACTCGGGCATCGCCCTGTTGCCCCGCCGCTGCAGGCCGGCCATCCGCTCGGCTCGGCTGATCTATTCAGATCTGCACCGGGTGATCCGCGCGCGGGGGCATGACACCGTCGGCGCCCGCGCTCACGTCTCCGGCATGCGCAAGCTCGCGCTCGTGGCGCGCGCCTTCCTCACCCACCCGGAGCCCGGCTCGGACGCGTTCGCGCCCCCGCTCGAGCAAGCGAGCTTCCTGTGCCGTAGCGCGGCCCACGCATGACGGACCACGCGCGGGGTCGCGTGCTCGACGCCGGGGGGCCCGAGCTCCTCGAGCGCCTCGACCACCTCGACCGGCGAGACGGCTCGCGTGAGACGCTCGCGGCTCCGCGCTCGCCGGACCGCGGCGCGACCCCCGACTACGACGTCGTGATCGCGGGGGGCGGCCTGTCGATCCTATACGCGGTCCCGTTCGCGCGCGCCGGGCTCCGGGTGGCGGTGGTCGAGCGCGCCGCCGCGGGGACCGCGCACAGAGAGTGGAACGCGAGCCGGCCCGAGCTCGAGCGCCTCGTCGAAGCGGGGCTCTGCTCACGCGACGAGCTCGACGAGGACCTGATCGTGGCCCGCTACGCGCGCGGGCTCTGCCGCTGGCACGGCGGGGGCACCTACGCGGTGCGCGGCGTGCTCGACTGCGCCGTCGACGCGGGCGCGCTGGTCGCCCTCGCCCGAACCCGCGCGACGGCGCTCGGGGTCACGTTCATCGACAGGACCACCGCCCTGGGCGTCGCGCCCGGCGCGGACGCCATTTCGCTCCTGCTCCGTGGCCCGGGCGGCGCGACCCGCGAGCTGGTCACGCGGGTCGTGGTCGACGCGCGGGGGGCCTCGAGCCCCTTCGCGTCGGCCGACCTCGTCTGCCCAACCGTGGGAGGAGTCCTCCGCGGATTGCGCGAGGGCGACGGACCCCGGGAGATCCGCCCCGACATCGGGGAGATCCTGGCGACCACGGAGGACGCGATCGGCGGGCGCCAATACCTCTGGGAGGCGTTCCCCGGCAGGGCGGGCGAGACCACCGTGTACCTGTTCCATTACGCGCGGCGCGAGGACGCGACGGCCCCGGGGCTGGTCGAGCTCTATGGGCGATTCTTCGAGTCGTTGGCTCGCTACAAGGACGGAGACGCGACGCTCGTCAGGCCGACGTTCGGGCTCATCCCCGGTTGGTCTCGCCTGACACGGGCGCCGGCGAGCGGGCATCCTCGCGTCGTCTTGGTGGGCGACGCGGCCGCGCGGCACTCGCCGCTCACGTTCTGCGGCTTTGGGGCGACGCTTCGATCGCTCGCCCCCTCCGTGGAGGCCGTCTGCCTTGCGGCAGACGGGGCCGCGCTCGCCTTGGGGACGTGGGTGCACGACAGCCCGGTGCACTCTGGCACCGGCGCGCTCGCCCTGCTGCTCGCGAGCCTCGACGCGCGCCCGGAGCGGGCGTCGTACGCCAATGAGCTGCTCGACGTGGCGTTCAGCGTGCTCGCGGAGATGGGAGAAGAGTCGTTCGGCCGAATGCTGCGCGACGAAGCGACGGCGGAGGAGCTCGTCGCGTTCCTGCGAGCGACCGCCGCGCGCCGCCCCGACGTCTATCGCGAGGTGTTCGGGCGCCTGGGGACCGGGCCAGTGATGCGCTGGGGCGCCGGCATCGTCGGCGCGCTGCTGCGAGGTTAGCGGAGCTACGAGGTCAGCTCGAGCACGCCCCGCCGGCCGACGAGCAGGTCTCTGCCTCGCCAGCTCACGGTGCGCGTCGCGAGGGCGCGCGCGAAGGCCGCCAGGAGCACGAGGTCGGCCGCGAGCCACCACCACGGCGCGCCGACGAACCGCTCGCTGGGCGCCCGGCGGATGGCGGCCGCTGCGGCGAGCCCTCGGCCCGCCAGCACCAACGCGAAGGCGCCGAGCGCCGACACTGCCGACGCCCCAGCGAGCCACGCCGCAAGGAGCACACAGGGCAGCGCGCAGAACAGCAGCGGATACGTGGGCAAGAGCCCTGGACGCTGGGCGCGTACGACCGTGATCCAGCGCGCGAAGCGACCGACGACCGCGCCCAGGCTGCGCCCAGCGGTGCGAGCGACCGCCGTCACGCGCGTCGCGACCACCCCGATGCCCGCTGCCCTCAGCCGGCGCGACAGCTCCGCGTCTTCGCCCAGGAACGCCTCCAGGCTCCGGAGGCCGCCGACGGCCTCGAGCGCGTCCAGCCGGATCGCGAACAGCTTCCCGACCATCGTGCGAGGGTCGAGCTCCGCGAGGACCGGGAAGGCGTGCAACGAGCCGCCGAGCACGACCTGAGAGAGCCGATCCGCGAAGGTCGGCGCGAACGGTGACTCGACCACGGGGGCCCACGCGGCGCCGGCGGGGGAGCCCGGCGCGATGGGCGCGATCAGCTCGCGCAAGGGCACTCCGGACAGGTCGACGTCGCTGTCCGCGACCACGACGTAATCGCAGCCATCCCCATGGCGCGCCAGCGCTCGGGACAGCTGAGCGACTTTGTGGTTGAGCCCATGGGCGCTCGTGATCTCGACGTGGGCCTCGACCCCGGCGGCGCGGAGCCTGTCGCGCGCCCGCTCCGCGGCGGGGCGGGAAGGGTCTCCGTGATGGCCGATCGCGAAGACGACCCGCGAGCGCTCGATGTCGCCGGCGAGAACGGTCGAGCCCAGGGTGTGAGCGAGCGACGCCTCGTCACCGGCGCAGGGGCGGATCAACAGGACCTTGCCCGCGGGCATCTCGGGCAGCGAGCGCGGCGGGCGCCCGCGCAGGAGCGCGCGGAGCAGCGCGTAGGCGCTGGTCCCCAGCGTCGCGGACGCCCAGCCGACGATGGCGATGTCGACCGGGGTCATCAGGCGCCCTGCCGACGCATGCGGAAGGGTATGAGGGCCTGCACCCACGGGCGGGTGAACCGCTGGAGGTCGAGGCCCTCGTGCACGCCCTCGAGGCGCTCTCCCCCGAGCGACGCTGCGATCCGCGAGCGGCTGTAGAAGGGCGTGTCCTCGAGCGTTTGCGCGAGCTCGAGCCGAACGCCCTTGGGCCCGTGCGCCGTGCGAGGCAGCCCCCAGCGGGTGCCCGGCAGCGGCGTCGACACGCCTGCCTCGAGCCCACACATTCCGCCGTCGAAGAGCAGGTCCGTCTTGCCTCGGGTCTTATCGTTTCGCTCCACGTGGTAAGAGACCAACGTCTTGTCGCGACTGGAGAGCCTCGACCAGCTCCAGGACCGGAAGGCCTCCTCGAGGGGCTGGTCGCCGGTGTTCGAATCGAGGTACGCATTGCCGGAGAAGCGCAGACCCGGCTCGTCGAAGGCGACCTCCACCCGGCTCCGCGGCGCGATGGGCCACCACAGGTGGGCCCCCGCGGCGTCGAGGGCCAGCGGCTCCCCGGTCAACCCCTTGGGGCGCACGGTGACGACGCCCCGGAGGCGCGACGGGAGGGGGCTCGTCCGCTCGTCCACGCGGATCTCGAGGGCGTCGCCGCGCCACTCCATCGAGCTCGTGCCAATGGCGAGCGCGTCACGGGAGCGATAGGGTGACCGCCGCTCCGTCAGCGCCCACTTCGAACGGTCTCGACGGTAGAGCGCCACGTTCATCGCGACGTAGTCGAGCGGGTCGGCCGCGGCGCGCCGGCGAGCAGCGGCGTAGTAGGGGGAGAACGGGTGCCCCAGCATCGCGATGATGACGAGGGCCGTCTCACCGTCGTCGCTCAGCGCATCGAGGTACCACCAAGCATAGCCGTCCGCGGCCAGCGCGCGGTCGAACGCCGGTCCTCCAAGACCGCGAGCGCGGCCATCCGGCCGCTCGTCGCGGCCATCGGCACGCCCGGACCCGGGTGAGCGCTGCCACCCGCGAGGTAGAGGCCGTCGATCGACCCCCTCGCCGCCGCGCGCGAGAAGCTCGACCACATGCTCGTCGACGCCGGGCCGTACAGCGCGCCTCCCGTTCCGGGGAACCGGGACGCGAAGGTCTGCGGAGTGGTCACGGCGGCCTCCTCGATCGAGAGCGTCACCGAGAAGCGACTCAACCAGCGCGACACTCGTTCTTGCCATAGTCCTGGCTCCGGATAAGGCCCCCGGCTGCGGCCAGTGGGCGGGGCGTTGATGATTACGAAGAAGCGCTCGCTAGAGCCGCCGCCGGGGCGGTCTTGGGCGCACAGGTACACAGTCGTGTCGTCGGGGAGCTCCCCGCGGTCGAGCGCGCCCATCTCGCGCGCGTAGTCCTCGGAGAAGAAGACGTTGTGGCGGTCCAATGGGAAGCCCGACTGCTTCGCAACCATTGCGAGGGTGATGGCCGAGAGCGAAGGTGTGGTCGTCTCGGGGGCTGCACCTCGCACGCCGTGGCCGACGAGCCCGGTGGCGAGCGCGTGGGCGTCTCCATTGAAGACCACGGCGTCCGCCGGAATCACCTCGCCGCCCGAGAGGCGTACGCCGGTCACCTTCCCGCGGTGGGTGGAGATCTCCTCAACATGCGCTCCTCTACGGAGCCGCGCGCCGTTCGTTTCCGCAACCTTGGACAATCCGTCGACAATGGCGATCATGCCGCCCTGGACGGCGTGCACCCCGAGTCGCTCCACGTGCGAGACCACGTTGAGCGTGGCGGGAGCGGTGAGGGGCGAGGCGCCGCAGTAGGTGGCGTAGCGCGCGAAGAGCTGCACGAGCCGAGGGTCGCGAAAAAACGATTGGAGGGCCGACCACATCGTCCGGTGCCCGTCGACCTCCTTGAGCGCGCGCGGCCCGAACCGCCCCGCCACGCCCAGCATCCCTGCGATGGTGGGTCGCTGCGCTTCGATGAACGTCCCGCGGGTGAGCTCGTAGATGCGGGCTGCGTAGGCCGCGAAGGCCCGGTAGGCGGTCGCCTCGCGCGCGCCGAACTGTGCGCCAACCGCGTCGGCCGTGCGCTCCTCGTCGGCGAACAGGTCGAGCGTGGCCCCGCACTGCCACGCGTGGCGCGCGACGACCTCGAGGGGAGTCAGCCGGACGAACGAGCTCATGGACGCCCCCGCCGCCTCGAACACCTGCTCGAGGAGCCACGGCATTGTCAGGACCGTGGGGCCCACGTCGATCGCGCGCCCCGCCACCTGCTCCTGCCGGAGCTTGCCCCCGAGCGCGTCACGCTCGAGCACCGTCACGTCGAAGCCACGCCGCGCGAGGATCGCCGCCGCCGACAGCCCGCCGACCCCCGCACCGACCACCACGATCCTGTCCGTCATGTGCAGAGGGTGAGCCGGCGACCGACGATTGTCAATGTTTTGTCCAATGTGTTGACAAGCATTGTCCGACGATCCACCTTGGCGGTCATGGACATGACGGGTGAGCGCGCTGAGCGCGCGCTGTGGCGGGCGCTTTCGGCTCAACGCGACGGGGCGGGCCCACCTCGGCTCGGCGCCGCGCTGCGGTACGCGGTGTTCCCCGGCGGAGCGCGGATCCGGCCGCGGCTGACGATCGCCGTGGCGACCGCCCTCGGCGATCCCGAGCCTCGCCTCACGGACGCGGCGGCTGCGGCGATCGAGCTCATCCACTCCGCGTCGCTGGTCCATGACGACCTGCCGTGCTTCGACGACGCGGACCTACGGCGAGGTCGACAGACCTTGCACAAAGCCTTCGATGAGCCGACCGCCGTGCTCACGGGCGACGCGCTCATCGTGATGGCGTCCCAGGTGCTGGCGCGCGCGCGCTCGGCGCACCCCGCTCGGGTGCTCGAGATGATCGCGACCCTCGCGGACGCGTCTGGATACCCCGCGGGGATCGCCGCAGGTCAGGCGTGGGAGAGCGAGAAGAACGTCGCCGTGGGCGTCTATCACCGCGCGAAGACGGCCTCGCTGTTCGAGGCGGCGTGTGAGCTCGGCGCCTTGTCCGCCGGCGCCGAGCCCGACGCAGTGGCCGCGTGGCGGCTGGTGGGTGAGCACCTGGGCCGGGCCTACCAGGTCGCGGACGACCTCGCCGACGCGACGTCGTCCGCCTCCGAGCTCGGCAAGGACGTCGGCAGAGATCACGCGAACCGGAGGCCGAACACCTTCGACCGCCTTGGCGTGGCCGGCTCGGTCGAGCGCATCGAGCGCCTGCTGCTCGCTGCCGCCGACGCGATCCCCGCGTGCGCAGCGCGAGAGGCCATGAGGCGCTGGCTCCTCGACACGTCGCTCGGGGTCTTCAAGCTCCGCGAGGCGCCTACCCTCGAGGCCGAGGAGCAGTCCCGCTTCGGGTGAGCGGGGCCTCTTTTGTCCCCGCGCGCCCGCTACCGCGGGACCCTTCGGTTTTCGCGCGCCGACGGCGAGCGAAAACCGGCGCGGGGTGGGATCGGCACGCGCGCCCGCTACCGCGGGACCCTTCGGGTCTCGCGCGCGCGCCAACGGCGAGCGAAAACCGGCGCGGGGTGGGATCGGCACGCGCGCCCGCTACCGCGGGACCCTTCGGGTCTCGCGCGCCAACGGCGAGCGAATACCGGCGCGGGGTGGGATCGGCACGCGCGCCCGCTACCGCGGGACCCTTCGGGTCTCGCGCGCCAACGGCGAGCGAATACCGGCGCGGGGTGGGATGGGCCCGCGTCTCGAAGAGTCAGTGACGCCCGGCTCTCGCCGGGCGTCGGATCTTGGGTGGGTCATGAAGGACTTGAACCTTCAGCCAATGGATTAAGAGTCCACTGCTCTACCAATTGAGCTAATGACCCGAGCTTTTTCTTCGTCTCTCGCTACCGTCCCGCGCGCCCGGAAGGATTCGAACCTACGACCCTCGGATTCGAAGTCCGATGCTCTATCCAGCTGAGCTACGGGCGCGAACGCTCGTGTCCGAGCGGGGCGCTGTACTATCGCTCGGCTCCGACCCTGTCAAGCAGGTATGATGGACGCATCATGACGAGCATCGCTGACGCGGGAACGACGACCCCAGGCCGGAGCCAGACGAGCACGAGCTCGTACGCCCCGCGCGACAAGGGCGAGCTCGCGGGGATGATCCGCCGCGGCGCGCGACGCGATGAGATCTCCGCGTTCCTCGCTTCGCTCAAGCCGTCGCTCCGGGTCGAGCAAGTGCTCGAGGTGCAGCATGGGCTGGTGGGCAAGCTCTACGACGCGGTGGGCGGCGCCGAAGCCCTCGCGCTCGAGGACATCGTCCCCGCGGACGAGCGGGGGACGATCATCTTGGAGGGGCGCAACTCGCTGCCCTCGTTCACGCGCTTCCAGAAGCGCTTCACGCGGGTGGGAGACACCCTCGTCGGCTACAACCACCAGCTCATGTCGTTCGTGACCGGCCCCGGCTACTTCGTCGTGCGGCCGCCGACGCCGGGCGAGTCCCATCCAGACGAGCTGTTCTTCGACTACACGACCGATCCGCCGAGCGTCCCGGCGGGCTGGCCGGCGTTCAAGGCCAACGACGCCGGCCTCTCGCGCCTGGTCTACATGAACATGAAGGACTTCTGCCGCCGGGTCGGCCCCGGCGTGCTCGTCGGCAAGGCGTACAAGCGTGGAGTGGCGCAGAACGCCTACTTCACGCTCACGCGGCCGTATTGAGCTGAGCCCTCGGGCCTGGCGCGGCTCGGGCCAGCGAGGTCGGCGGGGGGCGCGCCTTACTCCTTCGTGATCTTCATCCAGCGGAAGACCGCGAAGCCGATCGACGCGACCATGAGCGGGAGGCTGATCCACACCACGCTCACGTTGGACCCGCTCATCTTGTTCACCACGACGGCGATGACCGAGATGAGCAGCGCGGCGATCATGGCGATGATCGGGCCGAGCATCGGCTTGATCCACGTCGCCGGCTGATCGAGCTGGATGCGGTGACGCTCGTCGACCTCGAGCGCCTTGACGGCGATCGCCTTCGCTGAGGCCGCGGCGGTCGACGCGACCTGAGTCGCCTTCACCGCCGCCGCCTGCAGGCGCTCTCGGTTGCCGACGGAGGGGGGCGCGACCTCGCCGAGCTCGTCTTGCGGCGAGACGGCTGGGAAGCCGGCGCCGCTGGGTCGAACCGCGGGCATTCCGGCCTGGCTGGTGCGTGCCGCGGCGAAGCCGCCCGGCAGCTGCACCGCCGGCATGCCAGCCTGGCTCGCGCGAGCCGCGGGGATCCCCGCCTGGCTCGCGCGGAGCGCGGCAGGGCCCAGCGCCGGCTCGCCGCCCCCGACGAGGGGCAGCGCGGGGGTCGGCTCGGGTCGCGCGGGGTCGTCGGCGAGATCGAAGGGGAGCGCCCCATCGATCGAGGTCGACGGCGCGGAGAGCCCAGGCGGCGCCGGCTGCGGCGCTGGGCTCGCGGCCTCTTGCGCAAAGGCAGCCGGCTGCCCCGACGCGGGTGGGCCCGACGCGGGTGGGCCCGACGCGGGTGGGCCCGACGCGGGTGGGCCCGACGCCGGTGGAGCCGACGCGGGCGGGGTCGGCGCGGCCGGCGCCGCGCCCGGCAGGTCGAGCTCTCCCGCGAACGCGAGCCCTGCGCTCGACCGTGGCTGAGCGGCGATCGGGGATGACGAGCTCTGGGGCGGCGGCGCCGAGGGGAGTCCGAGCGGGGCCTCGGTGCCGGGCCCCGACCCCCGCGGCAGCTCCGACGGGTCGAGCCTCACGCCGACGAGGCTGGGGGTTCGGCGCGCGCTCTCGCCGAGCACCGGCGGTAGGCCGAGGGCTTGCTCGAGCTCGCCCCAGAACCGGGGGATGCTCTGGAGCCGGTTTCTGGGATCGACCGCGAGCGCCCGCAAGAAGGCCTGGTCGACGCGATCGGACGTGGTCGCCCCGAGACGGCGCGGCGTCGGGCGGACCTTGTCGTTCAGGCACTGCGCCAGCATGGCCGTGGGCGGCCCGTCGATGGCGGGGCGCTGCGTCGCGACCTCGGCGAGCGTGAGCGCCAGAGAGAAGACGTCGGTCCACGGACCGGTCTGGCCGAAGCGCTCGGGGTTCCACTGCTCGGGGGCGGCGTACGCGGGCGTGAACATCGTCGCGTGTCCCTCCGAGGTCGCGCCGCCGGCGTGCCGGGTCGCTGCGTTGCGCACCTTGGCGATGCCGAAGTCGAAGATGCGGACGCTCTCGGCGCCGCCGAGCTCGGTGACGAAGATGTTGTCTGGCTTGAGGTCGCAGTGAAGGATGCACAGCGGACCGTTTGGGCTCGGGAGCGAGTGGGCACGCGCCAGCGCCCTCGCGACGGGGGTCAGGAAGGTGACCGCTTCGGCGAGCGACAACGGAGGGTTGCCCTCGTCGAGGCGTTGCACGATCACGTCCTTCAGCGTGATGCCCTCGAGCCACTCGAGCGCGATGAACGGCACGAGGCGCCCGTCGGGGAGCTTGAAGGAGTCGAACTGGAGCGGTCTGACGATCTCGGAGATCGAGGACGAGAGGCGGAACATCACCTCGCCTTCCTTCTGGAAGCGCTCGAGGAACTCCGTGCGGTCGGTCGCCGTGAGCTGCGCCGGGATCTTCAGGCACTTCAGCGCGACCGGCGCGGAGAACCGCAGGTGGTTGGCACGATAGACGACCGCGAAGCCGCCGTGCGCGACCACGGACTCGACGCGGAAGACCCCGGCGACGTCGGTGCCGACGATGCCGAAGGGATCGGTCGGCGTGGGCGCGGAGACGGGGCCCCCCGTCGGCACGGGCGGGGAGGTGGTCGGGAACGTGAGCGGGGACAGCGGCTCAGCAGGCTTCGCCGAAGGAGGTCGCATCGGCGGCGGCGCCTGCGCGGCGGCCGCGGGCGCGGCGAGCGGGGGGGGCGGAGGCAGACCGAGCCCACCCTTCGGCGAGGCCGGGCGAAGAGCCCCAGCGGCGTCTTGCCCGGGCCGTGTGAGGCCGGTCGGCGCTCGCCCCGGCGGCTCCAGGCCGAGCGGCGGCTTGGGCCTCAGCGGCTCGGGGCGCGGCCCGGCCGGCGCGTCTTCCTCCGCGCGCGGATCGGGACGGGCTCCCCGCAGCTTGTTCGGATCGAGCTTCCCCAAGACTCAAGAACTACCCCCGAGAGCCGCCCGTGAAAATGGGGGATCTCAGAAGCTCGACCGCGAAGTCCACGACGCCCTGTGGATCGTCGACGTGGACCCAGTGCCCGGCGGCCGGAAGCTCGACGATGCGCAGCGCCGAGCCCTCGCCGGCGAGCGCCCACAAGCGCTCCTTGCTGCGCGCGCCGAGCACCGTCGATCGACCGCCGATGACGACGCCCATGACCCCGGCGCGCGAGGGGTCCTCGAGGACCCAGAACAGGTCCGCGGCGAAGTAGTCCTCTAGCATCGCGCGGATCGCTGCCAGGTCGAGCCGCAGCCGGTAGTCCTCACCAGCCTTGCGCACGTTCATGGTCAACCAGTCGACGATGGCCTGCGAGAGCCCACGCTCGCGGAGCGCGGCCGAGAAGTCTTCACGAGCGCTCCACGGCCGATCCAGGGACTCGAGGATCGCCAGCACCGAGGTCGCGCTGTCGTTCTCGGGGGCTTCGTCCCGAGGTCCGGGCTGCGAGTCGAGGAGGACGAGCAGATCGAGGGGTCTGCGCGCGACGAGCGCGAGCGCGACCTTGCCACCGAACGAGTGGCCGATCACGCCGCGGACGGGTCTCCCCTCGGACGCGAGCCGCTCGCACAGCCGCTCCAGATCGCCCGCCGCCGCGCCGAGGTCGTGCGGAGGAGCCAAGGCCGGCGTGGCGCCGTGTCCCCTCAGGTCGACGAGCACGACGCCCCAGCTCGGCTCCCGCGACACGATCGCCCTGGCGACGGCGCGGAAGTTGGTGCCCATGCCGAACACGCCGTGGAGAAAGAGGATGAAGCGCTGGGGCGACGCGCCGTCGGCGACGACGATCTGGTGGGCGAGGGAGGCGGCGGGTGAGCTGTCCTTCATGGGTCCTTCGCTGTACCTTCTTGCCATGCCTCGAGCGAAGAGGACCGCAAGAAAGACCGCGGCCACCGCGAGCCCTCGCGCTCGCCCGAAGGCACCGGGGCTTTTGTCGAGCGAGGGCCTGGAGGGCGCCCACTTCGAAGACGTCTCCTTCGAGGGCGCGACGCTCACCAACGTCACGCTCCGGCGCATCGCGATCGACGACGCGGACGCGACAGGCGCTACCCTGCACGACGTCCGCCTGGATGAGGCGCGGCTCGACGACGCGTCGGCGCGCGGCGCGACGCTCACCAACGTCTCGCTCCAGGGCGCGGCGATCGACGACACCTCGTTCGAGGGGGCGAGCCTTTCGAACGTGACGTTCGCGAACGCGAAGCTCCAAGACGCGTCGTTCGCCGGCGCGACGCTCCGCGACGTGGACCTCTCGGGCGTCACCATCCAAGACGCCAACGTTCGCGGGCTCACGATCGACGGCGTCGACGTGGGCGACCTGCTCTCGCGCGCCGCCAGCCGCGCGCGAAGGTGAGACGCCGCCGTCGGTTTACGTTAGCTTCGGCCGCCGATGGTTGCCCGTAAGCTTGGGACCGATCAGTGCCGGGTCCGGATCGATCCGAGCACCCTGCAGTTCGAGACGACCGCGGAGGTCGAGCCCGCCAGCGGCGTGGTGTCGCAAGAGCGGGCGCTCGACGCGCTCGAGCTGGGCCTCGAGATCCGCCAGCCGCGCTTCCACATCGTCGTCGTCGGCAGCCCGGGGTCGGGCCGAACCTTCAGCGTCCGGTCGACCGCCGAGCGCCTCGCGAAGGGGCGGCCGACGCCCGACGACTTGTTGCTGCTGCCGAACCCCGATCGGCCGAGCGAGCCGACCGCGCTGTTCCTCCCCGCGGGGACAGGCCGGGGCCTGCTCGACACGATGAGCGGACTGTACGGCAAGATCGTCGACGCGCTCCACGCGGCGACCGAGGGTGAGCGCTTCAAGCACGCGGAGACCCGCGTGCAGCGCAAGGCGCGCCGCGAGGAGGCTCGCCTCGAGCAAGAGCTCGCGGAGATCGCGTCGAGCCACGGCTTCTCGATCGAGCGCAGCGGGGACGACATCGAGCTGCGCAGAGGCGAGGCCGAGGAGCCCGCGTCCGACGAGGCCGTCGAGGCCGTCAAGACGGCGGTGGAGGAGTTCGAAGCGAAGCTCGCCGACGTCCACGACGAGGCCGATGTGGAGCTGCGCGCGGCGATCAAGCAGTTCCTTTCGGACGCCGCGCACTCGCACTTCGCCCCGGTCATCGCGAAGTACGTCGAGAACGCCGACCTCTCCGGCTTCTTCGCGAAGCTCGAGACCGCGGTCACCAACCGCCTGGTCCAGATGATCGACGAGCCGCGGGGCGACGACGCGCCGATGCTCCCCCAGGGGCTTCGTGGTCCCGACGCTCCTCACCGAGCACGCGCCGGGCAGCGGGGCCCCGGTGATCGAGGTCGCCCACCCGACCCTGTCGTCTCTCTTCGGGCGCAGCCACTCGCCGCCGGACGCGATGTTCCCGCCCGAGCCAGGCTTCGCGGTCGCTGGCGCGCTCCACCAGGCGAACGGCGGCTTCTTGATCCTGCCGGCGGCGGCGCTGCTCAAGAACGAGCTGCTCTACGAGCACCTCAAATCCTGCCTCTTGTCGGGGCGGTTCATCGTGCCGGAGCAGAACCCCTCTTACTATCGAGGCGCCGCGGAGGAGCTCTTGTTCCCGTCGATCCCTCTCTACGTGAAGGTGATGCTCGTCGCGGGCCCGTCGCTCTTCCAAGAGCTGCACGCGGCCGATCCCGAGTTTTCTCAGCTCTTCAAGGTGCAGGCGCGCTTCGAGTCCACGCTGCCGGTCGAGGAGGCGAAGCGGACCTACCCGGCGTTCTTGTCGGGCCTCGCGCGCGCGCGCAACCTGCTGCCCCTGTCGCGCGACGCCGTCGCCGAGCTGATCTTCCACGGCGGGCGGCTCGCCGAGAGCCAGTCGAAGGTGACGAGCTGCCTCGGGCTGGTCGCCGAGGTCGCGACCGAGGCGTCGTACCTCGCTCAGCGACGAGGCCTCGCCGCCGTAGACGCGGCCTCCATCACGGCCGCGATCGACGGCGCGCAGCGCCGCGGCAGCCACTTCCGGGACGCGCTCCACGAGCTGCTCACGAACGGCACCATCCGCATCGAGACGACCGGCGCCATCGTCGGCCAGGTCAACGCCATCAGCGTGCTGTCGGACGGCCCCATCTCCTTCGGTCGCCCGTGCCGCGTGACAGCGGTCGTCTACCCAGGGTCCGCAGGCGCGATGAACATCGCGCGCGAGGTCGAGATGAGCGGTCCGATCCACGCGAAGGGCGTGCTCGTGCTCAACGGCTACCTCGCGTCTCGCTTCGCGCAGCGGCGGCCGCTCTCGTTCAGCGCCTCGCTCGTGTTCGAGCAGACCTACGAGGCGATCGACGGCGACAGCGCCTCGTCGAGCGAGCTCTATGCGCTCTTGTCGGCCCTGTCGGGCGTGCCGCTACGGCAGGACCTCGCGGTCACCGGCAGCGTCGATCAAGGCGGGAGCGTGCAGCCGGTCGGCGGGTTGAACGAGAAGATCGAGGCGTTCTTCGACGTCTGCCTGGCCAAGGGCGGCCTCACCGGCACCCAAGGCGTGCTGATCCCGGCCTCCAACGTCGACGCCTTGATGCTTCGAGGCCCCGTCATCGACGCCATCGCTCAAGGCCGGTTCCACATCCACGCCATCAGCACCGTCGACGAAGGGATCGAGCTGTTGACGGGAGTGCCCTCGGGCTCGACCCGCGACGTCGCGGCCCACGGCGCGGTCTCGAGCCGCAGCCCCGATCAGCCTTACCCAGGGGGCTCGGTCTTCGCGCGCGCCGAGGCGACGCTCGATCGCTTCTACGAGGTGCTGCTTCCGTTAGGGAGGCCAGCGTGACATTTGCGTGAGCATTCGGTCACGTTTCGGTGAACTCTGCCCGGGGGGCGTGGTACCGATGCGCCCATGGCGCTGCAGGACCTCGTCCGGCTGATCCTCCCCAAGGAGGACCATTTCTACGACCTCCTCGAGCAACAGGCGAAGCTCGCCCACGAGGGCGCCCAGGCGCTCAAGAAGCTCGCGGACGGCGACACGATCGCGAGCGTGAGGTCCGAGGTGCACGCGACCGAGAAGCGCGGCGACAAGGTCGCGCACGAGGTGGAAGACGCCCTCGCCAAGACGTTCGTCACGCCGATCGACCGCGAGGACATCCACAAGCTCTCCTCGCTGCTCGACGACATCCTCGATCGAGCGCACGCGACGGCGAGCGCCTTCGACATGTTCTCGATCGGGGAGCCGAGCGAGTCGGCGCGCGGCCTGATGGCCCTGCTCGTGCGCATGACCGAGCGGCTCGAGCGGCTCATGCCCTGCCTCCGCAAGCACGACTGGGCGGGGACCCGCGAGGGGACGCGCGAGCTCAAGAAGATGGAGAAGGAGGGCGACGAGATCTACCGCGGGGCGATGCGCGGCCTCTTCTCCGACGCGAGCATCGATGCCCGCAGCCTCATCCGCGAGAAGGAGGTCATCGAGCTGCTCGAGGACGCGTGCGACACCTGCGAGGACGTCGCCGAGTACCTCACCAACTTGTCGGTGAAGCATGGGTGAGGGGCTGCTCGTGCTCGTGCTGGTGCTCGTGGTGGCGCTGGTCTTCGACTTCATCAACGGCTTCCACGACGCGGCCAACGCGATCGCCACGGTGGTCTCTACCGGCGTGCTGCCGATCCGAACGGCGGTCCTGATCGCCGGCGTCCTCAACTTCGCCGGCGCGATCGTCGGCACCGCGGTCGCGAAGACGATCGCGTCGGGCTTCGCGGACGCCGCGGACGTGACCCAGGCCGTCGTGCTGGCGGCGCTCATCGGCGCGTCGGCGTGGAACCTCATCACGTGGTGGTACGGCATCCCGTCGAGCTCGTCGCACGCCCTCATCGGCGGACTGTGTGGGGCGGTCGTGGCGCACGCTGGCGTCTCCCATTTCAACTGGGCGACGTTGGCGAAGAAGGTGCTCCTCCCGCTGGTGGTGAGCCCGCTGTTCGGCTTCGTCCTCGCGTTCGTTGTCATGTTGTTGGCGCTCTGGGCGATCAAGGCGACCCGGCCGCGCCCCCGAGGCGTGCAGCGAGGCTCACGTGCGCTGCAGCTCGTCTCTGCGAGCGCGATGGCCTTCGCCCATGGCTCGAACGACGCTCAGAAGAGCATGGGCATCATGACGCTGGCGCTCACCGCCTATGTCGCGACCGGCGCCTCTGCCCTCCCAGCGTGGACGGCTCCGCAGGGCAACGAGGTGCCCACGTGGGTCGTGTTGTCGTGCGCCGGGGCGATCGCGCTGGGCACGATGGCGGGCGGCGAGCGCATCATCAAGACGATGGGGACGAAGATCATCAAGATCTCGCCGCTGCAGGGCTTCGCGGCGGAGACGAGCGGGGCGTCGACCATCCTCATCGCGAGCCAGTTCGGCATCCCGCTGTCGACCACGCACTGCATCAACGCCTGCATCATGGGCGTCGGCGCGGTCCGGCGGCTCTCCGCGGTCCGCTGGGGGGTCGCCGGCAGCATCGTCATCGCCTGGGTGCTGACCATCCCAGCAGCGGGCGTGATCGCGGGCGGGGCGGTGCTCGTCTTGGACCTCGTTTTTTAGCGCTCGGCCCTTTGGCACGGGTGACGAGCGCCCCTGAGGTCAGGTAGGATCATGCGTCCGCTCGGGGACGTCGGGAGCTTGGCAATGCGGTCGTACTTTGTTCTTTCTTTGGGCCTGACTCTCTCTTCCCTCCTGGGCGGGTGCGCGACCGGCGGCGATCCGTTCAGCACCGGCGGCAACGGCACTGGCGGCAGCTCGTCGAACGGTGGGGGCGGCGACGGGGGCGACCCGTCGAACGGTGGCAACTCGAACGTCACGACCGACGACACGACGACCACCAAGACCGCGACGGTCACCTCGACCAGCACCAACACGTCGACGGGCTCGATGGGCTGCTCCGGCTTCCAATGCGCGAACGGGCAGTGCATCAACGCCGCGCAAGAGTGCGACAACACCGTGCACTGCGCCGACGGCTCCGACGAGGCGCCCTACAACGCCGCGTGCCCGAGCACCAACACCACCTCGACCGGCACGGGGGGCGGCGCGTGCGACCCGTTCTTCGAGTTCACCTGTAACAGCGGCGAGTGCCTGCCCATCTTCTTCGTCTGCGACGGCGGGCTCCTCGACTGCGGCGACGGCTCGGATGAAGACGCCGCGCTGTGCGGCAGCGGCGGCGGCGCTCCCCCAGAGTGGACGTGCGATCCGACCTACTACGACGCCGCCGACGGTTGCGACTGCGGCTGCGGCGCGATCGACCTCGACTGCGCGAGCTCGAACGTGGACGCCTGCGACTATTGCGACAACAGCGGCTCGTGCAGCGCGACGGCGTGCCCGGGCGACGTCGACCCGACCAACAACGCGATCTGCCCCTGAGCGCTGTGGTGAGCCCGGCGCGGCGCGCGAGCGTCGCGCTGTTGACGTAGCAGGCCGTCCGCGCGATGGCCGCGGGCGTGGTAGGCGCGCGGCGACGGCTGGGCCTGTTCGACGTGCTGGCGATCGGCGTCAACGCCATCGTCGGCTCGGGCGTGTTTTCGAAGCCCGACGACATGCAGCGCTCGATGGGCGGTTTCTCGGCGCTGTCGTACCTGCTGTGCGCCCTGGTGCTGATCCCGGTCGCGCTCTGCTTCGCGGAGCTCGCGGGCCGCGAGAGCGAGAACGGCGGCCCATACCTCTACGCGAGCCACGCGTTCGGTCGGAACGTGGGGTTCGTCGTCGGCTGGTCCTGCTACTTGAACGCCTTCATCAGCTTCGCTGCCAACGCGACGCAGCTCGGCTCGATGGTCGGCCTCGAGGGTCACCCCGCGTACCGGCCCATCGTCGTGGCCATCGTCCTCGCGCTCGGTGCGATCAACTACGTCGGCATCCGGCCCAGCGCGAACCTCATCCACGTCATGACCGTGGGGAAGCTGCTCGCGATCTTCTTGTTCATCGGCGCAGCGCTCCTGCACTTCGACGGCTCGCGCTTGGGGGGCACGCTCCCCGCGGGGATGGGCGGCGTCGCCAACGGGGTGTACCTCGCCCTGTTCCCCCTCCAGGGCTTCGAGACCGTGCCCGTCCCGGCCGGCGAGACGAAGAACCCCGCGCGCAACGTGCCGATCGCGACGGTCGGCTCGCTGTTGTTCGCCGCCCTGCTGTTCGTCGTCGTGCAGGCGGTGATCTCCGCCTCGTACGACGACATCCTCAAGGAGTCCGACCGTCCCCTGGTGGAGGCGGCGTACACCTTCGGGCCCATCGTTGGGCTGCTCGTCTTCATCGGCAGCGTGGTCAGCGTGGGCGGCTTCACGGTGGGCAGCGCGCTCGGCTCGCCGCGCTACGGCCAGGCCCTCGCCGACGGCGGAGACCTGCCGCCGGTGATGCGCTCGGTCCACCCGAGGTTCGGCACACCCCACGTCGCGATCGCCGCGACGACGCTGATCACCGCCGCGCTGGGCGCGTTCTTCACGTACCGGGAGCTGGTCGGCTTTTCGAACGTGACCGTCGTCTTTCAATACGCCCTGACCTGCGCCGCCGTGCCGGTCCTGCGCAAGAAGGCGCCCCTCGCGCTCGGGGCCAGCTTCCGGGTGCCGCTCGGGCCCGTGCTGCCGGTGCTCGGCGCGGTCGGGTCCGTCGCGCTGTTGTCCGGGTCCTCGCTCGAGGAGGTCGCGTGGGCCGTGGGCGGCATCGCGCTCGGCGGCGTGGTCGTCGTCGCCACACGCAGGCTGTTGCGTCCAAGCTGACCGCTCGCTTGTCGCGGCCCTCGGGCCGTGGGAAAAGCCGCTCCAGCCGTGGATCTCGTCTACTTCGCGCTGCTCTGCTCCGTGCTCATCTTCGTGCACGAGCTGGGGCACTTCGTGTTCGCGAAGGTCTTCGGGGTGAAGGTCCTCACGTTCTCGATCGGGTTCGGGCCCAGGCTCCTCCGGATCCGCGGCCGCGAGACCGAGTACTGCATCGCGCTGCTCCCGCTCGGCGGCTTCGTGAAGATGCTCGAAGAGACGCGCCAGGACTCGGTGCTCCCGGAGGACCGGCCGCGCACCTTCGAGGCCCAGCCGATCATCAAGCGCGCGATCATCGTGCTCGCGGGGCCGGCCATGAACATCCTGTTCCCGGTCCTCTTGTACTTCGGGGTCCTGCTGGGCGAGGAGTCCTCCGCTCCCCCGACGATCGGCTTCGTCGCGCCGGGCCACCCCGCGGACGGCAAGCTGCTCCCGGGTGACAGGGTGCTCGCGGTGGACGGCGCCCCCGTCTACACGTTCGAGGAGCTCCGCCGCCTGATCCAGAAGAGCCCCAACCGCGAGCTCACGATCAGCGTGTTCCGCGGCAAAGAGCGCGTCGAGGTGACGATCGTCCCGCAGGAGCTGCGGGTCGACAAGCCGCTCGATATCGTGGAGACGATCGGAGAGATCGGCATCGGCCCGAGCCAGCCGGCGGCGGTCATCGGCGTGTCGAAGACCGACTCCCCCGCGTTCCGCGCTGGGCTGCGCACGTTCGACGTGGTGATCGAGGTGCGAGGCAAGGCGATCAAACGCTTCACCGAGCTCGAGGCGGCGCTCGCCGAGAACCGCGGCGAGACGATCCCCGTCGCGTACCTGCGCCCCGTCCGAGTGCACAGCGCCCTGGGCTCGCTGGGTGAGGTCTCGGTGTACGAGTCGGGCGTCGCCGCGCTCACGCCGGACGTCGGCCTCGGCACCGTGAGCCAGCGCACGGGCATCGAGAGCGCCGACCTTTACGTCTGGGACGTGCCCGAGGGCTCCGCCGAGCACAAGGCGGAGCTGAGGCCGGGCGATCGCATCACCGCGGTCGACGGCGTCGAGGTGTCCGCCTGGATCACGTTCGAGGAGCGGCTGTTCGCCGATCGCGACAAACCGCACTCGATCACCTTCGAGCGGCAAGGGGTGAAGAAGAGCGGCGTCATCCAGCTCCGGCGAGAGGTCTTCGTCGACGAGTACGGCGCCGAGCGCACTCGCTACGTGCTGCGCAGCCGCAACTGGGCCCCGGTCGTGCCGGAGACGCCGGTCGAGAGCCGCCGCGCGGTCTCCAACGCGCTGATCGGCGCGCTCGAGGAGACCTACGAGGTCGCGCGCTTCATCTTCGTGGGCGTCGCGCGCATCGTCGAGGGCAAGGTCAGCCTGTCGACCCTCGGCGGCCCCTTGACCGTGTACGACGTCGTCGGCGAGGAGAGCCGCAAGGGTGCGTCCTATTTCATCTGGGCGATGGCGGTCATCTCGATCAACCTCGGCCTCATCAACCTCTTGCCGATCCCCGTCCTCGACGGCGGGCACCTGCTGTTCTTCCTGTTCGAGGGCATCCTCCGGCGCCCGCTCCCGCTCCGAGTGCGTGAGATCGCCAGCCTGTTCGGGCTCATCTTCCTCATCGCCATGATGGGCATCGCGTTCAAGAACGACCTCGAGCGCCGGTGGGACGTCATCGAGAGCCAGGTGCGGGAGCTCGTCGATTGAGCGACGACGCCCGCGCTCGCGCCGCGCGTGTGCTCGCGCGCGTCTGGCAGGACGCGTCGTACGCCGCGGCCGCCCTGGACACCGAGCTCTCTCGGCCCCCTGCGCTCGAGCCGCGAGAGGCCGCGCTCGCGACCGAGCTCACGTACGGGGTGCTGCGGACCCAGGGGTACCTCGAGGCGCGGGTGGCCGAGCTCGCGCGGCGGGGCCGCGGCATCGACGATGCGCTCGCGCAGGCCCACCTGCTCATCGGCCTCTACACGCTGTTGTTCCTAGAGAGGATCCCCGCCTTCGCGGCGGTGTCAGAGGCGGTCGGCGCGATCTCGGGCCGGCTCGGCGAGCGCCCCGCGGGGTTCGCCAACCACGTGCTGCGGTCGGCGCAGAAGGAGGTCGAGCGAGCCGGCCGACCGACCCTCGAGGAGGCCGCGGTGCGCGGCGCCCGGGGTGGCTTCGCGGGGCGCTGCGACGGTCGCTCGGGCGGGCTGGCGCGTCCGACTTCCTCTGCGCAAGCGCGCGGCCAGCTCCCTTGTGCCTCGCGGTCCGCGACCCGAGCGAGCGCGACGCCTGGGTCGAGCGCATCTCCGGCGCCGCCCCGAGCGACGCGTCGGTCCGCGCGGGGTCGTGGTCGCCGCACGCGATCCTGGCCGAGCGCGCGGGCGACCCTCGCCGGCTCCCCGGCTGGGAAGAGGCGTGGATCGTTCAAGAAGAGGGGGCGCAGGTGCTCGCGCTCTCGCTCGGCGTGCAGCCGGGAGACGCGGTCCTCGACGCGTGCGCAGGCCGCGGCAACAAGACGTGGCTCCTTCACCACCTCGCGGGGCCACGCGGCCGGGTCGTCGCGCTCGACAAGCACCCTGCGAAGCTCGAGCGGCTGAGCGCGAGGCTCGCGGCGCGCGAGGGGAGCGCGGGCGGGCGCGGCGTCGAGACCGCCGCTGTCGATCTCACGCTGGGTACGGGGGACGTGGAGGGCAGCTTCGATCGCGTCCTGGTCGACGCCCCGTGCAGCGGCGTGGGCACGCTGCGGCGAAGGCCCGAGATCGCGCTGCATCGCAGCGCGGACTCGTTGCGCAAGCTGGCGAGCGCTCAAGCGCAGATCACCCTGAACGCGGCGCGCCTCGGGCGGGATGGAGCGCGCCTCGTGTACGCCGTCTGCAGCGTGCTCTCGGAGGAGTGCGAGCAGGTCGTCGAGGCGCTGTGCAGCGCGGACGCCCCCGACGTCGCGCTCGAGCCTGCGCCGTTCGAAGCCCAACGGCTGCCGTGCGAAGCGGGCGCCACGTCGATGCGCCTGATGCCCAACGTCCATGGCACCGACGGGTTCTTCGCGGCCAGCTTCGTCGTGCGCCGCCGCTAGAGCGCCGATCCGCAAAAGTGTGCGCGGGGGATCGACATCCGAGTGGCTTCCATGATCAACACTTGGGATGCGGTGGAAGCCCGCGATGGGTAGCTGACCTCCGCGCACCAACCCGTCGTCAGGCTCCTTGCCTGCCTGCCGGCGATGCTGGCGCTGGTGATGGAGCGGGCTCTTCCATGGCCTCCTCCTCGACGCGCGCTGCTGACCCTTGATCGCGTCGCCGAGCGCCACGACGAGCGTGCCCGATTCGGCGACCTGCGGTCCGGCGGAGCTCCCACGCAGCGCCCGCGGCGAGGGCAGCTGGCGACAAAACCCCGGGCTCGTCCCGGACGAGCCCCCACCTGTGTCGCCGGGGCGATGAGCCTCTGCACTGGATCGTGCAGAAAACGAGGGGTCCCTCCCGCGAAACCGACACAACCCAGGGATTCGCCAGGATCCAAGCGACACAACCTCGGGTTCGTCTCGGACGAACCCCCACCTGTGTCGCGAGCCGTCCCGACGCCACCGACCAGGGCGACCGACGGAGCCGCCTCAGCTCGCGGGGCGCCACGCCCTGGCGCGAATTAAGCCGGCCGCTTAGCGGTTTGTGTCTCTAGGGGTGTCCCTAGGAGGCGTTTCGACCAAGCTCCACGCCGTCGTCGACACCCAAGGCCGCCCGCTCCACCTCACGCTCTCGGCGGGCCAGCGCCACGAAATGATGATGGCCGACGAGCTGCTCGCGCAGGCGCACGGCAAGGCCGTGATCGCGGATGCGGGTTACGACTCGAACCGATTTCGCGCCGCCGTGCGGAGCCGGGAATGAAGGCGGTCATCGGCTCGAAACCGAGCGTCCTCGCAAGCTGCCCAAGTCGCGAGACCTCTACGCGATGCGCTACTTGGTCGAGCGATTCTTCCACGAGCTGAAGCGCTTTCGCGCGATCGCAACCCGCTACGAAAAGACCGCATGCAGCTACCTCGCGCTCGTCCACCTCGCATGTGCCCGCCTGTGGCTCGAGGCATAGGCAAGAGTGGCGCCGACGTTGTCGCGCCCTCAGCGGCCGGCCAGCTTGGTGAGCATGGCGGCCAGCCGCCCCAACAGGCTGAGCAACTCTGCGACCTCGCTCTGTGTCGAAAGCCCCAACCGCCCGAGCGCCTCCACACAGGCAGCGGCTTCACAGGCCTCAGCGCGTGCGCCACGCAGCCGTTGCGCGCGATCTGCCCCGCTGCGCGCAGCCCCCTCGGCCAGCTGCAGAAACGCTGACTGGCTCGCTCTGCGAAGCTGATCGCTGAGCGGCCCGTAGCCCCGCGGCAGCTTCTTGGCGAGCGCGTCGTCTTCTCGAGCGCGTCGAGCGCTACCGCGTACGCGTCGAGACCGTGATGGGGAAAGCGGAGAAACGAGGTCTTGTCGTCTTGCCTTTGGGTCATGCCCAACAACGCGCAGGATCCGTGACCGACCGGTGGCGCCGATCTCCGCCCTGAGATTCGATCCGCTCCCCGCGCCACCGCTCGGGCGCGGAGCGTGCGCGACAGGGCTGACACGAAGGCAAGACGGCGAGACCGGCCGATGACCCACTGCGAACTCACCGAGGTCGAAGCCGCAGCCGAGATCGAAGCCGAGCTTCCGAGCCCGAGCCCCGATTCACCAGGCTCGAGGGTCGATGCCGACCCCACGAGACCGATGCCGCAAGTCGAGAATCGGTCGTCGACCTCGACCTCGGCGATCGGGAGGTAGCTAGTTCTCGGACGGCGCCATGACCACGTTGAGATCCTCGACGATCGTGTCGGCCTCCTCCTGGGAGAGGCCGAGCGTAGCGATCAGGTCCAGATCGAACTCGAACTCGCGGTCGGCGGCGTCGAGATCACACATCGCCATCAAGCACGCCACGCGGTAAGCGGTGAGCCGGGCCGGGCGGTCGCCCCCGAGCACCTTCACCGCGGCCTCCAGGCGGTCGTGGATCGAGTCGCGGTCGAGCTCGCCCGAGAACCGGTCGAGCCATTTGCGTAGCGCTGCATCGTCGAGCTTGGACTTGCCGCCGCCGATCATGGCGGCGGCGATCACGCTGAAGGCGTCGATCTCCTCGTCACGCAGCTGCTCGTCGACGGCCATCGCCAGGTACGCGATCTCCAAGACGGCCTCGGCGGTGGCTCGATCGAAAGGGGGGATCGACGCGAGCGCCTTGTCGACCGCGAGACGAAACGAGGTCATAGGGTCCGGGCATCGTACATCGTCATCCACGCCTTGCGCACACCGCCTTCGGCCTCTACGAGAAAGGAAACGTGACACCGCGCTACCGGCTCCAAGACTTGAAGAGGTCGCTCTCGTCCTCGCTCCCCCCTGGGCCGGACCCTGCTGCCGCTCGCTCCGCGGCGGTCGCGGCGCTGCTCCGCGAGGGTGAGCTCGGAGTCGAGGTGCTGTTCATCCGACGGGCCGAGCGAGAGGGCGATCCTTGGTCGGGGCACATGGCGTTCCCCGGCGGCCGGCGCGACCCCGGCGACGCCGACCTGCTCGCGACGGCGATCCGCGAGACCCACGAAGAGATCGGGGTCGACCTGCGCGCAGCGGGCGAGCTCACCGGCGTCCTCGAAGACCAGGACGCGACGGGACAGGGCACCCAGCTGGCCCTGCCCACGCGCCCGTTCGTGTTCGAGCTCGGCCGAGACGTCCGCTTCACGTTCAACCACGAGGTGACCGAGGCGGTGTGGACGCCGCTCGCCCCGCTGTACAGCGGCGCGAAGGGCACGACCGTCAACGTGACGTACCGCGGGCAAGACTACGCGCTGCCCGCGTGGGACATCGGACCGGGCGTCGTCTGGGGTCTGACCTACCGGATGACGAGCACGCTGTTGCGCGTCCTCGGCGCGCCGACCTGAGCGGCGACCGCGGGGGGTCAGGTCGCGAGCAGCTCGAGGCGAGCGACCTTCGCGCAGCGATCCGAGATCGCCTTCATCAAGCGCAGGCGACTGTCCCGGACGCCGAGGTCGTCGGACATGACGAAGACATCGAGGAAGTACTGGTGCATGACGGGCGCGATCGTCGCGACCTCCGCCAGTAGGTGGGCGTAATCGCCGGCATGCGCGAGCGCATCGGCGCGCGAAGCGAACCGTCGATAGGCCTCGAATAGCGCCTGCTCGCTCTTGTGCGCGTCCGCGGGCGGGGCGGCGGGCTCGCCCGAGCTCGCCTGCGCGGCGATGTTGGTGGCGCGCTTGAACACCTCGCCGACCTGGGTTCGGGTCTTCTCGTCGAGCGCCGCGAGCGCGGCGACGCGGCCCCTCAGATCGAGCGGGCGGTCGTGTCCAGCGGCGATCGCCGCACGCACGGCGTCAGCGGGCCACTTGTCGGACAGCAGGCCGCGCAGGCGCTCGGCCGAGAACTCGAGCAGCTTCGAGGTCAGCTCGGGCAGCGACAGGTCGAGGCGCTTGTCCTCGAGCTCCCGGTGGGCGAGCGCGATGAGCGTCGTGAGGGAGAGGTCGAAGCCGCGATCGAGCATCGTGCGGAGCAGGCCGAGCACCGCGCGGCGGAGCGCGAAGGGATCCGCCGTGCCGGTCGGCGCGAGGCCGATCCCGAAGCACGCGACGATGGTGTCCAGCCGATCGGCGAGCGCGACGAGGGCCGCAGCGTCCGAGGAGGCGGTGGCGTCGTGCGCGCCCTTCGGCCGGTAGTGCTCCTTGATGACCTCGGCCACGGCCTCCGGCTCGCCCTGCGCGAGCGCGTAGGAGGCGCCCATGTCGCCCTGGAGCTCGGGGAACTCCCCGACCATGTACGAGACGAGGTCGCATTTCGAGAGGTGGGCGCCGCGCCGCGCCGCCTCGAGGATCGCAGGCGAAAGGGACAGCTCGCCCCAGATCGAGGCCGCGAGGCGCTCGACGCGGTCGGACTTCTCCAGCACGGTCCCGAGGCGCTTCTGGAACACGACGCCGGCGAGCTTGGCGCGCCGCTCCGCGAGCGGCACCCGCAGGTCTTCGCGGTAGAAGAACTGCGCGTCCGCGAGGCGGGCTCGCATCACGCGATCGTTGCCCTTCACGATCAGCGCCGGCTCGAGCGCGGTGTTCACGACCGCGAGGTACTTCGGCATGAGCTTGCCGCTAGCGGAGCGGAGGCCGAAGTAGCGCTGATGGCCCTTGGCGACCTCGAGGATAACGCGCTCGGGCAGATCGAGGTACGACGGATCGAAGCCGCCGACGACGACGTGAGGCTCCTCGACCAGGGAGAGGTTCTCGCCCATCAAGAACGCGTCCTCGATCAGGGTGCCCTCGGCGCTCTGGGCCGCGCGGGCGAGCTCGGACTCGAGCGCCTTCTCGCGCTCTGCGGGGTCGACCAGCACGTGCGCTTTGCGCATGAGCTCGACGTAGGCGGAGGCGTCGGAGATGGCGACCGGCTGAGGCGCGAGGAACCTGTGACCGAAGCTGTCGCGGCCGCTCCGCTTGCCGGCGACCTCGAGCGACACGACCTCGGCGCCGTACAGCGCGACCAACCACTGGATCGGCCGCCCGAACGCGAAGTCGAGGTCGGCCCAGCGCATCGATTTGCGGAACGGGACCTCACGGATCGTGTCCTCGAGCAGCTTCGGGAGCAGCTCGCGGGTCGGCCGGCCGCGCTCGCTGCGCGTCCCCGTGAGGTACTCTCCCTTGGGCGTGTCGACCCGGCGCAGCGCGTCGACGGACACGCCGAGCTTCTCGGCGAACGCCTCGGCGGCGCGCGTCGGCTTGCCGTCCTTGAAGGCGGCGCGGACAGGAGGGCCCGTGAGCTCCTCGCACAGGTCGGGCTGCGCCTCGGCGAGGCCACGGACGAGGACCGCGAGGCGGCGCGGGGTGCCCAGCGCGCGGATCTCCTGGCAGGAGAGGCGCAGACCCTCCAGGCGTCGCTTCACGAGGTCGGGCAGCGCCTTGATGGCAGCCTCGACGAAGGAAGAGGGGAGCTCCTCGCAGCCGATCTCGAGGAGCAGGTCGCTTTCGGACATGTTTGCCCTCTAGGCGCCCTTTCCCGGGGCGTCTAGGACGGCTTTGGTGCCATCGATGAGCGGGTTGTCCGTGGTTGAGGTCGCGAGGCTCGCCGCCGATTGCCTCGAGATCGCGGGGCGTGGCGCGGCCATCGCGCTGGGCGGGTACGGCGCGAGGCCGAGCGTCGCCGAGAAGAGCGCGAACGATCTGGTGACCGAGTTCGACGTCGCCACGCAGCGGCGGGTGATCGAGCTGCTCTCGGGGCGGTTCCCAGGCGTCCCGATCATCGGCGAAGAGGCGGGCCGCGAGGGCCTCGAGCAGAGCCGCGCGGAGCTCGTGTTCGTGGTCGATCCGATCGACGGGACGACCAACTTCAGCATCGGACATCCCTTCTGGTGTGTATCGCTCGGCGCGCTCAGCGGTGGCCGACCGATCGCGGGCGCGGTCGTCGCCCCGAGCCTGTCGCTCGCTTGGCACGGCTACGTCCACGCGGACGGCTCGGCCTTGCTGAAGAACGGCGCGCCTCGGGGCGTCAGCCGCACCGACACGCTCGCCGAGAGCGTCGTGGCGACGGGCTTCCCGCCGGTGCGCGATCAGGCGCCCGCGAACAACTTCGACTCGTTCATGTCGGTCAAGCGCGGGGCTCGCGCGGTGCGGCGCTGCGGCTCGGCAGCGATCGATCTCTGCTTCGTGGCCGACGGCACGTACGACGCCTACTGGGAGCGCAGGTTGCACCTGTGGGACTCGGCCGCAGGCGCGGCGTTCGTGCTCGCTGGAGGCGGCCGCGTGACGGCGCTCGACGGAGGCCCCGCCCGCCTCGAAGCCGGGAACATCGTCGCGTCGAACGGGCGAGTCCACGACGAGCTCGTCCGCGCGATCGCGGGTCAGAGGCTCGCGTAGACGGCGTCAGAGAGGGCCTGAGCGCGTGGGTCGCCGAGCGCGCTCGTGCCGCAGCGGTTCATCACGTAGCCGAAGCCGAGCTCCGCCTCCGGGTGGGCGAACCCGAGGGCGCCCCCCGCGCCCGTGTGGCCGAACGCGCCGTCCTTCGCGAACGGATGGTGGGGCTGAGGGAGCATGAACCCCAGGCCGAAGCGGGTGTCCACGTACAAGATCGGATCGGGGCCCGAGCTCTGCTCGACGCGCGCCCGTTCGAGCGACTCGCGGGACAACACGGCCCGCTCTCCCCCGACGAGCAGTGCCGCGAAGAAGCTCGCCAGGGCGGCCGCCGTCCCGTGCCCGTTGGCGCTCGGGATCTCGGCGCCGCGCCAGGCCCGGCTCGACTGCGCCCGCGGCAGCACGGGCGTGATGGGGTTGGTGAACGCCTTCGCCGCCATGGACGTGGGCTCGGCCATGACGCGGTCGAGCAGCGTCACGCCCCCCGGCGGCCTCGGCGCGTTCGTGAGGTCGGCGCAGCGCACGTCGTCGACCTCGGCGAGGCCGACGTGGAGATCGAGCCCGAGGGGTCCGGTGATCGTCTCTCGGAGGTAGGCGCCGAGCGACACCCCCGCGACGCGGCGCACGATCTCGCCAACCAGCCACCCGAAGGTGAGCGGGTGGTACCCGTGACGGGTCCCCGGCTCCCACCACGGCGCCTGCGCGGCGAGCGCGCTCGTCATCGCGGCCCAGTCGTAGAACGCCTCGGGGGCGAGCGGCTCGCTGAGCGCGGGGAGCCCGCCGCGGTGAGACAGCACGTGCGCGGCGGTGAGCCCCTCTTTGCCGGCCTGTGCGATCTCCGGCCACATGCGGCACAGCGGCGCGTCGAGGTCGAGCCTGCCCTGGTCGACCAGACGGTGCAGACACGCTGACGACAACGCCTTCGTGACGCTGAAGAGGTTGACGAGGGTGGCGGGGTTCCACGGCCTCGTCTTGTGCCGATCGGAGAAGCCGCCCGAGAGGTCGACGACGCGCGCCCCGCCTACGACCACCGAGACCGCAGAGCCGAGCTCCTCGCCGCGCGCGTGGCTGTCCTCGAACACCTCGCGGACCCGCCGAAAGCGCGGGTCGCAGGTCCCCGTCACCAGGCTCGTCATGCGCTACGTATAGCGCGCCCGCACGATCATGGCTTCGCGACCGGTGCGCTGACGCAGCAGCCCGCCTCGCAGCGCGGAGCCTCGAGGCCGAGCTGCGGGTCACAGTCGCGGGCGGCGACCTCGCCCGCGTAGCCCCTGCAATCGAGCGGCTGGCCGTAGGCCGATCGGTGCGCCCTGTTCACGCCCGCGCAGCGGAGCCCGCCGCAGTCGGCCTTGAGCGTGATGCAGTCGGCGTCGGCCGCGCAGGCGCGGTGCTCGGCCTCGACGCGCCGCTCGAAGGGCGACGCGCCGGCGATCGCCTCACACACGCGAGCGAGAGGGGCCACGCTCGTCGAGGCGGCCGCCGAGGGCGACGGCCCCACGGACGCGCTGGCGGACGCGGCCGCCTCCGCTGGCGGATCTCCGAAGACCCCGAAGACGTAGTCGCCGCGGCCCGACACCTTGACGCCGATACGGTGGGGGCCCGAGACCTTCGCGCACACGCGCAACGAAGGGTCTCTGCGCGGCTCCTTCGTCTTTGCGAGCCACGCGCCCGTCGGGCTGGTGACGAGCACTTCGAGCGCGCGGACGCGCGCATCACCGACGCCAACCACCGCGTAACAGGTGTCCGCCCCCAGCATGACGATGAAGCCGTCCTCGAGCTCGCCGTGCTCGGCGCGGCCGACGAGCTTTCGCAGCCTCGCGCCGCCCGGGTACGCGCCCTGCCCCGCGCGATCGAGCGCGGCGTCGAGGCGCCTCTCCTCGGGGGTCATCAGGCTGGGCCCGCAAGCGAGGAGCGCTCCAGCGCCCGCCGCGCAGAGCGCGCCCGCGACGCGCCAGCTCGAGGAGCCCATCTTGGCAGCGCGCGCGGGTCAGGCCCCGCGGCGCATCCTCCGGCGCTGCTCTTGCGCGAGCGCCTCGATGACCGCTCGACCGTCGGCGGACTCGACCAGCGTCCAGCTGTCGCACTCTCGCTCTCGCAGCGCCTCGCGCAGCATCACCTGCCCGGCCTCGGCGGGTGAGACCGAGGCGTGCGCGCGCCCCGGGAGCTCGACGACCGCCACGCGCGCGCGCAGGCGCTCGAGCCGGTCGAAGTAGGCAGCGACGAGGCCCGCCATGCGCGCGACGGACATCTCGAGGACCGGTCCCGCGCCGAACAGGAGCAGCTTGTCGAACGACAAGAACGGCTTGCCCGGGACCATCACGACCTCTCCGTAGGCGCCGGTCACGAAGCCCGAGCGCAACAGCTCGGAGATGCGCCCCCCCATCCGGAAGTCGCACAGCCCCGCGACACCTCGCGCAGGTCGCACGTCGCTGTGCAAGGTCGCGACGAGGACCTCGGTGTCGAGCTCGTCGAGCTTCGCGAGCGTCGGCGCGACGAACCGGAAGAGCATTCGTCGGGCTTCAGACGCTGATGGCGCCCTTGCGGAAGTCGCTCGAGGCGATCTTGACGTTCACCATCGCGGGCTTTCCGCACGCGAAGGCCGCGTCGAGCGCGGGCCCGAGCTGGTCGACGGTCTCGACGTACGCCCCGAACCCGCCGAACGCCTCCACGACCTTCTCGTATCGCGTGTAGTCGAGCGCGGTCGCGACCGCGCGCTCGACCCCGTAGAGCTCGACCTGACCGCGGCGGATCTGGGTCCACCCCGCGTCGTTCCCGACGATCGCGATGACGGGGATGTTCTGCCGGACCATCGCTTCGAACTCGAAGCCGTTGAACCCGACCGAGCCGTCGCCGTAGACGAGCACGACGTTCGCGCCAGGCCGAGCCAGCTTCGCGGCCATCGCATAGCCGGGGCCGACGCCGAGCGTACCGAGCGGCCCGGGGTCCATCCACAGCTGAGGCCACTCGAGCTTGAGCACGTAGGCGGCCGTCGCGACGAAGTCGCCCCCGTCACCGATCACGATGTCGTCCTTCTTCAGGCGCTTGCCGAGCTCGGCGCACACGCGCAGCGGGTTCGGAGGGTTGTCATTCGACTCGATCTCGAGCGCCATCTTCGCGCGCGACTTGTCCTCGCTGGCCCGGACCGACGCGAGCCAGGCCGACGCTCGCTTGTCGCCGACCGCCGACAGCAGCCGATCGAGCACCAGTCCGCTGTCGCCGTGGATGGCGAGATCGACCCGTCGGTTGCGTCCGATCTCGGCGCCGTCGAGATCGATCTGGACCAGCTTCGCGCTTGGCGGGATGGCGCGGCCGTACTCGAGCCGGAAGTCGAGCGGCGTGCCGAAGACGAAGCAGAGGTCGGTCTGACCGAGGGCGAACCGGCGAGAGCGGCTCATCAGGCTCGGGTGCGCAGACGGCAGGGCGCCACGGGCCATGCCGTTGAGGTAGACCGGAGCTTCCACCTTGTCTGCAAAGCGACGGATCGCGTCCGGCACGGGGGACCACCGGAGCTGACTGCCCACGATGAACATCGGCCGCTCGCTCTGGGCGAGCAGCTTGGCCGCCTCTTCGATCGAGCGCGGATCGCCGCCCGGACGGGGCGGTGCCAGCGGGGATGTGGCGGGGGGCGCGTCGTCGGCCCAGTTCATGAGCAGATCGAGCGGCACCTCGAGGAACACCGGCCCGGGGACGCCGGCCTGCGCGACGCGGAACGCGGAGTCGACGTACTCCTGGAGCCGATCGGTGGAGGGCACGGCGACGCTCCACTTGGTGATGGGGCGCATGAGCTCGACGTGGTTCATGTCCTGCAGCGAGCCCATGTCCGAGAGAGCGCGCGGACCGGCTCCGCCGAAGATGATGATCGGGATGCCGGCGCGGAACGCGTTCGCGGCGGCCGTCACGACGTCGGTGACGCCGGGGCCAGCGGTCACCGCGCACACGCCGGGCCTGCCCGTCACGCGCGCGTAGCCGTCGGCGGCGTGGCCCGCGGTCTGCTCGTGTCTCACGTCGACGACCCGGATCCCCTCGTCGAGGCACCCGTCGTAGATCGCCTGGATGTGCCCGCCGCAGAGGGTGAAGAGGTGGGTGGTCCCGTGCCTCGCGAGGGCCTTCGCTACGAGACGTCCGCCGTGAGCTTGCGCCATGGATGGGACATCACTTCCCGGCAGAGGGGCGTCAAGGGCTCGCGCTCTTCCATCGGCCGCGGCGGAGCAGCACCCCGAACGCGATGGCTTGAAACACCCAGTCGAGGGTGCTCGCCAGCCAAACGCCGGCGAGGCCCCAGCGAGCGTCGAGGCACGCGACGAGCGCGACGGGCATCCGCACGAAGAGCGTGCCGGCGACGGTCACCCAGAGCACGCTCGACGTCGCGCCCGCGCCGCGCAGCGCCATCCGCGTGACGGTGGCGTACGCCATGAACGGCTGGGCCAAGGCCGCCATCACCAGGGAGGCCGTCGCGGCGCCGAGCACGGCCTGGTCGCTGGTGAACGGGGACAAGAGCGCGCGTGGCGCCGCGGCGAACAAGAGCCCGAAGGCCGTGAGGGCACAGACCGCCATGGTGATGGCGACGCGGGTGGTCTGCTCCGCCGCCGACGGCTGACCGGCCCCGAGGCGCTGAGCCGCGAGCGCGCCCGCAGCGACACCGAAGCCCTCGGCCGAGAGGAAGCAGATGGCCTCGACGCTCACCACCGCTTGGTTGGCCGCCATCGCGACGGGACCGAGCGTGGCGACGAGCATGATGAAGGCGAGGTATCCGCCGGCGTACACGAGCTTGTCTCCGAAGGCCGGGAGGCTGACCCGGACCAACCTGCCCAACACGTCCCTGTCGACGCGCGCACGCCGCAACCAGGGGCCGAGCGGGATCGCCGAGGATGGCGAGAGCAGCGCCCGGACGAGCGCGATGGCCTGCACGGTCATGGCTGCGGCCGCGCCGATGGCTGCGCCGCGCACGCCCAGCGCGGGCGCGCCGAGGAGACCGAAGACCAGCACGCACGACAGCAGCAGGTTGATCGCGTTGCTCGCGGCGGCGGCGACGAGCGGCGTTCGGGTGTCACCGGCGGCGTGGAGCGCAGAGGCCGCGATGGCCTCGACGAACGCGAGCGGAAGCACGGGCAGGACGAGCTCGAGGTAGCGAGCGACGTCCACGAGCACCGCGTCGCCCGCGTGAGGGAAGAGCCAAGGCAGCGTCAGCCGCGTCGCGACCAGGGTGGAGACCGCTACCAGCGCCCCGACGCCGAGCGCCAGCGCGAGGCTCGCGCCCACGACGTCCGCCGCCAGCGTGCGATCGCCTGCGCCGAACGCGCGCCCGGCGAGGGCCAGCGTGCCCGCCGAGAACGCGGTAAAGATCGACGTGATCGTCCACACCAGCACGCTCGAAATCTGCAGGCTCGCGAGCGCCGTCGTGTCGGTCCGCCCGAGGACCAGGCGGTCGACGGCGAACACGGCAGTCAGGAGCAGCGTGTGGGCGATCGCAGGCCATGCGAGGCGCCAGACCTCCAGCGGGACGCCGCTCGTCGTCGCGCGGGTCGCGAGGCCCCGCTGAGCGAACAGCGAGGTTGGGGCAGCGGCGGCCGGCACGCCCTCGTTACGCCCCTCGCCGGACCCGCATTCCGGGCGCGGCTGCCGGGCGAGCCCCGAGCCGAGCTAGGAGACACCCCTACTCGGAGAACGCGACCTTGCTCGCGACCCCAGCGCGAATGGCGTCTCCGAAGCGCTTGATCTCGTCGAGGCGGGGGGCAGCGAGGGGGCCTGCGCGCGCTGCGCTCACGTTCTGTGCGAGCTCCTCGAAGCTGCGCGCCCCCGAGAGCACCGTGTCGACCATGGGGTGGCCAAGCGCGAACTGGTAACACTCCCCGGCGGACATCGCCGGCAGGTCGGCGAACGGCTTGAGCAGCTTGCCCCAGCGCGTCGCGGTGTACGCGATGATCCCAGGCCGATCGGTCGGGTCGAGGGTCGCGAAGACCTCGCGCTCGATCCCGCGGTGGGCCGCGTTGTATCGCAGCATCACGACGTCGAGCGAGAGCTCGTCGATCAAGGCCCGCGCCATGGGCCGGTCGTGACACGAGATCCCCACGGCGCGCGCGAGCCCGTCCTCCTTGAGGCGCCGCATCGCGCTCCACGTGCGACCTGTCACGTACCAGTGGGCCTGCACCCAGAAGAGGAGGAACACGTCGATGCGCTCGAGGGTGAGCTCGCGCGCGAGGCGCCGCTGGGCCCACGGCACGCTGAAGCCGAACGGGAGCTGCGCGCCGCCGATGATCGTCAGCGCGTCGCGGTGGCCGTCCGCGACGAGGCGCCGCAGGCCCTCGTTCATGCCGCGAGTGCGCATCGTCGCGAAGAACGTGCTCACCCCAAGCTCATGGAACGCCCGGACCGTGTCCTCGGCGCTGATGCCGAACGAACCGGCCAGCGTGAGGCGCGATACGCCGACGCCGCTCCGGCCCAGCGCTCTGCTCCTGGAGCTCATACGGACGACAGGGTAAGCGCGAAAGGGGGCCTGTCAGGCCCCCTTTACGCTTCTTCACCTGCGCGCCGCTCGAGCGGCACGCGACGTCGTCAGCGCGCCGCGCTCACGGCGACGCGAAGTTGACCGAGAACGGCGCAGAGCACGCGCTGTCGGTGCAGACGACCATCTTGCACGAGCCCTCGGCGCCGCCCGTCGCGCCGACCGAGAAGGTGGCCTTGTTGGCCTTGCCCGGCTTGTTGGGGGCGTCTTCGTAGGTCGCGTCGTCCTTCTTGAGCTCCGTCTTGTCGACGGTGGCGCCGGCCTTCGGCTTGACCGTGCACTTGATCGGGTAGTCCTTGTTGACGTAGATGCCGGCCGACGCCCCTTTGATCGTGATGTTGAGCTTCTTCGCGGACGCGTCGTAGGCCGCGGTCACGGTGCCCTTGCCGTCCAGGGACTCCTCGGCGAGCGCGCTCGGCATCATGGCAGCGGAGCCCAGCGCGAGAGCGGCGACAGCAAAGCGGATCTTCATGGTGACTCCTTGTGAATGTGAGCTCTGTGGCAAGCGTCGTGCCCCGGTGACCCTGGGGCTTGGTTCGGCTGTCAGGGGGCGAATCAGGGGCCGGTCGTGGGGCCGGAGAAGATATACGCGGTCGATCTCGTGGGCCTTGCTCGATCCAGCGGATCTTCTTCGAATCGGTGCGCGCGTGTGGGATAGGGTTTCAAAGCTGCGGCCTTCGACCTGCGCCCACGCCAGCCTCACGAGGCCGGTGTGGGAACGGCGGCAGTCTGCTAGGTAGAGAACGACCGCCGGGCGGTGGATAGACGTGACCGAAACCATTCTATTCTACAGCCCGAGGCCGCCCCGCCCGGGCGCCCCGTCAGCGGAGCGGTCAAACTGCCCGAGGAAGGCATGAACGAGCGCCGCAAAGACAAGCGCTGCCCGATCGATCTCCCCATCACCGTCAAGATCGGGAAGAGGCACCTCGCCGGCGTCACCGTGAACGTCAGCTTTCACGGGCTGCTCGTGAAGGTCGATGAGACGCCGCCGCTGCGTCAGCTCGTCCACATCGATCTGTCGCTCCCGCCTGCGAAGCCGTTCACCGGGCACGCGATGGTGGTCCACGCCGCCGACGGGATGATCGGCCTCGAGTTCTTCGGCCGATCGACCAACCCCGATTGGGACGAGTTCATCCAGGGCTTGATGCGTTCGCCCCAGACGAACCCGGCGGGCCTCGCGCCGCCCAACATGCCGTCGATGCCACCGGGCGGGGGGGTCGTCCTGCCAACGCGGACCTCGACCGGCGCGCCGCTCCCCCAGACCAACCCTCGGTTGGCTGCGCCGACGATGCAGTCCCCCTCGGGTCCGCCGCCGATCCCCCCGATCCCGACGACCCCTCCTGGGGCTCGGCCTTCACCGATCGCCGCTCCTTCGGCTCCTCCTGCGCCTCCTCCGGCCCAGGCTCCGCGCCAACCTTACGCGGGGCCCGAGCGTCGTCGCGCGCCCCGTATCGGCATGCAGCTCGAGCTCCGCGTGCGCACGCCGCGCTCGATCCACGCCGCCCACACGGTCGACGTGTCGATGATCGGCGCAACGTTGATCGTCTCCGAGCTCCAAGCGCAGATCGGCGAGCCGGTCATCATCAACCTCATCCAGCCGGGCACGAGCTTCTCGTTCCGGCGAGACGGTGTGATTCGGCGCATCAGCCCCGTCGAGGGACCGTGGGTCCACGCGGGCATCGAGTTTAGCGCGCTCGAGCCCACGAGGGAGATCCTCTTCGCCGAGTTCATGAACACCGCCTACTCGGTGCTCGTCGGTCCCGCCTGACGCGGAGCGACGCTCCGGCAGCTCTTCACCTGAAATCGAAGATTCCACTTCCGCATCCGACCGTGGAGCGTTTCGATACAGAGGCTGAGCTGGATCCTCGCAATCCTGGGGATATCGCGTAATGCGATCGACGGCACGGGTTCTGCATTAGTTGCCGCTCGGAAGCGCCTGCGACGGTTTTCCCCCCCCCACCGTCGAACTGGCGCTTCTTTTTTTGTGCCGGCATCACGCCCGCGTTGGCCTCGCTGCGCTCGGCCTGATCGCGGGCTATGCCGGCTCGGCGCTCGGCCTGATCGCGGGCTATGCCGGCTCGGCGCTCGGCCTGATCGCGGGCTATGCCGGCTCGGCGCGTCAGCTACTTCTTCTTCTCGCGGTCGCGCTTGTATTTGCGCAGCTTGTAAGGCGCGACCGGACGCGGGCCTTCCTTCGTCGAGGGCACCCAGAAGGGGTCCTTGTTGATCGCCTGCACCTCGGGCAGCGCCTCCTTGCCGCCGACCAACACCTTGGAGGTCGCCTGCACCTGGATCTGCTTGGTCGCGCCGATGTTCGCGGCGTCGGCCGTCCCTCCGACCCCAATCGGGATGCAGGGCCGACCGTTCTCGTCCTGGAACAGAGGGAGGGTCGACTCGGGCGCCTTCGTCGGCGTATCGCTCGCGGCGTCCGCGAGGTCGTTGAGGATCTGGTTCGCGCAGACCGGCTTGACCTCGGTCGCCTTCGCGGTGCCGGTGGGGTAGACGTGCTTGACGGTGACGCTCACGACGATCGTCGCGCCGCTCTTCGACGCGTCACCCAGCGAGAGCGCCTTGCTCGAGAGGCTGGTGGCGACGGCCTTGGCCGCTCCGTCCCATGCGGTGGCGTCCCCTGCCGACGCGTTGAGCACGCGGACGCCCGCGACCTTTCCGCCCGGCGCCAGCTTCACCTCGAACGAGGCGCGCGTGTTGTGACCAACGGGTAACGCCCGGGTCGCGTCACTCACGGTCGCCGTGACGACCCCGGTCGCGGGGAGATCGATCCCCTTCTTGCGGTCCTGTCCGACGAGCGTCGACGCCAAGACGTCGTTCGCCTTCTTCTTGTCGACCGCGGTCGAGACGGGCGCCGACGTCGGCGCGGCCGGCGCGATGGCGCCCTCCACGGCGATGCGGCCGGCGACGTCGACCCCGCCGAGCCCGGGCGCGAGGAGCCCCGCGAGCGAGGTCGCGGAGGGTTCCTCGTTGGGGTCGCTGAACCCATCCGAGGGTGACGAAGCGGCGCCTGAGGCGGGCGCCTCAGGCCCCGCTGCGCCGCTCGGCTCGCGCGAGCTCCCGGGTCCCGGCTCGGCCGCTGCCAGAGCGGCGACAGGTGCGTCAGGGGTGGCCGGCGCAGGAGACTGGGGGAGGCCCCTAGAGATCGCGCCGTCCGGCGCGGACGAGCTCGGTGGCTCTGCTCCCGCGAGCGCCGGCGCAGGTGCCTCGGGCTCGCCCGCCCCCGGTGCCTCCGGCGGGTCGAGGGGATCGGCGGACCGCTCGGACCCGCGTGCGCCGTCGTCGCGCGCGGCCGGCGCCTCGTCGGCGGGGCCCTCGATGTCGAACATCGCCATCGCGTTCGGCGAGAGGCGCGGGAGGAGCACGCTGCGCGAGGGAAAGGCGCGGGCGCCCGCGAGGAACACCCCGTGGGAGCACACCGCGAGCGCGAGCACGACGACTTCCCTCTTCATCTGCGGATGCGCGGAGCGCACGAAGCCCCACGAGCCGCATACGGGACGGGGGTGGTGCCGTTTCGCCTATCGAGGATGACGCGCTCGACCGCCGGCGCAAACGTCAGCCGTTGCGAGCTGCGCGGGCGTACGCATCTTGTAGGTGTGAAACCTCCTGTCGTTAAGCGCCGGCGCGGCTTCTCGGTCGTGCCTTTCTTCGGCGATCTCGTCGTGTTCTCTCGCGTCTTGCGCGACGGGAGGGCGCACTGGGGGATGAAGCTGGTCGCCGTCGCGACCCTGCTCTACGTGATCTTCCCGGTCGACCTCGTGCCAGAGGCGTTCCTGCCGATCATCGCGTGGCTCGACGACATCGGCCTGGTGCTGGCCGTGCGCCTCGCCCTCAACAAGGCCCTGGAGATCTACCGCTACCCGCTCTTCGAGCCGGCCCCGGTTCGCAAGGAGGATCGGCCCTCGTGGCCCGACCCTCAGTTGGCGAGCGGATAGTCCGCGTCGGAGCGAACGTAGAGCTCCTCGTACTTGATGAGCGGATCGGCGGGCGGCGCGAAGATTCCGAACACCCCGACGACGAAGTCGAAGTTGGTGTTCACCCCTTCGCTGAGGCCGCTGAACGCCCCACCGGAGAGGAAGTACGGCGAGAGGCTGGTCACGGTGGTGATGTCGCCATCGATCGGCCCGCCGGTGTTCCAGAGCGCGAACGTCTCCGGCGGGGTGTCGGGGTTGCCAGTGACGGTGTCGATCTGGACGAGCACGGGGCCGATCTCGTCCTCGTAGGCGGCGAGCGTGAGGTCGGCCAGCGTGGCGGTCACCGGCTGAGGATCGCCCGAGCCGACGACTGCCGCGCAGCCTGGCAGGCTTGGAGTGACCAGGAAGATCAGCTCGTTCTTGCCGTCTTCGGCGTCGCGGAACGCGTGCGCGTAGAGGTCGACCTGGTCGCCCACCGCGAGCTCGGTGAAGTAGTGCGCCACGCTGGGCGCGACGCCGACGCGGAGGCTCTGGTGCGTCGCCGCGGCGAGGTCTGCGTACCCCTCCTCTTGTTGCACGAAGAACTGACAGGAGACGCCCGCGGTGCACCCACCGTTCGAAACGGCCGTCACGTAGACGCCGGGCACCCACGCCTCGGCGGGCGCGACCGGGTCGTCGATCCAGATCTGGGAGAGGCTCTTCGTCGGAGAGCCCTCCGGCTGGCTGAGGCAATCGGGCCAGAGCTCGGGGGCACCCCCTTGGCCGCCCGTTCCTCCGCCCCCGACCGACGCGCCGCCGCCTCCCTCGAGCGGTGCGCCACCGTCGCCGCCCTGACCGCCCTCCGAGGGCGTCCCCCCCATGCCGCCTTGCGACGAGGCGCCGGCGCCACCCCCTCCGGCGTTGTCGTCGGGGACCTCCCCGCCGCAGCCAAGCGACGCCGCGACCACGAGCGACAAGAACGAACCGAGGGTGTTGCGAAGATGCATGGCTCTTCGCTTAGAGAAGACGCCCCGGCGCCGCAAGGCCTGTACGAGGCCGATCGACTACAGTCGTCGGGGCATGCGCCGCGTCGAGCTCTACTACGACTTCGTCTGCCCCTACGCCTACCTCGCGTCCCGACGCATCGACGCGCTGGCCGAGCGCGTCGGGGTCGCAATCGAGCACGTCCCGATGCTGCTCGGCGGTGTGTTCCGCGCGATCGGGACCCCCAACATCCCGATGGACGCGGTCAACGCGTCGAAGGCTGCGTACATGAGGCTCGAGCTCGAGCGCTCCGCGCGGCTCGCCGGCGTCGCGCTGAAGAAGCCCAAGGGCCACCCGCGGCGGACGGTGCTCGCGCTTCGAGCAGCGCTCGCGTCGGACGATCTGCCGCGAGCGTCGCACGCGCTCTTCGCCGCCTACTGGGCGGAGGGTCGCGACCTGGAGGATCCCGCCGAGGTCCTTGGCGCGCTGGAGCGCGCCGAGCTGGACGGCGCGGGCGCGGTCCGGCGCGCGAGCTCGGACGCGATCAAGCGGCGGCTCTTCGAGAACACCGAACGAGCGGTCGCGCGCGGCGTGTTCGGCGCGCCCTCGCTGGTGGTCGTCGACGACGACCGCGCCGACCTGTTCTGGGGCCACGATCGCCTCGACTTCGTGGAGCGAGCCCTCGCGCGCAGCGACCGGCCGGCGCCCGATGGCCCACCGACGCCTCGCCCAGCCACGGGGCGCGTGATCGAGCTCTTCTTAGACTACTCGTCGCCCTTCGCCTACCTCGCCGCGACCCAGCTCGATGCCCTCGAGCGCCGGACAGGCGCGACCGTCGTGCTCAAGCCGCTCTTGCTGGGCGGCCTGTTCCGCGATCTCGGCACGCCCGACGTGCCGCTCTTCGAGATGCCCGAGTCGAAGCGCCGATATCAGCTGCGCGAGCTCGCGCTGTGGGCAGACCACTACGGCGTCCCGTTCCGCTTCCCGACCCGCTTTCCGCTCAGCTCGGTGAAGGCGCTGCGGCTGACCTTGTGTTGTCCCGGGGAGCGTCGCCGTGACCTCGCGCTGGCGCTGTTCCGCGCCGCGTGGGTCGACGATCGCGACCTCTCCGCCGACTCCGAGCTGACGGCGATCGTGCGCGAGGTCGGCCTCGATCCGACGCCGCTGCTCGCGGACCTCGCGAGCCCGGCCGTGAAGGCCCAGCTTCGCGCGTCGACCGACGAGGCACGCGCGCGCAGAATCTTTGGTGTGCCAACGTTCGCAGCAGGCGACGAGCTGTTCTGGGGTCAGGACAAAATCGGAGCGCTCACCGCGACGCTGCTGAAAGAGGCCTGAGCGCTCGTGCGACGCTTCGCCACTCGCGCCCGTCGATTCCCTTTGTCGTCAAACGACTTCGGGTGTGGGCAGCCTGGCGCTAGCGAATTTCGGGTTGGCAAGCTCGGCTTCGTCCCGTATGGTCTTCCGACCCATGCGCGCCGTCCTTGCTGCCTTCGCGTCCCTTGCGCTCGGTCTGTCGACCGCGCAAGCGGCGCCCAGCGAAGACAGCGAAGCCGCGTCGACGGAGCTCAGCTCGCGCGTCGAGGCGAGCGACATCAAGGTCGGCGACCTGCTCGAGGCCGTGCGTGACGTCTCGCTCGACGAGGCGATCATCGCGGAGGGCTCGAAGGTGAGCGTGAGCGGCAAGCGCACGGCGTCGGGCAGCGTGTTGCTCGACGTCGCCCTCGCCGATGGTCACGTGGTGCGGGGTGTGCCGCTCGTGGAGATCCGCAAGAGCTTCCGTCGAGTCGCGCGCTAGCGACGGCGCGAGTGACGAGCGTGGGCGGGTGATGGCGACCGGCGCGCCCAAGGGCAAGAAGCTCCGCGTGGCGGTGGTGTTCGGCGGTCGCTCCGCGGAGCACGAGATATCGCTCCTCTCGGCCCGCTTCGTCGTCGAGTCGCTCGACCGCGAGCGGTTCGAGCCCGTGCTGATCGGCATCGACAAGAGCGGCCGGTGGCTCGCGCAGCGAGAGGCCGCGCTCCTCGGACAGGCGCGCGATCCGCGCCTCGTCGCGCTCGACGCGGCGGCCCCCGAGGCCCAGCTCGCGCCCTTCCCGGCCGCCCCCGACGCGGCCGCAGGCCTGACGACGACACACACGGCGACCCTCGAGGTCATCGGCAGCGGGGCGCAGTCGATCGACGTGGTCTTCCCCGTGCTGCACGGGCCCATGGGCGAGGACGGCACCGTTCAGGGCCTGCTCACCTTGGCCGACGTGCCCTTCGTCGGCTCCGGCGTGCTCGGCTCCGCCGTCGGCATGGACAAGGACGTGATGAAGCGCCTGCTGCGCGACGCGGGGCTGCCGATCGTCCCGTTCGTGACGCTCAAGCGGCCGCGCTGGGATCGCGCGCGCGCCGCGGTCGTCGACGAGCTGTTGGCGCTGGGCAAAGGCGGGCCGGTCTTCGTGAAGCCGGCGAACCTGGGCTCGAGCGTCGGGGTCTCGCGCGCGGTGTCCCGGGCCGAGATCGCGGCCGCGGCCGACCTCGCCTTCTCCTTCGACGACAAGATCGTCGTCGAGCCCGGGGTCAGCGGGCTGCGAGAGCTCGAGTGCGCGGTGCTCGGGGGCGAGCTGCCGATCGCGTCGCGCGTCGGAGAGATCAAGGTGACGCACCCAGACGGCTTCTACTCGTACGCGGCCAAGTACGTCGACGAGCACGGGGCCACGACCCTCGTCCCCGCCGAGATATCGGCCGAGGAAGAGGCGCACGTCCAGCGGCTCGCGCTGGCGACCTTCGAGGCGCTCGAGTGCTTCGGGCTCGCCCGCGTCGACTTGTTCCGCGCCGGAGACGGCGCCCTGTACGTGAACGAGGTCAACACCATGCCGGGGTTCACCGCGATCAGCATGTACCCCAAGCTGCTCGAGGCGAGCGGCGTCGGTGCCCGGGAGCTGGTTTCGCGCCTGATCGATCTCGCGCTCGAGCGCGCGGCCGCCCGGAAGCGGCTGCGCACCTCGACCTGACGCTGCAGCTTCGCGCCGACTTGGGGGTGTCCCCTAACGCGGCCGCACGGGGGGCCCGCCCAGCCCCGTGAGCGCGGCGAGCAGACCGGCCGCCCCGGCCTTCGTCTGCTCGACCTCCGCGCGGGGCGGCCCCTTCTCCTCGCGCAGCGTGTAGAGCTCAGCGGGGAGCTCGACGAGGAAGCGGCTGGGCACGCGCGGCGCGAGCTTGCCCCGGAGCAGGCGGCGCTCGGCCCGGCACAGGTAGAGCTTGTCCTTCGCGCGCGTGACCGACACGTAGAAGAGCCGGCGCTCTTCGTCGAGGCTGGAGGCGTGCTCGCTCGCGGGCACGTCGGTGGCTCGCTCGGACTGGGTGCGCGCGTGCGGCATGAGCCCCTCCTCGAGGCCGGCGATGAAGACGGTCGGGAACTCGAGGCCCTTCGCTCCGTGCATCGTCGTGAGCGTCACGGCGTCTCCTTTGGCCTCCTCCTCGCCGTCCTCGCGCAGCGCGAGCATGCGCAGGAACTGCTCGAAGGCGTCGCCGGTCCCCACGCCTCGCTCGTCGCGACGTTCGAACAGCCGCAAGATGCCCTCGACGTTCCCCCAGCGGCGGGCCGCCGCGGCGTTCGAGGTCGACGCCGACTGGATGTCCTCCTTCAGGTGGATGAGATCACACACCGCCCGAGCCACGGTGGCGGACGGCTCGCTCTTCGTGATCCTCGCGCGGATGGCGTCGATCACGCCGGTGAGCTCGCGGGCTCCCGCGATCGCGGCCGGCGCGAGCCCCTCGATGGCGTGCGCGCGCGTCACCGCGGTGTAGAGGGAGGTGCCCTTCGCGGTCGCGTAGGCGCCGAGCTTGTCGAGCGCGACCTCGCCGATGCCGCGTGAAGGGAAATTGATGATCCGCCGGAGCGATATCTCGTCCATCGGGTCGAAGGCGACGCGCAGGTACGCGAGCAGGTCCTTCACCTCCTTGCGCTCGAAGAACTGGGTGCCGCCGATCATCGTGTAGGGGACCTGCCGCTCCTTGAGCGCGGCCTCGATCTCGGGGCCCTGCAGGTTCGAGCGGTAGAGGACGGCGAAGTCTCGGGGGCGCGCCTTGGCCGTGCGCACGAGGTCGTCGATCGTGGTGGCGATGAACCGCGCCTCGCCCTCGCTGTCCGAGCACACGACCAGCTCGACGGGCTCGGCGTCGGGGCGGGTCGCGACGATCGTCTTAGCGTGTCGCCTCGCCGAGCTCGCCTCGAGCACGCTGGCGGCGACCCTGAGGACCGTGGCGCTCGAGCGGTAGTTCTCCTGCAGCTTGACGACCTTGGCGCCGCCGAAATGCCGTTCGAAGTCGAGAATGTTTCGCACGTCCGCGCCGCGCCAGGCGTAGATCGACTGGTCGTCGTCGCCGACCACGCACACGTTCTTGTGCCCGCCGCCGAGCAGCCTCAAGAGCTCGAGCTGCGCGTGGTTCGTGTCCTGGTACTCGTCCACGATCACGTAGCGGTAGCGCATGCGGTACTTCTCGAGGATCTCCTCTCGCTTGCGCCAGAGCCGCACGACCTCGCAGATCAGGTCGTCGAAATCGAAGGCCTGGAAGCCGCGCATCATGCTCACGTACTTCGGGTAGACGATCGCCGTGATAGCGTCGTATTCGGAGGGCTCGAGGCCGCTCGCCGCGAGCCCTCGTTCGTACGCGTCGGGCTCGATGAACGCGTTCTTCGCCATCGAGATCCGCGCGAGCACCGCGCCGACGTCGTAGCTGCGGCCGGTCTTCACGCCGCGCAACGCCTCTCGGATGACGCCGAAGCAGTCGGCTTGATCGAAGATCACGAACTTCGTCCCGCGCATCCCCAGCGCTCGCGTCTCCGCGCGCAGCACGCCGAGGCCGAAGCGGTGGAACGTGCCGATGGTGAGATCCTTGGCGGCCCGAGGCCCGACGAGCTTCGAGACGCGCTCGAGCATCTCGGCGGCGGCCTTGTTCGTGAACGTCATGGCGAGGATGCTGCGCGCAGGCGCACCTCGCTCCAGCAGGCGGCCGATCCGCGTCGTGACGACCCGCGTCTTGCCGGACCCTGCACCTGCGAGGACGAGCAGCGGCCCCAGGTCGTGCTCGACCGCCTGTCGCTGGCTCGGGTTCAGAGTGTCGACCGTGACCACGGATCGCCCCATAGAGGCTCTCGCGGCGCGGCGGGAGCTTGATTCGCGAGAACCGGGCGGGTTGACGGACAACGGGCTAAGCTGCGGGGCACGACGGCGGGCCGCGCTCGGCGCCGGTCGGGGGCGACCTCGATTCAACGCGATGACTACGGAAGAAAAGGGCAGCGTTCCGCCGACGCCGGCGAAGACCGGTGAGCTTTTGGCCGCGGCGCAGCCGAAGGCGCCGCCGGCGGGGCGCCTGCGCACGGCGCTCGTGGCAGGCTGTCGGGCCGGGTCGGTCGGCGCGGGGATCGGGCTCGCGGTCGCCGCGCTCGAGCAGCTGGCGATCGCCCTCTGGGCCCCAGGGCGGGTCGAGGCGACGGCGAGCGAGCGCCTCGCCGGGGGCACGTTGGGCGCGTCGTTCTTCGCGATCTCGGCGGTCGTCGCGGGGTCGTTCGGGCACTACGTCGGTTCCTTCAGGAGCCCCTCGGCAGCGAGGCGCGGGAAGATCGCGCTCGCGACGCTGGCGATCTCGTCGGTGGCGCTGTTCCACGCGTTCGCGCTCGGCCTCAGGCTCCTGCTCGGCTCGTCGCTGACGGTGAGCGGCGTGCAGTTCTTCCTCAACAGCGCGGGCCACATGCTGCAGGCGATCGGCAGCCAATACCTCGGCTACCTCGCGGCGGTCGTGGCAGGCGGGGCCGTCGTCGCCGCGGGCGTGGCGCTCGCGGTGCGCAGGGTCTCGCGCGCGCCCATGACGGTCCGCCGGGTCGAGGTCGCGGGCAGCGTGGGCCTCAGCGCGCTGGCCTTGGTCGCCGTCGCCGGGCCCGTGCCCTCGGCGATCAAGCGCGGGGCGGCGAAGACCTCGCCCGAGGTCGCGCTCATCTCGTCCGTCGCCGGGCCGTCGCGCCGCGCCGACCGCTTCAGCGGTGAAGGCTTCGGGCTGCTCACGAAGGCCGCGCTCGACAGCCCGCCGCAGGCGACCCGCGCCGAATGGGACCTCGCCGCAGCCGACTCCGAGCTGCGACCAAACGTCATCGTCATCACCCTCGAGACCGTCGGGGCGAACCACGTAGGCTTCCTCGGCTACCCGCGCGACGTGACCCCGAACCTCGATCGCATCGCGGACCGCGGCCTCGTCCTCGAGCGCGCGTATTCGACCGCGACCCACTCGAACTACGCGCAGATGGGCGTCATCTCGTCGCTTTTCCCGCGGCGCGGCGCGGCGCTCGACATGTACCATCGCCTCGACTACCCGCGCGTGCTGCTCCACGACCTGCTCGCGCCGCTCGGCTACACGACCGGCACGGTCTCCAGTCAGGACGAGAACTGGCAGGGGATGCTCCGCTTCCAGTCGACGGGCACCGCGACCTATTTCCGGCACGCGCTCGACCATCAGGGCGAACGCCTCGACATGGTCACCGAAGAGATCGCGCCCGACGAGGAGACCGTTCGCCACGCGATCGAGTGGATCGACCGCGCAGACGGCGCGCCGTTCTCGCTCTACTTGAACCTGCAGTCGACGCACTTCCCGTACCCGATCCCCAAGGCCGCGCCGCGCCCCTTCCAGCCCTCGGAGCCCAAGGGGACCTTCAACTACGTGGTGTGGGAGCGCGCAGAGCTGCAGACCATCGTCAACCGCTACGACAACGCCTTGCGCTACGTCGACCAACAGGTCGGCCGCCTCTACGACGCGCTCGCCGAGCGGGACCTGTTGCACGACACCATCATCGTCATCACCGCAGACCACGGCGAAAACTTCTTCGACCACGACATGGTGACCCACGGTCGCTCGCTCTTCGAGGAGGAGGCGCGGGTCCCGCTGGTGGTCCACTACCCGGCGTGGGTCGATGCTCGGCGCGTCGACGTGCCCGTCTCGACGCTCGACGTGCTGCCCACGATCGTCGACCTGATGGGGCTCCCGCCTCACCCCGCGCTGCAGGGCGAGAGCACGGCGTGGGTCGGGCTGCCGGGCAACGAGCGTCGCGCGGCGGTGTTCATGAACATTCAGGGTTGGAAGCACTACGACGGGATTGTGTGCTTGCCCTACAAGCTCGTGTTCGATCCGGACACCGAGGTCTCGGCGCTCTATGACCTCGAGCGCGATCCGAAGGAGCTCTTCGACGTCGCACAACAGAGGCCCGACGTCACGGTCGCGCTCGAGGAGGTGCTCCTCGCGCAGATCGAGGCGCAAGAGGTCTACCACGCGGACGACGACGACGGCCGCCTGCTCCGCAAGGAGCGCTTCGCGCCGCAGATGCTGTCCTGCCCCGAGCTCAGCGGGCGTTAGCCGTGGAGGTGGACGTCGCGATCGTCGGCGGCGGCCCCGCGGGCCTCGCGACGGCGCTGTTCTTGGAGAGCCGCGCCAAGGACCTCGCGCGCCGCACCGTGGTGCTCGAGCGGGCGACGTACCCGCGCGACAAGGTCTGCGCGGGCGCCGTCGGCGGGCGCGGGCTCGCGCTGCTCGCGTCGATCGGGGTCAGGCCCGACGTCCCGAAGGTCGAGATCCGCGGCATCGCCGTCACTACGCGCGTCGGGGAGCTGCTCGAGCGGTCTGATCGGGTGGTCGGCTGGGTGGTCCGCAGACGGGAGCTCGACGCCGAGCTCGCTCGCATCGCGCGCGGCCGTGGGATCGCGATCGAGGAGGGACGGGCCGTGCGCGAGGTCCGCGCGCCCGAGGACGGCCCCGTGGAGCTCGAGCTCGAGGGCGGCGAGCGTTTCCGCGCCAAGGTCGTCGTCGGGGCGGACGGCGTCGGGAGCGTCGTGCGGCGCGCGGTCGGCTGGCCGCGCGGGGGCATCGTCGCCCAGGCGGTCGAGCTCGACACTGAGCGCAGCCCGTCGGACCTCCCCGAGGACGTGCTGCACTTCGATCTGACGGAGCCCGATCTCGTGGGCTACGCCTGGGACTTTCCGACGCCGCTCGACGGCAAGACCCGGATGTCGCGGGGCGTCTATGACCTCGGCCCACGCGCGCTCGACCCAGCCGCGCGGCTGGCGCGCCGCACGCGCGACCCGATCGCGCTGCCGAAGCGCCGGTTCTCTGAGCGCGGCGTGACGTTGGGAGAGCGGCTGGCGAAGCCGCGCATCTTGCTGGTGGGTGAAGCGGCGGGCATCGATCCGGTCCTCGGAGAGGGGATCGCCCAGGCGATCGCCTACGGCGCGTACGCGGGTGAGTACCTCGCGCGCGTTTTGCCCAGCGCTCGGCTCGCCTTCGAGGACTACGCGCCGCTGTCTCCCCGTCGCCGGCTCGGGATCGATCTCGAGCTGCGAGCGCGGGCGCTGCCGCTCGTCTACGGGCGCACTCGACGCGCGCTCGAGTGGACCGTGAGCCACTCGAGCCCCCTCGCGCGGGCGGGCCTCGCGTACTTCGGTGGGGCTCGCGTTCCGCGGGCGGACCTCGCGCGCGCGGCGTTCGACCTCGCGCGCGGGTGCCTGATGGCGGGACTCAGCCCGGCGGGTCGCTGGTGATCTGGAGCAGCGTGTTCCCGAAGTCGGTGAGCTCGTAGGTCGCGAAGCCGTCCTCGGTCTTGGTCGGCGCGACGACCTTCCACACGATCGCGTCCTTGCCCTTGTCGTCCTTGCCGATCTCGCCGAGGGCGAGGTTGGCGGGCGCGGCCTTGCCGATCGGGAGGCGGACGGTGAACTTGCCCTCGTTGGCAGACACCGCGCTCGTCTCCTCGGCGGGCGGCCGCTGCGCGGTCAAGCGCCAGACGTTGCCGCTGCCGCCCTTCGCCTTCTTCGGGGGCTTCTTGTCGACCATGAAGGTGATGAGGACACCGTCGCCGAGCGCGTACTCCGGGATTCGGAACACGGAGTTGTCGGAGGTGATGGTCAGCTTCGCGGCCGGGGTCTGACCGAAGGTGCCGCTCACCTTCTCCTTCCCCTCGGAGGTCATCGGGGGCCGGCCGCTCGGCTGCCGGCCGGTCGGCTGGGGGGCAGCGGTGGCGGTGGGCTCGGTCGTCGGCGCGGCGGTCGGCTCGGTCGTGGTGACCGGCGGAGGCTCGGCCGTGGCCGACGCCGTGACCTCGGGCTCGGGCGTCGGGGTCGAGCTGGACGCGCATGCGGCGAGCGCGAGCGCGGCGAGCGCCCCGGCGCCGAAGAGAGCGAACACGTCTCGTGCGGAGTGCTTCATCGGGAGGGTCCTCCAAGAGGGCGGCGAGGGCGCGGGCCCCCCGCCCGGTCATGGGCGCGCAGCCTACTCCTAGACTGGACGTTCCACGACTGGCACGTGGCTCACGCCAGCGAGAGCATGCTCAGGGGGGCCGTACCGCTTGCCTCGGCCACATGACGCTGCGATACGAGCGCCATGCACGCGCCTCGCGTCCAAGCTAGCTCGGCTCACGCCTGTTCGAACAGGTCCTTCGTCCTCACGGCCCTCCTCGGCGCTTCGCTGGCCGTGGCGTGCTCGGCGCCCCCGCCGCTCCGCACCCAGGACGTCCCCTCGGCGGACGTGACCGCGGCGCCGCAAGGCCCGGCCTTCGATCTCTCGCCCGTCCCGGCGCCGTCGGGTGTGTTCGCCAAGGGACGCGCGAAGAACCTCGCCGCTTCCCTGCAGGTGCTCGGCGGCCTCGTGGGTGTGCCCGGCGACGTCGTCGTCGGCGCCGGCAAGGGCATGACCGCGCAAGCCCTCGCGCGAGGCCTGCGCCTGGAGATCGAGCCGAGCTTCGCGGAGCAGATCTCCCTCGATACGCCGGTCGATTTCGCGATCGCCGCCGTCGATGGGCCCGACATCTCGCTCGCTGTCTCGATCGGGCTCACCTCGATCGACGGCGCGAAGGCGGCGGCCGGCCCGAAGCTGGCAGAGATCGGTCCGGGCGTGTGGGCCCTCGGGGGGGAGCGCGCGAAGGCGGCGTGCGCGATCATGGCCTCGGCCGGCGCGTCCCCCGCGCGGCTGGTCTGCGGCCCGCGCGAGAGCGACATCGCGAACCTCGGCCCCTACCTCGCCCGGACGCTCAGCATCGAGCCGCTGCCCAGCCAGGATCTGGTCGCCGACATCGACGTCGCCGCGCTGAACGCCAAGTTCGGGGGCATGGCCCGAAAGATCGTCCCCGGTGTCCCGATGATCGCCGCCAAGCGCTTCGGCACCGGAAACCCGACGTACGACAAGGGCCTCGAGGAGGCCGTGCGGTTCATCGCGAACGACGCGACCCTCGTGCTCGAGGACCTGAAGAACATTCACGTCGAGGGGAAGATCGACCCGGCGCAAGGGCTCGATCTCGACGTGCGGGCAGAGCTGTCGCCGACCTCGAAGTCGTGGTTCGCGAAGACCTCGCTCGCGGGGGCGTCGCTCAAGGTGCCGGACATCCTCTGGAAGGGCCCTGCCGACGCGAGCGGCGCGGTCTTCGGGACGGTCGTCGATCCCGCGGCGTACGGAGACATCACCAAGGCGCTCAAGGGGATGGTCTCGGGGGGCCTCGAGGCGCTGAAGATCGGCAATGAAGGCGAGCGCAAGAAGGTCGCCGACCTGCTCGATCTCCCGCTGTCCAAGAACGCCAGCTTCGTGGGGCTCGGCGGGTTCGGTCACCTGACGAAGCGAGCCGAGCCGAAGACCGCGAAGGAGCGCCAGCAGCAGCACTTCGATCGGCTGATGGGCTGGTACATGGTGGGCTCGAGCCAGAAGGCCGACGTGCTCGGCAAATGGCTGAAGGACGCCGCCGCGGCGTTCAACCAGCCGGGCGTGCAGAAGGCTCTGAAGAAGGAGCTCGGCAAGGACGACGCGGTCGCGATCTCGACCGCGGCGGCGCCCAAGGAGCTGGGCAAGGGCGCGCTGCAGCTCAACGTCGCGTTCTCGAGCAAGAGCGAGGCCGGCGTCGAGGAGGGCACGCTGATGATGCTGCTCATGCCCGACGGGGACAACACGTGGCTCGCTGTCGGGTTCGATCGCGGCGAGCTGATCGAGCGGCTGTTGCGGGCCAAGGACGGCAAGGACAGCCTCAAGGGTCGAACCGACCTCAGCGCGCTCACCCAAGGCGGGACCAACGGCGGCGCGTTCATCACGATGCAGTCCTTCCGCTCGAGCGTGTACGCGATGATGTTCATGAAGGGCGCGATGGACAAGAAGGCGAAGCTGGACGACATCGCGCTGCAGGCGATGAAGGGCACCGACGACGTCTTCGCCTCGCTCCCCCAGAAGGGCCTCGCGCCGATCTTCATGCGGACGAGCGTGCAGAACGGCACGGTGCTCGCGTTCGACCTCGAGCTGAGGAAGCCGGTCCTCGATGACGCGAGCGCCCTCGTGAAGTTCTTCACCGGCGCTCGCTGAGTCGGCCCGCGCTCGTCTTGACGCCTGTCCCACAGTGTGCGCGTCGCAAGTGAGGACAACAGGCCTCATTGGCAGGGCGCGCACGCGAGGTACGCTCAAGAGCAAGGAGCTGCCCCATGCTTAAGCGCTCACTCTTGAGTCTCTTGCCCGTCGCATTCTTGCTCGCCGCCGCCTGTGACGGCTGTGACTCCAACGTCGCCTGCGAGAGCTTCGGCACCGAGTGCGGAAAGGCGTGTGTCGACGACTTCAGCTGCGCCGACGGCATGCACTGCGGCGGCGACGGGACGTGCACCGCCGAGTGCCTCCAGGGCGGCGACGAGTGCGGCGAGGGCCAGACCTGCAGCAGCACGGGCCGCTGCGAGGACGGCAGCGGTGGCTTCGGCGGCGGTGAGGGCGCTTCCACCACCAACTTCGGCGACGGCGGCAACGGTGGCGGCACTGGAGAGGGCGGCGCTTGCCCGAGCGTTCAGATCACGTTCGCGCCGACGACGCCGACGGTGCTCCTGCTCGTCGATCAGTCCGGCAGCATGACGGAGAGCTTCGGCAACGGGAACCGATGGGACGTCCTCTATGACACCCTCATGGACTCGAACAACGGCATCGTCGCCCAGCTCGAGGACCAGGTCCGGTTTGGGTTCGCGCTCTACACGGGCCAGGACGGGACGTGCCCGCTGCTCTCCGAGGTGAACATCGCCCTCGGCAACTACGACGAGATCGACGCGGTGTACGGCAACGCCGGCCCCCTGGGCGACACGCCGACGGGCGACAGCATCACCGCTGTGTTGCCCGAGCTGCTCGCGTTCGCCGAGCCGGGACCCAAGGCGATCGTGCTCGCGACCGACGGCGAGCCCGACACCTGCGAGGTCCCCAACCCGCAGACCGGCCAGGGGGAGGCGATCGCGGCGGCGCAGGCTGCCTTCAACGCGGGCGTGACGCTCTACATCATCGCGGTCGGCGGCGACGTGAGCGCCCAGCACCAGCAGGACATGGCGAACGCGGGCACGGGCAAGCCGCTCGACGGGAGCCAGGGCAACTCGCCTTATTACCCCGCCAACGATCAGTCGGCGCTCGCCAACGCGTTCACGGAGATCATCAACGGCGTGCGCTCGTGCATCCTCACGCTCGAGGGCACCGTCGACCCCACGAAGGCTGGCGAGGGGCAGGTGTTTCTCGATGGAATGGAGCTCGGCTACAACGATCCGAATGGCTGGCAGCTCAACTCACCGAGCGAGATCGAGCTGCTCGGGACGGCGTGCGAGACGATTCAGGACGGCAACCACACGGTGACCGGCGACTTCGACTGCGGCATCATCGGCCCGCCCGTGGAGTGAACGCCGGGGGCCGCTCAGACCTTTGAAGGCGGCGCGGGCGTGAAGGCGGCGTCGAGATCGACGTCGTCGCCTGTGCTGTCGATCGAGCCGAGCGGCAGCGAGGCCTCGAACGCTCGACGCGCGCCCTCGAGCTCCCCCTGGCTCGCCGCGTAGACGGCCCACGCCCGCTCGAGCACCGGGACGATCCCCTGGATCGCCGCGCGGAGGACGTCTTCGAACCTGCCCCACGAGCCGACCAGGAAACGCGGCCGCGCGACCTCCTTGTCGCGCTCCGAGGCGAGCACGCCTCCGAGGGGACCTCCCAGCAAGCGCGCGTGGCGCTCGTATCCGAGCGCCATCCTCTGGAGCGCGCCCTGCACTTCGGCTTCGCCGACCCCCGCGCGGTACGCAGACTCGAGGGCGTCAGCCACGGGTGGATCCGCGAGCAGCTCGAGCGCCGGCACCGCGACCAGGCGCACGATCCCGGGGGTCCCCATTCGATCGCGCCCGAAATAGGCCTCGTGAAAGCAGATCGATTGAAACTTCTCGACCTCGCGGTGCGCCTCGTCGTGCGAGCGCCCTTGGGCGAACCGCCGGGCGAGCGCGTTGATCAGCGGGTGGAGGGCGCGGTCGAGCGCAGCGTGCGACGCCGCGCCGAGCGCGAGCGCCAAGAGCCGCTGCGACCGCTCGCGCCGCGCGCGCTCGAGCAGCGCCCGAACGATAGGGACGGCTGCGCGCTCGTGAACCGCCGCCCCCCAGGGGCTCGCCTGGGGCGGCAAGCGCAGCGCATAACGGACGACCTCCTCGAGGTATCGATCGAAGTACGGCAGATCGAGCACGATGGCGCCGAGCCGCGCGGCGTCCTCGTAGCGCACGATCGTTTGCCTCGGCTCCGCCGCGAGCGCCCCCGAGAATGCCGCCTCGCGCAGCGCGGTCAGGTGGATCCCCTCGGCGGGCATCGCGTCGTCAGCCGCCCTTCTCGCGGATGAACGGCACGATGCGCTCGACGAACGCCGCCTTGTGGAAGCGATCGAACTCCGCCCAGGTCGAGAGCGTCGTGGGATCGGTGACGCGGTCGACGAAGATCTTGCCGTCGAGGTGATCGCACTCGTGCTGGAACGTGCCGGCGGTCAGCCCGCGCACGACCCGTGTGTGCGGCTGCCCCGAGCGGTCGACGTAGCTGAGCTCGATGTCCGCGAAGCGGCTCACCACGCCGCGAAGGTTCGGGACGCTCAGGCACCTCGTAGTTGTCGAAGCGCTCCTCCGACAGGGGCCGGAGCACGGGGTTCACCATCACGGTGAGGGCGACGTTCGGCTTGTACGGGTAGCGCGGGTTGTCCTTCACCTCGACCACGCAGATCCGCACCGCCTCGTGCACCTGCGGCGCCGCGAGCCCCGCGCCGTTCGCGTCGCGCATCGTCTCCACGAGGTCGTCGATGAAGCGCTGCATGAGCGGTGTCGCGAGCTCGTCCGGCGAGACCTCGCGAGCGCGCTGACGGAGAACGGGATGGCCGATCTGGGCGATCTTGAGGATCATCGTTCGCTCCGAGGGTGACGGGCCGACAGCCCGTCAGAAGACCTGCGTCGGCCCCTGAGGCTCCGCGGACCGATAGACGTCCATGATGGTCGCGTCGGACAGATCGAGCCAGAGGCGAGGCCCGACCGCGAGCGCCACGAGCAGCAACGCCAGGACCAGCGCCCATGGCAGGTCGTCCCTGCGGAGATCGGCAGGCGTGCCCCCGTTGGGCTCGAGGTGCGCGCTCGCCTTCCACCACGCGGGAAGCGGGCCCATCACCACGGACAGGCCGCGCAGCGACCCGGCGGTCGACAGCGCCAGCGCGCCGACCATGGCGAGGGCGAGCCAGGGCGCGCGGCCCATCGCGGCCACGATCGCGAGCAGCGCCCCCCAGAAGCCTCCGCTGCCAGGGGCGAGCGCGGCCGCGCCGAGCGCGAGCACCCACAGCGAGGCGAGCCAAGGCGTCGCGCGAGCGAGCCCGCCGCCCCGCTCGAGGGTCGTGTCTCCCGTGCGCTCGGCGAGCGCGCTCACCGCGAGCGCGGCCAGGGGCAGCGCCAAGGCTCGCGTGATCGTGATCGCGAGGTGCCCCTGGATCCCCGCTGGGGTCGCCGTCCCGAGCGAGAACAGCGCGAGGCCTCCGCTCGCGATGGCGAGACGACCGACGAGGTCGCGTAGGTCGCTGTCGACACACGCCCGCAGCCCGGCGAGCGCGACGGAGACCAACCCGAGCACGCACAGGAGCGTGGAGGCCGAACGCGTGGCCTCCGGGTAGAGCGCGACGGAGAAGCGCGACAGCGCGACCCCGGTCAGGATCGACGTGGCGCCGAGCAGCAGCGCGGCGGTCGCGCCGCCGAGGCGCGTCACGGCGGGCGCCCAGGCGTGGAAGGGGACGATGGCGCCCATGCCCGCGAGCGCGAGCGCGAGCAGCGTGACCGCGCCTCGATCGAAGGGCATGCCGAACAGCCGCGCGCCGTCGCGCGCGACGTGGCCATGCGCGACCTCACGCGCGAGCTCCGGCAGCGCGAGCGTGCGCTCGACGAGGGTGCCGTCCCAAAGGCGCGACGGGAACGAGGCGGAGCGGACGAGGACCACGAACGCGACGAACGCGATCGCGGAGGCGCCGAGCGCGATCGTGACCTGCAGCGCGACGCTGCGCTGGGCAGCCCCGGCTGCCGACCAAACCAGGCCGCTCGCCGCGGCGGCCGCGACACACAGGGCGACGGCGGAGAGGGCCAGCGACTGGCTCACGACGAAGAACGTGGTGGCCGAGGCCAGGACGCCGCCCCACCCGACGATCGACGCCGCGCTGGGCCTGCCGGGGCGCGCGGACGCCGCGGCCGCGAAGAGGACGACCGCGGCGAGCGGGAGCAGCGGGGCCGAGAGCCCATCGACGCCGACGAAATACTCGACGTCCCCGAACATGCGCGCGCGTTCGATGTGCTGCAGCCCCCAGCCGCCGTCTTCGCGCGACAGCCGCCTGGCGAAGGAGGCGAGCGGGACACACGCGATGGCCGCTGCGAACGCGGCGATGGCTGCGCCGATCTGCGCGACGCGGCGCTCGTGCAGCCGGGTCTTCGCCAGCAGCGCGAAGAGCGTCGCGAGCAAGGGCGCGAGGGCGGCCAAGCTGAGGATCGAGCGGAGGTGGGAGGGGCGGCGATCGGCGACGAGCGCGACGACCTGGGTCGCGTCGTAGACGGCCGCGCCCGGCGCGGCGCTGTCGGTCTCGACGGCGAGGGTCCCGTAGAGCTGCATCGCGCGCGACTCGTCCCAGCGCCAGGTCACAGTGTAGGTGCGCACCTCGCCAGGCTGGAGCGGCTTCGTCTCGCGCTCACCCGAGGAGATGCCGACTCCCGCGGGCGCTCGAGGCAAGCCCTCTTCGCGCTCGAACCCGACACGAAAGACCTCGAGCGGCCCTTCGCCGACGTTCTTGATCTGGAACGTGCCGGTGGCCTCCGAGCGCCCCGGGACGAGCCGTAGCTTCGGGCTCGTCCCGTCGCCTACGATCTCGAGCCGCCCGCGCGGCCCCTCACGCGGCAGCTCCGGCCTTGCGCGACCGACGATGCGAGGCTGCTCGGCGCCGAGGTGAGCGCTCGCCGGGCGCACGAAGAGGCCGAGGACCAAGAGCGCGACCCAGAAGCAGAGGCGGGCGGCACGCTTCACGAGGCGGCCTCCTTCTTCTTCGGCTCGTCGGCGGCGGCCGCGGCGCGCGACGCGAAGACGCCGTCGACCCACGCGGTCGGCAGGGAAGAGAGCACGTCGAGCACGCGGATCGCCGTGGCGATCCGTCCGCTCGGGGCAGCTGGCGCCGGCTCGGTGTCAGGCACAGCGGGCTCGATCGCTGCAGACCGGGCGCGGGTGAAGGTCGCGAAGGCGAGCCCCCAGGGGACCAGCCCGACCGCGAGCACGACCCACCAACCTCGCTCGGTCGAGCGTTGCCAAGGCGCGAGGATGAGCGCAGCCACGGGCGCGGCGACCATCCCCACGACGGAGAGGATCCGCGCGCCGGGGAGCATCACGACTGACCCGTGTGACGCGAGGTGCCGCCCCGCGCCGTGGGCGAGGCCGATCCAAGCGAGCATCGCGCCCAACCCAGCAGCCACGCCCGCGAGGCCCGTGAAGAGCGAGGAGACGATGAGGCTGGCGAGCGCGACGTACGGACCGCACAACGGAAAGGGCATCCCTGTGAGCGCGGCGACGTCGGAGCGCACAGGCCAGGGCTTCGCGCTCGGCTCAACGACCTCGCCCGGCGCCGAGGCCTGGTCAGCGGGGCCCCTGAGGCCCTTCTTGCCGCGCTTCTTGGGCGCCGCATCTCGGGCGGCGACCGACTTCTCCGCAGCGGCAGCCGGGGCGGACGCGTCGGCGTCGGCCGACATCGTCGCCAGCCCCGGGGCGAGCGCCAGCGCAGCGAAGAGCGCGGCGTTGCCGTTCGGGTGCAGCCCCGCGACGCCGATCGCAGCGGCCACCGACATCGCGAGGCCGTCGCGAGCCGCCGCGATGACCGCGGCGAGCCCGATGACCACGGCGCCCACGGCGGCGACGCCCGGCGTGATCGGCGCGAACATGGCGAGCTTGCTCGCGAGCGCCGCGGCGGCGAACAGCGCGCAGGCCGCCGCGGCGCCCGCGCCGGCGCCGCGCCGAAGCATGCCCAGGAACGAGAACGAGAGCGCCGCGAGCGCGAGCGCGACCAGGACGGTGCTGACGGTCCCGACGCGGAGCGGGCCGAGCCGGCGGTCGCCGAGCCCGCCGAGCTGCGGCTGGATCTCGTGGAAGCTGAGCGACGGGCCGACCACGCGGATGACGGTCTCCTCGTCGGCGCGGATCGAGACGGCGTCGAGCAGCGCGACCTCGAGGCCATCGGACGCGATGATCGCGCCGCCCCCCGGCGCGATGGCGATCTTGTGCAGCCCGGCGGGCAGCGACTTCTTCACGAAGGGCGTCTCGCCGAAGACCTCGGTCCGCGCGAGCTGGGACTCGTCCGCGATGCCGAGGTAGACGCGCGCCCCAGGGTGGCTGACGACCGTGAGCGTGCCGCGCGCGAGGGGCGTCGCGAGCGGGCTTCGCTTCGGGCCCTCCTTGGGCGGAGGCGCGACGAAGCGAGCCTGGTAGTCCGACAGGTAGCGCGTGTCGTCGAGCCAGCGGCCCCCCAGCGACCAGAACGTGAGGGCGATGGCGGCGGAGGCGAACACGATCGCCGCGCCGAAGCTCGGGGCCGCGACGCCCGCCGCGCGACACGGGGCGCGACCTTGCCCAGAGCTGGCGAGCGTCGAGCTGAGGTACGCGATGCCCAGACCGAACAGCAGCGTCGGGAACCCTTCCGCGAGCAGGGCGAATAGCGCGCCGGCTCCGGCGACGAGCAGCGCCGCGATCTCACGCGGCCGGTCTTGTCGACGCGCGAGATCGAACGCAGACGTCGCGACGAGCACCAGCGCCACCAGCGCCACCAGCGCGGACATCTGATCGACCGCGAAGCCCAGCGTCGCGTCGAGCGACCCCACTCGGAACAGGCGTGACGCGTGGCTGAGGACGACGCCGCCGGTGAGCGCGCGGCCCGCCGAGGCGAGCAGCAGCACGGCCGCGAGCAACGGAGCCCCGACCGCGATGGCGCGCTGGGCCGCTCGCAGGCGAGACGACAGCAGCAAGGCGCAGGCGCCGAGGATGAGCGCGGCTGGCGCGAGGGCGACGGGCGCTTGAGAGAGGGTGATTTCTTCGGTCACGGAGGCGTTCAAGCTCGGTCGGCCTCGAGGGCCTCGCGGAGCGCGTGGAGGGCGCGCGCGGCCCGCGATTTGATGGTCCCCAGGGGGACCTTCTCGCGCTCCGCGATCTCGGGGTACGTGAGCCCCTCGAAGAAGGCAATCTCGAGGGTCTCTCTCTGGACGGTGGGGAGGCCCCGCATGGCTCTGAGCACGCGGCTCTGCTCGCCGTGGGCGACCAGCTCGTCCTCCGCGGTCGACGCGACCTTCACCGGCTCGTGCTGGAGCTCGGACTCGACGATGTTCGCTCGGCGCAAGCGCCGACGGGCGCGATCGAGCGCCAGGTTGCGGACGGTCGTGACGAGCCACGCCGCGACGCTGCCGCGGGCGGGGTGGTACTGGTCGGCGCGGTTGACGATGGCGACGAAGGCGTCGTGCACGACGTCCTCGGCGTCGCCCTGGTCACGAACGATCTTGAGGGCGAGCCCAAAGGCCGTACGCCCGTGGTGCTCATACAGGACAGCCACGGCCCTGGCGTCGCCGGCGCGCAAGCGCTCGACCGCGGCGGCGTCCGCGCGATCTCGCTCCGCTTTGCTGACGTCCCCTTCGGGCATTGCGGGCCGGTTATGCCGAGTTTCCGCGCGGGAAGCTACCCAGCGAGCACCGCCTCGGGCGGTTCGCTCGGGCCGAGGGCCGCGCGGATGGCACGCCAGAGCTCGGTGTAGCCAGCCTTGGTCTCGCTGGAGAACCCGATGACGGGGACCTGCGCGGCCCGCCTGAGCGCCTCGAGCGAAGAGATCGCCTTGCTCTTCTGGAGCTTGTCGATCTTCGTCGCGACGACGATCGTGCGCACCGGGCTCGCCTTCTTGTCGCGCCCGCGAGCCACGAAATCGATGAGCTCGAGATCGTCCTCCTCGAGGCCGCGGCGCGCGTCGACGAGCAGGACGAGTGCGCGCAGCGTCGGGCGCCGCTTGAGGTACCCCTCGATGAGATCCGCCCACTGCTCGCGCTCGCCCTTCGACCGCTTCGCGAAGCCGTAGCCCGGGAGATCGACGCACACGAGCGCGAAATCGTCGCGCGCGCGGATGGAGAAGAAATTGATCTGACGGGTGCAGCCCGGCGTCCCGCTGGTGCGGACGAGGCCCTTGCGCTGGACGAGCGTGTTGATGAGGCTCGATTTGCCCACGTTGGAGCGCCCAGCAAACGCCACCTCGACGCTCGCGATCGGCAGGCTCGTGGGATCGCTGCCCACGCCGACCGCGCCCACGAACTCCGCCTCGATGGCGTCGAAGGGCGTCGAGACGGGGACGCTGGTCTTGGGCGCGGGCTTGGCCCCGCCCGCCTTGGGCGCGCTCGTCTTCGCCCCGCCCGCCTTGGGCGCGCTCGTCTTGGACCCGCTCATTGGGCTGCCGTGCCTTTTGCGTGACCGCCTGAGGGAACCCGATAGAAGGACCGCGGCGCACACTCGGCGCACTGGCAGAGGGTGCGCAGGTGCCGGAACGTGTAGATGCCGGTGTCGTGCCCGTCGCCCCACACCAGCGACAGCGCGTACGTGCCCACCTGGGAGACGTCGCGCAGATCGAGGTTTCCCCCGGGGACGTAGCGGATGGTGCCCCCGTGGCCCTGGCACCCGGCGCACGGGCAATACCCGCGCAACACGTCGTGCGGGAGGACCGCGGTGTGGCCGTCGGCCCACGTGATCTCCATCACGCTGGCGCCGTGCGGCGCCTTGACGCCTACGGGAACGTATTTGGGATCGGACGGCATCTGGAGGCCGAGTCGTAGTAGCAAGCCCCGGTCGCGGCAAGCCGCGAGCCGGCCGCCCGCGCGCGCGCGTGGTATGTCAGAGCCCTCTGAAGCGGTTCATCCGAGGGCTGTTCGTGGTGACGTTCGCGGCGCACGCGGCGTTCGCCCTAGCGCTGGCTCACGTCGCAGGCGGTGGCTCGCTCGGCATCATCGTCGCCCTGCTGACGGCGGCGCTGTCGACCGCGCTGCTCGCCCCTCGGCTGAAGCTGCTGCTCGACGATCGGCCGCTCGGCGTCGTTCGCAGGACGCTCGAGCGCCTCTACTACGCGCATTGGGGCGCCTGCCTGCTGTCCTCGGTGCTGTTGGTGCCGGGCGTGGCGCTCTTCTTCGCCGGGGTCGCCGAGCTCGGGGAGCTCGCCCTGTCCGCTTATTGCGCCTCCTTGCTCGTCGGCACGTACGCGGTGTTCGTCCGCACGCGCCTGCCGCGCGTGCGCTCGATCGACGTCGGCATCGAGGGGCTCGACGCGGCGTTCGACGGGTATCGCATCGCACAGCTCAGCGATCTCCACGTCGGCTCCTTGTTCCCCGCCGCTGCCGCGGCGCGGTTCGTGGCGGCGGCGAACCGCGCCGATCCCGACCTCGTGGTGGCGACCGGCGACTACCTGACGAGCGGCGCGCGATTCCACCGCGACGTCGCCCGCCTGCTCACGTCGCTCCGCGCGAGGACGGGGCCTACGCCGTGTGGGGCAACCACGACAACTACGACGGGAGGGAGCCCCTTCGGAGCCTGCTGGTCGAGGGTGGGGTGACGCTGCTCGAGAACGCGAGCGCCAAGGTCTCGCGCGGCGGCGCGACCCTCACGCTGGTAGGGGTCGACGATCTCTTCTCACGGCGCGCGGACGTCGCGGCGAGCTTTCGCGACGTCGAGCCTGGAGCGACCGTCATCGGCCTCGTCCACGACCCCAAGCAGTTCACCGCCATGGCGGAGCGCGGGGCCTCTCTCGTGCTCACGGGGCACACCCACTGGGGTCAGGTGGCGCTGCCGCTCGCCGCCGAGCGGGTGAACCTCGCGCGCCGCTTCTTCGCGTTCTCCGCGGGGATCTACCGGCAGGGGCAAGCGACGCTGTACGTGCACCCCGGCATCGGCGCGACGGGCCCGCCACTGCGCTTCGGCGTCCCCCCCGAGGTGACCGTGCTGGTGCTGCGTCGCGCCGTCGCTCAGGCGCCCGAGTAGGCGCCCATCGCGCGGAACTTCGCGTAGCGGTCGTCGGCGAGCTGGTCTGGGGAGAGCCGATCGAGCTCGGCGAGGTGGCGGCTGATGACGGCCTCGAGGCGGCGCGCCATGCCGTCCGGATCTTGGTGCGCACCACCGGGAGGCTCCTCGACGACCTCGTCGATGACCTTCAGAGAGAGCAGCTCGGGCGCGGTCATCCGCAGGCAGCGGGCCGCCTCTTCCGTGCGGTTGCCGTCCTTCCAGAGGATGGCTGCGCAGCCCTCGGGCGAGATGACGGAGTAGCAGCCGAACTCGAGCACGACCACGCGGTTCGCGACGCCCAGCGCGAGCGCACCCCCGGAGCCGCCCTCGCCGATGATCGAGGCGATGATCGGGACGCGCGCGCTCGCGAGCGCGGCGAGGGCCGCGCCGATCGCCTCGCTCTGACCGCGCTCCTCCGCGCCGATCCCTGGGTAGGCGCCGGGCGTGTCGATGAAGGTGAGGATCGGCAGCTTGAAGCGGTCCGCGAGCTCGTACACGCGCACGGCCTTGCGATACCCCCTCGGGGTGCGGCATCCCGAAATTGCGCTTCATGTTCTCCTTCGTGCCGCGGCCCTTCTGGTGGCCCACGACGGCGACGGAGCGCCCCTGGAGCTTGCCGATGCCGGCAACGATGCTCGCGTCGTCGGCGAAGCGCCGATCGCCCTTGAGCTCGACGAAGTCGCTGAACAGGCGCTTGACGTAGTCGAGGGTGTACGGGCGGTCGGGGTGGCGCGACAGCTGCACCTTCTGCATGGGCGTCAGCTCACAGAAGGCCTCCTTGGCGGCGCGCCCCGCCTCCTCCTCGAGCCGAGCGAGCTCCGGCGCGAGGCTCTGGTCGCGCTGCGCCTGGGCGCGAAGCTCGCGGATCCTCTCGGCGAGGTCGGCGATGGGCTTTTCGAAAGGCAGGACGTGCATGGGTGGGGGCCTCGAACGTCGCGTTGGGCGGCTCGGCTCTAGCGCACGGCGGCCGCGGTCGGCTCCGGGGAGAACGGGCTCCCGGCGCCCCCGGGGACGGCCACCTTCGCAACTCGGCGGAGCACGTTGAAGATCCTGAGGGGCTTGTCCTTACCCTTCACCTTCGCCGGGTCAAGCTCCTGCACCTCGAAGCGTCCCTTGAGGTGGCCGAGGGTGCTCTCGCTGACGATGATCTGACCGCTGAGGGCGACCGAGCAGGGGCGCGACGAGGTGTTCGCGGTGTCGCCGATCACGGTGTACGAGAGGGCCTTCGAGCTCCCGATGTAGCCCGCGACGAGGGGACCGGTGTGGATGCCGATGCCGACCCCGAGCGGCGCCGCGTCGCGCTCGAGGCGGCGGCGGTTGAACTGACCCAGCACGTCGGCCATCTCCAGCGCTGCCTCGACGGAGCGGACCGCGTCGTCGGGGTGCTGCACCGGCGCGCCCCAGACGGCCATGATGCCGTCGCCCATGAACTTGTCGAGCGTGCCTTCGTACTTGAAGATCGTATCGACCATCAGCTCGAAGTACTCGTTGAGCATCTCGACGAGCACCTCGGGGGGCGTGCTCTCGCTCATGCGCGTGAAGCCGCGGATGTCGCTGTTGAACACGGTGCACGCCTCGACGTGCTGGCCGCCCTGCTTCACCTCGAGCTGACCGGAGATGACGCGCTCGGCGATGTTGGGCGAGAGCAGCCGGCTGAGCCGCTCGCGCGAGACGATCTCGGCTTCGACCTTCTTGCCGAGGATGTTGATCTCGATGAACCGAGCGGCTTGGTTCGCGACGGTCTGCACGAGCTCGAGGTCCTTGGCTTGGAAGCGCGCGAGCGCCTCGGAGTCGAGCCACAGGACCCCGAGCACCTCGTTGTCGTGCTGCAAGAGGGGCGCGACGATCGCGGAGCTGATCCGGTTCAGGATCATGCTCTTGCCCTTGGAGGCTGCGAAATCCATGGCGGCGTCGTGGGTGAGGACGGCCGCGCGCTCCTTCACGACGTGGTTCAAGATCGTCGACGAGACGCTGATGGGCGCCGAGCTGCCGTCGCTGCGCTTCGAATGAAGGAGCGCGAGCTCGTTCTGATCGTTGCGCAGGAACACGACCGCGCGATCCGCGTTGATGAACTTGAGGATGCTGGTGAGGATCTTGTCGAGCAGCTTCTGGGTGTCGCGCTCGATGCCGATCCCGTGCGACAGCTCGTGGCTGAGGCGCAGGCGCTCGTAGTCCGCCTTGAGCTGATTGAAGTCGTTCGCGATCCGGTCGAACGGCAGGAAGCCCTTCTCGACGGCGTCGATCTGCGTGCCAATTTGCCGCTCTTGGTCGTGGATCGCGACGTTCTGCGCCTGGACCTGCGGGACGAGCCCGGTGATCGCCCCGCGCACGGTGAGGTTCGCTCCGGGAGGAAAGCCTGGGAACACGGGGCGCGGCCCCGCGTTGATCGGGGCGGTCCCTCCGGGCACCACGTAACCCTGGACGTGCGGCGGCTGAGGCGCCTGTGCCATCGAGCTCGGGCCGGAGCTCGCCTGCTGGGCCGAGCCTGGCGACGAGGTCGACGGCATCATGGAGGCGGGCGGCACCGAACCCTGGTGCATGGCTGGCTGCTGGCCGTAGTAGGGCGCAGGCGGCTGAGGCTGCGCTTGACCTTGCTGGCCGGGCCGCGCCCCGAACGCGGGAGGGGGCTGCGGCTGGCCCGGCTGCGGCCACGCCGGGTAGCCGCCCTGCTGCTGCGGGGGCTGCATCTGCGGGGGCTGCATCTGCGGCGACTGCGGGCGCTGCTGTTGCATGTGGGCGCCGGCGGGCGGGTCTTCGAAGCGACCGCGGGTCGCCCCGAGCGCGATCTCATCGCCGTGCTTCAGCCCGGCCTCACCCCGTACCCGCTCGTTGTTGACGTACGTTCCGTTGAGGCTCCCGAGATCGCGCAGGACGAAGTGGTCGCCGCGCTGCTCGATGATGCAGTGCTCCTTCGAGACGATCTTGTCGAGGAGCTGGATCGTGTTGTTCGGATGGCGGCCGAGCGAGTTGACGGGTCGCAGGTCCACGGCCTGCGTTCCTTCCGCCGTCATCAGGATGAGCCGGGCCATCGGAGAGGGAGAGTATCCGGGCTCGGCCCGCGGAACAACCGCAGGCCAGCCTCGGGCGCCTCGGTGAACTCCGGTGAGGGCACATCTATTCCCTCGCTCGGCTCCCCTCGCCCCCCAGCCCGGCGTGGCCCCGCCTTGGACACGGGTTTGTTGGCCTCAGCCTCGGCTTTTTGTGATGAGGGTCGGCAAGATGCCGCTCTCGGTCCGCGTGTACGGCGACGAACAGCCCGGCCGCCCAGGGGCAGAGCCGATCGCCACGCTGGTCCTCGACGCCCCGCGAATCCTCGTCGGGCGCGCGGAGGGCAGCGAGGTCCGCCTCCCCGAGCCGAGCGTCAGCGCACGCCACCTCTCCATCCGGCAGAAGGGCAACGACTACGTCCTGATCGACGAAGGGAGCACGAACGGGACCCGGGTAGGGAAGACGACGCTGGTGGCGCACGCGCCGCAGACGATGCGCCCGGCCGAGGTCGTGCGGGTGGGGAGGCTGTGGCTCGAGCTCGCGGTCGTGTCCGAGCCGCCTACCCGCGGCGCGCCCCAAGTCGCCAAGGAGATCGCCTTGGCGCTGGTGACGCGCGGGCTGAGCGACGCGGGGGAAGACGGGCGGCCCAAGGTGCGGGTGGTCGAGGGCCCCGACGCGGGCACCGAGGCCGTCATCGAGCCTGGAGCCGCGCTCGTGCTCGGCCGCGCGAAGGACGCAGGCCTCCCCTTGGCCGATCCCGAGGCGTCGAGGCGCCACGCCGAGGTCAAGCTTCGGGGCGATCAGATCCTCGTGCGCGACCTCGGCTCGCGCACCGGTACGACGCTGGGTGACCGCGCGCTCGGCGGGGCCGACGTGCCCTGGAAGGTCGGGGAGCGCCTGAAGATCGCGGGGACGGTGCTCGAGTGCAGCTTCGAGGCCGTACAAGCCCTCGCGGAGCTCGAGCGACAGCCAGACTGCAAGGTCTCGTCCCGAGAGCTCCAAGCGCGCGAGGAGCCCACCTCGACCGTGGCGGTGTCCGACGACGAGCTCGACGGAGACGAAGTTGAGAGCGCTGTCGCTGAGGAGCCCGCCGGCGGCGAGCCCGAGGTCCCAACTGCCGAGCTGGCTCCGCGTGAAGACGACCGCCCTCGAGCGCGGTCGCGCGAAGGACGCAGCGGCGCAGTCTGGAGCATCACCGACTTCGCGGTGGTGGTGCTGGCGCTCGGCGTGGTCTCGCTGAGCGCCGTCGGCTACTGGGTCCTCTTGCGCTGACCGCGGGGAGAAGAGGGGGGCGCGCGCGAGGCCCATGGCTCAGCCGTCCCGGTCGGCCTCGGCCTCCGCCAGCACCTGCTGAAGCTTGCCGCTGAGGACCTGCCCGCGGTCGAAGCCGCGGGCGGAGATGAGCGCTAGGCGTGCGCGAACACGCTCGAGGTCGAGGTCGGGGTTCGACAACACGAGGCGGATCGCGTCATCGAGATCTTGTCGGCGGCGCGGGCCCATCGCGAGGACCTTCGTGGCGAGGAGATCCTCTGCCGTCGCGACAGGCACGCCTCCGACACCTGGAATCTCCACGATCGTCGCGTCAGCAACGATCTCGGGCTCGATTCCCGAGGACGCGACGAGGAGGTCGACGTGGATCGCCTCGCGGGTCACGAGGCGCACGAGGCTGGTTCGCCGTGCCACCTCATGCTCGAACAACGCGTGGATCTCGTAGCGCGCGGCTCGAAGGTCACGCACGATGCGATCGAGGTCCGTCTCGCCGACAGAGAGCACCAGATCGACATCCCTCGTGAAGCGCACCTCACCGCGCACGGAGACGGCGAGCCCGCCCACGAGCGCGAACGGAAGCCGTCGGGACTCGAGCCAACCCACGATGTCACGCAGGGCACGTTGCGGAGAGGCCTCAAACATCGCCGGCCAGCCAGGCTCGCAAGCGCCGCTCGATCTCTTGATCCGAAGCCTCCCGATCACGCGCGCGGAGGCTCGCCCATTTGAGCTCGATGCCAAAGCGCATGAGGTCAAGCGCCTGCCCCGCCTTTTCAGACGGCAAGGTCGCCTTCGCGGTCTCGAGATCGTGCTTGCGAAGCGGATCCACCGACTCTCGATCCTAGCAGCGCCGTTGGCTGCAAGGGGCGCGCGCTACCTGCCCTTCTTGCGTTGCCCCTTCTTGCCCTTCGCGGCCTTGCCCTTCGGCTTGCCGCTCGAGCTCGGGGTCGGCGCCGTGGTCGACCCGCTGCGCTTCACGCGCCTCGACTTCTCGCCCTTTGGGGCCTCGGCCTTCGACCCGCCGCGCCGCGCCTCGTCCGCGCGCCCCTTCTTCTTGTGCCCGCCGCCCGGACGCTCTTCGCCGGCGGAAGCGCCCCCGGAGACGCGCCGCCCGTACGTGGTCCGCCGCTCGATCGAGACGTCCTCGATCTGCACCATCATCCCGTCGCCGAGGGTGATGCGCTCGCCGGTGCGCGCGCCGATCACCGCGAAGGCGTGCTCGTCGGCCTCGTAGGCGTCGTTGCCGAGCGCCTCGGACTTCACCAGCACGCTCACGTACGGATCCTCGAGGGTGACGAAGACGCCGCTCGACACCACCCCGCTGACCGAGCCGGCGAACATGTCGCCGAGCGAGTCCTTCATCAGCAGCACGCCGTACAGGTCGACCACGTCCCGCTCGACCTGCATCGCCCTGCGCTCTCGCTCGGAGGCGAGCACGGCCGCCTGGCGCATCACCTCGACCGCGCCGTCGGTCGCGTCGACGCGCTCGCCGCGGATCAGGGCGCGCACGATGCGGTGCACGGCGAGGTCCGGGTAGCGCCGGATGGGCGACGTGAAGTGGACGTACGCGTCGCTCGCGAGCCCGAAGTGGCCGATGTTGGTGACGTCGTACATCGCCTGCTTGAGCGAGCGCACCAGCAGCGTGTCGATCAGCGCGCGGGCCGGGTGGGACTTCACCTTGCGGATGAACGCCGACAGCGTCTTGGGGTCCTGGGCGTCCTCGACGTCGAGCGTGACGCCGAGCACCTGACAGATCGCCGCGAAGCGCTCGATGCGCTCGGGGTCGGGCTTGGCGTGGACCCGGAAGATGGCGGGCGCGCCGCGCTCGACGAGCCGCGTCGCGACGACCTCGTTCGCGAGCAGCATGAGCTCCTCGACGATCTGGTAGGCCTTGCCGACGCCGGGGTCCTTCGCTCTCTTCACGGCGTTGGTGGGCCAGCGTGAGGTGGGGTCCACGACGATGCGCGTCTCGGGCAGATCGAAGTCGAGCGCGCCGCGGCGCATCCGCCGGCCCCGAAGCAGCGTCGAGACCTCTCGCAGCAGCGCGAGCTCCTCCTTCAGCTCCTCCGCCGCCTCGTCCTTCGGGGGCTCGGTCGTGAGCTTGAGCGCCCGGGCGACGCCCTCATAGGTGAGCTTCGCCCGCGACCGCATGAACCCCTCGACGAGCTCCGAGCGCTGGACCACGCCGGCCGCGTCGAGGTCGACGATGGCGCACAGGCAGAGGCGCAACACGCCAGGCAAGAGCGAGCACAGGTTCGAGGAGAGCGCGCGCGGCAGCATGGGGATGGCGCGGTCCGGGAGGTAGAGCGAGCACCCTCGCTCTCGCGCAGCGTCGTCGAGCGCGGTGCCGCGGCGGACGTAGTGGGACACGTCCGCGATGGCGATCCACACGCGATAGCCGCCGCCCTCTCGGCGCTCCGCCCACACCGCGTCGTCGTGGTCGCGGGCGTCCGCGGGGTCGATGGTCGGCAGCGGGAGATGGGTGAGGTCGACCCGCCCGGCGAGCGCGTCGGGGGACACCTCGGCGCCGAACGCGAGCGACTCCTGCTCGGCCTGCGGCGGGTGAGCCTCCAGGACGCCAGCGACGGCGAGGATCTTTCGGACCTCGACGTCGGGCGTCCCCGGCTCGCCGAGCACCTCGACCAACGTCCCCTCGGGGTTCTCCTCGGGGCTCTCGGGGAAGCGCGCGATGTCGACGATGGCGACGTGCCTCGCGCGCGTCGCCAGGCGTCTTGAGCACGATCGGGCCACGCAGCCGGGCGTCGTCGGGCTCGATCCAGACGGAGGTTCCCCGCCTGCGCAGCGTCCCCGAGACGCGGACCGGCCGGCGCTCGAGGACGTCGACGACGGCGCCCTCGACGCCCCTCGAGCTCTTCGCGACGACGCGCGCGCTGACGCGGTCGCCGTGCATCGCGCCGCCGATCGCCTCGGGCGGGATGAACACGTCCTCGGCCTCACCCTCGCGCTGCACGAAGCCGAACCCGCGCGGGTTGGCCGAGAAGGTGCCCTCGAACAGCTCTCGCCGCGACGCGGCGCGCTCCTTCTCGGCGAGCCGGAAGCGGTGCCCTGCCTGGGGCACGACCGTCCCGTCGAAGACCAGGTCGTCGATCACCCGGGATAGCGCGCCCGCGAGGCGCGGTGGGACCCCGAGGCGCGAGGCGATCTCACTCATGTGGAGCGCGCGCTTCTCCGAGCTCAAGAGTTCGACAAGGTCGGCGCGGCGCGGGGGTCTGTCTACGGTCATCTTCGCGCCTCGTACCACGGGCCCGCGGACGTGCTAATGCGCCTCTTCAGATCTCATGAGGCTCGGACACCTGCTGACGATCACCCGCGTCGCGCTCACGGCGGCCGTCTTCGCGTCGTCAGCGCTGGTCATCGACTACCAGAACCCCGGCTCGACCGCGTTCTGCGGCGCGGAGTCGAGCTGCGGGAAGGTCCAGCGAAGTGACATCGGCGAGTCCATCGGGAAGTGGATCGAAGCGAACGTGTTGGGCGGCCTGACGCTCCCGCACCTCGCGCTCTTCCTCTTCCTGATCGTGCTGGCGGTCACGTTCTTCCTGAAGACGAAGCTGCACAGCTATCTCCTCGCGGGGATGTGCGGCCTCGGCGCCTTGTTCGCGGCCTTCCTCATCTACGCGCAGGCGACGATCGGCGCGTACTGCGCGTATTGCATGATCGTCGACGCCGCCGCGATCGTCGCCGGCGGTGCCTCCGTCGCGCTCGCCCTCGGGGTCTCCAAGCAGCGAGGTGGGCTGTTCTCGGACCTCGACGAGTCCATGCAGCGAGCGACGGACACGTCGTCCACCATCGCGTGGGGCATCGCCGGGACGGCCCTCACTGCGCTGCCCTTCTTGTTCGCGAAGTTCACCCCGAGCGATGGCAACCTGCCGCGGGCGATCGCCCAGCTCCAGGAGCCGGGCAAGACGGTGGTGGTCACGTTCACCGACTTCGAGTGCCCGCACTGCCGCAAGCTCCACCAGGACACGCACGAGGCCGTCGAGAAGAGCGGGGCGGTGGTGCACCGCTTCATGGTGCCGCTCGCGTTCCACTTCGGCGCCCGCCCGGCAGCCGCCGCGTACCTCTGCGCCCCCGCCGACAAGCGGGACAAGGTCGCGCACGAGCTGTACTCGATGAGCACGAAGAACATGACCTACGACGGCGTGCTGGAGGTCTTGACGGCCCAGGCCGCCGGCGACGCCGACTCCCTCGCGCAGTGCCTCAAGTCCGAGGGCACCGAGGCGAAGATCGAGTCCGACTCCGAGCTCTTCGACGCCGTGGGCGCCAAGGGCCTGCCGACGACCTGGGTCGGCGGGACACAGGTCGTCGGCGCGGCCAGCCCGACGGTCATCGCCTTGCTCGAGCGGGGAGGCAGCCCCATCCCCAGCGTGCAGCTCCCGCTGTGGCTGATGTTCGTCGCCGCCGCCGCCGTCGTCGGTGGCGTCGTGGTGTGGAACGAACGACGGCCGCAGCAAGCGCCGGGCGGCAGCTCGAACCCCGAGCCGTCGGACGACGACGCGCCCGAGCCCGAGGCCGCGGCGGCCCCCGAGCCCGACGAGGAGCGAGAGCCCCCGCGCGAGGTCAAGCGCAAGGCCAAGGGCAAAGCGAAGCGCGGCTCGAGCGGCGGGCCTTCCGCCGCGCGCACCAAGGACACGCAGTAGGATCGAGGACGACGAACATGAGCGATCAACAGCACGAGGACGGCGACGACGAGATCTCGGATCGGGAGACCCAAGCCGCGCTCCGGCGCGGCACGCGCGACGGCTCCCCCGAGCTTCCGCTGTCGTTCTTCGAGCAGCTGCCGAAGACCGATCTCCACGTTCACCTCGACGGGAGCCTGCGGCTGTCGACCATCATCGAGCTGGCCAAGGAGTACGGCGTCGAGCTGCCGTCGACCCACCCGGCCGAGCTCTCCAAGGCCCTCAACCTCGGGCAGAACTGCGGCTCGCTGGTCGAGTACCTCAAGGCGTTCAACGTCACCCTCGCGGTGCTCCAGCAGCGCGACGCGCTGTACCGCGTCGCGTACGAGCTCGCCGAGGACGCCGCCAAGGAGAACGTCCGCTACATGGAGGTGCGCTACGCGCCGATGCTCCACACGCGCCAGGGCATGCGCCTGACGAGCGTGGTCGAAGCCGTCCTCTCTGGGCTGCGGCAGGCCCACGAAGAATACGGTATCGAGTCGAACCTCATCATCTGCGGGATCCGCAATGTGTCTGCCTCCTCATCGCTCGAGATGGCGGAGCTGTGCGTGGCTTACAAGGGCCGCGGCGTCGTCGGGTTCGACCTCGCGGGCGCGGAGTACGACCACCCCGCCAAGCACCACCGCCAAGCCTTCCAGCTGGTCCGCGACAACAACATCAACGTCACGATCCACGCGGGCGAGGCCTACGGCCCCGAGTCGATCCACCAGGCCATCCACGTCTGCGGCGCGCACCGCATCGGCCATGGCTGTCGCCTGCGCGAGAACGGCGATCTGCTGCACTACATCTGCGACCATCGCATCCCGCTCGAGTGCTGCCCGTCGTCGAACGTGCAGACGGGCGCGGTGTCGAGCCTCGCGTCGCACCCGCTGAAGCTCTACTTCGACCTCGGCTTGCGCGTGACGGTCAACACCGACAACCGGCTCGTCACCGACACGACGGTCTCGAAGGAGCTGTGGCTCTGCCACACCGAGCTCGCGATGCCGCTCTCGGACATCAAGAGCATCATCTTGGCCGGCCTGAAGAGCTCGTTCTTGCCCTTCCACATCAAGCAGGCCTACCTGCGGCAGGTCTCGCAAGACCTCACGCGCTTCCGCGACGACGGGCAGATCCTGCCCCCCACCCCGCCGTCGAGCTCTCGGCCGGGCACACGCAACCGGCCGGGCGTCGCGACCCCCGCGCTCAGCTGAGCGCGGAGGTCGGGGCCGTCACTTCTTCTTCTGAGCGGGCTTCGCGGCCGGCTTCGCGGCCGGCTTGGTGGCCGGCTTCGCGGCGGGCTTCGTGGTCGGCTTCGCGGCCGGCTTGTCCGCCTTCTCGGGCTTCGCGGCCGGCTTCTCGGACTTCGGCGCGGGCGCGGCGATCGTCACCTGCGGCGGCTCGTCGAGGTAAGCACGGCAGAGGGCCTCGAGCGCCTCGGGCTGGGTGATCGACTGGGGCGCCTTCGCCTCGACCTTGACGCCATCCTTGCTGGCCTCGACGGTCACCGGCTGAGCCGGCTTGTGCTCCTCGGCGCCCTTCGCCTTCGCGGGAGCCTCGGCGGCGGGCCCGGGCTTCTCGTCGAGCTTCTCGAGCTTCTCGAGGACGGGTGCCCCCTCGCCCCAGGTCATGTCGTCGCGAATCCAGCCACCCTCGCCCTTGGCGTCGATGACCTTGATCCACTCGGACTTCTGGAGGTTCTTGCGATCGACGATCTTGAAGACCTCGCCGCGCTCGACCTTGAAGACCACCGGGCTCGTGGTGTTCGGCGCCGAGCGGATGTTCGCCTTGTCGGCAGAGATGACGACGCTGGGCTGCTTCGCGAGCAGGCGCTCGGCGACCCACGCCTCCTCGCCCTCGAAGTCGCGGATCTTCGCCCACCCGTTCTTCGTCTCGAGCACCTCGACCGGGTAGAACTGGTCCGCGCTGAACTTGAGCTTGGCTGTCTCGCTCGGCTTCTCTCGGAAGTTCGCCGACGCGCCCTTCACGCTGAGAATCTCGGCGGATGCAACGTGAGGCAGGAGCAGGAACGAAACGCCGACCACCACCATGGACTTAAGCTTCACGACATCACCTCGTCGGGCATTGAGCTGCGCGCACCTTCGCCTACATGTGGGTAGACGGCCAAAATTCCTGCGTCGGGTCCTGGCAACAAGGCAGACGCAGCGCGCAAATGGGCACGTTTTCTAGGGGGCTGGGCGCCTCCAGAGGTTCGTGCCAGGCTTTGACGCCCGGGCGGGCGGCCCACGACGAGCCGCGCCCAGCCCCCGAAGGAGACGTCGTCATGCCCGAGCGCTTCTCGCTGGAGAATCACGGAATCACGGTCACCGAGGTCCTGCGCAACCCCTCCCCCGCTCGGCTCTACGAGCTGGGCCTGCAGCGCGAAAAGGGCACGGCGATCACCTCCACCGGCGCGCTCGTCGCCCTGTCCGGCGCCAAGACCGGTCGGAGCCCGAAGGACAAGCGCATCATGGAGCACCCCGACAGCGAGAAGGACGTCTGGTGGGGTCCCGTCAACATCAAGCTGAGCGAGCAGATCTTCCTGACCAACCGGGAGCGCTGCATCGACTACTTGAACACGCGCGAGTTCCTGTACTGCATCGACGGCTTCGCCGGCTGGGACCCCAAGCACCGCATCAAGGTGCGCGTCATCTGCGCCCGCGCGTACCACGCGCTGTTCATGTGGAACATGCTCATCCGCCCGACGCCGGAGGAGCTCGAGTCGTTCGGTGAGCCCGACTACGTCATCTACAACGGCGGTCGCTTCCCCGCGAACCGGTACACGTTCGGCATGACCTCGACGACCAGCGTCGCCCTCAGCTTCGAACGAAAGGAGTTCGTGATCCTCGGCACCGAATACGCCGGGGAGATGAAGAAGGGCGTCTTCACCATCATGAACTATCTGATGCCCAAGCGCGGGCTGCTCTCGATGCACTGCTCGGCGACCGAGGGTCACAACGGCGAGGTCTCGGTGCTGTTCGGCCTGTCGGGCACCGGCAAGACGACGCTCTCCGCCGACCCCAAGCGCCAGCTCATCGGCGACGACGAGCACGTGTGGGGCGACGACGGCGTCTTCAACATCGAGGGCGGCTGCTACGCGAAGGCGATCAACCTCAGCGAGGAGCAGGAGCCCGACATCTTCCGGGCGATCAAGTTCGGCTCGGTGCTCGAGAACGTGGTCTACGAGCCGGACACGCGCGTCGTGGATTTTCAGGACGTCTCGATCACCGACAACACGCGCTGCAGCTACCCGATCGAGTACATCCCGGGCGCGAAGATCCCCTGCGTCGCAGGTCACCCGAACAACGTCATCTTCCTCACCGCGGACGCGTTCGGCGTGCTGCCCCCGGTCGCCAAGCTGACGACCGACCAGGCGATGTACCACTTCATCAGCGGCTACACGGCGAAGGTCGCCGGCACCGAGGTCGGCGTCACGGAGCCCCAGGCGACGTTCTCGGCGTGCTTCGGCCAGCCCTTCATGGTGTGGCACCCCACGAAGTACGCGGAGCTGCTCGCCGATCGGATCAAGAAGCACAACGCGCCGGTGTGGCTGGTGAACACCGGGTGGACCGGCGGTCCCTACGGCGTGGGCTCGCGCATGAAGCTCAAGTACACGCGCGCGATCGTCGACGCGATCCACTCGGGTGAGCTCGCCAAGGCGCCGACCGTCGAGGACCCCATCTTCGGCGTGGCCGTTCCGACCGCCTGTCCCAACGTTCCGGGCGAGATCCTCATCCCGAAGAACACGTGGAGCGACAAGGCAGCGTACGACGCGCAGGCCAAGAAGCTCGCGGTGCTGTTCAGCGACAACTTCAAGAAGTACGCCGACCTCGCGAGCGAGAGCGTCCGGCGCGCCGGCCCGCGGCTGTAGCCCGCCCAAGGAGCGAACGCGTTCGGGTGTCCCATCGGCCCATGCGGACACCCGTCGCCATTTCGCTCGTCTTCGCCGCTGCCTGCTCGCGCTGGACGCCCGAGCCCGAGCCGCCGAGCGGCCCGGGGCCATCGGGGCAGACCTACGCACAGGCGGTGCAGGTCATGTGTGACGTCGACCGGCTCGCGGAGGTCGCCACGGAGGAGCCCGACGAGCTCGCAGACATCAAGCGGTTCGACTACCTGGCGCGCACCGTCGACAACCCGGACGGCATCTTTCTGCGCACGATCCTCAGCGTGAAGTTCGGCGAGGACCGCGCGTGCCTGCTCCGAGAGGCGCAGCAAGAGACGGGGATCGCGACCTGCGCGCTCGCCGAGCGCGCGCCCTAGCCATGTGCTGAAAAAGGGCGACGTTTGGTTGCTTGCTGACGTCGTCGCTGCTCTTTCACCCCCCCATCCCCGCTCGCTCCGCGAGGGGGGAGCCCGCTCGCCAGCCGAACGAGAGCGCCGGCTCAGTCGAGCAGCGCGGCGAGGTGCGCGACGCAGTCGAGGTCGCTGCTCGTGACGAACGTGATGGCCTCACCGCCGCTCGACGCTGCGCACGTTCCGGGGCGGGCCGCGGGCGCGCCGTCCTTCTGGCGAACGAGGGCCCTCACTGCGCCATGGGGCCCAACGACGAAGTGGGCGCGCAACCCTGCGACGGGATGGACCTCGCCGAAGCGCTGGAGCTCCAGGCCCAGGGTCGCGTCGTCGACCTGCGACAGCAGGCGCCCCCCGAGCGTGGCCGACGTCGCCGGCTGCGCCGGCACGTCACCCGCGTTCTCGAGGAGGATCGGGTAGGTGACCTTGATGACGCCCCCCTCCGGCGCGGGGAACGTCAGCGCGGCGAAGCTCTTCTCGACGCAGGTCAGCAGGTCCGGGTCCTTCAGGTCGTCGCTCGCCGCCTTCACGTCCTTCGGGGTGCCGGTCTTGTCGATCGTGAACGTGACGACGACTCGCCCGCGGAGGGTCGGATCGGACTGCAGCCGCGACTCGTAGCAGAAGCGGATCTTGCCGTAGTTGCCTCGCGCGACGCGGTGCATGAGCTCGGGCGGGTACTTGGGGCCGACCATCGTCGGCGATGACTTGAGCTTCGGCGGCGTAGCGGCGCCCTTCACGGGCTTTGGGTTGGCGACGATCTTCTCGGGCGAAGTGGCTGGCGGCGGGGGCTTCGCCCTCTTCTTCGGGAGCTCGCTCTTCAGCTCCGACAGCCCCATGCCTGCTGGCAGGAGGGTGACCGACAGCCCGATCACGGAGGCGCGAGCCTGTGCGGGGAGGGTGAGCCTGGTGAGCTCACGACCGACGCAGCGCCAGGGCTCTTCATCGCTCCCCTGCCCCGGCGCGGCGTCGACGGTCAGCGCGCCGCTCGGCTGCACGCGGACCAGATGGAACGACGTGCTCGGCGACCTCAGGTCGCCAGACAAGGTCGCCATCCGGCAGCGAACGATCGCCTCCTCGAGCGGCGCGAGCTGCGACCGGCGCTCGACCCTCTGCGGCGCGAGCGGCTCGCCGAGGTCGAGCTCGATGAAGTCTCGCAGCACGAGCCCCGGGGCTCGGGCAGGCTCCGGCTGCGGCCCCGGCTCGACGAGAGCGACGCTCGACGTGACGCTCCCCTCCGCGTGGAGCGCGACCTGGGGCTGCGGCGAGCACCCCATGGCGCCCAACACAGCGAGGGTGACGGCCAGGCGCGCGCGCACGGGTCAGTAGATCGAGCGATTCGTGCTCGTCGGTGCGGTCGGGATCTTCGGCGTGGCGGTCTTCGCGGAGGTCGTCTTGGGACGCGGACCGCCCACCGCCACCGCCGTCGCCGTCGCCGTCGCGGTCGCCGTGGCCGTGGCCGTCTCCGTCACGGTCGCGACGGCGGTCGCCGTCTCGACCGGCTTCTCGGCGGTCGCCGTCGCCGCAGCGGTCGTGGTCGTCGTCGTCGCGGTCTTCGCGGTCGACTCTGCGGTCGTCGCCGGGGCCTCGGTCGCCTTGGACGTGGCGGCGCTGGCCGTCGACGTGTCCTTCTTGCTCATCATGAAGAAGGCGCCGGCCGCGATGCCTGCGAGCGCGAGCACCCCGATGACCACCGCCACCGCCGAGCCGGACTTCTTGGGCGTGGGCTGCGTCTTGCCGAAGCCCGCCTGCGTCTGGCTGGGACCCCCCGGTGGCCCGACCAGGGGCTCAGCCATCACCGTGGCGCCCGAGCGCCCCATCGGCGCGCCCGGCACGACCGCGGGGGATGACGTGGACATCGCCGCGGTGGCGGCTGGCGAGCCCGGCAGCGCGCCGGCGACCTCGAGGTTGAGCCCGCTCGTGCCCGGGTGGTGCCCCGCGACCGGCAAGAGCGCCGCGGCGAGCTCACGGGCGTTGCCGAAGCGGTGGGCGGACTGCTTCTGCAAGCAGCGCCGCACGATCGCGTCGAACTCCGGGGGGATCCCCGGCAAGAGACGCATGAGCGGGGGCGGATCGTCGGCGAGGACGCCCGAGCAGACCTCGGTGATCGTCTCGCCCGGGAAGGGTACGCGCCCGGTCGTGAGCTGGTAGAGGATGACGCCGAGGGCCCAGATGTCGGTGCCCGCGTCGACGTTCTTGCTGGAGCGCATCTGCTCCGGGCTCATGTAGTAGGGCGAGCCCATGATCGCGGTGGTCCGCGTCATCGAGTTGTTCTCGTCGGGCGTGATGCTCTTCGAGATCCCGAAGTCGAGGACCTTGATGCACGGGCTGCCGTTGGGGCGCTTGGTGAGGAAGAGGTTGGCGGGCTTGAGATCGCGGTGGATGACGCCCACCGCGTGAGCCTCCGCGATCGCGTCGCACGCCTGCATCACGTAGGTGGCGGCCACGGCGGGCGTGAGGGTCCCGTGCTGCGCGAGGATGCCCTCGAGATCGCTGCCGAGCAGGTGCTCCATCACCATGTACGGCGAGCCGTTCTCGAGCCGGCCGACGTCGGTGACCTTGGCGACGTGCTCGCTCTTGAGCTTCGCGGCTGCGCGCGCCTCGCGCACGAAGCGGTCGACCGCCTGCTCGTTCGCGAGCGCCGCGGGGAGCATGAACTTCATCGCGTAGAGCTCGCCGAGATCCCGGTGTCGAACGGCGACGACGACGCCCATGCCGCCCGCGCCGATGACGCGCTCGACCACGTATTTGCCGAGCAAGACATCGCCAACGTTCACGGGGACGGGGGGTTTTTCATCGCTCATGATGGGAAGACCTCGGGGCGTTGCCGGGAGTCTTACGCAGGACCCCCCCAGAAGACCCCCCAGAGCGTAGCAGGGGACGTGGCGCGCGAGGAGAAACGGAGGAGGAAATGTAGGAGAGCGAGCCCAGCGCCAGCCGGCCGAGCGACCACCGACCTCGCGCGCAGCCCGGTGTCACATTCCCCTGGGGTCACGGCCAATGAGCCCCGACGACCCCGCGGGGTCCGCTACCATGGCAAGCATGAGCGTTCTCTTTCTTGAGGGTGGTTGGGTTCGATGGCTGGCGACAGGGCTCGCGGGCTCGCTCGCGCTGTGGGGCTGCGGGGACGACGTCGCGACAGGCGGTGGCGGCACGGGCGCAGCGGGCGGAGGCGGCGCTGCCGCGGGCGGCGAAGCCCAAGGGGGAGACGGCCAGGGCGGGCAGGCCCAGGGCGGGCAGGCCCAGGGCGGGCAGGCCCAGGGTGGAGCCGGCGGGGACGGCGGCGCAGGCGGGAGCTGCGCGGCGATCACCGACGATCCGAGCAACATCGGGGACGAGTGCTCGGAGAACCTCCCCTGCCCCGAGCCGTACACCTGCCAGGGCGTGGCGGGCGTCGTCTTCCAGCAGCGCTGCGCGATCTTGTGCGCGATGGATTGCGAGTGCCCCTCGGGAACCTCGTGCGAAGAGCTCATGGACAAGGCCGGCAGCTGGATGGAGTGCGTGTTCTTGCCCGACTGATCTCGATGGAGGGGCGCGCTTGCCGGCGCGCCCTGGACCGACTTGTATCGCGCGATGCCTCGGCCGCGCCGCGTTCACCTCTCGACGATCCGTCACGAGACCGACGAGGCGGGGCTGCGCTACGTGTACGCCGTGCTCTCGCGCCGCGCAGGCGGCGTCTCGATCGGCGTCAACGTCAGCACCAACCACGCTTGCAACTGGCGCTGCGTGTACTGCCAGGTGCCGGGGCTCGTCCGCGGCACGAGCCCGCCGGTCGACCTCGACATCCTCGAACAGGAGCTGAAGAGCACGCTCGAGGCCGCGCGGCGGGGTGAGCTGTTCGACCGAGGCGACGCGAAGGAGGCGCCCGAGGTGGTCGACGTCGCGTTCTCGGGCGACGGCGAGCCGACGACCTCGCCCGACTTCGGCGGCGCGGTCGAGCGGGTCGGGAAGGTGCTGCGCGAGGCAGGGCTCTCGCTCCCGGTGATCCTGATCACCAACGGCTCCCGCGTCGCGAGCCCCCGCGTACAGCAGGCGCTCCGCGCGCTCGCCGACCTCGGGGGCGTCGTCTGGTTCAAGCTCGATCGGGCGACGCGCGAGGGGCTGCGCGCGACGAACGGCACCGCCATCTCGCCGGAGCGACACCTCGCGCGCCTGAGGACGTGCGCCGCGCTGTGCCCGACGTGGATCCAGTCGTGCTTCACGACGCGCGGCGGAGCACCGCCCGCCGAAGCCGAGGTCGACGCGTGGCTCGCCGCGCTGAGCGCGCTCACGCGCGACCACGTCCCCGTTCGCGGCGTCCTGCTCTACACGCTGGCGCGGCCTTCGCACCAGCCCGAGGCGGCCGAGCTCGACGCGCTCGACAAGGGCTGGCTCGACGAGCTCGCGGAGAAGGTTCGGGCCCTCGGGCTCGAGGCGCGCGTCTCGATCTGACCCGCAAGTGCCCGCCGCATTGCCGAGTGCGGGGCGTCGAGCGAGCGCGTACCCTCCCGCCATGGCCCGCTCGCTCCGGCTCGCCGCGCCCCTGCTCTGGTCGGTCGTCGCCTGCGCGAGCCCCTCGCCGCCGAACGAGCCCTCCACGTCGACCTCGACGACACCACCCCCCCTCATGACCTCGAGCGGACCTTCGAGCGCTTCGCCGGCGACCACCAGCGGCCCCCCGTCCGCAGGAAGAAGCGCGACCTTCGAGGCGCTGGGCGCGAAGCTGCAGGCGCGGCTCACCCTCGACTCGGCCACCATCATGGTGAGCGAGCCTTCCTACATGACCCTCGAGGTCACGCACCTGGCCGGCCCCCCCGTGCTGCTGCACGCCAGCTGGATGGGACGAAACGGCCTCGGGCGGCCCGAGAACTACGACGTCCAGGTCTCCGGCCCCAAGGGAGAGCCGCTGGCGCTGCTCGAGAGCGGGCCCTCCTTCGGGGGGCAGTCCTGGTTCGCCGACGTCAGCCCGAGCAAGTCCTTCAAGGTTCGCCTCTTCTTGCCGTCGTACGTCCGCTTCACCGGGCCCGGTCGCCACAGCTACCGGCTCAAGACGACGTGGCCCGTCCACCTGACGAAAGACAGCCCCGCGACCGACGTGCCCGTCTCGGTCGAGACCAGCCTCGAGGTCGTCCCAGACGACTCGGCCAAGCTCGGAGCGCTCATCGACGCGGTGGCCGCGACGGCCTCCAGCAAGGACGACGCCGCCGACGAGGCGTTGACCAAGCTCCTCGCCTTCACCGATCCGCGCGTGGTCCCCCAGCTGGTCAAGCTCGCCGCCTCGAACGACTACACCCGTCGAATGCAGGCGACCCGCGCCCTCGGCACCTGGAACGACGACCGCGCGCTCGAGGCCATCAAGAAGGCCGCCGCAAGCAAGGGGACCGACTTCGACCCTGCCCAATACGCGAGCGACGCGCTGCGAGAGCAGACGGCCCAGCTGGTGCGCGTCACCGCGGCGCAGGCGCTCTCGCAGAGCCCCCACCCGAAGGCGTGGGACGCCCTGTTGGCGATGAGGTCCGACCCCTATCCGAGCGTGCGGCTGACCGTGCTCCAGAAGGCCGCGACCCTCGACCCGAAGATCGGCGGCCCGATCGTGAAATCGATGCTCAGCGACAAAGACGCCCTCGTCCGCGGCGAGGCGAAGCGCCTCTCCGAGCCGAAGAAATAGCCGTCTACCGGGCCTCCCGCGGCTCGACCCCGACGCCGTGGATCCGGCGGCCATCCGCTCGCAGGACCTCCGCGATGGTCGCGAAGGTCGCGCTCCCGTCCGGCCCCGGAACGATACCCTGGACCGTCCCCTTGCCAGCCGTGCGCTCCCCGAGGCAATGGGCGCCGCGCACATCGACCAGCGCCGCGGCGAGGACCTCGGCGGCCGACGCCGTTCCCCCATCGACCCTCACCGCGACCTCACCCTCGTGCTCGGGACCGCCGTGCGCTCGCCGCTCCTCGACGTCGCCCTCTGCCCAGACGATGCGTGCCAGGGCCGCGCCGCTCGGCGTGAACATCGCCGCCAGCGCGAGCGCTGCGTCCAGATCGCCGCCTGGGTTGCCGCGCAGGTCGAGCGTCACCCGCTCGCACGCGCCGCAATGGCGAAGCGCCCGGCGCACCAGCGTCACGACGTCCTCCGTGAAGCGAGCGATGCGGACGACCAGGACGCCCTCCTCGCGGCTCCAGGTGACGACGTCGGGCGCCCCGCGAACCGCCGCGGCGAGCCCCCTCACCGCGTCGGTCGACAACGCCTCCGCCTGGGCGCCGGCGTACGTGAACATCACCGTCGCCGCCCCCGGCGACACGACGGCGCCGCTCGAGGCGTTCATCGCGTTGCCGCTCGAGGTGCACGACAGCGTAATGGCGGGCATCTGCTCGATGAACACGCACGGGCTGCCGCTCGAGAAGCGCGCCTCCTGCCGGGTCACGGGGTGCGACGTCCCGGACTCATCGCCCGAGGTCGAGGGGATCGAGCTCGCCATCGTCAGCGCGTTGCCGCCCTCGATCATCACCGTCGTCGCGAACGCTACCGCCTGCGAGTGGGTCGCCGTGTTCACGTACGGAATGGGCGCGTCCACGCCCGTGCCGGTCGGCGTGTTGCACACGTCGGGGGAGGCGACATTCTGGCCGGAGTTGCGGGTCGAGGCAGAGAGCATGGCGTCAGCCCAGGTGGATCTCGCGGCCGTTCACCGACACCGTCTCTTCGGTGACGATCTTCGCCCGCTTCGACTGCGAGAGGATGGTCCCCTCGACGACGGTCTGCGACTGCCCCGCGTGTAGCGTGTAGAGCTCCCGCACTCGCTGCGCCAACGACTCGGCGTGCTGCAGCACGGCGCCGGCGAAGATCCTCAGCTTGTCGGAGCGGATCTCTACGTCGGGCGAGGCGATCGCGATCTCTTGCTCTGCGTTGATCGAGATGCGATCGTTCGCGCGCAGCTCTAGGTCGCCGGGGAACGCCATCACCGCTTTGCCCGTGGAGCGAACGACGCCGATGACCCAATACGTCGAGGCATCACGGCCGATCGCGAGCACGTCGTCCCCCACCTGGGGCTCATAGGAATACCCGAGCGCGAGCGTTGCCCTCGCAGCACCTCCGGGCGTGGAGACCACCACGTGATCGGCCGACACCTCGAGCACCTGCGCAGGGCCGAGATAGAGACCCGCCTCGCCTCGCCGTTCGGCGTCGACCAGCTTGAACGCTAGACTCATCGCTTCTCCTTCGTGTCGCGCGGGGGAGGTCGCCAGGCCTCGGCCTCGAGGCGGACCACGTCGGTGCGCTTGGCCGAGCGTAGGTTGGCGCCCGAGTAGGAGGCGCCGTCGTCCTTCACGTTGTGCAGGGTCGCCGTGAACAGATCCGCGCCGCTGAGCTGCGCTCGCCTCAGATCGGCGTGCGCGAGATCGGCGTACGCCATCTTCGCGTCGCTGAAGTGGGCCCCCTCGGCCTTCAGCTTGGCCAGCTGCGACTCGCGGAGATCGGCCCCACAGAAGTCGGCGGACGCGACGTCGGCCTCGATGAACGTCGAGCGCCGCAGGTCTGCGTCCCTGAAGCGCGCCCCCTTCGCGGACGCGCCGCCGAAGAAGGCCCCCCGAGCCTGGCAGCCCGAGAGATCGGCGGTGTCCAGGGTCGCGCCGCGGAAGCTCGCGCTGCCGAACGTGCAGCCGGAGAGCTTCGCCCCGCGCAGGTTCGCCAGCGCGAAGTCGCAGCCGGTCATGTCCGTGCCTCCGAGATCCATCCCGGAGAGGTCAGACTCCTTGAACGAGCAGCGCACCAGCCTGACACCGCGCAGCGGCAGCGCTCGCACGTCGGTGCGCTCGAAGTCCACCCGCTGCAGCGAGGCCCGCTCGAGCGTCACCCCGTCGAGGTCCGCCTCGTTGACGCTCGTCAGCTTGAGGAACGCCCCGGCGAACGTCGCGCCGCGCAGCTTCGCGCCGGAGAGGTTCGCCATCGACAGCGTCGCGCCGGAGAAGTCTGCGCCCGTGAGGTCGGCGCCGTCGAACAAGGTCATCTCGAGATCGTGATCACGAAAGCGCGCAGCCCCTAGCTTGGCCTGGGAGAAGACGGCGCGCGACGCCTTCGCCCCCGAGAAGTCGGCGCCGGTGAGATCACATTGGACGAACAGGGTGAGCTCGAGGTTCGTCCTCGAGAGGTTCGCGCCCGCGAGGTTCACGCCCACGAACGACGTGCACCGAAGATCGGCGCCCGAGAGGTCGACGCGATCGGGGTGCGCCTCCTCTGCCTCCCACTTCGCGACCTCCTCCTCGCTCGCATGGACCCTCGCCGTGTCGCCCTCGGGCTGCGGGTCTCGAGCGGACATCCGCGCGTGATCGAACTGACACTTGGCGAGTCCCTTGGGCAAGCTCGCGCTGCGCAGGTCGGCGCGCACGAACAGCCCCACCGCGAGGGAGCTCTTCGCGAGCGAAGCGCGCCGCAGGTCCGCTCCCACGAACGTCACCCGCTCGAGGCGCGCGCCGTCGAACCTCGCGTCCCTGAGCCGAGACACCGCGAAGCTCGCCCCGCTGACCTTGGCCCCCTCGAAGTCGGCGCGGTCGAGAACCGACGCGTCGAGCCGCGCGTCGACGAGCGTGGCGCCCCTGAACACGCTGTCTGCGCCGCGCGCGCGCGGCAGGGCCGCGCCGGTGAGGTCGGCGCCGGTGAGGTCGGCGGCGCCGAGGTCCGCGCCGATGAGCTTGGCGCCCGAGAGCTGCGCCCCACGGAGTGAGGCGTTCTCGAACGAGGTGAGCAGCGAGGTCGCCCCCGACAGATCGGCCTTGGACAGATCGGCGCGCGCGAAGGAGCACTGCACGAAGGTGGCGCCCGAGAGGTCGGCGCCGCCGAGCTTGGCGTCCTCCAGCCGCACGTTCGACAGCTTGGCGCCGCGCAGGTTCGCGCCCGACAGATCCTTGCCCGAGAGGTCGACCCCGGCGATCGGCTCCGGGCCGAGCCCCTCCGCGCTGCGAGCCTTGGCGATGAGATCGTCCGGGGTCATTTCATCTCACCAGGGTCGAGCGCTCGAGGACGGCGTCGACGAAGTCTGCATCCTTGCCGCTCGCTCCCAGGAAGCGCGCGTCGTAGCAGCTCGCGCCCCGGAAGCTCGTCTTCTCGAGGCGGGCCTTGCACAGGTCGGCCGACAACAGGTTGCTCCTGTCGAAGCGCGCCTCTTCGAGGTCGCAGCGATAGAGGCGCGCCTCCGCCAGGTTGGCGCCATAGAAGCTCGCGCGCTTGGCCGACGCGCCGGTGAGGTGTGCGCCAGTGAGGACCGCGAAGCCGAGGTCGGCGTCGTCGAGGGTCGCGTCGACGAGCAAGCAATGCTCCGCGCGCAGGCCCACCAGGGTCGCCCGTCGCAGATCGGCGCGCCCGAGCCCGGAGCCCGAAATCTTCGCGTCGGTCAGGTCGAGCCCCGAGGCTACTACGTCGGCCATGGCGCTCTTCGACATCACGGCCCGCCGCCCGGCGGCGTCTCTCAAGAGCGCGCCCGTGAAGTCGGCGTGATCGAACGCGACCTCGCTCAGGTCGGCGCCCGACAGATCCGCCTTCATGAACAGCGGGTATTCGCCGCGCGCCCGAAGGAGCCTTGCGCGCCGCAGCGTCGCGCCCTCGAAGAAGGCGTCGGTCAACGTGGCCTCGCTGAGGTCTGCGTCCGCGAAATCGGCCCGCACCAGGTTGGCGCGGCTGAGGTTCGCGCCAATGAGGCGCGCCTTCTTCAAGGACGCCTTGAACAGGACGGCGCCGCGCAGGTTCGCGCCCGACAGGTTCGCGCCGTCGAGGTTGCACCGCGTCAAGATGGCCTGACGCAGATCTGCGCCCGACAGGTCGAGCCCCGAGAGATCACGCCCGGTGAGATCTTGCTCTCGGAGATCCCGACCGGGACCAGGCTCGTCGGTCGAAATGGGCTCGACCGGAGGCGTGTACTCGGGGTCGAGCTGCTTCCATTTGGGATCATGGGGGAGCCGATCGATCTTCTCGAGCTTCTCGAGGTGCTGCGCTGGCACCTCTTTCCCGGCGACGGACTCGCGGATCTTGGCGGAGCGCTCGAGGATGCCCCGCATGAGCCGCCGGAGGTGCAGCTCGGGGTACGTGCCGGGTTTGGTGGCAGGCGCCGGCGGCGGGGCGTCGGCCTCGGCCGCCTCGATCTGCCCCAGCTGCTCCACCATCTTCTGCCGGCTCTTCGGATCGGACGCCGCCTTGTCGAGGGCCTCCTTGATCTTGGCCCTGTGCTCGCCGAACGCCCCCGGCAGCTTCTTGTCGAGCAACGCGACGACCGGGTTGTCGTCGACCGGCCCCGGCGGCGGCTCGTCCTTGAAGAAGACCGCGTGGTACTGCTTCGGCACCGCCTCGCCCAGGCCCGCCGGGTCGGCCTCGAACGCCTCGATGCGCTGCCGATAGAACGAGAGCGGCTTGGGCGAGTCGCCGAGCGGCTCGCTCGCGACGAGCAGGGTGCGCACGTCGGCGAGGTCGGTCTCGCGCACCGGCAGGTGGGCGCGCCACGTCAGCGCCATGATCGCGCGTTCGGTCTCGAACAGGACCGTGTCGAGCGCGGCCGTCGCCTCGCGCAGCTCGCCCTTGTCGTCCTTCAGCACCACGCGCACCCGGAGGCCCGGCAGCCGCGTCTCGAGGACAGCGTGGCGCGGGTGCAGGCTATGGAGCGTCACGTCTTCGTCGCCGCGCAGGTAGCCCTTGAGCTGCTGATCGGCGGGCGCCGCGCTGAAGTAGCTCCAGTCGAAATCGACGGACCGGAACGGCCTGCGCTCGGCCGCCCACCTGGCGCCATACTCCTTGCCCTGCTTCCGCGCGCGCTCCTCGGCCTTCGGGCTCAGCGGGCGGAACGCGGGCGGCAGCGCGGTCGCGAGGAACGGCTCGCCGCGGACCGCCGACGTGGCCGTGGCGCCCTTGCTCCACGCCCCGACCTTCACGAAGACCGGCAGCTCCTTCGCGGGGCGCTCGCCGGGCGCATAGCAGCGCCCCGAGAGGTGGACCTCGGCGTTGAGCTTGAGCTCCGCGAGGTCGCTGGCGTAGAGCAGGGGTCCGTCGCCGTCGAGGTCTTGCTCGGCGAAGACGTCACCCGTCAAATGGTGCAGATCTGCGAGCTCCTCGAGGGCGACGGGGGCGGGGCCGGGGGCGAGCCGGACGCTGCCCTTGACGATGACGGCGACCTCCGGCTGGGGCGGCCTGCGCGAGGTCAGCACCGTCGCGGCCTGGAAGGGGGTCAGGTTCTTGACGCGCATTCGACCCGCTCAGTTGATCTTGTAGCTCGCGGTCTTCACGCCGCCCTCGCCGGTGACCATCGTCTTGGTGATGGCGACCTCCTCGCCCTTGGGGGTGATCTTCTTCCCCTCGGAGGCGACCAGCTCGTATTTGATGCCGGCGTACAGGTCGAGGGTCAGCAGGTTCGCCTCGCCCGAGAGCTTGAAGATCGCCACGGTGATGTCGGCCACGAACGCCGCGATATCGAGGCCCACCTTGACCGCGCCGATGGCGACGTCGACGCCGACGGCCGCGAACGACAGGTCGATGTTGGTGCCCGCGTTGGTCGTCGAGATGACGTTCGCGGCGTTGGTCAGATCCTCGACCGAGATGGCGTTCGTCATGCTGCCCATCGGCCCGGCGACCGTCGTGACCTCGTTGATCATGGCCGCCGTCGTGACCGACGATTGAATGCCCACCGTCGTGATCTCGGTCACCGGACCGAGCACCGTCGTGGTGTTGGTGACGGGCCCCGTGATGCTCGTCGTCTCGGTCACCGGTCCGACGACGTTGGTCGTGCTCGTCTGCGCGCCCACGATGTTGGTCGTCTCGGTCACCGCGCCGAGCACGTCGGTCATCGACGTCACGCTCTCGGCCCAGGTCTCCTCGATGATCTCGGGCACGCGCAGCTTCCTCGAGCCGGTGTAGCTCTCGATCTTCGTGGCCCAGGTCTTCTCGATGATGTGTGGGTTGCCACGCGGTAGGCCCTTCGAGGAAGGACGCAGCCGCCGCTGAAACTCGGCCGCGTCCACCGTGGGCTCGCCGATAGCGTGCAGCGAGCCGTCGGTCGGGTGGCCCTCGTAGCCGTCGTCGTCCGCCTCACCGATGCGCTTCGGGTTCTCCGACCCGGTGTACGTCTCGTTCTTCTCGCCCCAGACCTGCTCTCGAAAATTTCCCGCGTTGCGGCTGTATTGGTAGACGCGCTCGGTCGAGTTGATGAGCAGCCACGCGCCGCCCGAGTACAGGTCGCCGTCGAGGTCGAGCGGGGCAGCGGGGACATAGCCATTCTGGATCCACTCGACGGTGACCGAGGCTCCGGGCATCGTGGCCTGGGCGTAGTCCTGGACGTGGTTGCCGGACATGTCGTGCCCCATCGCGTTGCCGGCGTCGTCCTGCCGGCCGAGCACGACCAGCTTGTAGTTGCCGCGGATCACCTCGACTTTGTCGCCATAGGTCGTCGAGATGCGGTTGCCGTCCGAGTGATCGCGCCAGCCGCCGCGCGACAGCAGGTGGTTCGTGTGCCAGGTCCGCCGCTGGGCGGGCGTCATGCCGTGGCCGCTCGCGCCGGTGGGCTCGACGTTGCCGACGCCGCGGTTGCGCTCGTCGTCGATGAACGCGGTCGTCGTCTCGACGTGGGTCGGGTCGGCCCTGAAGTCGGCCGGGTCCCCCTCGTACGGCGTCTGCGTGCCAGCGGGGCCCGACATGAACGCGTACGCCACGAGGTCGTCGCCCGGCTCTGCCTCGAGGGACGAGGCGCCGAGGCGCAGGTACGACGTCATGGGCAGGCCATAGCGACCCGCGTTCGGCCCCCCGGCGGGGTCGCCGGCAGGGTCGAGCGCGAAGTCTGGGACCTTGATCAGCAGGTACTTGTGCTCGTTCTCCCCGCCCGACCCGACCGGCGCAGGGGGGAGCGTCGGGCTCGAAGGGGGAGCGTGAGGGCTGGGAGGGCTGCTGGGTCGGGCCATGGGTCGTGGGCGTCAGTTGATGCTGTACTTCACGCAGGTCGTACTGTTGGCGAGGGACGTGGTCGTCTTGGTCATGGTGACCTCCTCGCCCTTCGGGGTGATCACCTTGCCCTCCGAGGCCTCCAGCTCGTACTTGATGCCGGCGTAGAGCTCGAGCGTGAGGAGGTTCGCCTCTCCCGAGAGCTTGAAGACCGCGACGGTGATGTCGGCGACGAACGCCGCGAGGTCGAGCGACGCCTTCGCCACCGCGATGCCGACGCCGACGCCGACGCTCGCGTACGACAGGCTGATGTTGGTGCCCGCGTTGGTCGTCGAGATCACGTTCGCGGCGTTGGTCAGCTCCTCGACAGAGATGGCGTTCGTCAGGCTGCCTTTCGGCCCGGTGACCGTCGTGACCTCGTTGATCGCGGCCGCCGTCGTGACCGACGATTGAATGCCGACGGTCGTGATCTCGGTCACGGGCCCCAGCACCGTGGTGGTGGTGGTGACGGGCCCTGTGATGCTCGTGGTCTCGGTCACTGGCCCCACGACGTCGGTCGTCGAGGTCTGGGCCCCGACGATGTTCGTCGTGTCGGTCACGGCGCCGAGCACGTCGGTCGTCGACGTCGCGCTCTGTGCCCAGGTCTGCTCGACGATCTCGGGGACCTTCAGCTTTCTGGAGCCGGTGTAGCCCTCGATCTTCGTGGCCCAGGTCTTGTCGATGATGTGGGGGTTGCCACGCGGTAGGCCCTTCGAGGAAGGACGCAGCCGCCGCTGAAACTCGGCCGCGTCCACCGTGGGCTCGCCGATCGCGTGGGCGTCGCCGTCGGTCGGGTGGCCCTGGTAGCCGTCGTCGTCCGACTCGCCGATGCGCTTCGGGTTCTCCGACCCGGTGTACGTCTCGTTCTTCTCGCCCCAGACCTGCTCTCGAAAGCTCCCTGCGTTGCGGCTGGTTTGGTAGACGCGCTCGGTCGAGTTGATGAGCAGCCACGCGCCGCCCGAGTACAGGTCGCCGTCGAGGTCGAGCGGGGCCGACGGCAGGTACGCGTTCTGGATCCACTCCACGGTCACCGACGCGCCCGGCATCGTCGCCTGCGCGAAGTCCTGGAGGTGGTTGCCGCTCATGTCGAAGCCCATCCCGTTGCCGGCGTCGTCCTGTCGGCCGAGCACGACGAGCTTGTAGTTGCCGCGGATGACCTCGAGCTTGTCGCCATAGGTCGTCGTCACCCGGTTGCCGTCGGCGTGGTCGCGGAAGCCGCCGCGCCCGAGCAGGTGGTGGGTGTGCCACGCGCGCCGCTCCGCCGGGGTCATCCCGTGACCGCTCGCCCCGGCCGGCTCGACGTTCCCTGCGCCACGGTTGCGCTCGTCGTCGATGAAGACCGTGGTCGACCAGACATTCGCGGGATCCCCGCTGAAGTCGGCGGGGTCCTCCTCGTACGGGGCCTGGGTCCCCGCCGGCCCCGACATGAACGCGTAGGGCACGAGCTCGTCCCCGGGCTCCAGCTCGAGGGACGCGGCCCCGAGTCGGAGAAAGGAGGTCATCGGGGCGCCGTGGTCGCCGGCGTTGGGCCCGCCGTCCGGGTCTCCCGCGGGGTCGGTCGCGAACGCGGGGATCTCGAGGCGAAGGTACTTGTTCTCGTTCGCGTCGCCGTTCCCCGCGAGCGTCGAGCCACCGTCCTCGTCTTCGTCTCCCGCGGGCATCTCCCGGGATGGTGCATGAGCAGCAGGCGGCCCGTCCAGCTCCGTGAAACAGTCGGCGGCCGCCCCGTTGGGCGGCGCAGCTTGGGTGATGTCGCGCCAACGGTCGCTTACAGGACATTTCAGCTGCGGCGACCACGCGACGTCCACCCCGCGCCACAGCGACCTCCCTTGACCGGCGCGTTTGGCAACCGCCAGCATGGTTGGGCCCGCCGACCGCGACGCGAGCGGGGCCATCATGCACGACGCGCTGCGAACATCGGATGCGGATGCGCCCTCCACGAGCGGAGAGAGGCTCCGTGCAGACGTCCTCGCGGCCTCGGCGGTGGGGCGGTTCGTGCCCGTGTCGACGCTCGCCGACGGGCGCCGCGCGCGGGTGATCCTGGCCGACGATCGAGAGCTTGGCGCGCGGGTCGTCCTCAAGCTCCCCGAGGCCGAGGCGGCGACGGAGGCACGAGCCGCGGTGCAGCGGGAGGCGATGGCCCTCACGCGGTGTCGACACGCGGGCGTCGTGGAGCTGCTCGACAGCAGCGTCTCGGAAGAGCTCGGCCCCTTCCTCGCCCTGCGGTACCACGAGGGTCGCACGCTGACCTCGCTCGTCGAGCAGCACGGCGCGCTGCCCGAGCGGTGGGTCTGGCGCGCCCTCGCACAGCTCGCTTCAGCGCTCTCGGCCGTTCATGCCGCTGGCGCGGCGCACGGAGACGTCGCGCCAGCGAACGTGCTCGTGGTGGGCTTTCGCTCGTTCGAAGACCCGCTCGAGCTCCGCCTCATCGACTTCGACGCAGCGAGCGCGCCGTGGCTCGCTCCCTCGCCAGCCACGCTGGGGACGGTCGCGTATCTGGCGCCCGAGCGGCTCGCCGGGGCGGCCCCCTCGGTCGTGAGCGACGTCTACGGCTTTGGCGCGCTGGCCTATGAGCTGCTCGCCGGCGTGCCGCCGTTTCGCGCCGCCACGTCCGCGGAGCTCGCAGCTCTGCACCAGCACGAAGCGCTGCGGGCGCTGCGCGAGGTCGCCCCTGTCGCCGTCGACCCGCGCCTCGAGCGGAGGGTCCTCGCCTGCCTCCCCAAGGCCCCGGAGGAGCGCGACCCCGATCTGAGCGAAGCGCGCCGCCTCCTCCAGGAGCTCGAGGGCACGGCCGCAGAGCCCGTCGGCCGCGGCGGGCGCAGCGAGCGGGACAACGACGAGCTCGCGGCGGCGCTGCTCTGCCGCGTGCGCGAGTACTGGATCAAGAACGTGCTGGAGCGCACGACGGACGGGGTCATCCTCGTCCGCCAAGGGTTCGTCGAGGCGTCGAGCGGCGACAGCGGCCCGAGCCCGGTCGATGAGAACGTCGCGTTCTCGCGTGCGTTCGACGACTCCACCGGCACGCTCGTTCTGCTGGGGGAGCCTGGGTTCGGCAAGACCGTCAACCTGCTGCGGCTCGCCCGTCACCTCGCCGACCGCGCCGCGGGGCCGGAGGGCCACATCGGCCCTGTCCCGGTCGTGTTCACGCTGTCCTCATGGAGCGAGCGCAGCGCTGATCTGAGCGAATGGATGGTGGCCGAGCTGTCCGCCAAGTACCAGCTCCTTCGCCGCGACGCCCAGTCGCTGCTCGACCGAGGCGCCATCGTTCCGCTCTTGGACGGGCTCGACGACGTGCGCGTGGAGGCCAGGGGCCGGTGCGTCGATGCGTTGAACGCTTACGCCGCTGCCCACCCGGGCGGGCGGGTGGTCGTCACCTGCCGGACGGAGGCGTACCGCAGCCTCCCGCGGCCCATCGAGGCTGGGCTGGCGATGCAGCTCCGCCCGCTGGCCGACGACGACATCGCGCGGCAGCTCCGAGCGCCGAGCCACACGCCGCTGCTCGCGGCGCTGCGGACCGATCCCATCCTCTCGGAGCTCTCGCGCACACCCGTGCTGCTACACGTCATGCGCGTCGGCCTGCGCGACTCCCGCTTTCGGGGGGCGCTCGGTGACCGCGGCGAGACGGTCACCGCCGTGTTCTCGGCCTTCGTGGACGCGGCCATGTCCGCGAGCGGCAAGCTCGCGGGTCGTGAGCGCGAGACGCGCGCGGTGCTCCAGCGGGTCGCGGCGAACCTCGCCGAGACGGGCCGGACGGTCTTTCAATTCGAAGACGCCGAGCCGCAATGGCTCGGCCAGAAGCGCTCACGGGTCGCGTACGCCTTCCTCTCGCGCACCCTCGCGGCGAGCGTCCTCGCCGCCGCGCCGATGCTCTCCATTGGGTTCTCCCCCCTCGACAACCAGGGCATGCCGATCTCGATGACGCTCGCCGCGACGCTCGCGCTGGTCACGGCGCTCGTGCTCGGGCTCGGCTTCGGCGCGGCCGCGGCGCGGACCCGACCCACGCCGCGGTCACCCCCGAGCCGCCTCGCGACGGCTGCGCGAGGGATGGCCGCCGGTCTCGCGCTCGGGGCGGTCATCGGCGCCGTCATGGTCGCAGTCTACCCTTACCCCATGGCGTTCTTCTTGGGCCTCGAGAGCGGGCTGATCGGCGCGGGCGTTCTTCTGGTCAGCCGGCACAAGTGCCGCGTGCAGGGTCGAGACGTGGTCCCGGTCGAGAGCCTCGGCTGGTCGTGGCGCAACGTCGATCCGCGTGGAGCCGCGCTGCTCACCGCGTTCTCCGCAGGGTTCTTCCTGCTGTTCTCGCATTTCGAGGAGTCGCGGAGCGGCGCCTACGCGGCGGCCGCCCTGCTCGTCCTCGGCCTCGCCGTGCTGGGCCACAAGAGCCGGGACCTTCAGCTGAAGGTTCGGCCCAACATCGGCATCCACCGGACCTTGCGCAGCGCGCTCACCGCGGCGCTGCTCGCGTTCTTGGCGAGCACGATCCTCTTCGGCCTCTCCTACGGCGCGGCGTATGGCGCGGCCGTGGGGCTCGCGCTCGCGACCATGACGGGGCTCTGCTTCGGGGGCGTCGACGTCATCAACCATTACACCCTTCGCTGGCTGCTCGACCGGGGGGGCGTGCTGCCCATCGACGCCGCGGCACGCCTCGACGACGGTGAGGCGGTGGGCCTCGTCCGACGCGTCGGGAGCGGCTACATGTTCATGCACGCGATGCTCGCGCAGCACCTGGCGCGGCGCACCAAGCCGGGCGACGGGTGCGAGCCCTGACCCCGCTGGGGCTGGGGCTGGCAGCGCTGCTGGTGGCCTGCAGCGAGACAGGCCCCGCGCCAGAGGTCACGCCGACCTCGACCGGCGACGCGGCCGATCCGCCACCTTTGCTCGCCACGACCTCTGCGCCCCCGTCGGCGAGCTCTGCCGTGGCGCCGCCCCCGGCGAGCCTCGCGCTGGCGACCGCCCCAGCGCTGGCCCATTGCACGTCGGCGCTCCCGCCGCTCACCGGCTACGTGTCGCTCGAGCTCGCCGATCAGGACGTCGCGAACGTCGTCGACGTGGCGCTCGAGGACATGAACCGAGACGGGCACGCCGACGTCATCGTCACCAGGGGGGGCACGCACGCGTTCGAGGCCGGTACGGTCGAGATCCTCTATGGTCCACACGCCCTGCCGAGCTCGGCCCCGTGAAAGGAGGCGGGCGGCGCGGCGCCAGCGCGGCCCGCCTGGCGCTCGTGTCCGGCGAGCAGCGGCTGTGAACGGAGGCGGTATTCGAAGCTCGCGCTCGGCGACCTCAATGGCGACGGCTGCGTCGACGTCGTCGCGGGCAGCTATCAGGGCGGCGCGGAGCTGTTCTTCGGGGTCCCGAAGGGCTCGCTGTGCGACCCGCCCGCGGGCGCCCTGCTCCTCCACGACGCCGCACCCGTCGCGGCCGTCGCGCTCGTCTCGGTGGATGGCGACGCAGACCTCGACATCGTAGCGGCGCGCTGGTCCGGGCAGGCTGATGACCACCGCGCCTTCGCGCCTCGCGTGTACTTGAACGAGGGTGGCTCGTTCTCGCCGTCGAGCACGCGACTGCTCGCGCCTCCGCTCGTCCACGCGCTGGCGGTCGTGGCGCTCGACCTCGACGGGGACGGCGCGAGGGACGACGTCCTCTTCGGCGCGCGGGGCGTCGAGCTCACGCCCGAACAGCGTGAGGGGCTATGGGGCGTCGGCTACGTGCGTAGCGGTGCCGACCTGCCGCAGAAGGGCCAACCCTATGGGCCCGCGGGCTCCAAGACCTTCGTGGACGCTCCGTTCGTGGTGGGCCTCGCCCGCCTCCCCACTGCCGGTCGCCCCGACGCCGTCGTCGTGTCCTCGACGGTGCACGGGTGCGTGACCGAGACCTGCCGCGATCGCGCGATGCCAGCGGCCTTCTCGTGGGACGGGGCGACGATGAGCCCGGACGCTCGAATCGGCGGCCTGGCGTCCGGCAACTGGCTCCCTGTCGCGGTCGGCTCGCTCGACGACGATGACGTCGGCGACGTCGCGCTCGGCCTTCCTTGCGGGGACTACGCGAGCCCAGCCCTCACCCCAGGCCGGCTGCTCGTCCTGTTGAGCGACGGTCAGCCGGCCTTCGCAGCGCGTGGCGCGCTCGACGGCCAGCACATCATCCGAGCGCTCACCCTCGGCGACCTCGATCCCGGGGGACGACCGGGCTCGCACGATTTCATCTACGGAACCGCAGTCCACGGCCCGAGCAGCAAAGCGCGGGTCAACGCCCCATCGCTCGCCACCTGGCAGCACGACTTGTCCCCCCTCCAGTCCTCCAGCTCAAGGCCTCCCACCCCAACGACGAGGTCGAGCTCATCGTCGGCGGCGTCGGGTTACGCCAGGGCGTCACGCAGCTGGTGTTCGTGCGGGCGGCGAGCGGCGCGAGCGACGGGCTGAAGCCTTACCAGGTGATCCCCTGCCGTGACCTGACGCCCGATCCCAATGGGGGCAACAGCGCGACCTTTCGGGCCTCGTTGTACGAGCGTGAGAGCGGCGCCTATCACCTCATCGCGACCAACCCGCCCACCGGGAACGTCAACCAGGCGGCGGTGCTCGAGTGGGCGCTGGCGATCGCAGGGCTGCCCGGCCAGCCAGTCCTCGTGGACGTGAAGAAGTAGCTCCGTGGCGTCCTTCCAGGCGCGCGTCGCCGAGCTCGTCGAGGCGTGCGGCGACGCGCTCATCTCGCCGGCTTCCAAGGCGCGGCTCGCTGCGCTCGCTGGACAGATCGAGGCGACCGTGCCGGAGGTCGCGGTCGAGTGCCACCTCGGGCGCGGCGCCGACGCCGTCGACCTGACCGCGCGGGTGTTCCCGGAGCAGCGCGATCGAATGCTCCGCGATCCGTCGCTGCCCGCTCGGGTGAGGCACTTCTTCTGCGGGTGGGCCGAGCCGGGCTCCGATCTGGGGCTCATCCCCTTCGTCGAGCTCGAGTGGGACCACCACCGTCAGGGGGGCGAGCCGTGGATCGGGCCGGCGATCGAGCCGAACGTGCGCGGGGGTATCCAGGCGATCGAGGACGCGCGGCAGGGCCTCGGCGTGGCCTCCTGGCCGTGCGCGCGGGCTGCCTCTGCGCTGATCGCGCGCCTCGGCCAGCGGGAGCCGGCTTGGCACGCTCGGCTGCTCGGCTGCTTCGAGGCGTTGCCGCGGTTCGGCTGCATCAACCACCTGAGCCTGCTCGAGATCCGCGGCGACGGGCGGGCGCCGGGGTTCCGCACCATCGGCGCGATCCCGGGGCCGGAGCTCGGGCGCTACCTCGACGCCGTCGGCTGGCGAGGTGACCACCCCACGTTCGAGCGGCTGCTCGCCCGCTACGCGCCCTTCGCGGGGGCGGTGGCCTTGGACCTCGACGTACACCTCGACCACGCCGCGCCCCGCGTCGCGTTCTACGTCGAGCACCGCGCGCCGCGGGAGTCGAGCTCCGCCCTGCGAGAGCTGCTCTCGAAGCTCGAGGCGGACGGGCTCGCCCCCGACGGCGCCGCCGAGGCCCTGCGGCGCTGGGTGGTGACGTGCACGGGGCGCCCGGGCCGAGCGCTCACGTTCAAGGTCCTGTGCGAGGGCGGGGCTGCCCGCGTGAAGGTATATTTCGGGAGCCTCGAGACGGTACCATGACGATCGGATGGGCGTCTTAGGCCGAGGAGACTCGCAGCACTCGTTCGAGCTCTCCACCGTCACCCGGGTAGGCCGTGACCCCGAGAACGAGCTGGTCGTCCTCTCACCGGGGGTCTCCCAGTTCCACGCGGTCGTCCGCTGGGCGGCGACGGGCCGCTGGGAGGTCCGCGACCTGGGCAGCACGAACGGCACCTTCGTCGACGGGGAGCTGCTGAAGCCGGGCACTGACGTCGCGCTCCGCGCCGGGGTGCGGCTCGTGTTCGGCCGAGGGGGCGAGCCCTGGACGGTCGTGAGCGCCACACGCCCCTTGCCCGAGGCCCGCGACGTCGTGTCCGGCGAGCGCATCTTCGGCACGCCGCACCTGCTGAGCCTGGCCGCGCCGCACGAAGACCCGCTCGACATCCTCGAGGAGCGGGTGGGGAGCTGGGTCCTCGAGCGAGGGAGCGACGTCGCGCCGGTTCGGTCCGGGCAGCTGGTCGTCGTCGGGGGCCGGACGCTCCGCGTGAGCCTGCCCTTGCCTGCCCCCGAGACCGAAGAGACCTCCGCGCTTCCAGCGGCTTCCGTCCCCGGCGATGCGCTCGGACACACGAGCCTCTCCTTCTTCGTGAGCGCCGACCTCGAGTCCGTCACCATGAGCGTTCGCTGGAACGACGAGGAGTGGGAGTGCCAGCGCGCCTACAACCGCGCGCTCGTGGAGCTCGCGAAGGCCCGGCTCCGCGATCAGTCCGACGGCCGACTCCCACCCCTCGAGCACGGCTGGGTGTACGGCGATGAGCTCTGCTCGCTCGCGGACTTCGACGGCCTCGCCCGCCTCAACGTCGAGATCCACCGCGCCCGCAGCGACCTCGCGCGGCGCGGCGTCCCGAACGCGCCCGCGATCGTGCAGCGTCGCAAGGGGACCGGGCAGCTTCGCATCGGGACGGCTCGCGTGCAGGTCGTCGAGCCCTCGCAGCCGTAACGGCCCCCTCCCGGCGCCCCTGTAACTTTCTGTAAGCGACGCCCAGCGCGGCGCGGCCTACGGTGAGGCGAGCTGGGGTGGGTGGACCGTCACAGAGGGGGGGGACTCTTCATCTTGGCGTGTTCAGCCACCCCAACTTTGCATCCTCGCCATGCCTGATTGGATCCCGATCTCCCCGACGCTCGACCGCACTGGCGCCTTCGCGGCGCTTTCGAACCTCCCCAACGCAGCGCTGCTGCGGCCCGTGCCGCTCGCGCCGACGCAGGCGCCCTTCGGCATCTTCACGGAGACCGAGCGCGTGCTCGACCTCAGCATGGCTGCGCAGCTGGGCGTGGCGGCGGTGTTCGACGCCTCCGCCGCGCTGCAGACGCGCACCCTCACGCACGAGGTGACGGTCCACTCGGAGCAAGACACCACGGCGCCCGTGGGGGGGCTCATCCTCGGTACCGCGTGGGGCGCCGGCATCCGCACGCGCATCGACGTCACTCGCATCAACGCGAAGGTGAAGCTGTCGGTCGGGGCGATCGCGGCCGCCGCGAGCATGGGCCTGGTCAGCGCTTCGTACACGATCGAGGGGATGGGCCTCGCCGATCCCTTCATCCTCGCCATGCTGCCCGGGCCAGGGCGCTTCGACGAGCCGACGCGCATGCGCATCTCCGCGGCGATCCACGCGGTGAAGCAGCGGTTCCTGCTACCGAGGCGAAGCCTCACCTCGGTCCCGTTCCGCATCCTCGTGTCGAACCCGTCGGCGCACTTTCCGTCTCCGCTCGGCAAGGCGCGCGCCCAGCTCTTCGCCATGCGTCAGCTCCGCCTGGGGGCTCCCGAGGCGGCGGCGCTGGCGGGCGCGGCGAGGCACGCGCTCAACGGCGCCGTCGTGTCCGCCGTGTACCGCGGCTGGGCGGGCATCACGTCGCCGACCGCGGCGCCGAGCGCCGACGTCGTGCGCAAGGCGGACGCGTGGATCTCCAGCATCGCAGTCGAGTGAGGAGGCCGTGATGAGCAGCCGCCCACCACCTCGCGTCGGAGATCGCGCCCTGCGCGCCTCGGAGGCGCCCGCCACTTGCACGATCATGGCCCTGGCCGCCGCCGAGCCGACCCCGGCGCTCAGGAACCTGCGCGTGCAGCAGGCGTACTTCTCGGCCGAGGCGGCCGAGGTGTTCTCGGTCGGCGCCGGCGCCTTCGAAAGGCCGGGGCGAAGGCGAACAGCAGGAGTTTGCCCTCCTGTACGAGGCGCTGCTCGAGTCCGAGGCGACGCCGCGCGAATCCCCTGACCGCCCGGAGGCGAAATGGGAGGCCGTCTCCGCCATTGGCGTCGTGCTCGAGGTCTCCGTCCGCAGCCACGACCCTGGCGTCAAGCTCGACGTCTTCAGCGTCGCCGCCGCCGCGCAGCTCGGCCTCGCCGAGGCTCACTTCAAGACCACCGTCCTGCCCTCGAGCGTCCCGGCCCTCGCCGACGTCGTCCCCCGCGCGGGAGACCTCGACCTGGAGAGCTACGCGCGGCTCATGGACGGCATCGCGGCCGTCAAGGACGCCCTCGGCAACCCCAACCTCATCCCCGAGGTGTACCTCCGGCCTGCCCGGCTCGAAGACCCCCAGGGCGACCTCGAGCGAGGCAGGACCCTCGCGTTCGCCGTACGGCAGGTCGCCGAGCACAACCCGCTGCAGACCGCCCTCGAGAGCGCCCGCGAGAAGAGCCTCGACCCCACCGTCGTGGAGCTGGTCTATCGCGCTTTGTGGCCCGACCTCCGGGTCGACCTCGCTCCACCGGAGGAGGTCGTCGCGGAAGCGAAGAGCTGGTTGGCTGAGGTCTGAAGGGAGCAAGAGCCCCAACGGACTCGGCTCGCCCGGTCCGCATCGTGGGCGTTGACCGGCGCCGACAAACCCGGTGGATTGAGGCACATGAGCCAGCGGGTGGTCGGGGTTCGGCTGGTCGGTCCGGAGATCGACGACGCGGTGCGGGTGCAGGAGCTCACCGGGCGCGAGCGCATCTCGGAGCTCTTCGACTTCGAGCTCGTCCTCGCCGCGCCTGCGAGCGCGAAGCTCGACGCGGCCGCGATGCTGGGCTCCGAGGCGACGATCTTCTTCGAGATCGACGGCGTCGTGGAGCGACGACTGCACGGGATGCTGGTCGAGGTCGACGACCTGGCCGAGTCCGAGGCCCCCATCCGGCGGGTGCGGGTGCGCTTCGCGCCCCGCCTGTTCCGGACGACGCTGGTGGTCACGCAAGAGGTGTTCTTGGACCGCTCGGTCCCCGAGATCGTCACCGACAAGCTCGCCTTGCTGAGCCTCGACGACGCGGTCGAGCTCCGCCTCGGGCACGACTACCCCAAGAAAGAGTTCGTGACCCAATACAAGGAGTCCGACCTCGCGTTCTTGTCGAGGCTGCTGGAGCACGAGGGGATCAGCTTCTTCTTCGAGCACGACGAGGAGCGCGACGCCGACGTCCTCGTCCTGACGGACCACAACGGCGGCTTCCGGGCCGCAGCGAGAGACGTGCTCGACTACCGCGGCCGCGGAGAGCGCGCCGACGTGTTCGAGGCGCGCGTCGAGCACAGGCTGCGCGCCAGCACCTACATCGTGCAGGACTACAACTACCGCAAGGCCCTGCTCGATCTCACCGCCGACGAGCCGATCGAGGGTGGGTTCGGCGGCGGCATCGTCGAATACGGCACGCACCACCGAACCCCGGACGAGGGCAAGGCGCTCGCGAAGATCCGCGCCGAGGAGCAGCGCGCCGAGCAGCTCGTGGTCGCGCTCGAGACCGATCGCTGCGACCTCACGGCGGGGTCGCGCGTGGCTCTGCACGGTCACCCGACGCTCGGCGAGCTGGACCTGCTCGTCGTGGAGATCCGGCATGAGGTCCGCTTGTCGGCGTTCGGGAGCGAGACGCAGGTCCGCCCTTATGTGGCCCACGTGCGCGCCACCCCACTCGATCGCGCGTTCCGGCCCCGCGCAAGACGCCCAAGCCGCGCATCTTCGGCGTGGTCAACGGACTCATCGACGACGCGCAGCGCCACGTCGACAAGTACTCGCAGCTCGACACCGAGGGTCGCTACATCGTCCGGCTCCTGTACGACACGGCGGACGCGTCGGGCCGCCTCGCCTCCCAGTGGATCCGCATGGCGCAGCCGCACGCCGGCCCCGACTACGGCATGCATTTTCCGTTGAAGCCTGGCGTCGAGGTGCTGCTCGCGTTCATCGACGGCGACCCCGACCGACCCATCATCGTCGGCGCGGTGCCCAACCCGGTGACCCCTTCACCGGTCGATCAGCGCAGCAACACGCTCAACCGCATCAAATCGGCCTCCGGCGTGATCATCGAGATCGGCGACCGCCGTCTGTCGACCAAGGGTTCGATCGGCGGGTAAGCTCATGACGACCATGCGGACCTGCCTCCTCGTCCCCACCGCGGGCGTGTCCGCCGCGGTCGTGCCGTGGCGCCGCGACGGACAGCTCGCGGCGACGGTCATCGTGAAGGCGACCTTCGCCCTCGAGGGCGGGCCGAACGCGCGCCCGCTCGCCCCGGTCGAGGTCCGCAAGGCGGAGGTCTACCACCGCAACAACCCCTCGAGGAGCATCCGCGAGGCCGACGATCTGGCGCCGTTCAAGCGCCGCGCGGACGTCGTCTTCGCCGGCAGCGCGCGCAGCCCAGGGCCGCCCGTCGAGGAGCTGGCAGCGCGACTCGCGCTGCTGCGCGGCGGGAAGCCACTCCTCGACAAGACCCTGCGCGTCCTTGGAGACCGCGACAGTGAGCACGCTGCCCTGCGGCCCTTCACCGAGATGCCGATCGTCTTCGAGCGCGCGCGAGGGGGCTTCGGCTTCCAGGAGAACCCGCTCGGCGCGCAGCTCCCGAACGTGCTCCCGCCGACCCACGGCGCGGCGGCGCGACCCGCCGGCCTGGCGCCCCTGTCGTGGACGTGGGCCGCTCGGCGCAACGCGCTGAACGGCGCGAGCCGCAAGCTGCTCGAGCAAGAGATCGCGGAGATCACGGCCGGCATCGACGACTACTTCCAGTGTGCGCTGCCTGATCAGCGCACCCCGTTCCTCGAGCCGGACGACGAGCTCGTCCTCGAGCACCTGCTCGAGGGGCAACCCAAGCTCGCGCTGAGGCTCCCCCGGGCGCGAGGCCTCGCCATCGCGCGGCTCCCCGGCGAGACCATCAGCTCGATCGAGCTCGTCGCCAACACGCTGTTCATCGACAGCGACGCGCGCACCTTCAGCATCACGTTCCGGAGCGCTCGGCCGATGCCCAGCGAACAAGCGCTGTTCGGCGCGAGGTTCTCGGGCGCGGTGGAGGTCGACGGAGCGCCAGTCCACTGGCCCGAGCTCGCGGTCCCCCAGCCGCTGGCGCCTCCCCCGCCTCCCTCGCAGCCGCTCGGTCTCGGCGGCACGGTGATCATGGCAGAGCCCCAGCCCGCGCAGCCCGGAGTCTCCCAGACCGTCGTCATCGAGGAGCCTCGCCCCCTCATCGGGACGATGATCATCGAGGAGCCGCGCGCGCCCGTTTCACTCCCGTTCGCGGGCGCCGCGCCGTCGCCCGCTCGCTCGTCCGAGCCTCGCTCGATCCCCGGAGCCCCGTGGGCGTCCATGCCGGCGGCAGACCTGCCAAGCCACTCCTTCGCGGGCACCGTGGAGCTGTCCCTCGAGGGGGTCGACGTCCCCGCGCCTGCGCCTCCGCCTCCGCCGCCTCCCGCGCCCCCGCCCCCGCCTGCTCCGGCGGTGAAGCCGACCGCCGCCAAGTGGCGCAAGGACGAGCCGAAGGAGCCGGCCGCGGCGCCCCGCGCCCCCGCCCCGACCAACGCCGCCGCGGCGAGGGCACCGTCGCCCGCGGTGAAGAAGAGCATCTACGGTAAGTTCGGAAAATGACCGCACCGCGTCTACGCAGCCTGGGCGGCGGACAGGCCCCCGAGGGGATCGCCAGCGATCTCTGCCTCGTCCTGCTCTTCGACGAGGCGACGCGCCGCGCGCTCGGGCCCGTCCTCAAGACCAGCCTGCCCGAGCCCGTCACGCCCGAGGCCGAGGCCGCGCTCACGCAGCTGACGCAGTCCTTCGACGTCGACCCGGACGCGCTGGGCCGCGCCGTGAAGGCGTGCCGGTTCTTGCTGCGAGAGGCGGCGCGCCGCAACGTCGGCCCCCACACGCTGGGGCTCGACCTCGACGCGCTGTCCGGCGACAGCGAGATCGTTCGCGAGGTCGTCGTGCCTTGTTACGAAGCAGCGCGCGCGCTGGTGCAGCGAGAGTCCCTCGTGCGCTCGCTGACCGACCACGGCGGCGTGCTCGTGGGCGTCGACTGGCGCTCCGACACGATCGGCCGCTCGAGCCGGGGGGCAGCGCTGGGGGGGCAGGTCGCTTGGGTGACGCTGCGTATCCAGGAGGGCGACCGCGCTCATCGGGTGTCGTTCCAGGCGGTGCCCGCGATCCTCGAGGAGCTGAAGGCCGCCTGTGAAGAGCTGCTCAAGCCGAACCGCTAACTGTCGTTGACAACACCTTGGGCGGCTCGTCTGATCGTGCCGTGCACGTTCACATCGAGCTCGAGCTGGACCTCGACGGGACCCCGTTCACGGCGCTGCAGGTCACCTCGGTCGAGGGCCGAGAGCGCATCGGCGCCCCCTACTGCTTCACCGTCCAGGCGGTCCTCCCGGCCGGCGAGGGGACGCTCGCCAACGCCGACGTCCTGTCCGCGACGGCCATCCTCCGCTTCGTGGAGCGCAGCAACGAGAACGTCGAGACGACGATCCGCACCGTGCGCGGGGTCGTGCAGTCGTTCGAGGAGTCCCTCGAAGAGAGCGCTGGGGCCGCCTCGTACTCCACGTACACCTTCGTCGTCGCGCCTCGCCTCGCGGAGCTCGGCCGCTTCGTCTCGCAAGACGTCCACGTCGGCAAGAGCTACCCCGAGGTCGTGCGCGCCAAGCTGGTGGCCGCGCAGATGACCGATGGCACCGACTTCGCCATTCGCCTGAAGGAGCCGGGGATCTACGGCGGCAGCTCGTGGACCGACGGCGACCCGGACTCGGAGCTCGCCCAGCCGCGGCTCGTGGTGCAATACGCCGAGAGCGATCTCGCCTTCATCAGCCGGCTCTGTGAGCACGTCGGGATCTCGTACTTCTTCGAAGAGGTCGAGGATCACGAGGTCGTCGTGTTCACCGACCACGAGGGCGGCTTCCGGAAGCGCGAGGTCCACGTGCCGCTCCGGGGCAGCGGAGACGAGCACGGGCTGTTGTCGCTCTCGCGCAAGACCTCCGCGATCTCGAGCGATTTCTACGTCTACGACTACAGCTACCGGCGTCCCAGCGACACGTACGAGGTCGGCGGCGAGCGGCTGTTCGACGTCCTCGGGGGAGAGTCTCACCTCGACGTCCCCTCGGCGGGTGCGCTCGTCGAATACGCCCCCAACGCGAAGACCGCCGCGGAGGCGACGCTGCTCGCGAGGGTCCGCGCGGACGCCGAAGAGGGGGCGCGCGAGCGCTTCATCGGTCGCGGCCCGGTCCCGGCGCTGTACCCGGGGGTCGAGTTCCGGCTCGACCACTGCGGTCGCGTCGACACAGACGACGACCTCCTGGTCGTCGAGGCGGCGCATAACTACACGGCGAGCCCGGGCTTCATGTATCGGGACGCCCACGCGCCGACCTACTCGGTCGAGCTCCAGATCGTGCGCTCGCGCAAGGCGGGCCCCGACAACCGGGTGATCCCCTACCGGCCTCGGCGGACCACGCCGCGGCCCAAGATCCACGGCATCGTGACCGGCGTGGTCCACTCGGCGTCGCACGAGACCGGCTCGCCGATGCAGCACATCGACGCGCAAGGGCGCTACCTCATCAAGCTGCATTTCGACCAGGGCACGCAGCCGATGCCTCGCGTGCGAATGGCGCAGCCTCACTCGGGCGAGAACTACGGCCACCATTTCCCGCTGCGACCCGGGGCGGAGGTGCTGGTCGCGTTCCTCGACGGCGACCCCGATCGCCCGGTGATCATCGGCACCGCGCCCCACCCCCTCAAGGGGTCGCCGGTGCGGGCGCCCCTCTCGGGAGAGGCCGTCGAGGTGTCGCGTATCCGCACGCGCTCCGGCATCACCATCGAGTTCAGCGACGGGCCGAAGGGCTGATGACGTTCCGCACCCGCGCCTTCGGGCCCACGAACCTCGCCGCGCGTGGGTTTCGTAAGAACGGGCGCGCGTTCATCACCCTCGTCCTGAAGACGGGCGGCACGTTCAACCCAGCCACGGGCGCGGTCTCCCTCGGGCCCGCCCCGGCGCTCGTCGCGGAAGAGCAGCACCGCGGCGGCGCGCCGATGGCGAGCGTCGCGCACGCGAGCGATCTCGCCCTCGTGGTCCCGCAGGCCGAGGTGCTGGTCGAGGGACTTGCCTTCGCCCCGCGCGGCACCAGCGTGCCCAGCCAGACGGTGCACCTGCGCGTCACGCGCAGGGGCGCCTCGCTGATCGACAAGGCGCTCGTCGTCGTCGGAGATCGGCGCGGCCCACCGGGAGCCCCGCCGCCGCCGCCGAAGCCCTTCACGTCGGTGCCGCTCACGTACGAAAAGAGCCTCGGCGGAATGACGAGCCGCAAGAACCCGGTGGGGGTGGGTGAGGGCGCCGACGACGACGGCCTCGTCACCTATCCCAACGTCCACTACGCGGCTGCCCAAGCTCCAGCAGATTTCCCCGCGGGGCTCGGGCCCATCGCCGCCGTGTGGCCGCTCCGCCGCGCCTTCCGTGGAGATCTGGCGCACGTCGACGCGACGCTCGCGCCGTTCGTCGATCTGCCGCCGACGTTCGACGAGCGGTACTTCCAAGCGGCCCCGGCCGATCAGCGCATCGGGGGCTTCCACCCCGACGACGAGATCGCGATCGCGGGGATGCACCCCGACCACGCGATCGTGCGGCTGCGGCTGCCGCCGCTGCGCGCGCTGGCGATGGCGCAGCACGACTCTGGCCACCGCGCCCTGCACCCGCTGCGGCTCGACACGATCTACGTGGTGCCGGACGCGCTGCGCTTCGAGCTCGTGTTCCGCGGCGTGCTCGAGATGGCGCGGGAGCTGGCGGACGCGACGGCCTTCGGGGGAGCGATCGATGATCCGAGCGCGCCGTTCAGCTTCCCGGACCTGTCGGGCACCCAGCGCGCCGCGGCGGCGATCCCGACCGGCCCGATCACGAACCAAGGCACCCACGTCATCGTGCCCGTGCGCGGCGACCGGACGCCGCTCCCCCAGAAGAACGAGCCGCCCGCGGGCGTCCACGCGCCCCACGCAGGGACCATGATCCTCGACGCCGACGAGCCTCCCCCAGCGGCGAAGGGGACGATGCTGATCGAGGCCGAGGCGACGCCCAGGTCGCTGCCGTTCGGCAAGCGCGTCCTCAAGCCGAAGGCCGAGATGACCCTGCTCCCCGACGCGGACGACAAGCCCGAGTCGCTGCCGTTCGCCAAGGCTGCGCCCAAGCCGACCCACGCGCCGGCACAGGCGCCCGGCGTCGCCTGGCAGAAGCGGGACGAAGGCGCCGTCCGCCCCGCCGATCCGCAGGCGAACGAGACGTTGCTGCTCGACGAGCCCGAGCCCGAGCCCGAGCCGATCGCGGTCCGGCCACCGCCGGCCCCGGAGGCGCCCGCCGCACCGGCGGCCGCGAAGAAGGCCGTCTGGCGCGAAGACCCTCCCGAGCAAGCGCCGAAGGCCCCTGCCCCGCCGCCGCCCGCGCCGAAGGCCGATCTGGCGCGCCACCTGTACCGGAAGATGAAGAAGTGAGACCGGGCGGACCGGGCGAGCTCGCCCGCGACCTCGGGCTCGTGGCCGACCTGCCCGCCCGCACCCGGGACGCGCTCTGGTCGGTGCTCGGGCCGTCGCTGCGCCGCGACGTCCCCGACTCGATCGACGCCGCGATCGAGGGCTTCTGCAGCGCGCACGCGTGCCCGGCCGACGACCTCGCGAAGACGATCGGCGCGTGGCGCCGGGTGCTGCGCGGCGCGCACACGCGGGGGATGAGCCTCGACGACGTCGTCGCCGAGGTCGAGGGCACGCTGGGCGGCGCCGCGTGGGTGCGGGCGTTCGTCGCGCCGGGGTTCGAGGCGGCGATGACCCAGCTCTCGAGGGAGGCCGGTCACCTGGCGACGCTCGAGCACGGGCGCGTGCTGGTCGGCGCCGATTTTCGCGTCGACACCATCGAGCTCTCCCAGCACGGCCCCTCCACGGCCAAGGTGACGATGCTCACGCTACGCACCCGCGACGGCACCCGCGAGGAGCGGCTCACGGTCGCCTCCGGGAAAGAGGCGCTGCTGGCGCTCAGAGACGCGGTCGACCGCGCGCTCGCGCGCATGATGTAGTCGCGCGCAGCGCGTCGCTTTGAGGCTGCAGCGACGCGGCGCGGTCTCGTATCCTCGACGGTCATGCCCGCCGAGGAATCCGGAGTCAAACACCTCCTGCTCGAGGTCCCCGACCACGTCTCGCAGTCCGGCGACGAGGACCGGACGATGACGACGTTCCTGCGCATGGGCACGTTCGATCCCAACGCCCCGGGGATGAGCCTGATCGAAGAGGCCGAGGAGGAAGGCTTCCTCGACGACGACCGCGATCGCGGCAACAACCCTGCGGGGTTCCCGGCGGGCAGCCCCGGCCACACGCTCACCAAGGCCGAGCGCGCCCAGGAGACCTCGCGGCTGCGCACGCGCGGCGGCTGGCAAGACCACAGCGACGGCAACCGCATCTCGACGACCCTCGGCGACAAGGTCGAGATCATCCGCGGCAACTACAAGCTGCTCGTGCTCGGCCGCCAGGACGCGCTCGCGAAGGCCGCCGGCTGGGACGTCTCGGGCGGCAAGGTCGAGGACCAGGACGTCTACCCGCCCTCGTACACCGAGTGGAAATGGGTCCAGACCTGGAACGGTACCTGGAAGCTCACCGAGATGATCGAGCGGACCGATGTCCACTCGATCACCCACGGCAACCTCAAGGAGGAGTTCTACGGCGACAAGATGGAGTCGATCGTGGGCTCGGCCGACGAGTCGGTGAACGTCGAGCACTCGGTCGAGAGCTCGAAGAAGAAGCGGCCCGAGATCGTCGAGAAGACGTTCGCCAAGTCGATCACCTCGGAGACCGGCTCGGCGGCCGTCCCCGTGCCGACGATCACCGACACCACCTTCGCGGGCGCGATCACCGAGACCACCACGGCGGCGGCGGTCACCGAGACCGCGACCCTGGGCGCGTCGACCTCGACCACCACCGTCACCGGCGAGCTCAAGGACACGACGACGGCCAGCAAGCTGGTGGAGAGCGGCACGTTCGGGAGCACCGACTCGACGACGACGGTGACCGGCCAGCTGAAGGAGACGACCACCGCAGGCAGCAGCAACTCGACGACGACCATCACCGGGACCCAGACGGAGACCGCGACGATCGGCGCGATCGTGTCGAGTCAGGCGGTCGGGGCGGTGAACAACTTCGCCACCTCGGCGACGCAGATCGACGTCTCGCTGATCGGCGCCAACCTGGGCGTCATCATCTGCGGCGCGATGCTCGACGTCGAGCTCTCGGTCCTGCGCGGCGAGGTCAAGGCGGGCGTCGCCTTCCTCGAGATCGAGGCCGCTGTCATCTACGTGGAGGTCTTCCTGGGCATCAAGATGGAGATCTCGATCGCGAAGTCGATCAAGTACGACACCTCGAACAGCGAGTTCGTGCTGGAGAAGAAGGTCGGCATCGGCCTGTGATGCGCTCGCCCGAAGGCTCGCGATGAAGCTGCTCCTTGCCTGTAACCCCGACCACCTCGCGTTCGCGACGGCGGTCACCTCGCGCCATCCGCCGCGCCCCGAGCTGCTGCTCGTGGTCAAGGCGAGCTGGGCGATCAAGCCCGACGGCAGCCTCGAGCCGCTCGCGGTGAAGGACGCCCCCATCACCGGGGACAGCTACGCCCCGGAGGACGCCGACTTCCTGGGCGAGGTCCTGGAGCCCTCCGATTTCGCGCACCAGAAGGTGAAGCCCGAGGTCATCCTCCGGGCGACGTGCCACCCGCCGAAGGGTCGGCCGGTGCGCGAGTGCCTGGTGCGCGCGAGCGTCGGCGGCTGGTCGAAGCAGCTGCGCGTCGTGGGCACCCGCGTATGGGTAGAGGACGCGCTCGGCGGCGCCGCGAGCGAGCCGGCCCCGTTCACCTCGCTGCCCATCACCTGGGCGAACGCGTTCGGTGGGCCAGAGGTCGGCGCCAACCCGATCGGCAAGGGCGTGGTCGGCAGCGAGCTGCCGAACGTCGAGCGGCCCGACGCGCCGATCAAGAAGAAGGGCGGCGCGCACGTGCCCGCGGGCTTCGGGCCGATCAACCCGCGCTGGCCCATCCGCGCGAAGAAGCTCGGCCGAGAGTACGGCGACGAGTGGAAGGAGACGCGCGCGCCCTTCGTCTCGGAGGACTTCGACTGGTCGTTCCACCAGTCTGCGCCCGATGACCAGTGGCTCGACGCGCTGCGAGGGGATGAGCGCCTGGTGTTCGAGAACCTGCACCCGGCCAGCAGCGAGCTCACGGTCGAGCTGCCGCGGGTGCGGGTCGTCGCCTACGGCCGGCGCGAAGGCCAGGCGATGGTGCCGATCCCGATGGCGCTCGACACGCTGTTCGTCGACCTCGACAAGAGCACGCTCTCCTTGGTGTGGCGGGGCCACATGCGGGTCAAAGAGCTCGACCTGTCGGACGTGAAGAGCGTGATCTTCGCGAAAGAGCCGCTCGGCGCCGCGCCGCGGCCGTCGTCGCAATACGAGCGCGATCTCGAGGCGTTCGAGGCCGACCCCGCAGGCATCGCCGCGGTCAAACAGGAGATCGAGGCGCGCTTCCGCGCGCTCGAGGGCGAGCTGCCGCCCCCACCTCCGGCGAGGAGCCCACAGGCCCCCGACGACGCCGTCAGCGCGAAGGTCGGGCAGTTCTTCTCCGAGGACTCGATCGTCCGCCGTCACGTGAAGGCCGCCATGGAAGAGGCGCTCGCGGGCCCGAACGGAGACAAGCTCAAGGAGGCGCTCGCGCGGCCGATGACCGAGGACGACGCCGAGCCCATCCCTCGAGGTCGCCCGGGCGTCGCGCCGTCGACCGGCCTCAGGCGCCGCATGCGCCCGGTCGCCGAGCACGTCGAGCTGCTGCGACGGACGCCGGCGCTGCCCCCCGACCTGGCCGCCCGCGCGGCCGAGGCCGACGCGCGGCTCCGCTCGGGGGAGCTCGCGAAGGCCGACCCCGAGTACAGCTACCCGCTGCCGCTCTCGACGGATCTGCCGGGGCCCGGAGCCAACCTCGTCGATCGCGATCTCACGGGTCAAGACCTGCGCGGCGTCGACCTGCGCGGCGCGAAGCTCGACGGGGCCGTCCTCACGCGGGCCAACCTCGCGGGCGTCGATCTGCGGGGCGCGAGCCTGCGGGGCGCGCTGCTCCACAAGACCGACCTGACCGGAGCCGACCTGTCCGACTGCGATCTGTGCCGCGCCAATTTCGGCGGGGCCATCGCGCCGAAGGCGCGCTTCGATCGCGCGAGCCTGGATGAGGCGTTCTTCCAGCGGGCGAACCTCGACGGCGCCTCGTTCGCGAAGGCGCGCGGGCTCTGGCCGGTGTTCGAGCGGGCCAGCCTGGTCGGCGCCGACCTCGCGGGCGCCCAGCTCGAGCGCGCGGACTTCGGGGAGGCCGACCTCTCCGACGTGAGCGCCCGGCGCGCGACGCTGCACGGCACGCTGCTCGAGCGAGCGAAGGCGCCGCGCGCCGATTTCTCGGAGTCCGATCTCGACCGCAGCTGCGCGCGCTCCGCCGACCTGACGGGGGCGAGCTTCGTCCGCGCGCGCGCCTCGCGCTCGAGCTTCGAGGAGGCCGACCTCACCGGCGCGGACCTCTCGCTCGCCGTGCTGCGAGGCACGCACCTCACCGAGGCGAAGCTGTCGCAGGCCGAGCTCTACGGCGCCGACCTGCGAGACGCTCGGCTGTATCGCGCCGATCTGTCGCGCGCCGTCCTCGACCGCAGCAACCTGATGCGCGCCGACCTCGTCTACACGAAGGTAGAGGGGGCGCGGTTCCGCTCGGCGAACCTGTTCGAGGCCCAGCTGCTCAACGCGGCCGGCGAGGGCGCCGACTTCTCGGGCGCGAACCTCGAGGGCTGTGCGTACACCAAGACCCGTCCCGTGGAGATCGACGGATGAAGGCGAGCGACGTCATCGACGCGGCCCGAGCGGGTCGCTCGCTCGAGGGCGCGAGCCTCAGCGGACTCTCGCTCAGAGGCGCGAGCCTCGCCGGGCTCTCGCTCACCGGAGCGACCCTCGACGCCTGCGATCTCGAGGGCGCGAACCTCGAGGGCGCGAGCCTCGAGCGAGCCTGGCTCAGCGGCTGCAACCTCGCGTCGGCGAAGCTGGGCAACGCGAAGCTGGCCGGCGCTCAGCTGTCTCGCACGAGCTTCGTGGGGGCCGACCTCACCGGCGGTGATCTGAGCGGCGCCGCCGCCAGAGGCGTCGACCTCAGCGGCGCGTCGCTGCGCGGAGCGTCGCTGGCCAGCGCGCAGCTGCAGAGCTGTGCGCTCGACGGCGCCCAGCTCGACGGCGCCCAGCTCGACAAGACCAAGCTGCTCTCGACCTCGGCCCGCGAGGCGTCCTTCGACGGGTGTCGCCTGGTCGAGGTCGCCTTCCAATCGGCCGACCTCGCCGGCGCCACCTTCCGCGGCGCCTCGCTCGAGCGCTGCGCGCTGACCAGCTCGGACCTCCGAGCCTGCGACCTGACCGGGGCGCGGCTCGACAAGGTGGTGCTCGCCCGCTCCGACCTGCGCGGCGCGAAGCGCCCGACCGTCATGCGCAGCGTCGTCCTCGACGGGGCTCGCCTGTCGGATCGAGACGAGCCGACCCGCGCCGGCGAGCCCTGGGACGACGAGCTCAGCGCGAGGCCAGCGATCACGGAGCTGTTCGAGGGCACCGACCTCGAGGGCTCGAGCTTGACGAAGCTCAGCCTGCGCGGCGCGAGCTTTCGGGGCGCGAAGCTGGTCGGCGCCACCTTCCTCAACGCAGATCTCACGGGGGCCACGTTCGAGCGCAGCGAGCTGAAGGCGACGGTGCTCGCGCTGGCGCGGCTGGACGACGCGGTGTTCGACGGCGAGCGCCTGGAGATGGTCGTCGCGGTCCAGGCGAGGCTGCGCGGCGCGAGCTTCAAGCGCGCGAGGATCGAGCGCGCGGCCTTCATCGGCGCCGATCTCACCGGCGCCGACCTCAGCGGCGCGCACCTGTGGGGGGTCGATCTCGACGAGGCGATCCTCGACGGCGTCAAGATCCAGGGCGCGAGCTTCCACAGCGTCGACTTCGGCAAGGCTCGCCTCAAGCACCTGCCGCTCAAGGGGCTGCGCTTCGAGCGCTGCTCGTTCCGCCGCGCCGATCTCGCGGGCGTCGATCTGTCCGATTGCGACCTCACGGGCTGCGACTTCGCGGAGGCGGATCTCACCGGCGCGACGCTGAAGGGCGCGAACCTGCGCATGGCGACCTTCCGCGCGGCGAAGCTCGCCAAGGCCGACCTCTCTCGCGTGAACGGCAAGGGCGCGGGCTTCGCCGAGGCAGACCTGAGCGGCGCCACGTTCTCGGGCGCGAGGCTGCGTCGCGCGAGCTTCCGAGACGCGCGCGCGACCGTCGCCAACTTCGCGGGCGCGTCGCTCGTCGAGTCGCTGTGGGTGGGCGCGAAGGCCGACAAGGCCGCGTTCGTAGGCGCGAAGCTCGACTACGCCGACCTCACGAACGCCGACTTCGGCGCCGCCGACCTCACGAACGCGTCGCTGAGCAACGCGCTGATGTTCGGCCTGAAAGACAGCGGCGCCGTCTACGCGGGCGCGGTGACGACGGGCGCGCGCAAGCCGAGCCCCGGCAGGGTCGCCGCCGAAGCCTGGGAGATGCCGTCGAGCCCGCGCAGGACGTAGCAGACGAAGCAATCGAGGAGATGACGATGACCAAGGTGCTGCGTGAACAGGCGACAGGGGTAGACGCGGGCGACAGCGCTGGGCTCGCGGCCGGTGTGGCGGCCGCGCTCGCGGGCGCGGGTCGAACCCTCGGTCCCGGCCGGGTCACGGCGATGAAGGCCGACCGCCTCACGCTGTCGCTGTCGGACGGTCGGCTCGTCGAGGCGCGCTCGGCCCTCGCCTGGCCCTACGAGCCCGCGCTGGGGGACGAGCTGCTCGTCGTCGGTGAAGGAGACCTCCACTACGTCATCGGCGTCTTGCGCGGCACGGGCACGACGCGCCTCGCCTTCGAGGGGGACGTGGAGCTCTCGGCGCGCGGCGGTAGCGTCGACATCAGAGCCGACCGCGGCGTTTCGATCGGCGCCCCGGACGTCCACGTCGAGGCCGACCGCCTCACGATCGTCGCCGAGGCTGCGCAGAAGATCGTCGGCACCCTGCGCCAGACCGTGCGCGAGCTGTTCACGCTGCGCGCGAAGGAGCAGCACACCCTGGTGGAGGGGAACGTCCTGTCGCACTCGAAGGCGACCCGCATCGTGAGCGAGGAGAAGGTGACCATCAACGGCAAGGAGATCTTCCTTGGTTAGCGGCGGCGCGCGCGCCTGGAGGGCCCGCTCATGATGCCCGCGTCGACCCGCGGCATCGGGATGGCCCTGGGCTTCCCCGACGTGTGCAACACGCCCATCCCGGTGGGCACTGCGCCGATCCCCTACCCGAACATCGCCGACCACTCGTGCGCGTCGAACACGGTGATGAACATCCGCATCAACATGCTGGACGCGCTGAACCAGCTCTCCGAGGTGTCGATGACCTCGGGCGACGAGGCCGGCTCGGCGCACCCGACGATCAAGGGCGCCCAGCGCTACACCCTGGGGATGATCAACATCCGCTTCAACATGATGCCGGCGATCACGCTCGCGTCGCTCACCAACCACAACCAGATGAACTGCCCCATCGGGGCGGTGCTCGTCCCGAGCGCGCCGAACGTCCTGTTGAACCTCGCCTCGGCGGGCGATGGCGCACAGCCCCAGGCCTCCGTGCTCGACGGGGTGAGCGCCCGCGACCGGGCCGACGCGGCGACGCCACACTCGACCTGCCGCAGCTCGGCGACCGACGAGGGCGCGACGATCTCGCTCGACGTCTTCGCGCTGGGCACGGCGGCCGAGCTGGCCGAGCACGTGCACCGCGCGACGCGCGAGGGAGCGCGAGCCGTCACCATCGATCTGCGCGCGTGCCGCGGCGGCGTGCTGAGCGCCGCGCTCGACGCGGCCGGTCTCTTCCTCCCCGAGGGGACGCTCCTCGCGACGATCGTCGACGAGGACGGGGACGAGCGCGAGGAGCGCTCCCGGAGCGGTCTCCTGCAGGGCGTCGCGCTCACCCTGCTGGTGGGCCCGGCGACGGCGTCCGCCGCGGAGGTGTTCGCGGCGGCCCTCGCAGACCACGGACGGGCCGAGCTCAGGGGCGAGCGCACGCGCGGTAAGGGCGCGTTGTCCGAGCTCGTCGCGGCGCCTGGCGGGCTGGTCGAGGTGGCGCGCGGGCAGACGCTGCGCCCTTCGGGCGCGCCGCTGTCGGGCCGCGGGGTCGTCTCGCGCGAGCGACCGTGAGCACCACCGCGTTGTCGATGCTCGACGGCGCCGCGGGCCCCCAGTGGCTGGCGGACGATCTGGCCACGCTTCACGAGCTGCCCGCTCCCGCCCAGGCCGACCTGTGGCCGGCGATCGAGGCGACGCTGGACGAGGTGGTCACCAAGGCGCAAGAGGCGGAGCTGGGCGCGTTCTGCAAGCGGCACGAGCTCGACCCGGTGCAGCTCGGCCGCTCGCTCAAGGCGCTGCGCTATTGTTTCCGGCTCGCCGCGCAGACCGCTTCGCCCAAGTCGAAGTTCGTGGCCGACGTGAAGGCGCTGCTGGGGAGCCGCGCGCTCGTGGCCGAGGCGCTCGTGAGCCGCCACTACGCGCCCGCGATGGCCAAGCTCGAGGCCGAGATCAACGCCAAGACGTTGAGCGCGCAGGGCAAGGTCCTGACGGGCGTCGAGTGGAGCGTCTCCACGATCAGCGCCTCGAGCTCCGGGCGCGGCCTCAAGCTCCCCGTGGTGACGCTGACCTTGCGCTACCACGAAGACGGGGTCGCGCGGTCGATCACCTTGAGCGCGCTCCCCAGCGTCGTTCGGCGCGTGCGTGACGCCCTGTCGAGCTTGCTGGAGTAGCGATCTCGGCGCGCCCGCGTCGGCGGTCGAGCCGCCGGGCGCACGCTACAGCTTCGCCGCTGCGTCCTTCGCGAACCTGGCGATCGACGGGTCGCTGCTCTTCGCCAGCGCCTCCACCTGCGGCTTCACATCGGTCGCCTTCATCGCGACCAGGCCGTCGAGCGCCGCCTGCACCTCGCGGGGGTCCGCGCTCGAGAGCGAGCGCTTGAGCTCCGCCTTGTCGGCGGTGTCCTTCAGGCGCGCGAGATACCGCAGCACCGGGAGCCGCGGGTTCGCGCCCTGCCCCTTCGAGCTGCTGGGGCCGAAGGTCGTCGCCAAGCGGCGCATCATCGAGCTCGCGCCGGCCGAGGTCTTCACGTCCCAGAGCGGTTGGCTGAAGAGGTTGGCGTCGAGCCCCACCAGCGCCTCGATCACCTGCAGCTGATCGTTCGCGAGCGCGTGGCTCCGCGCGCGGGCCTGGAGCCGCGGCGAGGCGGAGCCGGCGAGCTTGGTGTCGGCCGCGAGCTCCTTTCGCCGGCTCTCGGAGGTGGCGGGCGAGAGCAGGAGGGCGATCTTCGCCTCGCTCGCGATGGAAGCGACGCTGTCAGCGGCCGCGGCCTCGAGCGTGGCCTGGGAGGCGCTGTCGGTGCAGCGCGACAGAGCGCCGAGCGCGACCTGTCGAAGCTTGTCGCCCGGCCGCTCGGCGAGCGCGCGGATCGAGCCGCAACGAGCCGCGACCGGAGAGAGGGTGAACGCGCGCAGGGCGGCCTCACGGGTCGCGTGAGAGCGGGAGCCGTCGGTGATCGCGTCGTCGATCGCCTTGGTGACCGCTGCACCGCCGAAGCGCGCGGCGCAGCCGAGGGCACGAGCGCCGACGTCATCGTCACGCTGCGCGAGCTCGCCCAGCAGCGCGCCCGCCTCTGGCGCGGAGCTCCAGCACAGGGCATCGAGGACGACGCTGGACACGGTCTCCGAGCCGCCCATGCACCCCTCGAGCGTCTTCACCATCGTCGCGTCATCGGCGAGCGGCCTCACGTTCGCGAGCGCTGCGCCTTGGCTGCGGGCCAGGTGCTGGGCGACATAGCCACGGACCACGGGGCTGTCGTGGCGGAGCAAGGCGAGCAGGTCGGCGTCCTTCGCGGCCGCGAGCAGCGCCTCGAACTTCTTGTAGACCATGCTCGGCGCACCGCCTGCGCCGATGTGCGACGACTCGAGGGTCCCCTCCTTCGCGAGATCGTCCACGAGGGCGGCGAGGGCCGCTTGCTTGATCAGCGCCGCCGTGGGCTCGAAGGTCAGCTTCGGGCCCGGCGCCGGGCTCGCCGGAGCGGGCCCCGGCTGCGCGGGGCTCGACCCCTGCGGCTCTGGGGCGCGGGCCGACTCTGCGCTAGGCGCGACCCCGGACGTACCGCCCGAGCAGCCCAGGGCCGAGAGGGCGGTGACGACGAGGAGCGCTGCGAGGGGGGCCGAGCGAGAGGCGAGCGGTGGCGGCATGGTGGACCCTCAGACGTACGCTCGGCCCACAAGTTCTGCCCCACGACGGGCTCACCACTCGGTCTTTTGCACGACCGGGAGCTGGAGGGCGCGCTCGCGATCGAGGTCGAGGCTCCCCACGTGCAGGGAGATGGGCGCCTGCACCCACTTGTAGATGGAGCGAACGAAGAGCCTCGCGAACTTGTCGGCGTTTTGGCGCAGGCGCTCGACGGGGACGTCAGGGAACAGGCTCGGCAACGCGCGCGCGACCTCCTCGGTCGACAGCTTCTCCGCTCCGAACAGGTACAAACACGCGTCGAGGATCTCGAACGGCATCAGCTCGGCTTCGCCGGATTGGTCCGCGGCGAGCTCGGGGCCGGCGGTCGTGGCGAGGGTGGCCTTGATTCCAGCAAAGCCGAAGCGCTCGTCGAGCCGCTCGAGCAGCGCGATGACCACCGTCTTCGGCAAGTTGGAGATGACCGACAGCGCGCCCTCGAGGTCCCCTCCGACGGTGGTGTAGCCGAGCGATTTTTCGCTCATGTTGCCGGTCTGCAAGAACAGCGCGTTGCTCGTGTTCGACCAGTTCCACATGCGCTGACCGCGGATGCGCGCCTGGATGTTCTGGCGCGTGATCTCGGTCACCTCGGCGCCTCGAAGCATCTCGCGCGCCGCGGCCTCTTCGCGCTCGAACGCGTCCTCGATGGGCAACACGAGGAACGTCGCGCCCAGATCCTTGGCGATCTGCTCGGCCGCGGCCTGCGTCGCGCTGCTCGAGAAGCGAGTCGGCATGTAGAAGGTGTGCAGCCGCTTCGCCACCTCCGCCGAGAGCGCGTCACCGACCAGGCCCGGCACCAAGATCGAGATGGCGCGCCAGGCGATGAGCACCGTGAGCAGCTAGTCGCGGCCGCCGGAGAGCGCGACGCCGATCGAGGTGAACGCGCCGATCTTTCGGTAGTAGTCCGCGACGCCGAGCGCGAGCGCATCGAACAGGTCATCGAGCAGCTCTTGCCGTGCAGAGGCCTTCGGCGCCTCCCTCGAGGGGAGGAAGAAGCTCGTCCCCATCGGGGGCGCAGGGTACGCCAGGCCCGCGCGATCGGCCGTTTTACCGTTGATCTCGAGGGCGGAGACCTCGTCGGTCGTCGCGCGGAACTGCTCGAGGTCGCTGCGCCACGTGCTCGCCTCGCGGCGACAGCGGGAGGTGCGGTCGAGATCGACGACCACGGTGGAGAGGCCCTCCTTGAAGCGCGAAGCCTCCAGCATCGGGCGGCCGTTCTGGTTGACGTAGCCACCGCCGTCGAAGATCAGGCCGTCGTTCGCGCCGACGAGGTTGGCGTAGACGATGGTCGTCTGGTTGTCGGCCGCGCGCGTCGCGAGCATCTCTCGTCGCGTCGAGACCACGCCGGTGCGGTAGGGCGACGCCGACAGGTTGCAGACGATCTCCGCGCCGCTGTAGCAGCGCCGCCGCATGGGGCCGTCGGGCGACCAGACGTCCTCGCAGACCTCGACGGCGAAGGTGCCGAAGTCGGCCTTGAACACGAAATCGCCGAGCGGCACGCCGCCAGCGTCGAGCAGCAACCCCGGGACGCCACGCGAGAACGTACGCGCTTCGTAGAAGACGTTGTACGTCGGCAGCTTCTCCTTCGGGACCAGCGCGACGATCTGCCCAGCGTGGACGACGGCGGCGCAGTTGAAGAGGTCTCCGCCGACCCCCGTGGTGACGCCCAGCGCCAAGATCGTGGGAAGATCGCGGGTCTCGTAGGCGAAGCGCTCGAGCTCGCCGCGCTGCTTCTCGACGAAGGCGTGCCACTGCACCAGATCCTCGGCCGCGTAGCCGCCGACCACCTGCTCCGGGAAGACGGCGAGACCGACGCCCTCGTCGGCCGCCCGGCGCGCGAGCGAGATGCAGCGATCGACGTTGGAGCGGACCGCGCCGACGGTGGCGTCGACGTTGACGATGCCGAGCTTGACGAGCCGCATGGGGTCGCCGTTTACCGCGGCCGGGCGACGGACGCGAGCGTCGCGCCGCGTTGGGAGGCGGCGGCGGCGATCTTGGCGTTCAACCCCAACAGCCCATCGGGCGGGGCGAACGTGAGCGCCCAGTCCGCGGCGCCGATCATCATCGACCAGTAGGCCTGCCCCTGTCGCATCGCGCGCCGCTTGATCTCGAGCTGAGCGGCCTCTGGCAGGCGGCGGGTCGCGCGCTCGAAGCGCGCGATGCCGCCGCGCAGCACAGGGAAGACGTGTCGGTAGGCGTGCCTGGGAACGTCGAGGTTGTCGGCGAGCTCCTCGCCGAGCGCCCCGCGGATGAGCCCTTGTCCGATCTTCACGAGGCGCCTGGCCTTCGCCTCCGCCGCGGGCGTCGACCGCCGCGGGCTCTCGCCCGTCGCGAACAGAGCCCGGGACAGGCGGCGCGAGTCGTCGTCCGGGCCTTGCTCCGTCGTCGCGATGAGCTCGGCGAGGCGGCGAGCGTCGAGGTAGCCCGCGGGCAGCACCTCCGGGTGGACGCCCATCAAGTAGCCCGAGTACCGCCACAGCTGCATGTAGAGGTGGCGCTCCTCCTCCGAGAGCTCGAAGCCGAACCGCGCGAGCGTCTCGATCACGACGAAGGAGAACAAGAGCCCGGTCGCGCCCATGTCGTGCTGGTTCGCGGGCAGCCCCCAGTCCTCGACGCTCCACCGGCCAGACTTGGCGATCATGCGTCGGACGTGCGCGTGCATGAGCCGCACCTTGACCGTGATCGCGAAGCCCTCGCCGTGCCTGAGGAGCCCATTTCGGTGGCAGGTCGCCTCGACGAAGCGGGACGTCTCGATCAGGCGCCGCGGCGTCTGCTGCTCGAGCCTTCCCGAGAACACGAGGGGCTTATTTCCGCCCGGAGACGCGTAGCCGTAGAGCAGCGAGCACGCCAGCGCGAGGCCGCCGAGCCAGCCCGCGCGGAACAGCAGCTCACCGCCTCGCTCGAGCGCGTGCTTGTCCACCCAGGCTGGGATGTGATCGAGCTCGGCGAACAGCGCCTTGAGCTCGCGAGGCGCGTCGGGCACGCGATCGATGCCGAGCTTCAATGCGCGCTCGACCAGGTCGTGCAGCGCGCCGCTCGGCAGCTGCTTCGTCGCCTCGAGCAGGTCGTCTGCCAGGGGATCGCCCACGGTCAGCAGGGCGGCCAGCGTGTCGACGGCGGGCCCGAATTTCTCGAGGGCCGCTTGGCGGTAGACGAAGCGCCGGGGCGGCTGCGCGATCATGGCGCCGGCTTCGTAGGGTCGCGCTCGGTCGACGTCGAGCGCTCGGTCATTGAATGAAGGACGCCGCGACGCTCATGATCGTCTCGACCTCTCCCTGCGACAGGTCGTGCTGGGTGACGATGCGATCGCCCTCGGGCACGAAGACCGGCGCCTTGAACGCCCGGATCTTGATCTTGCCCAGGTTCATGCTGGTCGCGTCATCGACGCTCTTGGTGAGATCGGCGGCGTCTTGCTGGGCCGTGGTGGCGGTGCTCTGCCCGATCGCCTGGATGTTGACGCCCCCGTCGGGCTTGAGGAACACATCCCCCGCGAGGTTCGAGACCGTGGGCGGGATCGTCGGCGCGAACTTCGCCCGCAAGGTGTTCGACGGGTCTTCCGCCGAGAACTTCGCGACCTCCTCGCCGGTCGGCAGCGGCAGCCCGCCCGTCTGCTCGAACGCGTCGAGGCTGCCCACCAGGTCCTCGGGGACCAACACCAAGTACCGGGGCGGGATGAACGCGAGGACGCCGCCGCGCCCCTTCTTCTGGACCTTCACCCGCCACTCATAGGGCCCCGCCATCAGGACCTGACCCTTGGGCTCGCTCTTGTTGACGAGGTCGACCACGACCTGCGGGATGCGCTGCTGGGTGAGGTTGTGCTCGGCGAACACCACGGCTCGGGGATCCGACGCGCTCACCCCGGTCACGAAGACCCGCTCGATGTCGTTGAGCGGCTCGAAGCTGGTCCCCTCGAGCAGCTCCTTCACCAGGCCAACCTGCAGGAACTTGGCAGCCGATGGGTTGCCGCGCGCGCGGTTGACGTGCACGAGCGCGCCGTATTTCCCGCCGATGACCTGCTGGGCGATCTTCGCGGCGTCGCGGGGTCGCGAGGCTTCAGCCTCCGCGCTCTTTGCCTCGGGTTGGCTCGAGCCGCACGCGGCGAGCGGGGCGAGGGTGGAGAGCAGAAGGGCGAACAGGACGGTCGGGCGCGCGCTCACGACCCAAGGGTAGCGCGTGGATCGAGTCGGGGCGACGGTGTCGCGAGGTGAGCTGCACCCAACGCTGCCCGGCGCCCTCGAGCGAGCTCAGGCGGGCGCCGTTTGATGTAGGCTACCGCCCCCGTGGAGCGAGCGAAGAGCCGAGGCGTGACGCTGGTGCGAGAGGGCCTCGAGATCGGCGGGCGTGTCGTGCCGCTGCTCGCCGGAAGTGTGCACTACTGGCGCCTCGATCCGAAGGACTGGCGGCCTTGCCTGCTCGCCACGCAGTCGCTCGGCCTGCCCATCATCGACACGTACGTGCCTTGGAACGTGCACGAGATCGCCCCCGGCGTGCTCGAGCTCGGCGCGAACGATCCCAAGCGCGATCTCGCCGCGTTCCTCAAGATCGTCCACGACCTCGGCCTGTACGCGATCGTGCGGCCGGGTCCGCACATCAACGCCGAGCTGACGCACTTCGGCATCCCCGAGCGAGTCGTCTGGGACCCGGCGTGCCAGGCCCGCTCGCCGAAGGGAAACCCCGTGGTGCTCCCGATGCTTCCGCAGGCGTTCCCGGTGCCGAGCTACGCGAGCGAGGTGTTCTTGGACGAGACCGCGCGGTATTTCCGCGCGCTCGGCGCGACGCTCGGGCCCTTGCTCTACCCGGATGGCCCCGTGGTGATGCTCCAGGTCGACAACGAGGGCGCCATGTACTTCCGCGACAGCGCCTACGATCAGGACTACCACCCCGACGCGATCGCCCTCTACCGCGCGTTCTTGCGCGACAAATACAAGACCCTCGAGGCGCTCGGGGCGGCGTACGGGTTCGACCCCAGCGCGGAGGGCTCCCCGCGCTTCGGGGACATCGAGCCGCCCGTGAGGTTCGACGCAAAGACCCCGGCCGAGCTCGTGCGCCACGTCGACTGGGCCGAGCTCCACGAGCACATGCTCGCGCGGGCGATGCACCGCTTCGCGGGCGCCCTCACCGACGCCGGGCTCGACGGCCTGCCTCGCTCGCACAACTTCCCGCCGGGGCAAGAGGCGACGCCGCTCAACGCTGCGCGCGTCGGAGGCGCCGTCGATCTGATCGGCTACGACTATTACAACCAGGCCTCGCCCACGACGCGCGTCACCATCATGCGCCGCACGAGCGAGCTCGCGGTCCGCTGCGACGCCCTCGGAGTCCCGGCCTTCGGCTGCGAGATGGGCGCCGGGTTTCCTCCCTTCTTCCCGCCGCTCGACGAGCGGGACAGCGTCTTCACGGTCCTCACGGCGCTCGCGTACGGCCTGCGCGGGTTCAACCTGTACATGGCGGTCGAGCGGGACCGCTGGATCGGTGCGCCCATCGATCCGCACGGGCGCGAGCGCCCCTTCTCGTTGTTCTGGCGCAAGCTCACGCACGCGCTCGCGAAGCTCGACTTCGAGCGCCTTCGCCGGCGAGCGCCGGTGCGCATCCTCATCCCCCGCAACGAGCGGCGCCTCGCCCGGGTGACGCACGCGTTCGGGCCGGTGTCGGGCGCGTTCTTCTCCGTCGCAGGCGCCGGCGCGAGGGAGAGCTGCCTCGAGGACGACCTCGGGCTCGGCTACCACGAGCGACTGTGCGCCGCCGCCTCCAGCGGGACCCTCGTCACGGTCGGCCCGCGCTCTCCCGAGCTCGGCGGCGCGCGCCGCGCGCTCAGCGAGCCGCTCGATCTGGCCCGCCTCCGCAGCCCGCACGACGACCTTCCCGTGCTCTGCAAGGCCGACCCCGGGGACGTCGAGCGCCTCGTCGCGCGCGCGATCGAGGCGTTCGACCTGCCCGCCTATGGCATCGATCCCGACGGGGTCTTCGCGACGCTCCACGAGGACGAGCGCGGCGCCCCAAAGGTGCTGTTCTTGATCAACCCCTCCGAGAGCGACTGCGGCGCGCGCGTCGTGGTCGGGGGCGGGGTGTCGCACGCGACCGACGTCTTGAAGGATCAGTCCTACGAGGTCGTCGACGGGGCGCTCGACATCCGGGTGAAGCCGAAGACCGTGCGCATGCTCGCGCTCTCCTGACAGCGTGCCCGGTCACCCGGCTCACGCGATCGGATCGATGCGCTCGACGCCCTTGCGCGAGACGACCACGCGGATGCGACGCCAAGGACGCGAAGCGCCGTCGCCCGTGATCCGATACACGACGTTGATGTTGTAGACGCGGCGCGCGGTCGCCGAGCACACCACGCCCTGATCCGGGTCGGCGAACGTGATGGTCCGGTTCGGGTCATCGGTGTGCGCGAGCCACGACCCGATGTTGAGCCTGAAGATCTCGGTCATCATCGGAGACGTCAGGCGCCCCACCTTGCGCGGCGCGAGCTTCAGCTTCTTCTTGTGCCACAGCACCGTCTCCGGCCGGGCGAACTCCTCGAGCGCGTGCTCGCGCGTGACTCGACGAGCCGAGAGCACCCCCTCGGGGAGGTTCGCGAAGTCGCGGAAGCCGGCGTTCTCGTGCACCACGCCGACGGACTCGGTGCGCTCTTCGTCGCGGATCGTCCACGCGCGATCGGGGAAGCGCTTCTCGGCCCAGCGGGCCAGCACGGACTGAAGGATGGCCTTCATGCGGTCCTTCACGGCGTACGACACGACCAGGAGGATCACGTACGGCATCAGGAACTCTTGGAAGTCCATCGCCTTGAACGTGGCCACGACCGCGAAGGCCATCGCGACGGCGGCGGCCAGGGCGTACAAGAAATGCAGCACCCAGGTCGCGCCCTCGCGCACCTCGTGCTTCAGCCACAGCACGCTCGAGGTGAAGCGCTTGAGCACGTGGCGTCGGAACTCGAAGTGCTCGATCTGACGCGGCGACGCCGCGTCGGAGCCGATCGCGCCGTAGCCCCGATCGCGCCGGTAACGCGCCTCCCCCACGGCGTCGGCGGCGAGCCTCGAGGCATGCTCGGCCCAGCGATCCGAACCGTCCTCGGTGCGCTGGTGGATGTGCACGCTGGCGGTGGCGGCGAGCGCCTCGAGGAACAGCGAGAGGTCCTCGTCGACCCAGCGCAGCGCGACGTCGACCTCGCCGGGCAGCTCGCTCTTCTTCGCCTCGGCGAGCAGCGCGCGGTAGCTCCGCGCGATGCGCTGCGCGAGCTTGGAGAAGCCGCTCGTAGCGACGGACGCCTCCTCGGGCGTCTGCGCCGCGTCGACCGCGGCGAGCATCGCGCGCTGCGCCTCGAGGCCAGACGCCCGGATCACGCAGGCGAACACGCGCAGGCGCCGCACGGCGGCGCGCGAGGCGGGGCTGCCGTCGACCTCGCCCGCCGCGGCCCGGATGACCTCGAGCAGCTCCGAGAGCAGCGACCCGGCCCTCTCGAGATCGCACTCGTCCGCCGCCTCCTCGAAGTGGAGCTCCGGCACGGCGAGGCGCACATAGCTGAGGAGATCGTCGTAGATCTGCTTCTTGTCGTACGTCGTCGCCGCCAGGCGGAAGCTGTCGGGGACGAAGAAATACGCCTCCCAGGTGTAGCCGACCGGCGTCGCGCGGAACGGGTAGTCGATGGCGAACTCGATGTGCGTCTTGTCGTGGACGCGCCACTCGATGTCGGTGTGAGGCTCGGAGCGAGACGGGCGCGCGAGGTCCCCGAGGAGCGAGCCCCACTCGCTCGGAGGTGCGTCCTCCGTCGAGGCTCTCACGCGGATGATGGGGCGCTTGGCCGTCCGCTCGCGCGTGAGCTCGAGCAGCGGACGGGGAGGCAGGGGCAGCGCCATCGTTTCGGTAGCAGTATCGTTACATTTCTGTGACGACGCAACGATCAGGCTGGACAGCGACAGCGTTGCTCTGGTGGAGACTCACCTGGGTCGCCAGCCGAGCGCGCGGGTCGACGCGCTGGACCACGCAAGCAACGGGCGCTGCGCCTCAGGGCCGCGCGCGCCAGGTCTCGACGCGCCAGCCGCGCGCCCGCGCCAGGCGCCCGAGGCGAGGGTCGGGGTTGACCGCGACCGGCTCGGCGACGCGCTCGAGCAGCGGCAGATCGCTGATGCTGTCGGTGTAGAACACCGCGTCGTCGAGCGACAGCGACAGCTCCTCGGCGAGCCGCTCGGCGCGCGCGAGCTTGCCCTCGCCGAGGCAGAGCGGCATGACGGCCCGCCCCGTGAACCTGTGGTCTGCGTCGACCTCGAAGACGGTGGACACCACGTGCGGCACGCCGAGCAGACGCGCGAGCGGCCTCGACGCGTAGGCGGAGGCGCCGGTCACGATCGCGCAGGTGTGGCCTCGCTCCTGGTGGGCGCGGACGGCCAGGCGGCCGCCGTCGGTCAAGTGGCGCTCGACCACACGACGGAACCAGTCGTCGCAGCGCGCCGCGACGACGATCTCCGGCACCCCCGCGAGCGAGCGCAGCGCCTTCTGCGCGACCTTCGCCATGTCGAGCGTGCCGAACGTGTACTGCGCGACCCAGCCTAGCGTGCGAAGCAGATCGACCAGCGTCGCCTCGCCGATCTGGCGCTGGTAGCGGACATACAGGCTCGCCGTCTCCACCTCGAGGAGCGTGCGATCCATGTCGAACAGCGCGAGGCGCGTCATGGCACGCTGCCGGAGTACCCGCGGGCGAGGGCGGCGGTGAGCAGGTTGCACGACGCGTGGAAGAGCACGGCCGCGCCGATGCCGCCCTCGCGGGCCCGGAGCGCGCCGAACAGCAGCGACGGGAAGAAGACCGCCAGCCGCGCGGGGTTCGGGATGGTGAGCAGGTGGCAGACGGCGAAGAGCGCCGAGGTGAGGACGATCGACGCACCGATCGGCAGCGTCGCGATCGAGAAGCGCCGCGGGAAGAGCGCGTCCATTCGGGTCTGGACGTAGCCGCGGTAAAACGCCTCTTCGGGCAGGGCGATGACGAACACCTGACCGAGGACCTCCTCGAGGTCGGGCGCGGCGGCGCGCCACGAGAACGGGCGGCTCGGCTGGTTGTACTCGCGGTAGCCGAACCAGAACGGGACCGCGATCACCGCGAACGCGACGAGGGCCACCAACACGGCGCGCACCGCGGCCTTGGCGAGCCGCGCGGTGTCGATGCGCTCGGGCTCGAGCAAGCCGCCGAGCGACAGCCCGTGCGCGCGGATCGTGAGCGCGTCCTTGCGTAGGATCAGCAGGTGCGCAGCGCCAAGGAACACCGCCGCGACCACGGTCGTCGCGTAGGCCTCCGGCGCCGCGTAGCTCGCGGCGGTCACGCTGGCGGTGACGGCCGCGACCACGAGCGCGAGCTGGGCGGCACGTGAGCCGCGCGTCGCTTCGACTTCGGCTTGGGGGCGTTGTTCGGGGCTCACGCGTTCGCGGCGCTGGGCCGCTGTACGCGTGTACTCTACCGCGCTTTTTCTGGCCTTCCTCGAAGATCGAACTATGGTGCCCGGCGATGCGCGCCCTCGCCAGAGTCGCAGCGGCGGCCCTCGCCATCGCGTCGCTCGCCTCGCCTCGTGCCGCGCGCGCCGACTCGCCCTTCCTCGAGGCGCCCCCTCAGGCGGAGGCCAGCGCGACCCCGGCGTATCGCTACGCCAACATGAGCAACGAGCAGGCGCTCGCCGAGCTCGATCGCCGAGGGGTCTCGTACGTGAAGGTCGGCCCGCACGGCACCGTCCGGTCCCCCATCCGCCTCACCGGGCCGCTGCACGGCGTCGACGTCCACGGCGCGCTCCCGCCCGATCAGCGCAAGGACAGCATGTTCGAGGTGCTCGACGCGAGGCTTGCGCTCGCGCTCGACGACTTCTGCGTCTTGCTCGAGCGGCACGACGTCGTCGAGCTGGTGCACTACACGATGTACCGGCCGAACGTTCCTTCGCCCGAGGAGGTCCTCGCGATGCAGAAGGCCGGCCTCGACAAGAAGGAAGACTCCGGCAAGAAGGCGACCTCAGAGCCGACCGAGAAGCCGACGACGAAGAAGCGCGGGAGCAAGCGCCGCGCTCACCTCGACCCGAAGGGCTCGAAGTCCGAGAAGACCGGCGGGCTCAAGACGCGCTCGAAGCGCGGGGCGAAGGAGCTCGAGGTCGACGCGGACGCGGCGCTGCGTGGCGGCCCGGCCGAGCTGGCCAAGCCCGCGCCCAAGAAGAAGCCGGCGCCCGCTGCGGTGGGCGGCGCCTCGAAGGCCGGCGCGCCGAAGGCCGACGCGCCGACCACCAAGAAGGGCGCCGCGACGAAGGTCGCTCCCGCGAAGGGCAAGCCAACGAAGCAGGCCGACGCGAAATCGGTGGCGCCGCAGCGCAAGTGGGCGCCGCCGGGCACGCGGCACCCGGCCGGGCTCGCGATCGACGTGGGCGCGCTCAAGAAGAGCGACGGTACGACGCTGCTCGTGTCGAGCCACTTCGACGGAAAGATCGGCGACAAGACCTGCGGCGCGGGCGTCAACCTCGACGGCAAGAGCGCGGCGGCGCGCGAGCTGCGGCAGATCGTCTGCTCCGCGAAGGACGCCGGGATCTTCACCTACGCGCTCACGCCCAACTTCGACGCCGATCACGCCGACCATTTCCACATGGAGATCAAGCCGGGCGTGTCGTGGTTTCTCTACCACTGAGCGCATAGCGAGGCGCGTCGCTCGCGCAGCGGTGAGTGCGCCATCCATTCGGGCGTTTAGCCTGCGATCTTTCTCCCTCGCGAGCGCACAAACCACGCAACTGGCGGCGCCGGTTCTCGACATGGACGTCGGAGGTGCGGTGCATGTCGGAGTTGATCGTGGAGAGGTCGGTGCGGGCAGAGGGCGGAGAGGTCCGCGTGCTGTCACGCGGTGAGATCGCGGACGTGCTCGAGGTCCGGCGCGGGAGCGAGCGGGTCATCGTGAAGGTCCTGCGCGAAGGCGCGGGTGAGGTGGAGCGGTGCCGCTTCGAGGGCGAGGTCGCCGCGCTGGCGGCCGTGCGGCACGTGAACGTCGTGCGAACGCTGCGCGTGATCCATGACGATGAAGGACCGCGCGCGCTCGTCATGCCCCGCCTCGTCGGCAGATCGATCCGAGAGTGGCTCACCACCCTCGGCCCGCTGCCCGCGCCGCTCGCCGCCTGCGTCTTCGGGGACGCGCTGAGCGGCCTCGGCGCGCTGCACCGCCGAGCGCTCGTACACCGCGACGTCAAGCCGGACAACCTCTTCCTCGGGCGTGAGGAGCACGAGCCGCCGAGCGCGGTACGCTGCATCGTCCTCGATCTGGGGCTCGCGGCCTCGCCGCTCGCGTCGCTGACGACCGGGCGCCACGTCGTCGGCTCCGTCGGCTACCTCGCGCCCGAGCAGGTGCTGGCCGGCAACCTGGATGCCCGCACCGACGTCTGGGGCGCCGGCGTCTCCCTGTTCGAGGCCGTCTCTGGACGCCCCGCCTTCCTGTCGGACGATCCGCTCTGTGTGCTCGAGCGTGATCCGTTCGATGACCTGACCCAGCGAGAAGCGCGCGCGCTCCGGCCGTTCGAGCCGCTGCTGCGGCGCGCGCTGGCCAAGCGCCCCGCGTTGCGCTGGCCCTCGGCAGCCGCGATGGGCGAGGCCCTGGCAGGGGTCAGCGCGTGAGCACGGCGACGCTCGTCGCCGCGCTTCGGCCGACGCCTCGAGCCGCGGGGCGCGGAGCGCTGCGACCCGGGGCCGCCCTCTCGGGCACACCGTACCGTGTGCGGGCTCGCCTCGCCTCGGGCGGGATGGGAGAGCTGTTCGAGGTGGAGCACGACGACCTCGGTCGAACGTGCGTGCTGAAGGTGCTCCACACGCGCCACCTCACGCGGCCGGACCTCGGCGACCGGCTGCGAGACGAGGCGAGGATCCTCGCCTCGCTCCCGGCCTCCGCGGCGCCCGCGGTCTACGACGTCGGGACGCTCGACGACGGCCGCCCTTACCTCGTGATGGAGCGCCTCGTCGGGTGCGATCTGAGGACCGAGCTGAACCGCTTCGGCGTGCTCAGCGTCCCCTCCGCGGCGCGCCTCGGCTCGCTGCTGCTGAGCGCGCTCTCCGCCGTGCACGGGCGCGGCGTCGTGCACCGGGACGTGAAGCTCGAGAACATCTTCCTCACCGTGGAGGGAGACGTGAAGCTCCTCGACTTCGGGGTCGCTCGCCGCGACTGCGCCGAGCTCGCGCGCACGGGGCGCGGGGTCGCGCTCGGCACGCCGCGCAGCATGGCCCCGGAGCAGCACAGCGCGAGCGAGGCCGACGCGCGCACCGACCTCTACGCCGCGGGGCTGGTGCTGTACGAGCTCGTCACGGGGCAGGGCCCCTTCGACGAGTCCGCGAGGAGCGTCCACGCCCTGTCGATCGCCCACCGACACAAGCCGCCGCCGCCGCCGTCGTCGCGCGCGCCACAGCCGGTGCCGCCGGCCTTCGAGCGCGTGATCCTGAAGGCGCTGGAGAAGCGCCCTTGCGCCAGGTTCGGCTCGGCGCGCGAGATGGCCGCGGCGCTGGAGCGCGCGAGCCTCTCGACCTTCGCAAATGACGACGACCCGACCGACGTGGACGTCTGGGCCGGGTCGTATGCCTAGAAAGCCTCGCGCTGCGGGCGCGCCGCGCCGTCAGGCGCGAGCGTGACCGAAGGGCCCCGCGGTAGCGGGCGAGCGCGAGAGGATCAGGGAGGGGTCGCGAACTTGCCGGGGAACGGGTCCGCGTTGAGGCGGTTCTGAGCGTCGCCGATGGGCCAGCTCGCCGGGTTCGTGCCCTTCTCGTTGAACAGCGCCACGCCGATGACGCCGACATTTCGCGCGTCGCCGTGCTTCTTCTCGGCGTACGAATCCTGGACCGAGCCGAAGCGGAACGCGGCGACCGCGTCCATGCTCTGCCTGAAGCCGTCGATCTCGAGCACCCCGTGGGGGTCGATGAGGTAACCGCGCTTCGCCACGCTCGCCGACTTTCCGTCGAGGACGTCGAGCCCGTCGACGGACACCACCACCTCGAGGCGCGCCGGGACGTGGCTCTGGATCACGATGGTGTAGCGGTCGCCGTCTTGCCCGACGATGAAGTGTTTGCTGTTCGACTGGAGGCCGGTGAGAAACCGCCCCTGCCCGTCCTTGAGCCGCAGCGAGGCGACGCCACCCCCGATCGGCACGCGGCCGTCGGAGGGCTGCGTCGCGCCGCTCATCGCCGCCATCTTCTTCGCGCCGGTCGCGTTGTCGTAGAAGACCGAGGACGTCGCGAAGGGCGAGCTCGAGTCGGCGCGGGAGAACGGCGCGCTCGAGATGTGCGACGTGCGGGTCTCACCCCAGGTGGTGCCGAGCCCGGGGCGTTGCTGGGCCGAGGGGGCCTCGGAGCGGGGGGCCGCGCCGGAGTCACCCATGCCCATCGGCGAAGGCGACGCCGCTTCCGAGGGCGCGTACGAAGCTGACTTGTGGGAGGAGCCGCCGCCGCCCGAGCCGGCACAGCCCCACAGCCCCGCCACCATCGCCGCCGTCGCCCACACCGCCTTCGACCGACCGTTCATCTTCGCTCTCCTCCACCTCGGCCCGATTGCCGCTCGCCCCTTCGAAACGGCGCGGGCCTCGGCCACCTTACAGGGTGCCGAGGCCCGTTTCCACGTGGCCTCTCGCGAGGCCAGCCGTTCAGTTCGCCTCTTCGAATTCGGCGTCGATCACGCCCTCTTTCCCCTTGGCGGCGCCGGGAGGCGCGCCTCCGCCCGCCTCGGGGCCCCCCGCCGAGCCGTTGCCGCCCGGCCCCGGAGGTGCGCCCTGCTGGCCGTACATCGCGCCGGCGAGGCGGTGAGCCTCCTTCTCGAGCTTCTCGAGGCAGGACTGGATCTCGGCGTCGTCCTGCTTCTCGATCGCCTTCTTGCTCTCGTCGATGATGTCCCTCAGGGCCTTCGCGTCGGCCTCGGGGACCTTGTCCTTGGAGTCGGTGAGGGTCTTATCGATCGTGTAGCAGAGGTTATCGAGCTTGTTGCGGCGCTCGACCTGCTCGCGCTTCGCCTTGTCCTCGGCCTCGTGAGACTGGGCCTCCTTCACCATCCGCTCGATCTCGTCCTCCTTGAGGCCGGACGCGGCGGTGATGGTGATCTTCTGGTCCTTGCCGGTCGCCAGATCCTTCGCGTGGACGCTGAGGATGCCGTTCGCGTCGATGTCGAACGTGACCTCGACCTTCGGCACCCCGCGCGGGGCCGGCATGATGCCCTCGAGGTGGAAGCGGCCGAGGGTGCGGTTGTACCGCGACTCGGTGCGCTCGCCCTGCAGGACGTGGATCTCCACGCTCGGCTGGTTGTCGCTCGCCGTGCTGAAGATCTCCTTCTTCTGGGTCGGGATCGTGGTGTTGCGCGAGATCATGACGGTCATCACGCCGCCGAGCGTCTCGACGCCGAGCGAGAGCGGGGTGACGTCGAGCAGCACGAGGTCCTTCACGTCGCCGGAGAGCACGCCGGCCTGGACGCCGGCGCCGATCGCGACGACCTCGTCCGGGTTCACGCCCTTGTGGGGCTCTTTGCCGAAGAACTTCTTGACCGTCTCCTGCACGAGCGGGATGCGCGTCGAGCCGCCGACCAGGACGACCTCGTCGATCTGCTCGGGGCTCTTCTTCGCGTCGGCGAGGGCCTTCTTGACGGGCTCCATCGAGCGCTCGACGAGCGGACGGATCATCTGCTCGAGCTTGGCGCGGGTGAGGGGCTTCTGCAGGTGCTTGGGGCCGGTCGCGTCGGCGGTGAGGAACGGCAGGTTGATGTTCGTCTCCTGGACGTTCGACAGCTCGATCTTGGCGGTCTCTGCGGCGTCCTTGAGGCGCTGGATCACCATCTTGTCCTTGGACACATCCATGCCGGTGTCCTTCTTGAACTCGGAGAGCAGCCACTCCATCACCACGTGGTCGACGTCGTCGCCGCCGAGGTGCGTGTCGCCGTTGGTCGAGATGACCTGCACGACGTTGTCGCCGACCTCGAGGATCGAGATGTCGAAGGTGCCGCCGCCGAAGTCGTAGACCGCGATGACCTCGTCCTTCTTCTTGTCGAGGCCGTAGGCGAGCGCGGCCGCCGTCGGCTCGTTGACGATGCGCTTGACGTCGAGGCCGGCGATCTTGCCGGCGTCCTTCGTGGCCTGCCGCTGCGAGTCGTTGAAGTACGCCGGGACGGTGATGACCGCCTCGGTGACCTTCTCGCCGAGGTAGTCCTCCGCGGCCTTCTTGAGCTTCTGCAGGACCTTCGCCGCCACCTCCGGCGGGGAAATGGTCTTGCCGCGCACCTCGATGTTCACGTCGCCGTTCTGGCCCTTCACGACCTTGTACGGGACGCGCTTCGTCTCCTCCTGGATCTCGTCGAAGCGGCGGCCGATGAAGCGCTTGGCCGAATAGACGGTGTTCGTCGGGTTGGTGACGGCCTGGCGCTTGGCGATCTGCCCAACGAGGATCTCGCCCTTGTCGTCCCACGCGACCACGCTCGGCGTGATGCGCGAGCCTTCCTCGTTGACGATGACCTTGGGCTCCTTGCCCTCCATGATGGCGACGCAGCTGTTGGTCGTGCCGAGGTCAATCCCGATGATCTTGCCCATGACGTTGTGTCCTCGTTCTTCGTTGTCGTCCGCTTGGGACGCAAAACCCAATGGCGACTCGCGCGGTGGCTGGGTAAGCAGCGCCAGGCCCCTGTGCAAGCGGCGCCGCCCCACCTCGCGCAAATCACATGTAAATTCGGCTCCCTAGCAGTCCAGACCGCGGCTTGCTCGGGGGATGGGCCGAACCTAATCACCCCAGGTGCCACCCGTCAATGCGACGGGCACGATTCGTGAACGGGCCGGCCAGGAGCGCGGCCAGCGTCGAGAGGGGCCGCCCCGCGTCCGGGGCTCCCGAGTCGGTCTCGTTCAGGGCTCGGGGGACGCGCTCGCGCCGCCGCCCGAGCGCCTATTTCTTCGCGGGGATCCGCGTCTCGAGCTCCCGCGCGAGGCGCTGGTAGTCGCTGCCTTGCTCGATGAAGCGGACCTCGGTCGTCAAGGTCACCGGGTCGACGAGCTCCTTGAAGGGCACGTAGCGCAGCTCGAGCTGGCCCGCGACGCTGACCATGTGACCGTCGAGCTTCTCGCGAACGATGGCCCGGAACGCGCCGACGCCGAGCTGTGAGCCCAGCATGACGTCGAAGGCGTGGGGCGCCGCGCAGCGCGACTCGTAGCCGAGCTGGACGCCGACCATCTTGCGGGTCTTGCCGGTGCGCGCCTCGTAGCGCTGCGCAGCGACCTGGGCGAGGACCTTGCCGATGTCGATCTTGCCGAGCGAGATGTGGCCGTGCTCGTCGCGGGGCACGCCCTTCAAATAGGACTCGGGCAGGAGCTCGGCGAGCCCCTCGGCGAGCACGACCGTGCCGTAGTGCTTGCCGCGCGTCTCGCGCGCGATCGCGAGATCGACGATGCGGTCCGCCAGCGCGTCCAGGTTGAGGCGCTTGCGCTTCTTTCCGCTCGGGTCGCCCGGGATCTCCTCATCGACGGCGAGCTCGTCGATCACGTCCTCCACCGCGACGACCATGTGCGCCTCGCCCGCGACCGAGACGCCGTATGCGAGCCAGCCTGCCTTTCGTCCCATGGTCTCGACGATGAAGTAGCTGTTCGTGGCCATCGCGTCGGCGCGCAGGTTCAACAGCTCCTTCGCCATCACGTCGACGGCGGTGAAGAAGCCGAACGTGAAGTCGATGCCGCGGTAGTCGTTGTCGATCGTCTTCGGCACGTGCACGACGGCGACCTTCGGGGCGCCCTCGGGCAGGCCGCGCTGGTACTCGTAGAGGAAGTTCGCGGTCTTGAGCGTGTCGTCGCCGCCGATCGAGACGAGCGCCTCGACGCCGAGCGAGCGCAGCCCCTCGCAGACCCGGCGCAGCGGCGCGCTTCGCTCGGGATCGGCGAGATCGGCCGGCCCACGGATCTTCTTCCCGGGGTTCGCGCGCGACGTGCCGATGATGATGCCGCGACCGTTGCGCAGCCCCCGCAGATCGCGATCGTTGAACAGGTGGTAGTGCGTCTCCTCGACCAGGGGCTTCGACGTCGCGTCGTACTCGACGAGCCCCGAGTAGCCATGCAAGAAGCCGACGACCTCGACGCCAGCGCCGCGGAACGACGACACAGCGGCGGCGATGACGGCGTTCGCGGCCGGCGCGGGCCCTCCGGAGAACAAGATCCCGACGCGCTTCGGCAGCCCCTGGTTGGTCGATGTCATACGCGCCGACGCGTAGAGCGGCTGCGCGGACGCGGGAAGGGCTCATCGCGTGGCCGCGCCCGGGAAACCGTTCGGCTCCGCGCGGCACCTCTGGCGAGCGCGCACGATCGACTATGCTCGGCTCGGCGGCGCGATGAGTGAGGGGAGCGAGCGTGACCAAGAGGACGCGGCGGCGGCGACGGGGGCCCGCCAGGGTGGGTCGCCCCGAGTCATCGACGGGACCCTCGAGGACGTCGCGATCCTGCGCCGGCTCGACACGATCCGCGCCCGGTGCAAGGCGCTCCTCACGCGAGCGAGGCGCGGCGCGTCGGAGCACTTCTCGGTGGTCGACGCGCGGCTCGACGACGTCGCCTCCCTGGTGGCCCGAGAGCTCGCCTCGGGCGCGTGCGCGCCCGGCGCCCTTCACGGGCGGATGCGCCATTTCGACACGGGCGGCAGAGCGCGCACCGCGGAACTGTCCGCTCGCATCTGCCATGAGCGCCCCGAGGAGCGCGCGCGCATCCTCGTCGACCTCATCGTGCCGAGCGTGCTGCTCGACGCCGGCGCCGGCGCGCGCTGGACCTACCACGACGCCGGCACCGTGCTCGGGCGGAGCGAGGGCCTCGCGGTCGCGACCTTGCGCATGTTCCTGGCGGGAGACTTCTCGCGGGACGGCGTGAGGCTGCGCGCAGACGCCGAGGGCTTGGCCCGCATGACCGTCGAGCGCCTGGGACGCGGCCTGCAGGTCTCACCCGACAACCCGATCGTCGGCCTCGAAGGGAGGGCGCATCTGCTCGCCGAGCTCGGCGCGGCGCTCGCGCGCGATCCTCGCCGCTTCGGGCCCGCGGGCCGCCCGGGTCACCTCGTCGACGGGCTCAAGGCGCGCGCCGAGCGCGACGACGGCAGGCTCGAGGTCGAGATCCTCGTCGAGACTTTGCTCGAGAGCTTCTCGTCGATCTGGCCGGGGCGGCTCTGTGTCGCGGGTCATCCCCTCGGCGACGTCTGGCTCCACCCGGCCCTCGGCGAGGGGGCCGAAGGGCTCGTTCCGCTGCACAAGCTCACCCAGTGGCTCGCGCTGTCGCTGGTGGAGCCGCTCGCCGTGGCGGGCGTCGAGATCGTCGGCAAGGACGCGCTCACTCCGCTCTCCGACTACCGCAACGGAGGGCTGCTGCTCGACACCGGCGCGCTCGCGCTGCGCGACCCCGAGAGCGGGCACCGGCTCCATCGCACAGATTCGCTGCTCATCATCGAGTGGAGGGCGCTGACCGTCGCGCTGCTCGACGAGCTCGCGCCTCGCCTCCGTGGCCACGCTGCGGCTGGCCCGTCGAAGGTCGAGCTCGAGGCCGCCACCTGGCTCGCGGGCCGGCGCTCCGCGGAGGCGCGGCGCCCCGGCGCGACCCCTCCGCTCAGCGTCGAGAGCGACGGCACCGTCTTCTGACGGAGCTGGTACGGTGAGGCCCCGTGCGGCCCTATCCTCCCCCCGCCCCGGCTCGACGCTCGAGCAACGAGCAGCTCGCTGGCGTACCTGCAGAGGTGTGGCGCGAGCTCGGCGAGCGGCTCGTCGCGCTCGACGGGGCGCTCGGAGACGACCCGATCCTCGAGACCGGCGCCGAGGCCCACGACGCGCCGCTCTGGCCGCTGCGGGCTGCGCGCTTGCGCGCGCGGAGCGACCGGCGCGCCCTCGCGATGCGCGCGCTGTGGCTGCACGATCCCGTGACGCCCGCCGAGATCCGCGCCGTCCTCGGCGCCGCCGTCGCAGACGCGCTGCTCGCGGCGGACGTGCTCGTGGAGGACGAGCGCGGCGTGGTCGCGACCTTGTCGCTCGCGATCTCGAGCGAGGGACGCGCGCTGCTCGCCGAGGCGCTCGATCGAGGTGGAGACGCCGTCATGGGCGTCGGCGCGCTGACCTCGGTGGTCGCGCGGGCCGCCATGCCCGAGGCGGTGGTCGACCTGGCGCTCGACCTCGGCGCAGGAGCGGGGGCCGCCGCGCTCGAGATCGCGCCACGAGCGCGTCGCGTGATCGCGACCGACGTGAACCCACGCGCCGCCATCCTGTGCCGCGTCAACGCGCTGCTCGCGGGGGTGACCAACGTCGAGGCGCGCGTCGGGGACCTGTTCGAGCCCGTCCGCGACGAGCGGTTCGCTCGCGTCATGTTCCAGCCGCCGTTCGTGCCCGTCCCCGCCTCGGGCGAGGTCTACGCGGCGGGCGGCGAGCGGGGCGACGAGCTCGCGCTGCGCGCGATGCGCGAGTGCCTGCCGGTCTTGGCGCCGAGCGGACGCGCCGTGCTCGCGCTCGATCTGCCGATCGTCGAAGACGAGCCCGTGGCCGAGCACCTGCGGCGCGAGCTGGGGCCCGAGCCGGGCCTCCTCGTCATCGAAGGCCGGGACCACGCGCCCGAGGAGCTCGCGCTCGGCATCGCGGCCCACGCCGATCCTCACTATGGCGAACGCTACGCCCAGGAGCTGCTGTCGCGGCTCTCCCACTTCGCGCAGGTGGGGATCCGCGCCTTCAAGACCGTCATCCTCGTCGTCACCCGACCCACCGGCGGAGCTGCCGGCGCGACCGGGACGGTCGCGATGTCGAGCCACCCGGGAGCGCGCATCCTCGATCGAGACGCGAGCGCGTGGCTCGCTGCCATCGAGCTCGCCGCCGCCGGCCCCGAGGCCCTCGCGCGCGCACGGCTGAAGCTGCGCGAGGGTCTGGCGCTGGCGCGCCTGCCTGACGGCCGCGCGCTCGTGCACGCCGACGGGGCGTGCCCGATCGCGCTGCAGGGCCTCGGCCCTCAGGCCGTGCGCTTGCTCGACGCGCTGCGCTCCGCACGGTCGGTCGGCGAGCTGCTCAAGAAGGAGCGCGACGGGAGCGGCCGCGCCACCGTCACGCGTGGGGTGGTCGAGCTGCTTCGCGCAGGTGTGCTCGAGATCTGACGGCACACCGGCACCGCCGCGTCGGCCGCTGCGTCCTCGGGTGCGACCGCTGCCAGCGCTCCTCGGCTGAGACCGTGAGCTCGGATTCGCTCGCGCCTCGCTCCCCTTGCGCGCTTCGCCGCTCGCTTGAGATCGCGCGAGGGGCAGGGCGCGCTCGACACAATCTCCCCCCTCGCGCAGCGAGGGGGGCCGGGGGGGTGAATGGGCAGCCACTCCGGGTGCCGAGAGGCTCGACGCCGACTTTTCAGCAACCGGTTAGACGACCGCGTCTTCCTCGGGCAGCGGCTGCGGGCCCGGGATGATGCCCGCGATATCGGGGTCGACGCCGGCCTCGACGCCGACCTTGTTCTCACTCTCCTGGCGACGCTTCCGCTTGCGCTCTTCTTTCTCTTTGAGCTGCTCTTCGCGTTTGCGTTCCCTCTGCCTCTTCGCAGGTGTCATTCGGTTCTCCGTGTCTCAGGGAGCGGGTTCCCGCTCCGTAACCGTTCGCCAAACGTGCTTGGCGCGTGCGTACATCAGTCGTGCGGCGCTCTCGACCTCACCGAAGGTCGGCGCTGCGCTATTTCGTCCGAAGGCCTGCGCGACACATCGCCGCGAGCGGCCGCGGGCCTCGCCCATCGTCCCCGGCCAGCCCCCGATGATCGGCCGATGCTCGGCTCGCAGGACTCCCATCTGCTCGCGGGCCCAGCACTCGCCCTCCGCCTTGGCGGCGTCCTCGAGGCGGCCCTGCCGCTGTTCCTTGGGGTCCTGCTTCATCGGGTTCCGATCGCTAGAGGGCACGCACCGTGTTGAGGAGCGACTCCATCGCCTCCCAGTCGAACGAGGGATCGTCAGGACCGCTCCGCCACTCGGCGGCGGTGGCTCGGAGCGCGTCGAGCTTCGTCGGCGCCGTGCTCGTCGCGGTGGTCGGGTCGGCTCCCACGCGGGACCGGCCCTTCGCCTTGACCCGCCAGGCCGAGGGCGACTCCGACGTCTGCTCGAAGTGGATCGTGATCCTCGCCTCTTGGCAGGCAAAGTCGACCTCGAACGCGCTCATCGTCCGCGACTGATCGACGATCCGAAGATCCGTGTTGATCGTGGGTTTCTTCATGACTGCACCGCGCCCGCCTGGGTGGGCTGCTCGCGCGGCCCTTGGTCCTATACTCGAGCGCCGACGGAGACACCCGGGCAAACCCTGCTAGAAGCAGGGTAGCCACACGTTTCGTCGGCCAGTCATCCGATCCGGCTGCGCTCCTCGCGACGAGGAGAGCGACGTTCCCAGCAGCCAGGGACGCTTCGTGAGGGTTTACACTAGCGCCCAAGGCCCGCTCCGGCAAGACGGAACATGGCCGCGCCGCCGCCGCGAGCGTTTGGCACGTGGTAAAAGGCGCCATGCCCGCCCCCGTCGTCGTCGTCGATCACCCGTTGGTGAAGCACAAGCTGACGCTGATGCGCAAGAAGGACACGAGCACGGCGAACTTCCGGCGCCTGCTCGCGGAGATTTCGCTCCTGCTCGGCTACGAGGCGACGCGCGACATGAAGCTGCGCGACGAGGCGATCGAGACGCCGGTCGCGCCGATGATGGGCGCCGCGCTCGACGGCAAGAAGGTCGTGCTGGTCGGCATCTTGCGCGCCGGCCTCGGCATCGTCGACGGCATGTTGCAGCTGATGCCGAACGCGCGCATCGGCCACATCGGCATGTACCGCGACCCGAAGACGCTCGAGCCCGTCGAGTACTTCTACAAGGTGCCGAGCGATCTCGAGGACCGCGACGTGCTCGTGTGCGACCCCATGCTCGCCACGGGGAACTCGGCCGTCGCCGCGGTCACCCGCATCAAGACCAGCAGCCCCGCCTCGCTGAAGCTCGTCTGCCTCGTCGCCTGCCCGGAGGGCGTGAAGACCTTCCAGTCGGCCCACCCCGACGTGCCGATCGTCACCGCGGCGGTCGACGAGCGGCTGAACGATCACGGGTACATCGTCCCCGGCCTCGGTGACGCAGGCGACCGCCTGTTCGGAACCAAGTAGCTCGAAGCTGGCTAGCCCGAGAACGTGACGTTCGCGTCGACCGGCTCGCGCGTCGTGCGGCACTTGTTGGCGGCGGCGTCGGGGTCCTCGTAGCCGAGGGCGAGCCCGAACATGACCTTGATCGTCTCGGGGATGCCCAGGTGCTCGCGGGCGATCCCGGGGTAGGCCCCGAGGCTCGCCTGAGAGCAGGTCGCGACTCCCTCGGCCTGCGCGAGCAACATGACCGACTGCAGCCAACACCCGACGTCGATCGCCGCCCACAGGTCGAAGCGCCGATCGATGCCGATGATGGCGACGTGCGGGGCGTCGAAGGCGACGAAGTTGCGCAGCCAGGCGCGGCGGCGTGCCTCCCCGTCGTCGCGGGCGACCCCCATCGCCTCGTACAGCGCCTTGCCACACGCGCGCCTGTGCGCATCGTAGGGCTCGGGGTACTCGGCGGCATACGGGAACTCTGGCTCGGGACCTCGCCCCTTCGCGGCGGCGAGCATCGCGGCCACGAAGCGCTCGCGGATCTCACCGGACGCGACGTACACGCGCCACGGCTGGATGTTGCACCACGACGGCGCTCGCTGCGCCCGCTCGAAGATGCCTCGCAAGGTCTCGCGAGGGACGTCACGGGGGAGGAAGGCGCGGACGCTTCGACGGCTCTCGAGGACGGTCGTGAGATCGGTCACGCCGAAGCGATGTCACGCCGGGGACGGGGGGGCAACAGGTGCAACGGCAGGCCCCGACTCAGGCGGCGCGAGCCGCGAGCAGCCGGGTGGCGAGCGGGTCGACCAGCTCCTTGCCGCGCAGCGTGCTCAGCCATCGCTCCGGGATCGCGCCGAGACCATGCCGGATCCCCGCGAGCCCCCCGGCGACGCAGGCGGTGGTGTCGGTGTCGTCCCCGAGCGCGACGGCGGCGCGCACCACCTCTTCGTAGCTCGCCTCGGTGAGCGCGTGCTTCGCGCTCACGAGGCAGTCGAGCACGTAGCCCGAGCCGCGCGCCGGCTGGTCGTGGCTGAGGATGAGCGCGAGCTCGGCCCGCTCAGCGGGCAGGTCGGCGATCACCCCGAGCAGCGCCGCCGCAGCGCGCGAGAAGGCGTCCTCGTCGCCCGCGAGCAGGCGCCTCGCCCACAGGCAATACAGCGCGCAGCAGACCCGCGAGCGCGCGTGGGCGTGGGTCACGGCAGACTGCCGGAAGGCGTCGCGCACGAGCGACGCGTCGTCCCCTCGGTGCCACAGCGCGAGCGGGAGGGAGCGCATCAGGGAGCCATTGCCGTTGTCACGCTCCCCCGCGGGCCCTGACTCCTCCGGGGACGCGCCGCCCTCGAGCGCACGCAGCGCCCGGCCCGTCTGGATGCCGACGTCGAAGACGACCCCGCCGACCGCCATGTACCCGTCGCGCGCCCACGCCCTCAACCGACCCGCGAAATCGGGGAGGTCCAGGCGGTCTTTGTCGAGCAGCGAGGCCAGGAGGCAGAGCGCCTGCGCCCCGTCGTCCGACCACGTGCGGAAGGGCACGTGGGGGTACGTCGGCTTGTGCCCTCCGGCGGCACCATTTCGAGCGCCTCTCGGGCGGGGAGCTCCGTCGCTCGGCGAAACTCGTAGGGGACGCCGAAGGCGTCGCCTACCAGGAGGCCGTAGAGGCCCCCTCGCAGGCGCTCATCGAGCGTGATCACGGCTCGGGCAGCTCGCCGAGCGGCTGCTCGAAGGTGTGGATGAGCTGGTGGAAGAGGTCCACCGTGTCGACGAACCGCGCGAGCTCGGCGTCGGCCCCCGGAGTGCTCGGGTCGAGCTGGGGCAGGCCGTCGACGTCGAGGAGGAGGGTCGGCCGTCCGTCGGGCCCGAGGATCGGGTCGCCATTGATATCGCGATCGACGAGGTACGCGGTCGCCAGCAGGTGGTTCGCCCACTCGAGGATGCGCGCCCCGGTGCCCGCCTGCACGGTGCGTCCGAGGATCGACTCGGTGCCCGCTTTGTGGGCGCTGTAGAGCAGCCCCGTGCGCGGGTCATAGAAGCGGAAGGTCTCGACCTCAGCCCAGTTGTAGTCCTCCCCCGGGAACGCGATCCGGGCGTCGTTGACCCATTGGTTCGACCAGTTGGTGGGGAAGAACATGGTCCCCCACACCATCGCGTTGATCTGCGTGTTCCAGCCGTAGTTGGGGTCGACCAGCAGCGAGCCCGCGGGCCGGCTCCCGACGTCGACGGGGTCACGCCAGGTCGGGTACTCGAGCGTCACCGCGGGCGTGTCGTCGGGGTTCGGCGGCGGGCTGACCCAGGGGCCGTACGTGCTGACGTCGCCTGTCATCAAGCTCGCGAACAGGCGCCGGACCTGCTGCGGGTACACCGTCGCGTAGTTCACGTTCTTGTAGCGAGAGTCGACGAAGTCCTCCTTCGAGTTGGAGATGAAGAAGTCGAACGCCTCGCCGAGGTAATAGAGCGCCCAGACCTTGTCGTAGTACGAGCCGACCTGCGTCTGGTAGTCACCCCAGAAGTAGCCCTGGGAGTAGTCGTAGTCGTTGTGGAGGTAGCGCCCGTCCCCGAGACCGACCGAGAAGTCGTACAGGTACACCTCGGGCAGCGGCGCCCAGTCGGCGACGTACACATCCTCCTCGACGCCCCACGGCTGGACGCCGCCGCAGAACTCCGCCCAGCAGTAGTAGCCCGGGTCGGGCCGCGTGAGGATGCGCGCGAAGAGGTCGAGCGACAGCGAGCTGCCGACGGCGAGCGGCCCGAAGTTCCCGTCCGCCAGGAACTCGGCGGTCGGCTGGGTCGGGTCCCCCTCGAGCACCGCGCCAAAGAAGAACGCCTTCGCGATCATCTGGATCGTGTCGAGGTAGCGCGCCTGCACGCGGTTGGTCGTGTCCCACGAGTTGAACTGGACGCGATTTCGCCGAAAATAATCGAAGATGTAGCGATTCTCGTAGGCCGACTCGAGGAACGCGATCTGCTCGTACGCGTCGGCGCCAGCGTCGTCCGAGAAGGAGGGCACGTTGCCAGAGTCTGCGTATTCGTCGGACGAGAACATGTAGCCGCGCCGGACGCGGCCCGCGGGGTCGACCGCCTTCGCGTTCACCCCCCAGCTGAACTTCGCGTAGTCCGGGTCGGTCGCGAAGTCGGCCATGTCGCGGTAGTCGACCACGTCCATCGGCGCGCCAGCGCACTCGGCCGCGAGCACCGCGTCCGGGTCGTCGCTCGCGGTGCACTCGCCGAGGACGTCGAACTCGCGCTGGTACGTCGAGTAATGGCGGAACTTGTACGGCGCCTCGACCGACACCGGCGGGAAGTAATAGACCCCGAACAGACCCGGGCTGACCGTGAAGGCGGTGAGCTCGTACGCCTTCGATTTGCCGCCCCCGCTGCCGTCGACGCTGACCCCCTCGGCGGCCCAGACATCGACGACGTTGCCATAAGCGAAGCGGAGCGCGGCTCGGTCGTACGTGCCAGCGACGACCATGTCCTGGTTCTGGTCGCCGGGGTAGTCCATCGTGCTCGTGGTCGAGAAGCGGTTGATGAGGCCGTCGCGCTCCGCGTCGGTGAGCGGGTCCTTGTAGCGGGGACCGATGCAAGCCGATCCGTCGCTCTCGCCGGCGGCGCAGTCGGCCGTGACCTCGCCGTTTTCGGTGCGAAGCTGCCAATAGCGCTTGTCGTAGTTGAGCGAGTCGAAGGACGCCGCGAAGTTGTGGCGCAGGCCCATCGAGTGGCCGATCTCGTGGGCCATGACGCCGCGTGAGAGCTCCTGGCGCGCCCAGGTGAAGACGTCCTTTCGGTGCTGCTGCACCGCGGCCGCGTCGGTCGGGTCGGGGGACGGGAAGAGCTGCTGCGCCCGCTTGGCGAGGCCGATGAGGTGGTCCGGCGCGGCGGCGTCGTAGCGACACGAGTGACGCTCTGCCTGGGAGAGCGCGCGCGTCCGGCGGCTCTCGCGGCGGTGCGCCGGGTTGGCCTTGCCGAACGGCGAGGCCCGCCGGATCGCGTCCTCGCTGGGGACCTCGGTCGGGTCGTAGCCGACCGACTGCACCATCTCGGGGGTGGCGAGCGCCGCCTCGACGGGCGTGCCGCGCAGCGCCGAGAGGCGCGCCGAGAGCTCACCATTGCCGGGCCCGAGGCGGCCTTGTTCGACCAGGTTCTGGAGCCGCATCGCGCGCCGCCCGCTCGGGGGCATCCCTGGCTTGGGCTGCGCCATATTGGCGAAGTACGGCGTCATGACCTGGGGGTCGAACGAGGCGAGGCGGGAGGCGAGCTCCTCGGAGTCCATCGACAGGTAGCGCTCGGCGGCGCCGCCGGGCCGGTTCGCCTCGACCCACGAGGAGACGTTCTCGCCCTCGATGAAGTCCTCCGGCGGGATCTCGCCATTGAGCAGCGCCAGGATGTCGACGAGGCTCGACGCGTAGCGGTCGAGCGTCGCGGCCCATTGGTTCACGCTCCCGGCGATCTTCTCGCCGGTGAGCACGTCCTCCGCGTCCATCATGATGCCCCACGGGGACATCAGCTCGACGTCGTCGACGATGGTCATGAGGTTGTAGCGCAGGTCCCCGAGGCGAGGCGCGTCGCCGAGCGCGCCGCACGCCTCGTGGTCGCCCTCGGCCACGGGGTTATGGCAGAGCACGAAGATGTCCGGCACCTCGGCGAGGGACGCGTCGCCCTTCGGCGGGTCGTACTCGTCGCTCCAGTGGTCGGGCCACCCCATCTGCGCCTCGCAGCCGGCCTCACCGGTACGGCGGCACTCGGCGAGCCGCCCCGTGAGCACGGCCACGCGCATCGCGCGGTTCCACGACTCGAGCGCGTCGGCGGTGCCCTGGAAGAGATCCGGCGGGAACTCGGCGTTCACGTGCCACGGGATGACCTTCATGCTGCGATCGCGCAGCGGGATCGTGCACTCGCCGACGATGTCGTCGCAGCGGGAGCCGCGGCCGACCGCCGCGCACTCGTCCTCCGTGCCGTCGAGGTCCTCGTCGCGGTGCGGATCGGCAGAGGCCGGGGTCGTCTCCTCCGTGTTGCAGACGACCACCGGGTCGGCGTGCGAGCGCTCCCAGAAGTTCCACTTCGTGGCGAGCCGACGCCAGCTGTCGTCGACCACCCCGTAGCGGCGGTCGTAGCCGAAGCGGTCCCAGTAGAAGTACCCGAACATGTCCATCATGGTCCCGTCCATGACGAGCGGCTCGTAGTCGTTGTCCTGCACCTTGATGAACGCCTGGCGCAGCGTCACCTCGCTCGGGTTGCAGTTGAGCGTCGGCCAGGCGCCGATCTCCCAGCACGCCGGGTAGTCGCCCCACCACTCGTCGTGGATGATGCCAGGGGTCGCCAGCGACTTGTGCGTGACGTCGAAGTAGCCGCGCTCGACGTCGAACACCGGCGCGTCGGGGTGGGACGGGTCGTTGACGTAATAGGCGACCGGCTCCCAGGTGACGCCGTAATAGATGCCGAGCTGCGCGAGCGTGTCGAGGTCGTACGCCGTGGTCACCAGGTTGCGCGACCAGTCGACGCGGAAGTACTCGCGCTCGTACCACGGACGATCCGTGTTGTTCTCGACGATCACGTTCGACTCTTCGCCGGTCGTCGGGTTGTACTCGCGCCGGATGTCGAAGTGGCTCTGCACGGCGAAGGCCGCGACGACCTGGCCGTCGGGCGTGCTGCGAGCCCCCTTGCCGTCGGTGTTCTCGATCAGCTCGTAGGTGAGGCGCGCCACCAGCAGCTGCTCGGTGATCTCGAAGCGAACGCGGGCGACGGGCTGCGCGTCGGAGCTGGTGAACAGCCCGTCTGCGCCGGCGCCAGCGGCGACGTCGACGACCGTGTTCCGCATGTAGAACTCGGGGTCGTCGCTCGGGTCGACCAGATCGTTGACGAAGAAGGTCTTCGACAGCGCGTTCGGCTGGACGCGGTTGATGGGCTCGCGCTCCTCGGCGCAGCCGAGGTTCGAGATCACGAGCGCGCCGAGACACAAGGGAAGCACGCGAAGCGCGGGGGTACGCAACATGGGCCCTATCGTCTTCGCGGTTGAGGCCCAAGGGAAGGGACGTTACGAGGGCGTACGAGGTGGGGTGATGGGTGACGAAGCTCTTACCGGCCCTGCGGGGGCGCCCGGCGCCGAGCCGCCGAACGAGAAGGCGCCCGACAGCACCGAGGCGATCGCGGCCGCCATCAAGCGCAACCAGCGGCGCGGGCTGCTGCTCGCGCTGGGCGTGCTGGTCCTCAGCGGGGGCGCAGGCTTCCTCTTCTGGTTCACCCAGCGCAGCCTGCTGCCGAAGCCCGACGACCGCGCCCTCGAGACGGTCCGCGAGGGCCTGGCGTCGTTCGACCGCATCCCCAAGGACATGCGCTTCATGGCGGCGGCCGAGACGCTGGCGGACTTCGAGAGCGAGCGGCTCCCGAAGCGGACCCGGGAGATGTTGAACGACGTCTCGGACGCGCGCTGGGGCGGGGGGACGATGCGGATCGTCGTCGAGCCGATCGCCGAGGGCAAGCTGAAGGACGAGCTCACCCGCGTGTGCGAGCGTGGGCCGAAGGTGCTCGCCGAGCTCGCGGAGCTGAAGCCCCTGGAGCGGGGCCGCTACTTCTACGACAAGTGCGATCTCGCGCGCTTCGACCTGCTCACGGCGGACGAGGCGGGGAGGGCCGACGCCGGGCTGCTGGTGCTCGCGTACCTCATCCTCGACTACCTCCAGCAGAACCGGGCCCTCTTGCCGGAGGAGGTCGCGCTGCTCCGCCACCTGACGGCGGACACCGCGCTGGTCCTCAGCGCACCCCCGTCGAGGGGCTACGGGTTTCAGTGACCCAACGGAAGCCCTCCGCACAGCCCTGGGACGTGGGATGATTCGCGCATGCGGTCCTCGACCTCCCTCTCTTCGCTTTCTCTGCTCGCCGGCTCCCTGCTCGTGGCCGGATGCGACGGCTGCGACGCCGGCAACAACCCCGACGGCACCGGCGGCAACGGCGCCGGCAACCAGGGAGGCGGCGGGTCGACCGGCCAGTTCATGGGCGGCGGCGATCAGGGCGGGGGCTCGAGCGGCGGCGACCCCGTGACGTGCGAGCAAGCGCTCGATGCGAAGACCTACATCGGCTGCGAGTTCTGGCCGACCGTGACCGCGAACAACGTGTGGTCGATCTTCGACTACGCAGTCGTCGTGGCCAACGGCGGCACCCAGCCGGCCGAGGTCACGGTCGATCGCGGCGGCTCCACGGTCGCGACCGCCACGGTCGCGCCGAACTCGACGAGCACCCTCTACCTGCCTTGGGTCCCCGAGCTGAAGGGCCCCGACTTCGGCACGTGCACCGAGGCGGTGCCGCTCAACGGCACCGCGCGCGTCGCCTCCGGCGCGTACCATCTGGTGAGCTCGCTCCCCGTCACCGTCTACCAGTTCAACGCGCTCGAGTACGGCCCGCAGGGCGGCCCGCCGGGCAAGGACTGGTCGAGCTGCCCAGCGTCGCAGTGCTTCTTCGGCATCGAGTGCTTCTCGTACTCGAACGACGCGTCGCTGCTGCTCCCCGCCCCGGCGCTCACCGGCAACTACCGCGTCATCGGCTACCACGGGTGGGACATCGCCAGCATCGGCGCGACGGTGACCGTCACCGGCACCCAAGACGGCACCAACGTCACGGCGACGATGGGCGGCATGGCCTCGCTGCAGGCCGGCGGCGGCCTCGGCGCCGCGGGCCCAGGCCAGCAGGTCACCTTCACCCTCAACCGGGGCGAGGTCGTGCAGCTGTACGGCGCGCCCGCGGCCGACTTCTCGGGCTCGCTCATCCAGGCCGACAAGCCGGTCCAGGTGATCCACGGCCTGCCGTGCACCAACATCCCCGACGGCGTCGCTGCCTGCGACCACATCGAGGAGAGCGTGTTCCCCGCCGAGACGCTCGGAGAGCACTACTTCGTCACGGCGCCGACCCACGCGAACGGCGGCCCCGCCCCCTACCTCGTGCGCATGCACGGCAACGTCGACGGCACGACCCTGACGTACCCCGCGGGCGCGCCGCCCAACGCGCCGACCACCCTCAACGCCGGGCAGGTCGTCGACATGGGGGTCGTCCAGCAAGACTTCGAGGTCATCGGCGACAAGGAGTTCGCGGTGGCCCTGTTCCAGACCGGCGCCGATCAGACCGGCGCGGGCCTCGGCGACCCCGCGCAGAGCATCGCCACCGCGGTCGAGCAGTACCGGACCAAATACGTCTTTCTCGCGCCGTTCGACTACGACGTGAACTACGTCGACATCGTCATGCCGCTCGAGGCCGTCGTGACCCTCGACGGCGCGCCCATCGGCGCGCCCCCGACCCCGATCTCGAGCGGCTTCGGCATCGCGCGCGTCACCCTCCCCGACACCGGCCAGGGCGCTCACATCATCGCGAGCGACCTCCCGGTCGGCATCCAGGTCTCGGGCTACGGCTCGTACACCAGCTTCCAGTACCCCGGCGGCCTCAACCTCGATCTGATCGCCCCCCCGCCGCCTCCGCCGCAGTGAACCCTCGCGGGGGGGGCGACGGTACCCACGCGGCAGCTTGCTGGCGAGCGCCTCAGCCTTCGAGAGCGCGTCGAGCGCCACCGGCTCGCGGGGCGAATCGGCGACAGCTCGGCGGGACCTTGCGGCGAGGGGTGCCCTCGCTGTCGCCGAGAGTGGGGGCCCAATGGAGCGCGCCGCGGCAAACCGCACAAAAAACGTGGCGGAGCGGCGGATGCAGGGTGTGACTGGCTCGAATCGGCGACAGCTCGGCGGGACCTTGCGGCGAGGGGTGCCCTCGCTGTCGCCGAGAGTGGGGGCCCAATGGAGCGCGCCGCGGCCACGGCCCTCTGCGCGCCATCCGCGTCAGCGTCACCGCAGTCGACACAAGGGAGCCCGGCGGTGGTGGGTCTTCCGCGCGGAGGGCGGCTGGGGCGAGCCGTAGGCGCGTCGAGGCCTGTGGGCTTGGCTCTCGCGCGGGCTGTCACCCGCGCAGCGGGTGACTGGGGAGCCCGCGGCGAGCTCCCCACGCGCCGCAGGCGAGGGGTCCCCGGCCGACCGAGCACGGGAGGCCCGCACCGCGGGGCGGCCAGCGCGGCGCGCAGCGAGCGCCGCAGGCGAGGGGTCCCCAGCCGACCGAGCGACCGAGCGTCGCTCCGCTACAGCGTGTACTTCGCCTTCATGAACGCCAGCGAGCCGCCCGCGGCGGGGTCGCCGAACTTCGTATACGCCTTGCCGATGTTGAGCAGCGCGCCCGCGCCGAGCTCGAGGCCGTTGCCGAAGTTGTAAGAGAACTCGGGGAGGATCGACGCCGAGAAGCCCTCCGGCGTGTACCAATGCAGCGCCCTCTCGACGCGCACGCCGTCCACCACGGTCGACTCGTAGTACCCGCTCATCTCGAGGATGGTGAAGAGCCGCGCCAGCGCCTGATCGTCGAGGAACTTGTAGTCGAAGCCGATGATCACGAAGTCGCCCTGGCGCGGGCGCAGGATCTCCCGCGCGCACAGCTCTCCGTCTTGGGCGATGGCGCACTGAGCGAGCGACGCGAGATCGGCTCGATCACCGACCGTCTCGCCCAGGCGGACCGAGCGGCCATCGAACATCCAGTCGCCGGCGCCATACTCGTCGACGAAGCCGTGGACCCACATCGCGTTCATGTATAGGCCGCTCGAGCCGAACGTGTAGTCGAGACCGAGCACCCACTTGAGGAACGGCTGGTCGGTGACGACGAGCGGCGCGTCCCCGCCGGGGTTGCCGTCGGCGTCGTAGTCGTATTCGCCCTCGGGGATGTTGAAGCCACCGAGCGAGATGGCGTCGTTGCTGAGCGTGAGCTTCGCCTCCTGCGGGACGACGAGCGCGCCCTCGAGGCGGTAGCCGATGCCGCCGATGTTGGGGTCGAGCGCCTTGAACGGGTTGAACTCGCCGGCGAGGTTGAGCCCGTACACGTGCATCTTCGGAAAATACAGGGTCGTGTCGATGAGCAGCACGCCGGTCGAGCAGTTGCCCTTCTCGGTGCAGATCGCCTTGTCGCTCTGCTTGGTGTGGTTTCGCAGGGGGACCGGGAAGTCGGTGCGCCCGTTGAAGTACGACAGCGACCAGTCTTGCTCGGCGAGGGTGCCGGCCATGCGAAAGCCCGCCTGCATGTTCTCGAACTCGGGATCGGGCTGCACCACGGTGACCTGATCGACCGCCGTCGGGGTCTTCAGGGCGCCGAGCGCGACCGACTTCTCCACCGCGAGGCGCCAGCGCAAGGCATCGTTGAGGATCGGCAACCGATCGAGCGCGAGCAGCTGGAGCTGGGCCGACTGCGGCAGGCGCGCTGCCTTGAACAGGGGCACGAGCACGCCCTGCAGGCTGAAGTCGTCGGTGACCCAGAAGTCGCCGCGCAGCATGAAATTGCCCTGCTGCTTGCCGAACAGCAGGGGGTCGATGAGATCGTCGGCGTTGAGGTTGTTCGTCGGGTTGAACTGATCGCCGACGCCCCACTGCACGATCTGCTGGCCGAGCCGCACGTCGAAGCCATCGACGATCAGGTCCTTCACCTGGATGTACAGCTCGTTGATATCGATGCGGTACGGCTGGAGCTGCTCGACGTCGTTGAGGCCCTCGAGCCCGTTGATCTGGTCCTGGTAGCCGTACAACACGAGGTCGGCCTGGGCCACGGCGCGCAGGTTCTCCCAGCCGACCGAGAGCTTCGTGCTGAGGGTGTTCTGGTTGCGCTCGACGCCCTGGTGCAGCGTGCGACGGGTGAAGACGTCGCCCAAGGCCGCGTCCTCGAGCCTGAAGCGGAGATCGCTCTCGATGCGGATCTGCTTCTCCCACTGCGGGCCGTCACCGTCCTGGGCGTGGGCGACGGGCGCGTGGGCGAGCACGCACGCGGTCGAAGCAGCGGCGACGGCGAAGGTCGTGGCGCGGCGGCTGGGCATCGTGCCCGGGAGGCTACCAAACGAAAGAAGAGCGCGGCGCGGCTATTTCCCCGACCCTTGCGCCGGAGGTCACGCGCGCCGAAGCGCGTGACCTCCGAAGGGCCCCGCGCTAGCGGGCGCGCGAGAAGCAAATGAGCTCAGGTGCCTTCTTCGAGGGCGCGCTTCGTGAACCGCGAGTCGGGGATATCGGTGTTGATCTGGAGCGCCTTGCGCACCAGCGTGGTCGACATGTTGTTCTTGGTGTGGTCGACCATCTTGAGCTCGCTCGGCGTGGCGCACTCCTTCTCGACCGTGTAGTTGAGGCGGGTCTCGGTCTTGAGGTGCGCGCCGGTGTCCGAGTAGTACTTCACCTCGGTCGGCAGGTTGCGCGCCTTTTCGAGCCACATCTCCACCTTGGGGTAGGGTGCTTCGCTGTCCTTCTTGGCGGTCATGACGAGCTTCACGACCTTGCCGTCGTCGCTCGCGACCGTGGCCGAGTACATCTTGCCGTAGCTCGTGATCGACATCTCGTCCTGGGTGAAGTTCATCCCCATGAAGCCTTGGTCGGTCACGTGGCTCGCGATGCGGCGGACCTTCTTGAACGCCGGCAGGTAGACGTACATCTGCGAGGGCGAGAGGATGAGCACCTTGGTGCCCTTGACGTCGCTCGGCGCGAGGAACTCGCTGAAGCGCTTGTCGCCCTTCATCATGACGCGCAGCGACAGCTTGCGGTCCGGCTTGTCGGGCGTCTTGATGGTGCCGTCGTACTCGATGACCTGCGTCTTCGACTTGAAGACGGCGGCGTCGACCGCGGCGAGCACCTTGTCGCCCTTTTCGTCGGCCTGGGCATCGCGCGCGATGAGAAGACCCGAGGTCGCCCACAGGCCGAAGCCCGCGGCCGTCGCCTTGAGCACTTGCCGCCGCGCGGCGAGGTGGGAGAGAGCGTCGCCCTTCATGCCAGAGTTCTCCTTGTCCTGAAGCGATAGCCGAGCCTTGCGGGTTTGAAAAGGCTCCGGCGAGTCGACCCAACCGGGTTGGACGGGCGGCGCGCTCGTTTAATCAAGCCGGGGTCACGCCCGCGGGTGGCGGCGCCGCCGGCTCCCCAGCCCGGCGGCGGCCAGGGCGACCCCGACGACCGCCAAGAGCGGCGCGCCGCTGGGGCCCGAGCCGATCGCGCAGCCTGCCCCACCGGAGTCGCTGGAAGAACCGCCCCCGCCGCCGTCCTCCGAGGGGTCGTCGTCGCAGGTGAGGACGTCGGGATCGCTCTCGTCGGGGATGCACACCCCGGGGCCGCCGTCTCCTCGCGTGCAGTCGTCGCCCTCGTCGAGGTCGACGCAGGCGGCCTTGTCGGCGTCGTCGGCATACGAGAGGGCGGGCACGAAAGTGACGGCGGCAGAGAGCAGAGTCGTGAGCAGGAAGGAGGTCTTCATGCCGAGGCTCCCAACAAGGACCGTGCCGAGGGCTCGCGCCCCGCCGACGCGCTTCTTTCGGCGGAAGCAGGGACGCCGTGAGCAACAGCTTGCCGGCCATCGCCGGCAGCTCGTTGCTCACGCTCGCCGCCGCCGGGACAAAGCTCGGGGAAAGAGCGCGAATTCGCTGGGGCTGGCTGCTGGCACGACCTCTGCTGTGTCGCTGGGCATGACGACCTCTCTCACGGTTCTTTCGCTGCTCGGTGCCTCGTTGCTCGTGGCTTGCAACGCTCCTTCGGATGTCTTCGGTGACCAGTCGCAGGCGATCGAAGGCAGCGGCCTCTCCTGCTCGGTCGACGCGGACTGCCTCGCGGGTGAGGAGTGCGACGACTCCATCTGCAAGCTCCACGGCGGCGACGACGGCGCGGGCGGCGACGACGGCGCAGGTGGTGACGACGGCGTGGGTGGAGATGACGGCGCGGGCGGCGACGACGCCGTCGGAGCCCAGTGCGGGGTCGACGCCGACTGCGGCCTCGACCTCGAGTGCGAGGACGGGCTGTGCAAGCCGCACGGCGGCGATGGGGTCGAGGACGCCTGCGCCACCGACGCCGACTGCCCCGCGGGCGAGCTCTGCTTGGCAGGCGAGTGCGAGCACGGCGCCGAAGATCCCGAGCCCAACGACGGGGAGGGCGGCGGCGGCGAGGGCGGCGAAGGCCAGGGCTGAGGCCCGGTCACTCCTCGTCGAGCTTCAGCTTCGACAGCTTGTAGACCAGCGTGCGCCGCGGCAGCCCCAAGAGCTCCGCGGCGCGCGTGCGATTGCCCCCCGTCTGGCGAAGCGCGTCGAGGATCCGATCGCGTTCGAAGTCCCGGACGGTCGAGCGTACGTCGCCGGCGGCCGGCGCAGAGGCGGCAGCGGCAGCGGCAGCGCCCGCGTGAACCGACGGACCCGCGCTCCCCGCGACGGTCGCCGGCAGGTGCTCGAGCCTCACGACGCCGTCGTCCGCGAACGCCAGCGCGCGCTCGAGGACGTGCTTGAGCTCGCGCACGTTGCCGGGCCACGCGTAGGCCTCGAGGGCAGCGATCGCCGCGGGATCGATGGATGGCGGAGCGGCGGAGCGCTCGCCACTCAGGTCGGCGGCGAGGCGCTGCGCGAGGGGGCCAATCTCGCCGCGGCGCTCACGCAACGGGGGCAACGTGACGACCGCGCCGTTCAGCCGGTAGAGCAGATCCTGGCGAAACTTCTTCTCGCGGGCGAGCGCCTCGAGATCTTGATGGGTCGCGGCGACCACGCGCAGATCGATCTTGCGCTCGCTGGTCGCGCCGACGCGCCGCACGCTCTGGTCCTCGAGCACGCGCAGCAGCTTCGCCTGCAGAGGCAGCGACAGCTCCCCGATCTCGTCGAGGAACAAGGTGCCGCGATCCGACGACTCGATGAGCCCCGCCTTCGCCGCTTGCGCGCCCGAGAACGCGCCGCGCTCGTGGCCGAAGAGCTCGCTCTCGATCAACGTCTCGGGCAGCGCCGCCGTGTTGACCGCGACGAGCGGGCCCGACCGGCGGCTCAGGCGGTGGAGCTCCCGGGCCACGACCTCCTTGCCGGTGCCTGTCTCGCCGTGGACCAGCACGCTGATGCCGCGAGGCGCGATCTTCCGGAGCGTGTCGTGGAGGGGGCGCAGCGACGGGTAGCGAAAGGCGGGCGGTAGGTCGTCCTGTTCAGGGGGCACGGCCCCAGGGGCCTCGAGCTCGCGCAACAGCGCCGTCGCGCCGCTCACGCGATCGATGGGCCGGACGACGAAGCGCCGAGCGCGCGGGCCGAGCGCGCCCCGAAGCCACTCGAGCGTGGTCGACGAGGCCGCGACGAGCAGCGTGTCGTCCGAGACGATCGCGAGCGTGGCGTCTGGAGGCAGCTGCGAGAGCACCTGCAGCGCAGCGGGCGAGGCGTCGACAGCCGGCTCGAGCTCGAGCGCGGCGACATGGGTGGCGAGCGAGGTGGGGAGCTGGGACTCGAGCCCAGCGAGCGACACGAACGGTCGCGCGCCATGAGGAAGGTTCGCCCGCCGCAGGAGCGTCGAATGAACGTCGCCCGCGACGACCTCCGCCCCGACGGTCAGCGGCGCCGGCGCGTCGGCGATCGGCGCTCCGTCGACGAACGTCCCGTTCCTCGAGCCGAGATCGCGCACGGTCACGCCGTCGTGAGCCACGGCGACGGCGAAGTGCAGCCGTGAGAGCGAGCGGCTCTTGAGGCACAGGTCCGCCTGGGCCTCTCGGCCGACGCTCAGCGCCCCAGCCGGCAGCACGATCGTGAAGGGAGCCCTGCCCTCGCGCACGATCGACAAGCAATAGTCGGGGGCCGCGCGGACCGCCTGGAACGCGTGGTCGACCGTCTCGTCGGAGCCTGTGCGACCCATCTCGCTCACATGATACCGGGTCCCGCCCCCTGCCCTGCCCGGAAGCGGAAGAGCGGGCGCGTCTACTGGCAGCTCGGCGCAGACACGGTGAAGGTCTCCGGGTCCAAGAGCGTGAACGTGCACGACGCCGCGTCGACGCTACACAGGTCGTTGCCCCATGAGACGACGACCGGGGGATCGTCCCCACCGCCCTGATCGCACTCGGCGTTCGCGGTGATGGAGCCTGCAGGCAGACAGATGGGGCCGGGTGACTCGGAGTCGAAGTCGACGTCCGGGGTCTCGATGTGGACCTTCACGCTGCCGCTCACGTTCATCGTGACGTTGAAGCAGGAGGGGCCCGACCCGCCGGCGCCGCCCGCTCCGGCGCCGCCCGCTGGGCAGCTCTCCGCTTCACACGGCTCGTAGTCGCTCGTGCCGATGACGTTGGCGCAGCCGGCGACGAGGGTCAGGGCGAGGAGGCCAGAGAGGCGAGGGTTCGTGGTCATGGTAGCGCGCCTGACAAAGCAACCCCTGTGCCGGTCCATCGGAGCTCGAGCGACGAACGCGGCGCGCCAGTCGACGAGGTCGCGGCGTCGATGATCCAAGCGACGCCGCCGACCACGGCCGCCGCCCCGCCGATGGAAAAGGCGACGGTCGAGGTGGTGGTGAGGGCTCGGTGGGTCGACAGCAGATCGTGCTGCGCCGGAGGGCAGAAGCCGCCGGGGCACCCAGCCTCCAGGTCGCTGACCTGCGAGAGCGCCACGCCGCCGGTGATCGCCCCGGTGAGCAGCGCGACCCCCGCGGTCGCGAACGCGACGGGCACGACCGGCGTGAGGCCGTCGTCGGTCGCTGGAGGCGGCTCGACGGAAGGTGGCGGGAGCTTCGGCTGCGTGGGGGGCAGCTCGGGCTCGAGGGGCTTCGGCTCGACGGGGGGTGGCTCGACGGGCGCGCTGCTGACCACGAACGCGAGCACCACGGCGCTCCGCTCCCCCTCCGCGAGGGTGAGCGTCCGCTCGACCCGCTGGCCGCCACTGCGCGCGGAGACCTTGTGTTCGCCGGGGTCGAGCGGGAGCTCCTGGGTGAGCAGCTCTTTGCTCAGCGCCGCACCGTCGACGGCAACTTCTGGCTCGACCCCCGCCGGCTCGATCGTGAACGTGATCTTCGGCAGGCGCGCCTCGAGCAGCGGGGCGAGCGCCGCCGCCTCCTCGCGCGCCAGCTGGCTCTTCTTCGTCTCCGTCTTGGTGGTGGGCATCGCGGCCACCGTCACGGCGAGCTGATGCGCCTCGACCAGCTTGCCGCTGGCGTCGAGGGCACGCGCGAGATCGAGCCGCGTGACCGGCGTGGGCGCGAGCTCGTGCGCGCGCCGAAACAGGACGAGCGCCGCCTCCGACTTGCCCTCTTTGGAGAGCTTCTTGGCGGCCGTGTACGCGCGCTTGGCCTCCTCGCGCTCGGCCGCGGTCGGCTCGGCCGATAGCGCAGAGCTTGCGCTCAGCGCGACGACGAGGGCGCACAGCGCGCCGAAGCAGGTCTTACTCGATGGCATCTTCGTCGATGGGGGCGTGTCGCCCGGTCTTCCGCGGAGGCTTTTGCACAGAGGGTGCCACGGGCGGGTCGCTGGTCACCGCCGAGGCGCTGGTGCCGATGTCCACCCGGGCGCTCGCGGGCGGCGGCGAGGCGCTCGCGGGCGGCGGCGGGGCGGTCGTCTCGTTCTGAGACGGCAAGCTTGAAGCCCCAGGTGCGGTCGGCGTCGCGCTGGCGACGCCCGCGCTCGCGAGCGCCGAGGGGTCGGGGCCGGTCCCGGGGGAGGTGGCCCCAGGGCGCGTCACTGCCCACGCCAGGACGGGGAGCGCGAGCGCCACCGGAGCCAGGATCGGCCAGTACCGCCGTCGGACGAGCGGGAGCTCGATGGTCGCGGTCTTCACCGGAGCCACCTGGATCGTCGAGCTGACCGGCCGATCCGCGGTCGTGTTCGCGAGCGCGGTCTGGAGCTCGGACGTCGGCTCGGGGGCGCTGCGCGTGAAGTAGGGAGCGAGCAGCCTCGCGACCTCGGTCGTGGAGGTCTCGAGCTCGCTCTCGATCAGCGCCTCTTCGATCGCCTCCTTCAGCTCTGCGGCCGTGGAGTATCGCGCGTCACGGTCCTTCTGGAGCGCCCGCGCGACCACCGCGCGCAGCGGCGCCGGCACCCGCTCGCCGAGCGGCGGCGCGGGCGCCGGACCGACGAGCGCGGCGAGCCGACCCACCTCGGTCTGCCCGTCGAAGGGCGGGCGCCCCTCGATCAGCTCGAACGCGACCGCCCCCATGGCGAACACGTCGGCGCGGCGATCGAGATCCTCCGCCTTGGCCTGCTCGGGGGCCATGAAGCTGATCTTCCCCTTGATCAGGCCGGTCGACGTGTCGCCGGCGAGCCGCTCGCGCGCCTTCGCGATCCCGAAGTCGATGAGCTTCGCGATGCCGTCCTTGGTGACCAGGATGTTGTGGGGAGAGATGTCGCGGTGCACGATCCCCATCGAGACACCGTCCGAGGTGAGCTCGTGCGCGGTGTGGAGCCCGGCGCAGGCGTCGGCGAGCACGCGGAACACGGCGCGGATCGGCAGCGGCTTGCCGAGATCTTCGGCGCGCGCGAACAGATCGTCGAGCGACGCGCCGTCGACCAGCTCCATGACGAAGTAGAGCGACCGCGGATCTTCGCCGACCTCCCCAGATCTGCGCGACGTTGGGGTGCTGCAGCCGCGCGACGAGCCGGGCCTCGTCGAGCAGCATGTCCTGGAAGCGCTTCTGGCTGGCGCGCCCAGCTCTCATCACCTTCACGGCGACCGCTCGTTCGAACCCGCCGAGCCCGACGGTGCGCGCGCGCCACACCGACGCGAAGCCTCCCCCGCCGATGATCTCGACGAGCTCGTAGCGACCGAGGCGGTCACCGCGGGCGAACGTGTGGCTCAGCGGACCTCCAACAAGGCCTGGCAACCTTCACGCACCGGGGGCGAGCGCGCAACCTTCCTGGACGGGAGGGGTCAGGCCTCGCTGGCGCCGACGGCGTGGGGATCGGGCTCGTCGACCGGGGCCGGCACGGGGGCGTAGTGCCGGCGCCGCGCGAGCAGGGGCGTCACGACGAACGTCGCGAGCGCGGCGGCGATCATCGCGGCGGCCGTGAGGCCGCCCACGTTCTTCAGCGGGCGAGCCTCGCCGAGGGTGAGCACGAAGAACCCGATCGCGACCATCACCGCGTTCGTCCAGATCCCCGCGCCGTTCTCGGTCGCCGCGATGGTCGCCGCCTTCTCGAGGGAGGCGCGGGCCGACACCGACCACGACCACAGGAACTGCACGGCGTAGTCGTCGCCGGCGCCGATGATGAGGGACGCGAGCATCGAGGTTCCGATGTCGAGGTGCACGCCGATGAGGCCCATGCCCCCGTACATCACGAGCAGCGTGAGCAGCGTCGGGATGGAGGACAAGAGCCCCGTCACGACGGACCGGAACAAGAGCGCCTTCAGGCCGATCACGAGCACCAGCGCGAACCAGAGGCTGTTGAACTGGTTGTTGAAGACGCTCCGCGACAGGCCCCGATACAAGACCGGCAGCCCCGTCACGAGCGGCTCGATCGTGAGCTTCTCGCCCGACCCGGCGGACGGCGCGAGCGCCAGGCGGGGGGCGCCGAGGTCGTAGAGCGCGTGTCCGATGAAGGTCCGCAGGCGCTCGCCGCGTGCGCCCTCGGGGACCACGAGCCCCCCCTCCGCGATGACCTGCTCGGACCGCGCCTTCGCCCGCTGCAGCAGCCAGAAATCGGGCACGTTCTGCTCGAGCGTCACGGAGATATCGTCGACCGTGGGATCGCTCGCGTCGAGCCCGAGCACGGCGCCGATCGCGCCTGGCACCTTCGCCCGCCACGCCTTGCGCGCGTCGTCCTCCGCGGGTGGCCCGCCGAGCGCGGCCACGGCCTTGGCGATGCGCTGCGTCGCGTCCCCGTCGGGGTGCTCCGGCGTCTTGGGGATCGGATCGTCGAACGCGGGGCTCTTCATGAAGGCGACGATCGCGTCGGTGATCGCCTTGTCGCTCGGCTCGGGCGCAGCGGTCTCCAGCGCGGAGAGCAGCCTCTCGGGCGACTCGACGCGCGTGCCGAACGACCGCGCGAGCGAGGCGACGCGCGCCGCGACGATCTGCGCGCGGTGGCGCCGCACGGCCTCGCTGCCCTCGCCCTTCGACTCGACCGCGACGAGCTCGCCGCCGAACGCCGCTTTCGAGAGCGCCTCGACCTTGTCGAGGATGACCTCGACCTCGGCGGCCCGCGTCGGCGCGACCTTCACGAGCACCATCGCGAACGCGCGATCCTCGGTCACCGTCTGGGAGATGATGCGCTTGCCCGCGACCAGACCGTAGAGCTGGCGGACCTCGTCGCCGGTGTCTGGCACGCGGCGGACCTTCTGGCCCATGGCCTCGTTGATCTGGGCGACGATCCCGGCGACGTGCGTGACGCTGGTGACCCCGTCGAGCAGGCTGATCTCGTCGCCCAGCAGCTGGACCTCCCGCAGCACCGCGGGATCGGTCATGTCGCCCTTGACCTGGATCTGGATGAACTGGGCGCCCCCGAAGTGGCGGCCCATGAAGTCGAACGCCTCGTCGGGGGGGCTGCCCTCGTCGAAGAACGCGGCCGTGTCCATACGCGAGTCGACCCGCGCGGCGAAGAAGGCCGCGACGCCCGCCAGCGCGAGGCAGCCGATCCCCACGACCATCCGCCTGCGCTGCGCCCACACCGAGATGCTAGCCATCGACTGGTTGAGCCAGGTCAGCGTGGGGGGCACGCGCCCGCGCACGGGCGAGATGATCATGACCGCGGGGATGAACACGAGCGCGAGGGCGAGGGCGATCGTGAGCCCGAGCGCCGTGTAGATGCCGAAGGTCCGCATCGGCGCGATGTCCATCATCACGAACGACAGCAGGCCGAAGACCGTGGTGAGGCCGCTGCCGAGCACGCTCGGACCGACGTCCTCCAGGGCCAGGCGCATCGCCTCTTCGCGCGGGTGCTTGGCCGCGAGCGCGTAGTAGCGCGTGAGGATGTGCACGCCGTACGCGCTGCCCAGCGCGAACAGGATGACCGGCATCGACCCGAGCACGATGTTCGTGTGCACGCCCGTGAAGCCCATGATGCCGAGCGGGATCACGACGCCGAGCAGGGTCGACAGCAGCGAGAGCCCGGTGCCGAGCAGATCTCGGAACGACAGCAGCACGATGATCGAGATCGCGAGGCACGCCCACGGCGCGAGCGCGCGCAGATCTCTCTGGGTGACGTCGTAGATGTACGTCGAGATGAAGGGGGCGCCGCCCCAGTACTTCTTCTCCGCCGGGAACGACTCGTTGACGAGATCGCGCACCCGCTGCGCGGTCACGCGGGGCTGCTCGCCGGGCGTCGCGAAGCAGTAGATCATCACGGCCTTGCCATCGGCCGAGACGAGGTTGCCGACGATGTGGTCGCGCGAGAGCACCTTCGCGCGAAGCGCCTCGCGCTCCGCGTCAGACTGGGGGATATCGCGCACCAGGTAGTCGAGGTCGACCCTGCCGCCTCCAGCGTCCTCGGCGAAGTCCTCGACGCTGGTGATGCTGAGCGAGTACTCGAGGCCGTTCGTCTCGTTGAGGCGTTTGGTCAGGTCGCGCAGGCGCACCAGGAAGTCGGGGGCGAAGACGTCGTCGGCCTCGATGCCGACGAGCGCGACGTCCATGCTGCCGAAGCGATCGCTCGCCTCGTAGAAGCCGGCGACCTCCGGGTTGGTCCGCGGGAGGAACGCCAGGATGTCGTCGTCCTGCGCGACGCGGTTCGCGTACACCGCGGCCGCCGCGGAGATCCCGAGGACCACCACCACCACGATCCAGGCGACGGTCCGCTTGACGATCAGCCGCGCGAACGCCTTCATACTGCTTCACTCATCCGGAACGAGCTCTCAAATCAGCCGATACGTAGCGTCGCGTGCCCACGCTGCTTGCCTCGCAGCTCCTTGACCTGGATCTGGTAGACGCCCTTGGCCGCGGGCACGAACTCGACGGGCGGCGCGCTCTGGGGGAGGCCCGTGGGCAGCTCACGCAGCACGCGCTCGAGGATCTTCTGACCCGCGGGCGACTGGATGACGACCTCGATGGGCGACTGGGGGTCGTCGATCGCGTGAAATACGAGCGAGACGCGATCGCCGACGACCAGTTGAAGTCGCCATGGAGCATGGTCTCGATCTCGCCGTGGCTATCGATGGGGCGCGGCATGACAGCGCAGAAAGGGTGGAGCAAACCGCTCGATTTGTACAGCTTGTCTCAGGCTGCAAAGGGCTAAAGTCCGCGGCCAGCGTGTGCTAGGTGACCCTTATGCGTCCGGACTCACCGGCCGACGTGGTGATCACAGGCGTCGGCGTGTGCTGCAACATGGGAGACGACCTCCCCAGCATCCTGGCCAAGCTGCGCGAGGGGAGCAACGTCCCGTTCGAGCGCTGGCAGGTCGCCATCGATCTGCAGGCCCGCTGCCAGGTGATCGGCCAGTACCACGGCGATGTGTCCGACGCCGCGCTCGGCATCAGCAAGAAGCTATCGAGGTTCATGGGCCGCGGCGCGCGCGTCGCGCTCAAGAGCGCGCAGATCGCGATCGCTCAGAGCCGCCTGTTCGAGTCCACCCTGCCGCACCTCGCGCGCCGCGAGGTCGCGATGGTCTTCGGCTCCGGGACCGGCGACGTGGAGACGCACATCGAGGTCCGTCGAAAGCTCGACGAGACCCGCGACGTGAAGCGGGTGAGCCCCACCGTCATCCCCAGGCTGATGGCGTCGACGGTCTCGGCCAACCTCGTCAACGTGCTGAAGACGACCGGTCCGTCGTTCACCGCCACCGCCGCCTGCTCGGGCGGCGCTTACAACATCCTGCTCGCGAGCTCGCTGCTGCAGACGGGCCACGCCAAGGCGGCGATCGCGGGCGGCGTCGAGGTCTGCGACACCCACTTCTTCGCCGGTTTCGACGCGATGGGCGCCTACAACGGCCGGGACAACGATCGACCCGAGCGGGCCAGCCGGCCGTACGCGGCCGACCGCGCCGGGTTCATCTTCAGCGAGGGGGCGGGGTCGGTCGTGCTCGAGCGGCGCGCCGACGCCGAGGCCCGCGGGGCGCCGATCCTGGGGACGATCCGCGGCTTCGGCATGTCGAGCGACGGCCAAGGGGAGATGGTCGCCCCCGCGAAGAGCGGCGCCGTGGCGTCGATGGTCGCCGCCCTGGAGCTGTCCGGAGTGGACGCAGCAGAGATCGACTACGTGAACACCCACGGCACCTCCACGCCGCTCGGTGACGTGAGCGAGGTGCGGGCGATCCGTGACGTCTTCGGGGATCGTCGCCTGCACTACTCCTCCACCAAGGGGTACACCGGCCACACGATCTCCGCGGCAGGCGTGATCGAGGCGATCTTCACGCTCGAGATGCTACGCGGCGGGTGGGTGGCGCCGAGCGTCAGCGCCGAGCCGCTCGACCCGGAGCTCGCCGACTACCCCCCGGTGCTCGGCCCCACCGACGCGGCGCTGCGCTGCGCGATCTCGAACTCGTTCGGCTTCGGTGGCACGAACGCGACGCTGGTGTTGTCCCGCTGAGCCCACGAGCATGGTCGCCGACGTCGACTGGGTGAGGATGCGCAAGGCCGTCGGGGCGTTCCTCGTCGACGGCTTCTTCATGACGGGCTCACGGCTGGCGAAGCTGCACCCGCGCGCCAAGCCCGAGCGCCACGGCGTCGAGGTGCTGCGCAACGTCTCGTACGGGCCGGGCGGGCGCGAGCACCTGCTGGACGTCTACCGCCCCAAGCAGCGCTCCGGGTCGCTGCCGGTGGTGCTGTACGTCCACGGCGGTGGCTTCCGGATCCTCTCCAAGGACTCGCACTGGCTGATGGCGCTCGCCTTCGCGCGAGCCGGCTACGTGGTCTTCAACATCAACTACCGCCTCGCGCCGCGCCACCCCTACCCCGCGGCGATCGAGGACTGCGCCGACGCCTACGCGTGGGTGATCGACAACGCCGCGACGTTCGGTGGGGACGTCTCGCGGCTCGCGCTCGCCGGCGAGAGCGCAGGGGCGAACCTGGTGACGGCGATGACGATCGCCGCGACGTACGAGCGAACCGAGGCGTACGCCCAGAGGATCTTCGCGACGCGCGTCGTGCCGCGGGCGACCTTGCCGGCGTGCGGGCTGCTCCAGGTCACCGACGTCGAGCGGCTCGCGCGGCGCCGACACCTGCCCGCCTTCATCGTCGACCGCCTGGTCGAGGTGACCGAGAACTACCTGCCCGTCGAGGTCGCCGGCAGCTCGCTCGACATGGCCGACCCGGTGTGTGTGCTCGAGCGCCGCGAGCCGCCGGCGCGACCGCTGCCGCCGTTCTTCATCCCCTGCGGGACCAAGGACCCCATCCTCGACGACACCCGCCGCCTCGGGCGCGCGGTGGCCGCGCTGGGCGCCCGAGCCGACGTGAAGATCTACCCGGGTGAGATGCACGCCTTCCACGCACTCATGTGGCGCGCGCACGCGAAGCAGTGCTGGGCGGACACCCACGCGTTCCTTAAGGACGTATTGAAGTAGGTTCGAAAGCGCCCTTTTTTCTGCGCGCATTTGGCCCTCTCGCGCGGCGTGTGGCTTGCTACGCCCGTGCTCAATCCCGGCCTCATCAAATGGTCGCTCGCCGCCCTGATCGCGCTCCTTCCTCTGTCCGCGATGCGTGACGCCCGAGCCATCGAGGACAGCGAAACCCCTGCTGAAGAGGAGGACGTCGCCGCGGCAGAGGACGCGAGGCCCGCCGAGGAGGCAGCGCCCAAGCCCAAGCTGACGAAGCCGAAGGCCAAGGGCAAGGCGGCGAAGAAGGTCGCCAAGAAGGACGGCGGCAAGGCGAGCGCGCCCAAGAAGGCGAAGCCGTCGAAGAAGACGACCGTCGCGAAGAAGGAAAAGTCCGACAAGGACAAGAAGGTGAAGAAGGGCTCGGGTCCGAAGAAGGACGTCGAGCCCAGCGAGGGGCGGGTCGCCAGCGCGGACAAGAAGGACTCGAAGGACAAGAAGATCTTCGCGCTCTCCAAGTCGGCGAAGAACAAGAAGGTGAAGCCCAAGAAGTAGGGCTCGTCGCGCTGCCCGCCCCGTATTAGGCGGGCAGCGTGGGTAGCGCTCCTTTTGCCGACTCCCGCTCCGTGAAGAGCGCCGTGGCGGCGCTCGAGCGCGACGTGGCGAGCGCGCTCACCGACGCTGACGCCCGCGCCGCGTGCTCGGCGGAGCTCGAGCGCCTGCGGGCGACCTACAAGCGAGACGCTGGGCTGTTCGACGCTGCGCTGCTCGAGACGCTGCGCGGCGTCGCCGCGGCCTTGCGTCGCCCGGCCCGAACCGGGCCGTCGCCCGAAGAGGTCCTCAAGGAGACCTTCGGCTACGACAGCTTCCGGCGCGGGCAGCGCGAGGTCATCGACGCCGTGCTCGCCGGCCGCGACGCGATCGGCGTGATGCCGACGGGCGCTGGCAAGTCGCTCACCTACCAGATCCCCGCGCGCGTGCTCGGGGGAACGACGCTGGTCGTCTCTCCGCTGATCGCCCTGATGAAGGACCAGGTCGACGCGCTGACGAGCGTCGGCGTGCCGGCGACGTTCCTCAACTCGAGCCTGACCCACGAGGAGCGCGCCGAGCGCATGGCACGCATCGAGGCGAAGGAGATCGAGCTGGTGTACGTCGCCCCCGAGGGGCTCGAGGCGTCGGCCGGGCGCGTCTTGTCGCGCATCGATCTGCGGCTGATCGCCGTCGACGAGGCACACTGCATCAGCCAGTGGGGCCACGATTTCAGGCCGGCGTACCGCAACCTCGCGGGGCTGAAGCGGCGGTTCCCAGAGGTCCCCGTGCTCGCGCTCACGGCGACGGCGACCGAGGCGGTGACGCGCGACATCATCGCGCAGCTCGACATGCGCCGCCCGGCGGTCCTGCGCGGCTCGTTCTATCGGCAGAACCTGATGATCCACGTCTTCAAGAAGGGCGGCGACCGCGGCGGCAAGCGCGTGCCGCCCGTGCGCGACGCGATCCTCGAGGTCATCCGCGCGCACCCCGGCGAGAGCGGCATCGTCTACTGCCTCTCGCGCAAGAGCGTGGAGGCCACGTGCGAGTTCCTGCAAGGCAGCGGCGTCCGCGCGGCGGCGTACCACGCCGGCATGGAGCCCGAGCGCAGGGCGCGCGCGCAGGACGAGTTCCGCCTCGACAAGGTCGACGTCGTCGTCGCGACGATCGCCTTTGGGATGGGCATCGACAAGAGCAACGTGCGCTACGTCGTGCACCGCGACATGCCGCGCTCGATCGAGGGCTACTACCAGGAGATCGGCCGCGCGGGCCGCGACGGCCTGGCGAGCGACTGCGTGCTCTTCTATTCGTGGTCCGAGGTCGTCGCGTACGACCGCCTCGCAGACGGCGGCTCCGACGAGGCCATGGCGCGCGCATCGGCCCAGGCGCGGGAGATGTACCGCTTCGCGGAGAGCCACGAGTGCCGACACGCAGCGCTCGTCGGCTACTTCGGGGAAGAGCTGTCACCGTGCGGCGGGTCTTGCGACGTCTGCGGCGCGAGCGACCCGCGCGGGGAGCCCAAGGCCCGCGCGCGCGCTGGCGGGTCGAAGCTTCAGGCGCCCTCGGATCGGGCCGAGTCCGAGCTGTTCGATCTGCTGAAGGCGCTGCGGCGACACCTGGCCGAAGAGCGCGGGGTGCCCGCCTACGTCGTCTTCAGCGACGCGACCCTGTTGGACATGGCGAAGCGCCACCCTACCTCCGACGCCGAGCTGCTCGGCGTCAGCGGGGTCGGCCCGCGCAAGCTCGCACAGTACGGTGAGGCCTTCCTGAGGGTCCTGCGCGAGGAGCGGAAGAGGTGAGCGAGGTCCTCTACGCGCGCGCGCAGATGGCGTATTCGCTGGCGTTCCACATCATCTTCGCTTCGGTGGGCATCGCGATGCCCCTGTTGATGGTCATCGCCGAGGTGCTCTGGCTGCGGACGGGCGACGCCGAGTACCTCAAGCTGGCCAAGCGCTGGGCGAAGGGCACCGCGGTGTTCTTCGCGGTCGGGGCGGTGAGCGGCACGGTGCTCTCCTTCGAGCTCGGCCTCTTGTTCCCGGCCTTCATGGAGCACGCGGGCCCGCTGGTGGGGCTGCCGTTCTCGCTCGAGGGCTTCGCCTTCTTCACGGAGGCGATCTTCCTCGGCATCTACCTGTACGGCTGGGACAAGGTCGGCCGCTGGGTCCACGTGGGGGCTGGGCTGGTGGTGGCGGCGAGCGGCGCGCTCTCGGCCGTCTTCGTCACCATCGTCAACGCGTGGATGAACGCGCCGACCGGCTTCCGCGTGGAGGACGGGAAGATCGTCGACATCGATCCCCTGCGCGCGATGGCGACGCCGTTCGCCCTGCACGAGATCCTCCACACGCTGCTCGCCGCCTACATGGCGACGACCCTGGCGGGGGGGGCGATCCACGCGTGGGCGCTGTTGCGCGCGCGGACGTCGAGCTTCCACCGGCGAGCGCTCGCCATCTCGCTGGCCGTCACCATCCCCGTGAGCCTCGCCCAGCCCCTCGTGGGCCACTACGCCGGCCAGCAGATCGCCGTTCATCAGCCGATGAAGCTCGCCGCGCTCGAGGGGCTCGAGCAGACGCAGCCCCGGGCGCCGCTCACCGTCGGGCCGCTCGAGGTGCCCGGGCTGTTGTCGTTCATGGCGTTCAACGATCCCGACGCGGTCGTGAAGGGCCTCGAGGAGATCCCGGTGCAGGATCGCCCGCATTGGATCGTGCGGTCGTCCTTCCAGGTGATGGTGGGGCTCGGCTCGCTCGCGGCCGGGTACGCGCTGTTCACGCTGGCGGTCGCCGTGCGGCGCCGCCGCCTCCCCGAGGGGCGCCTCTGGCTCCTGACATCGATCGCGCTGGGGCCCGCCGGCGTGATCGCGATGGAAGCGGGCTGGGTCGTGACCGAGGTGGGCCGACAGCCGTGGACCATCTACGGCGTCCTGCGGACCGCGGACGCCGCCACGCCGGTGAAGGACCTCTGGCTCCCGTTCGCGATCTTCGCGGCCGTCTACGCGGTGCTCGGCGTGGTGGTCGGTGGCGTGCTCGTTCGCCAGGTGCGGGGCACCACGGACCCGCCCGCCGAGGGAGGCTGAGTGCTGCCCGAGCTGTTCGCCGGCGTGATCCTCGCGGCGCTCGTGCTGTACGCGCTGCTCGGCGGCGCCGACTTCGGCGGCGGAGTGTGGGACCTGCTCGCGCGCGGACCGCGCGCAGCCGATCAGCGGCGGGTGATCGAGCGCGCCATCGCGCCGGTCTGGGAGGCGAACCACGTCTGGCTGATCCTCGCCGTCGTGATGCTGTTCACCGCGTTTCCACCGGCGTTCTCGGCGATCGCGATCGATCTGCACGTGCCGCTCGTGTTGATGCTGGTCGGCATCGTGCTGCGCGGGTCGGCGTTCGTGTTCCGCCAATACGGCGACGGGGGACGCGCCTCGACGGAGCGCTGGGGACGCGTGTTCGCGATCGCGAGCACCGTGACGCCGGTGGTCATCGGCGTCACGGTCGGGGCGATCACCACCGGCGCGCGGCGCGCCTCCGGCGTGCCGCCGAGCACGCTCGATCTGTCGTGGCTGGGAGGGTTCGAGCTGCTCGTCGGGCTGTTCACCCTCGCGCTCTTCGCGTTCCTCGCCGCCGCTTACTTGACGGTCGAGGCCCAGACGCCCGAGCTGCGTGACGATTTTCGCGCGCGCGCGATCGGGGCGAGCCTCAGCGCGGGGGCGCTGGCGGGCGCCGCGGCGCTCGCCGCGGGCCCCGCGACCACGCGCTTCGCCGACCGCCTCACGGGCTCGTGGTGGAGCCTCCCGCTCGCGGGGCTGACGACGGCGGTTGCGCTCGGCGCGCTCGCGCTCCTCTTCACGCGGCGCTTCGGCCTCGCTCGCGTCGTCGCGGGCAGCCAGGTCGTGCTGGTGCTCCTCGGCTGGGGCGCCGCTCAATACCCCGTGCTGGTCGCGCCCGATCTGACGATCGCCAGCGCAGCGGCCCCGGCCGCCACGCTCGAGGTCGTGTGGCCCGTGCTGATCGCGGGCTCGGTGCTGCTGTTTCCGTCGCTGTACTGGATGCTGCGCGTGTTCAAGGCTGGGCAGCGCTGACCGCCCGCGCCGTCGCTCACTGCACGGCGTCGAGCAGCCAGCCATGGCCGGCGACGAGCACCTCTTCGGGGCTCGCGCCGCCCTGGGTCGCGGGGCCGGTGGCCCAGCCGTTCGCGCCCGCGCCGAGGCAGAAGCCGTGGTCTCCGAACACGTACGCGAGCGTGCGGGCGGGGAACGACTCGAGCAGCTTCACCAGGATGTGCGCGACCTCGTCGGCGATCGCGTCGAGGCGCTCGTCGTACGCGGGCCCCGGGCCGCGCAGGCGCGCCTCGACCAGGTCCAGCTTCAGCACCTCACGCGCGCCGAGGCGCTCGCGGCGCAGCGAGCTGACGGTTCGGCCACGCGCGACCTCGGGCTCGCTGACCGGTCCGGGGATGTCCTTCAGGCCCTCGACCCCGCGCGCGAGCAGGTGCATCTGCACCGGGGTCGTCGACGGCAGAGCAGACCAGAGGATCGACTTTTCGACGAGCACCGCGCGCTTGTCGAGGGCGGTGCCGATGCGCGCGGAGACGCGCTCGGCGAGGTCGTAGCTCATCGAGTCGACGAGGATGAGCTTCACCGAGCGCGCGCTCGAGAGGCGGGCCACGCGCTGCGCGACCTCGGGGGCGTCCATGACCATCGGCGGGCGCTTCGCGGTCACCTTCACTGAGCCGAACGACGCCTCATAGCTCTCCGCGAACGAGGAGCGGAAGCTCGAGACGACGCCCTCGACCGCGGCGTCGGCCTCTCCGCGCGCGACAGCCCCGACCAGCGGGACGTAGCGCTGAGCGTAGAGCTTCTCGACGGCGGCGACCGGCTTTGGCCCACGCGCGGCGTCGAGCTCCATGGCGAAGGTGCGCCAGGTAGCCGTGTGCATCATTCGCGCGGCGCGCTCTACCTCGAGGCGCTCGGCCTCGGCCTGCTCGGCGGCGCGCTTCGCGGCGGCCTCTTGCGAGGCGACCAGGCGCTCGGCGTCGGCGCGTTCCGCCGCGCGCCCGCGCTCCTCGGCGTGGTCCTCGTCCTCGAGACCCTCGTCGACGCGGTAGGCGGTCGTGCGGCGCGAGACGACGACGCTCGCCTCGATCTCGAGGTCGCCCTCGAAGCGCGGCGAAGGCGGCGGCCGCAGCGTCTCGGCGACCGGGGGCGGCGCGGCCGAGGGGGGCTCGGCCAAGGCCTCGGTCGGAAGATCGGGGAGCTCCACCGCGGGCGCGCTCGCGACGCGCGGCGGCGCGGGGGTCTCGGCCACTGCGGAGGGGCCGAGCAGCGCCTCGAGCGACACCGGCACCCGCAGCGACAAGCCCCGGTCCGCCTCATCGAAGAGCACGACGAGCCGCGTGCGGCGCTCTCGACGGGCGGCGTCGACCCACTCCGACAGGACGGTCGCGTCGGCGTCGTCGAGCAGCCCCGTCGACGGCGAGGGTGAGAGCTTCGGGAGACAGAGGCAGATCCCGCGCACGGGGAGCGCCGCGGCGCGGTTGATCTGGTCCTCGATGATGGCGGTCATCGAGGCGCCCTCGGGCAGCGACGTCGGCATCGCGCCGCGCGAGGCGAGCACGGCCTCCATGTCGGCGTCGATCGAGGCGCCGAGCTTGCCGGGGTCCGAGCAGGGCACGAAGAGCACGATGGCGCGCGCGCGCTCGGCGTCGCGCACGGTCCGAGCGCGCTGCGCGGGCGAGGTGAAGCGGACGACCGGCGGCAGCGGCTTCGTGGCCGAGGCCTCCCTGCGGCGCGCCGCGACGAGCGGGAGATCCGACGGGGACTCGTCGGTTTCGATCGGCGCGGCGAGGGGGGCCCGCAACTCGGCGAGGGTCTGGATGGTCATGGCCGAGCCACGGGTGCCAGAAACCATCCGAAAGGGCGAGTTTTCGGATCCCCGCGGATCAGCGGGTTGGGGGCTTCAACGCGCGGATCAGCTCGGATTTGAGCACCTTGCCCATCGCGTTGCGCGGCAGAGCCTCCACGACCACCACCTGCTTGGGGACCTTGTAGGGCGAGAGCCGAGCCTTGGCCCACGCTCGCAGCGGCTCCTCGGCGCACTCGCTCGCGCGCCCCGGCCGCGGCACGACGACGGCGATGACGCGGTCACCCCAGGTGTCGTCGGGGACGCCGACCACCGCGACCTCGGCGATCGCGTCATGCTCGCGCAAGACCTCCTCCACCTCGAGCGCCGAGACCTTCTCGCCGCCGGTCTTCAGGATGTCGCTGCTGGACCTGCCGAGCAGCCGCACGAAGCCGCCAGCCTCCCTCACGGCGATGTCCCCCGTGAGGAACCACCCGTCTCGAAACGAGGAGCGCGTGGCGTCTTCCCTGCCGAGATATCGGGACATCACGCTCGGCCCGCGCACCTGGAGCTCGCCGGGGCCGTCGGACTCGAGCCCGTCATCGCCGAGGATGCGAATCTCTACGGTCGGCAGTGGCAGGCCCACCGAGCCGGGCCGCCGGCGCGAAGCCTCGAGAGGGTTGGAGAGCGCGATGCCGATCTCGGTCATGCCGTACCGCTCGAGGGGGATGGCTCCCGCGAGCGCGCGCCAGCGCGCGGCGAGCGACGCTGGCAGCGCCGCCGAGCCGCTCGTCGCGAGCCTGAGCGCGCGGGCCGCGGCGCGCAGGCGGCCGCGCTCGTCGTCGGCGAGCAGCGCTTCGTGCTCCACGAGCCGCTGATAGATCGTCGGCACGGCCATGAACACCGTCGCGCGCGGCAAGCTCGAAGCGACCCGCGCGGGCTCGAAGCGGCGCGCCATGAGCACGCTCGCGCCGGCCGACAGCGCGGTCGCCAGGGCCACCACGACGCCGTGCAGGTGATGCAGCGGCAGCGTGTGCAAGAGCACGTCGTGCGGCGACAGGGCCCAGGCCTCCCGCAACGCCGCCGTCTGCGCGGCGAGGTTCGCGTGCGTGAGCACCGCCCCCTTGGGCTTGCCGGTCGTGCCGCTGGTGTACAAGACGAGCGCGTCATCTCGGTCGAGCACCTCACCCTCGCTCCGCGCGCCCGGCGCGAGGCGCTGCGGCGGCACGACCCGGACCGAGCCCGGGACGAGCTCGCCGAGCTCGTGCGCCGCGATCGCGAGGCGAGCCCCGCTATCCTCCGCGAGGTAGGCGATCTCTGCGGCGGGGGCGCTGATGGGCGCGCTGACGACGGCGGCGCCCGAGAGGAGCAGGGCGAGGAAGGAGCGGACCCAGTCGAGCCCGGGTGGCACCAGGAGCAGGACGCGCTCTGCTGTGCCGACGCCGTGCGCCCGCTGCAGCTCCGCGGCGAACGCCTGGGCCTCTGCGGCGAGCTGCGACAGCGGCTGGCGGGCCCCCGTCTCGAGCTCCTCGATCCACGCGGCCTCGCCCGCGAGGCCGAGCAGGCCAGTGAGCAGACCCGATCGTCGTTCGTCGCCCATCGCAGAAGCTCAAACTTATCGCTCCGCCCGAGCCGCGGGTACACTCGCCGCCGATGACGATGTTGCGCACCTCCGTCCTCGCGCTCGTGGCGCTCTCCCTCGCAGCCTGCGGCGACGAGCCTGTTCCTGCGACGGCTTCGGCGACCGCCACCGTCACGGCCAAGCCCGAGCCCCCTCGCAGCGCGGCCTCATCTGCGGAGCCCGCGAAGTTTCCGCTGGTGGTCGTCGACGAGCAAGGACCGGTCGTGAACGGCCAGCGGTCCTACCCGAAGAAGCCCGGCGGGCTCCAGAAGCTCGGCAAGGACGTCGGGGACCTGCCCATCCAGGGCGGGCAGGTGCCGCTGGTGGTCGAGAAGAAGGGCGCGCTGCTCGACGTCGTCACGCTCGTCAAAGAGCTCGGGGCCAAGGGCGCCCCGACGGTGAAGATCACCGCCGACTCACGCGGCGACTTGCCGAAGGAGCTGGTCGTGGTTCCGCAAGCCAAGATGGCCGGCACCGCGCCGCCTTGCTCGATCGTCGCCATCATCACCAAGACCTTCGAGACCGACATCTGGACGATCAAAGGCACCCGCGCCATCAAGGGCCCCAAGGGCTTCGCCGGCCCCGACATGTCGATGGCGGGTGACACGCTCGCGAAGGAGCTCAAGAAGTGCGACTCGAAGTACGCCTTCTTCACCGCCGATGAGTCGCTCCCGTGGGAGTACGGGCACATGATCGCGGGCGCGATCGTCGCCGCGGACAAGGACAAAAAGATCGAGCACCTCGTCCTCTTGGAGGAGGTGCCCGTGCCGGGTCGCGCGGTGAAGACGCTGATCGAAAAGTAGCTCGCTACTTCTTGCCGCCCCACATGGCGCACTCGCCGACGCTCGGGCCCTTGCCCTTGCGGACGCAGTCGTTGAAGGCCTCTTTCATCTCCTTCATCTTGCCGAGCGACTGGTACGCCGTGCCGATGTAGAGGTACATCGCGCCGTCGCTGGGGTCGGCCTCGAGCGCCTTCTGCGCGGCCTCGATGGCGCCCTTGTTGTCGCCGCGGTTGAGCAGCGCATAGGCCTTCTTCTTCAGCTCCTTGAGCTCGTCGGCCGTGAGCGTGGACGTCGAGGCGGCGGCCACCTCGGCGCTGGCGCTGGCCGACGCGTCCGCGCTGGCGCTCGCGTCGGCCGACGCGCTCGCTGACACCTCGGCGCTGGCGCTGGCCGAGGCCTCGGCGGTGGCGACGGCGGCCTCGGTGGCGGTGGCGACGGCGGTCGCCTGCGGGGGCTCCGAGATCTTCGCGTTGGCGAGGGGCTCGACGCGAGTGTCGGGCGCGACCTGCGCGGTGTGGCCACGCGTCGGCTGCGCGTCGGCTGGCTTGCCGCCGAACAACATGCGGCCGACCCCGATCAGGACGACGAGCGACGCGACCGCGACGACCCCGCCCACGATCTTCCGAGCCTTGCGCTGGCGCTCGAGGACCGCGGGAGAAGGCGGCGGAGGAGGAGGATCGAGCTCGTGCAGGAGATCGTCGACGTGCTCGACGACCTGCGGAGGACGCACGGAGAAGAACTCCGCAGCCATCGGGTCGTCGTCGAGGTGCTCGTCCTTCGGCTTCGAGTGCTGCCCCGAGCTCTGGCTGAGCTTCTTGTGCGCGCTCGAGCTCGACCCGAGCTTGTCGTGCTGGCTGGAGCTGTCGCTGAGCTTCTTGTGCGCGCTCGAGCTCGACCCGGCGTCTCTCGGCGGTGCGACCGGCGTGGGCTCGGGCACCGAAGGCAGCGTCGGCGCGTTCGCGGCCGGGGACACGGAAGCGGCAGACACCACGCCGGGGATCGACGTGCGCGAGCCGTCACCCTTCTTTTTCTTTTTCTTCTTCTTGCCCTCGCCCACTGCCGGAGGCGCGTGCGCCACCGAGGCTTGGGTCAGCGGGGCGGCGGCGAGCGTCGTCGCCGGCTCGGGTGCCTTGGCAGCCTCACGCGGCGGCTCGACCCTCGGCGCCGGCTCGGTCGGCGCCGGCTCTGTCGACGCGGGCTCCGTCGGCGACGGCTTCGACGGCAAGATCGTGCCGGCCGGCTCGGGCGCCGCGGACGCCGCCGCCACCGCCTCGGAGATCGCGGGCGCAGGCTCGACCTCTGCGGCCGCCTCCCGCTCGCGCTCGGGCTGAGCGGCGAGCGTCGGGACCGGATCGCTCGCCGCGGCCTCGACCGCGGGAGGCGGCGAGGAGGTGGCCTCCGCTTCGCCCTCGGCGAACGCCTCGTCCGGCGGGGACGACGGGGAGCTCAGCTCGGTCTCGCCCGCCGCGCGGGGCGATCGCTCGGACCGGGGACGCAACAGGCGACCTTTGTTCGATCGGAACCGCTTCGACATGAGACCTGAGTCCTCCGTTACACAACGAACGCCGAGCCGTGGGTGGCTGGACCTCGCTATTCACATTTCGGGCCGCTCGCCGAAGCCAAGGATCGCGGAGTGGGCAGAGTAGCCTACCAATCCCCGACAGGCCGGCGCTTGATCGTAGGAATTGTTGCGCCGGCAGCCCCTGCGGCTCGTGCCAGGGTGCGCCAGACCTGGCACGGAGATCGCCTGTTCGCGCCCGTCTGCGCAGATGATCATGGCCGAGCAGGAGGCGATCGGCCCAGCTCCTTCAGCACCTGCTGAAGATCCGACCAGACCATCCCGCGGACCTCCTTGGTCTCCATCCGCAGGACGTACGAAGGGTGAAACGTGGGCATCACGGGGATGGCGCCTTGATACAGCCGCCAGGTCCCGCGGACCTTGGTGATGCCTTCCGTGGTCCCCATCACTCCCCGAAGGGCCGTCGCCCCGAGGGCGACGATGACTCGCGGGCGGATGACCTCGAGCTGCTCGTGGAGGTACGGCATGCAGCTGGCCATCTCGGGGGCCTCCGGCGTCCGATTGTTCGGAGGCCGACATTTCACGCAGTTGGCGATGTAGACCTCGTCTCTGCGAAGGCCCATCGCGGCGATCATCTTGTCGAGGAGCTGCCCGGCCTTGCCCACGAACGGCTCGCCCTGGGCGTCCTCGTCCGCGCCGGGTCCTTCGCCCACGAAGCAGAGCTCCGCGCCGGGGTCACCGCGCGAAAAGACGGTCTGCTGGCGCCCGGCGTGGAGGCCACATCGCGTGCAATTCTTGACGGTCTCCGCGAGCACGGAGAGCCGCGCGCGCCGCTCTTGAAGACCGAGCGGTGGGGCCTCGAGCGTGGCGGTGGGCGCGGCTCGAGCAGGCGCTGCAGGAGCCACGCCCGGAGGAGCAGGAGCTGGTGGCGGGGGTGCAGGCCGCTCCGGGACGTTACGCACAGGCGGCGCCTCGAAGGCTGGACGCGAGGCAGCGTGGGTCCGCTCGGGAGCCGCCGGCCGCTGCCGCCCCTTCGGCCCCGCGGGGCGCCGCTCGAGCGACCCGAGCACCGCCTCGGGGGAGTCTTCCACGGGGAGCAGCTCGGCGCCGCAGTCGCCGTGCCACTCGACCCACGCGCGGACGGAGCTGGTGAGCTCGCGGAGCTCCTCGCGCGGATCGAGCGGGGCAGGCTGTTGGGTCACTGCGGAACCCTCAGCTCCGCCGCGTCAGTGGTGCTCGCTGGCCGAGAGCCAACGTTCGGCCTCGAGCGCGGCCATGCAGCCGGTGCCCGCAGCGGTGACAGCCTGCCGGAAGGTCCAGTCTTGGAGATCACCCGCAGCGAAGAAGCCAGGCACGTTGGTCTGCGTGGTGCCGGGGACGGTCTTCACGTAGCCGTTGTCGTGCAGCTCGACCTGACCCTTGAACAGATCGGCGAGCGGCGTGTGGCCGATGGCGACGAACAGCGCCGCGGCCTGCACGACACTCGACTCACCGCTCTTCAGGTTCTTCACGCGGACGCCGGTGACCTTGTCCTCCTCGACGCCGAGCACCTCCTCGACGACGTGGCTGTAGAGGATCTTGATCTTCTTGTTGGAGACGACGCGATCTTGCATCGACTTCGAAGCGCGGAACTCGTCGCGCCGGTGGATCAGCGTCACCGACTTGCACAGCCCGGTGAGGTAGTGCGCCTCCTCCATCGCGGTGTCGCCGCCGCCGACGACGACCACGTCCTCGTTGCGGAAGAAGGCGCCGTCGCACACCGCGCAGGCGCTCACGCCCTTGTTCTTGAGCTTCTCTTCGCTCTCGAGCCCGATGTAGTTCGCGCGGGCGCCGGTCGACGCGATGATCGTCCGCGCCTTGAAGAAGCGCTCGGTGCCGTCGGCGTCGAGGGCCCACACCTCGAACGGTCGCTTCGACAGGTCGACCTTGGTCACGTCGCCGGTGATGATCTCGGTGCCCTGGTGGACCGCCTGATCCCGGAAGCGCTGCATCAGCTCCTGTCCGGTGACCTTGTCGGGGAAGCCGGGGTAGTTCTCGACCTCGCTCGTGAACATCAGCTGCCCTCCGGGGATCAGGCCGCCGGCGTTGAAGCCCTCGATGCAGAGCGGCTGCAAGTTGGCGCGCGCGGCGTAGATGGAGGCGGTGAGCCCCGCGGGGCCCGAGCCGATGATGATCACCTTGCGTACGTCGCTGTCGCTCATTCTTCCGTGCTCCTTCGCGTGTCGGGGCGCAGAGCTTAGCGCCGCTCGGCCCGCACGGGGAGGTGCACCTACGTCACCGCGGCGACGTCACCAGCGGAACGTGGCGCCGAGCGCCACTTCGTTCAGCTGCTGGGAGAAGCGGCCGCCGTTGACGGCTTGCTGGCTGCGGTAGCCGGTCGTCGCGTCGCCCGACAGGGCCTTGAGCTCACCGTCGCCCCCGTTGTCCAGCGTGCCGTAGAAGACGTGCTGGTAGGCGAGGTGGATATCGGCAGGGCCGAGGCGCACGGTGCCGCCCGCCGAGATGCCGGCCTTCCAGCCGAGGTGGAAGTCGAGGTTCAACAGCTCGTCGCGCTGGCCCTTCGACTCGAAGAAGCCGCCGGCGCGCAGCGCGAGCAGGTTCGGCAGCACGGTGACGTCGCTGCCCCAGCGCACCCCCAGGACGTCGCTCCAATCGTGGACGATGTCGCCGTTCACAGGGACCTCGCCGGGCGTGCCCTTCACCGCGATGCCCTCCTTGAAGCGGACCTCGATGGCCTCGACGGCGCTGTTGTTCGCCCAGGTGAAGTCGACCTCGACGTCGAACAGGTCCTCGGTGAGCGGGTCACGCACGTAGCGCGAGCCCTTCTTCCACGCGGGAACGGCCGTCTCCCGGCCGAGCGGGTGGTGGTAGCGAACACCGAGCTTCGCCTCCATCGGGATCTGCAGCTTGAGGGTGCCGGCCTCCTCGTCGACGGTGACGTTGCACTCGGCGTCGGACGGGGGGCACGGCTGCTCGTTCTTGGTGCCACCGGCCAGCCAGTAGTTGCTCTCGAGCCTCACCTCGGTCGACGCGTCGACCGCGTCGGACCAACGGAACCAGGCTCCGACGTCGAGGTTCTTCGAGGCCCGCCAGTTTGCGCCGGCGACGACGCCGGGCACCATGATGTCGAACGCGGTGAGCTCCGCCTTCACGTCGCGGGTGAAGTCGTCTTCGGGCGAGCTGGACGTGCTCTCGGTGAAGGTGGAGAAGCTCGCGCGAGCGATGCCCCAGACGAAGCCAGCGCCGATCGAAAATTCGTCGGGCACGATCGCGTAGCTCACCGAGAAGGTCGGAAAAATGAGCAGCGACTCCTGCGTCACGAGCATGTAGCGCGAGGGCGCGGGCTGCGTGCGCGAGCCGCCTGCGAGCGTGTAATCGACCGACTCGGGCCACTCGACGTTGCCCACGGCGTGCGGGCCGAGGACGGCGAGCCCGAACGCGAGGCCCTCGACCTGCGGCACCGGGAACACCGCCGCGATCTGCGGGTTGGGGAACACCGCGTCGATGCACTGCTCGGCCTCGGGGCCGCTCGCCGCTCCCGGCCCCGGGATGCTGTTGCCGGGAGAGACGGGCTGTCCTTCGGCGTCGACGCGGGCGTAACAGGACGACTGGATCATGACGTGCGCGCCGACGTGCACGCCGAACGGCTGGAACGACATCGCCGCCGGGTTCATGTAGGCCGCGAGCGGATCGTCTGCGCGCGCGACCCATGCCCCGCCGCGCCCGACCTGCAGCGCGCCAGCGTCGGGCGTCTCCAGCCCGCCGGTGGCGAGCGCGGCGGTGGAGACGAGCGCCGTGGCGAGGAACGCGCCGGGGGCGAGCAACCGAGTCGACATGGAGGGGCTCACTTGATGGGGGATGCGCGCAGGGCGGCCTTGCCGTCCTTCACGTACACAGTGAACTTCACCGCGGAGCAGCTGTGTCGCGAGACGAGGGCCGCCTTGTTGCGCTCGAGGGTGCCCTTGAACTTGTCGAACGTGAGGCCCTCGACGGACTCTCCGCACTTCTTCTTGGTCTTCACGAACTCCTCGTACACGCCCTTCCAGTCCTCGAGCTCGTCGCTCGGGCTGGGCGGGGACGACGGAGCGGACATCGGCTGGCTCGCCGGCGAGACCTCTGCCTCCTCCACCTTCGCCTTGGGGGCGGGCGGAGGGGGACGGCCCGGGACCTTCGGCTTCACCGGCTCGTCGGTGGGGGACTCGAACGGAGGCGGCGGCTCTGCCTCGGAGACGAGGGTGGCGCCGCCCTCCGACGGACGGGGCGCCGGCGTGGGCGCGCGGACCGGGATCTTCGGGCCCGAGGAGGGCACGCTCGGCGCCGCCTCGGGCACCGAGAAGGCGCTCATCTGAGGCTGCGCGGGGAGCGGGCCGATGACCGACTCGAGGTCGGCGGCGCGGCGCGTGAACCCGCCCTTCGCGAGGCACTTGTCGACGCCATCGTTGATGTCGGCGGCGATCCGCTTGTAGAGGCCGCGGAAGCGCGAGGGCGCGAGCGTGTCGGTCTTGCCCATCGCGAACTCGTGGCCGACGCGCTGGAACGTGCGCAGCGGCAGCGTGTGCTCGACGACGGTGAAGATGATGCCGAGCAGGCCGAGGCCGAGCGCGATGGCGACGAGGATGTTCGTCGGCGCGCGATCCTTGTCCGACTGATCTGCGAGCTTGAAGAAGCTCAGCGGGTTCTCGAGCAGCGTCACCTTGCGGGCGACGATGTAGCCGCAGCCGAGGTCCCACGCCTCGCCGGGGACCCGCGTGTACACCAGGCCGATGTCGCGGCGCGGGTTGCGCACGAGCGAGCGCCCCTTCTCGAGGTACTCCGGCGTCTGCGCGGCCTCCTTGATGTCGCTCGCCATGACGTCGAAATCGCCCTGCAAGAAGGGCGTCGGATCGCTCGCCGCGCTGGCGGGCATCGCGTTGACGTCCCGCATTCCGAGCACGTAAAAGGCGATCTTCGCGCCGGTCGCCTCGGCCACGCGCTGCGCGTATTGCGCGTCGACGGCGACGAGACCGATCACCGCGCCGACCGGCTCACCGCCGCCGTCGCGCTCGACCGGCCGCGCGACGACCCGGTACATCTTCTCCTGGATCACCCAGACGTCGTCCCGGATCCAGCCGGCGAGCGCGTCGGCGACGACGGCGTGCCCGCCGAGGTTCCAGGGCTGACCTTCACGGTGCGCGTAGTTCCACTGGGCGACGACGCGCCCCTCCGCGTCGACCGCGAAGACGGCGTAGAACTTGTTCTGCTCCTCGACCTTCGACGCCGCCTTGGTGAGCGCCTGCTTGGCCTTCTCCCTCAGCGCAGGGGTGATCTCGTCGGACTCGCTCGCCTTCGCGAGCGGCTCCCGCAGGTCAGGGGCGAGCGCGACGGGCACGAGGGCGGCGGCGCGGCTGCGCGCGTCGTCCTTCAGGTACCAGGCGACCGCGCTCGCGTCGGCCATCAGCGCCTCGTTCATCCAGCGCTCGGTGTGGCGGTTGTAGAAGCCGTGCGCGACGAAGAGGATGCCCGCCGCCGCGGCGAGCGCGAAGCTCAGGATCAGGTACCAGAAGCGAGAGAGCAGCATCGCTCAGCCCCCTGCCTTCGGCGGCTGCGCGCTCGGCGCAGGCGGCGTCTTGTCGTCCTTCTTGTCACCGTCGGGCGTCTTCACCGTGCCGGCCTTGAGCGGGTCCTTGAGGACGAGCTCCTTGTCGGTCGCCTTGACGTCGAAGAGCAGCTCCTCGCCGACGGGCTCGCCGTTGTAGTAGGCGCGCGCCTTGTATTTGCCCTCGGGCAAGTCTGCGATCTCGAAGTCGCCTTTGCGGTTCGGGTACAGCGTGATCGCGGCGCTCGAGTCGACGACGATCCACGAGCGCAGGCTGGGAGAGAGCTCGTCGCGGATCTCGTATTTACCCGGCCCAGGCGGGGTCCACGTGCGCGTCGTGCCGGGCTTCATCGTGCCCCGGCCCAGGCTGGGGTTTTCACCCATCTGGTAGATGGCGTGGTCGGTCGGGTCGATGTTCTCGAACAGGATCTCCTGGCCCTCGGGCACCACGAGCGTGACGGGAGAGGTTCGGCCACCCTCGACCAGGACGCGCAGCGCCTTCGGCTTCTTCTCGGCCTTCACGCCGGTCGAGACGACGAGGCACAGCTCCTTCGACAGGTGGCCCCGCAGCACCCGCAGATCCGGCGGGACGGAGGAGGCCGGCTCGCGGAACGTGTAGCGATGCGAGTCTGGGGCCTTCGCCTCGTTCCAGACTGGGTTGAGCAGATCCTGGGTGCCGACGACCTTGCCCTTCACGGTCGCGCCGAGCACGACCGAAGGCAGGAGCAGCGCGAGCGCGGCGGACACGAAGGCGCCTCTTCGGGTGAGCTTCATTCGCACGAGAAGCTATCGCTTCTTCGGGGTGCATCGCCAGGGCCTCGCGCGAGCGCCCGCGGCACGAAGAGGTCGGTTGACTACCTCGAGCGGGGGCTTATTCTGAGCTTGTTCCGCTCTGCCTCATTCGTGAGCACCGACATATGAATCCCGAGTAAGCATGAACCCGGGGGCAGGCACCTCGGCCGTGGTGAGCAGGCCCAGACTCTTTCACTGGGAAGCCTAAAGCGGTCAGCCAGCCCCCACCTAGCGCCTTGCTAGGGGTTCACGTCGAACTGCCACGATGGCGGCGGTCCGGAACGTTATCAGCGGGTCGATCCTCGAGCGGATCGACCCGCTGGCCTTTTTGTCGGCGCCTGCACACACATCGACCTCTGGCGCTCGAGGCTCGAAGCAGACATCGTCCGGGTGTGCACGTGCTCGGTCCCTTCGAGATCGTGCCCGGGGTCGGGCCGAAGCGGCACGTCCGCGTGTACGTCCCGCGCCGAGCGCGCCCCGCCGACCGCCCGTTGCTGCTGTTGTTCGATGGGCAGAACGTCTTTCACGACGCGCCGAGCTTCGCGGGCGGTTGGCACGCACACCAAGAGGTCGAGCGCCTCGCGAAGTCGGTCTCGCCGCCGGTGATCGTCGGCGTCGATCACGGCCACGAGCACCGCATCTCCGAGCTGTCGCCCTTCGACTTCGGCAAGGTGAAGGGCTCGCTCGAGCCGCTCCTCGAGTGGCTCGTCTCGTGGCTCTTGCCTCAGCTGCGCGCCGCCCACCGCCTGAGCGCGGACCGTCGCAAGGTCGTCATCGGAGGCTCTTCGCTCGGCGGGCTCGCGGCCTTGTACGCCGCCCTCCGCCACCCGGGCGTGTTCGGGGGAGCGCTCGCGATGTCGCCCTCCGTGTGGGTTGCCGGCGGAGCCTTCCTCGACTGGGCGCCGGCGCGCGCGCGCGCAGCCGACACGCGGATCTACCTCGACGCTGGCGCGCGCGAGGGCGGCGGGCGCATGTTGGCGATGGCCGAGCGCGCGGCGTCGGTGCTGTCGGCGTCGGGCGTCACCGACCTCAAGTTCCGCGCCGACGCCCGCGGACACCACCGCGAGGCGGACTGGCGGCGGCGGCTCTTGCCGGCGCTGCGCTACCACTTCGGGAAGAGCCGCTGACGGGCGCCGAGCCGAGCCCGTCGAGCGGCCGTGGGCACTCTGCGCGAACGCGGCACCCCCCGCACTCCTTGCCCGACCAGATCGCGTCGAGCTCCGCTTGCATGCGGTCGAGCAGCACGTCGTCGGTCGTGAGGATGCCCGCCTCGAAGTTGCGTCGACCTTCGACCTTGGCTCCCAGGCCGGCGCCCGTAAAATTCGCCGACCCCAGGTAGAGCAGCCGTCCGTCGATCGCGATCATCTTCATGTGCACGCGCACGCAGCGGCGCAGCTCGACCTTCCGCGCCCGCCCGCCCCTCGCGAGGCGCGCCGACAGCGGGCCCGACGGCGCGCCCGAGTGGAGGATGCGCACCTCCACGCCGCGGGCGGAGAGCTCGCCGAGCTCGTCCATCAGGCTCTCGAAGCGGCCGCGCGCGCGCGCGCGCGTCCCGACGCGCGCCTCGACGTGGACGTCCTTGAGGTTCGCCGTCGCGATCCAGACGCTGACCTCGGCGCGCCGCACGGCCTCGATCACGTGGTCGTAGTGGTCCTTTCCGGTCACGAGCCGGAGGGTGACGCGGCGATCGCTCACGACCGATGCGGCTCGCTGGGGTGCGGCACGTGGAGCCGGAGCGTAGCAGTCCATGGTAGAGAGCGCAGGGTGGACGAGCGACTGACCGATCTCGAGATCCGCTACACGCACCAAGAGCGCCTGGTCGAGGACCTGTCGCGGGTGGTGCACGAGCAGCGCGCGCTCATCGACCGACTGGACGGTCGCGTGAAGGAGCTCGAGCGCAGGCTGTTCACGCTCGAGGACCCGACCCCGAACGAGGTCCCGCCGCACTACTGATCGCTGGGCTCGCGCCGCCGTCGCCCGCTACTTCTTCTTCCCGGCGCTCGTCTTCTTTGGCTCTGGCTTCGGGAGGTCCGCGGCCTTGCAGCAGCGAAAGCCGGTCGAGTAGTCGTGGTAGCTCGGCTCGTGGGCGACCGTGATGAACGAGCACCCAGGCCCGTGCTCGCTGGTCGTGCTGTAGAAGCCGCCCATGAAGACGCCGTTGCCGACCTGCCAGGGTTGGTCGCGGCGCTCGACCTCCTCGGCGTCGAGCTTCTCCATCAGGTCTTCGGTGACGGTGTCGCTCACCCACTCGTGCAGGTTGCCGACCATGTCGAACACGCCGAGCTCGCTCGCGCAGCCCGAGTAGTCCGCCGACCTCGCGAGGAAGCCGGGCGTCTTGTTGAGGTCCGGGCTGTTGAAGTGGTCCTCGTATTTGAAGCCCCCCTTGGGGTTTTTGAACATCTGGCTCAAGAGGTGCAGCTTGCCGGTGTTGCAGACGTCGCGCTTGCCTTGCTGGCCGTAGGGGTAGGTCATCCACCCCTTGGCCTTGCACGCGCGCGTCCACTCGGATTTCGAGCACAGCCGCTTCCCGGCGTTCTCACATGCGGCCTTGGCCTCGACGCGGCTGATGTACCCCTGCGGGAACGCCGCTGCCTGGTTGGCGGCGCGGTACGTGACGCCCTTCACGAGCCGCTCGTAGTAGGGGTGCGGCTTCGTCGAGCCGTCGCTGGCGACCTCGAGCAAGAACGCCTCGTGACGATCGACACACGTCCGCCCGACCAGGGACATGTCGGCGGGGCACGGCGCCGGGGGGGAGGACGCCGAAGCCGACCCGCCAGGGGTCGCGCTGACCGATGAGGAGGCGCTCGCGAGGACGGCCTGAGCGACGGACAACGCGGCAGCTGCAGCGGCGCTCGCCTGCTCGGACTGGGCAGAGGCTGCGCCCGCGGGCGCAGCCGCCTCGGCGCTCGACCCGGCGCGCTCGGCGTCGGTGTCTGCGATGGTGCAGCCTGCGGGGTGCAGCCTGCGATGGTGCAGCCTGCGAGGGTGCCGCCTGCGACGATGCAGCCAGCGAGGGTGCCGGCCGCGAGCGCCCGAGCCCAGCCCAGCAGCGTCGCCCCTCCCCTCCGCACACCTGCGCCGCTCATCGCTCCGTTCACCTTCGGGATCTCAATACGCTCGGCACCACCGGGGCGCTTCCACAATCCTCACCGGGGACGGGCCCAGTCTCGAGGCAGCCCGCGAGCCACGCGTCGACGTCACAGAGCGAGACGTCGAGGTCCGGCGTCGGAAACAGCACGGCCTTCCCCCACACCGTGCGGCCCTCGCGGCGCGCGAGGTGCTCGTACAGGGCGTGCCCGAACAGCGCGCCGAGCAGCTGCTGCGAGCTGGCGGCCTGCTCCAGCGCCCAGACGTCCCTGCGCAGCGTGGCCTCGCGGACGCGGTCGGCGGCAGGAGGCAGCACGAGGAGCACGAGCCCGCCCTCGTCCAACATCGCCAGCGCGTCCTCCTCGGCGGTGCGGTGAGGGACGACGCGCCGGCCCGACGGGTCGACGCGGGCGCGCACGAGGCGGTCTTGGCGAGCGTGGACCGCGCGCTTGGCGAGCGGAAAGCGCGACCAGACGAGCGCGTTCATCAGGTCGTGGAGGTTGCCAGGGCGCGTGGGCACCTCGGAGCAGCGCGCGATCCGAGCATCGTAGAGCGCGTCGGGCGGCACCTTGGCCCGCCGGCCACGTGGCCGCGGGGTCGGCGGAACGAAGCGCAGGCCCGCGAGGGGCCCCAGGGCGAGGTCGATCGCCTCGACCGCTGGGACGCCCTGCCCCGTCGGCAGGCGCGAGGCGGCGCCGGCGATGGGCCACGACAAGGGCGAGGCGGAGAGCGCCTCGCGCCACGTCGTCTCAGTCACCGACGATCTCGGTGCCGATGCCGCGATCGGTGAAGATCTCGAGCAGCACGGCGTGCTCGGTCCGCCCGTCGATGATGTGGACCTTGCCCACGCCGCCGGCGAGCGCCTCGAGGGCACACCTCACCTTGGGGATCATCCCCCCAGAGATGACGGTGCGCTCGAGCCAAGCGGTGATGGTGCGTCGATCGAGCGAGGAGACGAGCTCGCCCGACTCGTCACGCACGCCCTCGATGTCGGTCATCAGCACGAGCTTCTCGGCCTTCACCGCGGCAGCGACCTGGCTCGCGACGTAGTCGGCGTTGACGTTGAGCGCCCTGCCGTCGTCGTCGACCGCGACCGGAGCGATGACGGGGATGAACCCGCCGGTCACCAGGTGGCGCAACAGCTCCGGCTTCACGCTGACGATCTCTCCGACGCGCCCTGGGTCGACGACGTTGCCCTTCTTGGTCCGCATCTCCGCGACCTTGCGCGCGCGGAGGAAGCCGTCGGCGCGACCGGAGAGCCCTACGGCCCGCCCGCCGTATTCGGCGATCAACGACGAGATCTCGCCGTTGAGCCGGCCCGAGAGCACCATCTCCACGACCTGCATCGTGTGCTCGTCGGTCACGCGCAGGCCGTCGATGCGCTCCGAGGTGACCCCCATGGACGAGAGGGTCGCGTCGATCTGAGGGCCGCCGCCGTGGACGACGATCGGGTGGATGCCGACGAATTTGAGGAGCGCCACGTCGCGCGCGAAGCTCGCCGCGAGCGCCGGCTCGGTCATCGCGTGCCCGCCGTATTTCACGACGAAGGTGGAGCCGGAGAAGCGCCGGATGTAGGGCAGCGCCTCCTGGAGGACGTTCGCCTTTTCGATGAGCTCACGCATCGTGGAGGCCGAGCGGTTAGCACTGCGGCTTCTTCGCTGCGAGGGTTTGGTGTACATGCGCGCGCGTGCTCGCAGCGCTGATCATCGGCTTCTGCTTCGGCTTCTTCGGGTCGATCCCGGTGGCCGGCCCGATCGCGGCGCTGGTGCTCAAGCGAGGGCTCGACGGTCGCTTCAGGAGCGCGGCGGCGATCGGCGTGGGCGCCGCCTTCGCCGAGGCCGGCTACGCCTTCCTCGCGTTCTGGGGCTTCGCCACCTACCTGACGAGGTACCCCATCATCGAGCCCCTCTCGCGCACCTTCGCCGGGGCGATCCTGATCGGGCTGGGCGTGACGTTCGCGCGCTACAAGAGCGCGAAGCTGGGCAGCGCGGCGCCCGGCGCCGACTCTCCCGGCAAGAGCCTGCTGCTCGGGTTCACGATCACCGCGCTCAACCCGACCTTCCTCGCGACCTGGACCGCCGCGACGACCACGCTCTACTCCTCCGACCTCATCACCCTCGAGCCGAACGACGCGATCGTGTTCTCGCTCGGCGCGCTGCTCGGGATCATCGCGTGGTTCGCGCTGTTCACCGGGCTGTTGAAGCGCTACGCGGGGCGCTTCGATCAGGCCAAGCTCGCGCGGGTCGTTCGCGGCATCGGCGTGCTGATCCTGCTGCTGGGCGTGTGGTTCGCGCTGAAGGCCTTCCTGTATTTCACGGGGCGCGCGTGACCGCCGCGGCCGGCAGCGCGCGCCTGCTCCCCGCGGGCGACGCCGCCACCAGGCTCGGCGACTACGAGCTCGTGCTCGAGCTCGCGACCGGAGAGACGACGGTCATGCTCGCGCGCAAGACCGGCCCCCGGAGCTTCGCGCGCTGGGCGACCGTCCGCTACGTGGGGCCCTTCGTCGGTGACCAGTCGGCGGCGCTCGAGCGCATCGACCGCGACGTGAAGCGCGCGTCGTTCGTTCGGCACCCGTGCGTGCTCCCGATCCACGAGAGCGGCTTCTTCGGCAACGGCCGCTACATCATCAGCGACTACGTCGAGGGAGCCACGCTCTCGGAGATCATCGCGGGGGGGCCGCTGCCGCCCGACCTCGTGGCGGCGATCGCGGGCGACGTGCTCGCGGGCCTGCGCGCGGTGCACATCGCGGAGGACGACCGCGGCCGCGCCCTCGGGCTCGCGCACGGTCGCCTCTCGCCAGCGTGCGTCGTGGTCGGCCTCGACGGACGCGCGCGGCTCGCCGAGCTCGGGCTCGCGGCGGCGCCGCGCGCTCACCGGTGCGGGGGGCCAGGGACCGAGACCTTCCACTACGAGGCTCCGGAGGTCCTCGGCGGCGCCCCGCCCTCTCCGTGCACCGACGTCTACTCGATGGGCGTCGTGCTCTACGAGGTGCTGCTCGGACAGCACCCCTACGGGCACGCGCGGGACGCGGGCGCCGCCCGGGCGGCGGCCCAGTCGGCGGCCCCGCTGTTGTCGATCCGCGCGCCCTCGGTGGGCGACGACCTCGCGCGCGTCGTCGCCCGGGCCATGTCACCCGACCCGACGGACCGCTACCCGGACGTGGAGGCGCTCTCCGCTGCGCTCGAGGGAGCCGCCCGAGCTGCGAGCGCCCGCGACGTCGGCGCGTTCGTCTCGCTCAGGGCCGGCGATCGCGTGGAGCACAGGCGCCTGCTCTCGAGCGCGTGGCTCACGACCCAGGACGGTCCCACGCGAGGGCCCTCCGCGCTCGAGCGCGCGCTCTCTCGGGCCACCTCCTGGCTCCGGCGGCGGCCGACCATGGCGACCCTGCTGCTCGTGCTGCTATTGATCGCCCTGGGTGTGGGCGTCGGGGCCGTGGCGGTGCGACTGGGCTGAGCCAGGCGCAGCGCCGCAGCCGCGCCGAGCCATCGAGACGCCAGTGACCGAGCACGCGAGCGACCAACCACGACTCCGCCCGATCGACGAGCCGCTGCTCCGCGCCATGGCGAGGACGCGCGGCGCGCCGACGATCTTCGTGCGGCGCGACGGCACGGTGCTCGAGCTGAACGACGCGACCGCGAAGAACCTGGCCCTGGCTCGTGAACAGGTGCTCGGTCGCTCTCTGTTCGAGCTGGTGCCGCTGATGGCCGACGTCTTCCGGCGGCGCATCGAGCACGTGTTCGACACCGGACAGTCCCTCGAGGTGGAAGACGCCATCCCCCTGCCCGATGGGCTGCGGCACTTCCGATCGCTGCTCGACCCGGCCTTCAACGACGAAGGCGTCGTCGTCGCCGTGCGCAGCCTGGCCTTCGAGGTCACGGCGCAGAACGCGCTGATCGACGCGCTCCGACAGTCCGATCAGCGGCTCGCGCTCATCCTCGAGCACTCGCCTTACCTCGTCATCACCGTCACGCGGCAAGGCGTGATTCGCTACATCAACCGGCCGGGGCCCAACTACTCGCTCGCCGACGTGATGGGCGCCGACTCACACCACTTCGTGCGGTCCGACTTCCACGCAGGCTACGACTAGGTGCTGCGCGGGGTGTTCGAGCAGGGCAAGGAGGCGCTGTTCGTGTTCCCCGACGTGCACGGCTCCTGGTGGGAGGCGACGTTCGCGCCGATCTCGCGAGACGGTGAGCCGCCCGAGCTGGCGCTGAGCTTCAGCGTCGACGTCACCGACAAGCGCAGGGCCGAGGAGGAGCAGGCACGGCTGGCGGCCCAGATGCAGCAGACCCAGAAGCTCGAGAGCCTCGGCGTGCTGGCGGGCGGGATCGCGCACGACTTCAACAACCTGCTGCTCGTCATCAGCGCCAACGCAGAGCTCGCCGCGAGGCGCACGGGGGACGCGCTCACCCAAGATCACCTCTCTCAGGTGCTCGAAGCGACCACCCGCGCCGCGGATCTGTGTCGCCAGATGCTGGCCTACGCGGGGCGCGGAAAGCTCCAGGTCGAGCCTGTAGACCTGTCGCGGCTGGTCGACGAGATGGCCCAGCTCGTAGCTGTCTCGGTGTCGAAGGGCGCGACCCTGACCCGCGATCTCGCGCCCGAGCTGCCTGCCATCGAGGGAGATGCGGCGCAGCTGCGTCAGGTGGTGCTCAACCTGATCACGAACGCCTCGGACGCCATCGGCGCGGGCTCTGGCACGATTCGCGTGTGCACGCGTCTGCTGTCGTCGGACGCCCTCGATCGCGGCGAGAGCTACCTGACGGCCGAGCTGGACCGGGGCGACTACGTCGCGCTGGAGGTCAGCGACACCGGCTGCGGGATGGACGCCGCGACTCGCTCCCGTTTGTTCGAGCCTTTCTTCAGCACCAAAGGCAGCGGCAGGGGGCTCGGTTTGTCGGCCACGCTCGGCATCATCAAGGGCCACCGCGGCGCGGTGTTCGTCGAGAGCGAGCCGGGGGTGGGCACCTCGATCCGCATCGTGTTCCCGGCCATCGCCGCCGCGGCCGCGCGCTCTACCCGTGGGCCCGCGGAGCGCGAGCACGCCGGCGCCGGCACGCTGCTCGTCGTCGACGATGAAGACGCCGTACGCCGCAGCCTCGCCGCCGCCCTCGGCGGCAGCGGCTACGACGTGCTCAGCGCGAGAGACGGCCACGAAGGGCTGCGCCTGTTCGACGAGCACCGCGGCGGCGTGCAGCTCGTGCTGCTCGACCTCACCATGCCCGGGCTGAGCGGCCTCGAGACGCTGAAGGCCCTGCGGGAGCGCGACGCCACGCTGCCGGTCATCCTGATGAGCGGCTACGTCGAGTCCCCTCCCGAGGGCGAGCGGGTCCACTTCCTGGCCAAGCCGTTTCGGATGCACGCGCTCCTTGCGGCCGTCCAAGCCACGCTCGGCGCGAGATCCGCGGCGCACAGCGCCGAAAGCACGTAGATCGGCCGAAAAGCGCCTCGGGGGCGGGCTGGCACGGGCGGTGCACCTCTTGGCGCTCGGGGATCGCCTCATTCAGAGACGGCACGTGCAGCACACGGAGGACGCCATGCCCATGCAAACCTCTCCGCACACGACGCAGGTCCTCCAGCCCAACGCCCAGCTGAGCCCTGGGGTTCGAGAGCTGTTCGTGACCGCCTGGGGCATGACGGATCGGGGGCGTGTCCGCTCGACCAACGAGGACCAGTTCGTGATCGCCGCGCTCACGGGCACGTTGTGGGTCCAGCAGTCGAGCCTCCCACAGCCCCGGGTTCGTTGTGGGGAGCCGACGGGCCACCTGTTCGTCGTCGCCGACGGCATCGGCGGGCACGGCGGCGGCGCCCGGGCGAGCGCCCTCGCCGTCGAGGTGGTCGAGAAGCTCGCGCTCGGCGCGCTCGGTCGGCTGTTCATGCCGGCCGGGGGCCCCTCGTCGTTCGCGAGCGACCTCGGCCCGTCGGACGAGCTCGAGCACGCGGTCCGGGAGGCCGACGCGACCGTGCGTACAGAGGCCAGTGAAGATGCCTCCCTCAGCCAGATGGGCACCACGCTCACGCTCGCCTATTCGCTCGGCGATCAGCTGTACGTCGCGCATGTCGGCGATAGCCGCTGCTATTTGCTGCGCGACGGCGCGCTCCGGCAGCTCACGCACGATCACACCATCGCCGGCGAGCTCGCAGAGGCGGGGGTCGTCGTGCAAGCGGCCGCGCTCGACCGATACCGTCATGTGCTGACGAACGCCGTCGGCGGGGGCGTCGCCAGCACCAAGGTCGAGCTGCAAGGCTCGAAGCTGATGGCGGGTGACGTGGTCGTGCTGTCCTCGGACGGCCTTCACGACAGCGTGGAGGACGCGGTCATCGCAGACATCCTCCGTCGCGAGCCCAGCCCCGAGCGCGCCTGCGCCGCGCTGATTCGAGCCGCCAACGAAGCAGGCGGGCGCGACAACACGACCGTGGTCGTAGCCCGCTACGACGCCCCCGTCCCGGGCCGCAGCCGGTAGGGCGCCAGCGGGCGCGCGAGAAAAACAATTTTTTTGCGCCGGCATGACGCCCGCGTTGGCCTCGCTTCGCTCGGCCTGATCGCGGGCTATGCCGGCGAAAATCTCGCGCCGGTTTGCTCGCGGGCTCGGGCGCGAGCCAACCGAAGGGGACCCGCCAGCGGGCGCGCGAGAAAATAATAGTCGCAGGGGTTGCGTGGCCCTGCGCCCGCTGCGCGAGCAGGTCTGGGGTCGCCGACGTCCGACCTGGTGGACGAATGATCCACCGCTCTGGTGGTGCGAGGTCCTACCTCCCCACCCATGACCCCTCAAAATCCGCGCGAATTGAGGGATCCTGACTGTGGCCCGATGTGTGCTTAGCCGCTCGGCATGAAGCTCACGTCCTGGACCCGCAAGCTCCTCACCGCAGCATTCCTCTCGGTCGCCGCGCTCACGGGCGGCTGTGACGACGGCACCGGGTCGCAGACGGATGACATCACCGACATCGACAACAGCACCGTCGAGCGCCAGTCGATCGGCAACTGCTGGCTCTACGCCACGGCGTCGTGGGCCGAGTCGATCAACAAGACCGCGACCGGCACCGAGTTCGACATCTCGCAGTCGTACTGGACCTATTGGCACTGGTACGACCAAATCGTCGAGGGCTGGAACGACGAGATCGAGACCGGCGGCAGCGAGTCGGTGAGCTTCCAGATCATCCGCGAGCGCGGCCTGATCGCAGAGGCCGACTTCATCCCCGAGGACACGACCGCCGAGATGAGCAGCCGCCAGAGCTCGGCGCTCGCCAAGATCAACAGCGAGCTGAAGTCGGGCAAGCTCTCGACCTCGACCGCGCGCACCAACCGCAAGCTCGTCCGCCAGGTGCTCGACGAGGCGTGGGGCCTGAGCGCCGACGTGAAGACGCAGCTCAACACCGCGTTCGGCACGACCGGCAAGCGCACGTTCCTCACCTCCGCGACGAAGACCGGCACCAAGATCCTCCGCGCCAAGGACTTCAAGGTCCGCTACCCCGAGCGCGTCACCAACAAGGCCGCGCCGACCTACAAGGACACGACCCTCGCGGTCGCGGTCACCGACTGGCGCACCGCGAGCTACCCGTGGAACGACAGCTCGCGCCGCGACTTCCAGATCCGCGTCCAGAAGGCGATGCACGACGGCGCCCCGGTCATCATCACCTGGGACGTCGACTTCAACGCGATGGAGTCGGGCTCGGGTCCCCTCAAGGGCTCGTTCAACCTCGAGACGCTCAAGAACGCCGGCGGCCCGGGCCGCCAGGGCGGTCACATGACGGTCCTCGAGGACTACGAGGCGACCACCGAGGAGTTCGGCGAGCTCAAGGCCGGCGTGACGCTCGACCCCGAGAACCCGGACGACGCAGCCAAGCTCGCCGCGGCCCTCGAGCCCTCCACCACCGTCAAGTTCTGGCGCATCAAGAACTCGTGGGGCGCGCTGCGCGACGATCGCGCCAGCGCGCCGGGCTTCCCCGGCTACCACGACCTCTACCAGTCCTACCTCGATGGGCCGATCAAGTTCTGCCCGAGCGTCGAGGGCACCAAGACCGCCGCGAACTGCACCGGCACGACGGAGCCCTGGTCCAACGTCATCCTCCCGCCCGGATACTGATCGGGTCGGCTTTGCTTCCCGCTTAGCGCTTCCTTCTCTCGCTCTGCTTCCGCCGCGCAAGGCCTGACAGTGTTCGAGTGGCGTCGGTCCCCGCACCGGCGCCACGCCCCGAGGGGGCGAGCCGAAACCCGTGGCTCGCCTCCTCTTTCCTTTTCTGCGACAGTGCTCTCCGCCATGGTCGCCTCGCCGCTGGACCCCGACGTCTTCGGCCCCGAGTCGCCGTGCTTCGGCTGCGCGCCGGCCCACCCGATCGGGTTCAAGCTGCGCTTCGAACGGCGTGACGACGAGGTCGTCACGACCTTCGTCCCCGGAGACACGTTCCAAGGCCCGCCCGGGATCATGCACGGCGGGCTGGTGACCACGCTCGCCGACGAGATCGCGGCGTGGGCGGTCATCGGCTTGCTCCGGCGCTTCGGCTTCACCGCTGCGCTCTCCGCGAAGCTGCACCGCCCCATCCGCATCGGCGCGGCCGTGGTGGGGGTCGGGCGCATCACGACCTCGACGCCGCGCATCGTGAAGGTCGAGGTGACCCTCGATCAGGGCGGCGAGCGCGCTTACTCGGGCGACTTCACCTTCGCGCTGCTCGACGAGAAGGGCGCCGAGCGCCTGCTCGGAGGGCCGCTGCCCGAAGCGTGGCGCCGCTTCGCTCGCGGGGGAGCCGATGCCGAAGCCGCCTGAGCGCCGGAGGCGGGCGGCCACGCCGAGATCGTCGGCCGCGGCGGCCCCCGCCCAAGACCTCACCCCGGTCGTCGGCAAGAACCTCAAGAGGTTCCGCGCGGAGCACGGCCTGTCGCTCGAGGGGCTGTCGAAGGTCTCCGGCGTGTCGCGCGCGATGCTCGGGCAGATCGAGCTCGGGCACTCCACCCCGACGATCAACGTCGTGTGGAAGATCGCGAGGGCGCTCGACGTGCCGTTCTCCGCTCTGATCAGCGAGGAGCGAGGCATGGGCACGTGGGTGCTGCCGAAGTCCAAGGCGCGCCTGCTCACCTCGAAAGACGGCGCCTTCAGCTCGCGCGCGCTGTTCCCGATGGACCGACCCCGGAACGTCGAGTTCTACGAGCTGAGGCTCGGGCCCGGCGGGCGCGAGGAGGCCGAGCCCCACCCCAAGGGCACGACCGAGAACCTGATCGTCGCTGCGGGGCGGGTCGCCGTCGCGATCGACGGGGACCGGCGCCTGCTCGAGGAGGGCGACGCCATCTTCTTCGAAGCCGACGTGCCGCACAGCTATGAGAACGTGGACTTGGGCGCCGAGTCGATCATGCACCTCGTGATGACCTACCCCCAAAAGCTCTGATCCTCCGGTCCGCCGAGAGAGCGCGGGCTAACCAACCCGCTTGCCCACCGTACCCACGGGGCTTATGGCACTGCCTGGCTTAGGGCGATGAACGACAAGCTCTCCTCAGATCTCGCCTCGCTGCGCATCGATCGGTCCGGCCCGCCGTCCGCGTCGCGCTGGCCCAAGATCGTGCTCGGCCTCGCCCTGCTGGGGGGCGGCGCCTACGCCGGCCTGGTCTATGGCCGCCCGTACCTCGAGGCCCAGATCTTCAAGACCGAGGTCGACGTCACCGAGATCGGCTCGCTCTCGCCGATCCAGGCCTCGGTCGACCTCACCGCGACCGGGTACGTGGTCCCCCAGCAGACCGCGAAGATCGGCTCGAAGGTGGTGGGGCGCATCACGGTCGTGAACGTGAAGGAGGGTCAGCAAGTGAAGAAGGGCGACGTCCTCTTCGAGCTCGATCCGACCGACCAAGAGGCCGCGATCTCCTCGTCGAAGGCGCGGGTCAGCGCCGCGTCCGCGAAGGTCCTCACGTACCGGGCGACGCGCGGAGAGCTCGAGCTCGAGCACCGCCGGCAGAAGCAGCTGTGGGAGAAGGGCGCCGTGGGCAAGGCGGTGGTCGAGGACCTCGAGGCCCGCCTGAAGTCGGTCGACGCGCAGATCCGCGCGGCGGAGGCCGAGACCTACGCGCTCGGCACCGACGTCGACACGCTCAAGACCGGCCTGAAGAACCTGAAGATCGCGGCGCCGATCGACGGCGTGGTCGCCACCAAGCCCGTGTCCATCGGTGACGTCGCGAGCCCGGGCGTCCCGCTGACGGAGCTGATCGACGCGTCGAGCCTGCTCGTCGAGGCGGACGTCTCCGAGGGCCGCCTATCCCTGGTGAAGCCCGGCGGCCCCTGCGGCATCTCCCTCGACGCGCTCCCGGGAGAGACGTTCGACGGCACCGTCGTCGAGATCGGTCCACGGCTGAACCGAGCGAAGGCGACCGCCACCGTCAAGGTGAGGTTCGACAAGCCGCCCGAGCAGCTGCGCGCCGAGATGAGCGCGCGCGTGAGCTTCCTCCAGAAGGCCCTCGACGAGGCCGCCAAGAAGACTGCCCCGAAGATCGTGGTGCCCGCTGCCGCCCTGGTCGATCGCGCCGGAGGCAAGGCCGTGTTCGTGTTGGAAGAGGGCAAGGTGAAGCTCGTGCCCGTGAAGATCGGTGAGGTCGTCGGGGCTGGCTTCGTCCTCGAGAGCGGGCCGCCGCCGGGCACCCGCATCGTCAACGAGCCGGCCCAGTCGCTGCGCGATGGGCAGCCCGTGAAGGAGAAGGGGGCGACGTGACAGTGACCGATGACAGCATCATCCGGCTGCGCGGCGTGACGAAGGAGTTCGTGCGAGGCGGCGAGCGCTTGCGCGTGCTGCAGAGCCTCGACCTCGACGTGAAGCGCGCCACCTTCCAGGCGCTGATGGGGCCGTCGGGCAGCGGCAAGTCGACGCTCTTGAACCTCATGGCCGGCCTCGATCGACCGACGAGCGGCAGCATCGAGATCGACGGCAAGCGCATCGATCAGATGAGCGAGGGCCAGCTCGCGGCGTGGCGCGCCAACAGCGTCGGCTTCGTCTTCCAGTCGTACAACCTCTTGCCGGTGCTGACGGCGGTCGAGAACGTCGAGCTGCCCCTGCTGCTCACGCCGGTGGCCGCCAACGAGCGCCGCCGCCGCGCGCAGACCGCGCTGCGCGTCGTGGGCCTGGACGACCGCATGGACCACTACCCGCGCCAGCTCTCGGGCGGTCAGGAGCAGCGCGTCTCGATCGCGCGGGCCATCGTCACCGACCCGCTGCTGATCGTCGCCGACGAGCCGACGGGCGACCTCGACCGCACCAGCGCCGACGAGATCCTCACGCTGCTCGAGACGCTCAACGAGAACATGGGCAAGACCATCATCATGGTCACCCACGACCCGGCGGCGGCCGAGCGCGCGGGCGTCACGCTGCACCTCGACAAGGGGAGGCTCAAGGAGTGACCTTTGCGAGCCTCGCCGCGCGCAACATCCTCCGCAACAAGCTGCGCACGTTCCTCACGGTGATGGGCGTCGGCATCGCGGTCATGACCTTCCTGCTCCTCAGGACGGTCATCTCGGCGTGGACGGCGGCGGCTGACTTTGCCGCAAAAGATCGCGTGGTGACGCGCCACAAAGTCACCTTCGTGATGCAGCTTCCGAAGCGCTACATCGACAAGATCCGGCAGATGCCGGACATCAAGAGCGCGACGTGGGCGAACTGGTTCGGCGCCAAAGACCCCAAGAACGACCGCGAGTTCTTCGCGACCTTCGCCATCGACCCGAGCTCCTACTTCGAGGTCTACGACGAGATCGACATCCCCGCCGACCAGCTCGCCGCCTTCAAGGCCGACAAGTCTGGGGTGATCGTGGGCGACGTGCTCGCCAAGAAGATGGGCTGGCAGGTCGGCCAGGATCTCACGCTGGAGAGCGGCATCTACCCTGCCCCAGACGGGACGGAGTGGAAGTTCACCATCCAGGGCATCTACACGACCTCGGCCCGCTCGGTCGATCGCTCCACGTTGTTCCTGCAGTGGGACTACATGAACGACTCGCTGCCGGAGGTGCGCCGCGATCAGATCGGCTGGGTCGTGAGCCGCGTCGGCGACGCGTCGAAGACCGCCGACAGGGGCCTCGCGATCGACAAGGTGTTCGACGACGAGGACACGCAGACCCTCAGCCAGGACGAGCGCACGTTCAACACGTCGTTCCTCGCGGGCTTCTCCAGCGTGCTCAACGCCATCGATCTGGTGAGCGTCGTCATCCTCGTGATCATGACGCTGGTGATGGGCAACACGATCGCCATGGGCGTGCGCGAGCGCACCAGCGAATACGGGACGATGCGCGCCATCGGCTTCATGCCGAAGCACATCGTCTTCTTCGTCCTCGGCGAGTCGATCGTGCTCGGGGCGCTGGGCGGCGCCGTGGGGGTGCTGCTCGGCTACCCGTTCATCGAGCGCGGGCTCGGGCGCTGGATCGAGGAGAACCTGGGGGGCTTCTTCCCCTACTTCCGCGTGCCTCCGGGGTGGGCGGTCGTGGCGTTCTTCCTCGCGATGCTGCTCGGCCTGCTCGCCGCGCTGCTGCCCGCCCGCCAGGCGGCGAAGATCAAGGTGACCGACGCCCTGCGCAGGGTGGTGTGAGGCCGCCATGATGATCCCCCTCAGGTACAACCTGCGCAGCCTGTGGGTGCGTAAGGCCACCACCCTCGCGACGGCCCTGGGCATCGCGCTGGTCGTCTTCGTGCTCGCCTCTGCGCTGATGCTCTCGCAGGGGGTGAAGGAGACCCTCGGCGCGGCCGGCCGGGAGGACGTGGCGATCGTCCTGCGCAAGGGCAGCGACGCCGAGATGGGCAGCATCGTCGACAACCCCCAGATCGGGCTCATCAAGTCGATGCCGGGCGTGAAGCGCGAGGGGAACGAGCCCGTCGGGGCCGGCGAGTCGGTCGTGGTGATCGCCCTCGAGAAGATCGGCGCGATCGGCGTCACCAACGTGCAGGTGCGCGGGGTCGCACAGGGGTCTGCGCCGCTGCGCCCCAACGTCAAGATGCTGGAGGGGCGCATGCCGGCGCCGGGGACCGACGAGGTCGCGGTCGGGCGAGCGATCCGCGGACGGATCAAGGGCGTCGACCTGAACCAGTCCTTCGACCTGAAGAAGAACCGCCCCGTGAAGGTCGTGGGGGTCTTCGAGGACGGCGGGTCGGCGCACGAGTCGGAGGTGTGGCTCGACGTCGACAACCTGAGCTCCGCGTTCGGTCGCGAGGGCGCGGTGTCGAGCGTGCGGGTCGTGCTCGAGTCACCGTCCGCCTTCGACGCCTTCCGGGCCTCGGTGGAGTCCGACAAGCGCCTCGGCCTGCAGGCGATCCTGGAGACGAAGTATTACGAGAAGCAGTCCGAGGGCACGAGCATCTTCATCTCCGCGCTCGGCACCATGATCGCCGTCTTCTTCTCGATCGGCGCCATGATCGGGGCCACCATCACGATGTACGCGTCGATCGCCAACCGAAGGCGCGAGATCGGCACGCTCCGCGCGCTCGGCTTCAGCCGCTTGTCGATCCTGTTCTGCTTCCTGTTCGAGGCCGTGCTGCTGGCGCTCGGAGGCGGGCTGCTCGGCGCCGCTCTCGCCACGTTGATGGGCACGGTCGAGCTGTCGATGATCAACTTCGCGAGCTGGTCCGAGCTCGTGTTCCGGTTCCGCGCGACCCCGCAGATCCTCGCCACCTCGGTGGTCTCCGCCGTCGCGATGGGGATCATGGGGGGGTTCCTCCCCGCGGTTCGCGCGGCGCGCACCTCCCCCCTCGCCGCGATGAGAGGCTGAGACCATGACCACGACGATCGAGACCGCAGCGACCCCTCCCACCTGGGACCTCTCCAGCTACTTCCCGTCCTTCGACTCGGACGAGCGGGCGCGCTTCGAGGAGGCGCTCGGCCGCGAGGTGGATGAGGCGACGGCCAAGGCGGGCGGGCTCGAGGTGCTCCACGAGACGAACGGCGAGGTCTGGGAGCAGGTGGTGCTCGGCTACGAGCAGCTCACCGAGCGCCTGTCTCACCTCTCTTCGTACGTCGGGTGTCTCGCGGCCGCCGACGCCAGAGACCCGCGCTACGGGCTGGCCGAGGCGCGGCTCAACCTCGTCCGCGCGGGCATGGAGAAGCTCTCCACCGAGCTACGGCGAGCGCTCGGCGCGCCCGCGCAGCCGGTCTTCGACTCGTTCGTCGCGCGGCCCGCGATCTCGCACGCGGCCTACGCGCTCGGCCGCCTGCGGATCGAGGCGAAGACGAGCATGGCGTCCGACCTCGAGGGCGCTCAGCGCGGACCTGGGCACCGACGGCATCATGGCGTGGGGCCGGCTGTACGACACGATCAGCGGCCGCCTCACCTTCCCGATGGTCTGGCCGGACGGCCGACGTGAGCAGCTGCCGGTGTCGCAGCGCCGCTCGCTGATGGCGGACGCCGATCGCGCCGTGCGCCGGGCCGCCTTCGAGGGCGGCAACCAGGCGTGGAGCTCGGCCAGCGACGTGCTCGCCGCGGCGCTGAACCACATCGCGGGGACGCGGCTCACGCTCAACGCGCGGCGAGGGGTCGGCCACTTCCTCGACGTCGCGCTCCACCAGGCTGGGATCACGAGGAAGACCCTCGACGCCATGCTCGAGGCGGTCGCCGATCGCTCGCTCGTCGCGCGCCGCGGCCTCGGGCTGAAGGCGCGAGCGCTCGGGCTGTCGGGGGCCTCCTGGTACGACCTCGAGGCGCCGTTCCCCCTGCCCTCGGCCGGGCGGGTCCCGTTCGACCGCGGCGTCGAGCTCGTCCGAGGCGCCTTCTCGCGCGCGTATCCCCGCCTCTCGCGCCACTTCGACGACATGCTCGAGCGGCGCTGGATCGAGGCCGCTCCCAGCGACACGAAGCGCCCGGGCGCGTTCTGCACGACGTCCGAGCTCAGCGACGAGACGCGCGTCTTCATGACCTATCAAGGGTCCATGGGCGACGTCTCGACGCTCGCCCACGAGGTCGGCCACGCGTTCCACTCCGAGGTCTTGCGAGGAAAGAGGCCGCTGGCGCGCCAGTACCCGATGACGCTCGCGGAGACCGCGTCCACGTTCGCCGAGGCCGTGCTGGCAGACGGCCTGCTCGCAGACCGCTCGCTGTCCGACAGCGCGCGGGCGCTGCTGCTCGGCAAGGTCGTCTCCGACGGCGCGGCCTACTTGCTCGACGTCCCGACGCGCTTCTTCTTCGAGCACGCCTTCTACGAGGAGCGAGCGCGGGGCGAGGTGCCGGCCGAGCGCCTCAGCGAGCTCATGGTGTCGGCGCAGCGCGCGCAGTTCGGCGACGCGCTCGCGCGCGGCGAAGAAGACCCGCTCTTTTGGGCGTCCAAGCTGCACTTCTTCATCCCGGACGTGACCTTCTACAACTTCCCCTACACCTTCGGATACCTGCTCTCCCGCGGCATGTACGCGCTCTTCCTCGGGAGCGGGCCGGGGTTCCTCACGCGCTACGAGGCGTTCCTCGCCGAGAGCGGGACGGCCCTGGCGCACGAGGTCGCGAGGGCGACGATCGGGTGCGACCTCGAGGCTCGCACGTTCTGGGCGGACGCCATCGAGACGCTGGTGTCGCCGACCGACGAGCTCGAGCGGCTCCTGGTCCAGAAGCCCTCCTGAGCGGCGCCTCGCTCAATACATGCAGGGCGTGCCGGGCACGTTGCAGTCGACCGTCGACAAGAGCTTTCCGTAGGCGTCGAAGAAGCGGTTCTCGAGCCGCGTCCCGTCGCGGTAGACGGTGAGCCTGGCGGCGTCTCTCGGCCACGCCACGGCGCCGAAGCGGATGCCTGTCCGCGCCGGGTAGGCGTCGGTCGTGTCGCGCAGCTCGATGCTCACGAGCCGGTGCTTCGCGTCGTACGTGCTCCTGACTTTGTGCGCGCCCGTCGCGTCGCTCACCGGCTCCCCCGACAGGCCAAACTGAGCGTTCTCGATCTCCGAGCCGAGCGCGTCGTACTTGAAGGTGCGCTTGGCGGCGCTGCCGAGCCCGAGCGTCGGCCTCCCCTCTGCGTCGAAGAAGCGCAGCTCGATGGTCAGGCCCTGCTCGTTGAAGGTGCTGCGCGTCTCGTGCGGATAGCCGTTCGCCTGGCGCGTCGGCGCCCCCGCGGCGTCGAACGCTCTCTTCGACACGGCGCGCCCCTGCGAGTCGCGGGTGATGCGAACGACCGAGCCTTGCACCCCGAGGCTGCGATCGCCCGTGCAGTTCATGGGCTGGTCGCGCTCGTCGAAGCACCGCGTCTCGATCTCGTCGCCGTGCTCGTCGAGCTTACGGGTGACCCTCGCGGGCTGGTGCGGCAGAGACATCAAGGCGCCGGCCGTCCCGAACGTCGCCCAGCCGACCTCGGAGCAGTGCTCGTCGCGCGTGAAGCTCTTGCCCGCGTAGCCGGCCGCGCTGGCCGGGTTCCCCGCGGCGTCCTTGAAGGTGGCCTTCACCATGCAGCCGCGCGCGTCGTACGCGTACGTGGTCGTGGCGACCTGTCCACCCGCGAACGGCGTGGGGGTCCCCGCGAGCCCGACACACGTCTCCGAGGTCTTGTTGCCGACCTCGTCGTAGGTGGCGCGGATGGCCGCGCAGCCTTCGGCGCCGACGACCGGGGCCCCCGTGGTCCCGAACAGCGCCTCCTCGACCAGGAGCGCCCGCGCGTCGTAGGTCCGCTTGCGCAGGTGAGCCCCGAGCGAGTCCGAGGTCGGGCTGCCACCCTCGAGCCGGCACATGAGGGCGACCGAGAGGTGGCGGGGGTCCACCTCGTAGGCGGTCACGGGGCAGCCCACGTGATCGATGATCACGTTCCCCGCGGGATCTCGGCAGGTCGACTCGACGACGTCGCCGGCCGGCGAGAGCTTGAGCGACCTCAGCGCGCAGCCGGACGACAGCACTGACCCGTCGCGGAGCGCGTAGCTGTCGACGTGATCCTTCGACGAGACCGTCGCCGCGACGTGAACCAGGCGCGAGCTGAACAGCTTGTGCTCGAGCGAGCCGTCGGGGCGATGGTCGACCTTGAGCGTGGCCGTGACGTTGCCAGCCGGGCCGACTCGCTCCGCGCGGACGACCTCGCCGCCCACCTCGAACAGGCGAACGTGGTGCTTGCCGGCGAGCTCTTCTTTCGTCGCGACTCCCACCGGGACGATCTTGCGATGCGTGACGAAGTCGTGGGCCCAGAGGGTGCGCTCGGTCTCGGGTGAGGCCGTCGTCGCGCTCGCGGGGCTCTTCTTCTTCGTCTTCTTGGGCGGACGCGTCGCCACATAGAAGATGGCCGCGCCGATGCCCGCCGCCGCGACCAGGGCCGCGGCGATGAGGCCCCAGCGCGGCCCCTTCTGACGGCGCGACGTGGGGCTCGCCTTGGGGATCGGGGGGACGAGTGAGCCGCTGCTCCGGTCCGCGGTGACGGGCGGTGGGGTGGGGCCGATCGCGGTGAGCCCAGGCCGCGCGTCGCCTGGCGCGAACGGCGCGGTGCCAAACAGCGAAGAGGGGCCTCGTGGCTCGCCTGCGGGCCGCACCTCCTGGTCGGTCGGCCGGGGCCCCACCATCGCCGACACCGCGAGCGTGCGCTCGGTCGAGGGCTGCGCGTCGAGCAGGCCCGGGGCGTGCCCCGTCACTCCGCCCTGCGCCTCGGGCACCTGACGCAACGCCGCGGCCAGGGCCTGGGCGGTCGGGTAGCGCCGCTCCGAGGCGCGCGCCACCGCAGTGGAGACGACCGCCTCGAGCGCGTCCGACACGTTCGCGCCGCGCGCCCGCGGCGAGGGCCGCGCGTCCGCCGTGGCGGCCTCGAGGCACTCGACGAAGTCGTCGCTCGGGTAGGCGGGGCTGTCGGTCAAGAGCTCGAAGAGCACCAGGCCGAGCGCGTGAACGTCGGTGCGCGGGCCGCTGGCCCCGTAGCGCTTCGGCGCGAACTGCTCGGGGGCGGCGTAGGTCGGGGTGAACGCGCGGAAGTTGGTCGCGGTGTGCGTCGCGGACTGCGTGAGCGACTCACCCTCCTGCATCGCCTTCGCGATGCCGAAATCGAGCACCTTCATCGTCGGTCCGCGCGCGCCGGGGACGACCAGCAGGTTGTCGGGCTTGATGTCGCGGTGCGCGATGTGGTGCTCGTGGGCGACCGCGAGCGCGTCGATGGCTGGCAACAGGAGCTGGATCGCGTCCTCGGGCCTCAGGCCGCGCAGCCCTGCGACGCGGCGCGCGGCGAGCAGGTCGCTGAGCGAGTGCCCGTCGAGCCACTCCATCACGAGGTACGGGACCTCGCCGCTCGCGCGCGACACGACCCCGTAGTCGAACACGCGGGGGACGCCTGGCGCGTCGCTGAGGCGGAGCAGGATCTTCCCCTCCTCGCGGAACCGCTCCAAAAAGAGCTGGCGCCCCTCGCTCGTGAAGTGCGCCGGGACCTTCAGGCACTTGACGGCGATCGGCGTGTCGAGGCGCAGGTGGTGGCCGCGATACACCACCCCAAAGCCCCCCTCGCCGACCACCGAGTCGATCCGGAAGCGCTCCTCGAGCGCGGTGCCGACGAGGTTGAACGGGTCTCTCGCTTGTAGCCTGGGCAACCCGCGAGCTCTCTCAGTTGTTCTGCACGCAGACGGTCAGCGCATCGAGCGCGGGGGTGCAGTCGTCGCCGATGGGGGAGAAGGTGCCGTTGGTGCAGTTCCACGACGTCGAGGGGAGCGTCATGATGCAGTCGTTGTAGGCGATGGCCTCGTCGTGGCACGCCATGACGGTGTTGGCGAAGCCGGCCTCGCAGTCGACGTTGCAGGCGGCGCCGTCGTAGCCGCACATGACCTCGGCCTCGAGCTCGTCGAAGAAGCCGCAGATCTCCTCGCAGGGTGTCCCCGGCGTCGAGCCGCCGCCGCCCCCTTCGCCGCCCCCGCCGCCCGCGCCCCCTTCGGGCGAGCCGCCGGCAGGGCCGCCTCCGGCGGCGCCGCTGCCGCCAGCGCCGGTGTCGTCACCGCACGCGATGAGGGAGAAGCACGCCAAAACCAGCAGGGGACCTAGCCGCATCGCGCCAGGCTATCAAAAGGCGGCGTCGCGCTGCCAAACGAGCCGTCCGCGGACGTACGTTCGTAGCACCGGGGCGACGTCGGCAGCGAAGGTCGCGATCCTCAGGGCGCCGTCCTCGCCAGCCGCGTGGGCCGGGCGATGCAAGACCACGAAATCGGCGTCGCGTCCGGCGGTCAGCGCGCCGGCGACGTCGGCCAGGTGCAGCGCGCGCGCCCCTCCCAGCGTCGCGAGCTCGAAGAGCTCCGCGGCCCCCGCCGGCGCGCCGGTCGCCAGCGCCGCGTCGTAGGCGTGCGAGAGCGCGCGCCGCATGTCGAAGCTGCGCCCAGCCGCGACGTCGCTGCCGAGCCCCACGGCGATCCCGCGCCGCCTGGCCTCGCCGAGGCGCATGCGCCCGCTGCCCAGGAACGCGTTCGAGTCGGGGCAATGCGCGATCGCGGCGCCGCGCGCTGCGACGCGATCCCACTCGGACTCGGAGAGGTGGATCGCGTGGGCGAAGATGGTGCGGGGCCCGACCAGCCCGGCGGCCTCGTAGACGCCCAGGTAGTCGGCCGCGTACGGGTGCAGCGCGAGGGTCTCCTCGGCCTCGCGGGGGTGCTCGGCGACGTGGGTCTGCACGAGCAGCTCGAGCTCGCTCGCGAGCCGCGCCGCCGCCTCGAGCAGCTCGCGCGTGCAGGAGAGCGCGAACCGGGGCGTGACCGCGAGACGCAGGCGTCCACCCGCGGACCCATGACGGCTCTTGGCGAGGGCGCGTACGGCCCGCTCCGCCTCGGCGAGGGGCACCGCGAGCTCGCGCGGGCACGCCCGCTCCATCAGGGTGAGGCCGACGTATCCTCGCAGGCCGGCCTCCTCGAGCGTATCGAACAGGATCTCGGTCGCCCGCTCGTGCGAGCTCGAGTACGCCGCGACGGTCGTGGTGCCTGCGGCCGCGCAGGCTCGGCAGAAGTCTACCGCGACCTCGCGCGCGTAAGACTCCGAGGAGAACCTCGCCTCTTCGGGAAAGACGGTCGCCTGGAGCCACTCGAGCAGCGGGCCCGAGGCGCTGCCGATGACGCGCGTCTGCGGGTAGTGCACGTGCGCGTCGACGAAGCCGGGGACGAGCAGCGCGCGCTGCAGATCGTGCACGAACATCCCGCCGGCGACCTCGGGGCGGAAGGCCTCCACTCGCTCGATCTTGCCGGCGCCGTCCACCACGAGCAGCCCGTCTTCGATGTACGTGAGCCCGCCTGCGTCGCGCGGCGTCAGGACCGCCGCGCGGTATCCGTGTCTCACGCTGCTCATTTAAGGCAACTCGAGCTCCGAGAGCTCGATCCACCCGAAGTGGATCGACTTGTCGGGCGCTTGATACTTCACCTGAAGCCAAGAGCCCTCGGCGGTGAGGACGCCGATCTCGGAGAACGCCGGCACGCTGATGCCGGAGGGGCTCTTCGCCGACGGGCTCTTACGCAGCAGCAGGGGCTTCTTGACGGTGACCGTGAGGATGCGCTCGACGGGCTCGTCGGCGTCGTCCGGGAGCGAGCGCTCGAGGCGGTCCACCGAGCGCCCGATGTCGCGCTCGAAGTCGCGCACGGCATCGACGCCGGCCTGGCCCTTGGGCGAGGTGCGCTGGAAGTCGCGGGTGACGACGCGCATCTCGGTGAGCCCGAGCTCCCGCGCGAGCGCGGGCGCGAAGCTCGTCCCCACGAGGACGAGCGCGGCGGCGATCAGGCCCCACGCGCCGACCGTGAAGAGCGCCGTGCTCGGCAGGCCGTGGTTGCGATCGTCTCGGTCGCTCACGGGGGGGCGCTCGTGGAGCGCGACGGATCGATCGACGTGGGGGGGGGCGCCTCGAGCTGGATGCCCGGCGCGGCGCTTGCGCCCGCTGGCACGTCGCTGCAGCAGCGAAAGCCCTGCTGATAGAAGATGTGGTTCTCGTCGTGCGAGCGCGTCGACGGCCTACAACGCGTGCGGACTGGACCCCAGTACCCGCCCTTGAGGATGCTCTGGTTCCGCTCGCCTTCGCGCACGTTCTGGGTCCACTCGTCGACGTTCCCGGTGAGATCGTAGACGCCGAACGCGCTCTTGCAGCCCGGGCTGCCGCCGTTGGCCGTGCCTTGCCACAGCCGATCGAGCTCGAACATCGCCTCGTACCCCTCGCGCGGCCGGAGCGATTTCTCGTTGAAAGCACGCCATTTGCCGTCGATCGGGCACTTGTCGGGGGAGCGCACGTAGCCGTACGGGTAAGGCGTGGCCTCCTCGCCCTCGCAGGCGAAGGTCCACTCGTCCTCGGTGCAGAGGCGCTTGCCCTGCGACGCGCACATCTGCTTCGCCTCACCGAAGTTGATGAAGATGACCGGGTGCGCGCCCTTGCGGTTCGGGTACTCGAAGCGGTCCATGCAGTAGCTCATCGGCTGGGTCGGCATGTCTTTGCTCATCTTGAGCCATGCCTCGCGATCGAACTCGGCGCAGCGCTCGGGATACTCCCGCTGAATCCACTTCTTGCAGGTCTTCTTCTGCATCTCCTCGATGCTGTTCGGGTCGAATATGAACTTGCGGGAAGGGTCCGCCTTCATGTTCCCCGTCACCTCGACCATGCCCGGGGTGCAGCGACCGCGATTGCCCTCGACCTGGTCGGTGATGTTGGGGTCTTCGCCCTCGGGGCCGACGATCTGCCAGTGCTTGCCGTCGACCAGCCGCCACTCGCGCTGCGGCTTGCGCTCCGCCTTCTCGCCGGCGGCGCCCGCCATCATGTCGAGCGGGACCTCGGCGGCTTGCAGCCGAACCACCATGGCGCCGAGAGCCGTGACCCCCAGGGTGAAACAGGCAGCGACAAGGACGCGGAACGACACGCTACGTGTCATGGTGGTGCTTCGTCTTTCCTGAAGTCAAAAAGCTGGCGCTCTGACTAGGGTACACCGCCTTCTGCGGTCGGGCCCGCCTTTCCCTTCCCCCGCCCACGGCGATTCGCGTGCAGCTAGCGTCGGGCACGCGGGCTGCCTGCACATCCGTGGGGGTGGCGCGCCGACCTCAGTCTCGCTTGGGCGTCGGGTCCGGCTCGATCAGGGCGCGGAGGCGCTTCAAGTCCTCGGCGCGCTCGGAGGAAAGATCGCGCTCTTCGCGGGGGTCTGCGGCGAGATCGAAGAGCAGCAAGCGCTCCTTCTTGTCGCGCCGAACGACGATCAGCTTCATCGGGTAGTCGATCACGCTCGCCCGCCGCCCATTGCGCAGCTGGACCGGCGCGCGCTCGAGCGCTGCGCCGCGGAGCGCGGGGCCGAGCGAGACGCCGATCGCCGGCGCGGCCGCACCGGCGAGCTCGAGGATGGTCGGGACGATGTCGAGGGTGCTGACCGCGCGGCCTGCGACCTTCAGCCCGGCCGGGGCGCCGGTCAACCTCACGACCAGCGGCACGCGCACCATCTCCTCGTACAGCTCCTTGCCGTGCCCGCTGACGTCGTGCTCGCCGAAGCCTTCCCCCTGGCTCCCGTGGACGATGATCGCGACGTTGTCCTTGAGCGCCGAGGCGTCGACCGCGTCGACCAGGTCGCCGAGCTGCTTGTCGACGAACCCGATCTCCGAGTCGTACGCGCCCTTGTCTCCGCGGCCGAACGAGAACCCGTCGTGCCGGCGGTACTGCTCGTGCGCGTCGAACAAGTGGACCCACAGGAAGAGCGGCCGCGGATCGGCCTTGGCCTTCTCGACCTCCGCCCTCGCGGCGCGCACGGCGAGCGGACCCGTGACGCCGCGCTCGGGGTGCTCGTCACGGAACACCTCGGAGAACGAGTCGAAGCCTTGACCGAAGCCCTTCTCTCGGCCCATCCACGTGAAGGAGCTGACGAAGGCCGTGCGATACCCGGCCGCCTTCATGCGCTCCGCGAGGGTCTCGGCCTCATCCCTGAGGATCGGCCACTCCTTGTTCGACTTCGGCGTGTCGTGCCAAGGCACAGCGCTGAAGAGCGGCATCAGCGCTCGCTGGGTGTCGCTCGCCGGGGCGTAGGCGTGGCTGAACAGCGCGCCTTGCGCGGCGAGCGAGGCGAGCCGCGGAGTCGTCGGCTGGGCGTACCCGTACGCGCTCGTATGATCGGCGCGGACCGTGTCGAGCGTGACGAGGACGATCGACGGCTTGCTGGCGGCGACCGGGGCCGGCGCTGGCGCCTGATCTTGGGCCGCAGCCGGCGTAGGCTCGACGTGCGCTTGCGCGTGCGCGGCGGGTCGCGCGCCAGGCACGACGACGCCGTCGACCCCGTCGCAGTCTTGATCGACTCCGTCCGCTGACACGTCCTGCGCGCCGGGGTGGACGCGCGGATCGCCCTCGTCGCAGTCTCGTCCCCCGAAGTGGGCGCCGTGGCCGTCTCCGTCGCGGTCGGTCCACCGCTCGAGCCCACCGACGAGCGCCGCGGCGAGGCCGCCGCCGGTCCGTAGGGCGGCGGCGAGCGCCGGCGAGAGGGAGAGCCAGAGCGCACCGAGCACGAGCCACGCGCCCGCTGCGATCGCGCCGAAGCGGCGCGCGGCGTGCCGGGCGCGCTCGCCGACGTCGTAGGTGACCGCGACCGCCCCAGCGACGATGAACAACACTCCATCGATCAGCGCAGCCGTCACCAGCGGCGCGTGCGGGGAGTCGTCGTGACCGCGGAGCAGGGGGATCGACGCGAGCACTGTGGGGACGACCCCGACCGCCGCGAGGCCGCCTGCCACGAGCCGTGGCGTGAGCCCCCGCTCAACGAGGCGTCGGGCCGCCTCCACCAGGCGGTAGGCGACGGCGAGCGAGCCCGCCGCGACGAACAGGCCGAGCACGCCGAACGTCGCGCCGCCGAGCCCTCTGTGGTTCGTCTTCTCCTTCAACAGCCCACCGAGGACCATGAGGACGGGCGCCATGAGGCCGATCCACAAGGCGATCACCGCGGCGGTCGAGCGCCCCACGCGCAGCCCGGTCACCATGCGGAACCCGCGGCCTGCGGCCTTGCTCATCGAGATGGCGGCAGCGAGCAGGGGCAACACGATCGCCGCGGCCACGACCAGCCCGCCGACGAACGACCCCCCGGCGCGGGCGACCCGCAGCCCGGCGGGGATCGAGCCCAGCAGGCAGGACACCAGGGCGAGCCCGCAGGCCTCCGCGATCGTCGCCCGAAGGTTCGGCGGCGGGGGCGCGCTCGGACGTAGCGGCGACGCCGCCTCGGGGTCGCTCGAAGGCGTCGGGCTCGCCGACGATGGCTGCTGCGAGGACTGCGCAGCGTCGGAGATCAAGCTGGGTTCGGTGCCCACGTCGGACATCTCTCGCGAGCCTATTTGCAACCCGCGCGAGGCGCCTTGAGGGCGCGCTCGGCGACGTCCTTCATGTCGGGGGAGGCACCCTCCGCCATCAGCGGCGCGAGGCGCTTCGGGAGATCGGGCAAGCCGAGCGCGACGAGCGCGGCGACGGCCGCAGCGCCCAGCTTTCGATCTTGCTCGGACATCGGGGCGCGGCCCCGCGCTGCGAGCTCGGTCAGCAGGTCGGCGGCCTGCGCGTCGCACACCGCGCCGAGCGCCTCGATCGCGCGCGAGCGCACCGTGGGGGCCTCCTTCGAGTCGGAAGCGCGCGCGCGCAGCGTGCTCGCCTGAGGCAGCGCGCCGCGCGCCCCCAACGCCGCGACCATCTCCGCGCGGACGGAGGGCTGCTCCTCCTTGTCGACCGCCGCGGCGATGCGCGCGTCGATCGCCGGATCTTTGGGGGCGCCCGCGAGCGCGGCCGCGGCGGCGCGCCTCACGAAGGTCCACGGATCGACCTCGAGCCGCTCGATCAGCTTGGCGCGCACCGCGCCGTCGATCTCTTTTCCACCCGAGGTCAGCGCCAGCAGCGCGGCCTCGCGGACCCGGACCTTCTCGTCGTCGATCGCGCCGATCAGCAGCCCCTTCAGCGCGGGCAAGTCGCCGGCCAGCTCGGCGGCGCGCGCCCGCAGCCGGGGGTCTTCACCCTTCGCGAGGATCTGCTCGAGGAGCGCGCCCCCCGCGGCGCTGCCACCGCGCGCCAGCTCCGCGGCAGGGCCGAGCAGGAGGTACCGATCGCGGAACTCGGTCGCGGCCGACGAGACCTCGGAGAAGAGCGCCGGGGCTCGCTTGGACTTCGAGATGGAGGGGCCGAGCGCGCGCAGCACGTCGATCTTCGTGGCAGCGCCGAGCGCCGCCGCGGAGGGGTCGTCGAGCACGCGATCGAGCTCTCGGACTCCGACGTCGCGCAAGGCCCCCTTCGCGAGCGCCTTGCGGTAGACCCGGCGCTCCTCCGGCGACTTCGCCGCGTCGAGCCGCGCGACGAGCGCCTTGGTCGCGACCTCGGGGGCGACGAGCGCGGCCTCCTCGGCGTACACCCCGCGGACCTCGTCGAGCGAGGCCTGATCGAGCGCGGCGAGCAGCGCGGGGCCGGAGGCCTTGCCACATCGCCTCACCCAGTCGCGCGCCCGATCGGACTCGGCTCGGTCTTTGTCGATCAGCAAGGGGACGTAGAGCGCGAGCTTCTCTTCGCACGGCGACGCGTCGATCACCCGCCGCGCGCGATCTCGCCCCGGGCCGTCGAGCCCCGCGTACGCCGCGATCGCAGCCCGCGCCCCGGTGGCACCCTCGCCGAGCAAGATCGCCTCGCGCAGCTTCGCGTCCGGGCCCTGTCCGCCGAGGCTCTTCGCGAGCTCCTCCGTGGAGACCGCGTCGAGCGACGTCCGCGCCTGAACCTCGCTGATGTACGCCCTGGGCGGGTCGACCTTCGCCCCCTTGGGGGCCTTCTTCGCGTCTGCCTTGGCGGTCGCGAAGGTCTCGTCGACGACCAGGCCGACACATTTGGTGAGGATCGGCTTGGGCAGCGTGATCCCGAAGCGGCGACCCCCGCCGAGCGCGGCGTCCTCGGGCAGGGTGACCGCGAACGAGCCAGCGTCGGTGCTGATGAGGATCTTCTTCAGGCCGCGCCGAGCCTCGCCCACGAGGGGCTTCGACAGCACGAGATCGAGGCCGACGATGGGGACGTCCGACGCTGCGGCGAACGTGACGAAGGGCCGGGCGGCAGGGCCGCTGTCCTTCTCGACCCACGCGGTCTTCGGGTCGCCATCGACGGCGAGCGAGGGGTCACCGCTCGAGGACGTCCGCGCCGAGAGGATCGCGTGACGGCCAGCGCCTCCCTCGAGGAGCTCCGCGGCAATCGCCGTGGCGGTGCCTCGGGCGGGCCCCGCAGGATCCGGGACGGCCTCATCCTTCAGCGTGAGCGTGGCCGCGTCGAGCTTGCGCTTGGAGACGAGCACGTCGACCCCGCAGAACGCGTCGCGCGTCGTGATGGTCAGCGTGTCTTTGCCCTTCACGCGCACGACCTCGACGCCGCGAGACCACGCCCCATCGCGCCCCACCGCGCCCGAGAAGAGGCGCCGGGGCGCGGCGTCTTTTTTGTCGGGCGAGGCCAACAGGACGACGTAGGCGGTGCCTGTCGGCGGCTTGATGGTGATCAGCGCCGCGCGCTTGCCTCCTTCGAGCTCGAGCGTGTCGATCTTCGCCGACGCGGCGTGAGCGCGCACGTCGTCGGCCGGCCTGAGCAGCGTGCCCTGCCGCGGGTCGCACGACTTCGGGTCGTCGCACGCGAGGACGTAGATCCCGTCCGAGTCGGTCGCGATCGCGAGAGCGCGCTGGCCCGCGCCCGCAGGCACGACGACCGGCTCTGCGCTGGCGACTCGAGGGGCGCACCACGCGGCGAGCGCCGCGGCGACACAAAACATCTTTCGCATCGAAGGGTCCAGGCTACGGCGTGCTATGTCCGGGGCAGGCCACCTTCCGACAATGTCGCGAGCGATGCAACCCGAGCTGTCTTTCGCAACCCCGCGCAAGCTCCCCAAGGCCCGGGAGCTGCGAGGGCGGGTCGTCGTCCTCGACATCGCCTTCGCGTCGGAGACCGGCGGGGCTTCCTTCGAAACCGTGACGCTGCCCTTCATCGAGCAGCTGGGCGGGCGCCTCGCCGCGTGGGTCGATCACCACGACAGCAAGCACCACGCCCGCTTCGCGGCCGACCCGCGCTTCATCCTCACGACCAAGGCGCAGCACGGCGCTTGCCCCGAGCTCGTCACGCCCGAGGTCGTGGCCCGCGCGGGCGAGATCGACACCATCGTCTGTCACAACGACTTCGACGGCCTGGTGAGCGCGGCGAAATGGATCCGCGGCGGTGAAGAGCCTTACAAGGGCGCCGACGACGACGCCCGCGCCGTCGACACGCGGATCGGCCACCCGTCAGCGACCGGCGTGCGCTTCGACCGCGCGTTGCGCGCCCGCTATCGCGACAGCGGGCTGTTCGGGCTGGTCGTGCGGCACCTGGCGAGCGGCCTGTCGGACGTCTCCCTGTGGGGTCCGATCGACGAGGCCGCCGCGGAGCTCGCCGCGGTCGAGCAGGTCACGCGGGAGCTGGCGAACCGCTTCGAGCGGCTCGGTTCGGACCTGGTCATCGCCGACGTCACCACCCGCCCCGGCCCGTACGACAAGACCCTCCTGCTGCTCATCGGGCAGGAGCGAGCGAAGATCGCCGCGGTGCTGGACGGCGACACGCTCTCGCTCGCCGCGGCCTTCGACAGCGGGCTGAACTTCCTCACCCTGCTCGGCCTCTCGGGGGGCATGCCGACGCGCGTCAGCGTCCCTCGAAAGCGCCTCCCCGACGTGCTCGCGGCCCTGGGAATCAAGGGCTCCGCCCTCGGCTGAGCCCCCTCTGAGCCTGCGCTCAGTGGCCCACGATCAGTGGCCCATCGCTGGCCGGGCATCGTTGACACACCCGCGAAAACTCACTAACTCGCCCGGTCCTGACTGGGGGTCGCGCGCATTCGACGGGCGGATCGCGGGCTCGCGCGGGTGGGTGGACATGGCAGCAACGACGCAACGGGCAATCACGGGCACGATCGACGAGCTCTCGTTCAACAACACGGCCGTCTCGATGTGCATGATCGTGAACAGGCGGCACGCGACCGTGCGCGTGATCGATTTTCGTGCGGGCGCGACCCTCGCGAAGCGGAATTTCGTGCTGAACGCGGCGCGCCGCGAGGGCATCGAGAAGATCTTCGTCCTGGTCGAGCGCGACGAGGTCCACAGCTGGTCGCGACTCGGGTTCCACCGTGAGGGGTGCATCCCCAGCTTCTATCGGCGCAGCGACGCCTGGATCATGGGCGCCGTCGTGGCCGCCATCGGCCCAATGCGTCCCGAGCGCGCGTACGGAGAGGACGACGACGACGACGACATCGAGGAGCCGGTCGCCGCGATCGCGCTCGCCGACAAGGCGGTCGACCGCGCGAAGAAGCTCCACAAGGAGACCAGCGACAAGCCCGTTCCGCAGACAAAGATCGCGCCGTGCAAGCGCGACCTGGCGCTCAAGGCGGTCTCCACGGCCGCCAAGGCCGGCCGCGCGCTGACGGGCTTCGAGCATTTCAGCCGGGACGCCGAGCGGCACTTCCTGACCATCGCCGGCAAGGGCGGCTTCGAGGTCGTCGCGTCCTACGAGGTGCAGCCGAACTTCGCGAGCTCGATGGTCGAGCTGTTGACCGGCCCGCGCGACGAGTCCGAGCGACAGCTCACGACCAGCGCGCTGCGCTCGCTCGTGGGGCACCTCGCCGAGTCCGGCACCATGAGCGCCTTCTCCATCGCGCCCGCCGACGACGTCCCGCTCGGGTCGTGCTTCGTCGCCAACGGGTTCCGCAAGTCGGCGGTGCTCCCATCCCACCTCGTCGTGGGCGGCAAGCGCAAAGACGGCATCGTCTGGTCGAAGAAGCTCGCTGACAACTAGCCGAGCAGGGTCAGCCCGTCGCTTCGGCGATCAGGGTCGTCAGCTTCATGGGCAGGCCGTGCGCGAGCTTGTGCGCGGCCTCGTGCCCTCGGGGCGTCATCTTGGCCCACGTCTTCTTGAGGATGTCGACGACCTTCTCGACCGGGTGCTTCGCCGCGAACGCCTCGAGCTCGAGCTCGAGGAACGTCAGGCACACCGCGTCTTCGAGCAGCTGCGCCTCGGGGTCCGAGCGCAGGCCCTTCTTGGTCAGCAAGTCTGCGACGCGAGCGACGACGTCGTCCCCGTAGCCGACCTCGCGCAGGACGACCCCGGCGTCCTCGGCGTGCCTCCGCGCGGCGGCGGCGCGCCAGCGCCGATAGCCCGCGGCGTCGTCGGGGAACGAGGCCCGCGGCGTCTCGTAGCGGCGCAGGTGCTGGCAGTGAGCGGCGAGCAGGACGACCTGGCTCGCCCGAGGCTCGAGCCGCTCGACCCAGCTCACGAGGGTGTCGTGGTACGTCGCCGCGCGATGGCCCGGGTCCTCGGCGTGGATCCGCGCGAAGCGCTCGGCGGCGAGCCGCAGTCGGTCATCGGTGCTCATGCTGGGCCATCATGCATCAGACCGGCCAACAGCGGCGGGGTGACGTGCCGTCAAGCGCCCTCGCGCTCGGCGTCCGCGAGGGCGGCGCTGTCGCGCCGGCCTGGCCGGGCGGCTCCTGCTATAAGCGTCAGGTGGCGCTGCCCGAAGATCCGTCTGCCCGCGTGGCGGTCGCCGCCGACAGGCTCGACGAAGCGCTAGCGGCCCTCGACCCGCCGGCGCCCGAGGCGGTGACGCGCGCCCTCGCCGCGCTGAAGCGCGCGCTGGCGCTCGAGGAGCGAGCGCGCCGAGGCCAGCGCACAGCCGATCTGCGCGGGGCCCTCGACGACGCCGACCGCCGAGCCGCCGACGTCGAGCTCCTCGCGGAGCGGCGCGCCAGCTCCGAGAAGATCGCCCAGCTCTCGCGCGAGATCGAGGCGCTGCTGGAGCCGACCCGCGGCGGGGCGCGGGACCTCTACCGCGCCCGCGCCGCCGCGCTCGCCGACGCGCTCGCGAGCGCGAGGGCGCGCCGCCGCGAGCTCGAGGCCCAGCTCGAGCACGCGACCTCGGAGATGGAGCGCGCGCGCGGCGCGACGACCGTCACCGCCGCGCACGACGCCGAGCGGGCGCTCGAGGGCGAGGCCGCCGACGTCCAGCGCAAGCTCCTCGCCCTGGGCGACGGCTGACGCTCTTCTTCGCGCGCGTCACCTCGAGTATCGAGGGCTCATGCCCGCACCGTCGCAGTTCGCCGCCGCCCTCGGCCAGACGCTCGACACCACCTCGCACGAGTCGCTCGGCCTGCCTGCCTCGTGGCAGAAATACGAGGGCAAGGTCCGCGACAACTACTCGCTCCCCGACGGCCGCCGCCTGATCGTGACGACCGACCGCATCAGCGCCTTCGATCGCGTGCTCGGCACGCTGCCGCTCAAGGGACAGATCTTGAACCGCCTCTCGACCTGGTGGTTCGACAAGACCCAGGACGTCGCGCCCAACCACGTCCTCTCGGTCCCCGATCCCCAGGCGGTCCTCGCGCGCGAGTGCACGCCGCTCCCGGTCGAGATGGTCGTGCGGGCGTACGTGACCGGCGTCACGTCGACGAGCATCTGGACCGCCTACCAGCGCGGCGACAGGACGTTCTGCGGGCACCCCCTCCCCGACGGGCTCAAGAAGAACGACCCGCTGCCCGCGCCGATCCTCACCCCGAGCACCAAGGCCGCGCACGGGGGCCACGACCGCTCCGCGAGCCGCGACGAGATCCTGGCCGAGGGCCGGATCGAGGCGCGTCACTTCGACGCCGCCGCCGAGCTCGCGCTCGCGCTCTTCCAGCGGGGCAGCGCGATCTGCCGCGAGCGAGGCTGGATCTTGGTCGACACCAAATACGAGCTCGGGCTCGACGCCAAGGGTGAGGTGATCGTGATCGACGAGATCCACACGCCGGACTCGTCGCGCTTCTGGCTGGGCGCCACGTACGAAGACCGCGTCGCGCAGGGCGAAGAGCCCGAGAGCTTCGACAAGGAGTACGTCCGGCGCTGGCTCTCGGGCGTGGGCTTCACCGGCGACGGCCCGGTCCCGCCGCTGCCCGACGAGGTGCGGGTCGAGGCCTCGACCCGCTACGCCCGCGCCTTCGAGGCGATCGTCGGTGAGCCGTTCGTGGGGGACCCCGCGCCGCCGCTCGAGCGGCTGAAGCGAAACCTGGCGCGGCTGTGAGCTGCGCGAGCGCGGGCGCGTAGCGGCGACCGTCGCGGGAGTGCTGCCCCCGGCGTTCTGCCGTGGTAGACGCGCGGCCATGAGCACCCGCAAGAAGATCGCTATCATCGGAGCCGGCAACATCGGTGGCGAGCTCGCCAACCTCTGCGCGCAGAAGGAGCTCGGCGACGTCGTCCTGTTCGACATCCCCGCCAAGGCGGAATACGCGAAGGGCAAGGCCCTCGACCTCGAGCAGAACGGCGCCGTCCTCGGCTACGACGTGAAGATCACGGGGACGAGCGACTGGCGGGACTGCGCGGGCGCGGACGTCATCATCGTGACCGCGGGCGTCCCCCGAAAGCCGGGCCAGAGCCGCGATGACCTGGTGGCGACGAACCTGCCGATCATCCGCAGCGTCGCGGACGGCGCCAAGGAGCACTGCCCCAACGCGTTCGTGGTCGTCATCTCGAACCCGCTCGACGCGATGGTGTACGAGCTGCAGCGCCGCACCGGCTTCCCGAAGGAGAAGGTCGTGGGCATGGCCGGCGTGCTCGACAGCGCCCGCTTCTCGCTCTTCCTGGCCCGCGAGATGAACCTCAACATCAAGGACATCCGCGCGATGGTCCTCGGCGGGCACGGCGACGACATGGTCCCGATCCTCTCGGCGACGACGGTCAACGGCGTCCCGGTCGGGGCGTTCGTCCCGAAGGAGAAGCTCGACGCGATCATCGCGCGCACGCGCGTGGGCGGCGGCGAGATCGTCAAGCTGATGGGCACCAGCGCATATTACGCGCCCGCGTCGGCGGCCGTGTCGATGGCGGAGTCGTTCCTCTTCGACCAGAAGCGCCTGCTCCCGTGCGCGGCGTACCTCGACGGCCAATACGGCTACAAGGACATCTACATCGGCGTGCCCGTGGTCATCGGCGGCAAGGGCGTCGAGAAGATCGTCGAGCTCGAGCTCTCGGCCGACGAGAAGGCGATGATGGCCAAGAGCGCCGCCAGCGTGCAGGGCATCGTCGACGTCGTGAAGAAGAGCGCCTGAGCTAGCGGCGACGCTAGAGGGCTGGGGCGAAGTAGCGCATGCGCGGCTTCGCCCCGCGCTCGCTGAAGACGAGGGTCGTCACCGACGCGAGATCGCAGGGCCCGCGGGCGTACACCCAGGGCGTGATGCGCGCGAGCCGCGCCTGATCGAAGACGTCGAGCCCGCGATCGAACGCGACGCGCGTGAGCGCGATCGGCGACTGGTGGGACACGAGGACCGCGGCGGCGCCGTCGCGCTCGAGCGTCTCCAGCGCGTCGTGCACCGCCTGAGCCATGCGGCGCGCGACCTCGGCGGGGAGCTCTGACTTCCGGCGCTCCGCGGGGTTGAAATAGCGCCTCGCGTACGCGAGCGGCGCGAGCGCCCGGGGCAGCCCATCACGCCAGGAGCTGGCCTCGATCAGGCGCTCGTCGGTGCGGGCGGGCACGTCCCCGATCTCCGCGCGCAGGATGTCCGCGGTCTGCTGGGCCCGCTCCAGCGGGCTCGAGGCGATGCTCGTCACCTCTCCGCCGAAGGCACGCAGATACGACGCCGTATCGAGCGCCTGTTGCCGGCCGAGCTCGGACAGGTGGAAGCCCGGCAGGCGGCCATACGAGAGGGCCTCCGGGTTGTGGACATCACCGTGCCGGACGAGGTGTACGAAGACGGCCACGCGTGCCCGAGCGTAAAACGATCTCGATCGCGGGGCGACGGGGTACCATCCGCGGAGCTCATGAGCGACGACGCGCGCAAGGCCCCTGGCGGGACCAAGATCATGGATCCCGAGGGGCCGCACGACACGATCAAGGACGGCGATCCGACGCTGCCTTCCCCCGAGAACGTGGCCTCTGGGGACAACCCGGCGCCCCCCGCGGGGAGCGTGGCCTCGGCCGAGAACGTGGCGCCCGAGGCCCGCCCGTCGGACGAGCGGATCACCCAGGAACGGGAGACACCCTACAAGCCCGCTGGCAAGGTGAGGCTCGCGGGGGCCGCGGCGGCGCCCGCCGGCCCCGAGCCTGCCGCCGCACAGCAGACCCAGGTGGCGGGTCCGGTCGAGGCGCCGCCCGCGGGCCAGAAGGTGTCCCCGACGGTCCACGCCGACGAGCCCGAGAAGACCGCGGACAACCGGCCGCCGTTTCAGTCGCTGCCACAAACACCCGAGCCGATCCCGCTGCCGAAGCGGACCAAGAGCGGCGGCAACACCGGCCTGATCATCGGCGGCATCGCGGTGTTCGCCGCGCTGATCGCGCTCGGCATCTGGCAGGTCAGCCGCTCGGACAAAAAGAAGGACGACGACGTGAAGACGGTCCCCCTGGGGACCTCGAAGGGCTCCGCCCAGGCGACCGCGACAGCCACGGCCACCGCCGTCACGACGGACGCGACGACCTTGCCGGCAACGACGGGTGACACCACCCAGCCGACCTCCACGACCGCCGGCGGCGGCACCTCGACCGGCGGCGGCACCTCGACGTCGTCCGCGAGCGCGAGCAGCTCCTCGCTCTTGCCCTCGTGGATCCCCTCGACGCTGCCCTCCACCTTGCCGTCGACCCTGCCGAGCCTGCCGTCGGTGTTGCCGAGCACCTTCCCGCTGCCGACCGCGAAGGCGACGAACTAGCGAGACGACGCAGCCGAAGCCGAGGCCGGGGACGATGCTCGCGGTCGGCGTCGTTGTCGGTCTCGGGCTCGGTCGTCGATCTCGGGAGCGCGGTATTCGGCTTCGCTCTCGGGCGGCGGTCTGCCGGTCATCGGCGTCGGTCTCGCCGGTGAGACCGGCCGATGACCCACAGCGAGCTCACCGAGGTCGAAGCCGCAGCCGAGATCGAAGCCGAGCTTCCGAGCCCGAGCCCCGATTCACCAGGCCCGAGGGTCGATGCCGACCCCCACGAGATCGATGGTGGTAGGCTTTACCAATGGCTGGGCACCGGTGCCTCTGGATCCGAATCGGCGCAGGCATCATCGCCGTCATCCTCGGCAACGCGTGCAGCGGCACCGCGACGGGCGGCGGCGAGCGCGAAGCCTGCGGGACGAGTGACGACTGTCCGGAGTCGATGTTCTGCTCCTTCGAGGGCGGGTCTTGCGATCCGGGTGTCGGAGTCTGCTCGCCGAGGTGCGAGCACACTGGCGTCAGCCAGCCGACCTGCGGCTGCGATGGGAACGTCTATGACTCGATCTGTGAAGCCTCGTCCGAGGGCGTCGCAAAGGGCATGGACGTTTGCCCGACCCCACCCGGACTCTTCCCTTGCGGATGGCTCTTCTGCGACCCGACCGTCTCGTATTGTCTCCAAGAGCTGGGGGACACGGGCGAGGTCTACATCGAGGATGGCTACACTTGCAGTGATCTGCCCATGCCCGACGCGTGTCCCTATGTGGATTGCACCACGATGATCGTGGAGGGAAACGGCGTCACGGGAACGATACTGACGGGGCAACCGGTCTGACCGGTGCGTTAGCTCGTGCCCGGCTTTCCCGCGAAGCATCGCGCTCATGACGCGCCATGAGCGAGGATCGCGTCGCGTCGATCGGTGGCAGCGACCCACAGGATAGGGTGTCAGCGACCCGACGCGGGGGCATTGGCGAAAGGTCCCCCCATAGCGTCGCAGGCCGCGCTCCAGCTGAGCCACGGGCCCACGAAGACCATAGCGTCGCTCGAGACGCTCAGTAGCCGAGCGCCTTCTTCATCGCGGGGGAGTCGCCGCAGCCCTCGTCCAGCTCGGAGACATCACGCAGCTGCTTGCCGCTTCGCCCGTCCACGACGAGACTCAGGACTTCTCTCCCGCCGAGCGGCCGCGGCTGGCCGCGACCGAACAGGGGAACATCGCCGCGACCGGACAGGGGGACATGGCCGCCATGACCCCCGGTACCGTCGCAGCTCGCGAGTCCCGGTGGTCGCCAACCCACGCGATGTGCGGCAAATCATAGAGGCGCCCCGTCGAGCAGCGCTTCGAACGCCCGCGTGAGGCCTCAGGGTGCGATCCAACACGGGGACATGGCCGGCATGTCCCCCGGTAGTGTCGCTTCAGGGCACATGACCCGGCGGGGGGTGGGGCTGGGGGGTGCGCTGGGCGGCGGGCTCGCATCGAGTCCTCCAGCTGCTCCTTGGACATGCAGCCCGCGGCGACAGCTCGGCGACAGCGAGGGCCCCCCTTGCCGCAAGGGGTGCCGTCCCTGTCGCCGAGAGCGAAGGCGAGATGGAAGGATCCGCGGACAGGCTGGCGATTGGTTGCCGCGAAGGGCCACCTGGGTCGGTCCGAGGCGAGGCGCGACCCAGCGACAGCTCGGCGACACCTTGCCGCAAGGGGTGCCCTCGCTGTCGCCCGCCGCTGGGCGACAGGCCCAGCGACCGAGGGGTCCGGCGACGAGCCACGTCGCCTCGAGCCCTGCTAGATTCTCAGCGGTGGCCGCCACGATCCCGGAGCTGCCCGCGGGGACCTTGATCGCCGACCGCTATCGCGTGGAGCAGTCGCTCGGGCGCGGGGCGATGGGCGGCGTCTTCGCGGTGCTCGACGAGTGGGTCGGCGAGCGTGTGGCGCTCAAGCTGCTCGCGACCCGCGACGCCTCGAGCGTCGAGCGGTTCACCCACGAGCTGCGGCTCGCGCGGCGGGTCACCCACAAGAACATCGGGCGCACCTTCGACATCGGGCAGGGGACGCTGGGGCGCTTCATCACCATGGAGCGCGTGGTCGGCGAGAGCCTGCGCGCGCTCTTGACGCGGCGCGGGCGCCTGCCGCCCGACGAGACGGGCGCGCTCATGGCCCAGGCGTGCGCCGGCGTGGCGGCCGCGCACGAGGCCGGCGTCATCCATCGCGACCTCAAGCCAGGCAACGTGCTGCTCGAGGTGGGAGGGCGCGTCGTCGTGATCGACTTCGGCATCGCCGCCCCGCAGCACCACCGGATCGACGGCGAAGGGTTCGTCAGCGGCACCTATGACTACATGTCGCCCGAGCAGGTCCTGGCCGCGGCTGCGCAGCCCAGCGACGACGTCTACGCGCTCGGGCTGATCGCCTTCGAGCTCGCCACGGCGAGCCGCCCGTTCGCGGGGCCCGACGCGAGGGCGCGCGCCGCCGCGCGCGTGACCGCGTTGCCCGATATCGGCGCGCTCTCGCCCTTCCCCGCGCTCGAGCGGGTGATCGCGGGCTGCCTCGAGCGCGACGCGAGCCGCAGGCCCAGCGCGGCCGAGCTCGAGCGGCGCTTCGCGAGCCTGGTCGGAGACGTCGACACGACCGACCTCGCGCCCGCGCCGAGCGCCGCCTCGGGCGCCCAGCCCGCCGATTCGCCGACCACCCGCGGCTCGACGGCGAGCCGGCTCGTCTCGCTGTTCGTGCAGCCACTCGAGATCTCCGGCCCAGACGAGGCGTTTGGCCTCGGCGCCAGCCTCGCCGAGGAGATCGGCGACGCGCTCGGGCGAGCGCCGGGGACGCGCGTGCTCAGCGCCGCCTGGGTCGGGGACAGCGCGAGGGCGAGCTTCAGCGAGCTCGCCGCGCGAGGGGTCGACTTCGTCGTAAGCGGGACCGTGCTGCGGCAGGGAGACGCGGGCACGTCGGTCGCCGTCCGCATGACGTCGACGGCCTCCGGCGTTCGGACGTGGTCGGAGCACTTCGACGTCGGGCCGAGCCAATGGGCGGGGGTGGGCAGCCAGGTCGCCCAGCGAATCGCCGAGACCCTCCGGCTCGCGCTCGAGCACGTCGGGTGGGGCGAGTCACTGCCGGCCGGCGCCGCGATGGCGTTCCTCGAAGGTCGACGCCTCGCGCGCACCGTGAACGTCTCGCCTCCGCTCGCGGTCGCTGCGCTGGATCGTTGCCTGGAGCTGGCGCCCGATTTCGCGCCTGCGCTCGCGACGCGCGCGGTCGCCGCGGTGAGCAGCTACACGACCGCCGATCGGACCGGCAAGGACTGGTCCGTCGATTGTCGGGCCGCGGTCGGGCGAGCGCTCGAGGCGGCGCCCGACCTCCCCGACACGCACACCGCCGCCGCCCTGCTCAGCATGACGGCGTGCGACTACGTCGAGGCCGTCCGCTCGCTGCGGCGCGTGCTCGAGATCGCCCCGACCCACGCGTTCGCCCACGAGGTGCTCGGGCGGCTCGAGTGTGAGGCGGGCCGCGCCGAGCGGGGGATCGCGCGGCTCACGCTCGCGGTCGACCTCGATCCGCTGCGCAGGAGCGCGCTCGTCCCCGTGGCGCGCGCCCACGCGCTGCGGGGGCGGCTCGCGGACTTCGATGCCGTCTATGCGCGCCTCGACGCCGTCGACGGCGACGCCACCACCGAGGAGTGCAACCTCATGGCGCGCGTGGCCGTGTGGTTCGCCGACCGCCAGCTCGCCGAGCGCACTTTGCGGCGCTTACCGCCCGATCCGGGCAACCGAGGAGGGTCCCTCAGGTTCGCGAGGCTGCTCGCGTCGCTGGCGACCTCGTCGGACGCCACCTGGGAGCTGCGCGAGCTCCAGGCTCGGACCCACGCGCGGCCGATCCCTCGGCGATTCCACGTCAACGCGTATCAGAGCGGCGCCGAGGCCGAGGCGGCCCGCGGAGATCCGCTGCGCGGCCTGCAGAACCTCGAGCTGGCCGATCAAGGGGGGCTCGCCGATATCGAGTGGCTGGAGCGGTGCCCGGCGCTCGACGTGCTGCGCGATGAGCCGCGCTTCGACGCCGTCCGCGCTCGCACGCGCGCGCGCGCCGCCGCGATCTGGACCGACGAGCACGGCCTCGAGCCGCTGTCGCTGAGGCGCTGAGTTGCGCCGCACGCTGCAGCTCCGGCGTGTGCCTGCTCGCCTGGACGCTCGGGTGCACGAGCGGCGCGCGCGACGCGGAAGCGAACGGCGCCTCGTCACCCGCGCACGGCAAGCTGGAGCGCACGGTCACGCTCAGGTTCGTGAACCCTACGGCCCACGATCTCTACGTCTCGGTGACGGATGCGCTGCCGCCGACGCTCGTGGGTCCCGGCGGCGCGCTGCCACGGCCCGACCCGTGCCTCGCCACCTGCGATCCTTGTGAGCCCGCGGCGTGCGAGCTCCCCAGCGCGCGGGTCCGGCGCGTCGGTCCGGGGCAGGCGTTCGACGTCGAGTGGCGAGGACAGCGCAGCGTCGAGAGCGCCTGCGGGCTCGCGACGGGCGAGTCGACGGCGTGCACCGCGGCGCTCGCCGCGCCCCCAGGGGCATACCGCGTCGAGCTCGAGGCGCGCCGCGCGCGTTCGCCGGCCGACGGCGCGGCGGCGGGGGGCGCGCTCGACGTGTTCGAAGGGGTCTTGGAGCCGGCGTCCCCCCGCTGCGTCGCGACCGGGGAGATCACCCTCGGCGACGCCCCGGCGACCTTCGAGCTACGGTTCGTCTGCGCCCAAGGCAGCTGACACGGGGCCGCGGGTCGACTCGCCGTTCAGCTCGAGCGCCTCCATCGCCAGCCGCAGGATCAACGGCCCGAGCAGCACGCCCCACCCGCCGAGCGCCACGAGCCCCCCGAACATCCCGAGCATCACGACGAACGTCGGCAAGTGAGCATCGGCCCTGTGCGCGATCAGGGGGCGCAGGAGGTTGTCCACCGTGCCCACGACGAACACGCCGACGACCGCGAGCGCGATGGCCGCGCCGGGTCGGCCCGTCAGCGCGAGCCCCACGGCGATCGGCATCCAGACGAGCGCGGTGCCGAACGAGGGGACGATCGAGGCGGCGAACGTGAGCACCCCGAGCACCAGCGCCCGCGGGACGCCGAGCGCGAGGTAAGTGAGGGTCGCCACGGCCGATTGGACCAGCCCGGTCACGCCGACCCCGATGAACAGGCCGCGGCCCGTCTGCCGAAAGGCGACCGCCATCCGCTCGATCGTCTCTCGGCTGAACGGCAGGACGGACTTGAACCACGCGAACGTACGCTTGCCGTCCACGAGGCTGACGTAGGTTCCGTAGAGGAACATCAGCCCGCCGATCATGACGCTCGCCGTGGTGGTCAGCACGATGGACATCAGGTTCCACGCGCGATCGCCGTGCTGCTGCAGGATCGCGAAGATTCGGCCCGCCGACACCTTGCCTTCCTCTCCGCCGTCGCTGACCAGGCTCGAGAGCGCGGCCCGTCCCCCCTCGGAGGCCAGCAGGCCCTTGCCGAGGTTGAAGGCGTCTTGCGCCAACGAGCCGGCCACCAGCCCGAGCGGGACGATGAAGGCGAGCGTGAGGCCCATCACGACGATCGCGGCTCCGCGCTCGGAGCCCCTCACCCACCCGCGCACGCGCTCGTGCATCGGCCGCACCAGGCCAGCGACCCACAGGGCCAACAGCAGCCACGGCAGGAGGGAGAGGACCACCCAGCACGCGGCGAGCACCAACCCGAGGAAGAGGAAGCGCTCGGCTCGCCGCTCGTTGGGTTCCACCATGGGCACGCTCAACGTACATCGCCCTTCCTCCTTCGTCACAATCACCGGGGCACGAGGGTTGCTAGGGAGAAGCCCGAGATGTCGCGTCCGACCCCCAAGCGGTCCCTCATGCCCCGCGAGCACGGCGCCTACGGCCAGCTCGTCCTACCGGCCGCCGCTGCCCTGATCGCGTGGCCTTCTTTCGGCGGCGCGGCGCTGGCGGTCGCGGCGACGGCCATGTTCCTCGCCCACGAGCCTGCGCTCGTCCTGCTCGGTCAGCGCGGGGCTCGGGCCCGCGCGGAGCTCGGCGCCGCCGCCCGCTCGAGGCTCACCGTGCTGGGGCGATCGCCGCCACGACCGGGCTCGCGGCGCTCGCCCTGAGCCCCATCGCCGTGCTCTATGGCCTCGTGCCGCTGACCGGAGCCGCCGCGCTCGGGTGGTTGGTGCTCCGGCACGAGGAGAAGACGCTCGCAGGCGAGGTGCTGGCCGGCGCGGCCATCTCGGGCGTCTGCTTCCCGATCGCGATCGCGGGCGCGCTCGAGCCCGCTGCGGCCGGCGAGGCGTGGACGGCGTGGGCGCTCGGCTTCGCCACCACGACCGGCGCCGTCCGCTGGGTGATCTCGGCGCACAAGAAGAGCCCCGAGCACACGGCTGGCGCGACGATGCTGGTGTCCACCGCGACGGCGATCGCGATGTGGTTCTTCGGCGCCACGGTGATGGCCATGGTGTCGCCGCTGTTCGCCGCTGCGTGGGCGCTCGCGCTGGTCCGACCTCACCCGAAGCGCCTGCGCACGGTCGGCTGGACGCTCGTCGCCGCGACCGTGCTGAGCGGCGCGCTGCTGGCCGCCTTCGCGTGAGTCGAAGCAGCAAAGCGAGTCAGCGCGCGACGAGCACCGTCACGTCGTCGTTGGAGCGACCGTAGCGCTTGGCGATGGCGTGGGCGATCGCCAGCGGATGCTCTCTCAAGCCGCTCGGCTCCGGGACCGCGCTGCGGGAGCAGCCGTCGGAGAAGATGACGAGCGCGGCGCCCGCCGAGCCGGGCGCCCGCTCCGGTCGCACGGGTTTGGGCGTCGCGCTCTTGCCCCCGACGGTCCACGAGGAGCCGCCGAAGTGTTGGGTCGAGCTCGGGTCGGCGAGCAAAGCGACCACGTTGCCCACTGCGGCGCACTCGACCTCGCGCGTCGCCTCGTCGACGCGCAGGACGGTCAGCGCCGCGCCGCGGGTCTCGCGCGCGAGCGCGTCGAGCCGCAGGAACAGCGCGACGAGGTCGTGCGCCGAAGGCGAGGCTCGCAGCCCGTCGATGATGGCGCACGAGGCCTCGCGCGCGGGCGCGCCGTGACCGAGCCCGTCTGCGACGGCCAACACCAGCCCGGCGTCGGTCCGCGCGAACATGGCGTCGTCCCCGCTGACCCTCTCCCCGGCGCAAGGGACGCCGAAGATCCCGACCTCGGGGCGGCGCGCGACGGGCGACGCGAACTTACGTGCCCAGAAGCAGGTGCCCTCCTTGAGCCGCACGTCCACGTCGAGCTCGTCGACCTGCCGTCGCGCGGCCGACACCCCGACGCCGAGGCTGCCCGAGGACCGCTCCGGCGCGCCAGCCAGCGCGCGCGTCGGGTCGGCGATCCCTGGGCCCCGATCGGCGGCGATGACCTCCACGCCAGGCACGTCGCCGCGCGACGTCGGCGACACCGCGACGAGGCCGCCGCGGCCATGGACGAGCTGATTGCCAGCGAGCTCGCTGACCGCCGAGACGAGCCGCTCGAGGCGCTCGCCCACCAGGCCGACCTCGCGACCGACCTCGCGCGTGCGCTCCCGGGCCTCGGCGACCGCAGCTTGGTCGAGGACTCGGACGGCGCTCGCGGCGCGCGCCCCGAGCCAGGCCCCCATCAGGCCGATTGCCACTTCTCCACTCGGATCATCGTGCCCTTCCCCACCGTCGTCTGGATGTCGAAGCGATCGACCAACCTGCGGCTGCCCGAGAGGCCGAGGCCCATCGTCCGCGTGGTCGAGTACCCCCCTGCCAGCGCCCGCTCCAGGTTGTCGATGCCTGGCCCCTGATCCTCGAAGGTCGCACGGATCCCGTAGCGAGTGCCATCAGAGACCTCCTCCAAGAGCGCGATGCCCCCTCTGCCGTGGACCAGCACGTTGCGGCTGAGCTCCGAGACCGCGGTCGTGATGGCCGCGGTCGCGAAGGGATCGAGGCGTCGCAGCTGGGCGAGCTGGCGCGCTTTGCGCCGTACGACCACGACGTCGTCCTCGCAGCGCACGTCCAGCTTGTATTGGGCGACGACGCTAATCACGGCTCATTTCGCGAGGACGTGGCCGAGGAGCGCGAGCGCCTCGTCGAGGTTCAAGGCAAACCGCACCTCATCCATGGTGTACCCCATGCGGACCAGCGTGGCGGCGACCTCGGGGCGCATCCCCGAGATGACGGTGTCGGCCCCCATCAACCTGGCCATCTTCGCCATGTCGGCAAGGATGCGCGCCACATAGGTGTCGACCGTATCGAAGCCGCTGATGTCGACGACGAGGCCCTTCGCGTCCGAGCGCTCGATCGCCGACAGCACGTCGTTCTGCAGCGACTCCGCGACCGCGTCCGACAGCTCGACCTGAATCGACACCAGCAACGTGCGGCCGATCTTGAGGATCGGGATGTTGCCGGTCATGAGCCGACCCTGGCGCGATCGACGATGGTCTTTCCGGACATCTCCAGGGCGAGCTCGATGCCCTCCTGCAGCCGCGCGCGCGTGTGCATGGTGGAGACGTCGACGCCGAGCTGGACGAGCGTGCGGGCGATGGGGGCGCTGATGCCCGTCACGATCACCTGCGTCCCGAGCATCCGCACCGCCGCGGTCGTCTTGATGAGGCTGTCCGCGACCTTGGTGTCGACGACGGGCACGCCGGCGATGTCGACGATGACGTGGCGCGCCTGCTCCTCGACCACGCGCAGCAGGAGCGTGTCCATGATTTGGTTGGCGCGCATGCTGTCGATCGTGCCCACCAGCGGCATCAGCAGGATCCGCTCGTGGACGCGGATGACGGGCGTCGACAGCTCGCGGATCGCCAGCTGGTGGCGGCCGATGGTGTCGACGTTCGCCGCGATGTACGTGTCGATCGCGACCGACATGTCGAAGAAAACGAGCCGGGTGATGCTCTCGAGGTGCGCGACGGCCTCGGCGGGGCCGTAGTCGGCGAACAGGCACCCGCGCAAGACCTCGAGGTAGCGCCGATAGGCGCCCAAATACCACTGGGGAGAGAGGCCGATCCGCTCGTGGGCGGCGCCGACCCGCAGGCGGTTCTCCACGTACTGAAGGTCGCAGCGCCCCTCGAAGAGCTGCAGAAAGTACTCGCTCTGCAGCTTCTTGACGTGCTTGACCGCGAGCTCGTCGGGGAAGAACTTCGCGGTCTCGGGGTGCCCGAGGAGCAGCTCGTAGAACGCGTCGACGACCTCCTTCGTGTGACGCTCCGCGAACGGGCGCAGGCCGGCGAGCCGCTGGAGATCCGCGTCGGAGACGCAGAAGAACGCCCGCCGGCTCGCGAGCTCGAGCTCGTCGAACTTCAGGATGCGCATGTATCGGGTGTGCATGGACCTGGACGGGCCGCATACCGCGGTTATCGCCGAGGGGCTACAGCCCCTGGCGCGCCTGTCAGGTCGAACGTTGCGTCACCCCCGGCTCAAGATTAGCTTCGACGAGCCGTGACGCTCGACGCCTCCCTGCGCGATTGGCTCCGCTTGAGCCGCCTCGCCACCGATCCGGCGGGGCGAACGCGCATCGTTCCGCTCGTCGCGGAGATGGCGGCGAAGCACGTCGGCGCCGCCGCGGCGCTGGTCGCGCTGATCGACGGCGAGACGATGCGCATCACGGCCGCGCACGGCTGCCACGATACGGCGTTCGAGGAGTGGGAGCTCGACCCCGACGCGCTCGGTCCAGAGCTCGAAGAGATCATCCTCGAGCGTTGCCGCAAGGTGAGCGAGCGCTTCGAGATCGTCCGCTCTGCGCCGCTGATCGCGGACGCGGCGCTGTTCGGCTCGCTGGTGGTGGTCTTCGAGTCGGCCCGCGAGATCGGCGACGACTCCCTCCAGATCCTCGCGGGGATCGCGGATCTTGCTGCGTTGACCCTGTCGTCGGCCTCGCAGTTCGACCGCCTCGAGCGGGTGAACGTGGAGCTGCGCGCCACGCGCGCGGTCCTCGAGAAGACCGAGAAGCTGCGGGCGCTCGGGGAGATGGCCGCCGGGGTGTCCCACGATCTCAAGAACATCTTGAACCCGCTCGGGCTGTACATGCAGCTCGCCCAGCGCCAGCTGGCGAGCGGAGAGATCGATCAAGCGAGAGCCAGCCTCGACGAGATGCGCGGCGTGGTGAGGCGCGGCACGGATCTGCTGGAGAGCCTGCGCCACTTCAGCCGACAAGCCCCCGACGCGCTCGAGCAGCAGGTGGATCTCAACGCCCTCGCCCGCGAGGCCATGCAGATCGCGAAGCCGCGCATGAGCTCCGGCCGCCGCGCGATGCCCCACGTCATCGAGCAGCTCGCCGACCCACCGACCGTGCTGGCGCGGGCGACCGAGGTCGTGTCGGCCATCGTCAACCTGCTCGCGAACGCGCAAGACGTGGTCTCGTCGGGCGGCACCATCACCGTGCGCACGGGCGCCCAGGACGACGGCGCCTTCGTCGAGGTGGAGGACGACGGGCCGGGCATGGCGCCCGATGTCCGGGAGCGGATCTTCGAGCCGTTCTTCACGACCAAGGGGGACGCGGGGACCGGCCTGGGCCTCGCGATGGTCTACGCCACGATGGTGCGCCACGGCGGCAAGGCCGAGGTGACCAGCGAGCTCGGCGAGGGCACGCGCATCCGGCTCTGGTTCCCCACACGGGACGAGCCCCGACCCTCCCCCCAATAGCCTTGATCGTGCTGGTCCGACCTCCGGTCGGGTCACCTCTAACGCGCTGCGCCCCACGACGAGAGCGCACGCACCGGGTGCGCGCTGGAGCCTTCGCTGGCGGGGGGCTCGCGAGGCGCTCGCGAGCGCGGCCCGTGCCTTGCAATCCGGTCGGCGTCGCGCGGCGCTCGCCGCGCAGCCGTGTCTGTTCGACGCGCGGGGTGGGGAGACTCTCTTCTCCTGTTCGCCCGCGTGCCTCCGGACGACACCCAGAGGCGAAGGGGGCCCAACGGCGGCCGCCCGCGCGGCGGCGCCTCCGGCCGGGACACCGCGCACGGCGCGTCGCGCCGACGCACCCGGTGCGCGCGAACGAGCGCGCCGGCTCGAACTTCGCCAGACCGCCCCGTGGCATGGCCGTTGCGCAAGGGAAGCCAGCCGTCGATGGAAGCTAGCCGAGAACCAGCTAGATCGAGTCTCGCGGTCCCGTTGCAACCCACGGTCGCGCGGGCGAAGCAGGTCGCCCCAGGGCGATGCGCCCACTGCGATAGCCCCACGCCCTCGACCGCGGACCCGTATTGCTGCACGGGTTGCCGCCACGTCCATGAGCTCTTGCAGGGCCAAGGGCTCGCGCGCTACTACGAGCTGCGCTCGGGCCGCGGCGTCCCCGTGCTCGACCGGGCGCGGAGCCTCGGCGAGGACGCGTGGGTCGAGCTCGAGCTCGCGAAGCTCGACACCTCACGCGGCCTGCGCGCGGTGCCGCTCGACGTGGAGGGCCTGCACTGCACCGGCTGCGTGTGGCTCATCCAAGAGGTGTTTCAGCGCCAGGCTTGCCCAGGCAACGTGACCGTCAACCCCGCGCTCGGGACGCTCGAGCTGTCGATCGAGCCCGGCTTCCCGCTGAAGGCCTTCGCCGATCAGCTCGCCGCCTTCGGCTACCGGTTGGGTCCGCGGCGCAAGGCCGGCGAGCGCGCCAGCGACGACCTCGTGTGGCGCATCGGCGTCTGCGTCGCGATCGCGATGAACGCGATGATCTTCGCCATCGCGCGCTACGCCGGGCTCGAGGGCGGCTCGCTCGAGCACGTCTTCATGTGGCTCGAGCTCGGGCTCGCCGTCGTCGCCTTCATGGTCGGCGGGGTCGTCTTCGTCCGCGCCGCGTGGCGCGGCCTCGCGAAGCGCATGGTCCACCTCGACCTGCCGATCGCGGTCGGGCTGGTGCTCGGCTACGCCGGCTCGTTCGCGGCGGTCCTCGCGGGCAAGGGCAAGGGCAGCTTCTTCGATACGCTGATCGTCTTCACGACGCTGATGCTCGTCGGCCGCTTCCTCCGCGAGCGCGTGCTCGAGAAGAACCGCTCCCAGCTGCTCGAAGACGCCGGCATCGAGGGGCTCTTCTGCCGCCGCATCGAGGAGGGCGAGGTCCACGTGGTGCCCGTCACCTCGATCGCCGCCGGCGACCGGCTCCTGGTCGCGCCCGGCGACGTCGTCCCGGTCTCCGCGCTCGCCTCCGAGGCAGGCTCGTTCAGCTTCGACTGGGTCACGGGCGAGAGCGAAGCCCGGCAGGTCGGGCCGGGCGACCGCATCGACGCCGGCGGCGCCAACGCGGGACAGGTCGCCCTCCAGCTCACCGCCGAGGAGCCGTTCTCGGACTCGCGCCTGCTCAGCCTGCTGCGGGCTCCTCGGGCTGCCCACCGCTATGGCGACTCCGCGAGCCCGTTCGAGGCCCGCGTCGCCACGCTGTGGGTGCCTGCTGTCCTCGCCGCCGCCGCGGCCGGCTTCGGCCTCCACCTCGCCCTCGGTGCCGCCGCACAAGACGCGCTGACCGTCGCGGTCGCGGTCCTCGTGGTGACATGTCCCTGCGCGTTCGGGATCGCGACGCCCATCGCCAACGAGCTGGTCCTCGGCGGCCTGCGCAAGCGCGGCCTGCTGATCCGCTCGGCGTCCTTCTTGGAGCGGGCCCTCTCGGTGCGCCGGGTCGTATTCGACAAGACGGGCACGCTCACGAGCGGCCAGCTCCGCCTCGCCGACGCGGGCGCCGTCAGCGGGCTGCCGGCCGAGGAGCGCGAGGTGCTCTACAACCTCGCGGCGAGGAGCTCTCACCCGAAAGCGGCCGCGATCAAGGCCGCGATCCCCGCCGAGTCCCGCAGGTTCGACGCCGGCGCCACGGTCGTGGAGGTGGCAGGGGTCGGGCTCGAGCTCGTGACCCCCCAGGCCGTCTATCGGCTCGGCGCGCCCACGGAGCGCGGCCCCGACGCCGACGTCACCTTCGAACGAGACGCACGCGTGCTCGCGTCGTTCAAGACGCTCGAGGAGCTGCGGCCCGACGCCGCGTCCGAGGTCCGCGCGCTCACGGCGGACGGCCTCGAGATCTGGATGGCCACCGGCGACTCGGAGCCCAGAGCCCGGGCCGTCGCCGCGAGCTGCGATATCCCCGAGGCCCGGGTGCCCGCGGCCCAATCCCCCGAGCAGAAGGCGGCGCTCATCCACCAGGTCGACCGCGGGGACACGTTGATGATCGGCGACGGCGTCAACGACGGCCCCGCGGTGCAGGCCGCCCATTGCAGCGGCACCCCCGCGGCAGGGCGGGCGTTCCTCGCGTCGCGCGCCGACTTCTACCTGCTCAGCTCGGGCCTGGGCCCCGTCCGCACAGGCCTCTCCGCCGCGCACGCGCTCCGACGCACCCTGCGTAGGAACCTCGGCTGGGCCGCTCTCTACAACGTCGGGGCCCTCGGGCTCGCCTACGCGGGCCTCATGACGCCGCTGCTGTGCGCCGTCCTGATGCCCCTCTCTTCATTGGTGTCCATCGCGCTCGTCACGAGCGCGCTGGGCTCGAAAGGACCGGTATGGAGGTCCTGATTTTGCAAGTGTTCGTGAGCCTGTGCCTGGTCCTGGGCTCGATCATCCTCTTTTCCCATAGCGCGAAGCAGAAGGACCACCAGCACGCGAACCGGCTCGCCCTCCTCCCGCTGGAGGGAGACACCCCGCGAGACCGGACGAACCCCTCGGATTCGTCGGAAGCCAAAGGCCCGGAGAGTCGATCATGACATCGGCAGTGTCCGCACAAGAAAAGCCCCTCGTCGAAAAGCGCATCACTTACAACGACTCGATCGCACGCTGGTTCGTCGGGGCGTCGGTGGGGTGGTCGCTCGTCGCCCTCTTGCTCGGCGTGATCGTCGCGCTGCAGCTCGCCTTCCAGGGCGCGAACGTCCACCCGATGTTGTCCTATGGGCGGCTGCGACCGCTGCACACGAACGCGGCGATCTTCGCGTTCGTGGGCAACATGCTGTTCGCGGGCGTCTATTACTCGACGCAGCGCCTGGTGAAGGCGCGGTTGCCCTCGGACACCCTCGCGAAGGTGCACTTCTGGGGGTGGCAGCTGATCATCGTCTCCGCGGCGCTCACGCTCCCCCTCGGCTTCACGCAGGGCAAAGAGTACGCGGAGCTGGCGTGGCCGATCGACATCGCCATCGCGGTGGTCTGGGTCGTGTTCGCCATCAACTTCTTCTGGATGCTCGCCAACCGAGCCGAGAAGCACCTGTACGTCGCGGTCTGGTTCTACATCGCGACGATCGTGACGGTGGCGGTGCTCCACATCGTCAACTCACTGGTGATCCCGGTGGGTCTGCTCAAGAGCTACTCGCTCTTCGGCGGCGCGCAGGACGCGCTGGTTCAATGGTGGTACGGCCATAACGCCGTCGCCTTCTTCCTGACGACGCCGATCCTCGGGATCATGTACTACTTCGTCCCGAAGGCGGCCGACCGGCCCGTGTATTCGTACCGGCTGTCGATCATCCACTTCTGGGCGCTGGTCTTCGTCTACATCTGGGCCGGCCCGCACCACCTGCTCAACACGGCCTTGCCGGAGTGGGCGCAGTCCCTCGGGATGGTCTTCAGCGTCATGCTGTGGGCACCGAGCTGGGGTGGCATGCTCAATGGCCTCTTCACGTTGCGCGGCGCGTGGGACAAGGTCCGCGCGGACCCGATCCTCAAGTTCTTCGCCGCCGGCGTGACGTTCTACGGCATGGCGACGTTCGAGGGGCCGCTGCTCTCGATCCGGGCGGTCTCCGGGCTCGCCCACTACACCGATTGGATCGTGGGTCACGTCCACTCCGGCGCCCTCGGCTGGAACGGCTTCATGGCCGCCGGCATGTTCTATTGGATGGTCCCGCGGCTGTTCGGCACGAAGCTCCACAGCACCCGCCTGGCCGAGCTCCACTTCTGGATCGGCACCATCGGCATCCTGCTCTACATGGTCTCGATGTGGATCGCCGGCGTGACCCAGGGCCTCATGTGGCGGGCCGCCGACAGCGAGGGGACGCTGGTCTACTCGAGCTTCGTCGAGACGGTCATCGCCATCCGGCCGATGTACTACATGCGCCTCATCGGCGGGCTCATGTACCTCACCGGCATGATCATGATGGCGTACAACCTCTTCGTCACGGCGAAGAGCGGCGCCCCCGTGGACGGCGAGGCGACGGTGGTCGTGCCGGAGGCCGAGCCCGAGGTGAAATGGTCGAGGCTCATCGCGGGCCGGCCGGTCATCGTGAGCGCGGTCGTCCTCGGCTTGCTCATCATGTTCGGCCGCGGCAACGTCCTCACCAGCGTGGCCTTTCTCGTGCTGCTGGTCGCGGTCGGCGCTGGCGCGCTCTTCATCGAGGCCATCTCGAAGCGCAGCGCGGAGCCCACGTGGCACCGCCTGCTCGAGGGTCGTGCGCTGCTCTTCACCGTGCTCACGGTGGGCGCCGTGCTGATCGGCGGGGTCGTCCAGATCATCCCGGCGGTGCTCATCGCGCCGGAGAAGGCGGAGGAGGGCGGCGAGACGCGGCTCGCCTCGCCCCTCGAGATCGCAGGCCGTGACATCTACATCCGAGAGGGCTGCTACACCTGTCACTCTCAGATGATTCGGCCCTTCGACTTCGAGGCGAAGCGCTACGGGGACGCCTCGACGATCGCCGACTCTCGCTTCGACCACCCCTTTCAATGGGGCTCGAAGCGGACCGGACCCGACCTCGCGCGCGAGGGGCGCAAGAACCCGAACGCCTGGCACTACCTGCATTTCATGAACCCGCCGGAGCTCTCGCCGGGGTCGAACATGCCGTCTTACAAGCACTTCGAGACGGGCAAGGTCGACTTCGCGGACACCGAGTCGAGCCTGCGCGCGCTCAAGGCGGTCGGGGTCCCGTATTCAGTCGAGCAGGTGCAGCGCGCGCCGGCCGCTGCCAAGAAGCAAGCGGAGACCATCGTCAAGGACCTGGCGGAGCAGGGGATCACCGTGGCGGTCGACTCCGAAATGGTCGCCATCATCGCCTACATGCAGAGCCTCGGCCTGCCTCCCGAGCAGGAGGCCGCCCCGGCCAGCCCAACCCAAGTCAACGCCTCCGGCCTCCGCTGAGCGCCCACCAAGGAGAATGTCCATGTCACGCATGATGGGAGAGCTGTTCCAATCCAGCCCGCTCCTGATCTGGCCCGTCATCTCCCTGTCGATCTTCTTGCTGACCTTCCTCGCGGTGCTCGTGGTGACGCTCAGGAAGAAGCCCGGAGAGCTCGACCCGCTGGCCGCGCTTCCGCTGGCCGACGACGAGAATGCGAGGCAGCCGTGAGCCCGAAAGATCGAGCGCCGAAGAAGCCTGACCGAGACTCGCCGGACTCACCGATCGTGCACGAGTACGACGGGATCATCGAGCTCGACAACCAGCTGCCGCGCTGGTGGGTCTACACCCTGCTCGGGGCGATCATCTTCGCGGCGGGCTACTGGCTGTACTTCCACAGCGCTGCGCAGGGTGACCTCGCCTCGCGTGAGTACGCCCGGTGGCACGCCGCAGAGGTCGCCGCCGAGGCCGAGCGCCTGAAGGCGGCCGGTGAAGTCACCCCGGAGCTGCTCCTGACCTTGCGCAAAAACCCGGGCACGGTCGAGCAGGGCGCGGGGATCTTCGCGGAGAACTGCGTCACCTGCCACGGCGACGGCGGCAAGGGCATGGTCGGCCCCAACCTCACCGACGACGCCTGGATCCACGGCTCAGACCCGATGGCGCTCTACAAGGCCGTGCGCGAGGGGTTCCCCGAGAAGAGCATGCAGCCCTGGGGCAAGGCGCTCGGCGAGGCCCGCACCCGCGCCGTGGTGGCCTACGTGATCTCGATCAAGGGCACGAACGTCGCCGGCGGCAAAGCACCGCAAGGCGACAAGAAGTAGCGGACCCCACCCATGGAGAAGCGCGTCCACCTCCCCGTTGCCCCGCCCGACGAATCGCGGCGCAGCTCCATCGCCAGCGATGGACGGCGCCGGTTCGTCTACACGGCGGACGTGAAGGGGAGGTTCCACCGGCTGCGCAGGGTGGTCTTCGCGCTCCTCATCGCGATCTGGATCGCGCTGCCGCTCGTCAAGATCGGCGGCCGACCGCTGGTGCTGCTCGACATCGAGCGCCGGCAGTTCTTCCTGTTCGGCGCGACCTTCAACGCGCAGGACGCCTACCTCGCGTTCTTCCTGGTGACCGCGGTCGGCTTCGCGCTCGCGCTCACCACCTCGCTCTGGGGCCGGGTGTTCTGCGGGTTCGCCTGCCCGCAGACCGTCTTCCTCGACGGCGTCTTCCGGCCGATCGAGCGCCTCGTCGAGGGCCCTCGTGAGAAGCGGATGCGCCGCGACCAGGGCCCGTGGACAGGCGAGAAGGTCGCTCGCAAGGTCACCAAACACGTCCTGTATTTCTTCGCGGCGTTCGTCATCGCGCACATCGTGTTGTCGTTCTTCGTGCCGCTCCCGCAGACGCTCGCGATGATCGCGGGCAAGCCGGGGGATCACCCCGAGGCGTTCGCCTGGGCGGCCTCGATCACCCTGGTCTTGTACGGGAACTTCGCGTGGTTCCGGGAGCAGGTCTGCGTCGTCGTCTGCCCGTATGGGCGGCTGCAGGCCGTGCTCGTGGACAAGGACTCGCTGGTCATCGGGTACGATGAGAAGCGCGGCGAGCCTCGCGGCAAGGCGAAGGACGCGGGGCGTGGCGCGTGCGTCGACTGCAATCGCTGCGTGACGGTGTGCCCGACGGGGATCGACATCCGCAATGGTCTACAGCTCGACTGCATCGGCTGCACCGCGTGCATCGACGCGTGCGACGAGATCATGGACAAGCTCGAGCAGCCGCGCGGGCTGATCCGATATGACTCGATGCGCGCCTTCGAGGGCGGGGCGCGCAAGATCCTGCGACCGCGGCTCTATGTCTACGCGGTGCTGGGTCTCATCGGCGCGATCGTGGCGACCGTCGTCATCTCGCGCCACACCAGCTTCGAGGCGAACCTGCTCCGCGCGCCTGGCGCTCCGTTCGTCGTAGAGGACGGCCGGGTGCGCAACTCGTTCACGCTCCACTTGGTGAACAAGGAGGACGAGAGGGCCACCTTCGAGCTCAGCGCGGAGGGGGTCGACCTCGCGGCCAACCCGCGCGTCGAGGTCGCCCCGCTGGACGACGCGCGGGTGACGGTCGTCGTCAGCACCCCCATCGAGCAGAAGTCGAGCCGCTGGAAGCTCCGGGTCAAGAAGGTCCCCGAGGGGGAGGAGAAGATCGTGGACGCCACCCTGGTGAGGCCGAAGTGAGCGCCCTCGAGCTCGGCGGCGCGCTGCTCATGGGGCTCATGGGGGGCCTGCACTGCGCGGCGATGTGCGGCCCCGTGGCCGCGGTGCTCTGCTCGGGGCCAGCGCACGAGTCGAACGCAGCGCGCGCCGTTCGCGGCCTCGCGCCGCAAGCGGGCCGCCTCGGAACCTACGCCGCGCTGGGTGCGCTGCTCGGCGCGGTCGGGGGCGCCGTGCGCGGCGTGCTGCCGCTCGAGGTCGTGCAGCTCGGGGCTCGGGTGGTGACTGCCCTGCTCCTGTTGGGCGTGGGGCTCTACGCCGCGGGGTTCGGCAGGGCGCAGGTCGCGCGGCTCGAGGGTCTGGCGGCGCCGCTGTTCCGGCGCGTCGCGCGCGGTTGGCCGCGGGGCGGCGGCGAGCGCTCCCCGGCGGCAGGGCTCATGCACGGGGCGATCTGGGGGCTCGTACCTTGCGGGCTCGTTTATGGCGCGCTCGGCCTGGCGGCGGTGAGCGGGTCGCCTGCGTCTGGAGCCCTCGTGATGGTGGCCTTCGGGGTGGGCACGCTCCCGTCGATGGTCCTCGTCGGCCTGTTCGCCGACGGCTTTCGGCGCTTCGTGAGAGACGGCCGGATCCGGCGCGGGGCGGGCCTGCTCCTCGCGACGGCTGGCACCGTCCACCTCGCGCTCGCGGTCCAGTGGGCGCGGATCGTATTCGTCCCGAGTGAGGCCGCCGCGGCGCCCGCCGCGATCGAGGACGCGCCGGCGACGGAGCCCACGGCTCCCCCGCCCCCTCCGGCGGCGCCGCCGGCCTGCCATTGAAACGGCTGCGATTGGCGTGAGCTTTGCAACGAATGGCCGCGCGGTGCTCGCCGCGCGGTTGGGGGTTCGGTGGATACGACCTACCAAGACCTGAAGAAGTACGTCGGGTTCAGCTCGGAGGACGCAGCGCGGATCAGTTCCGTGAAGGCGCTGGTCGAGCCGTCGTTCCCGGATCTGGTCGACGCGTTCTACGAGCGGGTCCGGAGCGACCCCACCGCCGCCGCCGCGTTCCGCGAGCCGGCGCAGATGGAGCGTCAGAGGCGCGCCTTGCTCGGGTGGCTCGACCGCTTCTTCTCCGACAGCCGGGACCGCGAGTACATGACCCGCGCGGCGCGCGTCGGGGAGGTGCACGTGCGGGTGGGCTTGCCGCAGCGGTACATCCTGGCGGGGATGCACGTCCTCAGGGAGGGGTTCGCCCGGGTGCTTCGCGCGGCCGGTCGGGGCGACGACGCCGCGCTGTTCGACTCGCTTCACCGCGGCATCGACCTCGAGCTCGCCGTCATGATGGACGCCTATTTCGTCGCGGAGCTCTCGCGCGCCCAGGAGGCCGAGCGCCGTGAGGCGACGAGGCGGTCGGAGCGGCTGGCATCGGTCGGCATCCTCGCCGCGGGGCTCGCCCACGAGATCCGCAACCCGCTCAACGGGGCCCAGCTCCACCTCACGCTGCTGAGGCGCCAGCTCGCGGAGCGCGGCGAGCTCGACGCCGAGCTGACCGATGCGATCGTGGTCGTGAGCGCCGAGATCAAGCGCCTGTCGAGCCTGGTCACCGAGTTCCTCGAGTTCGCGCGGCCTCCCCCGCTCGACGTTCGAGCGATCGACCTGCGCGACGTATGCGCCCACGCGGTGAGCGCCGTCGCGGGGGACTCCGCCGCGCTGGGGTCGACCTCAAGGTAGAGCTGCCGGACAGCCCGCTGAACGTCGAGGCGGACAAGCCGCGCATGACCCAGGCCCTGGTCAACATCCTCAGGAACGCGATCGAAGCGGCCTCCGACGTCACGCCAGGCTCCACGTCGATGGTCGTGATGCGCGGACGCGAGGGGCACGAGCTCGAGGTCGGGGACACCGGCCACGGCATCCCCCGCCCACACACGTCCATCTTCGACCCATTTTTCACCACCAAAGCGCGCGGGACCGGCCTCGGCCTCTCGGTCGCTCATCGGATCGTCACGGACCACGACGGGACGCTAAGCTTCTCGAGCAGCCCCGGCAGGACGGTCTTTACCATCAAGCTGCCTGCGAGCAACCGCAAGGCGTCTCGGGAGTCACCGTGAAAGCAAAGCACAGAGTGTTGGTGGTCGATGACGAGGCGAGCGCGCGCTCGGGCCTCGCGAAGCTGTTGGGGCAAGATGGCTTCGACGTCGCGACGGCAGCCGACGGCGCGTCGGCGCTGGCGTCGGTCGAGGAGACCCCGCCCGACCTGGTCATCACCGACCTTCGCATGCCCGGGATGGACGGCATCGAGCTCGTCGCCAAGCTGAACGAGAAGCTCCCGTCCCTCCCGGTGCTCGTGGTGACGGCCTACGGAGAGGTCTCTTCTGCGGTCACGGCCATGCGCGCCGGCGCGGACGACTTCCTGACGAAGCCGATCGACTTCGACGTCCTCAAGCTGGCGGTCGAGCGAGCCCTCGCGCGCTCGGCGCTCACGACGGAGGCCGAGTCGCTCCGCTCGCAGCTCCGTGAGAAGGCAGGGACCGGTTTCGCTGGGCTCGTCGGCGCGAGCCCCGCGATGCAGCGGGTCTACCAGATCGCGCGGCGCGTCGCGGCGTCTCGCGCGGCGGTCCTGATCACGGGAGAGTCCGGCACGGGCAAGGGCGAGCTGGCCCGCATCATCCACGAGTCGTCGCCCCGCAAGAGTGGGCCGTTCGTGCAGCTCCAGTGCGCAGCCCTGAGCGAGTCGCTGCTGGAGAGCGAGCTCTTCGGACACGAGAAGGGCTCCTTCACGGGCGCCGATCGCAAGCGCTTGGGCCGCTTCGAGCAGGCCAACAACGGGACGCTGTTCCTCGACGAGGTCGGAGAGATCCCGCCCGCCACTCAGGTGAAGCTCCTGAGGGTGCTGCAAGAGAAGACGTTCGAGCGCGTCGGCGGCAACGAGACGATGAAGGTCGACGTCCGCGTGGTCGCGGCGACCAACCGCGATCTCGTGGCCGAGGTCGAGGCGGGACGGTTCCGCGAGGACCTCTTCTATCGGCTCAAGGTCGTTCACATCGACATGCCCCCGCTCAGGGCGAGAGAGGGCGACATTCTCCTCCTGGCGAACCATTTTCTGCGCCGCTTCGCCGCGGAGAACGACAAGCTCGTCGCCGGCTTCAGCGATGGCGCGCGCGCGAGCCTGCTCGCGTACCGGTGGCCGGGGAACGTGCGCGAGCTCGAGAACTCGATCGAGCGGGCGGTCGTGCTGGCAGAAGGCGCCGAGATCAACGCAGAGGACCTGCCCAACGAGGTGACGCCCATCGGACGAGGCGCGATCCGGATCCCCGGCTCGACGATGGCGGAGATCGAGCGGTACGCGATCATCAGCACCCTCGAGGCGTGCAACGGCTCCACCTCGAAGGCCGCGGAGCTGCTTCAAATCAGCGTCCGCACCATTCAGTATCGACTGCACGAGTATGGGCTCGTCGACAAGTCGAAGGGCCGTCACGACAAGTCTTGACGGCGCGCTGAAGAACGGTCAGGCCCCGCGCTTCGGCGAGCTCGGGGCGGCTCTCTCACCCCCCGGCCCCCCTCACGAGTGAGGGGGAAGGCGGGTCGTAATTCACCTGGCTTCGCTCGGGCGAGCCGAGCGAATTGTTGCGCCGGCATGACGCCCGCGTTGGCCTCGGTAAGCTCGGCCTGATCGCGGGCTATGCCGGCGGTAATTCACCTGGCAGGCCGGGTGAATTCATCTCGCGCCGGTTTGCTCGCGCGCCGGCGCGGGCAAACCGAAGGGCCCCGCGCCAGCGGGCGCGCGAGAACAAACAATCGCTCAGGTCCCCGTCGAGCTGCTCCACGCGTGCGGGCTGTCGTCTCCCGCGGCGCCATAGCTGAAGGCGTGGCGCCTCACGTGGTGCTCGCTGTGGCGCTCGCACCAGAGCTTCTCGCCCTTCGTCTCCTCGCGGACCTTCGCGCAGTCGGGGCAGAGCGGCTCGATCTCCGGGATGCGCCAGGCAGCGTTGTGCAGCTTCTCCCGCACGACGACGACGGGGCAGCCGGCCAGGCGGACCACCTTCTCCGCGACGGAGCCGACGAGCAGCCGCTTGAGCCCCTTGCGCCCGTGCGTCGCCATCACGATGTAGTCGGCGTCGAGGTGCGCGGCGAGCCAGATGATCTCGTCCGCAGCCCAGCCGACCACGGCGTGCACGAGCACCGAGGGGACGCGCTCGCTCTTCCGCTCGGCGGCGACGCGGTTGACGATCTCTCGGCAGAACTCGGCCGTTCGCTCCGCGTTGGGCGACTGGAGATCGGCCGGCAGGATGCCCGGATAGACACCGAGCGGGAGCTCCGGCTCGACGACGGTCACCGCGTGGATCTCGGCGTTCGGTTGCGTCGAGGCGAGGTCGATCGCGCGCTCGAGCACGAGTGTGCTGCCGGGGTTCAGGTCGACGGCAGCGAGGATGATGAACTTCTTGGCAGCAGAGTCCGACATGGGGACCTCCCTCTTTCCGCGTAGCAAGGTCTGCACCGCGTGAGACGCGGAGCTTACCCCAACGAAGTCCCAGAAGGCTGGCCCTCCGCCGCAGGTCTTGCGCTAAAGCGCAACCGGTGCGCGGCTACCCCTCGGCCCGGTCGAGGTTCTCATCCCCGAAGGCTCGCGGGTCCTCGAGCGGCTCGAGGTGGGTCGTGACAGTGGTCCGGGGGGCCAGCGCGCGGATGCGATGCTCGACCTCCTCGCAGAGATCGTGGCCCCGCGCGACCGTCCAGTCGCCCGGGACGAGGACGTGCAGCTCGACGAAGCGGCGGGCTCCGGCCTGGCGCGTCCGCAGCGCGTGGATCTCCACGGGGTAGGTGCTCTTGATGTGGACGAGGGCCGCGCGGATCGGGTCGAGCTCGTCGGCCGGGAGGGACGCGTCCATCAGGCCCCGGAACGAGCGCACGACGAGGGGTCCGGCGATGCGAACGATGTTCGCGGCGACGACGAGGGCGGCGATCGGATCGAGGATCGTGAGGCCGGTGAAGTGCACGGCGACGATGGCCCCCAGCACACCGACCGAGGTCCAGACATCGCTCATGAGGTGATGGCCGTCGGCCTCGAGCGCGATCGAGCGGGTCTGCCGCCCGACACGCAAGAGCAAACGCGCGACGACCAGGTTCGCGACGCACGCGATCCCCGAAAACAGGAGCCCGACGCTGACCGACTCGATCGGCCTCGGCGAAAGCAAGCGGGGGAGCGCCTCGACCGCGATGCCGGCGGCCGCGACGAGGATGAGCGCTCCTTCGAAGCCACTCGAGAAGTACTCGACCTTCTCGTAGCCGTGCGGATGGGCGCTGTCCGCCGGACGCGCGGCGAGGCGCAGCGCGACCACGGCGAGCGCCGCCGCGACCAGGTTCACGATCGACTCGAGCGCGTCGGACAGCAGGCTCACCGAACCTGTCGCCCACGCCGCGACCGCCTTGAGCGCGAGCGTCCCGACGGCGGTCGCGACCGACAACCAGGCGTACGCCGTGGGGTTCGGCCGAGCCGGGGCCGCCTGGGTCGGGGCTGACACGCCGCCGACTCTACACGAAGCGGACCACTGACCTGCCCCGCGCCGGCGAAACGCCCACCACTGGCGCAGAGCTTGCCAGCACACAGGTATGAACAAGATCCTCGTGGCGATCGACGGCTCGGAGCGGCAAGACGGTGTCATCGACGCCGGCGTCGCGCTGGCGAAGCGGACCGGAGCCAAGATCGTCCTCTTCAGGAGCGTCGGGATCCCGCGGGAGATCCCTGCCGCGGCGCTCATGCTCTCCCCCGACGAGGTCGCGAGGGTGCTCGAGGAGAAGGTCCGGCAACAGCTCGAGGAGCTCGCGCGAACCGTCGACCCGAGCGTCCTGGACAAGTCCCTCGTCATGATCGGGACGCCGTGGAGCTCGATCGACCTCGCTGCCCGCGAGCAAGACTGCGACCTCATCGTCATCGGGTCCCACGGGTACGGCGGCGTCGATCGCCTGCTCGGCACCACGGCCGCGAAGGTCGTGAACCACGCCGACCGGTCGGTGCTGGTCGTGCGCGCCCCCGAGCGTCTCTCTCGGTGATAGAAGGAGGGCGAGGAAGGCCTGGCCATGACCATCGTCTGCGCGACCGACTTCTCGAAGAGCTGTGAAGCCGCCCTGTCCGCCGCGGCCGCCGTCGCCGCCCGCACGCAAGAGGAGCTCGTGCTCGCGCACGCGCTCGACTTCCTCGACGAGTCGCTCGGCGAGCTCGACCTCGACCGTGCCCGGACGCAGGCGGAGCGCGCGCTCGCCGAGGCCGCGGATCGGCTCGCGCAAAGGGCAGGTCGACCGGTTCGGTCCGTGCTGCTCTACGGACCGGCAGCGGAGGCCCTCCCGGAGTTCGCCGAGCTGAGGGGCGTGAGCCTGGTGATCGTGGCCTCGGAGGGCCACGGGGCCAAGCCGTTCAGGCGGCTCGGTGGCACCTCGGAGCGCCTCGCGCGCGACCTCCCGCGACCGCTCTTGGTCGTGCGTGACCCGGCGCCCTTCGAGGCGTGGGCGCGTGGCGAGCGCCCCTTGAAGGTGCTCTTGGGTGTCGACCGCACGTCCGACTGGGAGTCGTCGTTGCGGTGGGTCAACCGCCTCCGCGGCGCCGGCCCGTGCGATCTCACGATCGCGCGGGTGTACGACGCCCACGAGGAGCGAGCGAGGCTCGGCCTGCCGCGCGCGCACGCGCTGACCGAGCGCGACGCCGCGCTGGAGGCGCAGGTGGAGAGCGATCTCGCCTCCCGCGTCGTCGTGCAAGGCCAGGGGTCGATCCGCTACAAGGCCGTGCTCGGAGTCGGCCGCCTGGGCGATCACCTGGTCGAGCTCGCGAGCGCCGAGGGGATCGAGCTCATCGCGCTCGGGAGCCACCGACAGGCCGGCCTCGCGCGCTTCGCGTCCGTCGCCAGCGTCTCGCTCCACTACGCGCACGCCTCGGTCCTGCTGGTCCCTCCGAGCCTCGGAGCCCCCGAGGTCCGACCGCCCTCCCGCGTGCTCGTAGCGACCGATCTGTCGCCGCTGTCCAATGCTGCGGTCGGCCACGCGTTCGCCCTCGTCGAGGGCCGCCCCGACGCGGAGGTCGTGCTCATGTACGTCGACCAACACCTCGGGGAGACGCCGACCGTCCACCCGGAGGACGGCCTGCGGCAGCTCGTCCCGGAGGGTCGCGCGGCGATGACGCGACTCGTGGTCCTCAAGGACGCGGACCCCGCCAAGGCGATCTGCACGGAGGCAGAGCGCGCCGGGGCCGACGTGATCTGCATGGGGAGCCATGGGCGGTCGGGGATCGTCCGCGCCGTGCTCGGCTCGGTGGCGGAGCGTGTCGTCAGGGAGAGCTTGCGACCGGTGTTGCTCGTTCGATCCGCGGGCGCATAGCCCGACACGCCGCTTGAGGAGCTCATGATGGACGCGACCAAAGATGAGAAGAACGATGCCGGCGCAGCCTCGCCCGCGGCCGTTCGCGAGCGCTGCCGGGCGATGCACCACGACATCCGCGAGGCGATCCGGAAGGTCCTGTCGCTCGCGAGCCAGGTGAAGCATCGCGAGGGCGATCACGCGATCGACCTGGCAGACGCGATGAAGGAGCTCGGCCTCACGGTGCGGCGCCACATCGCGGAGGAGCAGTGCGCGTTGTCGGCGTGGCTCGAGCGGCTCGAGCCTGCGCCCGGCTCGCGCCGGCGCGCGCTGATCGAAGCCCACGCCTCGGAGATCGACGCGGTGTTCAACGTCGAATACTACGGCTCGCACCTGGCGATGGCGGAGGACGCGCCGGCGGTCGCGCGGGCGCTCCTGGCAGCCCTCTCGCAAGAAGAGAAAGACGTCCTCGCGGTCGACGACAAGTGAGCCCTCGTCAGCGCCGCGAAGACGTCGGCGGGGCCTCGAGGAGCCTGACGCGCAGGCACTCGGCCGACAAAGATTTGAGCGTCGCGCGGGCGAGCTCCGGCTGATCCTCCAGCACGTCGACGAAGCGCTCGCTCGGGATCACCAGCGCTCGAGTCGGCCCCGCGGTCGTCGCCGAGAACCAGCGCGGCTGCCGCGTCACGGCGTCGACGATCGGCAGCACGCTGCCTGACGCGAGCGTGAAGGCGTCGCGTCCATCGATCCGAGCACGCAGGACGCCCTCGATGGGCAGCAGAACGCCGTCCGCCGCCTCGCTCTGACGGAACAGCTCGACCCCGTCGTCCGCCCGCACCTCGGAGGCGAGGCGAGCGAGCTGGACCAGCGAAGCGACCCTGTGGCGCGCGAACGGGAGGGTGCTCCTGAGGCAGAGCACGCGCTCGATCAGCTCCAGGTTGCCCTCGGTCGGCGCGGCGGCCTCGGGGCGGCCGAACGACGCGCCGCGGGCGGCGCGCGTCGCCTCGACGAGCGCGCCTGCGACGGCCCGCGCGACCGCGAGGAAGAGCGAGAACTCGTCCTCGAGGATCGCGTGCAAGTCCCCGATCTCGACGCGCAAGATCGAGGTGCTGGCCCCGCTCGCGAGGGTCTCGGGGGGCGGCTCTCCCGCGAGCGCCTCGAGCAGCCCGGGGGCGTGGGCGTCGAGCGCGCCGGCGCGGCCCGTCGCGGGCGCCCCGAGCGGGACGAAGGTCAGCGCCGCCCCACCTCCGAGCGGCGCTCCCGCGAGGACGGTGCCGTCCGCTGGCCCGCTCCGCCAGGCCGTACAGCACAGCGGGCGACAGCTGCGCGAACATCGGGATGCGCTCGAGCGACACCAGCCGCCGCACGATGTCCGCGCCGCGATCAGTGGACGACATGGGCCTCCCGCCTCGCCGTCGTGTCGGCGATCTCCTGCCTGCAGTACTCCGCGATCATGCGCACGGCGTGGCTTCGATCGTGGATCATCAGCCTGACCGCCGCGGGCGCCGAGGGGATCGTGCGACTGTTGCGGACCGCGACCAGCTTCTCGTCGTCGGCGACGTCGTCGACGAGCGACATCACATCCGCCCGGAACTCCTGCGGGAGCGTGTTGGTGAGGACCTCCCGGCTCGCCGCGCGCGTCTTGTCGTCCGGGTGGCGCAGCCCGCGCCGGACTTGCTCGTAGCTCTGAGCGGGATCGAGCAGATCGAGCAGCTTGAAGAGCCGCTCGAGCGCCCGGTGCTCCTTCTCTTCCAAGAGGCCGACGAGCAGCTCTCGGCGCGGGGACGGCGGCTCGAGCGCGTGGGAGAGCGCGACCCGAAGACCCAGCAGCTCGATGATGCGCTCGCGCGTCGCCTTCGCCACCTGCCAAAGCTTGCCCACGTCGAGGGCGGTGGCGGGATCGGTGGCCCGCATGGATCCCAGCGCGCAGAGGATCTTGTAGCGCGTCATCCCGTCGGGCTCCGCGGAGAGCCGCTCCACCAGGACCCCCGAGGCCGCGGCCGAGGGGAACCGCGAGAGGGTGCGCGGCAGGTGCCGCCGAACCGCCAGCGGCGTCGCCGGGTCGCGCAGCGCGTCGACGAGGAACGGCAGCGCCACGACGCCGATCGCGGCGAGCGCGGCGCGGGCGCTGTCTCGGAGCTGCCGGCGCTCCAGCATCGCGATCAGCGGCGACACGAGCGCCGGCGCTCTCAGGGCGCGCGCCGCCTCTCCGACCTGCATGAGGACGAGCTCGTCCGACGAGCGCGAGAGCTCCTGGAGCACAGGGATCCACCGCTCGTGGGCGTTCTCCGCGATGGCGTGGGCCAGCGCGGCCTTCATGGGGGAGTCGGAGCCTCGGACGACCTCCTCGACGCGCTCCGAGAGCTCGCTCGTCAGGCCTTCACGAGCGGCGAGCGCCACGAGCACCGCGGCCCGCACCTTGGGGGTGGTGTCGCCGGCGTGCGCCTCGAGCAGCTGAGGGTCCGGGGCGAGGACGTGGTGCGCGCGGAGCGCCGCGGCGCGGCGCTCCATATCCCCGGTCGTGATGAGCCTGCCGAGCAGCGGGACGACATCGCGTCGGCCCCCGCGGACCATGACCTCGATCGTCTCGACGGCCACCTCGCGTGAGGGGTGGTAGACGAGGAGCGGGGGCACGAGGTGCGCCTTGTGGTGCTGCTCGAGCAGCCGCAGCGCGGCGAGCACCTCACGCTCCTCCGAGCTGTGCAGAGCGACGAGCAGCACCTCGAGGGCGGGCAGGTCGAGATCGGAGGGCACCGAGACCTCGACCGCGCCGCTCCGGACGTAGTCGCGGAAGAGCCGGACGTATTCGGCCGTCGCGCCGAGCAAGACGGAGATCCAGAGCACAGAGAGCGCCGCCAACCCGAAGATGAGGGCGCGATCGGAGGCGCCGAGAGCGACGGCGATCAGGATGACGGCAGAGGCCAGGGCCTGCGCGCCGCGGTGCCCGGCGAACTCGATCACGCCCTTCGCCGCGCGGCGCGCCGAGTCGGACAGCGGCAGGTAGAGGACCTCGAGGCCCGTCCGCTGAACGGTGTGGCGCAGCGTGCCGTCGGCGGCCTTCATGGCGAGCACCATGATGAACAGCGGCGCCGTCCCCGACAGGATGGCGCCCGCGAGGAGCGCCGCCGGCAGGATGAGCAGAGCGCGGGTCGCCCCGAAGATCCGCAGCAGCCACGCGGTCGCGAACAGCTGCACGACGAGCGCGACCAGGTTCAACCCCGCGTAGAACCTGCCGAAGAAGACGCCGAGGCGATCGACGGGGACGACGTGAGCCACGCTCGTCTTGAAGACGAAGTCGAGGAAGGTCAGGGTGAGCGTGGTGAGCAGCGCGATGCCGAGCAGGCGCTTTGCGTAGGGCTCGGTCCGCATGACCTCGAGGATGGAACGACGCCGTCCTGCCTCGCGCTCGCGAGCGCTGTTCGGGCCTCCGTCGCGGCGCGTGAGCAGGGCGGGCATCACCGCGGCGACGGCCATGAACGCCGAGCTCGTGAGGAGCAGCCCCGCCGAGCTCGTCACCGGCGAGAGGACCGACGCGAGCGCGGAGCCCGCGGCCACGCCGAGGACGCTGCCAGCGCCCACGAGGGCGAAGACGCGCTTCGCTTGTTCGACCGTGAAGCGATCCCCGAGAAACTGCCAGAGCTCGATCGTGGCCGCGGTCGCGGCGATGCCCGACCAGACGTAGATCACGTAGGGGACCGCGTCGTACGACGAGGCGGCAGGGATCGTGAGCGCGCCGGTCGCGAAGGCGATGGCCCCGAGCGCCACCGGGAGCCGCAGGGCGTGCCGGATCTTCAGGCGCGCGGACAGCCGGGACGCGACGACCCCCGTCACCGCCATCGCCATGTACACCCACGGCAGCCTGCGCGCCGGGAGCCGCCAAGAAGAAGAGCGCGTCGCGCGCGGTCTCCAGGATGCCGTGACCGACCATGAACGAGAAGAGGATCAGCGCCGCGATCGCGACGTCGCGGCGCTCTCCCCGCCGCACGTCGAAGAGGCCAGGCCCGCGCAGGCGACCGGTGTCAGCTCGCACCTGGGACGGCTCCCTCGGCGCGATGTAGCCACCTCGTGGCGAGCTTCCGCAGCTCCTCCGCCCAGAGCACGACGCTCGCGACGAGGCCGATCGCGAGGACCAACGAGAGCTCCAGCGGCTGCGTGTGGAAGAGGCGGTTCATGGGCGGCGCGAAGATCACCGCGAGCTGCAGCAGGTTGCCTACCAAGAGCCCCCACAGCAAGTACCGGTTGGCGAAGAGCTCCTTCGAGAGCGCCGTCCGCGAGCTCGAGCGACACGACAGCACGTTGAACCACTCGCACACCGCGAGCAGCGTGAACGTCTCCGACTGCACCTGCCCAAACGGAACGCCGCTGTGCAGCCTGAAGGCGAACCACCCGAGCGTCACAGAGGCGATCGACGCCGTCATCCACGCGATCCTGGACAGCATGTCGCGCGTGATGAGGGGCTGGTTCGGCGGCACGGGCGGCCGCCTCATCTCGTCTCCCTCGGCGGGCTCGAGGACGAGGTTCACCGTGATGACGCCCTCCGTGACGAGGTTGTTCCAGAGGATCTGAACCGCCGCGAACGGGGGCGGGAACCCGAGCGCCATGGCGAGCGTGAGCACCGCGACCTCGGCGAGCGACGTGCTGAGCAGCAGGAGCAGCACCTTGCGCAGGTTGGCGTTGACGATGCGCCCCTCCTCCACCGCCGCCACGATGGTCGCGAAATCGTCGTCCGTGAGGATCACCTGAGCGGCCTGCTTGGCGACGTCGGTGCCGCTCTTGCCCATCGCCACGCCGACATCGGCGCGCACGAGCGCGGGCGCGTCGTTGACGCCATCGCCGGTCATGGCGACGACCTCGCCTCGGCGCTGGAGCGCCTCGACGATGCGCAGCTTGTCGGCGGGCTCGACGCGGGCGAACACGGCGACCTTGCCGATCTGCGCGTCGAGCTCGGCGTCCGATAGGGCGGCCAGCTGCCGCCCCCCGACCGAGATCCCTCCGTCGCTCATGATCCCGAGCTCCTTGGCGATCGCGACCGCGGTGTCCTCGTGGTCACCGGTGATCATCAGCGGGCGGATGCCGGCGGTGCGGCACTTTGCGACCGCCTGCGCAGCCTCGGGGCGCGGTGGGTCCGCTTCGCCGACCAACCCGAGCAGGGTCGCTCTCCCTTCGAGCGCCGGCCACCCAGCAGAGACGGCGCCCTCGGCTCGCGCGAACGCGAGGACACGCAGACCCCGCGCCGCCATGCGAGCGATGCTCGCGGCGATCTGACGGCGGGCCTCCGCGTCGAGCTCGCGCGAGCCGCCGGCGTCGCGAACGGAGCCGCACAACGCGAGCACCGACTCGGGCGCGCCCTTGATGTGAACGACGCCGCGGTGCTCGGTCGCCATCCGCTTCTCGACGGACGAAAACGGAAGCTCTCCCGTGCGCGGCGCCGCGCCGCGCGCGGCCGTCACGTCGACGCCCCCCTTGCGAGCGAGCACGACCAGCGCCCCCTCGGTCGGATCGCCCACGACGCGCCAGGTGTCGTCTTCGGGCGTGGGCGGGGTCAGCTCTGCATCGTTGCAGAGGATCGCGCACTCGAGCAGCTCCCGCAGGTCCGCCTGTGGGCCGTCTTCGAGCCGAGCGCTCGTCGGCGTGAGCTCCCCGCGCGGCTCGTAGCCGGCGCCGCTCACTTCGAGCACCGCCCCTGAGCCGAGGACGACCGACTTCACGGTCATCTCGTTCTTGGTCAGCGTGCCCGTCTTGTCCGAGCAGATCACGGTCACCGACCCGAGCGCCTCGACCGCACCCAGGCGACGGACGATGGCGCGGCGCTTCACCATCCGCTGCACGCCCACGGCGAGCGCGATGGTGGTCGCGACCGGGAGCCCCTCCGGGACCATCCCGACGACCTGACTGAGCGCCACCATCGCGATCTCGGCGAGCTCGAGACCGCGCGCGACGCCGACCCCTGCGACGAGCATGAAGAGGAGGCCGGCGGCGATCAGCAGCTGGCGGCCGAAGCGCTCGACCCTGCGCATGAGCGGCGTCTTCACGTCGGGCGCCGCCGAGGCCATCGCGGCGATGTGGCCGACCTCGGTCGCTGGGCCGGTCGCGAGCACGACCGCCCGCGCGCGCCCGGAGAGGATGCTCGTGCCTGCGTGCAGCACGTTGGCTCGGTCGGCGAGGGCCGCGTCGGCCGCGACCGCTGCGACGCCCTTCTCGACCGCGCGAGACTCGCCCGTCAGGGCGGACTCGTCGGCTTGCAGTGACACGGCCTCGAGCACGCGCGCGTCGGCAGGCACCGCGTCTCCCGCCGCGAGGATCACCACGTCACCTCGGACGAGCGTCGCCGCGTCGATGGCGCCCTCCGCGCCGTCGCGCAACACGCGCGCGGTCCGCGCGACGAGGCGCTTGAGCGCCTCGAGCGACCGCTCTGCGCGGCCCTCCTGCACGGCCCCGATCGCGGAGTTGATCGCGATCACGACCACGATGACGATCGCGTCGGCGAGCTCGCCGAGCAGGCTAGCGATCGCGGCGGCCAGGATCAGCAGCAGGACGAGCGGGCTCTTGAGCTGGCTGAGCAGCACGGCCGCGAGCGAGCGCGGTGGAGTCTCGGGCAAGGCGTTCGGGCCCTGCTGCGACAGCCGGCGCGCTGCCTCGGCTGCAGGCAGACCGCGGAGGAGGTCGACGTCGAGGTGACGCGCAAGAGCTGCGACATCGCACGCCCATTCTTGCGCCGGCTCGAGCGTGACCGGAGCAGCCTCACGCGACGACTCCGCCGTCAGTTGAATGGGATCCGAAGACACCGCGGAAGAACCTTCACCTTACGCGCCAAAGCGTTGACCTCGCTCAGAGCACCTAGCGTGGCGCGCCCCGTGCAGGGCAGGCGATTGGAGGCGTGGAGAATGGGCATTGTCGATCTTCTCGTCGCAGCTAACCGCCTCGCCCTGAACGTGGGGCGAAGCGCTGAACACGCACCCACCCCTGCCGCGCGGGACGCGCTGAGGATGGCGGAGGCTTTGGCCCGATCGCTCTGCGATGAGCTCGATCGAGCCGGCGCGCCGCCTTCTCGGCCCGGACCCGCGAGGTAGCGGGCGGGCCATGCGCCGCGGCGCAGCGGAAGGGGCGGGGGAAAAGTGATGGGTAAGCCGGGAGCGTCAACATCGCGCGCGGGCGAGGGGGCCACCGATCGCCCACCTCCGCCCACGGCGCCGGACAGCCGCGAGGGTGGCGTGCCGCGCGCGTCCCAGCTCTCGCCGGGGCGGCTGATCGACGAGAAGTTCCGGCTCAAGAAGCTGCTCGGGCTCGGGGGAATGGCGGAGGTGTTGCTCGCCCAGGACGTCACCCTGGGTCGCGACGTCGCCTTGAAGTTCCTCGGCTCGAACCTGCTCGTCGATCCCACGTGGCGCGCGCGGTTCACGGTCGAGGCGCAGAACATGGCGCGCGTCCGGCACCCGAACGTCGTGCAGGTGTATTCGTTCGGGGTCCACGATGGCTGGCCTTACTTCGTCATGGAGTACGTGCGCGGCACCGGCCTCGCCGATCGACTGCGAGCGTACCCCCTGCCGTCGCCGGACGAGATCGCGATATCGTGCGCCAGGTCTCCGCCGGCCTCGACGCGATCCACGCCGCAGGGCTCGTTCACCACGACGTCAAGCCCGCCAACATTCTGCTGGGCGACGACGGACGTGTGGTGCTCGCCGACCTCGGGCTCGCGCGGCTGGTCTCGTCGCGCGCCGGCGGCGCGGCCATCGCGGGGACGCCGCGCTACATGGCCCCTGAGCAGCTCGCGCTCATGCCCCTCGGCCCAGAGCTCGCGCCGCGCACCGATGTCTACCAGCTCGGCGTGACGACCTACGAGATGCTCACGGGCCGCGTCCCGTTCGACGCAGCCGAGCCGCTGGTCGTCCTCGAGAAGCACCGCGCCCAGATCCCGAAGCCCCCCAGCAGTGAGCGCGGCGGGCTGAACCCGACGATCGATCGCGTGGTCGCGACGGCCCTCGCGAAGGATCCGTCGCTGCGTTACTCGACGGCGTCAGCCTTCGCGGAGGCGCTGGCCGAGGCGATCGACCCCAACCGAGGTTGGCGTCGGATCAGCAATCGCCCCGCGCGACCGCTGCGGATCCTGGTGGCGGACGACGACCCGTATCAGCTGCGCGCCACGCTCGCGCTGCTCGAGCTCGAGCTCCCGGCGGGGACCGTGGTCGAAGGCGTGCCGGACGGGCTCGCGGCGCTGTCGAGGATCACGCTCGAGCCGTTCGACGTGCTCGTGCTCGACCTGCACATGCCTGGCCGCTCCGGGCTCGAGGTCGCGGCTGCGCTGCCGACGATGAAGCTCCCTGGGCGTCGCCCGCGGATGGTCCTGGTGACCGCGGAGGGAGGGTCCCAGGAGTGGAGGGCGTTCCGAGCGGTCGGCGGCGATGCCCTGCTCCTGAAGCCCATCGACGCCGAGCAGCTCCTTCAGACGGTCGAGCGGCTCGCGGCGCAGGCCTGAGCGCTCGTTAGTCCCCCGCGACCGTCATGACCGGCACGGGGGAGAGGCGAACGACCTTCTCTGCGACGCTGCCGAGGAGAAATCGACGAACTCCCCGGCGCCCGTGCGTCCCCATGACCACGAGGTCGATCTCATTCTTCTTCACGGCCTCGACGACCTCGTGCGCCGTGTCGCCGAACGCGAGCACTCCGTCGATCTTCGGGTATCGCGTGCGCGCGTCCTGGACGGCCTCGTCGAGCGCGCCCCGGGCCGCCTGCTCGAAGTCGAGGATCGGCCACGCGAGTCCTTCCACGTAAGGCGCGTTGGGGAGCGAAGACACGTGGAACAGCGTGACGGTCGCGTCGAACTTCGCTGCGAGCTCCAGCGCGAGCGACAGCGCGTGTTTGGAGGGCTCACCGAAGTCGAGCGGCACGAGGAACTTTCGGAACGAGTGCATGGCGCCTCCTGGCAGGTCTCCGAGTCGTGCGGCCGAGCCCTCAGCTGGTGCGCCGGAGGTGCAAGCTCGAGGGAGCGGCTCGTCGGGCGGCCCCGGGCGGCTGGGTGTTGGGCGGCGTGCCGTGGATCTGCGCCGTGTTGTCGTAGTTGGTCCGCAGCACCTGCATGGGGCTGCCCGCCACCAGCGCGTGGGGCGCGATGTTCCGCCCGACGACGGTCAGCGGCGCGATGGACGCGCCGTCTCCGACGGTGATCGCGCCGAACACGACCGACCCGACGCCGATCCACACGCCGTCGCCGATGGTCGGGCACCCGCCTGTCCCCTGCCCGTCCGAGCGACGCCCGATGGTCACGTTGTGACCGACGTTGCAGTCGACCCCCAGCTTCGCAGGCCCGATCAGGATGCCCCCGGGATGCCCGATGTACAGGCCTCCGCCGATGTCGGCGCCGTCGTCGATATGGATGCCCCACAGGGCGTGGGTCATCGACTCGATCGCGTGGTAGGCCGCCCTGAGCGGGAGCCGCAGGGGCTTCGAGTGAACATTCTGGTTCACCCACGCGCCGAAGCGATAGACGGCCTGGGCATGCAGCTGCTTCGACTGTACGACGATGCGGACCTTCTCGAGGAGCCGCGGCTGGCCGTCCTTCGACTCGAGCTCGAAGTACCTGGCGACGTCACGGCGCAGTCGATCGAACATGCTCGCTTTGCGGTTATGGTCGCGGCCTCGAGCGCGGTCAACGGAGAGCAGCGGGGTCCGGCATCGCGATGCGAACCACCCGGTAGCTCGGCCCCTCGGGGGCGGGCGGCCCGCGCAGCACGCTGTCGCACCAGACCTGACCCTCGAACCGATACCGCAGCTGGACGGCCATGGCCGTCCCGTCGAGGAGCGCGCCCATGGCCGACTCCACCGAACAGTCGACGAAGGCGGCCCGGGCGGTGCTCGCCTGCTTCACCGACACCGAGAGCAGCTGCCCCGCCGAGGCGACGTCCTCGAACAGGCGCGCGAGGCCCTCGGGACCGAGCGCACCCTGATAGACGGGCGGTAGGGGGTCTGTCACGGGGCCGGCTTCCCGAGGCCGACGAAGCTGGACTCGGGGGGAGAGTCGTCGCTCGGGAGCGGCCGAGGGTCCTTCTGGGGGACGTGGTACTGCGTGCAGCTCGGGTAGGGGTCGTGGGGCATCGGCGGAGCGACTCGCCCAGCCACCACCAGGCCGGTCGTGTGGCACGCGGCGCAGTCGAGCGTCCGCTGCGTAACGGCGTGGGGCACGGTCGGCGGAGCGCCCTCGTACGCGCGGTTGTCGAGGCTCGGCACCCGCGAGAAGACGGGGCCCCCTCGAGACTGGAGGCCTTCGACAGTCGCGTCGTAGCGGCTCGCGTTGGGGCCCCTGCGGACGTCTCGCATCGAGCCGTACGACGGCGCGCTCACGATCGGGTACGCGACGCCCGACGGCGCCGACACCGCCCCGTAGCGCGCGTGGTCCGCGGGCGTGGGCCGGGCGCCGACGAACACGAAGGCCGCGCCCACCGCGACGAGGGCGACGACCCCTACTCCGAGCATCCTGCCGTCGGGGGTCCTCATGTCGACACCACCTTCTTCGCCCGGACCGCACACTTCTTGTAGTCAGGCTGCTTCGAGAAGGGGTCGTACGCCTCGAGCGTGAGGACGTTCACGAGCATCGTCTCGTCGAAGAACGGGACGAACAGCGTGCCCTGGGGAGGCGCTCCCCGCCCGTCGATCCACACCGGCAGCTCCAGCTTTCCACGGCGCGACTCGAGCGCGAGGCGATCGCCGTTCTTCACCCCGAGGCGGTCGGCGTCCTTGGCGTTGACCTCGACGTAAGCGTTGGGCATCGACCGCCACAGCTCGGGGATCCGGCGGGTCATGGTGCCCGTGTGCCAATGCTCGATGACGCGCCCCGTGCACAGCCAGAACGGGAACTCGGCGTCGGGCACCTCGGGCGGCGCGGTGTACGGGTGCAGCCAGATCTGGGCGCGATCGTCCTTGGACGTCGAGTGGTAGAACTGCACCCCGGCGTCCTTCTTCACGTAGCGGTCCTCGCCCTCGACGAAGCGGAACTTCGTCTCCCGCCACACGCCGTCCTCGTGCTGGATGACGGGCCACCGCAGCCCCCTCGCCTTCACGTATTCAGCGTACGGCGCGAGGTCCTTGTGCTTGAAGCGGGTGAACTTCCGGTACTCCTCGAACAGCCGCTCGTCGACGTTCACGTCGTAGTAGTGCTCCCACTCCCACACGGGGACGCTCTTGCCGTCCGGGCCCGCGACGTCGAACAAGAACTTCCCGTCCTTGTCCTTCATGCCCGGGTGCCCGCGATCGTGCAGGCGCCTCGCGACCGCGAGCAGCTGCCACGCGTCGTCGCGCGCCTGCCCAGGCGGCTCGACCATCTTGAACCATTGCTGCGTGCGCCGCTCCGAGTTGCCGAACATCCCGTTCTTCTCGACCCACATCGCGGACGGCAGCACGAGATCCGCGATCTTGGTCGTCGCCGTCGGATACACGTCCGACACGATGAGGAACTTTCCGTCGAGCTTGCGGCTCGGCGCGACGAGCGCGTTGAGGTTCGGCATCGTCTGCCCAGGGTTGGTCACCATGACCCAAATGGTCTGGATGTCCCCCCCCTGGCTCTTGGGCGTGCAGAACCGCTTCCACATCTCGACCGTGTGATGTCCCGGCTTCGGGTTCACGCGACCGGGCGGGACGTTCCAGATGGCCTCGGCCTCCTTGCGGTGCTCAGCGTTCTCGACCAGCAGCCCACCTGGCAGGCCGTGCGCGAGCGTCCCCACCTCGCTGACCGTGCCGCAGGCAGAGGCCTGACCGGTAAGGCTCGTGGGCGCGTCCCCCGGCCGACCGAAGTGGCCGCTGAGCAGGTGGATGCCGTGCACGAGCGCGTTGATCGCGGTGCCCTGCGTGTGCTGGTTCATCCCCATGCACCAGAGGCTGGTGATGCGCAGATCCCGTCGGCCGAAGAGGTCCGCCAGCATCCGCAGGTCGTCCGGCTTCACGCCCGACAGCTCTTCGACGTGCTCCGGCGTGTACGGGGCGAGGCCCTCCTTGAACTGCTCGAACGAGATCGCTTCGCCCTGGAGCGTGGGCTTGTCGCCGTGCGCGCGGAACGCGCAGTGAGCGTCGACGAAGGCCTTGTCGTAGGTCCCCCGCTCGAGGAGCAGCCGCGCGATGCCGTTCGCGATCGCGAGGTCGCCCTGCGGCTTCATCGTCAAGACGTGGTCACAGAACCCGGAGCTTCGCGTCTCGCGCGTGCCGATGTCGATCAGCTTCACGTCCTCGCCCGCGACCTTGCGCTCGAGGACACGGGACCACAGCACGGGGTGCATCTCGGCGGGGTTGTTTCCCCACAGGATCAGCACGTCGCAGCGGTCGAGGTCGTCATAGCAGCCGGCCGGCTCGTCGACGCCGTAGACCGAGAGGAACCCTGTGACGGCGGAGGCCATGCACAGGCGTGCGTTCGGGTCGATGTGGTTGCTGCCGAGGCCCGCCTTCATCAGCTTGTTGCCGGCGTAGCCCTCCGGGATCGTCCACTGGCCGCTGCCGTAGAGGGCGAAGCCATCGAGCTCGGCGCGCTGGGCCACGATATCGATCGCCTCGTCCCATGAGATGGGCACCAGCTCGCCGTCCTTGCGGAGCATCGGCTGCGTGAGGCGATCCTTGCCGTAGAGCGCGAGCCCGACGTGGTAGCCCTTCACGCACAGCAGGCCCTTGTTCACCTCGGCCTGCAGGTCACCGCGGACCGCGACGACCTTCCCCTTCTGGACCCCGACCTCGACGTGGCAGCCGGTGCCGCAGAAGCGACACGGCGCCTTGTCCCACACGAGATCAGGGCTCAACGGGAGGCGGCGGCGGGCCGGCTCGGCCCCTTCGGCGGAGACCTCGTCGCCGCCAGCGAGCCGCGCCGCGGCCGTCGTCGCCATCGCCATCGCCGCTGATTGGAGGAGCGCTCGGCGCTTCACGTGGCCTCCTGCTCGGACAGGTCAGAGAAGTCGACCCCGACCACGTCGACGAACTGGACGCCGTCGATGCGGAGCGCATCCTCGGTGAGCGACACGGCGTCCTCGAGGGACGTCGTGTCGAGCACCGCGGGGACGTGGCGACCGTTGGGTGCGCCGAGGGTCCACCGGGGATCCGCGGAGAGGATCGAGAGCGCCGCCTCGGCGACGACCCCGTCTTGGCTCAGCGTCACGACGACGCTGCTGATGGGCATGGCCCGGCGGTAGCAGGTACCGCGCCACAAATACACCTCGGCCGCACCCCTTTCCGGAGGCGCCGAGCTGACGCAAAGACTGCGTTTAGGCGCATCGCTTGCGCGGCACCGGCATGATTGTCGCACCTCTGGTTCGCCATAATCCGGGGTGGCCCACCCATTGCCTAACGTCACCTCGTGCCTCATCCAACCACCCGCACGCTCGCCTGGCTCGCCGTGGCGAGCTCGCTGGTCGCGTGCAAGGAGGACGTGCCCCAGGCCTGGGCCGCTCCTGCCTCTGCCTCGCAGCCCCTCCCCATCGAGGTACGCCAGCCGCTCAAGCTGACGTCCATCGAGACCCACGAGCGCGACTCGCTCGGGCGCCCCGTCCGCATCGCCTGCACGACCTGCCACTCGCTGAAGACGACGGCGCCGATGCCGACGTCGCCGGCCGACCTCGACGAGTTCCACCAAGGGCTCACGTTCCGCCACGGCTCGCTGGCGTGCGCGAGCTGCCACGTCGCGGAGCCCGAGAGCGGCCCGCTGCTCCACCTGGCCGACGGACAAAGGCTCCCCACGTCGCAGGCGCTGAGGCTCTGCGCGCAGTGCCACGGGCCGCAGTACCGAGACTTCGAGAAGGGCGCGCACGGGGGGCTCGAGGGCTCGTGGGACGACGGCGCCGTCCGGACGAAGAACCACTGCGTCGACTGTCACGACAGCCACGCGCCCGCGATCCCGAAGGTGATCCCAGCGGCGCCACCGCGCGCTCGCGACAGCGCCGAGGGGACCCCCGACCATGGATAAGCTCAAGCGCCGCTCGCTCAAGGTCCTCGGCGCGTCGCTGGGCGCAGGCGCGTTCGCCGTCGCGATGGAGCCGCTGCGCGCCTTCACGGCCGGGCTCACCCTCGACCAGTTCCTGCGCAGTCACTTTCGCGAGCTCGACCCGGAGGAGCTCAAGGACCTGCTCTCGCGGCTCGAGCAGGAGGCCTCCGAGAAGATCGGGCGCCCGGTGACGATGCGCGCCGATCCGCCGATCGAGGGTGTGCAGTTCGGCTACGCGCTCAACCTCTCGGTCTGCGTGGGGTGTCGAAAGTGCGCCGAGGCCTGCCACATCGAGAACAACCACGACCGGGCGACGAACAACTCGTACATCCGCGTGCTCGAGATGGACCAGGGCTCGCTCGATCTCGAGCGAGGCAACGCCGACTACGACCACCCCGTCCCGCAGCCGGGCAAGTACTACCTGCCGATCCAGTGCCAGCAGTGCGAAAACCCACCTTGCGTGAAGGTGTGCCCGGTCGAGGCCACCTGGAAGGAGCCCGACGGCATCGTCGTCGTCGACTACGACTGGTGCATCGGCTGCCGGTACTGCGAGGCGGCCTGCCCCTACCACGCGCGGCGCTTCAACTGGACGGCGCCTGTCGTCCCGCCCGCGGAGGTCAACACCGACCAGGGCTATCTCTCCAATCGGATCCGCCCTCAAGGCGTGATGGAGAAGTGCACCTTCTGTCTGCACCGCACGCGGCGCGGCGAGATGCCGGCGTGCCTCGAGGCCTGCCCGACCGGCGCGCGGGTGTTCGGGGATCTCGCCGACGAGAACAGCCCGATCCGCTGGGTGCTCGCCAACAAGCGCGTCTTCGTCCTCAAAGAGGAGCTCGGGACACGGCCTCGGTTCTTCTACTTCTTCGACAAGTGAGCGTCCGATGAGCCGATCTCCCTCCTCCGCTCCGCCCGAGAGCTCGACCTCCTCGGGCCCCCCGCCACCCAGCACACGGGGCGGCCACCAGCCCGACGCGCCGAGCTACTTCTTGTTCCTGTGGCGCGCCTTCCGGACCGCCTTCGACGGGAGGTGGCCCTACTACGCGTGGATGACGCTGCTGACGATCTGCGCCCTGATCGGCGCCAACGCCTGGGCGCACCAGGTCGCCGATGGCCTCGTCCGCACGGGGATGAGCGATCACGTGTCGTGGGGCTTCTACATCGCGAACTTCACGTTCTCGGTCGGCCTCGCGGCCGGCGCCGTGATGATGGTCATCCCCGCGTACCTGTACGACGACCACGAGATGCACGACGTGGTGATCATCGGCGAGATGCTGGCGATCGCCGCCATCGTGTGGTGCCTCGGCTTCGTCATCGTCGACATGGGCCGGCCCGATCGCCTGTGGCACATGCTGCCCGGCCTTGGCCGCTTCAACTTCCCGCGCTCGATGCTGACCTGGGACGTCGTCGTCCTCTCCGGCTACCTGGTGATCAACCTGCACATCACGGGCTACCTGCTCTACATGCGGTTCCTCGGACGAAGGCCGGCGAAGCGCTGGTACGTGCCGTTCGTGTTCGTCTCGATCGGCTGGGCCGTCTCCGTCCACGCGGTGACGGCGTTCCTGTACGCGGGCCTCGGCGGACGACCGTTCTGGAACTCGGCCCTGCTCGCGCCCCGCTTCATCGTGACGGCGTTCGTCGCCGGGCCCGCGTTCATCATCGTGCTGCTCGAGGTGCTGCGGCGGGTCTCCAGCTATCGCATCGGTCTGGGCCCGACTCGCACGCTCCACCAGATCATGAAGGTCACGGTCGCGGCGAACCTGTTCATGTTCGCGTCCGAGGTCTTCACGTCGCTGTACGCGGGCGGCGCCCACGCGTCCGCGGTGCAATACCTGCTCTTCGGGCTGCACGGGAAATCCGGGCTCGTGCCGTGGATGTGGACCGCCATCGTGATGAACGTGGCGTCGATCATCATCTTGCTCTTGCCGCGCTCCCACCAGGACGGTCGCCTGCTCGCCTTCGCGTGTGTCCTGGCGTTCATCGGCGTCTGGATCGAGAAGGGGATGGGCCTGATCGTCCCCGGCTTCGTCCCGAGCACGCTCCACGAGCTGGTCGAGTACACGCCGTCCTGGACCGAGTGGCGCGTCAGCCTCGGCGTGGCGGCGGCGGGGCTCATCGTGCTCACCGTCGCGCTGAAGATCGCGCTCGCCGTGCTGACTGGCCGCGTGACGATCGAGGGCTACGTGCCCTCGATCCGACCGCCCGCGCCGGCGCGCGAGGTCGCCGCGGAGTAGGGGCAGACGAGCCCTGCTATCCGCGGACGACCGGAGCGGCGAGGATCGGCAGCGCGAGGTCGAGCGCCTCGTCGAGCTGCTCCTCCGTGATGACGAGCGGCGGCATGAGGCGGACGACGCTGCGGCGCGTGTCCTTGGCGAGCACGCCTGCCTCGGCCAGCGCCACCGCGACGTCGTGGGCTCGATCGTCCTCGTACTCCACTGCGATCATGAGGCCACGGCCTCGGACGTCCTTGATGTGCTCGCCTCGCACGTCCTTGCGCAGGCGCTCGAGCGCGCGCTCCCCCAGCGCCCGCGCGCGCTCGGCGAGGTGCTCGTCCTCGAGCACCTCGAGGGCGGCCACGGCGACGGCGGCGCCGAGGGGGTTACCCCCGTACGTCGAGCCGTGAGACCCTGGTGAGAACACCCTCATCACCTCGTCGTCGGCACACACGCAGCTCACCGGGTAGAGGCCGCCCGAGAGGGCCTTCCCGAGGATGAGCAGGTCGGGGCGGGCGGTCTCCCATTCGAACGCGAACATCTTGCCTGTTCGGCCGAGGCCCGTCTGCACCTCGTCGAGCGCCATGAGCACACCCCGCTCGTGGCACAGCGCGCGGACCTCTCGGAGGTAGCCCTCCTTGGGGATGACCACCCCACCCTCCCCCTGGATCGGCTCGAGCAGGACGCCGACCGTGGTGTCCTTCATCAGCCGCGCGAGCGCCCCAACGTCGCCGTAGGGCGCGAGGACGAAGCCAGGCGTCGGCGGGCCGAACCCGTGCCGATACGCGGGCTCGTCGGAGAAGCCCACGATGGTCGTCGTCCGTCCGTGGAAGTTGCCCGACATCACGACGATCTCGGCCTCGCCCTCGGGCACCGAGCGGTGCTCGTACCCGAAGCGCCGCATGGCCTTGATGGCCGTCTCCACGGCCTCGGCGCCCGTGTTCATCGGCAGCACCTTCTCGAACCCGGTGAGCCGAGCGATGCGCTCGAGCATGGCGCCCAGCTGGTCGTTGTGGAACGCGCGAGACGTGAGCGACAGCCGCCCGGCCTGCTCGACGAGGGCCGCGACGATCCGCGGGTGGCAGTGCCCCTGAGAGACGGCGGAGTAGGCGCTCAAGAAGTCGAAGTAGCGCCGGCCGCGCACGTCCCAGACGAAGCAGCCCTGCCCGCGGGTAAGGACGACGTCGAGCGGCGCATAGTTGCGAGCGCCGTAGCGCTCGCAGAGCTCGATCTGCACGCGCGGGTCGCCGTCGCTCACGACGATCGCTCGAGGAGCGCGCGGACGACGTCGCCCAACGTGGGCGACCCGTGGTCGCCGAGCTCGTACCGGACGCGAGTGGACGGCTTGTCGATCTTGAGGATGTGGCGGAGGTCGGTGGGCGTCGCGATCACGACCGAGTCGCAGTCGACCCGCGCGATGGTGGCCTCGAGATCACGGACTTGCTCCTCGGAGTACCCCATGGCGGGCAGCGCTGCGCCGATGTGCGGGTACTTCTCATAGGTCTGCGCGATGGACCCGACCGCCGCCGAGCGAGGGTCGACGATCATCGCGGCGCCGAGGCGCCCTGCAGCGATGCGGCCGGCGCCAAAGGCCATTTGCCCGTGGGTGAGCGTGGGGCCATCTTCGATCAGCAAGACGCGCTTCGCGGTGATGACCGAGGGGTCGTCGGCGGTGACCTCCGATCGAGCCTGGACGACGGTCGCGCTCGGCCGAACCGCGGCCACGTTCGCGAGGAGACGCTCGACGTCGGAGGGCGCCGCCGAGTCGACCTTGTTGACGAGCACGACGTCGCACGACCGGAGGTTCGCCTCTCCGGGGTGATACGACAGCTCGTGCCCCGGCCGATGCGGGTCGACGACGGTGATCCAGAGATCGGGGCGAAGGAACGGCAGGTCGTTGTTTCCGCCATCCCAGAGCAGAACGTCACACTCTCTCTGCGCCTCGGCGAGGATCGCCTCGTAGTCGACCCCCGCGAACACGACGTCGCCGCGCTCGATGTGTGGCTCGTAGTCCTCCCGCTCCTCCACGGTGACGCCGGCGGCGTCGAGGTCGGCGACGCTCGCGAAGCGCTGGACGCGCTGCGCCTTGAGATCGCCATAGGGCATCGGGTGCCGCAGGATCGCGACCTTGACGCCTCGCGCCGCGAGCGCGCGCGCGACGTAGCGAGTCGCAGGGCTCTTGCCGCACCCGGTGCGTACGGCGCAGATCGCGATGACGGGCTTGGTCGCCTGGAGCAGCGTCTTCTTGGGCGGCAGCAGCCGAAAGCCTGCGCCCGTGGAGAGCGCGCGGCTGGCGAGGTGCATGACCGTCTCGTGCGACAGATCGCTGTACGACAGCACCACCTCGTCCACGGCCAGCCGGTGCACGAGCCGCTCGAGCTCTTGCTCGGGGAAGATGGGGATCCCCTCCGGGTAGAGGGGCCCCGCGAGCTCCGGTGGGTACCGGCGCTTCGCGATGCCAGGGATCTGATTGGCCGTGAACCCGACGACCTCGTGACGGTCGTCGTCGCGGAACACCACATTGAAGTCGTGGAAGTCGCGCCCGGCCGCGCCGAGGATGAGCACCTTCGTCCGAGTCATGATCGCCCTGACTGCAAACCCCCGACCTACCCTCCCAATGCGGCCGACGCCGTCAGGCGCGAGCCTTCTTGCGCAGCTTCTGCACCTCGTACGAATAGAGTGCGCCCGCGGCGGTGACGAAGACGAGTACCTGAGCGAGGACCGTGATCACCTTGTGGGAGGGCGTCAGGTGAAAGACCGCCTGGGCGATCCGCACCGTGAACCACTCGTCCGAGGCGCCACCCATCACGTCCCGGGGGGCGCGCTGCCAACACGCGCGCGAGATCGTGGTCAAGAAGCACTCGCCCAGGAACACGCGTGAGATCTGGTACGAGGCGACGAAGCTGATGGCGTACATCGCGTACAGGCGCGTCAACCGCGGCTTCTTTCGATAGAAGAGCAGCGGAAGCCCCGCGATCCACAGGACCATGAAGAGCGCGTGGCTGAAATCCACGCCCGCGCCGAGGGCCTGCCACACGTTCATCCTTCTCCCTCTGGGTGCAAGCAGGGAACCATCGACGCCCTCAACAGAAGCTGAAATGGCGCAGCTCCGAGGCGGCGCGGCGCAGCTCGGCGCGGTGATCCGGGTGGGCGAGATCGATCAGCGCCTCGGCGCGCTCCCGGAGGGTCAGCCCGTGCAGGTTACGGATACCGTACTCGGTGGCCACCCAGTGCACGTGGCCACGCGTCGTGACCACGCCTGCGCCGGCCTTGAGGAGCGGCACGATGCGCGAGACCGTCCCGCGAGCTGCGGTCGATGGCAGCGTGATGATCGGCATGCCGCCCTTCGACAGCGCCGCCGCGCGGATGAAGTCCATCTGGCCGCCGATGCCGGAGTAGATCCTGTGGCCGAGCGAGTCCGCGCAGACCTGGCCCGAGAGGTCGATCTCGAGCGCCGAGTTGATGGCGGTGACGTTCTCGTTCTTGCGGATGAGGCTCGTGTCGTTCGTGCGGTCGCACGGGTGGAACTCGACGAGCTGGTTCTCGTCGACGAAGTCGAACAGGCGCGGGGAGCCCATCACGAAGCTGGTGATGGTTCGGCCGGGGTGGACCGACTTGAAGCGGTTCGTGACGACGCCGCCTTCGAGCAGGGGCAGCAGGCCGTCGGAGAACATCTCGGTGTGGATCCCCAGGTCGAGCTTGTTGCCGAGCTTCGACAGGACAGCGTCCGGGATCGCCCCGATGCCCATCTGCAGGGTGGCGCGATCGACGACCCTCTCGGCCACGATCTCGCCGATACGGTCCTCTACCGGCCCGCACTCCGCCGCGTCGTGGGCGACGAGGGGGCGATCGGTCCAGGTGAAGGCGTCGATCTTCGATAGCGGAACGACCGTCGCGCCGTTGGTGCGAGGCATGCGCTCGTTGATCTCGGCGAGGACGATGTCGGCCGAGTCGACGGCGGCGCGCGCGGCGTCGCACGAGGTGCCGAGCGTCGTGTTGCCGTGGCGATCGGGCGGTGAGACCTGAACGATGGCCGCGTCCAGCCCGAGCCCACGCGACCGAAGCAGCTCGGGGATGTCGCTGAGGAAAATAGGCACGAAGTCCGCGCGCCCTTCGTCGATCGCGGCTCGAGCGTTCGACCCGGCGAAGAACGAGACCGAGCGGAACCGGCCCTCCGAGCCTCGCTCGAAGAAGGGCACGTCCCCCATGAGGTGGAGGTGATAGAGGCGGACGCCCTCGACGTCTTGCCGGGCGCCGAGCGCCTTCAAGAGGACGGTGGGCGTTGCCGACGCGCCGTGGACGAAGACCCGCGCGCCGGACTGGATACGGCGCGCGACGTCCTCGGGGCTCTGGGCCTGGCTTTTGTAGTCCTGCGTCACGTGGGCGAAGGTGTACCAGACTTCACGGCGATCTTCTTGGGGAGCGAGGCGGGGGTGCGGGGGACGAAGACAGTCAGGACACCGTCCTTCATCTCGGCGCGCGCCCCGTTCGGGTCGATCTCCACGGGCAGCGTGAACGACCGCGTGAAGCTGCCGAAGCTCCGCTCGAATGCATAGAACGTGTCGTTCTTCTCCTCCTTCTCGGCGTCGCGCCGGCCTGACACGGTCAGGCGGTTACCCGTCAGCGACAGGTTGAGGTCCGACTCCTTCACGCCGGGGAGGTCAGCCTTGAAGACGTACCCTTCGGGGGTCTCCTTCACCTCGAAGGCGGGGACGAAGCTCGACGCATCGGCCCGCATCAGGGGCGACATCTCGCGGAACGGGTCCCAGCCGAAGAATTGCCGCATGAACCGGGCCGGCTCCCACTCTGCCGCCGGCTTCGCGGGCAGGGTCTCTTTCTTGACGGCGATGTTGCTCATGGCGTCCTCCTTCGTGACTCTTCTGGTGGCGCGAGGAGCAATGGGCGCGCCAAGCCGAGAGGTGCGATAACGTCGATTCGTCGTCCCTCCGGGCGCAGGCAGTGCGCGCACGGACGCAACCCGTTCGGCCGCGCCTTGGCGCGAGCAGCGCCGGGCTGCCACGGTTCGAGAATCACGACTCTTGCAGGATCGAGCCATGATGGTGCGGAAGGCCTCCAAGCTCCTCGGGATCGCGGCCGCTGTCTCCGGCGTGCTCGTGCTCTCGAGCCGCGAGGTCGCCCGGCGATACCTGTTCCCGATCGACGAAGTGGCGCGCCGCGACGCCCCGTCGGGCTTCGAGCGGCACGCGCTGGTCGCCGCTGACGGGGCCTCGGTGCGCGCGCTCGAGCTCCCCGCGGGCGCCGAGCAAGACACCATCGTGCTCTTTCATAACAACCGCGCGACGATCGAGGAGGAGTCGGGGCTCGCGCGCGCCCTGCACGAGCGAGGCTTCGGGGTCCTGTTGGTCGAATACCGCGGCTATGGGCACTCCCGGGGGACGCCCTCCGAAGAGGGGCTCTATCTGGACGCCGAGGCGGGGCTCCATCTCCTCTCCGAGCGCGGCGTCGGCGCCGACCGCATCATCCTCTTCGGGACGTCGCTCGGCACGGGCGTCGCCGCCGAGATGGCTCGGCGCGGCTGGGGCGGCCGGCTCGTGCTCGTGACGCCCTACACGTCGATCCCCGACCTGGTGACCGACGCGGTCCCGTTCCTGCCGGCCTCTCTCCTCGTGCCGGACCATTTCGACACGCTCTCGAAGGCGCGCGCGATCCGCGTGCCCACGCTGGTCGTCCACGGCGACGCCGACGAGATCGTCCCTCATTGGATGGGGGCGCGGCTCGCCAGGACCCTCCCGCAGGGTCGCCTACACACCGTTCCAGGTGGGCGGCACGGCGACCTCTTCGGCAGGGCCGGCGCGCAGATCCTGGAAGAGGTGGTGCGCTTCGCGAGGGCACGGTGAGCGGCTTCGACCCCCGAATGACCCGGGCGTTCGTTGGCTACGACGAGGAGCGCTCAGCGCGCTTCTGGGGTCTGCTCGAGAGGCTCATCGACCGCTGGAAGATCGAGCTGACCGGCGTCGAGAACGTCCCCGCCGGGCGCGCGCTGTTCGTCATGAACCACGCGTTCGGTTGGGACGCGATGCTGCCGATGGCCGCCATCCGGCGGCAAACGGGGCGCCGAGTCTGGGCGCTCGGCGAGCACCTGTGGTGGAAGGTCCCCTTCTTGCGCGGGCTCGCGGCCGCAGTGGGCACCGTCGACGGCTCGCCGGAGAACGTCGACGCGCTGCTCGCGAACGACGAGCTCGTGCTCGTATTGCCGGGAGGGCTGCGCGAGGCGGTCAAGCCACAGGAGCTCAGGTACCGGCTGCTGTGGGGCAAGCGGTTCGGCTTCGTTCGGGCCGCGATGCGCAGCGAGGCTCCGCTCGTGCCCATCGCGGGGATCGGCCCCGACGAGTGGTTCGATCTGGTCGGGGACTCGTTCGCTCGGGGGCGGCGCTGGCTCGGCGTCGATCTCCCGCTGCCGAGGCCGCGCTGGGGCCTGCCGATCCTCCACGCCCATAAGCCCAGTTACGTGATCGGAGCCCCCGTCTCTTCGACGCCCCTGCCCGGTGAGGACGAGGACGCAGCGACCCGGCGAATCCGCCGCGAGGTCCGCGGGGCGCTCGAAGAGCTGATCGACGAGGCGCTCGCAGCGCGGGTCGCGCCGCATCCATAGCCCGGCGCCCGGGCTGCAGGTGAAACTGTGACTGGCGCTCGAACGAGCGCGACGTAGGTTGCACGTGCGAAGCGGTTCGACAGAAGGAGCCCTCTCATGGACACCAAGGATCTCATCGAGGACGCCAACCGCCTGGCGGCGGAGATTCGTCGAATGATGCAGTTCGCGAGCGATCCCCACCACCGCACGGCGCTACGGCATGCTGAGGCTATGGCGCTCGCCCTCGCCGACGAGCTTGAGCGATCCGCGCAGGTTTGGCCTGGTGACACCTCGGACGCCGAGGTCGCGAGCCGCCGCAGCTATTGAGGAGGACGCACGATGCGACCTGTTCGCGCATTTCTTTCGCTGCTTGTGCTGCTCGGCGTCCATTGCGGGGGCGAGGAGGAGGCACCGCCGCCGGTTACGTCAGCGTCCGCGACTCCAGAGTCGGTGAGCGCGGCGACCCGGTTCGCGGGCTCGTTCAAGCACGTCGGGGGGACCGCCGAGCTCGAGGCCCGCGACAAGGCGATCGATGACCTGGTCGCGGAGATGAGCTTCATGAAGCGCGGCGTCGCGCGGGACAAGCTGAGGGAGGCCAACCCCATCGCCGAGAAGATCGTGGTCTCGGAGTCGCAGGGCACCCTCACGATATCGATGGACGAGCGGAGCTACACCGCTCCCCTCGACGAGACTCCGGTCCGGGTGAAGGGCATCACCGGTGACATGCTCGACCTCGTCGTCCGCGCGGGCCCTGAGCTCGAGCAGGTCTTCTCGGCCGAGGGGAAGGGCCGTACCAACAAGTACGCCCTGGCAGGAGATCGCCTGACGATCCAGGTCCGCATCCACTCGGAGTCGCTGCCCAGAGAGCTGAGCTACGCGCTGACGTACGAGCGCATCTGAGCGGCCAGCTCGCGCTTGCCCAGGCACGGTCCTTGCGAATAAACGAGAGGGATGCAGGTCCTCATTTCGACCTCCAGGATGCCGTGCGCGATCGACGAGATCCGCAAGCTCGGCTCGTTGGGGCACACGGTCGTCGCCACCGACACGTTCCGTGCCGCGCCCGGCAGCCACTCCAAGTACGTCGCCGAGGCGGTGATCACCGCCTCGCCGCGGCGACAGACGTGGCGGTTCGTGCAGGAGATCGCGGACATCGTGACGCGGCGGACCGTCGACTTGATCTTGCCGGCGTTCGAAGAGGTCTTCTACCTCGCCAAACACCGCGCCCTCTACCCAGAGGAGGTCTGCTTCTTCCCCAAGCTCCGAGACGCTGGTCGAGCTGCACGACAAGGCGCGCTTCTTGAAGCTCGCGGGCGACCTAGGGCTGAAGGTTCCCCAGAGTGCGGTCGTCACCGATCGCGCTGGGCTCGCCGAGGCGACGAAGGGCCGCGAGTTCTTCGCCAAGCCCGTCTTCTCGCGCGGAGGGGTGTCGCTGTTCACGAACGTCGGCGTGCTCGCCGGCGCGATGAAGCTCGAAGACTGTGACGTCTCCGCGCAGAGCCCGTGGATCGTCGAGGAGTTCGTACACGGCCTCGACGTCTGCACCTTCAGCGTGGTCCAGCACGGGAAGGTCACGGGGCACAGCGCCTACGTCCACCCGCGGGAGATCGAGCACGCCGGCGGCATCGTCTTCGAGTCGGTGAGCGAGCCGGAGTGCCTCCAGGTCGTGCGGAAGATCGCCGAGGCGACCGGGTACCACGGCCAGCTCTCGTTCGACTTCATGAAGACCGACGCCGGTATGGTCCTCATCGAGTGCAACCCGCGTCCGACCGCCGGCGTCCACGTCATGCCGGAGGAGATGTTCGAAGAGGCGCTGCTCGACAAGGGCGGCAAGAGCGTGCGCCTCGCCGAGGCGGGCACGCAGCGAAAGTACAGCGTGGCGCTGGTGCGGGACATGCTCCTGCATTTCCGGGAGGCCTGGGAGGACGCTCGCTACCTGTTCGGGGACGCGAAGGAGGTCGTCGCAGAGCCGCGAGACCTGCTCCCTGCGTTGTACCAGGTGCTCTCCTACGCACGGGTCTTCGCCTTTCGGCGGGCGGGCGGCGTGTCCTCGCCGAGCACGAGGCTGATGGCGGCGTATTTCGACGATGTCTCCTTCAACGGCGACGAGCCGGAGGTCAGGGCACCATGAGCGTCTTTTCGTCCCCCGAGTTCGACGATCACGAGCAGGTCTCGTTCTTCCGCGACGTCGACAGCGGCCTGTCGGCGATCGTGGCCATCCACAGCACGGCGCCGTTCGGCATCGCCGGCGGCGGGTGCCGCTTCTGGCCCTACGCGACGGACGACGAGGCGCTGACCGACGCCTTGAGGCTGTCGCGCGCGATGTCGTACAAGCTCGCGCTGTGCGACATGCCGGCGGGCGGAGCGAAGAGCGTCATCATCGGCGATTCGAAGCGCGACAAGTCGGAGGCGCTGCTGCGAGCGATGGGCCGGTTCGTCGAGCGCCTCGGCGGCAAGTACATCATCGCGGAGGACGTCGGTACGACCGAAGAGGACATGCGGGTCATCGGGCTCGAGACCAAGTACGTCGTCGGCAGGCACACCGACACCGGGCCCGCGACGGCCTATGGGGCCTTCGTGGGGCTGCGCGCAGCGGTGAAGCGCGGCCTCGGGCGTGACGACCTCGCCGGCCTCAAGGTCGCGGTGCAGGGCCTCGGGAACGTGGGCTTTCGCCTCGCGCGGCTCCTGAAGCAGAGCGGCGCTTCGCTCCGGGTGTGTGACGTGAGCTCAGCCGCGGTCGAGCGCGCGGTCGCTGAGCTCGGCGCGGAGGCCGTCGGGGTCGCCGACATCTACGATCAAGAGGTCGACGTCCTCGCCCCCTGCGCGCTCGGCGCGATCCTGAACGACGCCACGATCGGCCGCCTCCGCTGCAAGGTCGTCGCCGGCGCCGCGAACAACCAGCTCGCGGAGGAGCGCCACGCGCAGGCGCTCGCGGCGAGGGGGATCCTGTACGCGCCGGACTTCGTGCTGAACGCGGGCGGGGTGATCGGCGCGTCGCAGGAGGGCAAGCAGCTCGGCGGGGGCGACCCGAACGTCTACGACGAAGCCATAGCGTTCAAAGAGACCGAGAAGATTGGCGCGCTGCTCGCGGGCGCCTTCGAGCGCGCAGACCGGGAGGGCGTCACCCCACACGAGGCCGCCGTGCGGCTCGCGAAGGACAAGATCCGAGAGCGCCGCACGGGCTGAGGCCCGCCGCTACGGTTGGCGATTCGGGGCAGCCAAGGCGGCCTCGGTCTCCTCGGCGAGGCGCTCCGCGGCCGCGACGAGCGCCTCGGCGATGGCCGCGACGACGGCGTCGATCTCCGGCCCCCGCGCCTCGCGTTCGACCTCGATCGCGGAGCTCACGAAGACCTCACGATGGTCCCTCACGAGGTACCTCAGCTCGACGCGACCGAGGCGAGCCGTGCCCCGACGCACCTCTTCGAAGCTGACGAGCTCGACCTCGAGCACCGGCCCAGCCCCCGCCACGACCTCCTTGAACCTCGACTCGAACAGGGCCCTGGAGATGGCGCGGCGCGCGAACTGCTCGGGCTCTTCGGTCCACTGCAGCCGGTCGTAGGCGGCCAGCTCGGACGGACCGCGTCGATAGACGATCGCGCGTTTGGCATCGACGCTGATGTGATGCGACCGAAGCGGAGCCAGGTGGCGCCGCGCTCGGCGCCGAAGAGCTCGAGCGGGCCGTGGGCGCCGCGCCGACCGGCTCCGGCGAGAAGTAGCGGATCTCGACCGGGTCGGCCTTCGAGGTCAGCGCGCAGCCGGCGAGGACCAGGCCCAACGACATCGCAGCGACGGCTCTCATCTCGACGACCCCGGGGAGCGCCCCTTGACCAACATGTCTGGCTCACGCTCGAGCAGCTCCGCGAGATCGCGGATCGCCTGCGCCGCCTCGCTCACGTCACGCAGCGTGCGGTCGAGCTCCTCCGGCGTGTGCAGGGCCCCCTCACCGACGTCCCCGACGCGATCGACGGCGCGCTGCGTGCTGGAGACGAGGCCCTGGTCGCCGTCGAGCTTGCCGAGGATCGGGTCGAGCTTCGCGATGGTCTTCGTGAGGGTGTCGAGGGCCGCCGCGAGGCGGGTGGGCAGCTTCTTCTGGTCGACGTCCTTGAGGATCCGCTGCAGCTCCGAGATGGCCGAGCTCGCCTGGCCGAGCACCTTCGACGCCCGCTCCGGCAGGCGCTCCTTCTGGAGATCGTCGACCGTGAGCTCGAGCGAGCGGAGGGTCGCGACCGCGCCCTCGGCCACGTCGGGCAGCGTGGCCACGGCGCCGACGAGACCGTCCTCGAGGTTCTTGAAGAACGACGTCGCCACCGGGACCGAGTTCTTGTCCGCCGCGAACGGCAGCGGCGGCGGGGGGTAGAGGGTCTCGTCGAAGTAGTCGAGGTTCACGAGCTTCACGCCCGTGATGCCTTGGCTGCCGAGCTGGGCGCGGAGGCCCGGCGAGATCAGCATCCGCGGCGTCCCGGAGGAGCGATCGACCAGTCCGGAGCGAGCGATCGCGCCGACCTGGATCGCAGCGACGACGTCGACGTGGCGCTGATCCGGCGCGATGAGGATCGACTCGACCGTTCCGATCGGGACGCCTCGGAATTTCACCGGGGCCCCCACGTCGAGCCCCTGGACCGACTCGTCGAAGTAGAAGTGGTAGCGCACCGACTCCTCGCGCATGGTCCGCGCGCCGAGCGCGAACGCAGCGGCCAGCGCGGCCACGAGCGCGACGAGCGTGAAGAGGCCGAGCTTGAAGTGCGTCGAGAGCTTCATGACGCCCTCGCTGCGCGCTGGAAGAAGGCGCGGACCTTGGGCTGGTCGCTGTCCGCGAGCTCTCGAGGAGCCCCCGACGCCGACACGCCGCGCTGCTCGTGGTCGAGCAGGATGCAGCGGTCGACGATCGCGAAGATGCTGCCGAGCTCGTGCGTGACGATGACGACCGTGAGCCCGAGCGCCCGCTTGAGGGTGAGGATGAGGTCATCGAGCCCGGCCGAGGTGACCGGGTCGAGCCCGCTCGAGGGCTCATCGAGGAAGACGAGCGAGGGCTCGAGGGCCAGCGCGCGCGCGATGGCGGCCCGCTTCTTCATACCGCCGGACAGCTCCGACGGCAGCTTGTCACCCGCCTCCTCGAGGCCCACGAGGCGCAGCTTCGCCCGGGCGATCGCGAGCACCGCGTCCCTCGGCAGGTCGGTCCACCGCTCGAGCGGGAGCGAGACGTTCTGCAGGACGGTGAGCGAGCCGAACAGGGCCCCCTGCTGGAACATCACCCCGAAGGTCGGGCGCCGAGCCTCGAGCTTCGGGGCGAGCTCACCTGCGATCGCGACCTCACCCGAGACAGGCGACTCGAGGCCGATCAGCGCCCGCATGAGCGTCGATTTTCCGCTGCCGCTGCCGCCCAGGATCGCGAAGATCTCGCCACGGTGCACGTCGAAGGACACCCCCTCGAGCAGCGGCGCCGCGCCCGGCCAGCCGACCGCGAGGCTTCGCGCTTCGACGATGGGGGACGTCATACGCCCAGCATCCTGAAGAAGACGGTGAACAGGGTATCGAGGATGACGATGGCGAACAGGCACGTGACGACCGTCACGGTCGTCCGGCGGCCGACGCCGGCCGCGCCGCCGCTCGTGGCGAAGCCCTGCTGGCAGCCGATCAGCCCGATGGCGATGCCGAACCCGACGCTCTTCACGAGGCCGGTCCAGACGTCCGAGAAGAACACGGCCGTGCGGAGCTCGGCGAGGTAGGCCCGTGGGGTCACCTCGAGGCTCAGGGCGCCGACCGCGGCCCCACCCGCGACGCCGATGACGTCGCCCAATAGGGTGAGGGCCGGCGCGACGAGGGCCAGCGCGAGCACGCGCGGGAGGATCAAGTACCTCACGGGCTCGAGGCCGAGCGTGCGCAGCGCGTCGATCTCCTCCGAGACCTTCATCGTGCCGAGCTCCGCGGCGAAGGCAGCGCCGGAGCGACCGCTCATGATGATGGCCGTCATGAGCGGCGCGAGCTCTCGGGTCACCGATATCCCGACGACGTCGGCGACGTACACGTTGGCGCCGTAGAGCTCGAGCTGCCCCGCCGACTGGTACGCCATGACGAAGCCGACGAGGAAGTTGAGCAGGAGCACGATCGGCACGCCGTCGGCGCCCGCCCGCTCGGAGAGGGTGATCAGCGAGCGGAAGTTGGAGGTTCGCGGGCGGGCCACGACGCCCGCGGCGCCAGCTGCCACGGAGCCTACGAAGGCGACCCAGCGCTCGATCGCCTGAAGGACCGACGCGACGCCGCCGCCGAAGCGTGCGACCCCACGCTCCTTGACGCGCTTGGGTCGGGGCGTTGGCGCGCGCTCGCCTCCGTACAGCGTGACGAGCTCACGCAGCAGCTCGCTGCCGCCGACCAGGTCGCACTCGATCGCGCGCCCCGACAGCGCAGCCCTGAGCTCGACGAGCAGCGCCACCGCGGCGCCGTCGGCGTGGGTGACGCCCGAGAGGTCGAGGTCGAGGCGCTGACCCGACGCGTCATCGACCTCCTCGGAGAGCCGCCTCCACAGCGCCCCGGCGTGGCGCATCGTCAGCTCGCCCGTGAGCACGACGCGCCCCTCCTCGCGCTCGACCGAGAACGGTAGGTGCTTGGCGCGCGCGGAGCTCTTGCGCGAGGCGGACATCGCGTCCGCGGGGGCAGAGCTCGCAGGGGCCATACGGCCTTGCAGGGTAGAGGCCATGCCAGCGGCCCGCCACGCGTACCTGCCACATCGGAGCGGGAGGCGCGCACGGGTTGCGGTCGAGGAGCGCTCGCGAGCCGCACAGGAGCGCGCCGCGCCGTGGTCTGTGACTTGCAGCCCGAAGGGCATGGCGGATGGAGGCGAGCTTCAAACCGCGAACGCGACCGTTCCCCGACCGCGCAAGCGTTGGTCGGTGCGCGTCGCGCGGATCGCCGGCATCGACGTCTTCGTCCACGCGACCTTCGTCCTGCTCGCGGTCTGGTATGTGGCGGGCGTCATCGCTGCTGGCGCCGCGCCCGCCGAGGCATTTCTCCCCGCGTTCTACGTCGCCGCGGTCTTCGCCTGCGTCGTGCTCCACGAGCTGGGCCACGCCCTGATGGCGCGCCGGTTCGGGATCCGGACGCGCGACATCACGTTGTACCCGATCGGAGGCATCGCGAGCCTCGAGCGGATCCCCAGCGAGCCCAAGGCCGAGCTGTTGATCGCGCTGGCGGGGCCGGCGGTGAACCTCGTGCTCGCCGGGGGGCTGGCGCTGCTCGGCGCCGCGGTCCCAGGGTTGATGGGGCTCGGGCACGTGCGCGGGGTCGAGCAGTCTCTGCTCACGAGCCTGCTCGGGGCGAACCTGTTCCTTGCGGTGTTCAACCTGGTTCCGGCCTTCCCGATGGACGGCGGGAGGGTGCTCAGGGCGCTGCTGGCGGGCTCCCTCGAGCGCGCGCGCGCGACGCGCATCGCCGCGCTGATCGGGCAGGCGCTGGCGGTCAGCGTCATGGTGGGCGTGTTGGTGCTCGGCTGGCCCGTGACCCTGCTCTTCATCGGAGTCATCGTCCTGCTCGGCGCCGGCCAAGAGGTGCGGATGGTCGAGCGCGAGGTCGCGCTCGTCGGGGTGACGGTGGCGGGGGCCATGGAGACGCGGCTCGACGTGTTGTCGCCGCTGGCGACCTTGCGCGACGCCGAGCGACTGCTCTTGGCCAGCGCTCAATCGGACTTCGCGGTGGTGGACCGAGAAGGTCGACCGGTGGGGATGTTGGGGCGTGAGGAGCTGATCGGTGCGCTCGCAGCCGAGAGCCCGGACCAACCGGTGGCTGGGCCGATGCGCACGCGCTTCCCGGTCGCGAGGGTCGACGAGCGCGCGACGGAGGTGCTGCAGCGGACCGCCGACCTGCCGTGGCGCGCCATGCCGGTGGTCGACGAGGCAGGACGTCTGGTCGGGCTGTTGACGATCGAGAACGTCAGCGAGCTCGTGATGCTGAAGGCTGCCCACGCCGCGCGAAGCCACGCAGTCGCCAGGTGACGCGCACGGCAAGCGGGGGGGCGCAAACCTTGCGGCCGTGGGGACGCGGAGCGTCGCTGACCCTGGCTCGCAAGGACTGGGAATTACGAGACGATCCCCCAGCTGCCGGTGCGGCACGTCCGTTGCGAAGTTCGAGTCAACGACCCAAGGAGGTCATCATGTTGACTGCGCGCGACGTCATGACGAAGGACATCCTCACTGCGGACGCGGACTGGACGCTCAGTGAGCTGGCCAGCTTCCTGGATGGAAAGAACATCACGGGCGCGCCGGTCTGCGACAACGGCGTGATGATCGGCCTGGTGAGCGCGACGGATCTCGCCCGAGCCTGGCAGAACCGGGTCTCCCTCACCGCGCCCCAAGACGTGCTGCGCGAGGCTGGGAACGCCGGCGTCGACGCGACCGAGATGAGTGGCTTCGGCGTCGAGTCGGACTCTGCGCTCCGCGTCCGGGACGTGATGACCCCGGTCGTGTTCACCGTCGAGGAGGAGACCCTGCTCGCCGAGGTCGCGGACATGATGATCCGCGGACACATCTATCGCGTCGTCGTCGCGCGCGGCAAGAAGCCCGTCGGCATCATCAGCGCGCTCGATCTCCTGCGGGTGTTCAGGGCCACGGCGGGCGCCCTCGAAGTGGAGGCGGCCCGAGCCGAAGCCGTCGTATGACCCGCGTGTGCGTCCACCGGCGGACGATCCTCGACGGCTCCGGAGCCGAGCGAGTCGAGCGTCTGGTCGAGTGCCCCTCGGGGCGGCACTCGGTGCCGGTGGAGGCCTGCGGTCACTGCGGCTTCGGCAGGCTCGAGCTCGAGGACGAGGAGCTCGGTCCCTTGGCGATCGACTGCGAGCGAGCCGAGACCGAGTCGACGCCGCGACAGTTCGCTGGGACGATCACGATCGTCCCAGCGATCTCGCTCGCGACCCGCGACGTCATGTGCGTCAGCCCCGACACGCCCATCGACCGCGTCCGGTCGAAGCTGATCGAGGCCGTGATCGAGTGCCTGCCGGTCGTCGACCCCGACGGCAAGCCCGTCGGCGTGATCGGCCCGGTCGACCTCATGAGCAAGCCGGGCGCGACGATCGCGTCGAGCGCGATGACCTGCCCCGTCGCGACGATCGACGAGATGACCCCGATGACCCGGGCGGCCGCGGTCATGGCCTACGAGGGCATCCACCACCTGCTGATCGTGAACGACTCGGGCGCGCTGATCGGTGTGCTGTCGTCGCTCGACGTCCTTAGACACGTCGGGCAGGACCAAGGCTACCTGATGCCGAAGCAGAGTCGGCGTCGGCACCGAGAGGCCGAGGAGTAGCCCCGTACCGCTCGCAGATCGCGCGCGACGCTTCGACCGCGGCGCGCGCGACCGCGGGTGTCAGGCCAAGGCCTAGGCGCTGTGGCGGACGAATGGTGATTGCGACGATCTCGATCGGCGGCACAGGGCCCAGGGTGGCCGCGAGCTCCAGGACGCCCGCCACCCCCGCGCGGTGAGAAGAGATCGGCTGCCTGTCAGGCGCGAGGTCGAGGGGCTCGAGGCACAGGACCTGGCCCGGCTCAGAGGACGTGACGACCGCGTCCACGATGACGAGGGGCCGTCCTCGCGTCACGAGCTCCAGCAGCTCGAGGGGGTCGGCGAGCACGATGGGCGACCCACCCGCCGCGCGGAGGTGCTCGGCGACGACGGCTCCGACGCCGTCGTCGCCTGCAAATGGCTCCCCGAGGCATACGATCGTCGGGCTCACTCGACCCGATCGATCCTCAGCGTGAGGAAGTGGGTCGAGCACGAGATGCAGGGGTCGTAGTTGCGGATGGCGCGCTCCGCGAGGCGGGTCGCCGCCTCCGTGTGCTCACGAGCCGCCCATCGCAAAATGGGTAGCGCCGTCCGTCGCGCAGCGCGACGAGCTCGACCGGGCGCTCGACGTCCGGGATGTCGAACGTGGCGACCCAGGTCAGCTGCTCGAGGGCGATCTCCTTGGCGCGCTCGAGCTGCTCGACGACGGCGAGCACCTGCTCGCGCGAGGGGACGCTGTAGAAGCCGCCGTCCTTGACGTTGACGGGGTGGATCGCGCGGCCGCCGACCAGCGCCATCAAGGTGTTGCCGGCCTTCTTCAGCTCGAGGCCCGCCTTGACCCGCTCCGGGTGGAGCCTCGAGACCCCCACGACGTCGTCCACCCCGAGAAAATCGGGCGCGTGGAGCATGAGGACATGCAGCGCGTGGCTCTGGATCCACTCGCCGCAGTAGAGCAGCCGTCGCAGATCATGGATGCCGGACGCCACCTGGACGTCGAGCGCGCGCTCGACCGCGTAGCAGGCGCTCATCTGATAGGCGACCGGGCAAATGCCGCAGATCCTCGCCGTGAGATCGGGCGCCTCGGTCGCGGCGCGACCCGCGACTGGGCGAGCCCTCGCGTCTCGAAGGTCGTCATGCGAGCGCGGGCGCCTCGTCCCCCACGCCTCGGGGTAGATCGTTCAGGCCCTGGATCGGCGCGGACACGATCGCGCCCTGCTGCACGGTCGGCCCGATCAGATCGAACCCCTCGGCGCGCAGCAGCTCGAGCAGCTCGGACAGCTGCTGCACGGTGAGGACGGCGCGGGTGCCTTGCGCGATCGCGCCGTCCTCCGGCCTCACTTCGAGAGCCGTCCTTTCAGGAGCTCGCTGAGCGCCTGCATCGCGTCGACGGTGGTGAACACGCCGACGACCTTACCGTTGTCGATGACCAGCGCCGAGCCGAACTTGTGCGAGGCCATCTCGTCCGCCACCTCGTCGAGGGGAGAGTCCGGACGCACGGTGAAGACCTGCTGGCTCATCGCGTCGCCGACCTCGACCTTCTCGGGGTCGACGTCCTTCAAGGCCGCCACGAGCGCGACGTCGCGCTCGCTCAGAATGCCGACGAGCTTGCCGCCTTCGAGGACGGGCAGGTGCCGGATGTTGTTGTCTCGGAGGATCTTCGTCGCAAAGGACAACGACTGATCGCGGCCGACGGTGTGCGGCGTGGTCGTCATGTACTTGCGGATGGTCGGAATCGCCTTCATGCCTTGGATCTCGCAAGCAGCGGACCAGCGAAAATCTGCTCGGATGAGGCCTGACTCGAGCGCCAGGGCCGTAAAGGCTGCGGCGGAGCGCAGCGGCTGCACGACCCCTCTGCCCTCACCCCATCGCACGGCGCAGCTTCTGGACGGCGTCGCTCGTCCCGAGGACCATGAGGCGAGCGCCAGGCATGAGCCCCACGTCGGGCGGCGGGTTGTACTTGTAGGTGTCGTTCACCGTGACCGCGAGCACCAACACGTCGGCCACCTGGCGAACGCGCGCCTCGGCCAAAGTCTTGCCGATCATCGGGGAGTCGGGCGCCAGGATCACCTCCTCGATATCGAACTCGACCTCGCGGTCGGTGAGCACGTCCATGAAGGCGACGACCTGAGGACGCAGCATCTCGGAGGCCATGCGCCGCCCGCCGAGGAAGTTCGGCGAGACGATCGCGTTCGCCCCTCCGACCTTGAGCCGCTTGATGGCCTTGACGTCGATGGCGCGGGCGACGATGCGGGCGCGATCGTTGATCTCGCGCGCGGTCATGACCACGAACAGGTTGTCTTTGTCCTGCGAGAGCGCGGCGAACACGCCAGAGGCGCGCTCGAGGCCAGCCCGCTTGAGGACGTCGTCGTCGGTGGCGTCGCCGCGCAGACAGGCGACCTCCGGAAAGTCCTCGTTGATGCGCACGATCCGCTCGGGATCTTGCTCGACGACGCAGACCTCCTCCCCGCGCCCGCGGAGCTCATCGACGATGTAGTAGCCCGTGGAGCCCACGCCGCACACGACGTAGTGGTTACGGAGCTTATCGATCTTCTTTTCCATCCTGCGGACGCCGAGCGCCTCCTGGAGATCGCCTTCGATGATCGCCGACGCGACGGTCGTCGCGCTGTAGGCGACGCTGCTGAAGCCGAGGATCATGAGCCCGGTCACGAAGACCCGCGCGTAGGGCACCTCCGCGAACCCCGGGAGCACCTCCCCGAATCCGACGGTCGTGATCGTCATCACCGTCATGTAGAAGCAGTCGACCAGCTTCCAACGCCGCTGGCCGAGGAACCACAGCCCGATGGTCCCGATGACGGTGATCGCGGCCAAGAACGCGAGGGCAGGCCCGACGCGGCGACCGACGCGCTGCTCGACGATGCTCGAAGGCGGCAGCGCCGCGACTACTTGGTGTCGCTTCGGGGATCTTCCGTACGATTCGTTCATCACCCGCGGCCAGCGTGGCCCCGGATGATAGCGCCGCTTCGCGGGGCGTGGCTCAAGGGAAAGCTGGCGCGCCGCGCGCCCTCACGGAAATGCAGCGCGCCGCCTCGGCCACGCCCTCGTCGAGCCCGCGCTGCCCCCCTTCGAGCGCGCCGACCCTGGGCCGGAAGGTGCGTTCGAAGTCAGCGAGCTCTCGAGCGTCGCAGGACGCCCCGATCGTGGAGAGCAGCGCTCCGGCGTGGCCGAGCCGCGCGTTCATCGCGTCGAAGCCCTCGCGGATGTAGCCCAAGAAGACCGCGCGCCCGTCGCGATAGCGGAGCGCAGCGCCGCGCAGGTGGCGCCAGTCTCCCGCCTGGATCGCGCCCTTCGAGAAGAGGTCGAGGGTCGCCCTGAGCGCCGCCGCATCGCCGCGTGACGCGAGGGCCGCGACCAGGGCGACGCGCTCGTCCGCGGTGGCGGCCGCGGCGAGGCGGGCGGCGTCGAGCTTCGCCTTGCCGACGCCGCCAGCGCGCGAGGACACCCGCACGGCGAGCGGGCCCAGGTCGGGGTCGGCGCTCGGCGGGGACGCGAGGTATTGGGCTGCGATCGGCTCGAGGGCCTTGGCGACGTTGGCGTCGGCTCCCAGGTCGTAGAGCGCAGCGAGGAGCGCGACTCGGTGGATGCGGACCGTATCGTGCTCGCCCGCCTTGGGCATCGCCACGCGCTCGCGGTGAGGTCCGAGCAGGCCGCGGACGAACGCCGCGAGCTTCGCGGCGTTGTCGTCGGTCGCGAACGTCCGCTCGAGCTCGTACAGGACGGTGATGACCGCCTCGAGGACCACACGCGAGGTCTCGGCCTTGTCGGCTCCGAGCTTCAGCGCCGCCATCACCGAGTCGGGCGGGGCGCGCCCGAGCAAGACCAGGGCCCACGCGTTGAGGACGAAGCCCGCCCGCTCGCGCTCATCGAGCTTGCGATAGCTCGCCAGGAGGCGCTGCGTGGCGGCCTCGTCGAGCTCGTAGCGGTAGTACCCCGCCTCCTCGAAGTTGGGGTGGACGGCAGCGCAGGTCGGCAGCTCGATCGTCGCGGACGTCCCCTCGATCAGGGTGCAGGCTGGCGAGGCGCTGCCCACCACACGGAGGCACGCCGGGAGCACCCAGGACCGCCCGCCCCCGCTGACGTCCGACACCTCGAGCCGCGCCTTCGCGGGGTCGTTCGGCTTGGCGCCGCAGCTGAGGCTCACCTTCACGAGCGGGACGCCGGGCTGATCGAGGAACGACGCAGCGACCTTGGACACCGGCTTGGCCGCGGCCGTGTCCAGCGCCGAGAACAGCGCCTTCGAAGTGATGCTGCGCCCCGCGCTGGCGTCGACGTAGCCGCGGATCGCTTTCTGCATCGTCGCCTCGCCGATCCACGACTCGATCATCGTCAGGATGGCCGAGCCCTTCTGGTACGCGCTCCAGCCGCCGGCCTCGCGGATCTGGTCCGACTGATCGACCTTCGGGCGCACGGCGCGCGCCGACGGCAGGACATCCGCGTTCATCGCGTAGGCTCGTTCGAGGACGCGCTCGATCTTGCCACCGAAGCCCGGGAAGGCGTCGTCGCACGTTTTGGGAGCCATCCACGTCGCGAAGCCCTCGTTGAGCCAGAGGTCGTCCCACCAGCGCATCGTCACCAGGTTGCCGAACCACTGGTGGGCAAGCTCATGAACCATGATCAGCTGCATCCGCCGGCGGAGCAGCGCGGGCGAGCGCTCGTCGAGCACGACGAGCTCTTCGCGGAACGTGATCAGGCCGGCGTTCTCCATCGCGCCTGGACCGAAATTCGGGACCGACGCGATGTCGAGCTTCGGGTACGGGTGCGGGCGAGCGAAATAGGCCTCGAGCGCTCGCAGCGCCTTGTCGGTCGCGTCGAGGGTGGGTCCGCCCTTCTTGGCCCTGCCGCGCGGGGCGACGAAGCGGATCGGGGTCGGCTTCGTCGCGCCCGTCATCACCTCGAGATCGCCAACGGCGAGCGCGAACAGGTAGGTCGGGATCGGCTCGCTGGGCAGGAACGTGATCTGCGTGTGGTCGCCCCTCACCTCGCGAGACTTCTCCGCTGCGTTCGCGAAGGCGGTCATGCCGGAAGGGATCTCCAGCGTGAGCTCGATCGGCGTCTTGTGGCGCGGCTCGTCGAAGCTCGGGAACGCGCGGCGAGCGTCGGTCGGCTCCATCTGCGTGAAGGCAAACCAGGAACCCTGAGCCTGTGTGCGATAGATGCCGTTCAGGTTGGCGAACGGGGCCTCGTATTCGAAGCGCAGCCTCGCCGGTCCGACGGCCAGCGGCTGGTCGAGCATGAGGACGAGCTCCTCGGGCTCCTCCCGGCCGCCGAACGCGCGCCGCGTCCCCCACTGGGGCTCGAGCGTACGGCCGCCCGCCTCGATCGAGACCTTCTCGAGCGTGAGGCCGCGCGCGTGGAGCACGACGGTGTCGGTGGCGACCCGAACCTCGACGTCGATCTCCGCTCGCCCGCGGAAGATCTCCTTACGGGGATCGAGGGTGAGCTCGAGCCGAACGGCGCGGGGCGCGACGTCGTCGGGGAGCTCGACCCGGGTCGCCTCAGGCAGGACCCTCGGAGCCCGGGGCGCGGGCGTCGACGACGTCGTTCGAGGCTCGTGCACCTCGGCAGGCCCGGGGCAGGCCGACAGCCCAAGGGCCGCGCAGAGGAGCGCACAGCTCGCGACCCAGGCGCGCCTCATGCCTTCTTCTTCGGCTTCTTGGTCTTGTCCTTCGAGGACTTCTTCTTGTCCTTCGGGGCCGTCGCGGTCTTCTTCGACTTCGACTTCGACTTCGCGGCCGTGGGCTTGGGCTCGTCGCTCTCTTGAGCGGCCTTCTCGGCGCGACCGCGCAGGTACGCGAGCCCTTGCTCGAGCTGCGAGTCCGCGACGACGTGACCCACCGGGGCGCTCGCGACGCGGTGCGGCCACTTCAGCTCCTTGAGCGCCTTCGCCAGCTCCTTGCCCTTCTTCGCCGTCTCGTCCTTCGAGGCGATGGCGAGAAAAAGCGGCTTCCTGGTCTTGGTGCCCTTCGACGCGGAGACGGTGCCCTTGGGCGCCGAGCCTCCCGCGAAGACGCCGTAGCCGTCGACCTCGAGCCGACCCCGGAGGGCCAGCGAAGAGGCGTAGTACGCGCCGTTCGAGAACCCCATCACGAAGACCTCGTCGAACGGCGCCCCCTCGCGCTTCTCGATCAGCTTCTGCGCGGCGAGCCACTCGCCGATGACCTCGTCCTCGAGCGTGCGATCGCGGCTGGGCCAGGCAACGGTGCTCTCGGACTTGCCCGGACCGACCTTGGTTCGGCCGCGCGGGGCGAGCAGGCTGAAGTCGAGGCGCTTTCCGGCCGCCTTCATCCCGCGTTGCAGGGAGTGCTGCCAGTCGGTGCCCTGCTCGACGAGACCGTGCAGGAAGATGACGAGCGTTCGCTTCCCCGATTTGGAGGTGGGTCCCTTGGCGTAGCAGACGTCGTTCGGCAGGGCCTCGAGCTCGGCGTGGCACCAGGGAGTGGGGGGCGCCACCTCACGATCGAGGACCTCCCCCGACGTGGAGGCGGGCAGCACGCCGTGTCCCTCGGGCGCCAAGGGGGGCTCGGCGCGCGCGACGCTGGGCGCGAGCAGGGCGACCGCGAGCAGGGCGACCTGGATCACGCGACTGCCGAAGCGCATGCGACCTCGATAGCCGAGACGGAGGGGGAGCGAAAGGGCGCGCGTCGCGCGTGAGTCGACCCAGCTGGGCGTGGGGCTCAGGCGCTCTGCCGCTCGCCGCGCACGACGAACGTGACCATCTCGCCCTTGCCCTTCACCTGGATGGTGCCGCGCGGCTCGAGCTCGAAGCGGGCCTCGACCAGCTTGGCGGTCGCCTCGCTCACGTGCACGGCGTCCTTCACGCCGTGAGACTCCATGCGGCTCGCGGTGTTCACGGTGTCGCCCCAGAGGTCGTAGATGAACTTCCGCTTGCCGATGACCCCAGCGACGACGGGACCCGAGTGGATGCCGATCCTCAGCGACAAACCGTACCCCTTGTCGCGGTTCATCTCGTCGAGCGAGCGCTTCATGCCGAGCGCCATTCGGACGGCGATGTCCGCGTGATCGGCGCGAGGCTCGGGCAGGCCAGCCGCTGCCATGTAGGCGTCGCCGATCGTCTTGATCTTCTCGAGGCCGAGCTCCGCGCCGAGATCGTCGAAGCTGGAGAAGACGTCGTTCAAGACCTCGACCAGCGCGCCCGGTGGCATCCGCGCGCTGAGCTCGGTGAAGCCGACGATGTCGGCGAATAGCACACTCACGTCCGCGAACCCGTCGGCGATCGAGCCGTGGCTCGACTTCAAGCGCCGCGAGATCGAGGCGGGCAAGATGTTGAGCAGCAGCGCCTCGCTGCGCGCGTGCTCGGCCGCGAGCCTCTCCTCTGCGTGGCGAGTGTCCGCGTCGAAGAGGTACCCCAGGAGCACGAGCGTCCCGAACGTGGTGACGATCGTCGTCACCTTCGCCAGCAGCGCGATCGACGAATCGATGGTGACGAGCGCCTCGGACGGCGCCATCACGAACGTGAAGTAGAGGTAGCCGGCGACGCTGATCGCGCTGAACGGGTAGAAGAACCACGCACCGCGCGGAGTGACCAGGAACACGACCGCCGCGAACGCGAAGAAGTAATATTGGTACCCGACGTCGGGCCCGAGGAACACGCAGACGGCGGCGAGCTGCAGGTTGCAGACGAGCAGGAACAGCCCGAGCGCCAGCGACCTCAGCCCGCGCGCGACGAGCCACAGGACGCTGAGCTGAAGGGCGGCGGCGCCCAGGTTGGCGACCAGCCCGAACGCGAACCGGGCGGGGTCGGTCCAGTAGCCGATGGTGAACGAAAGGAGCGTCACCGCCGCGATGATCGAGCACTGGTTGAGGAGGCGGGTCTTGCGCTCCTCCTCGGTGGACAAGCCCACGATGCCGAGCTGGCTGACGCGCGTCCACCAGCTGGGCTTCGCGCCCGGGTCCCCCGAGCTCACGGCCCTCCTCGCTGCCCAAGGACGAGCAGCAGCAGCGCCAGGGCGAACACCGCGAGCGCCCCGACCACGATCAGGCCGGTGACCGTGGGGCTCAGCCCCTTCTTCTTCACGTCTCTCAGGTACGCCTCGGGCCGGCGCTGGCTCTTCTGGGTGGGCGCGCGGCGCGGGTCGACGCGCGACACGTCGATCTTGCCGCCCTCGACGGGGCGGGGCGCCTTCGCCGTGCCGATCAAGACCTCACCCGCGACCGCCTTGTCGCTGGGCTTGTAGCCCGCGGGCTTCGGCGGGCGCCCGATCACGGCGGTCCCTCGGGGGCCCACCGCCGGCTCCGGCTCCGGACCGGTCGTGTCGTAGACGCGCGGCGGATCCTGCGTCGTGTCCCGGCTCACGCCCATTCGCTCCGTCGAGCGAGGTCGCGGCGCGTCGCCTCCTCCGCTCGCCATGCGCTCCGTCTTCCTGGGATCTCGGGACATCACGTCGCTCCGCGCATGCAAGGTAGCGGAAAGCTGCCGTGATGCGCCCCCCTTGAGCGCCGAGCCGCGTCAGCGGGCGATGAGCGCCGCCGACAGCGCGACGATCACGACGAGAGCGACGATGAGCAAGGCGATCGCCGCTCGCTCGGTCGGCGCGAGCCGGCGCACGGGGCCGACCGTGGCCGGAGCGGGCGCGAGCTTCGCGCCGCCAGCGGCCGGACGGAACGGCAGCGCCGGCGGCTGCACCACGCGCGCGGGCGTCCCGAGCGGGACCGTCTCGTCGTCCGGGCCGGGCGCCGCAGGACGCCTCAGCGGCTGGGTGGCCCGCAGCGCGGGAGCAGGGGCGGGCTCGGGGGGGGCGGGGAGCGGCAAGGCCTCGGTCTTGACCTGAGCCCGGCGGCGAGGCGGTGCCGGCGGCGGCAGCAGATAGCGCTCGAGGGCGACGACCATCTCGGCGGCCGTGGCGTAACGGGCCGCAGGATCTTTCTCGAGCGCCTTCAGGACGAGCGCGTCGAAGCCCTCGGGGAGGTCGGCGAAGCGCGAGGGCGGGGCGGGCTTCTCTCCGGCGTGAGCCGCTGCGTATTCGATGAGGTCGCGGCAGATGAAGGGGTTTCGACCTGCGACGAGGCGGTAGAGCACGACGCCGACCGCGTAGAGATCTGCGCGGTGATCGACCGGGAGCCCCAAGATCTGCTCGGGTGACATGAAGCTCGGAGTCCCCACCATGAGCCCTTGCGCCGTCGCGCTCTCGAGCGGCGCGACGTCGATCGGCGCCTCACCGCCGCCGACGATCAGCTTCGCGATGCCGAAGTCGAGGACCTTCACACGCGCGGCCCCGTGTTCGTCGGCGTCGCACAAGAAGAGGTTCTCGAGCTTGACGTCGCGGTGCACGACGCCGGCGCGATGGACTGCGGACAGACCCGACAAGGCCTCCGTCGCGTAGCGGGCCGCGGCGTCGATTGGCAGCTTGCCGCTGTCGCCGACCAGCGCCTTCAGCGTCCGGCCGTACAGCCGCTCGGTGACCAAGAACGGTCGCCCCGACGCGGTGCGCGCGAAGTCGATGACCTGAACCACGTTGGGGTGGCTCAGCTGCGCGAGGGTCTGCGCCTCGAGGCGCAGGCGGTCTTCGAGGTCGGGCCGGTCTTGCTCGCGGAGGATCTTCACGACCATCCTCCGCTTCAGCGCGCGGTGCTCGACCTCGTAGACCGACCCCATCCCCCCGCGACCGAGGGCGGCGATCGGCCGGTAGGCGGTGCCCCTCAGCTCCTCGTCGAGGAGGACGATCTGGTCCGTGTCACGCTCGGCCATCTTTGACCGAGTCGGTCATCTGCCCCCACCGTGGACTATTTTTTTTCTCGCGCCCGCTGGCGCGGGGCCCTTCGGATTCCCCGCGCGGACGCGCGGACAATCCGGCGCGAGGGGGGTTATCGCGCGCCCGCTGGCGCGGCCCCTTCGGATTCCCCGCGCGGACGCGCGGACAATCCGGCGCGAGGGGGTTATCGCGCGCCCGCTGGCGCGGGCCCTTCGGATTCCCGCGCGGACGCGCGGACAATCCGGCGCGAGGGGGTTATCGCGCGCCCGCTGGCGCGGGGCCCTTCGGATTCCCCGCGCGGACGCGCGGACAATCCGGCGCGAGGGGGGTTATCGCGCGCCCGCTGGCGCGGGGCCCTTCGGATTCCCCGCGCGGACGCGCGGACAATCCGGCGCGAGGGGGGTTATCGCGCGCCCGCTGGCGACGCGCTCAAACCGACTCGTTCTCGAGCAGGTTCAACAGCTCTTCGGCGCGGTCGTCGTCGATGCCGAGGGCCTCCGCCATCGTGTTGATGAGCTCGTTCTCCTCGTCCTTGATGTCGCTGTCGGCGAACGCGACCGCAGCCGCGAGCGAGAAGGCCGCCTCGACCAGCGCAGGGTCCTCCTTGAGGATGGGGGCGATCGCCTTGAGCCGAGCCTCGGCCCCCTGCTTCGCGTGCGCCTTGCAGTCGTCGAAGAGGCGATCGATGTGGGCGGTTCGGACCGCGCTGTCGGTGAGGCCGCGGACCGCGCCGCGCAGGACCTCTCGCTCCTCGTCGGCCACCTCACCGTCGGCCGATATCATCAGGAACATCGCCTCGAAGAGCGCGTCGAAGCGGCGCTTCGCGTCCGGATCACCCGCGAAGGGATCGTCCTGCTCAAGCGGGCGCGTGAAGGCGACGCTCGCGGGCTGGCCGACATCGCGGAAGTGATCTCGGATGCGCTCGAGGGTCTTCGGCTGAAGCTTGATCATGCGCGCATCATCCAAACATCGGGCACCCGATGGAACTACAAAACTCACCGGAGGTGAGTCTCGAGCCGCGCGCCGATGGCGGGTCGAGCCGCGTACGCAGGGCAGCCCCGGATGCGCGCTCACCCCCCCCGCTGCGCGAGGGGGGAGCGCCGATCACGGGAGCATCAGGCCATGTGTTGGATGATCGCGTCCGCGAACTCGCTGCACTTCACCTCGCGCGCGCCGCTCATGAGCCGCGCGAAATCGTAGGTCACCGTGCCGGCGGAGATCGCGCCGTCCATCCCCTTGATGACGAGATCGGCCGCGTCGTTCCAGCCGAGGTGGCGGAGCATCATCTCGCCAGAGAGGATGACCGAGCCAGGGTTCACCTTGTCGAGGTTCGCGTACTTCGGCGCGGTCCCGTGGGTGGCCTCGAAGATGGCGTGGCCGGTGACGTAGTTGATGTTGCCGCCGGGGGCGATGCCGATGCCGCCGACCTGGGCCGCGAGCGCGTCGGAGAGGTAGTCGCCGTTGAGGTTCAGCGTGGCGATGACCTCGAACTCCTTCGGGCGAGTCAAGACCTGTTGGAGCGTGATGTCCGCGATCGAGTCCTTGATGCGGAGCATCTTCTTCCACTTGCCCTGGCCGTGCGTGTCCCACAGCTTCAGCGCGGCCTCGACCTCGTCGCGGAACTCCTTCTGCGCGTCGGCGGGCGCCATGTCGTAGCCCGGCTCGATCTGCTTCGCGTTGTCCTCGACCGACAGGTCGGGGTTCGCCTCCTTGTTACCGAGGATCCAGCTCTCGCGCTCGGTGACGCACTTGCCACGGAACTCGCTCACGGCGAGCTCGTAGCCCCAGTTCTTGAAGGCGCCCTCGGTGAACTTCATGATGTTCCCCTTGTGGACGATGTTCACGCTCTTCCTGTTGAACTTGAGCGCGTGCTCGATCGCGGCGCGGATGAGGCGCTGGCTGCCGTCGCGCGAGACCGGCTTGATGCCGATGCCGCTGGTGGCGGGGAAGCGGATCTTCTTCACCTTCATCTCGTTCTCCAGGAACGCGATGACCTTCTTGGCCTCGGGGCTCTCGGCCTCCCACTCGATGCCGGCGTAGATGTCCTCGCAGTTCTCGCGGAAGATCACCATGTCCACGCTACCGGGGTCTTTGACCGGGCTGGGCACACCCTTGAACCAGCGCACCGGGCGCAGGCACACGTAGAGGTCGAGCATCTGCCGGAGGGCGACGTTGAGCGATCGGATGCCTTTGCCGATCGGGGTCGTCAGCGGCCCCTTGATACCGACGAGGTACTGCTTGTAGGCGTCGACGGTCCCTTGCGGGAGCCAGTCGCCGAACTGCTTGAACGCCTTCTCACCGGCGAAGACCTCGTACCAGGCGATCTTGTTCTTTCCGCCCGACGCCTTGTCGACCGCCGCGTCGAGGACGCGGACGCTCGCGCGCCAGATATCGGGCCCCGTCCCGTCGCCCTCGATGAAGGGGATGATCGGGTTGCTCGGGACGGACAAGACGCCGTCCTTGTTCATCGTGATCGCATCACCGGAGGTCGGCTTCGGAAAATCTGCCATGGCCGGGTCGGGGTAACAGAACGGACTTTGCCCGACAATCAGGAACTTGGCGGCGCGCCGCTCGACGCACGGCATCAAAGGTCCTTCGAAGGCGGCCGAGGGCCTCGCGCCTGGGCTATGATGGCCATCATATGCTGCGATGTTTGCGCCCTTCGCCCTTCCCCGGTCTCGTTGGCGTCGCGATCGCCGTCGTCTCAGCCACGGCCTGGGCACAGACGCCAGAGGACCCTTCCCGGGTCAGGGAAGGCGACGCGCTGCGGGCCCAGCAGCTGTTCGATGAGGCGCTCCAGCTGGCAGACGCCCAGCGCTGGACCGAGGCGTGCCCGAAGTTTCGCGAGAGCCTGGCGGCGGACCCCGGGGTCGGGACGCTGCTCAACGTCGCCTCGTGCAGCGCCCGCGAGGGCAAGGCCCTCGAGAGCGCGCGCGAGTATCGGCGCGTGCTCGAGCTGAACGCGAGCACGAAGGACGAGGCGCGGCGGACCGCGGTCGAGAGTGAGGCCAAGCGCGCCCTCAAGGACCTCGCCGCGCGGCTGGGGACCCTGGCGATCACCGTCACGCCCGAGGCAGCGGCCTACCGGCTGACGATCGACGGGGTCGCGGCGCCGAGCCGGGGGCCGATCGAGGTCGAGATCGGCGCGCACACGGTCCGGGTCGAGGCCGACGGGTTCAAGCCGGCCGAGTCGTCGGTGAGCGTCGTCGGAGGACAAGCGGCCTCGCTGTCCTTCTCGCTGACCTCGAGCGCGGCGCAGCCGCCCGCCCCACCCTCGGCGCGCGGCGATCGGCTCGCGACCGCCGGCTGGATCACCGGCCTGCTCGGGGCGGGAGGGCTGGCGACCGGCACCGTGCTCATCACCCTGGCGGCCGATCGCGCGTCGGCGGTGCGCGCCGAGTGCGGCGCGAACGCGGAGCCGCCGAGCTGTCCCCAGGGTGACGCCGCCGTGGCGAACGAGATCGCGAGCGAGGGGAGCTCGTTCGCGACGGGCGGCTACGTCGCCTTGGGCGTCGGTGGCGCGGCGGTCGCGGCCGGCATCGGCTTGCTCATCGGAGACGCGATCACGCCCCGCGCGCCGGAGGCGCCGACGGTGTCGGTCGTCGCGAGCTCGGACGGCTTCCTGCTCGTCGCTGCCGGGAGCTTCCAGTGAGGCCGCCGGCGCTCGCGACGCTCGCGGCCCTGGGGCTCGCCGGCTGCTTCCCCGAGCTGGGTGACTTCGACTCGACGGCGAACGGGGGCGCACAGCAGGACGACACCGACGAGGGGTGGGTCCCGTCCGCTGGAGGAGGCGAGGCGGGCGGCGGGGTCGCCGTGGGCGGGGCCGCCTCCGGCGGGGGAGCGCCCACGCTCGAGGCCTGCGATAGCGGACTGGTCTGCGCGCCCCTGCTGGAGGGCCCGGGCTGGTCGGGGCCCTATCTGGTGATGGCCACGGCAGAGGCGAGCTGCCCCGTGGCCTACCCGGAGGCCGAGGGGGTGATGCACGAGCTCATCTCACCGTCGAACCCGTGCGGCTGCACGTGCGGCGCAGCGAGCGGCGCGGCGTGCACGGCGAAGGTCTCGCTGTTCGATGACACGTCGTGCGCAGGGCCGTCGGAGGCGGTGCTCGATATCGGCCCGAGCTGCGAGCCTGTGGTCAACGTGGCCGCGGGCGTGAAGGTCAGCCTGCTGGCGACAGGCGGCAGCTGCGCGCCCGACGCTCAGCTCGCGCAGGCGCTCACGGCGCCGGTCACGTTGTGCGGCGCCGCGTGGGGAGCGTGTGACGGCGGACAGTGCTTGAGGCCGCCGAGTGGCGACCAGCAGGTGTGCATGCGGCACGCGGGTCTCGAGCCGTGCCACGGGCCGTTTCCGCTGCGACGCTTGGCCTACCTCGAGCCGCCGTCTGCGATCGCGTGCGAGGACAGCGACTGCGCTTGCGGCGCGGTCGCCGGCGCCGGTTGCAGCGGGAACGTGCAGGTGCTGGACGCGGGCTGCGGCACGGCGATCAGCGCGGTGGTGAGCGGCAACGGCACGTGCGTCGCCCCGACCGGGCTGGACGCCGCGGCGAGCATCGAGATCGAGGCCAACGCGTCGGGTGGCGGCTGCTCGCCCGGCTCGACGCTCGACCTCACGACGCCGGGCCCGGTCGCGACCCTGTGCTGCAGCGAAGCGTTCTGACGCGCGAGCGTGCTCCCTTTGTCGCTCCCAGCGCCCCCGTGGTAAGGGCTTCGTCATGCACGCCCGCCCTCGCTCGCGAGCCCTCGCCGCGCTGAAGCTCGCCGCGCTCATCGCGGTCTTCTCGGGCGCCGCGACGCTCGCGCACGCGCCTGCCGCCGAGGCTGGCGTCGTCGAGAAGATCGTCGCTGTCGTGGGCGACGACGCGATCCTCCTGAGCGAGCTCCGGCAGCGCGCCGCGCCGCTCATCCGCGTCCTCGCGAGCAAGGCCCCGGCGGGTCCACAGCGCACGGCCGCGGAGTCGCAGGTGTACAAGGACGTGCTCTCGCGCATGGTCGAAGAGACCCTCGAGGCCCAGGCCGCGGACCGCCAGAAGGTCACCGTCACGCCCGACGAGATCGACCGGGCCATCGAGAACGTCGCCGGGCAGCAGAAGCTCACCGTCGATCAGCTGCTCGACGCCGCCGAGCAGCGCAGCGGGCTCAGCGAGGTCGAGTACCGCGCAGAGATCCGCCGCCAGGTGCTCGAGGGCAAGCTGCTGTCGGCGCGGGTGCGCGGCCGCATTCGCGTCACCGAGGAGGACCTGAAGAACGCGTTCACGCGGGCGCTGCGTGAGGAGCGCGAGCGTCGCGAGTATCGCCCGACGATCATCCTGCTCAAGGTCCTGCCCGGCTCGACGCCCGAGGCGATCGCCGACCGCGAGAAGCTGGCCGCGTCGATCCACGAAGAGCTGAAGAAGGGCGTCCCCTTCGCCGACCTCGCGGCCAAACACTCCGACGAGCCGAAGACGAAGGACAAGGGAGGGGACATGGGGGTCCACGCGCCGATCAAGACGCAGGCCGCTCAGATGGGCAAGCGCCCCGCCCTCGCCGAGGACATCGAGAACAGGCTCATCCCCCTCGAGCCGGGCGAGTTCACCTCACCGTTCAAGCTCGGCGACGCGATCCTCATCATGGGCGTCAAGGCGCGCCAGCCGTCGAAGTACACGACGTACGAGGCGGCGAAGGAGGAGATGGTGCAGCGCCTCCAGAACGAGATCCTCGCCCGCGAGAAGGAGACGTGGATGGAGGACATGAAGAAGCGCACATACATCGAGGTGCGGCTGTGAGGGTTCCAGGGGGCTAAGGGCTCTCGACCCCCGCGTCCACCGGGCGCTGAACCTCCATGTCGACGTCGACGGTGACGAGCTCGCCGGCGACGACCTCGATCACGCGCTTCTCCTCGGCCGCGCGGGGGTGGCGAAAGAGGATCTCGTGGCGCCCCGGAGACAGCGGGATCGGGTGGCCGACGGGCGTGGTGTCGACGCGCTCGCCGTCCACGTAGACGTCGGCCCAGGGCCGCGCGAGGACGCGCACGCTCGCGCTCGACGCGCCCGCGGGACCCGCGCTCGGAGGGCGACCTGGCCCCTCACCCGCCAGCCCCACGCCGATGAGCAGCATGGCTGCCCCGAGCACCGCGAGGCGCCGAGCGAGCCGCGTGGACTTCTGCTCGAGACGCTCCGGGACGACCACCTCCGGGCGCCCCCGCAGGCGCGCAAAGAGCGCGCGCGATAGCGCGGTCAATCGCGAGGGGCCGCCGAGGGCGGCCGTGAGGTCGTCGGCGAGGCGCGCCGCGCTCTCGTGTCGGAGCGTCGGGATCTTCTGCAGCCCCTTGAGCAGCACCTCGTCGAGCAGCTCACCCGCGAGGCTCGGCGAAGGATCCGCGGTGCGGATGCGCCGGGCCAGGCTCTCCCCCTGCCGCTCCTCGGCGAAGGGGTGGCGCCCGGCGATGATCTCGAAGCACACGACGGCGGCGGAGAACACGTCGCTGGCTGGGTCGACGCTCTTTCCGGAGATCCGCTCGGGGCTCCGATAGCGCTCCTCGGGGCCCGCCTCGGGGATGTCGCGCGGGGTCTCTTGGGCGTCTCCGCCGAGCAGCGTCGCGTCCCAGAAAGCGCCGAGCTGAACGCTGCCTCTCGGTGTGAGGTACGCGCTGTCCGGGCACAGCGCGCCGTGCACGACGCCGGCGTCGTTGACCTCGGCGACCGCTCGCACGAAGGCCACCGCGAGGGCGGCGCGGTGCTCCGCGTCGAGCCCCGTGAGGCTCGAGAGCTCGTCGATGATCGCGCGCAGGCTGGGGCCCCTCGGGGCCTGGGTGACGACGGCGACCCGCGCGCCTTCTTCGATCACGTCCATCAGCCCGAGCGCGGCGTCACGGCCGAGCGCGGCGAGCGCGGTCGCTGCGGCGCGCAGCCGCAGCCCCGCCGAGGCGCTCGGCTCCGCGGACAGCGGCGTCATCGTGATCCAGACGGTGTGGCCGCCCACCGAGTGCGTAGCGCGGAACGTCGAGAACACGGGGCCGCCGCGGACGACCTCCTCCAGACGGTAGGGGCCGAAGGCCCCGAGCGACGCGCTCGCGTCGGCCCGCTTCACCGCCGCCTTCGGAGCCTGCGCGAGGTGGCGCGCTCGTCCTCGATGGCGACGCCGCAGGCGTCGAGCACGGCGCTCGAGACGCCCGCGTGCGTCTCGACCCCTTCGAGCAGCCCCGGTGCGCCAACCAGCGCGGCGAAGCTCCCCGTGCCGACGAGGAACAACGTCCCTTGTTGGCCCGAGACCCGCTCGGCGAGACGCGCGAGCGCCGCGTCGACGTCGGGCCCGAGCTCGGCGGAGGACGGCAGCTCGAGGGCCACATGGACCACGTCCGAGGAGCCCTCCGCGACGACGTCGTCCGCGCGGCCGAGCACCGCCGCCGCGTCGGCGAGCACCGTCGCGTCGACCGAGGCGCCCTCAGGCTCGCCCTCGAACGAGAAGGTCGCGAGCTCACGAACGCGCTCCTCGACGACCCGCGTGAGCCGCTTGCCCGCGGCCTCGAGCCGCTTCGACAGGCTGGGCGCGGCCCCGCCGGTCGCGAAGACGCACGGGAGCCCGAGCGGGCCCGCGCCGCCGAGCGTCGCGAGGTTCGCGCGGCTGAACGCGAACACGGCGCGACCGCGCATCGAGATGCCCGACGCGACCTCCGCCGAGAGCCGCTCACCGAGCAGCAGGGACGCGAGGGGACGGAGCGCGACGGCGCTGGAGGTCACGAGCAGCGCGACGTCGTTGCCTCGCCACTCCCACACGGGGCCACCGTCGGCGCCCGCCGGGCCGCCGCCGAACTCGGCGATGAGGCTCCCCGTTACGCCCGCGTAGCCGCCGACCCGTGTCGGCTCCAGATCGGCCTCCTTGAGGCCGTTCTGGCCGGCGAAGAAGAGCGCGTCTCGCGCCCGCTCGCTGGTCGGCCCCTCGTGCGCTCGCACGATCGCGCCGTGAGCTGCGAGGGCCCGCGGGGCGCTTAGCCCTGGGTCGCACACGTAAGACCCGCCGAGCAGGGTGGCGATGACGCCCTGGTCCCCGAGGTGCGCCTCGAGGTGGTCGAGCAGCTCCGCGCCGGCCGTGCCCGGGGCGTCCAAGATGAGGTGCACGGCGAAGGGGATGCGCGCGTTGACGAGCTCGTCACACAGGCCCACCGCTGGGATCGCCGCAGGGGGCCCGCCCCCCTCCGAGGAGAGGCAAAACAGGTGGAGCCTGCACCTGTGGCGCTCCTCCTGCGTCATGAAATCGACGAAGGTCCCCGGCTCCGACTCGACGCGGGCCACGAGGCGATCGATCTCGGGGGCGCGCGTGAGGCTCCCCTTCTCCAGCGCGAGGACCGCCTGCGCCCGCACATCGGGCCGGGCGAGGCCGGTGCCGAGGGCGTAGTGGGCCTGCTCGACGCCGATGGCGTCGAGCGGCTGCAGGGAAGAAGAGAGCGCCGCGGCCAGCTTCGGCAGGCCGGCGAGCGCCGACGGAGTGAGCCCGTCGACCGTGCACAGGACCACGACACCGCGCGCCATGGCTCCGGAACCTACACCGCTTCTTCTCGCGTTTGTCGGGTCTTGATGGCGAGCCTCGCGAGCTCGTCGGCGCGCTCGTTGAGCGGCACGCCGGCGTGCCCAGGGACGTAGACCAAGGCGATGCCTCGGCGGACCTTGAGCTTGTCCAAAATGCCGGCGATGAGCTCGCGGTTGGCCTTCGCCTTCCACCCCTTCGACAGCACCCCGATCGCGTATTGGCTGTCGGTGTGGATGCGCACGGGCTCGGCGCGCCCGTGGGTCATGTCGAGGGCGCGCTCGATGGCCGTGAGCTCGGCGATGTTGTTCGTCCCCTCCCCCAGGTACTCGGAAAGCTCGCGCCGGCCCGCGCCCTCGATGACGACGACGCCGAGCCCCGCGGGGCCCGGGTTGCCGGTGCACGCGCCGTCCGTGTAAACGGTCAGCGCGCCCTCGACGTGGACGGGGGGCGAGGCGGCCGCCTTCGCGCTGCCTCGCGACGAGCCCTTCGTGGGGGTGGCCGCCCCCTCCTTCTTGGCCGCCGGCTTGTCGGCTTCGCCGCACGTCTCGTCGGGCAACAGCGTCGGGTCGGCGACGGTCAGGTTCTTCGCGAGCGCGTCATACCTGCGACCGTCGTTGGGTTTGTAGCGGATCTCGACCTTGCCGCCGAAGGTGGCGAACGACCCGTCCGCGCTCGCGCAGGCGAGCACGACCTGACCACGCAGCGTCGCTTTGAGCCAAGGCATCGTCGAGGGCGACCAACATGACCCGCGGTCGGAGCTTTTTGCAAGCCTACGATTGCTGGCTTCTCGCCCGAAAGCGGACCGTGTAGACGCGGCGCCGTGGGACCTCCGTCGATGTTCTGCAGCGGCTTGTTCGAAGGCCAGGTCGCGCTCGTGACCGGGGGCGGCAGCGGCATCGGCCTCGTCACCGCGAGGGAGCTCGCGAGCCTGGGCGCCAAGGTCGCGATCTGCGGCCGCAAGCAGGAGAAGATCGACGCGGCGCTGGAGGGCCTCGTGGCCGACGGCACCCCGCGCGAGCAGCTGTACGGCGCCTGCTGCGACATCCGCGAGCCCGACGCCGTCAGCGCGTTCGTCGGCGCGGTCCTCGAGCGGTTCGCAAAGATCGACGTCCTGGTCAACAACGCGGGCGGACAGTTCCCGAGCCCGGCCTCCACGATGTCGCCCCGGGGCTGGGAGGCGGTGATCCGCAACAACCTGAACGGCACCTTCTACATGACGCGCGAGGTGGCGACCCGCGCCATGATCCCCGCCAGGCGCGGCCGGATCGTGAACGTCACCGCGATGGTGTCGCGCGGCTTCCCCGGCATGAGCCACACCGGAGCCGCCCGCGCCGGCGTCGAGAACCTCACCAAGTCGCTCGCCATCGAGTGGGCCGCGCACGGCGTGCGGGTCAACTGCGTCGCCCCCGGCAACAACATCCGCTCGAGCGGGACGGCGCAATACGGCGAGGAGATGCTGGAGCTCACGCGCAAGGCCACCCCGCTCAAGCGGCTCGGCACGCCGGAAGAGATCGGCCGCGTGATCGTCTTCCTGGCGTCCGACCAGAACGACTTCGTCACGGGCCAGGTCTGGGGCGTCGACGGCGGTCAGCCGCTGTGGGGCGACATCTGGCCCATCCCGGAGCCGACGAGCGAGGGCTGACGAGGCGGTGGCTTCGACGACCGACTCGATCCCGATGAGGAACCCGCGCCTGCACGCGGCCGCGGAGCGCGCTTGGACGTGGTGCGAGCTGCGGTGGCGCCTGCTCGCGTCGTATTTCTCGGAGCGGTCGCCGACCTTCCGCGTCGCGCTCTTGCCGATGATCGCGCTGTCGTGCGTGCTGTACATGCGCTGGCTGCCGACGACGAACTACATCTTCGATGAGCAGGAGGCGCTGCTCGGCAACCCGTACGTGAACCAGAAGTTCAAGTACGAGGACGCGATCTACCGCGACTTCTGGGGCCTGCCCGCCAACGCGAGCATCGGCTCGTACCGGCCGGTGCCCAACTACATGTGGCGGGGCCTGGTGGAGGTCGGCGAGCGCGGCCAACGCATCATCGACGCCCAGGCGAGCGACTCGCAGAAGCAGTGGATGTCGGAGCGGTTCGAGGACGGCAAGCAGCCGTTCGACCTCTCCGCGCGCATGCGGACCTCCTGGCCGCAGCACTGGTTCAACCTGCTCTTGCACGGGGTGAACGGGGCGCTGTTCGTCGCCATGGGCTGGCGGCTCACGCGCCGCCGGATGACGGCGTGGTTCGCGGGCACCGCGTTCGTCGCCTGCGCGCTGCTCACCGAGGCGGTGTCGGGCGTCGTCGGCATCGCCGACGTGCTCGGCGGCCTCGGCGCGCTCCTCGCGCTCGCGTCGCTGGGCCTACGGGCCCACGTCATGCCGTTCGCCGTCTTCTTGTCGATCATGCTCGGCCTGTTCTCGAAGGAGAGCGCGATCGTCTGCGTCCCGCTGGTCCCCGTCGCGGCGTTGATGACGGCCCCCATCATCCACGCCGAGCGCCCCGCTCGCCTCGTGCGCGGGGCGCTCGCTGGCTTCGGCGCGCTCGCCGCGTTCGTCGTCTACGTCGAGCTGCGCAAGCGCTGGTTCCCCTCACCGCTGCCCTCGGAGCTCAACGAGCTTCCGGCGCCCGGCTCCTCCGGGCTCGAGTGGGCGGCGCGGGATTTCCTCGTCTGGTTCCACCAGGCGCCGCTCCCGAAAGACCCCCTCAACAACCCGCTGGTCGACGCGCCGACCGATCTGCGCGTCGCAGGCGCGATGCGCGTGTACTTCCGGGGCCTCATCCAGGTCGTGTTCCCCTGGCACCTGTCGGGCGACTACTCCTCGCCCCAGGAGCCGATCCCCGACCGCGTCATCTTCCCCGAGAGCGCGCTCGGCTGGGGCGCCACGGTGCTGCCGCTCGGCGGCGCGCTCGGCGTGTGGATCGTGACCCTGATCCGTGAGCTCTCGCAGCGCGAGCCACTCACGCCGGAGCCGGGCCCGACCCCCGCAGACGAGCGCGCTGGCGCCCCGAGCCCCGCCGTCGCCTACCTCCGCTCGACCTCGCTCGGCGCGTTCGTCGCCCGGCACCGCGCCGTCTTGGTGCGCGGCGCCGTCGAGCTCGCCATCGTCGTCGTGGCGGTGCTGCTCACGCGCAAGCTGCTCGGCATCGGTCCCGGAGAGGTCAACAAAGACATCCCGGATCCCGACCCCGAGAAGAAGGCGATCATCCCAGAGCACATCCTCCAGGACATCCTCGTGTACGGCGGCTTCAGCTGCGTCGCGTTCGGGGCCTTGACCGAGTCGCTGTGGAAGCCCCGCACCGAGGGCCGCCGCGACGTCACCCCGATCATCGCGGCGATCGGCCTGGTGTGGCTCGTGGTCAGCTACTTCCCACACTCGAACATGTACGTGCTCTTGCCGACCGTCCGGGCGGAGCGCCTGTGGTACTTCCCGGTCCTGGGCACGACGATGGTCGTCGCGCTGGCCCTGACGGGCGCCTTCGACTGGGCCCGCAGGACTCAGCTGCGAAGCTACGCGTGGATGATCCCCGCGGGCTTCCTCGGCTTCCAGGCCGCGCGGGCGTACTGGCACGCCACCGACTACCGCGACGATCTCACGTTCTGGAAGGCCACGAAGGACGCGGTGCCGAACAGCGCCAAGGCCCACCTCAACTACTCGGTCATGGCGGGCGCCCGCGGCATGATGGAGGTGCGCCTGATGCACAGCCACATCTCGCGCAACCTCGCGCCGAAATGGGCGATGGCCCACGTCTACACCGGCGACACCCTGTGCCGCATGGGCCGTCCGGACGAGGCCTGGCCGCACTATGCACGCGGCTTCGAGATCGGCCCGAACGAGAAGGGCCTGGTCTCGCTGGCCCTGCAGTGCCTGTTCGACACGAAGAAGCTGAAGGAGCACGAGGCGGAGCTGCGCGCCATGTCGGCCGAGAACCCCGGCTCATGGCTCGCGCACCTCGCCATCGACACCCTCGACAACGGCGACAAGCAGGGCGGCGTGCAGCGCGAGGCGAAGGGGCGCGGCTACAACGAGGGCCCCAAGGACGGCGACGAAGGGGAGTGAGACGCGCCGCCCCCCTCACGCAGCGAGGGGGGCCTGGGGGGGTGAAAGCGCAGCACCAACCCATCCAGCAGCGTGACGCCGACGCGGTTCCTCAAACGGCTACGACAGGGGCTCGAACTTCGCCGAGAAGTGCCTCAGGGCGGCGGGCTGCTCGACGATGCGAAGACCGCGGAGCTCGCTGGCGCCCGCCGCGACCCGCTCGACCACCTCGACGACGAAGTCGATGTGGCTCTGCGTGTAGGTCCGACGCGGGATCGCGAGCCGCACGAGATCCATCGCGGCGGGCGACTCGCTGCCGTCCGGCGCCAGGCCGAACATCACCGTGCCGATCTCGCAGCCGCGCACGCCGCCCTCGAGGTAGAGCGCGGTCGCGATCGCCTGCCCCGGGTACGCGAGCGGCGGGACGTGCGGCAGCATGGCCCGCGCGTCGAGGTACACGGCGTGGCCGCCCACCGGCTCGACGATCGGCACGCCGAGCTTGGCGATCGCCTCGCCGAGGTACTGCGTCGAGCGGATGCGGTAGCGCAGGTAGTCATGGCGCACGACCTCCGTGAGCCCCTGGGCGATCGCGTCGAGGTCACGCCCCGCGAGGCCACCGTAGGTCGGGAAGCCCTCGGTCAAGATCAGGACGTTCCGCGCGCGCTCCGCCCACGCGTCGTCGTCGAGCGCGAGCCAGCCGCCGATGTTGGCGAGGCCGTCCTTCTTGGCCGACATGGTCATCCCGTCGACGAGCCGGCCCATCTCGCGCACGATGTCCTTCACCGGTCTCCCGGCCTCGGCCGGCTCGCGCTCGTGGATGAACCAGGCGTTCTCGGCGAACCGGCAGGCGTCGAGGAACAGCGGCACGTCGTGGCGATCGCAGATCTCGCGCACGCCGCGCAGGTTCTCGAGGCTGACGGGCTGACCGCCCCCCGAGTTGTTGGTGACCGTGACCATGACCAGCGGGACGCGCTCGCGCCCCTCGTCAGAGAGGACACGCTCGAGGCGCGCGAGGTCCATATTGCCCTTGAAGGGGTGCCTCGCAGACGGCTGCTTGCCCTCGGCGATGACGAGGTCGACCGCCTTCGCGCCGGTCGCTTCGACGTTCGCGCGCGTGGTGTCGAAGTGCGTATTGTTGGGCACGATCTTGCCGGGGCCCGCGGCGACACCGAACAGGATCTTCTCGGCCGCGCGCCCTTGGTGGGTGGGGATCACGTGCTTGAGCTCGAACAGCTCCTTCACCGCCGCCTCGAAGCGATAAAACGAGGGGCTGCCGGCGTAGCTCTCGTCCCCCCGCTGCAGCGCCGCCCACTGCGCCGCCGACATCGCCCCCGTGCCCGAGTCGGTCAACAGGTCGACCATGACGTCCTCGGAGTGCAGCGCGAACAAGTTGTAGCCCGCGGCGCGCAGGCGCTCTTCGCGCTCTTCCTTGGTCGTCAGGCGCAGCGGCTCGACGGACTTGATGCGGAAGGGCTCGATGATCGTTCGGAAGCCTTGCATGCGTGCTCGCTAGCAGATCGGAGAGCGGGCGCCCCCCCGTGACGTGCCGTCACTCGCCGGCGCGAGCGTCACTTGCCCCAGTCGACCGGGACGCGACCCGGCGGCGTCACGTTCGGCATCGCGGGGAAGAACTCGCGCGCGACATCGGGCAGCGGCGCGCAGCCACGCTCGCCGAGATCGACCTGCTCGTCGGGATCGGAGAGCACGTCGAAGCAGTGGTAGGTGCCGTCCCACTCGCGAGCCTCGACCTTCAGCGACCCCTGCATCATTCCCCAGTTCCGGAAGGAGCACTCCCAGACCCACGTGCAGTTCGTCATCGGCACCGGCTCGAGCGTCCGCTCCGGGCGCGTGATGGGGTGGCCGATCATGCGCGCCTTGAAGGGCGCCATCTTGGGCTCGTCCCACAGCCCCATGAGATCGAGGATCGTGGGGCCGAGATCGAGGTGCCACACGAGCTCGTTCTTCGCGCCGCGCAGGGTCTTCTCCTCTTCCGGGGAGAGCGTGCCAGGGGGAGCGTCGACCCAACCCTGGACCAGGACCTCCTCGTCGAAGAGCGCGCTGGTGTGGCCCATCTGCCAATGCTCCCGGAACGACTCGCCGTGGTCCGACGTGTACAAGATGACGGTCCGCTTGCCCGACTCGCTCTCGCGCACGGCGCGGATGAGCTCCGCCACGGCGAGGTCGGACCGGTGCACGACGTTCTTGTAGTAGTTGAAGAAGGCGGCGTTCTGCTCCGCGCTCTTGTCCATCGAGCTCGGCAGGAAGGGCGCCATCTCCTCGTCGTAGACGTACGGGTAGTGCACGTTGGAGTAGTGCACCACGGCGAAGAACGGCTCCTTGAGATCGCCCCACTCCTCCTTCACGCGCTCGGTGACGAGCTCGTCGTACGCGCCGAAGTCGAGGTCGGCCATCATGTCGAGGTGGGTGGCGACGCAGCCCCGAGAGATCGGCAGATCTTGGATGTACTGCCTCGCGTTGCCGAACATCAGGTTCTGGCTCGTCCAGTAGGCGCCGTCCCAGCCGGCGGCGTGAGCGTAGTCCCACAGCAGCGGCACGCTATGGAGCAGCTCCCGGGTCTCCATCGGGGGAACGCCGGACCAGATGTTCGAGATCGAGATCGCCGTCGTCGACGCGTTGGAGCGGAGCTGGAGCAGGGGCAGGCGGTTCGGCACCACCGCGTTCGTGTACGGCGTGGCCTTGTCACACCGGCGATCGGGGTCGATGCACACGACGTCGCCGCGCTGGCTCTCCTGGAGGATGAGCAGCACGTTGCGCTCGCGCTCGGGCTTCGACGTGAGCTTCGGGACCGGCTGCGGCCGGCGCCGCTGGACGCGCAGATCCGGCGATTCGTTGGTGAGGTCTCGCAGCTCGTCGACCAACGCCTTCAGTCCGTGGATGTAGAGCGCGTCCGGCGGAGAGGCCTGGTAGCCCTGATAGCTCGTGGGGATGAGCGTCACGCCATAGAGCACGCCGGGGACGAGCAGCAGGGAGAACCTGTGCGTCCACTTCCCGGGGCGCACCGCGGCGCGCGCCGTGACCAGCATGATCGACGCCGCGGCGAAGGCGGCGGCGAAGTGAAACATCACCAGCCCACGCCCGAGGGGCAGCGTGCCGACCATCGCCTGCACGACGTTCTTCGAATGGATCTGCCCGTGCACGCCGAGGTACGTGTTCCACACGGCGAAGAACGCGCCCTCCGTGCCCATGATGACGACGAAGAGCGCGAGGAACAGACCGGCGCACAGCCCGGAGAGCCAGCTGTCTCGGCGGGAGGCGGCGTACAAGAGCACGCCCCAGAACACGAAGCTCTGCACGATGCCGCCCCAGAACGCCTTCTGGTAGTGCAGCGGCAGCGCCGCGACGTGACGGCCGCGGCGGACGAGCTCGCCATAGAGGACCCACGTCGTCGGCAGCGCGAGCGGGATGGCCCAGCTGGCCACGACGCGGAGCGCGCGCGCCAGCGACGAGCGCCGCATGGGCAGGTCGGCGGCGGTCGGGGCTGTCTGGGTCTCGGACTTGGGCTCAATTTCCGCCGGGGAAGCCGTCATGTACGCGCTCTGCGATCTTCACGAGATCCCCGCAGCCCTCGGGCCCGAGATCGTTCTTCTCTAGCGGATCGGTGCGGACGTCGAAACATCTCCACTTCGAGTCCCACTCTCGGGCGTGGAGCTTCAGGAAGCCGCGCATCACGCCCCAGTTGCGGAACGCGCAGCCCCAGACGCCGCTGCAGTTGGTCAACGCCAGCGGGATCGGCGGCTCGGGGGGCCGTATCCAGCTCTGACCGACGATGCCGAGCTTGAAGGGCTCGAGCTCGGGGTCGTCCCACAGGCCGAGGAGATCCAAGACGGTCGGGGTCACGTCGGTGTGGAAGGTGGGCAGCTCGCGGCGCGCCGCGAGGTTGTGGCGCTCGGCCTCGGTGAGCACCCCAGGCGGCGCGTGGACCCACCCGGGGACGTGCAGCTCCTCCTCGTACAGCGAGCCGGTGTGGCCGAGCTGGTCGTGCTCGCGGAAGGCCTCGCCGTGATCGGACGTGAACAGCACGACCGTCCGCGCGCCGTAGCTCGTCTTGCCGATCTCCTCGAGGAAGCGACCGATCGCCTTGTCCTGCAGGTGTACGGCGTTCTTGTAGAAGTTGCGGTAGGCCTCGTTGTCCTCCGGGGCCTTGGACGCGAACGAGGGCTGGAAGGGCGAGTCGGCGGGGTCGACCTTGTAGGGGACGTGCGTGTTGCCGACGTGCACGACGGCGAAGAACGGCTCCTCGAGCTTCGGCAGCTCCGACAGCGCGCGCTCGACGAGCAGCGCGTCGTCTCCGCCGACGTCGATGTCCGCCGTGGGCTCGAGGTCGGTCGCGCCGCACTGGAAGCGGGTGGGGAGGTCCTGAACCCAGAGCCTGGAGTTCGCGAACATCATGTGGTGGCTGGTCCAGTAGGCGGTGTGCATGCCCGCGGCGTGCGCGTAGTCGAACAAGAGCGGCACCGAGTGCAGACGCTCGCGGCTCTCCACCGGCTCGAGCCCGGACCACATCACGGCCAGCTGGATCGCGGTCGTCGTGGAGTTCGAGCGCAGCTGCAGCAGCGGCAGCCGATCGGGGACCGCGGCGTTCGTGCGCGGGGCGTTCGGGCACGACGCTTCGAAGGCCGAGCAGTGCGTGTCGGCGCGCACGCTCTCGGTCAGCAGGAGGATGACGTTGCGCTGCGTGGGGGGGCGCGGCGAGAGCGTCGGCATCGCGGGGCAGCTGCGCAGGCCCGGTCGGATCTGGGCGGTCGAGCGCACGCCGGTGAGCTCCTTGATGAGCCCGCCGAGCGCGTGGAAGTAGATCACGTCGGGGGTCGACGCCTGCACGCTGCGATACGACACGGGGATGAGGAAGACGGCGACCAGCGCGACCGGGGCGAACACGCGCGCGACCCGCAGCGTGCGCCGGCGCGGGCGCAGCAGCTTCGCCGCTGAGAAGGCGAGCACGATGGCGATGACGAACGCGGGCCCGACGTTCCACAGGAAGTTGGGGCCGTCGGCGCTGAGCTGCCCGAAGACGCTGCCCGCGAAGGACGTGCCGAACAGGGTCGCGTCGAGGTTCAGGTAGGTCGAATATTGGCTGTAGAAGTAGAGCTGCCCGCCGATCGCCGCCGTGAACAGGAGGACGAAGAGGGCGCCGGCGACGAAGCGGGACACCCCCCGCCGCGCGCTCGCCGCGATCATGAGCGAGGCCCACAGGATCGCGCTCTCCACGATCGCGAGGGAGTAGGAGCCGAGGTACTTCGCGGGGAGCGCGACGAGGCGCTCGCCACGGGTCGCGAGATCGAAGCCCACCACCGTCAGCACCGGCGCGAGCGCGAGCAGCCAGCCGAACCGCCGGCGCAGCCGCACCAGCCCTCGCAGCCGCAGGGCCAGCTTGGGGCGCGGCGAGCGCGCGGCTTCGGTTCCGAGAGGGGGCGGCATGGGAGCGACGGGCGAGCCCGTCCGAGGCTCGATGTCATAGATCGTGCGCCGCGCCGAAAGAAGTCGCCAGCGCGACGCAACTTTGACAAAAGAGTGTGCCGATGAACGCCGCCGATGGGGACGGATCCGACGCTCGGGCGAGGCTCTCCGCCGAGCTCGAGGCGGCGCTGCTCCGCGAGGCGCGGCGTGAGTGGCACCGGCTCAACGACTGCCATTTTCGTGGAGTCTTGCGGCCTCCGACCTTGGTTCTGGCCGACGCCTCCTCGCGCCTGGGCCGCTTCCTCGCGGAGACGCGCACGCTCGAGCTCTCGCGAGAGATGGCCGTGAGCCAGCCGTGGAGCTCGCTGGTCGAGGTGCTGCGCCACGAGATGGCCCACCAATACGTGTTCGAGCACCTCAAGGTGGAGGACGAGACCGCGCACGGCCAGACGTTCCGCGAGGTCTGCGAGCGGCTGGCGATCGACGCGCGCGCCGCCGGGCTGCCGACGCCCGAGGCCACGCGCACCGCAGAGGAGGAGCGCGTCCTCGAGCGCATCGCGCGGCTGCTGGCGCTGGCAGAGAGCCCGAGCGAGCACGAGGCGGAGGCGGCGATGCGCGCCGCCCAGCGGCTGATGCTCAAGTACAACCTCGAGCGCGCCGCCTCCGAGGGGCGCGGGCCGCGGCCGGCCTACTCGTACCGCGTGCTCGGCAGGCCGACGGGCCGCGTGACCGAGTCGGAGCGCATGCTCGCGACCATCCTCGGCCAGCACTTCTTCGTCGAGGTGATCTGGGTGCCGGTGTACCGCCCCCTCGAGCAGAAGCGTGGCAGCGTGCTCGAGGTCTGCGGCACCCTGCAGAACCTGGAGATGGCCTCGTACGTCCACTCGTTCCTGCAGCACGCCGCGGACCGCGCGTGGCTCGAGCACAAGCGCGCGAGCGGCACCCGCTCGAACCGCGACCGCCGCACGTTCCTCGCGGGGGTGATGTCGGGCTTCTTCGCGAAGCTCGAGGCCGAGAAGAAGGCTCAACAAAAGGAGGGCCTCGTGTGGCTCGGAGACGCGCAGCTCAAGCGCTTCTACAAGCAGCGCCACCCTCACGTGGTGACCGTCCGCTATGGCGGGGCGGCGCGCAACGACGCCCACGCGCACGGGCGCGCCGCGGGCGAGCGTCTCGTCTTGCACAGACCCATCTCGAGCGGCCCCAGCGCCGCCGGACCGAAGCTCTTAGGGAGGTGACGACATGAAGCTCCACGTAGGTGTGATCGCCGCGACTGGCCTGCTCCTGACCGCCTCGTGCACCGGCGCGAAGGGCCCCTCGGGCGAGTGCCTGAGCTACGCGTGCGACGCGGATGGGGCCAAGGCCATGATGTGGTCCACCGTGGACGCGACGTATCAGCCTTCGGAGCGGGCGAGGGCCGCGCTCGACAAGGTGATCGACGGGGGCGTCTCACGCATGAGCCGAGACCAAGGCTTCACCCCGGAGTCGTTCGAGCTCGCGAAGGGGAACTTGAAGAAGTTCCTCGACGAGGTCCCCGAGGCCGGAGAAGACGCGCTCGGCCCCGCCGCTGAAGATCTCGCCGGCAAGACCGCCAAGAGCTGCCCGCTCTGGCCGTACTGCTGAGCTGAGCTGCCCCTGAAGCGCAGCCGACGGCTAGCTAGCTCGCGTCGAGCTTCGCGGCGATCGCCGCCCGGACCGCCTCGAGCTCGTCCGCGCTGGCGTATTTCTTCCGGGGCCAGAAGAAGCCCTTGAGCCCGTCCCCCTTGGTACGCGGCACCACGTGGACGTGCAGGTGCGGGACGCTCTGGCTCACCTTGTTGTTCATGGCGACGAACGTCCCCTGCGCGCCGGCCGCCGCCGTGACCGCCTGCGCGACCCGCTGGGCGGCCGCGAACAGCGCGGCGTTCTCGGCGGGTGACAGGTCGAGCAGCGTCTCTCGGTGCGCGTCGGGGACGACGAGCACGTGCCCTTGAAAGAGCGGCGCGATGTCCAGGAAGGCCGTCCACGCGCTGTCGCCCGCGCCGCCTCGTCCGACGATCGCCGCGGCGGAGTCGCCGCGAACGATCGCGCAGAACAGGCAGGCGCGGGCCGCCGAGGTCACAGACCGAACCAGTTGGGCATCTTCTGCCAGGCCGTCGGGCGCTTCGCGTCGTCCTCCGGCATCACGAGGGAGCCGACGAAGTCGGCGTGCTCGTACACGTTGCCGACCGCGCGGGTGATCGCGTCGAGATCGCTGTCCTCCACCACCCCGTTCGAGGTCGCCTTGTAGAACTGCACGGTCACGCGGATCGGGAAGCGATCGTCGCGCTCGAACTGCAGGTTGCGGCCCTCGAAGAACTTCCCCTCCACCTTGCCGTGGCCGAGGACCGCCTGCTCGACGTCGCTCTTCTCCTTCGCGGCGCTCTTCTTGGACGACTCCGCCGAGTCTGCGGTGGCCATCGGCGCCGCGGGCGCTGCCTGAGGCGGCGGCATCGCGCCGCCGAGCGCGACGCCGCCGCCCCAGCCGGGGCCGTCGCCGCGCGCGATCTGCTTCTGCTTGAGCGGCACCTGGATGATGAACAGCGTGTCCGCGCCCTTGGCGATCGCGCTGCGATCGTCCTCGGTCTTCGGGCCGCCCTGGGCCTCGATGCGCTGCACGACGTCGGTGCGGCGCTCTGCGGTGAACGGCGCGCGCTCGCCGCCCTTGTTGAAGTAGAGCTCTTGACCGTTCGCCGCGATCGGCGACGACTCCGAGCCGTCGTTCTCGATCACCGTCATGCTCGTGCCCTGCCGCGTGACCAGGATGGTCGCGACGGCGGGCGAGCCCTTGAAGGACTGGTAGTTGAAGAGCACCGGCGTGAACTCGGCGTGCCCCTTCTTCGGGACGGGCAGGAACACGGCCTGAGCGCTCACCAGGAAGTGCGTGTCGCGCTTGGCGAGCAGGTTGCCCGAGCCCTTCACGCTCTTCGGATCGGAGACGAACGACTTTACGTCCTTGAGCACGTCGGTGAGCAGCACCGTCTCGAGCTTGCCGTTCTTCTTCTGGTTGCCGGTGCGCACGAAGAACTTCTCGGCGGGGATGTCACCCGTGCGATCGCTGAAGTTGGGGAAGCGGATGACCGGCAGCAGCGCCGCCCTCGGCTGGCCGTTCTCGGTGTAGCGCACCTGGAGCGTGAGGTCGGAGATGTTGGGACCGACCGAGGAGCCCTGGAAGCGCCCGGTGTCCTCCCACATCACGTTGATCAGGTTCATCCCCCGGCGCGTGACGCGGCCGCTGGTGTCGCTGTCTTGCACCATGCCGGTGACCTTGCGGACGACCTCGGCGTACGAGACCTGCTCCTCCGGCGTGAGGATGCCCCAGCCGGGCTCGCTCCCGTCGCCGTCGGGCCTTCCGTCGCCGTCACCGTCGACGGCGACGATCTGCCCGTCGGGGCCGGTCTTCGGGCCGGTGGACTCGGTGGTGCAGGCCGCGCCGAGCGCGAGCATGCCGGTGAGGAGCGTGGCGAGGAACCTGAATCGGCGGGGGGCGTGCATGGTCATTCTCCTTCGGGGAAACGTCGCGGCGCGCTCGGGCTTACACATCGTTTCGAACTTTTTTTCGCACGAAACGCGCTGCTTTTGGCTCTCTGGTGCGGCCGAGCCCCCGGTTCGTGACGGGGAATTTTTGCGCGCTCACGTGCGCTTCGCGCAGGCCCCCCACCCGGGGAGACTCGACTGGGCGCGCTCCCCTCGTCAACGGACGACGCCGAGGGCTTCGGCCTCGACGGGGTCGTGCGCGCAGAAGATCCTCACCTCGGCGTGGTCGCGCGCGAGCAGGCGGAGGCGCTCGCGGTTGCGCACGCGCGCGAGATCATCGATCGCCACGGACGACTGGAAGAGCCGCAGCGGCAAAGGGCAGCGAGGCTCGGTGGGGCGCATCTCGTCGCGGTGGAAATACGCGTCGCCCGCGTGACAGAGCGCGCCGCCCTCGGACTCGACGACCACCGCGACGTGACCGCGCGTGTGCCCGACCGTCGGCACGAGCAGGATCTCGGGAGGCAGCCCCTCCAGCTGTCGCACGCATTCGAAGCCGTTCCACCGCTCGCCCTCGACCTCGTACGAGGCGAACTTGGGCTCGTGCGCGAAGTGGGCCGGGCGATACCTCATCCGCTCGTGGAACGTCGCCCTGCGCGTGACCGCGTCGAGCTCCTTCGAGTAGACGTGAACCTTCGCGTCGGGGAAGTCTGGGAGGCCTCCGGCGTGATCGAGATCGAGGTGAGTCGGCACGATGTGGCGGACGTCCCGCGCGTGGAAGCCGAGCGACTCCACGCGGGCGAGCGCCGTCTCCCTCGGATCGAGGGTCGGTCGGACGAACAGGTTGAACGGACCTCCGAGCTGGCTCCGGTTCGCGACGTCGTGGGTCCCGAAGCCGGTGTCGACGAGCACGAGCCCGTCGTTCGTCTCGACCACGAGCACGTGGCAAATCATCGCGTGGGGCTTGGGGTGGACGTCGAGCAGCTCGAAGCCGACGGGGCACATCGTGCCGCAGCTGACGTGATGGACCTTCATCGCGCCGGAGAGCCTACGTCAATCGCCAGGGACCATCGGCACGAACATCACGCCGCCGAGGTCCTCGTGGACGAGCGTGCCTCGCAGCTTGCGGTAGCGCATCAGCCGCTGCAGCCCACCCTCGGGACCGACCGGCGCGACGAGCACGCCGCCCTCGGCGAGCTGCTCGACGAGGGCGAGCGGCAGCGCTGGGGGCGCGGCGGTGAGCACGATGCGATCGAACGGTGCGTGCTCGGGCCAGCCCGCGTAGCCGTCGCCGTGGCGGACCGTGACGTTGGGGTAGCCGAGCGCGCTCAGCTTCTCGCGCGCGGAGGTCGCGAGCACCTCATGGAGCTCGATGGTGTAGACGTGCCCGGCGAGCCGCGAGGCGACCGCGGCGGCGTAGCCCGAGCCCGTGCCGATCTCGAGCACCCGCGCCTCACGGTGGAGCTCGAGCGCCTGCGTCATCATCGCGACGACGGTCGGCTGCGAGATGGTCTGCCCCACGCCGATCGGCTGCGGCGCGTCCTCGTAGGCGACCGACAGCGCGAGGCCGGGGACGAACGCGTGCCGTGGGACCTCGCGTATCGCCCCGAGGACGCGGGCATCCCAGCGCTCACCGGGCCAAGGCTCCCCCCGGCGCGCTAGCTCGTCGGCGAGGCGGTTTCGATAGAACGTGCTCGCGTCGTTCGTCATGGAGCTGGAGGTGGCGGGCGGGGTGCTGGGGCTGGTGGAGGCTACAGGGGTCGCGTTTCGGTCGGAGCATGCGATCGCCCCGAGGCTCGCCAGCAGGACGGCGCGTCGCATGTGGTCCAACATCCGACCCTGACCATAGGGAGCCTCGTTGGGGGTCGCAAACCCCCCCGGTGCATCGCATGACGCGGTAACCTTCCATGCAGGCGGACTGAACCTCAAACCATCTCCAAGCACCTGAAAGCGGGCCCAAGTTCTGCTTGTCGCCCTCTCCCACATCCTTAGACTTCGCCCCCGCCCGCCCCTCTCGCACTCAGGAGTCGTCCATGCGCCGTGCCCCCGCTTTCCTCGGCTTGCTCGCCCTCACTTCCCTCGCGATGACCGGCTGCGCCGTCGCCGACCCCGATGAGAAGGAGGAGACCCAGCCCGCCGAGAAGGTGGCGCAGAAAGAGCAGCCGATCCTGGGCGGCACCGCGGACAACGTGAACGGTGCCGTGGTCTACCTGGAGGGCAACCAGGGCGCGTGCACCGGCACCATCATCGCGAAGAACGGCTCGTACGGCTATGTGCTCACGGCCGCGCACTGCGACGGGATGCAGTGGATCGTCCGCGACAGCGATCTGTCCTGCACCAACAACTGCGACGACGTCTGGCAGGTGGACGATCAGATCGTTCACCCCAACTGGAACGGCAATCCGGGCAACGGCTACGACTTCAGCCTCATCCGCTTCATCGGCGCCGACGCGAGCACGCCGGTCATCCCGCCGGCGACCAACCCGGACGGAGTGAGCGTCGGGACGGTGGTCGAGCACTCGGGCTACGGCCTGACCGAGAACGGGCCGACCAACCTCCGCATGCACGTGTCGACGCCGGTCGACACTCTGGTGGGCTCGATCATCCTCGAGTTCGACCAGACGGGCCTCGAGGGGACGTGCAATGGAGACTCGGGCGGCCCCGCCATCTACAACGGCCGCGTCGTCGGCGTGACGTCGTACGGCGACGAGGGCTGCAACGAGTTCGGCGGCAGCGGGCGCGTGCAGGCGGTCTACAACACCTTCATCGCCCCGTACATCAACGGCGAGGTCGTCGAGAACTGCGACACCTGCTTCGAAGGCGCCATCAACGGCCAGTGCTCGAACCTCGTAGACGCCTGCCTCGCGGACGAGAACCTGCCTTGCTACCAGCTGGTCGCCTGCTTCGACACCTGCGCCAGCAACGATCAGAACTGCATCAACAACTGCGCCGATGCGTACCCGAACGGCATCGACCCCTACCTCGCGATCTTCGAGTGCACCTACTGTGACGTCTGCCCGTCGCTGTGCGCGGACGAATGCGAGGCGGTCACCGGCGGAGGCGGCTCGACCGTGGTGACGACCGGCGGGAACGGGCCCACCACCACGACCGGCGCGGGCGGCGCCAACGGCGCGGGCGGCGCCAACGGCGCGGGCGGCACCAACGGCGCGGGCGGCGAAAACGGCACCAACGGCGCGGGCGGCAACGGCAGTGACGGCGCGACCGACGGCGGAGAGGAAGACGGCTGCGGCTGCGCGACGGTGGGTGCCGAGCGTCCCTCGCAGCCGTGGCTGGGCCTCGCCGGCCTCGCCCTCGCGGCGGGCGCCACGCTGCGCCGCCGCCGCAAGTAACTCGCGGGGAGAGGTTATCGCTCGCGGAACGTCTCGGTGACGTCCGCGAGCTTCTTCTTCTTGTCGCTCAGCATCGACTTCATCGTCCAGGCGATGACCTGGTGGTAGCCCTTCTGCCCGTCCACGAACGTGACGAGGTAGCCGATGTTGATCAGATCGACGGAGCCCGTGAGCTCGTATTGAACGGCCGGGCGCCCGCCGATGGTGACGTTCTTGGGCGAAGAGACCGAGACGTTCTTGATGCGCCCGCGCATCAGCTCGAGGCAGCCGTCGGAGTACTTTTTCAGGTCGACCTCGGGCGTGAAATCTTGCTTCGACTCGCTGATCACCACCAGGTACTCCTCGGACGCGGCGTTGCCGACCTGGAGGTTCGCCTCGTCGTTGAGCTTGGTCATGGTCGACCAGCGCGGCGGCACCTTGATCTCGGTCTTGCCGTCGCTCGCGGTGACCAGCTCCGAAGGGCCCGCCGACGCCTCCTTCTTCGCGGCGTAGACGCCCACCGCGACCAGGGCGCCGATCCCCGCGACGACGACGAACGCCGCGATGATCAGCGCGACGATCACCTTGCCGCTGGACGACTTCTGCGGCGCGCCCATGTACATCGGCGCGCCGTAGCCTGGCGCGCCGAACGCACCCCCGGGAGGCGCGCCATAAGGCGCGCCGTAGGGACCCGGTGGACCCCCGTAGGGCGGACCGGCGTACGGCCCGCTCGGAGGCTGCCCGAAGCCCTGCGGCCCCTGCTGCTGCGGATACCCGTGTGGACCGGCGCCGTGCTGGCCCGGCCCCGCGGGACCCCAGCCGGGGGGGCCGGGAGGAGGACCCCAAGGGGGCTGTGAGCTCATGGTGCCGCGAGCGTATCACGCGCTCCTCGGGCCCCTGGGCGTGTCATGCTCACGGCGTGCGCGGGCTCACGAGGTTCGGCGGCGTCCGCTTCGATCCTGCCGCCCGCGTGCGGTCGGAGGTCGCGAAGCTCCGTGCGCTGGGGGTGGCCCTCCACGAGCTCCAGCCTGCGAGCGCCGAGCGGGTCTTCGACGGCTTCGTGCGAGACTTCGTCGACGAGGACCACAAGGGCGCAGTGCGCAGCGCCTTCGACGAGCGTCGCGCACACAAGACGCTGTGGCTCGAGCGCTACCTGCGCGCGGACACGATCCGCTCCCGCGCCGAGAGGAGCCTGGTCTCGTTCCTCACGCGGCGGGGTCGCGACGCGAGGATCGTTCGCTTCGATCGACGCACGGGAATCCCGGCCATCGAGATCGTCGCGAGCACGCTCGAGGACACCTGGGCCAGCTCGTGGCCAGGCCTGTTCGTGGGCGCAGACGGTACGCGCGCCGTCGTGGTGACGAGCGACTACGCAGAGCTGCGCTGCGCGACCGGCACGGACGGCGCCACCCCTTACCGCTGAGGGACGAGCGCCGACGCAGACGGCGAAGCGCTCGGCGCGAGCTCGAGGGGCAGCGCGCTGCCTTCGATCTCGACGAAGCCCTCGGGCCACTGAGGACCGGCGTCTTTGGGGACCAGGCGGAAGCCCTCGCGCTCGCGCGACGTGAGCGCGAGCACTGCGGCCGAGAGGCCAACGATCAGCGCCGCGAAGGCGAGCCACAAGGCCCGCAGCCGGAACGGCGGCGAGGAGAGCTCGGGCAGGCGAGGGATCCGCTTCGCCAAGCGCTTCGGCGCGAGGCCCTCAGGGGACCTCGCCGCCCTCCGAGTCGCCGAACGCGTGGTGCCAGCGCGTGACGTCGGCGAGGTGCGCAGGGTCTTCGAACTTGTCGCCGTTCAAGTAGAAGAGCGGCAGCGGGTCGCCGCGCGGCACGAACAGCATCGGCCGTAGGGCCTGCTGCAGCGCGGGCTGCGTCGCCAGGACCTCGAGGCGGCGCATCCCGAGATGACGGTAGTGCCGGATGGCGGCGAGGGCGAGCGCGCGAGCCCCGTCCGCGTCGTCGGGATCGCACACCAGGTCGAGCACCCGGCCGCTGTCCTCGCCGGGCTGCGGCTCGCGCAGCACGACGAAGCCGCCGATGTCTCCGCCGCGGCGAGGCAACACGTAGGTCGACGTCCGCAGGTGAGGCCAGTCGAGGTAACGCCAGCGCAGGTACGCGGCGTCCTTCAACGGCGCGATGCCCAGCCGCGGGCCGATCCGGTGCGCGAGCCGATCGAACCGCCCGTCGAAGCGGACGGCGAGCTCGCACTCTTGCCGGACGACGTGCCGAGAGGCGCGATCGAACACCGCGAGGCCGGCGTCCCCGAGGCGGTGCGCGAGGTGGGCGAGCGGCCACGGCAGCTCGAAGCGCTGGAGCAGCCGCTCGAGGCCGATCAGCCGCACCCATGGCTTCACCCACAGCTGGTCGTACTTGCGCGACTGCTGGAGCTTCACGTTGAGGTCGTTCGTCCAGCACAGGCCGCAGAAGCTGTCACAGGTGTCCTCGACCTGTTTGTAGAGCTTCATGGTGACGAAGAACCCGCGCCCGCCGACCTGGAGGTCGGGGTGGCTGAAGAGATCGTGAGCGAAGCTCGAGGAGTGCTGCTTGCCTTTGACCCAGAAGGTCGTGGGCATGCGCCCCATGTGACAGACGACCTGTTCGCCGCGAGCGGCGACGAAGTAGGTCGGCTTGCCGTCGGAGACCGGGTTGTCGAAGGCGATGTGCCAGATGACGTCGGTGCGCTCCTCGGCCCGGCGACGGTCGTACCCGGGTCGCAGCGCGGTGAGATCCGCGAAGCACTGGCGGTCCTTCGGGGTCATCGGCCGCACGAGAATCTTCACGCGCGCTCCGCGGCGAGCGCCTTGCGATCGATCTTGCCTGTCGCCGTGCGTGGGAGCTCGGCGCGCACGTCGATGGTCTCCGGCACCATGTACGCCGGGAGGCGGGCCCTCAGGTGAGCCTCGAGCCGGGCGGCGACGATCGACGCGCCCGCTTCGGGCTGTACGAAGGCGTGGAGCGAGTGACCGATGTCTGGGGACGGCAGCGCCACGACCGCGACCTCGGCCACGCCGGCCACGCCTTCGAGCGCGACCTCGATCTCCGACAGCTCGATGCGATAGCCACGCGATTTGATCATGTTGTCCCGCCGCCCCACGAAGCTGAGCTCGCCCGAGGCGCTGCGCTTCACGAGATCGCCGGTGCGGTACACGCGAGCCCCCGTGTCGGGGCGCTCGGGGTCGAGCACGAACTTGCCCTCGTTCAGCTCGGGCGCACGAAAATAGCCGCCAGAGGCGACGGTCGCTGCGCGGACGCAGAGCTCTCCCACCTGCTCGCCCTCGCCGAGCGGGCGCCCGTCGGCGTCGACCAGGAAGACCTCGAAGTTGGGCAGCGCCTCGCCGAGCGGGAGCGCGGCCGCGTCGTCCTCGGGGACGACGTCGACGCGGTAGACCATGGAGGAGTTTGCCTCGGTCTGACCGTACACGTTGAACAGCGCCGCGTTGGGCGTGCGCGCCCGCACCCGCGCGAGCAGAGGGATAGGCATGCGCTCGCCGGAGAAGACGACCGCGCGCAGCGACTCGAGCTGGCCGGTCGGGCCGACTCCCTTGTCGACGAGCAGGCCGAGCGCGGAGACGACCGAGCCCAGATCGTCACGCGGTGCTCGACCACCGCCTGCGCCATCTTCTTGGGGAACGCGGAGAAATACTCGGGCAGCAGCACCACCGGCGCGCCGACCAGCGCCGCGCAGTACAGGTCGAACACCGAGAGATCGAAGTGGAGCGGCGCCTGACACGCGAGGCGATCGGCGGCGGTGATCGAGAAGACCTCGACGGCGGGCTCGACGAACGCGAGCGCGTTTCGATGGGAGATCGCGACGCCCTTCGGCTGCCCCGTCGAGCCGGAGGTGTGGAGGATGTACGCGAGCGCGCCGTCCGACACCCGTGCGTCGGGCGCGGGCGCGCGCTCCTCCGACGGGACGAGCACCTCGAAGCCGCGCGCGTCCCCGGCCAGGCTCGCCGTGGGCGGTGCACAGAGGACGACGCGCTCGAGCTGAGGGAGCTCGCCCGCGCCTTTGAGCTCGGCGAGCACGCCGACGCGATCGGCGGTCGTCACGACCACGCGCGCCTCGACACGGCGCAAGATCCATGCGGCGCGCGCCGGGGGCACGGCGGGGTCGATGGGGACGTACGCGGCGCCTCGGCGGAGGATCCCGTAGACGGCGGCGACTGCGTGCCCGGTCTTCTCGGACCACAGGCCGACGCGCGCCCCGGGCTCGACGCCGGCCTCGGCGAGGGCCGACGAGAGCCGCGCTGACTCGGCGGCGAGGGCGCCATAGGAGACGGTTCGCTTCGGCTCGATGAGCGCGGGCGCGTCCGGGGTGCGGGTCGCCGCCTCGGCGAGCAGCTGGTGGAGGAGGTATGGCTTCAAGCTCGGGCGCCGCCTACAAGCCGAGGAGGCTCGCGATGATGTTCTTCTGGATCTCGTTGGTGCCGGAGTAGATCTTCGAGCCGATCGCGTCCCTCAGGTCGCGCTCCACCTCGTACTCGGCCATGTAGCCGTACCCGCCGCGGATCTGCACCGCGTCGAGGCTGTTCTGGACGAAGCTCTCGCTGACGAACAGCTTGCTGATGGCGCTCTCGAGCGAGGCTCGTGAGCCCTTGGCCTTCAGCCAAGCGACCTTCAAGAGCACGAGCTCCGCCAGCTCGATGCGCACCTTCATGTCGGCGATCTTGTGCGACACGGCCTGGAAGCTGCCGATCGGTTGCCCGAACTGCTTGCGCTCCTTCGCGTAGCGGATGGTGTCCTCGAGCTGGCGCTCCATCGCCCCGAGGTGCAGGGCGAACAGGCAGCTCCGCTCCCACTCCATCTCGGCGTTGAAGATCGCGGAGCCCTGCCCCACCCGGCCGAGCACCATGTCTTCGGGGACCTCCACGTCCTCGAGCACGACCTCGCCGGTGGGCGAGGTCTTCAGGCCCATCTTCTCGAGCGGCTTGCCGACGCTGAGGCCCTTGGCGCCGCGCTCGACGAGGAAGCCGGTCACCCCCGCCCACCCGCGCGCGCGGTTCGTCGTCGCGAAGACGAGGAACAGGTCGGCGATCGGCGCGTTCGAGATGAACGTCTTCTGACCGTTCAACACGAAGCGGTCGCCGCGCTTCTCGGCGCTCGTGGTCAGGCTGAACGCGTCGCTGCCCGCCTCCGGCTCGCTCATCGCGTGGCAGCCGATCAGCTCGCCCTTCACCATGCGAGGCAAAAAACGCTGCTTCTGCTCCTCGCTGCCGAACTGGAGCAGGGGGATCTCGCACGTGAAGACGTGCGAGCTGATCGTGAACAGCAAGCCGCTGTCCGTGCAGCCGCGCCCGAGCGCCTGCATCGCCAGCGCGCAGTCGACGACGTCCTTGCCTAGGCCGCCGTACTGCTCGGGGACAGGCAGCGCCAAGATCCCGAACTCGGCGCACTTGTCGAAGCCCTCCCGGAAGAAGCCGCCGACCTTGTCGCGCTCGCGCGTCGTCTTTGGCTCGGCGGACGCGCTGGCGAGCTCCTTCTTCGCGAAGTCGTAGACCGACTTCTTGAACGCGGACTGCTCCTCGGACAGGCCGAAGTCCACGGGGGCTTCAGCTCTTCTTTTCGCCGAGCTTCGACTCGACGAGGGTCGCGATCGCGTCGACCGTCTCGAAGTGATCGGGATCGAACTCGTCGTCGCCGAGCTGGACGCCGAACCTCTCCTCGAGGAACGCGATGAGCTTCACGATGGCCATCGAGTCGAGCAGGCCGCGATCGAGGAGGGAGTCGCCTGCCCCGAGGTCCTTCGCCTTGGCGTTCGTGTCGGCGAAATATCCGAGGAGGATCTGCTGGGTGGTCATGCGCACCTTCCGTGTACCGTCAGCTGGGCGCGCGGAAAAGAGCGAACACGCCGTTCATCAGCTGCACCTTGGAGGAGCCGGCGCCCCAGGGGACGACCTCGAAGGCCGAGTACATGCCGGCCATGGGGATCTTCGGGAAGCGCTTCTTGAGGATCCGCACGTCGATGTCCGCTTCGCCGTAGAGGGACCTGCCTCGCCCGGAGCAGGTGAGGTAGAGGCCGAAGGTCGGCTGTGAGCCGAGCGCCTGGCGCTCCGCTCGCCGAGCCGCCTCGCTGAGCGCGTCCTTGGCGGCCGAGGCGTCGCGGACGGCGAAGGAGACGCGATCTCCGACGTTGAGGTCGGCCGAGACCGCGATCGCCTTGCGAGCTGGATCGACGCCTCGAATGGCTCGGACCAGGGCGCGCGCCGGGTCGGCGAGGTCGTGGACCGCCAGCAAGATGAGCCCGCCGTGGCGTCCACCCCCAGCCTTGGCGGTGAGGACGTCGAGCGCCGGCTCACCGTCGAGGCTCGAGACGAGGCCTCGATCGAGCTGGGTGACCGTCATCGGCTCGCTCACCAGCCGGCAAGCCGATGCGGCCTCGACGATCGGGCTCCCCGCCCCGTCGAAGCGGATCGCCGCGACGCGGCCCGAGCGGACCTTCCCGTCGTCGACGACGAACACGCTGGGCCCTTGGGCCCCGGCGCCGAACAGGCACAGGCGGTCGCGGGACAGCGCGTCGACCTCCGCGTGCTCGAAGCCATCGGCGGCGAAGAACGCCGCGACCACGCCCCCGGGACCCAGCTCACGGGAGACCGCCTCGACGTCGTCCCCCGCGGCGACGCGCACGCTGCCCGGCCGACCGCTCCAGGCGACCCCGGTCGCCGCGTGGGCCCCCTCCGCCTCTGCGGCTTGAGTGAGCACCCCGGAGGCCGGCACGACCAGCGTGGGGATGCGGTAGGGGGTCAGCGCGATCGCCTCGGCGACCGCCTGGACCGGGGACGGCGAGCCCGAGACGAAGGTGATGGCGCCACAAGGTCGGTGCAGCTCCCGGAGGGAGCCGACAAAGGCGCGACGGAAGGGCTCGAGGGTCGGCTCGGCGACGGGCCGGCCTGCGGCCCCCTCGGCCGGGCTGCCCTCCGCGGGCCGCGAACGCGCGTCTTTACGCCCAGATCGGAGGGAGGCTGCAAAGGTCGAAGCTGCGGGTCGTTGGGTCACGATGGGGGTAGCTCGGTGTGAGTCTAGCTCGACAATGCTTGGCAAGGCCGGGTATGGTGAAGCGCTGGGAATCCCCTGGGAAACAAACCTTGGGGGATCCGCAACGAGTCGCCCGGCAAGCTCCCCCAATGAACTACCCGGCTTGGCGTCCGAATGTGCGCTCCTACGGCAAGAGTGACATCGGTCGACATCGAAAGCTGAACGAGGACGCCTTCTTTCGCGATGATCAGCTCAGGCTGTTCATCGTCGCCGACGGCATGGGCGGGCACGCCGCGGGCGAGGTCGCCAGCGGCGAGGCCGTCGACACCGTCTACGGCATGGTCAAGCGAGGCGTCGGCGGCCTCGGAGATCTGCACCAGCCCTTGGACGAAGAGCGGGGTCGCGCTGCCTGTCGCCTGCTCGAGGGGGCCATCCAGGCCGCGACGTACATGGTCTTCGGCATGGCGCAGTTCGAGAAGGACAAGAGCGGGATGGGCACCACCATCAGCTGCGCCATGGTCCTCGGGGACTCGTTCGTGACGGGCCAGGTCGGCGACAGCCGGGTCTACAGGGTGCGCCAGAACGAAGCTGTCCAGCTGACAGAGGACCACACGCTCATCGCGTGGCAGCTCAAGCAGGGCCTCATCAGCGAGAACGAGGCCAAGGCGAGCCCTCACAAGAACGTCATCACCCGCGCCGTCGGCAACCGCGAGTACGTCGAGGTCGACACGAACATCTACCCGATGGCCTCTGGCGACAAATACATGCTCTGCAGCGACGGCCTCCACGGTTACCTGCAGCTCGACGAGATCGCGGCGGTCGCGGCGATCGGCGGAGACCAGGCGGTCGAGCAGTTCATCAAGCTGGCGAACAACCGGGGCGGCAAGGACAACATCACCTGCCTGCTCGTCGAGATCGCCTGACCTGGGGATGTGGGTCGCCCGCTGAAAGTTTGACCGGACTCGCCACGCCTGGTAGCGCCGTCGGTCGTCGACACGCGCTCATCGAACGGCGCGTCGAAGGATGCGCGCGCCGTCGTCGCGCGTTCGAACAGCCGTGGAGGTACAGATGAATCGAGTCGGGCCGAGGCGAGTGGGCGTGATCATGGGCGGCTCATCGGGCGAGCGCGAGGTTTCGCTGCGGTCCGGGAATGCCGTCGCCGCCGCCCTCGAGTCTCGCGGCCATCAGGTGGTCCGCGTCGAGCTCACGAGCGAGGCGTCGATGACCGCCGCGGCCATCCAGTCGGCGGGGATCGACGTCGCTTTCCTCGCCCTCCACGGGCGTTACGGTGAGGACGGCTGCGTCTAGGGGTTGCTCGAGCTCTTGGGTGTGCCCTACACCGGCTCGAGCGTGCTCGCCAGCGCGCTCGCGATGGACAAGCTCAAGGCCAAGGAGCTGTTCCGGCTGCACAACGTGCCGACCCCGCCGTACTACATGGTCACCGCCGAGGACGACCTGGGCGACCTCGAGACGACGCACGGCTCGTTCGGCTTCCCGGTGATCGTGAAGCCGCGTGGGGAGGGCTCGAGCCTCGGAGTGCGCAAGGCGGACAACATCGCCGAGCTCGCGCAGAGCATCGAGCTCGCCCTCGAGCTGGACGAGGTCGCCATCGTCGAGCGCTTCATCGACGGCATCGAGATCAACGTGGGCATCCTCCACGGCCGTCCGCTCGGGGCGATCGAGATCGTCCCGAAGAGCGGGATCTACGACTACGAGGCGAAGTACACGCCCGGGATGACGGAGTACTTCATGCCCGCGCGCATCTCGGCGACCCGCTACCGGGGGGTGCTCAACCTCGCAGATCGCGCGGCGCGGGCGCTCGGCTGCAGCGGCCCCTGCCGCGTCGATCTCCTCGTGACCCGCGGGGAGAACGAATACGTGCTCGAGGTCAACACCCTCCCGGGAATGACCGAGACGAGCCTGCTGCCGAAGATCGCCAGCGCGGCCGGGTACGACTTCGGCATGCTGTGCGAGTCGATCCTCGAGGGGGCGCGCCTGCACGCCTCGAGCCGCAGGCCCCTCGTGACCCGCCGCCAGGCTTCCGGCTTGTTCGAGAAGGAGAGCTCGCGTATCGCGAAGATCGCGTGACCGATCTCGTCGTCGAGCCTCAGCACAAACCGCTCACCGGGGTCGTCCCGGTCCCGAGCGACAAGAGCATCACCCACCGCGCTCTCCTCCTCGCTGCCATCGCCGAGGGTGAGAGCGTCGTGGTTTGTCCCCACATGGGGGAAGACAACCGCTCGACGCTCGCCGCCATCCGAGCCCTCGGTGCGCGGGTGTCCGAGCAGGGCGCGGAGCTGCGGATCACGGGCACCGGCCTGCTCGGCCTGACCGCCCCCGCCGAGCCGATCGACTGCGGAAACTCTGGCACGACCATGCGCCTGCTGGCGGGTGTGCTCGCGGCCCAGCGGTTCCGTACGGTGCTGATCGGCGACGCCTCCCTCTCCAGACGTCCGATGGCGCGGATCGTCGGGCCGCTGCGGCAGCGCGGTGCGCGCCTCGAGGGCGCGCTCGATCCGAGCCGCCCCGGCGACGTCACGGCGCCGCTCGAGATCGGTCCCCTGCCTGCGCCCAACGTGCTCAGCGCGCTCGCGTTCGAGTCCCCGATCGCGAGCGCCCAGGTGAAGAGCGCCCTCTTGCTGTCGGGGCTGTGGGCCGACGGCAACACGATCGTCCGGGAGCCGGTCGTCTCCCGTGACCACACCGAGCGGATGCTCGACGGGCTCGGCGTGCCGATCGAGCGGGTCGGGTCGGTCGTCTCGCTCGACGGCCACGCGTTCTCAGGCTCTCTGCCGGCGTTTTCGCTGACGGTGCCGGGCGACCTGTCCGCGGCCGCGTTCCTGCTCGCGGCCGCCTCGTTGATCCCGGGCAGCGAGATCGGCGTGCGCGCCGTTGGCGCGAACCCGACGCGCGCCGGCTTCGTCGATGCACTGAGACTGTTGGGGGGGCGGGTCGAGCTCGCCCCGGAGCGCTACGAGCTCGGCGAGCCCATCGGCGCCGCGCGCGCGGGCTTCTCGGAGCTGCACGGCGCGACCCTCGCGGGGGAGCTGGTCGCCCGCTCGATCGACGAGATCCCCATCTTGAGCGCGCTCGCGGCGCGAGCCCGCGGGACCACGATCATCGCGGACGCCTCGGAGCTTCGGGTCAAAGAGAGCGATCGCCTGGCCTGCATGGCCGAGGTGCTGCGGGCTTTCGGGGTCGGCGTGGAGGAGACGCGGAGCGGGCTGGTGATCGAGGGTCGCCCCGACGGACCGCTGTCCGCGGCGACGGTCGACTGCTGCGGCGACCATCGCATCGCGATGAGCGCCGCGGTCCTGGCGCTGTGTGCCGACGGACCCTGCCGGGTGCTGGGCGTCGACGCCGTGGCGACGAGCTTCCCCCGCTTCGCAGGGACGATGCGCGCGCTCGGCGCGAGCGTTCGCGCCGTCTAACCGGTGGTGGCGGGGCCCTCCTCCTGCTAAACGACGATCGTCATGGTGAACCGCGCCCGCCTCATCGTGGCGATCGACGGCCCCGCCGGCGCGGGCAAGAGCACCGTCGCCAAGCGAGTCGCCGAGCGGCTCGGGTACGTCCTCATCGACACCGGCGCGATGTACAGGTGCGTGGCGTTGGCCGCGGCGCGCACAGGGCTCCTGCCCGAGACGCTGACAGGCGCCCCGCCGCTCTCGAACGACACCGAGGCGGCGATCGGGGCGCTCGCCACGCGCCTGGCCTCTGCGCGAAAGATCGAGCTCGAGCCGAGCGGCCGCACGCTCCTCGACGGCGAGGACGTCTCCCACGAAATTCGTTCGCCCGAGGTGAGCCTCGGCGCGAGCCGCGTGTCGGCCATCCCCGAGGTCCGGGCCGCGCTGCTCGCGATGCAGCGCCAGGCGGGCGAGCAGGGCGGCGCCGTGCTCGAGGGCCGAGACATCGGGACCGTCGTGTTCCCCGGCGCCGACGCGAAGTTTTCCTCACCGCCAGCGCCGAGCAGCGCGCCGGGCGCCGCCACGCCGAGCTCCAGGGCAAGGGCACGAAGGTGACGTTCGACGAGACGCTGGAGGACGTCATCCGCCGTGACCGCGCGGACACCGATCGCCCCGTCGCGCCGCTCAAGCAGGCCGACGACGCCGTGCTCGTCGACTCATCGAAGATGTCGATCGACGACGTGGTGGAGCTCATCGTGCGCGAGGTCTCCACCCGCGAAGCCGCGCGGTGAGTCCGCCGCGCCTCGGCCGCAGGCGCCTCGTGCTCGGCGTCGCCGCGGCCGCGAGCGGCTGCGCGGAGGTCCCCAAGGGCGGCGTCCCTCGCTCGCCCGACCAGCCGCTGTCGAGGCGCTTGCTCCCGAACGAGCTCGTGCCCGCGGACCTCGACGTCGTGTTGCGCGTCGACCTGGAGCGCCTCCGCCGAACGCTCGGCGCGCGCCTCGAGGATGAGCTGAAGGCGCGCTACGGCGGAGACCTTCACCTCGAACAGGCGCTCGCGCGCGGCCGCACGGTGCTGGTGGCGGTGCGAGCTGGCGACCTCGACGCCGGCGATCACGTGATCGTGATCGAGGGGGAGCCGAAGGGCCTCGAGAAGCCTCCCGAGGGCTTCGAAGAGCGGCGGACTCCGAACGACCGCGTCCGGATGTTCGTGCGCACGGTGACCGCTGCGCGCTCCGAGACCGACGCGATCGTGATCCTCGACCAGCGCGCGACGGCGTTCGTGAGCCCGATGGAGACCGACGCCGTCTCGCGCGTGCTGAGAGACGGCGCGGACGAGCGCCGCGGCCAGCCGGTCGCCGAGGGCCTGGTGAGCGCAGACGTGCGCCCGAAGCGGCTGCCGGCGGAGCTCGAGCGGAAGTTCCCGAGCTTGGCCCGGCTCCTGTCCCAGGTGCAGCGTGTAAAAATGCTCTTGAACGTCAACGACGACGGGCTGCGAGTGGACGCCGAGATCATCGCCAAGAGCGAGGCGGCGGCGGACAAGGTGAGGCGCTTCTTGGACGTGTTCCGCGAGGGCGCGAGCGGCGACGGGGCGTCCAAGCTGCTCAAGAAGATGCAGCTCGAGAAGCTCGGCGCGGTCGTGCGCGCGACCTCGCGGCTCGCCATCGAGGACGTCGCGGCGTTGCTCGAGCCGGCCCAGGCAGGCGCTGACGGCTGACGGAGCTCAGCGGTTTCGCCGTGACAGGACGATCGCCGCGAGCGCGATGTACACCATCGAGTGAGCGCCGAGGTAGGCCCACTTCTCGAACAGCGCATCCTGGGTGAACGTGTACTCGGCGCTCTTCTGCAGGTCGGGGAAGCGCGACAGGTGCACGGTGACGCCGTAGGCGTCGGTCGACCAGCGCGAGATCGTGAACCACGACAGGACCCGCATCACGGAGCCCTCTTGGCCCAGCGGGAAGAGCACCCCCGAGAACAGGATCTGCGGCACGAGCGCCATCGGGATCGCCGAGATCGCGCGGTCCGCAGAGCGGGCGGCGGCCGAGACGAACAGCCCGAGCGACAGCGCGGCGAAGGCAGAGAGGAAGGTCGTCGCGAACAGCTCGCTGGCGGCTCCGAACGCGACGCCGTTCACCGGGAAGTCGACCGCGCTGCCGATGATGGCCAGCATGATCGCGCTCTGGGCCGCGACGAACAGCGCCAAGACGGTGAGCTTCGAGCCGAGGTACGCCGAGATGCGGACCCCCGCGAGCCGCTCGCGCGCGAAGATCGGGGTCTCCTTGGCGATCTCGCGCGACGCGTTGATCACGCCGAACCAAGCCGAGACCGTCGCCAGCAAGAAGAGCACCGTCTTCGCCTCGGCGGAGACCGGCTTCATCCCGATGATCGCGTCCTTCGCAGCGACGAGCGTCGTCAGGTAGCCGATGAGCGGGGCCTGGAGCAGCAGGACCGCGAGGTTCTTCCAGTCGCGCACGAGGAGATCGACGTAGCGCGCGGTGAGCACCCAATATTGGCGGAGGCGGGACGCTCGCGGGAGGCGGAAGACGCGCGCCGCCGCGGTCTCCTCGCGAGGCAGGGTCGCGAGCCGCTCGATCACCCACTTGGCGTAGAGCGTCGAGCGCTGGAAGGTCGCCTCCCAGAGCGAGGCGAGCGTCGGAGCCTTGCCCTCGTCGGCGGCCGCCCGCAGCTCCTTCTCGTTGAAGCGGAGCTCGAGCGTCGCGACGCGCCAGCGCTCGAGGCTCGTCGGCACGGCGCTGCCCTCGAGCTTCGCGTAGATGTCGGCCATGTCGCCGCTGTCGACGCGGAAGAATCCGAGCGCGTCGCGCGGCGGCCCGAAGTAGACGAGCCGCCCGTCGGCGAGGAACGCCACGTGATCGCACTCCGTGAGGTTGGCGGTCGCGTGGGTGACGAGGACCACCGTCCGCCCCGCGCTCGCGAGCCTGCGCAGCGTCTTCATCATCTTCTTCTCGAGGCCTGGATCGAGGCCGCTCGTGGGCTCGTCGAGGAAGAAGAGCGCAGGGTCTGCGAGCAGCTCGGACGCGATGCTGACGCGCTTGCGCTGCCCGCCCGAGAGCTCGGAGATCGTCTTGTCGGCGTGCTCGAGCATGTCGACCTCCGAGAGCGCGCGCTCGATGCGCGTGGCGCGCTCCGCCTTCGAGGTGTCGGGGGGCAGGCGGAGGCTGGCGGCATAGCGCAGGGCGCGGCGCACCGGCAGCCCGCGGTGGAGGATGTCGTCTTGGGGGACGTAGCCGACGATGGCGCGGTACCGATCGAAGCCCTCGTGGGCGTCGTCGCCGTTGTATTGGACGATGCCTGAGCTGGGAGACGCCTGCGCGCTCATCAGCTTCATCAGCGTCGATTTGCCCGCGCCGCTGCCGCCCACGAGGGCGACGAACTCTCGCGGAAAGATGGAGAGCGAGACGTCGCGGAGGATCCACCGGCCGCGACTCACCCGGCGCCCGAGGCTGCGCACGTCGAGGCGGAGCGCGCCGCGCAGATCGTGGACCGCGGCGGTGGCGCCCTTGTAGACGATCTCGTAGGGGCCGATGCGCGCGACGTCCCCTTGCTTCAGCCGCACGTGGCGCACCCGCTGTGCACCGATGAAGGTGCCGTTCATCGAGCGCAGGTCCTCGAGCGAGTGCGTGCCGTCGGGCAGGCGCCGAATGACGGCGTGAGCGCGCGAGACGACCGGGCTGTCGAGCGCCACGTGCGCGCCATCGCGGCCGATGATCGTCGCGGGCCGGTCGAGATCGAGCTCGGCGACCGGGGCTCCCACCAGCGCGCCCGCCGCGCTGGGCTCCCGCGCGCCGCGCGCGACGACCGTCCGCTCGACGGCGACGACGGCGCGCTGGCGGCCGGGTGGAGGCGGGGGCGGCGGCGGAGGCATCCGAAGGCTCCTTACGACACCCTGAGCTCCGGCGTCGACCCGTAGTCACCTCGCGCGCGCGGAGCCTGTGCAATACTGCAGCCGCATGGCGGGCACGAGCGCCGACGACGCGGCTCCCAACGACACGACGATCGACGAGCCGCGGGACACGGTCCTCGAGGAGCCGGACGACACGGTGCTCGACGAACCGGGCGCCAGCGGCGCGAGCGCGTCGGCCGCGGGCGGCGAGCACAGGCTGGCGGCGACCCTGCCGCCCCCGACGGACGACGGTCGAAGCACGCTGACCGAGCCCATCGCCGCCGGCGACCGCTCGACCCACCCGGACCTCGAGCCCGAGGCCCGCTCCACCGCCCCCGACGAGGGCGAAGGGGAGGCGCCGCCCGAAGCGGAGGCCGCGAAGCCGAAGCGCAGAGCGCTGCTCTACTGGGTCATCGGCGCCATCTTCGCGCTCTCGGTGACAGGGCCGCTGGTCTTCTATTTTTTCGTCTGGCGCTACCGGCCTACCGCGCCCCACCACATCCCCGCGGGCACCTCGCTGGCGGTCCGCTTCGACGGACGGGAGCTGTACACCTACAAGCCGTTCCGCCAGCACCTGCTCGGCGCGCTCGATGGTTCGTCGGCGGCGAACAGCCGCCTCGACCGGCTCAAGAAGCACACGGGCATCGACCTCAAGAACGACGTGCGCGAGATCATCTACGCGACAAAGACCGCGGACAGCTGGGTGGTGCTGATCGGCGGAAACTTCGATCTGGGCCGGGGCAAGAAGAAGTTCGTCAGCGGCCTCAAGGCCTTCCTCGACGAGGAGGGCGTCGAGGGCTTCACGCTCGACGGGGACACGCTGAAGGGCCCGTCCCTCTTCATCGCGCAGGCCGAGGACACGACGCTGCTCATCGCGAACAACGACGAGATCCTCAGGGCGGCGACCGAGCCCTCCGACGCCTACAAGGACCTCGCGCTCGCCAGCTCCGGGGCGGTCTCGTTCGTGATCGATCGCGCCGTGTTCGAAGCCTTCTCGAAGGACCCCGTCGGACGCGCGCCCCCCCTCGCGGGGGTGTCAGAGGACAAGCTCGAGCACCTCAAGGCCGCCTGCAAGGTGACCCAGAAGATGACCGGACACCTGCGGTTCAAGAGGTCCGGCGTGATCACCATCGAGGTCTTGCCGACGGCCGGCGCGCGCGAGGCGACCCTCACCGAGGCGTGGGAGCAGGTCAGGGTCGACGCGAAGGACGTCCCCGCCTTGACCTCGTTCGACTCGGCAGGGCTCGTCGACGCGTTCTTGGACGCCAAGCTCAAGAATCGAGCTGAGACCACGATGGTGACGGTCGATTGGGACAAGAAGCGGCTCGACGCCGGGCTCGAGCAGCTCGGCGCGAAGATCCGCGAGCTGCTCGGGAGCTGAGGCCCAGGCGGCGCACCATGTCCCCGCGCTGGGCCCCCCTCTTCGACGCGCTCATCGCGGAGCATCCTCGCGGGGCTGAGCTCGATCTCGACGCGCTGGCCGAACGCACCGCGCCGCTCGGGCTGAGCCACGACGAGATCGGCGCGCTCCTCGATGCGCTCGAGGGCGAGGGGCGCGCCGTCGGCTCGAGCGCGCGCGCCGACGTGACGGGAGAGCTGCGGCTGGTCTTGGCTGCCGCTCGGACGCTCGCGAGCGAGCACGGCCGGACCCGAGGCTCGGCGAGCTCGTCGAGCGCACGGGCCTCGACGTCGTCATCGTTCGCCGCGCCCTGCAGCTCGGGCGGGTCGTCGGGCGCTGACTCACCGCGAAGGGAACCAGGGCACGAGGCGCGAGACTCGGCGCTGGTAGTCGGCGAAGGCGGGCCGCTTGGCGAGGGCCCGCTGCTCCGCCATCGGGATGCTCGCGCCCAGGATCATGCCCGTCACGGCGAGGGCGCCGAGCACCCCCAGCGGGGACGCGCCCGCCGCCAGGGCGAACAAGGCGATCGACCACCAGTACAGCGCCTCGCCAAAGTAGTTCGGGTGACGCGAGACCGCCCACAGCCCTGTCTGGAGGAACGCCTGCGGGTCCTTGTTGGTGCGGCGGAACGCGTGGAGCTGAAGGTCCGAGACGGTCTCCAAGGCCACCGCTGCGAGCCCGACCGCGATCGCGAGCCCGTCGAGGGCACCGAAGGGAGCGCGGCTCGCGATCGCCTCGTACAGAGGCAGCGTGCCGAGCGTGACGACCCCATACGGGAACAGGTAGAGCGCGCCGAACGCGGCCAGCACGAACCGCCGCCCCGTCTTCTTGCGCATGTCGACGTAGCGCCAATCTTCGTGCGCGAGGCCACCCCAGTGCTGCGTCCAGTTGGCGGTGAGCCTGAGGCCCCAGAGCGCTGTGACGGCCACGGCGGCCAGCGCGCGGGGGCTCGCCCAGGCGTGCTCGGTCATGAGCCAGACGAGGCCCGCGACCACGGGGACGAGGCTCCAGTAACAGTCGTAGAAGCCCATGTTGTCGTACGCGACCGCGAAGCCGAAGAGCAGCAGCGTGACCGCGCCGCCCGCGAGGGCGTAGGTCAGAAACGGCGAGCCGAACGGTGAGACGACCGCGACGAGCGCCGCGAGCGCGCCCGCCAGGGCGTACGAGATGGCGTAGACGACGCGGGAGCGAGTGAGCGAAGGGGCCATCGAAGGTCGGTCCGAACGAGGTGGGTACGAGCGACTTGGGCGCGCGGTTTCGGTGACGAGCCGGTCGCTCGCAGCCTACGATCGGTCCTGAGATGCGCGCCCGCTCCATCGCCTTGGCCACCTGTCTCGTGCTCGGCTGCTCCCCTGCCCCTTCGGCCGAATCCCCCGAAGAGGCGACCGCGTCGGCGACGGCTCAGCCGCCCCTCCCGACCGCGGTGACCACGCCGAGCGCCGTGCCCGACCCCGGGACCTCCGCCACCGCCGCCCCGGCCCCGACCCCCGCGCCGAGCGCGACGGCGATCCGCTCGGCGGACTCCAAGGACCTGACCGAGCGTGACCTCGGCCCTTCGCTCGGAAAGGCCGTCGAACACGTCACGAAGAAGGAGTGGGGCAAGGCGAAGAAAGCCCTCGAGGTCGTCGTTCAAGAGAAGCTTCCGTACGCCGAGGCCCACCGGCTTTTCGCGGCCCACGCGCTGCTCGGCCGCGCGCGCGCGGCGTCGGGCGATCCCAAAGGCGCCGCCGAGTCCTACGACACCGTGCTGAAGCTGTACGCAGGCGGGTCGAGGCTCGCAGAGCTCGGGCCGCCCGGGGACCCGGCGACCCAAGAGAAGGTGGTCGTCGTGGCGGACGCGACCAGCGAGGCCAAGTACCAAGTGGCCGAGCGCAAGCGCGCTCAGGTCGAGAAGCAGAAGCCGCCCAAGTACGCCGGGAAGGGTGACAACGGCGGCGTCACGAAGTTCATCAACACCGAGTTCAAGAAATGGCTCACCGCTCGGATGAAGGCGGACGACGAGCTGAACCAGCTGTACCTCGCCGTGCTCGACGTGAAGCCGTTCCCCGCGCCCAGGTGGGTCGTGAGGGCGGGACACCGCGTCGGGGCCCAGAACGTCAGCTTCATCGAAGAGCTCAAGACCGCGCCGATGCCCAAGGAGTGGCTGGGCAGCGGGGACATCGGCGGCATCCCGAAGGCGGAGATCCGAGCCACGTACACCGAGCAGCTCGCGCGTGTGTCCGAGCCGTTCCTCGAGCGAGCGCGCGGCGCGCACAAGAAGTGCGTCGAGATCGCGGCGACGTTCTCGCTGAAGATGCCCGAGGCGGACGCGTGCGCGGCCTGGTTGGCCGCGAACCCTGCGAAGCCGTAGCGCCCGGTCACCTCGGCGCGGAGGTGTCCCGGTACCCGCCGCCCATCACCAGCTTCACGCCGAGCTCCTGCTCGAGCCGCTCGACGGCGCCCATGGCGCGACGGACGACACGGACGACCCACGCCACCGCCGCGCCGAGGCCGAGCAGGAGCGCCGGCAACACCCACCACGTCGGCGTCGAGCCGGCACCGCCCGCGGCGAGCGCGACGACGCCCACCACGGCGAGCGTCGACCCGAGCAGGAGCACCGCGGTGAAGCGCCACGTGGAGCCCCTTCGCATGTCGATCCCGATCGACGCGCTCGCCGCGTGCGCTCGCTCGACGCTCGCCAGCTCGGCGTCGTGAGCGCGGCAGAGCGCGCCTGCCTCCTGGCTCTGGACCTCGCGCAGGAGGCTCCACGCGAGCTCGGAGGGCACCAGCGCGGTCCCCCCGCAGTGCCTGCACTTGAGCGTCGGCCTCCCGGCCTCGAACGCGACGAACGCGCCGCAGCCGTTGCAGCGAGCCGCCTTCATCGCCATCAGCCTGGCGAGCGAGGGCGGCTCGAGCATGATGGTGAAACCTCGAGCGAGCGCCGCCAGCGCCGCGAACGTCACGATCATGAGGGCGCCGAGGCCAGCGAGCGGGACGGCGCGCGCCGCCCCGCTGACGAGCAGCAGCAGCCAGCCTGCTCCCGCCAGGGCGACGCCCAGCGTCCCGTACAGCGTGATGCCCGTCGCGCGCTCGTTCTGGGAGTGCAGCACCGCCATCCGCCGGGCGACGAGCTCGCCGATCTGCGCGCGCCGCGAGGCAGACACGTAAGCGCGCATGTGCGCGCGCAGCGCGGCGTCGATGCGCACGATGGAGGCACAGCTGGCGCAGCGGATCGACTCGGCGAGCAGCTCGACCGGCAGCGGCGCGCCGCACCCGTCACAGGAGGGCGCGAGCGCCTCGGGCGGATCGCTGGCGGCGCTCAACCGCCCTCGCTCGCGCCCTGGTTCCCGTTCGCGTCGAGCAGGGCCGCGAACGAGCTGGGGATGGGCGCGACGCCTCGACCGTATCCATCTGCGAGCGCGTGGACTTGGGTCCACGCCAGGGAGGCGTAGGGCGAGAGGAAGTCGCAGTGGAACCGGATCGGGGTTGGCACGCGAGCTAGCTCGCGACGCCGTCGCGCGCCTCTTCGTGGAGCTTCAGGCCGGTCTTCTCGAGCCACCACAACACGCCGATGACGAGCGAGCGCTTGTCGTCGACGAAGCTGGGCTTCTTGCCTTCGAACACGTGCCCGGCGAACTGGAAGGTCCACCCGACGGTGAACAGCGGCACGGCGAGCGGCAGACCGAGGATCGAAGCCCCGAGCGGCAGGCTCGCGAGGATCATCGGGATGCCGATCTTGTGGCACGCCTGGTTGCGCGGATCTTGGTGGTCCGCCTTGTACTTGTGAAGGAGCTGGGTCCACTCGTGGTTGAGGCGAAGCATGCAACGTAGAGAACTGTCACGGGCACCGTCGCGAGTCGAGACGCGCCGAAAGTGCGTCGACTATGATGCGAGCCGAAAGATGAACGGACGTCGCGTACCCCACCTCTTCGCCGCGCTAGGGGCGGCCTGCCTGCTCCTCGGCGCGAGCGTCGCTCGCGCCGACGACGGCGCCAACCTGCAGGCCGCGCAGGCCCTGCACGACAAGGCCGTCGCGCTGATGGCGCAGAAGAACTACGACGAAGCCTGCCCCAAGCTCGAGGAGGTGACGCGCCTCGTCCCCGACGGCATCGGGGCCAAGCTGTCGCTCGCCGAGTGTTATGAGGCCCAAGGCAAGCTCGCGAGCGCGTGGGGGCAATACGTCACCGTCGAGCAGCTCGCCGCCCGGCAGAGCCAGGGCGAGCGGCAGCGACAAGCCGCCGAGGGTGCCGCGCGCCTCAAGCCGAAGCTCGCGTACCTGACCATCAGGGTCCCCGAGCCCGTTCGGCGCATGCCGCAGCTGGTGGTGCGCCGCGGCCCGCTGACGGTCGGCGCGGGCCAGTTCGACGAGGCGATCCCCATCGATCGAGGCAAGCACCAGATCACGGCCATCGCCGCGGGCAAGAAGCCGTGGAACATCGAGGTCGACATCCCCGCAGACGGCGCGACCCTCGCGGTCGACGTGCCGGTGTTGGAGGATGATCCCAACGCTCGCCTCAGCAACCTGCCGCCCTCTGGCAGCGCGGCGGACGACGGCTGGCTGATCCCCGTCGGCTTCGTCGTGGGCGGTGTCGGCGCCGCTGCGCTGATCGCCGGCGGCGCCCTCGGTGGCGTCGCGATGGGCCGCCAGTCGGACGCCGAGGAGCTGTGCCCGCGCGGGTTCTGCTCCGCGGAAGGCAACGACGCCCGCCGCGAGGCCGGCACCTTCGCGGACGCCTCGACCGGCCTGTTGATCGGCGGCGGAGCCCTCGCCGGCGCCGGCGTCATCATGCTCGCGCTCGCGCCCTGGGGCTCGAGCGAGTCCGCGAAGCCCGCGATCGGCTCGTTCGACCTGGGCCCGATGGACCTGCGGGTCGGTCCCGGGTCGGTCGACCTCTTCGGACGCTTCTGAGCCCCTCGAGTCTGAACATGAAGAACCTGCTTCGTCCTTGCCTCGCCCTGTCCACCGTCGGCCTGCTGCTCATCGGCTTCGGCGGCTGCCGTCAGATCATCGGCGTCGAAGACCCCGTCGCCTGCTCGAGCGACGAGGGCTGCGACCCCGGCCCCAACGAGCCCTGCCTCCAGGGCGAGTGCGTGCAGGGCGAGTGTGTCTACTCGACGCGCCCCGACGGGCCCGTCGAGGGTTGCTCGGCGTGCGAGGCGGGTGAGCTGGTCGCGTTCGAGGACGAGGGAGAGCCCTGCTACACGGGCCCCGAGGGGACCCAAGACGTCGGCGCGTGCGCGCCCGGCACATGGGTCTGCACCGACGGCGGCGCCCCCACCTGTGAGGGGCAGGTCCTGCCGTCGGACGAGGTGTGCGGCGGCGCAGGAACCGGGGTCGACGAGGACTGCGACGGCACGACCGACGTCGGCGGCGTGGGCTGCACCTGCGAGATCGGCGAGTCGATCGACTGCTACGAGGGACCGGCGGGCACCGAGGACGTGGGCGTGTGCAGCGCGGGGACGAGCAGCTGTGAGGCCGGCCCCGACGGCAACACCTTCGGCCCGTGCGAGGGGCAGACGCTCCCCCAGTCCTTCGACTCGTGCGTGACCGCAGACGACGAGGACTGCGACTCGACCTCGCCCACGTGCACCTGCGACCACGCGATCAGCGTGGGCTTCGGGACGACAGCGGAGGAGTACGGCGGCGCGGTCTCGACGCAGGCCGACAGCGGCTCGATCTGGGTGTTCGCCGAGTTCACGGGCGCGAGCTGGACGATCGGCGCCGACACGCTGGTGAGTGACGGCAACCAGGATATGGCGCTGATCGAGCTGGACGCCCAAGGCAACGCCATCCGGGCGGTCGCCTTCGGCGGCGTGTCCTCCGACTACGTCGAAGACATCGCGGTGGTGGAGGACGGCATCTGGATCAGCGGCATCCTCGGCCAGGGCAGCTCGGAGAGCTTCGGCAGCGGGGCCACGCTCACCTCGGTCAACACCGACGGCTTCTTGGTGAAGCTCGATTTCGACCTCAACGTGGTATCGAAGCGAAAGATCGGGGCGAACGACAACGACACGCTCCGCGCGATGGCCAAGACGCCGGACGGCGGCGTGGTGATCACCGGCACCTTCCAGGGCAGCGTCGACTTCGGCTGCGCGCAGAACCTGGTCACCGACGGCAGCTTCGATTTCTACGTGGCCAGCTACGGTCCCGACGGCGCCTGCAAGTGGGCCAAGAACTTCGGCACCGCCACCTCGTCGGACGCCGTCTACGGAATCGCCGTGGGCGCGAACGGGCGGGTCCTCGTGCCAGGAAGCACCGACTCCGCGCTCGACTTCGGCGGAGGGCCGCTCGTCCACGCCGACTACGACCCGTTCATCGCGGTGTTCGACGAGGACGGCAACCACGTGCTGAGCCGCGTGTTTCCGGGCGCCGGCTACGACACCGCTGCGGTGGGGGCGATCGCGCCCGACGGCACCCTGTGGATCGCCGGGAGCGTCACGGCGGGCCTCGACTTCGACGGCGCGCTCGGGAACGAGCTGACCACCGTCGGCGCCCAACCAGACCTGTTCGTCGCGCGGTTCTCGGCCACCGGTGAGTACCTGGGCTCGATCGGCTTCGACTCGACGGCTGGCTTCGCGCCGACGATCACCGACCTCGTTTCGGGCCCAGACGGCAGCGCGGTGGTGTCGATCCGCACCGCGTCCGCGATCACGTTCGACCAGCTGTACACCCCCGCCTCCACCGACAGCTTCATCGTCAAGCTCGACCTCGACAACCAGATTGTTTGCGCGAAGCAGCTCGGCGCAGCCGAGGCCGACTTCCTCGAAGGGCTCCACGTCGACGACGAGGCCAACGTGTACGCGACGGGCAGCTTCCGCACGGGCTCCTTCGACCTGGGCGGCGGCACGATCCCCAACGCCGGCGGGTCCGACCTGTTCGTGGTGAAGTACCGGCAGTAGGCTCGGCCGGGTCGCGCCCCGGCCACGTCACTGGACGCGCGTACCCGGTGCGCGGCGACGTCCCCGCGCCCGACGTGCCTCGCCGCGTTGACAAGCCCTTGTCGCGGGTCTATTCCACCCGGCCTCTCGGTGGGGAAACTGCCGAGAAGAAGGAAGTCTGAAAACCCAACTTATGAACCAAGCAAACCTGGGCTCCGCGGGCGACGATTCGTTCGCCGCGCTGTTCGAGCAAAGCCTCGCCGAGGGCGATTTCGGCAACGAGGGAGAGATCGTCCAAGGGACCGTCGTCGCGGTCAACCGCGACATGGTCGTGGTCGATATCGGCGGCAAGAGCGAGGGTGCCATCCCGCTCAAAGAGTTCCAGGACGCGGGCGGCGAGGCCGCCGTCCAGATCGGCCAGCGCGTCGACGTCTACATCGAGAGCCGCGAGAACGACGATGGCCTTGTCACCCTCTCCAAGGAGAAGGCCGACAAGATGAAGGTGTGGGATGAGATCTCGAACGCCTGCGAGGCCGACGAGCTCATCGAGGGCACCATCAGCCAGCGCGTCAAGGGCGGCCTCTCGGTCACGATCAAGGGCGGCGTCAAGGCGTTCCTCCCCGGCTCCCAGGTGGACCTGCGGCCCATCCGCAACTTGGACAAGCTGATCGGCCAGACCTACCGCTTCAAGGTCATCAAGTTCAACAAGAAGCGGGGCAACATCGTGCTCAGCCGTCGCGTCCTCCTCGAGAAGGAGCGCGACGAAATGAAGCAGAAGACCCTCGAGACGCTCACCGAGGGCATGGTCGTCAAGGGCACGATCAAGAACATCACCGAGTACGGTGCGTTCGTGGACCTCGGCGGCATCGACGGCCTGCTCCACATCACGGACATGTCGTGGGGCCGCGTGAACCACCCGAACGAGGTGTTCCAGGTCGGCGACGAGGTGACCGTCAAGGTCCTCAAGTACAACCCCGAGACCGAGCGCGTCAGCCTGGGCCTCAAGCAGACCCAGGAAGATCCGTGGAACCACGCCGAAGAGGCGTACCCCGCGGGCAAGAAGGTCCGCGGCAAGGTCATGTCGATCACCGACTACGGCGCCTTCGTGGAGCTGGAGCCGGGCGTCGAGGGCCTCATCCACGTGAGCGAGATGAGCTGGACCAAGAAGGTCAAGCACCCGTCGAAGCTCCTCGAGGTCGGCCAGGAGATCGAGTGCCAGGTGCTCGAGGTCGACGCGCGCGCCAAGCGCATCAGCCTAGGCCTCAAGCAGCTCGAGCCCGATCCGTGGATGGTCTTCACGGACAAGTACAACCCCGGCGACAAGATCGCGGGCAAGGTCCGCTCGATCACCGACTACGGCGTCTTCGTCGGCATCGAAGAGGGCGTCGACGGCATGGTCCACCGCAGCGACCTGTCGTGGACCGTCCGGGTGAACAACCCGAGCGACCTCTTCAAGAAGGGTGACGATGTCGAGGCGATCATCCTCAGCATCAACCACGACGAGAAGAAGGTCTCGCTCGGCATCAAGCAGCTGTGGGACGACCCCTGGCCGACGATCTCGAGCGAGTTCCCGCTCGGTCGCGTGTACGACGACGCGCCGATCATCAGCACGGTCGACTACGGCGTCTTCGTCCGCATGCGTGAGGGTGTCGAGGGGCTCATCCCGAAGGAGGAGCTCGACGACCTCTCCAAGTACAAGATCGGCGACGTGATCAAGTGCGAGGTGATGAGCCTCGACACGATCGACCGCCGCATCTTCCTCTCCGCCAAGAACATCGGCGCAGAGCGACCCGCCGGCGCCCCCGCGCGCAAGCACCACGAGGCCGACAGGCCGGCCGCAGGCACGCTGGGCGATCTCATCAAAGAGAAGCTCGGCGGCAAGCTCGACCTCAAGTGAGCTAGCGGACCGCCTGTGGCGGTGATGGCGACCTCCCCCACGGGAGGTCGCCGTCATTTTGTGCGCCCTCCGTCATTTTCACCCCCTCAGCCCAAAGTGGCGCGGTGAACCGGCAGCGCGAGGAACGCGCAGCGCGTGGCCTCGTCTCGGATCCGCGCGGCGCGCTCCTGCAGGCGCCGCTGGGCCAAGGCCCGCACCTCGAGCGCTCGCGGGTCGGCCGAGGCCTCGAGCGCGCGCGCCCACGCGAGGCGAATGGTCGCCTCGCCGTCGATGACCGCGCCGCTCTCCTCGAGCTCGCGCGCGGCGAGGCCGGCGTCCGCCAAGCCGTCCGCTCGCTCGCCGAGCGCGAGCGCGCACAGCGCAGCAATGGCCCGAGCCTGTCCGAGGCCACGCGCGTCGGGATCGGCGTTCGAGAGCGCCCGCTTGGCCTCTTCGCGCCCCTCGACGAACGACCCGAGCGACCACAGGACCTCGGCCTTGTAGGTGCGCGCCCACAGCTCGTAGTAGGTGCCGAGGCTCGGGCTCGCGAGGTACTGGTCGAGGATGCCGAGGCCCTCCGCCGTCCTGCCGGCACGGGCGACCGCGAGGCCGAGGTTGTGGAGCGCCGACCCGATCAACAGCTGGAGACCGAGCGCGGTCGCGACCTCGAGCGCAGCGCGCAGGTGACGCTCCGCCTCCTCGGCGAGCCCGAGCTCGGCGCAGCAGAACCCGAGGTTGATCGTGTCCTGGCAGTGGCGCCTCGAGAACGGCGCGCGCTCGGAGAGGCCGACACACGCGACGTGCTCCCGCAGACTCTCCTCCAGGTCGCCCCGCAGGTGGGCGGCGAAGGCGCGACGCTGGGCGAGCCGCCCGGCGACCGCCGGGAGCTCGTGGGCGACCCACGACATGGAGCGCTCCGCGAGCGCGGCCAGCTCGTCCGACGGGCTCACCATCCCGATCTGGATGTAGCTGCTCGCGAGGGCCGCGCAGGCCGACGCGTGCGCGGCGCGCTCCGCGTCGGTCGCCGGATTCGCCATCAGGAGCAGCGCGCGGCTCTCGTCGTAGACGGCGTGCTCGTTGGCGAACATGGCGGCGACTCCGAGCTCTTCCACCGCGCAGAGCCAGCGCACGGAGGGCTCGAGCCAGGCCAGCGCGCGGCGCGCGAGCTCGAGCGCCTCGCGCGGCCGGCCGCGCAGCCGCAGCCCCTGAGCGCACACGCTCGCGAGCGCTCCCCTCGCCGCGTCTGACCGAGCGCTCGCGAGCCCTCGCTCTGCGTGCGCGACCGCGCCTGCCGCGTCGTCCGCGGCGAGCGAGCGCTCGGCCGCGTCGAGGCGGTACGCGACGCCCTCGTCCACGAGGCCGCCGAGCTCGGCGTGGCGGGCGAGCACGCCAGGGTCGGCGTCGCGCTGCGCCGCGAGGTGGACGGCGGCCTTTCGGTGAGCCCGCGCCAGATCGTCGGGAGAGAGGGAGGAGTAGGCCCCCTCAGCGATGAGCGCGTGGCGAAAGCGGTACGCGCTCGCGCCAGCTCGACCCTCGATCGGCTCGATGAAGTCCGCCGCCTCGAGCTCTCGAAGCTGAGCCGTGGGACTCGCGCCTTCACCGAGCACGGCGCGTACCCCGCCCTCGTCGAACGTCGCCCCGAGCACGCTCGCGGCTCGCAGGGCGCGGCGCGCGAGCGGGGTCGTTCCCTCGAGACGCGCTTGCACGACAGCGAGCACGGTGTCGGGGAGGCCGTCGCCGATCCCCTCCGCGTGCGCCCGCGAGAGCTGGGCGATGAACAGCGGGTTCTGCCCCGCGCGCGCCGCGATCTCCGCTGCGCCGCTGCCCGTGCCGAGCAGCTCGGTGGCGAGGCGCTCGGCCGATCTGCGAGACAGCCCACCGAGCGGGCGCCTCATCGCCGCCGGCATCCACCCCGCCCGCGCCGTGTCCAGCTCCGGGCGGGCGAACATCGCGAGATAGAAGGGAGACTCAGCGAGGCTCTTCGTCACTCGCTCGAGCAGCTCGAGGCTGGTTCCGTCGGCCCAGTGCAGGTCATCCAAGAGGAGCACGGCGGGTCGATCGCGCGTCATCGCCCGCAGCACGTGCTCGAACGCTCGTCGCATGGAGTCGCCCTGCGAATGCAGGGGCACGCCGGGGACGATCCACCGCTCGGGCGCGCGGACGAACGCGCTCCAGTCCGAGGCGATCCCCGGTGGCAGCCGGAGCTCGGCGACGAACGCCGCGAGTCGGCCGTCGTCGAGCGCCCCCGCGGCCCGGTCGTCGAGGCCGGTGAGCGCGCGCGCGATCCGTCCGGCGAAGGCGAACGCGGTCTCCGACTCGAACATCTCGGCGCCCGCCGCGTGGGTCCTCAAGGACCTCGACAGCAGGCGCCTGCCGAGCTCCGCCCTCAGCGCCGACTTGCCCACGCCCGGCTCGCCCAGCACCAGCGCCGCTCGCGCGACGGACTCCTCGACGCACTCGTCCGCGATGGACAGCAGCTGCGCGAGCTCGTGCTCCCGTCCGACGAAGACCTCCTCCTGGCTCGGCCGCGCGGCCCCGGAGGCGCGCGCCCGCCTCGCCGCCGCCAGCACCCGAGCGATCTCGGGATCGATCCGCACCCTGCCGCGCACCGAGTCAGGGCGGGCGAGCTCCGCGCGGCTGTCGCTGAGCCAGGCCGAGATGGTGTCTTCCCCGTCGCGCACGACGCGCACGACGCCCACGTCGGCCGCGCGGGCCCAGCCGGCCTCGACCAGCTCCTCGGCGCAGCGGACCGCGAGCCGCCCGAGCTCCGCGAGGGTCGAGCCGCGCGTGACGATGACGCCCATGACGTCGTCGCCGAGCGCCTGCGGCACCCCGAAGCGCCGACATGACGAGAGCATCCACGCGAGCGCGCCCTCCTGCAGGGAGCGAGAGTCGATCGCGAGCGTGACCGCGACCGCGACGCGCGACTCGGTCGACGAGAGCCGGGAGATCGGTCCCGAGGGGGCGGCGGCCGAGACGGGCGCCGCTTCGACGTCGACGGCCTCGTCGGACTGGGTCTCCAAGCCCAGGGTAGCTGCGCCCCGGGACGCTGCCTGCGCGACCCGCCGGGGCTCGGGCGCCGGGGCGAGCTCGAGCCCGCCGACCTTGCCCAGCAGCTCGACGACAGCCCGAAGATCGCCGGCACGGCGGCGCACGTCGCGCTGGAGCAGGCTCGATACCAGCGAGACGAGCGCCGGCTCGACGTCGGGGCGCGACTGGGAAACAGGCTCGATGGGCTCGAACAGCACCCGGCGCACGACCTCGGCGATGCTGTCCCCGCGCGCCGCGCGAGCACCCGTGAGGCACTCGTAGAGGACGAGGCCGACCGCCCAGACGTCGACGCGGTGGTCGATGTCGGGATCCGCGAGCAGCTGCTCCGGCGCCATGTAGGCGGGCGTGCCCAGCGCGCTCCCGGTCTTCGTCAGGCGATCGCCGTGGAGGGGGTCGATGTGCTTCGCGATCCCGAGATCGACGAGCACCCCGGCCCCATCGCGGACCAAGATGTTCGCTGGCTTCACGTCGCGGTGGATGACGCCGAGCGCGTGGGCGGTCGCGAGCGCCGAGGCGACCGGCGCGAGGATCCTCGCGGCAGCTGCCGCGTCGAGGCGCCCCTCGCGGGCCAGCACCTTGTCCAGCCCCTCACCCTCGATCAGCTCCATGACGAGGGCGAGCTGTCCGCTCGGCTCCTCGACGATCTCCTCGATCGTCACGAGCGCAGGATGTTGGATGCCTCGGGTCAGCCTCGCTTCACGCTCCAGCCTCAGCCGCGGGGCCGGGTCCCAGCTGGCGCGCAGCAGCTTCAACGCGACAGCGCGGCCCGACGTGGTGTCCGCCGCCCGCCAGACGTCCGCAGAGGCGCCGCGGCCGAGCAGGCGCTCCAGGCGGTATCGGCCCCCGACGAGGTACCCTGCGTCCACCACTGACGCGAGAGGATAGCCGCTGCAGAGCCCTCGGCGAGCGACGCATGCGCCTGGTGGGGCTTCGCGCTATACGGCCGGGGTGAGCGACGAGGTCACGTCCGCGCGACCCACGACGGAGGGCCCGTCGCCAGACTCGATCGCCACGAGCTCGGTCCGGCCGCGCCCGTCGGCGCGCCGCGTGCTCTTGCGCGTGCTGCTCGCCTTCGGCCTCTTGGGCTTGGCTGCGGTCGGCGGCTACCTCGGCTTCCGCCAAGTGTTGGTTCAACAGGCGAAGAACACGCCGATGAAGCACTTTGCGGCGGCCACGGCGACCGTCGGGAACGACGTCTGGGTGGACGAGTCGCCGTCCCACGAGGTCCAGCTCGACGCGTTCTCCCTGGACCGCACCGAGGTCATCGTGCGGGCGTACCGGGTGTGCATGGAAGAGGGCGGCTGCACCGCCCCCGCGAGCGGCGCCGACTGCAACCTGACCAGCGGTGAGCGGCGCGACGATCACCCGATCAACTGCGTGACGTACGATCAAGCCGCGGCCTTCTGCGCCTGGGCAGGCAAGCGCCTGCCGACCGAGCACGAGTGGGAGCACGCAGCGCGTACCGAGAGGGCGCGCGCGAAGGAGCTGTTCCCGTGGGGTGACTCCGCGCCGGACGCGACCCGTTCGAACGCTTGCGGGGCCGAGTGCGCGAAGCTCTTCGGCGAACGCGGCGAGCAGCTGTCGCCGATGCACGACGCCGACGACGGCTTCCCGCTCACCGCGCCGGTGGCGAGCTTCCCCAAGGGGGCGACGAGCGAGGGCCTGTTCGACATGGCGGGCAACGTCTGGGAGTGGACGAAGAGCCCGCACTGCGCGTACCGCGCGAAGAGCTGCGACCACGACGACGCGTTCGTGATCCGCGGGGGAGGCTACCGCTCGAACGAGGCGCGCACGCTCGAGGTGACGAGCCGTGCCCGCCTCGCGCGGGGCGACGCGACCGAGGCGGTTGGCTTCCGCTGCGCGCGGGACGGCTGACGGCCCGCGCGCGAGCCCGTGCTCACTTCCTGGTCGGCGCTTTGATGACGGGCTTGAGGATCGGCCCAGGCTTCGAGATGGGGCGCTCGATGGGCTTCGCGACCGTCTTTGCCGGCTCGGGCTTCTTCGGCGTCACCGCCGCGACCGGCGCCGGGGGCGGCGCGTCGAACTCACCGTACGACGGGGGCTTCGGCGCGCCCTTGGGCCACAAGGACTTGAACTTCACCTTCTTGTCGGACCACATGAACGTGGCCTCGAGCTCGCGCCCGTCTTCGAACGGGAACACGACGGAGGTCACGTCGCCTTGCGCGAACGTGAAGGTGTCGTTCTTCTCGTTGCCCTTGTCGATCGAGACCCCGTTGGGGGTCCCGCCGGTGTCGTTCTTGTCCTTGCAGCTCACGCGGACCCACTCGCGCAGCGCCTTCCCTTCGCAGCCGAGCTTCTTGGCGTTGAGGACAGCGACCTCCTTCACGGCCTCCCACTCCTGCGTCGTGGGGACGGGCGAGTGGCCGGCGAGCGCGGCAGCGGTACCGGACGCCGAGGCGGAGGCGGTCGCCGTCTCGGGCGCGCTCGCGCTGGCGACGGCGGTCTCCGTAGCCGTCGCGGTGGGCTCGGCGGTCGCGGTCGCGGTCGCGGTCGCGACCGCCGTGGCGGTCGCCGTGGCGGTCGCCGTCGCGGTGGTCTCCGCCTTCTCCTCGTCCTCGTCCTCGTCGTCCGAGTCCTTCTTGCTCTTCTCCTTCTTGTCCTCCTTCTTAGCGCCGATGCCGAGCTGGTCGCACGCGACGAGGGGCAGGGAGATGGCCACGGCCAAGATGAAGAGAGGGGTTGAGAACGAGCGCATGGTGAGACCTCCAACGGTTTCGTCGGCTCGCCGCCCCGACGGGCGACTGCCGCCACCACGCCCGGCGAACGGGCGCGCGGCGCGGGAGCATCCCCACGCCAAAGACCGACATAGTCCAGATCGGCCCCGGCGACATCCTACGAGCGCCACCTCGAGTTCTGCCCCCGGAGCGCGTCTTGCGGGGCCTTTCCGCTCGCCGATTCCCCGCTCGCTCACGCGAGGAGCCGTGACGCCGACGGGTTCCGTCGTGCTACGTTCGGGCACCGATGAGCCAGCCGCTGTGGGCGCCCTGGCGTATGGAGTACGTGCTGTCCAAGAAGCAGAAGGACTCGTGCGTCTTCTGCCTCGAAGACGCCGTCCCTGACGCGAGCCTCGAGGAGCGCCTCGTCGTGTGGTCCGGGCCCGCCGGGGTCGTCATGTTGAACCGCTACCCCTTCGCGGCGGGCCACCTGCTCGTCATCCCGCGCGCGCACATTTCCGACCTCGAGCAGCTCGAGCCTGCCGCCCACGACGCGCTCTTCAGGCTGCTGCGCGAGGTCGTCGTTCGCCTCAAGCGCGCGGTGCGCTGCGAAGGGGTGAACGTGGGCATCAACCTCGGGGCCGCGGCGGGCGCGGGGATCGCCGAGCACCTCCACGTGCACGTGGTCCCGCGCTGGTCCGGGGACACCAACTTCATGCCTGTCGTCGCCGAGACCCGCGTGATCCCCCAAGCCTTGACCGAGACGCGACGGCACCTGGCGACGTTCTTCGCCGACCTGAATCCCGATGAGTGAGGTCCGAGCCTTCCCCCATGGGCCGCACGACAAGAAGCGCAGCCGCAAGCTCTTCCTGACGCTGAGCGCGGTCCTCGCCGTCGTCACGCTCCTCGTCGCGAACGATGTCCTGCTCCCGTTCGTGCTCGCGCTGCTGGTCGCGTACATCCTGCTGCCCTTGGTGCTGCGCATCGAGCGCATGCGGGTCCCGAGGTTCGCGGCGATCCTGCTGGTCTACGCGGTCGTGCTGGGGGTCATCGGCGGCTTCATCGCGGTGATCGTCCCCAGCCTGTTCAACGAGGGCCGGGCCCTCAAGGCCGAGCTCCCCAAGTTCATCGAGGACGCCGAGACGAAGTGGGTCCCCTACGTCGAGGAGAAGGTCCGCGCCTGGAAGGGAGCTCCGTCCGACCCCGAGCCCGCGCTGTCACCCGACGGCGGGCCGCCCAACGGCAGGTCACCCACCAGCGGGGCCGCCAGCAACGAGCCCCAGGGCCCCCCGCGCCGACGTCCGACGCGGCGATCGTGGTCGAGCCCCGCGGCGACGGCTCGTACGACGTCCGACTCAACGAACGCGTCGAGCTGCGCAAGGTCGGCGACGACACGTGGCGCTTCGAGAAGATCGAGTCCGACAAGGACGACGACAAGGGCCTCTTCAAGAAGCTCGCCGATCGCGGCTCGAAGTACTTCGCCGAGAACACCGTCGAGGTGCTGAAGTTCGGTCAGCAGATCATCAGCGCGGTCGCTCGCGGGATCTTCACCCTGTTCATGACGCTCATGCTCGGGGCGTACATGATGCTCACGCACGAGAGGATCATCGGGTTCTTCCGCGAGCTGTTGCAGCCCGACTCGCAGCCCGCCTTCGATCGCCTGCTGCGCCGGCTCGATCGCGGGCTGGCGGGCGTCGTGCGCGGGCAGCTCCTGATCTGTCTCGTGAACGGCGTGCTGTCAGCCATCGGCTTCTGGCTGTTCGACCTCAAGTACTGGCCTCTCATGTCGCTGCTCGCGGCGGTCGGCTCGTTGATCCCGATCTTCGGCTCGATCATCTCGACGATCCCGGCCGTCGCGATCGGCCTCACGCAGGGCGTCGGGACGGCGGTGGGCGTGCTCGTCTGGGTGGTCGGCATCCACCAGATCGAGGCGAACTTCCTCAACCCCAAGATCATCGGCGACGCCGCCAAGATTCACCCCGTGCTGGTCGTGTTTTCGCTGCTCGTCGGCGAGCACTTCTTCCAGATCAAGGGCGCGCTGTTCGCCGTGCCCTGCCTGTCGATCGTGCAGACGATCTTCCTGCACTTCCGTGAGACCACCATGGGGCTGCGCGATCCGACGGCCACGGGGCACCCCGAGCTCATGGCCCCGCCCACAGACCGCCCACCGCCAGGGGAGATCCCACCTGGCGTGAACCGGTCGTGAGCCCCACGCCGGGCCAGCTCGTCAACGACAAGGTCCGGCTCGTCCACCTGCTCGGCCGAGGAGGCATGGGCAGCGTGTGGGCTGCGCGCCACGAGGAGCTCGACCTCGACGTCGCGGTGAAGTTCATCGCGCCCGAGCTGCTGAGCGCCGACACCAGGCTGGTGCTCGCGCGCTTTCGGCGCGAGGCGCAGCTCGCGGCCAAGCTCGACAACCCGCACACCGTGCGCGTCCTCGACCACGGGGTCAGCGCGGACGGTGCCCCCTACATCGTCATGGAGCTGCTACGCGGCAAGAGCCTCTCGGAGCGGCTCCAGTCCGATCAGCGCGTCCCGCTCGAGGAGGCCGTCCAGATCGTGCGCGACATCGCCGCCGGCCTCGAGCACGCCCACGCGCTCGGCATCGTCCACCGCGACATCAAGCCACCCAACGTCTTCTTGGCTCGCACGAGCGACGAGCGCTCGGTCACGAAGATCCTCGACTTCGGCATCGCCAAGAGCCAGACGGTCTCCGAGCCGACCGGCGCGGGGACCGGCAGCGGCGTGCTGATCGGGACGCCCCACTACATGAGCCCCGAGCAGCTGATGAGGGCGGGCCCCCCGGACAAGAGCGCCGACGTCTGGGCGCTCGCGGTCGTCGCCTACGAGATGCTCGTCGGCAAGCCCCCCTTTACCGGCGAGACGCTCGCCGCGACGTTGGTCGCGATCACCCAGGCCGCGATGAGCAAGCCGACCGCCGTCGTTCCGAGCCTCGCCCCGGCGCTCGACGACTTCTTCGCGCGGGCGCTGTGCTCGGACCCGTCGCGCCGCTACGCGTCGGCGTCGGAGCTCGCCGCCGCGTTCGCGGAGGCGGCGCGCGGCACTCCCGCCGAAGCGCGCCCGACCCTCGCTCAGCCTCGCGCCGAGCTCGCGGCGGACCCCGCGCTCGCGACCGCAGAGTTCATCCGCCTCACGACCGGGTCACGTCCGCCAGGCGTGGTGAGCCACGACACCGAGATCGCGCACGCCCCGACCGAGGAGCTGGCGGCGGGCATCACCCAGATCGACAAGCCGAAGTCCGCCGCACCTCGATCGTCGCGGCGCGCGACGTGGGGGCTCGCCATCGGCGCCACCCTGGCAGCCGGCGTCGCAGGGGTGCTCGCCACGTGGGGCTCTGCGCCTCTCGCGCCAGCGCCTCCGCCACGGACGGTCGGAGCGGCCCCGTCGCTCGCGCTCGCGCCGTCGCTCGCGCTCTCGAGCAGCGACCCGACGCCGACCGCCTCGCCCTCCGCCAGCGCCGCGAGCGCGCCCGAGCTGCTCGACACGCTGGCGAGCACGTCCATACCCAAGGGCTTCGCGCCGCTCTCCAGCGTCTTCGTCCCGGCGTTCGAGGTCTCGCGCGAGGCCGGCGACGAGGGCTCGAGCTTCGCGGCGGCGCTTCGACGCTGTGAGCGCCGCCGCCTCTCCTTGTGCACCGAGGCGCAGTGGCAGCGGGCCTGCGAGAAGATCCCCCTGTTGGGCTCGCGCCCGTCGTGGACGCTCACGCCGGACGAAGAGGGGGTCGCCGTTCGAGGTGGCAAGGGAGGCTGCTCCACCCGCTCGGTGGCCGCAGCCGACGGCGCGGACCCCGCGCGCGTCGGGGCGTGCTGCACGCGCTCGGTCGGCGTCACCTCCACCAACTCCAGCGAGGAGTTCCTGTTGACGACCAGCGGGAAGATCCTCAACGTCGAGCGACTCATCAACGCGGCGAACGGCTCGGGCCTCGCGGAGCTGTCGGCGATCAAGACGAACGCGTTCGGGAAGATCTACGAGCGGCCCGCCTTGGCCGAGATGATCCGCTGGATGGGCCAGAACAGCGCCTTCTATTTCGACTCGTGCACGGTCGCGATCCGAGACTCAGGCAAGCTGCGGATGTGGGCCGCCGACTGCTCGGGTGTGCTGTTCGACAAGAGGAAGAGCCGGGCGGTCGGCGCGGCGCGCTGGCTCACCTTCGGCGACGGCGGGCTGATCGAGGAGATCCGAGAGCCCAAGGCCCGCACCGAGCTCTCTCCCCCGCCCGACAAGAAGTAGCTCCCACCCAGGGCGGGGGTGGGCGAGCGGTCCCCCCAGTTCTTCGTGGCACGCTCCTCGGATCGACAGTAGAACGACCGGGAAAGTCGGCGAAGAGGGGCTTCGCGGCTCGTGGAAGGCGTTCTCGTGTCCCTGCCCAACCGCTCATCGATGTTCTGGTACGCCACCTCGTTCGCGGGCGGCGTCTTCGTCATGTGGGGCCTCAACCGCTCGGCGGCGGATCCGAGCGCGACGCCGGACGCCGCCGCCTCCGCGGCCGTCTCGGCCTCGGCCTCGCCGAGCAGCGCGGCCGTCAAGCTCGAGGCCGACAGCGCCGCGACGACGAACCCGGGCGCGGTCAAGGTCGAGCTGTTCGTGATGTCGCAGTGCCCGTTCGGCGTCCAGGCGGAGGAGTCGTTCCGCGAGGTCGTCGAGAAGATGGGCGCCGACGTCGACTTCCGGCTCGAGTTCATCGGCGAGAAGGGCCCCGACGGCAAGCCTCAGAGCATGCACGGGCCGAAGGAGGTCAAGGGCAACCTCGTGCAGATCTGCGCGATGAAGCACTCGCCCGCGTGGTTCAAGATGGTGCAGTGCCAGAACAAGAACTGGCGCGCCGTCGACACCAACTGGGAGAGCTGCTCCGCCGAGCTCGGGCTGCCCGTCGACACCATTCGCCAGTGCGCCGAGGGCAAAGAGGGCGAAGAGCTGCTGCTCGCGTCGTTCGCGCGGGCGGCCGACCTCGGCGTCAGCGGGAGCCCCACCATCCGCATCGGGGGCAAGAACTACGAGGGCAACCGGCGAACGGCCGACCTCATGCGGGCCATCTGCGACGCAAACACCGGTGACAAGCCCGAGGTCTGCAACAACATCCCGGTGCCGCCGCAGGTCAACGTTACCGTCCTGACCGACAGCCGGTGCGAGGCGTGCGACGCCAAGGGCCTGGCGGCCGCGGTGAAGTCGAAGCTCGCGAACCCCGTCGTCACGACGCTCGACTACGCGGAGGAGGCTGGCAAGAAGCTGTACGGCGAGATCAAGCCCGCCAAGCTTCCCCTGCTCGTCTTCGACGCCTCGCTCGACGCCGACAAGGAGGCCCTCGGCATGGTGGAGGGTGGCGCGCGCAAGGTGGGAGACCGTCGCGTGCTCGAGGTGGGCGGCGACTGGAACCCGGCGTGCAACGACACGGACGGGTGCAAGCTCGACGAGTGCAAGAACGAGATCATGTGCCGCGAGGAGGTGCCGAAGCGCCTCGACCTCTTCATCATGTCGCAGTGCCCCTACGGGGTGAAGGCGACGGACGCGATGAAAGAGGTCCTCGAGAACTTCAAGAAGAACGGCGAGAAGATCGATTTCGCGATCCACTACATCGGCAGCGGCGACGACAAGACCGGGTTCTCCTCGATGCACGGTCAGCCCGAGGTCGACGAGGACATCCGTCACCTGTGCGCGATCGAGCACTACAAGAAGGACTTCAAGTTCCTCGACTACATCTGGTGCCGCAACAAGGACTGGCGGTCGAGCAACTGGGAGCCCTGCACCGGCAAGGCGACTGGCATCGACAAGGCGGTCATCGAGAAGTGCTTCAACGGCGACGAGGGCAAGAAGCTGCTCGCGGCGTCCTTCGCGACGACCAACGCGGCAGGATGTGGCGCCAGCCCGACCTGGCTTGCGAACAACAAGCACCAGTTTTCGGGGATCGACCCGGAGACCGTCAAGTCGAACATCTGCAAGCACAACAAGCTCGCCGGCTGCGACACGAAGCTGACCGGGATGCAGGCGCCCCCGGGCGGCGCCGCGCCCCCGGGCGGTGCCGAGCCGGGCTGCGGCGAGTAGGCAACCATTGCAGAAGCGCCCGGCTGCGCCTGTGCTAAGGGGCATGGGTCGTGAGCTCGAAGGCCGTTTCAAAGAAGGCGAACGCCGCGAAGGAGCGGGAGCGGCTGCTGGCTGACTCCCGCCAGCGGCCCGCCGTCCCCGACCCGCTCTCCCCCGAGAACCTCCGGAAGATGGCCCTGCGAATGGGCCTCCCGGTGGCGTTCGGCTGGGTGATCGTCTTCTTCATCGGCCACTGGGTGGCCACGCTCATCATGGGCGTGGTCACGGCGGCGCTCATCGGGGTCACCATCTGGGCCGTCCGCTACGCGCGGCGCTCGCAGAAGGTCGTCGAGATCCTCAAGGGCGCCGACACGCCCGAGGGCCGAAAAGAGGCGCTCGAGAAGCTCGAGACCGACTTCAAGAAGGGCGACGCGGCGGCCGTCTTCGCGAAGGCCCAGCTCGAGATGCAGGAGGACCCGCGCAAGGCCCTCAAGACCCTCGAGCAGATCAACCTGTCGAAGGTGATGGCGAACGTCGCCGACGAGGCGCGGGCGCAGCGGGCGATGATTCACCTCATCCTCGGCGAGACCGACGAGGCCCGCTCCCTGGTCGACCCCATCGATCTGTCGCGGCACAGCGACGCCAAGTCCCGCGCGTCGCTCACCGCGATCATCGCGGAGGCGTGGGCACGCTCCGGTCAGGCGAAGCGGGCCGTCGAGCTGCTCGAGAAGATCGACCCCCAGGACGCGACCTTCGCCGACCTCAAGCCGCAGCTGCTCCGGGCGCGGGCGTTCTCCTACGCGTTCGCCAACAACTCGAAGGCGATGAAGAAGACGCTGTTCGAGCTGAAGGGCATGAACGTGCAGTACTTGATGGGGTTCATCACGAAGAAGAAGAACCCCATGGGCGTGTCGCCCCGCGGTGTGCACCCCTCCTCGAGAAGGAGGCGTTCGACCTGGTGATGAAGAGCGGGATGGTGCAACGAAAGATGGAGATGCGGCGGATGTGATGCCGCACCGGAGGCAGTCGATGAAGGCGCTTGGCTTTTCTTTGGGGTTCCTGGTCGCGCTCGGGTGCGCGGCCGGCAGCGATGACGAGACGCTCCCGAGCGGGGGCAGCAGCACGGGCGGAAGCAGCGCCGGCGGGCAGAGCGGCGAGGGTGGCGCTGGGGCAGGCTTCGAGACGGGTGGGTCGGGGGGCGGCTACGTCCCTGAGCCCGAGGTGTTCGGTCACTCGCGCACCACGCTGTACCGGCTGAACCCCGAGACGAAGGACGTCGGCATCGTCGCGAACTTCTCCGGCTGCGCCGACGACATCATCGACATCGCGATCGACGGGCAAGGCGTGATCTTCGGCGCGACCGACACCGCCCTGTACCGGATCGACAAGGAGAGCGCCACGTGCACCCTGGTGTCCGAGGGCGCCTACCCGAACTCGCTGTCCTTCGTGCCTGCCGGCACGCTCGACCCCAACGTGGAGGCCCTGGTCGGGTACCTCGACGATCAGTACATCCGCATCGACGTGTCGACGGGCGACGTGACCGAGATCGGCTCGCCGTGGAACAACACCTATGTCTCCAGCGGCGACATCGTCTCCGTCAAGAACGGGCCCACCTTCCTCACCATCAAGGACGCAGACCCCGACACCGGCGACTGCGGCGACTGCCTCGTCGAGATCAGCCCGGTGACCGGTGCCATCATCAGAAACTTCCAGGACGTCGGCTATGCGAAGGTCTTCGGGGCAGCGTTCTGGGCTGGCAGCGTCTATGGCTTCACGAACGACGGCGACATCTTCGAGATGGTGATCGAAAATAACCAGCTCACGACCATCCCGATCGCCACCCCAAACGGCCTGAGCTTCTGGGGGGCAGGGTCCACGACGTCGGCTCCGCCCGTGCCCGAGTGAGCGAGGCGGCGCCCCCGCCGGCTCCCACCGGGTCGCTCTCTCACCCTTCTGCTCACCCCACCTGAGGAGGCCTCCATGTCGAACGTGTCTCGTGCGTTCGCCGCGACGTGTTGGGTCGCGGCGCTGGTCGTCTCGGGGTGTGGCGCCGGGGCTGACGGCAGCGGCGCGGGTGGCCCCGGCGAGGGCGGCAGCAGCGCCGGTGGAGAGGGGCAAGGCGGCGGCTTCGACGAGGGCGGAGGCGGCGCGGGCGGCGGAGAGAACGAGGTCGCCGAGGTCTTCGGCCACAGCGCGTTCACGCTCTACCGGCTCGACCCCGAGACGAAGCAGGTCACCACGGTCGGGTCTTTCGACGGCTGCTCGAACGTCATCGATATCGCCCTCGACAAGGACTCCAACCTCTTCGGGACGACGGCGGACGGGCTGTGGCGTATCGACAAGCTCACGGCGAAGTGCGAGCTGATCTCCTCCGGCGCGTTCCCGAACTCGCTCTCGTTCATCCCCGCCGGCACGCTCGATCCGGTGCAGGAGTCGCTCGTCGGGTACAACGGCTCGACGTACGTGCGCATCGACACGACCACCGGCGCGGTGCAGAACGTCGGCTCGCTGGCCGAGCCCGCGCTCTACTCGAGCGGCGACATCGTCTCGGTGAAGGACGGCAACACGTACCTCACAGTGAAGGGCGGTCCTTGCGACACGGACTGCCTGGTCGAGATCAACCCCGTGACCGGGGTGATGCTCAAGAACTGGGGCCCGCTCGGCTACGGCAACGTCTACGGAATCGCCTTCTGGGCCGGGAGCGTCTACGGCTTCTCCGAGCAGGGAGAGCTGTTCGAGGTGACGTTCGAGAACATGGTGATGACGGCGGCGCTCATCAACGACGCCCCAGAGGCGGCGTTCTGGGGCGCGGGCTCGACGACCTCGGCGCCGCCCGTCCCCGCGCCGGAGTGAAGACGATGAAGAGACTCTCGATCGCGTGCGTCGTCGCGCTGCTCAGCCCGCTCGGCTGCGGCGACGACAGCTCCATCCAGCCCGAAGGAGGGAGCGCGCAAGGCGGCTCCTCGACGTCGGACGGCGGGGCCGGCGCGGCAGGCGCAGGCGGCCAAGCCCAAGGCGCCGGCGGCTCCGGCGGCGAGCCCGACCAGGGGGGCTCGGCGCCGTGTCCAAGCGGAGTGACGTGCGTGACCTCGTTCCCCTTCAGCGAGCAGCGCGACACCTCGGCGGAGGGCGGGACCGAGATCGACGCGTACGACTGTTCCCCCGGCACGAACGAGGGGGGCCCCGAGATCCTGTACCGGGTCACGGTCCCGTCGGACGGCTTCGTCAGCGCCGCGGTCTACGACGACGCAGGGGTCGACATCGACGTGCACATCGTGACCACCATCGACCCGCTCGCCCCGTCGGGCGACGGCTGTCTGTCTCGCGGCGACCTCGAGGCGTCCGCTGACGTGAGCGCGGGCGACGTGTGGATCGTCGCAGACACCTGGGTGAACGGCGGGGGAAGCGCGCTCTCGGGCGGCTTCCGGATCGACATCGGCTTCGTGCCGGTCTCGTCAGGCCCCTGTGGCATGCAGACGGGAGAGCTGGCGCGTGTGGGCGACGGCGGCGTGCCCCTGGCCATGCCCGCGACCGGCCCCGTCGTGAAGGAGGCTCACCTGGTGACGCAGGCAGAGCCCAAGCCGTACCCGTCGACCGCGACCGAGGAGCTCGCCGAGCACTACGCGCTGTCGCAGACCCAGACGGGCTTGGTCATGCACCGCTCGGAGCTGTGGGCGCCCATGGAGGGTGGGTCGTTCTTCGGCGCAGGGATCGGCTCCCCGTCGGAGGTGCCGGTGGTCGACGAGGGTTGGTACGTGAACATGTATTGGACGCCAGCCTCGAGGCCGCCGCGCGGCACACGGATGATCCTCAGGCGGCCCGACGACCCCACGCGCGCCGTCGTCGTGTCCGCGGGGCACGAGACCGGCCCTGGGAACCTCGCGAAGATCGGGGGGACGACCGAGGAGTCCCACTTCTACTTGGGCACCGAGCACGACAGCGCGCTCGTGCTCGGTTTCGCGGTGGACCAAGCTTTGCCCTTCGGGCCGCGCCGCTGCACCGATTAACCCCTATTGCTTCGTGGGGTTAGGTGCTAACGTCCTTCACGGGGTGTCGCCGTGACCGAGGCGTGGACGCACAACAACGCGCGCGTGGAAGCGGAGGAGCGCAAAGGCTACCTCTACGTCCGCGCGAACGGCTACGTGGCTACACCGAACGACGTCGAGCGCGCGACCTTGTACCTCCATGATCGCATGGAGGCCGCGGGCACCCGCAAGATGCTCCTCGATCTGCGCGCGCTCGAGCTGCCAATGCCTGACGAGGCGTGCCACACGGCCTGGCAGTTCGTCCACGCGCGAGAGTACGAGCTGTTGGCGTTCGCGCTCCCGGAGGAGCAAGCCGATCTCATGGTCACGCGCATGAACATAACCGGCGTGTCGTCGGGCCTCCCGTTCCGCGCGTTCACGTCGATCGTCGAGGCGCACCGCTGGCTCGACCAGCGAAACTCGGGGATGATCCGCCGCGTGTCGACGACGAGCTTCCCGGCCATCGCGCAGGCGTCGAGCATACCCCCGGTGGGGATCCAGTCGGCCACGTCGCTCGCGCCCGACGAGCTCCCGTCGACCAACCCTCCCCCACCCAACAAGAAGCGATCGACGATCCCCCCTGGGCGCTGATGCGTCGTCGCCGTATTCGCCGCGCGCCGGCCCTCGGTGCCGCCCTCTCGGCGCTGCTCGCTGCGGCCTGCAGCGATGACAGCTCCCTGCAAGAGACCGAGCCAGTCGGCGTCGCGGTGAGCGCGATCAGCGTCGCCGAGGCCGCCGACACCTCCTGCACCACGGCGAGCGTGATGGGCCTCAGCCTGCAGATCATCGCGCAGGGCAACTGCATCGAGCCCGGCGCCTTCAGCGAGGTGCCCGATCTGGCCAACATCTCCTTCGGCGACGCGGTGTTCCCGTACCTCGAAGAGCCCGCGCGCGACGCGCTCGTCGACGCGCTCGAGGAGAACCCCTCCATGTCGCTCGGCATCAACTCGATGCTGAGGACCGTCGCCCAGCAGCTGCTGCTCTACCGCTGGTACCAGGAAGGGCGCTGCGGGATCGGCCTCGCGGCGACCCCGGGCAACTCCAACCACGAGACGGGCCTCGCGTTCGACACGTCGCAGTACGCCCCCTGGCGGCCCATCTTGGAGGCCCACGGCTTCGACTGGTACGGCAACGCCGATCCCGTCCACTACGACTACGCCGGGCCGGACGCAGTCGATCACAAGGGCCTCGACGTCCTCGCGTTTCAGCAGCTGTGGAACGACAACAACCCCAACGACCCTATCGCTGAGGACGGCGAGTACGGTCCCCAGACGGAGGCGCGCCTGCTCGCGGCCCCCGCTGAGGGGTTCCCAGGGGCGGTCGACTGCGGGCCGCCCCCGGGCGATCGCCCGGACGTCTCGCTCGCGCTCGAGCTCGAGGGCGCGGCCGATCGGTTCGCCGACGGCCCGTCGGCGGGCGTGGCGGACCTGTTCGAAGACGATCCCGAGGTCGTGTGGCTGACGCTGGCGAACCCGGGAGCGGCACCGGCGTCGAGCGTGTCGGTGAGCGTGGAGCTGGGCGAAGCGCTGTTCGAGGTCGATGGCTTCGCGATCACGCGGAGCGCCACCGGGGGCGGGCCGTTCGAGCTGGACGACGCCACCCATCTCCCGGGGAACCCGCCGCAGAGCGGCACACTGTCGGGTCGGCTCGACTTCACCGTGGGCTCGCTCGCAGCGGGCGAGAAGAAGCGGGTCGAGCTCTCGATCACGCCGATCGAGTACAGCGTGGACGATCCGCTCCCTCCCGTGTTGCTCGCGTGGGTCACGAAGATCGACGACCTCTACGAGCAGTCGGAGCACGGGGGCCCGGTGGTCAACGTCGATGGCTCGCAGACCTTTGGCGGCGGACGCCTCGAGCTGGCGCTCACCGCGGACGTGTACTCGCACACTCGCTGGGAGTGGCAGAGCCCTCGCCTCGAGGGGGTGAGCGCCACGGGTGGCCTCACCTTCGCGTCGTCCTCGAGCACCCTCGATCTCGCGAACGGTGAGCCTGGTGCGGTGCTCATGCTCCCGGCCTCGAGCCTGGTCGCGGCGGTCTCCGCGAAGGTGCACCTCCGGGCCTCGCGCACGTCGGGCGCCGGGGAGGCGACGCTGCTGGTCTCACGGAAGGCGCCGGAGCTCGAGGGCGCCGAGGAGTTCGCCCTCGATCTGCCCATCGACGGAGCCCACCACGACCTCACGATCGACCTCGGGCCCGGGCCGATCGAGCGCGTCGCGCTCGCGCCGTTCTCGCAGACCCCCGGCGAGGCGAGCCTCGACTACGTGCGCATCGAGGGGGCCGTTCCGCGACCCCCCGCTGGAGAGGGCGGGGGCGACGGCGGCGGCGCCGCCGGAGATGACGACGAGCCCGCGGAGGGGTGCGACTGCTCCGCCGCGGGAGCCGGCGCACACGCCCGTCTCGGCTGGCTGGCGGCGATCGCGCTGGTCGGCGCTTGGAGCCGGCGCAGACGGTCCCCATGACGGCGCCGGATCCGGAGGCGCTGTCGCGTCACCGCCGGCTGATGTCGAAGCTCCTCAAGGTCCACTTCCTCGCTTACTTGCCGGGGTTCGCGGCCGCGGTCGCCGCCATCCCGTTCGCGGTGAGCTGGGAGCTCGCGGGCGGCGCGTCAGGCGCTGATGAGCTCGACGTGCTGCTCTTCATCTTGGCGCGCGCGTGCGCGGCCTTCGCGGTCGCGTTCCTGGTGTCGCACGCGCTCGGTGTCCCGTGGGCGCGAGCCTCGGGCGAAGCCGGACGACGCCTCGCCCTCGTCGGACCGGTCGCGATGACGGCGCTCGCCGTCATCGCCGGTGGGATCGGCTGGATCGAGCTGCTCTCGAGCTGAGCTCAGCTGCGCGCGCGGCGCGCGCGCGCGCGGCGCAGCGCGAACGCAGCGCCGAGAGACGCGAGCGCAGCGGCCATGACCGGGGCGAACCGGTTCGGGGGAATCGAGCGGATGTCGATCGTGCGCGGCACGACGCCGTCGCCGCAGACCTCCTCCGGGTTGAGGGCGATCTGAGCCTGCACGATGTTGCTGACGTTGAGCTGGTCGGTCGAAGCCTGCAGGGTGAGATCCGTCGCGAGCGCGACCCGCGGGAGGTTCGCCTCCAACCGGGTGACCCACACGCTCTCGAGCATCATGCCCTCGAGCGCGACCGCGATATCCTCGGCCCCCGCGCAGCCGAGCTGTCGCGCGTCGACCTCGCCCGACTCGACGACGCCACAGGCGGGAGAGTCCCACGGCTCGCCCGGCGGGCAGGGGTTCTTGACCCTGCCGTAATACGAGCTGATGTCGGCACCGCACGTGCTGCCGATCTCGCCGTTCTTGAGCGCCTGGGCGGTGTAGAGGCGCACGAGGCTCGTGGGACTCTGGGTGACCGGGTCGAACACGGAGGTGTTCGTGAAGAAGCCTTGGCTCGCGAAGGTGGTGAGAAAGTTCCTCCCGCCCTGCTGCGCGAGCACGAGATCCCGGAGCTCGGTGTAGTTCGACTCGTCGGTCGCGAAGTCCCACGAGAGCAGGCCGTAGTCGATCGAGACCTCTTGGAAGTTCTGCGTGGTGTAGCGCCCCTCGCCGACGACATAGAGGACGATCGGCGTCTGCGCTCCGGTCCCGATGCCGACCATCCTCAAGGGCAGCGTCATCGAGCCGCCTTCCATGACGACTCGGACCGGGGTCATCTGCTTGACGCCCTTGCCGGGCTGGAGCCTGAGGGCGATGAAATCGAACCCTTCCTCGACGTACTGGTCGACGATCGGCTGCGTGGAGTCGTCCACGTTGTAGCCGTGGGACTCGAGCCAAGCGTTGAGCGCTCCAGGCTCCTCGGTCGACAGCGTGACCGTCTCGTAGGGGCCGACCGTGCCCTGATGCAGGACCTCGACGGGGTCGCCGCCTCCGTCGGCGGTCGGGCTGCCACCGTCGCCCGCCTCGTCGTACGACGCGTACCCGGCGCTGCACCCCGAGCTGCTCCCGCCGCCGCAGTCGACGAACGGCGCGACGACCCGGGTCGCGCTCTGCGACTCGAGGACTTCGAAGAACGCCGCCGTGCCTGCCTCGATGCGCGCACCGGGCTTGACCGGCAAGACCCACGCGAACTCCTCGGGGTCGCCTGAGTATTGGATCTGATCCCAGAGCACCGTCTGGCTCTGCGACACGCTCATCACCATGCGGTGACCGCTCACGACGGTCGGCGGGTCGGGGGGCGCGAAGCACCCTCCGCAGGCGTCCGCGATGCGCGCGTGGAACAGGGCAGCGGAGACGGTGACGAGCCCGAGCGATGCAGCGAACAGGCGAGAGCGAATGAGCATCGGAGGTCCTTCTGGGGGCGGACACCGCCCTGGCACGGGGACAGGGGGACAAGCTAAGAAAGCCAGCGGCCAGCGTCTTGCAAACGAAGGGCCAAGCAGGAGGCAACCATGAGGCTGTGGGGTGCGTCGATTCTGTGCGGCGTTCTGGGCTTGGGCTGCGAAACCCCGGTGGGGTGCCCCGAGCTGTGTGCCAGGCAGGCACAGTGCCGACAGGACTTGGGTGTCATGGGCGCCGACGAGCAAGCCTGTGTGGAGCAGTGCGAGGCCTTGAGCGCCGAGGACCCCGCCTACGCGGAGGTGATCGCCGACCGCGCCGCCTGCGTCGCCGACGAAGAGTGCGAGGCGATCGTGTACGGGTACGGGTGCCTCGTCGAAGGTGATTGAACGTGCGCGCCCTCTGGGTAACCATTCGGGTTGGGGCCGTGTCGCCTCCGTTCAATCCTTCATGCCTACCCGCCGCGCCTTCCTGCTCCAATCGGCCGCGCTCTGCGCGGCCAGCGTCGTTGTGGCTTCGTGCAAAGAGGGGGGCGACGACGCCCGAGGCGCGACGGATCCGAGCGCGATGCCGGCGGTCGAGTTCACCGAGGAGACGCCCGACCTGCTGATCACGTTCATCGACGATCGCGGTGAGACGCATGTCGTCCAGCGGCCGTCTGCCGTGCCTCGCTCGAGCGCGACGTACGTCCGCGTCGACCTCGCCGACGCGCCGCGGGCGCCCGGCGCAGTCTATGTGTCCGACCTGACGTCCGAAGCTGGCGGCGGTCAGTACCGAGCGCGCGGGGTGCCGCGGGCCGAGTGGGAGGCCGAGATCGAGCGGCGCCGGAACGAGCGCCCCGCCGTCGCGGCGGCCACCGCCCCCAAAGAGCGCCGCCCGAGCCGAGCCCCCGAGCCGCGTCCCGACGCCCCCGAGCCGCGTCCCGACGCCCCCGAGCCCTCTGCTCCTGTGCCTGCACCTGAACCGGGCGAGCCTTCAGGAGGGGAAGGCGGCGAGGTCATCGTCTATGGCGCGCCGTGGTGCGGGGCCTGCTCCCAGGCGAAGCGCTACCTGCAGGGCAAGGGCGTCAAGACGGTGTGGAAGGACATCGACGCCGACTCGACAGCCAGGGTCGAGATGGATGGGAAGCTGACGAAGCACGGGGGGCGCAAGGGGTCGATCCCTGTGCTCGACATCCGAGGCAAGATCCTCGTCGGCTTCTCCGCTCGAAAGATCGACGACGCCTTGCAGGCGACGGCGCCGCGCTCGGGCCCGGGCGGCGGTGCCGTCCGCGGCAAGCCCGGCGGCACCGCGATGTAGCTCGTCGGGGCGGGCGGATCTTGTTTGTTGATTCGCTGGGCAAGCCGAGCGAAGAGGGGGCCCGCTCAACAAGCTAGGAGCCATCGATGATCGACGTCCCCATGCCCCAGCTCGGCGAGAGCGTCGCCGAGGGCACCGTGACGAAGTGGGTAGTGCGCGAAGGTGACCATGTGGAGCGCGAGCAAGTGCTCCTCGAGGTGGCGACCGACAAGGCCGACACCGAGGTGCGCGCCCCCGCGTCGGGGCGAGTCGCGAAGATCCTCGCCCAGGAAGGGCAGACGATCGCCAAGGGGGGTCTGTTGTGCCAGCTCGACGAGACGGCCGGCGCGGCAGCGTCCGCAGCAGCGTCCGCGGCGGCGCCCGCGCCTGCCGCAGCGGCAGCGGTAACGCCGCCTGCCGCGCCCGCTTCCTCGGGCGGCGCTCCTCTGGCGTCTCCCAGCGTCCGCAAGATGGCTCGCGAGCACGACGTCGAGCTCACCCGTGTGCAAGGCACGGGAGATCAAGGGCGCGTCACGCCCGGCGACGTGATGCGCGCCGCCGCACCTCAGCCCACGCCCGCGGCCGCGCACGCGAGCCCCGCGATCGCGCCGCCGCCGATCGCCGCGCCGCCAGCGCCCGCGCCCCAAGAGCTCGCGGCGCTCCTCAACGCTGGGTCCGGCTTCGTGCCGCCGATCCCGGGCCTGGGCTATGGCGCCTACAAGGTCCCGCCGTACGCCCCCAAGCCGGGTGACCAGGTCGTGCCGTTCTCCCGCCGCCGGCGGATCACGGCCGACCACATGGTCTACTCGAAGCAGGTGTCGCCCCACGTCGCGACGGTCGCCGAGGTCGACCTCCACGCGACGGCCCGCCTGCGCGATCAGCACAAAGATCGGCTCAAGAAGGAGGGCATCCCGCTCACCTTCCTCACGTTCATCTGCGTCGCGACCGTGCAGGCGCTGCGTGAGCACCCCGACATGAACGCGCGCGTCCTCGAGGGCAGCTACGTCCGCTTGCGCGACGTGAACCTCGGCGTCGCCGTCGACACCCCCGGTGGCCTCGTCGTGCCCAGCATCAAGAGCGCAGACACCCTGTCGCTGCGCGGCATCGCCACCGCCATCGACGACCTCGCGCAGCGCGCGAAGGCCGGCAAGGTCACCGCCGACGATCTGTCGGGCACCTCGTTCAGCGTGTCGAACCCCGGCCTGAAGGGGAACCTGTTCGGCGCCGCCATCATCTCGCAGCCGAACGTGGGCATCTTGCGCATGGGCGAGATCAAGAAGCGCCCGGTCGTCGTCACCAACGGCGAAGACGAGAGCATCGCCATTCATCCGGTGATGTACCTCGCGCTCTCCTACGACCACCGCATGGTCGACGGTGCGCTCGCCAACTCCTTCCTGTGGCGCGTCGCGGATCTGTTGAGCCGCGGCGAGTTCGAGGTTCGCTGAACATGTCCGAACCGAGCCAGTCCGCCCCGGGACGCGCCGCGCTGTCGGTCGCCGATCCGGAGATCGCGTCGCTCATCGCGCGTGAAGAGCGGCGCGAAGCCGACAAGCTGCGCCTCATCGCGAGCGAGAACTACGCTTCGCGCGCGGTGCTCGAGGCGAGCGCCTCGTGCCTCACCAACAAGTACAGCGAGGGCTACCCGCACAAGCGGTACTACGAGGGGCAGCAGATCATCGACGAGGTCGAAGAGCTGGCCAAGTCGAGGCTCCGCGCGCTGTTCGGCAAGCCGCTCGCCGATCCGGCGCAGCTCCACGTGAACGTGCAGCCGTACTCGGGGAGCCCCGCCAACCTCGCGGTCTACCTCGCGTTCGTCAAGCCTGGGGAGACGGTGATGGGCCTCGGCCTCGCCGCCGGCGGTCACCTGACGCACGGCCACACGGTCAGCATCACCGGGAAGTTCTTCCACAGCGTGCCCTACGGAGTGCGCAAGGAAGACCACCGCATCGATCTCGAGGAGGCGCGACGCCTCGCGCGCGAGCACAGGCCGAAGCTCATCTGGTGCGGCACCACCGCGTACCCGCGTACGCTCGACTTCGCCGCATTCCGCTCGATCGCCGACGAGGTCGGGGCGATCCTCGCCGCGGACATCGCTCACATCTCGGGCCTGGTGGCGGCAGGGCTGCACCCCTCGCCCGTCGGCGTCGCCGACGTCGTCACGTCGACCACGCACAAGACCCTGCGTGGCCCGCGCGGTGGCATGATCTTCTGCAAGCCTGAGCACGCGAGCGCCATCGATCGCGCGGTGTTCCCCGGTCTGCAGGGCGGGCCGCACAACCACACCACAGCCGGCATCGCCGTCGCCGCGCGCGAGGCCTCCACGCCCGAGTTCGTCGCCTACGCGAGGCGCATCGTCGACAACGCGCAGACGTTGGCCGAGGCGCTCAAGGAGCGAGGCTTCTCGCTGGTGACCGGCGGCACCGACAACCACCTGCTGCTCGTCGACATGACCCCCAAGAACATCGGCGGCAAGCCCTACGCCCAGGCGCTCGATCGGGCAGGCATCGTGTGCAACTACAACGCGATCCCGTTCGATCCACGCAAGCCGATGGACCCGAGCGGCATCCGCATGGGAACGCCCTGCGTGAGCTCGCGCGGCATGGGTAAGGACGAGATGAAGCGCCTCGCCGGCTTCATGGACGAGGTCGCCAAGAGCCAAGCCCCCGAGGTGTGCGATCGCATCGCCGCCGAGGTGCGCGAGATGTGTGGCCACTTCCCCGCACCCGGGCTGTCGGTGTGACCGGCCAAGGGCCGCCCGGCAACCCAAACGGCTGGGGGCAGCAAGGCTACGGCCAGCCGCCGGGCCAAGGCCCGCAGCAGGGCTACGGCCAGCAGGGGTACGGGCCGCAGGGCTACGGCCCGCAGGGGTACGGGCCGCAGGGCTACGGCCCGCAAGGCTACGGGCCGCAGGGCCAGCAGGGCTATGGCCCGGGAAAGGGCTTCGCGCCGGCGAAGAAGTCGGGCTCCGGTTGCCTCACTATCTTCCTGATCCTGATGGGCATCAGCGTCGTCTCGATGCTCGGCGTCGGCTTCTACCTCTGGCGCGAGTTCGGCGCGCTGGCGGGCTCCTTCAAGGACCTCGCCAACGTGATGCTCGAGGCGCGCAGCGCCGAGGGAACCAAGGAGCTGCGCGACCTCGGGTGCGACGAGGCGATGGCGATCGACACCGAGAAGCTGACCGGCGTCTTGAAGGAGGTCGAGCGAGAGATCGCGAAGAAGGAGGGTCGCGCGCCGAAGGAGATCAGGGGCCAAGGCAACGGGCGCTACGTGGCCTGCTCCGTGAAGAAGGGGGCCGGCCCCGGGTGCGACGACGCCGCAAAGACCTACGTCGACGCCGCGAAGCCGTCTCAGCCGTTCACCCTCGTGGTCACCAAGCAGAACGACAAGGCGCAGTGCGGCGGCCGGTACTCGGCCGACGGCAAGCTCATCGGCTCCGCCGACGCCTTCGACATCCCCCAGCAGTGAGCCAGGCGCGAGGTCACAGGACCCGCGCGCTCCTGAGGATATCGATCGCGATGGGCTTCGACCCGTCGATCACGAACTGCACGCCGATGACGACGATGATGAGGCCCATCACCTTCGTGATCAGCGCGGTGCCGGACTTGCCGAGCCGCGTGAGCAGCCGCGGAGCGAGCAGGAGCAGCCCGAACGTGGCGCCGAGCGCGGCGAACAAGGCGACGAACAGGGCGGTCGTGTGCAGCGAGCTCGTGGACTGCCCCATCAGCAGCATGATGGTCGTGATCGCACCGGGCCCTCCGATGAGCGGGACGCCGAGGGGGACGACCGAGGGGTCCTGACCCGCACCCTCGACCGCCTTTTCCTCGTGTGAGCCGCCGAGCATCGGCAGGCCGATGAGCAGGAACACGATGCCGCCGCCGATGCGAAAGGCGTCGATCGTAATGCCGAACAGGCGGAACAACGTGACACCCGAGACGGCGAACACGACCAGGACTCCGAGCGCCGCGAGGCAGGCGCGCGCGGCGATGCGTCGAGCTTGCTCGCGGCTGCGCCCCTGCGTGATGGTCGTGAACACGGGCGCGACCGCGAACGGGTCGATCACGGTGAACAGCGACGAGAAGCAGAGGGCTCCGAAGCTGAGCGCGTTCATGGGGTGGCCTCCTCTGCACCCGCGGGCACGAGGGGTCCGGTTCGCTTGCTCGTCGAGAGCACGAAGGTCGTCTTCACCCGGCCGATGACGTCGGTCGCGCCCAGGCGGCGGAGCAGGAAGGTCTCGACCTCGGCGATGTCGCGGACCGCGATCTTGAGCAGGAAGTCTTCCTCGCCCGCGATGTGGTGGCACTCGAGCACCTCCGGGAGACGCGCGACGAGCTCCAGGAAGCGCTGGTGCACGGGGACCCCGTGGGACCGCAGGGTGACGTGGATGAACGCGAGGACCGCGCGACCGACCTTCGATGGATCGACCATCGCCATGTAGCCGGTGATCACTCCCGACTGCTCGAGCTTGCGGATCCGCTGGAGCATCGGTGTCGGCGTGAGGCCGACGGCCTCTGCGAGCGCCGCGTTGGTCATCCGCCCGTTGTCCTGGAGGAGCGACAGGATCTTGCGATCGATCGCGTCAAGCGTCTCCGTGGCAATCGTTTCAGCCATGCATGCATCATATCACAGCATATTATTCTTTCAATAGACCACCTGACAGGTCAGGCAGCGGGCCAGGAGACAATCGGCATAGGGGCCCGAGGAAATCCCTCGGGACCCCTGCCACACCACCGGACAAGCGGGTCCGCATCCGGCGGTTCGAAGAGTTGAGGTTACGCGGCGAGTCGGGGGACAAGACCCCCGGTGTATCGGCGAGGCGGAAGTAGTTCTTCCACCCGACGAGGTATGACCGCAGATCCTGCACGACCCGCGCGATGCTCTGGCTTCGGCTCGGGCGCGTCAGCTCGCGCACACGATCCTTCATCGCGGTCAGGGCCTTGGGTGCGACCTTCCGCTCACTTGCCTGCCGCCGGCATCCAGAAGGAATAGCCGAGCAGCTTGCGGTTCTGCGGTCGGTCCACGGCGCTCTTGGCTTCGTTCACACGGAGCCGGAGCCCGCAGAGCCGCCGAAGCAGCTCCATCACGCGCTCGCCCGCCCGCTTGGACCGCACGTAGACGTTGCAGTCGTCGGCGTAGCGCACGAAGGCGTGACCGCGTTTCTCCAGTTCCTTGTCGACCTCGTCCAGGAGCACGTTCGCGAGGAGCGGCGAGAGAGGGCCGCCCTGGGGCGTTCCCTCATGACGCTCGATCGCGATCCCATCCGCGAGCATCCCCGCTTCCAGGTAGCGGCGGATCAGCCCGAGCAGCCGCTTGTCCACGATGCGCTTGGCCAGCCTACCCATCAACACGTCGTGGTTCACGCGGTCGAAGAACTTCTCCAGGTCCACGTCCACCACGAAGCGGCGGCCTTCGTTCACGTACCGCTGCGCTTGCACGACGGCGTCGTGGGCGCTGCGCCGTGGCCGAAAGCCGTAGCTGTATTGCGAGAAGGTCGGGTCGAATCGCGGACCCAGCACCTGCAGGATGGCTTGTTGGATGAACCGATCGACGACGGTCGGGATGCCGAGCTCTCGTACCCCACCGCCGCGTTTCGGGATCGCGTGCCGTCGCACCATGGACGGCTGGTACGTGCCCGCAAGCAGTTGCTCACGCAGCGCGGGCCAGTGCGTCTTGAGGTGCTCTGGCAGCTCGTCCACCGTCATCCCGTCGATGCCGGCGCTGCCCTTGTTCTTCTTCACCCGTTTCAGCGCGGCCTGGAGGTTTGCGCGTTCGCACACGCGTTCCATCAGGTCGCTCGTTCCCGAGCGCTCGTCGCCGTGCGTCGCCATCGGCGTTTCCACGCTCCGGGGGGCCGTCGGGGTTTCGCCCCTGCCTCCCTCCGGTAGCTCGAGTTGCCTCGACATCTGCGGCCCTTTGCCTCTGAGACGCACGATCGTTTCGCTCTCCTCTCCGTTCGGCCCTTCGTCGCAGTGCCCCCCTGCCCGCGCCGCTACTACGGCCTCGGCTGACTTCTCGCTCCGCTTCACTGCGTCGCCCTTTCGGGCGTGAGGCGAGATCTCCCCAGGTAAGAACACGGCCCTTCGCCGCGCGACCGCCCGATTTACGACGCCTGAGCCTCGACCATTCGGGGCTTCGCGATCGTGTGCTCGCTCGTCCTGCTCGTCGTCGCCTCGTATCGGGTTCTTGTCCATCGGCCCGCGGTTTCGCTCCCCGCTTCCTCCCCACGGTCGGTCGCCCTCCCGCAGTTGCGGCTCGCTTCGATCAGGATGGTCTCCTCTCGGCGGGACTTGCACCCGCAAGGTCGCGCCCATGCTGGGCGCACAAACGCCAGAGGGCGGCCATCGGCCGCCCCCTGTCTGCCTGGCGAAGGTGTCGGGCTACTTCACGTAGAGCTGCGCGGCAGCGACGCCGCTGCCCTTCGACGCGGTCATGATCCACTTCCCGTTGGCGCCTGCAGGCAGCTGCCACTTGAAGCAGCTGCCGCCGCCGCCGACGATCGCGTTGCTACCCCCCGCAGCGTTGTCCTGCGCCAGGACGGGGCTCTGCCCGGGGAGCGGGGTGAGGAGCACGAGCTGGATATCGAGCTCTTGGATGCCCGCGCCCGTTCCGAGGATCGTGTAGCACTTGTTCGGCATGAGCTGGACGGCCTGCTCGAGGCTCTGACCCTCCTGGAAGTTTCCGGCGAGGATCGGGCCTTCCTTCTGCATGCCCTGGGCGTGAGACATCTGGAGCTGCATCAGGGGAACGGTCGCGACGCTCGCGAGGTTGGGATCGATTTGCTGCGCTGGCTTGGTCTGCGGCGTGGTGCCGCCGGTGCCGCCGCTGCCCGGCCACCCGGGGATCGGGAACGGGAAGGGGCTCGCCCCCGGCTGCGCAGTCGGCTGGGGCTGGGGCTGGGGCTGGGGCTGCGGTTGTGGCTGAGGCTGCCCCGGCTGTCCGTAGCCCGGCTGTCCGTAGCCCGGCTGGCCGTAGCCCGGCTGGCCGTAGCCCGGCTGTCCGTAGCCCGGTTGGCCGTATCCGGGTTGGCCGTATCCAGGCTGACCGTAGCCAGGCTGGCCGTATCCGGGCTGGCCGTAGGCGGGGTCGCTCTGGCGGGAGCTTTCGCATCCGGCGAGAGCGGAGAACACGGTGAGACCCGAGACGATGGCAAACGAGCGATTCACGGACACCTCCACGCGTGGCCCTGTCGGTGCCTCGCGCCTTCGAGCAGTTCTTCTGATTGCAGCGTTCTACACTTTGTTCGACGCGGCGACGATGGGGCTATTCTGCGCCAGTGTGCGATGATGCCGTCGTCCTGGTAGGTGGACGAGCCGTCACCCCGCGGCCCTAGCGAAGCAGGGCGTCGTGAACCTGCTCACCGCCTTCATCCCAGGTGGATCACGGGCCGCGCGCCGCGACCCCCAACCCCCTTTGTCGTCGTTGGGCTCGAGTGGTGCGAGCCTCTTCTGGGGCCTCAAGCGTCTCTAGGCTTGGCATGCTGGGGGTTTTGCCTATCCTAGCGCCGCCTGAAGACGGCCCTCCTTTGCGGGGGCGAAGGAAGGGGATGATGAACAAATCAACGATGGTGTTCGTGCTCGGTGTCTCGGCGGCGGCCATGATGGCCGGAGGCTGCAAGAAGGAAGAGCCGGAGGTGCCGCCGCAGCCGACCGCGACCACGCCCCCTCCCGTGGCGACGACGCCGCCGCCGCCGCAGACCGGCTGTGACGCCGCGATGCTCGCGTCGTTCACGGGCATCTTCGCGACGCGCGCCCCCGCAGAGGCGCCCAAGATGTCGGCGCAGGGCTCGATGGTCTGCGGCAACGTGCCCGAAGGCGGAATGGTCGAAGGCGACACGTTCTTCGTCGAGCCGGGCAAATGCTACACGGTCATCGCGAACAGCCTGCCGAACGTCACCGAGGTCGACGTCGAGCTGATGGTCGATCCGCGGGCCGTCGGCCTTCCCCCCGCGATCGCCGCGCTCGCGACGACCGCGCTCGCTCGCGACAGCGAGACCGGGGCGATGGGCACCATCGGCCCGAAGAACAACTGCTTCAAGGTCCCCGCCATCGCGCTCGTCCCCGTCCCCGTTCGCGTCATCGTCAAGGCGCGCAACGGCGCCGGTCCGATCGGCGCGCAGGTCTACTCGAAGTAGTCACGGCGCCTCGCGGCCAGCTCGGCAGCGAGGCGCTTCGAAACGCTGAGGCCGCGGCCTCTCATCGACTCGATGAGGGCTCGCGGCCTCGATTCATTGCGCTCCGACGCGGCCAGTTGCTTTTCTCGCGCGCCCGCTGGCGCGGGGCCCTTCGGTTTCACGGGTCCCGAGCGACCCGCGAAACCGGCGCGAGAGCTCGTGGCCGCGCGGATTGAGCGCACCGGAGAGAATCAGGCCATCGCTTCTTTGATCGCCTTGATGGGACGCGCCCGAACCGACTTCGACGCGGGCTTCGCCGCGATCTGCATCGGCTCCTTGGTGAACGGGTTCACGCCCTGGCGCGCCTTCGTCGCGGGCTTATTGACGACGCGGAACTTCGCGAAGCCCGGGAGCGTGAAGATCTTGCTCTTCTTGAGCTCCTTGTGACCCACCTCGATCAGCGACTCGAGGACCGCCTTCACCTGCTTGCGAGAGACGTCGTCGCCGACGCTCTCCGTGATCGCAGTGATGAGACCGTTCTTGCTCATCGCCTTCTTCGCGCCCGCGCTCGCAGCCTTCTTCGTTGCCATGGAACAACCTCCTCAGGGTGGGACGCCTGGCCCCACCAAGCGACTCCGCACGTTGCTCCGTGCGGCTCGCTGAGTCGGGGACATGCGCGACAGCGCCTGCCTCTCCCCTGCTCAGCAGCCGCGCGAATGACCCCGCGCGAGCCCGTGAGCCTGCAGGAAAACCGCTGCAGGCGGGCCCAAACGTACACAGCTTTTTCCGGGACGAAAGCGAGAAATGTCGTTTTCGGGCCCAAACGAGCACTTTTCACCGGGCTTGCCAGGAAAATCAGGCAGAACCTTCGCTCGGCTTCCCGGACCCCAATACCGCCTTAGGCGGCCGAGCCCAGGCGAAAGCCCTCAAACGAGAGGGCGAGCCAGGTGAAGCTACCGGCTGATTCGCGCGGACGAGGCGAGCGAAGGTTCGCGTCGACCGTCAGCCGAGCTGAGATAGCAGCTCGCGTGCGCCCTCGACGTTCGCGTCCTCGGCGAGCGCTTTGTCGAGCATCAGCTTGGCGCGTCGCGCGTCGCCCTGCCGGAAGGCGATGCTCCCGAGGTGGTAGTACGCGACCGCGCGCTCCTGAGCAGAGACGTTCGTGGTGCCATCGGACTTGAGCAGCGTGACCGAGCGGAACGAGCGCTGCGCGAGGTCTTGCTCGTCGAGGTCGAGGGCGAGCTGCCCGAGCTCGAGGGCGATGCCCCCGTTCTGTGGCTGATTGTCGTGCGCCTTCGACAGCGCCTCGAGCGCCGACGACAGGTTGCCGCCCTTCGACTCGACCCGATAGAGCGAGTAGTAGAGCTGCCCGAGCTCCTTGGAGCGCTTGCCGCGGTGCGCCGCGATCATCTGCGCGAGCACGCCCCGCGCTTCGTCTCCGCGACCGAGCGCGGCGAGCGCCTCGGAGGTCAGCTGGAGCGAGTCCAGATCGTTCGGCTTCAAGGCCCTCGCCTCCTCGACGATCGCCAGCGCGCGCTCGGCCATCGCAGGCCCTGTCGAGACCTCGCCCGACCCGTAGAGCAGCAGCCGTGCCGCCTCGAGGAGCTTCTCGTACTTGGCGTCGTCGTCCGGCGCGCGCTGCGCGTCTTCGACGACCAGATCGGAGAGCTCCAGCAGCGCGCCCGTCTCTTCGTAGACCTCGCGAAGCGCGTTGCGAACGGCCTCGTCTTGCGGGTTCGCGTGGACCGCCTTCTCGAGCCCACCGCGGCACAGCGCGACGCGGCCGATCCTGCGGCACACCTCGAACTGCCGCAACGCCAAGGCCCCGACCTCCGCGTCGGACGCGAGCGCGACCGCGCGCGCGTAGGTCAACGCCGCGGCCTCCGGGCGCCCCGACAGGTCCTCGATCCTCCCCATCGCGGCGACCGCCGCGGCGTTCTGCGGAGACCTCTGGAGCAGCTCCTCGACGACGGCTCGGGCCGACTCGACGTCGCCGCCGAAGGCGGACACCTCCGCCAGCCTGAGGCGAATGGCCTCCTCCGAGCGCTTCGACGCACCGGGGTCGCGCGCGATTCGGCCGAGCGCCGCCTCGAGGTGTGCCCGCAACTCGTTGGCGTATTGCCCGCCGCTCTTATCGAACGCAGCTTCGAGGTCGTCGAGCGCCGTGTCGCTCTCCCCAACGGCCTCACGCAGCACGGCCCGCGAGAACAGGAGCCACGGATCGTTCGGCTCGCGAGCGAGGACGCGATCGACCGCGCCGATCGCGCGCTGCTGCTGGTTCGAGTTCGCGCACGTCTCCATGAAGAAGAAGAGGATGTCTCGATCACTCGGATCGAGGTCGAAGGCGTCGGAGTAGAGCTCCGACGCCTCGCGGGCGTCGCCCTCGTTCTTGATGGTCTCGGCGGCCTCGAGGATCGCCGCCTTGCGGGCCGCGGGGTCCTCGAGGAGGCGCGCCTCGGCGGCACGGATCCGAGCCAGCCCGACGGCGTCGCTGCGCTCCGAGTACAGGCCGACGAGCCGCTTCTTGAGATCCGCGTTACGCGGGTTGCCCTTGAAGCCGACCACGAGCGCACGCTCTGCGCCGACGGGGTCCCCCGAGCTGAGCTTCACATCCGCGACCTTCAAGGCGATCGCAGCCGCTTCGTCTCCTGTCTCGAGCTCGAGGAGTCGGTCGAGCAGATCGCCCATCACGATCGAGTCCTCGCGCTCCGTGTGGAGCCGCACGGCGGCGCGCAGCGCCGAGACGTTCTCGGCCTCCCAGTCGAGGGCGCCGTGGTAGGCGTCGAGCGCCGCGTCTTGCTCGCCCAAGCGCTCGCGCAGCGCGGCGATGCGCAGGTAGAGCGCCACGACCCGAGCCTTGTCCTCTTCGTCCTTCGCGACGTCGAGCTGGCGCTCGAGCAAGATCGCCAGGCGGTCGTCGCGACCCGTCGACTCGTATAGCCGCTCGAGCAGCGACGCCGAGTCGCGGTTCGCCGGATCCTCGTCGATGGCCTCGGCGAGGATGTCGGCCGCGCGATCCGGGTCGGTCACCTCGAGCATCTTGGCGAGAGAGAGCCTGAGGTTCGCGCGCTCCTTCAGGTCGTCGACGAGCGGGATGGTCTCGTCCATCAGCTGAGCGAGGGACTCGGTGTCCCCACGCCGGCTGTGGATCGCGGCGAGCGGCGCCCAGAGCTCACGGTCAGCAGGCTCGCGCTGCCTCAGCCTCTCCAAGATCGCGATGGCGCGGTCGGTGTCCGCCAGGATGCGATCGGCGAGATCGGCCACGCGCACGAGCAGGGCGCGCTCCTCATCGGGATCCGACACCTTCGCGGCGCGCTCCCAGAGCGCCGCCGCTTCGCGGGCGTCGCTCGCCCCGAACCGACGCTCGGCGAGGTCCACGATCGCCCAGGCGACGTCGGCGGTGTCGTCGGCGTCGCTCGCCGGAACGATCCGCCGGAGCAGGCGCTCGGTCAGCGCGGGGTCCTCCAGCTCGAGCGAGGCCTCGTAGGCCTCCTTCAGGTGACCGCTCGGATCCGTCGCGCGCTCCGCGAGGGTCTCCAGGGCGTCCACCACCGCGCGCCCGCGGCCGCGCTCGCGTCCGAAGTCCTCGAGGAGCCGGACGAACCGGTTGTCCCCGGCGCAGCGCTGCATGGCGTCGCGCAGCTTGCCGTCGACGCGATCGCCGTCTGGGTCTTCGCGCACGGCGCGCTCGAGCACGGCGTACGCCGAGTCGACGTGCTCACCCGCCACGTAGATCTCGAGGAGTCGATAGCTCGCGTCCGCCGCGTCGGCGAAGCTGCCGCCCTCGGCGCTGACGAGGTCGATGACCTGCTCGAGGACCCGCGCGTGGCGGTCGGCGGGTGCCCCCCCGGCGGCCACCAGGCGCCCGACCGCGACGTCGAGGCGCGACAGCGCTTGGGCTCGCTGCTCGGCAGACGCCTCCCCCGTGTCGGACCACGCCTCGAGCAGGCCCTCGAGCGAGTCGGCGGCGCGAGCGTCGTCCTTGAGGTGCGCCTCCGCGATCACCGCGGCGCGGCCGAGCAGGCGCACGCGCTCCTCGGCGGGCGCGATCGCTGCCCGGTCTCGGAGCGCGTCGTACATCAGCTCGTTCTTGCCGAGGTCTTTGAGCAGCCCAGCGATGCGCTCCTGCAGCGGCGAAGGCGCCGCGTCCCCCGTCTCGAGCGCACGGGTGAAAGACTTGAGCGCGAGCTCTGCGGCCTCGGCGGGCCGACCAAGCTTCTTGCCGTAGAGCTCGGCGAGCTTCAGCTCGATGTCGGCTCTCGTGTCCGCATCGAGCTCGCCGCCTTCGAGCTGCGCGTTCAAGGCGCGCGCGACCAGGTCGTGGTACCCGCGGCGATCGAGCGCCACGACGAGCGCGGTCGCCTCCGCCGCGCTCTCGCGGGCGGCTTCAAACGCGCTCTCGACGAACTCGGCCTTGCGATCGGCGTCCTTCTGGCGTTCGGCGATGTAGGCGAGCTCGACGAAGACCTGCGACTTGTAGACCGGCTTCTGACTGAAGAAGCCCTCGGCAGCGGCGCCGCCGCGCTGCGCCCGCAGCACGAGCAGCAGGCCGCGGTAGGTGCGTTGCGCGCGAAGGAACTGCCCCTCTTCGAGGGCTATCTCCCCCAGGAGCTGCAGAACGCCGGCGTGCGCCGGATCGATCTTCGACGCGTGATCGAGCTCGGTGAGCGCGAGGGCGCGATCCTTCGCTGCGAGCGCCACCTTCGCGAGCTCGAAATGGACGAGCGCGCGCTCCTTGGGCTTGCGTGCGCCGAACTCGGCGATCAGCTTCCCCAGCCGCTCGCGCGCCTCGTCGACCTGCCCGGCGGCGCGGAGCGCCGAGCTCAGGACCAGCACACCGTCGAGGTCGCCCGGGCGCAGCTCGGCGGCCTGCTGGAGCAACCTCACCGCGTCCTCGGGCCGACCGAGCTCCGCGATGAAGACCTGCGCGGCGTCGCGCAGACGGCCGACCTTCATGCCCTCGTCCGTGGCCTCGTCGGCCTCGGTCTCGTACAGCTCCGCGAGCGCCTGCCAAGCGCCAGCGCCGCGGTAGATGCTGGCGAGGACCTCTCGCACGCGAGGGCTGGCGCCCCCTTGCGCGATGGCCCTCTCGAGCTCCTCGCGCGCGCGCTCGACCTTCCCTGCGTGGCCGTAGGCCGCCGCCAGACGCAACGAGAGATCGTCCTCGCGACCGTGCGCCTCGATCAGCCGCTCGAGCACCTGCGACTCTTCGTCGTACAGCCGGGAGCGTTCGAGCAGCGACGCGAACTTGTCGAGGGACTCGCGCGACGGATCGAGCTCAGCGACCCGGCGATAGGCCCGGGCCGCTCGGTTGACGTCTTTGAGCTGGCCGTCCGCGAGGTCGGCTGCGCTGCGATAGAGGTGCAAGGCGCGCGCAGCATCGGCCCGCTTCGACAGATCGGCCTGCGACTCGTAGAGGGCGCAGAGATCACCGAACGCCTTCTTCTCGGAGAGCAGCGACGACAACAGCGCGACGGTCGGCTCGTGCGTCCCCACCTCGCCGATGGACTGTCGGAGCACGCCGATCGCCTGGTCCGGGGTCGCGAGGTCGACCAGGAGCTCGGCCTGCAGCAGGCGCAGGCGCGCGCGCTCGTGGAGGCTCGCCGCGCCCTCCGCCATGCGGCCGTAGAGCCGGGCGAGGTCCGCCTTGCGCCCGAGCTCGCCGTAGAGCACCGCAAGCCCCTCGGCTACCTCGAGGTCGTTCGGGTCGCCCGCGTAGAGCCGCTCGTAGAGGGCTACGGCCTCGTCGGGCGAGGCCAGCTTCGCGGCGAGCACCAAGTACGATCGCGCGCGCCCGACATCGATGGGCAGCGAGGCTGCGGCGACGTACGCGGCGCGCAGGCGATCGGTCTCCTTCGACGCGGTCCAAAGGGGCTCGAGGACCTCGATCGCCCACCGGAGGGCGTCCTCCGCCTCCGCGTCTGCGGAGGCCTCGTTCCCGCGCAGGCGCTCGCTCGCGCGCGCGACGACTTGCTCGGCGATCGGAATGGCGGAAGCCTCGTCCCCGAGGTCCCTCAGGACGGTGGTGAGCGCCTCGCGAGAGAGCTCGAGGTCGTTCGGCCGAAGCCCGGCGAGCGCGAGCAGCGCCTCGACGAGGGGCCGGCCGCGTGACGTGCGGCGCAGCGCGATGAGCCGCTCGAGCACGTCTTGGTCATCGGGCACGCGCTGGTGCGCCACTGCGAGCATGGGCTCTGACAGAGGTGCCTGGTCGTGCTCCGACGCCCACTCGGCCGCGCACACCAGGAGGTCGCGCGCCACGGCGGCGTCGATTTCGTTCAGCGACAGCGCCGGCAGGAGAGCGTCGGTGGTCAGCTCCCAACGCCCCGTCTTCGTCCCTCGTTCGAGCAGCGCCTGGGCGAGCCCGGCGTGCTGCGGCCGCAACCTGAAGGCCTCCACGGTGCGCTCGAGGGCGCGCACGTCGTCCTTCGTGACGTCCTCCTCTAGCTTCGCGGCGCGGAGCAGGAGCTCACAGCGCTCGACGTCCGTCTTCAGCGCGGCGAGCTGCAGGTGCACGATCTCGAGCCACCGCTCCAGCTGCTGGGCTTGCTCGAAGCTCGTGGCGAGCGCCGAGACTCCGGCCGCAAAGAGGACCTGCGTCGACGGATCAGCGGGCTCGAGGGCGCGCAAGAGCGACTCGAGCCCCGCCTGCGACTCGTGGCTGGCGGGCACGAGCTTGAGCGCCGCGACATAGGCATCGAGAGCGGACGACAGCTCTCCACGACGATGCTCGACCGCGCCCAGCCGCGCAAACAGCGACGCGCGCCGCTCCTTGGTGCCTTGCTCAAGGCCAGCCAGCCCGCCGCCGCGCTTGGTCTCCCCGCGGAGCAGATCGGCGAGATCTGCGTCGCGTCCGTCGGCGTCGAGCACCTCCGCGAGCTCATCGACGAGCTCATCGGTCGCGCCGTGCTTCGAGATCGCGAGGCGATACGCTGCGATGGCGCGCGGACGATCGTCGAGGACGCGCGCGTAGAGGCGCGCGATCTCGACGCGATCGCTCTCGGCCTCGTCGCTCTCCTTCGTCGCGTTGGAGCGCGCCTCGAGCGCTTCGACGAGCCCCTTCGAATCGCCCAGGGCGCGCAGGTTGTCGACGAGCCTCGTGAGGACGTCCACGTCGCCCGGCTCTTCCTCGAGCCACCCCCGAAGGCTCTTGATGGCGCGCGCGCGGTCACCGATCGCCTCCTCGGCGATGCGAGCGGCCTCGAGCAGCGCTTCGCGCCTCGCGTCAGCCTCGTCCTCCAAGACGGCAAGGCGCTCGAGGACCGCGCAGCGATCGGCCTCGCGGCCGGTCGCCTTGAGGTCGGTGTCGAGCTTGCGCGCCGCCGCGCGCGCGCCGGCGGGGTCCTCGTCGCTCCGCGAGAGGATCGCGAGGTCGAGGGTGATCGAGCGCGACTCGTCCTTGAGCTCGTCGCGCGCGATCGTGCTCGCGCGCCGAAGGATGCGCAGGCTCCGCGCGCGGTCCGCGGCGGCCTCGCCGATCTCACGCAAGGCGTCGACCGACCTCCCGAGCAGCGCCGGGTCGCCGGCCGCGGCGAGGACCGCTGCCTCGATGGCGTCGGACTCGCTCTCTTCAGAGACGCCGAGGGCGACCTCAGCGAGCGTGGCCTCGAGCGCGCCGCGGGCGTCACCGACCCGAGACTTCCTCTCGGAGAGCTGCCGCACCATGCGCGCGCGAGCGACGGGGTCAGACTCCGACTCGAGCAGCACCTCGAGCATGGCGATGGCTTTTTCTTCCTCGCCTCGCGCGTCGTAGAAGCGCTCGAGCAGCCGCGCTGCCGGCGTGCGCACGGCGTCCCCGGCGATCGTCTTCGACAGCGTGCGGTAGCTTCCAGCGGGCGCGTCGAGCGCAGGGGCCGTCTTCGCGAGCCACCCCTCCACCATCGAAGCCGCCTCTTCGTCCGGGGTGCTCCCGGCCTCGACCGACAGCAGCGCAGTGATGGCGGCGAGCGCGGCGACGAGGTTCGCCTCCGACGTCTCCCACAGCCCCGCGACGCGGAAGCGCGCCGCCTTCGCCTCGGCCGCGTCGAGCCTCGGGAGCCTGCTGTCGAGCAGCTTGATGAGCGAGAGGTTCTTCCCTTGGCGCTCGTACAGGCGCTCGAGCTGCGCGTCGATCTTCGCGTCGCGCGGCCTGAGCTTGAAGAGCGCCTCGAGGTAACGGATCGCGTGCTCTTGATCGGCCGCCAGATCCCGCGCCACCTCGACCGCGTCCTCGAGGATCAGCTGCCGACTCTCGTCATCGGGCTGAGCCTCGATCACGCGATCGTAGAGCTCGAACAGCTCCGTCCATCGCTCGGCGGCGTTGTAGACGAGCTTCAGGCGCTCGAACGCCCAGGTCGCGGCCGGCGCGGCCTCGACGACCTGCCGCAAGAGACCGGTCACGACCTCTGCGTCATCGAACCACTCCTCGTGGAACGCGACCCCGCGCTCGCCGACGCGCATGATCACGTCCTCGTCGTGCCTCTTCGCGGCACCGAGCACGTCGCGATATGCCTTGGCGACGCGGTCCGGCGCCTTCTGGCTCCGCGCGAGCTCCTCGGCCTTGTCCCAGAACGACTCGTCGCCGGGGGTCATCGACGCGGCGCGAGACGCGACGTCGAGGGCCGTCTTCGGATCGTCCTCCAGCGAGTCGAGCCAGGCGCGGAACATCGTCGGCGCGTCGGGGACGATGGCCGAGGGATCGTCCGCCCGGTCGGCCCGTTCGAACAGCGCCGCGTAGATGGACGCCCGCTCGGGCGCAGCCTCGATGCCCTCGGCGGCCCTCACCAGCAGCGCGGAGGCGCGCCCTGCCTGGTCTGGGTGATTGACGGCGGCGAGCGCGATCTCGCGCAGCACGGGGTCTGCCGGGCAGAGGACGGCGAGCTCCTCGACCGCGTCGAGGGCGCCCGCCCCGTCCTTGAGGACGAACAGGCGCATGCGACCGAGCTCGCCCGCGCGCGCAGCCTTCTGGTCGTCGTCGGGTGCGACGGCGTGGCGACGCTCCAGACACCTCGCGGCGGTGACGAAATCTCCGCTCGCCTCGGCCAAGCGCTGGCGTGCGACGAGCGCCTCGTCGTCGTCGGGATCGGCCTCGAGCAGGGCGTCGAGCACCGCGGCCGCCTTCGAGGCGTCGTTCGCGACGTCGCGCTCGAAGGCGAGCAAGGCGAGCCGACGTTCACGCACCCCCGGAGGGTCCGCGACCGCGACCTCGTGCTCGAGCAGCGCCCGACGAACAGGGAACAACGCTTCGTCGGCGGCGGCTCCGTCGAGCAGCTCATGGAGCAACGTCGCTGCGTCGTCGCGAAGCTCGGGCTCTCCGAGCAGCGCGGCGAGGCCCTCGGCCGCCTCGACCAGCTTGTCTGCCGCGACGAGGATCTTCGCGCGCGCCCGCACGGTGGCGGCGCTCCGTCCGAAGCGCTCCTCGAGGCTCGCCGCGATCGTCGCGAGGCGGTCGAGGTCGCCCGTCGCGGGCGTCGACTCGGCGACGACGTCGGTCAGCTGGTCCAACAGCTCGATCGCCTCTTCGCGCTCGTCGACCAGCTTGATGAGCCGCTCGGCGTTGTCGAGCAGGCGCGGCTTGTCGCCTGACTCGGCGTGAATCCCGAGGAGTCGCTCGAGCGCGAGCCTGGTCGTGGGTTGGTACGCGAGCACACGTTCGAATGCCCGCGCCGCGCGCTGAGTGTCGCCGCTCGACAAACAGAGCTCGCCCGCCTCGAGGAAACACTCGGCCGCGCGCGCGGGGTCGCCGGCGCGGTCGCCGAACAGGGCGCCGAGCTGCTCGAGCATCTCGACGTGTGCCCCGCTCCCCTCGGCGAGCCCGACGCGGCGCTCGGCGATCGCGATCATGAGCGGCACGTCGACCTGCCCGCGGGCGAGCTCGTCGATGACGTCGAGCGCGTCCGACTCGAGCGAGAGCGCGGGGACGGCCAGCGCCCCCCGGTAGCGCTCCACGGCGGCCGCAGGGTCGTTTCGCTTCACGGCGACGTCCGCCAGACGCAGATCGAGCTCGGCCGCGGAGAGCTCGTCGCCGGCCGCGCCGCGGTCGACCTCGAGCTCGTCGTAGAGCTCCTGGTATCGCTTCGCCTCGTCGAGCCCGTGCAGCAGCGCGCCGCGCAGCTCCGGGTCGGCCGGGAGCAGCGCGAGGCCTTCGCGGTAGGTCTCGATGGCGTCGTCGACCCTCTTCAGATCGTCGCTCTGCACGCCCCCGATCGCGAGGTAGAGGCGCCGCTTCCGGTCGTCGCTCCCGCCGGGCCGCGCGAGGGCCGCGCGATAGAGCTCGATGCGCTCGTCCGGCGAGCCCTTCTGTGCGAGCAGGAGATCGATCCGCTCGATGATCTCTTCGTTGTCCGGCTCGAGCTCGAGGACTCGTCGGTAGGCGTCGATCGCCTTGGAGAGATCGTTGATCGTCGCGTAGGCGTCGCCTGCGCGCTGGGCGAGGCGCGCGAGGTTCGGGTGGTCGATGGCGCGATCACGGAGGGCGCTCGCCAGCGTCTCCGCGACGGCCGCCTTGGAGGGTCCGTTGTCGGACTGCGCAATGCGATCGAGCCACTCGGGAGCTGTTCGACGTCGTGCGCGACGGCCTCACGCAGGCCCCTGCCGGCCAGGAACAGCGCGCGGATCTTGTCCTTGCCGATGGCGCCGACCCGGGCGTGCGCCTCGGCCAGCGCCGCCAAGCGCTCCGCCGGCCCGGCGTCGAGGTCCGCGATGACCTCGAGCACCTCGACGATCTGCGTGGCGTCCTCCTCTTGGCGGAGCGCTGGCGCGAGGATCTGCGCGGCGCGAAGCCGCACGCTCGTCTCGCGCTCGGGAGCAGAGGCGAAGCCTTGGCGCATGAGGGCGAGCAGGTGCTCTCGCGCGCGAGGTTGGCCGGGGCCTTGCTCGACCACGCCGGCGAGGGCATCGAGGGCCTGGTCGACACGGCCGGTCGCGAGCAGCGACTCGGCGAGGCGGGTCAGGAGGCCACTCCTCTCCTCTTCGTCGGCCAGGTCGATCTCCGAAGTGAGCGCCTCGATCAGCGCCTCGTGATCGCCGGCCGCGTCGAGCAGCGGCAATAGCAGCGCGTGGATATCCCTGGCGGGACCGTGGTCGGCCCGGATCGCCAGCAGCGAGCGGGTCGCGCCCTCGCGATCGCCGACGGCTTCGACGCGGAGCGTGGCAGCGCGCATGAGCATGGCGCGCCGCTCGTCGCCGATGGGCAGCGAGCCAGCACGGATCTCGAGCACCTCGGCGAGCGTGGACCAGTCCTGGCGGGCCTCGAGCAGCCGCTCGAGCTCCTCGGGCTCGGCGCTCGGATCGAGCTGCAAGACCCGCTTGCGGGCCTGGATCGCCGACGCGAGGTCGTCGAGCTGCGTCTCGTACAGCGCCGCGAGCTCGCGCAGCGCGACCAGCTTCTCGTCAGCGTCGGGGGTCGCCTTGCTGATCGCCTCGAGGATCGGGGCGAGCGCCTTCGGCTCGGGAGAGAGCCCGCGAAGCGCGCGCGCCGCCTCGAGCGCGACGTCGCCTTCGGCCTGCTCGAGCACGCCCTGCAGGATGATGCGCGCGCGCTTCGGATCGCCGAGCTCCGCGAGGAAGCGCGCGGCCTCGAGGTTGATGCGCGCTCGAACTTGCGGCGCCTTCACCGCGGCGGCCGCGCGGGAGAGCATCTTGCTGGCGTCCGCGCCCTTGCCGAGCTCGCGCGCGAGGTGGACGTAGCGATCGCGGACCTCGTCGTCGCCCGGGTCGATGCCGAGCACGGCTTCGAAGTTCGCGAACGCGTTCGCGAGATCGCCGTCGTCGTGCTGGAAGATGCCGAGCCGCCGCTGGGCCTCCGCCTTCTTGGGCCCGCGCAGATGCTCGATCTGGAGGGCCAGCATCTGCGCGGCGCCTGCGCGGTCGCCCTCCGCGTCGTAGACCTTCTCGAGCGCCCCGGCGGCGCGCGCCGCCACGGATTTGTTCTGGAGCAGGCGTGCCGCGACGCGACGCGCGACGGCGTTGTCCTTGTCGGCGGCGAGCACCTCCTCGATGTGAGGGGCGGCCCGCTCGACCTCTGGGACCTTGTCGTCGTAGAGCTCCAGCAAGCGGACGCGGATTGCGAGGCGTTTGTCGTCGGTCGGGGGAGGGTCGGCGGCGACGGCCTGCTCGAGGGCGCGCGCGAGCTCGGGGAACTTGCCGGCGCTCTCCAGCGACGCACAGATGGCCTCGATCGCCTCGAAGTCCGACGGGTCGAGCTTGAGGATCTGCTGGCCGATCTTGGAGGCGCGGTCGGGATCGAGCTCGACCGCCAGCGCGAGCGCGGCGCGCAGGTGCTCGAGCGCGGTGTCCTTCTCGGTCTTGGGGCCGACCGAGGCCAGGTGGAGGCCGATGAGCTTGTCGCGCTCGCCCTTGTCTTCGAGGATTCGGCGCAGCTGCTCGAAGGCCTCGGGGTGGCCGGGGACGAGGGACAAGACCCGTTCGAAGGCCGCCTGGGCCCCGTCGAGATCCCCGAGCGCCCGAACGAAGAAGCGCGCCGCGTTGAGGAAGATCTGCGCCTGGTTCGCGGGCGGCATGATCCGCACCCGGCGATCCTGGTTGAGCTTCTCGTACGCGAACGCGAGCTCGCTCAGCCGATCGTCTCGCAGGGCTGCCGAGTGCAGCTTGTCCCACAGCTCTTGGTTGGTCTGCCCCCGGGCCTGGGCCACAATCAACAAGTCGAGCACTTGGGTCTCGTGCTCGAGCTTGTCGTCGAGGTACGCGCCCAGATTCTCGAGGCGAAGCGGCGGGCCCTTGCTCCCCGTGTCCATCGCGAACGGTACGTTATCAGTGAGAAAGAAAAGGGGGTTTTCGGTCGAGGCCGGGCTGCCCGTCGGCGCCGGGCCGTGACGACGCGGCGTTTGCGTGCAAAAATCGGCTCGTGCGCTGCAGTCGGCGACAAGCCTTGGTGGGGATGGCCGCTGGAGCGGCCTTCTGTGGGGGCGTGTATGGACGCGCGTCCGCGGCGCCCGCGACCTACGAGGTGAAGGCCCTCACCGTGAAGGGGAAGCACGCGAGCCGGTTCGACCTGCTCATCCCGAAGCACCTAGCAAAGGACGCGCGCGTCCGCCTGCTCGTCGCCTTGCACGGCCTCGGCGAGTCTCACGACCCGGAGCTCGGCGCCAAGGCCTGGGTGGATCGGTACGGCCTCGCGTCTTCGTACCTGCGGCTGATGAGCCCACCGATCACCAAGACCGCCAAGCGCGGAGACTGGACCGACGAGCGGCTCGCCGAGGTCAACGCGTCGCTGAAGAAGCGGCCGTTCGCGGGGATGGCGATCGCCTGCCCCTTCACGCCGAGCTTCAAGGACGTCGCCGATCGCGCGAAGGCGCTGCGCGAGTACGGCGAGTGGCTCGTTCAAGACGTGGTTCCCCTCGCCCGCAAGGAGGCGCCGTGCGCGACGGGCCCGGCCAACACCGCGATCGACGGTTGCTCGATGGGCGGTCCCTTCGCCCTCGACGTCTTCCTGGCCCACCCTGACGTGTTCGGGGCGGTCGGCACCGTGCAAGGTGCGTTCGGTCCGCAGCGCGCCCCGAAATATGCGGAGTCGATCGCCGAGGCCGTGACGAAGCACGGGGCTCGCAGCGTCCACCTGTTGTCGAGCGAGGGGGACAAGTTCAAGGACTCGGCGAAGGCGCTCGGCGCGGAGCTGACGAAACGCAGCGTCACCAACCAGGTCCGCATCATTCCTGGGCCGCACGATCAGCCGTGGCTGCGCGAGGCCGGGACGATCGAGATGCTCCTCTTCCACGACCGGCGCACCTGACGCGGACGCCCGCTGCACGGCACAACCTGGCAGCGGGGCAGCGCGGCCGACCTGGTTTCGCGACGCTGCAGCCACCCCCGGGCGGCATGGGCCTTGCGAGCATGCGGGCATGAGCACCCTTAAACCTTCGATTCGCTGGTGGCTCGCTGGCGCGCTCGTGACCGCGCTCTCCACGTTCGGCTGCAAGGAGGCGCCAACGCCCAACGCAGACAACGGCTTCGTCTCCGACGACCCCTCGCCCGACCGCAGCTCCGGCTATGGGGACGACGGCGGCCTCTCCGAGGGCGACGACTCGAGCGGCAACGGCGGCGGCTCGGCCGGCGAAGGCGAAGGCGCCGAGTCTCCGAACGCGGCGCCCGAAGAGGACCCGGAGCGCCTCATCACCGAGGCCGACATCATCCAGACGAACGGCGACACGCTGTATGCCCTGTCGCGCTACAGCGGCCTGTCGATCATCGATCTCGCGAACCCTGACCAGCCGCGGGTCCTGGGGCGCAAGGCGCTCGGTGGCGAGCCCTTCGAGATGTACCTCGATGGGGCTCACGTCGTGGCGATGTTCAACGGCTGGGGTCACTACCAGACGCTCGAGGACGGCGGCTGGGAGTGGGTCGTGTCGAGCCACGTGCAGGTGCTGGACGCCACGGACCCGTCCGAGATCGGCGAGGTCGCCTCGTTCGACCTTCCGGGGCAGATCGCGGACAGCCGCATCGTGGGTGACGTGCTCTACACGGTCACCTTCGAAAATGGTTGGTGCTGGGACTGCCAGCCCGAGGCGAACACCACCGTCAGCGCGTTCGACGTCTCGAACCTCGCGTCGCCCTCTTTGGTCGACCAGGAGGTGCTGAGCGACGGCGGCTACGACTACGGCTGGCAGCGCAGCATCAGCGTGACAGACGAGCGGATCTACGTCGGCGGCGTGGACTGGGGCAGCGACGACTACGGCTCCTCGACGATCCAGATCGTCGACATCTCCGACTCCGAGGGCCAGCTCGCGGTGGGGGCGAGCGTGCACGTCGCGGGGCAGATCCTCAGCCGCTGGCAAATGGACGAGCACGAGGGAGTGCTGCGGGTCGTGAGCCAGCCCTGGAACACGTCGGTCTACCCGCGGGTCGAGACCTTCCAGGTGCACAGCTCGAGCTCCGTGACGCCGCTCGGCAGCACGGAGCTGATCACGCCGGTGCCCGAGTCGCTGCGCGCGGTCAGGTTCGACGGCGAGCGCGCGTTCGCCATCACGGCCGAGCAGACCGACCCGCTCTACACCATCGATCTCTCGGACCCCGCGGCGCCCTACGTCGCCGGTTTCCTCGAGATTCCGGGGTGGGTTTACCACATCGAGCCGCGCGGTGACCGGCTGCTCGCCCTCGGCTTCGACGGCGCAGCGGCCGGCGGCTCGCTCAACGTGTCGCTGTTCGACGTCTCCGACATGACGTCACCGACGCTCCGCAAACGGGCTCACTTCGGGGGCGACTGGGGCAACTTCGCCGAGGACCAAGACCGCATCCACAAGGCGTTCAAGATCCTCCCGGAGCTGGGTCTCTTGCTCGTGCCCTTCAGCGCCTACGAGTGGGACGACTACGGCTGCGGCGGCTACGACAGCGGCGTGCAGCTGATCGACTGGGCCAACGACGACCTCGACAAGCGAGGTGTCGCGCCGATCCGGGGTCAGGCGCGGCGCGCCTTCATGCACGGCGACAGGCTGATGGCGCTCAGCGACGAGCAGCTGCGCAGCTTCGACATCACGGATCGCGACGCCCCGGAGACCCGCGGCCAGCTGCAGCTCTCGGCCCACGTCTCCCAGGTCGCCATCAGCGGTGAGCACGTGGTGCGCATGTCCGCCGATTGGTGGACGACCGAGCCCCGCCTCGAGATCGTCTCGGCGTCGGATCCCGCGGCGATCGAGCCGCTCGGCGCCCTCGACCTCGGAGCAGCCCTGGCGAGCGCCGAGGGCGACGAGTCGTGTTGGGGTTGGAGCTACTGGAGCGCGCGCATGTTCGTGCACGGCAGCACGGTGGCGCTCGTCTGGCCGTCCTGGTCCGGCGCCTCGGCGCGCGTCGTGCTGGTCGACGTCTCGGACCCGACCCGCCCGCGAGCCGGCGCGCACCTCGACCTGCCGATGGACGTCTACAACTACGGCTGGTGGGTCGGCCGCGACGTCATCTCGAACGGCGACACGATCGCCCAGATCGGGCCGACGCTCGCGTTCCAAGAGCTGTTCGCCGCGCCGGGTCAATACGAGATCGCCGGCGCTCGCGTGCGGTTCCTCGACATCTCGAACCCCGACGCGCCTGCGCTCCTGCCGCCGGTCGCCCTGCCCGCAGGGCAGGGCTACACCGGGCTCGTCACCGACGGCTCACGCTTCCTGCTGTCGCACTGGGAGCCTGCCGACGATCTGCCGGGCAAGGTCCGCTTCTACCTCGATCGCATCGACGTCACGCTCCCTCTCGTCCCGGTGCTGCTCGAGAAGATCAACGTGCCCGGCTCGCTCGTCGCGTTCGACCGGTCCTCGAGCAACCTCGTCACGGTCGACTACGACCGCGTCCAGTTCCCGAGCACGCTGAGCGAGTGTTATGCGCGGGGCTACGACGCGATGTTCGACACCTACGCTGACGGCGACCCTGACGCGTGGGGCGAGGAGGTCGGCCTGTGCACGGTGCTCGACCGCAGGCTCCAGCTGTCTCACGTCGAGGAGGGCTCGGGCGACGTGGAGCTGCTCGAGACGCTCGACATGCCCGTCGGCTGGCTGAGCGGACTGCATGTCGGCGACGACCGCATCTTCTTCTCGAGCAACCACTACACCTACGACTACGAGACGCAGACCGAGCAGTACGACGCGAAGCTGCACGTCATCGGTGGCATCCGGGCCGGCGAGCTGGAGACCGCCGCGGCCCCGCTCGACGACACGTGGTGGGTGAGCCCCGTGGCCGCCGAGGGCAAGACGATGTTTGGCCTCACCTGGCCCGGCGCGATGGTGACGCTCGACGCGACCGACCTGGAGGACCTCGAGGCGACCAAGATCGGCGAGATGCCTTGGTGGGTCCAGCACGTGAAGGTCCACGACGGAAGGGCTCTGCTCTCGCTCGGCCCCTACGGGCTCAGCGTGCTCGACCTGAGCCCCTGAGCGTAGCGCCCGCGCGCTCGAGAGCCCCTGCGTCTTTCGCGGGGGCTCTCTCCATTTTGTCGACATCACCGCTCGGCCAGCTGCCGCCTGCGCGTGTACAAGAAGAAGCTCGCTGTCTGCAGATCGAAGCCGAGTATGAGCCCAGCACCCTTGTCGATCCCCGAGCCCCGCTTCACGACCAGCGCCGACGGAACGAGCCTCGCCTACTACGTCGTGGGGGACGGTCCCCTCACGTGGGTCGCGCCGCCCGCGATGGGCGCGCCGCTGATCTCGATGCTCCGCCTCTACACGGCGCTGTCACGAGACGTCCGGGTCATCACCTGGGACATGCGAGGCTTCCAGCGCTCGGGGGCGCCCGCGGACCCCGATGCCCTCGACATCCCGAGCAACGCGGACGACCTCGAGGCCGTCGTGCAAGCGGAGGGGCTCGACCGCTTCGTGCTCGGGGGCTGGAGCATGGCGGTCCCCATCAGCCTCGAGTATGCGCGGCGCCGCCCCGAGCGACCGCTCGCCCTGTTGCTCATCAACGGACCCATCGAGTCGGCGCTGAGCCACGCGATGCCGCACCCGCTGCTGGCGCGCGCGATGGTGGGCGCGATCGACCGCGTGGGGGACACGGTGGGCCGAATCGCCAACCCGTGGAGCGTCCGCATCTTTGGCGCGAAGGGCATCGGGAAGCTGGTGCACCGGCTCGGCGTCATCACCCAAGAGCCCGAGTACTTCGAATCGATCCTCGAGGAGTTCCGCCACATCGACTGGGCGCGGTACTTCCGCGTCATGCGCTGGCTCCACCAATACGACGCCACGCCATTCCTGCACGAGCTCCGGCAGCCGACGCTGATCGTGACCGGCACGCGAGACATCATGACGCCGGTCTCGACCGCGTTCCGGCTGGCCGATCACCTCCCCCACGCAGAGGTCTTCGTCGTCCAGGGGGGGACCCACTACACGCCAGCGGAGTTCAGCGGGGAGCTGGCGGGGCGGATCCGTGCGTTCCTGGCGCGCCACGTGGCGACCGCTGGAATGGCAACGCCCCGCGAGGTGTCCGCGGGGCGTTGACGGCGAGGAAAGATCAGCCCCGCTGCGCGCGACGCCAGCCCAGGGCGACCAACGCCAGCGCGCCGAGCCAGGCGAGGCGGCTCGGCGAAGGGCTGCTCGCGGCGCGGCAGTCGCACCCGGCCTCGCCGCCGCCATCGTTGGCCGCGTCCCCGCCTGCGCCCGCGCTCGCGCCGCTGCCGTTGTTTCCGCTGCCATTGCCTGCACCGCTGCCCTCACCCCCGGCGCCGTTGCCGCCCGCGCCATTGCCGCCTGCGCCATTGCCTCCCTCGCCGGTGACCGGCCCCGGGTCGTCGGCGTTGCCGGAGCGCAGCAGGCTGCCACGGCTGGTGCCCCACAGAATACGCGCGGCGGCCGAGCCAGGCAGGTCGTACGCGACCACGCCGCTGGCGGTGGTGCCGATCACGATTTCCATGTCCGGATCGGCGTCGATGTTCGCGACGGTAGGCGCGCCGAGGGACCCGTTCCAGTCGTCGCTCAGCGGCGCCGGCAAGTCGACGGCGAAGAGCTGGTTGCCCAGCGCGTCGAGCACGAACAGCTGCCCGATGCGGTTGCCCCCATTCTCCGGCCAGGAGGTGAAGATGACCTCAGCGGGGCCGTCACCCTCGATGTCCACGATCGCCGGCTCACTCGCAAAGCGGATGCCGGCGCCGGGTACGTCGAAGGGCCAGCTGCCGTGGGCCGTGCGATCGAGCCAATAGGCGTGCAGCTTGCCATCGTACGAGGGGTACAAGATCTCCTTCTCTCCGTCGTTGTCGAGATCGGCCACGACCGCGCTGGTGACGCTGTTCTGGATCACGTTGTAGTCCTGCGAGAGCGGACCGGAGCCCGACGCGGGCAGCGTGGTCCAGTCGTGGCCGCCGCCGCTCCAGCGGGTGCGATCGAGCTTCAGGATCCAGGGCGTGTGGTAGAGGTCACCGTCCGGATCGCCAACGCCGCAGTCGTACACGTCGCCGACGACGATGATCTCGTCGGTCCCGTCGCCGTCGACGTCCGCGATCACCGGCGCGCTGTTGGCGAAGTTGGGCCGATGCTGGGTGCCGCAATCGGCATAGCCCTGCAGGTCTGCGGCCTGGTCGACGTGCACACCCACTTGGCTCCAGACCTTGCCTGCGCCGTACACGTCGCTGGCGGGGAGCTGGTCGCCGTTGGGGGCGAGCGCGGTGATGTAGTGCGTGTCCGTGGGCGCGATGATCTCGCGCTGCCCGTCGCCGTTCAGATCGCCGATGGTGACGTTCTGGTTGTACATGCCCCAGCCGTAGCCCGGCTCTCCCGCGCGCCGCGCAGGGAAGCCGGACCGCACCGAGCCATCGGGCTGGTACACGCTCACCTGCTCCACGTCGCCGCCGCTGCCGCGCCCGACGATGATCTCGATCGGGCCCGTGCTGTCGAGGTTGGCGAGCGCCAGCGTGCGCACCTCGCCGCTGCCGAACGGGTTGCGCGTCCACAACAGCGCCCCCGCGGCCGAGTACACGCTGAGCTCGTCGCCGCCGCGACCGACGACGACCTCGAGCTGACCGTCGCCGTCCAGGTCTGCGATGGCGGGGCTCGGCCACATGCGATTGCCGCTCGCGCCGCGCCAGATCTCGGCGCCGTCGCTGCCATTCATCGCGACGAGGTCGTAGCCGCCCCACAGCACCTCGACGCTGCCGTCGCCGGTGAGGTCCACCACCGCGGGCGAGGCGTACCAGCCGGTGTCGCAGGAGCTGCCCTGGCAGCCGCCCGCTTGCCACTTGAGCGCGGGCTGCGCGCTCGCCTCGGTGGGGAGCAACCACACGGTGAGCAGCAGCGCAGCAGAGGCTCGAAGCGTCATCGGCTCATGATCGGGATGCGCGGCCTCACGCGCAAGAGTGAGGCCGTCTTCACCCCACCTGCCGCAAGGTGAGGCGCAGCGCGCGGGCGATGTCTGGGGTCAGAACGAGTAGCTGTACGTTGTCGTCTCGCTAGACTGAATCGTCACCTTGCCCGTGAGCTTTCCGGGGTTGTTGCCGTCGAGCGTGGCCACGAGCGGGCCGCTCTTCTCCTGCTTGTGGGAGCGGCCGGTGTCGGCGCGGATCGTGACGACAGCGGAGATCGAGCCCGACAGCGGGGGCCCGTCCTTCGGAACCAGACCGTCGAATTCGATGCTCACCTCGAGGTCGACGAGCGGTCTGCCGTGCTCGTTCCGCACGGCCTTCGCCGTGACCTTGGCCTCGAGCTTCTTCGGCTTGACCTCGGCGTCGGCGAAACGAGCCGCGAGCACTCGAGCCACCTCGTCCAGCGAGTCGCCGACCTCGATCCGCGGCGGGAGAGCCTCGAGCAGGTCGCCGTCCTGGTCGAACCGCTTGTAGTCCCGCTTGACCATCTCCAGCTCGCTCACCTCGGGCGGTCGACCGGACTCGTCGGTGATGACCACGGCACCGTCAACGATCGCTACCAGGTACGTCCTGCCGGCGTGGGGGAGCTTGGGCTCCTCGACATCGCCAGCCTTCGAAACGCTCTTCTCCGTGGCCTTGAGGTACGTGACCTTGACCCTCGTGCAGCGTGTGCCGCTGACCGCCAGGCACTCCTCGGTGCGCTCCTCGCTGGAGGACTCGGTGAGGTCGGCCTTCTTCGCGCCAAGCGGGCCCTCGAGGTCGATCTTCTTTTTTGCGGCCTTGGTGACGATCCTCGTCATCTTGTCGCCCAGCGCGGGGAAGCGCTTGGTGATGGCGACCCCCCGCTCCGCAGAAGCCGACGACGGCGAGGAGGCCGACGACGGCGAGGAGGCGAGCGACGACGAGGACGACGACCACCCGGACGAGGAGAGCGATGTCCCTTGCGCGCCACACGAGCAGAGCGCAATGAGCGCGACCGCGAGCTTCCCGCACCTTGCAAGCCGCATCCTCGACCTCCTCGACGTGGCGATAGATGCCTCTGATGGCGCGGGCGGTCAACCCGGACGGCGACCCTCTTCGGGGCGAGGGCGGTGGCGAAGCGCAGTCCCGCGACAGAGAGGTAACCCATTTGACGAAGGGTCGCGCTCCGAGTCGCCGCCACTCTCCAGCAGGCTATTCGGACGGCACCTCCCGGCCCGAATCCACTTGAAGGCGGGCATTGAGCCGCCCTCGTGGGACCGCCTCGGCGACACCAAGGCAACCCATTCGACGAAGGGTCCCCCTCGCTGTCGCCTTGGGAGGCGCCCCAGCACCTCGACCTCGTTCAACGGGCTGCCGAACGGACACCTGTCGCCCCACTCCTCGTGACGCCGCGCCCCGAGCGCCGCTATGCTCGGCGGACGTCCTCGCTCTTTGTCGCTGTGCGGCTCGCGACGACGAGCGCCCTGCGACCCAGCAGGGGATGATGCCCCGCATCGTCGGGGCGCGCGTTCATGGTGCGGGCCGGGACGTCGCGCGCAGCTCGTGGGCTCAATGCCGCAGCGACGACCTCTTGGGTGCCGGACGAGCACGCGCGGCTGCGAGGATGGCGGCCCGGGGCGGCCCGGCCCCCCCGGCCCCCCCCCCCCCCCCCCCCCGGCCCCCCCCCCCCCCGGGGGGGGGCCCCCCCCCGCCGGCCCGCCGCCCCCCCCCCCCCCCCCGCGGCCCCCGCCGGCGCGCCCGGCCCCCCCCCCCGGCCCCCCCCCGGGCCGCGGACGAGGGACCCGAGCGATGCCGAGCATCAGGGGGCCGGCTGTCCACCGGCGCCCCTGTGGAGACGCACCCAAGCCCACCACCGACGTCGCCCGCCCCCCCCCCCCCCCCCCCCCCCCCCCCCCCCCCCGGCCCCCCCCCGGGGGGGTGGGCGGCGGGCCGGCTACGCTCGTCTCCTCCGCCGGCGGAGCAGCGCCATCGCCCCCAGGAGGAGGACGCTGGGCCCGAGCGGCGCGGTCGAGCCTGCGCCAGCGGCGCAGTCGCAGCCGTCGGAGGCGCCGTCGTCACTGTCCGAGCCGCCCTCGCCTCCGCTGCCGCCGCTGGGGGCTGCGCCTCCGTTGGCGCTGCCGCCCCCGGCGGCGTCGCCGCCGGTGCCACCCCCGCCAGCGCCCCCGCCGCCCTCTCCGCCCTGGCCAACGACAGCGTCCTTGAAGCCTGGCGCGATCACCCAGCCAGGGTTACCCGCCGGGTCGGAGGTGTACGCGCCGACGTCGAGCGCGCCATTGCGGGGGTTGCCATTGAAGTCGTCCTCGACGAGGTAGGCGGCGTCGGCCGCGCCGATGAGGGCCGACCCGACGGCAGGGAAGACATCATTGGGGGGAGCGCCAGAGAAGCTCGCTCCCACGAAGTCAGCGAGGCCTCCGCTCGCGTCGAAGCCGCTGGAGACGCCGACCACGGAGCCGACTCCGAGGTTGCCCGCCGTCACCACCGCGGAGAGATCCCCCGCTACGCGGATGGCGTTGCCGCTCTGCGCGTAGACCGCGTTGTTGGCGATGACCAGCGAGCCGACGATCCCGTCGGAGCGAATGGCGTCGCCCGCGGGCGCGAGGATGGTGTTGTGAGAGATCACCAGGTTGGCGGGCGCGCCCGCCTGGTGGGGCTGGTTGCGGATGCCGTCCGCCGCGGCCCCGAGCACGATGTTGTTGCGGATGATCGCGTCCGCCGCCGACTGGATGCCGTGGTCTCCGCATGCCCACATGACATTGCGCTCGACGACATTGGGCGGACCGTTGCCCACCGTGCTGTAGGTGATGATGCAAGGATATCCGGTGTCGTGGATCACGTTGTCACGCACGACGTTGCCGTAGCTGCCCTCCTTGATCTCGATGCCGTCTCCCTGGTCGACCGTGGGGCCGTTGGTGTCGTGGATCCAGTTGCCCTCGATGACGCCGTCGTGGAACGCGCAGGCCGCGTCGTTGCAGCCGAGGTACATGCCCTCGCCGTTGCCGCCCGTATCGTGGATGCGATTGCGCCGAAGGACGATGCCCGCGTAGTCGACGCCGGCGTCGTTGGCGCTGATCGCGTTCGCGGTCGTATCGTGGACGTGGCAGTCCTCGACGGTCACGTAGCTCGCGCCTTGGATGCGTATCCCCCGGTCGCCGCCGGTGAGCTCGAGCCCGCGCAGCGTCAGATAGGAGCCGCTGACGTTGACGATGTTCTGCGCTGCAGTCTGCTGCAGCACAGGCAGCTCGCCCTCCGCCGCACGGATGACGATCGGCGCGCCGCTCTCGCCGCTGACGCCGATCTCGAAGTATCCGCTCAGCGTATAGGTCCCGCCAGCGAGGACGAGCTCGTCGCCTGGGAGCAGCGCGTCGATGGCGGCCGGCAGATCGTCGGTCGGACCGATCTCGTAGGTGGCGGCCGCGGCGTCGCCGCAGACCCAGACCGTGACACCGAAGGCAGCCGCACGGAGGAGGCGAGCTCGCATCCTCCGAAGATACACGGCCGCCATGGGTCCGGTAGCGCCGCGCGCGGCGCGTTCGTGAGCTACTTCGCTTCCATCGCCGCGTGGAACGCGTCGTGGAGCTTCTCGAGCTTCGCCTCGACCTCGGGCTTGCCGGCCGCCGCGCACGCCTTCTCGAGATCGCCGATCGACGTCGCGAGGTTGGCGGATGCCGTCTTCTTCGCGGCGTTCTCGCCGGCTTCAGTCGCGATGGGGCCCGCCTTCTCCTTGAAGGACGCGGCGGCCGCACACGCCTGGTCGTTGCGCGCGGCGTTCTTCTCGGCGTGATAGACGGGGCTCAGCACCTCGTGGAACGCATGCACCGCCGGCGACATGGGCGGGTGCTTCTTGTGGTCCCCCTCACCCTTGTGCTCGTGCTGAGCGTGTTCCATCGCCTCCTTCTTCTTGCAGTGCTCGCACTTCTCGCCTGCTGGCAACTTCTTACATGCCTCACACTCGTGATCGCCGTGCTCATGCCCGTGTTGGTGGGGCCCGCCTGCCTCGTTGCTGGACGACGCACAGCCGAGGAGCGAATAGGCCGAGAGGACGACTGCCATGCAGAGGCTGTTCTTCATGCGCCGCTTGCTACCGCGCGGCCGGCGCCCGAGCAAGCGCATCGGTGCGGGTCAGGCGTCGCCGACCGTGCGCATCCCCATGCTCATGAAGGGCGACACGCCCATGAGCGCGTAGGCCGCTTCCCAGCGGCGCTCGGGCTCCACGTCGAAGATCACCGAGGGATCGAAGGGCGCCGGGAGCCACGCCCCCTGGGCGATCTCCCCCTCGAGCTGGCCCGGGCCCCAGCCGCTGTAGCCGAGGAAGACCATCCGCTGACCCAGCTGCTCCGTCACGTCACGTGAGGGCTCGCCCTCGGGGGCGCTCGCGGGGAGGCTCGGCTCGAGCTCGCGCGCGAGGGCGTCGAAGACGTCGCGGGAGGAGCTGATCTTCACGCTCGCGGTGACGTCGATGGCGCCCTCCACCCCAGGGGCGAACGACGGCTCGCGGTAGAGGATCCACCCGGAGCCGGGCTCGACCGGCCCACCGACGTAGACCGGCCCGGACAGCGCGGAGTAGCGCGGGCCGTAACCCGCCATGCTCATCACCTCGCCGAGCTTCAGCGGGGCGACCCGGTTGACCACGAAGCCCAGGGCGCCCTGCGGCCCGTGCAGGGCGAGCAGGACGACCGTGCGGTCGAAGTTGGGATCGCCGAGCGGGGGAGAGGCGATGATGAAGCCCGGGGCGAGCGACATTGGCCGAGTCTAGCAGCTCGGGCGCGACCGCAGGCGCGGGCCCTGCTCCTGCAGGGCTTGCGTCCCCGCCGCGGCCCCACAAAAGATGCGCCCGGCATGAGCGCGGCGAGGATCGAGTTCCACGGCGGGACGCTGCGCGCGCACGATCTGCCGGAGGAGGCGGCTGCGCTCGCGGGCTTCGTCTTCGACGAGCGGCAGGGCTGCCACCGCGCGCGGGGCATCGACTACCGAACGGTCGTGACGGCGCTCACGCGGGCCAGCGTGCCGTTCACGGACGAGGCCCGCGGGTACCGCGAGCTGGACCTCGCGATGCGGACGCGGCGAGAGCCCTACCCCCACCAGGCCGAGGCGCTCGCGGCCTGGAGGAAAGCGTCCTCGCGCGGGGTGGTCGTGTTGCCGACCGGTGCGGGCAAGACCTTCGTCGCGGCCCTCGCCATCGCGGAGCGCAAGCGCAGCGCTCTGGTCGTGGTGCCGACGCTGGACCTGATGGCGCAGTGGCACGACAACCTCGCCGCGACGTTCGAGCAGCCGATCGGGCTCGTGGGGGGGGGCTCGCACGAGGTCGCCGATCTGACCGTCACCACCTACGACTCGGCGCACCTGCACATGGACCGCCTCGGCAACCGCTTCGGCCTCGTGATCTTCGACGAGTGCCACCATCTGCCGAGCGACGCCTACGCGACCGCCGCCCGCATGTGCCTGGCGCCCTTCCGCCTCGGCCTCACGGCCACGCCCGAGCGAAACGATGGGCGAGAGGGGCTCTACGATGAGCTCGTGGGCCCGATCTGCTATCGGCGCGACATCACCGAGCTGTCGGGGATCTACCTGGCGCCGTACGAGACCGTGCGGCTCGAGGTCCCCCTGTCGGAGGCCGAGCGCGCCGAGTACACGGCGGCGCGCGCCGAGTACACCGGCTTCCTCCGCTCGACCGGCATCGACATGTCGAGGCCGGACGGCTGGGGGCAGTTCCTGCTGCGCAGCTCGCTGTCGGACGTCGGCAGGCGCGCCTTCCTCGCCTACCGCGCGCAGCGCCGGCTCGCCCTCGCCGCGCCGGGAAAGATCGATCTGCTCGAGCGGCTGCTGCGCGTGCACAAGAAGGACCGCGTCTTGGTGTTCACCGAGGACAACGCGACGGTCTACGAGATCGCCAAGAAGCTGCTGCTGCCCGCGATCACGCACCAGACGCGCGTCAAGGAGCGCTCCCGCATCCTCGCCGGCCTCGCGAGCGGAGAGCTGTTCGCGGTGGTGACCAGCAAGGTGCTCAACGAGGGCGTCGACGTGCCCAGCGCGAACGTCGCGATCGTCCTGTCGGGCAACGGCTCGGTGCGCGAGCACGTCCAGCGCCTCGGGCGCATCCTGCGCAAGCAGGACGACAAGAGCGCGCTCTTGTACGAGCTGGTATCGAGCGGCACGAGCGAGCAGCGGACCAGCGACCGGAGGCGCGAGCACGTTGCTTACAAGTGATCTCGTGCGCGCCACGAAGCGCCAGGGCAAGCTCGCGCCCCGCTACCTGTCCGACAAGGACAAGGAGCGGCTGGCCCCGATCGCCGACGCGCTGGTCGCGACGTACCGCTCGATGGTGGGCTCGACGCGCGGCGAGCTCGACGAGGCGGCCGCGGCCATCCCCCACGGGGCGCGCGACCGCGCCCTCGTCGCGGGGCTGCGCAAGCTCTGCGACGACCGCACCGAGCTCGAGCAGGACAGCCCGCTCGACCCCGAGGTGGCCCGCCAGACGACGTTCGCGATCTCCGCGGCGGCCCACAAGAGCGCGCACGGCTACGAGCGCTCCGCCGTCCTGGCCGCGGCGGCGCGCGCCCTCGACGTGCCACAGGAGGCGCTCGAGCGCGCCCTGTTCGCCGATCTGAAGGATGCGCAGGTCATCCGGTCGTTCGAGCCAGTGACCGGCGCGGATCTCCTCGCGAGCTACGATCTGGCCCTCGCGCAGGCTGTCCTGCTGCGGGCGACGCGCCTGGTGCTGACCTTCCGCGACGGGCGCCCTGGCGCCGTCCGCGACCTGTTCCGCGCGGCCCGCTTCCACGGCCTGCTGCACGTCATCGAGCGCGCCCCGAAGGGTGGTTGGCGCGTCACCTTGGATGGCCCCTTCAGCCTGTTCGACTCGGTGCAAAAATACGGGCTAAGGCTCGCCATGTTCCTGCCGACGGCGCTGGCGCTCGAGTCGTTCGAGCTCACCGGGACGGTCGTCTGGGGCGCCGAAAAGACGCCCCTCGAGCTGTGCCTGACGTCGGAGGACGGCCTCACCCCGCCTCGCGCGGCGCGCAGCTTCGAGCGGCCGGAGATCACCGCGCTCAAGGCGGCCTTCTCCGCGCTCCCCTCGGAGTGGGAGGTCGAGGACAACGATCGCGTGCTGGTCGCGAAGGACGGCGCGGCGTTCGTGCCGGATCTGGTGTTCTCGAGCCGCACGACGGGGAGGAGGTCTTCCTCGAGGTGTTCGGGTTCTGGAGCCGCAGCGCGGTGTGGCGGCGCGTCGAGCAGATCCAGGCCGGCCTGCCCGCGCGCGTGGTCCTCGCCGTGAGCAAGGGCGCCCGCGTCAGCGAGGAGGTCCTGGACGAGGCAGAGGGCGGCTCGTCGCTCTACGTCTTCCGCACCGCGATCAGCGCGAAGGAGGTCCTCGCGCGGCTCCAGGCCGGCGCGCCCGCGGGGACGAAGAATGTCCCGGGCAAGCGCGTGACCTCTTAGATCCGCGCTCTGATGGCACTACCTTCTTCCTCGTGAAGCGAACGTCCACCTGGAAGGCGCTCGAGCGGTTCGTGCAGGGTCCGCAGGGCGCGAGCGTCATCCCCGTCCTCGGCTCCGGCTTCGTGACCCAGGCCGTCATGGAGGGCGCGAGCGAGTCGGGCACCAAGAGCCCGCGCCCGGTCGATTGGTACTCCTTGCTCGAGGGTGTCGCGAGGGAGTTTCGCTGCAGCGCCGCGACCACCCACATCGTGCGGGACGTGCCCGGTCAGACGACGCTGTTGTGGGACGCCATGGTCGCCGAGCTGGCCCAGCGCTCCCCTCACGCCTCGGCGCACGCCTGGGAGGCGAAGCTCCGCCGCGCGGTCGCCAAGCGCCTGCGCGAGGACGAGCACACGCTCCACCTCTCGCGCGGCTTCGTGCAGAGCTTCCTCGAGATCGGCTGGCACGACGTGATGAGCTTCAACTTCGATCGGGCCTTGCTGGCCGGGGGGGCGCGCCCCTCGTACGCGACGACAGGGCGCTCGCGCAGGGTCTCCCTCTCGGCGCGCGTCGGGGGCACTCGCGTGTGGTTTCCGCACGGTCACCAGTCCGATCCGTCCTCCATCGTGCTGGGCGCCCACGCCTACGGCGTGCGCATCGCCGCGATGCAGGCCGCCTTCGAAGCGCACGCCCGCAAGCCAGCGCCGCGCCCCACCGAGGCGCTCGACACCTGGGTCGCCGCAGCGCTCGAGCGACCGCTGCTCTTCGTCGGGCTGTCGCTGACCCGCGAGGAGTGGACGCTGTGGTGGCTGCTCATCCAGCGCGCCCGGTACCTCGCGCGGCGCCCCGCGGCTCGCCGCCCGCCCGCGTTCGTCTTCGCCCGGCCTCCCCGCACGAGCGCCTCGAGATGCACGCCGCTTACCAGAGCCTGGCGCGGGCCTGCGAGCTGCTCGATCTCTCGCTGCTCGGCTTCACCGAGTATGCGACCGGGTGGCGGCGCCTGCGCGGGGCGCTCGCCTGGCACGCCTGAGCTCCGTGGCGACACCCACGTGTCGACGACCGCGCAGGGAAACCTCGCTCAGAACTTGGCGCTGAACCCGCCGAAGACCCCCGACGGCGACGGCGCGAGGAAGAGCGCGGCGTCCGGCTTCTTCGCGTCCCCACCCGAGAGGCCCGTCGCGATCCCGATCGCGACGCCCGCGCCGAGCGCGGCGAGCCCGACCGAAAGCGCCACGTCCGCGGCGATGAGCTTCGTGCGGATCGAGTCGACCACGTCGTCGGTGCAGTCGGGCGCGCACGACTCGTCCGCGTCGGACTTCTCTTGCAGGGCGACGCCGCCGAGCACGCCGAAGATGGCGACGCCGACCAGGCCCGAAGCGCCGAGCGCCCACGCTGCGGGCGAGACCGCGGCGACGCCGCTCGGGCGCTCTTGCGTCGTGGCCGCGCCGAACCTCGCCTCGATGCGGCGGTTCTTCTCTCCCTCACGCACGACCACCTCGACGTCGATCGCGAGCTCGCCGGCGCGCTCGAAGCGGAGCTTGCGCGGACCGGGGTCGAGCGCGACGGATTTGCCGTCGAGCCGCTCCGCGACCACCGCGCCGTCGACCGTGACCTTGACGTCCGAGACGTCCTTTCCAGACGGATCGGTGACGAAGAACGTGACGGTGGGCAGGCTCGCGTCGACCTCGGTGAGCCAGGTCGCGCAGTCCGTCTTAGTCAGATCCGGGCAGGTCGACTCGGCGCACACCGCGAACTCGGAGCGCGCGGCCGAGAGCTTCCCCTCGGCTCTCAGCTTCTGCCCCTGCTCGTACGAGGCGACGCACGCTTGCTTGGTGGGCGCGGCGGCGGCGACGGCGGGCGCGAGCAGCGCGAGCGACGCGGCGACGAGCGCGGGGCGGACCATGGCCGTGATGTTCTCAGAAGGCGTCCCTGCGCGGTAGCCCTGCGCTCGATCGAAGAGGTCCGCTACTTCAGGCACTCGGGCTTGATCTTCTTGATGCCGTTCTCGTAGTACGTCGGCACCTTGCAGGCGTCGTTCGGGGGGGTCGCCGTGGCGGTCGGACGCGCGCTGGCCACCGCGGTCGGCCGCGCCGCCGCCGTCGCGCTGGTCTTCGGTGTGAGGGGCGGCGCCGACGCCGACCGGGGGCTGGGCGCGCTCGTGGGCGGGGACGCCGCGACGCTGGCAGACAGCGGCGGCGAGCCGGCGGCGCTCTCCGCGCCCGAGGCGGCGATGAGCGGCGCCTCGAGCGCGCTCGGCGCAGGCCGCTCCGACGCGGCGGGCGTGGCCTCGGGCTCGCTGCCCCGCTTGACCAGCAGGATGATGAGCGCGGCCGTCGCGCCGAGCCCGAGGATCGCGAGCACGGCGAGGGTCGCCCGGGCGCTCGCCGGCGCGCGCTTCGCGACGGTCCGCTCCATCGCCGACGGATCGCTCGCGGGCCCGGGCGGGATGGTGGCGTCGCGCTCCGTCGCGGCGCTCTCGAGCTGGCGTACGCGCGCGCTCCGCTGTTCGATGCCTTCGCGCTCGATGCTCTCGACGAAGGCGCCGAGCCGGCGAGGCGCCTCGGTGCCGAGCGTCTCCTCGATCGCGACCGCGAGCTCCCACGCCGTCGCGAACCGCTGCGAGGGGTCCTTGGCGAGCGCGCGGAGCACGATCGCGTCGACGTGCGGGGACAGCCCCGGCACGATCGAGGAGGGCGGCACGACCTCGGTGCTGATGATTTTCTTGAGGATCTTCCCCTCGTTCTCGCCATCGAACAGGCGCTTCGCGCACAGTGCCTCCCACAGCACCACGCCCGCAGCGTAGACGTCGACGCGCCGGTCGAAGTCGTCCTCCATGATCTGCTCGGGCGCCATGTAGGGCAGCTTGCCCTTGAGCTGCCCCTCCCTCGTGATCTGGGCGCGGTTCGTGGCCTTGGCGACGCCGAAGTCGAGCACGCGCGACACGCCGTCGAGCCCGATGTGGATGTTTTGCGGCGAGATGTCCCGGTGGATGATCCCGAGCGGCGCGCCGTCGGGGCCCTTCGCCTCGTGCGCCGCGTGGAGGCCATACAGCGCCGCGGACATGACCGACCCGACGAGAGTCGGGGGGAGCCGCGTACCGTTCGCGCGGACGCCGCGGATGAGGCGCGCGAGCGACTCTCCCTCGATGTACTCCATGACGAGGAACAGCTCTCCGTCCTGTGAGACGACGTCGAGGGTCGAGACCACGTTCGGGTGCTGGATGCGCGCGGCGAGGCGGGCCTCGTCGAGGAACATCGCCACGAACTCGGGATCCTTGGCGAACTGCGGGTGCAGCCGCTTGATGGCGACGGTCTTCGCGAAGCCCACCGGCCCGAGCAGGCGGCCGAGGTGCACGGTGGCCATGCCCCCGGCGGCGATCTCGCCGTGCATCGCGTAGCGTCCGACGACGCGGACCGAGCCTTCGGTCATCAGGGCGTTCAGGCTAACAGAAGGCGCCGAACGTCGCCCCCCGGGACACCCGCCGTGTAAGCACTAGACCCCTTTGTCCGTCTTATCCGTAGTAGGAACCTCGAAGACATGGTGAATCGGCAACGCTCGCAGCGCTTTGGGACATTTCTGCTCGCTCTGGTGGTCGCTGCCTGTAGCGACGATCCGTCCGCGCAGCCCGTGCCTCCCGCGTCAGGGTCGGGCTCGGCCCTGGCGATGACCTCGGCGGTCGGCGCGACGACGGGCGCGACCGCGACGGCCACCGCGGCGGCCCCCGTCACCGCTACCGCGGAGCCAGCCACCTCCGCCACGGCGTCGACCTCGAGCGCGCTGGCGAGCTCGGCGCCAACGACCGTCGCCTCCAGCAAGCCGACCGCGACCTCGACCACCGGCCCTGCCCCGACCACGACGACCGCCCCCACGTCCGCCCCGACGACCGAGCCCGTCCCCACGACGACCGCCACCCTCCCGGCGCCCGAGGTCGGCTCGGCCGACGCCGTCGCCGCCGCCATCGACGGGATCTTCAAGGACCACAACACCTTCAAGGCGCGCTTCCTCCAGAAGCACAAGCAGAAGATCACGGGCAAGGAGCGCGAGCAGAAGGGTACGGTCTACGTCCTGCGACCGAACAAGATCTCGTTCCGCTACGACGCACCGAACAACAACCGCATCGTCTCCGACGGCTCGACGCTCAAGCTGTACGTCGCCGAGGACGCGCAGATGTTCGAGCACCCGGTGAAGGACACCGAATACCCGGGGGCCTTCGGGTTCATCATGGGCAGCGGGATCCGGTCGAGCTTCGCGTTCACGTTCAACGAGAAGGTGAAGTTCGAGCTCGGGCCCGTGCTCGTCGGCAAGCCGCGCACGGCGAACCCGCAATACGAGCAGGTGCTGTTCTACGTCGACAAAACGAAGCTCGAGAAGAAGGACCCCGGCGCGGTCACGGGTGTCCTGATCCTCGACGCGCAGGGCAACCGCAACCGCTTCGAGCTCTTCGATCAGAGCTTCCCCGACAAGATCGACGCGAGCGAGTTCACGTTCACGCCCCCGGCGGGCACCAACATCACGAAGTGAGCGCGCCGCCCGCCACGACGATCCCGCTGTTCGCCGAGTTTCCCCGGGCGCGGATCCTGGTCGACGACGAGGACGTCCTGGTCGTCGACAAGCCCTATGGGCTGTCCACGCACGCGCCCGACGAGGGTCGCCACGACGATGTGGTGTCCTGGCTCACGGCGCACCTCGAGCGCGCAGGCCGCGCCACGTACCTCGGGATCCATCAGCGGCTCGATCGCGACACGAGCGGCGTCCTGCTGTTCGCGCGGCGGCGAGAGGCCAACGCCTCGCTGGCGAAGCAGTTCGAGGGCCACAAGGTCCGCAAGGTGTACGTCGCGGTCGTGGAGGGGCGGGTGCCCGCCAAGGTCGTGCTCCACCACCTGATATCGGAGGCGAAGGACGGCGCGCGCGCTGCCCGCGCGTTCGATGGCAGGCCTCGACGCGGGGAGCAGGAGGCCATCACCGAGCTCGCGGTGCTGGAGCGTCGGGGCCGGCGTGCCCTCGTGGAGCTCGTGCCGAAGACCGGCCGAACCCACCAGCTGCGCGTGCAGCTCGCCGCGGCGGGCGCGCCGATCGTGGGCGATCCCCTGTACGGGGGTGCGCCCGAGGTGCGGCTCATGCTCCACGCACGAGCGCTCGAGCTGCGCCACCCTTCGACGGGACAGCCGCTCACCGCGAACGCGCCCGTGCCTTCGCAGCTGACGAGGGCGCTGTCGGGTCAGCCGCCGCGCCGCGCGGGCTCGCGCGAGGAGCTGGCCGCGGCGATCGTGGACGCGGCCGAGCGCCGCTTCGGCGTCGTCGCGACGGGCGACACGAACGCCCTGCGCATCGTCAACGGCGCTGGAGACGGGCTGCCGGGGATCACGATCGATCTCTATGGGCGGCACGCGGTGCTCTCGTTTTACGAGGACGCCCCCGAGGCCGAGGCGCAGGCCGTCGCGCAGGCGCTCGTCGACGCAGGCGCCGCCGGGGTGTACGCGAAATTCCGGCCCAAACACGCGAGCCGCATCGTCGACTCGCGACGCGACGACATCGCTCCATCGGAGCCGATCGCCGGCGACCCCGCCGCGCCGACCTTCGAGGTGGTCGAGGGGGGCGTGCCCTTCGAGGTGCACCGGCGACGGGCTCTCCACGGGCATCTTCCTCGACCAGCGCGACAACCGCAGGCGCGTCCGCGCCGCCGCGAAGGGCCTCGTGTTGCTGAACCTGTTCGCGTACACGGGCGCTTTCTCCGTGGTCGCCGCGGTGGAGGCGCCGCGAGGACGACGACGGTCGACACCAGCCGCGGTGCCCTGGAGTGGGCGCGACGTAACCTCGACCGCGTGGGAGCCAAGCAGGACGCTCACGAGTGCGTCGAGGCCGACGTCTTCGCGTTCCTCGCGGCGGCGAAGGCGCGCGGGCGCACCTGGGACCTCGCGCTGCTCGACCCCCCGAGCTTCTCGACGACGAAGAAGTCTCGGTTCAGCGCAGAGGACGACTACGAGCACCTCGCCGCTGCGACGCTCTCGGTCGTGCGCCCTGAGGCAAGCTGCTCGCGTGCACGAACCACCGAGGGATCTCGATCGGGCAGCTCCGCAAGCGGCTTCACAGCGCGGCGCGGGCGGCCGGCAGGGAGGTCACGCAGATGAAGAACCTCGCCTGCCCCGCCGACTTCCCCCCGCCGCCGGGCGAAGACGCACACCTGAAAACGGTGCTCGTCTCGCTCGCGTAGCGGCGGCTCAGGGCGAAGGCGGGGCGCGACGGTCAGCGCCGCATCATCGTCGACAGCGCGGGCTCGATCACGTCGGCGAACGGTGACGGCAGGCGCCGCGGCTCGAGCTCCCGGACGAGCGCGCGCCAGTCGAGCACGTCGACGGTGTCGTCGGAGATGTCGTATTGGATGCGGTCGAAGTGGCCGAGGAGATCACCGCCGATCTGGAACGGCACGTGCCTGGAGAAGCGCGCCTCACAGCTCGTCAGCAGCCAGGTGAGCATCTTGTCGAGCGGGTGTTTGCCGGTCCAAAGCAGCGGGATGCGGCTCACCGCCTCCATCGTGTTGCCCACGTACATGCGCAGGTTGAAGCGCCCGCGGACGAGGCCGGCGAACGGGAAGGCGCGGAAGCCGAAGCCCCACTCGGGCGAGGTGCCCACCGAGCAGACGCTCACCGGGCCGCGGTAGAGGGTGGCGTGCTCCTCGCCATTCGCGGAGAACGGCAGCTCGAACGCGTGCCCGCGCGCATCGACGCCGAAGGCGGCGGCGCCGACGTTGACGATCTCGACGTGGACGCGAGGGAGCCTGAGGTTGCGCGGCACCGAGCGGGTGAACAGGCCGTTGAGGTACCCGCCTACCCCATAACGCACGCGCCTGGGCAACAGGCTCGGACCAGTCTTCTGGGCGTGGAAATCGTCGATTAGCTCGGCGTCCCAACCGGTGCCAGCGAAGTGCGCGACCAGCCCCTTTACCTCGACGAGATCGAAGGCCTTGAAGGGGAGTGACGGGAGCGCTTCCGCCCGGGCGAGCAGCTCGAGCGACTTGCGCACCGACGGCGCGCCGACCGCGTTCGCCCAGCCGTTGCCCGTGCCGAGCTTGAGGTGCCCAAGCTTGAGCAGGGTGCGCCGCGCCGTGCCTTCACGAGGCCGAGCTCGTCGCACCGCGTTGAGCAACGCGATGGAGGTACCGTCGCCGCCGGCGCCGACCACCAGGTCGGGCGGGTTGTCGACGATGGAGCGCGCAGCGCCCTCGAGCTCGTCGAGGGAGCGGGTGAGGATGACCTCGGCGCCGGGAAGCGCCGCCTTCAGGGCGCGGGCGACCGCCGGACCGCCACGCCTGGCCTTTTCGTTGACGACCGCTACGAGCCGCATGGTAGCCGCGCACCCTAGTACGAACGGCGGCGGGGACGCTGTCAGCTTCCTGTCATACGCCGGGCGCTGGTAAAGAGGGCCCGTGCCCAGCCCGAGCGCCAAGAGCCAGCGCGACTCCGCCCCCAACGTGAGGCGCGTCCTCGACGCCGCGTCGTGGCTCAGCGTCGCCGTCATCGTCGCCTGCGCGGCCCTCGTGCTCACGTTCGACCACGGCCGCGACCAGTCGATCTACTCGCTCGTCGCGCGGGAGATCCTCGCTGGCCGCATGCCGTACAAGGACGCGTTCGACTTCAAGCCACCGGGAATCTTCCTGATGTACGCGCTCGCGCGCGCGCTCTTCGGGCCCGCGATGGTGGGCATCCGCATCCTCGAGGTCGCGGCGATGCTCGGCACCGCCTGGGGCATGATTCGCCTCTCCGAGCGGCTGTTCGGGCGACGAACCGTAGGCCTGTTCGCCGCGGCGCTCGCCTCACAGATCCACCTGCAGCTCGACTTCTGGCACACCGCGCAGCCCGAGACCTTCGGGGCCACGATGACGATCTGGGCGCTCGTGCTCTCGACGCGCGCCCTCGACGCGCCGGCGCGCGGCCGCGCGCTGGGCCTCTGGATCGCGGCGGGCGCCCTGTTCGGGGCCTCGGGCCTGATGAAGCCGCCGCTGGCAGGCGCGGGCGCGATGGTCGTGCTGCTGGTCGGCGCGCGCGAGATCCTCGACAAGCGCTCGCTCAAGGCGCTCGACCCCCTGCGCTCTTGGATCCCGCTCGCAGGGATGGTCGCAGGCGGCGCGGCACCGTTCGCGCTCATCCTCGGCTGGTTCTGGGCGAAGGGTGCGCTCGGCGATCTGCACCAGGTTTTGTTCGTCTTCACGCCCGAGTACACCAAGATCAGCTGGGAGAAGCAGAGCCTGCTGCCGATGGCGTACTACGGCTTCACCGAGTGGCTCAGCGGCTACTCGGGCGCGCTGCTCGCTGGCATCCTCGCGCTGCTCGCGTTCCGCCCGACGAAGGACGAGGCCCTGGGCGTGGCCGCGATCTTCGGCTGCATCTTCGTGCACGTGGCGGGCATCGTGATGCAGGGGAAGTTCTTCCCGTACCACTGGGGAGCGACCTTCCCGCTGACGGCCTTGCTCGCTGCGCTGGGTCTCGAGAAGGCGCTGGTGTTCGCCGCCGCGCGAGGGCTGCCGGGCGTCGCGGCGTTCACGGCGATCTTCTCGACGGCCGCCTACGCGAACTGCACCGCCCCCAACTTCGGGGAGGGCTCGTTCGGCCACCGAAACAAGAAGCGGCTCGACCTGCTGCTCTCGCGCCCGGCCGATCCCGTCACCGCGTGGGACGAGCTCGCGTGCATCGCCGACGTCGACGCCGTGCAGAACCGCGCCGTCGCGGTGTACGTCGCAGAGCACACGGCGAAGGAGGACCCCCTCTTCGTGTGGGGCTTCGAGTGCGCGATCTACGATCTTGCGGACCGGCCGCTCGCCAGCAAGTTCATCTACAACGTCCCGCAGCGCGCGATCTGGAGCGACAAGCCCATGCAGGAGGCGCTCATGGCCGACCTCACGAAGACCCCCCCCAAGGTCATCGTCGTAGAGCACCACGACGTCTTCCCCATGGTCACCGGCAGCACCGACGACTCGGCGGTCTCGCTGAGCAAGTTCAAGCGGCTGCGATCGATGCTCGACGACGAGTACCGCTTCGCAGAGAAGATCGGCGACTTCGACATCTACTTCCGTCGTGAGGCGCCGTACGAGGTCGGGCAGCCGTCGAGCGATTGACGGCCGTCGCCTCCATGGAGGCCCCGGCCCTCAGGGGAGCGCCCCCCGGGTCAGAGCCGCTTCAGCGCCACGGCGAGCCTGACCCGCGCTGCCGCCGAGCTGTCGTGCGGTGAGATCGTCAGTTGCTTGAACGCCGCGACGAGGCAGTCTCGCAGCTTGGGGTCGTCGGGCACGCTGCGTGAGCTCCGCGCTTCGATGACACGCCCGGACGGAGCGACCGTCACCTCGATCTCGATCGAGGCGTCTGCGCGCAGACAGCGGGAGAAGAGGTGCAGTTGAGCGGCGACCGCGTCTCGCACCGCGGAGGGCTCGACGTGCCCCCCTGTCGACTCGGTGGTCGCGGCCGTGATCTTCCCGTCGGACTTGGTCGTGTCGCCGCCGGTCAGATCGCCAGTGCTCGGCGTTCCTTCCGGCGGCGCTTCAGCCCTGGTCGGACCGTCGTTGCCCTTGAGGTCCTTGTCGTACTTCTTCTTCTCGACCGGCTTCTGCGGCTTGGGCTCGGCGTCCGCGGGCTGCTCGAGCAGCCCGACCTCGACCCGGAGCTCGGGCTGAGCCGGAGCGGAGGTGCCTTCAGGGGCGGCGGTCTCTGCGCCTCCGATCGCCTTGTCGACCGGCGGGGTGCACCCGGCGAGCAGCGAAACGCTGAAGACCGACAGGGCTCGGCGGACAAAGACTCGCACCGAGGGACCGTAGCACCGGCGAGCGCCGCGACCATTCGCCGGCGGCGCGGCTGGGACAGGGTGAGGTCTGGAGGCCTCAATTTGGGCCTTGGCTTGGGTCCTCGCCTTCACGGGCGTACGCTGGCACCGTAGCCGTGAACCGTCCGCGCAAGGATCCGATGGAGAGCTCGCCCGACACCGTGCGAGAGCTGGTCCAGTCTTCCCGCAGAGACATCGCGCAAGGCGCCGCGGAGCTGCGCGTCGACGATTTCGTCGACACGTTCTTGCGAGAGTCCCACCCCGAGGACGCGCTGGCTGCCCCTTCGCGCCCGGAGCCGCCGACGGTGCCGCGCCCTGGCTCACAGGCGCCGCGCCTGGGCGCGCCGATGAAGACGGTGAAGATGCAGGCGCTCGCCCCGCCAGAGCCCAGCGGGACGATGATGATGCCCGCAGTGCCGGAGGCTCAGCCGCTCCCGCGCTCGGCGCCGCCACAGGCTCGGATCCCGACGCCGATGCCCCCAACGCTGCCGGCGCCGACGCCCGGCTCCACGCCGCCCGCGTTGGCGGGCCCATCGAGCCCGTCCCCCTACGCGCCCCAGCCGACGTACTCGTCCCACCCGCCCGGGCTCATCCCGCCCGCGCCGGCCGCAGCGCGCAAGCCATCGAGCCGCGCCCCGCTCGTCGTCGCCGTCGGCGTCGCAGTGCTCATGGCATGCGGTGGAATCGCCTTGTTGGTCCTCGGCCCGAAGCCAGAGCCGAGAGCTCCGACCACGACCGCAGAGGCGCTCGCCACGGCCGCCGCGACGTCGACCTCCACCGCCCCACACGCCGCTCCCGCTGCGACCGCGACGGCCCAGAGCGCGAGCGGCGCCTCGACGGTCAGCGAGGCTGCGTCCGATACCGCGACGGCCGCGCCCAGCGAGGCTGCGTCCGAGACCGCGCCTCCCACCACCGCGTCCTCGGCCCCGAGCCCGACGAGCGTGGAGCCCTCGAGCGAGCCCGCCGCCGGCCTCCTCTCCTTTCAGGCGTACCTCACGGTGGAGTCTACGGCCGGTCTCGACGTCGTCGTCCAAGGCGTCGTGGTCGGCCAGACCAACGAGAAGAACCTCGTCCGCTGCGGGCCGAGGAACGTGCGGCTCAGAGAGCCGAAGGGCGGTCGCTTCAGGACCGCTGGGCAGGCGGCCCAGCTGAGCTGTATGAAGCACGTCACGCTGTCGCTCGCCGCGGACCCCTGATGAGGCCGCGGCCTCGGACGCGTGCTAGGGTCGGCGGCGATGGACCCTGCTCTCGCGTACGCCATCTACGGCTGCGCTGCGGTTTCGCTCTCGTGCTGGCTGCTCGGGGTGCTGGCGAACGAGCACTCGTGGGTCGATCGGCTGTGGTCGATCGTCCCGGTGCTGTACGTCGCGTGGTTCGCGTGGCAGTCGCGGTTCGCGGATCCGCGCCTCACCCTCATGGCGGCGCTCGCCCTCGCGTGGGGCGCGCGGCTCACCTTCAACTTCGCCCGCAAGGGCGGCTACGCGAAGGGCGGCGAGGACTATCGGTGGCAGGTCTTGCGCCGCAAGATGTCACCGTGGCAGTGGCAGCTGTTCGCGTTCTTCTTCATCGCGGGCGTTCAGAACGTCATCCTGCTGCTCATCACGCTGCCCGCGTGGGTCGCGGCCGCGAGCGGCGCTCGACCCCTCGGGCTGCTCGACGCCGCCGCAGCCGCGCTGTTCGTCGCGTTCCTCGCAGGCGAGACGATCGCTGACAACCAACAGTGGCGCTTCCACCAGCAGAAGAGGGAGCGTGTCGCCCGAGGCGAGGCCGTCGACCCGCCGTTCTGCACGACCGGGCTGTTCCGCCTCTCACGGCACCCGAACTTCTTCTGCGAGCAAGCGATGTGGTGGGCGTTCTACCTGTTCTCTCGGTGGCCGCGACCGGGGAGGTGCTCAACGTCTCGATCGTCGGGGCGGCCGTGCTCACCGGGCTCTTCCATGGCTCGACCAACTTCACCGAGAGCATCACGGTCTCCAGGTACCCGTCGTACGTCGAGTACCAGAGGCGGACCTCGCGGCTGTGGCCCCGGCCGCCCGCGAGCCCGTCCGCGGCCGAGCGCGTCGAGACGGGGCCCTGACGAAAAGAGCTGCGCGCCAACCTGCGAGCGGCTTGCTTTGGCGAGGGTCGGTTGCCTTGACCGACCCTCGCCATTGAAGATCGAGCGGCGGGTGCAGAGGTGGGGGCTTGTTTGCCGCGGAAAGGGCTCTCACCCAAAGGAGCCCTTGGAGCGGCAAACTCGATCACGGCAACCGAACACCGCTGTAGTCTCTCGCCATGCGTAGCGCCCTCGTCTTCTTCGTCGCCCTCCCCATCGCCCTCGTCACCACCGGCACGCTGACCGGATGCGGCGACGACTCTTCCTCCGGAGGAGGTGGCGCCGGCGGCGAAGCGGGCACCGGCGGCATCGGGACCGAGGGCCCGATCAACGCCCCGGAGGGCGAGTGGACCTGGGTCCCGTTCCCGGGCACCCAGTGCATGGACGGCTCCGAGACAGGCTTCGCCATCAACCGCCACGGCGCGAACGATGACGTCGTCATCTTCCTCGAGGGCGGCAACGCCTGCTTCAACTTCGGGAGCTGCGCGTCGACCGCGAACCTGGACGGCTACGACGCCGAGAAGTTCGCCGCCCAGGGCGCGGACGACGTCGGGCAATACCCGTACCTCGATCGCTCGAACCCCGACAATCCGTACAAGGACATGAGCTTCGTGTACGTGCCGTATTGCTCCGGCGACCTGCACGCCGGAGATCGCGAAGGCGTCACGGTCGCCAACGTCGAGCGCCAGTTCAAGGGCTACTCCAACATGAGCGCGTTCCTGGAGCGGCTCGTGCCCACGTTCTCCGGCGCCCAGCGCGTCGTGCTCACGGGCATCAGCGCCGGCGGGTTCGGCGCGACCCTCAACTACGACCACGTCGCGTCCGCGTTCGGCGCCGAGGTCGACACCATCCTCATGGACGACTCCGGCCCGCTGCTCTCCGCGCCCTACGCCCCCGAGTGTCTCCAGCAGCACTTCTATGACACGTGGGGCTATGCGGACACGATCGCGGCGGGTTGCCCGGAATGTCAGGAGGGCAACTTCACCGAAGCGTTCGTCGAGCACTTGCTGGGCAAATACCCCGACGCGCGCCTGGGGCTCATCTCGAGCGCAGAGGACGCGACCATCACCAACCTGCTCGGCTTCGGCCTCGACGACTGCGTGAACCTCCAGACCTCTCCGCTGGACTACGATCTCGCCGAGTACACGGCGGGCCTCGAGGACCTCCGAGACCGCGTCGCCGCGGGGAGCAGCGGCTTCCGCTTGTTCCTCATCCCGGGCGACGAGCACGTCTTCCTCGACAACGCGCTCGGCTCCGTCAACCAGGACGGCACGGCCCTCACGGACTGGATCGCGCAAGCCCTCGCGGGCGACGCTGCCTGGGCGAACGTCCCGGCGCCGTGAGCGTACCCGCGCTCCCGATCGCGCAGCGCCCGATCTCAGTAGCGCAGCAGCTCGAACACCGGGGGCCCCACCTTGGGCCTCGGCGCCCCCACGCCCGCGAAGGTCAGCTCGAACGACTCCACACCCGGCCTCGGCAACAGGGCCATCGAGAGCGAATAGAGGTGGCCGCGCCGCCATAGCCGCGGCGCGATCAGCGGTCGCGGAGCGACGTCGCGCCGGTGCGGGTCGGGGAGGGTCGTCGAAAGCAGCGCTCGCTCCACGACCCGGCTCCGAACCTTGGGCAACACGCCGGCTCGCAGCGGCCCCGCGGCGCGGAAGAGGAGGATCGCCCTCGGCTGCACGCCCTCTTCGACGCGGACCCCCTCGAGGACGAGCCCTCCCTCGAGCTCCACGCGGGGCGCGCCAAAGGCAGGCAAGAGCTCGCCCGCCAGCCGCTCCGCGAGGCTCGCGTCCCCTCGCTCGAGGGCGACGTTGTGGGCGACGCGTAGCTGCTCGAGCCCGCGCGGAGGGAGGCTGGGCGCCGTGACCTCGAGCCCATGGTGAAGCCCGAGCTCCCAGGCGAGGTATTCGTCGGGCGCGATGGTCCACACCGGCTCGGTCCCCGACTGGAGCCAACGCGTGGCGAGGTCCGGCTCGCTCGGCGAGAGGCTGTGCGCCTCGAAGCCGAACCCCTGGCGCCCCACCAAGAACGGGCCAACCGCGCGGACCTCCGAGCCCGCGAGCAGCCTGGCGGCCTCGAGCTCGCGCAGACCGCGGAGATCGGCGACCCAGACGTCGTGCCCGCGAAGCACCTCCTCGGTGAGCTCGACGGGGGCGGTCACCGGTCGACCTCCGAGCGCCCAGACCTGCGCCCAGGTCGGCGCCATCGAGCCGTGAAGCGCGATCGTCGCGCCTGGCGGCAGCTCCCCGGCCAGGCTGCGCAGCGCCGCGATCTTGTCGCCATCGGTCTGGATGAAGAGGCCCTTCTCGCTGAAGCGTCCGCCGGTCCGCCGGGCCCAGACGAGCGTCTCGACCCCGTCGCGCAGGACGAGCGCGAGGGGCGCCAGGACCAGCAGGGTGGTGGCCGCGAGACCGCGCCGAGCGCCCCAGCGCTCCACGAGCGGCGGAACCAGGAGCGCCGTGATGCACGCGATCGCCAAGGCGAAGTAGAGCGCGAAGTGGTGCGGCCAGAAGACGTGCACGTCCGCGCCCTGCGAGAAGGCGACGGTTTGGGTGACGGCCATGACCAGGACGAACGCGGGCAACAGCTCCTCCGTCCGCCGAAGAGCCCACGCCCTCAACGCGAGCAGCGCCACCGCCGCCTTGCCAGCGCCGATCGCCACCGGGGTGAACATGAGCTCGATCCAGTGGCGCCGCGCGTCGAGCCGCTCGGCGAAGGTCGCGCGGTCAGCGTGGGACCGGAGCCGATAGCTCCCGAACAGGTCGCCGAGCTTGTCGTAATGGCTGAACGTCGCCAAAAACCCCAGCCCAATGGCGAGCCCCAGCGCCGCGAGCGCGACCCACAGCCAGAGCCGCGCGGGCCCGAAGGCGCGGGGCGCCCGCGCGAACGCCGCGGCCTCGACGGCCAGCGCGACGAAAACGAGCAACGAGCCGGGCCAATCCGAGAGCATGGCCAGCGCCGCCGCGAGCGCGGCGAGGGCCGTCCAGCGCCGGCCGTGGCCGCGCTTCGCGCGGAGCCACGCCCACAGAAAGAGCGCGCCATAGGCGATGACCGGGACCTCGAGCGCGTTGAACGCCGCGAAGCTCAGCGTGATGGGGAGCACGGCGAACGCCGCCGCCCCGAGGGCGCCCGAGAGCGGCCGGTACAGATCGCGACCGAGGGCGTAGACGATCGCCGGCGTCGCGACGCTGAGCAGCGCCGCGGGCAAGCGGCACACGAAGTCGTGTCGCCCGAGGACCGCCTGGAAGCCCGCGGTCGTCCAGAAGATCCCCCAGGGGTGGTGGCAGTAGTAGAGCGAGGGGTCCGGCGCGGCGCGGGTGTAGCTCCAGACCGGGGCCACGATCCCCCAGCGCCGCATGTTCTCGGCGATGATCCCGGTGCTCGCGCTCGAGGCGTAGTGACCGGCGAGGATCGGGCCGAACAGCTCCCACGAGACCACGAGCGCGAGCCACGCGGTCGCGACCAGGACGAGGGCTCGGCTCAGGCGCAGCTCGGCGCGCGAGGGAGGGAACGCTTCGGCGTCATGAGCGACGAGCGCGCGGAGGCGGCCGAGATCGATCAACCAGCGACGCCTTTATCTCCTGCGCGCCGGGGCTGGTACCCTGCCGCGCGTTGAACCCGAGGCTGGAGCGCTCCGTCTACGCGATCGCCGGGCTCGTCACGCTGGTGACGGTGCTCCGCCCCTTCTGGGTCGCGACGTACCCGCCCATGACGGACCTGCCGTTCCACGCGGCGCAGACGTCGATCTTGCGGCACTACCTGGATCCGGCCTGGCATTTCCGCGAGCAGTTCGAGCTGCGCCCGATCGCTGTGCCCTACGCGTCGAGCTACGCGCTCGGCGCGCTGTTCATGCTCGTGCTGCCGGCGGTCCAGGCGGTGAAGGCGGCGACCGCGGTGATGCTGCTGATGCTCCCGCTCGGGCTCGGGACGCTCGCCTGGGGCATGAGGAAGACGCCGCTGCTCGGCCTGCTCGCGCTGCCGTTCGCCTGGTGCAACCTGACGCACTGGGGCTTCGTGAATTTCGTCGCGTCGCTCGGCCTGTTCGCGGCGGTGCTGGGGCTCACCATGCGCGCGCTCGACGTGCCGACCCGAAGCACGCAGGCCGCGCTCGCCGCGACGTTGGTGCTCTTGTTCTTCACGCACGTCTTTCGCTTCCCTTTCGCGCTGCTCGGCATGGCTGTGGTCACCCTGGCGCTCTACCCGCTGACCCGGCGCGTCGCGCCGGCCGCTTGGCCGACGCTGCCTGCGCTCGGGCTGTTCGCCTCGTTTTGGCTCGCCCGACCCAAGGCGGTGGGTGGACACGAGCTGGAGCTGACGTTCGAATGGGCTCGGCGCGAGCAGCTCCTCGAGCTGGTGATCGGGAGCTTCAACGATCCTGCCGAGGCCGACGCGGCCAAGCTGCACCTGGTCGTCGCCGGCCTGGCCGGCGTGGCCGGCGTGGCCGCGAAGATCGTCACTCGTCGCAGCCTCGAGCGCGCCGATCTGCGGTGGGAGGGGCTCGCCACCCTCGCGGTCTTGGTGAACGTCATCGGCCTGTTCGCGGGGTTCCTGACGCTGCCGATGGAGATCGGGGTGTGGTGGTACGTCTTTCCGCGCGAGGCGACCGCGGTCCTGTTCGTCGCGATGGCGCTGGTCCCCGATCTCCCGAAGCACGCCTTTCCTCGGCTGGCCGTCGTGGCGCTGATGTCGTGGTCGGGTTGGAGGGCGTCGTCGGTCGCCGCCGAGAACTGGGCGAAGTTCGACGCCACGACGCGCGACTTCGACGCGGTGACCGAGGCGATCCCCCAGGCACCAAGGCTGCTCTACTTGGTCTTCGATCACACGGGCTCGACCCGCAAGCAGACGCCGTACATCCACCTCCCGGCGTATGTTCAGGCGACGCGAGGCGGACACCTCTCGTTTCACTTCGCGATGTGGGACGCCGGCCTCGTTCGCTACCGGCGTGACCCGGGCGCGATCGTCCCGCCCGCTGTGCCGCTTCGCTGGGAGTGGCAGCCCGCGCGGTTCCGAGTGCGCGAGCACGGGCCCTTCTTCGATTGGTTCCTCGTGCGGTCGAAGACCGACCCCGGACGGCTCTTCGAGGCCGACCCGGCGATCATCCCCGTCAAGCACGGCGGCACGTGGTGGCTGTACCGCCGAGCGCCCTGACTGTGCACGGTCGTGCAGTCCCTGTGATCGCGTTGCCACCCCGGCTCACCGTGGCCCAGCGAGGAGGCCCCTAAATCCGGTCACATATGCATATCTTGCGCTGGCGAAACAATTGCATAGGGGGGCCCATGAGCATGCACATGCACAGACTTAGCTTCCTTTCGGTGTTGCTCGGCGCGGCGGCGTTGGTCGGCTGTGAAGAGGACCCCACGCCCATCGGGCCAGGGCCGATCGGCGGGTCGCCTCCCACGGGCAACCAAGAGACCACCATCTCGCCGGTCCGCCCGCCCGCGATCTCCGGCGGCACCCTGATGGTGACGTCGAACGGCCTGCGCGCCGTCGCGGCCGACCCTGATCGCGATCGCATCGTCATCGTCGACCTCCAGTCCGACGACGTGCTCGCCACCATCCCGCTCGAGGCCGGCGCAGAGCCGGGCCGGGTCGTCGAAGACAGCCAAGGCCGCGCTCACGTCGCCCTGCGCGGCGGCGGCGGCGTCGTCACGCTCGATCTGCAGACCGGCGAGGTCCTCGCCGAACGCGCCGTGTGCACCGCGCCGCGAGGCGTCGCGACCTTCAAGCCGACCGACGAGGGCGCCGAGACGCTCATCGTCGCCTGTGCGAGCGGCGAGCTCGTCGAGCTCGAGGCCGCGCCCACGGGTGGCGTGGTCGAGAAGATCCTCCTCGAGCCGGATCTGCGCGACGTCGTCGTGACCGGCGACGGCACGCGCGCCGGTCGCCGCTTGCTGGTCAGCTCCTTCCGCTCCGCGACCGTGCAGGCCATCGACTCGGACGGCGCGGTCATCAACTCGGGCAAGCCCAGCGGCTACGAGAACGTCTTCACCCTGCAGCGCTTCGCGCCGAACGTCGCGTGGCGAATGGTCCCCACGCCGGACGGCGCAGCCATGATCCACCAGCGCGCGAGCCTGGGCGAGGTCGAGATCGCGCCCGAAGACCCCGGCGGCTATGGCGGCCAGGTGTTCGACTGCGGCTCGACCATCACCAACGCGGCCGTGTCCCGCTTCGACTCGCTCGGCAACCCCACCATGCCGGAGAACCGCGGCGGCCTCGGCCCCGTGCTGCTGCCCGTCGACATCGCGATCAGCGACCAGCCCGACCCGAGCTGGGGCACGCGCCTGGTCGCCGCGATCGGCGCCGGGAGCGACCAGCTCATGATCGGCACGCTCGAGCAGATCGAGGGGACCGACGCGTGCGACGACAACTTCTTCGAGGGCCCCGTGGCGTTCGTGGGACCCGAGCCGATCGCCGTCGACTTCGGCAACGCGGATCCGATCAGCGGCGAGCCTCCGGTCGTCGTCGTGCAGATCCGTGAGCCCGCGATGCTGGCGGTCTTCGACAGCGCGACCCTCGTGTGGAAGAAGCAGATCGCCCTCGGCGGCGCGGCCCGCATCGACTCGGGCCACAAGCTGTTCCACAGAAACCCCGAGCTGCCGACGACCATCTCGTGCGCCTCGTGCCACCCCGAAGGTGGCGACGACTCGCACACCTGGAGCTTCACCGAGATCGGCGGCCGGCGCACCCAGTCGCTGCGCGGCGACGTCACGGACACCGCCCCGTTCCACTGGGACGGTGATCTCGAGGACTTCAGCCACCTGATGTCGACCGTGTTCGTGGACCGCATGGGCGGAGTCCCCCAGACCGACGCCCGCGTCGACGCCCTCAACACTTGGATCGCGAAGATCCCGAACATCGACACGCCCGAGCCGGCCGACAGCGAGGCCGTCGCGCGCGGCAAGGCGCTGTTCGAGAGCGAAGCGGTCGGCTGCGCCACGTGCCACAGCGGCGCTCGCCTCTCCAACAACACCTCCACGCCGATCGGCAAGGGCAAGGCGACGCAGGTCCCCTCGCTCGTCGGCATCCGCTACCGCGCGCCGTTCATGCACGACGGCTGCGCCAAGACCCTGGCCGATCGCTTCGACCCGACGTGCGGCGGCACCGACCACGGCGAGATCGACGGCCTGGACGCGGGTCAGCTCGACGACCTCGTGAAGTACATGGAGAGCCTCTAGCCTGGCTCACCGCCCGGCCGCCGCGCTCGCAGCGTGGCGGCCGCGCGGTCTGCGAAGCAGGGGAAAGGCCGGTCGTCGAAGGGGTCCAAGTACAGGGGAACGGGGTTGTGGTCGGCCGGCTCGCAGCGATTGAGGTACACGTGCTTCGCCAGCACGAAGAAGGTGTACGTCGTCGTCTCGCGCTCGGAGGCGTAGTGCAGGTCGATCGCGAAGATGTGGCGATCGCCTGCCTGAACCTGGGGCTGGGCCGCGGCGAGCTCGGCGCGTGAAGCCAGCCGGAGCAGCTCGTCACCGCGCACGTTGGTGTCGCGCCACTCGACAGGCAGGTTGAAGAACGTGACCTGCTTGAAGACGAGATCGAAGTCCCGCCGATAGATCCGGTCGAAGCTCGCGGAGACGATGAGTGTGCGGCGCCTGTAGCTGTGGATCCAGAAGCCGTCCCACAGGCTATGGACAGGCAGCGCGGCGTTGACCGCCGCGACGATCGCTGGGAAGTCGGGGGAGCTCACCTTGCTCGAGGCCTAGCTAGCGTACGATGGGCCCATGAAGGGAGGCCACTGCTGGTTCTGCGCCCTCGCCGCGGTCCTCGCGGCGAGCTGCGGGGACGACAGCGAGCCACCGCCCGGCGAGGCGCCCTGCTCCGTGTCGCTGGGCAGCGCGACCGGAGCCGACCTGACGCTCCAGGGGTCGGGCGCTTGCGCGGCGGACGTTCGGCTCGCCCTCCGCATCGCCACGGGCGCGCCCGACGCGCCCACCTGGACGGCGGCCGTCGAGAGCTCGATCCGCGTGGAGGGGACCTGGTCGCTCGACGGGCAGCGAGCGCTCCGCGACGTCGTGCTCCGCAACGACGGCGCCGAGCCCGTCACGGTGGTGGGGCTCGAGTGGGCGACGCTCGGCGACACGCGCCTCGCCGCCGATCGCTTCCTGCACAACGGCTATCAGAGCTGGTCGTACACCGGCGTCGAACGGATCCCCACGACCGCGCTGGAGGACGCGCTCGGCACGGCGCCGCACGGCGGCGAAGACGGCGACGTGCTCAAGGAGCACTACGGCGTCTCCTGGTGGTGGACGTTCGTCGCCGACGCCGAGTCGCGAGGCCTCTTCGTCGGCGCAGACGGGGCCACCGTGCTCAAGACCTTCATCGCGGTCGATCGAGCCCCCGAGCTGCGCGTGCGCGTCGTCATGGGGATGACAGGGGATCGTATCGTCCTCGCCCCGGGGGAGGAGCGCGCGCTCGACGGGCTCGTCCTGTCGCTCGGAGACGTCGGCGACGGCCTCGAGGCGTGGGCGACCGAGGTCGCCGCGCGCCACGGCTCGCCCGAGCCGCCCAAGCGGGCGCTCGGCGGCTGGGGCTCCTGGAACCTCTACTACGAAGACATCAGCGCCGAGGCCATGCGCGAGGAGGCGGCGTGGGCGGCCGCCCAGCTCGGCCCTGCCGGCCTCAGCCATTTCCTGATCGACGACGGCTACGAGCCGCATTGGGGCGCGTGGTACGCAGACCCGTCGTTCGGCGCCGAGCTGGGGACGCTCGCCGAGGAGCAGGAGGCGCTCGGGCTCTCACCGGCGATCTGGGTCGCGCCGTTCTACGTGGCCACGTCCGACCCGGACTTCGCGGCCCACCCCGAGTGGTTCGTGCAGGGCGAGGACGGCGCCCCGCGCCTCTATGACAACTTCGGCCCCACGTACGCGGCGCTCGAGGTCACGGTGCCCGCGGCGCGCGACAAGGTCGTCTCCCAGCTCGTCGCGCTGTCGGACGCCGGGTACTCCACCCTCAAGATCGATTTTCTCTTCGGCGGCGCGCTCGAGGGCGCGCGCGATCCTGCGCTCACGAGCCTCGAAGCCTACGCCCTGTGGATGCGGACGCTGCGAGAGGCCCTGCCCGAGGTGCACCTCGTCGGCTGCGGTGCGCCGATCCTGCCGAGCGTCGGGTGGGTCGACAGCATGCGCGTCGGGCCCGACATCGCCTTCACGCTGCTCCCGGAGCCCCAATGGGACTTCATCGCCAGCGAGGCCCGGCACAACGCCTTCCGCGCGACCACGGACGCCTTCTGGGCGCTCGACCCGGACGTCGTGCTCCTGCGCGGAGACGGGATCGACGACGCCCAAGCCTGGACCCACGTCGTGTCGGCCGCGATGACAGGCGGGAATTACCTCCTCGGCGACGGCAGACAGGCCTCCGCGCGGCGCCTCGCAATGGCCGTCGACCCCGAGATCCTGGCCATGACGAGGGATCGCGTCGCCGCGCGCCCGGATGGGCCGGCGAGCGTGGTCGACGACCTCACCCCGCCGACTCCCCTGCTCGTGGGCGGCAGGCCGGTCGCCATTCCTCACGTGTGGCGCAAGTCGAGCGCCGACGGCGCGCGCTCGTGGGTCGCCGTATTCGGCTGGGAGACCGGGTTCTCGGGCCAGATCGAGCTCCCGACCGGCGCCGAGGAGCTGGTCCCCCCCGCTGCAGACGGTGAGGTCGTCACCCGCGAGGGCGTCGTGGCCGGCGCCGTCGACGTGCCGCGCCACGGGGTCCGGCTGTTCGCCCATTGAGCAGGCCCTCTGCTGGGGCGCTACGCCCGCTCCGGGAACATGGCGACGAGCGCGGGCTCGGTCGCAGCCGCGACCCCTCGCTCGGTGATGATCCCCGTGACGAGGCGCGCTGGGGTGACGTCGAAGGCGGGGTTCGCGGCGCGGACCCCGGGCCGTTCGCTGACCTCCGCGGGGGACCTCAGCTCGATGGGGATGTCGCCTGCGGCGCGGAGCGCGAAATCGAGCGTCGAGGAGGGGACCGCCGCGAAGAAGGGGACGCCGCAGTCGTGCGCGGCGAGGGCCTTCAGGTAGGTGCCGATCTTGTTGCAGACGTCGCCGGTTCGCGTGGTGCGGTCGGAGCCGACGATGACGACGTCGACCTCGCCCCGCTGCATGTAATGGCCGCCCGCGTTGTCGGCGATCACCGTATGGGGGACGCCGTGCTGGCCGAGCTCCCAGGCGGTGAGGTAGCCCTGGTTTCGCGGGCGGGTCTCGTCGACCCAGACCTCGAGCGGCACACCCTGGTCGTGGAGGCGATAGAGGGGCGCGAGCGCGGTGCCCCAGTCGACCGTCGCGAGCCAGCCGGCGTTGCAGTGGGTGAGGACGCGCAGCGCGCCCCTTTCGCCGCGCGCGCGAAAGACGTCGAGCAGCGCCGTGGCGCCGTGGGCGCCGATCTGCTCGCAGGTCGCGACGTCCTCGTCGGCGAGCTCGGCAGCGAGGAGGTAGGCGGCGTCGACGCGTGCGCTGACAGCGAGGGGAGCCAGCGCCGCCCGCATCCGCTCGAGGGCCCACCTCAGGTTGACCGCGGTCGGACGCGCCTCTGCCAACGTGAGGACCGCTCGCTCGAGGGACGCGTCGGAGGCGTCTTCTCGGAGCGCGAGACACAGACCATAAGCGCCCGACACCCCGATCAGCGGCGCGCCGCGCACGACCATCGTCGCGATGGCGCGGGTCATGGCGTCGGCCGTCGTCAGCGTGACGACCTCGAACGCGTCGGGCAGGCGCGTCTGATCGATCACGCGGACGGACCAGCCGTCGGGTGCTACCCAGATGGTTCGGTGCGGCTCGCCGCCGACGCGCACCGCCTAGTGCCCTTCGAATGCGAACAGCGAGAAGGTGCGGACGTCGAGCCCCTCGACGCGCTTGGCGCCGCCGAGGTCGGGCAGGTCGATGACGAAGCAGGCCTCGTGGATATCTCCGCCGGCCGAGCGGACCAGGCGGACGCCCGCCTCCGCGGTGCCGCCGGTCGCGATCAGGTCGTCGACGAGCAGCACGCGCTCGCCGGCGTCGATCGCGCCGACGTGCATCTCGATGCGGTCGGTGCCGTACTCGAGCGCGTAGTCGTGGCCGACGGCCTCGCCCGGGAGCTTGCCCTTCTTTCGCAGCGGCACGAACCCGGCCCCGAGCCCGTGCGCGATGGCGCCGCCGAGGATGAACCCGCGCGCCTCGATGCCGGCGACCTTCTGGATCCCCGCGCCCTTGTAGCGCGCGACGAAGGTGTCGATGGTCTGCCGAAAGCCCTCGGCGTGACCGAGCAGCGTGGTCACGTCGCGGAACAGGATGCCGGGCTTCGGAAAATCAGGGACCGTGCGGACGAGCGAGCGGAGGTCGATCACGTTGCCTTGCCTTGCTTGAGGACGCGCCCGGCGACCGCGCCGCACTTCTCGGCGAGCGCGGGGTCTCGGCTGCCCTCGGCCGTCATGATGGCGTTGTCGAGCGCGCGATCGCACTTGTGCGGGCACGGGCCGGAGCGAGCGCCGAGCGCGGGGACGACGCGCTTGATGATGCGCCGGGCGAGCTCGCCGTTGTGCGTGAGGACGCGCACGACGTCCTCGACCGTGACGTGGTCGTGGCTCGGGTGCCAGCAGTCGTAGTCGGTGACCATCGCGAGCGTCGCGTAGCAGAGCTCTGCCTCTCGAGCGAGCTTCGCCTCGGGCATGTTGGTCATCCCCACGACCGAGCAACCCCAGCTTCGGTACAGGTTGCTCTCCGCGAGCGTCGAGAACTGAGGCCCCTCCATCACCACGTACGTGCCGCCGCGGACGACGTTTGCCTGTTCGGCCTTCGCGGCGGCCTCGAGGTCGTCTCCGATCGCCTTGCAGACCGGGTGCGCGACCGAGACGTGGGCGACGAGCCCGGGGCCGAAGAAGGATTTTTCGCGGGCGAAGGTGCGATCGATGAACTGATCGACGAGCACGAACGTGCCGGGCGCGAGGTCTTCCCGGAGGGAGCCGACCGCCGAGAGCGCGACCACGCGCGTCACGCCGGCCCGCTTGAGCGCGTCGATGTTCGCGCGGTAGTTCACGGAGCTGGGCGGGACGCGGTGGCCTCGCCCGTGCCGCGGGAGGAAGACGACCTCGTGGCCGCCGAGCTTGCCGAACAGCAGCTCGTCCGAAGGCTCTCCGAAGGGGGAGCTCACGCGCTGCCAGCGCGCGCCCTCGAGACCGTCTACTTGATAGATGCCGCTTCCGCCGATGACCCCCGATCACGGGGCCGACCATACCACGGCGCTCGGGCTCAGCGCTCCCAGCCGTTGAGCGAGCGCGAGGACACGACGCGCGCCTTGTACCCCTGCATGTAGAGGCTCTTCATCATCTGCTCGAAGCCGTCGCCCGAGCACGCTGGGTACACCGCGTCGACCGTGGCGTGACGGCCGGGGTAGTCGACCTGCACGCGCCGCACACCGGCGACGTTGGCGAGGGCGCCGCGCACCTTCACCGGGCACGCCTGCTCGCACGCCATGTTCGGCAGGCTGATGCCGACCTCACACGCCTCGCGATCCGGCACGTTGCTGAAGTTGCCGTAATACGAGCCTCCGCACGCGACGAGCGCGACGAACGAGCAAGGGAGGATCGCGAGGACGCGGCCGAGCTTCACGAGCCGTGAGCCTAGCAGGAGGCGGCGCCGCCGCCAAAACTCGGGCGAGCGCCTCAGGCCAGCGCGAGCAGGCGCTTCTGTACGACGCGCGCGCAGACGATGCCGAGCAGGATGCCTGCCAAGGTGATCGAGACACCCCACGCCGTGGTGGTCGCGGTCAGCCGGCCGAGGCGCTCGGCCTCTGACTCACCGGTCGCGAACCGCGCGAAGAACATCGCCGCGAGCGCGTCGCGCGTGCCGAAGCCTTGAGGGGTGATCGGCAGCGTCGTCGCGACGAGCAGGATGGGCAGGTAGAGCAGCGCCGTGCCGATGGGGATGTCGACGCCGAAGAACAAGTACGAGCACCACGTGCCGAGCACGAGCACGAGCAGGTGCGGCAGCCGGGCCACCAGGGAGACGGCGTGCCCCTTGAGGCCGGCTTCGAACAGCGGGGCGAACAGCGTGGTCTTCGCGAGCCGCGCGGGCTTGAGGTGGACGACGACGAGGTACCCGATGCCCGCGAGGAGGATGATGGGGACGTAGCCGAGAGGCAGGCCGCTGAGCGGCAGCGCGACCGTCACGCAGCCGAGCAAGCAGCCCATCCACCCGGCGTAGGAGACGAGCGTCGCGCCGGCGACGCGAGCCACCGGGATGCCGGCGAGCTTCGCCATCAAGTAGGTGAGGTACGCCTGACCGAGGTGGTGATTGACCATGCCCGGCAGGTACGACGCCCCCCTGAAGATGTAGAAATCGCCGAGCTTCACCTCGGGCATGGTGAGGCGATAGGCCGCGTAGTTGCCGAGCGCGTCCGCGCCGAGCAGCACGATCTGCCAGGCCATCGCGAAGGCGAGGAAGGAGACGTAGTCGAGCCCGCGCAGCGCCGCGACGAACGCGCGAAAATCGATGCGCGACCCGACGAAGGCGAGCAGCGCGATGGCGACCAGGAAGGGGATGACCTTGCGGGCGGTCGACACCTTGGCCGCAGGCGAGCGCTCCTCCGTCGCGACCGTCTGGACCGAAGGGTCCGCTGTGCTCGGATCGGCCCCGGCCATAGGGGCTCTTTAGCGCGGTTCCTGGCCCGACCCCAAGTCAATCGCGGCTACGATCGGACCATGGTTCGCTCGAGGCTCGGGGCCGTGCTCGCTGGGGCGCTTTGGATCTTCGCTGGCTGCGGCGACGCCGCTGGGACGGGCGGGGGGATGGCGACGGCGGCGCCGCCGAGGGCGGAGAGGGCACGGGCAACGGCCCCGGGACGGGCGGCGCGGGGCTGGGACCGAGCTGCGAGCCTGCCGCGGAGGACCGCGCCGGCGAGGCGACCTACTACGACTTCGCCGACGGGTCTGGCAACTGCGGCTTCCCGGCGACGCCCGACGATCTCAGGGTCGGAGCGATGAACCACACCGACTATGCAGACTCGGCCGCTTGCGGCGCGTGCGCGCACATCACCGGCCCGCTCGGATCGATCACCGTGCGCATCGTGGACCGCTGCCCGGAGTGTCCCCAGGGCGACATCGATCTGAGCCCCGAAGCGTTCGAGCAGATCGCGGCGCTCGAGCAAGGTCGCGTCGACATCACCTGGGGCTACGTGCCCTGCGACGTGTCGGGGCCGATCGTCTACCACTTCAAGGAAGGCGCGAACCCGTTCTGGATGGCCGTTCAAATCCGCAACCACCGCACGCCGATCGCGAGCGTGGAGGCGATGGACGAGACGGGCAGCTTCGTGGCGCTCACGCGGGTCGACTACAATTTCTTCTTGAAGGAAGATGGCCTCGGCGAGGGCCCGTACACCTTCCGCGTGACCGACACGCTCGGCGAGGTGCTCGAGGACACGGGCGTCGCGTTCGTCGAGGCCGGGGAGACCGCCGGCGCGTCGCAGTTCAGCGGCTGCCTCTGATCAGCCGTCTCCGCCATAGCCGACCGAGAGGCCGCCGAAGAAGCGGTGGGTGTCGCCGGGCCCGTCGACGCGGTGGTGCTCGTAGGCCGCGTAGCCGCAGAGCTCGAGGCCGCTGTCGAGCCTCGGCCCGCCGCGCAGCTCGACCCGCGGAGACGGCTCGCTGCTGGGTGGGGCTTCGCTGGTGATGTCGCCGCTCAAAACGACGCCTGCTCCGAACAGCGCCATCCACTCGTCCGCCCTGAGCCCCATCTGCGCCATGAAGGGCACCGCCGCCTCGGCGTGGCTCTGAAACGCCGACGCCTCGATCACGAGCACGGGGCCCCCGATCAACACGCTCACGTCGCCGAGGCCGATCGAGGCGTAGAGATCGAGCGAGACGCGCGCCATCGCGCCAGGCTCGTCACCATCCATCACGAACGTCGAGAGCGCGGTGGCGGAGCCGCCGAGCACGGTCTTGTTCCGCAGCCGCTTCGGCCGGGTCGGCGCGTCAGCGGGGCGAGCGGCGGGCGGCGGGGGCGCGGGGGCGCTGGCCACGCTCGCGACCGGCGCAGGCGTGGAGGCGGGGTCGGTCGCGACGACCAGCGGGTCGGCGAGCGCGACGCTCGACGTGAGGGCGACCGCAGCGAAGGCCGAGGCGACGGAAGAGATGCGCAGCATGCGCACCCAAACGGCCTGGCGTGGTCGGGGCTTACAGGGCGCCGCGACCGCTCAGCGGGCGGCGAGGCCTCGGAGCTGGAGCTCGAGCGCCATCCTCAGGCCTGGGTCGAGCGCCGTGCTCACGGTGGTGTAGCCGCTCATCCACGACATCAGCGCAAAGAAGTAGAGCGCGAAGATGTTCTGCGCGAGCAGGAGCGGCTGCACCGACGCGTCCACCGCTCCCCGCGCTTGAGCCCGCGTGACCAGCGCGGCCACGCGCCCCAGGAACTCGAACGTCAGGTTGTTGAGGAGCCTGCCGTTGGGCCCGTCGGTGCCAGGGAACACGCGGACGAAGGGGCGGGCGATGCGCTCGTTCGCCCCGTAGGTCTCGAACAACGCCGAGAAGACGGAGAGCAGCTGCTCGAGCAGCGGGGCGTCGTCGTCGACGCGCGAGAAGCCCTCCTCCGTCGCGGCCCGCAGCAGATCGAAGAACACGAGGCAGAGCAGGTCCACCTTGTCTCTCGCGTGCACGAACACGGTCCCCGTCGCCACGCCGGCTCGCTCTGCGACCGCCTTCGTCGTCGTCTCGTCGAAGCCGACGGTGCTGAACAGCTCGAGCGCGGCCAGGCGGACCCGCGCCTTCGTGTCCTCCTTCTGCTCGCTGCGCGAGCGAGCGGGGCCGACGGGCGGGGCGGAGGGCGCCTTCTTCGGAGTTTTGTGCGCTCGGGCTTGACGGGGCATCTCGATGACCTTACTCACTGACTATAGTCACTGACTAAAGTCAGTCCAGGAGACGAGCGATGACGACCTACGACCCCACCTCGACGATGCGCGCGGCCCGCAAGCAGTACTTCCTCGCGAACAACTTTGGCGCGGAGGGGAACTACGACGACGCCTGGGTAGACTTCCACCTGGGCCCGCTGCCCTGCCCGTTCCCGAATACCAAGGCGCGGATCCGCGCCGTGAAGGTGCACGACCTGCATCACGTCCTCACGGGTTATCACACCGATTTCACGGGCGAGCTCGAGATCGCGGGCTGGGAGCTCGGCGCGGGCTGCCGCACGTTTGGCGCCGCGTGGGTCTTGAACCTCGGCGGGTTGGCGGGTGGGCTCTTCGTCGCGCCCGGCAGGGTCTTTCGCGCGTTCGTACGGGGGCGCAACGCCGAGAGCCTCTACGGCCGTGACCTCGAGGCCCTGCTCGACACGACGGTCGCAGAGCTGCGCGCCGCGACGAAGGTCGACGCGCCGCCCGCGCGCCCCACGGCGGGCGACGTCGCCCTCTTCGCCCTGGCCTCGCTCATGGGCGTGGCGGTCGCCGCGATCCTCGTCTCGCTCGTGCCGCTCGTCGTTCCGATCGGGCTGTTGAGCGGCGTGGTGCGGCGCGCAAAGACGGCGAGCGCGTGAGGCTCGCAGGCCTCACGGCAGGGTCACCTGCACGGGCGTGTTCTTGTCCTCCGTGGTGCCGTCGCCGAGCTGGCCGAAGGCGTTGCCCCCCCAGCAGTAGATCTCGGTGGAGGACCGCATCGAGCACGAGTGGATGGTCCCGACGTTGAGCGCGATCATCCCTTGGAGGCCCGGGACGAGGGAGGGCTCCGTGTGCCCCGGGCCGCCGGTCCCGAGCTGGCCCGACTCGTTGAGCCCCCAGCAGTAGACGTCCCCCGCCGCCAGCGCGCAGGTGTGCGCGAAGCCGGCGCGGGCATCGACCAGCCCGGGCAGAACGATCGATGGGGTGTCTCCCGGGGCCGCCGCCTCCGAGGGGAAGTTGCCGACCTGACCGCTGTCGTTGTCGCCCCAGCAGTGGACCGCGCTGCCTGCCTCGAGCGCGCAGCTGTGCGCGCCGCGACCGGCGCGCACGCCGAGCAGCGGCGTGGCGAGCCCGGGGACGAGCTCCGGATCGACGACCTGCGACGGGGCGTCGAGGCCACACTGCAGCTGCGAGCTCTCGCCCATACAGAACGCGAGCCCCGACCCGTCGAGGAAGACGGTGTGGAACGCCCCGGCGGCGACCTCGCGGGAGTCCTTGCTGACGAGCCGCGGGAGCGCAGCGCTGGAGGCCGGCGGCCCGATCTGCCCCGACGCGCCCGAGCCCCAGCAGAAGAGCGCCGACTCGCCGGCCGCGCCGACCGCGATCGCGCAGCTGTGCGACTCGCCGAGCGCGAGGCTCACCGGGGCGAGCCCTTCGAAGAGCGCGCCGTCGAGCTCGGCGGGCGTGAGGCTCGGCTGTTGATCGCCGGTCCCCAGCTGCCCATTTTCGTTGTCACCCCAGCAGTACAGGGCGCCGGAGACGCCGATCGCGCAGGTGTGGAACGAGCCGGCGGCGAGGTAGGTGACCGGCTCGTCGAGCCGCGCCCGCGCGGGGACGAGCGAGTCTTCCGTCGAGCCGACGCCCAGCTGACCGTCACCGTTGCGGCCCCAGCAGAAGACGTCACCGGCGAAGGTGCGGACGCAGCTGTGCCCGGCGCCGAGGGCGAGCTGCTCGACGCCGCCGACGCCGCCTCCCCCGCCGTCATCGCCGCCCGCGCCGCCCGCGCCCCCGACTCCGCCCGCCCCACCGCCGCCGCCGTCCTCGGCGTCGTCGCCAGGGAGGTCGGTGCGCGCGCCGCAGGCCACGAGCGCCGCACACAGGAGGAAGCACCGAGGCAGGCCAGGCAGCGTCGAGCCCATGACCCGGTGAGAGTTACCACTCTTTGGGGTGGCCCGCGCGCCGAGCTTCTATGGGATTCACCTGCAGGCTCAGACGAAGTACGGAAAGATCTCATGGTCCCGCTGATCGACCTCGCGCTCGAGAGGTACACCGCCGAGCACACCACGCCGCCGTGTGACCTGCTCGCCGAGCTGGCGGTGGTCACGCGCGAGAAGATGGCCGCCTTCAACATGCAGGTCGGGCCGGTCGAAGGCGCGTTCCTACGGCTCTTGGTCGGGCTCTCGGGGGCCAGTCGCGTGCTCGAGATCGGGACCTTCACGGGTTACTCCGCGCTGTCGATGGCCGAGGCGCTGCCCCCCGACGGTCGCCTCGTCACGTGTGACGTCGACGAGGCGGTCGTCGCGATCGCCCGCTCGTTCTTTGACCGCAGCCCACACGGCTCGAAGATCGAGGTCCGCATGGGAGACGCGAAGGCGACGCTCGCTGCGCTGCGAGGGGAGACGTTCGACCTCGTCTTCTTGGACGCCGACAAGGCAGCCTACGTCGACTACTACGAGCTCGCCGTGCCGATGCTCGCGCCGGGCGGGCTGCTGGTCGCGGACAACGCGCTGTGGAGCGGCAGGGTCCTCGCCCCGGTCAGCGACGACGATCGCGGCGTCGACGCCTTTAACCGTCGTGTCACCGCCGACCCGCGCGTCGACAACGTCCTGCTCTCGGTCCGAGACGGGATCATGCTCGCGAGGAAGCTCTGATGCTGCTGGCCGTCGACGTCGGGAACACGAACATCAGCTTCGGCCTGCTCTCGGACGGCAAGCTGATCCACCACCTGCGCAGCGAGAGCGCGCGCCAGCGCACCGCGGACGAATACGCCATTTTGGTTCGCCAGATGATGGACCTCTACGGCATCGATCCGAAGCAGGTCGACGCGGCGATCGTGGCGAGCGTCGTCCCTGCCCTCACCGACACCATGGTCGCGTTCATCCGGCGAGGCTTCGGCATCGACGCGCTGGTCGTCGGCCCCGGCATCAAGACGGGCATGCCCATCCTCTACGAAGACCCGCGCGAGGTCGGCGCCGATCGCATCGTCAACGCGGTCGCCGGCTATGAGTGGGCCAAAGGCACGGTCATCGTCGTCGACTTCGGGACCGCGACCACCTTCGACTGCGTGACCAAGAAGGGCGAGTACCTCGGGGGCATCATCACCCCTGGCGTGCAGATCAGCGCCGACGCGCTGTTCGCCCGCGCTGCGAAGCTCCACCGCGTCGATTTCGCGGTGCCGCCGCGGGCGATCGGCCGCAACTCGACGCAGTCGATGCAGGCGGGCATCGTCTTTGGGTACGCCGCGATGGTCGACGGACTGTGCGCCCGCCTGAAGCGCGAGCTGGGGGACGACGCGCGGGTGATCGCTACAGGTGGCCTGGCGCCGCTCATCGGCAAGCAGACCGAGTCGATCGAGGCGGTCGACAGCGACCTGACCCTCTCGGGGCTCTACCTGATCCACAAGCGCAACGTGAGCTGACCCATGGCGAGGGGCTGGTTCGCACCTCTGTTCGTCGCGCTCGCGCTCGGGACCCTGGCCCCGACGACCGCGGCAGCGCCCCCGGAAGACGGGTCGGAGGTCGACCTCGACAGCCTGCGCAAGCGGTTCAAGGAGGGGATCGAGCTCGAGTCGAAGCAGAGGTGGGCCGAGGCGCTCACCGTCTTCGAAGAGGTCGCCAAGGCCAAGTCGAGCCCCCAGGTCCGGTTCCACGTCGCGCTCTGCCACGAGAACCTCAACCGGCTGCGCGAGGCCAAGACCGGCTTCGAACAGGCGCTCAAGCTGGCCGAGGCCGATCCCGACAGCGCCAAAGACGTGCTCGACTCGGCGCCCGGCCGCATCGCCGCGCTCGAGGCGCGGATCCCCGTGCTGGTCATCGAGGTGAGCGACGGCGGCGAGGCGGTCGTCGCCGTTGGCGCGTTGGAGCTCGGCACCATCAAGGCGCGCGCGCAGACGACCCTCGACCCCGGCGCGCACGACGTGACCGTGAAGGAGGGCGGCAAGACCCGCAAGCTCCGCACGATCTCGGTGGCCGAGGGCGAGCGGCTGGAGATCAAGGTGCCGGCGGCGCCCAAGGCCGCCCCCGAGGTGGTCGCCCCGCCGCCACCCGAGACCACGACGACGGTGATCGCCGGGACGAAGGTCCCGTTCTTCGCGGTGGGGGCCGTGGGCCTGGCGAGCCTCGCGGGAGCCGGCGTGATGATCGGCCTGCGCCAAGCCGCGATCGGGGAGGTCCGCGACTCGTGCGGCGGGGACGACACGGGCTGCGATCCCGCGCTCGTCGAGGTCGCCGAGCGCGGCCAGCGCTACGAGCACGCCGCGTGGGGCCTCGGCGCCGCGGGGCTCGCCTGCCTCGGCGCCGCGACGGTGCTGTTCTTCACCGTCGGGCAAGACGAGGTCGTCACCACGACGAAGAAGCCCGCCGCGGCGAGGGTGCGGCTCGGCGTCGGCCCGTCGGGCCTGTCGATCTCGGGTACGTTCACGGGGCCATGCCCCCGACTCCCGACGACGAGCCGGACGGCGAGCGCGAGACCGACGAGGAGGAGGAGGTCCGAACGATCCTGGGCAAGGGCCCCAACGCCTTCCTCGGGCCGTTCCTCGCGCTCGGCGTGATCATGGTGGTCGAGCTCGTCGGGCAGCTCGACCTGCGGGTGCCGAACCCGCCCGCGATCCTGATGACCATCTGCGTGTTCTCCGCCTTCACGGGGGGAATGAAGGTCGGCCTCGTCACGGCGGCGCTGACCGTGACCTACATCGCGGGGTTCCACGCGGACCCGGCGTGGTCGTTCCGCTACACCGAGGACAACCTCCTGCGCGTGCTGGTCCACCTGGTGACGACCCCCGTCATCGTGGTGATGAGCGGCTTCTCGAAGCGCGCCGCGGAGCGCTACGCCGAGGTGACCCTGCGGCAAGAGCGCGAGCACTCGTCCTCCCTGCTCGCGCTGCTCGCCGCTCGCCGCAAGGCCGAGGCGGAGCTGTCGCAGGCGAAGGAGGCTGCAGAGGCGGCGAACCGCTCGAAGAGCTACTTCCTCGCGAACGTGAGCCACGAGATCCGGACGCCGATGAACGGCATCCTGGGGATGACGACCCTGGCGCTCGACACCGAGCTGACGCGCGAGCAGCGGGACTACCTCGACACCGTGAAGACGAGCGCCGAGGCGCTGCTCGTGCTGATCAACGATCTGCTCGATTTTTCGAAGATCGAGTCGGGGAAGCTGGAGCTCGACGAGGCCGCGTTCGATCTCCACTCCACGCTCTCCTCCGTGATGAAGAGCTTCGCGCTGCGCGCCCATTCGAAGGAGCTGGAGCTGGTCGTGAAGCTCCCTCGGACCGTCCCGCGTAGGGTGGTGGGAGACGAGCAGCGCCTTCGTCAGATCCTGATCAACCTGGTCGGCAACGCGATCAAGTTCACCGACGAAGGGGAGGTCGTCGTGGACGTCGAGGCACGCGAGGGCGACGGCGACGCCGCGCGCCTCTCGATCGCCGTTCGCGACACCGGCATCGGCATCGCGAAGGACAAGCAGCAGCTGGTGTTCGAGGCCTTCACGCAGGCAGACGGCTCCGCGAGCCGCCGCTTCGGAGGCACCGGCCTGGGCCTGACGATCTCGAGCCGGCTCGCGAAGATGATGGGCGGGACGCTGACCTTGGAGAGCGCGCTGGGCGTGGGGAGCACGTTCCGCATCGAGCTCCCGCTCAAGGTGGAGGTCGGGGCAGAGTCCCCGCCCCCGTCGGTCGAGCTCCCAGAGCCGCTCACGGTGCTCTTGGTCGACGACAACGCCACCTCTCGCGCGGCCCTCCAGGGGACGCTCGCGGATCTCGAGCTCGACGTCCGCGCGGCCGGCTCGCAGGCCGAAGCGCTGGAGCTGGCACAAGCGCGCGGCGCCTCGATCGGCGTGTGTGTGGTCGATCAGTCGCTGACCCGGGGCGGCGACGGGCTGTCCCTCGCGAAGCGGCTCGCTGAGGCGACGAAGGCCCCCGTGGTGATGATGCTGAGCGCGCCGACGCAGAACGAGAGCGCCGCGCGCTGCCGCGAGCTCGGGTTCCCCGCGTACGTCGTGAAGCCGGTCCTGCCCGACGCGCTCCGGGACGCCTTGCTCTCCGCGCTCGGGATGCGGCCGAGCGTGCTCGACGCCCCCCCGAGCACGCGCATGCTCGGAGGCACCGGCCCGCTCCGCGTGCTCGTCGCCGAAGACAGCGCGGTCAACCTGAAGCTGATGACGAGGATCCTCGAGAAGGCGGGACACGCCGTCGTCGGCGTCGGCGACGGTCGCGCGGCGCTCGGCGCGCTCGAGACCGGGGCCTACGATGTCGCGCTGATGGACATCCAGATGCCGATCCTCGACGGCCTGAGCACCGTGAGGGAGGTCCGCCGCCGTGAGGCGAGGGCCGAGGGCGCGCGCCTCCCGATCATCGCGGTGACGGCGCACGCGATGAAGGGCGACCGCGAAAAGTGCGTCGAGGCGGGCTTCGACGGCTACGTGACGAAGCCCATCCGCATCGGGGAGCTGTTCGCGGAGATCGAGCGGCTCGTCGCGCGCGGCTCGGCCGATGGGAGGGCCGACCTGACGCGCGTGTCGGAGCCTCCGCCGGAGCGGTCGTCGGGGGAGGGAGGCGCCACGTTCTTCGACGAGTCGGCGGCCCTCGCGCGCGCGGGCGGGGATCGCGAGCTCGCGCGGGAGCTCGGCGCGATGTTGCTCGAGGAGGCCCCCCGCCTCTTGCGCGAGCTCGAGGACGCCCTCCGCAAGCAGGACGCAGCCACGTTCACCCGCATGGCGCACACCCTCAAGGGCCAGGCAGACCACTTCGGCGCGCGCCCCGCGCTGGCCGAGGCGAAGAGCCTCGAGCAGCTGGGAAAACACGGGGCGCTGGAGGACGCCGCGCCCAAGGTCGAGGCGCTCAAGGTGGCGTACGCACGCCTGCTGGCAGAGGTCGGCGCGTTCGTGCAGCGACGCCCCTGATCCCTCACGGTCGCACCGAAAGCGGCTATGCTCGCGGCGCGATGACCTTCGTCCTCGTCGTCGACGACTCCGCGATCGATCGCCGCCTCGCGGGCGCGTTGCTCACGAAGCGGGGCTTCGAGGTCGAGTACGCCACCGACGGCAGAGACGCGCTCGAGCAGATGGAGCGGGCGATGCCGGACGTCGTCGTCACCGACCTGCAGATGCCGAACATGACCGGCCTCGAGCTGGTCGAGATCGCGCGCCAGCGCTTCCCGTCGCTGCCCATCGTGCTGATGACGGCGCACGGCAGCGAGCAGATCGCGATGCTGGCGCTCAAGACGGGCGCGGCGAGCTTCGTCCCCAAGCGCCGCCTCGCGGGCGACCTGTGCGACACGATCGCGGCGCTGGTCACGATCTCCCACGACGTTGGTCGGGTGAGCACGGTCGACCCGCTCGACGCTCGGGAGATCCGCTATGTGCTCGGCACGGATCTCCAGGCGCTCGGCGACGTCGTCGGCCAGCTCGAGGCTCAGCTGCTCCAGCTCGGCGCGGTCGACGGCACCTCCGTCGTTCAGGTGGCGGTGGCCCTCCGAGAGGCGATCGTCAACGCGATCGTGCATGGCAACCTGGAGGTGAGCTCCTCGCTGCTCGAGGACGGGGGCCCCTCCTTCGCGCACACCATCGAGGAGCGCCAGCGGAGCGAGCCGTTTGCGGGGCGCAAGGTCACCGTCATCGCCCGCTATGCGCCGGCCGAGGTCGCCTACGTGATCATCGACGAGGGCCCTGGCTTCGACCCGTCGACCCTGCCCGACCCGACCGACGCCTCCAACCTCGAGAAGTCGAGCGGGCGCGGCTTGATGCTCATTCGCACCTTCATGGACGAGGTGAGCTTCAACGAGCGCGGCAACGAGATCCGGATGAAGAAGCGCCTCTCGTAGCTCGCTCGAGCTCAGTCGCTGCGGAACAGGTCTCCTTCGAACCGGAACGCGACGGTGGCGTAGGGGATCCCCTGGTGGACGTCCTCGCCGGTCCGGAAGCGGTGAAGCACCCACCACTGGGCCATGCCGATGAACGTCGGCTTGTTGAAGGAGGCGCCGGGCGTGTCGAAGATCGTGTACGCGAGCAGCGGCCCCAGGCGGAGCATCGGCGAGTTCGTCTCCGAGGCCGAGGTGCCGAGGCTCTCGTCTGGCGTGAAGGCGTGGGTCGTCGACACGCGCGCGCCTGCGACGAGGCCAAAGTCGGAGAAGTAGACGAGGTCGGTGTCGTTGTGGACGAACCACCCGTCGTTCGGGACGAGCAGGTCGAACCTCGGGTGATAGTAGTGGCTCGAGCCGTCCTTGAGGGCGAGCGACGAGAACGTGAAGGTCACCTCGTCGCGGATGACGATCGGGCCGATCTTCGCGAGCGCCTGAGCTCGCAAGTACGCCTCGAGCCCGTGCGTCGGGTACGCGCGCCCGGCCTCGTCGCCGACGTCGCGCGCGGTGTCGGAGAAGTCTTCGGAGGCGAGCGCGTAGCTCTGCAGGTTGTCGAACGAGCCGAGATACCCCACGTGGTGGACGCCCGCCTGGAGCGTGAGGAGCGTGAGGGGGCGCACCTCGACGAACCCGCCCATCCTCGAGATCGACGGGCTCACGGTGGGGCTCAACCCGACGCCGAAGCCGTTGTCGCGCAGCGCGCGCGAGTCCGAGTCGTAGAACCGGTGCCGGTACGCCAGGTTGTTCTGGAGCTCGAGGCCGAGCGGGTTGAGCCGAACGCCGAAGGTCGTGTCGTAGCTGATGCGGTGGGTCGGCACCTTGGGCAGGGGCGGGTCTTCGGCCCGGGCGGCGGTGGGGTGGAGCGCGGCGAGGCCGAGACCGGCGGCGAGGGCGATTCGGGCGGCGTTCACGCGCCGAGAGTAGAGCGGGCGTCGGTGTCTTGACATGGAAAACCCAGTGCCAATGTTCGGGCTGTCTCGGCCCCGGAGGAGACCATGCTCAGCCCGTTTTTTGATTTCACGGATCGTTTCAACTGGATGGACTCATTCGAACGCGACCTCGGCCGGCTCCGCGCTGGCCGCACGAATTCCCCTGGTGGGCCCCCGATCTACTTCCGCGACGCAGGCAGCGAGCTCCTCTTCTTCGTCGATCTGCCCGGCGTGACCGAGCAAGACGTCGAGGTGACGCTCGAGGGCGACGTGCTCACGCTGAAGGCGCAGCTGCCCAAGAAGCAGCGCGAGGGCTACCGCTTGGTCCGCGCCGAACGCGCGGCGACCGGCTTGCACCGGCAGATCGAGCTGCCAGTCCGCGTCGACGGCGCAGGTGTGGTGGCGACGCTTCGAGACGGCGTGCTCGAGGTCCGCGCGCCGAAGGCGGCGGACGCGGCGCCGCGCAAGATCCCGGTCGTGGGCGCGAAGCCCGTGGCGAGCGCGTGAGGGAGGAGGGAGAGATCATGCAGCAGCAGAACGTGACGACCCAGACCGCGCCGAAGAACGGCGCCACCAAGCAAGAGAGGCCCGCGCGAGCGACCGCCGCGGTGACGCCGTCGGTCGACGTGTACGAGAGCGCGAGCGACGTGCTCGTGATGGTCGATCTGCCGGGGGTGAAGCCCTCGGATCTGAGCCTCGACCTGGAGAAAGACGCGCTCACGTTGACGGCCACCCGGGAGGTCGAAGGCCAGGCGCCCGTCGCCTACCGCCGCGTGTTCACTGTCCCCGTCGACTACGACGCCGAGGGCATCGAGGCGAAGCTCGAGGCGGGCGTGCTCGCGCTCAAGATCCCGCGCAAGAGCTCCGCGCGCCCGCGGCAGATCGCGGTCAAGATCGGGTAGCCGCCGGCTTCATCGCGCGGACGAAGAACGGGGCGCAGACGCCCATGTTGAAGTGCGCGCTGATCTCCAGCGCGCGCTTCAGCCGCCGCACGGGCGGCACCCCTCGCAGCGCGGCGAGCGCGCCGAGCGCGTACTCTGCGCCGCTCCCGGCCGCGTCGAAGCCGTCGGCCATCTCGTTCACCTGAAAATCTGCCTGGACCGAGTAGAGCCGGGAGCGGTACCCCACCAAGAACTGGCCGCCGCTCTCGGAGTTGGCCTCGATCTTCGCCATGCCCCGCTCCTTCAAGAGCTGCCGCACGTGCTCGACGAAGACGGTGACCATGTAGCGCATGTCGTCGCGCTCGCTCGCGGGCTGCGCGGGCACCTGCAGAGCGTGCTCGAGCAGCTGCCCCATGCGGAAGCTCGTCGTGTAGCCGATCAGGAAGGGCCCCTTCTTGAACACCTTCGGCAGTCGAGTGACGCGCGAGGTCCACCCGGAGACGGAGGCCGAGTCTGCCCCGATGTAGACGATCTTCTTCTCGACGAGCCCGACGATGCAGGTCATGGCTGCGCGGAGGCCGAGCCCGCGGTGGGCCGCCGTTGCAGGTCACCGCGCATGCGCGCGAGCTCGTCGGTCATCACCGCGCGCACCAGATCGCGGAGCCGCCGGCTGTCGTAGTCGACGACGCGCGGATCGATGGGGTCGAGGATCTGGAGCGTCACCGGGCGCGGGTGCACCATCATGCTGCCCTTTTGCAGGACGCCGCGCGTGCCGTCGAGGCAGATGGGCACGATCGGCACCCTGGCGCGCGTCGACAAGAAGAACGCGCCGCGGAAGAACGAGCGCAGGTTGCCGTCTTCGGAGCGCGTGCCCTCGGGGAACACGATGAGCGAGCGCCCGTCGCCGAGCTCGCGCAGGCAGCGCCGCATCGTGCGGGTGATGCTTGGCTGGAAGCCGCGCTTCACGGGGATGTACCCGTTGAGCAGCATGTTGAGGCCGAGCACCGGCGCGTAGAAATTCTCGACCTTGCTCACCCACAAGGCCGGGAGCCGCGCGGACATGATCGCGAGGATGTCTACCATCGATTCGTGGTTCGCGACGTACACCGCTGGCCGACCGATCGGGGCCCGCTCGCGGCCGAGCACCGTCACGCCGGCGCCCGGCGAGCGCTCGAGGTAGTGCGCCCCCCACTCCTCGGTGAAGCGGCGCAGGAGGTTCTTCTCCTTGTCGAACACGCTGAGCGCGTACGCGCCGAGCGTGGGCGCGAGCGAGAGCGCTGTCGTCGTCATCAGGTAGGGCCAGAAGACCGCGTTGAAGGCCGCCAGGCGGAGCGGCGTGAGCTCGGCTCCGGGCGTCGGCGGGTCTGTGGTTGCTCGGGACATGCAGCTCCTTCGGGGTCCCCCGCGCGATGGCGGCAGACCCTGGTTTCAGCAGGAGCTCAGGCTCTCGTCAACAGTCGAGCGGGCAGGTGTCCTCCGACTCGCCGCAGAACTGCTCGCAGACGCCGTTGCCGCACAGGCACAGCGCGAGGCAGTCCGGGAGGCAGTTGAAGACGTTCTCCCCGCACCCCGGATCGCACAGGCCGTCCCCGCAGAAGCAGCCACCGAAGCAGTCCTCCGGGCAAGTCTGCTCCTCGAAACATTGGGACTGACAGATGCCATCCCCGCACTCACACACGCCGCAGTCGTTCGTACAGTTGAACGGGTCTTCACCGCAGAACGGCTCGCACACGAAGTTTCCGCACGCGCACTGCTGCAGGCAATCCTGCGGGCAGATGTTGAGGTCTTCGCAGAACGGATCGCAGAAGAAGTCTCCGCAGAAGCACTGGCTGCCGCAGTCGAGCGGGCAGCTGAAGGAGTCCTCGCAGACCGGATCGCAGAAGCCGTCTCCGCAGGTGCACTGGAACTGGCAGTCGAACGGGCAGCTGTCGAGCGACTCGCCGCAGAACGGATCGCAGAAGCCGTCCCCGCAGCTGCAGAACGAGAAGCAGTCCGACGGGCAGGTCTGGTTGTCTTCGCCGCAGGCGGGGTTGCAGTCGAAATCTCCGCACGAGCACGCGGTGGCGCAGTCGGGCGAGCAGGAGATCACGTTCTCGCCGCAACCCGCTTCGCACACCCCGTCTCCGCAGCTGCAGGTCGGGCCGCAGTCGGGTGCGCAGGTCGAGCCGTTCTCGCCGCATTGGGCGCGGCACTGGCCGTCTCCGCACTGACAGGTGAAGCAGTCGTTCGGGCAGCTTGCGACGCTCTCCCCACACGCCGGCTCGCACAGGGCGTTGCCGCACTGGCAGGCGCCGCAGTCCGGACCGCAGCTGAGGATGTTCTCCCCGCACTCGGGCTGGCACTGGAAGTTGCCGCACTGGCAGCTGGCGTCGCAGTCGCTCGCGCAGTTCGCGGGCGTCTCCCCGCAGCCCGGCTGGCACTGGCCGTTGCCACATAGGCAGCCGTTGCTGCAGTCGGCGGCGCAGCTGGCCGCGCTCTCTCCGCACTCCGGTTGGCACACGAAGTTGCCGCAGTCGCACTGCAGGGTGCAGTCGTTCGGACAGGTATCCGTGGTCTCTCCGCAGCCTGGCTGGCAATTGAAGTTGCCGCAGATGCAGGGCTGGCCGCAGTCGAACGGGCAGGTACCTGGCTCCTCGCCGCAGGCGGGGTCGCAGATCTGGTCGCCGCAGAAGCACTCGTTGGGGCAGTCCTCCGGACACCAGAAGCCGTCCTCGAAGCACTCGGGTTGGCACTCACCGTTGCCGCACTCGCACGCCGAGCCGCAGTCGGCGCCGCAGGTCTGCGGGCTCTCCATGCATTCCGGCTGACACAGGCCGTTGCCACAGAAACAGGGCTGGCCACAGTCGAGCGAGCAGGTCGACGGGTTCTCGCCGCAGCTGGCCTCGCACTCACCGTCGCCGCACAGACAGCCCATGCCGCAGTCGGTCGGGCAGGACTGCGAGCTCTCGCCGCACTGCGGCTGGCACTGGTTGTTTCCGCACACGCAGGGCTGGCCGCAGTCGAGCCCACAGCTGTTCTGGTTCTCGCCGCACTGCGGCTGGCAGAGGCCGTTGCCGCACAGACACGGCTGGCCGCAGTCGAGCCCGCAGGTGTTCTGGTTCTCGCCGCACTCGGGCTGGCAGGCCCCGTTGCCGCAGACGCACGCGTTCGAGCAGTCGAAGCCGCAGTTGAACGGGTCTTCGCCGCACTGCGGCTGGCACTGACCGTTGCCGCAGACGCAGACGTCCTCGCAGTCGAAGCAGGTCTCGGGGCTCTCGCCGCACTGGGGCTGGCAGACCCCGTTACCGCACACGCACGGGTTGCAGTCGAAGCTGCAGGTGAAGGCGTTCTCGCCGCAGGCCGGGTTGCAGACGCCGTCGCCGCACAGGCACGGCGGGCCGCAGTCGAACGGGCACCAGGACGGGTCCTCGAAGCACTCGGGCTGGCACTCGCCATCGCCGCAGAACGCGAAGCCGCAGCCGCCGCAGTCGGGGCAGGTGAACTCGTTCTCGCCGCAGAACGGGTCGCAGAACCCATCGCCGCAGAAGCTGAATTCACAGAACGCGCAGTCGATGTCGCAGTTGAACTGGCTCTCGCCGCAGAACTGCTGGCAGATCCCGTCTCCGCACTCACCGCAGAAGCCGCAGTCGAGGGCGCAGCTCACCTCGTTCTCGCCGCACTCCTCTGCGCAGATCCCGTCTCCGCAGAACTGATCGTCGGTGCAACCGGCGCAGTCGTTGGGGCAGTTGAAGCCGGTCTCCCCGCACTCCGGCTCGCAGAAGAAATTGCCGCACACGCACTCGGAGCCGCAGTCCTCGAAGCAGAGCTCGGGCTCGCCGCAGCGGACGTCGCAGAACGAGTCCCCGCAGATGCACTCGCTGCCGCAGTCCTCGAAGCAGGTGTCGGGGCTCTCGCCGCACGCCGGGTCGCAGAAGAAGTCCCCGCAGACGCACTCGCCCCCGCAGTCGTCGGGGCAGTTGAAGGGGTCTTCACAGGCGGGGTCGCACAGCCCGTCGCCGCAGGCGCACTGGCCGGTGCAGGTGCGCGAGGACGGGTCGCAGGTGCCGTCGATGCACGCGACGCAGTCGTCGCCCGCGGAGCCGCACGCAGCCGGCTGGTTGCCGGGCAGACACACGCCGTCTTCGCAGCAGCCGGAGCAGTCCTCTGCGCAGGAGGGGGGAGCGCCCCCCTCACCGCCGAACCCACCTTCGGCGTTGGAGTCGTCGATGTTCGATCGGCCGCAGCCGACCGCCATCACGATCACGAGCCAGAACGACCACCCGAGCCAGCGAAGTCCGAACATGAGGCCGACCCCTTGCCGAGAAGCCTCCCGGCGAAAGTGACGAGGGCGAGACTGTTACTGGGGACCGCCGCCGCCGACGCCGCCTTCGAGCAAGAACTGGCAGCAGCCGCCCTCGATCGAGCACTCGAGGAAGTCCATCTGACACGAGCCCCCGAACTGCCCGTTGAAGAAGCAGTCGCAGTTCGCGGTCGGGCCGGGGCCCTGGTCGTTGCAGTCTTGTTGGATGTCGACGTCGAAGCACGTGCCGAAGCAGGTGCACGAGCCGCCCATGCCGCCCTCGCAGAAGTCGGTGGAGCATCCCTCGGTGGTCCCGACGCACTGCGAGAACTCGTCGATCTCGAGCTGACAGGCGTTGCCCGAGAGCTCGCAGTTCGGCTGGAGGTTGCCGACGTAACACTCGAGCAGGCTCGCCGCCTGACGCTCGCAGCCCGGGACGAAGACCCCGTTGCACTCCTGGATGCAGTTGCCCCCGACACACTGGGGGAAGTCGTTGCACAGCTGCTCGCAGAGGTTTCCGGGGCCCACGGTCGTGTTGACCGTCGAGTTGTCGGTCGTCATGCTCGACGTGGTCGTCGGCGCCCCGCCCGTGCCCGGCCCGGTCGCGCCGGTTCCAGGACCGGTCGCCCCAGAAGCGCCTGCGCCGCCCTCCCCGCCGCCGGCCTGGTTGCCGTCTTCTCCGAAGACGACGTTCGCGCCGCACCCGCCGAGGAGGAGGGTCAGGGCGAGGACGCTGGGGGTCACAGAAGGCAAGCTCATCCGTCGAGGATATTCCATCGCGTCCGAGCTATGCCCACAAAGCCGGGGGTTGATCAACCAAACTGCGGGACGCCTCAGATGCCCGCGCCGGTGTCGACCTGCTCCGCCGTCACGATCTCGAGGATGTGCTGCGCGACGTCCCCGGACGTTGCGCGCATGTCCAGGGCGAGCGCCGCCCGGCTCAGGCACTCGGCTCGCTGAGCGTCGTCGAGGTCGACGAGGAGCACCACGAGCCCGGCGCTGCACAGGCGCCCCACCACCTCGGGCAGGGCCGCCTGGGGCTCGAGCGCCACGGCGAAGACCCCGCGCTCGAACAGCGCGCGCTCGACGCGCACCGCCTCGCCCGCGAGGGCCACCGCCGCGGCCCGGTGACCCAGCCGCTCCGCGCGCTCTTCGGCGGTGACCGGGCCCTCGGCCCGCCGGCCGCGCATGGGGATCGCGGAGGAGACCATGCCGGCGGCGACGGTGCCGTTGTCGAGGGCGTCGACGAGGATGAAGGCGCCGGTCGCGCGGCAGATCGCGTACGGGTCGGTGAAGATCGGCCTCGTCGTGTGCAGCCTCACCACCGCGATGTCGTTCATCTGGATCGCGGGGGTGGGCTCGAGCTCGAGCGTCCCGAGGGAGCGACGGCCCTCGATCGCCGCGACGCGCGCGGGCACCCAGCGGGAGGTGTGCTTCAGCAGGAGCTTGCGGTGAGGATCGAAGGCGCGCTCGGAGAGCCACACCAGGGTCGCGGTGACGTCGCACGAGGCGACCGGCGGGTCGTGGAGCGCGGCGATCATCTCTCCACGGCTGACGTCGACCTCCTCCGTCAGGCGCAGGGTGACGCTGAGCGGCGCGGGCGCATGGGTGACGGAGCCTTCAAACGTGTCGACCGAGGCGATGCGGGTGGTGCGTCCCGAGGGGAGCACGACGACCTCGTCGCCCGCGCGGACGATGCCTCGAGCGACGAAGCCGGCGAAGCCGCGGTAGTCGAGGTTCGGGCGGACCACCGACTGGACGGGGAACCTGAACGGCTCGTCGGGCCGAGCGCGTCGAACCGGGAGCGTCTCGAGCAGGCCGAGCAGCGTCGGCCCGCCGTACCAGGGGGTGCGGTCGCTGGGCGCGACGACGTTGTCCCCCCGCTTCGCGGACACCGGGACGAACGAGACGCCGTCGAAGTGGAGCTTGGCGGTGAAGGCGGCGAACTCGGCCTTGAGCTCGGCGAAGCGCCCCTGTGCGAAGTCGACGAGGTCCATCTTGTTCACGGCGACGACCAGCTGCGAGATGCCGAGCAGCGACGCGATCGTCGCGTGCCTGCGGGACTGCGGGAGCACGCCGAGGCGCGCGTCGAGCAGGATGATGGCGATGTCGGCGGTCGAGGCGCCGGTCGCCATGTTGCGCGTGTACTGCTCGTGCCCCGGCGTGTCGGCGATGATGAACTTGCGCTTCTCGGTCGAGAAGTAGCGGTAGGCGACGTCGATCGTGATGCCCTGCTCGCGCTCGGCGAGCAGCCCGTCGGTGAACAGCGAGAAGTCGATCTCCTCTTCGACGCGGCCCACGCTCGCCTTGCGCACGGCGCGGAGCTGGTCGTCGAACACCGACCCGGTGTCGTGCAGCAGGCGGCCGATGAGCGTCGACTTGCCGTCATCGACGCTGCCGACGGTCGTGAAGCGCACCAGCTCCTTCTGCTCGTGGCGGGCGAGGAACCCCTCGATGTCTGCGAGCGGACCGGCGCTCAAAAGTACCCCTCCCGCTTCTTCGTCTCCATCGAGCCTTCCTCGTCGTGGTCGATGAGGCGGCCTTGGCGCTCGCTGCTCTTGGACAGCAGCATCTCGCGGATGACCTCGGGCAGCGTGGTGGCCGTGCTCTCGACCGCGCCGGAGAGCGGGTAGCAGCCGAGCGTGCGGAAGCGCACGCGCCGCCTCTCGGGCACCTCGCCCGGCTTGAGGCGCATGCGCTCGTCGTCGAGCATGATGAGGGCGCCGCTGCGCTCGACGACCAGGCGCTCCTCGGCGAAGTAGAGGGGCACGACCGGCACCCTCTCGAGCCACAGGTACTGCCACACGTCGAGCTCGGTCCAGTTGGAGAGCGGGAAGACGCGGATCGACTCGCCCTTGTCGACGCGGCCGTTGTAGAGGTTCCACAGCTCGGGCCGCTGGCTCTTGGGGTCCCACTGGCCCTCACGATCGCGGAACGAGAAGATGCGCTCCTTCGCGCGGGACTTCTCCTCGTCTCTGCGGGCCCCGCCGAACGCCGCGTCGTAGCCGCCGGCGCCGAGGGCCTGGAGCAGGCCGTGGGTCTTCATGACGGTCGTGTACTTCTGGCTCGTCCAGTCGAAGGGGTTGGCGCCTTGAGCGAGGCCCTCGCTGTTCACGTGGACCAGCAGCCGGACGCCGGGCGTGCGCGCGACCTCGTCGCGCGCCGCGTACATCGCCTTGAACTTCCACGTGGTGTCGACGTGCAACAGCGGGAAGGGCAGCGGCCCGGGGTGGAAGGCCTTCTTGGCGAGGTGCAGCATCGCCGCGCTGTCCTTGCCGATGGAGTACAGCATCACCGGGTTGTCGAACTCGGCGGCGACCTCCCGGATGATGTGAATGCTCTCGGCCTCGAGCTGGCGCAGGTGCGTCAGGGTCGGCGGCGGCAGCGACATCGCGCAGCCTCTCTAGCACCGGGCCCCGCGCTCCGAGAGAAAATGTGCGAAGCGCCCCCGTTTTGGCTATAGCGAGCCGTCATGGTCGACGTGTTCAAGGCGCACGGGGTCGTGGCCGTCGCGATCCTCGCCGTCGGCCTGCTCGCGGTCGGGGCCGGGGTGCTGTCGCTGGTGCGTTCGAAGCAACGCGTGGGCGCGAAGATCGGGCTTGCCGCCCTCGGGCTGACCGCGCTCGCCGCGACGCTGACGGTGGGCGCGGTCATGTCGTTTCGCATGCGCGCAGACCGGGCCGCGAAGGACCTCGAGGAGCCGACCCGCACGAAGGTCGTGCTCGCCGCGTACGAGCGCACCTCGAGCCTGTCCAAGCTCAGCTTGGTGCTCGGCGTCGTCGCCCTGGGCACGGCCGCCGCCGGCACGATGCGAGGCCTCGGCGCGAAGGAGGAGGGCGCGCCCGACAAGCCCGCCGACGCCGAGGCCGAGCTCGGAGAGATGAGCGACTCCACCTTGGGCCTCGGCGCGCTGGTGGTCGGCGCCCTCGCGCTGTTCTCGCTCGTCGCCGTGTTCATGCCCCTGGTCATGAAGCCGCCGGGCCTCGAGCTCGACGAGGACGACCCGGCCCGGAAGTTCCGAGACGCCGAGGCGCTGCTGACCGACGGCAAGGTGGCCGAGGGCTGCGCCGCGCTCGAGGACGCGTACGCCCAAGGGGCCGACCCGAAGCGCGCCAAGCTGCGCAGCGTCGAGGGCCTGGTGACCGAGTGCTTCGACCAGCGCCTCGACGGCGCGCTCAACGCGGCCTCGAAGGAAGATTTCGACAAGGCCCTGAGCGAGCTCGAGAAGACGAAGATGCCGCTCGACGACGGCCAGCGAAAGCGCCTCGACGACGCCCTCGCGCTCCGCGAGAAGGCGGCCGCACAGTGAGCGGCATCCTCGGGGATCTGGTCCAGCTGCTGGCGCTCGAGAAGATCGAGGAGAACCTGTTCCGAGGTCAGAGCCAAGACCTCGGCTGGGGCACGTTCTTCGGCGGGCACGTCCTCGGCCAGGCGTTGTCCGCCGCGGTACAGACCGCCCCGAGCGACCGCCACGTGCACTCGCTGCACGCTTACTTCCTGCGGCCCGGGCGGGTCGATATCCCCGTCGTGTACAACGTCGATCGCATCCGCGACGGCGGCTCGTTCACCACGCGCCGCGTGGTGGCGATCCAGGCGGGGCAGCCGATCTTCAACCTGGCCGCCTCGTTCCAGAAGCCGGAGCAAGGCTTCGATCACCAGGACGCGATGCCCGAGGCGCCGGCGCCCGAGTCGGTGCTGACCGAGCAAGAGCGCGCGGCGGCGTTCGCCCACCGCCTGCCCAAGCTGCTGCGCGACCGCGCCCTCGCGCAGCACCCGTTCGAGCTGCGGCCGGTGGAGGAGCCCGACGACCCGTTTCTGCCGAAGCCGCGCCCGCCGAGCCGCATGGTGTGGCTGAAGACGATCGGCCCCCTGCCCGACGAGCCCGCGCTCCACGCGTATCTGCTCGCTTACGCGTCGGACCACGGCTTCATCACCACGGCCCTGCTGCCCCACGGCGCCACCTGGCTCACCCCGGGGATGCAGGTCGCGAGCCTCGACCACGTGATGTGGTTCCACCGCCCGTTCCGCGTCGACGAGTGGCTGCTGTACGTGATCGACAGCCCCGCCGCGAGCGGCGCGCGGGGCCTCGTGCGCGGCCGCATCTTCACGCGCGACGGGCAGCTCGTGGTGTCGACCGCGCAAGAGGGGCTGATCCGGAGGCACGCGCCGAAGGGGTAGGGGGCTGCTCAGCCATGACGACGCTGTTGCCGGGGTCGGTCTTCGGAGGTCGCTACAGGATCCTCCGCGCGCTCAAGTCCGGTGGGATGGGCGCGGTCTACGAGGCCGAGCACGTCGCGACCCGGGTCAAGGTGGCGCTCAAGACGATGCGACCCGAGATCGTCGCCGATCCGGATCTGCAGGGCCGGTTCGCCCAGGAGGCGCGCATCTCCGCGCTGATCCAGAGCCGCCACGTCGTCGCGGTGACGGACGCGGGGCTCGAGAGCGGGATCCCCTTCCTCGTGATGGAGCTCTTGGCCGGCGTCGAGCTCGGAGACGTGCTCCGGGACCGCGGTCCGCTCAGCGCTCCTCTCGCTGGCACCATCGTCCTGCAGCTCGCCAGGGGACTCGACAAGGCGCACGGCGCCGGCGTCGTGCACCGCGACCTGAAGCCCCAGAACGTCTACCTGACGCGCGACGAGGACGGGGCGCTGGTCGTGAAGATCCTCGACTTCGGGATCGCCAAGCTCCTCCAGGGAGTCTCGACGCACACCGTCGCGGGCGGCACGCCCCTCTACATGGCCCCGGAGCAGACCCGCAAGGGCGCGCTCTCCCACGCCGTGGACGTGTGGGCGCTCGGCCTGCTCGCGTTCCGCATGCTCGCGGGTCGGCCTTACTGGCGCGCGGACTCGATCGGCGAGCTCTACGCAGAGATCCTGGCCGGGATCTACGAGCCTCCGAGCCGCCGCTCGCCCGTCGCGCTCCCCTTCGGGTTCGACGATTTTTTCGCGCGCTGCGTCGCCCTCGATCCAGCCGCGCGCTTCCCATCTGCGGGCCAGGCTGCCAGCGCGCTCGCGGCCATGGTCGGCGCGACGGCGGTCGATCCGCGCGCGGCAGCGTGGGAGATCTTCTCGACGACCACCAGCGGCACCGCCGTGGTGCAGACGCGCGCGCCCGCTGCGCTCGAGCCCTCGTGGCAGGCGGCGCCGCTCCACGGGACGCCGGGTCCTGCACCGCCGACGACCGAGCTAGGAGCCGCGCCGCTCGTGACGGCTCCACCGGTGATCCCCCCACTCGCCGTCGTCGCTCGCCGACGACCCAGGCGATGGCCGTGGGTCGCGGCCGTCGTCGCGCTGCTGGTCGTGGCTGGGGTTGCGCTCGCCTTCGTCAGCCGAGGAACCAAGCGCAAGGCGAGCGGCCCTCGCGCAGCGAGCAGCGAGGCCACGGCGACCGGGGAGCAGGTGGCGAACAGCGTCGAGACCGTCGCAACGGTCGCGCCCCCCGAGCCGGCCTCCAGCGCAGCGTCGAGCACGCCGGCGAGCGCAGCGTCGAGCGCGCCCCCGACGAGCGCCCCGAGCCTCACGGCGCCCCCGACTCCACCACCGCCTCCCCCGCCAACGGCCACGACCCCGCGTCCCGCGTTGGATCCCTGCGCTCACTGCAACCCCGGCCCGAACTACTGCCGCAAGCGCTGCATGGAGCGACGGCAGAAATAGAGGCTCGTCGCTTCGACCGCGCGAGAGGGGAAGATTCGGAGGCACGCGCCGAACGCCGCCGCCGCCCGGTGGCGCAACGGGCTGCGCCACGCTGCGGAAGGCCTCGACTTTGGGACGACCCAGCGAGCAGCGGCGACGCGAGCTCACGCACGCTCGGCGCGGTACGTGCTACCCTGCAAGACATGCGTCGACGATGCCTCGAGCTGTTTGGGTCCTTCTGTCTCTTCACTGCTGGGCTGGCCTGCGACGGCGAGACAACCGCTCAGCCGATCGGCGGCGGGGATGAAGGGGGAGCGTCGAGCGGGGGGAGCTCGCAGGGAGCTGGGCCTGCCACGGGTGGGGCGGACGCGGGGGTGGGACGACCGGTGGCGCTGGCGGCGGGGGCGCGGGGAGCGGCGGAGGGTCCCCGGACTGCCCGGTCGAATGGCTGGTCGGCATCCATGAGCTCGTTGCGACCTCGTTGCCCGAGAGCGCGATCTTGCCGGGCGGCGACCTCGTGCTTGGCGGTGTCGCGTCACCCGTCGAGCACTTCTACGATCTCACCGGTTACTATTCGCAGCCGCTGGTCGTACGGCTGACCCCGAGCGGACAGGAGGTCTGGCGGGTGACGTTGCCTGCGACCAACGACGCGTACGTAAACAGCATGGTCGTCGGAGCCGACGGGACCATCTACCTCGCCGGGAGCTTCAGCGGGGAGCTCACCGCTGGCGCCACCACGCTGACTTCGAGCGGGGTCGACGCGCTGGTCGTGGCGCTGTCGGTGAACGGCGAGGTCCTGTGGGCGAAGCAGTTCGGCAATGGCGCCGCGCAGCGAGCGTGGCACCTGGCGATGGACGGCACCGGCGACCTGATCATCGGCGGCCCGTTCATGGGCACGATCGACTTCGGTGGCGGACTGCTGAGCGCGACCAATGGAGAGGACATCTTCTTGGCCCGCCTGGACGCGAGCGGCGAACACATCGCGTCGCGCGCGATCGATGACGCCGAGTATGACACCCTTTGGTCGCTCGACGTCGCCAGCGACGGAACTGTCCTCATCGGCGCCGAGCACACGGAGGATTTCATGGTGTCGCTCTACGTCGCCGCCTACGCGCCAGACCTCGGCGTCGAGCTGTGGCGTACCGACACGAACATGAGCGAACCGCAGGTGCGTGCACGCGCTGACGGCACACTCGTCACCGTGGGGTCGTACCTGCAGATGCTCCACCTCGACGAAGGCGGCGCCCAGATCAGCGCGGTGAGCTACGACGCGGGCACCTTCGGGTTGCTCTATCCGCGGCTCGCGGTCACGCCAGATGGACTCAATTGCGTCACCGGCGCGGCCCTATCGACGGTTGACCTCGGCACCGGCCCGCTCACCCCCCGACGGCGAAGGCGACGCAGTCATCGCGTGCTACGATGTCGACTGGACGCCTATGTTCGTGACCCTGCTCGACGGGGGCACCTGGTCCGCCGTCGGGCGCTATCTCCCGCTCGATTCCGGAAGCGGGCTCGTCGCTGGACAATTCGAGGACGGTATCGAGACCTGCGGCGGCGCAGCGACCTCGCAGGGGCGCCCCGACGCCTTCGCGGCGCGGCTCAGTCACTGAGGCCAGGCGTGTAAGGCAGCGATGCCCTGAAGCGCCGGCGCCCGAGTCGGTGTTGACCGAGCGAGGGGTCGGGCCTCCAGGCACGGCAGAGCCCGCCGGCGTGGAGGGAGATCCGGCGTCGGGACGCGTAGGAGGCGTCGCCATGTTCGGCCCATCGGGAAAGGAGCGCCAGCGCGAGGCTCTGCGGTCCCAAGCGACTGCGTTCGGCGTCGAGGTGATGTCGTTCGACGAGCTCGCGATTGGCGATCGGAGCGTGGCGGATGAGGCCAAGCAGCTCTTCCGGCTCGCCGCTGTCGGAGAAGCCCCCACGACCACGACGTCGATCGACGTGTATTGGCTGCGTGCGCAGATCGGGACGTTCCTGTACGCGCAGCCATTCCAAGGGCAGGACGCCTTGGTGGGCGAGTTCCATGTCCAGCTCGCGGGCGGGTTGCCGCAGCCCATCGCGTTTTGCCGCGCCGCCTTTTGGCGCAAGAAGTGGACGACCGCCGAGGACCCGGATCTGCTGCGCACGCTGGAAGCCTCGAACGAGCTACGCTCCGCGACCAAGCAGCTGGCGTGGTCCAGGCACACGACCCGCGGCGAGATCGACCTCGACTGGACCGTGCAGCTGTCTGGCCTGGCCGACGGCACGAGTCAGCTCGTCGTCCAAGCTGGCAACTCTCCATTGGACCTGCACCAGTCGATGCTTGGGCCGTTCCTTTCGGTTGGCCACGCGCTCGCCCCGCTGCTCCGCGCAGAGGCCGTCGAACAGGGTCGATACTTCGAGCCCCAATACGACTGGCTGTTCTGGGCAGAGGAGCAGGGCGGCTCTCCAGCCTGATGGACCCGAGGTCCGTCTCAGCCGAGGCGCGCGCGTCGCGACCTCGGTCCCGCTGGGCAGGGCGGCGCGGGCGGGCTGGTGGACGACCAGCCGCTGCAATGGACCCTGGAGTTCTGGTGCGAGGAGCAGACGATCCGCATCGCCCAGAAGGCATAGCGGCGAGCTGACGGTCTTGCCTGCGGGGTGGGGTCGCGGCATGAGCTTCTGGGGCGGGGGGAGCGGGGGGATGGGGTCAAGGCCCTCGAGGGGGAACCCGCCCGCGGGTGCGTGACCGCCACCAACCCCGCTTCCAGTGTGCACGTGGCGCGCACCTACGTAACGGCGTGGCGTTCTTGCACGTTGGAACGCATATCCAGCCGTTGATCTCCGTCTCCTCGTAGGTCACCTTCCCCGAGTCGATGAGACAGAAGAGACCCAAGCCGACCCCGGTCGTGTCGAAGCTCGAGCGCGAGACCCGCGGGGGGCGGCGCATCGTGAGCATCGAGCGCTCGGATTGCTTGGTCGTCGTCACCGAGGCCAAGGTCGGCGAGCTCGGCAAGCCGAAGCTGCGCACCTACGAAAGCCCAGCGGCCGCCGAGCATGCGGTGAGAGAGCTCGAGGCCGACTTGGCGGGGAAGGGGTACGTCCCGATCCGGCTGCCGCCCGGCTCGACCGCCGTGCGCGGGCGTGTGGCGCGGGATCCCGACCTCGAGCGCGCGATCGAGGACGACCTCGACGACGACGCCGGCTTCCTCGTTTATGCGGACTGGCTCTCCTCGCAGGGGGACGTGCGCGGAGAGCTGATCCGAGCCCAGCTCGAGCTCGAGCAGCACCCTGGAGACAAGCAGCTCACGACCCTCCAGGACGCGCTCCTGTCGAAGTTCGCAAAGGAGCTCCTGGGCCCGCTCGCGAAGCACTCCATCATTCGAGATCCGAACGCGTACCTGCCCGGCTTTCGCTGGCGCCGCGGCTTCATCTGCGCTGCACGGCTGTGGAGATTCTCGCGAGAGCCCACGATGGAAGGGCTTCTCTCCATGCTGCTCGAGCACCCGGCCGGAAGGTTCCTCGAGCGGTTGGTGCTGGGCCGCCCATTCTGGGGTGACCGCGCCAGCTACCAAGCGACGCTCTCGGTCCTGGAGGCGAGGGCGCCTCGGACCCTTCGCTCGATCGAGCTGGCCGAGGGCGAGGACGCGTTCCCGGGAGACATCGCGGGGTTCCTCCGCCTCCCCCATCTGAGGCGGCTCGTGGTTCACAATCAGCCGCTGTCGATCGAGGATCTGGACGAGTCCCACGTCGAGGAGCTCGCGCTCGACGTCGGCCAGATGCCATCGGACGACGTGCTCTCGGCGCTGGCCCGGATCCGCTGGCCCAAGCTCAGGCGGCTCACCGTCCCGGTCGGGGTCGTGCCGGTGCTGGGCGCGATCTTCTCGAACGCGCCGACGCTGCGCAGGCTCGGCGTGAGCTACCTGAGCGAGACGGCGGCGGCGGTGCTCGGTAAGGCAGCCTTCCTGGATCGGCTCGATGAGCTGACACTGGAGGAGTGCACCTCCCCGGAGCGGCTCGCCCGCGCGGCTCCGTCGCTGTCGGTGATACCTCGCGTGGCGTGGCTCCGCCGCGAGTACATCCTCGATGACCTGACCGCGGTCCCGGCCGAGGCTGCGCGGGTGCTGCCGCAGCTGCGCATCGAGGATCGTCCGAGCTTCGACGCGCTCGACGTCCCGCTCGGTCCGCGGAGCGGGGTGGGGACTCTCGACGCACCCGACGAGTGATCGCGACGGCTCTCGTCGACGGGGCTCGCCGACGCGATCGGAGGTTCGTGGGAGCCGGTCACGTAGACCTGGCGACGGCCCTGAGCCGCGGGAGTCGCTACGCGGGGTCGAGCACGATGTCCGCGTACACGTCGTCCACCGCGAAGGTGACGCTGGGGGTCTGCAGCGACACCTGCTCGCCAGCGCGACACTCGCGCTCTACCCACCCGGTCATGGCGCGCTCGACGATCGTCACGCGGCGCGTGCGATGAGACACGAACAGCACGACCTTGAGCGCAGGGATCTGCTTGTAGTGGCTGAGCTTGTCTCCCCGGTCGTAGTCCTCGGTGGATTTGCTCGTGACCTCGACGAGCAAGCTCGGGTTGGTGATCGCGTTCGCGTCGATGCTCGCGACCATTGGCTCGCCACACACGACCGACACGTCCGGGAACGTGCTCAGGTCCGAGGCCTCGACGCGAACCTTCAGGTCCGAGGTCGCGAGCCGGCAGCCCTTCGGCAGCACGCGGTGCAGCACGGCGATCACCCGAGCGCTCAGCTCGGCGTGCGCGCGAGTCCCCCCTGCCATCGCGTAGATCACCCCGTCGCAGAGCTCGAGCTTGAGCTCGCTCATCTCCAGCGACCGCAAATAGTCGGCGTAGTCGTAGTGGAGTCGCTTCGCGGAGCTCATGCGATGGCCAAGAGTCTAGCGCAGTTGTTCGCCCCAACGCGTCCTGCCCCGCCGCTGCCTGGCTAATCGTAGCCGTCGATTCGCCGCCTCACGTAGTACCCCACGATCCCGAACGCCGCGACGAGCCCGAACGCGAGGAAGAGCAGCACGCTCCCGGTGATCGCCAGGCCGATGATGGCGAGCAAGCTCGCGCCGACGGCGAGGCGCTGGTGGACAGCGACCGGGAAGATGGCGAACACCCCTGCGACGGGCCCTGGCACCATTGCACGCTTGGGGTGCGCGCCATAACGACCATAAGGGTCGTGGAACATCCGTGGGTCGTCCCGGTAGACCGGGGCCACGAGCGGGTGAGGGCCCATGGGAGGATAGACGGGGCCCTGGTCGCGCTCGACCTCGAGCGGCGCGGGGAGCGCGGCGGGCGCGTCGTGCAGCTCCGAAGGGCGCGGAGCCGCCCGCAAGGCGGGCACCGAGTCGACGGCGAGATCGAGCGGCGGAGGCGGTGGCTCCTCGGCGGGAGCTGCCGCCAAGGGCGGCGCCGCGGGGAGGTCGAGCTCGGGCCCGCCCGCTGAGGCCGCCGCCATGGCCTGGGCCCCCACCGCGCGGGTGTCCGACAAGGGGCTGCCCGGCTTCGACGCGGCGGGGGCGTCGTCGACGAGCGGCGGCAGCACGAGGTCGGCGCGCGTGGCGTCGGACGCGCTCGCGCCCCCCTGCGCAGCCGCGAGCGCTTGCTCGAGCGCGCGCGCCGTCTCGTAGCGCTCGGCGGGGGTCTTGGCCAGGCAGCGCTTGACGATCGCGACCACGCTCGCCGGGACGTTCGGCGACATCTTCGGGACCGGATCGTACAGGTGCGCGTGGATCGTCTCGACGATCGATGGACCCATGAAGGGCGGCTTGCCCTCGAGCATCTCGAACAGGGTGGCGCCGAACGCGTACAGGTCGGCGCGGTGATCGACCTCGCCCCCGCGGATCTGCTCGGGCGCGATGTAGAGCACCGTGCCGACGACGTTGCCCGACTTCGAGAGCGTCTCCTCGTCGGTCGCGTGCGCCACGCCGAGGTCGAGGACCTTCACGACCTCGCCTTCCTCGAGCTCGACGACCATCGTGTTCGCCGGCTTGAGATCGCGGTGGACGAGCCCGGCGCCGTGCACGGCGCCGAGGCCGCGCGCGATGTCCCTGGCGTAGGCGATCGCCTGCTCGACCGGGATCTTCTGGTGCTGGGTGATGCGCGCCTTGAGCGAGTCCCCCACCAGCAGCTCCATCACGATGAACGGATCGCCCGACTCGGTGGTGCCCGCGTCGAACACGCCGACGACGTGAGGGTGGTGCACCCGGGCCAGCAGCTTGGCCTCGCGCACGAAGCGGTCGCGCGCGTCGGCGGACGGGCCCCCGGCGAGCAGCTTGATCGCGACGCGACGCTCGAGCTCACGGTCCCACGCCTCGTGGACCGTCCCCATCGCACCCGACCCCACGGCCTTGAGCAGCTCGTAGCGGTCCTTGAGCACGCGGCCGGACATCTCCTCTACGTTCCTACACGCTCGGCACAGCTTCGGGAAGCGACAGCGCGGGTTGTTGGGCCGCGAGACAAGCGCTATCCGAAGGAGGTGTCGCCCCTGTCGTCGTTCGCGCTGGCGGTCGCTGCGGTGTTCGCCACCGCTTGCTCACCCGCGAGCGGCTCGAGCGCGGGTGCGCCAGCCCCTGCGCCCCCCGGCGTGGAGACGGCAGGGGTCGCCGCGACGGCCGATGCACCCGTGCTCGAGGCCGTGCCCATCGACGCAGAGCCCCCGCTCGACCTCGACAAGGCCGTGGTCTCATGGCGGCTCGACCCGCGCCTCGCCGAGGTCGAGCGCGAGCTCGCCGCTGGCAAGCCGTTGGCCGCGGCGCGCGCCGCGAGCGCGGCCCGCGCGGCGGCGGAGAAGGCCGGCGCGGCTGCCGGTGATCGCGCGCGGCTCGCCTACCTCGAGGGCCACCTGTTCGCGAAGGCCGGCGTCCCCGACGTCGCGCTGGACGCGTTCAAGGCGTCGGCCGACCTCGGCGGCCCCCTCGCGCCGTACGCGCTGCTTCGCGCGACCGAGCTCGCCGCGCAGCTCGGCAAGCACGACGCCGCGCTCGGGCTGGCCGCCAAGATCGACGCCGGCGCGCTGACGCGCGCGCGCCTCGACGCCGCGACGATCGAGTCGCTCGCCCGCGCAGGCTCCGCCGAGGACGCCCGCAAGGCCGCGGCGCGGCTGTTCTCGACGCAGGGTCAGCGGCCCTGGGGTTGGGCCTCGATGGCCCTGCGCGTGGCGAAGGCGCTCGCGAAGCGGCCGACCGAGGAGCACGCCCGCGCCGCCCGCGAGGTCGCCTCGTACGTCCGCTTCGACGCGGCTCGAGGGCGCGGCGCAGACGAGGCGGACAAGCTCGCGAACGAGCTCACCTCGCGGCTCCCGGGGCCCGAGCAGAAGCTGCACAGGTCGCCGCCCGACGCCGAGCTCATCGCGCGAGGTCGGCGGCTCGCCGACTCGGAGCAGTCGAAGCGCGCGCTGGCGATCCTGGACAAGCTCGCCAAGCGCAGGGACGACCTGCTCGCTGCGGAGCGCTGTTCGCTCGTGCTCGCTCGCGGCAAGGTTTTGGGTGGGGTTAAGTGCAAGAGTGAGGCCTTCGACGAGCTGAAGGCCGGCGCGGAGGTGTGTACGGGCGAGGTGCTGGTTGAGGTGCTCATGGCGGCGGGGAGGGCCGCCGCGAGGGCGCACGTCACGCACGAGGCGATGGCGCTGTTCGGGCGCTTCGAGGCCGCGTTCCCCGAGCACGCGCTCGCCGACGACGCGAGGCTCGAGGGCGCGCGCGCCGCGCTCGACGGCGGCCAAGGCGCGCTCGCCCGCGCGTCCCTCGCGACCATCGCCGACAAGTACCCGACCGGCGACAAGGTCGGCGACGCGCTGTTCACGCTCGGGCTCGACGCGCTGGAGCGCGGCGCGTACCCGGAGGCGCGAGCCGCCTTCGAGCGCGGCCGCGACCGAGGCAAAGAGCGCGTCTACACGCGCGCGGGGCGGTTCTCGTATTTCCTCGGCAGGGTGACGGCCGCGCTGGGCGACGCGAAGGCCGCGGAGGAGCACTACGCCGCCACGCTGAAGGACGCGCCGCTCACGTATTACGCGGCCCTCGCGGCCGCGAGGCTCGACGAGGCGAGGCCAGGCCGTTCGAAGGAGGTGCTCGACGCGCTGCTCGCGAAGGGGCCCTCGTCGCCGTTGCCTCGCGTGCCCGAGTCGGCGCTCAGCGACCCGCGCGTCGCCTCGGCCATCGCGCTCGCGAGCCTCGGAGACCCGAAGGGCACCGACGACGCCCTCGCCGCGCTCGGGGTCAAGGACCACAGCGCGCCGCCTGCGTACTACGCGTTCGGCGCGAAGCTGCTCGCCCTCGCGGGCGACGCGCAGGCGGCCCACGCGCTCTTGCGAACGTCGCGCGAGCGCGACTTTGGTCCGGGGAAGTTCGACTGCGACGCGCTGGCGTTCGAGCTGCCCGCGGGCGCAGCGCGTGAGCCGTGGGAGCTCGCCTTCCCCCGCCCGTTCGCCGCCGAGCTTTCGAAGGCCGCGACCGAGAGCGGGGTGCCGGAGCCGATGCTCTACGCGCTGATGCGCGAGGAGTCGGCGTTCTTGCCCCGCGCGCTCTCGGTGGCCGACGCGCGCGGCCTGGTCCAGGTGATCCCCCCGACCGGCGCGAGGATGGCGCGCCAGCTCGGCGTGAAATTCTCGAACGACAGCCTGTTCGAGCCGGAGCTCAACCTGCGCATCGGCGCGAAATACCTCGCGGGGCTGCGCAAGCGCTTCGGCGGCGCGCACCCCCTCGCGATCGCAGGCTACAACGCGGGCCCCGGCGCGCCCGAGGCGTGGATCGAAGAGCGCCCCGCGTGGGACCTCGACCTGTGGGTCGAGCGCATCCCCTACACGGAGACGCGCAACTACGTGAAGCGCGTCTGGGCCAGCACCTTCGCCTATCAGATCCTGTATGGCGGCGGGTCGCTCGGCGAGATCACGAGCGCAAGCACGAAGGTGCCCGACAAGCGGGAGCGAAAGACGGGGTGAGGCCCCGAGCCGCGCTCGATCGAGACCGCGGTGGAGAGCCCGCGGACACAGGCCACGAAAGCCTGTATCGTCCCGGCGGCGAGGTCTAGGGAGTGTCCGGGGCGAACCAGCTAGTCGGCGCCGTGTTCAACGGCCGGTGGCGCTTGAAGCGGCTCATCGGCGAGGGGGGCATGGGCTCTGTGTTCGAGGCCCACGGCACGCGGGACGAAGGCGTCCGCGCGATCAAGGTGCTGCACCCAGAGTTCGTCGGCGAAGACCAGATCCTGGCGCGCTTCCTCTCCGAGGCGCAGGCGGTCCGTGCGCTCCACCACCCCAACATCGCCCAGATCTTCGATCAGGGTCGCGCCGAGGACGGCACACCGTACCTCGTCATGGAGCTGCTCCAGGGGGCGCCTCTGTCGAGCTTCATGAAGGGCCAGCCGATGCAGCCGTCGCAGGCGGCGGGCATCATGCTCGGCATCCTCCAGGCGCTGACCGTCGCGCACCAGCGCGGCGTCATTCACCGCGATCTCAAGCCCGACAACCTCTTCCTCGTCCCCGACGCCCGCGGCAACCAGGTCGTGAAGGTGCTCGACTTCGGCATCGCCAAGGTTATGGACGCTGCCGGGGGGATGGGCTCCAAGACGAAGACCGGCGTCCTCTTGGGCACGCCCGGGTACATGAGCCCCGAGCAGATCAAGAACTCCAAGGCGGTCGACGCGCGCTCCGACCTGTGGTCGTGCGCGATCATCTTCTACGAGATGCTGACCGGACGCGAGGCGTTCCCCGCAGAGAACGAGTTCACGCGCCTCACCCTGGTGCTGACGCAAGACATCACGCCCATCGGGGAGGTCGCGCCGGCGCTCGCGCGCTGGGGCTCCTTCTTCCAGCGGGCGCTGTCCAAAGATCCCACGGGGCGCTTCCAGTCGGCGCACGAGATGTCTCAGGCCATCGCGGCGATCATGGCGGGCTCCTCGAGCGCGCAAGGTCGGGACGGGGGGACCGTGGCCATCGCCATGCCTGGGCAAGGCGCGCCGGCGACGCAGGGGCCTCACCAGGTCTCGCCCTATCAAGGGCAACGCCCGGGTCAGGCGCCAACCGCGATCGGCCCGCAGCCTGTCGCGCCCTACTCGGCCGCCCAGCCGTACTCCCAGATCGCGCACAGCACGACGCCGCACCAAGGTCGCCAGAGCGCGCCGCCTCAGAGCTACGTGGCCGCCGGCTCCGTACCTCCCCCGTCTGCGCTGCCCAACGCCGGGCCGAGCACCCACGTGAGCCTGCAGCGGCCCGCTGGGACGCCCACGATGGCGCAAGGGACACGAAGCCCCGCGGTGGAGGTCTTCACCCCTCCCCCCGTCGGCGTGCCCTGGTGGGTCGTCGGCGCCGTCGGCGGGGCTTGTTTCCTGCTCGGGTTCATCGCTGGATACGTCGCGCACTGAACCGTCACCTCCATCTCACCCGCGACCTCGACCCCCCAAGGCTTCCCATGAGCGAACTGCATACCCGCTGCCTCGACGTTTTCCCCGACTGGCTGAGGACCCTCCCGAAGGACGCGACCGAGCTCTCTGCGATCCTCGAGAGCGACGCCCCGGCCTCGACGAAGCGGTACGCCGCCGGGGCGCTCAACTATCTCTTCAAGTCGCTCGACCTCATCCCGGACGGCATCGAAGATCTCGGCTTCCTCGACGACGCGTTCGTGCTGCGCGTCGCGGCCCGACAGGCGGCGACCGAGCAGGGCGCAGACGCGCCGGCGATCATCGGGCACCTCGCCGAGGGCGCAGGCCTGATCGAGGAGCTGCTCGGCGCGGACTACGCGCGGCTGTCGAAGTACGTCACGGGGCTGCGGAGCGGCGCGGCTCGCGGCAGGACGGTCGATGAGATCGTCGACGACGCGACGGTGCGCGGCGCGTTCATGGGCGAGCTGACGGCTTGGGCGAGCGGCTATCAGCCGCCGAGCTTCACGCGGGACGACAAGACCCTCGTGAAGCTCACGTCGTTCCTGTCGGCGAAGCTGCCGGCCTGACGCCGGCAGCCTCCCCGTCGTCGGGTCAGACCTCGGTCCGCTGCTGAACCTTGGACTCGGGCGGGGCGTCGGCGCTCACGCCCGTGGTCAACAGCTGCGACATGAGGTCGCGACACTCTGGGCGGTTGCGCAGGTTGGAGAGCAGCAGCGAGGAGGCGTCGCTGAACGCCTTCTCGAAGCTGAGCCCCTCGCGGGTCTTGTGAGCGACCTTCTCGCGCCCCTGCGCCAGATCCTCTTCGAGGGCCTCGGCGTAGCGGACGAGCTGAGCTCGCAGGTCGTCGATCTGGCGGCGTAGGTCGCGCGCGATGCCCTCGCGCGTGGCCTTCTTCGCCTCGTAGCGCTGGAGCTGCTCGCGCTTGGCCTTCGCGGTCGCGGCGGCCGCGCCCGCGCGCTCGTACACCCCCGGGTCGAAGGTGCCGGCGCGCATCGCGACGTCGGCCTGTTGCCGCGCCGTGAGCGCGGCCTTCTCTGCCGAGCCGAGCTCGGCGCGGACCTTCTCGCAGTCTTCGCCGTCGGCGGCGGCCTCGCGGAGCACGCGCGACTCTTCGTGCGCGAGCTCCTCGACCTTACGACCGATCTCGGCGCGCAGCGCGCGACCGCGTCGCTCGAGCGAGTCGAGCTTGCGGGTGTAGGTCGAGACCTCGCCCTCGAGCTGGTTCGCACGCGCGGCCAGATCCCAGAGCTTCGCGAGCGCGGCGGTCAGCTCCGCGGGGGCGGCGTTCGCCGGGAACGCACGCGAGACCATACGAGCGAACAGCGCCGCGCGGCTCGCCCACTCGGTGACGCCGGCGGTCTGCGGCGGTGGGGGCGGGGGCGGCGCGACCGCCTCGTTGCCTCCGCCGTCGATATCCCACGCCTGCGTCGGCAGGCTGCGCTGCAGGGCCTTCAGCTCTTCTTGGAGATGGTGAGCGTCCTGGTAGCGGCGGCGGGCGTCCTTCTCGAGCAGGCGGAGGCAGATCGACTCGGCCTGCGGGTGCGCGTCGGGGCGGATGCCACGCGGGCGGGGCGGGGGCCCGGAGCGCTGCATCTCGAGCAGCTGCTCGCGATCGTTGGAGCGGAACGGCAGCTGCCCCGTCAGCATCTCGAACAGGAGCACGCCGAGCGCGTACAGGTCGGAGTGGCTCGTCGCGTCCTCGCCGCGGGCTTGCTCGGGCGACATGTACTCGGGCGTCCCGAAGACAGCGCCCTTCGGCGCGAGGCGCGGGTCGCGCGCGATCGCCGCCAGCCCGAAGTCGAGGATCTTGACGTAGTCCTTGCGGCCACCGCGCGCGGTCAAGAGGATGTTGTCGCTCTTGAGGTCGCGATGGACGACGCCGAGGTCGTGGGCGCGAGCGAGCGCGGCGCACATCTGCTCGAGGATGTCGATCGCGCGGGCGATCGGCATCGGCCCCCGCGACAGCTCCTGCGAGAGCGGGGTGCCGACGAGGTACTCCATGACGAGGTAGAGCTCGCCCTCCTCGGTCTCGCCGATATCGTGGATATCGATGATGTGGGCGTGGTCGACGCGGTTTGCGGCGCGCGCCTCCCGCAACATCCACGCGCGCAGGTGGGTCTCGCCCCGAAGGTCGGGGCGAATGAGCTTCAGCGCGACCACGCGGTCGATGAGGACGTGTCGGGCTCGATAGACGATGCCCATGCCCCCTTCTCCGAGCCGTGCCTCGAGCCTGTACCGACCTGCGACGACCTTGCCGAGCATGGGATCCGCCGTGGATCCGCGGCGCGCCGAGCTTGTGGCCACGCGAACGCTCCTCTTTCCGGCTGAGGGCTCGCGTTCGATACGAGCCCAGCCTCCGGCGGAATGTACCAACCTCCAACCTTACGCGTCGACCTCTTTGCTGAGTGCGCGGTGAGCCGACATCGTCCTTTGGGGCACGGCGGGCTCAGCCCGCCCGCACGCTCGGGCGGGGCTCGGGCCGGACGGGGAGCCTCACCACGAAGCGCGCCCCCCCCTCGGCAGGCCGCTCGACATGCAGCGTCCCTCCGTGCTTACGGACGATGTCGGTCGAGATCGACAGGCCGAGCCCGGTCCCCTGGCCCCTCGGCTTGGTCGTGAAGAACGGATCGAAGATCCTCGCCTTGAGGTCGGCTGGCACGCCCGGGCCGTTGTCGGAGATGGCGACGATGGCGGCGCCGCGCTCGACCGAGGTCTCGATCTTGATCTCCTTCTGGGATGACTCCGCGAGGTCTGCGGCCTCGCCCGCCGTGCCCTCGAGGGCTTGAATCGCGTTCATCACGAGGTTCATGAAGACCTGGTTCAGCTCCCCCGCGCGGCAGGTGACCGGGGGCAGCTCTCCCATCGCCCTCGTGACCTGGATGCAGCTCTGGCGCAGCCGCGGCGCGAGCAGCACCAGCGTCTCCTCGAGGTTCGCGTTGAGATCCGTGGGCAGGGCCTCTTGGGTGCTGCGCGCAAAATTGCGAAGGTTCTGGACGATCCGCACGGTGCGATCCGTCGCCCGACGAACGACCGCAGAGATGCCGACGAGATCGTCGAGGGAGGTGTCCAGGTCGAGCTCGCTGCGGAGCTTCTCCAGCTCGCGGCGCTTCGCTTCGGGCAGCTCCCGCTCGGCGCCGCGGTACGCGTCGAGCACCCGCCGAACGTCGGCGACGACCTGCTCGAGCGGCTCGGCGCTTCCCGCGACCGCGTTGAGGGGGTTGTTGATCTCGTGCGCGACCCCGGCGACCAGCTCGCCGATCGACGCGAGCCGCTCGCCCTGAACCAGCGCTGCCTGCGTCTCCTGCAGGTCGGCGAGCGCCTTCTCGAGCGCCTGCGTGCGCTCGGTCACCTTGCTCTCGAGGTTGGCCCGCTCGGCCTCGAGCTCGCCGATCGTGCGGGCGAGACGCTCGCGCATCCGCTCGACGTTGCGCGCGAGGCGAGCGATCTCGGCAGGACCCGCGACCTCGGGCACCGAGGCCTCGAGCTGGCCCGACGCGACGACCTCGGCCGCCTCGGAGACCTGGACGATCGGCCGCGCCAGCTCCCGGGCCACGCGCGCGATCACGCCGCCGACGGCGATCACCAGCATCACGAACGCGCTGACCAAGGCGAGCACCGCCCCGCCGCCGTCGGGCGCCTCTGCCCCGAGCGTCCGGTAGAGGTTCACGGACGAGAAGAGCATGAGCGCCGCGGCGAACAGCAGCGGATATCCGAAGTCGCGCAGCATTCGCTCGCGGATCGCGAACGCCGCATAGGCGACGCCGCGGTTGGGCTCCGGCTCGATGCCGGCGACCCGCCCGACGATGCCCTCGACCTGCGTCACCGTGTCGCGGTCCCACCCGCGCTGGTAGTACGCGATGCCCCACGAGAACAGCGCCGCGTAGCCGATCTGGATGAGCGCGTCCGCGCCTTGGAACGCGCTGGGACCGCTCTTGAAGTAGAAGACGCCCGCGCACGTGCAGGCCATCCACAGAGCAAAATTTACCCACGCGAGGCGCCTCGGCAGCGCGCGCATCGACTGGATCGCGGCGCGCGCCTCGCGCCACTCGCTGTCGCGCAGGGTGCGCGCGACGTCGCGGGTGAGGATCAACATGGTGAGCGTGTAGAGAGCGGTCGCTCCCGCCGCGAGGACGGGCAAGAATTGCCACCAGCCTCGGAAGAGGTCCTTGCTCTCCGCGCGCAAGAACGCGACCCCGAACAAGAGCACGAGGTGGCCGCCGAGGATGCCGGCCATCGCTGCGCTCTCCGCGAGGCGACCGCGAAGCCAGGCCGCGAGCAGCGCGCCGGCGTCCGCGCCATCCGCGGGCGCGGGCAGCAGCTCGCGCCGGTAGATCGCCCGGCGCATCGCCGCCGCCATCAGCGCGAACGTGAGCGTCGCGATCCACAGCCTCGGATCGGCTCGCTCAGGCAGCCAAGACACCGCCAGGGGCCAGGCCACGAGCCGCGCGGCGCTCGCCAGCAGGATCTCGCGCTCGCCCAAGATCGGCGCGAAGCGGACAGCGGCCGCCGAAGTCGCGAGGGTCGCCGCGAAGACCAGCGCTGGCCACGGAGAGCGCAGGGCCACCGGCGCCACCGCCGACGCGAACAGCGCGACGCTGAGCGCCTCCCACGCGGCGCACAGCAGCTCGGCGCGGGGCCGGCCGCGCAACACGACGCGCGTGAGCGCGAGGGCCATCAGGGCGCCCAGCCGATCTCACGCGCCGTCGCGCGACCGACGCGCAGCTCGTCGAGGCTCTTCGGGGGCTTGGTCTGGGTGGGGCCGACGGGCCGATGCCGCGCCATGAGCTCGACGTAGCGCTGCGGGAAGATCGGGGCGAGCTCCGGCTCGGCCAGCCCGTCCGGCATCAAGACGCCGCCGGACGCGTCGTACTTGTCGGAGGCGCCGAGGGTGTGGAACAGCTCGTGCGCGGCCACGAACAGGGCGAAGTCGACCATCGTCTCGTCGAGCTCGACCTCGACGAGGCCGACCTTCCCCCCTTGCTGGCTCGCCCCCTCGATCTGCTTGACCTTGGCGTTGGTCGGGGGCGTCACGACGACGTAGATCCGCGCGTCGAACGAGCGCTCGGAGACGCCCGACGCGTCGTCGACCGCCGAGGTGTAGCGCCACAGGTTCCACGCGAAGCGGGCGTCCGAGACGAGCCCGGGCTCACCGGCCTCGGGCGGCGCCGCCGCGTGGCCGACCGGTCCGAAGGCCGTGAACCGGAACGGCGGTGGGCCGCCGCGAAAGCGCGCCATCTCCGCCGCGAGCACCGTCGCCAGATCCGCGGTGCGCGCCTTCGCCGCTTCGACGGCGCGCGCCGAGACCGGCTGCCGCTCGACGAAGACGATGGCGATCTCGAGGGTCTCGGTCCACTCGTTGCGGGAGCGCCGCCGCTCGATATCTCGCCAAGCGTACAGCCCGACGCCGACCAAGATCAGCAACAGCACCGTGACTCGCATCCGGAAGTAGAGCTTCGAGCGCTGCTTGCGCGCTTCGTACTCGTCCTCACTCCCCGCGCGCCCAGCCATGGCAGGACCGTTGTACCCTGGGCGCGCCGCCCATGGAAACGACCCCGGTCTCGAGGGGCCCGCTGCCGCTCGCCGCCAGCCGTCGACCGCTCGCCTCACTCGCGCCGCTCGCGCTCGCCGTGAGCGTGGCTTGCGCTGGAGCGGCGCCTCCCGAGCCTCCGCCGTCGCCCCACGCCCGCCCTGCAGCGCCGACGCCCTCGAGCGCCGTCGAGGCGGCGAGCGAGGCGGCGGCCGAGACCGCTCCTGAGGCGATCGCGACAGCCGCGCCGGCCATCGCGGCGCCCGACGCTCCGAAGATCTTCAGCGTCGGCCAGACGACCTGGATCCGGAAGAAGCCCGAGGTCAAGGAGGGCGAGTTTCTGGGCTACGTCCGCACGGGGAGCTCGGTGCCGCTCCGCTCGACCGAGCGAGTGACCGGGGTCGGCTGCCCGCGAGGGTTCTATCAGGTCGCCCCCCGCGGGTATGTCTGCGCCGATCGCACCGTGACCGAGACCCCACCGGCGGGCTTCCTCGCGGCCGCCGACGCGACCCGCGGCGGCGAGGGTCCCTTCCCGTACCGCTACGCGCTGTCCGACGGGGCCCCGATGTACAACCGCGTCCCGACGGCCGACGAGCAGGCTCGGTTCGAGCCCAAGTGGGCGGGGAAGCCGGGCGTGTTCGCCAAGCTCCCGAAGGGACTGCGCAGCCACGAGGAGCTCGCGACGAGCGAACCGATCGCGCCGACCGATCCCATCCCGACGTTCCTCGAGAACGGCGGCGCGGCGAAGGAAGGCCCCTACGACCTCGTCGAGCAAACCCTCCCGCTCGGCAGCATGCTCTCGTACACGAAGGCGTTCAAGGCGAACGGCCGCACCTGGCTCCTGTCCGCCGATCACACGATCGTCCCGGCTGACCGCGTGCGCGCGTTCAAGCCGAGCACGTTCAGAGGGGTCGACCTCGCGAAGGGCGAGGCCACGCTGCCGATCGCGTGGATGCGAGTCTCCGCGCGGCCGAAGTACGCGAAGAAGGACGGCGCGATGTTGAAGACGAGCGCGTCTTGGCCGGTGCGCACCTTCGTCGAGCTCACCGGAGCCTCGAGCGAGATCGGGGGCAAGAGGTACCTGGAGACCCGCGAGGCCGAGGCCGGCGCGCCCCTGTTCGTGGCCGAGGCCGACGCCACCGTCGTGGACCGCGAGACCCAGCGACCGGCGAGCGTGAAGGAGGGCCAGAAGTGGCTGTCGATCCGCCTCGAGCAGGGGACGCTCGTCGCGTACGCCGGTCTCGAGCCCGCCTACGCCACGCTGGTGTCCCCGGGCAAAGGCGGCGTCCCCATCAAGGGCAGAGATCCCGTCGAGGACGCGACCACGCCGACGGGCGCCTACAGCGTCACGTTCAAGGACAGGGCCGCGACCATGTCCCGCGAGAAGGGGAAGAACCGCTCGTTCTGGATCCAAGACGTGCCGCACACGCAGTACTTCGACCCGCCGTTCGCCCTGCACGCCGCCTATTGGCACGAGCGGTTCGGCGAATATGTGAGCGCGGGCTGCGTGAACCTCTCACCGATCGACGCGCACCGCATGTTCGAGTGGACCGACCCACCCGTGCCCCCTTCGTGGCAAGGCGCCACCGGCGCCGGCGCAAAAGACAACGGCGCGACGACCATCGTGGTCGTGCGCCGCTGACCTGTCGCGCTGGTGCGCGACGTGTTCTGCGAAGAGCAGCCTCAGGAAGAGAACAGGACGTGGGCGAAGCTCTTGTGGCGGCGGTAGTGGTAGTGGGAGGGGGCGTGTCCCCAACCGGGCGGAGGCGCCGCATACGGGGAGGCGCGCCGTAGCCGGGAGGCGCGCCGTAGCCGGGAGGAGGGCGCGCCGTACGGGCCGCCAGGCGGGCCGGCCCAGCCAGCCGGCGCAGCAGCAGGAGGAGGTGCCGCCGGCGCGGCCGCGAACTGAGACTCCAGCTTGCCGATGGCCTCGAGCTCGCCGTAGTCGAGGAAGATCCCCCGGCAGGCTTCGCACTGCTCGATCTGCACACCGTTTCGGCTCACGGTCTTCATCGGCGCGTGGCATTTCGGGCACTGGAACATGGGTGACAGTCCTCCTTGGCGGAGCGCCAAAGGTTGCTCGCGATCCGCCAGACGTCAACCCGGGACGTCGCGAGCCATGTCTCGGCAGACCTCGACCCAACCGAGCTCCATCTCGTCGAGCGCCCGGCCCTCGCGCTCGGCGTTCGCGAGCGCGCGGGCCGCGGATTGCACGGTGACGGCGCGCGCGGGGAGGTCGAGCGACGCCCACAGATCGCGCGGCTCGACGGCCGGCCCGCCGGCATCGACGTAGCCGGCGACGATCGCGGACCAGTCCGCGGGGGAGATGATCCCGGTCGCGAACCACGAGGCGGGCCGCGCGAGATCCCACGCAGGATCGCCCTGACCGACGTCGTCGATGTCGATCAGGCGCAGCGCGCCCTCGTGCCAGACGAGCTGGCCGAGGTGGTAGTCGCCGTGCACGAGCGTCGGTGCTCGCCCTGCGTGGCGAGCGCCGAACGCCTGCCACCCGGCCACGAGCGCGAGGTACGCTCGCTCGATCGCGCGCCGCTCCGAGCTGTCGGTGGCCTGGGCGAGCCGCAGGATGGCCTCCTTCACGCGGCTCGGCGCGGCCCCGGGCGGCACGGGCAGGCGGGTCGCGAGCCGCCGCAGGTCGACGCGGTGCAGCCTCGCCGCCAAGCACCCGGTCTCGCGGAACGGAGCGAGCTCGGGCTTCGACGGGTCGATCGGCGCTCCAAGCGGCCAGACCGTGACCAGCCTGCCGCGGACGACGAGCGGCTCGTCGAGGAGCGGCTGCAAGAAGAGCTCTCGGAGCTCTGGCGCCGTCACGACCCCGATCCTCGCGCGCAGCAGCTCGGGGTCGGTCTCGGAGGCGTGCGCCTTGACGACCGTCGCGCCGCAGCGGACGACGGGGCCGTCCTCGCGATTCGACAGCACCAGGGCGTCCGCGCCGCCCCCTTCGCGGGCGCGCGCCACCTCTCGGAGGGCCTCGAGGAGCGCCGGATCCGCGGGCTCGCTCATCCGGCGACGGGCAGGTCGCGCGCGAGCCGGATCGCGTAGACGCCCTTGCCGGTGGCGATCGTGGTGGAGGGCTCGTGCGGGTGGAAAAGCCTCACGTCCGAGACACCGACCGTCTTGCCGACGCGCACCAAAGTGGCGCTGGCGTGCTGGTCGTGCTGGCGGCCTGGGCTGAGGTAGTCGACCCGAAGATCGATGGTCGACACCCTCGCCCGGGGGTCTTCGAGCGCGCTCCAGACCGCGAGCCCGCCCGCCGTGTCGGCCAGCGCCGAGATGACGCCGCCGTGCAGGGCCTTCTTGAGCGGATCGCCGATGAGCTCGTCGCGGTAAGGCACCCCGAGCACGACCTCCCCCTTCAGCACCCGGATGGCGCGCACCCCCAAGAACCTGTTGAAGGGGATCCCTCCTCGGCGAGCTGAGCCAGGACCTCGGCGTCATCGGCGCGGAAGCTTAGCCGATCGTGGCCAAACGGTCGGTTCTCTGGTAGAGCGCCGCGGCATCGTTTGCGTGGGGTACCACGCCGAAAGAGACGCATCGTGGCATCCCAGCAGCTCGTCCGAAACAACTCGATCCGAAACATCGCGATCGTCGCTCACGTCGACCACGGCAAGACGACCCTCGTCGATCACATGCTCCGCCAGGCGGGCACCTTCCGCGCCAACGAGGTCGTCGCCGAGCGCGTGATGGACTCGAACGACCTCGAGCGCGAGCGCGGCATCACCATCCTCGCGAAGAACACGAGCGTCGTGTGGAAGGGCGTGAAGATCAACATCATCGACACGCCAGGCCACAGCGACTTCGGCGGCGAGGTCGAGCGCACCCTGATGATGGCGGACGGAGCGCTCCTGCTCGTCGACGCCGCCGAGGGCCCGCTGCCGCAGACGCGCTTCGTGCTGTCGAAGTGCCTCGAGCGGGGCTTCCCCGTGGTGCTGGTCATCAACAAGATCGACCGCGGCGACGCGCGCCCCGAGGAGGTGTTGAACGAGGCGTTCGACCTGTTCTGCGACCTCGGCGCCACCGATGAGCAGGCGAGCTTCCCCGTGCTCTACGCGATCGGCAAGCTGGGGATCGCCAAGAAGCAGCTGGCCGACGAGGTGACGGATCTCTCGCCCCTGTTCGAGACCATCCTCGAGTCGATCCCCCTCCCCCGGCGGACGTGAACGGCGCGCTGCAGCTGATCGTGTGCAACACGACGCACGACGACTACGTCGGCAAGCTCGCGGTCGGCCGCATCGCGCGGGGCAAGGTGCGCGTGACGGAGGATCTGGCGGTCGTGAAAGAGGGCGGCAAGACCGTCAAGGGCACCGTCAAGCAGCTCTTCGTCTTCGAGGGGCTCAAGCGCGTCCCGAAGGACTCGGTCGAGGCGGGCGACGTGGTCGCGATCGCCGGCATCGACGACGCGCAGATCGGCGACACCCTCGCCGACAAGACCAACCCAGAGGCGCTGCCGCGCATCGTGGTCGAGGAGCCGACCATCAAGATGCGGATCGGCGTCAACACCTCGCCGTTCGCGGGCAAGTCGAAGGCGAGCAAGTTCCTCACCAGCCGCCACCTGAAGGAGCGTCTCGAGCGCGAGGCGATGCGCAACCTCGCCATCCGCGTGGAGCCGACCGACACCCCGGACACGTTCCTGGTGCTCGGTCGCGGCGAGCTGCAGCTCGCCGTGCTCGTCGAGACCATGCGCCGAGAAGGCTACGAGATGCAGCTCGGCAACCCCGAGGTCGTCACCAAGGAGATCGACGGGCAGCCGATGGAGCCGGTCGAGCGGGTCACGGTCGACGTGCCGACCGAATACGTCGGGGTGGTGACCGAGCGCCTCGGCACCCGGCGCGGTCGCATGGAGAAGATGGGCCACACAGCGGGTCGCGTCCGGCTCGAGTTCGTCGTCCCGTCGCGCGGGCTGATCGGCTTCCGAGGCGAGTTTCTCACGGCGACGCGCGGCACCGGCCTGCTCAACACCAACTTCGAAGGCTGGGCGCCGTGGGGCGGCCCCATGATCCGCCGCACGAACGGGGCCATCGTCTCCGACCGCACCGGCGTCACGACCCCCTACGCGCTGAACCACCTCCAGGCGCGCGGCGTGTTCTTCCTCAACCCGGGCGCCGAGGTCTACGAGGGCATGATCATCGGGGAGCACAACCGCCCGAACGACACGGACGTGAACGCCATCAAGGAGAAGAAGCTCTCCAACGTGCGCAACCACGGCAAGGACGACAACGTCATGCTCGCCGTGCCGCGCGTGCTGACGATCGAGACGGGCATGGAGTGGATCGACGCCGACGAGCTCGTCGAGGTCACCCCCGACGCCGTGCGGGTCCGCAAGCGCGTGCTGCAGTGCAACCTGCGCGACCGCCGCAGCGACGCGATCGAAGACGCGCAGTCGGTGTAGCCGGCCGAGGCGGCACGGCGAAGGCCCGCGCCGCGCGCTACGGCGCGCGGCCCTCTTGCAGCGCGACGGCGATCCCCTTCGCCAGCGCGAGGCCGAAGCGGGCGCGCACCAGGGGGTCTTCGAAAGCGATGGCCTCTCGCGGATCGAGCGCGTTGTGCGTCTCGACGATCACGGCGGGCATCTCGGTGCGCCGGAGCACGAGGATGCGCTTGCCGGGCTCGTGCCGATCGACGAACACCCCCGTCTCGCTGGGGATCGGCTCGTACAGGCTCACGTACTCAGCGCCGAGGTAGGGCTCGAACCGCGCCTCGAGCAGAGCGTCGGCGATGGAGTCGGCGAGGCGCTTGCGCGAGCTGACCAGCGCGGGCGCTCCCTCGTCGGAGTAGAGGACGCTGAAGCCAGGCGTCTCGACGTTGCGCCGGCAGATCGCGGAGCCGTCGGGAGACCACTCCTCGTATTTTTTGCCGCGGACATCGGAGTGCAGGCTCACGAAGACGTCCGCGCGGGCGCGGCGCGCGCCCTCGACGCGCTCGGCGTAGGGGACGACCTCCGTCCCCGGGCGGCTCAAGATCACGTCGAATCCGCCGAGCGCCTCCAGATCCAGCTTCAGGTCGCGCGCCAAGGACGCCGTGAACTCCTGCTCCTGCACGCAGAACGAGGAGGTGTTGCCAGAGTTGTCCTTCGCCCCATGCCCGGCGTCGAGGTAGACGCGGATGGGCCGGGCGCGCGAAACGAAGGGGGGCTCGAGCTCGTCCGGCAACAGGTCTGGCCACGCCAACGGCGCCGGTGGCGCGTCGGCGGGCGCGAGGACGGAGCCTTGGGCCGCGGTCGCTTGTGGCGCGCCGGAGCCGCCCTTCTCCTCGTTGCCGCTCGCGGCCTTGCACGCCCCGACGAGGAGCAACAACAGGGCGACCTCGGCGCGCTTCACGGCCCCACCACCTTAGCGAACGCCGGCGCGGCGATCGAACTTCCCGATGCCGGGAGGTCCGCCCCGGCCAGCGCGAAGGTGGCCCCAGCTCGAGCTCGTCGCCCTGCTTGTGCCTGGGGCCCCGCGCGGATAAGCGCCCGCAATCGATGCGCAAGGTCGTCGTTCACTCCGCGGGCGGCTACGACAAGCTCAGGGTCGAAGAGCACCCCGACCCGGCGCCGGGTCCGGGAGAGGTGCTCATCCGGGTCGCCGCCGCTGGGGTGAACTTCGCCGACACCGCGGTGCGGATGGGCCTCTACGACTCCGCGAAGAAGTACGTCGGCTGGCCGATCACGCCTGGCTTCGAGGTCTCGGGAGACGTCATCGCGGTCGGCGAGGGCGTGAGCGCGTGGGCGCGCGGGCAGCGGGTGATCGCGGTGACGCGCTTCGGAGGCTACGCCTCCCGCGTCGTCGTGGCCGCCGACCAGGTCTTCGAGTGCCCCGACGACCTCGAGCTGGCCCAGTCAGCCGGGCTGCCCGCGGTGTTCCTGACCGCGTATTACGCGCTCTTCGAGCTGTGTCGGCTGCGGCGCGGCGACAGCCTGCTCGTGCACTCGGCTGCGGGCGGCGTCGGCAGCGCGGTGCTCCAGCTCGCGCGCCACGAGGGCTGGCGCGCGGTCGGCGTCGTCGGCGCGAGCGCCAAGGTCGAGGCCGCGAAGCGGATGGGCGCGACGCACGTGATCGACAAGAGCCGCGAGGACCTCTGGGCCCGGGCCAGCGAGCTCGAGCCGGAGGGCTACGACGTCGTGCTCGACGCGAACGGCGTGTCGACGCTGCGCCAGAGCCTCGCACACACCAAGGAGGCGGGGCGGCTGGTGGTCTTCGGCTTCGCCTCGATGATGCCTCACACCGGGCGGCCCAACTGGGTCCGGCTCGGCCTCGACTACTTGAGGACCCCACGCTTCAACCCGTTCGAGCTGGTCGGCCAGAACAAGAGCGTGATGGCGTTCAATCTCTCGTACCTCTTTGACAAGAAGGCGCTCCTGCAGGAGACGATGGGGACCCTCCTGGGGCTGGTTCGAAGCGGCGCGCTGCGCACGCTCGACGTCCTGCGCTTCTCAGTCGATCGGGTCGCCGATGCGCACCGGGCCATCGAGAGCGGCCAGACGGTCGGAAAGCTAATCCTCACGTTCGGGGAGTGAGCCGATTGCGCGGGTGTGCGCAATTCTCGCGTCAGCGAGGACCTCGGAGCGCACGGTTTGCGCCCTGACCGCCGGCACACCTGGTGGTTTCTCGTTTCGTTCTCAAAACGAGCTGAACCGGCGTCACCCGTCGGACGCTGGTGGCTCGCCGATTGCTGCGCTGAGCCATGGGGAGGGGAAAACCCATGCGAGTACTGGTCACCTGGGGCACGAGGCTCGGGGGCACCGAGGCCATCGCGCGAATCATCCGGGAGGTCCTCGAGCAAGAGGGCTTCGAGGTGGTTCTGGCGAGAGCCGCGGAAGTGAAAGAGATTCGGGGATATCAGGCTGCGATCATCGGCGGCGCGGTGCACGCGAACCGCTGCCATCGCGACATTCGACGCATCGTGGCGAGGAACGTAGGCGAGCTGCGCTGCATGCCGGTGTGGCTCTTCTCGAGCGGTCCGGTCGAGCAGCCAGCCGAACGTCTTGCGCCTCCACCACCCCAGGTCGCCGCGCTCATGACGCGGCTCGGCGCACGCGGGCACGCGACCTTCGAGGGTCGCTCGCGCCCCGACATCAAGAGCAACCCTGGGTCAGTCGCGGCGAGAAGGCACGTCCGAGAGTGGCGCGACCCAGAGCAGATCGGGGGTTGGGCGTTGGACCTCGCGCGACAGCTCCGCAAGGCGGGCCCGTTCATCGTGCGGGAGCGCCCGGCGAGGGCCGTCGGCAGGATGGTCGCCTACGGGGTCGCTGGTTGGTCGTGCTCCGCGGTCATCCTCGCGGGTCTGCTCCAGCTCTTCCCGACGAGCGTCTCGACGGTCTTGCGCGCGGTCATCGCGCCGATGATCTTCGGCATCATCGCGGCCCGGTACTTCCGCAGGCCAGGAGCGCGAGAGCCGCTGCCCACGGCGTTCGTGTTCGTGGCGCTCGTCGGCGCGCTCGACATGATCGTATTGGGGAGGTTCGCCCTCGGCCTCGACGTGCTCTTCAGCTTCAGCGGGCTCTGGCTCCCGCTGGCGCTGATCCTCCTCTCGACCTGGGTGACCGGCGTCGTGATGTCGACGATGTCGGTCGCACCGCGTGCCCGCAGGATGACGGCGGCGTGAGGGCGCTCATCGTGAGGGCCCCTCGCCGGCTCAGTACCGCCAGCCGAGGCCAGCGAACCCGCCTTGTTCGGCGCCGGGCTGGCCCTCCACGAAGAGGTCGAGGTTCTCGGGGAGGATGAACACCGCGCCGAGCCCGCCTTGGAAGTGGAACTTGTCCGTACCGAGCCGCAGCCGAGCGCCGCCCGCGTCGCTCTCGTCGTCGACGAAGAAGAAGATCGGGCCGCCGAAGGCGCGCAGGGTGGCGTACGGGCTCAGCCACCCGAAGAAGGTCTTTCCCACGGTGGCGCCGAAGCGAAAATCGAGGCCGACGTAGTCGCCGCGCTCGGCGCCGAGCCGGGTGGGCGTGCCTGCCGCGCCGAGCGACGCGGACAGCACGACGTAGGGCAGCGACTCAGCGTCGTCGAGGACGCGCCAAGACAGGCCGACGGCGCCGAGCCACCCGGGGCCGATCTCGTGTACGCCCTCGGGGGCCTCGAGCGTCCCGGCGAGGAGCGCGCCGGCCGCCAGGGTGACCGTGAACCGACCCGCGTACAGATCGCTCGCCGCGACCAGCGACCAGCGGTCGAACAGCGCGTCGTCCTCGCCGTCGAAGAGCAGGTGCGAGCGCGTGAAGCTGGCGGTCAGAGACGACCGCCCCTTGGGCGCGGGCGGCGGCGTCGCGGCCGACGCCTCCGGCTTCGCGCCGCTGCACGTGATGATCGCTCCCGCCGCACCGACGGGCGCCGAGACGCCTCAGGCCCGGGCGTCCTTGGAGTGCGAGAGCGCGAGCCCCGCCGAGATGGCCGCCGCGACGGCGGCGCCGACCCGAGCCCTCACGCGGGCCTCCGCTTCTTGTCGTCCTCAGCGGCGGCGGGGAGCGTTCGCGCGAGCCCTGGACGATCGGACCCAGGCCCCCACTTCGGCTCGACCTCCCACCTCGGATCGCCGTCGCGATCGAGCCAGGAGGGGTCGACCTCGAGCCCCTCGCGGTCGCTCCAGGGGGCAGGCTCGTCGAGCAGCCCCGAGCCCGACCGGAAGAGCTCGTCGTCGGGGACCTCCTCACCGATGCCGTCGGCGCGCTCCGAGACGAAGAGCTCGTCGTCTTCCGATGGCGCACGCCGCACGCGCTCTCGTAGCAGGGCCTCGGCGAGCTCGTACGCCCGCGCGGCGATGACGTCGGGGCGGTCGGGCTTGCTGGCGAGCGCCGCCGCGACGTGCGCGGCGAAGAGGTCCTTCAGGTCCATGGGTATACGGAGAGTAGCGACCCGACCCAGCGAGCGCGAGAAACCGGCGCGGCGTGGTACGCTCCATCCACGAGACCCGGTCCGAGGACGAGGCGATGGGCGAACGGATGGCACGGATCGCGCGCTGGCTGGTCGCGGGCGGCATCGTGACGGCCGCCACGCCGGCGTCGGGCCAGCCAGCCTCGGCGCCCGAGGCGACGTCGAGCGAGGAGCCGAGGCAGCGGGCAGAGCGCCTGTTCCTCGAGGGCGAGGCGGCGTTCGCGCGAGGCGACTTCACCCTCGCGGGGCGCAGCTTCGAGGCCGCGAACGAGCTCGACGCGCAGCCGACGTCCCTGTTCAACGCGGCGCGTAGCTGGGAGCGCGCGGGCGAGCCGCAGCGGGCAGCCAACCTGTATCGCAGGTTCGTCGACGGGGCGCCGCCAGACACCCCGAACCGCGACCGCGCCACCCAGTCGCTCTCGGAGCTCGCGGCACAGCTCGGCCGGCTCGAGGTGATCGCTCCAGGCGCGGCGTCGCTCTCGATCGACGGCAAGCCGGCGGCCTCGGGCGCGGTGTTCGTCAACCCCGGAGGGCATCTGCTGACCGCGACCTTCCCCGGAACCACGACCGAGGAGCGTGTGACCGTCGAGGCCGGCAAGTCGCTCACCGTGCTGCTGCAGCCCCAGCCGGCGGCGATCACGACGCCCGCGCCGCCCATCGAGCCGCCCGCCCCGGCGAGGACAGGAGTGTCCCCTTGGCTCTTCGGGGGCTTCGTCGCGGCGACCACCCTCTCCGGCGGGCTGCTCTTGTGGTCGGGCATCGACACGGTCATCGCGCGCGACGACTACCTGAAGATGTCGGTGGCGGAGCAGCGGCTCAACTACGACGACGGCAGGGCCAAGCAGGATCGAACCAACGTCCTGATCGGCGTCACGTCGGGGCTGGCGGTGACCTCGGGGCTCATCGCGCTGTTCGCGATCGACTGGGGACACGGCACGCTCGTCGGAGCGAGCCCGTCGGAGGTGCGGCTTGTCGTCCGCTTCTGAGGATCGCGCCGTTTCACCGAAGCGGCTCCGCCTCGGCGCGTACGAGCTGCTGTTCGATCTCGCGACGGGCGGGATGGCGACGGTCGCGCTCGCGCGCCAGGTCGGGGACGCGGGGTTCGAAAGGCTGGTCGCGCTCAAGCGCGTGCACGCCCACCTGCTCGCCGACCCCGAGGTCTTCGCGATGGCGAGCGACGAAGCGCGGCTCGCGGCGCTCATCCGGCACCCGAACGTGGTGCCCGTGATCAGCGTGCTCGACACGGGTGGGGAGCTCGTCCTGGTCCAGGACTTCGTCGAGGGCGCGAGCCTGTCGACGCTGCTCCGCCGCCTCGCGAAGGCCGGCAAGCGGCTCGAGCCCGCGGTCGCCGTGAAGATCGCCGTCGACGCGCTGCGCGGGCTGCACGCCGCGCACGAGGTCAAAGACCTGCGCGGCGAGCCGCTCGATCTCGTCCACCGAGACGTGAGCCCGCAGAACCTGCTGGTCGGCGCGGACGGCACGACCCGCGTCATCGACTTCGGGATCGCCCGCGCGGCGCGCCGCATGGCGCTGACGCGAACCGGGGTCGTGAAGGGCAAGATCCAGTACATGGCGCCCGAGCAGATCGAGGACAAGTCGATCGACCGGCGCGCCGACGTGTTCGCGCTCGGGGCCGTGCTGTACGAGGCGCTCGCGGGAGTCCGCCCCTTCGGAGACGGCGACGACGCGGCCATCATGGGGCGCCTGTTGCTCGGCGAGGTGGACATGGCGCCGATCGACGCGCGCGCGCCGTCTCTGCGTGAGCTCGTGTCCTCCGCGCTGGCGCGCGATCCCGACCAGCGCCCGCGGACGGCGCTCGAGCTCGCCAAGGGGCTGTCGCGCGCGCTCGCGCCCGCCGACGAAGAAGACGTGCGCGCCGCCGTCGAGCTCGCGATCGGCCCCGAGCTCGAGGAGCAGAGAGCCCGCATCCGCTCGGCCCTGGGAGACGAGCAGGGCGAGGGAGACGAGCCGAGCGTCGCGACGGAAGGGCCGACCCTCGAGCCGACCAGCGGACCGAAGCGAAGCCCCAAGCCCCCCTTGGCTGCGGGGCGAGCGCGCGGGCGGTGGGGCTTGGCCTTCGCGGCCCTGCTCGTCGGCGGCGCAGCTGCCGTCGCCGTCGCGTTCGGCGGGCGCGACGAGCGAGCGTCGCCGTCTCGAACGCCGCCGCTCGCGCCTTCTGCCGCGCCGACCGCGGCGTCGCGGGCAACAGCCGAGACCTCGCTCGCGAGCTCGCGGGTCGCCTCCTCGACCGAGGCGCCGACGACCGTGACGCCAGACGCTCGAGGCGCGGGGAGCCCGGGCGCGGCCACGACCGCTGCGCCAACCTCAGCTTCGACGCGCATGCGCGCGCCGGCGTCGAGCCCAGCCGCTGCGTCGAGCCCCTCAGCGCTGACATCCGCCCCCTCCCCCGAGCTCTTGCCGAGCCCCTACCGCCGATGAGGGTCGCTGTGCTGAGTCTCGGTGCCAGCCTCGCCTGCGCAGCGGCGTGCACGGTGTTCGACGGGCTCGAGCCCGCGACCGGCGGCGGAGGGTCCGGCGCGACCGGCGACGGCGGCGAAGGCGGCGCGTTCGCGAGCTGCGCGACCCAATCTCCAGCGTGCGTGCTCCCCGAGCTCGAGGCCGCCCGCCTGTGCGCTCGCCTCGCGAGCTGCGAGGGGCTCGCCGCCGGCCTCGCGCTCTCGACCGGTCTACCGCTCGCCGAGCTCGACACGGACGGCGCCCAGCTCGGCTTCAACTACTCGGCGTGCGTCGACTGGCTCACCGCCCCCCTCGAGGCAGCGCACACGGGGTTCGCCAGCGTGTCGACCGCGCTCAACTGCGTCTCGGCGACCAGCGACTGCACCAGCGCCGGCGCGTGCCTCCCGACGACGCTGATGGAGCCCGACGATCCTCGGTGCGATGGAGTCACAGGCTCGGTCTGCGCCGGCCAGGATCTGCTCGAGTGCGAGGAGAGAGAGATCACGGCGTGTGATCACCCGAGCTTCGGGATCGCGACCGAGTGCGACGGCGCCCTGGCGCCCACGTGCCGCGTCGGCCCTTGCTCCGACCCTGGCACCCGCTGCGACGTCGACGGCGCTGGCGTCGAATATGCCGTCGAGTGCTCCGAGGCGGGGGACGAGCTCGTGATGAGCTGCTCCTCGCACGGGCTCGAGTGCACCGAAGGTGTCGGCTGCAGCGACGACTCCGGCGCGGCGCCCAGCTGTACGACGCCCTTCGCGCAGCGATGCCGGGGCGCGTCCGTCGCCACGTGCACGACGCGCGGCGAGCCGAGCGACCTCGAGGCGCTGATCGACTGCGAGGCGGGTGGGCTCGTGTGCGTCGAAGAGGGCCTGTCGGCGCGCTGTGCCCGCACCGACGCGGCCTGCTCGCCCTACGACGCGGGCATCAACGTGTGCGAGGGCAGCTCGATCGCCCTCTGTCTGGGCGGAGAGCGGGTCGTCTTGGACTGCGCAGACCTCGGGATGGCCTGCGCGAACGGCCGGGCGGACGGGACCTCGGGGAGGTGCTCATGGGAGCTTTGACCTTCGTGACGCGTCGGGTGTCGAGCCAGGAGGAGGACCAGCGATGAGGCGATGGATTCGGCGAAGCGCGCACGCGGTGTGGCGCGGCCATGCTTGCGTCCTGCTCCTCGGCGTCTCTGCCGCCGGCTGCGGGCTCAAGTCGCCGGGGCTGTCGCTCGAGGCTCGAGAGGTCGCCGACGACGCGACCGAGGCCGAGCCGACCCTCGCCGTGGGCGCGACGCTGGCGGCGTTCCCTGCGGCGGCGTTGAGCCCGTCGACCCTCACCCTGGCCGACGCGGTCGCCGCCCAGCAGGGGTTGCCCGACCTCATGGTCGATGCGACCTGCCTCACGGTGTCGACCGACGGAAACGTCGTGACCTACGAGCTCGATGGCTGCTCCGGCCCCTGGGGCCAGGCAGAGGTGTCCGGCCGAGAGGTCGCCACGTGGAGCGCGCTCGGGTCCGGCGTGTTCGAGGTCAGCTTCCAGAGCGACGGCCTGGAGGTCGAGGGGCGAGCCGCCGAGCACGCCGGGATCGCAGAGATCGTCGTGCACGAAGGAGGTGGGCGGACGATCTCGTGGTCGGGAGGCTACGAGGGGACGTCGGCGCTCGGCCGCGCCGTGTCGCACGAGGCGGACCTCGTCGTGTCGCTCCCCGGCGGCGGCGTCGTCGAGCTCGACGGGACCGCGTCGACCACGATCGGGCTGCGCGGCTTGGAGGTCGAATACGACGGCCTCGCGCGGCCAGGCCCCCGCGGCACGTGCCCATCGGGCGTCGTCCGCGTGACGACGAAGATCACTCGGCTCACGCTCACGCTCACCTTCGACGGCTCGAGCGAGGTGTTCGTCGAGAGCTCACGAGGAGGCCATGGTACCCTCGACCTGGAGTGCACACCGGCGGAGGGGGAGTAGCGGACGACGACGCAGCGCTCGTCGCGAGAGCGAGAGAAGGCGACGCGGCCGCGACGGACGAGCTCTATCGCAAGCACCTCCCGCTCACCGTCCGGCTGGTGCGGCGCTACGTCAGCGACGCCGACGCCGACGACGTGGCCCAGCGAGCGCTGGTCCGCGGCTTCGAGAAGCTCTCGTCCTTCCGCGGCGAGTCGAGCTTCCGCTCGTGGCTGCACCGCATCGCGGTGAATGTCGCGTTGAACCACGTCCGCGACAACAAGCGCGTGGAGCCGCGCGTGATCGACGAAGCCGACCTCATCACGAACACGCTCGGGACCGCGCGCTTGGTCGCGAAGGAGGCCAAGGAGCGGCTGCTCCGCGCCGTCCAGGACCTACCACCGAAGCAGCGCGCGAGCGTCGAGCTACGGCTCTTCCAGGACCTGAGCTTCGCCGAGGTCGCCGCCAAGATGGGCACCTCGGAGGACTCGGCCAAGGCGAACTTCCACCACGCGCTCAAGCGGCTCCGCGACGCGCTCGAGCCGAGCGAAGGCGGAAAGTTGGGCTGATCGGAGCGGCGTGGTACGCACGCGCTCGATGAGGCCTGCGCTCCGTTGGCTGTCGCTCGTGGGAGCGCTGCTCGGCTGCTCGGGCCCGGGCGCGCTCGAGGCGCCCGGCGCGGCGACGCAGGCAGCGCTCGTCGAGGTCTCGCCTCCGCCCGCCGCCAGCGACGTCGGGGAGCCCGTCGCCCCGACCGCCTCGCCCTCGAGCGCCCCCGAGGCGGCGCAGCACCCGCCGCGAGCGACGCGCGTCGAGCTCACCTTCGTCGGTGACATCGTGTTCGGAGGGCATTTCCGCGGCACCTGGTACCCCGTCGACGTGCCGCGCGAGGACCCTCTCGCCGAGGTCTCGGGCCTGCTCGCGAGCGACCTCGCCGTGGGGAACCTCGAGACGACCTTGCTCGAAGAGCTGCCCAAGGACGCGGGCGATCGCCTGTTCGCCGCGACCTCCGACCAGGCCGCGGTGCTCGTTCGACACGGCCTGCGCGCGCTCTCGATCGCCAACAACCACATCCACGACTTCGGGGCCGAAGGGCTCATGAAGACCCCGAGCCTGCTCGCGGGGGTCGGCGCTCGCGCCCTGGGCGCGCCCCAAGCCGACGGATCGCCCTTCCGCGTGGAGACGGTGACCGTGAAGGACTGGAAGGTCGGCTTCGTCGCCGCCACGGCGCGGCTCAACATCCCTCAGCGCAGAGACGCCGCGGTCACCGTCCCGTTCGCGCGAGACGAGAAGCTGGTGCCCGCGCTGATGCCGCTGATCCGAGAGGCGCGCGCCAGCCACGACCTCGTGATCGTCGTCGCGCACTGGGGGGAGGAGTACGAGAGCGAGCCGCGACCATGGCAGGTCGACGCGGCGCACGCCTTCATCGACGCGGGGGCGGACGCGGTCGTCGCCCACCACCCCCACGTGCTCCAGCCCATCGAGCGCTACCAGGACGGCATCATCGCCTACTCGCTCGGCAACTTCGTGTTCCCCAACGTGCGCGCGACGAGCCGTGACACGGGCGTGCTCCGCCTCGGCTTCTCACGGGCAGAGCCAGAGCGCGAGCGCTCGGCCGCCGCGCCGGCTGGCGCGTGCCTCGACCACGCCGAGTTCTCGCCGGCCATGATGAGGCGGCACAAGAAGCACTATGCGCCGGAGCCCCTCACCGGCAAGGCGGCGGAGAAGCTGCTGCGACGCCTGGCGCGAGCCTCCAGCCGCGCCCCCCACGCCACCGAGTGGACGCTCGACGGGGATCGCCTGGTGACGCGCGCGGCGTGTGCGCCCTGAGCCGCTCGTCTTTCGACACCAGCTCGGCTGGCTCGTTGCGGTCTAATCAGGGCATGACCCCTCGCGCGCGCTCCGGGTGCGTACTCTTCGTCGTCGCGCTCGTCGCGTGCGGAGCGCGCAGCAGCCTGCCGATGGGCGACACAGACCCCGGCGAGGGCGGCAGCGGTGGGAGCGGCGGCGCCCCCGAGCCACCGCCGCCCCCCGACCCGTGCGAGCTGGCGCCGATCCCGCGGCTCGTGGGGCGGGTGTGGGACCAAACGCCCGCGAGCCTCGACTTCGAAGGTCCCTTCATCGGCTCCGATCCGGGCATCGTCGAGGCGAGCTTGGCGCAGACGGCACCCCCGTCTATGCAGGGGAGCGGGACAACCCCTCGACCCACGGCGACGCCGAGTTCTTCGTGTGGTTCCACGACGTCCCCGGCAAGAACCTCTCCGCGGAGCTGGAGCTCGAGCTCGAGCCCATCGCCCCCTCGATCCTGGCCTTCGCGAGCTCCGAGTTCTTCCCGATCGACGACGCGCTGCTCGGCAACGAAGGGCGCGCGCACAACTTCCACTTCACCGTCCATCTCGAGGCGACGTTCCGCTACGTGGGCTCTGAGTCCTTCACCTTCAACGGAGACGACGACCTGTTCGTCTTCATCAACGGCCGGCTCGTCCTCGACCTCGGCGGGGTCCACGGGGCGGAGTCGAGGTCGGTCGAGGTGGACGACATCGCGACGGCGGCGGACCTCGAGCCCGGAGGCGACTTCGCGCTCGACCTGTTCTTCGCGGAGCGGCACACGTCGGGCTCGGTGTTCCAGCTCGCGCTGTACGGCTTCCAGGCGTGCGAAGCGTAGTAACGTACCGCGCGTGTCCCCCGAAACGCCGGGCCCTCGCCTGCCCACCGGCTTCTCGTTCTCCGCTTCGCACTGCGGGATCAAGGCGCGTCGCCGCGATCTCGGGCTGATCGTCTCGGAGGCTCCGTGCACCGCCGCGGGCTGCTTCACGCGCTCACGCGCGAAGGCGGCGCCGGTGCGCTGGTGCGAGTCGCTCCTGCCCACCGCCGAGGCTCGCGCCATCGTCGTCGCCAGCGGCAACGCCAACGCCATGAGCGGGCCCGACGGCGCGGCGGCGAACGGGCGCATGGCGGGCGCGATCGCGCGCGTGCTGGACGTCCCCCCCGCCGCGGTGTTGACCGCCTGCACCGGGGTGATCGGCGTGCCCTTTCCGATCGAGCGGGTCGAGCAGGGCGTCGAGGCGCTGTTCGGAGGGCTCGCGGCGGATCCGACGCCGTTCGCCGAGGCGATCCTCACCACCGACACCTGCACGAAGCTCGCCTCGTCCGAGCTCTTCATCGGCGGGACCCGCGTGCGTATCCTCGGCATCGCGAAGGGCTCGGGGATGGTCCACCCGAACATGGCGACCGTCCTCGCCTTCCTCCTGACGGACGCTGACATCGCCGCGGACGCCCTCGCGACGGCGCTGACGGACGCCGTCGGCCGCACGTTCAACGCGGTCAGCGTCGACGGTGACACGTCGACCAACGACTCCGCGATCGCGCTCGCGAACGGCCTCGCCGACAACCCCGCCATCACGAGCATCGAGAGCGACTCCGGCCGCGCGTTCGCCGCAGCGCTCACCGCCGTCTGCCGCGAGCTCGCCCGCGCCGTCGCGCGCGACGGAGAGGGCGCTCGCAGGCTGGTGACGGTGACGCTCGAAGGCGCGCGACGACGCGGCGGCGGCGAGCTTGGCTCGGGCGGTGGTCTCCTCCAACCTCGTCAAGGCGGCGTTGTTCGGCGCGGACCCTGGCTACGGACGCATCCTCGCCGCGCTCGGCGCGCGCGCAGCCGAGGGCCATCACGAGCTCGACCCACGCCGCGTCAGCGTCGCGCTGCAGGGGGTGCAGACGTTCCACCGCGGCGCGCCCGCCTCGTTCGATCCGGACGCGCTGCGCGCGCTCTTGAGGCAGCGCGACGTCGACGTCCACGTCGATCTGGGGCTCGCGGCGGGGCGCGCAGAGGCGTGGGGGTGCGATCTGTCGTACGACTACGTGCGCATCAACGCCGACTACGCCGCGGTGCTCGTCGACCCCGACGGCCCCGTCCGGCGCGATCAGCGGCTCGACACGAAGACCCCGGAGCTGAAGACCGAGCTGCTCGTCTCGGCGCTGCGCTACATCGAGCGCTTCGCGGGGACTCGCGCGGTGATCCGGTACGGCGGCTCGACGCTGTCGCGCCGAGATCTCGCGCTGTCGTTCGCCGAGGACATCCACCTGCTCTCCGCCGTCGGCCTGAAGCCGATCCTCGTCCAGGAGGGCGCGAGCGAGATCGTCGTCTCCGCCCTGGCTCGCACCGGCATCCGCGCCGTCGGGCTGTCGGGGGCCGACGGCAACCTGCTCGCTTGGCCCAGCACGGCCGAGCGCAACGAGGACCACCCGATCTCGATGGATCCCGACGTCATCGAGACGCTGCTGCAGAAGGGGTACGTCCCCGTGGTCGTGCCCGCGCTCACCGAGGAGGCCCGCATCGTCGTCGGGGACACCACAGCGATCGACGTCGACCAGGTGGCCGCGGAGATCGCGCGCGTGTGCAAGGCCCGCAAGCTGCTCCTGCTCGGCGACAGCTCCGGCCTCTCCTCCGAGGGCATGCTGCTGTCCGAGCTCTCCGCCGAGGAGCTCGCCGAGCGGGTACGCGCCCGCACCATCGAGGAGCCGATGCGCGCGCGCGCGCGCGCCGCCGTCGCGGCCCTCGAGTCGGGCATCGACAGCGTGCACTTCTTGGACGAGCGCCTGCCCCACGTGATCGTCGCCGAGCTGTTCACCGACACCGGCGTGGGGACGATGGTCAGGTAGAAACGAGACGGGCCAACCTGCTAGCTTCCGCGCCCATGGCGACGGCGTTGCTCGTCACGTACATGTGGCCCCCGTCGGGCGGCGTCGGCGTCGGCCGCGTGCTCAAGCTCGCGAAGTACCTGCCGTCCCACGGCGTGACCCCGTCCGTGCTCACGGTCGCGAACCCGAGCGTGCCGGTGCAGGACACCTCGATGCTGAAGGACGTGCCTCCGGGCACGGAGGTGCTCTACGCGCGCACGTTCGAGCCCAGCTACGCCACGAAGCAGGCGACGTGGCAGGCGGCGTCGGGGGGCTCGAGCGCGCCGGTGCCCCTCAAGCGGCGCCTCGTGGGCCAGGTGGGAGCGCTCGCCCGCCACCTGCTCGTCCCCGATCCCCAGGTGCTGTGGCAGCCGGACGCGCAGCGCGCGCTGGTCCAGCGCCTGCGCTCCCCGCGCGCCGAGGACGTCGTCTTCATCACGGCGCCGCCCTTCTCCGCCTTCCTCGCGGCGCCCGCGGCCCGCGCCGCCGGCAAGGCGGCGATCGTCCTCGACTACCGAGACGAGTGGCTCACGATCCGCTCCCAGTTCGAGATGATGGGGGCCCTCTCTCGCGCGCTCGGTGGCCCGCTCGAGCACCTCGTCCTGCGCTCGGCGCACATGGTGACGACCGCGACCGACGCCTTCCGGGACAACCTGCTGTCGCACTTTCGGTTCCTCGATCCGGCTCGTGTCGTCACCATCGAGAACGGCTTCGACACCGACGATTTTCCGGCGACCCTGCCCGAGCCGCCGGGAGATCGCTTCGTCGTGACCTACGCGGGCTCGGTCCTCGTGCAGAACAGCCCGCGGGGTCTGCTCGGCGCCGTGCGACGCCTCCATGAGCGCGAGCCCGAGCTGGCCAAGCTGCTCCAAGTCGACTTCATCGGCCGGGTCGTCGACACCGAGCTCGTGCACTTCGAGGGCAGCGAGCGGCTGGGCGTGCGACGGCTCGGCTTCATCCCCAAGGACGCGGTCATGCCCGCGCTCGCGGCCAGCCACATGGTGCTGTGTCTGCTCGACGAGATGCCCGGGGCAGAGCGCATCTACCCGGCGAAGATCTTCGAGCTGCTGTACCTCGATCGCCCGTGCCTCACGCTCGCCCCCGAGGGTGCGCTCACCAGCCTGGTCCGCCAGACGAAGCTCGGGCCCGTGCTCGCGCCGCGCGACGAGGAGGCGATCTGCGCGGAGCTCGAGCGCGCGCTCAGGCTGTTCAAAGACGGCCGGTTCCCTACTCGCGCCGGCGCCGTAGGCGTCGAGCGCTACGATCGTCGGGCGATCGCGGGCCGCTTCGCGGACGTGTTCCGCGAGGCGACGGCGCTCGCCCGCCGCTCGTGACTCACCAGGTGACGCGCTGCCGACCGCGCAAGAAGCGGCCGAGCCCGACCGCCGCCGCGGCGTTCATGACCACGAAGGTCCGCGCGACGTTGCCGAGCTTGCCCGCGCGGGGCCCGAGCGCCGCCCCCGCGTAGAACGCGAGCTGCGCGAGCGCGAGGGCCCGAACCGCCGCGATCGAGCGAGGGCTCGCGCCGCGCGGCGGTCTCACGGCGAACCCGAGCGAGCTCGCCGCGAGGGTCGCGAGCAGCCACGGCCCCGCGAGCCGCAGCGCCTTGTGGGACACCGTCTCGAGCCACGAGGGGTTGGCGATCGGCACCAGCAGCCGGGGCACGCGCGCGAAGAGCTGGAAGTTGCCGGCGAGCGTGCGCGCCTTGCGCCCGAACTCCTTGTCGTCGTCGGCGGCCGCGTCGAACGCCTTGGCCTCGGGGTCGAAGAGCACCTTCTTGCCTCGCAGACGTAGGCGCATCGGGATGAGCACGTCGTCCAGGATCGTGTCCTCGGGGATGTCCTCGAGGTCGGTCGCGCGCAGCACGTAGATCGCGCCGGTGACACCGGGCACGCTCCTCCACGCCGCCTCCCGCTCACGGATCCACTTCTCGTAGCGCCAGTACACGCCAGAGCCGGCGTCCCCCTCCATCACCAGGTTGCCTGAGACGCAGCCGACCGAGGGGTCTCGGAGCCACCTCACCAGCGCGCGCAGCGCTGCGGGGTCGAAGCGCTGCCGCACGTCGCACATCAGCAGCACCTCCCCCTTCGCGCGCCGCCGCATGGAGTTGATGGCGCTCGGCTTGCCGCGGCGCTCCTCGCTGCGCAGCGCGACGATGCGCGGGTCGAGCGCGGCGCGCGCGGCGACGATCGCGTCGGTGCGATCGGAAGAGCCGTCGGACAGCACGACGATCTCGAGCTTGTCTGCGGGGTAGTCGAGGGCTTGGAGCGTGTCGAGCTTGGCGCCGATCATCGCCTCGGCGTTGTACGCGGCCATGAGCACGCTGACCGACGGGAGGTAGCTCGCGTCCTTCTCGGTGTGGTGGGGGCGCAGCTTCGCGAGGGCCCCGATGAGCGCCGGGTAGCCGGCGTACGTGTAGCCGAGCAGACCGAGAGCAGCGAGCGTCGCGCGCGGGAGCATGTGCAGAGTCACGACGTTATACCGCGAATCCCCGGACCGCCCCTGGACGAACGCGCCCGGGTTGAGGCCTCGAAGCCTCAGGTGGCCACAGGGGCGCGAGCGGACCTATCCTGCGAGCGGTGGGGGGAGGTCACGGGTGATCGAGCCGATCCAGCCAGACGGGAGATCTCTCGCGAAGGGCACGCTCATGCGCGGCTGGCGTGACGTGCTGCTCAAACAGCGCCTGCTCGACGCGGTCCTCGCGCGCCTCACACCGGAGGTCGCCGCGATGCTGCGCGATCCGCCGGCCTCCACCGAGTGGGTCGACGTCGCGTTCTACGAGTGCGTCGCCCAAGCGGTGTGCGACCAGGTCGGCGAGCAGAGGCTCGACCCGCTGTTCGTCGACGCCCAGCGAACGGGCTGGGTCATCCTCCTGTCCCGCTGGCTCGGCGGGATCGTGCGAGTGTTCGGCGCCTCTCCCGGCGCCGTGCTCTCGCGAGCCGAGGGCGCCGCGAAGGCGAACACCGTCGGGTTCGACCTGAAGTGGAGACCGCTCACGGAGCGCAGCGGCGAGCTCGTCGCGACCTATCCCTACCGGCCCCGCATCCACCCCGCCGCCGCGTGGGGGACGTCGTCGGCCTGCCAGCTTGCGGCCGACGCGGTGGGCGCGACGATGCGCCGCGAGCGACCGATCGTCGAGTCGACGCCAGAAGGTGGCTCTCGCGTCCGCGTGCGCGTCCACTGGTGAGTGGTGGTAGGCTCGGCAACCGATGATCGACTGCAGCGCCTGTGGTGGCTTCGCCCCCGACCAAGCCCGTGAGTGTCCCCACTGCGGCGCGCGGGTGACCCCGGCCCGCTCTGCGCTCTCACGGCTCGCCCGAGGCGTCGTCACCGCCGCGACCGGCGGAGCCGTCGCGGCGACGCTGATGGCCTGCTACGGCGGGCCGCCGCCGCGCGATGGTCCAGCCGCCGCCCAGCGGGGCGTGCGCCAGCGGAGCCGACGCCGACCGCGACGGGGCCTGCACCCCGACCGACTGCAACGACGCGGACGCGAACATCCACCCGGGCGCGGTGGACATGCCGAGCGACGGCGTCGATCAGGACTGCAACGGCTCCGACGCCGCGACCCTGTCCGTCGCCGAGTAGCGCGCCCGTCCGCGCGGGCGGACGCGCCAGACGACGATCAGTACCCCTTCTTCATCACCAAGATGGTGTCGCGCTCGATCTCGAACGCGCTCTCGGTGACGATCGCCATGCAGGTGTTGTCGCGCACCTCGAGCACCCGGATCTCGCCGAACGTCTCGTTCGGGTACTTCTCGACCGGCCCGTCGGTGCGCAGATCCTCGACCTCGCCGTCGCGATCGTCCTCCGTCTTGGCGCGGATGGTCGCGCCGACGCCGGCGACGTCGAGCGTCTCGACCCAGCGATCTCCGCGGCGCACCGCGATGAAGCGGTTGCCGACCTTCACGCCCTGCTTCGCCCCACGGTCGAGGAACACGACCTGGTTCTGGCCGAAGAACTGGTGCGGGTAGAGCGCCGTCAGGATGCGCGCCTCCAGGTACTTCTCGTTGACCACGGCGGGCTGGATCACGAACTTCCGCGGGACCGGGCCGACGTAGACGCCGCGCTCGATGATGTCGAGGCCCTCCGTGATGTGCGCGCGGATCATCCGGGTCTTCGGGTTGTAGCGATCGACGCGCACCGTGCCGAGCACCTCGACCAGCTCACCCGATGCGTCCGACTCGCGACCGCGCAGGGTGCGCACCGGCCGATAGAGCTGCAGCTCCTGGCCGAGCTCGATCTTCATGTCCTTGTGCTTGTCCTCATCGAGCTCGATGTAGGAGTCGTCGCCGTACGACAGGAGCATCTGGTCGTCGGGCGCGCCCACGAGCTCACCCCAGCGGTCCTTCTCGGGGTTGTCGACCCAGCCGTAGTTCCTCAAGAAGACGGTGGTCTCGGGGACCGACCGCGAGCGTAGCGGTCCGCCGAACTCGTCGACGCGCAGGCGGAGCCGATCTCCCGGGTAGATCCAGTGGGGGTTCAAGATCTGCGGGTTCTGCGACCAGAGCCGAGGCCACTGGTAGGGGTTCTTGAAGTATTGCCCGCTGATCCCCCACAGCGTGTCGCCGCGCTTGACCGTGTGAGCCTGGGGAACCGACGCCCCCTCGCTGATGTACTGCCCGCCTTTGCCGCCCTTGAGCGCGGATTGATCGGCCGTGCTCTTGTTGAGGTCGAACCCGCTCCTCGACGCGTTGATGTCGGTGGTCGACTGGGAGCTCGTGGGCAGGTGAGAGTCCACCTCGCCCGGGCCAGGCCCCGAGCTCGTGACCGTCGTCGTCGTCGAGGACGGTCCGGGCACGAACACCGGCTCCTCTCCCCCGGGGGGGCTCGTAGGACCGACCTGATCCTGCGCGAACGCCGGGGTGGGGACCAGCGCGAGGAGCGCGAGCAAAGCGAGGGTTCGGTGCGGGCGGTGGGGCTTCATCGGACGGTCCTCAGGGTTTCGCCGGAGCGGGCGGGCTCTTCGGCGCGGGCTGCACGGGCTTCTTCGTGGCGGGGGGCTTCGGCGGGTCCTTCTTGGCCACAGGCTTGGAAGGCTCTTCCTTCTCGTCGCCTTTGACCTCCTCCTGCACCAAGCCGTTCGGCGTGGAGCGGATCTTCACGCGGGGCCCCGTCTCGAGCGGCTGCGCGGGGGCCTCCGTCTCGGTGATGGCGTCGGTCGTCGGCTTGAGCGTGACCACCTGGAGGTTCGGGGGCGCGTCGGACGGCGGGGCGGCCTCGGGGGCTGGCGCCGCCCCGGCCACCTTCAGCCCGCCGCCCTCCATCTCCAGGGCGTCGAGGCGCTCGGTCATGGCGCCCGCGGTCGCGCGCAGGCTGGTCACCTCCGTGCGGAGCGCCTGGACCTCGGCTTGAAGCGCCGCGTTCGCGGCGCAGCCGGTGGACGCGCACCAGGCGAGCGCCATCAGGGCGAGCCGAGGAGCGCGCCAGGCAGCTCGGGCGAGGTCACGCTGCGTAGGATCGAGGGCCGCCGACTCCATGGTCATTCACGAGCGTAGTGCGCGGATCCGGGCGCGGCCAAGAAGGCGGCAGATCGCGAAGCCGAGGACTCGACGAGCGGTGTTACCCGTGTGGTAAGGTGCCACCTCTATGCGCCAGGCGTTGCGCTCTCGAGGGCTCCTTCTCACGTCGGTGCTGTGCGCCGCGCTCGCGTTCGCCGCCTCGGCGGCCACGGCGGGCTGCGCGGACGACACCGGCACCGGCGGCTCCGGCGCCTCGGGTGGCGCTGGGGGCGGGGGCGGGAGCGACCCGTGCGCCAACGAGCTCGATGCCGAAGGCTGCTTCAACTACGACTGCTACGTCGCCACCGAGGAGGTCGTCTCGTTCGCGCTCGACGTGCTCCCGATCTTCGAGCAGTCGTGCTCGCTGTCGAGCTCGTGCCACGGCAACCCCGCGAGCCCCGAGACCGCCGCGGGCTACCAGCCGTACCTGGGTGAGGTGAACCCGGAGACGACGCCGAGCGACATCGCGTTGATCCTCTCGACGATCGTCGACCAAGACTCCCACCTCGCGACGATGAAGATCGTCGATCCAAGCTCCCCCGAGACGAGCTTCCTCATGCACAAGATGGACGGCGACCTCGACTGCCCGCTGGGGTGTCCGGGCGACGACTGCGCCGACTCGATGCCCCAGGGCGTCTCTCCGCTTCCGCGCGCCACGCGCGACACGGTCCGCAACTGGATCGCGCAGGGAGCGCAGGACAACTGATCGGTCGGCTGACGGGCCGGATCACCGACGAGATCTGCGAGGGCGGTGACCTCGTGGTGGACGTCGGAGGTGTGGGCTACGAGGTGACCGCGCCCATCGGGACGCGCGGCCGCGTGGTGACCGACGGCGCGGGCGCGTCCACGGTCTACGTGCACACCCACGTCCGCGAGGACGCCTTCCAGCTGTTCGGGTTCTCGTCTCTCGAAGAGCGCGACGCGTTCCGCACGATCATCTCGATCTCCAACGTCGGGCCGAAGCTCGGCGTCGCGATCCTCGGCGCGGTCACGGTCGGCGAGCTCGCGCAGCTGGTCGCGCGGGGCGAGGTGGCGAAGCTCACCACCATCCCCGGGGTCGGGAAGAAGACGGCCGAGCGCCTCGTCCTCGAGCTGAAGGGCAAGCTCGCGGTCGTCCCCGCGGCCGCTTCGCCCGCTGGGCGTCCCGCGGCGGGTCCGGTCGCGTCGGGCACCAAGGCCGAGCTCTTGGCGTCCGCGCTGACCCGCCTGGGATACAGGCCGGCGGAGGCCGAGCGGGCCGTCGCGACCTTGTCACAGAGCCGCCCGCTCGACGACATCCCCCTCGGGGAGCTGGTCCGCGACGCGCTCGCGTTGCTGTCTCGATGACCCGCGATGCGCCAAAAGAGCCGAAAAACTCGGGCAATCGAGCCCGCGATGTAGGAAGTCGACAATGTCGACGGACAGAGACTATCCTTCCCCCCGCGACGCTTTGTGCGAGGTGAGGCGCGATACCTCGGTGAGACCGTCCCGACCGGTGTACTAGGAGACCCAGGTGATCATCTGCCCCAAATGCACGAAGGAGAACCAGGACCACTACAAGTTCTGTCTCGGCTGTGGCGCCGAGCTCCCTCGTGACGCGTCCCCGAAGAAGTTCGCCCCGACGTCCAACACGCCTCCGCATGGGGTTCCGGCCGTGAAGATCGCGCCCGCGGCGATGATCGACGAGCCGACCTCCCAGGGGCAGGGCCCCTCCCAAGGCCTGCCGTCGACGCCCCCGGCCGATGGGCCCTCGGTGGTCTGCCCTCAGTGCAGCCACCCGAACCCTGGCACGAACAAGTTCTGCGCGTCGTGCGGGTTCAAGCTCACGAAGGCCCCACAGACGGGCGGCAGCCAGCCGCTCCCGCAGTCGCAGATGGCCGCCCCAGCGCCGGGCCCCGCGCCTGCCCCGCTCCCCGGCCCCGCTGTTCCGCTCCAGGGAGAGCTGCCCGGGCCGACCGCCGGAGGCATCACCCTGACGGCGCTGCGCGCCGACGGGACGGAGGCGGGCACCTTCCACATGGCCGCCGGTCCGACGACGATCGGCCGCGACTCAGGCGGCATCTTCGCGGGGGACAGCTACCTGTCGCCACGCCACGCCACGTTCACCGCGCGCGGCCGCCAGGTCGTCGTCCGCGACGAGAGCTCGCTGAACGGCGTCTATCGGAAGATCGGCCGCGACGAGCCGATCGAGCTCGGGTACGGCGACATCTTCCGCATCGGCCAGGAGATCCTGCGGATCGAGCCGCTCGCCCCCATGCCAAAGAGCGCCGACGGCGTCGAGCGCCTCGGCAGCCCCGCGCGCGGGTACGTCGGCCGCCTCGCGCTGTTGATCGGCCGCGACACGACCGGCAACGCTTACCCCGTCCCCGAGTCGGGCCTACACCTCGGCCGCGAGCGAGGCGACGTGTTGTTCCCCGAGGACGGCTACGTGAGCGGCCTGCACTGCCGCATCAGCTTCGCGAACGCGAAGCTCTACCTCACCGACCTGGGCAGCTCGAACGGAAGCTTCGTCCGCCTCCAGAAAGATCAGCCACTGAACTCCGGCGACGTGCTGCTGATGGGGCAGCAGCTCTTCAGGGTTAGCGTAGACTGATCCGGGTGGACGCACCTCGACTCGTACGCGTCGTTGCAGGGGTCATATCCGGTGACGGCCGGTACCTGATCACGCAGCGCCGGCCGACCGCGGTGCTCCCGCTCCTGTGGGAGTTCCCCGGCGGCAAGGTCGAGGCGAACGAGACCGACGCGGAGGCGCTGCAGCGCGAGGTGAAGCACCGCCTCGGCGTCGACGTGAAGGTCGGCCAGCTCATCAGCTTCGTGAGCCACCCCTACGAGCGGTACACGGTGGACCTTTACCTGTACGAGTGCTCGATCGCGACGGGTGAGCCCGCCGCGCTCGCGGTGCACGCTTTTCAGTGGGTGACGAGCAGCGAGTTCGATCAATACGCGTTCACTCCGGCCGACGAAGCGAGCATGAACAAGCTCCTCGGGCTCGAGGCGAAGCCGTGAGGGCGTGACAGGAGGCAGGGCATGAGGTCGACGCAGCAGTTCCTTACGACCTCGGCGATCCTCGCCTCCGCGCTGCTCTCGGCTTGCTACCCGGAGTTCCAGTTTGGCGGCGGCGGCGCCGCCGGAGAAGACGCCTCCACCTCTCGCGGGTCGACCTCGAGCGGCATGGGCGCGAGCGGCGCGGGCGGCCGCGGCGGCGGCGACGGTGGCGCGTCGATGAGCACGACCAGCTCCTCGCCGAGCAACGGTGGCGCTGGAGGCATCAGCGCCGGCGATGGCGGCGCGGGGGGCGCGCCGAGCACCAGCTCGACGGGCGGAGCGGAGCCCACCACACCGTGCGGCAACGGGATGTCGGTCATCGTCGACTGCCAGGCCGGGGAGTCGTGCTGCTTCAGCCTCGACTCGGCGTCTCTCGACCACTGCGAGGTCACCGACGACTGCGGCGTCGACTTCTACACGTTCGCCTGTAACACCTCCGCCGACTGCCCCGGCGAGGAGGTGTGCTGCGCCGTGTACGACGACTTCTGGCTCGACTTCCTCGGGGTCGTCGAGTGCAGCGCCTCGTGTCCGAGCCCGAGCCTGAAGACGTGCGCGTCGGACGCCGACTGCGGTGGCGGCGAGACCTGCAGCGAGCTCATCAGCGAGAGCTTCGCGCCCGAGTACGTCGCGGCGTACCGCGTCTGCAACTAGGGGGGTGTCCCTAGTTCGGCTCGGGGTTCGCCCGGCCCTCGCTCACGCTCGCAAGTGAAGGCCGGGCAATCCCCGAGCCTCACCCCGACCTATGTTCCACCCCCCTGATCTTGATGGGCCGACCTCCGGTCGGACTGGCCTCAGCGTTCGTCGCGTGGCTTCTTGGCGCTGACCGCGCGAGCCCCGACGACCCTGCCGCGCGCCGCGATCAGGATCGGCTCGGCGGGGGTCATCGCGTCGACGAGATCTCCGACGGCCCGGGTCGCGTCCTCGGCGCGCTTCCACGCGGCCCGATGACCGACCGAGCCTCGCTTGGTGGAGACCGCGAGATCGATGGCCTCGGAGAGCTCGCGGCCGACGCTCGCGATTCGCGCGAGCTCGGCGCGCCCCGCGCCCCGCAGCTTCGCGGCGCCGTACAGCGCGCGCACGACGCCGAGGAGGTCGCGGACCGCCTCGAACGGGAACGGGTCGTCCCTGCGCGTGAGCACGCCCCGAGCATAGGATCGGGCGTCGCCCCGTTCGACTCTTGATCTTCGAGGCGAGGCCTCTCGCGTGTCGAGGCGAGGCCCCTCGCGTCACGCGAGAGGGCCGACGCCGCCCTCCACGGCCCCCGATATCGCGCCCATCGCGAGGAGCCGCCGCACCGCCGCGAAGTCGCGGTAGAGTGGTCGATCTTCGGTGAGCGGCGGGACGACCGCTCGCACCGCGCCACGGGCGAGCTCGACGCCCCGGCTCGCCTTCAGCGGCCGACGCTGATCGACCCCGGCGCAGCCGACGATCAGCTCGATCGCCAGGGCGTTCGCCGTGTTCTCGACGACGATCGCCAGCTTGTGGGCCGAGATGCTGCCCATGCTCACGTGATCTTCGCGCCCGGCGCTCGAGGGGATCGAGTCCACGCTGGCGGGGTGGCACAGGACCTTGTTCTCGCTCACCAGCGCCGCGGAGGCGACCTGGGCGATCATGAAGCCCGAGTGAAGCCCGCTGTTGGGCGCGAGGAACGGGGTCAGCCCGCTCGACAGCATCGGGTTGACCAGCTGCTCGACGCGCCGCTCGCTGATGTTCGCGAGCTCCGCGACGGCGATCGCCGCGAGATCGAGCGCGAGCGCGACGGGCTGGCCGTGGAAGTTACCGCCCGAGAGCAGCTCGGTGCCGCCGCTCGAGCCCTCGAGCAGCACGGTCGGGTTGTCCGTCACGCTGTTGATCTCGCGGCCGACGACCTCGAGCGCGAACCGTAGCGCGTCGCGGGTGGCGCCGTGGACCTGAGGCATGCAGCGGAGAGAGTACGGATCCTGCACCTTCCCGCAGTCGCGGTGGCTCTCCATGATCTCGCTGTCGGCGAGCAAGGCGCGCAGGTTCGAGGCGACCTCGGCCTGCCCGGGGTGCGGGCGCACGGCCATCAAGCGCGCGTCGAACGGCGTCGTCGAGCCCTTCAGGGCCTCGAGGCTGATCGCGCCAGCGACGTCGGCGGTCTTCGCGAGCTCCAGCGCGTCGAACAGCGCGAGCGCCCCGAGCGCGGTCATGTATTGGGTGCCGTTGATCAAGGCGAGGCCCTCCTTCGCCTGCAGCGAGAGCGGGGCGATCCCCGCCGCCGTGAGGGCCTCGAGGCTGGGCACGAGGCCGCCCCCCTCCACCACGACCTCCCCCTCCCCGATCAGCGCGAGCGCGAGGTGGGCCAGCGGCGCGAGGTCGCCCGACGCGCCGACGGAGCCCTTCGAAGGGACCCGCGGGACCACGTCCGCGTTCAACATCGACAAGAGCATGTCGACGACCTCTACGCGCACCCCCGAGTAGCCGAGCGCGACGACCTGCGCGCGCAGCAGCATCATCGCGCGGACCTCCGCACGTCCCAGATCTGGGCCGACGCCGCACGCGTGGCTGCGGACGAGGTTCCGCTGCAGGGCCGCGATGTCGTCTCGTGGATGCGCGTCTCCGCGAGCGCGCCGAAGCCCGTGTTCACGCCATACACCGGCGGCCCCCGGTCGCCGGCCGAGACGATGGCGTCGATCGCCGCCCGCGACGCGAGGATCTTCTGCCGAGCCTCCTCGCACAGCCCGACGGGTCGCCCCTCCCGCGCCACGTCGGCCAGGTCGGCGACGGTGAGGGGTCTCCCAACCAGGATGGGGGCGCGCTCCGCGCCGCGGGTCGTTCGCATGGGCGGCGGAGGGTAGTCCATCGCTCTCCGGTTTTCTTCGGCCCCGTCGCTGGCCTCGCGGCACCGTGACCCCTCCAACGCCGCCGTCTCGGTGTATGCTCCGCGCGCTCCATGGCAGAGAGGCCTCCTCCTCGGCGCCGTCCGCTCGCTCGGGCGCGGCGCCTCGCACCCGCGCTCGCTTGTGCGATCGGCGCGGTCACGTGGTCGTCCACGCTCTGGGCCCAAGAGGGCACCGCCGGCGGCGAGCTGAAGGGCGCCGTCGGAGCGCCCGCCGCCCCACCGGCGGGCCCTTCGCCGGCGGCGGTCGCGACCTCCGATCCCGCGCTCGAGGCCGACCGCGCGAGGGTCCGCGTGGCCTCGACCCCCACCCCCGCGACGGACGACCTGCCGGCCTGGGTCGAGCAGCCCGCGTCGGATGGGTTCGTCGATCGCTTCATCCTCGAGTCCGCGCGCGCCCCCTTCGCCCCGCTCAACGACGACTTCCTCGCCTTCAGCCTGCACGGCGAGTACCAGGCGCGCTTCCGGGCGATGACCGATCTCCCGCTCGAGGCGCCGGTGCGAGGCTCGCTCCCGACCTCCGACGGCTCCGAGCCGCTCGATCCGGGCCTGCTCGGGCAGAACGCGTACCTCTACCACTGGCTCAGGCTCAACGGCCGCATCGCGTTCCGCGACGACATCATCGGCTACGCGCAGATCGACGTGCCGCGCGGCATGATCGTCGGCCAAAAGACCCAGTTCGTCGAGCGCTCGCGCGACGCGCTCAACGACTTCAACTGGTACGACGTGCACCCGCGCGACCTCTTCGTCGAGTTCCGCTCGCCGATCGGCGTGTTCCGCGTCGGCCAGCAGACCAGCCACTGGGGCCAGGGCATCCTCGCGAACGACGGCAACCACCCGACGATGTTCGGAGACACCATCCGCGGCGCGATCGTCGAGCGGCTGCTGTTCGCCACGTCCCCCATGGGCAAGGGCACCCCCCTGCTCGTGGTCGTCGCGGGCGATTTCGTGTTCGAAGACAACACGGCCGACGTCCTCGGCAACTCGCCCGATCAGCCGACCGGAGATCTCGCAGGCCAAGCGGTCGCCGCGATCGTGTGGCGCGAGGACTGGGCCGAGCTCGGGATGTACGGGGTCTACCGCCACCAGCAGCGCGAGCTCACCAGCGGGGTGAACCCTTACGAAGAGAGCCTCGACGTCGGCGTCATCGACCTGGCTGGGAAGATCCGCGGCAAGGTGCCTGGGGCGAGCGCGTACGCTTACGCCCACGGAGAGGCGGCGCTCGTCTTCGGTCGCACGAGCTACCTGCGCACGAGCTACGTGAACCAGCTCGATCCCACCGCCGAGCTCGCAGACGAGGGCGTGCTCACCTTCGGGGCCAGCACGACGTTCGGGTTCGTGCACGTCAAACAGAACGACAAGGAGCGGTGGGGGGACCTCGTCGCGGAGCTCGAGTGGGGCTACGCGAGCGGCGACGCCGACCCGCTCGACGGGCAGACGCGGCGCTTCACGTTCGACACCAGCCACAACGTCGGCCTCGTCTTGTTCGATCACGTGCTCGGCTGGAAGACGGCGCGGGCCGCGACCATCGCCCAGGACCCGCGCATCGTCGCGCGTCCGAGCGCCGGCCTGCAGCTCTTGCCGTCGAACGGCGGGGTCTTCGGCGCCACGTTCCTGAACCCCCGCGTGATCTTCCGCCCGGTCCGCATGCTCGACGTGAAGCTCGGCCTGCTCTGGGCGCAGGCCACCGCCGACGTGGTCGACCCGTACCACGTGGGCGCGCTCGGTGATTACCGCAACTACGACGGCGGCGACCCGACGAGCCGAGATCTCGGCGTCGAGATCGACGTCGGGGCCGACGTGCGCATCCCGCTCGAGCGCACCGTAGCCCTCGAGATCGGCGCCGAGGGCGGCGTGCTCTTCCCGGGTCACGCCTTCGACGACGACGCGGGCCGAGCGCTCCCCGAGCAGCTTCTGGTCAACACCAAGCTGGGTCTACAGTTCTGATGAAGTACTTCGTCACGCTCCCCTCGGGACGCGAGCACGTCGTCGACCTGGTCGAGGACGCGGATGGTCGGCTCAAGGTCACGGTCGACGGCGAGGTCGTCCGTGCCGACCTGGTGGGCCGCACGGCTGGCGGCCGCGGGGCGAGCGGCCGCGACGCCTCTACGGTGCTCATCGACGGGCACGCGATCGAGCTATGGATCGAGGGGGCGCCCCCCAAGGTGGGCGTCATCGCCGACGGCCGCCGCTTCTTCGCCGACGTCGAGAGCGAGCGCATGCGCATCCGCGCCGCCGGCAAGCCAACGGGCGGCGGCGAGGGGGTCGTGCGCTCGCCCATGCCTGGGCGGGTCGTTCGCGTCATGGCGGGCCTCGGGGCAGAGGTCGAGGCCGGCGCCCCGGTCGTCGTCGTCGAGGCGATGAAGATGGAGAACGAGCTGGTCGCCACCCGCGCGGGGAAGATCCTGAAGGTGCACGTGGCCGCCGGCGCCACCGTCGAAGGCGGCGCAGCGCTCATCGAGATCGGCTGACATGCGATCGCCGAAGCGCCTGCCGCTCGCTCACGCGCCCACCCCGCTCACCCCGCTCATGAGCCCGGCGAAGGCCCGCGCTGGCGCGGCGTTCCTCGGCGCGCTCGCTGGCGCGGACGTGTGGGTCAAGCGCGACGACATGACCGGCGGGCCAGAGGCCGGCAACAAGATCCGCAAGCTCGAGTACCTGCTCGCCGAGGCGGTCGAGCGCGGGGCCGACACCATCGTAACGTGTGGGGGGCTTCAGTCGAACCACGCCCGCGCGACGGCGCTCGTCTCGGTGCAGCTTGGCATGAAGCCGGTGCTGCTGCTGCGTACGACGTCCCCCGAGCTCGACGTTCGCCGCGCGCCGCTCTCGGGCAACGTGCTCATCGACCGCATGCTGGGCGCCGAGATCCAGCTCATCACGCCCGCCCAGTACCGTGAGCGCGCGACGCTGATGAGCGACGTGGCAGCGCGCCTGGAGGCCGAGGGCAGAAGGCCGTACGTGATCCCCGAGGGCGGCTCGAACGGTCTCGGCTCGTTCGGCTACGTCCGCGCCATGGAAGAGGTGCGGCGGCAGCTCGACCTCGGCCTGGGTGGGGGTCGTCGGTTCGATCTCGTCGTGCACGCCTGCGGCTCGGGGGGCACCGCGGCTGGCGTCGCGCTCGGCGCCTCTCGCTACGAGGTCGCGGACGAGGTCGTCCCCTTCGCGGTCTGCGATGACCGCGCGTATTTCGAGGCCGTCATTCAGCGCATCGTCGCTGAGGCGCGCGCGATGGACGCCGGCCTCGTAGCGCCGGCGAAGCTGCGCGTCGAAGATCGGGCCAAGGGTCCGGCCTACGCCGTCGCGAGCGACGCGCAGAAAGCGCTGCTCGTCGAGGCGGCGCGCGAGACGGCGCTCTTGTTCGACCCCGTGTACACGGGCAAGGCGTTCTTCGGCCTGGTCGAGGCGGGCCGGCGCGGCGAGCTCGACGGCAAGCGCGTGCTGTTCTTGCACACCGGTGGCCTGCCGGGCCTGCTCGCGCAGGGTGACGATCTGGCCGCTGCGCTCGGCTGACTCGAGCGCGCGCGCCCCGACCGTCGCGTCAGCCCTCGCCTCGCCACCACGACTCGGCGAGCTCGCGGTCCTCGAGGGTGTCGATCTCCATGTATCCTCCATGCGTGTCGACGCGGTGCATGGGTGTCCCGGCCTCGATCATGTGCTGGAGCAGATCGATCAGATAGGCCTTCTCGAAGGTCCGGCCCTCGCGGAACATCGAGCCGCGGAAGCGCCGGCGACGCGGTCGAACGCCGAGAGGAACGGGGAGACGGCGCCAGCGTCGACCTTCATCACGCCGATGAACTCGCCGGAGGCCTCCTCGCTGGCGAGCCTCCGGGAGAGGCGCGTCACGCGCTCGCCCTCGGCGAGCAGCTTCTCGGCGTCGGTCTCGGGGTGCCGGCTTCGACGCGTGTAGCGGCGTCGCCAGTCGACGTCGCAGCCGAGCGCGATCGCGTGCGGGCTCTGGCGCACGTCGCGGGCGACCTCGGGGCGGTACACGATGTCCGCGTAGGTCGCCACGAACCCTCCGGCCATGTGCTCCCGCGCGAACATGAGCGACAGGAGGATGTTGTTGGACTCCCACTCGCCGTTGTCGACGAACGTGAGGTCGGGGTACCTGTGGCGGATCACGTCCGCGCGGTAGCCGGTGATGAAGACGATGTCCTTGCGGGCGAACCCGGCGAACGCCAGCGCCTCGAGGATCTGATCGAGCATCGGACGGCCGAGGACGGGGACCAGGGTCTTGGGGACCTCGTCGGTCAGGTGCTCGAGCCGGCTGCCGCGACCGGCCCCGATGATGATGGCCTTCATGTCGTGGCGCTATTGCACATAGAATCGTCGGCGTCTCGATGCCCCCTCGCCCGCCCGCCCCCCCGCGAGCCTCGCTCGTCGCGCTCGCGTTCGTGGGCTGCAACATGGTGTGCGGCCTCGAGGAGCCGACGCTGCGCGCAGGCGGGGGCGGCGCAGGCGGTGGCGGTGGCGGCGCGCCGCCGGAAGGTGGCGGTGGGGCCGTGCCCGCTGGAGGGAGCGGGGGCGACGGCGGCGCGGCGGGCGCAGAGGCTGGCGGCGGCGCCGGCGGCGCCATGTGCCCAACGGAGCAGCCCTCCCTCCAAGGGACGGAGATCGTCCTCAACCGCTCGTTCGAGTCGTTCGCCTCCAGCTGGATGGTGACGGGCGGCTTCCCTGCGCTCTCGTTCGACAGCGACTCGTTCTGCGGCTGCACGGCCGCGACGCTCACGCTGCCGGGCGGCTACGGCGAGGTGCGGAGCACCAGCCTCGTGCCGGTCGCCGCCGGCTCGACGCTCCGCTTGCGAGCCCGCATGCGCGCGCCCGACTCGGTGGCCGCGGACATCGTCATCCGCGGTGACGCCGTGAACGTCGAGCCGCCCTTCAACTTCCAGGTCGACTCGGCCGACGGCGCGACGGACGGCTGGCGCCTCGCCGAGGGCACGACCACGACCTCGACGGACCTCTCCGCGGCGGGGCTCGTGATCGAGCTCGACGGTTCGGCTGGGGTCGAGGTCGCGTTCGACTGCATCAGCGCCACCTGGGAGTAGCGGGAAGCTACGCCTTCTTTTCCACCTGACGGGTGGCGAGCGGCGTCTCCGGGGTGGGCAGGCCCGCCTTCCCGAAGGTCTCGACGACCGCGCGCAGGGTGTCGAAGTACACCTGCCAGTAGTGATCCGTGTGGCAATACGGCCTCACGCAGAGCTTCGGCCCCTCGGCGGTGAGCTCGAGGATATCGACGTCGGGGGCGGGCGTCGCCAGCACGTTGGGGATGGCCGCGATGACCGGCTTGAGCGCGGCGATCGCGGTGACAGGGTCAACGCCGTTGGCGATCTTCGCGACGGCGTCGACGCGCCGGTACGGCTGCGTGCTGAAGTTCTTGATGATCTCCGAGAAGACCTTGCTGTTGCCGATTGTGGTCGTCACGTTGTCCGGCGTGAGGATGGTGGTGCCGAACAGGCCGAGCTCCGCGACCGTGCCCTCGACCCCGCCCGCGTTGACGTAGTCACCGACCTTGAAGGGTCGCAGCAGCTGAATGAAGGCCCCCGCGGCGAAGTGCTGCAGCAGCCCTCCCCACGCGGTGCCGATGGCCAGGCCGGCGCCCGCGAGCAGCGCTGCGAACGACGTCGTCTCGACGCCGAGGTAGCCGATGATGCCGATCGCCAAGCCGACGGTCATCACCGCCTTGATGATCGAGAGCAGGTACTTGGCGAGGGTGGGATCGATCTTCCCGCCTCGTCCGAGCGCCTTCTCGATCAGCCGGCCGATGATGCCGATGACCCAGCGACCGCCGAACCACATCGCGAGGGCCGCGGCGATCTTCACGACGAGGTCGATGCCGTGCGTCGTTACGTAGGTGACGATCTGGTCCACGTTCATGCCACCCGGTGTACACGAACCGAGCGTGAAGCAGAACGGGGCCCTTCTTGCAGGGGCCGGCATTACGCCCGCGTTGGCCTCGCGGCGCTCGGCCTGATCGCGGGCTATGCCGGCGCCGCGGCGGCGGGTCGCCTTGGCGTTGGGGCGAGTCGCTGCAGAGCCCCACGCCGCGCAGGCCGAGGCTCTGCGCAGACAAAAAGACCGCGGGCGATGGCCCGAAGACCATCGCCCGTCAGTCACGCTCCCGAAGCTAACGCTTCGTCGAAGCGTTCTCGCTCAGGGGCAAGAGAGCACGCAGGTCACGAGGGCCGCGCAGTCCGCGTTGGCCTGGCACTCGGCGCTCAGCGCCGCGTCGGTCGTCGCGCAGGAAGCACCGGACGTACCCGCGTCCATCAGGCAGGTGGCGCAGGCGTCGCCGGTGGTGCCGGGCGGGTCGTCACACGCCGGGTCGGCCGCCGTGAGGCACTCGGCCTCGCAGTCGCCGCCCACGGTGCAGCCGCAGTACACGATGACGAGGTCAGCGATCAGATCGTAGCCCTCCTGGTGATCCGCGTAGCACTGCTCGTCGCACGAGAGCGCGCCGCCGCCACCGCCCATGTTGCCGGTGCTGCCGCCGCCACCCTCGACGGGCGTGCCGCCGGTGCCGCCGCCGCCACCACCGTCACCACCGCCGGAGCCGCCGGTACCGGTGCTGTCACCACAAGCAACGACCAGCATGCCGGCCGCCAGAATTCCAAGAAGCTTCATGTTCATGCTCTCCTCCGAAAACCGTCGTCCACCGTACCGAACGACCCAACAGATTACGACGTCTATCGCGAGGCGCGCGCTGGAGCAGGATCTCGCCCGCACTCGTCGCGAACCTTGCCTCACCTGGAGCCTCGAGAGGCCACCCGATGAGGACCCTACCCACACGATCTGGGGTGGTCAGGGCCTACCATCCCGGGATTCACTTCGTACCACGCCTCGCGTTCGCGAGAGATCAGCACAACCCTGCAGGTTTGGCCAAGTCCTCGGTGTGAGCCGAGGGCCTGGGCGTGCCGTTGGGGCCAGAGACCCAGATGCTAGACGCATGCCACCTCGCAGATGGCTCTTACCTCGGGAGTTTTTTTGAGGTTGGGGCCGCGAGGTATGATCGGCGTGCCATAGGGGCAGCCCCGCGACGCCCTGAATGACGTCGCGGAACGCAGGCTACCGAAGCCCGGCGCGGGTCGCGGCGATGAGCTGGTCGAACGAGCGCGCCGCGCCGTCCGCGTCGAGCGCGTCGCGGCGGGCGTAGAACTCGGGGAGGGTCTCCTGGTACTCGCGGTCGAGCCGCACCTCGGTCCCCGTGAAGCCTGGCTTGAACGCGGCCATCGCGTCGAACGACAGCGCGCCGATACCCTTGAGCTGCCCTCGCTCGGCGAGGATCTCGCCGGTGAGCCCGTACATCAACAGGCCGCCCGGGATGGCGCCGAGCGCCGTGGTCGCGACCGCCGGGTAGCACAGGCGAACCGTCTTCGCGCCGAACCGCTCGGCGATCTGCGTCATCGTCTCACGCTGGAGCTTCTTCGCGCCCGCGAGAGGGCCCATCGCGTAGACCGGATCGTCGGGCGGGTAGTCGTAGTCGCAGAACGCGACGAGGCTCTCTCCGCGCACGAGCAGCCCAGCCTCGGCGAGCGGCTCGGCCCAGAGCAACGACGAGGTCCCCATGAACTTGTTCGTCCGCTCGATGTCGACGTCGGTCGCGACCTCGACGTCGACCAGCCCGACCTTGCGGATGTTCTCCGCCCTCGAGAAGTCGGGCGTCTGAAGGACGAGGTCGAACGCCACGTCGAGGTCCTTCACCTGCGTCGGCCCGAGCTCCTTGTAACGCTTGGTCGCGCCCGCCGCGATGCCGTTCACCAAGTGAACGGCGCGGAACTTCGGCTTGAGCTCGGCGATCACGGCCGCGATGGTCTCGGGCTTGGTCGCGTCTTCGTTGAAGAAGCGAGCGACGAGCCCCTCTCTCTCGGCCTCCTCGCTGATCACGCGCGCGTGGTGCGGGCCGATCTGCATCTTCTCGCTGTCGAGGTGCACGCAGAACACGCTCGCGCGCTCGCCGAACAGCAGCTGCACCGCGAGGCCGCGGGTGATGCCGTTCGACCCGCCCAGGACGAGCACCGCGACGTCCCGCGGGATCTCGACGCCGGCTGGCTTCAGGGCCGCGCGGTCCGCCGCGAGCATCTCCCGCGCGAGCGCGGGGCCGCGCTCCGCCAAGGCCCCGACCATCGCGCGACGGTCGACCCCGCCGAGGGGCTGCTTCTTGAAGACTTCGAGCGTCATGGCCGCGGGTGTTACCACCCGCGGCGCGGGCAGACAAAGGGTAGCTGGCCACGACCCCGGCGCGACCTTCCTAACCCCCGGGGGCGCGCACCTGCAGGATCTCGCGCACCGCCTGCTGCGCTCCGCCGCTCAGCCGCCCCACCTGCGCGCGAGCGACCTCGACGAACTTCGTGCCCCGCGCCCGCTTCAGAGCCTCGAGCGCCGCTGCGCGCTCCTCGCGGCCGTCGTGCTCGAGGACGCCGAGCAACATCTCGGCGACCTCGACGGTGTCGATCTTGGCCAGCGCCCTGAGCGCGCTCGCGCGCGCCTTCGCGCTCTGGGACTCACGGTAGATGCGCGCGAGCGGATCGAACGCGTGGGGGAAGCGCAGCTCCTCGACGGCCCGCGCAGCCTCCTCCGCGACCGACGTGTCGGGGTCGGACAGCGCCGCGCGCAGCGTGATGAACGTGCGCTTGAACAAGAAGCGAGACAGGGCGCGCACCACCACGAGCCGGATCGCTGGCTCGGGCCGTCGGTACAGGTGCTCGAGCGGCGAGAGGATGGAGTAGAGCTCGACCTGGGAGAGCTGCTCCGCGACGGCGCCCGCGAGCCCGACGGTGGCGGCCTGATCGGGCGGCGCCTCGGACGCCAGCTGAGCCTCGAGCGCGAGGGCCGCGAGGCGCGCCACCACGGCCCGCCGCCGCGTCACCTCCGTCCAGGAGAGGTCGAGGATGACGTCGCCGCAGGCCTCGCTCGCGCTACCGCGCTGCTCCCACTCCACCAGATCGACGTGCCACACGTCGGGGTAGCCGACCTCGTGGCGGAGGTGGGCCGGCAGCGGCGCGGCGTCGACGCGCAGATCGGTCGCGCCGGCGTAGCGCGACGTCGCGCGGACGTAGTGCTTGCGGCGGGCGTCCGCGAGCGGGAGCTCGCTGACCTCGCGGTACAGCTCGCCCACCTTCTGGAACTGCCCCGCCTCGCCGAACGCCATGATCGCAGCGAGCAGCGCGTTCTCGGCGATCTCCGGCGGCGATCCCCGCTCGGTCGCGCGCCGCGCGACCTCGCGCCAGAGCCTGGCCTGCGAGATGACCCCGAAATTGGCGATCGAGGCGAGGCCCTCCTTGCGCGCGAACGATGACATCTCGCGGGCCAGGGTCGCGGCGGCGGAGACCTCGCCCTGCTTCTCGGCGGCGGCGACCGCCTCCTCGTACGACTGCAGCGCGTAGTAGCGCAGGTGGTCCTCGCGCAAGATGCGGATCACGTTCACGAAGCCCTCGAGCACGTGCTCGAACTCGCCGCTCTCACGCCCGATCGCGATCAGGACCTGGTAGCAGTCGAACGCGCGCTCGCGCTGTCCGATGGTCTCGTAGCGATCGGCTGCCTCCTCGAGCAGGTGCACCGCTGCGACCGTGGACTCGCGCGCCGCAGCGGGGTCTTGCGTCTTGTTGGCCGTGCGCGCCAGGTTGAACCGCGCGAGCCCGGCCGCGTACAGGTCGTCGCCCTGCTGCGACATCACGTGGGAGAGGCGCGACCACAGCGCCCGCGCGCGCGCCGGGTCGTCGGCCCGCTCCCGACAGATCGCCGCGCGCGCGATGTGCCCGGCCGACTCGTATTCGTCCCCGGCCTTGGCGTAGAGCTCGCGCGCGCGCTGCGGATCGGCCGAGGTGCGCTCGGCCCAAGCGAGGTAGGTGCGCGCTCGATCGAGGAAGGGCACCTTGTCGATGAGCCCGCGCTGAGACCGCTCGCTCCCGGCGTACCAGTCGACGGTGAGCGCGCCGCGGAGGTCGCCCATCCGCAAGAGCAGGGCCCGCGCCGCCGTCGTGACGGCGACGTACTCGTCCTCGCGAACGACCGTGTGCCCGAGGGCCGCGACGAGCGCGTGCCGCGCGCGCGCCACGTCGCCGCGCTCGAGGGCGCCCTGGGCTTCGTTGAGCAGCTCTTGCGAGGGTCGGGCCATGGCTCAGCGTGCTCGCGGGGGTCGCTCGCTCATGGGCCCCCCGCCCTCATGGGCGCCCGGCCGCCGGCTGCCCGGGCCGCGGACGCTCGACGGGCCCGCTGGCTCGCTCGACTCGAGCGCGTCGATCCCGCGCCTCAGCGCGTCGCTCTCTCCCAAGATCGAGCGGGCGGCGTTGGAGCGCTCCTCGCGCTTGCTCAGCGTGTCGTGATCGACGACCCAGTGCGCGTCGAGCAGGTCGAGGTAGTCGAGCTGGAGCGCGCCCCCGGACGGGAGGATGAACACCGCAGCGACGTGCGCCAGTTGCCGGAGCGCCTGGATGGTCTCGCGCGGGATGTAGAGCGCAGCGTGCGTGAAGAGGTGGACGACCGCGGTGCGGGCGTCGCGCAGCTTCATGAGCTCGAGCTCCGTCACCAGCTCGGCGAACACGCGCGCGGGGTTGCGGCCTCGCTCACCCTTGAACGACAGCAGGTAGGCGGTCGGAAGCTGGCCGTTCTTCGCGCGCGCGGTCTCGTACAGCCGCGAGTCGAAGAACCGGTACACGACCTCCTCCCCCTCGAGGAGCAGCTTCTTTCCGGTCGCCAGGGCGACGCCGCGCGCGAAGGTCTGACGGTCTCCCCGCATCGACGCTGACGCGTCGACGAGCAAGAGGTGCACCCGACGCTGCTCGTCACGGCTCTGCTCGCGCGCGTAGTAGAGCAGCTCGTTGTCGACGATGCGTCGCGCGAGCTCGGCGTCGTCCCAGGCGAGCTCGGAGAGCACCATGCTGTCGATCGAGCCGCGGTTGCCGATGCCGCTGTAGCCATACGCCGAGGTCGTTCCGGCCGCCGGGCGCGCCTTCGTCTCGAGCACGCTCGGCAGGATCTCGAGGGAGAAGTTGACGATGTCGTTCGCCTCCGGCGACTGGAACGCCGCGAGCAGATCGACCTGCGCGAGCGCCCCCACCCCGCCGTCCGTCCCCACCATCCCGAAGAGGCGGAGCGTATCGGTGTCGAGCGCGTCCGCCAGCGTGAGCACGAACAGCCGCGCGACCTCGAGCTCTGCGAGGCACGCGAGCTCGAACGTGCGGTCCACCTGCACGAACAGAGACGTAAGCTGCGGATCGATCCGCTCGAGTAGCGCGGGATCGATCGGCACGTGCCCGCGGTACGCAGGGCGCGCCGAGACCCTCGAGGCGATGACGCCCAGCAGCCGAGCCAACACGGCGGTCACCAGGTCGTCGCCGAGCTTGAGCTGGCCCGCGCGCCGCGCCGCCTCGCTGTCGGCGAGCTCGTCGAGCGTCTTTCTGTAGGCGGCGGCGGTGCGCTCGACGAGATCGGCCCCCGGCAGGGAGCGCGAGCGCATCGGCCCAGCGACGTCGGCGCGCGCCCCGAGCTCCAGCTGCTCGCGAGCGGCCGCGAACAGCAAGCCGACGTCATGGACGAGGAACAGCGGCAGCACGATGCCGAGCCGCTCGAGGTTGTCCTGCCAGCGCAGCGCCCGCAGCGCCAGCCCGGGCGCGCCGGGCCTCACGTGCGAGAGCGCGAGCGAGCCCAGGGGCCGACGATCGCGAGATCGCGCTCGAGGGCAGGCGGGACGGGCACCGGGCTACTCTACTCGCCTGACCCGCCGCCCGATCATGGCTTGGAGGGTCTCACACACCGAAACCCGATGGCGTGCGAGGCTGCGGTCTCGAGCTGGTGGTACCGGTACGCGGGGTTCACCCACGAGTGCGCGGCGCCGCTGAAGGCCCCACCGCGGATGGCTCGCCGGTTGCCAGCAGCCGCGCCCATGGGGTCGACCTGGTCGTCCTTCGTGTAGCTCGCGAAGCGATCGAACGTCCACTCCCACACGTTGCCGACCATGTCGTTGAGCCCGAGCTTCATCGCGCCCGCAGAGAACGAGCCGACCGGCGCGGTCCCGGGGAACCCGTCGTCCTTCTCGAACATCGTCGCGTCGGTGGTCTTGATGCCGGCCTTCTTCTCCCACTCGAGGAACTCGGGACCGGCGACGTTCATGTGCTTCTCGGTCCCGATCTGATCGCCCCAGGGGAACTTGCGCCCGTCGGCGCCGCGCGCGGCGAACTCCCACTCGGCCTCGGTCGGCAGCCTGCCGCCCTTCCACTTGCAGTAGCGGTTCGCCATCTCCCACGTCACGCAGTTGACCGGGTGCTTCTCGCGGCCCGCCTTGACGCGACCTTCCTGCTCGAAATTGCAGAACTCGGCGAAGGCCTTCTTGTTCTTCTCGTGCTGCTCGAGGGGCGTGCTCTCGCTCTTCGGATAGTCGGGAGTGATCGCGACGCGCTGGCACTCGCCCTTCTCGACGCACTCCTTGTACTGCCCCGCCGTGACCTCGTTGTGGTCGATGCAATAGGGCGAGAGCGTGACGTTGTGCGACGGCTTCCAGAGCTCGAAGCCGTCGTCGTCCGAGCCCATGAAGAACTTGGCGTCGGAGATGAGCGCCTGATCGGCTCCGCACGAGAAGGGGACGGGCCCGGCCGCGCTCGCGGACACCGTGGCCGACACGCCCGCCGACGCCTGCTCGGTGGTCGACGAAGCCGGAGTCTCGCCGGCCTTCGTCTTCGTCCCGAAGACGAAGAACGCACCGGCGGCGCCAGCGACCAACGCGAGCACGCCGAGCCCGATGAAGAGGCCCGTGCTCGACTTCTTGGGAGCGACGGACGAGGTCGTCTGCGAGGCCGGGAGCACCGCGTTCCCGGTGGATCCCGAGGCGAAGACAGGGGTCGTCGGAGCGCTGGGCGCTCCGCGCGACGCGGGCCCGGTGTCGATGACCGCGCTCGGTGCCCCGCGCGAGCCGGTGGTCGGGGCCTGAGGACCCGTCATCGCGCGCCCCGCCATCGACCCCGGCCCAAACGCCGCGGCAGAGGCGCCCCCGCCCACCGTGACGGGAGACCACGCGGGGCTGTCGGGAAAAACAGCCGCGTGCAGCGCCGACCACAGCTCGCCCGCGGTCTTGAAGCGGTCCTTGGGGGCGACAGCGAGCGCCTTCACGAACACGCGCTCGATATCGTCGGTCACGTCGACGCCGAAGGAGCGCGGAGTCGGGCGCACCATCGGATCGCGGCTCGCGACCGCGAGCTGGATGTAGTCGTCGCCCTGGAGCGCAGGGTAACCGCCGCGCAGCATCTCGACCATGATCAGCGCGAGCGCGAAGACATCCGTCCACGGCCCGGTCGCGCCGTGCGCCCGGCTGTACTGCTCCGGCGCGCCATAGTTGGGCGTGAACGCGGTGATCTCCTTGCCGGTCATCGCGAGCGAGGTCTGCAGCTGGGCCTGCTCGGCCATGACCTTGGCGATGCCGAAGTCGAGGATCTTCACGAAGGCGCCGGCGCCGCGGGCGTCTCCGATGACGAACAGGTTCGCGGGCTTGATGTCGCGGTGAGCGATGTTCTTCGCGTGCGCGACCTCGAGCGCGCTCGCCACGGACTCGAGCAGCGCGACGACGTCGTAGATCGAGCGCGCCGGGAGCCTCTGCTCGCGCTCGGTGTAGAGGATGCGATCGAGGGGGCGCCCCTCGAGCCACTCGAGCACCATGAAGGGGACCTGCTCCCCGTTCTTCGGCGCGGTGAGGGTGCCGACGTCTCGCGCCTGGACGATGGCGGCGGTGCGGGTGGACAGCTCCTGCATGAGCCGCCCCTCCTGGATGAACCCCTTCAAGAGCTCGTCGCGCATCTGGGCCGGCACACCCGCGAGGGCGTTGAAGCATTTCAGGGCGACGGGCTGCTTCCAGATGAGGTGCTCGGCGCGGTAGACGACGCTGAAGCCACCCTCACCGATGACGGCGTCCACGCGGTACCGGCCATCGACGGTGGTGCCAACGATTCCGAGGGGATCGGGAGAGGCCGTCATCGGGTCACATCCTACTCGCTCGCTGGTTCATCGGTCGGCTCGAACGTGGGGTCGGCTGGCGAGCCGAGCACGATACCTCGCTCCGCGTAGTCTGAGAGGAGCTGGGCGATCTCTCCGAGCAGCTCGGGGGAGATCGGCGTCGAGGCCGCCGCGCAGCTGGCCGTGATCGCCTCACCCAGCGCAGCCCCGGCGAGGAGCCGCTCGACGATGGAGGCCGCCAGCGGCGACAGCTCGAGGAAGCGCAGCTCGAAATCTCGATCGCGGTACACGAGCAGGGCCGTCGGTCGCGCTTCGAGCTCGCGAGCTCCGTCTGCGAGCTCGTGCACCGGGTACGCGTAGCGCGTGACCTTGACCGACTCGTCGAGCACCACCGGCGCCGCCAGCTCGAGCTTGGGGACGGCGCGGGCCGCGGAGGCGGCCGGCCTCACCGCCACCGAGGACTCGAACGACCGCAGCTCGAAGAGCGCGAGCTCCGCGGCGAAGGGGGGGACGTCTTGCGCGGAGCGCCAGCGCGGGGTCGCGAAATCGACGAGCTCGAACGCCACGTCGCGGAGGTAGCGCGACGTGGGCAGGCCGGACGAGAAATACGCGTCGATGTCGGCGTCGAGCCGCTCGCCAAGCAGCGCGCGGGTGCGCGACAGCTGGTTGTCGATGGCCTCCCGCAGGTTGTTGCGCAAGAGGTGGCGGTAGGCGAAGAAGGACCGATCGTCGACGGCGGCGAGCGCCTCGAGGTCAGCCGGATGCAGCCCTCGGTCCTCGAGCCAGCCGCGGCCCAGCTCCCCGCGTCGCTCGGGAGCGTCGGGCTCCGTGAGGGAGGCGGCCATGACCTCGTAGATCGAGCGCAGACGAGGGGAAGGCGTCACGCGGCCCTCCGCGCGAGGCCGCGCTGGTAAGCAGATCGCACGCGGGAGAGCTCGACCAGGAGCTCGGACAGAGGCGGGACGTTGCTATCGCGCTCGAGCAGGACCGGCACCGGGCCCACCCTGCTGACGGCCAGCTCGAGCAGGTCGAGGACCTCGTCGCGCGTCTCGGCGCCGTGATTGTCGATGATGCGCTCGTAGCGCTCGACGTAGCAGTGCCCGGCGACGTGGATCTGCACGACGCGCTCGAGCGGGAGGGCCTCGAGGAAGGTGACCGGGTCGAAGCCGAAGTTCTTCGCGTTGACGAAGATGTTGTTCACGTCGAGCAGCAGACCGACGTCGGCCTCCTCGAGGACGGCGCGAAGGAAGGCTGCCTCGCTCAGCTCCGCGGCGCCGGGACGCACGTAATACGAGATGTTCTCCAGCGCCAGCGGGACGCCCAAGCGCTCCCGCACCTCTCTCGCGCGCGCCGCGACGTGCGTGATGGCCTCACCGATGAACGGCAGCGGGAGCAGATCGTGGGTGAACCGCCCGCCAGCGGTGCTGAAGCAGAGGTGATCGGAGTGGAATGGCGCGCCGAGGCCGCGGACGAAGCGCGTCAGCTCGGCGAGGTACGCGTCGTCCTGCGGTTCGAGGCCGCCGATGGACAGCGTGAGCCCGTGCGACAAGACCGGCGTGTGCTCACGGATCTCGGCGAGCGCCGAGGGGATGTACCCCCCTCGACGCATGTAGTTCTCCGGACAAACCTCGAAGAAGTCGACAGCTAGAGGAGCGGCGCGCCCGCGCACCGACTCGAGGACCTCCTCGAGGAAACACCACCTCAGACCGAGCCCGACCCCATTCACGACTGGCACTGCGCGACCTGGGTGGGACTCACATCTTGCAGCCGCCTTCACCGCAGTCCCCCGGCTTGTCCTTCGGCTTCTTGGGGGCGGCGCTGCCCGAGGTCTTCTTGACCGTGGAGGTCCCGGCGGCCTTCGCAGAGCCCATCGCGGTCGGCGCCGCGGTCGCCGCCGCCGTCGCCGTCACGGCGGCGGTCGCCGTCGCGGTCGCGGACGCGGGCGTCGGCTCTGCGCTCGCGGTCGACGCTGCCGCGTCCCCCGTCTCGTTCGTCGCGGGGATGTCGACGGTCGCAGCCTCGTCCTTCTTCTCGGGGACCTCCTGAGAGGTGACCTGGGAGCTCGCGCAACCAGCCACCAGCGCCACCGTTCCGAGCGCCGCGAGGGCTTCCGAGATGTTCTTCACGTTCAACATGGCGTGTCCTTCCAGCGCGCCGCCAACCTGGAGCGGCGAAAAACGAAGTGTAGGCCGCCACGAGGCGGATGGGAAACCCGGGCGAGGCCGTGTTCGGCCGCCGCAAGCACGACTACGCCCGAGGTCGGCGGAGAGTTTCGGTCATTTTGCTGGCCCCGCGGCGCTGGCCGAGACCGCCCCGGACGTCGGGGCCGAGGCCGACGCGACCGGCACGGGATCGGGCTGCAGAACGGCGCCGGCCTTCCCGCCCTCGGGCATGACCCGAAGGTCGAGCTCGATCATGGCTTCTTTCGCGACCTTCGAGCCGAAGGTCTCGAGGGTCGACTGCGCGAGGACGCCGAAGCCTTTGCGCGGGCGGACGTCGAACTCCGCGAGGCTCACGGCGAAGGGCGCCGTGGTCTTCACGCGAACGTCGACGACTCGGTCGCCCTCCACGGTGAAGGTGGCCGACAAGCCGACCGTCTTGGTCGCTTTGTGTTGGTGGAGCAGAAACTCGCCCGTGGCCGTGAAGCTGACGGTCCGCTCGGCGCCCTGGAGCTTGGTGATGTCCTTCTCCGCGAGATCGGAGATCGACTCGATCTTGAACTCGACGCGCCGGTTCTTGGTCCGGTCTGGCTCGGGCGCGGTGTCGTCGATCTCGAGCCAATTGCGGGCGTGCTCGTTCTGCTTCGGCACGCGCACCTCGTCGGGGAACCTGCCGTCCTCGCCCTTCTTTCGCTGGTACAGCTCGAGCTTGTCGAGGTCGACCACGATGTTTCCCGTGGTCTGGGAGAGGTCCTTCGGGTCGATGAAGAGGGTCCCACTGACCGACTGCACCGCCTTTCCCCGGATCTTCTCGTCAGGCGCCTCCATGCTGAACCCGACCAGGCTCGGGCCCGTGTCGACCGCGAAGGGCTTCGCCGCCTCGGTCTTCGCCGAGGCCGCGGCCAAGGCGCTGCCGCTCGCGGTCGGCGCGACCTGCGTCTTGTCGCCGCCACAGGCCACCACGACCCCCACCCCCAAGACCCCCAGCCAACCCACGATTCGCATAGTCCTCCGACCGCCCGCGCCCAACGCGCGCGCGCCCCCCTCGCGAGGAGGGTACGATACGCGCGCCCCATGGAGAGGTTCCATGCTGGCCGGAAGAAGATCGACCCGTGACGAGAGCGAGCGTCGAGCTGAGCGGCACGGAGGAGCACTCGCTGGAGGTCGACGGCCGCCTTCAGCCGAGCGCCGCGCGCGCCCTGACGCCCGCCGGGCTGGAGCCAGAGCTGGGGGAGAAGGGCGCGCTCGTGAACGTGCTGTTCTTCTCGATGCGCCAGCTCGGGCTCTGCCGGCCCCTGCGGATGGGGCCGAGGCTGGACTATGGCGAGGCCCTGTTCCGGCTCGGGGTGAGGTGGCGCGGCGCTCTCGCGTGGCTCGCGATCGCGTGCGATCTCGACCAAGGCGTCGTCCGAGCGCTCGGCGCGGCCACCGTCAGGTACCCGGTGCGCGACGCCACGCTGAGCGTGAGCGAGCGCGCCGCCTCCACGGCGCTGAAGGATCACGGGCGGCTCTCGCTCGAGATCGGTGAGGAGCCTCTCGACTCACCCGCCGCGACACCTGCGCGCCCGATGTTGGTCGTGAGCCGCGGGCAGCTCTATCGAATCCCCTGGCGCGAAGATCCGGCGCCGACCCGCTACCAAGCCCACGTGCGCGTCGCCGAGGACAGCCTCGGCGCGCGCACGTTCGGGGGCGACGTCGAGTGGCGAGAGACCGGCCTCGTCCACCGAGGCCGCATCCACCACTGCGGCGTCGCGAGCCGCGTTCGCGCTTGAGCGCTCGCTCGCGGATAGGGGGGGTCCCTAGGAGACGGGGGCGTCGACGCCGACCACCTCGGCGCCGGGGACGATCAGCTCGGGCTCGGCCTCCAGCGCGGCCGAGAGCACCTCGCGCATGTCCTCGGCGAGGATGAGCTCGAGCTCGTTCTTGGCCTCGAGCGGAACGTCTTCCAGGTCGCGCTCGTTGTCCTTCGGGAGGATGATGCGCCGGACCCCGGCTCGGTGGGCCGCGAGGACCTTCGCCTTGATGCCGCCGACCGGGAGCACTCGCCCGCGCAGCGTGCACTCCCCCGTCATCGCCGTGTCGGAGCGGACCTTGCGCCCCGAGAGCAGCGACGCGAGCGCCGTGAAGATCGTGACGCCGGCGCTGGGACCGTCCTTCGGGACGGCGCCCGCGGGGACGTGCAGGTGCAGGTCGGACTCCTCGAGCAGGTCGGCGGAGAACCCGAGCTCCTCCGCGTGGCTCTTCACGTAGGTGAGCGCCGCGCGGGCCGACTCCTTCATGACGTCGCCGAGCTGACCCGTGATCTCGAGCCGAACCCTTGCCCTTCATCCGCGACGTCTCGATGAACAAGATGTCTCCGCCGACGGGGGTCCACGCGAGCCCGGTCGCCACGCCGGGCACGCTCGTTCGCTCGGCGACCTCGCTGCGGAACTTCGGCTTGCCGAGGATCCGCTCGATCGACGCCTCGTCGATCTTCACGTCGATCGGCGCCTCGTCGTGGTGGCGAGCGACCTCGAGGGCGACGTTGCGTGCGACGCGACCGATCTCTCGATCGAGCTGTCGGACGCCCGCCTCGCGGGTGTACCTGGACACGATGGTGCCGAGGGCAGCGTCACTGAAGTCGACCGCACCTTGGGGGATACCAGCCTCGTTCATGCGCTTGGGAACCAGGTGCTTCTTGGCGATGGCGAGCTTCTCGGGCGGGGTGTAGCCCGTCAGCTCGACGATCTCGAGGCGATCTCGCAGCGGCGCGCTGAGTGTGTCGAGCGTGTTCGCCGTGCAGAGAAACAGGACCTCCGACAGATCGAAAGGCACCTCGAGGTAGTGGTCCGTGAAGTTCTTGTTCTGCTCCGGGTCGAGCACCTCCAGCAGCGCGTTCTCTGCGGCGCCGCCCCAGTGGTGCGAGAGCTTGTCGATCTCGTCGAGGAGCATGACCGGGTTCTTCACCTTCGCCTTGCGCAAGCCGTGCAAGACGCGACCGGGGATCGCCCCGACGTACGTCCGGCGGTGCCCGCGCACCTCGGCCTCGTCGCGCACGCCGCCGAGCGCGACCCGCACGTAGGGGCGGCCGGTCGCGTCGGCGATCGACTGGCCGAGCGAGGTCTTGCCTACGCCGGGCGGGCCCACCAGGCAGAGGATCGTGCCGCGCTCGCTCTTCGAGAGCTTGCGAACGGCCATGTGCTCGAGGATGCGCTTCTTCACGTCGCCGAGGCCGGTGTGGTCCTCGTCGAGCTTGTGGGCGATGCGGTCGATGTCTTAGTTGACGGGGGCGCGAGCGCTCCAAGGCAGCGCGGCGATCCACTCGAGGTAGGTCTTGATGACCGTGGCCTCGGCGCCTTGTCCGCCGGTGCCTTCGAGGCGAGAGAGCTCTCGCTCCACGACCTCGCGCGCCTCGTCGGAGAGGCCGGCCTTGTCGAGCTTGTCCCGGAGCTTGCTGGCCTCGTCAGCCTTGTCGTCGCCGAGCTCGCGCCGGATCGCGCGGAGCTGCTCCCGCAGCAGGTGCTCGCGCTGATTCTTGCCGATCTCGCGGCGCACGTCCTCGCCGATCTTCTGGCGGAGCTCGCTCAGCTCCCGCTGTTCGAAGACGAAGCCGAGGACCTTGCGCACCCGCTCTTGCACGTCGAGCGTCACCAGCACCTCGAGCGCCGCGGAGGTCTCGAGGCCGAGCAGACCGGCGACCCGATCCGCGAACGCGCCTGGCCGATCGACGAAGCGCAGGGCGTCCTCGATCTGGGAGGACCGAGGGCCCTGCTCGCGGAGCGCGGACTCGAGCTCCTCGGCGAGGACCTTCGCCTCCTTGTCGGCGCCGCGCTCGTCGGCGAGCTGGGCGCCCTCGACCTGGAGGAACGGCTCGTAGCTGGTCACCCGATCGACGGCGAAGCGGCCCAAGCCCTCGACGGTGATGCGGAGCGCGTCGGAGCCCGGCACCCGGACGATCTGCGACAGCCGCGCGATGGTGCCCACGGCGTGAAAGTCTGCGGGGACCGGCTCTTCGACCTTGGGGTCGCGCTGGGTGACGACGCCGAAGAGCGAGCCCGACTTCAGGCCCTCGATGAGGGCGAGGCTGCGCGGGCGACCGACGGTGAGCGTGAGGCCCCCCTCCGGCAGCAGAACGCCGGAGCGCAACGGGAGCAGGGGAAACGGAGACTCGGGGAACGGGCGCTGGGTCATGGGCGGTGTTCGTCTCGCTGAGAGGGGGAACCGGCGCTCGCCGCGGGGCTGGCCAGCGGCGACTCGAGCGGCGTACGATGACTGATGAACGGAACGTAAGAGCGTTCATCGTTCCGTCAATCGCGAGCGCCTCATGAAAGATGACGACCCCGGACCCACCGCGCCAGCCCGCAGGCACCGCATCCTTCGGGCCGCCGAGCGGCTCTTCATCCACTACGGGCCGGCGAAGACCACGATGGGGGACATCGCGCGCTCGGTCGGCGTCGGCGTCGGCTCGCTGTACCTGGACTTCACCTCGAAGGACGAGATCGTCTCCGAGCTCGCGGCCGAAAAATCGCGGTTCGTCGCCGCCCGTATGCGCGACGCCGCAGGCAGCGCAGCGCCTGGCCCCGAGCGCCTCGCCGCGGCCCTCGCCGGGCGCGTCATCGCCCTGCTCGACCTCGCGAGCGGCGGCGAGCACGCCTGCGATCTCATGCGCTGCTCCAAGTCGCGCGACTTCAGCCTCGGCGAGGAGCCGCGCGCCGTCGTGCGGGAGCTGATCGAAGAGGGCAAGGCCAAGGGCGAGCTCTCGGTCGACGACCCCGAGCAGGTGATCGACACGGTCGAGCTCGCCTTTGGCTGTCTCTCGCCGCCCTTCGTCTACCGGATGGAGCGCCCGATCGCCGAAGAGAAGGCGCGCCACCTGGCCCAGGTGATCGCGCGAGGCCTGGCCGCGTCCCGCTGAGTCGCCGAAAAACCGGGAGTCGGCGAAGACCGGCGGCGCTCAGCAGTCGAGGCGGTCGCCCTTGGCGGGGACGAAGACCTCACCGAGGCTGGCGTCTTCGAGCCTCTGCTTGAGGACCTTCTGCGGCTGGGGGTCGCCGTGGACCAAGAAGATCTTCTGGAGCTTGCCCTTGTCTCGGGCCTTCGTGGCGTAGTCGACGAGATCGTTCTGGTCGGCGTGCGCGGAGAAGCCGTTCAGCACCAACACGTCGCAGCGGCGCTCTCGCTCGACGCCGAAGATCTTCACGCGCAGCTTCTTCTCGACGAGCCGGCGCCCGAGGGTGTGCTGGGCCTGGTACCCGACGATCAGCACCGTGTTCTTCGGGTCGCCGATGGCGTCGCGCAGGTGATGGAGGATGCGCCCCGCCTCACACATGCCGCTGGCCGAGATCACGATCGTCGGGTCGGGGTTGGCGGTGATGGCCTTGGAGCCCTCGCGGTCCTCGACGTACGCGAGGTCGGAGAAGTCGAAGGGCGAGTCGGCGCCGCGCATCAGCGCGCGGGTCTCGGCGTCGTAACACTCGGGGTGGAGCTTGAAGACGTCGGTGATGCGGACGGTGAGCGGAGAGTCGACGTACACCGGAACGTTCGGGATCGCGCCCTTCTTCTTGAGCTTCTTGAGGGCGAACACGACCTCTTGCGCGCGCTCGAGCGCGAACGACGGAATGATGAGCTTGCCGCCCCGCTTGATGGTCGTGTTGACGACCTTGGCGAGGTCTTCGTCCATCTTGTCTCGGTTGTCGTGGAGTCGATCGCCGTACGTGCTCTCGGTGATGAGGACGTCGGTGTCCTCGGGCACCTCGGGGTCGCGCAAGATGGGTCGGTCGTGCCGGCCGAGGTCCCCGGTGAAGACGAGGCGGGTCTTCTTGCCTCCCTCTTCGACGTCCAGCACGGAGACGGCGCTGCCGAGCACGTGGCCTGCGTCCATGAAGGTCAGCTCGACGCCGGGCGCGATCGGGATCGACGTGTGGTAGGGGACGGCGATCATGCGCTCGATCGCCGCGACGACGTCGTCGTCGTCGTAGAGCGCCTCGATCGTCTCGTCCCGCCCCTCGCGCTCGGCGTGTTTGTTCAAAAAGCGGGCGTCCGACTCCTGGATGGCGGCCGCGTCGCGCAGCATGACGGCGCACAGCGAGCGCGTCGCCGGGGTCGCGTACACCGCACCCTTGAAGCCGTTCTTGTAGAGCAGCGGGAGCGTGCCCGAGTGGTGGAGGTGGGCGTGGGACAAGACCACGGCCTTCACCTCGTGCACGGGCACGCGAAAGTGGCGGTTGACCTCCATCGACTCGCGGCGCGTGCCCTGGAACAGGCCACAGTCGAGGAGGATGTTGCCGCCCTTGGTGCGGACGAGGTGCATCGACCCCGTGACCGTCTGCGCGGCGCCGATGAACTGAATCTCCATGTGCGCGAGAGGATACGTCAGCGCGCGCGGATCGCCGACACGATCGTGCGCGGGTCGTCGGTCATGATGCCGTCGGCGCCCGAACGGGCGACTCGGTGCGCGCCCACGACGTCGTTGACGACCCAGAAGTCGACCCGCAGGCCCAGCCGCTGCAGCCGGCGCACGAGGTCCGGACGCGCTAGCGGCACGGGGCCCATGGCCACCGGGATCTGGACCCGGTCTCCGGGCGGCCGCAGCACCCTCGGGGCCCAGGCGGGCAGCGCGAGCGCGCGCAGGACCTCGCCGCGGGAGAGCCCGGTTCGGCCCTTGTAGCCGGCGGCGCGGACCGCGCGCGTGACGTCGTCGTGGAAGCTCGTGAGCAAGACGCGCTCGTGGGCGCCCGCCCGCTCGATGACGCGGAGCACGAGCGGGACCGCGCCGCGAGGCTTGATGTCGACGTTGAGCGGCACGCCCGGCAGCGCCTCGAGCGCCTCCTCGAGCGTCGGCACCTGGAACGGCCGCCCGGCGTCGGCGGTCGCTAGCCTCCCGCTGAAGCCGCGGCCCGCGTCCCATCGCCGGATCTCCTCCAGGGTCACGTCGGCGACCGCGCGCGGCTCCTTCGACATGCGCTCTCCGGTCGCGTCGTGGTGCACGACGACGTGGCCGTCACGCGTCGCGTGCACGTCGGTCTCGATCACGTCGACGCCGAGCTCCAGCGCGCGGCGGAACGCCTCGAGCGTGTTCTCCGGAAGCTCGGCGGAGGCCCCGCGGTGCCCGAAGATCAGCATCGATCTCAGGGCGTGCAGCTCGCGGGCGGCAGCGACTCGATCCACTCGCGCATGAGCGCGAGCCCCTCCTGGTGCACGATCTTGGAGCCCAGCGGCGGCATCCGCTGGTCGAGCTCGGTCGCGGTCATGCGGCACACCACGATCGAGAGGTCGGGCTCACCGGGCACGATGTCGTAAGTGTTGCCGCAGGTCGCACCGCCGGCGCTCGTGGGCGTCTTGCAGACGCCCCACACGACCGCGTCGCTCGTGGTCGGGTCCGTCGAGTCGAAGTCGAGCTCGAGGTCGCTGTCGGTGGCGCTGCCGCCCTGCCGGTGGCAGCCCGAGCAGTTGGCGTCGAAGTACGAGCGCGCGCGCAGCGAGAGGTCTTCCGCCGGGTCGTAGGGATCCACCAGGCGCTCTCGCTCGCTGGAGGGCGTGGGGTCGCCGTCGAACAACCCGAGCGACGAGAGTTGGTCGAGCTGGTTCACCGGCCCCGCGCCGAAATCGGCGTCGCGATCGAGCTGGAGCGTCTTGGGCCCCAAGGGCCCCACGATGATCGCGCCCGCCTCGTCCTCCCCTTGATGGTGGCAGTCGGCGCACTCGTTCGTGTTGGGGACGCGGTAGGCCGTCTCCACCGTCGCGCCGAGGGGGTCGATGAAGGTGACGTCCACGAAGCGTCCGCCGACCTCTCGGATCGCCTCGCTCTGCTCCTCGTTCCAGATGTACGTGTGGGCCGTCCAACCCTCGGGCTCGCGCCATAGCAGCCGCGTCTCGAGGATGCGGCGCGGGCCCTCTGGCTCGCGGACGTCGTCGGCGTACGCGAAGGTCTTCACGAGCACCGTGCCGACCGGAAACTCCCACGTGCCCTCGTCCGCGTAGGGGACCGTCTCCCCCTCGGGTACGAACAAGAAGCGCCATTTCGACGTGTAGTCGGAGAACAGCGGGGCGATCACGTCGTAGGGCACGACGCGCTCGGCCGGGAGCTGCAACAGCGGGTCGGCGAAGAGGTGCCAGTCGGAGAGCTTGTCGTAGGGCTCACCGAAGGCGGGCGGCGTCACCAAGACGGGCTCCGGATCCGGCGTCACCGCGTCGTCGCTGCACGCGGGGGCGAGCGCGAGCGCCGCCGCGATCATCACTGTGCCGATGAGCCACCGCATCGTCCGCTCCTCGCTCGCTACCTGGGGATCCTGAGGCCGTCGAGAGGGACGTCGAGCCCGCTCGGCACCTCGTCGGGGCGCTCCGGCTCGCGCGAGCGATCCATCAGCGCTTTCTTCAAGAACAGCGCGACGAGGTCCACCTCCGCCCAGGTGAGGGCGCGGCCCTCGCCTTCGCGCGCTGCTACGTCGGCCTCACGCCAGACCGCCTCCTCCAGCGTCTCCGAGCTTCCGTCGTGGAAGTACGGGCCGCTCTCTCGGAGATTACGCAGCGTGGGCACGCGGAACGCGCCTCGATCTGCGGCGGCTGCCGTCACCGCCATCCGACCCTCGTCATCGGTCTCGACCCGCGCCGCGTACCTGTTGCTCTCGAACAGCGGGGGCACGTGGCACGTGGCGCACCCAGCCTCCGCGAACAGCTGCATCCCCTCGAGCTGCTCGTCGCTCAGGGCGCCCTCGTCGCCATCGACGTAGCGATCGTACGGAGCTCGATTCGAGAGGAGCGAGCGCTCGAACGTCGACAGCGCGCGCGCGACGTTGTCGGAGGTGACCGGCTGCGCTTCGCCCGGGAACGCGGCCTCGAACAGCTCGACGTACGCGGGGATCGCGGCGATGCGCGACGCGGCCTCCTCGGGATCGAGGTCGAGCTCGAGCGCCTGCTCGAGCGGCTGCAGGGCCTGCTCCTCGAGCGACGCTGCGCGCCCGTCCCAGAACAGCTCCCGCCGCAGCGCCGCGTTCCACAGGGTCAGCGCGTTGCGGGTCGCGACGTTCGGGCCGCTGCGGCCAGGGCCGGTCGGGCCCTCACCGTCCACCCCGATGGAGACGCCGAGGCCGTCGGACATGCCCCACTGCTCGCTGTGACACGTGGCGCACGCGGTCGCCTCGTCTCGACTCAAGATCGGATCGTAGAAGAGCAGCCGGCCGAGCTCGACCTTCTCGGAGGAGCTCGGGTTGTCGGACGGATGCACCACCGCCGGGAAGGGCTCGTACGCCCAGGGGAGGGGCGGGCCTTCGTAGGGCTCGGGGCCAGGCTCGCTCTCCTCATCACAACCCGAGACGGCGAGCGCGCCGGCGAGCGCGACCGCGAAGGCGCCGAGCGCCGGGAGAGATCGAAGGGAGCCGAGCCCGAACACGACGGTCTGGCTCACTCGAGGACGATGGGGGCGAGCGGCGTGTGGTCGCACTCGTGCGGCGTCGTGTCGGTGGTGTGGTTCGCCTGGTTCGCGATGTTGGAGACACCGTGGATGTTGCGGAAGGTCGGCGGTGTCATGCTGAGGCACAAGTCCCCGCTGCCGTCGGTCTTCTCGACTCCGTCCCACAGCACATCTTCCATCGGCACCACGTCGACGAGGTCGAGCGGGGAGGAGGGGTCGGTACCGTTGCCGCTGAACGTGTTCGCGTAGATGTACGTGGTCTCGGGATCCGGATCGGTGTCGGGATCGGGCTCGCCCGGGGCGACGAGCAGGGAGAGGGTCGCCATCGACACCATCACCACGCCCCCCGTCACGTTGTCGGTGATGGTGTTGTCGTGAACGTGAGTCTCGTCCGCCGCGAGGATCAACACACCGATCCCCGGCGGAACGGCGGCGACCACCGTCCCTTCTTCGCCGAAATTGTCGCGGTTGTTCTCGTAGATCTCGTTGTCGTGGACGTCGCAGCGCAGGCTGTCGGTCTTGTCGAGGTTCGGCAGCGCGAACACGAGGATGCCGGCCGCGTTGTCGTACGCCCGGTTGTCGTAGACCTCGGCGTCGGTCGAGTTCTCGATCTCGATACCGGCGACGTTCGCGTGCACGTCGTTGTTGCGCACGATGATGTTCGTCGACTGGCCCACGTACACGCCAGCGTCGGCGGCGCCGACGATCTCGCAGTCCTCGATCAGCACGTTGGAGCTCGAGATCGGGTAGACGGCGTACGCCCCGTTCTCGGTGACCGAGCCTGCGTCCCACCACACTTTCAGGTTGCGGAAGGTGACGCCGTCGGACCCGGTGGCGACGATGCCGTTGCCAGTCGTGTTCTTCACCGACAGGTTCTCGACCGTGAAGCCGTCGCTGGTGGCGGTGAGGCCGTCGTCGCCGCCGATCTGATTGGCGAAGTCCAAGACGACGTCGTCACGCGTCGCCCCGACGCCCCGAATCGTGAGATCCGGCGTGTTCACCTGCAGCTCGTTGTCGAACAGGTAGGTGCCGGGGCAGAGGCACACGGGCGAGCCCGACTCGGCCTCGATCAGCGCGGTCTGCAGCTCGTTGGTGACGTCGTCGGACGGCCCGAGGGAGATCGTGCAGCCAGTGGTGTCGACGCCCTCACACGCTTCGCTCGGTCCGCCGCCTCCCCCACCTCCCGCACCTCCGGCGCCCCCCGTGGCGGAGTCGTCCCCGCAGCCCGGGACGAGCGCGAGCGGGGCGAGAGCGAGGACGAGCGCGGCGAGGGGGATAAGTCGTGCGGGTCGCATCGAAAAGGAGACTAACATGCGGCCCGTTCCCTCCCCTCCTTTGTTATGGCCACCATCCTCATCCTCGGCGCCGGAATGATGGGCAGCGCGCTCGCCGTGCCGCTCGTCGACCGCGGGCACGCGCTGCGCCTCGTCGGGACGCACCTCGACGCGGGCATCATCGACTCTCTGCGCGCAGACGGGACCCACCCGAAGCTGCGCCTGACGCTGCCGCGAGAGATCACGCCCTTCGCGTGGCGCGAGCTCCAAGGCGCGATGCAAGGGGTCGACGCGGTCGCCCTGGGCGTGAGCTCCGCGGGCGTCGCGTGGGCGTGCGAGCAGCTCGGCCCGCTCATCCGGCCGGGCACGCCATTGTTCATGATCACGAAAGGTCTCGTCGTGGAGGGCGGCGCCGTGCGCTGCCTCCCGGACGTCGTGCGCGATCGGCTCCCGGAGCCTGCCCGCTCCACGATTCACCCGGCCGCCATCGCGGGGCCTTGCATCGCCGGCGAGCTCGCGCGGCGGGTGCCGACGTGTGTGCTCGTCGCCGGGCGTGATCGGGCCTCGAACGCGGCGATCGCTGGGCTGATCGAGACCCCCTACTATCGCCCGCTCCCCACCCTCGACGTCGTTGGCGCGGAGGCCTGCGCGGCGCTCAAGAACGCCTACGCGATGGGCATCGCGCTGCCGGCCGGGATGCACGAGCGGGCCGGCGGCCAGGCCGGCAGCGTGGCGATGCACAACCTCGAGTCGGCGATCATGGCGCAGGCGGTCCTCGAGATGCGCGGCCTCGTGCGCGCGCTCGGCGGGCGCGCCGACACCGCGAGCGGGCTCGCCGGCGTGGGGGACCTCGACGTCACCACCAACGGCGGGCGCACGGGGCGCTTCGGCAAGCTGCTCGGCACCGGGCTCGGCCGAGACGAGGCGATCGCACGGATGGAGGGCGCGACGCTCGAGTGCCTCGAGATCCTCGCGAGCCTGCGCGACGCGTTCACGACGAAGGCGCTCGACGAGCCCCTCGAGCGCTACCCGCTCGCCGAGCACCTGATGGCCGTCGCGCTCGACGGCGCGCCGGTAAACCTGCCCATCTCTCGCTTCTTCGGCGCCGATCTCGCCGGGGCCGATCCGTGAGAGGCCCGCTGGTCGCCGGCCTCGACGTGAGCACGACGGCGGCCAAGGCCTTGATCGTGGACGCCGAGGGGCAGGTCGTCTCGGAGGGCCGCGCGACTTTTCCGCTCTCGAACCCCTCTCCGGGCGCGTGGGAGCAGGACGTTGCCCTGATCCGGGAGGCCGCACTCTGCTGCCTCGCGGAGGCGCTCGCCCGCCTCGCGCCCCCAGAGCGCACCGCGGTCCGGGGGATCTCGATCGCCCATCAACGCGAGACGTTCGCGTTCGTGGCGCCCGACGGCGCGCCGCTCGCCCCCGCGATCGTGTGGATGGACTCGCGCTCGACGCCGGAGGTCCTCGAGGTGTCGCGGCAGCTCGGGGCCGAGCGCATCCACGAGCTGTCGGGCAAGGTCCCCTGCACGACGCCGTCTCTCTACAAGATCCGCATGCTGCTCTCGCGGCTCTGCCCTTCGATCCGGGCAGCGCCGAAGAGGCTCGTCGACGTGCATGCGTTGGTCGTGCACGCGCTGACCGGTCGCTTCGTGACCTCGACCGCCGCGGCCGATCCGCTCGGCCTCATCGACCCGCGCACGGGCGCGTGGCAAGAGCAGCTGTGCCGGGCCGCGCTCGTCGACGACGAGAGCCTGTGCGGGCTCGCGCCTCCAGGCTCCGCGCTCGGCGTCGTCGACGCCGCGGCGTCGGCCCGGCTCGGGCTCGACCCGGGCGTCGTGGTCGTCGCGGGCGCGGGTGACGGGCAGGCCGCCGCGCTCGGAGCGGGCGCCCTCCGTGACGGCGCCGCGTACCTCAACGTGGGGACCGCCGTGGTCGCGGGCGTGACGGGACGAACCTTCAGGTTCTCTCGCGCCTACCGGACGTTGATCGGCGCCGCCCCCGGGACCTTCCTCTACGAGTCGGACCTGAAGGGCGGCACGCTCACGCTCGATTGGCTCGCCGACCGAGTGCTGGGCGAAGGCCGCTTCGAGCGCACCAGCGCGCGGACGCGCACGCTGGCGGACCTCGAGCATAAGGCGCGAGGCCTCCCGGCAGGCGCGAACGGTCTGCTGGTGCTGCCTTATTGGGCCGGCGTGATGAGCCCCCATTGGAGCGACGACGCGAGCGGGGCCATCATCGGCCTGCGGCCCGATCACGGCCCAGAGCACCTCTATCGGGCGATCTGCGAGGGGCTCGCGCTCGAGCAGCGGCTCGTGCTCGAGCTGATCGAGCGCGAGACCGGCCCGATCACGGATGTGATCGCCGTCGGGGGGGCGATGCGGAGCGACTTCTTGCTCGGGCTGTTCGCGGCCGCGACCGGCCGCCCGCTGCGGCGCAGCGAGGTCGACGAGACGACGGCGCTCGGCGCCGCGATCCTCGCGTCTGCGCACGTGACCGGCGACTCCGTCGAGCAGGCCGCCTCGCGCATGGCCCGCGTCACGGCGCACGCCGAGCGCGGGCTGCCGGAGGAGGTCGCCCGCTACGACGCGCTGTACGAGGGCGTCTATCGCGGCCTCTACGCCGCGCTCGAGGGCACCCTGCGCGCTCTCGCTCGGGCATGAGGGCGATGACACTCGCGCCCTGGCTCGTCATGGTGGCCCTCGTCGTCGCGCTGCTCGCGGTGGTGCGGGGCGGAGATCGCTGGCACCGCGTGGAGTGGCTGGTGAAGCCGGCCGCGGCCGGGGTGTTCGTGTTGACCGGCCTGGCGGCCGGCGCGCTCGAGTCGTCGTTCGGCCAGGTGTTGCTCACGGGGTTGCTGCTCGCGGCCGGGGGAGACGTGCTGCTCATCCCGCGAGACAAGCGGGCGTTCCTCGGTGGCTTGGTCTCGTTCCTCGCGGGGCACGTCGCGTACGGCGTGGCGTTCGTCGTGCGCGGCGTGGACGTGACGGCGGTCGGCGTGGCCGCCCTCGTCCTCGCGGCGGTCGCCGCCCCGATCCTGCGCTGGCTGTGGCCTCACGTGGAGCGCCCGATGCGCGGCCCGGTGGTCGCCTACGTCGTGGTGATCACGTCGATAATCGCGCTCGCGGTGGGCACGGCCCAGCGCCACGGCGAGTGGGCCCTGCTGTTGGGGTCCGTCGGCTTCTACCTCTCCGATCTCTCGGTCGCGCGCGACCGTTTCGTGGCGAGGGGCTTCGTGAACCGGGCCTGGGGCCTGCCGCTGTACTTTTTTTCCCAGCTGCTGTTGGCGACGCAAGCGGGTCCGAGGTGATACCCGCATCGGGCGGGCGATGTACGATGGTGGGCGCTCCATGAGCACCGCCGACCTCGCGATCCACACGGGCGACATCGTCGCGTCCAAGTATCGCGTCGAGCGCGTCCTGGGCATGGGCGCGATGGGCGTCGTCGTCGCGGCGATGCACGTCGACCTCGACGAGCGGCGCGCGCTCAAGATCTTGCGGCCACAGCTCGCGAGCCACCCCGAGGCGATCGAGCGGTTTTTGCGGGAGGCCCGCTCGGCGGCTCGCCTGAAGAGCCAGCATGTGGCGCGAGTCCACGACATGGGCCGGCTCCCGAGCGGAGCCCCCTATCTCGTGATGGAGTACCTCGAGGGGACTGACCTGAAGGCGCTGCTCGCGAGCCGCCGCCGACTCCCCGCGGACGAGGCGACCCGCTATCTGCTGCAGGCATGCGAGGCCATCGGCGAGGCGCACCGACAAGGCATCGTGCACCGCGACCTGAAGCCGGCGAACCTCTTCCTGACGCGGGGCGCGAGCGGAGCGCCGCTGGTGAAGGTCCTCGATTTCGGCATCGCGAAGGTGCGCACGCCCGAAGGGGGCGGTGACATCACCGGCGGTGAGTCGCTGCTGGGAACCCCGCTGTACATGTCACCCGAGCAGATGCGCGGCGCGAGCTCGGTGGACGGGCGCAGCGACATCTGGTCCCTCGGCGCCATCTTGTACGAGCTGACGACCGGGGAGCTTCCGTTCTCGGGCGGGTCGGTCACCGCGATCTGCGCTGCCGTGATCGCCGACCCGCCGAGGCCTCCTCGCTCGATCGCGCCCGAGCTCTCCCCGGCCTTCGAGGCGATCATCCTCAAGTGCCTCGAGAAGAAGGCGAGCGAGCGCTACGAGTCGATCGCCGAGCTCGTCTTCGCGCTGAGGCCGTTCAGCTCACCCTCCGTCGCGCCGTCCTTCAACGTGACGATGCAGCGAGCTTCGTCGCCCTCGGCGCCGCCGCCCTCGGTCCCCCCTCAGGTCAGCCCGGCGGCGTCGACGGCGGCTCACAACACGGCGCACACCGCCAACTGGGCAGGCGTCCCCGACAAGGCGCCGCCGAAGGCGTCTTCGAAGCGGCTCGTCTTCGTCGGCCTCGCGCTCGCCGCGCTCGGCGCCGCGGGCGCCGGTGCGTTCGCGCTGACGCGCGGCACCCCGAAGAGCACCCACGGCAAGCGGACCGCGGCGCCTCCGCTGAGCGCGCCCGCCGAGAGCGCCGTCGCGGCCTCGAGCGTCGCAGAGCCGCCGACGGTGTCGACCTCGTCGGCCCCCCCCACCCCGTCGAGCGCGAGCTCGGCCCTCGTCTCGTCCTCGGCGAGCGCCTCCGCCTCGTCGGCCCCGACGCCCAGCGCCACCGTCCGAGGCACGGGGACGCCACCGCCACCGCCGCCCCCCTTCATCCCCGTGATCCCTCCGATGCGCCCCCCGGACGCGTTCGGCAACGACCGGAAGTAGGGGTAGGATGGCTCGCGGTGACGAGCCCCTCGATTCGACTGCGCGCGCGCGCCGCCCTCAGTGGCGGCGCGTTCCTGGCTGTCCTCGCGTCAGCGGGCGCTGGCCTCGGCGCGCCGACGCAGGCCGAGATCGACCAGGCGCAGCGCCTGTTCGACGAGGGCATGACCCTGCTGGAGCAGAAGAGCTACGCCGAGGCGTGCCCGCGCTTCGCCGAGAGCCAGCGGCTCGACCCGGGGATGGGCACGAAGTACCGCCTCGCGGAGTGTCACGAGGGCGCCGGCCGGCTGGGGAGCGCCTTGCGCCTCTACCTCGAGGTGAGCGCGGAGGCGAAGGCCGCAGGCCGAGCCGACCGTGAGGGCCAAGCCAGCCTACGCGCGGGCGCGCTCAAGCCGCGCGTCCCCTGGCTCACGATCAACGTCCCGCCCGAGGTCTCGAAGCTCGCCGGTCTCCAGGTGAAGCGCGACGACGAGCTCGTGGCAAGCTCCGAGCTCGGCGCGCCGCTCGCCGTCGACCCCGGCCCCCACGTGGTGGTGGTCACGGCGCCCAAGCGCGCCGCCTTCCGGCAATCGATCCAATCCGTCGAAGGGGGCACGATCGTCGTGACCGTCCCCAACCTTGGCGCCGCGAACGGCGGCGCGGGCTCGCTGTCAGGGCAGAAGATCGCCGCGATCGTCGTGGGCGCCGTGGGGCTCGGCGCCATCGGCGCCGGCATCGGCCTAGGGCTGCTCGCGGGCTCCAGGTGGGATGACGCCCTCGCGGGCTGTGACGGCGAGGTCGTCACCCAATGCAGCGACGCCGCCATCGCCGAGGGGGCGAAGGCCGAGAAGCTGGCCAACGGCTCGACCGTCGGCTTCGTCGTGGGAGGCGCGGCGATCGTCGCCGCGCCCATCCTCTGGCTCACGGCGCCCTCCCCGACGGAGACCGGCGCCGCGAGCCTGCGCTTCATCCCGTCGGTCGGCCCCGAGGGCGCCGCCATTGCGATCCGAGGGAGGTTCTAATGGGACGCGCGGCAGCCGCCTTCTTCGCGCTGTGGGTCGGGAGTGGGTGCAACCTCGTGCTCGGCATCGAGGAGCTTTCGAACGAAAACAGCGGCGGATCACCGAGCGCGGGCGGCGGCGGCGCGGGCGCGAACGGCGGCGGGGGCGCGGGCGCGAACGGCGGCGCCACCGCCACGGGAGGCGGGGGCGCGGAGGCCGGCGGCGGGGGTATGGGTGGGGACGGGGGAATGGGCGGCGGGTGTGTCCAGGGCGATCTCCCCGAGGTGCTCGCGGCGGCGGGGAGCGGCTCCTCCGGCTTCGACGTGGGGATGGATATCGCCGCGACCGCGGGCCGGGCGGCTGTGGTGGGCCAGCTCGGCGCCAACACGACGCTCTTCGGGAGCCCTCTCACCGGCGGCGGCGTCTACGTGGTGAGCGTCGACGAGCTGGGGGCAACCCAGTTCGGAGTCAGCCTCGTCGGCAGCTCCGACCCGGTCGTCGCGGCGACCGCGGGGCAGACCTTCGTCGCCGCGAGCTACGGGACGGCATCACCCGAGAGCACCGGCGCGATGCCGACGGGCGTGCTCGTCCGCGGCTTCAACCTGACAGGGGCAGAGCTCGACACCTACCTCTATCAGGCTCCGGTGGGCGCCTCGGTGGAGGTCCACGGGATCGCGGTCAATGCCAGCGGCGACGTCGCCGTCGTCGGCGCCTTCAGAGGGACGGTCACCTTCGACGGCGCCCCCCACACCAGCCTCGGACTGGGGAGGAACGTCTACGTCGCCGTCTATGACTCGGGCGGCGAGCGGTGGCTGAAGACGTTCGGCTCTTCGGCGACGACGGACGCCGTCGCGAACGCTGTCGCGTTCGACAGCACCGGTCGCGTGGTCGTGACCGGTCGACAAGAGGGCGGCCTCGACCTGGGAGGGGGCGAGGTCGCCGGCTCGGGAATGTTCGTCGTGCGCCTCGAGCCCGACGACGGCGCCCACGCCAGCGCGGCGCCGGTCGTCCCGAACGCCGGCGGTAGGTCCATCGCGGGGGCGAGCGCCGGTCGCCTGGTCGTGGCTGGCTTCACGTCGGACGCCGCGGCCATGATCGGCAGCAACCCCGTGCCCCCCGAGACCGGCTTCGTCTTCGGGCTCGGTGCGGCCAACGCCGTCACCTTCGTCCGCCCGCTCGCCGGCCTCGAGAAGGCCGCCCCGATCGACGTCGACGTCGCCAGCGACACGGTGGTGGTGGGCGGCTCGTTCCCCGGCGCGATCACGTTCGGGGGTGAGGCGTTCTCGTCGGCGGGTCAGCTCGACCTGATCATCGGGGCGTTCGAGCTGGGGGTCCCCGTAGACCAATGGTTGTGGGCGGAGTCGTACGGGGGCGGCACTGGCGACGTCCTCGGCGCTATCTCGGCCGGCGGAGCCCAGCTCGTCGCGACCGGCTCGTACGACGGCAGCTGGTGCTTCGGAGGCGCGCTCCTCCCCCAGAGCTCGGGCCAAGACGTGTTCGTGGCGGGTCTGGAGCTTTGAGACGGGCTTGCCTGCGCGGCGCGGCGCCTCCACGATCCTCCGGTGGCAGCGGCTGACGACGACCTGCTCGAGGCCAACGCGTCCTTCTACAGGGCGTTCGCCGCGCGGGACCTCCCTGCGCTCGGCGTACTCTGGTCGTCGAGCGCCTCGGTCGCCTGCGTCCACCCTGGGTGGGCGCCGCTCTATGGCCGCGCCCGCGTGCTCCGCAGCTTCAGGGACATCTTCGCGAACCCTCGCGCGCCGAAGGTCTCCTTCTCGAGCCCGACGGCTCACCTCATGGGAGACACCGCGTTCGTCGTGTGCCTCGAGGAGGTGGGCGGAGCGCGCCTCGTCGCGACCAACGTGTTCACCCGCGAAGACGGCAGCTGGCGCATGGTCCACCACCAGGCTGGCCCGTGCTCGACCGACGCCGACTCGAACGACGATGCGGACCCCTCAGCGCTCAACTGAGCCAGAGCGGGGTCACTCGCCCGCTTGATCGTCTTGGCAGAGCCCGAGCGCGGTCGCGTCGCAGCGCTCGACGCGCACGGCGTTGTCGACGCACGAGAGGACCGCCTCCTCCGTCACGCACTGCCAGAACGAGGCCGCCGCTTGGTCGCACGTGGTCGGCGGGACACACTCGCTGAAGAGCGTCTCGCAGCCGAGCTCACAGCCGTTGACCAGCACGCGAGAGCAGAACGTGTCGCAGTTCGGGATCGGCACCACGTCGTCGGGCGTGCCGAACGCGACGACCGCGCCCTCGAACGCCTCGCAGCGGTCCGCGCAGACCTTCTCGAGGGGAAGGCACTCGCCGAGCTCGCAGGTGGTGTCGAGGATGACCGAGCCGTCGCCGCACGCGCAGCCCGCCATCGGGCAGCCGTGGCCGAGACCACACGCCTTCGGATCGGGCGCGTCGAAGACGACCGTGCCGCCGCAGCCGGCGCCGACGAGACCGCCGAGAGCGGCGAGCGACGCACAGGCGAGGGCGGCGCGTTCGAGGATCCGACGGTGCATCGGGGGGCGTTTACTACGGCCCACGCGCCGCAGGAAGCGGCCCGGTCTCAGGGGTGAATGTGGACCATCGTGCCTTCGTCGGTGCTCTTCGACACGTTCACCCCGTGCCAATCGGCGGGCAGGTTGGGCGTCGTGAAGAGGAACAGTCGGCGCGCGTCGATGGGCGAGAGGTTGATGCAGCCGTGGCTGCGAGGCCGGCCATAGTCTTCGTGCCAGGGCGCCGCGTGCAGCGCGTACCCACCCTTGAAGTACTGGACCCACGGCACGTCGCGGAGCTCGAATTTATTGTCGACCTCGTTCGCGTCCATCGTCGCCGTCACGTGCTTTTCGCGGATCTCGAACGTGCCCGTCGGCGTCGAGAGCGTCTTCTTCGGGTCACCCAGGCCGTCGCGCCCCGTCGAGACCGCGGTCGCGTAGATGGCGCGGTTCCCCTCGTAGAGCACCAGCGTTTGCGACTGGATCGAGATGTCGATCCATTTCTTCTGGCCCTTGGCGAACGCGGGCAGCTTGCTCGGCTTCGCCGCGATGGCGACGTCGCTCTCCTTGTACCAGCTGCCGTCGATCGACTCGACCAGGCGGTTTCCCCCGAGGTGCTTCGAGCGCCCGGTGAGCTGCACGGGGTCGAGCCGGTGCAGCTTCTCCTTCTTCTCCATGCCACCCTTCGAAGCGTCGTACGCGTACGCGCCATCGCGTTTGACGAAGGCGACGGGCAGCTGCCAGCCCTTCTTGAGGTTCACGCCGTGGAAGGTCGAGCCACGATCGGGCTTCAGCTTGCTGGTGGGGACGAGGCGCGCGTCCGTGGTGACCGCGAAGCGCCGATCGTTGGGGCCGACGAAGGTGCCGATCAGCGCGAGCATCGCCTTGCGCGGCACGCGGTTGGTGATGACCGCGTAGTCGGGCACCTTGAAGCTCGCGATGTTGGGGATCTTCCGGCCTCCCTCGAAGTACCAGGGGATCGCGTCGCTGCCGTTGCCCCCATAGAAGGCGTTCGCGTCGAAGACCGGCGGCTCGTCCGGCAACACGCCGATGACGTTGCCCTCGGCGTCCGTGTCGAGGTCGTTCGAGCCGAGCTCGAGCGTGTTCCACTTGTCGTGCAGGCGCGAGTAGCTCCGCAGGTGGCGGTCGAGCGACATCTCGTATTGGAGCTGCTCCGCCTTCGTCGGCACGCGGTAGTAGTTCGGCGCGATCGCGCGGACGAACGCGTACGGGTAGGGCATCGGCTCGTCGACGTTCGGCCGCAGCGTGAGCGCGCGGATGATCGGGTGCTCGAGGTTGGTGGTCGCCTCGTTCGTCGCACAGACGAAGCCCGTCGGCAGCACGCGGTACCAGCCGCCGGCGCAGTCATCGGTCTTCACGGGCTTCTCGCCCCGGGTCAGCGTGCCGCCCGCGCGGAGGTAGCCGACCTTCTCCGACCGTCGGTCCGGCTTCTCGAAGATCGGCGCGACGAACTCGACGGCGCCGAGCTTGGGTCCGCCAGCGACCGGCGTCGTCTCGGGCGTCTCGGGGATCTCTTCCTGGCCTTCGGCCTTCGAGAGCGCGGGGGCGTCTCCCAGCGCGAAGATGCCGTCCTTCGAGGGTCCGCCCTCGTCCTTGCTCTTGCACGCAGGCGCGCCCCACGCGGAGAGGGCGAACGCAGCGAGCGCCAGGGCTCGGTGGGATAGGCGCATACCGCCCCTTTGCCCGAGCCGGACGCTTCCGGCCAAGTTTCGGCTCAGTTGAGCCGGAGCATCCGCCCGATGATCTTGTGGACCGACTCCGCCCTGCTGAGGATTCGATCGGCGTAGGTCTCGACCTCCCCGATGGCTCGAATCGCGACCGCGGCCACGCCGGAGGTCATGGCGATCTCCTCTTTGGCCTTCAGCTCGATGCGATCGGCCTCGATGGTGACGTGGGCCATGGCGTCGACCCCGGGCGTGGGCTGGGTGCGGAGCGCGCCCACCACGAAGATCACCCCGCCTCGCTCCTCCACCAGCACGGGCTCCTTGCGATCGTGGGCGGTCCGCAGGACCGCCTCGTGCACGGTCTCATCGGCGAAGCCGTCGACGAAGCGCCCGCCGATCGCGAGCTCGAGCTTGCCCCCTTCGCCGATCGAGGCGACCCGCGCGAGCGCGAGGCCGTTCAACCGAATCGCCGCGGCGGCGGGCTCTGGACGGCTCGGCGAGACGTCGAGCTCAGCGAGCTTGGGCGAGAGCTCCTCGCTGTGCGCCGGAGCCGCGGCGGGCGTCTCCCCGGGCTCGGCCACGCTCGTGGTGTCTGCCTTCGGAAGGTTTCGCATCAGCACGTAGCGTACCACCGAGGCGGGGCGGGCGAGGTGCGTCGTCATCGGCACGATTCGTGAAAGGCGGCTAGGGTGCTCCTGGTGATGCACCCGCACAGGGAAGAAGAGACGCAGAAGATCCTCGCGCAGCGTGACGCGCGGCCGATGCTGACGGCGCTCTGGGAAGGCGGGGGGCTCACGACGCCGATCCCCGCCCAGAGCCGGGTCATCGTGGGCAGGGGGTCTTCCGCCGAGGTTCCCATCGATCACCCCTCGATTTCGCGTCGTCACGCGGTGCTCCACGTCGGCGCGGAGCTCGTCGTCGAAGACCTGGGCAGCTCCAACGGGACGAAGGTCCGGGCTCAGACGCTGGCCCAGGGAGAGCTCGCGACGGTGCGCTGGGGAGAGCCCTTCGAGCTCGGCGGGGTCGTCGTGGCGCTCCGGCCTCCCACTGCGGAGAACGAGCCGCTCCCGGCCGAGCCAGGCGAGGTCGCGAGCATGGAGGAGACCCTCCGCTTGATCGACCTGGTCGCGCCGACCCCGATCTCGGTGCTCTTGTTGGGCGAGACGGGCGTCGGAAAGGGCTACCTCGCGCGGCGGATCGTGCAGCGATCGCCTCGCGCGAGCGGCCCTTGGCTCCACCTCAACTGCGCGGCGCTCCCGGAGCACCTGCTCGAGAGCGAGCTGTTCGGCTACGAACGAGGCGCGTTCACCGGCGCCACACAGACGAAGCCAGGCCTGCTCGAGGCCGCCTCCGGCGGGACGGTGTTCCTGGACGAGGTCGGGGATCTGCCGCCGTCCGTGCAGGCGAAGCTCCTCACGGCGCTCGAGCGCGGCGAGGTGATCCGCATCGGCGGGCTCAAGCCGGTGCGCTTCGATGTCCGCTTCATCTCCGCGACCAACCGCCTGTTGTCGGCGACCTCGAGGAGCTCCTTCCGGCCGGATCTGTACTACCGCCTCGCCGGAATGCCGATCATCGTCCCGCCGCTGCGCGATCGGCGCGACGAGCTCCCGGGGCTGCTCGGGACCCTGGTAAAGGACAGCTCGGCGAGGCTCGGCCGCCTGCCGCCTCACGTCGACGCGTCGGTGCTCACCGCGCTGGCCGGCTACGACTGGCCGGGCAACATCAGAGAGCTCGCGAGCGTCCTCGAGCGGGCCCTCCTGCTGGCCGGCCCGACGATGCTCGCGCACCACCTCGGCCTGCCGCGGCGCGCTGTCGCGTCGTCTCCCCCGCCCTCGAGCCGGCCCGCGCCGAGGCTCGACGACGCGCCGACGGCGAACACGGGCCTCAGGCTCGCTGACGAGGTGAATGAAATCGAGCGCAGGCGCGTCCTCGAGGCCCTCGAGCGAAGCGCGGGCAACCAGGTGCGCGCCGCCGAGGCCCTCGGGATCTCTCGCAGGACGCTGATCAGCCGGATGGTGGCCTTTGGGATCCGCCGGCCGCGGAAGGGCTGAGCCTCACCGTCCCGCTCTTGCCGGTGAGGGCGACCGTCGGCTTCGTCTCGCTCGCGGGGGCCTCTGGCTCGTCGACCGGCTTCGTCTCCTGCGCCCAGGCCAAGAGCTCGGCTAGCTGCTCCCTGCCTGCTGCGCTCGGCCCGGTCAGCTCCTCCAGCGCCGCGGCCATCTCCTCGGCAGACGCGAAGCGGCCGCCTGGGCGCTCGGCGAGGGCGCGCTCGAAGAAGGTGTCCCACTCGGGCGAGAGCTCCGCGCGCAGCGTCGCCACGCGCGGCACGTCACGGTGCATGAGCGCCATGAGCGTGAGGGCCTCGTTCGCCCGTCGAAACAGGGGCGCGCCGGCCACCAGCTCGAAGAGGATGACCGCGGCGGCGAAGAGATCGCAGCGCTCGTCGATCGGATCGGCGCAGACCTGCTCGGGGGACATGTACCCGAGGTGACCGACCACGGTCTTGGTCTCCGAGAAGGTCGCGTCACCGAGCGCCTTCGCGACGCCGAAGTCCGAGATCTTCACGTCGCCGCTCGCGGAGACGAGCACGTTCGCAGGGCAGAGATCGCGGTGCACCACGTGGAGCACCGCGCCCGCGGCGTCGCGCGCGCCGTGGTGAGAGTGAGCGAGGCCGCCCAGGATCTGCTGCCCGATCCACCCCACGGCGGTGAGCGGCGCGACGCGCTGGGCCGCCGCCAGCCGCCTCATCAGCCATCCGAGCGTCGAGCCCTCCACGTGCTCCATCGCCAGGAAATACGCCTCTCCGAACCGGCCAAAGTCCAGCACCTGGACGATGTTCGGGTGGACGAGCCGGGCCGAGAGCTCGGCCTCCGCGCGGAAGGCGTCGATGAACGAGCGCTGCTCGGCCAGGTGGGCGTGGAGCAGCTTGACGGCGACCGTGCGCTCGAAGCCTCCCTCGGGGCAATAGACCGCGCGGTGAACCACCCCCATCCCGCCGGCGCCGAGCTTCTCGGCGAGCCGGTATTTTCCGAACAGATCGCGAGAGCGCACGCTGCGCTCGGCGCGCCCGATCGCCCGGCGCAGCGCGTGACAGACGCCGAAGGCGATCGTCCCGCCCAAGACGAAGGAGAGCGCCCGGGTCACCTGCAGCCTGGGCGCCAGCAGCGGCAGGGCCATCTCCGCCGCCGTGAGCCGGGGCCGCAGGAACACGGCGTAGACCACCAGGAAGAGCGCGGCGTGCATCACCCCGATCAGCAGGGTCATCTTGGGCCGCAGCCGCGCGGTCGCCGCGACGGTCATCGCGGCGAAGATGAGCGGCGGGACGTAGGAGCCGAGCGCGAACGCAGGGCCCTGGGTCACGGCGATCGCCAGCAAGAACGCCGACGGAAGCAGGCCCTCGACGACGCCGTTCGCGACGACCGCGAAGCGCGCGCTCGGACGTCGCAACCACACGCGCTGCAAGGAGAACCATGCCCCGCCGAGCAGCGAGATCGACGCGACCGCGAGCCCGGCGGGGACGGCCATGAACAGGTGGACGGCGAGCCCAGCGACGACCAGAGAGGCCGCGAGCACCTGCCACATTCGGGCGAGCGTGAGATCCAGCTGGCGGATCTCTCCCTCGAGCGCCTCATCGAGAGGGGCCCGGACCGCGCTCTTCCCCGTGCCTTGTGTGATCAACCCGAAGCCATCCTACCCAAGCTGGCGCGCCGCCAAGCAAGCGGCGCACCCGACAGATTGCGCAACCGGCAGCGACCGCCGGGTCCGAAATGGGACACGAAGCGAACCGCCGTTGCGCAACTTGAGAACTCGAAGGTGCGCGCGAGCCCTGAGCAGGCTCCCAGTCGCGGCGGCGCCCCCCTCCTCTCCCCGGGGGAACACTGCTACCGTGCGCGCATGTCACGACTCACGATCCGTGTCGAAGCTTGCACCGAGATCCTCGCGATCCTGATCACCATGGCGTGGGCCGACGGCAAGCTCGAGGACAAGGAGAAGGCGAGCATCCGCAGCGCGGCGACGGTGCTGAACCTCACCAAGGACCTGCGGTCGAGGCTCGACAAGATGCTGGAGAGCCCCATCCCCCTGGATCAGGTCCTTGTGCAGAACCTCGGCGCGCACGACCGGGCGTTCGCGTACGTCGCGGCCGTCTGGCAGATGGGGGTCGACGGAGACAACGATCCTCGCGAAAAGGACCGCCTGCGCGAGCTTCGAGCGTTACTGGAGGTCGACGTGAAGCGCGCCTCCGAGCTCGAAAAGTTCGCGCAAGAGCTGGGGCGCCCCCACGAAAAGCACGGCTGGGCCCACGACCTCGCGGCGCTGTTCAAGGCCATCCCGCACCGGCTCGACGTCCCGTTCGAGGAGGCCGACGAGGTCGAAGGCTGAGCGTCCCGCCCTGTGTCTCTCGCTCAAAAGGCAGCGGCGGGGTTCCTGTGGACGACAGGCGCGAACGTCGGCTCGCGCATCCTGACGATCATCAGCACGTTCATCCTCACCCGCTTCCTTCCACCGGAAGCACAGGGTGAGGTCTACGCAGCCCTCGTCTTCGTCCAGACCTTCGCGGTCGCGACCAGCCTCGGGGTCGGCCAATACATCGCGGCGAACCCCTCGGAGGGCCGCGAGACGGCCTTCCACGGCACGGTCCTCCTGCTCGGGGCAGGCGCGCTCGCGTGCGCGATCCTGTTCTTCGGCCGGTTCGCTGCGGCCGACATCCTCGCTGCGCCGTCGGTGGTGGTCTACGCCCCCGCGCTGGCCCTCTCGCACTTCTTGGACCGCCTGGGCTGGCTGCCTCGCTACATCCTCGTGCGCGAGATGCGGTTCCGAATGGTCGGGCTCCGCCTGGCGCTGGGCGAGCTCACCTACGCGGTGACCACGGTGCTGTTCGCGTACTGGGGCTACGGCGGGTGGGCCATCGTCGTGGGCAACCTCGCGCGCGCCCTCGTGGCGCTGGTGTTCCTCTTCTTCGTGACGTCGTGGCGCGACTACCTGCAGCCCTGCAAGCTGGCCTGGTCGACCATGTCGAAGATCCTGTCGTACGGCGTGCCGGTGTCGGTCGCGAACACGTTCCACATGGCCGCTCAGCAATGGGACAACGGCTTCATGGTGCGGCGCTTCGGCGAGGAGACGCTGGGCCTCTACAACCAGGCGTATCGGCTCGCAGACCTGCCCGCGACGAACGTCGGCGAGCAGATCAACGACGTGTTGGTCCCCACGTTCGCGCGGCTCACGGACGTCGAGGCGAGGCGCCGCGGGCTGCTGCGAGCTGCGTCGCTGATGGCCCTCGTCGTGTTCCCGATGGCCACGGGGATCGGCGCGGTGGCCAAGACGCTCGTCGAGGCCTGTTACGCGCCCAGCTACGCGGGCGTCGCCCCCTTCCTGACCGCGATCTCCGCGCTGAGCATGAGCCGCTCGATCGGCATCTTGGCGGGCGGCTACCTGCAGGTCACCGGCCGGACCCGCATCTTCGCCCTCCTCGATTTCCTCCTCGTCGTGAGCGTCCTCGCGTTCATGTGGCTGTTCGCGCCCTGGGGTCCCATCGCGTCGGCGATCGGGGTCGGCGTCGCCTTCACGCTGAACGTGCTGTTCATCGTGATGTCGCTGCGCTCCGAGGGCATCTCGGTCTCGTCGGTCCTGCTCGCGCTCGTGCGGCCGTTCCTCGCCTGCGCGCCGATGGTCGCCTCGGTGTACGGTATCCGCGCCACGATGGGCGACACCGGCTGGCACGCGGGCATTCGCGTCGGGATCGAGGTCCTGGTCGGCGCCGTCGTCTACGCCGGCGCGGCGCTGTTGATCGCCCGCAAGATCTCGCGCGACTTCATCGATCTCGGACTCTCGATGGTGCGGCGAAAGCGCGGAGCAGCGAAGCCCGCAGAGTGAGCCCAGCGGAGTGAGCCCGGCCGGGCGAGCGCGTCAGGGCGTGGGCGTGGGCTCGGTCGCGTCCGCGCCGCGCTCGGCAGCGCGGAGGCGGCCGTCGACCAGGAACGGCCCGAGCGGCAAGAGCGACGCGACGACGAGCGTCCCGGCCTCTCTGAGCGGCCACGCCTTGGCGCGAACGGCGAGGGCGATCGCGACGAGGTAGGCGACGAACAGCGCGCCGTGGGCAGACCCGACGATGCGCACGGCGAGGGGCATGCCCGCGAGGTACTTGAGGGGCATCGCGACGCCGAGGAGCACGACGAAGGAGGCGCCCTCGAGATAGCCGATCCAGCGCAGTCTTCCGAGCGGGGTTCGAAGCACGCCCGTGCGTGTCATGGCTGCAGGCCGAGCGCAACGGCGACCCTTCCACTGTGGGGTCGAAGCTCGCTACCTTCTAGCCCGTGTTCTTCATCACGCCCATCGCGCATGAGCAGAGCACCGGCCGCCGCTTCCCGGTCATCAGCGCCGCCCTCGTCGTGCTCAACCTCGCGGTGTTCGTGGGCATGCTCGTCTACAAGCGGCCCGAGGCGCGCGCCACGGACGCGATCGGCCGAGCGCAGACGTACATGATGAAGCACAGCTACGTCGCGGTCGATTGCCACGCGCTCGCGCCCCTCGGCCACAAGCCCGGCCCCGTCCCGCCCGGCGTCGACGACGATGAGCGGCGCGAAGCTCAAGCGACGATGAGCGCGCTGTGCGCGGAGGCCGACAAGGCGCTCTACGCGCTGCCGACACACCGGTTCGGTGATGTCCCGGCGCGCGGCGGGTTCCTGACCTTGCTCTCGCACCAGTTCCTCCACGGCGGCTGGCTGCACATCCTCTTCAACATGTGGTTCTTGTGGCTCGCCGCCTGCAACCTCGAGGACCGCTGGGGCCGACCGCTCTTCCTCGGCTTCTACCTGGTGAGCGGCGTCGCCGGAGCGCTCTTGCACCGGGCCTTCAACGCCGGCTCCGCGATCCCCCTGGTCGGGGCCTCCGGCGCCATCGCCGGGGCGATGGGGGCGTTCCTGGTGGTGCTCACGACGACGCGCATCCGGTTCCTCTATCTGCTCCTGCTCTTTCTCCGCCCCAAGGTCGGCACCTTCGAGGCGCCCGCGTACGTCATGCTGCCGCTGTGGTTCGGGCTCGAGGTCCTCTCCGGCTTCATGTCGCCGGGCAGCGGGACCGCCCATTGGGCGCACGTCGGGGGCTTCGCCTGCGGCGCCGCGATCGCGGCCGGGCTGCGCCTCTCCGGGCTCGACCAGAAGCTGGACGCCGCGGTCGACGAGAAGGCGTCGGTGCGCGGCGATCCCCGCGTCGCCGAGGCCGTGCAATGGCTCGACTCCGGGCGTAAGGCGGAGGGCTTGCAGCGCCTGGCGGCCATCGCCGCCGCCGAGCCCCGCAACATCGACGCGCGGCTCGAGCTGCTCCGCGTCGCGACCGTCGACAACGACCCCGAGCTGCGGGCTCGCTCACTCGTCGATCTCGCGCTGTGTTACCTCGACCAGGGCCTGGTCGAGGCCGCAGCCGGCGTCCTGACGGAGCTGCACCAGCTCAGCCTGCTCGATCGGAGCCCCCCCGACCGCTTGCTTCGGCTCGGTGAGCGGTTCGCGCAGAAGGGCGACGCCCTGCGCAGCGGCCAGACGCTGATCGCGCTCTATCGCTCGGGCATCCGCGACGAGATCGGCGCCCGAGCGGCGGTCGCGCACGCCGCGGTGCTGCTCAAGGCGAACCTTGTCGGCGAAGCGAGCCGTGTGCTCGACATGGTCCGTGGCTCGCCCGTCGCCCCCGCCGACCTCCACGCGAAGATCGAGTCCTTGTCCGCTCAGATCGCGGGGCGCAGGGTCAGCGGATAGCGTCGGCCGGCCCGCGCTTGGAGCGCGCGGCGCGCTTCGGGCCCGCGGCCACGCGCGCGCCGGCTTCGATCGCCGACGGCTCCTGTCGCAGCGTGTCGAGGCGCCCGATCCTGTCGCCCAAGATCTTCGCGAGCACGGCGCCCGCGTCCGCGCCGGCGCGTTGGCACAACAGCGTGATGTCGAGCGCGACTTGGCTGACCGCCACCTCCGCGATCGCCGCGGTGTCGCTCACGACCGCGCGATCGTCCGTGCTGCGCTCGGCCGCGCCGAGCAGGCTGCGCCGATCATCGGCGACGACGACCAAGCGGTGGCGCCAGAAGGCCTCCAGATCTGTCTCCGAGAGACCATAGCTGTACCGGACGCCGGTGAGGGTCGGGGGTAGCGCTGCGTGCGAGAACACCACGACGAACACGCCGCGCTCCTCCGCCCTCGCCAGCTCGCTCTCGAGCCTCGAGAGCTCGCGCGGCCATCCGCTCACCACGAGCGTCGACGTCGCGCCGTGGATCAGGCCGGCGGCCTCCTCGAGGATGCGGTCGTACCCTTGCACGCTGTGGGCGTCGGGCGCGGCGTCGGCGAGGGAGATCCTGGCTGCGGCCTCGCGCAGCGCCTGGGAGGAGGTGTCGAAGCGCTTCTGGAGCTGCGCGCAGAGCGACTCGGGAGAGATCGCCAAGAACCGCTCGGGCGGTCCGGGGGTCCGGCGCGCGACGCCCTCGGCGACGAGCTTTCGCAGCACGGCGTAGACCGCGGAGCGGGGGATGCCGGCGTGCTGGCTGACCTCGTAGCCAGTCGACGGCCCCGCGGCGAGCAGCGACGCATACGCGCGGCCCTCGTTGCGGTTGAAGCCGAGCGCCTCCAGCGCGCCCACGACGTCGGGTTCTCCCATGGGGAGTCCCTACTCCAAGCGGCGACCGGCGTCAGGGGGGGCGCCTGGCTCGGCGCCTCCGCCATTGGCGTGTCGACTCGCGCCAGGCATCCTGCACGAATGCAGCCACGACCTGCTAGCATGCAGGCATGCCGCGCGCCGCCGCTCCGCCCTCCAGCCGCAAGCAGGCCCGGCTCGAGTGGGACGATCTGCGCTATGCGCTCGCGCTGCACCGCACGGGTACCTTTTCGGGCGCGGGCGCTCACCTCAAGGTCGACCCCACGACGGTGGGCCGCCGAATTGGCGTGCTCGAGGCCCAGGTCGGCGCTCGGCTCTTCGATCGCACCCAGACGGGCTGCACCGCGACGGAGGCGGGCGGCGCGCTCATCGCGCGCGCGGAGCGGATGGAGTCCGAGGCGCTCGCGCTGGAGCGCGAGCTGACGGGCGCCGACGAGCGGCTCTCGGGGAACGTCCGCGTCGCGACCACCGAGTTCATCGCGGCGCGCTTCCTCGCGCCACACCTCCCGCGCTTCGCCGCGCGGTACCCGAACCTCACGCTCTTCCTGGCCTCCACGCAGGCGACGGTCGACCTCGCGCGCCGCGAGGCCGACGTCGCCATTCGGCTCACCCGCCCCCGCGAGCCGGACGTCGTCGCGCGCAGGTTCTGCCCCGTCGAGCTCGCGCTGTTCGCGTCGAGGAGCTACGTCTCGGAGCGCGGCAGACCCCGCCTCACGGCCTCCGACCTGCGGCGCCACGACGCGATCGGCTTCGCGACGTCCCGAGCGTTCGCGAGCGAGAACGGCTGGCTGGAGGAGCGCCTCGCGGGGGCGCGGTTCGTGATGCGCGCGGACAGCGTGGCCTCCGTCTACAGCGCGTGCGTGGCGGGCGCCGGCCTCGCGCTCTTGCCGAGGCTCGTCGCAGACCGTGACGCGGCCTTGGTCCACATCGCCGGAGCCGAGGGCCTCGAGCCGCGCAGCCTGTGGCAGGCGGTCCACCCGGACGTCCTCAAGGCGCCGCGCATCCGGGCGGTGCTCGAGTTCCTACGCGAGATCCTGTCGGTGGAGGCCTCCACCCCGGCGGACCGGTGAGCGCTCAGCGTTTGTCGCTCGACCCGCGCGCCTCGATCAGGCGAACCCGGATCGTCGCGTCCACGATGGCCGGATCGAGCGAGATCGTCTTCAAGAAGAAGCGCTTCGCTTGCGGGAGGTCCTTCGCGGCGAAGGCGAGGCTGCCTAGGATGTAGTAGCCGAACGCGAAGTTCGGGTCCTTGCGGATCGCCCCGACGACCTCTCGCTTCAGGAGGGTCGCCGAGTCCTCGTCCTTGGAGAAGCGATCCTTGTGGTCGCACCACAGCGCCAGCACGGCGTACTCGGCGTTGGCGGGGGCCAGCTGAACCGCCCGCCGCAGGGCGCGCGAAGCCTGGGCGTCGCGCCCGGCGGCGAGGTGAGCGCGGCCGCGCTGGAAGGCGTGCTCGGCGATCAGGCGCTCCTCGTGCGGGCTCGCGGGCTGCTTGAAGAGGTCGCCGTCGGTGAGCTGGTAGCTCCGGACCATCGAGTCGAGCTGCCGGAGCACCTGCGACGTTCTGGTGCGGTCGAGCGGGACCGCACGCGGCAGCTGCGCGGCGGGGGCCGGCGCTGGCGGCGGCCCCGCTTGGACCGGGGCGACGTCCTTCGGCTTCTCGGAGAGGAACACGGGCATCCCCAGCATCGCCATCGTGGTGAGCACAGCCTCCCACTCGATGTCGCCCGCGAGCGTGATGATCTCTCTCGCGCGGCGCTGGCCGTCGAGCGCGGAGAGGCCCGGCAGGACGCTCGGGTCGAGGCCGAGGCGGCGCCCGACGTCGGCTCGCTCGTTCGCGGGGATGTAGACGAAGCGCTCGAGCATCCCGCCGAGCCCAGCCTCGTTCCGGTGCTCGGAGTCGAGCCACAGCACCGCGTCGAACACGAGCGACTCGAGGGTCATCGGGAAGTTTCCCACCTCGGCCACCTCGGCCTCGTTGTCGCCGAAGCTCCACGCGACCTCGTCGCGCTGGAAGCAACGGATGACCTTCCACCTGACCTGATTGTGCAGGGCGCTGTTCACCTGCTCCTCGGTCATGAACCCGAGCTCGACCGCGGTCTCCCCGAATCGCAGCTGCTCGTTGAAGACGAGCGCGTGGGTCATCTTGGAGAGCACCGTCAGGTACTGCTCCTGCGTGATGCGCTTGAGGCGAACGAGGAGCCGGCCGAGCGTCTCTCCCGAGGTGCCCTCCTCCGCGAAGACGGGCACGCCCTCCTTCAAATAGATGAACGTGCGGGTGCCCTCGGCGTCGACGGACAAGACACCAGTGCGGCGCTGGCCGCGGAGGGCGACCATGGAACGGGCGAGCGCGCCGGGGCGGGGCATAGAGCCGAGAGTAGACGACTCCGTCACCTCGACCAAGGCGTGAGGCCCGGAGGCCTCAGCGCACACCGCCGCAGATCGTCGAGCGGCCGATGGCGCCGGTCGCCGACCAGCCCGCGCTCGGCTCGCGGGTCAGTCTCCGATCGCGAACGGAATCACGCAGTCGATCTCGAACATGCCAAACGTCCCGATCCCCGGGTCGGCGCTGGGCCCCGCGATGAGGATCGCGCTCGGTGGACCGGCCTGCTCCGAATACGTGTACAGCACGTCGACCGCGAAATCGCTGATGATCCCCTCGTCTTCGGCGCCGTAGCCGATCGCCTCGACGAAATCGCTCGTGGTGTAGAAGCCCCACCCGAAGTCGGAGACCTCGGGGACCGGAGCGACCAGGAACGGGAGCGCGAAGCCACGCGCGCGAATGTACACCCCGAACGTCCCAGCGGCGGGGAGCTGCCCCACGATGGGCAGATAGAGCGAATCCAGGTCGACGCGCTCCGTGTGCGTCTCGTCGGCGAAGTACCCGACCGCGTAGCCGCGCCCGTCGCAGTGCGCGAGGGCCTCGAGGCAGCCGCAGCCGCAGCCCTCCGACGGGAAGAGACCCGCCCATTGGATCGCCTCGCCGTCCACCGCTGCGCACTGGGCGCCGGCGTAGCGTTCGAGGACGAACGACGGACAGCCCTCCGAGAAACACAGCGGCTCGGAGTCAGCGAGCTCGAACGACGGGCAATCGCAGGGCAGGTCGCCCATCAGGCACTCGAAGCGCGCGTAGATCCCGTCCCCCGCGGCGCAGCCTGGGGGGGGCAGGCCGTGATCGACGAACGCATTGGGGATGCAGCGCTCTTTCGTCGCGAACGCAGGCTCCGGGGGACAGACCTTGCAGACATCACCCACGAACTCGCGGGGGTCGTCGCAGCTCACGCACTCCCCGTCGATCACCCTGTCTGGCGGCTCGCAAGGCCCCGGCAAGGGCAGGGGCTCGAGGCAGCCGACGGCCAGCAACCAGGCGACGAACAGGGGCCACGCGAGCCATCGCCTCACGGGAGTATCACCTCGAGCCCCGCGAGCGTCGGCCTCACCTCGATGGAGCCCCGTGTCTTGTCCGGCGCCTCGCCCGACGACGCGTCCACGAGGTCGATCACGAGCATGGCGAGGGTGGCCGCGCCCAGCGTCGCGGGGATCGCCCACGTCGCTTGGTAGAGCGTGGCGGCCTCGTCGTACGCCTCCACCGCAGGCCGATACCCCTCGTCGTAGGGCCTGAACAGGAGGGCGTCGTCGCGGAGCGACTGAGCCCGGAAGTACAGCCCGATCGGCACCGCGACGGACCCCGCAGAGAAGATCGCCCCCCCGATGAGGACGCCCGGGTGAACGGGGGCGACGTACGGCGGCGGGGGGGGCGGCGGCAGCTGCTCGGCGACCTTCGTGAACATCTCCCCCTTCGCCAGGGTCACGCTCGCGATGACGGCGCGCGAGCCCTCCCCCATTCGAAGGGTGTGGGCCCCGGGCTCGAGGTACGTCGAGAAGCCGGCGTCCCTGGTGGGCCCTCCGTCGATGCTCACGGCGATTCGCTCGCCCGAGGTCGGCGGCGCGACGCGCAGCAGGCTCAGATTCGGTCGCAGCCTGTTCGCGCGCTCCACCGCGTCTTGGCGCCGCCCCTCGAAGTCGATCGGGAGGCTCCCGGGTTGCTCTCCGACGCGGCGCGAGAAGGCCTCATAGCGCTCGATGGCGCGCGCGCGGTCGCCCGACGCTTCGTAAGCGAGGCCGAGGTTATAGAGGACGCGCCACGCTTTGTCGGGCGCTCCCTCAGCGAACAGCCGCTCCCATAGCTCCACCGCGCGCGCGTGCTGCCCCGCGTCGAACGCCGCGAGACCCTCTTCGAACAGGCGCGCCGAGTCGGCGCTCGGGGCCTCGGCGCGGGCCGAGCCGCCGAGCGCCAAGGCGACGACGCAGCCGATGATCCACGCGGCGCTACGGGCTCTCTTCATCGAGCTGGTTGAGCATACGGTACAGGCTCTGCCTCGGGAGCCCCAGCTCCTCGGCCGCCTTCGGAACCGAGCCCCCTGCGCGCTCGAGCGCGCGCGGCAGCACGGCTCGGTGGAACAGCTCCAGCACGCGGCGCTTCGCCTCGTGGTACGGCAGGAGCTCGAGGCCTTCGAACGGCGCGGCCCCCGGCCGCTCCGTCGCAGCGCCCGGGTCGAACAGCAGCTTGGGATCGGCCCGGTCGAAGGTCGCGAACCGCTCGACGACGTTGCGCAGCTCCCGGGCGTTTCCGGGCCACGCGTACGACGAGAGCAGCTTGGCGAAGTCATCGGGCAGGACGGCTCGCTCGTCCCCGGTGACCCGCCTGAGGAACGACTCCGCGAGCGGCAGCACGTCCTCGGGGCGATCGGCGAGGCGCGGCACGGCGACGTGCACGACCGCCAGGCGATAGAAGAGATCCTCGCGAAACTCACGGCGGCGGACGGCCTCTCGGAGCCGCCGGTTCGTCGCGGCGACGACGCGCACGTCGACCTTCACGGTCTGGGAGCCGCCGACGCGCCGGAACGCGCGGCTCTCGAGCGCGCGCAGGAGCTTGGGCTGAGCCTCGAGCGGGAGCTCGCCGATCTCGTCCAGGAACAGCGTGCCGCCGTGCGCCTGTTCGAACGCGCCGGCGCGCTGCTGCAGCGCGCCGGTGAACGCCCCCTTCTCGTGCCCGAACAGCTCGCTCTCGAGCAGCTGCTCGGGGATGGCGCCGCAGTCGACGACGACGAAGGGGCCCTGCCGCCGGCTGGACTCCGCGTGGACCGCGTGAGCGAGCACGTCCTTCCCGGTGCCGCTGTCGCCCTCGAGCAAGACCGTGACATCGTTCTTGGCCGCCTTCTCGAGCAGATCGAACACGTGGCGCATCCCTGGGCTCTCGGCCAGAGCGGCGCCGAAGCTCCGACGCGGCGAGAGGGAGACGCCAAGACCGTCGCGCTGGAGCCGAACGCGGAGCGTCGTCTCTCCGAGGGCGAGCGCGCCGTCCTCCGTGAGCAGGACGTCGCGGACCCGTGACGTGCCGAGCCGCGTCCCGTTCAGGCTGCCCAGGTCGGTGACCCGCAGCCCGTCCGCCTCGGCGCGCAGCTCGACGTGACGCCTCGACACGAGGCGGTCGGACAGGCACAGGTCGCAGCCAGACCCGGTCCCGATGACGAGCGACGAGGGCCCGACGGTGCAGGAGCGCCCAGCGTCGGGCCCCACGTCGACGGTCACCTCGGCGCCGACGAGCCGAAGCGTGAGCAGCTCGCTCGCGGTTGCCTTCCTCGTGACCTTGGCGTCCTCGTCCTGCATCGTCGTGCTGGCATCGTACGCCCGTTGGCCCGCCGAGTCGGTCTGTCACATGGAAGCGACGAGTCGCCTCCATGCGACCCGAGCTCACGGTTGGCGCTGCATTTTCGCGCAAATTCCAAGCCTCTGCGGCCGGCACTGGGGTTGCAGTGAGCGGGGTCATGCGACAACCGCTGCGCCTCGTGGCCCCCCTCGCGGCCCTCGCCCTGGGAGCGGGGTGCGACGTCGACACCGACTCGGAGCCCGACCCCGAGCCGAGCTCGACGATCCAGCCCCTGACACCGGAGCAGCACCTCGTGCGAGCGTCGATGGCGCTGCGCGGGACGCGCCCGAGCCGAGCCGACCTCGAGCGCGTCGCAGACGACCCCGAGGCCCTCGAGGGCGTCGTCGATGGCTACCTCGAGTCGGACGAGTTCGGTCGCACGGTGCGCGACCTCCACAACGAGACCCTGCTCCTCCGCCCCGACTGGCTCTACTACCCCGCCGGCTTCCAGCCGCTCGGCGCCCTGGCGGATCGAGATCTGGTCTCGATCAACGCCTCCGTGATGGAGGCGCCATTGAGGCTGGTCGAGCGCGTGGTCATGGAAGACCGCCCCTACGGGGAGATCGTCACCGCCGACTACGTCATGGTCGACCCGATCACGTCGGTGGTGTGGGACCTGCCCTACGAGGCCGGCGGCGCCGAGTGGCAGGCCGCGAAGCACCTGGACGGGCGCGGAAACGCGGGGGTCCTCACCGACTCGTGGCTGTATGTCCGCTACCAGAGCACGCCCTCGAACGCGAACCGCCAGCGCGCCAACGCGGTGTCACGGGCGCTGCTCTGCTATGACTTTCTCGACCGCGACGTCGAGCTCGACACCAACGTCGACGTCGCCGACCCCAACGCCGTCCAGGACGCGGTCGTCGCCAACGCCGCGTGCGCGAGCTGCCACCAGGCGCTCGATCCCCTCGCGAGCTTCTTCAAGGACGTCTTCCCTCTGATCGTCCCCCAGGACACGACCGAATACCCGATGCAGTCCATGTGGCTGCCCGGGGTGTTCGAGGAGCTGCTCCAGATCGACATGCGCGAGCCGTCCTACTTCGGTCAGCCCGGAGAGACGCTCGAGGACCTCGGGGCCCTCATCGCGGACGACCCGCGGTTCAGCCTGTGCGCGGCGAAGCGCTTCTATGCGTACTTCAACCAGGTCGACGTGCACGCGGTCCCCCTCGAGCGCGCCGCGGAGCTCCAGGAGGTGCTGGTCGACTCGGGGATGAGCGCCAAGGCGCTCGCGAAGGCGGTCATCCTCTCGGACGACTTCCGCGCCTCTCACGGCGCCGACCTGGAGGAGGCCGAAGATATCGTCGGCCTGCGCAAGGCTCGTCCCGACGAATTGGCGAGCCTCATGCACGACCTTACGGGGTTCCAGTGGCTCACGGACCTCAGCGAGCTGTCGGGTGGCACGATCCGAGAGGTCGAGCTCCCGCGGGACACGATGCTCGGCTATCGGGTGATCGGCGGCGGGATCGACTCCGCGTTCGTCACGCGCAACACCTTCACGGACAGCGCCGGCACGAGCCTCTTCTTGAGGGCCTTCGCCGAGGAGGCGAGCGCCTTCGTGGTCGCCCGAGACCTCGGCATCGCGGACCCATCGGCGCGCAGGCTGCTCACGCTCGTCGACGGGAGCGACACGGGCGAAGACGCCGTGCGGGACCAGATCGTCGAGCTCTACGCGCGGGTGTTCGGGGAGCTCGTCGAAGCCGACGACGAGCAGGTCGGGGAGAGCTACGCGCTGTTCGCCGGGGCGCTCGACGCGAGCGGGGACACCTCCCGCGCGTGGCAGACGCTGCTGACCGCGATGTTTCAGGACGTCCGGGTCGCCTACTACTGAGGAGATGCGACGATGAATCTTTCACGAAGGCAGTGGCTCTCGGGTGCGTTCGGCGCGGTGGGCGCGGGGCTGTGGGGGATGAAGCGCAGCGGCGCCGAGGCGCAGCAGCGGTCCCCGAAGAACCTGATCCTCCTGTTCGTCCAAGGCGGCTGGGACATCACCTACACGTTCGATCCGAAGCCGGGGCTCTCCACGATCGACGCGCCCGAGGGCGCGATCCAGGAGGTCGGCGGGCTGCCCATCTTCGCTCACGCCTCGCGACCGAAGGCGCGCGCCTTCTTCGAGGCTCACGGCGGGGTGACCACGATCGTCAATGGCATCCAGGTGCAGTCGATCAACCACCCGGACTGCGCGAAGCGGATCCTGACGGGGACGGCCTCCGAGACGAACCCGGACGTCGGGGCGATGACGGCCTACGAGCTCGGACGCGATCTGCCGGCGCCGTACCTGGCGCTCGGGCCGAACGCGTTCCCGGGGCATCTCGGCTCGATCGCGGTGCGCACCGGCGCGGTCAGCCAGATCCAGGGGCTCATCGATCCTGCCAGGGCGTTTCCGCCTGCGGACAGCGGCCACCAGCGGTTCGCGCCGAGCCCCGCGGAGGCCGCTCTCATCGAAGCGCACGTGAGAGCGGGCGCCGAGCGGGTCCGCGCGACGCGCGGCCAGACGGGCTACAACACCCGCAGGGTGGACGATTTCCTGGCGTCGCTGGATCGAGGTGAGCGCTTCAAGCGCTTCGAGGCGGCCTTCCCGGCCGAGCTCTCCTTCGCGCTCGATCTCTCGGTGCAGACCGGCATCGCGGTCCGCGCGCTCCGCGAAGGGCTGAGCCACTCGGTCCAATGCGAGGCCACGTTCTTCGGCTTCGACACCCACCAGGGCAACGAGGCGCAGGGCCCGCTCGGCGAGGCGCTCTTCGAGGCCCTCTCCGGGCTCGTCGACGAGCTTGGTCAGACCCCCGGCAAGGCCAGCGGCAAGACGATGCTGGAGGAGACCGTCGTCGTCGTGGCGTCGGAGATGGGCCGCACCCCCAAGCTCAATGAGGCCGGCGGCAAGGACCATTGGCCCGTGACGAGCGCCCTCGTCGTGGGCGGTGATTTGCCAGGCGGACGCGTGCTCGGCGGCACCGGCGACGGGCTCGAGGCGCTCCCCATCGACATGCAGACAGGGGCCGTCGTCAGCGACGGGACGCTGCTGTCGTATTCGAACTTCGCCGCGGGAATCCTCGAGGCCGTCGGGGTCGAGGCGTCGTCCTACCTCTCGAACACGGAGGCCCTCCATGCGCTCGTCGGCTGAGCTCGTCCTGGCGCTGGCCGTATTCGTGGGCGCGTCGACGGGCTGCGCCCAGGAGACCTCCTCGGATGAGCCCGTCGTCGAGGACGCCACCTCCCTCGAGGAGCGCGCCTGCCCCGACGACAGCTACCTCAGCTGGGAGAACTTCGGAGGTCCGTTCATGCTGACGTGGTGCAACGGCTGCCACTCGGAGTCCTTGCCCGACGGCGAGCGACAAGGCGCGCCGCTGCTGAGCAACTTCGACACCCTCGACGACGTCCGCGCATGGGCGGCAGACATCTGGGAGGAGTCGGGCGACCACAACGCGAGCATGCCCCCCGTCGGAGGCCCCAGCGAGGAGGAGCGCGAAATGCTCGCCGAGTGGCTCGCCTGCGGGGCACCGGCCGACTGAACGGCCGAGTGTGATATCGATCGTTCGGCGTGCGCCGCACCGTCGATGAGCAGCCGACCGAGCGAGAGCCGGCCGCCGGAGCCCCTCCGGCGCCGTCGCCGACGCCTGCCCCCCAGGCGGCAGCCCCCCCCTCGTCTCGCGGGGAGGCTCCCTCACGGACGCTCGGGCGCTATCAGCTCCTGTTCCAGATCGCGAAGGGAGGGATGGGCGCCGTCTACGCGGCGGTGACGCGGCAAGAGGGCGGCGTGGAGCGGGTGTTCGCGGTGAAGGTCCTGCACTCGGGGGACCGCAGCGCCGAGGACATCGAAGACTTCATCCAAGAGGCCAAGCTCACCTCGCACATCGATCACCCGAACGTGCTGGAGACGTTCGAGCTCGGGATGCAGGCCGGAGAGCCGTTCTTGGTCATGCCCCTGCTGCGCGGCGTCCCGCTCAGCCGGGTCCTGGGCACCCTTCGCCGCCGCGGAGAGCGCCTGCCGCTGGAGCTCTCCGTGTGGATCGCGGCCCAGGTCGCCGGCGGGCTCCACGCGGCCCACCAGATCACGCGCCCCGACGGCGAGTCCCTCCACGTCGTGCACCGCGACGTCTCGCCGCAGAACGTCATGCTCGGCTACCGCGGCGAGGTGCTCTTGCTCGACTTCGGGGTCGCGAAGCTCTTCGAATCGGGGAAGGCGACGGCGAGCGGCGTCATCAAGGGGAAGTTCGCCTACATGAGCCCGGAGCAGCTCCGCGCCGAGGTCGTCGACCGCACGACCGACGTGTTCGCGCTCGGCGTCGTCCTGTTCGAGATGCTGACCGGTCGGCCGCTCTTCTCCGACCTCTCCCCGCCGATGGCCGCGCTGAAGATCAACGCGGACGACACGCCGCGCCTGTCGGACCACGTCGCGAGCGCGCCGCCCGCGCTCGAGGAGATCCTGGCGCGCGCGATGGCGAAGGAGCGGCGGCATCGCTTCCAGACCGCCCTCGAGCTGCGCGACGCGCTGAGGGCCTTCCTGCGAGAGGCCGGCGCGGCAGCCGACGAGTCGCAGCTCGCCGAGCTCATCACGCGAGAGTTCTCGCGCGAGCAAGCAGAGTTCGACGAGCGGCTCCGGACCGCGCTCGCGACGAGGACAGAGGAGCCCGCGGCGAGCACCGCGACGGCGCCAGCGACCGCTCCTCCGCCCCTCGCGACGTCCGAGGTCGGGCCCGCCCCGAGGCGGGGCGGCGGCCTCTTCACCCTAGGCGCGGTGGCGACCCTCATGGGCGTTGCCGCGTCCCTCGCGTGGGTCGTGTCGTCGCGCACCGGGTCCGACGAGGCAGGTGCGGCGCCGCCGAGCACAGCGGCTGCCTCGTCGACCACGACCCAGCCCGTGCCCGCGGCGCCGAGCGGCCCGACGGCGACGGCGTCGCCTAGCGCGCCCGAGGAGCCGGCGACGGCGGCACCGTCCGCGGGGCCGAGCGGTGCTCGCGCGGCCTGGCGTGGCCCGCCTCGCGCGAGCGCCGCGGACACGCCGCCCGCGCCGCCGCCAGCGGCCGCGGCGACCCAGCCGGCCCCCAGCGCGTCCGGCGTGAAGGGCCAGCCCTTTCGCCAATGGTGAGCGGCGGCGAGCGAGCTCGCCGCGGCGTCAGTTCTGGCTGAGCGTGACGCTGAAGGGCCCCCCCGTCGCGCCGTACGCGTCGACGAAGATCGTGACGGGCACCGCCTGGGTCACTTGAAGGGTGAGGGTCTCGTCCTGCATGCCGGACTGGAAGTTCACGTCAGCGCAGCCGATCTGGGTCGAGCCGTCGTCGCAGTCGGTGCGCGCGTGGAGGCCGAGATCATCGTTTCCGTCCGGCTCCAACGTAATGGTGAGCGTCCCGGTCGACGCGGGGGTGTACACATAGAGCACCTCGGGGCCGGGACCCGCGCCATAAGTGCAGTCTTCAGCGTCGACCGGCGCAGAGAAGAGGGTGGTGCCGCCGACCGTGGTGCCCGTCGTCGTTCCGAGGCCGATGGGGGTGGCGGCGCCGCAATAGAAGTCGAGCTCGACCGCGCACAGATCGCTGCAGCCGTCACCGGCGGTGGTGTTGCCGTCCTCGCACGTCTCCGGGAGCGTGAGCAGGCCATCGCCGCAGACCGCCGGTGTGAACGTCGCGTCGAGCGTGTAGGGGCCATCGGTCCCGAGGGTCCACGCGTCGACGAAGATCGTGACGGTCTGCCCCGCTTGCAGCCCGACCGCGACCTCCTCGGTGGCCGCGCTGTCTTGAGGGTCGTCGGCGCAGCCGAGCACGGTGGTCGGGTCGCCGCAGTCGGCGCGGACGTAGAGGGCGAGGTCCGCGCCGGCGCCGGGGACCGCGGAGAGCGCGAGCTCGCCGAGCGACGGCGCGGTGAACGAATAGAGGACCTCGGACCCGCCGCCCGTGAGCACGTTGCCACACTGCATCGCGAAGAGGTTCGTGCCGTCGCCCGTGTCCCCCGTCTCGGGGCTCTCGACGGCTGGCGGCGTGGAGCAGGCGGCGTCGATGGCCGCCGCGCAGGTCGCGTCGGCGAGGCACTCGCTGTCCGCGCAGTCGGGGTAGCCGTCGCCGTCGTTGTCGAGGGAGTCGTCGCACAGCTCGAGCCAGACACAGAACCCGAAGGGGTTGTCGCTCTCGGGATCCGTGATGCACTCGCGCGGCTCGGTGCACTGGTCGTTGGACGTGCACGCCGGGAAGCAGACCGGCTCGGGGCCGAGCCCCGTGTCGACGCAGTCGTAAGCGTCGCGGCAGTCGCGCGGGCCGTCGCAGCGCTTGCCGCACACCCCGGCGTTCACCAGGCACGTCTCGGTGCCGCAGTCGTCGTCGCCTTGGCACTCGGCGCTGCAGTAGCCGGCCGGCCAACCGTTGAGATCCTCGACGATGCAGAAGCCGTCACCGCAGGGCTCGTCGTCGACGCAGGGCTCGCCGATGACGCTCATCTCGACCATCCCGGTGGAGGTCGAGGTCACGGTGACGAGCACGCCCCCATCGCCCGAGCCCCCCGTGGCGCCGGTGCCACCAGCGCCGCCCCCGGCGCCGGCGCCACCCGTGGCGGTGGTGTCGTCGCCGCAGGCCGCAGCGAGCGGAGCGACGCAGAGCGTGAAGATCCCGAGGGCCTTGCGACGATCGAACATGAGCGGCCTCCGCGCGCGAGAAACGGACAGAACAGATCGGTCTTACCTCGTTCGGCGCCGAAGCGCGACGGCGCGCGTCAGGTCACCTCGCTGCGGGTCATGCCGGCGAGGGTCGTCACGGTGCGCAGGTTGCGCGTCGTGCTCACGCAGCCGAGGCAGCGCTCGAGGTAGTCATTGCTCAGCTTGGTCCTGCCGGCGCCGTTCGGGTAGCTCAAGAAGACCTCCCGCCCGCGTACGGCGAAGGCGTCGGGCGGGGACCGGTTCGGGTCGAGCTTGGCGATGGCCGCTGCCGAGGGCACCGCCGAGAGGAAGGCCACATGCAGGCCCTCGGTGGGCGCGCCGCCGAGCACGAAGGGGTTCGCCGTGATGACCCGGCCTAGCTCCTCGGCCGAGCGGAGCATCACCGGCACGGGCTGCGCGAAGCGCTCCGCGAGGGACGCCGACACCCGCTTCGCGGCGCGTTCGGCGACGTCGGGCGTCGCAGCGAACACGACGTTCCCGCTCTGGATGTACGTCCGCACCGCTCGCACGCCAGCCTGCTCGAACAGGCTCGCCAGGTCGCGCATCGGGAGCTTGTTCTTGCCGGCCACGTTGATCCCGCGGACCAGCGCGACGAACACCTCCGCCCATCCTGCGACCCGAGCCATGGTGGCGAGCATCCAGGAGGGCCGCGCGAAAATCCACCGTCAGCCGCGCGGCCGGCGACGCGTCCGATCCGCGCGGACGGGTTGCGGGCGCAGGATCGTTCCGCTAGGTTCACGCCCCCAAGCGACACTAGCTCAGTTGGATAGAGCGTCGGCCTCCGAAGCCGAAGGTCGCAGGTTCGAATCCTGCGTGTCGCGCCGAAGCTGCTCGGGGTGCGATCGAGCGATCGGCGAATGAAGATCGACGACGGTTTCCCGGGAGGTCGCATCGAGACGGTCCGTCTCCCAGGGCGCGGTCCGATCGAGCTCGCGATCGGCGAAGACTCGGCGGCCGACGTGCGGCAGTGGTTCTGCTTCCGCGCGCGGTCGACGCGTCCTCGGGAGATCGTGCTCGTCAACGCGGGCGACGCCACCTTTCCGGCCGCGTGGGAAGGGTACGGCGTCATGGCCTGCGCGGACGGGCGGTCCTGGTACCGCGCGCCGACAGAGTACGACGACGGCGCCCTCCGCTTCTTGCACGAGCCCCGCGGCGAGGAGACTCTCTACGCCTATTTCGCTGCCTACCCGCTGCGGAGGCTCGAGCGGCTGCTGCGCCGCGTCTCCCGGGAGGATCACGTCGACGTCTCGATCGTGGCTGACTCGCCCGAGGGACGCCCCGTCCCCGTCGTCACGCTCGGAGACCCGGACGCCGAGCGCAGCGCGTGGATCATCGCCCGCCAGCACCCGGGAGAAACCCCCGCGTCCTGGGCGGTCGAGGGGCTCTTGCGGCGCCTCGCCGACGCCAGCGATCCGGCGACGCGAGCACTCCTGTCTCGCGCGTGCGTGCGCGTCGCGGCGCTCGTCAACCCGGACGGCGCCGAGCTCGGAAACCACCGCACGAGCGCGACCGGCGTGAACCTCAATCGAGTGTGGGACGACCCCGACGAGGACGCGCCCGAGGTCGGCGCCCTGCTCGAGCTCATCCGCGAGACGGGCGCCGACGTGTTCTTCGATATCCACGCCGATGAGGCCGCCCCTCACGCCTTCGCGGCCACCAGCGAGGGGAACCCGAGCTACGACGGCGGTATCGAGGCGGCCGAGGCGGCGCTGACGAGCGATCTCGCGCAGAGCTGCGCCGAGTTCTTGGACGAGCCGTTCTACGAGCGGGACGAGCCAGGCCAGGGCGACCTCTCGTGCGCCGCCAACCAGATCGGTGAGACGTTCGGCTGTCCCTCGATCACCCTCGAGCTGCCGATGAAGGACGCAGGCAGCGAGCGGGTCCGTCCGGGGTGGTCTCCGCGGCGCGCGGTGAGGTTCGGCGAGGCGCTGGTCCCCGTGCTCGCTCGCGCGCTCGACGCTGACGAGGGCTGAGCGCGGGGCTAGGCTCGACCGATGCGGAGCTGGTGGGGGATCTTGCCCGTCGTCGCGCTGCTCGCGCTCGGGTGCCGGACGAAGACGAGGTGCGACGGCGAGCCCGAGGGAGGCGACAACCCCGGACCAGCCCCGGCGGGCTGCCGCGCCGGCGCGCTGCAGACGTCGGCGGGCGTCGCGCGTGTCGCCTTTCGAGTCCCGTTCCCTGCCGAAGAGCACCCGTTCGGCGGGTGGCAGCTCGCGGCAGGAGACGACGTCGTGGCGGCGCGGGTCCGGAGCACGCTGTTCATCGTCGACGCGAAGAGCGGCGCCATTCGATCCTCGAAGGCCGTCGGCGCGGGATTCGACCTGGCGGTGGCGGCAGGGGTCGTGCTGGCGACGACCCGGCTCGAGAAGGAGCCGGCGCCGGGAACACACGGGCCGCGGTTCGAGGGAGCGCTGACCGCCTTCGAGGTCGAAGGCGGTCGACCGAGGTGGACGATGGAGACCCCGCCCGTGTTGGACCCGCTCGTGGTATCGGGCGAACGCGTCTTCTTCTCGGCGTCGCGCATAGCAGAGCGCAGCGCGACCGCCTTCGCGGTCGCGCTCGCGACAGGCCGGCTTGCGTGGCAGGTCCCCCTCCCCGAGGAGGGAGAGATCCTGGCGGCGGACGGCGCACACGTCTTCGTCTTCGCGAAGGGCCTGCTGCGAGCGCTCGATCCTGCGACGGGTGCGACACAATGGGAGCAGGCGGTCGAGCTGGGCCGCGCCCACGACGGGCTCGCGACGTCGAACGGCCAGCTATTTCAGGGTTTTCCGTGGAGGATGACGGCTCGCCGGGTCGCCGACGGGGGGATCGCGTGGAGCAGCGAGGCCAAGACGGGCTCCACCGACGGACAGAAGATGTTCGCGAGCGGCGACCGGGGCGTGGTGGTCGCACGGAAGATCTACGTCCACACCGACCCGCCCAACCCACAGCCAGGACATGTCGGGAGCGTCCTCGCCGTGTTCGGCGAGGAGGGTCGGACCGCCCTCGTGCATCACGTGCGCGTCGCCGAAGGCAACGACGGCCGACGGCCCGTGCGTGAGAGCGCGAGCGAAGGAGATCACGTCGTGATGACGGTCGACGATCACCTCCAGGCGCTCTCGATATGTGGGCTCTCGCTCGAGGACCTCAGCCTCCCCAAGCGGCCATCTTCGGGCCTCGCCGTCCATGGCGAGGCCGCGTACCTCATGCTCGAAGGAGACGAGCTCGTGCGGGTCGATCTCTGAGACGGACCGGCCCGGGCTCCGCGACATCGTCTCGCCGGAAGCGTGATCCAGAGGAGCGGCCTGGCAGGTGCTATCCTGCGGAGGCCTTGAGCACCTCTCGATCCATCCTCCTCACGATCCAGGCCGCGGCGAGCCTGCTGCTCGCCGCGTCGCCGGCCTTCGCCGACCCCACCGTCCCATCGCCGGCCGTGAGCTTCACGGATGGCGGACGGGCGGTCGTCGCACAGCGGGTGGGTCTCCCCGAGACGGACGCGCGTGGACGAGCGCTGACGCCGGTGAGGCTGCAACACTCGCGCGGCCGCGTCGTGCTCGCCCACGTCGACAGCACCGCGATCGCCAAGCTGGAGCCCGGCGCCGACCCGTTGACGCTCACCGGGCACGGCGTCCGCGTCGTCCGGCCGCTCGCCCCGAGCGTTGGGCTCTGGCTGGTCGAGGACGCCGGAGGCGCGGACGGCCTCGCGCTCGCCGCGCGCATGAGCCCGGCAGGGGCGCGGCCGAGCGGCGTCGTCGAGATCACCCCGAACCTGTACCTGCGCACGCGCGTCCTGGCCGACCCCTACACGCCCAGCGATCCGCGGTACGGCGGGCAATGGTACTTCGACAACCTGGGTATGCCCGACGCGTGGGGGCTCACGCGCGGGAGCGCCGAGACCTCGATCGTCGTCGTGGACACCGGCTGCGATCTCGCTCACCCCGACCTCGCGAGCAAGCTCGACCCCGGCCGCGACGTCGTCGACGGCGACGACGACCCGAGCTTCGAGCTGACCGACAGCGGCGCCGCCCACGGCACCGAATGCGCCGGGCTCGTGGGCGCGGCGACCGACAACGACGAGGGCATCGCCGGCGGCTGCCCCGAGTGCCGCGTGCGTTGCGTGCGTCTGCTGTCGGACGAGCTGACGCCGCTGTCCGCCGACATCGACGCCTTTCAGTTCGCCCTCGACGTCGACGCCGACGTCGTCTCGAACAGCTGGGGCTTCGTCGAGGCCATGCCTGCGCCGAGCGCGCTCGCGGATGTGATCCGCGAGGTCGCCACCCAGGGGCGCGGCGGCAAGGGCGCCCTCGTCCTCTTCGCGGCCGGAAACGACGACCGGGAGATCGAGGACGACGAGCTCCAGGCGGTCGACGGCGTGCTGTGTGTGGGGGCGATCAACAACTTCGACGAGTCGACCCCGTTCACGAACCGCGGCGCCGCGGTCGATTTCGTCGCGCCGACAGGCACCCTCACGACCGACATCAGCGGCCCCGAAGGCAGCGATCCGACCGACTACACGAGCCTGTTCGGGGGCACCTCGTCGGCCTGCCCGGTCGCTGCGGGCATCGCTGGCTTGCTCGCGAGCGCCGCCCCCGACAAAACGGGCGCGGAGCTGAGCGCGATCCTCTTGGAGACGCTTCGCCCCGCCCCCTACGCCGTGCCGGACGGGGCGGGTCACGACCCTGTGTACGGCTACGGGATCATCCAGCCGGCGGAGGCGCTGAGCGTCGCCCTGGGCGTGACGCCTGGCGAAGGGGGCGGCGGGAGCGGCGCCGGCGGGGCTGGTGAGGGCGGAGGCGCCACCCCCGACGGCGACGGGGAGGAGGCGGGCTGCGATTGCTCCCTCTCCTCCGCCCGAGCCGGCGACGGGGCGGGCCTCTATGCACTCGCGCTCGGGCTGCTCTTCTTGCGGCGTCGCCAGAGCTGAAGCGCGAGGCCGAGCGCCACGACCGAGAGCCCGCTCGAGTCCGCGCGCCTCACCGGGACGCGGCACCCGCACCCGTCCTCTGTGTCGTCGGCGCCGTCGCCGCCTGCGCCGCCGCCCTCACCCGACTCACCGCCCGCGCCGCCACCACCGGCGCCGCCGCCGCCCTCGCCGCTGAGCGCGGCGGCGCAGGTGGCGACCTCCTCGACGGTACCGATGCACAGGCCGGGCTTCTTCGAGTCGCCGGTCGTCGCGGTGTTCACCACGACGACGACCAGGCGATCTGCCGTGGATGTCGTTATGGTCTGCGTGCCGGCGGCGACGTCGGTCAGCTCTTCGTGGGTCACGCTGTCACCGCTCTCGGTCGCGAGCAGCAGCCGCAGCCCCTCGGTGGCCGCCGGATCGGCCGCAGGCGCGACGAGCGCCGCCGTCATCGAGACGCGCCCCCCTGGCTCTACCCCATAATATTGGGACGAGGCCTTGTACACCCGCAGCTGATCGTCGCTATGGGGCGCGGTCTCGGCGTCGATTCGAACGCGGGGGTATTGGTCCCCCGAGGCGTACGACGCCGACGGGTCGGCGAAGTCGTCCGTGCGGAGGTTCCACGTCGCGAACTCGAGGTACGCGTCCGAGAAGCTGATGTCAGCGGCGTCTTGCAGGGTGGCGTCGAGCACGTCGAGCCAATACGGATCGTCGACTCCGCCGGCGCCGTCCTCGCAGCGCTCCCAGAGCGATCGCACGACCGTGGGGCCGAGCGCCTCGTGCAGGAACTGGAAGAACACCCCGGCCCCATAGCTGTAGGGGTCGGCGGGCCCCGGCAGCGGCTCGTCGAGGGGGCGATCGACGTTCTCGAAGAACCCCGTGATGAACCACTCGAGGTCGTCGAGGGAGGGATCGAACTGCTCGGTCGCCCACACCGCGGTGCCCTCTGCGAGCACGCTGCCTTGCTCCACGTCATAGGCGGACTGCACGGCGTGGAAGAGCTCGTGGCTGCCGAGGATGCGGTTGGCCACGAGCGTCGACGGGTAGCCATACCCGACGTAGTCGTTCTCCTGGATCATGTAGCCGCGACACTGATCCGGGTTGGTCGAGGAGCAGCCGTCTCTCTGGAAATTGCCGTCGCCGACCCCGGCAAAATCGACGAGGTACACGTCGAAGCGATCGTCCCCGCCGTTGTCGGTCACCGCCGCGTCGTCGAGGGGCGCGCGAAAGCCGAGGCCCTCATAGAAGCCGAGCACCTCATCGTACACGCCAGCGACCTCTTCGACGAAGTCGGGCACCCCGGAGACGTCATCGTCCGCGCTGGGGACCGCGTTGTCGCCATCGCGCGTGTAGTGGATGAGGAAGCGCCCGCCCGGCGAGCCGAAGGCCTCGACCAGATCGGCGCGATCGAAGTTGAACTGCAGGTTGTTGCCAGGCGTGTCGGGGCGGACCTCGACCTCGGACCCCGGCTCGCCGAACCGGAGCTCGACGTCGTCCCCCTCGGCACAGGCCGCGAGCAGCAGCGCGGCGCACACCCCGAGCTGCGGAGCCGACCTCACAGGAACGCCCAGCGGACCTGGAAGTTCGCGGCGTCGCTGCCGCTCATGGGCACCATGCCCTCGTCCTGGCACTGTTGCTGAGAGGTCTCGTTGTAATACAGCTCGACCGTCAGCTTGACGAGCTGGCCATCCGCCAGCTGCACGACGAAGACGTTGCCCGTCATCTGCACGCAGCCCGGGTAGGTCCAGTAGCTCGAGAGCGCGGTCGCGGGGGACCCTTCGAGGCCGGTGCCGTCGGCGATGACCTCGCAGCTCTCCGTGAAATATTCGTCAGCGCGGAACGTGAGCGAGCTCGGGTCCACGCTCAGGTCGTCGTACTCGGGGGTGCCGGGCACGCGCGCCGCGGTCACGCACGAGGGGCCCGAGTGCCCGCTGTTGATGCGGACCACGTAGCGCCTGAACGCGATGTCCCAGTCCATCGAGGTGAGCGACGCCTCGTCCGAGAGCGCGACCTTCTCGAGACCGGTGGCCGTGAACTTCGCGTAGACGTACGAGTCCGGGTCCGCGGCGAACGCGCCACCCGCGGTCGCGTCGATGGTGGAGCGAAAACCCGCGCCGTCGGCGACGCTCGAGATCGCGCCTGGCGCCTCGTCGTCCTGGAGGTTCATCTGGAGCAGGACCTGGTCCTCACACGGGACGAGGGTGGGCTCCGTGCAGACGGCCTCGGCACCCCCGGTCCCTCCCCCTCCGCCTCCCTCCACACCGCCACCCGTGCCGGAGCCGCCGCTGCCCCCAGTCGCGTTCGTATCGTCGTCTCCGCAGGCGACGACGATAGACAAGCCGAAGAGCGCAGCGAGCTTAAGGATCTTGGAGGATGCCATCGGCGGAATCATACCGGAGCGGAGGGGGAATGGGCGGCCCCAGAATGTGCGCGCGGGCCCGAGCCAAGGCTAAGGTAGGCCATGGTCGCGCCAGCCCACGGCGCCCGCTCCGACGAGGCGGGCAGCTCTGCAGACGAGCCGACGCCTAGCCCCCACGTCGAGCTCACCCTGGGGAGCCGCCTGTGGCGCCGGCTCTTGGCGCTGCTCACCGCGGCGTACGTCGCCCTGTTCTCGTCGGTGTACCTGGCGCTGGCGGGCGTGCCCTTGTGGTACCTCGTCGGCGGCGCGCTGTTTGCGCTGCTGGCGTGGGTCCTTTCGAAAAGGTTCAGCCCGCGTCGCATCGCGCTGGGCGCGGATGGGCTCGCCGTGGACCGGGCGTTCTTGAACATCGAAGACGTGCAGTGGGTCCGGGTCCACGAGCAGGGCGGCGCGCCGCGAGGTCTGCACATCGGTAGGCGCGGCGACGCTCCCTTGATCTTGCCGTTCAGGGCGCCGCGCGAGCGCTACCCGGAGATCGCTCGAACGTTGTCCGAGGCGGTCGTGTCGGCGCAGCTCGCCCGAGCGCAAGCCCTCCGCTCGCTCGAGCGAGGGCAGCGGACTATCGCAGAGTGGCGCGCCGATCTCGTGCGCCTCGCGCGGCAGCGCTCGGACTTCCGCACGGTGGGACTGTCCGAGGACAACGTCGAGCGCTTGCTCGGCGATCCCACGGCCCCGGCCGAGCAGCGCATCGGCGCCGCGATCGCGCTGCGGGCGAAGAGCGCCGACACCCGCCGAGTCCGCGTCGCCGCCGAGGGCGCCGCGGAGCCGAGGCTGCGGATCGCCCTCACGCGGCTGGCCGAGGAGGACGACGCTCGGGTGGCGGAGACCGACGCGGCGATCGAGGAGGCGCTCGCCCGCGAGCCCCCGCGCATCTGACCTGCCGTTTAGGAAGGCGGTCGCCCGCGCTAGGGCCCCCCCCTCGTCCGACCGGAGGTCGGACCAGCAAGATCAAGGGGGGTGGAACATAGGTCGGGGTGAGGCTCGGGGATTGCCCGGCCTTCACTTGCGAGCGTGAGCGAGGGCCGGGCGAGCCCCGAGCCGAACAGGGACACCCCCTTGTTGGCCTTCCTGCGCCGAGCTGGGCTAGGGTCGGGGCATGTCCGCGCCGACCCGAGGTGACCGCGTGCGCGCGGCGGGTCTGGTGCTCGCCGTGCTCGGCGCTGGCGGCTGCGTGGACGTGCGCGCGCCGAGCGCACCGAGCCCCGACGCCTCGCCGATCGTGCGCTCCGACACGTCGCTGCAGGACGACGAAGAGGGCTCGTTCGAGGGCGCAGAGCCAGCCCGGTACGAGGCCTCTCGGCCGCCACCGGCGAGCCCCGCCGCCGACGACTCGACCGGAGCGACATACCGCGCGGTCGTGCCGCCGCTCCCCGCGGACGCCCCGGCGATCCGCATCGGAGCTCTCTCCGACGCCGACTGCGAGAAGGAGAGCGCCCGCGCCGGGCTTCCCCTCGAGAAGGTCGCGACCGGCGCCGACGGCGTCGCCAGCCCGATGCGGCTGACGGGCCCCCTCGGCGGCGTGCGCTTCGTCGTGCCGCCGGCTTCGAGCCCCCACGGCGTCCTCGACTGCCGGCTCGGCCTCGCGCTCGCCGACCTCGCGAGCGTGCTCGCCCGCTTTGACGTCGTCGAGGTGAAGGTCGACAACTTCTACCGGAAGAACGCGGTGCTCCCGCCCGGCTCGAAGAAGGGCAAGAAGGCGAAGCGCAGCGCGAAGCCGAGCCAACACGCCCGAGCCCTCGCGATCGACGTCACGTCGTTCAAGCTAAAGGACGGCCGCGAGCTGACGATCCCGCGAGACTGGCACGCGCCGATCGGGAGCGTCTCTTGCGGTCCAGAGGCCACGCTCGAAGGGTCCTCGGTCGACGCGATCCACCTGCGCGACCTCGTGTGCGAGATCGCGCGCAGAGGCATCTTTCATCGCGTCCTCACGCCGAGCTTCAACGCGGCTCACCGCGGTCACTTCCACTTCGATCTCGGCCGCGGCGACAGCCACGCGACCGTGCGCTGACGCGGGCTCAGCCCGAGCGCTGATCGATATCCTCGATGATCGCGCCGTCTTGCATGACGATCTGGCGCGAGGCGAGCGAGGCGAACGTCCGCTCGTGCGTGACCATCACCACGGTGAGCCCCTCCTCTCGAACGAGGCGTTCGAAGACCTCCATGACGATGACGCCGTTCTTCGAATCGAGGTTACCCGTCGGTTCGTCGGCCAAGACGATGCGCGGGTCGTTGGCGACCGCGCGCGCGATGCTGACCCGCTGCTGCTGGCCTCCGGAGAGCTGACTCGGTCTCCTCTTCATGAGCTCGCCGAGACCGAACGTGGTGAGCACCTCCTCGGCCCGCACCTCCGCGCTCTTCGCGCTTCGCTTCCCGCGCTTGAGCATCGGGATCATCACGTTCTCTTTGACGGTGAACTCCGGGAGCAGAAAGTGGAACTGGAAGACGAAGCCCAGCTTCTCTGCGCGCAGCGCGGCGCGGCCGTCGTCGTCGAGCGAGCTCACGTCGACGCCGTCGATGCGCACGACCCCCTCCGTCGGGCGATCGAGCGCGCCCAGCAGGTACAAGAGCGTGCTCTTTCCGGAGCCGGAGAACCCGGTCAGGCTGACGAACTCCCGCTCGTGGATGTCGAGGTCGATGCCGGTGAGGATCCGCGTCTTGACCTGAACGCCGAGGTCGCGGGCGAGCCCGCGTGTCTCGACGATGACGCGACCTGCCGGTGGGTACGGCGCGCGTGGGTGCAGGGGCGCGCGCTCCGAGTGCGGCCCCGAGCTCACCCGATCTGACCTCGGAGGACGTCGACGGGCTCGACCCGGGAGCCCCGCAGCGCGGGGATCAGGCTGGCGGTGATGCCAATCAACAGCGCGAAGCCGAAGCCGTAGAAGTAGAACTTCGGGTCGTCGTAGACGAGGAACGTGTCGCTCTTCACGAGCCCCTCCTGCTTCGTCTTCAGCTGGCCGAGGAAGCCGATCAGGTAGTGACCCCCCAGGTCGCCGAGCGTGGCGCCGACGATCGCGATCACGGCGCCTTGCAGCAAGAACGCAGAGAGGATGTCCGAGCGGGTGAAGCCGACGCTGCGGAGGATCGCGATGTCGCGCGTCTTCTGGAGGACGATCATGATCTGGATCGCGAGGATCCCGAACCCGCCGACGGCCAGGATCGCCCCGACGACGAAGCCAATGATCATGTTCTGCTGGGCGAAGAGGGAGAGAAAGTTCTGGTTTTGCTCCTGCCAGCTCTCCGCGTCGTAGCCGAAGATCCGCTCCAGCCGATCCGACATCTCGGGCGCGACGTTCTCGTCGGAGAGCCTGACGTCGATGCGACCGACGACGTCGGGCTTCCCCATGAGCGTCTGCGCGTTCCTCAGCGACACGTACACGCGCGAGGCGTCGATCGGCGGGATCTCGCATTCTGAAGATGCCGACGACCCGGAGCGAGAGGCGCTGGCCGTTCGCGGTGCCAGCGACCAGCTGGTCCCCCACGTGCGCGCCGAGTCGCGTGGCGACCCCGGACCCGAGCAAGATCCCGTCCGGCGCGGAGTCGAGGGCGCGCAGGCTCCCCTCCAAGACGTATTCGGCGATCGGCGTGACCTTGTCCTGGCGCTCGCCGTAGATGCCGCGCATGTCGACGGGGTACTGCTTCGGGCCATAGGAGAGGACCGCACTGCCGACGAGCGACGCGGCCGCGCCGGTGACGCCATCCATCCCCTCGATGGCGCGGATGATCTCCTCCGGCCGCCGGATGCGCAGCTGCCGATCGCTCGGCGACTCGTGGGAGACCTCTTGCACCGTGAGCCCAAGGTCATGGCGCGCGATGAGGCTCGGCGCGGGGCGCAGCTCCTTGTCGTAGAGGGTGACGTGGGGGCTGATCTTGATGACGTTGTTGAGGAACTTCGTCTGGAAGCCCTGCATGATGCCATTGATGGCGATCAGCACGAGGACCCCCAGCGTGACGCCGAGCACCGCGATGCTGTTGAGCAGCTTTCGGTCCCACAGCTGCCGGAACGCGATGAAGAAGACGACGCGGCTCATGGCTTGATCGTCGTCTGCGAGGGTTGACTCGGGTCGGGCATCGGGTCGGTCGGCGCCATCGGGCGCTCGCTGACCACCACCCGCTTGCCCGCGGCGAGGTCGGCCGGCTTCTCGACGACGACGAGCTCCCCCTCCTCGAGACCCTCGAGCACCTCGAAGCGGAGCAGGTCGCGCATGCCTACCTTGACGGCGCGCCGCTCGATCTTTCCGCCTGTCACCACGGAGACGAACCCGTCGGACTCGGCGACGCCAGGGGCTAGCAACACGCCCGGCTTCTTGCGCGAGATGATGTTGACCTCTGCGCTCATCCCGCTCTTCAGACCCGGCGGCGGCGCGTCGAGCCTCACCTTCGTCAGGAACGCCTTTCGCTCGCGGTTCGCGTCTGGGTAGATCTCGAAGACCTTGCCCGTGAAGATCTGCTGATCGAACGCGTAGAGCGTGACGGCCGCGACGCTCGGCGGCGCACCTTCGGAGCCGTCGCGGATCTTGGCCACGTCAGCCTCGTCGATCATGACCTCCAAGATCAGGTTTGCCGTGTCGCCGACCCTGAACAGCGACTGGTTCACGGTCACGATCTCTCCGAGCTCGACCAGCTTGGTCAGCACGACGCCGTCCTGCGGGGCGCGCACCTCGGTGTCCGCGACCCGCGAGGCGAGCGACTCGACCACGGCGGCCTGCCGCTCGGCGTTGGCCTTCAGGTCGATGCGCAGGGCCTGCTGCTGCGACTGGTTGGCGGAGATCTGGGCCTCGACCTGGCGGACGCGCGACTCGGCGACGTCGAGATCGCTCTTGGGGACGGCGCCTGCTGCGTGGAGCTCTCGGACGCGGGCCTGGGCCTTGGTGGCGACGTCGAGGTCCGAGACGAGCGCCTTCTGCGACGCCATCAGCGCCGCGACCTGAGGCGCCTGATTCTTCTGCGACGTCGCGGCGCCGAGATCGACCTGCCCGCGCTTGAGCTCGAAGCTGGCGACTGGGTTGTCGATGCGGGCGAGGAGATCTCCCTTCTTCACCGAGGAGCCCTCCTTGACGAGGATCTCGGCGATGCTCCCGCTCGCCTTCGCCTTCACCGTGATCCGCTCTTGGGCCTCGACCGTGCCCGTGGCGTAGACCGCCTCGACCGCGGTGCCCCGCGCGACGGGGGTCGCGACGACGGGGACGGCCTGCATTCGACGGCGAACGAGGGCGCCGGCCACCAGGGCGAGCACGACGACGAAGACGAGCTTCTTGAGATGCCGCCGAATGAACGACACGGTCCTCCCCTGCGGGCGCGGGCGCGAGCCCCGGCCCTGTCTAGAGGCGGGTGGGTCGGTTGTCGAGCCCGGTCGGTTCGTGAGTGGCCTCACGCAGGCGATTCGTTCTTCTATGATGGCAGCCTTGGGTCGCAAGAAGATCCCCCGCTACGCGGCGCCCATGGCGCTCGAGCTCGAGGAGCGAGAGATGCGCCGGATGGGGGAGCGCGCCCTCGAGCGCATCCTCGAGCACCTGCGCAGCCTGCCCGAGCAGCCGCTGCACGCCGTCACCGGAGGCAAGAAGCTCGCGAGGTCGCTGCGCGAGCCGCTGCCCGAGCGCGGCGTCCCGTTCGACCGGCTGATGAATACGTTGTTCGGGCGCGTGATCCCGCACAGCCTCAACACCGCCTCCCCTGGGTACCTCGCGTACATCCCGGGCGGAGGGCTCTTCCAGGCGGCGCTGGCGGACTTCATCGCGCTCGCGACGAACCGCTACTCGACCGTATGGCTGGCGGCCCCAGGTCTGGTGCAGCTCGAAGAGAACGTCGTCCAGTGGTTCTGCGAGGTCCTCGGGCTCCCGACAGGCGCTGGCGGGCTCCTCACCTCCGGCGGCTCTATGGCGAACCTGATCGCGCTCGTGGCGGCCCGACGTGATCGCCTGCCGCCCGATTTCCTGAGCGGCGTGCTCTACACCTCGAGCCAAGCTCACCACTCGGTCGCGAAGGCGGCGGCGTTCGCCGGCTTCCCAGGCGAGCGGGTGCGAAGCCTGCCCGTCGACGGCCTCTTCAGGCTCGACCTCGCGGCGCTCGAGGCAGCGGTGACGGAAGATCGAGCCGCTGGGCTGCAGCCGTTCTGCGTCGTCGGCAACGCGGGCACGACCAACACCGGCGCCGTGGACGATCTCCAGGGGCTCGCGCGAATCTCCGAGCGTGAGCGCCTTTGGCTGCACGTCGACGCGGCGTACGGCGGCTTCTTCGCGATGACCGCGCGCGGCCGCGCACGGGTGTCGGGGATCGAGCGCGCAGACTCGGTCACCCTCGATCCTCACAAGGGGCTCTTCCTCCCCTACGGGACCGGCTGCCTCCTCGTCCGCGAGCGCGCGTCCCTGCGGCGAGCGCACGCGATGGGGGCCGCGTACATGCCGCCGATGCAGACCGACGACGACCTCGTCGACTTCTGCGAGCTCGGCCCGGAGCTCTCCCGTGAGGCCCGCGGGCTGCGCGTGTGGCTACCCCTCAAGATGCACGGCGCGAGGACCTTCCGCGACGCGTTGGACGAGAAGCTCGACCTCGCGCAGGCCGCGGCCGCGCGCATCCGCGCGCTGCCCTACGTCGAGCTCATCGCGGAGCCGGAGCTGTCGCTGTTCGCGTTCCGGGTGCGACCGCCCGGCGAGACGGACGAGCGACGCCTGGAGGAGCTGAACCGCGCCGTGCTCGTGGCCGTGAACGACCGTCAGCGCGTGCTGTTGACGGGCGCGAGGGTCGAGGGGCGTTTCCTCATTCGAGTCTGCGTGCTGTCCTTCCGCACCCACCAAGACCGCCTCGATGCCTGCGTCGAGGACGTGCGCGCCGCGGTGGCGTCCGTGGTCGGGCAAGAGGGCACGTGATAGCGTCTGAGCCGGTGGCGGCGCGCGGCTCAGCGGCGGCTCCGACGAGCCCGCCGATCGACGATTTCGATTCGCTCGTCGCCGCCATCACGGCCCGCAACGCTCGCCCGGGGCCTGGGGCCGGCGTCGGGGCACGCGCGGTGCTGGTGAGGTTCGCCCCGCTCGCGCTGATCGAGGGCTGCTGGCTGTGGCCCCTCGCCGGCGTTCGGCGCTCCGAGGGCGAGCTTGGAGGGGCGGTGCTCGATGCGCTCCACGCCGTCCTCGGGGCCGGCGATCCGGCCCGCTCTGCCGCCCAGCTCTACCGAGCGCTCATCGCCGGTGCCGGGGTCGAGCCGCCGCCGAGCGACCCGAACGGCTGCGCCCGCGACCCGCGTTGGAGCGCGCTCGACGTCGCCCTCGCCGACGACGCGCGCCGGCTCGCGCTCGACGACAGCGCCGCGCATCGAGCGGTCGGGTACCACGCGGCGTGGGGCCTGTGCGGCCTGCCAAGGCCCCTGCTTTCGGCGCGCGCCGAGCTCGGGGCGAGCCCCTATTGGGACGAACGTGCCGGCGGCCACCCTGCGGTCCTCGCCCGGGCGCGCCGTCTCGTGGAGTCGTGCATCGCCGAGCGCGGCGCCCATTGGGACCGCGTCTGGGAAGGCGCCTGCCACTACGTCGACGCCGTCGCACGGTGGGAGGCCTCGCTCACGCCGCTCGAGGTGCTCACGCCGAGGGCCGCCATGCTGCGCCTCGTCAGCGAGAAGGCTCGCCACGCGCACGGCCACCACGCCGCGATCATGCTCGAGGGACGCTCCGTGGACGCGCACCTCGAGCCAGACGCGATCGACGCCGAGGTCCTCCTCGACGCGCTCGCGCGGTCGCCGCACGTCACTCCCGGCGACCCCGACAGCAGCCCCTGCTCGGGCGGTCGACCGCGTTTGGTGGCTCGATGTTCGGCGTCTTCGACGACCGAGAGCTCGCGGTCCTTCGAGCCTGGATCGCCGCCCTGCCGTCGGCCGAGGTGCGGCGGCCTTCCAGCGGCGCCGCGCCGCAGGAGCGAGCTCACCAGCCCGACCGGGTCAGCCAAGGCCGCCCCGCCCTCCCCGTCCTCGATTTGCCGGAGCTCTATCTCCGCCTCCTGCGCGCCCGGCCCGACGACCCTGAGGCGGATCGGCTCGCGAGCAGCGCGCTCGACCGGGCGCTCCACGCCGTCCCCCGGCTCCGCGCATCGGGTGCACAGGCCCTGCCGACCTCGGAGGCCGCGCTTCGTCGCTGGGTCGACGCTGGCCTGTGGCGTCAGGTCCACCCGGGAGGCCCGGCTATCGATCTCGAGAGCGGACTCTCGAGAGAGGACGCCACGTGGCTGCTCCTTCAGCTCATGCCCGCAGCGCTCATCGACGGCGCCTGGCTCGAGGGCGTCGTCCGGCTCTCGCCGTCCGCCAGCCCCGTCGTCGCTCCGCTGTTCCGAATCTATCGCGACGAGCTGGGCGCGGGGGTGCCCCTGCAGCACCACGGAAACGTGATGCGCCGCGCGCTCGCGCGGGAGGGTGTCGCGCTCCCGCCTTGCGATGCCCCCGCGCTCACCCGGACGGCAGGGCTGACGCGCGAGGCGTTCTCCCTTCCGGTGCTGTGGCTCGCCATCGCCCGGCTCACGCCCTCTCATCTCCCGGAGCTGCTCGGCCTGAACCTCGCCGTCGAAATGGCAGGCATCGGGGACGTCTACGGCCGCGCCATCCGCGCGCTCCGCCGCCTCGGCATGGATCCGCTGTTCTTCGAGCTGCACGAGACGATCGACAACGGCTCCTCGGGCCATACACGCTGGTCCGTCGAGGCGATCGTCTCGTACATGTCCGCCCTCGAGGCCGCTGGAGACGCGCGGTTCGTCGAGGAGGCGTGGGCGAGGCTATGGCGAGGACACGCGGCCTACGCGGTCGCGTCGGGGCCGCTGGTGCGCCGGGCCGCGCTCGAGCTCGGCCCGCGGCTGTCGATGCGGTGGCTGAGCCGCGGGGCGCGGGCGCTCGCGCGGCTCGGGAGGCGTTGACCGCCGATGTGCGGCATCGTCGGCGTGCACGATCTCGCCGGCTCGAGGCCTGTCGACCGACACAGGCTCTCGCGCATGGCCGCCGCCGTGCGCCACCGCGGCCCGGACGACAGCTTCGGTTGGGTGGGCCCGCGGACCGCCATGGCCACCCAGCGGCTGGCCATCCGAGACGCCCCGCGCGGCCGCCAGCCGATGTCCGACCCGAGCGGCCGGGTCCACGTCTCGTTCAATGGTGAGCTCTTCAATGCCGAGGAGCTGCGCGCCGAGCTGTCTCGCGAGGGACACACGCTCTTGTCGCAGTGCGACACCGAGCTGTGGCCGGCGCTCTACCTGACGTTCAAGGAGGGCGCGTTCCGCCGAGCGCGAGGCCAGTTCGCCGTCGCGATCTGGGATCGAGTTGAGGACACCCTGCTCCTGGGCCGCGACAGGCTCGGGATCTGTCCCCTCTACTTCGCCGTGCGAGGACAGCGGCTCCTCTGGGCGTCCGAGATCAAGGGCCTCTTGGCCAGCGGCCTGGTGCAGGCCGAGGCGGATCTTGGGGGCGTCGATCAGGTCATGAGCACCTTCGCCGCCGCGACACGCAGGACCTGCTTTCGCGGAGTCGAGGCGCTGCTTCCGGGTCACTTCCTGCGCGCGCGGGGCGGCCAGCTGGAGGCCGTTCGCTATTGGGACATCGAGTTCCCCGATCAAGGGGACGAGCGGACCACCGACGATGAACGTGAGCTGGTCGGGGAGCTACGAGCCTGCCTGGACGGGGCGGTCCGGCGCCGACTCACGGCGGACGGCGCCGTCGGCGCGTACTTGAGCGGCGGGCTCGACTCGAGCCTCATCGTGGGGCTCGCCGCGCGCGCCACGCCTGCGCCTCTCGCCTCGTTCACCGTGGGGTTCGCGGGCGCGGCGCGAGACGAGCGCGGCCGCGCACAGCGCACGGCGCAGCTGTTCGGCGCCCGGCCCTTCGCGCTCGCCGTCACGGATCTCGACATCGCGCAGGCGCTGCCCGCTGCGGTGCTGGGAGCGGAGGGTCCGATCATGGACACGGCGAACGCGTGCCTCGCGCTGCTCGCGGAGGAGGTCCGGGCGAACGGCATCAAGGCGGTTTTGTCAGGCGAGGGCGCCGACGAGGCGCTCGGCGGCTACGCCTGGCACAAGGCCGCGCGGTCGCTCGCGATGCTCGGCGCGGCGCACCCCCTGCTCCCGCGCGCCGTCCGCGACAGCGTCGCGCGGCTCACGACCCCGGGCGCGCCTCGGGTGTCCCTCGTGGACTACCTGGGCGGCTTGCGGCCGAGCCTGCTCGAGCTCTATGAGCCGCTGTCACGCGCGAAGTGGCTCTTCTACGGGGAGGCGCTCCGGAGCGCCGCTCGAGGGCGCGATCCGTTCGCAGACGTCGACGTCAGACCCGAGCGCATGCGCCGATGGCACCCCCTCAACCAGGCGCTGTACCTCGAGTACAAGCTCATGTTGCCGGGCCACTTGCTCCTCGGTAAGGGAGACCGTGTGGGGATGCGCTCGGCCGTGGAGAACCGATATCCCTTCCTCGACGAGGCGTTCGTCGATCTGTGCGCGTCGCTATCGCCGCGCTACAAGCTGCGCGGCTTCACCGACAAGTGGCTGCTCCGCCAGGTCGCCGCGCGCGTCTTGCCCAGGGAGATGGCTTCCCCCCCCAAGTCGATGTTCAAGGCGAAGCCGCTGTGCGAGCTGTCGCCGCGCCCTGGATGGGTCTCCGAGCTCACGAGCCCAGAGGCGCTTCGACGGACGGGCTATTTCTCCGAGGGGTCCGTCCGCCGAGAGGAGGCGCTGCAGCGCGCGCTGCCGAGCTGGGCGCCGCGGCGATTCGTGACCGACGGCACCTACACCGCGGTGGTCACGACGCAGCTGTGGCATCACCTCTTCCTCGGCGGGGGGCTCTGCAGCCTCCCAACCTGGGAGCCGCCAAGAAGCGGCGAGCTCGAGGTCGAGGAGGCAAAGGCGTGAGCTCGAGGCACGCCGAAGCCGTACGCAGGCGGTGGGAGCAGCTCGATTGGTCGACGTCGATCCACGAGCGCGCGCTGGTGATCCCAGAGCGCCATTACATGGACCTGGGCGGAGTCGGTCTCACCGGTGACCAGCGGCTCGGGCTCAACCGGCTCATGGCCTGCTTCACGTGCGAGCTCTTCATCCACTTCGAGGCCTATGTGATCGGGTATTTCGAGCGCGGGGCGGGGCGCATCCCCGACCTGTCGGCTGAAGCGCGCGCGGTTCGCGGACGAGGAGGTCGTCCACTCGGAGATGTTCGCCCGCTTGCTGACGAAGCTGCGCCCCGATCTGTACGACGGGGCGACCGCCGGGCGCAGGTTCCTCGTTTGGGGTCGCCCCGATGACCTCGCCCTCCGGCTCGCGCCGCCGGCGACGTTCTTCTTCCTCGCCTGGCTGTTCGAGGAGATCACCCTGTTCATGCCTGCAGCCATGGCGGAGGCCCCCGAGGAGGCGTGCGCGCTGGTGCGCGACGTGATGGATCTCCACGCGCGCGAAGAGCAGCCGCACGTGGCGATCGACGCGCACGTGCTCGCGCGCGTGAACGACCGATCCTGGCGGGTGTCGAGCTGGCTCCAGGCCGCGCTCGCGCTGCCGCTGCTCCTGTACGTCGACCGCAGGGTGAGGGCCGCGTGGCGGCGCCTCTGTGCGCACGCGACCGTCGAGCTCGACCTCACCCCCGCGCAGCGCGCCAAGGTCGAGGCCCGCGGGCCGACCCGCTCCGACGTATTGGGGATGGAGAGCTTCGCCGAGAAGGTGGGCGCGAGCCGCCTCACTGGGGCGAAGCTGCTCTCGTGGGCGCTCGCGCGAGCGCTGCGTCGGGCGAGGGCGTGAGCTCGTGTGTCGCGTATGTCGGGTCTCGAGCCGGCGTGCTCGCCGCGCTCCGGGATCTCATCGCCGACGCACGGCAGAGCGTCGTGCTGCAGATGTATCTCTTCGCGAGGAACGGGGATCAGACCCTGCTGCTCCCTCGCCCGGGCGCCTTCCCATACGCGGATGCGGTCGCGCAGCTGCTGATCGACAAGAAGCGCTCCTCGCCCTCCGTCTCGATCGTCGTCATCCTCGATAGCAACACGCCGGCCGACCCCAATCGGACCCGACGGCGTGGAACGCTCATCCGCGAGGATCTGGAGCGGGCGGGCATCCCGGTGCTGTGCGCGAACCTCTTCGGGGCCCGCTTCGATCCAAGGCCGCGCCGCGTCCTCGGGCGGATGAACCTGCACCTCGACCGAGCGCGCGTCGACGCCTCGGATTGGGTGTTCCACCAGAACCGCTGGCAGGTGCTCCATAACGTCGAAGACCACCGCAAGAACCTGGTCATCGACGGGGGGCGCGCGGGCGCCATCACCTCTCACAACCTGTTCGACCCAGCGTACGACTGGCACGAGAACCTCTTCCTCGTCACCGGGGAGCCAGCCCGGGCGCTCTGGCGGTCGGCTCGAGCCTCCGTGAACGCGGCCCTGGAGATCCCGCAGCGCGTCGACCTCGCCGGGCGGGCGGTGATCGACGCGGTGCTCGAGGGCGCCTCCGATGACCCGGAGCCATTCGCGTCGGACCTTCCGGCCTTCTCGCCCGTTGCCGGTTATGGGGTGGAGGACATCGGCGGCGCCGTGGTGTCTGCGCTGGTCCACGACCCGAGCGCCTCGCTCGTCGAGAGCGCGCAGATCCGAGGGCGCCTCGAGGCGCTGTTCGACGGCGCAGCGGAGGGCGATGAGCTCCTGGTCGCGACGACGTACATCTCCGACCTCGAGGTGCTCGCCTGCTTGGGGCGCGCCGCCCGAAGGGGGGCCAAGGTGCGCATCCTCATCGACTCGGTCAGAGCGCTGCCGCTGCCGAGGCTCGCGTCATGGCTGACCCGCAGCCTCGTGAACCACGACGCGACCGTCCGCGCCGGGGAGCTCGCGGCGGAGCTGAGCGACCGCTTCGAGCTCAGGGTGCACGACTCTCGCGACGGACCGATGATGCACCTGAAGACAGCGGCGAGGCTCGGCCCGGCGCCGGCCTTGGTGGGCGGGCAAGCGAACTTCACCCCCAACTCGTTCTCCGGGGCGTGGCTCGAGACCGACCTCGAGACCAGGTCGCCCGAGGTGGTCCGCGCCTTCGCGAGCCATTTCGAGCTTCTATGGAAGCTGCCATCATCGAGGGCGCCGCGCCGCGAGCGCGGCCCGCTCGCGGCGCTGACCCGCCTCTTGCGCTCCGCCCTACTGCGCGCCTTCGGTGTGCTGGGCGTCCGCCCGTGAGGTCACCCGCCATCCATCGATGGCAGGCATACGTCGAACGGGGCGCCGCAGGCGTCGCACTCGGAGGCCCAGCACGGGTCGATGGTGACCGTGGTGCACGACTCGTCGAGCGGGCAGCCTGTCTCGGTGCAGCCTGCCTCCGGGAAGCAGCCCGCCTCGGGCAGAGGCAGGTCGCCGCACCCGGGCACGGCCCATCGGCAGGCAGGATCGGCCTCGCAGCCGGACGCGTCGTGGTAGCCGCAAGGCTCGCAGAAGGAGTCGGGAACGACGGACCAACCCTGTTCGAAGTCGCAGTACGCCCAGAGCGTCACGTCGCCGCAGTCCGAGACGGTGGTGTAGTAGCAGTCATACGCGTAGTCCCAGCCGGCGCAGCTGGTCCCCGCGATGGGCGCCTCCTCGGGGCACTCGGGCGGGGGCGAGCACAGCAGCTCGTAGACGATCCAGCCCTCTTCGGTGCACTCGGCGGTCGAGCCATAGCCGCAGTCGTCGTCGCTGTAGTATTCGCAGAGCTGGCCAAGGACCTCACAGGACGAGCCGTACGTCGGCTGGTCGCTAGGGCACGTCGGCTCGGGGCACGCGCCGCCCAGGTCGATCCACTCGCCGTCGACGCACTCCCAGATCGGGGGGCAATACCCACCCGATGGCGGAGGAGGCTCGCCGCACGAGACGATGGAGCCCCCTTCACCGCCCTCCCCGTCATCACCGTCGACGGTGATCGTCGCGCCGCATCCCGACGTGACGGCCACGAGCAGGAGCCCAAGCCAAGCGTGGTTCATGTCACGCCTCATCTTCAAGCTGCGTGCCAAGTGTACGTAGCTTGAATGAAGCCGATTTCCGGACCCCAACGGGCTCGGCTTCCACGAAGGTGGCACAACCTGGCGTCGCGTGGACCATGACCTGGCGCGATCGCCTACCGGGCGAGTACGATCGCCGGACGACATGAGAAGTGCTCCTCTGCTCCTCGCTGCCTTGCTTTGGACAGGCTGCCCGGAGGAGCGCTCGGGCACCGGCGGCTCAACCACGGGCGGCGCCGGCTCGACGGGGGGAGGCGCCTCGGGCGGCGGTGGTTCCGCTGGCGATCCCGAGTGCGTCGCTCAGGCTTGTGGCGAGCCGTGCTTCGTGTGCGACGACTGCGGGCAGCAGATCTGTGACGGCTACGGAGTGTGCCGTCCCGCGCTCGAGGTCCTGTGCTCGCCGTGTCCGGCGGAGCTCCCCGGGATGAACGACGCGTGCTCACCGAACGGTGTGGTGTGCGAGCTCGAGGGGGGCCCGGCGGTCGACTGCCGGGCCCGCGCCGCGTGCACCTCGCAGGGTTGGGAGATCGCGAGCGCTCCGTTCGACTGCGCCCCGAGCCCCCTCGAGCCCGCCGGGTGCCCCGAGGTCCAGCCGAACCCCGGCGCACCGTGCGACGTCCAAGTGGACCCCGCGGTGTGCGAATACGAGGTCGTCTTGTGCGGCTGTACGAACTGCCTAAGCGGGACGTGTGGAGGCTCGGGTATGTGGGCCTGCACCGAGCCGGTCGACCCGCCCTGCCCCGAAGACCCTCCCCAGCTCGGTCAGTCGTGCTTCGAGCCGAACCTCGAGTGTCGCTACGGCGCCTGCTGGCTCGAGGCCGCGCCTGCCTCGGCGGACTCGAGCGCGGCCTTCGTGACGACGACTCGCGCCTGCAGCGACGGGCTCTGGCGAGAGGTCGCGCTCGACTGCCCTTGAGTCACGGCGAGGGGCGGGGCTCTCCGACGTAGTCCGCGCCGGTGTGGCTCTCTGCGGCGGCCCCGCGGTCGAGCACCGCCCAGCGCAGGCGCTCCGCGCGTGGCTTCGCGAACGGCCCCATCGCGAGCGCGAAGCGTCGGTCGCCGGGCTGCCTGGTTTCGAACACCCTCAGCTCGAGCGGCGTCTCGAACCGACGCGCCAGCGCCTCGAGGCCCGCGACGTCGGCGCCGCGGCCGAGCTCCACGTAATGGGAGTCGATCAGGAACATCGACATCGATCCGAACACCTCGCCCTCGTCCGTCTTCGCCTCGATCATCGTGCCCTTGCACAGGACCGCCGCGTTGACAGGGATCCCTTGGCTCCACGACGCGAGCCGCTGCTTCGCACCGACGAAGCGGATCTCGACGGTCACGCCGGCGAGGTTGTCGCCCGCGGTCGTGACCAGGGGGAGCTCGATCCAGCGGCGCGCGGCGTCGTCGCTCGAGTGCGCGGGAGCGCAGACGCGGTCGGAGGCCGCCGCCCGCACGCAGACCTCGAGCGGGCCCGAAGCGAGCGCCTTCTTGCCGAGCTCGGTCGGGGCGAGCCCGCCCAGCTTGAAGCGATATTGAGAGTCGGTGAGCTCGCTCCGCGAGCACGAGATGCACGTCCGACCCGAGGGGCACGCGCGCATGTCGGCGGGCGACTTCGCGCACTCGGCGCCTCCGCAGCACTCGGCGCCGCACAGCCCTGCGTCGTTCAAGGCGATCTTCGCTGGCTCCGAAGGCGGCGCTGCGCTGGCGCTCCCCGAGGCGGCCACGTCGCCCCCGGCCGGTCCGACGTTCGTCGCCGGCCCGCGGAGGCCGAGCGCGATCGCCGCCGCGGCGGCCAGCGCGCCCGCGGCTGCCGCCGCTCCGTGGCTGAGCCACGAAGACCCTCGCGCCGGCGTACCCGAGCCTCCTCGGAGCGAGCGCACGTCGTCGAGCGACACCACGCGCGCAGAGCGCGGCGCCTCGATGCGCGCGGGCTCGCGAAGCGCTCGCAGCGAAGGCGGCAGCTCACCGACGTGCTCGACCCCATCCGCCTCGGCGCGTTCGACCTCGGCCTCGGTCGTCGGAACGAGCGGACCGAGCGCGCGTTCGACCAGCTCGAGGCTCACCTCGTCTCCTTTGGGCTCGCTCTTCTTCATGGTGTCCCCGCGGCTCGCCTCGCGGCGTCGATGTGGCTCATCAGCTTCTTCATGGCGCGGCTCCGGATCGCCCGGATGTTCTCGTTGGTGGTGTCCCACCGCTTGGCGAGCCTCGGCCGAGACCTCGTTCGGCAGGCGCTGATGCGCTGAGTCGACCCGCTGGTACAGGAGCGTGACCCTCAGGACATCTTGCTCGCGCTCGCTGAGCTCCTCGAGGGCGCTCCGCACCGCGCGGAGCTCGGGCGACGAGGGCGGCGGCGGCTCGTCCTGCTCGTCGACCCCGAGCTCTCGAGCATCGGCGACGCGGAGATCTCGGTGGAGCGCGAGAGCGCGTCGATGATCAGGTTCTGGGCGATCCGCCCGAGCCAGGCGCGGGTCCGGAGCCGCGCGCGCTCCGCGTCTGCCTGGGGGAGCGCCTTGTAAGACGCTCCGTACTGGAACGCGCGCTGGAAGGTCTCCTGGACGAGGTCCTCTACCGCGAAGCCGACCGTCCGGGTCAGCATCCCCTCCCTCTTCTTCAGCGCGCCATACAGGTACCGCACGTGCCTTCGATAGAGCTCCGCTTGGGCCGCGCGGAGGCGTCCAGAGGCGACCTCACGACCTGCGGCGAGCGCGAGCAGCTGCTCGTCGTCGAGGTCGGACATCGAAGGGAGGTCGTCGCCGCGCATGGGATGGACCCGCGTCGGCAGCTGTACTCCGATCCGTGACGGGGTGGAGCCTCGTCCTCCAGAGCCGCTATTTCGTGCTCATCCACACGGTCTTCGCGTTCACGAAGGCGCGGATGCCGGGCCGGCCGAGCTCCCGGCCGTACCCGCTCTTCTTGATCCCTCCGAAGGGCACGCGGGGATCCGAGGCGACCATCGCGTTGACGAACGTCTGCCCCGCCTCGAGCTCGTCGACGAGGCGGCGAATCTCGCCGGCCTCGTGGGTCCACACGCTGCTGCCGAGCCCGTAGTCGCTGTCGTTCGCGATCCGGATGGCGTCGTCGAGGTCGTCGGCGCGGAACAGGCTCGCCACTGGACCGAAGAGCTCCTCGCTGGCGGCGGGCGCTCCCCGCGGGATCGCCGACAGGACGCCAGGGCGGAACCAATAGCCACGCTCCCCGAACGCGACGCCACCGGTCAGCAGCCGCGCTCCCGCGTCGACGCTGCGCGTGACTTGAGAGGCGACATCACGGCGAACGGACTCGAGCGCCAGCGGGCCCAGGTCGACCGCGGTCATCGGGTCTCCGACCTTCAGCGCCTCGAAGGCCGCGACGAGGCGCTCCTCGAACGAGGCGTACACCTCCCTGTGGACGATGAAGCGCTTCGCGTTGATGCAGGACTGGCCGTTGTTGAGCGTGCGGGACGCGACGGCGGCGGTGACCACCGCGCCTAGGTCGGCGGACGGAAGGACGATGAAGGCGTCGGTCCCGCCGAGCTCGAGCACCGTGGGCTTGATCTGGCGCCCCGCCTCGGCGGCGACGGACGCGCCGGCCCCCTCGCTGCCCGTGAGGGTGACCGCGACGACGCGCCGATCGGCGATCACGCGCGGCACCCGCGCAGCCTCGAGCAGCAGCGTCTGGAAGACCCCCTCGGGAAAGCCCGCGCGCAGCGCGAGGTCCTCGATGGCGAGCGCGCAGCGCGCGGCACGTTCGACGCGTGCTTCAGCAGGCCCACGTTGCCAGCCATCAGCGCGGGGGCCAGGAACCGAAAGACCTGCCAGAACGGGAAATTCCAGGGCATGACCGCCAGCACCGGGCCGAGCGGCAGGTAGCGCACATAGGCGCGCGCCGGGCTCGTCGGGAGCTCCTCGTCCGCCAGGTCTCGCTCGGCTTGCTCGGCGTAATGGCGACAGACCCAAGCGCACTTCTCGGCTTCGGCGATCGCGGACGCGAGGGGCTTGCCCATCTCTTCGGTCATCGTTCGACCGAGGCGCGCCTTCTCCGCCAGCACCAGATCAGCCAGGCGCAGCATCGCGTCGGCCCGCGCCGACATGGGTGCGCGCCTCCAGCCCGCGAAGGCCGTCGACGCGCGCTCGAGCTTCGCCTCGACCTCACCATCCGACGCTGGGGCGAACACCTCCAAGGTCTCGCCAGTCCGGGGATCGACGGTCGCGATGGCCATGGCCGAGGGATATATCGCAAAGGTCGTTCGCTGACCGACCCAGTTGTCAGTCGCTTGGTCTCCCGAACGTCCTGCCGTGATGCCGCCGACGTGACGCAACCGGCAGACGTGCTCGGCTCAGACCCGAGAGGTGCAGGTTCGAATCCTGCCGTCGGCACCAGGCCACCCCCGGATCACCCTGGAACAGGGAGCCGAGAAGACCGCAGCGCGCCGACGCTCGCGGCGAGCGCCATCATCGCGATGAGCGCGAGGGCGAGCGCGATGTTGTGCAGCGACTCGGCGGTGCCGATCAGCCAGATCCAGCGCATGTCGGGCCCGACCTCCTGGACGGCCGAGAGAGACTTGATCATCCCCAGCACGAAGCCCAGCGCGCCGGACGCGAGCGTGAGGCTGCCGAGCGCGATCATCAGCGACATCGATCGAGGGTCGGGCGAACGCGCGTAGCGGACCGACGTCGCGACCGCCAAGACGCCGAACAAGAACGTTGGGATCATCCCGAAGCCACCCAGGCGAAACATCTCGAGCATTGAGCTCCTCCTGCCCGGGACAGGTGCATCCGACGTGCCACGCTCCCGCGCGCGAGCTCCAGCAAGACAATCACGTCTCTCGCCCCGCGCCGGATTCGCGCGCCGCTTGGGGCGCGCGAATCCGAAGGGCCCCGCGGAAGCGGGCGCGCGGGAACAAGACTGTCCGCTCCAGCGGTCAGGCGCCGCTCAGCCGTCCGGCGCAGAGGCCAACCGGCCCTACGCCGGACAGATCGGCGCCCCACCCTCGCACCTGGCGCCGTCGGGCCCAGGCGCGCAGTGACCGTCGGCGCAGTCCGCGTTCGAGCGACACCCATCGGACGGGTAGACGCAGAACAGGCCCGCGACCCCGCCGCAGCACGGCTCGCTGACGGGAGCGCAGATGCCGCCCGACTCCGCGGTGCAGTCGAGATCCGTGTGGCACGCCGCGTAGAAGCAGCTGCGGATCTTGTGGCCGAGCATCGGCGCGGACAGGCAGATCGAGTCGCCGCCTTGGCAATCGCCCTCGTTGTCGCACTCGTCGACCGCGCAGACGTTGTGGGGCTCCATCTCCACACCGCCACAGAACGGGGTGACGGGCGTCGTGAGGCAGGTGCCCTCGGCGCAATCCGCAGTCGAACAGCACGCGTCGAACGCGCTCTTCGTGCACATCTCGGCCGGCACGACGATGTCCGTGCAGACGCGGAACCCGCCCGGCGCGACCTCCTCGCAGGAGCTGTCGCCGGCGCAGTCATCGTCGTCCTCGCAGTCGCCGGAGTTGGGCGGCGCGCCGCCCATCGGCTGGCCTCCGACGCCGCCTCCCCCTTCTCCGCCGGCGCCCCCTTGGGCGACGCCGCCCTGCCCGCCGCCCCCAGGAGCGCTGCCACCTCCACCATTGCTGACGGTCTCGCCGCCGGTCCCCGTGGCGCCGGTACCGGCGTCGTCACCGCAGGCGAGCAGGTACCCGGAGGCAAACACCACGACGAGCGACGCACGGACGAGGTTCATAGATCGCGATCTTGCCATACTCTGTCGACCCGTGACGCCGCTAAAGAGGGTCCTCCGCGCTGGGTTCAAGGGGATCTTGCGCCTCTACTTTCGAAGCATCGAGGAGGTGGGCGAGCGTCCCTCGCCGGAGGTCCGAGGGCGGGTGTTCGTCTCCAACCACTCCAACGCGCTCATCGATCCCATCCTCGTCCTCACGCACGCGCGCTGCGACATCTCGCCGCTCGGCAAGAGCACGCTCTGGCAGATCCCTGGCCTCAAGTACCTGCTCGACCTCGCGGACGCCGTCCCCATCCAGCGGCGGCGCGACGACCCAAACAAGGACCCGCGCGACAACGACAAGATCTTCGACAAGATCGCGCAGCACCTCCGCGCGGGAGGCAATGTCCTGGTGTTCCCGGAGGGCACCAGCCACAACGAGCCCCACATGATCCGCTTGCGCACGGGCGCGGCGCGCATGCTGGAGCGCGCCGCGCAGCTCGGCGCGCGAGATCTGACGTTCCAAGCGGTGGGGCTCGAGTTCGACGCGCGCGGCAAGTTCCGCTCGAGCGCGGTGGTCGCATATGGCCCCGTGCGCCGCTTCGACGAGCTGTCGGGAGAGCTCGTCGAGCAGGCGACGCGGGTCATGCGCGACGACCTCACCGCGCTGGTCATCGAAGGTGAAGACTGGGACGAGCGCCGGCTGGTGCTCCGAGTAGCCGAGCTCCTGCGCAACGAACGAGGCGACGTCAGCCTGGCAGAGGCCGTGCGTATCGCGCAGGAGGTGGAGCACGCGCGGGACGTGCTCCGCGCGATGCACCCCGAGGTGGCGCGCGCGGTGGAGCAGCAGGTCAGAGACTACTTCGCGGCCCTCGAGTCGTCGGGGCTGCGCGACGACCAGCTCAGCGCCGATGGCGAGCGCCTGCCGACGGAGCGCCTGCCGAAGGCGGCTTGGCTGACGTTGCCGCTGCTGCCTGTGGGCGCTGTCCTCTATTTCCTGCCCTACCAGCTCCCGCGGCTCGTCGCCCGGCGAACGGACGAGATCGATCAGCACTCGACGCTCAAGCTCGCCACGGGGCTCGTCGCGTATCCGCTGTGGGCTGCGCTGCTGTGCGCAATCGCCTGGCGCGCGCTCGACGGGCGCCGGGCCCGCGCGCTGTCGACGCTCACGATCGTCGCGGCGCCGTTCGCCGCGCTCTATTGGCTCGAGAACCTCGAGCGGCTGAAGCGCGAGCTGCGGCTCGCACGGCGATCGGGGGCGCTCCCCGCGCTGTTAGCGCGCCGCGCCCAGACGCTGGCGGCGATCGAGCGGGCTCGCGCGGCCGTCACCCAAGGGTGACGGCGCCCCACCGTTCAGCCGCCGTTCGCGAGCGACACCTCGACGACCTCGAGGCTCCCGGTGACGTACGTGTTCGGGTCGACCGGCGCGGTCGAGACGTCGACGGTGGTCTCGACGAGCAGGAGCTTCTTGTCGGCCGGCTGCGGGTGGTGGTCGGTGAGGACGAAGTCGCGCACGGGCACGACGACGATCTTGGTCTTCACCTGGCCATTCGATTTGTACGTAAGCAGGATCCGCAGCGCGAGCTCGGGGTGGTGCTCAGCCTTCTTGTAAAACTTCTTCAGGATCTTGATGCACGGGATGATCGCGCCCGGGTTCGCGGGGTCGATCATGATGTGATCGAGATCGGCCGGCTTGACCTTGGAGATCCCGACCTGGCGCTCGGTGAAGCTCTGCTCGAAGGGCAGCTGAAGGGTCCTCGAGCTCGCGTCACCCGCGTACAGAGGGGCGGAGACGCCAACCATCGTGAGCATCATCCCCATGGCTGTGAGCCAACGCGATCCACGCTTAGTCATCGAAGACCTCCCAGCCTTCAAGGCTACGCGTCGGGGCTCGCCGCGTCGAGAATGCGGAGCCGCTCTTTGAAATGGTTTGGCGAGGTCTCCAGCAGCCTACGAATGACCTCTTTGAAGTGGGGTTCGGCATATGTGCGCCCCTCACGCAGGAGCACTGCCATAGCAGCCTCGGACGCGACATCATCCCCGTTCGAGAGGCCCATCGCCAATTCGACCGCGGCGGCCGTCGCCCGCTCCGTCACGGATCCGCTGGAGGCGCCCCATTTCTGCGCCACCGTCAGGTGCCGGGCCGCCGCCACGCGCGCACCTGTGACCACCGCCCAACACGCAGCCACACCTTCGGCCATCGACACGATCTGTCGAAGGCTGCACCGTTGCGCAGCGCAGCTGAGCTCGCGGGTCTCCGCGAAGGCCTGCTCGTGCTGCCCGGTCCGGAACAGCGCCTCGGTCCAGGTCAGACGCGCGTGGAGCTCGGTCCGGAACGCGCCCGCCTCGCGAGCCATCTGCACGGCGGCGCGGCACAAGGGCTCCATGCGCTCGGGGGGCTCGAGCCCGCTCTTTAGCATGAGGATGTGCGCCTCGGTTGCGCGGTTTCCCGCGCGGCTCACGAGGTCGATCGCGACGTCGTACCGCGAGCCCGCCTCGACGTAGTCTCCGCGCCGATACGCGTCGAGCCCGAGCTGCGCGACGCACAGCGCCTCGACCTCGAGCTCCCCCGCGCGACGCGCGAGCAGGATGCCCGCCTCGCTCGCCGCGCGCCCCGACTCCAGCCGGCCTTGGAGGCGGTGGACCTGCGCCTCGCGGAAGACGATCCACGCCGCGTGGCGGACGCGATCCGAGAGGGCCGCGGCCGCGGTGAGCTCGGACTTCGCCCGCTCGATGTTCGCGTTGGCCTCGCCCACGTTCCCGCCGTCTGCGTGCGCGTGGGCGAGCTCGGCGAGCGCCCGCGCCCGCACGGTGAGCGGGCCCGCGGTGGCGCCCGCCCAGTCGACCAGATCGATCAGGCGGCGCATGCGCACGGCCCGCTCGGCGCGGCGCCAGCTCCACATCGCGGCGGACAACATCGTGTCGAGCGCTTCGTTGGCTCGGCCGGCAGCGCGCAGGTGGCGAGCGCGAGCCTCGTCGACGTCTTCGCGCCCCGACAGAACGCAGAGCGCTGCCGCGGCGGCCTCGTGCAGCGGTGCGGCGCGCTCCTCGCCGAACAGGGACAGCAGGTAGTCTCGGAGCATGCCGTGGCTGAACTGGAACAGCCCTGCGTCTTGGCGCACGAGGCCCACCGCCAACGCCTTCGTGAGGGACGACTGGAACCGGTCGCCGAGCACTTGGGCGAGCTGATCGACGACCTCGGACGACACGCGCTCGCGCGTCATGGCGAGGGCCACGAGGTCCTCGGCGTCAGCTCCACAGAGGGCGACCGCACGGGACCAGACGTTGCCGATATCGGGCGGCACGATGCGGTCGATGTCGACGTCCGCAGAGAGCACGTACTCTCGACCGCGGCGCTCGACCGCGCGCTCCTGCACGAGCTGCGCGACGAGCTGGCTCGCGAAGAGGGGGTTTCCTTCGGAGCGCCGCGCGATGAGGTCGACGATGTCGCCATCGAGCGCGAGGAGCCCGCGGACGAGCGCCGCCGTCGCTGCTGCGTTGAGCGGCTGCATCTCGATCCGCTCGACGTGACCGGCGAGCTCGGCGAACGCCGCCGCCGCGTCGGACGCCCCCACGTCGTCCCGCTCCGTGGCGACGATGGCGACCGCCGCCCGAGGGCTCGCAGCCGAGACGGCGCGAGCGAGCGCCGCCGCTTCGCCTCGGCTGGCGTGGACGTCGTCGAGGCGAAGGATCACCGCGCGGTGGGCGGCGACGCGAAGCACGAGGTCCGCTGCGACGCGCACGGGCAGGTCGGCGTCGGGGGCGGCGTCGTGGGACGGCCGGAGCAGCACCCGCGCCTCACGCACGAAATCGTCGCCCTGGAGCGGGAAGCGCGCCGCAAAGAAGGCGAGCCTCGCCTCGAAGTCGGCGCCCTGGCTCCCGCGAGACTCGAGGGCGTTCTCGACCAACCCTCGAAGCCCTTCGTCGGGGCTGCCGTCCATCGACCAGTGCGTGTGCAGCGACGTGGCGAGGCCGAGCTCGAGGGCGCGCTCCACGGCGTCGCGCGCGAGCCGGCTCTTGCCGGTCCCGGCGGGCCCACAGAGGATGACCGCGCTCGGACGCCCATCCTCCGCGGTCGCCTGCACGGCGCGGTAGACGGCCCGCCGCTCGTCGACGCGGCCGAGCACCGGCAGCTCACGGAGGCCGAAGAGCCCGTAGGCCCCAGGCGTGGGCGGCGCCTCTTCCGCGCTGAACACTTGCTCGACCTGGGGCCCCGTGAGCCGACGCGAGGTGCCGCGTGAGCTGGACGGCGCGGTCGGCGCGGGCGGGCGAGCGTACGAGATCGGAGGGGCGGACACGTCCGGCGCGGAGGGACCGGGCCCGAGCGTGGTCTCCGCCTCGGCCCGGTGGGCGCGATGGCTGTCCGGCGGCAGTGGGACGTTCACCAGCGCAGGCGGCGGCTGGATGCTGGGCATCGCCCGCAGCTCTCCCAGAACATCCGCAGCGCACACGGGTCGAGCGGTCGGCGAGAGGGCGAGCAGCGCGCCCACGAGGTCGACGAAGGCCTTGGGCACGCCGTGGACCTGCGGGGCCATCTCGGGGGCGGGCTCCGTGAGGCGCCGCTTCGAGGACAAAGCCGTGTCTGTGCCTGATTCGAACGGCAAGAGTCCGGTGCACAGCTCGTGCGCGATCACTCCCACCGAGTAGAGGTCGGTCCACGGTCCGAGCTTCTCGAGCTCGCCGCGCCACTGCTCGGGCGCCATGTACTCGAGCGTGCCGAACACCGCGCCGTCGTGGTGCCACCGCTCTGCGCCGTGCCCGGGCTGCTTGATGCGAGCGACGCCGAAGTCGACCAAGGTGGTTCGCAGCGGAGGGCCCGGCTCCATCAGGACGTTGCCAGGCTTGATATCGAGGTGCAGGACCGACCGAGCGTGCGCGTGCGCCAGCGCCTCGAGCAGCTGCTCGATGACGTCGCGGATGAGCGGCCACGTACGGTTTCGCAGCGCCCAGTGGTCCAGCGGCTTGCCGGCGCGGAGCGCCATGACCAGCAGCGCGCCGCCGTCGGGGCCCGTCACGAGATCGTAGACGTCGACGATTCCTCGGTGAGACAGGCGCGCGACGGCCACGACCTCCGCGTGAAAGAGCCGCCTGACCCACGGCGAGAACACGTGCTTCGCGAGCACCAGCTTGACGGCGACGAAGCGCTTCTCTTCGAGGTCGAAGCAAGCCCAGACTTCACCCATCCCTCCGCGCCCCAGGAGGCGCGCCGCGCGGTAGCGGGAGACGAGGACGTCGCCGACTCGAATGTTCATCGTCACGCGCGGAGCAACAGCCCGCGGCAGCTTCCAAATGTACTTGGGTCGCGGCCTGTCTTGGTGACAAACCGAAGAGCGCTAGCCGGTCACCTTGCGTGATCCTCGGTACATGGGTCACGCTTGCGAGCGATGAACGTGTCAGACCTCGTCCGAAGTCGAGCGACGATCCTCAAGACCGCGCACGCAGCCCTCGGCCTCGCCGCGAAGGGGCTGCCCGCCGTGCGCGCCGCGCTCCACGGCGCGCGCCTCGGGGCGGGCGCCGCGCTCGACGCGAAGATCGTCGAGCGGCTCGGGATCGGGGTCGTCCATGACCTGCCGGCGACCGCGCGCGAAGGTGCGCGAGCCCTGATGGTCGTCGGGCGCGACGGGGTCGCGCTGCGGCTGGCTGGCGCGAGCGGCGTGGAGGCGACCGCGAGCGCGTCGGCGATCCGAGCGATCGCCACGAGCAGCACGCGCGCCGCCTTCGCGGGCGTGGCGCGCGCCGCGCGGCAGGGAGCCCTGGCGGGGGCGCTCGTGGACGGGATGTTCGGGGCGGTCGAGGGCCTGAGAGCGACGCGCGCGGGGCAGATGAGCGTGCGCTCGGCGGCAACCCCGGACGGCGAAGCGGGCGGCGCGTGGCGCCACCGCTGGAGCGGCGGGGGTCGTCGCAGCAGGGGCGGCATCGGCGGTGATCGCGGCGACCGGCATCGCCATCGCGGGCGCGCCGATCGTCGTTCCGCTCGTCACGATGGCCGCGGCAGGGGCCGCAGTGAGCCACGGCTTCGACAAGCTGTTCGGCGCGTAGCGCGGTCAGAGCAGCGTGGGGTCGCCAGGGCGCCGCGCCTTCGTCCAGCCCTCAAGCTCCTTCCGCGAGATCGCCGATCGATCCAGCACCTCACGGGCGACGAAGATCGGGGCCTCGCTGCCGAGCGCGAGCGCGATCGCGTCCGAGGGACGAGCGTCGAGCTCGACGACGTCGTCCTTTCGCGTGATGACGAGCGCGCCGATGAAGGTCGTGCCGACGAGCTTCGTGATGCGGGCCTCCCGAACCTTCGCGTCGAACGCCGAGAGAGAGCTGTCGAGCAGGTCGTGCGTGAGCGGCCGTGGGTAGCGCTCTGCCCGCAAGCGCAGCTGGATGGAGAGGGCCTCCGTGCCTCCGATGAAGATGGCCAGGATGCGAGCGTCCTCTGCCTCCGGCTCGGGAGAGAGGAGCACGGCCGCGCCGCTGTCGGTCGGCACGAGCGAGTCGATGAACACGCGCACGAACCCGAGCGGCGTGGGCACGGCGGAGCCCGCAGGCGCTGCCGTCGCGGTCGCCAACCCAGACGCGGACGCGGACGCGGTGGGCGCGCTGGCCGCCGAGGCGCTCGCAGCCGCCGCGGCCTCTGACGACGCGCGCGGCTGTGGCGCCGCGGAGCGCTCTTGCTCCGGCTCACGGCGGTCTCCACATGCGGGCGAGAGCACGAGCGCGAGGCAGAGCAAGGACCGTGACCGCGACACACCATCATGCTAGCGCGCACCGCTCCCCACCGCCCCCGAAGGGGCCGCGAAATGCCGCCCGAGCGAGCGTCAGTAGTCGTACACTCGCGGGGATCTCAGCCAAGAAGTGAACCCGACCGACCGACCGACCGCCGTGAACCCCGAGCAGCACGTGGATCCGATCCCCGCGGATGAGGACACGCTGCTCGGGACCACCCTGCACGACACATACAAGGTCCTTCGGTTCATGGCCGAGGGTGGGATGGGCCGGGTCTACGAGGCGCAGCACACGCGAATCGCGGCGAAGCGCTTCGCCATCAAGGTCCTCCACGGCGAGCTGAAGAACAGCCTCGAGGTGCGCATGCGCTTCCGCCGCGAGGCCGAGGCCGCGGCGACGGTGACCCACCCGCACGTCGTGGGCGTGCACGACTTTGGCTATGCGCCCGATGGGCGCCCGTACCTCGTGTGCGACTACCTCGAGGGGACCGACCTCGGCACCCTGCTGGTGTCGGAGCGCCCCCTCTCGATCGCGCTGGCCGTGCAGATCGCACGTCAGCTCTGTCGAGCTCTCGAGGCGGCCCACCAGCGCAACGTGATTCACCGCGATCTCAAGCCTGCCAACGTCTTCCTCGTCGGCAACCCCCAGGACCCAGACGTGCGCGTCCTCGACTTCGGCCTGTCGCGCGTGGTCGAGGGGGCAGAGGCGAGCGTCACTCAGACAGGCATGGTGATGGGGACGCCGGCGTTCATGTCGCCCGAGCAAGCGAAGGGAGAGCGCGCCGATCATCGCGTGGACATCTATGGCGTCGGCGCGGTCCTCTACTCGACGCTGACCGGAAAGCCGCCGTTCGACGAGGAGACGCCCCACCAGACGGTCCTCGCCGTCATGAGCTCGGAGCCGACACGGCCCCGGGCGCTGGTCCCGACGATCCCACCCGAGCTCGAGCTCATCGTTCAGAAGGCGATGGCGCGTAGCCCCGACGAGCGGTACGCGAGCATGAGCGAGCTCGACTCCGCCCTCGCCCGCTTCGAGGAAGGCTTCGTGAAGCGCGTCGGCGTGCGCACGCTCTCCGAGCCACCGCCAAGCATCCCCCCTCGCCCCGGGTCCGCCGTCGATATCGCGTCCGAGCTCGATGAAGCCCGTGGCATCCGCCGGCGGGCGATCGCGTGGATGGGCCTCGGCGCGGCCCTCCTCGTGGTGGGTGGGCTCAGCGCGGCGTTCGGCGTCCTCGCGGAGCTGGCGCCGAATCGGGCGCTGCTACCGAGCGAGCTGCTGCTCGCGACGCTCGCCGTGCTCGGCTCGGTCTTCACGCCGAGCCTGCTCTTCCTCGGGTGGCTCCGCCGGAGCTACTGGAACAACAGCGCGCGCATGGTCGGGTTCGTGACCGCGGTGCGCGCGCCGGTCCTCGCCGGCGTCGCCGTCTACGGGATCGCTGCGCTGCTTGGACGCGGGGTCGACGCCCTCTGGCCGCACCTCGACGCGAGCGCAGCGACGCCGAACATGTCGGGGTGGGTGGGGTGGGCTCCGTTCCTGTTCGGCGCGGCGCTCGTCGCCGCAGGCGGCGCTGCCCTCCGGCTGCGGCTCACCGCCCACAGCGCGAGCTTGCTCAAGCGCTTCGCCGGCGGCCCCGTGCTCGTCGCGGCGGTCTCGACGGCCTGCGCCGCGATCTTGATCTCGGGCTACGAGGCGCGAGACCCCACGGCAGCAACCACGACGGCGTCGGGCGCGCCGATCACCGCCGAGGCCCCCGCCGCGCTCCCGCTGGCGACTGCCACCCCCGGCGCGGCCGCCCCGCCAACCCCGGTGACGGCGGACCCAACACCTTCGCAGGCCGCCTCGGCGGTCAGCCCTCCCCCCGAGAAGGACGCCGCGCCCCAGACCGACCTCGACGTGGCGATCGCCGGAGGCGTCGAGGGCCTGATGGAGCTGCGAGGCCGGTACCCGAAGGATCCGAAGGTGCTGAAGCCGCTCGCGCTCGAGCTCGCCAAGTCTCCGGAGCAGACGAGCGAGCTGCTTCGCGTGCTCGACGTGCTGTTCGCGGAGGCCCCCAAGGAGGTCGAGGATCGCGAGCTCGGCCGCATGCTCTACCGCGCCGCGCTGTCACCGACCACGTCGCAGCGCGCGCTCGAGCTGATGCGGACGCGGCTCGGCCCGACCGGCGCGGACATGCTGTTCGACATCGTGCTCAACAACCAGGAGCTCCGCGGCCGCGCTCGCTCCGCGCTCGAGACGGCCGACGTGCAGCGCAACCTCTCGCCGCCGCTCAAGATCGCGTACGACCTCTACTTCGCGTCCACGTGCTCGGCGCGCGTCGACCTGCTGCCCCAGGCGATCAAGGATGGTGACGAGCGCGCGATCTTCGTGCTGACGCTCTTCTCGGTGAAGCCGAAGTCGGCGTGCCCGAAGAAGAAGCCTTGTTATGCGCCGTGCGGGAAGGAGGCGCCCGCCATGGAAGACGCCATCAAGCAGATCCGGGCCCGGCTGCTCGCCAGCGTGCCTAAGCCCTGAGCTCGCGGCTGCCTTCGGCGCGCCGCTGCCCCGCGCGCGGCGAGGCCCGCAAGATGTCTCTGAGCAGCGGCGCCACCAGGCGCTCGATCGCCTCGGCGCGCAGCTCGAAGAACCGCTCGTCGGAGAGCACGCCGAAGCGAGCGAGCGGCTCCTCGCGCCTGGCCGCGACAGGGCCGCGCGCCAGGGAGCGGAGCTCGCTCGCGACGACGGCGCGCACCTGGTCACCGCCGATCGACAGCGCCCAGGCGACCGTGGCCCAGGCGAGCTCGGCGTGCTCGAGCTCGTCCTCCGCGATGCCGTCGAGGACCCGCGCGAGCGCCGGGTCCGCGCAGCGCTCGGCTCCCTCGCGGACGACGAGCGCCGCGGCGGTCTCACCGACGCACCCTTCACGGATCGCGAGCCTCACCACGGTCGCGAGCGACGTGTCGTCGAGGGCGCCATCGATCGGGAGCGTCCCCGGTCCGAGCGCGACGGCCCCGTACGAGGTCGCCAGCCCGAAGGCGATCCGGGCGTGGCGCGTCTCGTCGGCCATCGCTCGCGTCGCCCGCGCGATGAGCTCGGGCGGCGCGCCGATCGAGAGGAGCTGAAGCACGAGGCGCGCGAAGGCGCCGATCGACGCGTGCTCCATGAGCGCGACGCGGGTCCAATGCTCGACGAGCGACGCGCGCTCACCCGCGCTCAGCGGGCCGCGGGCGAGGCCCGGCGCGCCGCACCAGTCGACGCGCACGGCCGCGGCGGCTCTTCGGTTCTCCCCGTCGACCAGGAAGGGGCGACCGTCGATCGGGCAGTCGTCACACGGGTACTCGCAAGTGCGACGGCTCCCGTCGAAGGAGCACCAGCCGTCATCGCCGCAGTCCGCGTCCACCATGCACTCGTCGTTGGCCGTCTGACAGGCGAAGTACCCGCCCTGCCCATAGAGCCCGACGCACTGGAAGCCCTCCTCGCACTCCGCGTCCGAGCGGCACGCGGTGAACGAGCACAGGCCGCCTTCAGGCGTGCAGGCGCAGTACTCCTCCGCTGCGCAATGGGCGTCGGTGGTGCAGGTGTTGCCGGTCGCCGGTCCGGGCTCCGCGCAGTCCACGGCCTCGGCCCGGTGGAACGTGCCGTCGGTGCATGCCTCGACGCCGCCCACACGCTCGCCGACGGGCTCGCACGGAGCGGGCTCGTAGCTCGAGCATCCGGCGGCGGGCGCGAGCCCGAGCACCAACAGCCAACGACGACGAAGCAACGCGAGGACAGGGGCCGACGCCATGCGCGACGGTAGTGCAAATCTGGCGCCAGCGCGACCCGGGCCGCCAAGCCACGGAGGTGGGTGGACGCGCCGGACAACCGAGGGGCAGAGCGTCGAGCACGGGCACACGCTGGCACATGGTTGGTCTCACGCTCGCGTCGCGTTCGAGTAGGATGCCGGCATCCCGATGGTCGCCACCGTGAGCGCGCCGCTCGCATTGCACCCCGCGGGACCCGTCGCGGGCTCTGCGTGGGTTGAGCGCGCGCCCGTGGGCTTCGACCTCCACGTCATCGGCAAGCTCGCGCTCCAGCTCGGCCAGGGCGGAACGATCAAGGTGGTGTCGAAGCCGGAGCTTCCAGGGTGGAACCAGGGCCGCACAGCCAAAGAGGAGCTGGCGATCACGACGGGACGGCAGCTGCTCGTGCGCGGTCACCGAACCCAGCCGGGCCGCGTCATCCTCCGGCGCGGCGTCGAGCCCGTGGGAGAGATCGAGATCGAGCCGGGCGTCGCGATCGTGGGAATTTCGCTCGACAGCACCGCGCAAGCCACGATCGGGGGCAAGCGGGGCGAAGATTGGCTCGTCATCGAGGGCGTCGAGGGTCAATCGTCGCGCCGCTGGTGCAAGCTCCCCAAGCTGGGCCTCGTCGCGAGCTGGGGAGAGATCGAGCGGATGACGCTCGCCTCTCGTATCTGCATGGTCGACGTCTCTTCCTGGACGATCACGTTCGTCATGAGGGCGACGCGACGGGTGCCCGAGGCGATGGTCCCCAAGGGTGTCGTGCTCTCCGTCATGGACCTGTCGCAGGCAGGAGCGCCGGTCGCGGTCACCGCCGGCAGCGGAACCTACGCCGCCGCGGCACCTCCGCAGGCGGCAGCGCCCCTCGCGCCCACGGCAGTGCCCCCTGCGGCAGTACCCCCTGCGGCGCGAGCCAGACCCGACATCCAGGATCCTCCCACGATGATCTCGGCCGGCGTGACGCAGGCGAGGCCGCTCGCGGCGGACGACGACGAGACCGTGCGCGTCAAGTCGTCGGCGTCGAGCGACGCAGCGACCGGGCGGACGCGACAGCTCGGACCGGAGGAGGTCGCGAGGCTGCTCGCCCAAGAGCGCCCTCGCCCGCTCGAGGACGCCGCTGACGAGCTGCCGACGCGCATGTTGCCGAGCGACGAGCTGCGCAAGCTGACGCGCGCCATCGACCACGATGAGCCCTCCGCTGGGGACGCCGACGAGGTCTCCAGGGCCTTCGCGGCGATCGCGCCGGCGGCGGGCCCAGCCGCGACGCAGGTCGCCGAGCGCGCGGAGCTCGAGCGGCGCGCGAAGGAAGGCGCGCCGTCGGAGGGCCTCGCGCTCCGCGGCGCCGCGCTCGCGGGGGCGAGGCTCGCGGGGGCGAAGCTCGCCGACGCCGATCTCTCGGGTGCGGATCTCTCACGCGCCGACCTGTCGGATTCCACGTTGTCGGGTGCGAAGCTCGACGGCACGAACCTCGACGGCGCCTGCCTCGAACGCGCGAGCCTCGACTTTGCGAGCCTGCGCGGCGCCTCGCTTCGCGCAGCGAAGCTCGAGGGCGCGACCTTCGCCGGAGCCGATCTGCGCGACGCCGACCTGCGAGGCGCGACGCCCGCTAGCGCGCTCATGGGCGCTGACCTGGCCGGCGCGAAGCGAGCCTGACGCGTGCGCCTCGCGGTTGACGCTCCCGGCGGGGTCTGATCTGCTCGGAGCTCCGTGCAAGGAGTCGAGCTCGTTCGTCAGGTGATCGAGAGGGTCCGAGAGGTCGGGCTCGGGGCGCTCGGACACGCCGGCGAACCTCGCCCGCTGTCCGACGCGGCGCTCGATGCCCTCAGGTTCCCGAGCGGCGCGCCGCTCTCTCCTGCCCTCCGGGAGTGGCTCGCGTTCGACGCGTCGATGCTGGGGTGGTTCGAGGATCTCGACGCGCCTAGCTTCGCCGCGCTCGACGTGGCGAAGGTGGCCGAGCAAGCGTATGGCCCTGGCAAGCGGAGCGAGGCGTTCGCGACGCTGGTGCGCCAGACCCTCCCCGGCCATGGGTTCCTCTTGCCGCGTGGGAGGCTCGCGCGGCGCTTCCTCTACGTCGGCGACCCGGACTGCACGGGTGAGCCTCCGGTGCTCGTGTTCGACGTCGACGGGCGGCCCTACGTAGGCGTCGAGCACCCCGGCTTCGACGTGTGGCTCGGCTTCGCGGCGGGCCTCGTCGCTCCCGCGCGCGAGGTGCTCGGGGGCTTCGCGGACGACGAGCGCTTCGCCCCGCGCATGAAGGAGCACGCCGAGCGCTTGTTCGGCGGCAAGCTTTCCCTGCAGCTCGGCGACGAGGGGTTCGACCCCGGCGCGCAGCGCGAGGTCGCCATCGGCGAGACCGTCCTGCTCGGCCCGCTCGACGAGCTCCGCGAGGGGTACGTCGTGGTCGAAGAGGTGGTCAACCCCTTCACCGGGCTTCCGATGCGCGTCGCCGCCCCCGCCTCAGCGGTCCGCGACCGCGACCTCGATCGGTAGCGCCGAGGGATCGTGGCCGCCTCTCCGCCAAGCCACGATGCCCACGAGGGGCAGCCTCCGCTGTTCGCCACGGAAGGTCTCGAGGTCACGCTCCCCGACGGACGGCGGGTGTTGTCGTCGACCGATCTGCGCGTGTTCCCGGGGCAGGTCGTGAGCCTCTTGGGCCCCTCGGGCGCGGGGAAGACGACGCTCGTGAGCGCGCTGTTCGAGCCGGCGAAGCTGCTGTCGCGAGGCTACGCCGTCACCTACCGCGCGCGCTCGATCAACGGGGAGATCGCCTTCGTGCCGCAGCGAGGCGCGCTCTTCGACCACCTCGACGTCGGAGGCAACATCGCCCTCGCTCAGCACGCCGCAGGCAAGCCACGGGACGTGCTCCCCTGGCTGGACGCGGTCGGCCTCGACCGCTCGCTCGGGCAGCGCGGGACCAGCGTCTCCACGCTGAGCGGCGGCCAAGCGCAGCGCGTGGCGGTGGCGCGCACGCTCGCCGCTGGCCGGCGGATCGTCGTGCTCGACGAGCCCAGCGTCGGGCTTGATCCGCTCGCGGTGCGCAGGCTGGCGCGGCTGATCGTCGACCAGGCACGCTCGCGGGGCGTGGCGGTGCTCCTCATCACCCACGATCTCACGCTCGCGGCGGGCGCGAGCGACGCGATCCTCTTCCTCAAGGACGGGCAGCTCCTGCGCCTCGACGACGGCGGCGGTCCCGCGGAGCTCGCGGCGGAGGAGCAGCGCGTCTCGCGCGTGCTCGAGCTCGAGCGCGCGACCACGCGCGCCCTCACCGAGTCCGCCGGGCTGCCGCCGCGTCCTCGCGGCGCGCGGCGCAAGCGCGAGGCCGGTCCGTCTTCGGTGCGCGTGCTCGGCGCGTCGATCCTGCACGCGCTCAGGCCGCACCTCTTCTTTGCGAGCGCGCGCCTGTTCCTGCGCACGACGGCGAAGAGCCTGCTCGGACCGCTCGCGTTCTACGCGGTCGTCGGGGTGCTGCTCGGCTTCACGGTCCTGTTCGTGATCGCGAAGATGACGACGGACATCAAGACCGCCAGCATGCTGCGGCTGGTCGGGGGGACCTACATCTTGTCGCTCGCACCGCCGATGTCGGCGGTCCTGTTCGCCGCGACGAGCGGGAACGTGGTCGCGGCATGGCTCGGCGGGATGCAGCTCGGTCGGCAGGCGCTCGCGCTCGAGGGCCTGGGCGTGCACGTGCCTCGCTACCTATGGTCGACCGCCTGGCTCGCGCTGTTCGTCTCGTACCTGACGACCGTGCTGGTGTTCGTCGCCTCGATGATCGCTGGCGGTTGGCTCCTGTTCCAGACGTACGGCGCGAGCGACGGCCTCGCGCTGTTGACGAGCGACTTCGTAGACCCGGCTCCCGCTCGTCGCCCGTACCTGGTGCGCGGGGTCGGCCTCGTCGCCTCGTACGCCGTCGCGATCGCCACCATCGCGACCAGCAGGGGAGTGGGCCCCAAGGACGAGGCCTCCGAGGTCACGGCCGCGATGACCTCCTCCGTCATTCGCTGCACGCTCTTCGTCGTCGCGATGGAGCTCGCCACCGTCGCGGTCCTCTTCTCGCTCGAAGGCCGGCGGTGACCCGCGCGGAGCCGCTCGTCGGGGCATTGGTGATCGGCGGCCTCGGCGTAGCGCTCGCGCTGGGCCTCCGCGGAGAGCCTCCCGAGGATCTCTCGATGCGCGTGGAGGGTGCGCGCGCGCACGTGCTCCTGAGCCCGCCGGACTCCCGGCACGACGTGCTCCCCGCGCTGCTCCGAGATCGCGTCGAGACCCTCGACGGCGAGGGCCGTTCGGCCGTCGAGCTCATCACCAAGAAGGTGGTCTACGGCTCGCGCTGGGAGCGCGAGGTGACCCTGCCGGTCGTGCGCGGCCCGCTCTCGCCCGAGGGGGAGCCTTGGCCGTGCGCGCTCAAGCTGCGCCTCTTGCCGGCGTTCTTCGATGACGGCAAGCCCGGCGGCGGGGACGTGATCGAGATCGTCGATCACCAGATCCGCTCGCGCTTCCCCCAAGACATCAGCGCCGGCGACGTGAAGGTGCTGCGCTTCGCCGAGGTTCGCTCGACGGCGCTCTCGCTCACTCCCCTCGAGGGGCGCCTGTGGGCGATCGGGAAGATCGTGCTCGACGACGACGCGACGTCGCCCACGACGTTCACGTTCACGGGCTCGCTGTCGCTCGGGGAGGTCCTTGGCAACGTCAGGGTCACGCTCGACCGCCTCGACATCGCGTGGACCGGCAAGACGCGCGGCGCGCTCGTGATCGCCGCGGTCGATCTCCTGGCCGATGTGGAGAAGGTCGCGGAGGCGTTCCTGAAGAAGCAGATCGGCGACTCGCTCGAGCTCATCTCGCTGCCGCGCCGAGCGCTGCGCCTCGAGGACCTGGCGTTCGGGGGGCCAGGCGGCAAGCTGGAGGGCTCGTTCGAGATGCGGTTGTGCGCCGCTCCGGTCGTCTCGACGCTCGGGGTCGACCTCGACCTCGGGGCCTCGGTGTCGCTCGCCGGACGCCCACGAGATCCCGTCATCGTGGGCCCTCCAGCCGTGCGTGGAGCGCGAGCGCTGGCCTTCGGCGACAGCCGAGGAGAGACGCCCGACCACAATGTCGAGGCGGTCGCCGGCGGCGACGCCATCCAGCAGACGCTCTACATGCTGTGGCAGTCTGGCGTCTTCGACGAGTGGGGGCGGGACCCCGCGGTGCTCGCTTCGTTCCGCGCCGAGCTCGCGGACCGGCTCACCCTGGAGCTGTCGCACCTCGACCTCCGGCTGCCGCCCGTCTTCGTCGCGGGGCACCCTGCGTGCGACGGCTTCGCGCTCCGCTTCGCGGACGTGGCGATCGGACACCTCACCGACGGCCGCACCGCGGTGGCGCACGCCGACGTCTGCGCCTCGCCGCGTGTCCGTGAGGGGCGGCTCGAGCTCGAGGCGTCTCTGCTCTCGGTGCGGCTCAACTGTGTCCGCTTCGACGCCGGCACGAACCTCGAGCCCTGCCTCTCCGACGTGATCCCGCTCCTGAGGGAGCGCGTGGCCGAGCGAAAGCCCTCGTTCCCGCTGTCGTTGCCCATCCCTGAGCGCCTCTTCCACGTCTCGCTGGTGCAAGGTGGCGCCCTCAGCATCCAGGGGCTGTCGGCAGACACCTCGGGCGAGCTGATGCGCGTGAAGGCGCGCGCCGTGACCTCGACGGCGGCTCCCTGACGCGCGCCCTTGACCCGCCGCCGGGTCGCGGTCGATGATCGGACCCATGCCGCCGTTCGTGTCCTGTCCCGGTTGTGGGTGCGCGGTCAAGGCGCGCGAAGAAGGGTGTCCGCACTGCGGAATGAAGCTCCGCGGCGCCGACGGCTCCGTCCCGCGCACGGCGGTCGCGCTGGTGCTCGGGCTCGTGTCGACGGTCGCGGCCTGCGGCGACGACACCGGGACGGGCGGCAACGCCGAGGGCGGGTTCGCCGCCGACTACGGCGTCCCCGGAACCGGGGGTATGGTGCTCGATGGGGGCGGCCCCGCAGGGGGCGGCGGCGCCGGACAGGGCGGCGACGCGGGCGGCGGCGGCGCCGGCGCCGAGGGCGGGTTCGCCGCCGACTACGGCGTCCCCGGCACCGGTGGCTTCGGCGGCGCCCAGTAGCGCTGCATCTTCTCCCTCACGAGCGCCTCCGCCTCCGCCTCTCGGCGAGCAGCAGCAGCGCGACCATTGCAGCGAGAGCGCGAGGCTCGGCGCTCGCGGCGCCGAGCCTGCAGCCGCAGCCGTCGTCGGTGAGCCCCCCTTGACCCCCGAGGCCGCCGCCACCTTCGCCCTCTGCCCCGCTGCCGGCCCCGCCCACTCCAGCTCCGCCAGCGCCCGCCCCGCCCCCCTGCCCCCCGCCCCCAGGAGACGGGAGGTCGAGCGTCACCGTGAGGGCGAGGTCGAAGGACACGTCGCTCGAGGTCGCGCTGGACTGCTTGACCAGCGCGGCGACGACGTTGTCACCCACGACGAACGGGCTCGGGTCGAGCGAGATCGGCGCGAGGCTGAGCTCGTTGTCGTCGCTCGCCTCCGCCGCGTATTCGGCGTGGTCGAGCGCGCCGACGTGCTCGGAGTACACCTGGGTGCCGTTGACGAAGACGGCGATCGCGTCGTCGTGGATCATCTCGAGCGACGCCTCGATCACTGGAAAATCGAGGGACACGCGCTGACGGAAGTACACCGTCGGGATCGCCGGGTCGGCGTCGAGCAGGGTCATGGCCTCGTCGCCATCTCCATAGCCGAGCTCCGCCGCGCCCTCGGGCCAGGCCGCGTCATCGAAATCGCTGGCCAGCCACGTGGCCCCCGGGTCGTCGACGCCGTCGTGGTAGCGCCACGTGGAGCCGAATGGGATGATGTCGAACGGCGTCTCGCCGATGATGAAGCCGGCGTTGCTCTCGTCCCACACGCTCGAATCGGCAGCGTCGGAGACGCGCACGAGCCCGGTGACGGTCCCGACCACCGGTACGGTCCACGCGTAGGTTCCCGCGTTCGGGGTGCTCTCCACGATCGTCTCCCACGCCGCGCCGTCGTCGTACGAGACCTCGAGCTTCACGTTCGCGATCGAACCGACGGTCGCCCAGCGAATCTCGATCGGATCCCCAGGGACCAGGCGCTCTCCGCCGTCCGGCGCGCCGACGACGATGCCGTCGCCCTTGATGAGAGAGAAGCGATCGGTGACGACGCCGTCCCAGCGCACGTTGAGCAGCCCGAGGCGGTTGTCCTGGACGTCGAGCAGGCACGACCCGTTCTCGACCTCGGTGAAGAACATGACCGGGTGCTCGCCGTCGGCGCTGACCCCCGTCCCCCCGTGACCCGCGACGACGTACACCGCCCCGCCGTGTGCCGTCAGGCCGTCGCCCTTCGAATAGGGGCCGTCGCCGAGCACGCGACCGTCGCTCGAGTCGATGATCCCGGCGGTCGTGGTCGGGGTCTCGTACCCCTGATCGAGCAGGAACGAGCGCTCGTAGACGTGAGAGTGCCCTGCGAGGACGAGATCGACGCCCCCTGCCTCCAGGATCGGCAGGGCGTTCTCGCGCATGTCGATGAGCTGCCCCTCGCTGTCGGAGTCGTGGCTCCCCTTCGTGTAGGGAGGATGATGGAAATACGCGACGACCCAGTCCTGATTGGTCGCGGCCAGGTCGGACGCGAGCCACGTGAGCATCGCCCCGCCGGGGTCGCGAGGGGAGTCGTGCGAGTCGAGCACGATGAAATGCACGTTGGCGTAGTCGAAGGAGTAATAGGCCTCGGTGCCCGAGGCGACGCCGCCCGCCTCCGCGGCGCGCGGGAGCGCGTACGCCGTGTAATAGGGGCCCGACTGGGTCCCGGAATCGGAGCTCCCCCCCTCGTGGTTGCCGATCGTCGGCCACGTGACCGTGTTCCGCAGGATGTGCTGGTAAGGGGCGAAGAACTTATCGGTGAACTCGCTCGTCGTGCCGGCGTCGTAGGCCATGTCCCCCATGTGCAAATAGAGGTCGGGCCTGTAGGCACCTGCGTGCGTGACCATGGCGTCGGCGACCTGCGCTTGGCGCGCCCCGCCGGTGCCAGAGTCGCCCACGATCCACGCGCGGACCTTGCCCTTCGAACCCACCACGGGGGAGGTCTCGAACCAATGGTCCGCGTCGCCGCCCTCCAAGGTCGTGCTCCCGTCGCCGACCGCGTAGTAGTAGCGAGTGCCCGGCGTGAGCCCGGTGACGCGCACCTCGTGCTGCGTGACGAGCGCCGCGCTGGTGGCGCTCTCGGTGAGCGCATCGGGGCTCGCGCCATAGCGGACCTCGCTCGGGGTCGCCGAGGCGGTCGACCACGCAATGGTCATCGTGGTCGGGGTCCCCATCTGGAGGTAGGCCCCACGGTCCTGGGCGAGCGCGGCCGGCGCGACCATCGACGCCCCGAGCAGCGCCGCGAGGGCGAGCGATGCCCCGCGCTTCATCGGGCCACCTCGCGGCACGCCGCCAGCAGCGCCTCGACGTCGGCGACCGGGCCGGCGCGCTCCATCACCCCCGCGAGCTCGCGCTCGGCCTCGAGGACCCGCCCCAGCGAGAGGAGCGCCCGGCCCCGAAGCACCCTGCGCAGCTCTGTCGGCCGGCGCGCCAAGCCGGCGTCGAGCTCGGCCAGCGCCGCTTCGCGGTCCGTCCGCGCGAGCGCGGCGTCTCCTCGAGCCGCCCGCACGTCGGCTCGCTCGAGCAGCCACTCGGCGTTGGTCGGCGAGGCGGACAGCGCCTCGTCCGCGAGGGTGAGGGCGCGGTCGAAGGCGCCTCGGCGCGTCTCGAGGCGAACCAACGCTCGCCGCACCACGTGCGCGCCCGCGAGCCGCTTCATCCCCTCTTCGTAGCCGCTCGCCGCGGCGTCGAGGTCCCCGAGCGCCACGTCCAGCTCACCGCGCTCGAGGATCAGGTCGGGCCGCGGCGCGCGCTCGATCGCAGCGTCGTAGAGCACGCGGGCGACACCGAGCCGCCCGCCCTCACGGGCGAGCTTCGCCTTCGCGACGAGCGCCTCCGCGGCGTCTCCGCCCGCGTCGAGGTACAGGTCGAGGTCCTCCTCGGCGGCCGCGCCCGCGCCCAGCAGCGAGAGGGCGAGCCCTCGCTCGAGGTACGCGGCGGCGGCGTCGGGCGCCGCGAGCACCGCGTTCTCGGCGTCGACGTAGGCCTCCATGACGTGGCCCGCGCGCCGATGCAGACCCGCTCGCGCCACCAGAGCCACGGGATCCCCCGCCTCGATCGGGCCCGCGAGCGCGGCGATGTCCGAGTGATACCCGTCGTGCGCGCGAGCGGTCGTCGCCACGCAGACAGCGCCCAGGGCGATCAGCAGGTTCGTCCTCACCGACCGATGGTAGCCGAGCGCGCGCCCGCGGGGGCCTCCTCAGGGGGCCGCAGGACGACGGCCGAGCGCCAGGCGCTCCCCTCCAGATCGGGGGGGACCGGGACCTCGAAGCGAGCGAGCGGCACGAAGTCACCGGGGACGTACGCGCGCCCTGGATCGCCCACGCGCACCGTGACCCCTCGGGTCGCGAGCGCGCGCAGCCAGGGCTCGACGCGCCGAGCCATGCGAGCGTCGAAGAAGACATCGCCGGCCAGGACCACCTCCTGCTCGATCGCTGCATCGCCGAGGAGATCGCGGCGCTCGGTGGCGAGGGTCGCCCCGTTCGCGCGGGCGTTCAGCGAGGCCGCCACGACCGCCAGCGGATCGGTGTCGACCGCGACGACGCGCGCCGCACCGGCGTGGTGCGCCGCGATGCCAACGACCCCACCTCCACACGCGAAGTCGAGCACGCTCTTGCCGCGGACGGTCTCGGGGTGATCGAGGATGAAGCGCGCGAGGGCCTGCCCCCCCGCCCACGCAAACGCCCAATACGGCGGCTCGAGCCCTGTGTCGTCGAGCCAACCCTGCGTGACCTGCCAGAGCGGCGTGACCTCGGTCGCGGTGTACAGCTCGACCTCTGGAACGAGCGGGGGACGCGCGAGCGTGGTGTGCGCCTCCACGAAGGCGATCGCTTCGGCGCGGGTCGGTGCCACGAGGCCGCTTCTGTCACGGATAACGCCGCGGATCGAGTAGAGTGCCCGCGAAATCATGATGCGTTACAACTTCGAGGGCCCCGCCAACCAGCTCCGCGCGCACACCTCGCTGCGCGGGCGCGACATCCTGCGATACCCGCTCCTCAACAAGGGGACGGCGTTCACCCAGGAAGAGCGCCGAAGGCTTGGGCTCGAGGGCCTGCTGCCGAGCAGCGTCAAGACCATCGAGCAGCAGGTCAAGCGCTCGTACGACGCGGTGATGGCGAAGACCTCCCCCCTCGAGCGCTACATCGGCCTCGCCGCCCTGCAGGACCGCAACGAGACGCTCTTCTACCGCCTGCTGCTCGAGCACACGGTCGAGCTGACGCCGATCGTCTACACGCCCACCGTCGGGGAGGCGTGCCAGAGCTACAGCCGCATCTTCCGTCGCAGCCGCGGCGTCTGGATCACGCCCGAGCACCGGGGCCGCATCCGAGAGGTCCTCGCTGGCGCGACCTCCCGCGAGGTTCGGCTCCTGGTCGTCACCGACAACGAGCGCATCCTCGGCCTCGGCGACCAGGGAGCCGGGGGCATGGGCATCCCGATCGGCAAGCTCTCGCTGTACACGCTCGGCGCGGGCATCCACCCTTCGCTCACGCTACCCGTGAGCCTCGACGTGGGCACCGACAACCAGGCCCTGCTCGAGGACGAGCTGTACATCGGCTGGCGGCACCCTCGACTGCGCGGAGCGGAGTACCATTCGCTCGTCGACGAGCTCGTCAGCGCGGTGAAGCAGCTGTACCCGACCGCGCTCTTGCAGTGGGAAGACTTCAAGAAGGGCACGGCCTTCGAGCTGCTCGACCGCTATCGGAACGAGCTGCTCTGCTTCAATGACGACATCCAGGGCACCGCGGCCGTCGCGCTCGCCGGCGTGATGGCGGCGTGCCGCGCGATCGGCGCGCCGCTCTCGTCGCAGCGCGTGTTGATCCTGGGCGCAGGCGCCGCCGGGATCGGGATCGCGACGCAGCTGCGTGACGCTCTGTCGCGAGAGGGGCTCGCCGGCGACGACCTGCGCCGCGCGATCGCGCTCGTCGACAGCCGCGGCCTGCTGCTCTCGGGCCGCGCCAGCTCCGAGAAGCACAAAGAGCAGTTCGCGTGGACGCCCGCGCTGGCCGAGGCGGCGGGCGTGTCGCCGGAGGCGCGTGGGGACTTGGCGGCGGTCGTCGAGGCGCTCAAGCCCACGGTCCTGATCGGCACCTCGGGGCAGGCGGGAGTGTTCGACGAGAAGGTGGTCCGCACCATGGCCAAGCACGTGGCGCGACCGATCGTCTTCCCGCTCTCCAATCCGACGAGCCTCAGCGAGGCTCGTCCGGAGGACGTCGTCCGCTGGACCGACGGTCGCGCGCTGGTGGCCACGGGGAGCCCCTTCGACCCCGTGACCCACGCCGGTCGCGAGCACCGCTTCGCTCAGGCCAACAACATCTACGTCTTCCCGGGTGTCGGGCTCGGCGCGCTCGTCGCCCGCGCGACGGTCGTGACCGACTCGATGTTCACGGTGGCCGCGCAAGAGCTCGCGGCGCGCGTGTCGCCGGCCGAGTTGGCGACCGGCTCGCTCTTCCCCTCCCTCACCGAGCTGCGCCCCATCACCGCGCGCATCGCCGCGGCCGTGGTGCGCGAGGCGCGCTCGCTCGGGGTCGCCCGCGCCGACTTCGGCGACGACGCGATCGAGGGGGAGATCGAGCGAACGATGTGGTACCCGGCCTACCCCGAGATCGTCGCCGACTGACCCAGCGACCGCCCCTCAGAACACGCCGAAGGTCTTGCCCCTGACGTCACGGCGCGCGAGCAAGGCCGCCGTCGTTTCGCGAGCGGCCTTGGCGACCCCCAGGGCACGAGCCGTGTCCATCGGGTTCCTGCCCATGGCCTCGAGCGCCTCGGCGTCGGGCTCCACGCTGATGACGGGGACACAGCGCTCGAGGGCCTTCACCTCGCGCCGAAGCAGCGCCCGCATGGGCGCGTACATCGACAGCGGCGAGCTGACGATGACCAGATCGAGGTCGCGCGCGGTGAGGAGATCGAGGTGGGTGGCGGAGGCCATCCCCCCGTCGACGTAACGGCAGCCGTCCCACTGGACGGGGGCGTGAACGCCGGGCACCGCGCCCGAGCAGGTGACCGCGGTGCCGACGTCGATGCTCGGAGCGCCAGGCGCGCCGAACGCGACGCGCTGACCGGTGTCGAGGTGCACCGAGGTGATCCAGAGGTCTCGCTCGGGCCAGGCCTCACCGAACATCCGGCGCAGGCCCTCGGCCATCGGGTCGAGGCGCACGCGCCCTGGTGGAAGCAGGGCCGACACCACCCGCCCGGGTCGCCAATGTTGCGGCTTCGTGAGCGCGTTCAGGAAGAAGCGGAACGAAGCCGGCATCGAGGTCTTCGGCAGGCTCGGGTCGGGGGTCTTCGCGCAGGGCCGGACCCAGTGTTGGGCGATCGCGTGGGCCTCGTCGTCGAGCGCGTGCCCCGACGCGCGCGCCGCGAGCGCTGCCCCTGACATCCCTGCGCGGAGGAGCGCGCCCACCTGCGCTCCCGCGGAGGTGCCGACGACCACGTCGGCCTCTCGCGGATCCCAGCACACCTCGTCGTGCAAGGCCTGCAGCACGCCCGCGTGGAATGCGTGACCGACCGGTCCGCCCGCGCCGAGCACCAGCCCGATGCGCTGCTTCCGCTTGGCCTTCGACCTGTGGGGCATGCCCCTAAAGGCTAGGCATGAAGCAGGCCATGGCAACACGAGGCCCCGGTCTACGGGGAGGCGGCCTCAGGGCGCGCCGTCGAGCAGCCCTGGCAGGTGACGCGGAGAGGGTGAGCCGAAGCTGAGGAGGCGATCGTGATAGGCGCGCTCGCTGAAGCCGGCCTTTCGCTCGTGCACGCTCCGGAGCGCCATCATCCGCGTGAAGCCGTAGTAGTAGGTCGTCAGCTGAGCGCTCGTGAGGGTCGCGCGCTTCCACTTTCCGACGGCCTCGCCCTCCTCCTGGAAGGCTTCGTTCATCATCAGCCCCAGGGCCTCCTTCTCGGACATGCCCTTCGCGTGGACCCCGAAGTCCAGGACCGCGTTCGCGGCCATGCGCAGGGCCATCTTCTGGCGCTGCATGCGCACCCGAGCACCGCCGAAGCCGTGTTTGGCCATGAGCCACTCCGCGTAGACGGCCCACCCTTCGACGAAGGCGCCGTGAGAGAACACCGCGCGCAGCTTCGACGGGAAGCGGTTGTTGTGCATCAGCTGCAGGAAGTGGCCGGGCATGGCCTCGTGGACGGTGAGGTCGTGCAACATGCCGCGGTTGTACTCGCGGTAGTAGCTCTCGACCCGCTTGGGCGACCACCCCTGGGGCGTCGGCGATATCGCGTAGAAGGTCTCCGGCTTCGGCTCGAGCGGACCCGCCGCGTCGCAGTAGGCGATGGCCACGCCGCGGCGGTACTCGGGCATCTCGATGATCTGGCAGGGCTCGTCCGGCACGCGCACGAGATCGCGCTCCTTCACGAACGCGGTGGCCGCCTCGAGCGTGGCGGTGGCGTCCTTGACGATCGTCGCGTCGGTCGAGCGATCGTCCGCGAGCTTCGCCAGCACGGTCTGCACCAGGACCCTCCGCTCCTCGTCCGACTTCGGCTCGGCGAAGGGACGATCCTTGAAGAGCGCGGGCCAGAGCTCTCTCGCGCTCTCGACCATCTCGGTCTGGGTGGTCTTGAGCAGCGCCATGGCCTCGCCCGCCTGCGCCTCGACGTCGACGTCGTCGTCGAGCACGAGGCGCAGCTTCTTCTCGAAGCGCGCGCGACCCAGCCGAAAATCGCCGTCGCTGCGAGGCAACACCTCCTTCTCGAGGTGCTCCAGCAGCTCCGCGAGGGCGTCCCCGGCCTTCTTCGCCGCGGCCTCGATCGCTCCCTTCTCGGACGGGACCGCGGACGTCAGGACCGGGAAGCTTTCCCGGCAGAACGAGACGAGGCCTCGAGCCTGAGCGATGGCCGTCTCGGTGTGGACCTTGGGCGGACGCTTCAGCCGGGACTTCGCGGCGGCGACGACGGCGGGCACGCCGTCGAGCCGAGCCTTGAGCGCGCGCGCGCGCTCCTCGGGCGTGCCGAAGCTGCGGGTCACGAGCGGGTCGAGGCCGTCCCCGATGGCGCCGGTGTAGACGAGCGGGTCGAGCTCGAGCGGCTTGAGCTCATCGAGCGAGAGCGTCATCAGATCGAGCTGGTTCGTGAGCATCGCCGCGTCGACGCGCGTCTGAGCGGAGGCGCTCGCGAGCTCCAGCGGGGCGAGCTTGTCTCGCGTGACCTTGATGAACGCCCGGAGCTTCTCGTCGCCCGCCTCGGACAGATCGGGCCAGCGATCGTCGAAGCGGTGGTCTCCCGCCTCGGTCGCACGGACGGGCTGGAGGGTCAGGTAGCCCTCCAGGAACTCGGCGCTGAGCTCGGTGAAGCGCTGGTCCAACGAACGCTCGCTGGGAGCCGTCACGGCCGCCCCGCTCGAGGCAGTCGAGGCAGACGGCACAGGCGCGGCGCCGCTCGCAGATGGCAACGCAGAGCGACTGGCTTCCGGAGCGTCGGGTGGACAGGCGGTGAGCAGGAGGACAAGGGCGAGCGGGCCATGGCGCACGCGCCCTGGCTTACCAGCACCGCGCCCGTGCAACTACCTCACGCCGACTCGCGCTTCTTCGTGTCGACCCTGGCGATGAAGCCGGACGCTACGCGCCCTTGCGGCAGCGCAGGACGGACGGTCGGGCGTTGCGAGGGCACCTCGGCCTCGCCGTCGGCCCCGACCTCGACCGCGCGCGGCGGAGGCGGTGGCCGGAACGTCGGGCGTTGCGACGCGGGGACCTCCTCGCCCAGCGGCGCGTCGAACGCGTCCACCTCGTGCTCTGCCAGGAGCGCGCTCCCGCGCCGGACCGCGGTCTCGAGCCGGAGGTGGAGCCGGGTCAACACCGCGGGCTCGAGGTCGGCGACCAGCGCCATCCTCAGGGCTTGCGCCATCTTGTCGAGCCACGCGGCCTCGCACCCCTCGGCCCTCCCCCCGCACTCGACGAGCTCGCCGACGAGCTCCTCGGCCTGAGCGATCGCCTCTTCGATCTCGCGAGCGTGGCTCTTTCGCATGGCTGCTCCCTTTAACGTCACGGCTCCCGAAATCTTCCGCGAGATGACGATCCGCGCACCTCAAAGGTTCCCCAAAGGCACGAAAACGCCGCTCGCAGGACCTCGAGCCGGGGGCCTCCTTTCCCGTGCCGACCCTCGTGTAGACTCCGCCCCCATGCTGCCCATCACGCGCGTCGTCTTGTACAAGCACGGTGTCGGCTACTTCGAGCGGCAAGGCCCCGTCAAAGGCGCCCTCTCGATCGATCTGCACTTCAAGGCGTCGGAGATGAACGACGTCCTCAAGTCGCTCACGACGATCGACATGGGCGGCGGGTTGGTCTCGAGCATCAGCTACGAGTCGGTCAAGCCGGTGGAGAAGCAGCTCGAGGACGTGTCGGTCCGGCTCGACGACACGTACGTCATGAGCCGGCTCTTTTCGCAGATCAAAGGGGCGCTCGTCGCGCTCGACGCGGCCGGCAAGCGCGTCGAGGGCACCGTCCTCGGGACGGAGCTGACGACGCGGCGCGAGGGAGACGTCTCGATCGACAGCCACAGGCTCGCGGTGCTCGTCGACGGCGGCACGGTGCAGAGCTTCGATCTGCTCGAGCTGCGGGCGATCACCCTGCTCGAAGACAGCCTCAAGAAGGACCTGCAGCACCTGCTCGACATCCTGATCTCCGCCAAGAAGAAGGACCTGAAGAAGCTGACGATCTTCGCGTCCGGCGAGGGCGATAGGACCCTCTTCGCGAGCTACATCGTCGAGGCGCCCGTCTGGAAGACGTCGTACCGCCTGCTGCTCGACGAGGAGGACGAGCCGCTGCTGCAGGGTTGGGCGCTCGTCGACAACACGCAGGACGAGGACTGGGAGGACGTGAAGCTCTCGCTGGTGGCGGGGCTGCCCATCTCGTTCATCCACGACCTCTATGCCCCGCGATACAAGCGCAGGCCCACGGTCGAGGTGAAGGAGGAGGTCGGCTACGCGCCGCCTCAGCTCGAGGCCGCGGTCGAGGAGCTCTCGATGGCGGCAGCCGCGCCGCAGGCGATGCGCGCGGGCCCTGGGATGGGCTTCGGTCCTCCGGGCATGGGCGGCTTCGGGCCCCCGCCTCCGCCCGCCCCCATGGCGCCCGCCGCCATGCGACGGCAGCTGCAGGCCGCGACCCCGGTGCAGACCCGCACGGTCGAGGTCGGCGACCTCTTCCAATACGAGCTCAAGAACCCGGTCACGGTCAGGCGCGGCCAGTCTGCGCTCGTGCCCATCTTGCAAGGCAACGTCGAGGGCAAGCGCGTGGCCGTCTACAACCAAGACGTCCGCGCGAAGAACCCGATGTCGGCGGTCTTCTTCAAGAACACGACAGGCTCGACGCTCGAGGGCGGCCCGGTCACCGTGATCGAGGACGCGAGCTACGTCGGCGAGTCGATGCTGGAGACGATGAAGCCCGACGAGGAGCGGCTCGTCCCGTTCTCGGTCGAGCTCGGCTGCGTGGTGACCATCGACCCGCAGAGCGAGCTGCGCAACGTGAGCCAGTCGCGGATCGTGAACGGCTACCTCTACCTCACGCGCTTCCGCATGGAGCGCCGCGTGTACGTCATCACCAACAAGGGCAGCAAGCCGATCGATCTGTTCCTCGATCACCGGTTCAACGCCGGCTGGGAGCTGCTCGAGGCGGAGACCGACGGCAAGCCGGTCGAGCGCACTGAGAGCTTCTACCGCTTCCGCGTCGACGTGCCGCCGAGCGCCACGACGCGCTTCACGGTCAGCGAGCGCGGCGATCAGATGGAGACCCACGCGATCACGCAGATGAGCCGCGACGACGTGACGGTGTGGCTCAACAACCGCTGGATCGACGAGCACACCCGGCAGGTGCTCTACAGCCTGATCGACCTCCAGGCGCAGGTGAGCGACCTGGGGCGCCGCATCCAGCAGCGCGAGGTCTCCATCCACGAGATCTTCCACAACCAGGAGCGCGTGCGCGCGAACCTCCAGTCCCTGGGGACCTCGCAAGACGAGCGTGGGCTGCGCGAGCGCTACGTGGCAGACCTCACCTCCGACGAGGACCGCCTCAAGGATCTGCGCGAGGAGCACCGCCGGGACAAGCAGCTCAAGGACGCGCTCGAGCACGACCTCCGTGAGCGGCTCAGCTCGCTCACGTTCCAGAGCTCGCTGTAGCGGCTCAGCGTCTGGGCTTCGCGCTCGGAGATTCGGCTTCGGTCGTCGGAGACTCGGGCTCGGTCTCGCCTCTGCGCCCGCCAGATTTTTCTTGACGAGATCTCGACCCCACCATTCGCCGCAATGGCGACATTGCAACCATTCCTCCACTTCGAAACCCGTCGATCGCCCATAAGAGCTCCACGCGGGCCCTGAGCCGCCCTAGCGTCGACGCATCGGCCGAGGCCTCCGCCGGGCCCCACCGAGCTCCCAGAGACCCGGGTGTAGAGTCTCCGCATGAACGCCGAGGCTCTGCTCGCTCGCGCCCAGATCGATGACCTCGCAGACCAGATCGCCCTCTGCGCTGCGCGGATCGACGCCGCACTTCATCAGCTGCTGACCCATATCCGCCGCTTCGACGAGCTGAAGGGCTGGGCCAAGCAGGGCACCAAGAGCTGCGCCCATTGGCTGTCGTGGCGCGTCGGGCTCGGCCTGGTCGCCGCGCGCGAGAAGGTCCGCGTCGCCCACGCCCTCAGGGGCTTGCCACAGATCGACGCCGCCCTGTCCCGGGGCGAGCTGAGCTACGCCAAGGTCCGCGCCATCACCCGGGTCGCCACGCCCAAGAACGAGGACCTCCTCCTCGCGCAGGCCCGTGGCACCACCGGCGCGGAGCTCGAGCGAGTGTGCGCTGGGTACCGCAGGCTCGCGCCGCGGGAGGTCGTCGCCACCGAGCGGAGGTTCGTGCGGCGCCGCAACCTTGACGACGGCCTCGTCCAGATCGAGCTGCGCCTGTTGCCCGACGAGGCCGAGCGGGTGTGGCAGGCAATCGCAGAGGTTCGGCGTGACCTCCAGGCGGAGAAAGACGATTCCGCGGAATCGTCCGGACACCAGGAGGGGGCCCGGCCCGAGGCCGCCCCGTCGATGACCGCGTCGATGGCGGACGCAGCGGTAGCGCTCGCGGAACGGCAGCTCGCGTGGCAGCCGACCGAGCGCGGGACCGCCGCATCCGACCGCCGGACCCTGGTCGTTCACCTCAGCGAGGCCCGGCTCGGCGGCGCGCGGGAGCCGGAGCTCGCGCCGAGCTCCGAGCCGACGCCTTCCCCCGAACTCTCGCCGTGGACCGCCGAGCTCCCCGACGGCACGGGCCTCGCGGGCACGACGCTGCTTCGCCTTGCCTGCGACGCTGGGCTCCTCGTCGCCAAGACCGACGAGCGCGGCGACCTGCTCGATCTGGGTCGCAAGAGCCGCGTCGTCTCGCCTGCCCTCGCGCGCGCCCTGCGCCTGCGCGATCGCCGGTGCCGCTTCCCAGGGTGCGATCACCGCGCCTTCGTCGACGCCCACCACATCGAGCACTGGGTCCACGGCGGGCGGACCTCGATCGACAACCTCGTCCTCGTCTGCCACGCCCACCACGTCGCCCTCCATGAGGGCGGCTTCAGCGTCGAGCGCGGCGCGGGCGGGTTGGTGTTTCGAGATCCAGACCGCGTGGCGATCGACGCCGCGCCATGCCCGACGACGGTGGGGCCGGCCGACGGAGGTGAGGCGGTCATCAACGTGGGCGCGACGTTGGTGCGGAGACCATTCTGGGGGATCGATGTCGACGGGTGCGTCAGGGCGTTGGTGAGGAGAGAGGGGGCGGCGCGAAGCGCGGGGGCCGTCCCTTGACTGCGCCGAAGCGCAGCGTTCGCGCTTCACGTCCCGCGCTGCCGTGTGCGAACCTCCTCACCCGTTCGCCATGCCCATCCCCACGTACGATCGCTTCATCGAGCCGATTCTCCGGTTCCTCGCGAAGAACCCTGCGGGCGCGCTCGCTCGTGACGCGTACGAGGCGGCGGCCGACGCGCTCGGGATCTCCGAGCAAGAGCGGCAAGAGCTTCTGCCTAGCGGCACGCAGGCGGTCTACAAGAACCGCGCAGGATGGGCGCACGACAGGCTGAAGCGCATCGGCTACTCGAGCAGCCCGCGGCGCGGGTTCTGGCAGCTCACTCAAGAAGGCATGCAGTTCTCCGCGCGCTCGCCCCGGTCGCTCTCGGAGGAGCAGCTCGCCGAAATCGCGTCGGGGCACGAAGACGTTCGGCTTCGGCCCGACTCGCCCAAACACCCGCAGGCCGCGTCGGTCATCGAGAGCAACCAGAGCCCCGACGAGCGCCTCGAGGCCGCGGTCGCCGAGATCCGCGCGGCCATTACCGCGGAGCTTCGCGACACCCTCAGCCGTGTCAGCCCGGCGTTCTTCGAGGCCGTCGTGCTCGATGTCCTTCACGCCATCGGCTACGGCGCCAGCCGCTCCGATCTGCAGCGCGTCGGCAGGAGCGGCGACGGCGGCATCGACGGCGTCATCTCTCTCGACCGCCTCGGCCTGGAGAAGGTCTACGTCCAGGCGAAGCGTTGGAAAGGGAGCGTCGGCCGCCCCGAGATCCAGGGCTTCTACGGCGCCCTCGCCGGCCAGCGCGCCACGAAGGGGGTGTTTATCACCACTTCGACCTTCACCAAGGAGGCGCTCGATTTCGCTCGCTCCGTCGAGAAGATCGTCCTCGTCGACGGCGAACAGCTCGCGGGGCTGATGGTGGACTACGAGGTCGGCATCTCCGCCCGCGCCATCAAAGTGCCCAAGCTCGACAGCGACTACTTCGACGAGTGACATGATCAAGATGGCGCTCCCAGCCCTGCTCGCGGTCCAGCTGCTGCGTGGCTGGAGCAGCCTCACGGCATCGCTCGCGGCGGCGTGCTCGGCTGCGCGATCGGCCTCGGCAATCGGCGATCGGCGTGGGCGGCCAGGAATCTAGGTCTAGGGGGGACGCCCCCCTAGCTCGTGGGCAGCGTGACGACGACCCTGGTCTGCCCCGGGCGGCTCTCGATGTGAACCTCCCCGCCGTGGGCCTCGACGATGCGCTTCACCAAGGTGAGGCCGAGGCCGAGACCGCCGGTCGCGCGCGCTCGGCTGCGCTCGGCGCGAAAGAATGGCGAGAACACGCGCGGAAGATCTTCGGGGTCGATGCCAGCGCCCCGGTCGATGACCTCGATGTTGATCCCGCGCTCGGCGCGGGCCTCGAGGCGGATGGGCGACGCCATGTCCTCGCAGTAGCGGTGGGCGTTCTCGAGCAGGTTGTCGACCACACGCCGCAGCAAGACCGGGTCGGCGTGGAGCGTAGGGAGCTCAGGGCCGACGTCGACCTCCAGGAGGCGCTCGGGGTGCGAAGAGCGGAAGCGCTCCTCGGCCGCGGTGACGAGTGCCTCGACGTCGACCTGCTCGCGACGCAGCGGCGGCAGCCCGCCGGACGGTCCGCTCTCGGCGAGGTCGAGCCTCGCCGCCATCAACACGTCGGAGAGCAGGCGCTCGAGCTCGTCGAGATCGCCTCGGATGTCGGCGAGGGCCTCTTGCGCGACCTCGGCGTTGCCCTCGGCGGCGAGATCGAGCGCCACGCGGATGCGCGCGAGCGGGGTCCTGAGCTCGTGGGAGACGTTGGCGATCAGCTCCTTCTCGGAGCGCAAGAGCTCTGAGATGCGACCCGCCATTTCGTCGAACGCGACCGACAGCTGACCGAGCTCGTCGCTCCGCGCGAGCCTCACGCGGGCACCCAGCTCGCCGCGCCCGAGCGCCTTCGCCGCCGAGGAGAGCTTCGCGAGCGGCCGCGTGAGCGACCACGCGAGCAGCAACGACGACAGCCCGACGACGATCAACACGAGAGGGATCACCTGCGGCGCGAGCGAGGGCGGCGAGGGGGGTGGCCTACCCAGCATGTGCAGCTCCCCGTCGCCGGTCGGCAGCGCCACGGGGACCGCAGTGCACCACGCGCCGCCTCGTGGCCCCGCCGAGCGGGGCGGAGGAGGCCGCGGGGGCCGGCCCGGGCCCCACCGCATCGGGTTCGGGCAGCGCAGCTCCGAAGCGCCATCGGTGGCGGCGTAGGGCCTCCGCTCGAGGTCCACGATGGCCACGTCGAAGCCCTCGTCGTCGTGCAGACGCTCGAGCTCGGCCGCGATGAAGGCCGGGTCCCCGCTCCTCGCCTCGATGCGCTGCGCGAGGGCGCGGGCTTGCTCGTCGACGACCGGCGCCGGGGTCGGACGGTTCGCCCGCACGATCGCGAGGAGCCCCACCGCCACGACCGCCACCTGCACAACGCCGACGAGGTAGATGCGCAGCGCCAGGCGGGAGCGGAGCAGAGCGAGCAGCTTCACGTCACGACACGCTCGATCGCGAGGAGATAGCCAACTCCGCGCACCGTCTTGAGCAGGCGTGGGCTCTTCGGATCGTCGCCGAGCTTCTTGCGCAAGTGCGAGATGTGCACGTCGATCGAGCGGTCGAAGGACTCGTCGGGGCTGCCCCGCACGATCTCCACGAGCTGCTCACGTGACAGCACGCGCCCTGGTCGCTCCGCGAGCGCCCGCAGCAGGTCGAACTCGTACGTCGTGAGCGACAGCTCCTGACCCTCGAACGTGGCCCGCCGCGAGGTGGGATCGATGTCGAGGCCACCCGCGCGGACCCTCGCGGCGCGCGGACCGACCTGGCCCCGAACGCGCCGCGCGTGCGCCCGGATCCGCGCCAAGAGCTCGCGCGACGAGAAGGGCTTCGCGATGTAGTCGTCGGCCCCGCCCTCGAGGCCGAGCACGCGATCGGCCTCTTCGCCGCGGGCCGTGACCATGACGATGGGCGTCGCGACGTGGGCCCGCAGGCGCCGGCACACCTCGAGCCCATCGAGGCCTGGCAACATCAGATCGAGCAGCACCACGTCGGGCCGGAGCCGAAGCACGGCGTCGATGCCCTCGCGCCCGTCACGGGCCACGCTGACGCGCAGCCCGTGCGACTCGAGGTACTTCGCCGTGAGCCGCGCGAGCTTGTCGTCGTCCTCGATGTAGACGACCGAGCACGGCCCTTCTTCGGGTTCCATCGGCACGGAACGTAGCAGCGGCTCAGCGCCGACGTCAGCGGCCCGCCCGGCCGCGCTTGCCGAACATGCCCTGCTTCCCAGGGCCTCGCGCCGGACCGCTCTCGATCGCGGCGGCGAGCGCCTCGCGCTGCTCGGCGTCGAGGATGGGGACGACCGTCGCGAGGATCTCCAGGAACGGAGGCGGCCCAGCGTGGGCCTGCTTCGCCGGCTTGTGCGCCTCGAGCACCTTCGCCGCGTCGAAGCGATCTTTGGCGAACGCGTCGAGCATGGCGCTCGCGGCCTGCGCCCGCGCCGCGTGCATCGCGGCCAGCTCGTCCGCGTCGGGCGGGGACTTCGGCTTGCCGAGCCCCTTGGCCTCGAGCGCCGCGTCGATCTTCTGGCGCTGCTCCTCCGTGAGCTCGGCGTCCCGCAGCATGTGCCCGAGCGGGCCGCCCTCGCCAGGGCCGCGCCGCCCGGCCTTGCCGTGGTCGTTGTCCTTGGGACCCTGGTCCTGTTGACCGCGAGCGTCGTGCTCCGCGCGAAGCTCGACGGCCTTCGCGACCAGCTCGCTGCGCTGCTCGGGGGTCAAGGTCGCGTGCAAGGTCTGCAGCGCCGAGGCGACGCGCTCCATCCGGTCGGCGTGCTCTGCGCCGGGCTCTCCCGCTGGACGCAGCGCCGCGGGGTCGACCTTTCCCGCGCGCACCGCGGCCGCGAGCTCTGCCGCCTTCGCCTCGTGATCGGCCTTGTCGCCGGGCGGCGCGTGCACGCTCTTCATGGCGTCCTCGAGGGCGCCGCGCTGCGCGTCGGTCAGCTCGAGCTCCTTCATGGCCAGACCGAGCAGGTGCTCCGGCCCACCACGCATCTTGGCGTGAGCCCCGCCCATGCCCTTGAACGCGCCGCGGTCCTTGCCGCGCTCTTGCCGGCCCTCGCGCTCCGCCACGGCCGCCGGCGGCGCTTCGGCTGCGTCCTCGGCGCCGGTCACGCCCTCCTCCGCCGTGTCGACCTCGTCGCTCGCAGTCTCGGTGACGCATCCACCCAGCGCGACCAGGCTCGCCGCCAGCCAAGCCACCCGCGAAACCATCGCTTTGACCATCATCTTCCGTGACCTCCGAGGATGAAAGCTAGGCGGCGCTCGAGAAGGCGCTGTTGGGCGCCTGTGTTCGAATGTTAACCGCTCACAGCGCCCCGGGCGCGCACGTCGATACGCCCGCGCCGACCACCACGCTCCCGAGCGAGGTGATGACGTTGACCGAGCCGGTGTCGGGGTCGTAGCGCGTCACGTTGGTCCCTTCGTCATCGTTGCCGGTGAAGACGTAGTAGTCGCCGCCCCACCAGGCGAACGCGAGCGCGGAGGGTCCGCTGCCCGCCTGGATGAACGTGGACTCGACGATCGCGGCGCTGGTCTTGTCAATCTCGACCACCCAGCCGCCGGTGCCGACGTTGTTCAGGAAGAAGCCGTAGAGGTTGCCGTCGCTCGAGCTGGTCATCTCGATGCGGTCGCTCGGGTTCTCGGAGAACGGCCCGAGGTACTCGAGCTCGAGCGTCTCGGTGTCGATCGTGGCGAGCCCGAGGGAGGGGCCGTTGAAGGAGATCTCGGCGACGAACAGCTTGTCCTCGGTGCCGCCGACTTCGTCGAGCGCGAAGCCCATCCCGAAGGTGAAGAAGCCGGCTTGGCCGGGGATGAAATCCGTCGCTTCGCACGAGGCGTCGAGGGTGCTGACCCGGTACAGGTTGCCGTCGGTGTAGACGACGTAGGCGGTGCCTTGCCGGTCGACGCCCATCGAGAATGGGGAGGTGTCGAAGGAGGCCGGGCAGTCGAGGAAGCCGCGGAAGGTGAAGGCGCCGGTCGCCGGGTAGTAGCTGTAGAGCTCCCCATCATTGGTCACCAGGTAGATGTACTGCGTGGTCTCCGGATCACACTCGGGCACGAAGCCACCTTCGCCGCCGGTGCCGCCGTCACCGCCCGCGCCGCCTTGTCCGCCGCCGCCGGGCAGCGAGCCCCCGCCGCCGTTCGCGCCGGTCCCCTGCCCGCCGCCTCCCTCGTCGGGCGAAGGCAGGCCGGTCCGGGCGCCGCAGGAGGTGAGCAGGGCGAAGCAGAAGAGCGATCGAAGCACCATCGGGCGCGCAGCATACCGCGGGAGCGACCGAGGGCCCACGACCGCCGGACCTCAGGTAGGATCCAAGGCGTCGTCATTCGCCGCATCGCCCTCCTCACGATCTGGGTCAGCGCGCTGACCGCCTGCAGCAGCCCCGCGCCACCTGTGCGCGCGACCGCTCCCAGCGCGCCCGTCCCGTCGATCCCCGAGCTGCCGCTTCCCCCGCGAGCCCCGGACGCGGACGGAGGCACGAAGCTGATGCTGCGCATGGGGCCGCTGAGCGCGGCCGAGCGCGAGGCGATGATCACGCGAGAGGTCCTCGCCGGGAACGTGCCGAGCTTCATCCGTCGGCTCACCGCCGTCGACCTGGAGGTGAGGTCCAGGAGCGGGGCTCAGCTCACCGGCCGCGTGTTCGTCACCGCCGACTACCTGTCGCTCGGCTCCGATGACGACTTCGTCCGCATCCCCATCACCATCCGCACCGCGCGCAAGCTCGCCAAGGAGCTCGGCTGCGTGCTGCCGACCCCTCGCCTCGTCGACGCCATCCACCAGGCGGCCTCGGTGCACGTCACCTCACCGACGCTCCCGCCCGGCACGCGCATGGGCTCGCTCGACTACTTCGTCTTCCACAACCAGAAGATCGAGCAGCGTCGGGCGGCGCTGGGCGCGGACCTCGGCGCCTTGCTCTCGGGACCGAAGAAGGACGTCGTCATCACGCGGCGGATGCTCGAGGTCCCCGGGCGCACCCCGATCTACGGGTGGTTCGGCGGCGACGGGCACGCCGTTCAGCCGCTCAGCCTGGTGCACGACGATCGCTACGCCGACTACGCCCACGGGATACGCCTGGTGCTGCGCGGCATGACCGTCGACGGCGCCCCACGCGACCTGCTGGACGTGCTCGCCGATCGGGAGCTCGCCCCGCTCGTCAGCGACGAGGGCGCGGCGGACCTGCGTGTGCTCTGGGAGCGCGACTGGTGAAGCCGCACCACCCGCGTCGTTTGACGACTATGATCGCTCGCCGATGCTCGACCACGTCTCGGAGCTAGTTCACATCATCGCGCGTTGGGTCCACCTGATCGCCGGGATCATGTGGATCGGCAACTCGATGCTGTTCAACTGGATCGACCGGAACCTCGAGAAGCCGAAGGACGCGAAGCCCGGCAACATCGGCAACATGTGGATGGTCCACTCGGGCGGCTTCTACGAGCTCGAGAAGAAGCACCTCGCCCCCTCACAGCTGCCGGACACGCTGCACTGGTTCAAATGGCAGAACGGCATCACCTGGCTGAGCGGCATCTCGCTGCTCATCCTCATCTACTACCTCGGGGCCAATCGATGATCATCGACCCCGAGGTCGCGCAGATCCCGGAGTCGACCGCGATCGGGATCAGCATCGGCGGCCTGCTCGGGGCGTGGCTGCTCTACAACGCGATCTGGCGGTCTCCGATCGGTAAGGCGCCGACGCTCGCCACGTTGCTCTCGATCGGGATCGTCATCGCGGGAGGGGCGCTGTACTTCACCTTCTTCAGCGGTCGGGCCGCGTACATCCACGTGGGCGTGCTCATCGGCACGCTGATGACCGGCAACGTGTGGTTCGTCATCCTCCCGTCGCAGCGCGAGCTCATCGCCGCGACCCGGGAGGGGCGCGAGCAAGACCCTGCGATCGGGTACCAGGCGAAGCAACGCTCGGTCCACAACAACTACTTCACGTTCCCCCTGCTGTTCATCATGTTGAGCGGGCACTTCCCGTCGACCTTCAGCCACCCGAAGGGGTGGCTGATCCTCGCGGTGTTGTCCGCGGGCAGCGCGGGCATCCGCTACTTCATGAACATCCGCTTCAGCGAGCCGCGCTGGCTGTGGCCGGCCTTCGGCACGTTCGCGGCCACCGCCGCGGTCGTCGTCGTCATGCTCGGCGACCGCAACATCCTGAGCGCCGGCGCCGGGCGAGCGAGCCCGGTCCCGTTCACGGAGGTCGCGGAGATAATGCACCGGAGGTGCACGCCCTGCCACTCGGAGACGCCGACCGACGCGACCTACAAGATCGCTCCCAACGGCGTCGCGTTCGACACGCCCGAGCAGATCGTGTCGAAGGCCGACGCCATCAAGGAGCGCGCGATCACCCTGAAGAACATGCCCCTCGCGAACGTCACCGGGATGACGACCGAGGAGCGCGAGACGCTGCGCGCCTGGATCGACCAGGGCGCGAAGGGGCCGTGACGCCATGAGCGAGCTCTACCTGCGAGGCCCCCGCGTCCTGTGCCCGGACGGCATCCGCCCCGCGGCGGTGCACGTCCGCGGAGGAACAATCGTGTCGGTGGGCGAGCCCGAGAGCGTGCCCGCTGGCGCGCCCGTCGTGGACATCGCTGGCGCGGTGCTGATGCCGGCCCTCGTCGACACGCACGTCCACGTCAACGAGCCAGGCCGCAGCGAGTGGGAGGGCTTCGAGACGGCCACGCGCGCGGCGGCGGCGGGGGGCATCGCCACGATCGTCGACATGCCGCTCAACAGCATCCCGCCGGCCACGACCCCACGCGGCGTGGCGGAGAAGGCGGCGCTCACCGAGGGGCGCGTGCACATCGACGTCGGCCTCTGGGGCGGCGCCATCCCCCAGAACACGACCGAGGATCGCCTGGGCCTGCGGCACCTGCTCGACGAGGGCGCGAGGGGCTTCAAATGCTTCCTGGTGCCCTCGGGCGTCGACGAGTTCCCCTATGTGACCCGCCCCGACGTCGAGGCCGCGCTCTCCCAGCTCGCGGGCACCGGCGTCTCGCTCATGGTGCACGCCGAGCTCCCCGGCCCCATCGACGCCGAGGCCGAGCGAATGGCAGGCGAGAGGCCGCCGCCCGATCCGCGGAGCTATCGGACGTACCTCCGTTCGCGCCCGCCCTCCGCCGAGGAGCAGGCGGTCGCCCTGTTGTACGAGCTGGCGAAGAAGAGCGGGACGCCGATCCATATCGTGCACCTCTCGGCGTCGGGCGCGCTCGAGTGGCTCGCGCGAGCGAAGGACGAGGGCGTCCCCCTCAGCGCGGAGACCGCGCCCCATTACCTCCACTTCACGGCGGAGGAGATCGCCGACGGCGCCACCTGGTTCAAATGCGCGCCGCCGATCCGCGAGGGCGTCAACCGTGACAAGCTCTTCGACGGGCTGCGCCAGGGGCTGATCGAGATGGTGGTCTCCGATCACTCGCCCTGCATCCCGTCGCTGAAGCGCCTCGAGGAGGGCGACTTCATGGGCGCCTGGGGTGGCATCGCGGGGCTGCAGTTCGGGCTTCGCGCCGTGTGGACGGAGGCGAGAGCGCGCGGCTTCGGCCTGGAAGATCTCGCCCGCTGGATGTGCTCGCGACCCGCCGAGCACGCGGGGCTCGCCGGGCGAAAGGGCGCGATCCGGGCCGGGCTCGACGCCGACTTCTGCGTCTTCGACCCCGACGCCGTCGAGCGCGTCGGCGCGTCGAGCGTCTTGCACCGGAACAAGCTGACCCCTTATGAGGGCCGCGAGCTCGTCGGCGCGGTGCGCGCGACGTGGCTGCGGGGAGAGCTCGTGTACGATGGCGCACCCGCGGGCCCCGCTCGCGGTCGTTGGCTCGCGAGGGAGCGGTGATGAGCGATTTCATGGATGGGTTCGATCTCGCGTCGCTGCGGCTCGGCGGCGCGGTGGTGGCTTCGAGCGACGACTATTTCGCGGAGAAGGAGAACCTGCTCAAGCCCGGGCCGGCGGTGTGGCTCGAGCACGAGTACACCGACAAGGGCAAATGGATGGACGGCTGGGAGAGCCGCCGCAAGCGGACGCCAGGCCACGACTGGGCGATCATCCGCCTCGGGGTCCCGGGCGTGCTGCGCGGCGCGCTGGTCGACACTAGCTTCTTCCGCGGCAACTACCCCGATTCGTGCTCGATCGAGGCGTGCGCGGAGCGCTCCGATGCGCCGCTCGACCGCCTCCTCTCCCCAGACGCAGAGTGGGTCGAGGTCTTGCCGCGGTCCCCGCTGGCCGGCGACTCGAAGAACGCGTTCTCGATCGAGAGCCCCTACGCCTTCAGCTGGGTGCGCCTCAACATCTTCCCGGACGGCGGCGTCGCGCGGCTGCGCCTCTATGGCGACGTCGTCCCCGACTGGCGCCTGCGGGGGCACGCGCGCGGCGAGATCGACCTCGCCGCCGCCGAGCACGGGGGCGACGTGCTCCTGGCGAGCGACATGTTCTTCGGGGAGCGCCGCAACCTGGTGATGCCTGGCCGCGCGGTGAACATGAGCGACGGCTGGGAGACGCGGCGGCGGCGGGGGCCAGGGCACGACTGGGCCATCGTGAAGCTGGGCGCGCCGGGGACCATCACCCGGGTGGAGCTCGACACCAACCACTTCAAGGGGAACTTCCCCGACACATGCACGCTCGAGGCGAGCGCCTCGTCGTCGGTGAAGGACGCGACCTTCGCCGAGCTGCTGCCGCGAACGAAGCTGCAGGCGCACACGCGCCATTTCTTCGAGGACGAGCTGGCCCAGCTCGGCCCCGTCTCGCTGGTGCGACTCGCCGTGTACCCCGACGGCGGGGTGTCCCGGCTGCGGCTCTTCGGGACGCTCTCCGACGACGCCCGGAGAGGGCTCGGGGTGCGGCGCCTCGACACCCTCCCTCCGCGCCGCGCTCGGGCTGAGCTCGTGGCCTGCTGCAGCGCCCCGAAATGGCTCGACGCAGTCCTCGCGGCGCGCCCCTACGGCGACGCAGCGCGCCTGTTCTCCGTGTCGGACGAGGCGTGGGCGGCGACAGGCCCCGAGGACTGGCTCGCGGCGTTCCAGTCGCACCCCCGAATTGGTGAGCGCACGTCCGCTCGCTCCTGGTCCGCGCGCGAGCAGGCCGGAATGGACGCAGCGAACGACGAGCTGCGACGGCGAATGGCCGAGCTCAACCAGCAGTACGAGGAGCGGTTCGGCTTCACCTACATCGTCTGCGCGACGGGAAAGACGGCCGACGAGCTGTCGTCGATCCTCGAGTCGCGCCTCAACAACGACCGGGACGCCGAGCTTCGGACCGCGGCCCGAGAGCTGCACGCGATCACCCGGCTTCGGCTCGCCAAGCTTCTCGAGCCCTGAGGTGGAGGTCCCACGATGAGCGCCATTACGACCCACGTCCTCGACATCTCCAGCGGCCGGCCCGCGGAGGCCGTCCCCATCGTGCTCGAGCACAAGCGCGCCGGGGCTTGGGTCGAGGTGGGCCGCGGGTCGACGGACGCCGACGGACGCCTGCGCACGCTGCTGCCCAGCGGCGCGCCGCTCGAGCGCGGCCTCTACCGCATCACCTTCGACACCGGCGCGTATTTCGCGGCGACCGGGGTCGACGGTTTCTACCCCGAGGCGAGCGTCGTGTTCGAGGTCCGCGCAGATCGGGAGCACTACCACGTGCCCCTGCTGCTCAGCCCCTACGGCTACTCGACTTACCGCGGCAGCTGAGGCCCGGCGCCTCGCTTCCTCGAGTCTCGCAGGCGAGCGATGCGAGTCACGAGCTCCTCGGCGAAATGGTCGAGCGCGGCCCAGTCGGTGAACTCGTAGTCGTGCGTGGTGTCGGTCGGGCCGCCATCTCTGCGCGCGATGCGCTTCGTCACGAAGCGAAGGATGAACCCCATCTTGGTGTAGAGCAGCGCGCCGGCGACGGGGAGCGCGCGGCCGGGGCGCCAGTCGGTCGCCGCATAGAACGCCTCGAGCATCTGCTCGACCTCGGCCCGCGCGCGCTCGCGCTCTTCGAACGAGCGGGTGGGGTCCTCTGCGCTCGCCTCGCTCATGCTCACCGAGAGGAACGCGGTGGGCATCGCCTCGAGCTCTTCTCGATGACGCCGCACGAAGTCGACCATCTCGGGCTCGTGTTTCCCCATATGGATGGACGCCGCCAGGATGGCCCCCTCGTAGGCAGCGAGCGGGAACGGCTCCTCGACTCCGCACACGTCGACCGCTTGGCAGTCGAGCCCGAGGGGCGCGAGCGCCTCCGCCAGGTGCTCGGCGATCTTGCGGGTCTGCCCCTGGCGCGTCGCGTACACGAGGACGATCGAGCTCATGCGACCATTGTCGCAGGAACCCTCAACGCCGGGACACCCCTGTCGGCAGATTCGGCCCGCCGTGCTCCCCCGTGCGGCGCTCGAGGATCTTGGCGAACGAGCGCAGCCTGAGCTCCTCTGGCGTCAGCGTGGTCGCCTCTTGCACGTCGTCGTCGGTGAAGGCGCCGCAGGCGAGGCCGCGCAAGAACGTGTTCAGCAGCCCTTGCCCGGTCGCCGCGTCGTCGAACACCGTGCCACGGAGGGTCGCCTGCGCCGCGCGCTCGAGGAAGGTGGTCAAGCGCGCGCCGGACTCGGGGAGCGCGTGAAGGAAGAAGGCGTAGAGCGCGGCATAACGGACGGGCAGCTGCGCCGGGTGGAGATCCCAGCCCTGGTAGAGGCCCTGGGAGATCGCGCGCGTCACGTGATCGAAATGGAGGCGCCACGCGGCGTGGACGCCGCGGCGGTTGTCGAGCTCTTCGTCGGCCGAGAGCGGCGCTCCCTGGTGCGGGCGGTGCACAGACACCGGGAGCACGTTGGTCGCCCCGTCACAGACCGCGACGGCGGTCCCGGAGAACGAGACCGCCATCACCGCGCGCGCGAGGTCGCACAGCGGGTGAGTGAGCGACTGGTGCGGGGCAGACACCCCGCACGCGGCGGTGAGATCGTACGCCCCGAGGTGCACGCCCGAGAGGCGGCCGCGCGCGGCGTGCGCCCAGCGCGGCAGGGCCAGCCAGCCGTCGCTCGCGAGGATCGACTGTGGAGTCTCGACCATCAGCTCCAGCTGGAGCGCGCCGCGCTCGAGGCCGAGGCCTCGCTCGAGGGCGTCGAGGACGTCGGCCGCGGCCTCGACGTGCTCGAGCGCGGTCACCTTGGGCACCGTGACGATGAACCCGGAGGGCAGCGACCGGCGCGGGTCCGAGAGCGCGGAGAAGAAGCGCTCCAGCGTACGGAGCGCACGCCGGCGGGTCTCTTCGCCGAGCGACTTGATGCGCAGGCCGATGAAGGGGGGCAGGGTCCCCGCCTCGAGCCCAGCCGCGACCTCACGCGCTGCGGCCTCCGCGGCCTCGTCCTCCTCAGCGTCGGAGCGCGCGCCGAAGCCATCCTCGAAGTCGATGCGGAGGTCTTCGACGGGCTCACGCTCGAGCTTGCTCACGACCCGGGCCCGCACCGTCGACGCGAACGCGTCGTCGCCCGAGAGCCCCAGCGCGGAGGCGAAGACGACGGGGGTGGGGCCGTGCTCCTCGAGCGTCCGCAGCGCGAGGGCGCCGAGCTTGCGGACCGTGTCGCGTCGAAACAGGTGCGCGCCGCCATAGACCGTGTGGACGGGCTGGCGGCGCGCCGGCTCACCTGGGAAAGCCGCCGAGACGCGCGCGTTCGCGGCGAGCAGTCGACCCTCGATCTCGTCGAGGAAGGCCCGCTCGAGGACCGACCTCATCGGCTCACTTGATGGAGCACTTCTCGAGCCGCGGGAAGCCAAGGATCTCGCCCGCGCCGAGGCACACCACGGTGACCTCCTCGCCCTTCGCGAGCTTCGAAGCCTCCTTCTTGGGGATGCCCTCGCACGAGACGGAGATGAAGCCGTCGCTCTCCAGCCGCACGACGGGGTCGTCGGAGGCGTTCGAGTCGATGTCGGAGATCTTGCCGGTCATGCGGATCTTCTTCCGCTTGTACTTCTCGTCGGCCGCGACCTCGTTCTTTTGGTAGGCCTCGACGAGCTCGTTCGGGGTGACGTCGATCGCCTTGCCTTCCATGGCCTCCTCGTCCGGGGACTTCGAGCTGGCCGCGACGACCACCAGGCCGATGCACCCGCCGACGACGCACAGCGCGATGATGCCCACGATCGCGAGCCCGCTCATCCCCTTCTTGGCCGGCGGGCCGTAGCCCGGCGGCGGGCCATAACCCTGCGGCGGGCCATAACCCTGCGGCGGACCATAGCCCTGCGGCGGGCCGCCATAGCCCCCGGGAGGCGGACCATAGCCGCCGGGTCCAGGTGGGGGGCCATAGTCGCCGCCACCGGGTGGGGGGCCGTAACCGCCGCCGCCGGGCGGGGGTGCTTGCCCACCGGGGGGCTGTCCAGGGGGGCCCCAACCATGGGGCGGCGGACCGTGACCGGGGGGCTGTTGCATCTTCGGCTCCTCGAGGGAGCCTTGTAGCACAGAGCCGTCGCCGCTAGGCCTTGACCCGAAGGGCGCCGAGCCGCTCTCCCCACTCGAGGACGCGCTCGGTCGCGCCCAGCCCTTCGGAGCGGCGATCGAGCGCCCGCGGGATGACCCCCGACTCGGCGGCCGCCCACATCTCCGGGTGACCGCGGTGCACCGGCCGCGACAGGAGCGCGCTCATCGATATCTGCAGCTCGGGGAGCTCGATCGGCGGCTGCGGAGCGCTCAGGTACTCGGGCTGGATGCAGCTCGACAAGTCGTTGGACACCGTGACGCGCTCGTTGAGGTGGGGGAGCCCGAACCGGGTGCAGAGGGTCTTCAAGATCGAGACGTGCTCGAACGTCTCGCTGATCACGCAGCCCTTCCGGACGAACGGTCCGACCACCAGGCTCGGCACGCGGAAGCCCAGGCGGATGAAGTCTGGGTCGTCGTCGTAGGTCAGCGGCGGCGGGACGTGGTCGAAGAACCCGCCGTGCTCGTCGTACGTGATGACCAGCAAGCAGCTCGACCACTGAGGGCTCGCGGCCAGCGCCTTGTACACGGCCGCGATCAGCGCCTGGCCGAGCTGGATGTCGTGATCGGGGTGATCGTCGTTGGCGCCCGCCCCGAAGAACTGAGGATCGATGAGCGAGAAGGTGGGGAGCGTGCCCGCCGCGGCCTCCTCGAAGAACGTCTCGATCCCGGCGAGGCCGCTGAGCTTCAGGTAGCCGCCAGAGCACCACGCGAGGTCGTGGTAGTAGTTCTTGTGCGACAGACCCGCGTCATCGAGCAGCGCGAAGACGTTGGGGAAGCCGTTGAGGATCGGCGTGTTGCCCTTGTTTCCCTCGGACGAAGCGCCGTGGAGATAGAAGCGGTTCGGCCAGGTCGGCCCCATCACGCTCGCGAACCACGCGTCGCAGATCGCCGAGCCGTCGGCGAGGGCGTACGTGATCGGCAGCTGCTCGCGCACGTGGTAGCCCATGACGTCGGCTTGGTCGGCGCCCGCGTGCGCGATGACGAAGCCATCGTTCATGCCGCCATTGAACTGCTCGTGGGACTCGTCCCACCCGTGAGGCGGGTCGGCGGGCGTGAAGTCGAGCAGGTTGAAGACCCCGACGGTGCCGCCGCCCGGCGCGGGGTTCGACTCGGTGCCGGTGAGCCCGTCGACGTCTGCGCGGCCTTCGATCAGGCGCAGCGCCCCGAGGTAGTGATCGAACGACCGGTTCTCCATCATGAGCACGACGATCGTCTGGATCGGGGCGAGCAGCTGCTCGGGCGTCAGCCCGCCGTCGTCGGTGCAGAGGTTGGCCGCACCCCCCTGCCCCCCGTCGCCGCCCTGGCCTCCCTGCCCCCCAGCGCCGCCTTGGCCGGGCGGGGCGCCGCCGGCGCCGCCATTGCCGGGCTCGCCCCCTAGTCCCCCGCCTCCGGTGGCGGAGCCACCCTGGCCACCCCCGCCCGTCGTGGGGTTCGTGTCGTCGGAGCAGCCGAGCACGACCGCTCCAGCAGCACCGAGCGTCGCCTGGACCGCCCTACGTCGCCTCATGACCTCATCTTGACGATGAGGGGTGGGGCGAAACAAGGCTCATTCGAACAGGCCAGGAGAAGACTCCCAACCGTAACGCCAAGGAGTCCGGGCGCGGTGGCGACCCGCGAACCCCCCGATGAGGTACTCGCCGTCGGCGGCGAAATGCGCGCCGAAGGCGTCCCTGAGCACCACCTCAGCGAGCTTCCCGCGCGGCGAAAACCCCCACGCGGACTCCTGCGAGACGTCGTCGGGGTCGGCGTAGTAGCGCCACACGAAGAAGCCCGCGACCGTCTCCTCGGCGAGGAGCGGCCCGATCAGCGCAGCGTAGGCCTCAGCCTGCGCCGCCTCGTCGACCTGAACGTTCGACAGCGCCTCCGGCCACTCCCAGGGGCGGATCGCCGGATCTTTTCGGGTCGTGTAGCCGATCTCGGTCAACAGCACGGGCTTGCCGAGGTCGTTGCCCAGGCGCGCGATCTGCTCGGCGACGCGCACGCCGCCGAGCTCGAGCACCTCGCGCGGCGCTCCGTCGCGATCGGCGAGCGGGTAGAAGCCGTTGATCCCGACGAGGTCTACCCAATCCCACAGCAGCGTGAGCTCGGCGTCGTCCCAGTTGGCGGAATACGTGAGCAAGCCTTTGAAGCGTGAGCGAACGTCGGCGACGATCGGCTTCATCAGCTCGACGCGTGGGGTCGTCACCCAGCTCCTCAGCTCGACGCCGACGCTGAGCAGCTCGACGTCGCCCTCCTGCGCGACGTCGGCCCAAGCGAGCAGGAAGGTCCGGTAGGCGTCGGACCAACGCGCCCACCCCTCGTCGCTGCCCGGGTCAATCAGCGCGCGCCACTCGCCGGACTCGACCCAGAGGTGGGGAACGAGCATCACGTGAAGGCCCCGCTCATGGGCCTGACGGATCGTGGTCAGGACGTTCTTTCGGTTGTCCTCGAAGGGCGCCTCGAACGACAGGTCGATCCCCTCGGGCGTGAGATCGTGGACGCGACCGAAGGGCGTCAGGCTCACCCAGGTCGCCCCCATCGCCTTCGCCTCGTCGAGGGCGCGCTCGCAGGCGGCGGAGCCGTAGCCCCGATCGGGGTGGCGCACGCTCTCGATCGGGCCGATCGTGACGCCACGGATCGCGCCGCTGCCGCTCCACCGCCACGCGTCGGCCGTCGGCCGCAGACCGAGGCGCACCGCCGGCAGACCGCTCAGCGCGGCGACGAGGATGACGACGGTCGAGATCATCGGCTCGAGACCTATCAGTAATCGGCGTCGGTGGCGCGCGCCGCGCGCGGCAGCTCGAGCGCGGGCTGCTGCACCGCCGCCTCACCTCCCGAGAGCCACTGGTAGCGCGAGAGGTTGCCCATGACCCGCATGACGTAGGTGCGCGTCTCCTCGTAGGGGATGCGCGCGACGAACAGATCTGCGTCGAGCTCCTTGGCGGTCTCCACCCAGCGCGACACGGCGGTCGGGCCGGCGTTGTAGCTCGCCACCGCGAGGGGCAGGCTGCCGTCGAACGTCTTCAACATCTTCGCGATGTAGAACGTGCCGAGCGTCAGGTTCACGTCGGGGGCGGTGATCTCGTCGGGCTGAAAGTCCGCCAGCTTCGTCTCCTTGGCCGCTTGCTCGGCCGTCGAGGGCATCAGCTGCATCAAGCCGGCGGCGCCGACGGGAGAGCGGATCTCGGGGTCGAACGCGCTCTCTTGGCGCATCAGCGCGTGCACGAGGCCGGCGGTGATCGCGTGCTGCTTCTCGAGGTCGGAGACGCGATCGCGGTAGGGCGCCGGGTACAGGCACTCCCACGACCAGCGGTCGGCCTGGGAGGGGGCGCGCATCAGGGACTCGAAGCTGACCGCGGCGGACCCCACCTTGTAGCGGCGCTTGGCGCGGGACAGCTGCGAGTACATCAGGCAGAGCGCCTCCGTCTCCCGGCCCGCGTAGGGTGCGCTCGCGGTGGCCTCGTTGTCGGCGAGGAACGCCTCCGCGTCCGCGTCGAGCCCCAAGGCGATGAGCTGCGCCGCCTTCGCGGGCAGGGTCGGGGTGATCGGCGTGCTCGCGCGCTCGGTCCCCGGGGTGACCAGCGGCGGCAGGGGCGCGGACATCTGCGCGAGGCGCGCGCGCGACATCATCGCCCCCCAGGTCAGGGGCTGCTCGGTCGCGACCTCGACGAACAGACGCTGCGCGTCGTCGCTGCTCCCCGCGCGCATCGCCGCGACGCCCTCGAGCTGGCGGAAGAAGCCCCACTCGGTGCGCTTGGCCCGGCTCGCGAGCTTCGAGAACACGGCGCGCGCCTTGGCGGGCTCCTTCGCGGAGAGCAGGGCGAGCCCGAGCGCGTATTCGGCGTCGTCGCGATCGGCCCCGTTCGCGAAGGTGGACAGGTGGCTGGTGAAGGCGGCGGCGGCCTCCTCGAACTTCCCTGAGCTCTGAAGCAGCTGCGCGATCTGATAGCTCGCGCGCGCGGCCCACTCGCTCTTCTTATGGCGCTTGATCACGTCTTTGTAGAGCGTGATCGCCTGCTCCTCCTTCTTGCTCCGCGCGTAGGAGCGCGCCGCGTAGTAGAGCTGCTCGGCCGTGCGACCGGAGCTGACCTTGGTGGCGGCGATGAAGGCCTCGGCGGCCTTCGTGTACGACCGCTGCTTGAAGAGCGCCTCCGCGCGGCGGTGCAAGAGCTCCGGCTTCGAGAACGCCTTGCCCCACTTGTCGAGGGCCTCCTGCGCGTCCTTGCCGGCGCCGGCGTCGATCAGGGCGTCGATGATCGCGCGGCGGTCCTTGTCGGTGAGTCCCTTGTCGTGCCCCGCGAGGGTCTTGCGGGCGAACCGCCCCTCGGCGGACGTCGGGGCCTTGATCGCGAGCCACTTGAGGTCGGCCATCGCCTCGTCGGCCTTGCCGGCGGCGACGAGCAGCTGGGCCCGCACGCCGTGGGCGGCCCGCTCGTCTCCCACGCGCTTGAGGCGCTGGGCCTCCTTGAGCGCCTTGTCCGCGAGCGCGAGGGCGCGCTTGGGGTCCTTCGCCTTGTCGGCGGCCTGCGCCGCACGCACCCAGTCTTTGGGCCGGCTCGAGCGTTCGAAGAAGGCGATCGCCTCCTCGTAGGGCCCGACCTCGAGCGCCGCCTCGGCGCGGAGCCTCGCGATCTCCTCCTCGAACGACGGGAGGCTCACGCCCTCGAGCAGCGACCTCACCTCGCCGTGAGCCTTCAGCCTCGCGGCGATCTTGGCGCGCAGATAGCGCATGGCGGGCGTCGACTTCTCGGCCTCGGGGAGGGCGTCGATCAGCGTCTTGGCCTCGGCCAGCTTCTCGCCGCGCACGGCCCGACGCCAGGCCGGCTCTTGGGGGCCCGGAGCGAGGGGAGCTGCCGATGCGGTCGGGTCAGGGGTGAGCGAGGACGACGAGCCGACGAGCGGGCCCGCGGTGCTGTGCGCCGGGGGCGCGCCAACGCCCGCGCTGTCCTGGCATCCGAGGGCCAGGAGCGAAAACAAAACCCAAGCGTTCGACACGAGCTTCGTTTGCATGCTAGGCCCCGGGCATGGAAAGGCGCGGCCTGACTAGAACGATTGGATTGTGCATCGCATTCACCGTGTCGTCGATCGGCAGCGGCTGCGTCAAGAAAGAGCTCTACACACAGTGCCTCGCGGACCTCCAGTTCGAACGGAATCGCACCGTCGACCTGGAGACGAAGCTGAAGAACGCGCAGGGCGAAATCGGCCGGCTGGGACAGGACATGCGCGCGCGCGACGGCAAGCTCGAGGAGCTCAACGTCGCGCAGGCCGACCTCGTCAGCAAGCTCGAGGAGGCCTCGGTCCTGAACGTCGCGCTCCAAGATCGCCTGAAGAAGGCGGGGCAGAGCGTGGAGCAGCTGTCGACCGAGAAGGGGTCGCTCAAGACCGAGCTCGCCGAGACCCGAAAGCAGCTCGACGAGCTGAAGCGCCAGCAGGCCGCGGCCGAGGCCCGCCTCGCCCAGTTCCAAGACCTCGTGAAGCGCTTCCAGAAGCTCGCCGACGCCGGGAAGCTGCGGGTCGTGATGCGGCAGGGTCGGATGATCATCGAGCTGCCGACCGACGTCCTGTTCGACTCGGGCAAGGCCGACGTCCGCAAGGTCGGCAAGGACACCCTCACGGAGGTCGGGAAGGTCCTCGCGTCGATGCCGGACCGCAGGTTCCAGGTCGCGGGTCACACGGACACCGTGAAGATCTCGACCCCACGCTTCCCGTCGAACTGGGAGCTCTCGACGGGCCGCGCGGTCGAGGTCGTGAAGCTCCTCGTCGACGCGGGCATGAAGCCCGAGGCCCTGTCAGCCGGCGGCTACGGCGAGTTCGATCCGGTCGCGCCGAACGACACGGACGACAACAAGCAGAAGAACCGCCGCATCGAGATCACGCTCGTCCCGAACCTGGAGGAGTTCGTCAGGCTGCCGGAGAAGGCCGCGCCGTCGACGACGCCGCCTGCTCCGCCGGTGAAGAAGAACTGACGCGTCAGACCTGGGGCACGGCGATCAGCACGACCTCGCGAGCCTTCGCCTCGACGAGGAAGCGCACGGGCTTGCCGTGCTTCTGCCCGAGCTCCTGCTCTGAGGCCTTGAGCCGGGTCGTGAAGTCGGCCTGCGTGATGTGGTCGGTGGGATCGCCGATCGACCGCTTCGCCGCGATGTACGCGGTGAACGTCGCCGCGTAGTACGCGTCCTCCGCCTGAGCGAACAGCTCGGCGGCGTCGGCCGCGCTGGCGCCGGACATGGCGACGCTGTCGTCGACGCTGAGGGCGTCGTTGAACGCTCGACTCGTCGGGGCGCGGGAGGGGCGACCTTCCTCGTCGGTGTCGTCTTCGGTGACCCCGAAGAGCTGGTTGAGGAGGGAGTTGATGCGGAAGACGACGCCGCCGAGCTCGGCGTGCTCGATGTCGAGGCGGCGGTTGGTCTGCCCGTTCATGATCGCGAGCAGCCCCTCCTCGATCTCGGCGATCGGGCGGTTGATGTACGCGTCCATCATCACCCCCGCGATCACCACCAGGATGATCCCGAGGATGATCGCCACGGCCGCTGGCCAGAGGAGCGAGACGCCGATGTCTTGCGCCGGTGGCTTCACGACGGCGACGAGCACGGCGCGGGTGCCCCCCGTGTACCCCTCGAGCACGCGCGTGAACCCGATGTATCCTGGCGGGAGCCCGACGACCTCCTGGGTCTCACCGCGCTCGATCGTCTTCTGGATCGCGTCCGAGGAGGGAGCCTTGCCCATCGCGTCGACCAGCGCCGGCTCGGCCGTCGACGAGCGGGCCAGCACGCGGATCCCCGCGTCGTCCTTGATGGCGACGAGCAGCGCGTGCCCGCTCGTCCGATCGCTCGCGGCCGACAGGCGCCCGTCGTCGATCTCCGACGCGACGATCAACGCGCCCACGACCTTTCGCTCGGGGCCGTGGACGGGCGCGTAGGACGCGAGTCGCTGCTCGTCACGCTTCTGGCTGACCCAGACCTCGCTGCTCGGCCGGTCGTCATCCATCGCCTTCTTGAGCGACGGGTACGCGGCCGCGAGGCTCTGACCTGCGAGGCCCGAGGTGGACGAGCCGTTCTGCCCGAGCACCACGCCCTCGCGATCGACCAGGATCACGGTCGAGATGGAGCGCTTGAAGCCCGAGAGCTCGTTCGACTTGGTCGCGAGCTCGTACACCTTGTCGGCGACCTCCTTGGCGGCCCGCTGCCGCGCGACGTCGTTGCCGCCGGTGTACGGCTCGCTGACGAGCGCCTCACCGGCCCTGGCCGCGACCCAGCGCTCCGTCGCGAGCCCCTCGACCTCGAGCAGCGCGATCGCGGAGTCGAGCGCCTGCGGCCCACGCCGTGGGTCCTCGGCGGTGAACGGCCGCACCGCGACCCTCGAGAGCGCGTAGCCGAGACCGCCGACGACGACGACGATCAGCGTGAAGAGCGCGATGATTTTCAGTCGCATCCGCGGTGTCCCCCGATCCGGGTGGTCAAGGCCGCAACGTTATCACCCGGTCGTGTCCGACCACAATTCGCCTGGCGCGCCTCGTCGGGCGCGTCGGCCTGGTGTCTGGGGGCCGGTGGTGCAAGAGTCGCCGCGAGATGGCTTCGCCGGGCGGTTCGAGTCTTTTCGTCGTCGACGATCCCCTCTTCGACGAGCACCGGGCCCGCGGCTATCACCCCGAGCGCCCCGAGCGCCTGCTGGCCGCGAGGCACGCCCTCGAGGCGCTGCGCGGACGAGGCGTCTCGATCGAGACGCTCGCCGCGCGCGACGCGACCGCCGATGAGATCGCCCGCGTGCACCACGGCGCGTACGTGGAGCACCTCGAGCGGCACGAGGGCCTGTTCGCCGCCCTCGATGACGACACGTACCTGGGCCCGCGGTCCCTCGCGGCCGCGTACCGCGCCGCGGGAGGGGCCGTCGCGCTCGTGGACGCGCTCCTCGACGCCCCGGCCAGTGGCAAGGTGGGGGTCGCCCTGGTGCGGCCGCCCGGACACCACGCCCGCCCGGAGCGCGGGATGGGGTTTTGCCTGTTGAACAACGTCGCGATCGCCGCGGCCCACGCGCGCGCCCGCGGGCTCGGTCGTGTCGCGATCGTCGACTGGGACGTGCACCACGGCAACGGGACCCAAGACGCCTTTTACGCCGACCCGACGGTGCTCTTCGTGTCGATCCACCAGTACCCGTTCTACCCGGGGACGGGCGGCACCTCCGAGCTGGGAGACGGCGAGGGACGGGGCTTCACGGTGAACGTGCCGCTCTCTCCAACCGGAACGAATCGCACCTACGCCTCGGCGTTCGATCGGGTGGTGCTCCCGGTCCTCGAGCAATACCGACCGGAGCTCGTGCTCGTCTCCGCCGGCTTCGACGCACACGCGCGCGACCCGCTCGCCGGCATGACGCTCAGCGCGGAGGGCTTCCGCGCGATGGCGAAGGGGGTCAAGGCGATCGCCGACGAGAGCGCCTTCGGCCGGGTCGGTGTCGTCTTGGAGGGTGGTTACGACCTGGAGGGCATCGAATCGAGCCTCCTGGCGACGATCGAGGCGCTGGTCGGGCTGCCCGGGCCCGAGTCGGTCGAGCACGCGCCCGAAGCGCCGCTCGCGGCGAGGCACGAGACGGAGCTCGCGCACATCGAGCGCACGCTCGCGCCCTTCTGGAAGACCTGACTTGCTTGCGCTCGCGACGCGGCTGAGTATGCTGCGCGGGTCGAAAGCGACACGCGTCACGGTGGGTATAGCTCAGTCGGTAGAGCGCTGGATTGTGGTTCCAGTTGTCGCGGGTTCGATTCCCGTTACTCACCCCAAGAGACCGACACGATGACGACGCCGCCAGGGGAGACCCACTGGCGGCGTTCGTCATTTCGTGGCTAGAGCGCGCCGCCGAGGCTCTCGGCGATCGCCTCGCACGAGTCGCGAAGATCGTTCTCTGCGTAGTCGGGCGTGCCGTGGCGCCCGTCGACGCGGATCATCTCCACGGTGGCCCCCGACCCCGCGAGGTTGAACTGCGGGAGCGCGTTCGCGAGGGCGGTCACGTTCACCTGCTGCCCCTCGACGTACACGTCGCCGCCGACGACGGTCATGTCGATCGTCGTCGGGGCCGTCGCGGTGGCCGTGCACGAAGTGTCGAACGTGCCCGAGATGTCCATCGTGACGGCGACGTTCGTGAAGACGTTGCCCTGCACGGTCCCGATGCCGGCCAGCGGATCGTCGGGATCGCAGTCGTTGATCGACTGGCCCTCCCCCACGCCGCAGACCCCCCAGGTGAACCCGGGGAAGTCGTCGTTCCAGTAGTCCATGTCCATGCAGCCCCCGCTGAGGCACGCCTCCTCGCAGGTGCCGCCGTGGCCGAGCAGCGGGTCGTCACATGCCACGTCGGCCGTGTCCCACTCGCGGAGCGGCGGCGGCGAGCCGTAATAGAACGCGACCGGCGGCAGCGTGAACGCGGCCCCGGGCTCGAGGCCGGCGAGCTCGATCGTCTCCGACTCGGTCTGGTTGTCGAACAGGCGGTCGTTGTTGCGCACCAGGCTCAGGTCGAAGCTGGTGCCTGTACCGCAGGCAGCCGTGTCCGCCGCGACCGTGGGGAACGAGATGGAGCACAGCGCGAGCCGCGCGCCGAAGACGTTGGAGAGCTCGCTCACGCTCATCCCGAGGGTGACGACCACGTCGCCCGACTGCGAAGCCGGGCAGCTCTCGAAGGCGCCGCCCGCCTCGCTCGTCGTGCTCGCGGGGATCGTGACCTTGAGGGCCCACGTGCCCTCGAGATCGAGCTCGGCGAAGTCACAGGATGCGGGTGCACCGCCCGACCCACCCTCGTTGGGGCCCGCGCCGTTGTTGCTGGTGTTGCCGCTGCCGCCTGTGCCGGTCTCGCTGTCGTCGCCACACGCGGGAACGACGAGCGCAGCCGTGAAGAGAAGGATGAGCGTACGCATGGCTGTCAGTGTAACGCGATCGTCGGCCCTGCGCGTGGACGCCGTCAGGTCCAGGGGGCTCGCGCCCGGGCCGCGTCCGATGGGCGTGTGCCCAAGCGTCAGGACGGCTTCGGACCGAAGCGCTTGAGGTTCCGAGCCCGCGCGCGCGCCAGCTCCGCCTCCCTGGTCCGAGGGGGAGCGTGAACCTCCATGGCGTCGACCAGGTGCCGGGTGATGTGCGCGATCTCGTCGATCGCCCGCTCGAACAGCGCGCGGTTCGATTGTGACGGCGTCCGCGTGCCGGTCACCTTGCGCACGTACTGCAGCGACGCGGCGCGGACCTCGTCGTCGGTCGTCGGCGGCTCGAAGTTGAGGAGAACCCGGATGTTGCGACACATGTGGGCGATGGTGTCGGGGCCGCGGCGCCGCAACAAGGCCCCCAGCGTGCCCAGCGACTGGCGAGTGGTACGGTGAGCGTATGGAAGCCGCGAGCCCGTGGAGATCGGAAGGCACCCGATGGATCCGAGCCTCCGGGCCGTACGTGGTCGCGCAGGCGACCGACCGCGGCTACTACGTCATCCGCGTCAGGGGCAGGGCCGGGGGAATGTCCGGGAGCGCGTCGAGCCTGGAGGCGGCGCGCAAGCGGGTCGATCGCATCCTCCTGGACGACGGCTGGGCCCTCGAGTTCTGAGCCCCTGAGGTCGCCGGCTGCTACAACCGACGCGTGTTCCGCGCGCCCTCGGGGTGGAAGCTGGTCGCCACGTTGGGGCGCGGCTCGTGCTTCGACGTGGCCGTGGTCGCGCGCGGTGGGGAGCTCGCGATCGCCAAGCGACCGAGCGCTGCGCTGCAGCGGTGGGACGCGGCGCGCGCGACCGTGGAGCGCGAGGCGTGGGCGCTGTCGCTGACGCCCCACCAGCGCGTCCCGCGGCTGTACGAGCACGCGGAGGACGACGCCGGGCCCTACGTGGTTCAGCAGCTGGTGCGCGGCGCGCCGCTCGAGCCGACCTCGGCCGGCGGCGCGGCCCTCACCCTGGCGCGGGGGCTCGTCGAGGTGGTGCGGTCGCTGCACGCGCACGAGGGCCGCATCGTTCATGGCGACCTCGCGCCGAGCAACGTGCTCGTCACGCAGCAGCAGGAAGCGTTCGTGATCGATTTCAGCGCCGCGGGGAGCGAGCGCGGGGCTCCCCACCGCGCGCTCGGGCGAGGCACCGTACCGTTCGCTGCGCCCGAGCTGTGCCGAGAGGAGACCCCGCCGACGCAGGCGACCGACCGCTACTCCACCGCGCTGATCGTGGCACAGCTGGTGGCGCGCAGATCGCTCTCTGAGCCAGGGACCCACGCCTCTCGTCTTTCTGCGATCGGCGAGCGTGGCCACGACCTGGCGGCCCTGCGCGCGGCGGGCCTCCCGCGCGCGGTCGCGGGGTCGCTGCTCGAGCAGCTCGCGTTCGATCCCGTGGCGCGGCCGCTGACCCTCGACGGCCTCGCTCGCGCGCTCGACGAGTGGGTCGACAGCGGCGTCCCCACGTCGTAACCATGCGCGCCATGAAGGCAGGCGCAAAGACCGAAGGGCTCTCGCTCGACACGCTCGCAGTCCACGCGGGTCAGCCGCCGGACCCCACGAGCGGCGCGGTCATGACGCCCATCGTCCTGTCGAGCACGTTCGCCCAGAGGGCCCCCGGGGAGCATCAGGGCTTCGAGTATGGTCGCAGCGGCAACCCCACGCGGCGGGCCCTCGAGGCGTGCGTCGCGGCGCTCGAGGGCGGTCGACATGGGTTCGCGTTCAGCAGCGGGCTCGGCGCCGAGACGACGCTCCTCACGCTTCTTCGGACGGGCGACCACGTCTTGTGCGGCGACGACGTCTACGGGGGCACCTTTCGGCTCCTCGACAAGGTCCTCGCGCCGCTCGGCATCTCTTCGAGCTTCGTCGATCTGTCCGACCTCGGTCGAGTGCGCGACGCGTTTCGCCCGAACACGCGGATGGTCTGGCTCGAGACGCCCACCAACCCGCTGCTCAAGATCTTCGACATCGGCGCCCTCGCCTCGCTCGCTCGTGACCGCGGCGCGCTCGTCGTGGTCGACAACACGTTCGCCACCCCCGTCCTTCAGAGCCCGCTGGCCCTCGGGGCGACGGCGGTGGTGCACTCCACGACGAAGTACCTCAACGGCCACTCCGACGTGATCGGCGGCGCCGTGGTGACGAGCGACGCCGAGCTCGCCGAGCGCATCGGCTTCCAGCAGAACGCGATCGGCGCCGTGCCGAGCCCGTTCGACTGCTACTTGGTGCTGCGCGGAATCAAGACGCTCGGCCTGCGCGTGCGCCAGGCGAGCTACACGGCCGCGATGATCGCCGACAAGCTCTCGCGACACCCGCAGGTCGAGCGCGTCATCTACCCGGGCCTCAAGAGCCACCCCGGCCACGCGCTCGCGACCCAGCAGATGACCGGCTACGGCGGCATGATCTCGTTCGTCGTGAAGGGAGGGCTCCCGCACGCCAGCGCGTTCCTGTCGGCGCTGGAGATCTTCTCCTGCGCCGAGAGCCTCGGCGGCGTCGAGTCGCTCGCCGAGCACCCCGCGATCATGACCCACGCCAGCATCCCCGAGGCCCAGCGCCGCGCGCTCGGGATCGACGACGGGCTCGTGCGGCTGTCGATCGGGGTCGAGGCCGCCGACGACCTCTGGACGGACGTCGAGCGAGCCCTCAAGCGCGCGGCGGGCTGACGCCCCAGGGGGTCATGACCCAGAGAACATTGCCGCGGCGACTCGCCGTGGAATAAGTATGGATATGCTTGTTCGGGACCTTGGATCGCGGGTTGGGGCTGGCTTCGTGGCGGTTTTCGCGCTCTCGGCCGCCGGCTGCGAGGACACTCCCCCGCCGAACCCGGCCGGCGCTTTCTACCTCGATTTTCGCGACACGGGCGCCGAGTGCGGGCTCGCGAGCCACGAGGCCGAGATGGGCGTCGTCGGCAGCTCGGGCGATCCGGAGCTGATCCCGAACCTGCAGGGCGGCGCCGAGGTCACCTGCACGGTGGAGGCAGCGAGCGGCGGCTTCAGGGTCTCGGCGGAGCTCGCCGACGCGCCGAACCTCCGCATCACCATCCCCGTGCTCTCCACAGAGAACACGGCTGACAACCCGGCGGACGGGTCGGCGACCTACGCGTCGACCGACACGGGCGGCGACGTGTACGCGTCCCCCCCGGAGACCCCGTGCAAGTTCTGGCTCGACGCCGAAGACGGCCAGTTCGTGCGAGCCGGCGAGGCTTGGCTCTCGTTCGAGTGCGACGCGATCGACAACGAAGGGTTCTCGTGCGCGCTCTCGACGAGCTACGTGGCGGTCCGCAACTGCGCAGGAGCGTCGCCCGAAGAAGAGGAGTGAGGCCGGCGCGCCAAGCGCCGTCAGCGCCCCGACGTGGCCCTGCTCGACGTCGGGGCGGGCCCGGTGGCCGCCGCGGGCGACGCCCCAGCCGCAGAACCCTCAGCGCTCGGGGGAGCCAGCGCCGGGCTCGGCTCGGTCGGGCTCGCCTGAGCGGCGCCCGGCTCGGTGGAGCGGCGTGACGAGGGAGCCGCCTCGCTCTCCTCGATCTTGATGGCGAGCGCCGTGATGTTGTCGTCGCCGCCGGCCTCGTTGGCCTTCTGCACGAGGCGCGTGCAGAGCGCCTCGAGCTCCTTGGAGTCGAGGGACGGGTGACCGTTCGAGGGGGTCGTCTTGAGGAAGGCGATCACCTCGGCGAGGATGACCTCGTCGGTCAGCATGCCCGAGAGGCCGTCCGAGCAGAGCAGGTAGACGTCACCGTCGTGGACGTCGTCGCTCGTCAGGTCGACGACGACGTTGTCCTGCATCCCCAGCGCGCGCGTGATGACGTTCTTCGGCAGCTCGGCTCGCTCGGCCTCGGAGAGCTCCGGAAAGGGCTCGTTGACGAGGGAGTGATCGCGCGTGAGCTGCTGGATGCCCCCCTCGCGGATGCGGTACGCCCGGCTGTCGCCGACATGCCCGACGTACATCTTCTTCTTCTTCACCGAGAAGTGGGCGCCGACGACGGTCGTGCCCATGCCCGCCAGGGAGCGGGTGGCCTGGCTGGTTTCGAAGATCCGCCGATTCGCGATGCCGATGCTCGTGAGCAGCCGGTTCTCTTCGTCGGAGAGGGTGCGGTCGAAATGTGTGGGCCACGTCACGTCCTCTCCCGCCAGCGTGCGGAAGAAGTCGGAGATGGTCGACGTGGCCAGCTTGCTCGCGACGTCGCCCGCCGAGTGACCGCCCATGCCATCTGCCACGACGAACAGGCCGTGTTCGTCGTCGATGGCGTAGCTGTCCTCGTTGTGCTCGCGCTGTCGGCCGACGTCGGAGAGACCCGCCGCGACCGCTCTGATGGAGGTCGCCCGACCCATCGAAAAAGACGGTCCCACTAAGCACCGCTCATGTCAAGGCAGCGTCCGGAAAGGCCTCAGACCTCCATCACGTCCTTTTCCTTGCTCGCGATCACCCCGTCGACCTGCTTCACGAGCTCGGAGGTCAAGTCCTCGACCTTCTTGCGTCCGCGGTCGGCGTCGTCCTCGCTGACGTCCCCGTCCTTCTGGAAGGTGTCGATCATCTCGAGCGCTTCTCGGCGATGCTTTCGGATCGCCACCTTGCACTCCTCGCCGTTCTTGCGGATGACCTTCACCAGGTCCTTGCGGCGCTCCTCGGTCAGGGCCGGGATGGGGAGGCGGATGACGTCGCCGTCGACCTGGGGGTTCAACCCCAGGTCGCCCTCACGAATCGCCTTGTCGACCGCCTTCACCTGCCCCTTGTCCCACGGCTTGACAGTCATCATCCGAGGCTCGGGGACGTTGATGTTCGCCATCTGCGAGAGCGGGGTCGAGGCGCCGTAGTAGTCGACCCTGATGCCGTCCAGCATCGAGGGGTGGGCGCGACCGGTCCTCACCTTCACGAGGTCTCGCCGGAGCGACTCGAGCGACTTGTCGGCCGAGGCCCGCATCTCTTTCAGGACGTCATCCAGCATGTCGGTCTCCGAGGTCCGGTCTTTGAAGGGGCGCGGAGCTTAACACAGACAGCTGGTCGGGGGCGCCCGCGCCTCGGCCGGCAGCGCGGTATGCTGTCGGGCCATGGACGAGCCGGACTTCAAGAGCGTCCCCGTCATCGTCGTCGACGACGAGGAGGACAACCTCGACGCGTTCCGGTTCGCGTTCAGGAAGTCCTTTCAGCTCCACTATGCCCTCGGCGGACCCGCCGCCCTCGATCTGCTCGACCGCGTCGACGCCGCCGTCATCGTGAGCGACCAGCGGATGCCGAAGATGAGCGGCATCGAGTTCCTCAGGCGCGCGAAGGAGCGACGCCCCGACGCGTTCGGCATCCTGCTCACCGCGTACGCCGACCTCCCCGTGCTCGTCGACGCCATCAACTCCGGCGCCGTCGATCGCTACGTGCAGAAGCCCTGGGACTCGAAGGAGCTGACGGCCATCCTGCGGCAGGGGATCAAGAGCTTCGCTACGGTGCGCGAGAACAAGCGGCTTCGCGAGCAGCTCGCGCAATACGCCGGGTACCTCGAGCGCGAGCAGCGCGACGCGCTCGACTACGGCGAGATCAGCGGCGAGAGCGCCGCCATGCGCGAAGTGCAGCGGCGGATCGACGAGGTCGCGGAGACCTCCAGCCCAGTCTTGATCGAGGCAGAGCCGGGGTGCGAGCAGGAGGTCGTGGCGCGCGCGATCCACGTCGGCTCGAGCCGGGAAGAGCGGCCGTTCGTGCGGGTGACGTGCGCGGCGTTCCGCGGTGAGGCGCTGGAGCGCGAGCTGTTCGGGTGGCGTAAGGGCGCCTTCCCCGCGGCGTTCGACGATCGGGCCGGGCGGTTCGAGCTGGCAGACTCGGGCACGATCTACCTCGACACCCCAGAGCGCCCCAACCGGTCGCTGCAGGCTCGGCTGTTCAGGCTGCTGGACGAGGGGATGATCGAGCGCGTCGGCACGACCGACGCCCAGTCGGTCGACGCGAGGGTGATCGTATCGGTGTCGAACTCTCTGGAGCGCGCGTGGGGCGAGGAGGACGTCTTGCCCGAGCTGCTTTCGAAGCTCGACGTGTTCCGCATTCGGCTGCCCGCGCTCCGCGATCGCAAGGACGACATCCCGATCCTGGCGGAGCACTTCCTGCGCAAGTACGGCCGACGAAACGCCCGCGCCGCGACGGCGCTCTCCTCGGCTGCAAAGACGATGCTGACCTCCTACGACTTCCCGGGCAACACGCGCGAGCTGGAGAACGTGATCGAGCGCGCCGCGATCCTCGCGCGCGGCGACGAGATCCAGCCGGAGCACCTCGCGTTTCAGGCTCGCTCTCACGTCGTCTCATCACCGGTCGCGCCGGTTCAACCCGTCGAGCCCTCCGCGCCTGACGCGTCCCAGGGGCAGGCGCTGTCCACCAAGCTCGAAGAGATCGAGCGGCGCGAGCTGATCGCGGCGCTGGAGCGCTGCGGGGGCAACAAGGCCGAGGTGGCGCGCACGCTCGGTATTCAGCGCACGACCTTGTACTACCGACTGAAGCGGCTCGGGATCGAGGCGCATTGACGCCGAGCGAGGAGCTCGTCGCCGTCGACGCTTCGTTCTACGAGGCTCCGGTGCTCACGCTCGCACGAGCGCTCATCGGCAAGGTCCTCGTCCACCTGTCGCCGGAGGGTTTGGTGGCCGGCCGCATCGTCGAGACCGAGGCCTACCGCGGACCGCTCGACCTCGCGGCGCACAGCGCGAGGGGCCGTCGAACCAAGAGGACCGAGGCGATGTTCGGCCCGCCGGGCCGGGCGTACATGTTCATGCTCTACGGCTCGAGCTGGGCCTTCAACGTGACGGCGGGTCTGCCCGGCGAGCCGCACGCGGTGCTCGTGCGGGCGCTCGAGCCGGTGGCGGGCCTCGACCTGATGACCAAGCGCCGAGGGGTGGCGCCCCACCGGCGCGAGCTCACCAACGGGCCGGGCAAGCTGTGCGGCGCGCTCGGCCTTCATCGCGCTCACTACGGAGCCGACCTGACCAGCGGCGCGCTGTGGATCGCAGAAGGCGATCGGCGAGCGCCAGTGAGCCGCTCGGCCCGCATCAACGTCGACTACGCAGGCGTATGGGCCGAACGTCCGTGGAGGTTCTTCGAGCGGGGGAACCGCTACGTGTCGGTGGCCCCGCGCGGCTGAGCGGGCCGGTCGCTGGCCGCGCGACGGCCGTTTTGTCGCCGGTCTCGAGGTGCTTCGCTAGACTTGGCTCACTCGGACACGCGGCCTGGCGGTCGCGTGGAGGCGGGGTGCACATGCGATTTTGGCCGTTCGGGAAGGACAAGGATGAGGACGGCGTCGAGTTCGTCTCGCGGGTCATCGCCTCGAACGCCCAAGACGGGGTGAAGGTCCGAGGCAAGGTCACCGTCGCGTTTCGAGAGCCGTTGTCCCCCGAGCTCGCCGATCCCATCGGAGAGGACGCGGGCAACGCGCTCCGCCTCTCGATCGCCGCGACCGACGAAGGCTCTTCGCTGGTCGGCCAAGAGCTGAGCCTCGCGCGGGACGTCGCCGCGCGGATGAAGGCGCGGGCCGAGGTCAGGGCCGTCGAGGTCGTGGCGGTCCACGTCGTCGGATCCGCGCAGACCCCAAGCCCAGGAGAGGTCTCGTCGCGACCGCCCCCCGCCGGGGTCTCCGCGCCGCCGAGCCGCCCCCCAGCTGCTGCGCCGCTGAGCCGCCCCGCCCCAGCCAGCCAGCCCCCGCCTGCCCGCCCTGCGAGCCGCCCTGCCCCGCCCGCCCAGCCCCCGAGCGCTGAGCCCCCCGTGAGCCGGCACCCCCCCTCGGCGGCCCCGGGATCAGGCGCCGACAGCCGCCCGCCGACCGCGCCCCCGCGCCGCTCGTCGTCGTCGCAGATGCTGGCGGTGCGGGACAGCCGGCTCATCCCGGAGGGCGCCTCCGTCGCCGTCGCGGCGCACGCGCTCGTCCCGCTCCTGAGGGACGCCGCGACGCGGGTCTTGATCGGCGCGCTGCGCGCCTGCGACCTCGTCATCTTCAGGGGGGTTCGCCTCGACAAGAGCGCCTCGGACGACCTCGCAGACCTCGTGCCGTTGTCGACCGCCGCGCCAGGTCGCTTCGCCGACGAGCGGCGCAGCGAGCTCTCGCGCTGGGACGAGCGGCTCGGCAAGGAGAAGCTCGACGCGCTCCGCACCGAGGCGAGCGCCATCGTCTGCTATTTCCTGCACACGAGCCTCGGCCAGAACGGGGTCGAAATGAAGACGTCGACGGCGCTGCTCGAGGAGGCTGCGCGACGGGCCTTCCCAGAGGAGGGGCCGCTCGCGTCGCTGCCTCACTACCTGGGCAGCTCGCAAGACCCGACCGACGCGCTGGCGTCGAAGGTCCTCTCGCTGCTCGAGGAGGCTGGCGACGCCCTGTCTTCGCTCACGGTGATGCTGGCCCCAGTCCTCGCGTCCCTCCAGGAAGACTTCGCGTTCACGAGCCGCCAGATCAAGATCAGCGGAGTCGGCGAAGAGTAGAGCGCCTCACCCGCGCACGGCGGCGAGCGCGTGCTCGAGCGTGAGCACCACCTGCTCGGACTCGTCGACGGCGTTCGGCCAGTGCGGTGAGAAGCGGAGGTAACCGTCGGGGATCGCGCAAGCGACGCCCTGGCGGACGATCTCGCGCTGCAAGGTCACGACGTCCACGTCGTCCGGCGGTGAGAGGCACAACGACCCGCTTCGCCGGTTCGCGTGTGGGCTGCGCATCGACGTGAAGCCCAGCTCGATCGCGCGGCCCTCGATCGCGTCGTTGACCGCCTGCACGTGGTCGAACACCTCGCTGAGCCCCAGCTTGAGGGTGAGGTCGAGCGATGCCTCGAGGGCGGCGAACGACGCCGCGCTGACGTTGGCGCCCTCGAGGAAGCGCAGATCCGCTCGGATCGGCCGATCGTGGCGGAGGTGTCCCCCACCCTCGAACAGGAAGCTCGTCGGCTCGTCGTGGCTCAACCAGCCGGCGACGCGCGGCACGAGCGACGACCGCGCGTCGGCGCTCGCGTACACGAAACCGGCGCCCTCGAGGCCCATCAACCACTTGTGCGCCCCGCAGGCGAGGTAGTCGATGCCCAGCTTCTGGACGTCGATCGGGACGAGCCCACACGCCTGCACGGCGTCGACGAACAGCCTCGCGCCGCTGCCTCGGCAGAGGCGGCTCATCTCCTCCAGAGGCGTGCGCAGCCCGGTCTGGAACTGCACCGCGCTCAAGGCGACGACGCGGACCTTGCCCAGCTCGAGCGTCTGCTCGAGCTGCGCCAGCACCCGCCCCTCGTCGGTCGCGAGCGGGCGCCCATCGAGCACCACGACCTCGGCGCCGAACGCGCTCGCCGCCTGCTGCCACGGCGTCACGTTGGCCGGGAATTCGCCCGCGAACACGACGACTCGGTCAGCGGGGCGCCAGTCGAAACAGAGCGCGATGTCCGACACGCCGCGGGTGGTGTTGAGGGTGAGCGCGACCTGCGCGTCGGACTCCGCCCCGATCAGCGCAGCGAGCTTGGAGCGCAGGCGATCACGCTGCGCGGCCCAGGACAGGTACGCGGTCGCGCCGCGCTTGCCGTAGTCCGTGAGCAGCGTCGTGACGGCCTTCCTGACGCAGACCGAGGGCGGCGAGATCCCGGCGTGGTTCATGTACACCAGGGGCTCGAGCCCGCCGAAGAGATCGCGGTTTCCGAGCCTCGGCTCGAGCTCCCGCGCAGGCTTGAAGAGGGCGGGCGCCTCTACGTTCATCTGGCGTCGTCCAGCGACGGGCCGCGCACCCCGAGCTCCACGAACTTCGTGTTCGGAAACGACTTGGCGCACGTCTCGAGCTGCCATGGGCCCTTGAACAGCACGACCGGGTTGCCGTGCACGTCGGTCGCTCCGTACCCGAAGAGCAGAGACTCCAGCTTCGCGAGCGGCGGGATCTCGCCCTCGCACCAGCGGGCCAGCTGGTAGCTGAGGCGCTCCATGCGGCAGTCGACGTTGTACTCGGCCTGAAGGCGGTGGCGCACGACCTCGAACTGAAGCTCGCCGACCGCGCCCACGATGGACTCACCCTCCCTGCCCTCCGGGGGGCGAAACAGCTGAATGCTGCCCTCCTGCGCCAGCTGCTCGAGCCCCTTCTTGAGCTGCTTGCGCTTCATCGGATCGATCATCGCGACGCGCGCGAAGTACTCCGGCGGAAACTGCGGGAGCGGGTCGTACCTGAGCATCGCCCCGTCGGTGAGCGTGTCCCCGATCAGGAAGATACCGGGGTCGAAGACGCCGATGATGTCCCCCGCGAAGCCGTCGTCGACGACGCTGCGCTCTTGCGCGAGGAACTGCGTCGGGTTCGTGAGGCGGATCTCGCGATCGAGCCGCACGTGGCGCAGCTTCATGCCTCGCTCGTATTTGCCCGAGCACACGCGGAGGAACGCCATGCGATCTCGGTGCGCGCGATCCATGTTCGCCTGGATCTTGAAGACGAACGCCGTGAAGCGCGAGTCGTCGGGCGGGACATCGCCCTTGTCGGTGTGACGAGGCGCGGGCAGCGGCATCATCTCGACGAAGGCGTCGAGGAACTGGGGTAGACCGAAGTTCGTCAGCGCGCTGCCGAAGAACATGGGCGTCGTCTCGCCCTTCGCGAGCTTCGCGTCGTCGAGCGAGTCGCCGGCGGCGTCGAGCAGCTCGAGCTCGTCCAACAGCTGCTTTCGCGTCGGGTCGTCGAGCAGGGTCGTGAGCACAGGGTCGTCGATGGCGAAGACGCGCTCGGGCGCTCGCTCGGCGCCGCCGTGGGCCACCTGCTCGAAGAGGTGAACGCGCTTGTCCAGGCGGTGGTACACGCCCCGGAAGCGTCCGCTCCCGGCCTCGAGCACGGGCCAGGTCATCGGGTAGACGCCGATCCCGAGCACGTCCTCGACCTCGCCGATGAGATCGAACGGGTCGCGACCCGGGCGGTCCATCTTGTTGACGAAGGTGAAGATCAACATCTTGCGGAACTTGCAGACGCGGAACAGCTTCTTGGTCTGCGCCTCGACGCCCTTCGCGCAGTCGAGGAGCATGACGGCCGCGTCGGTCGCCATGATCGCGCGGTAGGTGTCCTCGCTGAAGTCGGCGTGACCCGGCGTGTCGACGAGGTTCATCAGCTTCCCGCCGTACGGGAACTGCAGCACGCTCGACACGATCGAGATGCCGCGCTCGCGCTCCATCTCCATCCAGTCGCTGACCGCGTGCGAGCGGTCCTTCTTGGCCTTCACGGCGCCCGCGAGCTGGATGGCCCCTCCGTAGAGCAAGAGCTTCTCGGTGAGGGTCGTCTTGCCCGCGTCGGGGTGGCTGATGATCGCGAACGTCTTTCGCTTCCCGGCTTCGCGGCGGATCTCGGGGCTCTGCATGTCCGGTCAGGTGGCGGTGAGCTTGAGCACGACGGTGACCCCCACCGGATCCTCCGAGGGCGTGCCGATCGCCTTCTTCTTCATCAGGTCGCGGACGCATTTCTTCGCGTCGTCGGCGATCCCCTTGGCTCGAAGCACCTCGACGCCTTCGGCGATTCCGGCCGCGCGGACGAGGAACTGGAGCTCGAGCTCGCCCGACGCCCCGGTGAGCCCCCCGTGCTCGTCGACGCACGCCTTGAGCTTCTTGGAGAGCTTCTCGAGCGAGGCCTTCGCCTTGGGCACGTCCCCCGTGGTGAACTTCGGGTCGCCGACCTCGACGCGCGCGGGCTTGCCGGCGGCAGGGGCCTGCACGGACGCCGACGCCGACGCCGACCCCGAAGGCGCCGCGGAGGCCACGGCCCCGACGGAGGCGCTCGTGGAGAGCGGAGCGGTGGCAGCCGCGTTGGACGCCGAGGCGGAGGCTGCGGGCCCGGGGCCGGCCGGCCCCGAGGGGTCGACCTCGGAGGAGGCGGTCGCCGACGCGGTGGCGTCACGGGCGGGCACACACTTCACCCCCGGCCCGAAACACCCCTCGCCAGCCGGCTGGGCCGATGACGCGCATCCACAAAAGAGGACGAGCCCGAGGAGCAGCACGCTGCTTCGGGCCCGTTCTCCGCGAGCTTCACTGGGCGCCGCCATGGCGGCGGAACCTAGTCGAAAGCCCTGCTGGTTGCCACCGCTACCGTCCGAGCGCCTCGGCCCGGTTGACGATGCGCGGGGTGATGAACACGACGAGCTCGGTCCGCTGATCGTTGGTCGCGCGCTTCTGGAACAGCACCCCGAGGATCGGGATGTCGCCGAGGACGGGGACCTGCGAGAGGCTGCGGCTCGAGTTGCGGGTGTAGATGCCGCCGATGACCGCCGTGTGACCGTCCATCACGAGCAGCTCGGTCTCCACCTCGCGCTTGAGGATGGTCGGGTCACCGCGGGCGCCGCGGTTACCGAAGTCGGGCTCGTCGCGGTTGATCTTCACGGCCAGCGAGACGCTTCCGTCGGCCGTGACGTGGGGCTTCACGAGCAGCTGCAGCTTGGCCTCCTGGAAGACCGTCTGCACACCCTGCGCGCTCACCTGCGAGAACGGGATGAGCGTGCCCTGCGCGATGCGTGCCTCCTTGTTGTCGAGCGTGAGGACGCGGGGGCTCGAGATGATGCGGACCATGCCGCTCTGCTCGGCCGCCGAGAGGCGCACGCTGAGGTTGAAGAGGTTGTTGACGGAGCCGAACGTGAAGCCGAGCGCGCCACCGGTACCACCGCCGGTCGCGGCCGGCAGGTTGACGGCGAAGTTCGGGCTCGTCACGACGTTGTTGTCGGGGTGCAAGCCGTCGGTCGGCGTCGTCTGATCGTCCGCGGCGCCGAAGATGCCGATCGAGTTCGGGAACGCGAGGCCGGTGTCGACGCCCGTCGCCTGAGACAGCAGCGAGCCGCCGCCCCACTGGATGCCGAGCTCGCGGTTGAACCGGCTCGACGCCTCGACGATGCGCGCCTCGATGAGGACCTGCGGGGTCTGCGTGTCGAGGGCCCGGATGAGCTCCTCGATCTGGTTGAGGTTGCCCGTCACGTCGCGAGCGATGATGACGTTCGTACGCGAGTCGACGGAGAGGCTGCCGCGGGGCGACAACAGCTCCTGCGAGCGTGCGGTCAGCTCCTGCGCCTCGGCGTAGGAGATCGGGATGAGGCGCGTCTCGAGGGGCGCCAGCTGGAACTCGCTCTCGCGGCGCTTGACCGCGAGCTCGCGCTCCTTGTTGAGGTCGGCGAGCTGGGCGACGCGGATGAGGTTGCCCTTGCGCACCATGCCGAGGCCCTTCGCCTGGAGCACGGTCTCGAGCGCCTGGTCCCACGGGACGCCGCGCATACGGATCGTCACGCTGCCCGACACGCTGTCGGAGGTGACGACGTTGACCCGACCGACGTCTGCGAGGAGGCGCAGCACGTCGTGGATGTCGGCGTCCTTCAGATCGAGATCGATGCGCCGGCCGGTCCCGGCGTTCTTCGCGTCGGGGTTGTTCTGGACCTGCCCCGCCAAGCCCATCGACGGCAGGATGGCGTCCGCCTGATCGGGCTCGGTCTCGAAGATGTCGCCGATCGAGGTCTCGACCTTGGGCAGATCGTAGTCTGCTTCCTTGGCGACGACCTTGGTCTTGCGCGCCGCGCCGCCGTCGGAGCCCTTGCCGGTCTCGGAGGAGGGCAGCGGACCGAGCATCAAAGTGCAGACGACGCGATCGCCCTCGCGCTTGACGAGGAACTTCGCGTTGGGATCCCGCTCGATCTCGACGACGACGGTGTCGGTCCCGCTCTTTTGATACGAAGAGACGGAGGACACGACGCCGCCGAACGCGCCCACGTCGAGCTTACGCTCGAGGGACTTCGGCAGGCGGGCGCCCTTGATCTCGATGCGGACGCCCTTCTTGGTCGCCTCGGCGACGTGGGTCGCCTCGCGGTCGGTCTCGATGATGACGCGTTCGCGGTCGCTCTGGTGGCTGTACCGCACGTCCTTCACGAGCACGTCGTCCGAGTCGACGGGGACAGCGGCGGGCGCGGGCTGGCTCACCACCAGCGGGGCCGCCATCGGCCCGGTCTTCTCGGCCGCGGAGAGGTCGATCGTGAGCCCGTCTTCGCGAGCGACCACGCTGTACTGCGCGTTCTTCGAGAGCTGGATCAGGACGCGCGTCGCCTTTGCTTCAGGGAACGTCTGCGTCATGACGCCGGCGACGACGTTGTTGCCCTCCACGATCGCAGGCGGAGCGCCCGCCGTGACCGCGTCGGAGATGTCGAGGAGGATGCGCTTGCCACCGTCCGTGACGCGAGCCGTATAGGTCGGCTTCACGCTCGTTCGGACGACGATCCGCGCCGTGCCCTCCTTCGGCGCGGACAGGGTCACATCGGTGACCTTGACCTGATTGGGTAGAGCCCAGGCGCTGACAGCGAACATCGCCGTCACGACCCAGACGCTCAACCCCGCGAGGAAGTTCCTGAGAGTCACGCGCGGTCGTCCCCTCGCTATCAACGCGAGGGCCCTGCGCATCGTGGGGGTCATCATTGCGGGTCCGAGCCTAGGTCGCGACCGTCGAATGGGCCCAATTCCTTGCTAAGAATCGGGGGCGACCGTCCAAATCGGCATAGGGGCCCAAGCGGTCCGCATCGGCGTTCGGAGGTTGAGGTTACGCGGGAGTCGGGGGACTCCCAGCTCGTCAAGTAGCGGATGGGAGGCGATGTGGATGCCTGGCGGGTTCTTCCACCATGGCGGGTGCTTGCGGCGACCTGTGCGGCGACGCGCTCGGGGCTCCCCGGGCTCGCAGTTCGCGATAGGTCGTGCGCCCCGTTAGTGGCGCAGATGCGCGCCTGAGCCGGTGCCGGACCACTGTCGGGCTGCGGAATTTGGGCGTGTCGGCGGGGGTAGTTCTTCCACCCCGTCAGGTGACCGCAGATCCTCCGACTCGCGCATGCTCTGGCTTCGGGTCGGGCGCGTCAGCTCGCCCGCCCACCCTCATCGCGGTCAGGGCCTTGGTGCGACCTTCCCTTCATGCATGCCGCCGGCATTCAGAGGGCCGGCGTGCGGTCTGCGGTCGGTCCACGGCGCTCTTGGCTTCGTTCACGGGTCGGGCCGCGGGCCGGCGTCCATCACCGCGCCCGCCCGGACCGCGTCGGCGGTGGCGTGCGACGCTGTCCGCGTCGCTCCAGCTCCTTGTGACCTCGTCCAGGCCGTCGGCAGGCGGCGGTCCACCTGCGGCGTGCCCTCGTGACGCTCCTGGACCTCGATCATCCCCCTCAGTAACGGCGAATCAGCCCGCGCAGTGCTCCTATCGCGCCTGCCCATAGCGTGTGGTCCGCGGTCGAAGACTTCTCCAAGTCCCGTCCACCAACGGCGGCCTCGTTCCGTCCGTGTTGCAGAGTGTGGGCGTGTGGGAAAGCCGTAGCTGTATGCGGGTCGAGAAAGGTCGAGCCCTGCGGGTGGTGGGGGCTCGCCCCCACCCGCCTGGCCCCGCCGCACCGGGGACTGGCGGCTGGCGGCTCGCGCCTGGTCTTCGGTGTCGGCGCTCATCACCGTCATCCCGTCGATGCCGGCACTGCCTTGTCTTCTTCACCCGTTTCAGCGCGGCCTGGGTTCGCGCGTTCCACCGCTCCATAGGTCGCTCGCTCGGCGCGTTTCCGGTCGCCTCGCCCGCTCCGCCTGCTCTGACGTCCCTACCCCTTGCGGACTCAGTTGCCTCGATTGCGGCCGTTTGCCTCCGAGACGCACGTCGTTTCGCTCTCCTCTCCGTTCGGCCCTTCGTCGCAGTTGCCCGCGCCTACTACGGCCTCGGCTGACTTCTCGCTCCGCTTGCGCGTGGCCCTTCAGGCCCAGGGCGACTCCAGGTAAGAACGCGACCCTTCCCCGCCCCCCGATTTACGTCCCTGAGCTCGACCATGGGCTTCGCGGTCTTGCCCGCTCGCCCCACTCGGCCCCCTGTGGTCTTGTCCATGCCCGGTTTCGCTCCCCCTCCCCACGGTCGGTCGCCCTCCCGCAGTTGCGGCTCGCTTCGATCAGGATGGTCTCCTCTCGGCGGGACTTGCACCCGCAAGGTCGCGCCCATGCTGGGCGCAAAGTGAACGAGCCGCTGCGGATAACCGCGGCGGCTCGCGAGCGCGCAGAGACGGCTGTCAGGTGCCTTTGCGGGGCGCCGCCTTCTTCGGCTCCTTCTTGGGCTCGTCGTCGTCTTGCCCGTCCTCGTCGGGGCGCGTACCGCGGATGCCGGTGCGGATCTCCTGTCGCAGCTCGTCTTGCGTGCGCAGAGACAAGACGCGCGTCGTCGCCGGCGCCGTCGGGTCGGGGAGCTCGCGCACGAAGACGACGTCGTTCTCGCGGATCCGGTCGACGCGCCAGTTCACTGCGACGTCGCCGCCACCCGCGCCGCCGCTCCTCACGACCTCGGGCTGACCCACGAAGTCGCCGACCCTCAGCACCCAGCCGAGACCGTCTGGGTCTTGGACCAGCACGCGGCCCGACGTACCCGTGACGATGCCGACGATCTTGAGCGACTCGAGCGAGTGCTTCTGGATCAGCACCTCACGCTGGATCGTCACCTGCTCCGTCTTGGGCCGGATGATGAAGAGGTCCGCGTAGGTCTTGTACGGGTCTCGGTTGGCCGGAGACTCGAGAAAATCCCGCTCCTGGATGTCGGGGGTCGGGAGCGGGGGCAGGTCCGTCGGCTCGGCGGCCTTGGACTTCCCCTTGCCCGCCGCTGCCGGCGCGCCCCCCGGGACCGGGGTGTCGGCCGGCATGCCCGTGGCTGCGGCCGGCGGCGGAGGTGGCTCGTCTTCGCCGCAACCTGCGAGGGTGGCGGCAGACGCGAGCACGAACCATCGGACTCGCTTGCTCATTTCTTCCCCTTCTCGGGCTCACCCGACTTCTTGGAGCGGAACGCGGTCGCCAGGCACTTGACCGCGAGCACGACCTCTCCCGTGTCCGACGCCGCCTGGGTGGGCATGACTTCCATCTCGATGTTCTCGATGTTGATGACGCGGTCGAGCTGCCCGACGCCGAAGAAGAAGCGGGCGATCTGGTGGAAGCGCCCCTCGAGCTCGAGGGACATCGGCACCCTGACGTAGTACTCCTCGGACCCCTCGTCCTCTGGCTTGTAGGTCTTGAGCGTGACGCCCGAGATCGTCGCGATGCCCTGCACGGACGACAGGAAGGACGGCGTCTCGGCTTCGTCCGGGAGCACCTTGCGTTGCTCGCGCTCGGACTGCTGCTTCTTCGCGCGCTCCTCGACGTCCTTCTGGTAGGCGGCCTTCGCCTCCTCGGCCTGCTGCAGCTCACCCTTGAGCGACTGCTCCTGGGCGATCGCTTGGTTGATCTGACCGTCGACGTCCGTGAAGAACACGACGAAATACAGGGCGGCCACGATGCCCATGAGGATGAGCGCGAAGACGAACTTCGCGGGGAGCGACAGGCGAGCCAGGCTGCTTGTCGAAGTCTTGACGGCCATCAGTACCTCACCTTCAGCTGCATGCCGAAGCCAACCATGGCAGCCTCGTCCGCCTTCTTTCCGCCCGGCAGAAGCCTGACGTCATAGAAGTATGACGACGCCTTGACCCTCAGCGCCACCTCGGAGACGCCGGTCGAATCGCGCGCGAGGCCCTCGATCTCGACCAGCCGCCCGTTCTCTCTGAAGGACTTGATCCAGACGCGCCGCGCGTCCCACGCCGGGTTGATCGCCGAGAGCGGGTTCTTCTGGATCTGCGCCTGGTAGCGATCGGGGTCGACGGTGGGCCCCTTGCCCGGCGTGAGCAGCCGCGAGAGCTCGAGCATCGCGGCGGTCGGGCCGGTCCTCGCCTTCTCGAGCTTCGAGATCGCGTCCTCGCGGGCGCGCAGCAGCTCGAGGTCCGCCTTCACCTGGGTGTGCTGCTCGACGAGCGTGCGGATGCTCGTGATGTCGGCTTGAGCGGCCTGATTCTTCGCCTTCTGCTCGGCGAGCTCCTTCTCCTTCGTCTGGTGGAAAAGGACGAAGCCGATGGCCTCGAGCAGGACGAGACCGAACACGACGAGGATCCATCGCTGGCTCGACGAGGGCTCGATCGAGGCCGCGCGCTCGGCGCGCTTCTTCTGGGGGAGGAGGTTGACCCTGATCACAGCCGGCGCTCCTTCTCTTTGCGCATCGCGAGGCCCAGGGCCACACACAGCTGTGCGGCCCGCGACTGAAGCAGCTGGGCGTTCACGTCCTTGCCTTCCACCGAGATCTTCTCGAGCGGCGGGATGAGCTCGACGCCCACCCGCGCCCGGCGCCCGATGGCGTTGAGCAGCTGCGACAGGTTGGAGCTGCCTCCGGTCAGGAAGATGCGGTGCATCTCGGGCTCACCGCTCGTCGCGTGGAAGAAGTCGAGGCTGCGCTGGATCTCGCCGGCGATGGAGTCGCAGACCGAGTCGATCACCTGCGCGACCTGCGGGCTCACCTGCTGCGGAGCGACGGCGGCCATCACCTTGAACTCCTCCGCCTGCTCGAAGGGGACGCCCATCTGCTTCTGGATCTGCTCGGTGATGTAGTTCCCGCCGTTCGCGATATCGCGGGTGAAGGCGCTGACGCCCTTGGAGATGATGTTGATCGACGCGAGGCTCGCGCCGACGTTGATGATCGCGAACGTCTGCTCGGGCGGCAGGCCCCGGTTGAACTCGAACAGGTTCTGGACGGTGAAGGCGTCGATGTCGACGACCACCGGACGGAGCTTCGCCTGCCGCGCGATCTCGGTGTAGTCGTTGACCTCCTCACGCTTGGCCGCCACGAGGAGCAGGTCCATCTGGCCCGCCTCGGGGCGCCTGCGGAGCACCTCGTAGTCGACGTGCACGTCCTTGATGTCGAACGGGATGTGCTGCTCGGCCTCCCACTGGATCTGCTCGTCCAGCTCGGCGGCGGTCATCATCGGCACTGTGATCTTGCGGATGATCACGGCCTGGCCGCTGATCGAGAGCGCGATGTCCCGCTCCTTGATCTTCGCCTCGGCGAAGGTGCGGTTGAGGGCTTCGACGACGGCCTGCGAGTTGAGGACGTGCCCGTCCACGATCGTCTGCCGGGGCAACGGCGAGAACCCGAGCTTCACGAGCTTGGGCCCCTTCCGGGTGTCCTTCAGCTGACAGATCTTCACCGAGCTCGTCCCGATGTCGACGCCGACCAGGTTCTTACCTTCGGACATGCTTCTCCTCGGACTTCACCTCGCTCCGGCGCCTTGCGGCCAGAGCGGGATCCGCGCAGTCATCATGGTACGAGACGGCCAGAGTGCTCGGCCAAGATTCCGCTTTACAACGTGTCGCGCGAGCGCTTAACGAAGGGGTTTCTCGTGCGGTGAGCGCCCCGTGGACGTGTCGGCGCTGAGCCTACTTGGACGCTCGAGCGCGACGACACGCCACGTCGGCACCAGCCAAGCAACCGCCCCCGTCCCGATCTCGAACGGCGCCGGACCGAGTCACAGACCGAGGCGGCGGCTCCTCGGGTCGCCTCACCCGCCCCACGACCGGGGCGCCGCGCCTCGACCGCGAGCGCACACGAGCTAGACGAACGCAACGGGGACACAGGGTTACCCCTGCGCATTCAAGGGGTGGTGCTGGCGACTCGCTCTCGGCTCGAGCGACGCGAACCGATCGAGCGGCGGGCTCCGCAAGATGGGTCGTCCATGACCCATCTAACTCTCTATACATATGTTATGATTAACGAATCATAAAAAGATAGAAATCCAACGCTCGCACTTTAGACCACAGGGTCCGACATGACCCTACTACTTGTCACGGGTCGTTGGTCGCAGCCTGAAAGTCCGTCGAGCCTGCGGCTCCGTTCCGTGGCCGGTCGAGCGCGACCAGGAAGGTCTCGGGGAACGGCCCCGACGAGGTGTCGTCGAGCTTCGCCCAAGCGGGTCGGTCGCTGCCCCGGTCGAAGCCCAACGCGAGCTGGCATCCGAGCTGGCCGAGCACGGTCGCGTTGGCCTCGTGGCTGTCGAACTCGGACGCAGCGAGCACGACCTCGCCGTCGAGGACGCACAAATCCATCCGCCGCTGCCGGGGACCTCGCTTGCGGCCTGCCGCGGTGACCTGGCCGTCCGCCAGGGTCATCGGCAGCTCGGCGGCGTCCCCTGGGACGCCATCGGGGTCGTCGTCCCGAGCCCACCCGACCCTCAGTCCCCCGTCGACGACGAGGAGCCCTTCCTTTCGAGCGAACGGATGTCCCGTCGAGCCGTCTACGCGCAGCCCTCGCGGGCCTCGGCGCATGCCCACCCCGAGGCCGACCGCGAGCCGAGCGCGCGTGGTGTCTTGGGCAGGCAGCGCCGTCGCGAGCGTGGAGCCCTTGCGGGGTGCGCGCTCCCCCTCGCCCGCCACGATGGCCCAGTCGTACCGCGCGGCGTCGATGTTGGTGACCTCGACCGTCTCGCCCAGCGCGCTCGCGGAGGTCGTGTGGAGCGCCGACAGAAAGGTCGGCGTCGGCTGCCCGACCGGGGACGCGCTCCACGTCGAGCCCCTCGGCGGCGGCGCTCGTGGCGGCAGCTCCGTCGCGCGCGCCACGACGATCGTGCGCGCCGGCGCGCTCGGGACGTCGATCGACGCGCCATACTCGATCAGCTCGAGCGCCCCGGCGCCCTCTACCGCGCGCGCGCACGTCGAGGGCAGGACCGCCTCGAGATCCGCGCCCTCGCGCGACCAGGCGATCGCGAGGTGACCGGCGCGCGTGACGCACAGGGCGCTACGTCCGCCTCGATTCGGGTCGCCCGACCATTGCGCGGCAGCCACCATTGATGCGCGCTCCCACGGACCGCCCCGCCAGGGCCCCAAGAGCAGCCGCCCGCCTTGCGTCGCAATGGTCGGTCGGTCGAGGACCATTGGACCGAGCCAGCCCATTGAATCGAAGGCCCCAGCGGCGACCCCCTCGGCGCCCGAGACCAATTCGAACATCAGGACGGCCGGCCTGGCGTCGGCCGCCCTGGCCTCGGCCACGGGGACGTACCCGGTCCCCGAGGCGGGAGAGCTCGAGCCCAATACGATCTCGAAGCTCAGCTGACGCCCGTCTGCGACGAGTGCGGTCGCGCCGCCGATCGATCGCACCGACAAGGTCGGCTCGCCGCCAGGGACCAGGGTCACCGCCGGAGAGAACCCAGCGAGCGGCAGGGGCCCCTCGGCGCTTGGCTCGCGGTCTCGCAGCGCGGCGACGATTGCGTCGTCGGCGCGGCGCGCCAGCGCGCCGCGCCGGACAGGCAGCCACTCCCCCGCGATCGCCGCGCCCGCGTCGAGGTCGATGACCGACCCACGCTCCCCGTCGAGCCATAGCACCAGCTCGTCTCCTTCGAGCTGGTGCGCGACGGTCGCCGCGGGCCTCGCGACGCCGACCGTGGCGGCGGCCCCGCCCTCGAGCGAGAGCACCGTGACGGACTCGACCTTGCCGGCGAACCGCGTGACGAACACGGCGCGCCCTGCATGGACGGCGAGCTCGTCCTCGTCGCCGAGCGGGGTCCGGGTGAGCGCCTCGACGCCCCGCACCGAGAGGGGTCTTCCGGCTGGCGTCACGCTGACCTGCGCCCGGTAGACGTCGCGCGGAGCGCCCGGCGCTGGGCGGGCGAGGAACACGGCGCGGCGGCCAGGGTAGAGGTCGGTGAGCGCCCCCCGCGACGGCTCCCACACGACCTCGTGGGGCCCGACCTCTCCGCCAACCGCCTCGGCCAGCTGGCGCTCGACGCTCCGTTCGTCGAACGCGGGGGGCTGCGCGACCCGGGTGAGCGCCGCGAGCGCGAGCGCGCCGAGGACGACGCCCGCGCGTGAGCGGGCGTACCTCTTCAGGGGCCCTCGGGCGCTCGCGCGGGGGGCGAGGCCCTCGTCGCGAGGCGCCCCCGAGGGGCGCTCGCTCATGACTTGATGCCGAAGATGGCCCTGGCGCGCTCGGGGGTCGCGACGTTGCGCCCGAGGCTCTGGGCGAACGCCGCTGCGCGCGCGACGAGCGGAGCGCTCCCCTGCGCGAGGACCCCCTTGTCGAGGTAGATGTTGTCCTCGAGGCCCACGCGGGCGTGACCGCCGAGGGTCATGGCGAGCTCGGTCATCGGGCGCTGGTAGCGGCCGACCGCCGCGACGCCCCACGTCGAGCCGTCCGGGACCTGCGAGACGAGGAACCTGAGCACCTCCTCGCGCGCGCTGATGCCGCCCGGCACGCCGAGCACGAACTGGAAGTGCAGCGGCGCCGAGAGCAGCCCCTCCTTCACGAGGGCGAACGCCTCATCGACGTGACCCACCTCGTAGCACTCGAGCTCGGGCACGCTGCCGGCGTCGCGGATCCTGCGCGCCAGGTCGCGGATGATGGGCCGCGAGTTGACGAAGACGTCGTCGCCGAAGTTGATGGTCCCGCAGTTGAGCGTCGCCATCTCCGGCTTGCACGCGAGCGGCCCAGCGCGCTCGGCGACCGACATCCCGACGGCGCCGCCCGTCGAGGTCTGGATGATGACGTCCGTCTTGCGCCGGATCGCCTCGATGGCAGCCTGGAACAGCTCGCTCGACTGAGACGGCGTGCCGTCGGGGTTGCGCACGTGGAGGTGAATGACGGACGCGCCGGCGTCGCGGCAGCGCGCCGCCTCGTCGGCCAGCTCCTCGGCGGTGATGGGCAGGTGGGGAGTGTGCTCGCGGGTGACCTCGGCGCCGACGATCGCGGCCGTCAACACGACGTCTCGCGCGGGGGGCGTGATGATGACGCGGGGGGGCGGCGTGATGATCGGGCGCGGCTCCGGGAGCTTCGCGTGATCGGGCGCCTGGGCGCTGAGCGCCGGCAACACGAGGCGGGGGCGGCGCTGGAGCTCGCGCGGGACCACGCACGTCCCCATGGCGCGACAAACGACGATCGGCTCGGCCAAGGCGTCAGCGGCCGAGGGAGAGAGCCCGTCGGCGCGGACGTTCTGCGCCACCTTTCGGGCCTCGAAGGCGATGCTGCGGCTCGTCGCCCCGACCCGGGTGACCACCCCCGTGGCCTCGATGAAATCGCCAGAGCGGACCGGCGCGAGGAACTCGACCATCTCGTAGGCCCGGAACAGGCCCTCGTCGCCGTCGAGGCGGATGAGCAGCTCGGTCGCGACGTCGCCGAAGAGGCCGAGCATACGCGCGCCGTCGACGAGCTCGCCCGCGTAGTGCGCGTCGTGCGCACCGATGCGCAGACGCAGGGTCACGGTTAGACCAACGCCAGTCGTCATGCGACAGAGAGTTGACACGAGGACGAGAGGAAGGGAAGGCGGGAGGTGGCTATGACTTGGGTCGAGGCGCGGAACCTCCCCCGCCACGTCGGGATCATCATGGACGGCAACGGCCGTTGGGCGACCTTGCGCGGCGAGGACCGACAGGCGGGCCACAAGGCCGGCAGCGCGGCCGTGCGCCGGGTGGTGCGCGTCGCCAGGCGCCTCGGGATATCGGCGCTGACGCTCTACGCGTTCAGTGAGCAGAACTGGGCGCGACCTCAGGGTGAGGTGGAGGCCCTCATGGGCCTGCTCGAGGAGTTCTTGAAGAGCGAGCGCGAGGAGATCCTCGACAACGGCATCCGCCTGGTGGCGATCGGCGACACGGCCAGGCTGCCCGAGTTCGTACGCACGTCGCTCGACCCGCTGGCCCGCGAGTCGCGGAGCAACGAGAAGATGACGCTCGCGCTCGCGCTCTCCTATGGCGCGCGCGAGGAGATCGCGGACGTCGCCCGAGCGATCGCCACGGAGGCGATCGCGGGCCGCATCGACCCCACCGCGATCGACGCCGCGCTGATCGCGTCGCGGATCCCCAGCCTGAGCGTGGGTGAGCCCGATCTCATCCTGCGCACGGGCGGAGAGCAGCGCCTCTCGAACTTCCTGCTCTACGGAGCGGCGAACGCCGAGCTGGTCTTCAGCGACCGGCTGTGGCCCGACTTCGACGAGGCCGACCTCTTCGACGCGATCCGCACGTATCAGCTGCGAACAGCCGAACACCCCACCCATACGGAAGAGAGACGACGTGGCGCAGGCCGCTGAGACGAACGCCCCTGAGAAGAAGCCACCGTCGAACCTCGCGGTGCGCCTGTTGACCGCCGCCGTCGCGGCGCCGCTGATCCTCCTGCTGCTCTATTTCGGGCCAGCGTGGGCTTGGCTCGCGTTCATCTCGTTCGCGACCGCGGTCGGCGCGCTCGAGCTGTTCGGGATGACGCACCCCGACGATCGCACGGCGCAGCTGATCGGCATCGGGCTGACGATCGGCGTGCTCCAGATCATCTGGTTCTTCGGCGCCGATCCGCGCGCGTTGCTCGCGCTGGTGATGTTGCTGCCGGTCGCCGCCGTGCTGCTGGCGCTCTACCGGCTGGGGGAGATCTCCACGGCCGCCTTGCGGATGACCGCGACCGTGTTCGGCCCCATCTACCTGGGCGGAGGCATGGCGGCCGTCGCGATGCTCAAGCGCGACGGCGGCGCCGACGGCCCCGCGTTCGTGCTGCTCTCGCTGATGCTCTCGTGGGTCTCGGACACCTTCGCGTACTTCGCGGGGCGCTTCTTGGGCAAGCGCAAGCTGTACGAGGCGGTGAGCCCGAAGAAGACCGTCGAGGGCGCGCTCGGCGGGCTCGTGGGCAGCGCGTGCGGCGCGCTCCTCGGGAGCTTCTTCTACCTGAGGTCCCTCCCGCCCCTGCACGCGCTGGTGCTCGGGGTGGTCGCCGGCGGCCTCGGCCAGCTCGGCGACCTGGGCGAGTCGCTCCTGAAGCGGTCGGTGGGGGTCAAGGACTCGGGCGGCATCGTCCCCGGGCACGGGGGCATCCTCGACCGCGTCGACGCGCTGCTCATCACCGCGAGCCTCTCGTATCTGTACCTCGTCTTCATGCGCTGATCGGCAGCGGGCGCGCGAGGCAACAAGATTCCCTCGCGCAAGTTTCGCGCGACGCCCCGTCGCGTGAAACCGAAGGGCCCCGCGACAGCGGGCGCGCGAGGGCAACAATATTCCCTCGCGCCGGTTTCGCGCGACGCCCCGTCGCGTGAAACCGAAGGGCCCCGCGATAGCGGGCGCGCGAGGGCAAGGAATGACGCGGCGCAGCGGCTATTTTCCCTATTCGTCTCGTTGAAGAAAGGCGCGAGCGGGACTAGAGGTCTTCGCCATGAGCGACTCGCCGACCGGCTCCACTGCGCCCCCCGCGCCGCCTTCGATGAAGACGATCCCCCAATCGAAATACGACTTCTTCGGTGTCATCCAGGCCTACCTCGACGAGGCGTCCCGGTTGATCGCCTTGCCGGATTACATCCGCGTCATCCTCAGCCAGCCGAAGAACGAGCTCATCGTTCACTTCCCGGTGCGGATGGATAGCGGAGAGATCCGCCTCTACAAGGGGTACCGCATCCAGCACAACAACGTGCTCGGCCCCTTCAAGGGAGGCATCCGCTACCACGAGCACGTCTCGCTCGACGACGTGAAGGCGCTCGCCGCGATGATGACGTGGAAGTGCGCGCTCATGAACCTCCCCTACGGTGGCGGCAAGGGCGGCGTGAAGTTCGACCCGCGCTCGGTCTCTCGCGCCGAGCTGCAGCGGATCACCCGGCGCTTCTTCCACGCGCTGGGCGACAACATCGGCCCGGAGACGGACATCCCCGCCCCCGACGTCGGCACCGGCGCGCAGACGATGGCCTGGGCCATGGACACGTACATGAACATGACCGGCCAAGGGGGTCGGCAGGCCGTCAAGGGCGTCGTCACCGGCAAGCCGGTCGCCTCCGGGGGCACCCTCGGTCGCGAGAAGGCGACCGGCCAAGGCCTCGTGCACTGCATCGTCTACTGGGCCCAAGAGAAGAACTTCAACCTCGAAGGCTCGACGATGATCGTGCAGGGCTTCGGCAACGTCGGCTCGCACGCGTCGGTGATCCTGTCGCGGCTCGGCGTGTCGACCATCGCGGTGGGTGACCACTCGGGCTACCTCCACAACGCCGAGGGCTTCAACCCGCACAAGCTGCAGGAGTACGTGAAGAAGCACGGCTCGATCGCCGGCTACCCGAGCGGCAAGCCGATCAGCCGCGAGGAGTTCTTCAAGATCAAGGCGGACATCTTCGCGCCGTGCGCCCTCGAGAATCAGGTCGGCGTCGAGGAGGCGAAGGCGCTGCAGGTCAAGCTCATCGCCGAGGGCGCCAACGGGCCGCTCTCGCCCGAGGGCGAGAAGGTCCTGCTCGACCGCGGGGTGGAGATCCTCCCCGACGTGCTCGCGAACGCGGGCGGCGTCACGGTCAGCTACTTCGAGTGGACGCAGAACAAGCGCAGCGAGAGCTGGACGCTGGAAGAGGTCGACGAGAAGCTCGAGCGCGCGATGCGCCTCGCGTACCGCCAGGTGACCGACATGGCGCGGCAGAAGAAGTGCTCGCTCCGCATCGCCGCCTACGCGTGCGCGCTCCAGCGCATCGCGCAGGTGTACGTCGAGCGCGAGATCTTCCCCTGACCGTCGCCGCGTGGCCAACGTGGGGGAGCGGCGGTCGCCGTCACTCCTCGGGCTTGATCGCCAAGAGCTCCGTGACCGTCGCGGGGCTCTTGTCGTGTTCGGGGCCCCCGACCGAGAGCGCGGTGCCCGAGCGCGCGTGTTTGTACTTCACGTAGCCGAGGGCGAGGTTCTTCGTCGACCGCTCGACGGCGCTCGTCACCCGGCCCGACTCCGCGCCTTCTTCGGTGAAGATCGGCGCGCCGGCCGCGACCGCTCCGTCGACCTGAAGCTGCACGAGCCGGCGCTTCACGTGCCCGCGCTTCTCGAGCATGAAGACCGCCTCCTGCCCGAGGTAGCAGCCCTTCTCGAAGGACACCGCGTCGCGCTCGAGCGCCGCCTCCTGGGGATAGTTCGTGTCGTCGAAGTCGACGCCGCGCTCGGGGATGCCGTGCTCGACCCGCGCCCGCATCCAGCCCTCGTCGCTGGCGACGACCGCTGGGCCGCACGCGGCGAGCACGCACGCCACGACCTCGGGGCTGGCAGGGGTGAAGACCGCGACGGGCAGCGCGCCCCGGCGGACCACGCCGGCGCGCGCCCCGGCCGCGCGCGCCGCCGCACAGGCCGCTTCGGCGAGCGGACCGAACGCCCCCGCCCACTTCGAAGCGCCCGCCGGCGTGAGCTCGAGCTCGACGTCCTCCATGACCAGGTGACGATCGAGGACCTCGGTCGTCTGCTCGGCGCGCGCCGCGTCGAGGCCAATGAGCGCGTCCTCGTCGCCGAGGAGCGTGTAGACCTCGGACTGGATCTTCCCGTTCTTCGCGACGATCAAGCCGTAGGCGGCAGCAGGCGGAGCGAGCTTGGCGAGGTTGCAGGTGAGCAAGCCGTTGAGCCACGCGCCGCGGTCTTTGCCGCGGGCGACGAGCGTCCGCAGGGGGAGCTCTCGCACGAGGACCCCCAGCTGCGCTGCGCGGAGCTCCGCTTCGACGTCTGCCATGCGGCGAACATGTCACCGGCCGCCGCGGACGTCGAGGTCACTCGTCGGGCGTCGACTCGGGCACGGCGCCAGCCTCGGAGGTGTTCAGCCACACCGCCGTCTGATCGCCCTCGTAGCAGACCTGCCCCTCGTGCCTGAACTCGAACGAGTAGCGGATGAAGTGCCTCACCTTGCCGAGGCGCGTCCGGGTGGCGACGCAGGTCGCCTCGATCGGCGCGCCGGGCGACACGAGCTTTCGGAACACCACCCGATGGATGTGCGTTCCGTAGCCAACCCACCCCTCGCGGTGGCGCAGCCCGAGGAGATGGTACGCGTGCACGAACCCGAGCATGCCCGTCGCGTGGACCATGACCGCCCCGGCGACGTGCTTCGGGTGGCGAACGGGGTGGTGACGCTGCGCCTCGGTGAGCGGCAGCGGCACGTCCGTCGGCATGCGGCAGGTGACGAGGCTCTTGTCGCGGTCCATCGCCAAGATGCTGTCGAAGAACAGCACGTCGGGCGAATACGGCAGATCAGCCAGGAACTCCGCGTCGAACGCTGCAGGGTACGTCGTCACCAGGGCCGGGCCTTACCAGCCCGGCGCACGGCTCGCAAGCGAAGCGCAGATTGAACCCTCGCGGCCCGCCAGCTAAGAGGGAGCGAGGCATGGACCCTCGCGATCCCTTCGATCTATGTGGCGTCACGATCGACGGGAAGTACCGCGTCGCGTCGGTGATCGGGGACGGCGGGTTCGGCGTCGTGTACCGCGGCGTGCACAAGGGCTTCGGCGAGCTGATCGCCGTCAAGTGCCTGAAGCTCCCCACCTCTCTCGAGGAAGAGGCGCACGCTGAGCTCCTGGAGAAGCTCCAAGAGGAGGGGCGCCTGTTGCACCGCCTGTCGAAGGCGACGAGCGGCATCGTGCAGGCCCTCGACGTCGGTGCGTTCACCTCGCCGAGCGGCGTCTGGGTGCCGTACCTCGTCATGGAATGGCTCGAGGGAGAGACGCTCGGCGAGCACCTCAAGCGCCGCGCCCGCGAGGACGAGGGCGGGATGGAGCTCTCCGAGGCGATCAAGCTGCTCGAGCCGGCGGCCCGCGCGCTCGCCGTCGCGCACGCCCAGAAGATCGCGCACCGCGACGTGAAGCCGGCGAACATCTTCCTCTCGGACGTCGGCGGCAGAAAGACCGCGAAGGTCCTCGACTTCGGTATCGCGAAGGTCCTGTCGGATCACCGCGGCTACACCACCGCGCTCGAGAACACGGCGATGTCGCCGACCGCCTTCACGCCACGGTATGGCGCGCCCGAGCAGTTCAACAAGCAGCGCGGAGCGACCGGCCCGTGGACCGATGTGTTCGCGCTCGCGCTCGTGGTCGTCGAGTGCGTCAGCGGCCGCAAAGCGCTCGAGGGGGACGACCCGACCCAGCTCTACATCGCGGCGGCAGATCCTGCGCTGCGGCCCACGCTCCGCGCGCGCGGCGTCGACGTCCCAGACGCCGTCGAGGACGTGCTGAAGAAGGCCCTCGAGGTCGAGCCGAAGAACCGCTACCCGGACGCCGGAGCGTTCTGGGGTGCGCTCGAGGCCGCGGCCGGCGTCGCGGGCTCGGTGACGTACCCCCAGGCCCCTCCGCCGGCGGTGCGCACCCCTCGGCCGAGCTCGGATCCGAAAGGCAGAGCGGAGCAGCGGGACGCGTCAGAGGCCGATCGCATGCTCGAGACGTCGGAGTACGCGGCGCGGCGCCGGCTCAAGAGCGGCTCGGACGAGGGCGCGGCGAAGAGCGCGTTCGGCCCCACGGTGCCGGCCGAGTCGGTCGACGCCGCCCGCAAGGCGCGACGGGCCAAGGCCCATGGCGCGCGCGCGAGCGACCCGATGGAGGAGACGCCCGAGGGCGCACGCTCGCTCACGCGGCGGAGCGCCGGCGCGAAGGACACCGAGACCACGTCGACGCCGAGCTCCAAGGCGGCCGTGGTGTGGGCCACCCTCGCGGTCGCGATCTTCGCGGGCGGAGCGTACTTCGTCTACGCCACGCTCACCGCCACGACCGAGCCCCGGCGCGCGCCAGGCTCCGCCACGGCCTCGGCGACCGCGTCCGCGCCCCAGCAGCCAATCGTGCGCACCTCGGCCTCGACGACCGCGACGGCCTCCGCGTCCGCGCTCACGAGCGCCACGACGCCGCTGTCGGCGACGGCGTCGGCGTCGACGTCCGCCGTCGCCAGCGCGTCGGCGTCGGCAGATCCGAGCGCGTCCCCGGTCGAGCACGAGGACATGCTCAAGATCCAAGGCGCGACGATCACCGTCGGCGACGCGGGGAACGAGGTCGCCGTGCCGACGTTCTGGATCGATCGGCTCGAGGTGTCCGTCCGCCGCTACCGCGCCTGCGTGAACGCCCAGGCGTGCTCCCAGGCGGACACCGTCGTGACGTCCGACCCCGCGGAGGTCTCCGCGTGGAAGGAGAAGTGCAACGCGCCGCGACGCGAGCTCGACCACCCCATGAACTGCCTCACCTACGCGCAGGCCGAAGCGTTCTGCAAATGGGAGGGCAAGCGCCTGCCGACGGAGGCCGAGTGGGAGCTCGCCGCGCGGAGCGCGAAGGGCAACAAGTACCCCTGGGGCTCCGCCGAGCCGACCTGCGAGCAGGCCTGCGTCGATCGCAACGCCGAGTGCCTCGATCGCGCGGCGGGGGTCACCACCTGCGGTGTGGGGCTGACGCCGAACGATCGGACCGACGAGCTCGTCTACGACATGGCAGGCAACGTGTCCGAGTGGGTGAAGTCCGAGGGCAGCGAGCGGATGACGAAGGGCGGCAACTTCCTCTCCGCGTTCGACATCATCGCGAGCACCACGCGAGCGCTCCGGCCCGATGGCTACGCCCACGTGATCGTGGGCGTCCGCTGCGTCGACAACCCCTGAGGGCGGCGCGGGCCGCGCTCAGGTCTTCCACACCATGAGCACGAGGATCACCAGCTTGAGCAGGTGCGAGATCCCGCCGAACATCGCGACGCGCCCGACCTGAGGCTGCGCGTCCTCCGGCTTGCCTGCCGCGACCGACCCGCCGGCGCGCGAGACCGCGCCCTTCAACAGGAAGAACTCCACCGCCAAGAGCACGAGCGCGAGGCCGAAGCCCGCATGGATCCGCGGGGAGATCGCGCCGAAGCCGCCGAGGGCGAAGATCATCACGAGGCCCGAGACGATGGTGGCCAGCGCGCCGAACGTGCTGATCGCGAGCGTCCGTTCGACGCGGGAGATCGCCGCCTCGGCGTGCGCCTTTCCGAGCGCCATCGAGCGCTTCAGATCGCCCGTGATCATGAGCGGGACCGCGAACCAGACCGCCATCGAGACCAGGTGGACGATGCGGATGGGGTAGTAGATCTCAGGGGCCATTCGTTCGTCTCCTCGATGTTCGGCGCTGCGCGTCGTCCCGAATCCCCAGCGTCGCCTCGCGCGCCGCGAGGCATGCCTCGCTGCCCACTGGGAACACGCTGCAGTTGAACGGTCGCAGCGAGTAGATGTGGCACTTGTTGTCGGCGGCAAGGTGCTGGCAGCGACCGTCCTTCGCGAAGCGGAGCGTCACCTTTCCGTCCCGCGCCCGCCGCACATAGGGTGGCCTGGTGAGATCAGCGCGACCTCCTGCCCTGAACCGCTCGAGGTCGTCGTCATCGAGCAGCACGTTGGCTTCTTGGCAGCAGGCGCCGCAGTCGAGGCAAGCGAGCTCGAGGCGGCGGGTCGGCCCTTCGAGCATCGAGTCACGGTCGCACCAGTCGAGGACGGCGCGCGTGGCGTGCGGCGCGGCGCGCGCCCGCATCAGACCTGCGCCCGGCCCATCTTTCACCCGCAGGGCGCGCCGCTGATCGAGCGCGAGGATCGACCAGAGCCCGGCTTCCGTGAGCCGCCCCTCGGCGTCGACCCCGAGCAGCATGTCGATGTGCCGCTCATCGTGCTGCACGGCGGCGTGCCCGCCGGCGCGCACCCAAGCGGCCGCGCGGTCGACGAAACGGGGGATGAAGCGACGCCACACCGGGCGCTCGACGCGCATGGGCCGAGCTAGTTAGCAGATCCTCCGCGCCCCGGCACCGCGGACCTGACTTACCAGTCAGTCACCGCGCGGCCTTTGCCGTCTTGGTCGTGGCGCCCCGGCGCGGCGTGGCGACCGGGGCGGGCTGGGTGCGGAGGAAGCCCTTTTCCAGGAACGCGAAGAGCTTGTCGACGACGTCTTCGCGAGCCCTCGGCCGGCCCGCGACGGTGGCCTCGAGCAGGACCTCCTTGAGGGCGCCGAGCGCGACCGTCGCGAAGAACTCCGCGTCGCCCGGCGCGATGATGCCGAGCCGCTGGCCTTCGGACAGCGCGTCGCGGAGCTTGGAGCGGGCGATCTCGTAGAAGCTGGCGATCTTCTTCACGAACGCAGGGTCGAGCCCGGCCGCGTACGAGAGCAGGATGCGGGTCAGCGCGGGGTCGTCGAGGAAGACGGCGACGATCGCGCGGATGTTGTGCTCGATCTGGGCGCGCACGTCGCGCTCCACATCGACGCGCAGGATCGCGCCGCCGAGCCGCGCGAACAGGCCGTCGACGAGCTCCTCGAGGACAGCGCGCTTGTCCTTGAAATAGAGGTAGTAGGTCCCCTTCGCGACGTTGGCCGCCGCGCAGATGTCCTCGACCTTCGCGTCGTGGTACCCGCGGCTCGCGAAGACGTCGCGCGCCGCTCGCAGCAGCACCTGCCGTCGCTCCCGCTTGTCCACCCGCTCCGTCGTCGCGGCCATCGAATCGCCTCCCCCCTCATCGCAGATGAGGGGGGCCGGGGGGGAGAAATAGCGGCCTCACCTCCCCACGAGGGCCGGGTCCGGCGGCCCGAAACAACAGTAACGTTACGTCACATAACCTGGTCTCTTGCTGGCGCGTTTGACGGGTGGTACGAGTGACTGACCCACCAGTCAGTGGGCCGCGGGTGGTGGTGTCGCGGCGGTCGCGCGACGGATCCCCTGGGGGCATGGAGGCGAGTGACGACGTGAGAACCGGGCCTTCCACACGTGTTGAGCCGCTCGTCATCGGGATCGACGTTGGGTCCACGACCGTCAAGGCGGTCGCCCTCGAGCCCACCTCCTCGAGATCCTCTGGAGCGACTACCAGCGCCACCAGACCAAGCAGCCCGAGAAGGTGCTCGAGCTGCTCGAGGACATCGCGGCTAGCTTCCCCGCCTCCGACCCCACCCGATGGCGCGTCTTCATGACCGGCTCGGGTGCGATGCCGCTGTGCAAGCCGCTCGGGGGCAAGTTCGTCCAGGAGGTCAACGCCGTCACCCTGGCCGTCGAGAAGCTCCACCCGGACGTAGGCGCCGTGATCGAGCTTGGTGGACAAGACGCGAAGATCATCATGTTCAACGTCGATCCGACGACGGGCGAGCGCACCGCGTCGCCGTCGATGAACGACAAGTGCGCGTCCGGCACGGGCGCGACCATCGACAAGTGCATGATCAAGGTCGGCCTGCCGCCCGAGCTCGCCGTGAAGGTCCACTTCGACGACTCGAAGCTCCACCACGTGGCGGCCAAGTGCGGCGTCTTCGCCGAGACCGACATCGTCAACCTGGTGAAGAGCGGCATCCCCTCGAACGAGATCCTCTGCTCGCTCGCCGACGCGATCGTCCTTCAGAACCTCAGCGTGCTGACCCGCGGGTCGACGCTGAAGCACAAGGTCATCCTGCTCGGCGGACCGAACACGTACCTGCCCTTCCTCCAGGAGTGCTGGCGCCTGCGCATCCCGCAGATCTGGGGCGAGCGCGGCTACGAGTTCCCCAAGGATGTGCCCGTCGAAGAGCTGATCTTCGTCCCCGAGAACGCGCAGTACTACGCGGCCTTCGGCGCCTGCGTGTACGGCCTCGAGGAGGCGGCGAACGTCGGCGTCTACACGGGGCTGGACGGCCTGGTCGAGTACATGAAGAACGGGCGCAAGGCCCGGCTCGGCGCCAGCGCCGGCCCGCCGCTCGTGAAGACCTCGGGCGAGAAGGAGTCGTTCGCCGACCTGTTCAAGATCCCGCGGTTTACGCCCAAGCGCCTCGAGCCCGGCGAGGTGGTGCGCGCGGTCATCGGCCTCGACGGCGGCTCGACCTCGTCGAAGGCGGTGCTGCTCGGCGAAGACGGCGAGATCATCTGCAAGGGCTACCAGCTCTCCAAGGGCAACCCGATCCAGGACGCGAAGGAGCTGCTCGCGCAGATCAAGGGCTACATCGTCGATCAGGGCGCTGAGCTCGAGGTGCTCGGCTTCGGCGCGACCGGCTACGCGGCGGACGTGCTCGAGGAGTGCGTGAAGAGCGACGTGAACATCGTCGAGACCGTCGCCCACATGATGAGCGCGGTGCACTTCTTCGGCGACGTCGACGTCATCTGCGACATCGGCGGGCAGGACATCAAGGTCCTGTTCATGCGCAACGGGGACATCTCCAACTTCAAGCTGTCGAACTCCTGCTCGGCGGGCAACGGCATGTTGCTGCAGGCGATGGCCGATCAGTTCGGCCTCCCGGTGACGGAGTACGCCGACACCGCCTTCCAGGCCGAGCTCGCGCCGAAGTTCAGCTACGGCTGCGCCGTCTTCCTCGACACCGACCGGGTGAACTTCCAGAAGGAGGGCTTCAGCAAGGAGGAGATGCTCGCCGGCCTGGCGCAGGTGCTGCCCAAGAACGTGTGGCAATACGTCGTGCAGATCCCGCGGCTCGCGTCGCTCGGGCGGCGCTTCGTGCTCCAGGGCGGCACGCAGTACAACCTCGCGGCCGTCAAGGCGCAGGTCGACTACATCAAGGAGCGCGTGCCCGGCGCCGAGGTCTTCGTGCACCCGCACACCGGCGAGGCCGGCGCGATCGGCGCGGCCTTCGAGACCCTGCGCGTGGTCAAGCGCCGCGGGAAATCGACGTTCATCGGCATCGATGCCGCGATCAACCTCGACTACACCACCAAGAACGACGACGAGACCGTCTGCCACTTCTGTCCGAACGAGTGCAAGCGCACGTTCATCGACACGAAGACGCCGACCGGCGAGACCAGCCGCTACATCGCCGGCTTCAGCTGCGAGAAGGGCACCGTCGAGAGCGAGGAGGCGATGCTCGCCCTGGTCGCGGACCGCAAGAAGATCGCGAGGCAGTTCCCCAACCTCGTCGACTACGAGGCCAAGCTCGCGTTCCGCCACTTCTACCAGCCGGCGCCGATCCCCGCCGAGGGCACGCCGGTGAAGGACGTGACCGTCAAGCGAGGGTTCCTCGGCATCAAGCGCGTCGAGACCACGCGCCCCTTCAAGCGCAGCTCGAAGGACTCGGCCGAGTCGCGCCGTCGCACCCGCATCGGCATGCCGCGGGCGATGAACATGTACTCGACGGCGCCCTACTTCAGGACGTACTTCGAGGCGCTCGGCATCCCCAAGCAGAACGTCGTCTTCTCGGACGAGACGAGCGAGGAGATGTGGGTCGAGGGCGGCAAATACGGCTCGGTCGACCCCTGCTTCCCGTCGAAGGTCTGCCAGGCCCACATCCACAACCTGCTGTTCCACCAGCACACGGCGAAGAAGCCGCTCAAGTACATCTTCTTCCCGATCCTCACGCACGTCGATTCGTTCGTGAAGAACGTGATGGACAACGCGTGCTGCCCCATCGTCGCGGGCGCGCCCGAGGTCATGAAGGCCGCCTTCACGAAGGAGGTCGACTTCTTCGCGCAACGCGGGATCGAGTACCTCGACACGCCCCTCACCTTCGCGGAGATGCACCTCACCGCCAAGCGCATGTTCGAGACCTGGGGCCCGCGCCTCGGCGTCACCGAGGACGAGAGCGATCACGCGCACCGCGAGGCGACGCGCGCGCTCGCCGCGTTCGAGGCCGATCTCCAGGAGAAGGGCCGCGCCATCCTCGAGACCGTCGAGGACGAGAACCGCGTCGCCATCCTGGTGATCTGTCGCCCGTACCACTCCGACCCGGGCCTCAACCACGGCATCCCCGAGGAGTTCCAGGTGCTCGGCTACCCGGTCCTCAGCGTGCGCAGCGTCCCCCGGGACTCCGCGTTCTTGAGGCGTTATTTCCAGGACGAGTTCGCCCGCGGCCAGCACCCGCTCGACATCAACGACGTGTGGCCGGAGAACTACTCGGCCAACAGCGCTCAGAAGGTCTGGGCGGTGAAGTTCGCCGCTCGGCACCCGAACGTCGTGCTGCTCGATCTGTCGAGCTTCAAGTGCGGCCACGACGCGCCGACCTACGGCATCGTCGAGAGCATCGTCTCCGCCAGCGCGACGCCCTATCAGGCGCTGCACGACATCGACGCGAACAAGCCCGGCGGCTCGATCAAGATCCGCGTGAAGACGTTCGCGCACAGCCTGAAGCTCTACCAAGAGACCCTCGAGGACCTCGCGAAGAAGAAGAGCGAGCTCGAGCTCAGCGTCGACAAGAAGCGCCTCGAGCTGCTGCGCCTCAAGCAGGTCCAGCTCGCGGATCGACGCCAGCGAGACCCGGACCTCGAGCGTCACATCGAGCACATGGCGGAGAAGATCCGCCGCTACGAGGCGCCGGTGCGCAAGCCCGAGCCGCCGCGCGACCTCGTGCAGCTCAAGAAGAAGTCATCGGACGGCAGCACCGTGCCCGTAGGCGTGTGAACGGCTCCTGAAGGAACTAGAGGCGACGACATGGATCAGACGACGACCGCCGCTGCGAAGAAGAACCTCCCCATCTTCGGCAAGGAGCCCGAGAAGAGCGTCGACGAGCTCGAGCAGGAGCTCGCCTTCTACGCGCAGGCCGAGCGCGAGCGCATCGGCATCAAGGACGACCGCAAGCAGTGGGTCGACAACATGCTCGACCCGACGATGACCAAGAAGGAGCGCGAGCACGTGACGCTGCTCATCAGCGGCCTCACCGCCGCTCAAGATTTCCTGTGCGAGGGCGCGCTCCGGGGCCTCGGCTACAACGTCGAGTACATTGGCATGAGCGACAACGCCGGCCTGCAGGTCGGCAAGGAGTTCGGCAACCGAGGCCAGTGCAACCCGACGTACTTCACGGTCGGCGGTCTGGTGAAGCACCTGATCGACCTGCGCGACAAGAAGGGCCTGACGAGCGAGGAGGTCGTGAAGAACTACGTGTTCGTCACGGCCGGCGCCTGCGGCCCGTGCCGCTTCGGCATGTACGTCACCGAGTACCGCAAGGCGCTGCGCGACGCGGGCTTCGACGGCTTCCGCGTCATGCTCTTCCAGCAGAAGGGCGGGCTCTCGCAGGCGACCGGTGAGGACTCTGGGCTCGAGCTCAACCCCGCCTTCTTCATCGCGGTCATCAAGAGCGTCGTGTGCGGCGACGTGCTCAACGCCCTCGCGTACCGCATTCGCCCGTACGAGGTGGAGCCGGGCGCGACGAACCGCGCCGTCGAGGCCTCGAAGAAGATCCTCTACAAGGCGCTGTACGAGGGCACGAACATCTTCTGGGCCCTGTTCAAGGCTCGCCAAGAGCTGCAGGCCGTGAAGGTCGACAAGCTCCGCCCGAAGGCCAAGGTGTCGATCATCGGCGAGTTCTGGGCGATGACGACCGAGGGCGACGGCAACTACGCGCTGCAGCGCTTCCTGGAGAGTGAGGGGTCGGAGAACGACATCCAGCTCACGACGGCGTGGCTGCTCTACAACATCTGGGAGACCGCCCGCGACACGCGCGAGCGCATGCTGCTGCGCGGGGTCGACGAGGGCCACTACGGCCTGCACGGCATCGCGGAGGACGAGCTCGGCGTATCGAAGCGGCTGGCGACGATGCACGCGGCCGAGTGGGCGCTGAGGATCGGCTTCCAGGCCTTCGCGCAGCCGCTCGGTTTGTTCGGCTACCACCTGCCGGACATGGACCTCGTGGCCGAGGTCGCCCAAGACTACTACTCGAACGATCTGCGCGGCGGCGAAGGCCACATGGAGGTCGGCAAGCTGATCGTGAACGCGGTGCACAACAAAGCCCACATGACGCTGAGCGTGAAGCCGTTCGGCTGCATGCCGAGCTCTGGCGTCTCGGACGGCGTGCAGTCGCTGATCACCAACCGCTACCCGGGCACGATCTTCTGCGCGGTGGAGACGAGCGGCGACGGCGCGACGAACTTCTACTCCCGCGTGCAGATGTACATGTTCAAGGCGCGCCTCGCGGCCCAGGAGGAGCTCAGGAAGGCGTACGAGCAGGCCGGCGTCACGGAGCAGCAAGTCCGAGACTTCCTCGAGGCGAACCCGAAGTACGCCTCGCCGCTGCATCACTCGCCGCACACGGTCGCCGGGAGCGCCGCAAACCTCGTCTACGAGGTCGCGCCGCTGATCAAGCTGAGCGCCGTCGAGCGCGCTCGCGCGAGCGTCACCCGCGCCGCCCAAGCGGTCGTCGAGGTCGCCAAGGCCACGCCGGCGAAGGTGAGCGCCGTCGCCGCCTGGTTGCGCGACCCCGAGACGCAGGAGCGCCTCGCGCAGGACGCCGAGCTCGTGAAGGACGTGCTCGGCGGCAAGGTGAAGGAGCGCTTCGGTCCGCTGATCGCGAAGCTCGCCGGCAAGGCGTACTTCGAGAACAACCCCGAGGTCGCCCACGTCGTCCACGAGGATCGCGAGGACGAGCGCCCGATCCGCATCTCGATCGACGAGTCGATGGACGTCGCCGCCGAGGAGTAGCGTCGCTTCTCGCCGGCATAGCCCGCGATCAGGCCGAGCGAAGCGAGGCCAACGCGGGCGTCATGCCGGCGAGAGAGAATTAGCCCGCGATCAGGCCGAGCGAAGCGAGGCCAACGCGGGCGTCATGCCGGCGCAAAACTACCGCGTGCCGATGCCGATGCCGCCGCTGCCCACGTTCAAGAAGAGCGAGCGCGGGAGCGTGCCTTCTTCATCGAACTGGTACATGTCCTGCTCGATGCGGAACGCGCGGGTGGCCGTGACGTCGGCGTTGCCGATGACGTTGTACGTGACCTTCGGATCGCGCACCGTCGCCGAGAGGATCGACGGCACCATCGCGTAGGGGATGGTCACGGGCACCGCGATGATCACGGTGCGCCCAGCGGGCACCCAGGTGCGAGGCTCGGCGTAGACGGGCACGTACCCGCGCACGTTCTCGATGCGGACATTGGCGCGGACCGCGCGCACCTCGACGTCGAAGGCGTTCGGGTTCTCCACCGCCATCAGGCAGTCGAAGCGCACCCCCGTCGTCGTGGGCCCCTTGAGCTGGGCGCTCTTGAGCTGGACGGCCGGCACACAGCCGAGGGCCGTGAGCGCCACGAAGATCAGCGCGAGGAGGGTGCGAGGGAGCATTTGAAGGGAAACCTAGCTCACCGTGGGAGGGCGGTCAGCGGGCGGCACGATCCTGCTCATCGCGGCGCCGCCGTGGCCGATGTCGACGGTGCCGGCGTTATACCACCATCGGGGCAGCTAATCTTCCCGCCGAGCTCGAGCGTCCTGGCCTCCAAGCGGGGGCTCGAGAACTTGAGCGCCTTCGCCCCGCGCAGCGCGCCGCAGATCGCGGGCTTGTCCGAAGCCGCCTCGGCCGCGGCCAGCAGCAGCAGGTTCGCGTCGGCCGTCTGGCGCCCTTCGAGGTTCTTCTGGGCTGCGGCCAGGCCCCTCTGCGGGTCTCGGCCGACGCCGATCCAGAACCACCCGGCGTGGTCGGCGTACGCCTCCGGCAGCTTCTCGGAGTGCGACGCGTACAGCCCCTTCGCTTTGTCGATCAGCGCGTCTCCCGAGCCCTTCTCGAGCTGATTCTTGAGAGAGCCGAGCTGCGCGAACAGATCGGGATCGTCGCTGGTGTCGGTGAGGGGCGTGAGCAACGCGACGCCTTCGCTGGGAGGGACGAGCGCCGCCAGGTGGATGGCCACGTGGACGTGCTGAGGCAGACGCGCGTTCGCGGCGCGGTACAGCTGCGTGGCGAGGCCGAGGTCGCCCGCGCGCTCCCACATCGAGCCGCGCTCGAAATACAGCTCGACGAGGGGGATCGGCGACAGGCTGCGGAACTTGAGCTCGGCCTCGAGGAAGGTCGCGTCGGCCTCCTTCTCTTGGCCGGCGCGCGCAAGGACGCTGGCGTAGTCGACGAGCGAGGTGGTCGTGGGCTCGAGGCGGCTGGCGGTCTGGAAGAGCTTCACCGCCTCGTCCATGCGGCCGAGCGCCGCGAGCACCGACGCGCGCTGGGTGCGGATGGGCGTGACGCTGACGCCCTTTGGAAGCTGCTTCTCCGCGATCTCGAGGTCCTCCAGCGCCGCGGCGAAGCGATGGGCCGAGGCGCGACCGCGCGCCCGCAGGACGTAGCCCGCGTGGCCCTCGGGCGCGATGGTGGGCCCCTCCTCGGCGAGCTCGACCGCGCGAGCGAGGTCGCTCGCGCGACCCAAGATGCGCGAGCGGAGCAGCAGCAGGCCCACCAGGCGCGAGCGCGCGTCGAGGTCGGAGGTGCGCTGCGCGAGCGCCTTCTCTGCGCCGTTGATCTGGCTGTCGAGGTTGTTGAGCTCGACGCTGGGACTCGTCGTCTTCGCGGTGTAGACGACGGCGGCCGACCCAGGCGTCTCTGCCGAGCTCGCGCCCAGGACAGCGGCCGAAGCGGGCGCCGTGCCGGCGGCCGGTTGTGGCTCGTCGGGCGAGCACGACGCCGCCAGGGCGATGAGCGCGACGACGCGCCTCAACGGTGACATGGGGTGTCCACGGAGGCGCATCATAGCGCGCGGATCAGGCGTCTTTGCGGTTCGCTCTCGCGCGGGGAAAGCCCCCTCCCACCGCGCCGGTTTTCACGCGCGCCTCGGCGCGTGAAAACCGAAGGGCCCCGCGCCAGCGGGCGCGCGGGAAGCCCCCGCGGCCGGCGGAAAGGATCAATGCGGCTCTGCGAGGAACGGGAAGGTCTCCGGGTGGAGATCTGCCGGGGCGGGGATGCCGTCACCGACGCCCGACACGCCACCGACGGTCAGCGCCGAGTAGGTGATGTCGATGACGTCGTCGACGGGCCGCCGGCCGCCGCAGCCGTCGTTGGGCGCGTTGAGCAGGATCTCGAGCTCCATCGCGAGGTAGCCCTCGACCGGGCTGGCGACGGGAGCGGCGTTGCAGCCGACCCCGGTGGTGTCGACCCACAGGCGATCGTCCGCCAGGACGCCCGCGAGCAGATCGTAGCAGCCGCTGGTGTCGAGGTAGTCACCGCAGGAAAACGCCTGGTTCTCGCAGGCGTCTTCGGGCGTGGCCCCGGCCGGGACGCCGCTGTCGAGCGCGTCGAGGATCGCGAGGTTGGCCGCGAAGAGCGTGGTGTATTCGGCGGACCAGCCCGCTGCGTCGGAGTCGGCGTTGTAGGCGTCCTCCAGCTCGGCGCGGGTGGTGTTGTCCGACGCCTGCGGGTTGCCGGCGCCCGAGAACTGGATGAACGCGCCCATCAGCGCGGTGTTGATGGCGGGTCGACCCATGCGGTCGATCTGCGCGCCGAGCTCGGGCTTCGGGGGGATCTCGACCCCGCCGCCCCCGCCGCTGCCGCCGGTGCCATTGCCGCCCGGGTTCTCGCCGCCGTTGCCCCCGCCGCTGCCGCCGGTGGCCGTGGTGTCGTCACCACACGCGCCCAAGAGTCCCATCGCGAGGAGGAGACCGCCCACGAACTTCATCGTCTGGTTCATGTTTGCCTCCTTCCTCACTGCTTCACGTGGGTGCTGCCGTAGACGCTGAGCACGGCGTTGTCTGCGTCGGCGAAGAGGGCCTCGTCGGCCTCGACGACGATCGCGAGGGTGTTCGCGTCGGCGAAGTCGTTCGCGTTGAGCTGCTCGATCAGATCGCGCAGGCCAGCGGCGGTGCCCGCGTCGACCGTGGGGCAGCCATTCGGGAAGATCGCGAGCGAGTCGAAGGCGGCCGCGACGGCGCCGCGCGCGGCGTTGAAGCCGCTGAGGTAGAAGTAGAACGGGTCGGCCCGCAGGCCCGCGAACACGCGGACGGCGCCGTCGTCGGACTCGAGCGGACCCATGGGGTTGCTCGCGTCGCCGGTGACGTAGTAGTCGTCCCCGATCCAGCACTCGGCCACCTGCTCGGCGTCGAAGGTGCAGAGGATGTCGGTCGTGCCCGAGGAGGCGGCGCCGAAGGCCGTGTGACGGCTGATGTTGAAGGAGTACACCGCGGCGTCGGAGAACTGGGCGTTCGCGTCTGCGAACGGCGACACCGTCATGGCGAAGACGAGCTTGTCGCCAGCCTTGAAGGCGTAGACGTCGTTGATGTCGGCCGGGATGTTGGCCTCGAGCTGCACGGCCGAACCGTCGCGGTGGTCCGCAGCAAACGCGCCAGAGAGACCGACCGCAAACGTCGCGGCCGTGGTCACCGCCGCTGCCATTCGGGCAACGGAGCGACCGGAAGGTACAAGCTTCATCATCTTTCCTCCTGAGTCGGAAAAGTCGTATCGCGAGAGTAGGGCCTCGAGGGTATCGACTTGCCTCTACGTCGCAAGCGTGAACCCGGTTCAACCCCTCAGCCCCAGATGGTTCGAAACCGCGAGGGCGCGGGCGCCGTAGAGTACGCGCGCCGCCCCACAAAGGTGCCAAGACTCGACCGAATCCGCTAGGCTTGGCGGCTTCGAGCACGACAACGGCGCGCGCGGGGGCGGGGCGTCACGCTGCACTGACTGACCTAGACTTCGGAGGAATGAGCCTATGAACCGGACAACGCTTCTCTTTGTGACCCTGGCCTCGATCACCAGCGTCGCCGTCGGCTGCGGCGACGACACGACCGCGACCGGCGGAAGCGGCGGGGGCAACGGCGGCGAGGCCCAGGGCGGCCAGGCTCAAGGTGGCGACGGCGTGGGCGGCGCGACCGGTGGCGGCAACGAGGGCGGCGGCACCTCCGCCGCGACCTGCGCGGCCTACTGCGGGACGATCCAAGACGGCTGCGTCGACACCAACGCGCAGTACGCCGACGAGGCCTCGTGCCTCGAGGAGTGTGCGGCGTTCGATCAGGGCGAGCCCGCCGCGATGAGCGGCAACTCCCTCGAGTGCCGGGCCTACCACGCGAGCGTCGCGGCGGGCGGCACCGATCCTTCCATCCACTGCGTGCACGCGGGTCCTCTCGGCGGCGGGCCGACGGCGATGGCCGGCTGCGGCACGACGCGCTGCGAGGCCTTCTGCCAGATCGCCCAGGAGATCTGCGGGACCGACGCGAATTACCCGTTCGACAACGAGGACGACTGCAACACCGAGTGCGCGGCCTACGCCGACACCGACGACTTCAACATGATGGAGACGTCGGGCGACACGCTCGCGTGCCGCATGTACCACCTCTCCGTCGCGCCCAGCGACGCGAGCCACTGCGCGCACCTCTCCGGCTCCCTCTGCAACTGAGCACCGCCGGCCGCACAGGCTGAGCGAGCGAGGGCGAGGGGCACGGTCCCTCGCCCTCGTCGTTTCGAACGAGCGGAGGCTGCGCCTCGGCTCGCCAGGCGAGGGCGAGGGGCACATCCCTCGCCCTCATGGTTATCGAGGCCTACTTGGGCGGACCGATCTGCGCCTCGACGCGCTTCACCGCGGCGTCGAGCGCAGGCTGATCCATGAGGCCGAGGTGCCGGAAGCGCTCCCTCCCCTCGCGGTCGAGGATGGCGATCGCCGGCACGTGGTGGAGGCCGGCGAGCGGCCCCTCGCCGCGAATCGTGGCCGCGTCTCCGATCACGACGGGGTACCCGAGGTCGAGCATGTCGGCGTAAGCCGCGGCGAGCGGCTGGTTCTCGGGGGGCTCGAGCACCACCGCGACGACGTTAAGGCGCGGGGTGTGCTGCTTCGACAGCGACGACGCGAACCGGACCTGCGCCTGCGAGGGGACGTCGTAGGTGGTGACGAACACCAGCACCGTCACGCGGCCGAGCAGCTCCCTGCTGGTGAGGGGCTGGCCGGTCGTCGTCTGCCACGTGAACGAGACCGGGTCGCCCGAAGCGGGCGCCTCTCCCACGCTCGACAGAGGCTTCGCGTCGGGTCCGTCGGGCGGGGGCGCTGCGGGCGCGCAGCCGAGCAGCGAAGCGCAGGCGAAGGCGGCTGCGCAACGGGCGAGGGATCGCTCAGCTACCCGTGTCGGCATCGATCTTGGCGTCGAAGAGGTTCGCGAAGCCAACCATCGATGACGGGATCTCATGCCCTCGGCGACGTTGAGCCAAGATCGCCAGCGCGAGCTCTTCGACGACGATCTTCAGCGGGGTCGCCTCGAGGACGACCCCCTCGGCGCGATCCCCGGGCATCGGCGTCCCAGCGCGACGCTGGATCGGATCGAGGCGCACCCAATCGAAGCCCACGTGCGTCGAGTACCGGTACCAGAGCACCTGGACGAAATCGGCGTACAGCGGCGCGACCAGCATGGCGATGCGCGAGGCGTCCTTGGTGACCCCGCGGAGCGCGGTCGTGTGGCGCGTGCTGGTGAGGGGCGCCTCGGCGCCCATGCCCGCGCGGATGCGCTCGATGCGCTCGACGTCGGTCTCGACCGACAGCAGGGGCGCGTACAGGGCGACCTTCGGCACCCCGAGCTTCGGCCCATCTTCTTCGAGCGCGGCGAGCCACGCGTCGCGGCCCTCGTCGGACAGCGCCCCATAGACGTGGGCGGCGGCGATGGCCGCCTCCGGGTCGCTCCCGAGGGCGTTCAGCCACTCTTGCCACGCAGCGAGGATCCTCGGCTCGACGTCGCTCACGCCGCACCTCGTGCGGGCAGAGGATCGCAGACATGCACGCCGTGGTGCCGCGCGAGATCCTCGAGCAGCTCGACCAGCGAGGCGCGCCGCGTCTCGGGCGTCGCGATCGTGAGGCTGCCCCCGCTCTCGGCGAAGATGCTCGCGAGCCCCTCGCTCGCCTCGACGATGCTCTTCACGAAGACGACCTCGCGAGGATCGACCTCGACGCGGAACGCGACCATCCCCCGGGATGCGTCCTTCACGAAGTGTCGCTCGCTGGACTCGGTCACGCGCCCCATGATGGCAAGGACGCACCTTCTCAGAAGTCAGCCCCGAGATCCAGGCCTTGACGCGAAGCGCGTGCGATCGAGTAATCCACTTCGTCCGATGGGCGCACCGCACGACGAAGACGATCAAGATCCGAGCCCGGTGGACGACCCGCCCGGAATCGAAGGCGATCTCGGCGACGAGACCGAGGAGCAGGCGCACGGCGACGAGGCGCTCGGCCCGAGCGACGATCTCGGCGACGACCTCGACGTCACGGAGGACGGGAACCTCGACGACGCCGGCGCCGACGAGCTTGACATCGGCGGCGTGGACTTCGGGTTCGCGGAGCGCGCCCCGGACGACGCCGACGCCGCGGGGATCGCCGGCAGCGACGAGGTGTTCGAGCCGGAGTTCGAAGACCGAGCGAACGCCGGCGCCGACGAGCCGCACGCGGAGCATCCGGCGGACGAGCTCGACGACGTTCTGCCCGCCACGCCGGACGACGGCGGGGCGGAGGGGATCGGCGACGGCTCGGAGGCGGAGCTCGACGAGACCCACCTCCCCGCGATGGACGCGGACGCCGGCGGAGACTTCGAGCTCCACGATCTGCTCAAGGAGATGGGGTTCGGCGACGCAGAGCCGTGGGAAGCGGTGGGGGCTCACGCCGCGGACGACGCGCTCTCGTGCGTCGCCTGCGAGCGGGGCGTCGTGGTCGCGGCGGGGAGCGCCGTCGCCCTGATGGATCAAGGCGCGACCACGCCACGGCTCCGGCCGCTCGTCGAGCCTGCTCACGCCTGCGCGCTGACCGGGGATTGGGTAGTGCTGGCGACGAGGCGTGGCGTGGAGGTCAGCGACCTCGCGAAGCTGTCGGAGCCGCGGGTCGTGCTAGCGCGGCCGGACGTGACCGCGATCACCCTGGTGGGCGGCACGGTGTGGCTGCTCGCGGGGTCGAGCTTGATGCGGCTCGACGTCGGGACGGGCGCCGCAGAGCTCGCGCGCGACGACGTGACGTCGATCGGCGCGTCCGGCGGGACGCTGTACGTCGGCTGCGCCAGCCGCGGTGGTCGGCTCGAGCGCCTCCGTGGAGACGACGGCGCGTTCGAGGGCGTGCGGCTGGAGGCTGCGGCGATGCGCGCGCTCGAGTCGGGCGCACGCCTCGCGGCCGCCGCGCCTGGGGTCGTGGTGCTGCTCGGCGGGGGGCGATGCACGCTGGCGTTCGCGGAGGGTCGCGCGGTGACCGTCGACGTCGAGGACATCGTGGCTGCTGCCGTCCGCACGAGCCCCCCGGCGGCGCGCGTGCTGCTCTTGACTCACTCGCAAGCGGCGCTTCGCCTGGTGGAGATCGACGAGAGCGGGCGCACGACGGCGGACGTCCGCCTGCCGGTGAGCGCGGCCGGCGGCGCGGCGCAGCACGCCCTCGTGTGGGACGCTGCGCGCGAGCTCGCCCTCGTCGCCGGCCCCCACGGGCTCGTGGCCCTGAGGCCGCGCCTGAAGCACTGACGACTAGCTTAGCTAACTCCTACGCGACGAGGGCGGCGTGCAGCGCTCGCTGAGCGTCGTTCGCGCGGGCTGCGGCCACGACCGCCGTGAGGCGGAGGGGACCTGCACAGATCGCGGACGGCGCAGCGGACGCCGACTCGAGCGCGCTGAGGAAGCGCGCGAGCGCGGCGCCGTCCCCCGCGAGGCCGTCGCCCACGACGCTGACGGACGCGACGTCCTCCGAGACCTGGATCTCGGGGAGCGCGCGGGCGAGCGCCTCGCGGGCCTTGTCGGGCGACGGGAGGTTCAAGAGCGGGATGATCGCGCTGCCGTGATCGCCCGTGATCGACAGGTCTTTGTAGGGCAGGCCCGCTCGCTCGAGGGCGGAGACCGCGCGCGCCGACGGGACGCCCCGCCACGTGGTGAAGAAGATCTTCCCCTCCCCGGTGACAGCGCGTGCCCGCTGGACGCGCGCGTCGCCCGCGGGCACGACCACCGTCTGGCGCGCAGGGTCGTACGTCGAGCGCGCGTGGATGATGATGTTGCGCTTGCGGGCCCACTCGACGGCCTGGGCGCACACGACCTTCGCGCCCGCCTCCGCCATCTCCTGGAGCATCGCGTGGTCGAGCTCCGACAGGTGCTTCGCGTCGGGGACGACGCGCGGATCGGCGGAGTAGACCCCGTCGACGTCGCTGTAGATCTCGCAGCGATCGGCGTAGAGCGCGGCGGCGAGGGCGACCGCGGTGGTGTCCGAGCCGCCGCGCCCCAGCGTCGTGATCTCGCGTTTGTAGCTCATGCCCTGGTAGCCGGCGACGATGACGATCGCGCCTCGCGACAGCTCGTCCTCGATGCGATGCGGCCGCACCTCGATGATTCGGGCGTCGAAGTGGCGGTCGTTGGTCAAGATGCCCGACTGCGAGCCGGTGAACGATATCGCGTGATAGCCGCGCGCTTGGATGGCGATCGAGAGCAGCGACATCGACACGCGCTCGCCGGTCGACACCAGCATGTCGAGCTCGCGCCGCGCCGGCTCGCTGCGGCCGCCCCCGACCTCGGTGACGCTGTGGGCGAGCCCGAGCAGCGAGTCGGTCGTCTTGCCCATGGCGCTGACGACCACCACCACGTCGTTACCCGCGGCCTTCGTGGCGACCACGAGGTCAGCGACGCGGCCGATCTTCTCGACGTCGGCGACGCTGGACCCGCCGTACTTCTGCACCACGACCGGACGAGGACGCTCCGCTGACTGCACGCGCTTTCGCTCCTTGTGACGAGGGGCGCAGGCGGCTCCCGCCACGAGGCCCGGTCTAGCAAACGGCGGGAGCGCAGGCCAAACAAGCTTGGGACCGCCACAGCCGAGGGCGGTCGTGGCTCAGCGTGAGAGCATGTCCTCGTACAGAGACGCCTCGCCGGCGCGGCCCTCGCGGCGCGCCTGCTCGGCGAGCCTGCGCAGGACCGCCTCACGCAGCTCGAGCAGAGGCCCGGAGGTGTCGGGAGACTCTTCGATGCGCGCCGACAGCAGCGCGAACAGCTCGAGATCGCGGCCGAGGCGCTCCAGCACGCCTGCGAGCTCGAGCGCCGTGGGTACGTCGGAGGGATCCGCGCGCAGCCGCGCGGTGAGCGAGTCCGCGCGGGCGGCGAGCGCTGACTCGTCGGGCTCCTCGTCCGCTTCCGGTTCGCTGGCGCGCTGGACGACGGAGGGTTCGAGCGCGAGTGGGCGCTCGATCTCGCGGGTGGCAGGCGGGCGGTCGACCTGGGTGGCAGGCCGCCCCGCCTCCTCGATCTGCCGCACGAGCGCCGTGAGGCGGCGCGCGGCGACGCGGCTGTGGGGCGCGAGATGCAGGGCGAGCTCGAGGTCACGCCGGGCGGCGCGCGCGTCGCCGAGCGACTCGTCGAGCGTCGCGGCCTCGAGCAGGGCTGGCTCGAGCCGTGCGCGGGTCGGCTCACTCACCACCGTCTCGGCCAGCGCGCGCAGGCGGTGGAGGGCGCGCGCTGCGCCGGGCTGGTCCCCGAGATCTCTGCGCATCGTGGCCTCGAACAGGCGCGCTTCGGGCGCGACCGCGGCGTCCTGAGGGATCGCCGCCGCGTGCGCGACCGCCGAGGGCTTGTCGCCCGCGTAGACAGCGAGCGCCCTCGCGAGCTCGAGCTCGATCTCGTGCGCGACGTCGGGCTCGCGGCGCGCGAGGCCGGCGGCGCGCGCGAAGAGGTCGAGGGCGCGCGAGGTGCGCCCACGGTCGCGCAGGGCGCGCGCGAGGCCGGCCACCGCGCGCGCTCTTGGGCTCGTAGCGCAGCGCTCGCTCGAACAGGCGCTCGGCGTCCTCGGTGAGACCTCGGTCGAAGAAGCGATCCGCGGCGCGCCTGAGCACCTCGTGGCGCTCGTGCTTGGAGCGGGTGTTGGCCTCGAGGTGCTCGACGTCGCCGAGCGCCCCTCGCGCATCGCCGGTCGCGAGCCGCGCCTCGATCCTCGCCCAGCGGGCGTCGGCGTAGCCCGGTGAGCGCACGAGCGCCTCGTCGAGCGCCGCGGCCGCCGCAGCCCTGGTCGGCGCGAGCCTCGCGGCGCGCGTCCACGCGCGCGCCGCGAGCGCACCAAACGGCTCGTCTGCGGCGGCGCGCGAGGCCGCCGCGTAGGCGGCCTCGACCTCACCCATCGCCTCCAGCACGACGCTGCCGAGCAGCCCCGCGTCGCTGACGCTCGCGACCTCGGAGAGCGTCGCGTACGCGGCGGCCTCGCGCTCGCCGATCGCGAGATCGAGCGCGGCGAGCCGACGCGCTGCCTCGAGGTGGCGCGGGGCGCGCTCCAGCGCCTCGAGGTAGGCCGCGCGTGCGCGCTCGAGCTCGCCCACGAACGCCGCGTGATCCGCCTCGGCGAGCAGCTCGGCGTGCTCGAGCGCCCGCACCGCGCGCATCGAGAGCTGGGGAGGCGCGGCTCCGCGCTCCGCGGTCAGCGTGACGCGGCCCGCCCGGCCGTCGTCGCTCACGCCGACGGTGAGCTGCAGGCCCTCGGTCGCGGGGACGCGAGCCCCCGCGTCTGGCAGCACGAGGCGCGCGGCCGCGCGCACGGGATCCTGGAGCACGAAGGCGCCGCCGTGCCTCGAGGCGAGCCCTGCACACGCGGCGTCGACGACCCGACACGCGAGCACGTGCGCCGGCGCGTCGAGGCCCTCTCCCCGAGCGTCCTCGAGCACGAGCCGCAGATCGACCGCGTCCGGCGCTGCGACGCAGTCGAAGGCCAGGGCCCAGGTCGGGCCGGCCAGGCCGACCGTGAGGCCGTCCAGGTTGGCGGAGAGCACGAGCCTGTCACAGGTCGGTGCGGCCCGGCGCACGCGGTCGAGCAAAGCGGCGCTGGCGATCGCGAGCGGCAGCTCGAGGCGCGCCCGCGCGACCTGGCCCCTCACGTGGCGGAACCGCCGCACGCCCCCCGAGAGATCGACCGGGAACCGAACGCCGAGCAAGCGCACGGAGATCTCGGTCAGCTCGACCGGCCCCAGCGCGAGCGCGCGGGTGCTCTCCAGACCCAGCGACCCTTGAGCGATCGCGAGGCGCAAGAAGACCTCGCCCGTCCCCTCGCCTCGATCGGACGAAGGCGGCAGCGCGGCCTCTCGCATCCCGGCCGCCGGCTTTCGCCGGCCCCGGCGCGCACCCTCGATCATCGCCGTACGATATCAGCGCCTGGACGAGGCGCCAAAACTGTGGCGACCGACCCACGCGCGGGGGTCTGGCGGCGTTTCAGCCGTCGCCCTTGGCGATCTTGTCCTTCATCTTCTTCGCGAGCCCCGCGTACCCGTCCTTCTTGATGATCTTGGTGAACTGGGCGCGGTAGCTGCTCACGAGGCTCACGTCCTCCGTGATGATGTCGCTCATGCGGAACTTGCCGCTCCCCTTGTCGACCAGCTTGAAGTCGATCTTGATGGGGTCTTGGCGAGTGTCGGTCTTGTGCTTGGCGCGGGTCTTCACGATCCACTCGCTGCCCGTCTTCTCCTCGGCCAAGTACTCGATGTTCCACGAGAGCGTCTTGCGAAGGTTCTTCTCGTACGCGCGGGTGACCAGCTGCTTCAGGAGCGACTTGAACTCTTTCTTCTCGTCGTCCTTCAGGGTCTTGAGCTCGTCTCCGAGGGCTTGCTCGGCGATGAAGTCGTAGTCGATGAGCTCGTCGAAGATGGCCGCGATCTTCTTCTTGTTGGCTTCGTTCGCCTCCCCCTCGAGCAGCTTGAAGAGCTCGGTCTGCCGCGTCTTGACCGCGTCGGAGGGGGGCCCCGCCCACGCGCTGCCCGAAGCGAGCATGATGAGCGACGACGCTAGGAGGGGGAGGATGAGTCGGCGCATGACGTTTCGTGGCTCCTTCGTAGCCCTCACTTAATGACAAGCGGGGCCGAATTCCAGTCCTTGACCCCGCGTTTGGCGGGACGGGTCATCGGCAGGACGGGCGTCCAACGAGTCCTATTCAATTCCTGGGGTTACGCGGGCCGCAGAGCACTGCTTCGCCGTGCGCCGCGTCGAAAGCCTGCTCAGGCCAGCGCGGCTGGGCGCTCGGAGGTGAGGCGCGCCTCCCGCGGGACGACCACGCGGAACGTCACGCCCTCGACCCCTTCGACCTCGATGCGCCAGCCGTGTCCCTCCACGATGCGCTTGACCACCGCCAGGCCGACGCCGGTTCCGTGGGACCGGGTCGTGAAGAACGCGTCGAAGATCTTCTCGCGCGCCTCGGGCGGGATGCCCACCCCCCGGTCGGAGACCTCGATCGCGAGCTCGCCCTCCGGCGCCGCGGCGACCCTCACCCGGACCTCGTCTCCCGCCGTGCTCGCCTGGACGGCGTTGCGGACCAGGTTCCACAACACCTGCCTGACCTGCGCGGGATCGGCCCGGATCCGGGCCGATCGCTCGCCCTCGTACCTCACCCTCACGTCCCCACCGCGCCCGGAGCGCCCCGCCAAGACGACAACGTCGGTCGCCAGCTCGGCGACGTCGATGTCCTGGAGGTGAGGAGCCCGCGGTCGAGCGAGCTCGACCATGTCGCCGACGAGGTCGTTGAGGCGATCGGCCTCACGCTGGATGATCTCGCACAGCTTGCGGTCTTCTTCGCTGAGCCCGGGGCTGGTGCGTAGCAGCTCGATCGAGCCGGCGATCCCCCCCAGCGGGTTGCGGATCTCGTGCGCGAGACCGGCCGCGAGCCGGCCCAGCCCGGCGAGCCGCTCGGCCTCCTCCGCTCTGGCCTCCGCGAGCGCCAGGTCTCCACCGGCGACCCGCAGCCGGTGCGCGAGCCACCCGGCCATCGAGGCGACGAGCGCGAGCCCCAGCGAGTTCGCGAGCATGGGGTACGCCGCCCCGGACCAGGTGAGGACGTAGAAATCGGCGACCTGGTCGGGCGGGACCGGCAGCGCCCCGAGGATCAGCGCAGCGGTCAGCCCAGCGTAGGAGGCGAGCCCTAGGGCGAGAGCGACGAACGCCCCGCGCCGCCCGAGGGCGACGGCCCCCGCGATGCAGGTCAGCCCGTACAGGGAGATCGCGCCGCTCGTGACGCCGCCGGTCGTGTAGACGATCGCGGTCCACGTCAGCTGATCGGTGAGCAGCTGCGCGTAGGCGACGGTCCGCAGGCCGCGCCTCGTGCGGAGGATCGCGGCATAAATCCCAGCGGTCGCGTAGCCCGCCGCGACGGTGGAGAACGCCATCAGGGACGAGAAGCCCCCCGTCGCGCCACGCAGATAGACCAGCGTCACGAACCCGAGGAACAGGGTCATGACGCCGATGCGCAGCGCGAGGAGCCACGCCAGCCGCCCTCCGAAGCCCAGCTCGGGGGCGGCGCGTTGAGAGGCGGGCGGGCGGGGCTCGCTCGGCACGGTCGGGGGGTGGGCCCGGCGGGCCGCGGCCCTACTCGGCCTTGATCTTGCCGGCGAGGTCGAAGATGGGCAGGTACATGGAGATCAGGACGACGCCGACGACGGAGCCGATGACGACCATCAAGATGGGCTCGAGCAGCGACGTGAGCGCGGCGACGGCGACGTCGACCTCGTCCTCGTAGAAATCGGCGATCTTGTTGAGCATGGTGTCGAGGGCGCCCGTCTGCTCGCCGACGGCGACCATCTGCACGACCATGCCCGGGAAGACGTTCGCCTCCTTGAGCGGATCAGCGAGGTTCTTGCCTTCCGCGATGCGCGCGCGCGAGTACAGAAGACCTTCTTCGATGATCATGTTGCCCGACGTCTTGGCGACGATCTCGAGCGCATCGAGGATGGGGACGCCGGAGGACAGCAGCGTGCCGAGCGTGCGCGAGAAGCGCGCGACCGCGATCTTCTGGAGCACCGGGCCCATGATCGGCAGCCACAGGAGCATGCGATGGAAGACCCGCTTGCCCTGCTTGCTCCGGTAGAACGAGATGAACCCGAAGGTCGCGCCCGCGAGGGCGACGATGATGAACGGCAGCGCCCCCACGAAGCCTCGCGAGGCCGCGATGACGGTCTTGGTGAGCCAAGGCAGGCCGTCTTTCGCGCCGAACTCCTTGAACATGTTCTCGAACGCGGGGATGACCCACGTCAGGAGCACGGTGACCACGATGATCATGATGATGATGACCGCGGTCGGGTAGGCGAGGGCGCCGCGCACCTGACGCGCGAGCTTCACGCGCTTCTCGATGTAGACCGCGAGGCGCTGGAGGATCGTGTCGAGGATGCCGCCGATCTCGCCGGCGGCGACCAGGTTCACGAAGAGCTCGTCGAAGATCTTGGGGTGGCGCCTCAGCGCGTCGCTGAAGGTGGCGCCCTGCTCGACCGTGGACTTGATGTCGCGCAGGACGGTCTGGAACTGCTTGTTCGGCTCCTGGTTGCCAAGGATCTCGAGGCACTGCACGAGCGGCAGACCGGCGTCGATCATCGTCGCGAACTGTCGGACGAACTTGACGAGGTCCTTCGGCGTGACGCCGCTGCCGAACTTGAACGACAGCGCGAACTTCTTGGTGACCTTGGTCGGGCTGAGCTGCTGAGCCCGCAAGCGCGCAAGGACGGCGGCCTCATTGTCGGCCTCCATCGTGCCTTTGCGCGTCTCGCCCATGCGACCGCGCGCTTCCCAAACGAACTCTGCCATGTTGTGGCCTCGCCGTGCCGGGGGCCCTCGAGCCGAGGACCCTTGCGTCCAGGATACGCGGCGTCGTGCGGAAGGGTCAAAGTCGACGCATGCCGGAAGCTTCGATAAACGAGGCTCCATGGTCGTGACCGCACCTGCTCTCCGCCGCCTCGACCCCGTCGCGGCGGGCGTCCTCGCGACGGACCGCGCGGCTCCCGGAGCGAGCGTCGCAGCCTCTCGGAGGGGGGTTGGGGGCGTGGGACACGCTGGCTCGCTGAGCTACGAGGAGGGGGCCCCGTCCGTGGAGGACGCGACGCCGTTCGACCTCGCGAGCGTCACCAAGCCGTTCGTGGCCCTGGCCCTCGCCCGCCTCGAACGAGCGGGCGTGTTGTCTCGGCAGGAGCGGCTGGGCGACGTGATCCCGTCCTTGGCCGACACCCCGACCGGACGCGTCCCGCTGGATCTCATCGCCGCCCACCGCGCAGGCCTCGAGGCCCACCAGAGGCTCTTCGCGCCCCTGCTCGAGGGCGGCTCGGTCGAGCCGGCCGCCGCCTATCGGGCAGCGGCTTCGGCGCGGCGAGCCGACTGCGCCGGCGAGCCGCCACCCGACGGCTTCGCCCCGGTCTACAGCGACATGGGCTACCTCCTGCTGGGGCTCGCGCTCGAGACGCGCTGCGGAGCGCCGCTCGACGAGGTCGTGCGGGCGCACGTCACGGCCCCGCTGGGGATCGAGGCGAGGGTGGGGAGCGCCGCGCAGCTTCGAGCCGCGGGCCGGTCGTTCGACGAGCGCGTCGCCCCGACGGAGGACGTCACGTTCCGCGGCGGCGTCGTCGCGGGCGCGGTCCACGACGAGAACGCGTGGGCCATCACGGGCGCCGGCCTCGCCGGCCACGCCGGGCTCTTCGGCGACGCAGAGGCCGTGCTGAGGCTCGGCCTCGAGCTGCTCGCGGTGCTGGACGGGCGCTCTTCGTTCCTCGACGCGCGCGAGCTCGACCCGCTGGTCCGAGCGCGGCCGGGAGGGTCGCTGCGCGCAGGCTTCGACGGACGGACGGACGGCAGCCCCAGCTCTGGCGCGCGCCTGGGACCGCGAACGTTCGGTCACCTGGGGTTCACCGGGACCAGCCTGTGGATCGATCCCGACGCGGCGTTCGTGGGCGTGCTGCTGACCAACAGGGTCCACCCGACGCGCGATCACATCGCGATCCGGGCCGCACGGCCCGCCGCGTATGACGCGATGTTCGACGCGCTGAGTTGAAGCGGCTTCGCCGGCGAGCCCCCCAGCGCGCCGAAGGGGGAGTAAGCTCGCGCACGTGACGGCGAGCACACCCGACGCGGGCGCGCCCCCGACGCTGGCGCAGGGCGAGGCGCCGAAGGCGCCGGCGTGGAGCTCCAACGCGCCCGCCCTCGCGCCTCGCAAGCCCGCCACGCAGAGCTATCGCTTCGTCCGCGCGTACGCGACGACGTTCACGGTCATCGGCAGCTACCTGCTGACCTACTTCCTCGGCCGCGTGTTCGGCGCGCGCTGGCTCGAGGCCCGCCTCGAGACCGTCCACGCCAAGAACGCGCGACGCGTTCAGTCCACGATCGTCGCGCTCCAGGGTCTGTTCATCAAGGTGGGGCAGCTGCTCAGCGTGCTCGCCAACTTCCTGCCAGCGCCGTTTCGCGATGGGCTCGCGGCCCTGCAAGACCGCGTGCCCCCGCGCCCGACCGACGAGATCAAGCGGCGGATCCAGCGCGATCTGGGCAAGCCCGTCAGCGAGCTGTTCGTGAGGTTCAACGAGGAGCCGATCGCCAGCGCGTCGCTCGGGCAAGTCCACGAGGCGTACCTGGCGGACGGCAGGCACGTGGCGGTGAAGGTGCAGCACGCCGACATCGACGACGTCGTTCGCCTCGATCTGGCGACGATCCGCCGCATCATGCACATCGCGTCGGCGTTCTTGCCTGCCAAGAACCTCGACACGTACTACCGGCAGATCCGCGCCATGATCCAGGAGGAGCTGGATTTCGAGCGCGAGGCGAAGAACATCGAGCGCATCATGCAGAACTTCGTGAACGACCCGCTGGTGGTCTTCCCGAAGCCTGTCGCGGAGCTGTCGACGAAGACGGTCATGACGACGACCTTCGTGTTCGGCTTCAAGGTCAACGACCTCAAGCGGATCGACGAGGCCAAGATCGACCGCAAGGCCCTCGCGCGCAAGATCGTCGAGACGTTCTGTCACATGATCTTCGTCGACGGCATCTACCACGCAGACCCGCACCCCGGGAACATGCTGGTCGGCGAGAAGGGCGAGCTGGTGCTGCTCGACTTCGGCGCCGTCGCGGAGCTCTCGCGAGAGATGCGCGAGGGCATCCCGGAGTTCCTCGAGGGGGTCATCCGGCGCGACACCGAGCGGCTCATCCGCGCCCTCAAGAAGATGGGCTTCATCTCGCGCGCGGACTCCGAGGACGTGAGCGAGCGGGTGGTCGAGTTCTTCCACCAGCGCTTCCAGGAGGACGTGAAGCTCGAGAGCTTCAACCTGAAGGACATCAAGCTCGACCCCCAGCGCGGCCTCGAGAACCTGATGAGCCTGCGCCGCATGAACATCGGCCTGAAGGAGCTGTCGCAGGCGTTCCACGTCCCGCGGGACTGGGTCTACCTCGAGCGCACGCTGCTCCTGCTGACCGGGGTCTGCACCGAGCTCGACCCGGACATGAACCCGGTCGAGATCATCCAGCCGTACGCGCAGAGCTTCGTGCTCGGCAACCGGGACTGGGCCCAGATCGCGCTCGAAGCGGCGAAGGACATGGCCTTGAAGGCGGTGACCTTGCCCGACGACCTGCGCAAGTACCTGCTGCGCGCCAACCGGGGCGAGGCCGAGATCCGGGTGCGCGACCTCACGCGCGCCGCCAACACCGTCGCCCGCAGCGTGCGCTCGCTCGTCTTCGCCGCGCTGGCGATCGCGGGCGGGTACGGGGCGCTCCAGCTCTACCTCGCGGGCCACGTCGAGCTGGCGCGCACGGTCGGGGTCTCCGCGGGCGCGCTGCTCGCGGTCTTGTTGCTCACCATGCTGCTGTCGCGGCCCCGAGGGTGACCGCCCCTGGTTCCGGGGCCGCACTTTCGGTATAGGTCCGGGCGCGAGAGCCACCGATGCAGCACGTCATCAAATACGAGCCGTCGTTCCCGATGCTGCAGGTCTCCCTCCAGCCGAACGAGACCTTGATCGCCGAGGCCGGCACGATGGTCGCCCGCGCGACCACGGTCGAGATGGAAGTGAAGCTGAACGCCGGGCGCAGCGCCGGCTTCTTCGCGAAGCTGAAGGCGATCTTCGTGGCGATGGTGCGCAAGATGGTCGGCGGAGACACGTTCTTCGTGAACCATTTCACCGCGCCCTCGGGCGGCTGGGTGTGGCTCGCGCCCGCGCTCTCGGGCTCGATGCGGCACATCCCGCTCAACGGCCAGACCCTGGTGATGAGCGCAGGGGCCTTCGTGGCGTGCGCCGGCGAGGTCGACCTCAAGCTCAGGTGGGGTGGCCTCCGCGCCATCCTCGCGAAGGAGGGCGCGTTCTTCGTCGAGGCGTCGGGCCGGGGCGACCTGTGGCTCACGAGCTACGGCGCCATCGACGAGATCTGGGTCAACGGCACGTACGTGGTCGACAACGGGCACCTGGTCGCCTTCGACTCGTCGCTCCAGTTCAAGATCAAGTCGCCCGGCGGTGGGGTGATGGGCTTCGTCGCCTCGGGGGAGGGCCTGGTCTGCGAGTTCACGGGACAAGGCCGCGTGCTCATCCAGTCGCGCAACACCATGTCGCTCGTCGACTGGGTCGGCCGCCTGCTCCCCTAGCCCGCGCCCCGGCGCGCGTCATTGTTTCGAAGGGTTCGTCCAAGAGGTCCGGTCACCGAGGTCGCCACGTGCAAGTCAACGTCCTGTACAAGCCCTCGCAGTCGCTCGCGCAGGTCTGGCTCCAACCCGGCGAGTCCGTCGTCGCCGAGAGCGGCGCCATGGTCGGCATGACGCCCAACATCGTCCTGCAGACGCAGTCGGGCGGGCTGATGAGCGGGCTCAAGCGCCTGTTCGGCGGCGAGTCCTTCTTCCGCAACACGTTCACCGCCCAGCAGACGCAAGGCGAGGTGCTGTTCGCCACCCCGCTGTGCGGGGACATGGTCGTGGTCGAGGTGGGCCAGCGCCAATGGCACATGCAGAACGGCGCGTTCGTGGCCTGCAGCCCGTCGGTCGACGTCGCCACCAAGGCCGGCGCGAAGGGGTTCTTCTCCGGCGCGGGCCTGTTCATCCTCGAGACCCGCGGCCAGGGCCAGCTCGTGCTGGGGTCGTTCGGCGCCATCGAGCCCGTCAACGTCGACGGGAGCATGGTGATCGACACCGGCCACATCGTCGCGTGGGAGTCGACCCTCACGTATTCGGTCGGCAAGAGCGCGTCCGGGTGGGTCTCGTCGTTCCTGTCCGGCGAGGGGCTCGTCTGCACGTTCCAGGGCCAGGGCATCGTTTACATCCAGTCGCGCAACGCGTCCGAATACGGCACCGCGATCGGCGCGATGCTGCCCCCGAGGGAGTGACCGGCCATGCAGAGCGAGATCCGCCACAACCCCGATTTCGGCCTGGTCCGCGCGGTCTTCGACCAGCCCGGCGAGACGCTCATCACCGAGGCGGGCGCGATGGTCGCCCGCGACTCGGCCATCGAGATGAAGACGAACATGCAGGGCGGCTTCGGCGGAGCCCTGAAGCGCAAGCTGCTCGGCGGCGAGAGCCTGTTCCAGAACACGTTCACCGCGACGGCTCCGGGCCAGTCGCTGTGGTTCGCGCCGGCCTCCGAGGGCACGGTCGAGGTGTTCAACCTCCAGCCGGGGATGGAGCTGTTCCTCCAGTCTGGCGCGTACCTCGCGTCCACGGCCGGGGTCATGCTCGACTCGAAGTGGCAGGGCGCGAAGGGCTTCTTCTCGGGCGGCCTGTTCCTCCTGCGCGCCTACGGGCAAGGCCAGATCTGGTTCGCGTCGTACGGCGGGCTCCACGCCGTCGACATCGGCCAGCAATATTACGGGTACGTCTGCGACAACAGCCACATGGTCGCGTTCACGCAGGGGCTACAGTACAACGTCAGGAAGGTCGGCGGCCTGAAGAGCCTCTTCTTGAGCGGCGAGGGCCTGGTCTGTGACTTCAACGGTCAGGGCCGTCTGTGGATGCAGACGCGAAACCCGGCGTCCCTGGCGGCCTTCCTGCACCCGTTCCGGACCGTCGCCTCCGGGGGCTAGCGCGGCGCGAGAGGCCGACTTTCATTCGACCGACTTCGCCGGTAGAGTTACCCCTCCCTGGATCCGAGCGATCTCACATGTGGAAGCTGACGATCGAAGACGACGAGCAGAAGCAGAAATCGCTTCAGCTCGACCACACCGAGTACAACGTCGGCCGCGACGTAGCGAACGAGATCCGGCTCACCGAGCGCAACATCTCCCGCAAGCACGCGTCGCTCCGGCAGAACGGCGCGGGCTGGGTCGTTCGCGACCTCGATAGCTACAACGGCACCTACGTCAACGGGCTGCGCGTCGCGGGGGAGCAGCACGTCAGCCACGGCGACGTCGTGCAGCTCGGCGACTACCGGCTCGAGCTGGTCGAAGAAGCTCGCATCCTGTCGCAGGTGCCGGAGCAGGCCGCGGCCGACCCTGCCGTGCTGCCCGCACACCACCGGCCCGACCGGCTCGTGGTGGTCGTCGGGCCACAGCCCGGCCAGGAGTTCTACCTCGACCGCGAGCACTTCTCGATGGGCCGCAGCGAGGACGCCGATATCTCGGTCAACCACAGCTCGGTGAGCCGCTTCCACGCGGAGCTGTTCGCGGTCGGCAACGGCCGCTACGAGATCATCGACAAGGGCTCGGCCAACGGCATCCGCATCAACGGGCAGGAGGTGCGGCGAGGGTTCATCGAGGCCGGCGACGCCCTGGAGCTCGGCGACGTGCGCCTGCGGTTCGTGGGCGCGGGGAAGATCTTCCGCGCCGGCTTCGATCGCAGCCAAGCCCTCCCCGCGATCACCGGGTTCGACGCGGCCATCAAGAGCTCGAGCGGCGGCGCCAAGCCGGCGGCGGCGTCGAGCTCGGGCATCTTGAAGATGGTCGCGGTCGGCGCTGCGCTCGGCGTGCTCGGCGTGGGCGCGGCCGCGGCCTACGTCGCGACGCGCCCGCCGCCGAATGGCGCGACGACGTCGTCCGCCGACGCACCGGCCGACGAGGCCGGCGCCAAGCTGCTCGCGGAGGCGCTCGAGCTGTTCGACGCAGGCAAGCTCGACGAGGCCCACGCCAAGATCGCGGAGATCGCCGACGGCTCACCGACCCTCAAGGACCCGGCGGTGCAGAAGATCGAGAGCGCGTGGGCCGCGAAGCTCTTCAAGGAGGTCGAGGCGTCGGGCGACGATCCGCAGAAGCAGGTCAACCTGCTCTGGCAGATCCGCAACAACAAGAACCTCGACGCGGCGACGCGGCGCGACGCCGACGACAAGCTCCGTAACTTCGGCGTCGAGCTCCCCGCCGAGCTCGAGGACGTGAAGCCCAACGCGCCGGCGCCGACGTTCCGCCCGACGGCCATCGCGCCCAGGCCCCCGGCGACGACCTCGGCCTTGCCGCCCAAGCAGCCCGGCCAGCCCGATCGGCCTGCGCTGGACGACCCCGACAAGAAGTACAACGACCTGAAGGCGCGCCCCATCGGCAGCCTGACCGAAGGCGAGCTCAAGCAGCTCATCGGCCTGTGTCAGTCGAAGGGCAACAACTCGTGCGCCAACTCGGCCGCGAAGCGCCTGAAGGAGCTGAAGGACAACCCCGCTCCAGCGCCGTCGACCAAGAAGCCGTAGCGCTGTCTTCGAGCAGCGACGTCTTGATGCTCGGTGACGTCGGAGCCGCGCTTTCACCTCCCCTGCCCCCCTCGCTTCGCGAGGGGGGACCGGTGTGGCCAGTGGCTTGGGCTGGATCCAGTGGATCGCTCCTGCATCAGGGGCGAGTACAGCCAAAGTGGATGTTTCCGCAGGGTCCGCGATGAGGTCCCCCCAGGGGCCGTGCCAAGCGCCTTCCGGCCCTCATGCGAGGTGGCACGAACCGTGATGTTCACCCGATGACGATGCGACCCTCGACCCTGGCGACCGCGGCGCTCATCGGCCTCACCCTGCTCGGCTGCAACATGATCACGGGGGCCGACCAGCTCGTCGTGGACGACGAGCTCGGGCAGGACGGCGAGGACGACGCGGACAGCTCGAGCGACGGTTCGGGCGCCTCGGGCGCCGGCGTGATGACCGGGGGCGGCACCGCGAATGGGGGATCGACCGGTGAGGGCGCCGGCGGGCCGGTCGAGGCCGAGGGCGACGCCACGGGGTACTCCGTGCGCGAGGTCGCCCTGTATCAAGCGGTCAAGAGCACCGTCTTCAGCGGCGGCGACGCGCACGCGCCGACCGTCTCGCTCGTCGCCGGCCGCCCCGCGGTGGTCCGCGTCTTCGTGGACAGCTCGTCCCCGAGCGGCGCGCCGGTCACCGCTCGGCTGACCATCGGCGACGACGTCCTGGAGGAGCCCGTCAGCGGCGCGATGTCTTCGGAGGACGACGACTACGACAGCACCGTCAACTTCGACGTGCCCGCGGAGATGATGCAGGTGGGTCAGCAGTGGCGCGTCGAGCTCGTCGAGGAGGGCACGCAGCCGGGCTCGAACCCCGGCGCGTCGACGCCCCTCGCCAGCCTCGCGATGCAGACCTCACACGCGGTGCACATCACGCTCATCCCGGTGCGCTACGAGGCCGACGGCTCGAACCGCATGCCGGACACGTCGCAGACGCAGATCGATCGCTATCGGGCGTACTTCATGACGCTCTACCCGGCGACCGACGTGACCGTCTCGGTGGGCCCGACCCTCCCGTGGAGCAGCACCATCGACGCCTCCGGAAACGGCTGGGACACGCTGCTCAACGCGGTCTCCCAGGAGCGCACGAGCGCGAACGTCCCGTTCGACGAGTACTACTACGGCATCTTCGAGCCGGCCTCGTCGTTCAACACGTTCTGCAGCGGGGGCTGCGTCGCGGGCCTCGGGTTCATCGGCGAGCCGGGCGGCGAGTACTCGCGCGCGGCCATCGGCCTCGGGTACGGCGGCGACATGGCGGCGTGGACGGCGGTGCACGAGCTCGGGCACAACCACGGCCGCCCTCACTCGCCGTGCGGCGGCGTCTCGGGCGCAGATCCTGGCTTCCCCCACTCGGGCGGCGCCATCGGCGTGTGGGGCATGGACATCTTCGGGCACCAGCTGGTCTCGCCCTCGTACAAAGACTTCATGGGGTACTGCGACCCCGCGTGGATCAGCGATTACGTCTACGAGGAGGTCCTGAGCTTCATGCAGGACACCGGCGGCGCGGCCTCGTGGAACGTCCCCGAAGAGCTGCGCGATCAGACCTGGGAGCGCGTCAGCATCGGCGGCGCGGACGCCGACACGCCGACGTGGCTCGAGCCAGTGACCCTCGCGCGGCCTCCGATGGGCGCGGCGAAGAACGTGACGGTGACCGACGCCGACGGCTCGACCCGGTCGATGCAAGGCAGCTTCTTCAAGTACGACCACCTCCCCGGCGGCGTGCTCTTTTTGAAGAAGGACCCCGCCCGTCAGCTCTCCACGATCAACCTGTCGCTCGACGTGGCGGGGGTCGTGAAGAACGTGCAGCTCGCTCGCTAGCGGAGCGGCTCGGCGCGGCTATCAGTAGCCGCGCTTGCGCAGCTCGCGCACGATCGACAGGAACAGCGCCTTGTGGTCGAACGGGTTGCCCAGGCCGGGCCCGTCCCCGAACAGCTGGCCGATCTCGTCCATGTGATCGGCGGGCACGCAGCCCCAGAACTCGCCGTGCTTCGCGTCGGCCACGCGCACCAGGCCGTCGTTCGGCGCGTCGGAGTCGCCGTCGATGATCGCCTCGGACAGGATGAAGAAGACGTCGGTCGGATCTCCCTCGGTGCGCCAGCCCTCGATGATCGGCAGCTCGAGGTCGGTGGCGCAGACCTGGCCGCCGAGGTGGTTGTCGGTGCGGCCGGTGAGCGACGCGTAGAAGACGCCGGGTGAGTCGGTGTAGTGGGCGTTGAACTCGGCGATGCCCGGCGACGAGAACTGGTGCAGCGCCTCGCTGACGCTCGTCTCGTTACCGACCTGGTCGTAGAGCGGCGCGCCCAGGAGGTTGACGAGGTCGTCGATGAGCTCGGACGCGAAGTCGTCCTCGGTGAGGCCGAGCGCGATGTCGGCCACCGGCGAGCCGCGGTGCGGCGTGGCCACGGTGACGACCGCCGCGACGAGATCGGGCCTCTCGTACGCGACGACGCGGCTGTCGAGCCCGCCCTGCGAGGGGCCGATGAGGATCACCTTCTGGGCGCCGGTCTCGGCGAGCACCGCCTCGACGTGCGCGAGCAGCTGAGCGCCGCGCTGGGTGGAGTCGTTGAAAGGATCGACGGCGGGCGTGAAGACGAGCGGCTCGTCGTTCGCGGCCAGGTGCTCCCTCACCTCGAAGAAGTACGTCGCGAAGTCGGCGCCGGCGAACTCTTCGAAGCCGAAGAAGCCATGCGCGAGGACGATGGGGTACGGGCCCGAGGAGGTCGTGCCGGCGCCCGAGCCGCCGGCGCCGTCGTGCCCCCACGCGCCGGTCGACGCCGCGCCGCCAGCGCCCCCGGAGGAGGTGCTGCCGTTGACGCCGGTGGTGATGTTGCCGTCGTCATCGTCCGCCGGGAGGAGGACCTCGGCGCAGGCAGCCGACAACAGCAGACAGGATGCGCAGAGCGCCGACAACCGATCGCGCATGACCAGAGCGAAATGGACCGCGGCGGCGCGCGGTCGTCAATACGCCCGCCGCTTGGTTTTGCTACTTTCCTCGGCCCATGCCGATGCCTCGAACGACCTCGCACGTCCTCGTCACCCTCGCGCTCGCTGCGGCAGCCTGCGCCGGCAGCACCGAGCCGGCCGAGTCGCCGAAGGGCGACGCCGCGTCGACAGCGACGTCAGACGCCTCGGCGGAGCCGAGCGCCGCGTCGAAGGCGCCCGAGCCGGCGACGCCCACGGTGGTGACGACCTGCGAGCAGAAGGACAACGTCTGCCTCCCGCCGCCCGCGTTCGTGAAGAAGCTGTGCGCCAACGTCAACCCGGACCTCGCGCTCGTCTACTTCAAGCAAGGCTCACCGTTCACCCGGGGCTACCTCACCCGGAACACCGACGCGTGGAACGCCTCGGGCGGGGCCTCTTCGCAGGACAAGCTGGTCTTCGACGAGGAGGTCATCGTGGTCGCGGTCCGCAAGAACACGACCGGCATCGAGGTGAGCGGCGCCAGCGGCGGCTACGACGTCATCCGCTGGGACGGGTCGTGCGCCTCGCTCTCCGGCGAGGAGCTGACCTTCAAGGCGCCGCCCGGCAAGGCGAAGCACGCCAAGCTCGAGTGGAAGTCGTTCAGCGACGAGTCTCAGGCCGCCTTGCTGACCGACGCGGCCATCGCGAAGATCAACAAGGAGCGGCGCGACGAGTGCAAGGGCGTCTCGATGGGGGACGTGAGCAAGAAGTGTGTGACGGCGGTCGACAAGCTGAGCGAGTCGATCGCCGCGTTCGTGAAGGGCGGCGGCGAGGTACCCGTCCCGAAGGCGCTGAAGTAAGAGAGGCGAGCGACCCGGACCTTGGACCGACGGAGATCACGATGAGCCTGCTGACCGAGCTGAAGAAGACCACCCGCGTCGTCGCCGACACCGGGGACATCCTGTCGATCGAGAAGTTCAAGCCCGAGGACGCGACGACCAACCCATCGCTGATCGCCGCCGCCGCGAAGATGCCGGTCTACGCAGAGCTGGTCGACGGCGCGCTGGTCGCTGCGAAGAAGCAGCTCGGCGCGTCCGCCGCGCCGAAAGAGATCGTCGATCACGCGATCGACGAGCTCTCCGTCGAGTTCGGCAAGCGCATCCTCAAGATCGTTCCGGGCCGCGTCTCGACGGAGGTCGACGCGCGCCTGTCGTTCGACGAAGCGGGCACCATCGCCAAGGCGAAGAAGCTGATCTCGATGTACGAGAGCGCCGGCGTCGGCAAGCAGCGCATCCTCATCAAGATCGCGTCGACCTGGGAGGGGATCCGCGCCGCCGAGAAGCTCGAGGCCGAGGGCATCCACTGCAACCTCACCCTGCTCTTCGGCATGCACCAGGCGATCGCGTGCGCCGAGGCCAAGGCGACGCTCATCTCGCCGTTCGTCGGGCGCATCCTCGACTTCTTCCTGAAGAAGACCGGCCAGGCGAGCTACCCGCCCGCAGAGGACCCGGGCGTGGTCTCGGTCACGCGCATCTACGAGTACTTCAAGCACTTCGGCCACCAGACCGAGGTCATGGGGGCGAGCTTCCGCAACACGGGGGAGATCCTCGAGCTGGCCGGCTGCGACCTGCTCACCATCTCGCCGAAGCTGCTCGACGAGCTCGACTCGAAGGAGGGCGCCGTCCCGCGCAAGCTGGACCCCGAGGCCGCGAAGACCGCAAAGGTGGAGCGCATCACCGTGACCGAGGCGACCTTCCGGTCGATGCACCAGGCCGACGAGATGGCGACCTTCAAGCTCCAGGAGGGGATCGACGGCTTCACCAAGTCCCTGGTCGAGCTCGAGAAGCAGCTCGAGGAGCGCCTCGCCACCCTGGGCTGAGGACCTGGACGATAGTTCCGGTGTAGGTGACGGCTCGAGGGGGGGCCGGTCCATCGATGATCCGGTCCGAGACGACCCAGATCCATGCGACCATCCCACAAGACGGGACTTCCGCTGGATTTACCTGGAACCAGCCCTGGCCCGGGCCGTGCTTGGAGGTGGGAACTGTGAACGCCCCGAAGCAAAGCAACGTCGAGTGGGTCCGCTGCTACTACGACGCCTTCAACCGCCGCGACTGGGAATGGATCGCCGCGATGATGGCCCCCGAGGTGGAGTGGTTCCACGCTGCCCGCGACGAGCGGGTGCGCGGGCATTCCGCGGTCATCTCGAGCTTCCGAAGCATGCTCGAGGGCGTGTCGGGGGCGCAGATCGAGCCGCGAGCGATCCATGACGCCGGTCTGGTGGTGGTGGCCGAGTGCGGCATCCGCCAGGCGCCGCGCAAGAGCGTGCCGCCGCTGACGCGGGCGCCTTCGTCGCGTCCGCCGGCCATCCAGCCGCCCTCGTTCTGCGAGATCTTCGAGCTGCGTGGCGGCCGCTGCGTGAAAGGCACCACGTACGCCGACTCGGTGCGGCTGCTGATGGACATCAGCCAAGCCGCGGCCTGACAGCGTTTGTCGTGAGCGGCTGGCGGGTTTGCCGTGAGCCGCCGGCTGTGTTTGCGGTGAGCCGCCGGCTGGGCTAACCCAGGCCTCGATGTCGAGGATGGTCCAGTGCGTGAAGCTCGGTCAAGAGGCTGAGGGGCTCGAGAAGCCCCCGCTGAAGGGGCCGGTCGGTCAGAAGGTCTTCGAGAACGTCTCCAAGCAGGCCTGGCAGGCCTGGCTCGAGCACTCGAAGATGCTCATCAACGAGTATCGCCTCGACCTCGTCTCCGAGGCGGGCCAGCGCATCTGGTTCGGCGAGCTCGAGAAGTACTTCTGGGGCGAAGGCTCCAAGGTGCCCGACCAGTTCAAGCCGGTCGGCGAGGGCGAAGAGTCCCCCGCCGACAAGCCGGCGGCCGAGCCCGACAAGAAGTAGCCGGCTCAGCGCGAGGCGAACGCGGCCTCGTACGCAGCCTCCGAGAAGCCCACGAGCACCCGCTCGCCCGCCACGACGACGGGGCGCTTGATCATCTTGCCGTCGGCGGCGAGCAGGCCGATCAGCTCCGCGTCCGTCAGCGCCTCGACGGCCGCCTTGCCGCGCGCCTCGACCAGCGCGCGGTAGGAGCCGCCGCTGGTGTTGAGCCACTTGCGGGGCGGCAGCCCGCTCGCCGCGATCAGCCGAGCTAGCTCGGCGCGCGACGGAGGCTGCTCCACGATCGGGGTGAGCTCGCAGGCGACGCCGCGCGCGGCGAGCCATTTGAGGGCCTTCTTGCAGGTGCCGCAGGCGGCGTAATGGTAGACGCGGGCGCGCTGGCTCATGGCTGTCGTGTCTGCCTCGACCCGAGCGCGCTGCCAACCCTCACAGCTTCTCGAGGTCGATCGACGCCCAGCGCACGAGCCCCTTCGCTGAGATGGCGAGCGCGGCGCCCTGCTCCGTCTGCTCGCCGTAAAGCTGGGCGTGCTCGTACTCCAGGCCGAGCGCGTAGCGCGCCACCTCCTCCAGGCGCTCGACGCCGCCGGTCGTGGTCACCTGCAAGTGCACGAGGGAGCTCTCGTTCACGCTCTCGTCGACCACGAAATCGAGCTCGCACCCGGCGCACGGCAGCTGGTAGTGGCCCGTGCGCGAGGACTCTTCGACGATCACGAACGCGTTGAGGGAGCCGCTCGCCCCTCGCACGGCGACGGGGTCGGACGTAACGCCCGCGCCGGCGTCGCTGCACGTCTCGCCGAGCACGGCGCCGTTGTCGGCGCGCTCCCAGCAGCGAGCGCTGCCGAGGTGGATCGGGAACGCACCGGCCGCCGTGACCAAGGGCGGATGACCTCGCCGAGCGACGCCGAGCCGCTGCTGATCCTGGAAGAACACGGCCTCCCAGATGGAAGGCCCGGCGATCAGGTCGTAGCCAGCGAGGTTGGCGAGCGGGCCCGTGACCACGGGCTCGGGGTCGCGCTCCGACACGAACATGGCCAGCTCGTTCGCGCTCGGACGGAACGCGACCAGCGGTCGTCCCGAGTCGGCGACGGCCAGCTGGCCGCCATGACCGGCCGCCGCGATCGTTTCGAACGTCCACTCGCCTTCCTCACGCACGGCCAGCACCAGCTGCAGCGAGCCGTCTTGCGCGAGGGCGACGGCTCGCTCACCGGTGGCGGCGAAGCCGAGCGCGACGAACACCGGGGGGCTTTGAGGGATCTCCTGCTCCACGCCAGAGGCGGAGCGCAACAACCAGGCGTCCATCTCGGCGTAGGCGACGCGAGGCTCGCCGCTGGTGTCGAGCCCGACGGTCGCCACCACGGGGACCCCCTCGAGCGCGACCACCGTGCCCGCGACGGGGTCCGCGAGGCGAAGCGTGGAGCCTTCGCTGCGTGAGTCGAGGAGCAGCACGGGCGCGGCCGCGACGCGGGGCGCGACCGCGACCTGGACCGAGACCTCACCGCAGTCGAGCTCACCGTGCGCTGCGAACGGGCACGCCTCGCCGCTGCACAGCGGCGCCTCACGATCGGTGAGGGTGCACGCGGGCTCGGCTGGCTCCGGCGTCAGCGCGAGTTCGCCTAGCGGGCCGCCCGCGTCGCTCTCGCCTCCGCCATCGCAGCCAAGGAGGGCCAGGGCCCCCACCCACCCAGCCAGTCGTCTCGAAGCAAAGAACAAGCTCATCTGGGGATGATAGCGCCCGCCACGGCGGGCGCCGGCTCTCGGCTCGGCGACGAAGCGCACCGCGCGCGCGGCGTTGTTGACACGCCGGCCAAGATCACTAGGTTGACCTCGTTCTGGAAGTACCCACGGGGGCGACCGGCTTCGACGTGGGGACGGAGATTGCAATTGCGTGTGGCGGCTCCCGATCCGCCTTACAAAGCGGGACGTTATAAGTGCGAACGACAACGACACCTTTGCTCTCGCGGCTTAATCACCGCTGAGCAACGTCCGGAGGCCAGATCGTCCTGGTAGCCCGAGGGCGTCATCACTAGGGCTGGGTCGCGCGAGGGAGCTCTCGATAGCGCGGCTGAGATTGCGAGAGATAGGTCGCGGCCGAATCTGCGAACCCAGTCGCTGGGGACACAGCGACTACGCACGTGAACGAAGTTGCAATTGATGCCTCGCGGACCAGGGTTCGATTCCCTGCGCCTCCACCATCGCAATGAATTCGAACCTCGCTCCGCAACGTGGAGAAGGTTCAGACTGTCGAAGCGGCAGCAGGCCTGGAAGTAGGCGCGACCTACCTCCGGCTTCTGCGGCGTCAGCGTCACCGGGCCGGTCAGGCGCCTCAGCGCCAGGGCCGAGAGTTCGGTGCGCTGGCCCAGGACTTCTCGCAGCTTGGCGAGGCGGTCCTCGATCCAGGCCCGGGGCGGCGGCGTGAAGACGTCGTCCTTGGCCGTCTCCAGGCTCGCCACGTCGGCCGTGAGCGTCTCGGTCTGCTCTTCGGCCTGGGCGAGAGCGTCGGCGAGCCCGGGCGTAGCCCGGCCGCTCGCGATGAACTCGATGAAGTTGTGAACGCGCGTTTGCGCGCGGTTCAGCTCGAGCTTCTTGACGCGGAGCTCTTCGGGCACGTGCGCGAACAGCTCCCGGATCTTCGCTGCCGTCTTCGTGTACACGGCCTCGAGCACGTCGGCGCGCATGACCTCGGCCTCGAGCGCGGCGAGCACCTTCTCCTCGATGCGCTTGCGGGCGATGAGCTGGCGGTTCTCGCACGAGCGACGCGACCCGTTCAGGCAGCCGTAGTAGCCGCTCCCCTTCCCGCTCACGAGCGCGATCGCGCCGCCGCAAACGCCGCACTTGAGCGCGCCCGAGAGCAGGTGGGTTGGGTGCGACTCGACGTAGCTCCGCTGCGGACGATCCTCGAAGCCCTTCTTCCCCTTCCGTCGGCTCGGGAAGACGCCGTCGATCACCTGCCAGCGTCGGTCGGCGGCGGCCCGGTCGTCGTCCGAGATGATCCGCATCTCGGGTCGCTGCTGCGTGACCCACTCCTCCTTCGGGCGGTCGACCTGCTTCATCTTGCCCGTCAGCGGATCCTTCACGCTCGTCGTGCGGTTCCAGATGAACGTGCCCGTGTACTTCTCGTCCTTCAGGATCCGCGAGATCGTCGAGACGTTCCACCCGCCGCGCAGCTTCACCTTCGTCGGCACGCGCTCCTCGTTCAGCGCCTTCGCGATCTTCGTGATCGCCTTGCCGCCGATGAAGTCGCGGTAGATGCGCTGGATGATGCGCGCCTCGTCGGGAACCACCTGGAGTTTGAACCCGTCGGCGCGCAGCCGGCCCTTCTTGTCGTACTTGCTCTCGCCGTCGGGAACGCTCGTGTAGCCGTAGCCTCGGCAGCCGACCGCGAAGCCGCGCAGCACCTGGCCCATCTGCCCGCGGTGCGTCTTCTTCTTCAGGTCGGTCAGGTAGAGCTCGTTGATGATGCCGCGGAACTGGTACGCGACCTTCGCGTGCTCCTCGCGCATGTCGAGCCCATCGCTCACCGAGATCAGGCGGATGCCCCAGAACTGGAACAGACAGAGCAGCGTGTTGAAGTGCTGGTTGTCGCGCGAGAGGCGGGAGGAGTCGTCGACGAGGAGGACGTCGAACTGCTTCGCCTCGGCGGCCTTCTTCAGCGCCTCGAGCCCCGGTCGCGCCCGGATCGAGCCCGACTGCGCCTCGTCGAAGTAGATGTGGCTCTCGACGACCGTGATCCCGTCGCGCTTCGCGAACTCCCTACAGACCCGGATCTGATCGTCGATGCTCTGTTCCCGTTGGTTCTCGCTCGAGAACCTCGCGTAGATCGCCGCCCGCATCACGCCCGCCTTTCATCGAGGCGGCGAACTCGGCGGCGAGGAGCTCGGCGAGATGGTCGACGAGATGGTCGACGAAGTCGACCATCTCCGCCGAGAGCGGGCCGCGCCCGTCCGCGTCCGCCGCCTCCCCGTCACGAACCTTCCTCGCTGCCCCCATGGCACGTCATGATAGACACTGTCTCTCATCACGCAACGCCTATTCAGTGAGGCGGCGTGCGATACGTACGAGGTCGAGCTCGAGGTGGCCGTCGAAGGCGCGGGGCAGCTCGTCGAGGCGATCGAGGCGCGGGCGGCTGGCAGGGCCGCGGGCGACGTCCGTGAGGTCGACCGCGAGAAGGACCGGCTTGGCGAGGCCGCCGCCCCGAGCCGCGAACACGAGCTGGGTGCCGTCGTATAGGTGGAGGCCGAGCGCGGCGCCCTTCGTGGCAAGGAACGCCAGGAACTCGAAGCCGGGCACGGCCTTCGCCACGGCGCGCTCAAACGACCGGACGAGCCGCACGAGGAGCGCCGTCGTCGCGACCGAGACCTCGAACGACCGCAGGGTCAACGCGAGCGCGAACTCGAAGAGGTTCCGCTGCGAGAACTCGCGGCGCTTGCCACGGCCGGAGGCGTCCGCAAAGTCCGGCACGATCACCCCCCTCTCGCAGAGGTGGATCAGCACGTGCTGGGCGACGCCCAGGCGCAGCTGCACCTCCTTCAGGGTGATCGGGTCGGGGGCGTCGTCCGCCATGATGGCCATCGTCCATCACCGAGGTCGGTGTGGTCACGCATCTCTTCTCTCTGAAGAAAAAGAAAAAAGATGGTCGTCGTCGGCGCTGGGGGCACTGTGGAAAACGCGAAGCGTTTTCCAAAGCGCCGGTGGGCAAGTGGGAAACCGCGCGGCGCGGGGCGCTGGCCGGCTCGCGGGGGCGGACTCGCGCGGTTTTCCACTTGTCCACGGGCGCGGCAGTGTCCCCAGTGCTCTCGCCCCCCCCGTCCGGCTCCGGGCAAGCCGTTCCGGAATCGACAGAACCGAGCCTTGTCGCCCAACCGTGGCCGGGCCCACGGGCGGCGCGCCCGCAAGGCGACCCCGAATGCTGCCTGGCGCGTTGCACGATGATGAAGAGCCTGCGAACTGGCACAGGGCGCCGAAAACGTCCGATCGGTGGAAGGCAGGAGGCGCAGACCCTAGCGCGCAGCGGTTGCGTAGACACCGATGGGCACCTTGACTCATCAGTCTTGTTGCCGACGCCCGGACCGAGGGACACTGCCCTGCCGCGATGAACTCACGCCAAGGAACCGAGTCGACGAGCGCCGAGCTGTGGAGCTCCTGCGTAGCGCAAGGCCTCGCTCGCTTGGACTGCGATCCGTCGGCCCGCAAGTACAGAGAATGGAGCGGAGGCTCATGTTGTTCTGCGGGTCGTGACCGCTCGCGGCTAGGGGGGCAGCACGCCGAAGGCGGTGACCGATGAACACCGCTCCCGCGAGCCCGGCGCTCGACATCTTTGCGCTCCGCGACTCCGTCATCGACGAGTACAAGCACTTCGCCACCTCGTTCACGGCGATCTACGCGCCCGACATCAAGGCACAGGTCGAAGCGATCTACGCAGAGGAGCGCTACTGGCCCGAGCCGCTCATCCAGATCAACCCGAGCTACAAGCGGACGACCGACATCAAGAGCCTCGTGGCTCAAGGCGCTCTCGATCCAAGGTGCGCAGACATCTTCCAAACGAAGGGCACTCCGCTCTCCCTCTACAAGCACCAGGAGCAGGCGATCGCGCTCGCCGAGGCTGGCGAGAGCTACGTCGTCACGACCGGCACAGGCTCAGGCAAGTCGCTCTGCTTCTTCATCCCGATCGTCCATCGGGTGCTGGTCGAAAAGCGCAGGAGCGGCCAAGCACGGACGCGCGCGATCATCATCTACCCGATGAACGCGCTCGCGAACTCGCAGCTCGAGGAGCTGGGCAAGTTCGTCGGGAACGTCGCCGGGGCGCCGCCGATCACCTTCGCCCGGTACACGGGGCAAGAAGACGCGGAGGAGCGCAAGCGTATCGCCGACAACCCGCCCGACATCCTGCTCACGAACTTCATGATGCTCGAGCTGCTCATGACGAGGCAGGACGAAGTCGACCGGCGCGTCATCGACAACTGCGTCGGCCTGCGTTTCCTCGTCCTGGACGAGCTGCATACCTATCGCGGTCGCCAGGGCGCCGATGTCGCCCTGCTCGTGCGCCGCGTGCGTGAGCGTCTGAGCCCCGAGAAACTTCAGTGCATCGGCACCTCGGCGACCATGGCGAGCGAGGGCTCGCTCGAGGACAAGAGCCGCGTCGTAGCGCGTGTCGCCTCCAAGTTGTTCGCGGCGTCCATTCCCGAGAGCAACGTCATCGTCGAGACGCTCGAGCGGATCACCGACCCGTCGGCGAGTTCGGACTCGGTGACGCCCGCTCTTGGCGCGGCCATCGATGCAGGCATCCCGAAGGCCATCACCAACGCTGAGCTGTCGAAACATCCGCTGTCGATCTGGGTCGAGACCCGCCTCGGCGTCACGTTCTCCGAGGTCGATCAACGATGGGTTCGTGCGCGACCGATGACCGTGACCGAGGCCGTCTCCGCGCTGGCCGCAGCGTCTGGTCGCTCCGAAGCGGCGTGCAGAGCTGCGCTCCGAGACCTGCTCCTGATTTCGAGCGTGCCCGAGAAGGATCGCACTCACGACGAGCAGTCGAGCGCGCGCAGCTTCTTCGCGTTCAAGCTGCATCAGTTCATCTCCGGCGCGGGGCACGCCTTCTCCACGCTCGAGCCCGCCGGTCAGCGCACCGTCACGGTTGACGGGCAGCAGTACCTCCCGAAACAGCCTGAGAAGCGCCTCTATCCGGTGCACTTCTGCCGCGAGTGCGGGCACGAGTACCATCCCGTTCGCCTCGTCGATGAGGACGGAGTGAGGAAGGCACTTCCGCGTAGCATCGACGATGCACCTCCGACGACGGAGGACGACGAGCAGCCCACAGATGCTGGCGACGGGCTTGAGGAGTTCGGTTTCGTCACCCTTCATCCGCTTGGTGACGCCGACTTCACGTTCAACGATCGCGACGAGGACTTCCCCGAGAACTGGATCGAGTACGACGGGGCGGCAACCCGCGGCTGAAGCCCTACTACCGCGGCGCGCGTCCCTCGACGCTGCACGTCGCCGCCGATGGCCACATCGGCTCGGGCGCCCGCGTCTGGTTCATCCCCGGCAAGTTTCGTTTCTGCCTCCGCTGCGGCCACACGCAGGGCGGCTCCGCGCGCGACCGCACCCGCCTCGCGTCCCTCTCGGCCGAAGGCCGCAGCTCCGCGACGACGGTGCTCGTCGCCAGCGTGCTGCGCTGGATGCACGGTGCGCAGTCCGGGCTCGACGTCTTCACGCGCAAGCTCCTGGGCTTCACCGACAACCGCCAGGACGCGGCGTTCCAGGCGGGGCACTTCAACGACTTCCTCTTCGTCAGCCTCATCCGCGCGGGCTTCCTCGGGGCGCTCCGAACGGCGGGGCCGCAGGGGCTGCGCAGCGACGAGCTCGGCGTCGCCGCACAGCGGGCACTCGGCTTCGACCGCATTGCGCAAGATGTTCGCGCCGAGTGGCTGCAAGAGCCGAACCTCAAGGGCTTCAACCTACAAGAGGCCGAGAGCACGCTCCGACAAGTCCTCGCCTACCGTGTCTGGTACGACCAACGTCGAGGCTGGCGCTACACGAACCCGAACTTGGAGCAGCTCGGGTTGGTTCGCGTCGAGTACCAGGGGCTCGATGCCCTCGCCTCGGACCAAGAGGAGTTCGAGAGCGCCCATCCCCTGCTGAAGCACGCGACCCCCGAGGTGCGCTCCAACCTCTACCGCGAGCTACTCGACCACCTGCGCAAGTGGATGGCGATCAAGAGCCAGGTGCTCGACGCAACCGTCCTCGAGCAGATGGTCGCGCGGGCGCACAGCCGCATTCGCACGCCCTGGGGCTTCGGCGCTGACGAGAAGCCGCGTGGAGCGCTGGCTCATGGTCGCTGCACCGACGCGCAAAGAGAACGCCTGCGCGACAAGGACCTCATCGTGCGTGGCGGTTCACGCAGCGCGCTCGGAAGGACGCTGCGAGAGAGCCGCCTGTGGAACGGCAACGGCGCTGCGCGCAATCTCAAGTCGAAGGAGCTGGACACGCTGATCGGTGACTTGCTGCGGGCAGCGGCCGTTCATGGTCTCGTGTCCCAAGAGAACACGCCCTTCGATCAGCCGGGCTGGCGCCTGAACGACGCCGCGGTGCTGTTTCGACTTGGTGAGCCTGACGAAGGCGACCGCTCGTCGACAGAGAACGCCTTCTTCCGCGACCTCTACGGCAACCTCGCGTCGATGCTCGGCGACCAGGTCCATCCGCTGTTCGGCTTCGAGGCGCGCGAACACACGGCTCAGGTCGACGGCGAGCGGCGCGCCATTCGCGAGAAGCGCTTTCGCTACGGCGAGAAGGAGCGCGCCGAGCTCACCACCGAGGACGCTCGCCTTCGCGAGATTGGCGAGGCGAACCGCTTCCTCCCTGTGCTGTTCTGTTCACCCACGATGGAGCTTGGCGTCGACATCTCGGCGCTCAACGTCGTGCACATGCGCAACGTGCCGCCGACCCCGGCGAACTACGCGCAGCGCAGCGGTCGCGCCGGGCGCAGCGGGCAGGCCGCACTGGTCTTGACGTACGCATCGTCGCAGAGCCCTCACGATCAGTACTTCTTCCGCGACCCGCGCGCGATGGTGCATGGCGAGGTGAAGGCCCCGCTGCTCGACCTCGCCAACCGTGACCTCGTCGACAGTCACTTGCAGGCGGTCTGGCTCTCGTGTGTCGAGGCTCCGCTCGACGCGAGCATCGCCGAGTTGCTCGTGCTCGCGGAGCCGCAGCGGCCCCTACGCGAGGACCTCTTGTCGGCGATGCGTGAAGAACGCGTGCGGATCCGTGCCATCGAACGCATCGAGCGCGTGCTCGACCTCATCGCCGATGAGCTCTCGCCAGAGAACGCTCCTTGGTACACAGGGCGCGAACCCTACGCCGCGTCGGTCGCGGCCACCGCCGTCGATCGCTTCAGCAAGGCCTTTGGCCGGTGGCGCGACCTCTTCGCGGCGGCGGAGGAGCAACGGGACGCCGCGCGCCGCACGATGGATGACTACGCCGCGCCCTACGCCGAAAAGCGCGCCGCCCAGGTGCGCCACGCGCAGGCCATCGATCAGCTCAACCTGCTCCAACGCGGTACGAACAGCCTGTCGAGCGACTTCTACACCTACCGCTACCTCGCGACCGAGGGCTTCCTGCCTGGCTACAACTTCCCGCGACTGCCGCTCATGGCGTACGTGCCCGCGACCAGCGATGGACGGGGCAAGCAGACCTACCTCCAACGCCCGCGCTTCCTCGCCCTCTCCGAGTTCGGGCCGAACAGCCTCGTCTACCACGAGGGCCGCGCGTATCGCGTCGTGCGGGCGCTCCTGTCGCTCGGCCAGCGCGACGCCGCCACGCCCGACGTGCAGTTGCCGACGAAGTCCGTGAAGATCTGCGTCGAGTGCGGCGCTGGGCACTTCGACGATCAGACCTCGATGTGCCATGCGTGCGGTGCCTCGCTCGGGACCGCCGAGATCGTGAACAACGTCTACCGAATCGAGAACGTCGCGACGAAGCAGGCAGAGCGCATCACCGCGAACGACGAAGAGCGACGCCGGCAAGGCTTCGATCTGCAAACCACCTTCCGGTGGGCGCAGCGGGACCACGAGCTCGACGTGCGCAACGCGACGGTCATCGACACCAACGGCGACCTCATGCGCCTGGCCTACGGGCCCGGCGCCGAGATCACCCGGCTCAACAAGGGCCTTCGCCGCCGCGCGGACAAGAAGACGCTCGGCTTCAAGATCGATCCGGTCTCGGGCTACTGGGCGAGCGATGAGCCCCAGGACGACAAGGATCCGACAGCGTCGCCTCGGCAGTGGATCGTCCCCAGCGTGCAGGACCACAAGAACGCGCTGCTCTTCACGCCTCTCGACGAGTCGCTGACCGAGACCAGCATCACCACCCTGCAGCACGCGCTCCTGCGTGGCATCGAGGCCGTCTTCCAGCTCGAGGAGGGCGAGATCCTCGCCGAACCCATGCCCACGCGCGACGTGCGCAACGGCTTCCTCTGCTACGAGGCGACCGAAGGCGGCGCGGGCGTGCTGGCGCGCCTTGTCGCCGAGCCCGCGAGCCTGGCTGCGGTCGCGCGCAAGGCCCTGCAGGTCATGCACTTCGACCTCGCGGACGACGCCTCGCTGCCGAGCGACCCGAACCAGCTCGTCGACCAGCCGAACACGGCATGCGTCGCGGCCTGCTACCGCTGCTTGATGTCCTACTACAACCAGCCTGACCACGAGCTCATCGACCGCCGCGACGAAGGTGTGCGCGCGATGCTGCTGCGCCTCGCGGCTGCCCGCGTGCGGAGTGCGGTGACAGCGCCGCCGCCTGCCTTCGCGACCGCTTCATCCGACAGCGCGTCGGAGTGGCTGAAGGAGGCGACCGCGCGCGGCGTGCCGCCGGCCGACTCCGAGCCGCTTGACGTCGATGGCACGTGCATCTCCCTCGTCTGGCGGCGGCACTACGTCGTCGCTCTCCAGGACGCAGCATCTTCGGAGGTGCTCGCGCGCCTCGACGACCTCGGCTTCGAGGTCATTCGCTTCGAGGAGCGTTCGACCTGGCCGGGGGCCTTCGAGCGTCTGGTGAGGGTCTTAGGGAGAACGGCATGACCCAGGCAGCAGCATTCAGCCCCGGCACCCTCGTGTCCGCGCGCGGACGCGAATGGATGGTCCTCGCCGGCAGCACCGCCGAGACGTTGCGGGTGCGCCCCATCTCCGGCTCCGAAGAGGATCAGACTCTCATCTACCTGCCCCTCGAGCCGCAGGCCGTGCGTGAGGCGCGCTTTCCGGTGCCTGACGTGAAACAACTCGGCGGCCACGACGCTGCGCTCCTGCTGCGCGACGCGCTGCTGTTGTCCATGCGCCGGGGGGCCGGCCCCTTCCGCAGCTTCGGACAGATCGCCGTCGAGCCGCGCGCCTACCAGCTCGTGCCGCTACTCATGGCGCTCAAGCTCGACCCGGTGCGACTGCTCATCGCCGACGACGTCGGTGTCGGCAAGACCATCGAGGCCGCGCTCATCCTTCGCGAGATGCTCGATCGCGGCGACATCGAACGGAGCGTCGTGCTGTGCCCACCCCACCTCGTCGAGCAGTGGGTCACCGAGCTCGATGCGCGCTTCAACCTGCAAGCCTTAGCCGTCACTGCATCGAGCGCCAAGCGGCTGGAGCGCGCCATCCCGCCGGGCATGAGCCTCTTCCAGGTCCACCCGCACACCGTCGTCAGCCTCGACTACATCAAGAGCCAGGAGCGCCGCGCGCACTTCCTTCACCACTGCCCGGGCTTCGTGATCGTCGACGAGGCGCATGCTTGCGTCGGCAACGGGCAAGGCCACCACCAGCGCTACGACCTGCTGCGAGCGTTGGCTGACTCGGCCGAGCGCCACATGGTGTTGCTCACGGCCACCCCGCATAGCGGCGACGACACCGCCTTCTACCGCCTGCTCGGTCTCCTCGACCGCAGCTTCGAGGGGCTGCAAGCCGCAACCGAGAAGGACAACAAGAAGGAGCGCGACCGGCTGCGCGAGCGCCTCGGCAATCACTTCGTGCAACGGCGTCGTGTCGACATCGCCGAGTGGCAGGAGTCGGGCCTGTTCCCCAAACGCGAGACCCGCGAGCTCACCTACAAGCTCACGGGCGAGTGGGAGGCCTTCTTCAACGCCGTGCTCGACTATTGCGCGGAGATCGTCGCGGGCGACGAGAACAACGCCGCTGCGCAGCGGATGAACTTCTGGGGCACGCTCGCGCTGCTGCGTTGCGCTGCGTCGAGCCCGATGGCCGCCGTCCTCGCCCTGCGCACGCGCGCGGGCGAGGAACTGTCGCCTGACGAGCGCGGCGAGCTGCTCGACCGTCTCTTCGATGGCGACGCCGACAGCCTCGTCGAAGATGATGTCGAGCCGCCTGCGGCGACCGACGACCCGGCGCTGGCCGCGCTCGTGGCGCAGGCAGAGAAGCTCGCCGGTCAAGCGGGCGACCCAAAGCTCAAGGTCGTGTCAGACCACGTCGTCGAGTTGCTCAACGAGAAGGACCACGCCTACCACCCGGTCATCTTCTGCCGCTACATCACCACCGCGCACTACCTCGGCAAGCACCTCCGGAAGCGCCTCCCTGATGCCACGGTCGAGGTGATCACTGGTGAGCTTCCGGCAGAGGAGCGCGAGGCACGCATCGCGAAGCTCGGCGAGATCGAGGGGCCCCGAGTACTCGTCGCCACCGACTGCCTGTCCGAAGGCATCAACCTGCAGGAGTCCTTTGACGCGGTTGTCCACTACGACCTGTCGTGGAACCCCACGCGCCACGAGCAGCGCGAAGGCCGCGTCGATCGCTTCGGCCAGACCAGCCCCACGGTTCGCGCCACCTTGATGTACGGCATCAACAACCCGGTCGACGGCGCCGTGCTCGAGGTGATCCTCCGCAAGGCCGAGCGCATCCGCAAAGAGCTCGGCGTGCCTGTCCCTGTCCCAGACGAAGGGCACACGCTCACGCAGGCGCTGCTGAAGGGCGTGCTGCTGCGACGCAAGGGACGGGAGACCGCACAGAGCGACATGAGGCAGCTCCAGCTCTTCGAGGAGGGCTGGGCGGTCGCCGAGGAGAAGGCCAAGGCGAACCGCACCATCTTCGCGCAGCGCCGCCTCAAGCCCGAAGACGTTCTGCCCGAGTGGAACAAGAGCCTCGCGGCGATCGGTGGGCGCGACGACGTCAAGCGCTTCACCGATCGTGCGCTGACGCGCTTCGGTGCAGGCCTCGAAGAACTGCGGCGCGGCTTCAAGGCGCCCACGGCGTCGCTGCCCGAAGAGGTGCGCGAGCGTCTCGAAGCCCAGGGCCTGACCGGAACCTTGCGCATCGACTTCCGCTACCCCGCGCCGCCGCCGTATCGGGCGGTGCAGCGGAGCCATCCGCTGGTTGCGGTGCTCGCCGAGACGCTCCTCGAACGCAGCTTGAACGGCGAGGCTGACCTCAGCTTTCCCTCGGTGCTCGGCCGCGTCGGTTGCTGGGTGTCGGATGCGGTGACCACGCGCACGACGCTGGCCCTCTTGCGGCTGCGCCACCAGCTCGTCATCCGCCGAGGCCGCCGCGACAGCACGCTGCTCGTCGAGGAGGCCACGGGCCTCGCGTGGGCAGGGCAGACGGGTCATCTTCGGGGCGCCGACGCCCTTGCCCTCCTCAACGCGCCGCCGTCGGCCGACGTTCCACCTCATGTGCGAGAACGCGAGGCCGCCAAGGCGCTCGCGCTGCTCGGTGATCGAACGAACGAGCTGGAGGCCTTCGCAAAGGAGCGCGCCGACGCCCTCCTCGATGATCACTTGCGCGTTCGCGCCGCTGCCTACCGTGACGAGAAGGCCGAGACCCGAGAGCGAAGCGCGCAGGTCGAAGCCCTGCCCGGGCCCGACCTGATCGGCGTCTTCGTCCTACTCCCGAAGGTGGGCTGATCGATGGCACGACGTTCCGCCCATTCTTCTCCTGGGGCCCGGGCCGCGGAGCTTGCCTTCGACGCCATCTCCATCGAGGGCGGCTTACTCGCGGCGGACTGGCTGTCACGCGCCGCCCAGCTCAAGGCGCCTCAGCAGGATCCCGCTGACTACGGCGTGCCCAAGGGCATCGAGCTGCGCGACGAGATCGGGCGCTCGTGGCGCATCGCCCAGGCGCATTGGGCCGAGTTCGAAGCAGGACGCAAGGCGAAGGCCGAGCCCGATGCGCTGTCTCGTCGCGTCGTCCTCTCACTTCTACGCGAGGCGCTGGCCTTTGGCGACCTCGTGGAGCGAGAGCAACCGTTCGCTCTCGGCGAGCAGTCCTTCCCGCTCACCGCCATCGACAGCGCCGGGCGTGTACCCGTCGTCACCGTCGCAGCGCCAAGCGAGCGCTCCAGCAAGAAGAGCGCGCTCGATGAGCCCCATGCGCACTTTGGCGACGAGCACCGGAAGCGCAGCGCCTTCGGTCTCGTGCAGGAGTTCTTGAACGTCTCGAAGGACGCCCTGTGGGGCCTTTGCTCCGACGGCCTGTCGCTGCGCATCGTTCGCGACAACGCGAGCCTCACGCGCCCCGCGTGGATCGAGATCGACCTCGCGCGCATCTTCACCGAGGGCCTGTACCCCGACTTCGCCGCGACGTGGCTGGTGCTCCATCGGTCCCGTTTCGGCCGCGCCAACCAGGAGCCCGCGAGCTGCGCGCTGGAGACCTGGCGCGCCTCGGCGCGTGAAGAGGGGACGCGGGCCCGCGATCGCCTGCGCGGTGGCTTCGAGGAGGCGATCCTCGCGCTCGGCCAGGGCTTCCTCGCGCACCCGTCGAACCAGGCGCTGCGAAAGGCGCTCCACGACGGCACGCTCAGCAAGAATGCCTACTTCGGCGAGCTGCTTCGCCTCGCGTATCGGTTGATTTTCCTGCTCGCCATCGAGGAGCGGGGACTCTTGCACCCCAAGGGGACGGCCAAGGATGCCGAGGAGCGCTACACCCTCGGCTACAGCGTGAAGCGCCTTCGCGATCGTTCGTCACGCCGCGCGGCCCACGATCGCCACGCCGACCTCTGGGAAGCGCTGAAGATCGTGTTTCGCGGGCTGTCTGCAGGAGAGCTCGCGCTGGGCCTGCCGGCACTGGGCGGCCTCTTCGCGCCCTCGCAGTGCTCCCACCTCGATGCGGCGAGCGTCGACAACCGTGCGCTGCTCGGCGCCATCTTCAAGCTCTGTTGGCTGAAGGAGCCGAACGGCCTGTCGCGCGTGAACTGGCGCGACATGGGAGCCGACGAGCTGGGCTACGTCTACGAGGGCCTCCTCGAGCTGGTCCCGCAGATCACGCAAGACGGGCGGACCTTCAGCTTTGCCGGTGCCGACGAGAGCCGCGGCAACGCTCGCAAGACCTCGGGCAGTTACTACACCCCCGACAGCTTGGGTGGAGATCCTCCTCAAGTCGGCGCTCGACCCGGTGATCGGCAACACCATCGCGCGAAGCCCGAGCGCCCCGGCCAAGGCGCTGCTCGAGCTCGCCGTTGTCGACCCGGCGTGCGGCTCAGGGCACTTCCTCCTCGCTGCTGCGCGCCGCATCGCCGAGCGTGTCGCGCGTCTGCAATCGAACGGCACGCCTACGCCCGACGACTACCGCCACGCGCTTCGTCAGGTCGTGGGCCGCTGCATCTACGGCGTTGACCTGAACCCGCTCGCCGTCGAGTTGTGCAAGGTCGCACTGTGGATGGAGGCCGTCGATCCCGGCTTGCCGCTCACCTTCCTCGATGCGCACATCCGCGAAGGCAACGCCCTGCTCGGGACGACTCGAGCCGTGATGGGCGATGAGGTGCCGGACGAGGCGTGGGCACCCCTCGAAGGCGACGACAAGAAGGTGGCGACGTCGCTCAAGAAGCGGAACAAGTCCGAGCGCGTAGGCCAGGAGGTGCTAACGCTGGGCACGCCCGCGGCCCCGCAGGGCGTGCGAGATGCGGTGGAGGCGTTGGACGCGGCACCCGACACCACGGCGACCGATGTCTCGGAGAAGGAGCGGCGCTGGAGCGCGCTGCTCGCCTCCGAGCCGTGGAAGCACGCGAAGCTCGTGCACGACGCATGGTGCGCGGCGTTCGTGTGGCCGAAGGAGAAGGCCGGGCCGCTGACCGAGGCTGCGCCGACGACGGCGGTGTGGCGCGCACTGCGAGATGGCAAGACCGCCCCCGCGAAACTGCTCGTCGAGACGACGGAGAGGATCGCGCGCGACTACGGGCTTTTCCACTGGGAGCTTGCGTTCCCCACGGTGTTCGCGCGTGGCGGCTTCGACGTCGTGCTGGGCAACCCTCCGTGGGAGCGCGTGAAGCTACAGGAGCAGGAGTTCTTCGCGTCGCGCGATGACGCCATCGCCAAGGCGCTGAACGCCGCTGAACGCAAGAAGCTCATCGCGGAGCTTCCAGTTCGGAATCCCGAACTATGGAACGACTGGAGCCGGGAGAGTCGCGTTGCGCAGGGCACGAGCCATTTCGTTCGAGCGTCCGGTCGATACCCGCTGTGCGGCAAGGGCGACGTGAACACCTACGCGCTCTTCGCTGAGCACAACTGGCAGGTGCTGGGTCCAAGAGGACGTGCCGGTTTCATCGTGCCCAGTGGCATCGCGACCGACGACACGACGAAGGACTACTTCCAGGCGATCATGCGGGACCGAGCGCTCCGCGCGATGTGGGAGTTCGAAAACGAAGGCTTCTTCACTGCGGGCAAGGGTCACATGCTCCGGTTCGCGCTCACGACCCTCGCCGGGAAAGACGGCGTCGTCGATGCGGCGGATTTCATGTTCCAAGGGCAGGCGGTTGGCGACCTCGATGACCCGCAACGGCATTTCGCGCTGACCGCTGAGGACATCGCCACGATCAACCCGAACACCGGCACCTGCCCGATCTTCCGCACGAAGCGGGACGCGATGATCGCCGTCAACATCTATCGTCGCGCAGGAGTGCTTTTGCGAGAGGGCGATCCTGACGGCAACCCATGGGGCCTCGTGATCCGAACGCGTCTCTGGCACATGGCTGAGGACGCTGAGTGGTTTCGCACGCGAGGAGAGCTGGCGCACGCAGGATGGACTTTGGAGGGCAATCGTTTCGTGAAGGATGCCCAGGTGATGGTGCCACTCTACGAGGCCAAGATGGCCTACATCTATACGCATCGTAGCGGTACCTACGAGGCTGCGGCGGCAGGCGAGCGCCCGCATCGTCTGCCCCCCCCAAGTGTCGAGCAGCTCGCCGACCCGCGGTACGCAGTATTGCCGTTCTATTGGGTGGATGGGCGGGAGGCGGACGCTCGCCTCGATGAGGTGTGGAGCCGCAACTGGGTGCTCGGCTGGCGAGATGTCACGGACGCTCGTGCGAGTGTCAGAACACTGGTACCAGCCATCCTTCCGAGAAGCGCCACCGGCGATACTTTTCTACTGGCGATGCCGTCCGTGCAGCCCCGCACGGTAGCCTTCCTCTACGCAGCGCTATGCGCATTGGTGTTGGACTACGCTGCTCGTCAGAAGGTCGGCGGCCTGCATCTGAAAGCCCACGTACTGAAGCAGCTCCCTGTCCTCGGCCCCAGCGCTCCGAATACGCCAATGCCGTGGGCGGGCGCTCAGAGCACTCTCGACTGGATGCTCCCTCGCATCCTCGAGCTCACCTACACCGCGTGGGACCTGCAGCCCTTCGCCAGCGACTGCGGCGACGACGGCCCGCCGTACATTTGGAATCCCGAGCGACGCTTCGTGCTCCAGGCCGAGCTCGACGCGGCCTTCTTCCATCTCTACGGCATCTCGCGCGACGACGCCGAGTACATCCTCGGTACCTTCGACGTGCTCGAACGCGCCGACGTTCGGCAGCACGGCGAGTACCGCACCAAGCGCGTCGTGCTCGAGCGGTACGACGCGCACGCAGCGGCTGCCGCCGGCGGCAAGCCGTACGTCTCGCCGCTCGGCCCGCCGAGGCGAGCGGAAGCAGGGAGCAACCGATGAACTTCGCGGCGGTCATCGAAGCGCTGTCGTCACCGTACACAGACCGGTGGACCAACTCGGCGTCCGACACGCGCGAGTGCCTCGCATTGGTTGATCTGTATGTCCGCATGGCGTGGACACTGACTCTCTGTGAGAGCCGGCGAACCGGCGGGCATCATCGGCCTGTCTCCACGCCGGGCATGGGGACGATGCTGGCCGTCGTGCGTGCCGCGCAGAAGGACTCCACCTTCGGAAGTGATCCCATGGGAGCTGCGCTCAGCGCCGCCACCGCGGAGCTTGTTCAGGCAATCGATGCGTTCCGCGCCTCCTCGTTTACCTCGCTGAAGGCAGTGCGCGATCGACTCGACCACGGTGAAGCGCTCTCGACGAATGAAGCCGAAGCGAGCGAGCTGGCTGAACGGTTGCGCCAGCTCTGCACCGCGATGAAGACGGCGCTCGGCGAGAAGCTTGGAGCCTTCCCTTTAGGTGCCTCGGGTCAGCAGTTGCTGCTGAGTGCAGGAACACACAGCCTCAACCTGGTGCCGCTCTGGGTGGCGCTCGACCTACCTCCGCACGCCGGGCTCTATGGGCACGCCGGGAAGGACGAGGTGACCTACCTCATCCCCGGCAGCCACCAGCGGAGCTCCCGATCCATCGACAAGATGACGGCCTCCGACAAGGACTGGCTCGCGGTGTCCGAGAGGCAAGGCGCGCTCAGCCGTTTCGCGAAGCAGGTCACGACGGACCTGGCAGCCTACACCGAAGACCACACCGCTCCCGACTACCACTTCGGCGACGACGAGGAAGCGGGCTGGTTGATCGTTCCGTGGACGCGCGCGACCAGCGACCAGAACCAGCCGCGCCTCGATCGGTTCCGACTCAGTCAGAACGACGAGAAGCAGTGGCTTGAAGCGAAGGACCAGTGGCGCCCCTACACGGCCTTCCTCAAGGACATCTCAAACTGGCCCGTCCTCGCCCGACGCATCGGCATCGGCCTCGACGAAGCGAGCCGAACGCGGCGTGAGGAGGAGGCCGCGCGGCTTGGCTCTAGCCCTACCTCCAACGCCCGTGGCCCGGCGCGGCTCCGCGAGGTGGACTCAGACCTCAAGGCTAGTTCCGACGAGAGCTTCGATCTGCGGGAGCGGATCGACCGGGCGTGCGAGCTCGTCAAGCCGGCGACGGAGGTGTTCTTTCTCGTCGGCCAAGCCGGTCTTGGCAAGACCGAGCTGATGATGTCGGCCGCGTACGAGCGCGCAACGCTGCTCGCGAAAACGCCAGACGATCCGCGTCCCCTCTACCTCTTCGTGTCGTCGACGGGGAGGACCCTCGCGAGCCTGGAGGACGCGGTCAATGGCGCCTTGAACATCACCAAGCTCCTCTCAAGCCAGAGCGCGCGGGTGCTCTGCCGGAACGGCCTCCTCGTGCTCATCGTGGACGGCTTCGATGAGCTCCTCGGCAGCAGCGGCTACGAGAACGCGCTGGGCTCGCTCGAGCCGTGGTTCCGCGATCTTGGTGGGAAGGGCGTCGTCGTCGCCTCCGCGCGCTCCTCGTACTACCTCACGCAGTACCAGCGGTCGTTGGCCAACGCCGCCGGGCTCAGCGTGGAGCACACGCTCATCGAGCTGCAGCCATGGTCCCGCACGGAGGCAGAGACGTTTCTGGGCGACATGGGAACGTCTCCCGCCACGCTGACGGGCCTGTCGGAGCGTGACTGGCGGCTGCTCGGAATCCCGTTCTTCGCGAAGGCCTTCTCTGCGTGGCGACAGACCCGTGCCGCTCAGCAGGGAAACCAGCCGCTCTTCGAGATCGTCGTCGGTCAGTACCTCGATCGCGAAGCCAGCAAGCTGAAGGACGATCTCCGTGGGGCACCGCTCCTGGACCAGGCAGAGCTGCGCATGCTCTTCGCCGAGGTCGCCGAGATGATGCTTCAGCAGAAGACCCGCGAGCTGGAGCTGCGCGAGCTGGTCCAGTGCGCGCAGATGGCAACGGGGTTCGAAAACTTGGAGCAGCATCGGGCGGGTCTGACCAACCGGCTTAGCGCCATCTGCGCCATGTCGGTGAACACCAGCACGACGAAGAAGTTCTCGTTCTCTCACGAGGTCATGTTCGACTGCTTCGTCACGATCGTATTGGAGACGGCGCTCCGCAGGCGCGGCGACTTTAGCGGCGTCCGTCGGCTGCTGGAGCTTGGCAAGGTCCAAGCGGACGTGTTCGAGTGGCTCTCCGAAAGATGTCCAACCGAGACGCTCCTGTGCGTCGAGCGGCTCTCGGTACTCGGAACCTCCCCGGACGTTCCCCAGGCGCTCCGCGAGAACGTCGGGACGTGGTGGTCGATCCTGCTGCGCCGACGGAGCGGACTCCCGCCGAGCTCTCGGGCCATTGGGCTCAGGATGGAGACGGTCGAGCTCAACTATGGCGATTGGAAGGACTTGTCCTTGACCAACTGCGAGATCGGGTTTCTCAGGGTGCCTGCCCAAGGTAGGCATCGCATGAGTGTTTCAGGGACGAAGATCGGTCAGCTCGCGGGCGCGGCCGACCGCCTCAGGGCCACAGTGGCCGATGTCTCCCCGGAGCTCGTCGGCGCCTTGCAGGTGGGTGCGGAGTGGTGGGATTCGAAGCGCGCCGTGCGCTCCTGGTTCGTGGAACAGCGGATGGCCGAGGCCGAGGTGGCGCATGGCGACGAGGATGCTGTCGATGCCGCCGACTACTTCCTTGGAAAGATCGAGAGGTCTCACCAGGTCGTCGTGACGGAACAGGGGCGCCTGCCTGACGACAGCCGACTCAGTTGGACGAAGCACTACGATGCGGCCGTGTGGCTGGCCTTCCTCGAGCGTCTGATCAGGCACGAACTCGCGCACTGGGAGTCGATCCAGGCTTCGGGGCAAGCGAAGGTTCGCCTCGTATTCGACGTGGCACCAGCCAGGATCCGGCAGCGAGAGGCCGACAACTCGAAGGTGGCGGGGTTCTGGGCCGAGATGGAGTCGGACGAATGACGACCTTCCGGTTCCAGAAGCTGACCCTCGATCAGTTCCGGTGCTTCGAGCGCCTCGAGCTGCCGCTCGAGGACGACCTCACGCTGCTGTTCGCCGAGAACGGCGGCGGCAAGACCGCCATCCTCACGGCGCTCGCCGCAGGGCTCACGCCTTTCCAGACCGGCGCGCCGCGCGCCTTGAAGCTCGACGCCCAGCGTGACGCGCGCAAGGTCACGCTCGACGAGCGTGGTCGCCGCGAAGCCGCTGGTGCATGCACCCTCACGTGGACGGCGAAGGTCGGCGACGAGGCGTCCGTCATGTGGTCGAGCACCGTGAACCCGGCATCGAACCGCAAGACCTCGGATCACGCCTCCGTGCTCGCCGCGATCGAGAAGGTGCGCGTGCCCGGCGCGCGCTGGCCGATGTTCGCGTTCTACGGCGTCGATCGCATGGGCCGTGGCAAGGCCTCGACCAAGCCTGCCCCGACGCGCCCCGATCGCTGGGAGGGCTACGCCTCGTCGCTCGACCCGGCGCAAGACGACTCCGCGCTCCTGACCTGGCTCCTCGAGGAGATCCTCGCTGACACCGTGCGCCGCCAGAACGGAGAGCCCGAGCGGTTCCTGGCCACCGCCGTCATGGACACCGTCGCCAAGGCGACGCCCGGCGTGATGCACTCCTGGTACGACCCCAAAGAACGCAGCCCCGTTGTGCGCTTCGAGAGCGGCGAGGTGGCGACGTGGAAGGAGCTGTCCGACGGCTTTCATGTCTACCTGTCGCTTGTGACCGACCTCGCGCGTCGGGCCGTGATGCTCAACGAGCAGGACGGCGGCGAAGCTCCGAGCAAGATCGAAGGCGTAGTGCTGCTCGACGAGATCGATCTGCACCTCCACCCGCGCTGGCAGCGCGTCGTGCTCGACGGCCTCCGCAAGATCTTCCCGCGACTCCAGTTCGTCGTGACCACGCACTCACCGCAGGTGCTGAGCAGCGCGCTCAACCGGCAGGTGCGGCTGATTCGCAACGGGAAGCTGTGGCCCGGCACGATCCATGTCGAGGGCCGCGACAGCAACTCGATCATGCGCGAGTACTTCGGGACGGACGACCGTGACGAGGAGGGCGCTAAGAGGCTCGCCGTCCTCGACGACGTGATCGACGCGGGCAACGCCGATGAGGCCAGGAGGCAGTTCGCCGAGCTGCTCACGCTATGGGGCACGCTCGATCCCGACCTCATTCGTCGCAAGGCGCGCGTAGACCGGATGTGACCGATGCGCGGATTGACCAAGGGGCCGCCGCCCGCGAACGTCTCGCCACCCACTCAACAGCAGGCCTCGCTCGCTGAGTGGGATGCCGCGTACCAGGTCAGCGTCGCCACCGCACCCGACCCCATCAGGCATGCGCGAACGAGGTTCGACGACATGCACAAGCGGATTCTGCGCGACGTGCTCTTCGTAGAGCAGCGCTACCTTTGCGTCTACTGCGAGCGGGCGATCGACGAGGGTCACCCGCCGCCGCCCATCGATCACTGGAACCCCCTGAGCCTGTTCCTTCAGCAGGTGTTCGACTGGAACAACCTCCACCTGTCGTGTCGGAGCGTCGATACCTGCGACGACCGAAAGAAGAGCGTCGCGCTGAACCTGCCGTGGCCAGGAAGCTTCCGGTACGAGGACGTCCTGGGCTTCACGAGCGGCGGCCGCATGTACGTGCGCAACGACGTGCCCGTGCCACCGCCGCTGCGGCAGGCGCTCGAGGTTGCGCTCGAGGATCAGCCGGGGCCGCCGGCCGCTCGCAGCACCTTGAACCTCAACCACCCGGCGCTACGCGAGGCGCGCGCGGCAGTCATCGAGACCGAAGAGGCCGAGCCACCGGCCCAGCGGCAGCAGCGCATGGCCTCGTTGCTTGCGCTGACACGGCGGGAGGAGTTCATCAGCGCGCGGCTCGCTGCCCTGAACGATCGGCTTGGGGTGGGGCGATGACGCTCGCGCCGCTGACGCAGACGCGCATCGAGAAGGCTGCGACGGACAACGGGTTCGACCGAGCGCTGGGACCCGAGGGTGACTGGCTCGTGTTCGCCAGCACGCAGTGTCCGCTGCGCGTGTGGCTTGGGGCCTTCGGCGACGCCGTCTTGCTCGCGGCGTTCTCCCAACACAATGTCTCTCGCGCCCTCGGCGACTATGGCACGCCGATGGTAGCGCCCATGCCGAAGGGCGCCGCGGGAGGGCGCACGGTGCCTGACGTGCCCGCGCTGCATCGGCTCCTGCGGCGGGCGTTCCAGCTCTCGAGGGCGCTCCCGAACGAGCTCCTCCAGACGTTCGAGAAGCAAGTCGCTGCGCTTCCTAAGAGCACGGAGGCCGAACGCCTCGTCGTCCAACGCGTCGGGCAGGATCTCTTTCGACGAGGTCTGCTCGACTTCTGGGAGGGCCGTTGCGCGGTGACGGGCCTCGCCGTCCCCGCGCTCCTGCGCGCGAGCCACATCAAGCCGTGGGCCGACTGCGAGGCGGACGCCGAGCGACTCGACGTCTACAACGGCCTCCTCCTCGCGCCGCACGTCGATGCCGCGTTCGACCATGGCTTCATCACGGTGCAAGACGACGGCGAGGTGGTCGTCAGCGCCGCGCTGGACGAGGGCGCCCGCGGCCTCCTTGGGCTCGAGCGTCCGCTTCGAGTGCGCGGGCTCGCCGAAGGGCATCGGAGCTACTTGCCGTGGCACAGACGGCGTGTGTTCAAGGCCGACCAGTCGGCGGAGTCCTGAGATCGACTACGAGCGAAGCACCAGCAACTTCCTCACGGTCTTCTCATCCACCGCCAGGGCTCGCCCGATCGCGCGAAGGCTCATCCCGAGGGTCCGCATGCGCCGGACCTCCCCCGCGATCTCCTCGCCCCGGCTCGGCTCCGCCACGAACACGATGAACCCCACCTCCACCTCGGCGACGGTTCGAACTGGTTGCAGTCGTGTCCACCTCTGCCGACGGCTTGAGCCTTCGGCCATCGCTCGCTCATCGGCCCTACTGCACTCCGTCCAGCGCGCTGGACTCCGTGCAGCACGGGGCTGCTGAGCGACAACTACACCTCCCCAGCGACGACAACTACATCGCCCCATCCTTGGAGGCATGACTCGTCGGCCGGGCGCCGGCCCTCCACAGGATGGAGAGGCAGGCAGCTTGCGACCGGTGAGCGACGCTCAAGCGAGGAAACTGATGGAGGAGATGAGCAAGCACGGCCGAATCGGCGACGCCGCGATGAAGGCCGGGATGGATCGGAAGACGGCGCGCAGGTATGTGCAGGCTGGGAAGCTACCGTCGGAGATGGTGGCGCCCCGGGCCTGGAGGACGCGCGAGGACCCGTTTGCGGAGGACTGGGCTGAGGTCGTCGCGCTTCTTGAGGCGACGCCCGAGCTCGAGGCGAAGACCATCTTCGAGGTGCTCGAGGAGCGCCACCCCGGGCGCTACGAGGCCGGGCAACTTCGGACGCTGCAGCGGCACGTGCGCCAATGGCGCGCGGAGCACGGCCGGACCGCGAGGTCGTGCTCGCGCAGCAACACCGTCCTGGCGAGGCGAGCCAGGTGGACTTCACGTGGGCGACGTCGCTCGGCGTCACCATCATGGGCGCGCTGTTCGTTCACATGCTGTGCGTTTTCACGCTGCCGTTCTCGAATTGGCAGTGGGCGTCGGTCTGCCTGAGCGAGTCGCTGTCCGCGCTTCGGCGCGGCGTGCAAGCGGCCCTGTTTCAGCTCGGCCGCGTGCCGGCCTTAACCAGACCGACAACTCGACCGCGGCGACGCACCGCATTCCGGATGGCAAGAGCGTGGAGGCGGACGGCGGGAAGCGGCCGTTCAACGAGGAGTACCTCGCGCTGATGCGGCACTTCGGGATGACCGCAAGGACGACAGCCATCGGCGCAAAGGAGCAGAATGGAGATGTCGAGGCGAGCAACGGGGCCATCAAGCGTCGACTCGAGCAAGCGCTGCTCGTTCGAGGCCATCGCGACTTCGAGAGCGTCAGCGCTTGGGAGGAATTCGTGCAGCTCACGCTGCGCAAGGCCAACGAGCGCCGCGGACGCCGTGTCGCCGATGAGCTCGCGGCGATGCGGCCTCTCGTCGTCGCGAGGCTGGCGGAGTTCACCGAGGAGGACGTGACCGTCTCCGAGTGGAGCACCATCCGCATCAGACACAACTCGTACTCGGTGCCCTCTCGACTCATCGAGCAGACGGTGCGCGTTCGACTGTTCGAGGACCGCATCGAGGTCTGGTTCGCGGACAAGCTGCAGCTCAGCTGCGAGCGTCTGCGTGGCCGAAAACCAGCGCCGCGTTGACTACCGACACATCATTTGGTCGCTGATTCAAAGCCCGGCGGCTTCGCGCGGTACGTCTACCGCGACGAGATGTTCCCGTCGCTGGTGTTCCGCCGCGCGTACGACGCAATTCAAACTCCGCACCATGGAACAAAGGTGACCTCGAGTATCTGCGGATCCTCCATCTCGCAGCGAGCACCGTAGAGGCCGACGTCGCAGCGGCGCTCGAGCTTCTCCTCGCGGAGAGCGCAGCGGTCTCGAGCGACGCCGTGAGGGCGATTGTGTCGACGGCAAGGAGACCCGAGATTCCAGCCCTTTCGCGACCCGACCCCGACGTCGACGAGTACGACTCGCTGCTCGGCGACGGCGTGCTCGAGGAGACCCACCAGCTTCGTGAGGTCGGCACGTGACGACGACGACGACTACGGCGCCGCCGCCTCCCACTCCTGCCGAGTCGCTGGCGATTCTGCTTCGCTCGCTCAAGCTGCCGACGTTTGCGCGCGTGGCAGCCGACGTGGCGCAGAAGGCAGAGCGAGAGGCATGGTCCTTCGGACAGTACCTTCACCATCTCGCCGAGCTCGAGGTCGAGGAGCGTCGGCGCCGCCGCATCGAGCGCTACCTTCGGGACTCGGACTTGCCGGCCGAAAAGACGCTCGCGACCCTCGAGCGTCAGAAGCTCCCGGCGAAGGTACAGAAGCAGCTGCCCACCCTGTGTGAGGGGCTTTGTCGACCGTGGCGACAACCTCCTCGCGTTCGGTCTGCCCGGGCGCGGCAAGTCGCACCTCGTCTGCGCCATCGGTCACGAGCTGGTCAGGCGCGGTCGCCGCGTGCTGTTCACCCCGACGTACGCGCTCGTGCAGCGCCTGCTCGCGGCGAAGCGTGACCTTCGACTCGAGAAGGAGCTCGCGACCCTGGACGGCTTCGACGCCGTCATCCTCGACGACATCGGCTACGTCCAGCAGAACCGCGACGAAATGGAGGTCCTCTTCACGTTCCTCTCCGAGCGCTACGAGCGCAAGACCGTCATCATCACGAGCAACCTCGTCTTCAGCGAGTGGGACCGCATCTTCAAGGACCCGATGACGACGGCGGCGGCCATCGACAGGCTCGTGCACCACTCCGTGATCATCGAGATGACCGGGCCGAGCATCCGCAACGAGGCCGCAAAAAAGCGAGGAGACCCGCCGACGACAACTACGTCCGCGTCCACGACACCGATGAAGAACGAACGATCCGAGCAGCCGGAGGACCGAGCATGAAACTTGTGCGCCACCGCAGAAACGCCGACACGAGCTCGTCAGGTCGTCGCGCTCGGTCGTCGTCTCGGGGGGCGCTAAAGCCCGAGCGGGCATGCCGCGAGAGCGCGGTGAAGCGTTGGGATCAGATTCAGAACATGGAGGCGATGAACGAGAAACGACGACGACAACTACCCCCGAGTCAAGGACGAACACGATGGGGAGATGTAATTGACGTCAATGGGTGGATGTAATTGACGCCGGCCACGCCGACCCGTCCGCGCGACCGGCACCGTCCCGTACGCCGCACCGCCCTCACAGGGCGAGCGCCTTCCGCACGACCTTCTCGTCCACCCCGAGCTGCCGCCCGATCGCCCGTCCGCTCATGCCGAGCCGGTGCAGTCGCCGCGCCTCGTCGGCGATCCGCTGGTGCTGGAACGCGTCCGCCACGAACACGACGAACCCCACCTCCACCTCCGCGACGGTTCGAACTGGTTGCAGTCGTGTCCACCTCTGCCGACGGCTTGAGCCTTCGGCCATGGCTCGGTCATCGGCCCTACTGCACTCCGTCCAGCTCTGCTGGACTCCGTGCAGCACGGGGCGATTCCCTGCGCCTCCACCTCTGTTGCCATCTTTGATGGCAACCATGGCTCGGCTTGCCGGCGGATATCCTCCCGGCGCTGAGGATGACAAGACCGCTCGTTCCCCCTGGCCTTCTGACGCTCACGCTCGTCCTGTCGCTCGTGCTGCCGTGCACGGCGCCGCAGCCTGCCTGCGAGGCGATGTGCCAGTTCGCAGGCTCATGGGGCCAGCCCTTTGCAGGGACATGGGGCCAGGGAGGCGAGCGGAACGACTTCACCGAGAGTGCCGCGTCGCTTGTTCGATGTCCATCCCCGTCGCGAACATGCTCGGGTCGACGTTGTTTCGCAGGGGGATGGGGCCAGTGTCAGCGGGACCGGGCGCGGGCGCGGGGGTGTGCGCGCGGTCTTCATGGCGGGTGACGCAGGCGGCGGGCTCGCAGCGTCGAGCGTCGGCTTGAGCCTGGGTCGATAGGACTCGCCCTCCATGACGAAGTCGTAGGCGGCGTTCCGGAAGCGGTCGACGGCGCTCTGGGCGAGCAGGACGTCGTCGAACATGGCGAGCCACTCGGCGGTGTCGCGATTGCTGGTGACGATCATCGAGGCGCGACCGGTGCGCTCGAGGAAGAGCTGGTAGACGTCTTTGCTCTCCTCCTTGGTCATCGGCTCGAGCGCGAAGTCGTCGATGATGAGCAGGTCGACGGACGTCAGAGCGATCATCTCAGCGTCGCGGGAGTTGTCGAAGCGGCTCTGTCGCAACCTTCGGAAGAGTCGCGTCGGCTCGTGCGAAGCGGACGTTGTAGCCGTGGCGACAGGCGACGTGACCGAGGGCGCTCGCGACGAAGGTCTTGCCGACGCCGACGGGCCCGAGGATGCACACGTGGCGGTGCGCTTCGAGGAAGCGCAGGCTCACGAGCTCCGACAGCATGCGTTTGTCGAAGCTGACCTTGGACGTCTTGTCCCACTGCTCGAGCCGCATCGTGGGGTCGAGGCCGGCCTCGTGCGCGCGGTTGTCCGCGGCGGTGTTGTCGCGCCGTGTGATCTCGTCGGTGAGCAACATCAACAGCAGCTCGTCGAACGCGACGTCCTGCTTGTCAGCGAGGACGAGGCGCTCAGGGAGGCTCTCTGCGATGCGGCCGAGACGCAGGCGCTTGAGCGCGGAGACGAGCTCGGGGTTGAGCACGGGGGTCTTGGTCGCCATCAGACGCCCTCCTTCTGGCTGGAGGTCCCACGCGTCTCGAAGTGCTGCGTGGGGCGAGCGAAGCGCGGGAGCGGGAGCTGCACGACCTTGCCCATCGCGGCACAGGGCATGACGGGCTTCGCGGCGGCCTTCAGTTTTCGAGCGATGCGCGGGACGCTAACGAGGTCGAATGCGAGCGCGCTCTGGCAGATCGCCTCGACGCGGCCGGGCGTGTACTTGTCGCAGAGGCCGAGCAGGGCGTAGGCCTGGCGCATCCTCGTCCACGGCAGCGGTCCACCGAGGAGCCGCTCCGCGTAGAGACCGACGTGATGGCCCTTGTCCCGCGCCTTGCGAAGGATCGCGTCGACGTCCCGGAGCGCGTAGGCTGCCTTCTCGGCCGGGTAGTCGTGGACGTCGGTGGAGCAGCCGCCCGGCGGTTTGCGCGGGTGCACCTTGATGAGCTCGGTGCCGAAGTAGATCTTCACGGTGCTCCGGTCGGCGCGAACGCGGACGTGCCGTCGCAGGTAGCGCGTCGGGACCGAGTAGAGCGCGTGCGCGACCTGGATGTGGTGGTCCGGGTGGACCTTCGCCTTGTCGATCCAGTCGGGGACGTCGAAGGGCGCGTCCGGCGCTGGCTTCATCGTCGGCTTCTCGACTGCCTCGAAGAGCTCGGCTGGAACCTGCCTCGTGGTGCCGTGCACGCGCGCGCCGGCGACCTCGCGCGACCAGCGCTCGGCGCTCGCGCGGGCATCGTCGAGCGACGTGAACGTCTCGCCGTCGAACCAGCTCTCGCGGACGTAGGGTACTTGATTCTCGACGCGCGGCTTGTCCTTGGGCGAGCGAACGCGGGCCGGATCTACGAACAGGCCACGAGCCTGCACGTAGTCGAGGAAGGCGTCGACGAGCCTGGCGTCGAGCGCGTCGGGGCGCCTGATCATCGCCTTGGTGTTGTCCGGGATGATGCTCGCCGGCATGGCGCCGAAGAACTGCCAGGCGCGGTCGAGACCCTCGCACACGGCCTCGGTGGTCTGACGGAACGTCGGCCAGACGAACTGCAGCCGGCTGAACGAGAGCGTCACGACGAGCACCCAGAGGCGGCGCTTCCTGCCGGTCTCCGGATCGAGCATGAGCCCCATCTCGCCGAAGTCGACCTGCGCTTCCTGTCCCGGCGGCGGGTCCTCGACGCGCACGGTGGGCGCCTTCTTTCGCCACGCGAGCTCGGTCATCGCGAAGCGACGGAGGGTGTCGTAGCTCGCTTGCAGGTCGTGATCACGAACGAGCAGCGTGTGCACCTTGGTCAGGCGGAGCGGCCGCTTCTCGGCGTCCCCTCGAAGCCACTGCTCGATGCGGTCGCGGTGGCGCGCCACCTCGCTCCACTCATCACTGGCTGTCGGCGCTGGGCGCGCCTGGACGACCTGCGCGACGGCGTGGACATCGTCCTCGGTGATGTCGCGCCCCTTGGCGAAGCCGAGGCGTGTCGCCGCGGTCGTGTAGCGAGCGACCGTCTTGCGGTCGACGCCGGCCTCACGCCCGATCCTTCTGTCGCTGTGCCCCGCCGACCAGCGGCGGAGAACTTCCTTCACGTCCATCATGGAGGAGCTCCCTGTAGGCCATCGACTCCTCCCGGCGGCGACCGGCGCCGACGTCGGGAAGAACCTTCGCTCACTTCAGGTCGCTCCGCTGGGGTGGCCCCATGACCCTGCAAATCTCGGTCAGGGGGTGGCCCCATCTGCCTGCAAATCTCTCAGACCCTCCCTGCCGGTGGCCCCATCATCCTGCGAATCGGGGTGGCCCCATGACCCTGCGAAAAACTTCGCCGGGTGGCCCCATGACCCTGCGAACCGGCAGGCGCTCATCCCGAGGAGGACCAGGGCCTCGCCGAGGCCGGCCTGGCCGACTGGGCGGACGCGCTGGAGCGCGAGGATCACCGGTGAGACGCGGCGAGCTCTGGTGGGCTGATCTGGGCCCCCACCGCCCGCTCGAGCAGACGGGTCGGAGGCCCGTCGTCGTCTGGCAGAGTGACACGCTCACCCGTGCGCTCCAGTCGGTGCTCGTGGTTCCGCTGACGACAACCTCGATCGCGCGAAGCTCGCTGGGACTGCGCTCATCGCTGCGTCGCCGGGGGGGCTGCAGACCGACTCGGTGGCGCTGGCCTTCCAGATGCGCGCCATCCCGAAATCGTCCCTCGCCCAGCGGATTCGGACCCTATCGGAAGAGGAGCTCGCGGAGCTCGAGCTGGCCACCGATGAGGCCCTGGGACGCGTCGAGCCAGGCGCGGCGGAAGAGTAGCCTCGAGAGGCTCGACAGAAACCCTGTCCACGGGAGAGGCTGAAGGCCGACTTAGGGGAGATGAAGATGATCGGCGAGCCGAGGCACGTGCGGGGCGTGGTGGTGAGGCTGTTGACGGCGGGGCTCTTCGCCGCGCTCGGGTCGGGCTGCGGGGACGACAGCTGCCCTGAGGGGTACGCATGCGCTCCGCTCGGCGGCGGAGGGCAGGGGAACGGCGGCGGGGGGCCGGGCGGTGGAGGCGAGGGCGGCGAGGGCGGGGGCATCGCCGCCGACTGCGCACCCACCGAAGGGGTCGCGGTGGGCGCCTCGTGCGGCGTGTTCGTGCAAGAGGGGAGCGTGGAGGTGAGCGCGGGCACGTCGCTGTTCGGGGGTTTTGCGTGCGAGAGCTGGACGTACAGCGCGGGCGGCGCGCGCCCGTTGATCCTGGGGGAGGCCGACGTGCCGGCGATGCGCATCACGGGGGCGGGCAGCTCGCGGGTGATGTCGCTGGACCTCGAAGCGCCGAGCGCCGAGGCGGCCGGGGCGAGCAGCCTGGGGCTCTGGGTCAGCGAGGCGACGGTGGAGCTCGAGGCGGTGGGGATCACGGCGGGCGATGGCGCGGCGGGCGCGGCGCCGCCGGCGCAGGTGGAGCAGCTGGCGCGGGCTCAGGGCGGGATGACGGGGGCCGTGGCGGGCACCGTGCCTGTCAACGCGATGGGGGCGCCAACACCTGCGGCCTCGTGGCGTTGTCGGGGGGTGGGCGGCGCGGGGGCTGATCCCGAACGGCAATGCGGAATGGCGACGGCAACTCCGGCCGGTGGGGAGGAGTGGGGGCACGCGGTGGCGGCGCCCAGACGGCTGGCCCGGTGCACGGACGGGGGCAACGGTGGCCTGGGATCGAACGGCAACCCCGGCCTGGGCGCGACCTCGCTCGGTTTCGCCGACGCGGACGGGTTCACGGCGGCGGACGGCGAACCCGGCGAGGCGGGCACCTACGGACATAGCGGCGGCGGCGGCGGGGGCTCGAGGGCGAGCGCGTCGAGCCACGGAGCCGGCGGGGGCGGCGGCGGCGCAGGAGGGTGCGGCGGGGAGGCCGGGGCGGCGGGGCGCGGAGGCGGCAGCAGCCTGGGCATCGTGTCGCTCAACGCCACGCTGACGCTGGGCGACGGGGTGACGGTGACAGTGGGCAGCGGCGGCGCGGGCGGCGCGGGTGGGATGGGGCAGTTTGGGCAGCTGGGCGGTCCACTGGGACCTGGCGGCACGGGTGGCGGTGGAATCAGCAGCGCGTGCAGCGGTGGGGCCGGCGGCGACGGCGGCGCCGGGGGCAATGGCGGCGGCGGGCGGGGCGGGCACGCGGTCGGGATCGCCTACGTGGGCGCGGAGCCCGCGGGCGGGACGGTGGACGTGGGCGGGTCGAGCGAGGGCGTCGGCGGACCCGGCGGAGACAATGGGCTCGAGCCCGGCGGAGCGGGCGCCGACGGGGTCGTCGAGCAGCGGCTCGAGCTGTAGGCGACGGGCTGCCCCCCAGGCCGAGCCCGCGGAGAGGGCCCCTGCGCCGGGCGCGGGCCGCAGGAAGTTACCAAAACACCAGTTATGCGAAGTCCGCCCGAGAGGGCGGCGAGGTCGACCGCCCGGGCAGAGTCGTGAGGCCGGGCCGCCCGGTCCGGGCGGCGCTGAGCGGTGAGCTGGCGGGGGCCGCAGTGCAGTGCAGCAGCCCGCCGCGAGGGGGCGACCGAATCGGGGGGCATCGCTGCGACCGCACAGGGGGACATCGCCGGCATGTCCCCCCATAGCGTCGCAGGTCGGGGGCTCGAGGGGCCAGGCGCCCTCGCCATTTGCGGCAGATCGCGAAGGTGCCCCCGCGAGGTGGGGGCCAAGTCCCTGTTTTGGGCCTCAGGGTGCGACCCAACCGGGGGACATGGCCGGCAGGTCCCCGGGTGGTGTCGCATCAGGGGCGACCTCGCCCCCTCCCGCGCACTTGGCTCACGCGACCCCCGTGGCATTACCGAGTCAAGGCGCCGGGTTGTGCGTGGCCGCGCAGCCGTTCTTCGAGCTCCGTCCTGTGCGGTCCTGCACCAGAGCGGCGGACGGAAGCTCTCACCCCGGATCGTCAGGGAGCCGCTCGCGCCACACTGTGGGATCCCGGTGCTGGTGGAAGACGCCGAGCACGACGACGCGTGACGGCTCGACGATGAAGCCAACGGAATAGGGAAACTGGCGGACCAAGGCGCGACGGACCGCTCCGTCGATGCATCGAAAGCGAGTGGGAAAGGCGCGGATACCATCGAAGGTCGCCGACAGCTGAGTCGTGAAACGGTCGCCCAAACCTGGCTGCTGCTCCTCGTACCAGCGGGCTGCGGCGCGGAGGTCGAGGACCGCGTCGGGCCTGAGGACGAGCTCGCTCATCGAGAGGCGCGGCGATGTGCGAGCTCCGCGCGGAGCTCGGCCTCGACCTCGGCCCACGGACGAACGTCGGCGGGACCGGCCTCGTGCTCAGCGAGTCGGCGCGAGAGCTCTTCGAGGTGTGACTGAGGCACAGGGACGTCGGCCTCACGCTCGAGGACCCTGTCCCAGAGCGTCCCGATGTAGGCGAGCTGATCACCGACCGGCATGTCGTCGAAGCCGGGAGGCAGGTTGGGCAGCGAGCTGGCCATGTCTGGAATCTAGCAGCCGATAGGCTCGACAGAAACCCTGTCCACGGGAGACGCTGAAGGCCGACTGAGGGTGATGAACCTCAAGCGAGGCGCTTGTAGAGCTCGGCGTTGTCCGCGAGCAGTCGCTCTGCGGCAGCGCGAAGCGGCTCGGAGGGGGCGCTCAGGGCATCCGCGATCGCAGCGCGCGCGAGGTCTTCGGGGGCCACCCCGAGGGTCTTGGCGCGAGCGAGGAGCGCCTGAGCTTGGGCTTCTGAGAGGTCGAGCGCGAGCTTCACCAACGAGAGAGTACAAGGGGACACGAGGCAGGTCGAGGCGCCGGGGGCGCTGCGGTCGGAAGGTGCGGGCAGCACAAGGAGTCACAGGGCTCGACAGAAACCCTGTCCACGGGAGAGGCTGAAGGCCGACTTAGTCCCCTGGAGCCATCGATGCTTGAAGGATTCGGGTCGCCCCTGACGGGGCGAAGGCGGCGCGAATTCTTGGGCACGCGTGGGTCTGTCCGAAGGGGACCTCATTGTTTGCGCGGAAGCTCCGTTTCCACGGACCAGGGGAGATGAAGATGATCGGCGAGCCGAGGGTGGTGCGGGGCGTGGTGGTCAGGCTGTTGACGGCGGGGCTGTTCGCCGCGGTTGGGTCGGGTTGCGGGGACGACAGCTGCCCCGACGACTACGGGTGCACGCCGGCGGACGGCGGCGGAGGGCAGGGGAACGGCGGCGGGGGTCCGGGCGGTGGAGGCGAGGGCGGCGAGGGCGGGGGCATTTCTGCCGACTGCGCACCCACCGAAGGGGTCGCGGTGGGCGCCTCGTGCGGCGTGTTCGTGCAGGCGGGGGCGACCGGGGGCGACGGCAGCCAGGCGTCTCCCTATGGCAGCCTGGTGGAGGCCTTGCAAAACGAGCCGAGCGCGGCGCGGGTGTACGTGTGCGGGGGCGACACGTTCGAGGGCAGCGTGGAGGTGGCGGGAGGCACGTCGCTGTTCGGCGGTTTTGCGTGCGAGGGCTGGACGTACAGCGCAGAGGGGCCACGCCCGCTGATCCTGGGGGACGCCGACGTGCCGGCGATGCGCATCACGGGGACGGGCAGCTCGCGGGTGATGTCGCTGGACCTCGAAGCGCCGAGCGCCGAGGCGGCCGGGGCGAGCAGCCTGGGGCTCTTGGTGAGCGAGGCGACGGTGGAGCTCGAGGCGGTGGCGATCACGGCGGGCGATGGCGCGGCGGGCGCGGCGCCGCCGGCGCAGGTGGAGCAGCTGGCGCGGGCCCAGGGCGGGATGACGGGGGCCGTGGCGGGCACCGTGCCTGTCAACGCGATGGGGGGCGCCAACACCTGCGGTCTCGTAGCGTTGTCGGGGGGCTTTGGCGGCGCGGGCGGACCGCTCCCAAGCGGCCCTGCAGGCAATGGTCAGGCGGGCGACTTCCCGGACCCCGGTGGTGGCGGTTTGGGTGGCACAGGACAAGGTGGAGGCGCGCTCAGCTGTGCCGTCGGGGTTGGGCTTGGCGGTGGTGAACTGGGTGGGTCAGGAGTTGACGGCAACCCTGGCGCCGGCGCGACCTCGCTCGGTTTCGCCGACGCGGACGGGTTCACAGCGGCGGACGGCGAACCCGGCGAGGCGGGCACCTACGGACATAGCGGCGGCGGCGGCGGGGGCTCGAGGGCGAGCGCGCGTCGAGCCACGGAGCCGGCGGGGGCGGCGGCGGCGCAGGAGGGTGCGGCGGGGAGGCCGGGGCGGCGGGGCGCGGAGGCGGCAGCAGCCTGGGCATCGTGTCGCTCAACGCCACGCTGACGCTGGGCGACGGGGTGACGGTGACGGTGGGCAGCGGCGGCGCCGGCGGCGCGGGGGGGATGGGGCAGTTTGGGCAGCAAGGCGGGCTTCTGGGATTGGGCGGCACGGGTGGCGGCACGGTCGTGGATGCTTGCGCGGGGGGCGCTGGCGGCGCCGGCGGCCACGGGGGCAATGGCGGCGGCGGGCGGGGCGGGCACGCGGTCGGGATCGCCTACGTGGGCGCGGAGCCCGCGGGCGGGACGGTGGACGTGAGCGGGTCGAGCGAGGGCGCCGGCGGACCCGGCGGAGACAATGGGCTCGAGCCCGGCGGAGCGGGCGCCGACGGGGTCGTCGAGGAGCGGCTCGAGCTGTAAGCGACGGGGTGCCCCCCCAGGCCCAGCCCACGGAGAGGGCCCCCTGCGCTGGGCGCGGGCCGCAGGAAGTTACCAAAACACCAGTTATGCGAAGTCCGCCCGAGAGGGCGGCGAGGTCGACCGCCCGGGCAGAGTCGTGAGGCCGGGCCGCCCGGTCCGGGTGGCGCTGAGCGGCTGAGCGGGCGGCGGCCCCAGCGCTGCGACGCAGCCCCTCGGCAGGGGGCGACCGAATCGGGGGGCATCGCTGCGACAGCACCGGGGGACATTGCCGGCATGTCCCCCCATAGCGTCGCAGGTCGGGGGCTCGCGGCGCCGGGCGCCCTCGCCATTTGCGGCCAATCGCGAACGTGCCGCCGCGCGGGGGGGGGCCAAACCCCTGCTTTGTCCCTAAGGATGCGACCCTACAGGGGGGCATTGCCGCCATGTCCACCCGTGGTGTCGCTCCGGGGGCGGGCCGCGCCTGGCGTCGCTCCGGGGGCCGCCGCGCCCCTCGGGCTCGAGCAACGCGCACAGGACACTCGGACCGCCGAGCCGTCCGAGGCCGAGAGACACTGCGGCTCCCAACTCCGGCCGCGCCCCTGTCTCCTCACAGACCGCGCGCGGCCTCCCTGACCCGCGCCCGGCCCCGCGCGTCGAACGACCCCGGCGACCACCCCGCCAGGAACCTCGCGAAGTCCGCGTAGGCCACGGGGTACAGCCGGCGCCACTCTGCTTCGAGCGCCGCCGCGTCCACGTCACGCCCCGCGAGCTCCCGGCGCAGCGCCGCGAAGTAGTCGTCCACCAGCGCGGCTTCGTCCTCGCGCGACACGTCCCCATAGAGGAGATATGCAATATCCTTCATGCCGCAGCCGCCGCCGACATATTGGAAGTCGACCGCGGCGACCCTGTCATGGTCCGCGGAGAAGCAGAAGTTCGCCGGCTTGGCGTCGCCGTGGACCCAGGTCTTGAACTGCGCGGCTTCGAGCGCGCGGTCGAGCGCGGGCGCCACCTCGAGGAGCTCGGCGTCCTCCGTTCGCCCGAGCTCCTCGAGCCGCGTGGCCAGGTGCCAATAGGTCCCGGTGGGCCATAGCGTGGTTGGCCCTTCGCCGAGGAAGCGCGCGTGGAAGGCCGCGAGCCAACCCACGCAAGGCACGAGGTTCGCCGCGCCCCGGCGCGCCCGCTCCGGGAACCCCGCCGCGCTCAGGTCCTCCAGGACGAGCCGCCATCCGCCGCTCGACGCGGCCGCCGCGAACGGCCGCGCCACTCGACACCGCTCATCCGTTCGCGCGGCGCCGGTCCCATAGAACGCGACCTCGACCTCGTACGAGCGGCGCTTGCGCTGGTGCGACGCCGACGACCCGCTCCGCGCGGAGGCGGCGGGCGGCCGAACGTCCTTCAAGATCACCGTCCCCGCTGCCGCGCCCGCGAGCCGCACGCGCGAGAGCTCCCCGTAGCCGTCCCAGAGCGACTGGACGACCTCGGCGGAGAGGATCGCGGTCGCCCCCGTCGACTCGAGCACGAGCGCCGCGGCGTCTTCGGACAGGCTCACCGCAGGGGAGCGTGTGGCCATTGCGCTCCCGCCGCAAACGTCTTCGCAGGCCTCGAGGCGCAGGGGCTCCCGCCGCCGCCGGCGCCTCGAGGCCTCGGGTGGCACCGAAGCAAGCTCGCGCCTTAGCTACGACGCCCCACGAAGACGCGCTACATTCTGCTCCTCCGTGTCGACCGCAGCTCACCTCCTCCACGGCGCCGACGATCGCTTCTTCGCGCGACGCGAGCCCCTCCGCGAGGTGTCGCGCGCGCTGCTCGAGGGGCAGTCGGTGGTGCTCGTCGGGCCGCCCGGGGTCGGCAAGACGCGGCTCGCGGCCGAGTGCCTGCGCACGCTCGCAGACGAGACCACCCTGGTCGTGAAGCTGGGCGATGTCAAAAACGCCCAGGGGCTGGTGTCGCGCGTGGCAATGGCCGCCGGGGTGTTCCGCTCGCCCGCCGCCACCGGCGCGGAGTCGCAGGCGCGGCTGCTCCGCGCGCTGTCGTCGCGAGGTCCGACGATCGTGGTGCTCGACGGCTTCGAGCACCTGCCCGCCGAGGCAGACGAGCTGTTGCGGGGTTGGATGAAGGGCTCCCCTCTGGCCTTCTTGGTGACGAGCCGGCGCACGGTCGACTGCGACGCGCGCCACGTCGAGCTCGGGCCGCTCGACACGCTGGAGCGGCGCGGAGAGTGGTCGGAGGCGGCGACGCTGCTGCGCGCGCGCGCCTCGGAGATCACCAAGGTCGTCCTCGACGACGGGGACCGCGACGCCCTGCACGCGCTCGCCAGGCGGCTCGACGGCTTGCCCCTCGCGCTCGAGCTCGCCGCCGCGCGCCTCTCGGTGTTGACGCCCGCGCAGCTGCTGGCCCGCCTGGACAAGCGCTTCCAGACCCTCGACGGGGAGGGGCGCGGGCTCGCCGCCGCGCTCGAGACCTCATACGCCCTGCTCGAGGAGCCGGCCCGCGCGGTCTTGCGCGCGTGCAGCGTCTTCCGCGGCGGCATCCGCCTCGAGGCGCTCGAGCTCGTCGTCGGGGAGGAGCGCGACACCCTGGGCCCGCTCTCTGCCCTGCGGGCGCACTCGCTCATCACCGTCGAGCGCGTCGGAGATCGCTACCGCTACTCGCTCTCTCATTCGGTCCGCGACTTCGTCGAGCGTCGCGAGGAGAGCGACCCGGCTTGGGACACCGCGCGAGCGCGGCACGCCCGCTATTGGGCGTGCGCGGGCGCAGCAGAGGCGGAGGAGCCCGCGGGCCTGCTGCTGGAGATCGAGAACCTCCGCGCCGCGCTCGCGTGGGCGCGCGGGCGTGAGCCGGAGCTCGCCGGCCAGCTCTCGCTGGTGCTCTCTTCGCCAGCGCTCGGGCTCCCTTATGGCGAGGCGTGCAGCGTCGTGAGCGCGGCGCTCGCCGAGCAGCCGCTCTCGGCTCGCCTCCAGGCGGAGCTGTTGTTTCGGCGCGGCACCGTGCGTCGCTTCGTCGCCGACTTCCCCGGCGCGATCGAGGACCTCGAGCGCGCTCACCCGCTCGCCGAGCGGCTGGGGGACGCCGCGCTCACCGCTGATATCCTCGCCGGACTCGGCAATGGTCTGTCGGGCCAGGCCGACTGGCCCGGAGCGCGCCGATACCTCGAGCGAGCGCTCGCCTCGAGCAGCTCGCCAACCTTCCAGGCCTCGGCGCTCGCGATGATCGCGAACACGTACAGCAACGAGGACGCCTACGATCGCGCGGAGCCGCTGCTGCGCAGGTCGATCGCGCTCGCCGAGGAGCACCACGACGCGTTCGCCGAGGCCTTCGCCCGTCTGTCGCTCGGGATCTTGCTCGTGGAGAGGGGCGCGTTCGACGAGGCGTTCAGCGCGCTGATCGACTCCCTCTCGATCTTCGAGACCAGTCGCTCCGCCCGCGTCATGCAGGCACGGCACCTGCGCGCCGTCGCGCTGACCCACCTCGCCCGGGTCAAACAGGAGACCGGCGACACCGCGGGCGCGCTGACCGACTACCACGAGGCGGTCGCGTACGCCGAGGAGACCGGCGTCCGGCGCGCCGAGGCGTTCGCCCTCTACGGGCTCGGCTCGCTCCTGCTCGAGCTCGGCGAGCTGCGCGCCGCCGACGACCGCATCCGCGCGGCGCTGCCGCTGATGCGCGAGAGCTGCAGAGACGTCGAGGGGGCGCTCGTCGCGCTCCAGGGCGTCCTGTTCGCGCTGCGCGGCGCGCGCGCCGACGCCGAGCGCTTCTTCCGGCGCGCCGAGGCCCTCCTCGCGGCGCATCAGCGCCCAGTGTTCGAGGCGGCCCTGAAGGTCCTGCGGGGGGCCGACCCCGGGGAGACCCCCTTCGCCGAGTTCGCCGACGTGCGCCTCGCGCTGCGCCTCCGCGCGCTCTTCGCCGAGACGCGAGACAGCCCGCCGCTCTTCGTGGCGCACGACGCGAGCTTCTTTCGCGCCCCCGACTCGGCGGAGCAGGTGTCGCTCGCGCGCCGCAAGGCGCTGCGCGCCATCCTCCGGACGCTGGTCGAGGCCCGCCTCGCGCGACCGGGTGTGCCGCTGTCGGTGGAGGCGCTGGTCGCCGCCGGGTGGCCCGGGGAGAAGGTCCTCGCCGCCGCAGGCGCCGAGCGCGTGTACGCCGCCATCGCGACCCTGCGCCGGCTTGGCCTCCGCGGCTTTCTGGAGCAGCAGGGGGCCGGCTACCTCCTCAGGGCCGATCGGCCGGTCGTGACCCACGACCCTCGGCCGTGAACTTTCAACCAACTTTCAGGTGGAACCCGTCGCTTGGAGGTCAAGCTCGACCCAAGTCTAGGCTTGGAGAAGATCCTCATGAGCAAACGAACGTCGCGCGCCGCACCCGCCTGGGTCCTGACCCTCCTGGGGCTGCTCGGAGCCTGCACGGATGATGAGACCGTGTCCCCGGTCGGCGGCGGGGGCGCGGACGACGGCGGCGGAGGAAGCGGCGGCGGCCCGACCTCCGGCGGCGGCGGCGAGGGCGCAGGCTACCAAGGGCCGTGCACCGAGCTGACCCTCGGCGACACCTCGATCTTCTTCCAGAGCATCGGCCGCGCGGCGGTCGAGGCCCCCGTGTCGCCCGCGGTCGAGGGGCTCGCGAAGACGCGCCTCACGATGGAGCTCTACGACTACGACTTCGATCTCGGGGTGCCCTGGCCTCTCGAGCCGGGGACCTTCGAATTCGCCACGCCGCCGGACGACAACTACGGCACCTGCCAGCACTGCGTGCTCCTCGTCGCGTACGACCTCTCCGGCGCGCCCAAGCGCGCGTTCTATCCCCAGAACGGGACCTTCGTCCTGGAAGAGATCGGCCTCGATTTTCCCAGCTACGTCGTCGGCAGCGCCAGCGACATGGAGCTGGTCGAGGTCATCCAGAACGAGGACTTCACCTGGGAGGAGCTGCCCGGCGGCGACTGCTACTACGTCGAGTCGTGGGCCTTCGACACCTACCCCGTCGACGGCGGCGAGTGCTCGAGCGTCGAGCAGTGCCCCAATGAGGCCTCTCAGATCTGCGAGCCGGACACCGGCACCTGCGGAGAGTGGCAGTGTGATCTCTTCGGCGACGTGCCGTGCGGCGAGGGCGAGGTCTGCCTCTCGCAGATCTTCGAGCCCAGCGAGGAGCCTTATGGGCCGGCGATCGGCGCCTGCTACGACGTGTGTGACCCGGCCGAGCCGACCTCGTGCGGCGCGGACGCGTATTGTCGCCCCCTCGGGCTGACACAATCGTTCGGCGCCTGCTACGCGACTGGCGCGGGGCAGGTCGGCGACGCCTGCACCCCGCGAGACATCTCGACCGAGTGCGTCGCGGGCGCCGTGTGCACGGGCACGCCAGGCGAGTGCGCCCGCGTGTGCGACTTCCTCACGCCCGAGTCGGGCTGCGACGCGGACCGGTACTGCGCGTTCTCGAACCTGTGCGAGCCCGCGCAGATCGGCGACGCCGCCGCCATTGGTGAGACGTGCTCGCCGTCGTCCCCCGAGACGGTCGAGTGCGGCATCGAAGGCGACGCCTTCCGAGGCCTGTGCATCCGCTGGTTTCCCGACGCGCCCGACATGAGCTGCGAGCGCCTGTGCCGTATGGAAGATCCCGACTGCCCCGGCGAGGAGACCTGCCTGGGTGTCTTCGCCGACCCCGGGTTCGGAGTCTGCCACGTCCCCGCGGTCTGTGGAGACGGGGAGCTCGACCTCATCGGCGGTGAGATCTGCGACGACGGCAATACGCAATCAGGCGACGGCTGCAGCGCGGACTGTCTCACCCCGGAGCTCGGCCCGCTGTGCGACGTGTCCGGGGCCCTCCCCGAGGGCACCGAGGTCGCCGGCGACACCAGCGAAGGCCCGTCGGGCTATCCGTCCCAGTGCGATCCCTTCATTGGTACGCGGGTCTCGACCTATTCGTACGTCGCCCCCGGCCCAGGCCAAGTGCGCCTGACGCTCGACAGCGCCGAGGACCTCCGGCTCAGCGTCTACGCCGAATGCGACGACCCCGCGACCGAGCTCGGCTGCCAATCCGAGGGCGACTACGACGAGCTGATCGTCGACCTCGACGCCGCGCCCGCAGGTCCGCTGCTCGTGATCGTCCGTGGCGCATCGCCCATCCACGAGGGGGCGTTCACGATTCACGCCGAGTTCACCCCAGCGGTCTGCGGAGACGGCGTGGCCGTCGGCCCCGAAGAGTGTGACGACGGAAACACCACGAGCGGCGACGGCTGCAGCGGCGATTGCTTGACCGTCGAGTGGGCGAACGTCTGCGCCGCCCTGCCAGCGCTCTCCACCAGCGCGGTCAACACAGGGACGACCGCCGGCGCCGCCAGCCTGTTCGAGACCGGGAGCCTGTGCGCGGTTGGCCCGGGCGGACGCGAGCGCGCGTACTCCTTCGTCGCCCCGAGCGACGGCACGCTCGAGCTCACCCTCACCCAGCCCCAATCCGACTTCGCCCTCTTCATCCAGGACGGCTGCGGCCCGAGCGGCTTCGACGTCTGGCTCGGCTGCGGCAGCAGCACCCTCACCGGCGGCGAGGAGACCGCGAGCACGATCCTCTCCGCGGGTCAGGACGTCACCGTCATCGTCGACGGGTCGACCGACGCGGAGGTGGGGCCCTACGAGCTGACGGCGACCTTCACGCCGTGATCCTCGGCGCGTCGCCGTCACGGAGGACGCGCCGGGCTCGAGCCTTTCCGTTCCGTAGGGTTACCAATCCTCTGCCTCCCTGACGATTCGCTCGGCTGCGCGACTGGACAGGCCTCGAGCCGTCTGGTCCGCTGGCTCGAGTCAGGGGGGAGCATGCACATCGAGCCGGCCGAGGTCATGGCGCTGTCGCGCGCGATCCGCGGGATCTACGACGCCTCGGCGGTCCCGGCCTTTCACACGCGGGTGATGCGCGCAGTGACCGAGATCGCTCCTGCGGACATCGTGTCCTTCAACGAGATCGACCCTCGCTGCGGCAGCCTCGTCTACTTCGACGAGCCGTTCGGCGCCTGCAGCTTCGACCCGGACGCCCAGGCGATCTTCCTCTCGTGCGTGCACGAGCACCCGCTGGCGCGGCGCCGCGATCCCGACGCATCGCCCACGGTTGCGAAGGTCTCCGACTACCTCACCCAGCGCGCCTTTCAGAAGCTGCGACTGTACGGTGAGTTCTATCGGCCGCTGCGGGTGGAGTATCAGATGGCGCTGGAGCTGCCGGTGGGGATGGGGCGGTTCGTGGCCGTGGCCCTGAACCGAAGCTCCCAGGATTTCTCGGAGGTCGATCGGTTCTTGCTGGAGGCGCTGGCGCCCCACGTCCTCGCCGCGCGAGCCGAGGAGCGCTCTCGCGAGGCGACCCAGCCTGCGACCGACGACGAGCTCGGCGAGAGCTGGGAGCGAGCCGGCCTCACGAGGCGCGAGAGCGACGTCACCCTGTGGCTCACGCGAGGTAAATCCAACCTCGCCATCGCCACGATCCTGGGGATCAGCGCGCGCACCGTGCAGAAGCACCTGGAGCACGTCTTCGCGAAGCTCGGCGTGGAGTCGCGAACCGCCGCCGTGCGGGCGGCAGCAGAGCTGGCCAAGCGGCCGCGGCAGACCTGACCTACGCCAAATTGCGTATTGGGCCTGCGAGCCAGCGCGGCTCACCTTGGGGCCATGATCAGGAACGCAGCGGCGAGTCGTGGTTCGGTCGCTCCCGGGCGCGGGGCGAACCCGGGCAGCCCACCTCCGGCGCGGCTCGCCCCGGTGAAGCTCAGGAGCCGCGCTGCGGCGCGCTGGGCGCTCGCCTCGGGCGCCGCGGCCGGCGCGCTCGCGCTCGCCTCCAGCCCAGCCGAGGCCGCGACCATAGCCGTGGGTCCCACGTGCAGCCTGGCGAACGCCATCAACTCGGCCAACCTCAACGCGTCGGTCGGAGGCTGCACCGCCGGAGAGACAGGCTCTGACCTGATCACCATCCCCGCGGGCACGACGACCTTCACGGTCCCCGACCACTTCTACGGCGCGGGCGTCGCGCTGCCAGCGCCGACCGAGAGCGTCCACATCCAAGGGGCAGGCAAGGGCGTGACGATCCTCGAGCGCGGCGTCTTCGCTCCAGACATGCGCGCCCTCTCCACTGACTTTGGCGGCCTCGGCACAGGGCTCACCGTCGGGCTCGAGGGCATCACCTTCCGCAACTTCCGCACCCCCAGCGATTGGGGCGGGGTGCTCGCTGGCAGCTTTGGCGTCTACGCCATCGACGACTGCGCCTTCGAGAACAACCAGGCGTTGGACGGCGCGGTCTTCCGAACCGGAAACTCGATGGGGATCACGCACATCGTGGGCTCCGACTTCACGAACAACCAGTCCGACAACAACATCTTCGTCGGCTTCGTGGAAGATCGCATCGAGGGCTGCACCTTCACCGACAACTCGGTGACGAGCCAGCACGTGGTGTTCCTTCAGACCCCGCCGGCCCCATGGCCGGCGACCCGGGTGATCGACTCTCACTTCTCCGACAACACGTCGAACGGCGCGCTCTATTTCGAGATGTATAGCGCGAGCGCGCCGGACGGGATGGGCGGCTTCCTCCCCGACGTCGATGGCTGCACCTTCGAGGACAACCGGCTTCCTTCGACTGCCGCGTCCCTCGCGCCTGCGCTCGCCTTCGCGAACTCCGGCTTCGATCGCCTGGTCGCCGACTCGTCGTTCCAGCGCAACCACGGCATCGCCGGCGGAGCCATCCAGCACATGAGCAACGGCGGCGACCTCACCGTGCGCAGCAGCGTGTTTCGCGACAACCGCGCGGTCGAGGGTGGCGCCATCTACGCCTACTACAACGGCGCGATCTTCATCGACGACTCCTTGTTCGAATCGAATCAGGCGTCCTCGACCACCGCTGGTGGGACGCCCCGTGGCGGCGCGATCTTCGTGGACACCCTCCCGCTCACCATCACCGACTCGGCGTTCATGGGGAACGACGTCCGCTACGCGCGGATGGAGCTGGACGCGGGCAGCGTCGTGCCCGCCACCGAGAGTGGAACGGAAGGCAGCGTGACGGCGCGCCACCTCGGCAACGCTGGCAGCGTCATTCATCACACCGGTGGCCAGACCATCGCGGTCAGCGGGAGCTGCTTCATGGGCAACGGGGCCTGGGTGCTGGGTCTGAACGGCGCCGGCTTCTTCAGCGCGGGCGGCAACTACTGGGGAGCTGCGGACGGGCCCGGCGGGCAGCTCCCGGGAGGCGGCGATCCGGTGTCGAGCCAGAACGTCGACACCAGCGGCTTCCTGGTCGCACCTCCCGCGTCAACCGCGACCGTCGACTGCTCGCAGCCGGTCATGGCGGCACCCCCCTACCAGGTCTCGTATGTCGACGGCGGCGGCAGCGCGACCACGGTCGTCGATTACGCAGCGCTCGCTGAGATGGTGAACGTCGACGTGACGTCGGCAGAGGGCGTGATCACCCTCGTCGCGGTCAACGACGCGCTCACCGAGGGCGAGGAGACGGTCGTGGTGACCCTGCTGGACACCAGCACGCCGCTCAGCGCGGCCTTCCCGTTCTATGTCGAGCGCGCATTCCGTGACTCGGGACTCACGGAGAGCGCGACGCTCCCGATCGTGGACGACGGCAATGGCGGCGTCGAGTGCACGGTCGCGTCGGAGTGCCCAGACCCGAGCGAATGCGAGCTCCCGACCTGCAACCTGAACATGTGCGGCGCCGACTTCGAGCCAGCGGGCACGCCGTGCGCCGAGGGCGTGTGCAATGGCGACTCGCTCTGCGTTGGCTGCGTGACGAGCGCCGACTGCGATGAGGGCGAGGTCTGTGACGGCACGAACACGTGCGTCACCGGCGCAGGGGGCATGGGGGGAGGGGCCGAGGGGGGCGCGGGAACCGGCGGCGCGGCGGGCGGAGGGGGCGCTGAGCCGTCGGGCGGATCGGATCAGGTCGGGGGAGGTGGAGGGGGCGGCGCCGACGGCGACTCAGACGCGGGGGACGACGAGGGCTGCTGCGGCAAGTGCGCCGTCCCAAGTAAGGATCGCAGCCACCCTGGCACCGTCGTGGCGGTGCTGCTGCTGAGCGCGCTTGGCTTGCGCCGCCGCGCTCAGCGCACGTCGGGGCGGCGCGGGGCGCCCTGAGCGCCAGCTGACTTGGCGTTCCCCATTGGACGAGTCAACCATGAGGTCGTTGACGGCGGCGCTGCCCACTCGTTAGCGTGCTTGACGTGAGCCAGTCGACGGTTCGAGGCGGCGAGAGCGGCGACGTGCGGTCGGTGTCCGGCTCTCCGGCGCAACGCCTCGGGAGACGAGGCCTGCTGGTGGGCGCCGGGCTCGCGCTCTTGCCCGCCTGCTGGCGTGGGGTCTTCCCGGTGCCGTGGCCCCAGGAGGACTACGCGGCGCGGGGGTGGAGCGAGCTTGGGCGCGCGCTCGCGTGGGACCGTGCGGCTGTCGCGGCGCGCGCGGGAGTCAAGGACCCCATGTTCGTGGAGCCCTGCCCCTGCCCGCTCTCGATCCCGCTGGCAGCGAAGGTCACGGATCCGCGCCAGCTCCTGCTCCAGATCGCCTGGACTGAGCTCAACATGTCGCCCCGCACGCTGAGCCTCGAGGGTCTGAAGCTCTCGACCGAGGCAGGGGCCGCCGTCGCGCTCCCAGCCTCGCTCGCCTACTCGAGCCAGAGCCCCGCCCGAATCGTCGTCGTGCCGGCCGAGGTGAGCAGGGTGCGTGGGATCGAGCTCGAGGTGCGGCTGCCCGGCAAGCTGCCCCCAGCCGCGGAGACGCCCACGCTGATCGTCTGGGGCCAATAGGCGACGGGCACCACGCGGCGGCGCCCCGGCGGCGAGCGATTCAGGGAGCCGGCAGAGTCTTGGGCGGCGGCTCGCTCAGCTGTTTGTCGCAGCCGGCGAGCTTGTTGTGCTCACAGATGAGCTTCTTGATGGGCTCGGCGTAGCGCGCGTTGCGCTTGTGCTGGTCGTTGATCAAGAACGTCGGCGAGGCGCGGACGCCGGAGCGCTTCGAGTACGTAAACGAAGCCTCCAGCAGCTCGACCCCCTGCTTGCCCTCGGCGCATTTCGACAGAACGTCGGCGTCGATGCCCAGCTTCTTGCCGGTGCAGACGCGCCAGTCGTCGCTCTTGTAGGTCTTCGCGCGGCACACCAGGTAGTCGAGATATTTGCGGCCCTTCGGGTAGTGCTCGATCGCGCACGCCTGGCGTAGGTCTTCGGCCACCTCCGGCTCGCCGCGCATCGAGTCGAGCTTGCCGCTGTCGTCGACCGAGCCGATGAAATGGATCGACAGGTCGACGCTCGCGCCTGCCTTCTTGAAGTTGTCGAGCACCTCCGGCAGCGCCTGGATGGCCTCCGCGCAGAACGGGCACTTCGACATCGTGAACAGCTCGACCTTCTTGGGCGTCTCCTTGCGACACGAGAGCATCGGCTTGCACATGTCGAGGTCGCACCCGCCCGGATCGGCGCAGCGCGGCTCGAACTGTCCGCTCTCCACGACGTGGCGGTCGGCCACCGTGCGACCTTTGCGGAACGTGTACGCGGCGGCGGGGTCCTTGACCAGCGACGCGTCGAAGACGAACGCAGGCAGCGAGCCGCCACCGATCGCCTCGTACAGAGCGCGCCCGCTCGGGGTCCCATAGTCGAGCCTGGTGATCACGGGGTTGTCGATCCTCGAGCGCAGCGACTCGTCGAGATCTTGCCTGCACTCGCTGCAGCGCGCGTCCTCCAGGAGGGTGACCTTGACCTCGGGGGCAGGCGGGATGGCCGCGCACAGCGGCGCCTTCTCGGCGGGGTAAGCGTCGCAAATGGCGCGCGTCACGCTCTCGGCCTGGCGAGGGCCCGCGTACTTCTTGTGGGCGATGAGCAAGGTGGGGGAGCCGGTGATCTTCCGGCGCTTCGCGTCCTCGAACGACGCCGTGAGCAACGCCTTCCCCTCGTCGCCATTCAGACACCGTGCGATCGCGTCCACGGGCATCCCGAGCTTGAGCGCGCAGCCCTCCCAGCTCGTCGCGACCTGGTCCGGGTCCTGGTTCTGGCAGCGGATGAGCTCGAGCCAGCGGCTCGAGTGTTTCTGCGCGCAGATCTGCGCGAGGTCCCCGGTGACCTCGTCTGGCCCGTGCATGGACACGAGCTCGCCGCTCTCGACCTCGCCGATGAAGCCCACCTTGAGCGTCACCGACGGGCCAAGGCTCGCCACCACGCCGCTCAGCGTCTCCTCGAACGACGCGGCATAAGGGCACTGGCTCATCGCCCACAGCTCGACCGCGACAGGCTGGATCGCGAGGGTGGGCTCGCCCGCCGGCGCTGGGCTGACGACCGCGCTCCCGACAGGCGCGGGCGCCTCCTCGCGGGGGGCGGAGGAGGCGCACGCTGCAGCGAACAGCAGAGCGGCGAGGCCGAGCGGTCGGGGCGACATGGCCGGTAAACTACGCGACGTGGCCGACGTCGAGAAGCCGCCCAGTCGCCGCGAGCCAGGGGCTGGGTCGAGCCCCGCCCGCACGGCCCCGCAGGACGGCGAGAGCGAGGTCGTGCGCGCGCTCGGCGGTCGGCAAACCGAGCCCACGCTCGAACGCCGCGTCGCCCCGTGCCGCGAGCTCGGCGAGGAGCTGCTCGCGCGCCTCGTCCCCCGCGCTGGTCAGCCGGCGCGCCCCAGCGGCGCCCAGCGCCGAGCGCGCCCAGCTCGAGACCTGCTGCGAGAGCTGAGCGTGCTCTGCCTCGTCGCGCGCGATCGGCGCGAGGTGCGGAGCGCCCGCCGCCTGGTGCCCGACGATCGCGGCCGACCAACGCTCGCGCACGCAGCCCTCGACCTCGTTCTCGAGCGCCACCGCGTCCAGCTCGCGCACCTCGAGCGAGACCTCCGGCACCTCGGGCAGCTCCGCGCCGAGCTGCGCGGCGAGCCTGGCCGTCAGCTGCGCGTGTCGCCGCTCCTCCTCGGCCGCGCGCGCGGCCCGGTGAATCATCGCGACAGGGGCTCCATGCGCCGCGAGCTCCCGAGCAAGCCGCAGGAACGAGCCCACGCTCACCGCCTCCATACGCGCGACCGCGGCCCAGAACACCGCCTCGTGGCTGGGCCCTCGCAGCGGCGCGCTCAGGTCGACCTCGCTCGGCGCGCGCCCACCTGGGCAGCTCGAGATCTGGTCGCACACCAGCGCCCGGCCCGTCGGCCCGCTGTTCCCCGGTTGCTCGCCGCTGCGCATCGGGTGAACCCGACACCCTGTCAGCTTCCCGGTCGACCCGCACAGCCTCTTGCACTCCTCGAGCGGCAGCTCGCGCTCGCTGCCCATCCACCCCAGGTCGCGCGGCTGAGCCTCGCTGAGCGGGATCACGGTGCGCACGGTGGGGCAAGCGCAGCCGGCGGTGAGGAAGGTCGTGACCACCACGAGCGGCGCCTTGAATCGATGGAGCATCGCGGGATGATACGGGCGACCCGGAGCGCTGGAGCGAAGGATGGCTACAAGGCGACCTTCCGCAAGGAGGAGGGGCGAGCTGCTCGTCTACGACGAGACCTTTGGCGGGGACGGCCGAACGCGTCGCCGTCGCACCAACCTTGCGGCGGCGAACACCAGCACGACCGAGCCTCCCAGCGCCCAAACCGGCACGTACATGTAGAGGAGCTTCGAGCGCTTGCCCTCCTCGTAGCCGCACGTCACGTCCCAGTTCTTTATCCTGTGATCGCCCCTAGTGCGCCAGACGTTGTCGGCTCGACAGCGCGGCGCCCGACCATCCTCACACGGGAAGATGGCGCCCATCGCCTCGCAGGCAGGCTGCGGCGCCGTGCACGGCAGCACGAGCGACAAGACGAGCGTGAGGATCAGAAGGCCAGGGGGAACGAGCGGTCTTGTCATCCTCGGCAGCGTGAGGATATTCGGCAGCAACCCGTGCTGTCGCCGAGGCGCCTGACCGGCCGGGTCACGCTGGCGCGCAGGAGCCGCGAGTGGGTCGACCCTACTTCCAGGCTTGCTGCCGCTTCAACAGCCTGGACCTCCTCCGCGTTGCGGAGGACGGTTCGAGCTCATTGCGATGGTGGAGGCGCAGGGAATCGCCCCGTGCTGCACGGAGTCCAGCGCGCTGGACGGAGTGCAGTAGGGCCGATGAGCGAGCGATGGCCGAAGGCTCAAGCCGTCGGCAGAGGTGGACGCGCCTGCAACCAATTCGAACCGTGTCCGAGGTCGAGGTCACGTTCGCGGTGTTCAGTACCTGTCCGCTCAAGCCCGGGTAGATTCGTGGCGCCGCGTCACGTAGTCGCCCGGTCGCTCCTGGTCAGGCTTGTTTACGGTCCTTCCACGACGCGGGCGTGAGGGCCCGGATCTCGGCGATGGCGACGCCTCGGGCGAGCGCAGGGAGCACGTCGGCCAGGTAGGCGACGGGGTCGATCTCGAGCAAGTTGCAGGTCGCGCAGAGCGAGTACGCAATGGCTGCTCGCTTCGCGCCCTCATGCGATCCGGCGAAGAGGTAGTTCCGTCGACCGACGGCGGGGGCGACGATGGAGGCGTTCGATGATGCCGTTGTCGATGGGGAGACGCCCATCGTCGAGGAAGCGCGTCAGCGCGAGCTGATGGTTTAGGAGGTAGCCGATCGCCTTGCCGAGGAGCGAGCTTGGCGGCTCGGTGGGCTCGGTACGTTCGACACCAGCGGACGAGCTCGTCATAGATGGGACGCGAGCGGCTCTGTCGCAGCGCGAGCCGCGCGTCGTCATCGAGCGCTCGCGCGTCCGCTTCGACGTCGTAGAGGGCTCGAAAGGCTGCGATCAGGTGCGCGGCTCGCTTGTCGCCCGCGTCGAGCGCCTTCACGAAGTAGCGGCGCCCATGCATGTTGCAGCCGACCTCGATGAGGTCTTCGCGCTGGAAGCTCGCGTCGAAAACGGCCGCTGCATCCGCAACGACGAAGCCTGTGCGAGCCGCAAGAAAGGTCTCAGGCCGATCTCGCTCTCGACCTGACCCACCTTGTGCCCCGAGCGCGTGTAGAGGAACACGACTGCGCTCTCGTCGCCGACGGCAGCCCCACAGCGAGCCGATGGTGAGCCCGGTCGGGGAGTCCTTGTCCTTCACGGGCAGCGAGGTCGCGTCGATGTGGAGCACGGTCGACGTGAGCGCCTTGCCGATGAGGTGTCGGTAAATGGGCTCGAGAGGCTCGGTTGCCCAGTGGATCTGGTCGCCCATGGACGAAATCGGCATGTCGAGCCCGAGGCGCGTCAGCATCTCGCGCTGCCGGTTGAGGGGCAGCCCGTACCAACACTTGTTCACCACGAGATCGGCGACGGGCCGCAGGCCGTACGCGCCGCCAGCAACCACCTTGTCGCCGAGGGGGCCTGCACGCGTGCGTCGTCGCAGCGTTCGCACGCCAGGACCTCGCGCCGATCGACACGCACTGATGACCTCTGCGGGGACGAGGTCGATCACCTCGGTCGTCTCGTGGTCGACGCATCTTCGGTTTGCGCCGCACTTGGGGCACTGGCGCTCGTCGTCGGGCAGCGCGATCGGGTTGTCGACGCGTCGCAGTCCCGGCGGCGGAGGCTGCGGACCGCAGGCTGCTTCGGCGGCTTGGGCCGTCTCGGTCCGCTTGCCGTTCTTCTCAGCGGCGGCGTCGAGGTTCTTGTCCGCGGCGCTCTGCTCCGACTCAGCCTCGTTCGCACCCACCACCGTGGTGCGCAGCTCCTCCAGGATCAGCGCGAGCTGCTCCGAGGGACGACCTCCGAGCGATTCCGGACGCGCGCGGACGCGATGATGCGCTCGAGCCTCCTCGTTCTTCGCGGCGAGCTTGTCGACCAACGCGAGCACCTCGGCATGGTGGCCCCGTCGAGCAGCTCGCGGGCCACGTCGCCGGGGCGCCCGCGCATCGTCTTGCTTTGGCGCGCCATCGCGCCGTACACAAAACCATCGCGCGTGATCCGTCAAGACCACGCGCGATGTTCTCGTCTCCTTTTCGAGCGCGTCAGGCCGCGATCTCGGAAGCCTTGCGCCGCGGGGCTCAGCGCCTCGCCGAGGGCGACGACGAGCAGGTCCAGTCCCTCGAGCAGCATCGCCAGCTCGTGAGCATCGATCTCGACGCGCACTGCGTCAGCGCGGACTCGTTCTGGGAAGGTGAACCGTCCTCGCTCGAGACGCTGCGCACGATGGTGAAGCCCCCGCGGGTCCACACCAGCATCTTCACCTGCAGCCTCGACGGTTGAGGAACAGGAACACGTGACCCGACAGTGGGTCGTCACCGAGCACGCAGCGGACCTCGTTCGAGAGCCTCGAACGACTTGCGCAGGTTCGCGGCGGCCGTCGCCACGTACGCGAACGCTGCTGGGCAGGAGGATCATGCGACACCTCAACCTGGCTCACGAAGCGCGCGAGCCACACCGCGTCGATCTGCTCCGGCTCACGCACCTGCACGACCGCGCGCCCGACACGCACCGTGAGCGCGCCGCTGTCCCCGATCGATACCGGCACCGCCTCCGCCTGCCGCACGAAGACCGGCAGCAGTGCGGTTGAACGCTCCTCCCGTTGGCGGCGCGGCAACGGCACTCCGAGCCGCTTGCTCCATTGCCTCAACCGCTGACCGCTGAAGCCATGTTGGCGTGCGAACGCCTCGGGCCCGGAGCGCGCTCGACGCCAGCGCGTTCAGCGCTTCGCGCGCCGTCGTCTCACTCCATCGCGCGTGGCTCGACCACGCGCTCCTCTTCTTCGACATCGCGACACCTCCGGTCGGCGCGTTACTCGCGCCGCACGGCGGAAGTCGACCTCAGCCGCTGGCCAGGTCTACCCGGGCTTGGGCGGACAGATACCTACAAGCGCCTCGCTTGAGGTTCATCACCCTCAGTCGGCCTTCAGCGTCTCCCGTGGACAGGGTTTCTGTCGAGCCTATCGGCTGCTAGATTCCAGATACGGCCAGCTCGCTGCCCAACCTGCCTCCCGGCTTCGACGACATGCCGGTCGGTGATCAGCTCGCTTACATCGGGACGCTCTGGGACAGGGTCCTCGAGCGTGAGGCCGGCGTCCCTGTGCCTCAGTCACACCTCGAAGAGCTCTCGCGCCGACTCGCTGAGCACGAGGCCGGTCCTGCCGACGTTCGTCCGTGGGCCGAGGTCGAGGCCGAGCTCCGCGCGGAGTCGCACATCGCCGCGCCTCTCGATGAGCGAGCCCGTCCTCAGGCCCGACGCGGTCCTCGACCTCCGCGCCGCAGCCCGCTGGTACGAGGAGCAGCAGCCAAGGTTTGGGCGACCGTTTCACGACTCAGCTCGCGAGCGACCTTCGATGGTATCGCGCCTTTCCCACTCGCTTTCGATGCATCGACGGAGCGGTCCGTCGCGCCTGGGTCCGCCAGTTTCCCTATTCCGTTGGCTTCATCGTCGAGCCGTCACGCGTCGTCGTGCTCGGCGTCTTCCACCAGCACCGGGATCCACAGTGTGGCGCGAGCGGGCCCTGACGATCCGGGGTGAGCTTCCGTCCGCCGCTCTGGTGCAGGACCGCACAGGACGGAGCTCGAAGAACAACTGCGCGGCCACGCACAACCCGGCGCCTTGACTCGGTAATGCCACGGGGTTCGCGTGAGCCAGGTGCGCGGGGGGGCGAGGTCGCCCCTGATCGCGACACTCCCGGGGACCTGCCGGCGCTGTCCCCGGTTGGGTCGCACCCTGAGGCCCGAAAACAGGGGACTTGGCCCCCACCTCGCGGGGCACCTTCGCGATCTGCCGCAAATGGCGAG
>JADJYE010000001.1 GCA_016719945.1 Polyangiaceae bacterium | reverse complement strand
TCCGACAGGCCGTCCGACTCATCCATCGGGCAACGACGATGAGGGCCCCGAGCGGGTCGGCGGCGTCCACGCCCACCAAGACCGCCGTAGACGGATCGGCTCCGTCGCGGCTCGCCACGTCGGCCGCGTGCCGCTTCACGAAGTTCAGGAGGCCCTCGATCCTGACGGTTGGACGTCGGCCGGCGCGGGCGCCCCGTTCTTCGCCGACAAGTTGGTGGTGGTGAGTACGAGCCGCCGAACTTGCCCTTCCGTGCGCGCGCCTCGGACTTTCGTGCGTTCTTCTTCGTCATGGGAATCTCCGATCCGGACGACTCAGCGATCCCCGCGCTCACTGAATCACCCAGTCGAAGAGCCCACTGGATCTCCCGAGACCGAAGCCCCTTTGCCCGCTTGCGGAGCCACCGCGGGGAGGCGGCTCATCGGGTTCGGCGTTGGGAGTCGCCGTTCCCCCTTTCGTAACTGCATCAGCTCGGGAGTCAACCCCAGCCAGGAGGCGCGCCCCGATCGCGCGACCTCGGGTTACGCCCCCGCACCTCCCGACGACCCACCAGCCCTCCCCCCCCCCAGCTCGAACGCCACCTCTTTCCCGCCGCCGATATCCTCCGGGGCAAGATGGATGCCTCGGAGTTCAAGGAGTACATCTTCGGGGCGCTGTTCTTGAAGCGGTGCTCGGACGTGTTCGAGGCGCGGTTCGAGGAGATCGTCGAGAGGGAGAAGCAGAAGGGGCAGCCGCGCGCGGCGGCCAGGAAGGCGGCAGGGCACCCAAGCTTCTACGCGGACTCGTTCTTCGTGCCGGAGGCGGCGCGCTGGTCGTTCCTGCGCGACGAGGTCCACAAGAACGTCGGCGACGGGCTGAACAAGGCGCTCGCGGCGCTGGAGCACGAGAACGCGAGCCTCGACGGGGTGCTCGGGCACATCGACTTCACGAAGAAGGTCGGTCGAGTTCTACACGCCGCGCTCGGTGGTGCGGATGATGGTGCGCATCGCCGAGCCGCGAGGAGGGCATGCGCATCTACGACCCGTGCTCGGGCTCGGGCGGCATGCTCATCCTGTCGAAGGAGTACCTCGACGAGCACGGCCTCAACTCGAAGAACCTCGGCCTCTACGGTCAGGAGTCGAACGGCGGCGTGTGGTCGATCAGCAAGATGAACATGCTGCTCCACGGCATCCCCGACGCGGACGTGCGCAACGACGACACGCTCGTCGCGCCCCAGCACACCGAGGGCGGCGAGCTGATGCGCTTCGACCGGGTGATCACGAACCCGCCGTTCTCGCAGAACTACGAGAAGGAGGGCATCGCGTTCCCCGAGCGGTTCCGCTTCGGCTTCTGCCCCGAGGGCGGGAAGAAGGCCGATCTGATGTTCGTGCAGCACATGCTCGCGGTGCTGCGACCGGGCGGGATGGTCGTCACGGTGATGCCGCACGGCGTGCTGTTCCGCGGGGGCGCCGAGAAGGTCATCCGCACGGGCCTTTTGAACAACGACCTTATCGACGCTGTCATCGGCTTGGCCCCGAACCTCTTCTACGGCACGGGCATCCCGGCGTGCATCCTGGTGCTGCGGGCGCCGGGGGCGAAGCCGAAGGCGCGCAAGGGCAAGGTGCTGTTCATCAACGCCGACCGTGAATTCACCGAGGGCCGGGCGCAGAACTACCTGTTCCCCGAGCACATCGAGAAGATCGTCAGCGCGTGGCACGCCTTCGAGGACATCGAGGGCTTCGCCCGTGTGGTCTCGCGCGAGGAGCTGAAGCAGAACGACGACAACCTCAACATCCGCCGCTACGCCGACAACGCCCCTCCGCCCGAGCCGCACGACGTGCGCGCCCACCTCCATGGGGGCATCCCGAAGGCCGAGGTAGACGCCAAGCGCGTGATGTTCGAGGCGCACGGCTTCGATCCAGGGGCGCCTCCGTCGCGCGAAGGCGGCCGGGTACCTCGACTTCGTCGCCGGCGTGAACGAGACAAGGCCGATCTCGAAGAAGCGCATCGAGGCCGACGAGGGCGTGCTCGCGCGAGAGGAGCGCGCTGGCCGAGCGGTCGAGGGCTGGTGGAAGAAGCACCAGGCCGCTCGGCGACTGCCGGAGACGCAGGAGCTGATGAGAGGCGCGCGCGCACCTGCTCCGGAGCTTCGAGAAGGCGCTCGGGCCGGTCGGGCTGCTCGATCGCTTCCAGGTGGCGGGCGTGGTCGCCACGTGGTGGGGCGACGCGCAAGCGATCTCAAGGCGGTGAGCGCCTGCGGTTTCCTCGGCCTCGTCGAGGCGTGAAACGAGCATCCTCACCGCGCTCCAGGACGGAAGGGGAAGGACAATCCCCTCGATCATCGGCTCGTGAAGCGCCTGATGCCCGAGTACCTCGCGAGATCGCCGAGCTGGAGGCGAAGAAGGCCGAGCTGGAGGCCACGCTCAAGGGGCGCGAGCGGCGGCGAGGACGAGGAGGGCGAAGAGGCTGAAGAGAGCGAGGACCAGCTCTCGGAGGAGCAGCTCACCGCGCTGAAGAAGCAGCTCGGCACGACGAAGCGCGCGCTGAAGGCCAAGCAGGACGACTTCGCCCACAAGCTCAAGGCCGCGCGCGCAGAGCTACACGAGGGAGGGGCGCGCGATCTGGTGCTCGCGATCCTGAAGGGCGACCTCGACGCGATCCTCGGTCGCTACGTCGGCGCGCAGCGGCAAGCGATCGTCGCAGCGTTCGAGACGTGGTGGGACAAGTACCGGGTCACGCTGACGAGCATCGAAGAGGAGCGCGACGCGGCGTCGGAGAAGCTGCGGGGATACCTGGCGGGGTTGGGCTATGGGACCTGAGCGGCGAAAGACGCCGTTCGGCCACATCCCAAGCGGGTGGGGGCTTGCCCCCGTCGGTTCGGTCGGTGCCGTCCAGATCGGGCGTGCTCGCTCGCCATCGACCGATCGAGGGCCGAACATGGTGCCCTACCTTCGAGTCGCGAGCGTCCTCGACGGCTGCGTCGACTACTCCGACGTTGCGGGGATGCATTTCTCTCGGAGCGACCAGGAGAAGTACACGTCCGGTGCGGCGACATCCTGCTCAATGAAGGGCAGAGCACAGAGCTTGTCGGCCGAAGCGCCATCTACGAAGGGCCGGAAGGCCGCTACTGCTACCAGAACAGCCTCGTGAACTTTCGCGCCGGCCCGCGAGTCGACGCGCACTGGGCGCGCGCCGTCTTCAAGCGCTGGCTGGACATCGGGCACTTCACGACAATCGTGAAGCAGACGACGAGCATGGCTCATCTCGGGGGCGACCGATTCGCCAGGCTGGACTTCCCGCTCCGCCCCTCCCCGAGCAGCGCCAGATCGCCGCCATCCTCGACACCCTCGACGACGCGATCCGCAAGACCGAGCAGATCATCGCCAAGCTGAAGCAGGTCAAGCAGGGCCTGCTCCACGACCTCCTCACCCGAGGCATCGACGACAACGGCGAGCTGCGCGACCCCGAGCGTCACCCGGAGCAGTTCAAGGACTCGGCGCTGGGGAGGATTCCGAAGGGGTGGGAGGTCAGCCACCTTGCGACGGTTGCCGAGGTCAGGTCAGGCATCGCGAAGAACTCGAACCGCGCCGTCCGAGGCGCTGTGGAGGTCCACTACCTGCGTGTCGCGAATGTCCAGGACGGTTTTCTGGATCTGACCGACATGGCGACGATCCCGGTGGGGCGCGATGACCTCGAACACTATGCCGTACTACCCGGCGACGTCCTCATGAACGAAGGTGGTGACCTCGACAAGCTCGGCCGTGGCTCGATCTGGCGAGAGAACTTTCGCCCTGCGTCCACCAGAACCATGTGTTCGTGGTGCGATCGGGACCAACGCTGATTCCCGGTTCTTGAACGCGTGGACCGGTTCAGGTCCTGCTCGCGAAGGTACTTCATGGTCGCAGGCAAGCAGACCACCAATCTCGCATCGATCAACAAGACCGCGCTTGAAAGCTGCCGGTGCTGCTCCCAGCGCAGGGCCGAACAGTCGAACGCGATCCGCGTTCTGTCGGAGGCGGAGCGCCGACTGTCGACCGAGTTGAGCACCCTCTCGAAGCTCGGCCTCCTCAAGGCCGGCCTGATGGAAGACCTCCTCACCGGCCGCGTCCGCGTCACCGCGCTTCTGGAGAACGCCTCCCCATGAGCGGCGGGCCCGAGTTCGAGAACGTCGAGCAGCCCTTCCTCGACCAGCTCGCCTTCGATGGGCTGGAGGCTCGTCACCGGCAGCGTCGACTACCCCTCGGTGACCGGGCGCGAGACCTTCCGCGAGGTCCTGATCCCGACGGACCTCGCGAAGGCGCTCCGTCGCATCAACCTGCGCGACGGAAAGCCGTGGCTCGACGAGGCGCGGATCTCGCAAGCGATCGGCGCGCTCGACCGCATCGCGCATCCGCGGCTGATGGAGGCGAACCAGGCGGCGACGAAGCTCCTGCTCGAAGGCGTGAAGGTCGAGGGTGTGCGCGGCTGGGACGGTGGGCGCCAGCAGAGCGTCCAGTTCATCGACTGGGACCACCCCGACAAGAACACCTTCACCGCCATGAGCCAGTTCAAGGTCGAGTGCCCGGGCGGCAAGGGCTCGATCCGCCCGGACATCACGCTGTTCATCAACGGGATCCCGGTGGTGGTCGTCGAGTGCAAGAGCCCGACGGTGTCGGAGCCGATGGCGAGCGCGATCGACCAGCTCCGGCGTTATCACAACGCGCGCAAGGACGCGGGCGAGGTCGACGACACCGAGGGCGCGGAGAGGCTCTTCCACACCAGCCAGTTCCTCGTCGCCACGAGCTTCGACGAGGCGCGCGTCGGGACGATCGGCGCCGACACCGTCCACTACCTGGAGTGGAAGGACACCGCTCCGGTGCCGCTCTCCGAGGTGCAGGCGGAGCTAGGCCGCGCGTCGCTCTCCAGCCAGCACAAGCTCATCGCCGGGCATGCTGCGGCCCGCGCACCTGCTCGACCTGATCCGCCACTTCACGATCTACCAGCAGGTCGCCGGCGCACCGTGAAGGTCGTCGCGCGCTACCAGCAGTTCCGCGCCGTGCAGTGCGCCGTCGCGCGGCTGCGGTCCGGCAAGACGCGCAAGCAAGGACGGCGAGCACGACAGGCGCGGAGGGATCGTCTGGCACACACAGGGCTCCGGCAAGAGCCTCACGATGGTGTTCCTCGTGCGCAAGCTGCGCTCGGTGCCGGAGCTTCGGCGGTTCAAGGTGGTCATCGTCACCGACCGAAAGGACCTCCAGGACCAGCTCTCCGCGACGGCGGAGCTGATCGGCGAGACGGTGCAGGTCGGCCGGAGCATCGGCGAGGTGAAGCGGCTCCTGAAGGAGAGGGCCGGAGATCGTCTTCGCCACGATCCAGAAGTACGTCGATCGCGAGGTCGAGAAGCTGAGCCCCGAGGACGACCTCTCCGGCGTCGGCACGCTCAACGACGACGAGGCCATCCTCGTGCTCGCGGACGAAGCGCACCGATCCCACAGCAGCGCGCTCCACGCGACGCTCCTTCAGGCGCTGCCGAACTGCGCGCGCATCGGCTTCACCGGCACGCCCATCATCATGGGCGCCAAGAAGCGCACGCACGACATCTTCGGCGGGTTCATCGACCGTTACACCATCAGGGAATCGGAGGCCGACGGCGCCACGGTGCCGATCCTGTACGAGGGCCGCTACGCCAAGGCGCGGGTGGCCGACGGCGCCGATCTCGACGAGGAGCTCCAGGCCATGTTCCCCGACCTCGACGCCGACGCGCGCGAGGCCCTCATCCGCAAGCACGGCACGCTAGGGTCATCCTCGAGGCGACGGGTCGGTCGCGCGACCAGGCGCGCGACATCCTCGGGCACTACGTCGAGAACATCCTGCCGAACGGCTGAAGGCGCAGGTGGTCGCCATCAGCCGGCTCGCCGCCGTGCGCTACCAGCGGGCGTTCGAGCACGCCCGCGACGAGCTGGTCCGCGCCGCCGAGAAGCTCGACGCCGCCTCTCGGGGCCTCACCGACCTGGAGCTACAGGGCAAGCCGCGAAAGCTCTGCCTGGCCGTCCGCGCGTCGCGCCAGCTCGACCGCCTCCGGTCGCTGGAGTTTGCGACCGTCATCTCGGTCGGCGACCACAACGACGACCCAGCGTTCAAGGAGTGGACGGACGCCGCCAAGATCAAGACACGCATCGCGGCCTTCAAGAAGCCGTTCGAGCACGCCGACCCCGAGAAGCGAAGCCCGCTCGCCTTCCTCATCGTGAAGTCGATGCTGCTGACCGGCTTCGACGCGCCGATCGAAGGCGTGATGTACCTCGACCGCCCCATCCGCGAGGCCGAGCTGCTCCAGGCCATCGCCCGCGTGAACCGAACCGGGCACGGCAAGACGGCCGGCATCGTCGTCGACTACTACGGCATCGCCAAGCACCTGAAGGACGCCCTGACCGCGTACAGCGTCGAGGACATCGACGGCGCGCTCCAGAGCCTCGCCGACGAGATCCCGAAGCTGCGCGATCGACACCAGCGCGTCGTGGCCCTGTTCGAGGCGCGTGGTGTCGGCGACCAGGCCGACGCCGAGGCCGCGGTCGAGCTCCTCGGCGACGAGCGGCTCGGGCCGAGTTCGAGGTGAAGCTGAAGCAGTTCCTCGCCACGCTCGACCTGGTGCTCCCTCGCCCCGAGGCGCTGCCCTTCGTCGGCGACGCGGCCGCCGCTCGGCGAGATCTACGTCCGCGCGCGCAACCGCTACCGCGACGGCCTGCCGCAGCTCGACAAGAGCGCTGGGCGCAAGGTCCAGGCGCTGATCGACGAGCACGTCGTCTCCCTCGGCATCGACCCGCGCATCCCCCCGATCGCGATCACCGACGCGAAGTTCGGCGAGCACGTGGGCCGCCAGGTCTCCGACCGCGCGAAGGCGTCCCGAGATGGAGCACGCCGTCCGGCATCACATCCGGAAGAAGCTCGACGAAGATCCGGTCCACTACCAGCGGCTCTCCGAGCGGCTCGAAGAGATCCTCAAGAAGTTCGGGGAGAACTGGGAGCAGCTCGCGCTCGCGCTCAAGGCCTTCGTCGAGGAGGTGAAGCGGGCGAACGAAGGGAAGAGACGCAGACCGGCCTCGACCCCGAGCGGCACGCCCCGTTCTTCGACATCCTGAAGCAGGAGCGCGCCAAGAACGCGCCCGTCGGCAAGAAGGACCAGGAGTGGCTCGCCGGCCTCACGCGCGACCTGGTCGACAAGGTCATCACCGAGGCCGTCAGCAACGTCGGCTTCGCCAAGAGCACGACGCGACAGCGCGAGTTGCACGGCGAGCTGTTCCGCTTCGTCTACGACACCGAGATCGTCGACATCGAACACGCCGACGCCGTCGCCGATCGCCTGCTAGAGCTGGCCAAAGCCAACCTCGGCAAGCTCACGAGGAAGCCGTGACCACGCTGACCGTCGGCGACCTCTCCTTCGAGGTCCGTCGCAGCGCGCGGCGCAGCTCGGTCCAGATCACCGTCGATCGCGGCGGCGAGCTGCTCCTCTCCGCGCCCGAGACCTGCCCGACCTCCACCCTGGAGCGCTTCGTCCGCGAGAAGCGCTTCTGGATCTACACGAAGCTCGCGGAGAAGGACGCGCTCGGCCCGCCGAGCAGCTCGAAGGAGTTCGTAAGCGGCGAGGGCTTCCACTACCTCGGCCGCAGCCACCGCTTGCTGCTCGTCGACGAGCAGGACGTCGCCGTGAAGCTGGAGCAGGGCCGGTTCAAGATGCGGCGTGACGTCGCCAGGGAAGGCTCGCGGCACATGGTCGACTGGTACGGGCCCGCGCGCGACCATGGCTCGCTGCGCGCGTCGCGCGCTTCCACGGTCGCGTCGGCGTCGAGCCCGTCGGGATCACCGTGCGGGACCTCGGCTACCGCTGGGGCTCGTGCGGCAAGGGCGGGCGGCTGTACTTCCACTGGCGGCGATCCTGCTGCCGCCGCGGGTCGTCGAGTACGTCGTCGTCCACGAGCTGGTCCACCTCGTCGAGCCGCACCACACCGTGGAGTTCTGGCGGCGGGTCGAGAGGGTGATGCCGGACTTCGAGGTGAGGCGGCGGTGGTTGGCGGAGCGGGGACAGGCGGCGACCGTCTGAGCGCCGGCCGGGGGTTCGCGACGGGCGGGGCGACTTCGGTCCGTCGAGGCGAGGGCCTAACTTAGACGGACGCGAGAAGCGTCCTGGCCCCTTGAGAACGCATGGGCGTCGACGACGTCCGCGCCCTCCGTCACACGGCTCGCCCCTCAGGAGCGGCCCTTCGCGCGCTGTGCGGCCACCGCATGTTAAGCAGCCGGCACCGCACGCCAGCATCAAGCAGCTCATCGGGCGTTGCGACCCAGGAGCGCTGGAAGGTGTTCGCGGCCTCCAGGTCCGCGATGATGCCGCGATCCCGCGTGCAGACGCCCGCCGGAAGCGCGAGGTACCTGTAGAGGTCCACGTCGAAGACGTCGTTCGCGTGTTTGACTGGGTTGTATCGGTCCTTGGCCATCGCGAACCGGGCGTGGAGCAGGACGTGAACGCGGATCATGGCGTCGAGCCGAACCGAAGCCAGCGGATGCGATGAAGTCTTGGCGTCGATGAACTCGCCGAGCCTCTGCACTTGGGCCTCGAACTGCGCCTCCGAGACGTGTCGCCCGACACGGGGGCCGCCCTCCCTATCGAGCGCTTCGCCGAACCGGCGGAACTGATCCATCCACTTCGACCGTTCGCGTTCGACTTGGGCGGGTGCGTTGTCGAGACGCAGCCAGACCGCATGCCGGCCGAGCCTGCCGACCAGAAGCCCTACGTCCTTCGGCACCTGAGCGCTCATCAGCGTACGCCACGAGTCACGGTTCAACCGCTCCTGGGACGCGCGATCGTGAGTCGGCGGGCGCTCATGGAGCGCGAGCCCGGCGCTTCGCGGACAGTTCGCGGCCCCGAGCATGACAGGCACGTCGCGATCGACGAGCGCCTCCAACGACGCTCGCGCGGCCACCCAATCGGCCCAGGCGATTTGGCCCGCGTGAAGTTGGGACAGGACCTCCACCATCGTGCCATCCGCAACGTGGACGCTTCCGCCGTCGGCCTTGAAGTCTTCGAGGCCGCCCAACGAGCCATCCTCGATCGGCCCACGAACAACGGATGTATCGAGAACGAGCTTCGTCATCCGACAGTCCGACGTACATCGACCCTTCCGCTGACACCCACGAAGATCAGGAGGTGCCCGGGGGGCGCGGGAGCGTCAACGAAAACGCTCGTGGTAGGGGCAGGCTGCGCCGCCTGGATCACGTTCGTCCTCACCCCGCGAAGCGGCCTGGCGTGTGGGAGCCCGCCATGTCAGGACCTTGTGAACCAAATCGTCAGCGAGCGGAGATGGGCGGCTTCAGGACGATCGTCGACTGGGGGAGCGCGCGAGAGCTGCTTCTCCCGCACTTGCCCGACCCAGAGCGGCACCGCTTGGCGGCGTCGCTCGACGTGTTCGAGGCGATCGTCGGACCGAATTGGGACGGCTGGCGATCGTGCTTCCCGCTCAGCCACCTGTTCTGGTGGGCGCCACGCGCGGGCCAGGTGCATCCGGGGGTGAGGCTCGCTCGCAGCGTCGTCAGCGCAGCTTGCGCAGACCCCCGAGAGGCGGTTCGTCGCGCCAGCTCGCTCGGCGAGGCTAACGCCTCCAACTTCATCGGCGCGCAGTTCGAGTTTCTCGTCTGGCGCGTGCTGGCGCGCCCCGGCTTGCGACCTCGCTTCGTTCCGGAGACACGAGCACGACGCCAACCGGACGTGTTGGTCGACCTTCATCAGCGGGCGGTAGCCTTGGAGCTGAAGACCCTGCAAACGCCATCGGAGGAGTGCGACCTCTATCGAGTGGTGGTCCGAAAGATGGAGCTGGAGGCGGCGCTTGAGCAGCATGGCACGCTCGATCTGGATTTCGCACCCGCGCTAGCTTCGGCGGTGCTGCGCCGCTTCGACGAGATAGAGAGCGCCGCCAGGACGCTGGTGACCCTCAGGAAGCGCCACGCGGTGATCGAGGGGCTCTGCACCATCAGGTTCTCTGCGGCGCCTCGCGCATCAGGCAGCGCAATCTCCTCGCCACCCCGGACGGACATCGCCACCAAGCCTGAACGGACGCGGGATGTGCGAGCCCTGCGCCGCATCATCAAGGACAACGACGACAAGCTCGTCGGATACGGTCCTGCCGTGTACGTCGTCAGCACGCATGAGCACCTCTCACTGGACTGGCGTGGTCTCCCACTCGCTGCCGAGCACACTGCCGGGGCGATCGCGGAAGTTCTCTCCCAGTTCCCTGCGGCCTCCGGCGTCCTCCTCGCGGAACCTCAGCTGACCTGGGAGCAACTCGATCCCTGGCAGGACTCGTCCTCGGGCTGGTTCGCGTGGTCGGTGCCCGATCGACACGGAGAGTTCCACGGCGGGATGCTCGTCTTGAACCCCCGCGCTGCGAATCCGCTCACCGACCAAGAAGTGAAGCGGCTGATCCTGATCGGCTGCCTGTTGTAGGAAGGGCTCGACCAACCAACGGTTTGGACCGCGGGGCGTCCCCGTTGATGCGTGCGTGCGTGCGTGCGTGCGTACGGTCGGTCTACCAGAAGCGAATGTTACGGGGAGGCTCAGGCGCCGTGCGCGACGGCGCTGATCGCGCCGGTTTGAAGGCATCCAGCGGGCTCGTCGACGAGACCGGTTCTGGGTAGGGGGCCCGAGCGCCTGAAGAGCGCGGTGAACCGTGCTGCCGCCGACCCCAAGGGCGATGCCGATCTCGCGGTAGGACTTGCCCTCGCGTTGCAAAACGAAGGGCGTGCTCGACATCGACATCGACGCGGGGCCGACCGATGCGCGCACCGCGACGGCGAGCAGCATCGAGGCCGGCGCGGTGCGCTCCACGAGGATTGCGCGCTCGAACTCGGCCATCGCGCCGACCACGCTCAGCAGCAGCTTGCCGCTTGGTGTCGTCGTGTCGAACGGCTCGTTCACGGAAGCGAAGCCGATGCCGATCGCGGTGAGGTCATCGATCACCGTGACCAGGTGCTTCGGCTGCGCGCGAGGCGGTCGGTCCTCCACACGAGCACGACGTCGAAGCGGCCCTTGCGTGCGTCGCGGAGCAGCCGGTCCAGCTCGGGGCGGCGGTCCTTCGTTCCGCTGATCCCGTGATCGACGTAGCTGTCGACGAGAGTCCAGCGCCGCGCTGCGATCACGGCCGCGGTCTCGTCGGCCTGCAACGCCGGATTTTGATCGAGGCGCGAGACGCGCAAGTAGCGGCCAACTCGAACAGTCACGTGGCCACTCCCTCCTGGAGATCGTGCAGCGTGTACCGGAGCGCGAACCCTGCGACGTCGTGGCTGCCCACTCGCGTGCGGTCGAACCTAGCTGCGACCGCTTCTTCGTCGAGTGACTGCGCCGACATCGAGAACCAGATCGCCGGAGCGTCAAAAGGCCCTCGCGAGCGCTTTTGGCAGATCAGCACCGCATCGAAACGATCCGATCAACTCGTCGAAGCCCGCGTGGACGAGGATCGTTGCGTTGTCGCTCGCCGGACCAAGGAACAACATCGGCGTCTCGAAGTGCAAGACCAGCTCCCGACAGAACTCGCGACACGAGGGCCGCAGCGCGAGGAAGGGCCAGGCCTTGCCGTGCATGTGACCGACGAGCCGAACGCCGTTCGATGCACCGTGAGCGTCGAGGCTGAAGCACTCGACGGCGTCGACGGCGCCGAAGAGCGAAAACGTTTGCCCTCCAACGAGTTGGCGAGCGCGGAGGAGCGCGACGTGGGTTGCCAGAGACGGACCGCGTGTGCTCGCGACGAGAGCGTCTTCGTAGGTCAGTGCGTTGGTCATCAGATCGAGCGAGGGCGCGCTGTGTTCCCCGAGCATGCGAAGTGAGAGCGGATTGTAAAGTGCTGAATTCATTGGAGTTTTCTGTTGCAAACCGACGGCGCACGTGAGACAAGGAGACATGCACAGCGAAGACCGCTTCGTCGAGTTCAGGCGATCGAGATCGGACTCGGAGTCTCCCGGTCGACGGCGTACCGGCTCGCGACGGGCTATGCGTCGTTCGCGTGCGCCGGGCGCTCCGCGTTCCCGTCAGGGCGATCGTCAACCGCTTCGGGCCTGAGGCCGCGAGGGCGTGCGTGGCTGCGTCGAGGCGCTGAGGGGATCCGAATGGGCTCTGCTCTCGATGCTCAACCCGGCGTGGGACACGAGACCGCGCCTGGGACGCTAGACCCGAAGGGCCCACGTGGTCAGGTCGCCGACGCGCGCCGGGTGGGCGACTTCGGGGCGCTCGTGCGTGCTGTTGCCAAGGTGTCGGAGTCGAAGAGCGCTGGTAGGGACGGCTTCTCGCCGAAGGCGCTCGGCTCGACTCCGGGGCAGCACCGGCGACAAGCCGCCGCCATCGCGGCCATGCTCGAAGGTGACCGCATCCGTCCTAGCGAATGCTGTGGCCCCCGCAACAAGCCGGTGCCGACCGTCATGGACCGCGTCCTTGGTGGCTACATCCTCGCCGCCGAGCTTGCCCACGTCATGGAGCAGGTCCCGGCCGGCGTCCGCGGTCTGGTCCGGGTGAACCGTTCGTTGACGTCCTCCAGGAGGTCACGACGGTCGACGCGGGCTTCTGCGACGGTGGATGGTCCTGGGCGACATGACGGGGTGCTTCGAGAGCATCCCGGCGATGAAGGCGCTGGAGTTGCTCGTTCAGCAGGGCTGCGCACCTGGGCGCGGCGCTACCTGAAGCCTTCTACCGCCGCAACCGACGCTACCGGGCCTCATCCGTGGATTCCCGCTGGCTCCGCTGCTGGCCGCCCTGTGGCTTCGCCCGCTCGACGAACTGGCCGCATGCTCGTCGAGATGGTGGCTCCGTTACGGCGATGACTTCGTGGTCGTCTTCGACACAGAAGACGCGGTCGTGCGCTTCTTGGATGAGGCGCGGGCGCTCCTTGGCCAGCTCGGCCTGCGCCTGCACGAGACGGGGACAAAGGCACACGCGTCGTGCCACTCCGTGGCCAGTTCGCGTTCCTCGGGCTCGCGTTCGATGAAGGGCAGGCGCATCCCCGAGCCGAGAGGGTCGACGAGTTGATCGAGGCCTTGGACCTCGGTGTCCAGAAAGGCTCTCCACTCCTGCCTATCCTGGCGGGGAGGACGGCGACCTGGACGGTGTGCCCAGAGAGCCCCGCGATCTCGACCCTCACGTGGAGACTCCGAGCCCGCTTCCGCGGGCTCCCACTGCTCGCCCCGTTGGTCGAGCAGGCAGCCGCCAAACGGGCGATGTTGAGGCGCGCCAGCCGCCTCGACCGCGCCCGATCTGGTCGAGAGACCCCGCCGGAGGACCTCACACCCTCCGAGCTTCCCCCCCTACAGCACGGAGAGCTTCGGGGTCAGGGAGCGTCCACCGATGGCGGCATCCCCCGAGCAATCGGGGGACGGTACGGCTCCGGGCCCGATGCCGGAGCACGTAGGCGAGCCCGTGGCGGCGGGGGCCCTTGCTCCGCCGCCACGGCTCGACGTGGACGCGTTCTGGGCGCTGGACGACCTCCCGGGACGCAGGCCCGCCCCATCGAGCCGGGGTTCGTGGGGCGGGCCGTCCGGCGCAGCGGCTTCGACTTCATCCTGGTTGGCCGACCACCTCGCGACGATCCGGGGCGAGCGAACCTATCGGCGGCTCGGATTCGAGACCTGGGAAGCGTTCGCGCTGGTCCACCTGCGTGAGGACGCCGGGTTCCTCGACCGCGTGATCCTCTCGTCGGGCTTAGCGCGGAGATCTTCGCCACCGAGGGCCGCGAAACTGCGTACTTCGGCTTCAGCCGCCGACGTGACGTGTACGACGTCGAGCGGTGCAGGCTACCCGGCGGCCGGCTCAACGCGCTCGCGTCCTGCCGCGGACTCGCGCTCCACGAGCTCCAGTGGCCCAGGACTGAGGTGGCGTGGTTCCTGTTCCAGGTCGCGACGGGAGACATCACCGCACGCGAGGCTGCTCGGTCTGTTCGGCGCTCGCATCGACGCGCGACGGAGCAGGCCGTAGAGCGCGGATGGGGACAGCCCAGAGCGAGGGTCGGCTGGGAGGTTCGAACCCGGAGGGGACCGACGATCGACAAGAACTTCGAGGAGAAATGCACTCTTCCCTGACGACAACGGTCGCAGCCGCGCAGGTCCGCTGCATCGCCATCCTCGCCGCACTGGACAGCGCCGATCTGATCGGGGTGCTCTTGCAGAGTGCCGATGAGCCGTCCTCACTCGATCTCCTGTCGTCCGCGTGGGCGACTGCGTGGTCGGTCCTGGTCGAGGCCATCGCTCGGTGGACGCGGCACGAGCACGTTGCAAGCCTGCCCTGGCCGACGATGGGGTCGGCTTCGCATCTGCCGTCGCCGATCTGCTGCTCGCGGATATCCTGCGAGGAGGAAGAACGTGACAACCCGCGCCGCCCTCTACGTCCGCCGCAGCCGCGAGGAGCACCAGCACGCGTCGATCGACGTTCAGATCGACCAGGGCTCAGCGTTCATCGCGGAGCGTGGATGGGAGACGGATCCAACGCTGATCTTCGTCGAGCGCGAGAAGGAAGCGAGCCGGGCCGAGTTCGTGAAGCGCCCAGCGCTCATCGCCATGCTCGAAGCAGCGAAGCGCGGCGAGTTCCAGATCCTCGTCGTCCGGGACGAGACGCGGCTCGGTGGCGACATGCTCCGCGTCGGCCTGCTGTCGAAGACCTTCGCGCTGAGGGCGTTCGCGTCTTCCACCACTTCACGGGCGAAGAGGTCGTCTTCGACAACGCGACGGCGAAGCTCATCGTCACCATCAAGAACTACTCCTCGGAGCTTGAGCGCGAGAAGGTCTCGCAGCGGACGCACGAGCATCTGCTCACGAAGGCTCGTGCTGGTCGCGTCGTCGGGGGCAGCGTGTACGGCTACCAGAACGTGCCCGTCATGTCCGGCGATCGCCGTGCTTGGGTCGAGTACCAGATCCACGACGCTCAGGCCGCGGTCGTTCGGGAGATCTACCAGCGCCGTGCTGAAGGCGAAGGGCTCCGCGAGATCGCCAAGAACCCTCAACGATCGATCGTTCCTCCTCGTGCGGGCAACTGCGGAAGCGGCTCAGGTCGTCTGCTGCCGTGGGCACCATCGTGAGCAACGAGCGCTACCGGCCGGTTGATCTGGGAAACCGAGAGAACGAAGGCATCTACCGCGGCGGCACCAAGGTCCGCGAGGCCTGACTCAAGTCCGAGTGGGTCGTGGTCGAGAAGCCTGAGCTTCGCATCGTCGACGACGACCTCTGGCAGCGGGCGAACGCCCGCCGCCGCACCAAGCAGCGCTTCGGAAGGAAGCGGGGCCGGTGCAAGGCCGAAGTACCTGCTCAGCGGCTTCGCTCGCTGCGGCCTCTGTGGTGGACCGATCACGGTCGCGAACGGCAAGGCCGGCACCGTGCCGATCAGGGTCTACACGTGCGCCTACCATCGCGATCGCGGAGAGGCGGTCTGCGGCAACAAGCTTCGACGTCCGGTCGACGCCGTGGACGAGCAGCCCATCGGCTGGCTCCAGGAGAACGTCCTCAGCGAGCGGATCATGTCGCTGCCCTTCATGAGCTTCGAGCCCGCTTGAAGGCACGGGCAACGAAGGACGACACCGAGGTCCCCAGCTCAAGAAGCGTGCTGCCCAGCTTCGTGCCGAGCTGGACCGGCTCGGCCAGGCCCTGCTCGCCACGACGGCGAAGCCGGAGACGATCGTCCGCATGATCGCCGACCGAGAGGAGCAGCTCCGCTCGATCGAGGCCTGCATCACCGCTCTGAAGACGGCTCCCGAGGTCCTCGATCTCGAAACTCGCAGGCTGGAGAAGGAGGCCCGGACCCGGCTCGCCGATCTCAACGGCCTGCTCCGTCGCAACCCGACCGAGGCCCGGGCCGCCATGGAGGCCCTGCTCGCGGGTCCGCTCGTCTTCAGCCCCACCACCACGGCGGAGGGGAAGCGGTACCGGATCGAGGGACACGCGGCGCTCGACTACGTGTTCCCTATGAGTGGCGTCCCCAGCGGGATTCGAACCCGCGCGGCGGCCTTGAAAGGGCCGGGAGTCCTGGGCCGAGCTAGACGATGGGGACTCCGCCATCGACGGGCGCGGCCGCGGGGCCTGACGCCTCTCGCGCTCAGCCCGCGCGCGCCGCGAGGATGAGGCTCATCGGCGACGGGGTGTCGATGACCCGCTCGAGCGACAGCCCCGCGGAGGCCAGGAGCTCGGTGAGCTCGGAGCGCGTGCGCTCCTTGCCGCCGAAGCTGACGAGCATCATCTGGAGGTCGAGGAACTGGAGGTAGGCGCCGCCTCGCTCCGGGACGACGACCTCGATCAGCGCCAGCTTGCCACCCTCGGGCATCGCCTCACGCCAGGTGCGCAGGGCGTCCCGGGCGAGCTCGTCCGACAGGCCGTGGAGGATGTTCTTGTCGAGGTAGAAGCCGCGCCCGGCGGGCACACCCCTGAGGATATCCGCCGCGACGATCTCGCATCGATCGCTGACGCCGTACTCCGAGAGCACGCGCGGCGCGCCCGCTACGACCTTGGGCGCGTCGACGAGCACTCCCCGCGCGGCGCCGTGCACCGCGAGGATGGTCGCGAGCAGCTGGCCTTCGCCACCGCCGATGTCGCAGATCGTGCCGTACGACGCGTAGTCGAGCGCGCGGGCGAAGGCGGGCGCGGCCTCCCGGGTCAGCTCGACCATCGCCCCATGAAAGATCGCGTGCTCCTCCGGGCGCGCGTCGAGGTGGGCCCACATGTCCTCTTCGTGGAGGGTCGACCACGCCGAGCTGCCGGTCTTGATGGAGTGATGCAGCCTGGCCCACACCTCCACGTTCCGCTCGCGGGTGACCTCGAGGACCATGTTGCGCATCGAGCTCGGGTGGTCCTTCGCGAGTGGACGCGTGACCTCGGTCAGCGCGAAGTTGCCGTCGTCGGCCTCGACGAGCAGGCCGCGTCGGGCGAGGGCCCTGAGCACGCGGTACAGGCTCGGCGCGTGCAGATCGAGCTCGCTGGCGAGCGCGGCGGCGTCCTTCGGGCCGCCCGAGGCGAGCAGGTCGGCGACCCCGAGCCGCGTGATCGCGCCGAGCGCGTCGGAGACCCAGCGCGACATGACCAGGTCGAGCAGCGCGAACGGAGGAGGGGACATGTTCTCGGCGAACGACGAGACCCGCCGCTGGATGCGCTGGGCGAAGCGGACGAGGCCTGCAGGCGGAGCTTTGGGGATCGCGGGCGAGGTGGTCATGCGCTCTGTCATAAGGAGCGCAGCGTGCACCGGCCATCCACATCGCGGGCTGTGTGGTCACAGCTTTCGTGAACGCTTCGTGAACGCGTTCTTCGGTATCTTGGGTCGATGCGCTTCGCGCTCGAGCACGGACAGCTGGACCTCGAGCGACGGGTGATGACGACCGCTGGCGGCGAGCAGCGGCTCACGACGACCGAGGCGCGGCTGCTGGCGCACCTCGCGGCCCGCCCGGACCGCGCGTTCGAGCGCGACGAGCTCCAGGTCGAGGTCTGGGGGTATCGCAAGGGGCTCCCCTCGCGCACGGTGTTCACGACCGTCGGCCGTATCCGCCAGAAGATCGAGCCGGACCCTTCCAAGCCCCGGTACCTCGTCTCATCCGAGGGTGGCTACCGCTTCGTGGCCCCGCCCGAGGCGCGCCGCGAGCCGGCGACGTTGCCCGAGCCGCAGACGCCCTTCATCGGCAGAGAGCGCGAGATCGACGAGCTGTGCCGCGCGGTCGCGTCGGGCTCGCGCCTGGTGAGCCTCCTCGGCCCCGGGGGCATCGGCAAGACCCGCCTCGCGCTCGAGGTCGCACGTCGGCTCGCGAACCGCTTTCCGGATGGCGTCGCGTTCGTGTCCCTCGAGTCGGTCGAGACGGCGCCGGCGCTCGCGCGCGCGGTGCTCTCGACGCTCTCGACCCGCGAGGTCGGCCCGAGCGAAGAGGTCATCACCGCGCTCGTCGAGCGGCTTCGCGACCGCGAGATGCTCGTCGTGTGCGACAACACCGAGCAGATCGCCGATGCCCGGGAGGTGCTCTCGCGGCTCGTCGGCGGCTGCCCCCGCCTGGCGCTGTTGGTCACCAGCCGCGCGCGCCTCTCGCTGGCCGCAGAGTCGCCGTACTTCGTCGCGCCGATGACCGAGCCGGCCCGCGGAGCCGAGCTCGACGCGACGGACGCCGGCACGCTCGCGCTCGCGTGCGCGCGGCGGGCACGACCCGGCTGGGAGCCGAACGCGGCGGAGCGGGAACGGCTCGCCCAGATGTGCGCGCTGGTGCAGGGCAGCCCGCTCGGCATCGAGCTGGCGACCTCGTGGCTGCGGCTGCTCGATCCGGTCGAGGTCGTGCGTGAGCTCGAGCGCGGGCCGGAGCTGCTGGAGGCGAGCCGCGGTGAGCGACCGGACCGTCACGCGAGCCTTCGCGCTACGCTCGAGGCGACGTTTCGTCTGCTCGCGCCGGAGACGACCACGTCGTTGTGCGCGCTCGCCGTCCTGCGGGCGCCGTTCACGCGTGAGGCCGCGGCCGCGGTTGGTGGCGCAGGGCTGCGCGAGCTCGGGCAGCTCTTGGACGCATCGATGATCCGGCGGGCCTCGGGGGGGCGCTTCGCGTTCCATCCCGCGGTTCGCGCGGAGGCCCTCGCGCGCCTCGAGCCCAGCGAGCGAGCCGAGCGAGAGGCGCTCCACGCGCGGTATTTCCTCGAGCGCTTGTTCACGAGCTATCGGTCGCTCGACGACGGCGCGACCCGCGAACGCGCGTGGCTGCAGGAGCTGGGGGCCGATCACGAAGATATCGTCGCGGCGTTTGCCTACAGCGCGAACGCCGGGGATCTCGACGCGCTTCAACGAAGTCTGGAGCCCCTGTACCGCTACCTGGACGGGCACAACCGCTTCACGGAGCTCGCCGAGGCGTGGCAGAGGGCCAGACGTGCGGCGCGGGCGGCGGCGCCGAGCGAGGAGAGATCCAAGGTGCTGGGGCTGTTGTGGGCGCTCGAGCAAGGCACTGGGTGGTCGGTTCGAGAGTTGTGCGAAGGGCTGGCCGCGCTCGAGGTGGCGTCCGACGAGCTCGCCGCGATGGGGCTGATTGGCGCCTCGATCTCCGCCCAGATGTCGGGGCGCGTGGACGAAGCGCTGGAGAAAGGCGAGCTCGCGGTCGGGCGAGCGCGAAGGAGCGGCCGCTCGTGGCTCGTCGGCTTCGCGCTGTCGGTGTCCGCGTCGTCGACCGCGCGGGCGGGGCGACTGACAGACGCTGCGGCGATGCTCGAAGAGGCCGTCGCGTGCTCGGCCGCGCGCGGGGGGCGTGGAGCGTCGCGGCCCCTGGTGCACCTCGGCGAGGTGCGCTCGTTCATGGGCGAGCTCGAGCGCGCGCGCGCGACGTTGATGCGAGGTCTCGCAGCCTGTCAGGAGGCCGACGACCGCCCGTTCGCGCTGCTCGCGCAGAGCCGGCTCGGCGAGGTGATCTCTCGCTCCGGCGAGGACCCGACCTCGATTTGGACCGAGACGCTCGAGGAGGCGTGCGCCCAGCACATCCCCGCGTTCTGGTGGCGAGGCGCCCTCGTGGGCCTCGCCGCGCTCAAGCTCGATCGCGGCGACGCCACTCTGCCGGCGACCCTCGCGCTGCTCTGCGCCAAGCGCGCATCCGTCGTGATCGGGGAGGAGGCGCGTCCGCTCGAGGAGGCCCTCGCGCGCGCTCGAGAGCGCTTGGGGAGCAGACCGCGCGGTCTGTCCCAGGCAGCAGCGGAGCTCGAGCTCGAGACCGCTGCGCTCGAGCTCATCGCGTCGTAGCGCTACTCGACGTATTGCCCGATCGCGCGCGCGTCGTCCTCGCGATCGATGCGCAAGCGCACGGTCATCACGGTGGACGGGGGCACGACGCCCTCGGGCAAGGCCGAGAGGATCAGCTCACCTTTGCGGTCGCCTGCGCGCACGAGGTAGCGCCGCTCCTCCGACACCGGCTTCGCCATCGACACGTTGCCCGACGCGTCGAGGCGGACCGCGCCGAGGCCGACCTGCGTCGACGACAGCGAAGGAGGCGGAGTGCGCCGCGGAGGCGGCGACGAGCTTGGCCTCGGGGCGGCGGGCGGCGCCTCGCCTGCGCGCAGACCCACGCCGGGGTTCGTCGACGTGCGGCGTCGCGGGGAAGACGAAGAGGTGGAGGACGGCGAGGGGACCGGCGAGGGAACGGGCGGAGGGCCGGGGATGCGCAGCGCCTCGCGGTCACCGCTGACGGCTCCGCGCAGCGCGACGGTCGACTCGAACGTGCCGATGGTCGTCTTCTCGAGGCTCATCGGCGCGGCGCTCGGCGGCGCGGCGCTCGCAGGTGCAGCGGCGCTCGACGGAGGAGCGGACGGCGCGCCGGCGGGAGGCGAGGTGCGGCGCGGAGGGAGGGGAGGCGGCCGGCGCGTCGAGGGCGGCGCGCTCATCGGCCCGGGCCCCGCCAGCGACGGCATCGCGGGCCGGGACGACGGCGGCGGCGGCGGCAGCGGCCGGATCGGAGGCAGGCCCAACCCCGAAGGAGGCGGGATCGGCGGCAGCGGCCGCGCCGAGAGCGGTGCAGGGCGCGACGACGCGGGAGGGGGAGTCGCGCTGCGCGAGGAGGGCGGGGGCGGCGGCGCGAGCGCCATGCTGCGCGCCATCATGTTGCTGCCGCGGCTCACGAGGCTCGCCGACTCCTGCGTGATCTCTTGCCGGGGCGCGGGAGCGGACGGCGGCGGCGCGGGGCGCAGCCCAAGGCTGTTCGAGGGACGAGGGACCGACGGCGGGGGAGGCAGGGGCTCGGCGCTGATGAGGCTCGGGGCACGCGCGGTCATGGGGTCCACCTTCCGTGCGGGCGTCGCTGGATGCGCGGCCCGCGATGGTTGGAGCTGCAACAACCTTGCCGGCGTACGGTGACCTCTCATCTCGCGGTTCTACCGACGCTGGACTCCGCTCGCACCGTTCGGGGGGGTGAACCGCTGATCCACCAGGCGATCGGAGACTCCTTTGGTGGGGCGAGAAGGATGCAGGCGCACCGGAAAAGCTCCCGGTCCGTGACCCGGCTCCGGCATCGACTACCCTGCGCCCGACATGAAGCCCATCATCGGCACGAGGCAGGCGTGGCTCGAGGCGCGCAGGCAGCTGCTCGCGAAGGAGAAGGAGCTCACGCGCATGCGAGACGAGCTCGCGGAGGCGCGCCGCCAGCTGCCGTGGGTCCCTGTCGACAAGGACTATGTGTTCGACACGGTGGCGGGGGAGCGCACCCTCGCCGAGCTGTTCGACCGACGCCACCAGCTCGTCGTCTACCACTTCATGTTCGACCCTTCGTGGACGGAAGGCTGCAAGAGCTGCTCGTTCTGGGCGGACCAGTTCGACGGGGTCACCGCTCACCTTCATGCGCGCGACGTCACCCTTGTCGTGGTCTCTCGAGCCCCGCTCGACACCCTGCATGCGTTCCGGGATCGCATGGGCTGGCGCTTCCCGTGGGTGTCGTCGGGGCGCAGCGACTTCAACGTCGACTTCCACGTCACGATCACCGACGAGCAGCGCGCGGCCGGGCCCGTCGAGTACAACTTCGGCACGACCGACTTCAAGGGCAGCGAGCTGCCCGGGCTCAGCGTGTTCGCCAAGGACGAGCACGGCGCGGTCCACCACACGTACTCGTGCTACTCGCGCGGGCTCGACGCGCTCAACGGCGCCTACCAGCTGCTCGATCTGGTCCCCAAAGGCCGCGACGAAGCGGGGCTCGCGCGCCCGATGGAGTGGGTGCGGCACCACGACCGGTACGGCGCCGGCTGAGGGGCTCGCTGCGAGGACGTTGCGCTCTCGGCCGCGAGCCGCTAAAGAACCGCCGTTCGGTCGGTCCCCATCGTCTAGCCCGGCCCAGGACTCAGCCCTTTCAAGGCTGCTACGCGGGTTCGAATCCCGCTGGGGACGCCACTCATCGGGAACACGTAGTCGAGCGCAGCGTGTCCCTCGATCCGGTACCGCTTCCCCTCGGCCGGTCGCGCGGCCTGCACTGCACATCACGCACGACACGAAGTCGAGCGATTCCTGAGCGCGACTCACGTAGCATCCCGCGATGCGAAGGACCCCGTCCTGGCTGCTTCCTGTTGCGCTGGCCGCAGCGATGGCCTGCGACTCATCGAACGACTCCGCTGGATCGGCGTCGTCGAAGCCGGCCGAGTCTCAGACGTCGAGGCCGCCGGCGTCGGCGTCGGCGTCAGCGTCGGCGGCAGAGAAGAAGCAGGGCGACGCGAAGACACCGGACGACAAGCCCCAGTGGAAGGCGGAGCTGACGGCGAAGGTGGAGGCGATCCGGTGCGATGCGACGGCCGTGGGCAAGAGGCTCGCGCTGCCGCCCGGCGGGCGCATGCAGGAGATCACCCACGACGCGCGCTCCGTCTTTTGGTCGATCCAACACGAAGAGTCCCAATATTCCTGGACGCTCCACGGAGTGAACCGGGACGGCACGGACGCGCACCAGCTCGCGAAGCTCGGGGACAGCATCCTCGCCTTGGCGGTCTGGCAGGACGACGTCTACGCGCTCGGTAAGGGGAAGCTGTTCTCGGTTCCGCGCAAGGGCGGAGAGCCTAAGACCCTCCTCGAGGGCGATCTTGGGGGGCTGGCGGTTCATCGCGGCGCTGCCCTCGTCGTTCGTGACGCGGGCGACGACGTGGAGCTGGTCCGCGTGGAGGGCGCCGACGCTACCGTCGTCGCCAAGTGGCGCGGCGATGCCAAGGCCGTAGCGGTGGCGGGCGACGTCGCCTACGTGGCGTCCGCCGTGGGGGTATCGAGCATCGACCTCGCGACCCAGCAGGTGACACCGATTCCCCTGACCTATTCGGGAAAGGCGCCGCCCCCGGTCGTCGGCATCGAGGCAACGGCGACCCATTTGATGGTGTCGTTCCCCCAGGAAGGGGACACGTTCAAGGGTGGCGTTGCACCCGTCGCGGGGGGCGCGCTGACACCCTTCGAGGGTAACGAGCCCGCCCTGAATGCGACGGCTTTTTTCTTCGTGAAGGCCACGCCAATCGGCCCGATGGAGTGGGGGCCTGATCAGGTCATGCGCCAGAAGCTCGGCGAACCCAAGGGGAAGTCGATTCGGTCCGTCGACGGCGGCGCCGGCGGCCTGTCGGCCGACGACGAATGCGTCTTCATCGGGACCGGAATTCCTGGGGGTATGGCCACGGTGGTGGCGGTCGCCGCGGGCGGCTGATTCATCGGGCTCGTCGAGCCCCAGCGAAGGATGAGCTACCAGCGCTCCGGCTGGGTGGCGCCCACGAGGTGCGCCACCAGAGCGAGCCTGATCGGGTTCAGTCATCCGAGCGTCCCGCTGGGGACGAAAGCTCTCTACGGCGCTTCGAAGGGCTCGATCTCGAGGCTCTGCACGCCGTACGCCTGCTCCGACAGCCGCACGTGGATGTGGTTGTCATGGTTGGGCCAGTGCTGGAGGTGCACACCGTCCGAGTACAGCGGGACCAGCGCCGGATCGAGCGTGTCGCCGTCGGCTGCCTCGGCGGCGCCGTCCTCGACGTGGGGGATGAGCTCCTGGTCGAGGAAGCTCATCGTCACGCGGCCGCTCTGCAGGAACGCGCCGAACAGCTCGGCGTTCGCGCGCCCGTCGAAGCCTGACTCGCTGCCGGGCAAACACTCCCGGCCGCTGCCGCTGTTGACCGCGTCACAGTAGCTGCGCCACTCGCACAGCCCGTCGCTGCCATAGAGCGAGAGGTCGACGTCCTTGCCGTTCTGGTGGGACGCGTGTCGCGGCGCGCCGACGTCGGTCCCCGGGGTCAGGCTGTCCCACTGCGACAGGTCCTCGGGGATGAACGGCGCGCGCCCGGCGAGCGCCATCTGCTGGCCGGCGTACCTCAGCAGCATGAGCAGGTCGCGTCGGCCGAACTGGTAGCGAAACACGGTGCTCGGGCGCCAGTCGTAGCCGTCGACCTCCGGGTCGTTCGCGACGGGCAGCTGCAGGAGCCGGTCGCAGTCGTCGTCGCACGTGGGGCCGTCGGCGAACGGCGTGCGCACGACCTCGAGCGTGCCTTCGAAGCCGCTCTGTGCGCCGACGCGCAGCCAGAAGGTTCGTGGGCCGCTCGCGTCGAAGGCCGCGAGGGTGCGCAAGCCGATGCCGCCGTCGGTGATCGCCAGCGCTTGGGCCGCTTGTCCGTCCCAGCGCGACAGCTCGAGCGTCACCCCGGGGATGCCGGAGGCAAACCGAAGGAAGAAGCCGACGTGCTCGTTCGCTCCAACCTCGAGCCGAAACACCGCGTCCTCGCCCGAGGCTGTCGAGACCTCGTTCTCGCCGTCGAAGAGCGGCTGCTCCCCGGGGACGGCGCCGCGCGGGGCGACGCCGCTCTCGCTCTCACCTCCGTTGCCGCCGACTCCTGCGCCTCCGGTCGAGCCGCTCTGCCCACCGCCGCCGCTCGCGCCGAGCCCTCCCTCGCCGCCGCTCGGCTCCGTCGTGTCGCCCCCTGCGCCGCCTTCTGCGTGCGGGTCATCCGAGTCGCTGCAGGCCGGAGCGCACAGGGCGAGGAGGAGACCCAGCGACAGGAGGCTCGAGACGCGCATGGAGCGTCCGTACACCGAAGGCTCGAAGGGGGAAACTCAGCGCGTGGCGCCGATCGCTCTCTCCCTTCTGGCGCGCCGAAATCGAGGCACTCGCTGCGGCGCGCGCAGCCGCGCCCCAAGTCGCTCGTCGGCACAGGCACCTGCGGCAGGTCCCGCCTCGCTGTCGCCGAACTGAGCTCAGAAGTCGCCAGTCGGGCCGACAGCTTCCTGGTGTCGCTGCGGCAGCTTTCCGGCGACAGCGAGGGCTCCTCGGCGCCCGCCTCGCTGCGTGGCCCGTGGACGCGGGCGACAGCGAGGGCACCCCTTGCGGCGAGGTCCCGCTTAGCTGTCGCCGGCCGACGCACGCTGCGAGGATTTCGCGGACGCGACCGCTCACCCCGCTCGCCGCGCGACGCTCGGCGAGCCGAGCGCGCGCCTCGGCCGCGGCGGGGCTCGGCCCCTCGAGGGCGAGCGCGACGTCCGCTGGGGGGACGCCGAGCGTCAGCAGCGCCTCGAAATCCGACGCGGGCGGCACGACCCCGTCGTGCAACACGCGCCGCGCGAGACCCGAGACCAGCGCGTGGGTGTTGATGCAGCACGACATTTCCCTAGCTTGCCACCGGCGCCCGCCTTGCGCGAGCAGGTCCGGCGAGGGGGCTCTCGCCGGCGCGCTCGTTCGCTGGCACAGTGGCGCGCGTGTCGACCGCAACCCGCCTCCCTGTCCTCGGTCTGCTCGCTCTGGTCGGGCTCGGCTGCGGCGCGCGCTCGGACCTCGGCGCGCCTCGTGACGAGGCGAACGGCGGCAGCGCCAGCAACGGCGGCAGCGGCGGCAGCGGCGGGATGGGCAGCGACGGCGGAGCACCCGCGGGCTGCGGCAATGGTGTGGTGGAGGGCAGAGAGCAATGCGACGAGGGCGCGCTCAACGAGGACCGACCCGCGCTCAGCCTGTTGAACGAGAGCCTCGGCGCAGACTTCGTGCCGGTCCAGCCGATCGTTGGCTCTGCCAACGCGGTAGAGCTCTACGCCTTCAGCTCGCAGAGCGCACACACGGGCTTCGAGCGCGTCTTCTCGTCGGTGCTCTTCGTCTATCGACAGGCCGGGGTCGGCTCGCTCGATCTGTTCACGATCCACGGCATCGACCTGGAGTCCACCGGGCTCGATTCGGGAGACTGCGCGATGACCGAGCGCTTCACAGGTTTGCCGCCCGGGTGGTTCCTGGCCGTGTCCGATGACACACCCCAGGAGTTTGACGTGGTCGGCCCCGACGAGGCGTTCGGCGACTGGGAGTGGCACCACAACTCCGACGGCGGGGTGATCTCGGGCCTGCCGTTCCCTGGCACGTGGACCGTTCAGATCGACGCCGAGCTCCAGCCTTGCGCGCCGACCTGGGAGTTTCGCGACGGCGGCGGCGAGTGGCTCACCCTCGCGACGCCGAGCTCGCAGCTGCGGGCTTACGGCTCGCCGTCGGCTTGCCGCACCGACTGCACGGTCCCCTTCTGCGGCGACGGCATCGTCGACGGCGGAGAGGTGTGCGACGACGGCAACAACACGTCGGGGGACGGATGCGCCGGCGATTGCTCGTTCGCGCAATGATCGCGACGCGCGTCCTGCCCCTGCTGCTCGTGGCTTCGGCCCTGCCTGCCGCGCTCGCGGCGTGCGGCGCGCGCTCCTCGCTGCACGAAGGGAAGGACGCGGCCCCTTCCGGAGGGTCTTCGGGGCAAGGCGGCGCGGGCTCCGAAGGGGGCGCGTCCCCCGCGGGCGGCGGCGGCGAGGCGCCGGCCGTGACGTGCGAGCCAGGGGCGCCCCCGGTCGAGCTCGCGCAGATCGTGTGGCCGATCGCGATGGACCACGACGCGCAGGCGCTCTACGTCGCGAGCTACACGGAGCGCGGGGGGCTGTGGCGCGTGCCCAAGGACGGCGCCGCCCCCACGCTGCTCGCGTCGATGTCGTACGCCTCTGGGGTGGCGCTCGCGGGGGACGAGGTCGTCGTGGCCTCGAGCGGCGATCGGGAGGTCGTGCGCGTCCCCAAAGGCGGGGGCCCGGCGACCCGCATCGCGGGCTTCTTCGGCCCCTCGGACGTGCGGGTCGTGGGCGCCGACGTCTACGTCGCGAACTACCTGGATGACGAGGTCGCGCGCGTCCCGCTCGCGGGCGGGGAGCCGGTCCTCCTCGCGTCGGGGCAGAGCGGCGTGCATCGGCTCGCAATCGGCGCCGGGCTCGTCGTCTGGGGCTCGTTCCTCGACGAGCTGCGCGGCGTTCCGCTGGGCGGAGAGCGCGCCCTTCACGCTGGCCCCGTTCGCGGCGCGACGCATCGCCGCGCAAGGCGAGGACTTCTTCTTCACCTCCAACGGCAGCTCGTCCCAGCCGCGCCGCATCGTGCGCGCTGGCGCCGGGGGCGCGTTCGAGGTCCTCGCGGAGGATGCCGACGCCGGCTTCGTCGAGGGCATCGCGGCCGACGCGAGCCACGTCTACTACGCGCGCTGGTCGGCTGAGGAGGACACGATCGCGCGGCTGCCCCTCGCCGGCGGCGCCGTGCAGGAGCTCGCGGCGATCGATGAGCCGCTCGAGCTGCTCGTCGACGGCACTTGTCTGTACGTCACCGCGGGCGCGAGCGAAGCGCGCACGGGGAGCGTCGTTCGGCTCGGCGTGCCCTGACCTCGTCACTCCCCTCGTGGGCGCCCCCCTCCCTCGCTGTCAGAACTTTCTTTCGCGCGGCGCGTCTTCAGCGCCCACGATGACGATCCGCCCGCTGCTCTCGGTTCCCCTCCTGATCCTCGGCCTCGCCTGCTCGGCGCCCTCGCCGCAAGACGCGAGCACCTCGACCGAGCTGCCCGCGGCGCCGTCGAGCCCCTCCGCCGCTGCGGCGCAGGCCCCCGCGGTCGTCTCGCCGCACGCGCCCGACCCGGCCGCAGCTCGCGCCTTTCAGCGGCTGCCCGAGGACGCGAAGAAGGCCTACCTGGCTGCCGATCTCGTGGTCGTCGCGCGGCTCGAAAAGCCGCGCATCGAGAGCATCCTGGAGGTCGCGCCGCCCATCTTCGTGCACGCCTTCGACGTCGTCGTCGATCGGCGCCTCGGAGGGAGCGCGCTCCCCGCTCGGCTATCGGCGCACTGGAGCACGCGGGATCGCGGCGAGCCGTGGCCGGCCGATGTCCCGATGATCATCGGGCTCACCAGGCTGGAGGCGAACCTGAAAGGGGAGGGCACCCGCTACGAGGTGGTCTTGATCGAGCCGCACACCGCGGCGCTCGAGGCCGCGATCGCGTCCGCCCGCGCGCCCGCGGAGCCCGCGCTCTCCTGGTCGGTGCGCCAGATCGCCCCTGCCAGCGTGGTGCAGTGGTCGAACGAATACGGCGACGGCGAGTTCGAGCTGACCCTACGCAACGACGGCGGCGGGGCGCTCATCGTCCCCGGGCTGTTCGCCTCCGCGGGCAAGGTGCACTGGGTCGAGGCGCTGGTCGTGCGCGACGAGCACGGCAGAGAGCTGCCCCTATCGAAGGCCAGCGTCCCTGCGGGGGCGACGCCGGTCGCCCTCGCGCCGGGCGAGACGCTCGCGACGCGCGTCGACGTCAAGCCGCTGGGCCTCCTCCACCCCCCTGGCGGCGGGCGCGTCGAGTACTCGTTTGGCCTGGGCGAGCTGCGGACCTCGAGCTTCTTCTATTACACGCACACCCTGCACGGCCCGCTCATGGGCAAGCCCTGAGCGCGTGGGCGCTCATTACGGCTCGTCGCCCCGCAGATCGACGTACGAGTAGACGAGGGACGACGGCAGCGGCGACTCGGGCACCATCGCGCGCAAGACATCCATCGGCACCACGACCCCGACCAGCCGACCCGCGTCGTCGGCCACGATGACGCGGTGGACCCGCTCCTCGACCATCAGCCGGATGGCCCACACGAGCGGGTCGTCGGCGCGCACCGCGAACACGACGCGGGTCATCACGTCGAGGATCGGCGTGTCGGGCGCGTCGTCATGGCGCGGATCGAGCAGGTCGGAGTGGGAGACGACGCCGAGCACCCTCGCCCGAGCCGACGACCGGCGCCCCGCTCACGCGCGCGTCGAACAGCACCTGCGTCGCCTGTCGCACCGTGCACGAGGCCGGCAGCGTGGCGACCGCCGGGGACATGACGTCCCGCACACGGATCTCCTGGACCATCGCCATCTTGATCATGGGGGTGCGAGCTCCGATGCAAGCAGGGGGGGCGACTTCGACGTGGGCCCTACGGGAAACGACCCAGGTACGCGAGCAGCAGATCGGGGCGATCGGTCTGACCGATGTCGAGGCCGAGGTCGAAGATGTCTGCGTACAACGACGGGTCGTTGGCCGTGGCGGCCGCGAAGTCGGTGCCGAAGAGATCCAGCATCACCCGCTGGCCGTGCGCGTGCACGGCTGGGATCATCTGGGCGGGGCTCGCGCCGATCTCGACGATGACCGGCGGGTGCCCGGCGAAATGCGCGATCTGGTCCTCGAGCGCGGCCGTGGTGTCGACGCGGATCATCGTCAGCAGGTTGGGCTCCAAGAGCAGCGCCTCGTCGATCTTGGCGACCGAGCTGGTGTCGAAGATCGCCCACTCGAGCGTGTCCGTGCTCTGGATCGCCGCGACCAGCAGATCGACCCGATCGGTCTTGTTCGCGTCGACGAGCACGTGCACCTTGCCGCGCGCGGCGCTGAGATCTGCTCCAGCGTCAGGGACCCGCTCGCACGAAAGTCTCCAGCGAAGCGCGCGGCGTCGAGCGTAAGCGCCTGGATCTCCGCCAGCGTGAGATCCGCGGCCTCGCCGGTGCCGTCGGTCGTGCGGTCGACCGAGGTGTCGTGCAGGTTGACGAGGTAGCCGTCCACGTCGGCCGCGGGTCGGTCTCCACGTAGTCGACGCCGAGCGCGATGGCGGCGAGCACGCTGGCCACGGTGTCTTCCGGGGCGATGACGCCGAGCGAGCCGCCAGCGCCGCGGTGCCCGCTGACCAGCCGCTCGCTGCACGTCGGATCCGTCGCGCACTCGATCGGGATCGGGCTCGTTCGCTCGGGGTCTGCGGTCCGCGTGCAGTCGAAGAGCGAGGGGTCGAGCACCGGCGCCGGAGCGCCGCCGCCAGCTCCACCGACCAGCGCGCTGCCGCCACCGCCCCCTGCACCGGTAGAGCTCGTCGCGTCGCTGTCCGAGCATGCAGCGGTGACCAGCGCGACCGCGCCGAAGAGGGCGGTAAGCGCTGCGCCTGGACGCTGCGCTGCTTTCAGAACTGCCCCTCGACGAACAGGGCGCCCGGACCGATGCGCACCCGCGCGGCGGTTGGCTCGGGGCCAGAAGAGGACATCTCGACCACGAACAGCACGACCGTCACTGCAGCGGCGGCGATCGTGACGCCTGCGACGACGTCGGTCGCGATGGCGAAGGTCTCCGTCACCCCTCGCGCGTCTTCGAGCTCGGCGGCGGTGGTGCGTTCGGTGAGCAGCTCCTCGAAGTCCGACTGCGCGTTGAGCGCGCGGACGCCGAGGATGATGGTGGCGACCCCCAGCGCGCCCGTGCCTGCGAGGCCGACCCACGCCCAGCGGGGTCCGGTGGGCGCCTCTTTCTTGGGCGGAGGCGGAGCGGGGGGAGGGGGCGCCGGGCTGTCAGCCGGTCCGCCGGTCGCCGGCCCGACCAGGGGAGCGAGCTCGAGCGACACCTCCGACGAGTCGGCGCCGACGACGTCGACGAAGCGCTGCACCGGCACGTGGCCGGTCAGCGCGGCGGCGATCTTTCGGCGCCCTGCGTTGAGCAGCAGCGGCGAAGCGAGCGGCGTCTTGCCGACGACCAGGTCGTCGACCGTGAGCTCCGCCCCCGCGGGCGTCGTCGTGACGGTGACGCGCGCGACCTTGGTCTTCAGCTCCTCGATCCACTTCTCGACGTCCTTGCGCCGCCCCGGCTCGAGCTTCTCGCCCTCGGCGAGGTAACGCTGGAACGACGCGAGCGCGCTCGCGTGATCCTTCAGCTCGCGGCTCGTCTGCCCCAGGTTGTAGAGCCGCCGGAAGTTCGGGGCGACTCGTAGGCTCGCTTGAACTCGAGCAGCGCGGCTTGGTACTCCTTGTCTCGATAGAAGACGACGCCCTTCTCGAAGCGCTCGCGCGCCTCCTTCTTCGCGGCGGCGGTAGGCTCTGCGACCGGGCTCGCGCCGGGCGCGGCCTGCGCCAGGGCGGGCAAAGGGCTCACGGCGAGCGAGAGGGGAAGCGCGAGCGCGAGCGAGGTGAGGGTTCGTTTCATCACGGGCCGTAGGGGTTCTGCTCGTCGATCCGGATGCCGGTGCCAGCGGACGGTGAGGCCGTCGCCGGCCCGCGGGGCTCGCCGCCGGGCGTGGTCTTGCGTGACGTTGGCTTCGCCGACGCCTCCGAGGTTGGCTCGCTCGTGGGGGTCGAGGTCGACGTCGCCGCGGCGCTCAGCGGCTCGAGCTCGATCTTGAGATCGACCGCGCGGTCGAGCACGAGGGCGCGCTTGTGCGCTCGGTGACCGGGAGCCGTCACCTCGAGCTCATGGCTCGAGCCGTCGCGCGCACGACGCAGGCGCGCCGGCCTGCCCTCGAGCTTGACCCCGTCGAGGCGCGCCTCCGCTCCTTCGGGGGACAGGTGCAGCAGGAGCTCGACCTCCTCGGCGGTGGAGACCGACGCGCTCGGCGCCGCGCTGCCCCGGGTCTCCGGGTCGTCCTTGTTGACCATCGACGCGAGCCCGATCGCGGCGCCCACCACGGCCACGGCGCCCACGCCGAGCCACACGAGCCTGCCCGAGCCGCTCGCGTCCCGGGAGCGCGCCGTGGCGCTGGTGTTCGAGCCGAGCATGGTCTCGACCTCGTCGGGGTCGACCGCCGAACGCCCGGTCGGCGTCGGCAGCGACGCCGGCCCGAGCCGAGCTCGATCACAGGGATCGGCCGGGAGTGAGACGACTCGCGGATCAGCTTGAGCTGCTGGTCGATCTTCGTGCGCAGGGCCGCGCGTTCTTCGCTGAACGCCTGCGACACGAAGGCGCCGAGGTCCTTCGCTCCCGAGCGCTTCGGCTGCTGCTCGAGCCACCCGACCAGCACCTCGTGCATGGCCTGCGCGCTCTCGAAGCGGTCCTCGCGCGCGTGCGCCATGGCCTTGTCGCAGGCGTCGGCGAGCTCGGCCGGCGCGTCGGGGACGATGTCACGGATCTTGGGATCCGCGGCGGTGATCCGCGCTGCGAGGATCGCCATCTCGTCCGCCTGCTCCGCCATGCGCCGGCCCGCGATCGCCTCCCACAGCATGATCCCGACCGCGAACACGTCCGCTCGCGCGTCGACCGGAAGCGCGCGTGCCTGCTCGGGCGCGATGTACGCCGGCTTGCCTTTGTACACGCCGGTCCGCGTTCGCGTGGACGCACCGGCGGCCTTCGCGATGCCGAAGTCGACGACCTTCACCTGCCCGTCGTAGGTGACGAACACGTTGTGCGGGCTCACGTCGCGGTGCACGACGTGCAGCGGCGTGCCGTCGAAATCGGTGAGCGTGTGGGCATAGTCGAGCCCTGTCAGCATGTCGGCGAGGACGCGGACGTGCAGCTCGAGCGGCAGGCCCTTGCGCCCCACCTTCCGCAGCAGCTGCTGGAGGGACTGCCCCTCCAGGTAGTCCATCGCGATGTAGTGGTGGCGGTCGTCCTGGCCGACCTCATGAGGTGTGCACCACGTTGGGGTGGTTGAGGCGCGCGGCCAGGCGCGCCTCGTCCAGGAACATGGTGAGAAACTCCGGATCGTCCGCGAGCTCGCTGCGCAGCTCCTTGACGACGAGCAGCTTCTCGAACCCGGCCTTGCCCGAAGACACGGTGAGCCACACCGTGGCCATCCCGCCCTGGCCTAGCTTGGCGAGGACGCGATACTTGCCGATCTGCTCCGGGGTCGCGGACATCGGAGTCACTCGATCGGCGTGGGCTCGATGGCCACGTTGGAGAGCCAGCCCGCTCGGATCTGAAAGCTCGCGAAGCCAATCAGCCGATCGTCGGCGGCGATCCTCGCCTCGACGGTGCCGGCGCCGACGGGCATGTTGAAGATGCCGCCGAAGCCGTTCACGTCGGTCTGAGTCGCGTCTGGATCGGGCACCAAGCCGACGAAGTAGAAGGGGGTCGAGTCTTCGTCCTGGCTCGGGCTGGAGAGCTCGACCCCCGCCGCCGGCGCAGCGGTGCAGTCGGTCGTCACGGTCAGCAAGGTGCCGCGCGTGGGGTCGTCCACGAAGCCGGCGGAGTTGACGATCGCCAGGTACTCGTTCGGTGAGACGAGCGTGACCGGCAGGTCCTCGGGCGTGCTGCTCTCGGAGGCGGGCCGCGGGAAGTACAGCACCGCCGGGCGGATGGTCGGAGGGTCGGCCGTGCTGGTGACCTCGAAGTAGCCGCGCGTCCCCGACTCGACCTCGAGCTCGATGCGACCGTCGACCACTGGCACGTCGGCCGCGATGGGGGTCGCGCAGTCGACGTCGAGCGAAGCGCAGTAGCGCACGGCCAGGTTCGCTGGGGGCGTCATGCTGACCGCCGACCGAAACCTCACCCGCAGCACGCTCGTGGGCTGCGTTGCCGGGGGCCACTCGACGCTCCCGAGGCAGCCCCACTTCGGGTCCGCCGGAGCGCCGCCGCCGCCCCCTTCGCCCCCTTCGCCCCCGCCGTCCACACACACGCCGTCGACACAAGCGTCGCCGAGCCCGAGCGAGACGCAGTCGCTCGCGGCGACGCACTGCTGCTGTTCCGTGTCGATGACGAAGACCGAGCAACCCTGGACGAGCACAGCGGCTCCGGCCACGAGCAGCGCCGGAGCGATGACTAAGCGACGTAACATCAGCCTCCCTAGGCTAACGGGCGGTGCACGGCGGAGCAACCACGCAGCCTTTGCGCGGACCTCCGCGAGCTGCAGCCCGTGCCACGCTCACCCCGAGTCGGTAGCCTCCGCGGCATGGAGCTGTTCGCGCCCGTGGTGTCCGTCACGCTCACCGCGCGTCGACGCTTCTTCTGGGCCGCGTGGTGGACGAGCCCGCCCGTGCGGGCACCCTTCCTTAAGCCCGACGCTTCGAACGGCGGCGCGCGAACCCTCGAAGAGGCTCTCGGCGAGGCGAGCGCGGTCGCGGGCCGGTCCCTCGTTCGCATCGACCCGAGCTGGGCGCGCGCGTGGTCACGCGTCTTGCGTGGCCAGCCTCCGTGGCAAGGGGAGCGTGCGGCCTCATCGGCTCGCCGCCCTCCGCCAGGGCCCGAGCTCGAGCCCTCGACGTCGCCTGCGCCTCTGCGGTCCGTGCTCGGCCTCGCGCCGGGCGCGACCGTCGAGCAGGTCAAGCGCGCCTATCGTGCGAAAGCGCTCGAGACGCACCCGGATCGCGGCGGCGACCCCGAGGCGTTTCGTCGGGTCCAGAAGGCGTACGAGCAGGCGCTGGCGAAGCTCGCCCGCCGCGGCGGCCCGAAGAAGCGGCGCGAGCCGAAGGGCTGACGCTCCGCGGAGCCTTGGGATAGCCTGAGCGCGATGAAGGTGCTCGCGTCCGCGTCCCTCGCCGCTGCCCTCTTCGCGCTGGCGCTCCCCGCGAGCGCCGACATCCCGCCGCCGAAGAAGAACAAGTGCACGGTGTCCGATACCTCGGCGCTCGGCTCGGGCGGGCTCGATGGCGCCCTCGCGGCGCTGGGCGCCGTCGCGGTTTTCGTGGCAGTCGGCCGCAGGCGCAGTCGCGGCGGTCGTTAGGCAGGCGCCTGCCGACGGGGTGGCTTCGCGCGAGCGCGCCGCCGCCGCCCGCTGCTACGGTTGCCCCTTCAAGGAAGGGAAGCTCATGAACATGATGTTTTGCGCGCGCCTGGTGGTGGTCGCGCTCCTGGGGGTGATCGCCGGCTGCATCGGCGCGGCGGTGAGTCAAAACCTGGAGGCGCCGGCGGTGGACGTCGCTGACGCACAGCCGAGCCCGATGCCCTCTGCGAAGGCGCCGGCGACGGCGTGGGCGAAGGGCTCGGCGAAGGCGCCCGCGCCCGCGGCGACGACCGCGTCAGCGTTCGCCTCGGCCTGGGGAAGTGGCAGGCCCATGATCGCGGCCGCGCTGCCGCCGTTCCCAGCCAACTCCGCGGCGCCTCGCTGGCAGCAGTACTGCGTCGAGACCTACGCCCACGACCTCAACATGACGCTCAAGCGTTATGGCGAGGCCGGTTGGGAGTACGTCGGGGGCGACTCCTACCGACCTTGCTTCAAGCGACCGGCTCCCTGAGATCATCGGTTGGGCGGGCCTCGGGGGAGCCCCGTGCGGCTCCCCCGAGGGCTGGCTGATGACCGCGTGCGGTCCTTATGGCGCCGACGATCTCGCGATGAGCGAGGTGGTGCTCTCCGAGCATCATGCTCGTCCTTCCCAGCAGGCGGCCACGAGGCCCGCGCCTATGGTGCGGCGGAGTCGAGAGTGCTCTCCTTCGGGAGGATGTCTCTGTGGAACCGCGTCGCACGCCGCCTGCCCCTCGCGCTGGGGGACGCCATCCCCGAGGTCGACGCGCGCACGCTCGCGGCGTGGCTCGATCCGGCAGCCGGCGGTCGGCGAGTCCAGCTCGTCGACGTGCGCACCGAGATCGAGTGGCGGACGAGCCGCATCCGAGGGGCGGTGCACGCGCCGCTTCCCCGCCTCGAACGGGAGCTGCCCGCCCTGGGGCTCGATCCAGCGGAGTCCGTCGTGTGCATCTGCCTCTCGGCCCATCGAAGCATCCCCGCCGTGCGCGTGCTCCTAGAGGCCGGCTTCGCCGACGCTCGGCAGCTCGCCGGAGGCATGCTCGCCTGGTGGGCGGCGCGGCTCCCCACGGACAGCGGGGCGCCACGATGATGCGCGTCCCGCGAGGCCTTCTGCTTGGGCTCCTACTCCTGGGGGCCGCGTGCGGTGACGCCGCGGACGGCTCCGGCGCGGGCGGCAGCCCGTCCAGCTCGGCGTCCGGAGGGAGCGGAGGGACCTCGGAGCCGACGAGCACCGGCGCTGGCGGCGTCGGTGGAGCGATCGGCCCCACCTGTGAGGGTACGGCGGCCGCGTGTGCCGACACCTTCGGCGACGTGTTCACCGCCGGGAACGGCCGCGCGGACGGCACGCTGGTCGCGATCGTCCGCACCACGGACACGCAGTGCACCGCCTTCAACAACGACCACGTCGTGCTCCAGGTCGCCATCGGCGGCGCGGTCCAGCGGCTGGTGGTCAACGTGGAGGGCGTGGCCGTCGCCTCCACCTCGGCGGCGCTCGTCGGGCCTGCGTTCGCCGAGGGCTGGCATCTCGGTGCGGTGCTCGAGTACGTGGACGATCTCGACCTGCACAGCGACGCCTTTGCGCAGGTCACGGTCGAAGGCGCAGAGGCGTTCCTGTGCCAGCACCTGGTGCCGGGCGATCCCATCTCGGTGTTCGCCTACGCCGAGGACAACCCCTCGAGCGCGCACCAGATCCACTTCAACGAGAGCTACCCCGACGGCGCGATCGTCGCGAACCCGGCGAGCGAGACGCCCACGTACTTGGCGTTTCGCTTCGGCAACCAAGCCTTCTGAGGCGCGGTCAACGCCGCGTTCCCCCCCCCGATGCCGGCCCGAGCTGCTGCTTTTCGGAAGCTCAACGCCGCATTCCCCCCCCGATGCCGGCCCGAGCTGCTGCTTTTCGGAAGTTCAACGCCGCATCCCCCCCGATGCCGGCCCGAGCTGGTGCTGCAGCCGCGTTCGGCTCCGACGCCGCTCAGGGCTGCCCCTCGGTGAGCCACGCCTCGACGTCATCAGCGAACCCGGCCGCCTCCTTCATCGCGACGGAGTGGCCCGCATCGTAGCTTGGAAAGCGGATCTCGACCTCCTCGCCTTCGGGCGTGGTGACCAGCATCCAGCCAGGGCGCTCTTCGCCGTCTCGCGGCGCGTCGTCGAGGATGGCCGACGCGCCGAGGGTCTGCCAATACGTCGGCAAGAGCTCGGGGACGACGACGTTGTCATATTGGGCGTTCGTCATGAGCACACGGGTCCGCGGGAGGACCTCGAACAGCGCCGGCTCGGTCGCGAGCCAATCGAAGCCGGCCGAGCACGCGTAGTTCAAGAACAGCCAATACGCGTCGCCGGGGCTCGGCTCTCCGAGGGCGGCCCGGAGCGCAGCCTCGCGCGCCGCGACGACCTCCTCGGTGTCGAGCTCGTTGAAGATCCGGTAGCTCCCCGCCGGGCGCGTCTCGGCGCGTAGCCCGTCGATCGACGCGGGCGACGCACCCAGGAAGGGCTCGAGCCCCTCCGGCGCGAACAGGTGCGCCAAGATCCCGTCCACGATCGCCTGCTCCTCCTCGATGGGGGAGGAGGTGTCGTAGTCGCTGGGGGCGCGGGTGGTAAAATCGCGCTGCTCTTCGGAGAATGCTGGCTGGATCAGGACCATCTCCCCGAACTGCGCGGCCATCTCGTCCGGGGTGGCGGCCCCGCCCGCCGCGGCGAGGCCCGCCGCGTCGACATGGGCCTGGAGCTCTGCCTGGAACGTCGGGCCGACGTCGTCGACGATCGCCTGAGGTAGCTCGGCGTAGTGGTGGGCCAGGTAGACCAGCGCCGCGGCGCGGGCCCCTCCGTAGCTCTCGCCCACGGGGATGACCCGGCGGCCGCGCAGGGTCGGCTGCGAATCCATGAGCGCGAGCACGACGCGCAGGTAGTCGGCGGCGTCGGACCAAACCGATTGGCGGCACGTCTCGGGCTGGCCGAGCGTGTAGCTGAAGCCCGCGCCGCGAGCGTCCGCGAACAGGAGGTTGCCGAAGCGCGTCCACGACGCAGGGTTATCGATCGGGGCCGCGGCCGGCGCGGCGATGTCCAAGGTCTTCGGCGCGATGCCGTACACCAAGAGGCCGGCGCTCGTGGCCGCGTTGGGCCCGCCATTGAAGAGCACGAAGAGCGGCGCCTCGTCCGCCGCGTCGTCCGCCGCGTGGAGGATCGTCGCGATGCGGGCGGTGCCGTCCTCGCCGATCGCCTCACGCTCGGCGCCCGTCGGCGGCAGATCGACGTAGCCCACCCAGTCGAGGACCGGTTCGAGCTGAGGGTGAGCCGCCCTCGCCGCCGCCGCCGGTTCCGGTGGGCGACGTGGTGTCGTCGCTGCACGCGCTCAGCGTGAGGAGCGACGCGAGCACGGAGACGAGCAACGCTCGGCCTCCGGGGTGAGGCGGCGAGGACCCACACGTTCCCATGGTGGGGACGCTATCAGGTGTCGAGCCGGAGCCTAGAAGGTTCCCTCGACCGCCACGCTCCCGGGCAGCACCATGACGCGAGCCGCAGGCGGCCGCCGGCTCTTGGCAGCTTCGTCGGAGGCCATGGCCCAGTCGACCGTGAAGTAGACGGAGAGGGCAGCGGCCGCGACCGACGTGCCGATCAAGATGTCGGTCGCGAGGCCGAGGTTGAAGGCTTTGTCTTGGGCGCTCGCCAGGGCGTCGGCGTCCCCTGGGAACCTGACGAGCTCCTGCTCGAGATCGCTCGACGCCCCCAGCGCGAGGACGCCGGTGACGACCGCGCCAGCGGCGAGCGCTCCGGTCGCCGACCACGAGATCACCTGCGGTACGATCGACGGAGTCGGCTTCGGCTCGGGCTTGGCCACGAGCGGAGCGGGGAGCGCGGCGATCACGAGCTGCAGCGTCTTCTGGTCGCCGCCGGCGAGGTCGACCGTCTCGGTCACCGGGATGCGGCCCGCAAGGGTCGCGGTGATCTTGCGCCGCCCCGCGCTCACGCTCAGCGGCTCGAGGGGCGTCTTGCCGACGACCACGTCGTCGACGCTCACTGTGGCGCCGGGCTCGCTCGTCGTGATGGTGAGCGTCGCGACGCGCTTCGTGAGCTTCGCGATCTCCGTTTCGACGTCTTTTCGGCGCTTGGCGGCGATCTTGTTACCGCCCTCTTGGAGGTAGCGCTGGTAGGTCTTGAGCGCGTTCGCGTAGTCCTGCAGCTGGTAGTAGGTCTCTGCGATGTTGTAGAGCACCTGGTACTTCGGATCGACGTCGTACGCGCGCTGGAACTCGACCAGGGCCGCCGTGAAATTGGTCTCCTTGTACAGCTGCACGCCGCGGCGGAAGCGCTCGTCGGCCTCGACCCACTTCGGCGCCGCGGAGGCTGGCAGCGCCGCCGTGAGCGTCGCGACGAGGAGTAAGAGCCCCGCGACAGCCTCATGGCGGCGTGAGGGGCGCTGAACGCAGCGCGGGCCAGCGGTCACTTGTAGGGGCTCTCCGAGTCGATGCGCCCGGTCGGAGGCGGACGCGGTACGAATGGCTTGCCTGTCGTGGAAGTCGAGGTCGCCGGCTGCGCGGTCTCGACCTTCTCGAGGGCGAAGCTGGTCATGAGGTCAGAGGTGAGCGTGAGCCGCTCCACCTTCGAGTTGTAGCCGTCCGCCTCCACGCGCAGGATGCGCAAGGCCTCGCTGCGGAGGACCTCTCCGTCGAACGTGCCGGTGCCGAGCAAGACCCCGTCGAGAAAGATCTGCGCCTCTGGCGGGCTGGCGCGGACCTTGAGCGAGACCGTGTCGGGCAGGGGGGGCGCGGACGCCGTCGCGGTCGTGGCGGCCTGGGCGGCCGTGCCTGCCGGCTGCTCGGCGCCGCGATCTCGCGGCCCCACGAACGTCACGACCAGCGCGGCGGCGAGGATCGCCACGAGCGCCGAGCCCACGAGCAGAGCCACGACCGAGCGGTTGCGTGACGGCAAGGGCGTTGGCATCGGCAGCGCAGCCCCGCTGTTCGTCGGAGGTCCCGAGACGGGGCCTGCGATGCTGCGGCTGCCGGTGTCGGGGCCGGCCGCGGCCCAGGTGCGGCCGGTGATCGACACGGGAGCCGCGGGGATGACGGGCAAGCTCGACGCGGCGGGGTTCTCGCCGGTCCAGCGGAGCGACCCGAGCTGCTGCTCCACGACGGCGCGCACCCGTCGACGCTCTTCCTCGAACCACTCGGAGACGAAGGCGCCGACCTCCGCGCCATCGACCCGAGCCCGGTTCATCACCGCGAACTCGTCGAGCTCACGCTGCATCGCGAGCGCCGAGGGGTAGCGGCCTTCGCGATCCGGATCGAGCGCCCGGTCGATGATCCTCACCAGCTCCTCGGGGGCGTGCGGAGCCGCGGCCCGGATCGACGGGACGCGCCCGTACATGATCTCGCTGACGACGGTGACGTCGGGCAGGTCCTTCCACATCCGGCGCCCGGCGAGCACCTCCCAGAGCATGACCCCGACCGCGAAGATGTCGGCGCGCCGATCGAGCGGCTCGCCCCGCACCTGCTCGGGAGACATGTACGTCACCTTGCCCTTGATCTCGCCCGTGACCGTGTTCGACGACGAGTCTTGGGCCTTGGCGATCCCGAAGTCGACCACCTTGATCGAGCCGTCGTAGGTGACGAACACGTTTTGTGGGGTCACGTCGCGGTGCACGACGTAGAGCGGCGACCCGTCGAAGTCCTTCAGCTCGTGGGCGTGGTGCAGCCCGGCGAGCGTGTCGCTCAAGATCCGCAGGTGATGGGCGAGCGACATCGCGTCGAGCCCGCCGGTCCGATCCCGCAGGCGCGTGAGGATCCGGCTGTAGGGCTGCCCGTCGAGGTACTCCATCGCGATGAACTGGCGACCGTCCTCTTCGCCGAGCTCGTACGTCTGCACGACGTTCGGATGGTTCATGCGCGCCGCGAGGCGGGCTTCGTCGAGGAACATCCTCAAGAACTCGGGCTGCAGCGCCAGGTCTGGGCGGGCCTTCTTGAGGACGACGAGCTTGTTGAAGCCGCCTGGGCCCTGCGCGACCGCGAGGTAGACCTCAGCCATGCCGCCGCGTCCGATCTCGGCGATCGGGCGGTATCGGCGCTGAGCTACGGCTTCATTGGACGCGATCATGATGTGGCGGTTGCCACCCTCGGGGGGGACGCGGATCGGCGAGCCGAGGCGCCCCTAGGGATGGTAGCCTCCCACAGGAGCCCTCGTGTGGACGATTTCAAAGCTGCGCGTCATCGCGCTCCTCCTCCCCGGGGCAGTCGCCCTCGGGGCCTCGGCGGGCTGCTCGTTCGTGATCGAGTCTCGGGACCGTCAGTGTGAGCGCGACGCGGACTGCTCGGGCTTCGACGGCGCGGTGTGTGACGTAGCCGAAGGCGTGTGCGTGCCGGCGAGCTCCGGGACGGCAGGCTGTGAAGGACCCGACGGCTGTTACTCTTGCGAGCCGGTGCTGCCCGAGGAGTTCCTCAACGCTTGCACCGACTCCGAGTGCGTCCCTTACGACAACGCCCAGCTGCAAGGGCTCCTGCTGGAGGACGGCAGCGTGCCGCCGGTGCCATGAGCAGGCGTTCGAGGTTGGCGCACCGCACGACCCTGCGGCTCGGCTCCGCGGCCGTCTTCGTCGCCTTGAGCGCGGCCGCGCTGCCGGCCTCCGCGGCGCCCTGCGACATGTCCACGGGAGACATCCTGTACATCGCGGGCCCGGACTCGATGATCAACGTCCTTCGGAACGTCGCAGCCTCGCTGTGGTCCGAGGACGTGAAGATCTTCTACAAAGGCTACCCCTCGTGCCTCGGGATCCAGAACCTCGTCAACAACGAGCCGACCACCCCCGACCCCGCCGAGATCGGCACGCTGGCCGCGCATCAGGTGTCGTTCTGGCCGGTCGATCCCGACGTGGAGGAGCTGTGCGAGCTGCCGTTCGACGATCTGGACCCGGATGAGCCCGAGATCATCCCCGATATCGTGCTGTCGGACGTCTTCGCGACGACTTGCGCCGACTTCCCCAACGGCCTGGGCACCGTGGCGGATTTTCAGGGCCCCGTGCTCGGCTTCGGGTTCATCGTCCACCCGGACTCTCCCGCGGTGTCGATCAGCGCCGAGGCGGCATACCTCGTGTACGGCTTCGGCGCGGAGTCGAACGTCGTGGCTCCGTGGACCGACCCGCTCACCATCCTCCATCGGGACGAGAACTCGGGCGCCGAGAACGTCTTCGCCAAGACCATCGGGCTCGACGTCACCAAGTTCGCCGGGATGAGCCTCAACTCGACCGGGACGCTGGTCACGCAGGTCGCCTCGGCGACCGGCGCCGACGTGAACACGACGATCGGCGGAGCGAACGTCGGCATCATCGACTCGCGCCGCGGCGAGATCCGGGCGCTCGCGTATCAGCACTACGACCAGACCTGCGGGTACTACCCGGACTCGAGCCTGGACGCGTTCGACAAGCGCAACATCCGTGACGGGCACTACCCCATCTGGGGAGCCATCCACATCTACACACGCGTCGACGAGGCAGGGATCCCCATCAACGCGGGCGCCAATCGCTTCATCAACCTGACGCTCGGCACCGACGAGATCGAGGGGCTCGACCCGATCGCGCTGGAGGCCACGAGCAACCTCATCCCGCAGTGCGCGATGACCGTCGCGCGCACGGAGGACGGCGGCCCGCTCTCGTCGTCCCTGCCGCCGAGGCCCTGCGGATGCTACTTCGAGTCGCTCACGGGCGGCACCGACTGCGAGGCGTGCATGTCGTCCGCAGAGTGCCCCGCAGAGGCGCCCGAGTGCAGCTACGGCTATTGCGAGCCCTGATCGCCCAGGCTGGCGTGGCGCTATTTCTTTCGGCTGCGCTCTGCGGCGACGGCCACGCCCTGCGCGTTGAGCTCGATGTCGACCGCGAGCAGCTCGAGGTCCTTCGAGGTGAGCGCCGTGCGTGAGAGGACCTCCCGGATCTGGCCCTCGACGCGCTTCGCCTGCACGTCGAACGGCGCCTCGCTGGCGAGGCACTCCTGCATCCAGGCTTCGGACCGGTCGATCCAGGCGCGGACCTGCCCCGCCACGACGGTCAGGTCGTCCACGGCATCGAAGTGGGTGAGGCAGGCGTGCTCCGCGCCGAGCCCGAGGATGAGGTCGAGCGAACGCCGGGCCTCGGCGGCGTCGAAGTCGATCGGGCTCGTGGAGGCGATCGCGAAGCGCCCCGCGTGCTGGAGCGCTGGGTAGACGAGGCCGAAGGCGTCCCCGGTGTAGACCGTCGACAGGGCCGGATCGTGGACGACGAAGTGGTGCTTGGCGTGCCCGGCGCTGTGGTGCACCGACAGCCTCGCCCCGCCGACGTCGAAGGTCTCCCCGTCCTCGAGCGCGCGGACCCGCTCTGCGGGGGCGGGGACGATCGTCCCGTACAGCTCGGCGAAGCGCGCCTCGCCATAGACCCGGGTCGCGCTGGCGACGAGCTTCGCCGGGTCGATCAGGTTCGCGGCGGCCCGCGGATGCGCGAGCAGCGTCGCGTTGGGACAAGCCGCGAGCAGGCCACCTGCGCCGGCCGCGTGGTCGAGGTGAGCGTGCGTGACGACGATCCAGCGCACGTCCTGGGGTCTTCGGCCGTGCTTGCTGAGCTCAGCGAGCAGCCGCGGGAGCGCGTGCGCCGTGTGGGCCTCGATGAACGCGCACTCGTCCCCAGCGACTCGCAAGTAGGCCGCCGTGAAGCGAGGGAGGACGTCGCAGTCGATCGTGGCCCGGGTGTGCGTGGTGGCGCCCATCCCGCGGACGGTAGGGCATTGCTCGAGCCCTGTCTCTCGGTCCCGAAGCGGGTCTCCGAGACCTGCCAAAGGGCGCTACGCTCGCGGGCGTCGACCTGCGACGAAGAGTGCCCCTCATGGACGCCGCGCCCGGCCTGCCGCGCCGAAGGGTCACTGACAGAGCGGATCGCTCGGTGGACAATTGCGCTTGTTCGGCGAGGGATGATGAACCTTCGGCTTGCCGCTGGCCTGGTCTCGCGCGGCCTGGTCGAGCTGCTGCTGAAGATGCAGCTTCCGTGCCTCATCCTCCGCCATCTGAAGCTGCCGCTCGAGCTCAGCGAGGGTCGCGTACGCGGACGCCGCTCGGGCACGCCGCGACTGCCGCCGTGATCCCGGCGGCTGCGCAACCGACGAGCGTCCGTCCGAGAGCCTCCACCTGCCGAAGACGCTACTCCGACAGCCCTCGCAGGCCAAACCTGAATACACTGCCGATCGTGAGGATCCCCATCCGCTTCAGCGCGCGCTGGGGGTGGCTGCTGGCTCCGGCCGCGGTCACCCGCAGCAACAGCTTCATCGAGGTCGACCCGTCACGAGCCAGCTTCACGGTGCGCATGGGTCCCTGGTTCGACGAGACCTTCGCGTGCAGCGACGTCGAGGACGTCGAGCTGTCCGAGTTTCCCTGGTACGGGGGGCTCGGCGTGAAGCTCGGTCCGGGCGACTCCGTGAGCGTGGTGGCGGCCCAGGACCGGGTCGCCTGCATTCGCTTCAAGCGTCCCCAGACGATGCGCGTGGTCTTCGGGGTCACGCGGGGCAGCCTCCGCGTGTCGGTCGACGACTGGCGACAGCTGCGCGAGGCGCTGCTACCGAAGCCCGGCTGGACCTGAGCGCGGGCTTCGTCTCGAGTCCCCTTCCGAGCGCGGGTCGCCCCCGTCCCATGTGACGCCTGCGGGTCGCGGTGACGTAACACTCGCGGCCGCGGTTACGCTCCTGCTCGGGCGGGATCTCCGCGAAAAGCGCGGGTAGCTTGGCCCGCATCTTGGAAGGCGGGTCACGGCTGCCGAGGCAGTCGAGACAGAAAGCACGAGGGCCGCGACGCCGGGGGCGTCGTGTGTGGCGCGCTGCGCGCGGCCGCTCGCTCACCAGAAACGAGACGATCCATGGACACGACGATCCGAAGCTCGATGGTTGCGGTGATCACGCTCGCGATGTCGGCAGCTGCTGCTGCCTGCTCCGCGGACGACACGATGACGGACGAAACCGAGGAGGAGCTGGCTGAGGCCGAGCACGAGATCACGGGGGGGACGGCCGCCGACCTGTGGTCGCGGGCCCGCGTCGCCTCGCTCGGGAACTGCACGGCGATCATCGTCGGCACGCGGCACCTGCTGACGGCCTCCCACTGCATGCCGCAGGTCGGGAGCAGCGCGAAATTCTACACGACGACCAACGCCAGCTACGTTCCGGTGGACGACTTGACCTCGCGAGAGATCCAGAGCGTGGCGTATCCGCCCGGCGTGAACCCGAGCACCGGGGACTACACCGACAGCAACGGAAAATTCGCGGACATCGCGGTGATCCGGCTCACGGCGCCGATCCCGGCCACGAGCACCGTCGCCACGTTGGCTTGGGCGTATCCAGCGGGGGGGGACGACTTTGGTGTCAAGATTGGCCAAGGGGGGCATGAGGGAGGCCCGAACGCGGACAACGATCTGCGCGGGGTCGTGGACTCGACGTACTCGGACAACGACGCGGAGGGGCACTTCCTCACCGAGAACGAGCAGTCTGACCTGGGCGACTCGGGGGGGCCCTTTTTCTATTCGGGGCGGGCGCTCGGCGTGCTGTTCGGCTCCGTGTTCGAATGGGAGTACCGCAACAAGTACAGCAGCGTGCAGCAGCATTTGCCGTGGATCTTGACGACGATGAGCTACGCCTTCTCGGGCACCCTGGCCTCGGGCTCGATCGTGAACGGCACCACGCTCTCGACGCCGTATGCATCGAGCAGCCGCGAGTGCTCGTACATCTGCGACAAGACGTCCTCGTGCGTCGCGTTCAACTTCACCCCGGTGACCCCTTGGACGCCCTGCACTCTCAAGAGCACCAACACCGGGTCCGCGGCGATGGGCGGGGCTACCAGCGGCGTCAAGTGAGCGCTGCGGGCCGAGGCCGGCGAAGAGATTGACAGCGCGCCGACGGGTCGCGTGTCATGGCCCGAACCACCGTGCGTTCGTCGGGAAGTGCACGCACGATCTCGCGTGTCAGACGACGCCGTAGCGCCGCGCGTCGAGGTACCATCGGCGCGTGCAAAGGCTCGCGGTCGGTTGGGTGCTCGGTCTCGCGCTGCTGGCGTGCGGCGACGATGGCTCGAGCAGCGGAGGGCAGGGGGGCTCGGGCGGCGCCGTCGGGGACGGCGCAGGCGGAGCGTCCGTCCCGCAAGGTGGCGGCGGCGCGCGGGCCAGCGGGGGCGGCGGCGCGGGAGGCGAGGTCCCGGTCGCGGACGTCCACCTGGTCGGCCGCTACCTCGACCGGGAGGCGAGCTGGTCCGGCTCGAGCGCCCTCGCGACGATGACCGGCCCCAGCGCGTCGGTTCGGCTGGCCGGCGCTGGCGGGCTCTGGTTCGAGGTCGTCATCGACGGCGCGCCCGTGGGGCGCTTCGAGACGTCAGGCGGCGAGCAGGTCTACGAGCTCGCGACCGACCTCGCCGCCGGTGAGCACAGCGTCGAGATCGTCCGCAGAAACGAGGCGTTTTTCGGCAGCTTCACCTTCCTGGGCTTCGAGCCCCAAGAGGCGATCGTCCCCAGCCCATACCCCTACCAGCACCGCATCGAGTTCATCGGCGACTCCCTCACCTGCGGCTATGGCATCGAGGGCGACTCGGCCCAATGCAACTTCTCCGCGACGACCGAGTCGGCCTACTCCACGTACGCCCTCGAGGCGGCTCGCAAGGTCGACGCGGCGGCGCACCTCGTCTGCTTCTCGGGCAAAGGCGTGCACCAGAACTACGGCGGCGACACGAACGAGCCGATGCCCGAGCTGTATCCGCGCACTTTCGTGGGCAGCGCGACGCCCGCGTGGGACCCGAGCGCCTTCCCTGCCGACGTCGTCGTGATCAACCTGGGCACCAACGACTTCTCGGCGGCGCTCGACGAGGCCGCGTTCGTCGCCGACTACGTCACGCTGCTCCAGACCGTTCGCGCTCGGCACCCGAGCGCGTACCTGCTGGGCGTCACCTGGGCCCACTGGGGCGCGACGAATGAAGGCCTGGTCGAGCAGGCGCTGGCGACCTTCGCCGACCCGAGCTCCGGGACGCTGCAGTTCTCGATCGACCCGGCCGACGGGCTCGGCTGCGATTACCACACGAACGTCGTCACCAACGCCAAGCTCGGTGACCTGCTCGCCGAGACGCTGGTCGAGCGGCTCGGCTGGTGAGGGTCCGCCGGCGAGCGATCAGAAGAGGTAGAAGTTCGTCCACACCTGATCGATGACGTCGCGGTTCGCGTCGTACTCCGAGGCGAGGCTCGAGACGATCATCACGTAGTTGTCGTTCACGTCGGTGCCCACGAAGACGACGCCCTTGACCGGGTTGTTCTCGGTCCACGTCGCCTCCCTGACCGCGAACATCTCGTCGAGGTCCTCGGGCGGTCCCATCTGGATGCTCGTGCCCTTGAGGTGATCTTTGATGGCCGCCTCGGCGTCGACCCAGAGGTCGGCCTTCGTCAGCGTCTTGTCGCGGTAGGCGTAGATCCACGCCTCGACGTTGGTGGGCTTCGGCAGCTCGGCGCGGAAGATGTCGAGCCCGTTGTCGGTCAGGTCCTCGGTCGCGGAGCCCTGCGGGAGCCAAAACCCGAACTGCTTGGTCGCGTGCTCAAAGTTCTCCCACGCCTCCGGGACGGCCAAGCGCTTCTTGGTGGGCGGCGACTTCTTCGCGCTGTCGGGCGCCTTGACGCTCGCCGCTGGGGCAGCGGTCGCGACCTTCGGCGCGGCGCTCGGCGAAGGCGTCGCGGGTGGCGGGCTGGCTGCCGCGCTCGCCTTCGCGGGAGCGGACGCGCTGGCAGGCGCGGCGGCAGCGCTCTTCGGAGCCGAGCTGGCGTCGGCCTTCGCCTCCGCCTTCTTCTCGGCACAGCCGAGCAGGCTCGAGGCGGTGAAGAGGGTGAGGGTGGCGAGCCAGGTGTGACGTGTGAGCGTGGGCATTCAGTTCCTCCGCGTTCCTCAATTCAAGTCGCGTGCCTGCGCGTCACGGCCAAAAGGCCTGCCACCAGCGGCGCCAGCTGCGTCCGACCTCGCGCGAATGAGCCAGGCCTCGCTCATGGGTGCGCAGCGGCGCGCGCGGCGACTACGCTGCCCCAGCGATGCCCAGGTTCGAGCTCAGGGACGGGCGCTCCAACAAGGTCTGGGTGATCGAGCGCGAAGGGGTCGCCATCACGACCTCGTGGGGGACCGTCGGCGCCAAGTTGCACACGACCACGAAGCGGTACGAGGGCCTCGATGCGACCCGGGAGGCGGGTCGAGAGCTGATCCGGGAGCGCACCCGCAAAGGCTATGTGCGGGTGAGCCCCGCGGCCGAGCGCGTGGGCTTCGCGCGAAACGAGGGCCTCGAGACAGCAGTGCTCGAGGGGCTGGGCGCAGATGAGCCGCTCTCGATCTACGCCGACTGGCTCGCGCAAGCAGGAGATCGCAGGGGGGAGCTGGGGGCCCTGCAGCTCGCCGCCGCGCGAGGGGACGAGGCCGCGGCGACGGGGGCCCGCGCGTTGCTCTCGCTGATCGAGCCTGCGCTGCTGGGCGAGGGGGCGTCGCTGCTCGGCGACTCCCTCCACGTCGAGTATCGCGGTGGCTTCGTGGACGAGGTGGCGTGGTGGCCCGAGGACGTCCGCGGCGCGGACTCGGCGCTTCGGGCCGTGCTCGAGGGCGGCTCTTGCCGCTTCGTGCGGCGCCTCGAGATCTGGGAGCGGTCGGGCGATGGCGCCCCATTCCTGGCGATGCTCGACGCGCTCGAGCCGGCGCCGCCGCTCGAGTCGCTCCGGCTCAGGACGTCTCATCACGTCGACGGCGACGCCGTCGACCGCGTCGCGCGACGCTACCCCGGGCTCTCGCGGCTCTACCTCGACCTTCCCCACGCTTCGCTCGGGGCGCTTCGAGCCCCGCGGCTCGAGGCTCTCGACGTGGGGTGGCTCGAGTCCTCCGACGCGCTCTCGGCCCTCTTCGCCGGGGACGGGCTGCCGCGCCTGCGCTCGCTCACCCTGCGGGGCTACGCGCCAGGGCTGCCAAGGGCGCTCGCCGACGCGCGGCTCACCAAGCAGCTCGCCGAGCTCGATCTGTCGGGCCTCGCGCTCGGAGACGAGGACGCGGTCGAGCTCATCGAGCGCTTCGACCTGTTCCGGCACCTGAATCGACTCGAGCTCGACCTCGCCGAAGGCGACCTCGCCCAACGACTAGCGGCGCTGAGGCGAGGGGAACGCTGACCTCACGCCTCCGCCGTGCGGTCGAACGAGCGAGGCGCGAGGCCCGGGAGCTCGACGACGAGATCGTCCTCGCCCACCCACGCCATCACCGCGTCCGCGCCTGGTCGAAGCTGCGCGACGTCCGAAGCGGACAGCTCGAGGGCGCGTGACATGAGCTCGGCACCCCCCACCCGGTACAGGAGCAGCGTCCCGCCCGACGTCAGCCCGCTGTCGAGCTTCACCGGCTCGAGCGCGGGGACGAACGCCGCCCAGGTGCCGCCGTCTGGGCTGAAGGCGCTGCAGGCGAGCCCCTCGGTGAGCGGCTCGAGCTCCTGCTCGCACGGCTCGTGGCCGTTCGCCAGGTCGGCCACCAGGACGGTGAGCTGGCTCGCGTTGGGATCGACGAAGGTCACGATCGCGTAGCGGCCTCTCGGACACACGTCGAGCGTTCGGGGGACGTGCGTCCCGGAGAGCTGGTGGACGCCGCGCTCCTTCGTCGGGAGCGTCCAGGAGATGAGCTCGTCTCGCGTGAGGATGACCAGGTCGCGCGAGGTCTGGCTCTGCATGTGCGGCCGCCCGACCGCCCACGCCATCGCGAGGGCGCCTTCGTGGCTGAACACCAGCTCGCCGGTGACCGCGCTGAACACTCCCGCGAGCGAGCCACCCTCGGCGGGCTCGGCGAGGTTCAAGATCACGTAACCCCCGCTCGGATGGACCTCCGCGCTACGAGCGAGCACGGCGGTGCTCGCGACCGGCACGGCGAAGCTCCCGAGCGCGCCTCGGCCCGCCACGCGGACAGGGACCCGCCGACCGCCGATAGCGACCGGCTCGAGCGCCGCGATCGTATTGGGGTAGGGGACGTCGTGGGGGCTCTGGGGATCCTCGAGCCCCCACTTCTTCTCGATGCGCTCGCCGTGCGGGAGCTCGATCTCCAGCGAGGTTGCGCCTGTGAAGCGCAGCGATCGGGCGCGATCGGGGTCGTCGCTCTGGTCGTGGTCAGGCGGCAGGTTCTTCTCGCCGTGGAGGTGGAGGCGCTTGACGGTGCCCTGGTAGAGCGGGTGCACGTGGGCGAATCCGCTCATGGGCCGCTGCCCGACCCCGTCGATCGACGGGTCGTACCAAAACCCTCCGAAGGTCGCCGTGAACGCGAGCTGATCGTTCGGACCGAACACGAGCGGGCCGATGAGCAATGGCTGCATCCGCTTCATCCAATGGACGCAGCGCCGGCCACGACCGAACAGCTGGCGCGGGTCGGCCCCTCGTAGGTCGAGGGCCTCGACGCCGCAGGCGAACTCGGCGGGGCGATGCCAGACCACGGCCGCCACCTCGCCGTCCTCGCGCACGGTCACCTCGGTGGGCCAGCCGTCGAAGACGCACAGCGCGCCCTTGCCGAGGATCTCTCCGCTCGGAAAGGCACGCCGGGTCGCCTGGTGCTTCGTCGCCACCAGCACCTCCGTCTCGGGCTGGGTCCACGCCGCCGAGAACGGCTCTGCCGGTGCCCACCCCGAGCCTTCCACCGCGAGCTCTGCCGCGTTGCGAGCCCGCGGCCTTACGCGATGGCGCACGACCTCGGGGAACTCCTTCGGGTTCGGCGCGAACGTCCTGAACAGGGTGGCGTAGTCGACGCGCTCGACCTCGCCCGTGGGCAGACGCAGCTCGACCTGGCGTCCTTCGACGAACACCGGGACACCCTCGGCGCCGTCGGTGGGGCTGCCCGGCTCCGGGATCGCGCCGTACAGGGCCCACGAGCCAGCGCCCAGGCCGCCGATCTTCCCGATCGACAGGCTGCCGAAGTCGACCTTCCAGGGCTTGTCCTTCGCGCGCTCTTCCTCCGCGAGCTCGGGCCACCTCCTGTCGAGGTTCGCGTACGCGTAGACCGTCTCTTCCTCGCCGAACACGACAGGACCTGCAGCGTGGCTATGGCTGTTCGTCCCGTCGAGCGCCTTGCCGTCGGCGAGATCGAACAGCGCCACCGCGCCGTGTGGTCCGCGCCACGAGGTGTGGCTGACCGCGGCGTAGCGCAGCTTCGGGGAGAGGCTCAGCCGATCGGCGTAGCCGTCGATCCTTCCCAGGGAAAATCGCCTGCCGAGCTCCATCGACGGCCAGGCTCGCCGCTCGAGCCAGTGGTCGAAGAGGACGAAGACCTCGCTGCCGTCGGGGGTGAACACCACCTGGATCGCGCCCTCCGGCGCGCTCGCTAGCGCACCGGCCGCGGTCCAGATGGCTGCGCGAGGTCGATCGCCAGGCAGGGTGCGAGCGATCCACTCGCCGCTCGGGTGCGCGCTCTCGTGCAGCGGCGTGCAAGCATCGACCGCGGGGAACCAGCGAGGGGGCGCCGCGCAGGTCGCACCCGAGGGCAGCGCGACGGTGCCGCGTGCTTCGGCGGCCTCGGCCTTCAGCGCCTCGAGATCAGCCTCCAGCTCCTCCACCCCGACCTCGAGGTCCTCGACCTCTTCGAGCCCGAAGAGCGCCTCGTGCAGGGCGGCGACGTCGTCGGCCGACGCCTCGAGCGCCTCGCTGAAGAGCCTCGTGAGCTCCATCGGTGTCGTGCGCTTGTCGACGCGGATCTGTCCGCGAGCCACGAGCCGCGAGAGCAAGGCGCGGGCGATCCAGAAGGACGACGGGCGCTCCGCCTCTTGGCGGGCTCCACACCGTGAGCACCACCCGAATGCATGATCCTTACGGCAGAAGGCGCACGCGGACATGGGCGGAGACTACTGCAGGAGCGTGTGGGTCGAGCATGGACGTCGTGGGGTGGTGGTAGCCTCCCCACACACCACGTGGACGTAGAGCTCGTACGACTCGACAGAGATCACCCCGGCTTCCGCGACGAGGCCTATCGCGCGCGCCGCAACGCGATCGCCCAGCTCGCGCTTCGGCACCGGATCGGCAGCCCCGTCACGGACGTCGAATACGTCCCTGGGGAGCACGCCGTGTGGCGCACGGTGCTCGATCACCTGAGGCCGCTGCACGAGCGGTACGCCTGCGCGGCGTACCGCGACGCCTTCCCGCGGGTGGGGCTCGACGCGCCCGAGGTCCCCTCGTTCGAGGCCGTCAACCAGCGGCTCTCGGCGGTCTCCGGCTTCCGCCTCGAGCCGGTCGGGGGCCTGGTGTCGGCCGCTACCTTCATGCAGCACCTCGAGCGCAGGGTCTTCCTGGCGACCCAATACATGCGCCACGAGAGCGCGCCGCTCTACACGCCGGAGCCCGACGTCGTGCACGAGCTGGTCGGCCACGCGCCGCTGCTGCTCGACCCTGGCTTCGCGGAGGTCAACCGCCTGTTCGGAGCCGCGACCCGCGCCGTGCTCGAGGCAGGCGGGGACCCCGAGCGCATCGAGGCCTTGATTCGCACCTATTGGTACACCCTCGAGTTCGGGGTCGCGCGCGGGCCCACCGGGCTCGAGGTGTACGGCGCCGGGCTCTTGTCTTCGTTCGGCGAGCTCGGCCGCTTCGAAGCGTCGGCCGACCTCCGGCCATTCGATCTCGACGCCATCGCGAAGGAGCCCTTCGACCCGACCGACTACCAGCGCGTCCTGTTCGTCGCGCCGAGCGTCGATGAGGCGCTCGCGGGTCTGGTAGCTCGACTTTCTCCCTTGTCTCGCTGAGGAGACTCCCCGAGTCTCCCTGGCCATGGCACAAGGACCGTACGGCGGCGGGGGCGGGGGCTGGCAAGGCGGGCAGGGCGGGCCCCAGGGCTACGCGCAGCAAGGGGGTCAGCCCCAGCAGGGTGGCTATCCCCAGCAAGGGCAGCAGGGTGGCTATCCCCAGCAGGGACAGCAGGGGGGCTACCCGCAGCAGGGTGGCTACCCGCAGCAAGGCGGCCCGCAAGGTCAGCCGGGCGCCCCGCTGGCGGGCCCGCCGCCGGCGCCCGCGCCGAAGAAGAAGGGCAAGGCGGGGATCATCCTCGTCGTGCTCTTGCTCGTCGTCCCCGCCCTAGGGTTCGGCGGCTGGATGTACTACCAGCGCTACATCAACTGGGGCTACGCGAACGCGCCGGAATCGGTGAAGAAGCTCGTCGACCCTCGCATCGAGGTGATGGCCTCGGTCGCAGAGAAGGCCGCCAAGGCCTGCGACAAGAAGGACTTCAAGACCAACCCCGCCGAGGGGACGAAGCTCGACGGGGACGACGACGTCAAGGCCGTGTGGATCGAGTGCCCGGACTCGAACGACAAGAGCCCAGACCCGTTTCCCCCTCTCAAGGGCAAGCTCGGCATCTTCGACCTCGAGGTGAGCATCCGCAACCAGGAGGAGTTCGTGTGTATGCCCCCCAACTTCCTCGGCCTCGACGACAGCACGAAGTCGGACTGCGTGATGTGGAAAGGCAGCCGCGTGCACTACTCGGTCAAGCGCACCAACGGCGGCGTCGCCGAGGTCCACATCGAGATGGAGTAGGTTTCGGCTTTGCGCACGGGCAAGGCCCGGGTATCGCCCTCGCTTCAAGGGAGGTGAGCGTTGGCGACCCAGAAGCTGATCCTCGACTACGTCTACGAGCACGAGGAAAAGAACCGTGACCGCGTCTACCTGACGCAGCCGCTCGGCGGCGGCGCCGTGAAGGACTACACCTGGGGCGACGTCGTCGACCAGGCCCGCAGGATGGCGGCGCATCTTCAGTCGATGGGGCTGAGCAAGGGCGACAAGGTCGCGATCCTTTCGAAAAATTGCGCCCATTTCTTCATCGCCGAGCTGGCGATCTGGATCGGTGGCTTCACGACCGTCGCGATCTTCCCGACGGAGGGTCCCGACACCATCAAGTTCGTCCTCGAGCACAGCGAGGCGAAGGCGCTGTTCGTGGGCAAGCTCGACACCTGGGCTCAGCAAGAGCCGGGCGTCCCGAAGGACATGCCCCGCGTCGCGTTCCCGCTCGCGCCCAAGACCGAGTACGACAAGTGGGACGACCTCGTCGCGAAGACCGAGCCGCTCGGCGACAAGCCGGCGCGCGGCGCCGACGATCTGGCGATGATCATCTACACCTCGGGCTCGACCGGCCAGCCGAAGGGCGTGATGCACTCGTTCGGCCGCGTCACCAAGGCCACCGAGGGCATCGTGAAGGCGCTCGCGTACACGTCCGACGATCGCGCGCTGTCGTACCTGCCGCTCGCCCACGTCTTCGAGCGCGCGTACCTCGAGTGCGGCTCGCTCGTCTCGGGGATGCACATCTTCTTTGCCGAGGCGCTCGACACCTTCGTCGCCGATCTGCGCCGCGCGCACCCCACGCTCTTCATCTCCGTGCCGCGCCTGTGGCTCAAGTTCCAGCAGGGCGTCTTCACGAAGATGCCGCCCGGGCGTCTCGACTTCCTGCTCAAGATCCCGTTCATCAACAAGAAGGTCGCGAAGAAGGTCCTCACCGGGCTCGGGCTCGATAACTGTTGTCTCGCAGGTAGCGGCTCGGCCCCGATCCCCGCCGAGCTCATCGCCTGGTACCGCCGGCTCGGGCTCAACCTGCTCGAGGGCTACGCGATGACCGAAGATTTTGCGTATTCGCACCTGTCGACGCCCGACAAGAGCGAGCCCGGCTACGTGGGCGTGCCGTACCCCGGCGTCGAGGTGAAGCTCAGCGAGGAGGGCGAGGTGCTCATCAAGTCGGCCGGCCAGATGATCGGCTACTACAAGCGCCCCGACCTCGACGCCGAGAGCTTCACCGAGGACGGCTTCTTCCGGACGGGTGACAAGGGTGAGCGCCGCCCCGACGGCTTGCTCAAGCTCACCGGCCGCGTGAAGGAGCTGTTCAAGACGGCGAAGGGGAAATACGTCGCGCCCGCGCCGATCGAGAACCGCATCAACGAGCACCCGCTCGTGGAGATGTCCTGTGTCTCGGGCGTCGGCCAGCCGGCGGCGTTCGCGCTCGTGGTGCTCGCCGAGGACATCCGCGGCAAGCTCAGCGACCCGGCCGTGAAGGCGCGCGTCGAGCAAGAGCTCGCGCCCTGGCTCGACGAGGTCAACAGCAAGCTCTCGGGCTACGAGCAGCTCCAGATGTTCGTCATCGCAGACGCGCCCTGGTCGATCGAAAACGGGATGCTGACGCCGACGATGAAGATCAAGCGCACCAAGATCGAGGATGCCATCAAGGACAAGCTCGACGGCTGGTACTCGAAGAAGGGCGCGGTCCTCTGGGCGTGAGGCTCAGGGCGCGCTGAGCGTGCAGTCCTCGAGCGACGGCGGGCCTCCGCCGTCGTCGATGGACACGACGCCGTCAGCCACGACGGGAGCACGGGAGGAGAGGGACGGCGCCTCCGTCGCAGCGCGCAGGGCGCAGGTGATCTCCGCGGCGCCGGGCTCTTCGGACGCCACGATCGTGGCCGAGCGGAGCTCGACCGTCGTGTCCCCGGATTTCATCGAGGTCTTGGAGACGCCCTTGAGCAGGCCCTTGAGCTTGACCCTCTTCCAGGCCCACTTCGCCGCGTCTCGCTTCACCTCGGCGATCGACGGCGCGAGGGCCTGGGGCGCCGACTCCTCCAGCGCAGGAGGGGACGACGCGCGCGCCGGCGGGGGGGCGCCCCGGGTGACCGCCACGCAGGTCTTGTACGCGTCCGGCTCGCTCCGTGGGGTTGCCTTCAGCGGTTCGAACGCCAGCCCGACGACCACCTCGCGGCTGCCGTCCGGGAGGTACCTGCCGTCGTCGACCCGCTCGATCTGGAGCAGCGTGCACGTGTCGCCTTCGAGGACGGACCACTCGTAGAAGCCGTTGTCGACGCGGGTGGGCTTGCCGAGCTTGGCCTCGAGCTTCTCGAGCGCGCCGAGCCAAGGGTCGAGGGGGCGCACCAGGCCGCGCGCCGAGAGCACCCGCTCGCTCGTCAGCGGACCGCTGAACGCCGGAGCGGGCGCCAACGTCGCCTGCGCGGTGGTCGACGATCCCGGCGCGCCGTCGCTGCAGCCGAGGAGCGACACGCCGAGCGCGAGCCACGAGGTCCATCGCGTCGCCATGGGGGTCGGGGTAGCGTACCGCCGATGGTGCCTCGACGCTTCACGGGCCCCGAGGTCGGCGTCGTCGCGATCCTCTCGGCGGGCGTGGGGTACCTCGGCGCCTCTGCGGGCTCCGACGAACGCGCGGCTCCGAGGCCGGCGCCGGTGGCGCCGGTGGCGGCGTCCGAGGGCGCCACTCGGGTCGAAGCGAGCGCGCCCGCCGCCACGCACCCCCCCGCGACGTCGAGCGCTCCGACCGACCTCGAGCTCGCGCGGCGCGGGGACGTCGGGGCGCTCAAGCGCCTCGAGCTCGAGCCCCAGCGCGAGCGCAGCCTCGAGCGCGCCCTGGCCCTCGAGGCGGGGCACGCCGAGCGCGCGCGGCTCGAGGCGAGCGCCCTGGTCGAAGATCTCCGCGCGGAGCCGGGGCTGTTCGGCGACGCCTCCACGTTGCTGCACGCGCGCGCTCGCGGCCGACCCGGTCGTCGCGCCGGTCTTGCTCGCGGGGCTCGCCGAGCTCGGCCACCCGGTCGCGGCCGATCTGCTCTACGACATCGTCGTGCGCGAGGAGCCGGGGTCACGCCTCGCGCTCTTCGCGGCCGACCTGCTCGAGGGGCCGCTGCTCCGCCCCAAGCAGTCGCCCGCGTTGCGCGTGCTCACCGATCTGTCTGCGGCGACCGACTGCTGGCAGCGAGGCGAGGTGGTGTCGCGCGCGTCCGCCACCGCCGACGACCGCGCGCTGCCGGCCTTGTCGGCGCTCGGGAAGACCTCCGGCTGCGGGCCGACGAAGGTCGACGACTGCAACCCGTGCCTCCGCGCTGCGCCGTACGAGGGCGCCGTCGACAAGGCCCTCGAGGCCGCGCGCGCGCGCCCCTTCATCGCGCCGTGGAGCCCTCAGCGAGGGCCTTTGCAGCAGCGGAAGCCCGTCGAATAGTCGCGGTAGGCGGTGTCGTGCCCGCCTGCCGCGTATTCACAGCCTTCGCCGAGGGACTTGGCGTCGAGGTAATAGCCGCCGCGCATCGTCCCGCGCGGGTCGGCCGTCCACTCGTGGACGTTGCCCACCATGTCGTGGACGCCGTCTTCGCTCGCGCAGCGGTCGAAGCGACCCGTCCGCGCCACCGCGCCGGGCACGAGGTGGAGCCGCGGATCCATGAGCCCCCCGCCGGGTCCGAACGTGGCCTCCGAGACCCGCGCGCCGAGCACGGCGCCGAGGGGCTCTTTTCCCCGGTCGTTGCACGCGCCGCTGCGCCAGCGCTGCCCGTAGGGGAACCTCGTCGCGCTCGCCCCGCGGCACGCCGCGAGCCACTCGTCGTCGCTGCACAGCCGCTTGTCCGCGGCCGCGCACGCTCGCGCTGCCTCGGCCTGTGAGACGTAGGCTTGGGGCAGGACGTTCCTCGCGCTCTTCGCGCGGACGTCGGCGTCCTCAGGCGGCTTGTTCGGGGGCCACACGCGCGACGGCGCGCCCGGCTCAGCGCGCTCCTCGAGGTGCGCCTCGAAGCGATCGACGCACACCTTGCCGGAGACGAGCGCCATCTCGGCGGGGCACGGGCGAGGGCGCGGCGCCTCGCCGGGCTCGGCGGCGGCGCGCCCGCAGCCGCTCGACAACGAGAGGGCAGCGACGAGCGCCGCCGCGCGCGTCGTCACGGCCCCGCCGCGACCCTCGCGCGCTTGACGAAGTCGAGGCCGGGGAACGCGCTCCTCAGGAAGGTGTTGCCCTCCTTCTGGATACGTTGCTGGGCCTGGCTCGGAGCGCCGTCATGCCCTGCGAAGAACGAGTCGACGACCTGCATGCCCGCCGTGATCTCGCACACCGGCGCGAAGCCCATCGCGTCGAGCCGGCCGTTGTCGCCGAGGTTGATGAACACCTGCGTCGTGAAGGTCTTGGGGTCGCCCCCCATCGCGAACGTCAAGGTCCCGCGGCGGTTGGTCTGGGTCACCGGGTCGGGCTCCAGCTTGGCGTCCTCCCACGCGTCGTTGACGAGGGGGCTGCCGTGGATTCCCCACTGCACCACGAACGGCGACGGCTTGGTGATGACGCGGAAGAAGATCGTGTCGTCGAAGTATCCGAGCTCGACGAGGTTGAAGAGGCGGTCGACCGCCTTCGACGCCCACGCCTTGTGACAGCGGGCGCTGAAGAGACCCTTCGAGGTCTCGAAGGCGACCGTGAACACGGCTGGCGCCGACGCCTTCGCGTTCGCCGGGCCCATCGAGGCCGGCGCGCGCAGAGGGCTCGCTTTCGGGGTCGCGGTCGCAGCGGCCTCGAGCCGCTCTTCGCGCGGCGCGGGCGCCGGGAGGGTGACGACGGGCGTGGCCTCGGTCGCCGCAGGCGGCGGCGCCTCGCGATCCACCGCCGGCGCCGAGGCCGTGCAAGCGGCTCCAAGCGCCGCGAAGGAGCCGCAGGAGAGGGCCCAAAGCAGACGACGGTCGTTCGACATCGGAGGCCCTAGCCTAGCAGGCCGCCCCGCTCGTGGGCCGTGACGGACGGGCTATCGCGTGCGACCATGCCCGCGAATGCCCCAGTCGAAGGAGCAAGCCTCAGCGACGCGCCGAGCCTTCCTCTGCCTCACGGCCTCCACCGCGTCCGGTCTGGTCTTGGGCTGCAGCAGCACGCCCGACGTCGTCGTCCCCGAGATTCCCCCCGTTCCGCTGCCCGATGACTCGCCGGCGAAGCAGTTCTTGGGGACCTATCGCTTCACCGGCGGCGAGGCCGAGCGCATCGCCGTGAACCGCGCGATCGACGCGACGGTCGCTGACATGAACGGTCTCATCCGAGGCATCGCGCGCGACAAGCTCGCCGAGGCGAACATCGTGCCCGTCGAGATCTCCATGGTCGGAGGGGGAAACCTGCTCGCCGTCGTGGTCGATCGCCGCCCCTACGTGGGGAGGATCGACGGCATCGCGATGAAGGTGAAGACGGTCACTGGCGACGTGATGGACATGCGCTACCAGCTGCCGCAGTCGACCGGCGCGCCGCCCCCCCCGCCGCAGATGGAGCAGGTCTTTTACGACAACGAGAAGGGCCGCGTGAATCGCTTCGAGCTGCGAGGGGCCCAGCTCATCATGCACGTGCGCGTCCACGCCACGCAGCTGCCGCGCGAGCTGCTCTACTACCTCACGTACGAAAAGGGCTGAGGTAGAGCCCCGTGCCGCCTCCGATGCGCAAGGTCCGGCTGACGATGCTCGGCGCCACGAGGGAGCTCGACCTCCCGGTACCGGGAGGTCAAGGCTCGCTGGTGAACGTGCTGCCCGCCGCGCGCAAGCTCACCCACGAGATGATGAGCCTCTCGACTCGCCGGGAGGCCGAGCGCGGGCTGAAGGTCAGCTGCAAGGCGGCCTGCGGAGCGTGCTGCAGGCAGCTCGTCCCGATCTCGGTCGTCGAGGCGAAGAGCCTCGCAGCGGTCGTCGCGAAGATGCCCAAGCCGAGGCGCGACGCGGTGCTTCGCAGGTTCGAGGTCGCGCTCGCCAAGCTCGAGGCGAGCGGTCTCTTGCCGCCCATTTCGAGCGAGCCTCGCACCGCGCTCGTGAGCGCGGAAGAGGGCGACGAAGCGGCCGCCTGGGACGACGTGAGCCACCGCTATTTTGCGCTGCAGATCGCCTGTCCGTTCCTCGAGAAGGAGAGCTGCAGCATCTACGAGGACCGGCCGGTCATCTGCCGCGAGTACCTCGTGACCAGCGATCCGGCGCTGTGCGGCTCGATCGACGGCGGCGCGCGGTCCGTCCCGCGCCCCACGTTCCCTTCGCGCGGGCTGGCCGTCGCGGCGGAGCGCCTCGACGGCGTCCCGCCTTCGAGCATCCCCCTCACGCTCGCGCTGGAGTGGGCCGAGGCGCGCGGCCACGAGCTCGCCGCGACCCACACGGGCACCGAGATGATGAACGCCTTCCTCGACTCCCTCGTGTGGGGGGAAGAGCTCGACGACGTCGAGTAGAGCGGCGGCACACGGCTAGTCCGACCGGAGGTCGGACCAGCAAAATCAAGGGGGGTGGAACATAGGTCGCGGTGAGGCTCGGGGATCGCCCGGCCTTCACTTGCGAGCGTGAGCGAGGGCCGGGCGAACCCCGAGCCGAACTAGGGACACCCCCTACGGCCCGGCGACGACGCGGATCTTCTTCGCGCCCTCGACGCGCGGGACGGGATCGCCGCGGCGGCCGAGTCGGCCTCCGCGCCCATGGAACTCGGGGAACGGCTCCTTCGGATCGAGCATCGTCGCGATCGCGCCGCCTCTGCGGCTCACGAGGAGCACAGGCACGAAGTCCTCGGGCGACGCGGGGGGGGTCATGACGACCTCGGGACCGCGCTCCGCCGAGACCGCGAGCCGCACGCCTGGACGCTTGGCCGCGTCGCCCAGGAGCTTCACCAGGTCCCAGGCGCGGCGCTCCTTGTCGCTGTAGTCGGGGGGGGTCGAGCGGAGCCTCGCCGCGTCGATGGGCGCCGAGGCGACGTCGCCGACCGTGACCTCGATCGAGAGGTCGTCCGGCACATCGGACTCCGGCGCGGGCGGCGGCTTGGGGGTCCGCTTGGCGTCGCCCTCCTCGCTCGGTTGCTGGCAAGCGACGACCCACAAGAGCCCGACTGCGCCGAGCACGTCACGCCTCTTCATCGGCTCCCTCCAAGGATCTGGCTCGCGGGGCCGCTCGCCACGGCGCGCCCCTTGTCCATCAGCACGACGTGGTCCGCGATCGCGCGGGCCTCGCCGCGGTCGTGTGTGACGAGCACCACGGGGATCGACAGCTCCCGCGCGAAGGCCCGTAGATCGTCGGCGAACTCCGCGCGCAGCCCCTCCTCGAGCGCGCTGAAGGGCTCGTCGAGCAGGACGAGCCGCGGCGTCATGGCGAAGGCGCGGGCGAGCGCCACGCGCTGCCCTTCGCCGCCGGAGAACGTCCGCGGCTTGCGCTTGGCGAGGTGCCCGGCACGGAAGCGGTCGAGGCACGCCTGCGCCTTCTTCTCTCGCTCCGCAGCGGGCGTCTTCCTGTCCATCCCGAACGTCACGTTTCCGAGCGCGGAGAGGTGCGGGAAGAGGCCGAGGCTCTGGAAGACGTAGGCGATGCGGCGGCGCTCGATCGGCACCGCGGCGCGGCGATCGGTGTCGAGCCACACGTCGGCGCCCATCGTCACCCGGCCGGTCGTCGGCTTCACGATGCCGGCCACCACGCCGAGGGTCGTGCTCTTGCCCGAGCCCGACGGCCCAAAGATGACCGAGATCCCCGCGCCGAAGGTCAGATCGACGTCGAGCTCGAAGCCGCCGCCCGGGCGGACGACGCGCGCGCGCACCGCGAGCGCGTCCGCGGCCCCGCCGTCAGCCGACATCGCGCCGCGCCGTGAGCTTGTTGACGACGTAGAGGATGCCGACCGCGGCGCCCGTGAGGATGGCGATCATGCCGAGCGCCTCGGACTCGCGCCGGGCCTGGATCGCGTCGTAGATCGCGAGCGACGCGGTCTGCGTCTCTCCGGGGATGTCGCCGGCGATCATCAGCGTCACCCCGAAGTCGCCGAGGCTGCGCGCGAAGCCGAGCATGACCCCGGCTGAGATCCCGCGCGCTGCGAGCGGGAGGTGGACCATGAAGAAGGTCCGAAGCGGGCCCGCGCCGAGGGTGCGTGCGGCGAACAGGATCGTCTCGTCGACCCCTTCCAGGGAGGCGCGTGCGCTCTTCACCACGAGGGGCAGCGCCCCCACGAACGCGGCGACGATCGCCCCGGTGACCGTGAAGACGATCGACTCCCCCGTGAGCGACTCGAAGGTCTTGCCGATGAAGCTCCGCCGCCCGAGCGCGACGAGCAGGTAATATCCGAGCACCGTCGGCGGCATGACCATGGGCGCGGTGATCAGGACGTCGAGCACGTCCCTCCCTGGGAACGATCTCCTCGCCAGCAGGACGGCCAGCGCGACGCCGACCACCGTCGCGAGCAGCGTGGCGATGAACGCGACGTGAAGCGACAGGACGAGCGGCGCGGCGTCCACGCCTACTCGGAGGCCGCCGTCTTCTCGCCCGGGAGCAAAAAGCCGTACTTCGTCATGATCTCGCGCCCCTCGGGGCTGTTCACGAAGCTCGTGAACTCCTTCGCGCGCTCGGCGCGCACGCCGTCGCCGCAGACGACGATGGCCTGGTCGAGGGGCTTGTGCAGCGACTCGTCGATGAGCTTCCACTCGCCGTCGGAGGTCGTGGCGAGCGAGAGCGCGACGATCGCCACGTCCGCGTTGCCCGTCTGCGCGAACTGGAGCGTCTGCTGCACGTTCTCCCCGAACACGAGGCGCTTCTCACGGTCGAGGGTCTCCCACACCTTGGCCGCGCTCATCGCCTCCTTGGCTGCGCGGCCGTAGGGCGCGTGCTCTGGGTTGGCGATCGCGATCTTCTTGAACCTCGGATCGGCGAGGTCGGCGAGGTCCTTCGGGGCCGGCGCGCCCTTCTTCGACCACACGACGACACGTCCCCTCGCGTACAGCTCCTGCGTCGACCTGTCGCACTGACCAGCGCCGACGACCTCATCGACGAACGACACGTTGGCGGCGGCGAACACGTCGAACGGCGCCCCCTCGAGGATCTGCTTCGACATGAGCCCGGTGGAGCCGAACGAGAAGGTGACCTTCTTGCCCGTCTTCTTCTCGAACTCCTTGCCGACCTCCTCGAACGCGACCGCGAGATCCGCCGCCGCTGCGACCTTGATCGGCGCCGCCGCCTCGTCCTTGTCCTTGCCGCAGCCCGCAGCGGCGACCGAGAGGGCGAGGGTGAGGGCGAGCAACGTTCGGCGGAGCATGGGATCCTGTCTCGCGGCGCGCGCTCAATCGAAGCGGGCGGCGCGGTCTTGGGCTTCTTGCGTGAGCTTCTTCAGATCGCCTGCGGTCTTGGGCTTGAGGGTGATCTCCGAGCCACCGTCCACGTCCTTGACGGTCGCGGTGGTGCCCTCGATCACGGCGGGGCATCGGCCTTCCCCTGCGCCGGCGCCAGAGCCGTCGTGGGGGTCTTTGTCGGCCTTGTCGTGCTTCAGCTCGGGGAGCTTCTTCGCTCGCTCGCGGATGTCCTTGGTGGCCGCCTCGTCCTTCGCGGTGACGGAGACGACGATCGCGCCGCCCGCCTCCTTGACCGTGGTCTTGGCGCCCTTCACGGCGCTCGGGCAGTTGGCCATCTTGCGCTCGCCGCCGCCTTCCTTGATTGCGGCGAGCCTCTCCTTCGTCTCACGCCGCAGCCAGTCGACCTCCTTGTCGTCCTTGGCCGTGACGGTGAACTTCGCGCCGCTGTCGTGCGCGGCGACGACCACGTTGGTGCCGCCGATGACGATCGGGCAGCGCCCGGTCGCGCCCGCGCCGCCGCCCTTGCCGGTGTGCTGCGGCGCAGCCTCCTCGGCCTTGGCGCGCTCTTCGATCGCCTTCGCCCGCTTCTTGATCTCCTCGATGTCGACCTTGTCGCTCGCGGTGACGGTGATCTCGACGCCCTTGTCGACGTCTTTGACCTCGGTCTTCGCGTTCGCCGCGGCCGCGGGGCAGTTCATCATCTTGCCGCGCGCCTCCTCGGACGGCGCGGCCGATGCGGAGGTCGCTGCCGTGGCCTTCGCGGTGGACGCCGAGGCGGGCGCCGAGCCCGCGGGCTTCTGCGACGCGGAAGCGCTGCCCGGCTTTCCCGAGGCGCTGGGAGACGTCTGCTCGGTCGGTCCGCAGGCGGCGAGCGCGACGGTCAGCAGGGCGGCGTAGGAGATCTTCATAGGGGCCGGATGGTTTCAAGAAAGGCGCGCTCTACGCAAGCGTGTCGAGCGCGCCGTGATGCGAATGGACCCCTCAGGTGTCCTTGTAGATGATCGACCCCACGTCCTCGCCCGCGAGCGCCTTGGTGAGCTGCCCGGGCACGAGGCCGTTCACGATCTGCAGCTCGTGGCAGAACCGCGCCCGGGTGAGGTACTCGATCACCACCCGCTCGACCGCGAGGTCGGGCAGATCCCTGGCCAGCAACTCGCGCGCGCCGACGCGCCTCAGGAGCTTGGCCTCCTTGTTCTTCTTGGGGTCGTCCTCGTACAGGCCGTCCTCGTCCTTCACGAAGATGGCGCGCTTCACGCCGAGCACCTCGGCCGTCAGGAACACGCCGGCGTCGGTGCGGTGCTGCGGGATGTTCCCGCCCTCGTGGGGCTTCTCCCAGTACCCGAACGGTGGCATCCCCGTCATGATGGGGATGCACCCGAGCTTGAAGTAGAGGGGCAGCTTCTCGAAGTCGTCGGTCATGATGTACAGGCCGCCGTGCTTCGCGAGCAGCATCTGCAACATGCGCGCGTTCTGCCGCGGGACGTAGCCGCCGAGCGCGGCGAGCAGGCCGGTGGGCAGCTCGAGGTCGCTCGCCACCGAGTAGATGTGGCGCGCGCGCGTGCCGCCGCCGCAGCACAAGAGCAGCTGGTACTGGTCCTTCGCGCGCACGAGCTCGTCGAGGATCGGAAAGACGGCCGCTCGCCCGCGGTCGAGCACCGACTGGCCGCCGATCTTGAGGACCTTGACCTGCGGCAGCATCGCCTCGGGCGAGTAGTCGAAGGGCGAGTCCTGCGCGGTCGTCAGCGTCGAGCCCGAGAGCGCGCTGTCGATGGTCTTGCGATCAAACACGGGCCACCTCCTTCGTGATCACCGTCCCCACGTCTTCCCCCGCGAGGGCGCGCGCGAGCTGGTCGGGCTTCGTTCCGTTGACGATCTGCACGCGCTCGATGTGCTTCGAGGCACGCCAGACGTCGAACACCTCGCGGTCGATGATCAGCTCGTCGGGCATGTGCTTGTGGAGCTCGCCCAAGGTGGTGCTCTTGATGAGCTGGGCGCCGGTGTGCTTCTTGGGGTCGCGGTCGTAGAGGCCGTCCTCGTCCTTCACGTAGATGATGCGGCGCATGCCGAGCACCTCGGCGTGGATGAACAGGCCGAAGTCGGACCCGTGCAGCGGCAGGGCCCCCTTCTCCGGCGGGGGCTCCCAGAAGTGGTAGGGGGGGACCGAGATCACGATCGGCAGCATGCCGGTCTCCAGGTAGAGCGGAAGCTCCCAGAAGTGCTCGCGCTGCATCACGATCGAGCGGTGCTTCGCGAGGAGCGCGTTGAGGAACACCGCGTTCGCCTCCTCCATCGCGCCGACGAGCTGCGCGATGCCGCCCGTCGGCAGCCCGAGATCCAGCGCGATCGACACGGTGTGGCGCACGCGTGTGCCCCCGCCGACGCCGAGCACGAGCTTGTGATGGCGCCGCAGGCCCGCGATCGTCTCGACCAGCGGATAGATCACGCTCTTGCCGCGATCGAAGATCGAGTGACCCCCCAGGCTCACCAGCGTTACGTCGGGCAGGATCGCGTACTCGCGCTCGCGCTTGGTCTTGGCGACCACGCGGCGGTCGACGAGCGACTCACGCATCAGCGGCGACTCGATGTGCGTGCGACCGTCATCCGATATCAGCTTGCTCATGCGGGAGATCCTTCGCGGTAGGAGGGGGGGAGGTGCCCTTGACGAGGCTGCCTTCGAAGGCGGCAATGACTGGGGGAACGACGAAGCCAGCGAGGACCCCGAAGCCCGCGTGGATGGCGAGCCCAGGGAGCAGGAACGCGAACGCCATGGCGGGGGGCTGCGCGGACAAGGTCACCGCGAAGATCGCGGCGTAGCGACCGAGCGCGATGAAGCCGCTCGTGATCGCCCACATCAGGCGACCTGGCCGCCGCCCGCCGCGCGTCAGCACCGGCACGAGGAGATCGCACAACAGGCCGGGGACGACGTGCTTCAGCACCTCGAAGACGCCGTAGCGCCCGTCGCCCGTGAGGAACGCGACGACGCCCATCGTGGTGCCCGTCCACGTCGCGCCGAAGCGCCCTCGGGTGAGGAGCGAGGCCACCACGTACAGCGGGGTCAACAGGACCAGCTTGTGCCCCGGCGCGAACGGGATCGCCGGGAGGATGCGCAGCGCCTTCACGCTGAGCATCGCCAGCCCGACCCCGGTGATGACGGCCACGTCGTACGCGAGGGCGCGGTCGGCCGGGTCGACCTGCCGCGCCGTGTGCTCCTTGGCGCGCTCGATCTGCCGCTCGACCCGCCGGGTGAGGACGCCCACGTCGCCGCGTGACAGGCGCTTGACGCTGGCCCAGAAGCCTTCGGTCGGCGCGTCGCCGGGGGCGGCGCCGCGCCCGTCCGCCGCCGCCGCCACCGCCACCGCCACCGCCACCGCCACCACCACCACCGCCACCGCCACCACCGCCGCCGCCGCCACCGCCGCCACCGCCGCCACCACCGCCGAACAGCGCGAGCGCGGCGTCGATCGACACCGACAGGACGCGCGGCGCGCCGAGCTGGTCGAGCCCGCGTGCGAGGGCGCGCTCATCGCCGAGACGCGCGATCTGCGAGGCGAAGACGATGGCCACCACGCGCAGCACCATGGCGGTGCCCTGGAGCAGCCCCGCCGGTGAGTAGGGGAGGGTGAAGAGCCCGAGGTCGAGCCGTGCGGTCTCGCCCGGTCCGAACACCTCTTCGCCCAGGAACACGAACGACAGGACGACGAAGGCCGAGAAGCCGAGCAGCTTCGTGAGCTGGCGCACCGCGCGCCTGAGCGCGAGGCCCAAGCCGAGCGCGACCGCCACCATGGCGACCGCGAGGACGCCGAGGTGGAGCGGGCTCCTCAAGAGGAACGCCCCCACCGCGACCATCACGAGGAACGCGACGCGCAGGCGGGGGTCGACGGTCATGGCTCCTCGGGCTCTACTTCTCGTACCCCTCGGAGCCTACAGCGTCCAGCGGGTCAGGGCGTGCAGCCCCCGGCCTCGTAGCGCTCCATCGTCAGCGCCACGAAGTTGTCGACGGCCTCGACCTTGTTGGGCGGGAGGCTGTAGACCGGGTGGCAGTTGTCGGTCTGTTGGTCGCAGTTCTCGGCCTCGAGGCCCTTGTTCTGGATGCGGCGCGCCGCGACCAGCCCCGCGAAGGCGCCGTTCTCGTCGACCGTCCCCGAGATGTAGCGCTTGATGAAGGGGAAGTCCCTCGACTGCTCGAACATGTCCAGATCGTTGATCTGGTTGGCGATGAAGCCAGCCTCGCCCTGGCCGTGGCAGCCGTTGCAGCTACCGAACTGGGTCTGCGAGGCGGCGATGGTGTTCATGCCGGTCGCCGTCCAGTCGTCGTAGGTCATGCAGGCCGCGAAGCCATCGAGCGCCTCTTGCAGGGTGGGGCCGCTCGGAGGCGGCTCTTCCTCGCCGCCGACCAGGCCACGCTCGTCGGCTTCCATCTGGAGCCAGGCGCGCATGAGCGAGTCCTGGGCCGGCGTCGGCGCCGGGCCGGTGTGCTCGCCGTGCAGGACGAGGTTCGAGTTCTCGGGGATCGCGATCAAGCTCGGCGTGTAGTTGATGATCGCGTTGTACGAGGCCTCGGCGGTGCCAGCGAGGAAGCGCGGGTTCGGATCGAGCCCGTGGCAGCTGCCGCAGTCGGTCGCGATCGCAGGATAGACCTGGGTCTCGAACATCTCCCGCGCTCCGCCGGGCATCGACGACCCGGTCGAGCCGCCGGCGCTGCCGTTGCCGCCGTTGGACGAGTCGCCGCCGTTGCCGTCGTCGCTCGAGCCCCCACCCTCGTTGCCGTCATCGGTGAGGGTGAAGGTGTTCTCGGTGGTGCACGCGACCAGGGCCGCGGCAGAGAGCGTCGTCACCAGGCCCCAGAGGATCGAGCGGTCCATGATCAGACTCCCTTCCGGCGGCGCGCGCCGATGGCCAAAGCAAGTCCAACACCGACGAGGGCGAGGCCGCCGAAGTCCCCGCCAGCGGCGGCGGCGCAGCCTGCGCTCGTCTTCGGGTTCACCACGGTCGGCTCATCCGTCCCCGGCGGGTCGCCCCCGGGAGGCTCCTCCGCGGGCGGCGGCTCCGAGTCGACGGGGCCTTCGCCTTGCGGTCCGAGCTGCACGTCCTTCACGTCGGCGGGCGGGTCGGCCTCGACCGGCTGCGACGTCCAGCCCGGGACCAGGGACAGCCACTGCGAGTTCTTCTCCTCGCCGGGGATGCGGCCGGCGTGCGGCATCACGAAGAACGTCTTCACGCTGGGCAAGAACCCGTTCGGCTGACCGAAGCTCGGGTTCGGCACGTCGCCGATGCAGCGCAGGAAGTCTCGGCCCTGGTTGTTCGGGTTCGCGCCGTACAGGTTCGCGAGCTTGCCCGAGTCGGCGTACCAGCCCACGGTCCACGTGTTGTGCTCGGGGTCGTCGGTGATCGCCGAGTTGTTGTAGCTGAAGAACTGCGCGAGCGGCTGGCTGTTGCCGGTGACCGCAGCGCCGAACGAGGCGAAGTGCACCTTGCCCTCGGAGCCGTACGCGCCGCTGCAGGTCGCCGAGTGCGTCGGGTAGTTGCCGAGCGCGACCTCGTGCGCGTTCACCACGAAGCTCTCGGCGCCGGGCGACAGGATGTAGTCGTGCGAGATGTTCGAGCCCTTCTTGTTGTTGGTCTTGCCCTCGCCGCTCGACTCGAGGACGTGCAGGGCGAAGTAGCCGTTGTCGAGGGCCACCAGCGTGGGCTGGTTCATGTAGATCTTCTCGCCGGGCTGCGAGGCCGCGATGATCTGCTTGTAGAGGACATCACCGGTCGTCGCGTCGAGGCGGGCGCACTGCACGCCGTCCTCCGGGGGGCGGTTGTTGCCCTTGGCGGCGCAGAAGAGCGAGTACTCCGCGTCCTGCGCGACGATCGTCGGCCGGCCGATGTTCGACGGCGTCACGACCGCCTTGTGCCAGGTCTTGTTGATGTCGAGTTGGCCGCCGCCGAGGTCGACGACCTCGATGCCGACCGCATAGGAGGTGTCGTTCTCGCCCGTCGAGAGGTAGCCCGCCGTGAAGCGGCCGTCGCCGTTGAAGGCGATGTCCGGGGCGCCGTCGTTGTTGTTGTCGTTCTGGCTGATCCGGATCGTGTCGGCGATCGGGTTGCACATGTGATCGACGGCCGAGACGTACGTGCGGGTGTTGGCCGAGTCTTCGTCCGTGCCGTAGGTCCAGATGACGTTGGTGCCGTCGCTGGCCGCCTTCGGGTGGTTGCACGGGCGGTCGCCGTTGCTGTTGTTGGTGAGCTGAACTTGGTCAGCGACCGTCACCGGCGCAGCGTCGGGCGACAGCTCGACGCTGGAGCACTTGCACTGCCAGTAGCCCTCGTCGACCTTCGAGGACATGTAGATGTTGACGATGTAGACCTTGCCGTCGCGCTCGACGTACGTGACCGTCGACTGCTCGTGGCCCGGGCCGCCGTTCTCCTCTTGGGGGCCGGCGTTCTGTCCCGTCGCTTGCTGCATCACGACGCTCGGGATCGCGAACGCGCTGCTGGCCCAGAGAGAGGTCATCGCGATGCTCGCGAGGGCTCCCATGTTTCGGCGTAGACGCGTTTGGTTCATCGCAGCAGCTCCTTGGTTCGTCCTTGGGGGCGCTCTCACAGCGCCGCGCTCACGAACGCAACCTTTGCAGCTCGCGTGCCATTTGCGCGATGTGCGGTTTTTGCGGGCTATTCCGGCTGTTCCGTAACGTCGGGCTGGTCTGTCTTGGATCCACCCGGCTCGACCGGTGCCGAAGCGACGCGCTCGGGGACCGGGCTCTTGTCGAACGCGAGGAGCGAGGTCGCGTCGAAGCTCCGCTCGGCCCCTCCCTCCGTCGTGTGGACGATGATCCTCCCTTCGCTGCCCTGAGCGAGGGAAAATTCGGCCTCTTTCGAGGCTTTCTTCCAGGCCTGCTCGTCGAGCCGAAGCACGACGTGATCGCGCTCCACGACGGTGAGCTGCTTCACGCGAGCCGGGTCGACGCCGATCGAGGCGAGGTATTTCTCGAGCGAGAAGCGCGGCTTGGAGGGCGTGTAGCGGGGCGAGAGCACGCTGTCCGGGAGGTGCTTGCGCTTCACGGTTCCAGCCAATTTTCCGTCGAAATAGACGCGTGTGCCCCGGGGAGCGTCCTCTGGCTTCGTGTACGCGACGCCCTTCAGGGCCTCGCCGGACGGCAGCATCATCTTGCGCGACTTCGGGTCGAAGCGCGGCGGCTCCTTGTCGACGTAGATCGCGATCGCGGTGATCACGTCGATCGTGGTGTTCACCTCGATGCCCGAGGCGGGCCAGTGAACGCGCGGTTTACCGGCGATCTCTCGGCTGAAGGAGAAGTTGAGGTCGCTGCGGTGCTTCTCGAGCTCGGCGCGCGTGAGCACGCTCGTCCGGTTGCGGCCACCGGTGAGGTGGACCTCTTTGACCTTCGACAGCGGATATCCGAGCGCTTCGACGTATTCGGCGAGCCGGTAGCGAGGCACCGTCCGGCCGTCGAGCAGCGCGTGCGGGTGGGAGCGGAGGCTCGGTGGCATCTCGAAGAACCGCAGGACTGCCACAGGCCGCCCGTCGACGTATGCGACCGCGTCACCAAAGCGTTTTCCGCCTCCGCTGCCGTCTCCACGACCTGCGCCCGGCCCGGCGCTCGCGGTCGCCGGCGCGCTGGCGGAGGCGCCTACCGAGGGGGGGGCTTGCGCCGTCGCGAGCGCCGACGGGGCGGCGGAAGCGACCTCTTGGGACGTGCTTGGATCACCGCAACCCCCGAGAAATGCCGCTTGGATACTCACGGATCCAGCGGATAAAGCGATGACCGCTAGTGAAATGTAGGTGCGTGACGCCTTCGTTCCCACGATTCCCTCGATCGGTCTACGTGGACAGGGTTGGGTCCAGGGCGCGCAGGATCCCTTCGATCGTCGCCGCTCCCGGGCTGTCGAGGCCGCGGCCGAGCAACAGCCTGTCGACGTGCCCGCCGATCGCCGCGGCGCTCTCGAGGATCTTCACCTCGAAGGGCAGGCGGAGGGCGCGCAGCGCCGCGCCGACGGCGCCTCGGACCAGCTTGCCGCGCAGACCGCGGATCCCCACGAGGACGGCGACGCCCGCGATGGAGCGCTCGACCGCAGCGACCATCTCCTTGAAGGCGGAGCGAGCGGCGTCGTCCGGGGGGCCACCGTGAGCGACGACGACCAGGGCGACGCCGTCTCCGAAGCGTTGGTGGTGCTCGACGACCTTGGCTCGCAGCGCCGCGATGGTCGAGGCCCGCGGGGCGCCTTGCCAGACCGTGACGACCACGCGACCCACGAACCGGGCACGCAGCTCTCCCTCGTCGAACGCGGTGTCCGCCGCAGGGGCGCTCATGACGCCCGAGACCGGCGTCGGTGGCCGGAGAAGAACGGGTTCTTGAGGCGCACCTCGCCGAGCGGCGCGCGCTCGCCGCCATAGGCGTGGCCCGGGTACAGCGTGAGGTCGTCTGGCAACGTCGCGAGGCGCTGGGTCAGGGTGCGCTGCATCTCCTCGGCGCTGCCGCCGGGTAGATCGACGCGGCCGCAGCCCTGAAGGAAGAGCGTGTCGCCCGAGACGAGCGCGTCCTTCACGCGGAAGCACTGCGAGCCGGGGGTGTGCCCAGGCGTGTGGAGCAGCTCGATCTCGACGTCGCCGACGGTGACGCGATCGTTGCCCTCGTGGCGGACGAGGTCCGACTCGGAGAGCCCGGTCACCGCGCGGACGCCATCGGCCTCGAGCCTGTGCACGTGGACGGGGCACGGGCAGCGCTCCATCAGCTCGGAAAGGCCCTCGACCTCCAGCCCGAAGAGGGACCCGCCGACGTGATCGGGGTGGTAGTGGGTGACGAGCGCGCCTGTGATCTTCATGCCGTCCTCGGCGGCGCGGGCGGCGATGTCCCCGATGCTCCACGCGGGATCGACGACGACACACTCACCCTTGGCGCGATCGCCTACCAGGTAGACGAAGTTCTGCATCTGCGTGCCCGCGGGGTCGCCCCTGCCGATGTCACGCCCGACCAGGAGCTGCCGCAAATAGAGCCTTTCCAACGCCGCTTCACCCTAGTCCCTTGGAACCAACGATGCTTGAAGAATTCGGGCCGCCCCTGACGGGGCGATGGCGGCCCGAATTCTCTGGCCACGCGTTGGTTTGTTCCGACGCGGACTCCTCACTGATTGCGTGGAAACTTCGTTTCCACGGGACTAGCACCGCGCGGCGCGAGCCTCAGGGCTTCTTGAACGCCGTGCAGTTCGCCTTCGGCTTGAGGTTGCCCGACTCGGACTCGAGCTTGCCCAGCAGGGCCTGGATGGCCGAGCGCCGCAAGGCGAGGACGTCCTCGGGCTTCGCGGTCTTCGTGTCGCTGAGAGTGAACGACTGGTCGATGTCGAACACAGGGCATTTGCCGTCGGGCTCGACCCCGACGAAGCCCATGCGCACCGTGAGGCCCTTCGCGTCGTTCTTGGGCTCGGTGAGCAACACCGTCACGCCCAGGGCGCGGGGCTTGTCGATCTTCCCTGCGGAGGAGGCGAGCTTCGCCGAGGTGGCGATCCGCTCCTCGGCGGCCTGGATCAGCTCGGCGGTCGTCGTCGGGTCGACCTTGCCACCCGCCTTCATCGAAAACGCCAGGGTCAGCACGAGGGCGCCGGGCTCTTTCGCCGGCCCGGCAGGCGCCTTCGCCGGCGCGCTGCTGGCTTGCGCCGAGCCGGTCGCAGGGCTCGTCGTCTGGGCCGTGGAGGGCGCGGGCTGGGTGGTCGCGTCAGCCATCGACGTCGCGGTCGCCGTGGCGGCCGCCCCCGTCGCGTCGGTCGCTGGTGCGTCGTTGTTCTTCGGATCCGCGCCCGAGCTGGAGGAGCACGCGACGAGCAGCATGGCGAGGACGGTTGGCAGGCGGCGGACGAGCATGCGCGCGATGATAGCGGGGCGCGCCGAGGAGTCACCGTCGAGTCAGCGGGGCGCGACCTCTTCGAACGCCGCGGCGAGGGCGTCGGCGGCGTCGTCGATCTGGCGCTCGTCGTTCAGGCGGCCGAGCGAGAGCCGCACGGTGCCGACGGCTTGGTCCTCCGGGACGCCGCACGCGACGATGCCCTTCGGGGCGTGCACCTCGCCCTGGTGGCAGGCGGAGCCGGTCGACGCGGCGACGCTGGGCGCGCGCTCGAGCACGGCCACGCCGGTGACGCCGGGGAAGCGCACGCTCAGCGTGTTCGGCAGGCGCTCGGGATCTTCGAGCGCAGGCCCGTTGAGCGCGAGCCCGGCGACGCGCGCCCTCAGGCGCTCGAACAAGCGCGACGCGAGGCCGAGCAGGCGGCGACGCTCCGCCTCGACCTCGCGCGCCGCGATGGCGCAGGCGCGACCGAGCGCGACGATCGCCGGCACCGCCTCGGTGCCTGGGCGCAGCCCCCGCTCGTGCGAGGCGCCGAGCGCGAAGGGTGACAAGAGGCAACCCTGGCGCACGTAGAGCGCGCCGACGCCCTTCGGCGCATAGACCTTGTGGCCGGCGATGGTCAGCAGATCGACGCCGAGGGCCCGCACGCTCAGCGGGATCTTTCCGAGGCTCTGCGCCGCGTCGCTGTGGGCCAGGGCGCCGCTGGCTCGCGCGAGCTCGGACAGCTGGGCGATCGGCTGCACGCTGCCGGTCTCGTTGTTCGCGTGCATCACCGTCACCATCAGCGTGCGATCGGTCACGACGCGCTCGGCGTCGCGGGCGCTCACCCGGCCGCTCGCGTCGACGTGGAGCCAGTCGACCGTGGTGCCTTGGCGCTCGAGCCAGCCGAGGGGCTCGCGGATGGCGGGGTGCTCGACCGCGCTGGTCACCACGTGGTGCCGGTAGGGGCGCGCGCGGCTGGCGCCGAAGATCGCGAGGTTGTTCGACTCGGTCCCCCCCGAGGTGAACACGATCTCTTCGGGCGTCGCGTCGATCGCGGCCGCGACCTCGCCGCGTGCCCGGTCGACCGCCTCCCGCGCCTCTCTCCCGTACGGGTGCTGGCTCGAGGGGTTGCCGAAGCGCTCCGAGAAGTAGGGGAGCATCGCCTCGAGCACCTCGGGCAGGACCGGGGTCGTCGCGTTGTGATCGAGGTAGATCGGAGCGCTCGCCATCGTTCGCCTCACGAGCTCGCGGGCTGCGCCTTCTTCTGCGCCGAGTCGCAGACCCAGCGCGCGACGCCGGGCAGCACGCCTTGGCCCAGCGCGACCATGCGCGAGGCGAGGTCCGGGTAGATCTCGAAGGCGCCCTTGGCCATGCCCTCCGCCATCGACAGCGCGACGGCGTCGGGCGAGAGCGTCTTGACCGTCCCCGCGATCGCCTTCGTCTCGGCGGGCTTGTATTGGTTCTCGAACGCGAGCTGGGGCGTGTCCGTGTCGGGCGGGAGGCACAGGCTGACCTTCACTCCGTGCGGCCACATCTCCGCGCGCAGGGCCTGCGAGAGGCCGACGAGCGCGAACTTGCTGCCGGCGTACGCGGTGTACCCGTAGATGCCCATCACCCCCGCGAGCGACGACACGTTGAGGACATGTCCCGCGCGCTTGCCCACGAGGTGCGGCAGCACGGCCTTCGCCATGAAGACGGAGCCAAAGTAGTTCACGTCCATCATCTGCCGAAACTCCTTCGTCGGCAGGTCCAGGAAGCGGCCCGGCATGACGACGCCCGCGTTGTTCACGAGCATGTCCACGCCGTGGGCGGCCACGTGCCCTTCGACCTCGCGCGCGACGTCGTCCTCTCGGCTCACGTCGAGCTCGAGCATCTGCACCTTCGCCCCCGGCGAGCGCCCCTCGATCTGCCGCTTCGCCTCCTCAAGGACCGGCCTGCGCCGCGCAACCAGGCACACGCGCGCGCCCCAGCCCGCGACGTGCTGGGCGAAGGCGAGCCCGATGCCGCTCGATCCGCCGGTGATGATGACGCTCTTTCCCGTGAAGTAGTCCCGTGCGCTCATGCTCCTCGCGGCGTAGCCACGGTGCGTTGCCGCGGGAAGCCCGAACGTGGGCGCGGCTCAGGCGGTGATGACCGTCGCCTCGGGCTTCTTCAGCTCCGCCTCGGTGCCCACGAACGGCTTGCGGGTGCCCATGACGTAGTCGAACAGCGGCGTCGTGACGCACCAGTTCTTGTGCTGATCCGGCCCGAGGTGGTGGTCGACGTGCCACGGCACGTACTTGCGGCCCCACTCGGGATCGAGGTGGCTCTTGCGATGGATGTAGTAATAAGCGCCCGCGCTGAGCCAGCCGGCCGCGACGAAGCCAGGGGAAATCGCGATCAGCGGGGTCGCAGCGACGGCGCCCGCCATCACGCCGATCGCCTCCTTCATCTTCGACGGGCTCCTCGTGATCGGCACCTCGTACATGCCGTCCCAGCCGCCGGTCTTTCGTACCGTCTTGTGGTGCTCGTGCCAGTGGAAGGCCCAGAAGCCGTCCTTCTTGCGGCCGAGACCGTGAAGCACGTACTTGTGGACGGCCCACTCGAGAGCGTTCGACGATACGAGCCCAAGGGCAAAACCAAGCAGCATGGGGCCTCCAGGAGGGGTCCGGTCTCGAGGCGGGGCAGCCGCGCGGGACCGTGGGAGATGAGACGAAGCAATCGTGACTAACGAGTCACTATTTGTGGCGCAGGGAGCCGAACGTGTCAAGCCGAAGTATGACCGAAAAGTCACCTTTGCAGGGTCGCGCGACGAGCCCACTCCGTATCGTCACCTCGGCGCCCGCTGAGGGTGCGGGGCCCGACCAAAGCGACGAGCCGATGGCGGCGCCCTCTGGCAAACGTGCCGAGAACCGGCGCGTGCGCACGGAGGCGCTCCAGCGCGCGGCCCTCGGGCTCTTTCTCCAGTACGGCGTCGAGGCGGTCACGATCGACCAGATCGTCGACGGGGCGCGCACCGCGAAGGGGAGCTTCTACCGCTATTTTCGCGACAAGACCGATCTCGTCGCGTCGCTCGTCGAGCCTCTCAAGCGCGACGTCAGCTCCTCCTTCGCGCGCTGCGCCGAGCGGCTGCGCGAGGCCTCGCGCGAGGGCAACGTGGCCAAGCCGTACGAGGGGCTCGCGCAGGACCTCATCCGGTGCGTGCTGCAATACCCCGACGTCGTGCGGCTGTACTTGCACGAGTCGCGCGGCCCGAAGAACGGCGCGCGCGCGCCGATCGTCGAGCTGGCGGAGGCGGTGCTCGACGGTGCGACCGAGCTGTCCAACATCGCGCACGAGCTCGGGCTCGTGCGCGGTCTCGTCGGCAGGCTCTCCGCGATCGTCGTCGTCGGCGCGTCCGAGCTCATCATCACGCGGCTGTTCGCTGGCGACGACGTGGGCCCGGTGCTGGAGATGCCGGGCGAGCTCGTGTCCCTCGTGCTCGACGGCGTGCGGGCGCGGGCGACACCGGCCCCCGCACCGGACAAACCGCGGCCGGCGCGTGCGGCCAAGAAGGTCGCGAAGAAGCCGGCCAAGAAGGCTCCAAGGCGGCGGTAGCGGGCGCGCGCTCCGCTCCGCTTCTCCCGTGCAGCGCGCAGCGCTGCCCGCGCGCTCCGGTTTTCCCGCGCGCTACGCGCGTGAAAACCGAAGGGACCCGCGGAGCGGGCGAGCCCGCTAAGAAAAATGCATCCCGTCGCTCACGAAGAGGGGGCCTCGACGAGGCGCGTGGAGCGTGACCCGCGCGTCCGCGGCTTCGCGGTAGCCCACGCCGCTGGGCGCCGCGCGGTCGAAGGTCGCCACCCCGACCACGCTGACCAGCTCCCCCGGCTCGATCGCGCCCTCGGCGTAGCGCAGCAGGCTCGACTCGGACAGCTGCGAGAGCCCGCGCTGCCCGGTCCCGTACAGGAAGCGCTCCAGCTCGAAGCGCGTCTCCGCGTCGACCTCGCGCGCCTCCCAGAAGTGGTCGACCACGACGTCGACCAACGCCCGCTCGACGTCGACCCGCGCGCGGCCGGAGTCGTCCACGACGTAGAACGCCTGCGACCTCGACTCGACCAGCGCGCGCCGGTAAGCGCCCGGGCGCGTGGGGTGCTCGACCGCTGCTTCGTAGTGGGCGCAGACCCTGCCGCTGAACGGCGCGAAGAGCGGCTCGCCCGCGAGCTCCACTCGCCCCACGACCCGCACCAGCCCCTGCTCAGGCGCCTGCTGGATGAAGCAGCGGCGAGCCCGGCGCGCAGCGCTCCGCGCGCGCCCGCGCGCGCTCACCCTCTCGCGGACGCTCGATGCCGCCGTCGCGCTCAGCGTCGCGAGCCCGGCTGACAGCAGCCATAGCGCGAGGGAGGACATCTCCACCCAGCATAGCGCCCCTCGCGGGGGAGTCCTGCGTCACCGCCCGGGGGCTCGACGCGCGACCGTCTCGACCCCGTCCTCCGACAGCGGCGGGTGCGTGTCGGCGTCGTCGCGCGGCGCGCCGGCGAGCGGGGCGGGGGCAGGGGGCTCGAGCATCGCGCGGGCCAGGGCCGTCATGTCCATCTCCAGCGTGGGCTGGGCCTCGAGGGTCACCGCTGGCATCTCGATCTCGATCGTTCGGCGTTTGTGCTCCACGATCGTGACCTCACTGTCGAGGTCGACGAAGGGGCGCGCGAACAGATCGATCCCTGGCTTCGGCGCTCGGCGGCGGGCGGACTCTTCTGCGCGCTCGCGGGTGCGCGGCTCGCGCTCGTAGAGCACGGCGCCGTGCGCCGCCTGGTCGATGTCGAAATGGGGCTCGAGCACCCCGACGACGTCGGCGAGCACGGTGATGGCCCCGACCGGGGCACGCTCGAGGTACCGCTCGGCCACCTCCAGCCCCCGCGCGCGCGCCCCGCCTCGCGCCACGACGATTCGGCTCGCCGGGAGGGTCGTTTGCAGCAGCAGCGCCGCCCGCGCAGCGCCGACGACGGGGTCGCGCTCGCGCGGGCCTCCGGTCGCGATCTCGACGAGCAGCGTCCCGTCGCTCAGGCGATCGAGCCGAGCGGCGAGCCCCTCGAGCGCGCGCTCGATGCGATCGAGCTCGCTCTCCCGCGCGAGGGAGGCGTGGCCTCGCTCGACCTCACGGCAAAGCACGAGGCCCACGTCGACGGCGCGCAGTCGACGCGTCGCGGAGGTGACGCTCGGCGGGCTGGTGATCGGCGCCGCGAAGGGCTCGGAGCCGGTCGCCACCTCGAGCTCTGCGAGCGCCTCCTCGGCCGTGGGGCGGACCGATGGGCTCTTCGCGAGCATCCGGAGGGTCAGGTCCGCGAGCACGTTGAGCTCGTCCGCCTCGTCGGGGCGAGGGGGCTCGGGCTCCTCGTGGAGCACCCGCAGGAACGTCCCCAAGACGCCGGCTGCGGCGAACGGGAGCCTGCCGGTGAGCGCCTGGTACAGGACACACCCGAGCGCGAACACGTCCGCTGGAGCGCTCTGGCCACGACGCTCGCGGATCCGTTCGGGCGCGAGCAAGCTCGCCCCCTCCGAGCGCACGCTCGGCAGCGAGTCGTCGACGGCGATCAGCGCGCGCGGTACGAGGGTCACGTCGACCAGCGTCGCCGCGGTCGCTGCGCCGAGCGGCAGCACGAGCGCCCGCGCGTCGACGGCTCCGTGCGGCACACCGAGCGCGTGCAGGAGCGAGAGCGCCTGGAGCGCCCGGATCGCGATCGGCAGCGCATCGGTGGCCATGAGCCCATGCTCGAGCGCCTCCTCGAGGGTCGGACCGCTGGGGGCGGTGACGGCCGCGTACACCGAGGCTTCGCCGAGCGCGCCCCACGCTACGACCCGCTCGAGCGCAGGGCTCGGGTGGGCGGAGAGGGCCGAGCAAGTGCGAAGGAAGTGGTCGGAGCCCGCCGAGGAGAGGCCCGAGTGCACGCGCAGCCACACCGACGACGAGTCTCGGACGTCGACGGCTCGATAGAGATCGAGCGCCGCGCTCCGCTTCACGCAGCGGTCGATCCAGAAGCAGCCGTCGACGACCTCTCCGCGTTCCATTCGCGCCGTCCATCGTGCACGCGACGAGGGCCCGAGGACAAGCGGCGCCCATCAGCGCGGCGGATTCGAGCTCACCCCGTCGCGGCGAGCGGGAGGGCGCGCTTGCCCGCGAGGAAGAGCGAGATGCTGTGCGCCGCGACGCGTCCCTCTGCGATCGCCCAGACCACGAGCGACGCGCCGCGCCGCGCGTCGCCGAACGCGAAGACGTGGGGGCGCCGCGTCCGCGCGCGGTCGTCGGCGACGAGCCGCCCGCTCGCGTCGACGTCGAGGCCGAGGTCGGCAGGCAGCGGCGAAGGCTCACCGCCGACGAAGCCCGTCGCGATGAGGACGAGCTCAGCGGCGAAGGCGCGCTCGGTGCCGGGCTCGGCGACGAAGCCTCTGCCGTCGCGTCGCGCGGTCTGCGCGATGAGCCGCTCGACCTTGCCCCCTGTGCCCTCGAGGCGCGTCGTCATCAGCGCGTAGGCTCGCTCGCCGCCCTCCTCGTGCGCCGGGGATACGCGAAAAATCGATGGCCACTCGGGCCACGGGTTGTCGGCGCTGCGTGTCTCGGGCGGGCGCTCGGCGATCTCGAGCTGGGTGACCGAGGCGGCGCCTTGCCTGTGCGCGGTGCCCAGGCAGTCTGCGCCCGTGTCTCCGCCGCCGAGGATGAGCACGTGTTTGCCCTCGGCGCTGATGCGCTCGCCGATCGGGCGCCCCGCGATCACGCGATTCTGCTGCGTGAGATACTCCATCGCGAAGTGAACCCCCGCGAGGTCTTCGCCGGGAACGCCGAGCGGGCGCGGGCGCTGGGCCCCGGCCGCGATCGCGATCGCGTCGAACTGCGCCTCCAGCTCGTCCGCGGTCACCGTGACGCCAGCCTCGACGCCGCAGCGCAGCTCGACCCCCTCGGCGACGAGCTGCTCGAGCCGCCGGTCGAGCAGCGCCTTGTCCATCTTGAAGTCGGGGATCCCGTAGCGGAGGAGCCCACCCGCGGCGTCGGCCTTCTCGAACACCACGACCTGGTGGCCCTCCCGCGCGAGCTGCTGGGCGCAGGCCAGGCCAGCCGGGCCGGAGCCGATCACCGCCACGCGACGGCCGGTCCGCTCGGGGGCGGGCTCGGGCGGCAGCCCGACCGCCAGCGCACGCTCGGCGATCGCGGCTTCGATGGCCTTGATGGTGACGGGGTCGTCGTTGAGGGCGAGCACACACGAGGCCTCGCACGGCGCAGGGCAGAGGCGGCCGGTCATCTCCGGGAAGTTGTTCGTGGCGTGGAGACGCACGGTCGCCTCGTCGAGCCGGCCCTTGTAGACGAGGTCGTTCCACTCCGGGATCAGGTTGCCGAGCGGGCAGCCCGAGTGGCAAAACGGCACGCCGCAGTCCATGCAGCGAGACGCCTGCTGAGCGAGCCGCTCGCCCTCGAGCAGCGGCTCGGCCTCGCGGTAGTCGTGGATGCGCTCCGAAGCCGGCCGCTTCTTCGGCAGCCGGCGCGTGAGCTCGAGGAAGCCTCTCGGGTTGCCCATGACGTGACTCCTACTCCGCCGCCACGGCCGACGCGGCGCGGGCGGCGGCCTCTCTGCTCGCCGCGAGGACGCGCTCGTACTCCAGCGGGACCACCTTCACGAAGCGCGCGCGCGCCCCCGTGAAGTCGTCGAGCAGCGCTCGCGCGAGCGAGCTGTCCGTGAGGGCTGCGTGCTCCTCCACGGTCGCTCGTAGCCACACCTCGTCGTCGTCGTCGAGCGCGCGGAGCGCGACCATCTCCGGGTTGTGCCGCGACGCGAAGCGGCCGTCCTCGTCGAGGACGTACGCGAGCCCGCCGCTCATCCCCGCGGCGAAGTTGCGGCCGGCAGGGCCGAGGATGACGACTTGCCCGCCGGTCATGTACTCGCAGCCGTGGTCACCACAGCCCTCGGCGACCGCCGTCGCGCCGCTGTTGCGAACGGCGAAGCGCTCCCCGACGCGCCCGCGAAAGAAGGCCTTGCCGCTGGTCGCGCCATAGAGGGCGACGTTGCCGGCGATCACGTTGCGCTCGGCCACGAAGCGGGCGCCGCGCGGCGGCCTGACCGCGACCTTGCCACCCGACAAGCCCTTGCCCACGTAGTCATTCGCGTCGCCCTCGCAGATGAGCGTGATGCCTCTCGGCAAGAACGCGCCGAGGCTCTGCCCTGCGGAGCCCTCCAGCTCGAAGGTGATGGTGTCGTCGGGCAGCCCCTCCGCGCCGCGGCGGCGCGTCACGTCGGAGCCGAGGCGCGTGCCGACGGCGCGGTCGCGGTTGCTCACGACGAGACGCTCGCGAACCATGGCGCCGGCGGCGAGCGCCGGCGCGGCGAGCGTGGCCATTCGCTCGATGAGGGAGAGGCTCCTCGAGCTCGGCGGCGAGCTGGGAAGCGTGCCTCCCGTGCGTCGCCGCGCCGGGGCGCTCGCGATCGGCTCGCCGAGCTGGAGGTGCCCCGCGTCGAGGACCGCGGACAGGTCGACCTTCCCCGCGTTGCCCGTCGCGGGGACCGACTCGAGCAGATCGACTCGACCGACCATCTCGTCGAGCGTGCGGAACCCGAGCTCGGCCATGATCTGGCGCAGCTCTTCGGCGACGAAGCGGAAGTAGCTCACCACGTGATCGGCCTGGCCAGTGAACCTCTTGCGCAGGTCGGGGCTCTGGGTCGCGATGCCCACGGGGCAGGTGTCGAGGTGGCAGACGCGCATCATCACGCAGCCCATCACCACCAGCGGAGCGGTCGCGAAGCCGAACTCTTCGGCGCCGAGCAGCGCGGCGATCGCCACGTCGCGACCGGTCTTCATTTGACCATCGACCTGCAGCACGACCCGGTCGCGCAGCCTGTTCTTCACGAGGACCTGCTGGGCCTCGGCGAGCCCGAGCTCCCAGGGAGCGCCTGCGTGCTTGATGGAGGTCAGCGGGCTCGCGCCGGTGCCGCCGTCGTGCCCCGAGACCAACACGACGTCGCTCTTGGCCTTCACGACGCCCGCGGCGACGGTGCCCACGCCGACCTCGGCGACGAGCTTCACCGAGATGCGGGCGCGCGGGTTCGCGGAGCGCAGATCGAAGATCAGCTCGGCGAGGTCCTCGATCGAGTAGATGTCGTGGTGGGGAGGCGGGCTGATGAGCGCGACGCCGGGCGTCGAGTGCCTCACGGCGGCGATCCACGGGTACACCTTCGCGCCGGGCAGCTGCCCGCCCTCACCGGGCTTGGCACCCTGGGCCATCTTGATCTGCAGCTCGTCGGCGTCGACGAGGTACTCGCTGGTCACCCCGAAGCGCGCGCTCGCGACCTGCTTGATGGCGCTGCGCCTGCTGTCGCCGTTGTCGTCCGGGACGAAGCGGCGGCGGTCTTCGCCGCCCTCGCCGCTGTTCGACTTGCCGCCGATGCGGTTCATCGCGATCGCGAGCGTCTCGTGGGCCTCGGCGCTGATCGAGCCGAAGCTCATCGCCCCCGTCGCGAAGCGCGGCAAGATGGCCTCGACGGGCTCGACCTCGTCCAGCGGCACCGGCGTGGAGCCCTCGAAGTTTACGCGCAGCAGGCTCCTCAGCGTGCCGTGGCGCTCGCTCTGGTCGTTCACCGCGCGCGCGTACGAGGCGTACAGGTCGCGCCGACCGGAGCGGGTCGCGTGCTGCAGCAGGTAGATCGTGTCCGGGTTGAAGAGGTGCAGCTCACCATCCTTGCGCCACTGGTACTCGCCGGCGACCGGCAGACGCACCGGCCGAGGCGCGAAGGCCTGCGTGTGGTGGGAGAGGGTGTCGCGCGCGACGTCCCGCGCGCCGATGCCGCCGATTCGCGACGGAGTCAGCGTGAAATAGCGGTCGACGAGCTCCTTCGAGAGGCCGATGGCCTCGAAGATCTGCGCGCCGCGGTAGCTGGCGATCGTGCTGATCCCCATCTTGCTCATAACCTTGACGACGCCCTTCTCGATCGCCGCGAGGTACTTTCTGGTGAGGTCTTCGTCGCTGAGATCGGCGCTGGCGAGCCCGCGCGCCGCGAGCGTCGGCAAGGCGTCGAGCGTGAGGTACGGGTTGATGGCGCTCGCGCCGTAGCCGATGAGCAGCGCGGCCTGGTGCACCTCGCGCACCCAACCCGTCTCGACGATCAGGGTGACGCGCGTGCGCTTGCGCTCACGCACGAGGTGGTTGTGGAGCCCGGCGACCGCGAGCAGCGCCGGGATGGGGGCGCGCGCCGCGTTGACGCTGCGATCGGAGAGGACGAGCACCTTCGAGCCGTTCGCGATCGCGTTGTCGGCCTTGGCGAACAGCGCGACGAGCGCGGGCTCGAGCCCCTCCTCGCCGTCGACCGCCGGGAAGGTCATGTCGAGCACCGTCACGCCGAACGGGGATTCTGCCGCGCTCGGCTCGGGCGAGAACAGCTCGGCGATCCGCTTGAAGCGGCTCATCTCCTCGTTGTCGAGGAAGGGCGTCTTGCACAGCACGAGGCGCGCGCTCTCGGGGCGAGCCTCGAGCAGGTTCCCCTCGGGCCCGATCGCCGTCGCCATGCTCGTGACGAGCTTCTCGCGGATCGCGTCGAGCGGGGGGTTGGTGACCTGCGCGAAGAGCTGCTTGAAGTAGTCCGACAGCGGGCGCGCGCGGGTCGACAGCACGGCGAGCGCCGCGTCGTTGCCCATCGAGCCGGTGGGCTCCTCGCCGCGCGCCGCCATCGGCGCGACCAGCAGGCGCAGCTCCTCCTCGGTGGTCCCGAACGCGGCGAGCGCGCGCTCGAGCTCTTCCCCTGCGAGCTTCGGGACCTCGGGGCCGCGCGGCAGCGAGTCGAGCGCGACCAGGTTGTCCTTCAGCCACTCGGCGTACGGGCGCGCCGTCGCGACGCGCCGCTTGATCTCGGCGTCGGGGACGACGCGGCCCTGCTCGAGGTCGATCAGGAACATGTGGCCCGGCATCAGGCGGCCCTTCTCGACGACGCGCTCCGCGGGGACGTCGGCGACGCCGCTCTCGCTCGCGAGGATGACCAGGTCGTCGCTCGTGACCCAGTAGCGCCCCGGCCGCAGGCCGTTGCGATCGAGCACCGCGCCGACGCACTTGCCGTCGGTGAAGCACACGCAGGCAGGGCCGTCCCACGGCTCGATCAGGCACGCGTGGTATTGGTAGAAGGCGCGCAGCTCGGGCGTGATCGACTCGTTGTGCTCCCACGCCTCGGGCAGCATCATCATCACCGCGTGAGGCAGGCTGCGGCCGGCGCGCACGAGCAGCTCGAGCACGCTGTCGAGGCAGGCGGAGTCCGAGAGCCCCTCGTGCACTACCGGCAGGATCTTCTCGATGTCGGCGCCGAGCTCGGGCGACGCGAGCAGCGCCTCGCGCGCGCGCATCCAGTTCACGTTGCCGCGCAGGGTGTTGATCTCGCCGTTGTGCGCGATCTGGTGGTACGGGTGCGCCAGCTCCCAGCTCGGGAAGGTGTTGGTCGAGAAGCGCGAGTGGAACATCGCGAGCGCGCTCTCGGTGCGCGGGTCCTCGAGGTCGGAGAAGTAGTCTCGGACCTGGTCGGGCGTCAGCATGCCCCTGTAGGCGAGGGTCCTCGACGACAGGCTCGGGACGTGGAAGTAGCGGCGGTCGTCGATGCCGGTCGACTTGATCGTGGCCTGGAAGCGCTTGCGCGCGACATAGAGCTTGCGCTCGAAGGTCGCCTCGTCGAGCCCCTCGAGCGCCGGCGCGACGAAGACGTGGTCCATCGTGGGCTCCACGCTCTTCGCGGTCGCGCCGAGCCTGCGGTTGTCGGTGGGCACGCGCCGCCAGCCGAGCAGCTTGAGCCCCTCCTGCCGGAGGACCATCGCGAAGATCAGCCGCGCGAGCGCGGTCGCCTCCGGCTGCTGTGAGCCGAAGAAGAGGCCGACGGCGTAGCCGCCGGCCGATGGCAGCGACGCGAGGGGCTTCTTCGTCTCGGGGTCCTCGATGCGGCCGAGGGCGCACTCACGCTGGAAGAGTCGATCGGGGAGCTGGATCAAGACGCCGGCGCCGTCGCCCGTGTTCTCCTCGGCGCCCGTCGCGGCGCGGTGCTCGAGCCGCTCGAGCGCCGTGAGGCCCGCCTCCACGATCGCGTGGGAGGCGATGCCGCGCACGTTCGCGATGAACCCGACCCCGCAGGCGTCGCGCTCGGCGCTCGGGTCGTGGAGGGGGGCGCAGGCGTTCCGTGCGTCAGCGTGCACGCCGCCGATCTCGTTGGGCTTCTGGCTACGTGCCATCGTTGCGGTGACGCAGTATGTCACGCAACGCGGCGCGTTGCCTGCAAAACGCCGCGTCACAACGCCCCGGCGGGCGATGTATACCTAGGTGCGATGCGTCACGGTCCCGGTGGGCAACAGCAGACAGACGTGTCAGATCCTGGCGACCTCGGATGAGCTCGATCCACGAGCACCGCGTAAGGACCCTCGATGGGGTCGAGACCACGCTGGAGCCTTACAAGGGCCAGGTCCTGCTCATCGTCAACACGGCGAGCCAGTGCGTGTTCACGCGGCAGTACGAGGGGCTCGAGCGCCTCTACGAGCGCTACAAGCCCCGCGGCTTCGCGGTCCTGGGGTTTCCGTGCAACCAGTTCCGCGAGCAAGAGCCGGGCACGCCGGAGGACATCGCGAAGTTCTGCTCGCTCCACAACGTCTCCTTCCCGATGTTCGAGAAGGTCGACGTGAAGGGCGAGTCGGCCCATCCGCTGTTCGTCGATCTCACCGAGCGCGCGCGCGGGATCTTCCACACCCGCATCATCAAGTGGAACTTCACGAAGTTCCTGGTCGACCGCCGAGTACAGAGCGTGCTCCGGTTCGCGCCCATCACGAGCCCGGCCGAGATCCGCGACGAGCTCGAGCTGTTTTTGTAGAGACGCGCGTCGACCGCGGCGCGGTATCTTCGCCGCGATGAACCTCGAGCTTCGAAGCCTGCGAGCGTGGGTCCTGGCGGCCATCACCCTGACGAGCGCGTGCGGCGACGACGCGGCCACCGGCGCGGGCGGCGGCACCGGAGGCTCGCCCGAGGGAGGCTCTGGGCAGGGCGGTGCTCCGTCCACCGGCGGCAGCGGCGAGGGCGGTGTTCCGTCCACGGGCGGCGGCGGCGAGGGCGGCGCGACCTCGTGCGACGCGCCGCTGATCCCCGTCGCCGAGGACGCCGGCGAATTCCTCGGCGCGTTCATCTACCTCGGGCAGAGCTCGCTCGGCGCTCCCGTCGACGTCGTCTACCTCGAGTTCCCCGACGGCGCGCCCGCGGTCGGGGTGCTCCCCGTGACCGACGACGACACCTCGACCTGCGCGAGCTGCGTGACGTTCTATCGCGGCTGCGACGCCGACCTCGCGAACTGCGAGAAGATCTTCCTCGCCCAGGCCGGCTCGATCGACCTCACGTCGATCGGCGCCGAGGGCGAGACGTTCGCCGGCACACTGGAGGGCGCCGCGTTCATCGAGATCACCCTCGACGCCGAGCTGGTGTCGACGCCCGTCGCGGGCGGCGAGGCGTTCTGCTGGGACAGCTACTCGTTCTCGGCGACCATCCAATAGCGCGTATCCTGCTCGGGTGGCGCAGGGGGGGCCGAGCAGCCAGCTCGTGACGCGGATCGGCGAGTACGCGGTGAGCCGCGTGATCGGCGAGGGCGGCATGGGCGTCGTCTACGAGGCGATCGAGCGTCTCTCGGGCCGACGCGTCGCGCTGAAGGCGCTGCATCCGACCCTGCTCGCCGACGACGACGCGCGCCGTCGCTTCCTCGGCGAGATGCGCGTCATGGCGAACCTCGCCCACCCCAACATCGTGAGGAGCCTCGCGACGTTCGAGTCGGACGGGCGGCTCGTCCTCGTGCTCGAGCACCTCGACGGCCACACCCTCGCCGACGAGCTCGCGCGCGGCCCGCTCGAGCCGCGCCGCGCGATTGAGATCGCCAGGGCGATGGCGTCCGCGCTCGTCGCCGCCCACGGCCACGCGCCGCCCATCGTCCACCGCGATCTGAAGCCCGAGAACGTCATGGTCCTGGGGGACGGCTCGCTGAAGATCATGGACTTCGGGATCGCGAAGGTGCTCTCGCCAGGGGCCAACAAGACGCTCGCCCACCAGGTCATCGGCACGGTGCTGTACATGAGCCCGGAGCAGGCGAAGGCGCAGACCATCACGCCGAAGACGGACCTCTACGCCCTCGGCCTCGTGCTCTACGAGATGCTCACGGGTCGCTCGCCGTTCCGGGCCACCACGGTCGTCGAGATGCTGCGCCAACAGTGTGAAGAGCCCCCCTCGCCGCTGCCGGAGGCGACGCGCGCGGCGCTGCCGATCGGGCTCGAGCGGCTCTTGCTCTCGCTGCTCGCGAAGGACCCGCTGCAGCGTCCGCCCGATGCGCGGAGCGTCGAGGCCGCGCTCGCGGCGCTTTGCCCGCCCGAGCCGTGGTCGATCACCCAGCACACGGGGTCGGGCGTCCGCGCCCCAGCGCCGCCAGCGCCGCCGGGGAGGGGCAAGCCCCGGCTCGACACGGTCGCGCTGCTCGCCAAGCTCGACCAGCCTCGGCGCCTCGGGTGGTTCGCGCTCGCCCTGGTCGCAGGGCTGCTCCTCGTGCTCGCGCCCATCGTCGCGTGGTCGCGGCTCTACCCCTCGAAGCCGGCGAAGACGTCGAAGCCTCGCGGCTCGAGCGAGCCGACCGCGTCCGCGCCTCCAACCTCGGAGGTCTCCTGTCCTCCAACGGTGAGCTGCGCGCGGTTCTCCCCGCCCGACCCGACCCGGGTCGACGCGCAGGTCGTCTTCGACGAGGCGACGCGCCTGGCGCGCACCAAGCTCCCGGCCGCAGCGGTCGTCGGCGCGACCTTCCACGGCTGTGTCCGCAATGGCGCGATCGACCTTTCCGCCCCGCAGGTGCTCGCGTCCGTCGAGCTCGAGCAAGGAGGGGCCGCGGTCCTCGTCATGGTCGAGCGCGAGCGGCTGATGCTGATGAGCTCGACCCCGCGCCCAGGCGCCCAGCCGATCGTACCGTGCCCGCTCGCCACGGCCTGGGAGCGCGCGCTGCCTTCGCGCCCGAGCTTCGGCCGGGGCGCGCTCGGCAACGCCTCCCTGACCCGCAACCCGATGGACGGCGAGCCGATGTGGATCACGTCGGTCGGCGTGGAGACGCTGATGCTCGACGCCAAGACCTGCCAGGTGCGGGCAGGTCAGCGCTAACAGCTCGCGTCGAGGTCGAGAGCGGCGCGATCAGCCTGTCTCGCCGCGCTTCACGGCTGCGCGCGCGGCCTCCTCTTCGGCCGCTGCTTCGTCCTCATCGGGTGCCTGAACGGCCTCGCTGACCACCCTTGGGTCGACGCCGATGCGCGCTCGGCCCGCGCCGCCGAGCGCCGCTGCCACATCGTCCGCGGCCGCGTCGAGCTCGGCCCGGCGTCGCGCGGACGTCCGCGTGACGAACGCGCGCGTCACAGCGAGCACGAGGACGATCCACGCGATCACCGCGAAGGCTGGGTGCAGGCCGCAGTAGACCGAGACCATCACCGGGAGGAACGAGAAGCCGCCGCCGACGCCGCCTCCGATCCCGCCGTACATCGCGCCGATCAGGTTCGAGAGCCGCTCCCGCGCGCGGACGCGGACCCTGCCGTCGCGCTCCGTGACGGTGACCTCGATCATCCGGTTCGCCCCGAGATTTCCTGTCCAGTTGAGCCGCCTGCCGATCCGCGCGGCGGCACCCTCGACGCCATAGCGATCGACCAGCGACTCGACGATCGCCTCGGCGGCAGCGTCGTCCAGCGGGCCGGCCGCGGAGCGCTCGGCGTTCAGCTCGAGCGGCGTGCCGAGCAGCGACTGCGTGACGGAGCCCTCCGCGCTCGGACGCCCTTCGAGCCGCGCGATCGTCCGTCTGGCGGCCGCGACCTCCTCTTCGAGCTCCGCGACGCGGAGCCGGAGGCGCTCGTCCTCTCGGTAGGCCACGTGACCAGCCTAACAGCGCGGGTGCGCGCGGTCGCAGGAGGTCGAGAGCTGGGGCTTCCGAAATTCCCTGCCGCCGGTATGGTGGCGGCGATGATCGACCTTCGAGCGCTGGCTGCCTCCATCGTGACCCTCCCGCTCGCGCTCGCGCTCGCGGCGTGCGGCTCCGACCCCTCGTCCCCTTCGAGCGCGAGCGGCAGCGCGACCTCCGCCGCAGCCAAGACCTCGGCGTCCGCGGCTTCTTCGGGCGCAGCGAAGGCTCCCAGCAGCGCCGCTCCAACGGCTTCAGCCTCGAGCGCGACCACGGCCGCCGCTCCGCCCAAGCTCGACGGCTTCAAGGCGTGTGAGGCCCCCGACGACGCGAAGGTCGACGAGGTGAGGAATTTCCTCGGGGCCGTCGCGCGCGGCGCCCTCGCCGGGTACGAGCGGGAGATGGTCGCGCAGGACCTGCTCTCCGAGGGAGAGCAGCCGGCGGAGGTCTCCCACGCGCTCTGCAAGTCGTCCACGACCGTGCCGGCGGACGTCCCGAAGGGCTCGTCCCCGTACAAGCCCAGCGGCGATGACGGGAAAGACTTCTCCACCGGCGACGCGACCACCGGGTGGAGGTGCCTCAAGTTCGCCGTCAGCTCCACGATGTACTCCCAGCTGACCTACAAGCAGGGCTCCGGATACCTGGGCCCGGCCCGCGGCCTGCCAGACCCCGGGCCTGGCGGCTTCGAGGTCTCCGGAGTCCAAGACCTCGACGGCGACGGCAAGACGTCCCTCTTCGTCCAGATCGGCTGGGTCGACGAGGCGACGAAGACGGTCAGGCTCGCGACCTCCCTCTACTGCGCTGACCCGGGGGAGTAGAGAGAAACATCGAGGTCCCCCGCGTTGTTCCAGGGCTCACAGGGGTGTTGCACGCCCCGCGAGATGGCTGCAATTTGACGCCCATGAAAGGAACAACGAGGGTCTCTCTGGGAGCGGGCGCGCTCGCGCTAGCGCTCCTCGCGTGCCGTGGCTCGGGGTCCGATGGCGCTGGCAAGACGAGCGACGCCGCGGCGGACGCGACCGTCGAGGTCGGCCAGGCAACGTCCGCGACGACGCTCCCTCCGATGCCGTCCGTCGTGCCCCTGTCGCCGAACGCGCGGCTCGAGGACGAGCAGAACACCGTCTCGGTGTTCAAGGCGGTCGCGCCCTCCGTCGTGTTCGTGACACAGACCCGCATGATGAACGACTGGTGGGGCGGCACGCAGGTCGAGGTCCCCGCGGGCAGCGGCTCGGGCTTCGTGTGGGACGACAAGGGGCACATCGTCACGAACTTTCACGTCGTCGACGGCGCCAAGTCGCTCACGGTGAACCTCCAGGGCTCGAAGTCGTTCCCGGCCACGGTGATCGGCGTCGAGCCGCGCAAGGACATCGCCGTGCTCAAGATCGACGCCCCGAAGGAGCTGCTCGTCCCCATCAAGGTCGCCCCGAAGGAGCCGCACGTCGAGGTCGGGCAGAAGACGATCGCGATCGGTAACCCCTTCGGCCTCGATCACACGCTCACGACCGGCGTCATCAGCGCGGTCGGGCGGCAGGTCGAGGGGGCAGGGGGCGTCACCATCCGCGACATGATCCAGACCGACGCGGCCATCAACCCGGGCAACTCCGGGGGCCCTTGCTCGACTCCGCCGGCCAGCTCATCGGCATGAACACGATGATCTACTCCAAGAGCGGGCAGTCCGCGGGCATCGGCTTCGCGGTCCCGTCCTCGACGGTGCACCGCGTGGTGCCGCAGATCATCACGACGGGCCGCGCCGAGCAGGTGGGCATGGGCATCAACATCGACCCCTCGGGGCGCGTCGAGCGGCGCCTCCGCGCGAAGGGGGTCGTCGTCCTGGGCGTGAAGGAAGGCGGGCCCGCGGCGAAGGCAGGCCTCGTCGGCGTGAAGGAGGAGAACCGCACGCTCGTGGTCAACGACATCATCGTCGCCATCGATGAGCAGCCGGTGAAGGACTACGACGACCTCTACAACATCCTCGACCAGAAGAAGCCCGGCCAGAAGGTCAAGGTGACGCTGCAGAGGGGCGACGAAAAGCGGACCGTCCCGGTCGACCTCGTGTTACTCGACGCCCCCTGAGCATGGCGAAGCGGGCGCTCATCATCGTGGCCGAGGAGGCCGAGGAGATGGAGGTCGTCATCACCGTCGACGTCCTCCGCCGCGCCGGCGTCGAGGTGCACGTCGCTGGCCTCGATGGTCCCGGCCTCGTCACCTGCAGCCGCGGGGTGAAGCTCGAGCCCGACGTCGCGCTCGCCGACGCCCAGGGCCCGTACGACCTGGTGATCCTCCCGGGCGGGCTCGGCGGGGTGCGTCGCCTGTCTGCCTCCGCCGCGGTGGGCGCCCTGCTCCGCGAGCGCGAGGCCGCGGGCGAGAAGGTCGCGGCCATTTGCGCCGCGCCGGCGACCCTGGTCGAGCACGGCGTGTACCGGGGCCGGCGCATGACCTCGCACCCCTCGGTGAAGGCGGCCGTCGAGGCGCACGCGACGCGGCTCGACGATCGGGTCGTGGTGGACGGCCCCCTGGTGACGTCGCAAGGCCCCGGCTCCGCGTTCGAGTTCGCGCTCGAGCTCGCTCGCGAGCTCGCGGGTCCGGCGAAGGTCGCCGAGATCTCCCCCGGCATGATCCTCCCGCGCGCGGGCGCATGATCGCCCGCGACGCGAAGGTCTACGTCGCCGGCCACCGCGGGCTCGTGGGCGGCGCCGTCACGCGTCGGCTCGCGCGCGCCGGGTTCTCCCGGGTCGTCACCGCCCCGCGCGAGCGCCTCGATCTGACGCGGCGCGACGAGGTCGATCGCTTCTTCGAGGCCGAGCGGCCCGACGTGGTCGTGCTCGCCGCGGCCAAGGTCGGCGGCATCTTGGCCAACGACATGTACCCGGCCGACTTCATCCGCGACAACCTGCTCATCCAGACCCACGTGATCGACGCTGCGCATCGGTTCGGCGCGTCGCGGCTGCTCTTCCTCGGCAGCTCGTGCATCTACCCGAAGCACGCCGAGCAGCCGCTCAAGGAGGAGGCCCTGCTCAGCGGGCCGCTCGAGCCGACCAACTCTGCCTACGCCATCGCCAAGATCGCGGGCCTCGAGATGTGCCGCGCATACGCGCGCCAGCACGGCTTCGGCGCGATCTGCGCGATGCCGACGAACCTCTATGGCGACGACGACAACTTCGACCTGGCGACCAGCCACGTCCTGCCTGCGCTGATCCGGAAGTTCTGTGAGGCGAAGGCGCGCGGTGACGCTCGGGTGGTCGTGTGGGGCACGGGGACGGTGCGGCGCGAGCTCTTGCACGTCGACGACCTCGCGGACGCCTGCCTGTTCTTGCTCGACCACCAGACGTCGAGCGACCCCATCAACGTCGGCACGGGCAGCGACCTGACGATCGCCGAGCTCGCGGAGCGGGTCCGGCGCGCCGTCGGCTTCGAGGGGGCGATCGAATACGACCGCTCCAAGCCCGATGGCACGCCGCGCAAGGTGCTCGACGTCTCGCGGCTGACCGCGCTCGGCTGGCGGGCCCAGATCCCGCTCGACGACGGGATCCCCGGGGTCGTGAGATCGTTCCGCGAGAGGGCGATGGCGTGAGCGATCCCGCCCCCGTCCATGTCGTCGGCTTCGGCGGCACCCGCTCGCCCGGCTCGACCACGGTGGTGGCCCTCGAGCATGTGCTCGTGACGGCCCGCTCGCTGGGCGCGACCAGCGAGCTGTTCGACGCCGGCACGCTCGACATCCCCATGTACGACTGGGGCGCGAAGCCGACCCCGGAGATCGAGCGGCTCGCGCGCACGTTCCACGCGGCCGACGCCCTGGTCTGGGCGAGCCCGCTCTATCACGGCACGGTGAGCGGCCTGTTCAAGAACGCGGTCGACTGGCTCGAGGTCCTCGCAGACGCGTCGCCTCCGTACCTGACCGACAAGCCCGTCGGCCTGATCGGCGTCGCGGGCGGCGCGCAGGCACTGCAGGCCATCACCAGCATGGAGCAGATCGTGCGCAGCCTCCGCGGCTGGGCCGTGCCGCTCGTGGTCCCCATCAACCGCGCCTCCGACGCCTTCGATCGGTCGGCGGCCTCGGTGCGCGACCTGCGCGTCGCCGGCCAGCTCGACGCCCTCGCGCGAGAGGTCGTCCGCGCGGGACGGATGTTCCGCGGCGCGCGCAGTTGACGTTATCCTCGGCCGCCCCCCATGAGCGTACCGCTCCACTTCGAGCACGTCGGCAAGCGCTTCGGCGAGACCATCGTGCTCTCCGACGTCCACTTCTCGACCGAGCCGGGAGAGCTGGTCGTGCTCGTCGGGCCGAGCGGCTGCGGCAAGTCGACGCTGATGCGCCTGGTCGCCGGCCTCGAGACCCTGTCCGAGGGGACGATCCGCGCCGGCGACCGCGTCCTCGACCACGTCCCGCCGCAGGACCGCGACGTGGGCATGGTGTTCCAGAGCTACGCGCTCTACCCGCACATCACCGTCCGGGACAACCTCGCCTTCCCGCTGTTCGTGAAGAAGGTCGCGCCCGACGTCACGGCGAAGGAGGTCCAGCGCGTCGCGGAGATGCTCTCGCTGGTGCCGCTGCTCGATCGCCTCCCCAAGCAGCTCTCGGGCGGGCAGCGCCAGCGCGTCGCGATCGGTCGCTGCCTTGTGCGCAAGCCCGACATCTACTGCTTCGACGAGCCGCTCTCGAACCTCGACGCGGCCTTGCGCTCGCAGATCCGCGTCGAGCTCAAGGCCCTGCAGCGCGAGCTCGGCAAGACCACCATCTACGTCACCCACGACCAGGTCGAGGCGATGACGATGGCCGATCGCATCGTCGTGCTCCACAAGGGCGTCGTGCAGCAGGTCGGCCCGCCGGAGGAGCTCTACCTCCGCCCGAACAACCGCTTCGTCGCGCGCTTCATCGGCACCCCCGCGATGAACCTGATCGCCGGGACGATCGACGCGAACCGCTTCATCGGGGGCTCGATCGGCGCCGCCGTCGCCGCGCCGCGAGAGGGCAAGGTGCTGCTCGGTGTGCGGCCGGAGCACGTGCTCGTCCGCGCCGCCGGCCGCTTCGAAGGGACGGTCCGCGGGATCGAGCCGGTCGGCGAGGCGGGGTATCTCCACCTCGCGGTCGACGGCCTGGAGGTCGACACCAGCGCGGCCGGCACCAGCAGCGAGCCCACGAAGAAGGGGCTGCTCTGCGCGAGCGTGCCCGGGCGAGACGCCTTCGCCCACAGAGAGGGCGACGTCGTGCGCTTCGATCTCGCCGAGGACCGTCTGGTCTTGTTCGATCCCGACGGGGGAGAGCGGCTTGGCTGAGCCCGCTCGCGGCGGGGGCGGCGCCGGCAAGCAGCGCTCGCGCCTCTTCTGGATCGTCATCGCGCTGAGCGCGCTGATCGCCGTCGCGTTCAGGCCCCTCGTCGACGCGACCTCTCCGCGCCCGGCCGGCAAGCGGCTCGTGCTGTGGCACTCGCAGCGCGGCGCCGAGAAGGACGTGCTCGAGGAGCTCATCCGCGCGTTCAACGCGGAGCACGCGGGCGAGCTGTACGTCGAGCCGCTCGTCGTGCCCGATGGCTCCTTCAAGGACAAGCTGCTGCGCACGGTGCCCCGTGGCGGCGGCCCCGACGTCTTCATCCGCCCGCACAACGAGCTCGGCGAGCTGCACAAGGAGAACGTCGTGCGTCCGCTCGGCGCCGCGGCGCTGCCGTTCCCAGAGCAGGCGTACCTCGACGGCCTGCTCGAGGGGACCACGCTCGCGGGCGAGCGCTACGGCGCGCCGCTCACCTACAAGGCGCTGCTCCTCTTCTACAACACGACGCTGCTGCCCCGCGGGCCTCCTGGGTCGCTGGAGGAGCTCGTCCGCCTCGGCCCAACGCTGCCCGCCGGCACGTACCCGCTCGCGTACGACGCGACGGTCTTCTTCTTCCACGCGCCCTTCTTCCTCGCGTACGGCGGTCGCGTCTTCGCGGACGACGCCGAGCGCTTCGCCGTGTTCGACGGACCCGCGACGGACTCGTTCTCCTTGCCGAAGGAGCTGCGCGCTGCCGGCGCGATCCCGCCGGAGCCCACCTACAACGAGATGATCCGCCTGTTCGAGGCGGGGCAGGCCGCGGCCATCGTGTGCGGCCCCTGGTACACGCCGGCGGGCGACATCGCGAAGAAGGCTGCGTGGGACGTCGCCCCGCTGCCGACCGTGCGCGGGCGCAAGACCGGCTCGTTCGTCACGGTGGAGGCGGCGTTCGTGTCGTCGAGCTCGACGAGGCCCGCCGAGGCCGACCAGCTCGTCCGCTTCCTGGCGGGCTCTCAGGCTCAGCGGGCGCGCTTCGAGCGGCTCTCGCTGCCACCGGTGGAGCGCGCCGCGTACGAGGCTGGCGGTGGGCTCGAGGGGCTGGGGTCGCCGCTCGCTAGCAAGCTCGCGGCCGCAGAGCGGGCCTCGCTCGAGCACGGCCTGGTGACGCCCAGCTCGGTGCGCATGGGCGCGGTCTGGCGGCCGGCCGACGACGTGCTCAAGGCCAGCGTCGCCGGGCGGGACGTCGAGGCGGCGCTCGAGGACGGCCGCTACACCCTCGATCGCGTGCAGACCTCGGTCCCGACCGGCGCGAGCCCGCGGGTGGCGGGCATCCTGCTCGCGGCCCTGCTCCTGCTCGGCATGGTGCTCATCGTGCGCCAGGTGCAGGCCGACGTGCGCTCCCCCGAGGCTGGCCGGGCCCGCCTCATCGGGTCGTGGGGCAAGGCCGCGCTCGGCTACCTCGCCCCCGGCGTTCTCGCGACGATCGTGCTGGTGTTCACGCCTGCCATCGCCGCGGCGGGCATGAGCCTGTTCGAATACGACGGCGGGCGCTTCGTGTTCGTCGGGCTCGACAACTTCCGGTCGATCCTGTTGCCGCCGGCCGACCGGGTCTTCGAGGCGCGCTCGTTCTACTTCGCCCTCGCGGTGACGGTCGTGTGGACGCTCCTCAACGTGGTGCTGCACGTGACGATCGGCGTCGCGCTCGCGCTGCTGATCCGGCCGGCGTGGGTGCGCTTTCGCACCGGCTTCCGGCTGCTGCTCGTGTTGCCGTGGGCGATCCCGAACTACATCACCGCGCTGATGTGGAAGGGCATGTTCAACGCCCAGGTCGGCGCCATCAACGCGCTGCTCGCGCCGTTCGGGTTCGAGGGGTACGCCTGGTTCGACAAATTCCACACGGCCTTCTTCGCGAACCTAGTCACGAACACCTGGCTTGGCTTCCCGTTCATGATGGTCGTCACGCTGGGCGCGCTCACCTCCCTCCCCAAGGAGATCGAGGAGGCCTCGATCCTCGACGGCGCGTCGCGCTGGCAGCGGCTCACGAGCATCGTGCTCCCGCACATCCGCCCGGCCCTGTTGCCGAGCGTGATCCTCGGCAGCGTGTGGACGTTCAACATGTTCAACGTCGTGTACCTGGTGAGCGGGGGCGAGCCGGGCTCGCAGACCGACATCCTGGTGTCCGAGGCGTACCGCTGGGCGTTCGAGCGCGGCCAGCGCTACGGCTACGCCGCTGCCTATTCGGTGCTCATCTTCGCGTTCCTGGTCTTCTATGGCCGGCTGACCCGCCGCGCCGCCAAGGAGGAGTCCGCGTGAAGAAGCGCGTCGTCGTGTACGTCGTCGTCCACGCCATCCTGCTGTTCGCGTCCGCGGTCGTGCTGTACCCGGTGCTGTGGGTCGTGAGGCTCGCGGTCTCGCCGTCAGGGCGCCTGACCGAGGCCGGCGCCTTGCCCATCCCGCGGGAGGTGTCGCTCGAGAGCTTCGAGAGCTTCGTCTTCGCGGAGGACTTCTACGGCCGCCCGATCTTCTTCATCCAGCTGGGTAACTCGCTGCTCGTGAGCGGTGCGGCGACGATCGTGGGCCTCATCTTCGCGCTGTCCGCCGCGTACGGCTTCTCGCGCTTCGCCTTCCCGCTCAAGAACGTGGGCATGCGCACGATGCTCGTGTCGCAGATGTTCCCTGCGGTGGTCACCGCCGTTCCGCTGCTGTTCCTGCTCGATGTGCTCGGGCTTTTCGGGACGACGGCCGGGCTGGTCTTGATTTACGCGACGACCAGCGTGCCCTTCTCGATCTGGATGCTAAAGGGCTATTTCGACGTCATCCCGAGGGATCTCGACGAGTCCGCGAGGCTCGACGGCGCCTCGTCCTGGATCATCTTCACCCGCATCCTGCTGCCGCTGGTGCGTCCCGGGATTGGGCTCACGGCGCTGTTCTCGTTCATGAGCGCGTACAACGAGTTCATCATGGCCTCTGTCTTCCTCGACGACGTGACGCGCTACACCCTGCCCGTCACGCTCCAGCAGTCGGTGGGCGGGTTCGATCCGAGCTGGGGCCTGTTCGCTGCGGGCTCGCTGCTGCTCAGCTTGCCCGTCGTCGCGGTGTTCTTCTTCGTCCAGCGGCAGATGGTCGAAGGCATGACGGCGGGCGCGGTCAAGGGATGAGGTCTACACTCCGAGGCGCCGGCCCATGAAGCTCGTCCTCCGCATCCTCGGCGCGCTCCTGCTCGTCCTCGCGGCGGTGGGGGGGGTCGTGTTGATCAAGCCCTGGCAGGCCTCGTCGTCGACGTCCCTCGCGAGCGCCTCCGGTAGCGCGAAGGGCGGCCCGCCGCTCACGATCGCCGATGGCTTCAAGCTCCAGGGCAGGGGGGTCGACGCGACCGTCAACGCGGTCGGCACGCTGCTCCCCAACGAGTCTGTCTCGGTCGCGTCGGAGGTCACGCGCCGGGTCGTCAAGATCTCCTTCGAGGACGGCGCGGTCGTGAAGCAGGGCGACGTCCTGTTCGAGCTCGACTCGGCCGATCTCTCCAGTCGGATGTCGGAGCTGGCCGTGCGCCGCAAGCTGCTCGCGATCAACGAGCAGCGCCAGAAGCGCCTGTCGACCGAGGGGCTCTCGCCGCAGGCCGAATACGACCGCGCGCGCTCCGAGCTCGAGCTGCTCGACGCCCAGTCGCAGTCCCTCGCGGTGGAGATCGCCAAGACCAAGATCAAGGCGCCCTTCGGCGGCACCGTCGGCCTGCGCAACGTGAGCGTGGGGGCGCTGGTGTCGCCCGGTACCTCCCTCGTGTCGCTGCAGGACACCAGCGTCATCAAGCTCGATTTCACGGTGCCCGAGCGCTACGCCCCGACGGTCAAGCAGGGCGGGCGGTTCTCGTTCCGCGTCGACGGTAGCGCCAAGACGTTCGAGGGCACGGTCCGCGCGGTCGAGCCGGCGGTCGATCAAGGAACGCGCAGCCTGAAGGTGCGCGGCGTGGCCGACACGACAGCCCCCGAGCTCGTACCGGGCGGGTTCGCCACCGTCTCCATCATCCTCTCCACGCAAGCGGGAGGCCTTTTCGTGCCGAGCGTCGCGGTCATCCCCTCGGTGGGCGGGCACGCGGTCTACCGCTTCGAGGACGGCGTCGCGAAGCTGGTCGAGGTCGAGCTCGGGATCCGCACCGACACCGAGGTCCAGATCACGAAGGGCCTGGCGGAGGGTGACGTCGTGCTCGTCAGCAACCTGCTCAGGCTGCGCCCCGGCGCGAAGGTGAAGCTGGCGAAGGACGGAGAATGACGCTCGCCGAGGTCTGCATCCGGCGGCCGGTGTTGTCGATCGTCATGAGCGTGGCGATCGTCCTGGTCGGGGTGATGGCCTTCTTGGCCCTCGGCGTGCGCGAGTACCCCGCGGTCGACCCGCCGGTCGTCACCGTGTCCACCCGCTACACGGGCGCGAGCCCGGAGGTCATCGACGCGCAGATCACCGAGCCGATCGAGCAGAGCCTGTCGGGCATCGCCGGCATCAAGAACATCACCAGCACGTCTCGCGAGCAGTCGAGCAACATCCGCGTCGAGTTCGATCTCTCGGTCGACCTGCAAGACGCGGCCAACGACGTCCGCGACAAGGTCGCGCAGGCGATCCGTCTGTTGCCCGAGGACGCGGAGCCACCCATCGTCGAGAAGGCCGACGCCGACTCTTCTCCGATCGTCTTCATGACGGTCTCGAGCGAAACCAAGGACATCCTCAGCGTCTCGAACATCGCGAACACGTACATCAAGGATCGCATCCAGACGATCCCCGGCGTCGCCACGGTGCGCATCTTCGGCGAGAAGCGCTACAGCATGCGCATCTGGCTCGACGCCCAGAAGATGACCGCCCACCGGGTCACCCCGGAGGACGTTCGCCTGGCGCTGTCGCGGCAGAACGTCGAGCTGCCCTCGGGCGTCGTCGAGGGGGACGCAGTCGAGGTCGAGGTGAAGACCGAGGGCAGCCTGCGCACCCCCGACGACTTTCGCAAGGTCGTGGTTCGAGACCAGGGCCACCCGATCCGCGTCGAGGACATCGGCGAGGTCGAGCTCGGTCCCCTCAACACGCGGTCCGGCCTGCGCATCCTGGGCACGAACGCGATCGGCGTCGCGGTCATCCCGCAGCCGAACACCAACGCGGTCGCGATCGCGGACGAGTTCTACCGCCGCCTGGAGGCCATCAAGAAGGAGGTGCCCAGCGAGTACTCGGTCGAGATCGGCTATGACTTCACCAAGTACGTGCGAAAGAGCATCCTCGAGGTCGAGGAGACGCTCATCCTCGCGTTCATCCTCGTCGCGCTCGTGATCTTCGTCTTCCTGAGGGACTGGCGCGCGACGGTGATCCCGGTCGTCGCCATCCCCGTCAGCATCATCGCGACGTTCGCGCTGGTCTACGCCTTCGGGTTCTCGATCAACGTCCTCACGCTGGTGGGGATCGTCCTGTCGATCGGCCTGGTGTGCGACGACGCGATCGTCGTGCTCGAGATCATCTACACCAAGATCGAGCAAGGGAAGCGGCCGCTCGAGGCGTCGATCGAGGGGTCTCGCGAGATCTTCTTCGCGATCGTGTCGACCACCATCACCCTCGCGGTGGTCTTCTCGCCGATCATGTTCACCGGCGGCCTCACGGGCCGCCTGTTCCGAGAGTTCGCGGTCGTCGTCGTAGGCTCGGTGCTGATCAGCGGCTTCGTGGCCCTGACGCTCTCGCCGATGATGTGCCGGTTCTTGCTCAAGTCCGACGCGCACGGCAACTGGCTCTATCGGGTCACCGAGCCGCTCTTCCGGGGCGTCACGCGCGGGTACGAGCTCACCCTGCGCGCCTTCATGCGCGTGCGCTGGGTCGCCCCGGTCATCCTGGTCTTGATCGTCGCGTGGTCCGCGAAGCTGTACGGCGGGTTGAAGCAAGAGCTCGCCCCCCTGGAGGATCGCAGCAATATCCGCATCAACATCCGCGGCCCCGAGGGCACGACCTTCGACTACACGGCCCACCAGCTCGACCAGATCGCGGCCTGGGTCGTCGACGAGGTCCCGGAGGTGTCGCGCACCTATTCGATCGCCGGAGGCTTCGGCGGGGGGCAGGGCTCGAACGTCGGCACGCAGAACATCTACCTCACCGAGCCGCACCAGCGAGGGCGCAAGCAGGAGGAGATCTTCCAGCAGCTGTCGAAGGGCGTCGGCCAGTTCACCGGGGTCAACGCGTTCCCCGCGCAGCCGCCGACGATCGGCTCCCGCTTCGCCGGTCAGCCGGTGCAATACGTGCTCAAGGCGCCGACGCTCGAGCGGCTGTCCGAGGTGCTGCCGAAGTTCCTCGAGAAGGCGCGGCAGCGCCCGGAGCTGCGCTTCGTCGACACCGACCTGAAGCTCAACCGTCCGCAGCTCGCGCTGACGGTCGACAGGGCGAAGGCCTCGGAGCTCGGCGTGAGCGTGCTCGACGTCGCGCGGACCCTGCAGCTCGGCCTCGGCGGCGTCCGCTACGGCTACTACAAGCAAGAGGGCAAGCAGTACGAGATCATCGGCCAGCTCGCGAAGCGCGATCGCGACGACCCCGCCGACGTCTCGACGCTCGGCGTGCGCACCGGGGCCGGGAAGATCATCCCGCTGGACACGCTCACGCGCTACGAGGAGACGGCGGGGCCCGCCGCCCTGTACCGCTACGACCGCTACGTGTCGGCCACCGTCTCGGCCGGTCTGCAAGAGGGGTACACGATCGGGGACGGCATCGCCGCGATGGACGCGGTCGCCGCCGAGGTGCTCCCCGAAGGGATCAGCACCGGGCTGTCGGGCGAGGCGCGCGACTACGCGGAGAGCTCTTCGAGCGCGATGGTCGCCTTCGTCCTCGCTGTGCTGCTCATCTTTTTGGTGCTCGCCGGGCTGTTCGAGAGCTTCCGCGACCCGATCGTGATCCTGATGACGGTGCCGCTCGCGGCGGCGGGCGCGCTCGCGGCGCTGTCGTGGACGGGGCAGAGCCTCAACGTGTTCAGCCGCATCGGCATCATCATGCTGGTGGGGCTGGTGACGAAGAACGGCATCCTGGTGGTCGAGTTCGCGAACCAGAAGCGCCAGCGTGGGCTCGAGCTCACGGAGGCGTGCATCCAGGGGGCGGCCGAGCGCTTCCGGCCGATCCTCATGACCAGCCTCGCGACCGTGCTCGGCGTGCTGCCGATCGCCCTGTCGCTGGGCGGGGCAGCGGGGAGCCGGCGCTCGCTCGGCATCGCGGTCGCGGGTGGGCTGACGTTCTCCCTCGTGCTGACCCTCTACCTCGTCCCCGCGATGCACGCGCTGATGGCTCGGCGGGTCGCGAAGCGCGAGGAAGACGAGCCGAGCGCCCCGCATCCGGCGGGCGCGGTCGCGCCGGCAGCCGAGTAGTTCCCTCAACGGCACGGGGGTTGCTATCCAGCCGAGCAGGCACACGTTGTGCTTGCCATGAACGCCCACGTGAGACCGCCGGCTGTCGCCGGGATGTTCTACCCGCTGGACGCAGACACCCTCACTGCCTCGGTCGACGCGATGCTCGCGGCGGCCCCTCGGTCGGCCGGCCCCGCGCCCAAGGCGATCATCGCCCCGCACGCCGGGTACGTGTACTCGGGGCCGATCGCGGCGGCCGCGTACGCCGCGCTCGCGCCCGATCGCGACGTCATCCGGCGGGTCGTGCTGCTCGGACCGGCTCACCGCGTGCGCCTCACCGGCCTCGCGCTCCCCCGCGCCCACGCCTTGCGCACGCCGCTCGGCGACGTGCCCATCGACGTCGAGGGCGCGCGCCTGGCGCTCGAGCTGCCGTACGTGACGGTGAGCGACATCGTGCACGAGCGTGAGCACTCGCTCGAGGTACACCTGCCGTTCCTTCAGCGCGTCCTCGGCGAGCTCAGCGTGGTGCCGCTCGCGGTCGGCGATGCGTCGCCGGTCGAGGTCGCCGCCGTGCTCGAGCGGCTGTGGGGCGGCCCGGAGACGCGCGTCGTGGTCAGCTCCGACCTGTCGCACTACCTGCCGTACCCGCTCGCCAAGCAGACCGACGCCCAGACCGCGGCGACGCTCGAGCGCCTCCAGTACGTGGACCACGAGCAGGCGTGCGGCGCGTCGCCGATCAACGGGCTGATCGCCGTGGCGCGCGGCCGCAACATGACGATCGAGCGGCTCGATCTCAGAAACAGCGGCGACACCAGCGGCGGCCGCGGTGAGGTCGTCGGATACGGCGCGTTCGCGCTGTCGGAGCGTGGCTCATGATCTCTCAGCACCAGGGTGAGACGCTGCTCAGGATCGCTCGCCAGGCGCTCGCCTCGCGGTTCGGCTCGCCGAGCCCGGTGATCCCGAGCGAGCCGTGGCTCAACGAGCCGCGCGGCGCCTTCGTGACCGTCCGCAGCGGCCCCCGCCTGCACGGCTGCATCGGCACGATCGAGCCTGTGCGTTCGCTCGGCGCGACCGTGGCGAGGAACGCCGAGCTCGCGAGCTTCGAGGACCCGCGCTCGCGCCCGCTCACCCGGGACGAGCTCGAGCAGGTGCGGCTCGAGGTGTCGGTGCTCTCCCGGCCAGAGCCGCTGCCGATCCGAGGCCTGGAGGACGCCTGCGCGAAGCTCCGACCGCACGTCGACGGGGTCGTCCTGGTGTGGGGCCGTCACCGCGGTGTCTTCCTCCCTCAGGTCTGGGGCTCGCTGCCCGACCCTCGTGACTTCTTGCACGCGCTTACCGAGAAGGCCGGCCTCCGAGGCTGGCGAGACGACATCACGCTCGAGCGGTTCGCCGTCGAGAAGTTCACGGAGCCTGGATATGCCGAAGACTGAAGGGACGTCGTTCCCCGCGCGCTACGGGCGCGTGGCGGCCGACGGCAGGGTGGTGTGCGAGGCGTGCCCGCGCTTGTGCACGTTGAAGGAAGGGCAGCGCGGGCTGTGCTTCGTCCGCGCGAACGAGGGCGGGCAGCTGGTGCTCAAGACCTACGGGCGCTCGAGCGGCTTCTGCGTCGACCCGATCGAGAAGAAGCCGCTCGCGCACTTCCTGCCCGGCAGCTCGGTGCTCAGCTTCGGCACCGCCGGCTGCAACCTCACCTGCAAGTTCTGCCAGAACTGGGACATCTCCAAGTCGCGCGAGAACGACACGCTGCAGGACGAGGCGTCCCCCGAGGCGATCGCGCAGGCGGCGCTGAGGGCCGGGTGCCGCTCGGTCGCCTACACCTACAACGACCCGGTGATCTTCGCCGAATACGCGATGGACGTGGCCGATGCCTGCCGCGACCTCGGCATCCAGAGCGTCGCCGTCACGGCCGGGTACATGGGCGCCGAGGCGCGCCGCGACTTCTACGCCAAGATGGACGCCGCGAACGTCGATCTGAAGGGCTTCACCGAGGACTTCTATCGCAACGTGACGGGCGCCTCGCTCGCGTCGGTGCTCGAGACGCTGAGGTACATCCGCCACGAGACCAAGACCTGGCTCGAGCTGACCACGCTCCTCATCCCGACGTTGAACGACTCCGAGCAGGAGATCCGGGCCATGTGCCGGTGGATCCACGCCGAGCTCGGCGACACGGTGCCGCTGCATTTTTCGGCGTTCCACCCGGACTACAAGCTGCGGGATATGCCCGCGACCCCCGTCTCGACGGTGCGCCGCGCGCGCAAGATCGCGCTCGAGGAGGGGCTCAAGCACGTCTACACCGGCAACGTGCACGATCCCGAGGGGGACACCACGCGCTGTGAGTCGTGCAGCGCGCCGGTGATCGAGCGTGATTGGTACGAGATCGTCGGCTACCGCCTCGACGAAAAGGGTCGTTGCCCCGCGTGTGGTCAGCAGCAGGCTGGCGTCTTCGACGGCCCGCCCGGCTCTTTCGGCCGCCGCCGCTTCCGCGTCGCCGTGGCCTGACGACCGGTGGCCTGACCCGACGTGGTCTCACGAGACGTTGCATGCAACGTCCGCCGGGTGGCACTTGTGCGCTCCTTGGGCTGCCGGCATCCTCGGGAGCATGAGGCTCTCGATGCTTGGGGCGCTCGCCCTTGGGCTGCTGGTCGCGGCGTGCGGGGACGACACGGCGGCGGGAGGCTCGGGCGGCGGCGGCGCTCCGAGCAACGGTGGCGGACCCGAGGGTGGGCAGGCGGCGGGCGGCGGCGGGGCCTCCGCGGGGGGCTCCTCGTCCGAGGGGGGCGGGGGCGGCACGGTCACGCTGCCCGAGAGCGTGGACGTGACCCTGGTCGACAACGGCGCCGGAGGCCTGACGCGCGTCAGCTTCGCCGTGCCGCTGCAGCGAGGGCAGCTCAGCGACGCGTCGCTCGTGAGGGTGCAAGCGGGGGGCACCGAGCTCGCCCGCGGCGCGCGCGGGCTCGCGAGCTACGACGACGGGAGCTTTCGCAGCGTGCAGGTGCAGGTCGACGCCGACCCTGGCTCGACGACCACGCTGACGGTGTCGCTCGGCGAGGCGGCGTCGCAGACCCTGGAGCTCGTGCCGGTGGAGGACACCCTCGTCGACCCCGACGGCGAGCAGGGGCCGCGGGTGTGGGCGCTCTTGCCGGCCTCGTGGCTCAGCGCGTCCGGCGTGGCGGGGCCGCTCGCTCCCGAGGCCGACGCGGAGGGCACGCCGCTCGCCGCGTGGGCCGACCATTGCGACTACGCGGCCTTCGACAGCGACCAGTTTCTCTCCGAGGGCGCCGCCACCACCCGCGCCGTCTGGCTCTACGATCGCGGCACCGTCTTCTATCGCGGCTACGCGCGCCGCGGAGACCTCGTGCCGCTCGCCTCGGCCTACCGCGAGTCGAGCATGTACCGAAACCTGATCACCGGAGACGGCACCAGCGCACGCAATGGTCTGCCCCAGGGCTCCGAGAGTGACCCGAAGTACCAATACGCGCAGAACCTCGCCATCCACTACCTGCTGACCGGGGACGACCGCTTCCGCGAGAGCGCCGAGGACATGGCGCTCGGGATGACCGAGCTGTGGCCGAGCCCAGAGTACGCGGGCGGCAGCGACAGCTGGACCGAGCGCAACGCTGGCTTCAGCCTGCTCGCGTACGTGTGGGGCGCGATGGTGTCCGACGACCAGGCGGCGACGCTATGGGCGGCCGCCGACGAGGCCGCGGCCGCGTACATCGCGATCCAGGAGACGTACCCGGTCGGTTATGACGACCCCGACGCGCGCTGCTTCGCGCACCACGGCGACGCGCACGACCCCGCCGAGGGCAACCCCTACTTCGGCTGCAGCCCGTGGATGAGCGCGATCCTCGCGGACGCGCTCGATGGCTACGCGCGCGCGCGGGGCGGGGCCGAGGCCGACGCCGCGCGCACGTCGCTCGTGAAGCTCGGGCGCATCCTCGCGCGCGAGGGGCGCGACGCCACGGACAACCCGTTCTACTGGATGGGGGTCGACACCGTCGAGGACGCGGTGGACGACTACCTCGAGCACATCGGCGAGAGCGCGTACGTGATCGCCCTCGCGTGGCGGCTCGACGGCGGCGGCGACGCGGAGCTGCTCGACGCGGCGAACGTGCTCGTCGACAAGTTCGCCGCGGAGGGTGAGGTCGGTCAGCTGAGGAGCTTCAACTGGCAGTGCCGCAGCGCCGTGATGACGCCGTGGCTGCTGTCGCCGTGAGCTACATCGCCTTCAGGCGCGCGCCGAAGTCGAGGTAGTCCTGCTCGGTGTAGGTGGTGTCGAACCTCTCGTCGGTGAACTCGAGCTGATCGATGTCGATCCAGCCGACCAGCCGGTTGCCGTCGCTCGGGCTCTTGCTCTCCGCGCCTCCCGCCAGGTAGGCGCAGTCGATCTCGCGCACAGGGTTAGCGAAGGCGTGGTCCTTCGCCTTCATGTAGCTCTCCCACGTCTTCATGCGGCTCGCGTCCGTGGGGCCTGGTTTGCGCTGGCTCCACGCCCGCTTGACGAGCTGGGCCGCCTGCACCCCGGCGACCGTCTGCCCACCGTCCGCGGTGTAGAACACCTCGCTCGCCGAGGTCGGCACCTGCACGACGATCCCGACGTGCCGCTGGTGGGGGTTGTGCTTGCCCTCCATGCTCGCGTACTCACGCCACGCACGGTCCTTCGCGTCGAACTTGGTCGTCGGCTTCTTCGGCTCGGGCGGGTAGGGGCGGACGACCTCGTCGCGGTAGAGGATGTAGACGTCGCCGACGCTGGGCATCTTCTGCGTCCCCTTGCCCCACACGACCCACGCCGGGCTCTTGTGCGCGTTGAAGGTCCACAGCTTCGAGGTCTTGGGCGACACCGCCTCGCCCACCATCGGGCACGAGCTGGTGCACGAGGTGGAGAGCTTGTCGGTCCACAGGTCCATGATCCGGAAGGTCCCGCCGCCGTTCTCCTTCGGCGCCTGCCGGGCCGGCGAGCCCTTGGCCTCCCAGATCATCGGGTAGAGCTTGTGGATCGCCGCGAGGACCTTCTTGCGCTTCTGGGTGATCTTCGGGTGATCCCAGCGGTGGATGAAGGGGGGCACCACGAGCGCGGCGGGCGCGTTGGGCGCGACCGCGACCGCCTTGGCCACGCCCGGCGACTGCGAAGGATCCTTGCTCACCTGCGTCTTCGGGTTGAAGCGCAGCCGATAGGTGATGGTGAGGTCCCGCTCCGCGGCGACGTCCTCCCTCTTGAGGGGCCCGTTGGGTCCTGATCGCTCGATCTCCCACGACGCCTCGCCCAGCCGGGCGTAGTGTCACTGCCACCGAGAACGAGTCCGCGCCGTGCGCCGGGTCCCCTGCACCGACCAGGTACTCGATCGACTGGCCCTCGAGCGCATAGCAGAACCAAGCGCTAGGCCCGATCTCCGCGCCTGGCGCTTGAGTGAGCGTGAAGCGAGCTTGCTGGTCCGGATCGATCGGGTGCGGCAGCGCGCCGACCACCTGCCCGTGGCTCACCTGGTGCTCGAGCTCGGCGCCGGTCGCGACGAGCCTGGAGTCGGTCTCGTTGACGATGACGCACGTCACGCGGCGAGGGGAGCTCATGCGCCGTCGAGGGAACCACGGCGGCGCGTCGCGCGTCAACGCGGTCACCCGGCGCGGTCGCTTGACGTTGGAGAGGTTGGGTGGTGTCGTCCGGCCGTGATCACGCCCTTCGACCTCGACCTCGACGGCTTCAGCGATCGGCTCGCGGTGCGCTCGCTCGAGGGGCGAGAGGCGCTGTCGAAGGCCTGGGACTTTCGCGTCGTCGTGCGCGCCGAGGGCGGCGCGAATCACGACCTCGAGCAGCGCGCGCTCGGGGCCTCGGCGCGGCTCGTGTTCAACGTGAAGCCCGAGTCCCCCAGGGCGTGGCACGGGGTCATCGCGGGCGTCCGCCTGCTCGGCCGGCGCGAGCGCGACGCGTGTGACTACGAGCTGCGCGTCGTCCCGCGGTTGTGGCTGCTCAAGCGAAAGCGGCGGACGCGGATCTTCCAGAACGTCCGCGTGGTGGACGTCGTGGCCTCGGTGCTGGGTGAAGCAGGGATCGCCTCGCGCTGGCAGCTGCGCCAGCACTACCCGGTCCGCGAGTACTGCACCCAATACGAGGAGACCGACTACCAGCTCGTCTTGCGGCTGCTCGCCGAGGCCGGGATCTTCTTCTGCTTCCACCAAGGCGGAGCGAGCGCGCTCGCGACGGCCGGGTCGCTCGCGGGGGCGGTGGCCGGCGCCTCCACGTTCGCGCGCGGGCTCGCGGCGGCGATGGCCCCCGTCGTGGCGGGCGACTCGCTCGTATGCGCGGACGACGCGATGTTCTACCCGCCGCTCGGCGGCGGAGCTGACCTGCCCGCGAGCCTCGCGGCCTCAGCGGCCAGCGCCGTCGGGCTCGACCAGGGGACGGCCGGGGCGGTCGTTCGCGCCGTCTCGCGGCTCGCCGAGGGGGACGCGCCGGCCCTGTCTTACGCGCAGGTCGAGGACATGTCGGAGACGCTCGCCGACAAGGTGATCCGCTTTCAGCTGGCGAACAGCGTGCGCCCCAACGCCGCCATGTTCCGCGAGTACGATCCCGATCGGCCCCTCGTGCGCTTCTCGAGCTCGGCCGTCTCGAACACCCCCTTCGGCGACGAGGCCCTCGAGGCGCTCGCCGGCGCGCTCGCCGCGGCCTCCGGCGCGGCCGCGGAGTCGATCGCGGGCTCGGCGGCTGGTGCCGCCGCCAGCGCGGCGGTGGCGGGGGCCGCGAGCGGCGCGCCCTTGCCGCTCGAGGTCTACGATCACCACGCGCCGCTGCTGTTCCCGAAATGGACCCACCCGAGCGACGAGGCCGCGCGCATGTTGCGACAGGCGCGTCGCCGGGCCTCGGTCGCTTCGGGCGAGAGCGGCTGCCCCGAGCTCGCCCCGGGGCACCGCTTCGCCCTCCAGGGCTGCCCCGTCCCTCGGCTCGATCAGACGTACGCGGTCACCAGCGTCCGCCACCGCGGGCGCGTGCACCAAGGCGCGACGCGCGAGCGCGTCTACGAGTGCAGCTTCGAATGCGTGCCGGCGTCGGTCACGTATGCGCCCAAGAAGCCGAAGCGCACGAGCGTGCAGGTGTGCCTCACCGCGACGGTCACGGGCCCGCGCAGGAGCGAGATCCACGTCGACGAGAAGGGCCAGATCAAGGTCCAGTTCCATTGGGATCGCGAGCAGGCCGGCGACGACACCAGCTCCTGCTGGATCCGCGCCATGCAGCCGTGGGCCGGCGCCAACTGGGGGGTCCAGTTCATCCCCCGCGTCGGGATGGAGGTGGTGGTCGTGTTCGAGGGCGGCGATCCGGACAAGCCCATGGTGCTCGGCGCGCTCGCGAACGCCGCTCACCCGATGCCCTTCCCGCTGCCGGTCAGCAAGACGCGGAGCGGGTTTCGTACCTCGAGCTCGCCCGGGGGCGCAGGGTTCAACGAGCTGTCGTTCGAGGACAGCGCGGGGGAGGAGCAGATCTTGCTCCAGGCGCAGCGCGATCTGGCGGAGCTCGTGGGGCACGATCACACCGTGCGCGTCGACAACGACGAGATCTTGCGCGTCCTCGGTAACCGCATCGACACCATCGAGCGCGATCTGCGGCAGCTCGTCCAAGGCGACCGCAGCGAGGAGACGCACGGCAATCGGGTCGAGATCGTGGCCGGCAGCGCCGACGAGCGGGTGACGGGCTCGCTGACCACCCGCGTCGAGGGCCGCTCGCACCACGCCTTGCGGGGTGACGCTGCGGTCGAGTGCCAGTCCGACGCGACGCTGAAGCTCCTCGGCTCGCTCACCACCGTGGTCGGGCGTGAGGACAAACCGCGCTCGTGGGTGACGCATGCCCACGGAGTCGCCGCGCTCACGGGCACCAAGCGCGTCGAGCTGCGGTCCGACGAGGAGCTGGTGCTCACGGTCGGCAAGAGCGCCCTGCGCATGGCGAAGGATCGCATCGAGCTCAGCGCGGACGCCATCTCCCTCAAGGGCGGAGACGCCAGCTTCTCCGCCAGCAAAGACGGCCTCGCGCTGGCGTCGAAGGGCGACGGGCGGCTCGTCGTCGACAAGAAGCTCGTGGTCAAGACGAAGGGCGCGTCGATCGCCCTCGAACAAGAGCTGAAGCTGGACGGCGCTCAGATCCTGCTCAACTCGCCCGAGAAGGCGAAGGACCCGCCCCCGCCCGAGCCCGAGCCGCCGACGACGATCGTGCTGAAGGATCGCGAAGGGGCGCCGCTCGCCGAGCAGCGCTTCCGCATGCAGCTCGCCGACGGGAGCGAGCTCACGGGCAAGACCGACGCGCGCGGCGAGGCGGTGCTCGAGCTCACGCAGGGCGGGGAGATCATGTTCCCCGACCTGAAGATGCGAGGCGACACGCAGAAGGGAGCGCCCCAACCTTACGTCGTGCGGCAGGGCGATCACCTGCCCAAGCTCGCCTTCCAGCACGGCTTCGATCCCGATGCGGTCTGGTCCGACGAAAAGAACGCCGAGCTGCGTGCCAAGCGCAAGGACCCGAACCAGCTCTGCCCAGGGGACGTCCTGTACTTCGCGGCGGCCTCCAAGCAGACCTACCCGGTCGAGAAGGGGACGACCAACGAATACAGCGCGAGCGTGCCGACCGTCCATTTCGAGCTCGTGCTTACCGATGAACTCGCCCCGTTCGTGGGCGAGACCTACAAGGTCGAGGGGCTCCCTCGTCCGATCACCGACACGGTGATGGCCGATCGCCTCGTGAAGCTCGACGTGCCGGTCCATGTCCGCGAGGTGCGGCTGGTGTTCGAGAAGCGGGGGCTCGTCCTCCCGATTCGCATCGGCGATCTGGACCCCGCGAGCGAGCCGAGCGGCGTGCGCACGCGGCTCGAGAACCTGGGCTACCTGCGGGCCTCCGCCGAGCCCCTCTCGGAGCGCGAGGCGGACGAGCGGCTGGTCACCGCGATCCGACATTTTCAGCGAGACCACGGCCTCGAGCCGACCGGGGAGAACGATCCCCCGTTCCAGGCCGAGCTGGTCGCTGCCCACGGGAGCTGACGATGGCGCGAACGAATCGAACGCTCCTCCACGGCGTGTGCCTCGCGGCGCTCGTCGCCGCCTGCAGCGGCGCGCCCATCGCGGACGTCACGGCGCCCAGCGCCTCGTCCTCGGTCGGCGCGTCGGCCGCCTCGCCGGTCGACCCGTGTGAGCTCGCGGCTCGTGAGCGCGTGCAGGCAGCAGGGTTCGCCAAGGGAGGCGGCTTGCACCGCGCGCAGCGCACGCTGGCGCGCGCCGACGCGCGCTGCGCCACGAGCGCGGCCGAGAGCGGCGCGCTGCGCGCTCAGCTCACCAGCGAGCTGGAGCCTGGGACCGCGAGCGCGCGGGAGCTCTACGAGGCCGGCGCCAAGGCGTACGCAAAGGGCGACGGCCCCGCCATGCAGCGCGCGTTCGACCGAGCGATCGTAGCCGCCGAGCGCGAGCAGGGAGCGAGGCTGGCGCTCGAGCTGCCTCCGGCTGAAGACGTGGTGACTCGCGACGGCGTGGTCTGGAGCCCTGATGGCGCCGTGGTCGCGGAGATCCTCCGGCAGGGCGTCTCGATCAGCGAGCGCGGCTGGGGCTTCCGCGAGGCGCGGCGGCTCGGGCCGTTCGCGGCCGACGTCGCGGCGATCGCCTTCTCGCCGGACGGCAAGACCTTCGCGGCGGGCGCGGAGGACGGGACGGTCGCGCTGTGGGACACCGCGACCTGGAAGGAGCGCGCCCGCTTCACGCACCTGCTGGAACAGAAGGCCGTCCCCCGAGACGCTCTCGACGCCTTGGTCTTCTCGCCCGACGGGTCGGTGCTCGTCACCGCGACGGGCGACGGCGGGTTCGGAGGCTCGCTGCGGCTATGGGACGTGGCCAAGGGGACCTTCCTGCACAGGCTCGACGGTGAGCGAGCCGGCGGCTCGCCGCCCACCTTCTCGCCGGACAGCAAGCGGGTCTACGCGTCGTCGTATCAATCGGGCGTGCGCGAGTGGAGCGTGAAGACTGGCGATCTGCTCGGGGTCGTCCCACCGTCGCTCCAGCCGGCCCCGCCCGAGGGGGTCTTCCCGTCGCCTGACGGCAAGCTCCAGGCGATCACAGGCCCGACCGGGGTCTCGATCGTCGAGGTCGCGACGAAGCGCGTGGTGCGCTCTGCGCGCGCTCGAGTCCACGATGGCCGCGTCACCGCCATGCGTCTGTCGATGGATGGAAAACGGCTGGCCGTGGGGAGCGGAAACGCCGCGCGCCTGTGGAGCTTGGAGCAGCCTGCCTGGGTCCGCGTGCTTGGTCGCTATGGCAAGAGCGTCACGAGTGTGGCGTTCTCCCCGGACCGAAAGACGCTCGCGGCCTGCACCGTCGACGGTGTCACAGCGTGGTCCACCTCGACGTTCGAGGCGCAGGAGGCCCCCGGTGTGCGGTCGCCCGTGGGCCCGCGCGCGCTGGCGTTCGCCCCGAACGAGACCCTCGCGGTGGCGACCGACCAGAGCGTCCTCCTGTCGCGCTTGAGCACCGACTCGGGCGCGAAGCTCCTGCCGCTGCCCAAGGGGAGCTCGATCGACGGATTGGAGCTCTCGTCGGACGGGGCGATGCTGGGGCTGTCCGGGGCGGGCAGGACCTTTCTCTTCGACCTGCCTTCGGGGGGCGAGCGCGGCAGCGTCGCGGGTCGAGGGCTGGCGTTCCGACCGCGTGGCGGGATCGCCACGGCGAACGGGAAGCTGATCGAGCTGTCCGATCTCGACGCCCAGAAGCCGCGGCACACCCTCGCCGGGCACACGGACGACGTGAGCGCGCTCGCCTTCTCGCCCGACGGCGCCGTGCTCGCCTCGGTCGGTCGCGACAAGACGCTTCGCCTCTGGGACGCCGCGAAGGGAGCGCCGCTGCTCGAGCGCAAGACCCAGGCCCCGGTTGGCGAGGTGACCTTCTTTCCGGACGGCAAGCTGCTGATGACCGCCGGCGAGCAGCTCGAGCTCTGGTCGCGCGAGGGGATGCTGCGCCTCGTCTTGCGCCCCCTCGAGCAACAGAGCGCTGGCTACGCGGTGAGGCCCGACGGCTCCGCCGTCGAGATCTTGGGCCCCGACGGTGAGATCGCGGCCGCGGCGTTGCGCTGTCGCATCGGCGCGCTCTCCTTTCCCTTCGAGCTGTGCCGGGATCGCTTCGAGCTCAAGGGGCTCACCTCGAAGCTGCTCGGGGGCGCTGCCGACGACGAGCTCCAGCCCTGACCGCCGCGCGCCAGAAAGACCGTAAGGTTTTGGGCCCCGCCGCGTAGTCACGGCATGAAGGTCTCGCCGGCTACGGTTCGTCCCCTCGTCCTCGGCCTCGTTCTTGCTCTGGGAGTCGGCGCTGCCGGGTGCCAGGACCGCAAGTCCGAAGCGGCCATGGCTCCCGCGCAGCGAGCCGACGCGGCCGCCGTCTCGGGCGGAGCCGCAGCGCCGCAAGCCGACGGGTCGAAGCCGCTCAGCGCCTCGCGAGCCCTGAAGATCACGACCGAGACCACCGTCGCGTCGCGGGATGTGATGGGCACGGTCGAGGCGCTGCGCAAGGCGGTCGCGGTGGCGGGGGGCTACGTGAGCGACGCCCGCACCGGCGGCACGAGCGGTCGTGAGACGGCCGATCTCGAGGCCCGCGTCCCGGTCGAGCGGCTCGCCGCGTTCCGAGAGGCGGTCGGCGCGAGCGGCGACGTCGTGAGCGAGAGCGAGAAGGCCGAGGACGTGACCGAGCAGCGCGCCGACCTGAAGGCGCGCCTGCGCAACGCGCGCACCCAGGAGAAGCGTCTGCTCGATCTGCTCTCCGACCGGACGGGCAGCCTCGCGGACGTGATCGCGGCGGAGAAGGCGCTGTCCGAGGTGCGCGATCAGATCGAGCGCCTGGAGGCACAAGACACGGTGCTCGAGGGGCAGATCGCGCTGGCGACGGTGAAGCTCCACGTCGTGCCGAAGGGTGAGCCGGTCGCTGCGCTGTCGGTGGGAGACCGGCTGATCGGCGCGGGGCGGCGGGGCGTCGATCACGCGGGCTCGCTCCTGATGGGGCTGGTGGTCGGCGCGGCGACGATGGGTCCTTCGCTGGTGGTGTTGGCCCTGATCGGGCTGGCGTTCGTCCTCATCGCGCGGAAGGTCGCGCGCAAGCTCGGCTACGGCGCCGTGAAGGCCGCGCCGATGGGGGCGCCCGCGCCGATGGCCTATGCGCCTGCCGTGGCGCCTGCGGGTCAAGCACAGCTCTAGCGGCTGCGCGTCGACACCTGCGGCCTTACTCGACCCAGGACCTGCGGCTGTCGACGGCCTTCCCCGTCTGCGCGTCGACGACGATCATGTAGGGGCGCATGCCTTGGTCGGCTCGCTCGACGTGGATGGCGTACCCGAGGATGAGGCCCTTGCCCGCGACGGCGTGGACGCGCAGTCCGGGATCGAGGTGCGGCGTGACCTTGCCTTTGGCCTTCTCGATCCGCTCGTACTCCTGCTCCGCGATCGGGCCGGCCTTGGCCTCGTCGACGACGAGCGGATCCTTGCTCAGCGTGATGCGCTGCTTGAAGCCCGTGCCCACGTAGACGAGCTTGGTCCCGCCCTCGAGCTGGACCGTCGCGTAGGCGCCGTCGACCACGACGGCCTGTCCACCCCAGGCGACCGTCTGGCGGAAGGTGAGCATGCCCTTCGCGTCGTCGCGCTTCTGGAACACGAAGCCGTCGTCGGGGCCGGCGCCGAGCAGCTCCTTCACCCGCGCGCTGGCGAGCACGGTCTGCGCGCGCGCGAGCGCGTCGGCGCCAGGGACCTCGATCCCGGGCTCCCAATACATGTAGAACATGCCGGACCCGCTCTTGCCGTCGGTGCGCGTCGGCGCGGCAAGATCTGAGGGGCCTGGCGTGGCGCTCGCCGACGCGCTGGGCGCGAGCCCCGTCGGGCGGGCCGTCGCGGCGCTCGACGACGCAGCCGCGCTGCGAGCGGGCGCGGTGCCCGTCGCGCTCGAGGCCGAGCCAGCCTCGCCTCCGCAGGCCGAGCCCCAGGGCAGGAGGGCCACGACGAGCGCGGCGCGCGACAGAAGGTCGTGAATCATGAGGTCAGCTCCGGCGCGAGACCCTAGCGCGGGAACGGCAGGCGCCAGAAGGAAGCGACGCATGCTGCGATGGTACTCCGTCCAACGGACGAGCTTCTCGGCGACTTCGTACACTCCCCACGGTGAAGGGCAGACGCACGCGCTGAGCTCCGCGCAGGATGCAGCAGCGGAATAGGCGACGGACGGAGTCGGGTGACAAGACCACGCACCCTGCTCAGCAGGGTCCCCCTTTCTGTCACAGTCGACGGCTCGCGCGGAGCGACAGCGACGATCGTTCAACCACTTGGCGCGGCGGTTTCGGCAGCTCCGGCCCCAGGCTGTGACAGTCGAGGGGGGGCTGCTCAGCAGGGTCGGGATCTCTGTCACACGCGGCGCTCGGGCCAAACCGGCGCCGCGATCTGCGCGCTCCCGAGATCAGCGGGGAACGATGTCGGTCTCGCAGCCGAAGAGCACGTCGACCTGCCCGTTCGCGTCGCCCTGGAGCGTCGCGCACGTGGTTGGACACACGATGATCTGCGTCGGTGCGACGAGGTCGTCGTAGTACCAGCCGCCCGCGGCGCCACAGTCTCCTGCGCCGCCAGGGACGTTGTAGATGGTGGTGGCCGGGTCGCCGCTGCCGGGTGTGTACCGCACGTTGACGAGCCCTGGGTCGAGCGTCTCCCCCTCGGGCGGCGGCGGGATGTCGTATTCGCACGAGAGCTGGCTGGCCTGCACGACCGCGGTCGCCATGTCCTGGAAGACGGGGCCGAAGTCCTGGGAGCACAGGTCCCCGAAGACCCCTGTCGTCTGCTGCACGAGCTGCTTGTAGACCGTGCCCTCCTCCGCGGAGAACGGCTGGCAGAACTGCGACTGATCACAGCAGGGGTTCTGACAGGCGCCGCAGTTGAAGAAGCAGCCGCCGAAGATGCACTCGTCGGGGCCCGTGGAGGAGACGATCGCGTCGAACTTGAACCCTTGGAACGTGGGGTCGAGGGCCAGGAGCTGGCTGGTGAACGAGGCAGCGTCCAGGGACGAGTCGTCGTCGGAGACCACGGCGAGCGTCTTCGTCGCCTCCGGGCGCAGGGACGCCGACCACTGGGGATAGGTGTTGAGCATCACCTGCAGGGAGTCCGAGCTGCTGACGGTCTGCACGACGTGGCGAAAGGCGGGGAGGCTCTCGTCGGCGCCGCCACACTGGCCCGAGCCCAGCGGCGCCGGGATGCAGACCCCCGCATCGGCGATCAGCACCACGTGAACGTCGATCCCGCTCGCGACGATGAGGCTCGCGAACGTGTTGAGGTTCTGCTGCACCTCGGCGGACTCCTCATCCATGCTGCCCGAGGTGTCGACCGCGATGATGATGTCCGCCGGCTGGAGCTCGGCCGTCGCCGTGCTCGACACGCCGGCGCACTCCGCGAAGCCGCCGCTGCCTCCGGTGCCCAAGCCACCGAAGCCGTTGCCCCCGGTGTTGCTCGCGCCGCCTCCGCCGTTCGGGCTGGTCGACGTCGACCCGCCGCTGCCGCCTCCGCCGCTCGGCGTGCTGCCGCCGGTGGTGGCCGTCTCACCGGGTGAGCAGGCGAGGACCGCCGAGAGCGAGAGCGCGAGCAGGGACGCGTGGCGGCGCGAAGAAGCCATGGGTCGACCCTACGCCGTGAGGGCGATCCTGACCAGACACGGCTGGCGTCGGGTCCGCACGGGCAGGAGCTCGCTGCGGGCCGGCCCGGTGGTGCGGGTCTCCCGTGCTCGGTCGGCTGGGGACCCCTCGCCTGCGGCGCGTGGGGAGCTCGCTGCGGGCTCCCCAGTCACCCGCTGCGCGGGTGACAGCCCGCGCGAGAGCCAAGCCCACAGGCCTCGACGCGCCTACGGCTCGCCCCAGCCGCCCTGCGCGGAAGACCCGTCACCGCCGGGCTGGGTCGTCGATGGCGATCGACGCGGTGCGCGTCGCCTCCTCGTGGATCCTCCGCAGGATCGCGTCGACTTCGGCGAGCGGCGTCGCGTCTTCGTCGGCCACGGCGCGATGGAGCTTCGTCGCGTCCTCTTCGCTAAGCGTGGCGATCGCGAGCACGCGGAACGGAAGACCACTCTCGAACACGACGAGGTCGCCCTCGGTCGGCCCGAAGTCGACGAAGACGTAGCCCTCGTCCATGCCGGCTCCGCGGCCAGCGCCTCCCCACAGCAGATCGGCGCGCAGAGAGGCGAGGCGTAGGGCCTTGCGGAACCAGCCGGGCTCCGAGTGTCGAGGGCTGGCGGGGAAGGCCGCGAGCGAGCGTCCCTGTTGGTCCTTCACCCATCGGACGTCTTTCTCGAACGCCTCGGCGACGATGAGCGCTCCCACGTGTGCGACGACGGCATCACGCACCTCGCCGAGGTTCTGCTTGAAGACGAAGGAGGTCAGCTTCTGCTTCTGGCGGTGTAGCTCTCCGGGTGCGATGAGCCGAGCCACCGCCCGAGCGTGCGCGGCGGGACCCCGACCTCACGCCCCGTCCCGCGCTCCGCGTCGCGGATCAAGGCGATCACGCTCGCCACCAGCACGACGGCCTCGAGGTAGACCCGTCGACCGAGGAACCGCAGCGAAGGGAGCGTCGTCCTGCGTCGGCACCCCTCGCGACCGCAGCAGAAGCTGAACCGGACGACCTGCGCCTCGCCCGCCGCCGCGATCAGCGCTCCGCGCGGCTTCCGGGGGTAGTCCCCGCGGTGGAGCCGGCCGCCGCACCACCCGCATCCGTCATCGCGCACCGCCCGGGCGATCTCCGCGTCCACCCGCCCCAGCGCTGCGAAGAGCTCGCGATCCAGCTCGACCTGATCGAACATGTACCCGCCTTTTGTCGGAACACCTCAAGGCGAGCCTCCTCGGACGAACTTGAACAAGTTCTCTGAGAGGGTTTTTCTGCGTCCCCTCGAACATCGTGATCGCGGCGGGCGCCTCGGCCCTCAACTCACGGGGCCTCGCTCACGACGGCGACGGCGGACGACGCCAAGAGGCTCCGGCAGCAAAACCTGAAGGCGCGCGAGAGCCTGCCCGAGGTCGTCCCCGTCCCCGTGCCTGAGGACGAGCGCTCGTGCAAGGTGTGCGGCAAGCCTGACATGAAGCGGCAGGTAATGGCGCGCCGAGCGTGACCTGCGTCTACATCGCGGCCTACTTTCGCCGCTGGATCTACCAGCGCGAGACCGTGACCTGTTCGTGCGGCAAGTGCATCGTCACCGCGCCGTGCCCCGACAAGCTCGCCGACCGCTCTCCCTACTCCGCGAGCTTCATCGCTGCGCTGACCGTGCAGAAGTGCGAGGACGGCCTGCCCATCTACCGGATGGAGAAGCAGTTCGAGCGCCTCGGCATCCCGATGGCACGCAGCACGATGACCGACTTGTTCCACCGGGGCGCCACGCTGCTGGCGCCGATCTCCGATCGGGTCCTGGCGCGGATCGCCGCGGCCGAGATCGTGTTCGCCGACGAGACGAGCATCAAGATGCAGTCGAGCGATAAGCGCGCGTTCGTGTGGACGTTCCTCGACGACCACTTCACCGGCTTCGTCTTCAGCCCCACGCGCAGCGGCGACGTCCCCGTCGCCGTGCTCGGGGAGAGCCAGGGCGAGCTGATGGCCGACCTGCACACCGGCTACAACGCCATGAATGTGCTGGGTCGTCGGCGCCGCGCTGGGTGTGAATCGCCGGTGAGGACCTTCAGGGGCTGCCTCTCGCTCGCGGCCGACACGGAAGCGGCTCGCGCGGCGCTGGAGCGCGAGGGGCGCGCCACGCCCGATGAGCTGGAGGCAATGCGCCGAGAGACGGGCGACTGGACGTATCAGAGCTTCGTCGAGCTGGGCCCGGAGCACGGCTTCGATCGCGCCGCGTACGCGGAGCACTATCGGCTCGACGACCCGGCGCAGAGGACCAGCGACAATGGTCGCGCGATGGATGCCTTGCTGGAGCGGCTGCGCTCGCGCTAGGCCTTCGCGCCGCTGAGACGCACGCCCGAATTTCTCATCGCCCGCGCTACTGACCTCGACCCCGACGTGCTCAAGCAGCAGATCGAGGATGTGATCGGGTCGACCTCGTCGTCGCGCCAGCGCCGCGTGTGACAGAGAGCCCCACCCTGCTGAGCAGGGCCCCCCTGACTGTCACAGTGCGGGTCCGCAACAAGGGAGACCGCGACACCAAGTGGCTGAAAGCTCGTCGCGACCGCCCCGCGTGAGCCGGCAACTGTGACGAAAAGGGCGACCCTGCTGAGCAGGGTGCCTGTTTCTGTCACGACTCCGCGCTGCGTTGAGAGCCGTCGCGTCGCGATTGACCGTTCGCGACCACCCAGCCCGGCGGTGGCGGGTCTTCCGCGCGGAGGGCGGCTGGGGCGAGCCGGAGGCGCGTCGAGACCTGTGGGCTAGGCTCTCGCGCGGGCTGTCACCCGCACAGCGGGTGACTGGGGAGCCCGCAGCGAGCTGCCCACGCGCCGCAGGCGAGGGGACCCCAGCCGAACGAGCACGGGAGACCGCCACCGCCGGGCGGCCAGCCCGCAGCGAGCTGCCCACGCGCCCTCGACGCGCTCAGCGCAGCCCCGGGCACTTCGTCAGCAGCTGCGGAAGGTGCTGCGCGCGCGTCGTCGGATTCGCCTGGTCGAGGTAACGCTGGAAGGTCTGACACGCCTCCGCCTGGCGGCCCTCCATCTGCTGCACCTGCCCGAGGTTGTACAGCACCAGGTGGTTCGGTACGGCGGCGTACGCCTCCTCGAAGGCCTTGCGCGCGTCGGGGTAGCGACCGTCTTGAACGGCCTGGACGCCCCGGTTGAACGCCTCCTTCGCGCGCTCCAGCGCTTCGGGGCTCGCCTTCGGACCCACCGCCGCGCTCGTCGTCGCCGCGGTCGAGGCTTGAGCCATGAGCTCCGAGGCGCTCGGGTGGTGCGCCGACGGATCCGCGCTCGGCGCGGCAGGGATCGACACGACCGCGCCTTCTTCGGCCGGGCCCGACGCGCACGCCGTGGCGAACGTGGCGAGCGCCGCGCACGCGATCACGGTGGCGCGCCGCGCATCGCTCGTCATCGCCCGGGCCGCTTCGGGAGCAGGTACGGCTTCCATTGCGGCACCAGCACGCCAGCCTTGCAGGCGGGGTTGTCGTCGAGCAGGCGCGTCAGCGCGGGCTCGTCCTTCACGTGGATGATCGCCAAGCCGTGGCTCGCGTCGGAGGCGCGGCCCGCGAACTCGAGCCGCCCGGACTCTTGAATGGCCTCGAGCCATTTCAAGTGCCCGATCATCAGCACCTGCTCCTCGTCCTTCATCGTCCCGTGCAGGTCGGGCCGACAGGGCACGAACTCGACCCAATAGACGTCGGGAGCCGCTGCCACTCGGGCATGATAGCCGAGGTCACAACCCCTGGATCTCACCCATCGCGCGGCCGTGTGCGCCGCGGATCTGCAGCGCCGCGTCGTGGCTCACCGGTGCGGCCGGCATCGCCATCTTCGCCTTGCCGGCGCCGAGCCCGAGGCCCATGCCCCCCAGGCCGCCGAGCGTCGCGGGAGGAGGCGCGAGCGACGCCACGCTCTTCTTCAGGTCGAGCGCCTCCTTCGCGCGCGCGCTCAGGTCCGGGTCGCTGAAGCGCTCAGCGGCGGATTTTGCGAGCTTCGCGGTCTTGTCGAGCAGCGTGCGCGCGCCCTTCACGTCGCCTGCGCGCGCGAGCGCGATGGCGTCCACGATCTGGTCGGCGACCTGGAGCCGGATGCCTTGCCGCTCGACCTCGACGACGACCGCGTCGCCGAGCTGCGCCTTGTCGGCCGAGCTCGGGAGGGCCTCGAACTCACGCGCGGTGAGCTGGACGGGCGTGAGGCCGTGCTGATAGTGCGCGGTCGCGTCGACGATCTCGACCTTCACGCCGGCCGGTCGCGCGCCGACCGTCGCCCGGATCATCACGTCGCGCGTCTGCCCTTCCGACAGGTCCCCGAGATCGACGCGCAGGTTCCTGCCCTGGGCCGAGTGATGCAGGCCGACCGCCTCGTGCAGCGTCACCCCCGGCCCGGGGATCAGCTCGACGAAGGTCGCGCGCGCGACGACCCGGCCGAGCTTGGTGAGCTCGTCGTCGAACACCTTGGCGACGCGCGACGCGTCGTCGACGAAGTGGAACGTCCCCCGCGAGCGCTGGGCGACCGACGCCATCAGCGTCTCGTCGAACTCGGCGCCGAGCCCGAGCACGGTGATGGGCAGCTTCTGCGCGCCCGCCTGGTCGGCGACCGCCCGCACCACCGCGGGGTCGTTCGGCACGCCGTCCCCGACCAAGACCACGCGCTGCAGGCGCTCCGGCGACCGCTTCTGGACGAGGTGGGACACCGCCACCTGCAGCGCGCCCCCCATGTCGGTCGTGCCGTCGGCGACCATCGACGCGATCGCCTTGTGCGTCGCCTCGCGGGTGTCCTTCGAGATCGTGATCGGCTCGAGGACCCTCTTCGGCTTCGAGCCGAACGTGACGATGGTCACCGTGTCGCCCTCCTCCAGCTTGTCCACGAGGGTCTTGCACGCGGCGCGCACCTGCTCGATCCCCTTGCCCTCCATCGAGCCCGACGTGTCGACCGCGAGCGCGAGATCCAGGCGCGGGCGCTTCGACGCGGGCAGGGGCAGGCCTTTCACCCGAACCCTCACGAACATCTCATTGGCCTCGCCCGCCGGCAGCACCGTGAGGCCCGAGGTCACCTCGACCGAGAGCTGGTCCCGCGGGACCGGCGCGGCCGGGGCAGGGAGGGTGGGCGCGGCGGCGGTGACCGAGGGCGCGGCGACAGACGGCGCGGAGTGACGGACCACCTCGGGGCCGACCGGGGCAGAGGCCTGACAGCCAGCGAGGGAGAGCAGGACGAACGCGACGCCGAGTCTGGACAAGCTCATGGCACCCCAGTGACGGTGGCCCTCCGAAATGTGACCGCCTGATGTACCCTCCCGGGCGCGATGGCTCGAAAAGCTGCCTTGCTGGCGATGGCGAAGATGGCGCTGGTCGACGGTCATGTGTCCGACGAGGAGCGGGCGATGCTCGCGCCGCACCTCGACTCGGCCGAGAGCGTCGACGCCCTGGTCGAGGAGGCGAAGCGCACCTCGCTCGCCGAGATCCTCGGCCGGATCGACCGCTACGCGGACAGGTTCTTCGTGGCGCTCAGAGCCGCCAGCATGGCCGCGATCGACGAGCACCTCGACGCGCGCGAGGAGGCCCTGTACGCGGAGCTCGTGGCGACCCTGGAGATCACCCCAGAGGATCGCGCGCTGATCGACGAGAGCGTCGCGGGGCTCGACGCCATCGAGCCGCCGCCCATGCACCCGCGCATCGAGCAGCTGTTCCTCTCTTCGTCGTTCCGGTGACGCCATGGCGCGCGGGCGTCCGGTCAGCATCGTCTTCTATGCGATCAACGGTCGCGGCCTGGGTCACCTGACCCGGCTGCTCGCGATCGCGCGCGCCGCGAGGACGCTGCTCGAGGCGGCCGACGTGCCGGCCGATCTCGAGATCGTCACGACCAGCGAGGCTTCGTTCATCGCCGACGACTTTCCGGTCTACAAGCTGCCGTCCAAGACCGCGGTCGCGCGCGCCGGCGCGGCGCGCGACCGCTACGTGCAGCGGGCGAAGCTGATCGTGTCGAACCTCGTCGCGGCCCAGTCGCCCGACCTGCTCGTGCTCGACACCGTCCCTTATGGCGCGTTCCAGGAGTTCTCGTTCTTGCGCAGCTACGCGCGAGCGACCGCCTACATCTACCGCCACCTGGACGCGCGCTCGGCGGCGAGCGACCTGGTGCAGCGCCACCTCGAGCTGTTCGATCGCATCTTGATCCCTGACGACGAGACGCGCGCGGAGGGCTACCCGGTGCCGCGCGGGGCGCGCCGGCGCGTGGCGTTCACGGGGCCGGTCACCGCATACGACGCGGCCGACGCGTGGGACCGGGCGCGCGTGCGCGCCTACTTCGGCGTGGAGGACGGGCGGCGGCTCGTCTACGTCGCGGCGGGCGGGGGCGGGGACGGGCGCGACGCGCTCGAGGCGCTGGTGAGGGCGGTCGCGGGGGACGAGCGCAACGTCGTGCTCGCCGGCTATGGGCCCCTCCACCGCGGCGGGTGCGTCTACGCGAAGAACGTCATCCCCCTGCTGGAGGGCAACGTCAGCCGCATCTTCGGCGGGGTCGACGCGGCGGTGAGCGCGGCCGGCTTCAACTCGTACGAGGAGCTGCTCGCGGCGCGTGTGCCGACGCTGTTCTTCGCGCAGGACAAGGGCCTCGACCGGCAGGACCTGCGCATCGAGCGCGGTCTCGCGGCCTCGCTGCACGGGGTGATCCCCGAGCGGGCCGACCCCGAGCTGGTGCGCGGTCGGCTCGACGATCTGCTCGAGGGTGAGCTCGGCGCGCGCGTGCGTGAGGCCCTGTCGGCGCGCCCCGCGCCGGACGGCGCGCTGCGCGCCGCGGTGGAGCTGCTCGGGGTCTGCGCGGGCCTCGAGGGCTCGAGCCTGGATCGCGGCGTCCTTCACGAGCTGGCGGCTCTTCGCCGCGACGCGCCACGCGGCCTCCCGGTCGCGTTCGGGCGGGCGGCGCGCGCCTACCGTTCGTTCCGTGCGCTCGCGGGGTCAGCCGCCGAGGTCGCGGTCTCGCGTGAGGCCCACGCGGCGTCGTGGTGGTCGGGCGCCCCGCGAGGCAAGGAGGCCTTGCGTCATGGCGCAGCGCTCGCCGAGCTGCGAGAGCGGTCCCAGCTCGATGAAGCTGGGTGGCGCGCGCTCTCGACCGCCTTCGCGCGCGGGCCCGAGCGTGGGTACGAGGCGAAGCTCGAGCGACTGCTCGAGGTGGCCGCCGGGCTCGAGGGAGACCTCGCGCCGATGGTGAGCGGCAGCGACGGGGCGGAGCTTCGCGCGCGGCTGCTCGCGGCGCTCGGACAGCACGACGGGGATGACGGGCGCGGCGCCCACGACGAAGCGGCCGAGGGCGGCCCAGCGAACTGAGAGGACCGAACGACATGTGGACGAAGGGACAGGGCGTACACGTCGCCGACGGGGCGATCCGGAGCTACCAGGCCCAGATCGCCGAGCTGGAGGGCGAGCGCACGTCGGTCGCGTCGGATCGGCGCGTCGTGCAGGCTGAGCTCGCGGCGACGCTCGTCCAGGCCGCGACCACCTTCCTCCCCGACGCGGCGCCGGCGACGCTCGCGAGCGCCGGGCGCGCCCTGGGGATGCCGTGGCTCGCGCAGCGCCGAGCCGAGCTCGAGCGGAAGCGCGCGGAGTGGCGCGCCCGCCTGGCCGAGATCGAGCGTGACCCTGCGTTCCTCCGGCGGCAGGCGCTGCTGCACGCGACGCGCGGCGAGCTCGCTCAGGAGCGTCAGGCCCTGGAGCGCTGGCGCGCCGAGCTCGAGCAGAAGGCTGGGCACTTCGAGCATCCGTCGTTCAAGTGGCTGCGCGCGAGGCAAGAGGAGAAGGCGGCGGGCCGCGGCGCGCTCGGCTCGTTCTGGGACGCGGTCACCTTCACGGGGGTCCGCGAGGACAAGGCCAAGGCGAAGTGCTGCGCCGAGCTCGGCTACGCGACGTACGAGGAGCTCGCGGCCGAGCATCACAAGACGCACGCCGCCCTCGAGCAGACGCACCAGCGCCTGAAGGCGAACGAGGCCCTGCGGCAGCGCGCGCTGGCCCTCTTGGAGGAGCACGCGAAGCTCTACGCGTGGACGCACGAGTTCGAGCCGCGCGTGTGCGAGATGTTGAGATCGGAGGTGGGCGTCGCGCTCGGGCGCGTCGACCTGCGCGCCGCTCACGGGACCGTCGCCGAGGCCGTGCGCCCGACGATCGCCAAGGCTCACGCGCTCGCGCGCAAGGACGAGTACCTCGGCAACCTCGAGGGCTTCCTCGCGGCCCAGGTGAACGACCGCAAGAAGCGCGTCGACGCCATCGCCAAGACCCAGCGAGCCTGGGCGATGAAGCCTTCCGCCTACGTGGCGGGCAACAAGAAGGGGTGGCTGGTCGACCTGCCGGCCGCGAAGCACAAGAGCACCCACAAGTCGGTGCGGCTCTGTCGCCGCATGCACCACAACATCATCGAGTTCGAGGACTACGACGACTACTCGTATTACCTCGAGCGAGACCCGCGCTTCCTGCCGTACGACGCCTTCGCCTGGGGCGCGGAGGAGTCGATGCCGTACGAGGGCTGGAGCCGCGCGGTGATCCCGGAGCTCGCGTCGTACCGCGAGGAGCACGGGCAAGACCGTGCGGACTTCGGCTTCTTCCGCTCGGCCGACAAGCAGGCCGAGAGAGAGGCGCGCGAGGCGGAGCGCGACGCCGCGCGCGAGGCGGAGCGCGACGCGGAGGACGCCTCGGAGCGCTCGGAGCTCGAGGCCGCGATGGACGGTGAGACCCGCGCGGACGACGGCTCGTCGGCAGACGACGGCTCATCGACGGACGACGCCGCAGACGCGGGCGACTCGGGCACCGACGACCTCTCGGAGGCGGAGGCGGGCCTCGAGGCCGACAGCGCGGACGGCGGCGGCGACGACGTCTCGTGATCCGGCGAAGCGGTCGGGGCCGTCGTGCCGGTGAGGGCGACGGCGCCGGAGCACGGGAGGAACCTGCGGGCCGTCGTCGCGCGGCTGCTCTCGTGCGGTGTGGGGCCGGTCGTCGTCGTGGAGCAGCGCGACCCGGCCACGCTCGAGCTCGGCGCGCTCGAGGGGGTACGACGCGAGGCCGTGCACTTCGACGACCCGCTGTCGCGGCGAGGGGCGCTGCTCAACCGAGGCCTCGCGCGGGTCGAGGCCGAGCTCGTGCTGCTCGCGGACCCCAACGTGCTCTTGCCCGAAGAGGGCCTGCGCGCGCTCGCCACGTCGCAGGCCGTCGCTGTCCAGGTCGCCTCCCATAGCGTGGCGCTGTCGCCTGAACAGAGCGCGTCGGTTTGCGCAGGCGCCGCGAACGCGGGCGCGCGTGAGACGACAGACCCTCGAGGCGCACCTCGACCCGCGCCGCTCGGCAAGCTCGGCCTCGCGGTCGAGCGTGAGGTGCTGTTGGCGCTGGGCGGGGCGTCCGAGGAGTTCACCGGCACCGCCGACGAGGGGCTCGAGCTCGCGCGACGGCTGCGCCGCTTCTTCCCCGACGTCTGCACGCTCGACGGGCTCGCCCTCGAGCTCCACGCCCCGAAGGACGCGCGCGACGAGGCGGCGCGCGGCGACAACAAAGCCACCCGCGCTCGCCTCGCGGCCGCCCTCGACGCCGATCCACCGGGCTACATCGCCGAGCGCCTGGCGACGAGCCTGCCCCGCGACCTCGTCGAGCTCAGGCGCCTCGAGCGCGACCGAGCGCGCCGCGCGGCCTTTCGAGCGACGTGTCCGACGCCGCCGCCGCTCTCTCCGAAGCGCCTGCCGGGGTCGCTGTGGGCGGTGACGGCGCTCTTCAACCCCTCGGGGTTCCGCTCGCGCCTCGACAACTATGCGCTGTTTCGCGCCGGTCTCCGCGAGGTCGGCGTGCCGCTGTGCGCGGCGGAGCTGGCCTTCGACGGCGCCCCCTTCGAGCTCGGAGCGCGTGACGCAGAGCGCCTCGTGCAGGTGAGGGGAGGCGACGTGCTCTGGCAGAAGGAGCGCCTCTTGAACCTCGCGATCGAGGCGCTCCCTCCCGACTGCGACAAGGTCGTCTGGCTGGACGCCGACGTGCTCTTCGAGCGGCGTGACTGGGCCGCCGCGACCTCGGCCAGGCTCGAGGAGGTCGTCGTGCTGCAGCCCTTCTCACGCTCGATCCGGCTCGGCGTTGGTGAGCGGGCTGCCACCACGCTCGACCTTCCGGTCGGCTCCGGCGACGGCGAGATCCTGCACTCGATGGCGTACGGCGTCGCCGCGCGCGGCCCGAGCTGCCTCGGTCGCTACCTCGAGCACGGACACTGTGGCTACGCGTGGGCGGCGAGGCGCGAGGTGCTCGTTCGCCACGGCCTCTACGACGCCAACGTCCTCGGCAACGGCGATCTCAACGCGGCGCACGCCATGTTCGGCGGCGCGGCCGCCCTCAAGGCCGACCGCCTGAGCGCTCGTGCGCGCGCCCACCTCGAGCGCTGGGCGGATCGTCTGTTCGCGGACGTGCGCGGGAGCGTCGGGCACGTCGACGGCACGTTGCTCCACCTGTGGCATGGCAAGAAGGACGATCGCCGCTACCTCGAGCGGCTCGACGTGCTGATCGCGCACGGCTTCGATCCCGAGCTCGATCTTCGGCTCGACGCGCGCGGGCCGCTCACCTGGGCGTCCCACAAGCCCCAGCTCCACGCCCGCTGCCGCGAGTACTTCGCGGTCCGCCGGGAAGACGGCTGAGTCACACCACGCGCGACATGCGGCGGAGCGCTGCGTCGAGGGGGAACAACAGCGCCGCGAACAGGACCGCGTAAGGCCAAAGGTGCAGGTGCTCCGGCGTCGACGCGGCGTTGAGGGTGGGGGTGACCGCCTTCACGTCGAAGGTCCCCCCGGTTCGCTGCGCGAGGTCTTGGAGCCACAGCAGGTCGGGGGTCCGGTGCCGGCGCTCCTCGGGCGGCGGGACCACGAAGCGCTCGATGTGCACGACCTTGCCCTCCGCGTCGACGACCTCCAGCTCTTGCACGCCGGTGAGGGAGGGATCGAGCTTCGCCTCGTACAGCCCTGGCTCGCGCGCTCGGAGCGACAGCTCCTGCGGCTCGCCGCTCGTCTTGAGGCGCATGCGCGCGCGATCCGGCAGCGACAGGCCGCCCGCGTCGCGGCGCACGAGCCGCGCGACCGGGGCTCCGCCCGAGAAGTCGACCTCCACCGCGGTCGAGCCGCCGGCCCTCGAGCGCAGCGAGTGGCGCGCGACCTGCGTCCACTGCTTGTTGAAGCCGTCCCAGCTCGCCCAGCTATTGGCCCAGCGCACGCCGACGTCGCTCGACCACACGACCACGTGGCCGAGCCCGTACCTCCAGGTCACGAGCAGCGGGTCGGTGTCGGGCGCGAGCAGGACGACCTAGGAGGTCTTGCGCGGCTGCAGGCGCTGGTACGCGTCGAGCTCCGGCGCGTTCGTGTAGTCGATGTCGGCGATCATTGGGTGCTTCGCCCCGACCCGGGCCTTGAACTTCACCTCTTGCACCGAGGTGTCGACGAGGCGCTCGGTCTCCTGCACGAACAGCGCGCGCAGCTTCGTCGCGTCGTTCGTCAGGTAGAACTTGCCGCCGCCGTTCGCGGCGAGCTCCTTCAGCCACGCGGTGTCGGGGTCCATCTCCTCCCCGATGCCGACCACGCTCAGCGTGACGCCGGCCTTCAGCTTCTCGGCGGCGAGGTCCTGCGCGTCTTTGCCGTTCGAGTAGCTGACCTTCTCCTCCGAGTCGGCGCAGTCCGAGAACAGGAGCACGTGCTTGAGCGGGGTCGGCGCGTCGGCGAGCGCCGCGTAGGCCGCCTCGAGGCCCGTGTACACGTAGATGCCGCCGCCCTCCGAGCGGATGCTGAGGATCTTCTTCTCGAGATCGAGCGCGTCGGAGACAGGCTGCACCGGGACGTCCCAGTCGGCCTGCGTCGTCACCGTCGTGAGCCCGACGTAGTCGAACGGGCGCAGCATCTGGATCGACGCGAACACCGCCTCGTCCGCGAGCTCCATCTTCGTCTTACCGCCGGAGACGTGCGCGCCCATGCTGCCCGACTGGTCGAGCACCGCGACGATCGTCGCGGCCGGCTCGGTCAGCGGGTCGACCGGATCGAGCCGGATCGGCAGCACGCGCTCGATGGGCGAGCCCTGATAGCCACCGAGATCGAAGGCGCGCGGGCCGCCCGTGACGATCAAGCCTCCGCCTTCGTCGACCCATTTCGCGATCGAGATCAACAGCTCCTCGCTCATCCCGCGCTGGCTCGACGCGGTGCCGGCGGGCGCGTTCACGATGATGACGAGGTCGGTCTCCTTGTCGATCTGCTTGGGGAAGTCCTTGCCGTCCAGCGTGCGCACGTCGATCTGCATCGCCTCCGCGCGCAGCGCGGTCGCCAGCAGCTCGGCGTCCTTCGGCTCTGCCGTCAACAACAGCACGCGCGGCTTGTCACCCACGGCGAGCGGCGCAGAGCCGGCGCCGACGGGATCGCTCGCCCCCTCGGGCACGAGCTCGGCCTCCACCTGCAGCTCGCCCTCGGGTGTACCCAGCGGGATCGACGCCGTGAAGGGGATCTTCTTCGACGCGCCGGCCTCGAGCCTCGACCTCCTGGGCGTGGACGAGCTCTCCGTCGACGCGCACGAGCAGCTCGCCGCGGAACGGCGCGGCGCCGCCGTCGAGCTCCACCGAGCCGCCGGTCGTCGCGCCCGGGCGCACGTTCGAATCGTCGAGCGAGACGGCGGTGACGGCCGCGTCGGTGCGCTCGGGCTGGATGGCGATGGTGTGCACCGGCAGCCCCGAGCCGCGGCGCGAGCGCGGTGGTGCGACGCTCGCCGGCGGTGGGACGCCCGTCCGACAAGAGCACGATCTGCCCGCTGTCTCCTGCGGGGACGAGGGCGCGCGCGAGGTCGAGCGCCGCGCCCAGATCGGTGGACTCTACCTTGTCGCCCCGCGGCACCTCGGACACGCTCCACGGCTGCCCCGGCATCACGGCGACGCTGGGCGAGCCGTCCGACAAGACGAGCCCCGTCCTCACGTCGGGACCCAGCGTCGCAGCGAGCTCCTTCGCGCGGGCGAGCGCGGCTGCGACGCCTGCCTCCGACATGCTGGCGGAGCGGTCGACGACGAAGATGACGTGCGCGCTCGGGCGGCGCCGCTCCCAGCGAGGGTCGGTCAGCGCGACGGCGAGGGTCGCCAGCACCAGCAGGCGGACCAGGGCGCCACGGACGCGCTGGCCGCGGCTGCCCCAGCCTCGCGCCAGATCGAGCGCGACGAGGAGGACCGCGGGCACGAGCAGCCAGAGCCAGCGCGTGTCGGTGACGACGACCGGCCCGAGCCTCACGTGTCCTCCTTCGAGCCAGAGGCGTCAGGGGCCTTCTTCGCTCGCCAGCGCGACACCCGCGCGCGGAGCCCCTCGCGGGAGCCGAGCACGGTCTGCGCGAGCAGCTCGCTGGCCACCAGGCCCAGCGCGAGCAGGACCGCGACGCGCCAGAGCGGCAGCGGGCGGACCGGGGGTTTGCGCTCGTCCTCGTCTCCCTTCTTCGGCGGGTGCACCCAGGACTCGGTCCCCGAGAGCACGCCTTTGCGCTCGCCGACGCTCGACGCCAGGCTCGCCCACTCGACGACGTTGGCCATGAAGTTCACGAACCCGACGCGCAGCACGAAGTCCGACTCGTGGGGCGCGAACCCGAGGTACAAGAGCTCGCGCTCGGGGCGGGCGTCGATCAGGCCGAGCGCGCCCTGCTCTGCGTCGATGAGCGCCCGCTGGCCCTCGCCCGGCGTGAGGACCGTGCCGTTCGGCACCTTGACGCCCTGCAGGTCGACGTAGCGAAACAGCGGGTCGGCGTACGACCAGCGCACGATGTCCGGGGTCTTGAGCGTCTCGCCGGGCTGCAGGCCCAGCGCCGCGGGCGGCAGACCGAGCGTGAGGACCCGGTTGCCGACCTTCGGCACGCCGCCTTCGGGGAGCGCCTCGAGCACGATCAGGTCGAAGCTCGCGCCCTCGGGGATCGGCTGCGGTGTGCGGACCGTGGTGAGCTCGACCCGCGGGTGCAGGCGCAGCGCCTCCGAGGTGAACGACTTCGAGGCCGCGGTCACGAGCAGCGTCTTGACCTTGCCACCCTCGACGCGCGGCGCTGTGGCGAAGTCGTCTGCGGCGAGCGCGTCGGCCTCCGGCAGCCGCAGCTCCGCGGAGACCGCAGCGCCGGGCGGCAGCTCGAGGCGGAGCAAGCGCTCCTCTTTGCCGCTGGCAGGGAGATCGATCGCCGCGAGATCGACGACCCGCTCGCCAGCGAGGATCGCGATCTCGGCGCGCTGCTTGCGTTTGAGCACGCTGGTGATCTCGAGGTGCACCTCTTGCGTCCCGAACGCGTCGCCTTCGCGCACGCTGAGCTCGCTGATCCCAGCGTTCGCGACGTCGGTGCCGAGCGGCTCGTGATCGACGTCGCACTCGGTCTTCGGGACACTCACCCCGACGCCGTCGGAGAGCAGCAGGATGCGGCCCTCGCTGAGGCTCTTGCAGATCCCGTCGGCCAGCTCGATGGCGCTCGCCGAGGCGTCGCTCGTCCCCTCGGGGGTCAGCGCCGCGACGACGTCGAGGGCGTAGGCCGTGTCCTCGGTCAGCCCGACCCGCACCACGTTGGCCCCGCCGGTCGTGATCAGCGCCACCCGATCGCCGCTGTGCATTCGCGAGATCGCGCTCGCGAGGCGCCGCTTGGCGATGTCGAGCCGCGTCTCTCCCTTCTCCTCGACCGTGCCCATGCTCGCCGACGTGTCGAGCACGATGACGAGGTCGCGGGGCGTCTCGCCCGCGCGACGAAGATCGGCGACGCCCAGCGAGGCGGCGATCAGGCCCAGCACGACCAGCACGAAGCTCGCCACGTGTCGCGGCCGCGCGAAGCCGCGCTTGGGCGGCTCGGTGGGGACCGCGATCTTGCGCAGGATGAGGACGCTCGAGACCCGCCGCTTCTCGGTGCGCTTCTGCCACAGGTAGGCGAGGGCGATCGGCGCGGCGAGCGCGACGAGCGCGAACGCGAGCGGAAAGAGCGCGGTCACCGCAGGCCCCCGATGCGGTGCTCCACCACGCGCCCGCCGGGCAGGGCGCGGTGCATGACCTGCTCGAGGCCGAGCTCGGTCGGCGCGAACACATACGTGAGGCCGAGCTTGCGGCAGCGCTCCTCGGTCGCCTTGCGCCAGCTCGCGAGGGCCTCCTGGTAGGCCTTCTTCGCCGACGCCGGCAGCACGATCTCCTCCTGCGTCTCGGCGTCCACCACGCGCTGGATCGAGTCGAGCGGAGGGTCGAGCTCGTCGGGGCCGAGGACGTGCACGACGCACGTTCGGTGGCTGGACGCGGCGCACAGGCGGAGCAGCGAAGCGAGCTCCTCGTCCTCGAGCAGGAGATCCGAGATCAGCACCAGCAGGTCGGAGCGGCCCGAGCCCAGGTGAGCCGCGAGCTGGTCCTTCAGGGAGGCTCGGCCGCGGGGCTCGGCGCGCTCGAGCACGGCGACGAGCTCACCCATCTGTCCAGGGTTCACCGCCTTCGCGCGCATGACGGGGCCCTCGCCGCCGGCGCACACGAGCGTGACCGGCTCACGCTGACCGAGCGCGACCATCGCGACGGCCGCGGCGATCTGCGCGGCCTGGTCCGCCTTGCGGGGCTCTCCGAACGCCATCGACTCGCTGGTGTCGACGCACACGCGCAGCGAGAGGCTGCGCTCCTCGGTGAACTGCTTCACGAGCGCGACGCCGAGCCGCAGGTACACGTTCCAGTCGACGAGGCGGATGTCGTCGCCCGGGTCGTACGCGCGATATTCGGCGAACTCGACCCCGCGCCCCTTCTCGGCGGAGCGCCGGTTGCCCTGGACCTGCGACGTCGCGTGGCCCGCGGCGTGCAGCCGGAGCTCCATGTACCGGCTGAGGCTCGCTTGATCGACGCGCACGGGCTGCCGCTCAGGAGGCGCGCGGGGCTTTGGAGAGCAGCGCGTCGACGATCTGGTTGGTGGTGACGTTCTCGAGCCGCGCGTCGAAGCTCAGGATCATGCGGTGTCGCAGCACGAGGTGCGCGACGGCGCGGACGTCGTCCTCCGCGACCCAGGGGCGGCCGCTCATCAGCGCGTGCGCTCGGCCCGCGAGGATGAGGGCCTGCATCGCGCGGGGGCTCGCCCCGTAGCGGACGAAGCGGGTGACCTGCTCCGGAGCGTTCGCGTCGCCCGGGTGCGTCGCGAGCACGAGCCTCGCCGCGAAGTCGGCGACGTGAGGCGCCACGACGATCTCCCTCACCAGCTCCTGGAGGTTGAGCACGCTGTTGCGGTCGATGATCTTGTAGGTGGGCGTCTCGACGTTCGACGTTGTCTTCAGGCCGATCTCGCGCAGATCTTGGTGCGAGGGGAGGGCCACCTCGAGCTTCACCAAGAAGCGGTCGAGCTGGGCCTCGGGCAGCGGGTACGTGCCCTCCATCTCGAGCGGGTTCTGCGTGGCGGCCACCAGGAACGGCGCGGGCAGCAGCCGTCGCACGCCGAACACGGTGACCGCGTGCTCCTGCATCGCCTCGAGCAGCGCCGACTGCGTCTTCGGCGTGGCGCGGTTGATCTCGTCGGCCAGCACCAGGTTCGAGAAGATGGGGCCGGCTCGGAACTCGACCTTCGCGCGCCCCGCCTCGTCGTGGACGAGCGTCTGCGACCCTGTCACGTCGGCGGGCATCAGATCGGGGGTGCATTGGATGCGCGAGAACTCCATGTCGAGCGCCTCGGCCAGCACCTTGACCAGCAGCGTCTTGCCGAGGCCGGGCTGGCCTTCGATGAGGAAGTTGCCGCGCGCGCACAGGCTCAGGATGGCGCCGCGGACGAGGGGCGTCTGCCCATAGAGCCGCTTCTCGATCTCGGCCTGGAGGGCGATCAGCGCGCGCTGGGCGATGAGCACCCGCTCTGCGGCGAGCTCCATCTGCGATGGAGAGGCTTGGGTGGCGGCGGGCCCGTCTGCGGTGGGTTGTTGTGCGGTCATGGTCAGGGCCTCAGCGCCTCGAAGTAGTGTCGGATGTAGTCGCGCCGCGTGAGCGGGATCTGCTCGGACCGGATCGTGCCCTCGGCGACGTCGGCGTATTCGCGCCGGACGTCGTCGTCGCTCGGGCTCGACTCGTCCCCCTCGAGGAAGCGGCTGATCGCGCCGACGGCGCCTGGCAGCGGGCCTTGCTTCGTCACTCGAACGCGCTCGGTGGGCAGGCGCTTCCCGAACGGATCGCGCGGATCGCCTCGGCGGTGTCCGGCGCCCCCGCCTTGCGTGATGCCGCCGTCTCCAGGGTCTTTCCCATCGGGATCGCCCTGGCCCTGCTGGCCCTGCTGGCCCTGCTGGCCCTGCTGGCCCTGCTGGCCCTGCTGGCCCTGCTGGCCCTGCTGGCCCTGCTGGCCCTGCTGGCCCTGCTGGCCCTGCTGGCCCTGCTGGCCCTGGCTGGCCCTGCTGGCCCTGCTGGCCCTGCTGGCCCTGCTGGCCCTGCTGGCCCTGCTGGCCCTGCTGGCCTTGCTGACCCTGTTGGCCTTGCTGACCCTGTTGGCCTTGCTGGCCTTGCTGGCCTTGCTGACCCTGCTGACCCTGCTGGCCCTGCTGACCTTGCTGGCCTTGCTGGCCTGGATCTTGAGCGCCGCGCTGCTGGTTCATCGCCGTGAGCTGCTTCGAGCGGACCTCGCTCAGGCTCGAGAGCGCCTTGTCCATCGAGGACGGGTTCTTCTGGGCCATCTCCTCGACGAGCTGTCGCAGGCTCTTCTTCGCGGAGCTCGGCTCTTGGTTCGAGTAGTGGCCGCCTGCCTTCTTCGCGAGGTCGCGCCAGCGCTGCAGGTCTTGGGGATCGCCCTGGTTCGTCGGATCGGGCTTCGAGTCTTTCATCGCCTGCCCGAGCGACCGACCCAGCTCCTTCAGCTGCTGGTCGTTGCTGTCCTTCGCACGGCGCTGCAGCTCTTGGGCCATCGCGGCGGCCGAGTCTGCGTCCCCCCGCTCGATCGAGTCGGCGAGCTGCTTGGTGATCGTGTCGAGCGGCTCATCCTTGAGGCTGGGCGGGTCGTACAGGCCACCCTGGTCGCGCGCCTCGTTCGCGAGGTCTTGAAGGGTGCGGGCCGCCGCCGACAGGTGGCCCGCGCTGCGACCCGCGTTCTTTCGGGCCGAGCCGAGCTCCTTGCGCGCGTCCCCGAGGCGCTTCTTCACGTCCTCGCGGAGACCTTCTTGCTCTTCGAGGGATTTGAGCTGCTTCTCGAGCTGCTCGAGCCGCTCCTTGTCCTCCGCGGAGAGCGGCGGCGCGTCTTCCTGCTTGGTCACCTCGGCCGGGGCAGGGGGCAAGTCGGGCGAGAAGAGCCCGGCGGGCAGCGCGTCCTTCGGGAGCAGGAGCACGGTGGCCGCGGTCGTTGCGATCGCCATCATCGAGCCGGCGAACCGCCACGACACGGGCTGAGCGAGGGTCGGCTCTGGCAGGGTGCCGGCGACGTGGAGCGCCTGTCCGAGGACGATGCTGGAGATCTCCGGCCCACCGAGCCGCGCGCCGCCCTCGGCCTCGACCGCCATCGCCGTGACGAGCAGGTCGTCGGTCGCGTGCTTCCGGTCGAGCCGGCTGGCGAGCGTGAGGGGCAGCTCGCGCTGGCCGAAGTAAAGGAACGCACAGCCGAGCCCCACCAGCACCGAGGTCGTCGCGAAGAAGATCCCCGCGAGCCCGGGCAGGTGCTGCGTGCTCGGGAGCCACGCCGGCCAGCTGACACCGACTCGCCGCAACATGTCGGGCGCCTTCGTCGTCGCCGCGAGCACCAGGCCGAGCACGAGAACCACCGCCCCGCCGCGCAACCCGATGCGCAACAGCCGCTGACGGTTGCGCGCCTTCGACCAACCCGAGACCGTAGCGCTGATCGAGGCGACCATATCCAAGGGTGGAGAGTAGCCGGTTGGGGAGGGGGACCGAGCCCCCTTGGTACGGTCGAGGGTGCTCATCCATTCCTCCCCGCCCGCGGTTGACCTCGACTCATGCTCGGCATGTCGCAAGCTCCAGGCCGTTTGTGACGGACGAACGGCCGTCCGGATCTAGACAGCGGCTCGATGGCGAAGGTTCTCGGAGACTTTCTTACTTCAGCCGCTCCCCGAAGAACGCGAGGACCCTCTCGAGGGCGTCGTGGGTCGGGTGGCCGGGGCGGTCGACCAGGTGCTCGGTCAGGACCGAGTGGGCGGTCCGGGGGACTCCGGCTGGGTTGCCCTTGGAAGAGTCGATCTCGACCGCCATGAACCGGTCCCCCAGCTCCTGCCGGAGGCGCTCGAAGCGGGCGGCAGGCACCGCAGGATCGCCGGTGAACCTCAGGCCCAGGACACACTGCCCCTGCTTGGCCCGCTCCTTGATTCGCGCCAGGTCGTCGTCCGACAGGTTGAGGTCGGCCGAGCGCGCCTTGCCGGCTGCAAAGGGCAGAGAGGGCTGACTGAGCACCGGCGCGACCACCGCGTCGTCGACCATCATGGCCAGGGCGAAGCCCCCGGTGAAGCACATGCCCACCGCGCCGACCCCCTTGCCGCCGAGCTCCTCGTGGAGGGAGCGCGCCAGGGCGCGGCACCACAGGGTCTTCGGGGAGGTGGTCTTGAGGGCCCAGTTGGCGAACTCGCTCGAGACGCACCCCCCGAGCATCGACTTGAGGACGTAGCCCGGGGTCGGGGGGCGCCCGACCTCTCCGAACAGGTGGGGCATCACGACCGTGAAGCCCGCGTCGACCACGCGGTTGCCGAAGGCCGCGACGTTCGGCGTCAGCCCTGGCATCTCGTGCATCACGACCACGCCCGGGCCCTTCCCGCGCCGGTACGTGTCGTGGGTGAAACCCTCGAAGCTGAACGTGCCCTTGTCCCACCCAGCCACGACGTCGACGTTCATTCGTTGCCTCCCACGAGCTCCAAGAACCCGGCCTCATCGAGGATCGCGACGCCGGCCTTCTGTGCCTTCTCCAGCTTCGAGCCTGGCTCGGCGCCGACGACCACGTAGCTCGTCGACTTCGACACGCTGCTCGTCACCTTGCCCCCGAGCGCCTCGAGCCGCTCCTGCGCCTTCTCCCGGCTCATCGACGAGAGGGTCCCGGTGATGACGAAGGTCTTGCCCGTCAGCGGGCCGCCCGACCTCTTGGCCACGACGTCGAGCTTCACGCCGCCGCGTCGGAGCTTGTCGATCAGCCGCTCGCTGCTCTCGCGCCGGAAGTACACGTGCACGGCCTCGGCGATGACGTCGCCGAGCCCCTCGACCGAGGCGAGCTCGTCGAGGGAGGCCTCGGCGATCTTGTCGAGCGAGCCGAAGTGGCGGGCGAGGGCCTGCGCCGCGGAGGGGCCGACGTGGCGGACGCCGAGGCCGACCAGGAGCTTGTCGAGGGGCCGGTCGCGCGCGCCGTCGATCGCCTTCAAGAGGTTGTCGATCGACTTCTCCTTGAACTGAGGGAGGGTCGCCAGCGCCGCGGCGGTGAGGTGGAAGATGTCCCCCGCGTCCTCGATCAGCTTGCGATCGAGCAGCTGCTGCGCCCGCACCTCGCCGAGGTGCTCGATGTTCATCGCGCCGCGCGAGCAGAAGTGGAAGATCGAGCCGAGGGTCTGGGCGGGGCACGAGAGGTTGGGGCAGCGGCGGACCGCGTCGTCCTCGTGGCGCTCGAGCCGCGCGCCGCAGACCGGGCAGTCGTCCGGCATCACGAACACATGCTCGTGGCCGGTCCGCCGCTCGAGGACCGGCCCCACGACCTCGGGGATGACGTCGCCCGCGCGCTGGACGATCACGGTGTCCCCGATGCGCAGGTCTTTTCGCGCGACCTCGTGCTCGTTGTGCAGCGTCGCGGTCGACACCGTGACGCCCCCGACGAACACCGGCTCGAGCATCGCGAACGGGGTGGCCGCCCCTGTGCGCCCGATCGACACCATGATGTCGCGCAGGGTCGTCGTCCTCTGCTCGGACGGCAGCTTGAACGCGACGGCCCAGCGGGGCGCCTTGGCCGTAGCGCCCAGCTCCTGTTGCGCGCCGAGGTCGTCGACCTTGATCACCACGCCGTCGATCTCGTGGTCGAGGTCGTGGCGCTCCGCCTGGATCTGCCGGACGAACGCCTTGGCCTCATCGAGCGTCTGGGCGCGCTTCGCGCGCGGGTGCACCGGCAGCCCCAGCTCGGCGAGCCCGGCCAGCGCCTCCGAATACGTCTTGAACCCCAGCCCGTCGGCCTTCACGAGCCCGTGGAGGTAGATGTCGAGCGGTCGCTCTCTCGTGATGTTCGCGTCCTTCTGGCGCAGGGCTCCCGCCGCGGCGTTGCGCGGGTTCGCGAAGGTGGGCTTACCGGCCTCGTCGAGCCGCTCGTTGAGCTCGCGGAAGTCTCGCTTGAACAGGAACACCTCGCCGCGCACCTCGAGCCACGCGGGCGGGGACGTCGTGCGCAGCCGGTGGGGCAGCGAGCGCAGGGTCAGGACGTTCTGCGTGACGTCCTCGCCGACCTCGCCGTCGCCTCGCGTCGCGCCCCGCGAAAGCCGCCCGTGCTCGTACACCACGGCCAGGGAGAGGCCGTCGATCTTGGGCTCGCAGACCAGGGTCGGCTCGCGCCCTAGGCCTCGCCGGACGCGATCGAACCAATCGTCGAGCGACGCGTCGTCGAAGACGTTGTCGAGGGAGAGCAGCCGGCTCGAGTGGCGGACGGGCGCGAACAGCTCGCTCGCCCTCGCGCCGACCTTCTGGGTGGGCGAGTCGGCGTGGCGGGCCTCGGGGTGCGCGGCCTCGAGCGCCTTCAGCTCGCGGAAGAGGCGGTCGTATTCGTCGTCCGAAATCTCCGGCTGATCGAGGGAATGGTAGAGGTGATCGTGGCGGCGGATCTCTCGGACCAGCTCGTCGATCCTCCGCTTGGCAGCCTCCTCGGATTTCGCTCCCCGCATGGCGGCGGGAGCATACCGCGACCGGCCTTGCGCAGGGGTGTGCACGCCCCCGTGCAGCGTTGGATACGCCCGCTCTGGCCTGATCGGGCGCGCTGACGAAATCCTGCGCGGGTTCGCGTCGGCACGCGCGTTGCGATGGGTCGATGCATGGACAACGAAGGCCGAACCCGAATCGCTCGCTGCAACCGAGGCCTCGGCCTCCTCATCGCCGCCCTCGTCGGGGGCTCGCTCGCGGTGCTCGAGTCGGGCTGCACCGACGCGGAGGACCCTCCGGTGGACGAGCCCATCTGCGACGAGAGCGGGCTGCCCCGCTACGTCGGCGAGCCTCGGGTGCTCGCCGCCGGCGTGGGCGTCGAGAACGAGGACTGCCGCTCCGGGGCGCTGTGTCGTCACAACGAGAACACGGATCTGTTCCGCTTCAAGGGCGCGCTGTACCTCGTGCACCGCACCGCGGAGAGCCAGATCCTGGGCCCCAACAGCGCGCTCATCGTTTACCGCTCGAGCGACGAGGGCGCGTCCTTCCAGCCGGTCGCCACCCTCCCCGCCGTCGACGATCGCGACATCCGCGATCCCATCTTCTACGAGGTGGACGGTGAGCTGTTCATCAAGGCCATCACGCGCGTGCGGGGCTTCACCCCGCGCGACCAGGACGTCGAGACCGTCTCGGTCGCGTTCCGCAGCGTCGATGGAGAGTCCTGGACCTACGAGGGGCCGATCGGGAACGAGCGCTGGGGCTTCTGGCGGGTGACCGCGCACGAGGGCTTCCAGTACTCGGCGGCGTACGAGGACGGCGACCTGCAGGTGGTGCTTCAGCGTACGAGCGATGGGCTGACGTGGGAGCCGGGCGCGCAGATCTACGGCGTCGCCGAGGACACGCCGCTCGAGACCGAGCTGGTGATCACCCCGGGCGGGCGCATGCTCGCCATCATCCGCATGGATGGGACCGACGAGGAGCTGCTCGGCGACAAGGGCAGGCTGCGCACCAAGCTCTGCTGGGCGGACCCGCCGTTCGAGTCCTTCGACTGTCCTCACGAGCTCGAGGGGGCTCGGCTCGATGGCGCGGTCCACTTCTGGCACGACGGCCGGCTGTTCGTCGTCGCGCGCAAGCACCTGCAGCCGACGCTGCGCAAGCGCACGAGCGTGTACGAGCTGGTCGGCGATCTCGAGGCCGGCCCGCTCGAGGCGCTCGAGTGGGCCGAGCTCCCCTCGGCGAGCGACACCGCCTACGCGGGCGTCGCCAAGCTGGACGACGGTCGCGTGCTCATGTCTTGGTACTCGGGCGAGGTCGAGCTCGACCAGCCCTGGACCACCGGCATGCTCGGGGAGACCGACATCTGGCTCGCGACGCTCGACCTCGGCGCCTTGCCCCCTGCGCCTCCGACGGCGGCCGAGTGCCCGAACCCGCGCGCCGAGCCGCCGCCGGACCCAGGACCGGTCGACTGCTCCGAGGTGCCCTCCGACCCGACCGCGGCGTGCGGCGAGCCCTGCGACGAAGGCAACGATCTCGGCGTCGGCGAGTACTGCACGGTGGGGGGAGGCGAGTGCGACGACAACGCGTCAGCGACCACGTGCAGCGCGCTGCTCAATGGCCAGCTGATCGTCACCAGCTACGTCTGCACGGTGATCTGTGACGAGGCGACCGAGTGCGGGCCGGGCGCTTCATGCCGCTGCCCGCTGTTCGAGGACGGAGGGCAGATCTGCGGGTGCATCCCCGACGCGTGTGACATCCCGCCGGAGGCCGAGGGGGAGCTCGGCGGCGAGGGCGGCGCCGGCGGCGGGGCGGGCTGAGGCTCAGCCGGCGTCCACGCCGCAGTCCGACTGGAACGCCGAGAACTCCACGTCGCACGCGCTATCGTCCACGGAGCCGTTGTCGCAAGTCAGGTTCTCGTCGAGGCAGGACAGGTACGCGTCCCAGGAGTCACGACAGCCGAGCTCGTCCGAGAGCTCCTCGAAGGCCTTGCCGCTCGCCTCGCACTGGGCTTGTTGCGTATCGCAGTTGTCCAGGCACTCGCAGGACCGCTGGCACACGTCTTCAATCGAGGCGCCCCCGCAACCCGCGAGCATGAAGGGGGCAACGAGGCCGAGACCGAGCACGATGAGCGAGCGCATGGATGCGACGTATACCAGAACACCCAACCGCTGACTCTTCAGCACGCCGCTCTACTCGCTCGTGTCGGTGAGCGCCTCGACGATCGCCGCGGCGAGCTCCTCTTCCTCCACGTCCGCGGAGCGCTCGCCGCCGAGGCTGAGCGCGCCGTCTTCACACGCGAGCACGAGCGCCGCGACCAGCTCACCGTCCTTGTACACCGCGAGGTCGAAGATCCCCTCATCGTCGGAGACCTTCTCTCCAGCGAGCTCCGAGAGGCGCTTGCCCAGCTCCTCGGGGGCGGACGCCTCGTCCATCTCCAGGTCGTCGTAGCCGACGTCGACGACGATCTCCTCGGGCTCGTCGATGGCGACGCCCTCGCGGTCGATTTGGAACGTGAACCCTCGTCGCACGAAGCCAGGCATCGACGGACCATGCACGGTCCGCCCTCCGGGTGGAAGCGGAAGGGGAGGTCGCGGCTCAACCGGAGATGCGCTCGAGCGTCGCGGCGTCAGCCGCGTCGAAGGGCAGCTCGCGGGCGGCGAGGTCCTCTTCCATGTGCATGCGGGTCGACGTGCCCGTGAGCACCATCATCCCCACGTGCATGGCGAACCGGAACACCACCTGCGGCACGGTGGCCCGCATGCGCGCGGCGAGGTCGGTGACCTTCGCAGACGCGAGCTCCGAGCGGTTCGCCGTCAGCAGCGAGAACCCTTGGTAGGCGATCCCGCGGTCGCGGCAGATCGCGCGCACCTCGCGGTCCCACCCGGTGCGCGCGTAGCAGCGGTTCTGGACGATCGCGGGCGCGATCTGGGCGCAGTCGAGCAGCGCCACGAGCTGACTCGCGCTGATGTTGCTCACGCCGATCAGGCGGGCTCGCTCGGCCGCGTGGAGGGCCTCCATCGCGCGCCACACCTCCTGGTCTCCCTCGGTCCAGCCGTCGTCCAGCTCGGGGCCGTGCAGCAGGTAGCTGTCGACGTGCGTGACGCCCAGGTGCATCAGCGAGCTCTGGAACGACTGCTCGACCTGGCGCGTCAGCGGGCCTTCGGGTCGTAGGGCAGCCGGTGGTCTTGACCTCGGACGTAGGTGAACTTGGTCTGCAGGAAGATCTCGGACCGCGGTAGGCCCGCGCGCGCCAGCGCCTCGCCGACGCCGGCCTCGAGGTAGTGCTTGCGCTGGTTCGCGGTGTCGACGCCGCGGAAACCGGCGACGAGCGCTTCGGCGCAGAGCGCGGCCGTGCGGGCCTCTTTCCAAGCGGGGCCGTAGACCAGCCTTGGCACGCGCACGCCGTGGAGCTCGAAGAATGCGTCCATGTACCGAATAACCTAGTGAGGTGGAAAGGAAGTTACCACCACGCCAGGGCGCGACGCATGCTCGTTGCGCCGACGGAGCTGGGCTACCTTGTCGCGTCGATGAGCGTCTGGCCCACGCGACGAACCTTCGCGCTCTCGCTGCTCGCGGCCGGGGTCGGCGCCGCCTGTCGCGGCAAGAAGAGCGACCCCACCCCCACGGAGCGCCTGCAGGTCGGCGGCGAGACCGTTCAGATCGACGCCGGCCGACCGCTCGGCCCGCTCGACCGACTGTCGGGGGTCCACGGCTCGCCCGCGCCCATCGTCGACGGCGAGCCTGAGCTCGTGGCGGGCTTTCGAGACGCTGGCATCGAGCGGGCGCGGTTCCCCCAAGACTGCCTGCCCAACACGCTCACCCTCGCTGGCGTCTTCCCCGACGAGCGCGCCGACCCCGACGCGCCCGCGAGCTACCGCTTCGAGGGGATCGATCGCCACGTGCGCGCGGCGCGCGCGGCGGGGGCGCGCATCCTGTGGCAGTCGTCGTACGACGTCGGCTCGTCCGATCGCTGGGTCGGTCTCAACCTCGGCGGCCGCGCGCCGGAAGACCTTGAGCGTTGGTCGCGCGTGGTCACCCGCTGCCTCCAGCATTTCAACAACGGGTGGGCGGGGGGCTTCGAGGGCGCGGTGAAGGACGTCGAGTTCGTCAACGAGCCCGACGGCCTCGGTGGCTTCAGCGGGCCGCACCGGCAGCGCCTGTTGCCTGCCTTCCTGCGCTTCCTCGAGACGATCGAGCGCTACAACCAGGCCCACCCGGGCACGCAGGTCCGCGCGGTGGGGCCCGGCATCCCGCTCTCGTACGCCGAGTGGCCCGAGTGGGAGCCGCGCTTCGAGACCGCGATGCGTGAGATCACGGCCTCGGGCCGGAGGCTCCCGGTGTTCAGCTTTCACACCTATGGCGACGACGTCTCGCCGCGCGCGAACGCCGATCTCGCGCGGGCCATCCGAGCGCAGCTCGACAAGGCTGGGCTCAAGGACAGCGAGCTGTGGAACACCGAGTGGCTCGCCGGCGATTTTCTCAGGAAGCACCTGCAGCTCGACGTCGCCCGGGCCGCCAGCGCCAGCGACGAGGAGCAGCGACGCTACGCGAGCGCGATGGCCGCGTACGCGATCGCCTGCAAGCTCCGCTGGCAAGGCGTGGTGAGCGGCTCGTACTACTACCGCGCGAACCGGCGGGCGTTCCCGCCCGACCAGGGCCCCCCGCTGCCCGAGCTCGCGGGGCACGGCCGCTTCTTCAGCAAAGAGGGCAAGCCCGGGGCGCTCGCGCTCGGCGAGCGCCTGCTGAAGCAGCTGGTCGAGACCACGCCCGAGCTGTGCGGCGCGACCTGGCAAGACGACGGCCTGCTCACCGTGGCGGGCGCGACCACCAAGAGCCGCAAGCAGACCTCGGTGATCCTGTCGAACCTCGGCACCCAAGCGCGCCCGCTCACGCTCGAGCTGCGCGGGGTGACCGTGGGCGCGACGGCGAGCGCGCGCGCGATGCGCCTCGACGAGCGCGTGGAGCTCGCGTTCGCCGCGCTCGACGCGCCGTCGGTGAAGCGCGACACCGCGCGCGTCGCGCTGACCGTCGCGCCGCTCAGCTCGGTCTGGGTGCTGATCGAGGGGTGAGGGGCGCGCCTTGCCTCGAAGGGGAGGGCATGTGAAGATCTCGCTGGTGCTTGGTGCTCTCGACTAACGCCCGGTTCGCCGACGACGGTGTTTCGGTGTGTGGTTAGCCCATGTCTTTGCGCGAACGTCCTGGAGGTCCGACGCTCCCACGCCTCTCCGCCCCGCCCCGCGCGGACCGCGTCACCGTCGAGGATCTCCTCGGGTGGGTTCGGGCTGGCAAGGTGCGTCTCCCCGCGTTCCAGCGCCCCCTGAAATGGGAGACCAAAGACCGCACCGATCTGCTCGACAGCATGGAGCGTGGGTATCCGATCGGAACGCTCCTCCTGTGGAAGAGGCCGCTCTCGGCGTCCGGCGCAGGGCGGAAGCTCGATCCTGGGCTCGGCGATCCGGACGACGGCGATGTGTACCTGGTCGTGGACGGCCAGCAGCGAATCACCACGCTCTGGGAGTCTCTCGGCCGTGAGCCGCGCGATGACGAGCGCGCGATGGTCTTCGAGATCGCCTCTGCCACGGACTCGAGCGGCGACGAGCTCGCGGGCAACTTCGTGATGCGACGACTCACCCGAGCCGAGCGCGAAGGCCCGCTCGAGCTGCGAGGCGGGCGGCTATCGCTGCCCCTGCACCTCGCGCTGGACGCTACAGCGCTCTCCGAGGCCTTTTCGACGCTCATTCCGCGCGATGTCAAGCGTCGCTGCTTCGATATCGGTAAGCGCCTGCGCGAGTACCCCGTCCCGATCTACGTCATCGAGGGGTCGGATATCGAGGTTGGAAAGCATGTCTTCGACCGGGTGAACTCGACGGGCAAGCGCTTGGAGCGGCAGGAGATTTTCGACGCGTTGATTGGCGGCAGCGTCGACGTTGAGGACGGAGGTCTCGGGATCGCGCTCGCTCCGACGCGTGATCTCGGCTTTGGAGAGATCGACAAGAGCACGGCCTTGAAGGCGCTCGAAGCCGTCCGAGGTGACAAGGTCGGGAAGTCGGACGCCCACCAACTCGGGCGTGAGGAGGCCTCGCGCGACCTCGAGCGCACCGGTGTCGCGTTGCGTATGGCAGTACAGTTCTTGCGGCGCGTCGGCTTTCCCCACGTGGCCGTGCTTCCGTACGAGCTGCCGCTCGTGGTGCTCGCGCGATTCTTCGCCCTCTATTCAGCGCCGCACCCTAAGTCGCGCGTCTCGCTAAGGCGGTGGGTGTGGCGTGGCTCTTTACGGGAGGTGTTGGGGGGTGCGTCCGGGAGTCTTCAGCAACACGTCGACGATGTCGTCGAGGGTGACGAGCACGAGGCTGTTCAACGCCTGTTGCGAAGGACCGGGACGGGGTCGCCCCCGCCGGCGCTTGAATCCTCAGACTCGTTCTCGCTGGCGCACGCGCGCGGAAAGCTCGCGGTGTGCGCGCTCCTGGCCATGCACCCGCGCGACCTCGAGACGGGTGAGCAGCTACGTCCGGAGCTTCTCTTCGCCGAGAAGCTGGAGAACGCGTGGCGGAGCATCGTCCGAGCACCTCCGGTGGATCACGACCAACCGCCGCTGGCTCTTGCGAACCGGCTGCTTCATCCCCGCCGCGCGCGGAGCCCGGCCCAGCTGATCCTGGCATGTGACGACGAAGGCGCGCTCACGTCGCACGGGCTCGACGCCGAGGCGTGCGGGTCGTTGCGGCGAGGCGACGCGAGGGTGTTCCTGGCCCTTCGCTCGCAGCTGCTCATGTCCCGGCTCAAGGCGTACTTCGAGCGGCAGGCGGAGTGGCAGCGCGAGACGACACCTCCGGCCGATGGGATCGTCCGCACGTCGCTGTCATGAGCGCACGCGTCTACCTCGGTGAGGTCTTGGTCGGTCGAATCGTGCTCGACCGCGGGACGCAGCGCGCGTCTTTCTGGTTCGACATGGCGTACCTTGCCACGTCCAACCGACCCGCGTTGGGTCAATATTTCGAGGATCGAGAGCTGTCGGCTGAGGAGCCGATCGAGTCCCCCAACGCGCCTATTCACGAGTACTTCCTCAACGCCCTCCCCGAGGGAGCCCTGCGCAAGGTCATCGAGAACACGATGGCGCGCGGGCCGATGCTCGAGCTCGAGCTGCTCTGTCGACTCGGAGAAGACCTGCCGGGATGCCTGCGTGTCGTGCCGGACCTCATCGACGACGAGTCTCGAGCGGAGCTCTCTGCGGCCGTCATCGTCCCGGGTCGTCCCGACCCTCTTCGCTTCTCGCTCGCCGGCGTTCAGCTCAAGGCGTCGGTGTTGCGCGAGGAGCAGAAGGTCACCCTGCCTCTGATCGGACGAGGTGGAACGTGGATCGCCAAGTTTCCCAGCTCAGTCTTCGCGGAGTTGCCGGAGAACGAGCATGCGATCATGACCTGGGCCAGCGCGTGCCGGCTCGACGTTCCTGTGGTGGAGCTCGTGGATGTTGCCTCGATCGAGAACCTTCCGGACTCGTTTCCTCGCCAGGGAAGGGCGCTCCTCGTCGAGCGCTTCGATCGTCGCGCGGGTCGCTGTGTGCACCAGGAGGATGTGCTTCAGGTCTTTGGCGTTCACCCCGACGACAAGTTCATGAACTTCGTCCCAGACGAGATCAACTATGCGTCGCTCGGTCGATTGGTGGCCACGCTCACGCATGGACTGGACTCCGACGAATACCTGAGACGGCTCGTCTTCATGCTCTTGTCCTGCAACGCGGACGCGCACGCGAAGAACTGGGCATTCATCTACCGCGACAGGCTCCGCCCCAGGCTCTCGCCAGCTTACGATCTCGTGTGCGTCGAGCCCTACGGGCAAGACACGCTCGCGCTGGCGTGGGGACCGCCAGTAGATCCCAACCACACACCCGAAATTCCGCTTCGTTCGATCGGGCGGTCGGACTTTCGGATCATCGCGACGGCGATGGGGCGCGATCACGACGAGGTCCTCGGGCTGGTCGACGCATTCGTCGAAATCGCGGCGACCTCGTGGGCTCAGATCGACCGGCAAGCGGTCGTGCCCGCCGCCGTTCGGAGGTGCGTCGAGCAGCGCATCGCCGCGTTTCGCAGCTCATGAGGCCGGCCCGCGCGGCATCGTGAGCGAGACTGTGCATCCATGAGGACCATGGCCCGAGCCGCGAGCGCGGTCGCGCCGCCGCGGCTGCCGTTGCGTCGCGTCGCGGTGGTGGTGCGACGCCTACCCGCCAGTGGGTCAAGACCTACCGCAGACGGACGGCAGCCTCGGGATCGGGGCCAAGAGGCTCGCCATCCACACGGACGGCAGCCTCGTTCTCGTCGCGATCCCCGAGAAAGGGGTCGACTTCGGAGGCGGGCCGCTCACCAGCGCGGGCTCGGAGGACGTGGCCGTCGTCAAGCTCGACGCAAACGGGGGACACGTGTGGAGCAAGCTCTTCGGTGCCAAGAGCCGCGAGTCTGTGGCCGGCGTCGGCGTCGACGCGTCGGGGGCGGTCGCGTTCACGGGCACCTTCTCGGCCCCCGTCGACTTCGGTGGAGGCCCGCTCGTGTCGAACGGGGGCGAGGACGCGTTCGTGGTGAAGCTGGACGCGAGCGGCGTCCACGTCTGGAGCAAGCGCTTCGGCAGCCGGGGGAACGACGACGCCCGCGGCCTCGCGGTCGACGCGAAGGGCAACGTCGCCGTCACCGGGGAGCTCACCGGTGACGGCAGCTTCGACGGTCAGACCCTCTCGAGCGCGGGCGAGCGCGACACGTTCATCGCGCTGCTCGACCCGAGCGGGGCGTTGGTGTGGAGCAAGCGTCGCACCCGACAGCGCCGCGCGACGTAGAACGGGCCGCGCCGTTGCCCCTTACACCGCGCGAGCGAACAAGAGATCTTCACTCTCGCTAAGCGAAAACGGCGATCTCGTCCGTCGAAGGGCGCACGGAGGGTGGTCATCGTGAGAGCGAGCGGTTGGGTCTGTGCAATGGGCGTGGTGGTGGTGGCGATGTTCGGCTGCGCCGGTGCGGGTGCGCCGGATGCGAGGAGCGCGCCGGCGCCGGACGGCTCGGGGACGGCGGCGCCGGCCCCCGCGCCGAGCCCTTCCCCCTCGAGCCCTGCGCCCGGGGCGAAGCTCAGGCGCATCGAGGTCGAGTCCGACCTGGGCGCAGGCGCCGTGGCGCGCACGGTCCACACCCACGTCTACGACGCGTCGGGGCGGCTCGTCGAGAAGCGCGTGGGCGACGGCGCCGGGCCCGAGAGGGTCGAGCACTTCGCGTACGACGCCGAGGGGCGGGTCGTCGCCGTGAGCCACAGCTCCGGGGGCCTGGGGATGGGCGGCTCGGAGACCCGCGCGTACGACGGCAAGGGGCGCCTCGTCCGCACCTGCTCCTTCCAGGAGGTCGGGGTGCTCGCCGTCATGCCGAACAACGCGTGCGAGGAGCTCTCGTACGACGACGCGACGGGGCGCGTCATCGAGGAGCGGAGCCTCACGTTCTCTTCTCGAGAGGTTCCTCAGGGGCAGCCCTGGGGCGCCGTCCAGGTCAGCTACGAGCAGGACGCTTCGGGTCGCGTGATCGCTGAGCACCGCGAGCAAAGTGGCAAGCGCATCAACACGAGGCGGTTCGAATACGACGCGAGCGGCCGGGTGACCCAGGAGACCTTCGACGCCCTCCACACGCCGGAGCTGGAGGAGAAGAAGACCTTCACCTATGACGCGGACGGCAGCCTCGCCAAGATGGTGCGCACGAGGGCGGGGACGTCAGGCACGGGCCGGGCGACCTACGAATACGCCCGCGGCGTGCTGGTTCGGGCGCACGGGGCGCTGATCGACGAGGCGCGGCGGTACACCGACAGCGCCAAGGCCACGTACGTCTACGCGAGCCCGAGCGAGCGCTGACGGGCGACGCGGCGCTCGCCGTCCCGGGGGGGGGCCAGGCGGCCTCGCGGGCGGCTCCTTCCCGGCCGCCCACAGTGGTAAGAGCGCGCCAGCGCCCCCATGCCGAGCCCCACGCCCTACCGACCGAAGAACCCGGTTCGCATCGTCACCGCGGCGTCCCTCTTCGACGGTCACGACGCGGCGATCAACATCATGCGGCGGATCCTCCAGGCGTCGGGCGCGGAGGTGATCCACCTCGGCCACAACCGCAGCGCGAAGGACATCGTCGACTGCGCGATCCAGGAGGACGCGCAAGGCATCGCCGTCACCAGCTATCAGGGCGGGCACGTCGAGTTCTTCAAGTACATGTTCGACCTGCTCAAGGAGCGGGGAGCGTCCATCAAGCTGTTCGGGGGCGGCGGCGGGACCATCCTGCCCACCGAGATCGCCGAGCTGCACGCCTACGGCATCGCGCGCATCTACTCGCCGGACGACGGCCGCGCGCTCGGCCTGCAGGGGATGATCAACGATCTGCTCTCGCAGTGCGATCACCCCACCGCGACGTCGCTCGACCAGGACGTCGCCCGGCTGAGGCAGAGAGACCCGCTCGCCCTCGGGCGGCTGATCAGCGTCGCGGAGAACCACCCGGAGCAAGAGGGCGAGCTGAAGGCCCGCCTCGTGCCTCTGCTCGATGGGCGGAAGATCCCGGTGCTCGGCGTGACCGGCACTGGCGGCAGCGGCAAGTCGTCGCTGATCGACGAGTTGGTGCTCCGGTTTTTGCGGGACTTTCAGCACAAGACCATCGCCGTCCTGAGCGTCGACCCGACCAAGCGGAAGTCCGGCGGCGGCCTGCTCGGTGATCGCATCCGGATGAACTCGATCAGCGACGGCCGCTGCTACATGCGCTCGCTCGCGACGCGCCAGTCGAACCTGGCCCTGTCACGGCACGTGACCGAGGCCGTCAGCGTCTGCAAGGCGGCGGCCTTCGATCTGGTGATCGTCGAGACCAGCGGCATCGGGCAGAGCGACACCGAGATCACCGAGCACGCCGACGTCGCCCTGTACGTGATGACCAGCGAATACGGCGCGGCGACGCAGCTCGAGAAGATCGACATGCTCGACTACGCCGACGTCGTCGCCATCAACAAGTTCGACAAGCGCGGCAGCCTCGACGCCCTGCGGGACGTGCGCAAGCAGTTCCGGCGCAACCACCACCTGTTCGACGCGAAGGACGAGGACCTGCCCGTCTACGGCACCATCGCGTCGCAGTTCAACGACCCGGGGATGAACGCGCTCTACCAGCGGCTGCTCGCGGCGATCAGCGACAAGACCAGCGTCGATCTCCGCTCGCGGCTGGAGCTGCCCCTGGAGCGCGAGGTGACCAGCGGCATCATGCCGCCAGCGCGCGTCCGGTACCTCGCCGAGATCGCCGAGTCGAGCGATCGCTATGACGCCTTCACGCGCGAGCAGAGCGCCCGAGCGCGCCGCGCGTACCAGATCTTCGGCGCCATCGCCGCCCTGCGCGGCGCGGTCGCCACCCAGTGGGACGTCCTGCCCGAGCTCGAGGTCGCGGAGGTCGACTCACCCGCCGTGAAGGATCTCGCCCCGAGGTACCGCGAGGAGGTCGAGCGCCTCGACGCCGACGTGAAGAAGGCGCTGCGGGCCTTCCCGACCCTGGTCGAGACGTTCAAGAAGGACGTCTACCGCTACAACGTACGCGACAAGATCATCGAGCTGCCGCTGTTCACCGAGTCGCTCTCGAGGACCCGGGTGCCCAAGGTCAGCCTGCCGCGGTTCCACGACTGGGGCGACATCCTCACCTGGTTGCTCACCGAGAACATCCCTGGAGAGTTCCCCTACGCTGCCGGCGTGTTCCCGCTCAAGCGGGAGGGGGAGGACCCGGCGCGCATGTTCGCGGGCGAGGGCGGCCCCGAGCGCACCAACAAGCGGTTCCACTACGTGTCGCGCGGCATGCCCGCGAAGCGCCTGTCGACCGCGTTCGACTCGGTCACCTTGTACGGCGAAGACCCCGACCAGCGGCCGGACATCTTCGGAAAGATCGGCAACAGCGGCGTCTCGATCGCCAACGTCGACGACGCGAAGAAGCTCTACTCCGGCTTCGACCTGTCCGACCCTTCGACCAGCGTCTCGATGACCATCAACGGGCCCGCGCCGATGCTGCTCGGGTTCTACATGAACGCCGCCATCGATCAGGGCTGCGAGCGGTACATCCGCGAGCAAGGCCTGGTCGCAGAGGTCGAGCAGAAGATCGACGCGTCGTACCGCGAGCGGGGCGTGCCCAGGCCCGCGTATCGAGGAGAGCTGCCGGACGGCAATGGCGGCTTGGGGCTGCTGCTCCTGGGCGTCTCGGGGGACGAGGTGCTGCCGCGAGAGACGTACGAGCGCATCAAGGCCAAGACCCTCTCCAGCGTCCGCGGCACGGTGCAAGCCGACATCCTGAAGGAAGATCAGGCGCAGAACACTTGCATCTTCTCGACCGAGTTCGCCCTGCGCATGATGGGCGACATCCAGGCGTATTTCATCGCGAACAAGGTCCGCAATTTCTACTCCGTCTCGATCAGCGGCTACCACATCGCCGAGGCCGGCGCGAACCCCATCACCCAGCTGGCCTTCACCCTGGCGAACGGCTTCACCTACGCGGAGTACTACCTGTCCCGGGGGATGCACATCGACGACTTCGCGCCGAACCTGTCGTTCTTCTTCTCGAACGGCGTCGACCCCGAGTACTCGGTGATCGGCCGGGTCGCGCGCCGCATCTGGGCGAAGGCGATCAAGAGCAAATACGGCGGAAACGAGCGCTCGCAGAAGCTGAAGTACCACATCCAGACCTCAGGCCGCAGCCTCCACGCCCAGGAGATCGCGTTCAACGACATCCGCACGACGCTGCAGGCGCTCTACGCGATCTACGACAACTGCAACTCGCTCCACACCAACGCGTACGACGAGGCGATCACGACCCCGACCGAGGAGAGCGTGCGCCGCGCGCTCGCGATCCAGCTGATCATCAACAAGGAACTCGGCCTCGCGAAGAACGAGAACCCGCTGCAGGGCGCGTTCATCATCGACGAGCTCACCGACCTGGTCGAGCAGGCGGTGCTGCGAGAGTTTCGCTCGCTCTCGGATCGCGGCGGCGTGCTCGGCGCGATGGAGCGCATGTACCAGCGGACGAAGATCCAGGAAGAGTCGCTGCACTACGAGTCGCTGAAGCACGACGGCCGTCTGCCCATCATCGGCGTGAACACCTTCCTCGACCCCAAGGGGTCTCCGACGATCATCCCGAAGGAGGTGATCCGCTCGACCCCGGAAGAGAAGGAGTACGCCATCGCGTGCCGCGACGCCTTCCGCGCGCGGAACGTCGAGCGTACCGGGCCAGCGCTCGAGGCGCTGACCCAGGCGGCGCTCAAGGGCAAGAACGTGTTCGACGCGCTCATGGACGTCTGCAAGGTGTGCACGCTCGGGCAAATCTCGGGCGCGCTGTCCGAGGTCGGGGGCCAATACCGGAGGAACATGTGAACGCCGCGACCCGTCCCGCCGACTCGATGCCCAACATCCACCGCGCCACCCACCTCGAGGGGATCCGCTACGAGATCCGCGGGCCGCTGGCGCGGCGCGCGCTCGAGCTCGAGCGGCAGGGCTACGAGATCATCAAGCTCAACATCGGGAACCCGGCGCAGTTCGGCTTTCGAACGCCGGAGGCGATGCGGCTCGCGATGATCGAGAACCTGCGCGACGCGGAGGGGTACTGCCATCAGAAGGGCATCTTCCCGGCGCGCGAGGCGATCGCGACCGACGCCACGGCGCGAGGGATCCGCGGCGTCACCGTGGAGGACGTGTTCATGGGCAACGGCGTGTCCGAGCTCATCCTGATGACGCTCGAGGCGCTCCTGAACCGCGACGACGAGGTCCTGGTCCCCGCGCCCGACTACCCGCTGTGGACGGCGGCGGTCTCGCTCGCCGGGGGCAAGCCGGTCCACTACCCGTGTCGGCCAGACGCCGCGTTCATCCCGGATCCGGCGGAGATCGAGCGCATGGTGACCCCGCGCACGCGGGCGCTCGTCATGATCAACCCGAACAACCCGACCGGCGCGGTGTACCCGCCTGAGGTGGTCGAGGGCCTGGTCCGCGTCGCCGAGCGGCACGGCCTGGTGCTCATGTCGGACGAGATCTACGACCGCGTCCTGTACGACGGGGCGGTCCACACGCCGGCCGCCACGCTGTGCGAAAAGACGCTGTGCGCGACGTACGCGGGCCTGTCCAAGGTGTACCGGGCGTGCGGCCAGCGCGTCGGGTGGACGCTGTTCTCCGGTCGCCGCGAGCACGCGCGGGATTACCTCGAGGGGCTCGAGGTGCTCGCCTCGCTGCGGCTGTGCTCGAACGTGCCCGGCCAGTGGGCGGTGCAGACCGCGCTCGGCGGTCACCAGAGCATCCTCGATCTGACGGCCGAATCCGGCCGGCTCGGGCGCCAGCGGCGCGCGCTCGTCTCGGCGATCGAGCGCTCCCCGTACCTGAAGGTGCAAGTCCCGATGGGGGCGCTGTACGCGTTTCCTTCGGTCGATCTCCAGCGCGTCAAGGACTTCGACGACGCGCGGTTCGCGATGGAGCTGCTCGAGCGAGAGCACGTCCTCATCGTCCCGGGCTCGAGCTTCAACGTGGCCTACCGGCACCACCTCCGGCTGACCCTGCTCCCCGACGAGGACACGATGGTCGAGGTCGTCAAGCGCATGGATCGCCTGCTCGCGCGGTGGGTGGGGTAGGGGCCGGGCAAGCCGCCGCCTCACTTCCGATCTGGGCGACGGCCCGCGGCTGGGGCATAACGTGGCGCGGATGGTTCCGACGGGGTTCGACACGATAGACGAGGCCGGTTGGAGGGAAGCGGCGGTCGCCGGGCTCAAGGGCAAGCCGTTCGCCGCGCTCGAGGGCAAGACCCCTGAGGGGATCGCCGTCGAGCCGCTCTATCTCGAGCGCCACCGGCCGGCCGCAGCCGCGGCCGCCCCCGCGCTCCCGGCACGGTCGCTCATCGCGCAGCACGTCGACGCCACGGCCGGCGCGGCCGCGAACGCGACCGTGCGCGCAGCCGCCGGCGCAGGGGTGGACGTGCTCTGGCTCGGCGTCGAAGAGGTGGGCGCGCTGGCGGCGGCGCTCTCGGGGATGCCCACCAACCAGCCGATCCTGCTCGACGCGGGGACCCGCGCGACGAGCCTCGCCGAGAAGGCGCTCGACCTCGGGTACACGCAGGTCAGCGCGATGTTCGATCCGTTCGGCGCGGCGCTGCGGCGCTGGGGCCTCGACATCTCGCTCGAGGCCGCGCTCGATCAGGCCGGCACGTTCGTACGGGACGCCGCCGCGCTCACCGCGCTCGGCGAGGCGAGGGGATCCGCTCCGTTCCACCCGCGCGCCCTCGCGTTCTCGGCGGCCGACGTGATCGACGCCGGAGGCACCGCGTCGCAGGCCATCGGCTACGTCCTCGCGGCGTGCATCGACGTGATGCGGCGCCTGGAGATCCGCGGGCTCTCGCCCGCCCAGGCCGCAGCGGAGATGGCCCTCGTCGTCGCGCCCGGCACCGACGTCTTCTACGGCGTCGCGACCCTGCGCGCGCTGCGCGTGGCGTGGTCGAAGGTGCTCGTCGCCGCCGGCGCGCCCGACGCGCCGACGCCCCTCGTGGTCGGCACCACGTCGCGCCGCTCGCTCTCGCGGCTCGATCCGCCGACCAACATGCTCCGCGCCTCCGTCGAGACCTTCGCGCTGCTCGTGGGCGGCGCAGACGTGGTGGCCCCGCGGGCCTTCGACGAGGCGACGCGAGGGTCGAGCGAGCTCGGCCGGCGGCTCGCGAAGAACACGGCCATCGTGCTCCAGGAGGAGAGCCACCTATCGGTCGTCCCGGACCCTGCGCTGGGCTCGTTTTACATCGAGTCGCTGACCGACGCGCTCGCGCGCGCCGGGTGGGAGGAGATGCGGCAGATCGAGCAGGAGGGCGGCCTGATCGCGTCGCTCGCCGCGGGTCAGGTCCAGCGGCGCGTCCACGAGGCGCGCCTCGCCCGCGAGAAGGAGGTCGTCGAGCGCAGGCGCGTGCTCGTCGGCGTGAACGACTTCCCGACCGCGGACCCGCCCGCCCCGGATCAACACCCGGAGGAGGAGGCCGAGAGCACGCGGACGTGGCCCATCCGCGCGCTCGACGCGCCGCGTGACGCCGAGCCCTTCGAGGCGCTGCGAGCTCGGGTCGCGTCTCTGCCCTCGCGCCCGCGGGTCGCGCTGGCGTGCGTGGGAGACCCCGCGAAGGCGCGCGCGCGCGCGGCCTTCGCGCGCGGGTTCTTCGAGGTCGCCGGGCTGCAGCTGCAAGCCGCCTCGGACGAGGTCGGGGCGGCGGAGATCGTCGTCGTCGCTGGGACCGACGACGCCTACGCCGCGGAGGGCGTGGCCGCGGTCGCCGCCGCGAAGGCCGCCGGCGCGAGGGCGATCGTGCTCGCAGGCAGGCCTGGGGAGCTGGAGCCGGCCCTGCGCGCGGCCGGCCTCACCGACGCCATCTACCTCGGCGCCGACGTCCCGGCGGTGGCCGGGGCGATCCTCGATCGCCTGGCGAGGGCACGATGACGCTTCCGACCTTCTCGCGGCTCTCGTTCGACGACGTCGTGGTGCCCGCCTCGGAGCCGAGCGGCGCCGCTCTGCGCGGGGTGCTGCCCGAGGGCATCGAGCTGAAGAGCTGCTACGGGCCAGCCGATGTCGCGGGCGCCTCTCACGTGGCGTCCATGCCGGGCTTCGCCCCCTTCGTCCGCGGACCGTACCCGACGATGTACGTGCAGCAGCCGTGGACCGTGCGCCAGTACGCAGGCTTCTCGACGGCGGAGGAGTCGAACGCGTTCTATCGACGCAACCTCGCGGGCGGGCAGAAGGGCCTGTCGATCGCCTTCGATCTAGCGACCCACCGCGGGTACGACTCGGACCACCCGCGCGTCGTCGGGGACGTGGGGATGGCCGGCGTCGCGATCGACTCGATCCTCGACATGCGCGTCCTGTTCGCGGGCATCCCGCTCAACAACATGAGCGTGTCGATGACGATGAACGGCGCCGTGCTGCCGATCCTCGCGCTCTACATCGTCGCGGCCGAGGAGCAAGGCGCGAAGCAAGAGGAGCTGCAGGGGACCATCCAGAACGACATCCTCAAGGAGTTCATGGTCCGCAACACGTACATCTATCCGCCTGCGCCCTCGATGCGGATCGTCGCGGACATCTTCCGGCACACGGCCGCGAAGATGCCGAAGTTCAACAGCATCTCGATCTCCGGCTACCACATGCACGAGGCCGGAGCGACGGCGGACCTCGAGCTCGCGTACACGATCGCGGACGGCGTCGAGTACGTGCGCGCGGGCGTCGCCGCGGGCCTCGACGTCGACGCTTTCGCGCCGCGACTGTCCTTCTTCTTCGCGGTCGGCATGAACCACTTCGTCGAGCTGGCGAAGCTGCGCGCCGCGCGCCTGCTGTGGGCGGAGCGCATGCGCGAGCTGTCGCCGAAGAACCCGAAGTCGCTGATGCTACGCACGCACTGCCAGACCTCGGGTTGGTCGCTCACCGCCCAAGACGTGTACAGCAACGTCGTGCGCACCTGCGTCGAGGCGATGGCGGCGATCGCGGGCGGTACGCAGTCGCTGCACACCAACTCGCTCGACGAGGCCCTCGCGCTGCCGACCGACTACTCGGCGCGCATCGCTCGCAACACGCAGCTGTTGTTGATGCACGAGGCCGGCGTCACGCGGCCGGTCGATCCGTGGGGCGGCAGCTACTACGTCGAGCACCTCACCCAGGCGCTCGCGGAGCGCGCCCGCGTCCACATGCGCGAGATCGAGGAGCTCGGGGGGATGGTCAAGGCGATCGAGGCGGGGACGCCCAAGCTGCGCATCGAGGAGGCAGCGGCGCGGACGCAGGCTCGCATCGACTCGGGGAAGCAGAAGATCGTCGGCGTGAACGTCCACAAGGTCGGGGCCGATGAGCGCGTGCCCGTACTGAAGGTCGACAACGCGCGCGTCCGCAAGGCCCAGCTCGAGCGCCTCGAGCGCCTGAAGGCCGAGCGCGACGGCGCTGCGGTCCAGGCCGCGCTCGCGGGGCTGCTCGCGGTCGCGCGCACCGGCGAGGGCAACCTGCTCGAGGCTTCGATCGGCGCGGCGCGCGCGGGCGCGACGCTCGGAGAGATGAGCCTCGCGCTCGAGCAGGTCTTCGGCCGCTACGAGGCGCAGAACAAGAGCCTCACGGGCGTGTACCTTCGCGAGGTGGGGTCGAGCGGCGAGGTGGACGAGATCGGCGAGCTGGTCGATAGGGTCGTCGCGGCCGACGGCCGCAGGCCGCGCATCTTGCTCGCGAAGATGGGCCAGGACGGGCACGATCGGGGCCAGAAGGTGATCGCGACGGCCTTGTCCGACCTCGGCTTCGACGTCGACATCGGTCCGCTCTTCCAGACGCCGGGCGAGTCTGCCCAGCAGGCCATCGACAACGACGTGCACGTCGTCGGCGTCAGCTCCCTGGCGGCAGGGCACCTGACCCTCGTGCCCGCGCTCCAGGCCGAGCTGGCGGCGCGCGGCCGGCCCGATATCTTGATCGTCGTCGGGGGTGTCGTCCCCCCGGAGGACGTGCCGACCCTGCTCGATATGGGCGCCACGGCGGTCTTCGGGCCGGGGACGCCGATCCCGGGCGCCGCGAAGGACCTCGCGAGGGCGATCCTCGCGGCCGTCGAGGCCGGCTGACGATGGCGCCCCGCAGGCCGTCGCTCGAGGCGCTCGAGCGCGGGCTGAACGAGCGCGATCGCGGGGCGCTGGCGCGCGCGATCACCCTGGTGGAGAGCGTACGGTGCGACGATCAGCGGCTCTCCGAGGAGCTGCTCATGCGGGTGGGTCCGCGGACGGGACGCGCGCGTCGGCTGGGGGTGAGCGGTCCGCCGGGGGTCGGGAAGAGCACGTTGATCGAGGCGCTCGGCGCGCACGTGATCGATCTCGGGCTCACCGTGGCCGTGCTGGCGATCGATCCGTCGAGCGCGATGATCGGTGGTAGCATCCTGGGGGATAAGATGAGGATGCCACGCCTCACCGCCGATCCGCGGGCGTACGTGCGGCCCACGCCGGCGGGGGGCGAGCTCGGGGGCGTCGCGCGCAAGACCCGCGACGCGCTGCTCTTGTGCGAGGCGTTCGGGGTCGATCTGGTGATCGTCGAGACGGTCGGAGTCGGCCAATCGGAGACCGCTGTCGGGGACATGGTCGACACCTTCTTGCTGCTCGCGCTCGGAGGAGCGGGGGACGAGCTCCAGGGCATCAAGCGCGGGATCATGGAGCGGGTCGACCTCGTGGCGGTCAACAAGGCCGACGGCGATGGGCTGCCGGCGGCCCGCCGCGCGGCGCGCGATCTCATGGGCGCGCTGCGCGTGATGCGGCGGCGGTTTTCCGCGTGGGAGCCTGGCGCGCTGCTGGTGAGCGGGCAGACCGGGCACGGCGTGCCCGAGCTGTGGAGCGCGGTCGTCGCGCACCGCGACGCGATCGAGACCAGCGGTGAGCTCGCCCAGCTCCGCCGAGCGCAGGCGCATCGTGCTTTGTGGAGCGACGTGGAGCACCGGGTGCTCACGGAGCTGCGCGCGCGTCGCGACGTGGCCGAGCGCCTCCACGAGCTCGAGTCCAAGGTCGACGCGGGCGAGCTGCCCGCGAGCGTCGCCGCGCGCTCGCTGCTCGACCTGTTCCGTCTCCCCAACCCACCCCCAGCGCAGCGCACCGAGGTCTCATGAACACGATGCTTTCGTCCTCCCTCCTGGGCGCGCTGCTTTGCGCCACGCTCGCGTGCGCGTGCTCATCCGAAGCGCCCGCGTCCGCCTCGGCGAAGCCCGAGGCCCGTCCCAGCGGCACGGCGTCCAGCGCGCCGACGACGAACGCGTCGACCACGGCCTCCGCGCGCACTACGCCGCCCACCCCCATCGCCTCTGCCGCGCCCGTCGTGAGCCCGCCTCCCACGATGCCGAGCGCCGTCACGCAGTGCGAGGCCGCTGGGAGCCACTTCGGGGCGTTCACGCCGAGCGTGCAGGACATCCTCGCGGCCTGGCAGGCGCTGCCCTCCGAGGCGTGCCTGAAGAAGGACATCGCGGCGGACGCCATCAGCGCGTGCGCGGCCAAGGTTGGAAAGACAGCGATCATGATCTCGACCGACGCGCTCGGCGAGACGCCCAGCGGCTGTCAGGTCACGATTCAAGGCGCCGAGTCCGGCGCTCGCAAGTGGATCGTGTTCGAGCAGTTCCACAGGGACAAGGCGACGTTCTTCGGCGGGTCGACCGTGGTCGAGCTGCTGCAACCGAAGCCCGCCCTCTACCTCGCGGCGTTCGGCGGCAAACACGCCGAGCTGTGTCCGACGACTGCGGTGGGCGGCGCGCCCGTGAAAGAAGCCGATCTGCCAGCCGGGTGGGCGGGGCTGCCGGAGGCCGCGAAGGCCTTCCTGTGCAGCGGCAGCGACTGACGCGCGAGGGCGAGCGCGACCGAGGCCGGCCCCTATCGGCTCAGGCCTTCTCGAGCACGATCAGCGCGGCCTCGCTCGGGCAGGCGAGTCGGAACGCTGCCCAGTGGCCGGCGCCGCTCGAGGTGTAGAGCTGCTTGCCCGCGTGCTCGTACCTGCCCCACAGGTAGGCCTCCTCGGCGAAGGGCTCGAGCAGGCTGCGCTCGTTGAACCCGGCCTGGGCGCCGTGCGTGTGCCCAGACAACGTGAGGTCGACGCCGAGCTCGGCGAGCGGGCGGAAGCCCTTCGGGCGGTGGCATAGCCCGAGCGTGAGAGCGGCGTCGCTCGGCGCGCCCGACAGGGCGATCTCCGCGTGCCGCCTGTAGTGCTCGGGCTCGAAGCCCCAGCCGCTGGGGTCGTCTACGCCCATCACGAGCAGCTTGTCACCGCCGAGCTCGAGCGTGTGGTGCGCGTCGTGGAGCAGGCGGATGCTCGTCTTGTCGTAGATCCTCAGGTTCTCCTCGAGCCCACGGTAGTGCTCGTGGTTGCCGAGCACCGCGAACAGGCCGTGCTTGGGGGCGATCTCCTCGAAGCGGCGAAGGGCCTCGTGGAGCCACGGCATGTGGTCGCACATGTCACCGGTGAGCACGACCAGATCCGGCTTGGCCTCGCGCGCGCGATCGACGAGCCCCGGGATGGCCGAGGGGACGTGGAAGGCGCCGAGGTGCAGATCGGTGATCTGCAAGATGCGCAGCCCCTCCAGGCCGGGCGCGAGGCCGGCGATCTTCATGGGCCGCTCGACGACCTTCGCAGGCACGAACGCGCCGCCGATCCCCGCGGCCGCGACGCCGAGCGTGATGAGCGGCACCGCCGCGACGGCCGCCTCGAGCACCGCTCGGCGCTTGAGGGACGAGGGGGATGCGCTCGCGACGGGCGAGAGGAAGCGGCTGCCGATCCCGCGCAAGGCGGCCGCAGTCGGCACCGAGAAGAAGAGCGACAACAGGGCGATCGCCCCACCGCCGCCGAGCACTCCGCCCGCGATCGACAGCGGGGCCGAGTGGAAGCCCTCGACCAGGCGACCGATGCCGAGCCGGCGCAAGAAGAGCCCGAGCGGCACCAGCGCCGCGAGCACGATGATGCCGTGGCGGACGATCCGCCGCGCCCACCAGCGGCTGTGCCAGGTGCGCGTGGAGCCGACCACCACGAGGCCGACGGCTGCTGCGAAGAGGAGGGCTCCGACCATACGCATCACTCGCCCGGGGCACCGGGTGCCCGCAGTATGGGAGGAGCCCGCCGCCCGCGCAACGACCGCAGGTCGCCCACGCCAGCGCGGCGTGTGGGTGCCACACAGCGATCGCCCGGGAAGCCTGCTACGCTCGACGGCCCCGAGGAGCGACGACGATGGCGAACATCCACTCCGACAACTCACGAAGCATCGGCCGCACGCCGCTCGTGCAGATCAACCGGCTCACCAAGGGCATGGGGGCGCGTGTCCTCGCCAAGATCGAGGGACGCAACCCCGCCTATTCGGTCAAGTGCCGCATCGGGGCGGCGATGGTCTGGGAAGCGGAGGAGCGCGGCGCGCTCAAGCCGGGGGGGGGCATCGTCGAGGCGACGAGCGGGAACACGGGCATCGCCCTCGCGTTCGCCGCGGCGTCGCGCGGCTACCGGTGCGTGCTCACGATGCCGGAGACGATGAGCCTCGAGCGTCGAAAGGTGCTCGTCGCGTTCGGCGCCGAGCTGGTGCTGACGCCCGGCGCGCTCGGAATGAAGGGCGCCATCGTGCGCGCCGAGGAGATCGCGGCGAAGGATCCGACGCTGCTCTTGATGCGCCAGTTCGACAACCCAGCGAACCCGGCCATCCACGAGCGGACCACCGGCCCCGAGATCTGGGACGACACCGACGGCGCCATCGACATTTTCGTCGCCGGGGTCGGCACCGGCGGGACCATGACCGGCGTCAGCCGGTTCATCAAGCAGACCCAGGGCAAGGCGATCTTGAGCGTGGCGGTCGAGCCGGCGCACTCGCCGGTCATCACGCAGACCCGCGCGGGCAAGGAGCTGGCCCCAGGACCCCACAAGATCCAAGGCATCGGCGCCGGCTTCATCCCGAAGAACCTCGATCTCAAGCTGGTCGACAGGGTCGAGCAGGTGACGAACGAAGAGGCCATCGCCATGGCTCGCAGGCTGGCGCGCGAGGAGGGCATCTTGTGCGGCATCTCGTGCGGCGCCGCGATGACCGCCGCGCTCCGCTACGCGGCCGATCCCGAGCACACCGGCAAGACGATCGTCACCGTGCTACCGGACGGTGGCGAGCGCTACCTGACCGGCGCGCTGTTCGAAGGCATGTTCGAACAAGTCGAGCGGATGACCGCATGAGCCAGGGCGAGACCGCGCAGTCGGAGCTCGACGCCATCGTCGAGGCCGTGCTCGAGAGCTACCGCTCGGACGAGCGCGGCCAGTTCGTCAACCGCAAGTTCCTCCCGAGCAGGGACGAGATCATCGCGATCCTCGGGCTGTTCTTGCAGCTGTTCTACCCGGGCTACTTCGGGCGCCAGGATCTGACCGACGAGAGCTTGCCCTACCACGTGGGCGGGCTCGTCAGCACGCTGCGCGACCGCCTCGCGCGGCAGATCGAGCTCTGCCTCTGCCACGCGGCGGAGTGTGGGGAGATCGTCGTGAGCTGCGCGGACGAGGCGAAGCGCCTCGCGAACCGTGTGCTCGCGAAGGTCCCGGAGCTGCGGCGCGTCCTCATCACGGACGTGCAAGCCGCGATGGACGGCGACCCGGCGGCGAGCGGTCTCCACGAGATCATCCTCGCGTACCCCGGGCTGCTGGCGATCACCGTCTACCGCATCGCCCACGAGCTGCAGGTGATGGGCGTTCCGCTCTTACCTCGCATCATGACCGAGTGGGCGCATGCGCAGACGGGCGCCGACATCCACCCGGGCGCGACGGTGGGTCCGAGCTTCTTCATCGACCACGCGACGGGCGTCGTCGTCGGCGAGACGTCACACATCGGCGCGAGCGTGAAGCTCTACCAGGGGGTCACGCTCGGCGCGCTCAGCCACCCGAAGGACGAGCATGGGCGCGTGATCCGCGCCACCAAGCGGCACCCCACGGTCGACGACAACGTCACGATCTACGCGAACGCGACCGTGCTCGGCGGCACCACGACGCTCGGCGCTGGCAGCGTCGTTGGAGGCTCGGTGTTCCTCACCAAGACGATCCCGCCCGGCTCGCGCGTGGCCATGAAGCCACCCGAGCTCAACCTCAAGACGAGCGCGCCGCCGCCCGACGCGCCCGCGCCGGCGGACGATATCTAGCCCTTCATCGCCGTCGCGATGGCGTTCGCGAGCAGCGGCGCCTTCGCGGCGTCGAAGGGCACCGGCTCCCACGTGACGCCGAGGCCCTCGGCGCCGTTCGGCTTCGGAATGATGTGAAAATGCACGTGGAACACCGCCTGGTGCGCCAGCGGTCCGTTGTTCTGCAGCACGTTGTAGGCCTCACAGCCGGTCGCCTTCTTCACCGCGCGACACAGGCGAGGCAAACACGCGCCCGAGCGCGGCGGATGACTCGTCCGAGAGCGCGTCGAGCGTGGCGGCCGGCTCCTTGGGGATGAGGAGGGTGTGGCCAGACGCGAGCGGCCCGACGTCGAGGAACGCAAGGACCTTGTCGTCCTCGTAGACCTTGAAGCAGGGGATCTCGCCGCGCAGGATTCTGGAGAAGATCGTCTCGGCCATGCGCGGGAGCTACCACCGCTCCTCGGGAGCGTCGACGGGCCCGAGGAGCGAGGACGCCGGACGGGCCGCCGTCAGGCGACGGCAGCCTCGACCGCGGGCTGGGCAGCGACCACGGCGCTGCGCGCCTCGGCCTTGTCGTTCACCTTCACGCTGACGAGCTTCGAGACGCCGGGCTCCTGCATCGTGACGCCGTAGAGCACGTCGACCGACTGCATCGTCTTCTTGATGTGCGTGATGAGGATGAACTGCGAGCGATCCGTCATCGTGCGGATGGCCTCGTTGTAGCGAGTCACGTTCGTCTCGTCGAGCGCGGCGTCGACCTCGTCGAGGATGCAGAACGGGCTCGGCTTGAACGTGAAGATCGAGAAGATGAGCGAGACCGCCGTGAGCGCCTTCTCGCCGCCGCTCATCAGCTCGATGTTCCCGAGCTTCTTCCCCGGGGGCTGGGCGAGGATCTCGATGCCGGTCTCGAGCATGTCCTCGGGGTTGGTGAGGCGCAGCTCGGCCGAGCCGCCCCGGAACATGCGCGGGAAGATGACGCGGAACTTGGCGTTGATGCCGTCGAAGGCGTCCTTGAACAGCCGCTTCGTCTCGCGGTTCATCTGGAGGATCGCTTGCTCGAGGTCGGAGAGGGCCTTGTCGAGGTCGCCCTTCTGCGTCGTGTAGTAGGTGTACCGCTCCTCGGTCTCGGCGTGCTCTCGCACCGCGTCGAGGTTCACCGGACCCATGCGGTCGAGCAGCTCCTGGAGCTCCGTGATGCGGGCGCGGTGCGCGGCGTCGACCGGGGGGCGCTTGTGGTAGTCGCCGACCACGGTCGGCAGCTCGAGGCCACGGAACCGCTCGCGTACACCCTCGAGCAGGTGGCGGTGCTCGATCTCGAGCTTCGCGAGGTTGGTCTCGTGTTGTCGGAGCTTGTTCGACGCGTCGGCCTCGGCCTCGCGCGTCTTCTTGATGTCGATCTCGGCGAGGCCGAGCGCGTGGCGCACCTCGTCGAGCGCGACCTTCGCGCCGATCAGCGCCTGGTGGGTGTCTCGCGCTCGGGTGACGGCCTCCTGCAACAGCTCGCGCGCGACGAAGATGCGGCCCGCGGCCTGGCCCGCGCCGATCGCACATTCCAGCTGCTCGCGGTCGAGCCGCTGGACGCGCTGGCGCATCTCTTCGCAGCTCTTGGCGAGGCGATCGGCCGTCTGGCGCACGCTCGTGGCGCGCTCGCGGACCTGGGCGAGCAAGACCTTGCGCTCGGTCACCAGCGACTGCTGCCGACCGACCTCCTTGCGCCACTCCTCGGCGTGGGTCTCGGCGGTCTCGACGGCGCCCTCGAGCTCGAGCTGGGCCGCGCGGCCCTCCTCGAGGCCGACGGCGGCCTTCTCGTGCTCGAGCCGCGCGGCGGCGATGCGCTCGAGCAGCTCGGCGTGCTGGGTCCGCACGTGGACGAGGCGCTTCTGGAGCTGGGCGTGCTGCTCGTCGGACCGCTTGTGGTCCTTCTCGGCGCCCATGAACGTGAGGTCCGCCTGGTGCGCGTCGTTGCGCGCGCGATCGAGCGCGGCACCGAGCTCCGCCATCCGCCCGCGCCCCTGCTCCTGCTTCGCGAGCAGCTCGCTCACCGCGTCGGCGCACGCCGCGACGGCCTCGTGCAGCTCGCGCATCTCGCGTTTGTGCTCGATGAGGCCTTCCGCGAGCTTGTCACCGGCGCCGCCGGTGACCGCGCCAGCCGGGCCGTGGAGGTTGCCCTGCAGGGTGACGAGGCGGCCCGTGTACCCGGCGCGCACGGCGACGAACGCCGCCGCGTCGTCGTCGACGACCAGCACGTCTCCGAACATCGCGAGCGCGAGGGCCTCGTCCTCCGCGACGAAGGTGACCTGATCGACGAGGTACCCCCGGTGCGAGAACGTGGAGGGGCCGGGGCCGTTCTTGCCGGCCACGTAGCGAGGGGCGCGCGTCACGATCGCGGCGCGGCCCTTGTTGGTCCGCGCCAGCTCGCCGAGCAACTCGACGCCACGCTCGAGGTCGTCGACGACGACCCACTGCAGCTTGTCCGACAGCGCCGCGGCGAAGGCGTGCGTGAGCTCGGCCGGGGCCTCGAAGCGGTCGGCCACCAGCCCCAGGATCGCGGGGTCCTTGGTGTTGACGAGCGCGCGCGGGCCTTGGCCGACGCCCTCGAGCCGCGCGTGCAGCTCCTCGAGCGCTCGCAGGCGGTTACGCTTCTGCGACAGCTCGCTCTTCTTGTGGTCGACCTCGCGATCCTGCTGGACCGCGTGCTCGCGCAGCTCCTTGAGCTCGGCGGAGAGGCTCTCCCGACGCTCGGCGGCGTCGGTCTTTCGCTGCGCGAGCTCGCCGAGGTGCTCGCTGAGCCCCGAGCGCCGCGCCTCGACGTCCTCGAGCTCGACGGTCAGCCGGCCGTCCTCGTCCTCGAGGTTCTCTCGGCGGTTCGACATGTCGTCGGCGCGGTGCTCGAAGCCACGCACCGTGGCCTCGGCGGCCGCGACCTTCGCCTTCGCCTCGGAGGCGCGCCGGCGCAGATCGGAGCAGCGCGCGTCGGACTCCTGCTGCTGCTCGCGCAGCCCCTCGAGCTTTTCCAGCTCGCCGCGCATCGCCTCCTCCCCGCGAGACTCCTCCTGTTGCGAGGTCTCGAGGGCGATCTCCATCGACTCGCGCTCGTTCGCCAGCTCCTCGAGCTTGCTCGAGAGGTCCTCGCGCTCGAGCCCCGCGAGGCCGCGCCGCTCCTCGAGCTCCCGGTAACGCTCCAGGGCTCGATCGATCTCGGCCTGGTGGGTGCGGACCTCGTTGTCAGCCTTGAACGCGGCGGTCTGCGCCCGCTCGGCCTCGTCCTCGCGGGTGAGGGCCTCTTGACGGGTGACCTCGATCTCGCCTTCGCGCGCGGCGAGCGCCGCGCGCAGGCGCTCGGACTCTTCGGACGAGCTCGCGCGCTCGACCTCCTCGACCTGGGCACGCACGATGAGCTCGAGCAAGCGGTGCGACGCCTCGTGCAGCACGAGGTCCTCGACCTCGCCCTTGTAGTTGATGTAGCGCTCGGCCTTCGCCGCCTGGCGCTTGAGAGAGGCGAGGCTGCGCTCGATCTCGGCGACGATGTCCCCGACGCGCAGGAGGTTCTGCCGCGTCGCGTCCATCTTCTGCTCGGCCTGCTTGCGGCGGGCCTTGTACTTGGTGATGCCCGCCGCCTCCTCGATCAGCAGGCGCCGGTCCTCCGCGCGCGCCGAGACGATGAGGCCGACCTTGCCCTGCTCGATGATCGAGTAGGCCTTCGTCCCGACGCCCGTGCCGAGGAACAGATCGGTGATGTCCTTGAGGCGGACCTGGGTCTTGTTGATCAGGTATTCGCTGGTGCCGTCGCGGTACAGCCGGCGCGTGACGGCGATCTCCGCCCAGTCGCGGTACTCGAGGGGAAGCTCGTGGGCCGCCGCCTTGTCCGAGTTGTCGAACGTCATCGTGACCTCGGCCATCCCGTGGGGGCCGCGGTTCGACGAGCCGGCGAAGATGACGTCCGTCATCGCGCGGCCACGCAGGTGCCGCGCGCTCTGCTCGCCCATGCACCAGCGGATCGAGTCGACGATGTTCGACTTTCCGCAGCCGTTCGGGCCGACGATGCCGACGACGTCGTGGTCGAAGTGGATGACGGTGCGGTCGACGAACGACTTGAAGCCGGAGATCTCGAGCTTCTTGATGTGCATGGTGTCCTCGGTCTCGTGGGTGCCCTGGGCGCCGACTCGCCAGGGTAGGCCCCCGGCGACCGAACGCAATGTCATGCCATGGCACGTACGGTCACGTGATGTACCGGCGTACACGGGGTGAGCGAGGCGTTCAAGTCTTGACTATCCCTCGGGTGCGGCTGCCCGCTCGCGGGCTGCCCAGCCGGCGCCGCATGCACCCACTTGACGGAGTGAACGGCGAGCCGCATACGCGTTCACGTCATGCCGACCTACGAGTACGTGTGCACCGCTTGCGGCCACGAATGGGAAGCCGAGCAGTCGATCAAGGACGACGCCCTGAAGGACTGCCCGAAGTGCGCGGAGGCTACGGCCAAGCGCCAGATCTCGCGCGGCACCGGCTTCATCCTCAAGGGGAGCGGGTGGTACGCCGACCTCTACTCCGGAGGCGGCAACAAGAAGGCCGACACGGCAGAATCGTCCGGCTCGAGCGCTGTCCAGGCGAATGACTCGGTGAGCAAGTCGATGGCCGACCGCTTCGAGAAGGTCAGCGGCATCAAGACCGACGCGGGCTCCAGCTCGGGGTCGTCGGGCTCGTCGGACGCTGGCGGCTCGTCGGGGTCGTCGGGCTCGGGGTCATCGGGCTCGGGCACGCCCGCGTAGCGGGCGAGCGCGAAAGCCCTTAATGTTCGGGCGTGACCCAGCGGACGAAGATCGATGAGCTGACCAAGCGCCTCGATGACCTCGATCGAGAGCTGCTCGGCCTGGTGGAGCGCAGGGCGAGGCTGGTCCAAGACCTGTCGAGGACCCGCGGTGATGCCGCGAAGGTCGCGCCCATCACCGATCCTTCCCGGTTACGCGCCCTCGAGGAGGCCGTGACGCCACCGTTCCATGTGTCCGCGGTGAGACCCCTCTTCGCGGCCGTGGACGCCGCGTGCCGCGTCTACGAGGTCGCGCCCCGCGTCGTCTGCGTCGGGCCCGAGGGAGGGTTCTCCTGGCTCGCCGCGGCCCTGCACTTCGGGCCACGAGCCCAGTGCACGCGAGCCGAGTCACCGGAGAAGGCGCTGGATGAGGTGGCGCGGTCTCAGGCCGACTTCGCGGTCGTCCCGATCGAGACGCTCCGCGAGGGGCTCGCGTTCGCCACGATCCAGGCGCTCGCTGGGCTCGATCTCAAGCTGGTCGGAGAGCGGGAGCTCTCGCACGCGCTGCAGCTCGTCTCCAAGACCGGAAACCCGGCAGACGTGGAGCGCATCTACACGAGCTCGTACCACCATGCGCTGTGCGAGGCGCACCTGACGACGACCTTCCCCAAGGCGACGGTCCTGCACGTGCGCAGCGCCGTGATGGCCGCGGAGCTCGCGGCCGACAACCACGGCTCGGCGGCGGTCGTACCGCGAGGCCTGCAGACGCCCCACGAGCTGCGGATGCTGGCCGACAACATCGGCGACGAGGGCGAGCTGAGGATCCGCTGGGGCATCGTCTCTCGCATGCCCATGAGCCGCACTGGCAACGACGCGACGGCGGTGCTCTTCGGTGTGCACGACCGGCCCGGCGCGCTCCACGACGTGCTCCAGGCTTTCAAGGAGAAGAACTGCAACCTCCGCAGGATCCAGTCTCGGGCCATCCCCGGCGAAGGGTGGGAGTACGTGTTCTACGTCGAGGTGAGCGGCCACGTCACGGATCGGCCCGTCGTCTCGGCGCTGGAAGGGGTCAAGCAGAAGGCCCGAACGCTGAAGATCGTCGGCCCGTTCCCGCTCGACACGATCGAGCCAGCGGTGCCGTCCTCGGGCCAGCCGCGCTGATGGCGCAGCGCGAGCTCGAGCGGCGCGAGGTCCTCGCCGCTGTCGTGGGTGGGACCTCTGCTTCGCTCTTGGGCTGCGCGGGGCCGCACACGATGGTGCCGATCGCCCCGCAGCGGCCCGATCTCCAAGAGCTCGACCGGGATCCGATCTCGCTGTTGCCCCCCGACGTCCTCGTCTTCTTGAACGTCGATCTGTCGGCGCTCTATCCGTCGGCGCTCGGCGGGGACGTGGCCGCGATGATCCAGTCCTTCGTCCCGCTCGGTCCGGAGTCGGGGTTCAGCGCGCCCCGCGACACCACTCGGGTCATGGGCGGGGTCTACGTGTTCCAGGGCTTGGACTTCTGCGCCGTCGTGCAAGGGCGGTTCGACCCGGCCGCGCTGCGCGCCGCCGCCGACGGCCGCGCCGCCCAGCCGGCGCAGCAGCCCCTCGTGAAGTCGCGCTACGGCGGGTTCGACGTCTACACCGTGTCCAACGTCGGCTTCGTGCCGCTGACCGCGCGCACGCTGCTCGTCGGCAACGAGACCGGGCTGCGCCGCGCGCTCGATCGGCTGCGCTACGGCAAGCTCGAGCGGCGCGTCCCCGCGTGGATGACCGCGCTCGGAGCGGCGAACAAGCTGCCGATCGCGATCGCGGGCGACTTCGGCGCAGACGCGGCGTTCCTCGGCGCCCCGACGGGAAGGCGCCGCCCCCCGCGCGCGACGTCGACGCCGGCCGCGCCGATCCTGCGCGCCTCCTCGGCCGAGTTTCCGTTCCTCGGCGATCTGCGGATCCTGCGGGTCCTCGGGAACTTCGCGGCGCCCGGCCTCAACCTGGCCGGCTCACTCACGTACTCGGGGCCCGACCGAAGCGAAGGGCGCCGACGGCCTGCGCAGCGTCGCTCAGCTCGCGCAGTGGGCGGGGATGTTCTCGGTCGGTGGGCTGCCGCCGATCAAGGTCGCGGTGAGCGGGCATGACGTCGGCTTCGTGCAGCCGATCGACGCGGGCTTCGCGCGGACGGCCTTGCAGATGCTCGAGTAGGCCTCTTCTTCGGAGCTGGCGGCGCGGCGTGCAGCGGGTCGTCGGGCCAGGCGTGCCTCGGGTACTTGCGGCGCAGCTCCTTGGCGATCGCGGGGTAGTGACGCTCCCAGAAGCCCGCCAGATCCGTGGTGACCTGCACCGCGCGCTGGTTCGGCGCGAGCAGCTCGAGCAACAGGGGCCGCGAGCCGCCCAAGATGGTCGGCGAGCGAGCCATTCCGAAGAAATCTTGCAGGCGCGAAGCGACGCTCGGCTGGGCCCCCTTCGCGTATCGGATCGCGAGCGATCGACCCGACGACAGCTCGACGCGCTCGGGGGCGAGCGTTCGCAGCAGGCGCTGCTGCTCGGGCGAGAGCAGGTGCATGAGCTCATCGGCGAAGCGCGTCTCGAGCACCTCCGTGAGCGTCCGCTTGCCCTCGCACGCCCGCTCGATCATGCCGTCCTCGTCGCCCGCGTCGAACGCGGCGGCGCCGAACGCGGGCGAGAAGCCGCGCACCAGCTCGACGCGCACGGCGAGCCGCTCGAGGTCCTCCTTGGCCTCGAGCGGGAGGCCCTTCACCTTCGCGGCGCGGGCCAGCGCGGTCGCGCGTTTGCGGGGATCGGGGTCCTTCAGGCGCTGCTCATCGAGCACCAGCGTCCCGAGGCGGAGCTGCCGCGTGGCCTCGACCCGGCCGCTGTCGCTGACCACCACGACCTCTTCGTCGACGACCTGGTCCGTGAACAGCTCGAGCAGCCAGTCCGCCTGCACCTCGCTGGCGACGCGTACGTTCGTCCGCTTCGTTGTCCCCTCCACCCGGTCTTCGACGTCGATCGCGACCAGCAGCTCGGCGTCGCGGACGGCGCTCTCGCTCGACAAGGCCGCGGTGCCGCCGCTCGCGAAGATGATCTCGTCGGTGCGGCGTCCGGCGCGGGCGTCGGCGCGGCGTCGTCGGCCCACTCGGTCGGGGTATCCGGCGAGCGCGCTCATCAGCAGCGCGTCTTCGAACGCGGCCGGCGTGGCGGGGCGAGCTGCGCGGTCACGGGCCACGCGCCGCAGCTGGGCCACCGAGCGCGCCGGGCCCGCCCAGCGGTCGCCGAGGCGGTCGAGCTCATCCATGAGGGCGAACAGGTCGCTTCGGTCGCTGGCCCGATGAGCCCGAGCGAGCCCGGAGGGGGGCGGGCGCTCTCCGATGACGGCCGCCATCGCGCAGCCGTCGTGGCTGACGCCGCGGCGTTCGGCCTCGACGACGATGCGGGCCTGTCGTGGATGAACGGGCAGCTCGAGCATGCGTGAGCCCGTGGGCGTGACGGCGAGGGCGCTGGCCTGGGGCGCGTCGCGGTCGAGGACGGCGCCGAGCGATCGCAACAAGCCGATCGCACTCGCCAGCGCCGCCGGCGGAGGCGGCTCGAACCACGCGAAACCGGAGGGGTGCTCGACCCCTTGCGCCACCAGCCCGAGGACGGGCTCGCACAGATCCACCCGCGCGATCTCCGGGGTGTCGAACGCGGGCCGGCTCGCGAAGTCCCCGCGCGTGTAGAGCCGCACCGCGACGCCGGCGCGCGTGCGTCCGGCGCGACCGGCGCGCTGAACGGCGCTCGCCTGCGACACCTTAGACAGCTTCAGGATGTGCAGGCCGGTCCACGGCGAGCAAGACGCGACGTTGGCGAGGCCGGAGTCGATCACGGCGGCCACGCCGTCGATGGTCACGCTCGTCTCGGCGACGTTGGTGGAGAAGATGACCTTCCGCCGGGCGCTGGGGGCGAGCGCCCTGTCTTGCTCCCGGGCGGGGAGCGAGCCGTGGAGCGGCAAGAGCTCGATGTCGTGGCGCTCGGCGAGCTTCCGCGCGGTCTCCATGCACGCGCGAATCTCGCGCGCGCCCGGCAGGAAGACGAGCACGTGCCCGTCGAGCCCGCGCGCCAGCAGGTCGAACAGCGCCGAGGCGACCTGGCTGTCGAGGGGTCGGTCGTCGGGTTTCGGTTGGTGCTCGATCGCCACCTCGTGCGTGCGTCCCGGCGACGAGACGACGGGCGCCCCCAAGAACCTCGCGACAGGCGCCGCGTCCAGGGTCGCGCTCATCACCACCAGGGCGAGGTCCGGTCGGGAGGTCTCCCGCAGGCGCGAGAGCAGCGCGAGCCCGACGTCCGACGCGACGTGGCGCTCGTGGAACTCGTCGAGCACGACGGTGTGGACCCCGCGCAGCGTGGGGTCGGACAGCATGCGCCTGGAGAGGATGCCCTCCGTGACGAAGCACAGGCGCGTCTCGGCGCTCACCGACCGCTCGAAGCGCGTGATGTAGCCGACCCGCTTGCCCGTCGGGATCCCGAGCTCCGCGGCGACGCGCTCTGCGCTCATTCACGCGGCGATGCGGCGCGGCTCGAGCACGAGGATCGACCCGTCTGCACCAGCGGCCTCGAGCAGCGCCCTCGGCACGCGCGTCGTCTTGCCAGCGCCCGGCTCGGCCGTGACGACCGCGCCGCGATGCTCGCGCACCGCCGCCACGATGGTCGGCAGGTGCGGGTCGATGGGCAGCGGGCTCGGCATGTCGCACGCCTTGTAGCACCGGCGCGCACGCTCGCGTGTATGCTCCCCCGCGACCTCGGAGACGATCGGATGGCTTACAGGAACGATGATCCGCTCACCACGTTGCCAGCCACCGAGCTGTGCTCGATGCTCGGCAGGCGTGAGGTCTCGGCCGAGGAGGTCGCGCGCGCTCACCTGGATCGCATCATCACCGTGGACGGGCGGGTCGGGGCGTTCGTGGAGCTGCGGCGCGGCCTGGCCCTGGGCGCGGCGCGGCGCATCGACGAGGCGCGCGCCCGCGGCGAGGACGTAGGCGCCCTCGGCGGGCTCCCCGTGTCCGTGAAGGAGAGCCTGGACATGCAGGGCTCGGCCTCGACGCTCGGCATCATCGCGCGCAAGAGCCGCGTCTCCCAGCGAGACGCGACCATCGTGGCCGCGACCCGTCGGGCGGGCGGGGTAGTCACCGGCCGGACGAACGTGCCGCAGTTCTTGTTGTCGCACGAGACTCGAAACCCGCTCTTTGGCGTGACCTCGAACCCGTTCAGCAAGGACCACACGCCCGGCGGCTCGTCGGGGGGCGAGTCGGCGGCCCTCGCCGCCGGCATGAGCGTGCTCGGCCTCGGCACCGATATCGGCGGGAGCATCCGGGTCCCCGCTCACTTCTCTGGCATCGTCGGGCTCAAGCCCACCCTCGACCGCTGGTCGAACCGAGGCTCCAACGGCGCGCAGCCCGGTCAAGAGACGGTGCGCAGCCAGTCGGGCCCCATGGCCCGCACCGTCTCGGACTTGATCCTGCTCTTTCGCGCCCTCGATCCGATCTTCATGGCGAGCGACGACCCGCTCGTGCCCCCGCTCCCCGTCCGAGACCCTCGCTCGATCGACGTCACCCGGCTGCGGGTGGGCTTCTACGTCGACGATGGCCTCATCCGCCCCAGCGCCGCCGTGGGGAGGGCCGTCGCCGAGGCCGCCAAGGCCCTCGAGGGCCGCGGGCTCACGGTCGTGCCGTTCTGTCCGCCCGACATCCGAGGCGCCATCGGCCTGTGGTTCTCGATCATGAGCGCAGACGGCGGGCACACGGCGTTTTCTCAGCTCGAGGGGACCCAGCTCGAGCCGACCATGACCACCCTCCGACAGACCGCGACGTTGCCAGCCGCGGTCCGCACTGCGCTCGCCCGAACGCTGCGCTCGATCGGTCAGGGCAGGGCGTCGTGGTTCTTGGGCCTCTTGGGAGAGAAGCCAGTGCACGAGCTCTGGCGCCTGACGAAGGCGGCGCGTGACTATCGGCTCAGCGTGCTCGACGCGATGGATCGTGCCGGAGTCGACGTCCTTCTGTGCCCACCCCACGCGACGCCCGCGCTGCCGCACACCAAGAGCGCGCAGTTCGCCATCGCGGGCAGCTACGCGATGATCTTCAACCTCCTGCAGTTTCCCGCGGGGGTCGTCCCCGTCACGACGGTCGGGGCGGGGGAGGTGTCGCGGCAAGTGGACAGCCCCAACGCCAAGGGTGATCGCTTCGAGCGCGTGGCGAAGGAGGTGGACGCGAAGAGCGAGGGGCTCCCCGTCGGGGTCCAGCTCGCCGCCCGCCCGTATCGCGACGAGGAGGTGCTGGCCGTGATGCTCGCCCTGGAGGACGCCATCCGCGCCCGACCCGACCGACCGTTGGTCCCGCGGTTTCCCAGGTGAGTCGCGTGCGCCTCACGGAATTGTTGCGCCGGCATGACGCCCGCGTCGGCCTCGCTTCGCTCGGCCTGCTCGCGGGCTACGCCGGCGGGAATTCATCTCGCGCCGGCTTGCTCGCGCTCGGGCGCGGGCAAACCGAAGGGACCCGCGCCAGCGGGCGCGCGAGAAGAGAAGTGCGATGCGACCGACTGGCGCCCTCGAGCGTAGGTTGGACGTCCCGACCATGCCCCCCCTCCCACCTTCGCTCAGCGACGCTCCTCGAGCTCCCGAGATGACTCGAGCGCGTGCCGTGGTCCCGCTCTACGACGAGGCGATGGAGGAGCTGTTGCATGCTCGTTCATCCGAGCCTCCTTCCTCCTCGGCGGTCGAGGCGCCCGCCGCCGAAGGAGCGCTCGCTGCGCGAGCGCTCGCCGGACACTCCCCCAGCGCGCGGGCGCTCGCGAACGTCGGAGACTCGCTCGGGCGCTCGCCGCGGGGCACGCTGGCGCCGTCACCGAGCCCCCCGCGTCGCTCCGCGATCGGGTGCTGGCGGCGGTGATCAGGCCAACCCCGTCGCGGCCAGCGCCAAGGCGGCGCCCGCGCCTGGGCTGAGCCCCAACGAGGTGCTCGGCCGCTTGCACGCCTCCTCTCGCGACGAGCCTTCGCGCCGGGCGCTCGTCGAGCGGCTCGGCGCTCGCGGCACAGACCCCGATCGCGCCACCGACTGGGCCCTCGAGCGGCTCATCGAGCAGATCGGGCCGCTGCTCGGGTACGAGATCGTGTTCGTCAGCACGGTCGTCGACGACCTCACCATTCACCGCGTCCACCGCGGGTTTCCAGCTGAGCTGGGCGACCTCGCCACCGTGCCACGAGCGCTGTCGTTCTGCACTCACACGGTCTCGGCGGGGGAGCCCTTCTTCGTCGAGGACGCCGCGTCCGAGGCGTTCTTTCGCCCGAGCGAGCTCGTGTCGAAGCTCGGCGCGCGTGCCTACCTGGGCGTGCCGCTGTTCGCCCGCCCGGCCCCCGATCAGCCGCCGCTGGCCCTCGGCGCGCTGTGCGGGATCTCTCGCTCCCCGCGGCCCGTCTTCCCCGAGGACATCGTCTTCGCCCAGCGGTTCGCTCGCCTCGCGCAGGCGCTGGTCGCGCACGACGACGCGGAGCTCGCCGCGCTCGTCGCCGATCCGCGGGGGTACCCGCGGCAAGTCGCTCCCGGCCCGGTCGTCCTCGCGCAGCGCGCCTTCTCGGACGTCGTCGCCGCGCAGCGGGGGCGTGTGGCTGCGGGCTCGGTCGCGCTCGGGAGGCTCTCGCCTGCGGCTTGGCCCGAGCTGCGCGCGTCGCTCCCGGAGAGCCTCGTGGCGGGTGAGCTCGAGGACGGGGTCGGGGTGCTGGTCCCGGACTCGCATCCGTCGGCCACGGCTGTGGCGCGGATCGTCGGCGAGCTCGAGCGCCTCGGGTAGTGGCATCGCACCGGCGCCTGCGGTAGAGCACGCCACTATGAGGTGGGTGACCGTCGTCTCGTTCGCAGCGCTGTCCGCAGCGCTCGCCGCTTGTGAAGAGCCTGTCCCGAACGCGCGTCCCGCTGGGTCCGCCGACCCCGCCAAGTCGGCCAGCCTCGACTCTCCCGCGGCGGGCGGCAAGATGAAGGACGTCGCCAAGACGCTCGAGGGCAAGGGACTGTCCGCGGAGGAGCTGGCCAAGCAGCCGCCTCCCGACGGGATCTTCCCGACCGGCGTCGCCGACAAGGCGCACGCGCTCGACGCGCCGCCGAAGCTCGAGATGATCAACGCCGGCGATGAGCCGCGTATCCAGCTCCACGCGGCGACGCCCGAGGCGCAGCTCATCGGCGTCAACCTGCAGCTCGCGATCCAAGGGCGCCAGGCGACCCGCTTCGTCTTCGTGGACATCTCGCCGCCCGAGCAGGCAGGCAAGCAGCTCGAGAAGTTCGCGGGCGAGCTGAAGAAGGAGCTCGAGAAGGCGGAGAGTCAGGCGAAAAAAGAGGATGAGGGCAAGGGCGGCGCGAAGCCGAAGCCGACCCCGGCGGCGTCAGCGTCCGCTTCGGCGTCCGCGTCCGCTGCTCCAGCCGCGCCCGAGCCGCCCGCCGCCATGCCCACGCTCGCGCCGGGCGCCGATCGCCCGCTCGTCGCGACGATGATGGACTTTTCGCCGAACGGCGAGATGGGCGCGAACCTCAACGCGACCCTGCAGTTCACGCTCACCAAGGCGGGCGCCATGAGCTTCAAGCGAAGCTCGAAGATCACCCACGCCGATCCCCAGGAGACGGCGAGCGACGACTTCGTGATCGGCGCCGTCGAGGAGCTGCTGATCGGGCTGTACACGGGCGTGCCCGACAAGCCCGTCGGCGCGAACGCCATGTGGACCGTCGCCGACCGCCGCACCTCGTTCGGTTCCGACGTCGTCCGCTATCGCCTGTTCCAGGTCGAGAAGGTCGAGGGCGACGAGGCAGCGCTCGGGGTGATCTTCCGGCAGTACGCGGCGAGCGACACGAACGCGCTCCTGAAGGACCCCGAGATCGTGTTCGGCGCGTACATGTTCGAAGGCGGCGGCAAGATCCAGGTCTCGCCGAAGGCGCTGCTGCCGAAGAACGGCATGCTCCAGGTGGGGATGAAGGCCCAGCGCATCCCGAAGGACAAGAAGGGCGATCCGAGCGTCCCGGGCGAGCCGTTCGAGGTCGAGGCGATGGTCCGCGTCATCGACACGAGCTCGCTCTCGTTCGGGCCGGCCCCCGAGGGTGACCCCAAGCAGGCACCCCCCGGCAAGGGCCCGAAGAAGGGCGGCGCCGAGGCCCCGCCGAAGAAGTAGCCAAAGCGCCAGGGCATGGCGCGTCGAGCGGTCGCAGCGAGGCCGCGCCGCGCGTCATGCGGGTCGCCCCTTGGCGGGGGACAGAAGAGTCAGGTCTTCTGCGCGTCGACCGCGATGAGGATCTGCTCCTCGGCCTGGGTCGCGAGCTTCTCGACAGCGTGCGCGGCCTCGGTCGGAGCGAGCTTCATGAAGAAGCCGACGAAGTCCTCTTCTTGTCCTGGGCGGACCGTCTGCAGCACGAGCACGATCGGCACCGCCGGCTTCTCGATCTCCGCGATCGCGAGCGCTCGAGCGCGAAAGTGTTGGGTCAGGCCGACCGTCTTCACGACGGTCTGAATCAGCAGCCCGAGCACGAGCCCGGCGGCGACCCCCGCGACGTACCAATCGACGTCGGCCCGCGCGATCGCTGCAGCCAGCAGCCCGCCGACCCCCGCGCCAAGCACGATGCCCGGCTCTCCGCCGTTCGTCTCTGCGGCGAGGCGCAGGATCATCGCGGCGTGGAGGCCCCGCTCCGGCGGATGAACCGACTTGCGGTAAGGCGCGAGGGAGGCCGCGCGCCTTACCGAGGTCGCGCGCAGGCTGAAGAAGCTGATCAGCAGCGCCGCGAGCGACACGAACACGCCCGCCGCGATCGCGACCTCGCGGCCCAGCACGCCCTGCGGCAGCGGCTGCTGGATGGTCGCGCTGTCCGCGGCGGTGGTCGCCGCGCTCGCCGCGGCCTTGGCCCGGTCGCGCGCCGTCTGCGCGTGGGTGGCCACGGCCTGGACGGGCGCCTTCTCGACCGCCGCGAACACCTGGCGCGCCGCGGTGAGCGACGTCGAGGTCGGGTCTTCGGGCTTCGGGACCTTGAGCTTCGTGACGGTCTGCACGGCCGCCCAGCCGTCGACCGCCTCGCCTTCGGCGGGTGCGTGCTTCTCGATCGAGGTCCGACACGCCTCGACCTGGCCGGCGCTCACGTAGGTCGCGGTCGCCGCCGGCCAGGCTTGCGCCGACTGGTCGACCTGCTTCGGCTTCGGCTTCTCTTTGGGACTCTTGGGCAGCGGCAGCGGCCGCCCCTTCGGACCCTTGGGGGGCGGCTCGGGCGCAGGCGGCTCTTCGACGGGCTCGGGCTGTTGCTCCAGCACCTTCGACGCGCCCCGGAAGAACCCGACCTCTTCGTTCAGCTTGTTCGCGGCCTCGACGCACTTGTCGAGCGCTGAGGCCTCGGCGTCGAGCGCCTGGGCAGCCTCTCGGGCCTTCATGTCAGGGACGACCTTGCCGGTCGCCGTCAACATCAGCCCGAGCGACGCCGCCACCGAGCCGACCAGCGCGACGGTCGAGACGAGGATCCACCTCACTTCTTCTCGCCGGGTGTACTCGTTCACGGAAACACCGCATGAGTACGAGTGTTTCCCCGGGCTGTCTATTGTTGTCCGACCCCGTCCGATTGTTCGCCCAGGGTGTTGCCTTCGTGTACGGCCTGGGAGACGTGACGGCGTCTTCCCCCACCGCTCCGACCTTGGCTCTCGAGACAGAAATGGCCCAACCGGACAAGCCGACGGAGGCCCGCGTGAAGCCGGACACCGCGTGGGCGGCGTCCACGTACTTCGCCGAGGGGCTGCCGTTCTCGATCGTCCACAAGGTCTCGAGCGAGTACCTCGTCCACGCGAACGTCTCGGCCGAGGTGATCGGGCTGGCCAACCTCGCGCACCTCCCCTGGAACCTGAAGTTCCTCTGGGCCCCGCTGGTCGACCGCTTCTCGACGACCAAGCGGTGGATGGTCGTCGCGCAGCTCGCGATCGCCGCCGCGACCTTGTTCCTTGCGGCGTTCGCGGCCACGTTCGTCCCGTGGGCGTTCGCGGTCGCCCTCTGCCTGATCGCGGTCTTCGCAGCCACCAACGACATCGCGATCGACGGCTACTATCTCCGGCGCCTCCCGCCCGAGCGGCAGGGCGCGCTGACCGGCGTGCGCATCGGCGCATACCGCGTCGCTCTGATGGTCGGCAGCGGGGGTATCGTCACCCTCGGCGGCGTGTACGGGTTCCCGCTGGCGTTCACCGTCGCGGGCCTGCTGCTCGGCGCGTTGGGCGTCGGCCACGCCGTGCTCCTCGCGAAGGACGACCGCGGCGAGGTCCAGACGTCCGTCGCGCGGGTCGTCACCAGCGCGGGTCGCACCTTCTTCGCGCAGCGGGGGATCGGCGTAGCCCTGGTGGTGCTCGTGACCTACCGGGCGGGCGACGCGTTGATGTTCGGAATGAACGCGAAGTTCCTCTCCGAGCTCGGGCTCGACACCGCGACTCGAGGCATCGTGAACGGCACCTTCGGGACCGTCGCCTCCATCGCCGGCTCGCTCGCCGGGGCGTGGGCGATCGCTCGTTACACGTTCGAGCGCGCGTTCGTCCCGCTCACCATGCTCCAATCGGCGGCCATCCTTTTGTACGCATTCCTGGCTGCCACGCGCCCGGGGCTCCCCGTCATCTCGGCCGTCGTGCTCGTGGAGCAGCTCATCGCCGGCGCGGGGACGGCGTCGCTGTTCGTGTTCCTCATGCGCCTGTGCAAGGGCGAGCAGAAGGCCACGCAGTACGCGTTCGCCTCGTCCATGATGAGCCTCGCGGTGCTCGGCGCCGGCGCGACGAGCGGCTTCCTCTTCACGAGGCTGGGGTCGACGAAGTTCTTCGTCGTCGCGTTCCTCGCCTCGATCCCGGGCGTCCTCGCCTCGCTGTTCGTCAAGCTCGAGCCGGCCCCCGCGAAGGCCTGAGCGCGCCTCGCGGGCGCTTGCATCGGGCGCGCCGATCATCGACCCTCCCGCGCATGCGAACCCGGTTCTTCGCCGCCGCCATGGCCGCCCTCGCGTGCGCCGTAGCCACACAGGCGCGCGCAGATGTCCCCAGCGTCCCCGCCCAAGTCGCCTCGCCCGCGAGCTCGGCCGGGCAGCTCTCGATCCCGTTCGAGCGCTTCGAGCTCCCCAACGGGATGACCGTCATCCTCAGCGAGGATCGCTCGGTTCCGCTCGTCGCGGTCAACGTGATGGTCAAGGTCGGCTCGCGCTTCGAGAAGGACAAGCGCAGCGGCTTCGCCCACCTGTTCGAGCACCTCATGTTCATGGGCACCGATCGCGTCCCGACCGGCGCGTTCGACACCCTGATGGAGTCCGAGGGCGGCTGGAACAACGCGTGGACGAGCGAAGACCGCACCGACTACTTCGAGGTCGGGCCAGCGCACACGCTGCCGCTGCTCTTGTGGCTCGAGGCCGATCGGCTGAGCTCCCTGGGAGCGTCGATGACCCAGGAGAAGCTCGACGCCCAACGAAAGGTGGTGCGAAACGAGCGGCGGGAGCGCAGCGAGAACAAACCCTACGGCAAGATCGAGCTGCGGCTGCCCGAGCTGCTCTACCCAAAGGGCCACCCGTACCACCATCCTGTCATCGGGTCGCACGAGGACCTCGAGGCCGCGACCGTGAACGACGTGAAGTCCTTCTTCGCGGAGTACTACGCGGCGAACAACCTCTCGCTCGTCGGTCGCGGGCGACTTCGACACCAAGGCGGTGCGCGCCGACATCGAGCGGCTGTTCGGCGGCCTCGCGAAGGCTCAGGTCCCCGCGGCGCCCCCTGCGAGCGCGCCGTCGCTCTCGGGCGTCGTGCGCGAGACGTTGGTCGAGGACAACATCCAGCTCGGGAAGATCGTCATGGCGTGGCATAGCCCTGCGCGGTTCGCCGCCGGCGACGCCGAGCTCGACATCCTCTCCAACGTGCTCGATCGGGGCAAGACGAGCCGGCTGTACAAGGCGCTCGTGTTCGACAAGGAGCTGGCCCAGACGGTCAGCGCCTCGCAGTCTTCGCAGGACCTTTCGAGCGTCTTCACGATCGAGGCCATCGCGCGCCCGGGCGTCGGGCTCGACGCGCTCGAGAAGGAGATCGACAAGGTCCTCTCCGAGCTGCTCGACAAGGGGGCTACGTCGGCCGAGGTCGAGCGCGCGAAGAACGACTACGAGACCATGTTCGTGCTGCAGCTCGAGAGCGTGCCGGAGCGCGCGTCGATCTTGAACACGTACCAGACGTTCGCGGGCGACCCTGGCTTCATCGGGAAGGACCTCGAGCGCTACCGGAAGGTCGACGTCGCGGGCGTCAACGGGTCCGCGAAGGCCACGCTCGACCTCAACGCTCGCGTCGTGCTCAAGGTCGAGCCGAAGGCAGCGCCCCCGAAGGCAGCGCCCCCGAAGAAGCCGGCCGAGAAGAAGCCGGCCGAGAAGAAGCCGGCCGAGAAGAAGTCGGCCGAGAAGAAGCCGGCCGAGAAGAAGCCGGCCGAGAAGAAGCCGGCCGAGAAGAAGCCGGCCGAGAAGAAGCCGGCCGAGAAGAAGCCGGCCGAGAAGAAAGGAGCGACGAAATGAGCGCGCGTCGATTGCTCGCCTGGGCCGCTGCGGCCGCCCTGTCTGCGTCGGCCTGTGACTTCGGCGTTCGGCTCTCGGGGGCGCCACCGACGCCGGTCGCGAGCACGCGGCCGGTGACGACCGCCGTCGCTTCGGTGTCCGCGCCGACCGATCCGCTCGGGCCCAAGCCGGTCCTGGCGGCGCCGAAGCCGTTCGAGCCGCCGACGCCTGTCGTCTTCCAAGGTCCGGGCGGCGTCACCGTCTGGCTGGTCGAGCGAATGGAGCTGCCGGTGGTGTACGCGACCGTCGTCGTACCCTACGGCTCCGCAAGTGATCCCGTCGACGCGCCTGGCACCATGGCGCTGCTCTCCGACATGCTCGACGAGGGCGCTGGAGCGCGTGACGCTCTTCAGCTCTCGGAGACCGTCGCCTCGCTCGGCGCGACGCTCGGCGTGGGGACCGGGGCCGACTCGAGCCAGGCCTCCGTCCTCTCCCTGCGCACCAAGTTCGACACGGCGTTCGAGCTGCTCGCGGACGTGGTGGCGCGCCCGAAGCTCGCCAAGGCGGATTTCAACCGGACCCACAAGCTCTGGAAGAACGCTCTCAAGAAGCGCACCGACGATCCGATGAGCGTCGCCTCCACCGTCGCCGCGTCCATCCTCTACGGTGGCACGGCGGGGTACGGGCACCCATCGCTGGGCATCGCGTCCAAGGCCGACGCGGTCACTCACGCGCGGCTGAAGGAGGCCTATGACGGAACGTGGCGGCCCGAGCGCGCGACGATGATCGTCGTCGGCCAGATATCGAAGAAGGAGCTCGAGGCGATGATGGAGAAGCACCTCGCCTCGTGGAAGCCGAAGGGAGAGCCCAAGGCGGCGCCGAAGCTCACGCCCGTGGTCGACAAGCGCCCACGGTTCGTCCTGGTCGATCGCCCCAAGGCCGTGCAGACGGTGATCTACGCCTCGCGTGCAGGCACGCCGGCGAGCGACGAGCGCGCGCCGAACCTGGGTCTCATCAGCGACGCGCTCGGCGGCTCCTTCACGTCGAGGTTGAACATGAACCTCCGCGAAGAGAAGGGCTGGACCTACGGCGTCGGCTCGGGCTTCGCGTCGACCCGCGGTGAGGGGCTGTTCGTCGTGCGCACCAGCGTCGAGGCCCAGCACACGGGCGCCTCGCTCAAAGAGATCGTGGGCGAGCTCGCGTCGATCGCGGACAAGGGCCTGCTCGAGGAGGAGCTCGCGAAGGTGAAGGCCCAAGACCGCGCGAGCCTCGTCGAGACCTACGAGGGCTCGACGGGGGTCGGCTCTCGCCTCGGCCAGCTCGCGGGGCTGGGTCTTCCGGTCGCCTTCGACGCAGGCGCCAGCCGCCTGCGTCAGGCTGCGTCTCGAGAAGATCTCGCGCGGCTCGCCAAGGAGCGCTTCGACCCCGGCTCGTTCACGATCGTGCTCGTGGGTGATCGTGACCTCGTACAAAAGCAGCTCGCGGACGCCGGTTTCGAGGCGCCCGCGATCTACACGCTCGAAGGTGAGCCCGCCAAGTAGAGGAGCAGGGGGCGCGGCGGGCGCCCTTCAGCGCACGAGCCAGAACGAGGTCACGGCACGAACCAGGCGGGGTTCGTCGGCAGGCCTTGCCAAATGTCCCCGTTCTCCACCCAGAACACCAGGCTCGCGTCGGGCACCCCGTCGAGCCACACCTCGACCAGGACGGGCTCGTCGTCGAAGGTCTCGAACGTGAAGCCATCGAAATCGTAGTCGGTGCTCATCTCGACGTGAGCCCGCTCGAAGTCGATATCGATGCCGTCGCCCGCCTCCAGGTCGGAGTCGGTGACGAAGTCGAGCCCTTCGGCGCTGACGAACACGTCGTACTCGCACGAGTACCCGGTTCGCTCGGTGTCGCAGGTGGTCCAGATGCTCCACTCGCCGAAGCCCAAGTACTCGACGAACACGCCCGCGCCTTCGCCGGGCGCGGCGTCCAGCGTGGCCCCTTCATCGATGCCGACCGAGTCGATCTCGTCGTCCACGATGACGGGCTCGTCGTAGTAGTCCGGATCGTCGTCGACCACGATGCAGCCCGCGAGCCCCGTGGCCAGCGGGAGGGCGGCGAGAACGGCGGTCCACACGCGGTGTGCACGAGGGTTCACGGACTCATTGAGCAGCATCGGTTTCAAGCTCCTTTCAGCGAGGGATAAGCAAACACCTTGCCGCGCTAGCGCGACTTCTTGACCGGCGCGCGGCGTCACCTTCTTCGAGCCGCCGCTAGGCGCCGCGGGAGCGGCCTTCTTCGGGGCGCTCGGCGCGGGGCTGTTCGGCCGAACGCTGGGCGCCGAAGGGCTCTTCTTGGAGGTGCTGGGCGCCTTCGGCGAGGGCTGGTGGTGAGACGGCGCCGGCGCCGCCTTGGGTTGGGCCTGCGGATGAGGCTTCGACTTCGGCGCCTTCGGGGCCGGGCTGGGCTGCGAGCTCCAAGGCTGCGCCTTGGGCGCCTTTTTTTGCGTCTTCGGCGCAGGCCGGTCGTCGTAGTCGAAGGCCGGCTCTGGCTTGTACGGCTGCGCTTTCGGGGCTGGTTTGGCGCTCTGGCTCGGCTTGAGCGCCTTCGGGGTCGACCCCGGAACCGTAAGCGACGGCGTCGACTTCGTCGCCCGCTTCATGGGCTTGTCGAGCGCCTTGCTCGGCGCGACGAACCCGTTCACTCCGGCGGCCTTCGCGGACGCGGGGGCCTTCGAGCCGACGACCGGCGCTTTCGACGGCGGGGCCGCTGCCTTCGACATGGCCTTCGACTTCGCGATGCTCTCGGGCTTCATGAACTCGAGCGACTTCGCGCTCGGCTTGCCGGTCTTCTTGGGCAAGTCGGCCTTCTTGATGCCGGCCTCGTCGGGCGTCGGGCCGATGCGCGGCTGGTTGCCGCCGTTCGTGGTGGGGTTCGCCGCGGTGTGCTGGGGACGCGCCCGGGCCGGGACGTAGGGCCTCGTCGCCTTGGCCGCCTTGTGCACGTGGTCGTGGTCGTGGATGACGACCGTGTGGACGTGGTGGTGAAACACGTGGACCGTCGGGCAGAACACGTACGCCGCGACCGGGACGCCCCACCAGCTGTACGACCAGCCGTCGACCCAATAATAGGACGGCGGCGCCGGCGCCCAGCCGATGTAACCGTCGGCGCCGGTGCGCCACACGACCCACGCGGGGGCGTAGGTCCGGCCAGGGATCCAGGACCAGCCGAGGCCGCTGACCCAGACCCAGCGTCCGTAGTGGAAGGGGATGTACCCCCAGTCGTAGTCGCTGACCCAGAGCCAGTCTCCGTCGTCGGTGAGCTCCCAGCGACCGCTCGTGACATACGGGGCGAAGTCGGGGCCGACGAGCTTCGACGACGGGACCCAGAGGGTGCCGTAGTCCGGGTGGTCGATCCAGGCGCCGTGAGGCGCGAGCCGTTCGCGGAAGATGATGACCGCGCTCGGATCGTCGTCGGCGATCTCGTCGTCGGCCACGACGACCTCTTCCTCGTAGGTCTCGTCGTCTTCTTCCTCTTGGGCCACCGCGGTCCCCAACGGGAACGACATCAGCGTGCCCAGCGAGAGCAGGGCAGTGAGCGGAAACCTCCACCAAGGACGGCGGGCGTTCGTTCTGGAGGGCATCGGGCTCATGATGGCTCTTCCTTCGTTGGGCATCCACCCAGGGAGGCGGGCGCGAGTCGGTCCTGGTACTTGCAGGTCTCGTGCCCGACCCTTCGGTTGGGTACTCCACGGTCTCTTGGATGGTTACGGACGAGCAGCGCAGTGGCTGCCTCGCCAGGTTGGACGAGCACGGTCGCGACTTCCCTAGGGGAAATCTTTGTGAGGCGCGCAACGCCGCCCTCCGGGTTTTTGTGTGGGCCTCCCGGGGCGGCGCTGGTGCTAATGTGACGGAGGATGCAGGTCCGCGGTTTCGCCGAGCTGATGTACCGAGAGAGCGCGCGGCTGGGCTTTGCTCGGGCCTGCGAGCGCGTCGAGCACGACGCCGCGGTCGACCACCCGAACGAGTGGGTCATCGATGACCGGCGCATCTCGTTCGCGCTCGACCGCGACCTGTCGCCCCTCGAGCTGCAGCTCTATCAGCGGCTGCTCGAGGAGCTGCTGAAAGACGCCGCGTCTGGGGAGGTCATGCTCACCCCGGAGGGACGACCGCGCTGGGCGGTCAGCGTGGGGCATGCGGCCAGCGGAGTTCCGGGCGCACCGACGTCCCACGTCGAGGGCTCCGCGGGTCGCGACGGCGACGACGCCGACACCGACATCACCGCGGTGCGGTTCGGCGTCGGGCGCAAGTAGGCGCCCGAGGACACGACTGCCACTTTGGCGCGGCGCGGGTGCGCCGCAGCGGTCGGCGCTGCCACGCTGACAAGGCACCGCCCCGCGAGCCCGATCCAGCCAGGAGATCCGCCGGTATCGGCTGGGTCATTCGGCGTTTGCAGCGCGGCACGAAGCGTGCTCAGTAACGGAGCCGCATGCGCACGTTCGTCTGGCTCGTCGCCTTCGTCACGTTGCTCGCCGGGTGGACGGGCGTCGCCTCCGCGCAGAACATCACCCTCGGCACCGCCCCGGACCGCGAGGACAACGACTACGACGGCGAGCTCGAGTACTACATCAGCCGGGCCGACTGCGACCAAGACGAGGTCTTCACCTTCTCGTACACGGCCACGCTGACCGGCGTCTCGTCGCTCCAAGTCTGGGTGGGCGAGGGCGCCGATTGCTCGCTCATCGACGAGCGCGAGGGGGTCGACGCCGGCTGCCTGCCCGTCCGAACCATCGACACCCCGGACCAGAACGACACCGTCGACCTGACCGCCGCCGAGATCGCCGGGGCCCACAAGACCATCACGGGCTGCGACGACTCCTCCGCGCCGACCGACCCCCATCAGACCGAGATCTTCTTCCTGCTCATCCGCGGCTCGGGGACCGACGTCGACGCCGCGGACTACGCCACCTGGACCGGCTCCAAGGTCGACTTGCTGGGCCCCAGAGCGCCTGTCGTCAATGAGGTCTCCGCCGCGGACGAGTCGGTCACGATCGACATCGAGCTCAACGGCGACGCCGGCGATCAATACCAGGCGTTCTGCAACCCCAAGCCCACGGGCGCGACGGAGCCGCAGTCGAGGCCGTTCGGCGGCGCGACGGGCGGGGGCGGCGCGGGTGGCGGCGGCGCCGCGGCGGGCGGCGGTGGCGCTGCGGCCGGGGGCGCGGGGGGCGCTGCGGCCGGGGGCGGCGGCGCGAGCGCAGGCGGCGCCGGCGAAGGCGGAGCGGGGGGCTCGGTGCCCGCGCCCGATTGCGACGCGGGGGACCTGCTCTCGGGGCAGATCCCTCCGGCGAGCGCGGCGTGCGGCGAGCTGCTCGCCGGGCCCGGGGTCACCATCACGGGCCTCGACAACGGCACCGAATACGCGATCGGCATCGCCGCCGTCGACGAGCTCGGCAACTACGGAGAGCTCTCCGAGATCGTGTGCGTCTCTCCCGTCGCGGTCGAAGATTTCTTCGACAACTACCGGAACGCCGGCGGCCAGGGCGGCTGCATCGGCGGCTGCGCTGTCTCCGAGGCGCCGCTGTCGATGTCCGCGGTCGTCGGGGCGGTCGCGCTGTTCGCGCTCGCCCTGCGGCGCCGGCGCGCCGGCAAGGCGCTCGGAAAGCTCGCGGGTCCGCTCGCGCTCGCCCTCGCCTTCACCTACACCTCGCCTGCGTCGGCTCAGTCGGGGATCCCCGACTCGAACTGGCGGCAGTTCGATCGACCGCCGCGTGAGCCGGCCGACACCCAGTTCGCCTTCGAGGTTCGCTTCGGACCGTATTGGCCCCAGGTCGACAGCGAAGACGGCCTCTCGGGCACACCGTACGAGAGCACGTTTGGCAACGACGGCCGCTTCTACTTCGGGCTCGAGTTCGACTGGATGCCCCTCCGCATCCCGTACGTCGGCACGTTCGGCGTCGGCGTGGGCTGGGGCTACACCTGGGCGAGCGCCAACGCCCTGCGCTCGGGGTGCGATCCGACGACCGAGCCGGACCCGGTGGAGACCAGCGAGGACGCCGAGGATCTCGGCCCGTGCGAGACGACCGACGTCACCTCGCTCGAGATCTTTCCCATGCACGCCTCGGCCGTGTTGCGCGCCGACGAGCTGATGCGCCGCACGGGGGTCCCCCTCGTTCCGTATGGGAAGTTCGGCTTCGGCTGGGCCTTCTGGAGGTCAGGCAAGACCGCCGGCGTGAGCTCGATCCCCGCGGGACAAGACAGCGACCCCGACGACGATCTCTACGCCGAGGACGTGACGATCGGCCTGCACGCCGGCTTGGGCCTCGCGCTCGCGCTCAACTGGCTCGACACACACTCGGCCGGCTCGCTGCGTGAGTCGACCGGCATCGGCCACGCGTACCTGTTCGCCGAGTGGATGAACGCGATCCTCAACGGCTTCGGCGGCGGCCAGATGCACGTGGGCACGTCGACCTTCGTCACCGGCCTCGCGTTCGACTTCTGATCCTCCCGAGGCGGGCGTATCCTCGGGTGATGTTAGCTTGCATCACGCGGAAAGCGGCTGGGGTGGTGGCGATCGCGCTCGCCGCATGCGACCCGTGCGCGCCCGACGAATACGAGCCCAACGAGGCCGAGGGTGAGGCCGCGGTCGTGGGCGACATCACCACCGATCTCAGCGAGATCGACGTGAACTTCTCGACTCAAGAGGACGTCGACTGCTTCGCCTACGCCCTGCCCGAGCCGATCTTGGAGCAGATCCCGATCCTCTACATCGAGATGAAGGGCGCGAACCGTGAGGACTTCTCCGGCTCGCTCACGTTCGCGTGCGACGCTGGCGAGCCAGCGTTCTTCAGCTGCAACAACGAAGACCTGACCGATACGACCTGCACGGTGTCCGGCGTCGAGCCGCGCTTTCGCGTCTCGTACGACTGCGACCCCGACACCGACGCGATCGGCGCGGCGAGCCTCGTGGTGTGCCTCGAGCGGCCGACTCCCAACAAGCTCTGCGTCGACTACTCGGTGCGCGCCTACTTCAACTGAGGGGTCGAGAGCTCGCGAGTGGGGAGCCGCACGCGCCCCTCGCGCCGGTTTTCGCGTGAGCTCTGGCACGTGAAAACCGAAGGGCCCCGCGCCAGCGGGCGCGCGAGAGAAAGGTCAGTAGTCGCTGGTCTCCGCGGGCTCTTGGCTGCCCTGGATGACCTTGGTCTCGAAGCGCTTCTTGCCCGCGGGTTGTCCGGCGCCGCCGCTCGCGCCCTTCTCGCCAGGCTTCGACGGCGCCGAGGCCATCACGCCGGACTCGAGCGCTCGCTTGGTGCCGGGCTCGATCGCCCCCTGCACCTTGAGCACCGTGACCGCCGGCTTGCCGTCGCGCTCGAAGGCGATCTTGATCTCGTTGGCCTCGGTCGCGGCCATCCACGCGGCCCACAGGTCCTCGGGCCGCTCCATGCTCGAGCCGTTGACCTCGGTGATGACGTCCCCGGGCTGCAGGCCCGCGCCGTCCCAGTCGGCCGGCAGCGAGATGAGCCGCCAGCCGATGAACTTGTTCTGTCGCAGCACCTCTTCCGGCGTGATCTTGGACAGCAGCCAGCCTGGGCCTCGCATCAGGGCGAGGTCGAGATCGCTGCGCGCGATCGTCCCCGGGGAAGCTTCTCTTTGGGCGCCGACGCCGGCATCGCCTCGGAGTCTCCCTTGGCGCCGGGCTCGTCCGGGAAAGCGGGCTCGGTCGACTTCGAGCTGCAGCCGGCGCCTAGCGCGAGCAAGGCGGCGGCGAGGGCGAGGGGCGTGGCGCGGCGGCGAAGGGCGATCATGGCGGTTTCAATATGCCGAACGCTCGGCCATTGGCCAACATTGGCAGGGTGATGACACCGGCGCCCGCTGTAACTTGGCTCGATGGAGCCATGGGCTCGGTCCTCGCGGCGCGTGGGGTGGACACCCGCGGCCCGGCCTGGAGCGCCGGCGCCCTGCTCGAGGCCCCCTCGAAGGTGGCTGACCTGCACCGGGAGTACGCCGAAGCCGGGGCCACGGTCCACACGGCGTGTACGTTTCGGGCGACGCCCGAGGGCGCGCGCGCGCTGGGTGTGGCGCGCTTCGAGCGCCTCGTCGAGCGCGCGGTCGAGCTGGCGCGCGGCGCGGTCCCCGCTCATCACCGGGTCGCCGGCAGCGTCAGCCCCGCGGCGGACTGCTACACCCCGAGCGCGCGCCCGGCGGACGCTCGGCAGCGGCACGCTCGCGTCGCGCGGGCGCTCGCCTCGGCGGGCGTCGACTTGTTCCTCTGTGAGACCTTCGTCGACGACGTCGAGGCGCTCCTCGCGGTCGAAGCCTGTGCGGCGCATGGCAGGCCGGTCTGGCTCTCGCTCACCGGGGGACCCTTCGGCGAGCTGGCCTCTACGCGCGCCGGTGCGCGCCGTCGCCAGCCGCGCGCTCGGCGCCGGGGTCGAGGCGATCCTGGTCAACTGCACGGCCGCCGCGCTGACGAGCACCTACGTCGAAGCGCTCGCAGACCTTCCCGTCGTGATCGGGGCCTACGCGAACGCTGGAAGGCCCGAGGAAGAGCTCGGCTACCTGGCAGACTGGCCGGGGCCGGCCCCGACCGAGGCGGAGCTGGGTCGGCGCGCGTCGCGATACGCCGAGCTCGCCCAGACCTGGATCTCGGCCGGCGCGACCCTGATCGGCGGTTGCTGCGGGACCTTTCCCGAGCATCTTCGGGCCTTGCGCGCTGGGAGGGGGCGGTAACCCCCCCAGAAACTCGCGCCGGTTTCGTGGGTCGCTCGGGACCCGCGAGCCCGAAGGGCCCCGCGGGAGCGGGCGGGCGAGAAAAAATGCAGTCACGAATTCGCGCCACCTCCGTACGAGGGGGGACGAGGCGCGCGTGAGGATGGCTCCGCGGGCTCACTGGGAGGAAATCTCGACATGCGACGGACGCTCACTGCCCTCGGGCTCGCTGCCACCCTCATCGGCTGTGGAACGACGACTCAGAACGCCGTAGGCCCCCATGCGGTGGCGATCGGCGTCGAGGGGAGCGTCGTCACGCCCGTCCTTGCGGACGGCCCCTCCAATCCCAACGGCCCTTGGGTCGGGGCGGCGGCCGCGAGCGACGCGTTCCTGCCCGGCACACAGGACACCTTCGTCGCCGTGTGGGTCGACGTCCCGCTCGCGTCCGACAAGATCGCCCAGGCGCCGGCCGCCGTCGCGCTGGTCATCGACACCTCGGGCTCGATGAGCGGCGACAAGATCAAGCACGCGCGGGAGTCCGCGCTCAAGCTGGTCGAGAGCCTGCGCGACGGCGACATCGTCTCGGTGCACAGCTTCAGCGACGCCGTCCAGGAGCGCGTCGCGCCGGTGAAGCTCGACGCGCTGTCGCGGCAGCGGATCGCCAGCGCGATCCTCGAGCTCAAGGCTGACGGCGGCACGAACCTGTTCGAGGGCGTGCGCATGGCGGGCATGTCGGCCATGGGCGCGCCGTCGAGCCACGCGATCCGGCGCGTGGTGCTCATCTCGGACGGCAACGCGACGGTCGGCACGACGTCGACCGACATGATCGCGATGCTCGGCGAGAAGGCGGGAGATCGCTCGGTGCAAATCACCTCGATCGGCGTCGGCCTCGACTACAACGAGAAGGCCCTGAACCAGCTCGCGATCCGCTCGAGCGGCCGCCTCTACCACCTCACCGACTCGAAGAACCTGCCCGAGATCGTGCAGTCGGAGATCGCGCTGCTCAAGTCGACGCGCGCCGCCAACGCGAAGGTCGCGATCGTGCCCGCTCCGGGCGTGGACCTGATCGCGGTCGAGGGCTCCCGCGGCACGTTCGTCAACGGCACCATGGAGGTCCCGCTGGGCGCGATGTTCGCGGGCGAGCACAAGGAGTTCGTCGTTCGAGCGCGCCTGCGCGCCCCCGACAGCGGCTCGCACCCGATCGCGAGCGTGCGCCTGGTCTTCAACGACCCGACCGAGGGCAACCTGGAGCGGATCCAGGAGGCGGTGGCGCGCTTCGACGTCGTCGGCGACGCCAAGGTCGCAGCCGCCAAGGTCAACCTGAAGGCCCAAGGTGTGTTCGCCATGATCGACGCGAGCAAATCGACCGAGCGCGCGGCGGTCGCGATGAACGACGACCGCTTCGAGGAGGCGGAGAAGGATCTGGTGGCGACCGAGCAGAAGCTGCGCGTCGCGGCGAAGAACGCGTCTTCGAAGTCCGACCGGCAGCGCCTCGAGAAGTCCGCGGACAAGGTGAGCCAAGCGCGGGCGGGAGCGGGCGCAGCCGCCGCCGCGCCGGCGGCCGCGAAGCCGATGGCCAAGCGCAAGGCCGCGCTCGAGACCAACGACGCCGCGATGGACATGTCGGGGTTCTGAAAGCCCCGCTTCGTCGGGGCATCGTACGAGGTCGGGCGCGGCGGGCTTGAGCCCACGCGCCCGTCGGCTACGATCCGGCTCGGAGGCTTCGCCCATGCTTGCTTACGCCCGACCTTGGTTCGCGTGTGTCGTGGCGCTGTGCGCCGGGTGCAGCGTCGACGGCATCGACACCATCTTCGGCGGCCCGTCGAGCGGCGGCGGGAGCGCGGGTGGCCAGTCGCCGGGCGGCGCGGGGCAAGGCGCCACGGGGCAGGGCGGCGTGCCGGTCACGGACGACGTCGTCAGCTCGACCGTCGACACGACGGTGACCTCCACCAGCGACACGACCGTCACGAGCGGCCCGACGACGGCCACCACCACCGGCGGCCCGGGCGATGCCACGGTGTTCTGCGACGGCGACAACTGCCTCCCGGGCCAGGTGTGCTGCTACTACCAGTTCCAAGCCGGCCAGGATTTCTGCGCGGCGCCGGACTCCTGCCCGGACGATGATGGCTGGGTCGAGCAGAGCTGCAACGGCCCGGACGACTGCGACGGCGAGTGTTGCGGCTTCTGGAGCCAGCAGGTCGGCTGGGGCTCCATCCAGTGCCAGGAGCAATGCGGCGCCGGGCAGCTCGAGCTGTGCTTCGGGGACCCGACCGCGTGCGAGGGTGGCACGCAAGAGTGCACGCCCTCCGACGCGCTCGGCTTCGGCTACTCGTTCTGCGGCGGCGGCTGAGGCCCGGTCAGCCCCTCGCGGGACGCTTGCGGTCCTTGAACCACGCGCGGACCTTCTCCATCTTGCGGCGCTGATCGCTCGGCGCGCGCCGCTTGCAGGTCGCGCTCTCGGGGGTGCCGTCGCTCGCGCCCCAGCGGACCTCGGGGCAGTCGTTGGGGTTGTAGGCCATCTCGAGCCGCTCCGTGCGCTCGAGGACATCGGCCAGCGACAGCGTGTGTTTGCTCTCGTCGCTGCGCGCGTATTCGACCTTGCGGCGCTTCGTCTCGTCCGCGAGCTTGGCCTCGAGGCCCTTCACGACCTCGGTCACCGACCTCCCCGGCGGCATCTTGAAGCGCTCGGGCCGGCGGGCCACCAGCGCTGGAAAGCCACGGACCACGTCGGTCGCGATCAGCAGGCGCAGATCTCGGCTGGGCGTGGAGAAGTTCTCCCAGTCGCCGATCGTCTCGAAGATCGCCGGTCCGTTCGGCATGTCGATGCGCCCACCGCCCTTGCGAAAATGCTTCTCTCCGTTTTCCACCGAGGTGACGCGCGCCTGCATCTGCTCTTCGAGCGCGTCGATCGCGGCGAGCATCGCGCGCTCGGGGTCGAGCGGCCCGGGTGACAGGACGTCATCCATCTTGTCGTAGAACGCGCCCGCGTCCCCGACCGTCTGCTCGAGGCTGTAGTCCCCGTACGCCGGGTGCTTCGCGATCGCCGCGTTCGAAAGCGCGGCGACGCCGCTGGGCTTGGCGACGACCGGCCGAAACCTCTTGAAGCCCGGGCTGCCCATCGCCGCGTCGTCGAGCGAAAACAGAAAGTTTCCCTTCCAGAAGCGCTTCCGAGCGACGGTTCCGTCCGGCTGACCGTCGACCGCGAAGAGCAGGCCGGCGCCATCTCCCTCCTGCGGCACCCGCTTCGCCACGACCAGGATGTGCCCGTACGGGTCGGCGTACACCGAGCCAGGACGGATCGTCTCCGCGGAGAGCTTCACCGGGTAGTAGTCGGTCTTGTCGTCGGTCGCGAGCGTGCGCCCGGTGCCGGAGTGGACGACGTTCTTGAGCTCCGCGCGCAGGAAGGTCTCGAACCTCCGGACGCGGTTCGTCACCGGCTCGTCGAGCGGGTCATGGTTCGACTGCGAGTCTTGGCAGCGAGGCGGGGCCCCTCCTCCTCCGCGTGAGCACGCGGAGTAGGTGAACGGCAGGCCGACCTTCCAGGCGAAGTACGCGCGCAAGAAGTAGGGCAGGTCCGCGCAGTCCGGGTCGAGGCGCAGGCCCTTCGGTGGCGGCGCGTCTTCCTGGAGCCCAAGGTGGTCGTGGAGCAGGTTGCGCGCGGGGTCCTTCGTGATCTCGTGCAGCGCGGCCGCGCTCAGCGAAGCGTCGGACGGCGCGTCGAACAGCTTCTCGACCCACGCCGAGTAGACGTTCTCGAGCTCGGCGTCCCAGGCGCGCGTCGCCTCCCAGGCGATGCCTTGCGGCCCGCCGGGCTTCCTCGCCCACGACTTGGCGACACCGACGTCCGTGCAGGCCACCACCTCACCGCCTTTGTGCGCGATGAGCCGCACCGTCCCTGGGCTGTCGAGGGTCGTGGAGCCGAACACCGAGGAGGGCGGCCCTGAGCGGTGCTCGACGAGCGCGTTCGAGGGTGCGCTGCCGGGCGCGACGATGACGATGCCGTCGGCAGGCTCCTCGAGCAGGGGCGCGCCCGCGGTGGGCAACACGAGCGCCCGCACCGGGGCGCCGGCGACGGGGTCCTGCGGGGCGATGAAGAAGAAGGCCTTGTCTTCCTTGGCGCGCTTGCAAGAGGTGCCGACCTTGGCGGCGACGGCGGCTGGGTCGGCGACCGGGCGGGGAGGCTTGGCGGGCGGAGCCGGCGCAGCCGCCGAGGCCGACGCGGCCGGCGCGGCGGTCGCGCCTCCGGCCGACGCTGAAGCGACAGCGCTCTGTGCCGGGGGATCCGCCACCGGGGACGAGCACGCGACGGCGAGCCCGACCGCCGTGGCGACCGAGCCGATCCGAAGGGTCCGTTGCAAGCTTCGCGTCACGCCCAGCACGCTCAACGCCCGACCCTGGCGCATTTGTCCCCGGTGGGCAAAGCGCCGAGCGAAACCCCTCGCACGGGCCGACGAGCAAACCGGCTTTGCAAACGGGTGACCAGGCGCTATGTTGCGCGCCCCAATTCGTCTGGTCCCGGTCGCTCGCGCCCGTGGGCCCCGGCCTCTGCCCCCAGGCCGGGCACGACGAGGAGGGCTTCAGGCGCTTCGGCGCCGTTCGTACCACCCGCGGGGCGAGAAAGTCGACGATATCCCATGAATCAGCACCCCGGCATCCTGGGCAAGAAGCTCGGCATGACCCAGTTCTTCGACGAAAAGGGCGAGGTCGTTCGCTGCACCGTGGTGCACGCCGGCTGCGTCGTCGTCGCCAAGCGCACCCAGGAGAAGGACGGCTACAGCGCCCTCGTCCTCGGGCTCGGTGAGCGCAAAGAGAAGCACACCAACAAGCCCCTCGCCGGCATCTACAAGAAGGCGGGGCAGACGCCCAAGCGCTTGCTGAAGGAGATCCGCCTCCCGGCCGAAGAGGTCGCGAAGTACGAGGTGGGTGAGAAGGTCGCCGTCGACAAGGTCTTCAAGGTCGGCCAGTTCGTCGACGCGCAGGGGCGCACCCGGGGTCGCGGCTTCACCGGCGTCATGCGCCGCTGGAGCTTCGCGGGCGGCGTCGGCAGCCACGGCACCCACGAGTACTTCCGTCACGGTGGCTCGATCGGCACCAACATGACGCCGGGTCGCACGCTGCCCGGCCTCAAGATGCCCGGCCACTACGGCGACGAGACGGTCACCATCCTCAACCTCAAGATCGCCAAGCTCATCCCCGAGGACGACCTCGTCCTCGTCGAGGGCGGCATCCCCGGCGCGAAGAACACCATCATCACGCTGCGCGGCGCCGTCAAAAAGCGCGGCGGCGTGAAGGCCTGAAGCGAGCGGGGCGCGCGTGGCGGGTCGACGAGGTGCCACCTCGGGCGCCGCCAAGAGGCGGGCGCAGAACCCGTACAAGCGCCCCGACCATTTCACGAAGGCAGCGAAGAGCGCCGGCTTCCCGGCGCGAAGCGTCTTCAAGCTGGAAGAGATCGACAAGCGCTGCCGCCTGCTGAAGCAGGGGCAGCGCGTGCTCGATCTGGGGGCCGCGCCGGGCTCGTGGTCGCTGTACGCGCTCCAGGTCATCGGCGCCAAGGGCCGGCTCGTCGCGATCGACCTCGATCCGCTGACGTCGAGCCTGGGCCCCAACGCGCTCGTGCTGCAGAGCGACGCGTTCGAAGTGGCCAGCGACCTCTACGCCGAGCACGGCCCGTTCGACGTCGTCTTGTCGGACATGGCCCCTCGCACGACCGGCATGCGTGAGACCGATCAGGCCCGCAGCTTCGAGCTCGTGCTGCGCGCCCTGGAGATCGCCCGCGCTCACGGCGCGCCCGGCAGCAGCTTCGTGGCGAAGATCTTCATGGGACCCGACTTCGACCAGGCTCGCGCCGCGCTGCGCGAGGTCTACGGTGAGGTGAGGACCATCCGCCCCGAGACCGTCCGCAAGAACAGCATCGAGGTGTTCTTGGTGGCGCTCGCCAAGCGATAGTTACGCCTGACCCCCTGGCGCGCCGGCGCCGCGGCCATAGGCTAGGAGGCCATGTCGCTGACCGACAAGGCCAAGACCGTCCGCTTCCCCGAGTACCTCGAGCGGACGTTCCCTCCGGTCGACTACGAGCGGCCCAACGCGGCCCGCCCCCCGGAGCACACCTGGGTCGGGGCGGTCGACTGGAAGGCCGAGCAGCTCTCGCCCGCGGTCGAGAGGGAGATCTTCGCCTCGATCCTCCGGCCCGCCGACATGAGGGACACGACGCACGTCGATCCGCCTTCGCTCGCGTGGTTGCCCGTGTGGCGCGTCGAGCTGCTGGTGAACGGGCGGTGGCTCTACATCCACGGCGAGCGCAGCGGTCGTGATCCCAACGCGGTGATCCACGAGGAGGTCAACGGCAGCGTCACGCGCGGCATCGCGTCGAAGACCTTCGACAACGCCAAGGTCGCGATGGTGATGCCTGCGCGCAAGGCGTCGCCTGTCGGCTCGTGGCTGGTCTTCGAGGAGGACATCGCCAACGACGTGGAGCAACACCGGCTGCACAGCGAGCTCTCTGGCCTCGTCCCACAGCCCGAGGCGGCCGAGCGGCTCGAGCTCGGCATGGTCATCGACACCGACGTCGGCGAGGTGGAGGCGCGGCAGCGTGGGCTCACCGGGTTCTCGAACAGGCTCTCGAGCTCGTCCTCGGTGGAGATCACGCTGAGCCGTCCGAAGGTCACCGTGACGCGCGCCGACCACATCCTGTGGCCCGTCTACTTCATCCCCTATGCGTACGTGGGCGACGCCGCGCCGGCGAAGCGGCACGACCCGTATTGGGTCGCCATCTCCGCGCGCACCGCGGCGGTCGTCGGCAGCCACCATCCCTCGGTCGCGCGAGCGCTGATGTCACGCGTCGCGCACCTCTTGTCGTTCGACAAACGCGCGTTCGGGCGCTGAGTCGGCTAGGACGCGTCCGAGCGCTCGCGCTCGGCGTGCCAGCCGTGGCCGTGCTCGCGCTCGAGCTCGGCGCGATCCCGCTCGAACTGCCGCTCCAGCTCGTCCCGCGCAGAGCGCGCCAGCGCGACCCGCTGCGCCTCGTCCTGCATGTGCGGCAGCAGATCCTCGAGCATCTTCTTGTTGTGGCGTCGGAAGGCGTCCGCGCGCTCGCGCGCCTCATGAGCGCGCACGCCGAGCGCCTCGAGCGTGCGGCGGCCCAGCTGCAGCGCGGACTCGAACGTCTCACGCTCGACGATGTCGGCGCCCCGCGTGCGAAGCTCGAAGTAGTGAGGGACGTTGCGCGCGCGCGCGACGAGCCTGGCCTTCGGGAAGTGCTCGCGCGCCAGATCGATCACCTCGAGCGAGGTCTCGATCTCGTCGACCGCGACGACGATGACCTTGGCGCGAGCCGCGCCCGCCGCCTCGAGCAGGTCGACCCGCGTGACGTCCCCATAGAACACGCGGAAGCCGAAGCGCTTGAGCATCTCGATCTGATCGGGGTCGTGATCGAGGATGGTCGCGGTCTTACCCGAGGCGAGCAGCAGGCGACCGACGATTTGACCGACGCGCCCGAAGCCCGCGATCAGCACGCCGCCGCCCTGATCTTCGATCGTGTCGGGCTCGCGCGGCGTGGCCGCCGCGGCGCGGGCGAGCGCCCGATCGTGGACGATGAGGAGGATCGGGGTGAGGGCCATCGAGAGCGCCACGGCGAGGGTGAGCAGGCTGTCCCACTGGCCCGGCAGCAAGCTCGCCGTCCGCGCGACGCCGAACACGACGAAGGCGAACTCGCCCCCTTGCGCGAGCATCGCGGCGAACAGCCAGCGCTGGCGGCTGCCGACGCCGATCGGCCCGGCGACGAGGCGCAGCGCGGCGGCCTTCAGGAGCTGGAAGCCCAGCACCAGCCCGAGCACGGCCAGGGGGCGGTCGGCGAGCAGCGCGAAGTCGATGCTCATCCCTACCGCGATGAAGAACAGGCCCATGAGCAGGCCCTTGAAGGGCTCGAGGTCCGTCTCGAGCGCGTGGCGGTACTCGGAGCCGGCGAGCAGCACGCCGGCGAGGAACGCGCCGAGCGCCATCGACACCCCGGCGCGGGACATCAGCTCCGCTACACCCAGCACGAGCAGCAAGGTGAACGCCGTGAAGACCTCGCGCAGCCCGGTCCTGGCGATCACGCGCAGCACCGGGTTGGTGACGAAGCGGCCGATGACGAACACGGCCACCACGGCGCCGACCCCGCGCAAGAGCCCCACGGCGGAGCCCGACGAGCCCCCCTCGGCGGGCGCGTCGGCGAGCAGCGGGACCAGCGCGACGAGCGGGATGGCCGTGATGTCCTGGAACAGCAGCACCGCGAACGAGGTTCGGCCGAGCGCAGTGGGCAGCAGGTTGCGCTCGGCCATGGTCTGCATGCAGACCGCGGTCGACGACAGGGCGAGGGCGAGCCCTGCGACGAGGGCCGCTTGCCAAGGCAGGCCACAGGCGAGCAGGCCCGCGAAGATCGCCGCGGCGCAGGCGGCCATCTGTGCGGCGCCGCCTACGAACACCGCCCTGCGCATCGTCCACAGGTGCTTCGGATCGAGCTCGAGCCCGATCAAGAACAGCATCAACACGACGCCGATCTCCGCGAAATGCAGCGTCGACGCAGGATCTTGGACGAACCTGAGGCCGAACGGCCCGATCAGGCAGCCTGCGATCAAGTACCCGAGGACCGAGCCGAGCCTCAGCCTCTTCGCGATGGGCACACACAGCACTGCGGCGCCCAGGTAGACGACGGCGTCGACCAACATCGAGGAGTCGCTCACGGGGCGCCTCCCGTCGCACCCGCCAGCGCCTCGAGCCGCGCCCGGTACGACCGCGCGAGCTCGGCGATGCGCTCGTCGTCGACGCGGTGAGCGCCGTGCAGCACGAGCGGCTCCTCCCAGCGCATCTTGCAGAACCGCACGGTCTGCTCGATCGCGGGGACGAACGCGTGGAAGCTGTGGCCGTGCATTCCCTCGGGCGAGAAGCCCGACTCGGGCGCGCCCGTGGTCGTCACCCACAGGCAGCGCTTGTCCGCGAGCGCGTCTCCGCCGTCCCCGTAGGCCCACCCGCGGGCGAGCACCTTGTCGAACCAGAGCTTCAGCAGCCCGGGCACCGAGTACCAATACATCGGGTGTTGCAGCACGACGGCGCTCGCGTCGGCGAGCGCGCGCTGCTCGGCCTCCACGTCGATCGCGAAGTCGGGGTACAGGTCGTACAGCGAGCGCACGGAGACGTACGGGAGGTCTTCGACGCTTCGCAGCAGCGCGCGGTTGGCCCGCGACCGGTCGGGGTAGGGGTGGGCGTAGAGGATGACGATCACGGTGAGCGCGGCGCCGGGCGCCTGTGCGCGGCCGGGCCGGCGAGACTAACACTCGCGTAGATGCGCGGGCTCTTCTCCATCGACCTCGAGCCCGGGCGCGCGCGCGTGAGGCAGCGCCTGCTCGAGTCGAGCGCGGCGGCCCACGCCCGGACGGGCCGCATGCCGGTGTCGATGTTCGCGAGCGACAATCAGCGCTCCTTCTGGCGCCGGTTGATCCAGCCCATCCCGGCCATGACCGACAACACCAACGTCCACGTCGTCCCGACGCCGGACGGCTGGCTCGCGATGACCGAGACGCCGGTGCAGCAGCTCATCGACGGCGACTCGCTGCGCATCAAGCGCAGGGTCGAGTACGACGACGCGCTCGGCAAGGCCTCCATGATGCTCGCCCACCCGGAGCACGACCGCGAGGCGGGCGCGCTGGTGAACCTCGCGATCAAGGCCGGAAGCAGCGTCAGCATCACGCCCTATTCCCAGTGGCTCGGCGGCTACGAGCGGCGTCCGATCGGCACCATCACCATGAAGGAGCTGCCGTACATCCACTCGTTCGCGTTGACGCCGACCAAGGTCGTGGTGATCGCGCCGCCGCTCCGCGCGAGCGCGCTGTCGCTGCTCTGGTCGAACGCCGGCTACATCCAGCACTTCCGGTTTCGGCCCGAGCGCGCCACCGATGTGTTCGTCGTCGATCGCAAGACGGGCGTCGTGCGCCAGCTCGAGGCGGACCCGTTCTTCTTCTTCCACACGGTGCACGCGCACGACGACGGCGACGACGTCGTCGTCGATCTCTGTGCGTACGAGGACGCCTCGCTCATCCAGGCGCTCGGGCTCCCCGGCCTCGGCAAGACGCCGCTGCCTGCCTCGCGCCTGTCCCGCCTGCGCGTCCCGGCGAGAGGCGCTCGCGCTTCGCTCGAGAGGCTGGACGCTGGGCCGCTCGAGTTCGCCTCGGTGAACCGCGGCGCGCTCTCGGGCGCGCGACCTTCGCTGGTCTTTGGGGCCGAGGTCGCGGCCGGCGAGCAGGGCCTGCGCTCGACCGTCCGGCGGGTCGACCTGCGCGGTGGAGCGGAGCGGCGCTTCTGCCGGGAGCACGTCGTCTATGGCGAGCCGGTGCTGGTCCGGCGTCCGGGCAGCGGGGTCGAGGACGACGCCGCCCTGGTGGCGGTCGGCAGCGACCTCGTGAGGCGGAAGGCCGAGCTGGTGGTGCTCGACGCGCGCGATCTCTCCCCGCTCGCGACCGCGAGGCTGCCGATCGCGCTGCCGCTCGGCTTCCACGGCAGCTTCGCGCGCGCGTAAGGAGCGGCTGCGTCAGAGCGTCGCGGCGACCTCGCGCAAGGTCCTCGCTGGATCGTGGGTGAGCGTCTCGTGGTGCGAGACGATCACCCGCTTGAGGGCCGGTAGATCGGCGAGCCGCTCGAGGCTTGCGCGCAGCGCCTTCGCGTCCTTCACCAGGAACCAGCGGGCGACGCGGCTCAGCTTCGGCCCTCCGCTCGACTGGGTCACGTGCTTGAACACGAAGCCGGTGAGGCCCGATCGGTGCGGCATGTTGAACACGGCGTCGTTGAGCACCAACGTGGTGCCGTCCTCATCACGCACGATCATCGCGCCCTCCGCGTTTGCCACGCCCTCGAGCGTCTCGAGGGACACGAGCGGGTCCTTCGGGAAGTCCTCGTAGGCCCCGTCGACGGCGACGACCTCGAGCACCCGCCTCCGCGAGCCGCGCGGGCACAGCACGGTCGCGTTCGGGTACCTGTCCTTGAAGACCTTCGCGTCGAGCCGGTGATACCCGTTCGGGACGACCAGGAAGCCGACCTCTCCCCAGGCCTCGATCTCCTGCATCGCCGCGTCGTCGAGGGCGATCGCGTTGTGGATCACCAGCCGGCCGTCCGCCCGCTTGGCGATCGTCATCACCCGCTTGAGCGGCATCCCCGGCAGATCGCCCTCCACCCTCCAGACCGAGCGCGCGAGCTTCTCGATCGGTCGATGGGGGATGACCGTCCACGTCGTGTTCGCCTTGGCCATGCGGCTTAAAACGCGCTCTCGCCGGTCAACGTCTGCCCGAGGATCAGCGTGTGGACCTCGTCGGTCCCCTCGTAGGTGAACACGCTCTCGAGGTTCAGCATGTGGCGGATGACCGGGTACTCGAGCAGGATGCCGTTGCCAGCAAGCAGGCTACGCGCGGTGCGCGCGATCTCGAGGGCGACGCCCACGTTGTTCTTCTTGCAGAGGGAGACCTGCGCGGGGAGCAGATCGCGCTGCTCCTTCAGGCGCCCGAAGTGGAGCGCCATGATCTTCCCCTTCGCGAGCTCCATCGCCATCATCACGAGCTTCTGCTGAACGAGCTGCTTCGCCGCGATGGGCTTGCCGAAGATGACGCGGTCCTTCGCATAGGCGAGCACCGAGTCGAAGCAGGCGCGAGCGGCGCCGAGCGCGCCGAAGGAGATGCCGAAGCGCGCCTGGGTGAGGCACGACAGCGGCCCGCGGAGGCCCTCGATCTCGGGCAGCATGTTCTGCTCGGGGACGCGCACGTCGGACAGCACGATCTCGCCCGTGGGGCTCGCGCGCAGGCTCATCTTGCCGTGCATCGTGGGCGTCTCGAAGCCCTTCATGCCGCGCTCGACGATGAAGCCGCGGATGCTCCTGGCGTCCCCGTCGCCGGTCTTCGCCCAAACGACGGCGAGGTGACTCACGGGCGAGCTGGTGATCCACATCTTGGCGCCGTTCAGGACCCAGTCCTTGCCGTCCTTCTTGGCGCGGGTCTTCATCGCTCCCGGATCGCTGCCCGCGTCGGGCTCGGTGAGACCGAAGCAGCCGATGAGCTCGCCCTTCGCCATCCCCGGGAGGAAGCGCTGCTTCTGCGCCTCCGAGCCGTACTTCCAGATCGGGTACATCGCGAGGCTCCCCTGGACGGACGCGAAGCTGCGGAGGCCGCTGTCGCCGTACTCGAGCTCCTCGAGCGCCAGGCCGTAGCTGACCGGCGACATGCCCGCGCACCCGTACCCGGTGAGCGACGCGCCCAGCAGGCCGAGCTCCGCCAGCTCGGGGATGAGGTCGCTCGCGAACTGCTCCTTGGCGAACAGCTCGGCCGCGCGCGGCAGGTATCGCTCCTTCACGAAGCGGCGCACGGTGGCTTGCACCAGCTTCTCCTCTTCGCTGAGCAGGTGATCGATGGAGATGAGCGCGTCGAGGCTGACGGGATCGGCCATGAGGGTGTGGCGCTCTTAGCCCGAGGCTCGCGCGGAAGGAAGTTGGCCCGTAGCTGGGCGCGAAGGTACGCGGGGTCACTACGCCATGGGCAAGCCCTCGACCCGCGCGTTCGCTGCGACCTCGATCCTCGGGCTCGCCGTCTGCTCGGCGAGCTGCTCGAGCGCGCTCACGCCATCGCCCACGCCGGTGACGCCGTCGCTCGCACCGCTGCTCGCTGCCATCGAGTCGCGCGTGGCCGAGCGGTTCGCCGCCGAGCTGGCTCACCGGGTCCCAGAGGACGAGCCGCTCGCCGTCGAGGAGGCCGAGCCGGACGAGGGCGACATGGAGGACGTCTGGGGCGCCGTCGCCGCGCACGCCCGGCCCGAGGATCTCCTCACCGACGACGCAGGGGCCGACCTCGACGACGACGCGCTCGCGCCGTCGCCGGGGGAGCGAGAGGCCAGCCCCGAGCCGCCGCCCGGCTCGCCGAAGCTCGTGAGCATCGCCCGGGAGACCTGGGTGTACGACGCGCCCAAGCGCAAGGCGCGACGGATCGGGTATCTGCGGGCGGGCGCGGTGGTCGCGCGCAAGCAGAAGCCCGCAGGCTACGCCGGGTGCAAGGGGGGCTTTTATGAGATCGAGCCGCGAGGCTACGTGTGCCTCGGCAGGTCGGCGAGCCTCGACCCCGAGCACCCGCTCGTCGGAGCGATGGCCACGCGTCCGAAGCGCGACGGGCTCCCGTACGACTACGTGATGGGCAGGACGCCGGGGCCGCCGTTCTACGTTCGGCTGCCCTCCGCCGCGGAGCAGGCGAAGGTCGAGCCTGACCTCTCGTATTTCAAGAAGAAGCTCAAAGGCATCGAGGCCGACCCAGCGTTCGTGCCGCTGCCCGAAGCCGGGACGATCCCGGCGTCGCTGTTGGGTGGCAAGCAGCTGCCTGCCTTCTCCGACGTCCCGCCGCGCGGCCCGGACGCGCTGACGGCCGGTCAAGCGGGGGTGCGCTCGGGCTTCGCGCTGCTCTCGCACTTCGAGCACGAAGGCCGCAGGTTCGGGCCCACCGCCGACCTCGCAGCCATCCCCCTCGATCGCACCCGCTGGGTGAAGCCGACGACGTTCCAGGGCGTTCGCCTCGCCGAGGAGCTGACGTTGCCGATCGGCTTCGTCATGAAGAAGAAGGCGACCACGTACGAGGCCGAGCCGACCGGGCGCTTCCAGGCGACGAGGCCGCTCGGGTACCGCCAGGCCCTCGGCCTCACCGGCAAGAAGGATCGCGGCTACCTCGAGACGCGCGACGGCTCGTGGGTCAAGGCGGACGACGTCCGCGTCGTCGAGCCGATGTCACGTGCGCCGACCTGGGCGTCGGGCAAGCGCAAGTGGATCGACGTGTCGATCTTGAACCAGTCGCTGGTCGCCTACGAGGGCACCAAGCCGGTCTACGTGACGCTCGTCTCCACGGGCGCGGATGGGCTCGGAGATCCGAAGACGACGCACTCCACGGTGCAGGGCGTCTTCTTGATCCACACCAAACACGTCACGACGACGATGGACGGCGACGAGGCAGGGGACGAGTTCGATCTACGCGACGTGCCGTTCGTCCAGTACTTCACCGAGGGTTACGCCCTGCACGCCGCCTACTGGCACGACGATTTCGGCCGCCCGCGCAGCCACGGCTGCGTGAACCTCGCCCCGCGCGACGCGGCTTGGCTGTTCGGGTGGATGACCCCGGACGTCCCCGAGATATGGCATGCCGCGCTCAGCCTCAAGCACGGGACGCTGATCTACACGCACCCTTGAGGTCGGGCTCAGCGCTTGGTCGCGATGACGCGGACGAGCGCCTCGTACGGCGCGGGGAACCGCGCTCGATCCAGCGTGACGTCGAAGCCGTACCAGCGCAGGTGGCGCTCGAGGTCGGGCAACAGGAACGTGAGGTAGCACATGACGAACGGGGGGCGGATGAGGGCGTTGCGGGCCACCATGACGCCGTTGAACGCGTGGCAGGCGAGCCACGGCAGGCTGAGGGGCTTCGGCGGAAAGGCCGTCACCACGACGAAGCGCCCGCCTGGGGTGAGCGCCCTGTGCACGACGCGCAAGAAGCGCGGCTCGTCCTCGCCGACGATGTGGCCCAGCGCGCCGAAGCAGGTCACCAGGTCGAAGCTCTCCGCGTAGCCGAGGCTCAAGACGTCTGCCCTCTCGAGCTGGATCTGTGGGGGGCCTGAGAGACGAGAGGCCTTCTCGCGGGCGACGGCGAGCATCCCGTTGCTGAAGTCGACCCCGACGACCTGCTCGCTCGTGATCCGGTGCAGCGCCTCGAGGGCCGAGCCGGTTCCGCAGCAGAGGTCGAGCGCCCGCCGCACGGGGCCCAGTTCCGACAAGGCGCCGTCGACGACCTCGGTCGGGGTTCGGAACGGCGTGAGATCGAATTTCGGCGCGAGCAGATCGTAGCCACGCGCCGTGCCGCTCAGCGCCTGGCGCGCGAGCTCGAGCAGCGACGGCCCGTCTCTACCCCACACCGAGCGCCTCGCTGATCTCCACGATGATCATGGCGGCGAGTCGCTCGAGCTGCTCGTGGCCTTCGACCGCGGAGGCCTCGGCCGGCGCGCCCGCGTAGGCGCGGGTCATCCCCATTTCGGCGAACGTCGACTGCCCCGCCTTGATGCCCTCGGAGAGCGAGATGGGGACCGCCGGCAGGCTCGCGCGCGCCACGTCGCGGACGAGCTCGGGGCGGGCGGCGAGCACGATCGAGGTCTCGTAGCTGCCGGCGTGGCACGCCCCCGACTTGAACTCGGCCGAGAGCGTGCGCGCCCATCGGCGCGTGAGCGGACACGCCACGGACGCCGCTCCGGCGGGCGCCGCGGCGATGGCGGCACGAACGGCGGCGTCGTGGGCGGGCTCGAGGTGGTTGTTGACCAGGCACACGTGCCGCGCCCCCCCGTCGAGGTAGGCCCTCACGACCGCGGCCAAGAAGGGGGTGAGCACCTCGGGGGGGACGCCCGCGACCCCCGCGAACCCGCGCGCGAACTCCGTCACGCCATAGGCGACAGCCGGGGCGACTCGCGCAGCGACACCCCGGGGGGCGAGCTCGGCCGCGGCGCGGCGGCTCGCCGCGACGCTGATGATCGTGTCGGTCTCGAGGGGGAGGTGCGGGCCATGCGGCTCGACCGAGCCCACAGGGACGATGACGACGAACGGGAGCGAAGCGGCCGCGAGCCTCGCGACGTCCTCCGTCGTCAGGCCGCCGAGGTCGAAGTCGGTCGCGCTCTCGGGCAGCTGCACCTCACAGCCCCTTCGGGTTTTCGCCGCGGGCTTCGCGCTCCTTGAGCGTCTTCTTGTCGACCTTGCCGCGATCGTTCTTCGGTACGTCGTCCACGAACGCGATCCATCGCGGATACTTGTGCTTCGACAGGCGCTCCTTCACGTGCTCCTTGAGCTCGAGGGCGAGGGCCTCGTGTCCCTCGGGCTTCGCCTTCACCTCGTCGCGCAAGACGATGAAAGCCTTCACCTTCGTGAGGCCCTCTTCCTCGGCGCCGATGACGGCGGCGAGGGACACGGCGGGGTGCGAGTGCAGGCACTCCTCGACCTCCAGGGGGGCGACCCAGACCCCGCTCACCTTGAGCAGGTCGTCGGCGCGACCGGTGAAGTACAGGTACCCCGCCTCGTCGAGCCGAAAGAGATCGCCCGTGCGGCACCAGGGTCCAAGGAAGGTCGCGAAGCTCTTGGTCCGGTCCTGGAAATAGCCCATCGACGCCGAGTCGCCGCGCACCCACATCACGCCGGTCTCGCCGACCGGCACCTCGGGGCCGCCTGGCTCGGTCGCCTCGGACGGGAGGATCTTCAAGGTGTACCCGTCGACGACGCGACCGAGCGAGCCAGGCCTCACGTCGCCGGGTCGGTTCGAGCAGTAGATGTGGAACATCTCCGCCGAGCCGATGCCGTCGTAGACCTCGGCACGAAAGCGCTTCATGAAGCGCTGCAGTAAGGTCTCGGGCAGCGCCTCGCCCGCCGACAGGTGGAAGCGCACGCTCGACAGATCGAGGGGCGGCTCCCCCTTGGCGGCGCGGGCCTCGTCGTGATCGAGCAGCTTGCCCATCATCGTGGGCACGTTGGTGACGATCGTCGGGCGGTAGCGCTCGATGGCCGCCGCGAGCGACTCGGGGGTCGGCCGCTCCGCGAACAGGCCGGCGGTCGCGCCGACGGCGAAGGGAAACATCAGGTTGGTGCCGGTCGCGTAGCCGAAGAACAGGCGGGGCACGCTCACGGTGACGTCGGCCTGCCGGTAGCCGACCGTGCCTTTGGCGTAGACCTCGGTGTTGAACGCGAAGTCTCGGTGGGCGTGGAGGTTCGCCTTGCTCTTGCCGGTCGACCCGCTGGTGAAGAGCCAGATGGCGACGTCGTCCCGCTTCGTGGGGCGGGGCCCGTACGTGCCGGCCGACAGGTGCGCGGCGCCCTCCTCGAGCGCGCGCGGCAGCGTCGTGACCGGCAGCCCACCGGGCTCGAACACGACCTCGCCGAGCACGTCGTCGCCGGTCGCGACCTCCTTGGCGAGGACGAGCGCGGAGGTCGGCGGCGGCGAGCTCGGACCGCAGCGCTGCGGCGACCCTCGGGATGGTGACGACCGCGGTCGCGCGGGTGTACTCGACGAGGTAGGCCAGATCCGCGATCGGCGCGTCCGGGTTGCCCATCGCCACGACCGAGCCGTTGAGCAGGGTCGCGAAGAACGACCAGGCGAAGGCGGGCGTATCGTGGAGGATGGTGAGGACGCGCTCCTCCCGGCGGACGCCTGCGGCGGCCAAGAAGCGCTGCAGACGCTCGCTGTCCCTCGCCACCTCGGCGTAGGTGTAACTGCGGCCTCCGAACAGGACGGCGGCTTTGTCGCCGAGGCCCTCTTCGAGGCGGTCGAGCAGGAAGTAGCGGGCGAGGTTGAAGTCCTCGGGGAAGGTGGGCGGGGTCATCGGCGCCGCGCGAGGATAACCCAACGCCCCGCGCTTGCGGGCGCGCGAGAAAGAGCGCGCGTGGGGAGGGCCCCACGCGACCCTCGCGCCGGAGTTTCGCGCGGCCTGGCGCGCGAAATCTGAAGGGACCCGCGCTAGCGGGCGCGCGAGAAGAAAATCACAGATCGACGCCGCACTGCTCGAGGGCGGCCAGGTGCTCATCGCAGGCCGCCCTCTGCTCGGCCTCGTCGCAGACGTCGTCGAGCGCGTTGAGGCAGCGCACCCACGCGTCGAGCTCGGCCTCGCAGTCGGCCTCCTTGGCCGCGATCTCGAACTGGTCGGCGTAGGCCTTGCAGTCGGCCACGACCTGGGTCGTGTCGCACTCGGCGGCGTAGCGCTCGCAGTAGTCTTCGAGGGTGCTGCCGCAGCCGGCGCACGCGAGGAGCGCGAGGGCCGCGCTCAGGGGTAGGTTCTTCATGGGAGCTCAGCCGGCGGGCGGATCGTCGTCTTGCACGTCGTCCACGCTGATGCAGTTGCCCATCGCGTCGGACTCAGCCTGACACGAGGCCTCGACGAGGTCCTCGTTGCAGACGTCCTCGACTCCGTCGATGCACGACAGCCACTCGTCGAGCTCGTCCTCGCAGCCCGAGCCCTCGACCGACGCCTCGACGAAGGCCGCCGCGGCCTGGCACTCCTGCACCTCCGCGCTGGAGACGTTGCACTCGTCGCCGTAGCGGTCGCAGAGGTCCGCCATGGAAGGTGCGCCACACGCGAACGACAGTGCGGCGAGCAGGGAGAGTGCGGTCGAAGCGATCAGCCGGTTCATCGGCCTATGTTGCCCAAATTGCGGCGGCCGGCGCAAGAAGGCAGCTCACCGGGAGCAGCCTTCCCACGCCGGCCCAGCCGGAACGTGACGTCAGTTGGGCTCGAACGAAGAGACGATCGAGACCGCCGAGTCGGGCAACAGGCCCGCTGTGCCCTCGACGTAGACGAAGACCTCGGCGCCCGCTTCCATCGGGATCGAGAGGTCGGCGGGGCTCCCGCCGGGACGTGCGGCGAGCACGCCACCACCGGACCGGGGCAAGCGGCCTGCGCGAAGAGCCCCACGGACGCCTGCGACGCCGCGGTCACCGTGAGCACGCCGGCCTCTGCGGCGACGAAGTGGAAGCCCCGCTCGGGCGCGGAGATCCCTCCCTGATCGCTGCAGGTGCTGCCGAGGTAGGTGTGCCCGCCTTCGAACGTCGTGTCGACCGCGCCGAGCTCGAGCTCGGGCAGCGCGCCGCACAGCAGGTCGGCCTCGACCTGGCAGAGCGCCGAGCAGCCGTCGCCGTCGACGAGGTTGCCGTCGTCGCAGGCCTCGGTCGCCGGGTCGAGGGCCCCGTCGCCGCAGCCAGAGGGCGTGAAGGTGACCGGGATGATGAAGTCGCCTCCGGCGAGCGCGTTCTCGGCGTCGATGATCACGGCGATGATCTCTCCGCCGGTGAAGACCACCTCCAGCGTCTCCTCCGGGAGCGCGCAGTCGCTGAGCTCGTGGGCGGCCCAGCAGTCGCGGCGCGCGTAGGCCACGTGGCCTTCGGGCGCGGGGACGCGCAAGGTGCCTGGGATCGGCGAGCTGATGTGGAAGATGACCTCGGGCGCGTCCGAGCCTCCGCAGGGGCCCTCGAGGGCCCACGAGCCGAGCAGGGTCGAGCCGACCAGGTCGCCGGTGCCCGCCGTGAGCGCTCCGTCGTTGTAACAGGCGTCCTTCGTCGGCTGACACGCCGCCTGGCACTTGGAGTCTTGGCAGTCGATGAGCCCGTCGCTGTCGTTGTCCTGCCCGTCGTCGCAGTGCTCCTGCTCGCTGCCTGGGCAGTTGAAGTTGTTGGGGCTGATCACCGGGTCGAAATCGTTGCAGTCCTCGGGCGCGTCGACGCCGTCCATGTCGCAGTCGAAGTCGCAGGTGGCCGGGTCGATGACGCCACCGCCCGTGTCGGTGTCGCTGGTCGCGACGCACGCGAGCAGGCCCGCGCCCGCGAGCGCGACGTCGCGAGAGAGCACCGGTCGCTGCGTGGCCGTGCGCGCGCTCGCGGCCCGCGTCGCCCACGCATAGGCGAGGGGCAACAAGGCGAGGGCGAGGAGATCCGTCGCGTCCTTCGTGGAGACCCAGCGTCGGCCAGCGAGCTGGTAGGCCGCGTCGAGCCAGCTCGTCAGCGTGAGGCTCATCTCGAGCGCGCCAAAGCCGGCGCCGACCGCGAGGTGAGCGTAGAAGAGGCCGCGCGCCGTGCGCACGCGGAAGAGCGCGGCCAGCAGCACCGGCGCGACGAACATCCCAGCGACGTCGCTGAGCTTGCCCGTGACGGCGCCCGGCAACAGGCCCGAGCCCTTGAGCACGTGGTCGTTCAGCGCGAGCACGCCGAGGCTGACGAGCCACACGGGGTGGGTGAGCACGGGCACGACCCCGCGGGGGCCGAGCTCGCGTCGCGAGAGCGCGCCTCCGAGCGCGTCAGCCGCGCTCACGCTGCCACCCCGGCTTTCTTCCCGAAGCGCGCCATCTTCGCCAGCCGTCGCGCGGTCGCGGCGCTCACGACGAGCGAGAGCACGAGGACCACGCCGAGGCGGGCCGCGTCGCGAGGCGTCTTGCTGGAGGTGTGCACGACCACGGCCGACGCGCAGGGAGCGTTCTCGGCGACGTTGGGCGTCACGTATGGCGAGATCATGCCCAGCTCGGGGGCCGCGACGAGCTCGAGGTCCCGCCCGAAGGCCGAGCGGCCGAGGTTTGCGTCGAGGCGCGTCAGCCACACGTCGGCGGGGTGCTGGCCCGTCAGCGCGACCGCGAGATCATCGAGCTCGACGTCGCTGCCGATGGGGGCGTCGCAGGCGAGCTCACGCCGATCGATCTCGGTCGTGTGGTCGATCCCGCGGCAGGTGCCGGTGAAGCAGGGGTCCACGACCCGCCGCCGGTCGTGCTCGAGCGCAGCCAGCTGCTCGGCGCACGACGTCTCGGTCGTCTCGCCGTTGATGTACGCCTGCTGGACGATGGCGTCGCTCATCCGCGGGTACCCCGACTGGCCCGAGGCGGTGGTGCGGTACATGAGCGGCAGGCCGTTGGGGCTCCCGAGCGACCCGAGGAGGGTCCCTGGCATCGAATACGGCACGAGCCAGGTCTGCTGGGCGTTTCGCTCGAACGCCGCGTCGCGGAGCTGGACGTAGTTGCTGAGCCCGGTCGCGAAATCGTACTTGAGGACGAACGGATCGACCTCGCCTTCGACGAAGTTCGCGGGCGTATAGCGCCCCTCGCCGATGACGAAGAGCGTGATCGCGGTGCGGGCGCCCGAGCCCGCGGCGACCATCCTCAGGGGGAGCACGGGCACCGCGCCCTGCATCACGACGCGGACCGGCCGCATCTGCTGGATCCCGGCGCCCGGCGCGAGCCTGAGCGCCACGAAGTCGAAGCCCTCCTCGACGTATTGCTCGATGACCGGCTCGATCTCTTCGGGGATGGTGTAGTCGTGCTCGTCGAGCCACTGGGTGAGCGCCGCGGGGTCTTCGCTGCTCAGCACGACGGTCTCGTACGGGCCTGCGCTGCCGTGGCTGACGATGGTCACCCCGTCGGTCGGGCCGAGCTCGAAGTCGTCGCCGCCGCCGCCACCCGCATCGTCGCCACCACACCCCATGCCCGCTCCGGCGCCCACGGAGCACGAGGAAGTGGTCGTCTCGGCGCTGCCCCCGCAGGTCACCTCCGGGGGAAAGACGATGGGGTTGGTGGCAGCGTCGAGCACGTCGAAGAACGCGTCCGACGCGATCTCGATGCGGGCCCCCGACTTGATGGGGAGCACCCAGGCGAACTCGCTGGGCGCGCCCGAGTACCGGATCTGATCCCACAGCACCGTCTGGTCGCTGGAGATCGACAGCGCCATCCGGTGGGAGGTCACTACGGGGGACCTCGCTACCGACAGGGGGCGGCGCGAAGCACCCGCCGCAAGCATGCGCCGCGCGCTCCACGGCGAACAAGGAGACAGCCGCGGCCAGCGCGGCAAAGAAAGCAGATCGTCGCATCGTCCCTCCGCGAGGGCGGCGACATGAATGTCATAGCGCCGCCTTCTAGAACTGCAGGTTGAGGCCTAAAAAGGAAGAGTCTCGGCCCGCCTTCGCAAACGGAGTGCCACCCGCTCGGCTTACAGCACGAACGTCCTTCGGCCCTCGACGATCACCCTCTTCTCGAGGTGGGCGCGCACCGCCCTGGCGAGCACGACGCGCTCGACGTCGCGGCCCACGCGGACGAGATCGTCGGGGCTGAGCGCGTGGCTCACGCGCGCGACGTCTTGCTCGATGATCGGCCCCTCGTCGAGGTCCTTCGTCGCGTAGTGCGCGGTCGCGCCGATCAGCTTCACGCCGCGCGCGTGCGCCTGGTGATACGGGCGAGCGCCCTGGAAGGCTGGAAGAAACCCGTGGTGGATGTTGATGACAGGGGGCGCCGCGTCGAGCAGCTCCTCGCTGAGGACCTGCATGTAGCGGGCGAGCACCACGAGATCGACGTGGTGCTTCCGCAAGAGCTCGAGCACCTTCTGCTCCTGGTCTCGCTTGGTGGCGGCGGTGACCGGCAGCGCGAAGAACGGGATGCGGAACGACTCCGCGGCCGGCTCCAGGTGCGCGTGGTTCGAGACGATCAGCGGGATCTCACACGGCAGCTCGCCGGAGCGCTGCCGAAGGACGAGGTCGTAGACGCACGCAGGATCTTTGGTGCAGAGGATCGCGACGCGCGGCGGGACGTCCGAGAAGCCGACCTGATAGGAGCCTCCAAGCTCGTCGACCAGCCCGCTGAAGGCGTCCTCCAGGGAGCGCCTCGTCGCCGACCCGCCGAGCTCGGCGGTGGCCTTGGGGTCCGCGAGGCCGCCGAGATCGATCACCAGGCGCATGAAGAAGCGCGGCGCGTCCCCCACGTGCGCGTCGGTGTGGTTGCTCGCGTCGACGATGTTGAGGCCGAGGCGATAGAAGAAGCCGGCCAGGCGGGCGACGAGGCCCGGCTGGTCGGGGGCGCGGACGAGGAAGGTGGCGGTGGGGCTCTTCACGATCCGCCCCGTTTGTCACGGGAGGCCCGCCGCGCGCAAATGAAAGCTCATGGACGCGCGGCCTCGAGCTGCTCGCGCCGCACCCTTCGGCCCGCGAAGCGCATGAAGAAACGCGTGATCGTCCGCGGCGTCCGCAGGCCGAGCCAGATCGCGATCTTGATCAGCCAGTGCGGGACCACGAGCGCCCGCCTGCGATCGATGACCCCGATGGCCGCCTCGGCGCAGCGCTCCGCAGAGATCTCGGTGATCGCCGGCGCCTTGCGGCCAGTGAAGTTCCCCACGTGCTGCTCGAACTCGGTCGCGACCGGGCCGGGGCACAGCTGGCCCACGTGGACGCCGGTTCCGGCGAGCTCTGTGTGCAGGCTCTCGGTGAAGCCGCTCACGAAGTGCTTGGTCCCGATGTAGCCAGCGAAGCCGGGGAGGTACGTGAGGCCGAAGCCCGAGCTCACCATCAGGATCGCCCCTCGCCCGCGCTCGACCATGCCCGGCAGGACGGCGCGCGTGAGCTGCACCAGCGACACGATGTTGAGGTCGATCATCGACAGCTGCTTGTCGAGCTGGCACCGCTCGAAGAGCCCCAGATCCCCCACGCCCGCGTTGTTCACCAGCACGTCGATCGGCCCGACCTCGGAGCCGAGCCTCTCCGAGAGCGCGGCGGTCGCGGCCCGGTCCGCCAGATCGCAGCCGTACGTCACGACCTCGAGCGCGGCGTTCTTTTGCTTCAGCTGGGCGGCGAGGGCGTCGAGCCGGTCCTTGCGCCGGGCGACCAGGACCAGCTTCTTCGCGCGGTGAGCGAGCAGCGCGGCGATCGCCTGCCCGATCCCGCTGGAGGCCCCGGTGACCACGACACAACCCCCGTCGATCGGCGACGCCATGGCCGCTGACCCTATCGGCGTCTGGGCGCGGCGCCCAGCGCGCTTCAGCGCTCCCAGCGGGGAGCGATGAGCCGGCGTCGGCCGCCGTCGGTCGTCTGCGCTCCGGGCTCGTCCGTGACGAGCCGGTCCCACAGCTGACAGGTCACCATGCGGTGCTTCTGGTCCAGGCCCTCGCAGTAGCTCGAGTAGGTGCAGCGCCGGATCTCGGAGGCGCGGCCGGCGCGGGCCTTCTCGGGCCAGTCTGGATCGGCGAGCGACTGGCGCGCGACGCCGATCAGATCGGCGTCGCCACGCTCGAGGATGGCCTCGGCGAGGCCGAGCTCGCCGATGCCTCCCGCCACGACGACGGGGGTCGACAGCCCCGCCTCGCGGATCGCTCGGCGGACGAGGGACTGCTTCGCGACGTTGCGCGCGAACGGACCGCGCGCGTCCGACAGCGCGGTCGGCATGCACTCGAAGCCGCTGCGGCCCGTGTAGGGGTATGCGGCCTCGCCGATCTTGGGCTGCTTGGCGTCCTCGAACTTCCCGCCGGTCGAGAGCGAGACGAAGTCGACCCCGGCGTTCGCGAGGGCCACGCCGAGCGCGCACGCGTCGCCCACGTCGTTGCCGCCGTCGATCGCCTCGTCGCACAGGAACCTCACGCCGACGGTGAAGCTCGCGCCGACCCGGTCGCGCACCGCCCGAGCCACCTCGAGCGGGAGGCGGAGGCGCCCCTCGAGCGTCGCCCCGTAGCCGTCCGCCCGGGTGTTGAGGCGCGAGAGGAAGCTCGCCATCGTGTACGCGTGCGCGTAGTGCAGCTCGACGCCGTCGAAGCCTGCTCGCGCCGCGCGGGCCGCGGCGTCCGCGAAGAGGCCGGGGAGCGTGGCTGGCAGCTCGCGGATCTCCGGGACATCGACGTCGCTGACGCGCTCGCGGTCGCCCCGCTCGAGCGCCTCTCGCTCACGCTCGCTGAGGACGAGGGCGCGCCCGGCCTGGTCGAGGGCCGCGAGCCTCTCGCGAACGACGGTCTCGTCCGCGCTCTCGAGCGATGGGTCGGCCGCGAGCTGCGAGAGGCGTTCGCGGTGTTGGGGCGTGATCCGAAGGAACCGCGAAAAGAACCTCTCGGGGTCGGGACGCCGCCGGATGCGCAAGAAGTCGATCAGCTGGATGAAGAGGCGCGTCTTGCCGCGGCTCGCCTCGCGCACCGCGTCGGTGAGCCGCCGCAGGCCTTCGACGAAGCGGTCGTGGCCGATCCTCAGGAGGGGCCCGCTCGGGACCTCGCGGATGCCGGTGGCCTCGACGACGATGGCGCCCGGCGCGCCTTCGGCGAAACGGCGGTACCAGGCGAGCACCTCCGGGGTGACCACGCCCTCCTCGTTCGAGCGCCACGGGACCATGGCGGGGATCCAGGTGCGGTCCTCGAGCACCAGGCCCGACGCGAGCTCGAGCGGAGAGAACAGGCGCGAGCGCGCGGCCTGCTCCGCGGTCCACGGGGCCATCGGCGCGAGCGCGTGGCGGAGCCGCTCCTTCGGCTTGTACACGTCGTCAGGGGGCGGGGACCGCGCCCACCGGAACGTCGGCCAACGCCCTCAAGAAGCCCGCCGCTTGAGCGGTCGCCCCGGGTACATCGAAGACCACGAAGTGCCCGTCGCTCTGGTTGGGCTGCCATTGAGCGAGCACGCCGCTCGCTTGACCGTTCGCCAGGTTCCCGCTCAGGCCGCCAGCGGGGATGTCGATGACCGTCGCGCCGCCGACCGCGTCGAGGGGCTCGTGAACGAGGGGTGCCATGAACGGCAGCCCGATCGCCACCCCGAGGGCCTCGCAGCCGCGCGGCGGGGCGTACGAGTCGCCCTCTCCGTCGGGGCCGACGCCCTCGGTCATGTACACGCTCTTCGGACCGCCGAAGATGGGCCTGTTGACGATGAAGCGCGCGTAGTTGAGCGGGTCGACCGGGTCGACGATGGTCTGCGCGAGGGCGATGGGCGGGTACAGCAGCGAGACCTCGGCCTGCTCCTCGATGAGCAGCTGCAGGAAGATCGTCTTGACCAGGTTGGCGACGCTCGGCTCCGGCTTTGTCTTCTCGAGCAGGGTGATCTGCATGACCGCGGAGGCTCCCGAGAACACCGCGCCGCGCGCCGCGTCGGTGCCGGCGAGCATGAGCGGACCGTTGAGGCTGCCCTGCGAGTGCCCGAAGAACATCAGCTTGGAGGCGTCGAAGCGGACCTCGGTCGCGTCGGGCGTGATCGCGGCGGGAACGGTCATCGCGGACTCGGTGAAGAGCCGCGCGCGGTGGATCTCGTCGAGGCCGCTCTGGCGGATGTTGGTGCGCGCCGCCTCCACGTTCTGGAAGTTGAAGAACAGGATCTGGATGGCCGTGTCGCTGTCGGGGGTGCCTGGGCGGGTGCCGTGGAAGATCTGGTCGACCCCCATCACCGCCAGGCACTGGTCGGTCAACGACTCGGCGGTGCCGTCGAAGATGAACGACCGGTAGCTCCCGGTCGTGCCGTGCGCGTACAGCACGATTGGGTAGCCGTCGTCCGGCATCGGGCATGATTCGGGCTTGGGCACGGCGAGCGAGAAGCGGAGATCGAAGGTGTCGACCACCTGCGGCACGCCTGCGCCGTCGAGCTCGAAGCCGCCGCCGTCCCCGAAGTGGGTGAAGGGGATCTCGCCGGCCTGGAAGTTGGGCGAGGGCCCGTAGCTGCCGACGTATTCGACGTAGCCGGGCTCCTCTTGCTTGAGCTCCCACGCGTCGGGATCGGCAGCCGGCGCGTCGATCTGATCGGCGAGCGAGCCGGCGGCGGCGAGGTACTCGGCGGCCGGATCGTTGGTGGTGAAGACCGAGAAGTGCACGATCGACGAGAGGTCGATGCCTGCCTCGGTCACCCCGACGACGCCCTCGGCGAAGGCGCTCGCGGCGGCCTCGGCGCCAGGTGACGCAGCCGCCTCGAGGCCGAGCACCTGCTTGAGCGTGGAGGGCGCGACGACCGGTCGATCGCCCTCGCCGCGGACCGCGTCGGTGACGACCAGCGCGTACCGCGTGTGCGGCCGCAAGGCGTAGCCGGGGACCGGCATGAAGGAGAGGGTGTTGGCCTGCCAATACACGCCCGCGTCGCGCTGGAACGTCACGTAGACGGGGCGGCGCGAGCCCTTCTCCGGCGAGGCCGGGTCGACGTCGATGAGCTGCACCGAAGCGGAGGCGTCCAGGGAGCCGGCTGCGTCCGGCAGGGTCGCCGGGTCGAGCGGCCCGGCGAAGCGCAGGAAGCCCGCTGCCACCGGCGAGAAGCCATCGAGCTTGCCGTCGATGAAGTCGATGTACTCCGCGAGCAGCGGCACGCTCTTCGGGTTCGGCCAGCCGGTCATCCGCACGGCGCCCCCCTCGATGCGTAGGTCGCTCGGGAACGGGTGGTCGAAGAACGTGTCTCCGGCGAGCGCGTCGAGGGAGTCGGGCACGACGTACACCGACTCGATCGGCTGGGGCAGCGAAGGATCGTCGCAGCCAGCGGTCAGGGCCGAGGAGGCGAGCAACAGGCAAGCGAAGAGCGCGCGACGCATCGGCGTCATCATAGCTACCGGGCGCCGGACGAACAGCCACGAGCGAGGTCTTGAGGCCGGAAGGCTGCCATGGGTTAGTGGGCCATGTCGACGAAGAGGACGGCGCTCGTCACCGGAGCGAGCCGAGGGATCGGGCTCGCGATCGCGGAGCGCCTCACCGCGGACGGCTTTCGGGTCGCGCTGGTCGGGCGCGGGGGGGACGCGCTGACCGAGGCCGCGGCGCGGCTCGCTGGCGTCGCGGTCAGCGCGGACCTCGGGGATCGCCCCTCGGTCGCGTCGTTGCTCGAGCAGGTCGCCCGGAGCGTCGGGCACGTCGACGTGCTCGTCAACAACGCTGGCGTCTCTGGCAGCGCCCCCTACGACCGCACCGACGACGCCTCGTGGGATCGCATGATGGAGATCAACGTGCACGCGCCCTTCGCGCTGTGCAGGTCTCTCATCCCGCCGATGGTCAAGGCGGGGTGGGGGAGAGTGATCAACGTCGCGTCGAACGCGGGGCGCTCTGGCTACGCCTATACCTCGGCCTATTGCGCTTCCAAGCACGCGCTCGTCGGGCTGACGCGCGCGCTCGCCGCCGAGCTCGCGCGGACGCCGGTCACCGTGAACGCCGTATGCCCTGGCTGGGTGCGGACGGACATGAGCGCCGACGCGGTGCGGCGCATCGCCGACAAGACCAAGCGCTCCGAATCCGAGGCCGAGGCCGAGCTCGCGAAGATGTCGCCGCAGCGGCGGCTGCTCGAGGCGGCGGAGGTGGCCCACGTGTGCGCGATGCTGTGCGCCGACGACGCGCGGGGGCTCCATGGCCAGTCGATCGTGCTCGACGGTGGCCAGCTGATGGCGTGATAGTCGGGCCACCATGATCGAGAACGTCGTTGTGCCCGGCTGGCCGCGCCCGCGCGGCTATTCGAACGGTGTGGTCGCGACGGGACGCACCCTCTATGTCGCCGGGCAAATCGGCTGGGAGCCGGACGGGACGTTCGTCCACCAGGACTTCATCGGGCAGTTCGACCGCGCCCTCGGCAATGTCCTCCAGGTCGTCGAGGCGGCCGGCGGTGGATCGGAGCACATCGTGCGCCTGACGATCTACGTGACCGACCTCGACGCCTACCGCAACGACCTCGCGCGGGTCGGCGAGATCTACCGGCGGCGCATGGGTAAGGTCTTTCCTGCGATGGCGCTCGTCGGCGTCGCGGGGCTCGTCGAGAAGCAGGCGCTCGTCGAGATCGAGGCGACGGCGTCGCTGCCCGGTTGATCCCCCGAGAGGTGTGGCCCATGGTGCCGCGCCATGACGCTCAACCCGAAGTCGTTCGAGCTCGCCATCGACGGGGGCGTCGCCCTCATCACGCTCAACCGGCCCGAGCGGCTCAACGCGCTCACCTTCGAGGTGTACGGCGAGCTGCGGGAGACGTTCCGCTCGCTCGATCGCGCCGACGCCGTGCGCAGCGTCGTCATCACCGGCAAAGGTAGAGGCTTCTGCTCGGGCGGCGACGTCGAGGGGATCATCGCCGAGCTCTTCGCCAAGGACGCGCGCGGCCTGCTCGAGTTCACGCGGGTGACCGGCGCGCTCATCCAGAGCATCTGCGAGCTCCGGCGGCCGGTCATCGCGGCCATCAACGGCGTGTGCGTCGGCGCGGGCGCGGTGATCGCGGCGGCCTGCGATCTGCGCATCGCGGCCGAGACTTCGCGCTTCGGCTTCATCTTCCCGAAGGTGGGCCTGTGTGGCGCCGATATGGGCGCGAGCTTCCTCTTGCCGCGCATCGTGGGCCGCGGACGCGCCGCTGAGCTCTTGTTCTTTGGGCGCGTCGTCTCTGCGGCCGACGCCGATCGCATGGGCTTCCTCAACCGGGTGCTGCCTGTCGATGAGGTGCTGCCGGAGGCGATGGCGTGGGCGCGCGAGCTCGCCCTTGGCCCCGCGTTCGCGCACACCATGACCAAGCAGATGCTCGAGAGCGAGTGGACGATGCCCCTCGCCTCGGCGATCGAGGCCGAGGCGCAGGCGCAGGCGATTTGCATGGCGCACCCCGACTTCAAGACCGCGTACGAGGCGAACAAGAAGAAAGAGACGCCCCGCTTCGAGGGCGCGCCCGCGGCCCCCGTCGGGGCGGGGTCGTGAGCGCGCTCACCAGCTCGATCGAGGCGTGCGGCCCGTTCTTCGAGGAGCGCCATCGCTCCTTGGCTTCGGCGCTGTCGCGCGATCTTCCAGCGCGTCGCGCCGAGCTCACCGGCGAGCCGGCGTCGGCGGCGAAGGTGATGGGCAAGCGCGACGGCGGCCTCGGCCTGTTCGCGCACCTCGTCCCTCAGCCGTCGCTCGAGGCCGTCGCGGCGCGCGACCCGTCGGTGGGCGCGGTCGACGTCCGCTCGCTCGTCGTCGTGCGCGAGGCGCTCGCCCAGGTGAGCCCCATGGCCGACGCGATCTTCGCCGTGCAAGGCCTCGGCAGCTTCCCGGTGCTCGCGTTCGGCGGTGTCGAGCAGCGCGACGCGCTCCGCGCCGGGGTCGTCTCGGGGGAGCGCATCGGCGCGTTCGCGCTCACCGAGCCCGAGGCGGGGACCGACGTCGCCTCGTTGCAGACGCGGGCGGTGCAGACCGGCGACGGCTGGACCCTGCAAGGCCACAAGACGTTGATCTCGAACGTCGGGATCGCCGGTCACTACGTGGTGTTCGCCAACGTCGATCCGTCGCTCGGGCGCAAAGGGATCACCGCGTTCCTCGTCGACGCAGGTGCGCGGGGGCTCAGCGAGCGACCGCTGCACCTCTCCAGCCCGCACCCGCTCGGGGAGCTGGTGCTCGACGGCTGCGTCGTGCCCGACTCGGCGCGCGTCGGCGAGCTCGGTCAGGGGTTCGCGATCGCCATGGCTACCCTCGACGCCTACCGCATCTCGGTGGGCGCGGCCGCCAACGGGATGGCCGCCCGGGCGCTGGTGTTGGCCCTCGAGCGGGTCAAGGCACGGCGACAGTTCGGCAAGCCGCTGGCCGAGCAGCAGCAGATCCAGGCCTACCTGGCCGACATGGCGACCGAGCTCGACGCATCGCGCCTCCTGGTCGCTCGCGCCGCGTACGTGAAGGACACGACGAGCTCGCGCGTCACCAGCGAGGCCGCGATGGCGAAGATGTTCGCGACCGAGGCCGCCCAGCGCATTATCGACAAGGCCGTGCAGCTGTTCGGGGGCTCGGGAGTGCTGCTCGGCAGCGAGGTCGAGGCGCTCTACCGCGACATCCGCCCCCTTCGAATCTACGAGGGCACGACCGAGATCCAGCGCGTCGTCATCGCCCGCGGCCTGCTCGGGTAGCTCGGGCGCGCGGCGACTCGGCGGGGCGAGGGCTTGGCGGGGTCGGGGCGGCCAGAACGGGGGAGCCTCGGCGAAGGTGGCGGAGTTATGGCCGCAGTTCGGGGGCTTCGGGAGGCTCGCGAGGGCTTGGCGGGGTCGGGGCGGCCAGAACGGGGGAGCCTCGGCGAAGGTGGCGGAGTTATGGCCGCAGTTCGGGGGCTTCGGGAGGGCTCGCGAGGGCTTGGCGGGGTCGGGGCGGCCAGAACGGGGGAGCCTCGGCGAAGGTGGCGGAGTTATGGCCGCAGTTCGGGGGCTTCGGGAGGGCTCGCGAGGGCTTGGCGGGGTCGGGGCGGCCAGAACGGGGGGCGCCCCTCTAGCTAGTAGGCGACTCCGTACTTCGCCCTGACCTCCTGCAGCGGCAGCGGGAAGTCCGCGAAGTAGTCCCAGGCCGGATCGTAGAGGTCGCGGGTGACGTTCGTGCCACGCTCGAGCGCCGCGAGCACGCGGTCTGCCGGGATGATCATGTGCTCGACCGGCGAGCCGTCGAAGATGTGCACGCCGAGCTGCATATGCAGGAAGATCATGAACAGAAAGCCGAAGGGGTCTCGCTTCAAGAAGCCCGAGATGAACGAGACGACCTCGCACTCGCCGATCGGGTCGGTGTCGTAGCCGCCGAGCACGTGAGAGAGATCGTGCTTCACGAGCTCTTCCGGGAAGCCCTTGATCTCCCCGGGGAACGCGTACGAGCGCGAGGTCATGTGCTGCCAATACGTGCGCCCGAACGTGCCCTCGGGCAACAGGCCGAGCTTCTTGTAGCGCCAGGCGATTTCGGGGTCTTGGGTGAAGCCGTAGAAGCCCCCGGCGAACTGGACGAGCCCCTTGAGCCCCTTCTTCTTCCAGGCCGCGATCGCCGAGTCGTTCACCATCTGCGACCGTCGAATGAGGTCCCACTTCACGATCGTGGTGTGGCCCTCGGCGACCTGCTTCAGCGAGGCGAGCCGGGGCTCGTCGACGTCGAGCGCCTTGGCGTATCGGCGGATCTCGGCCAGCTCTCGCTCGGCGATGTCGCCGTCCATCATGGCGACCAAGAGCAGCGCTTGGACGAGGCGCGTGCGGTGCGTCGGGTCGGTGAGCACCTCCCGCGCCCGCTCGGGGCTGGCGGCGGGGACCTCGTCGAGCGCGCCCGTGAACCCGAGGGTCCGCGCAGCCGCGCCGAGCAGCTCGCGCTCGTGCGCCTCGAACGTCCCGTCGATGGTCGCGACGGACCTGGCCGCCCCCAGACAGGTGGCGATGGCTTCAGGGCTGAGTCCGAAGTCGTGCATGGGGCGGCATGATAGGGCGGAACCACGCCGCAGCGCAGCGGCTCAGGCGAAGCGACCGGCCCAGCGCTCGAGCGCCGCGGCGCGGGTCGGCTCGGGTACGCTCGTCGTCGCCTCGACGAGGGCGGCGGCGAGCTTGATCGCGTGATCGTCGAGCGAGCGGATCGACACGGCGACCGCTGCGTCGAGCGAAGCGCGCGCCGCGGGGACCGGGCGCGCGCCGACCTCTCCGATGAACGAGACCCTCAGCGCGAGCAGCGCGTGCGCCGCCGCGCGCCACAGGGCCAGGGCGCCGGCGGGCTCGAGCTGGGCTCCGATCGCGGCGGCGGCGTCCATCCCGGTCACGCCGTGCAGCAAGGTGAACGTGGCCTGCGGGAGGTACTCTCCGCGCAGATAGAGGTCGACGCTCGCGTCGCGAAGCTCTCGCAGCCCGACCTTGGGGTCGGCGGGCTCGACCAGGGCGCCAGCGAAATCAGCGAGGTCGGGGTGGCCCCCCGCGCGCTCAGCGAGCGCCGTCGAAATGAGCGGCGGCATCGCCCGCGATCCGGCCGAGCCAAGCGAGGCCAACGCGGGCGTCATGCCGGCGCGGAAGAAAGTGAGCCCCGCGGAGCGGGCAGACATCGCGGCGGACGCAGGCCGAATCGTGCTCAGGGCGTCGGCGAGCGCGATCGGCCGGCCGCCTGGCCTGGGGGCCGGCAGCGGCTCGCTGCGCAGCGTCGTGTACGCGAGCGCGCGCCCGAGCTCGGCGAGCCTGGCCTTCGTGTCTCTGCTCGATAGCGCCCTCAGGGCGTGGCCGACCCGGATCGAGCCGTGGAACGCGGCCCCTGAGAACCCCTCGAGCAGGCGCGGCAGCCAGAGCTCGAGCGCGCCCGCCGCGCCGAGGTGGTCGACGTCGCTCGTCGCCTCCGCTGCGAGCGCGCCGAACCGCGAGAGCTGCTCGGCTCGCTCCTCGGACAGCGGCCTGCGCTTCGGGACGACCGCCGCCACATAGGCGTCGATCGCGTCGGGCGCGCCCAGCCTCGCGAGCGCCTCGACGACCATCGGGGAGTGGTCGGACAGCTCACCTCCGTACTCTGGGCTGAGCGGCGCGATGCGAACGAGGGCAGCGTCGAGGGCGTCTTCGGCGTTCATCATGGCGTGATCGTACGGCGTGAAAGCCAGGAACCTGGCGTCCGTGCCAAAAGAGTGGAGCGAGGTCACGCGAGTGGAGTGTCCGCGCGCGCGGCGCGCCTCACCTGTCCTCGACGCCCGCGCGCACGCGGTAGGTCGCGCTCATGACGCGTCCCAACACCCTCACGGCGAGCTGCCTCGGCAACATGGACAACAGGCGCATCGCCGCCCTGTTCGCGCGCCCGAGCACCACGACCGGCCCCGGGCCGCCCAGCTGCTCGAGCGCCTCTCGCGCGACGTCGGCGGGGCTCGCCGCGGCCCCCCGCGGGAGCCTCGCCCCCGAGCGAAAGAAGCCAGGTGTCGCGACGGCGCCGGGGCAGGCGACGAGCACGTCGACCCCGAGCGGCCCGAGCTCCCCGTGCAGCGCCTCGCCCAGCCTCACCAGGAACGCCTTCGACGCGCCATAGACGGCCGTGAGCGGGTGACCGATGAGGCCCGCGTTCGAGCCCACGAGCAACACGCCTCCGCGGGCGCGCGTGATCATCATCGGCAACACTGCCGCCACGAGCGCGAGCGCCCCGCGGTTGTTCACGTCGATCGCTCGCATCGCGTCGCCGAACTGCATCGACGTGAACGCGCCGACCGGCGCGGCCGCCGCGTTGTAGACCAAGAGGCCCACGTCGAGGCCGCCGACCGCCCGCGCGACGGCGTCGCCGACGTCGGGTGACGCGAGGTCGACGACGACGGCGTGGACTCGTGCCCCGTGGGACGCCTCGAGACGCCGCGCGAGGGCCTCGAGCTCCGGCGCGCGCACGTCGATGAGGACGAGCTCCAGCCCGGCCCGCGCGAGCTCTGCCGCGAACGCAGCGCCGAGGCCCTCGGCCGCGCCAGCGACCACCGCAGCGGGCCCGTACCGATGGGCGTCGACGAGGCGCTTGGCGCGGCTCACCGCCTGCGCCGCGCGAGCCCGAAGGCGACCGCCAGGGCGAGCACGACGGCCCCGCTGCCGTGGCGCTCGCGACGAGCGAGCGAGCAGTCGCAGCCGGCGTCGTCGCCGCCCGCTTCGCCTGCGCCTCCGCCGCTGCCGCCTTCGCCGCCCACGCTCTCGCCGCCCGCTCCCGCGCCGCCGCTCCCAGCAGCCCCGCCGCCTTCCCCGAGGTCGAGCCGGGTAAGACGCAGGGCGTCCACGACGAGCCGGCGGTCGTCGGCCTCCCCCGTGTTGTCACCAATGAACACCCGCTGGTCACCGCCCGCAGCGAACTGGAACGTGCCCAGCTCGACGAAGCCAGAGCCGCTGGCTTGGTCGAGCACCACGGCGTCCGTCCCGCCCGCGTGATCGATCGTGTACGCGGCCTGGGCCGCGGTCCCATGGGTGACCGAGACCTCGAGCAGGTACTCGCCCGCCTCGTCGAAGGCGAGCGACCACTGGGCGAAATTGACCGCCTCGTCGAGGTCGGTCGTGCCGGTCCACACGTGGAGGTTGCTCTCGCCTCCCATGCCGACGCGCCAATAGGGCAGGGGGCCGCCCTTCGTGAAGCACGTGTCGGTCTCCTCGAGCGTGCGACCCTCGGGCGGGATCGCGCCGCAGGGAGGCAGCTCGACCTGCCAGAAGTCCGCGCCTTGCTCGTCGAACACGTCGGCGCCTGCGTCGGCGTAGTGCTGGTATCGCTCGTCGTAGACCCCGCAGCCGGTGGGCGTGCACCCGTTGTAGTAGTGCGTGACGGTGCTGATCCACGCGTCCCACAGGGGGCCGTCGACGGTCACCTGGTTCATCCAGGCCTTGGCCTCCTCCGGCGTGTCGACCGCGGCGTCGACGTATTGGGAGCCCATGACCATGTTCACGACGAAGTCGATCGCGCGCGGGACGGTGCCCGCGAGCAAGAGCACGCCGTCTCCGTCACGGGCCAGCGTCTGATCGAACGTGCCGCCGTCGAACTGGAACATCCCGAGGCCGCCCTGCATGTCCGCGCAGGGACCGTCGCCCGCGCCGGCGACCACAGGCCCGCCGCAGTCGGGGGAGTCGGGGCCCTGGCAAGCCCACTCCAGCTCGGTCCAGCAGTGGGAGAGGTTCGTCTCGGCCTGCGCGATCCCCGCGAACAGGTAGCCCGCGGAGATCCCGTTGTCGGCCGCGACGTCCCGGATGCGCGCCGCGCGCTCGGTGCGCTGCTCGGGCGTGAGCGGAGCGGCGTGGGCGGCAGAAGCGGACAACAAGCACCCGGCGAGCCCAAGGGCAACACCCAGACGAACCGCAGAGGCCATCGGTCGACTCTACACCGGCCGCCGCGGGAGCTCTCGCCTCAGTACGTCGCCTTCACCCCGGCCTGCAGGTTGACCGGCGCGCCCGGCCTCGCGCCGAACGGCCGGCGCGAGGCGATGTAGTGCATGTTGAGGAGGTTCTTGCCGGTCGCGTAGATCGACAGCCACTGCAGCGGGGTCGCCTTGAGCGAGGCGTCGAGCAAGAAGTGCATGTCGGTCGCCTCTCCCTCGCCGGGCGCGCCGCTGCCCGCGACCTCGCGCATCTCGGAGACGAAGGTGCCCGCGACGCTGCCGCCGAAGTACGTCGTCTCCAGGCCGATCGACGCGGAGGCCTGGTGCGCGGGGACATACGGCACGTCGTCGCCCTCCTCCACGTCCCCGAAGATCGGATCCGCGGACGAGAACGTCGTGTCGAACACCGCGCGCGTGAAGGTGTACGCGAAGCGCGCCGGGATCGTGGCCCACGCGATCTTGCCCTCGACGTCGGCGTACGCCTCGAGCCCGACCACGGTCGCCTCGCCGCCGTCGAACTGCCGATCGACGTCGCCCTCGACGCAGCCGGTCGAGAAGGTGCAGACGTTCGACAGGTTCGAGTATCTGTTGAAGAAGCCGATCGCCTCCACGCGCACGAGCCGCTCGGGCGACCAGCGCGCGCCCCACTCGAGGTTGATGCTCTTCTCGGGCGTGACGTTCTCGCTCTGCCCTGGCGGGATGGGCGAAAAGCCCTGATACACGCCGGCGAACACGCCCAGCGCGTACGGCAGGGCGACGAACGCTCCGCCGCCCGGCAGGACGACCTGCTGGGTGATCCCTTCGCGGCGACCGCTCAGGCGGTCCTCCATGCGGCTCTGGATCGACTCCACGCGCGCGCCGGCCGACAGCGTCACGGGACCCCAGGTCGCGGCCTCGACGCCCCACAGCGCGAGGGCGAGCGTGCTCGCGTCGTTGTCGCCGGTGGTCTCCACGCCCTCGCCGTCGGGGGTGAGGGTGGTGCCGTCGACCAGGAAGCCTTCTTGCGTGTGGACGCGGCGGACCGAATCGTGGTGGATGCGCGCGCCGAGCTCGAGCTTGTGCTGGATCGGTCCGGTCTTGGGCTTGAACAGGAGCCTCGTCTGGAACCCTTGCGAGACGAAGGTCCGGTCGTTGGGACCGATCAGGACCGCCTCGTCGCGCGTGGACGACGGGACCGTACCGTCGAGGATGCCCTTGTACAGCCGGTGGGCTGGGGTGTCGGGGCTCTGCAGCACGTCCGTGAGGTCCGCGCCGCGGAAGCCGTTCACTTTGCGCCAGGTCCGGGTGAGATCGTTTCGGTAGAACGTCGAGGTCACCTCGAGATCGGAGCCGCGGCGCGCGACATGGGTGAGCGCGATCTGGGTGCGGTGCCACTCCATGCGGTCGAGCTGGCTCGCCGCGTAGCGCCGCAGCGGGTCGGCCTCGAAGTCCTCCTCGGTGAGGCCGAGGTAGGTCTCGTTGGAGAGCTCGTTCGCGTACCCGAGCTTCAGCTCGAGCTCGTGCAGCAGGGTCTGCTCGCTCCCGAAGCTCGCGCGCGCCTTGAGCATGAGCTCGTTGCGGGAGAAGCCGGTGTCGGCGTCGTCGAGGCCATCGACGCTCTTGAAGCCGTTGTTCGCGAGGTGCACGCCCTCGATCATCACGCCGAGGTGATCCCCCGAGGCCGAGGCGCGGACGTGAGCCTTGCGCGATAGGTACATGCCGGCGGCGAGGTCTGCATAGACGTGCTCACCGTCGGGGATGGGCTGGGTGACGAGGTCGATCGCGCCCGCGACGGTGTGTGGGCCGTAGACCAGCGCGCTCGGCCCCTTCACGACGCGCACGGTGTACATGCGCGTCATCACCGGGAAGTAGTACGCGGCCGGCGCGCTGTAGGGCGCCGGCCCGAAGAGCACGCCGTCCTCCATCAGCGTGAGCTTCTTGCTGCGATCGGAGAGCGCCCCGCGCATGCCGATGTTGGGGCGGAGGCCGAAGCCGTCTTCACCGCGGACGTACACCCCGGGCACGCTCTGCAGGATCTGGTGCGGGTCGTCGTATTCGAACTGCTCCAGCTGCTTCGGACGAACCACGTGCGCCGACCCCGAGGTCTCGCGGATGCGTGTTCCCGCGATGCTCACCTCGACCGGGTCCGGCTCCGTGGGCTCGGGCGCGGCCGCGTCGGTCGCGGCTGCCTCGGCCGTCGCGGCCGCGGCGGTGGCCTCGGCCTCCGTCGCCTCGGCCTGGGCGTGGGGAGGCTCTGCCGGCGGCGCGCCGGCGTCTGCGTGCGCGGGGGCGGCGCACAAGAGGATGCAGATCGCGGCGGACGCCGCGGTCAGCGCCGAGAGGCGCTCGTGGAGGAGTTCCATGAGGGGGCGTGCAGATAGGGCGGGCGCGTGGTCGGCGCCGGGAGGATCCAAGCCTTGGGGGCGAGCCCGTCCTCGACCGTGGCGAGGTCGACGTCGGGATCGATGAGCCGAGCGGCGCGCCTGCCATTGAGCGACACCAGCACGTCGGCGCGCACGCGGACCGGGCCGCCCTCCTTCTGGGCGTAGTCGGCGGCGATCTTGTGGGCCAGCTGCAGCACGAGATCTGGCTGGGTGCCCAGCTCTCGCTGCTGCCTGCCGTCCAGGTAGAGGCGCGGCGGGACCTCGACCACGCGGCCGGTCCGCGGGTTCTCGACGAGGTAGGTCACGCTCGCGTTCTTCTCGCGGACCATGACCCGCCAGGAGAAGCGCATCCCTTGCTCGTGCCAGAGCACGTCGCCGCCATAGAGGAACGCACGCAGCGGCAAGAGCAATTGGAGCGCGCAGTAGGCCGCGCCCAGGGCGACCAGGGCGCGGTGCGGGACCACCCGCGGTCCCTGCGCCGGCGCGGCCGCGAGCCGCCGCGGCAAGAAGCGGCGCGGCCAGCTGGCGTCGAAGAACGTCGTCGCGCCGACCACCATGATCACGGGGAACATGCCGATCGGGAACAGCTGCGAGGTCATGAAATGGAAGAACAGGACGACGGCGAACGCGTACGGACGCGAGCGCCGCCAGGTGAGCCACCCTGCGATCGTGAGATCGAAGAGGCACCCCGCCCACGCCATCACGTAGGGCATGAACGGCAGCGCGAGCGCAGGGCCGATCACGGGGAGGCCGGTACGGGAAGACAGCCAGATGTCGAGGGGCTGCGCGTGCAGCAGCCAGTCGGTCGTGATCTTCGCGACGCCGGCGTACGTGTAGACGGTGCCGACCTGGACCTTGAGCAAGACGGAGCACCAGCCCGGGAGCGTCGCGCGCCGAGTGGCGGGAAACAGCAGCGCGTCCAGCGAGTAGGCTCGGCCCAGCGGCATCACGCACATGAGCAGCGTGAGCAGGCTGACCAGATAGTAATGGTTCAGGTAGTTCGTGACGTCGGCGAGCTGGACGTACGTGATCGTCACGAAGAAGGTCACGATCGCGAGTCGGTAAGCCAGACCGAGCGCCACCAGCGCGCCGGAGAGCGCCATGGTCCAGAAGACGGCGTGCATCCCCGTGGCGCCGAGCGGCCTGGCGAACGGGGCGAACCAATGGTGGAAGAAGAACGTGGGGCGGACGAAGAACTCGTCCACCCAGCCGTAATGGAGGAAGCGCAGCGCCGACACGCAGCCGAGCACGCCGAGCAATACGCGGAAGAACGCGAGCCCGGCCGCGTCACGCTCGTCGAACAGGGCGCGGCGGAGGCGCTCAGTCATTGTCGCCCTCGACGATGACCGGCGGCTCGAGATCGAGGATCGTCACGAAGTCGGTCTTCAGCAGATCGGTCACCTTCTTCACCGCGGCGTGCAGCGCCTCGACCTTGTCGCGCTCGCTCGCGAGGCTCGTCACCAGGTCGCTCGTCTCGAGCGCATCCGCCGCGGCGATGGCGCCGTCCAGGCCCGAGAGCATGTCGCTGGCGACGTCGGCCGAGCCGAGCGAGCGCAACAGATCGTCGAACCCGCGGGCGGAGGCCTCGCCGCAGCCGTCGAAGACCCGCTTGAACCCGACCAGGTTGTTCTTCACGTGGTCACGCCCGACGCGCGCGTATTGGGACTCGACGGCCGCTGGGCACGCGGCCTCCGCGCAGTCGACCTTGCCGAGCGGGCGGCCGAGCTTCATGTCCTTGACCTCGCGCTCGATGTAGAAGAGCCCGTCGCTGACCACGTTGAGCGCCGCTTGGTCGCTCTTGAAGGGGGAGCCGCTCCCGCCCGTGGCCGTGAGCGTGCCGGCGAGGTCGCCACCCTCAGGCGCCCACGCCGTCGCGATGCCCTGGACGATGGTGGCGACATCAGCCGACACGACCGCGGCGTAGCCGCGCTTTCGTGCGTCGAGCTCGGCGCCTGCCAGTGCCGCCCACGCGCCCGAGGTGTTGATGGTCGCGGCGGCGCCGCAGGCGTTCTCCGCCGGCTCGAAGAAGAGCAGGTATTCGGCAGCCGCGAGCCCGCGCACGTTGAGCAGCGCGTCCTCGGCGAACGATGGATCTGCGTACGCCTCCGACACCAAGGTCTGCTCGACGAGGCAGCGGCTCACGAGCGGCCACGAGTAGACGGTGTCCCGCAGGCCCTGGCCTCCCGGTGTCGTCACGGGGCCCGCGGGGCCGAGCTTCAACACTTCGACCTGCTGCCAGGCGCCGATCGCGGCCTTCCACCCCTCTCGAACGGCCGCGAGCGAATCGTCCGAGGGGTTGCCCGCGTGGGCCTCGGTCAGGCTCGCGAGCGCGGCGCTCGCGGCGGCGGCCTCCGCGTACATCGTGGAGGCGCACACGCCGACGCTCTCGAGCACCATCCGCCGCGTGACCGAGCCGTCTCCACCGCCGCCGCCGGGCCCCGACGTCGGCGCGCCGTCGTCCGGCTCCGGGCCGCCGGTCATCGAGTAATAGGTCACGCGATCGCACGACGCGGTGGCCAGCGTCGACGCGGCGACGAGCGCGGCGGAGCAGGCTCGCCGCGACAGAGCGCGCGAGGCGCTCAATGGTTGGTCTCGAACGACTCGAGCTCCTGCGGGGTGAAGCCGTAGACGCTCGCGACCTGGTCGATGCCGGCGAGCAAGCGCGGCGCGGCCGTGGCGGAGTTGGTGAGCAGCTCGTAGGCCAACACGTCCCCCTCGGCGGGCGCCCCCAGCGTCTCGAGCAGCTCGTAGATCTCCGCGTCGGTGATCGTTCGCGCGTCCGCCGGCAGGCCCTTCCAGCCGTGGACGAAGCCCACGACCTCGCCGAAGCCGTGGAGGCCACCGGCGAGCTGGTCGAGGGTGGGGTTATCGACGGTGAGCTTCACGTACGCGTCGTTGAGGTAGTAGACGACGGTCGCGAACATCACCCGCTCCCACTCGACGTAGATGGAGTCGATGGCGGACTCGAGCTCGGCGTCGCACTCGGCGCCGAGGGCGATCGCGGCCTGCGCGGCGAGGAACGCTGCCTTGACGCGGAAGTAGGGGCCCGGCGCGTCGGGGTCCATCGGCTGCGACGCGTCTGCGGGATCCTTCGGGCTGCGACGCTCGGCGTATTGGGCGCCGAGGCGGTCGGGGTTCGGCTGCACCAGCGGGTCGGTGGTCTCGCTGTCCCCGGGGAACGTGGGGTGCGCGCCATAGCTGGCGAGCAGGCGGTCGAGCTGCACCAGATCGAACGGCTGCTCCCGCAGAGACCACGCGTGGTTGAAGAAGGCCGCCTCGAACGAGCCCTTCTCGACGCCCTGGCGCAGGTCGATGCCCTCGGCGGAGAAGATATAGCTGCCGTACTTGCCGCCCGCGCCGACCGGAGGGTCCGCTGGCGTCCAGGTGTTGCCGGCGGCGGCGGCGAACCGCTCGAAGTGCTCGAGGACGATGCCGTCGTAATACGCGCTCGTCACGTCGCGGAGGCTCGGGTCGCCGGCCTCGTACAGCGCCTGCAGCTCGACCGCGGTGGGCGTGACGCCGAGGTCCATCTCGGCGGCGCGCATCGCGCCGTTGAGCGCCCCGAGCTGGCTGCGGAGCGTGAGCTCCACCGCGCCATTCGTGGCGAACGCCGCGCCGTCGTAGGCGTCGGCGATCGCGGCTTCACATGCGCTGACGCCGCCCGAGCCACCCTCTGCCTGCCCGCCGCCGCCCTGGGTCGACGAGCCGCCCTGGCCGCCCCCGCCGGTCGTGGCCTGGCCGCCTTCGTCTCCACCGCCCGTCGCCCCGCCCGCCCCGCTCGCGCCGGTGCCGGCGTCGTCCCCGCAGGCCGAGAGGCCAAGGCCAAGGACGCAGATCGCAACGGCTGCTCGATGTCCGATTGAAAGCATGAGTGGGGTTCTACCGATAACGAAAGTAACTTTCAATAAGAATCGAAAGTCGTTTTCAATATTCCGTCACGGTACGGCAGCTCGCGCTCCGGCTGCGGGCGCAGCTCAGGGCGAGGTGGTGATGGTGTCGTCCTGGAGCGGAGCCAGGAAGGTCGCGCCGTCGGTCGGGGCGCTCAGCGTGCCGGTGCGCTCGTCGCTCGGAGTGAGGTCGATCGTCGCGTCGTCGCCCAGGATCCCCGCGAGCCACAGCTGGCCCGCGCCCTTGTGCAGCGCGGTGATCTTCGAGTCCCCCGTCGAACCGAACGGCTTGAAGTAGAGCGGGACCATCGGCTCGTTCGCGGTGATCAGGCCGAGCGACACCTTCGCGACGAAGGCGCGCTGGTTCGAGCCTTCGAAGAACCCCCCGAAGCAGCCCCAATACGCGTCTCCCGTGAACCACCCGCCCAGGTACACCGCGTGCTGGTCCTGTTCGGTCGATGACACGGTCATGGCGAGGACGTCCATGTCTCCCATGCCGCCGAGCTGCTCCAGCCGCTCGAGCGCGAGGTCCTCGTCGAGCACGGCGATGAAGACGTCGCGCTGGCCGACCGACGTGAGCGTCTCGCCCGAGACCGACAGCGTGCCGGAGAAGGTGCCGGCGACGACGAGCCGGGGCCCGGCGGCCTCGACCCCCGCGAGGTCGACCGAGCCAGCGAACGGGAGGCTCGACACCGGGCCGCTCGGCGGGACCCGGAACAGCCTCGCTTCACCGCACCCCGACACGGCGAAGTAGGCGTCGGGGCCCAGGAACGACGCGGCACCGGCGCGGTTGGGGTCTCCGAGCTGCACCACCTCCTCAGGCTCGAGCGCGTCGCACGAGGCGAGCGCCTCGACGTCGAACGAACCGTCGCTCGCGTACGGCAGCGCCAGCACGGCGAGCTCGGGGTGCGTGAGAGGATCGCCCGTGTCCCAGCTGGCGGTCTGCATCACGAGCGCGCTCAGCCTGCGCTCGGTGCCGGGCCCAGGCGTGGTCAGCGTCGCCGCGAGCGCGCGCGACGAGCCCACGATCGGCTCTGCGACGATCGTCGGGACGGACGCAGCGGCGATCGGCAGCGCGAAGGTGGCGGCGAACGCCGTCGTTCCTGGCGAGCTCGCGGTGAAGCCCTGCGGTTGGCCTTTGCGACCTCCCAGCGCGTAGAGCGAGGGCGGGGTCGTCGGGTCGACGAGCACGAGCTCACCCACTGCGACGGTCTCGGCGGCCAACGCCCACTCGAACGTGGGAGGCGCGAGCCCGAGCGAGGAGCTGCCTCCGCTCGAGCCGACGAACGCCGTTTCGGCGGGCCCAGAAGGCCCGATGACGACGCTCTTGCCTGTAGCGAGGACGAACGTCTCCGATCGGGCGGCGTCGTAATACGACGTGAGATCGTGGACCCGAGTGAGGACATCGGGGGCGACGGCAACGAACGTGACGTCGTCTAGATCTGCTGGCTCGCCGCACAGCGCGTTGCCGGACTCGGTCTCGGGCTCGAGCGTCCAGCAGTCCTCGTCCGCTTCGCAGGGATCGCATTCGGTGGGGCAGTCGAGCCCGCCGCCCCCGCCGGTCGCGCCACCGAAACCGCCACCGGCCAACGAGCCACCCAGGCCGGCGCCGCCGCCGCCGTTTCCGCCGGCGCCGCCGCCGCCGCTCGAGGGAGCCGTCGTGTAGTCGCCGAACAAGCTGCAGCCGACGCCTCCGACGAGGACCGCGGCGGCGCCGAGCCTCATCACCATCGCAGCAACACCCCACCACCGGCTCGTCGTGTACCGACCCACGGCGAGAAGGCGGTCGCGGTGGCGTGCTTCGGGGACGTCGCCCACACGATCACGCCGGTCGCGACCAAGGCGGCTCCGGCGGAGAGAGAGACGATGCTCCCGGTCAAGAACGCGCCTCCCGAGTCGCTCGCCTCGTTCGCGAGCGCGGTCTCTTCAGCGGTCGGGCACGTGTAGCCCTGTTGCTCGCAGCCAGCGGAGATCTCCGAGGCCTTCGCGCCAGCCAGCCCACCCAGGACCCCGCCGATGACGAGCGATGCGCCGCCGACCCCGATGACCGCGATGCCAGCGATCGACTGCCCGGAGGGCCCGGCCTCGACCATTGGGCGGGGCGGCTCCGGGACAGGCTGCACCTCGGGAGGAGGCATCGGGCGGGGACCGACCTCGCTCGTCGCCTGCTTGAGCTCGAGCGTCACGTCGAGGGACTGCCCCTCTGTGATCGTGAACCGCGTCTCGGCGGTCACGTACCCAGGCGCTGCCACCGAGACGACGTGCTCACCTGGGTCCAACGGCAAGGCCTGCCCGAGCGCGCTCGCGGGCAGGGCGACGCCGTCGCGCGCCATCGCTACCTCCGCTTGAGGAGCGGCTCCGGCGAGGACGAGGCGCACGCGGGGCAGGCGAGTCGACAGGGCGTCCGAGAGCTTCTTGATGTGAGCCTCGAGCTGGCTCCTCCGCGGGCCCGCGGGGGCGTCGAGGTTGAGCCGCTGCGCCTCGGCGAGCTGTCCCCACGCCGTCGCCAGCTTCCCGTCGTGCTCGCTGCATCGCGCCAGGTTGATCAGCGTGGAGACCGAAGGATCAAAGTCGAAGCTGGCCTTGAACTTCGGGCACGCCTCGGCCGACTTCCCCGCGTCGAGCAGCGCGAGCGCCTCCTGAAGAGGGCATCAGCGGCGGCGGGATCCCCTGCGCGCGCCGTGGCGGTGCGAGTGAGGAGCGCGACGAGCACCGCGAACGCGACCTTGCCGGGTGCCATCGAGCTCGAAGGGTATGCCGGAGCCATGTTAGCGGCAACGTGACGGGTCGAGGTCGCACTCCGAGGGCCCAGGGCCTGTCTTTCGAGGCACCATAGCGGAGGCGCGCGCCTTCGCGGACGACGCGCTCGGCGCGAGCGGGCTCGACATCGCCACGGTCGCTCCGGCCGGGCCGTCGGGCGCCGGGGCTTGGCTCGTTACCGGGCTGACCACGGTCGTGGAGGTGGCGCGGGGCAGGCTGACCGCGGGCGAGACGGCGCCCCCGGAAGCACTGCTCGACGCGGTCTCGCGCGTCGAGCTCGCGGTGGCCTCGGGGGGCGAAGGCCCCGAGCTCCGCAGCCAGGCGGTGACCCCGATCAGCGAGACGAGCGCGACGCCGACGCCGCCGAGGACGAGGGGACGCCGCGAGGGGCGGAGCCTCGGCGGCGAGTCCACGGCGACGGTGAAGTCCTTGGTGTGTGGGGCACCGCCCGGACCGGCGACGAGCGTCGGCGCCGACGCCGCCCCGACCTCTTCGCCCGGCGGCCGCTCGCCGTCGCCGGTCGTCGCGCCTCGATCGGGCTCGCCCAGGAGCGCGCTCGCGCTAGCGGCCTCGAGCGTCACGGCCTCCGGGGGGGGCGGTCCTCGCGAGCGCGACGCGCGCTTTGTGCCCCACGACGGGAGGCTCGCGCTCGAGGACCTCGCTCAGCGTCTCGATCTGCTCCTTGGCGGTCGCGAACCGGGCGCTCGCTGCCACGCTCGTGGCGCGCAGGAACCAGGCGTCGAAGCCAGGGCCAAGCGTGACGCACAGCCGCCTCGCCCTCGCGCTCGGTAGCTCCTCGACGCCGGCGGCGACGAGCGGCAAGAGCGCCAGGACCGACTCGAGCTCGCGGCTCTCGGTCTCGAAATACGCCTCGCCCGTCAGCAGCGTGTACGCGATGTGGCCGAGGGCGTAGCGGTCGACTGCACCCGACAGGGTGGTGGTGCGGCGGCCGAGCATCTCGGGGGCCATGTACAGCGGCGTGCCGAGCGAGCGGGTGCTCTTCTGGGCCGACTCGTTCACCACCTTCGCGATGCCAAAATCGAGGATCTTGACGAGCGGCGCGCCGTCCTCGCGGGTCGTGACGAACAGGTTCTCGGGCTTGAGATCGCGGTGCACGATCCCAGCCGCGTGAGTTCTGTCGAGGCCTCGCGCGACCTGCGAGAGGAGCGTGACGACCGACCTCCTGCCAGGGCACCGGGCCGCGCTGGACCCACGACTCGAGATCGCTGCCCTTGAGCAGCTCCATCACCAGAAACGGCTGATCGGTGGCGGCGTCGATGCCGGCGTCGAACGTCTCGACCAGGTTCTCGCTGGCGACCTCGGCCGTCACGCGCGCCTCGAGGAGGAAGCGCGCGCGCATCGAGTCGTCGCCCAGCAGCGTCGGGAGCATCACCTTGAGGGCGCGACGACGGGCCGTGTCGCGGTGGATCACCTCGTAGACCGCCCCCATGCCGCCGTGGCTGAGCATCCGGACGATCTCGTATCGACCCCCGAACACGGCCCCCGGTGTGAGCAGGCTACTCATGGCGTTGCGTCGAACAAAGCTCACGCCAGCTTACAACGGCGCCGCGCGGGGGTCGACCGAGCAGCGCCTACCCGACCCACGGAAGCCACCCCGTGCCGACCTCAGCGCTCGTCGTCGTCATCGTCGTCGTCGACGTCGAGGGGGTCGTCGGGGTCGCCCTCCTTGAGCAGCCTCGATGATCTGGCGCGTCTCCTGGGCGGACTCGATCTCCGGCTTCGAATCGAGGAAACGCTCGAGGCACTCGATCGCCTCGTGGCGCTCGCCCATGGCGGCGAGGGTGAGCCCGAGGGCGTGGTAGGCCTCACCGTCGTCGGGGAAGCGCGTCACCGCGACGCGGGCTTGCTGCTCGGCGCCGCGCAGGTCACCGAGCTTGCGCAGGGTGTGCGAGAGGCCGAGGCGCGCGCCGAGGAAATGGGGGCTCAACAAGACCGCCGCCCTGAACGCGTCACGAGCGGGCTCGAGCTGCGACAGCTCCCACAGCGCCGTGCCGAGGAGGTTGTACGCGTAGGGGTTGTTGGCGTCCCGCTGGATGACGGCCTTCAGCTCGTTGAGCGCCTCTTGGAAGCGGCGCTCCCCGAGTAGCTCGGAGGCCTCATCGACATCGTCCCAGTGCTTGGCGTCTCGGGGGTCGGTCGCGCTCGAGGTCTTGCGGAACATGGGGTCGGCATTCTAGGACAGGGCCACGAGTCGACGCGGCCTTCTGCTCTTCTGTGGGGTCCTGGTCGCCGCGGTCTGCGCCCTGTTCTGGGTGCCGGCCGCGCGCGCGACCTGGCCACTATTTCCTGCGCCGCTCGACGACGTCTACATCTACTTCGATTTCGCGCGCGCGACCGCGCGCGGGTGTGTCCTGTGCTGGACCGAGGACACCGGCTACTCCTCGGGGGCGACCAGCCCGCTCTACGCGCTGGTGCTCTCGGTCGGGTACCTCGCCGGGGCCCGCGGAGCCCTGCTCGGGTGGTTCGCGGGGGCCATCGCCCTCGCGTCGCTGTTCGACCTCGCGCGCTCCCTGTGCCGCATCGCGGGCCCCAAGGTCTGGGTCGCAGCGGCGATGGCGGCGCTGCCGCTCTCGGTGCCGCTGCTCGACTGGACCCTCGTCAGCGGGATGGAGGTCGCGTTCGTCGCCGCGCTGCTCGGCCGCGCGGTCCACGCCGTCGACGCCGCGGCACAGGCGCCGCCTCACGTCCGCGACCGCGCGCAGCTCGGGGCGGGGGTCTGGCTCGCGGCGCTGGCGCTCGGACGGCCCGAGTGCGCGCCCCTGGCGGCCGCGCTGGGCGTCGCCATCGGGCACGCCGCGGGATCGCGCCCGCTCGCAGCCTCGCTCGCCCGCGCGCTCTTGCCGCCGCTGCTCGCGCTGGCCGCGCTTTCCGCGTTGAACCTGGTGTTCACCGGTGAGGTCGCGGCGAACGGGGCCCTACGCAAAGGGATCACGCACGATCCGCACGCGGCGCCCTCCGACGTCGCGGTCCTCGTCACCACCAACGCGCTCAGGCTCTACACGGCCGGCGTGGAGATCGCGCTCGGGGGGGCCTGGGGGGTGCGGGCTCTCGTTCTGCTGGCGGTGGGCTCGGTGCTGTCGCGCCGCACTCGCCGGCTCGGGGTCGCGCTGCTCGCGGGCGCGCTGGGCGCGTTCTTCGTCGTCACCCTCAACAAGACCGCGCCGTTCCAGAACCTTCGCTACGTGGCGCCGACGCTGCTCATGCTGCTCGTCGCTGCGGCGCTCGGCCTCTATGCGGCGGCTCAGAGGGGTGGGCCGGCGCGCGTCATCGCCTTCGGGCTCGCCGCCGTGTCGATGGGCTCGGCCGCGAGGGAGCTGCCGATCCAGAGGCGGCACTACGTGCTCTCGGCTCGAAACATCCGAGAGCAGCAGGTCGAGGTCGGTCTGCGCCTCGCAGCGCTCGACCCCCCGGCGCGTCGCGTCTTCGTGGGCGATGCGGGCGCGATCCCGTATGTCTCGGGGCTCCCTGCGCTGGACGGGCTCGGCCTGGGCGGCTACCGCGGGCTGCCGTTCGCGCGCGCCAGCGTCGAGGGAGTCGGCGCCGTCGTCGAGCTGGTCGAGCGCTTGTCCCCGGAGGAGCGTCCCGACGTGCTCGCCATCTACGACGGGTGGTGGCCCGGGCTCGGCGAGCACTTCGGTCGTCGTGAGCTGTCGGTCCGCATCGAAGACAACGTGATCTGCGCCGACCCCGAGAAGGTCGTCTACCGCGCAGACTGGTCCCTGCTCGAAGATCGCGCGGCGCTGGAGGCGGGCTCCCGCTTCCGCCTCGACGTCGCGGATCTGCTGGATGAGAGGCGCTTTCAGGTCGAGATCCCGGGCCCGCGAGCGGGCTACGTCAGCGCGACGGCGCTGCTCGACGAGCGGGGCGCGCGGCGGTACGACGCCCAGCGGCTGCTCGCGGAGGGGCAAGCGCTCAGCTTCGTCGTGCCCGAAGGGGCCTACGCAGAGGGGACCCGCCTCGTTCTGGTGACCGACTCGCCCGCAGGGACCGCGCTGTCGATCGAGCGCGCCGGCGGGGAGCGGCACGACGCCGTCGTCACGACGGAGCCCGGCCGTTGGTCACGCGTCGGGGTCCCCGTCGACCCTTGATCGCGGGAGAGCGAGTCCGCGTGGTCGCGACGCGCGGCGCGCTGAGGCTCGGGTCGATCGAGGCGAAGGACGCCGACTGAGCGGGTCTCAGTCGTTGCCCTTGGGCTTCTTGTCCTTCTTTTCCTTCTCGGACGGGAGCAGGTTCTCGAGATCGAGCGTCGGTCGGCCCGTCGCCGAAGGCCGCATGACCGGCGTGGGGAGGGTCGGCGTCGAGGTCGACGCAGCCGTCGAGGTCGACGCAGCCGTCGAGGTCGACGCGGGCGGGCGGACCACGACGGGCTTCTTGGTGGGAGGCGTCGGGGTCGTCGCGGTGCCCGTCGCCGTGGCGGTGGTCGTCTGCGTCGCGCGCGGAGCTGCGTCGCCCGTCGACGACGGGCGCGCAGGCGCGGACTCTGCGGAGGCGTCCTTTCCGCCGCCGACGAGCCAATATGCCAAGGCGCTGCCGACGCCGACCATGAGCAGCCCGAGCACCACCACGAGCCCGAGCGGCGTGCTTCGCCCGCGCTCTCGGCCTTCGGGCGCGCGCGGCTCGAGGCCGCGCGGCGTCCGGCGGTCGGCGGCCGAGAATTCGGGGAGCGGGAAGCCCGCGACGGAGGCGGGACGACCCCGACGTCGGCGGTCTTGGCGGCTCCCGCAGACGTCGGCTCCAGCGAGGTGGAGGCGGGCGCTCCGCTCGCCGGCCGAGCGACCGCGGGACCGCTCGCCGGCACGTCGGCGGCGAGCGCGGCGAACATCGGCTGGCCGCCGCCCAGCACCGCGCGCACGTCGGCGAGCATCGCGCGCGCGTCGGGGTATCGCTGCTCGCGATCGTACGCCAGCGCGCGATCGACGATCTGCGCCACCCGCGGGTCGACCTCGGGCGCGACGTCGCGCAGTGACGGCGCCTGCGTCGAGCCCATCATCATCAGCAGCGAGGCGTCCGACTCCGCCTCGAACAGCCTTCGCTTCGCGAGGACGCGGAACATCGTCGCGCCCACCGCGAACAGATCCGCGCGACCGTCGAGCGGGCGCGCGTGGATCTGCTCGGGGGCCATGTACGGGGTCGTGCCGAGCATCGCGCCCGTGCGGGTGTGGACGCCCTGCCCGCCCTCGCGCATCCGCGCGATGCCGAAGTCGAGGACCTTGAGCCGTCCGTCGCCGGTCACGAACAGGTTGTCCGGCTTGATGTCGCGGTGAATGACGCCCTTGTCGTGGGCCACCGCCAGCACGTCGAGCAGCGTCTCCATGTACCCGAGCAGCTCCAGCGCCGGCACCTCACCGAGGCGGTGCGCCCGCTGCCCGAGCGACTCGCCCTCGAGCAGCTCCATCACCATGAACGGCGCGCCTTCATCGGTGAGCGACACGGCGTGCACCTGCACGGTCGCCGGGTGCCCGAGGCGGCCGACGGCGAGCGCCTCCTGCTCGAAGCGTGCCCGAAGCTCCTTCGAGACCGCGACGTGAGCGTGGAGGATCTTGATCGCGACCCGCCCTCCCGCATGCGACGCCGCGTAGACCGCGGCCATCCCTCCGACGCCGAGCAGGCCTTCGAGCCGGTAGCCCCGGACGACCGTGCCGACGCGCTGCTTGCAGCGCTCGAGGTCCTCGTCGAAGGAGCCGCTCATCTCGACAAGCCTATCGGGCGAACCCGGCGTCCGCGAGCAGCGACAGCACGCGGCGCTCGACGTGGCTCATCGCGTCTTCATCGAACAGGATCGTGTTGTGCCCGATGCCTTGGATCACCACGTGCTCGCCGTACGGTAGCGCGTGCGCGTGAGGCGAGCCCGTGACCACGTCTTCGCCGGCGGAGATCGACAGGTGAGGGAGCTCGGCCGCGTGTCTCGCGAGCCGAATGTGCCTCAGCACCTCGCCGTCGGGGTCGAGGTCGCGAGCCCCTTCGAAGCCGAGCACGCGGGCGCTCCGGACGCCGCCGAACGGCGTGGCGAGCGCGATCGTCGAGCGGATGCGCGGGTCGTCGGCGGTGAGCGCGTAGTGGCGCGCGACGATGCCGCCCAAGCTGTGGCCGAGCAGGTGGATCTGCGCCGACGACGGCAACACCGACAACAGGGCGTCGAGCCGAGCGGCGAGCGAGCGAGCGCCAGGGCCTGGCGGATAGGAGAGCGCGGCGGTCCGCACGCCACGGTGCCGCTCGATCCGCTGGCGCAGGGGCGCGTGACGCCAGCGGTCGCGAACAGCCCGTGCAGAAACACCACGACGTGGTCGCCGGGCTCGACGTGCCGCGGCAAGACCGGGGCGAGCGTGTCGCGCGGGAGCAGGAACGCCTGGCGCGCGAAGGCGCCCGCCTCGCGGGCCTGGGTCATCAGCTTCGAGAGGACCACGGGTCTCGGTGTAGCACGGCGGGCCGAACGAACGGACTTTCTGCCGTGTTCGCGCTACGAGGGGCGCGTGACCCGCATCGTCCGCGCCGTCTCCTTCGATTTCGGTCAGACGCTCGCCAGCCTCGATCCCGAGATGCTCGCCGGCAAGCTCCAGTCGCGCGCGGTCGGGGCCGAGCCGGCGGCGCTCGCCGCGGCCCTCCCGGTCGCCTGGGCGGCGTACGACGCGTCGGTGCGGCGAGGGGAGGCGGGGCACCCGTGGAAGCTCTTCATGCGCACGCTGCTTGGGGAGGCGCGGGTCGAGCCCGCCGCCGCGATCCCGGCCGCGGTCGACTTCCTCTGGGAGGACCAGCCGCACAGGAACCTGTGGCGCAAGCCCGTCCCCGGGATGATCGAGCTGTGCCGCTCGCTCCGCGCCCGCGGTGTGCCGCTCGGGATCCTCACCAACTCGGAGGGGCGGGCCGCCGAGCTGCTCGTCGAGATCGGGTGGGCGGGCGTGTTCGATCCCGTCGTCGACTCCGGCCGGGTCGGCGTCGAGAAGCCCGCGCGGTCCATTTTCGAGCTGATGGCGGAGCGCCTTCGCGTCCCTATCGAAGACGTGGTCCACGTCGGCGATTCGCTCGGCGCCGATATCCAGGGCGCGCTCGGCGCGGGCATGCGGGCGATCGGGTTCACGGGCCGCGCCGCCGACGCGCCGGCCGGGGTCCCAGTGTGTCACACCGCCGATGAGCTGCGCGCTGCGCTCGACGCGATGCTCGGGTAGGGCGCGGGCGAAGCGAGGGCCGACCGCGCCGACCGGCAGCGAGCGCTCAGTGATCGAGCGTCGAGAGGAGCTTCTCGTACGCGGCGGCGTCCATCAGGTCGGCGCCGTCGACGGAGCCCTCGATGGCGACCATCCACGCGGCGTAGCAGTCCGCGTTGACGAGCTCGGGCTTCGACTCGAGGTCCTTGTTGATCTTCGTGACCTTGCCTGAGAGCGGCGCGAACAGATCCGAGAGGGTCTTCACGCTCTCGATGGTGCCGAAGGCCTTGCCGGCCTCGACCGTGTCGCCCTCCTTGACGTCGAGGTTCACGAGCGTGATGTCGCCGAGCTGCTCGACCGCGTAGGCGGTGATGCCGACCTGGACGCTCGACCCTTCGGTCTTCGCCCACTCATGATCCTTCGTGTATTTGCGATCGGAGACGACGTTGGACATGGCTTCCTCGTAATGAAGGCGCCTGACAGCGGGCGCTCAGCGCGCGGGGCGCTTGTAGAACGGGGTCTTGACCACGACCGCCTCGGCCTTGCGGCCGCGGCAGTCGACGACGAGCTCGGTCCCGATCGCTGCCAGCGAAGAGGGCACGTACCCGAGGCCGATGTTTTTGCCGACGGTGGGGCCAGGGCTGCCGCTGGTGCAGGTGCCGATCACGGCGCCGGAGCTGTCGAGCAGCGGGTAGCCGTGGCGGGCGATGCCCCGGCCCGTCACCTCGAAGCCGACGAGGCGGCGTGACAACCCCTTCTCCTTCGCGGCCACCAGCGCGGACTTGCCGATGAAGTCGGGCTTGTCGAGCTTGACGATCCAGCCGAGCCCCGCCTCGAGGGGGTTGGTCGTCTCGTCGATGTCGTTGCCGTACAGCGACAGGCGCGCCTCGAGCCGCAGCGTGTCTCGAGCGCCCAGCCCGATCGGGGCGACGCCCTCCTCTTTGCCCGCCGTGAGCAGCGCGTCCCACAGCCGGGCGGCGTCAGCGTTCGCGCAGAAGATCTCGAGGCCATCCTCGCCGGTGTACCCGGTGCGCGCCGCCGTGCATGCGACGCCTGCCAGGGTCGCCTCGCGGAACGCGAACGAGGGCAGCGACGCGAGGTCGGCGCCGCCGACCTTCGCGGCCACGGCGAGGGCCTTCGGGCCCTGAAACGCGATCAGGGCCGTCGCGTCGGAGATGTCTTCGAAGCTGCAGACGCCCTTCGTCAGCGCGCCCACGTGCGCCGCGATCTTGTCGCGGTTCGACGCGTTGCACACGATCAGCCACCGCTCGCGCCCGCGGCGGTACACGATGAGGTCGTCGAGGATGGTCCCGCCCTCGTTGCACGCGCAGGTGTAGAGGGCGCGGCCGTCTTCGAGCTTCGCCGCGTCGCCGGTGACGATGCGGTCGACGAGCTGGGTCGCCCCAGGTCCCTCGAGCGTGAGCTCGCCCATGTGCGAGACGTCGAACAGGCCCGCCGCGTTGCGCACCGCGTGGTGCTCGCCCACGACGCCGAGCTTGTACTGCACCGGCATCTCGTAGCCGGCGAAGGGGACGATGCGGCCTCCGTCCCGGACGTGGAGATCGTAGAGCGGGGTTCGCTTCAGGGTTTCTTGGCGCTCCGTCACGGCTGCGGATTGGTATCAGCCGGCATGGGCTGCCGTCTATCGGTTCGAATGGTTGACGCGTCGCCGGGTGGTCGCTACCCGTTCGTGCGCCGATGCCCATCGACCTGTCCGTTCGAGGCTTCACCACCGAGGCCTTCGAGCTCGCCTACGACTGGCGAACGCTCGCGACCTACGCGCTCGGCGTCGGGGCGAAGCGCGACGAGCTCACCTTCCTGTACGAGGGGACGCCCGGCGGCATGAAGGTGCTGCCGACGTTCGGCGTGGTGCCCGCGCACCGGCCGGTCGTCGAGGTCCTCGCGAAGACCGGCGGCAACATGGCCATGATCGTGCACGGCGCGCAGACGGTCCGAGCCTTCCGGCCGATCCCCGATCACGGCACGCTGGTCACGTCAGGCCACCTGAAGGCGATCTACGACATCAAGAAGTTCACGCAGGTCATCATCGAGACGAAGACGACGCTCGGCGGTGACCTGGCGTACGAGACGGTCTGGTCGATCATCTTCCGCGGCGAAGGGAACTTCGGTGGTGAGCGCCCCCCCCACGACGACGCGCCCTCCGCCCCAAGGATCGCCCCGCCGACTGGTCGCTCGAGGAGACGACGAGCCCCGAGCAAGCCCTGCTCTATCGCATCAGCGGCGACCAGAACCCCCTGCACGCGGACCCCGCGTTCGCGGCCAACGTCGGCTTCACCCAAGGCCCCATCCTTCATGGGCTGTGCACCTTCGGCTTCCTCGGGCGCGCGGTCGTCAAGCACGCCTGCGCAGGAGATCCCGGGCGCCTCCGGCAGCTCAGCGCCCAGTTTCGAAAGCCCGTGTGGCCCGGCGACACGCTCGCGATGGCCGGCTTCGATCTGGGCGACGGCAAGGTCGCGCTGACGACGGCCGTGAAGGAGCGGAGCGAAGCAGTCCTCGGCAGCGCGTACGCGGTGATCGCGCCTCGGTGAGGCGACAAAGAGAACGAACCATGGCGAAGCAAGAGTCCTCGAAGGCGAAGAAGAACGACGACAAGCGCGCGCTCGAAGAAGAAGAAGAGCTCGACGGCGAAGAGGAGGACCTCGACGAAGACGAAGAGGAGGACCTCGAAGACGAAGAGGACGACGACCTCGAAGAGGACGAAGAGGAGGAGGACCGCGGCCGCGCAGCCCAGGTCGCGCCGGCCGCGAAGGTCGACGCAGCGGAGGACGAGCAGCCCGGCTGGTGGCTCCCGCACGCCGTGCTCGGCGTGCTGGTCGCCGCTGGCGTGCTCGGGTTCCTCGGCTTCTTCGGCTCGTTCCTCGCCAAAAAGGACGGCGTGCAGCACGTGACGAGCGGCTCCGCCAGCGCGGCCGCGCCGTCGGCAGCTCCCGCCGCGCCATCGGGCCCCAAGCCGAACGCGCAGCCCCCGCAGCCGCCGAAGACGGCGCAGCCCGCGCCGCCGCCCCCCTCCGACATCCTCGCGGCGAAGCGGATCGTGGTCCGCTACAAGGGCTCAGAGGGGACGCCGGCGACCGTCGAGCGCAGCAAAGAAGACGCGAAGAAGCGCGCCGAGGAGGCGCTGAAGAAGATCCAGGGCGGCGCCAAGTTCGAGGAGGTCGCGGGCGAGTTCTCGGACGAGCCGGGCGCGAAGAGCACCGGCGGCAACATGGGCAACTTCAAGAAGGACGTCTACCCCGGCCTCACGAAGGTGCTCGAGCCGACCAAGATCGGCGAGATGACCGGGGTCGTCGAGACGCCCTACGGCTACGAGATCCTCATCCGTACGAAGTGACCCTCCGCACGAAGTGACCGCCGGCACCCCCCTCACGAAGTGAGGGGGGCCGGGGGGGTGAAAGAGCAGCACCAAGCTCGCCCAGCGCACGACCGTGCTGCCTTGGCACCCGGCTAGAGCTTCTCGAGCACCGCTGACAGCTGCTTCTTCTTCTCGTCGGCGCTGAGGACCCGCTTGTCGCGCTCGGCGGCGGGCATGCCGCCGCGCAACACGCGCAGCTCGTCCCAGATCGCCACGACGCGCTTGCCCTTGCGCGCGAACACGAGGCTCCCCGAGAGCGGGCCTTCCTTCCACTCGAGCTGCCCCGCCTCGTCGCCGATCTTGTCCGCGACGGGCGCCGCGCCGGCCGCCTTCATCGACGCGGAGAAGATCGCCTTCGCCGCGTCCTCGTCGCCGCGCTCGATGACCGTGACGCGGTAGCGCTTGTCGCCGGCCTTGTAGTAGCCGACGGCCCCCGCAGGCGAGCCCTTCGCCGGTGCGTCCGGGTCGCCGCCGATGCCCGGGAGCGCAGCCGCGAGGCGATAGCGCACACCCATCGGCAGGCGGTCGCCCGAAGGCAAGAGCGCCACCTCGGCGGGAGGCTTCGTGTCGCCCGGGATCTTCTCGCCGACGATCTTCACCAGCGCAGCGAGCACGCGGCTCGCGTCCTTTTCGAGCTTGTCCGGCGTGGCGGTGTCGTCGTTGTAGACGATCTCGAGCAGCCACGGGCCGCGCCACAGGTACGCGTTGCCGACCCCGAGCGTCGCGGCGCCACCGCCCTCGGTGGGCTTCGGCGTCGCGTCGTCGGCCGGATCTCCGTCGCCCACGACGCGCTTCGTGAACATCGCGTAGGCGGCCGCGTCCGAGCCGAACTTCGACGCGTTGACGTCGATCGAGACCGCGCCGCCGCCTTCTCTCGCGTACCTCGCGTGCACCACGCGCGTCACGCCATAGTCTTCGTAGTTCTTCGCCTCACCGTCGAACAGATCGGCGATCTTCTCGAGCGGCTCCTTCGTGCCTTGGCCGAAGCTCTTGTCGGGCTCGTTCGGGTCGAGGCAGAAGCCCTCGACCTTGGCGGGGAGGAAGACCTTCGCGAGCTCGTCGTCCGCGGCCTGCCGCGTGCACCCGATCGGTGCGCCGGCCGCGCTCGACGCGGCAGGCGGTGGCGGCGAGCCGCGCCGCTCGGGCTGTGCCTGCTGCTCCTCACCCCCGCCGCACCCCAGCCAACATGTGACGAGCGCGAAGCGAAGCAGGCGACTCACGGGAGCGAGCGATGCGGGCGACGGCGAGACGAGCGACATGAGGCCTCCGAGCGACCAGGAACTTTTTTCATAGCACCGCAAGGAGTTCCAGCTCCAACCGCGGGTCGGCTCATCCTTGCAGCCACGAACACCTACGTTTCATTCCTCGAGCCGGGGTTGACAAAGCAGCGAGGCGCCCGTGTGGGAGGAGGGCTCCGCGGGAACCGCGGGCCTCCAGCATCACCGGTCTGCGTCGTGGCGCGTTCTTTGCTTTACAGCCTTCTGCCCATGAGATTGACCCCTCTTCCTCGAAACAGATTGCGGAGCTACGACCGCTCGAGGGCGGGCTTCACGCTCATCGAGATCATGATCGTGGTGAGCGTGGTCGCGCTCATGGCCGCCCTCGCGGCGCCCTCGATCATCCGCATCGTCCAGGACCGCAAGTCCCAGAAAGACGCGCTCTCGCTGCTCGGCATGCTCCAGGACGCGCACACCCGCGCGTTCGGTCGGGGCGCTGCGGTCCTGGTGACGTACACCGAGGGCGGCGCGAACCCCGACCGCATCAACTTCCGCGAGTCGATGCTCAACGTCGACAACGTGGGGACGCTCGACATCCCCAACCCCTCGTGCTCCGGCACCCCTTCCGCGGTCGTCCGCTTCTGGAACCCGACCGATCGGGAGCGCGGCACGAACATCACGATGAACATGAACGGGCAGGCGGGCTCGTTCGTGGTGGGCGCGTCGCAAGAGCTCTGCTTCACGCCTCGCGGCGGCACGCGCGGCAAGACCGTCGTCCCGCCCATCCAGTGGGTCAACCTCAACGACGCGATCCAGTTCACGGTGCGAGCGAACGACACGGGGAACGACCGCTTCGTGTACCTCTATCCCAACGGCATCTCGAGGCTTCGTATATGAGCCCGGCAGAAGGGTCTATGAGCCCGGCAGAAGGGTCTATGAGCCCGGCAGAGGGGTCTATGAGCCCGGCAGAAGGGTCTATGAGCCCGGCAGAAGGGTCTATGAGCCCGGCAGAAGGGTCTATGAGCCCGGCAGAAGGGCAGCGGAGCGCTCGCGCGGGCTTCAAGCGGGCTCTTCGCCGGGGCTACACGATGGTGGAGGTCATGATGGGCCTCGCCATCTTGGCCGTCGGCGCCGCGGGCATCGTCTCGCTCCAGCGGTTCGCGGTCATGGGCACGATGACCAGCCGCCACGTGACGAGCGCGACCAACGTGGCCTCGTCGACGATCGAGCTCATGGCGCTCGAAGCGGGCCGGTGGACCAACAACGGCTCGAGCATCACCCCGGCCAACATGCCGTGGCTCGGCACGGCGCTCGGCGCGCCCAACACCTGGGTCGGCGCGGACGCGCTGCGGGCCTTCCGGATGGACGGCTCGCCCTTCCCGAGCGCGGCGGCGCTCCTCAACGGCGACCAGGTCGCGTACTGCGCCCACGTTCGCGCGGTGTACCTGGGCAACGCTGCGGCGGCCGGCGCGCTCGACAGCGCCGACGCCGCCCGCGTCGAGGTGCGGGTCTTCTACTCGAAGACCGGCCGGTCGGTCGCGCCCGAGTGTCGCGACTGGTCCGGGCTGATGGTGACCAACCTGTTCAACAACACCAACCAGACCGCCCTGGGCATCTCCCGGAGCCGAAGCGAATATGGCGTCGTCTACCTGACGACCGTCATCCGGAGGAACGGGTGAGCGTGTTCCTCCCGCCCGTCCCGATCCCGGGAGATGGTAGCCGGCGCGGGTTCACCGCGGTCGAGCTGATGGTCGCCATCACGACCGCCCTGGTCGTGTGCGCCGGCGCGTATTCGCTCGCGAAGACCTCGCTCGAGGCCTTCCAGCAAGAGGCGCGCATGAACGCCGCCCAATACAACAACGTCATGGGCATGAACCGCCTCGTGACCGACATCAAGCGCGCCGGCTTCCAGACCAGCCCAGACGCGGCGACCGACGCGCAGGTGTGTGTGGTCCCGGGCGCGACGCAGAGCGCGCTCCTCCGGGCGGTGAACGTGACCGAGGGCGCGACGGGGTACGGGGTGGGGACGGGGGTCGGCGCGCTGGTCGACTATCCCACGCTGCCGGTCGAGGTGACGGGCCTCACCAATCGGCGCGCCCCCGATCGCATCCGCCTCTCCGCCAACTACGCCACGTCGGAGCGCTTCAAGTTCGGCGCGGTCGACCTGGCGGGAGACCGCATCTCCGTCCAGGTCGATCAGCTTCCCGTTCAGCGCGTCTTCAAGGAGTTTCAGTTCGCGGGCGCGCCGTCCTTCTGCGCGATGTTCCCGGCGGGGAACCTCGCCCGCATCGTCGACGCGGCGAACCGCTCCAGGTTCATCGAGGTGGCCGCCTGCGCTGATCCGGTCAACGGGGCGGGCTCGAACTACCAGACGATCCTCATCACCGCGGTCGACATCCCCAACGGGCTCGGCTGCGGCGAGGCGACCGACGGCTTCATCAACCCCGTGAACGTGATCGACTACGCGCCGATGCGCCTCACCGCGGCGACCGCGGCGGCGCACGGCTTCGGGCCGACGCTCACCGCGCTCATGGACCAGGACGCCGCCATCGCGGGCATCGTCGGCGACAACAGCCGGCTCGCGCTCGTGCGGCGCGAGCTGCTCGCGAACGGGGCGCCGCGGCCGAATACGGCGACCATCGCCGCCGACTACGTGGCGGACCTCAACTTCAACGGCCGGTTCGCCACCGACCCTCTGAACCCGAGCACGCTCACCTTCGCCGACTTCAACGCCGCCACCCCGATCGGCAACGTCCCGGACAACCAGGTGCGAGCCCTCGGCGTGCGGCTCACCACCCGCTCGCGCTACCCCGATCGCACCGCCGCTCCCGCCGCGCCCACCGAGGACCAGGCGCTGCCTCGCTTCGAGGTGTTCCAGGCGGCCGCCACGAACCGCAACCGGTTCGCCCGGGTGCGCACGTTCTACAACGAGGTCACCATCTCCAACCTCCAAGGAATCCCGCCATGGCCCTGAGGCAGGTCGTTCGGTTCGGGGTCGCTCGGCGCCGGAGCCGGCGCGGGATGACAGTGTTCGTCGTCTTGCTGGTCATCACCATGCTGGGCGCGGTCGGCGTGTTCGCCGCTCGCTCGTCGCAGCTCGGCGTCTCCAACGCGGGCCGCTACCGGGAGATGACGCAGACGCACTACGTCGCCGAGGCGGGCATGCACGCGACCGTCTCCGAGTTCGCGCGCGACGCGAACCAGTACCTGAACCAGCTGCGCGTGACGCAGTCGCCTTCGGTCGTCACCGGCGACATCTATCCCTGCCAAGACATCCCGTTCAACGGCGTGGTCGGCTTCGTCCCCGCTTCGACGAACTGCCTGCGCCTCGGCTACGGCGTCGTCGAGAAGTCCGCGCGGACGCGCTCGGGGAACGCGGGGCTCCAGGTGTTCGTGCCGAAGAGCTCTGCGGTCGGCAACGTCTCGCTGCCGGGCAGCTTCGGGACGGCCAACGTGGCCGGCAACTTCGCCGTCGAGATCACCGACGAGCGAACGGTCGACCCTCCCCCGGCTGGGATGCCCGTCGCGGGCACCGGCCCCGGAACCTCGCTCGTCTACAAGGCCGTCACGGTGCGTGCGACCGGCCAGCTGATCCCCACGGCGGCCGACGGCACCCTGCTCGACCCCACGAACGACGCCTTCAAGTACTCGACCAGCGTCGAGATGATCCGCGCCGAGGTCATCGTCGGCCCTGTCGCCAAGTAACGTCTGCTAGGGCGCCTTCGCCCGCCCCGCTGGAATTCTCAGGAGAGAAGCCATGATCGCTCCCCGCTTTCGCCTCGTGCGCACTGGAATCATCGGCTCGATCGCCCTCGCCGCGCTCGGCGTGACCGGCGTCGCCTCCGCGCAGAACGTCAAGAAGCCGAACGTCATGATCGTCGTCGACACCTCGGAGTCGATGGTGCTCGGGATGGACGGCGGCCCCGCCGACTGCGACAACGGCGACAAGGGGCGCTGGGCGATCCTGATGGAGGCGCTGACCGGCAGCATCGACGATCTCGAGTGCGACTCGGGGAACACCACGACCCCGGCGGTCCCGGTGCAGTCGAACGAGTGCCGCCCCATGTTGAACCGGCGCTGGGAGGTGCCGTGGCGCCTCGGAGCGGTTGCGGGCTCGTGGCCTTACATCGACTACGGCCAGCCGGACACGCGCGGCACGGTCGTGTTCTGCGGCAAGAACGGCGACTACGACGAGTGCTTCCCGGACAACTCGCTGTCGTTCGCGGGCATCGACGCCATCGACTCCGGCGGTGAGCTCGGCGACTTCAACGGTGAGGTGTGCTCGATCGGCAACAACCGCTGGGATCAGGACGACGACGGCCTGATCGACGCCTACGCGAGCACCCTGCGCTTCGGCGTCACCGGGATGGACTCGCTCTCCAACACGCGCGCGTACGCGGCCGCCGGATACCAATGGATGCCCATCAACCGCGTCGCGGGGGACGCGAACTACGGCGGCCCGGACGACTGCCAGCTGGGGATCAGTGGGGGCCAATGCTCGGTGGGCGCCTACACCGACGGCGACCGGCAGTTCAGCTACTGGTTCTCCAACACGGCGGGTGAGAACTGGCTGGGCACGACGCCGTTCGCGCGTACCTCTTTTACGCGCAACATCATCACCGAGACCCTCGCGGGCGCCGAGTTCACGACGAGTGAGGCGCGCATCGACGTCGGCATCCGCAACCCGAACGCCCACCCCCACATCGGCCGCATGATCGGCTTCGGCCCGGCCGCGTGGGACTTCTCGCAGTCGACGGCGCTCAACTGCGCCTCCGAGGACAGCTGCACCATCGCGCACAACGACATGGTGCAGCAGGCTGTGCTCGGCACCTCCGAGACGCTCGCGCGCGTCGAGCAGGCAGCAGGGAGCGTGCACGCGTCGACGCCGCTCGCCGCCTCGCTGCGCGATGTGTACCAGTTCTACCTCTACGACACGCTTAGCGAGGCGGTGCACGTCCCGCACGTCTGGTGGCGCAACCCGAACATCTGGTCGGGCCTGAAGGGGAAGATCGGCCCCAGCCTCGATCCGTTCTTCGTCAACGCGGTCAACTCTTGCCGGCAGAACAACATCGTCATCGTGACGGGCGGCCGCCCGACCGACGACATCGACGAGCGCGCGGGGTACTGGGCAGACCGGCTCGTCAACGACGCGGGCGTTCGGACCTTCGTCGTCGCGCTCGCCGCGAAGGACGTCACGTGGAACCCGGTGGCGAACGCGCCCAGCGCGGCGACCGCGATCGCCGCGGACTGCTCGGCGCTCAACCCGGGGTCGTCGGCGTTCTTCGATCCCGGGTCGGGCACCATGTGCGAGGAGCACCCGACCCTTCCGCACCGCTTCAAGTACGCCGAGTCGCCGTACGTCGACGCCGCGTCGGGCGCGCAGCGCGACCGCATCCAGGCGTGCTGCACGGTGCTCGAGATGGCCTACGAAGGTGGCACGGCCGAGCCGTATTTCTCCGAGAGCCCCGGTGACGTGAAGCAGGATCTCAACAAGATCTTCAACACCATCTCGGGCACCCTCATCTCCCGCACGCAGCCGGTGTTCGTGCAGGCGCCGCAGGTCTTCATCGCGAACGGCGGCAACGGCGCCACCGTCAAGGGCACCTACTTCGAGATCCGCACGTCGACGAAGCTCGCGGCGACCGACACGATGTGGCGCGGAAACCTGGAGCGCGTCCGCTACGCCTGCGACACGGTGGGCCCGCTCGACGTCCCCACGCCGCAGACGGTCAACTCGAACTACGGCGACCGCTACCAGGACAACATCAACCAGGACCCCGTCGTTGGTCCTCGCCGGCGCTTCTTCACGGTCGTGCCGACGGTCGAAGCGGACGACGAGGCGATGGTCGGCTCGCTGCGCCTCGGTGACACGGCGACCAACAACCACGACGGCCTGTTCGTGGGCGGCGCGGGCACGAAGGTCGGCAACTACCGCCGCTTTGGCGACAACCCCAGCACGAATCTCGCCGACGAGACCGTCACCGATGACCAGATCGACGACGAGTTCGACGACACGTCGAACACGGGCGACCGCATCGAAGACGCCATGGGCCTGACGCCCGCCGACGACGACGCCTGCGAGGACCTGGTCGACGACGACGATCTGGACGACTGCGCAGAGAACGTCATGCGCTGGTACGCTGGCGACGACGACCCGCCGGACGACACGCCTTCGCGCGTCGCCACCAGCTCGGAGTGCCCGGCTGGGCAGACCTGCAGCGCGCTCGGCGGCATCTACCGCTCCAACCCGATCGTCGTCCCGCCGCCGGAGCCCTCCGACTCGGACGATCAGAACTTCGGCAGGACGCGCTCGAACGGCACGACCTCGTTCTTCCAGGAGTACCTGTCGCGCCCGACGGTCATCTACCAGCAGACCACCGACGGCCAGCTCCACGCGTTCAACCTGACGATGAACGACTTCGATGGTGGCACGAACCCCGACTGGGACTCGTCCGCGTCGCCGATGCCCGTCGAGCTGACCAACTCGCTGCGAAACAATGAGCTGTGGACGTTCATCCCCCCGATCGTCATCCCCAGCCTGTTCGCAAACTTCAACAGCCAGGCGCGCCTGCTCGACGGACAGATGGCCTGGGGCAACGTGATCTACGATCGCCCGTACGGCACCAACGCGGGCATCAGCTCGACCACCACGACCGACTGGGACTACGCGACGGTGATCGTCGGCGCGAGCGGCGAGTCGGCGATCGGCGGCTTCTACTACGCGCTCGACGTCACCGACCCGCTGAAGCCGCGCTTTCTGTGGCAGCTCAGCTACGCGGGTAACGGCGATAGCTCCGGCGACCCTGGTGATCGCCTGTTTGGCCGCACGGCTCCGGGCGCGGCGATCACCCACGTTCGCTACCTCGAGAAGGACGGCAAGACGAAGATCCTCGCGGCGGCGATCCTCCCCGGTGGCGACTCGTACACCCCGGCAGGCGCCGGCACCGTCGCGCGCAACATCGATCCGGCGACCTACTGGTCCCCGACGGCGCGCAGGCCGCGCAGCACGATCCGCGACTGGGGCACGAACGCGGAGCCGTCTCGCAGCCTCACCATCGTGGAGCTCGGGACCGGCCGCATCCTCGGGCGCATCACCGGCGACATGGCGGACAACCCCCGCCGCGTCTCGGATCCGACCAACCTCACGACCACGGAGCTCGACAGCTACGTCATCCCGCCCGAGTTCCCCTTCGACAGCCCGATCTCGGGCATCCCGGTGGCGTACCCGGCCGGCACGGGCAAGGTCGCCGATCGGATCTACGTGGGCGACGCCGACGGGACGATGTGGCGCGTCGACCTGTCGAGCCCCGACTCGGACAACTGGCGAGCGCGCATCGCGTTCGACGGGTACAACCGCGGCGCGACCGACTCGACCCTGGCCGACGCGTACATCGGCGTCGGCCCCAACGCCGGCAGCGTCCTGGCGCACAGCGCGACCGCCGCGCAGGCGGCCATCATGGGCCAGCCGATCCAGACTTCGCCGGTCCTCACGTTCGACGAGGCCGGCAACGTCGTGGTGACCTTCTCGACCGGCAACCAGGAGGAGTTCTCCACGATGTCGACGGGCATGGTCAACATCGTCGCGAGCTTCGCCGACGTCCCGACCACGACCTACCCCGGCTTCATCGGGACCATCGACGCAAACACCGGCGTCGAGCTGGCCTTCGAGGACGGCGCGCGGCACACCGGCCCGCTCAACCTGTTCGACGGGCAGCTCTACTTCGCGTTCTTCAACCCGTCGAACGGAGCTGGCTGCGTCGGCGGCAAGAGCGGTCTGTGTGGCTACAACTACATCAAGAAGGCCGCTGGCATCCCGATCCCGGCGACCGATCTCAACAACTCGGGGGCGGTGAACAACTCGGATATCTGCGCGCAGTTCGCCGGCAACGAGGTCGCCTTCGGCGTGTCGATCAACCTGCTGCCCTCGTGCATCCCGGTCGAGGCGCCGTTCGACGATCCGTGGCTCGCGGGGCAGTACAAGTCGATCACCCAGTCGAACATCGGGCGCTACCAGCTCTCGTTCCACACGGGCGAGCAGGGCACCGCGCTCAACAACGCGATCACGCCCAGCGCTCACATCGACCTGCCGCCGCCGAAGTCCAAGACCCGCGTGCGGACCTGGGTTAGCGTCGTCGAGTGAGAGCGACGCGTGGAGGGGCGGCGAAGAGCGCCGCCCCAGCTTGGGTGATGTTCGTGCTGTGGGGTCTGGTGGCGCTCGCGGGCTGCGACGATGAGGCCCCGCTGCCGCTTCCGTCGGCGAGCGTCGTCCGCCCGCCGTCGGCGGGCGAAGGAGACGAGCTGCCCGAGGGCACGCTCGTCGTCTTCGGCCTTCGGATGCCCATCCGTTCGGTCGCGCTCGACCAGTCGTCGCGCACGGCCGACATCGAGGTCTCGTTCCCGTTCGAGCAGGTCGCGAGCTACATGCGCAAGCGCATCACCGCCAAGTCGGTCAACGTCGGCCCGTCGGCGACGGTCTTCGACGACTGCACGTTCGTCGGCGTTGATAGCCCCGACCGATACGACGTGACCGTGCGCGCGCTGACCAACGAGACGCGCATCACCCTGCGCAAGCGAAGGCCTGTCGCGCAGCCGGTGCCCGCGCCAGCGCCGTAGCGGTCGAGGCGCTCAGAGCGCGATCCGATAGGCGAGCGTCGTCGTGAGCTCGAACACGTCGACGCGACCCGAGAGCGAGGCGACGTCGCCGAGCGGCGTCGTGTCGGCCTCGAACGGCATGATCCAGTTGCCGTAACGAAAGATGCCGCCGAGCGAGAAGTTGTCCGCGAAGATCCAGGAGCCGCCGGCCATCACCGCGGCCGACAAGCCCTCGGTGCTGATGATGAGCGAGTCGGGCCCCACGAACTTCACCTCGTTGGCGGGCTCGCGATCCGCTAGCACGGTCCACGAGTCACGGATGCTCACGAGGCCGAGGCCCGTGCCGACCCACGCCTCGGCGCGCGTCGTCTGCAGGAAGGCGTAGCGGAACAGCGTCTCGACCAGGAAGTAACGGCGGCCATGGGAGCGCTCGAGCTCGGCCGCGCCGCGCGCGTCGTCGTTGCGCAGCGTCGTCGCCCAGATGATCCCCGCCCCGATGCCGAAGGGGCCGAACTCGTACAGGTTGCGCAGACCGACGCCGAGGCTGATCTCCCCGGTCGAGCACTCGTCGATCGAGCGCGGGCACACCTCGGCGGCCGGCAGCGCGACGAAGCCAGCCCCGATCTCGAAGACGGTGTGGGGCAAGCCTCGCTCGCGGGCCGCGGCCGCGCGCCGCGAGCTGACGGTGGTGTCTTGGGCATGCGCCGTCGCCGAGCTCGCGAGGGAGGCGAGCGCGACGGAGCCCGCAGCAGCGAACGAGCGCGTCGTCAGAGCCACGGACCCGAAGAGCCCGTGCTCGGCGGCGGCGGAGACAGATCGGGCAGCGGGAGGACCAGGTCGCCGTTGTTCGTCGCCGAGGGCTGGGGGCCACGGTCGACGTCGAGCCAGGCTTGCCGGTCATGGGCGCCTTGGCGGTGGAGGAGGCCTTGGCGGTGGCGGGCGCGCTCGCCGCGGGGGGGGAGCTCGAGAGCGGCTCGCTCGACGTGGCGGTGGCCGTGGCCGCTGGCGTGCCCTCGAGCTCACGGATGAGAGAGCGGGCGGACTCGAGATCGGGTGAGAGCTCGAGCGCGAGCTTGAACAGGCGCAGGGCCTCAGCCGTGTCTCCGCCGAACTTCTTGGTCAGGCCGTCGTTGACGATGCGCTCGGCCGCCGTGGCCCGCAGGCTGAGCGCGCGACGATCTCCGGGCGACTCTGCGAGCAGCTTGTCGGTGAGCGTCTTGACGTTCTTTCCCTCGGGGGCGTCCCAGTCGCGGCGCTCCATCGCCTCGTTCGCCGCCTCGAGCGTGGATTCGAAGCTGCTGGTGTCGTCGCGCGCCGCGAGCAGCCGCGAGCCCGCGATCGCGAGCGCGGGGACCACGACGAGGAGCGAGGCGATGAGCAGGAAGGTCTTCCAGGTGACCGGCTTCGCAGGCGGGAGATCGTCGCGCTCGTCCGATGAGAGCGGACGAGGCTTCTTGACGACCGGCTCGACCAGCGTGGGGTCGGCCTTCTTTGCGCTCTTCGCCGGGAGCTTCGGGGGGGGCTCGCTCGGCTCGATGGGGAAGGGCGGAGGGCCCTTCGGCGCGCCGGCGAGCGGCGCCAGGGGGATGGGCGTCAAGCCGGGGCGGCTCGAGCGTGGGGAGAGCGCGCCGTTCGCTGGCGCGCCCGGCTGCGACGGCCCAGGCCTGACCGAGAGGGGCGCGACGCCAGGCTGCGAGGGGCTCACGCTCGGCGGGATGGAGGCCCGCGCCGGGGGGTTGGAGGCGCGCGCGGCCTGCGCGGGCGGACCGACGGGCGCGGGCCGGGCCGGGAGCTGATCGGCCCCTCGACGAGGTCCTCGGTCGGGGTGGTCGACGCCGTGATCGGGGCGCCCGCGCCGTTCGACGCCCTGCCGGTCGGGCCCAGCCCGCTCGCGTTCAGGGGGGAGCCGGGGATGGTGTGTCCGGCGCGCGGCCGCTCTGCGAGCTCGTCGGAGGTGGGCCCCGCGTCGAGCGTCCCGTTGATGGTGACGTCCTCGTCGGGGCGTTCGTCCGGGATCTGCGTGTAGCCGGCCCCGCTCTCTCGAGGGATCTGCGTCCCGCCTGGCCGCGGCGACGGGAGGTCTTCGCCGAGCTGGGTCTGGCCGGGGCGCGAGGAGACCATGGGGTCGCTCGAGGGGGGCGGCGGAGCAGGGGGCGGGCCCTTGCGCGGCAGCTCGGCGCCGTCCTCGAAGGTCGTGATGGGCCGAGGCGACGAGCCCGACGCCGCCGCGCCGTTGGCGGGGATGCTCGCGATCTTCGCCTTCAGCTCCGTCGAGAACTCGTGCTGTCGCGTGCGCTGCTTCGAGAGCAGCCGCAGATCTCCGCGGGGCGTGCCCCCGTGCATCGAGTCGAGGTGGAGGCCCGACTCGCGCGCGGCCAGCGCGAGCTCGCGACCGAAGGCTCGCGCGTTGTCGGAGCGCTCGTGCGCATCCTTGGAGAGGTTGCCCATCACCAGGCGCGCGATCGGCTCAGGCACGTAGCTGGCGCGTGGGATGGAGCGCAGGTCGGTCGGTGTGCCGTGGATCTGCTGGACCAGCAGCGCCATCGGCGAGTCGCCCATGAACGGCGTGCGACCCGCGAGGCATTGGTAGAGGATGGTCGCGATCGCATACACGTCGGCCTGGGGGCCGACGTGCTTTCCCTCGGCGCCTTCGGGCGAGATGTACTTGGCGGTGCCGAAGATGAGGCCCGCCTGGGTGGTCGAGCCCTCCAGGGCGGAGTCGAGCCGCGCGATGCCGAAGTCGAGCACCTTGACGAAGTCGGGGTCCTCGCCGCGTCGCACCAGCATGATGTTCTCTGGCTTGAGGTCGCGGTGGACGATGTTGTTCACGTGGGCCTCGCCCACCGCGTCGCAGAGCTGCAGGACGATATGCAGGGTTCGGGCGAGCGGTAGGGCGCCCCCCTCGCCCTGGGCCGCGAGCGCGGACAAGAGCGAGATCCCGTCGAGGTACTCCATGATGAGGTACACCTCGCCGCCGACGCGCGCGTCCGTCGAGGGGGGCAGGGTGCCGGTCATGAGCACCTGGACCACGTTCGGGTGGACCAGGCGGCTCGAGATCTTGGCCTCCCGGTGGAAGCGAGCGACGAGCTCGAGGTTCCCGGTCAGCTCGCGGTGGAGGATCTTCACGGCCACGTCCCGCTCGACGCCGGCCTGAAAGGCGCGGTACACGCGCCCCATCGAGCCGATCCCCACCAGCGCGTTCAGCTGGATCTGCCCCGGCAGCTCGAGGAAGACGTAGGGGTCGATGTCGTGGGGATGGGCCGTGAGGGTGCGCGAGCTCGACAGCGGGGTGCCGTCGAGCGGGCAAAACAGCACCTCGGAGCCGTAGCTCCCACCACAGGAGGCGCAGGACTTCCCCGCGTTGGCCATCGCGCTCAGGCAGCGTAGCAGAATTATCGAGGCGGCCCGCCGAACCTTGGGCTGAAACTGTGCTCCCGTTCGGCGCAGCGTGGGGGCGGGGGGTCGAGACAGCCGCGCCTGGTTGTAATAGGGTCGGCCGCCCCTGTCGGGGCGAGGCGGACCTTGAAGCGGGCAACAGCAGGACGAGCCAAAGACGCGTCGCGGGCAGGTGGCCCGGGCCTCGCGCAGACGGGGCACGAGGCGCGAACGCTCGGCGGCGGCGCGGAGCCGACCCAGGCCCAGCCGAGCCCCGAGGCTGCGGCGCCGGAGTACGCCGCGGACGCCTACGTCGTCACGCTGCCGACCTTCGAGGGGCCGCTCGATCTCCTGCTGCACCTCATCCAGCAGCACGAGCTCGACATCCTCGACATCCCCATCGGGTTCATCACCGAGAAGTACCTCACGTACCTCAAGCTGATGCAGACGCTCACCATCGACGTGGCGAGCGAATACCTGGTGATGGCGGCCACGCTCGCCCTCATCAAGTCGAAGAGCTTGCTCCCCGACGCGCCCTCCGACGGGTCCGACGAGGCCGGCGACGAGGAAGAGGAGGACCCGCGGGCCGAGCTCGTGCGGCGCCTGCTCGAGTACCAGAAGTACAAGGCGGCCGCCGAAGACCTCGGCGCTCGCGACACGCTCGGCTCGGCGGTGTTCCCTCGCGGGCACGTCGAAGAGCGCCCGGAGGGTCCCGCGCCGTTCGCGGGCTTCAACGTGGTCGATCTGTTCGACGCGTTCTCGAAGGTCCTCGCCCGCACCGGCACCAAGGTCGAGCACGAGGTCGTGTTCGACCGCATCAGCATCACCGATCGGATCGTCGAGCTCACCGATCTGCTCAAGAGCCGCGGCTCGGTGCCGTTCGAGGAGATCTTTGTCCGCGAGAACCGCGCCCCGGCGAAGTTCGACGTGGTCATCACGTTCCTCGCGGTGCTCGAGATGTGTCGGCTGAGGATGATGCGCGTCTACCAGACCGAGGCGCTCGCTCCGATCCACGTGGACCTCATCGTCCTCGACGAGGGCGCCCCGCTCGACATGCGCGAAGAGCTCGCCGATCCGTTCAAGGCCGAGCCGGCGCGCGCGGAGCCACCGCCGTCCGAGCCGGAGCTGGAGGCGGAGGTCGCGGAGCCACCGCCGGCCGAGCCGGAGCTGGAGGCGGAGGTCGCGGAGCCACCGCCGGCCGAGCCGAGCCGCGCCCGCCCCCCCCAGGCGGAGGTCGCTCCGTCGAGCGCCGATCTGCCTGCTCCCGCCCCCGACCGCGAAGAACCAGAAGAGCCGATCCGATGACCAGGCAGCTCGCCATGACGCCTCCCGCCAACGACGACGGGCGATACGCCTTCCGCGCCCGCGCCCGCGCGTGGTTCCGGCGCTTCCACCGGCAGCCGCTCCCCGTACCGGCGCCCGCGGAGACCGCCCCTGCAGGTCCGTCCCCGGACGTCGTGCGCGAGCACCTGCGGGGGGTGATCGAGGCGCTCCTGTTCGCCTCCGAGAAGCCGATGACGATCGGCGACGTGTGCAAAGCCGCGAAGGCCGACCGCAAGGCGGCGCAGGCCATCGTCGAGGAGCTCGTCGCGTTCTATCGAGGCCGCGGCTTCCGGCTCGACGAGGTCGCGGGGGGGTACGCCTTCCGGACGAGCCCAGCCTTTTCACCCTTCGTGCGAGAGCTCACCGGCAAGAAGCCCATCCGGATGTCACGTGCGCAGATCGAGACGCTCGCGATCGTCGCGTACCGGCAGCCCATCACCCGACCGGAGATCGACGATGTCCGCGGGGTCGACTCGGGGGCCGTGCTGAAGGCGCTGCTCGACCGCGATCTCATCCGCATCCTCGGAAAGCGGGACGAGCCGGGGCGCCCCATCATCTACGGAACCACGCAGGAGTTTCTCAAGTTCTTCGGCCTCAAGGCCCTGGGCGACCTGCCGACCCTGCGGGAGTTCGCGGAGCTGACCGACGAGTCGAAGCTCACCTTCCAGCGCGAGCTGGGCGAAGAGGCGCCTGACCTCGGGGCGCAGGGCGGCGCCGCCGGCGGGGAAGGGGACTTCGCGTCGCACGAGGTCCCGCAGACCCTCCCGCCTCCCGAAGAGGAGGCGCCCCAAGCGAGCTCTGAGCCCACGCCGGAGCCAAAAGAGCGCGACGACGACGACGAAGCCGACGACGAGGCCGCCGACGAAGCCGACGACGACGAAGACGACGACGAGGCCGACGACGACGAGGCCGACGACGACGACGACGACGCCGACGCCGACGCCGACGCCGACGCCGACGCCGACGCCAAGACCGACGACGACGCCAAGACCGACGACGACGACGACGAAGCCGACGACGCCAAGACCGACGACGACGAGGACGACGACGAGGACGACGACGACGACGACGACGACGACGACGACGACGACGACGACGACGACGACGACGACGACGACGACGACGACGACGACGACGACGACGAGGCCGACGACGACGAGGCCGACGACGACGAGGCCGACGACGACGACGACGAGGCCGACGACGACGACGACGACGACGACGACGACGCCGACGAAGACGACGCCGACGAAGACGACGCCGACGACGCCGACGACGCCGACGACGAGGCCGACAAGGACAAAGGCGACGCCTGATCGGCGGCGCCTGGCTACCTAGCTCTCGTCGTCGTTCGGGTCCGGATAGCGCTCGGCCAGCTTCGTGACCTCTCGCCTGAGCCCATCGTGGGCGAGGATCTTGCGCACCACCGCCCAGATCTTGGGATCAGCCAGCAGCTCCATGACCGACGCGCCCTTGCGCGGGGCCTTCGGTACAGCGCCCGCGCCTCGGCTCTGCAGATCCACGAGCGCCTCCACATGACGCTTCGTGGGGAAGAGCTCGCCCTTCTCCCAGGCCAGGACCGTCTGTTGGTCGACCCCGAGCACCGCCGCGAGATCCCGGGCGGTGCAGCCGAGCTCGCGTCGGAGCGCCTTCAGTTCATCGGGTGACATCGGCCGCGGATCTTGCCCGCGGCCGGGCGCGAGAAAAAGCACAACTGTGGCGACCGGTGGTCGACAGATCGACATGAGCCACGCCCGCCTCGCCGTCGTCGTCGTCACCACCTCTCTCGGAGCCTGCTCGCCGGACCTGCCTGCGCCGCCCGCCGGACCGGGCGAGTCGGCCGACCTCACCCTTTCGCCCGAGCCTCCCGCAGATCTGCGCGAGATCCCGGCGGTCGTTCGGTTTCTGCTCTCCGGCGCTGGCGTCTCCGAGCTCGATCCGAGCCAGGTTCACCTCGCGCGCGGCTCGCTGACCCGAGACAACCTCGAGGATCTCGCGGCCGGGCTGCCTTCGGAGGCGCTCAGCGACCGACTCGTGCCCGTCACGGTGACGGGGTCGCAAGAACAGATGCTCGTCATCCCCCACGTGCCGCTCGAGCAGGGCCAGCGGTATTCGCTCGCTGTGGGGGCCGAGGCCACGTTCGAGCTGCGCGTCTCGGGCGAGCCGCTGGACCTGCTGAGGCGCGTGTTTCCGATGGGGGAAGGGCCGTCGCGCGCCGTGCTGTGCGGGGCCGCCGACCTTCCCGACGTCCGCGAGCGTGTCGCGCTCCAACCTGGGGGCGCGTCCGGCACGATGCTCACCGGCACTCCCCTCGGACGCGCGCGCGCCTGCGCTCGCTTCGAGCCCGACGGGGAGCTGGGCCCGGAGACGCTCCACCTCCCACCCATGTTCGCGGGTCGAGCCCTGGACCCTGCCCCCCTGCTCGTCGCGCCGCTCTCCGCGCCGCTCGACGCCGCGTGCGCTCCCGGGGAGCTGCGCCTCGGGCCTGGGTGCGCGCGCATCGAGGACGACAGGGCGACCGTCAGGGGGCCCGAGGCGCCGACGCTCTGGGTCGTCGCCGCGGCGGGCGCCGAGATCGTCCGCATGACGCGCGAGGGCGGGTCCTTCGTCGTGACCGGCCTGGCGCCTTCGTCACCCGCCCGGCTCGAGGCGGAGTCGCTCTCCGTCGATGGGCTGTGGAGGGCGGACGCGATCGACGTCTTCACGGCCCCGCCGCGACCTCGGCCGGTCCTCAACGAGGTGTACGCCGACGCGCTCGGCCCCGAGCCCGAGCAAGAGTGGGTCGAGCTGCTCAACGACGGAACGGCGCCCCTCGAGCTCGCCGGCCTCGTGCTGCAGGACGCGGGCGGCGAGAGCGTGGTGCCCGAAGGGGCCGGCACGCTCGCGCCGGGCGCGCTCGCGCTGCTCGTCAGCGCTGGCTTTGACGCGAGCGGGAGCTACGACCTGCCGCCGGCCCCCGGCACCCGCATCGTCACGCTCGAGGAGCTCGGCGGAAACGGGCTGTCGAATCAAGGCGAGATGTTGCGCCTGCTGAGCGCGGGAGGCGAGCTGCTCAGCACCTTTCCTGGGGCGCCCAAGCCTCGCCCCGGGATCAGCGTCGCGCGCACGAGGCCGTCAGCCGAGGGCGACGAGCCCGAAGCGTTCGTGCTCGCCGAGCCGCCGACCCCGGGCGCTCCGTTCTCGGAGCCGACCGACGATCAGTTGTAAGGGCCCGGCTCGCGCGTGGACTTACCGTCGATGCACTCGTAGTACTGGCCGAGCTCGTTGTTGCAGGCCTCGTCGTCGTCGTCGTAGTCGCCGTCTCGGCACTCGTGCTCGTTGAGCTGGCACTCCCAATACGGCCCGAGCACCTCGACGCAGTCGTAGGTCGCGGCGATGTCGAGATCGGCCTGGACGCGGATCTGGATCTCTTCGAGCTCGCGATCCCCGCAGTTCTCGCAGTCGCAGATCGCTTCCACGCGATCGCCGGCGAGATCGCCGCAGCCGAGCGCCAGGGTGCCGAGCAGGGCCAGCAGGCCCAAGGAGGCGGTTTTCATCAGAAGTTCCCTCCGACGTCAGCGCAGTTGTAAAGCTGCTCTTCTTCCGCGCCGCAGGCCCCCTCGTCGACCTGGTAGCGGTCGTCGTTGCAGCGAGAGTTCGACTCGACGCAGTCGAACCACGCGTCGAACTCCGACGAGCAGTTCTGGAGGTCGGCTAGGTCCTGGATCTCGCTGACCGAGAGGTTGCAAGCCTCCTCGTCGAAGTCGTTGCCGCCTTCGCAGTTCTTGGCCTCGTAACAGTAGCCCCCGATCGAACCGCCGCAGCCAGCCAACGAGAGGCTAGCCACCAACGCGACCGCCAGCGAGGCGAGGGCCCTGCGCGGGGCCTTGCCCCAAGCTCCCAAGGTAGAGTTCATGCGTTTCACGGCACAGATCATACACGAAGGGGCAAGGAGTCACCCCGTTCGATCCGTGCTCTGCCCGCGGGTGGGCCCCCTCGTGGCGGGTCAGGCCCCGGCGATCGTCATCTTGCGGACGCGGAACGTGGGGGTTGCCGTGGACGACCGGAGATCGAGGTCGTCGCCCACAGCGTCGATGCTCTTGAGGAGGTCGTCGAAGTTGAGGGAGATGGTGACCTCGTTGACCGGGTACGAAAGCTCACCGTTCTCGATCCAGAACCCTGAAGCGCCCCGGGAGAAGTCACCCGTGACCGGGTTGAAGCCGAAGCCCATCATGTCGGTGACGTACAGGCCCCGCGCGGTGCCCTTGACGATGTCGGTCGCGGGGGTCTTTGTCGGCTTGAGGATGAAGTTGGAGGTCGACGCGCCGACCCCCCCGCCCGCGCCGCGCGCGGCGCTCGCGGTCGAGCTGCGCCCGAGCTTCCGGGCGCTGTAGCTGTCGCACAGGTAGGTGACGAGCTTGCCCTTCTCGACGACGACGTTCACGCGGGAGAGCAGGCCTTCGCCGTCGAAGGGCCGGCTCCCGGGGCCGCGGGGGATCAGCGGGTCGTCCACGACATCGACCAGGTCGCTCGCGACCTGGGTGCCCTCGCGGCCGACGAGGTAGCTCGACTTGCGCCAGATCGAGCTGCCCATCAGGCAGCCCGCGAGCATGCCGAAGATGGCGCGACCGGCGTCGGGGTCGAACACGACCGGGGCCTCGGTCGTCTCCACCTTGCGGGCGCCGAGCTTGCGCAGGGTGCGGCGCGCCGCCTCCTCTCCTACCGCCTCGGGCGAGGCGAGGTCGGCGTCGAAGCGCTTCGCGCTGTAATAAAAGCCGCGCCGCTTCTTGCCGTTCTCGTCGTCCGCCACCGGCACGACCGACAGCGAGCTGTACGAGCCCGCGCCGCCCCCGCGGAACCCGCCCGAGAGCACCATCGCGAAGCACCCGCTCGTGCGCGAGAACGACGCGCCGTCGGAGTTCGTGATGCGAACGTCGTAGGCGCGGGCCGCTGCCTCGCCTCGCCGCGCGCGATCGAGGGCGGCGGCGGCGTCGATCGCGCCGGCGCTCGGATCGTACAGATCGAGGTCGGGCAGCTCTCCTCGATGGATGAGCGCCGGGTCGGCGGGCCCCGCGAACGGATCTTCTTGCGAGATGTCGACCAGCTCGAGCGCGTCGTCGACGAACCGCTCGAGCCCGGCAGGCGTGAGGTCGCTGGTCGACGTGAGCGCGACGCGTTTGTCCTTGATGACTCGCATCCCGATGCTGCGGTGGCCGGCCTCTTCGATCAGCTCGGGCTCGCCGAGCCGCACCTTGACGCTGAGCTCGGACCCGCTGCGGGCGCGCACCTCGGCGACGTCGACGCCGCGGGCGAGGGTCTTTTCGCACACCGAGGACGCGAGCTCAGTGAGTCGTTCGATCTCTCGGCTCATCCGGTCATCCATGCGTGCATCCTTCCACGAAGCGCGCGAGCGCGCGACGACTCAGGGGGGGCTCTCTCGAGCAGGCGTGGCGCTCGGCCGCCGCGGTCGTCCGAGGCGGCCTGCGTTGCGCGGCGTCGCCTGTGCGAGATCGTCCAGCGCCCGCGAGGTGAGCCAGGTCGCGACGCCGAGCAAGCCGTCGAGCGTGAGGAGGGCGAGCGCGAAGCGCGAGCTGACCAGCGCGACCTCGGGGGTTCGGCCGTGCGCAGGCTCGAGCAGGCCGACCCGGTCTCTCAGCGCGGCGAGCAGCACCAGGGCGAACGCGGCGGGGATCGCGGCCGTGAGGGCGCCGACTCTGGGTCCGCCGTCGCGCGGGGAGGTGGCGAGGCTGCGCGCTGCGCGGTAGCCCACGAGCACCAGGCTCGACACCAACGCCGACGCGAGGAGCAGGATGAACGACGGCACCTCGGCTTCTCCGAGGACGTGCAGGGTCGCCCACGCGGGCTCGGAGAGCGAGATCACGGCGAGGGCCGGGAAGAACGCGAGCGCAGCCAGCCACGCCACACAGGTCCGCGCGACCGCGGCGCCTCGCGCGCCGAGCGCGCCCGGGCTGCGCAGCCCCAGCAGCAGGCCCACGGAGAGGGCGACCAGGGGCGCGATCAGGAGCGGCACACACCGTCCGCCAGCCCGCGGCCTGTCACTCGGCGCCGGCCTCACACTCCGGTGGAGGCTCGATCTTCGCGAGTCGAAGACTGCTCGCGACCCGCTTCAGCGCCGTGTCCGCGTCGGGTGCGGCCTCGCACGCGGCAGCGGCGGAGAGGTACCGCCCCCGCTGATCGATCGGCTCGGTCTTGCCGAGCTCGTGCAGCGCTGTGCAGCAAGCCCCGGCCGAGTCGCTGCGAGGCCTCGAGCCCTTGGCGCGAGCGGTCGACTTCTTGGCGGGCGTCTTCTTCTTCGAGACCGCCGCGCCGGTCGCGCCGTCCTCGTCGTCGAGCGCGTCGGCCGACGAGGCCGAGTCGACCGTGTCGCCACCCTTGCCGAACGTGGTCGTCGCCGTGTAGGCCAGGCCGACGAGCGGCACGACGGACAGGCCGGCGATCGGGAGCGCGACCCAGAGCCAGGAGGGGGCCTTGGAGCGCCCGAAGCGGACGCGGCGCAGCTCGGCGGGCGCCGGTGCGTCGTCGACCGGCGCAGCGCCCGTGGCCACGCCGGTTGGCTTGGTTGCAGAGGGGCCCGAGGGCGGAGGCGTGGGGTCGGCGCTCGACACGGTCAGAAGGGCAGCGACCCTTGAGAGCCGCTGCCGGTCATCTTTGCGCCCTTTTTCTGCGGATCACAAGGGCTCGCCGCGCGGGCGCGGGCCTCGATGTCGAGCAGCGCCGCCTTGGTCTTCAGGCCACCTGGAGCGGAGAACCCGTGGAGGGCGCCTGCGCTGTCGACGACCCGGTGGCACGGGACGACCAGCGGCCATGGGTTCGTCGCCATCGCGCGGCCGACCGCGCGCGCGGCGGTCGCCTTGTCCGCGGTGCGCGCCAGCTCCCCGTAGGTCGCGCGCTCGCCGAACGGGATCGCGCGCGCCGCCTCGTAGATTCGGACGCGAAAGTCCGACAGCCCGCGGGTGTCGAGAGGGATCGAGCGGGTGTCGACGGGGACCCCCATCAGCAGGTCGCTCAGCGTGCGGATCGCCGCCTCGACCCACGTCGGCTCGGGCTCGTCCGAAGGCAGGGCGCCCGGCAGCTTCCTGGCGCGGACCAGGCTCGCGAGCGCGCGGAGGGTGGTGGCCTGGGTCTGCGAGGGCAGGACCGCCGCGACCAGGCCGTGCTCGGAGTACGCGACGGCGCACGTGCCGAGGGGAGAGTCGAAGGTCCTTTGGCCGAGCACGACCCTAGCTTTGCCCCAGATCCTGCGGGCGACAAGCGCCGCCGGCCTCTGGCCCCATCCCCCCGCCGCTGTGCTAGGACGCCTTCAGCCAGGGCACGTTTGCATCGGACCCGCGGCTGCTCCGTCTACCTCCACGTCCATGAAGGCCTTCGCCGTGACCCGACGCACCTTCCTCGCGCAGTCGTCGTATGTCTTCGCCGCGCTCGCCGCCTCGGCGGTCGTGCTCTCCCCGAGGGAGGCGGCCGCCGCCCCCACCGCAGAGGAGGTCGCGAAGAACGTCCAGAAGTTCTACGACACCACCAAGACCTTCAGGGCCGGCTTCAAGCAGGTCTATTTCATCAAGGTCCAGAACAAGAAGAAGGAGTCGAAGGGCAAAGTCGTCTTCGAAAAGCCCGGGAAGATGAGCTTCACGTACGACGACCCCAACGGCAACCGGGTGGTCTCGGACGGGAAGAACATCAAGGTCTACGAGAAGGAGGCCGAGCAGATGTACGAGACCGTCGTCTCGAAGTCTCAGTACCCGGCCGCGCTCGCCTTCCTCATGGGAGAGGGGAAGCTCGAGAAGGACTTCAAGCTCAAGCTCCTCGACTCCGCGACGATGAAGTTCGAGGGCGGGCACGTGCTCGAGGGCACCCCCAAGGACGCCTCGCCGGCCTACGAGAAGATGCTGCTCTACGTCGATGGTCCGACCAGCCAGGTGCGCCGCGTGGTCATCATCGACGCGCAGAGCAACCGCAACCGCTTCGACTTCTCCGACCCGGTGCTGAACAAGCCGGTGGAGGCGAAGGAGTTCGACTTCAAGCCGCCGCCCGGCACCAAGATCATCAAGCCCTAGTCAGCGCCCGCGCCGGGCGAACCCCGAGCTGAGCTAGAGACACCCAGCTAGCGCCCGCGCCGGGCCGGGCCGCGCCGGCGAGAGGGCGGCAGGCGAGCCCCAGCGGCCTCGAGGGCCTCGGTGAAGCGCGCCATCGTCAGGTGCGCGAAGGCGTTGGCGAGCGCGTCGGCCGCGTCGGCGCGGGGAGGGGAGTCGAGGCGCAGGATCCCCGTGATGACGCGGGCCACCTGGTCCTTCGTGGCGAGCCCGCCGCCGACGACCGCTCGCTTCACGCGGGCCGGCGGCATCTCGACGAAGGGGATCCCGGCGCGCGCGAGGCGCAACAGGACGACCCCCCGCGCGTGGCCGAGCTTGGCGGCCGACTGCGGATCCTTCGCGAAGAAGAGCGCCTCGACCGCGGCGACCTCCGGCCGGTGCTCTGCGAACACCTGCAGCAGGGCGTCGTCGATCTCGACGAGGCGCGAGGCCAACGGGGCGCTCGTGTCGGTGTCGATCACGCCGTGCGCGACGTGCGTGACGCGCGTGCCCTCGCTCTCCAGCACGCCCCACCCGAGGTGCCGCGTGCCCGGGTCGATGCCGATCACCCTCACGTCGAGCGCCTCATCTCTTGGTCGCGTCCATCGTCTTCGGTCCGGGTCTTCTTCAACATGCGCCGTGGCCCTCGCGCTCCGGGAACACCTTGCCCGGATTGAGCAGATCGTTGGGATCGAACACGCGCTTGAGCCCGCGCTGGAGCTCGATCAACGGCGCCGACTGCTCGAGAGGCAGAAAGCGTCGCTTCGAGAGCCCGACGCCGTGCTCGCCGGTCAGCGTTCCCCCGAGCTCGACGACCCTACGGAACAGCATCTCCAGGCCCAGCTCCACACGGGGCCCGGCGTCAGGGTCGTCCCACAGGTAGTTGACGTGGAGGTTGCCGTCGCCTGCGTGCCCGTACGTGAGCATCCGGATCTGCGTTTTTTCGCGGATGCGATCGACCTCGTCGAGCAGATCCGGGATGCGAGTCCGCGGGACGACGACGTCCTCCGAGACCTTGTGCCGCGCCATCGCGCGGGTCGTCGTCGACAGGGCGCGCCTGGCCGCCCAGAGGCGGTCGCGCTGAGACGCGCTCTGCGCCACGAGCACGCTGAGCGCCCCCGCTCGATCGCACGCATCTCCGACCCGCTCTTGCTCGACCAGCGTCGTCGCCTCCACGCCGTCGACCTCGAGGATCAACATCGCGCGCGCCGCGCCGTCGACGTCGACCCCGCCCGCGCGGACCGCGGCGAGCGTCGGCGCGTCGAGCAGCTCGATGCAGCGAGGGACGACCCCCGCGGCCAGGATCGACTGGACCGCGGCGCCACAGGCGCGGACGTCTGGGAACAGCGCGAGCAGGGTCGCGACGAGCTCGGGCTTGGGGATGAGGCGCAGGGTCGCGCGCGTCGTCACCGCGAGCGTCCCTTCGCTGCCGACCAGCAGGCCGGCGACGTCATAGCCCGTCACCCCCTTCTTCGTCTTCCGGCCGACGGTCAGGGCCTGCCCGCCGACCAACCCCACGTCGAGACCGAGCACGTAGTCCCGGGTGACGCCGTACTTGAACGCGCGCGGGCCGCCGGCGTTCTCCGCGATGTTGCCGCCGAGCGCGCACCAAGAGAGCGAGTTTGCGTCAGGGGGATAGAACAGGCCCAGCTCCTCGACCGCCCGATGCAGCTCCCCGAGCACGACCCCGGGCTCGACGGTCGCCGTCAGCTCGGTCGCGTCGATGTCGAGGATGCGCCCGAGGCCAGCGGTGGCGAGCGCGATGCCCCCCGCGAGCGGGATCGCCCCGCCCGATTTGCCGCTCCCCGCCGCCCGCGGGGTGATCGGCACACCCTCGTCGAGCGCCACCTTCAGCGCGGCGAGCACGTCGGCGGCGGAGGACGCCAGGACGGCGGCGTCGGGCAACACCGGCTCGTTCTCGGACTCGTCGCCCGCGAAAGCGAACAGCGCCTCCGAGGAGGTCTGCACCTTCGAAGGGCCGAGCGCCCGCTCGAGGGCCGATCGCAGCCGATCGACCCGAGCGGGGGTCAGCCGCGGCGAGGGTGGGTCGAGGCGACGAAGCATCCGCCCCTGTCTTACCACGTCCGCCCCGGGGCTCCCGCGCCTTGCCAGGCCTCGATGAAAGCACGAGGACGCCTCGAGCGTTTCCGCGATAGGCTCGGCTCTGTCATCTGTGGGGGCTCGATCTACCAATGGATAGATCGCTATGATCTCTTCCTCTTGCTGACCGCGAAGCGCATCCGATGAGCCACGCGCCCCTCTGCCCTTCCTGCAGTCACCGCGGCAAGCCCGCCGACGCTTACTGCTCGGAGTGCGGGTTTCCGCGCGGGCAGGCGCGCGCAGAGGAAGGCGCGACCGACGCGCTCGTGGGCCGCACCCTCTCCGGAGGGTATCGGGTCGTCGAGCCCCTGGCGGAGGGGTCGATGGGCCGGGTCTATCGGGCGGAGCAGTCGACGCTCGGGCGCCAGGTCGCCGTGAAGGTGATGAGCTCTGGCTTCCTCGGGAACGACGAGATGATCCAGCGCTTCAAGAACGAAGCGCGGGCCGCGAGCGCGCTCAACCACCCCAACTGCGTCCGGGTCTACGACTTCGGCACCACGAACGACGGCCGTCCGTACTTCGTGATGGAGCTGCTCACCGGCCAAGACCTCGAGGCGATCCTCGCGGCCGAGCCGCTCCAGCCGGTCACGCGCGTCCTCGACATCTCGCTCCAGATCCTGGGCGCGCTCGAGGAGGCGCACGGGCTCGGGGTCGTCCACCGTGACCTCAAGCCAGGCAACGTCTTCGTCATGCCCCAGCGCGGCGGCGGCGATCTGGTCAAGGTCGTCGACTTCGGCCTCGCGAAGCTCAAGAGCGGCATCAGCACCCAGACCGGGCGCGTCTTCGGGACGCCCGAGTACATCACGCCCGAGCAGGCGATGGCGAAGGAGACGGACGAGCGCACCGATCTCTACGCGTGCGGCGTGATGCTGTTCGAGATGATCGCCGGGAGGCTGCCGTTCCTGCAGACCGAGCCTCGCGAGCTGCTCGAGGCGCACGCGTTCGAGGCGCCACCGAAGCTCGCGTCGCTCGCAGCGGAGCGGAGCATGTTCGGTCTCGACGCGGTCGTGGAGCGCGCGCTCTCCAAGGACCCTATCCACCGCTACCAGAAGGCCTTCGAGTTCGCGGACGCGCTGCGGGAGATCGTCGCCTACCGAACCGGCGAGCGCAGCGTCTCCGATCGACGCTCGTGGGTGCGCACCGCCTTCAAGGCTTGTTCGCTGTGCGGAAACCTGAACGCGCCCCACGCCCGCTTCTGCGGCGAGTGCGGCGAGACGCTCGAGCGAGAGAGCGCGCTGCCTCCGGTGTCGATGCCGATGGCGACGACCGGGCCGGTCTCGAGGCCCGTGACCCCGGCTCCGCAGCCCCGCTCCGACGTGCCGCCGCAAGCCCGCGTGACCGCGCGCGAAGGGCGGGGCAGCGTCCCGAGGTCCGACTCGGAGCGGCCGCCTCGCTCGGTTTCGGCCACGCTCGAGCACTCGATCCGCGAGGTGATCGAGGAGGCGACCGAGTCGGGCGACCCGGGGGCGGCGCTGGTGTTCCTCGAGCAGATCGCGACCGATCGGCTGAAGGCGGGCGATCCCAACGGCGCCATCCTCGCGCTCAAGCGCGGCATCGATCTCGCGCGCGCCGACCTCGACAACGGCGAGCTCGATGACCCGATCCGCGTCGTCGCGATCTTCAGCGGGAAGCTGGGCGAGGCCTATTTCGAAGCGTCCGAGCCCGCGAACGCGACCCGGGCGTTGAAGGACGCGCTGGCGCTGTCTCGCAACGCGGACGAGCGGGCGCGCACCTGGACGTTGCTCTCCCGCGTAGCCAAGTCCCAAGGCCACGACGAGGAGGCTTCGTCGTACCTCGAGAGCGCGAGCCGCGAGGTCGCGTCTTCGGGGCGGCGGACGAGCGACCCGCCCCAGGCCGCCAACGACAGCACGCGCCGCAAGAAGCGCTGATATTCATGGCGCTCGCCCGCTGGCGCGGGGCCCTTCGGCTCACGCGCCATTCGGCGCGAGAACCGGAGCGCTGAAATTTGTGGCGCTCGCCCGCTGGCGCGGGTCCCTTCGGTTCACGCGCCATTCGGCGCGAGAACCGGAGCGCCCGGTTTGTAGCGTCCGTCAGTCGAGCGGGGCGCCTCGCACGATGCCGTACCGCTGCAAGAGGCGGTGGAGATACATTCGATCCATGCCGGACTGTCGCGATGCCTTGCTGACGTTGCCGCCGGCCCACGCGAGCAACGCCTTGAGGTAGCGGACCTCGAAGTCCGCGAGGACGCGCTCCTTCGATCGCCTGAAGCTCATCGTGATGTCGATCTCGCTCGCTGGCTCGCTGGCTCGCTCGGCCCGCAGCGGCCGGTCGAGGCCGACGTCATCGGCGACCACGTACCGCTCGACGTAGTTGCGCAGCTCGCGCACGTTGCCGGGCCAGGTGTGGCGGGCGAGCTGGGCGAGCGACTCGCGCGAGAGCAGCTCGGTTCGATCGCCCGCCTTCAGCTCCTCGAGGAAGGCGGCGACGAGCACCTCGATGTCCTCCATGTGCTCGCGCAGCGGCGGGACATCGATCCGCAGCACGCTCAAACGGAAATAGAGGTCCTCGCGGAAGCGGCCCTGGTTGATCTCGTCCTCGAGCCGCCGGTTCGTGGTCGCGATGACGCGGGCGTCGAGCTTGCGGGGCTGGGCCTCGCCGGCCACCCGGAACTCGCGCTCGCCGAGCGCGCGCAGCAGCAAGGGCTGAATGTCGACCGGCAGGTCGCCGATCTCGTCGAGCAGGACGACCCCTCCGCGGGCGGCGTCGAAGGCTCCCACGCGAGGCTCGGCCCCCGGGAAGGCCCCCTTCGTGTGGCCGAACAGCTCGTTGCTCGCGTCCTGGGCGCGAAGCGCGCCGCAGTCGACGATGTACACCGGCTTGTCGCGCCGAGCGCTGCGCCGGACGACCTCGGCGGCGATGAGCTCCTTGCCGGTCCCGCTCTCCCCCTCGATGAGCAGGTCGCCGTCGGCCTTCGCCACGCGATCGATGCGGGCGAAGAGCCGCCGCATGATCGCCGACGCGCCGACCAAGCCGCCGAAGGTCGGCGCGATGCCAGGCTGCGACGGGCCCGGTCCTGGCTGCGTCGCGCGCGCGACGATCACGCTGTCGCCGAGCTCCAGCCGGCACTCGGGGAGGGCGAGGTCGGCGTCGCGGATCGAGACGCCGGCCAGGCGCGTACCGTTGAGCGAGCCGGTGTCGACCACACGCCAGCCCTTGCGGTGGGTGCGCAGCTGGCAGTGCACGCGCGACACCAGCGGGTCGTTCAGGACGAGCTCGTTCGATGGCGCGGAGCCGATGCGGAGCACGTCGCCGTCGAGCACGACCTTGCGCCCGGATAAGGTTCCCCCCTCGCGCACCACCTCGAGCTCGAGGCGAGGCGTGGTCCGGTCGAGGCTGATCCCCAGGGGGCGCGTAGTGCGCGGTTCGATGGCGTCCGAGTCGGGGCGCTTCACGCCGGGGAGTCTACCCTCGTTCGGCTTTGCCCGGCGACGAGCTGCGCGTGAACGTGCGCACCTTCGGCTTGGCGCCGAGCAAGGCGAGCTGCCCGCAGGCTGCGGAGACGTCGTCTCCACGCCTCCTGCGGACGAAGCAGGAGTAGCCCGAGGACGTGAGGACCTCCTGGAACGACAGCACGCGCTCCCACGCCGGAGGCCCCAGGCTGGACGCGGAGATGGGGTTCATCGGGATGAGGTTGATCTTCACGCGCAAGCCGGACAAGAGCCGCACGAGCTTCTTGGCCTCGGACGGGGCGTCGTTGTGGCCCGCGACCAGCGTGTATTCGATGGTGATGCGACGGCGGCGGGGCAGCGGGTACGCGGCGAGGCCTCGGACGAGCTCGGCGAGCGGGTATTTCCGGTTGATCGGCATCAGCGCGCTGCGCTGCTCGTCGTCGGCGGCGTGGAGGCTGATGGCGAGGCCGATCTGGCCTTCGAAGTCCGCTCCGAGGCGAGCGATCTCCGGGACCAGGCCCGAGGTCGACACGGTGACGCGGCGCTTGGACAGGCCGATGCCCTCGGGGTGGGTCAACAGCTCGAGGCTGCGCCTCGTCGCCTCGTAGTTGTGCAGCGGCTCACCCATCCCCATGTAGACGACGTTCCGTAGCTCTTCGCCCGGATCGAGCGCCTGCTTGGCGAGCAGCACCTGCCCGACGATCTCCTCCGGGCCGAGGTGCCGCTTGAGACCCGCGACCCCGCTCGCACAAAATACGCACCCCATCGCGCAGCCGACCTGCGTCGAGATGCACTGCGTGACCCGCACCCGCGCGGCCGCGGTCGTCGCCTCGGGCTCGTCGTCGTCCTCGTCGTCGGCGGCGGACGCGTCGGCGTCCTCCTCGCTGGCGGTCGCCGCGGCCGAGCCGGGGCCCGACACGCGAGGGATGAGCACGGTCTCGATGGGGGCACCGTCCCTCAGCGTGACGAGCAGCTTGCGCGTGTCGTCCGCGGCGCGGTGGGAGGTCTCCAGCTGACCGACGCTCGTGGCCCCCTCGAACAGCGCCGCCCGGAGGGACTTCGGCAGGGTGGTCATCCGCTCGGGATCGAGCTCTGCCCGGCGATGGATCCAGCGGAAGACCTCCAGCGCGCGGAAGGGGCGCTCACCGAGGCCGGCGAGCGCCGCTGACCACTCGTCGGGGGTGCGCGCGACCGGGTGGATCGCGTCGGAGAGCGGCGCCTTGGCCATGACCCGGGCTTCTTAGCACGGGCGCGCGCAGGTCGAGCTATAAGCCCCGCGCCATGCCCCGACCCTTCGACCCCGTCGTCGTCCCCACCCTCGGCGAGCAGCGCGGCGCCACCTTCCCGCGCCTCGTCGAGCTCATGCAGCGCCTGCTCGCCGAAGACGGCTGCCCTTGGGATCGCGAGCAGTCGTTCGCGAGCCTGCGCCGCTACGTGCTCGAAGAGGCGTGTGAGGTGATCGACGCGATCGACCGGGGCGATCGCGGCGAGCTCAAGGCCGAGCTCGGTGACCTCCTGCTCCAGGTGGTCTTTCAAGCCGAGCTCGGGCGGGCGGAGGGGGCCTTCGGGCCCGACGACGTGGTCCAGGCGATCTGCGACAAGCTGGTTCACCGGCACCCCCACGTCTTCGCCGACCTGACCGTCGACGGCTCGACCGAGGTCCTGCGCAACTGGGAGCTGATCAAGGCCGAGGAGAAGAAGAAGGCGGGAAAGACGGGGATCCTCGAGGGGGTGCCTCGGAGCCTACCTGCGCTCGTGCGCGCTCAGCGCGTCGGCGAGAAGGTGGCGCGGGTCGGGTTCGACTGGGCCGACGCGGGCGGCTCGAGGGCCAAGCTGACGGAGGAGCTCGGAGAGCTCGATCGAGCCATCGAGGCAGGCGACAAGGACGCGATGGAGGCCGAGCTCGGCGACGCGCTGTTCGCGCTGGTCAACCTCGCCCGGCACCTCGAGGTCGACGCCGAGTCGGCTCTGCGACGGACGATCGGCAAATTCTCGCGCCGCTTCCAGCACGTAGAGGCGAGGGTCGAGCACGAGCACGGCGGGTTCGGAAAGCCGGGCGGCGAGGGCCGCCTCCCCCTGGAGGTGCTCGACCGATACTGGGACGAGGCGAAGACTCGGGATGAAAGCGGGCCAGGGGTCGAGTAACTTCAAGTCGTGAGCGTGGCGCCGGACAACGAGTTCACGATCCCCTCCGGGACGATCGTCCTCGACAAGTACCGCGTCGCCGAGTCCCTCGGCATCGGCGGGATGGGCCTGGTGGTCAAGGCGATCCACACGACGCTCGAGACCCCCGTCGCCATCAAGTTCCTGCTCCCGCAGTACACCGCGTCCCAGGAGGCGAGCCGCCGGTTCATCCGCGAGGCGCAGGCGGCCTCCAAGATCGCGAGCGAGCACATCGTCCGCGTCTTCGACACCGGCTCGTCGCACCCCTACGGGCCCTACATCGTCATGGAGTTCCTGAAGGGGCACGACCTGTCGAAGCACCTGCGCTCGTCAGGGCCGCTGCCGCTCGAGGTCGCCATCGACTTCATCGTCCAGTCCTGCCACGCGCTCGCCGAGGCGCACGCGCAGGGCATCGTCCATCGCGACGTGAAGCCGGCCAACCTGTTCATGGTGCAGGGCTCGGACGGGCCGACCATCAAGGTGCTCGACTTCGGCATCTCGAAGGTCATCGAGCAGACCTCGCTCGAGGTCACCAAGACGACCGCGATCCTCGGCAGCGGCCTGTACATGTCGCCCGAGCAAATGAAGTCGAGCAAGACCGTCGACCACCGCACCGACGTCTACGCGCTCGGCGTGACGCTGTTCGAGCTGCTCACGAAGACGCAGCCGTTCACGGCGGACTCGTTCGCCGAGCTCGCGATCAAGGTGAACATGGAGGCGCCGACCGACCTGCGCAGCCTGCGCCCGGACATCTCGGAGGAGCTCGCGAAGGTGATCGGGCTCGCGTACGCGAAGAAGGCAGACGATCGCTATCAGACGGTCGGGGAGCTGGCCGCCGCCCTCGTGCCTTGGGCCTCGCCCCGCACGAAGCACAGGATCGAAGCGCTCGCCAAGCGCGAGATGCGCCGCTCGATCGGCTCGCTGCCGAAGCACCTTCACCTGTCGAGCAACCCGCCCCCGATCGGCGCGACCACGGCCAAGCAAGATCGCCCCAGCTACCCGGCGGCGGTCCTCGACAGCGAGCTGAAGATCCCGAGGCCGCCGTCGCTGCCCTCGGCGAGCTCGATGGGGATGGAGACGTTCGGGGTGTCCGGCAAGAAGTCCGGCCGCGACGCGCTCACCCAGACCGGTGAGCAGAGCTTCGAGTCCGAGCAGCGCCGCTCGAAGTCCGGGGTCGGCGGGCTGGTGGGGATCGGGATCGCCGTGGGCGCCGTGCTCGCGTTGGGGACCGCGGGCGTCATCTTCCTGCGCTCGAAGGAGTCGGGCGCAGAGACGCCGGCCGCGCGGCTGACTGCGAGCGCAAACACCAGCGGGTCCGCCGTCGCCGCCACGACGGCGACCGTCACGTCCCCGCCGACGGTCGCGGTCCTCGACGCCCCGTCGAGCTCGTCGCCCGCAGCGAGCGCCTCGTCGGCCAGCCCGAGGGGGGGGCCGAGCGCTGCGCTGGTCGCCACGAGCGGCCCCTCGAAGAGCGCGACGCCTTCAGCCAGCTCGACCTCCGAACCGCCGAAGAACGCGACCGCCGAGCCGACCGCAGCGCCGACCGCACCCCCGACCGCGACGGCGACGGTCCCGCCGGTCCCGATCGAGACCGCCGCGCCCTGCAAGATGCGCGACGTCGAGGGCAACCTCATCGACTGCCCGAAGTAGCCCCGAGCGTCGGCGTCCGAGCCCGGGCGGAGATCCGAGCGAGGGTCAAGAGCTGAGGCCTGGAGACCTCACCCCGGAGGGCTCGAGTCCTCACCCAAATGTCGGCGTCACTGCTTTCGGATCCGCGTATGCTCGAGCAACGTGAACGCAGGCCGATCGAACACGTCGAAGACCGTCTCCCGAGCCCTGGTCGATGGCCAGGTGTCGGTGGTCTTTCAGCCGATCGTCGACCTGCTCAACGGCTCCGTGTTCGCCTACGAGGCGCTCGCTCGCTGCAAGGCGAAGGGGCTCGAGAACCCGGTGACGTTGTTCGAGGTCGCTGCAGAGCAGAAGCTGTGCGGGCGACTCGGTCGCACCATCCGCGAGCTCGCCACGGTGGACTGCGCGGAGCACCCGCTGTTTCTCAACGTGCACCCGCACGAGCTCGCCGACCGCTACCTCGTCCAGCCGGACGACCCCATCTTCACCCATGAGCCCGGCGTCTACCTCGAGATCACCGAGAGCGTCCCGCTCAGCCACCACGCGCTCGTCGACGGCACGCTGCGCGAGGTGCGCAGCAAGGGCGTCGGGCTCGTCGTCGACGACCTCGGGGCGGGCTACTCCAACCTGCGCTACATCGCGGATCTCGAGCCCGAGATCGTCAAGCTCGACCGGGGCTTGATCATCAACCTCCACGAAGATCCCAGGCGGGCGCGCCTCGTCGCGAGCATCGTTCGCCTGTGCGGCGACCTCGGCGCGCGCGTCGTCGCCGAGGGCGTCGAGACGACCGACGAGCTGTTGGCCATCGTCGACGCCGGGGTCCACTACGTCCAAGGCTACCTGCTGGCGAGGCCCGCACACCCTCCGCCCAAGCCGGCGGCCCACGACAGCATCCCCAGCGCGCCAGGCAGCCGGCGAGGCGCACGCGTCAAGAGCGGCGTGGAGGAGAAGCACCGCGCCGGCGACTCCGACAAGGTCGAGGCGGCGCCCGCGGTCAAACGCCGCAAGACCGCGTCCGGGCTGAAGAGCGGCGGCTCGACGTAGCCTTTCCGCGCGCGCCCGCTTTCGCGGGGCCCTCGTTTTTTTTTTCTCGCGCGCCCGCTTTCGCGGGGCCCTTCGGTTTGCCCGCGCCAGAGCGCGAGCAAACCGGCGCGAGCTTTTGTCGCGCGCGGAGCGCGCGAAAACCGCCCCAGGAAGAGCACTTCGCGGCTAGAACGTGCCGTTGACGAACAGGCCCGTGGGGGCCGCTGCCGCGGGGACGTACGGCGCGAGCGGGTTGCCGGGAGCGAGGCCGAGCGAGATCGTCGGCCCGAGGCTCGCCTGGTCGCGCGGCTTCACGGCGGGCAGCTCGGTCTCCCCTGTGAACTCGCGCGCCGGGCTGAGCTTCGCGGTCGAGTCGTCGCCCGGGTCCCAGGCGAACAGGAAGATGGAGAGCCCGGTGAAGACGCCGGCGCCCGCGAGCAGGCCGATGCTGACGCCGTTGAGCGGGTCCTTCAGGGAGTCGGTGTCGGCCAGGCCGGCGACGTAGCGGTTGAGCACGATGCCGCCCGCGAGCGAGCCTGCAGCGAGGATCGTCGTGACGACGGCGCCGCCCTTCCCCGGCGCCTCCTCGAGCTTCGCGTCGAGCGCGATCTCCTGACCGCGGGGGATCTTGATCGTGCTCTCGAACGACTTCTTCCCGTCGGCGTCGACCTCGATCTCGTGCTCTCCCGCGGGGACGCGGATCCTCAGGGGCTCGCGCCGCTTGCGGAGGTAAATCCCGATGTCGTCGCCGTTGACCTCGACCTCGACCTCGTCGGCGTTCCCGGAGACGAGCAGGTAGCCGTAGGCGACGCGCTCGAGCTGCGCGTCGAGCTTGACCGTCTTGCCTTGGACGACGTCGATCTCCTGCTCGAAGGGCACGAAGCCGGGCGCCTCGATGGTGACCTTGTGCTTGCCGGGCGTCAGCTCGATCGAGCTCGGCCCGGTGGCGCGCGGCGCGTATCGGTGGGGCGCAGGGTCGTCGACGAAGATCTGCGCCGTGCCGACCGGCAAGAGGACCTCCACCCGACCGACGAAGTCGCCCTGAGAGAGCGCGGCGCGGTAGACATAGACGCGCCCGGGCTCGAAGCTGAGCAGGCTGCCGGTCGGGTTGTAGTCGCGGAAGCCTTCGACCAGCAGGAAGTACGTGCCGCTGTTGAGCGACAGGTTCGTGGGCGCCGTGATGCCCGTCGTGACTCGCTTGTACCCCGGCTGGTTGGGCTGCTTCGGATCGAGCGGAGGGGCCTTCGGATCGGTGCGCTCATAGATCGACACGGGCGCTCCGGCTGGCTCGCTCTCCACGAAGAGCAGCGCCTTGATATCGGCCTTCTGGGCGGCAGCGCTCGGCTCCGCAGGTGCAGCCGACGCGAGCTCCTTCTTGAGGCGGTCGATGGCCTTCTCGATGTCTGGGCGATCGGGCGCGGCGGGCTCGGCCTTGAGGAAGCGCTGGTACAGATCCAGGGCGCGATCGCGAGCGGCGGCGCGCTCAGCGGCGACGGCCGCGTTGAAGAGGAACGCGGAGAACTTGTGCTTCTCGTACGCGAGCGAAAACTCGTCTGTCGCCTCGAGGTACTTGGCGTCCGCGAACAGCCGCTGACCCTTCTCCATGCGGGCGCGCGCGTCATCGATGGCCGATGCGTCGGGCTTCGGGGCCAGCGGCGGGGCAGGGGGATCGGACTTGGGCGGAGCCGGTGGGTCGGCAGGTGGCTGGGCGCCAGGTGGCTGCGCCGCAGGTGGCTGGGCGACAGGTGGCTGCGCGGCAGGTGGCTGCGCGGCAGGTGGCTGCGCGGGAGGGTCGGCGGGCGGCTGCGCGAGCGCCGTGCCGCCGAGCGCCACGAGCGCGACGAGCGGAGCCATCCACTTGAAGAGCGCCGAGGCCATCTCCCTAAGCCATCCGGATCTCGGCGAGGACGCCGTAGTGGTCCGACGGCGCGTAGCGGTCCTTGTCGGGACCGACGACCTCCGTGAGGACGACCTTCGCTGTCAGCGGCATGCCGCGGCCCTGGCCATCGGGGCCAGCGACCATCACGTAGTCGATGCGACGCGGGGCCTCGTAGGTGAGCGCCGCGTGGGGGTTCTTGGTGGGGTCGAACGTGAAGCCTGGACCCTGCCCCGCGCGCTCGAAGCAGTCGCTGAAGAAGATGCTCTTGCGATCGAGCGCGTGAAGGCCCCTCAAGAACCGGATCTCGGTGGCGTCCGGCGCCGCGTTGAAGTCGCCGACCAGCACCGCTGGCAGGTCGTCTTCCTCGTGGACCTCCTTCACGTGACCCGCGATCGCCAGCACCTGCTCCTCGCGCAGGTTGCCCTCGTCGAACTTCCACGAGAGGTGCGTCACGAAGAACGGCAACGGACCCGCGGGCGTCTCCGCGCGGGCGAAGACGAGAGCGCGCGCGTCGCGCGTGGGAAGATCGAACGTGCGGCCATCGCTCAGCGGGTAGCGCGAGAGGATGGCGTTGCCGAACTGATCGCCGTTCTCGTAGGACCAGGCGGGCCCGAACCCGACGTGGATCTCGCTCGGACCGCCGGCGCGAGCCCACGCGTCGGCGAGCTGGCTCGCCTGGCAGGCCTCGGGGTGGTTGGGCCGATGGATGACCTCCTGGAGGCCGACGATGTCCGGGTCCAGCTCGGCGATTCCCTTCTGAAGCAGGCGCAGCCTATTCTCCCACGGCCCCTGGCGGTTCCAAATGTTGATGGTGAGCACGCGCAGCGGACGCATCGGCGGCTTTCGTAGCCTCGTCCCGTCCCGTCGACAACGCCTGCTCGCCACGTCCTTGGCGTTCCTGCTCGGGCTCGCGCTGCTCTGCCTCGCGCCCGCCGCGGGCATGGCTGCGGAGACGACCTTCACGGTCACCTACAAGGCCTTCGACGGCTGCCCGGATCGGGCCGCCTTCATCCGAGGCGTCCAGAGCCGGTCGCGGCTCGCCAAGCCGGTCGGCGCCGCCGAGCAGCCCGACATCGTGTTCGCCGTCGAGCTCAAGGCGGTCTCGAAGAAGAAGGTCACCGGCAAGCTGCTCATCACGCAGGGGATCACGGCCAGCGATCGGAGCGTCACCGGCGTCTCGTGCCTCGAGGTCAGCACGGCGCTCGCCCTCATCGCCGCGCTGTCGATCGATCCTGAGGCGGCGAACGTCGTGGTGCCCGAGCCCCTCCCGCTTCCCCCGGACTGGTCGGGGCCGCCGATCTTGGGGTCTCAGCCGGCCCTCATCACCGGGCCCGCGCCCGTCATCGTACCCTCATGGATGCCGCCGCTCGAGTGGCGGCCGGCGCTGATTCCACCCCCCTCGGATCTCGACCTGATTCCGCTCCCGCTGCCCGTCGACCCGTTCGCGCCGGCGAAGCTCCCGGGGCTCGAGGTCGGCTTCGGCGCACGGATGATCCTCGATGTCGGCCCCGCCCCGACCCCGCTGGTGGGGGGGGCGGCTCAGGGCGAGCTGCGCGAGGTCGGGCCGCTCACTTGGTCAATTCGTGCCGAGTTGAGCTACACCGTGACGGCCGAGGCCTCCGCCTCGGAGTCGCTCCCCGCCTCGATCCGGGGCGACTACCGGATGTTGCGAGGGCGGTTCATCGGCTGCATCCCCGGTTGGAGCCCAGCCCCGTGGGTTCGACTGTGGCCCTGCGCGAGCGTCGGCGGTGGGGGGGAGTGGGCGGAGTACACGCGAGCCGCGTCTCAGGTCGGCTCGGCAGGGCCGTGGCTCGAGACCGGCCTCGCGGGTCGCGTCGAGCTCGCGCCGCTCCCCTGGCTCGCGATCGAGGTCCAGGCGGGTCCCGCTCTTGCACTGGTTCGGAGCAAGTTCAAGGCGGGCGACAGCCTGACCGTGTTCGAGCCGTCCCCTGCCGGGTTCGGGCTCGCGACGGGGGTCTCGGCCGCCTTCTAGTTCGATTCTTCGATCAGGCGAGGCGGGACCGGGGATGATGACCACAGTGCTGAACTCGGAGGCGATGCCGCTCTACACCGCGGCCTCCTCCCTGCCGAGCGATCCTCCTGACGAGGCCCGCGAGGCAGAAGAGGAGCTGGACGTCGATCGGGAGGTCACCCCCCCGGCTCCGACGGCCCTCCAGGCCGCCCGTATCAAGGCCATCGTCGTCGACCACCACACCTTCGTGTGGCGCTCGCTCGTCCGCTTGGGCGTGCCGCGGTCCGACGCCGAGGACGCGCTGCAACAGGTCTTCATGGTCACCGCTCGACGAATCGACGACATCACGACTGGCTCGGAGCGCTCGTTCCTGTACGGGGTGTGCCTCCGGGTGGCCTCACGCGCGCGGCGCACGTTCGCGCGCCGGCGCGATATCGTCGGCGACGACTGCTGTCCCGAGCGCATCGATCAAGGTGTCCGGCCGGACGAGGCGCTCGACCGCGCGAGGGCGAAGGCGCTGCTCGACGAGATCTTGTCGACGATGCCGCTCGAGCTGCGGGCGGTGTTCACCTTGTTCGAGCTCGAGCAGCTCACGATGAGCGAGATCGCCACGATCGTCGGCGTGCCGCAGGGCACGGTCGCGTCGCGCCTACGGCGCGCGCGGGAGCTGTTCGCGGAGCAGCGCAAGCGCATCGACGCGCGCCTGCGCTCACGGCGAGAGCTCGCTGGGCCCGAGCGTCGCGTCGCAGAGGTGGAGGGCGCATGAGCACGGTGAGACGTCTCCTCGAGGAGCCGGGCAGCGATTTGGATCGGGTGCTGCTGGAGGCTGGGCTCGACGAAGCGCCCCCGCCGCGCGCGGCGGAGCGAACGCTCGCCGCGCTGGGCCTGGGCAGCGCGGCGGTCGTCGGCGTCGCCGCGCTCTCCGCCGGGGCGACCTCCGTCGCGGCAGGCGGCGCCGCGAGCGCCGCGACGGGGACGGCTGCGGGCGCGAAGGCGACGCTGCTCGGAGTGGGCCTGACCAAGCTGTTCGGGGCGGTCGTGCTCGTCTCGGCCGCCGGCGCGGGTGCCTACGTGTGGAGCCAGCGAGACGCGGCCCCGGCCGCGCCTGCTGCCGCGGTCGTGCCGGTCGACGCAGCGGCCTCGAGCGCCCCCGCCTTCACCCCTGCCGTCGCCGAGCCCGAGGCGCCACGCGCGCTCGCCACGGGGGTCGACGAGACCTCCCCGGCCCCGCGCGACACCGCGGCGCCCCGCACGAAGGTCCGCTCCACCCCGCCCCGCGTGACCGAGACCGGCTCCGCTGCTGGGTCGCTCGGGGCCGAGTCGTCCTTGCTCGACCAGGCCCGGCGCGCCGAGCTCGCAGGCGACGTCGAGGCGTGCCGCGCGCGGATCGCAGCGTACCGCTCGCGCTTCCCTGCGGGGCAGCTCGCGAAGGACGCCTCCGCCATCAAGTGCAAGGCCCCCAAGTGATGGGGGACGCCCCCGAGTGATGGAGGACGCCCCCGAGTGACAGGGGGCGTCGGGCAGATGTAACCTGCCGCCCGATGATCAAGCGCCGCCCCATGGCCCGCCTGCTTTCGATCGGCGCGGGCGCCGTCCTCTCCTTTTTGCTCGCGCTCTCGGGCTGCGAGAACAAGCCCGAAGGGCTGTCCGACAAAGACTGCTCCGGCTTGCGCAGCCAAGCGTTCAAGCTGATCGCCGGCGGGGAGGGCCACGCCGGCCACGGGTGCGCTACCGACGCCGACTGCAAAGAGACCACCTGGCCCGAGTGCCGGCGCGCGGTGAACAAGCGCTACTTCGACGAGATCTCTGCGCTCGAGCAGAAGTTCGACGACGGCAAGTGCAAGGAGACGACGCCCGAGTGCAAGGACAGCCCGCCGGTCTTCTGCAAGCAGGGCCTCTGCGCGATGAAAGAGCCCGGCGAGAAGCGGGACTGAGCCGGCCCGCGACGAGGAACGACGCCATGGACGAACCGCTGCCGATCGACGATCTGGACGAGCCCAAGATCGAGGCGCTCGTGGAGATGATGGTGCTCGCCGCGAGCGCCGACGGGGACTTTGCGCCCGAAGAGCGCGCCCGGCTCGAGCGCAACGTGCTGTCGCTCATGAGCCGACGGCTGGGGGCGGAGCACCTGCCGAGCATGCTCGCCGACCTCGAGCGTCGCATCGCCGAGCAGGGGCGCGCGAAGCGGCTGCTCGCCGTGAAGGTTGCCTTGGGCGACGCCGGGTCGCGCCGGGTCGCGCTCGATCTCGCCCTGCAAGTGATGAAAGAGGATGGCGTGCTGAGGACCACCGAGCGGGAGCTCATCCTCGAGATCGCCGAGGCGCTCGAGATCGATCGCGACGACGCGGCCAACATGGTGCGTGCGCTCGGCGCCTGACGCGCTCGAGCGGCCGTCACCCACTCTTCGCCGCGCACGGCGTGTTCGGGCAGCAACTGCGCGACCGATGGTCTAGTCTAGGCCGACCTCCTCCCTCGACGCGCCGTGACGCAGTCCTCTGGCCCCAACGGTCTCATCCCGTTCCCCACCCAAGGGAGCACGCTGAGCTCTGCCCGCGGCGCGTACGTGGTCGGGCAGCTCATCGGCGACGGGCAGTACGGGTCAGTCTACGAGTGCATCGGGCCGTTCGACCAGCCGTACGCGCTGAAGATGCTGCGGCCCGCCAACAAGCCGTACGAGGTCGTCAAAGAAGAGTGGGCGACCGAGATGAAGCGCCTCGAGAGCGTGCGCCACCCGAACATCGTCTACATCCACGACGCCTTCGAAGTGAACTTCCTCTTCTATCTCGCGCTCGAGAAGTGCGACACGTCGCTCCGCGCCCTGCTGCAGATGGGCCCGCTGTCGCCGCCGCTGATGGTCGAGATCACGCGGCAGCTCCTGCTCGCGCTGCAGTATCTCCACGACGCCGGGCTCGTGCACTCCGACCTGCACTCCGGCAACGTGCTGCTCTCTCAGGTCGATCGCTGGCCGATCGTGAAGCTCACCGACTTCGGCGTCGCCCACCAGCTCGAGGGGCAGCACTGGTTTCGGCCTCGGGTCGCCAACCCCAAGATCCTCACCCCCGAGCTGGTGATGGCGGGCTACACGACCCGCCAGAGCGACCTCTACCAGCTCGGCCTGCTGATGTTCCACATGCACACCGGCAGGAGCGCGACGTCCGGGGTCGACGACGCGAACGACGTCACGGGCTTCATCCAGGCGGGCACTCCACGCGCGCTCGCCGACGCGCTCGGCACGCCGTTCAGCCCGGTCATCTCCAAGCTCCTGCGGCGCCGCGAGGGGTACCGCTACCAGTCGGGGCGCGAGGTCTGGGAGGATCTGCGCAAGTGCATCTGGTGGTGAGCGCGGGTCGCGCCCTCGCGCTGCTCTGCCTGTGTGCGTGCGCGAGCAGCGCGCCGGAGGTCGAGGTCGCCGCGCCGAGGAAGGCGGCGCCGAAGGACCCCGACGCCCTGGTGCTCGAGGTCGTCGTCGACGAGGGCTCGTCGGAGGCCGAGCGCAGCCGCGCGCTCCTGCTCGAGCGCGTCGAGCGGTCGTCGAAGCTGTCGTCGTCGCCAGCCGACGGGACGCGGAGGCTGAAGGTTCGCCTGTCGATCGCCGAGCCGAGCGTCGACAGCCGCGGGCTGTCGCGGAAGGTCCGCCTCGAGGGCTCGCTCCACGGAGGGAGCTGCACGATCCTCACGCTCTCGCCCGAGGCCACGAAGCCGGGCGGCAAGGCCGATCGCGCGGCCGATCGCGACGAGGTCCTGGTGGCCGGGATCGACGCGCTGATCCAGAAGCTCGAGGCCGCGGCGCCCAAGATCAGCGACGACGCGACCTGCTTCTCGACAGGGAAGTAGCTGGCGGGCAGCGCGCTACAGCGGTGTTCGGTTGCCGTGATCGAGTTTGCCGCTCCAAGGGCTCCTTTGGGTGAGAGCCCTTTCCGCGGCAAACAAGCCCCCACCTCTGCACCCGCCGCTCGATCTTCAATGGCGAGGGTCGGTCATGGCAACCGACCCTCGCTTTAACCGCTCTAAGCGCGCTGCTCGCGCGTGGTCGCGGCGCGCATCAGCGCCGTCACGCGCTTCTTGGGCGACGCCGCACACGCGACGGCCGCCTCGACCGCACGCTGCACCTCGGCGGCGACGGCGGGGTCGTCGATGACCGCGACCTCGATCGGCCCGTGAAGGCCGTCGAGCGTGACGGCGTGGACGCCATCTCGCTGGCGAACCTCGACGCTGTGGATCTCGCCGCACGCGATCGCCGCGCCGAGCCGCCCGTCGGGGGTCGGATCGACCGCGCCTTGCCGCGACACCCAGGGGGCCACGACCACGCCGTCGTCTGCGAAGGTCGCGAGCGGTGCGCTCGGAGCGGCGTAACGGCTCGCGTGGCTCGCGATCTGCTGCATCGCGAAGGCGCCCACGAACAAGACCAGGGGCACCACCGCCACCCCGGCGAGCGCGCCGGCGCTGGCGCCGCTGCTGACGCGCGCGGCGAAGACGACGGCGCCGAGCAGCCCCAGCGCGAGGCATGCGAGCGCGAGCGCGTGGTACCTTCCCGCGTTCTGCTTGGGACCGGTGCTCGCGAGATCGCGCAGCACCAGCACATCCCCCTCGAGGCGCAGGCCATACCGCTCTGACCCGGAGCGCCTGACGGCCACGCGCGCCGCCGCCGTCGGCGGCTGGGCGCCGTCGAGCCCGGCATACGCGGCGAGCTCGAGCCGGAGCGGCTCGAGCTCGCGCTGCACGTCCTCTTCGGTGGGGGCCACCGTCTCCGCCAGCACGAGCGAGCGGCGGTCGCCTCCGTCGCGCGGAGCGAGGTGCAAGAGCAGCGCCCCGGCGACCCGTGAGAACCCCCACGACAGCGGTCGGGTCGTGAGCTCGAGCTGGGAGATGGGGTGGTCTTCGCCGTCGAGCGTGACCGCGCTCGAGCCCTCCTTGAACGTCACGCGCAGAGCCTCGGTCGGCGTCGGGCCGAGGCCGCCGCCGATCGTCGCGCCGTGCGGAGCATAGGCGCGCAGCGTGAGTGAGGGCGCACGCCTGTCGAGCGCGCGCGCCGAGTCGGGCGCGAAGAACGCCTCGACGAAGCCGGCCTCGGTCGTCGCGCTCACGGCGACGCCTTCGGCTTCGCGGTCCCCGCCGGTCCGGCCTTCGCGGAGGAGGTCGCCGCCGCCCCGGCAGAGGCGGAGCTCGCGGGGCCTGCGGACGCGGACGCGGCAGGCTCGGCCGACGCCGACGCTGCCGGCCCCGCGGACGCGGACCCCGTCGCAGGCGCGCTGGCCGAGGCCGAGGGCGCAGCGGCCTCGTCTTCGAAGCGGATGAGCTCGATCTCGAAGACGAGCGGCGCCTTGGCGGGGATGTCGGGCGGGCTGCCTTCGTCGCCGTAGGCGAGGTCGGGCGGGATGATGAGCTTGCGCTTGCCGCCCTTCTTCATGCCGACCAAACCACGGCTCCAGCCCTCGATCACGCCTTGTCCCACGGTGACAGGGAAGGGGTCGTCCTTGTTCTGGTTCGCGTCGACCTGCTTGCCGCCCTGGAACAGCTTGCCGACGTAGGTCACGAAGATCTTGTCGCCGGTCTTCACCGCGCGCTCGCCCATCCCGGGGCGCAGAGCTGCGATCTGCAGCTCGGTCGGGCTCGCGGCAGCGGAGGGCCTGGGCCCGCTGCCCGGCGGCTCGGGGGCGGGGTCGCTGCAGCCGGCGAGGCAGGCGCTGGTCGCGAGCGCGAGCGCGGCGAAGGCCCTGCGCAGGGTCGTTCTCGAGACTCGGAGTTTCATGACGCGCTTCTTTAGGCCCGGCGCCGCCGCCTCGCAACCGGTCTCGACGATGGCCGGCGCGCGCCGGAGAGGCTAAAGACGGGGCTGACATGTCGGGGTCGTTCACCGTCGGCGCCTTGGCCCTCGCGGCGCGCGAAGCGAACGCGGTGGGGGCGGTGCGGCTCACGCTCTTGCCGCGCCGGCTCGAGATCGAGCTGCTGCGCGCGGCGACGTTCGCCGATGGTTACGTGCCGGCGGGTCTCACGCGCTTCGTGCGCTTCGCGGTCCCCTACTCGGCCGTCCGCGGGCTCGTGAGGCGCGAGCGGGGCGTCCTGCTCAGCCTCGATCCTGCGGTCGCGACCCCGTACAACCGGTTCTTCCTCACGCACTTCACCGACCTGCCGCTCGAGGTGCTCGCCTCGCTGCACCGGCGGCGCTCGATCGCGAGGGCCCTCGCCTGGATCGTGCCCTTGCCGCTCGCGGCTTGGGGGGCTTCGGAGGTGCCTGCCGAGCTCGTCAGCGGCCTGCTCGGGCGCGTGAGCCTCGCCCTCGTCGTCGCCATCGCGTCGGCCGCCGCGCTCTCGACCTTCGCAGGCTGGGTCGAGACGGGGGGCCCGCTGTCGAGGCAGCTGCGCGACGCGCTCGAGCGCAAGCTCTCGCAGCGCATGGGCTTCGAGCCCGCCTCCTTCCACGACACCGACCCGTTCGATCTTCCCGAGGTCGACCCGCGCGACATCGATCGTCCGTTGGTGCGGCTCGAGCCGATGGCTCCCAGCCTGACGCGACCGAGCCCGACCGCGCTCGACGAAGCGATCGTCCTGCTCGAGGCCCCGCGCGCGCCGCTGCCCCCCGTCGCGCCCACGTCTACGGCGCCAGCCCTCGTGGCGCCGCCGCCCCCTGCGCCGCCGCCCTCACGCGCGGCGCTCCCCGCGGCGCCCGCCGCGGCGCCCGCCGCAGCGCCCGCCGTTGCCCCCGCCCCCCGAGGTCGTCGGGTGCGCGTGCTCACGGCCGCGCTCGCGGTCGTCGCGGTCGTCGGCGCCCTCGCGGGCTACCGCGCCGTCGAAGGCGTTCGCCCCCGGGAGAAGGCGCCTGCCGCGAGCCTGCTCGAGACGAGCGACGAGCCCGCGGCGCCTCCTCCGCTCGCGGCCGCCGGCGGCGCGCCGCAAGACCAGGTGGAGGCTTGCACCTGCGCGCGCAGCGACTCGCCCCTCTGGCGCACCGGTCTGCCGGTGCTGACCATGCTGCCGATCCCCAAGACCAAGCGGGGTGGCGACGCGCCGGACAGCATCGCGCCCGAGGTCGACGAGGAGGGCGCGTCCCGCTACGACTTCGACATCGCGGTCGTGAACAACGCGGCGATCCCGCTGCGCGACGTGCGCATCGTCGTGACGTTCGCGCGCCGCAACGAGCGCGGCGAGCGCATCGGCGCGACGGATCGGGGCTGTTCTGGGAGGGCGAGCTCGGCCCGGCGCGCAGCGTGAAATGGGGCGTCAGCGGCCCAGGCACGGAGCTCAAGATCGAGATGGACGAGCGGCGCGTGCTGGGCGAGGTCGAGCCCGCCAAGGCAGACGCCTTCGCCCGCCTCCTCGGCGCGCGCCAGTCGGCCGTGCGGCTCCACGCCGCGATGATGCTCGCGTACCTCGGCGACGCCCGCGCGCTCGGCGCGGCCGAGGCGCTCTCGGGGCTGCCTGCGACCGACGCCGTCACCCGGGCGCGCGTCGTGCGCGCGGCCCAGCCGCTGCGCGTGTGCGACGTGACGGTCGACGAGGGCGGGGCGCTCTCGGCGTGCGTGTTCAACGCCTCGGACGCCGCTCACCCACGCCTCGAGCTCGCAGAGGTCGCCGAGGGCGCAGGCCGCCGCGCGCCCATCCGCGGGGGGCTCGAGCCGAGGTCGGGCAAGCGCGTTCGGGCCCCTGGGTTCGGCGTCGAGGCGGAGGAGCTGGTCCTGCGGGCGGTCGACGCGCCGTAGCGACGCCGCACCCGCGCACACGTTAAGCTGTCGAGGTGAGCGCGCGAGCCTGGCTCGAGTCGGCGAGAGACGACGCCCGGTCGTGGGCGGACGGGAGATCGCCGTGGCTCCGCGCCCCGCTGCTCGCGTACCTCGCTTACGCGGGCGGCCGCCACCTCGCGAGCGCCGAGTATCGCTCGTGGTTCGCCGGCATCACGCTCGCGTTCCACGAGATGGGGCACATCGTGTTTTCGCCGCTGGGCCGCACGCTCATGTTCCTCGGCGGGAGCATCCTCCAGCTCTTGATCCCGCTCGCCGCGGCGCTCTACCTGCTCCTGCGACAGCGTGACTGGTTCGGGCTCTCGGTCGGGTTGTCGTGGCTCGCGACGAGCCTGTTCGAGCTCGCGGTCTACGTCGACGACGCCAACCGCGGCAACCTCGCGCTGGTCGGCTTCAGCGATCAGCCCGAGCACGACTGGGACGTCCTGCTCACCCAGTGGCACGTGCTCAACCACGCGCAGACGTTCGCCGCGGTCATCAAGGGCGCCGGGGCGCTCACCTGGGGAGCCGCGCTCTGGCTCGGCGCGTGGCTCATCCTCGAGATGTGGCGAGCCCAGGACGCCCCGCGGCCGGCGCGCTGAGCCTCGCGGCTCGGGCTCTGCTCGTGTAAAGGATATCGAGCAGATGGGCGAAAGGTGCGCGCAGTATTTCCGCGAGGCCGACAACCTCGGGGGCATCCCCGCGAAGGTGCGCCTCGCGTCGCTCGCGCGGGTCACGTCGGCCGAGGCGCTCGCCGGCCCGGACGACCCCGTCGTGATCTCCCGCCTCAAGATCGCCCTCGACACGCTGAGGGAGGAGCTCGACGGCCGCACCAGCCTGCTGCCCGATCCGCCCGCCGCGAGCGGCGCCGAGGGGAAGCTCGTGGCGAGGTTGCGGCGACACGTCGGCACGTTCGTCGACCTCATGAGCCAGCGAGCGCTCGTGCTCGGGGACGTCCGCGAGGCCGCCCGTCGGGTGGACGAGGCCGCGGCGAGCGCGCTCGGCGTGGCGCGGGTGAGCGTCTGGCGGCTCGACGACGCGCGCACGAAGATCACCTGCATGGATCTGTTCGAGCAGGCGACGAGCAAGCACAGCGCGGGCGCCGAGCTCGCCGCGCGCGACTACGCGCCCTATTTCGACGCGCTCGCGACGGAGCGCACCATCAGCGCGGTCGACGCCTGCCACGACTCGCGCACCTCGTGCTTCGCCGCCAGCTACCTCAAGCCGCTCGGGATCGGCGCGATGCTGGACGTGCCCATCTGGGTGCGCGGCAGGATGGTCGGCGTCATCTGCCACGAGCACATCGGCGAGCCTCGCTCGTGGGACGCCGACGAGGAGCGCTTCGCCTACCTGATGTCGAACTTCCTCGCGATGGCGATGGAGCCGCGCGGGGCCCGATAGGGAGCGCCTGGGCCGCTCAGGCCAGCGTCCGCCCGATCCCGCTCTGCCCCAGGTCGAGCACGAGCCGATCGCGGTCGAGCGGGTAGCCTTCGACGGTCGGCCCACGCTCGAGGAACAGCGGCGTGTCGAGGTCGACCTCGGTGAAGCCGCCGAGCCCGCTCGCCAGGTGCGCGGAGTGGAGCATCGCGATCTCGCTCTCGACCATCCCGCCGATCATGAGGCCGAGCCGAGCCGCCTTCGCGATCTCGATGATCGCGAGCGCCTCGACGAGCCCTGTCTTCATGACCTTCACGTTGATCGCGTCGACGGCGCCAAGGGCGACCAGCTCGAGGACATCTTGCGCGCTGCGCGCAGACTCGTCCGCGCAGAGCGGGACCGTGGACAGCCTGCGCAGGGCGGCGAGCGCGCGTGGGTCGCCCCGTGGGATGGGCTGCTCGAACAGCGCGATCGGGACCTGGCGGCGCTCGAGCAGCCGGAGCAGCTCGAGCGCGGCGGCCTCGTCATACCCGCCGTTCGCGTCGAGGACGAGCCGCGCGTCCGGCGCCGCGCCGTGGACCTCGGCGACGCGCTCGGCGTCGTCGCCGGCGGAGGCGGCGCCGACCTTGATCTTGAGCGTCCTGAAGCCACGCCGGGCGAAGCTCTCGGCGCTGCGCCGCGCGTGCTCGGAGTCGCCGGCGGTGATCGTGACGTCCGTCGCGAGGGGCTGCCCCGCGCCGCCGTACAGGGCGGCGAGCGGGACACCGAGGGCGCGCGTGAGGGCGTCGACGATCGCCATCTCCAGGCCTGCCCGCGCCGCAGGCTCGGAGGGCACGCTGCGAGCGAGCGCCTCCGCGAGCGCTCGCCACTCGGTCGCCAGGCGGCCTTCGACGAGCGGCGCGAGCGCTCGCAGCGCGGCGAGCGAGCTCGCCTGCGTCTCCCCGCTCACCGCGGGGAACGGCGCGGCCTCTCCCAGGCCGAGCGACCCGCCCTCGAGGGTGACCGTCACGAGCACGTTGTTGGCGGCGAGCAGCGCCCCGGTCGCGATCGCGAAGGGCTCGCTGAGGGCGAGATCCAGCGGTCGCGCCTCTACGCGCGAGATTCGTAGAGCAGCCACGTCAACCCCTCTTCGACCGCAAGCTCTCGGGATCCGCGTCCTCCGCAGAAGAGGAGCGCACCTTGACCTTGCGCAACAGCTCCTTGCCGAGCAGGTACGCGTCGCCTGGCCAGCGCCCCGAGAGGTAGTTGTCGTCGTGAACGACGAACGCGGCCGCATCGCTCTCGTCGCTCCCCTTCGAGAAGAGGTGCAGCGGCCCTCGGGCGAGCTGCTCCGGTCGCGCGAGCGCGCGACGGACCTCGTCCTCGACGTACTCGGGGTAGGTGCGGTAGTAGTCGCCGAGCTTCCACGCCGTCGACAGGTACGCGATCCGCTCCATGTACTTCGGAAGGCAGGTCGTGCGCCGGTCGTGCAGCACGCTCTTGCCGGTCGTCGCGTCCAGCGTTCGCGCGAGGACCACGACGCCGTGGCAGATCGCCGCGAGGGGCCGCTCGAGCCCGACGTACGCCCGCACCAGGTCGAAGAGCGCGGTCGACTCGAGGTACTGCCGCATGCCCTTGGCGTGGCCGCCGGGCAAGAGCAGGCCGTGCGCGCTCGCGGGGTCGACGTCGGCGTAGGCCAGCGGGCGCTGGAAGGCGCCGTCGCGCTCGAGCTCAGCGTAGAACGACTTGGCCTCGGGCGCGGCCCCGAGCTGCCCGAAGATCACTCCCGACAACAGCAGCGGATCGCAGGCGGGCGTCGCGCCGCGCTCGGTCGCGAACACGACCTCGACGCCGGCGCGGCTCAGGATCTTCCAAGGGACGGCGACCTCGGTCACGTCGAAGTCGCGGTCCGGCAGGGGGATGAGGACGCGCGGCGGCATGGCTCGAGGGTAGCAGCGAAGCCCTGTCGAGCTGGTGGGGCTTCGTCGGACTCGCGCTCACGCGTGGTAGAGTCGAGCTCGTCCATGAGGTCACTGCCAGCGGTGTGCGTGTCGTTCGTGCTCGGCGCTGCGGCCTGTCACGCGCCCGAGCCGGTGAGCGTGGACACGCCGCCGGGGGACGACTTCGTCGCTCCGGGGCCGGTGCATTTCATCGAGGACGACCTCGACTTCGCGCTGGCCACGGCGAGGCGGGACAACAAGCTGCTGTTCGTCGATGCGTGGGCGCCTTGGTGCCACACGTGCCTGTCGATGCGCGACGAGGTCCTCGGGCGGCCCGAGCTCTCCGGCTTCGCGCGGGACTACGTCTTCCTCGCGATCGACACCGACCGCCCCACGGCGGCCTCGTTCCTCGAGCGGTACCGCCTGCGAGCCTGGCCCACGTTCTTCGTCATCGAGCCGTCGAGCCGGGCCGTCCTCGCGATGCACGGCGGCGCGCTCTCGCTCGAGGAGCTCTCTCGCATGCTGAAGCGCGCTCGCCTGTCCGACGCGGCCGACGTCGAGCCCGGCCAGGCTGAGCTGCTCCAGGCCCACGACGCGTTCGGCGAGCGCCGCACGCTCGACGCCGCGCGACTGTACGAGGACGCCGCGACGAAGCTGCCCGACGATCGTCGGACCGAGGCGCTGCTCGGCGCGATCCGCTCGCTGTACGAGGCGAAGGACCACGCCCGATGCGTGGAGGTCGGCGGCGCTCACCTGCGCGCGATCAAGGGTGCCGCCGCCCCGAGCGACTTCGTCTTCTACCTGAAGGAGTGCGCGACGGCGCTCGCCGAGGCCTGAGCGCGACGCCGCCCTCGCGCTGGTGAAGCGCCGCCTCGAGGAGCTCGTCGACGCGCCGCCGGCCGGGGCGACCGTGGACGATCGCGCCGACACCATCGGCCTATACGCGGAGGTCCTGAAGGGCGAGGGCAACGCGCCGGGCGCGCGCGCGATGGAGGAGAAGCGGCTCGCGCTGCTGGTCGCGGCCGCGAGCGCCGCGTCCACGCCGGAGGAGGCGCAGACGTACGACTACGCTCGCATGAACGCCCTGCTCGCGCTCGGTCGCGGGGAGGAGGCGCTGGCCATGTTCGAGGAGCGCACGAAGCAGCTGCCGAAGAGCTACGAGGCGCAGGCTCGCAAGGGCTCGACGCTGGTGGCGCTGGGGCGGCACAAGGAAGCGCTCGAGCCCCTGTCCAAGGCGATCGAGCTGTCCTACGGCCCGCGCCGGCTCCGCTACCTCGCGCAGAAGGCCAAGGCTCAGCAGGCCATCCTTGACCGCGCGGGCGCGCTCGCCACCCTGGAGGAGGAGGTCCTCGGGTGGCGAGGCCTGCCTGCCTCTCAGCGAGATGAGGCGAGGCTCGCCGACGCCGAGAAGCGGCTGGCCGAGGCGCGCGCTCCCTAGCTTGCCGGCGAGCTTAGTTGCCGGCGTAGGTCCCGAACGTGGACTGCGAGCTCGCCGACATCTCCGGGCTCGCTTGTCCGACCTGCACGACGACCGAGATGAACGCGGTCGGCTTGAAGCCTTCGTCGGGGCCGTTGGCGCTGGTGATGTACGTGATGCCGAGGCCGGCCAAGAACCCGAACGTCGTCGTGTTTCCTCCTTCGCCGAGGATGGGCAGCGTCGGCGCGATGCCGGTGTAGGCCATCAAGCCGATGCGATCGTCGCCGAGGTTCTGCACGAACCCCCCGACCTGACCGGCGATCGGGAACGCCGCGCGTTCGACCGGATCGTAGCTGTCGAAGGCGAGAGCCACGCCGACCGCCGACAGCACGTCGCGGGTGATGAGCGGCTTCTCGATCCACGGAGCGCGGGTGATCTGCAGCGTCGCGAGCATCGCCGGGATCGTCAGGTAGGCGCGGATGCAGCTGCCCGACTCCTCGAGCGTTTCGAAGTTGCTCTCCCCGCACAGCGGGACCGTGTGCATCGTGACCGAGCCGACGGTGCGCCGGGCGAGGTCGTCGCTGGACCCGCCGTCGTCATTGTACCGGCGCGAGGCCACCCGGCCCGCGTCGCCCACGAGCACGGCGTTGCCGTTGGGGTTCAGCGGGTCGCTCTGGATGTGCAGCTTCAGGCGCGAGTCGCCGTCCATCTTGGTGAGCGCGGGCAACGTGTACGTGTAGTCGTTCGCGGTCACGATCCACGTCTGCCGATCTTCGGGGATGAAGTTCTGCGGCGTCCCGTCGGTCTGGCGATCGGTGCGCGTCAGCGAGACGTGCAGGGCGATCGGCACAGTGAGGCGGGCGCGCAGGGGCGACTGCCAGACGATGCGGCAGTTGCCGTCGCGCAGCGGCTCGGGCGCGATGACGAGCGTGCCGTGGTTGAGCGGCTTCGCGCCGATGCCGTGCGACAGATCCTTCGTGCCGAGCGCAGAGGGCGGCGGCGCCTTGCCCACGCCGGCCGCCTCGCGGCCGCTCGTTGGGCCCTTGTCAGCGCCGTCCGAGGGGAGCGCCTTGGGGGGGGTGCCCGGCGGGGGCGGACCCGCGGGAGGCCCGGGGGGCTTGACCCCAGGCCCCGACGGGCTCGCGTCGTCGGTCGGCTTCTTCGGCACGAGCATGCTCGGGTCGTCACCCTCGGGCGCCTCCGGGAGGGGATCGACGGGCACCGGCGGCTCCTCTCCGGGCGTCGGATCGGGCCCCAGCTTCTTCGGGGCGGGGGCCGGCTTCGGCTCCTCGATGGGGACGAGCTTCGGGCCTTCCTTCTGGCGAGGCGGACCGCCGCCGGGCGGCAGCGGCTTGCCCTGCGCGTCGGTGGGCGCCTTGGAGAGCTGAGGACCGCAGTCGATGACCAGCTCGTTGAGCTTGAAGTCCGGGAACAGCACCTTCGCCGGCTGGGCCTCGGAGTAGTTCTCGAGGGGCGGCACCGCCACGCGGTAGGTCACCTGCATGATGTCGTCGGCGGCGGGCGCGTCGAGGTTGAACGCCGTGACGCGGATGAAGCTGCCGCTCGGGAAGATCCGGAGCACCCGGCCGTCGGGCACATTGCAGCCGCCGCTGACGACGTCGATCGCGGGGACCACGAAGCTGCGCTGGAAGGGGTAGACCAGCGAGTTTCCGCACGAGTCTGCGACGGCGATGTACTTGAAGCCGGCCAGCTCGGCGTGCCGCGGCCACTCGAGGCCGAGGAAGATCTCGCCCTCGTCGGGCCTGCGATCGGCCGGCTCGCCGTGGATGCAGCGCTCCATCTGGTCGGGCTTCTTCGGCGGGACCTTCGGATCGGAGCTCTCGACCGGTGGGTACGCGCAGACGTGTTTGTACGAGCGCTGGGTGAGCAGGCTCGGGTCGAAGTCGAGCCTGCCTTCGGGATCGGTGGAGGTGCGCCGCCAGATCGTCACCGGGACGGGCATCGCAGGGGTCTGCACCTTGATGCTCCGGAGCATCGCGTTGCCCTCTTTGGTCTCTCCTGCGACGCCGGGCATCGCGTTGCACTTGTTCTTCGAGCAGAGCCAATCGCCTCCCCGGCGTGCGCGCTCGACGGCGACGGCGTCCACGTTGTGAACGCTCATCGGCATCTTTCGGGCCTCCGGGAAGATGTCGAGGCCGAGCTTGGAGGCCGTGGCAGAGGGCGCTGCGCCGGGCGCGCGGACGATCTGGAGGCTGCCCTTGAAGTCGGCTGCGGTCGAGCTGCCTCCGGGCGTGGGGACCAGGCGCATGGGCGCCGGACCGCCGCCGTCGTCATCGGACCCACCGCCGTCGTCGTCGTCGGGGGAGTCTTGCGCCATGCCGGCGTGGGGCAGGCACAGCGCGGTGAGCACGACGGCGAGCAGCAGCAGGGGAGCGAGGCTGGGCCTCGGACGGCTCGACTTCACGTGGGTGTGACCTCGTGGGTGATGACGTTGCGCGCGGGGGTGCGCTGCGAAGAGCGGGGCGCGCCGAGGCGCGGCGCGATGTGAGGCATTCGGGGGCTAGAACTCGGACACAGTGATGAGGTCGCTCTCGCAGCTGGGCTCGGCCAGCAGGCGCGGCCTGACGACGAGGCGCGACGTGCCGGCGCCCGACGGGATGGCGGTGATGGCCGTCGGCTGAGAGTCTTGGGGCGAGAGCGTCGCGGAGGCCGTCGTCAGCTCGAGGACGGTGCCGCTCTGATCGAGGGACAGGTCGACGTCCATCGGGACCGCGCGGAGCGCCACGTCGAACGCGCTCACCTCCCAGATCGTCTCGGGAGAGAAGTCGACCTCGAGCGAGGTCTGCCCGTCGAGCACGGTGACGCGCAGCAGCCTCGGCTCGGGCTGGAGCTCGACGACCGGCCTCGGGTCGATGCGCTTCTCTCCGCTGGTGACCGAGAGCTCGACGTCGGCGGAGAGGTCCGAGAAGCAAGTGAAGAAGCGCTCACTCTCGCCCTGCGCGTTGAGGAGCACCCGCAGGCGGGTCGTCCGCTCGGCGCAGGTCTCGTCCGTCGACAGCGCCGCCTCGGGGCTCAGCGACTCGACCACCACGGGGGCGTTCTCGACCACGGTCGGGCTGTTGACCGGGGCGCTGGCGCGGACGAACGCCTCGCGGGCGCGGATGCGGCCCTCGGGCCATTTGGTCCCCAGATCTTCGGGGAGCGCGTCGATCGAGCACGACAGGGCGAGGTAGGTCGGAGCGATCACGTCCCCGGTGCCGACGCCGATGAGCTGGAGGTTGTCCGAGTCTTCCGGGAGGCCGGCGGGCAGCACCGGGATGAAGCTCTCGGCGACGCGATCGGACCAGGTCACGATCAGCTTCGCCTCGCCGGACCAATCGGCCGCGGACCGGATCGAGAAGCGGGCGAAGCCTTCGCTGTCGCCGCGACACCGGAACGCGCCGTCGATCACGGTGCAGGTCGGGCCGCTGCCGTCCTCGTGCTGGGCGCCCTCGCCCTCGGGATCGATCGCCAGGCCGAGCACGAGCGCCTCGGGGGGCTCGACGCGAACGTGGACGTACGCGCCGTGGCCGACCTCGTCGTCTTCGGTCATGCGCAGCACGACGTCCGACTCGAACGGGGTCTGCCTGGGGCCGGCGGGCAGTCCGCCCTCGTCGAGCAGATCGGTGGCGAACAGCGGACCATCGACGACGACCGCGATCTCGACTTTCCCGTCGTTGCCGAGGGGGTGACCGTCTGCGACGCACCCCGCCGAGCCCCCGATGAAACCGAACCCGCAAACCCAGAAGAGCGCCGTCGCGCCCGCGGCCGTCGTGCGTGTCACTGCGAGACGATCTCCGTGTATTCGGTCCCGAAGGGATGGCAGTGGTACGCGACCGTCGCGTGGTGGTAGCCGTTCTCGTCGACGTACTCGCAGGGCCCGTACTCGACGTCGGTGTGCCAGACGTTGGTCATGGTGGCCTGGTCGACGACCATCCCGTGAGCGGTCACGTCGTTCGTGGGCGTGGAGGGGTCATGCGCGAGGTGGATTCCATCCACGACGTACGTCTCGAGCACCGTGATCGGGACGCGCGCCACGCGACCACCGGGGAGGGGGATACGAACCATCGCGGACGTCTTGCCTTCGCTCTTCTGCATCATCGCCTCGTTCAAGCCTGGGAATGTACCGGACCAGAATCTTTGTTTCGACGATCGAAACGCAGAAAAAGTTGCCTCGGATTCCACGATAGGCCTTTTTTCCCCTCCGAGGCTTCGCGATCGAGGTGGGCAAGAAGGGGGCCGCGAACGATCCGGCGCCCTGCCGGAGGCAAAGCCCACCTGGCATCCTCCCCGCCCGTCGGGCTACTCTCGAGGCGGTCAAGGTGACGAACTCCAACGAGGACGGCCGGCAGAGCGTGGTCGACGCCCCGGCCCCGAAGAACGAGGCCAGCGCCCAGACGACCGGCGCGGCGACGATGTGGCTGACCGAGGAGGCTTGGGCCCTCTCGATCTGGAGGGGCGAGGTCGACGCGCCGGACCGGCTCCGGATCGACGCCCGCGACGGCTCGGTCCACGAGATGCGGCTCGAGCGAGCCCTGGGCGCCTCCCGCTCGATCAAGCTCGGGCGGGCCCCTTCCGTGGGGAGTGAGGTCAACGATCTCGTGTTTCCGGACGTCGCCTCGCGCTTGGCCGCGCTCCTGCGGTACGACGGTGTGAGGTGGTGGATCCAGCGCCGAGAGGAGTGCAGCGTCCCCGTCGAGGTGGGTCCCCGCGCCCTCGCCAAGCTCGAGGAGGCTCCGCTCGTCCACGGTGACTGCGTGGTCGTGGGGAGCATGCGCGCGATCTTCGCGGACCGTCGCTACGTCACGTTCAGCGTGCCCGTGGGCGCCGTCGATCCCGCGACCGGGCTGCTCGGCAGAGCAGGGCTCGAGCTCGAGATCGCGATATCGCTGCGACGCAAGATGAAGGCCTTCCTTCTCGTCGCCCGCGACTTCACGCCGGCCGCGGGGCCGCCGTCTTCCGGGGCGGGCGGCGCTGCGTCGGGCGGCGCTGCGTCGGGTAGGGGCGCCGAGAGCGCACACGAGTACTCACCGATCGCCCAGTTCGCGCTCGCCGCGCACCGCGCGAAGAGCAACGTGCCGATCGCGGTCGTGGAGGGCACCGTCTTCGCCCTGCTCACGAGCGAGGCAGACTCCGCCCCGCTGGCAGCGGTCGCCCCGCCCCCCGTCGGGCTCGGGCTCTGGCCCCTGAGGGGCGGAAACGCCGAGGGCGCCGGGCGTGAGCTGGAGCTCGCCATGGCCGCCATGGCCATGAAGGGGCACGCGTCGTCGGACGCGCCGGGGGCGCCACGTATTCAGCTCCTGCGCCAGGAAGGCACCGCGGAGATCTCGACCCCCGAGGCCGTGCTCGAGGCGCTGCGCAGCGACAAGCGGACCCTCCTCTTGCTCGGGATCGAGGACCAGCACGCGCTCGACGGCGTTGGCCGTCACGTCCTGCCAGGCCTGGAGGAAGAGCTCGCGGCGGTCGCGAAGTCTCAGGGCGGGGCGGGCGTCACCGTCGCGCCCCTCGCGCGGGGCGTGATCGGCGCGGCCGTGCCGCGCAAGCAAGACCCTTCGGCCTTGGGCAGCGCGATCCAGTGCGATTGGCACGCGCGGCCCCCCATCGTCGACGGGCGCGCCGAGCTGCCGCGGGCGCTCTCCTGGGAGGTCCACACGGCGTCGATGGCGGCAGGTGGCGGCGCGGTCGAGCGCGCGGCTGCCCTCTCGCGCGAGTGCGGAGACCCGAACGGCGTGCTCTCGAGCCTGGGCGGCGCGCTGCCCTACCCGATCGCCGGCAGGGTCGCCCTGTTGTCGAGCGCACGCAGCGGCGTCGAGCGCGTGAAGATGCTGTTCGACGTGCTCGAAGGTACCTGGAGGTTCATGGCGGCCGTCGTCTGCGCCGCGTTCTTGTCGACCCCGGGCGAAGGCCACGCGCAGGCGAACGCGTCGGTGCAAGAGTTCGCCAAGCGCAACGCGACGCGCGATGGCTACGCGCTCGGCTCGTGGCGAGAGCTCGCGCGGCACGCCGTGGCGGGCCTCGAGGCCCGCACGGACCCGACCGCGGCCATGGCGCGCGAGGTGCTCGGCGTGCGCCTCACCGAGAACCAGACCTTCGAGACCTTGAGCAACCTGCTGCAGGCCGAGCGCAACTCGTTCGCGCACGGGCAATACACCGAGGCGAGCGCGAACGCGGACCTGCTCGAGTTCGAGCAAATGACGCGCACGCTGCTGCGCGCGCTGCGCCCGCTCTCGGTCTGGACGCTGGTGACGGTCGAGGCCACGGAGCCGGACATGTACGGCGAGCAACAGACGGTCGAATACATCGATCACACCGGCCCGAGCCCTTCAGGCGTGCGCCGGCGCATCGGCTTCATGAGCAGCGTGCGGCTCGCGAACGTGACCTACCTGGCCCGTTGGCGCGAGGGGCTGGTGCTGCCGCTCGAGCCGTTCATGCGGCGCTTGCCGACCGGAGACCGCTTCGACCTCTATTGGATGGACCACCTCCCGCGCCCCGGTAGCTGCACGATGAGCGCGGTCGTTGGGGGTCAAACGATCAAGAGCCCGTGCGACGCGCGCCGGCTCCCCCGCTCCTGCGCCGGCTGCTCGGCACCGGCTGACGCGAGGGCGGGCTCGGGGCAGGGGGCGGGCGGCTCGGGCCCAGGGTGGTCGAGGGCCGACGGCTTCGACGAACGACGCTTCTACCTGTATCGTTGCCTCGAAATGGTGCGGATGGACAGGCTGCTCGACGCGTGGCGGTCGGACCCTCGGGTCGACGCCACGGTGGAGCTGTGCGCGATGCTCATCCGCGCCGCGCTCAAGGCCGGGAACCAGAAGCTGTTGCCCGACGATTTCGTGATCGGCTTCGCGAACGAGGCGCGCACGAGGCACCCCTCGAACCTCGACGTCTCGATCGCGATCACCGACCTCTACCTGAGCACCGGGCTGGTCAACCACGCGATCGCCGTGCTCGACATGGCCGCGCGGCAGGCTCCGACCGACAACCGGGTCAAGGAGCGCCTCGAGAAGCTCGGTCGACGGCGCAAGACCCAAGAGTTCTCCGCCCGGACCGCGGACCCCGAGACGCTCGACGCGCCGACGTCGCCGCTCGATCCGCCGACCGAGCCGGGCGGACGCGGGCCGCCGCCGCCGCTGCCGCAAGGCCTGCGACGGCAGGCGACGGCCGTCGGCCTCCCGGCGGCGCCGCCGCCGCTGCCCGCGCCCCGCAAGACGCGCGCGCCGGGGGCGATGCGCGCCTCGGTGCCGGACGTCTCGCAGCCCGCCGCGATGCGCGACGACGACACGACGCGCTCCGAGTCCGGACCGCCTCCGACGGGGGCGCCGAGCGCGACCCCCAAGCCGCCCGAGGTCGCGCCTGCTGCCCACCCGCGCCGCCAGCGAACGTTCCTGTTCGGCGAGAAGATCGAGATCAAGGCGGATGACAAGGCGGCGGCGACGTCCGACGCGACCTCCGACGAGGGGCCGATCACGCGGGTCGAGGCGGCGGCAGACGAGATCCCGGCGACGCGGCAAAAGGTCAGCCTCCCCGCGCCGATCGAGGACGACGGCGGCCCGCCCACGCGCACGCAGGTCGACGCGATCCCGCAGCCGGCGACCCCCGCCGTCGTCCAGGCCGCTCCGGCGCCCAAGCCGCGGACGCTGCTCTCGACGCCCGAGCCCAAGCCTCCGGCGCCCACGCCGCCCGACGTAGACGACCCGCCCACGCGCGTCGGAGACTCCGTCGCCGCCACGCGAGAGCCCCGCCCCGCGGCGCGCACCGAGGACCCTTCGCCGAGCGATGCTGGACGTGGCGGCGCGCGCCGCGCGGCGGTCCGCCGCCCGAACCGGGGTCTGCCGCCGCTCGAGAGCCCGCACGACCAAGAGCCGACCAAGGTGGGGGCTCAGCCCCAGCTCCTCGCGTCAGCGCAAGCCAACCGCGCGCCCGCTCGCACTCCCGAGCCCCCGAGGCCTCCGCCGCCGTCCATCGCCCCCCCAGACGACGACGACTCCGAGGCCGAACCGCCGACGTACGCGCGTCCCCTGAGCCCGCCGGCGATGCCACCCCCTGCGCCGCGAGCGGCGGCTCGGCCTCCGAAGCCGGCCGAGCCGCCGCCGCGCCGCGAGCCGGCGATCCCGCCGCCTCCGCCGAGCGATCCAGAGACCGAGACCTCCACCGCGGTTCGGCCGCTCAGCAACCTGCCGCCTCCACCGATCTTGATCTCCGCGCCTCGCGGTCCGAGCCCCTTCGGGCGCGACTCGCCGGTCGACAGCGACCGGGGCACGCTCTCAGGGGCGATCACGACGAACTGGCGTGGTCAGGCGCCGCCCGTGGGGGTCGCCGACCCGGCCTCGATCGTGGAGGAGCCCTCCGGCATCGTCCTCGAAGAGGACGACGAGTCGATGGTGACGGGTCTGCGCGAGCCTCCCCCCGCGCCGCCGCGGCCTGCGCGGTTCGGCGCCGAGAGCGCGTTCGATGCCGGCTCGGCCGCGAGGCCCGTCGTCAAGGGCGGCACGTTCGCGATGAACGTCAGCGGCAGGGTCCCCGACAGGTTCCCGCCCGTGCCTCCGGCGCAGCCCGACGACGACGCGCCGAACACGTTCATCCTCACGGCCGAGCAGAGCGCCGCGGCGTCGATGGTCGATCCCCGTCCGCCCGTGCCCCGGCCCCCTGCGCCGTCGGCCCCTTCGTGGCAGAGCGGACCCAGGATCGTCCCGCCCGCCGCAGCGTCCTCGTTCCAGCGTGGGATGTTGGTCGGCGCGGGGAGCTCGAGCGATCTCTCTGGGCACATGCCCGGGCCCACCTTCGGCGCGCCGCCCTCGTTCAGGCCGGGGCCTACGCTGGGGCAAGCTCCCTCGTTTGGCGCTCCCCCGATGCCCGCGTTCGGCGCCGCCCCCGAGCTCGAGGCCGCGCCCGCGTTCGGGCCGCCGCCCGCGTTCGGGCCGCCGCCGCCGTTCGGGCCGCCGCCGTCGTTCGGGCCGCCGCCGTCGTTCGGGCCACCGCCCGCGTTCGAGCCCCCGCAGCCGATCGCGCTTCCGCCGCACGAGCCCGCACAGGTCGCGGTCCCCCAGAACCTGCCCAACATGCCGTCGTTCGGGCCGCCGCCGTCGTTCGGGCCGCCGCCGTCGTTCGGGCCGCCGGCCGATCTGCAGCGACCGCCCGGGGGTGCCGCGGCGCTCATCCAGGATCCCCAGGCCCTTCAATCTGGCGCGTGGGACAACCCAGCGTCGCTCCCGGTCCCCGGGCCCCCGCAGGCCGAGGGGGTCCGACACCCGCCGCAGCCGGGTCGTCCCGTCAAGCTGTACGCGGCGATCGCGCTCGCCGCCGTCGCGGTCGCCTCGCTCGTCGGCTACGCGACCTACCTGCTCGTCGCGGAGCGCAAGGCCGCGCCCACAGCCGCGGAGGGCTTGGTGCCCACCTCCGTCGCGGACGCGCTCTTCAGCGGGACGCCCTCCGATCTCGCGAAGGCGGACGCAGAGCTGAAGAAGCTCGACGCCTCGCGGTCCCCGGTCGCTCGCGCGCGGCTCGAGCACCGCGCGCTCGAAGCCCTCGACGGGGGCCAGCTCCTCGGCGAAGCGCTCACCGCGGCCAAGAACGCAGGGGTCGAGGAGAGCGCCCTGGCGTTCGGCGAGCTGCTCGCGGCCGCGATCGGGGGCGACGCGAAGACGCAGGCGACGCTCATCGAGCGGCATGGCTCTCTGCGCGACACCGATCCGTTCTTCGCGTTCGCGGAAGGGGTGTCGCTCGAGCGACGTGGCGCAGCAGCAGGAGCGACCGACGCCTACGCCAGGGCGGCCTCGCTGGAGCCCCGGTTCGTCGGGGCGCGCCTGCGCAAGGTGCGGCTCTGCGTGCTCGAAGGAGAGCTCGACGCGGCGCGCGCGGACCTCGATACGATCCCCACGGGGCACCCTGCTCGCGCGGCGCTGGAGGCGCTCGTCTGGGTCGGCGGGGCGCTGCGTAAACCTGGCGGCGATCCGCCCAAGCTCACCCTGACGAGCGCCGATCTCCCGCGCGTGCTGCACCCTGTGTTCTCGGCGCTCGCGATCGTCACCGCCCCTGCGCGCAAGGGCGCGACCGATCCAGACCCGCAGCTCAAGAAAGCGATCGAGGACGCGGACGCTCCAGCGGTCGCTTCGTTCTTCGGCGAGATCGCCGTGCAGCGCCAAGACGACATCCTCGCCATGGCGGCCGCGCAGCGCGGGCTGACGCTGTCGCCCGATCACACGCCCTCCGCGCTGCTGGTGGCGCGCGTCGCGCTGTCCTCCGGCAAGATGGACGCGGCCGACGCGGTCCTCTCGAAGCTCGCGGGTCCCGTCGCGCGCCTACCTCAGGCGATCCTCGCGTACGAGCGCGGGCAATCCGCGGTCGTCGGCAAGCTCGCGGCCGCGGCGACGGACGCCGACGACCCTGGGGGTGCCATCCGCGTGCGCAGCGAGGTCATCCGCGGCGCGAAGCCGATCGACGCCGTCCGGCTCGAGCGAGCCCGCGCAGCCGATCGCGTCGCGGGCGACCTGCTCGCGGTCGACGCCTTGCTCGACGCGGGCGACCTGACCGCCGCTCGAGCGATCGTCGACCCTTGGCCGGACAAGTCGACCCACCCCGCGAGGGCGCTGAGGCTGGCGCGGCTGCTGCGGTACGAGGGCAAGCTGGCCGAGGCCGAGCGCGCGCTGGGCGCGGTCCACACCACGCCCGCCGCCCAGCGCGAGCGCATCCTCGTCGAGGCGGAGAGCGCGTCGTCCCGCGGGCACGCGCTCTCGCTCGTCGACGAGCGGCTCGGCGTGATCGCAGGCTATCTCGAGGCGTACGTCTTGGCGCGCAGCGGGGACGAGGCGCGCGCCCAGCGAAAGCTCGACGGTCTGCGCACGCCGGCGCTGGACGCTCCCCTGTGGGAGCGCGTGATCGCCGGCATGGCCTTCGCCGAGGTGAAGGACGCTTCGCGCGGCGAGCCGATCGTGCGCCTGTTGTCCGATACCCACCCGAAGAACCCCGACGTGCAGCGCGCGGCGAAGGGCTTCGAGCCCCCGCCCTGAGGTCTGCCCTGAGGCGGCTTCTGCCCGGAGGCCGCCCGGCTACTTGAGGCAGGCCGCGTCGATGACGCGGAGCCATGCGCGCTTGGAGCTGATGGTGGCTCCCATGACCTCGGTCCACGCGCCGGCGAGGCGCGAGCCTCCGAGGGCGATCGCGGGCGGATCGAGCACCGGCTTGTTGCCGTCGGAGATGCGCACCGCTTGAGGCGAGACCACCGCGGCCCCGGAGACACGGACGGCGATCATTTGTGACTCTGAGTCCTCGACCTTGGCGAGGAACGTGACGATCGCGTCGTCGCCGGACGAGATCACGACCGGGTGCTTGCCGCTGCCGACGACGACGATGTCCCCGGTCGCCTTTGCGCTCGCATCGAGCTTGCGCGCGAGGATGCGATCGCCCTCGGCCCACGTGAGCAGGCTTCCGCCCTTCACCTGCGTGAGGGCGAGGCTCGAGCGCTTCTCGGACGGCCCGGCGATCGTCGCGCCGCTGCCCTGCTGATCGCCCTTGGTGTCGAGGCGGGTCGACACGATCCGCTGGTCTTCCTCGAGCCACGCCAGCGTGTAGCCAGCTTCGTCGGCCGTGACCGCCGGGAAGCGAGGCTTCTTCGCCGCCTTGGTGAGCCCGATCGCGCGCGCCGTCTGGCCCTGGGCCGACGGAGCGAACAGGAAGACCGAGAGCTGATCTCCTTGGGTGCCCACGTGGGACGCGACGATCAGCGACCCGTCGGGCGTGTGGTTGAACGCGACCTCGTTCGGGTCGACCCCCTTCGCGGCGCCGAGGTGCTCGATGCTCGGCTTCTCGTTCGGGTCGAACGTGGGGTGGGCATAGGCCAGCCCTTCGTCGTCGAACCACACGACGGTCCACTGATCGTCGGTCGCGAAGAGCTTCGGCGCGTGCTCCTTCGCGTTGCCGATGCCGCGGTCGCGCGCGACGCGGCGCGCGAGGTGGTCGTACCCTGCGAACCCGATCTGGCTCCTGTTGTCCTTCAGCTTCACGAGCCAAGAGGCGGTGAACTCGGGCTTCTTGTCGGACGCGCTCCCGGCGCGCGGTCTGCCGGCGACGGTCAGCTCACCTCGCATGAGGTACTCGGCGACCTGAAAATCCGCCGCATTACAGCCCGATTTGTCGCTCTTCGCGCTGATGACGCTGCTGTAGCCAGCGCCCACGGGATCACCGGCTGGCGCAGGGTCGGGGCCGAGGACCGGCGCGGACGAGGCCGCGAGGGCAGGGGGCTCGGGGCTCGCGCTCGCCGAGGCGGTCGAGGGTGCCTTCTCTCCGCCTCCGCACGCTGGCAGCCCGAGGCTCAGCAGGCCGAGCACCGCAAGGCCGGCGAACCATCCGCCACACGTGAGCTGCACCGGGGTCCGAGGGCGAGTGCGGTTCTCCACGAGCGACCGTAGCTGTATCACGGAACCCCCACCCGGCGTCACCCCTGGGCCCGGCGTCACGCGGGTCGGGCGGCGGTCGGGGGGTCCCGCACGGCAGGGGCGAGCGCACCCGCGAAACAGCGCTATGCTCTCGGAGTGGCGTCGCCTTCGGAGACGGGAACCAGCGCACGCAGCTCGCTTTCACAAGGGGGGATGAACAACGCCTTCGCGCCACGACCGCGTGACGTCGTAGCCGCCGATCCTCCCTCGATCTGGCGCAACGACGGGATCCTCTACGACCCGTACGTGCACAAGGCGCCCCCGCCCCCGCCCGAGCGCGCCCTGGCCCCGGCGGCCATCGCGGCCACCTTGCTCGCGGCGCTGCCGATCGGCTCCATCGCGGCCATCTTCGTCGGTATTCGCGGTCTCAGCCAGACGAAGCTCGGGACGCTGCGGGGGCGCGGGCTCGCGATCGGCGCCATCGTCGCCGGGGTGATCTTCACGCTCGGCTACGGCGCCGCCGGCGCGTACTACGGCAAGGCCTATTACGACGACGTCGAGAGCCGGGAGGCCCGCAAGGAGCGCAAGTGGGAGCGCAAGCAGCGCGAGCGTGAGGCCGACGAGCGGAACACCACAGGCAAGGACCCCCAGGCCGGCGTGGCCGGGTCGACCCCTTCGCCGAGCGGCGGACCGCCCGGCGTGAGCACGGGCCCCGCGCCGCTGCCGCCGAGTGGGGCCGTGCCTCAGCAGACGACCTCGGCCAACGTGGGGGCGATCCCGGTGGTGGAGATCGGCGTGAAAGAGCGCAGCCTCCAGGCGGCGTTGATGCGTGAGGTCAAGGCCGCGAAGGACGCCGGCAAGCAGGCGCTCGTGATGACCACGCGCAGCTCGTGCGTCCCTTGCAACGGCTTCATGACGTCGCTCCCCGACCCCAAGATGCAAGAGGCCCTCTCGGAGATCCGCCTCATCCGCGTCGACGTGGAGGTGTTCCGCGAGGACCTCGAGAAGCTCCATTTCGAGACGGCGATCCTCGCGGGCTTCTTCTTGCTCACCCCGGACGGTCAGCCGAGAGATGGCATCAACGGCGGGGAATGGGACGCAGATATCCCGCAGAACATCGCGCCCGTGATGAAGCCGTTCGTGCGCGGCGAGTACAAGACGCGAAAGCACCCGTTCCCGAAGAGGCCACAGGCCGGAACGTTCCTCTGACGGCGGCGCCTCCCGAGCCGCTGGTGTGTCCTCGCTGCCGCGCGCGGGCGCCCGCCGCGTCGGGGCTCCAGGCCGCCGGGCGGTGCCCGAAGGATGGCGCGTTCTTCGTCAGCGAGAGGGCCCTCGCGCGTTCGGACGGCGACCCGCTCCTCGGCTGCACGTTGGGCGGGCGTTTCGCCGTGCTCGCGCTTCGCGCTCGAGGCGCGAGGGCGTCCGTCTATGACTCGAGGGTGGTCCCTGCCGCTCCAGAGGGAGCTGGACGCCCGACCACGGCACCGATCGCGTCGGCCGTGCTGAAGGTGGTGCGCTGCGATGGGCCGCGCTCGGAGGCCGCCCTGGCGCTGGCGTGGGAAGGAGAGGTGCAGCGCCTCGCATCTGCAGCCGTCGCGCCGGGGTGGCTCGGGCAAGGCTGCTCGGAGGTTGGTGACGAGCCACGCTTCGCCGCCTTCGTCGCGTCGGAGCGCGCGCCCGGAGCGAGCCTCGCGGAGCCGAGCGAGCAGTCGTTCCTGGAGCGGGCCACGCGGGCGGCGCGCGCGCTCGCGGCCCTGCACGCGGCGGGGATCGTGCACGGCGACCTGACGCCCGAGCATGTCTTCGTCGACGCTCAGCGCAGCGCCGCCACCTTCGTCGACTTCGGCTCCGCCGCCCTCGACGCCGGCGGCGGTGGCGAACGAGCGAGGCTCAGCGGGGCCACACCGGCCTATGCCGCGCCCGAGCTCTGGGAGACGGGGCCGACCCGCGCCGCGGACGTCTATGCGCTCGGCTGTGTCCTGGTCCGGATGGTCACCGGCAGGCCGCCGTTCTCGGCGGCCTCCCTCGAGGGGCTCCGCGCCGCGCACCGCAGCGCGGCTCCTCCCCCGCTGCCGGACGCGGTCGGCGCGGCGCTTGGCTCCACGATCGCTGCGGCCTTGAGCAAGAGCGCGGGGCACCGACCCCCCGATGGCGCCGCCCTGGTGCGCGCGCTCGAGGCCTGACGGGTGCTGGTCAGCGCGCGATTGCCCCCAGGAAACCCCTACTCAAAGGTGTACGTCTTGGGGCGACCATTGTAACTTGCCCCCCACCCATGGACCCCCGGGAGATGGAGATGCTCATCCAGCGTCTCGTGCGAAATCCGCACGATGAAGAGGCGCTGGCCTATTCCCACCAGGCGGGCGCCACGGATCCACGCGCGTACGCGATCTTGCTCGAGAAGGTCGGCATGGCGACGGCGGATCCAGCGTACGCGGCCCACTGGCTGAGCGAGAGCGCCAACGTCTGGGCGGTGACGGTCGGAGACGCGCACCACGCCGCGCGGACCTTCATGGCCGCCATCGAGAAGGATCCGACGTCCGCCGCGGCCGCCGAGCGGCTCGCGGCGCTCTATCGCGAGCGAAGCGAGACGAAGCCGCTCGTCGCGCTGCTGGAGAAGCTCGTGAAGCTGCTCGCGCCCCTCGCCGTGGCGCAGCCCGACGTCCGCCGTCGCCTGGTGGGCATCCACGAGGAGCTCGGCAAGCTCTGGAGTGAGCCGCCACTCGCTCGCAAGGACCGCGCCGCGGAGAACTGGCGCAAGGTCGTCGAGCTCGACAACCAGAACGTCTACGCCATCTACCAGGCCCGTGAGCTGCTCAAGGAGCTCGAGCAGTGGGCCGACGCCATCCCGCTGTTCGCGATGGAGCACGCGCTGATCGAGGAGAACGATCGGCGCCTCGCGCTCTATCGCGACGAGTCCGCGGTGCGCCTGCGCGCGGGGGATGGCCCGGGCGCGAGCGCGGCGTTGCGCCACGCGCGCGTGCTCGCCCCCGACGACGTCGCGCTCGCGCAGGAGTTCGGGGTCACCATCACGTCCAGGCTCGATCTCGGCGAGGACGTCCCCCCCGGGGAGCGCGACGAGGCGCGGGCGATCTTCGTGTCGCTGGCCGAGTCGTACGACGGTGACTACGGCCTCGGGTACGCGACCAGCGCGCTGCGCTGCGTCCCCGGCGATGACCGCGCGATGCAGCTCGCGGACCACTACGCCAAGGCGCTCGGCCGCAACAAAGACATCGCGCAGCTCTACGCGGCCTATTTGGCGGCGAACCCGGCCGGGTACCTCGCCGCGGAGGCGCGCGCCCAGGTCGGCTCGCGTCCGCCGCCGCCTTCGGGCGCCGCGCAGGCTCCTCGGTCGGGTGCGCAGCGATCGCCCGAGGCCGTCGCCCCGCCACCGGCGCCGAGCGGGTCGAGCCTCCCGGATCGAGCCGGACGACGACGATGATCCCCGCAGGCGGCGATGCCGCGCGGGCCCACGGCGGGGCTCAGCCCCCCGCGGTCCAACAAGCCCCACAAGGTCTGGGGCAGGTGGGGATGGGGCCCGTGGGCATGGGGCAGCAGGCGCTCGTGCCGGGCTATCAGCCGCCGCAGGCCGCGGCGGGGACGTTCGACCCGCGCGCCAGCCAGCACGACCTCGATCAGGCCCAGGTCCGAGCGCTGCTCGATCAAGCCAACTCCGAGGCGGCGAAGGGGCGCAAGCCGACGGCGCTGCAGCGGTTCCGAGAGGCGCTCAAGCTCGACCCGTCCAACTCAGAGGCGCTCACCTGGGTCGACGAGCACCTGCGCCAGAAGCGGATGTACACCGACCTGCGCGACGTCCTGCTCGCGGCGTCGCGCGTCTCGTCGCAGCCCGCGGAGACGCGCAAGGCGCAGCTCCGCGATGTCGCGGGGATCTGCGAGTCCCAGCTGCGCGATCTCGACACGGCCATCAACGCCTCGAAGCAGGTCGTCCAGATCGACCGCGGAGACGAGCCTGCGCGCGAGCAGCTGCGCCGCCTCCTCGAGAAGGCCCAGCGCTGGGACGAGCTCGCGACGGTGCTCGAGCAAGAGGCGATGGGCGCGCCCGACGTCGAGACGAAGATCACGCTCGAGAAGAAGCTCGCCCAGCTCCAAGAGGTCAAGCGCAAGGACCCCGCCGCGGCAGCAGAGGCGTGGGCGCGCATCGCTGCGCTCTCGCCTCAAGACGAGACCGCCATCCAGACCGCGGTGAAGCTCTTCGAAAAGGGTGGGCAGCTCGAGCAGGCGGCCAACGTGATCGCCGAGAACGTCTCGAGCCTCGAGGACGCAGCCCAGCGAGGGGCGCTCCTCGCGAAGCTCGCCGAGCTGCGGCTCAAGTCCGGCGACCACGGTGACGCCGGCGACGCGTTCGTCGAGGCCGCCGAAGGCGCGCCAGGCGGCGATCCCAAGCTGTGGAAGCGGGCCGAGCAAGCCTACGTGACCGCGTCGCGCTTCCTCGACGCGGCGAACGCGCTCGATCAGCGCTCGAAGCTCGTCGGCGACGAGGCCCCCCCGGCGCAGCGCGCCGAGTTCCTGGCGCGCGCCGCCGACCTGTACGAGAAGGCGTCCGATCCGGCCGGAGCGATCGAGAAGCTCACCGAGGCCTCCGCGCTCGACCCTCAGAACGACGCCTACTCGGACAAGCTCGAGGCGCTCTTCCGCTCCACCGAGCGCATCCCGGAGCTCGCGACGTACCTCGCGGAGCGAAGCGCCAAGCTCACCGACAAAGATCGCCGCACCGCGGCCCGCTTCAAGGCCGCCGCCGTACAAGGCGAGACGGGCGACCCGGAGAGCGCCCGCGAGACGATGCTCCTCATCCTGAACGATGGGGAGAGCGAGCGAGCGCTCTCATGGCTCGTGGACGACGCGGCCTCCCGGGGGGACCACCAAGAGCACGCCGACCTGGTCCATCGACTGTTGGCCGTCACCACCGACAAGGATCGAAAGCTCGAGCTCGCGCTGCGGGGCGCCAGCCTGGTCGCCGATCAGCTCGACGATCCCAAGGCGGCGATCGAACGGTTCGAAGCCATCGTGCGTGACCTCGACCCGCAGAATCGGATCGCGCTCCACACCATCGCCGACCTCGCCGAGAAGATCGGTGACGACAAGATCGCCGCCGACGCGCTCGAGCGTGAGCTCGTCCTCGTCGAAGGTGACGAGCGCGTCGAGCTCGCCCAGCGCGTGGCGCAGCTGTACGAGGGGCCGCTCGACGACCCCAAGGCCGCGATCAAGGTGCTCGATGTCGTGCTCGCCGCCGATCCGGGCGACCTCGACGCGACCGAGCGCCTGCTCAAGCTGTGCGAGCGCGAGGAGCAGTGGGAGCGGGTGGCGAAGCTGCTCGGCGTGCTCATCGAGTTCGAAGGAGACGACGCCGAGGCCGCGACGATGACGCGTCGGCTCGCGCTGATCCTCGACGAGAAGCTGAGCCGTGGAGACGAGGCCCTCGGCGCCCTCGAGAAGTACGCTGACCAAGGCGACGACGCGTGTCGGGACGCGTACATCGAGCTGGGCGATCGGCTCGGCTGGAAAGGCATCGTCGCGACGAAGCTCGTCACTTGGTACGAGACCGCGCCGACCAACCGGCGCAACGAGGCCTTGCGCAAGGCGTTCGAGCGGTTCGCCGAGATCGGGCGCGAGAAGGACGCGGCTCGCGTCGCCATCGAGCTCGCGAAGGCCCGCGCGGCCGACCGCGAGGTCGGCGACAAGCTCGAGGAGATCGCGGTCCGCGCGAAGGACCTCGACGCGCTCGGCACCGCCCACGAGATCATCGCGCGCGAGCTGTCCGGGATGGACCGCGCGCGTGAGCTCATCCGTCAGGCCGAGGCCATGGCGACGGCCGGCGCGGACTCGCTCGACGCGATGCAACACGGGGAGGCAGCGCTGACGAGCGTCGCGCCCCAGGACGTCGAGGAGCTGTTGGTTCGGCTCGCGGCGCTCACCACGGCGCCCGGGCACGTCGTCGACCTCTACGAGCGCCAGGTCGGGCGGTGCAAGACGCCTCCCGCCCGCCTCGACGCGCTCGCTCGAGCGGCGCAGGTCGCCTCGGAGCGCGGCGCTCACGACCGCGCACGGTCGTTCTTCGAGCTCGCGCTGGCGGCTGGCGCCCAAGACGAGACCCTCCAGAAGCTGGCCGACGCGGCGCGCGCGGCCGACGAGCGCGCGGCGGCGGCCGGCAAGTCTGCGACCGGGCCGGCGTCGCTCAGGCGCATCCTCGCCGAGGCGCTCGCTTCGGGCGGGCAAGGCTCGCGAGACGGCGGACGAACGCGCGCTGCGCTGCTGCGCCGCGCGGCGACGCTCGCTCACCGCGATCTCGGCGACATCGACAAGGCCTTCGAATGGATCGGAGACGCCCTGGTCACGTTCGTCGACGACGCCACGCTCGGCGCGCTCGACGAGCTCGGCGAGCAGGTCGGCGATCTCGGCCGCGTCGAGTCCACGCTCGCTCGCGCCCTCGAGGAGGTCTTCGACGGTCCGCTCGTGCGCAAGCTGCTCGGGCGGCGCGCCCGGCTGCGCCGCGATCAGCTGAGCGATCTCCCGGGCGCCGCACAAGATCTGAAGAAGCTCCACGATCTGTCGCCGTCCGATCAGGACGTGATGAACGAGCTGTCGGGGCTGCTCGAGCGGCTCGGCGATCACCGCGGCATGATCCAGCTGTACGAGGATCAGATCCTCCGCGGCCGCGATCCCAACCAGCGCGCAGAGCTCGCGCGCAAGGTGGCGCGCCTGTGGGAAGAGGAGATCGGCGACGCACGTGAGGCTGCCGATGCTTGGCGTCGGGTGCTCCGGATGAAGGCGAACGATCCGGAGGCGACGGCCGGTCTCGAGCGCGCCAAATCAGGCAAGCTCGATCACCGCCCCTCCCAGCGTCAGCCCGTCCCCGAGCGCACCATCCCGGCGGTCGCGTCACCGCCCGTCAGCAAGCCCCCGCCTGCGCCGCCGCCTGCGCCGTCGCTCTTGCAGGTTCCCTCGCTGGACGAGACCCCGATCGCGCCCGCCGCGGTCGTGGCCGCGGCCATGGCAGCGTCGACGCAGGCCGCCTTCCCCGTGCCGCCTCCGACCCTCGCCGCTGGGCCGGGGTATCCGCCGCCACCTCCGGCCGAGACTGCCCGCGGAGCCGTCCTGTCCTCGCTCGCGGTCGTCGACGCGCTGGGCGAGTCCGGCTCCGACGTCTTCAAGGGCATCCCCGAGGAGACCGCCGACTCCGACGACGCAGAGGACGCCCTGCGCGACGTTCCCTTCGCTGGCGCTCAGACCGACGCACCGGGGGCACTCCCCGAGACGCCACCCTCGTTCGAGGGCGGGTCGGGCGATGAGCCGGCCGTCGAGCAGAGCGCCGACGACAGGGCTGCCGCGGCGCGCGCGTGGGCCGAGCAGCAGTGGGCAGGTGGCTCCAGGCCCCCCCACGAGAACGGTGCAGCCCCGGGGTACGACGCGGAGGCGGGATACCCTCAGCACCAGGCGGCCCCGCCGCCGTACGATCCGCAGCTCGGCTACGGCCAGGCGCCGGCGGCTCCCCAGGCTGACTACGGCTACGGGCACCCGGGCTACGCCCAGGCCCCCGACGCGCAGCAGGCGTATCCGCAGGGCTACCCTCAACAGGGCTATCCGCAGGCGGGCTATCCGCAGGCGGGCTATCCGCAGGCGGGCTATCCGCAGGCGGGCTATCCGCAGGCGGGCTATCCGCAGGCGGGCTATCCGCAGGCGGGCTATCCGCAGGCGGGCTATCCGCAGGCGGGCTATCCGGGGGGTACGAAGCCCACCAGGCTCCGCAAGCTGGCTATCCGCAGCAGGGCGCTCCGCAGTCGGGGTATCCGCAGGCCGGGTATCCGCAACAGGCCGGGTATCCGCAGCAGGCGGGGGTTCCCGGAGGTGCGCAGCCAGCGGGTTATCCGCAGGCAGCGCATCCGCAGGCAGCGTATCCGCAGGCGGGGTATCCCCAGCAGGGGTACCCTCAGCCGGTCTATCCGCCGCAGGCTCCTGACGCTCAGGCGGGCTATCCGCAGCAGCGCCCGCCGATGTCGAGCCGCCCCGCGCCGCCTCCGCCGCGCACCGCCTCCCGGCCGCCGGCCGCCGATGACGACATCCAAGACGTCTCGGACGACGAGCTCCTCGAAGACGACACCTGACGATCGATGACGGAGCGCGCCGTCGCGACCTCCTGCCCGAGCGGCCTTCGGCTGCCGCCGCCGCTCAAACCGGGAGATCGGATCGCGGTGATCGCGCCGTCGAGCCCGTTCGAGGCGGTCCTTGGGTGGCGAGGCCTCGGGTTCCTCGCGAGCCGATACCGCCTGCGCTTCGATCACGGAGGGCTTCGCTCGCCGGGTGGGGCGAGCCGCGGGATCTTCTCACGGACCGGCTACCTGGCCGGCGACGACGAGCGGCGGCGCCTCGAGCTCGAGGAGGCGCTGTGCGCCGACGACATCCGCGCCATCATCGCTGCCCGCGGCGGATACGGGGCGTTGCGCTTCTGTGACGAGCTGCCATGGGGCGCGTTCGCCGAGCGTCCCAAGTGGATCGTTGGCTTCTCCGACATCACGGCGCTGCACGTCGAGGCCACGCGCGTCGGCGTCGCGTCTTTGCACGCCCCGCACCTGACCGCGCTCGGCCGCAGCGACGCGGTGGGGCGCGCGGCGTTCATCGACGCCCTCGAGCAGCCGGGCCGCGCTCGCCGGGTCGAAGGGCTCTCGATCGTCGCCGCCGGGCGCGCCAGCGGGCCCCTCGCGGGCGGGAACCTGACCCTGCTTCACGCGTGCGCGGCGGCGGGCCGGCTCGCCCTCCCAGACCGGGCGGTGCTCTTCCTCGAGGACGTCACCGAGCGCCCGTACCGCATCGATCGGATGCTGACCACCTTGGTCAGGGGGCGGCACCTCGAGCGCGTCGCGGCGGTCGCGCTGGGCGACTTCACGGAGTGCGCCCCCGGCCCCGACGGCGTCACGGTCGAGAGCGTGCTCGCCGAGCGCCTCGCCCCGCTCCGCGTCCCGGTCGTTGCGGGCGTCCCATCGGGACACGGTCGGCGCAACGACCCGCTGCTGCTCGGGGGCGTCGCCTCGCTCGACGCGGCCGGGCCCCACGGGGCTCTCACGATCTCGGGGGGGGCATGATCACTCGTCGAGCTCGGACGGGATCTTCCCCTCGTCGCACGAGCCCCTCGTCGCGAACAAGCGCAGCGCCGTGACCGCTCGAGCGCGGAGCGCCCGCTCGGCGCCCGCGTCGTTCGCCAGCGCGAGCAGATCGGCGACGGCGGCCTGCTCTCCCTCGGGATCCATGCGCTCGCCGATCACGACCTTCGAGCGCAGCACCTCGATCAGCGTCTCGAGGTTCAGGGCGGCCTCGTCGCCGCCGGCGCGCGCCCGCGCGGCGAGGGGAGCTGCGGCCAGCATCGCGTCGGGCACGGCCGGCAGCGCGGCGCGCGCGACGGCCCGATAGCTCGGGTGATCCAGCCCGGCCGCGAGCCCGGCGCCGCCCTCGCGAAGCCCCACCTCGGCGACGTCGAGCGGATCGAGCGAGCGCGCCGCGCGCTCCCAGTGGGGCCCGAACGCGGTGGGGCCCAGCGTGAAGGTGGGGGACGCGCTCGGGGCGGCGGGGCCCGAGGACCCCGCGGGCGGCCCGGGTCGTTCGCCCGACGAGCAGGCGACGGCGAGCGCGGCGCTCACAGCCAGCGCGAGGCGGCCGCGGCACCGCCGTGCTACGGACATTCCCAAGGAGCTCGAGGCCTTGAAGATCGTCATTCGCTACTGCCAGGCTTGAAACTACAAGCCCAAGGCCGCGGGTCTCGCGGCCGCGATTCGTGACGCCGTCGGCGAGGAGGTCACGCTCACCGCGGGTGGCACCGGCCAGTTCGACGTCGAGGTCGACGGGCAGCTCGTCTTCTCGAAGGCGAAGGCAGGCCGCTTCCCCGAGCATTTCGAGGTCATCCGGGGGCCGCCACCTCGTGGTGCCGTGAAACGATCGAGAAGAGTCCGCGGAAGCTAACCAACGTGGCAGAGCGGGCCTCGCCCCCGGCAGGGGCCCCCACTGCCGGGCTAAAAGCCGCCGTCGCGCTTGACCAGCTCCTTAGAGACGAGCCCGGCCATCGCGAGCTGCTTGAGGTGCATGTCGAACGTCTGCATCCCGTAGGGGACGACGCCCTTCTCCATCACGTCCTTGAGGGGAGGGTTCTGATCGGGCCGCTTGATCGCCTCGCGCGCCGTGCCGCTCGCGACCAGGATCTCCTGGACGAGCTGGAGGCCCGTTCCGTCGCGCTTCGGGACGAGGCGCTGGGCCACGATCCCCTGCAGGGCGTCACCGAGACGCTCGCGCAGCTCGGCTGGGTTCTTGGCGAGGCTCATCATGCGGTGCACGGTGCGCGACACGTCGGGGGTGTGCATCGTCGTGAAGACGAGGTGGCCCGTCTCCGCTGCTTGCATGGTGATCTCGAGCGTCTCCTCGTCGCGCACCTCGCCGACCAGGATCACGTCCGGGTCCTGGCGCAGCGACGCGCGTAGCGCGATCGCGAAGTTGTCGGTGTCGATGCCCACCTCGCGCTGGCTCACACCGGAGCGGCTGTCGGTGTGGAGGAACTCGATGGGGTCCTCGATCGTGACGATGTGCTTCGGGAGGTTCTGGTTGATGTAGCCGATCATCGACGCGAGCGTCGTGCTCTTGCCGTTGCCGGCGGCGCCGACCACCAGCACGAGGCCGCGGTCGAGCTCCGCGAAGGTGCGGATCGGCGCCGGCATGCCCAGGTCCTCGAAGGAGGGGATCTTGATGGGGATGCTGCGCATGACCACGGCCAGCGAGCCGCGCTGCCGGTACACGTTGACGCGGAAGCGGCCGATCCCGGGCGCCGCGTAGCTGGTGTCGAACTCGCGGATCGAGCCCACGTCGTCGACGCCGCGCGAGGCGAGCAAGATGCGCGCGAGGGCCTCGGTGTCCTCGGGCTTCACCTTGTCGACCCGGAAGTACACCATGTCGCCGCGCACGCGCGCGCCCGGCGGCTGCCCCACCTTTACGTGGATGTCGCTGGCGTTGGCGGCGAGCGCCTTCGTGAGGAGCTGGTGAAGGAACTGCTCCGAGGCGTACGGGGTCTGCACGGGCCGGGCAGGATGTCCTTAATGGCCCGTTGGATCAACCCCGCGCGAGGCCCGCGGCCCACGCCTCGACAGCGGCGAGCCCGGCGATCTTGTCGAGAACCGGCGCGATCTCCCGCGCTCGATCGAGCAGCTGGGGGTCGGCCGCGGCCGAGAGGAAGATGAGCGGGAGGTCCGGGCGCGAGGCGCGCAGCTCCGTGGCGAGCTCCACGCCCGAGTCCGCGCCGATCTCCAGATCGAGGATCGCGCCCGCGACACGCGTCAGATCCACGGCCCGAGCCTCCGCGGAGGAGCTCGCCGCGAAGACCTTCCAGCCTCGCTCCGCGGCCATCCGCGAGAGGGCGGCCCGCACGACCGCGGTGTCGTCGACGATCAACAGCCTCATCACGCGCTCAGCGACGAGCTCAGCACGACGCATGCCAGCTCGCGTCCGTCGGCTGGGGCCTCGCCCGTCACGGCGCATCGGTTGCGCCCGGCAGGGTGCCTGCTCCCTGATTCACCCGGCAAGCCAGGTGAATTTTCCCGTTCGCCCGCAGCACGATCGGCGCTACTGCTGGCGGCAGCGATGAACGAGCCGAGCCTTGCCCCGCGAGTGGAGCGAAACGAGACTTCAGAGACCAAGCCTGTTGCACCGTTGAAAGCTGCAGCCATCCGGCGCGACTGGACGGTGGCGGAGGCGCGCGGTCTGTACGAGCTGCCGCTCTTCGAGCTGATCGATCGCGCGCGCGCGCTCCACGTCGCCCACCACGGCCCGAGCGAGGTCCAGCTCTGCACCCTGCTCAGCGTGAAGACGGGGGGGTGCCCGGAGGACTGCGCGTATTGCCCCCAGTCGAGCCATCACGAGACGAACGTCGCGCCCGAGAAGATGCTCGACGAGGCGGCCGTCCTCGACGCCGCTCGCCGCGCCAAGGACGCCGGCTCGACCCGCTTCTGCATGGGCGCCGCCTGGCGCGAGGTGAAGGACGGCCCGGCCTTCGAGCGCGTGCTCGGCATGGTGCGCGGGGTGAAGTCGCTGGGGCTCGAGGCGTGCTGCACCCTCGGCATGCTGACGCCCGAGCAGGCCCAGCGGCTGAAGGAGGCGGGCCTCGACGCGTACAACCACAACCTCGACACCTCGCGCGACAACTACCGCTCGATCATCTCGACCCGCACGTTCGACGAGCGCCTCTCGACGCTGCGCGCGGTGCGCTCCGCGGGGATCAGCGTGTGCTCCGGCGGCATCATCGGGATGGGCGAGTCGATCGACGATCGGTGCTCGATGCTCGTCGAGCTCGCGCGCCTCGATCCCCACCCGGAGAGCGTCCCCATCAACGCCCTCGTGCGCGTCGCGGGCACCCCGCTCGAGGCGCTCCCGCCGGTCGACCCGGTGGAGTTCGTGCGCATGATCGCGACGGCCCGCGTGATGATGCCCAGCTCGATGGTTCGGCTGTCCGCTGGCCGCAGCGAGCTGTCGCGCGAGACGCAGCTGCTCTGCATGTACGCCGGCGCGAACTCCATCTTCTACGGAGACCGCCTGCTCACGACCGGCAACCCGGGCTGCGACGAGGACCGCGAGCTGCTCAAGACCGCGGGCGCGCGCCCGCTCGCGCCCGCGCTCTGAGCGCCGCGCACAGCGCCGCGACCACGAGCGCGGCTGCGCCGCCGCCACCCTGCGAGCGAGGGCGAGCGGCGCAGCCCTCACCGTCCGCCTCGTCGTCGCCGTCGGCGCCGCCGCCGCCTTCGCCGCCGCCGCTCGAGCACTCCTCGCCCAGGCCGTTCCTCGGCGCCGGGTCGCAGGCCTGGCCCTGCCCCGGAGGGTAGACCGCGCAGATCCCTGCTGCGTCGTCCGGCTCGAGCGTGCGGATCCCGGTCGACGTCGGCGGGTAGTCCCGGAACATCGTCGCCTCGGGGGTCGGCGCGTGCGAAAGCCCGAGGAAGTGCCCGGCCTCGTGGGTGAGGATGCTGAGCGTGTCGACGACCACACCCTGGTCGCCGGTCGTGAACGTCGCCGTCGCCGTGTTGAGCTCCATGTCGGCGTCCCGGATCTTTCCAGTGTCCAGCGCGTAGGTCACCGTGGTCAGCGCCAGCGCGCGGCTGTCGTGGGGCCACACGACGTCCCGGAACATGATGATGTTCGCGTTCTCGCCGTCTTGGTTGTACTCGACGCGGTCACAGCCGACGTCGCCCAGCTCGATCGCGCTCACGCTGGGGCTACCGCCCTGTTCGCAGCTCGCCTGGGACCAGGCTGCGAACGCCTGCGCCGCGAGGGCGCGCGCGGTCGCCAGGTCGACCTCGCCCGATGCGTCCTTCTGGAGCGTGTAGCCGACGCAGCTCGTAGGCCAGAACAGCTCGACGCCGCAGTCGTTCGCCTGGGCGGGCACGCAGCGCGCGCCGACGCCTTCCTCGCAGCTCGACGTGCGGCAGTACGCCTGTGCGCGCGGCGCCGACAGGCCCACGAGCGTCAGCGCCAGCCCGGCGGCGGCCCAGCGGAGCGCCGCGCGGCCGCCCGCGGCCCGACGGGTCACTGCGCGGCCTTTTTGACCTTCACGATGCGGTCGCGCGCGACCGACAGCTTCTCGCCGAGCAGCTCGTCCCGCGCGGTGCGCGGCGGATCGGTCTTCTTGCGGGGGATGAGGGTGCCGGTGTCGGGGCTCGAGGCGAGCACGCGATCGTCGGCCGACGCGATGAGCGGGAAATGCCCCTGCGCCATCCCCACCACGACGACGGCGCCATCCGCTGCGCGCGCCAGGAACACGAGCGAGGTCTCCCCGATCGAGAACTGCACCTCGCCGGCGACCTGTTGACCGATCCCGTCGACCTTGCCGCCGAGCGTGCGCACCCAGACCTCCGACACGTCGCTCTTCTTCACCTTCGCGCTGGCGACCGACTTGAGGTCGCCGATGACCGTCTGCTCGAGGACCAGGCGCGTGTACGTCACGATCCGCTTCGAGCCGCCGACCTCTTCCCAGCGGCTGATGCGCTCGACCGGCTGGGCCACGACCGCTGCGCCCGTGCGCTCGACCAGCTCGGGCAGCGTCATCAAGACGGAGATCGTCGCGTGGGCTTTGCGCCCGATCGAGAGGGCGCCGCCAGGGTCGACCTGGCCGACCAGCGTGAGCGAGGCGAGGGCGAGAACGGCGGCGCCGCGGAGCCACCGAGCGTTAGGGCTGTGCGACATCCCCGCCAGTTTAGCAAACGCCGGTCGATCTGACTGGCCTTTGCTCAGCAAAGCTTGCGGCCGCCCCCACCCTTCGCTACCGCCAGAGCCATGCAGGACGCGCTCGTCATCGGAGAGTTCCGCTTCGGCTCGCGACTCTTCGTCGGCACCGGCAAGTACAAGGACCTGCAAGAGACCGAGGTGGCGACGTTCGCGTCGGGCGCGGAGGTGGTCACCGTCGCCCTGCGCCGGGTGGACCTCGCCGCGCGAGGGGAGGGGTCGCTGCACGGCGTGCTGACCAAGCTCGGCGTCACGATCCTGCCCAACACGGCGGGGTGCTACACGGCCGCCGACGCGCTGCGCACGGCGAGGCTCGCGCGCGAGCTGCTCGAGACGCCGCTGGTGAAGCTCGAGGTGATCGGCGACGAAAAGACGCTGTTCCCCGACAACGAGGCCACCCTCGAGGCAGCCAGGGTGCTGGTCAAGGAGGGCTTCGTGGTGCTCCCGTATTGCATCGATGACCCGATCATCTGCAAGAAGCTCGAGGACGCCGGCTGCGCCGCGGTGATGCCCCTCGCCGCGCCGATCGGCTCTGGCCTCGGCATCCGCAACCCGTACAACCTCATGATCATCCGCGAGCAGACCAAGCTTCCCGTCATCGTCGACGCCGGCGTCGGCACGGCCAGCGACGCGGCGCGCGCGATGGAGCTCGGCTGCGACGGCGTCCTCATGAACACCGCGATCGCCGGCGCACGAGATCCGGTCCTCATGGCCGAGGCCATGCGCGACGCGGTGGCCGCTGGCCGCCGCGCGTTCCTCGCCGGGCGCATCCCTCAGAAGCTCTACGCGTCGGCCTCATCGCCGGCGAGCGGCCTCATCGCGTGAGCGAGCCGATGCTGCCCGCGGCGCGCCGGCCGACCTCTGTTGCGCCCCGCCGCGCGCGCGCGGCGATGCTGGCCGCGGTCCTGGTCGGCTCGAGCTCGGCCCCGTTCCAGTGCGCGAGCGAGCCCGATCCGAATCGAACGCGCGAGGAGACGCCAGGCCAGGCGTTGAAGGGCCTGGCCGACGAGTTCGGCAAGGCTGGCGACCGCGAGGCGAAGGTCCGCACCCTGCAGTACCTGGTCGAGCGCTATCCGCGCTCGAAATACGCGGAGGAGGCGAAGGTCGAGCTGCAGGAGCTCGGCGTCGCCATCCCGGCAGCGGCGTCTGCGGGCGCGTCGGCGTCATCGCCTGCCGCCCCTTCCGCCTCCGCCGCGCCGACCGGCTCCGCCGCCAGCGGATGGTGAGCGGGCGGCCGCGCGTCCCCCGCCTCACCCAGATCACGAGCCTGTCCCAGGTCTCTCGAGAGGCGTTGCGCTCGCGGATGGAGCGGGCCACGGAGCCGATCTTGGTGCAGGTGCGCGACAAGGAGCTCCCGCGCGAGGAGCGCCGAGCCTTCGCCGCGTGGGTGCGCGACGTCGCTCGCTCCCTCGGCCACCTCGTCGTCATCAACGGGGATCTCGTGCTCGCGCTCGAGCTCCAGCTCGACGGCGCGCACCTGCCTGAGCGCCGGGTGCAAGAGCTCGCGGCGGCGCGCGCCACGCTCGGTCCTCAGCGGCTGCTGACGGCCGCGTGCCACGACCTCGCGGGCGCCGCCGAGGTCGCCGCGCTCGGGGCCGACGCGCTGCTGCTCTCGCCGATCTTCGCCTCCCCGGGCAAGGGCGCCCCTCTCGGGCTCGCGGCGCTCGCGCGCGCCCGCGACGCGCTCGCGGGTCAGGGCGGGGGGACCCAGCTCGTCGCGTTGGGAGGGATCGACGCGTCGAACGCCGGCGCGTGCCTGGAGGCCGGGGCGGACGGCGTCGCCGTCATCCGCGCCGACCTCGCGGGGCTGAGCCTGTCCGCCGAGCCCTGAAAAGGCCCGAGGCTCGACGCTCCCGACGCGGCTTGCTACACGGGAGGCCCCCCTATGACTGACAAGAGCCGAGGCGTCTTCACCGCGGTCCGATCCGAGCTCGACTTCCCCGCCGACGAGGCCGCCATCCTCGCGTTCTGGAAGGAGCGGTCGATCTTCGAGAAGAGCCTCGCCTCCGAGACGCGCTCGACCGGTCCGAGCCAGGGCACCTTCGTCTTCTACGAGGGACCGCCGACCGCGAACGGCACGCCTCACAACGGCCACGTGCTGACGCGCGCGGTGAAGGACGTCTTCCCGCGCTACAAGACCATGCGCGGCTTCGATGTCCCCCGCAAGGCCGGCTGGGACACGCACGGCCTGCCCGTCGAGGTCGAGGTCGAGAAGGAGCTGCGCATCCACGGCAAGGCGGAGATCGAGCGCTACGGCGTCGAGCCGTTTACCCACCGCTGCATCGAGAGCGTGTTCCGCTACACCGAGGCGTGGGAGCGGCTCACCGCGAAGATCGGCTTCTGGGTGGACCTGCCCACGGCGTACGTCACCTACCACAAGAGCTACATCGAGAGCGTGTGGTGGGCGCTCAGCGAGCTGTTCAAGAAGGGCCTGCTCTACCGCGGTCACAAGGTGGTCTGGTGGTGGGCGCAGGGAGGCACCGCGCTGTCCTCCGCCGAGGTCGGCCTCGGCTACAAGACCGTCGACGACCCGTCGGTGTTCGTCGCGTTCCCGCTGGAGAAGGACCCGAGCACGGCCCTGCTGGTGTGGACGACGACGCCGTGGACCTTGCCGTCCAACATGTACGCCGCAGTGCACCCGAGCTTCAGCTACGCGGTGGTCGCGGGGTGCCCGGCCACGGCAAGGTCATCCTCGCCAAGGACCTCGTCCCGGCGCTCGCCAAGAAGCTCGGGGTCGAGCTGACGATCGAGCGAGAGCTGTCGGGCGCCGAGCTGGTCGGCGAGAAATATGTGCCGCCGTTCGACACCTTCGCCGACGAGGGGCGCGCTCACGCTCGCGTCTTCACGGTGATCGCCGCCGACTTCGTGGTGATGGACGCGTCGGGCATCGTGCACGTCGCGCCGGCCTTCGGCGAGGACGACAACAACGCCCACAAGAAGCTCCTGCTCGAGCACCCCGAGCTGCCGCTGCTGTGTGCGATCGGCCCCGACGGCACCTTCACCGCGCGCGTCCCGAAGCACCAGGGCCGCTGGGTGAAGGACTGCGACAAGGACCTCATCTACGAGCTCAAGGAGCGCGGCAGCCTGGTGCACTCCGAGGTCTACCGGCACGAGTACCCGTTCTGCTGGCGCGCCGACAACGACCCGCTCATCCAGTTCGCGCGCCCCGCGTGGTTCATCCGCACGACGGCCGAGATCCACCGCGCCATCGAGAACAACCTCTCGGTCAAGTGGCTGCCCGAGCACATCAAGGAGGGGCGCTTCGGCGACTTCCTGCGCAACAACGTCGACTGGGCGCTGTCGCGCGAGCGCTTCTGGGGCACGCCGCTCAACGTGTGGGTCAACGACGAGACGGGCGAGCACTGGAGGCGCCGCGAGCGTGGCCGAGATCCTGGCCCTGAACCCCGCCGCGTTCGACGCGTTCCACAAGGCCAAGCAGAAGGACCCCGCGCTCTCCGAGCACCTCATGGTGCACAAGCCGTGGATCGACCAGGTCACCTGGCAGAACCCCGGCGAGGCGGGGACCTACCGCCGCGTGCCCGAGGTGATCGACTGCTGGTTCGACTCGGGCTGCATGCCGTTCGCGCAGTGGGGCTACCCGCACGCCGAGGGCTCGAAGCAGATCTTCGACCGCGCGTTCCCCGCCGACTTCATCAGCGAGGCCGTCGACCAGACCCGCGGCTGGTTCTACTCGCTGCTGATGATCTCGACGCTCGTCTTCGACGAAGGCGCCGCTGCCGCACCCGTACAAGACCTGCGTCGTGCTCGGCCACGTCGGAGATCGCGAGGGCAAGAAGGAGTCGAAGTCGAAGGGCAACTACACGCCGCCCGACGTGATCCTCGACCGCGTGCGCATGGAGTTCGCGGCCGTGCCCGCCGGGCAGGTCCAGGGGCTCGACGTCCAGGTGGGCACCGCCCTCATCGCCCGGGAAGACTACGACGGGCTCGATCTCACCGGCGAGTCGACGCGCGTGCTGCTCTACCGCAGCGACGCGCAAGGCGCGGCCGCGGACGCGCTGGTCCTCAAGCCGACGAAGGCGCTGCCTCGCCGCGTCGTCGCGCTCGCAGACGCAGACGTCGCGCGCCTCGGCCTCAAGCCGTTCGACCGCGCGCTCAAGGTGCTCGCCAACGAGGTCCCGCGCCTCGCCGCCGACGAGAAGGTGTGGATCGAGGACCCGTCCGCGCCGAGCCCCGGCGCGGACGCGTTCCGCTGGTTCTTCTACGCGTCGAGCCCGTCGTGGACGAACACCCGCCACTCGCTGACCAACGTGCGCCTCGAGCAGAAGGAGTTCTTGGTCAAGCTGCGCAACGTCTACAGCTTCTTCGTCATCTACGCGAACATCGACGGCTTCGACCCCGCGGCGGGCAGGTCGACCGCTTCCCTCGATCAGGGCTTCCTCGCTGGCTCGGCCGGGTACCGCCAGGTGAGCGAGCGCGCCGAGCTCGACCGCTGGATGATGAGCGAGCTCGCGCTCACCACGAAGAAGGTCACCGAGGCGCTCGACGGCTACCTGCTCTACGACGCCGCTCGCGCCCTGGTCGATCTGGTCGAGAGCCTCTCCAACTGGTACGTGCGCCGCAGCCGCGACCGCTTCTGGGCGAAGGGGAGCTTCGCGGCCGGCACCGCGACCGCCGACAAGCAGGACGCGTATTTCACGCTGTACGAGGTGCTGGTCACCGTCGCGCGGCTCAGCGCGCCCTTCGTGCCGTTCTTCTCGGACGAGCTGTGGCAGAACCTGGTGCGGCGTCCGTGGGGCGACAAAATGCCCGAGAGCGTGCACCTGGCGAGCTGGCCTGCCATCGATGAGGCGAGCCTCGACGTGGGGCTCGCCCGCGAGATGCGCGCGGTGCGCGAGCTGGTGAGCCTCGGGCTTCAGGTCCGCACCCAGAGCAAGGTGCGCGTGCGCCAGCCGCTTCGCCGCGCCGACGTCGTCATCTCCGACAAGGAGCTGTCTGCGGCCCTGGCCGCGCACGTCGACCTCGTCGCCGACGAGCTCAACGTGCACGAGGTGAAGATCCTCGCGCCCGGCCAGGAGGCGGCCTTCGTGAGGTACGCGATGAAGCCGAATTTTCGCGCCCTGGGGCCGAAGCTCGGCAAGAAGGTCCAGGCCTGCAAGGCCACCCTCGCCAAGGCCGACGCGGGCGCGCTGCGCACGGCGCTCGCGACCGACGGCGCGGTCACGATCGACGTCGAGGGCGAGCCGGTGACGCTGGGGCCCGAGGAGATCGACGTCGCGGTCGAGGCCTAGTCCGGCTACGCGGCCGTGGGCGGACGGGTGGGCGTGATCGTGCTGCACGTCGAGCTCGACGACGCCCTGCGAGACGAGGGGCTCGGGCGCGAGATCGTCGCGAAGGTGCAAGGCCTCCGCAAGGAGCTCGGGCTCGACTTCGTCGACCGCGTCCGCCTGCACGTCGGCGGCAGCGAGCGGGCCGTCCGTGTCGCGAGGGCCAGCCAGGAGCTGTTCGTGAGCGAGTCGCTCGCGAGCGCGGTCTCCTTCGGCGACCAGGCCAGCGTCGCGGCCGGCGCCGAGGCCAGGCCGTTCACGCTGGAGGGTGAAGAGGTGTCGATCGCGCTCGTGAAGGACGGCTGATGGCGGCCCCGGTGACCGACGCGCCCTCCGCGACCGACGCGCCGCGACCGACCCACTGGCGGCAGGACTTCAGCGTCCGCGCCATCCTGACCGGGGCGCTGCTCGGGGCGGTGCTCTCCGCCTGCAACATCTACAGCGGGCTCAAGATCGGCTGGTCGAGCAACATGAGCATCACCGGCGCGCTGCTCGCGTTCGCGATCTGGAGGTTCAACCCGTCCAAGTCGACGCCGTTCTCGATGCTCGAGACCAACCTGTCGCAGGCCGCGTGCAGCGCGGCCGCGGCGGTCTCCTCCGCCGGTCTCGTCGCGGGCATCCCTGCGCTCACCGTGCTCACCGGGCGCGTGTTGCCGTGGCACGCGCTCGCCGCCTGGGTGTTCAGCGTGTGCCTGGTCGGGATCATGATCGCGGTGCCGATCCGGCGGGCGATGATCGTGCACGATCCGCTGCCATTCCCCTACGGGATCGCGGCCGCCGAGACCATCCGCGGGATGTACTCGAAGGGCGCCGAGGCCCTGAGGCAGGTGTACGCCCTGGTCGCGGCTGGCGTGCTCGCGGGCGCTTGGAAGGTCGCCGAGGTGGCCAAGCTGACGAAGGTCGTCGCGTTGCCCGGGTCGATCGGCGGCTACCCCCTCAAGAACCTGATGTTCGCGCTCGACCCGTCGGCGCTGCTCGTCGCCGTCGGCGGGATCATGGGCCCGCGAGCGGCCTTCTCGATCATGGCCGGCTCGCTCGTCTCGTACGCGGTGGTCGGTCCGCAGCTGCTCACGCGGGGCTGGGTCGCCGCCGGTCCCCGGACAAGAGTTGGTTCTCGTCGCTGGTCGGCTGGCTGCTGTGGCCTGGCGTCGCGCTGATGGTCGTCGCCTCGCTGACCGCGGTCGCGCTCCGTGGAAGACCGTCTCGCGCTCGTTTTCGGGGCTGTTTTCCAAGCGTGCGAGCGAGGAAGATGACCCGACCGACGTGCCTCGCCCGTTCTTGCTGGCAGGCTTCGGGGGAACGATCGTCCTCAGCGTCATCCTTCAGGTCGCGCTGTTCGAGATCCCCTGGTGGGCCGCGCTGATCGGGCTCGCGCTGTCGCTCGTGCTGGCGGTGGTCGCGGCGCGGGTGAACGGCGAGACCGGCAACACGCCGATCGGCGCCATGGGCAAGGTGACGCAGCTCACCATGGGCGTCGCCGTGCCGGGGGACGTCACCGTCAACCTGATGACCGCCAACGTGACCGGCGGCGGCGCGTCGCAGTGCGCGGATCTGATGAGTGATCTCAAGACGGGCCGTATCTTGGGCTCGACGCCGTGCAGCCAGTGGCTGTCGCAGATCGGCGGCGCGCTGGCTGGGGCGCTCGCCGGGTCGGCGATCTACCTCGCGCTGATCCCGAACCCGAAGGAGCAGCTCTTCACCGAGCAGTGGGCCGCGCCCGCGGTCACCACGTGGAAGGCGGTGGCCGAGGTCTTCTCCAAGGGGGTCTCGGCGCTCCCACCCAACGTCGGTACGGCGGTGGCGATCGCGGCGGTGCTCGGGGTCGCGATGGCGGTCATCGACAAGAAGGCACCCAAGTCGGTCTCGGCATGGCTCCCCTCAGCGTCCGCGTTCGGCCTCGGCTTCGTCGTCCCTGCCAACCAGGGGCTCTCGATGTTCCTCGGCGGCCTGCTCGCCTACGGCGTGAAGAAGGTCGCGCCGTCGTGGTCCGACCGCTTCTGGATCATCCTCTGCTCCGGCGTGATCGCGGGGGAGAGCCTGGTCGGCGTCGGGGTGAGCATCCACGGCATGCTCGCCGGATGACTCCGGGCGCGGGTTCGCTCGGCTGCTTCGAGAAGCTGCCGCCGCAGGCGACCGAATTTCACGCGCGGGCGCGCGTGGGCAGGCGGCACGCGCCGTCGACGCAGCGCCCCGTCCACTTCAGGCGGTTCTTCGCGAAGACGCCGTAGGCCCAGTCGAGCGCGTGGGAGAAGCCGGGCACGCGAGTGAGCGCGACCAGCGGCCCAAAGCCGACCGCGCCGTAGAGGCGCCGGAAGACCTCGACGCCCTCGACGAGGGTGCCATCCGCGAGCCTGCCGTGGATGCGGTCCATCAACGCCTCCCAGCTCAGCCCGAGCGGGGTCGGATCGAAGTCCGGCGTGGCGATGTCGGAAAAGCGGATGCGGCCGCGGCGGTCCAGAAACTGGAGCATGCGGATCTCCCGCACGCAGAGCGGGCACTCACCGTCGAAGAAGACCTCGATCTCGGGAACGCGGAGGGCGGTCGTGGGCGTTGTCATATCTTTGATCAAAGTATGAACAAAGATTGAACATATGCAAGGCCCGCTGAGTCGCCTCGCTACTTCGTCGTGGGTGCGTGGTTGGGGGCCGACACCTTGCCCATCACCACCGCGGGCACTGGCTGGACGGGCGGGGGAGGCGGCGAGGGCACGGCCTCGATCTCGCCCATGACCGTCCGCGGCTCGGGTTCGGGCTCGGGCTGCGGCTGGCTCGCGAGCAGCTTCGCGGCGAGGCCCTCGAGCCAGGCGGCGATTCCGTCGTTGCGAGGCGCGGCCTTCGCGCCGGTGACGGGCTGCGCGGGGGCCGCCGTCGGCGTCGTCCTCGGCTTGCGAGCGGGGCGCTCGTCGTCCTCGACGTCAGCGAGGAGCGTCCTCTTGGCGGGCTCGTCCGCGCCTGCGCGGACCTTCCAGAGCAACGCGCTCGCGGCGAGCAGCCCGCCGCCGACGACGGCCGCGACCCGCTGGCGCTTGGCCGCGCGCGTCACGCCCACCGGGCAGTCGCCGGTGATCACCGTGCCGTCAGCGCGGCGCGTCATGCGGACGCACGCCTCGCCCTTCGATCTCAGCAGCGCCTCGGCCTCCTGCCGCGTCATCGCGCGGAGATCGTAGACGTTCTTCTGACACGAGCCGCAGAAGCGCGCGCGGTCGTCGCCGGTCATCTGGCTCCAGTCGGCGGAGCAGGGCTTGGCGATGCGCAGGTCCTCGAGGAAGCTGTCGGTCGTGGCGTTCATCGTGCTGGCCGTAGACGGGCCGGCCGCGACGAAGTTCTGGGCGCCACGGAGATTGTCGTCGAGTAGCCTCGACGCCGGTGGCGAACGACGTCTTCGGCCTCGTGGGGCAGACCATCGACGGGCGCTATCGCGTCGACGCGCCGATCGGCGAGGGTGGGTTCGGCGTCGTGTACCGGGGCCACCACCTGTCCTTCGACCACGCCATCGCCATCAAGTGCCTGAAGATCCCGGGGCACTTCACCGACGAGGGCCGCGAGACCTTCCTCAAGAAGTTCCAGGAGGAGGGCAAGATGCTGTCGAAGCTCTCCCATCACCCTGCGATCGTGCGGGTGTTCGACCTCGGGGTGGTGACCGCCAAGGGCGGCCAGACGCCCTACCTGGTGCTCGAGTGGCTGACGGGCCGACCCTTGTCCGAGCGGATGCTCGAGCTGCGCGCAGGCGGGCAGAGGCTCGACGAGGCCCAGGCGGTCGCGCTCGTCCGCCCCGTGATCGAGGCGCTCGCGTCGGTGCACGACGAGGGGATCGCGCACCGCGACGTGAAGCCGGAGAACATCTTCCTGATCGAGGGCGGCAAGGGCTCACCTGCGAAGCTGCTCGACTTCGGGATCGCCAAGGCGATGCAAGAGGGCGAGCGCATCACGCGGGTGGCGAGCCGCACGTCGAGCAACTTCAGCGCGTTCTCGCCGAAGCACGGGGCGCCGGAGCAGTTTCGTTCGAAGGCCTTCGGGGCGACGGGCCCGTGGACCGACGTGCACGCGATCGGCATCATCCTCTCGGAGCTCACGTCGGGCGCGGAGGCGATCACCGGGGAAGACTTCGGCGACATGCTGGTCAGCGCGACGGAGCCGGCCCGGCCCACCCCGCGCAAGCTCGGCGCGCAGGTGAGCGACGCCTTCGAGGGGCTCGTCGCCAAGGCCGTCGCCCTCGACCCGCGGCAGCGCTTCGCGAGCGCGCGCGAGCTCCTCGCGGAGCTGGAGCAGGTAGTGCCCCTCCCCGGGCGGTCGAGCCTCGACCGCGTGAGCGCCGGCCCTTCGCCCGCGGCCCGCGCTTCGACGACGCCTGCGCTGCCCCTCGCGTTCGACGCCCCGCTCACGTCGCACGGCGCCGCGACCCCCCGCGCGTCGAACGACGGGCGGACCGTGGTCGCCGCCCCGATCACGAGCCTCGACGCTGCGCGGACGGGCGCGTTCAAGTCGGACACGCCGGCGCGCTCGAGGACGGCGGTGATCGCGCTCGGCGCTGCAGCTCTGGCGGCGGCCGCGGGGGTCGCAGTGTGGCTGGGGGTGCGCGACGCGCCGTCCGACCCCAGCTCTCGCGCGACGGCGAGCGAGGCTCTTCGGACGAGCACCGCAGCACCCGTCACCGCGGCGCCGGCGTCGGCGTCCACAGCGGCGTTCGCGGGCCAGAGGAGGATCCGCGTGGGCGCGCTGGCCGTGTCCGGCCGGTTGCCCCCCGACGTAATCCGGCGGGTGCTCCACTCTCGGCTCCAGTCCGCGGGCAAGTGCTACGAGTTGGCTCTCCAGACCGATCCGACCCTCGCGGGGGAGGTCGTCTTCGGCTTCACCGTCGACGAGGAGGGCGCTGTGACCGATGTGAAGTCCCTCGGCGCCCTGCCCAGCGAGCCCATGAAGGCGTGCGTGGGGAAGGCGCTCGGCGCCGCGCAGCTTCCCAAGCCGGAGGGCGGCGTCGTCAGGGTCGTCTACCCGCTCGCGTTCTCGACCGGCCCTGGAGAGGGCCTGGTCATCGTGGAGGGGACGCAGGCAGATCCTCCCCCGATATATGAGGTCGAGCCGGCCGGGTCTGAAGCGGCGCCACCGCCACCGCCGCCGCCGCCACCGCCGCCTTCGCGAATGAAGCACAACCCCGCTGGCATCTGAGCGCGCGGCGCGGGCGCGCACGTTGGTGCTACCCTGAGCGTCGTGGCGATGCCTCCTCAAGGACCGTGGGGCCCTCCTCCGCACCAGCAGCAGCAGCCGTGGGGCCAGCCGCAGGAGCCGTACGGCAAGTCGAGCAACCCCTACGCGCCGCCGGGGCCGCCCGCGCCGATGATGAGCCCTTACGCGCCGCCCATGGCGTACGGCAACCCGTACATCCAGCAGAGCGCGAGCAGCACGGCGGCGTGGGCGGTCGGGCTCGCCATCGCGAGCTGGATCATGTGCGGGATCCTGACGTCCCTGCCCGCGCTGTTCATGGCCCGCGCAGAGCTCGCGGCGATCAACCGCGGCGAGTCCCCCGAGGCCGGACGCAGCTACGCACAAGCGGCGTTCTGGCTCTCGGTCACGAACGTCGGCCTCACGGTCATCGTGGTCGCCGCGATCGTCCTGCTGTTCATGATCGGCATGTCGGTCGGCTAGCGCTCTGAGTCAGCGGAGGGACGCGTGAGCGAGGCGCGCGCGCCGCTCACCTCAGCCAGGAAGCCACCGCGCTCATCAGCGCGCGGCGATGAGCGGGCTCGCGGTCACCACCAGCACGAGGTGCGCGAGCGCCGCGAGCCGATCCGCGCGGAGCTGCAGCGCGGGGCGCACGTCGGCGACCACGCGCCCCTTGAGCTCGGCGTCGGACCGGTAGGCGCCCGGCGCGACGTGCCCGTCGAGGATGATGACCGGGCCGGGCGCGAGGCCCACCGCGCGACCGGCGGCGACCGACTCCTGGTCGATCGATAGCGGCCGTCGGCCTCGAGGATCGCCTCGCGGCCAGCACAGAGCTGGCGGTGCGCTCGCTGGTCGCGCGCGCGCAGCAGCACGAGCAGCGTGGCGCAGCCGAGCCCCAGCAAGGCGAGGCTGTGGAGCGCGCCATGGAGCGCGATCGCGTCGGCGAACGCGTAGCCGTACACCGGATCCGAGACTGCGCGCCGCTCCGTCACGGCGACGCCGTGACGGCGCCCGTCGTGCGCGAAGTACACGTCACGCGCCTCATCGTGCGCCACCCGCCAGCGACCCGCGCCGGCATCCCCGAACACGCGGCGGGTCTCCGTTCTGAGGTACGTGCACTGAGCACGTCTTGAGCGGAGGCGTTGTGGCCTCCCGGGGGTTGTCGGAAGAGACCCACGAGCAGCAGCGATCCACGACCGGCGGGCCGTCGCGCGGTCCGGCGTCGTCAGGGTGGCCACACTCGAGCGCGTGGTCCTCGGGGCTCGCCCGATCGGTGCGCGCGGCGTCGAGCTGCGAGACCGTGGGCAGCGACTCGAGGTACGCGCCGAAGGACGTCGGCCCGCGTCCGAGCGGCCGGGTCGCGCCCGCCACCCCGACCGCGAGCAAGGCACAGGCGAGGGCCGCCGTGGTCGCCGCGCGAGCCAGCCTGGGCCTGTCGAGCAGACCGCGACGCGCGAGCGTGCCCATCACGACCGACGCGACGAGGGTCCCTGCGAGGCCGGCGGCGAAGAGCAGCACCCGCTCCAGCTCGAAGTACGGCGTCCTCGGGGCCTGCATCGCGCGCAGCTTCGGGAGCGCGTCGACGGCGAAGAAGAACACCACGGCGGGCCACAGCAGCGCGGCGTAGAGCCCCAAGAGCGGCGTCTCGAGCGAGCTCGTGCGCGACCTCACCCAGGCCTCGTGACCGACCCGGGCCGCGCGCGCAAGCGGCGCGCGCTATCTTGGCGGGCAGCGTGAAGGTTCGGGGTCATGAGCTGCATGTCGAGCGAGTGGGGCGGGGCGCCCCACTGTACTTCCTTCACGGCGGCCCTGGGCTCGATCACAGCTACTTCCGACCGTTCGTCGAGCCGCTGGCGGACGGCCTCGAGCTCGTCTTCTACGATCAGCTCGGGTGCGGCCGCTCGGCCCGACCCGATCCGCTGCTCGGCGGGATCGAGGGCTGGGCCGAGGAGCTCGAGGCGCTGCGGCGAGAGCTCGGCCACGGGCGCATCTCGCTCCTCGCGCACTCCTTCGGCGTGCTCATCGCCGCGACGTACGCGCTGACGTACCCCGAGCACCTCGAGGCCGCGGTGCTCACAGGGGCGCCGTCGGTCTTCGATTTTCCCGGCGGCTTCGCGCAGAGGAGGGGCATCGTCGCCCCAGCCCTCGACGACGAAGGTCTGCGGGCCTTCGTGCGCAGCAAGCTCCCCTCGTTCTTTCATCGCTACGATCCGGCGGTGGTGGAGAGGCTCGACGCCCGGCTCCGCTACAGCGGTCGAGCCAACGCCTACGGCACGGCTTGCCTTCCCACCTTCAATCTCCGAGCGCGCCGCGACCGCTGGGTCGCGCGCACGCTGATCATCGCGGGCGGGCGCGACGCGATCACCCCGACCGCGGGAGCCCAACGCCTCGCGCGCTCGATCGACGGCGCGCGCGTCGCGACCCTCGACCAGAGCGGGCACTTCCCCTTCATCGAGGAGCCTGAAGCGTTCCTCGAGCTGGTCCGAGCGTATCTTGCGCCCCCGCACGATCGGTAGGGATTTTTGGCCCGCGTGCCCGCACACATTGGTACGTTCAGCGAAGGGAGCATGTTGAAGGGGTGGGGGACCGGCGCCCTCGTCACGGTCGAGCAGCGAGTCGGCGCGGAGGTGGAGGCGGCGCTTCGAAAGCGCACCTCGTTCGAGCCCAAGCTCGCCGCCGTGCTCCGCGCGCTCGCGCCGAGCTCCGCGCCTCTGCGCAACGTCTGCTGTGGCGTCGTGAAGGAGGCCGTGAAGGCCGAGTCGTTCGAGCGAGAGCTGTACTCGGCGTCGCTGCGCGCGCTCGCGGACAGCGGCGAGAAGAAGCTCGCGCCGCTGCTCGCCTCCGCGCTCAAGAGCGACGACTTCGGCGGCCTGCCGGCGCTCAGCACCGCGTGTTTCATCCAAGACGCGTCGCTCGGGCCGGCGCTCGCGCGTGGGGCCGCGTCGAGCAAGACCCAGATCGCCTTCGCCGCCGAGGTCGCGCGCCTGTTCCGCGGCGAGCCGACGGGGGCTCGCCTCTTCTCGCTCGCCGCGCGCATCAAGGAGGCGCACCGTATCGCGCTCAGCGTGGAGTTGCTGTTGCCCCTCTGCCTGCGCAAAGAAGAGCTCGCCGCGAAGCCTTGCGCTGGGCTCGGCGACGCGATGTTGGTCTTGCGTGGCTCGGAGCGGCACCTCGGCCGCTGGCTGCTCATGGCAGAGCTCGCCCACCGCGGCGCGGATCCGCGCCCGCTCAAGGAGGCCACCGAGCGAACCTCGACCGGCCCCGACAGCTCGCGCGCCGCTTGGTGCCTGGTGGTGTGGGCGCTCGAGCCAGGCCGCGGCACCGGTGGCACCCGACCCACCTCGGAGCTGGTCGCGCGGCTGTCGCATCGGCCGAGCGCCGATCGTGACACCGCCTTCCTGTTTCGCATGGCGGACGCCAAGCTCGACGTGGCCCGGCCGATGCTCGAGGCGCTGGCCCGCACGCGCCCGCTCGGTGACGACGTCGCGCTCCGCGCGTCGTTCCTGCTCGCGAAGCACTACGACCGCGAGGCCTTCGTGCGCGACGTGCACGACGCCGCGGAGTCGCCGCGAGAGGACATCCGCGGGCTCGCCGCCGCCGCGCTGTGGGACCTGGGCGAGCGCGAGCGCGCCAGCGAGCTCGCGCGTTCGCTCGTCGAGTCGCCCGACCTCACGGCGGCGACGTGGAGCGCCCTCGTCGCCTGGGCGAGCCTGGCGGCGGGCAAGCGCGCAGACAGCGTGCTCACCGAGACGGCGTTTCGCCGCGTCCAGCTCGGCTGGATGGAGTGAGCGTGGCGAGAGGGTCGGTCTCGACGTTGGCGCGCGCGGCCGCGCTGTTCGCGCTCGCCTGGGCCGACGCCGCCCCCGCCGAGGATGAGCTGCCCGGCGTCGCGCTGCAGCTGGTCTCCGCGACCGGGCAGCCTGCCTCGCGCCTCTCGATCGGCCGCACGCCCCCACCGGCCGGCGAGCTCGATCCGGACGCCTTCTCCGTCGTCGTGTCGGCCGGCCGCGCCGACCTGCTGCCGGCGAAGGTGAACATGACGTCGCTGCGCGCGCCCGAGTCGAGCCCGACCCGAGTCGCGCTCGAGTCCCTCCCCGAGCTGCCGCTCTCGGCCGCGCCGTGTCCGGCCGGCATGGAGGGTCTCGCGTGCGCCAAGAGCGCGCCGCTCAGGCTCGTCTTCGACGACGTCGACCGGCACCATCCTCAGCTCGAGCGCCGCTCCATGCTCGCGGAGCTGGGCGGCGCCGTCGTCGTCTCGGCCGGCGGCGTCGAGCGCACGCTCCGGGTCGAGAGCGACTTCGGACGACATCGCGCGCGCGTCCGTGTCCGCTTGGTGAGGATCGTGCCCAGGGGAGCGCCCCCCATCGGCAAGGACGACGCGGACGCGGTCCGCATCGCCCGAGAGGAGCTCGAGCGGGCGAGCGGCGTGTGGAGCGTATGCGGCATCTCGTTCGGCCCGGCCGACAAGGCCGACGTCGCGGTCGTCGATCCGCCTCCCCCGTTCCTGCTCTCGCTTGGCTGCGACGCGCCCGCGATCGCGGCCGGGGGCTCGATCCGCTTCGTCGCCGACGGTCGTGAGCTCGAGGTCCCGATCCCGACGGGGACGACGCCGCGCGGCGCCGCGCGGCGGGTCCAGGCCGCGCTCGAGAAGCTCGGGCTGCGCGTGCGGACGAGCGACAACCGCGCGCCGCAGTCCTCATCCATCGGCTCGACGGACGTGCTCGTCACCCGTCGCGACGGCCTGTTGGCGGCGCTCGGGCCGCCCGCGAAGGGGCCGCTCTCGACCGATCCGGCGCTCGACGCGTGTATCGGCCGGGTCTCGCTCGAGGACGGCCTGCAACACTTCACCGACTCCGACGCCGTCGCTGGCACGCTCGAGGAGCGCACCCTCGTCAAGTCGATGGACGACGGTGATCCGGAGACGATCGATGTGCTCGTGCTGCCGAGCTTCGGCGGGGACTCTCGCATCGGCGAGTCGTTCATCTTCCTGGAGCACGGCGCCATCCGAAACGTGGTGCTGGAGGACCGCGCCGGCTTCCGCGCGCAGCGCGCCTCCTTCACGCTCGCCCACGAGCTCGGCCACGTGCTGCTCGACCAGCCGGGGCACCCCGACGACTTCGGGGCCGACACGCCGACCTCCCTGATGGACGCCGACGCGGTCAGCCCGACGGCCTTCGGACCTCGCCGGCTCAGCGCCGCCGAGTGCGAGCGGGCCTACGCCCAGAGCGGCCCCGACAGCTTGTCCGCTGTCTTGCGGCCCTGGCCGCTGTCGCCCCTCGCGCCGGTCAAGAAGGGCAAGGCCAAGGGCGCGTAGCGCGCGCGGCTCCCCGATTCGTTCCAGAGCCGCGCTCGGACTCTGGTAGATACGCCGACGCCTATGGTTAGCCGCCAGCGCGTCGCCATGTACGGCGGCCTCGGCCTCGTCGCGTTCGGGAGCGTGAGCCTCTCCGTGGTCTTGACGCGCCTGTACTCGGCGGCGCTCGGGCACCACCTCGCCTTCTTGGCGGTGTCGCTGGCGCTGTTCGGGGTCGGGCTGGGGGGCGGCGTCGTCGCGATCGCGCCGGGCCTCCTGCGGCAGGGCGTGCTCTTCCGGCGGATGTCGATCCTGGCCGGGCTGATGGCCGCTACGGCGGTCGTGACGATCATCAAGACGATGGTCGCGAAGCCGCCGCAGACCCTCGACACGAGGGGTCTCATGTCGGTCGCGGGCCTCTACGCGATCTCTGCGCTGCCCTTCACGTTCGCGGGCATGATGGTCGCCGGCGCGCTCAGGTACGCCCGACGCGACGCCCCGCGGCTCTACTTCGCGGACATGGCCGGCGCCGCGCTCGGTGGGGTTGGCGCGCTGCTGCTGCTCCGGCTGGGCGCGCCGCGCGCGGGCCTCGTCGTCGCCATCAGCCTCGCCCTCGCGGGCGTGATGTTCGCGATCGGCAGCCTCGAGAAGAGCGGCCCCTATTCGCCCGCCGAGTCGCCAGGCTCCGGCTGGTCTTCGGCGGCGATCCTCGCCAGCACGCTGGCGCTCTTCGCCGGCGATTACGGCGAGCAGTGGCTCGCGGTGAAGCAGCTTCGCTTCGTGAACCTCGACCGCGCCCAGTTCGTGAAATGGGGCGAGCTGGCGCTGATCACGGTCGACCGTCCGGTCGCGGGCATGGCGTGGATGCGGATGGACGCGAGCGCCGCGACCGCGGTCCTCAGCGCCAAGACGCAGGTGCCGAAGCACCCCGCGGAGATGGTCTACGCGCTGCCCAGCTCCAAGGGACCGACCCTCGTGATCGGAGCGGGGGGCGGACGCGAGGTCCGCGCGGCGCTCGGCGCAGGCCAGACCGAGGTCGTCGCGGTCGAGATCAACCGGACGATCGCCCACGACGTGATGCTGGGCAAGCTGCTGGACTACAGCGGCGGCCTGTACGCGAAGCCCGAGGTGCGCCTCGTGGTCGGCGATGGCCGCTCGTTCGTGCGAGGCGAGACCCGCAAGTACCGCAACATCGTCCTCTCGCTGGTGGACACCTGGTCGGCCTCGAGCGTCGGTGGGCTCTCGCTCAGCGAAGACGGCCTCTACACGATCGAGGCCTTTCGCGAGATGCTCGACCACCTCGACGACGACGGCGTGCTCGTCGTCAACCGCTGGGACGCCGAGCTCGACCGCCTGCTCGCGCTCGCCGCGGCGGGGCTGCACGCCTCGGGGGCCGCCGACGCGCGCCCGCACCTGTTCGCGTGCTCGCACACCGGCACGACCGCCCTGCTGATCGCGAAGTCGCCGTTCGCCGCTGGCTCCCTCGAGCTGTTGCGGGAACACTGCGAGCGCTACGGCTTCGTGGAGGCGTTCACCCCCGACGATCCGGTCACGCCCTTGCGCGCCGCGATCGTGGCCGAGCCGCTCTCGGCCCACCGTCAGGTCAAGGACCGCGACCTCTCTCCGCCGACCGACGATCGCCCCTTCTTCTTTTACACCGTCCCGCCGCGCGAGCTGTGGCACGTCCTCAAGGACCGCCCGAAGCTCGCCAAGGAGCAGCACGGTCTGCTCACGGTCGTGCTGGTCCTCGGCGTCAGCGCCGTGGCCTCGTTGCTGTTCCTCCTGCTGCCGGCGGCCTTGCGCTCACGAGAGCTCGTGCGCGCCGAAGGGCGCGGGGCGCGGGCGCGCGTGCTCCTTTATTTCGGCGCGATCGGGGTCGGCTTTTCGGTGGTCGAGATGGGCCTCGCGCAGGTGCTGACGATGCTGCTCGGGCACCCGCTGTACGCGCTGTCCGCGGTGCTCACCTCGCTGCTCTTCGCGGCCGGCATCGGCAGCCTGCTCGTGCGGAGTGTCCCCGCGGCGCTCGCGAACCTGGCGGCCGCGCGCCGCGCGCAGCTGCTGGCGATCGCGCTCGTCGTCTGCGCGGTCGGCCTGCTCCCCGCGACGACCGCGCTGGTCGGCCTGCCGTTCGCGGCCCGTGCCTTCGTGGCGATCGCCGTGTGCTCGCTGCTCGGGGTGCTGATGGGCGCGCTCGCGCCGCTCGGCGTCCTGATCGCGTCGACCCGCGGCGGCACCCTGGTCGCTTGGGGGTGGGGGATGAACGGCTTCTTCGGGGTGACGGCGACCGCGCTCGCGATGCTCCTCGCGATGCACGTCGGCTACTCCTTCGTGCTGTTCGTCGGGGCCCTCGCGTACTTCGTCGCGTCCGCGATCGTGCCGCCCGCGGCGGCGCCGCGCGCCGGCTGAGCGCCCCGGCGGGTGCACACGAGCGTGGTAGCCTTCGCCCACGATGTTGCTCGCACCCCCGCTCAACGCGCGCCCGCCTCGTGACGCGCTCGTGCTCGACGAGGCTCGGCTCTTCGCTTGGCTCGAGGCCAACATCGAGGGCTGCGCAGGGGGGCAGATGCGCGTGCTCCAGTTCAAGGGCGGCCAGTCAAACCCCACCTATTGGATCGGCGTCGAGGGCGGAGGCGGCGGCGACCTGGAGCTCGTCTTGCGCAAGAAGCCGCCGGGGAAGCTGTTGCCCTCAGCGCACGCCATCGAGCGTGAGCACCGCGTCCTTTCGGCGCTGCAGGGCTCGCCGGTCCCGGTGCCGAGCGTCCTCGCCCTGTGCGAGGACACGTCGATCATCGGCACGCCCTTCTTCGTCATGCGCTTCGTCGCCGGGCGCATCTTCTGGCAGGCGACGCTCCCGGAGCTGGGCAGCATGGACGATCGCCGCGCCGTGTACGCCGAGTACGCGCGCGTGCTGGCCGCGATCCACACGGTCGACTACGCGGCCGCCGGCCTGTCCGACTATGGCAAGGTCGGTGGCTTCGTGGCCAGGCAGGTCGAGCGCTGGTCGAAGCAATACGAGGCATCCCGCACCTCCGACCTCCCAGCCATGGAGGCGCTCATGCGTTACCTGGCGTCGAACGTCCCGACCCGCGACGAGACGACGCTGGTGCACGGAGACTACCGCCTCGACAACCTCATCATCACGCCGAGCGGCGAGCCTCGGGTGATCGCGACGCTCGATTGGGAGCTGTCGACGCTCGGCCACCCCGTGAGCGACCTCGCCTACGCGTGCATCGGCTACCACCTCAACCTGCCCGGGCGCGGGGGCCTCGCGGGGGTCGACCTCACGCCGCTGGGCATCCCCACGGAGGACGAGCTCGTCCACGCGTATTGCAAGCACGCCGGCCGCGCCGGCGTGGAGGACTGGAGCTACTTCCTCGCGTTCGGGATCTTTCGAATCGCGGCGATCGTGCAAGGGGTCTACCGGCGCAGCCAGCAGGGCAACGCGAGCTCCGACGAGGCAGCGAGCTACGGCGCGGCCGTCGGCATCCTCAGCGAGCTCGGCTGCTCGCTCGCGGGCGTTCGAGCGAGCTGATCGCGAAGGGACTACGCGGCGTTCGCTGCCGGCCGTCGGGCGCGCGCCGCGGGCTTGCGAGGCGGCCCCGAGAGGTGACGCTGGACCGTGCGCAGGCTCACGCCGAGCCGCGCCGCGGCGCGCGTCTGGTTGCCGCCCTCGAGCCGCAGCGCACCCTCGAAGATGCGACCGATCGACACGCGCAGCGGATCGTCGAGCGAGAGGGTGACCGTCGCGCTTGCCTCCCCGACCTCGGCTGCGCAGATCGTCCGCTGGACGGACAGGGGCAGGTCCTGCAGCCGCACCTGCTTGCGCTCGCGCAGCAGGATGACCAGCTCGAGCACGTTCTTGAGCTCTCGGACGTTGCCTCCCCACTCGTGGGAGCGCAGCGCGCCCATCGCGGCGCGCGAGAAGCGCGGCATCATCACGTCGTGCTTCGCCGCGATCTCGCGAGACAGCTGCGCGATGAGCTCGGGCAGATCGGCGCGCCGCTCTCGCAGCGGAGGCACCCGCAGCGTCACGCCCATGATCCGGTAATAGAGATCGGGCCTGAACCGGCCCGCCTTGACCTCGTCCTCCAGGGGGCGCAGCGTCGCGAAGACCAGCCGCGCGTCGACCGAGATCTTCACGGTGCCGCCGACGCGCATGAATTTGCGGCTCTCGAGGAAGCGCAGGAGCTTGGCCTGCATGGCCAGGGGCATCTCCGCGACCTCGTCGAGGAACAGGGTCCCGCCATCGGCGGCCTCGATCTTTCCGCGCGCCCGCTCGGTGGCGCCGGTGAACGCTCCCTTCTCGTGGCCGAACAGCTCGCTCTCGAACAGCTGCTCGGGGATCGCGGCGCAGTTGATCGGAACGAACGGCTTGCCGCGCCGGTGTGACAGCTCGTGGATGCGCCGAGCCAGCACCTCCTTGCCCGTTCCGCTCTCGCCGACCAGGGCGATCCCGACGTCCTTGGGAGCGAGCGTCCGCAGCAACCGATGCAGCGCCTTCATCGCCGCTGAGCGGAGGATCGGCACCGGAAGCACGTCAATCTGTCGTAACCGCCGCGCCATGCGCTCATCATAGCGACAAAATGTCGTACACGTCCGGTGTGGGCGGCCCGGATCCCCAAGAGCGTGAGACTGGCGGCGCGGTTCAGCTCCTGGATGGCGTGGCTCAAGTGTTGCATGGTTGAGCCAAAGACCTTTGGCATCACCCGCAAGCCCATCCACGACCCCCGTCCCTTCGGCTCCCTTACGACCCGTCCCGGACCCCGCGCGCCTCTCTCGCAGTGACGCGTCCTCCGATGTCCCCCCGCTCGGCCGGGTCGCGCGAACGCTGCCGATCGCGAGCGCGATGCGCCGCGTGCTCAAGGGAAAGTATGGCCTCGCGGATCTCCGCGCCGACGTGCTCGCCGGGATCGTCGTCGGCATCGTCGCGCTGCCGCTGTCGATGGCCCTCGCGATCGCGGTCGGAGTTCCGCCGCAGCACGGCCTCTACACCGCGATCTTCGCGGGCGCGCTCGTCGCGCTGCTCGGCGGCAGCAAGTTCCAGGTGACCGGGCCGACGGCGGCGTTCGTGGTCATCCTCGCGCCGATCGTGTCCGCCCACGGGCTGACGGGGCTGCTCACCGCGGGGTTCATGGCCGGGTTGATGCTCGTCGCGATGGGCATCGCGCGGATGGGCAGGCTCATCCAATACATCCCGCACCCGGTGACGACAGGCTTCACGACCGGGATCGCCACGGTGATCGCGACGCTGCAGATCAAGGACATGGCCGGCTTGCAGGTCGGCCCGATGCCCGAGCACTTCACCGACAAGGTCGCCATGCTGTGGGCGGCTCGGGGCACCGTGAGCCTCCAGGAGCTCGGCGTCGCCGTCGCGACGCTGGGGCTGCTGCTCGGCATCCCGCGGCTGACGCGGCGCATCCCTGCGCCGCTCTTGGCGATCGGCGCGGTCTCCGCGGTCGGCGCGCTGCTCCACCACTTCCTGCCGGCGTTCACCGTCGCCACCATCGGCACGCGCTTCCAGACCGTCGTGGATGGGGTGACGGTCGCAGGCATCCCGCCCGTGTTGCCGGTGCCAGCCATGCCGTGGGGCAGCACGCTCGACCTGCGCGTCTTGCGCGAGCTGTTCCCCGCCGCCTTCGCGATCGCGATGCTCGGCGCGATCGAGTCGCTGCTGTCCGCGGTGATCGCCGACGGCATGACGGGCAAGCGGCACGACCCGGACGCCGAGCTGGTGGGCCTGGGCATCGGCAACCTCGTGGCGCCCATCTTCGGCGGCATCGCGGCGACCGGAGCGCTCGCGCGCACCGCGACGAACATCCGCGCGGGCGCGCGCTCGCCGGTCGCGGCGGTCACCCACGCCTTCGTCATCCTGGTGTCGATCGTCGCGCTCGCGCCCCTCGTCGCGTACGTCCCGATGGCGTCGCTCGCTGCGATGCTGATCCTGGTCGCGTACAACATGTCGGAGGTCGAGAGCTTCACGCGGGTCGTGCGCGTGGCGCCCAAGAGCGACGTGGCAATACTGCTCGCCTGCTATGGCTTCACCGTCATCTTCGACATGGTGATCGCGGTCACCGTCGGCGTGCTGCTCGCCGCCGTGCTGTTCATGCGGCGCATGGCCGAGATGACCCAGAGCCGCACGCTGCTCGAGTCGATCTCGGAGGACAGCGATCGGCGGATCCCGCCCGGCGTCGCGCTGTACGAGATCAACGGGCCCCTGTTCTTCGGCGCAGCGCAGAGCGCGATGGGCGCGATGCACACCATCCGCGGCGACACGTTCGTGGTGATGGTGCTCGATCTCGGCAAGGTGCCGGTGATCGACTCGACCGGGCTCGTCGCCCTGGAGACGGCGATCTCGAAGCTGTGCAACAACCGCAAGCACGTCATCCTCGCCGGGCCTCTGCCCAAGCCCTCGCGCGTCTGGGAGAAGGCCAAGCTCGAGCAGCGCTACGCGGGGCTCGAGGTCGCGCCTTCCCTCGAGGAGGCGCTGCGTCGCGCAGAGGTGCTCGCCGCACAGCCGCCCCCGGCGCCACGCTCGCAGAGGGGCCACGCTCATGCCTGATGGAACGCAACCGGACGAGCGGGCGCGCCTGGTCGACTCGCTGCGGGCCGGCCGGCTGAAGGACCTCGAGTTCGACGACGTGTACGCGACGACGTGGCGCGCCATCTCCTCGCGCTACTGGACGCCCGTCGACGTCGCGCGCAAGGCCGCCGAGTGGCTGACGGAGGACGGCGCGCAGAGCGTGCTCGACGTCGGGTCGGGGGTCGGAAAGCTCTGCATCGTGGGGGCGGCCACCACCGACGCCACCTTCGTCGGGGTCGAGCACCGGGCCTCCCTCGTCCTCGCGGCGCGGACCGCGGCGCGCGTATTTGGCGTCGAGGGGCGCACGATGTTCGTCCATGCCGAGGCCAGCCTCCCCCTGATGCGCGGGTATCGGGCGATCTACTTGTTCAACCCGTTCGGCGAGAACCTCTACAGCGGGGCCGCGCAGATCGACGCTCGCGTGCCCTTGGGCAAGGACCGCTACCGGCGGGACGTGGGCCTCGTCGAGCAGGTCATCGGCTCCATGCCTGCGGGAGGGCGCCTGGTCACGTACCACGGGTTCGGCGGGCGCATCCCCGACAGCTTCAGCCTCGCGCGCGACATCCCGATCGGGTCGGACGCCCTCAAGCTGTGGCTGCAGTCCGAGGACGAGCCGAGGGGGTATTTCGTGGAGCGAGACGACCGGATCGTTCACCTCGTGGACTGACGGGCGAACCGGCGGCGCAGGGGGCGGGTGCGGAGCGACCGCGGGGCGAGGGCGCCGCGTGAGCCTCGGAGTGCGTGACCGACTGCCTCGACGCCTGCAACGGCTCGCCGAGCGCGGACGCAAACTTGCAGGTCATCGGCTGTGTGGTCGAGAACACCCCCGACGTCTGGTGCGATGGCGGCCTCCTGGAGAGCTGCTGCCACGAAGTCACGAGCCCCTCGGAGCTGTGCGAGTGAGGCGGGCCCGAAGGCTCCCGAGCGCCACCCGCTGAGGTCGATTGACGCTCGGGCGCAACGTGTGCGTTGTCGCCCCATGTCGTCCAACGGTCGTCCTCCGCTGGCGCTCGCGCTGGTCGTCGCTCTGGCGGTGGCGTGCAACGGCAGCTCACCCCACGGGGCCTCCAACACCCCCGACCTCCCGGACGGCGGTGCGCGGCCCACGCCCACCGCGACCGGCACGCCGGTACCTCCGCAGGTCGTCGAGGGCTTCTTCGTCAGCGAGGACTCCGACGCGTGGGTCGCGCACAACTTCAAGCTGCAGAAGGCATGGCGCAACGTCTACGTGGTGGGGGAGCCGAAGCTCGACACCGTCAAGGTCGCGCCGCCGGGCTTCGGCCCTGACGCCGCAGCGGCGGAGCGGAAGGTCGACGGGCAGTTCCCCACGCTGCAGGCGGCGCTCGCGAAGGCGGGCCGTGGAGACCTCGTGCTCGTCGCGCCCGGTGAGCACGCGGGGTTCGTGCTGCGCGACACGCCGGGGAAGGCCGACGATGGCTACCTGGTCATCCGCGGGATGGGCGAGCTCGGCGACGCGAAGATCAACAGGCTCGGCTCGAACCCCCAGTGGATGGTGATGCTCGAGGGCGCGAGCCATGTCGTGATGCAGAACCTCGTGCTCGAGAGCACGGGCGACGCGAGCGCCTCGCGCGCCGGGGTGCTCTTGAGCGGGGACTTCCCCCGCACGAGCACGATGGACGTGCACGTGGCCTTCGACCGGATGGTCTTCAAGGGCCACCGGGTGTGGGGCCTGCACGCGGTCGTAGCGAACACCGTGCTGGTGCAAGACAGCATCTTCACGGGGAGCGTGGAGGAGCACGGCCTGTACGTCTCGAACGGGTCCGACGACTGGGTGATCCGGCGCAACGTCTTCAGCGACAATTTCGCCGCCGGTCTCCAGATCAACCTGGACCCGATCGCGTCGTTCGACGCGTTGATGAACCACCCGAAGATGGTGGGCCAGCCGCCGCCCAACGGCTCGCGGCCCTGGGTCGAGCCGATCATCGTTCACGCGGACAAGGTCTTCGGGAAGTCGAGGTGGCCAGACGGCGTCGGGCTCAACTTCATCATCGAGCGCAACGTCTCGACCCACAACGGCAAGCGCGGCGGGGCCGCCTTCAACTTCGCCGGCCTGTCGCAGTCGCTGATCCAGAACAACCTCATCTATGACAACGCCGCGGGCGGCATCGCGATGTGGGACAACGCGAACTCGTTCGACTACGACATCACCGATCGGCAGCCGCAGTCGCTCGACGAGTGGAAGCCGGAGCGCTACCCGCTCTTCGGTTGCCGCAACAACCTCATCCGCTTCAACACGGTCATGGGCGACACGCCGCGCGCCGCGATCCAGCTGAGAAACGGGAGCATGGGCAACCGCGTGTACGGCAACATCGCGAACCACGGGCGCGGCATGGGGCTGGAGGTGTTCGCCGACTCGGTCGCTGGCAGCGACATCAAGGGCAACGTCTTCGGGCGTATCCGCATGAACCCGGGCGCCGATGCGCTCGCTTCGCTCGCCGTCGCGTTGCCGCCGGCAGGTGAGGCCGCCGTGTCGGCGGACGCCATCCTCGGGGAGATGGTCGCTGCCTCGAACGACCCCTGGATCGCGCCGAAGGGCAAGACGATGGGCGTCGCCGACAAGCGCCCCGACTACCGTCCGAAGGCCGGGTCGAAGCTCGGCGCGACAGTGGACGCCGCGGCCCCGCCCACCGACTTCAACGGCGACAAGCGCGACAAGGCGACGCCCGGCGCGTTCAACCCCGCGCCCTAGCTAACCGCCGACCCGCAGCACCCACTCGACCTGGACGGCCAGGAAGGCGAGCGCGAGCGCGACCGCGATCAGCGCGCGCAGCCGCGTGAGCTGGGCGCCGCTCGCCAAGTGCGCGACGAACGCGCCCGCGGCGGCGAGCACGATCGGCAGGATCGGCAAGTGGTAGGTCGGGTGCGAGAACGCGAGCAGGTAGGGCGGCAGCGCGAGCGCGATCGCGCACCGCGCGACCTGCTTGCCCGCGCGCGCGCCGGCGACTTGAAGGCCGAAGTAGCCGAGCATCCCCAGGAACGCGGCGAGGTACAGCAGCGCGTCCGCCGCGAGCAGGCCGAACGCCAGGAGCCTCGGCACGCCGAGCTTGTTCATCGAATACGTGCCGGTGAAGGTGTCGAAGGCGAAGAAGGTCCGCGCGCGCGCGGCGGTGCGCACGACGGCGAGGTCGGGGCGATCCTCGAGGTGCTGCTTGGCCTTGCCGACGAAGGCGTCTCCACGCTCGTCTACCGGCAGCGCCTGGATCGACTCGAGCTCCGCCTGGAACTCCGCTGGGACCGTCGGCTCCGGCCACTTGTGGGACCCGAACCACCAGGTCTTGTAGGTCGGCGTCCAAGGGTTGTTGCCGTAGTAGATGTTCTGGCTGTTCGAGTCGGCCAACAGGACCCATCGGCCGTTCTTGGCGTAGACGGCGGCGGAGTGCGCCGAGACGATCAGCGCCGTCACGGCGATCGCGACGAACGGCCTCGCCCAGGCGTCCGCTCTGCGGCGCCACAGCTTCTGGGTGATGGCCACCAAGAGCGGGAGCCCGAACGCGTACGCGAGGATCGACGAGCGGACGAGCGTGCCGATCCCGAGCACGAGGCCGAGCAGCGCCCAGGTCGCGAGGACGCGCCGCTCGATCCGATCGGTCCCCAGCTCGGTGGCCAGCAGCGCGGCGTAGCCCATGCAGACGGCGCACGGCAGGTGCGTGAGCGTGACCGAGCCGTGCAGGACGAAGCCGGGGAAGAGCGAGGCGAGGAGCAGCGCGAGCCGCCCGCCCGCCTCGCGCCCGAGCACGACGCCGAGTCGCCGGGTGACGTCGAGCATCGCGACCGACCACGGGAGCATCGCGAGCCGCGAGACGTCGTGGGAGCGCCCGAACAGCTCGACGACCCCCGTGAGGTACAGCGCGACGCCCGGGGGCCAATACGTCTCCAGCCGGCCGTCGGAGAGGGCGACGGCCATCTCGTGTTGCATCAGCGCGTCGTCGACGAGCGGGCGGCCCCACTGCAGTCCGACCGCGAGCAGCCTCGCCGCGATCGCGAACGCCCAGATCGCGAGGCCCACCTTCGGGGCACAGAGCGCGCCGACCACGGTCGAGAGCCGCCTCTGCATCTCAGCCAATCGAGCCATCTCTCGACGCCGCCAGGATGCACGTGCTGGGCCCGCCGATCACCCGGGAAGATCCCGGCATCGACGCGCAACGGGTTCGCCTTCAGCCGCTTCTTGCGTGAAAGCTCGCTCACAGCGGCTCGGGATCGGCGCCTCGCAGCGAGAGCGCGAGCCCTCGGTTCAGAAAGACCGCCTCGAACCTCGAGAGGATCAGCTCGAGCGCGCGCACCGCGCCCGCGTCGCCGAGCGCGCGGGCGGCGTCCATCCGCACGGTCAGCCGATCGAGGGTCTGGAAGAACCCGCACCTCGAGCACGCGGGGAAGGCTTGGTGCAGCCACTCGCCGAGCGCGGCGCGCGCCTCGGGTGACAGCGCCCGGAGGCGGTAGAGCCCGCCGCGTGTGACCTCGAAGGCGGCGGCGTCGAGCGCCTCGGCGATGGCGATCGGGTCGTCCGACGAGAGGCTGGCGGCCCATGAGGGGTCGCCGCGCGTCACCCGCGCCGGCGACCTCGCCAGCTCGGCGAGCCGGTGCAGCGGGTCGTCCGTCGCCAGCCACGGCGACTCGGCGGCGAAGGCAGCCTCGTCGCCCGCGCGCACCGCGAGCGCAGCCGCGAGCCGCGCGATCCCACGGCGCTCGGCCTCGCTCGCCCCGCTCCCCAGGTCGAGCTGGGCCTTGGCCTCCCGGACGATCTTCGCCGCGTCGTCGTGTCGCCCCGCGGCCGAGCGCTCGGCCGCGATGGCGATCCGCACCCACGCCGACTGGCCGGGCGTCAGTGCGCCCTCGCCGCGCTCGCGCAGATCTTCGTAGACGGCGATCGGCTCGTCCATGACCGCGACGAAGGGGCGCTCGACGAGCTGCACGGGATCGATCGTGAACAGCGACTCGTCGGGCAACGGCTGGTCGAGCTCGGCCTCGATCGCCGCGCGCCAGCGCCGCGCGAAAGGGGCCTCGAGCTTCAGCCCGTCGAGCGCGGCGCGCCGGGTCCGCTTGTGGAGCTCGGCGTGCTCGAGCCGGCAGATCGGGGAGTCGTCCGTCGGCAGATCCGGGCCCTGGGCGAAGCACTTCGGCTCGCCGAGCGGGGTCAAGAGCTGGCGAGAGATGATCGACTCGTTCTCGGGCCCCGCGCCGACGGCGCTCATGAAGTCCCCGACCTTGAAGGCCGCGAGCCCCACGGGGTCGCCTGGCGCGTTGTGACATGCGAGCATCAGCTCTTGGAGCGCGGCGCCCTGGAGCGACTCGGCGAGCGCGTCGAGGCCGAGCTCACACGCGCGGCCCGTCGGCTTCGACAGCGCGAAGCGTCCCGCGTGGGTCCGGTAGCCCTCGGCGACCAGGCGCTCGATCGCGCGATCAGTGTCGACGTCGATGCGCGCCGCGAGCACCAGCCGCTCCTCGCGAGCGCCCGGCGGGGACCAGCGGCGCGCGCTGCCGCCCGAGACGAGCTGCGCCACCAGCTTGTCGGCCGCGAGGGTCGCCACCGTCGGGACCATGTGCGCGATCACGGCGGCGTCGAGGCGCTCTGCCGGCAGCCCGCGCTCGCTCTCCCCGACGGGCACGAGCAAGAGCAGCAGGGCCGCGGCCGTGCTCGCGGTCCACACCGCGGCGATCGTCGCGAGCAGCCCGAGCGCCTTGGCGCGCGCGCGCTGCTCGAACGGCCCGAAGCGCCGCTCGGCGAGGCCGGTCACGGCAGGCGACAGCGCGAGGCTCGTGAAGAACGAGCAGCCGACGAACAGCAGCGGCCCGATCTCGAACAGCAGGTGAGGCTCCGCCACGGCCGCGCGCCGCCCTCGTGCGCCCTCAGCGCACGAGGCCGAGCTCCTTCTCCAGGTAGGTTACGATCAGCGGAGGCTCACACGTGCCCGCGCAGCGCTTGTCGACCGCGCGCCCGACGACGAGGGCCTTGGCGCGGAAGTGGTCGTTTCGATCGGCGTCGAGGGACGCCTCGTGGTTGGCCACGCACTGCGCGCGCCACGCCTCGTCCCCGGCGGCGCCGTCGTATTTGGAGGTGCACGCCTCGAACACGTCGCCGAGGTGCTCGCGGTACCGGCAATACGCGCGCGGCGTGAGCGAGTTGATGCGGCAGCGGCAGCGGCCCTTGTCGCAGGGCGTGACGACGCCTCGATCGAAGCGGTACGCCGTGGGGCCTGCGCCGAGGTCCTCGACGATGTCCCCCGAGAGCGGGAAGATCCGAGAAGACTGGTGCCGCACGTGTTTGGCGAACGTGAGCAGGACCCGCTCCCACGCCGCCGGGTCTCGTGCCTCGAGGTCGGCGAAGGGCGCGGAGGCGCGGGCGGCGTCTACGATCCAGCGGCCGACGCGCTCTGCGCTCGGGTTCAGCACCGTCACCTGTGCGTCGAGCCCGAGCACCGAGTACTTGCAGCGCTCCGCGCCCACCCGTGGCGGCGTCGCGAGCTCGCAGCGCTCCTCGACGTAGGGCTTCGCGGACAGGTACGTGACGACGGCCGTCGGCACGACCAGCGCGGGCGGCAGGGGCGCGGGGACGACGGCGCCGGGGCCAGGGGAGGGGCCGCTGGGCACGCCGTCGGCGCCCGGCGGGGCGGCGGGCGTGGGCTCGACCGACGCCGAGGGGGGCCGCGCGTCGCTGCGCGCGGGGAGCGTGGCCTCCTCGCTGGCCGAGCACGCCGCGAAGAGCCCCCACGCCGCTCCGGTGGCGCGCCGGGCGAAGGTCGAGAGGCTCATTCGGGGGGGGCGATCTCGCGAAGCTCGGTGCCGCCCGCGTACGCGTAGCTGACGAACGCGTCCCAGCCGTACACGGCGACGAACACCGGCGCGTTCGCGAAGACCCTGTGGACCCCGTCGTTCTGCGTGCCCAGCCCGACGATCGGCGGATCGACCGAGCTGTCGACGGTCGGGAAGCTGAGCTGGCAGCGGTAGACGAGGTGAGAGGGGTTGTCCGCGCCCCTCGCCTCGGCGTCGAGCCCGTCTGCGGGGGCGACCTCGCAGATGTCGGGGCCGAGCGCCTGGTCGTCGAGCAGCACCGTCGCGGCGAACGGGGCGATGATGACGACGAAGTCGAAGGCGTATTTGTCGGGCGTGAGAAAGACGTAGTCGGGACGCCACTGCTCGATCGGCGGGATGAACATCAAGCTGGGATCGCCCCCGGGGTAGCCGGTCTTCGAGACGCTCCCGCCGAACTGGCTGACGTTGATCTGGGAGACGAGCACGGGGTCGCTGCTGGTCGCCATGAAATCCGAGAAGACGCGGACCTCGCGCATGTCGCCCGCGGTCGCGAGCTCGATGCGGTCGTCGGGTGGAGGGAGGGTCGTCTCGATCGTCGCGCCCTGGTCGTGCGTGGCGAGGAAGCGAATGAACTCCGGCTCGATGATCGGCTCGGTGTCGGCCCCGGCCGCCTTGACCGCGACCCCTCGGTTCGGCGAGTGCCCGATGGCGAACGTCGTGCCCGCTGTGCGGATCGGGGCGAGCTGCTCCTCCAGGTGATCGGCGCAGCAGCGGCGCTGGCTCAGGCTCTCGAAGTGGGGCGCGTCCGCCGCCTCGCTCCCCGAGAAGACGGCGAGCGGACCGTCCGCGAAGATCTCGGTGCCCGAGAAGTCTGCCGCGAAGTCGCCGGTCTCGAGGTTCAACACGTCGAACGGGCCGAGGGTCAGCTCGATGATCTCTCCCGGCTGGGTCTCGGCGACAGGGCCGCCGCCGACGACCGTCGTGGTCGGGACCACGCGGACGAGCGTGTCTTCGCGGGTCCCCACGAGCGTGAGGAAGGAGCGCAGGTGGATGGGGTTCTGAGGGTTGAAATTGGTCTCGGGGTCGTCGGTCGCCGCGATGGTCTGCGGCCAGCCCAGCACCACGTAGCTCCGGACGAGGCTCGTGGTGCCCGTCTCGGTCGCCTCACGGGGGTAGAGCAGCGACGCGTCGTTCGAGAACACGCTGACGTTCTCGAGCGGGTTGAACTGGTATGCGACCACCGGAAAATCGCTCGTGACGCGGTAGCCGTGTCGGCTGAGCGCGGTGTGAGAGCCGGTGTTGAACTCGCCCTCGGGGCTGCCGTCGACCTCGCGCGGGCCGAGCTTGAAGACCTGGAGGTTCAGCGGAGCGATCGTGGCCTCGGCGATGATCGTCGGTGCGTTCTCTTCGCCGGGCAGGGTGTCGTCTTGCTCGATCCGAAGCACGACCGGGACGTCGGGCTGAGGGTTCGAAACCACGACCGCGAACTGCTGCGCGGCCGCGTTGCTCGTGTCGTCGATCATCGCGTTGTCGAGATCGACGGCCCAATACTCGCAGCCGACGTTGCTCTTGACCGCCTCCGCCTCGTCGCACAGCTGCCGGCACTGGCCGCCGCGGCAGGCGCGCCCCTCGCTGGGGTCACAGCTCGCCACATATTCGGACGACTCGCCGTCGGCGGAGCACACCCGCACGTCCAGGCCGTCGCAGTACTGCTCGCTGGGGATGCACGCCTTGCACTCGAACAGGCCCTCGACGCAGAGCTTGTCCTGGGCCGCGCAGTCGTCGACCACGTACCAGCCCGTCACCCCCGCGCCGCCGCGGCACTCCTCCACCGCGCTGGTGCAGCGCAGGTCGCCGAGGTTGCACACCGGATCCGGGGGCTCGACGTCGAGCCAGCGGTCGCCGCGATCGAAGCAAGCTGCGGGCAGCGCCGCGGCGCTCGCGGCTGCGAGCGCTCCCACGGCGGCGCGCGTGAGCCTCGACAGCGACCTCACGGCAAGTGGGCGCCGACGTAGTCGAGCGAATACGCGGTCATCCCGATGGGCCTGAGGTTCCTGTAGCGGAGCTTGCCGTAGTCGAAGCCGTCGATGCGCGCGCCGTAGACGGCGATGTCGATCGGCCCCGGCCACAGCCCCACGCCCAGCTCGCGCAGGTCGGGCAGCTCGATCGCACCGCCGGAGCCGGGCACCGCGATGGTCCAGTGCAGCAGCCCGCCCTGCGACAACACGTCGTAGACGGTCAGATCGATCGGCGCTCCCGCGGAGAAGGTCGACTTGAGGTGGGCGTGATCCCAGGTCTGGTTGAGCGCGGGGACCTCGACCATCGGCAGCCCCACGAACTCGCCCATCGACACCGGGAAGGCCGTGGTCGTCGTCTGCACGCTGCCCACGACGCTCATCGGCGCGACGAACGAGGCGCCGGTGACGGCGCGGGTGCTGGCGAAATACGTCGCGCCCTCGAAGCCCTCGGCGAGCAGCGGCAGGCCGACGAACGTGATGTCGTCGGAGAGCGGGAGCAGCGGAGCCTTCTGCCCGAACGGCAAGATCGCGAAGCCGTCCCCGCCGAGGCGGAGGGCGACGGAGGTCTGTAGGCGATCGGGGCCGCTGCCGGTCGGCGCGGGGGGCTCGGCCACCAGCGTGAGCGCGAGGTCGAGCGGGACCATGTTCAAGTAGACCTCTCGCGTCGTCTCTTGGCCGAAGACCGGCACGCCGCGGACGACGCCCATCGAGTACGCGACGAAGGTCGGTGGGCTCTTCGAGCGGTCCTCGAGGCCGGCGACGGCGTAGTAGGTCCGGTTGCCTGGGCCGCTGGAGACCGCGAAGGCGTAGCCGAGGGTGCCGTCGCTCTCGGGGGTGATGGCCGACGTCGGGGGCGGCAGGGAGAAGGTCGCGAGCGGGTTCGTGTTGGCGGCGAAGAGGTACGCGGCGACGCGCTCTTGTCCGATGGGCTCGGGCACCAGGAACGAGCCGCGCTTGAACTCGTCGTTGGAGGGGAACACGAGCTCTCCCTCGACGGTGCCGGACGACCCCGAGCCGCCGCCGATGCCGGGCGGATCGCCGCTCGCGCCGCACGCCGGCGTGAGGATGGGATCGAGGTAGACGGTGACGGTGTCGACCGGCACGTCCACGAACGAGATGGGGCTGTGGCAGACCGCCCCGATCGAGACGGTGACCGGCCCGGTCAGCGAAGGATCGTCGATCACCACGACGCCCGCGTCGTCGACCTGCGTGACGATGCCCGTCTCGAGGTCGCTGCCCACCACGACGAACGCGCCCGGCACGGCGTCGCCGGTGAAGTTGTTGTACACGAGCACCTTCAGAGACCCAGCGAGCGCTTCGCCGCTGAGCCCGCCCTTGAAGCCGTCGGACGAATCTTCGTACGTGTAGGCGTCGAGCACCGCGATCGTCTCGCCGCCGCCCTCGACGCGCACCGGCTTGGCGCCCGGGGTGCCTTTGGGCACGGTGCAGGTGAGCTCGGTGGGGCTGACCAGGGTGAGCTCGGCGCACGGCTCGTTGTCGATGAAGGCGAGCGTGGCGCCGTCCCACGCGGTGCCCTGTCCGAGGATCGCGACCTCCGTGCCGCCCGAGACCGGACCCGAGGAGGGGTCGGTGAAGAGGGCGTCGTAGGCGTAGCCGCCGACGAGCGTTCGGCGAGTCGACGCGTCGTCGCCGTTCTGGGTGGTCAGGTCGACCGGGCCCCGCTCACCGGGCGGCGCCGTGACCTGCACGCGCGTCGCGTCGATGGGGACGACGTCGGTGACCTCGGTAGCGCCGAACCAGACGCGCACCTCGGAAGAGAAGCCGTTGCCGCGAACGACCACCCGATCGCCGCCGGTGAACGGCCCATGCGAGGGCGTCGCGCCCACGACCGCGTGGGGCTCGGTGACGGGCGCGTCGGGCGGGGCGTCGGGGCCCGCGTCGCCTTCGTCGCTGCCCCCCTCGTTCGTGATCGGATCGATCGGCGGCCCGCTCGCGATGCACGCCGGCACCGACGCTCCGGCCGCCAGGGCCGCGAGGGCCGCGATCAGCCAGGGGAGGCGAGCGGGGGAGGTCACGGTGCGGCAGGAGTATAGCGAGGTCAGCCTGCGGTCGGCACGCGGAACCATGCCCTTGCGCTGGTGAGGCCGGGCAGCGTACGGATCAGTCATGCGCTGGCTCCTGGCCGGCTCCTTGTCCCTGTCGCTCCTCGCTTGCCCGGTCCTCGGGCGTCGCTCCGCTGCGGCCCAGCCGGCTCCACCGCCGGAGTCGGAGCCCATGGTGCGCGCGAGAGAGGAGGCGCGCACCATCGCGGAGCAGGGCCTCGCCAAGATGGACGCCGGCGACTTCGCGGCCGCCGCGCGCTTGCTCGAGGTGGCCGAGCAGCGGTTCCACGCCCCGACCCACCTGTTGTTCTTGGGGCAGGCCTACACGGGCCTCGGCCGCCTCGCGAAGGCCGCCAGCATGTACCGGCGTCTGCTCTCCGAGCAGGTCCCCAACTACGCCCCCGACGCCTTCCGCGAGGCGCAGCTGCTCGGCAAGAAAGAGCTCGCCGCCCTCGAGCCGCGCGTGCCGCAGGTCGCGCTCGAGCTCGATCGCGACGCTGCGCTCGTCGAGCTCACGGTGGACGGTGAGAAGGTCGCGTTCGAGTCACCCCTGTGGCTCGATCCGGGGGACCACGTGCTCTCCGCGACCGCAGGTGGCGTGACGAAGGTCGAGAGGGTGTCGGTGCGCGAGGCCGAGCGGTCCGTCGTGCGCTTCGCGTTCGGACGCGCGGAGGCGCCGCCCCCCGAGGGCCCCGCGGGCCGCGGGCTCGGGCCGCTCGCGCTCGGGGGCATCGCGGCGCTGTCCATCGGCGGCGCCGCGCTGGTGGTGGGCGCGGCGACCGGAGGGGTCTCGCTCTCGACGGTCGCGGAGCTCGAGGACCGTTGCCCCGGCAAGACCGGGTGTGACCCTGCCGACGAGGCGCTCGCCGACGAAGCTCGCTTGCTCGGCGACGTCTCGACGGCCACGCTCGTGATCGGCGGCGCCGCCGCGGTCACGGGGCTCATCCTCGTCCTCGTCCCCTCACCGGAGGCGCCAGGGAGCACGTCGCTCAGGCCGCTCATCGGCCCCGGGTTCCTCGGCCTCACAGGAGCTTTCTGATGTCCAAGAACGTCTCGCTGTGGCTCGCTGGGCTCGCGCTCGTCGGCTGCAACCTCGTGAGCGGCGTCGACGAGTTCTCGTTCGGCACGGGCGGCTCGGGCGCGACCTCGAGCGGTGGCGCGGGGGGCGGCGGCGCGGCCGGCGGTGGAGGCGCGGCTGCAGGCGGTGCGGGCGGCATGGGGGTCGGAGCCGGCGGCGCCGGCGGCGTCCTGACGGCGGGCGGCGGAGGCGCGGGCGGCGCGCCGCCGCCGTGCTCGCTGTGCACGGGCGAGCAATGGTGCCCCGAGGACACCTGCGAGTGCCGGCCTGGCCTCGTCGCCGACGGCGCGGCGTGCATCGACCCGTTGACGGACCCGGACGACTGCGGCGGCGCCACCTGCGGCGGGCCCACGCCGGTGTGCGAGGGCGGGACATGTGTCGCCGCGTGCACCGGCGCGAACACCGACTGCCAGGACGCCTGCGTCGATCTCGAGAACGACCCGCTGAACTGCGGTCGCTGCGGTCACACGTGCGACTTCGACGAGGTCTGCGCCGCCGCGGACTGCCGGCAGATGCAGGTCCCGGGCGGCTGCGCGTCGTGCCCGTGCGGCGATTGCAACGGGGACTTCGATCTCTGCTGCATCTATCCGAAGACGGCGCAGCCCATCTGCGTCAAGGAGTCGCCGGGCTGCCCTTGAGCGCGGCGCGGCGGCGGCTTCGTCACGCATCGTAAGGCTGGGTCGCACCTTGCGGCCGATCGGCCGCAGCGAGCGGCCGCTCGTCTGCTCGGAGCAAGGACGGCTGGTGCGAAATGCACGTCTTTGGGGCGCCGTGTCGTTGGAACGCGCCTTGCTATCCAACGCCCACATGAGCCGTCCCTCGCTTCACGTTCGCTCTTTGTGGGCCCTCTCTCTGTGCGCGGCCGCCGCGCTCGCTGGCGCCTGCGACAGCTCGTTTTCGCTGGATGACGACGGCGACGGAGAGGGCGGAGGCGAGAGCCCGCTGCCGACTCAACCCTCCGACCTGCCCTGCGACGTGGTCGACGTGCTCGCCGCGTGCACGAGCTGCCACGCCGGCGCGGACCCCTCAGGGTCGGTCGGCCTGGTGACGCGCGCCGATCTCGCTGCGAGCTCACCCGCCGATCCCACGGTGACGGTCGCCGATCGCGCCGTCGCTCGCATGCAGGACGCCGCGCGCCCGATGCCGCCGACCGGCCTGCCGGGAGCGGCCGACGTCGCCGTGCTCGAGGCGTGGATCCAGAGCGGCATGCCGGCGGGAGACTGCGAGGGTCCCGCGCCCGTGGGGGTGGTCTGCAGCTCCGACCAATATTGGACCCAGGGCGACGAGGGGTCCGAGGACATGTTCCCCGGCCGCGCGTGCATCTCGTGCCACACCGAAGAGAACCTGGAGGAGATGGAGGAGGAGGCGCCGCGCTTCATGTTCGCCGGCACGGTCTATCCGACGGTGCACGAGCCCAACGATTGTTTGGGGACGGGCGGCGCGACGGTGGTCGTCACCGACGCCAACGGCGTCGAGCACACGGCGACGGTGCGCCCGAGCGGGAACTTCTTCGCCGAGCTCGAGGGCTCGCTCGCGTTCCCGATCTTCGCGGAGGTCCGCAAGAACGGGCAGGTCATCAAGATGCAGGACGCGGTCGACAGCGCTGACTGCAACAGCTGCCACACCGAGGCCGGGGCCGAAGATGCGCCGGGCCGCATCTTGTCCCCCTGACGCGCGCGCCGGCTCCTCGGTCCGCGTGCGCTTCGGACCGAAGAGCGGTAGAAGACGTACCGAGCTTGGCGACACCTCGGACCGCGAGATCCTTCGACGACGCGACGGGCACCGCGACCTTCGCGCGACCCTCCGATCGCCCGCTCGGCGTCGTGCTCCGCGTGTCGGGCGCGCCGGTGGCGCCGCCGCTGCTGCGGCTCACGGCCGGCAAGTGCGTCGTCGGCTCCGCCGCAGACTGCGACCTGGTCGTCACCGACCGCACCGTCTCGCGTCGCCACGTCGAGCTCGAGGTCGTCCCGGAGGGCGTCGCCGTCCGCGACCTCGGCTCTCGTAACGGTACGTTCTATCTGGGGCAGCGTGTCCAATCGATGGTGCTCGGCGCGGGGGGCCGAGTGCTCGTCGGGCAGAACGCGACCTTGTCGATCGACGCGGACTCGGACGCGCTGCACGCCGTCCCCGCGTACGAAGGGGACGAGTACCGCGGGCTGCTCGGCGTATCGCGGCAGATGCGCCAGCTGTTCGGGATGCTGCTGCGCCTCGAGGGCTCGCTCGTCAACGTGCTCGTCGAGGGCGAGTCCGGGGTCGGAAAGGAGCGCGTCGCGCGCGCGCTCCACGAGGGCTCGAAGGTCGCGCTCGGGCCCTTCGTCGCGGTCAACTGCGGGGCGATCGCGCGAGACGTCGTCGCCAGCGAGCTCTTTGGCCACAAGCGTGGCGCGTTCACCGGGGCCGTCGAGCCGAGGCGCGGCGCGTTCGAGGCCGCGAGCGGCGGGACGCTGTTCTTGGACGAGATCGGCGAGCTGCCGCTCGAGGTCCAGCCCATGCTCCTGCGCGCGCTGGAGAGCGGCGAGATCCGCGCCGTCGGCGAGGACACTCCCCGCTTCGTGAAGGTGAGGGTCATCGCCGCGACCAACCGGGACCTCGAGGACGGGGTACGGCAGGGGTCTTTCCGCGAGGACCTCTTCTACCGCCTCGCCGTCGTTCGCCTGCGCGTCCCGCCCGTGCGCGAGCGCCGCGACGACGTGGACGTCCTCGCGCAGCGCTTCGCAGCCAGCGAAGGGTTGGGGGAGCTGCCGAAGCAGGTCAGAGACGCGCTCCGCGCGCGCGAGCTGCCGGGCAACGTCCGCGAGCTCAGGAACCTCGTCCAGGCGTACGGCGCGCTGGGCGTCTTGCCGGCGGAGCGCGGTGGAGGGCGCGACGTGCGGCAGGTGGCCCTGCGCCACAGCGTCGATCTGTCGCGCCCCTTCCTCGAGCAAAGGGACGAGCTGCTCGAAGAGTTCACGAGGACGTACCTCGAGGCCCTGCTCGCCCACACGGGCGGCAACCAGACCGCCGCCGCGCAGATCGCCGGGCTCGACCGGACCTACCTCGGCCGGCTCCTCGGCAAGCTGCGCCGCTAGTCCGACCGGAGGTCGGACCAGCAACATCAAGGGGGGTGGAACATAGGTCGGGGTGAGGCTCGGGGGTTGCCCGGCCTTCACCTGCGAGCGTGAGCGAGGGCCGGGCGAACCCCGAGCCGAGCTAGCGACACCCGGTTCGCAAACTGGGCGAAGCGAGGCCACTGGGCCACGATATTTCGAGAGCTACGCGTCGAGGTCGACGAGACCGGCTCGATTCTCGATGGCTCCGTTGTTCGCGCTCACCAGGATGCGTCGGGCGGAAGGGGGGGATCGAAAGCAATGCTTTGGGACGCTCTCGAGGAGGCGTTTCGACCAAAGGGCTGACACGAAGGCAAGACGGCGAGACCGGCCGATGACCCACAGCGAGCTCACCGAGGTCGAAGCCGCAGCCGAGGTCGAAGCCGAGCTTCCGAGCCCGAGCCCCGATTCACCAGGCTCGAGGGTCGATGCCGACCCCACGAGACCGATGCCGCAAGTCGAGAATCGGTCGTCGACCTCGACCTCGACCTCGGCGATCGGGAGGTCGGTCTCGGCGAGCGGCGTGGGCGATACAGGAACTAGGGACACAAACCGCTAAGCGCCAGCCTAATTCGCGCCAGGGCGTGGCGCCTCGCGAGCTTAGGCGGCTCCGTCGGTCGCCCTGGTCGGTGGCGTCGGGACGGCTCGCGACACAGGTGGGGGTTCGTCCGAGACGAACCCGAGGTTGTGTCGCTTGGATCCTCGCAGGCAGGCAAGAGCCTGACGGCGGGGTTGGTGCGCAGCGGTCAGCTACCCATCGCGGGCTTCCACCGCATCCCAAGTGTTGATCATGGAAGCCACTCGGATGTCGATCCCCCGCGGATCGGCGCTCTAGCCCGCGTCGAGCCAGACGTGCCCCGCCGCGTACCTGCTAGGCTTCGCCGTGGTGGCGACCTCCCAGCCTGCGAGCACGATGCGCGATCCGGTGTCGCCCGACGCGCGCTACGAGTGCCTCGTCAAGATCGCCTCGGGGGGCATGGGCACCGTGTTCGTGGGGCGCTTGCGCGGCCGCTACGGCTTCACCCGCCTGGTGGCGATCAAGCGCGCCCACCCTCACTTGCTCGACGACGCCAGCCTGCGCCGCAGCCTGATCGCCGAGGCGCGCGTCGCCTCGCGCATCCACCACCCGAACGTGGTCAGCGTGCTCGACATCGACGAGACCCGAGACGAGCTGTTGCTCGTGATGGACTACGTCGAGGGGCCGAGCTTGTCGCAGCTCGAGCAGCACGCCCTCAAGCGCGAACAGCCGCTCCCCGCCGGCGCCGTCGTGCGCGTCATCCTCGACGTCTGCGCGGGCCTGCACGCCGCCCACGAGCTGACCGACGAGCACGGCGCGTCGCTGCAGCTCGTGCATCGCGACGTGTCCCCGCAGAACGTGCTCGTCGGCGCGGACGGCGTGAGCCGCATCGCCGACTTCGGCATCGCGAAGAGCGCCGAGAGCACCCAGGCCACGCAGACGGGCCTCAGGGGCAAGCTCGCTTACATGGCGCCCGAATACGTGCAGTCTCGCCAGCTCGACCGGCGAGTCGACGTGTTCGCGCTCGGCGTGGTCGCCTGGGAGGCCCTGGCGAACCAGCGGCTGTTCCGCGGAGATGGCGAGCTCGAGACGCTCAACCGCATCATCACCCACGAGCCCGAGCCGCTGTCGAAGGTGGCGCCGTGGCTGCCTCCCGAGCTCGACGCGGTCATCGCTCGCGCGCTCACGAGGGACCCCGAGCTGCGCACGCAGACCGCGGCGGCTTTCGCCGCCGAGCTCGAGGCCGCAGCCAAATCGGTGTCGCTCGACCTGTCGACCGCCGCCGTCGCGACCCTCGTGAAGCAGCTGTACGGCGACACCCTCGACGCTCGCCGAGCCGTGCTGCGAGAGCAGCTCGCGAGCAAGGGCGAGCCGAGCTCCAAGGTGAGCGCGCTGGTCGCCGGACGCATCGAGGACCCCGAGACGCAGACCGCCTCCGCGAGCGTCTCGATCGCGGACGCGCGTACCGTGCCGCTCCGTCGCGAGCTCTCGCCGCCCTCCGGCCCTCGCGCCGAGCCAGAGGCGCTCGCGGTCTCCGCGCGCGCGACCGCCCGCCGCGCGCGCGCGGCGCCGTTCGTGGTGGCGGGCCTGCTCGGCGCCGGGGCGGCCGCGTTCTTCTTCCTCCGTGGTCCGTCGAGCTCCAGCGCTGGCGCGAGCGCGACGCCGAGCGAGGCTGCCGTCGTCCAAGCGGCGACGGGTGCGGCGACCCCGACGGCCGTCGCGATCACGACGGCCAGCGCCCCCTCGGAGCTCGCCGCCGAGCCTCACGTCGCGGCGAGCACGTCAGCCTCGGCGCACGCCGGCCGCGTACGGACGACCCATCGACCTGCGGCCGCCCGGCCGACCGCCACGCCGACGACGGCCCCGCCCACGACGGCGAAGACCGCGCGCCCGGGGCTGGGGTACTGAGGGGGCTGGGGTACTGAGGGGCTGGGGGTCTGAGCCCTGGCTGGGTCGTCGAGGAACGGTCCCCGCGCGGGGCGGGTCCGTGCCACCATATCGTGATGCTCCTGCACGTCGTCCTCTCGGTCCGGCGAGATGCCCTCGATGCGTTCCGCGAGTTCGAGCACGAGGCCGCGCGCATCATGAAGAAGCACGGCGGCTCGCTCGAGCGCGTCCTCGTCCAGCACACGCCCGAGCACGAGCCGCACCGCGAGGTGCACATCGTCTCGTTCCCGTCGGAGGACGCGTATCGAGCCTACCGCGCCAGCCCCGAGCTCGCCGCGTTTCAGCCGCTGCGCGAGCAGTCGGTCGTGAAGACCGACCTCATCCGCGTCACCGAAGGTCCGCTGTACGGCTGAGCGCGCGCTCGCGCGCGACACGGCTGAGCGCGCGCTCGCGCGCGACACGGCTGAGCGCGCGCTCGCGCGCGACACGGCTGAGCGCGCGCTCGCGCGCGACACGGCTGAGCGCGCGCCCCGCGCGCTTACTGGAACGCCACCGGCTTGCCGGCCGACTGGCCACCGCCGTAGGTCGCGAACTCCTCGAGGCGGGTGGAGACGCTCCACGTGCCGCCGACCGTGAGCAGCTCCTGCGAGATGCTGGTGATGGCGATGTTGCCGTTGCCGACCGGCAGCAGCTGCAGCGCCGCCGGAGGGATGGTCGCGGTGCCGCCGTCGATATCGAAGCCACAGGTCAGGCTGTGGGTCTGCACGCCGCCGGCGACGTTCTCGTAGACGCCAAACCCGATGGAGACCCCGCCCTCGGTCGGCCCCGCCTCCCAGGTCGTGACGAAGTCGCTCGCGCGATCGATCGTGCCGAGGCTGCCGAAGTCCGACGTGAGCGTGATGCCGTCGGGCGCCGTCAGGGTCGACGAGAACGCCGGCACTTCGTCTCCGGTCGCGGCCAGCGTGATCACGTCGCCTGGCTCGAAGTAGAGCTGAAGCTGGTCGCTGAAGTTGTAGATGTTGTTCCCGTCGACCGGCAGGTTGAGGTCGGTGACGCCACCCTCGATCGTCACCTCACCCGCGCCGAAGCCCGGACTGACCGGTGTGCCCGTGGCCACGAAGCACGTGAGGTACACGCACGGCCCCTCCTCGATCAGGTCACAGTCGTAGGGGGACCAGTCGAAGTAGCTCGAGCTCGCGGTGTAATTGGGGACCGCGTTGGTGAGGCCTTGGAGCACGGCGATCTGGCCTCGCAGGTCGAGCAGCTCGGGCAGCCCGCCGCCCTCGCCGCCGGAGCCTCCGTCGGCCGCGCCGCCAACGCCTCCGTTGCCACCTTCGGCGGTCCCACCGGCGCCCCCCTGGGGTTGCCCCCCGGTGCCGCCCCCGCCGGATGCACCGGACCCGCCCGTACCGTCGTCCCCACACCCGACCGCGACGAGCGCGGCGAGCCCAAGCGCATAGCTTCTCATGATCCGACCAGGAGACGGGCTCGACGAGGGCGTGTCAACAAGCCAGGGGCCGCTCACATCGCCTTGTATTTGACCGTCGCGTCGCCGGCCTGTTTCTCGTCGCCGACGCGGCTGAGGCGATCGGGCGCGATCCCCGAGGCCATGATGAACTCGCGCGCGGCCTCGTTGTCCCCGTAGGCGAGGTCGTCCGGAGTGCCGGAGGCGATGACCTCGCCGCGGACGAGCAAGAAGGCCTGGTGGGCGATGCGCATGGTGCTCGTCATGTCGTGGGAGATGACGACGCTGGTGACCTGGAAGCGGTCGCGGGTCTCCTCGATCAGGTCGTCGACCATGCGGCTGGTGATCGGGTCGAGGCCGCTCGTCGGCTCGTCGTAGATGAGGATCTTCGGCTCGAGCATGAGCGCCCGCGCCAGGCCGACGCGCTTGCGCTGGCCGCCCGACAGCTCGCTCGGCATGCGGTCCTCCTTTCCCTCGAGCCCGAGCAGCTTGAGCATGTCGAGCACCTTCGTGCGCTGGTCCCTTCGCGACATCTTCTTGCGGTGCTCGCGCAGGGGGAACACGACGTTTTCGAAGATCGTCAGCGAGTCGAGCAGCGCCGCGTATTGGAACACCATCCCGAACCGCTGCCGGACGCGGTTCAGCTCCACCTCGCCCAGGGGCGCGATGTCATCGCCGTCGACCCAGATGTGCCCGGTGGTCGGCTTCTCGAGGGCGATGAGCATCCTCAGCAAGGTCGTCTTGCCCGCGCCCGAGCCGCCGATGACAACCGCGGTCTGGTGGCGCTTGAGGTGCATGGTGACCCCCCGCAGGACCAAGGTGTCCCCGAAGCGCTTGACCACGTTGTCCACGAAGATGTGATCGTCCGGCAGCAGGCCGGCCGGCACGGGCTTCGAGGGGCCGTTCGGGGCAGGGGGCACGACCGGCTCTTCTTGCACCGACCCCGGCCGGGGTGCTAGCTCGGCCTTCATGACCGAAGCGATGCTGTTGAAGGTCCTCTTGGAGATCGAGGCGAAGAAAGAGGAGGGGGAGCATCGGCTCGGGGAAGGCCGTCGTCTCACCTTGTACGCAGGGCACGGGGGCGCCACGCTCACGGTCACCCGCGTCGAGGGCCTCCGCCTGCTCGAGGACGGCACCGTCGTCGCTCGCAACGACAAGGGCGATCGGTACTTCGTCTCGCTGACCGACCTGTTCGCGGTCGCCGCCGAAGGAGGAGCGGGCACGACGTCCGCCTCCCGCAAGGCAGGCTTCCTCGGCTGAGCGCCTCCCGCCCCCCGCTCCACCCAAAAGGTGACGGGGGGGTGAGCGTTGGCCTACGGTTTGCTGGTCGTGGAACCCATGTGCCGTCCTTTCTTCGCGGTGATGCTGGTCGCCGCGTCGCTGTCGACCGCCGTCCCTGCGCGCGCCGACGACGCGGCTGCGGCCGGCGCGCTGTTCGCCGATGGCAAGGCGCTGCAAGAGGCGGGGGACTGGGCCGGGGCGTGCCCGAAGTTCGAGGCGAGCTTCGAGCTCGATCCGACGCTGGGGACCCTGCTCAACGTCGCCGACTGTCGCGAGCACACGAACGACCTCGCCGTGGCGCTCGCGGCCTGGGAGCGCGCGATCGAGCTCGCCAAAGAGAAGAAGGATCCTCGCGAGGCCTTCGCGACCGAGCGCCGAGACAAGCTCGCGCCTCGCGTCCCCAAGCTCGCCCTCGACGTCAGCCAAGGGGCCGAGAAGCTCGAGGTGTTCGTCGATGGAAAGCCCGTGCCCGAGGCCCAGTTCGGCCTGCCGTTCGACGTCGAGCCGCGGGAGGTGTCGATCGAGGTGAGGCGCGGCGACGACGTGCTCGAGTCCAAGAAGACGACCTTGGCCGAGGGCGCGAGCGAGCGCGTGTCGCTCGACCTCGCGGCCATCGCCAAGGCGCACCCGCCGAGGACGAAGAAGCCTCAGGAGGAGGTGAGCCCCGCCCAGAGGTACGCCGGGATCACGATCCTCAGCGTGGGGGTCGGGGCCATCGCCACCTTCGCGATCCTCGAAGGTGCGGCCTACGCACAGCGCGCCGAGGCCGACGGCCCGTCCGGGTGCGTCGACAAGCCCGACGGCACCACCTATTGCTCCCCTCAGGGGCAAGACCTCGCCGAGTACGCCGGCGATCTCGCGGAGATCGGCCAGTGGATGGGGATCGCGGGGCTCACGACGGCCGCGGTCGGGCTCACCGTGTTCCTGACCGCGCCGAAGGAGGACCCCGACGCGAAGGCGAAGGCGCGCGTCACCGCGGTGGCGCCGTGGCTGCTGCCGTCGGGGCTCGGGGTCGTCGTCGGGGGGCGGCTGTGACGCCGAGCCGCGCGCGCGCTGCGTTCGCGCTGCCCGCGTGGCTGGCCGTGGCGGCGAGCTTCACGCCTGGCTGTGAGAACCTCCTTCGGCTCGACGACGAGGGGGAGGAGCTCGCCAAGGCGTTCACGTTCACGTGCACCTGCGGTGAGCTCACCCAGCAGGTCGGCACCTTCAGCGAGCGATGCGAGCGGGCCAAGAGCCAGCTGCTCGACGCGGTCGACAGCGACCCTTCCTCGCGTGATCTCGCGCTGTCGCTCGCGTCGTCCGGGTGCGGGTGCGGCGATATCGTCGAGTGTTATGCCGGCCTCACGGGCGCGGCCGCGAGCGGCGGGGCCTGCGCGGACAGCGCAGACTGTGCGAGCTGGGCTTGCTGCGCTCCGGATTTTGCGCTGGCCGTCGTGAACGATGTCGGGCCCGGCGGGCGGACCTTGCAGCTATCGCCGATGGGGGGCGCCGTCTGTTGCGAGCCCGAAGGGGAAGCGACGGCCTGCGCGAGCTGCGAGGACTACCTCGAGGCCGCCGTGTCCGGGGCGAGCCCGCCGCAGATCTGCGCGGAGTCGTACGACGCGCTCGACGCGCTCGTCGATTGCTACACGAACGAGCTCAGCCTGGCCGACTGCGATCCAGAGTGCGGGCTTCCGCTCGATCTCACGGTGTGCATCCCCTGTCTGTTCGATCTGGAGATCTGCCAGACCGCCTATGAGGCCTGTCGAGACGACCTCGCGCGGCCGGTTGGAGACTGAGCACGGAGATGGCCGCACGCTTGCAAAGACAACCGCGCATGAAGACCGCTCGGCGCTCGATCGGAGCTGGCCTCGTCGCCGTCGGGCTGGTCGCCACGTTCTCCGCGTCCGCTTGCCGAGACATCGTCTCGGGGGACTCGGTCGACGTCATCGCGGAGCTCTGCGGCACGCTCGACGCCTGCTACGAGGGCAAATTCGAGTGCGACGCCCTCGAAGAGGAAGCCAACGAGGGCTCCCAGGACAACCTCACGAATTTCCTCTTCGAGTTCGGGTCGCGCAGGTGCACGCTCGACAGCTGCGCCGGCTCGCTCTCGTGCCTCGACCACCCGCTCTTCTGCGAGCTCGGGGAGGCGGACTGCACCGCCGACGAAGACTGCTGCCAGTGGAGCGAGGGGCTCAGCGCCTGTCGCGAGGGGGTCGAGGGCTCGACTTGCTGTGGCCTCGACGGCGCGCTGTGCGACGGCACCGAAGACTGCTGCGACTCGGAGTGCATCTCGGGGCGCTGCGGCGGCGAGACGTGCCGCTTCATCGACGACCTGTGCCGCTGGGGGGTCGAGTGCTGCAGCGGGCGCTGCGAGGACAACGGCTCGGGCCAGCGGTTCTGTGTCGAGAAGCTCTGCTCGGACCCTGGCGAGCGCTGCAAGAGCGCCGACGAGTGCTGCGGCGAGAGCGGCACGGAGATCGGCTGCTTCCCCGACGAGTCCGGCGAGCTGATCTGCAAGGTCCCGACGACGTGCGCCGACTTCGCCCAGGCGTGTGACCCGAACGACGCCGCGAGCTGCTGCGAGGGCGAGTGCGCGTTCGCGATCGGGACGGGCCTCGCTGTCTGTATCTCGTCGGATCCGGGCGAGTGTAAGCCGGTCGGCTTCGACTGCGCGGCCGACGCCGACTGCTGCCAGGACGCGATCTGCGCGCTCGCCGTCGGACAGTCGTTCTGTCAGCCGAAGCCCACGGAGACCTGTGGCAAGGCGGGGGACGACTGCAGCGGCGGTGAAGACTGTTGCTCGAGCATCTGCACCGCAGGGGCGTGCGTCCAGGCGACGGGCTCGACGTGCGACGAGCTGTTCGGCCTGTGTCACTCGCCGTTCGTGGTCGGCACCGTGATCACGGCCGACTGTGAGGAGTCGCAGGACCCCTGCGTGCAGGAGGTGGTGAACGCGAGCCCCTTCTGTCGCTGCACGGCCTGGGACACCCTGTGCGTGGCCGACTATGTCGCCTGCGATCAGCCGTAGGTGCGACCTGCACCGACCGGCGGTAGGATCCGACTGTGCCAACCCCGAGGCACACCTTCCTCGAGGGTCGGGCCTTGAGCTAGCCCCTCACGTAGCGGTCGCAATCTTGCTTGTAGGACGAAGACCCATGCTGCGCCCCTCGACCCCCCTCGTGCTCGCTGCCGCGCTGCTGATCGTCGGCTGCCGGACCCTCGACACCGACTCTGAGCCGCCGCCCGAGAGTCGGGATGACGGCGCGGGGGGCTCCACGTCCACCCAGGAGCCGGGCTTCGGCGGGGGTCCAGGCCTCGGAGTCGGCGGGGGCAGCGGGGACACCCCTTCTGGCAGCTCCGCGGACCCCGTCTCGCTGGAGGCCTTCGACGGTCTCGGGGACATCTGCCAGAACGGACCGACCGTCAGCGAGCTCGAGACGGTGCGCGCGACGCCGAGCGCGTTTGGTGGGCTGGTGAGCGTGCCCTACGTCAAAGCGGCGCTCGCCGCCGGGCAGGCGCCAGACCCTGTGCGGGTGAGCCTCGACGAGTTCTTCACCTACTACGTCGACCGCCTCGATCATGACGACGGCGCGACGCTCGACGTGAGGGCTGCGCTCACCCCGACGTCGGATGTCCAGGCGTCGCTGCTCGTCACCGCTCGCCCCCGCGCGCTCGAGATGCGCCCCACGGTTCACGTGATCGCGCTGACCGACGTCTCGCAGAGCACGGGCGGCTCGGTCGCGGTGCGGGACGGCATCCTCGACGGGCTCGCCCAGGCGATGGACGCCACGATCGGCGACTCGCTCTCGGTGGTCGCCTTCGGCGACACGCCCGCGCTCGTGCTCGATCGGGCGCCCTCGCCGCAGGTCACCGAGAGCCTCGTGGCCGCCAAGAGTGCGCTCGAGCCCCAGGCCGGCAGCGATCTGATCGCCGCGCTCTCCTTCGCCGGCACGCTGGCGAGCCCGGGCGAGCCTACCCACGTGGTCGTGCTCACCGACGGCGGCACCCTGTTCGACGACTCGGTTCGGGCCGCCGCCGAGAAGAACAGCGAAGCAGGGATCATCACCTCGATCGTCCAGATCGGGCGCGACGTGCAGCCTGACTCGCCGGTCTTCCTCAACGACGAGCTGCTCTCGGGCGTCGCCGGCGCGGGTCGCGGTGTACCGGTCTTCCTGCCCGCCAGCACGGTGGGGCAGGTCGACGTGCGGTCCGACTTCGCGCAGCGATACGAGGCTATCTTCCCGGTCCTGTCGAGCGGCGTGCTGCTGACGGTCACCCTGCCTGCGCACCTCCGCCACGAGGTCCCGGACGCCGACGCGCAGCCTGCCCCCGCGGCCGTGGGCTTCCGCAGCGTCGGGGCGACGCTCGCGCTGAAGTCGGACTGCGATGGGGCCCTCGGCCTGCCCCTGGAGGGGGCAGCCCTCCAGGCGACGTTGGTCGACTCCGTCTCGGGGTCGACCCTCGCCGGTCCGACGCTCGTCACGCTCGAGTCCGCGCTCGCCGGCGTCTCGTACGGGGCCAAAATCGCCCTCGTGCTGCCGGACGTCGTCCGCGCGCTGCGAACGCAACAGCCCGCGGATATCAACGCGGCGCGCGACGCTCTCGTCGAGATCAGCCCGGACGGAAACACCTGCGCCGAGCCGTCTCCCGAGTGCGACCTCGGCGACGTGTGTTGCGCCCGAGCGGACCTGATCGCGATCATCGATGCGCTGACCTGCGTCAACCAGGGAGGATGCGACTGATGCGCTGGCTTCGCTGCGTTTGGGCACCGATTTCGCTGCTGACGTTGCTGGGCTGCGGCGCGCTCGAGGGCGATGTCGGCGGCGAGGTGGGGGGCGAGGGCGGGCAGTACCCGAGCTTGAGCGGAGGAGCAGGCGGTCTCGAGGCGTCGAGCGAGCCCGCCGAGGGGCTGAGCGTCACCGCCTTGGACGTGTCCCCGAAGAGCCCCAACTTCGTCTGCCAAGGGACGGGCTCGCTGGGCGCCGACGTGGTCACCGGAGCGCCTCACGGCATGGGCGGGCTCTCCTCGGTGCAGGTGGCCAAGGCGGCGCTCGCGCTCGGGCAGTGGCCCGACCCGGCGCACGTGCGGCTGGAGGATTTTGCCACGTATTACGGCGATCAGGCCGGGGTCGGAGCGCTGGAGACGCTGGCGCTGCGCGCCACCCTCACCGAGGGCGGCCTCACCGAGGAAGGAAAGCGCGTGGCGAGCCTCTCGGTCGCCGCGCGGCTGCCTCGCGATCCGTCCTCGCGTCCGGCCCTCCACCTGATCGCGGTCACTGACGTGTCCGAGAGCACCGGCGCTTCGGTCAACCCTCGCGATGGCGTGCTCGACGCCCTCGCCGCCGCGATCGAGGCGAGCGGCAAGGACCAGCTCTCGATCGTCGCCTACGGCGACCCTCCGGAGCTGATCGTCGAGCGCGTCGCGGCCTCGGACGCCCGCGCTGCGGTCGACGCCGCGAAGGACGCCCTCGCCCCTCGACCGGGGAGCGACCTCGTGGGCGCGCTCGCGCTCGTGCCGACGCTGGCGGGCTCGGACCCCAGCCACGTCGTCGTGCTCACCGACGGTGGCACGCTCTTCGACTCGACGCTCGACGAGGTCGTGGCCGAAAACGCACGGCTCGGGATCGTGACCTCGATCGTGCAGATCGGGCGAGACACGCCGCCCGACACCCCGCTCTTCGTCAACTACGGGCTGCTCGATGGCGTCTCCCGCCGCGGCCTCGGCACCCGGATGTTCCTCTCCGGGTCGGCGGTCGACGGAGCAGACCCGCTGAGGACCTTCACGGACCGCTACGAAGAGCTCTTCCCGATCGCGGGCGCGCCGGTCTTCATCGACGTCGCGCTGCCTCTCGGTCTCAAGGGTGACGTTCCCGATCCGATCGAGGCGAGCCCCAGCGTCATCGGCCACCGCAGCGCCGGCGTCGACCTGAAGCTCGAGCTCGGGTGCGAGGGGGCGCTCTCCGAGGTGAACAGCAGCACCATCACGGCGTCGCTGCGCAGGGCGGGTGAGCGACAACCCTTCGCTTCGGCGAGCGTGAGCACGGTCGACGCGCTCGCCGAGGGCGGCGCGTCGAACCTCACGGCCGTCTTCGACGCGCTGCCTGCCGTCGTGCGCGCGCTGCGCACTCGATCCGCGGCTGACTTGGAGGCCGCCCTCACGGCGGTCAAGGACGGCGTCGGCGGGGAGGCGTGCTCGGACCTCGTCGATCCCGCGACGTGCGACCTCGCGGACCTGTGCTGCGCGCGCGCAGACCTGCTCGAGCTGCTCGGACAGGCTTGCGGCCTGGCCGAGGGTTGCGAGTGAGTCGCTAGACGAGGCCTCCCTCGGGGCTCGCCCGGGGTGTACGGTTCTCGTCGGATGAGCAGCCAGCCCTCGCTCAAGGCACGCCTGCTCGAGCTTCGTGGCAAGCTCGAGGCGCGCCTGCCCACGTTCGACCAGCCGGCGCCGCCGCCGCAGCGCGGCGCGCCCGCCTGGGGCCTCGCCCTCGGGCGCGATCTGGTCCGCGCCTACGACGAGCTGCTCGCGCCCATCTTCTCGGCCTCTCGGGAGGCCGCGGTGACGCTGGCCGCCGTCGGTGGCTACGGTCGAGGCGCGGTCGCGCTGAGGAGCGACCTCGACGTCAGGATCCTCGCGAGGAGCCCATCCGACGCGGAGCGAGTGGTCGACGCCGTGCTCTACCCGCTGTGGGACGCCGGCCTGTCGATCGGCCATCAGACCCTGCTCCTGAGCGACGCGCTCGATCTGGCGCGCGAAGATCTCTCGACCGCCACGAGCTTGCTCGATTGGCGCTACCTCGACGGTGACCGACAGCTCTCCGACGAGCTGGTGTGGCGAGTCTCGGGGAGCCTGTTCTCCACCTCGGAGCTCGCGCGCTGGGGCGCTCGGCTCAACGACGAGATCGACAAGCGCCACGAGCGGTTCGGCGACTCGGTCTACCTGCTCGAGCCCGACGTCAAGAACGGCGCCGGCGGTCTACGCGACATGGACGTCTTCCGCTGGGCCGCAGCGGCCCGCTACGGCACGGGGGAGATCGACGCGCTCGTGCGCGTCGGCGCGCTGGTCCCGCGCGAGGCCCACGAGCTGTCGATGGCCCAAGAGCGGCTCTGGCAGATCCGCCACCTGCTCCACGCCCACGCCGGGCGGCGCAGCGACAGGCTCGTGTTCGAGGAGCAAGAGGTGATCGCGGCGCAGCTCGGCTACGGGGACGGCCCCGAGGGCGTCGAGCGCATGATGAGCGAATATTACCAGCTCGCGCGCGCCATCAACCGGGGGGTCACGATGATGATCACGCGGGCGACCATCGCTGCGGACAAGCGGCGGCCGAAGGACGAGGACCTCGGCGACAGCTTCCGGCTGTTCGACAAGGCGGTGACGCTCGCCGACACGTCGGCGCTGGAGGCCGAGCCCCGGCTCGCGCTGCGCATGCTCGAGGTCACCATCGAGCGCGGCCGGCCCCTCTACGCGTACGCGCGGGAGGCCGTGATGCGCCTCACGACCGACGCCGGCTGGTGCGAGCGGCTGCGCTCCGACCCTATCGCCGCGCGGATGTTCGTCGAGCTGGTGAGCATGCGGCGCGACACCTCCCTCGACAAGGGCAGCCCCCTGCGCGAGATGCACGAGCTCGGCTTGTTGCTGGCGATGATCCCGGAGTTTTCCCCCGTCGTCGGCCGCGTGCACCACGACGTCTACCACGTGTACACGGTCGACGTTCACAGCGTGGCGGCCGTCGATCGCCTCGCGGCGCTCAGCCGCGGCGACCTGGCGACGGAGCACCCGCTCGCGTCGAGGCTGGCGGCCGAGGTCGTCTCGCCCGCCGTGCTCGCCTTCGCCACCCTGCTTCACGACGTCGGCAAGGCGATCGGCGGCAAGGACCACAGCGAGCGCGGCGCCGAGATGGCCCGCTCGATCCTCGCTCGCTTCGCGTTCAAGCCGGAGGAGATCGATCAGGTCGCGCGCCTCATCCAGGAGCACCTCACGATGTATCGCCTCGCGACGCGCCGCGACGTCGACGACCCGGCGACCGTCGAGGAGATGGCAGGCGTCGTGCACGCGCGGGACGCTCTGCGCAACCTCTTCCTGCTGACCGTCGTCGACGTCTCGACGACCAGCCCGACGTCGATGACCTCGTGGAAGGCTCACATGCTCGACGAGCTCTTCATCGCCGTCGACGAGTACCTGTCCGGTGGCGCAGGCGAGCAGGGCAGGGCCGAGCTGCTCCGCCGCGAGATCGTCTCCTTCGCGCGCGGGTACCTCGAGGGGGAGGCGGACGCGGCGGACGACCTCGCCTTTTTGCCAGGCTTCCTGGCGTCGATGCCCGACCGTTACCTCGTCGCGAGCTCCGCGCAGGCGATCCTGGCGCACGCGGGCGTCGTGCGCCGTCACGCGCCGCCCGCGTCGGTCGAGGTCGTCCCTTCCAGCCACCCAGAGGCGGCTGAGCTGTGCGTCGTCGCCGACGATCGGCCCGGCTTGCTCGCGATGATCGCCGCCGCGCTCGCCGGCTCGCGCCTCGAGGTCCTCGCGGCCCAGATCTACTCGCGCAAGCTCGCCGACGGTTCGGTCCAGGCCGTCGACCTGTTCTGGGTGCAAGGCCGCGTCGAGGGCGTTCAGGCCGCGGTCCGGTCGTTGCCGAAGCTCGAGCGAGATCTCCGCGCGCTCGTGAGAGGCGACAGGGCCGCCGTCGACGTCGTCGGCCGCACCCAGCCTCCCCGGCGAGCGGGCCCGGCGGTTCGAACTCGCGTCGCGGTCGACAACCGGGCCTCGAAGGAGCACACGGTGATCGAGGTCACCACCCTCGATCGCCCCGGCGTCCTGTTCGCCATCTCGAACGCTTTGTTCGAGCTCGGCCTGTCCATCGCGGTCGCGAAGATCAGCACCGAGGGCACCCGCGTCGCCGACGTCTTCTACGTCACCGAGAGCACCGGCAAGAAGGTCGATCCGGGCGCGCGCGCCGCGGTGATCGAGGGCGCGCTCTTCGCCGCGCTCGGCGGGGAGAGCCAAGGCCACGACGACGTCCGAGTCAAAGCGTGATACGGATGCGACCGATGAAGATGGCACGCTGGGTGTCGTTGGGGGTCCTCTCGCTCTCGAGCTCTGCGCTCGGGCTCGCGGCCTGCTCCGCGACCCCGCCCGCCGAAGACCCGCTGATGGCCGATCCGCCGGTCACGTCTGCGTCGACCGCCCCCGCCACGTCGTCCAAGAACCCGGACCTGGTGAAGGGCGAGCTGCTCCTTCAGGCCGGCAAGCCCGGCGAGGCGCTGCCCCTGTTCAAGGCGGTCCTCACCGCCGACCCGAAGAGCGCGGAGGCCGCCTTCTACATGGCCGTCGCCACCGAGCAGACCCAGGGCGACCCGAAGGAGGTCGAGAGGCTCTACAAGCAGGCGATCACCTTCGATCCGAAGCTCGTCGACGCCGCGCTCAACCTCGGCGCCATCTACCTGGCCGAGCCCGCCCGCCCCGACGAGGCCATCGCGATGCTCGACAAGGCCCTGGCGCACTCGCCCGGCGACCCGAAGCTGCTCATCAACCTGGGCTACGCGTACTCCCTCAAGAAGGAGCACGCCAAGGCCGTCAAGGCGCTGCAAGGCGCGCTCCCCAACGAGGACACCAGCGAGGTGCGCCTCATGCTCGGCATGGCGCTGTTCGATGGCGGCAAGCAGAAGGAGGCCGTGCCGCACCTGCTGAAGGCCGCGAGCACCATGAAGGACGACGCGCCCACGCTGGCGACGGTGGCGCGCATGGTCGCGTTCGGCGAGGCCTTCGAAGACTGCGTCAAGCTCCTCGACCGAGCGATCAAGCTCAAGGGCGACGACCCCGAGTGGTACGTCCGCCGCGGGACGTGCAAACACGAGCTCGGCAAGGAGAAGGAGGCGGGTGAAGACTTTCAGGCCGCCATCAAGCTCGAGCCCAAGTTCCAGGCCGCTCACTATTACCTCGCGATGAGCCTGCTCGCGCAGGGGCGCGGGACCGACGGCCGGCTCGAGCTCAAGAAGACGTGGGAGCTCGGCAAGGACACGAAGCTCGGCAAGCTGGCCAAGGACAAGCTCGAGGGCAAGGCCCCGAAGAAGCCCGACGCCCCGAAGAAGTAGAGGCGCGGGTCGAGCGAGGCGAGCCGCCGCGGGTCGAGCGAGGCGAGCTCTGCACGACCGAGGAGCGCAAGCCCCGGAGGTCGGAGGCGGGGGTGAGGGACCGCGCGCAGCGCGGATCCCGAGGGGGGCTGCATCAGACCCCCTGACTAAAATCGCGCTGCGGGGCCGGCACGCGCGGCGGTGACCTCCCAGCCAGGCAACCTCTCGCTCTGCCGGTGCCTAGGCGCCGAGCGTGGCGATGATGCGGTCGAGCTCGTCGAGCGAGCCGTAGTGGATCGACAGCTCGCCCGAGCCCCCGTTGTCCTTGACCTCGACGCGCGTGCCCAGCCGGCGCGCTAGCCTCGCCTCCAGGTCTCGCACCGCCGCGCTCTTCTTGTTGCGGGCCGTCGCGCCCTCGTCGCTCTTGTCCGGCTTCTGCCGCTGCTTCGCGCTGCGGACCAGCTGCTCGACCTTGCGCACGGGGAGCCGTCCTCTCACCGTCTTCTCTGCCAGATCGACCAGGACGGCGTCGTCCGGCGCACCCAACAGCGCGCGCGCGTGGCCCTCGCTGAGCTCGCGCGAGATCACCAGCGAGCGGACGGTCGCCGGCAGGCGCAGGAGCCTGAGGGCGTTGGTGATCGTCGGGCGCTCCTTGCCCATGCGATCGGCCAGCGTGTCGTGCGTGAAGTCGTGCTCGCGCACCAGCCGGTCGTAGGCCTCTGCGATCTCGATGGGGTCGAGATCCGCGCGCTGCAGGTTCTCGACGATGGCGAGCTCGAACGCGGCCTTCGGCGTGACGTCCTTGACGACGACCAGCACCTCCTTGAGGCCGGCGCGCTGCGCGGCGCGCCAGCGTCGCTCGCCCGCGATCAGCTCGAAGCGATCCTTGTGGGCTTCTCCGGTCGGGGAGGGGACCCGGCGCACCACGAGCGGCTCGATGATGCCGTGCTCGCGGATCGACGCCTCGAGCTCGGCGAGCTCGGCCTCGTCGAAGTGCTGCCGAGGCTGGCCGGGCTGCGGCTCGATGCGCTCGACGGGGCACTGAAAGACGCTCTTGTCGCCGTAAGCAGAGGCGCGCGCGGGCGCAGCCAAGGAGCTGGGCACTGGCAACAAGGCATCGAGGCCGCGACCGAGGGCGCGCTTCTTCTCCATGAGCTCCTCGCTAGACCTTCGCTTCGGCCTTCGGCCCCCGGGCCGGCTTGCTCGCGGCTGGCCGCGGCGCCTCTCTGGGCGCGAGCGGGAGGCCCTCGAGCAGCTCGCGCGCGAGCCCCAGGTAAGCCTGCGCGCCGCGCGACTGCGCGTCGTACAGCAGCGCCGGCACCCCGTGCGAGGGCGCCTCGGAGAGGCGGACGTTGCGGGGCACGACCGTCGTGAAGACGCGGAAGTGCTCGCGCACCTGCTCCGCGACCTCGTGCGTCAGCGAGTTTCGGCCGTCGTACATCGTCAGCACGATGCCCTCGAACGCGAGCTCGGCGTTGTACGCGGCCTTGATGCGGTCGATGGTGGCCATCAGGTGCGTGAGCCCCTCGAGCGCGTAGAACTCGCACTGCAGCGGCACGAGCACGCGATCGGCGGCCGACAGCGCGTTGACGGTCAGCAGGCCCAGCGACGGCGGACAATCGAGGATGACGATCTCGGCCCCGCGCTGCGACGCGGCGATGGCGTCGCGGAGCCGGGTCGCGCGATCAGGGGCGTCGACGAGCTCGAGCTCTGCGGCGACGAGATCCTGGGTGGCCGGCACGATCGAGAGCCCAGGCACGCGCGTCGGCAGGGTCGCCTCGTCGAGGCCACATTGCCCGAGCAGCACGTCGTACACGCTTCGTTCGACCGAGCGGCGATCGACCCCGACGCCGCTGGTCGCGTTGCCCTGCGGGTCGCAGTCGATGAGCAGGACGGAGCGCTCTGCGGCGGCGAGGCTCGCGGCGAGGTTCACGCTCGTCGTGGTCTTGCCCACGCCGCCCTTCTGATTCGCGATGGCGATGGTGATCGGGGGCACTTCGACTCGCTCGCAGCCGTACACGACTACCCCCCCGCCGTCCATGCCTCGTCCGGCGCGTGGGGCTTCATGAAGTGACAGCGAGAAGGCACATGAATTTGGCCAGCGCGCAATAGCTATCTACATTGACCGACATGTCAGCGCATGTAGGTGCAAGTCGGACGTCACGGAGCCCGCGGGGGGTGGAGCGCTCACCCGCATCGGCTCGACGGCTCCGGCTCGAGCTGACCCGGGCGCTCTCGGGCGACCCGCCCGCGACCACCGACCGGATCCTCGCGCAGTCCTTCTGGGCGTTGCCGGTCGCCTCGGACGCAAAGGTCGTCGCTCTCGTCCCTCGGCTCGCCGACTCCGGCCTGCCGAACGCCTGAGCCCACCGCCGCTGCCGTTCTTCCTTCCTTCTTTTCACTTCCTTCTCGCCCCCCCACGCCCCGCCCCCCCGTCGCTCGCGACCAACGTTCGCGAGGTCGGACCCGCTCGTCCTCATCCCTGAGGGAGGATTCATGTCGCTTCCGAAAGCATTCAGGAACTTCGCAGAGTTCGAACGTGAGGTCCTGCACACCGAGCGCAGGATTGGCCTATCGCTCGAGGAAATGGTCGAGGACAACGCCTTCGACGCCGAGATCCAGTTCGACGAAGACCCGTTCAGCGAGATGGCGGACGACAAAAATTATTAGGGTGTGATCCCTTCCCGGGGATCCTTGCCCCGTGGCGGACGCCTCCCGCCACGGGGTGTTTTTTCTTCCGGCGCTCTTTGTTTCCGGCGCTCTTTGTTTCCGGCGCGCCCGCTAACGCGGGGCCCTTCGGTTTTCTCGCGGCCGAGCCCGCGAGAAAACCGGCGCCGGGCGTTGTTTCGAGGCGGCTACCTCTCTGCCCTCTCTGCCCGACCGAGGAGCGCAAGCCCCGGAGGTCGGAGGCGGGGGTGAGGGACCGCGCGCAGCGCGGTTCCCGAGGGGGGCTGCATCAGACCCCCTGAGAAAAATCGCTCAGCGGGGCCCGGCCCAAGCGGCCGAGACCTCCAAGCGAGGCCACCTCTCGTCTCGCTCAGCGGGGCCCGGCCCAAGCGGCCGAGACCTCAAGAGGCCACCTCTCGTCTCGCTCAGCGGGGCCCGGCCCAAGCGGCCGAGACCTCCAAGCGAGGCCACCTCTCGTCTCGCTCAGCGGGGCCCGGCCCAAGCGGCCGAGACCTCCAAGCGAGGCCACCTCTCGTCTCGCTCAGCGGGGCCCGGCAAGAGCGGGCACGACCTCCGGGGCTTGCGCTCCTCGGTCGTGCAGAGGGCCACCCCCGGGCGGCAGGGGCCGATCCGTGCACATCGGGAGCAGAGCACCTTGATCCCTAGGCTCGCCCCGTCTATCTCCGCCCGCTCCCCATGCAAGTATCCGTCGAGAAGCTCTCCCCCGTCGTCATCGAGTTCTCCGTCGAGATCCCCGCGGACAAGGTCAAGTCCGAGGTGGACAAGGCCGTTGCCGCGGTCTCGAAGAGCGCGCGCGTGCGCGGCTACCGCCCGGGCAAGGCCCCGAAGCAGGTGGTCATGCACCTTTACGGCCCCCGTATCCACGCGGACGTCGCCCAGCGCCTCGTCGACGAGACGCTCGATCAGGCGATCGCCGAGAAGTCGGTGCAGCCGCTGTCCAAGCCCGCCATCGCGCCGGCCGAGCTGAGCCCGGATCAGCCCTTCAGCTACAAGGCCCGGTTCGAGGTCCGCCCGGACGTGGCCGAGGTGAAGTTCGAAGGCCTGGAGGTCACGCGCAAGAAGATCAAGGTCGAGGACGCTGCCGTCGACGCGGAGCTCGAGCGTCTGCGCCGCGAGCACTCCACGATGCAGACCCCCGATCCCGAGCGCCCGGCTCAGAAGGGCGACTCGGTCTCGGTCTCGTTCACCCTCGAGGTCGACGGCAAGACCCACCCGTCGGGTGAGCAGTCGATCACGACCGAGCTCGGCGCGGGCGAGACGATGAAGGACATCGAGGACGCGCTGATGGGCGCCAGCGCGGGCGACAACCGCGCCGTCGAGGTCTCCTTCCCGGCGAACCACCCGGCACAAGACCTGCGCGGCAAGAAGGGCACCTTCAAGCTCACGGTCAAGGAGATCAAGGAGCGCGTCCTGCCCTCGCTCGACGACGAGCTCGCGAAGGACTGTGGCGACTACGAGAACCTCGACGCGCTCAAGAAGAGCGTGGTCGAGCGCCTCGAGAAGGTCCAGAAGCAGAAGACCTCCGAGCAGACCGCCGAGCAGCTCGTGATCGAGCTGTGCAATGCGAACCCGATCCCCGTCCCGCCGAGCCTCGTCGAGCAGCAGTCTCAGGCGACGGAGCGCGAGCTGCAGCAGTCCGCGCGTCGCTCCGGCCAGCGCTTCGACGTCACGGCGGATCTCCGCGCGCGCGTCCGCGCCGACTCGGAGCTCAAGGTCCGGGCGGGCCTGCTGATGGCCGAGATCGCCAAGATCAAGGCGATCAAGGTCGACGGCGACGATATCGAGAAGGGCTACGCCGAGCTCGCCGAGCAGACCGGCAAGAACGTCGCCAAGGTGAAGGCCGAGTACCGCGACCCCAAGAAGCGCGAGATGCTCGTGGCCATGATCCTCGAGGACAAAATCCTCGACCTTTTGGAGACGGCCGCCAAGGTCACCGAAGAAGACTGACGAGGCCGCGCTCGCCGCCGCGATGTGCGCTAGCGGCGAGCGGTCGGGCTGCTATAGCTGTGCGCCGATCAACGGCTCTCGCGGGGGGCTCTCCCGCGGCGACACGTCACGAGGACCAGGATGCGACGAATCGAAAACCGTACGCAAGCGATGCAGTTTCTCGAGACCCACGGCGCCGAGCTCGACCGCAGGGCCGAGCGCGAGCAGGGGTACATCATCCCCAGCGTGACCGAGGTCACCCACCGCGGTGAGCGCGAGTGGCACATCTTCAGCCGCCTGTTGAAGGATCGCATCGTCTTCCTCGGCACGGAGATCGACGATTTCGTGTGCAACGCGGTCATCGCCCAGCTGCTGTTCCTCGACAGCGAAGACCCCGACAAAGACGTGCAGCTGTACGTGAACAGCCCCGGCGGCGTCGTCACCAGCGGCATCGGCATCTACGACACCATGCAATACGTCCACTGCCAGGTCTCCACGATCTGCATTGGCCAGGCCGCGTCGATGGGCGCCGTGCTGCTCGCTGCCGGTCAGAAGAAGCGACGGCACGCGCTGCCGAACGCTCGCATCATGGTGCACCAGCCGCTCGGCGGCGCTCGAGGTCAAGCCACCGACATCGAGATCCAGGCGCGGGAGATCAAGCGCTTGAAGGACCTGATCGTCGACATCCTGGTCGACGCCACCGGCAAGCCGCGCGAACAGATCTCGAAGGACATCGATCGCGACTTCTACCTCACGGCGAGCGAAGCGAAGGACTATGGCCTCATCGACGAGGTCATCCCGCGGCGCGAGAAGACGGCGACCGACAAGACGACGAAATGATCTCGAGCACGGAGCCGAGCTCGGGCCTCCTCGCTGGTGAGGTCGGGAGTCCGCGGGCGAGCGTCGCCCAAGCGGCGCCGATCTTGCCGACGGGGGGGCGCGGGTCTAGACTCCAAGCCGTCGAGCTATCGCTGATCTGCGAGGAAAAACGTGGAGCGTAGGCGGGACGATCACGGTAGCGGGAACCTGAGCTGCTCTTTCTGCGGGAAATCCCAGAAGGAGGTGAAGAAGCTCATCGCCGGGCCCACGGTGTACATCTGCGACGAGTGCATCGGCCTGTGCAACGACATCATCGCCGAGGAGGTCGAGAAGGAGGAGCCCGCCGCTGGGGCCACCCCGATCCCGAAGCCGTCGGAGATCAAGACGATCCTCGACGAATACGTCGTCGGCCAAGACCGCGCGAAGAAGATCCTCGCGGTGGCGGTGCACAACCACTACAAGCGCATCGACTCGAAGGTCAGCGCGAACGACGTCGAGCTCCAGAAGTCGAACATCTTGCTGCTCGGCCCCACCGGCAGCGGCAAGACGCTCCTCGCGCAGACGCTCGCCAAGATCATCAACGTGCCGTTCGCGATCGCGGACGCGACGACGCTGACCGAGGCCGGCTACGTCGGTGAGGACGTCGAGAACATCATCGTTCAGCTGCTCCAGAACGCCGACAACGACGTCGAGCGCACCCAGCGCGGCATCGTCTACATCGACGAGATCGACAAGATCAGCCGCAAGAGCGATAACCCGAGCATCACCAGGGACGTGTCGGGCGAGGGCGTGCAGCAGGCCCTGCTGAAGATCATCGAGGGCACGATCGCCAACGTGCCGCCCAAGGGCGGGCGCAAGCACCCCCAGCAAGATTTCCTGCAGGTCGACACGACCAACATCCTGTTCATCTGCGGCGGGGCGTTCGTCGGGCTCGATCAGATCATCCAGCGCCGCATCGGGCAGAGCGCCATCGGCTTCGGGTCGCAGGTCCGCTCCAAGAAGGAGCTGAAGCTGGGCGAGCTCCTCGGCCAGGTCCAACCCGAAGATCTCCTCAAATTCGGCCTCATCCCCGAGTTCATCGGCCGGCTGCCGATCGTGGCCACGCTGCACGAGCTCAACGAAGACGCCCTCGTCGACATCCTCACGAAGCCCAAGAACAGCCTGGTCAAGCAGTACCAGCGCCTGTTCGAGATGGATCAGGTGAAGCTCAAGTTCACCCGCGGGGCGCTGGTCGCCGTCGCGCGTCAGGCGCTCGAGCGTCACAGCGGCGCGCGTGGCCTCAGGGCCATCCTCGAGAACGCGATGCTCGACATCATGTACGAGATCCCTGCGCACGGGCGTGAAGGAGGTGGTCGTCAACGAGGAGGTCATCCTCAAGGGCGAGCCGCCGATCATCGTCTACAGCAAAGAGAAAGAGGCCGAGCTCGCCTGAGGCGGGCTCAGCCTCCCTAAGAAGGCCTTCTCGACCCCATGTTCTTCAAAGGCGACCGAGGGCGGGGTGGCGTCGAGCGGAGCATTCCGCTCGTGCCGCTGCGGGACATCATCATCTTCCCGCACATGGTCACGCAGCTCTTCGTCGGCCGTGAGAAGTCGATCGCCGCGCTCGACGAGGCGATGGCGAAGGAGAAGAGCAAAGAGATCTTCCTCGCCGCGCAGAAGAACGCAAAGACCAACGAGCCGGGCTCGGAAGACATCTTCGCGGTCGGCGCGGTGGGCGTCATCATGCAGCTGCTGCGTCTGCCCGACGGCACCGTGCGGGTCACGGTCGAGGGCCGCCGCAGGGCGCGCATCAAGAAGTACCTCCAGACCGAGCCGTTCTTCGCCGTCGACTGTGAGGACATCCCCGAGCTGGTGCAGGACGGCGTCGAGATCGAGGCGCTGATGCGCAGCGTGAGCTCGACGTTCGAGACCTACGTCAAGCTCAACAAGAAGATCGCGCCCGAGGTGATCGTCAGCGTCCAGACGATCGACGACCCCGCGCGCCTCGCCGACACCGTCGTCGCCAACCTGCCGACCATCAAGCTCGCCGACCGCCAAGGTCTGCTCGAGATGCCCGACGCGAAGGTCCGCCTGGAGCGCCTCATCGAGCTGATGCAGGCCGAGGTGGAGATCCTCCAGGTCGAGAAGAAGATCCGCTCCCGCGTCAAGAAGCAGATGGAGAAGACGCAGAAGGAGTACTACCTGAACGAGCAGATGCAGGCCATCCAGAAGGAGCTGGGTGGCGGCGAGCGCGACGAGTTCAAGAACGAGATCCAAGAGATCGAGGCCACGCTCAAGAACAAGAAGATGAGCGAGGAGGCGGTCGCCAAGGTGCGCAAGGAGCTGAAGAAGCTCAAGATGATGCACCCGACGAGCGCCGAGGCCACCGTCGTCCGCAACTACATCGACTGGATCCTCGAGCTGCCCTGGTACGAAAAGTCCGAGGAGCGGTTCGACCTCAAGGCCGCCGAGGCCATCCTCGAGGAGGACCACTACGGCCTGAAGAAACCCAAGGAGCGCATCCTCGAGTACCTGGCGGTGCAAGCGCTCACCCGACAGCTGAAGGGCCCCGTGCTCTGCTTCGTCGGCCCGCCCGGCGTCGGCAAGACCAGCCTCGGCAAGAGCATCGCCCACGCGACCGGGCGCAAGTTCGTGCGCCTCGCGCTCGGCGGCGTGAGGGACGAGGCCGAGATCCGCGGCCACCGCCGCACGTACATCGGCGCTCTCCCAGGGAAGATCATCCAGAGCCTCAAGAAGGTTGGCACCGGCAACCCGGTGTTCCTGCTCGACGAGGTCGACAAGATGTCGAGCGACTTCCGCGGCGACCCCGCGGCCGCCCTGCTCGAGGTCCTCGACCCCGAGCAGAACCACACGTTCAACGACCACTACCTCGACCTCGACTACGACCTGTCCGACGTGATGTTCATCACGACGGCGAACACGCTGTCGGGCATCCCGGTGCCGCTCCAAGACCGCATGGAGATCATCCAGCTGTCGGGGTACACGGAGTTCGAGAAGCTGAACATCGCCCAGAAGTACCTGGTGCCGCGCCAGCAGAAGGAGTGCGGCCTCGGGGAGGTGCCCATCGATTTCTCCGAGGGCGCCCTCAGGACGATCGTGCACCACTACACCAAGGAGAGCGGCGTCCGCTCCCTCGAGCGCGAGATCGCGAGCGTCATGCGCAAGCTCGCGCGGCGCGTGGTCGAAGAGGGGCGGGACCAGTCGATCGAGGTGACGGCCAAGTCGATCCCGAAGCTGCTGGGTGTGCCCAAGTACAGGGTCGGCAAGACCGAGGACAAGCCCGAGATCGGCCTGGTCACCGGGCTCGCGGTGACCAGCGTCGGCGGAGATCTGCTGCCGGTCGAGGCGACCTGCTTCCCCGGCAAGGGCAAGATCACCATCACCGGGCTCGTCGAGAAGGGGATGGAGGAGAGCGGGCAGGCCGCGATGACGTACGTCCGCACCCGCCTCGAGCGGCTCGGCCTGTCGGAGGACATCCACCAGAAGACGGACGTCCACGTGCACTTCCCCGAATTCGTCAAGAAGGACGGCCCGAGCGCTGGCGTCGCGATGGTGACAGCGATCGTGAGCGCGCTGATGAAGGCGCCGGTTCGCCACGACGTGGCGATGACCGGCGAGGTGACGCTGCGCGGGCGCGTGCTGCCGATCGGCGGCCTGAAAGAGAAGCTGCTCGCGGCGCACCGCGGCCGCATCCGAACGGTGGTGATCCCGAAGGAGAACCGCAAAGATCTACGCGACATCCCGCGGCGGGTGCTGTCCGCGCTGCGCGTCGTGCTGGTCGACCACGTCGACGACGTGCTGCGCGAGGCGCTCGTGGTCGACGACCCCGACGTGAAGTTCGGCCCCACCCACGGGACGATCGAGTACCGGTTCGGCGAGCTCATCGGCGAGGGGGCTCACGCGCCGAAGCCTCAGACCGAGCAGCCGGCGCCCGCGCCTGTGCTGCCGATCGAAGGTCCCGGCGGTCGCCCCCCCGCCGCCGAGTAGCGCGCTCAGGGGCCCGACGAGATTTGCGCTGGCGGCAACGCACCGTTGCCGTCGCCGCACCTGCCCGAGCGCAGGGCCTGGGCTACGATGATGCGCACGATGCGTCCCCTGTCGCGCCGCGATCTGCTCAGGTCCGCCCCCGCCCTCGGCCTGTGGTCGCTCGGCTGCGGCTCGGGTGACGCTCCCAGGGTCTCCGCGTCCAGCGCGGCGACCGCCGCGCCGGAGGTGAGGGCCGTGACCGCCGTGATCGCCGCGCAGCGAGCGCGCGACGGAGCGGGCGTCGCCCTCTCGCGCTCGCTCGGGTCGAGGGCGCTGCCGATGCTCGACCCGTTCCTGATGCTCGACGAGATCCGCTCCGATCGCGCCGGGGACTACATCGCTGGCTTCCCGAACCACCCCCACCGCGGCTTCGAAACGGTGACGTACATGATCGACGGCGCGATGGAGCACCGCGACAGCGTGGGCAACCAGGGGCTTCTGCGCGGCGGGAGCATCCAGTGGATGACCGCGGGCAAGGGCATCATCCACTCCGAGATGCCGCAACAACACGAAGGCTTGCTGTGGGGCTTTCAGCTCTGGGTCAACCTGCCGAAGCGCCTGAAGATGAGCGCGCCTCGCTACCAAGACATCCCCGCCCAGGACGTCCCCGAGGTGTCGGGCCACGGCGCGGCGGTGCGCGTCGCCGCGGGCGAGGCGTTCGGCGCCACGGGGCCCGTCGGCGGGATCGTCGTCGCGCCGACGATGCTCGACGTGACGGTTCCAGCGAACGGGACGTTCACTCATGAGCTGCCGGCGAGCCAGGCCGCGTTCGCCTATGTCTTCGACGGCGGGCTCTCGATCGGCCCCGAGCGTACCCAGGTCCCGCGGGGCCACCTCGCCGTGCTCGGGCAGGGCGCCGCGCTGGTCGCGCGGGCGGGCGGGGCGGGCGGCCGCATGCTGCTGCTGGCCGCCGATCCGATCGCGGAGCCTGTCGCCCGCCGCGGGCCGTTCGTGATGAACACCGAGGCCGAGCTGGACCAGGCCTACGACGACTACCGCTCGGGCCGACTCACCGAGGGGTGACGGTCGTGGCGCACACGGAGGCGTGAATCGCCGCCGGCTCTGTGGTCTGATGGTGACGTGCCGGTCGCTTCACGCTCGCTCCTGTGTCTGCTCCTCTGTGGCTGCTTCGTCGACTCGATCGGGGCGCCGCTCGAGGACGGAGCAGGTGGCGCGGGAGCGAGCACGACGACGAACGGCGGGGGACCGACAGCGGGCGGTGGGGCCGCTGGAGGAGGCGGCCCATCGGGCGGAGGAGGGGCTCTCGAGACCGGCGGGATGAGTGGGGTCGGAGGCTCGGGGGGAGCCTTCGGCGGTGGGGGTATGGGCGGCGGTGGGGGTATGGGCGGCGGCGGGGGTGCGGGCGGCGGCGGTGGACAGAGCTGTGATCCGTTGGCGGTCGCGACCGATATCGACGCGTCGGGCACGCTCACGTGCGAGCCGATCGACGCGGAGTCGGCGCTCGCGATCAACAACGGCTGCGGCCTCGTCTGGGGGTGGCGCAACTCCTGTGACGCCGGGTGCACGACCGGACCGGAGAAGTGGGGTGGAGTCTCCGACTCCGGCTGCAACGCCAATGGCTCCAACGTCACCTGCAACACCGAGGACCTCGGCGGCACCCAGGTGCGCCTGCTCGGCCTCGAGCTCGATGGCAACGTCGACGGCAACGATCGGTTCTTCGCCGGCTTCGGGTGCCTCACCGGCAGCGCTGCGCCGAACGGCTGCGGGGCGACGGCGCGCGTGACCGGGTACGCCGCGGGCGTCGCGACCTGCACCGACGTGGAGGGTGCGATCCGCGAATACGTGCGGGGACACTGCAAGGTGGTGAGCGGCTGGCGAGACGCCTGCAACGGCTGCACTGACCCGCCGACGAAGTGGGGGACCGCGGGGACCTCCGTCTGCACGCCGGGGGCTTCCAACACGTGCGGCATCCACGATCTCGGCGGCACCACGACCTACCTCACGAGCTTCGACGCCGACGGGGACGTGAACGGTGACGACGTCTTCTATTGGGGGCTTCGCTGCGATGACGCTCCCGAGGACACCGTCCTGGCCGCGGACACCTGTCCGGCCGGGCGCTTCGTGACGGGCATCGCCGCGAGCGGGGAGCTCGAGTGCTCGCGGCTCGACGAGGCGGTGATGACGTACGTCCGCGGAAAGTGCTCGCTCTACGCAGGTTGGCGCGACGGCTGCGGCGGCTGCACCGATCCTCCCACCAAATACGGCTCGGTCAGCGGCGTTGCGTGCGACGTCGGGATCGGCACGGACAACACCTGCACCACGATGATGGTGGACGGGCAGTCCGTGCACCTGTTCGGGCTCAACGCCGACGGCAACGTCGACGACAACGACAAATTCCACGTCGGCTTCCGCTGCGAGTAAGCCCCGCGAAGCATCGCGGGTGGCTTCGGCGGGTCTAGCAGCGCTCGATCACGCAGTTGCCGGTGCAGTTGGTCAGGGCGCCACCGGCCACCCGCCCCCCTAGTGACGGAAGTGCCTCGCCCCGGTGAAGACCATCGCGGCGCCGGCCTTGTCGACCGCTGCGATGACCTCCGCGTCCTTCACGCTGCCGCCGGGCTGGACGATGGCGGTGACGCCGTGGGAGAGCGCGAGCTCGACCCCGTCGGGGAACGGGAAGAACGCGTCGGAGGCGAGCACCGCGCCCTTGGTCTTGTCCCCCGCTTTGCTGCAGGCGATGCGGACCGACTCGACGCGGCTCATCTGACCGGCGCCGACGCCGAACGTCTGGGTCTCACCGCCCAGCACGATGGCGTTCGACTTTACGTGCTTGGAGACGCGCCAGGTGAAGTCGAGTCCGGCGAGCTCCTCCGGGGTCGGCGCGCGCTTGGTGACGACCCTCCCGTTCTTCACCTCGGCGCCGCCGGTCTTGTCGCGGCCCTGAACGACGAGCCCACCCCCGACGCGCTTGAAGGTCGGCTCTTCTTCATCGGCCGCGAGCCACGCCCCGGTCGCGAGCAGGCGCAGGTTCTTCTTCGTGCGCAGGATCTCGAGGGCATCGTCCTCGAACCGAGGCGCCACCACACACTCGAGGAAGGTCTCGACCAGCGCCTTGGCGGTCGCGGCGTCGACCGGCCGGTTGAGCGCGACGATCCCGCCGAAGGCGCTGACCTCGTCGGCCGCTCGTGCGGACCGGTACGCCTGCTCGAGGCTCGCCCCCGCGGCGACGCCGCACGGGTTGGTGTGCTTGACCACCACGGCGGTCGGCGCCTCATGCTCGCGGACCGCCTCAAGGGCCGCGTCGACGTCGACCAGGTTGTTGAAGCTGAGCTCCTTCCCGCCGGCCCCGAGCGAATCGGCGAGGGCGAGCGACCCCGGCTTCGCGTTGCGATCCCGGTAGAACGCACCGCTCTGGTGGGGGTTCTCCCCGTAGCGCAGCCCGTAGACGCGCTCGTACGGCAGGACGAGGTGCTCGGGGTAGGCGGCTCGCTCGGGCGCGGTCTCGGGCGCCGACTCGGGCGCGATCGAGCTGAGGTAGCCGGCGATCGCGGCGTCGTAGGCCGCGGTTCGCGCGAAGACCTTCGCCGCGAGCCGGCGGCGCGTCGCGAGCGTCGTGCTGTTGCCGGCGGCGAGCTCCGCGAGCACGACATCGTAGTCGGCAGGGTCGCAGACGACCGTCACCCGGTCGTGGTTCTTCGCGGCGCTGCGCAGCATCGAGGGCCCACCAATGTCGATGTTCTCGATCAGGTGTGCCAGCGTAGATGCTGAATCAGACAGCGTTTTTTCGAACGGGTAGAGGTTCACCACCACCAGGTCGATCGGCTTGGCCCCGAGCCGCTCGAGGTCGACTTTGTCAATGTCTCCGCGCTGGAGGATGCCGCCGTGCACGCGGGGGTGGAGGGTCTTGACCCTGCCCGCCATGACCTCGGGAGAGCCCGTGTACGCCTCGACCGAGCTGACCGGGATCCCCTCGTCTGTCAGGGACTTTAGGGTGCCACCCGTGCTGAGGATCTAGACGCCCCGCGAGGCGAGCGCGCGGGCGAAGGGCACGAGGCCGGTCTTGTCGGAGACGGACACGAGAGCGCGCTGGGCCATGCGCGTCGGTTAATCGGGGGGGGGACCGCCGTCAATTTGGCCCGCCGCCCCGGGCTGTGATGAGAGGGGGGCGTCCCCCTTTCTGAGCATGGGCTCGGCGCCCGGGCGGCGCCGGCCGAGGAGACCAGACGAGTGACCACCCCGACGGCAGGCATCCGAGAGACGTGCAGCGTCTGTGACGCAGCGTTCGATGTGCAGTTCCGCTACCAGATGGAGGAGCGCGACGGCGGCTTCGCGTTCTTCTGCACGCAGCGCTGCCTCGACAAGAGCCAGAAGGGCGCAGCCGAAGGCGCGACCTGCGAGGCCTGCTCGAAGCGCTTCAACCTCACGATGGCCGCGCAGCTCTTCTACGTGAAGGGGCGCCGCGCCTACGCGTGCTCGATGGACTGCCGCAGCCAGATCTTGCGCGAGGCGCAGGGCGCCCGGCTCGGTGAGCTGCTCGCCGAGCCGCAGCCTGCCTGGGCGCCGGCCGTGCAGGCCCAAGTGGCGACGACGCCGAGCGCCTCGCCCCCGGCCACGCGCGTCGAAGAAGCGCCGCGCGCGGCGGTCGTCGTGCCGCTGGTGCCAGGAAAGCCGCAGCCCGCGTCGCGCGCAGCTGCCTCGGCACAGCGACCGCCGAGCGGAGCGCCGCGCGTGATCGCGGTCTTCAACCACAAGGGCGGCACGGGCAAGACGACCACCGCGGTGAGCGTCGCGGCCGGGCTCGCCATGCGCGGCAAGCGCGTGCTCATGGTGGACACCGACGCGCAGGGCAACGTCGCCGTCTCGCTCGGCACGCAGTCCGAGCGCTCCCTCTACCACGTGCTGGTCATGGGCCTGCGCGTCGAGGACGCGGTGAAGACCGTGCGTCCGAACCTCGACCTGCTGCCGTCCAACGAGACGCTCGCGGCGGCCGAGCTCTACCTCGCCGGACGCCAGAACCGCGACCGCGTGCTGAAGGACCGACTCGCTGCCGGCAGCGCAGGCTACGACTACGTCGTCATCGACTGCTCGCCGAGCCTATCGCTGATGAACCAGAACGCGCTCGTCTTCGCGGACAGCGTGCTGGTGCCTGTCGCCTGCGACTACCTGTCGCTCGTGGGCGTGCGCCAGGTGATCAAGACCGTGAAGAACGTCAACTCGCTGCTGCACCACCCGGTGCAGATCTGGGGCGTGTTGCCGACCTTCTTCGACGCCCGCGCGAAGATCTGCCACGAGGCGGTCGCGACGCTGCGCGAGCACTTCGACGCGCGCTGCCTCAGCCCGGTGCGCGCGGCGATCAAGGTGAAGGAGGCCCCCGCGCAGGGCCAGACGATCTTCGAATACGCCGCGGGCGCGAGCGCCGCGGAGGACTACGCCGCCGTCGTGGAGCGGATCGTCCTCTCGCGTACGGCGAGCGAAGGCGCACCCGCCACGGTGGCGCAGTCGCGCACGGAACAAGCTGTCTCGGTTTGAAGGAGGACGCGATGGGAAGCGACGGGGATCTGCAGACGGCTCGGTTCGGCCTGCTCGACCGCGACGAGGTCGAGGGCGTGCTCTCGGGCAGCTTCTACACGCCGGCGCGCCCGGCGGCGCGCGCTGCCGCCCGCGACGCGAAGCCGACTCACTACAAGGTGATTTGCATCTCGATGTACACCGACGACTTGAAGAAGCTCGACGAGATGGTCGACGAGCTCAAGGCGCGCGGGCTGACGAAGGCGAGCCGCTCGGCGCTCATCCGCCACGCGCTCGAGGGCGTCGATATCGAGAAGGTCCCGCGCGGGATCTGAGCGCGATTAGCCCTCGAAACTGGGCCCCGAACGGCGGCCGCCGCTAGGGTCTGCGGACGATGAGCACCTGCCGAAGAGTCCGCCGATCGTCCGTCACCGAGCTCGCGCTGGAGTTCCTCCTCGAGGCCGAGCTCGAGCGCCATGAGGGGGTCGCGGTCGCCCTGGGGACCCTCGACGGTCAGCCCATCGCGGGCGTCGGCGATCTCGAGCCGATGTTGATCACGCAGGCGGCCGCGAAGAAGCTGCGCGGCGAGCTGGAGGATCCGGTCGTGGCCTCGTTTGCCGGCAGCGCGTTCCGCATGAGCGTGCTCGACCTGCCGGAGGGGATCCCGGTGCTCGTCACGTCGGTCGGCGCCAACGGGCTGTCACGCGACGTCGAGGGCGGCGTCCTGCGCATCCTCTCGTAGCTGGCTGGGTGTCCCTAGCTCGGCTCGGCGCCCTAGGCGGGGTCGAGCGACGCCCAGAACGCCGCGAGGTCCGGTGGCAGCGGCGAGGTGATGCACACACGCCCCCCGAGCACGGGGTGATCGAGGCTCAGCTCGTGGGCGTGCAGCGCGTGTCGCGGCAGCTCGAGCAGCGCGAGATCGTCGTCGGTGAGCTCCTTGTCGGCGCCGCGTGCGTGAAGTCCCTCGTCGGAGCCGTACAGCTTGTCGCCGACGAGGGGGTGCCCGACCGCCGATAGGTGCACCCGGATCTGGTGCTGGCGTCCCGTCTCGAGCGCGCACGCGACGAGCGCGTACCGAGCGCCGGTCACCAGGCTCACCCGGCGCTCGCGAACCTCACACCGGGTCAGGCTCGTGAGCCCGCGGCCCGGGGGCGCCGTCCTCATCCTGACCCGAAGCTTGCTGCGATCGTCCTCCTCGAGCGCGAGGTCGACGTCGAAGCGATCGAGCGCGGGCCAACCGTGGGCGATCGCGAGGTAGGTCTTGTCGACGTAGCGCCGCGTCGCGGGGCGACCGGTGTCGGGATCGAGCCCCGCGAACTGCTTCTTCACGTGCCGATCGGCTTCCGGCGTCTTGCACAAGAGCAGCGCGCCGCTCGTCTCGCGGTCGAGCCGGTGGGCGAGGTAGAAGCGCTGGTCGGGGCGCGCGGTCTCGAGCAGCTTCACCACCGTCGACCGGTAGTAGCGCGCCGTCGGGTGGACGGGGACGAACGGTGGCTTGTCGATCGCGAGCAGCGACGCGTCCTCGAACAGGACGGGCAGCTCGGTGTCGACGCGCTCCTCATCCCACGGGGCACGCCACAACAGGACGAGCTGCTCGGCGCGGACCCGGCCGTTGCCCTTGAGCAGCCGCGCGTCGGGTGAATACGCGCCGCGCCGGATGATCTCCTGGGCGCGCGTGCGGCTCGTGCGCTTGAGCTGGGACTGGACGAAGCGATCCAGCCGCATCCCCGCCGACTCGGGCGGCACGCGGAGCACCGTGACGACGGCGCGCTCGTCGACGCCCTCGGGGCGCTCGAGCGCGCCGGTCAGCTCGTGGGCGCGCAGGCGGGTCATGGTGCTCTCGTATCGCTCGGCATGCGGGGAAAAGCATGGTACAGCGGCCCGCGCATGGACATCCTTTTCGTCGCCGCCGAGCTCGCCCCTTTCATCAAAGGGAGCAGCGTCGCGGACGCCGTGTTCGCGCTCTCCAAGACGCTCAAGAGCTTGGGCCACCGGGTGACCATCGCGCTCCCCCGCTTCCCGGTGTTCGAGGCGGGCGGCCTGCTCGCGGCGCGCCGGCTCACCCCGCTAGCGCTGCCGCAGGTCGCGGCCACGCAGCCCGGCGACAGCCCGCGTGAGGTCATCGCCTTCGACGGGCGCCTCGCCTCGGGCGTCGAGATCGTCCTGCTCGACGCGAAGCTCTCGAGCGGCGCGAGCCTGTACGGCGAGGGAGCCTGCGAAGGTCCCGCGTCGCTCACGGCCCAAGGCGCGGCGGTCCTGTGCCGCGCGGCGATCGAGCTGATGCGCCAGCGCGTGGCGGTCGATCAGGCGTTCGACCTGGTCCACGCCCACGACTGGGCCGGGGCGATGGTCCCGTATTTGATGCGGCTCGTCCCCGAGCTGTCCGCCACCCAGAGCGTGCTCACCATCCACGACGTGCGTCGCCAGGGGTTCTTCGAGCGCGTGAGCGCCGGTGGCGCGCAGGACGCGTTCGCAGCCCTGGCGGCCTTCGGCCTCACCGAAGAGCATTTCACTCCGTCGAAGCTCGAGTTCTACGGCGGCCTCAACCTGCTGAAGGGCGGCGTCCTGGCGGCGGACCTGCTGACGACGGTCTCTCCGTCGTACGCCCGAGAGATCACGCGTCCCGAGGGCGGGGCTCGCCTCGACGGTGTGCTTCGCGCCCGCAAGGACGCCGTGCTCGGCATCGTCAACGGCGTCGACTACGCCGTGTGGAACCCCGCCACCGATCCCGCGCCGCCGGCTCGCTTCGACGGCGATGACCCGAGCAACAAGGCCCGCTGTAAGACGAGCCTGCTCGCCGAGCTCGGCCTCGAGCTCGATCCCGCCAGGCCCCTGGTCGTGTCGCTCGGCCCGCACAGCCCCGATTTCGGCGGCGACGTGCTGGTCGACGCGCTCGGTCGCGTACTGAAGCAAGACCTCTACTTCGTCTCCGCCGGCGCCGTCGACGTCGGGGTTCGCGAGGGCCTCGAGGCGGCAGCTCGACGCGCTCCGGGGCGCGCCGCCGTCCTCGCGCAGGTCCCCGACAACATGGTGCACAAGCTCCTCGCGGCGGCAGATTTCGTGCTCACGCCCTCGCGCTATGAGCCCTGCGGCACGCTCCACCTTCGCGCGCAGCGCTACGGCGCGGTCCCGATCGCCACCAACCACGGCGGCTTCCTCGACACCCTCGTCGACCTCGACGCCGCGCTCGAGACCGGCACCGGCTTCCTGCTCGAGGGAGCTACGGCCGACGCGATCGTGGGCGGGGTAGGGCGCGCGCTCACGGCCTTCCGTCACCCGCGGTTCGCGGCGGTCCGGCGCCGCGTCATGCGGCTCGACGTCAGCTGGGACCGCCCGGGCCGCCGCTACGCGCAGGCGTACAAGCAGCTCGTGCAGAAGGACCTCCCCGCAGTCGGAGTGGCTCCGACGGCCTAGGCTGGTCGTTTCTAGCTTGCCCCTGAGCGGCGTTTAAAAACAGACTAGCCGCCAGTGCGGGTCGTCGGGGTCATCGTCAGCGTCATCGCCGCCCTCGGGGCGAGCTGCGCGGTCGACGCGACGAGCGTCGTGGGCGAGCGGTCCGACCCGTGCCTGCAGCCCGAAGATTGCCCGGACGACGGAAACCCGTGCACCGTCCCGCTCTGCTTCGAGCGGGTCTGCTTCTACGATCCCGGGCCTGACGGTCCCGCGGTCGACTCGATCGGTGGCGACTGCCAATCGGCGCGCTGTGAGGCCGGTGAGCTGGTGCTCGAGCGCGACGACACCGACGACGACGACAATCAGCCCTGCACCGTCGACACCTGCACCGACGCCGGCCCGCTGCACGTGCCGGCCGATGAGGGCGACCCGTGCGTCATCGGCGTCGCGAACGGCACCTGTAACGCGTCGGGTCAGTGTTTGGTCGAGTGCTCGCTGACCAAGCCGTGCCCCACGAGCGTCTGCTTCGCGTCGGAGTGCGTCGACGACTTCTGCGAGTTCGAGTTCTTCGCGGTCCCCACCGAGCCGCTCGACCTCCCGGCCGACTGCACGATCCCGATCTGCGAGGACCAACAGGTCGTGCTCGCGCCACAGCCGACCGACCCGCCCGGCGACGATGGCTTCGAGTGCACCGATGAGGCGTGCGATGGCACGACGCCCGCTCACCCCCCGAAGCTGCTCGGCGAGCCCTGCGGCACGCCCAGCATGTTCTGCGATGGCGCCGGCGCCTGCGTCGAGTGCGTCGTGCCGGCAGACTGCACGCCGACCGCCCCGTGCGACGCGCCCGTGTGCGACCTCGGGGTGTGCGGCGCGGGCGCGGTGCCCGAGGGCGATCCCTGCGCGATCGGCGTCGGTGTCTGCACCCTCGCCGGGGCGTGCGTCGACTGCATCGACGCGGGCGACTGCCTCACGCCGACCCCGCTCTGCTCCGCTACCAACACCTGCGTCGAGTGCCTCGCGCCGGGCGACTGTCCCGATCCCGCGGGGGAGTGCCGCCTGCCTGCGTGCAGCGCAGGCGGCGCGTGCGGGGGGATGAACGCAGCGAACGGCACGGTCTGCGCGACGGGCGTCTGCTGCATGGGCAACTGCGTCGCGAGCTGTCCCTGAGCGGCCATGCGTTGGCCGGTCGCGCTCGCGCTTGCCACGGGCCTGCTGTCGGGGTGTGAGCGGAAGGACCCGCCCGGTCGAGTGGCGAACGAGGCGCGAGCCTCGGCGCTGCCTCGCCCGACGGGCACGCCCGCGCCGCCGGCGCCTCCCGCACCCGCGCCAGTGATGACGAGCGTCGCCGCCGACCCACCCGAGCGGACCGAGCCTGGCCACGGCGCAAGGCTCGCGAGCATCGCCATGAGGACGTGGATCTACGACGCGCCGACGGAGCGGAGCGACAAGCTCGGATACCTGCGGGCGGGCGCGCTGATCGCTCGGGCCGAGCTCTCGGCGGGCACCGACGGCTGCGCGGGCGGCTGGTACCGCGTCGCACCGCGCGGTTACGCGTGCGTCGGCAAGGGAGCCTCGCTCGACGTCGAGCACCCGATCGTGCAGGCGGCCCCACGCGCCCCCCGCCGAGGGGAGCCGACGCCGTACACGTACGTGATGAGCGACTCTCCGGCGCCTCACATGTACTTCCGCTTGCCGTCCGAGGCAGACCAGCGGCGCGTCGAGGGGCCGACCTACCGGACGCACGCGCTCATGCACGCGGCGCGGCTCGAGAAGCTCGCGACCGAAGTCGTCCCCCCGTTCTTGCTCGCGGGCAACGACCTGCCCAAGCCCTACGGCAGTGACAAGAACCTCTCGTACTCCGTGCACCGCGGGCGCGCGCCGGAGAACTCCGCGTTCGGACTGATGAGCGTGTTCGACTGGGGCGGACGCCGCTTCGGGCTGACGACCGAGCTCGATCTCATCCCGCTCGACCGCACCAAGCCGCCGATCATCAGCGATCTCGTCGGCGTGAAGCTCGAGCACGGCGGCAGGCCAGCGTTCGTGGTCCCCTCGGGCACGGCGACCTACAAGCGCGTCGGCAAGCAGTTGCAGGAGAGCGGGGTGGCCAAGGGGCGGTCGGGCTGGGAGCTCACCGGGCAGACGCACGGCGGCGAGCGCGGCCTGCACGAGACCACCGCCGGGCTGTGGCTCCCCGCGACCGGGCTCATCCTCGGCGAGCTGAAGAAGGACAGGGCGAAGCACGCGGAGCGCGGCCGCAAGTGGATCAGCGTGTCGATCCAGAAGCAGCTGCTCATCGCCTACGAGGGGGAGAAGCCCGTGTACGCGGCGCTCGTCTCCACCGGTCGCGGCGGGATGGCGGACCCCGAGGAGACCTTCGCGACCGTCCGCGGGACCTTCATGATCCGCGCGAAGCACGTGTCCGGCACGATGGATGGCAACCAAGGAGACGACGAGGCGTTCGACCTGCGCGACGTCCCGTACATCCAATATTTCCACGAGGGCTACGCGCTGCACGCGGCCTATTGGCACAACGACTTCGGCAAGACGCGCAGCCACGGCTGCGTCAACCTCACCCCCACCGACGCGGCTTGGCTGTTCGACTGGACCGACCCGCAGGTGCCGCGCGAGTGGCACGGCGCGGTGAGCCCTCAGGGCGGGACGCTCGTCTACGTCCACAAGTAGGGAGCCCGCGGCCCGACCCGTCCAAGCTTGGGAGAAGGAGGTTTGCGGCGCCCCAACGTGTGCGCCGCATCGCGCCCATGAAGTCTGCCCGGTACCTCGCCTTGGTCCCGCTCTGCCTGGTCGTCGCTGCGCTCGGCTGCGACGAAGAGACGCAGGATGAACCGCTCGAGAGCGCGGAGATCTCGCTGCCCGTCGAGACCGCCGCGGCTGCGGAGCCCGCGTCGAGCGGGTTCTCCCTCGAAGCCCAACCAGCTCCGGAGCCGGTCGCGTCCTCGCCCGCCAGCGCGAGCGCGAGCGCGACCACGAAGAAGCCGGCCGGCCCGGCCTTCAGCCTCGCGAAGTGCTGCGCGGCGCTGCACTCGAACGCGAAGAGCGCCCCGCTCGAGCAGAAGGGGATGTACGCCATGGCGGCGGGAGCGTGCGACGCGTCGAAGAACGATCCGCAGGCGCTCTACCGCATCCGCTCGATGACGATGGCTGCGGGCGTGCCCGCGGCGTGTAGCTGAGGCGCCGGCGTCAGCTGACGCTGCGCTTGCCCATCAGGCTGAGCAGCACGCCTGGGTTGCCGTCGAGGAACTTGAGCAAGTCCCCTCGCGTGACGCGGTACGCCTGGCCGCCCTCGACGACGTGCGTGTTGGTGTCGTGGGGGCGGTCGCCGCGCAGCGCGTCCACGTCGACGAGCATCGTCGCCGGGCCCAGCAGCGGGGGTGAGGTGGCGCCGGGCATCTCGAGCAGCACCTTGGCGGTGTCGAGGATGAACGAGTCCCCGCTTGCCTCCCCCGCTCTCCACAGCGTGTCGCCCTCCTTGAGGTCGACCAGCTCGAGGTAGCTCATGAACTGGGTGCGCTGGGCGCTCGACAGTTGCCTGAGCGCGGAGTTCTGCTCGAGCAGCTCCCACGAGCGAGCCTCGCGCGCGCGCGCCAGCCGGACCAGGCGCGCCGGGATCTCGGTCCCGCGGAGCAGGTACAGGAAGCCGTGACGGTCGAGCGTCAAGAGCTCGACCGGCGTGCGCGCCACCACGTCGGCGGCGCGCGGCTGGTTCAACACCAGCGCCGTCTCACCGAAGTAGTCCCCCGCGTGGTAGCTCTTCACGTATTCGCCGTCTCTCGTCACGGTCACCGCGCCCTGCACGATCACGAACAGCTCGTGGCCCTCGCTGTCCTGGGCGATGATCGTCTCCCCGGCGTCGAACCTGCGGCGCCGCGCGAGCAACAACAGCTCCATCGCGCGGGACATCGGCAGCTCGCGGAAGAAGTCGATCGAGCAGAAGACGTTCAACACGTCGATCGCGTCCGCGAAATCAGGAGGCTCCACGTCGATGCGAAGCGTGCTGTCGAGGCCGACCTCGGCGGCCTTGAGCTTCGCGCCGCTGGGCACATCGTTCTTGGCGATGTGGACCAGGTAGAGGCGCTCCTTCACGTCGTCGGGCAGGGCGGCGAGGGAGGAGACGAGGGTGTGCAACGGAGGGACGCCCGCCTCGTGGAACACGGCGCTGTGGTGCCACGGGAAGTCGATCAGCGCGTCGCGCCGCTCGGGCGAGATGACGCCCAGCTCCGACAGCCGCCGGATCTCGGCCGGGTCGTACAGGGTGTCGCTCGAGAACGCGAGGCTCTTGCCGCCGTAGAAGGCCTCGAAGCCGATCGTGGGGATCGAGTGCAGCGTGTAGAAGAAGAACAGCTCCGCCCCGTTGATCGGCGTCGCCTGGCCGATGCACACCGGCCGGAAGGAGAACGTCCTCCTCAGCTTCTCTTCCGAGATGCCGCTGAGCGCCGAGTACTTGCGCAGGAACGACGCGAGGATCGTGGGCGTGGTGTACAGCCGCGTCCGCCCCTCCTCGAGCAGCTTGGCGAACACCCCGGAGTCGTGGTCGGCGTGGCAGTGGGTGAGGATCACGCCGTCGATGATCTTCGGCATGACGCCCGCCTCTCGCAGGTGCTGCGTGGTGTCGACCGGCGGATCGATGAGCACGCCGCGCCGGCCGATCCACAGCACGTAGCCGGTCGTCTTGCCGTGCGGATCGAAGCCATGGCTGGCGCCGAGCACCGTCAGCCCGAACGTCGGCGGCTCGAAGTTGCCGGCGCGCGGCGCGCTCGACGGCAGCACCCGCTCGGGCAGCTCGACGGTGGACGAGACCTCGATGGGCGGCGCGCCCCCGCTGTCGATCACGTACGCGCTGTCATCCGCCCTGCGGACCGTGACGCCGCGCACCGTCGCGACGCCGTCGACCATCACGCAGAAGTCGAGCAGGTCGTCGACGTCGAGGCAGTTGCCGTCGGGGCCGCGGCGGAAATGGTCCGTCTCTCGGGCGAAGTCGGGCCTCGCCGCAGCCGGGATCGAGGCAGCGAACTCCTCGGGGTTGGTCGGGCGGCGAGACGCGAAGAGCGACTCGCGCATCATCGTCCGCAGGCGCTCCGCCGTGTCCTCGGACTCGACGATCAGCGTGGCGCGCCGCTTGAGGACGAAGAAGTTATAATACGCGGGGAACTCGATCTCTGCGAGGTTGAGCCCCCGGCGGCGATCGAACAGCACTGGCGGCAGGACGTAGATGCCCGGCAGCGGCAGGCCGAGCGCCATCGAGTCCTTGATGGTCTCTGGGGGACGCCGATCTGGACAGGCTCGGTAGCGGCGCGGACGTAGACGCCGCCGCGAGGCAACCGGAGGCAGTCTGCGTCGGGCATGTCCGACCCGATACTAGACGGAAGGCGACGGCGAGAGCCAGCGGATGACCAGGACGGACGCGGCGAACGCCGCCGCGAGCACGGCCCACGCGCCGAGCCAACCTTCGTGGATCACCCAGCCGGCGAGCGCGGGCCCGAGCGCTTGGGCCAAGCTCGAGCCCGACTGCGAGACGCCGAGCGCGAGGCCTCGCTCCTCGTCGGCGACCGCGCCCGTCAGCAGGGTCGTGAGCGAGGGGCGCACGACCGCCGAGCCGACGCTGCCGACCGCCAGGCCGAGCGCGACGGCCGTCACGCCCGTCGCGGGGCCGAGGAGCGCATATCCGAGCACCATCAGCAGCACGCCCGCGGCAGACAGGCGGTGCTCGCCGAGGCGCTTCGCCGCCCGTCCGAGCCCGCCTTGGACGAGCGCGCCGACGAGGCCGCTGAACGCGAACGCATAGCCGACCTCGTCGACGTCGAAGTCGAGGCGGCGCTGGAGGAAGAGGGCGAGGCCCCCCGTCACCATGGAGAACGACAGCACGTAAGCGAAGAGCTCGAGGATCCGGGTGCGCGGCGCCGGCTGCCCGACCATGTGGGCTAGACCGCCGAAGAACGTGCGGCCCCCGCGCTGCGGAGCAGGGCGGCTCTTGAGCAGGGTCGCCGTGGCGAAGACGCTGACGAGGCTGAGGCCGGCGGCGCCGAGGGGAGGGGCGTGAAAGCCATAGGCCTTGGCGAGCGCGCCCGAGATCGCGGGGCCGACGAGGAAGCCGACGCCGAAGGCGATCCCGAAGAACCCGTAGGCGCGCGTCCGCTGCTCGGGGGTCGTCTCATCGGTGATGTAGGCCTGCGCCGTGGAGAGGTTGCCCGCCGTCAACCCGTCGATCACCCGGCCGACGAACAGCCACTCGATGCTCGGCGAGAACGCCATCACCAGCAGCCCCACGCAGGTGCCGAGCTGGCTGACGACGAGCACGGGCTTGCGGCCCACGCGATCGGACAGCCGCCCCAACAACGGGCCGCTCACCAGCTGGCACGCGGAGAAGCTCGCCAGCAGCAGGCCTACGGTCAGCGCCGAGGCGCCGAAGCTCTCGGCGTAATAGGGCAGCAGCGGCAGCACGAGCGTCAGCGCGAGGACGTCGATGAAGACCGTGAGGAAGATCGGCCCGAGGCTCGCGCGCCCTGAGCGCGCGCCCGTGGTCTCAGCGCTCATCGCGAGAGCGCGCTGCCGATGAACCGCGTGACGAAGTCGATCCCGACCGCGTTCTCGCCGCCCTCGGGGATGATCACATGGGCGTGGCGCTTCGAGGGCTCCACGAACTGAAGGTGCATGGGGCGGACGGTCCGGTAGTACTGCTCTCGGATGGAGTCGAACGAGCGCCCGCGCTGCTCGATGTCGCGCCGGATGCGGCGGAACGCGCGGATGTCGGGGGCGGTGTCGACGTACACGCGAACGTCGAACTCCTTGCGCAGGGTCTCCTCGGCGAACACGAGGATCCCCTCGACGATCGTGACGCCGGTCGGCTTCACGCAGCGCACCTGCTGTGAGCGGCGGTGCGTCTTGAAATCGTACAGCGGCACGTCAACCGGCTCGCCTCGCCGGAGCGCGCGGACGTGCTCGACCAACAGCTCCGTCTCGAGGGAGTCGGGGTGGTCGAAGTTGAGCTGGGCCCGCTCGTCGTAGGTGAGGTCCGGGCGATCGCGGTAGTAGGCGTCGTGCTCGAGGATCGCGACGTCTTCGACCGGCAGGGCTGCCCGCACCCGGTTCGCGACGGTGGTCTTGCCCGAGCCGCTGCCGCCGGCGATGCCAATCACGAGACGGGAACCTTGTTCGTGGGTCGGCGAGCCTCCCGCGGGAGGCTCGTCCGCCCCGCTCGTGGAGCCGTGGCCGGGCACGGCGAGAACCTAGCACTCTAAGGACGGCGCGTGTCTGCTATGTTCCAGGGCTCGAATGGACTTCGTCCCGGGCGCGCTCGTCGCTGGACGCTACCGACTCAGGAAGATGGTCGGCTCTGGCGGCATGGGCGAGGTGTGGGCCGGCGACGACGTGAAGAACGGCGTCAAGGTCGCGGTCAAACACCTGCTGCCTGCCGCCGCCAAGCACCACGAGGTCGTGGCCCGCTTCAAGCGCGAGGCCTTCCTGCTCGGCAAGATCGAGAGCGAATACGTCTCGCGTGTCGTGGACTTCTTCGACGACGAGACCTTCGGTCTGGTCCTCGTGATGGAGTTCATCGAGGGACCGAGCCTCGCGCACATCCTCGAGCAGCGCACGCTGACCGTCGAGGAGGCCGTCGACCTCTCGGTCGACCTGCTCCGCGCGCTCAGCCAGCTGCACGCTTCGAAGATCGTCCACCGCGATCTCAAGCCCGGCAACATCATCATGCGCTCGATGCCCCACGGCAGAAACCAAGCCACCGTGGTCGACTTCGGCATCTCGCGCCTGCTGGCGGACAAGGGTGAGAACGAGGTCACCGGGATCACGCGGGCGAACATCGCGCTCGGCACGGTCGAGTACATGGCGCCCGAGCAGATCCTCAACTCGCGCGACGTGACCGCGGTGACCGATCTGTATGCGGTCGGCATCATCCTGTTTCGTGCGATCAAGGGCACCACGCCTTCGGTGACCGAAGGGGTGAGGAGCTTGCGCGCGCCAAGCTGATCGAGGACGCGCCGGCCCTCGAGACGGGCCGCGCCGACGACCTGGCGAAGGGCCTCTGCGCCGTCGTCGCGCGCGCGCTGAAGAAGAAGCCGTCGCACCGCTTCGCCTCGGCGGACGAGATGCTCGCCGTCGTCGAGGGGCTGCAGCGCATGTCCCACAACGCGCTCGACCTCGACGACGCCACGACCGACTCCGGCGAGACCGCCGTGAAGCGTTCGCCGCTCGCAGGCGTCGACGAGGACGATGGGCCCGGAACGCTGGCGATGGCGTCACCCCACGCGGGCGGCGTCCGCCCCCATGGGCGCGGCGGCACGGGGATGATCCAAGCGCCGCTGCCTGCCGCCGGCGCCCCTGCGAGGCCGCCGCCGGCGCGCGGTCCCGCGCCACCGTCCGCGTCGCCGATGGCCGCACGTCCGAGCGCGCCGGGCCCGGCTCCGGGCGGTCCTCGCGCGTCCGGGCTCGACTGGTCGAGCGCGCGGGACGAGTCGAAGCGCGCGCCCGAGGTGCGCGCCCCGCTGCCCTCGATATCGGAGTCGCAGCCCCGAGGCTCGCTGCCCTCGATATCGGAGTCGCAGCCCCGAGGCTCGCTGCCCTCGATCCCGGAGTCGATGCCCCGAGGGTCGCTGCCCTCGATCCCCGAGGCTCCGCGATCAGGCGCCGAGCGGGAAGGCGCCCTTCGCCTCGGGCCTCGCTGGCCTCGCTGCATGAGGCCGCGCCGGTCATCGCCCCGCCCCCTCGCAGCGAGCTCACGATGGAGCGGCCGGAGTTCGGCTCGAGGGGGACGATCGCCCTGGCGATCCTCACGTCGTTCGCGGTCGGCGCTGCGATCGGCTTGATCGTCGCGCCGAACAGCGCGCCCGCCAGCAAGCCCGAGGCTTGCCCGTCGTGCGCTCCTGCGGGGAGCGACACCTGCGCACCGACGGGAGCGGCGGCAACGGCCCCGACCGCCAAGGCGACGGCGCTCGAGACCTCGACCGCCACGCCCACGACCGCCAAGGCGACCGCTTCGTCCGCTTCCACGGCCAAGCCCATCCTGACCGGCAAGCTGAGCTCCCTGCCCGGCACGGCGCCCCCCCCTCCGCCGCCACCGAAGCCCCCTCCGACCGCGGTCCCAACCTTCGATGGCCTCGGGGAGGACGACCCGCCCCCGCCTCCGAAGGCCCCCCCGCCTCCCCCCGCGATCCCAGCGCCCGAGCTCTAGTCCGACCGGAGGTCGGACCAGCAGGATCAAGGCGGGTGGAACACAGGGCGGGGTGAGGCTCGGGGATTGCCCGGCCTTCACTTGCGAGCGTGAGCGAGGGCCGGGCAAACCCCGAGCCGAACTGGGGACACCCTCCTAGCCTCCAGGCCATTCGGGCCTCGACGGGCTGGCCGCTAGAAAGTACCGTTTTCGCCCCAATGGCGTGGCTCATGGCGCTCGACGGCGGTCTGGCGGGGAGGAGGTTCCCCCTCGAGACCACGTTCCTCGTCGGCCGAGGTCCGTTCAACCACGTCGTGCTCGACGACGTCCGCATCTCGCGGCAGCACGCCAAGATCTCGCACGAGGTCGAGGGGCTGGTCGTCTACGACCTGGGCAGCTCGAACGGCACCTACGTCAACGACACCGCCGTGAAGCGGCACATCCTGAGCGGCGGTGATCTCGTCCGCTTCGGTCCTTTCAGCTTCCGCTTCGAGGCCGATCCGGTCGCGCCCGCTGCGGGCCTCGGCCGGCGCGTGCCCAAGCAGGAGGAGCTCACGCGCGTCGGCTTCGAGGCGCCGACGAAGATCGTCGGTGAGGCCGACGCGCAGGTCCCGCAGACGTTCGTCACCTCGGGAGGCCTCGCAGACCTCGCGGAGGCCGATCGACGCCTGCGAACGTTGTTCTCGTTCGTGCACGCGATCGCCGTCACCCTCGAGCCCTCGGCGCTCATCGATCGCATCGTCGACAACCTGTTCGAGTCGTTCCCTGTGGCGCAGCTCGCGGCTGTCTACGTCGCCGACAAGGAGACCGGCACGATGGAGGCGAAGCGCGTGCGCGCCCGCGACGGACGCGAGGTGCCGCACTACCCGCTGCCAGCGGAGCTCTATCTGGAGATCATCCAGCGGGGCAAGGCGCTGTTGTCGACGCCGCTGTCCCTCGACTGGGACGAAGACCGCCCGAGCGGCGGCGTGGCGCTGCTCATGCACGCGCCCATGGTCTATCGCGGCTCGGTCCTCGGCGTGCTCAACGTGCGCTGCGACCCGGGGTCGAGCTTCTCGCAGGGTGATCTCGATCTGCTCACGGCGCTCGCGTCGCACGCCGCGCTCGCGCTGAAGAACACGACGTTGCACCAGGAGTCGCTCGAGCAGCAGCGCATGCAGCGCGATCTCACGCTCGCCCAGCAGATCCAGAAGAGCTTCTTGCCGCTGACGCTGCCAGAGGCGCCGGGCGTCCGCTTCGTGGCCGAGTATCGGCCTGCCTACAGCGTCGGCGGCGATTTCTACGACGTGTTCTGGCAGAACCCGCAGCGCATCGGCTGCGTCGTGGGGGACGTCTCCGGCAAGGGCGTCGCAGCGGCGCTGCTGATGGCGCGCGTCTCCAGCGATCTTCGAACCGCGATGTCTACGAGCCCCGGGCCCGCTGCCGCGCTCGCGCGTCAACCGGGAGATCGTCGCGCGCGCGCAGCACGATATCTTCGTGACCGCGATCGCGCTCAGCCTTCACCTCCCCACGCGCACCGTGACCCTCGCCAGCGCCGGTCACATGCCGCCGTACGTGCGCACCAGCTCGGGCGAGCTCGTCCGCATCGAGGAGGGGGCGAGCTCCCCGCTCGGGCTGTTCGAGGACATGCCGTACCAAGAGACCACGGTGACGCTCAAGCCTGGCGACACGATCGTCCTCACCACGGACGGCGTGCACGAGGCCACGAACCCTGCCGGTGACCAGCTCGGCTTCGAAGGCGTCGAGCGCGCGCTCCGCGTCGGGTCCTCGGATCCAGCTGCGCTGGGCGAGACGTTGCTGGCGGCCGTGCGTGAGCACGTCGCGGGTGCTGCCCAATACGACGATCTGACGCTCGTCTTGTGCGGGGTGACTTGACGGCGTCGTCTCGCCTGTTCCCCCGCGCTCGCCTCGCAGGCGCGGCCCTGCTGGTCGCGTTCGCGTTCGCTTCGGCCGCGGCGACGTCGGTTCGCGCCCAGGACGCTCCGACCTCCCCGCCCGAGCCGGCGCCGTCGGCGACCAGCGCGCCCGGCAAGCCGCCTGCGCCCGCGGTCGCGGCCAAGCGTCACCCCGTCGAGCCAAAGCCCGCGGACGTCGAACCGGGTGATCCGACGGCGCCGACCACCCCGCGCCGCGCCTTCGCGGCGTTCTTGCGCGCGGCCGAGCGAGGCGACTTCACCAAGGCCGCCGAGCTGCTCGATCTGCGCGGCCTGCCGCGCGGGCGCGAGGCGCGCGAGGGCCCCGAGCTCGCGTCGATGCTCTACCGCGTCCTCGGTTGGCGCGTGTCCCTCGATCCCTCCGCGCTGCCCGACGAGGCCACCCCGCATGGCGTCGGGCCCGAGGGGGTCGTGCTCGACTCGGTGGAGATCGAGGGGCGCACCCACAGCCTCGCGCTCGCGCCCGTCCGCGGAGCCGCCGGCGAGGTGAGGTGGGCGTTCTCGCGCACCACCGTCGGCTCGATCCGCACCATCTATGAGGCGAACGAGCGGCTGGCGGTCGAGGAGCGCGTCCCCGAGTGGCTCAAGCGCAGCAAGGTCTTCGGCCTGTTGCCTTGGCAGTGGCTGGGGATCGGGGTCGTCGCCCTGCTCTCCTACGTGCTCGGGCGAGGTGGCGGGTCGCTCGCGGCGGCCGGCCTCCACAGGCTCGCGCGCCCCTTCTCACGAACGGTCGTCGAGGCCGCCAAGTCGCTCGAGCGCCCCGCGCGGCTCGTGCTCGCGGCGACGGCGTTCCAGCTGCTCTCGTCGTACCTGCTGCTCACGCTCTCCTTCGCGCGGGCCGCCGACAAGATCGCGACGATCGCGTACATCGTCGGGGCGGCGTGGGCCGCGATCGCGATGATGCGCGTCCTCACCCAGTCGTGGGAGCGCCGCCTGCCCGAGGACACCGCGGGCGACCTCGAGAGCCGCGGCTTGAGGACGCGCCTCAAGATGATGCGCCGCATCGGGACGGTCATCGTCGGGCTGATCGCCGCGGGGGTCGCGCTCCTGCAGTTCGAGGTCGTGCGCAGCGTCGGCGTGTCGCTGCTCGCGTCCGCGGGCATCGCCGGAATCCTGGTGGGCATCGCCGCCCAGCGGACCCTGGGCGGGATCATCGCGGGCATCGAGGTGTCGATCACTCAGCCGGTGCGCATCGGCGACATCGTGGTCTTCAAGCCAGGCGAGATCGGGACCGTCGAGCAGATCTACTTCACGTACGTCATCGTGCGGCTGTGGGACGACCGCCGCATGATCGTGCCGGTGACCCGCCTGATGGCGGACGCGTTCGAGAACTGGACGCGAACCGACGCCAAGCTGCTCGCCCCGGTCGAGATCTTCGTCGACTACGCGATCCCGTTCGACAAGCTGCGCGACGCGTTCCGCGAGCTGTGCGAGGCGAACGACAAATGGGACGGCCGGGTCTGCCGCGTCGAGCTGATCGAGACGACCGACAAGGCCCTGAAGGTGCGGGGCATCGCGTCGGTCGACGTCGCGCCGAAGGCCTGGGATCTGCGGAGCGAGCTGCGTGAGGGCTGGGTGCGCTTCGTCCAGGGGCTCGAGGACGGGCGCTACTTGCCGGTCGGTCGCGTCGAGTCGCGGACGGCGCCTTCGGCGCCCGTCGCGCCGCCCACGCCTGGCTCACCGGGCGCCTCGGAGCCGCTGCCGGGACCGGCGCCCGACGCGGCGCCCTCCGAGACCCGCTCGGCGTCGGGGCCGCCGCCTCCGCCCTCCAAGCGCTGAGCGGCCCGGCCGCGCCGGATCGAGCTCTCGATGGCGACGCAGTCCATCAGCCACTCGAGCCACGTCTCCATGTCCCCGTCGAACGGATCGGTGAGCGGCGTGAAGTCGAGCTCACCCGCTCGGTTGTCGTTGTCGGCCTCGCGGGCGAGGCCGCGTTCGTCGGTGACCACGGAAAGCGCCTCGGTGGATCGGCGGTGCCCCAGGGTGCCATGGCGGGTCCGGCCGAGCATGTGCCCACGTACGGGAGCGCAAGGGCGCACCTTCCTTACAGAAATCTCGCGCCGGTTTCGTGGGTCGGCTGGGACCCGCGAAACCGAACGGCCCCGCGCGAGCGGGCGCGCGAGAAAAAAGAACGTCGCGGCGACCCCCGCGGTCAGAGATCGGGCCGGCGCTCGCCCATGCCGATCGCCCACGCCATCGAGTACCGGGCGTTGATCTCGCAGCGCGGGTTCCAGCCCTCGGCTCCCCGCAGGGTGTACCGGTACGCGTCGAGCCCGAAGGGGCCGAAATACCCGGCGCTGCGAAGCGCCACGGCGGAGCGCGTCGCCTCCTCGAACAGGGCGCTGCGCTCCGCGCGCGCGAGCTCGTCCTCGGTCGCGAGCCGCGAGCCCCGCCAGACACCCGCGCGATCGACCTGGGCCTTGACGACCTCCCCGAGCACAATCTCGTCCCGGTCCACGTGGCCGTGAAGTGAGAAGTCTGCCGACCGCTCCACGAAGGGCTCGAGCAGCAGGCCTCCCTCCGCGAGCGCCCGACGTATGAAGCCGGCCTCGACCTCGGTGGGCGCCGAGCCCGCGAGCAGGCGGCGTCCACGCCCCGCGAACCCGAAGCTGCGACGCGCGAGGACGGGCCCCGCTCCCACGAGCGACCCGAGCGCAAGGTCGAGCTCGGAGGGCCCCGTGAAGAACCGGGCTCCTGGCAGGTGCAAGCCCAAGCTCGCCGAGAACGCTCGGCTCGCCACGCGGCGCAGGATATCCATCGCGGGCGCGCGCGGCCCCACGGCTCCGCGACGCGACAGCGCGTCGAGCGCCGAGCGGGTCGGGCACCACGCCCGCCCTTGCAGGCCGGCGACCCCTGGGCTGGGCTCGCCGTCGCCGAGCAGCACCACGTCCCCTTGGGGCACGAGCGGCGCCAGGGCGGCGAGCAGCTCGGGCCGCGCTGCCAGCGCCGCGAACGGTCCCTTGTACGGCCGCCGCCCCGCGAGCTCTTCCTCGGCGTCGAGGTTCAAGACCCACGCGCGCCGGCTCACCCCTCGTACGCCTCGAGCGCGCTGAGGAAGGACTCGTCGAGGCCCGCGCGCTTGCGCATCGCGCGGTGAATGGAGCGGCCGCGCATGAGGATCGGGGACAGCGGCTCCGGGAGGCTGGCCTTGAACGCGTCGAACAGCTGCGCGCCGTCGCGCACGCGCGGCGACAGCTCCTTGAACCAGTGCAGCGCGAACCGCACGTGGGGGATCTCCTCGCGGCCGATGCGCTCCTCGATCTCCGCCGCGCGTTCGTCGCCGGCCGCCCGGAACCTGGCCGCGAAGGAAGGCGCGTGGTCGAGGTTGGCCCCCTCGAGCCCGAGGCCGACGGTGGCGAGGAACGCGTCGATGCTCTCCACCTGCGGCACGCGCTCCCAGAACCAGTCGCGGACCTCGAACGCGCCGAGCGCGTGGCCTCGCTCCGAGAGCACCTCGGCGTACAGGTTCATGTGGCGCACCTCGTCCTGCAAAATGCCGACGAGGCCGCGGCGCAACAGCTCGGGCGCAGACGGGAAGGCCACGATCGCCCAGGCCATCAGCTCGGCCGCCTGCAGCTCGTGGTGAAGGAACGTGTGGAGCAGCCGCGCGCGAGCGCTCTCGGAGCGAAGGGCGCTCTTGCCAGAGCTCTTCAGGCCGTGCTGCGTGACGCGGAACGCGGGCCCGCGGCCCGGCCGCAGCTCGCGCATCGGGGGCCACGCTGGCGCGAACACCGCCGGCGGGCGGGGAGGCGAGAGCTTCGCCTCGAACGTGTCCGCGAGCACATAGGCGATCGCCCAGGCCTCGAGCGTCCCTGTTGGGGGGGTTGGTCCGAAATGATGCGTCACGGCGATCGCGGGATTAGGCTCTAGCACGTCGATGCGAAGGCTCTCCACGCTCCGCGCCCTGGTCCCGTTCACGTCCCTCGCGCTCGCGGCCTGCAGCTCGGCCGAGCCGAGCCCGGTCGCCCCCGAAGGTCAGCCGGCCGTCGCGTCCGCGACCTCCCGGCGCCGTCGGCGCCGGCCGCGTCGTCCGCTGGGTCGACCTCGGTGCAGACGTCCGAGGGCGACGCCGTCGCGGCCGCGGCGAGCGGGCCCGCCCAGCCGGCGGCCCCCGCCGCCGAGGTGGTGCCGCTCCCGAAGGGCATGAAGGTGCTCGTGATCGGCGACTCGTTCGCGCAGGCCCTGGGGGTAGGCCTCAAATCGAAGGAAGCCGAGACGGGCGTGAAGTTCGTCAACCGCGGCGAGAAGGCCACGTACATCCCCGAGTGGGCGGGACCCAACCGCGGCGTCGCCGGGATGATGCTCCAAGAGAAGCCGGATCTCGTCGTGGTCGCTCTCGGCGGCAACGAGCTCGCCATGGTGAACCCCGACGTCCGCGGGCCGAAGGTCAAGCAGCTCGTCGGGCTGTTCGGCAACACGCCTTGCGTCTGGGTGTCGCCCCCGCTCTGGGGCAACAAGGACAACGGCCTGCTCGACGTCATCCGCAAGAGCTCCACCCCTTGCCGCTACTTCGACTCGAACGTGCACTCGCCCGACCTGCCCCGAGGGAGCGACAAGATCCACCCCACGTCCGAGGGCCAGAAGAAGTGGGCCGGCTCGTTCGTCGACTGGCTGCAGAAGGAGCGCGCGGGCACCGAGAAGCCGTTCGCCCTCAAGGCCCGCCCGGCCACCGAGTAGGCGCGGCGGGATCGGCCAGAGAAATCTCGCGCCGGTTTCGTGGGTCGCCTGGGACCCGCGAAACCGAAGGGCCCCGCGCGAGCGGGCGCGCGAGAAAAAAAAAGCATTAGCGATTGATCCGCGGGCGAGTCTGTCACACTTGCCGCTCCACTTAGGAGCCACCCACGTTGAGCGCCACGCCTCCCTTCGCGCCCTCCGCCGAGCCCGCCGACTCCACCGTGAACGGCGCGGCCAGCCACCCCACGATGGCTCCTCCCGAGGAGCCCTGGACCCTCGACGACGCCCGCGAGCTCTACCTCATCAACCGGTGGGGCTCGGGGTACTTCGACGTCAATGAGGCGGGCCACATGGTGGTGTCGCCCGAGGGCCCCAAGGGCCCGAAGATCCCCATCCTCGACGTCGTCGAGGAGGGGCGCCGCGAGGGCCTGCAGACGCCGATGCTCGTCCGCTTCCAGGACATCCTGCGGCATCGCGTGAAGAAGCTGAACACGGCCTTCGAGGCGGCGATCGATGACAACAAGTACCGCGGCCGCTACCGCGGCGTGTTCCCCATCAAGGTGAACCAGCTGCGCGAGGTCGTGGAGGAGATCCTCGATGCCGGCCGCTCGAGCCACTACGGCATCGAGGTCGGCAGCAAGCCGGAGATGTTCGCCGCGCTGTCGATCCAGACCGACATCGACTCGCTGATCGTGTGCAACGGCTACAAGGACGACAGCTACATCCGGACCGCGCTGATCGGCCGCAAGCTGGGCAAGCGCGTGATCCTGATCGCCGAGAAGCTGTCCGAGGTGCGCTCGATCATCCGCCTCGCGAAGGAGATGAACGTCGAGCCGATGATCGGCCTGCGCTGCCGGCTGGTCTCGAAGGGCGCGGGCAAGTGGGCGACCAGCGCCGGCGAGCACGCGAAGTTCGGCCTCACCACCAGCGAGATCCTGCAGGCGATGGCGCTGCTCGCCGAGGCGAACCTGTCCAACGCCTTCAAGCTGCTGCATTTCCACATCGGCTCGCAGGTCCCCGACATTCAGATCATCAAGCGGGCCGTTCGCGAGGCCGCTCGGCACTACGCGAAGCTCCGTCGCATGGGCCAGCCCATCGAGTACATCGACGTCGGCGGCGGCCTCGCCATCGACTACGACGGGTCGCGGTCCACCTTCCACTCGTCGATGAACTACTCCCTCGAGGAGTACGCGCGCGACATCATCTACGCGATCGCGGACATCTGCGACGAGGAGAAGGTCCCGCACCCCGACGTCATCAGCGAGAGCGGCCGGGCGATCGTCGCCCACCACTCGGTGCTCATCGTCGAGGCGTTCGGCTCGATCGAGAAGGTGAAGGACGTCGCCAAGGAGGCGGACTCCACCCGCGAGCACAAGCTCGTGCAGGAGCTTGTGTACATCGAGGAGCAGCTCAAGCCCGACACCCTGGGGGAGTGCTGGAACGATCTGCTGGCGGTGAAGGAGGAGGCGCAGAAGCGCTTCGAGGTCGGCGCGCTCGACCTGCCCATCAAGGCGCGCGTCGAGGAGCTGTTCTGGGCCCAAGCGCGGCGCATGCTGGTGATGGCTAGTCAGAGCCCGACCGACGAGATCCCGGACAGCCTGCAGGAGCTCAAGCCGCAGATCGCCGATCAGTTCATCTGCAACTTCTCGGTCTTCCAGTCGCTGCTCGACCACTGGGCGCTCGGCGCGCTCTTCCCCGTCGTTCCCATCCAGCGGCTCGCCGAGCGGCCCACCGCGGAGAGCACGATCGTCGACATCACCTGCGACTCGGACGGCAAGATCAGCAAGTTCATCGACCTGCAGGACGTGCAAGACACGCTCTTGCTGCACCCGTTCGACGGCAAGCCCTACTACCTCGGCATCTTCCTGACCGGCGCGTACCAGGACATCATGGGCGACATCCACAACCTCTTCGGCCGCGTGAACGAGGTCCACGTGTTCCTCGATGAGGACGAGGAGTGCGGCTACTACCTCGAGGAGACGATCCAGGGCAACACGATCCGCGAGGTGCTCGCGATGACCCAGTGGGACACGCACGACCTCGTGGCGAGGGTGAAGGCCCAGGTCGACGCCGCGATCAAGCAGGACCGCCTCAAGCCGACCGAAGGGATGCGCCTGATCGCCGAGTATGAGCGCGGACTGAAGGAGCAGACCTACCTCACGTTCGAGGCTGGCCCGCGCTGAGCCAGACGGGGCCCCAAAGGTCCCACGGGCTTGGGGCCGCGCGATGCGCTAGCCTGGCGAGGTGATTGCGGAAGCGCCGCGGGCGCCCAGCGAGTCGCGCATGACCGCCCGAGGCGAGGAGGTCATCGCGTTCGCGCTCCTCGCGCTCGCCGTGGTGCTCTTCATGGCGTGGCCGGCGCGCCGACCCAGCGCGCCCTGGCGCCCGGGCCGAGGCAGAGACCCCGAGGGCCCCGAGCACCCGTACCGCAAGGGGGCACCGAAAGAGCGGCCCGCGAAGGTCTGGGTCTACAAGCTCCCGAAGCGGGACGACGACCGCCCAAGCTGAGGGTCAGTCCGTGACCTCGGCGAGCTCGTTGTCGCCGCGTCGAGGCGGGGTCGCAGCGCCGAGCTGCGCGGCGATCAGCGCGCGCATCACGGCTGCGCCTTGCGGCTCGAACGGGCCCTGCAGGTCCTTGGCCCAGTGCGCGAAGACGCGGGGGACGGCGCCGAAGTCCTTCGTCAGCGTGACGTCGACGCCGGTCGGCCCGCCCTCCCGGGGGTGGCTCGGCCGCAGCAGGCGGAAGGTCTGTCCGGGGTGATCGAAGAGGTAGTTCACCGCGTACGTCGTGTTGTTGCAGAGGTACGTGTTGCTCGACCTCGGGAAGCCGGCGAAGCGCACGCCGGTGAGCACGTCGCCGAAGCGGAAGCCGCTCGCGTCGGTCTCTTCGGCGAGGCCTTCGCGCGCCGCCTCGACGCCGGCCTTCACGTCCTCCCAGGAGAGCATCAGCCCGCGGGCACGATCGGCGTCGGGGGCCTCCTCGACCAGCTTCGAGCCGGTCTCCACGGGCGCCAGGGTGCCCGAGCCGTCGGGGGAGGGCGACCGCTTCGTTGACGCTCCCGAGCTCGAGCCACAGGGGCTGTCGGGCCCCCGCGATGCCGTTCATCAGCACCATGTCGGGCTCGAACGCCTGCATCTCCGCGAGGACGAGGAGGGCAGCGACGTCCCAGAAGACGGGGAGCACCATGCCGCAGACGTCGACCTCGCCGACACCCTCGAGCTCGATGGTGGCCCGCGCGACGCGGGTCTGCGCCTGGGGATCGTCGACCTCACCCGCCTCCGGCGCGGAGGTGAGCGGATACTCGAGGCCGGGCACCAGCGCAGCGACCATGCGGCCCGTCGCGTTCTCCTTGTTCTCGAGGAAGCGCCCGAACCCCGTGACGAGCACCCGGGGCCGACCGCCGCTGTCGGCGCCGCCGCAGCGCGGGAGGTAGCCCTCTACGAAGTCGACGTTCGTGACGTATTGCTCCCACTGGGCTTCGGTCTCGGTCTTGACGATCACGTCGCTCTCGTCGGTCAAGACGTCGTCCACGCAGGATGCGCCCGCCCCGAGCACGAGCGCGAGCCCCACCCTCACCCCTAGCGCTCGAGCGCGCGCGCTCATCGGCTCAGCCCCCGAGCCGCGCGATGACGGCCTCCGTGAAGGCGTCGGTGCCGAGCTCGCCGCCGAGATCGCGCGTCTTCTGGCCCTCGGAGAGGGCGAGCTCGTAGGCGTTCTTGATCTGCTCGGCTTGCCTGGCGACCTTCGCGTCGTCGCGCTCTTGCGCGATGTGCTCGAGCATCATCACGCCGCTCATGAGCAGGGCGAGCGGGTTCGCGATGCCCTTGCCGACGATGTCGGGGGCGGAGCCGTGCACGGCTTCGAAGATCGCGCTCTTGTCGCCGAAGTTGGCGCCGGGGACGACGCCGAGCCCGCCGACCAGGCCAGCGCACAGATCGCTCATCACGTCGCCGTACAGGTTCTCCAGGAGCAGGATGTCGAAGCGCGCCGGGTCCTGGACGATCTTCATGCAGCCGGCGTCGATGATCATCTCGTCGTACTCGATGTTCGGGTATTCGACGCGGTGCACGTTGCGGGCGCAGCGGATGAACAGGCCGTCGGTGAGCTTCATGATGTTCGCCTTGTGCATCGCCGTGATCTTCTTGCGGCGGCGGCGGGTGGCGAAGCGGAAGGCCCAGTGCGCGATGCGCGTGCACGCCATCTCGCTGGCGACCTTCATGCTCATCACCACCCCGGGGAGCACCTCGTTCTCGACCCCGCTGTAGAGGCCCTCGGTGTTCTCGCGCACGATGATGATGTCGACCCCCTCGAAGCGCGTCTTGACGCTCGGCAGGCTCTTCACCGGACGCACGGCGGCGTACAGGTTGAGCCGCTTGCGGAGCGAGACGTTCACCGAGCGGAAGCCCTCGCCGACCGGCGTCGAGCAGGGGCCCTTGAGGGCGAGCTCGAAGTGCTCGATCGCCTCGAGGGTCTCCTCGGGCATCACGTCTTTGCCCTTGGCGATCGCGGCGACGCCGGCGACGTGCTCGTGCCAGACGACCTCAACCTGGGCTGCCGCGAAGATCTTCTTGACGCTATCCGCGATGGACGGGCCGATCCCGTCGCCGGGGATCAAGACCACGTGGTGGGGAGCCATGGCGCGCACCTTACCACGGTGGACGCCCGGGTTTTGGCTCGATAGAGATCCGTTCGAGCCATGGGAAAGCTGGACATCGTTCGCGCGGGAGACCCCGTCTTGCGCGCCCTCGCCGCCGACGTGTCCGACGAGGAGCTGGGGACGAAGCCGCTCGCGCAGCTGGTCAAGACGATGGTCGAGGCCATGCGGCGCGCGCCCGGGGTGGGGCTCGCCGCCCCGCAGATCGGCGTGTCAAGCGGGTCATCGTGCTGGAGGACGCCGAGCGGCTGATGGCGACGATGTCGCCCGAGCACCGCGCGGAGCGGGGCCGGGTGGCGTTTCCTCTGCGCGTGATCGTCAACCCCTCCCTCGAGCGGGTCGGTGAGCCCGACGTCGTCTTCTTCGAGGGCTGCCTCAGCGTGCCCTCGTACAGCGCGCTGGTGCCGCGTCATCGAGAGGTCGCCGTGCGCGGCGTCGACGACAAGGGCGAGCCTGTCGAGTGGCGCGTGAGCGGGTGGCCCGCGCGCATCCTCCAGCACGAGGTCGACCACCTGAACGGGATGCTCTACGTCGACCGCATGTTGAGCCGCACGTTCGGGGTCAACGAAGAGATCGGCGCGCGCTGGTCACGGCTCCCCGTCGCCGAGGTTCGGGAGAAGCTCGGTGCGTGAGCGACGCGAAGGCGGCGGCGACCTCGCGCTCGACCTCGACGTCCTGCCTGACGTCCGCGACGGCCTTACGCGCCTCGAGCGCGTGATCTTGTGGCAGCTCGACGTCGTCGGGAAGGAGCGCGGCGGGCGTATGGTGCCCACCGCGCAGCTCTACGGTCGGGTCGTCGAGCACGTCGACGTCGATCAGCGCACGTTCCTGCGCGTCTTGTCGCGGTTGACCGGCAAAGGGACGACCCCCTGAGCCTCGACCCCGCGCGCTTTCGGCTCGCGCGGGCCGTCGCGGTCTCGGCCGTGGGCTGGGTCTTCGCCGCGCTGACGGGGACCTTCGGCGACGTCGCCAGCGCCCTCGTCGCGCTGGGCGCCGGGGTGGTCGTCCCGCTCGGGCTGATCGCCACCTGCGCCCACAGGCAGGCGCAGCCCGCCGTCGCACGCTCCTTCGACGTGGTCTCGCTGTCCGCCTCGCTCGCGGCGCCGTTCGCCGTCGCCTCCTTCCTGATCCCCCGCGGTCAGGCCGCGGGGGCGCTCGCGACGGTGTGGCTCGCGGCGACCCTGCTCGTCGCCGGCTCGGCGGCCGCGCGGGCGCTGCGCCGGGGCGCCGCGCCGCTCGAGGAGCTCGCGATCGACGTCGGCCACCTGTACCTCCCGGTCGGGGCGGCGTGGCTCGTCGCCGCGCGCGCGGGGCTCGAGCCGATGGGTTTTCGCGAGCCCGTCGTCACCTTCACCGCCAACCACTTCCACTACGCAGGGTTCGCGGCGCCCGTCGTGATCGGCCTCGTCGGTCGCGAGCTCGGCGGCAGCCGCGCCGCTCGAGCCGACGAGGCCGCCCCGCTCGCAGGGCAGGGGCTCGGCCGGCTCTACCGGGTGACCACGCCCATCGTCCTCGCGGGGATCCCCCTCGTCGCGGCCGGGATCACCCTCTCGCAGAGCCTCGAGAAGCCGGCCGCGTTCCTGCTCGGGGCGGGCATGTTGGGCGCGGCGACGTGCATCGCGACCGTCGGGGCGCGGCGGCTGTTCGCTCGTGGTCTGGGCTCGCGGCTGACCGGTTTCGGGCTGCTCCTCGCGGGCGGCTCGCTCGTCGTTTCGATGGGCTTCGCGGTGGCCTTCGCCGCCACGGGCTCCGCCGGGCGCGGCGCCGCCGAGCCGGTCGTCTCGTTCTCCACGATGGTCGCGCTGCACGGCGCGGCGAACGCGCTCGGGTTCGGCCTGCTCGCGTCGCTCGCGCTCGCGCTCCAGCCCCCCGCGCCCCGCGTGCGGGTCCCCGAGATCCCCTGGCCGCGGGTGTTCGCGCGAGGCTTCGTCGGCCCCGACTTCTTCGAACGCTCGGGGTTGGTCGATCCAGCGCGCGAGGTCCGCGGTCAGGTCTCCTCGCTCGCGGCGCTCGGCCACGCGGGCTTCGACGCGAGCACCGTCCACGACGACGTTCGGCGCTTCTACGAGCGCACGGCCGACTACGTCCTCTACGCCGACCCGACGTGGAGGACGCCGTTCGTCGCGGCGGGGCGGCTCCACGCGAGGGTGATGGCCAGGCTCGTGGGCCAGCTCGTGTTGCCGACGACGCGAGACGAAGGCCCGGTCCACACCGAGCTGTTCGGCCTGCGCGCCGAGCGCGACGAGCGGAAGGAGCCGATCGGTTACGTGCGCTGCGTCGATGTCGGCGGCGAGCGTCGGGCGAGCTTCGTCGCCAGCTACGCGCGGATCGAGGTCGAGGGCCAGCCCTACCTCTCGTGTGCGTTCCCGCTGCCGCGGTGCGCGCTCGTCGCCGTGCTCTGCCTCGAGGCGGGCGCTGTCGACGGTGGCCTGGCGCTGACGAGCGCGAGCCCCGAACGCGAGGGGAGCTCGGCTGCGGGGATGTACCTCGTCACGCCGCTCGGCGCGCTGCGACTGCCGCTGTCGGAGCGCCTCGAGCTGTGGAGGGAGGAGGGCGGCGCGCTGCGAGCCACCCACGTCGCGCGGCTCGCGGGGCTCACGTGCTTCTCGATCGCGTACGCCATCGAGCCGCGCGAGCCCGCGGGGAGATGAGCGCGGGGCATGGATACCTGGCGATCCAGATTTCATGGGGGGCGATCCACCTACATGTGGATGTGTATCGATAAGTGGCCTGAATCCTTGGGCGTCATTGTTGGTCTAAGTGTTGCTCAGTGGGTCGCGCGATGACCTCTGCCTACATCCGCGCACTGCTCGCTGGGCTGCTCGCCACCACCGCCGCCCTCGGCGCCTGCGCCCCCGGCGGAGCGGTCGATGGAGACGACGAGGGCGCCTCGAGCGAGGAGTCCTTCCTCAAGAACGCGGAGAAGACGGGCAGCAAGAGCCAGAAGTGGATCTACGAGGGCTGGGTCCCCGCGCTCGAGCAGACCTCGATGTTCGTGTCGCTCAAGGGGCACACGGCGCGCGTCTCCGGGCTGCTGCCCAAGGGCTTCGACGGCGAGCTGCCCTTCTACGTGAAGACCTCGCCCGCCGCGGAGGGACGCACCCTCGCGACGATCGTGTACCCGGTGGCGACCGGCGCGGTCGACCCGGCGACGGGCCAGGCCCCCGCCGGCCCGGGCAGCTACTCGTACCTGACGGCGGTGCCGTACACGTCGACCAACGACAAGGCGGACTGGGGCGGCTTTCCGTTCATGAAGTACCACCAGTCGCGCGGGCTCGCGTTCCACGGCCCCATCAGCTCGAAGCGCAACGCGGAGACCGGGGACTGGGAGTGGGTGCTGCTCCGCGGCCCCGTGTCGCACGGCTGCAACCGCATGGCCGGCGAGCACGTCGTCGAGCTGGCGCACGTGCTCGGGCTCGACATGTCCGAGCCGCACGCGGTCGGCGAGGTGAAGAAGCTCCAGACGCCGGTCGTCGTCTCGCACGAGTGGGACGTATTCGAGGGCAAGAACGTCGACGTCTTCTACCCGGCGCTCGCCTCGGTGCAGCGGCCGAAGACCAACGTCGCGATGTTCCGCACCTGGGACTCGCGCAACTTGCCGCAGGTGGTCTGCTCGTTCGATGAGAGCCTGCCCCTCGACGGCCAGCACTGCGCGAATCGCGGCCTCGTGAAGCAGGACCTGTCGACGGGGGACCTGCTCGAGGCGCCCGAGACGGCGAAGCTGCCGTGGATCGGCACGGAGTGCTCGAGCGACGCGGACTGCGCGTTCGAAGCGGACGGCGAGAAGGGCAGCTGTCAGCTGAGCGGCGCCACGGGGTTCTGTACGGTGTCGTGCGAAGGGTACTGCGAGGATCTCGCGGGTCACGCCGGGACGTTCTGCGCCAAGACGCTCGAGGGTGACGGCACCTGCATGGCGAAGGCGGCGCTCGAGAACGAGGGCTGCGCGACGATCGACGGCACGTCGCCCGAGACGCGCGAGCGCTTCATCGGGTCGAGCGGCGCGGCGGCCAAGGTCGCGACGGTCTGCGCGCAGTAGGGCGCGAGCCCGCGCTGCTACTTCCAGCTGATCGAGAAGAAGTCGCGCTCGCTCGCGTCCTTCACGTACTCCTTCTTGGGCGCCTTGAGCTCCTTGAGCAGCGGTGAGGTCGCCACCAGCTCGGCCCCGGCGCGCTCGTAGACGATGAAGCGGGTGTACGACCAGTTGATGTCGAGCTCGGCGGCGCGGGTGATGCCGGCGGCAGCGAGGCCATCGGCCAGCCACTCGGGCTCCAGCCAGTCGCCGATCGCGAAGTAGAGGGTGCGGTCGTCGGCGCCGAGGCCGATCGCGCTCCTGCGGATGTCGCGCTTGCCGTCCTCTGCGCGGCCCCATTTCTTGGAGCCGAAGTCGCTGGCGAGGTCGTTGTGCTTCACGCCGCCCTCGAGCAGGCACGGCGGGGTGCCGCGGAACCATTCGAAGCCCTTCGCGAGCTCAGTCTGGAGCGACGCGTGGGTGCCGATCACATAGCGCCCGTCCTTCGTCTTCGCGAAGGTGCAGTGCTCCGGCTTTCCGGGGGCGAGCACGACCTCACCCAACGCGCCCACGCCGTGGCCTCCGTGGCGGCTCTTGAAGCCGCCGTTGGTGATGGCGATGAGCGCCTCTTGCTTTGCCGCCGGGATGAGGCCCGGGCGTTTGTCGAGCGGGAACTTCGTGTCCTCGGGCTCCTTGGTGCCGAGCACGAGGTCCATCGAGACCCGCGTCGTGTCGATCGCCACGATCTCGAGCACCGAGTCGGAGCGGAACTTGTGAGGGTGCACCATCGCGCGCATCATCGGGGAGCCTTCCCCGCTCGCCTTGTGGATCGGCATCGGCTTCCACTCGCCGTCGCCTGGCTTCTTCGTCTTCTCGAAGGGCGGCGAAAACGCCTTCGGCGGGAAGGCTCCTTGGGCCGCAGCCGGGGGCGAGCCTGCGCTTGCCGACGCGCTCGCGGTCGGCGCAGGGCAGGGCGGGCAGCCTGGCTCGGTGCCGCACACGCAGTCGGTGGGGACGACCGTCGCCGGCGGCGCGGCGACGCTCGGCTTGGGGGGCGAGGAGGTCGGCTCGGCGGGGCCGGAGGACGAGCACGACAACGCGAACAAGGCGAGGGTTACGAGCGCTCTCATCGGATCACCACCTTCGATAGGTCTTTCCCGCCGACCGCGGCCTCCGGAGGCTCGATGCCGAGCAGGGCGCTGAGCGTCACCGCATACGCGCGGTGGTCGACCACGTTCTTGCCGTCGAGCGCGGGCGCCTCGCCCGCTGGCGCGGCGCCGGCCGGCCGCGGGGCGCGGACGACGAGCGGCACGGCGCGGTCGAACAGATAGGGGGTGCCGTGGTTCACGCCGTCGCCCTCGACGTACATCGCGTCGACGAACGCTCCCGGCTTCGGCACGACGAAGATGTCGCCCCCGGTGGATCCGCGGATCGAGCGACAGACCAGCGCGTCGAGCGACTCGTCGCTGAGCGGCGGACACTGAGCGGGGATCTTGCGCACGTCGACGGCCCGCGCCACGCCCGCCGTCGCCGAGAGCGCCTGGATCGCCGCGCCGACGGCCGTCTCGAGCTTGCCGGTCGGCAGGCTCCGCGCGGTCCCTCGCAGGATCAGGAACGGCTCGGTCTGCCCCAGGAAATAGTCACCCGGGCCCGCCGCCTTGTCGGCCGCGTCCTCGGCGATCTTCGTGAGCTCGGCCCCGTGCAGCCGCAGGGCGCGCTCGCAGCGCCGCTCGAAGCGGTCGGCGTCCGGGCGGCCGCAGAACCCCTGGTTCATCACCTCCGGCGTCGGCGGGACGCCGTGGTCGGCGCTCATCACCACCGCGTACCCGTCCGAGCCGAGGCGCTGATCGAGGTGGCTGAGCAGCCGCAACAGCTCCGCGTCGAGGCGCGCCAGCTGGTCCCACGACTCGGGCGCGTCGGGGCCGAACATGTGCCCGACGTAGTCGGTCGCCGAGAGGCTGACCGCGAGCAGGGCGGGCTTGTCTTCCCTCGCGAGCTCGTCGATCGCGGCGACCGCCGCGTCGATCAACATCGTGTCGGCGAAAGGCGTGGAGACGAACGCCTTGGCGGCCTTCGGCAGCTTGCTGAGGTCGTGTGGAAACCTGACTCCCAGCCCGTTGAAATCGCCCTGCCCAAGATCGGGCGCGGGCAGATCGGTGTGCTGGGCCAGCCACTTCGGATCGGCCGGAACCCACGGCGCCTGCCGGTACCTCGCGCCCGACCCAGGCGCGGTGAAGGTGGCGGCCCACGCGGGGGTCGCGTCCGCGAACGCGGTCGAGGTGACGAGCGCGTCGAGGCTCGCGTCGAACCAGAAGACGGCGTCCGGCTTGCGGCCTGCGCCGAACAGCGCGCCGCGATCCTTCATGCTGAGGCTGACGACGCGCGCGTCCCCCCGAGCGTGCTTGAGCCCGTCGGCGACGGTGTCGCTCTTGAGCGCGGCGAGCGACGAGCTCGAGCGGTCCTCGGGGCCGGACGCGGAGACGAGCTTCGTCGTGGAGTCGGCCAACACGCTCGCGTATTGACCCTCGGGCGAGAGCTTGCCGTTCGCGGTGATCCCTGTGGCGCTGGCCGTGCCGCCGGTGAACAGCGCGGCGTGCCCCGGCGCCGTCGCGTTGAACGCGTGGCCGTGGCGCAGCTCGAGCGCGGCGTTGGCCTCGCCCAGGAGCTTCGCGAAGCCGCCGCTCGGCGGCAGCGTCTTCCAGCGCTCCTCGGCGATCCACATCGGCAGCTGATCGATGACCAGCGCGATGACCAGGGCCGAGCGCCTCTTGGGGGCAGCGGCGTCGGGCGCGGCCGTCATCGCGGGCGCAGGCTCGACGTGGGTCGAGCCGGTCGTGCACGCGGCGGCGAGCAGCACCGCGGCGATGCCCCAAGGCAGGAGTGCGGCGTGAGCCCTCACGGGGGGCACCTTACCGCGCGCGCCACCGCGGGTCCCGAAGTCGGTGCCGCTTCGGCACGCCTGCCCAGTGATGTTGCATAGTTGCAATCACGACGCATCGAAACGAGACACCAGGAAGCCCTGTGACCCGCAGTTTCTGCGGAGCAACCAGGTATTGGGCCATCTGGCACGGACCTTGTTAGATGGGATGCGAGGCGCCTGTGACGGTATCCCCCCCCCACCGTCGAGCAGGCGCTTCGTTTTTTGTCTTTCCGATCTCGCTGCTTCTCGCCTAGGTCGGCGTCCCATGGCTCTCGAAGTCGGAATCGTTGGTCTGCCGAACGTCGGCAAGAGCACGCTGTTCAACGCGCTGACGGCGGTCGGCGCCGCAGCGGAGAACTACCCGTTCTGCACGATCGAGCCGAACGTCGGCGTCGTCCCGGTGCCGGACGAGAACCTCGAGAAGATCCTCAAGCACATCAAGAGCGAGAAGGTCATCCCCGCGATGGTCCGCATCGTCGACATCGCGGGCATCGTGCGCGGCGCGAGCAAGGGCGAGGGGCTCGGCAACAAGTTCCTCTCCCACATCCGCGAGGTCGACGCGATCCTCCACGTGGTCCGCTGCTTCCAGAACGCGGACGTCGTGCACGTCGACGGCAACGTCGACCCGATCCGCGACATCGAGACGATCGACACCGAGCTCTTGCTCGCCGATCTCGAGACGGTGCAGTCCTCGCTCGACCGCCTCAAGAAGCAGGCGACGCACAACAAGGAGCTGCAGCCGACGGTCGACGTGCTCCAGCGCTGCAACGACGCGCTGAAGACCGGCAAGCCGGTCCGCGCGCTCGGCATCAGCGACCCCGAGCAGGTGAAGATCTTGAAGGGCTTCGGCCTGATCACGGCCAAGAAGGTCCTCTACATCGCCAACGTCGACGAGTCCGACCCGCAGGGCAAGGGTGAGCTGGTGACGCGCGTGCGCGATCACGCGGCGGCCGAGGGCAGCGGCCTGGTGGTGATGTGCAGCAAGCTCGAGTCGGAGCTGGCCGAGCTGTCGAAGGACGATCAGAAGGAGATGCTCGAGAGCCTCGGTCTCACCGAGTCGGGGCTCTCCGCGCTCGCGCGCGAGGCCTACCGCCTGCTTGGCATGACCGTCTACTACACCGCCGGGCCGAAGGAGGTCCGGGCGTGGCAGATCCCGGTCGGGTGTCCGGCGCCGAAGGCCGCCGGGGTCATCCACACCGATTTCGAGAAGGGCTTCATCCGCGCCGAGGTCTACAGCGTCGACGACCTGGTCACCCACAAGAGCGAGGCGGCCATCCGCGCCGCCGGCAAGCTGCGCGTCGAAGGCAAGACGTACGTCTTCCGCGAAGGCGACGTCGCGCACTTCCTCTTCAACGTCTGATCCGCCGTGACCTCGATCGGCGTCTCCAAGCTGGAGAAGTCCTACGGGGGGCGGACGCTCTTCGAGGACGTCAGCCTCCAGCTCAACCCGGGCTGTAGATACGGCCTCGTCGGCGCCAACGGCTCGGGCAAGTCGACCTTCCTCCGGATCCTCGCGGGCGACGAGCCCGCCTCCGACGGGACGATCGCGATCGCGAAGGGCACGCGCCTCGGCGTGCTCCGCCAGGACCGCTTCCTCGCCGAGGACAAGGACGTCGCCGCGCTGGCGATGGAAGGCGACGACGAGGTCACCTCGCTCACCGCCGAGCGCGACCGCCTGCACGACGCGGGCGACATGCTCGGCGCCTCGGAGCTCGACGAGCGCCTCCGCTTGCTCGGCACCTCCACGCTGCGCGCCCGCGCTGGCTCCATCCTTCAGGGCCTCGGCATCCCCGTGGCGCAGCACGATCGCCCGCTGCGCGAGCTCTCGGGAGGCATGAAGCTGCGCGTGCTGCTCGCGCAGGTCCTCGTGGGCCGGCCCGCGGTGCTGCTGCTCGACGAGCCCACCAACCACCTCGACATCCTCTCGATCCGCTGGCTCGAGCGCTTCCTCCAGGGCTTCGACGGCTGCTGCGTCGTCATCTCCCACGACCAGCGCTTCCTCGACAACGTGGCGACCCACGTGCTCGACGTCGATTTCGAGACGATCTGGCTCTACAAGGGCAACTACTCCACCTTCGAGCGCGACAAGGCCGCGATCATCGAGCGCAAGGAGGCCGAGAACGCGCGGATCGAGGAGATCATCGCGGAGAAGAAGGCGTTCATCGAGCGCTTCCGCGCCAAGGCGACCAAGGCCCGCCAGGCGCAGAGCCGGATGAAGCAGCTCGAGAAGATCGAGGTCGAGGAGATCAAGCCGACCAGCCGGCGCGAGCCTCGCATCCGCTTCACGCCGGAGCGGCCGAGCGGCCGCGACGTGCTCAAGGCCGAGCACGTCACGAAGAGCTACGGAGACAAACGCGTCCTCACCGACGTGAGCCTGACGATCCGGCGGGGTGAGCGCATCGGCGTGATCGGCGCGAACGGCCTCGGCAAGTCGACGCTCGTGCGCATCCTCGCGGGTCGCCTCGAGCGCGACCGCGGGGATCTCAGCTGGGGCCACGAGGTGCGCGTCGGCTACTTCCCCCAGGACCACAAGGAGCTGTTCCCCGAGCCTCGGCAGAAGGTGCTCGACTACTTGTGGGGCTTCTGCCGGCTCGAGGGCACGAGCTACGTGCGCGGCGAGCTCGGACGCGCGCTCTTCTCGGGCGACGACGTCGACAAGACGATCGACACGCTCTCAGGCGGCGAGGCCGCGCGCCTGCTCTTCGCGCGCCTCTCGGTGGAGAAGCCGAATGTGCTGCTGCTCGACGAGCCGACCAACCACCTCGACATGGAGGCGATCCGCGCGCTCGCGAAGGCCGTGAAGGACTTCGAGGGCACGACGATCTTCGTGTCGCACAACCGCTGGTTCGTGTCCGAGCTCGCGACGCGCATCGTGGAGATCCGCGAGGACGGCGTCGTCGATTTTCCGGGGACGTTCGACGAATACCTCGCCAAGTGCGGCGACGATCACCTCGACGCCTCGGCGGTGCTCGCCAAAAAGAAGGCCGAGACGCAGGCGGCCGCGGCGGCGTCCGGCGGCAAGACCGACCTCGGCTGGGAGGAGGCGAAGAGGAAGCGCAACCGCCTCAAGGTCCTCAAGGACAAGAACGACAAGCTCCAGGCCTCGATCGACGCCCAGGAGCAGCGCCTCTCCGCGATCAAGCAGAGCTACTGCGAGGAGGGCTTCTTCGAAAGGACCTCCGCCGCCCAGGTGGAGAAGCTGCACGCCGAAGAGAAAGACCTCGGCGAGAAGATCGAGGCCTTGATGGCCGAGTGGGAGACGGTCGAGACCGAGCTCGGCGAGATCAAGGCGGCGCTCGGCGAGGCGTAGGCACAGCGCGCCGAGCGAGCGACGCAGTTCAGCGCCCCGGCCGGCAAGGGCACGGTTCTGTGCACCTTCACGATGACGAAGCAGTGAGCCAGCGCCCACCCGATGGGTGCGCGACGGCGCGCGCAATTGCGCAAACGGCCTGCGCAAGCCTGACCGTCGTTGACGGCAATCGACGCCCTTCGCCACCATTCACCGAGCATGGCTTCGGTGTCTTGGCGAGGGGCGGTCGATGTCGTCGAGGCGGCGTACGCGGTCGACCGGGACGATGACGCGTGGCTGCGCGGGGTCGCCGAGTCGGCCTCGCGCATGCTCGACGCCGGGCCCGGGGTCCACGCGCTGCGCGTCGATCTCGCGCGCCACGACATGGTGCACGACCCGCTGCTCGTCGGCGGCTCGCGCGCGTGGCAGAAGGCGTGGCGACAGAACTGGTGGGAGCCCTTCCTCTCGTCGTTCGACCGCGAGCAGCTGCGCTTCGCGCTCGGCTTCGGCACGGTGAGCTACTCGAGCCACCTGTGGGAGGCGGGGGCTCGCAACATCTCCACGTACCGCGAGCTATTCGAACGGCTCGGCTCGAGCGGCTGGGGACACGCCTTCTCCCGCTTCACCGACAAGCGCGCCGACGGGAAGCTGTTCTACCCGGAGTCGCTCAACATCCTCGCGCTCGATGCGTCTCAGCGCGGGCTCGCGATCCTCGCGAACCGCGAAGAGCTGGCCTCGAGTCCCCCCGACGCGGCCACGCTCGAGACGTGGACGCGGGTCGCGGGGCACATCGCCGCGGCGGTGCGCCTCCGCGCGCGCCTCGCCGGGCCTGGGGCGCCTGCCGCCGAGGCCATCGTCAGCCCGAGCGGCAAGGTCGAGCACGCGGAGGGAGACGCCCGCTCGCGCGTGGCGCTCGCCGCCCTGAGGGACGCCGTGCGGCAGGTCGACCGGGCTCGGACCGAGCGCGTGCGCGACCAGCGTGAGGCCCTGTCGCTGTGGCAAGCGCTGCACGCCGGGCGTTGGTCCTTGATGGACGTGTTCGAGCGAGACGGGCGGCGCTACTACGTCGCCCGCGAGAACCGGCCGGCTCCGCCGGCGCAGGCTCACCTCAGCCGGTTCACCGAGCGCGAGCGCCAGGTGGTGTCGCTGCTCGCGCTCGGCCGGGCGAACAAGGCCATCGCGTACGAGCTCGGCCTGTCGATGTCGACCGTCGCGACGCTGGTCCGGCGCGCCATGCGCCGATCGGGCGCCGAGAGCTCCGCCCAGCTGGCCGCGTGGGCGCGCGCCCAGCTCGTTCCCAGCCGCGCGTCCTAGGGACACCCCTCTAGTTGGCTCGCCGGCCCGGGGGGACGCTCGCGGCGATCAGCTCGCGGCGGCTGGAGACCCCGAGCTTGGTGTAGAGGGCGTGCACCTGCTTGCGGACGGTGGCGACGCTCGTCCCCTCAGCTTCGCGATCTGTGCGTAGCTCGAGCCCTGCACCAGCCGGCGGCGGACGTCGCTCTCCGCCTCGGTGAGGCCCTGCAGCTCTGGCTCGTCGATCGGGTGGCTGAGCACGACGACCGACTCGCCGCCGACCTCCAGCACGGAGGCGCGCAGCCCGCGCGGGGGGAGGTTTCGCCTCGCCATCTCAGTCGAGCCCCGGGCGTCGTTGTCGCCGAACGTTCCATGGCGCTGCAACCCGCCGCGCGGCGAGCATGTGCAGTGGGGTGCGACGACGCGAGCACGCGCGGGCTCCCCAGTTGGAAGGGAGCTCGAGGATGTCGAAGGTTCGGTCGTGGTTCATGATGGGCGCGCTGATGGGCGCGCTGGTGATGACGTCTGGATGCGCGGAGATTTTGGCGCAAGCCGTCAAGGATTCCTACATCCAACAAGAGCTGAAGAAGACGCCCATTCAGAAATCGCAGAGCGAGGTCATGGCGGCGACCGTCGAGGTGCTCACCGCGGAGGGGTGGACGATCTCGAACGACGGTGGCAACACCATGAAGTCGCAGGAGCGCGCCAGCTCCAACTGCAGCAACCCTGGCTCGAGGACCTGGGTCGAGGCGATCGCCGAGGACGTCGGCAATGGCATCGAGCTCTCGATCAAGGAGTACATCAAGTGCCCCAAGAGCGATGGCTCGGAGGGGATTAACATGACGCAGGGCAAGTGGCTGATCGAGTTCGCCGTCGTCAAGAAGCTCGAGCCCGAGCGCGCCGCCGCCCTCGAGGCGGAGGGCGAGAAGCGCAAGCAGGCCGAGCTCGGCCCCAAGAAGTGAGCCATGAGCGCGCCTCCGAACAGGAGGCGCGCCGGCGCTGCTATGCGACGTCGAGCTCGATGCCTTGATAGAGCTCGTCCACCGCGAAGCTGAGCTCTGGGTCACGGAGGCCGACGTCCTCGCCGCCGCGGAGCTCACGCTCGACCCAGCGACCCTCCACGCGCTCGACGATCGTGACCCGCCGCGTCTTGTGCGACACGAACAGCACCGCGCAGAGCGAGGGCAGCTGCTTGTAGTGGCTCAGCTTCTCGCCGCGATCGTAGTCCTCCGTCGAGCGGCTGGTCACCTCGACGAGCAGCGAAGGGTTCGTCACGGCGTTGGCGTCGATCGGAGAAGCCTGGAGCGCCCCGCAGACGACCGACACGTCGGGGAACGTCGCGAGGTCGGAGGCCTCGATGCGGACCTTCAGATCCGACGAACGTCGTGCAGCGACCCAGCAACCTTTGTCGCAGGATCGCCACGACCGCGGCCGAGAGCGCCGCGTGCGCGGGCGTCCCGCCCGCCATCGCGTACACGACGCCGTCGCAGTACTCGAGCTTGAACGGGCTCTCGGCGAGCATCCGCAGGTAGTCCGCGTAGGTGTAGTGGAGGCGCTTCGCCGTGCTCATCTGTCCTCATCGTAGCGGTCCCGAGGCTCGCTGACGAACCCTCTCGGCCGCTCGCTCGCCGCACGCCTCAGCGACACAGCGCGCGCACGAGCGGTCCGTCGAGGATCGCTCGTAGCCGCGTCGGCGCGCGCGGCCGCGCGGGCGACGCCGACAGCGCTGCGCTCGTCGCGTCCACCAGGCACCTGCGCAGCGCAGGCGCGGCGACCTCGTCGCGCTCGACGCACACCGAGAGCGCCGCGCCTTGGGGCTTCACGATCAGGCTGAACGCGGCGCCCGCCTGGTCGTGGCCGCTCGGGCTGCACGCGTCGGCGGCCTTCGCGAGCGCCTCCTCGAGCGGCGCCACGTGCGCCGGGGTCGGGGCCTTCGCGGCCACGACGACCTCGGGCCCACACGACAGCCCATCGTCGGGGGCGGCTGGCAAGTCCGGGGGGGAGGCCCTCGACACCGGGACGGCGAGCACGACCGAGCCCTTCGCGCCCGAGAGCAGCTCGAGCGCCGCGCGCAGGCGTGACGCGGGCATGCCGCCCTCGGGGACGACGACCCAGCCGGCGGCTGTCTTGACGATGCCCGAGCTGAGCCTGCGCCGCTGCTCTTCGGTCGACACCTGCTCGAGGATGCGATCGCCCTCGACGCCGACGAACATCGATCGGTCGGTCACCAGCAGCACCGCCGCCGGCCCCACGCGGAGCGCGCGGGACAGAGGCGTGATGGGCACGAGGCGTAGCTGGTCGCCGCCCTCGGACGGCCCGCTGCTCGGCACGTCGAGCACCAGCCGAGGGGGAGCCGTGCCGAGGCGTGGATCCAGATCCTCGAGCCCCGAGGGGGGCTCGCGGACGAGCGCGGGCAGCTCGTCGTTGGGGCGCTCGATGCAGGCGTCCCACGAGGCTCGACGATCTTGCTTCGCGAGGACGCTCGCCAAGGTGGGCTCGGGGGTGGCCTCGACCTCAGCTTCTGCGCTCTGCGCAGCGCTCGGCGTCGCGAGCTGTCGACGTCGGCTCACGCCCAACCAGATGATTGCGGGCAAGACGACGGCCGCGACCGCGATCAGCGCGGCGACCGCGAGCACCTTGGTCGGCGCTCCAGCCGCTTTGCCCTGCGGCGCCGCAGCGGGTCCCTGGGGGAGCGGTCCCGCGACGACGGTCTGGTCCACCGCTCGCGGGCTCGGTCGCAGCGAGGCGGTCGGATCGAGCACTGTCTGCGCGACAGGAGCGGAGCGCTGACCTCCCGCGAGCTCGAACTGCGCGAGGGCCTGCGCGAGGGCGACGACGGACGGGATGCGCGCGGCAGGGTCCTTCGCGAGCGCCGCGGCGACGACCCGATCGAGGCCCTCGGGAGCGTCTGGGCGCAGCGAGCTCAGCCTCAAGGGGGGGTCGGCGACGATGGCCGCGATCATCGAGTGGGACGAGTCGCCCGCGAACGGCAGCCGCCGCGTGAGCAGCTCGAACAACACCACCCCGAGCGCCCACACGTCGCTCCGCGCGTCGATCGTCCGCGCCGAGCGCACGTGCTCGGGGGACATGTACGCGGGCGTCCCGAGGGTCGCCTGCGTGGCCGTGAGGTGGGCGTCGTCGCCGACGACCTTCGAGATGCCGAAGTCGAGCACCTTCAGCAGCTCGCTGCCGTCGGGCAGCTTGACGAGGAACAGGTTGTGCGGCTTGAGATCGCGGTGCACGACGCCGAGGGCGTGCGCCTCGGCCACCCCCGCGCAGGCCTGCCGCACGAGCGAGACGGCCTCGGGGATCGTGAACTGTCGGCCTTGGCCGGCGAGCGTGTCGAGGTCGGCGCCCTCGAGCAGCTCCATCGCGAAGAAGGGCAAACCGTCGGGCGTGTGGCCGAAGTCGAAGACGCGCACGACGTTCGGGCTCTGGAGGCGCGCGACGATCGCGGCCTCGCGCATCAACCGCGCACGGAGCTCCGGCGCCGCGGTGATCTCGGGGCGCAGGATCTTGAGCGCGACCCGGGCGCCGAGCACGGTGTCGTGCGCCTCTAGCACCACACCCATCATGCCCGCGCCGCGGATCGCCGTGACCTGGTACCTGCCCGCGACGACCGAGCCCACCCGGGGCAGGGCAGGGTCGGCGCTCGAAGGTCCGGTCGTGCTCAACGGCTGGAGCGTATTACGGCAGCGGTGCCTCGAGGTGGCTCGCGTCGTTCCAGGTGATGAGCTTGAGCAAAGGCCCGTCGAGCTCGATCACCGTGATCGCCGTGTTGACCATGACGGGCCAGCTCGGGAAGCGATGCGCGCGCAGCCCCAAGATCCGAGCCGACAGCGCCCGGATCGCCGTGCCGTGCGAGACGGCGAGCACGTGGCCCGTGGGGTGCGCTTGCGCGATGTTCCGCATCGCGATCTCCATGCGCTCGCCCACGGCGGCGTACGTCTCGCCGCCGCCGCGAGGGAGATCTTCGCCGGCGCTCCACCTCGCGTGCTCCTCGGGGAAGCGCTCCGCGACCTGGCAGAACGTGAGCCCGCTCCAGGCGCCGATGTCGACCTCGCGCAAGAGCGGCTCCTTCAGGGGCGCCAGCCTGACGGCGGGCGCGAGCATCTGGGCCGACTCCGCTGCGCGCTCCAGATCGGAGGTGTACAGACCGGCGTACGTGCGGCCCTCGAGCCGGCCGCGCAGGCGCTCGACCTGGGCGCGCCCCTCTTCGCTGAGCCCTCGGCCCAGCTGGCCCTGGAGGACGCCGCGCGCGTTCTCCAGCGTCTGACCGTGCCGGATGAGCGAGACTCGCATCGGGCGACAGCGTACTCGCCTCGGCGAGCCGCGGGGACGGCCGGTGCGCTGGCGGGCAGCGAAGAAGAGACCTCTTCGCCGCCCAGGCCACGGCACGGAAGATTGCGGCTTGCCGGCTCGGCCCGCGAGCCCGTTGAATCTCCGCATGGAGCAGCGCAAGCCCACGGTCGTCTTCGCCGCAGAGACGCTCAACCTGGCCGAGGTCACTCGGATGCTGGAGATCGCCAAGGTCGCGCGGCGCTCGTTCGAGTGCGTGTTTCTGAGCTACGACGGGGCGAAGCGCAACCACCCGTACATCGAGGCGGAGGGCTTCCGCGTCGTGTCGCTCGAGCCGCAGCTCACGCCCGAGGCTGTCGAGCGCTTCTGGCAGTTCGATCGGATGGAGGCCTTCGGCGACTTCTTCTCCGAGGACGACCTCGCGCGTCGCGTACGGTCGGAGCTGGCGCTGTATCGTGAGCTGTCGCCCGTCGCGGTGGTGACGGGCTTCTGCCTGTCCGTGAACGTCTCGGCGCGGGTCGCGCGCATTCCGCTCGTGTGGGTTGCCCAGTCCACTTGGCTCCTCGAGTATGCGACGCAATACGGAGGCTGGCCCGATTTCGCCGATCACCCCCTGACGCGGCTCGTCCCCGAGAAGCTCCGCGATCGCCTGGGTCGCCTGCTCACGCCCGCCGGGTACTGGTTGTGGTCGCATGGGATCAACCGTGTCGGTGCCCGGTACGGCCTCGCGCCGCTGCGCGGCTCCGCCATGTTCGAGGGGGACCACATGCTGCTGGCCGAGCCCGAGGGCTACTCGGAGACGCCGGTTCCCGCGCGGCTCGAGGGACGCTGCCACTTCATCGGCCCGCTGATCGCGCGCCTCGACGTTCCCATTCCACAGGCGATCGTCGACCTCCCCCGCGATCTGCCGATCGTGTACTTCGCCATGGGAAGCTCGGGGATCGAAGACATCGTGCGCAGCATCCTCCACGCGTTCGAGGGGCAGCCGTACCGCGTGATCGCCCCGGTCGGAAACCTGCTGCGTTCGCAACACACCGCGCTGCCCGCGAACGTGCTGGTCACCGGCTGGTTGCCCGCAGCGCAGGTGAACGCGATGGCTCAGGTCGCCGTGCTGCACGGCGGCATCGGTACACTGCTCACCGCGTGCCTCGCGGGGACCCCGATCGTGGGGATCCCGAACGGCAACCCTGAGCAGGAGTACAACCTCACGTGTCTGGTGCGTAAGGGCTTCGCCCTCCACCTTCACAAGCGCCGTCTGGCTCCCCGAGACGTGCTCGCCGGCGTCGCGCGACTGCTGGCCAGCGACGACGCGCGCCGGCGCGCCCGGGAGTTCCAGCGCACGTGTCAGGCGTGGGACGGGCCGGAGAGGGCCGCGAGGTTCCTCGAACAGACGTTCGGCGCGCCCTCCGCATCCTCCGCGACCCGGACTCGCTAGGCGCGCGTCCGTGTCTCGCCGACGTGACCTTGCGTGAGCGCAGCTTGCTCGCAGATGCGACGGTCTAGCACCAGCGATGCGGAGGACGAGGCGACCTCTTGCGCCGCGCCGGGTCGACTATCCTGCGGCTCGATCATGTCCGACGCTCCCGACCCTCAGCATGACGAGCTGCTCCGTGCTCTGCAGCAGCGCCTTCCCAGCGTGGCCGCGCCGGCCCCGCCCCCGCTGCCGGAGCTGCCCTTCACGCCCCTGCCGGCGCTCGACGTCGCCACGCAGCGTCGTCTGCGCGCGGCGGCGCTGCAGGCCAACGATCGCTACGTCTTGGGCTTCCTCGAGCAGCACTCGGTGTGCCCGTTCGCGCGCGGCGGCCGCCTCCAGGGACAGGTGGCGCGCTTCGTCCATTTCGTCGAGTCCGACGATCCGGCGCCCTTCGTCGAGCTCATGCGGCGCGCCGCAGACGACCCAACCAAGGCTGTCGTTCAGGTCATCCTCCCGCTGGTGAGCGTCGAGCCCTCCGACTGGTATCGCTTCTGTCACCAGATCACGGCCGCGGCGAACGCGCGCTTGCGGGACGGCGAGACCTTCGCCGTGGCACCCCTGCATCCGGCGTTGCCGTACAAGACCGAGAACCGCTCAGCGCTGATCCCCCTCTTTCGGAGGACGCCGGATCCGACCGTGCAGTGGGTGCGCCTGGACGCGATCGAGGCGCTCTACCAGGGTCGAAGCGGGGAGGACGTGTACGTCGCTCCGACCGACATCCTGAAGTTCCTCGCCGTGCCCCGCAAGACGCCCCTGTTCGATCGCATCGCCGAGACGAACCTGAAGATGGCGCGGCGCCTCGGCTTCGACCAAGTCGAGCGGACCCTGCGCGAGATCCATCTGCAGGCTCAGTCAAGCTACCAGCGCATCCTCCTCGGAGAGGCGGAGGTGGACGTTGGGCCGAGCCAGGGCTGTCCACGACACGCCGAGGCGGAGGCCGGTCCGCCGCCGCCCAGCCCCTCGCCACCCATCGCCGAGCGCGAGGGCGCGTATGCGCTCGCGCCTGTGCGGGAGCTGCCGTTGGGCACTGTGGCCAGCTTCCGCGTGGAGGGAGTGGACCTCGTGGTAGTGCGAACCAGCGAGGCCGTGCACGTGCTTCACGGGCGCTGTCCACACCGAATGGGGTCCCTCGCGACCGCCATCATCGAGGATGAGCACATCGTGTGCGCGCATCACGGGTGGGACTTTCGCTTGTCGGACGGCTGCAGCGACGGGGTGCCGGGCGAGGTGTTGCACCGGTTCGCGACGCGCATCGACGGCGGCCTCGTCTGGGTCGAGGCGACGGAGCTTCGTCGCGTTCAAGCTGAGCTTCGCGGCGTGTGGCACGACGACGATCTCGTGCTGTGAGGCGCCAGGGTGAGGGCGTCCTGACATCGTGCGCGTCGCTGTGTGCTGAAGAAGTTGGCCGCACTCAGCTGGACGCGACAGGAACCTCGCCCGCGGCCTCGCGCGGGGACGCCAGCGGTGCTGGACTTCTGGTAACACCGAGGGTGTGACCCTGCCTGTCCCCTGGCAGCCCGGGATGACGATCGCCGGTCGATACCTCTTACGCGCGCGGATCGGCGAGGGAGGCGCGGCCGAGGTGTGGCGCGCCCTCGACACGACGCTCGACGCGCCGGTCGCCATCAAGCTCCTGCACCCGAGCCTCGCGACAGGCGCCATCGCGAGGCGGTTCCTGTTGGAGGCCAAGGCCGCCGCGAAGCTCAGGAGCCTGCATGTGGTGCAGATCCTCGATCATGGCGTCCACGACGACACCGCCTACATCACGATGGAGCTGCTCGTGGGCGAGACCCTGTCCGACCGGCTCGACCGTGAGGGGCGCCTCCCCCCAGCGGTGGTCGCGAAATTCGTCGGCCACGTGGCGAAGGCGGCGGCCAAGGCCCACGCCGCGGGCATCATCCACCGCGATCTCAAGCCCAGCAACGTCTTCATCGTGCAAGATGACGACAGCGACGAGGTCGCGAAGGTCTTCGATTTCGGCATCGCCAAGGTGAAGGCCGCGCCCGGCAACCCGCAGGCCACCGGCGCGACGACCCTGGGCACGCTGCTCGGTACGCCGGAGTACATGAGCCCCGAGCAAGCGAGGGGCTTCGCCGTGGATCTCCGGACCGACCTCTACGCGCTGGGCATCATCGCCTTCGAGTGCCTCACCGGGAGCCTGCCCTTCGAGAGCGACCAGATGGGAGACGTGCTCCAGCTCGCCGCCGAGGGCAGGCTGCTGCGACCGTCGCAGGTGATGACCGTCCCCCCCGGGTTCGACGCCTGGTTCGCGCGGGCGACGGCCCTGCGGGCGACCGATCGCTTCGCCTCCGCGAAGGAGCTCGCGTCGGCGCTCCAGGACATCTTCGGCCTCGCGATCTAGCTAGCTCGCCGCTGAGCCGGTCGGTGTCGACGGCGCGGGTCCCTGTGCGGCTCGCGCCATCGCGCTCCAGAGCGCGTCGTGAGTCTGCTGTTGGCGAAGCTTCTTGATCACGAAGAGAAACGGGAATGCAAAGGGCACGACCTTCGCCACGGCCCAGAAGACGCTGGCTGCGCCATCGCTGTCTAGGTCGAAGAAGCCGAGCTCGCTCGCGTCCCTCACGCGATAGGGCATCCGCACAGCAGCGATCATGATCTGCAACTGGGCCAGGTGATACGCGAACGCCGTGATGACGGCGAGCGTCCCCCAGTTGGCGAGCTCGAGCACCGTGCGCGCCCAACCCTTGAGGCGTAGAAGAAACACGGCGGAGACGGCTCCTGCGAGCCCGACCGCGACGATGGCGAGGTTCATCGCGAGGATGAAGTAGATCTCACGCGCGATCGGCTTCGGAAGCTCCGCGCCGAAGGCCGCGTTCGAAGCCCGGATCTGCTGGAAACCCAGCCAGGAGTCGACCAGGTCCCCCACCCCGTTCAGGGCAGTCCCCACGCCCCACAATACCCAGAGCGCGCAGACCACGGTCAGATAGCGTGGACGCAACGATCCGGCCCCCTCCCAACCACCACCCATCGCACGACGGTACGATGGCTTGCCCCCCGGCTCCACTGCGAAGAGCGACGCGCGAGCTCCGCGTCTCGCGCGCCGTTCTGCCCGCCTGGGTTCAGGGTCTGCTCAAGGGGCTGCGCAGAAGCTGCCGCCTTGGGCGCCCGCCGTCGCAGGCAGCGCCTTGATCGGCGTCGACTCGTCGATCGACAGCAGATACTGCACGAGGGCCGCGCGATCGGCCGCCGCGCTTGCGCCCTCGAGGAAGCCGTCCTCCGCGAGGATCGTCGCGTGTTTGGCGAAGAGCGCGGTGTCGAGCAGCTCCTCCAGGGTGCGCGCGTTGCCGGCGTGGAAATACGGCGCGCCGACCTGCATGCCCAGGATCGACGGCACGTTGTAGCCGTTGCCGTTCGCTGCGCCGCCCTGCGCGACGGTGCCGTCCCCGCGCAGCTCGAGCACGTTGACGTCGGCGGGGCCGATGCCGAAGGTGTCGACCGGCCGCAGCACACACTGGATCTGGTCACCGCCGACCGCGCTGCGCATGAACTGGAAGCCTGCCGTCGCCGGGAGCAGCGCGTCCGGGAACCCGGCGGCCACCAGCGCCGCTCCGTCGTAGGGGGTGGTGAGCAAGGCGGCGTTGGTCGCCGCGCTCGGGGTGTAGAACAGCTTCGAGAGCGTCCACTTCGCGCCGCCGTGGCAGCCCGCGCAGCCGCCGGCCTCGAACACCTCCTCGCCCTGGGCGACCAGCACCGGGTCGAGGTTCGCGGGGGCGCGCGGCGAGCGGACTCCCTGCACATAGACCTCCACGTCGGCCCAGGTCTGCGACAGGCTCATCTGCTCCATCACCAGCGTGGCCGAGCCGTTGAGGCCTCCTGCGCCTGCGGCCGCCAGATCGATGCGGTCCAGGGTGACCGGCGGCGCGCTGAGGGTGTGCACGATGGCGCCGACGCCGCCGTCGATGCCACGCAGCACGTTCTCGAAGTCGGCGATCTCGTCGAACACGGCCGTCCAGTTGAAGATGCGCTGATCCGTCGGGTCGTTCGACGCGAAGCTGCCGTCGGTGCTGGTGGCCTGGCGCGGGCCGCGCGCGAAGTACCAGGTGACGTTGTCGCTCAGGCCGTCGAAGTGGCACGACTGGCACGATCCCCAGCCCTGGCCGTCTTGGCTGAAGCGGCCCGTCCCGGTGTTCCAGGCGCGCTTGCCCCGCAGCGCGGCGGACTCCTCCGCGGCGACCGGGAGCGCCGTGCTGGCGATGACCCGCGGGTCGTCGGCGCTGGCGCCGGCGATCTCCTGCGCCTCGTCGCCGACGTCGAGCGCGCTCACGTTGCGCGACACGTCGTTCGCCGCGAACACGAATTTGTGGGTGTGGGCCGCCGCGAGCCCGATCGGGTTCATGCCCCACTGCGTGTCGAGGACGCCGCCTGGGGTGAGGTCGATGTACGGCTTCTCTGCGGAGGCGCCGACCGTGGTGATCGCGCCGGTGGCGCCCACCTCGAAGCGGTACACCGCGTCGACGCCGTTGGCGCTCACGTAGCCGGAGCCGCTCGCCGGGTCGAAGACGATCTTGTTGGCGAGCAGCGGCATCTTGCGCGCAGCCGGCGGGCTCGTCCCCGCCGCCACGTACAGGTCATCCATGCGCTTGTTGAGGTTCACCCCGAAGTCGCCGACCTCGCTCGCGGTCGCGAGGTCGACCACGCTCACGACAGGGTGGGTGAGGAGCTTGACCCCTGTCGGCCCCCGCGGGGACGCGCACACCGAGGGGACGTACGCGCGCCCCTCGTGGATGGTCACGCCCTGCAGCTGATTCGGGAAGCAGCCAGTCTCGGGTGGGGTGCCCGCCGCGGGGTAGCCGGTGTCGGGGAGCGCGCCGAGCTCGACGATCGACACGTCGTCGTTGCTCGCGTCGATCACATACACCAGGCCCACCCAGTTCACGTCGGCGTTCGCCGCGTCCGGGCTCTGCTCGGGGGCGGTGCGCTGCGCGAAGAACTCGGTCACCACGACCTGCGTTCCGTCTTCGGAGACCGCGACCGAGCGCGGGTGGGCGAGGGCAGGGCGCCCCGCCAGGGTGCTGCCGAGGAAGCCGGTCGCTGCGAGCGGCGCGTTGAGATCGATCGTGCGGTCCACGAGCATGGTCTCGACGTCGATCACGCTGACCGTCCCGTCGACCCAGTTGGCGACCCAGACCTTCGTCTGATCCGGCGAGAGCGCCAGGCCGGTCGGCTCCGAGCCTACCGGGATCGTGCGCGCGACGACCGGCGCGTCGGGCAGGCCCTCGATCACCACGACCTCTTGCTCCTTGCGCGAGATCACGAACGCGCGCTCGCCGCACGCGTCGAGCGCGACCTCCCACGGCTCGGCCGACACGCCGAGCTCCGCCGTCTTGGAGAGCTCGGGCAGGCCGTCGCCGTCCCACGCCACCGACATGACCGTCACCGAGCTCGTGTCGCGGTTCGCGATCACCAGCGTGTCGTCGCCGCGGCTCAGCGCGAGCGCGTCCCCCCGGGTCGCGGCGGCCTCGTTCTCGAAGCACGTGAGGTGGCCCGCTCCTTCACCACCCTCACCACCCTCTCCGCCGCTGCCCCCGTTCCCTCCGCTGCCGCCGGTCGACGGGCTCCCGCCGCCCCCTTCGTCGGTCCCGCCGCCCCCGGGGGACTCCTCACCACCCTCTCCTCCCTCTCCTCCACCTCCCGATGAAGTCGTGTCGTCTCCGCACGCCACGAGCCACGCCGAAGCGAGGAGCGCGAGCGTGCTGCCCATGATGAAGCGACCGTTCAGAATCATGGCCGGCCCTTGGGCAGCTTCCGCGCCAAGCGCGAGTCGGCCCAAATCTCCGTTGCGCAAGCCCGAGTTGGGCAACGCTTGCGCGTCCAGGTCGTCCCAACGCTTCTCGACTTGAGCAAGGGCTACTCAACGCCTGCCCAATGCCCGCGCAATCAGGGTTGGCATCACTCGTGCTCTTGCCCTCCTCGACCACGGAGGACGACACGACCATGAGCGAACCGAACCGAGCCCAAGCCACCCTGAGCCCCACCGGCCGACCGCTGCGTGTGCTGGTGATCGAAGACGATCCCCAGGTGCGCTCCAACCTGATCGAGCTGCTCGAGAACGAGGGCATCCGCGCCATCGGGGCCGATGACGGTCACGCCGGCATCGAGCTCGCGCGCACCAACGACGTCTCCTTGATCCTCTGCGACGTGCGGATGCCCGGGCTCAACGGGTTCGACGTCCTGAGGGAGCTCCGCGCGGACCCCGACACCCAGGCCGTCCCGCTCATCTTCCTGACCGGCGCGGCCGATCGCCTCGACGTGCGATCGGGGATGGCCCTCGGCGCGGACGACTACATCACCAAGCCCTTCACCCGCGAGGAGGTCCTGACGGCGATCCGCTCACGGCTCGGTCGCATCGCCCAGATCGCCGACGGGCTCGCGACGAAGGGCGCCCCGCCGGCCCTCGAGGTGGTCGTCGTCGAGCCGGAGATGCAGCGCCTCCACGAGCAGCTCGACAAGATCGCCGGCTCGATGATGAGCGTGCTGATCCTCGGCGAGACGGGGGTCGGCAAGGAGGTCGTCGCGCGCCGCGTGCACGAGCGCTCCGCCCGGCGCGACCGGCCGTTCGTCGCCATCAACTGCGCCGCCCTGTCCGACGGCCTGATCGAGGCCGAGCTGTTCGGGCACGAGCGCGGCGCGTACACCGGGGCGTCCTCCTCACGGATGGGGCTGCTCGAGGCGGCCGCGGGCGGCACGGTGTTCCTCGACGAGGTAGGGGAGCTGCCGCCCGCGATGCAGGTGAAGCTCTTGAGGGTGCTCGAGGACCGGCGGGTCTACCGCGTCGGCGGGCGCACCAGCCTGCCCCTCGACGTCCGCTTCGTGGCCGCGACGAACCGCGATCTCGAGCTCGCCGTCGAGCGCGGCCTGTTCCGCGCCGATCTGCTCTACCGCCTCAACGGCTTCACGGTCGTGGTGCCGTCGTTGCGGGAGCGCCGCAGGGAGATCGTCCCGCTCGCGCTCGAGTTCGTGCGCATCGTGTGCGAGCGCGAGGAGCGCAGCGAGCGGCCCGTGCTGTCGGCGGCGGCGATCGAGGCGCTGCTCGCGTATGGCTATCCGGGCAACGTGCGCGAGCTCAGGAACGCCCTCGAGCGAGCCGTCGCGCTGTCCGAGCGTGGCCGGATCGAGCGGCACCACCTGCCGGCCACGATCTCCGCCGACGCGCCGCGCTCGAGGTCGGTCGACGTGTCTGCATGTTCGGGCGCGCGCGAGCGTGACGCGTCGAGCGGCCTGCGCGGCGAGGTCGAGGCGCTCGAGCGCAAGCGCATCGTGGAGGCGCTCGAGCGCTGCGGCGGCAACCAGACGGCAGCGGCGGGCGTGCTCGGGATCTCGAGGCGCACGCTGGTCAGCAGGCTCTCCGCGTTCGCCCTCCCGCGCCCCCGCAAGAAGAGCTCGGGCCTGATGGACGACGCGTCCTACTCGAGGACCAGCGAGGCCGCGGTCTCCTTCGGGTGAGCTCGAGTTGAGCAGTCGTTGCACGATCGGACCCGCCGGCGCCCAAGGGTTGAGCAAGCCCTGCTCGAGTCGCGCCGACCCCGCACAGATCGCGGGGGCAGCTTCCGCGAGGACCTCTACTACCGCCTCGCGGGGATCACGCTCACCATCCCACCGCTGCGCGAGCGCACGTCCGAGATCCTCCCGCTGGCTGCGCGCTTCGCGCGCGCCTCGGCCGAGAAGATGGGCAAGAGCGCCCCAGCCCTCAGCTCCGACGCGAAGGACGCGCTCTTGCGCTACGGCTGGCCGGGCAACGTCCGCGAGCTGCGCAACGTGATGGAGCGCGCGGTGGTCCTGGCCTCCGGCAACGAGATCGGCGCGGCGCAGCTGCCGGCGAAGGTGCTGGCGAGCGGCCGCGAGTCGGTCCCGCCGCCCGAGCCAGCCGCCGATCCGCGGGCGTCGTCCCCCGCCATCTCGCCCGACGACGACGCCGTCCCCTCGTCGCGCAGCCTGCGCACCGAGATGGAGGTGCTCGAGCGCAAGCGGATCATGGAGGCGCTCGAGCGCTGCGGCGGCAACCAGACCGCCGCCGCAGAGCTGCTCGGGATGTCGCGGCGCACGCTCGTCTCGCGGCTCGGAGCCTACGACCTGCCTCGTCCCCGGAAGCGCTGACCGTGCGCGCGCGCACCCTCGCCTTCGTGTGCGGGCTCTGGCTCGCCGGGTGCGTCGATGAGACGTCGGATCAGGCCTCACCGTCTCAGCTCGATCTGCTGCGCCCGGGGACGGCGACCATCGACGACCCGATCGAGCCGCTCCCGCTGAGCGTCGAGGTCGACGCGCGAAAGGTCGCCCTCGGGCAGCGCCTGTTCGACGATCCCCTGCTCTCGGGCAACGGCAAGCAGGCCTGCTCGACGTGTCACCACCTGGCGAACGGCGGCGACGACGGCCGCCCCAAGAGCCACCAGGAGGACCGGCAGCCCGCGATCTTGAACACCCCCACGGTCTTCAACCTGGTCTTCAACTTCAAGTACCACTGGGGCGGCGGCTACAGCGAGCTCGCCGCGCAGCTCGCCGTCCCCGTCGAGAGCCCTCGCGTCTACGCGACGACCTTCGACGAGATCGTGAAGAAGCTCCAGGGCAGCGCGGACTACCGGCGGGCCTTCTCGGCGATCTACCCGGAGGGCATCACCAAGGAGACGCTCACCGACGCCATCGTCGAGCTCGAGCGCTCGTTCATCACCCCGAACGCACCCTTCGACAAGTTCATGCGCGGCGACGACTCGGCGATCAGCGAGCGGCAGAAGGCAGGCTACGCGCTGTTCAAGAGCCACGGCTGCATCAGCTGTCATCAAGGGATGAACGTCGGAGGCAACATGTTCCAGAAGCTCGGCGTCATGCGCGAGTTCTTCGAGGAGCGGGGGGAGGTCGGCCCCGGCGACCTCGGGCGCTACAACGTCACCAAGCGCGACGAGGACCGGCACGTCTTCAGGGTCCCCAGCTTGCGCAACGTCGCCGTCACGGGGCCCTACTTCCACGACGGGTCGGTGGAGACGCTCGAAGAGGCGGTGCAGGTCATGAGCGAGTACCAGCTCGGGCGGCCGCTCACCAAGGAGCAGGTCTCGCTGATCGTCGAGTTCTTGGGCACGCTCACGGGGGAGTACCAAGGCAAGGTGCTCCAGTGATCCGGAGGTACACCCGGGTCCTGTGGGTGGTGGCCGCGGTCGCGGCCGGCGGCTTCGCGGCATATGACGTTCGCTACAAGCCGGGTCCCAAGCTGAACGACCGCTACAGCCGAGATCTGCGCGAGCTTCAGGCGCTCGACGCGCGCCTCGACGGCGAGGTCATGCGCTCCCGTCAGGGCTTGGTGGCGCACTACGACGAGATCGTGCGCGCCCGCGCCGCCGAGGACGCGGTGATGAAGCGGCTCGCGCTGGCGCCCGAGTTCGCGAGGCCGAACGAGAAGCAGGAGCTGGCCGACCTCGTCTCCCGGCTCTCCGTCGCGCTCGAGGAGAAGTCCGCGTTGGTCGAGGAGTTCAAGACCGAGAACGCCGTCTTGCGCAACTCGGTGCGCTTCTTCCCCGTGGCCGCGAAGGAGCTTCGAGACTCGCTGCTCGCCGACCCCGACCCCGACGCGAAGCGCCTCGCCGCCGAGGTGAACGACGTGCTCGTCTCGGTGCTCGAGGTGCACGACGTGCCCGGGTCGGGCGAGGGCAGGGCCCAGGCCGAGGCCGCGATCGAGGCGCTCTCCAACGAGGCGGACCCCGTCGGCCGCGACCGCGACGTCGACATCGTGCTGCGCCACGCCAAGGCGATCGTGGAGCGCGGGGGCAGGGTCGACGCGATCACCAACGCCCTGTTGGCGGTGCCGACCGCTCGCGCGACGGTCGAGGTCGACGTGGCGCATGAGCGCGCGTTTCGACGCTCGCTCAGCGACAGCGCGAGGCGGAGGATCATCCTGCTCGTGTTGGGCTTCGCCGCGCTCGTCGCGTTCGGGGTCGACACCATCTTGCGGCTCTCGAGGTCGGCGGCCCAGGAGCGCGCAGCGAACGAGCGCCTCGCCGAGGCGAACCGGGCGCTGGTGCGCGAGAAGGAGCGGGAGCGCGAGCTGCTCGACCTGAAGAGCAAGTTCGTGTCCATGACGTCCCACGAGTTCCGGACGCCGCTCAGCGTCATCCTCTCGTCGACCGAGCTGCTCGAGGCCTACGGCGATCGCTGGTCGCCCGCCAAGCGCGCCGACCATTTCGCGCGCATCAAAAACGCCTCCGCGGGGATGGAGGACATGCTCGACAGCATCCTCGTCATCGGGCGCTCGGAGATGGGCAGGCTGGAGTGCAACCCTGCGGCGCTGGATCTCACGCGCTGGACTCACCACCTCGTGGAGACGTTCAGGCCCACGCTCGGCGCCAAGCACCGGCTCGTCGAGACCATCGACCCCGAGCTCGAGGAGGGCTTCGCGGACGAGAAGCTGTTGAACCACATCCTCACGAACCTGCTCTCGAACGCCGTGAAGTACTCGCCCGAGGGCGGTGACGTCCGGTTCGACGCGCGCCGCGAGGGAGACAGCGCGGTGTTCGTGGTCGCCGACAAGGGCATCGGCATCCCCAAGCAAGATCTCGCGCGGCTGTTCGACAGCTTCCACCGCTGCAGCAACGTCGGTCACATCCGGGGCACCGGGCTCGGGCTCGCGGTCGTCAAGCGCGCGGTCGACGCGCACGGGGGGACGCTGGAGCTCGAGAGCACGGAGGGGGAGGGGACGACGTTCACGGTGAAGGTCCCGATCCACGAGCGTGTGGTGCCCGCGGCCAAGCCCAGCGAGCCTCAGCGCGACGCGACGGCGGCGGCGCGGTCGTCGTAGACGAAGCCCTTGGCGGTGCAGCGGCCGCTGCACGCCGAGGTGCAGTCGATCCAGTAGATGCCGTCGAGGCCTGCCTCGGCGGCGCGCGCGCGCATCGCCTGGATGCTCGACGGGTTGTTCGAGGTCTTCATCGTGAGCTCGCCGACCACCTTGAAGGGCCGCTCGGGGGCGCGGTCGAGCAGCACCTCGACGTGCTGGACCCCGCGGCTGGAGGCGTGGACCGGGCCGGCCTGGCTCGGCTCGAAGCGGGCGGCGCTCTGTGCCGTCGTCGCGCTGCAGCCGAGCGAGCCCATCGCGCCCATCGCCACCACCACCATCGCCACCAGCTTCGTCATCGTGTTCATGACGATCCCTATCGCAAGCTTGGTGCCAACCGGATTTGCGGGCTTTCTCTGGCTGCTCCAGACCTGGCTGAGTGCCGTTTGCCCTGCTTGCGCAGCCTCGAGCAACACTTGCTCAAGTCGGGCAGCGGGAAGGGACGGGCGCAGTGGGAACGCTGGATTTCTCGCGCGCTCTGGCGCGGGAAAATCCGAAGGGCCCCGCGGTAGCGGGCGCGCGAGAACAAAAAAGAGCCGGACAGTCCATCGGACCGTCCGGCTCCTCGAAATTTATCTCGCGCCGGATTTCTCGCGCGCTGGCGCGGGAAATCCGAAGGGACCCGCGCCAGCGGGCGCGCGAGAAAAAGAGCTGCTCAGCGCGAGGCGACGTTCGCGCGGTCCTCGTAGACGTAGCCCTTGGCGGTGCAGACGCCGCTGCACGGCGAGGTGCAGTCGATCCAGTAGATGCCATCGATCCCCGCCTCGGCGGCGCGGACGCGCATCGCCTGGATGCTCGACGGGTTGTTCGAGGTCTTCATCCCGAAGGCACCGACCACCTTGAAGGGCCGCTCCGGGGCGCGGTCGAGGAGCACCTCGACGCTGTCCACGCCGCGGCTCGAGGCGTGGATCGGCCCGGTCGACGTGGGCTCGAAGCGGACTGCGCTCTGCGCCGTCGTCGCGCTGCAGCCCACCGAGCCCATCGCGCCCATCGCCACCACCACCATCGCCACCCGCTTCGCCATCGTGTTCATGACGACCCCTATCGCAAGGCTGGTGCCAACCTCTCCACGGGTTTTTTTGTGGTGCACGGGCGGCCGCCGATTGCGGGGCTTTGCTCGGCTTGGGCAACCGTCGAGCAGCCCTTGCGCAAGTGGAGCAAGCGGTCGTCGTCTTCTTCGACCGTCGCTCGTCAGGCGCGCTCGACGGCTCGCGTCTCTCCTTGCCACAGCGCCCAACCGATCAGGCCCTACACGCAAAGACGTTGTTGGTTCGAGCCCAACCCAGCCGACTCTACCGGCTGGTAGCTCAATTGGCAGAGCACTTCCCTGGAACGGAAGAGGGGAAACCCTCCCATGGCTTGTTCACTCGGGCGCTGGCTCTTTTTGTTCTCGCGCGCCCGCTATCGCGGGTCCCTTCGGATTTCCCACGCCCGAGCGCGTGGGGAATCCGGCGCGAGGGTTCTCGCGCGCCCGCGCCCCGCCCGCGCGCGAAGACGGCTTCAAGCCGGGCCGTTGAACTGGTAGGCGACGTCGGTCCGAAAGGAGGCCACCATGGCCGAGACCGTCCGCGCCTCTCACATCTTGCTCATGTACCAAGGTTCCATGCGCTCCACGGCGTCGCGCTCCAAGGCGGAAGCCCAAGCGAAGATCCAGGAGCTCGCCGGCCAGATCCAAGCTGGCGGCGACTTCGCGGAGCTCGCGCGCACCTACTCAGACTGCCCCTCGAAGGCGAAGGGCGGCGACCTCGGGACGTTCGGGCGCGGCCAGATGGTCGGCGCGTTCGAGACCTCCGCGTTCGGCCTGCCCGTCGGCGGCACGAGCGGCGTCGTCGAGACCGACTTCGGCTACCACCTCATCCGTCGCACCGGCTGAAGTTTCTCTCGCGCGCCCGCTAGCGCGGGGCCCTTCGGATGTCCCACGCTCGAGCGCGTGTGACATCCGGCGCGAGGTTTGTCATTTCGTGCAGGCCAGGACCTCGGCGCAGGGGTAGCGGTCCGCGCAGTTGAGCTTGAAGCTCTGCGGCGACTTCTGGCAGTTGATGCCGACGTCTTCCTTCGTGTCGGTCTTGTCGGCGATCGTGCAGGCGGCGAGGCGCGCGCACTGGGAGATGGTGTCGCCGCTCGCGGGGAGGTTCGCCTTCCAGCCGCCCGCCATCAGGTTCACGGCCTTCTTCATCGGGCCGAGGTGCGCGGGCACGTCGCCGCAGAAGACCTGCGGGTTGCTCGACTTCACGATCGACTTGTACATCGCGGCGAGGTGATTGCAGGTCGTGCCGTCGGCGCAGTTGGCGACCAGGACCCACGCGTTGCTCAGCTTCGCGTCCGCCTGGTGGACCTGGAACGAGACCTGCCCGGGGAGGGACGGCTTGCCGTCGACGACCTGGTACTGCTGGTTCGCGAGCATCGCCTGGCGGCTGTACTTCCACTCGTAGTCGACGCCGACCGACTCGGGCGCCTGCGTCAAGATGACGTGCGCGTTCGAGCACGTATCGGGGATCGTCTTGATCCCGTCCATCGAATACGTCTGCTGCGTCGGCGACATGACCGGCTTCTCGGGGGTGCCGAGGTTCGGCTTGGTCACGTCCGCGGCGGTCGGCGCCGGGGGCGGGGCAGGCGCGGCCGTCTCGGGGGCCGGCGCGGCCGTGGCGGGCGCCGCGGTCGGCGCGGAGGTCTTGGCGCCGGCGCCCGCGGACTCCTTGGCGCTGGGCGACGCGCTCGCGCCGCCCTTCTTCTTGTCGCCCTTCTTGTCGTCCTTGTCGTCGTCCTTCTCGGCCTTGGTGTCGTCCTTCTTGTCCTGGTTGCAGGCGACGATCGAGACGGAGACAGCGGCGAGTGCCGCGCAAACGAGCAGCGTTTTCATGTTCATCCTCCGAGGAGCGCCCCCACCGAGCGCTCGCGAGCTTCTCTATGAGGCGGCCTTCAGCACCGCGTCGGCGTGCTCCGCCGGGTCGACGTCGGGCCACACGGCGATCACCTTCCCGTCCTTGCCGATCAGGAAGCTGTTCCGCGCGGCGAGGCCATTCTTGAGGGGCACGCCGAACGCCTTCGCGACGGCCTCGCCGTCGACCGCGAGCGGAAAGGGCAGGTCATGTTTGTCGATGAACGACTGGTGGCTCGCCGCGTCCTGTGTCGAGACGCCGAAGACCTCGATCCCCGCGGCCTGGAAGCTGGCCCAGGCGTCCTTGATGCCGTTCGCCTGGATGGTGCAGCCCTTGGTGTCGTCCTTCGGGTAGAAATAGACGAGCACGTATTTGCCCTTGAGGCTGGCGAGGTCGACCGAGCGACCGTCGTGCAGCTTGAGGGTGAGCGCGGGCGCGGTGCTGCCCACCTTCACGGCGCCGCCCGCCTCTGCGGCGGAGGCGCTCTGGCTGGTCGCGCCCCCCGGGGTGGGCGAAGAGCAAGCGGCGCACGAGAGCGCGGCGAGCAGCAGGGCGGCGGAGCCACGAACCATCGCCGCCCTGTCGCATCGCCGCTAGGCGGACGCAATCGCTAGCTCGGGACGGGCCGCAGCACGACCATCGAGTAGCCGACCGCGAGGGTCGCGCCGACGTTCGCGTACCCGTGCTTCTGGTCTCCGCGGAAGACGACGACGTCCCCGACCGAGAGCACGTACCGCTCGCCCGAGGCGGTGAGCTCGAGCGCCCCCTTCTCGCAGGTGAGGTACTCGCGCGTGCCCGGCGTGTGGGGCGTGCCGGTCATGCGCGCGCCTGGCGACAGCTCCATGCGCTCCATCACCATGTTCGGCACCTTGTGCGGCAAGAGCGAGCGGATGATCGCCCCCTGCCGCTCTCGGACGGGCAACGTCGCCTTGGGGTAGTGGCGCGCCGAGGGGGTCGGGCGCATCAACAGCTCCTCGAAGGGCACCGAGAGGGCCGTCGCCACGCGCGCGAGCACCGAGAGGGTGGGGTTGGCCGCCCCCGACTCGAGGTTCGCCCAGGTCGCCCTCGGCAGGCCGGCGCTCTTGGCGAGCTGCAGCTGCGTGAGCCCGCGCGCCTCGCGCAGCGCACGGATGTTGTCGGCCAGCCGCCCCCCGAGCTGCTCCAGCTCTTCGTCCTGCATCCGCAGATGGTCACCGCGGCGGCGCCCACGGGGCAAGCTCGACGCGGGGTTGGCCGTCTGCCAACCCATTGGCACGCGCGACACTCTGCTGACCGACGCGACCTAGGCTCGAGTCATGGAGGCGACCAACATGACGACGAGCGAGCGAGCGCGGGTGGCGGTGGTGACGGGGGCGAGCCAGGGGCTCGGCAGGGCGCTCAGCTTGGAGCTGACGCGGCGAGGCACCCGGGTGGTGATGGTCGCGCGCGGTCGCGCGGCCCTCGAGCGCGCTCGGGCGGAGGTCGGGGCGCTCGGGGGTCCGGCGCCGGTCGCGCTGGCTTACGACGTCGCCGACAAGCACGCGGTCCACCCGATCGCGGGGCTGGCGGCGGAGCTCGCGGGCGACGTCGACCTGCTGATCCACAACGCGAGCGAGCTGGGCCCTGTCCCGCTGCCGCCCCTGTTCGACCTCGACTGCGAGGACCTCGAGCGCGTCCTCGCGGTCAACGTCGTCGGTCCGTTCCGACTGTCGAAGGCGATCGGGGGCGGGATGGCGCTGCGCCGGCGCGGGACGATCTTGTTCGTCTCCTCCGACGCTGCGGTGAGCGCGTACCCAGGCTGGGGGGCGTACGGAGCCTCCAAAGCGGCGGCCGATCAGCTCGCCCGCGTGCTGGCGGCCGAGCTCGACGGTCACGGCGTGCGGGTGCTCGCGGTCGACCCGACCGACATGGACACCGCGCTGCATCGCCGGGCGCTGCCCGACACAGAGTCGGGCGGGCTGGCGAGGCCCGAGACGATCGCGCGAGCGATCGGAGCGCTGCTCGACGACGAGGCCCGCGCCCCGAGCGGCTCGCGCAGCTGCGCCGCGGACTGGGTGCGCTCGTGAAGCCCGCGACGGGGCCTCGGCCCAAGTCCGAGGGAAGGCTCATGGTCGTGTCGAGCGACGCCGGCACGCTCGAGGACGCTCGCTTCGCCGAGCTGGAGCGTCTGCTCGAGCCGGGAGACCTGCTCGTGGTGAACGACGCCGCCGCCATGCCGGCCTCGGTCGGTCTCTCTTGCGCCGGGCAGCGCGCGGAGGCGCGGCTCTTGCGTGGCGACGACCCCTGCGTGTTCGAGGCGGTGCTGCTCGGCGCTGGCGACTTCTCCCTGCGAACGGAGGAGCGGGGCGAGCCCCCGCGGCTCGAGGCCGGCGCGAGCGTCGTGCTGGACGGCGGGATCGAGGCCGTGGTCGAGGAGGTCGACGAGCGTTCTCGGCGCCTCGTTCGCCTGAGGCTGCCGGCGGCCCCGGCCGCGGCCTGGGAGCGGCTCTACGCCGCGGGCCGCGCGATCCAATACGCGTACACGCAGCGGCCGCTCGCCCTGTGGGACGTGCAGACCTGCTACGCGAGCCGTCCTTGGGCGAGCGAGATGCCCTCGGCGGGTTGGCCGCTGAGCTTCGCGACGCTCTCGCGTGTCCGAGCGAGGGGCGCCGAGGTCAGCCGCGTGACGCACGGCGCGGGCCTGTCGTCGACCGGCGAGCCGGCGCTCGACGCGAGGCTGCCGCTGCCCGAGCGCTTCGCCGTGGACGAGACGTGCGTCGCCGCGGTGGCGACGGCGCGCCGCCGCGGCGGTCGTGTCATCGCGGTGGGGACGAGCGTCGTCCGCGCCCTCGAGGCCGCCGCGCTGCCGACGGGGGCGCTCGAGCCAGCTCAAGGGACGACCGCGCTGCTGGTCGGCGCCTCGACGTCCCTCGCCGTCGCCGACGCCGTCCTCACCGGGATGCACGAGGTAGGCACGAGCCACTTCGCCCTGCTCGAGGCCTTCGCGGACCGGGCGCTGCTCGAGCGCGCGACGCTGAGGGGGGCAGAGCTCGGCTACCTGCTGCACGAGCACGGCGACTCGATGTTGGTCCTGGGGCCTCGCCGAGCGCCGGCCGCAAAGGTGGCGTGACAACCACCGCTGCGCTAAGCGACCATCACCGTGGTGAAGGGGCCGGGCGATCCCGCGCACGCAGCACAACCGCAGCAAGGCGCGCCGGGCGCAGCTGCGCCAGCGGCGGTCGACGTCGATCGCACCATCCCCGTGCCCCCGCCGATCCACGTCGAGCCGCCGCGCCACGTCCCTGGGGTGGGCGCTGGTCAGCCAGGCGCGCAGCCGGGGGGCTACACCCCGCTCGTCGGCCAGGCGTACGCGCCGGGGCCTGTCGGGCCGGCCCCTGCGGTCGCGGCGAGGGGAGGGTACGGCCCCGGAGGCTACGGTCCGGCGGGGCAGGGCGCACAGCCCCCGCACCAGGTCCGGCCGCCGCAGCCCGGGCCGGTGGTGGTGGGGCAGGGGTACAACGCGGCTCCGTTCGCGAATGCGCCAGCGGGGCACCGGCCCCCGCTCGGCTCCTCGGTGGCCGACGACAACGACGTCACCATCGAGCCCGCCACGCGCCACAAGAACCACGCGGCGACCGACGACGACAAGCCGCTGACGACGTTCGGCGAGCTCAAGCTCATCTTCAAGGACTTCCTCAAGAAGAACGAGAAGGTGATCTGGTGGCTGCACACCGCCTACGCGCTCAGCCTCGGCGCGTTCGTGGCCACGTTCGCCCAGAAGGGGTTCGAGCGCGCCCGGATGCTCACCCTGAGCTTGGCCGCGGCGTGGCTCCTGGTCGTCTTCTTCTTCCGCTTCTTCGGGACCGGCACGAAGCAGGACTTCATGACCGCGTGGCCCGGCATGCGGCGGCGGTTCTTCGTCATGACTTACCTGATGAAGAACCTCTTCCAGGGGATGTTGTTCTTCCTCCTGCCCTTCTATTGGAAGAGCTCCAGCGTCGAGGCCAAGACGTACACCGTGGTCGGCTTCCTCGCCGCGTGCGCGATCTTGTCGACGCTCGATCTCGTCTTCGATCGCGTGCTGTTCCGCTCGAAGCTCATGGCGAGCCTCTTCTACGGGCTCACCCTCTTCGGCTGCGCCAACCTCGTCATCCCGGCCCTGCTGCCGAACACGCCGATCCTCGTCACCTACCTGGTGGCGACCGGGCTCAGCATCGCGACGTTCTTCCTCTTCCACGTGCCGTTCTCGACGCTCAAGAAGCCCATCGCCGCCGGCGCGTTCGGGGCGGTGATCGTGCTCGGGGTCCTGTTCGCGTACAGCGCCCGCCGCGCGATGCCTCCGGTGCCGCTCACCCTCAAAGAGGCTGGCGTCGGGCCGTCGCTCCGCGAGGACGGCTCGCTGTCGATGGAGATCCGGACGCTGCGCACCGGCGAGGTCGGCGATCTGTTCGCGGTCACCGACGTGCAGGTGGTGGGCAACGCCGAGCATTTCAAGCACGTGTGGCGTCACGACAAGAAGGTCCTCTCGCACGAGACCGCAGAGGCCGCGCCCGCGTCGGGCAAGGGCGTCGTGCGCGTCGCCTCGCGCCTGCCGAAGGGCGAGCTGCCCTCCGACCCCGAGGGCAAATACACGGTCGACGTGCTCACCGACGGCGAGCAGATCGTCGGGCGCGTCGTGTTCGAGATCAAGCCGTAGTCGGCGGGTCGACCCGGAAGCGAGACGCTCGCCCAGTCGGGGCGATCAGACCTCGAGCCCCTCGCGCAGCCACTCGCCGAAGCGCTCGCCGATCATCAGCGTCGCGAGGTTCGTGTTGGCGCTCGGGATTGACGGCATGATGCTCGCGTCCGCCACCGCCACGCCGCGGACGCCTCGCAGCCGGCCCTGCTGGTCGACGGCGCCCTCTTCGATGGCGGCCTCCGCCATCGGGACTGTCCCGCAAGGGTGGTAGCCCGAGCCGGTCACCTTGGGCAGAAACTCCGAGAGGCGCGCGCGGCTCGAGAGCGCGCGACGACCGGGGTACACGGGGAAGGCGAGCTCCGCCAGCTCGGGCTGGCGAGCGAGCTCGTAGAGGCGCTCGAGACCCTCCTGGACGCGGGCGACATCGCGCGGATGGTCGAGCAAGCGCGCCTCGAGCAGGGGCTTCGCGTGAGGATCCGCCGACGGCAGCCTCATCGTGCCCGAGCCGTCCGGCTTCCCGATGGCCGTCATCAGCGCGACGATGTGGAGCTTGACCCCAAAGATGGGCAGCCATGAGCCGGGCTGGAGCTGGAGATCGAACGGGTGGTCGCTGCCGATCGAGGTCGCCCGGCACATGGTCTGGATGACCGGTTGCGACAGGTCGGTGAGGTCGTTCGCGAGCAGGCGGCGCGGGGCGAGCAGGATCGCTGCGCCAGGGTGATCGAGCACCCTGCGACCGACGCTCGGCGAGTCGACGACGAGCTCGACGCCGAGCCGCTCCACTTCTTGCCTGGGCCCGACGCCCGAGCGCAGGAGGATGGCCGGCGTGCCGATCGCGCCCGCCGAGAGCACGAGCCGATCGGCCTTGAGCACCTCGATCCGCCCGGCGCGCTCGACCTCGAGCCCAGAGAACGCCCCGCCCGCGAACAGGATCCTGCGGACGTGGGTGTCGGCCGAGACGTGGAGGTTGTCTCGCCGGCGGACCAGCGGGGTGAGGTAGCAGCGCGCGGCGCTCATCCGCTCGCCGCCGACCTTGTTCATCGCGTGGGGGCCGACGCCACACGGCAGCTCGGGGTTGTTGTGATCGTCGGTCGGCGGGTAGCCGACCCGCGTGGCCGCGGCGACGAAGGCGGCCTGCCAAGGTACGAGCTCGCCCGGCGGGTGGCGGCGGATCGGGATCGGGCCGCCTCGACCGTGCCACTCGTTGTCGAAGTCGAGGTCGTGCTCGAGGCGCTTGAACGCGGGGAGGCAGCGCGAAAAAGACCACTCTGGCAGCCCTCGTGAGGCCCACTCGTCGAAGTCGTACGGGTGGCCACGCAGCGCGATGCAGGTGTTGACGGCGCTCGAGCCGCCGACCACCCGCCCGCGCGGGAACGCGAAGGTCGTGTCGCGCTGCGACGTCGGCCGGAAGCGATAGCGCCAGTCGTGCGCGTCCATCGAGTTGTGCCGCCCGTCGCGCAGGTCGTCGGGCGTGTCCTGCGCGGTCGCGTAGTCGGGTCCCGCCTCGACCAGCGTCACCTGGTGGCGCGTGCTCTCGCTGAGGCGCGCGGCGATCACGCACCCTGCCGACCCGGCGCCGACGACGAGCGTGTGCATGGGGCCAGAACTCTACATGAAGTTCCGGGTGTGCAGGTCCGAGAGCGCGCGGGCCTCCGCGGCCGCGAAGCCCAACCGCTCGAGCCGCCTCGCGCGCTTGTCGCTCATTTGCTGGGAGAGCGCGACGACCGCGCCGTGCCCGCGCTCGACGTCGGCGGGCAGCAGCGAGCCGGCGGCGACGACGACGAGGGCGTCCCACACCTCGCCGTTCAACCCCGCGGTGTCGCGCAGCGCGTCGTGCCGCCGCTCGACGGCGAGGGCGAGGCGCCGGTAGAGGCTCGGGTCGCGCGCGAGGTGCCGCCCGAGGTGCGCGAGGCCGAACGACACGTGGCGCGCCTCATCCTGTGCGGCGAGCCGGACGACGTCCTTCGTGATCGGATCGGGCGCGTGCTCGTGCAAGAACCAGAGCAGCGAGAGGAAGGTGCCCTCGCCGAGCACCGACAAGAGGAACGAGGCCAGGGCGAAGTCGGGCTCCTCGAACAGCGTGAGCAAGGAGGCCTGCCCGCCCGCGCTCGAGAGGCCGAGCTGGGAGCGGCGGAGAAGGGCGCGCCGCGTGAAGACCTCGATGTGACGAGCCTCGTCGGCCGCCTGGATCGCCAACAGCTGCATCACCTCGCGAAAATGGGGGTGGATGCGGCCGAGGAAGCGCGCCGGGACCTGCAGCGCGGCGGTCTCGTTCTCGATCAGGTAGGTCATGATCTGGACGATCGCGTCCTCGAGCTCGTCCGACAGCTCGAACGGCGTACCCCACGCGATCGCGGTGGCCGGGTCCCACTGGACGGCCGCCGCCTGCGCATAGAGCCCTGCGGCCTCGTCGGCCCACACCTCGTCCTTGTCCGACAGGGTGAAGTCGAAGGCGGGCGCGCCCGCCTCGACGAGGGCGCCGCGCGCAGCGACGCCCCAGCGCGCGCTCGGGTGCTCGTCGACCGCACCGCTGACGCGCGCGTCGGCGCGCCCGGCTCGCGTGGCGCCGGCCCAGCGCGCGTCGGTGGCAGTGCCCCGCCGCACCACGAGCCCGCTGGCCCCTTCGCAGAGCGCGTGACCCCCGGCGCGGCACAGCGCGCCGAGGTGCAGCGCGAGGTCGGGGCTCGAGCCGCGCACCTCGACCTCGTGATTCGCGGGGAGCGCCGCGAGCGCGCGGCGCAGCAGCACGTCCCCGCCGCGGTCGAGCCCCAGGCTCCCGAGATCGAGGACGGCGCGGCTCGCTGGGCTCACGCGCGCACCGGCAGCTCGCGCGCGGCCTGGTCGAGCAGCGGCTTCAGCGAACCGAAGCGCTCGCAGCTGGCCGCGAGCGTGGCGTACCCCGAGGTGCGACCCGGAGCCCACGCCTTGAGCCCCTCGAGGTCCATGAGCGGTCGGACCTCGGCGTCGTCGTAGCGCATCGCCGACAGCAGCGACTCGAAGCGGGCGACGAGCTGCGGCGGTGCGTCGTCGAGGACCGTGAAGTTGCAGTGATCGTACCTGGCCGTCTGCGCGACGACGTGGGTCTTTCCGGCGGCCAGCGTGCCGTCCCGGCTGAAGGCGAGGTGGTTGCCGTCGAGCAGACAGGCCGCGTCCACCGCGCCGCTCGCGAGCGCCTTCGCGGCGTCGCGCTCGCCGCCGATGTGATCGCCGTGTTTGCCGACGAGCACGTCGTGGTAGACCACCTCGAAGTCGCGCCCGGCCACGAGGCCGTTCGCGGCGAGGTGCTCGAGGGGGATCATCGTCGCCTGCGGCGAGTCCGCCGCGCCGACGGCGACGCGCTTGCCCTTGAGCTCCCCGAGCGTGGCGACGGATCGCTGCGCGACGATGACGCTCGTGAGGTCTCGATCGGTGTCGCGCATCGCGATCGCGCGGGCCGTTCGGCCGCGCACCGCAGCCGCGCGCTCCACCTGCAGCCAGGCGAGCGGCGAGCTCCACGCGACGTGGACGTGGCCGGCCAAGTGGGCGAGGACCTGGCGCTCGTAGTTGGAGAACAGCACGTAGTCGAGGTCGAGGCCGTGCTTCGCGAAGTAGGACCGGAAGCCGTCCCAGATGGTGACGACCTTCGGATCGTAGGCGACCGCGCCGAGGAGGAGGGTGTTCATGGTCGGGCGCTCCGGCTCAGAAGAGGTCCATGCCGGTGACGGCCTTGCCGATGAAGTCGTAGAGCACGTCGGTGGTGGGGGCCATGACCGTCGCCGCCCGCGTGTCGCGGAACAGCCGCTCCACCCCGACCTCCTTGCGAAACGCCGCGCCGCCGCAGACGCGCATCGCGAGGTCGAGCACGGCGGTCGACGTCTCGCCGGCCGAGGCCTTCGACTCGAGCACACGCAAGGTGGCGTCGGGCCGGCCGCTCTCGATCGCCGAGAGCGTGTCGCCCAGCAGGGCCTTCGCCTGGTCCGTCATGACGCGCATGCGCGCGAGGTACGCCCGAATGGTGGGCAGCTCGCGCAGCGGGGCGCCGAGGTGCTCGAAGCTCGTCGCCTTCGCGTGCTCCGCGGCGCGCGCCACGGCGGCCTCCATCATGCCGATCGAGCTCGCGGCGTTGAGGATCGAGAAGACGGGCAGCACCGTCTCCATCATGATCCCAAAGCCGCCGCCGTCGGCGCCGAGCTGGTTGGCAGCGGGGATCACGGCGGCGGTCGCGAGCACCGGCGCGGAGTCGTTGCCGCGCAGGCCGAGGCCGTCGAATCGACCGGGGACGGTCAGCCCCGCGGTGGTGCGCGGCACGAACCAGATCGTGCTCGCGCCCTCGGCGGCCAGCGGCTTGCTCGACCAGACGTAGTCCGCGTGGCGCGCGCTGGTGGCCCAGCTCTTCTTGGCGTCGAGGCGCACGCCGCTGGCGACCGCCGTCGCGGTCGACACGGGGGCCCAGAAGTGGCTGCGCGACCCGGCCTCCGAGAAGGCGAGGGTGACGAGGCGGTCCTTCGCGACCTCGCGCCGGAGCGCCTCGGGCGCGTACTTCTCCAGCACGGCCGCCGCGCTGTAGTGCATCGCGAGGATCATCGCGGTCGACCCACACTCGCGCGCGACTCGCTCGATGACCTCCGCGGCTTGGCGCAGGCCCAGTCCCTTGCCGCCGACGCTCTCCGCGCTCAACAGGCCGAAGGCTCCGCTGGCCGCGAGGGCCGAGAGGCTGGGCTCGGGGAAGGCGCCGTCGGCGTCGGCCTTCGGGGCGAAGGGGCCCACGATCTCGCGGGCGACTCGATCGATCTCGGACAGGATATCGCTTTTACGATTCGACATGGCTCGTACTCCCGCGCCGCGCGCGGGAGGAGCCTCAGCGGCCGCCGCGCGTGGTGCTGTGAGCGCTAGCGGCGACCGCCGCGCGCGCCGGTTCGCTCGAGCCGGGAACCCCGGCTCGGGCTCGGGTTCAGCGACGGAATGCGTCGTGGTTCATCGCCGCTGAGTGAAGGCGCGCCGGGCCGGCCCGTCAAGGAGCGATGCCGCAACGTGAGGTCTAGTGCAAAGTGTCTAGCGTTACTTGACGCTCTGCCAGCCGCGCACTACATCCTCGCCACATGGGTTTCTTCTCCGGCGTAAAGTCGCTCGTTCAAGGCATCTTCAAGGACAAGCCTGCCCCCTTCGAGGAGCGAAAAGGTGAGGGCAAGGCGGACGGCAAGGCCTCGCACGCGGTTCGTCGCCTCAAGGTCGACAAGGTCGTCCGGGAGACGAAGGACGCGATCAGCATGGTGCTGTCCGATCCGGCGGGCGCGCCGATCTCGTTCGAGGCGGGCCAGTTCTTCACGGTCACCCGCCACATCGGGGACAAGGCCGTCCGGCGGGCGTACTCCGCCTCGAGCCCAGCCCACGTGACGAGCGAGGTCCGGCTGACCGTGAAGGAGGTTCCGAACGGCCTCGTCTCGCCCGACCTGGTGAACAACCTCAAGGAAGGCGAGACCCTCGAGGTCTCGGGGCCCTCGGGCTCCTTCACGGTCCCGGGGGGCGCAAGCGCCTCGCGCTGATCGGCGGCGGCAGCGGCATCACGCCCCTGATGAGCATCGCGCGCACGCACCTCGCGCGCGACCCAGCGATGAAGATCGATCTGGTCTACGGCAGCCGCTCCGAGGCCGACATCATCTTCAAGGACGCGCTCGCCGAGCTCGTCGCCGAGCACGACGGCCGGCTGCGGGTCCGCCACGTCCTCGAGGAGGCGAGCCCCGCCGCCTCGCGTGTGGGACGGCTCGACAGGGAGACCGTCTTGGCGGAGCTCGACGCGCTCGGGGCGTTCGAGGGTGAGGCGCCGATGTTCTTCGTGTGCGGCCCCCTCGGCATGATGGACGAGGCGAAGGCCGCGCTCGAGGGGCGCAAGGTGCCGCACACGCGCCTCAAGGAGGAGCGCTTCGTCAGCCCGGTCGACTCGGCGACGGGCGGCTCCGACGAGCCGCAGAACGTCGACGTGCTCTTGCACGGCGAGAAGCACCTCGTCGTCGTCAAGCCTGGGCTGACCATCCTCGAGGCCGCGCAAGATCAGGGGGTCGACATGCCCTTCTCGTGCACCGTGGGCGGGTGCGCGTCCTGCCGCGTCCGCCTCAAGTCGGGCAAGGTCTCCCTCGGCGAGCCGAACTGCCTCGACCCCGACGAGAAGGCCGACGGCTACATCCTCGCGTGCGTCTCCAAGCCGCTCGGGCCCTGCGTCGTCGAGGTCGAGTGATGGCCAAGGCGGAGCTCGCGCAGCGTGCCCAGCCCCGCGGCGCCGAGCGCGCCGCTGGGGAGGGCGCGACGCGCTCCGCCGCGACGCGCTATCGCATGCGTGACCTCTGCCAGGCGACCGGCCTCGAGCGGCAGACCATCCACTTCTACATCCAAGAAGGGCTGCTTCCGGAGGGCAAGAAGACCGGCCGCAACATGGCCTACTACTCGGAGGAGCACGTCGAGCGCCTGCGGCTGATCAAGCAGCTCCAGGAGGAGCGCTTTTTACCGCTGCGCGCCATCCGCGCCATCCTCGGCGGCAAGGCGGGTGGCTTCTCCCCTCAGCAGCGCCACCTCATCACCGACGTGAAGGAGCGCCTGCTCGGCGACCCGCGCGGCCGAGCCCTCGTCGGCGGCTCGACCGAGCGGGTGGGGGTCCGCGAGCTCGCGGTGGCGTACGGGGTGTCGACCGCCGACGTCGAGGAGATGATCGAGGTCGGCCTGCTCTCGGCCGAGGGCACGGCGAAGAGCCGGCGGGTGCGCCGCGAGGACAGCTGGCTCGTCGGCGCGTACGGCGAGCTGTCCCGGGCCGGGCTCGGCCGCGACCGCGGGTTCTCTCCTCGCGACATGGCCGTGATCGACGAGGCGATCGGCGCGCTCTTCGCCCGCGAGCGCGAGCTGTTCTTCGAGCGCCTCGAGCACCTCGGCCCCGACGAGATCGCGCGCGTGCTCGAGCGCGTGCTGCCCATCCTCTCCGACGTCATCGCGCGCATGCACATGCACAAGGCGCGTGATCTGTTCGCGCTCGCCGCGGACGACCGAGAGCGAGCCGAACGTCCACGACAGTCCTGAGAAGGAGCCCGACATGATCAAGGATCTCGTCTGGAAGGCCCTGCCCTTCAAGGTTCAGAACCAGCTCGACGCCCTCGCGGAGGCCGCCCAGGTCTTCAGGGAGATGAAGCATCCGGGCGTGCTGCGCTCGCTCGGCCCGGCGGGCGTGCGCGGGCTGCTCCTGCACGAGGGCAAGCAGGGCCGGCCGACGCTCGCGCCAGCGCGGCACAGCGCGTTCTTCGACTGGTCGTACCCCCAAGATCAGCCGGAGATGCGCGACCTCTACCGGCGCGCCAAGCTCGGCCAGTGGGACGGCGAGCGCGACCTCGACTGGCGGCGGAGCGTCGACCCCTTGAACCCCGAGGTGCCGCTCTTGCCGGCGGGCTTCATCGACTTCGGCGCCCTCGAGGGGCACGGCGCGCGCCTCGATGCCAAGGAGCGCGTGAAGCTCAACTACAGCGTCTGCACGTGGATGCTCAGCCAGTTCTTGCACGGCGAGCAAGGGGCGCTCTACGCCGCGGCGCAGGTGACCGAGGCGGTGCAGTTCTTCGACGGCAAGCTGTACGGCTCCACCCAGGTGATGGACGAGGGTCGGCACGTCGAGGTCTTCAGCAGGTACCTCAACGACAAGATGGGCCGCCTGTACCAGGTGAACGACAACCTCTTCGTCATCATCGACGCCCTGATGACCGACGGCCGTTGGGACATGAAGTTCCTCGGCATGCAGATCATGGTCGAGGGCCTCGCCCTCGGCGCGTTCGGCACCCTCTACCGCGTGACCCGGGAGCCTCTGCTCCGCGACCTGCTGCGCAGGGTGATCATGGATGAGGCGAGACACGTGCACTACGGCGTCATCGCCCTGCGAGAGCATGTCCGCACGGAGCTCAGCGAGGCCGAGCGACGTGAGCGGGAAGACTGGGCCTTCGAGGTCGCGCTGCTGATGCGCAACCGCTTCATGGCCTACGAGGTGTTTGACGAGTGGTTCTCCGGGCGCATCTCGCGGGCCGCGTGGCGGGACGTCGTGCAGCGCTCGCCTGGCATGCGGGAGTTCAGGCAGGTGATGTTCTCGCGCCTGATGCCGAACCTCCGGGAGATCGGCCTGCTCACGCCGCGCATCATCCCGGCCTACGAGCGCGTGGGGCTGGCCGAGTACATGTTCGGCAAGTCCGCCCGCGAGCTCACCGGCGAGCAGATGCTCGCAGATCTCGACCGTGGGGCCGCCGCTTCCAGCGGCTGGGCAGGCGAGAGCTTCGCGGTGAGCTGAGCCGCGCCCCCGTGTAGCATCGGCCGTCGATGAACCCGACGGCCTGGTACGCCCGCAGCGTCCTCGCGCATCTCCTCGCGCTGGCGGCGCTCACCCTCGCATGCAAGGAGCCGACGAGCCCTGACGTCGCGAGCTCCGTCACCGCGCCGCCCGCGCTGTCGGCGAGCGCTGCGCCCACGTCGACGGCAGACGTCGCGCCGAAGCCACGCGCCTTGCCCAAGGGCGCCGCCGAGGCTCCGCGAGTTGCGCTGGGGACTCGCGGGGCCGTCTCGAGCCAGGAGGCCAACGCGACCGACGTGGGGCTCTCGATCTTGAAGGCCGGCGGCAGCGCGGTGGACGCGGCTATCGCGGTCGGCTTCGCGCTCGCCGTCACCCACCCTTCGGCGGGCAACCTCGGCGGCGGCGGCTTCATGGTGGTCCGCGAGGCGAGCGGAAAGAGCTTCGCCCTCGACTACCGCGAGACGGCGCCGAGCGCGTCGAGCCGCGACATGTACCTCGGCAAGGACGGCAAGCCCACGAAGGACAGCCTCGAGGGGCCGAAGGCCGCGGGCATCCCGGGGACGGTGCGGGGCTTCGCCGAGGCGCACAAGCGGTTCGGCAAGCTCCCCTGGAAGGACCTCGTCGCGCCCGCGGTCGCCCTCGCCAGGGACGGGTTCGCGCTCGATCCTGTCACGGCGGCCGACCTCGCCAGGGTCACGAAGAAGATGCGCGAGCTGGGCTTCGCTCACACCGCCAAGCTGTTCGAGCGCCCCGACGGCGGCGCGCTCGCCGCGGGAGAGAAGCTCGTGCAGCCCGAGCTCGCGAAGGTGCTCCAAGCGATCGCCGACGGCGGCGCGGACGCCTTCTACGTGGGCGCGCTGGCCGAGAAGATGGCCTCCGAGGTGAGCCAGGCGGGCGGCGTGTGGAAGGCGTCGGATCTCGCGGCGTATCGCGCGAAGTGGCGCGACCCGATCGTGTTCTCGTACCGCGGCCACGAGGTCGTCACGATGCCTCCGCCCTCCTCCGGCGGGGTGGTCTTGAAGCAGCTGCTCGTGATGAGCGAGGCGCTGAAGCTGAACGAGAAGCCCTGGCGGAGCGCCGAGGAGATCCACCTCTTCGCGGAGGCGATGCGGCGCGCCTACGTCGATCGCAACCAGCTCCTGGGCGACCCTGACTTCGTGAAGATGCCGCTCGAGACGCTGCTCGACCCGGCGTACCTCAAGCAGCGAGCCTCCACCATCGATCCGCTGAGGGCGACGAGCTCGAAGGACATCCAGCCAGGCGTCGCGCCGAAGAGCGAGTCGACGCAGACGACGCACTACTCGGTGGTCGACGAGGCCGGCAACGCGGTCTCGAACACGACCACGCTCAACACCGGGTACGGCGCGAAGTTCGCGATCCCCGGGACCGGTGTGCTCCTCAACAACGAGATGGACGACTTCGCGGTCGCGCCGGGCAAGCCCAACGTGTTCGGGCTCGTGCAGGGGGAGACGAACAAGATCGAGCCGGGCAAGCGCATGCTCTCCAGCATGACGCCGACGATCCTGTCGAAGGACGGCGAGGTGCGCGCGATCCTCGGCTCGCCAGGCGGCCCCACCATCACGACCACGGTCGCGCAGATCACCCGCGCGCTGGTCGACTACGGCGCCCCGCTCGACAAGGCCGTGCCGGCGCTGCGCGCGCACCACCAGTGGCTTCCGGACGAGCTCGCGGTCGAGGAGGCGATCGGCGCCGACGTCGTGGCCGAGCTCGAGAAGCGGGGGCACAAGATCACCAAGCGTCCGCGCATGGGCCACGCGAACTGCATCGAGGTCGACCCCGAGACGCGGGGCTTCCGCGCGGTCGCCGACACGACCCGAGCGGGTGGCAAGGCCGCCGCGTACTAGCCGATGGCCTACCGATCGGGTCGCGCCCAACCTCGGGTGAAGCCACAAGGCGGGCTCATCGAGGAGGTCGTCCAGCAGTTCGCGGACCGGTACGCCTACGCCCGCGAGCTGGTTCAGAACGGGATCGACGCTGGAGCGACGCGGATCGACGTCGAGCTGACCGAGTCGGACGAGCGCCTGCATGTGCGCTTCAGCGACGACGGCTGCGGGATGACGCTCGACGTGATCAGAGGGCCGCTGCTTACCCTGTTCTCCTCGAGCAAGGAGGGGCAAGAGGGGAAGATCGGCCGCTATGGCGTCGGCTTCAAGAGCGTGCTCGCCGTCGACCCGGAGGTCGTCCATGTCCAGACGCACCGCGCGGAGGGGGCCTACGCCGTGCGGCTCTATCGCGACTACACCTTCGAGATCGAGCCGCGGCCCGCCGCGCCGGGGAGCGGCACGTCGGTCGAGCTGGTCGTCGCCGACACGGAGATCGCTCGACGCGAGCACGCGGCGAAGCTCCGCTCGGCCCTCTCGCGGTGGTGCAGGCACGTCAGATGTCCCATCCAGCTGCGCGAACAGGGGGGCGGGTGGGTCTCGATCAACGAGCCGCTCTCGATCCGGGCGCCCGTCGTCGTGGGCGTCGAGGACGACGGCGTGAGGGTCGTGGTCGGCCCGACTGCGGGGACCAGGTGGTCCGGCGGCGCCGTGGGGCCGGAAGGGGAAGGGGACTTCGCGGGCTTCTACGGCCGTGGGCTCACGTTGCTCGAGGCCGCGGCGCGCGAGCCTTGCCTCCCCGGGCTCCGCTTCAAGGTCGACGGCCCCGGTCTGTCGTGCACCATCAGCCGCGATGACGTTCGAAGAGACGGGGCGTTCGAACGCGCGATGAAGCTGGTGCGCCGCACCAGCGAAGGCGCGCTCGACGCCGCGCTCGACGATGCGCTCGCGCGCGCGGCGGCGGCGTACGCTGCGCAGGGTGACGACTCGACGCTCGAGGCGTACCGACCGCTGCTCGCCGCCTCGATCGCGCGGCGTCCGAAGAAGGCGACGCGCGTCGCCCTCGTCGAGCCGCTCGAGGGCGAGGCGGTCCTGTCGCTCCATCGCATCGAGGCGCTCCGCAGCTCTGCGCGGGTCGTCACCGCCACGCGCACGACCCCGCTGACGCGCCGAGCGGTCGAGGCGGGCTACGCCTGTGTCCGGCTCGATCCGGGGGGCACTGTGGCGGAGATCGTCGAGCCCGCCGGCCCGCCCGTCGACGAGGCGTTCTCGTTGCTGGCCGCCGTCGGCGCCGCGCCGTCCCACCCGGCGCTCGTGGCGCTGCGCGCGGTGCTGGCGCGGGCAGGGCGAGCGGTGACGAGCATCGTCCCTGTCGTCGTGGGCGCGGGTAAGTGGACGCGGCTCGCGGCCTTCGTGGGAGGCGAGGGGGGGCTCACCCGCGGCACGTGGGTCGACCCATTCGATGTCGTGCCTCGCGGTGAGCGCCTGCTCCTCGGTCCCCAACTCTGGGAGCGACTCGAACGCGCGGCAGCCGTGGAGCGAGCCGCCGCGCTGGTCGCGCGTATCGTCCTCATCGAGCAAGACGGGGCCACCAGCGCGAAGCTCAACGACCGGCTGCTGTCCGCGAGCGCGGGCGGGTCGCGAGCGGGTCCTCGCTGATGCGCGGCCGGCTCAAGGTCGACGCCCGCCGGGCGGCGCTGAAGCTGCGCGATCACGGGCTCGCCGAGCCTGCGAGCTGGCTCGTCGAGCTCGTGCGCGCGGCCGCCCTCGCGGAGCCCGCGCGCATCGACGTGACGTACGACGCCGACGACCTCTTCGTTCGCTTCGACGGGGCCCCCTGGCCCAGCGACGTCCTCGACCACGCCGTGACCGAAGGGGCCGAGGACGTGGAGGGACGGAGGCTTCGGCGGTTTGCTTCGGCGTGCATCGCCGCGCTCGGCCACGACGCGGGCGCGGTGACCGTGTTCACGCGTGACGCGTCCAGTCAGACGGTGATGGCCTCGAGGGTGACCGCGCGCCAGCTCGAGACCACGGGGGTGCGCCCCGCGGTCGCGTCGACGCCGAAGGACGGCCTCCCCGTCGCCGCCACGTGCGTTCATGTCGAGCGCGCGACGAGCTTCGCGGTGCTCGGTCGCGCGCTCGGGATGGGCGGACCTCCGGCGGACGTCGACCGGCTCGCGCGCGCGGTGTCGAGCGGCGCTCCGATCGCGATCCAGGGAGTAGTCGTCATCCCCAAGGCGCGCACCTCGCTGGTGAGCGTCCGTCTGGCGACCCCGATCGAAGCGACGCTCGAGCTCACCTCGAGCCCCACGTCGCGGCCGAGCATTCGCTTCGACGAGCTCGGTCTCCATTTCTGCGATGTGTGGCCCGGCGAGCTCGTCGCCTCCCACCCCATCGGACAGATGTACCTGCCGGTGTTCGTTCACGCCCAAGCTGAGGCGCTTCCGACCAACGTGTCGCGCTCGCGAGTCGGCGACGAGCTGGTGGCTCAGATCGCGGCCGCTGCCCGCCGCGCGATCCCAGCGCTCGTCGAGGCGGCTCGACGCGAGGTCGTGGCTGCGCGAGCGCGCGGCGACGAGCCCCGTGTGGCGAGCCTCTACGCCTCGCTGCTCGCGTGCGCGATGGTCGCGATGGCTAGTGGAATCCGGGAGGTCGGGTGTTTGTTCGAGCTACCCCTGCTTTACGACGCGTGCGGTCGGCTTCGCTGCGTCGCAGAGCTCGCGCGTGTTAGGTCGGAGGGGCGAATCGCGTACGTCTCCGAGACCGGGCTCGGCCCCGAGGTCGCGCCGATGACGAGAGACGTGTTCTTCGCGAGCTCCCCGCAAGAGCGCGCGCTGTTCAATCTCTTCGGCGCGCGCCCGTTCGAGGAGGTTCGAGCTCTGGTCGAGCGGGGCCGCGCGCGGAGGCTGGGCATGCTCGCGGCCGGGGCGGCGGGGCTCGAGGTTCCGTTCGATCCGGCGACGGTCGTCTCGCGAACGCTCGCGCGCTCCGACGGCATCACGGGGAAGGTCACGGTGCTATCGCCGTGTCGCGGCGCAGAGTCGCTCGTCCGGCTGTACGTCGACGGGCATGTCCTCGAGACGCTCCGGTGGCCGTGGTCTCCAGGCACCCTGCTCATCGACGCGGCGATCGCGAGCGAGGGCTGCCTCACTCCGACGTTCGCTTACGAAGGCGCTCGGCGAGACTCGGGCTTCGAGCGGGCGATCTCCGTGGTGTGGGAGGAGGCTCGGGCCGCCTTGCACGAGCGGCTCGAGGGGCCGGACCACGGGGGGCCGTTGATCCGTGCCGTCGTCGCGGGGGTGGCAGCCGGCGCCAACGAGGCAGGGCGTCGACTGAGTGACCTCCCTCTCTGGGCGAGTCTGTTCGGGGTGCGTCTGAGCTCTCACACGGTGCTCGCGAGCGCTCGCACACACCACGGCCTGCGGTATGTGCTTCGTGGGCAGCTTGATCCAAGCCAGAAGATCATCCCTGGCGCACAGCCGGTGCTCCTGCTCGACCCCGACGAGCTGCCTGCGTTGAGGCTGCTCGTTGGCCCGGACGCAGCGCTCGTCGACTACTCGCGTTGGGTGTATCAGCCGCGCACGTCGGAAGAAGCGCTCGGAGCAGCGGTCGCGGCTCAGCGCGGGCCGGCGACGTCACCCATCTACTTCGGCGTCGATGGAACGATCCCCTTCGCGGTTGGCGCCTCCAGCCGCCCGGTGATCTTGCGCATGCATCGAGGTTCGGTGGTAGAGGTCCTCGAAGCGCCCCACGGGACGGCATGCACGATCGCCGTCGATGAAGACTATCTCTGGCCCGGCGTCCATGGGCTTCGTGAAGGGGCTCCTCGGGTGCCCGAGGTCGCCCTCCAGGGGAACAGGCGATGGTTCGACCGGTTTCTTGAAGATCCTGAGTTTGCTCGGCTTGTCGTCGAGTGTCCGCTCGCGCGCCGCGTCGTCCTCTCACAGCTCGACGGTCGCAGTCTGCTCGACGGGATGCGGGCTCGCCCGTTGTTCACGTTGCAGCAGGGGAACCAGCGCAGGCTTGCGAGCCTCCGCGAGCTCTCCAAGGTGTTCAAGGGCCGGCCCATCGCCACGGCGACCCAGTCGGCTGCCTTCGCCGACGATCCGGTGGTGATCGTGACGAGCTGGCCGAACAGGCCTGGGCGCGTGTTCCGCTGGCGCAGCAAGGCGGACGACATACGCGCGCGCTTGACCACCCAGGCCAAGGAGAAGAAGGGGCGGCTGCACGCACCCGACACACGGGCCAAGGCACCGCCCCCCCCCGTTTGTGCCCCGCCTTCGCCCGCTCCGCTCCCAACCCCTGCACCGCGCGCCCTCGACACGACGACGCGGGCTGTCGACCTCCCGCCCTTTTCCGCACCTCCGGCCGCCAGCCACCCTCCGCCGGTGCCTCCGCGCGTCGTCGTCGCCGCGCCGGCCCCCCCGCTCCTCGCCGGCTTGCTCGGCATCTTCCTGCGCGCGGAGCGGTCCACCCCAGGCCTCGCTCGGCGACTGACCCGCGCGCTCGGCTGCACGCCGATCTCTCAGGCGATCGAGGTCGTCGTGGCCGACTCCGGTCGTCCTCTGCGCTTCGACCGGAAGCGTCAGAAGCTCACCGTGAACACCGAGCACGAGTCGATCCGAGCGGTCGTCGGGGCGGGCGACGACACGAGCCTCATCGCCGCCGCGCTCTCCGAGATCAACCGGGAGGACGACACGTTCAACGACGCCGAAGAGGTCCGCGCGCTGTTCGCGCTGCTCGCGGACCTCGCGGCGTCACCGCCTTGAGCCGGGGGCGCGGAGGGGGCGAGTGACGGCTCATCCAGCTTGCAGAGCTTTGATAGGGTGCGCTGCCATGAAGGAAGGAGGCAGCGGCTCGGCCGACGCCAAGGGCTCGACTGCCGACTCCGTCAAGCTGATGCAGACCTTGGCGCGGGCCATCGGCGTTCACGTCGAGCCCAACGGGCAGGACGTCCACCCCACGCCCACCACGGTCAAGCTGGCGAGCTGACGCGGCCGCTCAAACACGAAGCCCGGCGGAGGAGCAGGCCCTCGTCGGGCCCGGAAACGCGCCAGGTGGCTCGCTTACTGGATGGGGTTGATGTTGACGATGCCCTCGATCGAGGGGCCGTTGTAGAAGTCCTCGACGCGCCGCATGTCACCCTTCGCGACGGCGAACGCTACGGCCGCACCGGCCGAGGCCGAGACGTCTGCCGAGTTGCCGTTCGGGACGGTGTTGCCCGTGGTCGGGTCGAACACGTCGGTGTTTCCGTTCTCGCGCACGCCGCCGAACCAGCCCGTCTTGAGGTAACCATTGCCCATCACATAGAGCCAGTTGGCGTTGTTCGGCGTCCCGTCGGGCCAGCCGCTGCGGTCGCGCGGGTCCTTGGGGGTGTCGCCGTGCACGGTCATGACGACCGAGTCGGAGAGGTTCTTCGCGCTGCAGGACGGGTCCTCCATCCCGGCGAGGTCGGCCATGAAGGCGTCGAGCATGGTGCCGAGCGTCTGCACCGTGCTGCGCAGGGTGCCCATGTCGCCGAACGCGCCGTGCGGGTCGTCGCGCATCGCGGGGATGATGACCGACTGCGTGAGGTTCAGGCGGAAGGCCTTCGACGTGACGATCAGGGCGCGAGCGATGTCTCGCAGCTTGTTCGCCGTGCCGTTGGGCGCGCCGTACCGCTGCAGGTCGGCGTCGGTCACCTGGAGCTGCGCGGCGAGGTTCTGGCCGAGGAAGCTGGCCGCTTGCTTGCCGACGCGCAGCCCGCGCAGCTGCGTCGGGCGAGAGGAAGCCTTGTTGAGGCCGGTGAACGCCTTGTAATACGCCTCGTAGAGCGCGGCGTCCTGCGGCAGAGAGAGGATCTCCCGGGAAGCGGCGGAGTTGAAGAGCTGCACGAGGCCGTCGGCGTCGCCGACCGTGGCGATGTCGGGCGCGCCGTGGCCGTGCCGAAGTTGACCGGGTCCACGCCGATGACGGGAGCAGCGAGGGCGTCGAGCGCTGGATCGCGGCGCAGGCCGCGAGGAGCGTCTGGTCGCCGCCGAGGTTCGCCGCGGAGCCCGGCGTCGGCGTGTGCGTCTGGTTGGTGCCGGCCATGAAGGCGGTGATGCGCTTCGCCTTGTCGAGGGCCTGCCAGGGCGCCTCCGGGGCCGAGCTCGAAGTGCTTGTCCGTGTCCGAGGCCTTGGTCGTCTCGCCAGACGCGTGGAACGCGTAGCTGTCGTTGTTGCTCGCGGCGATATCGTTGTGGGGCCAGAGGAGCTGGAACCACGCGAAGCCGCCGTCACCGGCGACGAGGTGCACCGAGCGGTTCGTCAGCGCGCACGAGGCGTCTTGCGCCATCGCCACGCCGGCGAGCCTGCTCGACGACGTCGAGGACCTGCGCGATCGAGAGCGAGCAGCGCGCCGGCGGCGGTCGCCCAGCGGAGGAAATTTCGGCGGGAGCGGCCTTCGAGATTCTTGAGCCTGTCGTTCACCATCGTGTCCTCCGTCACTCGCAGGAGTGAGCTGCGCTCAGGAGAGTGGCCACTGCAACCTTCTTGCCAGTCTCGATGTCGGAGGCGCTCGCGACCAGGCTGTTGCAGATGGCGACGTGATCCGGCGTGGCCGGGCGTCCGATGAGGCAGCTGATCGCGTCCTCCACGCAGGTGCGCCCGCGTCCGTGAAGACCGGTGGGCCGACGCCGTCGATCTGGCACTGCGGCGGAGTTGGGCAGCGTCGCGATGATTCCGGGCGCTGCCTGCCCCAGGATGTCGAACAGCTTCGCCGCGCCAGCGGCGGTCCAGACGATGTCTCGCCCACGCGCGCGTCGTAGTTCGGCCCCGCCGAGCGCCGTGCCGCCGCCTTTGATGAGCTGGCCGGCCGTGGGCGGGTTGCCGGTGGCGTCGATGTTCACCCCGAAGCCGTGCGGACCGTCTGGATCTGCATCTTCTGGCAGGAGTGCAGGCGGGCGCGAGCCTCGGGGCTGCCCTCCTCCTCTCGCTGCTTCGCGATCTCGTACGGATCGCGCGCTTCGTTTTCGCCGAGGCCAGGGGTGTGGTCGTGCGTGGTGTCCTCGGAGCCGACCGTGTCCTCGGGCTTGTTGCCCGGCTTGCGATCGGGTCCTGCTGGGGCTCGCTGTCGTGTGTCGGGGTTGGTCGTCGATGACGAGGGTCGTCGGCGCCGCAGCCGACGAACGCAACACCGAGGAGCGCGGTCCCGAATGCCTGAAGGATGGTGCGGGTCATGGTCATGGTCCTCCGCGCCTAGAACCGGACGAAGTCCGCGCTCGTGAGGATGGCCCGGAGGGTGGCCTTGAGGTTCTGGCTGCCGGTCTGGAACTTGGTGATGTGCGGCCTGACGACGCCGAAGGGCACGGTCGCGAGGTCCTTCACGACGTCTTCCTTGGACATCGCGAAGTTCCAGACGCGAGCGACCACACACTCGCCGACCTGCGGGTCCTCGGCGAGGGCCTGGCCGAGCTGCGCGAGGTCGGAGACCTCGACGCCGTTGCGCCAGGCGGTGGCGACGCCAGGGTTGAGCCAGTGCGACAGCTCGGTCGTGACCGGCTCGGGGGCGATCGGCGTCATCACCGCGATGTTGTTGTTCCACATGCCGTCCTCGCCGAAGTTCGCGAACAGCGGGCGGATGTGGTTGATGGTCGCGTGGCAGTTGGCGCAGACGACCGACTTCGTGTCCTGGAAGTCGATGGGCGCGTCGCGATGGACTCGAAGGGCCAGGGCGCACGTAGTCCTGCGCCGATCTTCTGTCGGCTGGTCCGGGGACTCCGGCCGGGAACTTGGTGCAGAAGAAGGCCTCCTGGACCCAGCGCAATCGGCGGAAGGCCATGTTGCCGTAGAACTGGCGCTGAACCGCGGGGTCGGTCAGCACGCCCGCCTGCACCGGCGCGCCGCTGGCGCAGTCCGCGTCGGTGAAGGTGCCGGTCGCGCCGTCATACGTCGGGCAGTTGCCCGTGGTCGCGGTGAAGAGCTCCGAGAACGGCCGCCCCTCAGCCATCAGCTTCGCGGCGAAGGCGGGCGCGGTGTCAAGGCCCGTCGCCACCCATCCGCATCGTGTCGCGCCAGAACTTCACCATGCGCGCGTTGAAGTCGGGCGACGCGAGCATCGCGTCGAGCTCGGCGGTGTACGCGGCCTTCGGATCGGCCGCGTCCTTCACGGCCTTGATCTGCGCGAGGGTCGGCAGGCGTCGGATGAGCTTCAGCGAGGCCGTACGGAGCGCCTCGTTGTAGTCGACCTCGCGATCGGCGAGGGCGGGGTCGATGCCTGGGCCACCGCCGCCTTGTGCGCCGCCGCCTTCGCTGGTGCCCGCTCCGGAGCCGTCGTTGCCGTCGCTGCCGTCGCTGCCGTCGTTGCCGTCGCTGCCGTCGTCCAGGTTCAGCGACGAGCCCGACCCGCTGTCGCAGGCAGCTGCGAGCAAGGCGAGCGGGAGCAACAAGAGGGGGATTCTAGACATGATCGATCCTGCCTTTCGGAGGGCGGTGCTCATTCGGCTTCGATCCAGATCGTGACAGCGTCACGGAAGGTGTTGAAGTTGGCGGCGTTGCCGCCGAACTTGAAGGGGTGGCCGGCGTTGCCGCCAGGGTCGGTGGTCACGAAGATTTGGCTCGCGGGGGGGTCGTTGGTGTTGACGCGATTTTTGATTTGGACGCACGCGGCGCCGGGGTCGGTGTCGAGGTCGCTCATGTCGAGCGCGGCCGTCGCCTGCCCGTTGCCGCCGCCGTGGCAGCTCACGCAGCGCAGCTCGAACTGAGGCACCGCCGACGCGGCGAACTCGGTCTGCGCGTTGCAGCCGCCGGGGCCGCCACCGCCGCCCCCGCCGCCGCCCTCACCGCCGCCCTCGCTGTACGGCTCGATGAGCTCGAACCCGACGCCGAGCTTGGCGTCCGGCTGCCAGTTGGTGAGGATGAGCGTGCCGACTCCGAGCGCCGCAGACGTGTTCTCGGGGAAGCGCGAGTCGAGCCCGGCGAAGCTGTCGACGGGGTCGGCCTCGCCCGGCTGACCCTTCGGGTACACGGCGAACACCGGGTGGATGAGGTGGACGCCCGTGGCGCTGGTCGTGTGGATCTGGAGGTTGTCGAGCTTCAGGCTGTTCTCGGTGAGCAGCTCGGCGGTGAACGTGATGGCGATGCCCGTGAGCTCCTCGGAGAGGGGCGTGAGGTAGATCGCGTTGAAGCCGAGGATCGGCGTGATCGGGTCGATGTAGGGATCGTCTTCCTCGATCGGGTCGCTGATCGCCGCGGACTCTGCCTCGAGCCACTCGCGCACGCGGCCCTCGAGATCGTCGGCGGCGGTGTCGAGGTTCGTGCCGCTGTGACCGCCGCCGGTGACCGAGAAGGTGACGAACATGCTGTCGTCGACGTTCTTCGTGACGATGCCCGGCCAGGAGAGGATGCTCTGGTAGCGGTCGGGCGGCGCGAGGAAGGGCGCATCACCGAGGCCGCCTGGCTCGTGGCAGCTGCCGCACGCGGTGAAGAGATCGGCCTCGAGCGCAGCGAACAGCTCGGCGCCGTTGTCCACGAACGCGCCGCCGGCGCCGCCGTTACCGCCGTTGTTCGACGAGCCACCGCCTTCGCCCCCTCCGCCGGTGAGGTTGAACCCCGAGTCACCGCACCCAGCGCCGGCCGTCCCGAGGCTCGCAAGAGCCGCGAAGAAACCGGTCACGAGGAGCGTAAGAGAGGTGTTACGTCGCACTGCGAACCTCCAATGCAGATGGCGTGCCAAGTTGGCGCATTCGTTTCACTCGAAGATCTTCGATGGAGCCGGATGTGTGCAAACCCGGTAATGGATCATCGATTCACCAGGGCTAAACGCCCAGGCCTTTCGCGACCACTTTGGTCTCAGATGTAGGCAAAAGTGCCGCCTTTGGGGCAACGGCGCGGCTCCGATCGAGGTGCGCCGAGCGCGTCGGCCGGCGCGGTCGTGGTTGGATTCGCGGGCCCCGCGCGCGGCCTCGACGGGCTCGTCGATCGGCGGCTCGATCTCGAACGATCGGCGCTGCGGGCTCGAAAGCCTCACGATCGTGGAGCGACGTGAGTCGGATCCAGGTGCGCACGACGTGAAGCGGAAGAGGCGCGCGACGAGTCTCAACTTGCGCGATCTTCTCACGGTTCGTCGTGAGCACAACGGAAGAACGCGACTTGTTTCGCGCGGCTCCTCCGAGCGAATCCAACGGCACATTCACCTGTCGGGTGGTGTCGGCGCGCTGATCTCGGATCGGACGCGCGTGACGTTGCGCGCTCAGCTCTTCGAGGTGAACGCCGTGCGCGCTCTCTCGAACGCGCTGGCCACGACCGGCGCGAGCCGCTCGCTCGCCTCGACGTGGGCGGGCGTGCGGCACGTGACGAGCGCGGCGGTGACCCCGCTCACCCCGAGGACGGCGCCCAGCCCGACGGCCGCGAGCGTCTCTGGATCCGCTCCCACCGCGTGCGCCAGCGTCTGGGTCAGCGTGGCCTGACGCCCGACGACCTCCCGCGCCAGCGCCTTCAGGGCGCGATCCAGCGCCTCGAGGTAGCGGTCGCGGAGGCTCGCCACGACGGGCCCGAGCGGGCCGCCGAGGCCCGCGAGCGCAGCGAACTGAGCGCGGAGCGCGGGGCTCACCGACTGCGCGACGAAGGCCTCGGCCTCCCCTAGATCGTCGATCGCCTGCTCGGCGCGTCGAAGCTCCTCCGACCATAGGAGCAGCTCGTTGGGGTCGAGCTGGGTGTCACCTTGAACGCGCAGGTGGACAGCCACCGTCTTGCGGTACTCGGACTCGAGCTGGGCGAGGGCGGCCAGCGCCGAGGCGAACGCCGGGGCGTCGGGGAGATCGTCGACGCCCACCGAGTCGGCCAGCGAGAGGCCGCGAGCGCCGCCTGCGATGTTCGCCCTTGCGTCGAGCGGCCTGAGGGCGAGGAAGGCACGACCGAGCTGCGCGGCGAGCGAGGCGTCGCCCTCGAGCAGGTTGAGCGGCGCGGCGACCAGCGCGATGGACGCGGGCAGCGCGCGGAGCGCCTCGGCGGTCGCGAGGTCGAGGCTCTCGACCGCGACGCCGGTGTGGGTCGCGAGCCCCAGCGCGGAGATGGCGTCCAGCGCACGCGTCACCGCGTCGCCGGGAGGTGCCCACGGGACGACGAGCGCGTCGACGCGCTCGAGCCCACTGTCCGCGAGCATGCGGCGGGCGAGCTCGACCCCCTCCGCCTCGCTCGCGGCCGACGGGACGATGCCGACGAGGAAGAGCGCCTCGCGGGCGATCTTGCCCGCTCGCACCAGCGGACCGAGGGCGTCGCCGAGGGCGCTCGCCCGCTGGGCGTCGAACGCGATCAGGTTGCGCCCGCGCTGCACGGCGCCCTCGACGAGCGGGACGATCTCGCCCTCGGAGTAGCTCGCGACGAGCACCCCCGCGCGGTGCACGCGCGCGCCGAGCAGCGACCCGAGCGGCGCGTCGGCGCGCTCCCCCGCGAGCCGCGCCGTCGCCTCAGCGGTGGCGCCGCCCGCGATGCGCTCCACGTCGAGGGCGCGCGCCCGCTCGGCCCGAGCCCGGATGCCCGCGTGCGCGAGCTCGGCAGCGAGCTCCCCGGGGCTGGTCACCGGCGCCTGGCAGGCGAACGCCCGGCAGACGTACGCCGTCGCCTTGCCGTCGAGCGCGACCTTCCCGCTCGCGAGCGGCAGCGGGGAGGGGGAACCTGGGTCGATCGTCGCCAGGATCGCGTTGGGCAGGAACGACCGCCCGACGATCGCCTCGATCGCCTCGAGGTCGGATGCGCCCGGCGTGCCGACCAACGCGATCTCGATCGGAGGCTCGATCAGGCGGCTCATCGCGTCGAGGCTCGTCGCGAACGCCCTGGGCGCCTTCGCGATCGCGCGGCCGTGGGCGCGCAGGGCGCGCGTCGCGGTGGCGCGCAGGTCACCGCGATCGAGGTGACCCCCGAGGCGCGCGAGCGCCCGCGCCAGGACGGCGTTGGCGCTGGGGGTCGCGTTGTCGCTCGCCTCGCGCGTGCGCACGACGAGGGCCTCGTGGTGGCGGGCGGTCGTGGTGAAGGCGTCTCCGTCGTCGTCCGTGAAGTCGACGGCCGCGCGCTCGGCGATCCTGAGGGCCTCGTCGAGGTGCGCCCGCGCCCCGGTCGCCTCGTACAGGTCGACCAGCGCGTCGGCGAGGAACGCGTGGTCCTCGAGGAAGCCGTCGATGTGCGCGCGCCCCTCACGATAGGTTCGCAGAAGCCGCCCCTCCTTCCACATCGTGCCTTGGATCATCTCGGCGGCGCGCTCCGCGCTCGCGATGTACCGGGGCTCGCGCAGCGCTCGCCCGGCGAAGGCCATCGCGCCGATCATCAGCGCGTTCCAGGAGACCAGCACCTTGTCGTCGCAGAGCGGCGGGACGCGCCTCTTGCGGGCGTCAACCAGCGCCGTCCTCGCGAGCGAGAGGCGTTCGTCGAGGACCCTGCGCGAGACGCCGAGCTCCGCGGCGACGTCCTCGAGCGGGAGCGGCATCCACAGGACGTTGTGACCCTCCCAGTTGCCCCGGGGCCGCACGTCATAGGCTGCGATGATCGCCTCCGCTTGCTCCGGCGGCAGCAGCCGTTCGAGCTCGTCCTTGTCCCAGACGAAGAACTTTCCTTCGATGCCCTCGCTGTCGGCGTCGGTCGCGCTGAAATAGGCGCCGTGCTCGCCGACCATCTCGCGGAGCACGTAGTCGAGGGTGTCCCGCGCCACCGCGGCGAAGCGCGGCTCACCGGTGACCTGCCAGGCCTCGACGTACACCCGCGCGAGCTGGGCGTTGTCATAGAGCATCTTTTCGAAATGGGGGACGTGCCACCTCTCGTCGGTCGAGTACCGCGCGAACCCGCCTCCGACGTGATCGTAGATCCCGCCGCGGGCCATGCGATCGAGGGTCGTCAGCGCGGCCTCGAGGGCGCGCTCGTCGGCGGTGCGTCGGAAGTGGCGCAGCAGCAGCGAGATCGACCCCGGCGCGGGGAACTTGGGCGCCCCGCCGAAGCCGCCCCACTCCGCGTCGAAGGTCTTGAGCAGCTGCGCTGCGGCGTCCGCCTCCACCCCCGCGTCGATCGCGCGCGGAGGGTCCGACGCGCTCTCGGCCGCGACCGCGGAGACCAGCTCGTCGGCCTGGGAGAGCAGCCCCTCACGCTCGGTCTTCCACAGCTGGCGGATGCGCCCGAGCACGTCCAGAAACCCAGGCTTGCCGTAGCGCGAGGTCTTCGGGAAATAGGTGCCCGCGAAGAACGGCCGCCCGTCCGGCGCCAAGAACACCGACATCGGCCAGCCCCCGCCGCCGCTCATCGCGACCGTGGCGGTCATGTACAGGGCGTCGAGATCGGGCCGCTCTTCGCGATCGACCTTGATGGAGACGAAGCCGTCATTGAGCGCGGCGGCGACGGCCTCGTCCTCGAAGCTCTCGCGCTCCATCACGTGACACCAGTGGCACGCCGAATAGCCGATGCTGAGGAAGATCGGCTTGTCCTCCTGCTTGGCCCGCTCGAGCGCCTCCGGGCCCCAGGCGTACCAGTCGACCGGGTTGTTCGCGTGCTGCAGGAGGTAGGGGCTGGTCTCTCGTGCGAGCCGGTTCGCCGCGTGCTTGGCCATGCGCCGCACCTTCGCCCCCCGGCGCCGCCCCCGCAAGGACCCGCGGCCCCGGGCGTGAGGGCGGAGCGTGCAGAGGCCATGGAGAGCTCGTGCAAACGTGCCCCAAACCTTGACCGCTCGGCCCCCATGGTCCACTGATGCCCCGGCATGGAGACGATCTCGGGCTGGGGCCGCATCGGCGCCCCGGGACGGCAGAAGCTTTCGGAGGACCTGGAGCGCCTCACGGACGGCGCGGTGCTTTGTCGGGGGCTCGGTCGCTCGTACGGCGACAGCGCGATCCCGCCGGCCGGCTCACCCGAGGTGGCCACGACGGTCCTCGCGGATCGCATCTTGTCCTTCGACCGCGGCACGGGCCTGATGCGCGCGGAGGCGGGCGTCTCGATCGAGCAGCTGAACCGCCGCCTGCTGCCGCTCGGGTTCTTCGTGCCGGTCACGCCCGGCACCCAGTTCGTGACGATGGGGGGCGCGGTCGCGGCGGACGTCCACGGCAAGAGCCACCACGTCGATGGCTGCTTCGGCGAGCACGTCACGCGCCTCAAGATGCGCCTCGCCGACGGGCGGGTCGTCACGGCGGAGCCCGACGGCGAAAACCACGATCTGTTCTGGGCGACCGTCGGCGGGATGGGCCTGACGGGGCACATCCTCGAGGTGGACGTGAAGATGCGCGAGGTTCGCTCCCCGTGGATCTGGCAAGAGACGAAGCGCGTCGACGACATCGACGCGTACGTCGAGGCGCTCAAGGACGCCGCCGGCAAGTTCCCGATGACGATGGGATGGATCGACTGCCTCTCCCGCGGCGCGAACATGGGCCGAGGGATCCTGATGGCGGGTCGCTGGGCTGAGCCCGGCGAGGCTCCCAAGCGCTACCCGCGGCCGCTGCCGCGCATCACGATGCCGCTCGAGCTGCCGAGCTTCGTGCTCAACAAGCTCACGATCAGCGCCTTCAACTTCGGCTTCTACTGGAAGCACCTGCCCCGTGAGAAAAAGGGGATCACGCACTGGGAGACCTTCTTCTATCCGCTGGACATGATCCGCGAGTGGAACCGCATGTACGGCAAGCGCGGCTTCACCCAGTACCAGTGCGTCCTGCCGGACTCGGCTGGCCGGGGCGCCGCGCGGCGCATGCTCGAGCTGCTCACCTCTCGAGGCGGCGCCTCCTTCCTGTGCGTGATCAAGGACTGCGGGCCACAGAACCGAGGCCTGATGTCCTTCCCGATGAAGGGGATCAGCATCGCGCTCGACATCGCCGTGCGCGACGACACGCAGTCGCTCGTCGACGCGCTCAACGAGAAGGTGCTCGAGGAGGGGGGGCGCATCTACCTCGCCAAAGATCAGTTCACCCGCCCCGAGCACTTCCGTGAGATGGAGCGCGGGCGCTTGCCGGCGTTCCTCGAGGCCCGCGCGAAATGGGACCCCAAGCGACGCATCCGCAGCGCGCAGTCGGTCCGGCTCCTCGGCGACCCGGCCTGAGCCGGGAGGCACAAACACATGAACGTCATCTTCCTCGGTGCGACGAAGGGCATGGGTCGCGCGCTCGCCCGACTCATGGCTCGGCGCGGCGATCAGCTCTACCTCCTCGGCATCGGCGACGACGACCTCGAGCGGAGCGCGGCCGATCTCGGCGTCGACGGCCGAGCGCCCGCTGGCGTCGGGGTCTGCGATCTCTCGAAGCCCGAGGCGTTCGGCGCCGCGCTCGACGGCGCGCTGGCCGCGCTCGGCGGCAAGGTCGACGCCGTGATCGTCACGGCCGGCCTCTTCGCGCCCCAAGATCGGCTCGAGTCGGATCTCGAGCTCTGCCGCGCCGTGCTCGACGTCGACTTCACCTGCACGGTGCTCTTCTGTGAAGAGGCCAAGCGGCGCCTGCTCGCGCAGGGAGGCGGCGTGCTGTGCGTGTTCTCATCGGTCGCCGGCGAGCGCGGACGCAAGCCGGTCATCCTCTACGGCGCGGCGAAGGCCGGGCTCACGCGCTACCTCGAGGGCCTCGATCACAAGCACCGCGCCGACGGCCTCGCGGTGGTGACCGTGAAGCCCGGGTTCGTGAAGACCGGCATGACGGCGGGGCTCAAGCCGCCGCCCTTCGCGGGCGAGCCCGAAGACGTGGCCGCGCGCGTCCTCGGCGCCATCGATCGCCGGCGCCCCGAGGTCTACGCGCCCGCGGCCTGGGGACCGATCATGGCCGTGATCCGGCGGCTGCCGCGCTTCGTCATGCGCCGCGTCGGGTTCTAGCTCCCGGAGACTAGAGGACGCGCGCGAGCGCGTCCTCGACCTGGCCGAGGTACGAGCCGCCGAACATGACCAGGTGCGCGAGCAGCGGGTACAGCTGGTAGAGCGGCACGCGGTCCTGGTGGCCAGGCGCGAGGGGGGCGGCCTCTTGATAGGCGCTCCAGACCTTGGATGAGAAGCCACCGAACAGGCGCATCATGGCGAGATCGACCTCGCGATGGCCGGCGTACACGGCGGGGTCGATCAGCCAAGAGTCGCCGCGCGCGTCGACGACGCGGTTGCCTCCCCACAGGTCGCCGTGCAGGCGCGCGGGCGGCTCGGGCGGCCCGACGCGCTGCTCGAGCAGGTCGTACAGCTGGTCGAAGCGCCGCGCGAGCGACGCGGTCGCGACCCCACGGGCGAGCGCGCGCGACACGAGCGGCGCGAGCCGCCTGGTGCGGTAGAACTCGGCCCACGAGGGCCCTTCGGTGTTGTCCTGCGGGAGCGTCGCCAGGTGGTTGGGCGCCGCGAGGCCGAAGCGGGGCGCGCTCGTCGCGTGGAGGAGCGCCAGGCTGCGCCCGAAGGCTTCTTCTTGTTGGGCGGACGACGAGCCGCCGATCTTCAGCAGCTCGAGCGCGAGGAACCCGCGGCCGTCGAGCTCGCCCGTCGCGAGCACGCGAGGGACGCGCACGGTCCGCGTCTCGGCGAGATAGGCGAGGCCCTCCGCCTCGCGCAGGAACGCAGCGGCGGGGAGGGTGGCGTGCGTCTTCACGAAGGCCCGCTCGCCGCCCTCGAGCGTCACCGCGTAGCTCTCGGCGATGCTCCCGCCTGCGGCGCGGCGCGCCGACTCGATGGGCCGGCCCAGCGCGTCGCCGAGGGCGGCCGCGAGGCCTGCGTCGATCACGGAGCCAGCCCGTGACGCGTGACGATGTGCGAGAGCAGCCCCGCGCAGGCCCGCTCACACATGTCGAGCACCTGCTCGAAGCCGTCGTCTCCGCCGTAATACGGGTCCGGTACCTCGCTGCCGCCGGCCGCGGTGGGATCGAAGTCGCGGAAAAGCGCGACCGTCGCGCTGGCGCCTGCGGGCCTGCGCAGCTCGAGCGCGCGCAGGTGGCCCGTGTCCATCGCGAGCAGGTAGTCGAAGCGCGTGAAGTCCTCGGCGAGGACCACCCGGGCGCGGTGCGTGAGGGAGAGCCCGCGCGCCCTCGCCGCGCCGCGCGAGCGCGGGTCGGGCAGCTCGCCGACGTGGTAGCCGCTGATCCCTGCGCTGTCGACGTCGACGAGGCCCGACAGCCGGGCCTTATCGACGAGCGCGCTCATCACGCCGTGGGCCGTCGGCGAGCGGCAGATGTTGCCCGTACAAACGAAGCAGACTCGGACGCGGCTCATCGAGGACCGCGCCGAGTCTACCCGTTCGCCCTCAGCGCGCCGAGATCACTCGTACCACGCGCACTGGCCGTTGATGCAGCCGCAGCCGCCGGCCGGCGCGGTGCACTCGCAGGTCGTGACGCCCTCGCTGAGCGCGGGGTTGAAGCAGAGCTCGCCACCGCAGCCGCCGCTGGTGCAGTCGGCGTCGCTCTCGCATGCGCCCTCGTTGCGAACGCAGGTGCCCTCGAGCGGGGTGCGGGGGTTCTCGAGGCAGCCGAGCAGCTCCTCGCTCTGCCTCCAGCCGCACACGCCCTCGGCGTCTCGCTCGCAGATGCCGACCGCCGGGTAGCAGGCGTAGGCGTCGGTCCACTCGCAGGTGCTCGGGGTGTCCTCTTCTTCGCACAGCTGACCGCTGCAGCCGGTGACGACACACGGCTCGGGCTCGGGATCCTCGAGGCAGGCCGAGAGCTCCTCGGTCGGCCTCCAGCCGCACACGCCCTCTGCGTCGCGCTCGCAGATGCCCACGTCGGCGTAGCAGGCGTACGCGTCGGTCCACTCGCAGGTGCTCGCGGTCTCCTCGTCGGCGCAGATCTGACCGCTGCAGCCAGTGACGACGCAGGGTTCGTCATTGCCGACGGTGACGTCTCCGCCGCACCCCTTGCCGTCCGCGCCCATCATGATGGGGACGAGCGCCGAGGCGACGAGGACGGCGAAGTGGCGGAACGAGACGGTTTTCATGACGGGCTCCAGTTCGAGGCAAGGGAAGACTCTGCGGCCAGGTCGTTGGCCGCTTCGATCCTTGAGTGTCCGCCGGCGCGCCGACCCGTGAAGAAATCTGCTGGGTCGCGCGCCGAGCTACTTGCAGGCCTCTGCGAGCCGCTGCGAGAGCGGAGACGTCGGCGCGCGCTCGATCAGCGGCGTGGCCTCCGCGCGGCCCTCGTCGCGCCGGCCGAGCGAGCACAGCGACATCGCTCGGATCGCGCGCCTCTCCGACGCGAGCGCGCCCTTCGGGAATTTCGCCGCGTGCTCGCTCGTGAGCTCGAGCGCGCGCGCCGCGGCCCCCTTGGCGAGGGCCGACTGCGCCGCGCTGAGCAGCTGAGCCTCGGCCTTGAGCGGATCTTCGTCGGGCGACGCAGCGGCCGTCGCAGGAGGCACCGGCGCCAGCGCCGCGGCGGCGGGCTGTGACGTCTTCGCGGGGACGGCAGGGAGCGCCTGCGGCCCGATCTTCTCGGCCTCGCCCGTCCGCTCGGGCTCGCTCGAGCGTTCGGTCCGCGCGCGCGTCAGGGGCTCGCCAGCCCTCTCTGGCGCCGGCTCGACGGCCGATGGGACCGCGGTGAGCTCGACGACCGCGGGCAGCGCGGCGCTCCCGCCGGACGTCGGCGCCGGTGACCGGGCCGCCACGACGGCCGTCGTGACGCCGCCGACCACGATGCCGCTGGCCACCACGACCGAGCCCACGATCTTCCACAGCGCGCCTGCGGTCAGCCCGACCTTGGCGCCCGCGGCGGCCCCGGTGGCTGCTGCTGCGGTACCGGACGCCACCGCGGCTCCCCCGCTGCTCGCGGCCGCGCCCACGGCGCTCGACGCCGACGCGGCGCCGAACGCAGCCGCGCCGAGCACGCTCCGCTTCATCCGCTCGCGGGCCTCCGTCGACGGGCGCTCCGGCGCGCGGCGGGCCGCGCGTAGCAAGGCCTTGGCTTCAGGACTCATCGCCATGGAAACGCCCTCTTGTCGGGGTTGTGACCGGGGCTCGTCGCCCGAGCCGAGAAGCGCTTGACCGCTTGGTCGAACGCCGCGCGTCCGGCGCGGATGCGCGCGTAGACGGTGTTCACGTTGAGCCCGAGGGAGGCCGCGATCTCGGGCGCCGCGAGCCCCTCGAGCTCGGCCAGGACGAACGCCTCGCGCTTGTCGTCGTCGAGGGTGTCCAGCAGCTCGAGGAGGATCCTGGCGGCCTCGCGATCGCTCGCCGAGTCCTCGGGCGACGCGCCGGTCGAGGCGTCGTCGAGGCCGACGTCCTCGGTCGGCGTCTCGGGGTGCCGGCGCTCGCTGCGCCGCAGGTTCCGCGCGACGTGCGCAGCGATGCCGTAGAGCCAGGTCGACAGCGCGCAGCGCCCCTCGAAGGCGTCGAGCTTGCGGAAGGCCACCAGGAACACCTCCTGGGTCGCGTCCTCGAGCTCGCTCGGCCCGACCCCGAACCGGCGCAGCGCTCGCCACACGAGGTCGACGTGCTCGTCGTACAGCTCGTCGAACGACGGCAGCGCATCGGAGCGAGCCGGACCCCCGGGTAGCTCCGCAGCCACGCGTGGGAGCGCGTCCGAGGCGAGCATCGTCGATCGTGAGTGTCCGGCCACGGCGCGTCCCGTGATCAAAACTTCGAACACCGCTTCGAAGCCAGGGCAGAGCGCTAGAAGTTGAGCTCCGCGACCAGCCCGAGCCGCCCCGCGGCCGGCGCCGGTGTGTGCACGACCAAGACGGTGCCGTCCCCCCCAGTGATGACAAAACGCCGCGGATCTACGGGAAAAGCCACCCCGACGTCGAGCCCCAGCGACAAGGGCCCGGCGAGCCCGATGCCCGCCCGAACGTCTAGGCGTGGCGCTGCCCAGAACACCTCGCCGCGCTGGGGGTCAGACACCCCGAAGCCCTCACCGGACATCGACCCGAGCTCGAGCCCCGCGCACCCGGAGAGATCGAGCTCCCACTCCCGCCGGGGGAAAGGCCCGTCGAAGAACGGGACGATATCGCGGCAGAAGCGGGTGATCCCGACGACCCGCTGGAACGTGGCGCCTGCCTGAGGTCGGTCTTCCAGGAGCGACTGGGAGCCGCCTCCGAACTCGACCGCCAGCTCGACCAGGAACTCGTCGAGTCGAAGTCCCACGCCGCCGACGACGCCGGGGTGGGGACCCGGTAGGTCGCCGATCCCCCCGACGAACCCGGCCCTCCCCACGAAGCCGAGCCGCGGAAGGGGCAGGGGAGGCAGCGGCTGCAGGGGCGAGCGTGGGGGCTCGGCCGGCTCGACCGCGACGCGCGGTTCGGGCACGGCGGCCTGGGCGGGGGCGTCGACCCGAGGCGCGGGCTCGGCCTGCTGCTTGGCACGCGCGCGCTCGACGGCGTCGGGGTCGTGGGAGAGGGCGACGAGCAACGCGGCGACCTCCGCGAGGGTCTCGCAGCTCTTCGCCTCGAGCTCGCGCGAGGAGGTGGCCCCGCCGCGCTCGAGCAGCAGCTCGAGCCGATAGTGCCCCGCGCCGGCCTCCACGATCGCGCCGCGGGCGAGCAGTCGCTCGCCGGTGCGGCGCGCCTCTCCGAGCAGGCGCTCGAGCTCGGCCTCCGCGAGCGCTCGAGCCGCGCACCCGGCGGGCGCCTCGAGCTCGATCTCGACGACGTCTCCGCCCGCCACCCGCTGCGGAGGCGTGCCCTGAGCTCGCGCGTCTCGAGTCGCCCCGACGCCGAGCACGAGCAGAGCGAGCGCGCGTCCCCTCATCCGCAGCTGGGCGTACCCGTTCCGCCGGGGTGCGTCATCGGCCTTGTGGCCGGAAGGACGTGGCCAACCCCCGTTCGGGGCCCCATACTGGCCGCATGCTCCAGCGCCGCCCCGACCCCCCCGCCACCCTCGCCGTCGCGACCGCGGTGAAGGCTCGCGCCACGATCGTCGGCTCGATGGTCGGGGTCATGTGGGTCCAAGAGATCGTCGATGCGCTCGTGTTTCGAGGCTGGCTCGACAACTTCGGCATCCGGCCTCGCACGCTGTTCGGCCTCGTGGGCATCGTGTGCGCCCCGTTCCTGCACGCGGACTTCGCCCACCTGATCGCCAACACCATCCCGCTCGCGGTGCTCGCGTTCTTGATCATGATGCGCAAGAAGCGCGACCTGGCCGTGGTCACGGTGCTGAGCGCCCTCGTCGGCGGCTTGGGGATCTGGCTCGTCGGTCGCGGAAACAGCGTGCACCTCGGGGCGAGCATCCTGGTGTTCGGGTACCTCGGGTACATGCTCTCGCGCGGCATCTTCGAGCGCAGCTTCTGGTCGATCGTCGGCAGCGTGGTCGTGTTCTTGGTCTATGGGGGCGCCCTGTTCGGCGTGCTCCCGGGGCAGGCCGGCGTCTCGTGGGAGGGCCACCTCTTCGGCTTCGCGGGCGGCGTGCTCGCGGCTCGCCTCCTCACGAACCGCGCGCCCAGGGTACCGGCCCCCGCGCGGGTACCCGCTGCGGCCCGGCGCTGACCCATTGACGCGCGCGCGCGGGCGCGCCTTTGTGCTCCCCATGGACGAGCTGATCAGCGCCATCGTCAAGAAGACGGGCATCTCCGAGTCTCAGGCGCGCGGCGCCGCCGAGACCGCCGTGGACTTCATCAAGGCGCGTCTTCCGGAGTCGGTCGCCGGCTACGTCGACCAGGCGCTCGGGTACGCCGGCGGGGCGGTCGAGAACGCCGACCTCGGCTCGATCGCCGGCGCGCTCGGCGGGCTGTTCGGTAAGAAATAGCGCCGAGCCCCCGCCGCCCTACGAGGCGGGCGGGGGACGCGAGGAGTCGCGCGACCGCCTGCGCGGCGCCATCGTGCCCATCCCCAGCGCCCTGAAGAACCGACCGAGCCGGTCGCGACCGCTACCGATCCATCCGCGCCATCGGTAGAAGAGCAAGAGCAGCGCTGCGCTGCCAGCCATGAGCCCGAGGCTGAAGGGGTATCCGTAGGCCCAGCGCAGCTCGGGCATGTTCAAGTGCGACGCGTCGGGGTCGAAGTTCATGCCGTACACGCCGGCGACGAACGTCATCGGCAGAAAGATGGTCGACACGATCGTGAGGACCTTCATGACCTCGTTGAGGCGGTTCGACGCGCCGGTCATGAGCAAGTCGGTGAGGCTCGACGTGACCTCGCGAAAGGTCTCCACCATGTCCATGATCTGGACCGCGTGGTCGTACGTGTCGCGGTAATAACGCCGCGTCTCCTCAGCGATGTGCGGGCTTTCGTCCCTCACGACCTGGGACAGCAGATCCCGCTGCGGCCAGATGGCGCGCCTCAGCTCGAGCAGGTCGCGCTTCACGGCGAAGATATGGCTCGAGGAGGCATGCTGTGTGCGGAGCAGCTGCAGCTCGAGCTGCTCGAGGGTCTCGCCGTAGTGCTCGAGCACCGGGAAGAAGCCGTCGATCACGGCGTCCATGATGGCGTGCGCGAGGTAGTCCGAGCCCTGTGTGCGGATCGTTCCGCGCCCGTTTCGGATCCGGTTGCGGACCGGATCGAGGCAGTCGATCTCGGGCTCTTCTTGCACCGTGACCACGTACCCCTTCCCGAACAGGATGCCGAACTGCTCGGTCTTCAGAGCCCCGTTGTGCAGCGACACCATCCGGCACACGAAGATCTGCTGGTTCGGGTAGGCCTCCGCCTTCGGCCTCTGGGGCACGTTGACGAGGTCCTCCAGCGCGAGCGGGTGGATCTTGAAGATCTCGGCGAGCCGACGGAACGTGGGCTCGTGCCCGATCCCTCGGACGTCGATCCAGGTGACCGACTCCGAGTCGAGGAACGGAATGCAGTCATCGATGTGCTCGAGCTTCTTCTCTTCCGCGCGCTGCTCGTGGAAGTCGAACAGCACGATCTCGGGGGGCTCGTGGCTGTGGAAGTGGAGGGTGCCCGGCGACGCCCCGACGACCTCGTGCGGCAGCTCGAAGCTACGGCTGCTCGGGGCCGCGTCGTCGTCGACTGGGCCCTTGCGTCGGCTCGGCATCCTGGGCAAGAGCCTATGTCCGGTGCCAAGATCGGGCCCAACAAGGGACCAACCAGGTGCACGCAGCGGTCTACGAGACTCCCTTCGGGGTGATCGCCACGCTGCCAGTGGCGCTGGAGATCGGGCTCGAGCGCCTCGCCCCGGAGGAGCGAGCGCGAGCGGTCGAGCTCCCAGCCCCGCGCCGGGCCACCTGGGTCGCGGGGAGGGTCGCGCTCCGGACGGCGGCGGTCCACCTGGGCGTCACGCCCCCTGCCATCCTGTCGGACGAGCGCGGCGCCCCCGCGCTGCCGCGCGCCCTCACCGGCTCGATTTCGCACAAAGAGACGATCGCGGTCGCGCTGGCTACTCTTCGCCAGGGCTCGTCGCACGTCGGCGTGGGCGTCGACGTCGAATACGATCGGCCCACCCGGGTGGATGTCGCGCGCAGGGTCCTCACCGACGCCGAGCGCGCCGCCCTCGACGGGCTCACCCCCGAGGAGCGCGACCGGAGGGTGCGCGTCGCCTTCGCGCTCAAGGAGGCGATCTACAAGTCGATCGACCCGGCGTGTCGACGCTACGTAGGCTTCAAGGAGGTCGAGCTCGCGGGGCTCTCAGGCCTCGAGCCGGGCGAGGTCGTCGTCCGGGCGCTGCTCTCGCCCAGCCCGGGCGCCCTGTCGATCCGGGCCGCGTGGCACGCCTCGAAAGACACCCTGGGGACCCCCGTGGTCATTGCGGTGGCGACGGCCTTCGCCTCGAACGAAGACCCGCTGGGGAGCTAGAAAAGACAGCAGCGGAGGCTAGACTCATCTACGTTTCGACCCGACCCATGGGCAAGGCGACGCTGCTCCTGATCACCCTCTTGTGCTGCTCGGCGTGCAACGTCTCGACGACCCGCCGCAAGCCCATCGTGGAGCCAGAGCAGGCGGCGCACCGCGGCACCACGCGCACCTCCGTCCAATACGCCCACGCGAACGACGCTCCCGAGATCAGCCGAGGAACGGGGACGCCGGCACGGTCGTGGTGCTCTGGCCGAGGGTGCTCCCCAAGACGGACGACCCGAAGATCTCGGACCTCGCGGGGCGCGTCCAGATCCGCCTCGACCGCCTGGCCGCCAAGACCGGCAAGAAGGTCGATCGCCGGCCGGCGCCCGAGCGCGTCTGCCCCAAGGACGCGGGTTGCAAGGGCGTGAGCCTCGGCGCGATCCTGGCGGTCAAGGAGCAGGGCTGCGCGGTCGTCGCCCTCGTCGGCCCGAGCGGGACGCAGCCGGTGACGCTGGTGCCGCTCGCCGGCGATGCGAAGCTGTCCGCGACCACCTCGCCGTTCCGTGAGCCCCCCGAGAACCTGGTGACCGTCTCGGAGTTCGTGCCCTGCGACAAGCTCCTGCAGGACCTGGAGACCAACGTGATCCTCGAGGGAGAGGCCAACGTCTCGAAGGTTCTGGGGGACGCCGAGGCGGCCGGAAAGTGAGCGCGCCCTTACGAAGCGCATCTTCTGGGGGAGCCGAGCGAATGTGCTCTCTGATTCACCTGGCAAGCCAGGTGAATTCGCTCGGCTCGTCCGAGCGAAGCAACCCGCACATTCACCTGGCTTGCGCCTCTCTCGTCGAGAGCTCGGTCACCTTCGGCGGTGTTTTTTTAGGCGGAGCCGAGCGAAGGTGCTCTCTGATTCACCTGGCAAGCCAGGTGAATTCGCTCGGCTCGTCCGAGCGAAGCAACCCGCACATTCACCTGGCTTGCGCCTTACTCGTCGAGAGCTCGGTCGCCTTCGGCGGTGTTTTTTTAAAGGGAGCCGAGCGAATGTGCTCTCTGATTCACCTGGCAAGCCAGGTGAATTCGCTCGGCTCGTCCGAGCGAAGCAACCCGCACATTCACCTGGCTTGCGCCTTACTCGTCGAGAGCTCGGTCGCCTTCGGCGGTGTTTTTTAAAGGGAGCCGAGCGAATGTGCTCTCTGATTCACCTGGCAAGCCAGGTGAATTTTGAGCCAACATGACTGACCTCTCGGTATCCTCTATCGAGGCACCTCGCGCCGTCGTGGGCCACCTCGCTCCGTTCCAAGCCACGCGATGAGCAAGCTTCTCTCAGCCCGCGACCTGCTCGACCTCGTCCGACAAGGTCAGGTCGAGGAGACCGGTGACGCCGAGACGGTCACCGTCGGGACCCTGGGCCGCAAGGTCTACCGGGGGAGCAACGGCCGCACCCAGCAGCGGCACCCCCAGTCCCCGGCCGAGCCTCCGAGGCGCGCTGCGCAACAGCCCGGTGCAGAGGCGCGCCGCGGACCCAGGAACACCCAGCTCTTGGAGCCTGTCCGGGCGAGGTCGGAGGCGCGCGCTCAGTCGCGAGACGACTGGTCGGCCAGGCCCACCGACCCAGCCCACGACACGCCCATCCTGCGGGATGCGCGCGGCCGCAGGACGACCGTCCAGATGCCCCGCCCGGGAGCGCGACCCACCACGACGGAGGGCGAAGGGGCGGACTACGTCCGCGATGACGCACGGACTTTGGAGCTTCAGCTACCGAAGGCGCCGGTGCCCCCCGCCGCCCCGGTGCCCCCCGCCGCCCCGGTGCCCCCCGCCGCCCCGGTGCCGCCGACGGCGCCCGCGCCGCCCAAGCCGGCGCCGCCCACGCCGCCCACGCCGGTGGCTGCGGCTCCCGCTCGGCCCGCTGCCTCCGTGCCCCCGGCGGCCTCGCCTCCAACGGCCTCGCCTCCAGCGGCGAGCACCCCGCCCCCCGCTTCGCCCGCGGCGGAGAAGAAGGCGGGGCCGAAGCGCTCCCTGTCGCCCGTTCCGGGGCGCAAGGTCTCGATGGGGGTGTGGGGTCGCCCGAGCGCGGAGGCGCCTCCGTCCTCCGGCGACGCGAAGAAGAGCCCGTCCTCTCCGCCTCCATCGCCCGCTCCGAAGCCCGTGGTGAAGCAGGTCGCGCCCGCCGCGAAGGCCGAGCTGAAGGCCAAAGCTCCGGAAGGGAGCAAGGCCGAGCCCGAGCTCACCGCGCGAGAGCCCGAGAGCGGGCCGGTCTCCACGCTCGAGTCCCCGGGCGCGCCCCCGAAGAGCTCCGTCGCGTCGATGTTCTCGTGGGTCGCAGGGCGAACCGACTGGAGCCCGGCCGAGCCGTCGCCTCCGGTCGCGCCGGTCGCCCCGATCCCGTCGCTCGGGCTGCCTCCGGTCGCGCCGACGCCTCCGGTCGCGCCGACGCCTCCGGTCGCGCCGATGCCCCCGGTCGCGCCGACGCCCCCGGTCGCTCCTGTCGCTCCGGTCGCGCCGAGCCCCCCCAGCCCTCCGGTGGCGCCGCTTCGGCCTCAACCCCCGGCGTCCGCAGCGATGGCCCCGGCGGCGTCCGCGTCATCGCCCGCGCCCACCGCGAGGAGCGCCAGCGAGCCTCGGGCCCGCCCTCAGCCGGAGGAAGAGCCTGTCGCGCTGACGAGCGAAGAGACGCTCGTGCTCCTCAACTACGACGCTGACTCGCCGATGCAAGAGCTGGCGTCGCGCACCGGCCTCACCGAGTTCCGACTGAACCGGATCGTCGCGAACCTCAAGACCCGCGGCGTCCTCGATCTCGACGACGCCGCGCCGACCGATCCGGGGGGGCCCCCCATCGCGAGCGCCCCGCCGACCGCGAAGGCGCCCCCGCCGAGCGCCGCGAAGGCGCCTCCGCCCTCGGTGCGGACCCTCGCGCTCGAAGACGACGAGCTCGAGCCCGACGACGACCTCGAGTCTCACCCAACGATCGTCGAGATGGAGCTGCCCATCCCGGTCGAGAGCTCGCGTGGACGCCCCGACGAGACCCCCATCAGCGAGGCGGCTCCCGACACCGAGACGACCGTCGTCGACGACGGCGGGGGCGACTTCCCGGTGCCCGTCGACAGCTCGCCGTTCGCGGTGAAGCCCGCGTCGCAGCCGCACTCGGACGACGATCTGCCGGTGACCGTCACGAACGACGCGGACCTGCCGAGCGTCACGAAGTCGGAGCCACGCCCCCGCACGGGCAGCGCGGCGATCGCCGACCCTGCGCTGTCCCAGATCCCGAGCCTGGCGGCCGAGCCGCTCAAGGCAGGCGAGGGCGCTGACGACCACCTCCCGGAGGAGGCCGACGCGGCCGTCTCCGGCGAGTCGCCCAGCGAGCCCGAGGATGGCGCCGACACGAGCGACGCGGCCAGCGTGCTCGCGCACTTCGAGAAGGTGCTGATGAAGCTGGGCACCGACATGCGCACGAAGCTCGCGGAGACCTCGTCCGAGCGGATGGACCTGCTCGCGCTCTGCTACGACAAGGAGCCCCAGGTCGTGCGGGCGCTGTGGCAGAACGTGAACATCTCGCACGACCAAGCGCGCTTTGCCGCCTTCCACCACCGGACGCCGTTCGGGCTCGACCTGATCGCGGCGCGCGCCGAGTTCCTCAAGGACCAGCCGACGCAGCGCAGGCTCATCCGTAACCCCACGGTGAGCGAGCAGCTGCTGCGGCGCATCCTGTTGCCGAAGCGCCTGCTCGAGATCTATAAGATCACGCTCGATCGCGAGGCCTCGGAGCGCACTCGGGCGAGCGCGCGTAGCTACCTTCGCAACAAGTTCGCGACCATCGATCCTGAAGATCGGATGGAGCTCATCTGGAAGACAGAGGGCCGCTGCCTGATGGCGCTCAGCGGCCTCTCGATCGACTCCAAGACCGCGGCGCTCATCTGCTCGCGCCAGATCGTGTCGATGATGATCGTGCAGAGCTTCACGCGCTTCGCCGCCACGCCCCCCTCGGTCATCGCACACTTTCTCAAGCAGCCCCTCGTCAAGAGGCAGATCCACCTCCGCAACGCGCTGCTCAAGCACCCGAACTGCCCGAGCGACGCGAAGCGCGCGTTCTAGGCTCGGTGGCCTCAGCCCCCGTCGAGCGCCTCGACCACGCGCTTGAGCGCGAGCAAGCTGACCAGGTTGCGGACGTTGTTCCCGCAGTCGAGGCCGGCCTCGTCGAGCACGCCCGCTCCGCGCTTGAACGACGTGAGGTGCACCCCATCCGGACCGAGCCCGTAGTTCGTCGCCGCGTCGAGGGCGTGCCGCAGGTCGATGAACGGCAGGTGCTCGCGGCAAGCGACCTCCGCGGCGCGCGCGGACGTGGCGTTGGTGCACACGGCGACCCGCCAGTCGTTCGCGGGGGCATCGCCGGGGCACGCCTTCACGCCGGGCTGGTCCCCGTGGCGCATCTCGTTCGAGAGGATGACGACCACACCGCGAGACTCGAGCGACTCGACCGCCTTGAGGATGTGGGCCTCGAACTCGTCGGCGATCGTCTCGGGAGGGGCGATGCGGTACGCGGCGTCGTTCGCGCCGAACGTGACGATCGCGTAGGCGGGGTTCAGCCGCTCGACGAGCTCTTCGACGGGGGACTTGCCCGCCTCTTCCAGCTCGCAGGCCCAGCTCGCGCGCGCGCCGACCTTCGCGGCGCGGAAGCACTCGAACGGGTCGTCGGTGACCGCTCCTCGGCGCTCCGCGACGCCCCCGCGGAAGTGGTCGATCACGGTCGCGCCCGAGGGCAGGGTCAGCGCGCGCTCGACCCACGGAGACAGCGCCACGTTGCGACCGCTGTCCGCCGCGAACGCGCCCAGGAAGTTTCGCGACACCGTGATGCTGTCCCCCACCAGGCCGAACACCTTCGGATCGCGCCCCAGCGTTCGCCCCCGCGCGAACACCTCGCGTACTCGCGCGAGGGCCGCGTCGGAGAGCGGCGGCACGGACGCGGCGAAGCGCTCAAAGTCCTTCACCTCGTTGCCGTTCATGCCGCACGAGCGCGACGCCTTCTCGAGGCCGGTCTTGAGGGGCTCGCACCGCTCGAGCGCGGCGCTGGTGCGCGCGTCGATCGAGCGCCGATGCGACAGGGACGGGGCGCACGCCCCCGCCTTCGGCGCAGCCGCGCTGGCGGCGGGCTTGGGGAACGTCCCCCCCAGCGCCTCGAGCTCGAGCGGAGGCGCGATGCCGGCGGGGGCGTCGGGAGCGGGCCCTCGGGAGCTCGGCGTCGCGCTGCTCGACGCGCTCGCGCTCGACGGCTCCTCCCCGAGCTGTCGTCCGGCGTCGAAGGGCTCGACGGCGCACGAGAGCGCCAGCGCCGCGAGAGCAAGATTTCGCCCGGCAGGTGCGAGCGAGTCAGCCAGCACATTCACCTGGCTTGCGCCTTTTCTCGTCGAGAGCTCGCCCGTGCATGGATCGCCTGGGAAGCCGGCCGCACCGGCGTCCCTTCCGCCGTGGAGCGTAGCAAGCGGGCGTGGCTCCGCACCCTCGCGGCTGCGCGGCTCGCGGCAGGCTACACCGTCATCGCGATTGCAACCCACGATTCGGACGATTAGTACTCTCGCGGTCGAGATCCGATGAAGGCCGCGCCCATCTCACGCCTCGTGACCTGCGCCCTCGGCGCCGCGCTCGCCGCGCTCGGCGCTGGCTCCTGCTTCACCGGGAGCGACGGCCTGCTGCCGCCGACCGAGTCGCTCTACTTCCCGACCGGCCTCGTCGTGTCGCCAGGTCGCACGACCCTCTACGTCGTCAACAGCGACTTCGATCTCCAATACAACGGCGGCACCGTCCAGGCGCTCAACCTGGCCGAGGCGGGTGGGCAGCCCGGTGTACGCGAGCTCGCGCGCGCCGTGGCGACGGCGATCGCAGACGGGCAAGACCCCGCCGAGGTGTGCGGGGAGCTCGGCTCGACGCCCAACACGAACGTCTCGCTCTACCCGGGCCCCTGCGAGCCCATCGACGTGAAGCCCTTCGTTCAGGCCTTCGCCACGGTCGGCGCCTTCGGCGCCGGCGTGACGCTCCTCTCGCGCGACGACGGCCAGCCTGGCGCGCGGCTGTTCGTGACGGTTCGCGGCGACCCGTCGGTCACCTACTTCGACGTCCCCGACGACCGCGATCCGGGCCAGATCGTGTCCCCGTGCGAGGGAGACTTCTGCCTCGAGTGCGCGGCGGCCGGCGACGATCAGCGATGCGGCCGCTCCCACCGGATCGGGGAGAACATCTTCACGAGCCAGCGCGGGTTGCTGTTGCCCACCGAGCCCATCAGCGTCGCGTCCGCGGTGGCCCGAGGCAGCGACCCGCTCGTCATCGCTCACCAGACCGCGGCCACAGCGAGCCTCGTGGTGAACACCTGGCCCGAGGGCGACGACACGACCCCGTTCTCGGCGACCCCGTCCCTCGAGTACCTGCTCGAGGGGCTCCCCGAGGCGCCGACGGTGGTCACGACCATCCCCCCGCCCGCGCTGGTCGCCTCGGCGAGCCTCGCGTACCGGCCTGGCTTCTTGGTCAGCCACCGCGCCGAGAACGTGCTCTCGGTCCTGCGCTACTTCGACGACGCGAACGCCTCGCCCCCCCGACCGTTCTTGACGAAGAGCGACGACGTCACGCTCACCATCTCGGGCGCCAACAACGACTCGCGAGGCATGGCGTTCGACACGACCCGCCGCGACGCGTGCGAGGCCGAGTGCCCCGCCGATGACACCCTCACCGCCTGCCTCGAGGGTTGCCTCGCCGAGAAGGTGGGCTTCTACGTGGTCTCGCGCGAGCCGCCGTCGCTGCTCATCGGAGAGCTGCTCACCGAGGCGACCCGCGAAGGCGACGCGCTCGCTGGGGTCAAGGAGAGCCTCTCGCTCGACGAGTCGGTCCCGCTGCCCATCGGCCCCTCCCTGGTCTCGGTGGGGAAGGTGGTCGGGCCCAGCGGTGAGCTCGAGACGCGCGTGTTCGTCGTGTGCTTCGACTCCCGCTTCGTCGTCGTCTACGACCCCATGCTGCGCAAGGTCGAGTCGATGATCCGCACCGGCCGCGGGCCCTTCGGCATCGCCTTCGACACGGCGGTGAACGACGCGGGTGAGGCCGAGAGCTTCATGTATCTGACGCACTTCACCGACTCGTACCTGAGCGTCATCGATCTCGACACCCGGCGCCTCTCGTACGCGACGCCGATCGCGAGCTTCGGTCCGCCCGTCCCCCCGCGGGAGGAGCAGTGAGCGCTCCGCGCCGAAGGCTCCGCACCCTCGCGGCACTGTCGCTCCTCGGCGGCGCCGCGTCGGTGCTCGCCTCGAGCTGCACCGGCGAGGACACCGAGGCCACCGTCCGGTCGCTCGAACGCACGGGCAAGGTCGCGTTCGTTTGCCTGGGGCAGCCCGGCTCGGGACGCTGCGCTCCGCCCCCTCAGCGACTGCTCCAACGAGCGCCGCCAAGATCCGAACGACTTCGGCGCCGACGACTCCGCGGCCCACCTCTACGCGATCGTCACCCTCGAGACGCGCGGTGAGCTCGCCGTCGTCGACATCACCTCGAAGACGGAGAACGTCCTCGACCACGATCCTTCGACCCCAGGCGACAACCCGCTGCCGGTGGGCGCGCAGCCCGTCGACGTCGTGGCGACGCCCAAGGGCACCGCTGTGTTCGCCGCCTCCGCCGAGAACGGTCGGCCTGCCCTGTTCGCGATCTCGAGCGAGGTGCTGCGGCCGTGCGAGGTCGACAGCTCGCGCTGCGACGTCCCCGCGCCGACGCTCTCGTCGTTTCCCTCGTGCCGGCTGCCTTCGGCGCCGGGCGCGATGCAGCTGGTCGCCGACCCCCCCGACGAAGAGGGGAACGTTCGGCCGGGTTGCGCCGAAGACTACGCGCCCGTCGACGGGGACGGCCCCACCTTCGGAGACATCGATCGCGAGGGGCTCGGCCGCCAGAAGCTGTTGGTGACCTTGCCCCGCGAGGGGCGCATCGTCTCGATCGACGCGCAGTGGCTCCTCTCGCAGCCCGCGGGAGCCTTCGCCGACTGCGAGCTCGAGGCAGACCTCGCGCTGGAGACCTCCTTCAGCGGCCCGCCCGCGCCGCCCGAGGTCGAGCCCGCCGAGGGGTGCGCCGTCCCCGAGAGCCCGGCGCCCGCGCCGATCTCCGGCTCCGGGCGCGCCATCCCCGGCGGCGTCGCGCTGATCGAGCCCGAGGGGGGCACCCCCGGCGCGTCAGGCGCCAAGCTCTTCGTCTCGGACCTGGCGCTCCCGGTGGTCCACGTGCTCGATCTCGCCGACGTGTGCGCGCCGGTCGAGTCGGCGCCGCTGTACCCCACCTCGCGAGAAGACTCGACCCGGGTCGTGGTCACCGATCGCGTCGCGGTGAGCCGGCTCACCCCTGCGGGCAACCGCTACCTCTACGCCATCGACATCGAGGACAAGAGCCTCATGGCGTTCGACGTGAGCCCCGGCTCCACGTCCAACGTGCCGCTGGTCGTCCCGAACCCCGAGCACAACCCCTTCCAGCCCCCCGATCGCATCAGGTTCGCGGCCGCCCCTGTCGACGTCACCATCGTCCAGCGCGACCTCCCGGAGGACGCCGGCAGCGGCGTGGCGCCCATCGGCACCCTGTGCGACCCCGATCCCGAGGCCGACGTCTGCTCAGGCAGCGCCGACTGCGATCTGGGCACCCAATACCGTACCAGCTCCGACTACGAGACCGGCGCGGGCCCGCTCACGCTGCGCGGGGTGTACGCCCTCGTCGCGCTCGCGTCCGGCTCGGTCGCCATCATCGACATCGAGGACTTCGACGCGCCTTGCCGAGGTCCAGCGAACCAGGGCGCGGGCTTTGGCTGCGAAGAGACCGCCACTGGCCTCGTCACGACCGACGAGCCCTCGTGCAACGTCGTCCTGCCGCACCAAGCCCGGAGCGCCTACTACCTCCTGACCAACGACGACGTCGGCCGCCACCTGCCCGGCATCCAGACGTTCCCGATCCTCTCCCTCGATGACGGGACGGTCGTGGTCGATGGCCCCGCGATGCGCGCCCCCGCCGAGCTCACCGACTACCCGGTCGCGGTCGGCGGCGATCTGCTGACGATCCCGAGCACCGGGGCGATCGAGGACGACGAAGGTCTGCGCAACACGCTGGCGCTCAACTTCGAGAACCCGCGCGTTCACCAGACCGAGCAAGAGTGGGCGCTCGTCTATCAGGGCGCGCTGCCCGACTTTCAGGGCCACGTCGGCGATCTGGCCCTGTCGGATGGCTTCTTCTCCGACGCCACCGCTGTCTTCTGCGATCGGGGCGTGCAGCCGCGAGAGGCCGTCCGCGAGCGCCTCGCCGCCGAGGGGCTCACCGGCGCCGAGCTCGAGGCGGCTGCCGATCGCTTCGCCGATCGGCTCCATGTCGCCGAGCCCCTCGCGGAGAGCGGCTCGCCGTATTGGGAGGGCGCCTCGTGCACGTTCGCCGACTGCCGCGCCACGTTCGGCGACGCGACGGTGCCGACGCTCGCCCGTGATCTCGTCATCCTCGAGGCCTACCAGGGCCGCCTCGACATCGCCCCGCCGGAGACCACCTCCCTCGAGCTGATGGAGTGCTGCTTTCCGTCGCTCGTCGACTACGAGGTGAGGGCAGGGGACGAGTGGGTGCTCATCGGCGGCTCCTCGGGGTTCCTGCACAACGTCATCGCCACTCCGGCCACGAGCGGAGACGCCGGCGGTCAGTGCCGCCCGAGCTGTGATCCACGCGTCGCGCGCCGCAGAGGCCGCGCAGCGTACGCGCTCGGCGCGACCGACGCCGCCCCCCCCGCGGACGCTCCGCTGTTCAAGAACGCGCTCTTCACCTTCACGGTCGTCGTGCCGGAGGGCGAAGACGGCGCTCCGCGGCTCGAGCGCGACATGGCATTCCGCTTCTTCTCGCAGGCGCCATTCTCGCCGCTGCGCGCGCCGCTCGCCGCGGGCGATGGCATCTCGGTGCAGGTGCAATCTCTCGGCTACCTGCCGATGACCGACGAGGTGTTCGCGACCGACGGTGGGCTCGAGGGGCTGCTGTTCTTGCCGGGCGATCTCGTCGGCTCGATCCGGCAGTTCTACTGAGGACCGACCGCGGGTCCTGCCCGCCGGAGCAGACGTCATGGCGAAGCTGACGCCGGTGATGCGCCAATACGCGGACGCCAAGGCGCTCCACCCCGACGCGATCCTCTTCTTCCGGCTCGGTGACTTCTACGAGATGTTCTTCGACGACGCCGTCGTCGCCTCGAGCGTCCTTGGGATCACGCTGACGAGCCGCAACAAGGAGTCGCCCACGAGCGAGCCGATGGCGGGGGTGCCCCACCACTCGGCCCACGGCTACATCGCGCGGCTCCTCGCCGCGGGCCACAAGGTCGCCATCTGCGAGCAGCTGGCCGATCCCTCCAAGGTGAAGGGGATCGTCCCCCGCGCGGTCGTGCGCGTCGTCACGCCGGGGCTGGTGACGGACGACGATCAGCTCGAGGCGCGCGAGAACCACTTCCTGTGCGCCCTCGAGCACCTCGAGGGGCACGGGTACGGCGTCGCGCTCCTCGATCTGTCGACCGGCGAGCTCTCCGCAGCGACCCTCCCAGACGCCGCCCAGGCGGTCGGGGAGGTGAGCCGAGCCTCCGCCCGCGAGGTGCTCCTCGGCCTGGGCGCGGCCGATCTGGAGCCCCCGCTGCGCGAGAGCGTCCCCCGCGCGGTCTTGCGAGCGCCCAGCGCGGCCCCCGCCGTGGAGGCGACCCTCGACGCCGTCCTCGGGGTCGAGGGCGGCGCGGACGCCCGTCGCGCGCACGGGCCGGCGGCCCTCGCCGCCGCCGCGCGCGTCCTCGCGTTCGCCGCCGACTGTTCGCCGCGGGCCCCGCTGCCCGTGCGGCGTGTCGGCCTGCTCGACGTGGCGCACGCGATGCGCGTCGACGAGACGACGCAGGCCCACCTCGAGCTGGTCCGCGCGGCCGATGGAGGGCGCGCGGGGACGCTGCTCGACACGATCGATCGGACCATCACCGCCGCGGGGGCGCGCGCGCTCAGGAGGCGCGTGCTGGCGCCGCTGACCGACGTCGGCGCGATCCGCGCGCGCCTCGATCAGGTGGAGCTGCTGGTGATCCACGCGCGCGTCCGCTCCGAGCTGCGCTCCTGCCTCCAGGGGATGCCCGATCTCGAGCGGCTGGCGGTCAGGGTCGCGCTCGGCCAAGCGACCCCCCGCGACCTCGGGCTGCTCCGCGATGGGCTCGCCAAGATCCCGGGCGTGCGGGCCGCGATCGAGAGCCTCCCGTCGAGCGAACGCGCGCTGGCTGGCCTCGAGCTCTCCGACGACCCCTCCCAGGACCCGCTCGTCTCGGACCTCGCCGGCCTGCTCGGCGCCGCGCTCGTCGAGCGCCCCCCCACGCTCGAGCGCGAGGGGAGCTACATCAAGGACGGCTTCGACGAGGAGCTCGACGCCGCTCGTCGCACGAGCAGAGACGGCGCGGCGTTGATCGTCGCGCTCGAGGCGAAGCTGCGCGAGGACACGGGCGCCCAAGGCCTGCGCGTCCGCTACAACAGCGTGTTCGGCTGGTACATCGAGGTCACGCGCAGCCACCTGTCGAAGGTGCCGCCCACGTTCCGCCGCAAGCAGACGGTGGCCACGGGCGAGCGCTTCAGCACCGACGCCCTCGACCAGCTCGCCGCCGACATCGAGTCGGCCGACGAGCGAGCGCGCGAGCGTGAGTCCGGGATCTGGTCGCGCCTCGTCGAGCACGCGCGGCGCGCCGAGCCGCGGGTGAGGGAGCTGTCTCGCCGCATCGCCGAGATCGACGTCGCCGCGGCCCTCGCGGAGGTCGCGCACCAAAACGACTACGCGCGGCCCGAGGTCGACGGCTCCGAGGTGATCGAGATCGTCGACGGACGGCACCCGGTCGTGGAGCAGCACGCCGCGAAGGGCCGCTTCGTGCCCAACGACACCTCGCTCGACACGGACGGCAAGCGGCTCTACCTCGTCACCGGCCCCAACATGGCGGGCAAGAGCACGTTGATGCGTCAGGTCGCGCTGATCGCCCTGCTCGCGCAGGCGGGCAGCTACGTCCCGGCGCGGCGCGCGCGCGTCGGCGTCGTCGATCGGCTGCTGTCTCGCGTCGGCGCGAGCGACAACCTCGCGCGCGGCGAGAGCACGTTCATGGTGGAGATGCGCGAGACCGCGGGCATCCTGCGCGCCGCCACCCGCAAGAGCCTGGTGATCCTCGACGAGATCGGCCGCGGAACGAGCACCTACGACGGCCTCTCGATCGCCTGGGCCGTCGCCGAGCACCTGCACGACGACGTGAAGTGCCGCGCGCTGTTCGCGACCCACTACCACGAGCTGACCGAGCTCTCCAAGACGGCGCCCCACGTGTGCAACGTCTCGGTCAGCGCGCGCGAGCACGACGGCGCCGTCGTGTTCCTTCATCGCCTCACAGACGGGCCCGCGAGTCGAAGCTACGGCGTCGCGGTCGCGAAGCTCGCGGGCGTGCCCGACAAGGTGCTGGGTCGGGCGCGAGCGCTGCTCGAGGCCTTCGAGGCGGGCGGGCGGCCTGCGGCCGGAGGGGAGCCGGTGCCAGGCGAGGCGAGGCGGCTGCCCGGCGACGACCAGCTCGGCCTGTTCGGCCCGCCCGCGGAGCCGCCGCTCAAGAAGGGGGAGCGCGGGGTCCTCGCGGCGCTCCGCGACGCCGACGTCGACAGGATGACGCCGCTCGACGCGCTCACGCTCGTCGCGAAGCTGAAGCGACGGCTGTCCTGAGGCCTCGGCGCCGGCCCGCCGAATCGGCGCGACCGCTCCGCGCGCGCGCGTGTCAGAATGCGAGCGATGGCTCGCGTCTCGAAGATCTCGAAGCCGAAGCGGCCTGCGCGCGCGCGGTCCAGGCGCCCCGAGCTGTCGCCTCGCAAGGAGCCGAGCCAGGAGCGGGCCCGACAAACCGTCGACGCGATCCTCGAGGCCGCCGGCGACGTCTTGGTTCGCGAGGGCTTCGACCGGGCGAGCACGAACCGCATCGCCGACGCGGCCGGCGTGAGCATCGGCTCGCTGTACCAATACTTCCCGAACAAGGACGCGGTCGTTCGGGCGCTCGTCGAGCGCCACGAGGCGCGCATGCTCGAGGTGATGCGGACCCACCTGGGCGACCTCGCGGGCAAGGACGTGCGCGAGGTCACCCGCGCGCTGATCGAGGGGCTGCTCGACGCGCACCGGGTGAAGCCCAAGCTGCAGAAGGTGCTGCTCGAGCACGGGGGCCACGAGGCCAGCTCGGTGGACGCGGCGGTCGAGGCGCTCGTCCGCGCCGCCGTCGAGTCGCGGCGGATCGAGCTCGCGGTGAACGACGTCGACGTCGCCGCCTTCCTGCTGGTCACGGCCGTTCGCACGGCGTGCCACCGCGCGGTCGTCGAGCGCCCGGATCTCCTCGAGCGCCCGGCGTTCGTCGACGAGCTGTGCGACCTCGTCTTGCGCTACATCGCGGCCGACGCGCCCGCTGCGCCGCGCTCGACGACGAAGCGCGGCTGAGCGCGCCTGGGCGCGCAGCCGGCGGCGTCGATGCCGAGCTCCTGGCGAACCTCCGCGAGCGGGCGGCTCCACGCGGCCTCCCAGTCGAGCCCGAACAGCGGCGCGGCCGCGCGGCCGGCGCTCCAGCCGGCGGTGATGGCGTCCATCCTCGCGACGCGGTCGTCGAACGTGAACAGCGCGGTGTTGAGCAGGCCAGCCGCGAGGATCGCCGTCGCCAGGGGGCCATCGACCTGCGCGCTGTAGAACCCTTGCAGCCCCAGCTCTCCAGCGACGTCCGCCCCGAAGCCCGTGAGCGCGTGCCACATGTCATGGGTCTCGTACAGGTGGGCGCGAACATACTCGTGCTCGGAGGCGCCCTCGAGCGAAGGGAGCGCCTCGGGCGTGAGCCGGTTGTCTCGCATGAACGAGGCGTAGGCGTGGCCGAGCGTCCCCGCGGGGAGCGCGGCGAGCCGGGCGAGGTCGACTCGCACGCGCGCCCGCCTCACGAGCGCCGCGCGGCCCCTCGGATCGCGGCGGAACGACGCCGTCAGCCGCTCCATGACCGCCGGCTCCGAGAGCGAGTCGGCCAGCTGGAAGACCTCGCCGAGCTGGTTCGGATCGCGGACGATCTTCGTGTAAGCGACGACGGCGCGGGCCAGGTTGACCAGCTTCAGCGGTGACGGTGCGGGCATCTGTGGGTTCCCTCCTGCCCAACAGAATGCGAGCGATGACTCATGTTCGCTACTCGCTTTCTTTTCCGGCGCGCCCGCTGGCGCGGGGCCCTTCGGATTTTCACGCGCCCGAGCGCGCGTGAAAATCCGGCGCCGGGGGTGCGCCTGCCGGCGCACACTGGCGAGAGGGGACACGTCGCCTTCGGCTCGTGTCCCGCAGGAGAGGAGAGGGGACACGTCGCCTTCGGCTCGTGTCCCGCAGGAAGAGAGGGGACACGTCGCCTTCGGCTCGTGTCCCGCAGGAGAGGAGAGGGGACACGTCGCCTTCGGCTCGTGTCCGGAGTGGACGCGAGCTAGTGCTCACATTTGGGACTGGACACGTCGCCTGCGGCGCGTGCTGGCAAGAAGGATGGTGCGCCCGGCTCTTCGCGTGGGGAGGGCCCCACGCGACAACCCCCGCGCCGGTTTTCGCGCGCCCCGGGCGCGTGAAAACCGAGGGCCCGCGCCAGCGGCGCGCCCCCCGGAGCCAGCGGGCGCGCGGGACAAATGGCGCCGGTTTTCGCGCGCCCCGGGCGCGTGAAAACCGAAGGGCCCCGCGCCAGCGGGCGCGCGGGACAAAAATGGCGCCGGTTTTCGCGCGCCCCGGGCGCGTGAAAACCGAAGGGCCCCGCGCCAGCGGGCGCGCGGGGCAATTAAACATCCACCGGCCCGCCGAACATGCCGAACCAGCGCAGGACCCAGACGACGAAGAGGGCCGCGATGGTGGTCATGCCCGCGCCGATGGCTGCGGGGCGGTGCATGCGGTTGTCCCCGTCCTTCAGGTAGCCGGCGATCGCCACCGCGACCATCGCGGCCACGGTCGGGATCACGCCGAGCGCGAGCGGGTTCAAGCTGCAGGCCCGGTGCACGTCTCCATGCGCGAGCGCCAGCGCCGCCCGCGTCATCCCGCAGCCGGGGCACGGCATGCCGCTGATGATCGCCGTCGGGCACAGCGGGACCTTCAACGCGACCGCGAGCGCCAGGGGCCCGAGGTAGGCGCCTAGGCGGATCAGGCGGTTCTTGGGGCTGGTCGGGGGCGGCAACACAGCAGCGCGACTCTAGTCCCGTGGAACCATCGATGCTTGAAGAAATTGCCGCCGGCATAGCCCGCGATCCGGCCGAGCGAAGCGAGAGCCAACGCGGGCGTCATGCCGGCGCAACAATTCGGACGTTCGAAACGAGCGCGGGCGGCCCGAAGGCCGCCCGTCACTCGCTCACGAACGGCGCAGTCCTCAGCCCTTTACGCTGAACTGCTCCATGTCGGCCGCGATCGCCCAGGCGCCCAGGAAGAAGTACTGGGCGCCGCCCTTGATCTCGGGGCTCAGGCCCGACATCTGGCGCGCGCGGCTCACGGCCGGGCGGACCTTCACCATCCAGTACCAGATGTTGAGGCACGGGATGAAGACGAACCACCAGTTGTTGAGGTCGGGATCCTGCGTGTAGTTCTTGAGGTCGAGCAGGAGCAGCAGCGCAAAAACCGCCGCGACCAGGCCGGCGAGGCCCATGAGGCCGCCGAGCCCCGCGAGCGCCCCGACGCCGATGTTGCTGCCGACGTTGCTCAGGACGTTGCCTGCCAAGCCGACCACGCTGAGGATGAACATGATGTTCACGGGAAGCCGCATCTTCGGCTGCGGACCCTTGCCGACCGGGCCGCCGCCCATCGGGCCCATCATCGGGCCGCCCATGCCGCCGCCCATCGGCGCGCCGGGAGGAGCGCCGTAGCCACCGGGTGCGCCGGGAGGAGCACCGTAGCCACCGGGTGCGCCGGGAGGAGCGCCGTAGCCACCACCACCCTGGGGAGGACCGCCGTAGCCGCCACCGCCCGGAGGCGCGCCGCCAGGAGGACCGCCATAGCCACCACCGCCCGGAGGACCGCCGTAGCCGCCGCCACCGGGGGGCGCGCCACCGGGCGGGCCATAGCCGCCACCACCGGGCGGCTGACCCCCACCCGGCGGGCCGTAGCCACCGGGAGGACCGTAGCCACCCGGCGGGCCGTACGCCGCGGCGGCAGGGTCACCACCCATGTTGGGATCGCCCATAGGGGGAGGGGGATTCTGAGGGGGCGCGCCGAAGCCGCCACCAGGAGCCATATCAATCGCCATCGTGCCTCCGAGCGGGTTGACCCCCGGATTGCCGCCGGGCATTCCGTTCATGCCGGGATCGGCGAAGCCGCCAGCGCCTGGGGGAGGCGGCGCAGGAGGCGGGCCCGCCATCTGACCCATGCCTGCAGGCGGAACACCGACGACGGTGCCTGCGAGGTTGGGGTTCATCGGCGGGGCGGCGCCCATTCCCGGCGGCCCAGGGGGACCGGGAGGAGCGCCCATCGGGCTCGGGGGAGACATGGGCTGCTGGTTCATGAGCATCGTGCCCTTGAACTTCGGGGCCGCAGCTCCCCTGAGGTTGAAGCCACACTTCACGCACGTAGACGCAGTCTCCGCGTTCTGGGTACCGCAGTTGGGACAAAACACGCACAACCTCCGAAGGCGTAGCGTTCAAGGACCGTGGAGGTGGGCCCCCACGTGTTCGACCGGCAATTCGACGAGCGACATACGCGTGAGCGCAATGACACGCGAAGTGCGGGGGAGGGTACTCGCTTGTCGGTTTTGATCACAAGTGAAAGGTGGGCCTCTCTTCGCCACCGCGCGCACCCGCAACTTCCGGCCCAGAGGGTGAGCCTCGGGAGCGAGCGCTTGACACCAGAGGGACCCGATCACTGGCGTGCGCGCCCGATCGGCCCTGGTCGGAAGTTCCGTCCCTCCCGCGCGTCTCGAGTCACCTCGAGACTCTCCACCTGATGGAGCGCGGCACAGTTTCCCTGCCGGTCGCCCGAGTCGCGCATGGAAAAGACGCCCCAGGTCTCCAACGAAGATGCCGCCGAGTTCACCCTCACGGCGGACAACGAGCGTGAGCTCGCCGATATCCTGTCGCGCTATCCCAACAAGCAGGCGGCGTGCATCCCTGCGCTCCACCTGTGCCAAGACCAGAACGGCTGGGTCAGCGACGCGGTGATCGCCTTCGTCGCCGGCCGCCTGGGTCTCTCCACGGCGCACGTGAAGGGCGTCGTCACCTTCTACACGCTCTTCAATCAGCACCCGGTCGGTCAGCACCAGGTCTGGGTCTGCCGCACCTTGTCGTGCGCGCTCAAGGGCGCCGACGCGGTGCTGCACCGCTGCGAGAAGAAGCTGGGCATCCACGCCGGCGAGACCACCAAGGACGGCAAGGTGACGCTGCGCACGGCAGAGTGCCTCGCCTCCTGCGGCACCGCCCCCATGATGCAGGTCGACAAGGACTACCACGAGAACCTGTCGCTCCAGCAGGTCGACGAGATCCTGGAGAAGCTCACTCGATAGCTCGAGGCCCCGACCGATGCTCGTCCGCACCAACTACCTCAGCAAGCGCTACACCGAGACCGACGGCTGGAAGCTCGGCCCCTACGAGCGCGACGGCGGCTACAAGCAGGCCAAGCGCGCGCTCGGCATGAAGCGCGACGATCTGCTCACCGAGATGCGCGCGGCCAACATCCGCGGCCGCGGCGGCGCCGGCTTCCCGATGGGCGTCAAATGGGGCTTCATGCCCTGGCCGCCCAAGCCCGAGAAGCCGCACTACCTCGTCATCAACGCCGACGAGGGCGAGCCGGGCACCTTCAAAGACCGAACCATCATGGAGCTCAACCCCCACGCGGTGGTGGAGGGCTGCATCATCGGCTGCTTCGGCATCGGCGCGCACGCGGCGTACATCTACGTGCGCGACGAGCTGCACCTCTCGAAGGCGCGCCTGTGGGGCGCCATCAAGGAGGCCCGCGCCAAGGGGTACCTCGGCGATAAGCCCTTCGGGCTCGACTACCCGGTCGAGGTCTACGTCCACACCGGCGCCGGCGCGTACATCTGCGGCGAAGAGACGAGCCTGCTCAACTCGCTCGAGGGCCGCCGCGGCGAGCCCCGGCTCAAGCCGCCGTTCCCCGCGCAGGCGGGCGCGTTCGGCATGCCGACCACGGTGAACAACCTCGAGACCATCGCCACGGTGCCCCTCGCGCTCAAGCTGGGCGGCGAGGCCTTCTCGAAGCTCTCGGATCTGCACCACCTGAAAGACGGCGGCGTGCGCCTGTTCGGCGTCAGCGGCCACGTCAAGACCCCCGGCGTCTTCGAGGCGGCGGTGGGGCTGACGCTGCGCGAGCTCGTGTACGACCTCGGCGGCGGCGTCGAGCACGGCGAGCTGCTCGGCGTTATCCCGGGCGGCTCCTCGTGCCCCATCCTCCGCCCGGAGGAGACCGTGAACGCGCCCGATGCGAAGCACGTGCTCCACCCGTGGCACGGCAAGAGCGTGCTCGACGTCCCCATGGGCGTCGACACGTACCGCGCGCTCGGCACGATGCTCGGCACCTGCTGCGCCATCGTCCTGTCGGACAAGGCCGACCCGGTGCTCGCCTTCCACAACCTGATGCGCTTCTACCGCCACGAGTCGTGCGGGCAGTGCACGCCGTGCCGCGAGGGCAGCGCGTGGCTCAACCGCATCCTCACGCGGGTCGTCGACGGCAAGGCCGAGATGGAAGAGCTCGACCGCCTGCACGAGATCGCCAACAACATCATGGGCAACACGATCTGCGCCTTCGGTGAGGGCACGGCGATGCCTGCGATGGGCTTCATCAAGAAGTTCCGTAAGGAGCTCGAGGCGTTCGTGCGCCCAGAAGGGCAAGGCGTCGACCGGGACGCTCGCGCCCGCTACTTCCCGCCCTCCCGGCCGGCGGCACGCCTGGCGACCGCCCGTTCGGGCCCCGCTGACCCCCGCCAGGAACACCATGAGATGGCAGCCTCGAGACCTTCTTCTTCGCAGCCTGCACGCTCCTCGTGCTGGAGGCGGCCTGGTCTACACGGTGGGCGCCAAGAACCCGATCCGCGGCGCGATGGGCCTGCTCGGCACCATCGTCGGCATCGCGGGCATGTACCTGCTGCTCGCCGCCGAGTTCCTCGCGGCGATCCAGATCCTGGTCTACGCCGGCGCGGTGGTGGTGCTCTTCCTGTTCGTCATCATGCTGCTCGGGCCGAGCGACGCGACCGAGACGCGCGCACGCCTCGCGGGGCGCGGGGCTCTTCGGCGCTGGGTCATCGCCCTGGTGGCCGTCGGCGCCCTGCTACCGTGGGACTGGCTTCGGCGGCGAGCGCTCTCCAAGATGCCGAGCCGCTTCGGCGGGCACGGTCGAGGTCAGTCGGCCGCGAGCTCTTCACCGAGCAGGTCGTCCCCTTCCAGCTCTCGGGCGCGCTGTTGCTGGTCGCGGTGGTCGGCGCCATGGCCGTCGCCCGCGGCAAGCAGGCCGACCCACCTGGCGCTCCCCCGCCTGGGCCCTGCCAGAGTCGCAGGCGCTCGCCGAGCCCGCCGAAGGAGGGCTCGTGAGCGCCTGTCCCCCTCGAGTATTTCCTCACGGTCGCGGGCGTCTTGTTCGCCATCGGCGCCGTCGGCTTCCTCCTCCGACGGAACCTGCTCGTGCTGTTGATGAGCATCGAGCTGATGCTCAACGCGGTGAACCTCACGTTGGTCGCGTTCAACCGCGTGCACCCGCACAACCACGCGGGGCAGATCTTCGCGTTCTTCATCATCGTCGTCGCCGCCGCCGAAGCGGCGATCGGCCTCGCCATCGTGCTGTCGTTCTTCCGCGTCCGTAAGACCGTGCGGTCGGACGACGCGGACCTGTTGAGGAACTGGCCCTGACAGAAGCTCTCAGGCAGCCAGTTCCCGCAAGACGACTTCGCCCTCCTCGCCGTGGTGCTCCTGCTGCCGCTGCTCGGCGCGTTCGTCAACGGCGTGTTCGGCAAGCGGCTCGGCAAGGACGCCGTGCGGCTGATGGCCCTCTCGGCGGTCGGCGCTGTCGTTCTTCGCCAGCGTCGTCACGTTCCTCAGCCTCTCGCCCCACGGGCACGGCGCCACGGGTCCAAGCTCTAGTGGCCCGCGTGGCGGTGGATGGAGCATCACGGGCCGGCACCGGCCGCGTGATCCCCATCGACGTGGCGTTCAGCGCCGACGCGATGACCGCGACGATGATGCTGGTCGTGACGGGGGTGGGCTTCCTCATCCACCTGTACTCGAGCGAGTACATGAAGGACGACCCGGGGTACTACCGGTTCTTCGCGTACCTCAACCTGTTCATCTTCTCGATGCTGGTGCTGATCCTCGGCGACAGCCTGCCCATGCTCTTCGTCGGCTGGGAGGGCGTCGGCCTCTGCAGCTACCTGCTGATCGGCTTCTGGTTCACCGAAGAGAAGAACGACTCGGCCGGCAAGAAGGCCTTCATCGTCAACCGCATCGGCGACTTCGGCCTGCTCTGCGCGATGTGCCATGCTGGTCTATTACACGGGCTCGCTCAGCTGGGACGGCATCGCCGCGAACGCCGGCAACCTGCTGCAGCCCGTGAAGATCTGGCCGATCGGCAACCTCTCGCACGAGACGCTGCCGGCCTTCCTCGCCAACGTGCTCGTGCCGAGCAAGCCCGTGCTCGTGTACGGCTCGACGCTGTGCGGCTTCGCGCTGTTCCTCGGCTGCGCCGGCAAGAGCGCGCAGATCCCGCTCTACGTCTGGCTGCCCGACGCCATGGCCGGCCCGACGCCGGTCTCCGCCCTGATCCACGCGGCCACGATGGTCACGGCCGGCGTCTACCTCGTCGCGCGCATGTCCGACGTCTTCGTCCTGTCGCCGGCGGCGATGGCCGTCGTCGCGATCGTCGGCGCGGCCACCGCGATCTTCGCGGCGAGCATGGGCTTCTTCCAGCGCGACCTGAAGAAGGTGCTCGCCTACTCCACGGTGAGCCAGCTCGGCTTCATGTTCATCGGCGTGGGCGTCGGCGCGTTCACGGCCGGCTTCTTCCACGTGTTCACGCACGCCTTCTTCAAGGCCTGCCTGTTCCTCGGCGCCGGCTCGGTGATCCACGCGATGCACGCGCGCATCCACGACACCGACGCTCGCAGGACATGCGCAACATGGGCGGCCTGCGCAAGTTCATGCCGATCACGCACGCGACGTACCTCGTCTCGTGCCTCTCGATCGCGGGCGTGCCGCTGTTCGCCGGCTTCTGGTCGAAGGACGAGATCCTGTGGAAGGCGTCTCGGCCCGTCGGACGAACGGTGCCCCCCCCGGGCTCCTGGCGCGGCCGTTCATGTGGCCTGGCCCGCGTGGCTCGGCCCGGCCATCTACTGGGTCGGCATCTTCGCCGCCACGATGACCGCGTTCTACATGTTCCGCGCCTACTTCCTGACGTTCCACGGGTCTTCCGCGGCTGGAAGATCGTCCAGGGCTGGAAGGACCCAAGCCCCGGGCACGACGACACGGCACGACGACCACGCGCACGCTCACCACGAGAAGCCGGGCGAGATGGACGGGCCGGTGCCGCACGAGTCGCCGCTGCCGATGACCGTGCCGCTGATGGTGCTCGGCGCCTTCGCGCTGGTCGCTGGCTTCCTGGGCGCGGAGCCGATCCACGTCGCGCCGCTCATGCACAAGCTCGAGCCGATCTTCGCCCGGGCGAACACGTTCGTCGGCCTACGGGCGGGCGTCGAGGCGCACGGCGCGCAGATGTGGACGATGATGGCCCCGGGCGTCGCCGCCTTCGCCGGCGGCTCCTTCGCGGCCTTCGCCATCTACAAGCAGCAGGGCGGCGCGCCCGAGCTCAGCTTCAAGCGGTCGATGCCGGGGCTCTACAGGCTCATCCTCGACAAGTGGCGCATCGACGAGCTCTACGACGCGACCGTGGTGGGCATGGTCGACGCGCTCGCGGACATCTTCACGATGGCCGACAAGTGGATCGTCGATGGGATCATCGCTCGGCTCACGGGCGGTGGTCGGCGTCGTCGGCGCGGTGCTCCGCGTGATCCAGACGGGCCGCGTGCAGGTCTACGCCGCCAGCATGGTGGTCGGCCTCGCCGTCATCGGCTGGTTCGTCCCGCGCCCGCACGTCACGGTCGACGACGCCGACGATCTGCGCGGGCAGGTCATCGCCGCGTCTCCCGGGCCTCGGCTCCGTACACGCGGGGCTGGCGACCGGTGCAAGGGGCTCGGCCGAGGGCGTCGGTTCACGGTCGAGCCAGGCAAACAGACCGAGCACCGTCACCGTCAAGAACGTGCCAGGCCGTGAAGCGCAGGCAAGGTCACGCGTCAGCCGGCCGGCGCCGCAGCGACCCAGGCCGGGCCAAGGCCTCCGGTGACCACGGCCCCGCCCCCAGGGCAGAAGGGCGCGCTCGACGCGCCCGCCCAGCGGTCCACCTCCCGGCGCCTCACGCCCGGTAGCCCCGGCGGGGCCACCCCTCGAGCCCAGGTCCTGCGGTGCCCAGCTCGGGAGCTCGAGCGCGGGGGGGTCCAGCAATGAGCCTCACGACCCTCTTCTTCGCCCTGGCCGCGTTCATCGTCGGCTACGTCGTCCCTCGCAGCGAGAGCCTCAAGCAGCGCGTCGGCGTGGGCCTGATCTCGGCGCTCACGGTAGCGTTCATCGCCGGCCTGTGGCCCGATGCCAGCGCTCCGCAGCCGGCGGCCGACAGCGGCGAGTGGCCGTACCTGCTCACGTGCCTCATGGCTGCCCGCCGCTGGGCGCCAGCGTGGGCGTGCTCTTCCTGCCGCGCCAGATGCTCTGCGCGCTGCGCTATTTCACGTACGCCGCGATGGGGCTCACCTTCGTCGCGTCGCTGTGGACGCTGCGCGTCCCGATGACGGCCGGCTGGCACTTCCAGCACATCAAGGAGTGGATCCCGGGCCTCGGCATCCGCTACCACGTCGCGCTCGACGGCATCAGCCTGTGGCTCGTCCTGCTCACCACGTTCATCACGCCCATCGCGGCGTTCGCGTCGTTCGGCTCGATCAAGACGCGGGTGAAGGAGCTCTGCTTCGCGTTCCTGTTCCTGGAAGCGGCCATGCTCGGCGCGTTCGTCGCGCTCGACCTGTTCCTGTTCTACGTGTTCTGGGAGCTGATGCTCGTGCCGATGTACCTGATGATCGGCATCTGGGGCGGCGCCGACAAGATCAAGGCAGCGATCAAGTTCTTCCTCTACACGATGGCCGGCAGCGTGCTCATGCTCGCCGCCATCGTGTACCTCGTGTGGACGCACCAGCGCATCACGGGCGAGTACTCGTTCGACTACCTGGCGCTCGCGCGGGTGTTGCTGCCGAAGAGCACCCAGTTCATCTGCTTCTGGGCGTTCTCGATCGCCTTCTTCATCAAGGTCCCGATGTGGCCCGTCCACACCTGGCTCCCCGACGCCCACGTTCAGGCGCCGACCGGCGGCTCCGTGATCCTGGCGGCGGTCATGCTCAAGCTCGGGACCTACGCGTACATGCGCTTCAGCATGGTGCTGTTCCCGTACGCCGCGAGCGTGTACGCGCCGCACGTCGCGGGCGTCGCGATCCTCGGCGGCATCGTGTGGGCCGCCCTCGTCGCCTGGAAGCAGGACGACGTGAAGAAGCTCATCGCCTACTCGTCCGTGGCTCACCTCGGCTACATCATGCTGGGGCTGTTCGGCGCGACGCCGGCGGGCATGCAGGGCGCCGTGATCCAGATGGTGAACCACGGCATCTCGACCGGCGCGCTCTTCTTGCTCGTCGGCGTGATCTACGACCGGCGCCACACCCGCATGATCAAGGACTACGGCGGCATCGCGAAGGTGATGCCCGTCTACGCGACCTTGTTCTTGATCGCCACCTTCGCCTCCGTCGGCGTCCCGGGGACCAACGGGTTCGTCGGCGAGTTCATGGTCATCATGGGCACGTTCGGCTCCCGCGATCTCGGCAACTTCGCCGGGGTCCACGCGGTCGGCGCGGCCTTCGGGGTCATCCTCGCCGCGGTCTACATGCTGAGCGTCGTGCAGAAGGTCTTCTTCGGGAAGCTCGACGCGAAGAACAAGCACCTCAGCGACATCTCGCCCCGCGAGACGCTCGCCCTGGCGCCGCTCGTGCTGCTGATCTTCGCGATCGGCTTCTTCCCGAACGTCTTCTTGTCGCGCATCGAGGCCAGCGTGGGCAGTCTGCACGCCCAATACGTCAACATCTCGCAGCCGCAGCACGAGCAATACGCGCCCAAGAACGCGGTCGAGCCCCCCGCGCGGATGTTGCCGGCGTCGTTCTTCGACGCAAGCTTCCTCGCCGGTGCGCCGACCTGGGCGCCCCCGCCGTCGGACAAGGCCTCGGCGCCGCCGGCGCCCCCATCCCCCGCGGCTACCGCCACTGCGTCGGCGCCGCCTCGCCCCACGCCGCCTCCGCGCCCGACCGCGACCGCCCCGGCTCGTCCCGGCTCGGCGAGCGCCGCCGCCTCCGGCAGCGCGGCTCCCGCAACAGGCAGCGCGTCCGCCAGCGCCGCTCCGGCGGCGGGCAGCGCTCGGCCCAACGCAGGTCCGCCTAGGCCTGCGCCACGTCCCCCCGCGCCGCCAGCGCCGCCAGCGCCCCCCGCGCCGGCGCCCGGCGGAGGTCAGCCATGAGCTTCGAACTAATGCTCGCGCTCTCCCCAGTCCTCATCGTCGTGCTCGGCGGCGCCGCGCTGATGCTGGTGGAGGCGATGTCCACCAAGAAGCCCGACGTCGACGAGAGCGCCTCCTCCGAGATCGCCCTCGGCACGGCGATGACGCTGCTCGCCGGCGCGGTCGCCGCGCTCGGGGTGTGGTTCTACGGGCCCGAGAACCTGCCGTCCGCGGCCGCCCTCGCGCCGTATTTCGTCCTCGATCGGTTCACGCTCTTCTTCACCTTCGTGCTGTGCTTCGGGGGCGCGCTCGCGGCGCTGCTCGCCGGCGGATACCTGCCCGAGCACCGCCTCGATCGGGGCGAGTTCTATCCGCTGCTGACGTTCTCGGTCGTCGGCGCCATCGCGCTCGCGGCCGCGGCGGACCTGCTGAGCCTGTTCGTCGCACTCGAGACGATGTCCCTCGGCGTCTACTGCCTCACCGGCTTCCGGCGCGGCTCGACGCGCAGCACCGAGGCCGCGGTCAAGTACTTCCTGCTGGGGTCGTTCGCGGCTGCGCTCACGGTCTACGGCGTCGCGCTCATCTACGGCGCGACGGGGCACACCGACCTCGCGGGCATCAAGTCCGTCATCCGGGCCTTCTCGGCGAACGCGGGAGACCCCGCGGTCTCGAGCCGACTCGCCGTGCTGATCGTGGGGATGGTGCTCGTCATCGCAGGCCTCGGGTTCAAGATCAGCGCGGTGCCGTTCCACATGTGGACGCCCGACGCCTACGAGGGTGCGCCGACCCCAGCGACGAGCTTCATGGCCGTGAGCGTGAAGGCGGCTGCGTTCGCGATGCTCCTGCGGGTGCTGATCGGCGGCTTCAGCGACCCCGCGTCGATGAGCTGGAGCGCGGGTTGGCCTCCGGTCCTCGCGGCGTTCGCGGTCCTCACGATGACGGTCGCCAACGTCGTCGCGGGCCGGCAAGAGTCGGTGAAGCGCATGCTCGCGTACTCGAGCATCGCGCACGCCGGGTACCTGCTCGTCGGCGTGGTGGCGACCGTTCGCTCCAGCGCCGACGGCCAGGGGAGCGTCCTCTTCTACCTGCTCACGTACACGTTCTCGACAGCCGGGGCGTTCGGAGCGCTGGTGCTGTGTGGCAGCCGCGGCAAGGAGGCGGTTACGTTCGAGGACCTCGCCGGCATCGGCAAGCGCCACCCGGCCGCCGCCGCCGTCTTCTCGCTGTTCTTGCTGTCGCTGGCGGGCGTGCCGCCGACGGCGGGCTTCTTCGGCAAGCTCTACGTCGTGAAGGCGGCGCTCGGGTCAGAGCTCTACGTGCTCACGATCGTGCTGCTCTTGAACAGCGTGATCGCCGCGTACTACTACCTGCGCGTGCTCGTCTACATGTACATGAAGGAGCCCATGGCCGGCGCCCCGATCGCCGTACCGATGAAGAGCGGCTACGTCGCCGCCGCCCTCGTGCTCGCGGCGATGGCCATCATCGGCATCGGCCTGCTGCCCGGCTCCTCGCTGGAGATGGCGATCAAGGCCGCGCTCTCGTAACGACGAAGCGAGTCGCCATTCTCACCCCCTCTGCACGACCGAGGAGCGCAAGCCCCGGAGGTCGGAGTTGGGGGTGAGGGACCGCGCGGAGCGCGGAGCCCGAGGGGGTCTGCACCAGACCCCCTAACTCACAACGCTCTGCGGGGCCGGCAGCAGCAGCAACCTGCGTTCCCAGCGAGGTCGCTGCTCGTCTCGCTCTGCGGGGCCGGCAGCAGCAGCAATCTGCGTTTCCAGCGAGGCCACTTCTCGTCTCGCTCTGCGGGGCTGGCAACAGCAGCAACCTGCGTTTTCAGCGAGGATACTGCTCGTCCCCCTCCGCGCCCCGAGGCCATGGCTGGTCTCTCGCCGGCGAGGGCTCGAATCTCCGAAATGTCCCGGGCGGGATGCCCCCACTTGACCGGGAGGCGGTTCGGTTGAAAGAAAGCACGATGACCTCTCGGTTCGCGCTCGCGGCCGCGGCGCTCGCTGTCGCGAGCTGCAAGACCTCGAACGACGTCTCCATCGGCTCCGCGTCGGCGGCCGCGCCGGCGGCCAGCGCCTCGGCCGCCGCACCGGGTTGGCTCGGCGTGCCTCGGCCCTCGGCGGAGGTGCTCGCGGTGATCAACAAGAGCGGGCGTGAACCGTACTCCGGCCTCACCGGCACGTTGAAGGGCCGCGTCACCATGAAGGGAGATCCCGCTCCTCCCAGCTCGGAGACGTTCCCCGCGGAGGGTTGCCCGCAGGCTGCGCCGACCTACGGCAAAGCGTTCCGGGTCGGCCAAGACTCTGCGCTCGCCGACGCGATCGTCATGGTCGCGGAGTACGACGCGTTCGTGCCGCCCGACAAGCCTGCGGTCCAGGTGAAGGCGGCCGGCTGCGCCTTCGACGCGCGCACGGTCGCCATGACCTTCGGCCAGCGGCTCGAGGTGCTCAACGAGGACGCGAAGGGCACGTACACGCCCTACCTCGACGGCGCCGAGTACCGCGCCGTGATGCTCGCGATGCCGGGCGGAGATCCGGTCCCGCTCTACCCGAACAAGCCGGCGATCAACTACGTGCTGCGCGACTTCCAGGGGCGCGGCTTCATGGCGGCCGACGTGCTGGTGCTCAAGTTCTCGACGCTGGACGTGACCGGCCTCGACGGCCGCTACGAGATCGGTCGCATCCCGATCGGCAAGGTCTCGGTCGACGTCTACCTGCCCGCCCTCGACAAACACGTCATCAAGCAGGTGGAGATCGCTGGCGGTGACAACACGCTCGATCTGGAGATGAGCTTCGACGCGGCCACCGACAAGGTCGTCGCGCGCCGACCCGACCCGTGGACCCGAGGGACCGACCCGAACAGGGAGGCAGCCCCGGAGGGGAAGTTCGGCGCGTCGCCGAAGCGCGCTCCGAAGGACGCTCCGCGCTGAGCCTCGGCCACGGGCCCGCGTGGGCCTTCGAGCGCTCACCAGCGGAGCCTACAGGCACCTCCAAAAAATCCCCCGAAGAGACAATTTTCGACCGACAGCGGCACCTGTTGCCTACGATCCGCCTTCGGAGGTGCCCCCTATGACTTTCTTCCTCGAGCGTTGGGCGCGACCGCGCGCAGCCCGTCTCCTCGTGATCACTTGCTCCGTGGCCGTGGCGGCCGCACTCGCGCCAGGGTGCGGCGATGACACGACCGCGACCGGAGGAGGAGGCTCGGGGGCGAGCACGAGCGGGGGCGGCGGAGCCGGGAGCGCCGCAGGCGGCGCCGGCGGGGGCAGCACGAGCTTCACCGAGGACAACTTCGTCTCCGTCAAGATCGAGCCGCCCGCGGCGACCATCGTCGTCGACAACGGGCTCGTCCCGCTGTCGACGCAGTTCGATCTGATCGGCGTGAAGGAAGACGGCAGCGAGGTGGTCGTGCAGGGCGAGTGGGTGTTCAACCGCCCCGACATCGCGACCACCAACAACGGCGGCGACGTCACCGCGACGGGCCTGCTCGGCGGCAAGGGGACGCTGACGGCTCAGTATGACGGCATGGCGGCGACCGCCGAGGTCACCGTGAAGATGGTGATCACCCACGACCCGCTCGCGCTCGATCCGACCATCAAAGATCTGTTCGACAACGCGACGCTGGAGGACGGCTCACTCGCGCTGCTCTACCCGTACGACCAGACCGTCTTCCCCCGCGGGATCCAGGGGCCGATCCTGCAGTGGAACGGGGGCGGCGCGGCGGACATCTATCGTATCCACGCCGAGAGCGAGACCTTCGAGTTCACGTCGTGGACGAACGCTGCTCCGCCCTCTCGCTTCTCCTTCCCGACCCTCCCGCAGGACTCGTGGAAGCTCTTGGTTGGCAGCACCGAGGGCGACGTCACGCTCGACGTGCAGCGGTACGACGGCGTGAGCGCCTACCTCGCCAAGACGCAGACCTGGAAGGTCGCCCCGGCGAACCTCGCCGGCACCATCTACTACTGGGAGATCAACCAGGGCAACGTGGTGCGGCTCAAGGTCGGGGCCAGCGCCCCGGAGAACTTCATCCAGAAGCCGCCGGGGGTCACCTGCGTCGCGTGCCACAGCGTCTCCGCCAACGGCAGCACGCTGGTCGCGGCGTTCCACGGCGGATACAGCCCGTGGGGCACGTTCAACACGATCGACGGCTCCTCCATCTACGCGCAGAACACCGCCTCGGGGTTCCAGGCGATCTCGCCCGATGGTGGGCACGTCGTCTGGGGTCAGTCGGGTGGCGGCGCGGCGCTCACGCTGTCGACGAACGCCAGCAACGTGGCCCTCACGACCGTGACCCCGCCGGTGGGCTCTGCGACGCACCCGGCCTGGTCGGTCGACGGCACGCGGATCGCGTACGGCGCTCGCACCGACGGCAACTGGCTCGACTTCAACAACTCGTCCATCTACGTCGCTGACATCGATCCGGCGGTGCCGTCGATCGGCAACCAGATCGAGATCGTGCCCAACGCGGACCCCGCGCTCCGCACGAACACCTACCCGACGTGGAGCCCCGACTCGAACTGGGTCGCGTTCCAGCGCTCGAACCAGTGCCGAACGCGCGGCGCGCTCGGCGAGGTGTGGATGGCGAGGAGCGACGGCTCGACGATCCTCCCGCTGACCGCGGCCAACGGCAAAGGCTCGCTCCCGGGCGTGGAGGGCCAGGCGAGCTACCAGCCCACCTTCCTCCCTGTCGCGGTCGGCGGGTACTTCTGGCTCGTGATCGAGTCGGAGCGCACGTACGGCAACACGCTGACCGACACCAACCCCGGCACGCGCCGCAAGCAGCTGTGGGTGGCGGCGGTCGACGCGAACCCCGCCGACGGGGTCGACCCGAGCCACCCTGCGTTCTGGCTACCCGGCCAGGAGCTCACGAACCAGAACATGCGTGGAGCGTGGGCGCTCGACCCGTGCAAGCCGCTGGGCGAGGAGTGCCAGGCGGGCTTCGAGTGCTGCGACGGGTTCTGCGTGTACGACGAGACCGAGATGAAATACGTCTGCGGCGAGTCGGAGGGCTGCTCGCCCGAAGGCAGCGCCTGCGTCGACGCCTCCGACTGCTGCGATCCCAATGCGGAGTGCATCAACGGCTTCTGCTCGAACGACATCCCCGGCTGACCTCGCAGGCGCCCACGGGATCGGCCTACGCAAAGAGCTCACGCGAGAGCTCCTCGCCGATCCCGAGGGCGTCGATTTTCTGGAGGTCGTCGCGGAGGCGTGCTTCTCCAGCGCTCGCACGCGGCGCGAGGTGGTCGCCCTGTCCGAGCGGTGGCCCATCGTGCCCCACGGCATCAAGCTCTCGCTCGGGAGCGCCGAGGGCATCGACCTCGATCACGCCAGGCGTCTCGCCGCGCTCGCTCGCGACCTGCGCGCTCCGTACGTGTCGGAGCACGTCGCGTTCACGCGCGCCTCGGGCCGCGAGATCGGCCACCTGACGCCGCTGCCACGGACCGCCTCGGCCGTGGAGGTGGTGGCTCGCAACGTGGGGCGCGCCCGCGCGGCCCTGCCGGACACGCCGCTCTTGCTCGAGAACGTCGCGGCGCCGTTCGGGTACGCCGAGGACTCCATCCCCGAGCCGGAGCTCTACGCGCTGGTGTGTGAGGCCTCGGGCTGCGATCTGCTGCTCGACGTCAGCAACCTGTATGCGAACGCCGTCAACGCTGGGCTCGATCCGCTCGAGGTGGCCCGCGCGTACCCGCTCGAGAGGGCCCGCATGATCCACCTCGCCGGCGGCGTGTTCGAAGACGGCTTCTACTTCGACACCCACGCCCACGACGTGCCGGAGGCCATCTTCGAAGTGCTCGCGGCGGTCCTGGCTCGCGCGCCCGAGGCGGCCGTGTTGATCGAGCGCGACGGTCATTTCGGAGCAGGGCTCGCGCCGCGGCTCGCCGAGCTCGCTCGAGCCAACGCGTGTCGAGGCGGGCGCGCCAGCGCTCGGCAGGGCGCAGGCGCGCCCACGGCCCACGCTGCAGGGACGCGCTCGACGTCGACGCGCGGCGCCGCTCACCCAGAGCAGGAAGGGGCGGCCGCGCGCCTCGAGGTGCTGCAGGCGGAGGTCGCGCGAGCCCTCACCGACACGCCCCGTCAGCCCGGCGCGGCCGCAGGGGTCGACGCGGCGGGCGTCGCGCGAGCGCGCACCATCCTCGAGCGCAAGCGGGTCGAAGAGGCCCTCGCGCACCTGCCGAGGCTCTCCCGACACGTCGACGAGGCGCGGCCCCTCGCGCACGCGAGCGTGGGCGCGAGGGCGCGCACGTCACGGCTCGCGTCGATCGCAGACGCCGTCGCGATCGCGGAGCGCGCCCGCTCCGAGCGCACGCTGGCTGACGACGCAGAGCGCGATCTGCTCGTGCTGCGGGCCAGGTTCGACGCGACCGGCGCGGATCCCGCGCCGCGCCGGGGGCCCTTCGTGGGCAGGGCCGTGCTTTCGAACGGGACCTCGACGTGGGCGACGAAGGGGCTCGGTGAGGAGGCGACCGTGCGCGTGTGGGGGCGCGCGCCGGCGGTCACAAAGGCGCCGGTGTGAGCGTCTGCGCGAGGTGGCGCCGCACGAGCTCCTCGAGCGGGTCGGCGCGCGCCGTCGCGAGATCGGTCGCGTCGACGACGAGCCGGGCGTCGGCGGCAGAGACCTCACGGTCGATCACCTCGGCGAGCAGCAGCCGAGCGAGCACGGGCGCCTCTCGGAGACGCGCGTCCTTGGCCCGCGCGATCGCGTCTGCGAGGCCCTTGCGCTCGCAGGCGACGAGCAGCGCGACGGCGGCGGGGCCGTCCCGCGGATCGGCGTCGAGCACCAGCGTCGCTTGCTCCCTCGCGAGCTCGTAGCGGCCGAGCGCAGCCGCGCGCAGGGCGATTTCTCCTTGCGACGTCTTCGCTCGCGTCGCGAGCTTTCGCGCGCCGGGCAGGTCGCCGCGCGCGAGCGCGTCGTCGATGTCGGCGCGGGTCGGCCGCGGTTCGGCGCCGACCGACCTCGACTGGGCGCGCGCGCCGGCGATGACCTCGTCTGCGAGCCGCGCGAGGCCGCGGTCCTTGGTCTTCGCCGCGATCACCTGGAGGCGCTCACCCATGCTCGCCGAGCGTTGGCCGCCGACGATCCGCGCCACGACCAGGCGGGCCGCGTCCCGGTAGCGACCCACCCGCTCGAGCCCCGCCACGTGCAGCAGCGCCGCGTCGACGTCGTCGGGATCGAGGATCGACGCGAGCTCCGCGCTCTCGATGGCCAGCCCCGGATCTTCGGACGCGAGCGCGCAGCGCGCCCTCTCGCGGTAGGCCGCCGCGTACGTGGGGTCTTCGTCGATCGCGTCCTCGAACGCGTCGGCCGCCTCGTCCTTGTCGCCTCGGCGACAGAGGACGGCGCCGAGCCGGGTAGGGGCCTCGGGGCCCTCGTCGTCCAGGTCGCTCGCGACGCGGAACGCGCGGATCGCCTCCTCGAGGCGCCCGTCTGCCTCGGCGATGACCCCGCGCGCGTACGCCTCGTACGCGCGCGCGGAGATGTAGCGGCCCTCGTACACGATGCCGTCGGCCGAGCGCGTGACCGTCCGCCCCACGCAGCCCATCGCCAGGGCAGCGAGCGCCAGCAGCGCCGAGGCGGCTGCCGGCCGGCTCACCGAGCGACTCCGACCACGCCGGGCGCCCCGACGGTGCAGCGGAGCATCGAGTACGCGCGAGCCGCGGCGGCCTCGATGAACGAAGGTGGTGGCGGAGCGTCGGCCGCGTAGAAGGCGACGTCCCCGCCGCCCGCGCCGCTCGGGCCAAAGAAGGCGCCGTGGCGCCTCGCGTGCTCTGCCAGCTCTTGCACGGCGGGGGTCACGATGCCGACGCCAGCGTGATCGCCGAGCTCCCGGAGCGCGTCGCGCTGCGCGGCGAGCGCGAGCACCCAGCGCGCGGCGTCGGGGGCCTCGAGGGCGCGCTCGGCGCCTGCCTTCGCCGCAGCCAACAGCGGCGCGAACAGATCGGGCTGCTCAGCGGCGAGCCTCTTCACGCGCGCCACGAAGCCCGCCGTGATCGACGAGCTGGCCGCAGCGAACACCGCGATCTCGAGGCCGGGCGGCAGGGTCACCGGCTGCACGACGGGCTCCAGGTCGACGACGCGAAAGGCCAGGGTGCCGCCGAACGTGCTCGCGGCGACGTCGATGCCGCTGCCTCCGCCCTGCGCCTTTCGGTGCGCAGCGAGCGCCCCTCGGAACAGATCGTCGCGCGCGAGCGTCGTCGTCGGGACGCCGCGGAACGCCGCGAGCGTGGCGAGCAGGATCGCGGCGCTCGACCCGAGGCCCAGCTTTCGGCTCTTGCCACCGCCCTCGTCGACGCGCAGCTCGCTCGCGTCGACGAAGCACGGGCGAGGGCACAGCCCGAGCTCGACCGCCGCCAGGACCTCCTCGGCCACGTGGAGCGCGGGCCGATCACGATCGGCGAGCGCGAAGCGATCGACGGCGGTCACGAGGGCGGGCGCGCCCCAAAGGACGCTGTACGCGCCCGAGAGGACGAGCTTGCCCGGAGCCCTCGCGAGGCCGGTCATGGCTCGACGTGCGCGCCGGGACCGGGTCGGGCGACGATGGTGCGCAGCACGCCCGGCACCGAGCGCATCGTCTCGGCGACGCGCTCGGCGTCGGAGCCGCGCGTGAGCACCTTCACGTGGGGGCCCGCGTCGATCGTCAGGTACCCCTCGAGACCGTCCTTGCGCATGCGCCGGACGGCCGCGATGGCCTCCACGGTCGCCCCGCTGAAATAGAGGATGCCAGGGTCGGCCGCGATCGCCGCCGCGTGCATCATGAGCGCGCTCTGCTCCACCGCTGGACCGATGGCGGCGAGGTCCTTCGCCAGCACACCAGCGCGGACCCGCTCGAACAGCGCAGGCGCGCGCTCGACCCAGGCGCCCGTGTACGGGCTCGTCTTCATCGTGTGCTTCATCCCTTCGCTCGAGCCGACGTCCTTCGGGCCTTCGCGCGTGACGGCGACGACGATCGCGACGTCCCAGTGGGCGGGAGGGGCGAGCTGCTCGGCGGGCAGCACCTCGTCACCTTCGACGCCGGCGCGGAGCGTGACGAACCCGCCGAGCACCGAGCGGGCCGCCGAGACGCTCGTGCGCCGCGCGAGATCGCTCAGCGCGGCTGCATCGAGCTCGAGCTCTGCGGCGCGCGCGGCCGCGACGGCGAGCGCGGCGAAGGCGGACGCGCTCGAGGCGAGGCCCGACGCGGTGGGGAAGTCGTTCTTGCTGTCGACGCGCGCTCGTAGGCCGTGCTTGCCGGCCCGCGCGCGGACGCGATCGAGCAGCCCGCTCACGCGCGCGAGCGTCTCACCGGCCGATGGCTCACCGTTGAGCACGAGCTGGTCGGCGGCGAGGCTCTCGTCGAAGCTCACGGTCGTCCGCGTGGCCATGCCCGCGAGCGTGACCGACAGGCTCGGGACGGCGGGCAGGTTGTATCCGAAGGCGGTCTTGCCCCAATACTTGGCGAGGGCGATGTTCGGGTGGGCGATCGCGGTGGCCGACAGGTTCACAGGTTCCTCGGTGGGTGCGACTCGGCGTGTGCTTTGCCGAGGTTCGGGTTGTGGGAGCCTTGCACGCGCGTCGAGAACGACGTGAAGCCAGCCGCCGCCCAGGCGGCCGCGATCTTCTCGGCGAGTAGCTCGGCGACGGAGCCCCGCTCGGCCCGCGGGCACATGCCGCCGAGCGCGATCACGCTGCCGCCGCCGCCGGAGCCGGTCAGCTTGGCGCCCAGCGCGCCCTCTGCCCGGGCGATCCCGCACATCTGCTCGATCGCCTCGGTCGACAGCAGCACGCCTGCGAGCAGCATCTGGTTCATGTCCATCAGCTGGCCGAGCGCTCGGTCGTCGCCCGCGTCCAGCGCGAGCCTCGCGTTTTCGACGATCGAGCGGACGCCGCCCAAGAACTTCTCGTGCAGCTGGGGGTTCTTCTCTTGGATGCGCGCGATGCTCTCCACCATCACCTTCGTCGACGCGCTCGCGCCCGAGTAGCCGACCGCGAGCCACACGTCGACCGGCGCGGTGAGGGGCCGGGTGCCGACGCCGCGCTCGTACCAGAGGAACGTGCCGCTCGCGGCCGCGGCGGTGTCGATGCCCGACGGGTTGCCGTGGAACACTCGCTCCCACGCCAGCCCTCGCTCGAAGACCCGCCGCTCGTCGAGCGCGCCTTCGCCGAGCGACGCGCGCTCGGCGGCGCGCGCGATGGCGACGCCGAGCGCCGCCGAGCACCCGAGGCCACCGCCCGGCGGGACGTCCGCGTGGGCCTCGATCGAGAGCGGCCCGCACGCGGGCTCGACCTCGAGCAACGACCGGAGCGCGCGGGCGAGGTCGGAGTCGTCGGTCGTCTTGTGGATCTTGCCCGACAGCGCGAGCGACGAGGCCGGGTCCCCCGCCAGCTTGGCGGCGCTGGCGCGCGCGCCCTTCTCGATGCCCGCGGCGATCCCCGGCACGCCGTACACGACGGCGTGCTCTCCGAAGAGGATGACCTTGCCCGACGCGGTCCCCTCGGCGACCAGCGGCGCGATCGTCATCGAGCCTCTCGCCCGCCCGGGCCGACGCGGATCGCGAGCGAGGCGCCCGCGAGCTCGTCGCGCGCCCGGGCGGCGAGCGGGAGCTTGGAGGCCTCGCGCTCGGCCTTGTCGCACAGCGCCGCGAGGCGCTTCTCGACGGCCTCTCGCGCGCCGCTGTCGGTGATGGCGGCGATCGCGGCGCTCATCTCGCGGGCGGTCGCGTCGCGCCTCTTCCAGACGCGCTCGACCGCCTTCTTCGAGGGGCCGCGCAGGGCAGGCAGCGCGTGCCTGAGCACGCTCGAGCTCTTGCCCGCGAGCAGATCGCTGCCCTGCGGGCGGCCCGACTCCTCCGCGGTCCCGAAGACGCCCAGCAGATCGTCGCGGAGCTGAAACGCCACGCCCAGCGGCTCGCCGAAGCGCCCGAGCGCCTTCAGGGTGGGCGCGCCCGCGCCGCCGAGCAGCGCCCCGAGCGCGAGTGGGCCGCGCACGGTGTAGCTGCCGGTCTTCAGATCATGCAGCACCTCGACGTCGGCGTCCTTCGCGACGGTGTCGAGGATCTGCCCGGCGACCACGTCCTCGTGGATGCGCAAGAGCTCCTCCAGGGCGCGCGCGCGCAGAGGCGCGTCGACCTTCGCGCCGAGCAGCGCGCCGACCGCGAGGCCCCACACGAAGTCGCTCGCGAGCAGCGCGCCGACGCCGCCCGCGTGCTCCGGGGTGAGCGGCCCCTTACCGAGCTTCTTCGCGAGCGCGACGTGCGCGCTCGGCCCGCCGCGGCGCTCGAGGTCGCCGTCCATCCAGTCGTCCTGGATGAGGAGGTAGCTCTGCAACATCTCGAGCGCGACGCCGCCCGCGAGCGCGACCTGGAACGACCCCTTCGGATCCTGGCCGAGGTACGTCGACGCCAGCAAGGCCGCGCGGAAGCGCTTGCCCCCTCGCATCGAGAGATCTTCGGCGGCGTCGAGCACGTCGAGCACCTCGGGGCCGTTCTTCGCGCGCGCCTTGCGGCGCGCCGCGAACGCAGCCCTCATCTTCGCCTCTACGGCGGGCTTCGTCTTCTTGAGCAGCGCGGCGAACGCGCGCTGGGCGCGGGCGCGGTCTCGCTCGGCTTCGTAGGCGGGCATCGCCCGCCGCTTTAGTACGGGGCTCGCGCCGTCGCTACCTCGTCGTGGCGGCCGCGATCGCGGCGCGCACGGGCCCGCGACCCTCGCGGCCCGCCGAGACCGGATCGGCCTCTGCTACGAGGCGCGCCAGCGCGCGTGACGTGAGCCTCGCGTCCCGCTCGGCCGCGTCGTCGCCGCGCTCTCGCGCGAGCACGGCCCGCCTCCTCGCCGCCGCGAGCGCGACCGGGAAGCGCCCTGCCCGCACCGCGGCGTCGAGGAGCTTGCCCCACAGCGCGTCGTCGTCCGGCCGACGGGTGGTCAGGTCGAGGTACGCAGCGGTCGCCGCCGGCCATCGCTTCGCGCGCCCGAGCACGTCGGCCTTCGCCACCAGGGCCGCCTCGAAACCCGGGATGCGCTCGAGGCCCATGTCGAGGACGAGGATCGCCTCGTCGTGCTGTCCAAGCGCGGCTCGCAGGTCCGCGAGCGTCAGGTAGGCAGGCTCGAACGTGCCGTCCACGCCGAGCGCCTCGTTCAGCCGCGCCACGGCCTGCCCAGACGCGCCCGCGTCGCGGTGGGCCTTCGCCTGCTCGGTGAGCGCGCGCGCCCGCGCCGTCGCCCAGTTCTCTTGCGGGGCGGCGGCGGGCTCGGCTTCGCAAGGGCAGGGGAGCGCGGCGGGGATCGAGGCGATCGCGAGCCCGAGCGCGATCGCCGCACGTCTCACTGGCGCGACCTCACCAGTGCCAGGTCGCCGACGCGCCGGTCGGGCCGACGGCGATCTGCGGGACCGGCGACGCCTCGAGGATGGGCAGCTCGTCGAGCTCGGCGCCGCGCACCGGCTTCTTCTTGAAGCCGACGGCGAAGATCGGGATGCCGACGCCCAAGCCCGCCACGCCGAGGATGCCGAGACCGACCGCGGCCGGTAGCAGCTCGTAGTCGTCCTGCGCGCCGAGGTAGATCGCCGAGCCGAGGGCGATCGCGCCCACGCCCATCGTGATGCCGCCGCCGATGATCATGCCGACCCGGCGCTTCATCTTGGCGCCCGCAGCGACGGGGATGGCGACCGTCATGGTCTTGCCCTCTTCATCGAGCTCGACGGTCTCTTCGAACGGCTCGCCGTCGTCTTTCATCGTGATGGCGATGATGGTGTGCTCGCCCGGGTCGGCGGGGATCGCCTTGTTGAAGTCCTCCGGGTCGACGGTCTCGCCGTCGAGCGTGACGGACTTCACCTTGCCGCCAGCCGGCACTGCGAGCCGGATCTTCATGAGCTTCGGCTCGAGCACCGCCAGGCGCTCCTGGGCCTTCTTCATGCGGTCTTCTTGGAGCGCGGCCTTCGTGCGCTCGGCGACCTCCTCGAAGAGCTTGAAGGCGGTCGCCGTCTTGCCCAGCTTCTCGTTGCAGTCAGCGAGGTTGTAGAGCGTGCCGATGCCGGGCCGCACCTTCTGGCTCTCTCCGAACTTCGCGCACGCCTCGGCGATCTTGCCGTCGGTCATGAGCTGGCGGCCTTCGTCGAAGAGCACGCGCGCCCGCTCCTTGTCACTGTCGCTGACGTTCTCGGCCTCCTCCGCGGGGGGCTGAGCGGGCGCGGCGGGAGGCGGGGCCTCGGGAGCCTGCGCGGACGCGATGGAGGTCAGCTGAACGGCGGCGAGGAAGACGAGCGAAGAGGCGGCGAAGCGCATGGCGATGGTTCCTTGAGCTCGGCGAGGGGGTAGCCCAAGCTGTATCCAAGCTTGCCTGAGAAAGCAGCCCGCCCGGCAAGAATCTGGCAGCCGCGGCAGGATCTCGTCTGCGCCTCGATCGGTCCGCCTTGCTTGCAGGCTGCTGCCCCGGGATGACCTCCGGATCCTGGCCCTCCGAGCTCGAGGCTCGGGCGCCGCAGCCCCCCACCCAGGGAGCCGAGACCCGCCGATCAGTCCGGTCGGTCCCACATCGGATCGGGCGGTGGCTTCTTCGGGGGCGGGGGCGGAGGCGGAGGCGGAGGCGGCTGCACGACGATGGAGGGGATCGTTGGGACCACGAGCGTCGGGGTCGTCGACGCCGTGGGCTTCGCGCTCTTGGCTGGCGTGGTCGGGGTCGTGGGCGCGGCAGACGACGCGACCGGCTCGACCGTCGGCTGCTGAGTCGTTGCAGCGAGCGCGGCCGTGGCGACCGGCTCTGCGGTGATCACCACCGTCGCGGACGCCGTGGCGGTCGCTGACGCCGTGGTCTTGTCGTCGTCGCGCTTCGAGCTCTTGCGATCGTCGTCTTCGTCGTCGTCGCTGGACTTCGCCGACTTGCTCGCGCTCTTGTCACCTTGGGTCGCGAAGTAGTACGCGCCCCCTCCGCCGCCGATCAGCAGCACGGATACGGCGATGAGGCCGACGATGAGCGGCGCCTTGGAGCTGCTCGGCTTCTTGCTGCCCATGTACGTCCCGCCCCACGATTGGGCAGGGGAGCCGCTGGCGCCCGCGAGCTGGCCCGCGTTGCCAGGGAGCGCTCCGCCGTGCAGGTGCGACGCGCCGAAGTCGCCCGGCTCGGTCGCCTGGGGCGCGGCCGGCGGATACGAGTGCGAGCCCGAGTGTGAGCCGCTCTGGTGCCCGTGCGGGTAGCCCGGCACCGTGGGCTGGGGGCCGTGCTGGCCGGACTGCGCGTGCCCGTGCTGGCCGGACTGCGCGTGCCCGTGCTGGCCGGACTGTGCGTGCCCGTGCTGGCCGGACTGCGCGTGCCCGTGCTGGCCGGACTGTGCGTGCTGACCGTGGAACGCGACAGACGCGGGCTGCTCGGACAGCGTGTGCGCGCCCGGCGTCGCCTGCGGGAGGCTGGCGCGCTGGTTGCTGCTCGGTTGACTGGAGACCATCGGGTTCGAGGAGCGCCCGCTGATCGCGAAGACACGCTGCAGGTTCTGCTGGGCGCGCTGCGGCGCGAAGGCGGCGAGCGCGGCAGCGAGGCCCGCGACGTCTTGGAAGCGCTGCGCGGGATCCTTCTGCAGGCAGCGCATGATGACGTCCCGGAAGGCGGGCGGGATGTCTCGCCTGAAGATGCCCAGCTCGCGCGGCGGCTCTTGCATGATCGACACGACGAGCGCGGTCATCGTCTCGGCGTCGAACGGCGGCGCGCCGGCCAACATCTCGTACAGGATCGCGCCGAGGGCCCAGATGTCGCTGCGCGCGTCGACGCTGCGGGTCGAGCGCATCTGCTCGGGAGACATGTAGAACGGCGAGCCCATCACGTCGCTCGTCTTCGTCATCCCTTTGTCGCCGAGCTCGTTCGACATCTTCGAGATGCCGAAGTCGAGGACCTTCACGCACGGCGCGCCGTCGACCTTGCGCGTCAGGAAGAGGTTCGCGGGCTTCAGATCGCGGTGGACGATGCCGAGCGAGTGCGCCTCTGCGATGGCCTCACATGCCTGCAACACCCACTCGGCCACGTCGTGCACTGCCTGCCCGCCGCTCGTCTTCAGCACGTTGGAGAGGTCTTGTCCCTCGAGGAACTCCATCTCCATGTACGGCGTGCCGTCGGACAGCTGGCCGACGTCCTTCACCGTCGCCACGTGCTCGCTGCGGATCTTCACCGCGGCGCGGGCCTCGCGCATGAAGCGCTCCGCCGCCGCCGCGTTCTTCGCCGCATGGGGCAGCAGGATCTTGACCGCCACGCGCTGGTCGAGCTTGAGGTGCGTCGCGGCGAGCACGGCGCCGAAGCCGCCCATGCCGATGACCCGGTCGACCTTGTACTTGTCGGCCAGGACGTCGCCCGGTCGGTATGCGATCTCTTCGTTATCCATATGACGACCGGCGGCTCCGCCCCGCGAACGAGGGTAGCACGCCGCGGTCATCACGCGACAAACTGGGAGCTCTTATCGTCGGGCGAGCTAACCGCCGACGACGGACAAGATTCCCGCGACGTCGGTCGTTCCCTCGACCCATACGTGCACGAACCATCCGTCCCGGCGGGCCACCGACAAGAGGCGCCGGTCGAGGCCACCATCGAGGGCGTGGCTGCCGTCGAACGCGCCTCTGCGGACGCGGTCACGGAACGAGGCGGCGCGCTCGAGCTCGGCACCGCTGGGCTCACCCCACGCGTCGGTCACTTGCTCGGTGTGATCGAGCACCACGTACGCGACGACGCCGGGCAGCTGCGACCAAGGCCGAATCTTGAGCGTGTTCGTCCGGCGGGACATGCTTTGAACGCGCTCCCTCCGGCTCGAGGGGGCACCGCTGCCAGAGGCCGTGCGCGCGGGCGGACGGTTCGTCGAGCGCGGCGGCTGCGAGCTGGCGGGCCGCCGGGCGGCGCTCGCTCCCTTCGCGCGGTCGTCTCGGTCATCCCTTCGGTTCATCGTGCCGACCGTGGTTTGTTCCCCCATGTGGACCGGCTTTGCCAGAACCGTGCCACGCCCAACTCCTGGAATTCTGGGGGGCGGAGGCTTCGGCGGCGTTGCAGCCGTGAAAGCGCCGTTTCGAGCGCGAAAGCCGGCCGAACCAGCGCTTACGTCGACGTCACGCGTTCGTGCGCAGCAGCGCGCCGATGAGCTTGTAGAGCACGCGCGCGCCGACGATGCCGTCCCACGGGTCGTTGCCCGAGACCTCGTTGAGGTCGAACCCCAGGATGCGCCGGCCGCTCTTGACGACCGCCCAGAGCAGCGCGCACGCCTGCCGGAAGCTCAGCCCCCCCGGCACGGGGGTGCCCGTCCCTGGGCACAGCGAGGGCTCGAGGCCGTCGATGTCGAACGAGATGTACACGTCGCGCGGCAACCTCGACGCGATGTCGGCGGCGACCCGCGCGAACGGCTCGCCTTCGAACGCGCGCTCGGCGAGGTCGCGATCGTAGAAGGTCTCGATGCGCGCCGAGCCGGCAGAGAACAGGTGCTCGTCCTCCGAGAGATCGCGGACACCCACCTGGACGATCTTCGCCACCTCGGGGACGCGCTCGTGCACGTTGTGGAGGATCGACGCGTGCGAGAAGGTGAACCCCTCGTACGCGACGCGCAGATCGGCGTGGGCGTCGACGTGGAGCACGCCGAGCCCCGGGTGCCTGCGCGCGAGCGCCTTGATCAGCCCGAACGGGCTCGCATGATCGCCGCCCACCACGCCCACGAGCTTGCCTCGCTCGAGCCAACCGTCGCACAGCTCTTCGACGCGCCGGTTGAGCTGGTCGCAGAGCTCGTTCACCCGCGCGAGATCCTGGGCCAGCGCGGGGGAGTCGAGCGCGCCGCCGCGGTCGATGATCGGCTGCGCGAGCCCACACGCCTCGAGGTTGAGCCGGACGATCTCCGGATCGGGCGGCAACATCGCGAGGCCCGCCTCGTACGGCCGGCCATACTCGAGGTCGAACAGATCGACCTGACGGCTGGCGTCGAGGATGTTCGCGGGGCCGCCGGCCGTGCCCTTCCGATACGAGGTCGTCGGCTCCCAGGGCACCGGCACGAGCACCACGCGCGCCTGCTCGGCGCTCGTGGGCAGGCCGTACACGCCGTCGTGCTGCGCAGGCCCGGAGGGGTCGAACGTCGTGGACATCGCGCTCAGGCCGGGGCCATCGCGCCGAGGTCTTCCTTCGTCTCTTCCGGCTTCGGCACCCAGTTCTCGTCAGGGCCCTCTTCGGGCAGGACGACCGGCTGGCCAAGGTACGTGAGCCGCTTGCCGGGCCAGAGGTACGTCCGCACGATGTAGGCGAGCAGCGACTTCTGATCGAGCGCCGGGTGGATGTGCGGCGCGATCTCGCGCGCGTGCGCCTCGGGGGTGAGGCTCCAGTGCATCCCCGGGTGCACGTGGTGGATGGTGTGGAAGCCGTTGTTGAACGTGAACCAGTTGACGAGCTTGCCGACGAAATTGCGCGAGTGGTTGTACTCGCTGTTCTCGTCCGCGCCGTCGTGCTGCAAGAGGTTCATCGTGACGATGCCCCACGCCGCGTACTTGTGGGGCAGGAACACGAACACGAGCGCCTTCTTCCAGTCCGCGATGAAGAGCGCGAGGTAGAGCGCGTGCAGCACCCAGAACTCGATCTGGTACTGGCGGTACCAGGCCGGCAGGCGCTCCTTCATCGTCTTGAAGTACAGGCTCTCGCCTCGCATGATCGCGGGCGCGACCTTCACGATGAAGAACAGCCCGTTGAGCAGGTTCCACGAGAACCGCGTCTTCGAGGTCCTCATCACGTCCTTGCGGGTCTGCGTGTGCTTGTGGTGGCTGAGGTTGTGCCCCGGCACGAACGCGCTCACCGGGTGGCCATAGGTCAGCGTCAGCACGGTCTGGAAGACGCGGTTGTGGGCGCGCTTCTCGAACACCGGAGAGTGGATCGTGTTGTGCGTCGCGACCGCGCAGAAGAACGAGAAGAAGCACGTGAGCACGAACAGCGGAGCCGCGGCCCACCAAGCGCCGCCGTCGAAGATCGAAGCAGCTGGCACGAGCCACTGGACGGCGACGAGGGCGAAGAAGACGCCCATGAAGGCGATGGTTCGGAGGTCGGCGCGGTATCGCAGCATGACGAGACCCTCTCGGCGCTGGCCCCTTGCAAGCTGAGGGGCCGAGCAGTGTCGAAAACCGGACAGTCCTTACCTCACTTCGACCGGGGTGCGAAGCAACGGCACTCTCATTTCCAAGGAAAATGTGATCAAGCGGAACGTTTGCGCGCATCAAGCTTGCGCCCGGAGCTGGGACTGCCTAGTCGGATTGAGTGCGACATATGCCCACTTATGTACCTGCCTGCTTGATCAGCCTCGTGCTCGCTGCCGGCTGCGCCGGCGGTGAAGACCCGCCTCTGTCATCGGGGGGCGGCGGTGAAGCCGGAGCCGTCGCTGGGGGCGCCCCCGAAGGGGCGGGGGGCGCGGGAGGCGGCACGGGCGGCACGACGACCGAAGGCGGCTCCCCGAGCGTGGGCGGGCACGGCGGAGCAGGCCAGGGCGGAGAAGGAGAGGGCGGGGCGCCCCCCAACCTGTGCGGCAACGGCGTGCGAGATCAGGGCGAGGCGTGCGACCTCGACGACTTCGGCGGGCTCACCTGCGTCGACTTCGGGATGAGCGGCGGCACCCTCGTCTGCAACCAGTTCTGCGGCGTCGTCGTCTCCGGCTGCCTCCCCGCGGAGGCCTGCAACGACGGCCAGGACAACGACGCGGACGGCGCCATCGACTGCCTCGACGATGACTGCGCCGAGCAGCTCACCTGCACCGACCCGTGCGGCGCCGCGTCTCCGCAGGTGGTGCCGGCCTGGCCGAACGGCAACCTCGCCGGCAGGCCGAACGTGCTCGAGTCGTCCTGTGCTCCCGGCGCTGGGTCGGAGATCGTCTACCAGGTCACCGCGGCGATGGATGGTGACATGAGCATCCAGCTCTACAGCTGGAGCTTCGACGGCGTCATCTCGGTCCGCACCGCCTGCAACGACGCGCAGACGGAGCTGCTCTGCGTCGACAACGCGCCGAACGGCCAGAACGAGTCCGCGTCGTTCCCCGCGGTCGCGGGCGAGACGTATTTCGTCATCTTCGAGGCGAAGGGGGCTGGCTCGGACTTCTCTGGACAGATCGATCAGCCCTTGCCCGAGTCGTGGTGCGACGGCCAATGGGACGACGACTTCGACGGGTACCTCGACTGCGACGACCCCTCCAACTGCAAGGGGCAGTCGCTCGAGTGCAGCCCGGGCCCGAACGGCTACGGCGCGTCGTGCTTCCAGAACAACCAGTGCCAGGCGACGGGCGGGGACCCCATCTGCTTGAACTGGAACCAGGGGTTCAACAGCGGCTACTGCTCGGAGTTCTGCGACGGCCCTGGAGACTGCCCCGGCGGCGTGTGCGTCGACCTCAACATCTCGGTGCACGGGGTGTGCTTCAAGTCGTGCGCGACCGACGCAGACTGCCCGAACGGCCTGTCGTGCAACGACGATGGCCAGGGCACGCTCACCTGCGGCAACCCGCCCGAGCTCAACTGCCAGGACTATCAGGACAACGACTTCGACAGCCTCGAAGACTGCGAAGACGCGACCGCCTGCGCGGCGTCGTTCAGCTGCACGCCGGGGGTGAAGGCGGCGGGCACGACCTGCCAGATCCACAACCAGTGCGCGGCGAACGCGCCCGACCCGATCTGCATCGACCAGTTCAACTTCGGCTGGCCCGGCGGGTACTGCTCCGAGTTCTGCGATCTCGCGGCGGACGACTGCCCCACGGGCAGCGTATGCTCGAGCTACTTCTTCTTCCCGAGCGGAAATGGCAGCTGCATGCAGACCTGCGCGTCGAACGCCGACTGCCGCAACGGCTACAGCTGCCTCGACTTCGGCGACGGACCCATCTGCGTGTTCTGAGGCACCCATGTCGAAACGAACCGGGCTCTCCCTCGTTCTTGCTCTCTCGATGGGCTGCGGCGCCGGCAACGGCGCCGGCGGCAACGAGTCGTCCACGGGCGGCGCGAGCGCAGGCGGAGGCGGCGCGAGCGCAGGCGGCGCGCCGTCCACGACCCAGGGCGGCGGCGGACAGGGAGCTGGCTTCGCGGCCGGGGGCAACACCGGAGAGGGCGGAGGCATCATCTGCGCTCCGGGGACGCCCGACGACGACATCGACGGCGACGGCTACACCGAAGCCCAGGGGGACTGCGAAGACTGCGATCCGAACCGCAACCCCAACGCGCTCGAGGTCCCGACCGAGGACGGCAAGGCGCCGTACGACGAAGACTGCGACGGCGACATCGACGAGCCGCCCGATCCTCCGTGCGACGCCGGCATCGACGTCGACGAGATGGATCCGCGCAAGGCGGCCGAGGCGATCGAGATCTGCAAGGTGTCCACCGGGCCCGACGACTGGGGCTTCGTGAGCGCCGAGTGGGTCATGGCAGACGGCAGCCCGCCGCCTGTCGATCCCAATATGGCGCAGCGGTTCCACCTGGGGCACGGGTTCGTCGACGACTTCGGGCCCAACGTCGATCTTCGCGCGGGTGAGCGCATGCTGGTGCTGTCGAGCGGCACGGCGCGGCGACCGAACGACCCCGGCTACCAGAGCGTGGGCGGGTTCTCGAAGGGCTACTCCCGGGCGTTTGCGCAGGGCTTCCCGAAGGAGTCGCCAGCGTGTCCCGGCGTCACGACCGGCGCACCCAACGATCCGACGGGGGTCGAGCTGGTGCTGCGCGCGCCGTCGAACGCGACCGGGTTCTCGTTCGACTTCGACTTCTACACCTACGAGTGGCCAGGCTTCGTGTGCAGCACGTTCAACGATTTCTTCCTCGCGATCCTCGAGCCCTTCCCGCCGGGTCAGACCGACGGGAACATCTCGTTCGATGGGGACGGCAACCCCATCAGCGTCAACAACGCGCTGCTCGAGGTGTGCGGCTGCGAGGGCAACCCGCCAAACGCTTGTATGGCGGGCGGCAAGATCTTTACGTGCTCGCTCGGAAACATCGAGCTGATCGGCACCGGGTTCGGGTTCGACATGTCGTTCGGCCAAGACCACGGCGCGACTAGCTGGCTGCGCACGACCGCGCCGGTCGAGGGCGGCTCCGAGGTGCACCTGCGCTTCGCGGTGCACGACTCTGGCGACGGCGTCCTCGATTCGACCACGCTCGTGGACAACTTCGAGTGGATCGCGACGCCGGGCACGACCGTGGGGACCGAGCCGATCCCGCAGTGACCGATCCCGCAGTGACCGATCCCGCGGCGCGCGCACCCGGGACGCGACCTGTGTCGATCCAGGTAGATGGGACGCGCCGCTCGGACGATATCGTCGCGAGGGACTGCTGAGAGCAGACGTGGGACGCGCTCGGTGGCAGACTCTGAAATGAGGCACTGCCACTGGGAGGGGGACCCATGGGAACACGAGCCGTCACGAATGCGCGACCGCGTGGGGGCGGGGCGCGAATCCTGTTAGCGGATGACGATGATGCTACGAGGCGCGCGCTGTGCTGCGCCCTTCGCTACGACGGCCATCGGGTCGTGATGGCGAAGGACGGTCAGGAGCTGCTCAATCTGGTCGCTCACGACCTGCTGAGCCCGCGCCACCCGTCGGAGTTCGATCTGATCGTGACGGATGTCGTCATGCCTGGGGTGAGCGGCTTGGATGTGCTGGAGGGACTTCACGCCGCTGGGTCGGCGACACCCTTCATCGTCATCACGGCCTTCGGCTCACCGGAGATCGAGGAGGCCGCACGGCGGGACGGCGCGATGTTCTTCATCGAGAAGCCCTTCGAGCTCGACCAGTTTCGCGAAGCGGTCGCGAGGTCGCTCGAGCCGCACGAGGGGGTCGTGAGCGATGAGGTCCCACACGCCTGAGAGCCTGTGCAGCGCGGTCACGGCCTCGCTTCGTCGTAGACCGTGACCTGCTTCATCAGCGCCGGGTCGGACCGGAGCAGGGCCCGCGCCTCGGCCGCGCGTGACGCGGGCACGTGCAGGGTGAACCCGATCGAACCGCCGGCCGACCAGGGGATCTCGCGCGCCTCCAGCAGCTTCTGGAGCTTCACCTCGACCTCGTCCGAGAAGACGGCGGGGTTGGGGTAGCTCGCGATGGGCACGGTCGCCTCTTCCTGAGCCGAGCCCGCCACCGATGGAACCGGCTCGGCGGGGGTCGGCGCTGTTGGGGTCGGCTCGGCGGGGGTCGATGGGGTCGAGGGCCGTGCACACGCGACGACCGTGAGGGACAAGAGCAGGCCGAGCAGCTTCATGCGCCCTTCGACGCGCGAGGTAGCGGTTCGATCTGACGGCCCGGGCTGAGCGCGGATCGCGGATGCGCCTACGAGCTCGTCGGCGCGGAGACGCTCGCGGCAGGATGTGGCGGGTGGCGGTCGCAGCGATGGGGGGGGTGGGCACGCGCTCCGTGACGCGCCGACCCGACAAATATCGCAACACCGGGAGCCAACGGCCGAGCGCCGGGTCGGGCTCGCGGCCACGCCCCATCCGGTCGATCTGGGCCTGGTACCAGCTGCCTTGAATCACGGAGTCGAGGTTGGCGAGGCCCGTCGCGAGCTTCACCGGGAGGGTGGCGTGGCGCCGGTTCGCGAGCAGGTCGGCGGGCAGATCCGGGTCGACCGCCATCGGCCGCGCGAGCCCCACGATCTCGATCGCCCCGCCGCTCAGCGCCTCTTCCATTCCTGCGCGGGTGCGGAAGCCGCCGGTGAGCATCAGCGGACAGCGGATGCGAGCGCGCGCCTTCTCGACGTAGTCGAGGAAGAAGGCCTCGCGACGCTCGCTGCTCTCGCGCCGGGGCACGGTCTCCTCGAACATCTTGGCAGACTCATACGTCCCGCCCGAGATCTCGACGAGATCCAGCCCCTCACCGTCGAGCACCTCGAGCAGCGCCATGGACTCGGCCTCGTCGAACCCACCCTTCTGGAAGTCGGCCGAGTTGAGCTTGAGCGCCACCACGAAGTCGTCGCTGACAGCCGGCGCGCACCGCGCGCACGATCTCGAGCAGAAAACGCCTGCGGCGAGGTGCGTCGCCTCCCCACGCGTCGTCGCGGCGGTTGCTGCGCGGCGAGAGGAACTGGCTCACGAGGTACCCGTGCGCGCCGTGGATCTGCACCCCGTCGAAGCCCGCCTTCTCGGCGATGCGGGCGGTCTGGGCGAAGCGGCCGATGATCTGCTCGATCTCGAGCGGCTCGAGCGCGCGCGGCTTCGCGAACAGCGGGCCGGCGCCCTTGAGCCCGACGGCCGAGGGCGCGACCAGGTGTCGGGTGAGGGTGCGCGGCGCTTGTCTGCCCGGGTGGTTGATCTGCATCAGCACGCGCGCGCCGCCGGACCTGGCGGCTTGGGCCCACGCGCGCAGCCCCTCGAGGTCTCGCTCGTCCTCCACGACGACGTTCCCGCTCTCGCCGAGGGCGCGCGCGTCCACCATGACGTTGCCGGTCACCAGCAGCCCCGCCCCGCTCCGCGCCCAGCGCTCGTAGAGCCGCACCAGCTCCGCGCTGACCCGCCCGTCGCGTGTGGCGAGGCGCTCGCTCATCGCGCTCTTCGCGAGGCGGTTGTCGAGCGTGAGCTTGTTGGAGAGCGACAGGGGAGTGCTGAGGTGGGTCATGCTCGTGCTCGTTTCTTTGAGGAGGGCTTGGGGGTCGGTGGGTTTGCGGTCTTCGCCGCTGGAGGGAGCAGCCGCGCGGCGAGGTCCCGCGCAGAGGCGAGCGCCACGGCACGATCGGGCTGGGTGAGCTCGCCCGTGTTCATGCGGCCGCTCGCGGCGAAGGAGACGATGCCGTGCAGGCCCGCCATGAACAGGCGCGTGTCCGACAACGCGCTCTTCGAGCCGCCCTGCTCGAAGAGGCAGAGCACGCGGGCGAGCAGCTCGCTGCCGGGCGTGGCGCGCTGAAAGGCGCCCGCGGCGCGGAGCGCCGACCAGTCGAAGCGGCGCTCGAACATCAGCGTGTACAGCTCGGGGTGGTCGAGGCCGAAGTCCACGAAGGTCGCCGCGCACGCGCCCAGGTCGTGCGTGCGAGCCCACACCGAGCTCACCCGCGCGCCGAGCTCGACGAAGCCGCGCTGGCTCACCGCGAACAGCAGCCCATCGAGCGAGCCCCAGCGGTGATAGATGGCCCCTGTCGTCTTGCCGAGCAGGCCGGCGAGCCGCCGCGTCGACAGGTCCTCGTCCGTCAGCTCGCCGGCGGACAGGGCGCGGTGGATGAGCTCGATGCCGTCGTCGTCCATAACGGTGTTACGTCAATTCATAACACTGTTATGGATGCCGTCAAGCGCAGGGTGCGATGGCAGGAGGCGCGGGCGCGAGGGCGCGACGGCGGTCTTTCGCCCCGTGGCGCGAACGTGCCCTGCCCACCCCCTGGGCGGCCGGCGACAGTGAGGGCACCCCTTGTCGCAAGGTCCCGCCGAGCTGTCGCCGAGCTCGCCTCATCGCACCTCGAGCCGCCACTCGAACCAGCGAATTGCGCGGTTTCCTCCGGCGTCAGCCATGCTGCGGCTGCTTGCCGGCGACAGTGAGGGCACCCCTTGTCGCAAGGTCCCGCCTAGCTGTCGCCGGCCGAGCCAGCTCACCGGCTGGAGCTCGTGGGCGAGCGAGCGATCGCTGACTACCTCTTGGGAGCGGCCTTCTTGGGAGCGGCCTTCTTGGGCGCAGCCTTCTTCTTGGGAGCGGCCTTCTTGGGAGCGGCCTTCTTGGGAGCGGCCTTCTTGGGAGCGGCCTTCTTGGGCGCGGCCTTCTTGGGCGCGGCCCCTTCTTGGGGAGCGGCCTTCTTGGGAGCGGCCTTCTTGGGAGCGGCCTTCTTCTTGGGAGCGGCCTTCTTCTTGGGGGCGGCCTTCTTGGGAGCGGCCTTCTTGGGCGCGGCCTTCTTCTCGCTCGGCGCCTTGGCGAGCTGCTTGGCGAGCCACTCCGCCGGGTGACCCGTCCACGCGGGCCCTGTCGGCACGAGCTGACCTCCCTCGACCTTCAGCGCGCCCGCCTCGAGCAGCGCGACGTAGCGCTCCATGAACGCCTCGAACGAGTCGCCCAGCACCTCGAAGTCGCACTCGGTGACGAGCGCGATCACCTGCCCCGCGACGCCTCTCGGGCCCGGATCGAGATCGAGGTAGGTCTTGTCTTGATCCCAATACTTCGTGCCGGCGATGGGGATGCGCTTGCGCGAAAAGACCTGGTTTTTGACCCGGCCGTCACACTGCGAGTCGTCCTCCTCGCCCTCCTGGGCCCACTCCTCCTCGTCGGCCCACTGCGCGGCAGACCCCTCTGCGCTCGTGAGCCAGTTGCATCCGGGGGCGAGCTCGGCAGAGCCCTCCGGGTCGGCCTGCCCATCATGTCGCAAGAGCCACGCGCGATACCCCGCGGGGAACGCGAGCCCCATCTTGGCCTCGGCCTTCGCGATCTTCGCTGGGGCCGCGGCAGGTCGAAGCTTGAGGTCTACCCCCGCAGCGGCGTGCCACGCCTCGAACTGTTCCATCCACGAAGTCGTCATCGAGCCTCCTCGTCGTTCGCCGTGCGCCCAGACGGCCACGCGGTCAGGGAGGTTGTCTCGCCGGAGCTGCGGAAGGAAGGGGTCAGGTGGGGGCGTCGTCGGGTGAGGTCCACCCGAGGGCTTCGGGTACCCTCTGCGCATGGCGCCTCGGGAGGTTCGGACGCTGCTGCTCTGCTCGCTCGCGCCGCTGGCGCTCGCGTGCAGCCGCGACGAAGTCGACCGCCGTCGCGCGCCCGAGGAGAGCGAGGACGACGCCAAGACGTCTCGCCCCGCCAAGAAGGCGACCCTCGAGGACCTCGTCTCGCTGGTCGACGAAGCGCGCTCCCTCGGTGAAAAGACCTGGCCCGGCGCCCGGCTCGGCGGCGTCCGAGTGGCCGAGGAGGTGCCCCCGGGCGCGAGGAGCAACCTCTACTCGGTGCGGGTGCGGTTCCACCTCGACGCCAAGACCCACGGAGGGCCCCCCTCTGCGTCCGTCGTGTGCAGCCCCAAATGCCAGACCATCGAGCACAAGGTGACCGCCGACGCCGTGGCCTGGCCCAAGTGCTCCCTGAGCGACGCGCTCAAGGTGGCGCGCGGCGCGGCGCTCGGGGCGGAGCGCCCCGTGGTCGGTTACGGCTCCTGGGGAGACGGCCCGTGGTGGACGTTCAGGAGCAGCGTCGACGACGCGAGCGGCGTCGAGGTCGACGGCGAGAGCTGCAAGATCAGGGCTCGATAGCTAGTCCCGTGGAAACGGAGTTTCCACGGGAACAATGAGGGTCCCCTACGGAACAGACCCACGCGTTGCCCAGGAATTCGGGCCGCCTTCGCCCCGTCAGGGGCGGCCCGAATTCTTCAAGCATCGATGGTTCCAGGGGACTAGAGCTTCGGCTTCGCGCCGGTGAGACCGTAAGCCACGAGCTCGCGCGCATACGCGCGTCCATCGACCGTGCCCTCGTACTTCACGAACCCGTTGATGGGGACGCTCGGGTGGGCCCAGGCCGTCGCATTCATCTTGCCGGTGGGGTCGGCCTCCGCGTGCTCTCGCACCGCGCAGTCCTTGAAGGTACCCGCCGGCACCGTGACGTCGGCCTTCTTCCCGGTCGCGAGGCTCGGCAGCACGAGATCGTTCTGGGCGAACTTCAGGCTCGCAGCGGCGCCGCTCGGCGGCAGCGTCACGATCCCGGTCGGGGTCTTCACGCGCGCCTTGTGGATGACCATCCCCTCGGGGGTCGAACGATCCTTCAGCTCGACCTCGAACTCGTGATCGTCGTCTGCGTGAGCGCCTGCGCCTCCAGCTCGAGCACGAACGTCTTGTCCGACACCTGACGAACGACCCGGTACTCGACGGTCGTCTTCTCGGGCGCGCGCTCCTCGTAGCGGAGCCACTGCCCCACCGCGAGGGCAGGGATCTCGGCCACAGCGACGGGCTCGGGCGGCGGAGCCGCGGTCGCCGTCGGCGCGGCGGTCGCCGTCGGCGCGGTCGTGGCGGCGGCAGTCGACGCAGCCGTGGCGGCCGCGGTTTGTGTCCCGGCCGCCGAAGCCGAGCCCTTCGACTTCTTTTTCTTCTTCTTGCCGTCGTCGCCGTCGTCCGACGTGTCCTTGTCGGACGCCTCGTGGCTCGAGCACGCCGGGACGACGAGGACCGAGGCCAAGATCACCAGGAACGGTCGCAGAAGTGCCCGCATGACGGGGGAGGGTAGTCGGTCGCCACGCGCGGAGCGACCCCGACCCACGCGCCGGTTTCGTGGGTGGCTCTGGACCCGCGAAACCGAAGGGCCCCGCGCGAGCGGGCGCGCGAGAAAAGCCCGACCCACGCGCCGGTTTCGTGGGTGGCTCTGGACCCGCGAAACCGAAGGGCCCCGCGCGAGCGGGCGCGCGAGAAAAGCCCGACCCACGCGCCGGTTTCGTGGGTGGCTCTGGACCCGCGAAACCGAAGGGCCCCGCGCGAGCGGGCGCGAGAAAGCCCGACCCACGCGCCGGTTTCGTGGGTGGCTCTGGACCCGCGAAACCGAAGGGCCCCGCGCGAGCGGGCGCGCGAGAAAAATAGATGTCGATCTGGCCGGCGCTCGTTCGTCGCCTCCACGAACCACCCACCGGCGGCCGCGCGGCCGCAGTAAAGGACGAGACGATGAAGGTCATGGTGATCGTGAAGGCGACCACGAGCAGCGAAGCGGGCGTGATGCCGAGCGAGGCGCTGCTCACCGAGATGGGGAAGTACAACGAGGAGCTGGTGAAGGCGGGGATCATGCTCGCCGGGGACGGCCTGCACCCGAGCTCGAAGGGTAAGCGTGTGCGCTTCTGGGGCGGCAAGAGCAGCGTCCTCGACGGCCCCTTCACCGAGACCAAAGAGCTGATCGCTGGCTTTTGGATCTGGCAGGTCCGGTCGATGGAAGAGGCCCTCGAATGGGCGCGGCGCTGCCCCGATCCGATGCCGGGCGAGGAGGCCGAGCTCGAGCTGCGTCCGATCTTCGAAGCCGAGGACTTCGGCGCTGTAATGACCCCGGAGCTGCTCGCGCAGGAGCAGCGCCTGCGCGAGGAGGTCGAGCGGCAAAAGAAGGGGTAGGGTCCCGCGATGAGCGCGACGAGCGCGACGACCCGTGCGGCGATTGAGGCTGTCTGGCGCATCGAGGCCGCGCGCCTCATCGGGGGCCTCGTGCGCTGGGTCCGAGACGTCGACCGCGCCGAAGATCTCGCCCACGACGCCCTCTTGAGCGCGCTCGAGCGGTGGCCGGTCACGGGTGTCCCCGACAACCCGGGCGCGTGGCTGATGACGACCGCGAAGCACCGGGCGATCGACGAGCGGCGCCGGCGCGTCATGGTGGAGGCAAAGCACGAGGAGATCGCGCGCGGCGAGCCACGCTCGGCGACACTGGACGAGGAGGGGCTCGATGGCTCGGTCGGCGACGACGTGCTCCGCCTGGTCCTCATCGCGTGTCAGCCCGTCCTCTCCAAGGACGCCCGGGTCGCGTTGACGCTGCGCCTGGTCGCGGGGCTCTCGACCGCCGAGATCTCCCGCGCGTACCTCACCTCCGAGGCGACGATCGCCCAGCGCATCGTGCGCGCGAAGCGCACCCTCACCGAGGCGAAGGTGCCCTTCGAGGTCCCCCAGGGGGAGGCGCTGCGGGCGCGGCTGCCGCCTGCGATGGAGGTCGTGTACCTGGTGTTCAACGAGGGGTACGCGGCGACGTCGGGCGAGACCTGGCTGAGGCAAGAGCTTTGCGACGAGGCGATGCGGTTGGGGCGCGTCCTCGCGGGGCTCGTGCCCGATGACGCCGAGGTCGCGGGGCTCCTGGCGCTCATGGAGCTCCAGGCCTCGCGCTCGCGTGCGCGCGTCGGCCCGCGCGGTGAGCCGATCCTCCTGCTCGATCAGGATCGCTCCCGCTGGGATCGCCTGCTCATCACGCGCGGCCTCGCCGGGCTCGAGCGCGCCGAGTCGCTCGCCCGGCCGCTCGGTCCGTACACCGTGCAGGCCGCGATCGCGGCCTGCCACGCCCGGGCCCCCACCGCCGAGCAGACGGACTGGGCCCGAATCGTTGCCCTCTACGACGCGCTCGTCGAGCTCACCGGCTCTCCGGTCGTCGAGCTCAACCGCGCCGTCGCGGTGTCGATGGCCCACGGCCCCAGCGATGCGCTCGCCTCGGTCGACGAGCTTGCGGCAGAGCCTGCGCTACGCGACTACCCCTTGCTGCCAGCGGTTCGGGGAGACCTCCTGCTCAGGTTGGGCCGGCGAGCCGAGGCGAGGCGCGAGCTGGAGAGGGCCGCGCGCATGACGACCCACGAGCGCGCGCGTGAGCAGCTGCTCTCGAAGGCCGCGAGCTGCGGGCAGTAGCGGGGCAGGGCGAGGGGCGCGTCGCGCTGCTACCGTGAAGCCGATGCTCGCGGCACCCAGCCAGAGGACCGTGCGCCTGCTGCTCGCGGCGTCGGCGATCGCCCTCGTAGGCTGCCCTCCCGGAGAAGAGGTCTCGTCCCAGGCCTTCGACGTGGGCGCGACCCACAAGCTCGTGGTGACCGTGGAGGCCGGCGATGAGGTCCACCTCTGGGAGGACTTCGACGGGGGAGCGTCGCGCAACGCCTTCCGCAGCTGCTACCGCTGGAGGCTCGTCACCCGAGAGGCCGGGGCGCACGAGGAGCGCCGCCTCGAGTGCAACGCCTTCACAGGCTCGCGCTGCTCGGCCCGCCGCGGGGGCCGCTACGACAACTGTCAGGTGACCGACTGCAAGCTCGACGCGAAGCGAGCTGGCGAGCTCAGCATCGAGGCGACCCTCGAGGTCACCGGCGACTGCGCGGAGAAGTCCCCCAACGCCGTGCTGCGTGTGCGGCGCGTGCGGCCGTGAGCCCTTCAGGCAGAGGTCGCCCTACGGCGCGAGCTTGGCGAGGAAGATGTCAAAGGTGGTGGTGAAGGGATTCGGGTTGACGCTGGTCAGGGGGCCGCCACCCAGATCGATCGTGCCCGCAAAATAGCCAGAGAGTAGGGTATTTCCGGCGTTGTCGATGGCGACACTCCGTCCGTATTGTGCGCGCAAGTCGCCAAAGCGCTTGCTCCACACGTGGTTGCCCGAGACGTCGAGCTTCGCGACGAAGAGATCAGCAATCCCCCGCGAACGTGAGCACGCCACCGCCGAAGTCGGCGCTGCCGTAGAGGTCTCCACTAAATACGACGTTCCCGGCGGCGTCCGTGGCCAATGCATACGCGCTCTGGGCGCTCGCGTCGCCGAAGCCCCGGCTCCAGACGTGGTTGCCGCTCGAGTCGAGCTTCGCGACGAAGATGTCGGTCGAGCTGGCGCCGCTGCTGATGAGCGAGCCTCCGCCGAAGTCGACGACCCCGACGAACCCCCCCGTCACGGCCACGCCCCCTGCGCCGTCGATCGCCACCGCTTCGCCCAGCTGGGTGCTCGAATCCCCGAAACGCTTGCTCCAGACGTGGTTGCCGGAAGCGTCGAGCTTCGCCACGAACACGTCCCCGCTCCCCGCGCTGGTGAGGGCCCCGCCGCCGAAGTCGACGCTGCCAAGGAAATATCCCGTCACCACCACGTTGCCAGCCGCGTCGGCCGCCAGCGCCGTCCCGAACTGGTCACTCGCGCCCCCGAAGCGCTTGCTCCAGCTATGGTTGCCCGACGCGTCGAGCTTCGCGACGAAGACGTCGTAGGCGCTGCTGGTGAGGGAGGGGCCCGCCGCCGAAATCGACGCTACCGCCAAAGAACCCGGTGAGCATCACGTTGCCCGTGCCGTCGGTCGGTCACCACGTCGTTTGCAATCTGCACCCCTGAGGCCCCCTGCGTCAGGGTAGTTGCCGCCTCCCCTCCTGAGACCGCGCGGGGCGAGAAGCGATGGGATCGTGGTCGAGTACAGCGAGGCGTTCCGAAAGCGGATGGTCCAGCGGATGACACCCCCCCGGGCAACGAGCGCGACGACGCTCTCGACGGAGGTGGGCGTCCCGCAGCCGACCTTGTCGCGATGGCTGCGCGACGCAGCTACGGTCGGTGTCGTGGCCAAGCAAAAAAAGCCGAAGGTGGCGGCTCCATCCACGACGGCGGTCGCACTCCGACCGTCCTCGTCGTTGAAGCCCGAGGAGAAGGTCGCGGTGGTGCTCGAGGCTGCCGGCGTCGACGACGCCCAGCTTGGGGGGTGGCTCCGTGCGAAGGGGCTGCACGAGGAGGACCTGGTGCGGCTCCGCGACGAGGTTTGCAACGCGGCCGTGACAGGGCTCGCACCGAGGCGAGAGAAAGGCACGGCGGCGGAGCAGAAGCGGATCAAGGAGCTGGAGCGCCAGCTGAAGCGCAGCCAGGCCGCGCTCGCGGAGACGGCGGCGCTCTTGGTGCTCAGAAAAAAAGCAGTCGCCCTCTGGGGGGAAGAGGGCGACGACACGTACCGACGACCGCGACGAGGCCCTCTCCCTCATCGACGAAGCCGTGCGCGCCGGGAGGCGCCCACGTGTGACAGAGAGGGGCGCCCTGCGAAGCAGGGTCAGGGGCTCTGTCGCACTTTCGGGGGCTCGACGGGGTCGTTACGCTCGCGTTCGAGCAAAAGCGCCGCAAAATGGCCTCGTGTGGACCGCGGGCGGCGCCAATGTTTGTGACAGGACACCCGCCCCCGCTCGGCAGGGTTGGGTGTTCTGTCACTCTCGACGCTCCCGCCGCGCATCGATGGCCACGATGACGGTCAACTGACGGTCAACGTCCCCCCGCCGAGGCACGCCGCCGCGCATCGAGGGCGACGATGACGGTCAACGTCCCCCCGCCGAGGCACGCCGCCGCGCATCGAGGGCGACGATGACGGTCAACGTCCCCCCGCCGAGGCACGCCGCCGCGCATCGAGGGCGACGATGACGGTCAACGTCGCCCCCGCCGAGGCACGCCCCCGCAGCGCCCCCGCCGCGGCCTCCCGCCAGGCCCCGCCGCCGACCCCCCCGCGACTACGCCTTCCTGAACGCGCGCATGAGCTCGACGAGCTTCTCGACCGCCTCGAGCGACACGGCGTTGTAGAGCGACGCGCGGATGCCGCCGGTCGAGCGGTGCCCCGCGAGCCCGACCATCTTCTGCTTGGCCGCGTCGGCGACGAGCTTCTTCTCGAGCTCCTCGCTCGGGAGGCGGAACACGACGTTCATGGTGCTGCGGCTCTCCTTCTCGACGGGCGCCTGGTAGTAGTCCGCCATCTCGTCGAGCGCGGCGTAGAGCAGCGCGGCCTTCTTCTCATTCGCGGCCTCGATCGCCGCGAGCCCGGTCTCCGCCAGGGTCGCGAGCACGTTGCGCATGAGGTAGATCGCGATCGTCGGCGGCGTGTTGTAGAGGCTGTTCGCCTTCGCGTGCGTCTCGTACCGGAAGATGACGGGGATGTCCTTGCGGCCCGCGGCCACCAGCTCCTTCTTGACGATCACCACGGTGACGCCCGACGGCCCGATGTTCTTCTGCGCGCCGGCGTAGATCAGCGCGAAGTCCTTCACCTCGATCTTGCGGCCGAGGATGTCGCTCGACATGTCGGCGACGAGCGGCGCCTTCGTCTTGGGGAAGGTCTTGAACTGGGTGCCGAAGAGGGTGTTGTTGCTGGTCACGTGGACGTAGGCCGCGTCGGGGTCGAGCTCGAGCTCGCTCTCCTTCGGGATGCGGCGGTACTGCTTGTCGACCACGGTGGTGGCGGCGACGCGCGCCTTCCCGATGCGGCAGGCCTCTTCGTAGGCCTTCTCGCTCCACCCGCCGGTGATGACGTAGTCGGCGCTCTTGCCCGGCGGCAGCAGGTTCATCGGGATCACCGCGAACTGCTGGCTCGCGCCGCCCTGCAGGAACAGGACGTCGTAGTCGTCGGGGATCGTAAGCAGCGTGCGCAAGTGCGAGATCGCCTCGTCGTGCACCGCCTCGTAGGCCTTCCCCCGGTGGCTGTGCTCGAGGATGCTCATCCCCGTGCCCTCGAAGTCGATCAGCTCGCGCTGCATGCGCTCGAGCGCCGCGAGAGGTAGGCCAGCCGGTCCTGCGTTGAAGTTGTAGACGCGCGCCATGGCTGGGGACGGTACCACGCCTCGTGCTACTCCTTCACGCGTGGACCTGCCGCTCTTCGACGTCGCCCCCGGGCTCGCGCGCCGCCCCTTCATCTCCCTGGCGGCGCGGCCGACCCCGGTCGAGCGCGTGCCCGCGCTCGGCGAGCGCGTGTGGGCCAAGCGCGACGACGTCGTCTCGCCCCGTTATGGCGGCAACAAGGTCCGCCGCTGGGAGTGGCTGCTGGGCCTCGCGCGGTCCAAGGGCGCCCGCCGCATCGTCACCGTCGGCGGCCTCGGCTCGACCCAGGTGACGAGCCTGTGTGTCCACGGGCACGCCGAGGGCTTCGAGGTCGACGCCGTCCTGTTCGACCAGCCGTGGACGCCCTTCGTCGACGAGGCGCTCCTGCTCGACGAGCGCGCGGACGGCCACCTCCTCAAAGCCGGCGGGTACCTGCGCACCGCCTTCAAGACAATCGGCGTCCTGCGCGGGGAGCCGAAGGCGCTGTTCGTGCCCCCCGGCGCGTCGACCCCGCTGCTCAACGTCGCCTACGTCGACGCGCTGCTCGAGCTCGCGGCCCAGGTCGAGCGAGGCGAGGTCCCGCGCCCCGATCGCATCATCGTCGCCTGCGGCAGCGGGGGTACGGCGGTCGGCCTCGCGCTCGGCGCAGCGATCCTCGGCTGGCCGACCGTCGTGACGGCCGTGCGCATCACCGACCTGCTCGTCTCCAACCCGCTCACGCTGCGCGCGCTGCTCTCGGGGACCCAGCGGCTACTCCGCCGCGAGGGGCTCACGCGACCGGTCGCGCGTCCCCGCCTGGAGATGGACCACCGCTTCATCGGCGGCGGGTATGGCTTCTCGACGCCCGAGGCAGAGCTGGGCGCGCGCCGTTATGGTGAGGTCTTCGGCGCGGCTGGAGAGGTCACGTATTCGGGCAAGGCGATGGCCGCCCTCGAGCGGATCGTGGCCGAGCGCCCGGGGGAGACCCTCCTGTTCTGGAACACGCTGTCGACCACCGGCCGCGAGCCGAGGGGTTAGGCCCTGCTCGGCGTCACCAGCTCGCGCGCCAAGGAGCGGGCGAGCTGCGCGGCCTCCTCGTTCTGCTCCGTGAATGTCGCGCACCGCACGTCCACCTCGCGCTTCGAGGGGGGCGACATCCGCGCTTCGGCCATCGGGTAGAGGACCGTCTCCTCCTTCTGGATGTGGCGCCGGAGTACGTCGGCGTAGGTCTGCACGCGCTCCTGCAGCCGCGGGAGCTCAGCGGCTCCCCAGCCACCCTTCGCGAGCTCCTCGATCTCCAGCAAGATGCCGTCGAGCACGTTGTGCTCGTGCGCCATCACCGAGATCGGGCCGCTCTGCCGCGAGAACCCCGTGCGGTCGAGCACCTCGAACAAGATGCCCTCCTCCTTCGCGTGGTGCACGTCCGCCACGAACGCCCGGAAGAAGTCCACGAAGCGCGCGCACTGGGGGCGCGGATCTTCTGCCGCGTCGGGCTTGAGCCGGGTCGCCCAAGCCTCGAACGCCAAGGCCACACGCTCCATCTCGCGGTGCTCTCTCGCCAACACCGCGAGCGCCTCGAACGAGTGCTCACCCTCCGGCGGCGGGGGCGAAGAGGAGATCCCCACGCCCTTCTTCGCTCCGAAGAACTCGCCTTCGACGCTGATGTCGTCGATCTCCGAGGTGCGATCCTCCCTCTCGTGGCGCTCGTTGTCGGCCTGGTGACCGAGCAGTCCCCCGGCGATGGCGCCGACCGCCGCGCCCGCGACCATCCCCACCGGGCCCGCGAGGATACCCAGCGCGCCGCCCGCCACCGCACCGACCGAGGCGTCGATGACGTCGTTCGCGACGTGGCCGAGCTTGTCCTTCTTCTGGAGCGCTCGCTCCGACTCGTCGGGGGTCATGGCTCGCTTTCCCATATTGAACCGCCTGAAGCATCAAACGTTCCTACCTCTCGTCGGACGGCGGCGACGCGTCGGACCGCTGATCATCCGAGGATCCCCGACCGCTTGCGCAAACTGCGCGCCCGGCGCCGCAGCCTTCGCGCGGGCGATCAGGCCGAGAGCAGCCGCCGCACCGCGTCGAGCAGGCCCACCGGCTCGGCGCCGATCGTTGGACCCCGTACGGCCCACAGGCCCCGGTCGTCGACCACCGAGCGGGGGTCGAGCCGCTCGAGGTCCTCGGTGATGAAGTTCTTGTGGCAGGTGCCGACCACACGCGCCGAGGCCCTCGGCCGGTCGTAGAGCGGGAGGTGGCGGCGGTCGTCCGGGTCGCTGTCCGTCCGGATCGGGAGGCCGAACACCCGGCACACGGTCGGCCGCGCCGGGTAGATCGAGCAGCCCATGTCGTCGTCTAGCAGCAGGCACCAGGTCGTCTCGGGCCGCGCGACGAGCGCGCGCAGCCGCTCGCGCTCGTCGCGCGAGAGCGAAGCGAGGTGGTTGGCGATCACCGCCACCTCCTCGGCGCCGATGGTCAGCCCGGAGACGCAGCAGTCCGCGCAGCCGGCGCGGCAGGCGAGCGCCCCGGGCGAGGCCTCGCGCACGTGGGCGTAGGCGGCGTCGACCTGCTCCCACAAAGGACCGAGGGGACCACGACGCTCAGCCATGATCCCCTCGTGGTCCTCTCGATCCTTCAGGCCCGTGAGCCTTCGCTCACGATCGGCACGGCTGTGTCACTGCGGGACCGGCGGGTAGGGCGGACCGGCGTTCGCGCCGTATTGCGCCGCCGTGAAGATGACCGGGTTCTCGGTCGGTGCGAGCTTCAGCGGCTCGACGATGCACTCGGAGACGCACTCGTCCTCGCGGAAGAGGACGTCGGCGACGAGCCACATCTTGTTCTCGTCGGCGGGGCCGTTGAGCGTGACCGGGTTGGCGTAGCCCAGCTCCCCGAGCTCCGCGGCGAGCGCGCCGTTGCAGAAGATCTTGACGCTCGGGGTGACCGTGCCGGTGAACGAGCTGGTGCCCGGGTAGTAGTGCACCCCGATGCGCGTCCACTGGTCCTTCGGGGGGAAGTCGACGTTGATGTTCTCCGGCGCGCAGAAGCTGTAGCTCGACGGGTCGGAGACCGACGGGGTGCACGAGATGTTGTCGAGATCGAGGCGCGGGTTGTGGCAGCCCATGCCGGCGTCGATCCAGTCTTGGCCCTCGCCGCGCGGCGCGAAATAGCAGGAGTTCGCGTCGAAGACGGGGTTTTCGTACCAGTTGACCGCGTCCGGCGGGTTGCCGTTCATGAACCAGTTCGGCGCGTCGGAGTCGCCGGTGATGAAGTTGTAGGCGCGGCAGTTCGCGAAGCCGCAGTCCTGCTCGGCGCCGCCCGTCACCCACGGCAGGGTGTTCATCGGCTTGTGCATGTGCAGGTCGAGGTCGATCGTCGAGCTCGACTGGAAGTTCCAGGTCAGCTCGACGCGCAGGCCGGGTGCGCCCACGTAGAGCGGGAAGGTGCACTCCGAGGTGACGCCGTTGTCGGTCTTCGTGTACGTGACCGTGTATTCACCCGACTGCAGCGGGGTGTAGTCGGTGCCGTTCGGCGTGGGGCAGGGGTTGACGCCCGGCGGACAGGTGACGGTGTAGCTCTCGGTGTCTGCGCCGTCGTCGAAGTTGCCGGCGCCCGAAGAGAGGTCGATCGTGCCGAACGGCACGACGTTGATCGGGTGGCAGCCCTGAGGGTCGGCGGAGAAGCAGTTGTCGGTCGCGTGGTTGCCGCCGGTGCAGGGGCCCCAGTCGCCGAGCTCGGAGCAGTACATCGTGCCGGGGTTGCAGCCCAGGTCGTCGATGTACGAGGGGTCGCCCTTGAAGCAGCTCGAGGCCTGGCCCGCGGTGCACGGGCAGCCCTCGTCGACCGACCCGTCGCAGTCGTCGTCGAGGCCCTTGTTGGCGCCGTCGCACAGCTCGGTCGGACCGCACTCGGTGCCGCACGGGTTGATGGGCGGGCCGCCGCCCTCGGCGCCGGTGCCGCCGCCGCCGTCGGTGAACTGGCCGGTGCTGCCGCCGTTCGAGGGGCTGCCGCCGTTCGACGGGTCCCCGCCGTTGCCGGAGCCACCGGCACCCGAGCCGGGCCCGCCGCCGTTGTTGGAGCTGGCGCCCGTGCCGCCGGTGCCGGCAGAGCACGCAGCGACGGTAAGACCCACGAGCAAAGACAAGCAGCGCTTCATGAAGGGGCGTCCCTTTCGGTGAGTGCGGGAAAGATCAGGGAACGGGAAGGATCAGGGAACTGGAGGGTACGGCGGGCCGTTGCCGGCCGTGTATTGGGCGTTCGTCAGCACGATGGGGAGCTTCTGATCGGAGGGCGCGAGGTACAGCGGCTCGACGATGCACTCGCGCACGCACTCGTCCTCGCGGAAGAGCACGTCGGCGACGAGCCACATCTTGTTCACGTCGCTCGAGGCGTTCCAGGTGAAGGGCGCCTCGGGGTCGTAGAAGCCCGCGGTCCCCAGATCGGCGGCGAGCGCGCCGTGGCAGAAGATCTTCACGTTCGGCATCACGTTCTGCCCCGAGCTGTGGCTGTAGTGGTGCACGCCGATGCGCATCCACTGGTCCTTCGGGGGGAAGTCGACGTTGATGTTCTCGGGCGCGCAGAAGCTCGAGCTCTGCGGGTCGACGACCGTCGGGGTGCACGAGATGTTGTCGAGGTCGAGGCGCGGGCTGTGGCAGCCCTGGTTGCCGTCTTGCCAGTCCTGGCCGGCGCCGCGCGGCGCGAAGTAGCAGCTGTTGGCCTCGAAGACCGGGTCCAAGAACCAGTTGACCGGATCGGGCGGCACGTTGCCGGCCGGGAACCAGTTGGGCGCGCTGCCGCCCTGCGGCAGGAAGTTGTAGCTCTTGCAGTTCGCGAAGCCGCAGTCTTGCTCGGCGCCGCCGATGGCCCAGGGCAGGGTGCTCATCGGCTTCTTCATGTGCAGGTCGAGGTCGACCGAGGGCGACGTGAAGTTCCACGAGAGCTCGACGCGCAGCCCCGGCGCGCCGACGTAGAGCGGGAAGGTGCACTCGGCGGGCACCCCGCCGACCGTCTTCGTGTACGTCACGGTGTATTCGCCCGACTGCAGCGGGGTGTAGTCGCTGCCGTTCGGGGTCGGGCACGGGGTGACGCCCATCGGGCAGGTCACCGTGTACGTGCTGCTGCCCGCGTCGGCGTTGTCGTCGAAGTTACCGGTCCCCGAGGTCAAGTCGGAGGTGCCGAACGGCACCACGTTGATCGGGTGGCAGCCGAGCGGGTCGGCCGCGAAGCAGTCGTCGGTGGCGTGGTTGCCGCCCATGCAGGGGCCCCAGTCGCCGAGCTCGGAGCAGTACATCGTGCCGGGGTTGCAGCCGGCGTCGTCCCGGTACGAGGGGTCGCCCTTGAAGCAGCTCGAGGCCTGGCCGGCGCCGCACGCGCAGCCCTCGTCGACCGTGCCGTCGCAGTCGTCGTCGAGGCCCTTGTGGATGCCGTCGCACAGCTCCTCTGGCCCGCACTCGGTGCCGCAGGGGTTGATGGGAGGGCCACCGCCCTCACCGCCCATGCCGCCGCCGCCGTCGGTGAACTGGCCAGTCGAGCCGCCGGTCGAAGGGCTGCCACCGGTCGACGGGCTGCCGCCGTTGGACGGGCTGCCACCGCTCGAGGGTCCTCCTCCGTCGGTGGTGGTGCCGGCGCCGGTGCCGTCTTGCGTACCTGCAGAGCAGCCCGCGAGCAGGCCCCCCGTCGCGACGAGGCCAAGGAGGAGACGCTTCATCAACAACCTCGCAAAAGAAAAGGGGCAAAAACCGCCTGAGGCGTCCCTATCCTACCTCAGGAACGCCTCTCTGTCTGCGAGGAACTGCGCGAAGAGCTGCGCGTCGGGGCGCCGGCTACTTCGCGGCGAAGCTCTTCACGAGCTCTTCGAACGCGGGGCGAGCCGCCTCCACCGTCTTCTTCGGGCCGGTGATCTTGAAGTAGTGCTCCGCGCCCTGGCCCGACGCGACGCCCGCGCCGAGCAAGGCGTATTCACCCTTCGCGGCGGCGGGAGCGTTCGGACCGCCCATTCCCTTGTAGGTCCCCTCGACCCACAGGATCGAGACCTTGAGGTTGCCGACGTCGACGGTGGTCTCCTCGCGGACGGCGCCGTCCGCGACCTGACCTTTCCAGCGGGCCATGTTGCTCTCGAGCCCGCCGCCGACCTGGCTGACGGTCATCTCCGCGTCCTCCGCGTCGCCGGCGACCTTCGCGATCTTGTAGGTCGCGAGGCGCATCGGCGAAGGGGAGGGCGCCAGCGTGAAGCCCGCAGGCGCGGTCCACGTGAGCGAGCTCGGGCGAACGTCGGTGGCGCCGGTCGCCCCCGGGGCGGGCGCGGTGGCGCTGGGCTTGGCGGAGGTGGCGCCTTCACCGCTCGAGCCGCAGGCAGAGAGCGTAAACAGCGCCGCGAGCGCGACCACGCGCTGGGCCATCGAAGCGTGCATCAATATCCCTCGGTCTTGGAAATGAGCTCGTTCATGATCTCGCGCGTGCCCCCGCCGATCGGGTAGAGGCGCGCGTCACGCCACAGCCGCTCGACGAGCGTCTCGCGCATGTAGCCATAGCCGCCGTGGATCTGCACGGCCTCGTCCGCGACGAACATGAGCATGTCGGTCGCGCAGTTCTTCGCCTTGGCGGCGAGGTTGGTCACGTTGTCGCCGCGCAGGTGCCGAGCGATGCACGCCTCGAGCAGCCCGCGCGCGGCGGCGATCTCCGTGGCCATGTCGGCGAGCTTGTGACGCGTCACCTGGAAGCCCGAGAGCGGCTTGCCGAACGCCTTGCGCTCGCGGGCGTAGGCGATCGACTCCCGGTAGCAGAGCTCGGCGATCGCGACGCACTGGCCCGCGAGGAAGATGCGCTCGGTCGCGAAGTTCATCATGATGGGCACGAAGCCCTGGTTCTCTTCGCCGATCAGGTTGGCCACCGGGACGCGGCAGCGATCGAAGGTGATCTCGGCCGTGTCGGACGCGCGCCAGCCGGTCTTCTTCAGGCGCTTGGAGACCTGGAAGCCAGGCGTGTCGCTCTCGATCACGAGCAGGCTGACGCCGCCGTGGCCAGGGCCCCCGGTGCGCACCGCCGTGGTGACGAAGTCGGCGCGGCAGCCGGAGGTGATGAACATCTTGCTGCCGGTGACCACGTAGTGGTCGCCGTCGCGCTCGGCGCGCGTCGCCAGGCTCGCGACGTCGCTGCCGCCGCCGGGCTCGGTGATGGCGAGGGCCGCGATCTTCTCGCCGCGCAGGACCGGCGGCACATACTTACGCTTCTGCGCGTCGGTGCCGACCCGCACGATGGGGGGCAGGGCGATGCCGTGGCTGCCGATGCCGACGACCGCTCCCACGCTGTGCCCTTCGAGGACCAGCTCTTCGCTGATGGCGTGGACGTGAGAGACGTCGCCCCCCGACCCGCCCAGCTCCTCGGGGTAGCTCGTGCCGAGGATGCCGGCCTCACCCGCGGCGCGGTACAGCTCGCGCGGGAACTCCTCGGCCTCGTCCCACGCGTGTGCGTGCGGCCGGATGTGCGTGCGCGCGAAGCGGCGCGCCTGCTCGCGCAGCGCCGTGTGCTCCGCGGTCTCGAAGATGAGCTCGCTGCTCACTCGCCGCAGCTGCCAGCCGCCGGCTGAGCGGGCTGCGGCTGCTTGGCGGGGACGTTGGCCTTCATCGCCTCGGGCTTCTGGAGCTGGCCGGGCTGGGCCTTGGGGGCGTTCGCGTCCCCCACGTTGAGCACCACGCTGCCCTGGTTGTTGTCCGCCTTGGGGGGGGCGGGGGCGCTGTCGCGTCGCTCCTTCACCACCTTGTACTGGTTCGGCTCGGTGAGGGAGTTGCAGCCCGAGAGGGCGGCGGCGCTGAGCGCCGCGAGCGCGACGAGGGTCAGGTGCTTCATGGGCGCGCAGCTTAGCACCCAGGCGTGATACGAAAAAGGTGCGAAGACCCATGGACCCGCGATACCGCTCTGCGTTCAACCGAGCCTACACCGACGGCTTCTACGCTGACTTCTTGCGCGCCTTCGAGCAGAAGGTCGGCTGCCCGATCCCCTACCGGGTCGCGGAGACGCCCTTCTTCATCCCAGGGCAGCTGCGCGATCGGCTCGCGAAGCACGCGCGGGAGATCGTCGATCAGGTGCTCGAGCCGTCCGTCGTCGACAAGATGAAGGCCGCGATCCCGGCCGACTTCGACGTGCCGGGCATCGACCCGCTGCCGAACTGCATCCAGGTCGACTTCGCGATCGTGCAGCACGCGGACGGCACCCTCGACGGCCGAGTCGTCGAGCTGCAGGCCTTCCCCTCGCTCTACGCGCTGATGGCCGTGAAGCTCGACGTGATCGGCGAGCTGATGCGCGACCGCATCCCCGGGCTATCGGAGCCTTGGACGATCTTCTTCAGCGGCCTCGATCGCGACGCGTTCGTGAAGCGCCTCCAGGCCGCGATCGTGGCGGACAACGACCCGGCCGAGGTCGTGCTGCTCGATCTGCACCCCGAGCAGCAGAAGACCTACCCAGATTTCCTCGCCACCAAGATGCTGACCGGCATCGACGCCGTGTGCCCGACCAAGCTCATCAAGAAGGGCGACCGCCTGTTCCGCGATCGCGACGGCGTCCACGTGCCGGTGAAGCGCATCTTCAACCGCGTCGTCTTCGACGAGCTCGCGAAGGCCGGCGTCGAGCTGCCCTTCCGCTACACCGACGCGCTCGACGTCAGCTGGTGCTCGCACCCCAACTGGTACTGGATCGTGTCGAAGTACTCCCTGCCGTACATCGAGCACCCCGCCGTCCCGCGAGCGCGCACCCTCGAGGCGCTCGGCGGCGACTGGCCCGAGCACCTGGAGGACTACGTGCTCAAGCCGCTCTTCTCCTTCGCAGGCTCGGGCGTGAAGGTCGACGTCACCCACGAGGACCTCAAGGCCATCCCCAAGGAAGAGTGCGCCGGCTGGCTGCTCCAGGACAAGATCACCTATCACCCGGGCATCCCCATGGCGGACGGCGGGGGCCAGGTGAAGGCCGAGGTGCGGATGATGTTCTTGCGCGCGCCCAACCAAGCGCGCCCCGAGCTGGTGATGAACCTGGTGCGGCTGTCGCGCGGCAAGATGCTCGGCGTCGACCAGAACAAGAACCTCACCTGGGTCGGCGGCAGCATCGGGCTGTTCGACGCGCCCGGGGCGTAGGGCTCTCCAGGCGGAGCGAAGCACGCTCGAAATCGCCGGGGGGCGGCATCGGTGTCGGTGTCGGTGTCGGCATCGGTATCGGTATCGGCATCGGAGTCGGTATCGGAGTCGGTATCGGAGTCGGTATCGGAGTCGGTATCGGAGTCGGCAGGTGGTGGGCGCTGATGGCTTCCGATCTTGCGTATCGGGGGAGGGCCGCCCGGTTGCTGGGGTCGTGGGTCAGCCGTGTGGCGCACGTCCCGCGCCAGCGCAGGCGCGGGGTGGGGATGGGGTCAAGAGCGGCATCGTGGCCGCGCCGGCGCTGTCACGGCCCCTGCGCCTTCGAGGGCATGACCCACGACCCCAGCAACTCCGGCCCCGAGCATCCCACGGTTCCCACACCACAACCTCGACGCCCACGCGGTCGCGCTCGAGGCCTTGTGTCGAGCAGACGCCCTCGAAGCGTTTGCCTCGCGGCTACGGGCCGTTGAGCGACCAGCTGAGGCGGGCCAGCCAATCCGCGTTCCTGCAGCTCGCCGAGGGCGTCGCCCGCAGCGGCGCGGACCGCGCGCAGCGGCTGCGCGGCGCGCGGGCGGAGGCTTGCGAAGCGGCCGCTTGCGTCGAAGCCCTCGGGAGGCTCGGCCTTGCGTCGAGCGCGGAGGTCGCCGAGTTGCTCCTGCTCCTTGGTCGGCTCGGAGCCATGCTCACCAAGCTTGCTCGCTGACAGCTCGCGCGGAGTCGGCCCGCCAGATGGCACGGGCCGAGCCCGACCTCGTAACCAAGGACGCCGCCGATGCCGCGGCCAATGTCACCGCCCACGCCGATGCCGATGCCGATGCCGATGCCGCAGCCGAGATCGAAATCGATGCCGACGCCGATACCGGAGCACGCGTAGCTCAAGCAATCCAGTCTCCGGACTTCCCGGGGCGATTGGACCTTCGCTCCTAGACGGCGGCGAGCGCCCAGCTCGCGCCGACGGCGCCCAGCGCCAGGGCGCCGAGGGCGACCTGCGCTGCGACGTGCGAGCGGCGCCAGACGTGGCCCTTGTGGAAGGCCTTGATGCCGAGCGCGATGGGGAGGCCGACGAGGAAGCCGGCGAGCAGGCCGAAGGCGTGCGCCCACACGTCGGTCTCGGGGCCGGAGCCGAGCGCGCCGAGCAGGGCGAGGCCGCTGGTGACGGGGCGAGGTACTCGGTCCAGTGGCGGCCCGCCGGCTGGGAGCCCGGCACTGACGTCATCGTGCGAGGGGCGCCGAGCAGCAGCTGCGTCATCGCCAGCGCGCCGATCACCCCGAACACCGCCGTGGAGGCGCCGATGGAGCGGTGCTCGAGCCCTTGGGACGCGTAGAACCAGGCGTTGGCCACGTTGCCGAGCGTGCCCGCGGCGACGAGGCCGAACAGGCCCGCGCCCGGCCACGCGCTTCTCGAGCGCGCGCCCGAAGACCGCACCCGAGACGAGGTTCGACAGGACGTGGGCGCCGTCGGCGTGGAGGGTGAGCGCCGTGACCGCCCGGAACGGCTCCGACGTGAGGACCAGCGAGGCGACGCTGGCGCCCTCTCGGAACCAGGGGCCGTTCGGCTTGGCGACGGGGCCCGTGACCCAGGCGAAGCCGACGAGCACGAGGAACGCGAGCGCGAGCAGGGGCGGCCCCATGTATTTCGCCCGCTCGACCCTGCGGCGCGGCGGAAAGTCACGGTTCTCTTGCTCGTAGCGGTCGAGCTGGAGCCGGGCGCGGTCGTAGTCTCGGTCGCGCACGACGAGGTACCCGCCGCCGACGGCCCACACGATGTGGTGCTGGATCTGCTTCGAGGTGAGGACGAGCGCCGCCTCGCGCACGGCGCGGTCGCTGCCGTACGGGCCGATGGCAGTCCACCCCGGTGGGACCGCCGGCCGCGCCGTCGCCGTTGCCAGGGGATCGGTTGGATAGCGCTACCCGGTACCTCACCGGTCGAGAAGAGCAAGGCCGGCGAGGCGGAGGTCATCGTCGGCCGAACCTGCGAACGCCCCAGGGCTCTGTCAACCGCCTGTCTGGTTGCGAACGCGCCGGGTGTGGTCTAACAACGAGGTCGTGTCGGTCGCCGTCACCGAAGGGATCCGCATCGCGGTCACCACGCAGTATGTGCCGCAGCAGTCGCTGCCGCAGGCGAAGCGCTACGTCTTCGCGTACACGATCAAGATCGCCAACGAGGGGTCGCAGACCGCCCAGCTCAAGAGCCGGTACTGGGTCATCACCGACGGCAACGGCAAGGTCGAAGAGGTGCGCGGCCCCGGCGTCGTGGGCCAGCAGCCGACGCTCCGCCCTGGCGAGCACTTCGAATACACCAGCGGCTGCGTCCTCGAGACCCCGCGAGGCTCGATGCAGGGCACCTACCAAATGCGCCGCCCCGACGGCCAGCAGTTCGACGCCGTCATCGCCCGCTTCGATCTCGCGCTGCCCTACTCCCTCAACTGACGCGCGGTTTTTTTTCCGCGCGCCGTAGGCGCGCGCCCTCCTCGCGCCGGTTTTCACGCGCCCTGGGCGGGTGAAAACCGAAGGGCCCCGCGAAAGCGGGCGCGCGAGAAAAATTACTGCGTGCGGATCCTGACGTCGGCCTTCTCGGGGGGCGGGTCGAGGTCGATCGGCGCCGAGGCCGAGGCCGCCGCCGAGCCGGAGGGGGGCGGCGACGGCGCGAGGTCGACGTAGACGCCGCTGCGCTCCGTACAGAAGCGTTGCGCCGCCTCTTGGCTCGTGACCGCGCGCGACACCAGCACACGCTTGCCCTTGAGGTCGCACATGAAGCGGGCGCCTTCGCGCCCGCACGCCTTGCCGGACTCGACGAACTTGCCGCCGAACGACCTGCACTCGTCAGCGACGCCCGCGAGGCGCGCCTTCGTGTGCACCGTCTCCTCCTCGCAGGCGTCGTCGTATTTCCCCTCGCACGCGACGAGCGTGGGCCCCTCGACAGGCGGAGGGACCTCGCCGGCGGCGTACGCGCCTTGCACCTCTTTGCAGGCCTTCTCCTGAGCCGTGAGCGTCTTGGGCGGGTAGCCGAAGCGGACCGACCCGTCGGGGAGGCGGCAGGCGCTGGTGATGTCCTTGCGGGGGCACGACGCTTGGCGCGAGAAGGTGCCCGCGCACGCGCGCTCGCGCTCGGCCGCGAGCTCGTCGTCCTCGATTTCGAAGCAGACGCGCTCGTCCGCCGACTTCACGTCGCACATCGCCTTCGCCGCCGGAGGCCCCGAAGGGGCGGCGCTCGCCGACACGACCGCCAACGCGGAGCCGGCCGCGCCCTCGGACGAGCCGCAGCCCAGCGCCAGGCAGCCCAGCGCCAGGCAGCCCAGCGCCGGCACGCTGCGCGCGAGCGTGCTCGCCCGCGAGGCCGCCCTCAATGCAGGACCTCGCCGTCAGGCCGGCTCGTGTCCGCCGGCTTCTCCGATGGAACGAACGTGAAGGACAGCGACTTGCCGTCGGACGACAGCCCGACCTTCGCGACGCCGCCGTGCTCGAGCTCTCCGGAAGGGGATCGTAGTCGGTGAGCTTCGACTTCACGTCCTCCTCCACCCCGGCGAGCGAGCGGCCTGGCCCCCATCATCGGATCGTAGCCCTTGTCGGCGAGGTGGGCGCGGGCCGCGTCGGCGAGCTGATGGTGACGCCGCGGTCGGCGAGCAGCTCGTCGAGCTCCTTGATGAACTTGTCGACGATCGAGCCGATGACCGCCTGGATCGAGCGGGCCGAAGCTGATGCGCGCGTCGAGGCGGTTGCGGAACTCGGGGCTGAAGAGGCGCTTGTAGGCGCGGTCGTCGTCGCCCAGGACGCCGCGCTCGCCGAAGCCGACCGCGCCGTGGTGAGGTCTCGCGCGCCGACGTTGCTCGTCATGATGAGGATGACGTGCCGGAAGTCGGCTCGTCTTGCCGTTGTTGTCGGTGAGCGTGCCGTGGTCCATCACCTGGAGGAGGACGTTGAACACGTCGGGGTGCGCCTTCTCGATCTCGTCGAGCAGGAGGACGGCGTGCGGCGTCTTCGCGATGGCCTCTGTGAGGAGGCCGCCCTGGTCGAAGCCCACGTAGCCCGGCGGGGCACCGATCAACCGCGAAACGGTGTGGCGTTCCATGTACTCGCTCATGTCGAAGCGGATGAAGCTGATGCCCATGATCTTGGCGAGCTGCTTGGCGAGCTCGGTCTTGCCGACGCCGGTGGGGCCGGTGAAGAGGAAGCTGCCGATCGGCTTTTCGGGATTGCGGAGGCCGGCACGTGAGAGCTTGATGGCGCCTGGCGATGGCTCTGACGGCCTCGTCTTGCCCGAAGACCACGCGGCTGAGGTCGTCGTCGAGGTGCTGAGCTGGCTCCTTGTCGTTGGTCGAGACCTGCCTGGGCGGGATCTGCGCCATCTGGAGCACCATCTCGATGTCGCTGCCGCGACGATCTCCCGGCCGCCCGCCGTGCGCGAGCTTGGCGGCCGCGCCCGCCTCGTCGAGCAGGTCGATGGCCTTGTCGGGCAGCTTCTTGTCCTGGAGGTAGCGGGCCGCGAGGTGGGCCGCCGCCTCGATCGCCTCCGGCGTGTAGTTCACGCCGTGGTACTCCTCGTACTTCGGCTTGAGGCCCCTCGAGGATGCGACGGTGTCCGTCGACCGAGGGCTCGCTGACCTCGACCTTCTGGAAGCGCCGCGAGAGCGCGCGGTCTTTCTCGAGGTGGCGGCGGAACTCCTGCGAAGGTGGTCGCGCCGATGCAGCGGAGCTTGCCCGGAGGCGAGCGCCGGCTTGAGCAGGTTCGAGGCGTCCATGGTGCCGCCGCTGGCCGCGCCGGCGCCGATGATGGTGGATCTCGTCGATGAAGAGGACGCCGCCGGGCTTCTCGATGGGCCTTGAGGACAGCCTTCATGCGCTCTTCGAAGTCGCCGCGGAAGCGCGTGCCGGCCAGCAGCGCGCCCATGTCGAGCGCGTAGATGCCGCGGCCTTGATGGCCGGGGCACCTCGCCGCGTGACGATCGCTTGAGCGCCCTCGACGATCGCCGTCTTGCCTGACGCCCGCGTCGCCGACCAGGAGCGGGTTGTTCTTCTTGCGCCGCGCGAGGATGTGGATCGCCGCTCGACCTCGTCGCTGCGGCCGACCAAGGGATCGATGCGCCCTTCGGCCGCCTCTTCGTTGAGGTTCACCGCGAAGGCCTTGAGCGGGTCCTTCGCCTTCGGCGCGCCGTCGCCTTCGGCGCTCGGCCTTCGCCTCCGGAGCTCGTCGGAGGCGACGCCGTCGTCTTCAGCTTCGAGACGCCGTGCGAGAGGTACGCGACGATGTCGAGGCGGGTGACTCCGTCTTGCTCGAGACGAGATGCGACCAGGGCGAGTCTTGCTCGGCGAAAATCGCGACCAGGATGTTGCGGCCCTTGAGCTCGTCTTTGCCCGACGACTGGACGTGACCGCCGCGCGCCCGATGACGCGCTGGAAGCCCAGCGACAGGGTGGGCGTGACGACCGTCCTCCGGGAGCTGCTCGATCTGCTCGTCCAAGAACTTTCGAGCGCCTTCTTGAGGATCGCGGACGTCGCCGCCGGCGTGCCTCAGGACCTCCTTGGCGGTCGATCGTCGAAGAGCAGTGCGTAGAGGAGGTGCTCGACGGTCACGTACTCGTGATGGCGCCGCGAGCTTCGCGTCGCGAGCGAACGCGACTTCCACTTCGGGGCTGATGCGCATCTTCCCACTGCGGGCTCCGCCGTGAAGAGAGCGGCATCCCGTGCTCCTTGGCGTAGTCCATCAGCTGGGCGACGTTGGTCTCCGCGACGTCGCGCGGGTAGACCCCCGCGACCCCGTGGCCCTTGTGATGAACGCTGAACATGATGTGGGTCGCTTCGGCCTCGGTCTTGTGAAGAAGGACTGACCAGCACGCGGATGACGAACTCCATCGTCGTGTAGTCGTCGTTGTGGAAGAGGACGCGGAAGCGTCGAGCCTTCTCGACCTTCTCCCGCTTCTCGAGGTCGACCGAGCCTTCCTTCTCCTCGTCGAAGTCGTCGGGCGGCGTGCTCATGGGTCCTTCAGCTTATCGTAGAGAGGTATGTGACCGGGGAGGGGCTCGCGCAAGCCCATCGCTCAGATGGGATCGTGATCGGAGTGGCCGCCGAGCGCAGGGTCGCGCGGCTCGGGGACGACGCACGGCGAGACGCTCCAGATCTCGTCTGCGTATTCCCGGATGGTGCGGTCGCTCGAGAACCCGCCCATGCGGGCGATGTTGAACGCGCACTTGCGGGTCCACTCGTCGGCGGCGCGGTACGCCTTGTCGACGTCGTCTTGAACGCGCTCGTAAGAGGCGAAGTCGCCGAGCACCATGTACTGGTCGTAGCCCAGCAGATCGTCGACGAGCGGGGCGAAGATGTCGCGCTCCTCGGGGCAGAAGAACCCGCTCCTGAGCAGCTGCAGGGCCTCTGCGAGCAGCGGGTGCCCCTCGAGGGCGCTCTTGCCCTCGTAGCGCTCGCGCCGGCGCGCGAGGACCTGATCGGCGTCGAGCCCGAAGAGGAAGAAGTTGTCCTCCCCGACCGCCTCGCGGATCTCGATGTTCGCGCCGTCGAGGGTGCCGATCGTCAGCGCGCCGTTCATCGCCAGCTTCATGTTCCCCGTGCCGGAGGCCTCCATGCCAGCGGTGGAGATCTGCTCCGAGAGATCGGCCGCCGGGATGATGCGCTCGGCGAGCGAGACGCGGTAGTTCGGCATGAAGACGACGCGGACGGCGCTCTGCCGCCTGTCCTGGTTGATGATGTCCGCGATGGAGTGGATGAGCTTGATGATGAGCTTCGCGCGACGGTACCCGGGCGCAGCCTTGGCCCCGAACAGGAACGTGCGCGGGTGCACGTTCTCACCGCGCTTGGCGCGCAGGTACAGGGTGATGGCGTAGAGCGCGGCCAGGTGCTGGCGCTTGTACTCGTGCAGGCGCTTGATCTGCACGTCGAAGATCGAGTGCGGATCGATGCGCTGCTTGACGAGCGAGAACACGAGCTTCGACAGCTCGAGCTTGTTCTCGAGCTTGATGGCGCGCACCCGCGAGCGGAACTCGGCCTCGTCGACGGCGGGCTCGAGCGCCGCCAGCCGGCGGTGGTCGGTGACCCAGCCGTCGTCTCCCAGGGTCTCGGTGATGAGCGAGCTCAGGGCAGGGTTACACTCGTACAGCCAGCGGCGCAGCGTCACGCCGTTCGTCTTGTTGTTGAAGCGCTCCGGGTAGAGCTCGCAGAAGTCCTTGAGCAGGTGCGACTTGATGAGGTCGGTGTGGAGCCGGGCGACGCCGTTGATCGAGTGCGAGCCGACGACGGCGAGGTTGGCCATGCGGACCTCTCGCTCGTGGCCGTGCCCGTCCGAGATGATGCTCATGCGGCCCACGTGGGAGGGCGAGTGCGGGAAGAACGCCATCACCTCGCGCAGAAAGCGCCGGTTGATCTCCTGCACGATCTCGAAGTGCCGCGGCAGCAGGCGCTGGAAAAGGGAGACCGGCCAGCGCTCGAGCGCCTCGGGCAGCAGGGTGTGGTTCGTGTAGCCGAAGGCCGCGACGGTCTGCCGCCACGCCTCCTCCCACTCCATGCGGTGCTCGTCGACCAGCACGCGCATCAGCTCGGCGATGGCGACGGCGGGGTGCGTGTCGTTGAGCTGGATGGCGACCTTCTCGGAGAAGCGCGAGAAGTCTTTGTGCTGCTTCGAGTACCGCCACACGATGTCGTGGATGGAGCAGGCGACGAAGAAGTACTCCTGCTTGAGGCGCAGCTCGCGGCCCTGCTCGAACGAGTCGTTCGGGTAGAGCACCTTCGAGATGACCTCGCTCGCGTTCTTCGCCTCGACCGCGCGCAGGTAGTCGCCGCCGTTGAACAGCTGAAAGTCGAACTCCTGGTCGGCGCGCGCGGCCCACAGGCGCAGCGTGTTGACGGTGTTCACCCGGTAGCCGGCGACCGGCGTGTCGTACGGGACCCCGACCACCTTGGTGGCGGGCTTCCAGATCACCTGGAAGCCGCCGGTGCGGTCGTCGGGGACGTGCAAGACCTGCCCCCCGAAGCCGACCGGCACGGTGTACTCGGGCCGCGCGAACTCCCAAGGGTTGCCGAACTTGAGCCACTCGTCGGCGCGCTCGACCTGGTACCCGTTGCGGATCTCCTGGCTCGAAGATGCCGAACTCGTAGCGGATGCCGTAGCCCATCGCGGGCAGCGAGAGCGAGGCGAGCGACTCGAGGAAGCACGCCGCCAGGCGGCCGAGGCCGCCGTTGCCGAGCCCGGCGTCGGGCTCCTGCTCGAACAGGTCGGCTAAGTGCTGATGCCGACCTCCTTGAGCATGCGGTCGTAGTCCTCGTAGACCCCGAGCGCCGAGAGAGGTTCGACTTGAGCGCGCGGCCGAGCAGGTACTCCGCAGAAAGGTAGTAGGCCCGCTTGACGTCGCGCTCGTAGGTCCGTTGCGTCTCGATCCAGCGCTTGACCAGCGCGTCGCGCACGGCGAGGCTGAGCGCCATGAAGCGATCGAACAAGGTCGCGGTCAGCGGGTTCTTGGATCGCGCGTAGCGGAGCTTGTCGATGAACCGGCGACGCATGAGCGTCTCGCGGTCGAACGCCTGAGCGGCCAAGCTCTCCTGGGGGTTGTTAGCCATCGCCCTCGGACATACCACGGCTCCCGCTGGGGGAGGTTTCCGGGCGTTGCGGCGGCGCTCGCAGACGCCGCCGGTAGAGCCGCCCGCCAAGGCGCGCCCGCGAGGCTACAGGGGGCCCTCGGTGAGGCCGTGCACGAACTGGCGGACGTAGGGGTGCGTGCTCGACTTGGCCTCGGCGGTGGTGCCGTCGAAGATGAGGCGGCCTCGGTAGAGCATGCCGACGCGATCGGTGACCGTGAGCAGGCGATCGAGGTCGCTCGAGACCATCACCACGGTCGCGCTTCGCGCGCTGCTCCTGCGCAACAGCTCGAAGATCCGCTGAGACGTCACCGGGTCGAGGCCGGCCGCGGGCTCGTCGTAAAGGACGATCGGGGCGTCGATCACCGTCGCTCGGGCGACCCCGATGCGCTTCTTCTGGCCGCCCGAGAGACCCGCCGGGACGCGATCTTCGAAGCCGGGCAGGCTGACGACCTTGAGGCGGTCGCGGATCCGCTCGGCGATCTGGGGCTCACCGAGGTCGGTCATCCGCCGGAGGGGGAACGCGATGTTGTCCGCGACGTTGAGGTAGTCGAACAGGGCGTTGTTCTGGAACAGCATCCCGAACCGCTTTCGGAACGCCTGCAGATCGAGCTCGCTCATGGCGTGGACGTCGCGCCCCTCGACCAGCACCCGCCCCGAGTCCGGCGCCACGAGCCCGGTGATCATCTTGAGCAGCACGCTCTTGCCCGACGCACCCGGCCCGATGAGGCCGTACAGGCACCCCTCGGGCACGCTGAGGTCGACGCCGCGCAGGACCGGCATGCCGTCGTACTCTTTGTGCACCGCCTCGATGCGGATCGCGGCGCCCATTCTCTGCGTGACCTACTTGATCGCGGCGTAGGTCGTCGTGGAGACGTCGAGCCGCGGGTGGGCGGGGAAGGGGAGGCCCGCGACCTGCCCGCGAATACAGCCCGATATCCCGGGGTTCGACGGGCTGGTCGTCACCGTGATGCCGACGGCGCGCCCGTTCTGCACGGCGACGCACACGCTGACGCTCATGGTGTCGGGGACGCCGCAGGCGGAGAGCATCTTCGTGCCGTTGTTGAGGACGTTCGCGTACGCCCCGGCGGTGAGATCGGGCGGCACGCCTTGCTGCGAGTAATCTTCGACGTAGCTCTGCCTCGCGGCCTGGCAGCTGCCGCCGCTCGCGGTCGGGTATTTGCCGCCGCCGCCGCCGACCACCGCGCCGCCGCCGGGCTTCGAGGTGTCGACCGCGCGCCCGCTCAGCGCGGCGTCGGTGTCGATGTTGCTGACCCCGTCCTCGCGCACGGTCTGCTCGTTCTTCGAGCGCGCCCGCTCACGGAGCCACCACCCGAGGCCCCCCGCGGCGATGACCGCGAGCAGCGTGCCGCCGATCAGCGCCTTCCACAGCGTGCGCTGCTTCTCCGCTCCGACGACGGCCTCGAGCGCCTTGCGCTCCTGCTTGATCTCTCGGTTCAGGCCGGCCTGCTGCGCGAAGAGCGAGAACTCGGCCCAGTCCGAGATGGGCTTCTCCTGGCCCGAGAGGGTGTCGCGCAGGGGGTGGTCGCCTACGAAGGAGTGGCTCGCGATCTGCTGAAGCAGCTCGACCGCGCTGAACGGGCCGTGGTCCATCCCGTCCTTCATGACCACGTAGCGAGGCCGAGGATCGGACTCGAGGCGCGCCTTCAGGGCGGCCAGCTTCACCGTGGGATCGTCCGGGTTCGGCCCCGAGCGCGGGGCCTCGGCGACGAGGTACGGCGACGAGATCGGTCCCTGGGCGTAAACGATGGGCCGGCCCTGGCTCGACGGGCCCGAGCGGCTCGAGACCGGCGCGACGGGCGGCGTGGGCGCCGAGGGCGCCGGAGGGATCATCGACAGCGAGACGTCGACGTCGAAGCCGTCCTCGTGGTCGAGGTGAGACTCGTCCGCCGGGGGCGGCGGCATCGACCCGGCCGGCGCGAGGTGGTGGAAGGCCTGCGCGAGCGCCGCGATGTCGTGTGGGCGGTGCTTCGGATCTCCGACAAGCGCCTTGCCGAGGACGACCTCGACCGTCGACGGGAGGGAAGGGTTGGCCTCACGCGGCCGCTTCATTCCGGGGCCGACGACCTCACCCGTCACCAGCTCGTAGAAGATCGCTCCCAGCGCGAAGACGGTGGCGCGATCGTCGCCGGCCTGGCCGCGCTTGCACTCGGGCGCGATCGCGGCGCGATCACGCTCGTGTTTGGGCGGAGTCGACGCGAGCTCCAGATCGAGCTCGGTGCCGGCGGGTCCGTGGCGGAGGCTCGAGGGTGAAAGGAAGAACTTCTTGCCCGAAGCGTGCGCCTCGGCGAGGTGCGTGCACAGCGGCACCATGATGGCGACCGCCTCGCGGACGGCGTAACGGTCTCCGCGCACGCGACGGATCTCGATGGCTTCGCGGAGAGTTCCCGGGTTGACCTGCCCTTCGGTCGTGGACGTGACGGACTGCATGGACATCGGCCACGACACGATACGATCCTGCAGCGCGTCGGCTCAACCCTCGAGAAGCGTCGGGGGGGCGGCCAGCGTGAGGTGCTCCTCGCGCGCTGCGCTGTACTTTTCGCGCGTGGCTGCGCTTTGCGCGGCGGCGCTCGCGGCCTGCGACCCACCCTCTCGGGGCGTGGACGCAGGTGAGCTACATGGTGTGTTCGACGACGCGGGGCCCTCGGCGATCGCGAGCTCGTCGGCGCGCGCGCCCAAGGCGGTGCCCTCGGGGTCTGCGAGCTCGGCGATCGTCACCCAGGCGCGCCCGCCCGGTGACCTCGGGTGCGTCGAGACGAGCGGCCAGCCGGAGGCGATCCGCCGCACGGTGGGTCGCCCCGCTTGCCGCGCCTCGGAGGTGCTCGAGTGGCGGGACCCCTCTGGGGCGCCTCGCTACGCGTGCCTGTATTCTCCGCCAGAGCTTTCGAAGCGCGAGCCGCTCCCGCTCGTGGTGTTCTTCCACGGCTCGACGCCAGGCCTCGACGACCCCACGAGCGTGCCCAAGCTCACCAGCCTGCGGAGCAAGCTCGACGCGTTCGACCTGACCGGCCGCCCCAGCACGAAGGGGTTCTTGCTGCTCGCCGTGCAAGGTCGCGCGCTCGGCAAGGGCAGCGACGGCGCGAGCTTCGACACCGCGCACGTCGCGGCTGACAACCTCGACAAGGTCACCGCGGACCGCTTCGTCGACGTGCTGCTCGAGCGGGGCGTGGCGGACGCGAAGCGGGTGTACGCGGTGGGGATGGGGTCGGGCGCGGAGATGGCCGCCACCTACGCGATGCTGCGACCGGATCGCGTCGCCGCGTTCGGCGGCTTCGCGCCGTCGACGCCGCCGGCCGTTTGGCAGTGCCCCGGCCCGCCGCCGCCGGGCTTCGTCGCGTATCGCGCCTGCGACTCGGTCGTGTCGTGCGAGTCGGTGGAGCTGTGGCTGCGGGCGCGAGACAAGCTCGGCGCGGAGACGAAGGCGCTGCGGCTGGGCGAAGATCAGCGCGAGGAGCCGAACTGCACGCCCAAGAACAAGTGCAGCGAGAAGAAGGGCAACACGCACCACCTGCGGTGGCCCAAGGGCAGGGAAGCGGAGCTGCTGCGTTTCCTCGGCAGCCACGCCTTGCAGTAAGAACCCGCGCCGGTTTTCGCGAGCCCCGGGCGCGCGGGAAAGGACCCGCGCCGGTTTTCGCGAGCCCCGGGCACGCGAAAACCGAAGGGCCCCGCGCGAGCGGGCGCGCGGGAAAGGACCCGCGCCGGTTTTCGCGAGCCCCGGGCGCGCGAAAACCGAAGGGCCCCGCGCGAGCGGGCGCGCGGGAAAGAAACAGTCAGGCGCGCTGAGCGGGCGTCGCTTCTTGCTGGGGCGGGCGTCGTCGGCGCGAAGGTGCCGAAGACGTAGTCCCACAGGGGGGACGAGACGCCGTAGCGCGCGTTCTCGCCGGTGTGGTGGTGGACCATGTGGTAGCGCTTGAGCCACCGCCCGATCGGCGAGCTCATCCGGAAGTGGTGGGTGGCGTAGTGGATGCCGTCGTAGGCGAGGTAGCCAACGCCGAACCCCGCGAACACCGGATCGACCCAGGGCGCGCCGGCGAGCGGGCCCAGCGTGATCGACAGCAGCAGGTACACCGTGACCCCGATCGGGATGCTCACGCCGAGCGGCATGACGAGGCGGGAGCCGTCCATCGGGTAGTCGTGGTGGACGCCGTGCAGCACGAAGTAGAAGCGGCGCCCCGCGAGGGTCGCGCCGATGCGGTGGAACAGGAACCGATGAAGCAGGTACTCGGTGAGCGACCACAGCAGCGCGCCGCCGATCGCCGCGCCGAGGACCGCGAGCACGTGGAGCCGTGAGACGAGCAGCGCCTGGGCCAGGAACCACGCGATGAACGGCGTCCAGAAGACGAACGGAGCGGCCGGGTGCGTGCGCGAGAAGCGCTCGATGATCGGCGTCTCGAACATCCTGCAGGTGGTTCTCGGCTTCGCCACGAGCGAACGAGTTAGCCGAGATCCGCGCCCGCCGCCAGGTGTCCGCGGCGCGAACGAACGCGCAAAGAGCTACGCGGCCGGGCGGCCGGTTCGCGTAAGCGCCGACGCGGCGAAGGTGCGCATCACGTTGCGCCCGCAGAACGGGCAGAGAAACCCGATGTCGAACACCTCGCGCTCCGGGTGAATGGAATGAGCGGGTGCAGGCTCGCGCTTTCCGATCAGCAGGGCCGAGCCTGCCACGACGGTGCGATCCTCGGTGAGCTGGGCCGTGAGGGTGGCCTGGCATTCGCAACGGCTGTTCGCGACGAACGTGGGCGTCATGACCGCGGACGTCATACCCCCTCACGAGAAACTGGACAAGACGCTCGCCGTTCGTCAAAAGCCGGCACCGCCGGCGCGGCCACTCCCGACTGCCGGGAATGCGAGCGCCCCGGCGCCGGTTAGCCCACCCGCCTTGAAGCTCGAAAGCTCCGTGAAACCCCGGCTGATGCCGCTCAACCTGATCCTCGCGCACGACCCGCGGTCGTCCGCGTGCGATCTGCTGCTCGAGCGGGTCGCGCGGGCGGTCGGGGGACCCACCGTCCTCGATGATGTCGGCAGCCTGGAGGCCGCCTGGGTCGCGCTCGACCGAGCCCGGCGCGCGCCGGGCGGGGCGCTGGTGCTCGCGTGCCTCGATCTCGCGCCGGCGCCTCGGGCGGGCGCGACGGTCGCCGAGTGGGCCCGCTCCCTCAAGCTCCCCGTCGTCGCCGTGACCCGCGGGGCCCGGTGGCTCCCCGTCAACCGCGCGGGGCTCAGCCTGATCTCCACCTTGAGCCCGGCCGCGGATCAGGCCGAGGTCGACCGCGTCGTCCAGGCGCTCCTGGGCGCCGACCTCCACGAGACCTTCGATCCGCCTCCCGAGAGCTTCCCGGGCCGACCCTCCTGGGTGTAGCCACGCCTCGCTGCCGTCGGGCTTGCGCGGCGCGAGGCTCGGAAGTAGATTGCGCGGGCCTCGAGCTTTTGCGGGAGTAGCTCAGTTGGTAGAGCATCAGCTTCCCAAGCTGAGGGTCGCGGTTCGAACCCCGTTTCCCGCTCGAAGGTACCGAACCCAGGCATGGCCGGCCCCACCGCGCGAGAGCGCAGGGGCCGGCTGCGTTTTTGTCGCGATGACGGCTTTGTCCCGGGAAGGCTCTCGATCCCGGAAAGGGCGCTGTCCGCGCCGGTGGGCCGTCGCGAGAGGGGCTCGTTCGAAGGCCTGTTGCGACGAGGTTCGGCGCCCTCGTTTGCAGAAGCATCTGCGCGGATCTTCCATCGTCGCGCGGTTCTGCTAGTGTCGCGCCCTCGTTCGCGGGAAAACCCCCCGTGATAAGGTCTAGTCGCCTATGGGGCTCTACGAGCTGTCGATCGATCCTGCAAGCATCGCCGAAGCCGAGAGCCTGACCTCCGTAGACGCCCTCTCGCGCCGCGACTTCCCGACCCTGGTGATGAACTGGGAGTCGAAGATCTTCGGCCAGCCGTGGTCGACGACGATCGTGCTCGACTACATGATCGCGCTGCCGCCGCTCGAGCCGCCGGCGACGTTCATCCCCGTTCGCGTGGGCGCCTTCGTCGGCAACGCGCCGACGAAGTATTTCTACTTCGGCACGGAGATGAACAACACGGTGCCGCGTCTGGCGCCCGAGATGGAGAACCTCGCGACGCCGCAGAACCTCTTCCAAGAGTTCCTGATCGACGAGCGCACGAGCCCCATCCCGTACCTCAAGCTCATCCAGGCGACGCCCCGCATCTACGGCAACGGCGCGCAGGACTACTACGCGCCCCCCATCAAGGTGGAGCGCTACGACGGCGTCCCGAGCGTCGATCACGTCGCCGATCTCTTCCCCAAGCAGGTCGCGGGCTTGCCGATCGTCCCCGGCGCCTTCCTCACGGATCCGTCCGGCGGCGCGTGGGAGGGCTCCCGCTTCTCCGGCATGCGCGCGATCGCCATCCTGCGTCAGGGCAAGGTCGTCGGCATGCACCAGAAGCTCGGTCGCGGCGATCGCGACGCGGCGCCGAACAACGTGGTGAAGCGCGACCCGAGGCGCGACATCCGCACCTCGGAGTGGATCGCCATCGACGTCGGGGCGCGCTCCTTCACGGTCGCGGCTCGCCTCGAGCGGAGCAACCCCGAGCTGTTCCGCCTCGGCACCCCCGAGCCGCCCAAGCGCCCGAGCGACTACGAGAACCCGTCGGAGATCACGTTCGTCCACCTGAAGAACGCGATGCGTTCGTGGCGCGAGCGCGTGATCCAGCCGCACACCCGCGTGGAGGACCTCGCGGTCGCCTTCAGCGCCCACCGGCTGCGCTCCGAGAACCTCGAGCCCTTCGGTCGCGCGGCGGCCTCGCTCGACGAGATATCGCTCGCGCGCGAGTGGACCGACGAGGGCCGCGGCGTGAAGATGCGCGGTTACCAAGACCCGGACACGGTCGAGCCGCTCAAGAAGCCCGCTCCGCCGGTCATCGACGAGGAGGGCATCGGCGCCCACGATCCGTTCGACCCGATCGAGCTCTACGCCTACCAGATCGGCCTGCACGTCAACCACCGGCTCCGCGGGATCGCGAACCGCTACGTGGTCAGCATGCCCACCGGGTGGACGCCCGAGCGCCGGCGCAGCGTGCTCATCGCGATCCGCCGCGGCATCTTCAAGAGCCTCCCGGCGGGGATGCTCGAGTACCACGAGCTCGACAAGCTGATCGTCGCAGACGCCGGGCTCTCGTCGATCTGCTTCATCGCCCAGGCGTACCGCATCTTCAGCGCCATCCCGAAGGACGGGCCGATCACCTTCGGCGTGTTCGAGGCTGGCGCCAGCGAGACGGGCATCGTCTTCGGCATCCTGCGTGAGCCGAACAACGAGGAGAAGAAGGAGGGGTTCACCCTCGTCATCGAGCACCTCGATCACGGCAGCATCCCGTGGTTCGGCGCCGAGCGCCTGCTGCACCGGCTCGCCTACCGGGTGTTCGCCGATCACGTCTCGGACATGCTCGAGCTGAAGATCCCGTTCGAGCTGCCGCGGGAAGAGCGGCCGATCCCGGGCGCCGAAGATCTGCTGCAGGTCTCGCCGGAGGCGCGCGCCAACACGACGCTCCTGAAGGAGGCGCTGCGCCCCATCCTCGAGGGGGATCCCACGTACCGCCTGCCGACGGGCATCAAGCTCGGCTCGCTCGACGGAGGGCTGCGCGAGGTGAGGCTCTCGCTCAACCGCATGACCCTGCGCCAAATCGTCGATGCCTGGTTCCACGCGGCGATCGGGGAGTTTCACCATCACACGACCGCGGCGCTCCAGCGCCTCGCGCGCGGCTCCGACCCGTACGAGGGGCTGCGCGTGTTCCTCGCGGGGCGCATGACGATGAACACGGGCCTCCAGGACCTGTTCGCGAAATCCCTGCCGGCGAACGTTCGGGTCCACAAGTTCCGCGAGCCTGATCGTTCCAACCTCAGCGCGCCCACGGTCAAGACCACGACCGCGCTCGGCGCGCTGTCGCTCCGCCTCGACCGCATCGGCGTCACGCGCCGCGCCGAGAAGCGCGACGCGTTCCGGTACCGCGTCGGCCGCGCTCGTCACGGGCAGCTCGCCGACGTCCTCGAGCCGAGCGTCGAGTACGACTCCTGGCGTGAGGTGGGCGCCTGCACCAAGCCCATCGTCGACGTGCTCTTCATGCGCGCCGACTATGACGGCGAGGTGGCGGCCGACGACCCCCGGGTCATGCGGGTGGAGTGTGATCTCGGGCCCGACGCGGTGGGGCGCCGCCTCTTCTTCCGCGCAGTCGGCACGCACCGCATCGAGGTGAGCGTCGGCATGCCGGGCGAAGAGCCCACGCCTGACGCGCCCCGCTACGCCGTCGAGCTGCAGACCGGCATGGCTTTCCCTCTTTAGCGCGCGCCCGGGATGTTCCGGGCGCCGGCGCGCGTACAAGGCGGGAGATATGCGTGCCTTTTGGCGACCCGCGCCCGCGTCGGCTAACGTACCCGCCACAGTGGCCAAGGAAGCGCCCAAGAAGCCTCGCCGTTGGAAGAGAAACCTCCTGATCGCGGGCGCAGCCACGGTCGCGCTCGGGGGCGGGACCTGGCTGGCGATCCACGAGATACCGGGGTTCGGGCCCTGGCTGGCTGAAGGGGTTCGGTCGATCGTAGGGCCGGGGCCGGTCGCTTGGGCCGAGGACGTCGCGTACGGCTTCGCGGACTGGATCAACGTCCGCACGCGCTCGGACGAGGCGCCGACGACGTATTGGGAGGCCAGGCCGGAGGCGCTCGAGCCGATCGTCGTCGTCGACGGCGAGGGCCACACCATCGTCATCGATCCGAAGCTCGACGCGCCGCCGCCGTTCGCGCCGCCCTACGAGAAGGTGGCGGCGGCGGGGGACGGCACCTGGGCTCCGTTCCGTCTGGCGTCCGACACGACGCCGGTCGCGATGTGGCGCGGCCTGGTGCACCCAGATCCGAAGCGGCCGTTCGCGGCGGTGGCGATCGTCGCGATGGATCTGAAGCAGCTCAACCTCGACGTCGTGGCCGGCACCGAGGAGCCGAAGAGCTTCCAGATCCCGCGGGCCGAGCGCCCCGGGCTCGTCCCCGCGGAGGCTCAGGGCGACCTCGTCGCGGCCTTCAACGGTGGCTTCCGCGCGGAGCACGGTCACTACGGCATGCGCGTCGCGCACCACCAGTTCCTGCCGCCGCGAGACATCGCCTGCACCGTCGGCAAGGACCAGGTCGGAGGCCTGACCTTCGGGACGTTCTCGAGCATCAAGGACAAGGAGCCCAGCTTCGTCTGGTATCGGCAGACGCCTCCTTGCCTGGTCGAGAGCGGAGAGCCGAACCCCGGTCTGTTGCACGAGTTCAACAAGAACTGGGGCGCCGCGGTCGGCGGCGACACGATCATCCGGCGGTCGGCGCTCGGCCTCTCCAAGGACGGTCGCTACCTCTATTACGGGCTGGGCGACGCGACGACGGCCCAGTCGATCGGCCGCGCGATGCTCGCGGTCGGCGCGCACCACGCCGCTCAGCTCGACATCAACTTCTCGTATCCGCGCTTCTTCCTGTACGAGCACGGCGCCGCGGGGCCGAGCATCGCCGAGACGGTGATCCCGGGGCTGAGGCACAAGCCGACCGAATACGTCGGCATCTCCCAGCAGCGCGACTTCTTCTACGTCACGCGCAAGAAGGCCGCGACGAGCCGCGCGGAGCCCGCCACCGGGCAGAGCCCTCCCGGGCAAAGCCCGACCTCGCCGCCGAAGAGCGGCTAGGCCCCCCTCGGGAGCGAGGGGGGTAGGGCAGGGGGGCAAGCGGCGGCACCACCCGCGCCCAGCGCGAAGGCGGTGCCACGTTCAACAGGACGTCAGGCGTCGACCATGCCTTGGGCCATGGTCTTCGGGCCGTCCTCGAAGAGGACCTCGACCTTCAGCGGGTCGATGATGCGCGCGATCACGCCGTCCCCGAACTTGGTGTGCCGGATGAGCTCGCCTTGCGCGAACGTCGCCTTGACGCTGTACGCCCGGAACGCCGTCGGCGGCTGGCCCGCGATCGACTTCTCCCAGGCGACCTTGGGGTTGACCTTGGAGGCGCTCGAGCGCGAGCTCGTCGACGGGCCAGAGCCGTCCTTCGGCGCGTGGATGGCGCGCTTCATCTCCTTCTGCGCGCGTGCCCGCTCCCGCTCGGCCATCGGCTTGCGGTAGTTGTGCTCGCCGTCGCACGTGAGGCACTTCACGCGCTTCACGTCGTCGCCGACCATCGCCACGATGCGATGGTTCAAGTCCATTTTGCACTTGGTGCAGAAAGCGTCGATCTCGCCGCCGGCTCGCGGCGCCTTCGGCCTGATGGCAGGTCCCGTCATGTTCTCCTCGATCTCGCGCAGTGAGCTGCGCGCCAAAATGAATCAGCGACCTCGACGAGCGTCGGGCGCGCGCTCCTTGACCGTGACCTCCGTGGTGACATCGGGTCGGACGCCGGTGGGGCGGATACCTGTCGGGTCGCTCTTCTTGCGACCGTCATCCTCCTCGGTCGCACCTTCCTTCTCGGACGACTTGTCGTTCGGGATGAAGCGGATCTCGGTCTTGATCTCGAACGAGAGCTTGGTGAGCATCTTCGCGATCTCGTCGGCGAACTGCGTGTGCTCCAAGACGTCGCGGATCTCCTTGGCGACGACCCGATACAGGCCCATCTTCGTGTCGTCGATCTGCGCGTAGATGTCCGACAGGACCTCCTTGGGCAGGCGGAGGTCGGCCACGAAGTTGCGCAGGCTCTCCGGCTTTTCGCTCAGCTCGGTCAGCTTCTCGACGCCGCTCTCGACGGCGCGCTCGATGACACGCTTGACGATCTCCGGCACGGCGCGCTCGTAGAGGCGCTTTCGCTCGTGATCTGCGGGCGGCGGGATCGAGCCCGAGCTCGGGTGCTCCTCGTCGCGTTCGTCCGACACGGCGGGACGTTCACCTTTGTACAGCACTGGATCAAGTCAAAAGGCACTTGGGGGCTACGGGGCGGAGTGCAAAACGGCCGATCGGGCAGGGCGATCGCCAGCCGCCCCTCGCTGTGGTCCGTGGCGACCACGGTCCCGCGGCTCGTCTTCACCTCGAGGTCGAGCTCGCTGACGCTCGGATCCGCGGACGCGAAGACCCGATAGCACCGGCCGCGCTGCATCGGCAGCTCGAGGGTCACGGGGGCCCCCTCGGCGACGGCCCCCTCGACCAGGCCGTCTCCCGTGGGGTCCATCCCGGTCACCGGTCCGCACGCCGCGACCAGCTTCGTGACGTCGCGGACCGGGTCCGACCCGGCGGACAACGCCTCGTGGCAGCGCTGCCAGAGGCCCCCGTGTGGAGTGCTCGGCTCGTCCGGGACCGAGGGCGCGCCGTCGACCGCGCTCGAGGTCCCGCTGGGCGCAGACGCCATCGTCGGAGGCTGGCCCGTCTGCTGCTCCCAGCCGTACCCGCCGCCCTCCGAGCTGCAGCCGCCGAGCGCGGCGAGGGCGAGCACGAGGGCGGGGCGCATGAGCGGCGAGCATACTCAACGTGCGCCCCCGGAAACGACCTACCCACCTGGGCAGCGCCGGGCTACGTCGCCATCGCCTTGGACGCGCCCGCGCTCGACGAGGGGCCCCAGGCGAGCGTCCTGCTCGCCTGGTTCGACGCCCACAAGCGGGACCTCCCCTGGCGCCGCACCACGGACCCGTACGCCATCTGGCTGAGCGAGATCATGCTCCAGCAGACGCGGGTCGACACGGTCGTGCCCTACTTCGAGCGGTTCCTCGTTCGCTTCCCAGATGTGCGGACCCTCGCCGGTGCGCCGCTCGAGGACGTGCTCTCGGCCTGGTCTGGCCTCGGGTACTACCGGCGCGCTCGCGGCCTGCACGCGGCGGCTCGCGAGATCGTCTCGCGTTATGGCGGCGACGTGCCGCGGTCCTTCGATGAGCTGTCGACCCTGCCCGGGGTCGGCGCGTACACGGCGGGGGCCGTCTCCTCGATCGCGTTCGGCGAGCGATCGATCGCCGTCGACGGGAACGTCACGCGGGTCATCACGCGGCTGCGAGGCATCGACGTGGGGCGGTCGCCCGGGGCGGTCCTGCGAGAGGTCCGCGAGGCATGCGAGGCGCTCGTGCCGAGCTCGAGGCCCGGAGACTTCAACCAAGCGCTGATGGAGCTCGGCGCGACCGTGTGCACGCCGGCCTCTCCCCGCTGCGACGTGTGCCCCTGGCGGGGTGGCTGCGCGGCCGCGGCCGCCGCGGCGCGCGGAGAGCCGAGGGCTCGCCCCTCGAAGCCCAACGCCGCGCGGCCCGCGCGGGTGAAGCTCATCGCTGCGCTCGACTGGCTCGAGGACGGTGTCCTGCTCGGCCGGCGGCCGCTCGAGGGGTTGTTCGGCGGCCTGTGGGAGCCACCCATGGTCGAGGCCCCGAGCGCGAAGGCGAGGCGCCGCTTCAGGGCCGCCGGGATCGAGATCGAGGGCCGCCCTGCCAAGGAGGCCATCGTGCATGTGCTCACCCACCGCGTGCTCGAGGTGCGGAGCGTGCGGGCGCGCTCGGCCGACCTCGGAGCGCTCGAGCCCTACGAGCAGCTCCGCCGCTTCCAGGCGGTCGACCTGCCGGGCCTGCCGATGTCGGCCCTCGCGCGGCGGCTGCTCCGTGTATCTTTCGGCGTCCCATGAGCGGCGGAGCGCGGCCCCATCCTCGTGCGCGCGGCGGTCTCGCCGCGCTCGCGGGCGCGCTCTTGGTCGCGGCGGCCCCGTCTTCAGCGAGCGCGGAAGAGTCCACGCAGGCCTCACCCTCCGAGGCGAGGTCCGCCGAGCGCGCCCGGCTCGCCTCGCGGCTCGAGGCCGAGCCGGGCGCGACGATCCGCGTCTTCGCGAGCGCGGCGACCGGCTTCGGCCTGAGGTTCAACAACCCGTACCGCCTCGAGTCTCAGGTCGGCGCCGACGCCGCGAGCCTCTCGCTCACCGCGCCCTACCTCGACTTTGCTGCGAGCGTCGTCGGAGGTCCAGCGTACGGCCTGCAGCACGGGGGCGGCCTTCACATCGGGACGTCCGTCTCCGGGGTGATGCAGCCCTACCTCACCCCGTCCTACGTGCTCGCGTACCGGGCCGACCTCCCGCTGCTCGTCTACGGCAGGCTCGCGACGCCCCTGCTGCTCTCGCCCGACGTGAACATCGGCGCCGAGATCGCCGGCAGCTTGTCGTACTTCTTCAACGGTGGACTCGGGCTCACCAGCGAGATCGCCTTCGACCTGTTCTACGGGGCCGCGACGCTCGAGGCGCAGTACAGCGTGATCCCGATCCTCTCGTTCCAGCTCGGCGTGATCGCCGACTACGAGCTGTTGCCATGAGCCCCACGAGCCGCGTGCGTCCTGTCGTCGGCTCACCCGCGCGCCGAGCGCTGCGCGCGGCGGCGCTCGCCGTCGCGTGTATGGCGCCGAGCGCGGGGAACATCGGCAGCTGCGGGCAGGACGCGGTGCCGCTCGACGCGGCGAAGTTCCTGGCGGCGAAGAACGCGGTCGACTGCTCGAGCTGCATCGAGTGCGGTCTTCAGACGGCGGCCTGCGATCGCGCATGTGACGGCGTCGTCCCGGCCGACGCGAGCTTCCCTGCTGGGTGCCTGCCTCTGGTCCACGACGGGGAGGTCTGCCTCGACGCGCTCTCGGCGACCGGGTGCTCCGAATACGGGCAGCTCGTGGCGGACGAGGGCTCCACCATCCCGACCGAGTGCGACTTCTGCCCCGTCGACGAGACGGGCAGCCCGGATCGGGACGAATGAGCCGCCTGGTCGCAGCGTGCCTGCTCGCCTTCACCTGCGCAGGGTGCGCGTGGGCCGCGTCGTCCCCCTACGAGCACGCCGCGTACAGGCGCACGCGGGTCGCGCCGACGTTCGACGAGCGGATATCTGCCTCTCGCGAGTACCTCGAGCGGTACCCAGACGGCGCGTACGCGGCCCAGGTCAGGCGGTCCTATGAGCGGTCCGAGCCGGTCTTCTTCGAGGCGAGGCAGAGGGACGAGCAGGGTCTGCAGGCCTACCTGCGCGTCTTGCCCACGGGCGCGCACGCGGCGGAGGCCCGCTCTCGCCTCGCCCTGATCGAGGCGGAGCGCTCGCGGCCCGACGCGCTCAGCGCCGCCGCGTCCGCCACCGAAGCGCGCCTCGCCGCCGCCAAGGCCCAGCGAGAGAAGGCGAGGGCAGAGGTCGCGTTCTGGGTCGAGAGCCTCGCTGACCCGGAGGTCTTCTCCGCGCCGCTGTCAGAGGGGCCGGCGGAGCTGCTCGTGGCGTTCTCGCTCTCGCTGCCCGCGCCCAAGTGCGAGCGAACCGAGGCAGGCCGCACGTGCACGAAGTCGATCCTGCTGCCGTATTCGCTACCGAGCCGAGAGGGCCTCGTGGCTCGAGAGCTCTCGCTCGAGATCACGCTCGAAGAGGACGCGAGCGGCCGACCCCGCGCCGCGAAGCTCGAGGGGCCGGAGCTGTTCTCGCGCGTGGAGGAGGCCTTCGCGATGCGGGAGATCGACTTCGCCTCCTCCGAGCACCGGGTCGCCGCGCTGGAGCGGGCCGTCGATCTGGTGACGGTCGCGTTTCAGGCTCGCGTCAGCGAAGACCCAGCTTGCTCGAAGCCGGTCACCGCGCCTGACCTGGTGCGGCTGTCGTGCAACCAGATGTCGGTCGTCGCGAGCGCGGCCCCCGACGTGGGCGGACCCGACTCGGTGACGTTCGAGGTGACGCCGTAGCTCCCCGCCCAGCGAGGGCGATCAGCAGGGCGCGCCCTTTGGCTTGCTCTTCAGGCCGTCGGTGCGCTTCGGGCAGATGTCCTTGATCGTCGCCGACCTCGCCTTGAGGGCCTCGCGCATCTCGCCGAGCTTGGCCTTGTCTTTGCGGGCCAGGTCGTTGAGCTCGCCCGGGTCTTCCCTGAGGTTGAAGAGCTGGAAGCCGCCCTCGTTGCCGAGCTCGATGATCTTCCAGTCTCCCTTGAGGAGCGTGCGGCGGCGGTCGTTGTTGCTGTCGCGCGCGAGCTCGGTCACCACGTCGCGAGGCTCGGCCTTCTCGCCCTTCATCTCGGGCCACAGGCTCTTGCCTTGGAACCCCGGCTCGGGCTTCACGCCGAAGGCCTCGAGGATGGTGGGGCACAGGTCGATCGCGCTGCGCGGCTCGTCGATGCGGCGCGGCTTGATGCCCGGCGCGTGCACGATCAGCGGGACGTGCGTCAGGTTGTTCCACAGCTCGAACGCGTGGCGGTACATCTTGTGCTCGCCGAACGCCTCGCCGTGGTCCGCGGTGATGACGACCATCGTGCGCTTCCCCCACGGCTGCGAGTCGACGTAGTCGAGGATCTTCTTGACGTGCATGTCGACGAAGTAGAGCTCGCCGTCGTACATGTTCTTGGCGCCCTTGCCGAAGCTCTTGCCCTCGGGGTGGCTCAGGTACTGATCGTGCGCGTCGAGCAGGTGGTAGAAGGCGAAGAAGCGGCCCTTGGTGTTCGCCTGGTCCGCGAGGTGGCGCAGGATGATCTCCGTGTGCGCGGGGCTGGTGATGCTCTCGTCGGTGGTGTTGTTCTTCTTGATGCCAGGCACGATCTCGTACTGATCGAAGCCCTGGTCGAAGCCGGCGCGCCCCTTCTGGAAATAGAAGTGGGCGTGCGCGCTCATGGTCCTCACGCCCGCCTTCTGGAGCAGCTCGGGGAAGAGGACCTCCTCCTCCGGGTAGACCGCGAAGAACGAGCCGTTGCGCTTGAGCTCGCTCGGGTAGCGGCAGCCGAGGAAGCCGCCGAGCGACTGCGCGGTGAACGAGCTCAACGAGTGGAACTTCGTGAACGAGACCGACTTCTTCTCGAGCGCGTTGATGGTCGGCATGACCTCGGGGTTGTGGCCCGAAAACTCCATGTGATCGGCGCGCAGCGCGTCGATGCCCAGCACCAGCACGTTGAGGTCGGAGGGCGCGGAGGTGGACGCATCAGCGGCCGCGCTGCCAGCGGGCGCGGCGCTCCCCGCGGCGTCGGCGCTCGCGCTGCCGGGGGTGCCAGGCGCGAGCATCGAGGTCCCTTGGACGGGCGCGCCCGACGACGACGCGACGGGCGCCTTTTCGCTGCCGCACGCGGGCAGGGATGAGAGCGCGAGCGCGGCGAGGGTGAGGCCGCACCAGCGGGAGACGGGCGAAGGGCGGACGGACGTCCTCCGGGGAGCGTTCATGCTCGTCGGGCTTTAGCGCACGATGCGTGGCCTGTCGAAAAATCGCTCGGCTCGTCCGCTCGAATCATGGGCCCCAGATCCGCCCGATAACGGGACTAAATTATGCAATATTTATAATGAATTATGGAACATATCTAAACATGCACAGGAGCAAAACCTCGAGCTCCTCCAGAAGCTCGCGAAGGACCTGCTGAACGCATCCGTCGGGGGCCGCAGCGATGAGCAAAAGCGAGCAGCGGGCCGCTTGACGTCGAGCGCTCGAGCTCGACGTCAACGATCTCTGCGCGACCTCGCCAGGCCTCGCGAACGCGCGGCACACAGGGCGATCCGCGCGGGTCCGATTCCTCGCCTGACGGGACCTCGTGCGCTATAGAGCGCCCATGCTCGAGAACATCCTCCTTAACGCGCGGCGTGCGGCTGTCGTCGCTTGCCTCGTCACCACGGCTGCTTGCGGCGGCGCGACCTTCGTCCTGACGCCCGACGCAGCGGTTCCCTTCGCCAAGGGTGAAGTCGCGGCCGCGGCCGGCGACAACGGCAACATGGAATACACCGTCTCGGTGGAGCACCTCGGCGATCCCGCCAAGCTGCAGCCGTCGGCCACCACGTACGTCGTCTGGGTGCTCCCCAAGAAGGACGACTCGACGCTCCAGAACATGGGCGCGCTCAAGGTGGACTCCAGCTACAACGGGGAGCTGACGTTCAAGGCCGCGTTCAAGTCCTTCGATCTCACGGTCACGGCAGAAGAGTCGGCCGACGCGACCAAGCCGACCGGCCGCGACATCTTGAAGACCACCGTCTCGGTCGAGTAGGCAGCGCGCCGAAACCGGCGCTCAACCACGCTCGCAGCGAAACGAGCGCCGGGCTCGCTTGGCGCTCGCATGGCTTTGGACTAAGAAGAGCCTGCCATGTCCGAGAAAGTCCCGATGACCCCCGAGGGCCAGGTCCGCCTGCGCGAAGAGCTGAAGAGGCTCAAGGAGGCCGAGCTGCCTCAGGTGATCAAGGACATCGGCACCGCGCGCGAGCACGGCGATCTCAGCGAGAACGCCGAGTACCACGCCGCGCGCGAACGGCAGGGCATGATCGTCGCCCGCATCTCGCACATCGAGCAGTCGCTGTCGCGAGCCGAGGTGATCGACCCCTCGAAGATCAACAGCGACAAGGTGCAGTTCGGCGCTCGGCTCAAGCTGTCCAACGCGGACACCGGCGACGAGTCGAGCTACCAGATCGTCGGCCCCGAGGAGGCGAACCTCGACCAGGGGCGCATCTCGGTGGCCTCCCCGCTCGCTCGCGCGCTGCTCGGCCATTTCGTCGGCGACGAGGTCAAGGTGAAGCTCCCGAACGGCCAGCGCACGTACGAGATCCTCGACATTCGCTACGGCTGAAATGTGAGCGCCCCGCGGGCATCGAACGCGCCCGCTCGTCGGGGTGCCTCGGCCGGGGGGGGCTCGGGCGGGGGCTTCCCAGGCGAGCGGCTCTGGGACACGTACCTGCTCGCGCTCGCGCTCGTTTGGGCAGAGCTGTGGGCCGTCGCGTACTTCTCGCGCAGCGAGCTGACGAGCCTCGCCGAGGCGCTCCTCGCGCAGCGGGCGCTCATGCCCATCGCCGCGCTCGCGCTCGCGCCGGCTGCGCTGCTCGCGGGGGCGCTCATCTCGCTGCTCGGCGCCGCGGCGCGCCCGCGCGCGCGCGTCGCGCTCGGCGCGTCGGTCGGCCTGCTCTCGGTCGCGCTCGCGTGGGGGGTGTCGACCGGTCGGCACTTCGACGGCATCAAGCGGCCGCTCTTCGCGCTCGGCTTCGGCGCGATCTGCGGCGGAGCGAGCTTCTTCATCGGCCCCCACGTCCCGCGCGCGCTCGGGCGCCTTGGCCCCTCTGGCCCGCGCGCTCGCGGCGACCTGCGCGGGGCTCGGCTGCGCGGTCGGGCTCGAGCTCGCCAACGTGCGCGTGCTGCCCCGGCTCTACCCTGCCTTCCACCTGGGCCTCGGCCTGCTCGCGGTCGTAGGCGCGGCGCTCGTCACGCTCGGCTACGGTCCACTCCCTGGCGTCGCCCCGCGGGGGGCTTCGGAAGGGTCGGCTGCGCGCGGGCTCGCTCGCCGGTTCGCTGCCGCCCGGGCGGTGGTCGCCCTCGCGCTGTTCGCGGTGTCGGCGGCGATGCTCCCGAACGCCGCCGCGCGGCTCAAGCGCGCCGACAACATCCGCTTCATCTACGTCGAGCACGCGCCGATCCTCGGCCACGTGGTCGAGGTGGCGGCGCGGCTCGATCCGCCTGAGCCGCTCGACGCACCCCCGCCCTCGATGGAAGCGTCGAGCTCGGGCGCGCTCGAGCTCGACGGGTGGGACGTGCTGTTGGTGACGGTCGACGCGCTGCGCGCCGACCACGTCGGCGCGTACGGCTACGATCGCCCCACGACGCCCAGCCTCGACGGGCTGGCAGGTGAGGGGCTCGTCTTCGAGCGGGCGTACACCGCGACGCCGCACACCTCCTACGCGATCACGTCGCTGATGACCGGCAAGTTCACGCGACCGCTGCTCGCGATGGACCTCGGCGCGGACTCGGAGACGTGGGCCGACCACCTGCGGCGCTACGACTACCGCACCGCCGCCTTTTACCCCCCGGCGGTGTTCTTCATCGACGAGGCGCGGTTCACGTCGTTCTCGGAGCGCAAGCTCGGGTTCGAATACGTCCGCGAGGAGTTCTTGCCCGCTGCCGGCCGCGTCGGGCAGGTGACGCAATACCTCGACAACGAGGCCAAGGATCACCGCGTCTTTCTGTGGGTGCACCTGTTCGAGCCTCATGAGCCGTACGAGGCCCACCCGGAGCACGACTTCGGTGCGCGCGACATCGACCGCTATGACGCGGAGATCGCCGCTTCGGATCGCGCGATCGGGGACCTCGTCAAGGAGGTGCGAGCGCGCAGGCCCAAGACGCTCGTGATCGTCACGGCCGATCACGGCGAGGAGTTCGGCGACCACGGCGGGCGCTACCACGGCACCACCGTGTACGAGGAGCAGGTCCGCGTTCCGCTGGTGGTGAACGCGCCGGGGCTCGTGCCAGCCAGCCGGGTCGTCGAGCCGGTTCAGCTGGTCGATCTGCTGCCCACGACGCTCGCGGCGCTGCGGGTCCCGCGGCCGGCTCGGGTCCGAGGCAGAGACCTCGGCGATCTGTTCGCGGGCGTCGCCCCGGGCGATCCCGCGGGAGGCATCGCGTTCTCGGAGTCCGGGGACATGACGCTGCTCGCGAAGGGGCCGCGCAGGCTCGTGTGCCTGCGAAGAGCAGGGGCGTGCGCGCTGTACGATCTGACCGACGACCCCCGGCAGCGGCGCGACGTGTCCTCCACGTACCCGTCGGAGCTCGCGGTGATGCGCGCAGATCTGAGGGCGCTGGAGGGCTCCCACGGCCGCTACGAGCGCGAGGGGAGGGTGCGAGAGGGCAAAGGCCTCCCAGAGCCGCTGCGCCGCGGGCTCGCGGGGGACGGCGACGCCGCGCTCGACGTCGCGGCGCTGCTCGACGACGCCGACGTCTCGATCCGAAGAAAATCTGCCGAGGTCCTGTTCGAGCTCCGCCGCAAAGACGCAGCGCCTGCCCTGCGCCTGGCGCTCACGCGCGAAGACGATCCCGAGGCGAAGGCCTACCTGGCGCTCGCGCTCGTGCGGCTGGGGGAGGGGGCGCCCCACGCCTACGAGCTCGTGACCGGTAGCGACCTCGGCAAGAAGCGGCTCGCGGCGCTCGCGCTCGCGGAGGCGGGCGACGACCGTGGGCAGGACGTGCTCGTCGCCTGGTGGATCGCGGCCTTTCCCAAGTCGGGTCGCCCACGCCCCGAGGACTCCCTCACGTTCGAGCGGGCGCGACAGGTGCTCGAGGCGCTCTCTTCGCTCAAGGCGGAGCAAGCGGTCGGCGCGCTGCTGCGGGGGCTGCACGATGTGCGGCTGCGGCCCTACGTGGCCGAAGCCCTCGCGAAGATCGGAGAGGACGCCGCCCGTCCAGCGCTCGCCGAGCATCTGATGCAGGAGCGATACCTCACCAGCCGCGTCGCGATCACCGAGGCGCTGCTCGAGCTCGGGGCGGGCCCGGAGCTGTCGGCCCCTCTCGTCTCGATGCTGGGCATGCCCGACCCCCTGCCGAACGGCGTCCTCTACGCGATCAAGGCCGACGTCCTGAAGCACGTCGGCGGCCCGGCGCGCGACGCCGAGCTCGGTCGCCTCAAGCGCTTCGCGTCGAGCGGCGTGTCGGTCGACTTCGTCGTGCCCGAGCTGCCGGAGGGGGCCTTGCCGCCGGCCGACCGCGACGCCCGGGCTCGCGTCGTTTGTCGGGCGTCAGCTCCCGCCGGCGGGGAGATCCGGGTCGGTCCCCGCGGGGATGTGCCGACCAGCTCCGAAAAGAAGGCGCCCATCCCCAAGAACCGGCCCGAGCTGGACGCCTCGCGCACCGTCACCCTGCCGATCCCGAGCGGGGAGGGGGCCATCGAGGTGGCCGCAGACCTGCCGACCACGGTCAAGACGACCCCCGGCAAACACGTGAGCCTGGTCTTCTACGTGACCCAAGGGGTCGCCGTGGAGGCGTGCGTCGTCGTCCCCCTGCGCCGAGAGCTGGCGAAAGAGCCCCCGAAAGAGCGCGATTGACGCGCAGGGTGCGGCTACTAAAGTCGCGCCCGTGGCCGACAAGAAGAAGGACGACGAAGACCTCGACGAACCCGCCGCGCGCGATGACGGCGACGAGGACGACTCCGTCGAGCGCGACGCCTCCACGCGAGGGGTCGCCGAGGCGCTCGGCGTCGACGCTGAACAAGGCGAAGAGGCCGGCGAAGAAGAAGACGCCGAGGACAAGCCGAAGGCCCCCGCGAACCGCGCCGCGCGCCGGCGCGAAGAGGCGCAGAAGAGGCGCGCCGCGCGCGAGGGCAAGCCCGTCGCGGCGCCGTCCGCGCCCGCGAAGAAGAAGGCAGCGCCGAAGGACGGCGAGGACGAGGACGAGGACGACGAGGACGAGGACGAGGACGAGGACGGCGAGGACGAGGAGGAGGTCGCCGTCGCTCGCGACCCCCTGCCGAAGGACAAGAACGCGCGCGCGAAGGAGCTGCTGCGGCGCCGCCAGGAGTCCGCGCTCGGCAAGTCGAAGACGAGCGGAAGCGCGATCGGCCTGTCGACGGGCGAGGTCGTTCAAGACCAGCTCGCGCGCGCCGCGTCCGGCACGCAGCGCTGGCTGAAGACGAACTTCAAGCTGGTTCTAGGGGGGATCGCCGCTGCGCTCGCGATCGCGGGCGGGGTGATGTTCTACCTCGATCGCCAAGACAAGGCGCGCGCGGCGTCCTCTGACGCGCTGATCGCGGCGCTGTCGAACGAGCGCGGCGACGTGATCGCGGAGGGGGCGCCCCCCTCGCCGATGCAGGCGCAGCTCAAAGAGACGGACCCTCGACCCTCCTTCGGGACCCACGCAGCCCGCGCAGACGCCGCGCTCGCGGCGTACGAGAAGGTCACGGCCGAGCACCCGAGCTCGGGCGCGGCGATCCTCGCCCGCCTCGGCAAGGCGGGCATCCACCTCGATCGAGGGGAGGCCGACGCAGCGCTGAGCGGCTTCAACGAGGTGCTCACGACCGAGCTGGCGAAGGCAGACCTCGACGTCCGCGCCCGGGCGACCGAGGGCAAGGCCTTCGCGCTCGAGGCCAAGAAGGACCACGACGGCGCGCTCAACGCCTTCCGCGAGCTCGAGGGGATGGACAAGTCCTTCGAGGACCTCGCGAAATACCACCAGGCTCGCATCCACTTCAGGAAGGGCGAGAAAGACCGGGCCAAGGAGCTGCTCGTCGCGCTGTACAAGAAGCTCGAGGTCCCGCCGGCCGACGGCACGCCCCCGCAGCGTAAGCTCCGGGAGAACGTCGAGCAGTACCTGCGCGCCGTCGATCCTCAGGCGCTGCCGAAGAAGAAGCAGCTCGCGAGCCCCTTCGCGGCGGGCCGCCAGCCGACCGAAGAGGAGATCAACGCCTGGATCCAGGAGCAGATGAAGCAGCAGGGCGCCGGGCACGGCGACGACCACGGCGAGGCGCCCGACGGGATGCCCACCCCTCCGATGCCCGCCCCCATGCCTCAGGCGCCGGCTCCTGGCGGGGACGACGATGGCACGCACTGACCGGCGGCGCTTCCTGAAGGCGGTCGCGGCCGCTGGCCTCGGCGCGGGCGCCACGGGCTGCGACTCGCTCGGCGGGCTCGCCGTCCCCGAGCTTCCGCTGTGGGTGAACCGCCCTGGCGGCGCCCTCTCCATCGCGTTCCGCAAGCAGCTGACCGACAAGAACAAGATCGAGGATCTCGCGTACGAGCGCGGCAAGCCGGCGATCGACGTGGACCACCTGCGCGTCTTCGTCCCCTCGCAGGACGGCGGGCTGTACGCGGTCGACGCTCGGAACGGCGACGTGCTCTATCGCTTCGCGACGCTCGGACCGGTGCAGTGCGAGCCGCTCTACGACCCCGAAGAAGACGTCGTCTACTTCGGCTCGACCGACGGCGCTCTGTACAAGATCAAGGCGAAGACGGGGGAGCTCGTCTACCGCTTCATGACCAACTCCGAGGTCGCCCGCCGCCCGGTGCTCGACGGCCCGACTCTCTTCATGGTCAACGCGAACGATACGCTGATCGCGATCGACAAGAAGACGGGCAAGCTCAAGTTCTACCAGCACCGCACGCCCGCGTTCGGCATCGAGATCGGCGGGTACGCGGGCTGCGTGGTCGGCCACGGCAAGGTGTTCACCGCCTTCTCGGACGGCAGCGCGATGGCGTACTCCACGAAGGACGGCGCCGAGCAATGGCCCAACGTGGATCTGACGCTCGACGCGCAGACCTCCACGGGGGACGCGCCGCAGTACCTCGACGCGGACACGACGCCCGTGCTCACCAAGGTGGGCAAGACCGAAGCGGCGATCGTCGCGCACTACGACGGCGGCATCTACGCGCTCGAGGTCGAGTCGGGGCGCATCCTCTGGCGCAACGACAAGGCCGTCGGCACCAACAACCTGCTGCTCTGGGAGCAGCCCGCGCACGCCAGCCGTCCCCAGATCGGCGGAGGGCCGGGCCCCGACGCGCCGGCGCGTCGCTTGCTCATCGCGGCCTCCGGGCGCACGGGCCTGTGGGGCATCGACCCCGACACGGGCGCGCGTCTGTGGCAGAAGAAGCTGCCCGAGGGTGGGATCTCTGCGCCGGTCGAGATCGCGGGCGCGGTCCTGGTGTCGACGACGCGATACGGGGTGTTCCTCGTGGAGCCGACGCGGGGAGGGGTGATCGACGGCATCGAGCCTGGCAACGAGATCGCGATGACGCCCGCCGCGTATGGGCGACACGCCTTCGTGATGACGAACGGCGGTGAGCTGCTCGGCCTCGTCGTGCACGCTCCGCCCGCGGTCGTGAAATAGCCGAGAGCTTGGGGCACGGCAGGCCGCGGTGACGGAGCCCAGCGACGCCGACGGCCTGCACAAGCTCGGAAACGAGCTGGTGGCCGGGGGCGATCACGCGGGCGCGGCGCGCGCCTTCGAGCGCGCGCTCGAGCTGGACCCGTCGCGCCCGACGACGCTCAACAACCTCGCCAACCTGCTCCGCGAGCGCGGAGACCTCGAGGCCGCGGCGGCGCTCTACCGACGCGCCGTGGACCTGGGCGGCAAGAGCGCGGCGCTGCTTTCGAACTTCGCGAAGACGGCGCTCGCGCTCGGGCGCGCCGACGAGGCGCTTCGGCTCGCCGAGGCCGCCACCGCCGCGGCCCCCGAGCGCGAAGCGGGCCCGCTGCTCCACGCGCGGGCGCTCGCGGCGCTCGGCGACGTGGCGGGGGCGCGCGAGGTCCTGCTGCGAGCGACGGCGCGCTCGGCCCACAGCGGCGCGCTGTTCAATGAGCTCGGCCTGGTGCTCGCGAGGCTCGGCGCTGGGCGAGACAGCCTCGCAGCGCTGGAGACCGCGGCGTCGCTGCTCCCGACCGACGCGGCGGTCCTCGCCAACCTGGGTGACGCGCGCCGGCGAGCGCTCGACCTCGACGGCGCGCTGTCCGCGCTCACGCGGGCGCTGGAGATCGCGCCCACCTCTACGGACGCGCTCGAGTCGCTCGCGGCCCTGCAGACCACGCTCGGCGCGTGCGACGAGGCGGCGGCCACGGCCGAGCGCGCAGCGGCCCAGCTGCAGGGGACGCGGGCGCTCGACCTCGGCTCGATGCGACTGTTCGCGCTCGCGCACAGCGATCGCCTCGCGCCGAGCGCGCTGTTCGAGGAGCACCGCTCGTGGGGCGAGGCCGCCACGCGGCTCTACGATGAACCGGGGTCGTCGCGCTCGGCGGGCCCGCGCGAAGAGCTCACGGCCCGCGCCGAGCCCGGTGAACGGGAGCAACGAGGGAGCCGGCGCCCGCGGGTCGTGTACCTCTCCCCGGACCTCCGCGACCACGTCGTGGCGCGCTTCCTCGGGCCGATCCTGGCGGCGCACGATCCCGAGCGGGTCGAGGTGGTCTTGGCCACGACCGCCGTCGTGAAGGACGCGACCACCGAGGCGCTGCGTGCCGGCCGCGAGCTGCTCGACCTTGCGGGCATGCCGAGGCAGAGCGCGCGCGAGCGCCTGCTCTCTGCCCAGCCTGACGTGATCGTCGAGCTTGCTGGGCACAGCGGCGACCCTGTCTTGCAGCTCCTCACGCCGCGCCTGGCGCCGCTGCAGGTGACGTATCTGGGCTTCCCGGGGACGACGGGGCTCAGCTCCATCGACCTTCGCATCACCGACGTTGCCTGCGATCCTGCGGGCAGCGAGCTGGACTTCAGCGAGCGGCTCGCGCGCCTGCCGCGCCCGCCGTGGGTCTACTTGCCGGGCGATATCCCCGACGTGACCCCGCGCCACGGCCGAGCGTCGCCGACGTTCGGGTGCTTCAACCGAGCGACCAAGCTCACACCCACGACGCTCGAGCTGTTCGCGCGGGTGCTCGTGGCGCTGCCCGAGGCTCGGCTCGTGCTCAGACCGCGCGTCTTTGGCTCGGCGACTGCGACGAAGCGGCTGCTCGCGCCGTTCGCAGAGGCAGGCTGCGCCGGGCGCGTCGAGCTGCGCGCGGATGCCCCGAGCTTCCAGGACGCGCTGCGCGGCTATCGAGATCTCGACGTCGCGCTCGACACGTTCCCATATCACGGCACCACGACCACCTGCGACGCGCTGCTGATGGGCGTCCCGGTCGTGTCGCTGATGGGGTCGACCCCGGCGGCGCGGGTCTCGCGGAGCTTGCTCGGGGCCGTTGGGCTCGACGACCTGGCGACCGAGGACGCGAGCGCGTTCGTCGAGGCGGCGGCGCGGCTCGCGCTGGACACGGGCCGGCTCGACACGCTCCGCGCGGAGCTGAGGGAGCGGGTTCTGCGCGGACCGCTCGGCGACGCGCGCGGTCTCGCGCGGGCGCTCGAGGACGTCTACCTCGGGGCCGCGCGGCGGCCGCCTGGCGCTCCCGAAGGCTGAGCGCGGTTCAGCGCCGTAGCCGCGGAGCCGAGGCCAAACGAAGCCGAAAACCCGTCTCTCGATTTCGCATAAGAAAGATTATGTAAACTATTTCTGCTGGCGCTCGCCCGCTGACGCGGGTCCCTTCGTATCTCGCGCCTGCGCGCGAGATACGGAGCGCCGGGGATCGCGCCGGCGCTCGCCCGTCCCTTCGTTCGGCTCGGATTCTCCGGGCGCTCCGGTTCTCGCGCCGAACGGCGGGAGAACCGAAGGGACCCGCGCAAGCGGGCGAGCGCCCAAAAAAATCAGGGGCCGGCGCTCCGGTTCTCGCGCCGAACGGCGGGAGAACCGAAGGGACCCGCGCAAGCGGGCGAGCGCCCAAAAAAATCAGTCGTCGTCCGCGGCGTCCCTCGGGATGGGCGCCCACAGCGCGACCTCGCCGGGGCGAAGGAACGGTCGGCCCCCGGCGGTCTTCTCCTCGAGCCACTCCTTCACCTTGGGCGGCGCGTCGTCGCCGATCTCCTTGAAGCCGAGCTTCTTGTAGAAGGCCTGCGCCCACTCCGCCTTCTTCCAGCTCCGCAGGACGACCTCGCCGAAGTCGCCCTCCTTCGCCTCTTCGAACAGGCGCTCCATCAGCTTCCTGCCGACGCCGAAGCGCTGCATCGCCGGCTCGACCGCGATCTCCTCGAGGTAGATGATCCCAGGAGCCTCGTCGCGCCACGCCGCGAAGCCGGCGGTCTCGTAGTCGGCCTCGGCCACGCGCACGGCGTGGAACTTGGGCATGACGTAGAACTCCTCCGTGGTGCGAATGGGCACCTCGGCCGCGTCGAAGCCGAGCTCCCAGTATTGCTCGGCGCACTCGCGGTCGATCCGCTTCAGCGGCCCCACGTGGACCTCTTGGAGCTTGGAGATCCGGATCTTGTTCGGAGGCTTGCGCTCTTCTTGATCGCTCATGACGCCCTCGCTCAGCTCTTTCTTCGACGTTCCCCGTCGTCGCGCACACGAGCGAACAGCTCGGCGAGCGCCGCGCTCGTCGCCACGTCCGTCGGGACGACGATCGCTGCGAGCCGACCTGTCGGAGGCGGCTCCCCCGGCGCGAGCGTCACGACGTCGAGCCTGCCCGTCAGCGGGTCGAGGGCGAAGCCGACGCGGTACGCGCAGATCACGCCTAGATCCGCGGCCGCCCGCGTGACCGGGAACGCCTCGGTCGGCGGCACCTGAGGATGCTCCATCAGCGAGGTCCCGGGGTCGGTCGACTCGTGCGACTCGGGTCCGCCCCCGGCGACCACCTCGACGCCCACCTCGGTGCCGTCCAGCACGTTCGTGTGCTCGTCGAGATCGATGCCGCCGCCGGCCGCCGCAGCTCGCTCCGCGGCGGCGGCAAGCTCCGCCTTCACCAGCGAAAAATCGCGGATCGCCGTGATCTCGTCTTCGAAGCCGCCCCCGGTCCGCTCTCGCGGGCGCGAGGAGATGGGCGCGCGCTCGGGGGTCTGGGGCTCGGGCCGCGGCTGGCCTCCGGTCGGCGCGCCGGCGTTGCGGCGTCCGCCGAGCGTCGTTCGCCGCCGGCCACGGGACAGCGGCGCCTGCTGTTGCTGCTGGGCCGAGCTGGCTTGCGGCTGCGCTGAAGCCGCCGTCCGCGCCCCTGCACGTGCGGGTGAGCTCGCGACCGGGGACGTCCGCGCCTTGTCGGGCGTAGGTGCAGGCGCCGCAGGCGCAGCGACAGCCGCGAAGCTCGGCGGCGTCGCCGCTGCCGTCCCGGGCGGCGGGCTCGAGGGCGGCGGCGGGTCCTTGGTGATCAGCGTGCCTTGGAGCTGGCGGGTGGTGCGCGACTGCTGCCGTGCGGCAGCGTCCGTGAGGCTCTGTGCCTTGGTCACCGCCGCGCGCATCGCCTGAGCTGCGCTCGGATCCTTCAGATCGATGGGGCCCGCGCTCGCGAGCGTGCGCGCGTTCTTGGGCAGGCCGCCGGGCTGCGAGCCCGCGCTGTTCGCGGCCGGCACGAAGGGGCCCCTCGCGGGGGAGAGGTCCGGGCCGACCGAGCGCGGCTGCGGCACCGTCGGCGCCATCGGCTCGATGGAGGCGGGCCCCGTGGTGATGCGCGGTGAAGGCCGATCCGACGGCAGGCTCCCTTGCCCCCTGCCCCTCGGCGGCGGCGGCGGGTTCGAGCGAGAGGCGCCGGACATCGAGTCGCGGCTTCCTGAGCTGATGAGCGGCGACGCGTGCGGGTGCGCCGCCTGCGGCGGCGACGCGTGCGGGTGCGCCGCGTGTGGGTGCGCCGACGCGAGCCCTGGGCCGGCAGCGGCCGACTGAGGGGGTGGCGCCGCGGCCGCAGGACCGCCCGCACGCATCGCCGCGGAGAAGTCCCCCGCGGCCTTGAACAGCTCGAGCGAGCGCTTGTCGTGGTTTGCGTCCGACGCCGCCTCGGCCGCGCGACGCAGCCACTTCAGCGCCTCCTCGCGGTCGCCTCGCGCGAGCAGCGTCGTCGCCGTCGTCAGCGCGAAGTGGACATCATCGTCGTCGTCGGCCCGCGGCTCGGGGATGGACTGCGCGGCGCTCATCAGCCTCGCCACGGATGGTCGACGAACGCCGGAGTTTGCGCAAGCGGCAGGATCGCCGCTGTCCTCACTCGGACATCACGTCGGGCTCGGGCAGACAGACCCCGAGCGCGCAGAGCGCCAGATCGATGTCGGCCTGGGCACAGCTCACCTGCTTCGAGCAATAGTCGTCGAACGAGCAGAGCTTGTGGCAGCTCTCACCTTTGCCCATCACCCCCGTGCGCGTCATGCACGCCCAGGACGCCGAGAGCCACACAGCCTGCTCGACCTCAGTGTCGAACAGGCAGATCTCCTGCCGATCGGTCTGGTCGTAGGCGTACACCGCGCACGGATCGGAGCCCGGCCGGAGCTGGAGCGCGCGATCGTGCATCACGTTGAGGAGGTACGAAAAATCGCAGGCCTCCGGGCGCGCCGACTCCCGGCTCACGCGATCCTTGAGCCAAGGATCTTCCAACCCCTCGTCGCGCACCGCGCGCAGGACGTTGAGGACCGCGATGTTGTCCTCTTGCCCCTCTTTCAGGGCGTTCATGATGCGCTTGTGCTTGGCGCGCGCCTTGTCGGGCTCGTTGTTGAGGTTGCCGTAGCCGAGCTTGAGGAAATCGTCCGGCGTGTTCGAGTGGCACTCCTCGGCGTGCTCCCACATCACGTCGCTCACGATCTCCGGCTGCATCGAGAAGGGGCGCTTGCACACGCCGACCATCCCCGCGGGCACGGCGCCGTACGTTCGGCCTTCGGGCTGCCCAGGGCCCTCTTCGTGGAACTGCGTCGAGCCGCACCCCGTCGCGCCCAGCAGCGCAGCGGCCACGAACGACGCCGTCATCAGGCCGCCGAAGATCCACACGGCCCTTCGGTCGACGCAGACCGTTTTGGAGAGAGCGGTCGTCACACCCGGAGCCTACCAAAAGGGGGCGGCGCTCTCGAATTTTCAGCGCGCTCGGTCGCCCCCCCTCCCCGGAAGCGCCACGGTGCCCCAGCCCTCGGGTAGGGCGCAGCGCGCTCAATCGTGGGGGGTTGCTTGCCTCACACGCCGAGCATCGTCTGCTCGGCGAGGTCGTCGACGACCGCCTTCAGGCTGCCCGTCTCCTTGAAGACCCGCAGCTGGCGGTCGGCGCTCGAGCCGTCGCGGCAGATGGCCCGCACGCGATCGAGGTCGTCCTGGGTGCCGAAGATGTCCGCGGCCTCGCCGACGAAGTCGAGCAGCTCCTCGATCAGGAGCGTCGTCTTCACCTGCTCGCGCTTGCCGAAGTCGATCAGGCTGCCCTCGAGCCCATAGCGGACCGCGCGCCACTTGTTCTCCTCGATCAGCATGTGACTGTACTCGCGCCAGCCTTGGTTACGGCGGTAGAGCAGGTACAGCTTGCCCATCACGGCCTGGACCAGCGCGCCGATCGCCAGGGTGTCGTCGATGCGGGTCGTCATGTCGCAGATGCGGACCTCGACCGTGTCGAAGAACGGGTGGCAGCGGACGTCCCACCAGATCCGCTTGGCGTTGTCGATGCAGCCGGTCTTGATCAAGAGCTCGACGAACGACTCGAAGCTCTTGTAGCTCTCGAATTGCCCGGGGATGCCCGTGCGCGGGAAGCGCTTGAAGATCTCGCTGCGGATGCTCTTGAGGCCCGTAGAGCGGCCGATCCAGAACGGGCTCGAGGTCGACAGCGCGAGGATGTGCGGCAGGAAGTAGCGGACCTGGTTGGCGAGCGCCATCCCCACCTCTTTGTCCTTGATGCCGACGTGCACGTGCAGCCCGAAGATCAGGTTGGCGCGGGCGACGTCTTGGAGGTCCTCGACGACCTGGTGGTAGCGCTCGCGGTCGGTGATCTCCTGGGTCTTCCAGTCGCTGATGGGGTGCGTGCCCGCGGCGACGATGCGCATGCCCCCTTTCTTGGCGAGATCGTTCAGGCTGCCCCGGAGCTCGGTGATCTCCTGGCGAGCCTGGCGGATGTCTCTGCAGATGCCGGTGCCGGTCTCGACGACCGACTGGTGCATCTCCGGGCGGACGCGCTCGCGAAGGATGCTCCCCTCGGGCGTCTCGTCGAGCAGCTGGCTGACGTACGACCGCAGCTCACGCGTCTCGTGGTGGATGATCTGGAACTCTTCCTCGACCCCGAGCGTGAACTGCCCGTCGAGCAACCCGGCGATGTCGGTCATGAGACGCCCCTCCCCTTCACTTTCCTCGCGCCATTGGATCCGGCTGCGGCCCAGCGAGCTTCGCCCACCGGTACGTGTCGGTCATCGTCTTCGACTTGTCCTTCGCCAGCTTGACGGCGAAGTCGACCATCCAGTCGACGACGATGTGGAAATACTTCTCCTGGATCGACCAGATGTCCATGTCGGGCGCCGGGTTCGTGAAGTCGATCGCGTAGGGGACGCCGTCCTTGATGGCGAACTCGACCGAGTTCATGTCGTAGCCGAGGATCGTGTTGGTCGTGACCGAGTCCTTGATGATGCGCTCGTACAAGCCCTTATCGATCCAGTCGTCGTTGTCGTTGACGACGTAGGCGCGCCGGGCAGGGCTGTACTGAATCGGCAGGATGCGATCCTTGCCGACGCAGATGCAGCGGACGTACTCCTCGAAGTCGATGAACTCCTGGAGCGTCATCACGTTCATGCCGGAGGCGTCGTACGCGCGCAGCAGCTCGGCAGGGCTCTTCACGACGGTGACGTCGCGCCACCCGCCGCCGTCGGCCGGCTTGAGGATGGCGGGGAACTTCACGTGGTCGACGATCGACTCCCAGTTGAGCGGGAACTCCAGGTTGCGCAGGCTCCGGTGCTTGTCGATCGCGGGGATGTAGTCCTTCTGCGGGAGCATCACCGTGCGCGGCACGGCGACGCCGGCGCGCTGGACCAGGGAGTACCCGAAGAACTTGTCGTCGGCGCTCCACCAGAACGGATCGTTCACGACGTACGTGCCCGCGAGCGCCGCGGCCTTCAGGTGGAAGCGATAGTGCTTCACCTCCTGGCTGATGCGATCGATGAGCACCCGGTAGGGCGAGGTGAATCGCTCGGCCGTGCCGCCGATCTTGGCGAAGTCGGCCTCGATGCCCGGGACCTTGTTGCAGCCCTCGATGAACGCCTTCGGGAAGGAATCTTCCCAGCCACACAATAGACCGATCCGCTCCGTCATATCCTCCGACCCTTCGACGCGCGCACCCGCCCGGACGCTCGCGCCGCGCCTCGTACTCCAAACCAACCGCCGCGGAAAGAAGCTCGCGCTCGGACCCCCCGGATCGGTCAGGGGGCCAGGATCAAGGCGCTGCGCGGGGGCAGCATCGAGGTGGGGCCGGTGAACGGCTCGCCGGTCAGGAGGTCGGTGGCCTCGGGCGGCAGACCTTCCACGGGCTGGAGCGTGTCGCTCCGGTTGAACGCCACGTGCACGACGTCCTCGCCGTCGGTCATCCGGTAGGCGTAGACGTCGTTCGAGACGTACACGGTGATGCGGATCCCTCGCCACAGCGCGGGGTTGTCCTTGCGGATCTGCCCGAGCAGCTGGACCTGCTCCCGGAGCCAGTCCTGGTCGGCGGTGGTGCCCGTCCACTGCATGAAGCGGCGGTTGTCGGGGTCGCCGGAGCCAGCCATGCCGATCTCGTCCCCGTAGTAGATGAGCGGGATGCCCTGGGTGGTCATCAGGAAGGTGAAGCCGAGGGCGAGGCGCTCGAAGGGGGCCCGGTTCGTGGGCAGGCTCGGGGTGTTGGTCCAGTTGGAGCTGCCGCCGTTGTCCCAGGTGCCCCACGGCTGGTCGAGCGCGGTCTGGATCACGCGCGCGATGTCGTGGTTTCCGATGAACGTGCTCATGATGCCGGGGTAGTAGCCGTCGTTCGTCGCCAGGAAGTTGTCGAGATCGAACATCGTGCCGCTGCGCCGCAGCACGTGCTCGACGATCGCGCCGCGCAGCGGAAAATCGAACTGACCGTCCAGCAGATCGCTGCCGACGTATTGGCGGATGACGTCTCGATTGCCGGTCTCGAACGTCTCGCCGACCATGTAGAAGCGCCCGGTGGTCTGGTCGACCTCGGCGTTGACACGCTGGCGCAGCTCTTCGACCCACACCGTCTCGATGTGCTTGATCGCGTCGAGGCGGTAGCCGTCGATGCCTGTCTGTTGGATCCACCACAGGGCGTTGTCGATGCTCGCCGCTCTCGCCTGCGGGTTCTGGAAGTTCCAGTCGGGCAGGTAGTCCCTGAACCAGCAGCGGCGGCCGTCGTACCCGTCCCACGAGCAGCCGTCCCCGCACACGCAGTACCGCCCGTCGAAGTCGAGCGGCCAGAACCAGTCTGGCTGCTCCGTGAACAGGGGGTTGTCGATGTGGACGTGGTTCATCGCGTAGTCGAGCAGCACCTTGATGCCTCGCTCGTGCGCGGCGTCGACCACCTGCTTGAGCAGGGCCATGTCCCCGAAGTGCTCCTCGACGGCCTCGAGGTTGGAAGGCCAATAGCCGTGGTAGGCGCTGTACGCGTGTCCGTCGGAGCCAGGCCCCGAGACGCCCGGGTTGTCGGCCGGCACCGTGAGCCACAGCGCGTTGACGCCGAGGTCGTCGAAGTACCCGGCCTCGATCTGCTCGAGCAGGCCTGCGTAGTCGCCTCCTTGGTAGTTCGCGGGGGTCTCGACGCCGGCCACCGGGTCGTCGTTCGCTGGGTCGCCGTTCGCGAAGCGGTCGACGAAGACGAAGTACAGGACGGCGCTGCGCCAATCGAACTCGCCGGGCCCGGGGTTGTACGAGCCCCCCTCCCCTTGCCCCCCGGCTCCGTCACAGGAGGCGCCGCAGGAGACCGACCTCACCGACTGCAAGCCGCCGAGCCCGTCGTCTTCTTGGACGGGGTTGGTCGGGTCCGTCACCCACTCGCTGCCGTCGACCAGGTATTTGTAGCGGACGACAGAGTCGTTCGGCAGCGAGAGAGTGATCCGCCACTCGCCCGCGTCGATCTCGAGGGGGATGCCGTTGTCCCAGCCGTCGGGCGCGAAGTCGCCGCGCAGCTCGACCGACTGCTCGCTCCCGAGCGGGTAGTGGAAGGTGATCTGGCAGGGAGCGCCCGCCTCGACGCACGCGCCGCCCTGCCCCGCTCCGGCGCCCGCGCCGCCGCCGCCCGAAGAGTCGGAGACGCCCGCGTCACAGGCGAGCAGGGCCAGCGCGAGGCCGTGGAGAAAGACAGGTCTCATCACAGGGATACGCAATCGCACGTCACGGTGGCTCCGCCGAGATCTGCACACGGCCCGCCGGTGCACATCGGGTCGAGCGCCGAGCAGGCTGCGTCGCACATCCCGCAATCGGGCGGAAAGGCGTCAGCGCAACTACCGCCGCCGCCGCCGCACATGCACGTCCCCCCGATGGTGCCTTGACACATCCCGGCCAGCGGGGCGCACTGGTCGTCGCACGCGGTCGCATCGCAGTAGCAGACGCACGGGTTGTCAGGCGGCGCGCCATAGCAAGTCGACAAAAGGCCCGTCGACCCACAGGCCGGACCTTGCTCCGCGTCACACAGCGCCTCGCTGCAGACGCACTCCCACAGGTCTGTGATCGAGTTGCACACAGGCTCTTGCCCGGTGAGGCAAGTGGGCTGGACCGCAGGGCAGCTACCGCCGCCCATGCCACCGCCGCCCGAAGGTTCGCTCGCGCCGAACCCGCCGCCGCCGTTCGCCCCGTCGTAGCCGCCACCGCCCGAGGGTTGGCTCGCGCCGAACCCGCCGCCGCCCGTCTGCACGCCGGCGCCGTTGCCGCCTCCGCCGCTGCCCGAGATTGGGATGCAGTCGCAGGCGCCGTCGTTGCCGCACGTGCCGCCGACGTTGCCGCCTTCAGCCACGCAGTCCGCGCTGCACTCGTCGTTGTTGCAGACGCAGTCGCAGCCGCCGCAGGTCTCCGCGCACTGCGGGATCTCGCCCTTGATACACGCGCCGCAGTCCGAGAGGCTGCAGGCCGCCGTGCAGCCGCACGCGCCCGCCACGCACGCGCCGCAGCCCGATTCGCAGTCGACCTCACACGCCGTGTCGTCGCAGGAGCAGACGCAGGCCTCCCCCCGCGGGATGGTGGTGCAGTCGGGCTCTTGGCCGGCGTCGGGGCACTCGGACGCCCCGCACACGAGGTCGTCGCAGGCGCCCAAGCACACGCACGAAGAGACCCCGTCCACGTCGATGCACTGGCGCGTCCCGAGGCCGCCGGTGCCACAGGGCCCGGTGCACTCCTCCGGGGTGCACGTGGGCGAGACGCAGACCGCGCCGTCGCAGGTGCCGCCGGTCGCCTGGCACGCGGCCGGGTCGCAGGCAGACACGCACTCGCAGGACGCCTCGTCGACGCACAAACCGACCGCGCCGACCGCGCACGGCTTGCCAGCGCACTCGGCCGGGTCGCAGGCTTCGCAGGGCGCACACTCTCCGTCGACGCACCCGCCCGTGCCCGACCCGCACAGCTCCTCGCACTCCTCGTCGCAGCCCTTGGGCGCGGCGCACTCGGCTTGGTCCGGCGGGCACGAGATGTCAGGGCTGACGCAGTTGCCGCGGTAGCAGGTCAGGTCGGCCCCGCAGTCTTCTCCGATACACGCCTTGTCGAGCTCGATCGGGAGCTGTAGCGACTTGTGGTCGACGAAGGTGAGGCGCCTGCGCGCGATGATGCAGGGCAGCCCCTCGATCGAGCTGCCCTCGAAGACGAGGCCGGCGCACTGTCCGGCGGTCATCGAGTTGGCGGTGTCGTCGGTCTCGTCTCGCTGGACCCCGGCCGCGATCAGCACGTCGACCGTTGGGTTGTCGGACCCGTCCGGCAGGAGCACGAGCGAGCCGACCGTCTTGTAGCTGCCGCTGCCCGAGCACATGTCCGTCTCGGCGTTGACGGGGGGCGCTGGCTTCGGGTTGCCAGGGGTCCCGACCTCGATGACCTTCGAAGTGAGGATGACGACGTCGTTGAGCCGAGGGCGTCCGGGCTGGTCGGGGCAGTCGGCGTCGGTGCTGAGCTCGAGCTTGATCTGCGTCGGCTCGCGGCACGACGCGAAGCCGACCGCTGCCACGATGAGCAGCAAGCCGATCCCGTGCCTCGCGCCACGCATTTGAGTCACCGCGTGGAGACTATCAAGAGACCGCTCCGAGCGGTGCAAGACGTGCGCGTGTCACAGACGGCGCGGGTTGCCCCCAGCCGACGTGTTGGGTAGGGGCGGAGGCGGAGGCGGGGGCTGTGGAGGCGGCGTCCCGACGGTGACGACCGGGGTCGAAGACTGCGGCGGCGTCGCGGAGACCGCGGATGGCGACGTGATCGGAGCCGAGGCCCCGGAGGCGATCGGAGCCGCGGAAGCCGGCGCGCTCGAGGTCATCGTGCTCGAGGCCATCGTGCTCGAGGCCATCGTGCTGGGGGCCTCCGAGGCGATGGGGTTCGTCACCAGCTGCGGGACCACCGCGCGCTCGACGACGACGGGCGACGTCGACTCGGCGTGCGGCTCGGTCGCGATGGGCGCCGCGGTCGACGTGGCTGGGCCCGAGCCCCGCGAGCTCAGCACGACCATCGCGACCCCGACGGTCACCGCCGCAGTGACGACAGCGACCCCTGCGATGGCGATCAGCTTGAGCTTGGGATCCGTACGCGCCGGAGCCGTGATGGCGTCGACGGCAGGGGTCGTGGCCAACATGCGCTGCGAGACGGCTCGAGCCCCGGCGGGCAGCGAGGAGCGGTCGAAGTCGGCCGGGGGCGGCACGCTCGTCCGCTCGCCGGTCGCGGCGAGCAGCGCGTCGCGCAGCTCGGCGGCGTTCTGATAGCGCCGGGCGGCGTCCTTCTCGAGCGCGCGGGAGATCACCGCGTCGATGGCCTCGCTGACGTCCGGCCGCGCTGCGCGCAGGGGCTTCGGGGTGTCGACCGTCACGGCGACCGCGACCCCCGTCGGGGTGTCGGCGATGAACGGCGGCAGGCCGGTCAGCAGCTCGTACAGGATCACGCCGAAAGACCACACGTCGGAGCGCGCGTCGGTGTGCTTCGCCGAGCGCACCGCCTCCGGGGACATGTAGAGCGGCGTGCCGAACGCGGACTGAGTCTGCGTGACGCGGGCCTCGCCCCCCACGTCGAAGCGCGAGATCCCGAAGTCGAGCACCTTCACGAGGCGGCGCGGCGCGGTGCCCGTGAGGAAGAGGTTCGCCGGCTTGAGGTCGCGGTGGACGATGCCCAGCGAGTGCGCCTCGGCGATCGCCTCGCACGCTTGCACCACGTATTGCAGCGCCTCCGCGACCGGGAGCGGCCCGCGGCGCTCGAGCTCCACGCCGAGGTCGTTGCCGACCAGCAGCTCCATCACCATGAAGGGGGCGCCGGCCACCTCGCCGACGTCGAGGACCCGCGCGGCGTGAGGAGAGCGAAGCGCGGCCGCGGCGCGGGCCTCCCGGGCGAAGCGAGCGACGGCCTCTTTGTCCTTGAGGATCTCGTCTCGCAGCACCTTTACGGCCACCGTGGTGCCGAGCGCGTCGTGGCGCGCCTCGAACACGATGCCCATGCCCCCCTCCCCCAGCACCCGCTCCACGCGGTACTTCCCGCCGATGACGGCCCCGGGCTCGAGCTGCACCCGCTCATGGTACGTGATCGGCTCGAACGGCGCACGGAAGCGGCGAGCGCCCGCCTGACGTGGGCGACGCGGGCGCCGTGATGCGACTACGATCTCGTCATGCGCGGCCCGCTCCTCTGCTGCTTGGTCCTCATCTCGGCCTGCTCCAACGGCTCGGGCCCCGCGTCGGGGGCGTCGGACGTCGAGCTCTCGACCCCGCCCGCGACGACCGCGTCCGCGAGCGCCCCCGCGGCGCGCCGCGACCCGCCGAGCCGCCTCGACGACTTCCACCTGACGACCGCTCCGGGCACGCTGATGGGACAGACCTGCGCGCCCCGCGAGGGGACGGTCAAGAGCCTGGACCCGGACCGGTGCGGCACGCGGGGCGTGATCGCGCTCGAGGTCGCGGGCTCGACGCCCGGCGCAAAGCCGCCTTGTGAGCTGCGAGCCCTCGAGGGCTCGGAGCACTCGGGGTACGCGCGAAGCGCGTGCGTCGAGGGGGACCACCTCCTGCTCACCTCGGTGTGCGTGATGTGTCGGGTGCCCGACCAAGGCGTCAGCTACCACGCGCGCATCAGTGAGCTCAGCCCCGAGCAAGCCGCTCATCTGGCGCAGGTCGCAGGGCTGAAGGAGGCCCCGGCGGACGCCAAGGGGTGGCGCCGCTTGCTCCGCTGAGCGAGCCCGCGACACTTCAGAACGCGATCGTCAGCACCGGCACCGGACCCAGCGTGAGCCCAGGCCCTCGCGAGCGAGGCTCCGCCCCGACCCAGCGGCCGCGACGGACCGGAGCGCCGTATTCGCCCGCCTGCACCTTCACCTGCTTGGGCGGGATCGTTCCCTCCCCCGGGGGGGCCTCGATGAGCACCGCCGCCGTGACGCCCGCGGCGGCGCCGCCGGCCGCGACGAGCCCGATCGTGGTCCAGAACCACCACCGCTCGTAGACCGGCGCCTCGCCGGGCTCGATGATGAGCGGCCTGCGCTCGCCGACCGCGACCTCGACGTCGACCAGGTTCTCGCGATATCCCTCGGCGGTCAGCTTGACCGTGTGCTTGCCCGCGAGGACGCGCACCTCGGTGGGCACCTGCCGAGCCGTGCCGCCGTCGACGAACACCGTCGCGCCCTTCACCGGCGAGTCGATGGCGAGGATCGCCGACTTGTCCTTCGGCGTGAGCGACATCTTCACGGTCGCCCTGCCCTTGCCTGGCAGCTCGACGTCCTGAACGTCGGGGTCGAACCCGTCGAGGGAGGCCTCGAGGCGCGCCTTCTTCGCGGCGTTCACGCGGAGCTCGGCGAGCGGCGCGACGCCGAGCACCACGTCACCCAGCTTGATCGAGGCGCCCGCCGGCGCCTCTACCGTAAGCAGCGTGGTGCGACCCTCGACGTCGTCGAGCAGCTGCTTGAGGTTCGGCACCTTGGCATGCAGCTCGGGCATCGCCTTCACGTCGAAGGCTCGCAGCTTCTCGAGCGCCTCGGGGAAGCGGTTCATCGCCTCGAGCGCCCGGCCCATGTTGTAGAGCAGCGCCGGGTTCGCGCTGATCTTGTAGGCCTCCTCGTACTTCACCAGCGCGTCGCCGTAGCGGATGTTGTCCATCAGCAGGTCGCCCTCGGCCTTGAGGGCCGCGGCCGCCGCGACAGGGTCAGCGGGCGGCGCGCTCGGCGGCGTCGCTGGCTGCGCACTTACGACCGCCGCGGGGGCGAGCGCGAGCCACACCACCGCCACACACGTCCGGATCCGCACGCGCCGATGATCGTCGAGGCGGGCGCCCAGCGCCAATCCCTCGCGCGTACCTCTCTCTTTTCCCGCGCGCCTGGTGGCGCGTGGCGCTTCGCTTTCGCGGGTCCAGAGCGACCGGCGAAAGCGGCGCGAGGCTAACGAAAGAAGATGCTTGACCTTATGAGGCGCCCGAGTATCCTGCGCCAGCTCATCGCGAGGGCGGGTAGCTCAGCGGTAGAGCGTCGGTTTTACACACCGATGGTCGCAGGTTCGATCCCTGTCCCGCCCACACGGGTCCTCACTCGGTCGTGGGTGTCAGGCTCCGAGGTTTGCGACCGTCGTAGTACCCGAAGTTGCTTCATCTTAGTGCTTTGCCCCTCTTGTTCTTGGGGTGGTAGTTAAGTCGGTTATAACGCCGGCCTGTCACGCCGGAGGCCGCGGGTTCGAGTCCCGTCCACCCCGCCGACATCACACGCATCAAGCAGCCGCCGAGCCTGTCGAAAGACGCGCTCGGCGGTCCTGCATTTCGAATGCCTTCCTTGGGGCAGCGATCCTCGGAACAGCGAGCCGGGCTCGAGCGTAGGGTCGGCGTCGATGACGCCGACTGGTCGCGCGCATCCCCCTGATCCCGTCGAGAGCGCGCGAGTCCGCGAGGAGACACGCGCGCGGCTCTTCGGTCAGCCGGTGAGGCGGGTGTTCGTCGATCGGTTCCAGGTGCTCCGGCGCCTCGGCTCAGGAGCGACCGGTGTGGTCTATTCGGCCTACGATCCTCGGCTCGATCGGGAGGTCGCCATCAAAGTGCTCGGCGCAGGGGCGAGCGCCGATGCGGTCCTCGCGGAGGCGCGAGCGCAGGCTCGCCTCTCGCACCCGAACGTGCTCTCCGTGTTCGAGGTCGGTCACGCGGAGGGCGCACCGTTCATCGTCTCGGAGCTGGTCCGCGGCGGATCACTGCGCGGGTGGTTGGCGGTGCGCCGCCGTGCCGTCGAGATCCTGCATATGCTGCTTGCGATCGGCCGTGGCCTCGCAGCCGGCCACGCCGCTGGCCTGGTGCACCGGGACATCAAGCCGGAGAACGTGCTCGTCCGCGCGGACGGCAGGCCGCTGTTGTGCGACTTCGGGCTGGCCCGCAGCACCGCCTCCGCCGACGGCTGGACCGAGCCAGGGGGGGCCGGCACGCTGCGCTACATGGCGCCCGAGCAGATCATCGGCGCCGCGGTCGGCCCGGCCTCCGATCAGTTCTCGTTCGCCGTGATGGCCTTCGAGTCGCTCACCGGTTCGCTGCCGTTCGAGGGCGATCGGGACGCGGACCTGCTCTCGTCCATCCGAGCCGGTCGCATTCGAGGAGTCGCGGTGGCACCCGAGGTCCGCCCTGCCCTCGCGGTGCTGCGCCGCGCGCTGGCCGATGACCCCGGCGCGCGCTATCCGGGGATGGGCTCGTTGCTAGCGGCGCTCTCGTCCGGCGCGGCTCGACGCTGGCCGCGCAGAGCGTTGGCTGTGGTGGCGGCGCTCACGGCGGGCGCGCTGGGCGCCGGCGTGGTCCTGGCGTACCTCGAATCCCCCCGCGCGAGGGAGCGCCCGCCAGCACCGAGCAGTGCGAGCCACGCGTCCGTGTCCGCGGCGCCCGAGGCCGAGGATCAGGAGGCCACGCTGGCGCGCGAGACACTCGCGTTCACGCGTGCAGGCCGCTTTGACGACTGCGCCACCTTCCTCTCCACGCGAGCCAAGACGGACGCGATGATCGCGACCTGGATCGGCTGCGCGAGGGGCGCGCATGACCCGGCGCACCTCGAGGCGGCGTGCGCCGCCTGGAACAGCGCTTCCCGGGGGCAGACGCCGGACCGGACGCCGGAGCTGTGCGGCGTTCCGCTGCCCGCTGCCCGCCAGCGGTATCGCGACGGGGACCTGCGCGGATGCGTCGAGCTGATCCTCGCGCACCCGCCGACGTCGATGGGCTTCGTCCAGCTGAGCCGCTGCGCCAGCGAGCTGCGAGACCCCGTGATCTACCGGCGAGTGTGCCAATATTCGGAGTCCATGAAACCCCTGGCCGAACGCACCGCGCGCTGTGGGCGGATTGTCGAGCTGAGGTGAGCCCGTGAGCGAGCGAGCTGCCCAGTCCGACGCGAGCCTGTTCGAGGCGTGGCGCGCCGGAGACGCGTCAGCGGGCGAGGCGCTGTTCGAGCGCCACTTCGACGCCATCTATCGCTTCTTCGACGCCAAGATCCGGGCCGACGTCGCCGATCTGGTGCAGCGCACCTTCCTCGGGTGCGTCGAGTCGCGCGAGCGCTTCCGCGGCGCCTCGAGCTTCCGCGTGTTCCTGTTCGCGATCGCCCGCCACGAGCTGTACCAGTACTTCCGCGCGAAGCGCCGGGACGCGGCGCTGGACTTCGGAGTGTCCTCGATCGCCGACCTCACCCCGTCGCCCAGCACGCTCGCGCGGGCTCGCTCCGAGCGAGAGTGTCTCCAGCAGGCGCTGCGCGCGCTCCCGCTCGAGCAGCAGCTCGCCGTGGAGCTGCACTACTGGGAGGGGCTGAGCGGTCCCGAGCTCGCGGCGATCCTCGAGGTGCCCGAGGGGACGGTCCGCAGCCGCCTGCGCCGTGCGCTCGAGGGGCTGCGCGATCGGCTGGCCCAGACCCCGCCGCTGGGCGCGCCCCCTGGAGCCGACCTCGAGGCGTGGGCCCGCGCCCTCGCGACCCGCGTCTGACCGAGCGCGAAGAAACTTCGGATCGATTGGGCGGCTGGCGTCACTCCCCCCTCGGCCGGCACGAAACGCCGGTCGAGGAGAGCTCGATGCGACGATGGCTTTGTGGGGTCGCCGCCCTTCTGGCGGCGTGTGGAGACGACGCGAATACGGGGGGCAGCGGCGCGTCGGGGGCCGCCGGTGGCGGTCCTGCGGCAGGCGGCGGCGGCGGAGTCGAGGGTGGGGCGCCCGCGGCGGGCGGCGGCGGCGGGATCGAGGGCGGCGGCGGCGCTGCGGCGCTCGAGCTCGGCAGCGAGTGCGACCGCGGCTCGGCGTGCGCGTCGGGCTTCTGCGTCGACGGCGTGTGCTGCGACACGGCCTGCGGCGCCGCCTGCGACGCGTGCGTGGAGGCCATAAGCGGCTCGTTCGATGGAACCTGCGCCCCGGCCGCGGCCGGCACCATGTGCCGGGCGGCGGCGGGGGCGCGTGACGTGGCCGAGTCCTGCGACGGCAGCGCGCTCGACTGCCCCGCCGACGTGATCGCCCCGGCGAAGACAGAGTGTCGACCGAGCGAGGGAGACTGCGACCCAGGGGAGTCGTGCGATGGCTCGTCGCCCGAGTGCCCAACCGATCTCGTCGCGGACCTCGGCACCGTGTGTCGGCCGGCCGCCGGCGACTGCGACCTCGACGAGGAGTGCGACGGCGCGAACGCTGCGTGCCCCGACGACGACGTCGACGCTGCAGGCACGCTGTGTCGGGTCTCGGCGGGTCCTTGCGACCTGGAGGAGCAGTGCGACGGGGTGGCCGCTAGCTGCGGCGCCGACGTCTTCGCCTCGGCGGGTGACCTGTGCAGAGCGGCGGTGGGCCCCTGCGACCTGGAGGAGCTGTGCACGGGCGGCGAGCCGGCGTGCCCCGTGGACGCGCTCGCGCCCGCTGGCGCTGCCGTCTCGAGCTGCGACCCCTACGTTTGCAGCGGCGGCCCCATGTGCGGCGCGACTTGCGCGGAGGACGAAGACTGCGCCGCAGGCAACCTGTGCGTGGAGTCGCAGTGCCGGCCCGCGCGGAGGGTGTTCGTGACCAGCACCACGCACCTCGGCAGCCTCGGCGGGATCGCCGGAGGCGACGCGATCTGCGCGGCGCGCGCGCAGGCCGCCGGCCTGCCGGGGACCTACAAGGCCTGGCTCAGCGTGAGCGGGACGACGCCCGTCACCACCTTCGTCAACTCGTCGATCCCGTGGGTCCGGCTCGACGGCGTGAAGGTGGCCGACGACTTCGCGGACCTGACCGACACGACGATCGACGCCCCCATCGTCGTCACCGAGCTGGGCGCGAACCTCGGCTCGGGCTACCTCCCGGTTTGGACCGGGACCAACTCCCTCGGCAACCAGCAGGGAGTCAACTGCAGCGCTTGGACGACCTCGAGCGCGCAGTTCGGCGGCTGGTACGGCAACGCGTCGGTCTCCAGCTTCGAATGGACCTCCATGAACTACCTCAACTGCGGCACCCCCATCCGCCTCTACTGCTTCGAGCAATGAGGGCTCAGCCGAAGATCGGCCAGCGCCGCTCGTCGTAGAGCCGGTGCACGGCGGCCTGCATCGTGGCGAGGACGCGGTCGAACCCCTCCTGGACGGCGACGGGATCGTCGGGATCGCCCGTCAGGCGGATGGGCTCGAGCACCTCGGACGTGATCTTGGCCGGCAGCGGGAGCTGAGGCAGCGCAGGGATCGCCCACACGCCCCAGGGCAGCCCCACCATCAGCGGCAGGCTGTCGGCGCTGCGCACGAACCGCCTCAGCCCCAGCCGCTCGGCCACGCGGGTCCCGCGCGACAGGACGAAGACCGTCTCGTGCGAGCCGGCGCTGACGATGGGGAGGATGGGGAGGCCATGCTTCAACGCCTGCCGCACAAACCCCACCCGCCCACCGAGGTCGATGTTGCGCCGCTCCCAGATGGGCCGGAACGTCTCGCGCGACGCCCCAGGAAACACCAGCATGGAGTGCCCGGTCGTCACGAGCCTGTCCATCACGGCGCGGTCGGCCGGGATGAGCCCCGACCTCGGCAGCAGATCCGTGAAGGGCCCGAAGACCTTGTGGATCAGGTCGTGGGCCAGGACGTAGAGGGGCCTCTCGAAGGCGAAGTGGTCGTACCAGGCGACGCCGAAACAGATGGCGTTGATGGGCAACACCCCGCCGTCGTGGTGCCCCACGATCAGGCACTGCTCGTCCGGGATGCGGCTCATGTGCCGGACCTCCGAGCGGAAATAGCGGCGCACCACCGGCGCCCAGACGCGGTGCGATTTCCTCAGCGTGTCGAACGAGACCTCCGGGATCTCGATCTCTTCAAGGTCGCGCCCCACGCCCCGAATCTAGCAAACCTCGGGGCGGGCGCCTGCCGGATGTGCAGGTCTGTCGGCGGGGGCCTCGCGGCCCCGCTCAGGCGGCCCCGCTCAGGCGGCCTTGCGCGCCACGGCCACGCCCGGCTCGACCGGGCGGGAGCGCTGCACCTCGGGGGCGAGGAACGCGGCGAGCTCGCGGGCCGTCCGCTCGGGGCGCTCGATCATCGGCATGTGCCCACATGAGGGCAGCAGCCGGAAGGTCCCCCGCGGGATGCGCCTCGACAGCCACTCGACGCTCTCCATCGGCACCAGCTTGTCGGCGTCTCCCCACAGCACGAGCAGGGGCATCTTCAACAGGTGGCCGCGGTCGAGCACGATCGGCTCGATCAGCTCGGGGACGAGGTCGGCCATGACGCGCGCCATCTCGGACGACGTCGCGTCGACCGGCCGATTGAGGGCGTCGCGGACGAATTTGTCGGTGTAGGCGTTGCGCTCGACCAGCACCATGTCGAGCAGCGGCATCGCGAGGCGCTCGAGGGTCCGCTCGAGCAGCCACTTGTTGATGATCGCCTTCGCGGCGAGCTGAGCGCCCCACGGGTAGCGCCGCAGGCCCGCGCTGCTCAACAGGCCCACGCGGGCCACGCGGGTCGGCGCGCGGAGGGCGGCCTCGGTCACGATCGCTCCGCCCGCCGAGTGCCCCACGAGCGAGGCCCGCTCGATCCCGAGCTCGTCGAGCAGCGTCAGCACGTCGCGCGCGTATCCGCCGAGCTCATGGCGCTCGCGGCGCTTGTGGGAGACGCCGCACCCCGGAAGATCGACGCCAATGACGCGGAAACCCTGCGCCGCGAGCCGCACCGCCACATGCTCGAAGTGGGTGAAGTCGCCCACCAGGCCGTGCACGAAGACCACCGGGTGGCCCTCGCCGTGGTCGAAGTAAGCCATCTCCCCATCGATGACGTCGACCCGACGAGTCGGGAACGGAAACGTAGGCGATCGACCATCGCCCGCACGGCTCTGCATGGGGCAAGCGTAACGATCCTCCGCGGCGGTTTCCAAATGCCGGCACACAAAAAACGGCGCGAAAACAGCTTCGCGCGAGATCTCGCGCTGCGGCTCGCCTGCCGCGTACGCACGTTCGCGGATCGTTCGTTCGGGATGGACCTCGGGGGCGGGTCGGGGGTTGGCGTGATTTGGAGTAGCCTCCGGGCGCGATGACCTGCACGACCCTCGACTCCTGGGCGAAGCTGCGAGACCACCAAGCCGAGCTCGCGACCACCTCGGTGCGCGAGCTGTTCGAGCGCGACCCCGCCCGCTTCGAGCGGCTCTCCCGCCGCCTCGACCTCGGGCGCGGCGCGGCGCCGATGCTGCTCGACTTCGCGAAGCAGCGCGCGACGCCCGAGACGGTCGCGCTGTTGTGCGCGCTCGCGCGAGAGGTCGGCCTCGAGGCGCACAGAGACCGGATGTTCGCCGGCGAGCGGGTCAACTCGACCGAGGGGCGCGCGGTGCTCCACGTCGCGCTGCGCGAACGCTCGCGACGGCCGGTCCACGTCGAGGGCGCCGACGTCATGCCCGACGTCCGGGCTGCGCTCGAGCACATGCGTCGCGCCAGCGACGCGGTCCGCAGCGGCGCGCACCGCGGCTACACGGGCAAGCGAATCGAGCACGTCGTCAACATCGGCATCGGCGGCTCGGATCTCGGACCGCTCATGGTCGTCGAGGCGCTCGAGCCGTACCGGCTCGGCGGCCCGAAGGTGCACTTCGTCTCGAACGTCGACGGCACCCACATCGCGCGGACGCTCTCGGAGCTGGACCCTGAGACGACGCTGTTCCTCGTGGCGTCGAAGACCTTCACGACCCAAGAGACGCTCGAGAACGCGCGCACCGCCCGCGCCTGGTTCCTGCGGACGGCCCAGAAGGAGATCCACATCGCTCGACATTTCTTCGCGCTGTCGACGAACGCCAAGGAGGTGCAGGAGTTCGGCATCTCGCTCGAGAACATGTTCGTCTTCTGGGACTGGGTCGGGGGGCGCTACTCCCTGTGGTCCAGCATCGGCCTGTCGATCGCCCTCGCGGTCGGCTTCGATCGCTTCGAGGAGCTGCTCGAGGGCGCCCACGTCGTCGACGAGCACTTCCGCACGGCGCCCCTCGAGGACAACCTCCCCGCCCTCCTGGGCCTGTTCGGCGTGTGGAACACCAACTTCTGGGGCTGTGGCTGTCACGCCGTGTTGCCGTACGACCAGACGCTGCACCGCCTGCCCGCCTACCTGCAGCAGGCCGACATGGAGAGCAACGGCAAGGGCGTCCGCGCCGATGGCGGCGTGGTCGGCTGCGACACGGGGCCGGCGTTGTTCGGCGAGCCCGGCACCAACGGACAGCACGCGTTCTACCAGCTGATCCACCAGGGCACGCGGGTCATCCCGTGCGATTTCCTGATCGCCGCGAACAGCCACAACCCTGTGGGCCGCCACCATCGGCTGCTGCTCGCGAACGTCCTCGCGCAGGCGGAGGCGCTGATGCGGGGCAAGACCGAGGCGGAGGCGCGCGCGGAGCTCGAGCGCGCAGGTGTGCGCGGGGCAGAGCTCGACAAGCTCGCCAAGCACAAGTCCTTCGCGGGCAGCCGCCCCTCGACGACGATCCTCTATGACCGCCTCGACCCCCGCACGCTCGGCGCCCTGATCGCCCTCTACGAGCACAAGATCTTCGTGATGGGCTCGATCTGGGGCATCAACTCGTTCGATCAGTGGGGCGTGGAGCTCGGCAAGCAGCTCGCGGGCCGCATCCTCCCCGAGCTCGAGCCCGGGGCCCCCGCCGGCGACCACGACGCGTCGACGGCCGGGCTGATCGCCGAGCTGCAGCTGCGCCTCTCCGGCGAGGACAAGTCCGCGTGAAACTGCTGGCCGTCCGCGCTTTTCATCTATCCTGACCGGGCATGGCTCTCGGACCCGGTGGGGCGGGCTGGACCCGAGGCACGATCGTCGTCGGCCGCTACCGGCTCGAGGACGAGATCGGCCGTGGCGGCTTCGGCGCCGTGCATCGCGCCACCCGCGTGAGCGACGGCGTCCCCGTCGCGCTCAAGGTCCTGACCTACGGGGCCATGCTGCAGGACGACACCGCCGCTCGCTTCCGCCGCGAGGCTGAGCTGGCGATGCGGCTGACCCACCCGAGCACGATCCGCGTGCTCGACACGGGGACCACCCAGCACGGGGCGCCGTTCATCGCCTTCGAGCTGTTGCAGGGCCGATCACTCGAGTCGGTGCTCGCGGCGGGGCCGCTGAGCGAGGAGCGGGCGCTCGAGGTGGCCGAGGCGCTGCTCGGCTCGCTCGAGGAGGCTCACCGGCTGGGCATCGTCCACCGGGACATCAAGCCGGCGAACATCTTCCTGTGCGAACGCCCGGGCCTCCCTCCACCGCCCACGGGCGACCCAGGGGGGCCCATCAAGCTCCTGGATTTCGGGGTCGCGAAGGACGTCATCTCCAACGAGCTGGGGGTCACCGCCGAGGGCATCATGATCGGGACGCCGGCCTACATGTCGCCCGAGCAGATCGGGAGCAAGCCCGTCGCGGCCGCGACCGACCTCTACGCGGTCGCGCTGGTGTTCGCCGAGATGCTCACGGGCAAGGCGGTCTACGACGGCGCTCCGCTGGTCGTCTGCATGGACAAGGTGCGCGGCGTCCCTGCTCCGTTCGGCCCCGAGCTGCGGAGCTCTCCCTTCTTCGAGGTGATCGAGCGGGCGACGCGCGTGAGCCCGGCGGAGCGCCCGCCGACCGCCTCCGAGATGCTCCGAGCCCTCACCGGCCGGCGCAGCTCTCGCGGCAGCCTGCCCGTTGCCACGCCCGGGTCCGGCGCCTTCGCGCGCTCGTCACCGAGCGCGCCGCCCACGCCCGGGGCCCCTCACTCGCCTACCGTCGGTCGCAAGGTCGGGGGTGGGACGGCGATCATGATGGCGCCGATCGTCATCGACCCACGCCCCCAATCGGCGCCGCACGTCGTGGTTCAGCCAGCGCGCGCGAGCCAGCTGCCCGACGTCTACGGCGACACCCACGGCGTCGCGACCCCGCAGGGGGCCGCCGCCCTCCGGGCGCAGCTCGGCCCGCCTGCGGCCAGCCATGGGATCACGACCCCGCAAGCGCGGGGAGCGCCGATTCAACTCCCCTACGCCCCGGTCCCCCTGCCCCCTCCCCCTCCGCTCGCTCGGCCGAAGGCTCGAGGCGCGCTGCTCTTGATCCTCTCCGGGATCGCGCTGCTCCTGCTGGTCGCCGCGGCCTTCGGGTGGGTTTGGCTGTCTCGCTGATCGCGGCCTCGCGGAGCGCCGCCCTCCGTGTAGCATCCGCGACAATGCGCAAAGTCCCTACCTGGCTTGCCCTCGTCGGATTCACGGTGCTTTCCATGACGTCAGCCGCGTCGGCCCAAGACGACGACGGCGACCCCCCCGATGCGCCACCCGCTGCGTCCGATGCGCCGCCCGCTGCGCCCGATGCGCCGCCCGCTGCGTCCGATGCGCCACCTGCTGCGTCCGACGCGCCGCCCGCTGCGTCCGATGCGCCGCCTGCTGCGTCCGACGCGCCACCCGCTGCGTCCGACGCACGCCCCGCCGCCGAGCCAGCCGGCGCCCGCAGGACAACCCGAAGACAATGGAGACGCCCCGCAAGAGGGTGAATACGTCGAGGAGGCTCCGGGCTCCGACGACTACGACCTCGCCGACGCCGAAGCGGCGGGCTACGAGGTCGGTGAGGCGACGAACGACTCCGCCGAGGGCCTCGGCGTCGACGGCAAGGACTACGAGCTCGACGAGGCCACGTTCGAGGGGATGGAAGGCCTCGACGCGGCAGATCTCGAGGCGCTCACCGAGGTCACGCCGGCCGAGCTCGGCGAGCTCGAGATGGAGCGAGACATGTCGCCCGAGGCCGAGGCGCAGTTCGAGGAGCAGGCCGAGGCGCTCTCCGGGCTCGACCCGGACGACCTCGACAAGCTCGCCGCGCTCTACATCGGCGTCCTCCGGTCGAAGCTGCACGAGGTCCGCGACAAGACCCACGACAAGACCGTCGACAAGATCCGCGCCAAGAACGACGCCCGGGTCGGCAAGGTGACGGGCATCCTCGCTTGGCTGAGCTTGAGCGGCATCCTGCTGTTGCTCCTGCCCTTCGTGCAGAAGAACAAATACCCCGGGCAGACCGGCAAGCTGCTCGGGTACAGCGCGATGGCCGGCGCCGCGCTCACCCTCGCCATCCTGATGTTGACCGGCGTGCTGTTCGCCATGCGCACCGTGCAAGGCGCGATGGCCGAGCAGACGAACCCACAGCTGGTCGTGCAGGACGCTGCGTTCGACGCGGCCGACGACCACCTGGAGGACGTGGCGGCGATGCCGGGCCTGCTGCTCGTCCCCCTGCAGCAGGTCTCGACCGGCGAGCAGGAAGATCTCGGGGTCGCCATCCTGGAGAACGCGGCGCAGTTCCAGGAAGACTTTCAGGTCTTCAAGTCCGTCGCGGGGCACTTGAAGGCGATGCAAGGCGTGATGGGCTACGTGCCGACCGTGCTCATCGTGCTGGCGATCGCCCTCTTCTTCGTGGCGATCAAGGATCTGGTGCGCGACATCGTCAAGGCTCCCGAGCGGGCCATGAAGGGGGAGATCAAGGCGACCGAGGTCTTCACCCTCGTGCTCAAGCGGGTCGGAAACGAGATGCTCGTGTCCCTCGGCGTGCTCGCCGCTCTGTTCGTCATCACCATCCTCACCAGCATCGCGCTGTCGTTCGTCGCCATCCCCGCGATGAGCATGTTCGTCGGCCAGCTGCTCGCCACGCTCGAGTACGTGTTCGTCCAGCCCGGCGCCTCGAAGGCGTACGTCTACATCGCCCTGATGGGCGTGCTGGTCTTCATGCTGCTCGCGATCGTCGTGATCCTCGCGTCGGGCATCCTGTATCTGGGCAAGCTGCAGGCGATCCTTCGGGCCCGCCTCAACAACAAGATCCCGCTGTCGACCTTCAAGCCGTTCTTCGGGTGGCGCACGCTCGCGCTGCTCTGGTGTTTGGCCTTGCCGGTCGGCGTCCTGTTCGGCGGGGCTGCGCTCTCCGACTACCTGGTCGACAAGGGCACGAGCGGACCGAAGCACGACTGGGCGCTCGCCCTGTTGCCGGCCCCCATCACGCTCGTCGTCGGCTTCCTCTTGGTGTTCACCCTCGGGTACGGCTTGAAGGCCTTGCTCGCGATCGCCAAGTACAAAGTCGTCGGCGCGCCGGCGGGTGAGGCCGCGCTCGAGCAGGCGGCTCAAGCACTGCCGAGCAAGTAGCGGGTGCCTCCAGCTCGGGGGTTTGCCATGCGGCCGGCTGTGGTAACACCGCCGGCCGCATGGCACTCCCGACGCTAGTCCACATCCCGCAGTCGGCGTGGAGCGAGAAGGCTCGCTGGGCGCTCGAACACCACGTCGTCCCGACGAAGAGCCTCGTCCACGTGCCCATGGTGTACGAGCCGCTGCTCAGGGTCATGGGCCGCGATCTGCTGCGCAAGCCCACCGTCCCGATGCTGCTCGACGGCCGCTTCGTCGCTCGCGACTCGCTCGAGATCGCTCGCTGGGCCGAGGAGCGCGGCAAGGGCAGCCCCCTCTTCCCGAGGGCTGTCGAAGCTGAGGTGCTCGCCTGGAACGAGGCGGCCGAGCGGCTGATGCAGGCGGCACGCGCGCGACTGGTAGAGCGCCTGCTGGCGAGCGACGCCGCGCTGCTCGAGGCGGTCCCTCCTCCGCTGTCGATGTTGGGCCGCGCCGCGCTGCCGCTGGCGCGCCTCGGGACCGGCTTCATCGCTAGCAAACACGTCTCACCGAACGCCTCCCGAGCCGAGACCGAGGCGGCGATCTCCCGCGTGCTCGAGGAGGTCGAGGCCGCGCTCGCCGGGCGCGAGTACCTCGCTGGCGACGGCTTCACCTTCGCGGACATCGCGGTCGGCTGCGCGGTCAACATGATCGCGCCGCACGCGCGGCAGCCCCTCGGCCCCGCCTCTCGCGAGGTGTGGGCCGAGCCCGCGATCGCTGCCTGCTTCCCGAGCGTCGTCGCCTACCGCGACCGGATCGTCGAGCACCACCGATGACGCGCGCGCTCGCGCTCTCCCTGTGCCTGGCGCTCGCTCCCTTCGCCGTGGGCTGCGCCAGCGCCCCGGCCGCTGGGGCGACCGGCGCCACGTCGTCGCCTGCCGTCGCCAGCCCCGAGCAGGCCTGCCTCGAGCTCGCCAACCGCGCGCCTTCGGGCAAGAGCGCCGCCCCTGACAAGATCACCGTCCGCCACGTGCTCGTGAAGCACGCCGGCGCAAAAAATCCGCGCGAGCGTGTCACGCGCAGCCGAGGGCAGGCCTGCCTTCGCGCCGCGGAGGCGCGGGACAAGGTGCTCGCGGGGCTGAGCTTCGACGAGGCCGTCGGCGCCTACAGCGACGAGCCGGGCGCCGCGACCCGCGCCGGGTCGCTCGGAGAGCTCACGCGGAGCGAGGTCGACCCGGCCTTTGGCGCGGCGGCGTTCGATCTCGATCGGGGCCAGATGAGCGACGTCGTCGAGTCGCCCTCGGGGTTTCACCTCATCCTGCGCACGGAGTGAGCCGAAGGAGCGCGCGCGCCTGGTGCAGATCGGAGACCACCGCGTCGGCGAGGCCTTCGAACGCAGCGGGGTCGGTCTCGGGCACGGCGATGACCGCAATGCCTGCGTTGCGCGCGCCGAGCACGCCGGGCATCGAGTCTTCGAGCACCAGGCAGCGAGCCGGCGGCGCCGCGAGCCGCTGCGCGGCGAGCAGGAAGATCGCGGGGTCTGGCTTCTTTCGCAGGACCTCGTCCCCCGTCACCGCGGCGTGAAACAGGTCGAACATCCCGCGCGCTTCGAGCACCGTCCGGACGACCCGCCGGGGCGAGGACGAGGCGACCGCGACCTTGAGCCCGGCCTCTATCGCGCCGAGGACCAGCTCGCGCGCGCCTGGCTTCTCCTCGATCGTGTCGACCAATGCGAGGAACGCCTCGATCAACCGCTCGGGGTCTCGGCTCGCGTCGAAGGCTCGACCGGCTCGGTGAGCCATGCGCTCGGCGGTCTCGGGGATGCCCGTTCCGCGGCAGGCGTCCTTGTCGGTTTGGGTCCACGCGGCGCCCCACTCCGCCATCAGCCCGCTCTCGGCGCGACCCCAGACCACCTCGGAGTCGACGAGCAGCCCATCGAGGTCGAACAGCAGGGCGTCGGGCGCGAACCGGCTCACGTCGGATCCACGAACGTGGGCTCGCGCTTCTGCATCGTGGCCATGACCGCCTCGCTCTGGTTGGGAGAGCCGAGCAGCTCGAGCTGCAGCTCGGTCTCCAGCTCGAACGAGGCCCTCACGTCGAGGCCCGTCGCGCTCAGCAGCTTCTTCGCGGCGCGGATGGCTTGCGGGGAGCGCTTGGCGATCGCCCGGGCGAGCTCCTTCGCGTCGTCGAGGGCGCGCTCGCTCTTGCGCGTCGCCAGGCCGATCTGCACGGCTTCGTCGGCGCCGACGACCCGCCCGGTGAACACCAGCTCCCTGACGATGTCGGGCCGCACGAGCCGCGTCAGCGTCTGCGTCGCGCTCATGTCGGGGATGAGCCCGTATTGAATCTCCATCACGGACAGCTGCGCGTCGGGCGCCACGATGCGGACGTCGGCGGCGAGCGCGAGCTGGAGGCCGCCGCCGTAGGCCGGCCCGTGCACGCAGGCGACGACTGGCACGGCCAGCTCCTGCCAGATCCAGCACACGCGCTGCGCGATGTTGGCCGGGCTCCTGGCGTGGTCACGCGCCAGGAGCCTCTGCCCGGCCTCGGCGCCCATCGCCAGGAAGGCGCCCCAGTCGAGGCCGGCGCAGAAGGCCTTGCCCTCGCCCGACAGCACGACGGCTCGGACCGAGCGATCGGCAGCGAGGCGCTCGCCCGTGGCGATCAGCCCCTCGAACATCGGCAGATCGAGGCCGTTCCGCTTGTCGGGGCGGGTCAAGCGGACATGGGCGACGTGGTCTTCGATGCTGACAGCGACGCGTTCCGACATGGCCGCGAGTTACCACGGCCGCGCGCCGTCGCCGCGCGTTTCGCATCGGCAACATTGTGTCGCCGAGCGATCCATGGTCCTCCCGGGCCGAAGATGGCAGCTTCCCTCAGCTCCACCATGGCCCACGACCCCGACCGAGCCTTGTCCCGCCGCGCGGCGATGGCCACCGGCCTCGCGACAGCGACGATCGCCGCCCTCCCCGCCATCGGGTGCCACCCCGACGCCTCGGCGCCGGAGACGGCCGGCTCGGGCGACGTGGGATCCGACGTCGCCGGTCGCATGCCGGTCGCCTACCTCCCGCACGGCGGAGGGCCCTGGCCGTTCGTGGACCTCGGTATGGACCCGACCGAGCTCGAGTCGCTCGCTGGATACCTCCGCGGGTTGAGCGCAGTGCCCAAGAGCGCCCCGCGAGCGCTGCTCGTGGTCTCGGCACATTGGGAGGAGGCGGTGCCCACCGTGAGCGCGTCGCCTCGCCCCCCGATGCTCTACGACTACTACGGCTTCCCGCCTGCCTCCTATGAGGTCCAGTGGCCCGCGCCCGGAGATCCCGCGCTCGCTGCGCGCGTGCGCTCGCTGCTCGGAGGCGCCGGCATCGAGTCGGCCGAGGACGCGAGCCGCGGCTTCGATCACGCCACCTTCGTCCCCCTCAAGCTGGCGTACCCCGCCGCCGAAATCCCCACGGTGCAGCTCTCGCTCAAGATCGGGCTCGACCCGAGCGAGCACCTCGCGATTGGCCGCGCCCTGCAGCCGCTGCGCGACGAAGGCGTCTTCATCCTCGGCAGCGGCCTGAGCTACCACAACATGCGAGGGTTCCGAGACCCGAGCGGGCGCAGCGGCGCCGGCTCATTCGACGCGTGGCTTGGCGAGACCGCCGAGCTCGACCCAGCGTCGCGCGACCGCCGCCTCGCCCTGTGGGCCAAAGCGCCCGCCGCGCGCCAGTGCCACCCGCGCGAGGAGCACCTGCTGCCGCTGATGGTCGTCGCCGGGGCGGCCGGCGCCGACCGCGGCGCGATCGCGTACCGCGGCGGGGTCTTCGGCGTGCCGGTGTCGGCGATTCACTTCGGGTGAGCGGCCCACTCGCGCCGCAAGAGGGCGAGGAGCACCCCGTCGGCGAGCTCCCCCTGCTGAACCCAGCGCTCGCGCGCGTATCCCTCGCGGAGGAAGCCGTGCTTCTCGAGGACGCGCAGCGAAGCCGCGTTGCGAGGGTCGACGTCGGCCTCGAGGCGCAGCAGGTCGAGCGGCCCGAACGCGAGGTGGATGAGCGCCCCAACGATCCGCGTGCCGAGCCCACGCCCCCACCGAGAGCGGAGGGCCGAGTAGCCGACCTCTGCGCGGCGGCTCTCGCGCTGAACGGCGAACAGGGTCGCGTGCCCGATGACGCGGTCTTCGCCCGAGAGCGCCGCGCAGAAATGGAAGATCGTCTTGTTCTGCGCCAGCTTGCGGATCTGCTCGATGAGGGCCCGCGCGTCGTCGAGCGAGGCCATCGGCGGCGAGAAGCCGAAGCGCACCGCCTCGCGGTCCTCGTACAGCTCGAAGATCGCCTGCGCGTCGTCGTCTCGCGGCGCGCGCAGCGTCACGCCCCCATGCTCGAACGTCCCGAGGCCGTCTTTGAAGAAGTCGTCGAACGACACCGCTAGCTCCGTCGCGGCTTCTTGGTGTCCTTCTTCGTGGCGTCCTTCTTCTTCGACTTCTTCTTGTCGGACGCGACGTACTCCGGGAGCACCGTCGGGTAGGAGACGACGGGCAGCGGCCCCTCGTCGCTCAGCAGATCGGCGAGCGCCTCGTCGGCGAGGACCTCGCTCAGCCGCTGCGGCTTGCCGTCGACGACGAGCTTCTGGGCCACCAGCCGGACGCCGTGGCTGTAGTCGGCGTAGCGGCACGAGTGCTTGCACGACAGCGGCTGGATCACCTCCCCGTCCCGCTTGTGCCACCCATAGATCGCGACGCGATCGTCTCGCTCCGCGAGGCGCGCGCTGAGCACGATGTCCTTCTTGTGCCCAGCCGTCAGCACGCCGAGCTCGTACCCAGCCTTCTTGCGGCGCGCCTCCAGCTTCTCGTGGTGCACGAGAAAATCGTCCAGCGTGCCCTCCGTGGGGCCGCCGTCGATGTAGCTCGGCGGCAGCTTCGCCGGGGCTTGCTCGTAGATCAGATCCACCAGCCGCGGGGTCGGCAGGCTGGCGTCGAGCACGTTGGCGAGCCGCTGCGCCGCGGCCGACGTCATCGGCATGCGGATGAAGTCCTCGTCCGAGCCGACGGCGAGGTAGTCGCACGCGACCCAGAGCTTGCCGCGCTCGCCGTGCCCGTCGGAGAGGGAGATCGGGACGAGCTTGCGTGCGTGCGTCGGGACGTTCCCTGCGGTGATGGCGCGGATCACCTCCTCGTCGATCGCCGCGCGGCCGAGCCCCTCGATGCGCTCGATGAACTTGGAGCCGGTCTCCGCCCCCGCCTTCCTCGGGGGGAGCGCGAGCTCCAGCGCTGGAGGCGGCTCGGGAGGCGGCGCTGCGGCGGCAAGCGCCGGCGGCTCGCTCACGCCGGAGAGGCTCGCCTCGTCGCCCGGCACCACGGCCGGCGCAGGGGGCGGCGCCACGGGGCCGGGCGCCAGAGCCCGCGGGGCTGGACGAGCCTGGGGGGCGCAGCCGAGGGCATGAGACGCTGCGACGGCGCCGAGCGCCGCGAGCCACCCCCGACGCGTCACGGGCCCGGTCATGGCGACGAGACTGCTCCAGGTGCGGCGAGAAGGCCACCCCCTGGATCTGCGAGCGCCTCGTTGGTGTAGGGTGTGGGGCCGATGCGCCGCGCCGCAAAGCTGTGTCTCCCGCTGATGCTGTGCGTCGCGGCGTGCAGCGGCGGCGCCGGCGGACCGGACGCGTCGGCGTCCGCATCGGGGTCGGCGGAGCTCGCGCCCGCCCCCCGGCTCGACCCCGTTCCCGAGCTCTCCCGCCAGATCGTACGCAAGAAGGGCGCTCGGGACCTGGTGACGGCCGCTCGCGTGCTCGTCCCCCACCAGACGACGCTCGATCCGGTCGGCGTGGCGCTCACGTGGGAAGACGAAGGCGAGAAGCCACTCGGCAGCGAGCACCCGCTCGCGGCGAAGCGCGTCGATCTCGACCAGCTGCTCGAGACGCTCACCATCTCCGTGCGCGGGCCGTCCACGAGCGATCCCGAGCTGCGCCTGCGCGTCGCGCCGCAGAAGCAGGCTCCCGACTACGAGACGCAGCTCTCGAAGGCGAGCCTCGTGCTCCGCTTGGACAGGGTCGCGCTGCGCGAGAACCTCGGGCGAGACGCGTGGCGGTGGGAGACGCGCCCCTCGGCGCTCATGTCTCGCCCGGGCACGTACACGGTCAAGATCTCGGGAGACCTCCATGACGGGACCGAGGCGATCCCCTTCGAGACGGGCGAGCTGACGGTCGAGGTGTCGGCGCGGTCGGACGCGAACCTCTCGATGGCCGAGATCGAGCGCGTCGCGTCGAAGGAGGTGTCGACCCGTTGGCGCCTCGACCCGCTTCCGCCCTCCAAGGAGACGGTCGAGGACGTCGCGGGCAACCGCGTGGTCCGCTTCGTCGTCGACGCCCCACGGACAGCCTCGAAGCGGCGCGACGAGGGCGAGTCGGAGCGCGACTTCATCGAGATCGTGGTCGGTCGGGATGGTGACGTGCGCAACATCGCCAGCCAGCGGATCAGCACGTGCGTCGCCGAGGGCACGACGGTCGCCACGCCCTTCGGAGCTCGGGCGATCGAGACGTTGAGCGTCGGAGACCAGGTGTGGGCGCTCGAGCCCGGCGCTCGAACCCCGAAGCTGGTGCGCGTTACAGGCGTTCATAGGGCCTTCTCCGAGCGCGTGCTTCAGATCGCGCCCGGGCTTCGAGTGACGCCAGAGCACCCGCTGTTCTCAGAGGACAGGTTCGTCCCGGCTGCGGAGCTCGGCGAAGGGGACGGTCTGTTCACGCTGGGGCTGACGCGCTACGAGCTCCTCGCTCACCCGCGCCTCACCGAGCCCGCGTGGGTCTTCGATCTCAGCGTCGAGTGGCCGCACACGTTCTTCGCGGGGGGCTACCTCGTCCACAACAAGATGGGCTCGAGCCCGATTGCCTCGGCCGCTCGCGGCGACAGTTGGTCGACGCTCGATCTGCGACCGAAGCCGTAATCGGACCTCAGCCCGGCGTCGCCGCGATCGGACCGTGGTGTGAAGCGCCGTGCGTGCTGGCGGGGCCGCTGCTGGTGGGCCCCTCGAGCTTGTCTCGCTCTCGAGCCTTGGAGCGGCGCCACATCCACGCCGGCGTCCACCAGTTGAGGTCACCCATCAGGCGCATCGTGGCCGGCACCAGCAGCGAGCGCACGAGCGTCGCGTCGAGGGCGACCGCGAGCGCCATGCCGATCCCGACGGCCTGGATCATCATCACGTGCGCGAAGGCGAAGGCTACGAAGACAGCCACCATGATCGCGGCCGCGCTCGTGATCAGGCTCGCGGTCTTCTGCAGCCCCTCGGCGACGGCCTCGGTGTTGTCCCCCGTGCGCCGGTACGCCTCGCGCATGCGCGAGAGCATCAGCACCTCGTAGTCCATCGACAGGCCGAACAGCACGCAGAACAAGAGCACGGGCAGCGTCGGCTCGAGCGGCCTCGGCTCGCTGACGCCCAGATGACCGTCCTGAAAAATGAACACCAGCGCGCCGAACGAGCCTGTCATCGACAGGAAGTTCATGAGCACCGCCTTGATGGGCAGGAGCACGCTGCGCAGCAGGAAGAACAGAAGGAGCAGCGTCGAGCCGACGACGAACGCCATCGCGTACGGCATCCGCGAGACGATGAACTGCGTGGCGTCGAGGTCGTGGGCGATGTCTCCTCCCACGACCAGCGTTCCGTCCCCGACCGAGCGTTGGTCACGCAGCGCGCGCACGATCCCACGCGCCTCCTCGGTGTCGCTGGTCGCGTCCGTGAGCGCGTACAGCAGGACCACCCGGTCTCCGACGGTCATCTTCTTCCCCTGCTCGACGAGCCCCGCGGCGTAGAACGGCGGGTCGAGGACGAGCTCCCTCACCTCCTCCTTGGAGCGGCTCCCGCCGCTCGAGAACAAGGACTGCACGCTGGTGACGTTGGGCAGCGCCTCCGCGCGCGCCGTGAGGTCGTACAGAGCGTCGATGCGCTCCGGCGTGAGCGCCGGCGAGGTCGGAAACTCGATGGCGAGCACCACGCGGTTGCGGACCTGGTCGGGCAGCGTCTTCTTCAACAGCTCGTAGCCCTCCCTGGCCTCTACCGTACGGTCGAGGACGTGCACGTCCGCCGCCGCCAGCTTGAGGTGGAGGAACGGGGCGCCCATCAGCAGCAGCAACCCGAGGGTCGGCGCGCCGACGAGCACCGGGCGTCGCATCACCGCGCGCGCGACCTTCGCCCAGAAGCCGTGGCTCCAGCGCCGCGACCCGACCCCGTCGGTGCCGCCGTGGACGTGGTGCGGCGGCGGCAGCGAGTGGCGCTGCTTGCGCCGCCGCACCCGGATGTTCCCCGCGAAGATCCGCCGGCCGAGCACGCTGAGCAGGGCGGGCAGCGCGGTCAGCGCGAAGAGCACCGCGAGCAGCACCACGATCACCCCGCCGATGCCCATGGGCAGCAGGTACGAGCCGGAGAAGAAGAACAGCCCCGCCAGCCCGGTGCAGACCGCGACGCCGGAGAAGGCGACCGTGCGACCTGCCGTCGACATGGCGCGCAGGATCGCGTCGTCCGTCGAGAGGCCGTGCCCGGAGCTCCTCCTTGTACCGGCTGACGATGAACAAGGAGTAGTCGATGGAGACCCCGAGGCCGATCAGCGAGCAGACGTTCTTGGTGTAGAGCGCGATGTCCATCCCGTGGGAGAGGCCCAGGATCGCGCCGATGCCGCCCAGCACGGCGAGCGCGCCGACGCCGACGGGGATCGTCGCGGCGACGAACGTGCGGAACACCAGCACGAGCACGAGCAGCGCGAGGGGGATCGCGATCAGCTCGGCGCGGATCAGGTCCCGCTCGAGGGTCTGGTTCATGTCGTGCGTGAACGGCACATAGCCGGTGCACAGGACGTCCACGTCGGGCGCCACGATGAGCGCGCGGATGTCTCCGTACTCCTCGAGCGCCTCGGCGACGGTCCCCTTCATGGTCACGTAGGCGACCAGGGTGCGCTGCTCTCGGTTGACCATCCCGGCGGCGAGCACCGACGGCGCCTCCTCGGGCAACACCACGCGCTCGATGCGTTCGTCGCTACGCAGCGGGGCCGAGCGCGGTTCGCGCCGCGTCGGCCAGCACGTCGGCCGTCTGATCGGGGCGCTTCGCCGAGAAGATCGCCACGAACGTCGCCTCGTCGGGCTGGCCCGTCACGCTCATCACCAGGTCTTGCGAGCGAGCGGCCTCGGTTCCGCTGAACGTCCCGCTCGTCAGCGGGCCGCCTTTGATGACCAGGACGAGCGAGGCGATGATGAAGAGCCCCGTTGCGACCAAGGTCGTGACTCGATGACGGAGGACCCAACGGCAGATCTTCTCGAGCACGCCTTATCTCTTGCGACAATCGTTCCCGCAGCGGCCCTGGGGCGGCCCTGGTCGTGCGTCGAGTTTCTCTCCCCGTCCCCTGCAGGATTTGCGGTTGGAGGTCGGTTTCTGCGCCCGAGGTGAGGCGCATTGTCCTCATGTTTTGGCCTCGACGGCAGAGGCGGTAGGATCGCCGCCCGGGGGGCCCTGGCTCCCCACGCTTGCCCTATGAGAACTCCTCGCTCGCTCTCCCTCCTCTTTACGATCGTCCTCTCGGCTGCGGTCCCCGCGGGCGCCCTCGCGCAGAGCCCCTCGGCCGATGCGCCCGCCAAAGATCCGGCGGTCGCCGCGCAGGAGGCGAAGCGTCTCTTCGCCGAGGGAGCGAAGGCCTTCGAGGCCGGACAGATCGCACAGGCTGAAGGGCTGTTCGAGCAGTCGCTCGCGCTGGTCCCCAGCTACGACACCGCTGCGAACCTCGCCATCTCGGAGACCAAGCAACAGAAGTGGCGTGAGGGGGCCGAGCACATGGCGCTCGCGCTCGAGACCTACCCGCCCTCCGAAGATCCGGGCCGACGCAAGCAGATGGAGAGCCTGTTGGCGGAGATGAAGGGTCACGTGCTCAGCGTCCGGGTCAGCTGCGACGTCGCGGGGACCGAGGTCCTGAGCGGCGACACCAGCCTCGGCAAGACGCCGTTCACCCGCGACCTCTACCTCGAGCCAGGCAGCCACGCGCTTCGGTTCCGCACCGCGGACGGGCTCGAGAGGTCGGTGTCCGTCGAGGGCAAGGCAGGCGAGACGAAGGAGGCGAACGTCTCGTTCAAAGGGATGACGCCCGACCCCAAGCCGGGTGGGGGGGCCGAAGGGAGGCCCGCGTGGCCGGCGATCCTCCTTGGCGTCGGTGGAGGCGGCGCGATCGCGGCAGGCGTCACCCTCGTGGTGCTCGGCCTCGGCAAGCACGCAGACGCTGAAGAGCAAGCGAGCGGCCCGTGCCCCGACCAGGCGTGCATCGACGCGGGAGACGAGGCGCTCAGCCAAGGCAACGCCTTCATCGGCGGCGGCGCGGCCGCGCTCGGCGTGGGAGCGGCCGCCGCGATCGGGATGGTGATCTACCTCGTGGTGCCCGACGGCTCGGCGGCGAAGTCCGCCTTCCAACTCGCGCCCGTGATCACGCCGGAGGCATTTTTTCTGTCCATGGGCGGAAGCTTCTGACGACTTGCTTGCCATGATGAACCTCTCTCCGGCCCACCGCCTCTCTGCTCTTGCGACGATGACCTTCGCGGTCGCCGTCCTCACCCCCGGCTGCTCCGAGGACCTCTGCACGGAATCTGACGCCGAGGCGTGCAGCGGGGGTGGCGGTGAGGGCGGGGCGGGAGGCCAAGGCGTGGGCGGCGTGGGCGGGGGGGGCGCGGGGGACGCCACGGGCGGCGGCGGTGAGGGCGGCGCAGCTCCGATGCCGGGCTGTCTCCCCGTCGAGGGGCTGGAGATCGCAGCCGACTGCGGAGTCTACGTCGCCGTCGGTGGGGGCGGGCTCGGGACGAAGACGTCGCCATTCCCCGATCTCGCGACCGCGCTCGACGACCTCGCGGGACCCGCCAATGTGTACGTGTGCGGCGCCCCAGAGCACCTGGGCAGCGTCACACTCCCGGCCGGGGTTTCCATCGTCGGCGGCCTCGACTGCGCGACGTGGGTGTATTCCGTGGAGAGTCCTCGACCGAGTATCCTGGGCGATGAGGGGATTCCGGCCCTGACGATCGAGGGGGACCCTCTGCTCGAGACCTCGCTGTGGTCGCTCGATATCGAGGCGCCGAGCGTGACCGTGCCCGGCGAGAGCTCGATCGGCGTCTTCATCCGCGCGAACGCAACCGTGACGATGGCGGAGGTCTCCATCGTGACCGGAGACGCGGTCGCGGCCGCACCTCCACCGGCGATGGCTCCACAGGCGTCACCGGCACCGTCGGGGAGCAACGGACGGAACGGAGGCTTCGCGCCGATGCCGGTCGGCTCGGGGACGAACACGTGTGACGGCCTGGCCTTGCGCGGGGGGAATGGAGGCGCCGGCGGCGACTACAACGCCGCGAACCCGGGCGGGGGCTTCGGCGCGGACGGCGACAGCGGGGCAGGCGCCATCGGCGGGGCCGGGCAAAACGCATTCAACCTTTGTTTCGCGGGGACCGCCGGCTCGAACGGCGCTCACGGCGCTCCGGGGTCGCAGCAGCGGCAATGGATCTCGGGCACCCTGACCGAGGGGGGCTGGGTCCGCGCCGATGGTCTGGCGGGAGGTCCGGCGGCGGCAGGGTCGAGCGGCGGCGGTGGCGGAGGCTCGCGAGCCGACGTGGGCTCGACCACCTACGGCGCGGGTGGTGGCAGCGGGGGCACGGCGGGTTGTGGAGGAGGAGGAGGCCAGGGCGGGCAAGCAGGGGGCAGCAGCATCGGACTGGCTTCCTTCGACGCCGCCTCGGTGGACTTGGGCTCCAACGTCATCATCCGCGTGGGGGCCGCCGGAAGCGGCGGCGCCGGGCAGATCGGACAACCCGGGCAAGACGGCGGAGCGGCCGGGCTGGGCGGCAACCCGAACCCAGCCCAAACGGTCGCCGCTGGGTGCCCGGGCGGCGCTGGAGGGCGCGCCGGGGACGGGGGCAACGGAGCCGGCGGAGACGGTGGGAGCTCCATCGGGATCGCGCATTTCGGCGAGATGCCGACGGGGGGCGTCGTTGATCTCTCGAGCGCGGGTGTCATCGCTGCGGGCGGGCCGGGCGCCGCAGGAAACAATGCGCTTCCAGGCGCCCCGGGTCGAACGGGCGTGCACGAGGAGCGGCGGCAGCTCTATTGATCCACGCGGCGCCGACCCCGGGATCCATCACCTCGACGAGACCTTGATCCAACGATGACCGCCGTTCCCGTAGCTTGCTTGGAGACCCGAATGACCATCAGCCCTGTGTTCCGTCGCCTCTCGGCTCGAACCCTCCTGACTCTGGCCCTCCTTTCCAGCGGCTGCTTCGACGACTTCTGCTCCGAGTTCCCCGACGCGAACGCGTGCAAGGGGGCCGGCGGTGAGGGCGGCGATGGCGGAGCGAGCAGCACGACCGGCGGCGGCGGCGCCGGCAGCGGCGGCGACGCCTCGGGCGGCATGGGCGGCGAAGGCGGCTCACCTCCCAATCCGGGTTGCTTGCCGGTAGAGGGCGGTGAGATCGAGGCGCGGTGTGGCGTGTACGTGGCCGAGGGCGGAGGCGGCGTCGGGACGCGAGAGTCTCCGTACCCAGACCTGGTCACGGCGCTCGACAACCTCGGCGGCGCGACCCGGATCTATGTGTGCGGCAGCCCCGAGCTGGGCGGGAGCGTGACGCTCCCCGCCGGTGTGTCGCTCTACGGCGGGCTCGACTGCGCGACCTGGATCTACTCCGCTGCCAGCCCGCGCCCGAAGATCCTCGGTGACGCCGGGGTGCCGGCCCTGACCCTCGAAGGAGACGCGTTCCTCGAGACGACCCTGCTGTCGTTCGACGTCGAAGCGCCGACCGCTCTCCTGCCGGGCGACAGCTCGATCGGCGTCTTCATCCGAGCCAACGCCTACGTCACGATGGAGGAGGTCTCGATCGTCGCGGGGGACGGCGCGGCGGGCGCGGCGCCGCCCGACATGCTCCCGCAGGCTTCTCCCGCGAACAACGGCCAGCCCGGTCGCAACGGAGCCCAGACGCCGCTGGCTGCGGTGTCTGGGACGAACGTCTGCGAGGGCATGTCGCGGCGCGGCGGCAACGGCGGGCTCGGTGGGGACGACGGCGCAGCGAACCCCAACGGCGGGGACGGCGCGCCTGGGGACTTCGGAAACGGCGCGGCAGGCGGAGGGGGACAGGATCTCGACGCAAATCCCCCTATTTGCTTCCCCGGGACGAACGGCACCAACGGCGGTCCCGGAGTCTCGGGCCTGATGAACCCGCTGCTCGCGAGCTTGACGGCGTCGGGCTGGCAACGCGCCGACGGCCTGCCCGGGGTCCCCGGGATCCACGGGACGAGCGGCGGCGGGGGCGGCGGCTCGGAGGGCACGAACACCTACGGCGCAGGCGGCGGAGCGGGCGGCACGGGCGGATGTCGCGGCGCGGGGGGCCAAGGGGGCCAAGGCGGAGGCAGCAGCATCGGCCTGCTCACGTTCAACGCGGACACGGTGGTCCTCGGCGACAATGTCACGATCCGGGTGGGCGCGGGTGGCGCCGGCGGCGGAGGCCAGATCGGCCAGCCTGGACAGAACGGCGGCGACGGTGGCGACGGCGGCCTCGAGAACCTCGCCCAGACCGTCGACGCCGCCTGTCGCGGCGGCGATGGCGGGCGCGGGAGCGACGGCGGCAACGGCGCGGGCGGCAACGGCGGCAGCTCGATCGGCATCGCGTTCGCTGGCCCCGAGCCGACGGGCGGCACGATCGACCTTTCCGGCGTGGGAGCCGTCGCGGGCGGCGGCGTGGGCGGCTTCGGGGGCATGGCGTCGCAGGGCGCCACAGGCAAGCCCGGCGAGCAGCACGAGCGGCTGGAACTCTAGCGTGACGTTTGGGGGCGCTCGACGCTGCCTGCTGAGGTAACCAGCGGCGCGTGACGAATCCCCTGGACCCGCCGTCTCTCGGTCCATGGCAAAACGTCCGTGGCCTTTGCTTCTCCTCTGGACCGCCTCCTGCGGGGACGACGGGTCGACCTCGTCCCAGGGTGGCAATGGCACCGGCGGTGCGCCCACCAGCTCCCAAGGCGCCGGAGGCACCGGCACGGGAGGGGACGCCGCAGGCCCTGGAGGCAGTGGCGGTGGAGGAGCCGGCGGGGCACCTGGCTGCGCGGCCGACGAAACGCTGTGCGGAACGGAATGCGTGAGCACGTCCACTGACGCGACGAACTGCGGCGCCTGCGCACGTGATTGCACCTTTGAGGGCGCGTTCCCCGGCACGATGTGCGTGTCGGGCCAGTGCGATCCCGTCACGCTCGCGAACAAGCCCTATGGCGCCTTCTGCGGGGCGTTTAGCGGCCCACTATTGGGTGCTCCTGTCACGACTCACGAAGCAGACCCGTACGTCTACTTCGCGACCGCCAGCACGATCTACCATGTGCCCAAAACGGGCGGCCTGGCCGACGTATCACTCGAGGACTGCGGTGGCATGTCCGGCCTCCTCCACTCGGGAGCGCATCTGGTCGCGACCCGCTACCTTGGTCAAGGAGGCACAGGCGGGCAGGTCTTTGTCACGAGCGCGCTGGCTCCGAACCCGGTCTGGACGATACTCATCGACCAGCACTGCGGCGCGGTGAGCGGTGGCGGGGGCAGCGTCACCGCGCGCGGCGGCGTGTGGGTCGAAGGGCATGGTGCGCTGCGCGCGTGTGGCGGCACCGGCGCGCAGAATTACTCCTACGTGTGGCTCCCGAATGGGGCCATCTTGGAAGGCTCCAACCAACCCCTGGAGATGGTTTGGTCGCCAACCGGCGGAGATGACCGAGCTTGGTGGCTCGGGACCGACGCCAACATCTGGTCGTGGACCGCTCCCGCGAACAGCGCGGCTATCGCCTATACAGACACCGGCGTGTCGTCGCTGGTCGGGGTGGGAGACGCGCTGTTCTGGTCGTCCACCGACACCTCCATCGGAGCAGGTGGGCAGGCCATCATCCGGGGGGCTGGTCTGGACGTCGCCGTAATTGCTTCGCCTGCCGACCTGGAGGTGGCTCCCCAGGCCTTGGCGGCAGACCCGGCGCACGTGTGCTGGCTGGAGTCGAGCGGCGTCTTCTGCGTGCCCAATGGCGGGCTGCTCCAGACCCCGGCGTGGATCGGCGTCGCAGACCTTCCGGTGCAAAGTCTCGCCGTCGATTCGACGTCCGTGTACTGGACGGAAGCGGATGCCGCGACCATGACAGTTTACCTGAGGCGCGCGCCTCTGTAGCACCTTGCGAACCGCCTCGCGCGTGACGAATCACGTCGAGCACCGTCTCATGGGACCATGACGAATCGCGCAGGCATGACCTCATTCAATCACACTCCAACAGTCAATACGCTGGCACTTCGGACCAACGTACAGCAGTGCGACACGACACGATTGCCAGCTCGGAGACTTGGGCACAACACGAGCGTGGCCTGTAAACTCGCCGCAGTGTTTTGCCTCGGGATGGGACTCCCCGTACTCCTCTCCCCGTCGCGAGCCAGTGCAGCTCCTCCTACAGCAGACCGCGAGGCCGACAGTGGAGCTCGCGCTGTTTGCATTCCAGGACAACAAGTCTCGTGCGCGTGTCCGGGCGGAGCGAGTGGAGTACAAGTCTGCAATGACGACGCCAGTGGCCTCGGGCAGTGCGGGTGCGAAGATGCCAAACCGGTTCGTCAAGGCCACGACAACGCGTCGGACGGTAAATCGGACCCGACTATCCATCTTGCTGTGGCCGGGGCGGACGGTGCAACCGTAACCGTGATCCCTTCGGATGGCAGGCCAACTAGCTGCAGAAGCCCATGCGCCTTGGCTGCCACGGCTGGTTCAGCCAGGATTTCGGTGAGCACTGGTTCGCGGGAGTTCGAGCGAAGAGTCCACATATTCCCAGCCAGCAAGTCGCTCGACGTGGAGGCTCGAGGCTCCTTCGCCCCGGCCATTGTCCTTACGGTACTTGGGAGTGTCGGCCTTGCCACCGGCATCAGCATGCTCGCCCTTGACTCGCTGAGCCAAACCTCCGACACAGCGCTGGTCGTGGGGGGCGGTGTGAGCACTTCGCTCGGAGGCGCAAGTCTACTAGGTGGAATCATTGGCTTCGCTACCACCGGACGAGACCGGGCACTTGTTTCGTCGGTCCCGGCGGCTTTTCAGTGGACCGCTGGACACGACGGCGGAGGGATCCAGTCGCTGTGGCGATTCTGAGGTTGCTGTAACGTAACCCCTCCAGGGGTACCCGTTCACGGGGTCCGCGACCTGATGGCTATACGTGATCATATGCTGAGGGGGATCGACAGGGAGATCGCTGCGTGATCGATTCGCGGTGTGGCGATTGCGGACGAGCGCATCAGCAGGCTGGAGGCGCAGGTGGCTCGGCTGCTGGAAGTCGTTGCGGCTCGCGATGCCGAGATCGCGCGCTTGAGGGGTCGAGTCGCGGAGCTGGAGCGTCAGCTCGGGCAGAACTCGACCAATTCGCACGAGCCGCCGTCGAGCGATCCGCCCGGGACGCGGCCGTCGAAAGAGGCATCGGGCCGCAAGCGCGGTGGGCAGGCCGGTCACACGTCCCGGTTGATCACGACCTCGCGACCCACGCTATCGGCGAATACCTCGATGGCTACTACAACCCCAAGCGCCGGCACTCGCGGTGCAGGGGGCTCGTTCATCGATTACGAGAGCCCCATCGAGTTCGAACTCAAGAGACACATCGCCGCGATGGCGGCATAGTCAACCTGTCCGCTTGGCGGGGGGAAGTCCAAACGGAGCGGGAACGGGCAAAGGATCGGCACCCGCCGGCACCACCGCCCGCCCCACTCGCCCGTCACCGAGCGAACACCATCCACACCCCGGCCTCGGCGTCGGGAGCGACGGCCGCGCCGCCGTCGCACTCCAGGAACTCCTGGGTCGCGCGAAAGCCGCGTGGCAGATCGTTCTCGTCGTCCCGCGGCATGTACATGGGGTGGTCTGCGACGCGGTCCTCGAGGTCGAGGCTCAGCGACAAGTCGCCCCAGCGGCCGCTGGCCCACCCGTTGAAGAACGTCGGGTCCTGGCCCCAGAATTGAGGCTTTCTGCCAAGGGTGCTGTCGTCGCCAAAGCTACTCCCGAACAGCCCTGTGTCCACGAGATCACTCTGCAACACCCGGGTCACCTGTGCTTGTGGAGGCTCGAAGACCTCACCCGTGAGGAAGCGGTCGAGATGCGGTTGGGCCGTCATCAGGTGGAGTCAGGGGCTGTTATGGCGGTGACAATAGAACCGAAAGGACAGCCAACCCTCTCGCGGAGGCAGCGCCCCCAGGCTCGACGCCGTGACGTAGCCCTTCTCCGCCGAGGCAACAGCAAGGCCTTCGCGGAGGGTTGTGGGGCGGGTGATCTCTGGGGCCTCGCCACTCGGCCCGTGGCGCACCCCGAGGACCCGCGTCCACCCCCCGCCAAGGCTCACTTGATCACAGAAGGCCTCACCCGGAGGGTCCCCCGCGGGGCCGTCTGGGTCGATCGTGTAGCGACCCGTCGGTGCATTGGGGAAGCGCGCGAGGATGTCTGCGCAGCTTCGCGCGTTCCACAACCAGAGCCAACGGTCTCCCGTGCAGGGCAGATCGATGATGGCCGCGGCCGGGTCGGCCGAGGGGTCGAGGTCGATCTCAGTCGTGACCTCGTCCACCCGTTCGCCACATGCCAGCGTCAGCACCCGGCCGCGGGCGGTCACGGCTGGCCTAGGGGCTTCCGGCTGTCCAGTGACCAGAGGTACGTGCGCACCAGCGCCGCAGGGATCGATGGCGCGCAGGGGGGAGTCCACCCAGACCCCGCCGTCGAGCACCTGCGCGGTATCGCCTCGGAACCCGTCGGCCGGAGAGCCCGCCGGCCAATGCGCCAGCAGGACCGCGCCATCAATAGGCGGAGGGTGGCGGGGGCCGGTGCTTCGCCCGGGCGGAGTCCTCGTGCCACGGCCTCGCGACCGAACGGGCAGGCGGTCGAGACTGGCTCTTCCGTCTGCTCGCCCGCTAGCCCCGGCGGAGTGCAGCCGAGTGCGAACGCCCAGGCCAGGAAGAGTCTCACAGCCAGCCAAGCTCGAGCGATACTCCGCGGGCGCCCGCCTTTACTCGAACGGTGGAGCCGGGCGTCTTCGGCGCGACGAGCAGCAACGTGAGACCGGTGCCGAACGCGAGGGCCGAAGCGCCCCCCGTGATCCAGGCTGAGATCGACAGAGTGCTCGCTTGGTTTCGCAGTTCGACACCTTCCAGGGTGCAGTAGTCTCGTTCATCGCACAGCGAGTTCGAGCGCCCGACGTCGACCCAAGCGGCAATGCCGAGCCCGGCAGATACGAGCGCGCTTCCGGCTCCTGCACCCAACAAGGACCAGCCCGCCACCGTCATCGGTTGCATGGCAGACGCCACAGCCGGAGCGCTGGGGGCCGCTCGCTCCACGTCACCGAGGGGTGAGGGCTGCTCTGCGACGAGCACCAAGGAAACCTCCCGCGTCTCGCCTTCGGCCAGCTCAATCTGCACGGTGAGCGGCCTGAACCCCGGAGCCTCTGCTTGCACCAGCACCATGCCGGGATCGGTTGGTAACAGCTGGTCCGTCACGGTAGTGAGGCTGTTGCGCGTGACGCGGGTATTCGGTGGCAGGGAAGCCGAGCCAATCAGCAAGTGGGCCTGCTTCGCGAAGGTACGCTCCTTGCCCTGCACGAGCTCCGGCTCGAGCGCACGCCTGCGCTCTTCGCCGGGGGAGATGCCACGAATCAGCTTCAAACCCTCGTGGAACGCATTGTGCGCGGACGCAAAACGGCGCTCGTGCTCGTGACAGCGGCCAACGTGTAGCAGGGTCGCAGGAGATGGGTCCAGGGCTTGACTGGCCACGAACTTGTCGCAGGCGGCCCTCAAGTCTTCGAGGTCCAAGAGCCGCAGCGCCTCGTTGAATAGCGCTTCCGCGCCCGCGGGATCGCGCGAGGCTTGGGCTTGCGCCAAGCAAGGCACCATCGCGAGCCAGAGGGTGAGCAAGCGAACCGTCTTCATCGAATGCGGGTGTGGTCCAAGGTGACGAGAGGCGCGGCGTGCGAGGGGGATGGACCCGCTGATGGAATGGGGGTTGTTTTGCGAGCGGGCTGCCTCGGCTTCGCTAGCGTTTGCGCAACAAGCGACCCGCTGGAGGTGGACAGCGCATCGGGGCGTCGGGGGGGCGGCGCGGCCTGTTGCGCGCGCGCGCGCACTCGTGGCGATGCTCCTCACTCCGTTGGTGCCCGACTCCGTAGGCAGAGCCTCGGAGCGGGGCGGTCGCGTGGACGAGCTCGTCGCCAATCGCTCCGGCAACAGCCAGCTACCCAAAGCCACCACCAGCACGAGGACGCCCGGCGCCGCCCAGCGCCAATGCTGCGGCCGCGCGAGGCGTGCGGGGGTGAGCAGTCGGCCGAACGCGGCCGCGCATTCTCCCGCGGTGTCGAATCGCTGCGAGCGATCGCGCGCCGTGGCCCGTGCAAACCACGCATCGAAGCCTTGAGGCAGCGTAACCCCCAGCTCGTTAGCGCGCGTTGACGCCTTCGGCGCGTCGCCACGCATCATGCGCACCAACACGGCGTAGTACCCCCGGGCGTCACGCCACACCTTCTCCCAGTACGCCTGCCCCGTGAGCAGCGTGAAGGCCAAGTGACCGAGGGAGTAAATGTCGGCCCGGCCGTCAATCGTGGCTTCGCCTTCGATCGCTTCTGGTGACATGTACAGCGGGCTCCCCAGGGCGCGCGTGGTGTTCAGCGACAGGGTCAGAACCTTGGCCGCACCGAAATCGAGCAGCTTGACTGTCTCACTTCCGTCCGGGCCCTTAGCGAGAAAGACGTTCTCGGGCTTGAGGTCGCGGTGCACGATCTCGCTCTCGTGCAGCTGATCGAGGGCGCTAGCGATCACATCTACGAACCGCGCCACCTGTTCTAGTGGAATGGGACCAACAGCCAAGCGTTTTCCGAGGTCTTCGCCCTCGAGCAGCTCGAGCAGCAAATACGGCACCCCTGCGCTCTCTTCGAAGCCGGCGTCGAACACCTCCACGAGATGCGGGCTTCGAACCTGCGCCGTCACCGTCGCTTCCAGCCGAAACCGCGCGAGCTGCTCCTCCGTAGGCGACGTTTCTGTCCGCAGTACCTTCAGCGCGCGCCGCCGCCCTGTCCGATGGTCGAGCACCTCGTGCACGACCCCCATGCCGCCCGCGCCAAGGACTGACAGCACCTCGAGGTCTTGCCGAAAGCGACTGCCCAGAGGCAGCGTCCCTCCGGCTCGTGGAATCCCCGCCACCACGGTGGGAGTCTGCCACTTCGTGCCCCCCCCTCAAAGCGAAGAATTCTTGGGAATGGCCACAAAACGGCGCATGCCACGGACTTGTCACGAAACATCGCGGAGGTCGTCTGCTGAGGCGCAAAGCGCTACCGTGATGTATCCTCGCGCCCGTGAAAGTCCTCGGGTTTGCGTTCATGGTGGCGTTGTCGTTCGGGTGCACTGACCCCGAGAGCAGCGGGGGAGGCGGAACCGGCGGAACAGGCGGCCTTGACCTGCCTGGCGGAGGCGGTTCCGCCACGGGCGCGGGGGACGTAGGGGGTGCTGGAGGTGCCGGAGGGGACCCCTCCGCAGGCGCGGGGGGGGTTGGCGGCGCGGTGGACCCGCAATGGGGTTGCCTGGGAGACGTGGAGTGGCCGCCCCTCGACACGCCCAACATGGAGGCGCAACTGCAGTTCTTCGACGAGGACGATCCGACGTTTCTCCTGGTCGGCGCCATGGTCAAGGCTTGCCTGCGGACCGACTACCTGTGCACAGCCCCTGCCGACAGCGCGGTCACCGACGATCAGGGGCGAGTCACGCTCGACTTGACCGTCGCGCCGGACTCCGAGGGGTGGACCGGCTACTTTGAGATCGCTGCAGACGGTTACCCCATCAACCTCATCCCCACCGTGCGGCCGTACACGAACGATCCGCACATCGAGTTCGGTGTCGTGGGCCAAACACGGCTCGACGGCGGCGCATTCTTGCTGACCGGGTCGCCGCCGGACCCGAACCGCGGACACTTGGCCGCGATCGTGTTCGACTGCGGCACGTACGAGACGCGCGGCGCGGCACTGAACATCGACCCGTCGAGCGGCGCCACGCTCGGTTACTTGAACGACGACGGGTTCCCAGACGCGGCGCTGACAGAGACGAACGACGATGGCCTCGCGCTGGCGGCAAACGTCGAGCCAGGCCCGGCGGTAGAGGTATCGGCCACCCTGGCCGCGACCGGGGAACTGATCGGCGTCACTACGATCCCGATCCGCGCTGGCGCGATCACGACCTTCGGCCTGCTACCGACCCCATGACGAGCGCGACCTCAGCGGTCGACTGGGCGCTCCTGGAGCAGCTGGTCCTGGGACGCGCTGCCGGTGACAGGTCGCGAAACTCGGAGCTGATGGCGCAGCTGTGCGCCTTTCTCGGTCCCGCGCTGGCGCGCATCCGCCTTCTCGAATCGCTCCGCCACGAGGACGCTCCGAGAGAGGTGATGACGCGCGTGCTGGAGAAGCTCGAGCGAGATGACGCAGAAGCGCTGCGCCAGTATCTCGATTGGCGCACGCGCCACCCCGGCAAGACCGTACAGGACTGGCTGCTGATCGTGCTCACCAACGCCGCGCGCGAGCTGGTGCGGCAGCGCCGCGGCCGCGGCAAGCGGGAGGGCCTAAGCCGAATGCGCGCGTTCAACGAGCTCCTCCAGCTGGTCGATCCCGTCGAGCCCAGCTACCGCCCCCCGGTGACACCGCAGCAGACGGCTCGCGAGATCGTCGAGTTCTCGAGGAGTCACCTGCCGCCACCGCAGCTTGCTGCGCTCGAGCAATGGCTGCAGGGGGCCGAGCTCCACGAGCTGGCGGCCTCGATGAGCCTCGATTCGAAAGAGGACGCCTACCGCCTCGTGCGCGCCGCCATTGCCACCTTGCGGCGACGCTTCGGCGAAGCGCCACAAGAACTCTGAGATCACTCGATGAGCGTCACGTCGATCAGCACATCCAGCGAGTCACTGGTCCGAGGGGGCTGGTTCGCTTGCGACGTGCAGGAGCTGAAGGAGAACCGATCGCATCGAACCGTCAGCTCCTGCTCAGCCGGCCCCAAGACCTGGGTGAGAAAGACGCGGCTCAGGCCCTCCCGTACTGGATCTGCTGGCTCGCCCCCCAGCTCCACGGTGCAGAAGGGGCGATCTGCGTTTGCCTTCGTGGTGATCGCCACGCGGAAGATCCCCGAGGGAAGCTTAAGCTGCGAACGCCAGGACACGGCCAGGTCAGCCTCCGACGATACGGAGTATTTGGCGCAAACGGAGCGCGCCGTGCTCTTTATATGCAGTGCCCGACGGAACGTGGCGGCGAACGGACTGCCCGCGTCGTCACACCATGCGTCGATGGCGCTCGCCAAGTCTTCGCCAACGCTATCTTGGGCATCCACCTCGCACGGCAATGGAAAGAGCTTGAGCTCTTCTCTTACGACGTCCGGCCCCGGCGATATCGCGAGCTCCTCCTCCAGACTCACGGCCCCACAGCGAAGACGGATCGGAACTGCAAGCTCGCCGCAGTCGAACTGGATCTCGTCCCTTGCGGGCGTCGAGCGCTCCGGCTCGATCTCTGTTTCGGCGTGGCAGCCGGCCATCCACCCCGTGGCGGAAAGATAGATGCCTAGCGCGCGCCCCATTATCTCTCGGTCCCAAGTGTACGTCATCCTGATCGGGTTGGCGACCGCGGAGTGCGTGCCCGACGCCACGCTGGACCCCTGCGTCAGCTGTCCGGGCCCCTGCGACGATCGCACCTGCGAGATCGCTTCCCTGCAGGGAGTGGTGCACTCGATGGCAGCAGCGGCAACCAGCCTCTTCATCTGCTCCGACGTTGGGGCTAAGGCGGCGCTGACACGCGTGACGTTCGACGGATCCATCGACGACGTGGGCGAGATGGATGGGCAATGCGTTGCTGTGGCGGTCGAGGGAAGCTTCGCCTACTTTGGCGTGGCGCACCCCGAAGCCGGTGGTGTCTTTCGGAGCGATCTCTCTGGCCAAGGCCTGAGCCGTCTCCTCGGCGTGCGCGACCTGCGAGGGCTCAGCGTCCAGGACGGGGAGGTGGTGTTCACTCGCGACGGGATCTCGACGCCCCTGGTTCTAGACGCTGGCGGGCACGAGACGGCACAGTCGCGATGGGAGCAGGCAGAGGTTACCGCCACCCAGGTCGCTCACCTGTCCAACGGCCACATCCTCTGGAACCTGCCCGAGACGCGCGAGGTGATGCTGACTTCCGCTGACGGCCAAGAAGGCGGACCTGTCTTCAACGCCCCGGCGGGGATCGAAGCGGAGGCTCCTTTCGTGCTCGCAAGGGTGGGCAGCGACGGGATCTTCGTAGACGGTGGCGATCTCTGGGCGATCGGACTGTCGAATCGGCCGCTGCGACGGGTGGCGAGCGGCCTTCGACAGCCGCGTTCCGTTGTGGCCGCAGGCACCGACGCGATCGTGGCCGAGGTGGATGCGGTGCGCGCCTATCCTCTACACGGCGGTGCCGTGAACGAGCTCGCTCCGTTCCATGCCAGTGTCATCGCGACTTCTGGCACGCGCGTCTTCGCTGCCGTGGGGCCTTCGTTGATCGAGATCCGACGCTGAGCACGCTGGCGAGCAGCGATGCGCACGACGAAAGCGCGACAGCGCCGAAGGTCGTCGACTTCGTACGCGCCTGGTCCGACAAGACGGAGCTTCCCGTCGATCGTTTCGTCGCGTGGCTCGGCATCGCCCGCAGCAAGTTCTTCGTGTGGCGCCAGCGGTACGGCAAGCTCAACGAGCACAACGCCCTCATCCCGCGCGACCACTGGCTCCTCGACGAGGAGAAGGCCGCGATCCTCGCGTTCCACGACCGCTTCCCGCTGGAGGCCTACCGGCGCCTCGCATTCATGATGATCGACCAGGACGTCGCCGCGGCGAGCCCATCCAGCGTGTACCGCGTGCTCGGCGGAGCGGGCGTTCTCGACCGATGGAACCGGCGGCCCACCAAGAAGGGGACCGGCTTCGTGCAGCCGCTTCGGGCTCACGAGCACTGGCACATCGACGTCGCCTACCTGAACCTAGGCGGGACGTTCTACTACCTGTGCTCGGTCCTCGACGGCGCGAGCCGCTACATCGTGCACTGGGAGATCCGCGAGGCGATGACCGAGGCGGACGTCGAGTGCATCCTCGAGCGCGCCCGCGAGATGCACCCCGGCGCGCGGCCGCGGGTCATCTCGGACAACGGGCCGCAGTTCATCGCGAAGGACTTCAAGGAGTTCATTCGCCTGACCGGGATGACCCACGTGAGGACGGCGCCGTACTACCCGCAGTCCAACGGCAAGATCGAGCGCTGGCACAAGACCATCAAGGGCGACGCGATCCGCCCGGGAAACGCGAGCACGCTCGACGAGGCGCGCGCCCTCGTCGCAGGCTTCGTCGCGCACTACAACAACGTGCGCCTCCACAGCGCCATCGGGTACGTGACGCCCGCGGACTTCCTCGCCGGGCGCACGGCCACCATCCTCGCCGAACGCGATCGCAAGCTCGACCTCGCCCGCGAGACGCGCCGCGTGCGCCGCGCCGAGGCGCACCAGGTGGCCGCGTGAATGTTGCCCAGGACGACGCTCGGCGCGACGCTTGCTCGTGGGACCCCCAACCATCCCGCGGCTGCAAGCGGCGTGACGAGCGGCGTCCAACGACCTCTCAGACTGCGTATCTTTCAACCCCGGCCGTCTCGTTCACGCCGAACCAGTACATTCGTGTGGGTCTTCGGGCCCGACGTGTTGGGGACTTGTTCATGCTGGGCGCTCGTGCTCGGACGAGCAGCGCCGCCTGGCCGCGTCGTGGGCGGCGCTTCGCGCGGGTGGAGCGCACCGCTACGACCGGTCTCTGCGGCGCACGTAGCAAGGGCGACGTTGGCGCCACACACCGGGGCTTTGGCGATCCACCCTCCCGGTGGTCGAATGTGCCACCATGCCGCCACGGAAGCCCGGGATCTCGCTGAGAAATCGGGGGGACGCCCGCTCGCGCGGTGGCACGAGACGTGAACACGAGGCGAGCTCATGGCCCTCCTTCTCGCTCGCGCCGCGCGCGCGGCCCTGGTCCTCGCTCCCCTCACCGCTCTGCTGCTCGCTGGGGGCTGCGAGGTCGACGACGTCGAGGAGCAAGAGAGCGACATCATCGGCGGCGTCGACGCCTCGAGCGCGAAGCTCGACGCGATCGGCGCGCTCGGTCACAAGGGCTGGTCCGGCGAGGTCGAGTACTTCTGCACCGCGACGCTCATCGGCCCGAAGGTCGTGCTCACCGCGAAGCACTGCGCGACCGACGGCCCCGGCGAGGCGCCGAGGCTCGCCTCCGAGGACGTCTACTTCATGGTCGGCGCGGACTCGCACAACCCCAAGCAAGTCGTCAAAGCCGTCGACGTGCTGCTCTCCCCGCTCGACGAAGGCGGGATGGTCGAGTTCGGCAGCGACGTCGCGATCTACATCCTCGAGAAGCCGGTCGACGGCGTCACGCCGATGCCCTGGCTCGCCGCGCACCTGGGGGCCGACCAGGTCGGCAAGAAGCTCACCGCCGTCGGCTATGGCGTGCAGGATCGCGAGCGCACCTCGGGGACGCGCAAGGCGGGCACGGTGACGCTCCAGGCCGTCGAGGGCCAGCCGATGCACCTCCTCTTCCCGAAGAAGGAGGACTTCCTCGCGCACATGACGAAGCACGAGGGTGCCGAGTGGGTCGACGGCGCCAAGGAGCGGCTCGACAAGTTCTACGACTTTTCGCTGCTGCCCGGGCACGAGGCCTACCTTGGGCTGGGAGAGAACGACGCGCAGCCCTGCAGCGGGGACTCGGGCGGTCCTCTCGTTCAGAAGATCGACGGCAAGCTGACGGTCGTCGCGGTCGTCTCGGGCTCGTTCAAGGGCCGCACCTACCCGTGCAGCACCGTGGGAGAGGCGTACGCGACGCTCGGCGACAAGGTCCAGCCGATGATCGACAGCGCCACTGGGCCTTGCGAAGGCGTGCCCGTCGCCGGGCGCTGCGAGCTCGGTGGCGTCGCGGTGCGCTGCGTCGACACCACAGAAGGGCCGCAGAAGATCACGAAGACCGACTGCGCCGAGCTCGATCAGACCTGCGGCATGGTCGACGGCAAGGCCGCCTGCGTCGACGCCGCCGAGCCCTGATCCCGCTCACTCGCGGTGCTTCATCGACCTGAGGATCGAGGCGATCTCCCCTTCGACCTTCGCGAGCACGCTGGTGGTGGTGTCGCAGATGAACACGTAGCCGCGCTCGCCGAACAGGCCGTGCACGACGAACAGAGAGTGCTCGTCCCCGCCGTACTCCGTGCGCCCGCGGTAGCCGATCGCGCTCTTGACCTGCACGGTGCCGTCTTCGTGGGTGAACACCGAGTCGACCTTGAAGGGCGCCTTCATCCGCCAGCCCATCGAGTAGAGGACGATGTCCTTCTGGTCGGGCGCGGGCTCGGTGGTGACGCCGCAATAGGGACGGACCGCGTGCCCGTCGTCGTCCAGGACGTCGTCGCGCTCGAACCCGAGCTGGGTGACCCCGGGCGGCGTGGGCCCGAGGCCAGGGTGGCGCCTCCAGGCGTCGTTCGGCAGCTCGAACGTCAGCTGGATATCCTGGACGGTCTCGACCCGCTTCGCGACAGCGACAGGCCCGGCGCTCGAGGTCGCGGCCGAGGCCACCGGCGCCGTGCTCGCCCGCGCCGACGCGGTCAGCGTGGCCTCGATCACCGGGGTCGAGGGCCCGGGTGCGGCCTCCGCGCAGCCCAGCGCAAAGACGAGCCCAGCGGCCGCGAGCGCTGCAGCCCTCGTCGTCGAGCGGCGTTCGAACCCATCTCCTTGGCTCACCACCCGAGAACGCGCCCGCCCTGAACCCGCTTCCCGGTCGCGCGCGCCTCTTCCGCTCGGCGCACCGTGCGTGCACCATCGGCCGATGCCAGCCCTTCGGGGTGGAGGCGCACCATGAGCAGCCTGACCGAGATCGTCTCCCTCCCCTCGCCCATCACCATCTGCGACATCGGCGCGGCGCTGGCCGAGCAGCCCGTGTACGGCCCGCTCGTCGCGACGGGGGCCGCCCGCATCGTCGGCTTCGAGCCCGCGCCCGCGGAGTGCGAACGGCTCAACGCGACCTACGGCGCGCCGCACAGGTTCTATCCACACTTCATCGCGGACGGTCGACCTCACACGTTCCATGAGACGAACTACACCATGACCGGCTCGCTCTTCGAGCCGAACAATGAGCTCAACGGGTGCTTCACCAACCTCGCCGAGCTGCTCCAGCCGGTGGCCCAGCACCCGGTGGAGACGACGCGCCTCGACGACGTCGACGGTCTCGACGACATCGACTTCCTGAAGATCGACGTCCAGGGCGCGGAGCTGATGACCTTCCAGAACGCGCCCCGCCTGCTCGCGAAGACGCTGGTGATCCAGACCGAGGTGCTCTTCGTCATGCACTACAAAGACCAGCCCTTGTTCGCCGAGGTCGACCAGGAGCTGCGCGCGAAGGGCTTTCAGTTCCACACCTTCGAGGGCTTCGGCAGCCGCGCGTTCAAGCCGCTGCTCAACGGGCACAAGAGCCGAGGCTTTCGCCAGATCATCTGGTCGGACGCGGTGTACGTGCGCGACTGGATGAAGCTCGACGCCATCCCGGACGACAAGATGCTCAAGTACGCGGTGATCGCCAACGACATCCTGCAGTCGCCCGATCTGGCCCACTTCGTCCTGAAGGCGCTCGACAAGCGGCGGGGCAGCGACTGGGCCCCCCGCTACCGGGCCTTGCTCAACGTGAAGTCCCACAAGCCCGCGGTCCCCCCCTAGCGGGCACGCTGGGCGATCTCGCGCAGCGTCGTCAGCTCGAAGCCGCACGCCGCGAGCTCCGACATGCCCGCGTCGAGCGCGTCGACGCGCGCAACGAGCGGTGTGCCGAGCTCGGGCACGTGCGGAGCGAGCTCTTCGAGTCCGTCCGTTCGCTCCAGGAAGTCCATGCCGTGCAGCTCGAGCGAGAACGTCTCTTGCTCGCGGCAGGCGCGCACGAGGACGCGCACGACCCGAGGACCGGCGACGCCGAGGCACGTCCCGATCACCGGCAGGCGGGTCCACGGCGTCACGCGCATCGGGATCTCGACCAGCTCGCGCTCGCCCCGCTCCCAATAGGGCCGCCCGGGGCGATAGGGCTCGGTGGGCCCGAAGAGCGGGCGCATCGGCCCCACGATCGAGGCGGACCTGCGCCCGACGGACTGCAGCGCGCCGAGCGCCGCGAGCTTGGCGAGGTAGTAGGGCGGCGACGGCAAGAGCGAAGCGTCGAACAGCGCGCCCGCAGACTCGACGGCGTCGAGCAGCTCGTCGCTCAGCGTGTAGCCAGGGGCGCGAAAACCTCGAGGCCGCGACCCTAGCGCGCGCTCGATCGCGTCGAAGCTCGCCCCGACCTCTCGCGTGAGCTCCGCTCGCGAGCGGCGCACGAGATCATAGGGGTGACTCGCGGAGTGGCTCTCGACCTCGTGCCCTCGCGCGAGCGCGTCCGAGAGGGCCGCGACGTTGGCCGCGTGCCCGAGATCGTCGCTCACGGCGAACAGCGACAGGCGCGCGCCGTGGCGCTCGGCCCAGCCGAGCGCCCGCGGCAGCGCGACTTCGAACACGGCGCGGGCTGCGCGGCTCTCCCGAGGGAGCGCCGGCAGCCCGTAGATCGCGCGGTAGTGGTGGACCTCGTCGAGGTCGAGCGAGATCGCCGCGAGCCTCTTCGTGCGGCTCCCCCTCGCCGTCGAGCCAGGAGCGCAGCCCACCGCTGGACGTCAGCCGCCCTGAGCCATCTTCGCGACCTCGTCCGCGAAGTTCTCTTCCTTCTTCGCGAGGCCCTCGCCGCGCTCGAAGCGGACGAAGCGCGCGATGGTGACCGCGGAGCCGGCAGCCTTCGCCGCCGCCTCGCGCAGCTTGTCGATCGTCTGCCCGGGGGTGACGACCGACTCTTGCTCGAGGAGCGTGACCTCGGAGTACCACTTCACCAGCTTGCCCTCGATGATCTTCGGCCACGCCGCTTCCGGCTTCGGCTTCGGATCCTCGCGCATCTGGCCCTCGTAGATCACGCGCTGCTTGGCGACGTCCGCCTCGCTGATGTCCTCGCGCTTGAGGAAGAGCGGGGTCATCGCCGCGATCTGCATCGCGGTGTCGTCGGCGAACTTCACGACCTCGGCGTGGCTGGCCGCCTCCGACTCGATCGCGAGCAATACGCCGATCTTGCCGCCGAGGTGGACGTACGACACGCACAGGCCCTGCTTGCCGGCGGGGATGGACACGCGCTCCCAGCGGCGCACGTCGATCTTCTCGCCGATCTTGCCGGTGAGCTCGGCCGCGATCTCCCCCACCGTCTTGCCCGCGAGGGGCTGCGCGCTGAGTTCGGAGCCGGCCGCAGCCTTCGCGGCCACCTCCATCACGTCGCCGACGAACTTCTGAAAGCCCTCGCTGCGCGCAGCGAAGTCCGTCTGGATGTTCACCTCGACCATCGTCGCCTCACGGCGGTCTGCCGAGACGACGGCGCGAACCTCGCCCTCGGTCGCGACCGCGGAGGCACGCTTCGCGCTCTTCGCGAGGCCCTTCTTGAGGATGATCTCGACCGCCTTCTCCATGTCACCAGCCGACTCGACGAGCGCGTTCTTGCAGTCGCTCATGCCGGCCTGGGTTCGCTCACGGAGCTCTTTGATCGCTTGGGGGGTGACGGCGCTCATGACTTCTTCTTCCTGGTGTTCGTTGCGGCAAAAGTGCGGGAGCTCACGCGCGGCCGCGGCGAGTCATGACGGACACGTCGCTGTCGTTGCGACGGGTCTCGCCACGAGCCTCGCGGCGCTGCACGCCCTCGAGGCAGGCGTCGGCGATGCGCGTCGCCATCAGGCGGATCGAGCGGATGGCGTCGTCGTTGCCAGGGATGACGTAGTCGACGAGGTCGGGGTCGCAGTTGGTGTCGGTGATGGCGACCACCGGGATCGCGAGGCGGCGCGCCTCGCTGATGGCGATCGACTCCTGGTGCGGGTCGATGATGAAGATGGCGTGCGGCGGCGACGACATGGTCTTCAGGCCGCCGAGGTACTTCTCGAGGCGCTCGCGCTCCTTCTCGAGCTTGGCGACCTCCTTCTTGAGGAGCTGCTCGTAGGTACCGTCGTCCTTCATGCGCTCGAGGGTGCGCAGGCGATCGAGGCCACCCTTGATGGTGCGGAAGTTCGTGAGGGTGCCGCCGAGCCAGCGGTTGGTCACGAAGTACATGCCGCAGCGGCGGGCCTGCTCCTGCACGATCTCCTGGGCCTGGCGCTTGGTGCCGACGAAGAGCACGTGGCCGCCACGGGCCGTGGCCTCGACGATGAAGTCGTACGCGCGCTTGAAGAGGCGCACGGTCTGGTCGAGATCGACGATGTGGATGCCGTTGCGCGCGCCGTAGATGTACGGCCGCATCTTCGGGTTCCAGCGCTTGGTCTGGTGGCCGAAGTGCACGCCCGCGTCGAGCAGCGTGCGGAGCGGCAGCGGGAACTCGCCGGTGCTGCCGGCCATCGCGGCGACGGCCGCGTCATTCGTCTCGGAGCCCTGAATCTCGGACTGGGTCATGACATCCTCATTTTCCGGTTGTTGCCTCCGCTCCGAGCGGGCCAACCGTCGCTCTCGCGCCGGCACCGGGGCCCGCCCGCCGACCCCCGCGAAGAGGTCGGAACGAGCGTGTGGAGTTTGCTGTCGTTCTTCGCCGGCCCGCCCCTTGCTACGCGCAGGGAGGACCCGAGAAGGGCGCGCAGCTTACCTGCGGGCCTGGAGGAGTCAAGGTGGGCGTCAGGAGCCGACGCGGGGCGCGGCCGCGCCCTGACCGGCCGAGGTACGCTGGAAGAGCAGTGACCTACTCGATCCTCGCCGTCGACACGACCACCGGGACGACCGGCGCCGCCGTGGCGTCGTGTGTGCCGCTCGACGTCCTCGAGCGGGTCTACGGGGCAGCGCCCGGGTACGGCGCGATCGTGACGCAGTCGTACCTGCTCGACGGGGCGCGCGATGACGGGCTCGCGTGGCTCGAAGCTGGGGCCTCCCCAGCCGAGGTCCTGGCCTCGCTGACCGACCCTGCCTACGATCCTGATGCCGCGCTGAGGCAATATTCGGTGCTCGATCTCGACGGCGGCGCGGCTCGCCTCACGGGCAACGAGGCGCTCGCTTACGCCGCCGACCGCGGGGGTGAGGTCGACGGGATCGTCTTCGCGATCCAGGGCAACCGGCTCACCGGTGACGAGGTCCTGAACGAGGCCCAGGCGGCCTTCATCACCGCGGACGGGTGCGATCTCGCGGAGCGCCTCTTCGCAGCGCTGGAGGCCGGGGGCTCGGGCGGCCTCGGCGACGCGCGCTGCACCCCCCACGGAACCCCTGCGAAGAGCGCCATCCTGCGCATCGACCCTGTGGGCGCGCCCGCGGGGTCGCAGCTCGCGCTCGCCGTCGAGGCCGCCGGTGACCCGCCCGTCGAGGACCCGCTCGCGCTGCTCGAGGCGGAGCTCGCAAGCTGGCGCGCGTCCCACGCGTGCCCGAGCGCGACGCCCCCCTCCGAAGGCGGCGGGTCGACGGGCTCCGACGACGCGGGCGCCCCCGAAGCCTCGGGCTGCGCCGTCGCTGGTGCAGCGGACGGCGGGCTCGCCGTCGCCCTCGTCTTCGCTTGGCTCGCGCGCCGCGCGCTGTGAGGTCGCGCTCCTAGCGGTGAGCGCTCGCGGGTGCGCGGCGGTGTACCATCGCCGCGATGGCCTCGTCAGCGACGGATCCGTTCAGCCTGATCGGGCAGCGGATCCACGACAAATACGGCGTCGAATCGCTGGTCGGTGAGGGCGGCTTCGGCGTCGTCTATCGGGGCACCCACGCCGGCTTCGACGCCCCGGTCGCCATCAAGTGCCTCAAGGTCCCCGCTCATTTCAAGCACGCGGCGAAGGCAGCGCTCGTGCGGCAGCTGCGCGAGGAGGGGCGGCTCTTGCTCAGGCTCTCGCAGCGCTCGACCGGCATCGTGCAGGCGATGGACGTCGGCACGCACACCACCAGCTCGGGCCTCGAGATCCCGTACCTGGTGCTCGAGTGGATCGACGGCAGGACGCTCGCCGAAGACCTGCGCGATCGCCGGCGCGCCGGTGAAGGAGGGCGCTCGCTGCGCGAGGCGCTCGAGCTGCTCGCGCCCGCCGCCCGCGCGCTCGCGATCGCCCACGCCGAGATGGTCGCCCACCGCGACATCAAGCCCGAGAACCTGATGCTCACCGGACGCGGCGAGGCGCGCACCGTCAAGCTGCTCGACTTCGGGATCGCGAAGGTGCTCTCGGAGGCCGAGACCGCTGACGACGCGCAGACGAGCGGCGCGCCGCCCATGTTCACTCCGGGCTACGCGGCGCCGGAGCAGTTCGAGAAGCGGCGAGGCGCGAGCGGGCCGTGGTCCGACGTGTTCTCTTTGGCCCTGGTGTTCGTCGAGGTGGTCGCCGGCAAGCGCGCGCTCGCAGGCGGCGAGCTGATGGACGTCTTCCGCGCCACGGTCGACGAAGAGCGCAGACCCACCCTGCGCGGCCTGGGCGCCCCGACGTCCGACGCGGTCGAGGCCGTGCTCGCGAAGGCGCTCAGCGTGGAGCCGCGCGCGCGCTACGCCGACGCGGCGAAGCTCTGGGCCGCGCTCGAGGCGGCCGTCGCTTCGGAGCCGGTCGCGCGCGACGCGCCCGACGATCTGGGCGCGCTGCCGACGGGGGAGTTCATGGCGCAGCTCAGCCGCGAGGCAGGCGCCGCGGAGCGCAGCGCGGCAACCACCCCCGGGGCACCCCGCGCCATCGGACCCTTGCCTGCCGAGACCGATCCTCAGCTCGCGTCGGCGCCCACCGAGCGCGCGACCACCCGCGGAGCGGTGGAGCTCACCCCCGCGCGCTCGACGGTCGAGCGCTCCCCACCCGCCAGGCGAGGCCTCTGGCTCGGCGCCGGAGCGCTCGCGCTCGCGCTCGGGGCGGGCCTGTGGCTCACCCGAGCTCCGCCCCCGCCCGGCGCCGCTACCCCACCCGCCACGGCGGGCGGCGCCTCCAGCTCCGCGGCGACGACGACCGCGCTCCTCGCCCAGAGCCCGACGTCCGGCCCCGTGTCGCAGAACCCCGACGCCGCCGCGCGCTACAAGGAGTCGCTCGCGTCGTGGCGAAGCGGCGCCCCCGACGCCGCCGTGGCGACCCTGCGCAAGGCCGTCGAGCTCGATCGTGGCCTCGCCGCGGGGCACCTGCGGCTCGCGATCTGGCTCGCGCTGCGCACCAAGGACGACGCCCGCGCGTACTACGGGCTGGCCAAGCAGCACGGGCAGTCGCTGAGCGAGGACGACCGAGCGCTGCTCGACGCGGCTGGACCGCTGCTGTCGGTCCCGCAGGACCTCGCTGGGTTCGAGCAGCGGCTCGCCGCGCTCGCCGCGGGGCGCCCCCACGACGCCGAGCTCTCTGCGCTGCTCGCGCACGCGCGGCTGCGACAGTTCCGCTACGATGAGGCGCTCGCGGCTGCGGACGCCGGGCTGTCGGCCGACCCCGAGCACGTGGCCAGCTGGGTCTTCCGCGCCGAGTCCCTCGCCGGCCGAGGCGACCGAGACGGGCAGCTCGCGACCTACGAAGGGTGCGTCAAGAGCGTCCCTGACGCGCTCGAGTGCCTCAACAAGCTGGTGAGCCTACGCGCCTCGTTGGGCCAGTGCCCCGCCATGCTCGACGCAGCGAAGCGGCTCACCGAGATCGACGGCAAGAGCCACCGCGCGCACCGGCAGCTCGCCATCGCGCTGCACGCGACGGGCGGAGCGCGCGAGGGCGTGCTCGAGGCGCTCAAGCGCAGCTGGTCGCTCACCCCCGAGCGAGATCGCTCCACGGTCGAGCCCCGGGACCGCGCCTGGCTGGCGATCCTCGACGGTGATCTGGAGGGCGCGCTGAAGCAGCTCGACGCCTGGCTCGCGGCGGTCGACAAGCACCCCGATCAAGACTCGCACCTCGAGCCGACTCTCGCCGCCCTCGAGGTAGAGCGCGAGCTCGGCAGGTTCGCCGCGGCCTCCTCTCGCGCCGACGCGATGCTGCGCAAGATGGGCGCGTGGACCGAGCCCACCACGGGCGACTGGAGCCTGGTGCTCGCCCGCTACCGCCTGTTCGGGGGGGATCTCTCCGAGGCCGACTTCGACGCCCAGCGCGCGCAGTGGTCCGAGCGCGTGAAGCAGAAGTGGGAGCGATCGGGCCGCAAGGCAGCCGGCGAGCTGGAGTGGTTCCAGTGGATGACGGCCTTCGGCACGATCGCCGTGACCCCCGCCCGCGCGAAGACCGCCGTGTCCCAAATGCCAGCCGACGCTGCGCTCTTCTCGTCCGGACGGTTTCCCACGATCGACATGGTCGTGGGACGCACGTTCGCGCTCGCGGGGCAGCTCGACGCCGCACGGGCTCCGCTCGAGCGGGCGACGCGGCAGTGCTCCTTCGAGCTCTCCGATCCCGTGGGCGCCACGCTCGCCTGGTATCACCTCGGCGCCGTCCTCGAGGGCAAGGGCGACGTGGCCGGCGCGAGGGCCGCGTACGAGCGCGTCGTGGCCCGCTGGGGCAAGGTCGCGGCCTCCAAGACCGGAGTCGCGGCGAAGGCGCGCCTCGCGGCGCTGCCAAAGCCGTAGACCGCTACGGCAGCTGCCCGTCGGTGATCCAGTCCTCGATGACGGCCTGCTGGTCCGCCGTGAGGCAGGCCGCGTTGCCGGCGTCGAGCGCAGGATCTCCGGAACATCCCGCGCCGAACGGCATCGTGCCGTTCTGGATCCGCACGATGGTGCACGCGCCCTGCGTCAACCCGGCGCACGTCCCTGCGGCGATCTGCGTGGTCGCGTATTCGTCGAGCCGCAGGCCGCTCGAGCCGCCGCCGTCGATATGACAGGGCGCGCACTTGGCTTGGAAGACCGGCATCGCGTCCTGTTGGAAGCTGACGCAGCCGTGGTTCTGCGCACCTGGGCTGCCGAGCTGCCCCGCTCCGCCGTAGCCGAACATCGCGGGGCACCAGCTCGCGCCGAGATCGTTGTCGACCTCGTCGAGCGCGTGGAGCGCCAGGTTGAGCGTCGCGCCCTGAGGATCCGGGAAGGCCGGCCCGCTGTCGTAGGCCACCCGATCGATCGAGGTCGCCCCATTGAAGAGGCTCACGACGTCCGCGACGTCATCGAGCGAGAAGCCGGTCGTCTCGTAGGCGACCGTGACGCCCCCGTTGGTCGCCGCGTCGTCGTTGGGCCCGAGCACGACGTACCCACCCGCCGGGACGATGACGTGCGCCGTGATGACGTGCGCCTCGACGCCGTCGTCCTCCAGGCTGAGCCCGAACAGATCGAGGTCGGTCGCGGTCGGGTTGTGCAGCTCGACCCACTCGCCGGCTGCGTCTGCCAGCGGCGAAGGGTCCTTCATGATCTCGGTGATGACGAGATCGCCCGCGACGCTCGGCACCAGGTTGCACTCGGCGCCCCCGCGCTGGGGGCCCCAGCAGCCGGTAGCCCCCCTTCGATCGCGCAGCCGGCGTCGCAGCCCCCCGGCGCGACGCCCCGTCGTCGCCGCCCTCGAGCGGCGAGCGCCCCGTTGCCGCAGTCGCCGGCGGGGCCCGCCCTCCCGCCCGCCCCGCCGTTCCCGCCGGTGCCGCCCCGCCGGTCCACCCGCTCGCCCCGCCGCTCCCGCCGGTGCCGCCGCTCCCGCCGGTGCCGCCGCTCCCCGCCCGTCGCCGCCAACCCGCCCACGCCCGGCCTCCGCCGCCGAGAGCGCCGACTCCTCCTGCGCCGGGCTCCCCGCCCTGCCCGCCTTGCGCCCCCGCACCGCCGGCGTTCGCGCCGCCCGCCGGCCCCCCTGCCGAGCCGCCGCTCCCGCCCCCTCCCGCCGACGTATCGTCACCGCAGGAGACAGCGAGGCAGAGGAAAGAGATCACGAGGGCCGAGCGGAGTAGCATCGACACGAACGTTAGGTCATCGCCTACCCTCGGGGCGATGACGAACCGCCGCCGCGTCGTGGTCGCCCTCGGAGGCAACGCCTTCGTCGAGGAGGGGCAGAAGCTCACCATGGCCGGCCAGTTCCGCTTCGCCCGTGAGGCGCTCGCCACGCTCGCGCCGCTGTTCGAGCCCGACGTCGCGCTCGCGATCGTCCACGGCAACGGCCCCCAGGTCGGCAGCATGCTCGTGCGCGTCGAGGAGTCGCTCGGCAAGGCGTACGCGCTGCCGCTCGAGGTCTGCGTCGCCGAGTCCGAGGGAGAGCTCGGCTACGTCCTCGCGCAGTCCCTCCGTAACGTCCTCTCGGACCGCGGCGCGCAGCGGCCTGTCGCGTCGATTCTGACGCAGGTGTTAGTCGACGAGAACGACCCGGCTTTCCTCCGACCCACCAAGCCCATTGGACCTTTCTACGACGCCTCCCAGGCCGATGAGCTCCGGGCTCGCGGCTTCACCATCGTCGAAGACTCGGGGCGCGGCTATCGCAGGGTCGTCCCGTCCCCCGCGCCACACGCGATCATCGAGGCTGATATCGTGGGTGTTCTGCTCGAGGCGGGCGCGATCGTCATCGCGGCGGGCGGCGGCGGCGTACCTGTCATTCGGCGCGGCGAGCGACTCCAGGGCGTCGACGCCGTGATCGACAAAGATCTCACCGCCGCGCTCCTGGCCGAGGCGATCGGGGCCGAAACGCTATTGATACTGACAGCCGTATCTAACGTTTATCTTCGCTACCGGCGCCCCGACCAGGAGGCGCTGCGCCGGCTCACCCCCCTGCGCGCCCGGGAGCTGCTCGCCGAGGGGCACTTCGGCGAGGGCAGCATGGCACCGAAGATCGACGCCGCCGCGCGCTTCGCCGAGAGGACGGGCCGGCGGGCTGCCATCACCTGTCCGGCGTTCGCGGAGGCCGCCCTCGCCGGGGAGGCCGGCACGCTCATCCAGCCCGGCTGAGCGCCCGCGCGCTCGAAGCGCCCTCGCCCAGGTCACAGCTCCTGGCAGATCGACGGCACGCAGACGGCGTTGTCGGGCTGCGCTGCGCACACCAAGTTGGCGTCGCACTCAAAGGCGCACGACTCCCCCACGCCTGGGAGCGCCGCGCACACGAAGCCGCCGCCGTCGCCCGGCATACACGTCGCCGTCGGGCCGCATTCGTTGCCTGCGGAGCAGCCCTCGCCTAGGGCGTAGTCGGCCGCGCAGACGCCGACGGAGAAGTCGCAGTGCAGGCCGTCCTGACACACCAGATCGTTCTGGCACTCCCCGCCGGCCGCCTTCTTCGTCACGCAGAAGGACCCGTTGGCGGTGAAGTCGCAGCCGAGCTCCCCCGCGCAGCGGCTGTCGGTCGTGCACTCGGCGCCCTCGCCGGGCAGCGCGCCGCAGGTACCGGCCAAGCAGCCGAGGCCGTCCTCGCACATCGTCGGCCCCATCGCACCGAAGCCGCACGCCTCTCCGTCCCCGGGCAGCGGCGCGCAGTCACCGAAGTCCATTGCGCACGCGAGGCCCGGCGCGCACAGGGTGCCCTGAAAGCAGGGCGCTCCGTCTCCGGGCAGCGCGATGCAGGTGCTCGTGGCGTCCGTATCGCACGCCAGGCCGACCTCACACGCCTCGCTGCTCGCGCAGGGCTCGCCCAGCCCCACCCGCCCAGCGCAGACCGGGACGTTCGCGCACAGCGAGAGGTTGCCGCACGAGGCGTCGCCGTCACACGGCGGGGGCGGCGCTTGAGCGCAGGTCTGGTCACAGACGAGCCCGAGCTCGCAGGCCGACGCGTCATCGCGCGCCGCCCTCGTCGAGCAGCGCAGCGCACTCGCCCGACACGCAGCGGAGCGGGGGGCCACACTCGTCGTCGACGAGACACGCCGCCCCGCTCGCGCTCGGCAGCGCGCACTCGCCGTCGATGCACAGCGCGCCGGGCACACACTCGAGGCCCTGGCAGCTCTCACCGGCGACCGGGCGCGGCGCGCAGGTGCCGTCGTCGCAGAACCCCGCGCCCTCCGCGCACAGCGGGAACGTGCACGGCTCGCCGAGCGCGACGTCGGACGAGAACCAAGCGGGGCACAACCCGAACGTCACCGTGCCCCGCGGGCGCTCGCAGCCAGGGGTCAGCGTCGTCAGCAGGTCGATGCACTCGGCGGCGCGGCCTGCGTCGATCGAGGCCAGGCCCAGGGTGACCGCGTCGGCGAGCGGGGCGTACGCCTCGAGGCAGCGTTCGGTGTACCCAGCAACGCACAGCGCCTCGTCGAAGTCTCCGGAGGGCAAGATCGCCTCGCAGCCGCAGTCCCCCGCCCTCGCGCAGACCAGCTCGGCGAGCGGCGCGCAGTAGTCCGCCTCGAGCCCTCCGGGCTCGCTCGCGCCGCCAGCCCCGCCCCCGCCCGAGGTCGGAGCCCCACCGGCGCCGCCCTCGTTCGTGCCCCCGCTGCCACCGCCCGACCCGCCGCTGCCCCCCGTCCCGCTGTCTCCACACGCGCTCGAGAGCGCGGCGAGCGAAAAGATCAGAGCAACGGGGAGGATCGGAGCCGAGCGAGGTGCGCGCACGCCGCGGACCCTACACCGGTCGGGACGCGGCGTTCACGCTCGTCGTCGCCTCGGGAGGTCAGCTCGAGACGGCGCCCGCGGGCCGGAGCAGCTGCGCATCCGGTCCAAAGACGCGCAGCTCGGGTCGCTCCGCGAGGGTCGAAACGACGCGCGCCGCGAGCTCGGGTGGAAGCGCGGTCGGTCTCGGAGCCTCCAGCCGGAGCTCCACGACGCTCGGCTCAGCAGCCAGGGCCGCGAGCACCGCGAAGAACCTCTCGAGCCACGGACCCACGTTCCCCGTAGGGGCGCGCAGGGTCACGGCGACGCCATCCGCGAGGCGCTCCATCGCGACCCCGAACGAGCTGCCAGAGAACATCATCAGCCTCTCGAGCGCAGGAAGGCGCAGCGCGAGGTCGACGAAGGTCGCCGACGCCTCGGGCTCTACGCACAGCTCGAGGTGCCGCAGCGTCCCGGCGAACGGCGCGGACGGGAGCCACTGGTAGTCAGCGGCCGTTCGTGCGCGCCGCTGCGGGAGACCGTCCACCCCCTCTTCGACGATGTGGGACGGGAGCTTCAAGCGGAGCGAGCGCAGCTCGGGGAGCGGCGTCGCAGCGAGCGCGACCAACGAGGGATCGACCGGCCGGCCGCCCTCGATCGGATCGCCGTCCAGGAGCTCGACCTGCAGCTGGCTCAGGTGCGGGGGCGGGGCGGCGCACAGCGCCAACAGGCCCGCGTGCCCGAGCCCTATGACCGACCGCAGCGAAGCGCGCATCGCCGGCGTGACGCGGGCGTGGTTGACGAAGCTGACCGATCGCACCGTGGCCCACTCCCGATGGTCTCCGTCGGCGCGCGCGTGCTGCGCGTTCTTGAAGCGCACCTGGCACGTTTCGAGAAAACCTCGCGCGAAGACGGCTTCGGCGGGTCGGACCGCGGTCACCAGGGGGCCGAGCCAATCCTTGCGGTGTCGCCTCAGGAGCGCCACCTCTCGCGCCGAAGGAGGCGGCTGGGGCTGCGTCCGGTGCCGAGCGATCTGGAGCGCGATCAGCTCGCCGCGGGGGTCTTGGCGGAGCTGGAGCGCGTCGGCCAGGACGAGGCGCAGGTCGTCGTCGTCGGGGTGCTCGAAGACCTCCGCAAGCAGCTCCTCGACGCCCTTCTTCGACGTGTCGAGCGAGCGCGGCACCAGGTCTTTCGGCAGGGCCTCGATCTCGGAAGCGATCGCCTCGAGCGTGACCTTCGACCCCTCGGGTGCGTCGGGGGCGCCCTCGGGGTGGCGCTTGCGGAGCTTCTCCAGGGCCACCGTCCCCCGCTCGAGGACGTAGGTCCGCACAGTGCTTCCATACGCGTTCTCGTCGACCTTCAGCTGGCGAAAGCTCGCGAGCCGCTCGGACAGGTGCGCGATCGCGCGCGCGTCGTCCGCGACGAGCAAGCCCTGGAAGACGCGGTATGCGACCTGCGTCGAATGGCTGACCGAGCTCAGGACGTCGAGCGTCCGCACGAGCGGGAGCACGACCCGCGGGTCGTTGCCCCGACGGACGATCTCGTCCAAGCGCGGGACCAGATACCGCGTGTGGACCTGCTTCTTGGCCGCCGCTTCGTAGGCCTCGAGCAGCGGCCCGAGGTCGGCCGGGTCGTCCAGCCGCGCGCGCTCCAGCCATTGGGTGAGCCCCTCGTGCAGGGACTTCGTCGTGAGGCGGGGACGGGTCTTCGCGACGCGCGCCGACAGAGCGGAGACGAGCTCCGCGATCTCGGGCGCGCGACGAGCGCGCCAAGCCTCGAGCAGTCGCTCGAGCGCGTCCTCGGCGCGGCGGCTCCGCAAGTGAGCCAGCGCCTCTTGCAGGTGTTCCATCGCCGTACCCCCGCCCATCGTCCTCGCCGAGGATACCGCCTTCGAAGCTGGCGCGGGGCCGCCGCCGACCTACCCCAGATCGCTCATCAGGTCGGGCGCGAGCCCGCCCCGGTCCTTCACGACGTGGCAGGAGACCATGTGCCCATCCTCGACCGGCTCGAGCCTGGGGACCTCCTTCTTGCACTTGTCGACGGCGACCGGGCACCGCGTGTGGAAGTGGCAGCCGGGCGGCGGGTTGAGCGGGCTCGGCACCTCGCCAGAGAGCACCAGCCGCCGCCGCTTCTTCTCGCGCACCGGATCGGGGATCGGGATCGCCGAGAGCAGCGCCTGCGTATACGGGTGCTTCGGGGCCTTGAACAGCCGCTCGGTCGTCGTGCGCTCGACGATCCGGCCGAGGTACATGACGGCGATCGATTTGCACACGTGGCGCACCACCGCGAGATCGTGCGCCACGAAGACGTAGGTGAGCCCGAGCTGCTCTTGCAGATCGACGAGCAGGTTCAGGATCTGCGCCTGGATGCTGACGTCGAGCGCGCTCACCGGCTCGTCGAGCAGCACGAGCTTCGGCTTGAGCGCGACCGCGCGCGCGATGCCGATGCGCTGCCGCTGCCCGCCCGAGAACTCGTGCGGGTAGCGCCGCATGTACGCGGGTGACAGGCCCACCTGGCTCATCAGCTTCTGCACGCGGCCCTCGAGCTCGGTCTTGCCCTTGGCGACGCCGTGGACGATGAGCGGCTCGGCGAGGATGTCGAACACGGTCATGCGCGGGTTCAGGCTCGCGTACGGGTCCTGGAAGACCATCTGCATGTCGCGCCGCTTGGCGCGCAGCTTGCCGCCCCGCAGCGAGAGCAGCTCGGTGCCCTCGAGCTTGGCGCTGCCCCCCGTCGCGGGGATGAGGCGGAGGATCGCGCGCGCGGTCGTCGACTTGCCGCACCCGCTCTCGCCGACCAGGCCGAGCGTCTCGCCCTTGCCGACCGCGAAGCTGACGCCGTCGACCGCCTTCACGCTGCCGACCTGGCGCATCAGCACCCCGCGGCGCACCGGGAAGTGGACCTTCAGATCCGTGACCTCAAGCAGCGCGCTCATGAGGCTTGCACCTTGTCCTTGTCCTCCTCGTGGCAGAACACGACGTGATCCCCGACGCCGATCGCGGGGTCGCGCGACGCGTCGGCGCGGGTCTCGTCGCCGCGCGCCACGACCCGCTCGGCCGGGAAGCTCTCGGCGCACGCGGGCAGCGCGTTCTTGCAGCGGGGCCGGAAAGGGCAGCCGCTCGGCAGCTTCGACAGCGACGGGGGCATCCCCTGGATCGGCACCAGCCGTCGCGAGCGGTCGTCGTCGAGGCGAGGGATCGAGCGCGCGAGGCCCACGGTGTACGGGTGGCGCGGGTCCTCGAAGATGCGCTGAGCCGGGCCCTGCTCGACGATGCGGCCGGCGTACATGACCGCGACGCGATCGGCGAGGCGCGCGACCACGCCCAGGTCGTGGGTGATGAGCACGACGCCGACCTTCGACAGATCGCGTCGCTCCGCGATGAGCTCCAAGATCTGCGCCTGGATGGTGACGTCGAGCGCGGTCGTCGGCTCGTCGGCGATGAGCAGCTCGGGGTCACACAGGAGCGCCATGGCGATCATCACGCGCTGCCGCATCCCGCCGGAGAGCTGGTGCGGGTAGTCGTCGAACCTGCGCGATGGGTCGGGGATGCCGACCGACGTGAGCATCTCGATGCCGCGCGCGCGCGCCTCGCTGCCCTTCATGTTCTTGTGCAGCTCGAGGACCTCGGTGAGCTGGCGGCTGATCCTCAGGTAGGGGTTCAGCGACGTCATCGGGTCCTGGAAGATCATCGCGATGCGATCCCCGCGGATCGACTGCATCTCGCGCTCGCTCGCCCTGACGAGGTCCTTCGGGGGGCCGCCCTTCGACGAGAACAGGATCTCGCCGGCGACGATGCGCCCCGGAGGCTCGGGGATGAGCCGCATCGTCGACAGGCTCGACACGCTCTTGCCCGAGCCGCTCTCGCCGACGATGCCGAGCACCTCGCCGCGCGACACGTGATAGCTGACGCCGTCCACGGCGCGGACCACCCCTTCCTCGGTGAAGAAGTGGGTCTTCAGACCTTTGACTTCGAGCAGGTGGGTCACGGCGATCAATCCTTGCGGATGCGCGGGTCGAGGGCGTCTCGGAGGCCGTCGCCGAGGAAGTTGAAGCAGAACAGGGTGACCGCGAGCATCAGGCCGGGGAACACCGTCAGCCACGGGTTGAGGTCGAGCGACTCGACGCCGTTCGACACCAGCTGGCCCCAGCTCGACAGCGGCTCCTCGGTGCCGAGCCCGAGGAACGACAAGAACGCCTCGGTGAGCATGACCTCGGGGATGGTGAGCGTCGTGTAGACGATGATCGGCCCCAGGGCGTTGGGGATAAGGTGGCGGAAGATGAGCCTGAGATCGGAGACGCCGACGCTGCGCGCGGCCTCGACGAAGAGCTGACCTCTCAGCGCGATGACCTGCCCACGCACGATGCGGCTCATGGTCAGCCAGCTCATCGTCCCGAGCGCGCCGAACACGAAGAAGATCTTGAACAGCGGCAGGTACTCGGGGTCCTTCGGGTTGTCGGCGAAGAGCCCGAGCAGCGCCACGAACCAGTCGTAGAAGATCGTGTCCTTGTTCGCGAAGAAGGCGGTCAGCAAGATCACGAAGACGAGCAGCGGCAGCGTGTAGAGCACGTCCACCACGCGCATCATCAGCGCGTCGAGGCGCCCGCCGAAGTACCCGGCGATCGCGCCGTAGCTCACGCCGATCGAGAAGCTGATGAACGTGGCGAGCACGCCGACCGCGAGGGAGACCCGGCCGCCGAAGGTCACGCGGGAGAACAGGTCACGGCCGTAGTCGTCCGTGCCGAACCAGTGCGCCCACGAAGGCGGGGTCGCGCCCGTCTCGAGCGCGGTCTTGTCGTAGGGGTACGCTGTCACCTCGGGGTGGATGAGGCACAGCGCCACGAGGAAGACCAGGATCACGCCCGAGCCGACGGCGACCCGGTTCTTGCGGAGCCGCTTCCAGGCGTCCACCCAGAGGCTCGAGCCCTTCTCGGCCTCGTGGTGCTCGCCGTGCACGCTCGGCTGCTCGGGCGCAGGGTGGCCGGGGCGCGTGTCCGGGACCGGAGCCTCGGCGATCCCCGGCGTGGGTGCCTCTTCGCTCATCGATCGAGCTCCACGCGCGGGTCGAGGAACTTGTAGGCGACGTCGACGGCGGCGTTCGACACCATCAGCAACCCGCCGTAGACGAGCGCGATCCCCGCGGTGAGGTTGTAGTCCTTGTTGAGGACGCTCTCGACCAGGTACCGGCCCATCCCGGGGATGTCGAAGATCTTCTCGACCACGAGCGACCCGACCAGCAGGCCGGCGAAGCCCGGGCCGAGGAAGCTGACGACCGGGAGCATCCCGCCCTTGAGCGCGTGGCGCGTGATGATCACCCGCTCGGAGAGCCCCTTGGCGCGCGCCGTGCGCACAAAATCGCTGCGGATCACCTCGAGCATCCCCGCGCGGGCGAGCCGCGCGATGTACGCCGCCATCGGGAGCGCAGCGCAAATCACGGGCAGCACCAGGTGGCGCCACGACTCCCAGCGCGCGACGGGCAGCCAGTAGAGCTTCAGCGCGAAGACGAGCACGAGCAGCGGCGCCAGCACGAACCGGGGCACGCTGATCCCGAGCATCGCCGCGGCCATCGCGACGGAGTCTTTCCAGGTGTTCTGCCGCACGGCCCCGAGCACACCGAGGGGCGCGCCGATCGCGACCGCGACGAGCATGGCCCACAGGCCGAGCTCCATCGAGACGGGCAGCGTCATGCCGATCAGCTCCTCGACGGTGCGGTTGTGGTACTTCATGCTCGGCCCGAGCGAGCCCGTCGTCACCGCACCCACGAGCCAGTCTTTGTACTGGACGCTGATCGGATCGCTGAGCCGGAACTTGGCGTCGAGGGCGGCCTTGACCTCGGCGGGGACCTCACGCTCCGTGTCGAACGGACCGCCTGGAGCGAGCCGCACGAGCACGAACACGAACGTCGCGACGAGGAACAGCGTCGGGATAATGGTGAGCAGGCGACGGACGATGAACGCGAGCACGTGTCGACCTCTCGCTCAGAAGGCGCCAGGCGCCGGGAACGTCTCGGGTGGGAAGGCGGGCTCGTTCGGTTTCTCGACCTTCCAGTCCTCGTCGATCCACATCCAGTGGACGAGCTGCTCGTTGCGCCGGTTGAAGAAGAAGCCCTTCACGTGCGGCTTCACGAGCGTCGACTTCGCGTAGAAGTAGAGCGGCAGCTTCGGGACCTCATCGGCGAGGATCTTCTCGGCTTCGCGGTAGAGCTTCATGCTCTCGGTCGTGTCCGCCGTCCGCCGGGCCTTGTGGATGAGCGACTCGAACGCCGTGCTCGACCAGCCGGTCCGGTTGTTCGGGCTCTTCGCCATGAAGGTGTCCATGAACGTCTGGGGGTGGTCGTAGTCCGCGATCCAGCCGAAGCGCACGACCTGGAAGTTGCGGTCGCGCACGTTCTTGAGCATCACGTGCCACTCCTCGTTGCGCAGCTGCACGGCGACGCCGAGGTGGTTCTTCCACATCGCCTGGATCGCCACCGCGAGCGCGCGATGCCCCTCGCTGGTGTTGTAGAGCAGCTCGATCGCGGGCATCCCCTCGGCGCGATAGCCGTCCTTGGGATCGAGGACGACCTTGTAGCCCGCCTGCCCGAGCAGCTCGCGCGCGAGCTCGGGGTTGAAGGAGTACTCGGGCGTCGCGAAGAGGTCGGCGTCCTTGGCCTTGAGCGCCTCCACGTGCTCGGAGTAACCGCCGCCCATGAACGGCGGCACGACGTGGGTGGCGGCCCGCTCTCCGCCGCGCGTCACCTTCTCGGTGAGCTGCGCCTTGTCGAGCGCGAGGTTCAGCGCCTTTCGGACGCGGACGTCGTCGAGCGGCTTCACCTTCGTGTTGAACTCGTACCAATACGTGCCGAGGTAGGGCGCGGCCTTGTAGTCCTTGCGCTCGCGCAGGACCGGCTTGTACGGCGGCGGCAGCGAGCCGTTGTCCCCGATGTAGTCGAGCTCGCCCGACTTGTAGAGGTTCATGCTGGAGACGTAGCTCTCGACGCACATCCACACGATGTTGTGGATCTTCAGCTTGTCGTGGTGGCGGTGATGCGGGTTGCGCCGCATGCGGATCTCGTAGCGGAATTTCCAAGCGTCGATCTCGTAAGGGCCATTGGTGACGATCGACTCGGGGCGCGTCCACATGTCCGGCTCGCCCTTCGCTTCGAAGGGCTCGATGATGTCGCGGCGCACGGGGTAGCTCGTCGCGTGCGACAGCGTGTCGAGGATATACGGCGTCGGGAACTCGGCCTCGATCTCGAGGGTGCGCTCGTCGACGACGCGGACCCCGACGACCGAGGGGTCGGAGCCGAGCGCGCCCGCGTCCACGAAGCCGAGCGCCTGGGGGTCCTCGGGCGGATCGACCCGCCGCTTGGCGTCGAACGTGGGCACGGCGTCCCACTTCGCGACGAGCAGCGCGCTCGGCGGGGTCGACGACGGGCCGAGCATGCAGCCGGGCAGCACGCCGCGCCGCCCCGAGCCGTCTCGCGCGACGACCTCGAAGTAGTAGGTCTTTTCGCCGTTGCACGAGACCGCGCCGCGGGCCCCGACCACGTCGTAGTCGCCCGAAGGGAGCGCCTGTCCCGGCTCGGCCGCGCGCACCTGCTTGTCGGCTCCGGTGAAGAGCTGAAGGTTCTCGCCGGTGCCTTTCTCGTTGGCCGCGTCGTAGGCGATCGACTCGAGGCCCTTCGGCGCCTCGGGGAACGGGGGGATGGTCGTCTTCACGCCGACCGGAGACCGCGTGAGCACGAGCGCCGCCGCCCCGCGTCGAGCGAGGCGACCTCCTTCGCGTCGGCCGCCGGCCCCTCGCGGACGGCGGTCTTGCCTTTGGCGACGAGGAGCTTGCCCTGATTGAACAGCTCCCCGTTCTTCAAAAAGTACAGGTTCGTCGACGACTGCGACGCCGTCTTCGGGTCGAGCACCCGCTCCCACGCGTATTCGAAGTCGTGGGCCGTCACCGCCTTGCCGTCGTTCCACTTGGCGTCGTCCCGCAGGTGGAAGCGGAAGTAGAGGTTGTCAGGGGTGCGGTCGTAGCGGCTCGCGACGCCCGCGACGGGCGAGCTGTCCGGGCCGTACGCGGCGAGGCCCTCGAACAGGTGGTTGATGATCTTCGAGCTGGCGGTGTCGTGCGCCTTGCCTGGGTCGACGTATTCAGGCTCGGTGCTGTTGTTCACGTAGAACGTGTGGACGTCCTTGCCGGCCCGATCGGTCGTGCCGAAGTATTCGCCCTTCTCGTCCTTGACGCTGCAGCCCGCGGCGAGCGCGAGGCCGAACGTGGCGGCGGTAACCCCGAGGAGACGCACGAGCCATGGGCTATCACCGCTCGCCGGCCATTGAAAGCACCTGAGCCTGGGCGGCGCTTCGGTGTAGAACGTCCCCATGCGATCCAGGCTTCGGGGCGCGGGCGCGCGGGGCAGCATGTCATGGGCGGTGTTCGCTGCGTTCGTGCTCGCCGTGGTGGCGTGCCGCCCAGGGGAAGAGGTCAAGACGCCCCCGGGCGGCGCCGAGGTCTGCAGCTCCGACGCGCTCTCGGCCTGTGAGGCCCGGCTCGCCGAGGCGGTCGCCCTCGGCGAGGGCATCGGCGACGTCGCGAGGTCCTACGCCAAGGCGCGCGCCGGGGCGGACGCGAGCGACCCGCTCGCGCAAGCCGTGGACGAGGCTCGGCGCGCCGGCGCCGGATCACGCGGCGTGCTCGTGCTCGCCGGTGGCGCCGCCGATCCCGGGGTCGCCCCCGAGCTGCCGCGCGTGAAGGTCGGCGCGCTCACGACGGCCTCGAACGCCACGCGGGGCGAGCTGCTCGCTGTGGCGATCGCCGAGGCGGCCGAGCTCGACTACGTCGCGGTGCTCGGCCCCGACGGGAAGGTTACGCGCGCGTTCGGCGCAGATCCGCTGGTGATCGTCATGAGCGGCGTCGCGCCCGCGGTGGTCGACGCCGACCCGAAGGTGCTCGAGCGCGACCTCGAGATCGAGAAGAGGTTGCGCGCCGCGGTCGAGCGGACCGGCGCGTTCGACTACGTCGCCGCCGCGGCCGAGGCCGACGCGCTGACCGCGCTGCTCGACGCCGAGCCGCCGTTCGACGCGCAGGCCTTGCGAGGCCGGGCGGTCATCAACACCTTCGGCCTCGCGGCCCAGCCTTCCCTCGTCAGCGCCGTCACGCCCCCTCCCCGGCCCGACGAGCCGGCCATGTTGCCCCACGAGACGGCGTACTACGACATCCTGCGGGTGCGCTCGGATCGCGCCGCGGCGAACGCGTTCGAGCAGCGAAAGGGCCGCCTGTTGCCGGCGATCCCGGAGGAGCTTCGTCCGCTGTTCGCGCGCGCCTGGGGCGACACCACCTCGTGCGTCGCCCTGGCCCCGCCCTCGTTCGATCGGCCGCGAGACCTGGGCTACGCGTACCTCATGCCGCAGGCCATCCGGCCTGCCGGGGCGCGCACCGACCTCGGACGGATGGAGCTGCCCGAGTGGTACGAGCGCTACGAGAAGCTCGTCGCGCTGGTCGAGCGCACCAAGAGCACCCCCTACGCGATCTTCGTGTTGCTGATGGAGCGCGGGGGCGCGAGCTCGATCGTGCCGACCGGAAAGGACGCGCACCGGCGGGTCGATGGGCTCGCGCTCAAGCACGCCAAGGCCCTCGCGGCGCTCGCCAAGGCGAAGCCCGGTCGCATCGGCTTCAGCCAGATCGGCTTCGTCGCGAACCCGAACGCCTACGGCGACGACGGCCTCAAGCGCGCCATGTTCGATCTCGCCCGCCTGGCCGCGCAAGGGTCGCTCTCCGAGGCGACCGACGCGTGGGATGTGCTCGCCGCCACGCTGACCGGCCTGCTCGTGTCCGGGAACATGCCCCTCGAGCTGAGGCAAGAGCACCTGCTCGCCCTCGCGGAAGCCTTCAAGGGCAAGCTAGACGGCGCGCTCAAGCAGCAGACCGGCTGGGGCCCCGCGCTCGCGTACGGCGCCGATCTCGCGTACCGCGCGATCGGCGGGCTGGGCCCCGATCCGAAGGCCTCGATCGACCAGATCGCGCGCGCCCTGGAGACCGATCCGAAGATCGCCCAGCCTGGCCTCGCGGCCCTCACGTCTGCCATGGCGCGCTACGCCGCGCTCGCCGCCGAAGGCAGCCTCGGCACGCCGATCGTCGGCGACAAGGACGCGGTCGTCCCTGCGCGAGCCGCGGCGCGCGCCTCCCTCTCATCGGCGCTCGCGAAGCTCGCGGACGGCGGTCCGCCCGATGCGCGCGTCCTGAACGAGCTGGCCGCGCTCGCCGACAACGCCACGGCCACGCTGGCGTTCGCCGTCTCGTCGAGCGTCGAGGCCAACGAGAAGAAGGCCAAGGCTGCGGCTCCGCCCGGCGGGCCAGGCAAGGCCGAGGTCTGCGCAGCCACCGACGATGAGCCCACCGACCCGCGCCTGGTGCGGGCCCTCGCCAAGCTCCGCGACCAGCGCAAGCAGGTCCTCGGGCTCAAGGCGCTGAGAGACGGGACCGATCCGTGGTCGAAGCGAGCGCGCCTGGTCGCGCTGCTGCTGAGCGACGCGATCGACGCGGCCAGCGCGTACGCGCCGGCCAAGCCGCCGGCGAGGCCGAAGACGGCGAAGGAGAAGGAGCGATTCACGCCGATCCAGTTCCTGATCCCCGGCCCCGAGAGCGACGCGATCTTGAGCGGAGCGCTCACCTCGCTCACCGAGGACAAGGCCGTCGTCTCCGCGGTCGCGGCTGCGTACGGCCTGATGCGGGGCCTGTGGCAGGACGGGACCCAGGGGTTCGCCAAGCAAGGGCTCCCCAAGGCGCGGGATCTCTTCGCGGCGCTGGCCCCGCTGCTCACCGAGCCGGGGCAAGCGGTGAGCGCGGGTGGCCTGCTGGTCGGGCTGGCCGGCGCGTTCGGGGCCGAGGGGGAGTTCGTCAGCGGCGACTCCTTCGTGAACGCCGCGCGCACGCTGTACGAGAAGGGCAGCGCCGACGAGGCCGACATGGTCCTGCTCGGAGCGGTCGTCTTCACCGCCTTCACCGAGGCGCCGCTCACGCCGAAGGCGTTCGAGCTCGCGAGCGCCAAGAGCAGCAAGATGGCCTGGGTCTTCGACTTCTTGCGCTACGGCCGGCCGGGCGTGAGCCCGCCCCCGGGCGGACTGGGCGCGTCGCAGTTCAAGCCGGGGCTCGAGGCGCTGGTCAGCGATCGCTGCGCGACCGCGAGCGCGTCCACGGCGAGCCGGGTGATCGACGCGCTCGAGGCCTTCAAGAGGGGCGAGCGCGACAAGGCGCGCGCCGAGCTCGACGCGGCGCTGAAGGATGCCGAAGGCAAGCTCGTGCTGCCGCACGTCTCCTTCACCTTCAAGCAAGAGACGACGACGCGCGTCCTCAACCTCTCGATCGACGTCGGCCTGGCGGCGCCCTTCGTCGCGGGGACCGGCGGCATCAACGTGGGCGCGGGCTTCAAGAGCACCGGCGAGCCGAAGCTCGATCTCGAGCTCGCGATCGACGCGCCCGACTCGAAGCGCGCCCGCGACGACTCCGCGCGGTACTGGGTGCACGCGAGCTCGACAGCGGCCATCCTCCATTTTCTCTCGGGAGACACCGAGAAGGGAGAGCTCGCCGCGGCGCGGGCCCTGTCGGCCGTGCTCGCGCGCTCGTGGCTGTACGCGCCCGGCGTATCCGACGAGCCGATCCAGTTCGCCGACGCCTCGGCCGCGTCGTTCGCGCTGTTGGCCCAGCAGGCGATCGAGAGCGGCAGGCCGTTGCTCGCCGGATCGCTGCTGCAGGTGATCCGCACGACCTTCGACCCCACCACCACGCGCGCAGAGCAGATCAGCGCGCTGCTCGACGATCTGCCGAAGCCCCTACGCGGGATCGAGGGCCTCGCCCCGCTCGCGGCGCGGGCCAAGAAGACCCTCACCCTCGCCGGGGGAGGTATGGCCTGTGTGGGCCCGAAGAGCGACAAGGCCTTCCTGCTCAGGCCCGCCTGCGAAGGCTACGCGCAGGCCGTCGCGCTGCGCGTCGCGGACGCGGTCGCCGCCATGCCCGAGCTGTCGGCGAAGGAGAAGAAGGGCGCGGCGCCGGGCTGTAAGGAGCTCGCCGCGCTCGACGGGTTCCTCGTCCCGGCGCAGAAGGGCAACTACGCCCCCGAGAAGCTGCTCGACGCCGTCGACGCCATGCTCGCCGAGAAGAAGGCCTTCGAGGCTGCCTTCTTGCTGACGCGCCCGCGCGACCCGTCGCACTGCACCGACCGGGTCGTCCAGCAGATGCGCAAGACCGCCGACCTGATGCAGGGCGTCCCCTCGATCGCGGCCGATCTGCTCACCGGCATCGTCAACTGTCGGGTCGGCGCGGAGGGGCCCGCGCTCACGACCGACATCATCGCGCTCGATCTCGAGCTCGACCGCGTCGGAGACCCGTCACGCCAGATCCAGATCGGCCTGTTCTCCGCGGCGCTCGCGGCGCGCCGGGCCGAGCCGCAGATCCTCGAGGCGATCGTGAAGCAGAAGGACTACCTCAAGCGCCACCGCGAGCACGGCCCGCTGTTGCCGATCGCGCTCACGCTCGATCACCTCGCGAGCGCCCTCGGGGGCAAGTCGATCGACGTCGAGGGCACGCAGAAGGACATGGACTTCCTGTGCGGTATCGGAGATCTGCCGGCTGGCCCCGACACCTGCAAAGGCTTGAAGCTGCTGCGCGGCGCGACCGACCCGGCGGAGCGCAAGCGCCTCGCCGAGGACGTGATCCGGCGCTTCAGCCCCTGAGGCCGGTGACGCCGTGGGGTGGCCGCACCCCGCGGGGCGGACGATGCCCGTCATATGCCCGTCATCGTCGGTCACTTCTTGAAGCTCGGCTTGCCTCCCTTGCTCTCGAAGCTCGTCGGCGGCGCTTGGGGTTGGGGCGTCGAGGTCTGCGGGCTCTGAGCGGCGGACGTCGGCGCCGGCGGCGCGCTGGTCGACTGCGACCCACTGAAGTCGGAGCCGGTCATGTCGCTCTTGGGGGCCGGCTTGGTCGGAGCCTCCTTCGACGGGGCCTTCGGAGCCTCCTTCGACGGGCCCTTGGGCGGCGCCGTGAAGGTCGGCGGCGCGATCGGGGTCGCCGTAGGGGGCGGCGCCACCTTCTGATCGCCGGTCGGTGTGGGCGGCGGCTCGTTGGTCGACGTCGGCGCCGGCGGGCTCTGTTGCTGCTGCGGCTCGAGCTGCTGCTCGGCGGCGCGGCGCGCGCCCTGGACCTCGCGGCTGGCGTCGCCCGCGGGGTCGAGGCGCTTGGCCTCGTCGAGCTTGTCGATGCAGGCCTTGGGCTCGGCCTCGCACGTGCGAAGCGCCTCGCGGCGCAGCTCGGCGGCGCGCTCGAGCGGGCTCGGCGCGACGCGGCCGGTGGGCGCCGGGCTGGGCGCGACCGGGGGTGAGACCTCTTTCTCGACGACGGGGCCCTTCGGCGGGACGGCGACGAGCTTGTAGACCAGGAACACCAAGATCCCGAGGATCGCGGCAGCTGCGGCGACCTCGGCGAGCCAGCGCTCCTTCATCCATCGGCGCATGCGCGAGACGCGCTGCCGAACGGTCGCCGCCGGCAGCTTCTCCTCCGCGGCGATGTGCTCGAGCTTGTCGCCCTCCCCCTCGCGCGCCATCCAGCGCAGGGTGGCGTCGCCCTCCTTGGAGGTCCTCGCCTGCTTTTCGGCCCAGCGCGCGAGCTCCTGCTCCTCGATCGGCGCCGGCTGGGTCTCGATCTCGGGCAGCTCTGCCGGGCGCTCTCGCCCGGCCCGGCGGTGGTGGTCGGCGATCTTGTGTCGCGCGACCCCGTGAGCCATTTGCGCAGCTCGGACTTGTCGTCGGGGACGCGCTCGGAGGCGAGCGCCTCGACGAGCACGGTCTGAACGACGTCGTCGACGTCGCTCTCGGGCACCCGGCGCCGGATGTAGTCCGAGAGCATCTTCCGGATCTCGGCCGTTCCGAGCAATTTTCGCCCGGCCTGCGTGGTTGTCTCGGACATGCCGACCCTCATCGACAGCCTATCGCCCAAGGTCCTTGGAGTGTGACGGCGCCTCTTTTTTTTTCCGGCACGCCCGCTCGCGCGGGGCCCTTCGGAGATCACGCGCCCCTGGGCGCGTGATCTCCGGCGCCGGGGGAGTCGCGTGGGGCCCTCCCCACGCGAAGACTAGGGGGTCGCTGGGCGCGGCCTCCGCTGGACACGAGGCCGAAGGGCGACGTGTCCCTCTCGCTGCGCCGGACACGAGGCCGAAGGGCGACGTGTGCCCTCTCGCTGCGCCGGACACGAGGCCGAAGGGCGACGTGTGCCCTCTCGCTGCGTGCGCCGCGGGCGCACCTCGCGCTCCGGTTTGCCGCGCCCCGGCGCGGCAAACCGAAGGGACCCGCGCCAGCGGGCGAGCGCGAAAAAAAGAGCCCCCGCGCCAGCGGGCGAGCGCGAAAAAAAGCTGCTATGGTCCGCGGCCGTGCCCAAGGCCCCGCCAAGTCACTGGCTGATCAAGAGCGAACCCAGCAAATACTCGTGGGCTCAACTGGAGAAGGACGGTCGCACCTACTGGGACGGCGTCCGCAACTTCGAGGCGCGCAACTTCATGCGGGCGATGAAGGCGGGCGACATCTGCCTCTTCTACCACTCGAACGAGGGCAAGGAGATCGTCGGGGTCGCCAAGATCGTGAAGGAGGCGTACCCCGATCCGACCGCCGCGGGCGAAGACTGGAGCGCCGTCGACGTCGCGCCGCTGAAGTCGCTCAGGAGCCCGGTCGCGCTCGAGGTCATCAAGAGCGATCCCGATCTCACCGAGATGGCGCTGCTCAAGCGCTCGCGTCTGTCGGTCGTCCCCGTCACGAAGGACCAATTCGATCACATCATGAAGCTCGCGAGGACCAAGGTATGAGCTCCCTCCCCGTCTCGTGCTTGGCATGGTGCTCGTCGGGGGCCTGACGGCGTGTGAGGGGCCCGGCCTGCCGTCGGTGGTCGAGGGCGAGCCCACCTGCAAGGACCTGAAGCAGGCGGGAGACCCCGTGAAGGGCAGCCTGCGCCAGCCGGTCCGGCTCAGGGTGATGGACGGCGAAGAGGTCATCGCAACCCAGATGCTCTACGGCATCCCCGAGTCGTCGCCCCAGAAGACGCGCTTTCTGCTGCCGGACCGCGAGCAGAAGTACACGCTCGAGTGGGCCCAGTGCAAAGGCGAGCGCGCCCCCACGCCGTTCGATCCGCGCGACAAGGCGGCGCAGCAGAAATCGGGCGCGACCTCGGGCTACGACTGCACCGAGGTCGACGTGTACGCGACGGTCGAGCACTCGACTCAGAAGGGCGACGTCAAGAGCCACGAGCTCGCCTGGGTCGCCCCGCCCAACCCTGCCTGCTGGTAGAGCCGGGCCCGCGGCTGAGCCCGGCCTGTTGCACGGGCGCGTGTCGCGGCGAGGCGAGGCGAGCGATTCGCGCGCCTCGCGCTGCGTCGCGGCTCAGTCCGCCGTCGGGACCCCGCCGGTCGGGTTCTCGCGGCGGAGCCTGGCGACTCCCTCCAGGTCCTGCTGAGTCGGGGCCGGCCGGATCGGCAGCGGCGTCTTCACGTTCACCGGGTTCAGCACGGTCGGCCACTTGTGGTGGTTGGCGTGCATGTAGATCCCGAAGAAGAGCTTGTTGCCCCAGTAGTAGTAGCCGTGGTTCAGGTTGACCGGCTTGTAGTCGAGGTCGGGCGAGGTCGAGTTGTGCGTGCTCCAGTTGAAGTGCATCAGGTGCAGCGCAGCGAGCAGCGAGGCCGGCACGAAGAACCCGAAGAAGGCGACCGGGCCGAGCAGCAGGAAGAACGCGCCGATGACGATCAGGTTCGTCGCGTAGCTGACGTACGCGCGCCGCTTCTCGTAGGCGCGGTTCTCGGGCGTGTCCCCGTACAGCTCGAAGAACGTCGACTGGAGCTGCCGCTCCACGTTGACGATCGTGTGCTTCACGTGCGCCCAGTAGCTGGGCATGCAGGGGTGCGGGTCCTTGTCGACGTCGTCCGAGAAGCGGTGGTGGCGCTGGTGCACGACCTCCCACGAGGCGAAGCGCGTGAGCACGAGCAGCCCCGCGACCTCGCCGACGATGCGGTTCAGCGGCCCGCGCAGGCTCTTGTGCGAGCACACGTGGGAAAAGACGTGCCCGAGGATGATCACGTAGGTGACCAGCGGGAAGAACGCGAAGTGCCAGGCCTTCAGCGGCCCCAGCACCGCTCCCTCGCCGAACAAGCCCGTGTGGCCCAGCGACACCATCACCGCGATCGCGGCCGCCCCGAGCAGGGCGTAGAACCCGTCGTAGTAGAGGTAGAAGTACCGGTTCTGCCTGAGCTGCGCGAACGGCAGCGTCCTCAAGACGGGTACATGAACCGCGCTCACTGCTACCTCCTCTACGCGCCGGCGGTCCTGCCGCCCACGCTTGTCGCCGCTGTTATCGCAGCTTTCGGGCCAAGTCCAGAGACTGGTGACCAAAGATTCGACACTCGCGCTCCGCCACGTTGGCAAGCAACGTGCTTACGGGTCGGCCCCGTGTCTGTTGCCTCGTCAGGCCTGAACGAGTAGGAGGGGCCTCCGAGAGGTGGCTGTGGCATCAGACAACAGCGCGGGCGGGGCGGCGGCGTTCGAGGTCGTCGGGGGTTCGAGCAGCGGGGCGGCGACCGTCGGCAGACGACCGTGGCTCGTGAAGCACCGCGCCGAGTGGCGGCAGATCGGCATCGTGTCGTTCTACTGGTCGCTGCTGTTCGCGATGTACTTCGTGCCCGCGTGCCGAAACGTGCTGTTCCTCGGCCTCGCTTGTTACTTCAGCTTCCTCAACTCGGTCGTCATCCACAACCACATGCACCAGGGCGTGTTCCGCTCGAACGCGCTCAACCTGATGTTCAGGAGAGCGCTGAGCTTCGGCGCGCTCTACCCGGCGACGGTCAACATCCCGGCCCACAACCTGGTGCACCACCACTTCGACGACGACGGGCAGCCCGACTGGGCGTCGCCGGAGCACGTCGACTTCAAGTGGAACCTGCTCAACCTGCTGCACTTCCCCAACGTCGCGGGGCCGAACACGTTCAACGGCGTGCAGCGATGGGCCGACATCGCGGGCCACGAGGACTTCAAGCGCCAGTACACCTACGACAACGCGTTCGCCTTCGGGCTCACCGGCGTCCTGATGGTGTTCGACTTCTGGACCACGCTGTTCTTCATCGTGATCCCGCAGATCTACGGGGCGCGCTCGATCTTGCGCATCAACATCATCCAACACGATCGCTGCGACATCACGACCGAGTGGAATCACTCGCGAAATTTCGTCGGTCACGCCTTCAACTGGATCATGTGCAACAACGGCTACCACACGATCCACCACAACCGCGCGGGCCTGCACTGGTCGGTGCTGCACGAGGCCCACGCGCGCGAGGTGAAGCCGCGCATCGATCCCGCGCTCGATGAGCCGAGCATGATCGCGTACCTCGTGAAGACGTACCTCTTCACGCCCCCGCGCCCCCGCCCCATCGACGTCGGCTCGCGCGAGCAGGCCGCACAGGTCGCAGGCCCCGCGCTCGCCTCGCGAGACGAGCGGCGGGCCGAGGCCGCCCGTGACGCCGGCATCCCCGCCGCGCCTGCAGCTCCAGCCGCGACCAGCCCGAGCGAGGGACGGGAGGTCGAGGCGTGCTGACCCGCGAGCTGATGGGCACTGTCGCCCTCTGGATCCTCTGGGGCAACACCCTCCTGGTCGCGCTCGCCGCGGCGAAGCGTGCCATCCACCTCCTGGCGCGCGCGCGCTGCCTGGGGGAGACGGCTCCCGGCGACGGTGAGGTCGGCCTCTTCCGCGGAAAGGTCACGAGCGAAGGTTCGCTCGCCGAGCTCACGGTCGAGCAGAACGGGCGCCACGCCGCCGGGGCCGCGCCCGTCATCGTGTGGCACGATCGACGCGCCTCGAGCCGGGTCGCCGGTGGAGAGATCGAGCTCGCCGACGGCACGAAGGTCCTGGTCGGGGCGACCCGAGAGGGCGCCGAGGTCTGGCTGCCGGTCGAGACCGTGCTGCGCGCGGCCGCCTGCCCGGACGAGCGCGCGTTCGAAGCCGCGTACGCCGCTGCTCGCCGGGTGAAAGGCTACGCGCGAAACGTGGTCGCCTCCGTCTCCCGGGGAGACGAGGTCCTGTTGGGCGGCAAGCTCGAGCGCGCGGCGGACGGGGCGTTCACGCTCCGCCCCGTCGACGGCCGCGTCGTCGTCGCCACGATCGAGCCGGCGAACTGGGCCAACGGCCGCGCCCTCGCGGTGCTCCTCGGCTTCATCCCCGCCATCCTCGCTTGCGCCGCCGCTTGCACCGCCCTCGCGCTGACCGAGCCCGTGTTCGACAGCCTCACGAGCAAGGCGGGCGGCCTGCTCGGCCTCGTGTTCTTCCTGCTCGTGCTGCCCGCGGGCACCATGGCCAGGGACTTCATGCGCGAGCCTCACGAGCGCTTCGTGCGCGGCCGCTGGACCGGGTCGCGCGCCGAGAGCTCGGCGACGAGCGCCGAGGCGGTGTAGCGACTCGCGAGCGCTGCCGGGCTTGCCCTGCCCCAGCGACGTGACCTCGTGCGCCAGACGATCCGCGTTTAGACCTCTGCGCCCTTACGAAAGCCGAGGCGTCCATGGCGAAGCTTCCTGCGTTCAAGCTGTCCAAGAACCCTGTCCACCTAGGTCTCGGCGCGAAGGTGATCGAGCAGCCCAAGTTCACCGGCATGCCCTGGTACGAGGCGTACGGGGCGCGCCACGCGGCGGACGGCTTCGAGGGACGGCTGGTGTCGATGCACACGTTCGGCACGTGGGACAGCTGGGAGATGCACCCGAACGGTGAAGAGCTGGTCGTCTGCGTGGCGGGGCGCATCGTGCTCACGCAGCAGGTGGACGGCGTGGAGCGGAAGGTGAAGCTGAAGGAGGGCGAGGCCGTCATCAACCCGCGCGGCGTGTGGCACACGGCCGCCGGCGCCGGCGAGGCGACCGCCCTTTTCATCACCGCCGGCGCCGGCACCGAGGGCCGCCCGCGCGAAGGCCAGAAGGCGAAGAAGAAGTCGCGCAAGAGCTCGGGGAGCGCGAAGTAGCGGTTCGGCGCGGTCGACCTCGACGCTGAGTGCACCCCTGCGTGGAAGCTACGTCTCCACGTGACTCTAAACGACCTCGCGCCTCGCCGGGGGGACGGTCCGCGCCGCTCGCTGAGCACGGGGAATCACCTTCCCGTAGACGAGCTCGGTCGACACGAAGCCGACCAGCGCCTCGGCGTCGTAGACGGCCGCTATGCCGCTCCTCGTCGTGGCGAGCAGCTCGAGGACCTCGACGAGGGGTCGGTCCACATCGACCCGCGGCCAGTCGCGGTCCATGATGCCCGTCACGTACGAGAGCGGCACCAGACCGCCTGCCCGCTGCAGGCGGTCGCGACCGATGACCCCCACCAGCTCGACCCCGAGCGCGACGGGAAAGACGGTCTGCGGGCTGCACAGCAGAGCGCGGGTGCCCTCGTGGACGGTCGTCGCCGGCTCGAACACGACGGCCCCCTGCTCGCAGACATCCCCGGCGCGCAGCCCCCCGACCAGCTCGGGGATCGCCGCGGCGGAGCGCGCGGCGCCAGCAGACAGGAACATGAACCCGGCGATCACGATCAGGAGCAGCTGGCCGGAGTAGATGGCCCACGAGGCGAGGCCGACCGCGCCGACCTGACCGACGATGGCGGCGACGCGGAGGCTCTTGTGCTCCCCCATCCAGAACGCGAGGACCGCGCGCAGCACCCGCCCTCCGTCGAGCGGGAAGAACGGGAGGAGGTTGAAGAGCGCCAGCATCCCGTTGCCGATCAGCAGGACGACGCCGAGCGTCACGACGTTGGGCGCAAGCCCCGAGAGCGTCGGGAGCTCGACGAGGCCGGCGACGGCCGAAGCGCCGAGGACCCCAGCCAACACGACCGCGATCCCCACGTTCACCGCCGGCCCCGCGACGGCGATCAACAGCTCGTGCAGAGGCTTCTTCGCCTTGCCATCCAGCTCGGCCACGCCTCCGATCGGCAAGAGGACGATCTGCTTCGTGCGGATGCCGAAGGCCCGCGCCGCGAGGCTGTGCCCCAGCTCGTGGAGCGCGACGCAGGCGAACATTGCCAGGGTCACGAGGACCCCGAACAGCGCTCCCCGCGCCCCGTGCGGCGCGGCCCACTGGGCCGCGCCGAGCCCGAGGATCAGCAGGAAGGACACGTGGACCCGGACGGGGATGCCGAACGGCCGGCCCAGCTGCAGGGTCCAGCTCATACGAGCCCCTGCGGCTTGCCACCGCGCGACACCCAGAGCGAGGCGCCGATCGAGGTGCCGAGGATGGTGGCGATGACGAGGAGGCTCACCATCGACGGGATCTTGAGCACGTCGATCAGCGCCATCTTGAGGCCGACGAACACCAGGACGCCGGACAGCCCGATCTTCAGGTAGACGAACCGATCCATCACCCCGGCGAGGAGGAAGTAGAGCGAGCGCAGCCCGAGGATGGCGAAGATGTTCGACGTGAAGACGATGAACGGATCCCGCGTGATGGCGAAGATGGCGGGGATGGAGTCGAGGGCGAAGATGAGGTCGGTGAACTCGACCAGGAGCAACGCCATGAACAGAGGCGTCGCGAGCCACTTGCCGTCCACCTTGCTGAAGAACTTCTCGCCGTCGTACTTCGCCGTCGACGGGATCACCCTGCGCGCCGTGCGCATGAACCAGCCCTTCTCCAGGTCGGGCGTCTCGTTGCGCTGAGTCAGGAGCTTCACCCCTGTGAAGACGAGGAACGCGCCGAAGACATAGATGAGCCAGTGGAAGCGCTCGAGCATCGCGCCGCCCGCGAAGATCATGACGGCGCGCATGACCAGCGCCCCCAAGATGCCCCAGAACAGGACGCGGTGCTGGTAGAGCGCCGGCACCTGGAACGTCGCGAAGATGACGACGAACACGAAGATGTTGTCGACGCTCAGCGACTTTTCGATGAGGTAGCCCGTCAAGAACTCGGTCCCGAGCTTCGGCCCGAACTGCCACCAGACGATCGCGTTGAACACGAGGGCGAGGGCGATCCAGACCGCGCTCCACGATGCGGCCTCCTTGAAGCTCACGACGTGGGCCTTCTTGTGGAAGACGCCGAGGTCGAGGGCCAGCATGGCGAGCACGAAGGCTAGGAAGGCGGCCCAGACGGCTGGGCTGGCGACGGACGACAGATCCATGGCGACCATGGTGCGTCGCCCCAAACGCTTCGGCCATGAGATAATGTTGATGACTATCCTTCGCTTTTTTCGAAATAACGGACCACCCCGCGCGTAGGCTCTCGGCTCCCGAGCCGGCGGTGGGGACTATCATGCGCGGATGTTCGGCACCTCGACCCGACTCCTCCTGATCGTCCTGAGCGCGACGCTGGCGGCCTTCCAGCTTCGCGCGGGTCACTGGCTCGGCTGGGCGTTGCTGCCGTGTCCGGCGCTGCTCATCTGGGGCTACTTCCGCTATGGGACCGTGCACGCGGCGTTCCAGGCGCACCTCCGCGGCGACGACGAAGGGGTCAGGCGACTGCTCGCGCAGACCCGGGTGACGAGCTTGCTGCGCCCTCAGGACAAGGGCTACTTCGAGTTTCTATCCGGCACGGTCGCGCAGCGAGCGGGCGACCTGAGCGCGGCGCGAGAGCACCTCCGGCGCGCTGCGCTCGGCCCCATGCGGACCGACAACATGCGGAGCGTCGTCTTCTGCCACCTCGCCGCCGTCGAGCTGGCGGCGGGGCAAAAGGGCGCGGCGGCCGACTACCTGCAGAGCGCCCGCGACTGTCCCCACCGAACGCAGACCGACGAGATGATCGCGCAGCTGGACGAGCAGGTCGCCACCATGCGGGAAGACGGGCCGGCCGACGCCCCCGCCTCGCCGTAGCGCTCGGAGCCGCCCGATTCGCGGGCCTTAGGGGCGCCGACCGCGAGAGCACCGTCGCGCGCCGAGAGCGCGGCGGCGGCCCGGGCGGGCCCATCTGTCGTCTCGACGTCGATGGCCCCGCCCACCATCCCGCGGGCCGAAGCCACAAGCACGCGCTGCAAACCGAGCGCTGCCCGGACCGCAACCTGCCGGACGGGGTGAGCGACCGACCGGGCCTCTCCGGCAGGTCGCTTCGCGAACTCTTCGACGTCTTCTGCGAGTTGGGCAGGATCACCTGCGAAGCCAGCTTCGAGAGCCCGGACGCTACCTCATGAATCTTGAAGACCTCCACGAGCACACCGACGGGCACCGCCTCGTGCGTGGTGTCGACCAGCTGCCGAAGGGCCACTTCCGTCTCGAGACTGCGTTCCTCTATCCCGATGGCAGCTCGGTCGATGTCTTCGTCGTGTCTGAGGACCCGCTCTTCCCAACACTGAAGCTCAGCGACCTCGGCCAGACGACCGCTTGGCTCCTCGACGTTCAGGTGCGGCCCCGGCTCTCGAAGAAGAGGCAGCGCTTCGTCGAGGACGCGCTCAGGATCTACGGCGTGAAGCAGTCGGGCGGCGCACTCGAGCGGCCCCTCACCGAGCTCGGCGGGCTGATCGAAGGCGTCGTCATGCTCGGCCAAGCCTGCGTGCGTGTGGCAGATCTCACGTACACCCGCCGAAGCTCGCTTCAGAGCTCGTTCAGCGAGGATCTCGAGGAGCTCCTGGCCGATTCGGACCTGGAGTTCGAGCCTAGTCCCGAGCTCGTGGGCCGGCACGGGACCAAGGTCCGCGTCGACTTCCTCGTCAAGGGCGCCCACTCGTCCTCCGCGATCCTCGGCCTAGCGTCTGGGAACGCGTCGCAAGCGCACACCCTCGCCAACGAGATCTTCCGCCGGTGGTACGACCTGAACATCCCTGGCAGGAGCGAGACGCGAGTCACCGTGTTCGACGATCGAGTCGACGTCTACAAGGCCGAAGACTTGAATCGACTCCGGGACCTCTCTGAAGTCATCGCGCTCTCCGATCGCCGGTCTCTGATGGACCTGATCGCTGCTTGAAAGGCTGACGGGGCGCTCCCCCGTTTGAGCGGAGCGGGTCGCGCGCCGCGAGGCCTAGGTCGCGCGCACCGTGCGCAGGACACCGGACGCTCCACCGACCGTCAGTCCGGCTGCGACCCCGAGAAATTCGGCCAGCCCGAGCGCGCTGCACCCGAGGCCCGTCGCCAGCAACATGACGACCGCCGCTGAGGTGCCGTGAACGACAGGACGTGGATCTCGCGCGGCCACCACGGCAGCGACGGCGCCGGTGCAGAGCCCGATCAGGACGCAGGCCGTGAAGCAGGTGCTCTCACACGAGGCGCCGAGGCAGCACGCGCCGGAGGCGCGAACCATCGCCGGGACCAGCGCCCCAAACGAGCCGAGGAGCAGGCCCACGCGCGCCCCTCGCCCGAGCGCCTGACCCTTGAACTGCGCGTACCCGAACAGCACCGCGAGCCCGCCCCCGAGCACCAGCGCGAGGAGCGCCGGCGCTCCGAGCAGCGTCACCGCGGCCAGCGGCAAGACCAGCGCGAGCGCCCCCCGCGCGGCGCCGAGCCGCGCGCGCCCGAGCTCGTACGCTCGTCGTGCGCTCCGTTCGAGATCAGGAAGCGTCGTGTTCATAGCGGGCGATCCACTTCGACTTGAAGCGCGCGAGCGCGCGCTCGAGCCTCTTCCGAAACGTCGGGGTTGGGGGACGCTCCTCCGCGAGCGTCGTGAGGATGACCTCCTGGTCCAAGGCCGAGAGCTCGCCCAGGCAGTCGTGGACGGCGTCGATGATCTCCGCCCGGAGCGCGCCGCCGCCCTCGGGGTCGTCTGAAGGCTCGCTGGCGACGCTCGTCGGGTCGCCGCCGACCCGGCCCAGCTGCCTCGCTCGGTCCCGCCGGAACGAGCGGACCTCCCACGACGCGAGCGCGAGGACCCAGGTGGCGGCGTCGCGTTCTGGCTCGAAGCTGCTGGCGCTCTCGAAGAGCTTGACGATGCACGCCTGGACGATCTCGTCTCGCGCGGCGTGGTCGCGCACCACCTTCGCGACGTAGCGATCCAGGAGCGGCTTCACCGAACGAAAGACGGCTGCGAACGCGTCGCGATCGCCGTCTGCCAGCGCGCACATCGCGCGCCCGAGCCGCTTTCGTTCGGAGGGATCCACCCGTCGGCTTCGCTCGGCTCAGTGGCAGGGGCAGTCTGGACAGGGGCACTTCTCGCCGCAAGGGCAGTCCGAAGCGAACGCCATCGACGGCAGGGCGAGGGCCAGGAGCAGGGCTACGGAACGAACGATCTTCATGGTTCAACCTCTCTGAGCGCTGATGCGCTCGGGGGCAATAGCCACCAGGGGGCCCGAGCGTGACACCCCAGACGACATTTTGCGCGAGCGCCCGGTTCGGGCTACTCGAACAGGATCGCGTCGCACATCAGGTTGCCGTGCCGGTTCTTCGTGGTCGACCCGAGGAAGCAGCCCTGCTCCCCGTAGGTCGACGCGCCGATGAACGGGGCTTGGTGCACCCGCTGCGAGAAGCGCTCCGCCACCCGCGGCGTCTTGTCGCCGATCGCGCCGACGCACCCGGCGCAGTAGATCAAGATCCCGCCGCGCAGCGCGCCCGCCCCGCGCCCGGCGCGAGCCGCGACCTGGTCGGTGCGATCGAGCAGCGCATCGTCGCTGCCGAGCATCAACGACAGCTCGTCGCCGAGCGCGAGGTCCGTGAAGAAGGAGAGCGAGCCGTCCTCGTGGATCTGGTGGGGGTGCGACAGCAAGTAGCGCGGGACCTGCCCCACCTTGTCGATCATGCGGCCGAGCGGGTGCATCGTCGTGCGCGCGAGCACGTTGCCACCGGCGGGCATCACGTCGGACAGCGCTCCATCGAGCCACTCGTTGTAGACCTGCGCGGCCGGGCGCTTGTCGATGGTGACGACCCGCCGCCCGGTGGCGCTGGTGACGCGCCCGCGCCGCGCCGTCGGTGTGTACCCGGCCACGAACGAGCCGTGGACGTCGTGGTCGGACGCGAAGCCGACGAGCACGAACCCCTCGGGCAGCGCGCTCGTCCCGCTGAGCACGCGCGTCGGCCTGAGCGCGGCTCGGACCGCTCGCGCGCGCGACGTGCACCGCCGCCGGATCCCCTGCCCCAACCGACGAGCGCGAACGCGCCGCGTCGAGCTATCGAGCGTCACGCCGAGCGGCGCGTCGACGGTGGCGTACACGAGCGCCCAGCGGGCGTCGGACGCCCCGGATAACGCAGGTTCATCGAGCGAGACGACGAGCATAGAAGCCTCCACGAGCCCCGAGCCAAGCGCTCGACGATGCTACACGACGGGTCGTCTCCCCGAACGGTGCCGCTGCGGCACCTGCGGGCGCAACAGGTTTCGTCCCTCGGCCTGGGTCGTGCTAACCCTCCGCGGCGCCGGCACTTTCGGCCGGCAAAGAAGGCGCAGCATGGGTGATCTGGTAGGTACGGCGGTCGAAGGCACTCTCTACTACGTCCCGCAGTCGACGCTCGCGCGGGTCCGGGAGCTGAACGTCCCGAAGACGGAGCGCGCGGCGCTGTTCGCCGACCTCTGCCGGGTGAACGCGCTCTACATGATCGCGCGGGCCGGCTCGGGTCACATCGGCTCGAGCTTCTCCAGCCTCGATCTGCTCTCGTGGCTCCACCTCGAGGAGCTGCGCCTGCCGAAGGGGCCGCTCGCCCCCACCTTCCCGGCCCGCACCGACGGTCCGCGCGACCTCTTCTTCTCGTCGAAGGGCCACGACGCTCCGGCGCTGTATTCGATCTTGATCGGCCTCGGCCGGCTCGACCCCGAGCTCGTCCACCGGCTCCGCCAGCTGCCCGGCCTGCCGGGCCACCCGGACGTGGGCACCCCCCACATCGTGACCAACACCGGCTCGCTCGGCATGGGCATCGCCAAGGCCAAGGGCATGGTGCTCGCCAACCGCCTCGCCGGCCGCGAGGGTCGGGTGTTCGTGCTGACCGGCGACGGCGAGCTGCAAGGGGGCCAGAACTGGGAGTCGCTGATCGGCGCGCGCAACCTCAAGATGCACGAGCTGACCATCATCGTGGACCACAACAAGCTGCAGAGCGACACGTTCGTCGCGCAGACGAGCGACCTCGGCGATCTGGTCGCCAAGTTTACCGCCTTCGGCTGCGCCGTGAAGCGCATCGACGGCCACGACATCGGCGCGTTCGCCGCCGCCCTGTCCGAGCTGTCGTCCGTGAAAGACCGCCCGCACCTGATCTTGGCCGACACCGTCAAGGGCCGCGGCGTCTCGTTCATGGAGCACACCTCGCTCGAGTCCGACGTCTCGTACTACCGCTTCCACTCCGGCGCCCCCGAGGCGAGCGCGTACACCAAGGCCGCGCAGGAGCTGATCGATCGCCTCAACAAGCGCTTCGACGCGCTCGGCCAGACGCGCCCCGAGCTCGAGACGGTCGAGCGCCCCGCGGCGCCGCCGTCCGCCGTCCCGCAGCGCCTGATCGGCGCGTACGCCCCGGCGCTCAAGTCGCTGATGGACGATCACCCCGAGGCGGTGGTCCTCGACGCGGATCTGATGGTCGACACCGGCCAGCTCCCGAGCAAGGAGGCCCACCCGACGCGCTTCGTCGAGTGCGGCATCGCCGAGATGGACATGGTGAGCATGGCGGGCGGGCTCGCCCTGTCTGGCAATCTGCCGCTGTGCCACTCGTTCGCGTGCTTCCTCGCCACGCGCCCCAACGAGCACATCTACAACAACGCCACCGAGCTCACGAAGGTCGTCTACGTCGCGTCGCTCGCGGGCCTGCTGCCCGGGGGCCCCGGCCACTCTCACCAGAGCGTGCGCGACATCTCGGCGCTCGGCGGCACCCCCGGGCTGGTGATGTGCGAGCCCTCGTGCGAGGCCGAGGTGCCGCTGCTCTTGCGCTGGTGCGCCGAGGCCACGAAGGACAGCGCGTACTTCCGGATCGTGAGCGTCCCGTACGTCGTGCCCTTCACGCTGCCGGCCGGCTACACGCCCACCCTTGGCCGCGGCGTCACGCTGCGCGAGGGCAAAGACGTCGCGATCGTCTCCTACGGCATCGTGATGCTCAGCGAGGCCTATCGCGCCGCCGAGCTGCTCGCCGCTCAAGGCATCGAGGCGCAGGTCATCAACTTGCCCTGGCTGAACCAGGTCGACGGCGCCTGGCTCTCGCAGGTGGTGGCCGGCAAGAAGCACCTCTTCACCGTCGACAACCACTATGTCCAGGGCGGCCAGGGGGACTTCGTCGCCGCCGCGCTCGCGAGCCAGGGCTGGCCCGCCGGCCTCGGCTTCACCAAGCTCGGCCTCACCGAGATCCCGGTCTCGGGCGGCGACGCAGACGTCTTGCGCCACCACGGCCTCGACGCGGCGAGCATCGCGGCGCGCGTGTCGAAGGCTGTCGCGAAGTAGCGGCGGTTCGAGGCTGTGGCGAACCAGGACGGCGCTCGGCAAAGCAGGTAGCCTGGGGCTCGTGTCCAACGATCCTTGGTACCACGCGCTGTTGGGCGTCGACTTCCGGCAAGCGAGGGACATTCATCGAGTCGCCCACAGCGCTGACAAGCTCGAGACGCGGCTCGAGCTGCTAGAGCGCGAGAACGATCGCTTGTGGGAGATGGTGCAGCGGATCGACACGGTCGTGCAGGTGCTCGGCGCGCACCTCGTGTCGCGCGGCGTCGTGGACGGCGCGAACATCAGCGAGGAGCTGCAGCGCGCGCTGGCGCCTGCGCAAACCTCTGCAGCGCCGCCGCAGCCCGTGGTGCCGAGCGGCTCGGCGTATCGAGGCGAGGCTCCGCGTCAGCCAGAGGTCGTGAAGATCGCGTGCGCCGGATGCGCCGAGCAGGTGCCCCAGGCGTCGACGCAGTTCACAGAGCACGGCGCGCTGTGCGAGCGGTGCTTCCAGGCGGCCGAGCTCGAGCGCCTGACGAAGCTCGAGTCCGGCGAGGGCTGAGAAGAGCGTCGACCGCGTGCAGCTGCGTGCACAGCGTATGCACGCGTGAGCACAGCCCACCCGTCGCGATCGAACGAACGCGAAGACATTCTGTTCGGCACGGCGGTTGCCATGAGGCCTGTCGGGAGGCTGGACATGAACATCGCTCGAACGATCGCTGCCGCGATCAGCTTGGTGGGAGCGGCCTGCGGGTCGCACAGTGAGGACACCTTCGACGCTGCGCCGCGAGACGAGTCGTGGGAGGTCCTCGTCGACGCGACCTGGGAGCTGGAGGCGGGGACGGAGGGATACCTCTGCGACTACGTCACCCTGGACCGGGACGTCCGGATCTCGGCCCTGAGGCCGGTCAGCGCCGAAGGCACCCACCACGTCGTGGTGGGGATCGCGGATTCGTACGCGGCCGAGGACGGGGTGGTTCCGTGTGATGCCACGGAGCTCGGAGACTCGATGGTGTTCGCCGCGGGTATCGGGACGGAGGGCCTGGAGCTTCCGGCGGGGACGGCGTTCGAGCTGACGAAGGGGACCCGGCTCGTCATGAACCTCCACGTCTTCAACCCTGGCAGCGAGGTGCTCGCAGGCACGAGCGGGGTCGAGATCCTGGAGGCAGCGCCCGACGGTGACGAGCACCTGCTCGAGTCGATCTTCGCCGGCCCGATCGACTTCTCCATTCCTGCCGGAGGCGAGCTCACCCACGGCGGCGACTGCACGTTCAAGAGGGAGCGCACCGTCATCGGCCTCGCCCCTCACATGCACGCGCTCGGGACCCACATGCGCGTCCACGTCGTCCGGGCAGACGGCACGGAGCAGCTGGTCCACGACGCGCCCTATACGCTCGACGACCAGCAATATTCGCTGTTCGAGGATCCGCTGACCGTCGCCGCCGGGGAGAGGGTGCGGGTCACCTGCAGCTGGGAGAACCCGACCGACGACGCGATCCGCTTCGGACCCGACGCCACCGACGAGATGTGCTTCGCGGCCTTGCTGCGCTACCCCGCGACCGACGCGGACCCCTTGTGCATCCAGTAGGCCGGCTACTCCACGGCCTTGCAGCACCTGACGCCGGTCGAATAGTCCGCGTACGTCCACGTGTGGTTCGTGACCCTCGCGTTGCAGCCGTCGCGTCGGCCGCGCGCGTAGAACGCCCCGACGAACGTCCCCTCGGGGTCGTCGATCCACTCGTCGAGGTTCCCGACCATGTCGTAGATCGCGTCGTCGCCCCAGCGGCTCGTGCACGTCGGCGTGCCGCCGGTCAGCCGCAAGAGCGCCGCGCCCTTGTTGCCCTTCACCAGGTTGAAGCGCGGATCGGTGTGGTTGATGCTCGGGTTTTCCCACAGCAGCACGCCCGGATGAACGTCGCCGACGACGTTGCACACCCCGTGTTGGTAGGCGGTGCCGTAAGGGAAATCGCGATCCTCCTCGCCTCGACAGGCGCGCTTCCACTCTTCCATCGTGCACAGCCGCTTGCCCGCGCTCTCGCACGCGAGCGCGCCATCCTTCCCGCTCGCGTACGCCTGAGGGATGACGCCCTTCTTCGACACCGCGCGCGGCTTGAGCTTCTTCTGCTTCTGCCACGCCGGGAGCGGCGGCAGCGGCATGCTCTGCTCGAGCGCCGTGCCGCTGCCGCGCTGGTCGGTCCACACCTTCTCGAGGTAGCCCGCCTTGCCGCCCTCGGGAGGCCAGTACGGCGAGAGCGTCTGCCCGGTCGCGTCGTCGACCATCACGGCCTCGAAGCGATCGACGCAGTAGTGCCCGGCCCGAGTGGCCGGCTGCCACACCAGCACCATGTCGGCTGGGCACTTGGGCGCGGGCGGCGGGGCCGACGACGGCAGCGGCGGCACGAGCAGGGGCTCGAGAGACGCCGAAGGCATCGGCGGAGCGATGCCCTCGGGCCCACCGCCCGCGGGTGCGGTCGCGACCGAGCCCGTCGGCCGCCCCGACGCGACGGCTTCGCTCTCGCCGCTGCACCCGCTCGACAGCAGCGGGACGAAGAAGAGGAGCCAGGGCGCGCGCGGCATCGAGCCCCAGAAAGGTACTCCGCGTTCGGCCAGAAGGCATGCCTGGTCCACGCGCCGCGGCGCTGGGCACAGCGAGGCACAGTCTGGCTACAGTTTCGAGATTTCGCGAAGATTTGCAGGGATATTGCCTGGCACGCGCTCTGCAATACGCCGAGGCATGAAGACTCGCGCGCTTGCCCTCCTCGCCGGCCTCGCCCTCCCCGTCCTCGCGCTCGGCTGCCAGGTGACCGTCACCAACGGCGAAGACTGCGGCGAGATGCCTGCCGTCGATCTCCAGTGCGGCTACGGCCTCGAGTGTGTCGATGGCGAGTGGGTCTCGGCTCCGCAGGGTGACGCCCTGTGCGAGGTCTGCCCCGAGAGCCTGCCGGCCGACGGCGACGCGTGCTCCTCGATCGGGATGCAGTGCGAGTACTACGGCTACCAGGGAGAGTGCGGCGAAGAGTCGACCCCGATCTACACCGAGTGCACCGACAGCGGCTGGGTCAGCTACTGGACGCGCTGCCAACCCGAGCCGGTGTGCCCGGACACGCTGCCCGCCGCCGGCAGCGACTGCTCGGGCTGGGATGAGGCCTACTGGTGCAACTACGAGGTCGCTTGCGACGAGCTCGCCATGGTCGGCATGCACTGCGACTTCGCGACCGACCCGCCGCTGTGGGTCGTCGACTCGGGCTCGCCGACCTGCGGCCTCACCTGCGACATGTTCGCCGACCGCGAGTCCTGCGCGACGAACGCCGCGTGCCAGTGGCTCGAGCCGGGCTGCGCCGGGGAAGATCAGATCGCGATCACCGCCGGCTGCTTCCCCGTGAACGACTGCCTGGCCACGGGCGCGTGTGGTGAGCAGCAGATCTGCGCCGAGCTCGTCTACGACCCGTGCTTCGAGCAGCCGTGCGACGCGTGCGGCGCGACCACGTACCAGTGCGTCGACGTGGAGGTCGGCGGCGGCGGCGGTGCGTGATCGCCGGTTGCTCGAGCGGGGCGCGCGAGGCATAAGGCCGACGTGCCCCCCGAGCCTCGCCCCAACGCCTTCCCGCGCGACGAGCTGATCTCCTTCTCCGGCGCGCCCATCGTCAGCCAGACCCGCCCCGTGCGCTTCCAAGAGGTCGACGCCGCGGGGACCATCTTCTTCCCGCGGGTGCTCGAGTACTTCTCCGACGCGTACCAAGAGCTCTTGGAGCGCGCCGGGATCGACACGCCGCGCATCCTGCGTGAGCGCGCGTTCGCGGCGCCCCTCGCGCACGCCGAGGCCGACTACCTATCTCCGCTCTTCTTCGGAGACACCGCCACGGTCGAGCTGCTCGTCGCCCGCGTCGGCTCCAGCAGCGTGAGGTTTGGCCACCGCGTGAAGAAGGGCGACGCCGTGGCCGCGATCGGCTCCACGGTGCACGTGTTCGTCGACGGCAAGACGTTCAAGCCGACGCCGGTCCCGGCGGCGCTCACGGCCTACCTCGAGGCGCGCTCGTAGGACATCGGCTCGAGCCGGCCGGCGAGCGTGCTCGCGAGCTGCCGGCGCGACACCTTCGCCGCGCCGTCGGGCGATATCTGCTCGACGACGACGAAGCGTCGAGGGCGCTTGAAGGGCGCGAGCCCTGCGCTCGCGATCGCCAGCGCAGAGCGCGGCTCGGCGCCCTCGGCGAGCACCAGGGCGACACAGACCAGCTGACCCCACGTCGGGTCGTCGACCCCGAACACGATCGCGTCGATGACGACGGGCGAGGAGGTGAGCGCGCGCTCGACCTCGGACGGGTGCACGTTCTCGCCGCCGGTCACGATCGTGTCGTCGGCGCGCCCAGCGACCCACAGGACGCCGTCGGGCCCGACCTCACCCTCGTCGCCCGTGTCGAGCCAGGCCCCTCGAGGCACCGGCGCGGCGCCGACGTACCCGAGCATGACCATGTCGCCTCGCACCCAAAGGCGCCGTCCGCGCGCCTGCACCTCGGCCCCCGCGAGCGCGCGCCCGCTGTCGCGTGAGCCCGGCTCGCTGGGCGCGCTCGAGCGGTTGCGTGGCGACCTGGGAGCACGTCTCGGTGAGGCCGTAGGTCGCCAGCGCCCGAACGCCCGCGTCGGCGGCGCGACGGCGCAGCGACGGGTCGAACGGAGCCCCGCCCACCAGCACCGCGCGGAGGCTCGTCATGGCCCCACCTCGATCGGCGTCGAGCAGGCGCGCGAGCCCCGCGGGCACGACCGACGCGAGCGTGGCGCGCCCGCGCGCGAGCGACGACAGCCAGGCGTCGGGGTCGGAGGAGGAGACGAGCACGATCCCCGTCCTCGAGGCGAGCGCGCGCGTCACGATCGACAGGCCTCCCGCGTGGGAGAGCGGCATGGCGAGCAGCCAGCGATCGTCGCGCAAAAAAGGCGCGTTCGCGGCGTGCGCCCGCGCGCTCGCGGTGAAGCAGCGGCGGGCCAGCTGCACGCCCTTCGGCGCGGCGCTGGTGCCCGAGGTGAAGAGCACCGCCGCCAGCTGCTCGGGATCGGCGGTGCGCTCCCGCGCGCTGCAAGGAGTCGACCGCGGCGCGCGAGAGCGCGAGGTCGTGAGCTCTTCCGGGTCGATCTCGAGCGCGTCCGGGACGAGCTGCCGAGCGCGGGCCTTCTCGGCGTCCGACCACCTCGGGTGCAGCGGGATCAGCGGTACCCCCCCCTCGAGGCACGCGAGGATCGTCCAGATCACCGCCGGCGTCGCAGACGCCACGAAGCGCACGCCCCGCCCGGGTGACGCGCCCAGCGAGGTGAGGGTCGAGAGGCTCTCGGTCGCGCGCTCCGCGGCCTCGCCGAAGCTGAAGGAGCGCCCCTCGGTCACGAGGAACGTGCGCTCCGCGTGCTCGCGAACGGTGTCCGTGACGCTCAGCGACTCCACCGCCAGACCTCCTCGAGCCCCGCCAAGTCCGGCGCGCCGAGCCCTAGTCCGCGCAGCTGGGTAGGCTCGACGCGAGCGGGGTGACCCATCAGCTGAGGCACAGGCCAAGCCCGGAAGGCGGCGACCGCGGCGTGGTCGTCGAGCCCGTGGCCGTAAGGCCCCGACCCCAGCGCGAGCGCGAGCTCGGCGCAGGCCGCGAGGGCGACGGGTCCCTCGAACGCGTGCGTCACGACGACGGACTTGCCTGCCGCGCGGGCGAAGAGCGCGAGGTCCCAGGCCTCGCGCAGGCCCCCGAGGAGCGTCGGCTTCACGACGAAGCCGGTCACCGCCGGGTTCGCGAGGACCCGCGTGCGCTTGAAGGGGTCTTGCAGGCACTCGTCCGCGAAGAACGGGACGGCGAGCGCGCCGAGGTGCACCATCTCGGCCGGAGCGCACGGCTCCTCGACGAGCTCGACCCCGTGGCGGGCGTAGACGTCCGCCATCGCGCGCGCCTCCGACGCCGAGAGCTGTCCGTTCTCGTCGGCGCGCACCTGAACCGACGGACCGACCCTGGCGCGCAGCTCGCCGAGGTACACGTCCACGCCCTCACGCACCGTGGCGCGCGCGCGCTTGATCTTGAGCGTGGTCGCCCCGCCGCGCGCGCGAGCCTCGGCGCGCTCGAGCGTCCCCGGGTCGTCGGTCGAGCCGACGTAGATCGAGCGCGCGACCGGCCCGGCTCGGTGCGCCTCGTCCGCGAGCAGCCAGCGGTGGAGCGGCAGCATCGCGGAGCTCGCGGCGGCAGACGCCAGCGCCGTCTCGAAGGCGAAGCGCGCGGCGGGCGCGCCCCAGTCTCCTCGGGCGCGCGGGTAAGCGCCCCCGAGCTCGGCGAGCCCCACAGGCAGCTCGACGCTGGACCAGTCGAGCCTGATCAGCGCGTGCTCGTCCTGCTCGAGCGTGTCCGAGGAGAGCTGGGGCAAGGGAGCCGCCTCACCGAGGCCGACGGCTCCACCCTCCCCTTCGACGCACAACAGCAGGCCCCGGCGCGCGCTCGGCGCCGCGCTCGCCAACCGAACCTGCCCTGGGACCGGCCCGCCCCACGTGAACAGGCGAGCGCTCGCGAGCCTCACGCCGCGGGACCGAGCGAGATCGCGAGCGCGAGCGACAGGCTCACCAGCAACATGAGCTTCGCGCTCGAGGCGAGGCAGCGGTTGAGGACCGGACCTTCACGCTCGTCGCGCAGGGTGCGCCACAGCGAGAGCCCCCAGGCGAGCGGCACCAGCGCGACGAGCACCAGCGGGGTCGCCCCCGCGACCAGGGGCAACAGGACGATGGCGGCGGCGGAGAGCGCGAGCATGGCCGCGTATTCGAGGACGCCGAAGGCTCGTCCGAAGCGGACGACGAGCGTGCGCTTCTTGGCGCGGGCGTCGCCCTCGTGATCGCGCACGTTGTTGACGATCAGGACACACGTCGCGAGCGCGCCGACGGGGATCGCCGCGAGCCACGCGCTGAGCGGGATGGAGCCCGAGACCACGAACGACGTGCCGGCGACGGCGACGACGCCGAAGAACGCGAACACGAACACGTCGCCCAGCCCGTTGTACCCGAGCGGATACGGGCCGCCGGTGTACGCGACGCCGCTCACGATCGACAGCACCCCGATCGCGAGGATCGGCGCGCCACCGATCGTGACCAGGTAGATGCCCACCAGCGCGGCGAGCGCGAACGCAGCGATCATGCCGGTCCAGACGGCGCGCGCGCTGAGCAGACCCTTCGACACGGCGCGCGGGGGTCCGATGCGACGCTCGTCGTCGGCGCCCTTGTCGTGATCGAACACGTCGTTCGCCAGGTTCGTCCCGATCTGGATCAGGAGCGCCCCGAGGAGCGCCGCGACGGCGGCGAGCCCGCTGAACACGCCGGTCGTCGCCCCGGCGGCCGCGCCGACGGCGACCGGCGCGACGGCGACCGGGAGCGTCGCGGGGCGCGCCGCGAGCACCCACGCGCCGAGCGATCGCGGGGCCGGCAGCGCGGTCATGGTCGCCGCTCGCCGATCGACGCCCCGCCCCCGTCACGTCGCGACGCGGCGGGCGGCACGGGCCAGGCCTGGCCGTCCATGAGCGGCCGCAGCAACGCCGCGAGCGCGTCCGGCGCCTCCAGCAGCGGGCTGTGTCCCGCCCCTTCGACGAGCAGCGCGCGCGCCCCGCGGATGCGCTGCGCGGCCCGCTGAGCGAGGCGCGAAAACTTCGTATCGAGCGAGCCCGCCACCAGCAGCGTGGGCACGCCGGCGCGCTCGAGGCCGGCCCACAGCGGGCGCATCGAGCCGGTCCCCAGCGTCTCCAGCGCCCACGCGATCGCCGACGGATCGTGGGCCAGCCGCCGCTCGCGCTGTGCTGCGAGCGCGCATGCGTCGACCCCTCGTTGGCTCTCGAACACCGGCAGCCGCTCCCACTCGCGGACGAGCGCTTCCATGCCGCGAGCGCGCGCCAGCGCCGCGAGCGAGCGGTCCCAGCTGCGCCGCGAGCGACGCTCTCGCTCGTCCTCGATGCCCAGATCTGCCCCGATCGCGGCCGCCCAGGCGATCCGCGAGGGGTGGCGCGCGGCGAGCGCGAGCGCGAACCGCCCGCCGAGCGAGTACCCCACCACCCCGAAGCGCTCGGGCAGACGGGCCGCGACCGCGTCCACCGCGTCCTCGAAGGTGGCGAGGTCCGTTCCCCAGGGTGTCAGGCCGTGCCCTGGCAGCGTGATCGGCGACAGCGGCGCGGCGGTGGGGCCGAGCGCTTCCACGAGCGGCGCCCACACCTCGGGTCCACCGAGCATGCCGTGGATCAACGCGACGGGCAGGCGATCACTTGGCATGAGACGCCTCTTCGCGCGCAGCCGCCCGCGCCGCAAGCCGAACTGCTTCGCCCACGTCCTTGGCGCGAGATGGATCGACGACGATCTCGATCACCGTCGCCCGGCGCTGCTCCGCCGCACGTTGTACCGCGCCCTGGACCTCGGAGGGGGTGCTCGCAGACTCGAACGCGAGGCCGTAGGCGCGCGCAGTGTGCTGCAGGAAGCCAGGCGGTGGCGGCGTGAGGTAGAGCTCCTCGAACGCCGACGTGGCGCCCAGCGAACCGTGGATCGGCAGCTGCTCGAAGATCCGTCCGCCCCCGTTGTTCACGACGACGATCAGCAGCGGGGCGGCGACCGCGCGCAGGAGCGCGAACGACCCCACATCGTGCAGCGCGCTGACGTCACCGCACAGCAGCGCCACGGCGCGCGACGGCTCGGCGGCGAGGCGCGCCCCGTACGCGCCGGCGACGAGGCCATCGATGCCCGCCGCGCCGCGCTGATGCAGCACGATCGTGCCCGCCGGAAGGTCGTGAGCGGCGTAGCTCTCGAGCTCCCTCACGGCCAGGCTGTTGCCCACGGCCACCACGGCGCCCGAGGGCAGGCCTCGCGCGAACGCGGCGACGGCGCGAGGCTCATCGAGCCCTGCGGCCGGGCTCTCGCCGAGCTCGGCGCGAACCGCCCCCACCGCCGCGCGACAGGCGCGCTCGACGGCCCGGGCGTACGCCACGTGGCGAGGGCGCGCGCCGCCCGCTGGGCTCATGGCCGAGAGGTCTTCGAGGAGCGCGGCCGGCTCGGCGGCGATGAACGCGCGCGCGTTTCCGAGCGGATCGTGGGCGCCCTCTGGACCGACGACGACCCGCGTCGCGGCGCGCTCGGCGACGGCGGCGTAGGCCGAGGCGACCGGGTGCGAGCCCAGCTCCAGCACGAGGTCCGGGGTGAGCGGGCCGTCGAACACCCCGGCGACGAGCGCCGCTCCGAGCCCAGCGCCCCTGCCCTCCGGGTCCGGGAGCAGCCCGCTCGTGTGCTCGGCGACGACGGGCATGGCCCACCCCGAGCCGAGCGCGCGCGCCGCGTCGCGCAGCCGCCGCACGTGCTCGACCCGCGGTGACGCGGAGAAGGGGCCTCCCCCGATCACGACGAGCGGCCGCTCCGCGCGCTCGAGCGCCTCGGCGAGGAAGCGGAGCGCGTGCTGCGACGGCGCGGCCCGCCCGGGGAACAGCACGGGCACCTGGCGAGCGGGCAGCGCCAACGGGGGCTGGGCCGTCGGCTCGAGCGGCTTGCGGAAGCGCGCGTTCAGGTGGACCGGCCCGGGGCGCGGGGTGACGGCAGCGCACGCCGCGCGGAGCGCGACCTCGCTGAGCCGCCCGAGCGCGAGCTCGTCTGGGCAGCCGAGCTCGAAGGTCTTTCGCACGTGAGTGCCGAACATCCGGACCTGATCGATGGTCTGCGACGCCCCTGCCTCTTGCAGCTCGATCGGGCGGTCGGCGGAGATCACCAGCAGCGGCACGCACGCGCGGTCGGCCTCGATGATGGCCGGAAACCAATGGGCGGGCGCCGAGCCGCTCGTCGCGATCACCGCACAGGGGCGTCCCGTCCACCGGGCGTGCCCAAGCGCCGCGAACGCCGCCGCGCGCTCGTCGACGATGACCGAGCACTCGGTCGGCGCCAGGTCGAGAGCGGCCAGCGCGAGCGGCGTCGAGCGCGACCCAGGGCTGATGAAGACCCGGTCGACGCCGCTGCGGAGCAGCCCGCCGACGAGCTCGCGCGACCACGCCGCGGCGAGCCCCCCCGCGCTCACAGGCCCACCTCGCGCGACGTCTCGAGCGCCGCTCGGCCGCTGATGATCTCGGTCGAAGCGCCCGCGGCCTCGAGCATCGCGCGGAGCTTCGCGGTGGTCTCGGCGAGCTCGAGGCTCGGCAGGGACCCGCGGACGATCCCCGCGCCCGCGAAGACGATCGTGTGCGCGGGCAGCAGGAGCGCCGAGCGGATGCCGACGACGAAGGAGCCGCGCCCGCCCGCGTCGACCCAGCCGATCGGGGCCGCATACATCCCTCGCGCGAAGCCCTCGTGCTCCCGCAGGAACGACAGAGCGCGCTCTCGCGGCACCCCGCCGAGGGCCGGCGTGGGGTGCAGCGCTCGCACGAGCTCGAGCGGATGGAGGTCGGCGCCGTGAGCGGCGATGGGCGTCACGAGGTGGTGGACGTGCCGGAGCGTGCGCACCCTGGGCTCGACCGCAGGCTCGAGCTGCGCGCCTACCCGCCCGAGCGTGTCGCGGATGGCGTCCACGACGAGGGCGTGCTCTCGCCGATCTTTGTCGCGCACGAGGAGCCTCGCGACCTCCGCGAGGTCGGCCCCGCGGCGCGGCTCCGAGCCGGCGACGGCCTCGGTGCGAACGCCTCGCTCATCGACGACGACGAGGACCTCAGGGCTGGCGCCCACGAACGCTGCCTCGCGGAGCGCGAAGCCGAACCGCACGCACCCGGCCGCCCCACGCAGGCGAGACAGCGCCCACCCCGCGCTCGCCGCGCCCGCGAGCTCCACGCGCCGCGCGATCACCACCTTCTCGAGGTCACCCGCGCGGGTCGCCGCCGCCGCGCGCTCGGCGAGCGCGAGGAAGACCGCGCCGCCCTCGTCGACGAGCTTGAGCCTCGGGCGCCTCGTCTCGCGCACGACGCCCTCGGCCATCATCGCGTCGAGCCGCGCCGCCTCTCGCCCGAGCGCCGCCTCGTCGGCGGGTCCGTCGAGCACGACGATCGCGCGCGCCAGGCCGGGCCCGACCTGCGTGAACGTCCACGTGGGGACGGTGAAGCGCGCGCGCCCGAACGGCGAGAACGCGCCGAGGTCGCGCTCGTCGAAGGCGACGGCGCCGAACGCGCGCGGTCGAGCGGCGCCCTCGAGCCCCTCGAAGAGCCGCGCGAACGCGGGGCGTTCGCTCCCCTCCGCGACGTCGACGCTGCGGGCGGCGCCCAGCCCGATCGTGAGCTCGGCCTCCAGCGTCTCGGCCCCGCGCGTGTCCCAGAGGAACGCCGGGCCGCTCGCGCGCGTGCGCGCCCCCGTCGGGCCCGAGAACGCCGTCCCCGACGCCGTGAGCAGCGCCTCGACGTCGAGCGCGCACTCGAACGACACGACCGCGGGCCCGCGGCGGCGGCTCGCGGCGAGCGCGCTGGCGAGCGCCGTCGAGATCGACGTCACGGCACGACCCCGACGTACAAGTGCGCGACCCCCATCGTGAGGGGCTCGGCCCGGACGTCCGCGAGGCCGGCCTGCTCCATCATCTTCGCGAAGGCGTCCGGCGGCGGAAACGCAGCGATCGAAGCCTGGAGGTAGCCGTACTCCTTGCGGCCGCTCAGCAGGCCTCCCACGAACGGCACGACGTGGTGGACGTGGACCCGCGCGAGGGAGCTCATCACCCCGCCCTGGGGCTCGGACAGCTCCAGCACGACGACCCGGCCCCCGCGGCGCGTCACGCGACGCATCTCCGCGAGCCCGCGAGGACGATCGACGACGTTGCGAATGCCGAACGCGATCGTCACCCCGTCGAAGGTCCCGTCGTCGAACGGCAGGGCCTCGGCCTCGGCCACCTCGAAGCGAAGGACCTGGGACAGCCCCCGCGCCTCGGCCTTCTGCGCGGCGATCTCGAGCATCTTCGTCGAGGGGTCGACCCCGACGACGCCGGCGTGTGGCCACGCCTCTCGCACCGCGAACGCCAGGTCGCCGGTGCCCGACGCGACGTCGAGCACCGACCCCGCGCCCTCCGTCAGCGCGAGGGCTTGGGCGGCCTTCTTCCGCCAGCCGCGATCGATCCCGAAGGAGATGACGCGGTTGAGCAGGTCGTAGCGCCCGGCGATGCCGTCGAACATCGCGCCGCTGCCGAGGCGCTGCGCTCGCTCCGCCTGCGCGCTCATCGCGCCTCCTGAGCCGCGATCGCGCGGGCGATGGGGCCCAGCTCTGCGGGCAGCAGGGCCTGAGGCCCGTCGCTCTGGGCGCACCCCGGGTCGTCGTGCACCTCGATCATCACCGCGGCGGCTCCCGCGGCGACCGCCGCCTTCGCGAGCGGCCCGATCAGGTCGCGCCGCCCCGTCGCGTGGGACGGGTCGACCACCACCGGGAGCCGGTGGACGTGGGTGAGCAAGGCGACCGCCCCGAGGTCGATCAGGTTCCTCGTGGAGTCGTCGAAGGTGCGGATCCCGCGCTCGCAGAACAGGACGCCCTTGGCCCCGTGGGACAGCAGGTACTCGCCCGCCAGCAGCCACTCCTCCACCGTCGCGGCCATGCTGCGCTTGAGCAGCACGGGCTTCGTGGCTCGCCCGACCGCCTTCAACAAGGCGTAGTTGTGCATGTTGCGCGACCCGACCTGGAGCAGATCGGCGTGCTCGGTCACCGCGCCCACGTCTGCCTCGCTGAGCACCTCGGTGACCACGCGCATGCCGTGCGAGTCGGCCGCCCGACGCAGCCAGGCGAGGGCGTCTCGGCCGTGGCCCTGGAACGCGTAGGGGCTCGTCCGCGGCTTGAAGGCGCCCCCCCTCAGGAACCGGACCCCGAACGGCGCGATGGCCGCTGCGATGCGGGCGATCTGCTCCTCGGACTCGACCGAGCAGGGCCCCGCGATCAGCGCGGTCTGCCCCGCTCCGACGAGCACACCGGCGACGTCGACGGTCGGCCCCTGCGCGTCGACGAGCGGGTGGATGGGCGACGGCGCGCTCACGCTCGCGACCCCTCGCAGCCCCTCGACGATCGAGCGGTCGACGGCGGCCGAGCTCTTGGCGACGACGAGGTGCACGTCGCCTCGGCCGGAGCGCTCGACGCTCGCGACCCACAAACCGAGGCGCGCGAGCTCGCGGCGAACCGCGTCGACCTCTGCGCCGGTGGATAGGGTGACGATCATGGCTAGCTCCTGCGCTCCACCATCGCCTGCGCGACCGCGGCGAGCGCTCTTGTCTCGGGTTTGTCCGGCAGGGTCGAGATGTCTTCGAGCGCCCCGACGACCAGCCTCTTGGCGAGCGCCCGCGCCTCGGCCGCGCCCCCGGCCTTGTGGATCGCGGCGAGCGCTCGCTCGGCCGTGCGTGGGTCGAGCGAGGCGGCGCCTCGCTCGAGGTGCTCGGAGAGCAGCGCCCTGAGCTCGCGGTCGCGCTCGAGCGCGACCATCAGCGGATACGTCACCTTGCCCTCGCGCAGATCGACGAGCACCTCTTTGCCGGTGACCGAGGGGTCACCCTCCGCGTCGAGCGCGTCGTCGACCACCTGGAACGCGACGCCCATCGCCTCTCCGAACCGCTCGAGCCGCGCGCACGCGCCCTCGTCGAGCTCGCCGGCCCTGCCGCCGGCGTACAGCGCCCAGCGAAAGAGGGACGCGGTCTTGCCGCGCACGACCGCCATGTAGTGGTCCATCGTGGCGTCCGCGCGGCCCCTCGCCTTGAGCTGGAGCGCCTCGGCCTCGAGCATCTCGGCGAGCACACCGAGCGCGCGGTCGAGCACGTCGCTCATCCCGGCGCGCCGCACGCGCATGAGCGCGTCGACGAGCAGCCAGTCCCCGGCGTAGACGCTGGCGGCGTTGCCGTAGAGCACGCGCGCCGTCGGCACGCCTCGGCGCTCGTCGCCCACGTCGACGACGTCGTCGTGCAGCAGCGTGGCGTTGTGCACCAGCTCGGCGGCCACGGCCAGCTCTCGCGCGGCCGGCCCGAAGCCGCGGCCGACCCGCGCCGCGAGGGCGACGCACATCGGTCGAATGCGCTTCCCGCCGAGGCCGATGAGGTGCCCGGCGCTCGCGTGCAGCGGCGTCGGACGCAGCTCGATGTCGCTCAGATCGCGCTCGACCGAGGCGAGGTCGTCGGCCAAAAATGCGCGAATGGCCGAGAGCTTCGACTCCATCGGGCCGGGCGCCCGCTCGGCCAGGACCTCGGACAGCGACGCGAGCACGTGGATGCCAGCGCCGGCTTGCAGCGGGCGCGCGTGGTCGGTCGCGAGCGCGAGAGCGGAGCTGGGCTTCATGAGGCCTCCTTGGCGACCTTGGCCGCGCGCGTCAGGCTCAGCAGGTTGCCGAACTTCTGGAAGTCGGCTCGCTGCGACTGGATGAACGAGTCGAGCACCGCCTGCGCGACGTTCGCGAAGGCGCTCAGGCGCTTGATGCGCTCGAGGACGTGCGCTCGCTTCGCCGACTTGGGCGCCGCCTCTGCCGAGGTGGCGGCCCGATCGAGGCGGTCTTTGACGCTCTCGGCGAGGAAGCGCTCGCGCTCGCTGACGACCTTCGAGATCATCTTCCAGAAGTCGGTCTCGGCCTCGAAGTACTCCTTGCGCTCGCCTGGCCGCCACACCCGCCGGACCACACCCCAGCGCTGCAGCTCGCCGAGCGAGGTGCTGACCGCGCCGGCGGACATCGTGAGTCGCTGGGCGATGTCGGCGGCGCCCAGGGGCACGGTCTCCAGGTAGAGGATCGCCCAAACCCTGCCGAGCGCCTTGCGAAAGCCCCAGTGCTCGATCACGTCGCCCACGGCATCCGCGCACAGCAGCTCGGCTCCCTCTAGCGGCTCGGACATGTCTCTCTCCCCGGGCGCAGGCCCGATGAACTTTCAGAATGTTCTGAAAATTCAGTAGTACCCGAAGCCCAGCCGGTCAACCCCCGGGTTCGAAACCCTGGCCCGACTCGCGCGTAGGCACGTACAACTCCGGCCCACCATGAAAGACCTCGCCAAGATCCTCTCCGTCTCCGCGGCCTCTGGCCTCCTGCTCGGGCTCGGCGGGTGCGCGAGCTCGCAGGCCGACCCCGACGCGACCCCGGCCGGCGCCTCCGCCGCCTCCGCAGAGAAGGAGTGCTGCAAGGGCAAGAACGAGTGCGAGGGCAAGGGCGACTGCCGCGTCCCTGGCCGGCAAGAGTGCGCCGGCATGAACAAGTGCAAGGGCCAGGGCGGCTGCGACGCGCGCTGCCGAAAGAAGGCCGAAGCTCCGTAATCAAAGGGCGGCGGCGGCGTCGATCATGGCGCCGGCCGCCGGCCGACTGCGAACCGACAACCCGGGGGGGGCCTTGGCCTCTCCTTTCCTTCCTCGAAAGACGAACACGATGAACATGGACCTCGCGAAGACGCTCGCGCTCTCGGCAATGGGTGGCATGGTGGTGGGGGTCGTTGGCTGCGCCAGCGAACAGAAGAAGGCCGCGGACGGCCCGTCCGCCGACTCGACCGCCGCCGCCGACTCGGGCGCGACCGGCGAGAAGAAGTGCTGCGCGGGGAAGAACGAGTGCGAGGGCAAGGGTGGCTGCAAGGTCCCCGGCGTCAACGAGTGCAAGGGGCAGAACAAGTGCAAGAGCAAGGGCGGCTGCCACATGCGAGAATGCTGAGCGCCCCTTAGCCAGACCGCGGACGATGCCCAGCCCCTCGCAACGACCTGCCCGCCTCGGCCTGCCCGATCTGGGCGTGGGCTTGGGGCTGCGCATCCCCCACTACCCGCACGTCTTCGAGCAGAAGCCTGTGTGCGATTGGTTCGAGGTGATCAGCGAGAACTTCATGGTCGAGGGCGGCAGACCCCTCGATAACCTCGACCGCGCCCTCGCCGATTACCGCGTCGTGCAGCACGGCGTCTCGCTCTCGATCGGCAGCGCGAGCCCCCTCGACTGGGGCTACTTGAAGAAGCTCAAGGCGCTCACCCGCCACACGCAGACTCCCTGGCTCAGCGATCACCTGTGCTGGTCCGGGTCGGACTGCACGAACCTCCACGACCTGTTGCCCCTGCCGTACACCGAGGAGGTCGTCCGCTACGTCGCCGAGCGCGCGCGCATCGTGCAAGACTTCCTCGAGCTGCCTTTCGCCCTGGAGAACGTGTCGAGCTACCTCACCTACACCTCGAGCCGGATGAGCGAGTGGGACTTCGTCCGCGCCGTCGCCGAAGAGGCCGACGTCGGCCTGCTGCTCGACGTGAACAACATCTACGTCTCAGCCGAAAACCACGGGTTCGAGCCGCGCACGTACATCGAAGCGATGCCGCACGAGCGCGTGGTGCAGATCCACCTCGCGGGACACACGCGCTTCGAGCGGTACATCATCGACACCCACTCCGGTCCCGTCATCGACGACGTGTGGTCCCTGTACGAGCTCGCCATCGAGCGGGTGGGCCCTGTCTCCACCCTCATCGAGTGGGACGACGAGATCCCCAGCTTCGACGAGGTCCACGCCGAGGCGCGCAAGGCCGCCGCGATCCGCGCTCGAGTCGCGGCGGGCGCTGCGCAGGCCGCGCCGCCGAGGGCCGTCCAATCGGGGGCCGCGTGACCGCCGCCGCCGAGCCGACCGCGCCGGCCGATCTCGCCGAGCTGCAGTCCTTCCTCGGCGAGGTGTTTCGCCGTCCGACCGCGGTCGCGCAAGACGAGTCACTCTCGCGCCGAGCCGCCCTGTACGTCGCCGGAAACGACCGGCTCAGCCCGGCCGAGCAGGTCGACATCTACCGGCGCCAGTTCTGGATGCGCCACGATGACTGCCTGCGGGAAGACTTCCCGGCGCTCTGCGTGCTGCTGGGCGAAGAGGCGTGGGACGCCCTCGTCGAGGCTTACCTCGCGGCTTTTCCGCCCAGGTCGCCCAGCCTTCGCGATCTCGGCCTCGACGTGCCGACGTTCCTCGACTCGTGGGACGGGCTGCCCCGGGCGCGAGCTCGCGCCTGCAAGGACGCCGCCCGCTACGAGGTCGCGTTCGTCGAGACCTTCGACGGCCGCGACCCGCCACCCCTCGATCCGGCTCGTATCGCTGCCCTCACCCCCGACCAGTGGGAGCGCGCCACCTTCGTGCTCAGCCCGCTGGTCGCGAGGCTCCGCCTCGGCTTCGCCGTCCACCAGCTGCGCGCCTCGCTACGCGACGCGAAGGAGGTCGACGTCGAGCGCTGGCTGCAGAGCGCCGAGCGCGACGTGTACGTCGCGCTGTTCCGCAAGGAGCTGGTCGTCCACTACGAGGAGCTGTCGGCGGACGCCTTCGCGATGCTCGACGCCCTCGCGCGCGGCCGCGCGCTGCTGTCGGCCTGCGCGGCGATCGCCGAGGGCAAGTCCGACGAGGACGCGCAGGCCCTCGCCGGCAGCCTTGGCGAGTGGTTCCGGCGCTGGGCGAGCTGGGGCTTCATCGCGGAGGTCGTCGTCCCGTGAGGGTGCACCGCGAGGTCGTCGTGGTACCCACGCGCTCGAGCCACGAAGACGCGCGCGCCGCCCACCACGAGCACGGACCCTTCGTCGACGTCACGTCGCTCGTGCGCGGCGTCGTCACGCGCTCGCAGGTTCAGACCGGCGTCGTGACGGTGTTCGTCCAGCACACCTCCGCGAGCCTGGTCATCCAAGAGAACGCCGATCCGCGCGTGCTCGACGATCTGCAGCGCTGGCTCGAGAAGCTCGCGCCCGAGGGCGCCCACTACGCGCACGACGACGAAGGCCCTGACGACATGCCCGCGCACCTGCGCGCGAGCGTCACGCGATCGAGCGAGACGCTCCCCGTCGAAGGGGGCACGCTCGACCTCGGCACGTGGCAGGCCGTGTACCTGTGGGAGCACCGCCGGCGACCCCACGAGCGGCGGCTGGTCGTCACCGTCCTGGGCGTGTGAGGTCGCGTCGACGCGCTCACACGCGTGGTAAACTGCGCCGCGGATGAGCCTCCTCGACTCGCTCCGCGCCATCGGGATCACCGGGAAGATCTGCATCCCAACGGTCGTCGACTCGCTCACGAACAAGGTCTCGCTCGAGGAGTGTGACCGCCGCCTCGACTGGTGGAGCAGCGAGCTGCTCCGGCAGGCGGGGGTCGAGCTGCACGTGCGCGGCGTCGAGAACGCCGTGCCCGGCGAGGCGTACGTGGTGATGTCGAACCACCGCAGCTACTACGACATCCCCACGGTGTTCTGCGCCCTCCCCGGCGGCCGACTGCGGATGATCGCCAAGAAGGAGCTGTTCATGGTGCCCCTGTTCGGGCGGGCGATGCTCGCCTCGGGCTTCGTGAAGATCGATCGCGACAAGCGTGAGCGCGCCATCGAGAGCCTGCGCGAGAGCGAGCGCATGCTCGCCGCTGGAACGCGCGTGTGGATCGCCCCCGAGGGCACCCGCAGCAAGACCGGGCAGCTCGGCCCGTTCAAGTCGGGGGGCTTCCACTTGGCCGTGGACGCCAAGGTGCGCATCCTCCCCATCGCGCTCGAGGGCACCGAGAACGTCATGCCGGCCGACAGGCTGGTGGTGACCAAGGGCGCCAAGGTGCAGGTGCAGATCCTGCCCCCCATCGACGCCCCGAGCTACGGCCGCAAAGGCAAGAAGGAGCTGATGGCCGTCGTGAGGGCCGCGCTGTCGCGTGCCCTCGGCCTCGAGCCCTGACCGCTGGTTGGCGCTCGCCCGCTTGCGCGGGTCCCTTCGCTTCTCGCGCCGGCACGCGCGAGAAGCGAAGCGCCAGGCGCGGCTCAGTTTCCGTGATCGATGCGCAGGGTGTAGAAGCCCGACGCGTTCATGACCCCGTCGACCCAGACGTACGTCGTGTCGCCGCCGTCGAGGCTCACCGTGATGTCCGAGTTATTGCCCACCGCGGGCGAGCTGCAGGCGAGCTGCGAGTCCACGTCCTCACACGACGAGCGGGCGTGGAGGACCGAGTTGTATGTGGCGAACAGGTCGAAGTCGTACGAGTCGCTCTGCGGCGTCTCGACCTGGTAGACCACGTCGGGGCCGCCCCCTGCGAAGCCGCACAGGGCCCCCGAGCCGCCGTTGCTCGCGAGGCCTGAGGTGTCGCCGTACAGGTCGATCGGCGCGTCACCTTCCACCGTCACGGGCACGGGGTCGCCGCAGGCGTCTCCCGCCGAGAGGTCGAGCTCGAGCTGGAACGCGCCGACGTCGTCCATCTGGTAGCCGTCGACGACGAGGTAGAACGTGGTGTTCGGCTGAACCCGGAAGCCGATCACCTCGCCGCCGTTGTCGCCTGGCGTGCCGTAGTTGTCGTGGCAGGCGAAGTCTCCTGCGGGGGGGCACGAGGGGCTGGCGTAGAGCACGCTGTCGAAGTCGGCCTCGGCAGACGGCAGGTACGCCGTGAAGAACCCGCCCTGCATGGGGGTGATCGCGAACACCAGCTCTCGCTCCATCGCACCCTGGCAGTTGCCGGCGTTCCCGGGGCTGAGGATGTCGGGACCGTTGGTGGTGTCTCCCGCGATGGTGGTCGTGCCCGCGCCGAGCGAGATCTGGATCGCGGCCTCGCACGTGCCGTTCACCTTGCACTCGTCGCAGCCGTCGTAGGGCTCGCTGTTGGCGTCGTCGCAGTCCTCGCCGTTCTCGACGTCACCGTTGCCGCAGTCGCTGGGCTCCACGCAACCGGCGGTCGTGATCGTGCAGCCTCCGGTGCAGTCGAGGCCCGCCGGCACCTGCGAGCCAAAGTCGGTGCAGTCGAGACCGCCGAGGTCATCGGCGTCGCACTCTTCGACGCCGTTCTTCACGCCGTCGCCACACACGGCGCCAGACGCCGTCGAGCCGCCCGTCGCCGGGACACCGCCCGTGCCCGGATCGCCGCCTTGACCTGCGCCGCCCTGGTTGCCGCCGCCTGCGTTGGACCCGCCGCCGGGGCCTTGGTTGCCACTCCCTCCAGCGCCCGGCCCGGCACCCTGCCCCTCGCCCCCGGCCGCGTCGTCACCGAAGAGGTTGGTGGTGTCGATGCTGCACGCCGTCGTGAAGATCGCGGCGAGCGCGAGGCTCGGAAGGACAGACCGGGGGGCAGCGCGCAAGCAAGGCGAAGACTTCATGACCGGTCAGCCTACTTCACCCACCGCCTCGCAAAAATGGGCGTCGGGTTGCCCAGGCCAGGCTTCGGCCGCTAGGGCTTGGGCAGCGGCCCGCGCTTGCCCCTCGGGGTCAGCTCGTCCTTCGGTGACGGCTTCAGGTCCCAGGGGCGCTTTGCATCGCCGGTTCGCTCGGCCATCACCCACGCGAACAGCTTGTCGGCCCAGAGCGCGCCACCCTCCGCCGTAGGGTGGATCTTGTCGGCGCGTCGGGGAATGAACGACCCCACGACGGCGTCGGTCTCGAAGAAGCGGCACGGAGCGACGTTGGCCTGGAGCACATCGAACAGCCCGCTCTCCTCCATCCACAGCGGCGGCGTGGTCCACACGCAGGGTCGCCCGCCGATCGAGTCGACGATCCGGCGGATCGCGCGCGCCTGGACGTCGAGGTGCTTCGAGCCGATCTCGTTGCCGCCGAGCGTGATGATGACGAGGTCGGGCTGCGCGGCCGACACCTCGCCGGGGACCCGCTTCGACCAGTCGAGGCTGTTGGTGCTGTGCTCGGCTCGGACCTCGTAGCGAACCCCGAGCGGCTCGAGGTGCGTCCGGAGCCTCTGGGTGAGCCCCGAGTGGACGAACGAATCCCCCACGTGCAGGACGACGGTGCCCTTCTTCGGCGGCGGGGCGAGCTCGACCGGGGCCGAGGCAGGCGCTGGCGGCGCGACGGTCGTCGAGGCCAGGGCGGCGGCGGGCACGCTCGGCTCTGCGGGCGTGTCGTTCGCGCTCGAGGAGGCCTCCGCGGACGCGGTGTCCCCGCTCGGGCCGATCGGACTCGAGGAGGAGGTGGCGGCCGAGCCGCAAGCCGACAGGGCGCCGAGGCAGAGCCCGAGGACGGTGAATCGACGCAGGCCCAAGGTTGTCACGGCCGTCTTTTCCAATAGCGAGGGCGGGAGCGCAACTTTGCGGGGTGCCCCCCGTAGTCCCCCACGTGCCAGCAGCGCACCCGCGTACTATAAGGGACCGACGATGAACGTGCGCCTCCTCGGCTTCGACATCGAGATCACGATGGGCTTCTGGCTGACCGCGGTCCTCATAGGGTTCACGCAGGCCATGCAGAACCCCATGTACATCGTGATGTGGGGGCTCATCCTGCTCGTCAGCGTGCTGGTGCACGAGCTCGGCCACGCGATCGCCTTCCGGACCTTTGGTGTCAGCTCGTCGATCCGCCTGCACTTCCTGGGCGGGGCGACCTTCCCCAACGTGGTGCTGCCGCTCACGCGCCCGAAGAACGTCATCGTCTCGCTGGCCGGCCCGTTCGCGGGGTTCTTGCTGGCCGGCGTCGTCTGGGGTGTGCGCGAGCTGGTGCCGATCCAACACCCTGGCCTCGCGCAGACGCTGCGCATCATGCTCTGGGCCAACATCGGGTGGAGCATCATCAACCTCATGCCGGTGCTGCCCCTCGACGGCGGCCACGTGGTCGAGCACGCGCTCGGGCCGAGGCGATATCGCATCACCCTGGGCGTCTCGGCCGTCGTGGGCACGGTGATCGCCATCCTCTGCCTGATGAGCCGCAACTTCATCGGCCTGTATATCTTCGGCTCCGCTGCGGTGCAGTCCTTCATCGCCCTGCGGGAGACGGGCGCCGCGGTGCGTGCCTCCAAAGAGGCGTCCGAGCCGGCGCGCGCAGCGGGCGAGCCGCTGGCTCCGGAGACCGCTCGGGCCTTGAGCGCGGCCCGCGACGCGCTCGACAACGGGCAACCCGAGCGCGCGATCGAGATGGCCAAGGGCGTGCTCGAGGGGCGTGAGCGCAACGGGGCGAGGCCCCAGGCGAGAGCTCTGCCGGAGGCGCTGTCGATCCTGGGCTGGGCCCATCTGGCGCTGGGACAGACGGCCGAGGCCGTCGAGGTCACCAGCCGCCTGACGAGGATGGCGCACGCCGACCCTGCGTTGGTCGCGAACGTGGCGGCCGCGCGCGGTGACGATGAAGGGGCGCGCCGGCTGCTCGAGGCGGCGCGCGCCGCGGGCGACGAGCGCAAGGAGGTCTTCGGGCCGCTGATCCAGATCCTCCTGCGAAAAGGCGAGCCAGCGCGGGCGGCTGCCCTGGCCCTCGACTGCGCCGAGTCGATCAGCGCCGAAGACCTGCGAACGCTCGCGAGCATGGTGACGGCCGAGGGCGCGCACCACTGGGCGGGCCGGCTCTACGAGGCGATCTTCAAGCGCGAACGAACCGCGGACGACGCGTTCGAGGCGGCGCGCGCCTTCGCGCGCGCGACCGACCCCGCCAAGGCGATCGAGCTGATGCGACGGGCGGTGCAGGCCGGCTTCACCGACGCGAAGCGCGTCTGGGCCGACGAGGCGTTGGTCGGCATCGACGAGCTCGAGCACGTCTTGCCGAGGTCTTCGTGACCGTTCCGCTGCGCGTGGTGAAGGTTCGAAGCAGCGCCTCGCTCCCCGCCTACCAGACGGCTGGCGCGGCCGGGCTCGACCTGTGCGCCGCGCTGGACCAACCGCTCGAGCTCGGGCCTGGCAGGCGAGCGCTCGTGCCGACGGGGCTGGCCATCGCCGTGCCGCCCGGGTTCGAGGGTCAGGTCCGCCCGCGGTCCGGGCTCGCGCTGAAGCACGGCGTGACCGTGCTCAACGCGCCTGGCACCATCGACGAAGACTACCGGGGCGAGGTCGGAGTCGTCCTCGTCAACCACGGCTCCGAGCCGTTCGTCGTCGGCCCCGGCATGCGGATCGCCCAGCTCGTCGTCGCCCCCTACCAACGCGCGGTCGTCGCCGAGGTCGAGGAGCTCGAGCACACCGGTCGCGGCGCCGGCGGCTACGGCTCGACGGGCGCCTGAGAGCACGAACGGCCACGCCCCAGCGACAGCGATGTCAGGGGCACGAACGCGTCGCTCGCGCCGAGCGGCGCGATTTTGGGGGTCGCGGGCCGCATTCGGCGAGTGGCACGGATGCTGAAAGGATGCCTGGTGCGTCGCCCCGGCGGCGCTCTTGGCTTCCTCGATGCTTGGCTTCTCTCCGGGCTCGCCGACCCGGGGGGCGGGGTGGCAAACGGTTCGTCCGTAGCCCCTCGCCTCCCGTCGGCCAGCCGGTATGCCGAGCCTTTGGGGGTAGAGGTCGCCCTCGCACCGGGCGACACTCATGGATGGACTTGGCCGCGGACCCCTCGTCGGGGCGGCCCGCTGGAGGCATTCTCATGCGACGACCCCGTTGGATCTCCAAGCTCCCCGCAGGGGCCCTGTTGCCCCTGCTCCTCGGCGCGGTCGCGTGCGGCGACGGCAGCGGGGGTGACGGCGTCATCGACGCACCGGACCAACCCGACGGTCCCCCGACGGCGCCCGTGGCGCCGCCCCCCACGGGCAGCAAGTGGGCCGGCACCGAGGTCGAGGACGCGTGCGGTCGTGTGAAGCTCGCCTACGTCCTCATCGACGAGACCTGCGGTGGCACCGACGACCCCCACTACATGGACTACTTCCACGCGCCGATCATGCGAGACGGCGCGCAGATCGGCGATCACCTGTTCGCGGTCGACGCCACCAACCTCTGGGTCCTGAACGTCGCCCAGGCCGACGAGCCCGAGCGCGCAGCGCTGCTCGCCGGCTTCGGCCAGCCGATGGCGGTGGCGATCCATGGCGGACGGCTGTTGATCGCCGCGGGCGACGCGGGGCTGCTGCTCATCGACGTTACCAACCCCGCTTCACCGCTGCGCCTCTCGGAGGTCGAGCTCGACGGCCCTGCCCTCGACGTGTGGATCGAGGGCGACGTGGCCTACGTCGCGGCGGGCGCGGCCGGCATCGCTGTCATCGACATCGCGCAAGACGAGCTCTCGCTGCGTACGACCCTCCCGGCGCCCGGCTTCGCTGCAGCCGTGGCCGCGCGCGGCGGGGTCGCTTACGTCGCCGCCTGCGACACCTTCGCGGCGATCGACGTGGACACCGGCGCGACGCTCGGGGCGACCTGGCTCGCCGACGCCTATCAGGACGACATCCTCGTCGCCCCCGCCAAGGACGTGTCCTTGAGCGGCGACACCGCCTTCGTCGCCGCCGGGCGGTATGGCGCTGTCGCGGTCGACGTCGCCAACCCGGCTGCGCTGTCGCTGCTCGGCAACTGCACCCTGGCGGCGGAGCAGTCGTTCTACGCCAGCGGGGTCCGCGACTTCAACGGCACTCTGTACGTCGCCGGTGGCGAATACGGGATCCTCCCGATCGGCCTCGGTGATCCCAGCACCACCTGCGCTTCGTTCGACGTTCCCGCGCTCCCGCCGCCTCCCGAGGAGGAAGACTGCACGGTCCAGCCGCCGTGGGAGGTCTTGCCCTGGACCGAGACCTGGGTCCCGCCGCCGGTGCCGCCCGAGGGGCGCGATCCCTTGCAAACGTTCATCACCAACGACCGGCTCTACGCCTTCGGCGACGCGACGCGGATCGGCGTGCGCGCCATCGACGTGCGCAACCCGGTCAACATCGAGGAGAAGCTCGGCCGCTACTCCGAGCCGCGGCTCACGGAGGGCATCGCCGCCCAGGGCAACCGCGTGCTGGTCGCGGGCAAGGCCGGCGGCCTGTTCACCCTCACCGACGGTGGGCTCACCAAGGTCGAGGACCTCCAGGCCGCGAAGCTGTCGCGAGCCGCCGCGTTCCTCGGCGATGGCCGCTGGGTCTTTGGCGGCGTGTCGCCCCAGACGGGCGGCGGCGTCGTGTACGTCGAGGGGGAGCTCGATGCGCTCGACTTCGAGGCTCAGATCTGGGCCGGCGGCCTCGCCGCGAAGGCGAGCACCGTCTACGTGCCGTTCGCGGCCGGCGTCGAGGCGCGCGACCTCGACAGCTCCTCGATCACCTTCTACACGAGCCGAGAGGCGCAGCTGCCGCAGTCGATCGCCGTCGGTGACGACCACCTGGTCGTCGCCTCGCCCGAGTGGACGAGCGCCGTTCGGGTCGATGGGCTCGGCGCCGCGTCGCTGCCGCCGGTGGCCGCGTTCGGTGACGACGAGATCGGCAACGTCGGCCTGTGGCGTCGCGCGCTGCCGCGCCGCACCGTCCTCACCGGCGCGCTCGGCCAGGTCGAGGTCGCCAGCCTCGGCGGCGAGGCGGGCCTCACGTTCCACGGGCAGTTTGGGCCCATCTCGATCGAGCTGCCCCCGGGTGACTACATCTCCGCGACCTTCGCGGGCGACCGGGTGTTCGCGGTGGCGGTCGACCGAGGGCGCTATCGAACCCAGCTCGTCACCATCGAGCTCGGCTCCGGAGAGCCCGTGCTCGGCTCGACCTTCGGCTTCGCCGGATCCGCGAGCGGCGTCGCCTCGAGCGAAGGGCACCTCTTCGTCGCTGACGGGGATCGCGGAGTCCGGGTGTACGACGTGAGCGCGCCGACCCCTGTCCTCAGCCACATCCTCGAGCTCTCCGCGGAGGCCCCGTGAAGACCGTCGCGCCCACCCTCTTGTTTGCCCTGGTCACCGGGCTGATGTCGACCGGCTGCGAGTGGGTCGCCCTCGGCATCGCCCTCTCGGACGACGACTGCGAGAGCGATTGCTGCGGGGACGAGTGCTGGGACGACCCGCCCGAGGCGCCGCCGCCCGACCCGCCGACGATCGACTTCACGATCGCCGACTGGCCGCCGATGGGATCGGCCTCGACCCTCAGCATCAGCGCGCAGGCCGACAACGGCCTCGGAAATACGACGTTCTTCTTCCGCAATACCGTCTTGCGCTCCTTCAACGGCGAGACCTCGGCGACCTTGTCGGTCACGGGCGCGGAGCTCGGCGAGGGCTTCGGCCGGCTCGAGGTGGACGTCGCCAGCTGGGACGGCTCGATCTCACGGCGCGGCGTCGACGGCCTGCTCGTCGATCTCACGGCGCCCACGGCGTACGTCGACGATCTCAACGTCGTGCGCGCAGTCGGTGACCACTTCAGCTTCTACATGGCTGACGCGTGGATCGTGTCGGGCTGCGAGCTCACCGTCGGCGACCAGATCTTCACCGAGCAGCTCGATCCGGGCTTCCCGCCCACGCTCGGCGTCGACTGGGACTTTTCGCTCGTCAGCATCCCCTCGGAGGACCTGCCCATCGGCACGCACAGCGCGAGCCTGCGCGTCTGGGACGCGGCGGGCAACGAGTCGATCCTCCCGGTGGCGATCACGATCGACGGCCTTCCGCCCGACGTCGGGATCACCTCGCCCGTGGAGGACGCGACGCTCGAGGGCTATTTCGATCTGCAGGTGACCGCGTCCGACGACGTCCCCCTCCCCGTCGCGATCGAGATCCACGTCGGCGGCGCGCTCGTCGCGACCGGCACCTCGCCGTCGACCACCATCACCCTCTCCACCGAGGACTTCCCGGCGGGTCCGACCGAGATCTCCGCGACCGCCGTCGACGAGGCCGGCAACCGCAGCGCGCCGCTCGTCCGCAACGTCGTGTTCGTGGCCGCCGAGTAGCAGCCGTCGCGGGCGCTAGCCCTTGCGCTTCGCGAGCAGGTCCCCGAGCGTGCCGAAGTTGCGCGGGGCCGGCGGCGGGCGCGGGGCGCGCGGCGCGGCCTTGTCGTCTTTGCCCTTGAGCGCCGCCGCGGTGGCGCCATCGGCCGGCTCCTTCTGGCCGTCGCGGTACGCCTCGAACTCGCTGCGCTCCGCGTCCTCACTCATCGCCTTGAAGCTCAGGCGGATCTTCCCGTCGTCGGCGATGGCCAGGATCTTCGCCTCGACCTCGGTCCCAACCGGGAACTGCTTGCGCAGGTCGGCGCCGCGCGGTGTGTTCGTCTCCGCCGTGGGAACCAGCCCGCGCCCGTGGCGGCCCTGCGTCCCCACGATCTGCACGAACACGCCGTAGCGCTCGACCGATGCGACCGTGCCCCGGACGTGCGCGCCGGCGACGAGCAGCGGGCCGGACTTCGCCCGCGGGATGCTGACCCCCTCGAAGCCCTCTGCAGGCGGAGTGTCGGTCGCGCGCACGAACACAGGCGACAGCTTCACCCGCTCGCCATCAGCCTCCGTCACGATCGCCTGCACCGTCGCGCCGATCGCGACGGCGACGTTGCCGTTCTTGTCGAGCGCCTCGGAGCTGTCGAAGTAGCCCTCTTGCTTGCCGCCCAGATCGACGAACACAGCGTCGCGGCCGATCGCCACGACCTTCACGTCGAGGCGATCCCCGCGGTGGAGGCGCCTAGGGCGGGTCGCCCCTACCTGGGCGCTCTCGAACAATGCGGCGAAGGACTCCTCGGATCCCTTTCGGTCGGACGACATCGGTGTGCCGAGGGTAGTCGCTTTGCGGGCCGGATGACCACAAGCTGGTGTCAGCCCTCACCCACCTCGCCCGTCGGTTGTGGTAGGGTCCGGCCGCGTCTGGCAGCAGGCCCAGGCGTGCGGGTCGATAGCTCAGTCGGTAGAGCTGCGGACTTTTAATCCGTAGGTCCAGGGTTCGAGTCCCTGTCGACCCACCAGCGTTTCCCAGGGAAACGCGCGCAGGACGAACAGCCAAGTCGACTGTGCTGTGACCAATGTGTGCCCCTGATGGCGCTCAGCGGCGGGCTCCCTTCCCCTTCCGCATGCGGAGGCGGGCCGAGGTCAGCTCCATGACGTCCGCCATCTGCTCTCCCACGTGCTCGCCAGCGAGGCGTCCGTACACGGGTCTCAACCATGTGACTGGTCACGTGGGCCATCTTGGGAGCGATGAGCGAGGGAGCAACACCGAGCTTGCGCATCCAGACGCCGTAAGTGCGGGGCAGATCGTTCCACGTCAGCGGTTTCACGCCTGCTCGGGCACAAGCCCGGAGGAGACCTCGGCGAGCGTTGACCCAGGGACGGAAGAGGAGCCCGTCCTCACAGTCCGCGTTCTTGTCCACGTAGTCGAGGAGCCGCTTCTGCCATGGCGCGACGATCGGGACAGTCCGCTCCCGACTCTTCCGCTTCGTACTATGCACCGGCACCAGCCTGAGATCCGCGAGGTCCGATCGAAGGGCCCTGAAGATGGCCGCGCGCTCGGCACCCGTGGCGATGCTGAAGGCGATGGCGGTCGCTCTCCCTGGCTCTGCCTCGCGCTCCAGCTCCGCGATCAGCCGCATTGCCTCCTTGGAATCGGAGAGATGCGCCTGCCGTGGCTCGTACCCCGTGGTGAAGCCCGGCTCGATCACATCGCTGATGTCGCCCTTCCAGAGCAAGCCTCTTCCGCTTCGCGAGCTTCAACGCAGCCCTGAGCGTCACCAGCGGTCGGCGTGCGCGGCACCGGCTGCACGCTCATCGTCGCCCTTCGTAAGCGCTAGGCGAGGTTCTCGGCGTCGAGCACGATCTGCCGAAGGTCCGTCAGCGCGCGCTCCATGAGATGCCCAGCCGGCCACTCGGCACGGAGCTTCTTCCAGTCGTCGAGGTCGGTCTCCTTCAGCTTCGGACTCTTCAGGGCTCGAAGCGCCTCGGGCGTGAGCCAGGGCAGCCGCCAGAAGCGGGTGACCGTTCCACCGTGCCCCCTCACGACGGAGATCGAGATGCCACTGCTGCTCCGGATGTCTTCCACGTGGACTGCGAGCGTCCGGATCGTGCGGATCCCTCGGAGAACGATCGTGTTCTGCGGATGGGCTGCGAGCCACGGATCGAACCACCCCTTGCCGCGAACGATCTCCGTCTCCTCTTTGAGCACCTGGACCGTCGCCTCCGCCGCATAGAAGTACGCTCCGACGAGATCCTCGGCGAGGACTCGGTGCTCGCCCGAATGAGGATCAGTGCGCGCCATCGCCCACGTGGCAACGGCCAGCCGACGCTCGGTCTCCTGCACCTTCTGCCACGCCTTGAGCTTCGCGTCGGCGGGCACGTCCGAGACCTTGTGCTCGAACGAATCAAGCGACGGCGGCGGCCCGCCACCACGCACGATCCGAAGCCGCTGCGCGTCCCGAGGGAACATCCGCTGGATGATCTCGACGGCGTACGCGTCGATGGCCCTCGGGTCTCGCGGACCGTCAACGATGACCCTGGCTCGGGTCACATCCGGAGGAAACCCGTCCCCCGTCAACGGCAGCTCGTTGTCCTCGTCACGCGGAGCGGCTGCCCGTCGAGCGCGCCGATCAGCAGGCACCGAGACCAGCCCTCTCTTCAGCACCGTCAGCCAGTTCATCAGCGACCTCACCACACCTCGGCTAAGGTCGACGCCTGAACTCGTCCAGGCTGACCAAGGTTCGACCGCACCCTCCGATCGGACCCGTACGTCGCGGACTTCCTCGCGCGGACCGCTACCCTCCGTGCTCCGCGACCACGCGCTTGATGAACGCTAGGCACTCTTCGATCTCCTCCTGGAAGAAGACGCGGTCGACGAAGGCTTCCGCGCCCTCGCGGTACTTCTCGGCCTCGCGCTTCGAGCAAAGCATCAGGACGATCACCACGGGCGTGGCCTTCGAGATCTGAGCGCGGAGCTTTCGCCGGTACGTGCTGGAGTTTTCGAGCACGTCCCGCGTCGTCTTCAGCGCGGCGCCTTCGATGCGAAGATCGCCGTACAAGAACTTCATCTCCAGCGCAGCCTCCGCGACCTCGTAGAGACGCTTCTGGATGTCGTCGGCAACGCGCCGAACGTTCTTGATCTCCAGGTACAGGATCGGCGCCGCGTGGGTAGCTGGGTCGGGGTAGACCCCGTCCGGTTTACGCTTTCCGATTAGGATGCCGGGGACGTGCCTGACCGGCGGGGACATCAGCAGGGGGATCTGTTCGTCCGCAAGCCGCTCTCGAAACAGTTGCTCGATCCCTCCGCGCGTCTTGCGTTCGAGGTCTGCACGTCGCAGTGCGATGGCGCTGCTCGCAACCTCCGCGAAAGACCGACGGACCGGCAGCCGGCTCTTCACCACGAACGCCTTGCGTTGGGGCGCGGCCACGATCTGCGCTTCCTCGTGCGCAAGAGCCTTCTTCAGCGTCGTGCGGTTGAGCGCCGCGGCTGCGATCAAGAAGTAGTAGGCCGCCTCGTCCTTCAACAGCGCCGCAACGTCCTCGCGAGAGAGGTCGTTGAACCGGACCTCGCCGCGCTTCACGACCGAGCCAATACGCGGATGACGCTTCAGCTCGTCGATCAGCCTCCGGAACTCGTCGAGGAGCGGCGACTCCGTCACTGAGCGGGTCCGTCCGCGAGGTGTGCCCGCAGCGCGCGCTCCTCCGACGCGCTGACCTTGAAGAGGCGCTGGACTAGCTCCTCGACGGTGTCGAAGTCCCCGCTGTCCGTCGCCCGCACGATCTCGTCTTTCTCAGGCAGCGTCGGAACAGGGATGGGCAGCTTGAATAGGAACTGCTGCCGGTACCGTTGGAAGCCGTCCTTCACCACGGGGGAGAAGAGGCGCAGCAGGAAGGTGGCGACATTCGAGTTCAGGACGGCGGCGAGGAAGTTGAGATCCACACCAGGCTTGCCGACGACGTAGTAGACGCTGTGAAGCGGCATGAACATGCCTGTGTCCACAGCGAACCTGTTCGTGTTGGCGACGTCGGGCACGAGGAGCTTCGGCAGCTTCGCCAGGTCGCATGTCGGCTGATCATGCAGATCGAACCAGGACTTCTCCCAGACCCGAACGCAGTGACGCGCCTCAAGCTCATCGCGATGACGCCGCAGGTAGCGACGCGCACCCGGGAAGCGGTTGAGGTCGATGAGGCTGGGCGTGCCCGCGAAGTCGTACGTGTACGGCAGAAGCACTTGAAGCTTCGGATCCTTCACGGCGAAGCGCTGAACATCGCGACCTCGGACCGCCGGCCTCAGTAGCTCCTGCTCGATGTCGGGCTCCGCCCCCTCTGGGAACACGAACAGTCCGTCACGCCCCGTCGCGGGTCCCGCAGAGACGCGGACCGCGACGCTGGCCAACGTCGGGTGCCCTTCGCGCAGGCGCGCCGCCAGGCCGTCGAGCTTCGGGGAAGCGATGTACCAAGGCGCTGATCCGAGGATCGCATGGTCGACGGTGGTGCGGTCGACGACATCCACGAGCCCTGATGCCGTCGGCTTTTCCGCACACGAAAGGACGCTGACCGGCGCGGGCGAGCCCGCGCGTTCGAGGACCGTCACGCAAGGAACCGTTGCCGCATCGTCGAAGACCTTGTGCGACTTGAACTGCGCCACCGAGCGGACCGCACTCATCGTGAGGATGTGCTCGCGCAGGCCACGACCGCTCTGACTGACCAGGAACTTGTCGGGCGTCACGAAAGCCACGCGCCCACCCGACGGGAGGAGTTCAAGCGCGCGTTCGATGAACACCGCGTAGAGGTCGAGCCGGCCGCCCGCGGATTGAAAGCGGCCGCGCAAGCGCCGCTTCTGTGCGTCGTTGATCCGCGTGGCGGAGACGTACGGTGGGTTGCCGATCAAGAAGCCGAGCGGGGCCTTGAGCCGCGCCACGAGCCCGTCAACCTCTGGAGCGAGGAGGAAGTCGGCAACGATCACATTCCGTTCGAAGTACTTCGCCGGAAGCGGGCCCGGCGTGAGCGAAAGCACACGGCTGCGGACTGCCTGGCGCGCGAGCTTGCACGCGTCCGGATCAAGGTCGACGCCGTACAAGCACATCGACACCGTCGAGAGGAATTGCTCCCTCCCGGCCCCGGTCGTGATGTCCGTCCCGTACCCGCGAAAGCGACGAGCGAGCGCGGCAACGGCGGACTCCAAGAACGCGCCCGCCCCACACGCGGGCTCGATGAGCGCGACGGAGTCGATCGCTGCGGCCTCCGTGTAGGCTGCCTGGTGGAGGATGAACTCGACGAGGTGGGAGGGCGTGTAGACGGCCCCCGCCTGGCGGCGCTCGCGCAAGGGGACGGTGTCCAAGTACTCCTGCCCGGCGGTCCGGCGAGGTCGGGGGCTGGCGAGCTGATCCATGAACGACCTGGTTCGAACTGATCGCAGGAGCCTGAACGCCAGTCAAGGCTCTGGCGGGGGGATTGGGCATTTGTGGGGACCACGTGGTCCCATCCGCCTGGCCCAAACCCCCAGCGAGGCCCGGGAACGACAGCCGCGACCGTTTGGCGGCTCCTGACGGTTCCTGGCGGTCCGTTGACCGATCCTCGGGCAGAGGTAGGCTCTCGTGAGTGGAGAGCCTCGACGACCTTCGGCGCAGCCGCGCGCTCCTCACCATCGAGGAGTTCGCCGCGAAGACGGGTTACAGCCGGCGGACGACGGAGAGGCTGATCGCCAGCGGCGTCCTGCGCAGTACCAAGGTGGGGCGCCTGCGGCGCATCGTGCCCGTCGACCTCGTCGCGCTCATCGAGGCCGGCATGGACCCGCGGCACCTCGCGCGCTGACGGGCCGCGGCAACGTTCTCCGCTTCGGAGCTTGCCGAGTTCGACCTGGGTTGCGGGGGGCTCTCGCGCACGTCGAGTGCGGGACTACAATTGTCGACCGAAGCGACCGCCGCCGGCTGGGATCACGGGGGCACGCCAACCCAGCAGAAGAGCGCTTCGCTGTTCGTCGCGTCCGAAGTGATGCACCGTGGCTCCATCAACTCCCGAGCGTCCGCGGGAAGCTCGATGTCCTGGAACATCGAACCGGAGACCGCGCCGACACCTGCGACGGGATCCACGATCAACCGGACGACGCACCGCCTCGGCAGCCGTTCCAGCCGGCCGATCGAGAACATGAAGGACGCGGGCTGTGAACCAGCTCTCGGGAGCCGCTCAAGCTCCGCACGAAAGTCGTAGTTCACGCGTCGGAACATTTCGGCGCCTTCGACGGTGGTGAAGAAGGGCAGGTACAGTGTCCCGCTCTTGTCGGGGTACAGCAGTGGGCTCGGCACCCTCACCAGGATGTTCGGCGGTTGGGCCTCGGTGCCCGGCTTCGGATTCTGCCAGCCCCACAGGTCGATGCAGATCGAGTCGATGAGCTGGCGCAGCCCCTCCATGCAGCGCTCGACGACATCTTCGAGGCGAGTGCCATCCTTGTAGGTCCATTGGTGCGGCTTGGCCTTGTTTGCGATGGACTTCCGATCCGGGGCCACCAGTGTGTCGGCTGTGCCCGAGATCCCTTTCCTGCCCTTGAAGTCCCGCGGGTAGTAACTTCCGAACATGCCTCGCCAGCCACGGTGGTAGAGAACGTTCCGGTACTCGTTCAGCTCGCCATACCAGTCGCAGTGAGGCTCTGAACCTTCGGCGGCGCCCTCAGGGTGATCCACTGGGCGGCTAGATGATGATCCACACGCGCAGGGCGCGGGTGGTCGGAGCGGCGCGATCGTGACCCACGGGCGCCGCTGCGGGCAGCCTTGGGATCACTCCTTCGCGGGTTTCTTGTTGGCCTTCGCGCTCGCTCGCTTCTCTGCGACGTGCTGCCGGTAGCTGGGGCCGTCGATGTCGATGCGGATCGCGAGCATGGCGAGGCGGTCGAGGATCGCCATCGCGACGGTCGCGTCGCCCAAGTACCTACCCCAATCGCTGAGAGCGATGTTGGAGGTCACGGCCGTCGACGCCTTGCCGTGTCTTAGGTCGATCAGGTTGAAGAGGGCATGCGCGGCGGTCGGCTCGTTGTCACGCTTCTTCACCTGGCCAAGACCGACGTCGTCGATGATGAGCAGCGCAGGCCGCGCCCACGCCTTGAGCCGCCGCTCGTAGGTGCCGTCGGCGAGACCGGCGTGGAGGTCATCGAGCAGGTCGACGCAGCGAGCGTAGCGGACGTACAGCTGATGCTCGCAGGCGCGGCGGCCGATCGCCATGAGGAGGTGGCTCTTGCCGGTCCCGCTCTTGCCGGTGATGACGAGGTCATCGCATCGGCCCACGAAGTCGAGGTGCGCGAGCTCGGCGAAGGCGGCCTTGTCGAGGGTCGGCTGGAAGGACCAGTCGAAGGCTTCGAGGGTCTTGTGCTCACGGATGCCGCTGCCATCGATCCGCCGCGTGACACGCTGCTCGAGCTTGCGAGCTGCCTCGGCGCCGAGCACGCGCTCGAGCAGGCTGGTTGGCCCGGGGCGCTCGCGGAGCGCCCTGGCGAGAGTGTCGTCGAGCGTGTCGAGGGTATGCGTCAGGCCGAGGAAGGCGAGGTGTCGTCGCAGTCGCTCGAGGGATTCGTCTCCGCCGTCGTCGTGTCCGGCGTCGTTGACGGGTCGCGTCGGTCGCTTGGCCATTCGGTCGTCTCCTTGCATTGCGCGCTAGAGCTGCGCGGCGTCGAGGGGCGCCCGGGATGCGGTCGTACTCGGTCAGGTCCTGCGGTCCAGTGCGCACCTCGCCGATCGCGTCAGCGAGACGCCTGACCGTCTGCTCGGCGACGTACTCGTCGAGCGTGCGTGGGCTCGCGTGTGCCGCGACGATGCGCCTGACGGCTCGGGCCTCGATGGCGCCATAGGAGGCGGCGTGACCGAGCGCTGCGTCGAGATCGGCGGTGTCGAAACGCTCGCGCAAGAGCAAGATCTGGCGCGCCTGATGCCCCCAAACTCGGGCGGTCCAGCGCTCATGAGGTGGAAGAAAGTCTCCGCGCGCTGGCCCATCTGCTCGAAGGCGACGCGGAGCTGGTCGAGATCGAGCGGGCTCCTTCGCGAAGGGCGCGGGTGGATGCCGGTAGGGTCGATCTTCTTGCCGGCGCCCCTGGGGCCCAGCTCGTGCCGGGCGATGCAGCGCAGGTCGGCGGCGTAGACGAAGAGCTCTCGCTGGGTGACGCGCACGGGCAGCAGGTCGGTGACGTGGTCGTAGGGGACCGCGTAGTGATTGCCGTCCCAGGACACGAAGCCGTCGATGCTGCACGTCCTGTAGGCGACGCGAGCGGTGTCATAGTCATGTCGAGGGCGCAGCACGAGGTGGTCGCGCTCCTCGGGAAAGCGCTCCAGCGGCGTCGTCCCGTGACGCCGTCGATGGTCGACGATCGTGTCGAGCCATCTGCGCATCTGGCCGCGGAGGTCGTCGAAGTCCGTGAAGGATCGACCATTGAAGAAGGAGCGCTCGACCTCCCAGAAGCTGCGCTCGACGCGTGGCTTGTCGTTGGGGTGTCCGCGCCGGACGGCCACCGGCCGGAAGCCGTAGTGGGTCGCGAAGGCGAGCATGCGCGGGTTGTAGATGGGCTGGTGGCCCTCCCAGCGCAGGACCACGGGCTTCTGGCTGTCGTACTTGCACTCGCGCGCAGCGCCCCCGAGTCGGTCGAAGGCGCCGACGTGCCCGTCCATGAGCGCAAAGAGGTCCGATTGCCGGTAGACGTCGATGTGTTTGCGCTTGGAGAAGACCAATACGTAGCTGAAGCCCTGGACCTTCTCTTTGCGCCCGCTCGTGTAGGTCACCTCCCACGGCGACCAATCGTTTTCGGCCATCTCGCCGGGTCCGTAGCTCGGCGTGATCAGGCTTGGCTTGGGGGCCGGGGCCGGACGCAGCCTGCGCACGCGCTTCTTCACCGCGGTGTATCCCCCAGCGAAGCCCTCCTCGCGCAAGACCTCGAAGATGCGCTGAGCCGTAATGTCCTCGTATTGCCCGAGCAGCGCCACGATACGCGGCAGGTGCGCGTCCAGCGGCGAGGCGCGAGGCGCGCGCGCCGGAGCTGCCGCAAGCGCAGTGTGGGGCTCAGCGCGCGAGCGCGCGTGCTCCCTGAGCAGTGCGCGGACGGTGTTCCGGCTGACGCCGAGCGCCCGCGTGAGCGCTCGGCGCGATACCCCCTGCTCGGCGAGGATCACCACCTGGTGCACGAGCTCCTCGCGCGTACGCCACGTCGCGGTCATGCGACGGCGCGCCCCGTCGAGATCACCGCAGCCACCGTGCTCGTGAGCGCCCCTAGCACTGGCTGCAGACCGCGCAGCGCGGCGACGATCAACTCGGCCGCCTCGGGGCCGTGCGTCGCCACCGGCGCTGCGAGCAGCCGCGCCTGCAGGCGCGCCGCCGTCCGCTGCACGGTCGCCAAGTCCGCCGCCAACCAATCAGCCTCGGCGCGCGCTGCTCGGGTGGGGCGCAGCCCGGGCCGCGCCGCCGTGGCCAGTCCCTGCGCGTAATGGGCGATTCTCCGGGCCCGAGAGACATCATCACTGCACTCCAGGAGCTCGGCGACCATCAGCTCCGCCTGGCGCACGGTCAGCCCTCGACGAATCACCACGCCGGCGGTCGCGTGCTGGTTGCCACGTGGCAACTGCCCGAGCACCACCGCCGCGCGCGGTGCGAGCAGCCCCAGGCGGACGTCGGCCTGCACGGCGGGTGTTGGCGAGCGTCTGAAAGCGCGGAAATGTGAACAGCCCGGGCAACGGAGGTCGCGTCGGGCTGCGTGAAGGTGAGTTGGGGAGGTTCAGGTCTCTGTGTGCACCTCGGACTTCTTCTTCTTGGCTCGGCGGTCCTTGGCGGACTGCTCGGCCTCGCGAGCCCTCCAGCTCTCGCCCTCGATTGGGATGACGTCGGCGTGGTGGACGACGCGGTCGATGAGGGCGGTGGCGCAGGTCGCGTTCGGAAAGATGGTGGGCCAGTCGCGGAACGCGAGATTGGTCGTGAGGACGAGGCTCTTCTTCTCGTAGCGTCGGCTGACGACCTGGAAGAGGAGGTCTGCGTTTCGGTTGTCGAAGGCGAGAAAGCCGATCCCGTCGATGATGAGCAGGCCGATCTTCGCGTAGTAGCGAAGACGGCGATCGAGGGCGCGCGCCGACTCTTGTGCGGCGAGGTCGAGCAAGAGCTGCGCGGCCGACAGGAAGAGCACGCCGTGTCCCGCGAGGATGGCCTGGTGCGCGATGTTCTGGGCGATCATGGTCTTGCCGAGCCCCTGCGGCGCGACGAGCACGACGTTGCGAGCAGACTCGAGGAAGTCGAGGCGCACGACGGACTCGACGAGCGGTCGCTCGATCTTCGTGGGCCAGTTCCAGTCGAAGTCGGCCATGGGCTTGAATCGCTCGAGGCGGCTGCGTGCGCGACGCCGATCGAGCCCGCGTCGGGCGCGGTCCTTCTCCTCGACGTCGACCACGTGCTGAAGGAGTTGCTGCGGGCCCCATCGCTTCTTGGTCGCCAGCGCGACCAGATCATCGAGCTCGGCTGCGGTGGCAAGCAGGCCGAGGGCGTGGAGCCGCGCCTTCAGGCTGCTCATTGGTCGTCCTCCGGCGCTGAATCGAGGGATTCGGCGGCGAGGTGATCGTAGCGATGGAGCGCGTGCGGAGTGACGACGAGATCGCGGACGCGTGGGTCGTCGGGGAGCACGACCTCGATGGGAGCCGGGGCGCCGCGAGCGCGTGCGCGCTGATCGAGGATGTGGGCGACGGATTGCGCCGCGAACGCGTCGCGGCGATGGGCCTCGGCGATCGCGGCATCGAGATCGGTGGCGCCATAGGTGTCGAGCAGGTGGAGAAGCCGGGTGGTGGTGCCGCCGAGATGACCGCCGTGTAGTGCGATCTGTCCGAGGAAGGCGTGGGCGCTGGGGCAGCCCGCGACGAGGCGGTTGCGACCGCGGTGGTCGCGCGCCTTGCGCTTCTCGCGGGCAAGCGCGGAGAGGTGAGCCTGATCTTCGATCTGGCGCCGGGTGTCCCAGGAGCGCTGGTGCCGCGCAATCTCCTTGTCACCATCGAGCACGCGGACGGTCGTTTCCGAGGCCACGAGCGTGAGTGGTTTCCTGACGAGCGTGTGCGGGATGGAGTAATCGTTGCGGTCGAAGCGAACGTAGGGCGTCTTGCCCGAGGCGACGGACTGCACGTGGCACGGGTCGAACGCATGCTCGGGCAGCGGCAGGAGGCTCTGCTGCTCGTCGGCGAGGGACTCGGCGACGGTGCGGGCGGCGTCTCCGGGAACGCGACGACCGTGGACGACGCGATCGATCCAGGCGTCGAGCTGCTGATTGAGATCCGCAAGGGACGAGAACGAGCGCGCCGCGAAGAAGGCCTCGCGGAGGTCGCGGATCCGTCGCTCGACGCGGCCCTTTTCGTTGCCGCGCGCGATGCCGACGGGGGTGGGAGCGAAGTGATAGTGGCCCGCGAGCTCGAGGATGCGTGGATGGAAGCGGATGAGGTCGCCCTGTCGCTCGATGACGACGCTCTTCAGGTTGTCGTAGAGCACGGCCCTGGGAACGCCGCCGAACCGCTGGAACGCCTCCACGTGGCAGCGAACGAAGCTCTCGAGGGTCTGGTCGAGCGTAAAGCGCGCGAACGTAGCGCGCGACGAGGCGAGCACCATCACGAAGCACGACAGCGCGCTCGCCCTGCCCGACACGAATCTTCCCGAACGAGCCCCAGTCGACCTGGGCCTGCTCTCCGGGCAGCACGGTCAGGCGGAAAAACGCCTCATGATGGGCGGGTCGGACTCGCCGCACATGACGACGGACGGCGTAGACGCTGCCCTTGTAGCCGCGGTCCCGGATCATCTCGAACAGGCGGGTTGCGCGCAGGCGCGGATACTGCTCCAGGGTCTGGGCGACGAACGGGAGGTACGCGTCGAGCAAAGTGGCGCTGCTGCAGAGCCCGCGATTGACGAACCTGCGGGGCTCGATGGCGAGCTCCACCGTGTCGTGATGAACGCCGAGCTCGGTGGCGATCGTGCCCACCTTCCAGTGCTCCGCGAAGAAGAGTCGCCGAATGCGGCCACGCTGCTCGTCCGGGATCATCGGGCCACCTCCGAGATGACGAGTCGCTCGAGGATCGCGAAAGCTACCGAGGCCGTCGAGGCGAGGCCGTCGGCGGCGGTGCGCGCCGGCGTGGACCCAGGCGACGCTGTAGAGAGCGCCGCCGTGGTCCAGGAACGCCTCGCGACAGAGGTTGGAGTCGCACGAAAGTCCCCACGCGTCGGCACAGAGCGCAGCGCGGACCGGCTGCCCCTGCCAAAGCGCAATCGCCTCGAGCAGCGTCGCGAGCGCGCGGGGTGCTTGGGCTCCGTCGCAAGCTGGGCCTTCAGTATCGTGTCGCCCGGTCCCGCCATCGCGACGACGCGCGTCGTCAGCGAGCCCGGCGCGATTCCCATCCAGATCGAATCCATTGGTGATCTCCTCGCGTGGCGACTCGACCGTCACGGCGACGGCGGAGCGCTCCGCGGCGGAGACGATCGACGCGAGGGCAACTTCTCGGCGACGTATGTCCGTTTCTATTTGTCGTCGACGCGCCCGCCATCTGCTCGTGCGCTTCGAGGTCTTCACCTTCGCCCCCTGGCTTCGCCAGTGGACGCGCTTGAGCGCGCGGCGACGGGCGAGGCGCTCGTCGTCATGGCGACCATCGACGCAGTAGATGTGTCCCCGGTCGCAGTCTCGGCAGAGGTGAAAGAGGCGCCGGCAAGCGTCGACGACGCACTGGATCTGTCGGAGATCGTCCACTGGCGAGTGCCTGCCGGGAATTCGGCCACCGCGAGGAACTCGTGCGACAACGCTCACGTCGAACGCGTCCACTCGCGGCGACCCGGGGCTCGGAGGTAGTGACTCCGGGCCCTACTTTTTGGTGGGCTTGCCGCGATCGTCGGCCCCGCCCGTCAGCGGGGCCAACTACGCCGTCAGCTCGGCCGGCTCAGATTCCCGCGCTTCTCGATGCCCGCTGACAGGCGGGGTCGAGCGCCTCCACCAGCATCAAGCGGCGGTGCACCCAGCTCTTGTGACGACCGAGCCGCTGCGCGATGGCCGGCTGCAACAGACCGTGCTCGCGATAGAGCGCGCGCACCAACCATCCCTCCTCGAGCTCCGTCAGGTTGCGCGCCGCGTGCAGCGCCGCGATCAGCAGCGTCGCACCACTCGCGTCGACCTCGACGACCTGCGCGCGCAGCGTGGCCCATCCAAGCGTCCGCGCGGCTCGCAGCCGTTTGAAGCCGTCGATGATCTCCACCGACCCGCCGTCCACGAAGCCGACCGCGGCGGTCATCTGTCCGTGTCGCGCGAGCGAGCGACGCATCGCATCCAGTGCCGACGCCTCACACAGCCTAAGCGCTCTGAGCCGCTCGCCCAGGTCGGCGACGGGATCCTCCTTCGATTCGTCGAGCACCATCGCGAACACGATTCGCATGGCCCGGGAGCTCACCCCATCGTCATGCGTGACAGCCGCCACGTCGTCGCTCTATTCCGACGGAATCTCCACCACTTGTGGACGGAAGCTGGCGCGTGACATCGACCCCGGCTCGGCCAGCAAGCCGCCCGATCGCGGCAGAAATTCAGCCAGATCGCGCAGCAAGCTGGCGCGTGACCGAGCCAGCGCGCGATCCACGAACTGGACCATATTTCTCTGGAAGTCCGGCATCTTGTCCCTCGAAGCTGGCGCGTGACAGCCGGGGCCAACACGACCCTCTCGGCCTTGTGCCGGTGGGCGCTGCCGCGTCGCCTCGTCCTCGCGGTGCTCGGCGAGCTCGCTGCGCCGCCGCTTACGCGCGAGCTTCCGATCCGATGGGCCCGACACGCCGCCCCGCAGACCCGTTGGGTCAGCAGCGCCCTTGGCGACGGCGTGAACGTCCTGCGGCACTCGCTGCATCGTCGGCGCGCCCTCGGCATGCCCGAGCGTCGCGACTCGAACGCAGCCGGCCGCATTCTCGACGAGGGGCCCCTCCAGCTGGGTCACGATCGCGCCGCGACGGTCCAGCCGCCAGCGGCGCCCAGGGTCACCAACGCGCCGCGGGGTGGGTCAGTCCAAGGGCGCCGCTAAAGCTTCGAACGAAGGAGCAGCGTTTCGGGAACGCTCGCGTACGTGGCCTTCGCGAACTTGGCGTCGTCCATCACGAGGCTTGCCGCCCAACGCTTCTCGATCTGCGCGGTGTCCGGCTCGCCGTGTCGTCTGGCCGTGACGTGAAGTAACTCGTCTACCGCGAGGCGGGCTGCGCCGAGAGCGGCCCCCGCCTCGTAGATCGTGTAGACCACGAGGAGGTCTGAGGTGAACGGCACATCGGCTTGGCGCCTGCGCGCTTCGAGCGACCCGAGAATGCTCTTGAACCGGGTCTCGTGGTACTCCGCTCGTGTCAGCGCAAGCGCCAACGAGTTCCCCAGCGCTTCGCGCTCGTCGGCATCAGTGACAGCCGCAAACGCGGGTGTTGGGTCCGACAGCAGGCGCAGCATCCGCGCCCTGGGCGAGTCCGCCTCGGGCACACCTTCGGGAAGCGGTGCCCAGTACCCGATGACCCCATCCTTCATGATGCACTTCAGTGTCAGCGCCACTTCGGCCATGAGCCCCCTCGACGTAGGTCGGCGGCGGAACTGACTGCGCCGCCTACCTGGGTGGTGGCCGACCTTGGGCGAGGTGTCCAGGCAGCCCGGCCGATGTGACCAATGTGTGCCCACGCTCGCCGGAACCCCTGCCCTCGGGTACTCCCCCGTGGACACGATCTCCGAGCTTTTCCCGACCTTCCGCGTGTTCCTCGACCCTCGCCGAGACCCCGCTCTTTACTTTTAATCCGTAGGTCCAGGGTTCGAGTCCCTGTCGACCCACCAGCGTTCGTCGAGGTTTTCGACGAGATCGGGTCCTAAACGGGACCCTACCCCGTCTTGGTGCTCGCCTCCCCAGGGACCGGCGCCGCTTGATCCCTGCGGTTCACGACCTCCCCACCGAAGACCCAGAGCACGTTCGACGCCCTGCAGCGTGGCGAACGTACGACCTCACTCCTCGAGCCGGGCGCGGGCGCGCTCCGCCGCCCGGCGCTCACGAGCGCGTCAGGGGCAGCTCTACACGCCGGGCGAGCTCGACGTAGCGGCAGTGCGCGTTGGCGAGCTGCATCTGTCTGGGCGTCTGGCAGTCGGCGCGGAACAGCGCGGGAGAGGCCACCAGGATGCAGAGCGCGCGGGCCCGTGAGATCGCGACGTTGAGCCGATGGAGGGACAGGATGAACTCAAGACCGCGCGGGGCGTCCTCGGCGGACGAAGTGGCCATCGTGTAGATGACGACGGGCGCCTCCTGGCCCTGGAACTTGTCGACGGTCCCGATGCGCGCACCGCTGGGAAGAGCGTCGGCCAGCGCGCCGACATGAGCGTTGTAGGGCGCGACGACGAGCACGTCGCTCGCGCCGAGCGCCCGAGCCTTCTGCTCCGAGGCGCGAAACTGGAGCTTGCTGGCGCGCAGGTGCTCATACAGCCGCGCGACACACTCGACCTCCTCGGGGGAGGTGGTGGCATTGCCCTCGTGCTCAACAGGGATGAAGACGAGCCCACTGCCGGCCAGGGGCGAGGCTCCCTCGAGGGCCTGGTGCTCGAGCCCGGGTCGTGAGCGGAGCCGAGACTCGTAGAACAAGCTCGAGGTCAGCTCACAGATCGTCGGATGTAGCCGATACGTCTCTTCGAGGAAGAGGCCGCGCTCTGCCGAAAGAGTGTGCGCCTCTCCCACCAGGTGCTGGAGGGCCGAGGCCTCCGTCCCGTCGGGGTGGCTCGCGCGCAGCGGTTGCTCGAGCTGCTGTGGATCGCCTAGCAGCACAACGTTCTTCGCGCAGCGAGACACCGCGAGCGCGTTGGCCAGCGACATCTGCCCGGCCTCGTCGATGAACAGCGTGTCGACCGAGCCCGCGAGATCGCCCCGCGACCACAACCACGTGGTTCCGGCCCCACCATCACCGTGCCTTGGAGCGCGGGGCGCACGCTCTTGGGCAGCACGGTCTCCTGAATGGGATCGTAGTCGAGCTCGTCGGGCTCGAAGGTTAGCTCGCTCACCTTGTGCAAACAGCGCACGCGGACGCTGGCCTCGTCGGCGGCTTCGACCACCGCGTCCAGCAGGTTCCGGATCACCTTGTGGCTCATGCCGGTGATCCCGACCTTTCGTCCCTTCGCAACGAGCGCGACGATCGTGTGCGCCGCTGTGAACGTCTTGCCCGCGCCCGGCGGCCCCTGCAGTGCGAGCACCCCACCGTCGAGGTCGAGCACGACACGCTTCGCCGCGTCGAGCGTGGACTCCCCGTCGCGACGGAGGGCGCCCACAGCAGGCGAGCTCAGCCGGGGCGGCCGTCGCAGCAAGAGGTCGCGTCCGGCGCGCGAGCTCTCGTCGAGGCTGTCGATGCCGTGCTCGCGAACGAGCTCGCCGAGCGCGAAGAGCGCATCGGCCTGGTCACCGGGAGGGACCTTCGAGAAGGCATAGACGGCCCGGGGGTGAAGCGCCGCCGCGTCGCCCTTCTTCTTGATGTCGATCGTGCGAGCTACGGGATCGATCGCGTAGACCTCACCCAACTGTCGACCGCCCATCGCGTACACGTCGTCTTCGAGCGCGATGGTCGTGTCCTGGGCCGGGAAGCGATAGCGGTGGATCTTGGATTTGATCCGCTTCGTCGGCGGCGCCACGTCGCCGACCAGCTCGAGGCCCGCGAGGCCGACGTCCTCATCGAGGAGCTCTTCCTCGCCGAGAGACTCGAGGCGAAACTTCTCCCACCAGACCACGCGGTCCTCGCGCTGGTGCCACTCCAGCATGTGCGCGAGGAGCCAGGTCGCCTGGGCCTCTGGGGATCGGGCCTGGGGATCAGCGTCGATCCCGGCCAGCAACCGGTCTCTGAGCGCCGCGACGCGCGCTCGCTTCTCGCTCAACGCGGCGCCCGGCACGCTCACCTCTCGCGCCGGGCGGTCGATCGCGGCTCCTCGCTCGACCTCCCGAGAGCGCAGCGTCTCCAGCCATTCCCGCAACCGCGCGGTCGAGACGCAATCGTCGCGGTTGTAGCCCTCGACCAGGGCGCGCACCTCCGCGGTGAGCAAGCTCGGATCGCCGAGCTCGAGCCCTCGCTCCATCGCGCGCAGGCTCTTCGACGCCTCACGCAGCTCGACGGCCCGCTCGAACCCGTACATGGGCTCCAGGTTCTTGATCGAGTAGCGCTCGATCCCGGCGCGCAGCGCCTGTCGTGCCACAGCGTACAGATCGACGAAGGTCTGCCGCCGCAGCAGCGAGTCGATCTCCGTCTGGCGGGTCCCGTAGCGTCCCATCAGGCGCTTGATCGCGCTCGGTTCGTAGGGTGCGTAGTGGTAGACGTGAAAGCCCGGATCGCGTTCGGCGCGGCGCATCAGCTCGTCGACGAGGCTCTCCATCGCAGCGCGCTCGGCCGCGCGATCGGTGGCCCATAGTGCGTGATAGTCGAGCGTGCCCGCGGGCGTGCCGATCGTCGCGTACCCCAGGAGGTACTCGAGCCCTCCGCCGGGCACGAACGGATCCCCCTCGATATCGAAGAACACGTCGGCCGGCGACGGCTCGGGCAGCAGCGCGAGACCGCGGCCCGCCTCGAGCGGGAGGAGCTCGAACCCGGGCTGTCCCCGCTCGCGCGCCTCGAGCTGGAGCCGGGCCTGTTCCCTGGCGCGCTCGAGCCCCTCGCGGGAACCGCGGCTCGGTCGGGCGAGCGGCAAGGGAAGCTTCGCCAACGCCGTCAGGGTGCTCACGTTCCACTCGGCCAGGGCGCGCCGCTGGGTCTTGGAGAGGCCCGCGACCAAGGCGAGGTGGTCCCGCTCGCGCCGCTCGCGATCGCAGTGGGACCACCAGCGGCAGACGTCACACTGAGCCACCGGCTCGGGGCTGGTCGCAAGTTCGTCGGTCGCGCCGACCTGCGCGAGCAAGCGCTGGCGCACGTGGCGAAAGTACGCGCTGAAGTCGTCGAGCCGATACGAGATCGGACGAAAGTCGACCCCCGGGATGACGACGTGTGCACGCTCCGGCCAGAGGCCTTGGATGCCGGCTAACAGCTCGGAGTAGAGGCACAGCTGCAGGAGCGTCCCGGCGCGCGTCTCGGTGGCGAGCTTCGTGTCGACGACCTCGTAGCTGAACGCCCCGAGCGCGCTGGGGCGATCCAGGCGCAGGAGGACGTCGGCGCGGCCGAGCCAGCCCTCTCTCTCGAACGTCGCCTGGACGATGACGTCGACCCCGGAGCGCAGCGCCGCCCGGGTCTCTTCGGCGCCACCCTGCAAGCGGGCCACGGAGCGACCCAGCGCCGCGAGGTGCCGGACGTACTCGTCCTCGTGCTGGAAGCCCCGCTCCTTCAGGACCTCGAGCATCGGGTCCTTGTACAAGGGAGCCACGAGCCGCCCGCGCGCGGCCTCGAGATCTAGCCGGGTCAGGTGACGACAGCCGAGGTGGTTGGCGAGATCGCTGGCCGAGAGCCGAACGGTGTGCGAGCCGTTCTCCGCCTTCACCAGCTTCATTGGCTGGCTGGCTCCAGCTGCGCGTGGAAGCCGCCTCGATCGCGCACGAGGGAGAGCGCGATAGCTCCGGGAGGTTGGCGCGTGTTCACGACGACATGGAAAGCCGAGCCGACCAGCGCATCGATCTCTGCGAGGGCGAAGCGAATGGCCTCCCAGATGTCGTCGTGTCGATTGCCGAACACGCCGCCGCCGATCAGCGTGAGCACCACCGTGTGCTTGCACAGCGCGCACGCGGCGAGCAGCGTCCCGAGGTAGGCCGCACGCAGCAGTGATCGACACACGTCGCGGGTCGCCTCGCTGCCGTCATCCCGACCATAGCCCCCCAGGGCGAGGGTCGAGGTGAAGACCTGGGCGATGCGCGGGTGCGGCAGCGCCACCGGACCGCCCCAGTCGTTGCCGAACAACACCTCGACCTCGTCGTGCACCCCGACTCGGATCCGCTCGAAGTTGGCGGCGAGGCGCTCGGCGAGCTTCGGCATGCTCGGGATATCGCTGGGACGCAGGTAACCGCAGCGCACCGTCGCGGTGGGTTCATCGACCGCGTCCCCGAGCAGGTCGAGGCAGTTGGCTGCGGTCTGCACGAAGCGGCCGCCGTCCCAGCGCGGCGCACGGTAGTGCCGGAGCAGCGTCCCCGGCAGCGCCGAGATCGACGCGCGAGGGCCCTGGGTGGGATCGCTCGGATAGTCCGCGACCTTCACGATGGCGGGCCCCGGCGCCTCGAGGCAGTCGAACTGGGAGGCGACCAGGAACACGACGCCCGGGGGCGCCGAGGCCTGGAGCGTGCCGATGTCGGTGAGCACGTGCGCGCCCGCGAGCAGGCTCAGCCGCACCTTGCCCGGGGGAGCCTCTTCACCGTCGCGTGCTCGGGCACGCCGCGCGGCGTCGCGCAGCTCGGCGATCGATGGCACCGCGAAGCGACCCGCCGCGAAGGTCTCGTCGCCGACGCGAAGCGTGGCGTTGCCCTCGCCATCGAACGCGAAGCAAGCCGCAGGGGCTTTCGCGACGGCGGCCTCGAGCCGCTGCGCCAGCGCGCTGGCGCCTCCTCGCGAGCCGCGCAGCGCAAGCTCCAGCTGGGCCACTCGCTTCGGGTCGCCGAGCAGCTCGGGATCCGTCGCATACCATGGGCTCTTGGCTGCTCCGCCGGACGCGGCCTCACGGGCCGAGGGCGCGCGGAGCCGCGCGCTCTCGGCGAAGCGCTTGATGTACGCCACCTGCGTACGGTTCTCCGGGCACTTGGGGCTCCTCACTTGCTTCAGCGTGCTCAGCGCCTGGGCGGGCGCGATGCCTCTCCGGACGAGGTAGCAGCCGGCGATGGTCCCTGTGCGCCCGAGGCCGCCCATGCAGTGGATGGCCACCCGGACGCCCTCGGCCACACGGTCGTCCATCCAGTCGAGCAACGCGTGGACCTCGGCGTCGCGAGTGGGGACGCGCCCGTCCACGATCGGCAGCCGGCGCACCGCCAGGCCCTTGGCCGCGGCGCGCTCGTAAAGCGGCTCAATCTTCGTAGCTTCGGCTCGTGGTCCTCGATCAGCGAGACCAACGCGCCGACCTTCGCCGCGACCAGCGCGTCGAGATCGAGATCGAGATCGCGCTCCCAGCGGTCTCCGTTCGTTCTGGCGCGCCACTGCCCCGGCGCGAAGGTGAGCCCGACCAGCGTCGTGCCCTCCAGATCGAGCCAATCGACGTGCAACGGGTCCGTGATCGATGTGCACACCTTCATGGCAATTCCCCAGCGACGGTTCGAGCCGGCGCTACTTCGAGAACTTCGCGACCAGTCCATCGAGGCTCGCGCTCGGCTTGATCGCGTCGCCCGGGATCAGCACGTACCTCCAGGGTTTCGTCTGCCCGAGGCGCTGCTCGTGCTCGGTCGCGTGCTTGCACCAGCTCACAGCCGCCTCGGCCTTCGCGACGACGCGCGCCTCGTCGACCATGTCGGGGCGCTTCGGCTCACACAGGAGCTTCTCGGTCTTCGTCTCGACCACGAAGTCGGGCTCGTAGTGGTGGTCGAGGGCGTAGCGGATCTGGAACGCGTTCTTGGCCGGCTTGAACCACTTGAGCACCGTCGGGTCGGACTCCAAGAGCTCGGCGAAGCGCCGCTCGTCGTCGGAGTCGAACTTCTGCACGTCGTACATGCAGCGCTTGAAGGAGCCGAAGACCATCCCGCGGATGTCACGCTTCTCCGCGAGCGGCTCGTGGAAGGGGCGCACCTCTTCGTCGTGATCCGCCGAGAGCGCTTGGGTCGCGATGCGCAGATAGCCCCTGGAGACGTAGGTGTCCTGCTGCACGGTGCGCTTCCAGCGCTTCTCCTCCATCTGCGCGAAGACGATCTGCGCGATGGTCTTCTGGTGAGAGAGGAGCACCTTGCGGACCTCCTCGTCGTCGCCCTTCTTCTGGCGCAGGTGCTCGACCACCTGGGCCGCGAGCTCGAAGAGCAGATCCGCGTCGTGGTCGTAGCTGACCGCGTCGTGGTTCTCAAACAACGCGCTGACGATGTAGTTCTCGAGCCGCGATTCCCTAGCACCCTGGAGGTCTGCGCCGATCCGGTGGCTCTCGCGGGTGACGAGGTGCTGCACCTTGATCTGCTCGTCGATCGCCTGGAGCGGGATGCCCTTCATGTCGACCTGGAACGACGCGTAGCCCGTCTCGGTGACCGGCTCGGCGAGGACCAGGTTAGGTATGTCGATCACGTTCTGCTCATAGGCCTTCGTGACCTCTTGCACCCGGAGCAGGAGCTGCTCGTGGCTCGTAGGCTGCGCGGGAGTATCTGGTGCTCTTCTTGAGCTCCTGGGCGACGGCCGCTGTGATCGCGAGCTGGGTCTCGGGCGCGGTGATCGACCCCAGGATCGGAGCGGCACCTTGGCGCCCGCGTGACTGCAGGATCTCGAGGGTCGCGCGCGCTGACGCGCTCTCGCCGGAAGAAGAAGCCCCGGCCTGCGCGGGCTGTCCGAGCGTCGGGGCGCTCGGCACAGGGGTGAGTCCGAGGATCGCCTCGACCGTGGCGACCGAGGTCACCAGCTTGGCCGGCGGCGGTACGTCCTCGAGCTGGAGGCGCTGGAACTCGAACTTCTGCTCCTTGGCCGCGTTGACGATGTCGTCGAAGCGCTCGTGGGCGATGATGGTCAGCCGGTCGACCGCGGCGACGCCGACGCGCTGCCCGTAGGGTAGGCGCAACCCACGGCCGATGGACTGCTCGACCAGCGTCTTGGAGTCCGCGGCCCTCAGCGGGACGATCGTGAACAGATTCGTCACGTCCCAGCCCTCTTTGAGCATGTTGACGTGGACCACGATCTCCGTGGGCTCGAGCGGGTTCTCTACGGCCAGCAGCCTCTCGACGACCTCGTCGCGCTCGGCGCCCTTCTGGCCAGAGTGCACCTGGATCACTCGGTTCTTGTAGTAGCCCCGATAGAAGTCGTCGGAGGCAATGTGGCTCACGATCCGGTCGGCGTGGGCGGTGTCGCTCGCGATCACCAGCATGAACGGCTTGACCACCGGCACGCCGTGTTGTCGGCCATAGATCTCGAGCTGGGCCTTGGTGTGCTCGTGGACGCGCACGCCGTCGGCGAGCTTGAGGTGCTCGAGGTGGATGTCGAGCATCCCCCGATCGAAGTTCTCACGGGTCGCCACGGCGGGCTCCTTCACCAGCTTGTCGTGCATGGCCTGGTGGAGCGGGTAGTCGAAGGCGATGTTCTTGAAGCGCACGGCGCCCTTGGCGCCCTCGATCTGGGGCGTGGCCGTGAGCTCGAGGCCGAGCAGCGGCTTGAGCTCCTCGATCGCCTTCATGCTCGCGTCCCCGCGGTAGCGGTGCGCCTCGTCCATCAGGATCACCAGGTCGGGCAGGCCGGCGAGGTAGTCGAAGTACGACTCGCCCAAGATCTCGGAGAGCCTACGCATCTTGCGGATGTCACCGGCGCGCGCGTTGAACTTCGAAATGTTGAAGACGTTGACCACGATGTCGGTGGAGATGAGCTCCAGATCGTGCAGCGGCCGGTCCTCGTAGTTGTCGCCGGTGATGAGCCTCGGGTAGTTCGTGGCGAAGCACTCCAGGCCCCGGAAGACGTACTTGGGCGTCCCGGGGGTGAAGTCGGCGATCAGCTTCTTGTAGATGGTGAGGTTCGGCGCGAGCACGAAGAAGTTGCGGAGGTCGTGCTCGAGGAACAGGTACGCGATGAACGCGCCCATCAGCCGAGTCTTGCCGACGCCGGTCGCGAGGGCGAAGCACAGGCTGGGGAACGCGCGCTCGAAGTCCTCCACACCGGACAGCTTCTCCCGCAGGCGCGCGAGCTTCGCCGCGAGCTCCTCGGCGTCGGCCGGGCGCAGCGCGGAGAACGCCTCGTCGAGGATGCGCAGCGACTCGGCCTGGGGGGCGCGCAGGCTCAGGCTGGTGACGATTTCGCGCACGCGGGAGCTCATCGCGGGCCACCTTTGTTGGGCAGCGTGTCGAACAGGGGCAGGTCGTCGCTCGCGCGGCCTCCCCGGCGCTTCTTCTCCGCCGGCGGCGCAGCCTTCACCTCCTCGGCGGCGATCACGGGCGCCTGCTCCTGCACGTTGAGGCTGTAGTCGTCGCGGCCCCACTCGCAGCGGGTGAGCACGGCCTGCGGGATCTTCTTCAGGGTCAGGTTCGCAAACTGATCCTTCTTCGCGCGGAAGCCCGAGCAGCAGATCAGCAGCGAGCGTTCGGAGCCCACCTCGTCGCTCAGGAAGCGGAGCTGCTCCTGGGTCAGCGACTGCGTCGTCACGTAGATGAAGCGGCGCTCGGTCGACTTGCCGTGGGTCCAGAAGACGTCCGGATCAGGCGCGTAGTCGAAGCCCTCGAACTTGCACATCGCCTCGGCGAGCATCTCCGGCTTGTAGGCCTTGCTCACGATCCAGTTGCCCCACTTGTCCTTCTCGAGCAGCGAGGGGGCGAGGCGGAAGAAGCGGAACCCGCCGCCGCCGGTCCAGCCTTCGGGAGAAGTGATGCCGGTCTCGTCCGTGCCGCTGATGACGGCTCGGAGTCTCGGAACGACCTGGTCCTCGCAGTGAGCGCCGAGTTCCACCGCGATCCAGTGGCGCCGCATCTTTTGAGCGACGGCAGCGCTCGTTCCCGACCCAACGAACGAATCCAGCACCCAATCGCGAGGTCGCGTCGTGAGCTGTAGAATTCGACGAAGAAGCTTCTCCGGCTTCGGTGTCTGGAACACGTTAGGAGCCTCCGCGAGAAGCTCCTTCAAGTCGATGCTTGCTTGCTTGTTGCTGCCGACTTCCTCGTGCGTCCACCATGTGTTCGCGGTGAGCCCATTCGTCATTTCGGAAAGGTACTTCTTCAACATCGGACGGCCCGTTCCATTGAGACCGAACGTGATGCGCCCGTCCTTGAGCCATGCCTCGTACTGTCCCTCATTGCAGCGCCAGTACCGATTCTTGGGCGGCGAGAACACCTCACCCGTAGGACCTTTGATCGGGAACTGGCCTGCGGCGTAGAATTTGCCCGCCGAGAGGTTCTCGGCCTTCCACGCGCCACGGGGATCGTTGTCGGGGTTCTTGAAGGTCGCCTCCTGCTCCGACGACCGCTGAAGCCTTGAGATCTGCAAGCTCGCTGCCTCGCGCGCGTACACGAGGATGTGATCGTGAGTGTTTGAGAGGTACTTCGCCGTCTGGTTCGATGTGTACGCCTTCTGCCAGACAACGTTCGCGATGAAATTGGCGCGGCCAAAGATCTCGTCGCACAAGACCTTCAGGTAATGGCACTCGGTATCGTCGATGGTGATCCAGATGGATCCGTCGGGGGACAAGAGGGTCCGCAACAACTCAAGCCGATCCCCAATCAGCTCAGCCAAATCGAATGCTCGAGGCCATCGTCGTAGTGCTCGAACGCGCTGCCCGTGTTGTACGGAGGGTCGATGAAGATGCATTTGATCTTCCCCGTGAACTCCTGCTCCAGCGCCTTCAGCGCGAGCAGGTTGTCACCCTGGATCAGGCGGTTGTCGAAGAGGTCGTTCTCCGTGACGCGCTTGGCATAGGACAGCTCGGGGTCCTCGAGGAGGATCCGGGGCTCGAGGCGGGGGCGGTCTTCCTTGCCAATCCAGGTGAGCTCGAGGCGGCGCTTGCGTTCGGTCATGGTCTCAGGGGGCTTGGAGGGTCCAGCGGAGAGTGTAGATGGGCTCGCGATGCAGCTTGCTCTGGAGCTGAGCCTCGATCTGCTCGATGAGCTCGCCGCGGCGAGCATCGACCTGGTCCTGGGCGGCGTAGAGCTCTTTCCGCTTGTCCATCTTCTTCTGCTCGAGCGCTTTGACGTTCTTGAGCAGCTTGACCTTGTCCTCCAGCAGGGCGGCGGTCGCGGAGAGCTTTTTCGCCTCCTTGATCTCCTTGTCGAAGGTCTTCAGGTCTCGCTCGAGGCTGAGCTTGCGATCTTCGGCCCAGCTCTCGATCTTCTCGGACTCTTCCTCGAAGAACCGGCGGTTGCGCTCGTCGAGGCCGGCGTTCCTGGCTCGGATCAGGTCCGCGCGGATGGCCTCGAGGTGGGGCGGCGGCTCGGTCGTGGGTCCAACGATGGAGGCGCGCAGGCTGAAGAGCTTCTTGGCCACCTCCTCGGGGAGCGGCGCGCCGCTGTCGTCGCAGGCAGCGAGGACGAGGGACTCCTCGTTGCGGTCCACCGCCTCCATGCGCAGCTTGGACAGCTCGAGCCAGCCGCTGCTGCCGAGGTAGGTTTGCAGCGCGCTGGCGTGCGGCGCGTACTCGAACGTGAGGTGCGCCAACGGAGTGGGGAGCCCCTGCGCCTGCCCGACGATCGTGCTGACGAGCTCGTGGTCGCGGCGGAGGAACACGTCGCCCAGCGCGGAGGCGCGCTGCCAGTCGAGGTGGTACGTCTGTCCCTCCACGGTCAGGCGGGGCTCGACGGGGTCGAACGTCGCCTTGTCCGCGAGCTGAACCTTGAGCAGATCCAGCAGCGTTCGCTGCTGCTCGTCGAGGGCGGCCTTGGCGGCCTCGCGATGCACGCGCAGGCGTTGATGGACCTCTGCGTCGAAGTTCTCGAGGAAAGCCTGGCGAGCCTGCGCGAGGCCGGCGGAGGATCTTCTCCTCGAGCTCGCCTTGAAGCTGGTCGAAGGCGAGCTCGATCTCCTCCTTGGTGCGGCACTCCTGGTAGATGGCGGCGATGCGCTTCTCGAGATCGACGCCGGACTCGAGCGCGCCGAGGACCGAGTCGCTCGCGCCGAAGACGCCCTCGAACAGGTTGAACTTCCGCGTGAGGAGCTCGAGCACGCGCTGGTCGGCCTCGTTCTTCTTGTTCAAGAAGTTCACGACCAAGACGTCGCTCTTCTGGCCATAGCGGTGACAGCGGCCGATGCGCTGCTCGACGCGCTGTGGGTTCCAGGGCAGGTCGTAGTTGATGACGATGGAGCAGAACTGGAGGTTCACGCCCTCGGCCGCCGACTCGGTCGCGAGCAGCAGCGTGGCGCGGTCGCGGAACTCCTCGACGATGGCCGCCTTCATGTCGGCGGTCTTCGAGCCCGAGCTGACCTCTGACCACCGCGTCGCGTGTCGGGCCTTCCAGGCGTCGTAGATCGCCTTGGAGCCGGGGTCGCCGTTGGTGCCGTTCATCAGCACGATCTGCCCCTGATAGCCCGCGTCCGCGAGGGTCTTGGCCAGATAGGTCTGGGTCTGACACGACTCGGTGAAGATCACGGCCTTTCTGGCCGCGTCCTTGCCTGCCGCGAGATCGAACGCGAGCGGTAGCACCTCGACCAGCTTCAAGGCCTTCGCGTCCTGCTTGATCGAGTTGGCCAGCTCCACGAACGTGTCGATGTCGGAGAGCTCGGCCGCTGGATCGGGGTCGCCCCCGGCTGTGCCGTCTGCCTCGGACGCGGCCGGCGCTGGGCTGTCCGCCGCTTCCTCGCTCTCTTCCCACTCGTCCTCTTGCTCCTCGAGCGTCTCGAAGTCCGTGCTCAGCGCGGCGACATGGCTGTCGTCGACCTTGGCGTCTCCGGCGATCTCGCGCAGCCGGTCTGCGAAGGTCTTGAGCGTCGAGCCGATCGCCGCGGGAGAGGAGGCGAGGAGCTTGCGCATGATCATGGTGATCAGCTTGCGCCGCGCGTTCGGCAGGGCTGCGAGCTTGTTGCGCTGAAGGTATTTCGAGACGCCGTGATAGAGCTCCTCCTCGGCGGGGTTGGGCAGAAACTCGGCGGTGTGCGCGAAGCGCTTGGTGAACGAGATGTACTCGGTGACCTGCCGGCGCAGGGTGCGCTTGCACACGTGCTGGATGCGATCGCGCAGTCGTGCGTCCCGCTCCTCGGACTCTTCGTCGGTCGACATGTACTGGGCGGCGAACGCCTTGATGTCGCCAAAGAGATCGGGATCGAGGATGGAGACCAGCCCGTAGAGCTCGGAGAGCGAGTTCTGAAGGGGTGTGGCAGTGAGCAGGAGCTTCTTCGCGGGGCGGATCGCGTCGACGATGCCCTCGGCCGTCCTCGCCTTCTTGTAGATGCTGCGCAGCCGGTGGGCCTCGTCGATAACCACCAGATCCCACGCGATCTCGGCGACCCGCGCGCGCTGCGCGAAGACGAAGTGATACGAGCAGATGACGATTCGATCTTCACTGCGGAAGGGGTTCGCGTGGCCCTCGCGCATGCGCTGGTTGGCGCTCTTCGTCTCGAGGATCAGCGACGGGAGGAAGAACTTCTCCTGCAACTCCGCTTGCCACTGCTTGCGCAGGGTCGCGGGCACGATGAGCAAGATCTTGCGGCGGCGTTCGGCCCACTTCTGCGACAGCACGAGCGACGCTTCGATGGTCTTGCCGAGGCCGACCTCGTCCGCCAGCATGACGCCTCTGGAGTACGGCGACCGGAGCGCGAAGAGCGCCGCGTCCACCTGGTGCGGGTTCAGATCGACCCGCGCGTTGCCGATGGATCGCGACAGCGCGCCCACCCCCTCGGCCGGGCGTTGCAGCGTGAGCTCGTGGGCCCAGTACTTTGCGTGATAGGCGGTCATCGTCCGTACGTCCCCAGTTGCATGCTGACCAGAGGTAGCGCCGCAAACAAACATGGGCTACCCGCCACTTGCCCAGTGGTAGGACGCAGAATGTCCTCCGCGCGAGGCCGCTGGACCGCTGCACACCGAGCCGAGCCGAGCCGAGCCGAGATGGACCCAAGGAACATCACCCGAGCGCTTCGGCGCGATCCAAGAGCATCGTCAGCAGCTCGTGCCGAGAGACGCCGCCGAACTGATCTGGCTCTCTGAGAGGTTTGATGGGTGCCCTGCTCCGCGCGGGGTGGGCGCCTGTCGCGATGGCCATCGCCGTGGTCGCCGGCCACTCGAAGCGCGCCAGGGCTTCCGCGGAGCGGGTGAGGTCGAGCCAGAGCACGGAGCGCGATTGGCACTCCTACTTTCGTGGAGCCGTCACCGAGCGCCCCCCTCGTTTCGCTCGCTCACGGATCCTCGTACGTTCATCACGCCACCGCCGCGAGCCAGCCCCGGGACTGAGCTTCGACGCGCAGCCGAACCGGCTTCGCGACGTCCTCGATCTCGGCCAGGTCCTCGAGCGCGTAGTCGGTTTTCGGCGGCGTCACCGCGACCATGAGGCGAAGCAGACGATCCGCTTGCGGGCCGATCGCGTCGTGCCCGTTCTCCCAGCGTGAGACCGTCGCGGGGTCAACGCCGACCCTCGCGGCGAAGTCGACGCCCGAGAGGCCGAGCACCTTCCTCAGAAAGCGGACTTCGTCGGCCGTGAGCCGCGGGCGCTTCGTGATGATCGCGCTGGCGATCACCCGGTGCAGCTCTTCGATCCGAGGGATGACGACCTCGCGCTCGCTACACGACGGGCATTCCCGCACTTCTACGCCGGAAAGCACGACGTTCGGCAGGCCCGCACCCTTGTAACGGTAGGCCCCCTCGCGCCGGCTCTTCATCGTCTCACCACATTCGGGACACTTCATCGGGTCAGCCTCCAACCAGTCACGACGCGAAGCTCGCTCTCGGAGCGGAAGGCCACGACGACGTACATTCTTGGGGTCCTCACGCGGTATCGATACGTCCCGCGCTCGAGCTCGCCGGGCTCGACGATGCCGCCGCGAAGTACGTTCACCGCATCGATGGTCGTCATCTTGTCTTTCTCCAGCTCGTCGAGCGCGTGGTCGGAGAAGCTCACGCTTCCCGATGCCAGGATCACGAGGATCCGCGCCTTCGCGTCGGTCGGCGAGAAGGGCTCTCCCTCCACCGCTGCAACGTAGTACCACTTGAGGAAAGATCAACGCACAACTCGACGCGGTCGCCCCCCTGCCCCATCGAGGCGCCTCGCTTCGAGCTCCCGCGCGAGCTGGGCGACGCGGTGGCCTCGTGGCGCCATGGCGCGTCCGCAAACGCGCGGCTCACTCGGCGGCGGGCACCTCCGCGACGTCGACCCCGAACAGCTGGGCGCCGTCCCGAGCCTTTCGAGGGCGCCCCCGCTTCCGGGGCTCGGCACCTGGCGACGTGACGGGCCCCGGCGCCGGTCGGGGACCAGGCTTGGGCAAGGCGATGCCGTCGAGCTGCGCTTGAAGCTCGGTCTTGCCCTCGGCGTAGACGCGCGCGTACGCCCTCGCTCGCTGGGCGCGAAGCAGCAGCTCTTGCACGCGCAGCTCGAGAGCCGTCTCCGCGGCCGTCAGCAGGGCCCTCGCCTCTTCCACCTCGGCGTGGCCTCGCTCCACGCTCGCGGCGAGATCGCGGAGGGTTTCGTGATCGATCTCGGGGAAGCGGACCCCCGCGAGCGGGCCGGCGAACAGCGCGAGGAGATCGGCGACGGACGGGTCGAGGACGGATCGGAGCGTGGATTCGGGCACGGAAGCCTCCAGTTGACAGACTGAACTGATGAACAGTAACTCGCACCAAGCCGGCTCGTCAAGGAGCACGGGCGCTCGGGCTTGACCGCCACGGCGACGCTCGCGTTATGTGATCCCGGTGGGCCTGCCTGAGATCCATGGCTCGTGCGACGAGCGCCTCGCGCATACCGTGACCTGGTCACGGCACCGCGGCGCGCTGTACGCAACGATCGTCCTCAAGGCGACGCTCGCGCTCCAACACGGGCACCTCGCGACGCTCTTGCCGCCGAAGGCGGTGGCCTGGTGCGACGATCCCCGCCCCAGCGGTGCGCTCGAGCGAGCCGATGAGTCGGCTCCGTTCAGCGGAGGCGGGGCCGTGCTGGTCCGGGGCTTCGTTCACGCGCGGGAGGCCTCCGAGCTCGAGCCGGCCTTCGCCCGCGTGATCGTCGGCACCGACAGGCCCGTCGTCGACAAGCTGCTCGCCGCCACGCGCAGCGGGAAGATCCCCCTGCTCTGGGAGCAAGCGCTGCTCACCTACGAGAACCCCGCCGGAACGCCCCACCCCGTGCTCGTCAATCCGCGCGATCCGTCCCGCACCATCGGCTTCGGGCCGATCGCGGCCAGTTGGTCGCCGCGCGTCGAGCTGCTCTCCACGCCGATCGGCGTGCGCGACCAGATCCTCGAGCTGCCCGATCGGCTCGATGCGCGCTTCTTCAACGCGGCCCCCCGGGATCAGCAGTGTCGGCCGTTCCAGGGCAGCGAGGAGATCATCCTCACCAACCTCGTCTCCGACCTTCCAGAGCTGCGGACGTGGCTGCCGGCGCTGGCCGTCAGCGCCAAGGCCACGATCGACTTCGCGCCCTTTCAGCCGGCGTTCTTCCTCGACATGCTGCTCATCGACGCAGAAGCGGGCACGGTCAGGTCGTGTGGCGAGCCGTCGTGCCCGTGCCGCCTGGCGCGCGCGTCATCGCCTTCGAGGTGGCGCTGAGCGGCCGCTTCGAGCCCCGCCTCCCCATCGAGGCCGCCCCCGAGACCCAGCCTTTTGTTCACGCCGCGCCTGCCGCGCCCGCGCCCATCGCGGCTGCGCCCCCTGCCGCGCCGGTTCGAGCTGTGCGCGTCGCGACCAGCGCCCCGGCACAGCGCCTACGCTTCGACGACCCCAGGAGCGCGCTGATGGAGCGCATGGCCGCGGGGCAGCCGCTCGACGATCTCGACCTCGAGGGCGCCGATCTGAGCAAGCTCGACCTGTCCATGCGCGCTCGCTCGGGCGCTGCAACCTCTGACGGCGCCAACCTGCACGGGACCAACCTGCGAGGCGCCAACCTGTGGGGGGCGTCCCTGATCGGCGCCGATCTGTCGACCGCTCGGCTCGACGACGCGGACCTCGAGGAGGCCAACCTCACCAAGGTGTCGGCGCAGCGGGCCTCGTTCGTGCGTGCCACGCTCGCGCGCGCGAACCTCGGCAAGGCGCACTTCGACAGCGCCGTGCTCGACGACGCGGACCTCTCCGATTGCCTCGCCACCGGGGTGGCGCTCCTCGGCGCGAGGCTGCGCCGGGCCAAGGCCAACCGCGCCAGGCTCGACCGGGCCGTGCTGGTGAGCGCCGATCTGCGAGACGCCTCGCTCGACTTCGCGACGCTCGAGCGGTCTTCGCTCGACGAGGCGAGCTTCGACAACGCCAGCCTCGCCGACGCCGAGCTGACCCAATGCGTCGCGGATCAGGCGAGCTTCGTGAAGGCGCGGCTCGCCCGGGCCAAGCTCGGCAAGGCGCGCCTCCACGCTGCGGTGCTGCGCGGCGCGGACCTCACCGGAGCCGACCTCACCGGCGCCGACCTCACGAACGCGCAGCTCGAGGAGGCGCTCCTCGACTATGGCAGCCTGCGCAACGCCAAGCTGATCGGCGCCGACCTGACCCGCGTGAGCTTGCGCGAGAGCGACCTCAGCCACGCAGATCTCTCTGGCGCCCGACTCACGAGCACCGATCGGTCGAGCGCCAACCTCGAGGGCGCGAAGCTCCCCGCGTGAGCCAGGGGTCGCTCAAGGAACCGAAGCCTGCGACGCCGCCATGACGATGGGGGCCGGCGGCGTCCCCTCGGCCATGTGAAGGAACGCGAGCCCGGCGGGTGTGTCCGGTCCTGCTGCGAACGCGTCGAGCGCTGCAGGAGGGACGCTCTCGAACAACAGCTCGACCTCGACGCTCGCGGCCGTCGCGAGCCCCGCGAGCACGAACGTCACCCGGTCGGAGCCGGGCAAGAAGGACGGATCGTCGCCGACGCCGACGGCGGAGGTGCGCCCCGCGTCGGCGTGCGTCGGTGACCACCCCGCGGGCAGGAGCCGGTCGTCCTTCGCGAAGCCCCAGGCGTCCAAGAGGACGTGCGTCGGCGCTCCTGAGTCGTCGGCGAGCACCGACTCCCAGACCTGCACCTCGTCCTCGGAGGTGACGACGTCCAAGTGCGGAAGCACCACCTCGGGGGGGTCGAGCCGCTCGCCGCTGCCATCGAGGAGGGCGCCGCGCGCGTCCGTCGAGCCCGACTCGAACAGCACTCCGCCGGCGCCGTCGCGAACCACGACGTGGAGCCACATGCGTCGGCCTGGGTATCCCGTGGGGAGCTTGTGCCCGGTCCCGTTCGTCACCGTCACGTCGAAGCTGAGATCCCCACCCGCGCCTGTCACGTCGGACACCACCAGCGACGCTGCGTCCCCCAAGGTGGCTCTCGCGACGGCCGCGCCCTCGAGCATCGCGGCGGCGGAGGGCAGGCCCACCCACGACGCGTTGGCGGCCATGAGCTCGAGCATGTACGCGTTGCCCCCGGACAGCAGGTGGCGCCCGATGGGCGCGCGGGGCGCGATGTTCCCGTTCTGTGGCATCAGCGACAGCTTGGTCGTGATGGGCGCCCCGTCCTGATCGGTCGTGGGCAGGTGGCAACCCTGACAGGTGATCCCCCCGGCGCCGGCGAAGGCAGAGTTGCGCCACTCGAGGAACGTCACCTGCTCGTTGACCTCCGGCCCGGTGGGCAGCCCGCTGTCGTCGACCGCGCTCGTGATGACCGTGTGGCAGCTCGCGCAGAGCTTGCTCTCGAGCATGTGTGGCGCCTCGACGGGCGTGTACTGGACGTGCTGCATCATCGGCATCGCGAACGGCTGCGCGTGGGGCCCAAAGATCTGTCGCTCGGCGCCGACCTCGAACGCCCCGTCGAAGGTCGCCACCTCGCCGAGCCCTTCCGCAGAGATCTGGTGGCACACGGTGCAGGCCACTCCCTCGCGCGCGAGGTGCGACTCGGTGGAGGTGCCGGTGAGCACGTGGTCGAGCGTCAGCGTGGCTCCCTGGGCCTCGAGCTCGCGCGCGCCTGCTGGAGCGTGGCATCGCGTGCAAACGTCCTCGACATAGGTCTCCGCGGCCGGGTTGACCTCGACCTCGCGCGAGATCGCCGCGAGCCAATACGGGTCGCGCGCCGAGAGCGACATCATCGAGCTCGCGTAGAGCCGAGTCGGCGAGACGTCGCGACCCTGATCGTCCCGAAGGACCCCGCTGCCCGCCGCGTGGCACATCTCGCAGGTCTGGTTCGACTGGAACGTCTCCCCGATCACCGACTCGGCGGGGGGCAACCCCGACAGCGGCTCGACCCCGCTGCCCCCGCCGCCGCTCGTGGCGTGCCCACCGGACCCACCGTGACCGCCCCCGGGATCGTGAGCCGCCGCGCCGCCTCCCCCTTGGGGAGGGTCGGCGCTGTCGGAGCAGCTCGCGAGGGTGACAGCGATGGCCCAAGCCGCAGATCGGCCCCAGAGTGTGCGCATACGCGGGTTGGAGCCAGCCCGTGCAGAAAGGGTTCGCGCCGCGTGCGGTCTCGGGGCCCGCGTCACGTCACGTCAAGCGCCGCCCTCCGCGCCCGGGCGGCGCCGTCAGGGAGGAGGCGGTCGCGAGGGTCGGCGAATCTTGACGCGCACGACTCGCCTCACGCTCGCTTCGACAACCTCGATCTGGGTCCCGTCGCCCAGCACGATCACCTCGCCGACCCTGGGTATCCTTCCCGCCGCTTCGAGGGCCACCCCCGCGACCGTGGTGAATCGTTCCCCTTGGGGGAGCTGAAGGCCCAGCTCCCGGTTGAGGTCTCGCACCGAAGAGTCTGCACGGACCTCGACGCTGCCGTCGCTCAGCTCCTTGAAGGGAGGCGCGCTCGGCTGCTCATGCTCGCCCTCGATCTCGCCGACGAGCTCCTCGAGGACGTCCTCGAGCGTCGCCATGCCGAGCATCACTCCTAGCTCGTCGACGACGACGGCGAGCTGGACTCGCCGGCGACGCATCTCTGCCAGCAGATCGACGCATCTCATGCTCGACAGCGCGACCACCGGCTCGCGGACGGCGTCCTCGAGCACGAGGAGCGATCCTTCTTCGATGATCGCCACTGCGTCCCGGAGCATCACGTACCCGACCACGTTGTCGGGCGAGCCGTCGTGGACGACGATCCGTGATTTTCCTTCTTCGAGGATGACGCGGCGGAGCTCAGCCCGCGAGACGTCGAGGGGCACGGACACCATCTTGTGCCGCGGGATCATGATCTGGGCCGCGGAGACCTCGCCAAACTCCATGGCGCGCGAGGCGATCTCGCCGACGCCGCGATGTACGGTCCCCGCCGCCGTCGCCTCGTCGACGAGCTGTTGGATCTCTCCCGGCGAGATGCGGGACTCGACGAACGTCGTGCGGTCCCCGAACGCGCGCAGGACGACGTTGCTGCTCTGGGTGAGCAGCCACACGAGGGGCTGGGAGAGCCGGGCGAGCACCAGCAGCGGCCGCGCGACGAGCAGCGCGTAGCGCTCCCCGGCACGCAGGGCGAGCGACTTGGGCACCAGCTCGCCGAGCACGAGCGACAGGTACGAGATCGAGCCGACGACGATCGCAAAGGCGGCCGACGCGGCGTGCTCGCCGACGAACGGCTGCAGCACGGGCGCGAGATCTCGGGCCATCGACGACCCGCCGAACGCACCGGCGGCCGCGCCGATGACGGTGATGCCGATCTGGACGGTCGCCAGGAACCTCTCGGGGTCCGACCGGAGCCCGGCCACGGCGTGACTCCCGCCGCGGCCCTCCGCGACGAGCTCATCGACGCGCGTCTTGCGCATCGACACCACCGCGATCTCCGAGCCAGCGAGCAGGCCGTTCGTGAGCACGAGCACGAGGATGATGAGAAGCTCGAGAAGAATGGGGCACCTCCGCCCGCGACTCGGGCCCGTGAAAGCATCGAGCCCCCGATCGTATTCCTGACGAACGCGCTGCCGTAACCCTCGAGCGACCGGACCGCGGCCGGCGAGGAATGCGCGACCCCAGCCGGCCGCCATCGGTGCTCCAATGCTCGGCATGTCGCGATCGGCAGCGGATGGCCAAGTCGCCGTAGGCGCCTCGATCGGTCGGGCCGTGGCGGTCGCGCTCGTGACGCTCGCCGTCCTCGGGGCCGTCGCGGCGCTGGCGTCGCCCGGCGCGAGCGAGCTGTGGGGCGTGCCGGTTCCCTTCTTCGCGGCCTCGATCGCCGTGCTGTTGAACTGGGCCGCCTTCGTGCCCGCGGCGATCCGCCGGACCGAGCGCTTCTACGATCTGATCGGGGCGCTCTCCTACCTCTCGGTGATCGGCGTGTGCGTCGGCGCCCTCGCGGTCGAAGGCACGCTGTCGTGGTCACACGCGGTCGTCGCCGGCATGGTCGCCACGTGGTCGCTCCGGCTCGGATGGTTCTTGGTCCGTCGCGTCCACCGCGTCGGCAAAGACGGACGGTTCGACGAGATGAAGACGAGACCGGCGCGCTTCTTCGTCGCCTGGACGCTGCAAGCGCTGTGGGTCTTCTTGACGGCGCTGTCGGCGATCGTCCTCTTGTCTCGCCCCGCGCCCGACGCGCCGGATGTCTTCGCCGTCGTCGGCTGGACGCTGTGGGCGGTGGGGCTCGCGATCGAGAGCGTGGCCGACGCGCAGAAGAGCTCGTTCGCAGCGGAGCCCTCGAACCGCGGGCGCTTCATCACGACAGGGCTCTGGGCGTGGTCGCGGCACCCGAACTACTTCGGCGAGATCGTCCTGTGGACGGGCCTCTTCGTCAGCGGGCTCGGGACGTGGCAGGGCGCGCTGTGGCTGACCGCGCTCTCTCCCGCGTTCGTGACCTTCTTGCTGACGAGGGTGAGCGGGGTGCCGATGCTCGAGGCGCGCGCCGACGAGCGTTGGGGCGGAGACGCAGCGTACGAGGCCTACAAGGCCGGCACTCCGGTGCTGTTCCCATGGCCGCCGCGGTCCAGGCCTTGATGTTTGGCGGTGAACGACGCCGACGTCGCCCGCGACGGCGAGCCCTCAAGTCGGGTCGCGGCGACCGCGCGAGAGCTTCTTCCTCGCCTCGCCGCCTCGCGCCTCCGCCCCGATGGCGTGCTCCCACCCCAGGCGAAACAGGCGCTCTGCCGACGTCTCCGCGAGGACCGCGGCAGGCTCGACCCGGCGCACGGCCTGGACCCGCGAGAGCCCCGCGGCGCACCCGGCGAGGGCGAGCTCCACGGCCTCGGCGGGGGTGGGCGGGCGCCCTTCCACCGAGTGCCCGGCGACGAGCACGTTGACGAGAAAAGCCAGCTCCTCGAGGCGCTCTGCGTGCTGCTTCGGGGCAGACATCGAGAGCGCCACGAGCGCCTCGCGGACCTCGTCCGCGCCTCGCCCGGCGGGAGCCGCTTTGGCTCCGAGGCGCGGTCTCGCCGGTGCGGCGCCTCCCGCAGACGCGGCGGCGAGCAGCTCGGCGAGGGGCTTCGACCGGACGGGCGCGGCGACCGGGCGAGGCGCGCGGTCGAGCTCGCGAAAGTACGCGCGGGTCACCGGATCGCGAGCTCGCTCACCGAGCACGGCGCCCACGTCGACTCCGCGACACAGGCCCAAGAACGCCCGCGCGGAGGCGGGAGACACGTACCCACGCGAGGCCCGCCGGTCCTCGCGCGCAGCCGCTCCGTCCGACTCGATGACCTCCGCCTCCGACAGCGCCGTGTACAGGCTGCCATGCTCCTCGACGAACGCGCTCGACGCGGCCACGAGGCGCTCGAGCAGCCGTCGCAAGAACGCGTGGTGCTCCTTGTCCAACGCGAGCAACGTCGCGGTGACCGCGTCGAACACGCGGTCATTGCGCGAGACCACACGCAGCTCGTCGATCTCCACATACAGCGCGGAGTCGAGCGCCTTCTCGACGAGATCGACCTCCTCCTCGGCCTCGTCAGCGAGATCTGCGCCAAGGGCGTCCATGTCGAGCACGAGCACGAGGCGGTGCAGCGCGAGGGTGACGAGCTCTTCGGGCAGCGCGAGCAGCTTGTCGACCCAGCGCTCTTCTCCGGCATCGAGCAGCACCTCGAGCCACAGCCCGAGCTGCTCGGCGTCGAGGTCCTCGTCTGCGCCGGGCCGCCCTGGCCGCCAGAGGTCCTCGTCGAGCACGTGGAGGAGCTGCTCCGGCGTCGCGGCCGCGACGATCTCGGCGGCGTCCTCGAGCCCCACGTGCCGCACGATGGCAGCCAGCTGCTCGGGCTGTAGGGCCTCTACCGCGCCAAGGAAGCCCGGGTCTTCGAGCACCCGCGACACGAGCGCGCGCGTACGCGCGAGGCGGACGAGCTTCGACATGAGCGTCTTTGCCGAGCCGCTCAGATCAGCTGCGAGCGGGCCTGATCGCGGTAGTCCATCGGCGTGGTCCGGGCCTTCTCCTTGAACAGCTGGTTCAGGCCCGCCTCGTTGGTGCCGACGGCGTTCGCGATCGTGCCCGGGTCGTCGTCGGTCGCCTCGAGCAAGTAACAGGCCTTGCGGTAGCGCGCGTTCTTCACCTCGTCGTTGAAGGCGCTGCCGACCTCGGCGAGCGAACGGTTGAGGCCGCGCGTCGACAGATCGAGCGCCCGCGCCGCCTGCTCGAGCGTCATCGAGCCGTCGTTCGCGAGCAGCTGCCGGAGCTTGCGGACCTCGGCCGGGACGACCTTGATTCCATCGGCGATCGCGTCGAGCTCGTAGGCCACGTCCTCCCCTGCGCTCAGGAACTGCAGGGCCTCGCGCAGCGAGCCGACGACCCGGTGCAGGGGCAGCTCACCGAGCGCCGCCGCGAGCTCTCGCAGCTTCTGCGCCGGCGCCGTCCGAGACTCGACGACGGCCATCGTGCGAACGCGCTTGAGCAGCTCTGCGCGGTGTCGAGCCACCCACTCGGCGAGCAGCCCCTCGGAGCCAACGACGAGGCCCTCGAGCCGGCTCGCGTCGATCAACACGTTGAAGCGAGGGCTGATCGAGTCCCGCTTGAACACCTCGAGCGCGCGCAGCGCCTCGGCGGTCTGGTCAGGCGTCGACGAGCCCCACACCGTGACGACGATCAGGTCGTCCTTGGGGCAGAGCACCACGCAGTTGGCGGCGGACGTCCAGTACCCCACCGGCTGGATAAAGAAGAGATCGGTCGAGGGCGCGTTCTCCATGGTCCTCCGCGGTGCGTGAGGCGCCTAGACTACCGAGAACGACCGGCTGCCTCGCCAACATTCTCGCGAGGTGCCAAGCTCGCACCGAGACCCCCACGATGACCCAACGAACCTCTGCGCCTCCCCCACCTGCCCCGCCCGAGCAGCCGTCTCGCCGCGTGGCGCTCTCCGTGCTCGGGGGTCTGGGCGCGGCGCTGCTCGGCGGCGCGTGCAGCGACGACGCGGTCGGCCCGACGGGCGGCGCTGGAGGTGCTGCAGCGGGTGGAGGCGGCGCGGGAGAGGGCGGCGCGCCGGCCGGCGGCGGGGGCGCTGGCGTCGGGGGTGAAGGCGGCGGTGGCGGCGGTGGCGGCTGGGCCACCGAGGGCACGATCGTCATGCAGGGCAAGGACTACGGCGACCCGTTCGAAGGGGGCATCGGCGCGCCGTGCGTCGTGTACCCAACGTCGACCGAGGGTCCCTGCCACGCGCCGAGCCCGACGCGCCAAGACGTGAGCGAAGGCCACCCAGGCCTACCGACGCGGCTCGAGCTGCTCGTCGTCGACGAGGCCTGCGACCCCGTCCCGAACGCGGTCGTCGAGATCTGGCACACGGACACGGGCGGCGTGTACTCGGGAGACATAGACGGGAACAACGACGCGTTCTGTAACGGCGGAGACGAGGAGGCGGCGGCCTCCTCTCGCTACCGAGGCATCCAGACCGCCGGCGACGATGGTCGGGTCACGTTCGACACCAATTTCCCGGGCTGGTACGCGGGCCGCGCGAACCACATCCATTTCCGGGTCACCGTCGGTGCGACGCAGTTCCTCGTCTCGCAGCTCTTCTTCGACGAGACCTTGAATCAAGAGATCTACGACACCCAGCCGAGCTACATGCCGACCGACAACCCCGGGTATCGGTCGAACGACGCGGACGGCGTCATCCAGCAGGCCAACCTCTCGCTCGACGAGGTCGTGGTCTCCCACGCGAAGCAGGCGGACGGCGCGCTGCTCGCTTGGAAGGCGATCACGATCGCGGTGTGAGCCGCTCGGCCCGGGCGGCGCTCAGCTCTCGCCGGGCTCGTGCGAGACCACGAACGCCTCGTCCCCGGCGAGCAAGACCGTCGCCGGCGCAGGCGTCAGCAGTTGCTTGCCGGCTCGCGACAGGCCCACCACCCCGATCCTGCGATCGATCAGGCTCACCACCAGATCTCGGTACGTCTTGCCGAGCAGCTCCGCCTCGACCGGCATGCGGTGCAGGTCCCAGCCGGCCTCGGTCGAGACCAGGTCGACCACGATCTCGGGTACGCCCGGATCTCGCACGGCGCGCACCAAGAGCGCGCTCGTCACCGCGGAGACGTCGATCACCGAGCTACACCCGACCGCCTCCAGGTGCTCGCGGTTGCGCGCCTCCACGAGCTCCGCGCTGACGAGGGCGGCTTGGTTCAACCTGCGCAGCACGAGGACCGTCAGCGCCGTCTCGTGGTCGCTCCGCGGGTCGCTCGGGTCCCGCGCGAACACGATCGCGTGGGCCGCCTCGGCCGCACTGGCCCGGGTGAGCGCCTCACGGGTCGTGCGGTCGCCGCGCACGTACGCGACGTCCTCGAGATCGACAGGGTTCTCGTCGAGATCCGCGACGATGCAGACCTTTTGCCCGGCGTGCCGCGGATCACGCAAGAACTCGTCGATCGCCAGGCGCGCCTTCGAGCTCCAACCGAGCACCAGCAGGTGGTTGTTCATCGTGTAGCTCCTCAAGCCTCGCCTCGCCCTCTCGCGAAGCTCGATCATCGCGGACGCGATCATGGCCGCCAGCGCGCCCAGCACGCCCACCCCCACGACCATCGTGGTGCCGGCGATCAGCCGACCGGTCGCCGTCTTGGGGAAGATGTCGCCGTATCCGACGGTGGAGAGCGTCGTCATGCTCCACCACAGCGCGTCGTCGAGCCCCGTGACGGTCTCGTTCTCCCCGTATTCGGCCAGGAAGAAGCCCAGGCCCGCCATCAGCCACAAGAAGAACGTGACGACCGCGAGGTTCGACAGCGCGCGGGAGGGCGCGATGAGCCCGCGATTTCGCAGCGCTCGGAGCGCCAGCGACCCGACCCGCGCGAGCCGCAGGATGCGCACCACGCGCACGAGCCTCATGGCGCGGAGCGGACCGAAGAGCGGTACCGATCCCACGAGATCGAGCCAGTTGCGCCGCAGGAAGGTGAGCTTGCGCGGCGCGCGCGCCATCCGCACGGCGAAGTCCAGGAGGAAGATGCCACACAGCACGAGATCGAGGGCGATGAGCGCCGGCATGTGCTCGCCCTCGGGGATCGACGCCTCCGCGACGACGACCGCGACCGAGACGAACGTCAGCGCGACGATGGCCTTGTCGTACGCCGGGGGCATCGGCGGCTCGACGAAGAGGGGCTGCCGCTTGCCAGGCACGGGTGAAGCTTACACGGTCGGCGCGGCACGACCTCTGCACCTGTGCGCGGCGTGTCCGAGCTCCCGCCCCGAACAGCGCTGAATGCCTGCGAAGAGACCTCCTCCACCGGCGAAGCGAGGCGCCTGCAACACCGCGCGCAACGCTGCACGCATCGCGCGGGGGTTTGCTAGCCTGCGTGCCTCGTACGGGGGAAGGACGAAGGGGTCAGAGATGAAGCGCTCGAGCTCACAGGCTACGGTCACGCCGATCGATCGAACGGACGAGCCGCGCCGGCTCGACCTACCCGACGGGGGCCACGCCGTGGCTGCCGCGAACGGGCTGGAGGTCTTCGACCCCTCGGGTCGGCTGCTCGTGCGCTACCGCGACGGAGCGCTCGAGCTGTCTCCAGCGAGCGGTGACCTGCTCCTCTCGGCCCCCAACGGCAAGGTGCGGATCGAGGCGGGCGTCGACGTCGAGATCGCGGCGGCGCGCGACGTCCTGGTCTCGGGCGATCGCTCGGCCGAGCTCGCAGCGGCACGCGGGGCCGAAGCAGACGTCGCGCCGCGGGTGCGCGTCGACGCGCACGGCGCCAAGGTCACGGGCCCGACCGTGGAGGTGCGAGCGCAGCGAGGGCGCGCGTTCCTCGCGAGGGCCGATCTCGTCGCGACGGCCGTCCGAACGAGCGCGACGACGATCGAGACGACCGCGAAGCGGCTCGACACGACCGCAGAGAAGGTGACGCTGCGCGCGAAGGAGCTGTCGCAGGAGATCGCGGGGCTGCTCCAGACCCGCGCCGCGCGTGTGCGCACGCTCGTGCGCGGCGCGTTCACGCTGCACACCAAGACCGTGCACATGAAATCCGAGGAGGACACGGCCATCGATGGCCGCCGTGTCCTGCTCGGGTAGCACCATGAACGACTACGAAGAGGCGCTCCCTGAGCTCTTCGCTCCCTCGGGGTGCGACGCGGAGCTCATCGGCTGGAGCCTGCCCGCGGGTCCCCGGCTGACCGTGGTGGGCAAGATCGGCTTCGAGCTCCACGAAGGCCCGCTCAAGACGCTCCTGCCAGCGGTCGACCTGTGTCGTGCGGATCGCTTCGACACCAAGACCGGCCTGTTCGCCGCCGCGAGCGATCTCGCGCCGCTCGTCCCCAGCGCCGAGATCCTCGTCCTCGCCCGCGCGTACGGCCCGCCCGGCCCGGTTGCCGTCCGCCTGCACGTCGCCCGAAAGGGCGCGACCCTGCTCGACAAGCGCGTCAGCATCGCGGCCGGCGCGAGCGCGTGCCTCGGCCCGGTCGCCCCGAGCTCCCCCTCCCGCCTCGGCAGGCTCAAGGGGCTGACGCCCGCCGCGCTCGAGGCGCCTCCGCTCGGACTGCCGGCAGGCTTCGACTTCGCCTATTTTCGAGCCGCCCCGGACGATCAGCAGCTCGGCGCGCTGAAGGGCGACGAGGAGATCACCCTCGAAGGCCTGCACCCCACGCTGCCCCGGCTGAGCTTCAAGCTTCCGGGATGCGTGCTCATCGCGCGGCTGCTCCAGCCGAAGGGCCGGCCGCTCAAGATGACGCCGCTCTTGCCCGACCGCCTGCTGCTCGATCTCGAGCGAGGATGGGGCGCCCTCACCTATCGAGCCGGGATCGCGATCGACTGGGCGACGCTCTTGGGGCACTCGGTCGAGCTCGGGCTCGCTCAGGGCGACACGACCGTCGCCTTCCCGGACAAGAAAGATCCCGCGACGTCGAGAGGCCACTCCCGCCGACGCGCAGCGGCCCTCGCGCCCGCTGCCCAGGCCCCGTCCCCGGCCGCGCCTACCGAGGCCGATCCGGCCTTGCCCTTCCCCTCGAGCGCGCGCCCCGTCGTCCCCGCGCCGCACCCCGTCGCCCGTCGAGAGCCGACCGACCTCTCCGACGAGACGGTCGACATCGCGTCGCTCCGCGCCGGTCGTCCCGTCGCGCCGCCAGCGCCATTGCCCGTCGCGCCGCCAGCGCCATTGCCCGTCGCGCCGCCAGCGCCATTGCCCGTCGCGCCGCCAGCGCCATTGCCTGTCGCACCCGTCTCGCCGCCGCCAGTCAGCGCGTCGTCCCCCCCACAGCACGGCTTCGACGACGGTCCGCTCTTCGCGACGATGGCCGTCGATTCGGGGCAGCTGACAGAGCTGCCCATCCCCTTCGCCGAGGCGCTCGAGGCCGGCGAGCGGGAAGGCCCCGCGACCCGACGTGGCCTCCCCTTCGACCTCGGCGCCGCGGCTCCGCCTCCCGCGCTCGACGACGCGCAGGCCTCCGAGCGGTCGACCCTCGACGTCCCCACGGTGACGGATGCCGCCCTCGCCCTCACCACCTTTCCCTGGCAGATCGACCCCCCAAGGACGTGCTCGTCGTCCTCGTGAAAGGCACGTTCGACCTCGTCGCCGACGGCCCGGCGACGCTGCGCGCAGAGCCGGCGCTCCCCCTCGACGACCTCTTCGCAGGAGACGACGTCGAGGGCGCGCTCGAGCACGCTTCTGATTTCGCCGTCTACAAGCCCGAGGTCGACGTCCTGCTCGAGGGCACAGCGTACGCGCCCGGCGGCCGCGCGACGGCGATGCAGGCGTCGCTCCGCGTTCATGGTGAGCACGGCTCGGTCGATCGCGCGATCGCCGTGTTCGGCGATCGCTCTTGGCAAGGTGGAGCGCTCGCGGTCCCGTCGAGCCCCGAGCCGTTCGAGAAGATCCCCATCACGTACGCGCGCGCCTTCGGCGGTCCGACGCTGCCCGCCAACCGGCAAGGGCTGGGGCACGGCGCGCGCCCCGGTCCAGACGGTGCGCGTCGCCTCCCGAACCTCGAGGCGCCCGACGCGCTGATCACTTCCCCGAACGACACCCCGGCGCCGGCGAGCCTCTCGGGCATCCATCCGCTGTCGAGCTCCCGCGCGCGCCTGCTCGGCACCCTCGACACCCTCCATCGCCGGACGCGCTGGCCGTACTACCCCGCCGATTTCGATCACGGCTACGCCCAAGCCGCCCCCCCGAGCCAGCGCCTCGCGCGCGCGAACGGGGACGAGTCGTACGAGCTCGTCGGCGTCCACCCAGCCCATGGCTCTGTGAGAGGGCAGCTCGCCGGAGTGTGCGCTCGCGCGTTCGCGAAGCGTACGAAGGCGGCCGGCGGGGACTTCACCGAGATCGCCCTGCGGCTCGACACGATCACGTTCAGCCCCGACGACAACGCGGCCCACTTGCTGTGGCGCGGCCTGATCCCGATCTCCGACGACGACGCACCCGAGCTCGAGCACGTCTTCGCGACGACCGAGCCGCTCGCCGGACCCAAGGCCTCCGTCGAGGCGATGCACGCCCGCTACCTCGCCGCGATCGCCGAGCCGTCGTTCGCGCCCGACGCGCCGCCAGCCCCCGAGGCGGAGACCGCGGAGGGTCCGTCCGCGGACGACGAGCAAGACGAAGCGCTCGCGCGCGAGATCGAGCGTCGGGTCGCGGAGCGCGAAGCCGAGGTGCGCGCGGTCGATCCAGCCGCAGAGGGCGAGCGGGCCGACGCCCCGCTGCCCCCACCCGATCCTCAGGCGCTCGCGTCCATCTTGCGCGAGGCCGGCGCCGAGGAGGCCGATATCGCGGAGGTCGTCGCGTCCCTCCGACCTGCCACCGAGCCCCCTCCCGCGCCAGACGAGGACAAGAGAGCCCTGGTGATGCGCTTGCTCGCCGAGGGCGAGCCGCTCTCGGGCCTCGACCTCAGCGGGGCCGATCTCCACGACCTGGACCTGAGCGCGCACGATCTCGAAGGCACCGATCTCTCGGGTGTGAAGCTCGACGGCGCCGATCTCACGGGCTCCGTGCTCAGCCGGGCCACGCTGGCGGGCGCGACCCTGCACGACGCGAAGCTCGAGCACGCGATCTTCATCGAGACCGACTTCACCGGCGCCGATCTCTCCGGAGCCAAGCTCCCGGGCGCCCTGCTCGACCGCGTCGAGGCGCGAGGGCTCAAGGCTCCCGGCGTCGACCTCTCCAACGCGATGCTCGCCGGCGTCGTCTTCGGGGACTCGGATCTCAGCGGCGCCTGCCTCGACGGCGCCGATCTCTGCGAGGCCGACCTCACCGGCGCGCAGCTCGAGCGCGCGACGTTCCGCAGGGCCCACTTGGCGTCCGCGCGCCTCTACGACGTGCGCGGCGCCGACTCGATCTTCGACGGCGCCGATCTGAGGAACCTCCGCGCGGAGGGGGCCTGGCTCGAGCGCGCGAGCTTCAAGGAGGTCACCGGCGACGACTCGGTCTGGGAGCGCGCGAGACTCGCCAACAGCTCCTTCTTTCAGGCGAGCCTGCGAGAGTCGAGCTTCCTCAAGGCGCGCTGCGAAGACGCCAACTTCTCAGAGTCCGACCTGACGAGCGCGCGTCTCCAGAAGGCGCGGCTCAGCGCGGCGACGCTGCTCCGCGCGAACCTGATGGAGGCCAAGCTCGACCGGGCCGTCCTCGATCGCGCCGATCTGCGCGGCGCGAACCTCCACGCGGCGTCGCTGCACCGCACCTCGCTGAAGGACACCAAGCTCGACGGCGCGCTCACGACCTCCTCGGATCTCGACAGGAGGCAGGGATGATCCGGACCCGTGAAGAGTTCCTCGCCCGCGTCGAGAGCGGGCGTGGCTTCGACGGCGAGACCCTGGAGGCGCTCGACCTCGACGGCGTCGTCGCCGAGCGCCAGTCCTTCATGAACACCACGTGGTCGGGCGTCTCCGCGCGCCGCGCGAAGCTCGACGGCTCGACGTTCACGGGCGCCGTCTTCGCCGGCGTCGATCTGGAGGGCTCGAGCCTCCGCTCGGTCCTCGCCCACGATCTGGGCGCCGCCACGCCCGACGGCGCGCCGCCGAACCGGCTCACGTCGGCTCACCTCGAGGGCGCCTCGCTGCTCGACGCGAACCTGACGAACGCCGATCTCGAGGGAGCGACCCTGACGGACACGATCCTCACCAACGCCGTGCTCACCGCCGTTCGCGCGCGCTCGGCCGATCTGTCGGGCGCTTGCCTGCTGGGGGCCGACCTCTCGGGCGCCGACCTCCGCCAGGCGAAGCTCGACCAAGCGACGCTGCTCGGAGCCAAGCTCGCCGGTGCCTCGTTGGAGGGCGCGTCGCTCTCCGAGTGTGACCTCACCGAGGTCGACCTCACCGGCGCCAAGCTCGCGGGGGCGCTGCTGCGGGGCGCGAGCTTGGGCCCCGTCGACCTCACGCTCACCGGCGTCCCCGCCGATCTCGCGGGGGCCGACCTCGAAGGCGCGAACCTGCGCCAGGCCGATCTCACGGGACGCTCGCTCGCCGGCGCGCGCCTCCGTGGAGCCGTGTTGACCGGCGCCGTCCTGTCGAAGGCGGACCTCACAGGCGCCGATCTGACCGCCGCTCAGCTCGACTACGCAGATCTACGCGGCGCCCGGCTCGACGACGCAGACCTGCACCAGGCGAGCCTGAAGCACGCCTCCCTCGGCGGGGCGTCGATCGACGGCGCGTCGTTCGCGTCGGCCAGCCTGCGGGGGGCCTCGCTCACCGGCGTCGCGATCAAGGGCGCCCATTTCGGCGACGCAGATCTCGTCGAGGTCGCCCTTCGCGAGCTCGACCTGCGTGAGGCCAACCTCTCGGGCGCGAGCCTGCGCGGCGCCGATCTGTCGGGGCGTGATCTCTCGGGCGCCATCCTCAGGGGCTGCGACCTGACTGGCGCGAGCTTCGCCCGGGCCAACCTCTCGGCGACGGATCTCAGCGAGGCGGTGCTCGACGGCGCCTCGTTCGAGGGCGCGCGCTTCGACGGCACCAAGCTCGACGGCGCGGATCTCTCGAGGTCGAGCCTCGCAGGCGCCGATCTCACCACCTCGCGCGTCATCGGGCCCAAGCTCGCCCAGGTCGACCTGCGCGGGGCCCGGCTGTTCAAGGCGGTGCTCGACGGGGCCGACCTCGAGCAGGCCCGAGTCACCGGCGTGGTGCTGCAGCAGAGCATGCTCGACGGCGCCCTGATGAAGGGGCTCGACCTGCGCGGCTGCTCCTTCGACGGCTGCTCCTTCGAGCGAGCGACGCTCACCGGGGCCAACCTGACAGAGATATCAGCTTCCAACGCGACCTTCGACGGCGCTGATCTCTCGGGCTCGAAGCTGCTGCGCGTCCGCGCCCGCGCGTCGAGCTTCGACGGGGCCAACCTGAAGGACGCCGATCTGCGCGGCGCCGCGCTCGAGGAGGCGTCGCTGGCGGGCGCCATCGCCAGCAAGGCGGTCTTCGACGGCGCCGATCTCCAACGTGCCTACCTCGAGAAGGCGGATCTCCGCTTCGCCTCGCTGCGGGGCTGCCGCCTCAAGTACGCGAAGCTCCCGCACGCCAAGCTCGACCACGCCGACCTCGAGGGCGCCGACCTCGAGCAGGCGCTGCTCCACCGCGCCTCGCGCGACGGCTGGCGAACGAGCGGCGCCAACCTGAAGAACATCGACGACACCGACCCCGACCTGGCCCGAGCCGAAGACTTCAAGCCGAGGAGCGACGCCTGATGCACCTGCCCCAATCGACGACCGAAGGCGGAAAATCCGTCAACCTCGCTCCAGACCAGTGCTGGACGCCGACGCCGCCGGCCCCGTCCCCGCCCCCTGGCATCCTCCTGCCTTACCCGAACATGGCGAGCCACACCGGCGCGAAGAAGACCACGACGAAGGTCCTGGTCCGCAACAAGAAGTGCCTGGTGGAGGGCAGCTTCATCCCGAAGTCGACGGGGGACGAGCCGGGCTGCAACCAGCCCACGCCCATGGGCAAGATGGGCATGAAGTCCCGCAAGCAGATGGGCAAATGCGAGTTTAGCTCCCATAGCAGCAAGGTGAAGATGGAAGGCAAGGGCGTCATCTTCCACACCGCCTCGACGAAGCACAACGACGGCAACACGGTCGGCAAGCACGGCGTCCCGTCGCAGCGGGTCGTGCTGGTTGCGAAGTAGGGAGCGCGTCATGGCTGAGAACGATCGACAAGGCATTCACCTCGGGTTCTTCTCCAAGACGCAGAAGGCCGACCCTGCTCCGCTCGCGCTGATCGGCGTCGACGGCTGCGAGCAGGTGAGCGACCTGTTCGCGTTCGACCTGTTGCTCTATCGGCGCGCCGACCCTCTCGAGGAGGAGCAGCTCGCCGCGCTGGTCGCCGACCCCTGCGTCATCGCCCTGGGCGTCAAGAAGACGGACCTCTTCCACGGCGTCCTCGCGTCGATCGAGCACATGGGCGGCGCCAAGGGGCGAGGCACCTTCTACAAGGCCCACTTCGTCTCCCACCTCCACCTGCTCGCGATGGGGCGCCGCTCGGCCATCTACCAGGAGACGACCGTCCCGGAGATGATCGAGGCGATCCTCACTTCGTACGGGCTCGTGAAGGACAAGACCTTTTCCTTCCACGTGAGCCAGGAGAAGAAGAGCCCCAAGCACGAGTATATCGTCCAATACAACGAGTCAGACTGGCACTTCATCGAGCGCTGGCTCGAAAAGGAGGGCTTCTTCTACTGGCTCCGCCACACGGCCGAGGGCGTGAGCCTGCACATCGCAGACTCGATCGCGGACGCGAGCCAGCTCGACGAGCCCAAGTGCATCCCCTACCGCGAGCGCAACAACCTCGCCCAGGGCGACGACAAGGAGAGCCTGTGGGCCTTCCACGCGCGCCACAAGCGCGTAGCGTCCAGCGTGACGCTCGTCGACTACAACGATCAGCGCCCTATGGATCTGCTCGTCTCGACCCAGGAGGTCGACAAGGGCGGCTTCGGGCAGTGGTACGAGTATGGTCTCCATTTCGGGGACAAGGCATTGGGCGGCGAGTGGGCGCGTGTGCGCTCCGAGGAGCTGTACGCCGAGCGCCGCGTGTTCAACGCGATCACCGACTGCGCCCGGGTCCGCGTCGGTCACGTCTTCGAGCTCGAGAACCACGATTTTGCCGCGTACGACGGGGCTTACCTGATCACGCGCGTCGAGCACCGCGCAGGCATCGACACGCGCGTCCCCCGTGAAGACTTCGACGACCTGGGGGCGCCGCGCTCATACCGCGCGAAGCTCACGGCCGTCGCCGCAGGGGTCCCGTTTCGCCCCCAGCGCCGGACGAGCTGGCCGCGCATCGAAGGCGTCATCAGCGCCCACGTCGAGGCAGACACCGCAGGCGACTTCGCGCAGATCGACGACCAGGGTCGCTACAAGGTAAAGTTCCCGTTCGACCTCGGGACGAAGAAGGGACTGCCCTCTTCCCGGTGGATCCGTATGGCCCAGTCGTACGCGGGCACCGGGTATGGCCAGCACATGCCCCAGCACAAGGGCACCGAGGTCCTGATCGCCCACGTCGACGGCGACCCGGACCGCCCCCTGATCGTGGGCGCGGTGCCGAACCCCGTCACCCCGTCCCCGGTGGTCTCCAAGAACGCCACCCAATCGGTGCTGCAGACCGCGAGCGGCATCCGCGTCGAGCTCGAAGACCGCGCCTGAGCGAGGACCCCATGGACCAAGAGACCTTCCCCGTCGCCACCTCGTCCACGGACGGCTCCAAGCTGGTCGTTGGCCAGCTCGACCTGTCGGAGCTCGAGAGCTGCCTCGCCCCGAGCCTGAGCGACCCCCCGCCGGCTTCGATCCCAACGACGCGTCGCGCCCCGAGCCCGCGAAGCCCACGGCCGGCCCGCACCGGTACACGATCTACGTCCCGTACGACGAGAAGGCGCGCATCAACGTCGGCGCCCCGCACCCCGACCACGGCGAGCCCGGCATCGCGATGCGGACCAAGACCCACTTCCACGCGTGGGTCGGGGACGGCTTGGACACCTCCCTCTCGCTGGGCGCGCCTGCGACGACAACCTGCTTCGGAACCAACCGCGAGACCTATGGGTACGCTCTCGCCACGGCCGGACACTCGAACCACATCGCCGCCTTCCAGGTGGCGATGACGTCGGCCTTCAGCGGCATGGCCCTCACCGCGATGCAAGACGTGCGCATCGACTCGAAGGCGATGACGGTCGGCATCACCGGCGGCGCGGGCGTCACGGTCTCTACGCCAGGTCACGTCTCGATCGAAGCCGGCACTGACAACAAGCCGAACGCTAGCTTCTGGAGCGCGGTACAGGCGATCGGCCTGGTCAGCGCCGAGGCAGCAGGGCTCGCCAGCAAGCCCGTTGGAATGGCCAGCTCGGCCGCCGGCGACGCCCTGGGCTACGCCGCCGACGGCGGGAGCTTCCTGAAGAATTTCGCCAGCGACGACGCCAAGGCCCTCGCCGAATACACCATCCGCAAGAACGCCGAGGCGATCAACAAGACGCTCGGCCACGTCAGGACGATCACCGAGCTCGTGCTCGCGTTCAAGAAGACGAAGGCCAAGGTCGAGAAGGCGCAGGGCAAGCTGAAGAAGGGCATCGCCTCCGCGCCCTACATCATCGCCGTCGTCTCCGAGATCGCGGCCGTGTGCAAGGATCTATTCGGCTCGGCGGACCCCGAGAAGAAGATCGGGGACGTCGACATCACTGCCCACAAGAACGTCAACATCACGGCCGATGGCTCGGTCAACCTGAGCGGGTTCTCGGGAGTGAACGTGAGCGGCTTCCGCAAGGTCACGCTCAACGGCCTCAGCTGCAGCATGGAGGCCCACAAGAGCTCTTCGATCTGGGGCGGGCTGGGCGCCGAGGTGAAGGCGCTGGCCGGCGACGTCGAGATCCAGAGCGACCTCAAGGGCGCGAGCGTCACCGCCAAGAAGGACGTCTCCATCACCAGCGAGGCGGCTGGCGTGACGATCGGCGGCGTAAAGGACGTCCAGCTCACGAGCACCACCGCCGACGCCTACATCCACGGAAACAAGGGCGCGTACATCGGCGCGGGCTCGGGCAAGGGCATGGGCGTCGTCATGAAGAGCGCCTACATGACGATGGGCAAGCACGCGAACGTGCACGAGTACAAGAAGACCGTGAACGAGAAGGACTGCGGCGTCATCAAGATCGTCGACAAGTCGGTCAAGACCACCGTCACGCAAAATTCCTCGCTCGAGCTCACCGACGACAAACACGAGGTGAAGACCGACACGGTGAAGGTCACGGCGACGCGCAACGTCGAGATCAAAGGCAAGAAGGTGCTCCTCGGCTGAGGGGTCTCTTCGGCCGACCCGCGCCTCATCCCCGCAGCGCGAGCCAAGCGAGCGCGGCGAGCGACAGCCCGACCCCTAACCCGATCAGGTAGGGTCTGAGCTCCCTCCAGCGCCTCGCGGCGCGCAGCGCTCGCTCGCGCGCGTAGTCCTGGGGGCTGCGCCCGACCGAGAGGCAGGTCGTCGGGCGCGCCATCGACAGGCACGGCCCGGGGACCGCCATCGACAGACACGTCTGCGACGAGCCGGGGACGCGCTCCGAGTCAGGGACGAGCACCGTCAAGCACGGGCGCGACAAGCCTTCCCCGGGCTCGGGCGGCTCTCCGAGCAGCTCACGCACGATCGCCTCGTGACGACGCCTCCTGCTCGCGATCGCCTCCGGATCGGCGGACCCGATCAGCTCGTCACGCCGCCGCAGGATCGCCGCCTCGTCGGGGTCGAGCGCCGCGAGCGCTTCGCGGCAGAAGTCTTCCAGGGTGGAGCGCTCGCTCGGAGTGCGGAGGATCGCGCGCGCCAACGCGCGGTCCAGCTCGACGCTGAGCTGCGCCCGGCCGCGTGACGACGCGACGGACCGCGGCGACGGGAGCGGCTCGATCAGCACCTTGCGCATGACCTCAGGGCCCTCGCCCTCGAACAGCTGCGCGCCGGTGACGGCGCAAAACACCACGAGGGCGAGCGAGAAGACGTCCGCCTTCGGCGTCGCCGTCTCGTCGGCCAGCAGCTCGGGGGCGCTCCAGCCGAGCGACACGACGCTCGCGCCCTCGCGCCCCGAGAGCAGGCTCGCCCGACTCGAGATCCCCGCGACCTTCCAGCGCGGCGGTCCATCGCCGGGCGCGCGCCGGATCTCTCGCGGGCCGAGCAGGCCGTGGACGAAGCCGAGCGCGTGGGCTGCCTGCAGCCCGTGAGCGACCTGCACGAGCAGCGCGTGGACCTCGTGCAGCGGCAGCGGCCCCGAGCGCTCGAGCTGATCCCAGAGCGACGGGCCGAGCCGCTCTGTGACGACGAAGAGGCGGCCGCTCGCGCGGTCGACGCCGGCGTCGAGCAACACGGCGAGGTGCTCGCTCTCGATCCGCTTGGCGGCCTCGATCCGCGCGGCCGCTCTCGTCGCGTCGCTCGCGCGAGCCTCGAACAGCTGCAGGAAGCAGGGCTGCTCGGTCGCCCGCTCGACGGCCAGGAACTTCCCGTCGCCGACCGCACGGGCCAGCTCATAGCGGTCCCCCACGAGCGCACCGACGGCCAGCGCGGGAGCCGTCGCAGCCGCGGGCGAAGGCGAAGCCGAAGGCGCGTGGGCTTTCGGCGCGTCGATGCCGAACAGGCCGCCCAGCTCGCGCCGCAGGTCGCTCAGCCCCGTCCGCTTTGCAGGGTCGATGTGCATGGCGCCCGCCAGGAGCCTGCCCAGCTCTGGGGTGATCACGGGGGGGGGGGGGGGGGTGACCCAGTCCCAGCTCGGCGGCGCGCACCTCGCGCGCCGCGCCGACGACCCGCCGGCCCGAGGGAAGGCGCCGAGCCGCTGCCGCTCCGGCCACACGGAGTGACCGGTCAGCGCGAAGAACGTGAGCAGCGCGAGGGTGAAGACGTCGGCCTCGGGGCCGACCTCGCCGTCCTCATGGAACTGCTCCGGCGCGGCCCACCCGGGGTACACCCACGGGGGCGGGACGATCATGGCGGGCGGCCGCTTCCAGGGCGGACCCAAGCGCAAGAGCCGCGCCTCGCCCAGGCCCGTCAGCAGCGTGGTCTCTGCGCCCTCGAGGACGAAGACGCTCTCGGGCCTCAGCGCGCCGTGCACCAAGACCTCGTTCCGCTCGATGAGGCTGAGCTCGTAGACCCGGAGCAGCGTGTCGGCCACGCGACAAGCGACCGCCGCGACGACCTCGGGAGCGAGCGCCCCCCGCTCGTGCACGAGGGCAGCGAGCGAGCTGCCTTTGGCGGGCGCGAACCCGATGTAGAAGCCGCCCGTGGGCTCGTCATAGCCAGTCACGAGGACCGGGCAGAATCCACCTTGGGTATATGAGATGTCCGCCGCGAGCGACTCGAGCAGCGCCTCGTCCGGCACGGCGGCGAGCGGAAACCAGCGCACGAAGCACCGGCTGTCGTCGTGGACCCGCTGGGCCTCGTAGTGGTCCCCCGCGTCCTTGACGATCCGGACCTCGCCTCCAAGGACGGTGCCAGCGCTCGGCTCCACGCTCACGATCACCCGAGCGTACGCGAGGACAGCCACGACGGCAGCGGCGCTGCGCGCTTACCAGCGCAGCCGAGAGCCGCTATGTTGCGGCGATGAAAACGGTCTCGGGGAGGTACGTCGGCGCGTTCGTCGCGCTGGCTGGGGTCGTGGCCTGCAGCGGCGCCACCGTGAAGCGCGGCACCGATCCGGTGCCCTACAACGAGTGGTGCGGCATCGTTTGCGACCGCATGTCCTCGGCCACCAAGTCGAAATGCGGTGCGCCCATCATGGACGCCGCCACCTGCACCTCGAGCTGCGACCGCGGCCGCGGCGCCAAGCCCTCGCAGCGCACCTACGACGAAGCCAAGACCTGTACGGCCCTGATCGACAGCCTGTCCTGCGAGGAGCTCGGCTTCGCGCTCGGCCAGGCCACGCTCGGCATGGGCTCGTACAGCGAACGTTGCACCGCGCGTTAGGTCGCGGCTGCTCAGATCTTCCCTGAGCGGGAAGGTGCGCCCCGCTTGCAGTCGCGCGTCACCTGCTTCTTGTGCGTCGCGTAGCGCGCGCCGTCCCACACGAGGTCGAAGGTCAAGCTCGTCTCGCAGCAGTCGACCGGGCAACCGCCGCCGAAGCGCAGGCGCCGCATGCCATTCTTCACCTCCGTCACGGACTCGTCGAGGCCGCCCCTCACCTTCGCCGAGCCGACGTGGTGGCCGCACGTCCCGCGCATGACGTACAGCTCGACGCTAAGGGTCATGCCTGCGGCGTCGATGAACATCCGATCGGGCACGCCGTCTGCGTCGAGATCGACGCTCAGGCCGCTCGGGAGGTCGTCGCCGAGCGCCCCGCGGCGAGCCGCAGCGTTGGGCCCGGGGTTGACGCAATCGCTGAGGATCTTGACGCCCGATTTCGTCGTGGTCCCTCCCTTCGCGACGATCGAGGCAGCGAGGGCCGCGTCGAGCTCGACCTTCGTGGGCTCCGCGACGGTCGCGTCGATGGGGGTGGCGGTCCCCATAGCGGTCGGCAGCGGTGTCGCGCTCCCCGAGCCGCTCGGCGCGACCGAAGCGGCGCTCGTCGCGGCGACCTCGAGCTGGGCCACGGCGGCGCTAGCGCTCGCCTCCGGCCGCTCGGACGGAGGCGGCGCAGGAGCACAGCCGACGACCGTGAGCACGACCGCCGCCCAGCGACCGCCGCCCCTCATCACCTCGACCCCACGAGCCATGGCCGCGATGGTCGCACGCGGCCTCCGCTCCGTCATCCGCGCGCCTCTTGACGCCCCCGAGCGCCCCCTCGATGCGTGGCTCATGAGCCAACGAGTCACGGTGGAGCGCGAAGGTCACGTGCTGTGGATCGGCATCCACCGGGCCGAGAAGCGCAACGCGTTCGATCTGGCCACCATCGACGAGCTCGCCGCGGCCTACGAGATGCTGGGCGATACCCCCGACCTGCGCGCCGGCGTCCTGTTCGCGCACGGCCCCCATTTCTCCGCCGGCCTCGATCTCGCCGAGGTCGGCCCCGCGGTGATGGAGCGCGGGCCCGCGGCGCTGTCGGGTGGGCGCCGCTACGATCCCTTCGGCGTGTGGGCCCCTGCCGTGCCGAAGCCGGTGGTGATGGCGGTCCAAGGGATCGCCTTCACCCTCTCGATCGAGCTCGCGCTCGCCGCGGACGTGGTCGTCGCGGCGAGCGATGTCCGCTTTCGACAGCTCGAGATCGGGCGCGGCATCCTGCCCTTCGGCGGCGCGACCTTTCGCGCGCCGGCCAAGCTGGGCTGGGGGAACGCGATGCGCTTCCTGCTCACGGGTGAGGAGTTCGGGGCGAACGAGGCGCTGCGGATCGGGCTCGTCCAGGAGGTGGTGCCCCCGGGGCAAGCCGCAGACCGCGCCAAGGCCCTCGCCGCGCTGATCGCAGCGCAGGCGCCGCTCGGTGTGCAGGGGACGCTCGCCAACGCGCGGGTCGCACACGAGCACGGAGACAGCGCGGCGATCGCTGCCCTACGGGAGCTGCTGCCGAAGGTCATGGCCAGCGAGGACGCCGCCGAGGGCTTCAAGAGCTTCCTCGAGCGGCGCAGCGCGACCTTTCAGGGACGCTAGCGCGGCCGCAGCGCGCCGGCGTCGCTGTGCTAGGGTCCGCCGCGATGTCCGGCGGCCGTATCGCGCTCGTTTATCCGCCCACGTGTGATCCGACGGCGCCCTACCTCGCGGTGCCGATGCTCACCGGGTTCCTCCGCTCGCGCGGGGTCGACGTGCTGCCGATCGACGCCAACCTCGAGGCCTTCGACGACCTCTTGAGCGAGCCGCGGATGACACTCGAGCGCGACCGCCTCGAGCAGCGGCTCGGCGCGCTGGACGCGAAGCAATCCCTCGGGCACACCGAGCAGCTCGAATACGCGGCCCTCGTCGAGGCCCGCGCTGACGCGAGCGCGGTCCCGAAGGGGATCGAGCGCGCGAAGCAGGTTTTCCGCGACGAGGCGTCCTTCTTCGACGCCCACGCCTACGCCTCGGCGGTCGCGACGGTGGAGGCTGCGCTGCGCGTCGTCTCGGCCACACACCACCCGCTGCACCTCGACTTTACCGCCTATCGCACGCCCTTCGGCCTCACCTCGATGGAGGAGATCGAGCGCGCCTCCGGCCCGACAGCCGACCCATTCCACGCTTACGTCCAGGAGCAGCTCATCCCCCGGCTGCGCGCGGCGCGCTGCGACGTAGTCGGCTTGTCGGTGTGCTTCCCCGGCCAGCTCCAGCCGGCTTACGCCTTCGCGCTCGCGATCAAGAGGGCCCTGCCCGAGGTGCACGTCACCTGCGGCGGTCCCGGCATCACGCAGATGTTGATCCGCCTCTCGGGCAAGCGCCTCGCGCAGGCCCTCGGCCCCTTCGACTCTGCGTGCGTGTTCGAGGGCGAGCACACCTTGCTCGCGCTCGTGCAGGCGGTCGCCAGCGGCAAGCCCCTACGAGAGATCGCCAACGTCGTCGTGCGCGACCGCCTGCTGGGCGCGAGGTGGCTCCCGGGCCATGGCATGGAAGACCTGAAGGCGCTCCCTTCACCCGACTTCGAGGGCCTGCCGCTCGACCGTTACCTCGCGCCGCGCCTCGTCCTGCCCTACGACCCGACCCGAGGCTGTTATTGGGGCAAGTGCACCTTCTGCCATTACGGCCTCGCGGAGGTCGGCACCGCTTCTTATCGCGAGCGCGTGGTCGAGGTCGTCGTCGACCACCTGCGCGCCCTCTCCGAGCGCCACGGCACGCGGTTCTTCTATCTCTCGCAAGACTCGGTCGCGCCGAAGACGATCCTCAAGCTCTCGCAGGCCATCATCGACCGAGGGCTCGATATCCGCTGGGCGACGGACCTCAAGCCCGAGAAGGTCATGACGAAGGAGCGCGCCGAGACGCTCCGCAAGGCCGGCGCCGTGGCCTGCGCGCTGGGCGTCGAGTCAGCCTCGTCGCGCGTCCTCGAGCTCATCGACAAGGGCGCGCCGCCCAAGGTCGTCGGTGACGTCATCGACCACCTGGCCAGCGCCGGGATCGCCGCCGAGGCGATGTGCTTCACCGACTTCCCCACCGAGACCCACGAGGAGGCGCTCCAGACGTTCGACTTCCTCGAGCGTCGCAAGAAGAACGTCGCCGTCTACATCGTCGGCGAGTTCGGGCTGACCCACGGCTCGCTCGTCGCGCAGGAGCCCGACCGCTTCGGCATCGCCGAGACCTGGGAGCTCGAGGGAGACCAGCTGGGCCTGGGCATCTTCTTCGAGCCGACCCACCCCTGGAAGACCGACGACGAGCGCGCCGACGAGGCGGAGCGGCTCGACGAGCTCTCCAGCGGTTGGGCCCTTCGCACGTACCCCTGGGCCGGCGCGGTCTCCACCGCGCACACCGTCCTCTATTACGAGCGTTTTGGCGCCGGCGTCTTCAAAGAGCTGGCGAAGCGCGGGCTCGCGGACGATCTCCTCGCCGACGCACACCTCGAGGCCGAGCTGCGCTTCGATCCTGCAGCGTGCGCGAGCGCGGCGCAGCGCGAAGCAGGCGTGTGGGGCACGCTCGTCCACGACGAGCGGCGCGTCGGGCGAGCCGCCTACGAGGCTCACGCGTCCGCGCTGCCCGCGCTCTCTGCCAAGCCCGCGCGCTACGTGTTCGCCTCCGGCGAGCCGCCAAAGAGGCTGACTCGGCCGAGGCCGGCGCGGGGCCGGCGACCGTCGCACGCCGTCAACGCCACGCGGAGGTGACGCGACCTCGGCGCGTGGCGCTGGCTCACGACATCCGCGAACCCGGCGCCCTCCCTCGAGCCTCACGGCCTCCGGGAACAGGTGCTCGTTCTCGAGGTAGATGTGCCGGTGGAGATCCGCCTCGAACTCCTCGAGCCCCTGGTAGAGCGCACGGAAGCTCCCGCACGCGTCGCTCGGCAGGGTGAAGCCGCTGGTCGAGGCGCGCAGCGCGCGCAACAGCTCGCCCACCCGATCGTGCTCGAAGTGCATCATACGGATCGGGTTCTGCACCGTCCCGAACGGGGGCGCCCCCTTCGCTCCATCGACGTCCAGCGCGCGCACGTAAGGGAACAAGACGCGCTCCTCCTTCTCGAGGTGAGGGATCAGATCGTCTCGCAGCGCCTCGACCAGCGCGCGCACCTCCCCCAGGAACCCGAGCCGCTCGCCGTGCACGCGCGCGACCTTCTGCGCGAGCGGCACCAGCGTCGCGAGGGCCTCTCGCGTATACACGTGGTGCGTCGCCTCGAGCAGCGCGATGAGCTCGCCCGCGCGGGCAGGCGGAGGCGCGGGCCCCTTCTCCCCGCGAGCCCGCACGTCCTCGAGCGAGCGCTCCAGCTCTTCGAGGGAGACGCCTGCGCGGTCGCACGCGTCGGCCAGGGTCCTCCCCGCCCCGCAGCAATAGTCGATCCCCAAGCGCTGGAACGCCAGCAGCGCACGAGGCTCTTCGTTTGCGATGTCCCTGATCGTCTTGGCTCCGTCCATGAGCTGGAGCCTAAGATCGCGCGGCGATCGGGGACATGATCTAGATCATGAAGCCGCGGTGCGGCGCGAGAGCGATCAGCTCGCGCGCGCCTGCCGCCACGCGCTCGACTTCGTGGCCTTCCGCGCCGACACCCTTGAGCCGGGGCGCGGTCCGCCCATACCTTGCGCCCATGAAGCGATCGCTCCCCCTGTTCCTGCTCCTGTCCGCGTGCGGTGCCGACACCTCGACCGCCCTCGAGCCGACGTCCGAGCCGCTCGCGCCAGAGACCGCAGCGCCCACCGCCGCCGCCCCGACCGCCGTTGCTACCAGCGCTCCAACCGCCACGCCCACCGCCGCGGCCACGGCTTCGGCCGCCTCGACGACGACCGCCTCGGCACCGCCCCCGGCCACGGCGACCGCCTCGGCGGCGCCCGCGGGCCCCGCACCGCTCGAGGGCGCCAACATGACCATCGGCTCCTTCTCGGCGGACGGCCTCGCCCTGAAGGACATCTCCTGCAAGACCGACGGCGGGCTCGGGGGCCTCATGGGCTCGATGACCATCGCGGCGGGCCTCTCGAAGAAGAAGGCCGCGCTCGACAAGTGCGGCAAGGGAGACGCGCGCGCACATCTGGCAAAAGGGCGGCAAGGTCACGAAGGCGGAGATCGTCGGCGAGTCCAAGGCGGGCCCGTGCGTGCAGAAGGCGCTGATCGGCGCTCCGGCGACGATGGACTCGGAGTGCCTGCTCACGATCGTGCACGGGTCCTGAGGTCGAACCCCAAGGATCGCGCCGCCGCCCTCCAGGCTTGTCACACTCTGGCGCCTGCCACGATCATCCCTCCGTGAGACCATCGTCGACAGGGTTCGGCCCCCGCCTCGGGGCGTGGGGCGGGGCGATCTGCCTGACCGCCGCGCTCCTCGGCTCGTGCGGCTCGCCGAGCGAGCCACCGGCCCCGCAGGTTGCTCCACAGCCCTCGGCGGCCGCGCCCGCGCCGAGCGCAGCCGAGCCCCCGGCGCCCACGCCCGAACGTTCGACGCACGCCGCGATCCTCGATCCGGAGGCGCTGCGCGCCGTCGAGTCGCTAGGATTCGGGCTCGCCGAGGTCCTGTTCGCGAAGCCGGCGTCGAGCGCGGACGAGCTCGCGAAGACGGGCTTCGCGACCATCCTCGACACTCTGAAGGGGGACGTGGAGCGAACGCTCCAGGCGCACCCGACCGCGCGCGTGTCGTCCGTGCTCGGCACGCGCCTGTTCGACGCGCGCTGGCTGCACTCGAAGGAGATGCGCTTCGAGCTGGTGGGCGTCTTCAACCGGCTCGATCGCAAGGTGTTCTACGACGGCAGCTGCGGCGAGCTCCGGTTCATCTATCGGCTCGCCTATTCGACGCTCCAAGGAGGCGAGCCGATGCACGGGCGGCTGCCGCTGACGGTGAACGTCGTCTTCCTCGTCGACGACGCCGGCGGCTGTGCCGCCGCCGCCGAACGGTGGCGCTCGCCGGTCGGCCTCTCCCCCAAGCAGGCCGCGTCTTGGCTCGTGGACGAGGGGGCGCTCTCCTCTGCGTCTCGCGCATCGTGGACCTTGAAGGCCGTGGAGACGAACCTCCAGACGGTCCGCGTCCAGTCCACCGCGCACCCGACCCTGGGTGGACACATCGAATATTCGCTCCGCGTGTTCCACCCCACCGACGCCTCGCGCTCGGCGTTCGTCCCGGCGCCGATGGACAACCTGCCCGACGTCGAGAAGCTGGAGCAAGACGCCTCGCTTCGCGACGACCTGATCAAGACCCTGCGAGACCCCGAGGTGCTGCGCGCGATCGACGAAGGCACCCTGCGCCTGCCCGCCCGTTTCTTGGCGACCCATGGGCTCTCCGTCGCGCCGCGAGGCCTCGGCCGCGCCGGCAACCGGCCGTTCTCCCAGATCCTGAGAGACGCCGATCTCGAAGGGCTCGAGCTGTCGGCCTTGAAGACGATCTCGTCCAAGAAGGCCTTGCTGCGCCGCCTCGATGGGCTCACGTGCGTCGGCTGCCATCAGAGCCGGTCGATCGCAGGCTTCCACCATGTCGGCGACGACGCGGCGTCGGACCCCGCCTGGAGCTCTCTGGTGCGCGGCTCCTCTTCCCACCTGCTCGCCGACCTCGAGCGACGAGAGGGATACGTGACGGCCATCGCGCGGGGTGAAGCACCGCCGGAGATGCGCCCGCACGCGGAGCGCCAGGGGCAGGCCGGCGGCTTTGGCGCGCCGTGTGGGCTCGGCGATCCGGGCTTCGCCGCGTGGAAATGTGGAGCGGGCCTGCGCTGCGTTCAGACCGAGGACGCCGACGTCGGAGTCTGCCTCGACGACGCGAAGGTAGGCGCGCCCTGCGAGCTCGGCAGCATGCTGGCAGGCCCGAGCCCCAAGAAGGACTTCGTCCGATATCTCGCGCAGACCCCCTGCGGGAAGAATCTCGGGTGCTCACCCAACATCAACGGGTTCCCCCAGGGCGCGTGCGCCGGACATTGCGGCAACGGCCTGCCCAACGAGGCGTGCATCGACTTCGTCGACATCGACGGCCTCCAGGCCTGCCTCCGCGTCGGCAAGACCGCGGCGTATTGCGGAGAGCGCTACGTCGTCGAGCGGGCCGACCGCGCGTGCGACGCGACCCACCCGTGCCGGCAAGACTTCGTGTGCGCCCGCGCCGGCGACGCCTCGAAGGGCGCCTGCGTCCCGCCGTACTTCGTCTTCGGTCTGCGGGCGGACGGGTATCCGATCAAGTAGAGCGCGGCTGCGCAGGCGCCCTGCTGTCCCCTGGTCACCACGCAGAGATCGGGACCCCGCAAGCGTGAAGCGCGGCCGCAAACTTGGCGATCGACGGCGACCAGAATGTCCCCTGCGCGATCATGAGCGAGCCCCCCGGGTGGGTGACAGCGAGCGTCTGGATGTGGCTCACGTGCGCGCCGACGTAGCGCACGCGGGCCTGCGAGATCGGGCACACGGGCGCGAGCGAGCCGTCGAGGATCCAACCCGAAGCGCGGTCGATGACCGCGAGCCCAAGGCCCCCGAGGGGTTGGCGGCGGGCCCGCAGAACGCCGACGATGAGCGTGGTCAGCCCAGCCAAGATCATGGCACCGAACATGATCGCGGACTTCCACGCTGCCCCCCATTCGCTCGGATGGGTAAACACCGCGAGCTCGGCACCGTACATCACGCCAGCGCTGAGGATCACGGCACCCAGCGAGATCGGGCCGTGGCCCGCGAAATGACCGGACCGCTTGAACACGAGCCGCGGCCCGTCCTCGCAGAGCTGGAAGCCGTTCACGGACACGATCTTGCGCACGATTCGCTCTCCTCTGGCCGGGGACATCCCGACCCAAGATGGAGTCGGCACCAGGGCGGACCCGTGGACACCCAATCGACGCTCAGGGCGCGATCACCGTCCCCACCCCATCGGCGAGCGCCGAGCGGAACAGCTCCACGTATTGAGCGCGCGCCTCTTCGGCGAAGATCAGCTCGCCATGCGAGGCGACCTCGCCGCCGTTCATGGTCGCGAACTGGCACAGCACGCCGGTCGACCCCGAGGCCACGTTGCCGGCGACCGGCGCGACGACCGCCTCCAGCGTCGGCACCGGCACTACGCCGTTCATCAGCCCGAGCCCGACGGCGCGCGCGCCACGGCGTGGGAGCTCGAGTTCGGCACGATGTTGTCGCCCACCACCTCCTGCAACAGGACGCTGCGCGGCCCCGCGGGCCTCGCCTGGCTGAGCGACCCGCCGAGGGCGAACGGCGCGTAGTTGAGCGGATCGCCGGGGTCGACGATCGCCTGCGTGGCCGACATGAAGCGCGCGAGCGCACCGTCGGGGGTCCCGGGTGGACGCAGGCCGTTCACGACCAGGGAGAAGGTGCCCGAGTCCTCGAGCAGGAACATCAGCCCGTCGCCCCCGACGTTCCACACCGCGTGGCGCACCTCGGGCGCGAGCGCGAACAGCGTCGGCCCCTGCACGCTGCCGAACGAGTGACCGATGTACAAGAGCTGCGACACGTCGAGGTCCGGCACCCCGTCCGGCGCTCCGGCCGGCAGCAGGTCGAGCTCGGAGAGGGACTGTACGAAGCGCACCAGCTCGAGCTGGTCGGCGGCCATCTGTCTGAAGTTGTCGCGCGCCCGCGCGATGTCGAACTCGCCCGAGTCGGGGTCGATGCCGAAGTAGCCGAACACGCTCGACGCGATCCCCTCCGCGCCGTCGCCGCGGAAGCCATGGCCGGGTGAGTCGATCGCGATCACCGCGACGCCGCCCGCGAGGACCTCGGCGAGCCGCTCGGAGGTGCCCCACGAGCCGTCCTTGTCGCCGCCGAGCCCGTGTTGATAGATGACCACCGGGCGCGGCCCGCTGAAGGTGGCGTCGCTGAAACCCAGGTACACCTCGAGCACCACGTCGGACTGCGGTACCGGCGTCCCATCCGCGATCTCGAACGTACCGTCGCTCTCACGCCGGTATTCGGGCGAGACGAACGTGCCGCGGAAGCGCAGCCGATCGTCATCGACGCCCGTCTGCTGCACCGTCCAGGGCTCGACCTGCAGCGGGGCCGGCCGCTCCCTCGCGGCCTCGGCCAGCGCCACCAGCTCGTCGTGCACGCTCTCGGTCGTGAACACCGAGGCCAATGTCACGTCCGCCGCGGCCACGCCGACCTGGGCCTCGAGCACGGAGACGGCCTCACGCACCCTCGCCTCGTACTCCCCGCCCCCACCCGACATCAGCTCCTCGAACGCCGCCGAGCGCACGACCGGGCGCCCCTCCAGATCGGTCAGCGCGCTCGTCGCGAAGAACGCATACCGGCGCCCAGGCGCGAGCGGCACCGCCGGACGGGCGACGAGCGTGAGCTCGTCCAGCAGGTAGTAGTCGTCCTTCGCTTGCTCGAAGTAGCGCGGCAACAGCCCAATCGTCGCGCCGAGCGACGGCGAGTCGGGATCGACGTCGACCAAGAGCAGCGGGGAGCCCGGCCCGGTGAACGCCCCGGGGTCGAGCGCCTCGAAGGCCGTGCCCCCTTGGGCGCCGGCGAAGCGCTGCCCGTCGATCGGCGCCGAGAGCTGCAGCGCGAAGCCTCCCGTGGTCGAGAACCCATCGAGCTCCCCGAGCCGCTGCACCACCAGCGGATAGCTCGCCACGAACGCGTCCCCCGTCGACCCTGCGTCGACCCGCACCCGCAGCCCCGTCCGCGTCGACGCGTCGGGCACCGTGTAGCGATCCGAAGGGAACGGCACCAGCTGCGTCGCCAGCGGATCGCCGTACACCACCTGCACCCGCGGAGACTCCTCGGGCGCGGGCTCGACCGTCTCCTCCGTGCAGCTCGCGAGCACGACGGAGAGCCCCGCAGCAACCCAGGTAAAGCCCTGCATGTGGCCATCATAGGCCCAGTCGCTCGCGCCGGGGCGGAGTGGCCACGACGACGGGCGGCGGCGAACGCCCCCGGCCACCGCGGCGGCGCAGGGCGGCGGCGCTGACGCGTCACTCCTCGGGCAGCGCGACCTGCAGCAGCACGCTGCTGCTCTCTCGATCCGGCGCCGCCAGCGCGCCCCCGCGGTTGGTCCCCCAGCACGAGAGCCGGCCGTCCTGGTGCCCGATGCACGCATTCGCTCCGCCCCACAAGGCAGCGACGCCGGAGACGGCGAGGCGGCGCTGGCGAGAGCTGCCCGCGGCGGCCGGGCCGACGGCTGGGATGAGCTCCTCCACGCCGAGCGGGCGAGCGACGCGCGCCAGCGTCCCGCCGACTCCATGCGTCGCGCCCGCGAGCTCGGGCACCTCGCTCGCTTCGGGTGCGCTCACGATCTGGCCGCCGATCGTCGATAGCTCCCAGCGCAGCACCGTACCGTCCGCCCTGCGCCCGAAGAAGGACGCGGTCGCGCCGCCGCGGGCGGCCGGGGCCGCCGCCAGCTCGACCAGGTCGCGCGCGTTGGCGACGGCGCGCAGCGCCGGCTGGGTGGCGGAGGGCTCGGGGTGCGCAGCCAGAGGTGAGCCGAACGGGAGCCCGACGGCGAAGCACTGGACGGTGCCCGCCTCGAGCAACGCGCAGGCGCGGCCGAGAGTGAGCGCGATCTGACGCACGCCTACGAGCCCCGTGATCGGCTTCACGTCGACGTCCACGACGCTGCCCCCCTCCTGCTTTCGCAGGCTCGCCTCCTTCGCCCTGAACGCGACCACCTTCCGGCTCGCGAGGATCGCGTAGGCGCCGACGTCTGCGCCCGGGACGCTGGTGTCGACGATGCGAGCCGTCGCGAGCGGGGCCTCGAGCCCCACGAGGCGTCGAGGCGCCGAGGCGCTCGTCGACGGTGCCGCCTGATGACCGGCGAGGAAGCAGGCCACCTCCTGACGCTCGTTCACGGCGCACGCCTCCCCCGCGCGCGGCCCCTCGAACAGGCGCGTGACCCTCCCGAGTCCGTCGATCGCGCGCGGCCGCCACGGCTCGGCGTCGCGTTCTGCCTGGGTTGGGTCAGCGCGCCCGAGGCCCCAGCAGCTGACGACGCCCTGCTCGTCGAGCGCGCAGGTCGCCACCGCGAAGCTCAGCGCGCTCTTCACGTTCGCGACGCCCGTCACGGCGCGTGGCGTGGTCACGGTGGACAGCTCGCCGACGCCCAGCTGGCCATATTCGTTGTCCCCCGCGCACGAGAGGCTGCCTCGATCCAGCACGCACAACGTCTTGCCATGCGCTACGAGCCGGCCCCGCTCGCTCAGCGCAGAGAGCCCGCCGAGCGCCGCACGCGGCCCCTCCCGCATACTCGTGCGGTCGAACGCGCTGCATTCGACGAGGCGGGTCGAGGCGGTCACCGCGCAGCGCCAGAACGGACCGACCGCCAAGGAGACGAATTGGTCGACGTCCGACCACCCGTCGATGACTGTCGCCTCTGAGGCCGGATCCAGGCTCGTCCCCCATGACCAAGCCTGGCCCTGCGCGTCGATCCCCCGCGGGGGTCCGGCGAAGGTCGCGGACAGCGAGCGGAGCGCGGGCAGGCCGGTGACAGGCCTCGGGACCAGCTGCTTCGACTGCTTGTGCGCTTGGGCCACCGGCCACTTCGGCCGCAGCGCTCCCCAGCAGACGACGCCGCCGTCCTCGCGGCGCGCGCAGCTCCCAGACGTTCCGATGACCGCGACCTCGACGACGTCGTGGAGCTCGTGGACCGCCGTCGCCGGCGTCGCGTGGCTCACCGTGGTCCCGTCGCCGAGCTGGCCATACGCATTATCTCCCCAGCAGCGAACGGCGCCGGAGGCGACGACGGCGCAGGCGTGGGCCAGGCCGATCGCGACCGCGCGCACCTCGTCGAGCTCTGGGATGAGCTCGGCCTGTTCGTGGGAGCGTCCCGCCACCGTGCCCCAACACGCGAGGGTGCCCGCCTTGAGCACCGCGCAGGTCCCCGAGGGTCCCGCGAAGACCCGGCTTGCGGCGCCCAGTCCTTCGACCCGGGCCGGCGCACCTCGATGCTCGGCGGAGCCATCGCCGAGCTGGCGTTCGTCGTTGCGACCCCAGCAGAACACCTCGCCCCGGTCGGACATCGCGCACACGTGCGAGCTGCCAGCCGCCGCGTCGACGACCCGATGGGGCCCCCTCGCTGGCTCGGCGCGCACGGTCGCGGCGCTCGGGCTGGGGACCGCGGGTGGGCGCTTCACCTCCGGCGCACGGTCGGCGACGCACGACGCGACCGAGAGCAGCGCGACCCAGGGGAGACCTCTCATGCGCGGCGCATCGTCGATCGATGGAACCCCTGGCGCGGCGAGACCTTGGCTCTCTAGCTGCGCGCGACCCTGGCGCGAGCGTCGAGCCTTCAGTCGGCGCACGGACAGCCCGAGTCGTCCTCGCATGCCCCGGGTGAGAGAGCGCCCTCTGGCACCCAGATCCGGAGGCCGTTCGCGGCCCGCGCGACGTCGCTGTCGAGGGTGACGGCGACGTGCCCGTCGCGCGCTGAAATGCGAGACACGGCGAGTCGCGCGGCGAGGCGTACCACAGCCCCCTCGCCTGGCAGCTGGCCCACGTGGGCCTCGACCGCGCGCGCCGTCACGAGATCGGGGCAGCGATCATGGCGATCGAGGATGCCGCAGTGGCCATCGCGATCGGTCGGGTCGCCAGGCTCGAGCGCGGCCAGCGGGACCCAGCCGCTGACGAAGGCCGTGCCTGCGCCATGGAAGGGGTGAAGCCCCGTGCGGACCTTGGCCGCTCCTGCGTTGCGCTCGAGCACCCTCACGGGCCCATACGCGCCCATGGAGACGAGAAAGTGCGGGGCACCGGGCGAGAGCGACCACGGAACGGGCCCAGGAGACAGCCTCCAGACGTCGTTCGCTGCGGGCTCGGTCACGGACGCGAGCCTGCTGGCCGAATAGGCCAGCGCATCGCAGTCGATCACGAAGCTCAGCTCCCGCGGGCGCGCGAAGGGCACGGCGACCGTCGCGGTCAGGCTGCCGTCTCCCCGCAGCCCTTGCAGGCTGATCTGGGTGCCGCCCTCGACCACCAGGCCGGCGGCCACCTCGACCCTCTCCCGCACCACGAAGCTGCGCTTGCTCAGCTCCGTCCACCCAGAGGCGGACACGCCGCGCGCCTCGACCTCGACCCGCGCGAGCCGCGGCGCCTTCGCGGCTGCCTGCGGCAGCTCCCAAAAGCGGGCGGCGACCGCTGCTGCGTCGTCGAAGATCAGGAAGGGCTGCCCGCGCTCGTCGACCAGGGTGAGCGAGGCGCACCCTGGGTCACCGTCCCCCGCGATCGTGCAGCTCGGGGCGCGAGGCGCGACCGCCGCCGCTCGCTCCACCACGAGCACCTCCGGCAGCTCCGTGACGTCGAGCTCTGGGGCCGACGCGCAGGCAGCGCCGAGCGCGAGGAGGACTTGCCCACCTCGCACGACCCATCGCCGCCAGCCACCTGCCACCGCGCGAGCATGGCACGACGCGCGGAGGGAGCGCCACGCTACAGCCCGACCTCCGACCAGCGGGGTGACGCCGCGAAGGCCGCATGGATCAGCCCGACGTGCGAGTAGGCCTGGGGGAAGTTCCCCCACATCGCGCCGGTCACGGGGTCGAGATCCTCGGACAAGAGGCCGAGGGGGGCGTCGACCTGCCGCAGCAGCTGCATCATCTCGCGCGCCTCCGACAGGCGGCCGAGTCGAGCCAGCGCCTCCACGAGCCAGAAGGTGCACAGGGTGAAGGCGACCGCCGGCACGCCGAAGTCGTCGTGCGTTCGATAGCGGCGCAACCAGCCGTGGAGGGTCAGATCGCCGCGAACCGCCTCGACGGTCGCCAAGAGGCGCGGGTCGTCGGTCGGCAACAGGCGCAGCGTCACGGCCTGAAGCAGGGCGGCGTCGACCTCGACACCTCCGTAGTCGGCCACCAGACACCCGCGGGTCGGGTCCACGGCGTTGGACAGGATCTCCGCGCGGAGGCGGCTGGCTGCCTGGTCGAACTCGTCCACGAGCTCGGGCCGATGGAGCTCCGCGATGCGACGCATCCGGTCGGCGGCGCCCCAGCACATCAGCGTGCTGAAGGTCTGCGGCCGCCACTCCTTGCGGTACTCCCAGATGCCGGCGTCGGGCTGACCGGCGACCTTGACGGCGCGCCGCGCGAGCCGGGCCACGAGATCGAGCGCGCGCGGCGTGGCCTGGTCCCGGAAGCGCGCGTCCACGAAGAGCGGCGTGAGCGCCAGCACCAGCTCACCGAAGACATCGTGCTGCTCGTGGAGCGCCGCCGCGTTCCCGACGCGAACGGGGCCGTGCCCCGCGTAGCCCGGCCAGCTCGCCTCCACGCGCTCTTGCAGATCGCTCTTGCCGTCGATTCGATAGAGCGACCGCAGATCGAGGTCGGGTGAAGAGGACGCGACGTTGAGCAAGAACTCGAGGAACTGCTCGCGCTCCTCGAACTGACCCAGCAGGCGGAGGGCTCCCAGCGTGTAGAAGGCGTCTCGCAGCCAGCAATAGCGATAGTCCCACGTGCGGCCGCTGCCCGGCGCCTCCGGCAGCGACGTCGTCATCGCGGCCACGATCGCGCCCGTGTCCTCGAAGCAGTGCAGCTTCAGCGCGAGCGCCGAGCGGATGACCTCGTCCTGATAGTGCGGCGGGATATCGCAGCGCTTCACCCACGTGCGCCAATACCTCGTCGTCTCCCGCAAGAAGCGGTCGCACAGCGGCTCGAGCGGCTCCTCGACGGGCTCGCCCCAGGCCAGCACGAAATGCTTCTTCGACGTGAGAGCGAAGGGCTCCCCCTCGAGATACGACAGCGGGGCGTCCGTGGTCAGGCGCAGCTCGACGCCGAAGCCCTGGTAGCCGACGTGGTGGGAGCCCCGATCGCGCGCGGGTCGACGACGACTCCAGCCGAGGACGGGGTCGCACTCCACCCGGATCCGCGGCGAGCCCGAGAGGGGCTCGACGATGCGCACGAGCTTCGTGGGGCGGAAGCTGCGTTCGTATTGGAAGAACCGTGGCGCGAAGTCGACGACGCGGAACGCGCCCTCCGGCGTCTCGAACCGCGTCTCGAGGACGTTCGTGTTCTCGAGGTACCGCTGCGCTCCGCGCTCCCGACCGGCTGGCTGGATCGCGAACCGCCCCCCGCCCTCCTCGTCGAGCAGCGCGCCAAAGACCGGGGGCGAGTCGAAGCGCGGCATACACGACCACACGATCGCGCCGTCGCGTCGGACCAAGGCCGAGAGCTGGCAGTTCCCGATCAGACCGAGGTCAGCGAGGTTCACCCAGCGAGCCTAGCATGTGATGCTTGGACTTCCAATTATCATATGCTACTCCCTGGTCATGCCTCGCGCCCTGCGCTTCCTCGCGGTCCTCCTGCTCGGCTTGGCTGCGCTCACGGCGGCGGGCTGGGTGGTCCTCTCGCGCACGACCCGGGGCTGGTTCGAGCGCGATCTCGACCTGCGCTCGACGCTCGCCGTGAGGGCGGCGGAGAAGAGCCTCGCGCGCAACTGGGGGACCCACAGCCCCCGGCTGAAGGAGACGCTCACCGACATCACGCGGGACGAGCGCATCATGAGCGCCGGCGCTTGCGCCATGGATGGCGAGCTGCTTTCGGCGACCGAGGCCCACCCCTCCGAGTTCTCGTGCCGCGCCCTGCTCGACCGAGCGGTGCAAGAAGGCGCCACGCCCAGCGCCCCGTGGTCGACGACCATGGATCTGCCCGCGGGGCCCGTCCACGTCAGCGTCACCCTGCTCGAGACCCCCGAGTCCTCAGGGGCGATCGTGCTCGTGCAGGACCTCAGCTTCTTGACCCGCCGGGAGGCGACGACCCGCAACATCCTGCTCGTGGCGTTCTTCGTGCTCTCGCTCGGGGCGGCCCTGGTGACGATCCTCGCGGCCCGGTTCGCCTGGCGAGGCTGGACGGCGGAGCTGCAGCGAGCGCTGCACGGGGGCGGCGCGCGGGAGTTCCAGCCGCTGGTCCGTGATGTGCGCGCGCTCGCGGAGCGACTCGCGCGAGACGCCGACGCAGAGGCGCGTGGAGGCAGCTGGAGCCCCGCCCGGCTTCGGTCGACGCTGACGCAGTACCTGCAAGGTGAGCGCGTGGTGATCCTCGCCAATCGCGAGCCTTACATCCATGAGCGATCGGCGAAGGGGGTCGAGGTGCTCCACCCGGCGAGCGGCCTCGTGACCGCGCTCGAGCCGGTGATGAAGGCGTGCTCTGGCGTCTGGGTCGCGCACGGCAGCGGAAGCGCCGACCGCGAGACGGTCGATGAGCACGACCGCGTGCGCGTGCCCCCGGGTGAGGAGGCCTACGAGCTGCGCCGCGTCTGGCTCTCCGAGGACGACGAGAAAGGCTACTACTACGGCTTCTCCAACGAGGGGCTATGGCCGCTGTGCCACGTGGCCCACACGCGACCGCTGTTTCGAGCGGAGGACTATGAGGCTTACGCGCGCGTGAACCGACGGTTCGCGGAGGCCGTGTGCGAAGAGGTCGACTCGGACGACCCCATCGTCTTGGTGCAGGACTACCATTTCGCGCTGGCGCCGAAGATGATCCGTGAGCGGCTGCCGCGCGCGACGATCATCACCTTCTGGCACATCCCGTGGCCGAACGCGGAGCGCATCGGGATCTGTCCGTGGCGCTAGGAGCTCATCTCGGGGCTGCTCGGGTCGAGCATCGTCGGCTTTCAGACGCAGCAGCACTGCAACAATTTCATCGACTCCGTCGACGCCTTCATGGAGAGCCGAATCGATCGCGAGTCGAACGCGGTCATCCAGGCTGGGCAGCGGACGGTCGTCCGCCCTTACCCGATCTCGATCGAGTGGCCCGTTCATTGGCTCGCCCGAGTGCCACCCGTGGCAGAGGCGCGCGCCCAGGTCCGGCGCGAGCTCGGCCTCGCCGAGGACGCGCTGCTCGGGGTCGGCATCGATCGGCTCGACTACACCAAGGGGATCGAGGAGCGCCTGTCGGCCGTGGACCAGCTGCTCGCCCACAACCCGGAGCTTCGTGGGCGGTTCACGTTTGCCCAGCTCGCGGCGCCGAGCCGGACGAAGATTGGGCAGTATCAGGCGCTCAACGACCGGGTCGAGGCGCTCGCCGAGGACATCAACCGGCGCTGGTCCGTCGGCGAGTATCGCCCGATCGTGCTGCTGCGCTCTCACCATGAGCCGACGACGGTGTTCCGCTACTATCGCGCCGCCGAGCTGTGCTACGTCAGCAGCCTGCACGACGGCATGAACCTGGTCGCCAAAGAGTTCGTCGCCGCTCGCAACGACGAGCGCGGCGTGCTGGTGCTCAGCCAGTTCACCGGCGCCGCGCGTGACCTGACCGAGGCGCTCATCGTCAACCCCTACGACCTGAAGCAGGCGAGCGACGCCCTGGCGACGGCCCTGCGCATGCCCCTCGATGAGCAGCGCGAGCGGATGCGATCGATGAGGCGAATCGTCTCCGAGTTCAACGTCTACCGGTGGGCGGGGCGCATGCTCGTGGACGCCGCGGAGCTGCGCCGGCGTGAGCGGCTCACGGGGCGGCTGACCTCGGCTCAATCAGCCGCCCGCACGGAGGTCCGATGAAGAGCATCCTTGGGCGCGACAGCGTCGGCGTGCTGTCCCAGCTTGGGTGGTCTCGGGTCCTGTTGGCGTTCGACTTCGACGGCACCCTCGCCCCGATCGTCGCGGAACGAGGCTCGGCCCGGATGCGGCCCCGCACCCGGAGCCTGCTGCGCACCCTGTGCCGCTCGTACCCATGCGCAGTCATCTCGGGTCGGAGCCACGAGGACGTCTCGGCCCGCTTGGAGGGCGCCGCCGTGAAATACGTCGTGGGCAACCACGGCCTGGAGCCGGGGGCTGGGCTCGCGGGCTTCGAGCGAGAGATTCTTCGCGCCAAGAGCCTGCTGTCGGCCACGCTCGCAGACCGGCAGGGCGTCGACATCGAGGACAAGCGGTACTCGCTCGCCATTCACTTCCGGAAGGCCAGGCACAAGGCCCTCACGCGCGAGGCGATCGAGAGGGCCGTCGCGGCGCTGCCGGCGCCGATGCGGCTGATCCCCGGGAAGCTCGTGGTCAACGTGATCCCGGCGAAGGCACCCAACAAGGGGGACGCGCTGCTCCAGCTGCGCGCGACCGAGCAGGCCGACACGGCGTTCTACATCGGCGACGACGCGACCGACGAGGACGTCTTCGAGCTGGACCAGCCAGGACGGCTGGTGACGGTGCGCGTCGGCGCGTCCCGCTCCTCCGCCGCGGCCTACTTCGTGCGAAGCCAGCTGGAGGTCGACGCGCTGCTCGAGCAGCTCGTGAACGCGCGCGAGAAGCATGCGAGGTTGAGCGGATGACGACCCGCCACCCGGCCGAGCTCCCGCTGGGGCCCGCGCTCGGCCTCCTCCAGCGCCTCTGGCGTCTGAACCATGCCCTCGAGCGTCTCTCGAGCCGGATGGAGCGGCAGCTCGGGGTGACCGCTCAGCAGCGGCTCGTGATCCGCTGCCTCGGGAAATACCCAGGGATGACCGCCGGGCAGCTCGCGGGGCTGCTCCACGTCGACCCGGGCACGGTGTCCGCGGCGCTGAACCGGCTAGAGCGCAAAGGGCTCGTCCTGCGGCGCCGCGACCCGAAGGACAAGCGCCGCGCCTCCCTCGGGCTGACCGAACGAGGACGGGACCTGGATCGGCCCTCGGACGGGACGGTGGAGAGCGCCGTCGAGCGAGCCATGCTCGGCGCAGGCCCGCTGGAGCTCGATGCGGCCACGGCGCTGCTCGATCGAATCGTCGCGGCGCTGGAGCACGAGTCGGCGTCGTAGCAGGCCGAGCGTCCTGCTGGAGAGCGGCGCCTGCATACGCAAGGCGCGATTCCCGGCGAAGGCCTGGACTACGATGGGCATCGTGTCGATGACGCTGAAGCCCGCGGTGGCGCGCAGTCGGTCTGCGAGGGAGACGCCCGCTCGCCACCAACCCAAAGGTTGGCGAGCATCGGTGTGGCCTCGAGCCGCGGCGGCCCTCGCTGCCCTCGTCTCGCTCACCGCCTGCACGACGCCCCACCGTCCCGCGCGGCTACCGGAGGGACCTTACGTAGCGGTGCTGAGCGGCGAGATGCCCCCGCCCATCGACCGCGTCGCGCGCCACGGCTGGATCGTCGCGCAGCCGGCGGCGGGGCCGATGCGCAGATTCGAGCTGCAGTCGAGCGGCGGCCCCGACCCGTTCGACAACTTCGCTGCGGGCGACGTCATGCTCCACGGCGTCATCCGCGGGACCCCGGAGGAGATCGACGCGCTCATCGACTGCCTCGCCCGCGCCGAGCGCGAGTACCACGCGAAGTACCCGCAGTATTTGCCAATCCCCGGGCCCAACAGCAACACCTACGTGGCCTTCCTCGGGCGCGCGTGCTCGCTCGGCGTCGAGCTGCCTGCGACGGCGATCGGGCGCGACTATGTCGGCCCCGCGGGTGCCGCCGTCACCGAGTCCGGTACGGGGTTCATCCTCGGGACCTGGCCGCTCGGGCTGCGGATGGGGCTGCGCGAGGGCGTCGTCGTCATCGTCCTCGGCCTGCCGATCGGCGTTCACTTCGCACCTCCCGGGCTCGAGCTCCCCATCAACCCCGGCCGCCTCGGCCTCTCGACGGACGCCCACATCACTCGCGAGCCCAACCGCGGCCCCGAACCACCGTTCCCCGACGACCCCGCCAAGACGGCCGCGGCGTCCGTCATCCTCTACGCGAGCGGCTTCGTCGTGACGCGGCCCGAGCGCGCGCGAGGCCTCGAGGGCCAAGGCGCCCTCGGGATCGGTGCCCGCGCCGTGCTCGGTCGCACGGTCGGCTACGCGGCGGGGCTCGACCTCGAGATGGGCCTCGCCGTCCCCGCGGCCCTCTCCGGACGCGCGTGCCTCTACCCTTTGGGCGTCGGGGTGCTGCTCAGCCAAACCGGCTTCTTGGCGGTCCTCGGCGGCATCGGCGCCTCCGGCACGACCGACCAGGCCCCGAGCGGACTGGAGCTGCCCCTCGAGGTCCGCCTCGAGATCGACCTCGCCGCCGAGGCCCGCGTCGCCGTCTTCGCCCGCGAGGCCTTCACCGTGCTCGAGCGCTCGCGCGACAATGGCGCCCTCGGCCTCGGCGAGCTGACCGTCGGCGCCCGAGCCCGCTTCGGCTCGGGCTCGGGCTTCGGCTTCGGCGCGCGGGGAGGCGCTGGCGCCTCGGGCTGGTTCTTCGGCGTCGAGCGCCGTGAAATCGCCAGGACCGCCCAGATCGGCGTGGTCGTGGGGACAGAGATCGATGGCGGATTGTGATGACGTGCCCTCTCGAGGAGAGCACCCGGGCCGTGCCGCCTTCGTCTACCCCGCGCGCTGCCCCTCCAGGATCGCCTTCAGCCGCGCGAGGTCTTTGCCGTTCGCGCGTCGCATGGCGGCGCTCATGAAGGGCGCCATCAGCTTGCTGAAGCCAGCCGGCTCGCCCCGGTTGCGCAGCGTCATGCGCGTGCGGCCGGCGCCCTCTTCTGACCAAGTGTACGTGGTCTCCATCGGGAAGGGGCCCTCCGCCGTGCGCATGACCAGCCGCTCGTGGGGCACGAGCTCGACGATCTCATAGGTGTACGCCAGGCGCCGGCCGAGGAAGTGCGCGACGAACGCGACGCGTGATCCCATGCTCGCAGGAGGCGCGCTCTTCCACTCGACGGACTTGATGTTGACGTACCATTGCGGTGCGTTGCTCGGGTCCCCGGCGAACGCGGCCACCTGGGCGAGCGGGCGCTCGATCGAGATCTCGGTGACGACGTCGACGGCCATGAGGGTCGCAGGGTACGTGACATCGCCGGCCCCTCGCCAGCAGCCGCCCCGTCGCCACATCGGGCGCCCCGCGTGGCGACAGGCGCCGGCGCTCGGCGCCCAGCGCGTCACCTCGAATGCGCCGCGGTTGGTGTTGGCGACACCGAGCCGGGACCTTGCCGCAAGGGTCGCCCTCCCTGTCGCCGCCGCCGGCCGGGTCATCTCGACACCCAGCCAATTCCCTGCGCATTTGTCGCTAAGTTCCAAGGGCTACCGGCCACCAGAGCCCCGCGTGGCGACAGCGAGCGGGGCCCTGCCCACAAGGGTGGCCCTCCCTGTCGCCGCCGCCGTCGGCGCGGGCCACCTGAAGCGCTGGAGCACGTCGATTCCGTGAGCAATGGAGCGCGGCCAGCGCCGAGCGCCTCGCCCTCCCGACGACCTCGCCCAGCGGGGCGGCCCCGGGCTTTCCTTTTCGATCAGCGTCCCCTATACAGCGCCCGATGCTGCGCTCGCTTCGCTTGATGCTCCTCGCGTGGGTCGCGACCGTGTGGGGCCGCCTCCGCGGGCGGCCGCGCCACCCGCGCTGGCCCTTCGTCTTCGAGCTGATGGTGAGGTTTCTGAGGCGGGACTGGGACGAGAGCGCCGCGTGGCCCTTCGAGCGGCTGCGGGCCGAGGTCGACGGTCGCCCCTACCCTCGGGATTTCGCCAAGCGCGTCCGGTTGGAGCCGACCACGCTCGGCGGTGTCCCGGTGACGCGCTTCGTCCCAGAGGGCGCACAGCGTGGCAAGCTCCTCGTCTTCTTCCACGGGGGCTCGTACATCTATGGCTCGGCGAAGACGACGCACGCGGAGCTGATCGCCCGCCTCGCCTTCGAGTCGGGCCTCGAGGCGGTCGGCGTCGACTACCGCCTGGCGCCCGAGCACCCCTACCCCGCGCAGCTGCAGGACGCGCTCGCGGTCTTCGAGGCCTGCGTCGCGGCGGGCACCCCCGAAGACGCCATCGTGGTCGCGGGGGACTCGGCTGGCGGCAACCTCGCGTTCGAGCTCCAGCTCGCGCTGCGCGACCGCGGCCGCCCACAGGCGCGCGCCGCAGTGCTCATCTCCCCGTGGTCCGATCTGGAGATGCCTGGCGCGTCGTTCCAAGAAAACGAGCCGCTCGATTACGGCACGAGGCAGGACCTGCTGCGTCAGGCGAAGGCCTTCGCTGGCGATCTTCCCTTGTCGGACCCGCGGCTGTCACCGGTGCACGCGAAGCTCGAGGGCCTCTCGCCCACGCTGGTGACCGTCGGCGAGGCCGAGATCCCCCGAGACGACATCCTCTCGCTCGCGGCCCGGCTCGAGCAGGCGGGCGTCGCGACCACCCTCCACCGCGCCAAGGACATGCCGCACAACGCGCCGGTGTTCGCGGCCTATCACCCCGAGGGCAAGGCCGCGCTCGACGCGATCGTCGCGTTCTTGAAGGCTCAGCTGCGAAGCGCCGCTTGAGCGAGCAGCTCAACGGCGCCGGGCCCGCCGGACGCAACGACGGCTTGGTGGTGGTGCCGCTCTTCGGCACCAGCGCACGCACCTGCCGGCACGAGCCCCGCCTTCATCCCGAGCACGACGTCGTCCCTGCCCTCGGCCACCACGCTCGCGGTCCCGACCGTCGGGTGTCCTGCGAAGGGCATCTCGATCGTGGGCATGAGGGTCGACGACCCTGTTCGCGGTCGACGCCGAGGGACCGCTCCCATTGCAGAGAAGGTCGTTGAGCTTGAGGCGTTGCTCGGTTCAAAGCTCGACGAATGTCTCCCGGCATGTGTTGCGCTCGGCCATGCCGACTCAGATCTCTGCGCGCTGCCACCAGCCGTCGAGGTGACGGGGCTGGCGATCGGTCCAGGGCCAGACAGGCACGCTGAAGGCGGCCAACGCTCAGCGCTTCGGGGTGGAGGGCTCGGCGGACGCGCTGGTGGTGGGCTCGGCAGCGGCGGAAGCCTCGGCGGCGGCGCGTGCGGACGCTGACGCGGCGGCGCGTGCAGCGCTCACGGAGCTCGGCGAGCCAGCGGGGACACATTCTTTGGAGGTGTCAGGACGAGACGTGAGGGTGCCCCGCGGGGCACCCACACGGGGCTCGGAGCCGGCGGGGCAAACGAGGCCGAAGCTGAGGCAGACAGTGGGCTTGGCGCGATCGCTATTGCCCTCGCTGCAGCCGGCGAGACACGCGAGGGCCGCCGAGACCAGCTGCGCCCGGCGCGACAAGATCGCGCGCGTGTCGTCGTCCATGCTCGCCACGGTAGACGCTCTTATCGCCCTCGTGAACCACGAGGCTCGGGGCGACTTGGCGCCGACCTATGGCGAGGGTCGGTTGCCTTGATCGACCCTCGCCATTGAAGATCGAGCGGCGGGTGCAGAGGGGGGGCTTGTTTGCCGCGGAAAGGGCTCTCACCCAAAGGAGCCCTTGGAGCGGCAAACTCGATCACGGCAACCGAACACCGCTGTAGCGCGCCTCGCGCAGCGCACGCAGCGCCTCCCGCGCCGTGTTCGCGTGGATGGCGAGGACGCCGGGGATGCTCCCGTCGGGGCGCTGCTGGTAGCCGCCCGCGAGGTTCCAGGCGACCGGGACGCCGCGTGCGCTGAGCGTGTCGAAGACGAGGGCGTCGCGGCGGCTCAGCTCCTCCGTCGTCAGCCACCCTCCTAGCGGATCGTCGACGTGGGGGTCGGCGCCCGCCTGGTAGAGCACGACGTCGCACTCCGAGGCGGCGTCGAGCTCCCGCCGTAGTCGCTCGAAGAAGTCGGGGACCTGCCGCGGGTGGTGGAAGTCCGCACCCGCCGTGAAGTGGTGGACGAACGCGTGGCCTCCGACCCGGTCGAGGACATCTTCCGTCCCGTCCCCGTAGTGCTGATCGCAGTCGAAGATCGCGACGCGGGAGGCAAGCCCGTCGCGCCGCAGCTTGAGCGCCGTCACGGCGAGACCGTTGAACGTGCAGAACCCGCCCGCGCGCGCCCAACCGGCGTGGTGGAAGCCGGAGCTGGGGGAGCAGCTGATTCCGCCCGACTCGAGCGCTCCGCGTGCCGCGGCGAACATCGAGCCCGAGGTGAACGGCAGCGAGCTGGCGACCTCGAGCGAGGTCGTGCCGAAGCCGTTCGCGCGGGTCCCGGCGAGCACGCCGCGGACGAAGTCGTGGTCGTGGGCGAGCGCGAGGTCGGCCTCGGTGACCGGCTCGGGGGCGACGAGGTGGATCGGGAGGCCGAGCGCTAGCCAGTCCTCGACGACGCGCCGGGGCTTCTCGGCGCTTGGGGAGAAGCTGGCGGTGCGGGCGACCATCTCGGGGCGGAAGTAGACGGGGAGGCCGGAGTGTTGGGTAGCTGTCTTCATGCCCCGAAAGGTGTGTCTCGGAGCCTCGGGCCGCGATGCAGGAAAACGAAGGATCCATTACTATGGAGTCATGACTGCAACCGTCGACTCGACGCTGGTGGGCTCGACCGCGTGGGGCTGTCGCTCGAGCGGCTGCGCGCCTTCTTGCGCGTCGCCGACGCCGGCGGGATCTCCCTCGCCGCGCCGCGCGATCCGACCCGCCAGAGCCTGATCAGTCGGCAGATCTCCGAGCTCGAGGCCGCCCTCGAGCAGCCGCTCTTCGCGCGGAGCGGCCGGCGGATGACGCTCACTCCAGCCGGTCGCATGCTCGCCGCCGTGGTGCGCGAGCTCCACCGCGGCCTCTCCGAGGTCGTACACACCGCGGCGCAGCCCCTGTCGCTCTCGCTCGGGGCCGGTGACAGCGTCCTGCACGGCTGGGTGCTCCCGCGCCTCGCCCGCCGTCCGCTCACCGCCCACCTGACCGTCACGGCGCTCGCCTCCGACGACCTGCCCGAGCGTCTCGCGGACGGGCGCCTCGACTTCGGCGTCTGGCGCGGCGCCTCGGCGCCGCAAGGGCTGCGGGCGCGGCGCCTGGGAGCCGTCTCGTACCCGGTCTTCGCCGCGCGCTCCCTCGCGAAGCGGCTGGGCGCCCAAGTCCTCGAGGCGCCCCTGGCTCTGCAGACGAGCGAGCCTCGCCTCCACGCGCAGCTCCTGAAGCTCGCCGAGGCGCGCGGGGGCGCGCGGGAGCTCCTCCTCTGCGACACCTTCCCGCAGGTCGCGCGCGCGCTCGAGGCAGGCCGCCACGTCGGGGTGCTCCCGAGCTTCGGCCTGGGAGAGAGCCCCGCGGGCTTGGTGCAGATCGACCTGCCCGATCTCGCGCCGCTGACCGAGCCGCTGGCGCTGCTCTGGAGCGCGCGCAAGCTCGCCATGCGACCGTCGGGAGACCTCGTCGCGTCGGAGCTCCACGCGGCGCTGTCGCTGAACGCGTAGCGCGGTCACACGGGGGCGGCGCGCCGTCCGAACTGGGGCGCCTATTCGCCGCGCGTGGGGTTGGGCGCGAAGGTGTCGTCGACCTCGTCCTCGACCCTGAAGGGAACGGAGAGGGCGGCGCACGCGGTCGCGATCGATCCGAGCTCCACCCGCTCGCTGCGACGCACGAACGCGTGTGCGCCGGCATCGCCGGCGAGCTTGGCGCGAAGGGGCGTCCGCGCGACGACACAACGTACGCCGCTCTCCCGCATGCGCGCCACGACCGAGGCCGCGAGCTCGGCGAGGGTCGGGGCGAGGCGACTGGGGAAGACGATCGAGAGGGTCCCGCTCTCGATCTCGAAGCCGAAGTCGGCGGGGCCGAGCAGCTTCACGCGCGCGAGACCGCGCGAGCGGCCGAGCGCGACGAGCTCGTCGAGCGCCGGGGCTCCCAAGCCGACCGACAGCTCGCGCAGGGCGGGGAGGCGCGCGGCGAGGCGTGCGACCCAGTCGATCGAGCCGTCGCGCGAGGGAAGACGGAGGCTCGTGAGCGCGGGCAGCTTGTCGGGCAGCGCCTCGAACGGCTCGCCCAGCACCATGGCCCACCATTGGCACGCACGGGCCCGCGCGAAGTCGAGCCGCTCGAGCCGTCGAACCGGGCCGGCGAGCAGATCCTTCACGTCGCTGCCTCCGGCGTCGTGCAGCTCGCGCAGCCCGAACAGACGCGAACCGCAAAGCAGCCCTGAACCGCCGAGCGCCGCGTAGCGCCACACCGACAAACGCCGCACGGTCGACCACTCGACCTGCGTACCAGGCCCCGAGCCGAGCAACGGATACTGGCCTGCCGGGCCGTCCTGGCCCGGTGCGCCGGCGGACACCTGCTCCACGAAGCCTCGCTCGAACACGAACCCGTCGGCCATGATCGGACCGATCGCGCCGAGCCACGCACGACCGTGCTCGGCGAGCAGCTCCTTCTCGCGCTTCTTCGGTGTGGCGGGCTTCGCGTGACGCGCGAGCTGCAGCGCGATGAGCTCCCCTCGCGGGTCGCCGAGCGCTCGCAGGCGATCGGCGAGCGCCTGCCTCGGGGCGTCGTCATCGGGCGCCTCCCACACGGCCTCGAACAGCGCACGCACGCTGACGCCACCCGAGGAGGTGGGGTGCCCCGCCAGCCCGTCCTCGAGACGATGGAGGGCGCGCACGCCCTCGCCGTCGAGCGGAACCGGCACCGTCCCCGAGAGCGCGCGCAGCGCGACGCGCAGAGACTCGCGCGCTGGCCCGAGCCCGGTCGGACGGCGTTCGCAGTGTCGCGCCAGGCTCTCGGTGAAGCGCACGTCGCGCGTGTGGACCAAGAGGGCAGCCGCGGCGTCGAAGCAGCGGGCGAGCGCGACCTTGTTCGTGTAGATGTCGGCGCGCTGCATCCAACCGAGGAGCGCGCGTGCTGTGCGCGGATCCGGCGGCAGCGCGAGAGCCTGCTGGAGGGCGCGTAGCGTGGCCTCGCCGTCGAGCCCGCCACGCGCCGGCACCACGTAGTCGAGCTGCGCGCCACGGATCCAGCGCGCCAACGTCTCCGCCGCGTCCCCCAGCGCGGGCAGCGGATCGAGCTGCCAGGCTTCGATCATCAAGCGCAGCGAGATGGCATTGTCTCGGGCGAAGGCGTCCGCGGCGCGCACCAAGAGCTCCGTCACGCGCGGGACGACCGCCGGGTCGATCGGCGGCGGCAACGCGGGCAGCACGTCCTCCGCGTAGACGCGGCGCAATCGCGGGATCAGCTCGTGCGCGCCGCCTTTTGTCACGATCGCGACGAGCTGCTCGCAATGGGCGTCGTTCGGGAGCGGCGCGCCCGCGTCCAGCAACAGCCGAATCACCTCGGCGTAGTCGGCCGGCGTCCCGGTCGGGGTGTGGTGGCGCGGGTAGCAGACCGCCTGGAGCAGCCCCCAGGAGTCGAGGGTCGGCTCGACGCTCGCGCCGCGCTCCCGCAGGAGGCGGAAGAGGCGAAGATCCCCCTGCGCTGCGGCGGCGCGCAACGCCGTGCCTTGACCGTGGCTGGCGCCGACCCGCGCCTCGACGTCGGCGCCTCGTTCGATGAGGAGCTCGGCGAGCCTGCTGTGGCCGTGCTGCAGCGAGAGGAGCAAAGGGGTCCAGCCCTCGAACGCCGAGAAGGGCAAGAGCTGGGCGGGCACACGGCACTCGAGTGAGGCCCCGCTCATCAGCGCTTGCTGCGCCGCCTCGAGATCTCCGCTGTGCGCCGCGAGCAGGAGCGCGCGCTCCGCCGCAGGGAGCAGCTGCGAGATCGCTGCCTGACGCTCCTCTTCTCGCTTCGCCCGCACCGCGGCGATGCGCGCCGGCGCATCCGGCCAGGCCACACCGAGGCGCGCGAGCGCGGCGAGGCTCGCTTCGTCCGGGAGGTGCTTGCACGCGAGGATGATGGCTTCGTCCTCGCGCGTCACGGTGTACGCCTCGAGGTCGACCACCCGCGCGACCAGCTGCGAGAGGGGATCGTCGGGGACTAGCAGCTTGCCCACGTCGTCCGGCCCCGGCAGCCCGAAATGACGGGTCAGCAAGTCCAGTGCCGACTCGCCGTGCGCTGGGCGCTCGCCGGCCTCGATCCACGCGCCCTCGGTCGCCAAACGCTCGCCCCAGTCGGTCGCGCGCAAGGCGAGCGGCGCGAGCGTCGCCGGCACGCTGGGCAAATGCTTGCCCGGATCGCGCTGGTCCAATGGCGTGCTCCACTCCGAGCCCTGGCCCTCGTGATCGAAGCCGAGCACGACGATCCCCGTCGCGTCCCAATGGGCGACGAAATGGTTCCCCTGTCCGTCGCCGCTGTGGAAATGACCAGCGCCCGCCGTGCCTGCGGCGTCCACGTCGAGAAATATGCCTCGGCCGAAGGCATCCATGAGGGCCATCCAGCGGAAGAAGCGCACGAGCGAGTCCCGCGTGCCAAAGGGGCTGGGCCGCACCGCCGGCGAGGGGCGGGCCGGAGCTGGGCGGGGTGGCGGAGCGGGCGCCGCGACGACGGTAGGCGCGCCCGCTTCCACCCCGGCGACCGATTCGATTGACGTGCCGGGGCGCTCGGGGGACGGCACGAAAGCGGCGGATGGGTCACCGGCCTCGCAGCGGAAGCGCGCGAGGAAGATGCCGCCCTGCGCCGCCCGGTCGAGCGAGAGATAGGCGAACGCGAGCGACCTCCCTTCGGCGCTCGCGGCGAGACCCGCCATGAGGTTCGTAGACATGACGCTGCGAAGGGCCTCTTCGCTGTAGGTTGCGCGCGCGCCGTCGGTGAGGCTCAGGCCCACGCCGGCCCCACCACGCGTCGACGCGATGGCGACGCCGTCGCGCCAGGCGCAGCAGGCGACGAGGTGATCGCTCGGAGTCACGACCGGGACCGCCCAGGGGGCCCGGCACGGTTGCCCCGCTTGGTCCAGCGCGTGGACGGTGATGGCGTGGCCGTATCCAGCCACCACGAGGAAGGCGCCTTCAGGGCGCGGCACCACAAGCAGGCGGGCGCGCTGGGGCATGGTCATCACCCCGCCGACGACGAGCCCCTCGCCCGACGCGACGTAGATCTTCACCGTGGACGACGGGACCATCGCCGCCACAAACAGCCTGCCGTCGGCGCCGATCCCCATGGCGCCTCCCAGGCTCTTCGGCAAGACGCCGCATGGGTCGGCGTGGCCCTCTCCTTGGCGCTTTGTCCGGCGCAGCACCCGCAGCGAGTCGCCCTCCGGCTCGAGCACGTACACCGCCTCCGACGCCGGGTCGAAGACGTGCGCCCCGGGCAACACGGCCCGCGCGCCCGACTCGTCGCCTGCGCCGAGCACCCAGTCCCTGCCGTAGTGCGCCGCGAAGGCCCCGTCGGGCCAGGCGACGAGCGGGCCCATCGCGTTCACGTTGTCCTTCGCGAGGTGAACCACCGCGGCGCCGGCCGTCGGCGCGGCGTCGGAGAAGAGGCCCTTGATTCGCTGTGAGACGAGCGACGGCGTGCCGCGCTCAGAGCGATGCCCGTACACGAGCAGACCGTCTGTTTCACCCATGCGCGCGAGGCGCGGCGCCTGCAGCCTCATGCCGGGGGCAACGAGCGTCGGCGCTCCCCAAAGCCGAAGAGATTCGAACGACGGCGGTGGGTCGTGTTGCGTCGGGCTCGTGTTCACGGGCCGAGGGTAGCGGGCCTCGAGGCGGCGGGATCACGTTCCCGTGGGCGCTGCATTTCACCGCAAACGAGGTGCGGTCGGAGTCCGACAGGCTCCAGACCGAGCAGCTCGCGGCCTGGGACTACGGCTTGGTGGTGGTGCCGCCGCTCTTCGGCACCAGCGCGCGCACCTCGGCCGCGCGGGCCGCCACGACCGAATAGAGGTCGGCCCAGCCGGGCGCCGCTCGCAGCGATGCCAGCACCGGGCAGCCATCCATCCAGAGTTGGTCGCACAGGCCCAGCGACACCGCCCTGCCGAGCAGCATGATGCCCTGCTCGACGGCGTTGGAGCCGCCGGCGAACTCGCACAGCACCTGCAGCACGAACAAGCTCAGCCGGCGCGACTCTCGCTCCAGCTGCGCGAGCATCTCAGGCTGCTGCGCCAGGGCCAGCCCCTTCTCCGGATCGGCGGCGAGGGTGGTGAGGAACAGCGAATACGACGGCTGTTGGCTGGTACGGCTCAGGCGCTCGATCTCCGCCAAGGCGCTGTTCGTCTCGTCGCGATCGCCCATCCAAAACGCGAACCGCGCGCGGGCCACCTGAAAGGTCGTCTGCTCCCCGACCGCCTTTCGCGCCTCGGCCATCATCGCCATCGCCTCCTGCGAGCGCCCCGAATAGACCAAGAGCTGCATCTGGCTCACCTGGGTGAGCCCCATGCGTGGCTCGATCTCCACGGCCAGCGCCAGCGCGCGCTGCGCCGCGTCGATCGGGCCCGTCTCCGCAAGGATGCGCCCGACCAGCTGGTGCGCCTCGGCCAGGGAGGGCGAGAACCTGAGCGCCGCCAGCGCCTCTCGAAACGCCTGCGGCATGTTGGCTCTCTGCAGCTCGACCGTGGCCATGGCCAGGTGGGCTTCACCGAGGTCCGGAGCGATGGCCAGGGCGTGCGCAGCCGCGGCGTGCGCGGCCTCGACGCGATCGCCCTTGAAGAAGCTGACCCGCGCCAGCGCCATCGCGTGTCCCGCGAGCAGCACTGGATCTTCGGGGGCGAACGCCAGCGCCCGTTCGAACAGCTCGGCCGAGGTGCGCGCCCCGCGCGGTGAGAACTCGCGGTACATCGCGCGCGCCCGCAGGTAGAGCTCGACCGCTGCTGGATCGGTCAGGCGGCGCTCGTCACGCCCCCCCGCGAGCGACAGCGCAGAGGCGATGGCGTGCGCCGCGTCGGTGTTCACCTGCAGCAGGCGCGAAGCCGCGACCTGGAAGCGTTGGGACCACAGCTGCCCTCCGTCTTCGCAGGCGATCAGCCGCAGCGACAAGAGCGCGCTGCCGTCCTCCACGCGACGCAGCGAGCCGCTCACGATCACGTCCACGTTGAGCTCCGCGCCGACCGCGCGCGGGTCGACCGCCCGCATGCCTGCGTAGCGCTCGGTCGCGCTGCGCGACATGACGCGTAGCGCATTCACCGTCGACAGAGAGTCGATCAGATCATCGGTCAGGCCGTCCGCCATGTAGGCATCGGCCTCGGTCCCACCATTGAGCAACGGCAAGACCGCGAGACGAGCGCGCGGCTTGGCGCGGGCCGACCAAGGCGAGACGGTGCCCGAGCTCGCGGCCAGGGGGACGCTGAGCGCCTCGGAGCCGGGCGGCGGCTTCACCGAAATCACGGGCCCCGCCGCGCCCAGCTGAGACTCGAGCGCGGCCTGCACCAACGCTGCGCTGGCGGGGCGGTCGTCCGGGTTCTTCGCAAGACACGACAGCACCAGATCGGCGAGCCCGGAGCCGAGCTCTGGCCGCAGCGAGCGCGGATCGGGCGCAGGCCTGGTCAAGCGCGCGGCCGCGGTGGCCAGCGCCGTGGCCTCGTGAAACGGCGGCCGGCCGGTCAGCAGCTCGAACAACACCGCACCCAGCGCGTACACGTCGCTCTTCTGGGTGATCGGCCGGGAATGATCGACCTGCTCGGGCGCCATGTACAAGGGAGTGCCGGCGAACGAAGTGGTCTCCGCGGCGCCCGTGCGCTCGAACGACGCGGCGATGCCGAAGTCGGTGATGGCCACGCGGCCGTCGCGCCCCAAGAGCACGTTGTCGGGCTTGAGGTCGCGATGCACGACCCCCACCTCGTGCGCGGCGGCCAGCCCCTTGGCCATGGCGACGCCGAGCTCGAGCGCCCGCGGGATGCTCAGGGTCAGCTCCCGATCGAGCAGCGCGCGCAGCGACTCGCCCTCGATGTACTCGAGCGTGAAGAACCGCTCACCCTCGCTCTCGCCCAGCTCGAACACGCGGGCCACGTTGCGGTGGCTGACGCGGCGAGACAGCTTCACCTCGCGCCGCAGGCGCTCGATGGCGCCGGGCTCGGTGGTGCCCGCGCGCAACATCTTGAGCGCCACCACCTCATCCAGCTCGCGGTCACGCGCGCGATACACCGCGCCCATGCCGCCCATTCCCAGGAGGCTCAGCAGCTCCCAGCGACCCGCGAGCACCCGACCGACCTCCTCGGTCTCTGCGTCCTCGATCGCCGGTGAATCCCCCGCGAGGACGGTGGGATCGCTGGTGGAGTGCTTCTTGGACACCGAGCTCAGGTTAGCTCATGACGCGGACGTCAGCGCACGTCGCGGTTCTGCCACGCGACCATCCAGCCGGGGTACTCCGGCGGCAGCGCGCTCACCTCGTCGAGCTTCGCGAGCTCCTCGGCGGTGAGCGAGAGCGTGGTCGCCGCGAGGTTGTCGTCGAGCTGCCTCTCGTCCTTCGCGCCGATAATCACGCTGGTGACGAAGGGCTTCGCGAGCATCCACGCGAGGGCGACGCGCGCCACGCTGGTGTCGTGGGCGGCGGCGATCGGGCGCATCGCGCGCAGACACGCAGCCGCGCGCGGCTTGTCGACGAGGGGAAAGTCGAACGAGCTGCGGCGCGCGCCCTCCGGGCCCTTGGCCTCCGGCGCTTCGAGGTCGAACTTGCCGCTCAGCAGGCCGCCGGCGAGCGGGCTCCACGGCAGGATGCCGAAGCCCTGGTCCTGGGCGAGGGGGACGACCTCGCGCTCGATGTCGCGCCCGGCGATCGAGTAGTACACCTGGGCGCTGACGAAGCGGGCCAGGCGCTCGTGGTCTTGGTGCGCGACCGCCTTCATCGCGAGCCAGGCAGGCAGGTTGGACCAGCCGAGGTAGCGGGCCTTGCCAGCGCGCACGACCGCGTCGAGCGCGTCGAGGGTCTCCTCGATGGGCGTGCTGGAGTCGACGCCGTGGATCTGGAACAGATCGACGTGGTCGAGCTTGAGCCGGCGCAGGCTCTCGTCGATCGAGTGCAGGATGTGGGCGCGGGACAAGCCGACCTGGTTCGGTCCAGCGCCATGCGGCCGCGCACCTTGGTGGCGATCACCACCTGATCGCGCGGGCGCGCGAGGCGGGCCAGCGACTCGCCCAGCAGCGTCTCGCTCTCGCCCTCGGAGTAGACGTTGGCGGTGTCGAGGAAGTTGACGCCCGCGTCGAGGGCGCGGCCCACGATCCGATCCACCGCGGAGGCGCCGAGCTCGCCGACGACCTTCCAGAAGCCCTTGCCGCCGAAGGTCATCGTGCCGAGGCAAATCTCCGAGACGTAAAGGCCGGAACGGCCGAGCGGTCGCATCTTCATGGGGTCTGTCTCCTCGCCTTCGAGCGGCAAGCTCTGACGCGAGGACACCGGCCCGTCAACCAGGGACCGCCGGCAGGGGGTGACGGTGTACGCTGCGCGACATGACCGACGCGCGCGTCCCCTCCGCTGCCCTGCTCTCCGTGCTCCTGCTCGCTGGACTCGCGGGCGGGTGCGGGGACGACACGACGAGCCAGCCGAGCGGCGGGGCGGGCGGTGGCGCTGGGGGAGCAGGCGGCGCTGCGGGCGGAGACGGCCCCGGGGGCTCGGGCGCCGGGGCGAGCGGAGGCGGGGGCTCGAGCGGCGACGGCGGGGCGGGCGGCGCCACCGGCAGTGAAGGCTGCGGAGTCGCGGCGAGCGATCCACCCGAGACATGGACGCTGAAGACCGTCGAGGTCGCCGGAGCGACCCGCGAGTATTTCGTGTACCTGCCCGCGGGCTACGACCCGCTCCTGCCGTACCCGATCGTCTACCAATTCCACGGCTGTAGCTCGAGCCCAGACAAGCAGAACAACAACGTCCCGATCGAGGGGCAGGCGGCGGGCGCCGCGATCGTGGTGCGCGGGCGCGCTGTCGGCGATTGCTGGGACACGAACGCCAACGGCCCGGACGTCTCGTTCTTCGACGCGATGGTCGACGTCATGGAGCAAGGGTACTGCGCCGATCCCGAGCGGCGCTTGGTCACGGGGTACTCGAGCGGCGCCTTCATGACGCACGTCCTGTCCTGCCAGCGCGGCGATCGCATCCGGGGGGTCGCCAGCATCGCCGGCGGGCAAGGCGGCTCGGGGTGCACCGGCACCGTGGCCGCCCTGCTGATCCATGACGAGAACGACGGCACGGTCAACATCGGGGCGAGCGAAGCGGCCCGCGACCGCTACCTGGCCGAGAACGGCTGCGACTCGACGACCACTGCCTACGAGCCCGCGCCGTGCGTGCAATACGCCGGCTGCGACGCAGGCTTGCCCGTGGTGTGGTGCCAGACGACGGGCCAGAACCACTCGCGGCAGGATGGGCTCGCTGCGCCCGCATTCTGGGGGTTCCTCTCGTCACTGCCGTAGCCGCCCGCGCGCTGGCCCAGCCAAGCGCGCCGGGAGGCTGCAGCACGAGGTCATCCTGCGCGCGGTCGTGATAGGACGCTCAGCAACATGTGCGGCGTCATTGGCCTCGTCTGTGAGCACCACCGAAACGACATGGGCCTCGTGGCGGCCGAGCTGCTGAAGACGCTCGAGTACCGCGGCTACGACTCGACGGGCGCGGCGATCCAGGGCGAGCGCAGCGACGACGTCGCGCTGGCCAAGGGCGTCGGCGCCCCCTCGGCGATGGTCGACGAGCTCGGCATCACCAAGATGGCAGGCAGCATCTTCTGTGGCCAGGTGCGCTGGGCGACGTTCGGCGCCGTGACGCGGGAGAACTCGCAGCCGCACGTGGTGCGCTGCAAGGCGTTCCTCTATGGCGCTCACAACGGCAACGTCACCAACTGTGACGATCTGAAGTCCTGGCTCGTCGCGGAGGGACACGCGGTGCTGTCCGACAACGACGGGGAGATGGTCGTGCACACCGTCGAGCACTTCTTCGCCCGCGAGCTCGCGCGTGCGGGCGCCGTCGACGCAGACGGGCGGCGCAAGGCGATGCGCGACGCGATCGTCGCCGCGGCGGCCAAGCTCGAGGGCTCCTACGCCGCGGTCATCGTCGACCCGCTGACGCGCACGCTGTGGGCCATCAAGCAGGGGTCGAGCCTCTACTTCGGGATGGGGCACGACGCGGCGGGAGCCTTCAACATCGCCTCGAGCGATCTGTCGAGCGTGCTCAAGCGGACGCGCGTCGTGCTGCCCATCACCGAGGGCGAGATGGTCGAGTACCAGGCGACGCGCTGGCAGATCCACGCCGTCGAAGACCGGGTGGTGAAGACGCCGACCGGCTCGCGCCGTTATGCGGCCGGCGAGCCCATCGCCCGCGAGCCGGTGCGCAGCCGCCTGCGCGCGAAGGACACCGCGCTCGTGCCGCCCTTCGAGACCTTCATGGATCAAGAGATCAGCGCGCAGGAGAAGACGGCGCGCGACGTCATCACGCTGTTCCTTGGCGGGACGGACGCCTCCCGTGCCGTGGCCGGTAGCGGCAGCTACGCGAGCATCGAGAGGTCGGTCGACGCGCTGCGCGACCAGACGACCGACGACGCCCTGCGCGCGCACTTTCACGCCCTGGTCGATCTCCCGGCCATGGCCGCCCTGCTCGACGACGTCCCCGAGGCCGTGCGTCGCGCGCACGCGCTGTCCTCCTCCGAGGCCGGCTTTCTGGCCGATCTTCTGCCCATGGCGCGCGGCGATCGTGACGTCGTGGCCGTCCGACTCCTCGACGCTCTGCTCGAGGCCGAGGAGGCGCGCGAGTGGGCGGCCGCCGTCGAGCGCTTCGGCGTGCTCTGCCAATCCGCCGAAGCGCGCGGGGGGCGCATCTACGTGATGTGCTGCGGCAGCTCGTTCCACGCGGCGAAGGCCGCGGCGCTCTATTTCAACGACCTCGCCCACCTCGAGCTGTTGCCCATCCTCCCGGGGGAGTTTCGCGGGCAGGTGTCGCAGTCGATGCGAGACGGCGATCTCGTCGTCGCCGTCAGCCAGAGCGGCGAGACGAAGGACCTGATCGACGTCTTGAACGACGTCATCGCCTCCGGCAAGGACATCGCCAAGGTCGCCCTGGTCAACAACGTCAACTCGACGCTGGCCCAGGAGAAGGCCGACGTCGTCATCCCGCTGCGCTGTGGCCCCGAGATCGCCGTCCCGGCGACCAAGAGCTTCATCAACCAGATGGTCGTCTTCTACTGCCTGGCGCTGCACGTCGCGCGGGTCCGCGGCGAGGCGCTGGGCGAGGTCGAGGCGAGGCGCGAGCGCCTGCGCGCGGTGCCGGCCCTCATCCACGAGACGATCGCGGCGACCGACGCGGACCTCGAGGTCGCCGCGCAGCTGCTCTTCCTGCGGCCGAGCATGCACATCCTCGCCACGCGCATCGCGGCCGTCGCGAAGGAGGGGGCGCTCAAGATCCGCGAGGTCGTCCTCAACCACACCGAGGGCTTCGAGGCCTCGGAGTTCAAGCACGGGCCGAACACCCTCCTCGGCTTCAACACCGTCCTCGGACCCCTCCAGATCGACGCGATGCTGAAGCGGCTCGGGCGCGGCCTGGCCGATGTCGTCGCGCGGGCGGCCGAGGCGGGCCTCGGCCCCACCTCCCTCGGGCGGATCGTCCAGGCGGCGCACGATATGGTCCTCTCGCCGACGGCGGTCCCCTTCGGGCTGAGTGACGCCGAGCGCCTCCTGCTCGAGGAGTGCGTGAACCGGGCCGAGCTCGTCGACGAGCTCTACGCCGACTACCCGCTCGTCTACGTCACCGGCCCCGACGAGCGCGACGTCGCCCTGACGGTCTCGCAGATCAACACCCACAAGATCCGCGGGGCTTGCACGGTCGTGGTCGCCGAAGATCACCCCGCGCTCCGCGGGGCCGCGGCCAAGGCCCCGGTCGACAACCCGGAGTACCGCTCGGTCTACGTCACCCTGCCGCGCACGCACGACACCCTGATGGCGACGTTCTCGTCGACGGTCGCGCTGCAGCGCCTCGCCCTCAAGATGAGCCTGCTCAAGAAGCGCTACCTCGACCGGCTCGGCATCGCCGACCACGGCGTCCACCCCGACGTCCCCAAGAACGTCAGCAAATCGATCACGGTCGACTGAGCGCCGGGCCCCACTCCTCGCCGAGCGCACGCTGCACGAAGCACAGCTCCACGAGGAGGTCAGTCAGCGCGAGCGCGGGCAAGAGCAAGGCTGACGAGATCATGGCCTGCGCGCTCGAGCTCGGCCCGACCGAGGTCGCGGCTGCACCCGCGGACCCCTCGGCACCGGCTGAGGTCGCAGCTTTGGCCGCGCCCGCGGATACGACAAGCCAGGCGCCCACGTCCGCGCCGACGACGGCGGCCGACAAGCCCGGGCCGGTCCCGACGCTGAAGATCGCGACGCTCGCGGCCGCTGCCTGCAAGACGCCGACGAAGCGCTGCAAGTCGCTGAGCGACTGCGCGGCGCTCAACGGCGAGCACTGCACCGACGGGCTGTGCTGGCCCAACCAGGATGGCTGCCGCTGCGACGACGACAGCGGCTGCCCGGTGCCAGGTAGCCACTGCGGCAAAGGGATCTGCTACCCCAACAAGGAGGGGGCCCCCTGCGACGGCGACGGCGCGGGAGAGTGTGGGCTGGCTGGTCGACCTGCATTGCGCCGCCGGCCTCTGCTACCCGAACAAGACCGGCGCCCCCTGCACCTCCATCTCGGACTGTGGCCTCCAGTCCTCGTGCGTCGACGGCGTCTGCAACTGACCCAGGCCCCGGCGTCTCATTTCGGCTGCGCGTTCTCGGCCTCCTCGGCCTGGGCCTTCTTGCGAGCTACCACCCGCGCCCGCTGCGCCTTCGATTGGTCCGCGACCCCAGCTGGCCACGGGGCGGTCAGCTCCTTGACCCAGCGGTCGGCCGCCTCGCCGGTCGCGGCCTCGGCGGCGACGATCGCGGCCTCTGGGCCGACCTCGAGCGCGGTGACCGCGGCCCGCTTGGCGACGTCGTAGAGGGTGAGCCCGCGGGCGTCGAGCAACGCGATGACGTCGCCCGAGGGAGTCGCGACGGCGTCCGTGAGGTCGGGCAACACGGCCTTCCAGACGTCGAAGCCGAAGGGCAACGGTGGGTTCCAAGGCGCCAGCGGTGCCGGCGGCGGGCTCGACGGCTCGGTCGCGTCGAAGCCGCGCGCGCTGTTGCTCGAGACGTACGTGTAGCCGAGCAGCGAGAGGCGGCCCGCCTGCCGGGTTAGGCAGGCGTGGATCTCCTTGCGTGGAACGATCTCCTGGAAGCCGCCGTTGAACTTCCGCTTCGCGTCGAGGTCCACGACGGCGTCCGCCTCGTCTCCGTCGGTCTCTCGGATGATCGCGGTGGCGACGCGCGCGACCTCGCCGTCCGGGACCCACGAAGACAGGCGCGAGGCGTCGGCCTTCAGGCCAGGTCCCGAGAGGCTGAACCCCGTTCCCCCCATGATGGCGAGCGCGCCGCCGGTCCACTCCGACCAGGAGTCGAGCGCGCAGCGCGCCGTCGGGGTCTGCACGAGGATCGTCTCCGACGACGTCTCCCCCCACTTCCGCTCCTTCATGAGGCGATTTCGAAGCTGCTGCCTGACCTTCACCACCTCGTCCCGCTTGCTGGTCTCCCAGAGCTCGGTCTTCGCATAATGGTGAGGGATGGGATCGCCGAGGCCGTCACGCTCGGCCTTCTTCGCGAGCTCGGAGGTCATCTCCTCGTAGGCGACGGCGCTCGCGTCTCCGATGTAGCGCAGCCCCTTGTCGCCCGGGATCACCAGGAACGGCAGCTCGGCGACCACACGGACCGAGCCGTCCTGCACGTCGACGACGAGCGTGCGATACCCTGGCGCCGGCTGCTCCTCTGGCGCGGGCTCGCCGCCGAACAGCCAGTGGAAGGTCTCGGGCTCTGCCTCGCGGATGCCGATCAGCAGGACGCTGCGCGCGGGCTTCGATGGCACGGCCGCGAGCAGCCCGGCGATGACCTCGTCGCGCGTCCGAGACAGAGGCGGCGTCGGCGGAGCGTCGACCGCGGCGAGCACCGATGCCATGGGCGACGCGGTCCCCACGGACGAGGCCGCGGACACGGCGGGACGAGGTGAAGAGACCTGCTCGCTCGGCGCGCCGCAGGCGAGGAGCGTGAGCGACAGGCAGCCAGCGAGGACGACGCGCATCGCGCCGATGCTCGCACGGCTCGCGCCCCGCTGCGGCCGACGGCTTGACAGCACGACCGTTCGTTCCTAAACCTCAGCCATGGCCCGCAGCTCGGAGGCGACCCGGCACAACATCCTCTCCTGCGCGATCGACCACGCCGCGAAGGTCGGCCTCTCCGGCCTCACGATCGGGGGCCTCGCCGAGGCGACGCACCTGTCGAAGAGCGGGCTCTTCGCCCATTTCGGCTCGAAGGAGGCGCTGCAGGTGAGCGTGATCGAGGCCGCGAGCGAGCGCTTCGTGGAAGAGGTCGTCCGCCCCGCGCTCAAGGCGCCGCGGGGCGAGCCCCGCGTCGTGCAGCTGTTCGAACGCTGGCTCTCCTGGGCGCTGCAGCAGTCTGCAGGCTGCATCCTGACGGCCGCCAGCTTCGAGCTCGACGATCAGCCCGGCCCCGCACGCGAGGCCCTGGTGAAGAGCGAGCGAGACTGGCTCGACACGCTCGCGCAGGCCGCCCGCATCGCGCAGCGTGAGGGCCATTTTCGCGCTGATCTCGACCCGGAAGACTTCGCCTTCGATCTCCACGGGCTGATGCTGTCGACCCACACGGCAGCGCGGCTCGTGCGCGACCCGTCCGCCTACGACCGCGCCAAGCGGAGCTTCTCGCGGCTCCTCGCGGCGAGCCGTATCCCCCCAACCCCTTGAAGCCCCCACGACGAGGAACCCATGGAAGACGCCCTTGCTCGCCCCCGTAAAAGCACGACCGTTCGTACTATCGTTACCCCCGCGGGTCGTCGGCGTCCGCAGCAGCCGGCGGCCCAGCTCCGGTGGCTGCGCCGCGCGTTCCGGGCGCTCGGGCCGCACGCGCCCGAGCTGTCTGCGGCGGTCGCCGAGCGCCTGTTCCTCACGCCCCCGCCCTTTCGTCCGGAGCCCGACGAGCTCGACGCCATGCTGCTCGCCGACGCCGTCGAGGTGCCGGCCGGGCTCGGCGTGCTGCGAGGCTGGTCGTTCGGAGAAGGTCCCGCGGTGCTCCTGGTTCATGGCTGGGGCGGGCGCGGAGCCCAGCTGCGCGGGTTCATCGAGCCGCTGGTCAGCCGGGGCCGTCGCGTCGTGCTGTTCGACGCGCCCGGTCACGGCGCGCGGGGAACGGGCACCTCGTCCCTGCCGCAGATCGGCGCGGCGGTCGCCGCCATGCTGGCCGCCATCGGCCCCGTCGCCGGCGTGATCGCCCACTCGATGGGTGGGCCGGCGACCGCGCTCGCGCTCGAGCGCTCTCGCCTCCGCCCACGGCTCGCGTTCATCGCGCCGCCAGCCGAGCTGAAGAACGCGACCCGGCGCTTCGGCCGCGCCCTCGCCATCCCGGAGCGTGTGGTCGATCGGCTCGAGCAGCGCATCGAGCACCGCTTCCTGCGCAAGGTGGGCGACTACGACCTCACCGCGCACCCTGCGCTCGGGCGGTCGCCCTTGCTGGTCGTGCACGACGCGACGGACCGCGAGGTGCCGCTGGCCGAGGGAGAGCGGGTCGCGCGCGCGAACGGCGCGAGCCTGCACGTGACGCACGGCCTCGGCCACGTGCGCATCTTGAGGGACAAGGAGGTGATCGAGCGCGTGGCGAGCTTCGTTACCGCCTCCGCCTGAGCCCGCGCCTCTATTGCAGCTCGTACGCGCCCGCGTCGCAGGGGCCGACGCGAGGCATCCCGCGCTGGTCGACCTCGGGGCACTCGTCCGAGACGTCGACGGCGGGGCTGCCCGCCGTCAGGGCCATGGTCGGGGTCGGGCCGCCGTTGTCGGCGAGCGGCGCGAGCCCCGGGTCGGCGAAGGCTATGCCGGCCGCGCACGGCAGGTCGGGGTTGCCGTTGTTCTTGGTGGCCGGAAACTGCACGTTGCCGCCGCCGTCCTGGAAGGTCTCGTGGCACGCCAGCGCGCTGAACTCGTTCTCGGTCGTGTTGTTGGCGAACACGACGTTCGTGAGGAGCACGCTCCCGCTCTCGCCCTTGAAGATGACAGGGCCATAGTCCGCGGAGTTGTTCGCGAACGTCGTATTGGTGACGTCGACCGCGCCATTGCCAGCCCACAGCGCCCCCGCGTTGCCTGGGGTGCTGTTGCCGTCGAACGTGCAGCTCACGATCGACGCCGCGCTGCCGCCGCCGAGGAACAGGCCTCCGGCGTGGGCGTTCGTGGTGTTGCCTGCGAACGTCGAGCCGACGACGGTGAGGGGGACCCCTTCGTGGTAGACGCTGCCGGTGCCTCCGGGGCTGCCCAACATGTCATTGTTCAGGAACGTCGTGCGCTCGATGGTGGCGCCGCTGCCCTCCAGGTTGTACGAGAAGAGGGCGCTGCCGTGCACTTTGGCGTGGTTCTGCTCGAACACGCAGCCGCACATCGAAAAATCCTGGGGCGCGTCGAGCCACATGCGATCGATGTACACGCCCCCACCATTGCCGTATTGGCCGTCCTCCGCGTAGGTCGTCGCGGAGTTCTCGTAGAACACGCTGTCGACGACGGTGAGGTTGGTGCTGCGGCTCAGGATGCCCCCGCCCGTGGAGCCGCTGTTGCCCGTGAACGTCGAGCCCGAGATCGCCGCGCGGGTCAGGCCGCCTGCGTAGATCGCCCCGCCGCCCACGTCGTTGATCAGGCTCGCGCTGTGGTTGTCGGCGAAGGTGACGTCGATCACCTCGAGCGTACCGAACCACGGGTGCAACAGCCCCGCGCCGCTCTCGTTCTCGCTGCCCGCCGCGACGAAGCCGTCGCGGATCGTGATGCGCTGCAGGACGAAGTCGACGTAATGGTCGAGCTCGACCACGCGGACCGCGCCACCTCCGCTGAGGGTGACCGTGCCGCCGCCGTCGAGGATCGCCGTATTGGCGATGAACAGCGAAGAGCCGAGCGTGATCGTCACCGGCTCGCCGCAGTCGAAGCTGATCGTCCCCCCCTCGGGCGCCGCGTTGACGGCGTCGGACGCATCGACGAGCGCCTGCTCGGTGCAGCTGGCGGCGGTGCCGTCCCCGACGACCGCGAGCTGCCCAGCGGGCTCGCGCGGCTCGAGCTTGCCGGGGCAATCGGCGTCAGGATCGGTGCCAGGATAGCCCCCGACCCCCTCCCCGCCGCCGCCCGAGGCGACGCCCGCGCCCTCTCCGCCGCCCGCAGCGCCCTCGCCCCCCCCGCCGCTCGAGCTCGAGTCCCCGCACGCGGCGGCGAACGCGACGAGCCCGCCCCACAGCCCAAGCCACCCGACCGTCGATGCGAGGCGCGCCATCCCGCCATCGTACGCGACCCCCACCCGCTGGCTATGGCTCGCGCTCGAAGTGCCAGGTGATGTCGTGCTCCGTCTTCACCACGCGATCGGCCCACCACGGGGTGACGGGCTCGCCGTCGATGAGGATGCGCGCCCTCGTGTCGCCGTCGTGCTCCACCGTCACCCGGTCGACGACGTGGTCGTCGAAGAGCGACCAGCCCCGCTCCTCGAGCGCCGCGAGCAAGATCGCGTCGATCGCCTCGGCACGAGCCTTCGAACAGGCATAGTCGAAGGGCTCCGCTTTGTCGTGGAGGCCGAGCACCCCGTTCACGAGCTCGAGCCGAGCCACGATCGGGGTGACAGGCGGGGGTGAGGCCATGGTCGAAAGGACAGCATAGGGCCGCTCCACCCGGTGCGGACAACAACGCGGACACGGAGGCTACAGGGGGGTGAGACAGACGCCGCCGCCGCAGTCAGCGTCGCAGCCCCAAGACCCATCGCCGCACCCGCAGCCCGAGCTGGCGCAGCCCGAGAAGGTGTCGCAGACGTCTCCTTGCGGGCAGCCTCGGACGACGCACCCCACGGGGGGAGGCTCGCTGCAGCCTGCTTGCGAGCAGAGGTTTCCAAGGCAGCAGGATGGATCGCCCTCGGCGCAATAGTCCCAGCAGAAGGCGCCCGCGTAGCAATGGCCTCCGGCCCCGCACTCCGCGTCGCTCTCGCACTCGTTGCGCGGCGCGCAGTCACACGGGAAGCAGCCGTACCGCTCGTATGTCCCCCAGCCGAAGCCGCAGTCGATGTCGCAGAGCTGCCCGCTGTTGTCGCACGCGACGCACTCGCCGCCGACGCACCACTCGGCGCCGAAGGCGCAGTCTTCGTCCCGGGTACAGCCGCCCACGCAGAGCACGTCGCCGATGACGCACTCGCCCTGCTCGTTGCAGGCCATCGTCGTCCCTGGCAGGACGCAAGACGGGTCGTCGGGGTCGCAGGGGGTACAGTCCTGCCCGCACACCTTCCCGTCGCAAGGCTCCCAGGCGGCGCCGCCCCCCTCGCCCGAGCCACCGTCATTGACGGCGACGTTGGCGCCGCAGCCGAGGATGGACAGGGAGACCGCGAGGAGCCAAGCGCGAGGGGTCATGAGCCCGAACATAGCGCCACCGCGGGAGGTTGGCCGCATGCCGTGACGGAAGCGCTCAGGCCTCGGCGCGCGCGCTCGAGCTCGCGCTCGACGGGCGGCGGAGCTGCTCCTCCACCGCGTCGACGACCGCCTCCGGCCGCTCGAAGTTCACGATGTGGCCGATATCCGGGAGCCACACGTTGCGCGAGCCCGGGATCTTCGCGCCGAGCCGCTCGGAGTGCGAGCGCGGGCAGGTCTTGTCGGCCTCGCCGCACACGACGATCGCAGGGATCGGGATCTCGGAGAGGCGGCCGTAGAACGACTGCTCGACCTGGGCCTTGAGGATCGGCAGCGTGCCCTTGAGGTCCGCGCGCTGGAAGGTCTCGGCGGAGAGGTCGAGCCACTCGGGCCTCACGACCTTGCCGAACAGACTGCGAGCGATGACCCGCGCGAGCGGCTTCGCCCGCACGGCGAGGCCCATGACGCCGTGCTCGATCAGCTTGATCTGCACCTTGTTCTGCGGGCTTCCGGCGGCCACGTCTCCCGCGTGCGCGCTGACCAAGACGAGCCCCTTCAGGCGCTCCTTCGCGATCTTCGGGTGCAGGATCGAGAACACCGTCGTCAAGAAGCCGCCCATCGAGTGGCCCATGAGCACGCCGTCGGTGACCTCGTGCTTCGTCAGCACCTCGACGTAGTCGGCGGCCATCGCCGCGGGGGTCATCCCCTCGCGGCCGATGGTCGAGCGGCCGTGGCCGCGCTGATCGAAGAGGATCACCCGGCGCCCGGCGCGCACGAGGCGCGTCGCGATGTCGAGCTGCCCGAGGTGCTCGTCGAGGTAGCCGTGGGCGAGCACGACGGGGGGCCCCTCGCCCGCCGAGGTCGTGAACAGGCGGGTGCCGTCCTCACGCTCGAGGGTCTTCTCAGTGCCTTGCCAGCCGAAGGGTCCGGTCGTGCTCATGGCGGTCCTATTTGTTCTGCGGGAAGCCGAGGTCGACGCCGCGGAAGCGCGGATCCGGCCAGCGGCCGATGACGACCTTGTTGCGCGTGTAGAAGCGGATGCCGTCGGGGCCGTAGATGTGCAGGTCGCCGAACAGCGACTGCTTCCACCCGCCGAACGAGTAGTAAGCCATCGGCACCGGGATGGGCACGTTGATGCCCACCATGCCCACCTGGATCTCGTGCTGGAACTTGCGCGCGGCGCCGCCGTCGTTGGTGAAGATCGCGGTGCCGTTGGCGTACGGGTTCGCGTGGATCAGCGCGAGCGCCTGATCGAACGTGTCGGTGCGGGTGACCCCGAGCACGGGCCCGAAGATCTCGTCGTCGTAGCAGGCCATGCCAGGCTTGACCTTGTCGAGCAGCGACGGCCCGAGGAAGAAGCCGTTGTCGCGGCCGGCGACCTTGAGCGTGCGGCCGTCGACGAGCACGTCGGCGCCGTCCTTCTGGCCGGAGGCGACGTAGCCCGCGACCTTGTCGCGGTGCTGGCGCGTGATGAGCGGACCCATCTGCGAGCTCGGGTCGAGGCCGTTGCCCACCTTCAGCGCCGCGATGCGCTCCATCATCTTCGGGAGCAGCTTGTCGGCCGCGTTGCCGACCGTCACGAGCACGCTGATCGCCATGCAGCGCTCGCCCGCGGAGCCGTAGCCCGCGCCGACCGCGGCGTCCGCCGCGAGATCCATGTCGGCGTCGGGCAGCACGATCATGTGGTTCTTCGCGCCACCGAGCGCCTGCACGCGCTTGCCGTTCTTCGTGCCGGTCTCGTAGATGTATTTCGCGATCGGGGTCGAGCCGACGAAGCTGACGGCGCCGATGGCGGGGTGCTCGAGCAAGCGATCGACCGCGACCTTGTCGCCGTGGACGACGTTGAAGACGCCCTCCGGCAGGCCGGCCTTGGCGAGCAGCTCAGCGGTGAGGTTGGTGACCGACGGGTCGCGCTCGCTCGGCTTGAGGACGAAGGTGTTCCCGCAGGCGATGGCGAGCGGGTACATCCACATGGGGACCATCGCGGGGAAGTTGAACGGGGTGATGCCAGCGACGACGCCGACAGGCTGGCGCATCGAGTACGAGTCGACCTCGGTCGACACGTTCTCGCTGATCTCACCCTTCAGCAGCTGAGACAGCCCGCACGCGAACTCGACGACCTCGAGGCCGCGCTGAACCTCGCCCTGCGCGTCGGAGAACACCTTGCCGTGCTCGAGCGTGAGCTGCTTGGCGATCTCGTCCTTGTGCTTGTTCACGAGCTCGCGGAACGCGAAGAGGATGCGCGTGCGAGTCGCCAGGGACGCGTGCCGCCACGACTCGCTCGCCTTCTCGGCGGAGGCGATCGCCTGATCGACCTCGGCCACGGTGGAGAGCGGGACCCGCTTCTGGACCTCGCCGGTCGCCGGGTTGAAGACATCTCCCTTGCGGTCGGTGTTGGAGTCGACCGCGCGGCCGTTGATCCAGTTCGGAATCGTTTCCATCGTTTTTCCTGCAGCTCCTCGCGTGGTGGCGTAGCACGGGCGCCCGCCGGATGGCAGTGGGGGCGCCGGCTTGCAGCCGCCGCGACGACCGTGGAAGGTGGCGCCCATGCCGACCCGTCGTGGCAGTGCGCTGTGGCTCCTGCTGTGCGCGAGCTGCACATCCAAGGACGACACGGTCCCGACCGCCAGCGGGGCCTCGACCGTGGCGACGGAGGCGAGCGCGCGCCCCTCGGCGTCGGTGCGCGGCGCGGGGTCTGGGGAGCTCGCTGCCGCGTCGAGCAGCCTCGGCCTGGGCACCATCGGCCCCGGGCCGGGCCGCGCGGTCAAGCCGGCCCCGAAGCCGCTCTCGCGAGCCCGGATGGGGGCCATCTCGGTCTCGGGGACGCTCCCCCCCGAGGTGATCCAGCGCATCGTCCGCCAACACTTCGCCAAGCTCGCCGTCTGCTACGACAAGGGCCTCGCGGCGAACGCCACGCTCGAGGGCAGGGTCATGATGACGTTCGAGATCCAGGCCGACGGCAGCGTGAAGGACGCGCAGTCGGGCGGGGATCTGCCGAGCCAGGCCGTCCTGGCTTGCTTCTCCAAGATCTTCGGCGCCTTCACCTTTCCCCAGCCCGAGTCTGGGGTGGTCAAGGTCAGCCTCCCGATCGGGCTCTCTCCGTCGGACAAGCGCCTCGGAGGCAAGGCCATCGCGGAGGCGAGGCAGCCCGAGCTCGAGAAGGCCCTCACGGGCGCCGGGTGCACCGACCTCTCCGCGAGCGAGCTCACGGGCGGCCAGGGCGTGCTCGTCTACGCGGTGAACCGTGGCGGCAAGCCGTTCAAGATCACGTTCGCGCCGGCGAGCTCGGAGACCGACGCGCTGTCGCAGGATGATATCGATCGGCTCGCGGTGAACGCCGTCGCGCAAGGCACCTTCTTCCTCGCGGTGGAGGGGGAAGACAGCGTCGCGAGCAAAGCGCTGCTGGACGCGCTCCTCAAATAGCTCCCCCAACCACCTTCTTTCCCCCCCCCCCCCCCCCCCCCCCCCCCCCCCCCCCCCCCCCCCCCCCCCCCCCCCCCCCCCCCCCCCGGCCCGGGCCCCCCCCCCCCGAAGCCCCCCGCCCCCCCCCCCCCCCCCCCCCCCCCCCCCCCCCCCCCCCCCCCCCCCCCCCCCCCCCCCCCCCCCCCCCCCCCCCCCCCCCCCCCCCCCCCCCCCCCCCCCCCCCCCCCCGCCCCCCCCCCCCCCCCCCGCCCCCCCCCCCCCCCCCCCCCCCCCCCCCCCCCCCCCCCCCCCCCCCCCCCGCCCCCCCCCCCCCCCCCCCCCCCCCCCCCCCCCCCCCCCCGCGGCCCGGGGGCGCCGCCCCCCGGGGGGGGCCGCGCCCCGACGGGGAAACGAGCGCCGGCCCCCAACCCCCCCCCGGCCCCGGCCCCCCCCCCCCCCCGCGCCCCGGGGGCCGGGCCCCCGCGGCCGCCCCCCCGCCCCCCCCCGCCCCCCCCCCCCCCCGGGCCCCCCCCCCCCCCCGGGGGGCCCCCCCGGCCCCCCCCGGTTCCGGGGGCCCCCCCGCCCCCCGCCCCCCCGGCCGGGGGCACCGACGCCGCGAAGAAGTCGCTCGAGTGGCTCGCCGTACCCTCCGCCGGGCTGCTCTTGCTGGGCCTCTTGTCCTGGGGGGGCCGCGCTCCCCCCCCCCAACCCCCCCCCCCCCCCCCCCCCCCCCCCCCCAGGCCCGACAGCCCCGAAGACCTCAGCGGAAGCGCGCGGCGCACACCTCGCCGGGCGTCAGGATGGGCCCGAACCGGCAGCGCACGAGGCCCTCCGCCTCGGCCTCGGCGAAGCTCCCCCGTGACTTTGCCCGCTCGAGCAGCTCGTACGTCCCGACCCGCAGCCGCTCGACGAAGACGGGCGTCGTCGCTGCTCCGGGCGCGACCTTCGCGACCTCCACGAGACCGGCCCGCGTCATGACTCGCTCGCCGTCGTCGCTGAACGGTGTCGTGCCGTAGTCGCAGGCGAAGTCACTGCCCGTGCCCTCGAGCGACGCCATGTTGCCGGTCTTCACGTCGACCAAGAAGCCACCGACGGACTGAGCGCAGACCAGCAGCGCCCGCCCCTTCGGGCCAAGCGTGACGCTGACTCGACCGGGCTGCGAAGACGGTAGCGGCACCGCATGCAAGACCTTGCTCGCGGACGGGTCCACGATGTGGACCACGACGTCCCTGACGAAGGGCCCCACCGTCTCCCACGTGACCTCCCCGCTGAGGAGGACCGCGAGCTTCGCGCCTTGCGCGTCGTGGGTGACGTCGAACGGGGCCGGAGGGACGATCACGCGCTTGCCCTTCTCGAGGCGAGCCTTGAAGGGTTTGGAGAGCTGCTCGAAGGTTGGCGCGATCGACGGCGGGGGGAGCTTGGATCGCTTCTGCACGACGCCGGTCTCCACGCCGACCGTCGCCAGCGTCTCGGCGTCGAGGTCGGCGTCCGACGCGAGCCACAGCACCGGCTCGAGCTCACCTCCCTCCACGCGCTGCACCCCGAACAACGCCTGTCCGAAGGCCAGGTCGCCGCTTGCGGCGCGCGCGAGCGTCTCGACGCCATAGAACACCAGCCCGCCGCGCTCGGTGACGGGCCGGCCCGGTCCCCACATCACCTGCTCGGCCTTCGCCCCCGTCACGCGCTCGAGGGTCCGCGTCGCGCGCTCGAAGGGACACCGCGCGGCGTCGACCTTGCCTTCACTCAGCAGCTCGAGGCCGAGCTCCCAGCTTCGCCGCGCGTCTTCGACGGTGGGTCCTGCCTCTGCCGGGCCGCAAGGATCGGCGGGCGGGGCCTCGGGCGCGCTGACCGACTCGGCGCTACGAACGACGGGGACCTCGGGCTGCGGACGCGTCGCCTCGCTGCCGCACGAGAGGAGCGTGAGCCCTGCCACCCCGCCTAGACGTTTCAGTCCCATCGACCCTCGACCCTCCATGAGCTCCCAACGCCGGCGAAGTGCTCTGCCCCCCGTGTCGAGCCAGCTACCGCTCAAGGCACACCTCGGCGGGCGCGAGGATCGGACCGAACCTGCAGCGCGCGTGGCCTGACGCGACCAGCTCCCGCAGGTCGCCGCTCTTGCGAGCGCGGTCGAACACCTCGCTCGGCGCGAGCCGCAGGCGGATCGACGGGGCGGCTTCGTCGAGCGAGCCCTTCGGAAGGCTGGCGAGGGGCACGATGCCGTCGCGGGTCAGCAGCGCCTCGCCGTCCTGTGTGAAGGGCTGACCGCCGCCGTCGCACGAGCCCCCCCCGAGCCGCCCCCCGGCGCCCGACGCGAGATCGAAGAGGAAGGGGCCGAGCTGCGACAGACACACGAACAGCGCGCGCCCGCGCGGCCCGAGCTCCACGTGCACGCGGGTCGGCTCCGAGGGGGGCATCACCAGCCTTCGCAGCACCTTGGAGCTCGAGGGGTCGACCACCGCGATCACCACGTCGCGCACGATCGGCCCCCAGGAGTGCTCCACCAGCTCGGCCGAGGTGAACACGGCCAGCTTGGGTCCTTGCGCGGCGTACGTCGCGTCGTGCGGGGCAGGGTTGATGATGCCGCGCTTGCCGTCCTTGAGCTGGGGGCGAAAGGGAGCGGCGAGCTGCTCGAAGGCCTTCGCCGTCCCCGACAGCACGCGCTGCTTGTGGGGCAACAGCGCGCCCGTCTTCACGTCGACCACGGCCCACAGCTCGGGGTCGGGGTACGTGTTGACGGCCTGCACGGGCTGCCAGATCACCTCGACCTTCCCGTCGCCGTCGAAGCTCACCGACGCCGTGCCTCCGCCCCAGATCGGGAGGCTCGCGACCTCGCGGGAGTGGACGACCTTGTCCAGCTGCGACACCTTGCGCAGCTCGAGGCGCAGCTTGGGCACGTTGTTCTGCACGTCGGTGAACAGCGCGGCGAGCGTGGTGCCGTCGGGCGAGAGCGCCAGGCTCGCCACCTCGTCGAGCGACAGGCGAGACTCCCCTGTGGCGGGGTCGAGCGCGACGAGCGGCGACGACTCGAGGTAGAGCGCGCCGCCCGCGGCGAACTCGCCGAACGCGCAGCGAGCAGGCGACTTCTTCTCGAACAGCAGCTGCGCTGGCGCCTTGGAGACGTCGAAGCCCTTGAGCGTGCCGTCGTTGCAGAGCAGCGCGCGCGTGCCATCGGGGGTCAGCGCCACCTCTCGGCTCGCAGGCAGGGACATCCAGGCGGTCGGCGAGCGGACCAGCAGCGTCGCTTCGCCGGAGGCCGCGAACCCGCCGGGGACGCCGGCCAAGGCGTCGGCTGGAGCTGCGACGGGCGCGAGAGCACGAGCCGCGGCTCGAGCACGTCGCCGGCTCGCTCCGACGCGAGCACGACGTGCGCCTCTTTCACCGCGCCACCCTGGCGTCGCTGCAGCGCGAGCGCCTGGTGGAACACGAACGGCGCGAGCTCGGAGCCCGCCGACGTCGCCCCGAAGACGACGAGCTCGGGGGGCGCGCCGCCGATGCGCTCGAGGGTCCGCGCCGCCCGCACGAACGCACAGCGCGCATCGGCCCCCGCCCCCTGCGCTTGGAGGGCGAGGCCGTGTTGCCACGCGTGGGTCGCGCTCTCGAGCGTGGGGCCTGCGTCGGCGACGCCGCACGCGTCGGCCGCGGGGGGCTCGACCGCGGTCGCCGTCGTGGCGGCGGCCGTGTCGCCTGCGCTTGGGGGAGACAGCGGAGCTGGCCCACCACAGGCGGCCAGCAGCAACGCCAGCGCCGCGGGCCGGAGGGCGGGTGTCGACGAGGTCATCATGCGCGCGAGGACCGTACGCCGGATCGGCGCGGCCCATTCGCCCGAATCGTGCCCCGTTTCGCCCCACCAGCCGCTGGGGTAAGCCGCCGCGCATGCGAACCCTCACGAGGCTCACCGCCGCCGTCTCGCTTCTGCTCGCCGTCGCTTGCACCGGCGCGGGACCGACCGGCGACACGACCCCGACCGCGACGTCGACGCCCACCGGCACCGCCGGCGCCACGGCGTCCGCTGACCCGAAGACCCCGCCGCCCGGGTGGACGCACAACCTGCCCACGCACGAGGTCGACCCGGTCGCCGTCGCCATGAGCGCCGAGGGCCTGAAAGGGCTGTGCGACCTGCACCTCGGGCGCGCGCGCACGCTGCTCGCCGAGATCAAGGCGCAGAAGGGCAAGAAGCCGGCGGAGCTCACCTGGGATGACACGCTGGCGAAGGTCGATCGCATCGGCCTCGAGGTCTCGATCGCCGCCGGCTTCTCCGAGCTGATGAGCATGAGCCACCCCGACGAGCCCATCCGCGAGGCGGGCAAGGGCTGCCGGCCGAAGGCGACCGAGCTCGAGACCGACATGATGCTCGACGCAGACTTCGCCGCGGTCGTGCGCGCGTACGCCGAGAAAAAAGAGGCCCTGACGGGGACCAGGAAGCGCCTGCTCGACGAGACGCTGCGCGAGCTGCGCCGCAACGGCCTCGAGCTCGACGCGGCAGGGCAGAAGCGGCTGCGGACGCTCAACGACGACCTCGCCAAGCTCGCCCAGGAGTTCGAGACGAACCTGTCGGACACCACGCTGTTCATCGAGGTGAAGCCCGCACAGCTCAAGGGCCTGCCGGAGGAGTACATCAAGCAGCACCCGCCGCAGGCGAACGGGCTGGTGAAGCTCACGACCGACTACCCCGACTACTTCCCGATCCTCGAGTTCTGCGAGGACCGCACGGTCGCGCGCGACCTCAACAAACTGTTCGACAGCCGCGCCGCCGACAAGAACATGTCCCTGCTCTCGAAGGTCCTCGATCTGCGCCTCGAGAAGGCGAAGCTGCTCGGCTACAAGAGCTGGGCCGAGTACGCCATCGAGCCCCGCATGGCGAAGACGCCCGCGGCCGTGAAGGACTTCCTGGAGAAGGCCGCGGCGGTCGTGAAGGAGCCGGCGAAGAAGGAGCTCGCGGAGTTCCGCGCCGAGTGGGAGAAGCTCGGGGGCAAGAAGGGCGAGCCGATCCCCAACTACGATCGGCTCTACCTGGAGACGCGCCTGCGCAAGAAGAAGTACGCCTTCGACGCGCAGGAGATCTCGAAATACTTCGAGGTGCGCGCGGTCACCACGGGCATGCTCTCGATCTTCGAGAAAATGTACGGCGTGCGCTTCGAAGAGGAGAAGGGCGCGAAGCGCTGGCACGAGGACGTGCGCGTCCTCGACGTGAAGGACAACGGCGGGGGCTACATCGGCCGCATCTACCTCGACCTGCACCCGCGCGCCGGCAAGTTCAAGCACGCCGCGATGTTCGAGATCCGCCCCGGCGTCATGGGGCCGAAGGGCTACGTCACGCCCATCTCGGCGCTCGTCTGCAACTTCCCGAAGCCGGGCGACGCCCCTGCCCTCATGAGCCACTCGGACGTGACGACGTTCTTCCACGAGTTCGGGCACGCCCTGCACCACGTGCTGACGCGGCAGGAGCTGGTGAGCTACAGCGGCACCAACACCGCCACCGACTTCGTCGAGGCGCCCAGCCAGATGCTGGAGGAGTGGACCTTCCAGCGAGAGACTCTCGACCTGTTCGCGAAGCACCACCAGACCGGCGAGAAGATCCCCGACGCGCTGTTCAAGGCGATGCAGAAGTCCCGCGCGTTCGGGCGCCCGCTGGCCACCGAGCGGCAGATCTCGCTCGCGACCCTCGACTTCGAGTACCACGCGCGCGCCGAGAAGCTCGACACCGACAAGGTCTTCGACGAGGTCATGAAGAAGACGCAGAGCTTCGTGTACCAGCCGGGCACGCACTTCCAGGCCACGTTCGGGCATTTGATGGGCTACGAGGCCGGCTACTACGGCTACCAGTGGGCGCTCAGCCTCGCGCGCGACGTGCTCACGCGGTTCGAGAAGGAGGGCTGGCTCAACACCAAGACCGCCGCCGACTGGCGTCGCATGGTCCTCGAGCAGGGCGCGGGCCCCGACGAGCGCGAGCTGGTGAAGAAGTTCCTCGGCCGAGAGCCCAACCTCGACGCGTACGGCCGTTTCCTGGCGGGCAAGTAGCGCATCGCCCGCCCCTTCGCAGGTCACGGTCCGCGCGCTCGGTGTATCGTAGCGGGCCGTGTCCAGCCGACCGAACGCGCCCGACCGCCTCGATGAGAAGACCCGGCAGGCGGCCCCGCTCGCAGCCGGCGGCGTGATCGAGCGCGTCCCCGCGCTCACCCTCCTGGGGCACGCGCAGGCCGCGAGGACCGGCGAGCGAGCGACGCTGCTCGGGTTGCGCGCGGGGGAGGCCGTCTCTCTCTCTCGCACCGAGCCGAGCTTCAGCGCGCTCTCGGCCGGCGCGAGCCCGAGGCCGCTCGCCGATCCCTTCTTGAGCCGACACACGGCGGCGTCGCTCGCGATGCGCGACGGCGCCCTCGAGCTTCACCGCGACCTCCCCGACGTCACGCTCCGCGTCGACGGCGTCGAGCTCGGCGCCGCGCGCTCGTTCAACGACGACGAGCTCGAGCGCGGCGTCGTGATCGAGCTCGCCGATCGCGTGGTGCTGCTGTTGCACACCGTCGACGCGATCCGCGGGCGGCGCCAGCCGTCGTTCGATCTGGTCGGGGAGAGCGACGCGATGCAGCGGCTGCGCAAGGACCTCGCGCGCGCGGCAGCCACCGAGCTGCGCGTCCTCGTCCGGGGCGCGACAGGGACCGGGAAGGAGCTCGTGGCCCGCGCCATCCACAAGGCGAGCGCGCGCGCGTCGGGGCCGTACGAGGCGGTGAACATGGGGGCGATCCAGGCGTCGCTCTCGGCGAGCGCCCTCTTTGGGCACGTCCGCGGCGCGTTCAGCGGGGCCGTCGCGGATCAAGACGGGCACTTCGTCGCGGCGGACAAGGGCACCCTCTTCCTCGACGAGATCGGCGACACCGATCCGGCCGTCCAGGCCTCGATGCTGCGCACGCTCGAGACCCGCGAGGTCGTCCGGGTCGGCGATCGACGGCCGAGGAAGGTCGACGTCCGGCTCATCTCGGCGACCGACGCCGACCTCGAGGCGGAGGTGGCCGCAGGCCGGTTCCGAGAGCCGCTGCTCCACCGCATCGGAGAGCTCACCCTCCGGGTCCCGGCGCTCGCCGAGCGCCGCGACGACATCGGGCGGCTCGTCGTCCACTTCATGCGGGAGATGCTCGACGCTGAAGAGCAGGCTCGGTTGCTCGACGGGGAGATCCAGGACACCCCATGGCTCTCGGCCTCCGTGCTCGCCACGCTCGCGCGCGCGCCGTGGACCGGGAACGTGCGGCAGCTGCGCAACGTCGTGCGACAGCTCGTCGTGCTCGGCCGAGAAGAGCCAACCCTGACGCTGGGGGCCGATCTGCTCGCGAGCCTCGGACCGTCGCCGGGCCCCAAGGCGGAGCGCGAAGGCTCCGGCGCCCCCGATCCCGAGGTGGGGGCGAGCGCCGCAGCGCCGAGCGATCCGAAGCGGGTGAAGCGGCCTCAAGACCTCACCGAGGAGGACCTCGTCGCGGCCCTCGAGCAGACGGGGTGGCGCCGCGGCGCGGCGGCGGACCTGCTCGGCATCGCGCGGTCGTCGCTGTACGCGCTGATCGCCGCGAAGGGGATCGTCCGCGCCAACGATCTCGAGGCCGCGCAGATCGAGTCCTCGCTCGCCAAGCACCGCGGGGATCTCGCGGCCGCCGCGCGTGAGCTGAAGGTCTCGGAGCACGGGCTGAAGCTGCGCATGCAAGCGCTCGGGCTGTAGTCCGCGCCGTCGTTCGTCCGACGGACGGTTCATCGGACGGTCCGACGGCGTCTGCACCACGTCCCGAGGACGCCCTTCGAGCGTCTTTAGGCCATTTCCTCGTGCGTGCGACGCCGGCCGAGGCTGGCACCGTCGTTGCGATGGGGGAGACATCGACGCCGCACGGTGCGGAAGGTCGATGACCCAACGCAACGAACGGGCAAGCCGCCCGCTGGAGATTGACCATGTCCACCCTCATCCGCTCCGCCGCCGCCCTCCTCCTCTCGGTCTCGCTCGCCTCGTTCGGCGCCGGCTGCATCACCGAAGAGTCCTTCGAGGACGAGGAGATGGAGGAGATCGAGGAGATGGAGGCGGAGCTCGCGGACGCAGAGCGCACCAAGGAGGAGCTCGAGGCGGCCCTCGAGCGGGCGATCGAGCTGGAGCTCATCCGCGAGCTGCCCCCGGCGGTTCGGCTCGAGCGCCCCGGCACCACGTCCACGTCGTTCACGGCGCACCGCGTGACGACCGAGGCTCCCGAGCTCGCGGAGGGCATGGTCGACCCCCACCCCTTCCGCGACGCGAAGCTCATCGACACCAGCGTCGAGCTCCGCGAGCTCACGACCAGCGAAATCCCCGACTGGGAGGAGCTGGTGTTCACCCGGATGGCGACGCCCGATGGAGAGCAGATCGTGGTTTTCCGAACCGTGCGGGCCGCCGTCCCGCAGCTCGCCGAGAAGATCGTCGATCAGCTCGAGGAGCCCAAGCACCGCTTCCTCGACGCCAACTTCACCGATGAAGGCCGCGTCGACCTCGAGCAGCTCGTCGCCCCCGAGACCTTCGAGATCGCGGGCCGCTGAGACGCGACGCTCTTCGGACGGTCCATCGGACGGTCCGCCGGAGCACCGCCGCGCGAGCTCGTCGCCGACCACCCCGCATTCCCCACGCATTGGCCGCCAGCTCGCCTGGCACCGGCCTTGCGAAGGGGAAGACATCGACGCTGCAGGGTGCAGCGCACGAAGACCCCGACCGCCCCCGAACCTCTCAGGAGACCCCGACCATGTCCCCCTCGATCCCCTCCGTCACCGCTCTCTTCCTCTCGCTCTCCCTCGCGACCTTCGGCGCCGGCTGCGTCAGCGAGGAGACGTTCGAGGAAGATCTGGAGGAGGCCGCCGAGCTGGAGGCCGAGCTCAACGAGGGACCGGGCGACGAGGTGAACGCGAGCGACCCGGCCCCCAACGCGATTCAGACGCCCGATTGGCACCGCCACGACCTGCGCGGGCAGGGCCTGTGCGCCGCTGCGCCGCGGCTGACCGCCTCGCAGATGGGCACGGTGAAAAAGCCGCACGTCAGCGAGCGCGAGTCGACGCGGCGCCCCTCCGGACCTGGCCCCTTCGTCAAGGGCGGCAGCGACCTCTCGGCGCTCAGCGCCACGGTCGACCGCGCCGGGGAGCTGCTCCAGCAGACCCACGAGGCCGCCGGCGATGTCGTGCCCTACTCGCTCGACGCGGAGACCTGCGAACAGCTCCCTGGGCACATCTGGAACGGCGGAGAGTGTGTGGTCCCCTGCGCGATCGAGAGCTGAGACGACCGGCCTTAGTTAGGGGGTGTTCTACCGACCGAGCGCGGCGGCGAGCTCCGCCCCGAGCTCGGTCGCCGATTGAAAGCGAGCGTCCGGAGAGCGCCGCGTCGCCTTCGCGAACCAGAGATCGAAGGCCGCTGGCAGCCCCGGGCTGACCTGGCTCGGCACCGGCATCGGCTCGGTGTTCAAGGCGACGACGAGGTCGGCGAACGAGGCCGCGACGATCGGCAGCTTGCCCGTCGCGCACTGGAACGCGAGCACCGCCAGCGAGAAGAGATCGGACCGGTGGTCGATGTCCCGCGTGCCGCGCGCCTGCTCCGGGCTCATGTAGCTCCCGCTGCCCAGGATCGCGCCGGTGCGGGTGAGCGTCTGCGCGGCGAGGCGCGTCCCCTCGAGCAGCTTCGCGATGCCGAAATCGAGGACCTTCACCATCTCCTCGTCGGTCTCCTCGTCTTTTACGAGGAAGACGTTCGCAGGCTTGAGGTCGCGGTGGACGATGCCGTGTTTGTGCGCCCGGGCGATGGCCCGCACGACCTGCGAGAGGACCTTCGCCGTCGCCGCAGGGCCGAGCGCGCCGCGCTCGAGGCGCGCCGACAGCGTCTCGCCGACCAGCAGCTCCATCGCGAGGTACGGGGTGTGTCCCTCGACGCCGACGTCGAGCACCTCGACGACGTTGGGGCCGCGCAGCGCGGCGCACGCCTGCGCCTCTCGGAGGAAGCGCTCGCCCCAGTCCTCGCCGCGCGAGTCATCCTCGTGGATGAGCTTCACCGCGACGGGTGACCGCAGCCGCGTGTGGTGCGCGCGCCAGACCTCGCCCATACCCCCGGCGCCGATGGGCGCCTCGAGCTGGTAGCGGTCGGCGATCACGACCCCGGCGCTCCACCGCCTCGGCTTCACGGCCTCACGCTACCACACGGTCCGCTGCCGGATGGAGGACCGTCCGACGGACCGTCCGACGGCGTCGGTCGCGGCGCTGTGCGCTCCGATCGAGCACGGTTTTGCGGCATTTCGCGCGTCGAAGGACCTTCCACTAGCTGGCACCGACCTTGCGAAGGAGGTTCTCGTCGGACGCAGCGAGGTGCAGCGAACGACGACCCACCCACCCGCAAGGAGACCCGCCCATGTCCGCCATCGCTCGCTCCACCGTCGCGCTCTTCCTCTCCGCTTCGCTCGCCGCCTTCGGCGTCGGCTGCGTGACCGAGGAGACGATCGACGACGACATGGAGGAGCTCGAAGCGGACGTCGAGGACGAGCTCGAGCAGGACGAGCTGGAGGTCGCGGAGGACAGCGACGAGGCCGAGCTGGAGGAGCTCGCGAAGCTGGCGGAGCCGGCGGATCGGATGAAGGGTCACGCTCCCAGCGTCAGCCACCGGTGGATCGACAAGCGCAACAACCACCCCCGCACCGGCCGGCTCTCGCTCGAGCACCCGGAGGCCTCCGAGGAGATCCTCCACGAGCTCAACGACAAGGTCCGAGACAGCAGCTTCGAGCGCGCGGGCGGGCTCGACCCAGCCAAGCTGTTCGACAAGGACTTCACCGACGAGAGCATCCCCGCCAACACCTTCGTGACCGACGAGATCCTCGAGAAGCTGGGGTGCGAGGCCGACGGCGGGATCTGGGCCTCGGGCGTGTGTATCCTGCCTCCGGCGGCGTGAGGGCTGGCTGGACCGCGGGGCAAGGCGATAAGGTTGCCCCTGCTCCCTATGCGCTCGCTCTCGGTGTTTGCGTTGGCCTTGCTCGTCGCTTGTGGCTCGGACGGCGGCGATGAGCGCGACAAGCGGCAGGGTAGAGCCGGCCGGGAGCCGCGGTCGGCCTCCGCGGCGCCCCCCTCCACCGCGGCGCCCCCCTCCACCGCGACCTCGACCTCGACCCCGCTCCCTCCCCGACCCCAGCGGCCACGACGCGACCGCGGGGCCTCTTCGCCGTCCTCGAGTGGGGCGAGCAGGCCAAGGACGAGACGTGGCAGAACCCCAACGTCGATGGGGTCGTGGTGCGCGCGTATTGGCGGGACCTCAACCCCGAGCGAGGCAAGTACGACTGGAAGACCTTCGACGCCGCCGTCGAGGCCGCCGCCAAACACGGCAAGCGCGCGCGGTTCATCGTCGCGCCGGGCTTCTATTCGCCGCACTACGTGCTGTCGGATCCCGCGGTGAAGCAGGCGACCTTCACGGTCCCGCAGGGCCCGCTCGCGGAGAAGGAGCGCTCGCTCCCGCTGCCGTGGGACGACGCTTACCTCTCGGCGTGGTTCACGTTCATCGACCAGCTCGCGGCGCGTTATCGCGACAACCCCGCGTTCGCGTACGTCTCGGCGACCGGGCCGAACTCGCACAACGGGGAGATCTCCCTGCCGCGCGAGCCCTCCGACGAGAAGACCTGGAAGACGCTCGGCACGCCCGACGAGCTCGAGCAGCGCATGCTCGGCGCCTGGGAGAAGACCTTCCGGCGCTACTGTGCCGCGTTCACGGGGAAGCACTTCACGCTCGCCATCATCTCCGAGGCGCTCCCCGGCCACTCGAAGGACGATCGCAAGTCGTACCAGGAGAAGCTCGCCAAGCTGGGGGCCGAGACGTGCCCGGCAGGGTTCGGCCTGCAGAACAACGGCCTCGACGGGCGGCCCGTTCAGCTCGACTTGAAGCCCCTCCCCGCGTGGGACCTGATCGAGTCGTACTCCGGCAAGATCCTCACGGGCTTCCAGACGCGAACGCGCGCGAACCTCTACCACTGCAAGCGCTCGGGTCGAGACTGCGAGGGGGACAAGCTCGCCATCTTCGAGCAAGCGCTGAAGAACGGCCTCAGCCGCAAGGCGAGCTTCCTCGAGATCTACGAGAAGGACCTCGCCGACCCGGAGCTCAAGCTGCTCTTGTACAGCGCCCACACGGAGCTGCACGCGCGCTGAGCGGGGCCGGCGGTCAGAAGCGACCGACGAGCGCGCCGCCGTTGTACGTCGGGCCGATCGCGGGCACGAAGCCGAGCTCGACGCCGCCGGGCTTCGGGGTCGCCGGGTCGTCGGTCTTGCGAGGGGGCGGCGGCGCGGCTTGCACGCCGGGGTCGTCGAACACGTACAGGAAGATCCCGGAGACGAGCGCCGCGCCGGTCACGCCCCAGGCGACGCCCGCAGCCGTGCGCAGATCGTCCCGCTGGTCGCGGAGGTCTTTGAACTCCTGCAGCTCGGTCTCGGTGTGAGAGGGCGCCTCGGGCGTTGTCTCGAGCTTACGCTGGCGTCACCCTCCGCCTTCACCGCGAGCCCGGTGAGGGTGCCGGCCGCGATCGCCCCCGCTCCGGCGAAGGCGAACGTCACGTACGCCGCCATGCGCTGCCCCGTCGTGTCGAGGTCGGCCTTCACGGTGAGCTTCGCGCCCCGCTCGATCGAGCGCCACTCGACGAGCGGCCGCGCGCCGGACATGCGCACCGCGAAGAGGTGATCGCCCGGTGGCAGCTCGAGGGGTCGCGCGAGCGGGAGATCGCCCTTCGGCTCCCCGTTGACGCTGAGCTCGGCCCCGCTCGGTCCCTGGACGCTCACCTGCCCGGGCCGCGGGGTCAGCGGCAGATCGAGGCCCAGGAGCGCCCCCGGAAGCACGGTGACGTCTCGCTCGATGGGCAGGTAGCCGTCCGCTCGCACGGTGACCCGGTGCGGCCCCTCCGCGACGTCTGCGACGAGGAACCCGTCTGCGCCGAGCTTGCCGTCGAGCTCGATGCGAGCGCCCGGCGTCGACGACGAGATCATCACGCCGGTGCGCGCGGCGGCCGGCGCAGGGGCGGCGCCCGGATCGGTGGCGGGATCGGTCTCGCTCGGCTTCGGCGCGAGGGGCTCGAGGCGCTTGAGCGCCTGCGTCGCTTCGGCGCGGCGCTTGCCGTCGGGGTAGTCCTTCACGTAGAGGCGCAGCGCAGCGAGCGTCTTGTCGAGGTCCCGCAGCTGATCCGACGCCCAATAGGCCTTCTCGGCCGTCACCGCGACGTTCCACAAGTACTTGGGATCGCGGGTCAGACGGAAGCACTCTTCGAACGCGCGCAGGGCCTCCGAGTACCGCTCCTTGTCGAAGGCGAACTTGCCGACCTCGACCAGCGCCGCGACCTCTTTGCTGTCGCCCTTGAGCTGCGCAAACGCCGGCGCGCCGGCCACCGTCAGGGCCACCCCGAGCGAGAGCGCCACCAGCGTGCGGCGCCTCAATCGAGCACGTCGCTCGGCCGCTTGGTGCGGGCGAGCTCCACCTTGAGGGTCTTCGAAGCGTCGGGCGTGAGCTTGACCTGCCTCGACGTGTAGCCCGCCTTGCGGACCGTGACCGTCACCTCACCCGCGCCGCGTTCGAAGGCGATGGGGCCGGGCGCGGCGCCGAGCCGCTTGCCGTCGAGGACGATCTCGGCGCCCGCTGGGGTCGTCTCGAACGTCACGTCGATCGACGTGGACGGCGCGGTGCTAGACGCGCTCGTCGTCGCGATCTGGATGGCGGTGCTCGCGTCGGGCGCGGCGGTGGAGAGGCCGGCGGTGGGGACCACGGCCGTGCTGGAGACGATGATCTCGGCGGTCTTCGCGCTGGGGCTGGCGGCGTCGGGCCCGCTCTGGGTGACCGCGACGATGGCGCCCGCGGCGCCGACGGCGGCGACGCCGAGCACGACGTAGAGCCCGCGGCGCGAGCTCGCGGGGGCGCGCGAGATCGTCGAGATCGAGTGCACGCCGCCGGTCGCGCTCTGCACCTTCAGGTCCTCGTCGGAGGCGATGGCGGTGGTCGCGGTCGCGATGCCGCCGCTGCGCGGCGGGGTGCTCGGCTTCGCGCCGCCGAACGGCGAGCTGCGCGTCGGAGTGGGGATCGAGAGCCTCGGCGACGAGGTGTTCGCGTCGGGCTCGGTGGGCAGCCACGGGGCCTTCGTGTCCCCGAGCACCGCGGCGAGCTCGCGCGCGAGCTCCTGGATCGTCTGGAAGCGATCGTCCGGGCTCACCGCCGCTGCGCGCTCGAACCACGCGTCGAAGCCCTCGGGCACGGGGGCGAGCTTCGAGGGGATCGGCGTGGGGTCGGAGCAGATCGTGAGCACCAGCTCGCCGATCGCGTCGGCGGTGAAGGGCCGCTTCCCGGTGAGGCACTCGAAGGCGATCACGGCCATCGCCCACAGGTCGGCGCGGGTGTCGATCTGCTTCTTTCCGCGCAGCTGCTCCGGGCTCATGTAGTAGGGCGTGCCGAGCATGGCGCCGGTCGCGGTCGAGATCCCCTCGGGGCCCTCGCCGTCGGGCAGCTTCGTCTCGTCGACGATCTTCGCGATGCCGAAGTCGACGACCTTCGCGACCTCACCGTGATCTTCGTCGTGCGCGAGGAAGATGTTGTCGGGCTTCAGGTCGCGGTGGACGATGCCTGCGCGGTGGGCCTTGGCGATGCCGCGCGAGACGCCCGCGAAGATCGCCGCGGTCGCCGCGGGGCTGAGGCGCCCCTCGCGCCTCAGGCGGCCCCTCAGCGACTCGCCGTCGAGGAACTCCATCGCGATGTAGGGCACGTCGCCGTCGACCCCGTGGTCGAGGGTGCGGACGATGTGCGCGCTCGTGAGCGCCGCCGCAGACTGAGCCTCCCGCAGGAACCTGGCCCGCAGCGTGGGATCGCCAGCGAGCCGCGGGTTGAGCAGCTTGATGGCGACCGGCGTCTTGAGCGACGTGTGCTCCGCGCGCCAGACCGAGCCCATGCCCCCGCGCCCGATCTGCTCGATCAGGCGGTAGCGGTCGGCGATGACTTCTTTGGGAGGGCGATCGGAGGACAATGGCTCACCGTATCAGGGGCTTGGATCCTGGCGGAACAGCAAGACGCCGCGCGGAGTGGCTGCGGCGAGATCGATCAGGTTGTCGCCGTCGAAATGGCCGGCGACGAGCCGCGTGGCGCCGGGGACGTCGAACGATGAGGTGAGGCCGATCACGTTGCTCTGTTCGCGGTAATCCTTGGTGAAGAAGCCAACGTGCTCCGGGTCCGCGAAGGCCAGCCCGTCGACGACAGCGTCGGCGTCCACGTCGACCAGCGCGAACGCACGCACATCGAAGGTGGTGTTCAGGGTGCCTAGCGCGGCGCTCCACGACGCGACGTCCTGCAGCAGCGTCACACCGTCGGGATCGAGGGCACCTGTCGAACCAGGCACCACGAGCAGCTGCGGCCAGGCGCCGTCTTCCCCGAGTGGGCGCGTGAGGATCACCAGGTCGAGCAGCCCGTCGCCGTCCACGTCCCCAGCGGCGAGGCCCCCTCTCGTGCCCGAGGCGTCGTACTCGCCCCCAACCGCGACGTTCGCGAGCGTGAGGTCCTGGACGAGCTCGAAGCTCGGCGGGATCGCCCCGTCGGCGCGGGCCACGAGCACCCTGGCGTCGTCCCCCTCGGGCCCCACGAGGACCAGCTCGTCCCGGCCGTCGTGGTCCAGGTCGGCGGCCAGCGTCAGCGCGGTCTTGCTGAACCCACGCGGGACGTCGAGCGTGAGGCCCTCCGGCGAGAACGCCCTCACCGCTTGATAACAGCTGTCCAGCGGCTCCCCGTTGCACGCGCCGAGATCGAGCGGCTCGTCGAGGACCGGCGCGAGCCCGCCGTGCTGGGTCGAGGGGACGAGCACCAGCCGTTCGGCAGCGTCGACCTGAGAGAGGCAGTCCTGGTAGAGGAGCGCGGGGCTATCGCGATCCTGGCCGAGGAAGTCGCCCGCGACCAGCTGCTGCGCGACCACCAGCTCGTCGTCCTCGAGCGTCGTCGGGCGCGCACAAGGCAGCAGCAGCGGCGCGACCGGTACGCGCTGCGCGCCGCCGGTGATCGAGGACCAGACGAGCGGCGAGTCCTCGTCGTCGTCGTCACGCCACAGCAAGAACAGGTCGCGCCCCGTCGAGATCGTCGACACGTCCGCGATCTCGCGGGCGACCGTGATGACCTCCGGCTCGGACATCGGCCCCGAGGCGGCGCCATAGCTGATCGACAGCGCGCGCGCGCCCTCGGCCGCGGGCGCGGTGAAGGCCAGATCGTGGAGTAGATCGCCGTCCAGGTCGACGACCGTGAGCGAGCGCGGCGGCCCTGAGGCCGGGATCGGCCGCGGGAAGAGCACCGCCGCGCCCGAGGCGCTGTAGCTGCCATAGAAGACGTCGACCTGCTTGCTGTCGAAGTCGGCGGCGGCGACGTCGGTGCGACCGTCCCCGTTGAAGTCCGCGAGGACCGCCTCGGTCCAGGTGGGCACGGACGACGGATCGAGCGCGACGCCATGGAGCCCACAGTCGTAAGGGATGTCGCCCAGGATGTTCGAGCACGGGGAGGTAAAGCTCGCGACGTCGTCGCCGGCGGAGAGCGCGATCCCCTGCCCTGGCAACACGAAATCGGTGCGCTCGTCCCCGTCGATGAGGCCGACCGCGAGCGGGTGGGTGTCCACCAGGTACGGCGTCGAGGAGAGCCTGAAATCGGGCGCGGCGAGCCCCGGGCTCGACGTGAAGGTGTACCCAGCTGGCGTCGAGGTCGTGAGCCCGCCGAACGCGCGGTAGGTGCTGCCGTCGTCGAGGGCGACCAGGACATCCAGGTAAACGTCGGAGTCGGTGTGCGCGAACCAGACGCCACCGCTCGGCTCCACGTTCTTCCCCTCGGGCAGGTCGATGCGGAGGAAGCCCAACAGAGGGTCTTCCGGGTAGATCCGCACGTGGCTGTCCTGCGGATCGGTCGCTCGGACGCTGACGCCGAGCACCTCGGAGCGGTCGGCCAACAGGCGCGCAGCCGAGGCGACCGACCCCAGCTGGAGCGAGGGATCCGAGTCCACATGGGCGTCGATCAGGAAGGGCGTCTCCACGATGACGCCAGAGCCGAACAGCCCATCCGACGCCTGGGTGGCCCTGTCGCCGCCAAAGATCCCCACATAGCCGAAGGTGCCGCTCTCGTTACGCTTCACGCCAGGCGTGAGCCAGGAGCGAGGATCGAGCCCCCCCCACTGCCCGCCGAGCCCGCGCAGGATGCTGCCGTCTTCTCTTCCGAACAGCGGCAGCACCGACGCCGCGCGGGGGTGAGGCGCGACGAAGACCGCCCCTCGGGGGCTGCCCCAACGGCGAGCGGGACGCCCGGCTTGAGGCCACGCTGCACCAGCGAAAGCGAGGCGCGCGCGCCGCTCGCGTCGAACGTCGCTGCGATCACCCGCTCCTCATCGGATTCGCGCTGGCCGAGGATGATGAGCTCGTTGGGGAGCGCTCCGTCGAGCTCGACGCTCGCGAGATCGCTCACCGCCGTGTAGAGCAGCTCACCGCTCGACGACACGACCAGGTCGGTCTCGCTCGGCGAGAAGGCCCAGGAGGGCTGCCAGCACAGGCTGCCCTCGATGTCACAGACGTACCCGGCGGGACATTCCCCTGCCTCGTTACACTCGTGCTGGCACGTCGGGCTGCAGCCGAACTCCTGGCCACCGCCTTCGCCCGGGGGATCGCAGTCCTCATCCCCCTCGACGATGAAGTTACCGCACACGCCCTCCTGCGGCCCACTGAGGTCCGCGCAGGTCGAAGCAGCGAGCGCGACCCCGAGCGCGAGCGCGGCCAGCCCGCGCATCCGATGACCGGTGCTCGTCACTGCGCCTCGTAGGAGAGGTGGTAGCTGAACGTGTCGAGCGGCGCATAGAGCCGACTCGACATGACCATGACGTAGTAGGTCGCGCCGCCGCTGACCTCGAAGACCGCCCCGGAGCAAAAGTCGAGGCCGTAGTCGTCGTTCTGCAGCAGGCGGGTGCCGTCGTCCGCGAGCACCACGAGCTCGGTGTCGACCGAGCCGAGCGGACCGCACTCATCACCCGCCGCGCCGGAGAGCCGCAGCCGGACCGAGCCGCTCGCCGCCGGCACGAAGCTGAACCAGTCGGCTTCCCCTGGGGCCGCGATCGCACCGTCGGCGCCTGGCTCGTCGAGCTCGATCGCAGAGCTCGCCTCCTCGGACACGCGGATCTCGAGTGGATACCCCACACCGCCTCCGAAGCCACGATAGACGAGGTAGAGCTTGTCGATCGCCTTGGGGATGAGGGCGCGAACACGCGTCGAGCCGGGACGCTTCTGGGCGAAGTCGCGAACGTCCGCGAACCGTCCGCTCTCATCGAGCAGGTAGACGTCGGCGTCCGCCGACGGGTCCTCCGCGTCGACCTCGAACGTGACGATGCTGCCCTCCTGGGGACGGGGCAGCTCGTAGAGCAGGCTGGCATCGACAGCCGGCAGGTTCGTGAAGGTCGAGCCGATGAACAGGGTCGACGGGACGCGCTTGACCACCTTCGCCGCCGAGGGCAGCGACACCGAGCGCGTGAGAGCGCCCTCCGGCCCGCTCTCGACGATCACCGCCTGGGTGCCCGTCTGCGCCCCGACGTCGACGAACATGAAGAACGCGAGCTGGTAGTCATCGAAGAAGTACGCGGGCCGCGCGAGGCTCCCGGGTCCGAGGGAGATCGACACCTCGCCGGGGATGCGGGAGAAGGGCGTCGTGGGATCCAGCTGAGCGAGGTACGCCTGGACGATCGACCCCTGGGGCAGATCCGAGAGCGGAGCCAGCGAGTTGCCGCCGATGAGCTTCAGCGCCTCGACGGCCGGCTGGATCGCCAGCAGCTTGTCTGCGATCGTCGCGTCCTCGCGCTCCGCGCACGGCATGCCCTCGTCCGAAGGCTCACACACGCGCAGGTCTCGTAGGCCCGTCGGGGCAGCGTCCGCCACGCGCAGGGTGACGCGCAATGCGGTGGGGCTCGCGACGGTGAGCGTGCCCTCGACCACCTCGAGGCCCTCACCGGCGTCGACCTCGGGAGGGTCTTCGGCCAACCAGCGTGTGCCACTGCCACTGATGAGCACCTCGACGTCGCGGCCGAGGTAGAGCCGCGACGGCGTCACGCTCGCCAGGCTTGGCTCGGCGGCGCCTGGCTCACCTGGGTCCCCAGGCGGACCGGTGACATCATCCCCGGGCGCACCGGGCGGTCCTTCGCTGGTGCAGCCCAGGAGCCCGACGAGCGCGAGGCCCCACGCGAGCGCTGGCCTCACGGCGTCACCGTGATGCTCGCGGCGTACGTGAACGCTGGCGGGGAGCCGTAGTTGATGGAGGGCTCCACCACCACGAAGTAGCCACCGTCCTCGGGGAGCGTGATCTCGAGCGGATCGGCGAGACAGAAATTCCCGGGCGGACCGCAGGGCGCGTAGGTCCCCGGGCACAGCGACTCGTCGTCGAAGAAGACGACGCTGCCATCGCTCGCGACCACGGTCACCGCGGCGGCGAAGTCGACCCCGCACTGCGAGGCCGGCCCGCCGTCCGAGATGGAGACGCCGAGCGACTCGCCCGCCAAGCCGCGCACGTGGAACAGACCGCGAGGGGCGGCCGGCGCGAGCGTGTCGATGAACGGGCCCAGCGCGGAGGTCCGCGCGAGCGAGAGCTCGACATCGAAATCGACCTCCGACGTGACGGGCGGGACGAGGAGGTAGTGGGTGTCCGCGCCACGCGACAACACGTGGACCCGCTCTTCGAAGTACGACAGGCCGGTTCCCAGGCTCGCGCGCTCCGCGAAGCGTCCCGACGCCGGCAAGAGGTAGGCGCCGAGGGGAGCGCCGAACTGTGGCAACTCGGCGCTTGGCGTCAGCCACTCCGCCTGGGTGCTCTCGATGCGAGCCAGCACTGACTCGTTGGGGATCGTCACCGCAAACGACTGGGTGCCCGCCGTGAGCAGCAGTGGCGACGCCGGCAGGATCTCCAGCGACGCGGTCGAGGTCGTGACGAAGGCGCCCGAGCCTGACTCGACGACAGCGGGGAGCGGTCCCGCCGGCGTATGCACGTCGAGCACCTGCTGGAAGAGCGCCCAGTAGGGGCCACCATCGGCGAGCACCCCTGGCTCGCTCTGCAGCGACTCTCCCTCGCCCAGGGTCAGGGTCATGGGGAACGTGAACGGGGTCGCCTCGTCTTGCTGGTACGCCGCGACCAACAGCAGCGACCCGCCGCGCGCCACGCCGAAGCCGTCCGCGGCGGCGACGAGCATCGGGTCTTCGACGACGAGCCCCCCGTAGCCGAGCCCGTCGATCGTGGCGCTCATTGGCCCGAGCGCGGCGTCCTCCGCCACCTCCAGGTGCACCAACAGCGACGTCGGGCTCGCCACCGACAGCACCGAGGCCTCGATGCCTTCGCCGAAATCGAGCGTGGTGTCGTCGTCGAAGTCGGTCGCGAAGCCCGTGACGACCACATCGACGGGGTGACCGCGGTAGATCGTCGGGGGGGTGATGCCGCTGACGCTGGGCTCGTTCGGCTCGCCCGGCTCACCCGGCTCGCCGGGCTCACCGGGGATCGACGTACCGGCAGGACCGGCAGGCCCCTGGGGCCCGTCGCTACAGCCCACCCCCAACAGCACCATCGACACGGCCCACGCGAGCGAGCTTCGCCACCCCCCCAGCTGCATCGATGGACAGTACGCCGCGAGCGCCAGCGCTGGCCAGAAAAACCTATCGTTGCGGCACGGCAACGAGCGCTGTGCGGAGCTCGCTCGCGAGCTCGGCGGCGGACTGGAAGCGCTGCGCCGGGTCGCGCCGGATGGCGCGTTCGAACCACGCGTCGAAGCCGGGCGGGACCGACGCCACCTTCGACGGCACCGGGGGCGCCTCGGTCATGATGCGCACGACGAGATCGGCGAGGCTGCTCGCCGCGTAGGGGCGCTGCCCGGTCAGACACTGGAAGGCGACGATGGCGAGCGACCACAGGTCGGTGCGGTGGTCGACGTGCTTGCTGCTGCGCAGCTGCTCGGGGCTCATGTAATACGGCGTGCCGATCATCGCGCCGGTGCGCGTCTCGACGCCGCTGAGCAGCGACATGGTGAGCTTCACCGCGCCGAAGTCGAGCACCTTCACGACCTCGAGCGCGTCGTCGTCGTCCCGCGCGAGGAAAATGTTGGCCGGCTTGAGATCGCGGTGGATGATGCCGAGCTTGTGCGCCCGCCCGACCGCGCGGCAGGTCTCGTCGAGGATCCTCGCGACGTCGGCGGGCGCGAGCGCGCCGGATCTGTCGAGCCGCGACTTGAGCGACTCACCCTGGAGCAGCTCCATCACCAGGTAGGCGTCGCCGTCCTCGACGCCGTGGTCGAGCACCTGCACGACGTTGGCCCCGCGCAGCGCCGCGCCGGCCTCCGCCTCGCGCGCCATGCGCGACATGACGTTCGCGTCGACCGCGCCGCTCCGGGTCAGCTTCACGGCGACCGCAGATTTCAGCTGCAGGTGCTCGGCGCGCCACACGTCGCCCATCGCGCCGCCGTCGATGCGCTGCTCGAGCCGATAGCGGCCCGCGAGGACCGAGCCCGAACCCCAGCGTGAAGCGCTCACCGCGACGAAGGCTACACCGCGGACACGCCTGCCGATAGATTGAGCCGATGGGTAAGGGCCGCGAGCGAGAGCCTTCGAAGCGGACGCAGCTGATGGAGAAGCGCGCGGCCGACGACCTCGACCAGACGGTCGACGTCGACGCAAAGACGAGGGGTATTCCCGCCCTCCCTTTCGTCGCTCCGCCGGCCGGCAAGGGCGCGCCGCCCGCTCACCCCGTCGCGTCGAAGCGTCCCGCGCACGACCCGCTCGAGGGCACCGTGCAGCTCGGCCCGGAGACGACGCGACAGGTCGTGGGCAAGTCCCCCACCCCGTTCCGTGGGCGCCGCTCGCCGACGCGCGAGGTCAGCACCGCCGCCGTCGCGCCGCCCGCGCGGGCCGCTGAGGCCCAAGCCCCGGAGGCTGCTGCCGCCCAGACGCCCGCGTCGGCGCCGCGGCGCCGCGCCCAGTCCTGGGACGCGCCGCCCCCGAAGCCCGCGTCGCTGAGGGCCAAGCCGATCCCCGCCAGCCCTGCGCCTGTCGCGAGGGCGCCTACCCCCGCGCCGCAGGCGCTCGCCGCAGCGCCGGCTGCGGCCGCGACCGTGAAGACCCCGGCGCGCACCGCGCAGGAGATCCGTGGCCAAGCGCGCGCGCTCGACGAGCTGTGCGGCAGCGAAGACGGCGACCTCGAGCGCTTCAAGAAGCGGCGCGCAGCCGGCAGCCGCCTCGAGCGCGCCGACCTCGAGCGCATGCGCCACATCTTGCGCTGGCTGGGCGAGGCGCTGGCGAGCGGCGACGACGACGACAAGAGGCGGCTCGAGGAGCTGTGGCGCGTCGTCGGCCCCGTCGTACCCGGGCGCTGACGCGGCGCGCGCGCCGCGCCTCAGCGACCCGCGACCTTGCGCTGCAGCGCGGGTCGAGCGAGCAGCAGCCCGAGCCGCACGAAGACCAAGGTCGCGACTGCAGCGGCAGCTCCCGCGTACAAGAGCCGCAGCCCGAGCCACGCGCGATCCGTGCCCGCCAACAGCCCATGGAACGTCGCCGCGACGAACACCGCGAACGTCGCGAAGTGCAGCGCGCGCCACGCCCGACCCCCGATGCGCTTACGTAACCAGAAGCTGCCGTGGACGATCAGCGCGAGCCAGGCCGCGAGCACGCCGAGGCCGGTGGCGAACGGCCGATAGGGACCGACGAACGGGACGAGCAGATCGACGAGCGACATGCTGACCGTGCGATCCGCCAGCAGGACCGCCGCGTGAGCTCCCAGCGTCGCGAGGGCGATCGTGGACAGCCAGCGGTGCAGGTCGATCACCTGGGCCCGACCGAGCAGCCGATCGAGAGCGCCCGTCGAGGCCGAGAGCCCCAGCAGCACCTCGAGGGTGAGCGCGACGTACGCGGTCACTCCGAGGGCGCGCGAGGCGTACCAGAACATGGGCCCGCCGAGGATCGACTCAGTCACGGACCACCTCCAGCGCTCCGAGCTCGATCACCGCGCCGTCTCGCGTCACCAGGACGGCGCCGGCCGCAGCCGAGCGACCGAGCAGGCCGGCCCCCTCGCGCGCGCCGAGGACGAACACAGCCTTCGCGAGGACCTCGGCGAGCTCCGCGGTCCGCGCCACCACGGTCACCTGAGCCAGGTCGGACCTCGCCGGCTCGCCCGTCCGCGGATCGAACAGGTGGTGCATGGCGCGGTCACCGACGCGCCAGGTGCGGCGGTTAGCGGCGCTCGTCGCCACCGCGGCGTCGCGGATCCTCAGCGTGAGGATCGTGCGCTCGGCATCGAACGGATCCTCCACTTCGACGAGCCATCCTTCACCGTCGGGGCCGGCTCCGCGGAGCACGGCGTCACCGCCTGCGTCGACGGCCGCACACGGTGGCAGCAAGGTCGCCGCCAGATCCGCCGTGTGGCCCTTGATCATCCCGCCGAGGTCGAGGGTCGTGGCGGGGGTGCGCTCGACCTCCCGCCGCCTGGGATCGAGGCGCAGCGAGCCGCGCGGCCGCGGCGCCGCGCTCGCGCGAGCCGCGCGGTCGAGCCGCCCTCGCTCGAAGCTGCGGTCGTAGCCTGCGTCGACCAGGGCCGCGCCGAGCGTGCAGTCGAAGGCGCCCCTCGTGAGCGAGGAATAGACGCTGGCGCGCACCAGCGCATCGAACAGCTCGTCCGACGGATGCACCGGCCCCGTCGCGCGGTTCAGAGCCGACAGCTCGCTGTCTTCCCGGAAGCGACTGAAGCGCCGCTCCTGCGCTTCGAACAGCGTGGCGATCTCCTGCGTGACGGAGGCTTCGCCCGGCAGATCGAGCGCTGGCGCCACCACCGTGACCTCCGTTCCCATGGCTCGAAACGTTCCCATCAGGAGCTCCGGGTCCGGATCCTCGTCGTTCGCGCTCTCGGCGCGGCCTCGACCGGCGCCTGCCGGGCTGCGGCGGGCTCGGACAGCGCGCGCCTCCCGTCGCGGCGGTCGTCATCGTCGTCGTCATCGTCGTCGTCATCGTCGTCGTGATCCTCGTGGTCGCGTTCCTTCTTGAGGCGCTCCGCCCGCGATGGGGAGAAGGCGGCCTCCTGCGCGACGGCAGGCGGCTCCTCGCCGGGCGCGGCGCCGCCGTCGGCCGGGGTGACGAGCACGCCGACCATCACGCCGGCGGCGATGGTGGTCGCCGCAAGCGCGGCCGCCAGGGCCAGGCGCGGACGAGAGAAACGCTGAGCCTCTTGGGACATCGGAACCTCCTGCGAACAGGTTGCCGATGCTTCCTGAGACCCGCCTGAGCGCCCCATGAGAAGGCTCTCATGTCGAGCCCGGGGGGCGGTGCTAGGTTCGCGACGTGAGGATCCTGATCGTCGAAGACGAGCCTCGCCTCCGCGATCTGATCGGTCGCAGCCTGATCCGCGAGGGCTACGAGGTCGACAGCGCTGCGGACGGCGCCGAGGGCTTCGAGAAGGCCAAGTCCGGAGGCTTCGACGTCATCGTCCTGGACGTGATGCTGCCCACGATGAGCGGCCTCGAGATCAGCATGCGCCTGCGCAGGCAGGGAGTCGACGTGCCGATCTTGATGCTCACCGCCCGCGACGCGGTGGACGATCGCGTGGCGGGGCTCGACGCGGGAGCGGACGACTACCTCGTCAAGCCCTTCGCCTTCGCCGAGCTCAGCGCGAGGCTGCGCGCGCTCACCCGGCGCAAGGGGGACGCGGCGGGCACCTCGATCCAGGTAGAGGATGTCGTGCTCGATCGCGTCCGCCATGAGGCTCGCCGCGGCGCGCGGAAGATCGAGCTCACGGCGCGGGAGTTCGCGCTGCTCGAGCACCTGATGAAGAACGCCGGTCGCGTCCTGTCGCGCGAGCAGATCCTCGCGGCGGTGTGGCCCTCGGACTACGACGGCGCGAGCAACGTGGTCGACACGTACGTCCACTATCTCCGCGACAAGATCGACACCAAGACGTCAGCGCCCCTCATTCGAACCGTCCGGGGCGTCGGCTACGTGATGGGCCGCTGATGGCGCACCAGGAGGCGCGCGCGGTGCGTTACCGCCTTACCGCGGTCAACCTGATCGTCCTCGCCTTGGTCCTGGTGGTGACCCTCGGGGCGGCCGCGCTGACGACGTCGTCCTCGAGCACCGCCGCCGTCGATCGCGACCTGCGCGACGTCGCGACCCACGCCCTCGAGCAGATCGAGCACGAGGGGCACGAGCGCAGTGAAAGGCGAGGCAGAGACCGTGACGACGACGGCGAGGATGACGACCACGACGACCGAAGGCGTCGCGACGACGCCCGAAGCCAAGCGCGCGAGGGCTCGGCCGATCTGTCAGCGCTGCGCTTCGAGCTCGAGGGAGCCGACGACTACGTCATCCTGCTCGGATCGCTCGATGGCTCTGTGAGCCGCCCGGACGGGCGCGCGATCCCGCGCGGCCTGCCGGAGGCGCAGTCCCTGCGAGCTGCGCTGTCGGGACGGGAGACGTTCACCGACGCGGTCGTCGCCGACGCTCCGTTCCGCGTCGTCGCCGTGCCCGTCCTCGAGGACGGGCGCACGGCCGGGGCGGTCCAGGTCGCGAGGCGGACCCGTGAGGCGACGACTGCGCTCTCGAGGACGCTGCTCATCCTCGGCGTCACGGGCCTCGCCGGCCTCGTCCTCGCCGCGGGCGCGAGCCTCTATCTGGCGGGGCGAGCGATGCGCCCCATCGAGCTGGCGCTGGACCGCCAGCGCAGGTTTCTGGCTGACGCCAGCCACGAGCTCCGCACACCGGTCGCGGTCCTCCGTGCGCGCGCCGAGCTGCTCGAGAGAGATGCGGCGGTGACACCGGCGGCGGCGAAGGAGCTCGGGCAGCTGCGGCGCGACGCGGACGAGCTGTCCACCTTGCTCGGGGAGCTGCTCGATCTCGCGCGGCTCGACGCCGGTGACGGGGCGATCGAGCTCGGGCCGGTCCCGATCGGAGACGTCGCGGAGGAGCTCGCCGCCCAGCTCGCGCCGCTCGCCGAGGAGCGAGGCGTGCGCCTCACCGCCCGCGGCGGGCCCGTGTTCGCCCTGGCCAACCTGGCGAGGCTGCGCCAGGTGGTGCGAGCCCTCGCGGACAACGCTCTCAAGCACACCCTGCGTGGCGGCGCGATCGAGCTCGTCGCGACCGAGGAGAGCGGGCGGGCGCTGTTCACCGTCTCCGACGACGGCGAGGGGATCTCGCCACAGCACCTGCCCAACGTGAAGCAGCGCTTCTATCGCGCCGATCCGTCGCGCAGCCGCGACGCCGCCCGCAAGGGAGGCGCCGGGCTCGGCCTGGCCATCGCCGAGGAGCTCGTCCGACGCATGGGCGGCGAGCTCACGATCACGAGCCGGCCCGAGCGTGGGACCCGCGCGACGATCGCCTTGCCCCTCGCGCCGCGCGAGAGGGGCTGAGTCAGGGCGCGAGCACGAGCACGGTCGTCTGGCTCGGCGCGATCGTGAGGCCGGGCGCGTTGGTGCCGTTCTGGATCGTGGTGCTGGTCATGCGCGCGACGGGCTTGCCGCCCATGAGCACGGTGTTCGCGCCCGCGAGGAAGCGGGTGCCACCCATGTTGACCCCCGAGGCGACGCCGTCCTCGGTCCCGGGCTCGTCGCCGCTCGAGATCGGGACCGCTGAGCCGAGGTTCACCGCTGGGCCGCCGCCGAGGATGATGTGCGTGGGGTTGCCGACCGACTGCGACTGCGTCGACGTGTTCACATAGGGGATCGGTACCGGCGGCGCGGGGAGCGCCGGGGTCAGGCACACGTCGGGGGCTGCGAGGTTCGTTCCCTTGGCTTGGCAGTTGGCGAACATGGTCTTCCTCAGAAGGTGGGCTTCCAGGTCTCGGCGGCCGCGAGCTGGGCGTGGTCGCCGAGGGCGGCGCTGCGATCGGAGAAGGTGGCGCCGTCGTCCTGCACGCGGTGCATCCGCGCGCGGGTGAGCTTGGCTCCAGCAAAGTCCGCGCCCGAGAGATCGGCGCGGCTCAGCTCGGCGAACGAGAGATCGGCGTCCACGAAGCGCGCGCCGCGGCAGCTCGCGTCCATCAGCACCGCGCGCTCGAGGGTGGCCTTCTCGGCGTCGGCTGCGGCGAGCGGAGCAAGATCGAAGACGGCCCCCGAGAGGTCGGCCTTGCGCAGGGTCGCCTTGCCGAGCTTGGCGCCGGAGAACACCGCGAGCTTGGCGACCGCCTCGTCGAGGTGAGCCCCCGTGAGATCCGCGTTGGAGAAGTTGCACGAGGTGACGTCGGCCCCGCGCAGATCGACGCCCGCGAGCTTGCCGCCGATCAGCTGGGTGCCGGCGAGCTTCGCGCCCCGCAGGTCGACCCCCGCGAGCGTGCAGCCCACCAGGATGGTGCCCTGGAAGCGCGCGGCCGACAGCTTCACGGTGCGCAGGTCGGTCTCGTGGATCACCAGCTTGGTGAGGTTCGCGCCGCTGAGGTCGACCGCGTCGAGCTGGCTGGTCACGATGGACGCGCGGTAGAGCTCCGCTCCCGCGAGCGAGACGTTGGCGAGCGAGCAGCCGACGAGCGTCGCCAGCGACAGGTCGGCGCCGGCCAGGTCGACCCCCACCAGCGTCGAGCCCTTGACCGTCGCCGACACCAGCTTCGCCCCCCGCAGCACGGTCGCGCTGAGCGTCGAGTCGACGAGCACCGCGTGCGACAGCTTCGCCTCGGTCAGGTCCGCGCCCGACAGATCGCAGCCGATGAGCGCGAGCTCCTCCAGGTTCGCGCCGCGCAGGTTGGCGCCGCGCAGCACGACGCGCTCGAAGATCCCGCCCGAGAGGTCGGCCCCCGAGAGATCTTCCCCCGACACGTCGGCGTCGCTCACCGGCATGCCGGACTCGACCAGGGACAGCAGCTCTTGTCGCTTCATGACTTGCCCGCTCCCGCCGGCGCGCCGAGGCCGCCGGCTGCACCCTGGAACCGCGCCTGCGTGACGAGCGCGTGCGCGAAGCTCGTCTGATCGTCGCCCTTCGCGCGGAACAGATCCGCCCGGAACAGGTTCGCGCCCTTGAAGACAGCGCCTGGCACGATCGCGTCCTGCAAGATCGCCCCGAGCAGGTTCGCGCTGGTGAGGTCGGCCCGCGTGAGGTTCGAGCGCACGAAGCGCGCGTCACGACCGGTTACCCGGTACAGCTTCGCGTCGGTTAGGTCGGCGCCGCTGAGGTCGGCCTGATCGAGATCGGCATTCGAAAGGTCGCACCCGGCGAGGTTGGTGAAGCGCAGGTTCGCCTCGCGCAGGTTCGCGCCCGACAGATCGCTGCCGGCGAGCGACGTGTCTTGCACGACGATGAGCCCCCGCAGCTCGGCCTTCTTCAGATCGAGCCGCGCCGCCTTGCAGCCCACGAGCACCGCCTTCTCGAGCCGCGCGCCCGCGAGGCCGACGCCCTCGAGCTCGCACTCGATCAGGTTCGCTCGCGACAGGTCGGCGCCGTCTGCGACGAGGCCTGTGAGATCGACCTTGATCAGGTTGACGCCGGCGAGCTTGGCGCCCCGGAGGCTCGCGCCCTTGAAGGTCGCCCCGCCGAGGTCGACCTCGAGCAGCGTCGCGCCGTCGAGCTTGGCGTCGCTGAGGTTGGCCTTGGCGAGGATGGCGCCGGTGAGATCCGCGCCGGTGAGATCTGCGCCGGTGAGGTTGGCCTCTCCGAGGTTCGCGCCGGCGAGCTTCGCACCACCCAGGCTCGCGGCCGACAGATCCGCCCGCGCGAGCACGGCGCTGGTGAGATCCGCGCCGGTGAGCCGCGTCCCTACCAGGCTCGCGCGTTCGAGGTGGGCGCCTCTCAGATCGAGCCCCGAGAGATCGAGCCCCGAGATATCGGCGCCGGTGAGATCCTTGAGCGCGAGGCTCTCGCGCGCCGCGATCGCCGCCTCGACCGAGGCGCGCGCGATGGCTGCCGCGTCGCCTGTGAGCCGCGGCGCGGGCTTCTGGTGGTGAGCCATCATCCGGTACGCCTCACGCAGCTGCGCCTCGGCGTCGGCGAGGCCCTTGAGCAGGCGCGGATCGCTGAGCTGCGCCTCGAGGGCGCTCGTGTCCCGGCCGGCGTTGCGCAAGAGCTCGAGCTGCTGCGCCATTCGCTCGAGCTCGTCCGCCGCGCGAAACTTGGGGGGGCCGCAGCTCGCGGCCTCGGCCTCGGCGAGCTTCGATTCGAAGTCGACGCCGTGCTCCTCGCACAGGGCGCGAGCCTTCGCCATCGCCTCGTCGCGCTGCGCTTCCGCATCTTTCTTTTGCTGGTCCGCCTCGGCCTGGAGCTGCTTCACCCTTGCGGGCAAGTCGTCCAACGTGAACGCTTGACGAGGCTCGACCGGCGGGAACGGGTCCACCGGGATGCGATCCGGCTCGCGGACGTTCTCCCGGGCACCCGCGAGCTGCTCTCTCGCGCGCGCCTTCTCCAGCTCCACCCGCTGCGCCATGCGACGCTCACGGTGGCGGGGCAGCTCGGTCAGCGCCGCCATCGCGACGCCCTCGGCGCCACCCATCTCGCCGATGGAGATCGGGACGGGCGCGAGATCGAGCTCGTTGAGGATCTCGAGCGCGCCGTCGTCCTTGTCGAGGCGCTTGTCGCGCACCGCGACGTAGTGCTCCGGCGGCCGCGGCTCGCTCATCCGCTCGACGGCCCCGAGCAAGAGCGCCACGTCCGAAGCGTCAGCCTCGGAGACCTCGACGACGCCGCGGAAGACGAGCACGCCGCGCTCACGGTGAGGGAACAGCCAGACCGTGTCCAGGCGCGTCTCCACCTCGCTGAGCGCCGCGCCTGGCTCGCGGGACGGGGCGGTGAACAGGCGCGCGCGCACCTCGGGGAGCCGGCCCTCCACCACCTCTCGCGAGGGGTGTAGCCCCGCGAGCGCGAAGGCCTCGTCGCCGCGATGAAAGCCGCGCTCGAGGCGCTGGTCCGCGGGGGCGGTGCTCCAGTGCCGCGCGTCGAAATCGTCCGGCAGCCCTGGGTAGCGACGCTCCAGCCACTCGGCGCCGTGGGTGCCAACGAAGGCCTGCCGCTGGGGCCACGTGGCGGGGTACGGCCCGAGCCCCGCGGGCGCGGGCCGATCGCTCGGCGCACCCACGGCGGCCTTCGGGTCCTCGATGTTGGGCAGCCAATGCACCGGGCCCGCCGGGCCCTGGCCCGGCGCCACGCCCCGGCCGAGCGGGTTGTCAGGGTAGCCGTGTCCCCCGAAGGCCCGCTCCCAACCCATGGGCAGCTCGGTGAACGGCGAGGGCGCCGAGGCCGAGCCGCCGCGCCAATGGCGATCCCCCGACACGTAGAGCCGCTTCTTCAGCACGCCGAGCTCCAGGCGGACCTCACGCGCCGTGCACGGCGCCCCGGCCGGCGCGAAGGCCTTGCCGTGCACCAGCACCTCGCCGACCGGCTTCGGCAGCGCCTCGTCGAGGATGGCGCTGTCGCCCAGCTCCTCGCCGACGAGCTTCCAGACGTCGACCTCGGGCACGAGCTTGCCATTGAGGTCGAAGCCGACGAGGGCCGTAAGGGTCAGACGAGGTCTGCCGTTCGCCTCGAAGACGCGAGTGAGGCAGCTCAGGTGGAAGGGCTTGAGGGTCTTCATATCGAGCCTTCGCTACTTGAAGAGGGAGAGCCCATTGTCATTGACCAGTAGCCCAGCCCTTCCAACTCTAATGCTGTTCAAAGCCGTCAGGACTATGTTCTGCTTGACCTCCAGCTCGGCCTTCTTGACGACCAGCGTCTTGGCCTCGAAGGTGGGCGCCCCATTGACCTCGAGACACACGCCGGCCTTGATATCCATCATCACGCCACCATTGAAGTTGAAGGCCACGCCGAGATCGAAGTTCGCGACAACACCCACGTGGAGCCCAAGCGTCACGTCGAAAGACGCCTCGAGCTTGGGGCCTTTCCAGAAGTCGATCTTTGCGCCATAGCAGTAGTCCGTCCAGTTAGAGTGCGCACCCTCGACAATCTGCTTTGTGTAATAGCCCTTGAAAGAGTCGGCCTCGAACTTGAACTCATTCGTCGCCATTATCCAAAGGCTACCGTCCGGGGTCGGTTTCGGTGCTGGCGCGTCTTTCCCCGGGGTGCCGACCTTGATGGTGTAGTGGGACTTCACGGCGTCGACGCGCGGTCCGTTCAGGTTCAGATCGTAGCGGCCGGACGGCGTCGTGGTGTTGTCGAGGGAGTAGTCACCATTGAGTGCAATATCCAGCTCGGTCGAGTTGGGGCCGACCTTCAGGTGATAGCTCTTCTTGACGTGCGCCTCCTGCTTGCCGTCAACGACCTTCGTGTAGTCCTTCTTGTAGGCCTTGTCGACCTCGCCCTCGACGGTGGTCTTCTGCACGCCGGCGACGTCGGTGGTGTGATCGGCGCCGATGACGGTGGTCTTGTTGGCGGCGACCTTCGTCTCCTCGCTGGCGTCGTAGGTGCGCTTCACCTCGCCGACGACGTGCTTCACGTGATCGGCCCCGACGGTGACGTCCCAGTTGCGGCCGGTGTTCCACTGGCCGTCGCCCGCGGTGCTGGCGTCGAGGTTGTAGCCGGCGACCTTCGCGCCCATGTGCAGGAAGGTGGTCTCGTTTGGGGTCTGCACGCGGACGTGCTCGCTGCCGCCCAGGTCCTGCATCTCCAGCCGATTCAAGGCGCCGCTCTGGATGACGTTCATGGTGTTGTTGCCAGCCGCGACCGGGCTCTGGGTGAGCGCGTTGGGCAGCACGCCGGCGATCACCGGGCGGTCCGGGTCGCCGCCGAGGAAGCTCAACATCACCTCGGTGCCGGCGCGCAGCGGGAAGTGGAAGCCCTCGTTGGTGCCGCCGTGGGGCTGGAGCATGCGCACCCAGGTCGAGGCCTGCGCGCCCGCCGCGTCGGCCTCGTCGAAGTGGATCTTCACCTTGTAGCAGCCGTCGGCGTTGATCTGCGCGTACGCGCTCGCCGAGGCGCCGTCGACCGTGGCCATCTCGTAGCCGTAGATGCGCGGCCACGCCGTGCGGCGCTTGGGCCGAAACTGCACGCTGGCGGGGATGGCGGCGACGTCGACGCGGTACTCGTCGTCGTAGGGCACGTCGAGCATGGCCTGGATGGCTGGGTCGGAGGCGGCGGCGTTGCCGTAGTGCTCGACCGAGGTCACCAGGTACGGTGCGTTGAAGGCGCCGTGCGGGTGCTCGTCGAGCGTGAAGGTGTACCCCGGCCGCAGGTTGAAGACGCGGCCGTGCCCCGAGAACACGCGCTCGTGGGCCTTCAGCTCCTCCGCCTTGAGCTTGGCGAGCCGCGCGCCGTCCGACGGCGTCGTGAAGTTCGCGCCGTGCACGTTGATCTCCGCGCGACCGCGCGCCGACACCGGCGCGCTGCCGGCCACGTCGAGCTTCGGGTTCTTGTAGTCGTAGTCGCGGAAGCGGACGTTCGCCGGCAAGGCCCGCGCGTGGCAGCGGAAGTCGGCGAGCGCCTCCCCACCCCGGTGTCCTCCGAAGCGCCGGGCACGTAGCGCACCGGTCGCCCCGCGAGCGCGCGGTGCGCCGACTTGTGGTCGGTGATGACGAGCGTCTCCCGCTCGTCGCCCTGCTCGAAGAAGTAGTACATCCCCTCGCGCTCGAGCCAGCGCGTCACGAAGGCCAGGTTGCTCTCCTGGTACTGGCAGACGTGCGCCATCGCCGGGTAGCTGGCCGCGAGGTCGAAGCGCACCTCGTCGATCCCGTCGCTCGCGAGCACGGCTCGCAGGATGTCGGGCACCGACTGCTCGACGAAGACCTGGCTGTGCAGGCCCTGCGAGGCGTGCCACAGCTGAGGCACCAGGGTCGCGCGGTAGAGGGCGTGACCGGCCGCCTCTTGCACGTGCTCGACGTACGCGAACAGGCCATGCACGAGCTGAGGCCCCTCGGCGTGCGGGGCGCGGATCTCGAGGGTCGCGCGCGAGCCGATGACCTTGTCGACGTCGAAGCCGGCCGCGCTCGGGACGCGCAGGGCCAGGGTGATCTCGTAGACCTCGTTGAGGGCCTCGCTGCCGCGGAAGGCGAGCAGCTCGACACCGGCGGGGAAGGCGTCACAGCGCAGGGAGTAAAGGTCGCTCATAGAATCGTCTCTTTCCTGTCGTCGTTCAGCCGATGTGGATCTGCTCGCCGTCGACCTTCGCGAGCATGCGGGCCGAGACGATGGTGTTCTCACCCCGCACCGAGGCGAGGTCGTCGGCGCGGACGTCGACCGTGCCTGCGCGCGTCTGATCGAGGCCCTCGACGAAGCGCAGCGCTCGCTTGAGGCGCTGGGTCATCCGCTCGACCACGTGATCGAGCTCGGCGGCGACGACCACGACCTTCGCCGCGTCGACCCGCAAGAGCTTGCCGATGAGCCCGACCTCCGGCACGACGGCCGTGGCGCGCTCCGCGCTGACGCCGAGCGCGTCCGCCGCGAGGGTCAAGATGCCGCGCGTCTTCACGGCGACACCCTCGGCACCGCTCAGCTCGAGGCGGCCCGTCGCCTCCACCTGGAGGTCGCCTCGCGCCGTCAGGCGTGTGGCCGCGCCCTCGGCTCCGTCGAGCACCGCGAGCAGGTGGCAGCCGTCCGCGTGCAGCGCGCAGAGCACGCTGTCCCCCACGTCGGGCGCGACCAGGCAGCTCTTCGCGCGCTGGGCGGAGATCTCACGGTCGCCCAAGCGAACGCGCAACACCGGCACGACCCGCTCCACCCGACCCACCTCAAGGAACGCCTCGCGCGCCTCTAGCTTCTTCGCCGCAGTCATCGGACCTCCTGGGTGGACACCCACCGCCCCGCGCTCGCCCTCGCGCCCCCACTGGCACGCGAGCGAGCTGGTGACGTTACGTGTCCAGCGAGCGGCACTGCAAGGACGATGCTCAGCAAGCGCGCCGCTTACGGCCCTGGAAGCTCGCGCACTTCTGGGGGGCCTGTAGTTGCGCGACGTGCCGCCTCACCGGCCAGCGGATCTCCTCGGACCGTCCAGCGGACCGTCCGACGCGCCACCGCTCACTCGCCAAGGACGCTCACAGGCCCCACCGGCCGCGACAAAGCCGTTGGCACTCCGGCTGCAGTGAGGACGTCCGTCAGCGCAGCACGGTGCGGCGCTCGACAATCCTGTCTGACTCGTCCGAACCCTTGAGGAACCCGATCATGTCCAACATCGCCCGCTCCGTCGCCGCGCTCTTCGTCTCGCTCTCCTTCGCGACGTTCGGGGCCGGCTGCTCGAGCGACAAGCAGGTCGCACCGAGCGTTGCGACGCCGGACGCGGCCGGCGAGCAGGAGGGGGTCCCGCTGGAGCTGCCGGCCGACGCCCGCTACGACCAGGATCTGCTCAACATCGTCGCCCCCGTCGTCCCGTTCGGGGTCGTGCTCGAGGTGCTCGAGCCGCAAGCCCTGTGCGCGGTCCAGGGCCTGCCCGCCACGGCGACGGGCTCGTGCGACGCCTCCGCGCAGTCGACCGCGAGCTGAGCGCTCGACGCGCTCAGCGGTGACGAGGACGCGGCGACCTACGAGTTGACGGCGCGCGCTGCCTTCGGTTCGATCCCGGGCATGCGCATCGCGGTCGCCTCGATGGTCTTGCTCGCGGGGCTCGACGCGCACGGCGCGGAGCTCCACGTCGGGCCGGGACAGCCCTACGCGACCGTGCAAGCGGCGGTGACGGCGGCCGCGCCCGGCGACCGGGTCCTCGTCCACGCGGGCACATTCGCCGAGGACGTGAGCGCGACGACCGTGGCGAGCGAGGCGCAGCGCATCGTCCTGGAGCCCGCGGGCGACGGGGACGTCCTGATCGAGGGGATGGTCACGCTCGACGGCGACTACTGGGACGTCTCGGGCCTGACCTTTCGGGCGCGCCCCGGCGCGCGCGGCTTTCGCGTGCGGGGCAACTTCAACCGGCTGCTCTCGATCGAGCTGTCGGGGGGTGACTCCAATGGAGTGGACGGCGGAGGCGTCGGCAACGAGGTGGCTGGCTCGCACATCTACGACTTCGACGCGGGGGCGAGCGACGCTCACTGCATCGTCCTGAACCCAGGCGCCGAGCGGTGGATCATCCGCGACAACGACATCCACGACTGCAGCGGCGACACCATTCAGCTCTACGCCTCGCGCGCGACGCGCCTCATCAAGGACACCCGCATCGAAGGCAATCGCCTCTACTTCACCGGCGCGCTCACCCGCACGGAGAACGCCATCGACGTGAAGGACGCCGACGGGCTCGTGATCTTCGGCAACGAGATGTACGGCTTCCCTGACAACAAGATCGTCGTCTTCCAGAAGGCGCCCATCGACATCGACATGCAGTGCAACGCCCTGTACGGGGGCTTCACGGGCGTCGAGTTTCGCGGCGAGGACGGCGGCACCGTGGAGAACGTCGTCTTCGCGAGGAACCTCATCCACGACCAAGCCGACTACGCGCTCAAATTCGACGGCGTCGTCAACGCCTCGGTCTACAACAACACCTTCGTCGACATCGACGGCGACGGGCTGCGGATCGAGCTCGCCGGTCTCACGGGCGGCGCGGTCCGCAACAACCTCTGGCTGCGCACCGGCAACGTCGACAGCGGGAGCTTCGACGCCGATCACAACGGCTTCTTCTCGGTGTCGAACGTCGGCATCGCCTCATCGACCGACGTCCTCGCCGACCCTCTGCTCGACGCGGCCTTCGCGCTGATGACCGGGAGCCCAGCGATCGACGCCGGGGTGGACGTCGGCATGCCTTTCTCGGGCGCAGCGCCGGACCTGGGCGCGTACGAGCTCGGCCTGCCGGGCTGCGACGACGCCGGCGGCGGATCGGGATCGGGGGGAGGCTCCGCCTCGGGCGGCAGCTCCGGGACCGGCGGCACCTCGGCCGCCGGCGGGTCAGGCGCTGCGGCGGGGGGAGGCTCCAGCGGGGGAGACTCGAACGCCGATAACGGCGAAGGCTGCGACTGTCGCAACGCTCGCCCCGCGGGGACGAGCGGCGCGGGCCTGTGGCTCGCCGCGCTGCTCCTCGCCGCCGCTCGGGGTCGGCGAGGTTCCTTTGCTTGGCTTCAGTCGGCGAACAGGGACCGGCACTAGAGCGACCGCCGTCCCGGCCCCCACGCCCTCCGGACGGTCGGTCGGACGGTCCAGCGGACGGTCCGCGGGGCCCGCCGCCGGGCTGGGCGCATGTCCGAACCCACGAGATGCGCGGAGCCGACCTTGGCATCGCGGCTGCAATGAGGTCCCTCGTCAGCGCAGCACGGTGCGGCGCTCGACGACCCCTCCGAACCCCAAGGTCCCCCATCATGTCCAGCGTCGCTCGCTCTCTCGTGGCTCTCTTCCTCTCCGTCTCGCTCGCGACGTTGGGCGCAGGCTGCCTGCACCACGAGTCGATCGAAGACGACGAGGAGGAGCTCGAGGAGGAGCAGCTCGACCTCGACGAAGAAGCGCTGGACGATGAGCTGGAGATGACGGAGGTGGAGCCCGCCGAGACGACCCACGCGCGCCGCTTGGCGAGCCGCGCCGCGCTGCCCGAGGCGCCTCTGCCGTCGGATCGGGATCCCAGCCAGACCCAGGCGATCCTGGAGGTCGACGGCCGGCGCGTCGAGGTGCGCGACCTCGAGCCCGAGGACCTGTCGGAGAGCGAGCGGATCGGCGAGCAGGAGCTCGTCCCGCGCATCCGGGGGGCCATCGGGCAGGCGCCGCGCGCGTGCAAGGCGGCTGGCGGAAGCTGGAACGCGCAGCTCGGGAAGTGCGAGCTCCCTAGCGACCCGAACGGCGTCGCGGCCGGAGGCGGCTGAAGACCCGAGGGGGCGCTACCGCCCGTCGAGCTCGCTCCAGCTTTGCGATACGGTGCCGCCGTGGCCCACGACACCGATGACGCCGACGCGATCCGCGCCCGCCGCGCGCTCTTGATCTCGACCGCCCTCGCAGCCCTCAGCTGCGGCAGCCCGGGCGACGGCGTGGTGCCTTCCACCTCGGTGACGTCGGTCGCGTCCACCTCGGGCCCGACGTCGACGGCGACGACCTCGGCGAAGTCATCGGTCCCACCCAGCCGCCCCTGGGCGAAGGTCATGGCCGAGGCGCCGCCCCGCGGCGTGCCCGCCGTCGTGACCGGCCCCGAGGCGGAGTGGCTCAAGCACCTCGAGAACGATCTCGAGAAGCGCTACGAGACGGTGCGCCTCGTGTGGGAGGCGACGCCCGGCTGCGACGCAGCGGCCTCCGATTGTCGCGCGACGTGGCGCGAGCTGGGCGTGAAGGCGAAGGCCATGTACGACGCGAACCGCGGTCGTGGCTTCGGCGGCTGCGGCGGCGCCAACGGGGAGACGGGCAGCCTGGTCGCGCGCCGCTCGACGCACGAGCAATACCTCCAGGCGCTGATCGGCGAGCTCGAGGGATACCTCACGCAGGTCGCCGAGGGGTTCTCTCCGCAGGGAGGCCAAGAGTGGCAGCGCCTGCTCGCCAACGCGAAGAAGCCGCCGCCGATGCCGTGTCTATCGCCCTGCGCACGGCCCGAGGTCAGCGAGCTCTTGCAGTGGGTGCAGTTCGAGCAGGGCGCCTCGACGATCGCCGACGAGACCGCGCTCAAGCAGACCGTCGCGACCTTCAAGGCCAACCAGAAGCCGTCGAAGATCGTCGTGCGCGGCCATGCAGACGCGGGCGAGCCGAAGCCGCAAGAGCTCGCGAAGGCGCGCGCCGAGAAGGTCGCCGCGTGGCTGATCGCCAACGGCGTCCCCAAGGACCGCGTCGAGACGAAGAGCTTCGGCGCCGACTTCCCGCTTCGCAAGGCCGCGCCGAAGGACGGCATCGATATCAACCGCAGGGTCGACTTCGAAGCGGTTCCGCTCTGAGGCCACGACGCCGTCGCCTGCGCCTGCCGGCCCGCGATTGCGGCGTCGGCGCCGAGCACCTGCCGTGCGCCCCATACGCTACACTCGGCCCATGTCCGTTGCCCGCGACGTGCGCGTCACCCGCGCCGAATACGCCGCGCTCGAGCGCTCGAGCAACGTCAAGCACGAGTACTTGGACGGCACCATCTACGCGATGGCTGGGGGGACGCCAGAGCACGCCGCGATCGCCATGAACGTGGGCATCCTGCTGGGTACGCAGCTGCGCGGCCGTCCCTGCCGCGTCTACTCCTCCGACCTGCGCGTCCGCGTGCTCGCGACCGGGCTCGAGACCTACCCCGACGTGAGCGTGGTGTGCGGCAAGGAGGAACGTCACCCCGAGGACGACCTCGCCGTCACCAACCCGGCCGTGCTGGTGGAGGTGCTCAGCCCGAGCACCGAGGCCTACGACCGCGGCGAGAAGCTTCGCCACTACAAGAACATCAGCTCGCTACGCGAGGTGGTCCTCGTCGACCATCGCGAGAAGCTGGTGGAGGTCCACCATCGTGAAGAGGACGGCAGCTGGACGCGCCACCAGGCCACGCCCGGCGGCGCGGTGAAGCTCGTGTCGGTGGGCTGCGAGCTGGCCGTCGCCGAGGTGTACCGCGACCCGCTCGCGCCGTAGCGCCAGCCGCCGGGCCTCCAGCGCCCCGTGCTTCGACTACGGGCGCGACACCTTGATGCGCTTCGCCTCGGGGTCGTAGCGGTTGTCGATCTCGCCGTCGACGACGCGCAGCGCGTCCTTGCCCCACGCGTAGTCGGTGCCGGTGGTGCTCGCGACCGACAGCAGCTTCTTGTAGCTCGGCTGCTCGCCCGAGATGAGCGCGTTGACGAAGTGACCTTGCGCCGCGCCGGCGCCATCGCTGAAGCTCTCGAGCGCGTTGGTGATGGTGTCGAGGTCGCGCGAGCCGCGCTCTTTGTAGGAGAAATAGTCCTTGTTGTAATAGTTGAAGGACACGCAGCTATCGATGAACAGGATCTGGTAGCTCTCCGGGAAATCGGAGGCGTCGAAGTTCGCAGGGTCGAGCGGCCCCGCGCCGATGTACGAGTGGCCGTTGTAGAGGAAGACGTCGCTCGACTGGATCGCGCGGCGATAAGGCTCGATGTCCTCCTCGGCGCCGAAGTACTGGTTGATGACGATCTGCACGTCCTTGGCGGCGCCGCTGCCGATGCGCACCGAGACGTCCTCGGTGAACGTGATCCAGCGGCGGTTGAGGCGCTCGGCCACGAGCTTGCGCAGCGCGAGCTTGTCGGCGGCGGAGAGCCCGGACGGCCAGCTCGTGTCGTACAGCTCCCAGTCGATGAACTGGCTGAAGCCGACGCCGGTCACCGGCTTGCCGTTCACGGTGAACGACGTGAGATCGGTCGGCGGGTCGGTCGCCGCGAGCTTCATGTTCGGGTGCTCGTTGAGGATGACCTCCATCTCGCCGAGCATCTCCCAGTACCCGGAGTCGTCGACGATGTGGTGCGGTTTGCCCGGCTCGGCGTGATCGATCATGCCGTTGACGAGCCCGATGTGCAGCTTGCCGGGCTCGATGCCGCCGGCCCACAGGCGGTCGTATTCGGGGTAGAGCCTCGCCGCAGCCTGGGGCTTGGGGGCGAGCCGCGCGGTGATCGGGATGTAGAGGCGCTCGACCTCCTCGCTCACGACCTGGCTCTCGGGAGAGCTCAGCTTGCCACGGGCTTCGTCGATGGCCTCTTGCTCGCGGGTCATCGCGGCCTGGCACTTCTCGAGGGTGGGCTCGAACACGTACCAGACGTCAGCGCCCATCTCGCGCTCTTCGGCGGTGTTCTTCGTGCACTCCTTGTAGATGCGCTCGAGCTGCGCGGCCTGGTCGCCGTGCAAGAGCCCCATCGACAGCGCGGTGCGGTGCGACATGGTCTTCGGCACCACCGCCTGGTCTTCATACAGGTAGCGAACGCGCAGCGTCTGCCACTCGGAGCCGTCGGCCTCGACCAGGGTGAGCGGCTCGCGCACGAGCTTCTTCGGGTCCACGTTGGCGAGCTCGCGGGTGGTGACCATCACGCTCTGCAGCTGCAGGGCGCCGAACGCGGAGCGGGTCTGCGCGAGCACCGCGTCCATGATCTCGCCCTCGCTCGCGTCGGGGTGGACGTAGACGTAGCCCTCGAAGGTGAGGACGCGCTCCCGCGCGGTCAGGCTCGTCAGGTCGTCCGAGGTCTCGGCGACCTCGTCGTCCTCGGCGCAGCCAGGGGCGACGCAGGCGAGCAGGCAGGCGGCGAGGGCGACATCGCGAGCGCGGAGGAGGCTCATGGCCCGGCCAAGAGCAGGAACCATTCCAGGGCAAAGTGGCCCCGATTCCGGGGATCTTTGGGCGGCTCGTGTAGGCAACTGTGAGCTACCCGCGATCCGGGTGTGGTCGCCCGGTCATCCAGGGCTTCCCCCAGGCCGGACGGATCACCCCCCTGCCCTGCGTCCCAGGCCTTGCGACCGCTCAGCGAGCGTCGCAGGCCCCGAACGCCCCGGGCCAATCTTCCTCGCGCGGGACGAGCCGCCCGAACGGGGCGTCGTCGCCTTCTTCAGCGTCGAGGACCAGCTCTGCGAGCAGCTCGGGATCGTCGCTGCCCCCGGGCAGCACGCGCGTCAAATCGTAGTCGAGGCCGTACTCGGAGACGCGCGCGAGCGCGCTCGCGCTGCACGCCTCGAGGGTCGCCGACGTGTCCTTGGCGAAGTAGCACTCGGAGAGGAACGCGCGGTACTCCTCTACGAACGCGAGATCACCGTCCACCTCGTGCGCGTCGAGGTCGGCGTAGTAGCTGCACTCGGAGCGGTTGAGCACGTGGTTGACCTCGTGCACCAGCGTGACGGCGAGCGCGTCGACGTCGGTCGAGCTCTGGATGGTGAAATAGAGGCGATTGCCCCATTGGTAGCCATCGAGCTCGCGCTCGAGGAAGGCGCCGAGCTCGTCATCGCCGAGCCAGCTACGATCGTCGGCGGCGGGCGCCTCGCCCTCGCACGCGGGAAGCGCGTAGTCCTTGCACATGTGCCAGCGGTCGATCCCGCGGGCGCCGGCGATCGAGCCGAGCAGCACGTCTCCCGCCTCGATCCGCGCGAGCGTCTCGGCCGCGAGCGCGCGCCGCAACGGGCTCTTGCCGCGCTGGGCGACGCGGTCGAGCTTGGCGAGCGCGCCCTGCAGCTTCTTCTTCGCGGCGGCCGAGAGCGGCGCGTCGGGGTTGACGTCGACGAACGAATACATGCGCTGCGCCGTGACGTCGTCGGAGGCCGCATCGACCTCAGGCTCCCCACAGCCGACGAGGGCCACCGTCGCGAAGCAAGCGGTGAAGAGCAGGCCTGTGGCCAGGCGCAGACGAGGGAGCACGCGGCCCCTCTGCACGCGGTGTGCCCAAGGTGGGCCTTGCGCCCACATGCCACAATTACCCCGAATTGCGGGGGGGTTGTTGGGCGCGAAGGCCGGGCTTCACCCCATGCGTGGGTGACGCCGGATCCATCCAGGCCTTTGGGCTCGGCTACTCGACCTCGTCGGCCTCGGCGAGCTCGACCAGCGTCGCGCGCAGCCGGTACATCTGCTCCGAGCCGAGGCCCTGGCCCACGAACGACGCTCCGTACGTCAGCCCTCCGAGCAGGCTGGTGGCGCCCGCGACGATGAGCGCGGTCGGGGTCTGCTTGAGCATCATCTGGGAGACCCCGTACGCGAGGGCGATGAGGGCGAGCGTCCCGAGCGCGCCGTACGTGAACACGTACGCGATCCACACGGCAGGGTCCGGCCCGAACCGCGCGCGCAGCCGGGTCTCCCCCTCGTGCTCGATCAAGTCCGCGGAGAGCTGAGGCGACCACAGCCTGCGCTCCTCGCCGATCACCGTCAGCTCGACGCGTGTCGGGAGCGCGAGCGCGGCGATCGTGTCGGAGCCCTTCAGCTCGAGACCCACGCGCCGCGCGATCTCGTCCGGCGGCAGCTTCGAACGCAGCTCGAACGTCGGACGCGGGCTCGGACGCTTCGACATGACGCCTCGAAACGTAGACCACGGAGCGCGCGCGCCAGCGCAACGTGAGGGCGGGTTGCACAGGCCGTGCAGCGCCGTGCACACCGCCGCGTGCGCCCCCGCCAAGATGCCCAGGATTTGGGCTGGCCTCGCGTTTGCCAACGAGGCTTCGACATGAGGCCCACGACGATGATGATGGTGGCGGTATGGATGACCAACGCGCTGTGGGTGGGAGCCGCGAGCGCCGAGGAGCCGCTCGACGGCGCGCTCGCGCCCTACGCCGACAGCCCGCCGCCTACAGCCCCCGCGCCCGCCGAGACCGAGGTCCGAAACCCGGGCCTGATCGGTGGCGGCGCCGTGCTCCTGGCCGGTGGCGTCGCAGGCGGCATCGCTCTCGCGGTCCACGCGTCGAGCGTCGAATCGAGCGGCGGCTTCATGGACTTCTCGGGGCTCGAGAAGTTCGCGGCAGGCTTCGGTGCCTTCGTGTGTCTCGGCGGGGGCCTCGGCGGGGGCATCACCATGATCGCCCTCGGCGCGCGGCGAGTCCCCGCCTCGGGCGAGCCCGAGGCGAGCGACGCGCCGCCGACCGGACCCGCGCCCCGCATCGGCTTGTCGCCCACCTCCGTGACGATGGAGTGGAGCTTCTGAGGGACCGTCAGCCGAGCGGAGCGTCCGGTTCGATCGCCTCGCTCCCCTCGCCCACCCACGACAGGAGGTGCGCGATCCGTGCGCCCTCCTCGCCCGGCACCACGCCGGTCGCGACGCGCTTGCCGTACGTGGGCTCGCCCACGATCGTGGCGCGCCCCGCGTGGCGAAGGCCGGCCGCGAAGATCTCCGCCGCCGAGGCGGTGCCGCGATCGACGAACAGCACGAGCGGCGCGTCGAAGCGCGGCGCGCGCGAGGTCGTGAGCGGCGCTTCGTCTCCGTCGGCGTCGACGAGGCGCGCCACGACGGTGCCGATCGGGAGCAGCTCGCTCGCGAGATCGAGGGCCGCAGACAGCTCTCCGCCGGGGTTTCCGCGCAGATCGATGGCGATGGAACGGACCGCCGCGAGGTCGAGATCGCCGAGGGCCACCTCGACCCGGCGCACGAGGTCCGCAGGAAACGCCGAGATGCGCAGGGCGAGCAGGCCGTCGTCCGAGAGCGAGGCGGTGACCTCGGCGCCCTCGAGGCGCTCCAGGCGCGCGCGGACCTCGGTGAGCCAGTCCGCGGCAGGCCCTTCGCTGGCGAGCGTGTAGAACACGTTCACCGCGCTAGGGACGAGCACCGAGCCGATCGGCGCGTTCATGTTGTTGCCGTTGCAGAGCGAGGTCAGGTTGATGGCCGGCAGCTTGTCGATGAACACGAGCGGGTTGCCCATCGTGAAGCGCGCGGCGCCCTTGATCGTCGGGTGCGCGACGCCGGCCTCATCTCCCATGGTGACGGGGATCGTGCTCATCAGGTTGAGCGCGTTCATCATCGAGACCTTCACGACCACCGAGAACGCGACGGCCTGCGCCATCATGCCGATGTTCGGGTAAGGGATCGGGACCGTCGCTGGACCGACGGGCGTGTTGCAGACGTCGGGGAAGCAGAGGGTCTGGCCAGCGCCGCGGTTCGATGCAGGCAGCATGATCGGTCTCCGTCAGCCCAGGTGGACTTCGCGTCCGTTGAGGGTGACCTTCTCCTCCGTGAGGATGGCCGCGCTCTTCGACTGCGTGCGCGACGCCCCCTCCACGACGGTGTGCTGCTCGCCCGCGTGCAGGCTCACCAGCTCGCTGACCCGCTGGCGCAGCGACCGGAACCGCTGGACGACGGCGCCTGCGAGCATATCCAGGCTGCGCGCCTCGACGGTGATCTTCGGAGCTTGGATCTCCACGGCCTGCTCCGAGCGGAGGCGCAGCTTGCCTTGCGCGCGGAGGTCGACGTCACCGGGCAGATCGAGCGTGGTCTTGCCGGAGCCATTGAGGATGCCGATGACGTAGTGGGCCTCGGAGTCGCCCGCCACCAGGGCGAGGTCGCCGATGGCAGGCTCGTAGGTGAAGGCCAGCGCGACCTGAGCCCGCACGACCTCCGAGCTCCTCAGGCGGACCGTGACGTGATCGGCGGCGACGGTGACCACCTCGGCCGGACCGAGCGAGACGGCGCCTTGGGGTGCGTGGCGATCCAGACGGAGGGCTGCGCTCGAGCTCATGGGGGATCCTCGGGGGGGTTCGTCAGCGGACAGGCGGCGGGAGGTAAGCCTCGGCGGCCAAGCGGTCGTCGTCGGTGCCGCGCGCGGTCGCGCGCTGGGCCCCGGACCAGTTGGCGCCGTCGGAGATCAGCGCATGGAGGTTCGCCATGTGGAGGTTGGCGCCCGACAGGTCCGCGCGCTGCAGCTTGCCGTGCGACAGGTCGGCGAACGAGAGATCACAGCCAGCAAAAACGGCTTGGCCCGCGCGCACGCGGACCATGAAACACTCGCGCAGATCCGCGCCCCGGAGATCGGTCTTCTCGAGCAACGCCTCCAGGAACGTGGCTCGCCTGAGCATCGCGCCCGACAGGTTCGCGCCCGTCGCGTCCGCCTCGCCGAAATACGCGCCCTTGGCGCGCGCTCGCGCGAGGACGGTGCCCGAGAGCTTCGTCTCCTTGAAATTCGCGCGGGAGAGCACCGCGTCCTCCAGGTTGGTCCGCTCGAGGTTGGCCTTGCTGAAGTCGCAGTCGGGGAACTGCGTGCGCTTCAAGCTCATGCCAGACAGATCGGCCTCGACGAACGAGCAGCGCTCGAAGGTGAGCCCCGCGATGGGGTGCTGGCGCAGGTCGGTGCGATCGAAGACCACGCTGCGGAAGCGGGTCGCCTCGAGCTTCACGCCGCCGAGCGCGGCGCGCTCGAGGGAGGCCGCCATCAAGAAGGCGCGCGAGAGGTCGGCGCCGGTGAGGTCCGCGTCGGACAGATCGGTCATCATCAGATGACAGCCCGAGAGGTCGGCGCCCGCGAGGACGGCGCCGCTGAGGTTGGTCATCTGCAGCTCGAGCCCGGCCAGCTTCACGCCGATGAGCTTCGCCTTCATCATCACCGTGCGCGGCAGCTTCGCGCCCGACAGGTCGGCGCCTTGGAGATCGCACTCGGCGAGGTTCGCCATCTCGAGGTTTGCCCCGGACAGGTTCGCCTCGACCAGGCAGACGCCCTGCATCGAGCAGAAGAAGAGGTTCTTCCCGGAGAGATCGGCCGATGCCCCCTCACCGGGCACCGGCGGCGACGCTCCTCGATCGCGAGCGCTGAGCTTGACGTGATCGAGCACGCAGCGCGGCAGCTCCTTCGGCAGCGCGGCGCCGCGAAGATCGGCCTCCGAGAGGATGCAGGTGTCGAGCTTCGCGCCCTCCAGATCGCAGGCTGTGAGATCGGCGAGCGGCAGCGCGGACTCGAGGAACGTCGCGCCGTCGAAGCGCGACCCAGCGAGCTTCGCCTGCGACAGGCTCGAGCGCTCGAACGTCGAGCGAGAGAAATCGGAGCGCGGCGCGAGCGCCTCGTCGAAGCTCGCGCCTTTGAGCCCACACTCCACGAAGCGCGACCCCTCGAGCCGCGAGCGCGTGAACGCCCACCCCTCGAGGCTCGCCTTCTCGGCGTCGAGGCCCGACAGATCGCACGCGACGAGCCGCGCGTCTCTGCCGTGGGCGCCGCGCAGGACGACCTTGCTCGCGTCGCAGCGCGCGAGCACCGTCTGCTCGAGCCTCGCTCCAGTTAGATCCACGCCCACCATCGAGCAGCCGACGGCCTGCGTCTCGCTGAGGTCTGCGCCGCGCAGGCTCGCGCCGTTGAGCACCACGGCGTGGAGCTTCGACTTGGTAAGCTTGAGCCCGTCGAGCCTCTGGCCAGACAAATCGAGGTTCTCGAGGGTCACGCCCTCGAGGGTGCGACCCGCGCGTGCGGCGTCGATGACGTCCTGGGCGTTCATCGCTTCAGCGCTCCGAGAGGACGGCGCGCTTCAGGTTGGCGCCGTCGAAGTCGATCTGGGTGCCAGCCGCGTCGAGCAGCTTGGCCTCGTACAGGCTGGCCCTGCGAAAGCATGCCTTGAGCAGGCTCGTCTTGGACAGATCCGCGGCCATGAGATCGGCCTCGGTGAAGTCGGCGCCGTCGAGCACCGCCCGGTAAAACCGCGCGGTGCGCGCGCGCGAACGAATGAACGACGCCCCAGGCGCGATGGCTCCGTCGAGGTTCGCGTCCATCAGCACGGCGCCCCCCAGCCGGGCGTCGCGTAGCGACGCCTTCGCGAACAGCGCGCCGGCGAGCTGCGCCTCCTGGAAGGTCGCGCCGTCGCAAGTCGCCTCGACGAAGCTCGAGCCCGAGAGCCGCGCGCGCGACAGGTCGGCCCCACGCAGATCGGCCTTCGCGAACAGCGCCCGCTCGAGGACCGCGCTCGACAGGTTCGCCCCGCCGAGCAGGGCCTCGTCGAGCTCGGAGCGAGAGAGATCGGCGCGCGAGAGCGACGCTCGCAACAGCGACGCCTTGGTGAAGACCACATAGTGGCCGATCGCGTCCTCGAGCACCGCCTCGTCGAGGACCGCCCCCTCGAACGACGAGGTCTCGAGCCGGGCGCCCTTGAACACGGCGCGCCGAGCCTGCGCGCCGATCGCGTTGACGAGCGTGAGGTCGGCGCCGGTCAGGTCGGCGCCCTCGAGGTTCGCCTTCCACAGGATCGCGTACTTGAGGTTCGCGCCCTGCAACAAAGCGCCGGACAGATCGGCCTTGCTGAGATCGGCGGCCTCGAGGTTCGCTCCCCTCAGATCGGCCCCGCGCAGATCGCGGCCCTTCAGATCGCGATCGAGCAGGTTGGCCCCTGGCCCTGGCTCGTCGGTCGAGAGCGGCTCGGGGTACGAGTAGCTCGGGTCGAGCTGCTTGAGCTGCGGGTTGCGCGGGACCTTCTCGGCCTCCTCGAGCTCGCGCGCCTCGACCGAGACCTGATCGCGCAGCGCCGAGAGCTCGCTCGGCAGCGCTGAGCCCGGCGGCAGCTTGTCAATCTCGCCGCGCTGCTTGATGAGCTCCCGTCTCGCGTCGGCGATGGCCTCGAGCAGCTTGCGCATGGCCACCCGCAGGCGCTGCGGGGGCATGACGCCGGGCTTGATCGGCACGAACGCCGGCGGCTGCTCGTCGTTGGCGGCGGCGAGGATCGACTCGATATCGACCTCCTTGTCGTGCTTCTTCGCCTCCGCGAGCGCCTCCACCAGCTTCGGACGCAGCTCGGCGCGCACGTCTTCGGGGACGCCCCTCTCCGCGAGGAGACGCGAGACAGGATCGGTATCCTCCGCGGTCGGCGTTCCCTGAAGCATCGCAGGCGAGGGCAGCTGCTTCCCCTCGAGCCCGAGCGGATCCTTCTCGAACGCCTCGAGCTGGGCGCGATAGCTGTCGTTGGGCTGCGCGGCGCCGAGCGGCTCGGACGCGATGAGCAGGGTCGCGACGTCCGAGAGATCGTCCTCGGCGACGGCGTCGAGCCCGCGCCAGGTGAGGTAGACCTTGCCGTCGTCGGTGTCGACGTAGAGGGTGTCGAGCGACATCCCCACCTCGCGGAAGCGGCCGTCCGTCCCCTTGGCGAAGACGCGAACGCGAACGTTGGGCAGCGAGAACGAGACCTCCCGCGCCGCGGGGTGCAGGTTCTCGAGCGTGACTCGCTCGTCCCCCTGGAGGTAGCCCTGTAGGCGCTGGTCGGCCGGGGCGCTGAAGAAGTGCCGCCAGTCGAAGTCGTCCGCGTAGAAGGGAGCGCGCCTCTTGCGCCAGTCGGAGCCGTACTCCTGCCCGACGAGGGACGCTCGCTCCGGCCAGTTGGGGTTGACGGGACCGAAGGTCGCGGGGACGTACGAGCCCGAGCGCGAGCGCACCGGCGCCCCCGGGATCTCGACGGTGGGGCCCTCCGCGCTGGAGACCCCCTTGCCGACCGGATTCTTCTCGTAGCCGGGCCCTCCGAACGCGTTCTGCCACGTGAGCGGCATCGACGTGAACGTCGCGGGCTCCCCGAGCGAGCCGCCCGTCACCCCACCCCACACCCTCGGGCCGACGACGCGCAGCGACTTCGACCACGCGCCGACCGCGAAGCGCGCGGTGCACTCCGTCACGGCGCGGCCGCCCGGGTGGCACGAGCCCTTGAGCAGGACCTCGGCGGAGAGCTTGAAGTCAGCGAAGTCGGAGGGACGCAGGCTCGCGCCGACCTGCTCATCGTCTTCCGGCGCGAGCTCATCCGCCGAGAGCATGCCCTGCTCGGGGTGCTCGAGCGGGCGCAGACCCCCTGCAGGATCGATCGCGAACGCGGCGCGGACCACGCACACCATCTCGCGCTGCGGGGGCCGGCGGCTGGTGACGCGCGCAGCGAAGAGGTACGGAGTGACGTTCTTGGTCAGCACGTGGGGCGTTCTCGCGAGGCGGAACTCACATTCCCAGGTACACCTGCATGGCCTGGAGCGTCTGCGTGAGCGCGACGGTCTTGCACGTCACGCTGGTCTTGTCGCTCATCAGGACGGACTCGGTGTGCTTCAAGCTCATGCTGATCTCGTTCAGCGCGACCTTCTTCTTGTTCGGGATCGGGATCTCCTCGACGTCGCCGATCTTCCACTCCTTGCCGACGCCGATCGTTAGCGCGCGCTTGATACCGACGATCGACAGCTCGAGCGCGGCGGGCATGATCTCGATGCTGCCCTTGCCGATCGGGCTGAGGGTGAGCTCGCCGATCACCCCGGCGATGGTGATGTCGCCGAGCGCCCCCGCGATGGTGGTCGAGTTCTGCGCGCCTACGAAGGTCGTGTCGAGGACGGCGCCCGCGAACGTCGTGGAGACCTGCGCGCCCACCTTCGTCGTCTCGGTCAGCGTGGTGACCGTGGTGTCCGACGTGGCCGTGGTGATCGTCGACTCCTCCTTCTTGGTGGTGATGTACTCCTTCGAGGTCACCATCGTCGCCCAGGTCTCCTCGTAGATCTCGGGGATGCGTTTGTTCTCCGAGCCGGTGTAGCCCTCGATCTTGGTCGCCCAGGTCTTCTCGAGGATGTGCGGATTTTGACGGGGATAGCTGTTCGGCCCCTTGTCGGTCGGATTCTCCGAGCCGGTGTACGAGTAGTGCTTGTTGCCCCACTTGTACTCGAAGAAGTCGCCCGCCACGTTCGTCGACTGCACGATGTTCTCCATCGTGTTCTGCAGGTGCCAGACGTTGTTGCCGGACGCGTCCTTGTAGTTGCTGGACTCTTCGACGCGCACCGACGCGCCAGGCATCATGTAGGCAAAATCCTGGATGATCTGACCGGAGACGTCCCACCCGGCGCTGGAGGTCGCCTCGTCCTGACGGCCTAGGACGATCCTCTTGTAGTTGCCGCGGATGACCTCGATCTTGTCGCCGTAGGTCGTGGTGATGCGGTTGCCATCGGAATGGTCTCGCCACCCGCCGCGGGTGTGGATGACGCGGCTCTGCGCGAGGCGTTCGGCCTTGGAGAGGCCATGCGCGACGCCCGCGACGCGATTGCGGTCGTCGTCGATGAACACTCGATCGGGCGACCGCGTTTCGGCAGTCGTATCGACCTCTTGATTGTCCGGCGTGAGGTGGCCCCCCGGCGGCCCGTGCTCGTGAATCTTCGCGGCGAGCCAGCCGCCGGGGTCCTGCTCCCAGGTCGTGCTCGAGGCCCCGAGCCGCAGGTAGGAGGTCATCAAGTTCCCGCTGATCGGGTCTTGTGCGAACTGCGGCACGCCGATCAAGAGGTACTTGCCCGCGCAGGTGACGTCGTTCTCCCCGCCGGCGCGCGGGTTGACCGTGTACTCAGGCCCGGCTGTCTCGACCGGGTCGTCCGGCATCCCCGAAGATTGGCTGCGCTGCGGCGTGCTCGAGCTCGTCATCTCGCCTCCTCCACCGCCGCGGAGGGTACACGCCGTACGGATCGAAACGGGAGCTTTTTCGGGGCCGACGATTGACGTCGTCGGACGCGTCGGGTCTCTTTCGTCTCCGATATGCCCAGCAACTCTGGTGGTGTGGTCCACGTTCGGCTCGAGAGCGAAGACTTCTCGACGTCAACCCTCGAGATCGCCCAGCTCAAGGGGGAGGAGCGCCTGATGGGGCTCTTCTGGTTCGACCTCGACATGGTCGAGGTCGGCGGCCTGGGCACGACCTTGGCCACGCTCAGCGACACCATGGGGGAAGCGCTGGGCAGCCGAGCCACCCTCGTGTTCGAGGAGAACGGGCAGACCATCCGCCAGCTGCACGGGATGATCTGCGAGGTCGACGAGTCGGTCGATCCGAGGCCCAACAAGCAGGCCGAGGCCGGCGCGTTCCGCATGCGCTTCGTGCCCCGCGCGCACTCCCTTTCCCTGGTCGAGATCCACGAGGTGTTCCTGGGGATGACGATCCCGCAGATCATCACCGAGAAGCTCGGCAGGATCGGCCTCGCGGCGGGCACCGACGTGGTGCTCAACGTCGCCGGCACGTACCCCGTTCGGGAGTTCGTCGTCCAATACAAGGAGACCGACCTCGCGTTCATCACGCGGCTCTGTGAGCACTACGGCATCACGTATTACTTCGAGCACGAAGACGGCGTCGACAAGATGGTGTTCGTCGACGACCAAGCGGGCTTCGACACGATCGCAGCGCACGCCATCGCGTCGGGCAGCGGAAACACCGTGATCAAGGAGCTGCGGTCGAAGCGCCGCGTCGTCCAGAGCTCGCGCCTCGTCACCGACTACAACCCGTCGAACCCCCAGGTCGACCTGCGCCAGAACGCCACCGTCGCGAGCGGCACCGACGGCGGGGTGGTCGAGCTGGTGACGAAGTTCAAGAGCCCCGACCAAGGCACGAAGCTCGCGGGGATCCGAGCTGAGCAGACCGAGGCCCACCACGTGGTCCTGTACGGCAAGTCGGGCTCGCCCGCCTTCCGCGCCGGGGTGATCGTGAGCGTCTCCGACGCGCCCACGCTGGAGGACTCGACCCTCCTGCTCACGCGGGTCGCGCACCACGTCGTCCAGGCCGAGGGGCTGATGGGCGGCGGCCACTCGGAGGCCTACGAGAACAGCTTCGACGGCACGCGAGGGGCCACGCAGTACCGTCCGCCGTTCGCGACGCCGCGGCCCCGCGTCCACGGCGTGGTGACGGCCTTCATCGAGGAGTACCTGGCGACCGGGCGCTACGCGGTGATGGACGATCGCGGCCGGTACTGGGTCCGCTTCGAGTTCGACGCCAGCGAGACCACGCCGAAGCACTCCCTGCCCGTCCGCATGCTGCAGCCGCACGCCGGGCCCTTCTACGGCACCCACCTGCCGCTCAAGCCGGGCACCGAGGTGATGGTGACGTTCCTCGACGGTGACGTCGATCGCCCCGTCATCGTCGGCGCGGTGCCCAACGACCTCACCCACTCGCCCGTGAACCGGTCCAACTACCAGATCAACAAGCTGATGAAGACCGAGACCGGGATCGTGATCGAGGCGCGCGACGTGTGGGAGCCCGACGACGCAGGCCATTACCAGCAGCGCCCAGAGACGACCTGAGGAGTGGTCGCCACCTCGACCCTCCCGCGGGCGCGCGGTCTACCCCTCGTGGGCTCGGTCGCGCACTACCTGCGAGACCAGCTCGGGTTCCTCGAGCAGACGTCGCGCCTCGGGGACGTGGTGACGATGCGCTTCATTCGCCAGAACGCGTACCTGGTGAACGCGCCCGCTCTGATCGAGCAGGTGCTGGTGAAGCAGCCCTCGGGCTTCGTGAAGGACGTGTTCCTGCGCGAGCTCAAGCGCGTCCTCGGTGAGGGGCTGCTCACGAGCGAAGGCGACTTCTGGAAGCGCCAGCGGCGCCTCATCCAGCCGGCGTTCCATCGGGATCGCATCGCGGGCTACGCGAAGATCATGGTCGACCACACCGCGCGCCGCGTCGCGACGTGGCGCGACGGGGACGTGCTCGATCTCCACCACGAGATGATGGTGCTCACCGCGGACATCGTGACGCACGCCCTGTTCGGCAGCGACCCAGGCGACACCGCCGAGGTCGCCTGGTGCGTCGAGAAGCTGATGGAGCGCTTCGCCGATCCGCTGTACTTGCTCGTGCCCGCCATCGACAGGCTCCCGCTGCCCGCCAACCGGCGCATGAAAGAGGTCGCCGCGCGCCTCGACAAGATCGTGCGGGGCTTCATCGCGAAGCGGCGCGCGCTCGGCGCAGAAGGGCCCGACGACGATCTGCTGGCGATGCTGCTCGCCGCCCAAGACGAGGACGGCGGCCGCATGACCGACCAGCAGGTGCGCGACGAGCTGCTGGTGCTGTTCCTCGCGGGCCACGAGACCACCGCCCTCGCGCTGTCGTGGACGTTCCATCTGCTCGGCTCGTCTCCCGCCGTCCGCACCGACCTCGCGGACGAGCTCGAGCAGGTGCTCGCTGGCCGCGAGCCGTCGCTCGACGATCTGCCGAAGCTCGTCGTGTGCGAGCGGATCATCCAGGAGTCGCTGCGGCTGTACCCGCCGGCGTGGGCCCTCGGGCGAGAGGCCAAGGAGCCCATCGTCATCGGCGACGTGACCTTCGAGAAGGGCGCGTGGCTCTGGCTCGTCCCGTGGACGCTGCACCGCGACCCGCGCTGGTTCCCTGACCCGCTCGCGTTCCGCCCCGAGCGCTGGGCCGACGGGCTCGCGAAGCGCCTGCCCAAGGGCGCCTACCTCCCCTTCGGCGCCGGCCCGCGCGTCTGCATCGGCAACCAGTTCGCGATGATGGAGTCGGTGCTGTTGCTCGCGACGATCGCGCAGCGCTTCGAGCTCGAGGCGGTCGCCGGCCAGCGCGTCATCCCCGAGCCGTCGATCACCCTGCGCTTCAAACACGGCCTGCGCATGCGCGCGCGGCGCCGAATCCCCCTCGCCTGAGCGTCAGTCGGCGACCTCGAGCAGGCCAGCGAGGACGGCGTGCGCGAGCTTCGCGAGCAGCGCCTCGGGCCGGTCTGCGTCGCCGAACTGCGCGAGGTACGCGTCGACCGCGTCGCTGACGTTCTTCGCCGCGTGGACGCAGGTGATGAGCCGCAGCAGGAGCGGCGTGAGCTCGACGGGCTCGACGAGCGCCTTCGGGGGCATCACGGCGGTGAGCTTCGTCTCGCTGCCGGCGCCGGTCCCGACCTGCTCCTCCCGGATGATGACCCCTTCGACGAGCCGGAGCGTCGCGGGGATCAAGGTCGCCATGGTCCGGGTCTTGTCGCGCGCCTCGAGCAGCTTGTCGATCCGCCGGGACGTCGGCGTGACGCGCGACAGCGGCTGCGTCGACAGCGCGTCGAACCGCGGCCGGCGCCCGTCCACGCGGCGCGCCACGCAGAACGTCGGGATCATGACCTCGAGGCCGAGCGAGGCGCAGTGCGCGCGGCGATCGCGAGCCTCGCGCTCGTACGCGGGCCCGAGCGTCGGGTGGAGCGCCGCGGCGTATTCGACCGCGTGGGCGTCGGTCGAGATGGGCGGGGCCGACAGCAGCACGACGTCCACCGTGGCCGAGCCGAGCGCGCCCTTGACCCGCTCGGCGGGGGTGGGCAGGCCCGGCCCGCTCCCCCACTCGATCGCGAGCACCGCGCGGCCCTCGGGGGCCAGGTGCTCCTGCACGTCGCCGAGCAGCGCGAGCGGCAGCTCGTCGCCTCGGCTGCCCCCACGCATGAAGTCCCCCGATTTGCCGGCGTCGGACTGGGGGATGAACGGAGGCTGAGAGGCGATCAGATCGAAGCGCTCGCCCTTCAGCGGCTCGAACAGGCTCCCCTCGCGCAGCTCCACGTTGGTGATGCCGTTCAAGCGGGCGTTGAACCTCGAGACGGTGATGGCTCGAGCGTTGATGTCGGTGCCGATGACGTGGTCACAGTTGCGCGCGACGACCAGCGCGATCGTGCCGGCCCCACAGCCGAGGTCGAGCGCCCTGGAGATGCGCCGCCGCGGCGCCGAGAAGGCGGCGAGCGCGGTCGTCACCGGCCCGAGCCCCATCACCGCCTCGCCGCCATGCGAGAGGTCGTCGGTGAGGACATAGAGGGTGTCGATGATGGTGAGACAGAAGCCGGAGCTGAGGCCCCCCTCCCCCTCGGCCAGCAGGCCGGCGTCGAGCAGCGGCGCGAGCAGCTCGCCGAGCGCCGGATCGAGCTCGGCGCGGGGCACGGCGTCGCTGAACATGAGCGCGCGCGCGGCTGCCGCGAACGGCTCGCGCTCGGCGCGCAGGTGATGCTGGAGGATCGGGCGCCGCAGGATCGGGTGGATCGCCCCGATTCGGCGCACGATCGGCTCGACCCGCGCCGCCGTGAGGCCGATCGCCACGAGGCGCTCGCGCAGGCGGGTGAGCGTGAGGTCGTCGAGGGACGCGAGGCGGGTGACGTCGGGCAAGGGCAAGGCGGTGACTCCTTGCGCGCATGCTCGCCCGAGAGAGGGCGAGCGAGCAACGCCCCGAGCGACGTGACGCTACGCCGGCGGTCAGACGACGGTGAAGTGCAGCTCGGTCCCCGCGAAGGGGCCGCCGCCCTGGGCGACGCGGTTGTCCTCGAAGATCGCGTTGGTGATCGAGCCGGTGATCGGCTCGCCCGCGTCGACGAGCCGCTGCCACACCGCAGCGGCGGGTGTGTAGGAGAGGTTGGTGGTGAAGACGCGCACCAGCTTCGGGCTCGAGGCTGTGCCGAGCACCAGGAAGTACGCGCGACCATTCACCGGCGTGCCGTGCGCGTGCGCCGTCTTGACGCCGAGCAGCACGCCGACCGCGCGCTCCAGCAGGCCCTCCTCGCGAGCAGGACGCGCCGGCGGGCGCGTTGGGGAGGGCGCGCTCTGCGCGGTCGTCCCCACGGCCCATTCGAAGCTCGCCGGCGTGGTCGCGTCGAGCGCCGCGTCTTCTGCCGGAGCGAGGAAGCGCGTGCCTTCGGCCGCGTCGTCCTCCGCGGTCTGGGCGAGCAGCGCCTCGAGCGCCTCGTCGGACGCACCGCCCTCATAGATCACGTCGGCGAGATCGTCGGACCCGCCGCCGCCTGCCCCGCCGGCGCCGTCTGCCGTGCTGTCGGAGCAGGCGACGAGCCCGAGCCCGACCCCGGAGGCCGCTGCCAGCACGGCGCGGCGCGATTCATCGAACCTCTTCACTGCCATGGGTCGCTCCATCTGTCGTCGGCGAGCAGGGCCTCGTCGGTCAGGCTGTTCAAGAACGCGAGGACATCTTGCCGCTCCTCGGGGGTCAGCGTGAAGCCGGCGATCAGCTCGCTCTTGAACGGGCTCTCGCTGCCCACCCCGGCGTTCGGTCCGCTGTCGATCGTTCGACCTCCGGCGGCGTAGTGGTCGAGGACCTCATCGAGCGTGGCGATGCTGCCGTCGTGCATGTAGGGGGCGGTCAGCGCGATGTTGCGCAGCGTGGGCGCGCGGAAGCGCCCCATGTCGCCTGGCTCGCCGGTGGATTCGAAGAGGCCCGTGTTGTCGGGCGGGTAGTCGCCCGTGCCGCCGAGGTTGTAGAGCCCGGTGTTGTGGAACATGACCTCCACGAAGGTGGTGCCCTCGTGCGACACCGAGTCGGAGAAGTTGAAGCCTCCGTGACAGTGGAAGCACTCGAGCTTCTCGCCGAAGAAGAGGTCCTTTCCGCGGAGCGCTGCCTCCGATAGCGCCGTCGGATCGCCGCCGTAGTTGTAGCGATCGTAGGGGCTTCGATACGAGATGATGCTGCGCTCGAAGGCCGCGATCGCCCTCACGACGTTGTCGAGGTCGATCGGATCGGCGTCCTCGGGGAACGCGGCGGGGAACAGCTCGACGTACACAGGCTCGGCGGCGAGCCGGGCGAGCATCTCCTCGTCGAGGCCGGCGAGGCCGAGCTCTACCGGGTTCTCCCCGAACAGGGGGACGAGCGCCTGGTCCTCGAGGGACGCGAGCACCGGGTTCGCCCACGTGAAGGCGTTGAGGTACCCGGTTCCGACGACGCTCATCGCGCCGCGCGTGTGCTCTTCACCGGTCGATCCCAGGCCCACCGCGCGTGCGTCGGTGAACGCGAGCGCCTGCTGATGACAGCTTCCGCACGACTGCGTCTCGTTCCCCGACAGCCGAACGTCGTAGAAGAGGTGCCGGCCGAGCTCGACCTTCTCGACCGTCATCGGGTTGCCTTCGGGCACCTTCGGTCGAGGGAAGCCGGCGGGCAGGCCCCAGTCGTACGTGTCGACCGAGCCGCCCTCGCCCTCGCCGCCCATCGCGGCCTCCCCTCCGAGGCCCGCGCCGCCGCCGCCGGTGGGACCGGGCAAGAACGGATCGTCGCAGGCCGCGAGGGCGAGGGCGAAAGCGAGCGCCAGACTCACGCGCGCGTGGCTCATTCGACCCGGAACAGCGCCTGGGTCGAGAGCGGGTCGCCGGTCGCCCCGTCGACTCCCAGCAACGGGAAGATCGGCGCACACTCCGGGTCCGTGGCGCCCGACATGCAGCCCGGGGCCCCACCGCCGTCCACCATCAGATCGCTGTCGGCGACGATCGCCGCGTAGTCGACGACGAGGGTGTCGAGCGACGGATCGAAGGCCTCGAAGCTCACCTCGGCGACGTTGGCGTTGGTGCACGTCACGTCTTGTCCCAGAGCGGGGTCCCCGGTGCAACCGGTCGATCCGAGGTGCAGGTTGAACGGGCCGGCCCCTCCCTGGGGCATGCTGTCGATGCGCAGGAACTTGTAGCCGCTCGTCCACGCCCAGAAGAGGGCGGTCAGGTTGAGCGGGCTCGGGGTGGTCTCGGCCGCCGGGTCGAGGTGGTTGAGCTCAGCGGGGACGCCGAGCTTGAAGCGTACGCCCGAGTAGGCTCCGGCTGGGACCGTCCCCACGACGACGGTGTTCGTCTCGGACGTACCGTTGGCGCACGATCCGGTGTCGTCCTCGAAGTCGAGCAGCGCCAGGCCTTCGTACTGCCACAGCCCATCTTGCTCGAGCGCGACGGGCACCTCGTTGTCCTGATCGTCGACCAGGCGGACGTCGTGCACGTACAGGCGGAAGTCGGTGATCGAAGCCGTCGCGTTCGTCGTGCCGAGTCCGTCGTAGCTCGACGCGCAGTCGAAGGCCGCGTCGCCGACCTGAGCGCGGAAAGAGAGCTCCACGCTCATCGTCGAAGCGCCCCCACCGCCCTCGGCCGCGCCCCCACCGCCCTCGGCCGCGCCCCCACCGCCCTCAGCCGCGCCCCCACCGCCCTCGATGGAACCACCGGCGCCGGAGGCCCCGGTTCCTGTGTCGTCGCCGCACGCGGCGAGGAGGCCCAGAGAAGCTAGCGCGAAGGACAAGAGCGAGCGGGTAGACATGCGAGAAGGCTCCTACAGTCTGGAAAGGACTCCGGGAACCTAGCATCGGGCGCCGTGGTGCGCCGTGCGACACGGCGTCGCACCTCGAGACGTACCGTCAGCTCACCCCTTCGCCTTGACGATGAGGTAGACGAGCGGCTCGTCGGCCGAGAGGTTCTCGAGGGCGAGCGTCGCGCCGTGCTCCAGGTACACGACGCTCCCGGACACCAGCTCGCTCGGCGCTCCGTTCACGCTCGCGCGGCCGGTGCCCGACACGCCGATCACCACCTCGTGCGCCTCTTGCTGGTGGTGCACGCCGACCGAGCCCCCCGGCGCGAGCTCGCACGCGAGCACCGCGGAGAACGGTGGCGCGGCGGTCTTGCCGAGCAGGTCCCCAACGCTCACCGCTCCGCGCCCGCCGAAGAGGTCGCTGCGCACCCAACGCCCGAAGTGTCGCTCGAACATGCCCCATGTTCTACCGATCGGACCGATGGTGGCGAGACCGATGAGGCTACTCTTCGAGCCCGCAGCTGTCGTAGCAGTCTTGGAAGGCCTCTTCGCCCGCGTCACATTCGTAGAGGTCGTTGCAGACCTTGAGGCAGGTCTCACTGCCGATGTTGCAGGAGTTGTTGAACGTCGCGGCGAAGCTGCACTCGTCGTTCTTGTCCTCGACCGTGTTGGCGCATGGGTCGGAGCAACCCATACCCGCTCCGGTCGCCATCACCGCGATGCCGAGCACCGTCAGCGCGCCCATCATCGCGCGCAGCGTCCCTCTCGAGCCGCGTCCCTGCTTCTTCGTCTGATCCATCGTTGGAGCCTCTCCTTGAGTTGCCGACCGTCTCGGGTCGGTGCGCGCTCCCAACAGCACGGCGCGTGCCATCGCATTCTCAGGAGAAACTCGAGGAGGTGCGAGCACTTGCTCGCGCAGGTGAGCGTCGCTTCACGCGATTGCGCGGGGGTCCGCGCGGTCGCTCAGCTCCCGCCCGCGCCGCCTGCGCCGCCCGCGCCGCCACCACCGCCTGCGCCGCCCGCGCCTCCGCCGCCCTCGTCGAAGAGGGGTCGTCGCAGCCGAGCTCCCGCTCGGGCCGGCAGCCTTGGCAGTCGGTGTCCTCGGCCTCACAGCGATACTGGCCAGGCTTCTGCCACTCCGCGGCGCAGATATCGGTCACCGCGCAGACCCGATACTTCACGGTCTCGCCGTCTACGCACTGAGCGATGATGCCCTCCTGGCAGGCGTTGATGCGCCCGCACTCGAGCATCGAGCAGGTGACGAGCGGGCCCTCCTGGTTGGTGAGCGAGCACGCCCCCGCGGCGACGACCGCCGCGACGGTGGCGAACAGGGCGGCCAGCGGTCGCATCACGGGCACACCTGCAAGATGCACAGGTCGCGGCACTTCTTGTCCTTGCCGCAGCCTTTGTCACAGGCCGCCTCGCACACCTTCTTCACCTCTTTGTCGAGCTTCTCGAGGGCCTGCGTCTCGGCCTTGTCGTACGCCGCTGCGGCCGCGTCGGCCGCGGCGTCGAGCTTGGCATCGTCCGGGTCGGCCGCGACCACGTTCGTCCGCGGCGCGAGCAGCTTGCGAGCCTCCTCCGCGTGCAGGCCGTTCGGAAACTTCGACAGGTACCCCTGCACCTTCCCGCAAGAGCTCTGCGTGAGCCGGCAGGCAGAGGGCTCGGCCTGCACCCAGGCCGCCTCGTCGGCCTCGTCCCGCGCCGTCTTGGCGGCGTCGAGCAGGCCGGTGGTCGGGATCTCGGTCTGGAACTTCTCGTTGATCCAGATGGCGACGGAGGTCGGCGCCGGGCTCATCCCGAGGATCGACGGCCCCAGCGCAGCCCGCAGGTCTACGTGCAGCTCGTCGTTCGCCTGGGCGGAGCCGAGGCCGACGGTCTGACCGTTGGTGAAGCGGGCGACGACCGCGTACGGCGGGAGCGGCAGCGAGGCAGGGCAGGCCACCCTCTCCTTCAGCGTCGGTCCGAGCCGCGTCGCCATCGACTTCTCTTCCGACGAGCCCGTGGCGCGGATGCCGTTCGCGAGCGGAGGCAGGGCGCAGGCGAGCCCGAGGCCGAGGAGCATCGTGCCGACGCCGATCGCCACCTCCTTGCCGGCCTCGTTGTAGAGGCGGCCGTTCATGTTGGAGTCGTGCACGTTCGGGACGTCGGCCAGCATGGCCGTGCCGCCGATCATCGGCCCCGCCCCCACGATCGACAGGGCGGTGTTCCACGCGACGTCGTCGGACTTCAGGGTCTTCTCGTAGTGGTCGGTGCGCTCGACCGTCTGCTGCTCGACGTCCGCGCACTGCGGGGTAACGAGCACCTTGAGGATGGTGCCGTCGAGGCGTGTGTCCGCGGTGAACCGCGACGACACGACCGTCTTCGGTGTGCTCGCGATGACGCTCTCCTCCGTCTTGATGAGCGTTCGGTTGACGTCGACGCAGCCAGCCGCGCCGAGCGCGGCGAACAGAGCGATAGGGAGGAGCTTCATCGACACCGGTGACAAACGGGCTGTCCTCGCGGAAGCTTACATCGATGCACGAGCCCTTGGTCCAGATCGCGCGAGACCTCGAGATCCGCATGGAGTTCGGCGAGGCCGCGCGCGCGGAGGTGCGCGCCTTCGGCGCGAACAGCGGCATCGACGCCCCAGGCCTCGAAGATCTCACCGCCCTGCCCTTCGTGACGATCGACGGTCCGACCTCCAAGGACCTCGACCAGGCCATCTTCGTGAAGCGCAGCGGATCGAGCTACGGGGTCTGGTACGCGCTCGCGGACGCCGCGCACTTCGTCCCCACGAGCGGAGCGCTGTTCGAGGAGTCCCTGCTGCGCGGCGCGAGCTACTACTTCCCGGGCTTCAGTGTGCCCATGCTGCCTCGAGAGCTGTCGGAGGGGCTCATCTCCCTCAACCCTCGGGTCGATCGGCGCGCCCTGGTGTTCGTCTGCCACCTGGATGAGCGCGCCGCCGTGGAGCGGACGCGCGTGGTGCGCGGGCGGATCCGCAGCCGGGCGAAGCTCACCTTCGGCGGCGTGCAGGAGCTGTACGACGATCCGAAGCACAGCCCGCTCGCCGCGGAGCCGTACGCCGAGAGCCTCGAGCTCTTGCGCGAGGTCGGCGAGAAGCGGCTCGCGCTCGCCGAGGGGGCGGACGTCGTGCGCTACCGGCGCCGCGAGATCGAGGTGAAGCTCGCGAGCCCGGAAGCCTCGAGCGGCAAAGGGCCCGCCGCGGAGGCGGGCTTCGTCGTGCTCGAGGCGGCGCGGCTCGGGGTCGAGGCCTACAACGAGCAGATCTCGGTGCTGGTGAACCGCGAGGGCGGGCGGCTGCTATCGGAGAGCCGGGACCCGCGCCTGCAGCCCATCTACCGCGTCCATCCAGCGCCGGATCCCGAGAAGCTCGAGGCGCTGCGCGCGCTGACGCGTGGCCTCGCGGCGGTCCACCGGCTCGAAGCGCCGCGCTTCGTCCTGCACGAGGGGGAGAGCCTCAACGCCTTCCTGCGCCGCCTACCGAGCCGAGACGCGACGGGCGAAGGCACGTCGCGCATCACCCGAGCGATCGAGCGTCAGGCCGTGCTGGTCAACATGCGCTCCGGCTTCTCGACCGAGGCGGCGCGACATTTCGGGGTGGGCGCGGAGGTGTACGCGCGCTTCAGCGCCCCGATGCGAGAGGTCGTCGGCATCTTCCTGCACAAGGAGATGCTCGAGCTGCTCAGGCTCGAGCCCCACGCCGAAGACGCCGTCGACGCCGCGCTCCGCGAGCGCGTCGTCGAGGCCGCGAACCGCGGCCGCGAGCTGCAGCGGCGGGTGAACGACCAGACCAACCGGCTGGTGCTCGATCAGCTCCTGTCACCGGACCTCGCGCAACGAGAGCGACCGGCGCGCCGCGGGACGGTGATGGGCATCACCGCGTCGAAGCTGCACGTCGAGCTCGACACGCCCGGTCTCGACGTGAAGGTCTACGTGCGCGACCTCGGCAAGCAGCTAGGCGGCGTCTGGCTCGATCTGGTCCACGACGGGGCGGCGCTCGTGCGCCGCGACACGAAGGAGCCGATCTGCGCGGTCGGCGACGACGTGGACGTGCGCGTGGTCAGCAAGGACAAGGGCCAAGACCGCTGGGTCTTGGCCGTGTCCAGGCGGGGCCCTCAGGGGTTGTCGATCGCGTAGACGAAGTTCGGCTGGGGGCTTCGCGAAATCGATCGTGAAGGCACCCTTCTCTCCGCTCGCCGCCTTGGCCTCCGGGTCCCAGGTGATCGCGCCCTCGTCCATGAAGAAGCCGATCTGGATGGCGGCGAGCTGGCTGTACGCCTTGCGCTTGCCGGTCGGCGTCAGCATGCCTCGCGAGACGTGGTTGAGACCCCAGACCAGGCTGTCGACCAGCGAGCGCCGCACCTCGGCTTCGCTGATGATGCCCTTCTCCTGGACCAGCCACAGATAGAAATACGCGCCGGACTGCGCCTTCAGCTCCTCGAGCATGCTCGCGAGATCGCCGCCGAAGGCCTCGTCGTCCTTCTTGCCCTCGACCTTGTACTCGTGTGACGGGCCGAGGTTGTGGGTGGCCTCGTGCAGGACCGTGCCGAGCAGGCCGGGGCCGCCCTCGTCGACGTACTCCTTCATGGTCGAATCGGAGAGCAAGCTCGACGCCTTGGCGCGGCGCACGACCTGGCTGTCCGGGTCGGTGTACAGGTTCGTCATCGCGACGGTGCGGCCTCGGCCTTCGTTCGCCACAGGCCCCCAGTTCGGCAGGCTCTGTCCGATCGTGGCGCCGACCGGGTCGCGGCTGTCGCCGGCGTTCACCACCATGTCGATGAAGTCAGGGAGGTGGAAGGTGACGGTTCGCGCCTTGTACGGCGCGCCGATCAGCTTCGCGAGGTCGTCCTCCATCTGCTGCTGAACGGGGGAGAGCTTGTCCTGGAGCTCGAGGGACTTCGTGTTGATGCGCGCGAACGACATGTGGAAGCCCGCCTTGAGGCTGCACGGCTCCCAATACGTCTCGTCGGGGGCGATCCGCAGGTACCAGCGCGAGTTGCGCGAGTTCATCTTCGCCCAGGCCTCGTCCGCCGGCTCCCACTCGTTGGTCTCGAACGCGGTCGCCGCGGCGTTGAGGTACTCGACGAGCGCGGCCTCCTTCGGGTCGGTCATGTCGGCGGCGGCCGCCTTGAGCTCGGCCGCGACCGCCTTCATCGGCTCGCCGTAGACCTCGTGGTAGCCCTTGGTGACCAGCTTGCCCGCCTCTTCGCGGACGACCACGAACGGCTTGGTGAGGTCCTTCTTGTTCTCGGCCTCCTCGATCTTCTTGCAGAACTCCTTCTCGGACTGCAGCGCGGCCGGGTACACGTCCACCGGGACCTCGGTGAGCCCCGGGATGGCGGTGCAAGCGGCGTCCTTCTCGAAGGTGGGCGTCTTGCAGGTGGGCCCCCAGTTGCGGCGGAACACGCTCTGGCTCGCTGCGTCGGCCGGGACCTTCGCGGCGAGGGGCGCGACGCCGCTCTGGAGCGCGTAGAGGTTGTCGATGAGCTGGGAGGCCTTGACCATGTGGCCGACGAGCTTGACGTCGGCCTCGCTCATGCCCGCGAGGCTGGTGCGGACGAGCACGCTCGAGGCGGCGTCGAGCTCGCCGAGGAGCTTCGCCTGGCGCGCGGCGTCGTCGCCCGCGGGGGCCGCCTTCGAGGCCTTCACGAGCTCCTCGTAGGCCTTGTCGAACGCGTCGGTCAGCTTGCCGCCGGCGACCCACTCCCCCTTGGTCGGGAAGTACAGCAGCGAGGCCACCTCGGCCGCGTCGGGTGAGCCGTTCTTGTTGTCGTCGCTCGCCCAATAGAGGGGGAGGTTCAACCGGGCCGCCATCTTGTTGAACGTGGGCCGGTCGAGGCGGGTGGTGTCGACCTTCTTGACGGGCGGGGCCTTCGCGCTCGTCGCGGCGGAGACCTTCGGCGGCGCAGCGGAGGCCTGGGCCGCGGACCCCTCGAGGTACCAGGGGATGCGCTCGGCGGGCGGGCTGTCGCAGCCGAGCGAGCCAACGAGGAGGAGCACCGGAGCATTGAGCAGGGCGAACCGTCGCATGGTGGCGGCGTTTAGTAGGCTCCTCGTCCGACGTCTACGGATCTTCTGTCAGTCCCCCATCGTCAGCACGTTGCCGTAGGCGCCGATGGCGAGCGCCACGTCGCGGGCGCCGGCCATCTCGCGGCACGAGTGCATGCTGAGCATCGGGTTGCCCACGTCGACGGTCTGCACGCCGAGCTTGGCGGCGGTGATCGAGCCGATGGTGCTGCCGCACGGCAGGTCGCTGCGGGTCACGAACTGCTGGGGCGCGAAGCCCGCCTCTCGGCACGCCAGCGTGAAGCGCGCCGCCGTCTCCCCGCTGGTCGCGTACGACTGGTTCGCGTTCGTCTTGATGACCGGTCCGCGCCCGAGCTCCGGCGTGTGCTGCGGCTCGTGCTGGTCCGCATAGTTCGGGTGGACGGCGTGAGCCATGTCCGCCGACACCAAAAAGGAGCGCGCCAGCGCGCGCTCGAGGTCCTGCGGCTTGGGCGCGCCGAAGCCCGCGACGACGCGCGCGAGCACGTCGCGCAGCACCGTGCCCTGCGCGCCCACGGCGCTGCGAGAGCCGCACTCTTCGTGATCGTAGAGCACGATCAGCCGCGTCGCGCGCACGGTCTCCGACGCGCCGCGCAGCAGGGCCACGGTGGCGGCGTGGCTCGAGCCGAGGTTGTCGAGGCGCGATGCGTAGACGATTTCCTCGTCGAGCCCGCCGAGGGACGCCCGCTGCGTGTCGTAGAGCATCAGATCGAAGCCGAGCACGTCCGCCGGCGCCTCGCCGAGCGAGCTCGCGACGAGCTTCGTGAGCTCGACCTTGTCGCCGACCCCCAAGATCGGGCTGAGGTGCTTCTGGGCGTTGAGCACCAGGCCCTCGGTGTTCACCCCCCGGTTGAGGTGGATCGCGAGCTGAGGGACCCGCGCGACCGGCCGCTCGAGATCGACGAGGCGCGTCTCGAGCTGCCTTCCGCCGCGCGCGAGCGCGACGCGTCCGGCGATCGAGAGGTCGCGATCGAGCCACGTCGCGTAGAGCACCCCCCCGTAGGGCTCGACGCCGACCTGCCGATACCCGCTCTTGTGCACGTCGGGGGCGGGCTTCACGCGCAGGTTCGGCGAGTCGGTGTGGGCGCCGATCATCCGGAAGCCGCCCGCTGAAGGGGGCTCGGAGCCTGCGATGAACGCCACGACCGTCGAGCCGCCGCGCACGACGAAGCGCCGATCTCCGGGCGAGATCGCCCACGTCTCTCGCTCGTCGAGGGCCGAGAACCCAGCCTCCTGGAGGCGTCGTGTGACCTCGACCGCGGCGTGGTAGGGCGTCGGGGAGCGGTCGATGAAGGCGCAGAGATCGCGTGCGGCGTCGTCCGAAGACATGCGCTAAGGCTTACCAGGAATCGCCCGACCCGCGCCACGCCGACCCAAGTGAACGACCGCCAGCTCACGCTCCGCATCTTCGAGTCCTTCGCCAAGGCCGCGCCGCTCTTCGATCGGCTCGAGGGTTGGGCAGACAACCCGACCGTCAGCCCGACCTGGCTCTCGGCCCTGGAGGACACCGGGTGCGCGACGGCGGAGCACGGCTGGATCCCCCACCACCTGGGCATCTTCTCGGGCGCGGCGGGGGACGAGCTGCTCGCCTTCTGTCCCGGGTACGTGAAGCTCAACAGCGAGGGCGAGTTCATCTTCGACTGGGGCATCGCGCGAGCCGCGCCGAAGTTCGGCGTCCACTACCACCCGAAGCTGCTGTTCGCGGTGCCCTTCACGCCCGCGACGGGGCCACGCCTGCTCTTCGCGAAGGGCGCCGATCGAACGCTCGCGCGCGCGGCGTTCGCCGCGGCGCTGGTGACGCTCGCGTCGAAGCTCGACCTGTCGAGCGCGCACGTGCTGTTTCTGCCGGGCGCGGAGGCGCCCGAGCTCGCGGCGCGCTCGGGCGGTGGCCTGATGCACCGACTGTCGCTCCAGTACCACTGGGAAAACGGCGGGTACTCGACGTTCGAGGACTTCCTCGCGGGGCTCCCCTCGAAGCGGCGCACGCAGATCCGGCGTGAGCGCAAGGCGCCTGCGGAGCAAGGCGTCACGATCGAGACCCTGCGCGGCGACGCCCTCACGCCGGAGATCGCCGACGTCGCGTACGACCTCTACCTCACCACGGTCGACAAGTTCACCTGGGGGCGGAGGTACCTCAACCGCGCCTTCTTCGAGGCGGTCATGAGCTCGATGCGAGACCGCGTGGAGCTCGTCGCAGCCAAGCGCGACGGCCAAATCATCGCGGGCGCGTTCAACCTACGCGGCGACACGACGCTCTACGGGCGCTATTGGGGCGCATTCGAGGAGCTGCCCTTCCTCCACTTCAACGTGTGCTTCTACCACTCGATCGAGCGCTGCATCGCGGACCGGCTGCGCGCGTTCGAGCCCGGCGCCGGGGGTGAGCACAAGCGAGCGCGCGGCTTCGTCCCCACCCTTACCCACAGCGTTCACCACATCCGAGACCGGCGGCTCTCGGTCGCTGTCGCTGATTTTTTCGAGCGTGAGCGGGAGGTGATCGAGGCGGAAGTGCGGGGGGACGATGCGGTAGGTTGACGACCCGCCCTCGACTTCGACATCCTTGAGGGGATGAAAGCTTTCGTCCAAGCCTTGCCTCTCTTGCTCGTCGCGGCTGTCGCGACCCACGCTGCGTGCAGCGACGACGCCGCCACCGGCTCCACGTCGAACCCGACGGTCACCGTCGGCGAGCCGACGCCGGAGGCCTGCAACGGAGGCAGCCCGGACGGTTACTGCAACGCGCTCGGTGGCGTGCCGGAGACGTGCGCGTGCTTCGACTGCGTCGAGACGGCGTTCTGCACGGGCGCATGCAACGACAACGGCACGTGTGACGCCGCCGAGGATTGCACCTGCGAAGACTGCTTCGATCCCGGCTGTGACGGCGCTCCGCCCGACGACGACGACACCACGGGGCCGACGACCGGCCCGACCACGAGCGGCGGCGGCATGGGCGGCTCACCAGGGACGACGAGCGCCGGCGGCGCACCCGGCACCGGAGGCGCTGGCGGCACGCCTGCCGCGGGCGGCGGCGGCGCGGGCGGGGTCTAGTTTTTTTCCGCGCGCCCGCTAGCGCGGGTCCCTTCGGATTTCCCGCGCCTTCGGCGCGAGAAATCCGGCGCGGGGGAGGCTGGCGCCTTCGGCGCTCGAGAGAGAGAAGACTCATTCGCGCCGGTTTGCTGGCGCGCTCGGGCGCCGGCAGACCGAAGCAACCCGCGCTAGCGGCCGCTAGCTGCTCTTGCCGAGCCCGAGCTTGCGCAAGAACGGGCGGATGTGGTGTCGCTCCATCCCGCTCCTGCGAGCCATCTCGCTGACGTTGCCGCCGGTCGCGCGGTAGAGGTCGCCGAAGTACTTCGCCTCGAAGACCGAGACGGCAGAGCGCTTGGCCTCACCGTAGGGGGTCGAGAAGTCGACCGCGTCGGGGGAGGTGCCACCGCGCTCGAGCGGCAAGAGCTCGCTGAGCGCCTGCGCGCCTTGGGGCAAGCTGGCGGCGACGCTCGTCACGTTGACGAGCTCGCGGACGTTGCCTGGCCAGTCGTGCTGCGCGAGCGTCGTCATGACTAGCTCGACGACGTCGTCGGTGCGCTCGTCGCGACCGATGCGCTTGCAGACCGCGCGCACGAGCGGGGCGATGTCTTCGCGGCGGTCGCGCAGCGGCGGCATCTCGACGCGCACCTGCGCGATGCGGAAGAACAAGTCGCTGCGGAACCGGCCCGCGTTCATCGCTTGACCGAGATCGCGCCGCGTCGCGGCGATGACCCGCACGTCGACCGGCTCGTAGTGCTGTGAGCCCACGCGCTTCACCTGCTTCTCTGACAGCACGCGGAGCAGCTTCGGCTGCAGCTCGACCGGGAGCTCACCGAGCTCGTCGAGGAAGATGGTGCCCTTGTTGGCCTCGTGGAACGCCCCCGCCCGCCGATCGTTCGCGCCGGTGAAGGCGCCCTTCTCGTGCCCGAACAGCAGGCTCTCCGCCAGGGGGCCGGGGATGGAGCCGCAGTCGACGACGATGAAGGGACACTTCGCGCGCGCGCTCTTCTCGTGCACCGCGTGAGCGACGAGCTCCTTGCCGCAGCCCGTCTCGCCGTTGATGAGGATCGACAGGTCGGTGGGCGCGATCTCGCCCAGCAAGCGGAACAGGTGGCGCATGCGCGGCGAGCCGCCGACCAGCGGCCCGAAGTTGTCCTCGAAGCCGACGTCGACGCGCTCCTTCTTCTCGACGGGCTCGAACGCCACGCGCGACGAGCCGATCTGCAGCGCACACGCCGTGGTGAGGACCGCTTCACGGATCCGCACGGAGCCGACGAAGGTCCCGTTGCGGCTGCCCAGATCCTTCACCAGCACGCCCTGCCCTTCGGCGCGCACCTCGCAGTGGATGCTGCTCACCTCCGGGTCGTCGATCACGAGCTGGCAGCTCGGGTCTCGCCCGACCAGGATCGGCTCCACGTTGACCCGGACGGGGGACCGCCCCGCGATCGTCAACGTGCCGCCTCGCACGAACCATTGCAGCGCGCTCGCCCGCGTCGCGTCCGCCATGGCATCCTTCTACACCGTTTCCAAAACGTCCGTGTCCGCGCTCTTGCCCTCCCCTTTCGACATCATCGCAGAACGACGCAGCGTCCCCCCCGGACGTGTGTTCGTCCAGGGCGGCGACGTCCAGGTAGGGGGCCCGGGACCGAATATTCCCGCTACGGAAGGCGATCGATGCCCGAGCTCACGTCGGCACGGCACCTGCATTAGCCCGGACGACCCCAACGACCGCGGTGTACGACAACACCCGCGCCTGACAGCTTGCGAGGGCCCCATGCGGAGACTTTTGCGACGAGCAGCAACTCACTTGTGGATGGGCGGAGCGGTAGCCGCGACGGCCGCCCTCTCGCTCGGTGTCTCGGGCTGCCAAACCGAAACCGAAGGCGGTATCGAAGGCAGCACCTGCGTCTCGAACGACGAGTACTTCGCCGTCTACTTCTTCGAGGAGATGAAGGAGACGTGCGGCTCGTGCCACATCTCTGGCACCGGCTTCCAGCTCTCGGACTTTAAGATGGTCCCGCCCTCTCAGGCGGGCTTCCTCGACACCAACATGGCCGCGCTCAAGAAGATCTCTGAGTACGAGGCCAACGGTGAGAGCGTGCTCCTGCAGAAGCCCCTCGGCCTGCTCGATCATGGCGGCGGCAAGGTCTTCGCCCAGGGCGAGGAAGACCCCGCCTACCAGCGCCTCAAGACGCTGGTCGACCGCCTCAAGGGTGGCGAGACCTGCCCGAACACTGAGGCCCGCTTCATCGCCGGCGTCCAGATGTCGGGCCCGCAGGAGACCTTCCGCAAGGCGGCTCTCACCCTGGCGGCGCGCCTCCCGACGGACGAGGAGATCGCGGCGGTCGATGCCGGCGGCTGGGACGCCGTCGACGTCCTGCTCGACCAGCTCATGGAGAGCGACGCCTTCTTCGACCGCGTGAAGGAGAAGTACAACGACGTCTACCTGACGGACTTCTACCTGCACGACGACTTCGACGTCATCGGCGATAGCGATTTGTACAACCCGCGTTGGTACGAGGAGGCGCCGGTCGACAACGAGGACCTCCAGAAGCTCTACGGCGCCACCGACAGCGAAGACCTGATGAACAAGCTGGCGAGGTGGACGCAGACGGGCGTCGCGCGCCAGAGCCTCGAGCTCATCGCCTACACCATCAAGAACAACCTGCCCTTCACCAACGTCGTCACGGCCGACTACATCGTCGTGAACCCGTTCTCGGCGAAGGCGTTCCGGATGGATGACGTCGTCTTCGACAACGAGGCCGATCCGAACGAGTACAAGCCCGGCCGCCTCGGCGGGTACGAGAGCGAGTTCCCGCACGCGGGTAACCTCACCGACCCGATCTGGCTGCAGCGTCACCCGACGACGGCGACGAACCGCAACCGCCACCGCGCCCGCGAGATCCTCTACGTGTACATGGGGAACGACATCCTCAAGGCGGCCGAGCGACCGATCGCCATCGACGAGGGGTCGCTCGCCGACAACCCGACGATGAACAACGACACCTGCACGGTGTGCCACTACTCGCTCGACCCGGCCGCCTCGTTCTGGCGCAACTTCCAGCCGGCGTTCGACAACGGGGACGACACCCAGTTCGCATACCGGCCGGACGCGCCCTGGTTCCTCGACATGTTCCAGTCGGGCTTCGCGGGCGTCGACATGCCCTCGGGTCAATACACGAAGGCGACCCAGTGGGGCGGCCAGCAGCTCGCGAACGACCCGGGCTTCGCGTTCGGCGCGACCTTCATGGCCTACCGCATCCTGACGGGCAACGACCCGCTCGGTGCGCCGCAGAAGACGAGCGAGACCTTCCAGCAAGATCTCACCGCCTTCCTCGGCCAGTACTACACCTTCAGCAAGGTCTCGAACGAGTTCCGCGAGGGTGGCTACGACTTCAAGAAGCTGATGAAGTCGCTGGTGATGAGCCCGTACTTCCGCGCCATCAACACGGCTGAGAACATCGACGCTGGACAGGTCGAGCACCTCACCGCGGTCGGCTCGGCCCACCTGCTCACGCCCGAGCAGCTCAACCGCAAGATCGAGTCGATCACAGGCGTCCGGTGGACCCCCGACAACGAGGGCCTCGACACGCCGAACCTGCTCGAGGACGACGGCGGTCAGGGCTACCGCATCCTGTTCGGCGGCATCGACTCGCGCGACACGACGACCCGCATCACGGTGCCGTCCGGCATCATGGCGAACGTCGCCGAGCGCATGGGCCTCGAGGTCGGCTGCCGGGTCTCGAACGCCGAGTTCTCGATCCTCCCCGAGCAACGCAAGTTCCTGAAGAACTCGGAGCTCACGGACGAGCCGCAAGACCCGAACTTCCGCGACGTGCCGGCCTCGATCGAGAAGATCAAGCTCGACATCCAGTACCTGCACCGCCAGCTGCTCGGGGAGCACCTCGAGCTGAACGACCCCGAGATCGAACGGACCTACAAGCTGTTCGTCGACGTCTGGAAAGAAGGCAAGCTCAGCGTGGTGCCGGTCGACACCGGGTTCCCGGGTCAGTGCGTCGCGCCGCGCAACTACGTGACCGGCGAGTCGATCCCCGAGGAGATGCTGCTCTGGGACGACGGGCTGTACACGGGTCGCGCTTGGGCGGCGGTCTTCGCCTACCTGATGACGGACTACTCCTTCCTGTACGAGTGAGAGGTACCAGCCATGGAACGCAGAGATTTTCTCAAGCTGTGCAGCATGACGGGCCTCACCGTGGTCGCCGGATCGGCGCTCTCGGGTAGTGAAGCAGAGGCGGCCGAGTATTCCGGGACGTTCTTCGTCAACATCGCTCAGATGGGCGGTTGGGACGTCACCAACATCTGTGACCCGAAGGGTGCGCCCAGCGCGGAAGCCGCGGCGGGCAACGCTCCGACGGACACGATGAACCGCTACCTCACCTCGGCGATCCCGGTCGCTTCGAACGGTGTGAGCTGGGCCCCGCTCTCTCAGAGCGCGGACCTCGCGAACAACGCCGCGGCGCAGGCTCAGGCTCTCGTGTTCGAGACCTTCATGGAGGCGAACGCGGAGCGGATGCTGGTCATCAACGGCATCGACTACCAGACCAACAGCCACGACGTCGGCGCCCGCCTCTCGGTCACCGGCAACGCGGCCGAGAACACGGCGGCCTTCGGCGCGGTCGCCGCTTCGGCGCTGCTCCCGAACGCCCCGATGGGCTTCGTCGGGTTCGGTGGCTACACCGGCACGGGCGGCCTCACCGCCGTCACCCGCCTCGGCAACATCGACGTCATCAAGCGTCTCGCGTACCCGTACCGCCGCGACCCGAACGATCCCGAGGCGCTCTACTACAACGACGCCCAGGCGGAGATGATCGCCAAGGCTCGTGAGGCGCGGTTCAACTCCAAGATGGGGCAGCAGCGCCTGCCCAAGCTGCGCACGGCGATGAACACGCTCTACCTGTCCCGCCTGGGCCAGAACGAGCTGAAGCGCCTGGTCGACTACCTCCCGGAGGGCGACGCCCTGCTCGACGGCATCGCGGGTGCGGTGCAGCTCGCTGCCGCCGCGTACAAGGCCGGCCTGTGCGTCGCGGTGAGCATCTCCTCGAACGCCGGCTGGGATCATCACGGCACGGTCGACACCAACATCGCGAACTCGCTCGGTCGCCTGTTCGACCCGGACCAGGGTGTTCCTCGCGCGCTCCAGGTCCTCGAGGACGTCGAGATCGCGGACAAGACGCTGCTCTCGCTCACCTCGGACTTCGGCCGCACGCCGGGCTACAACGACGGCAACGGCAAGGACCACTGGCCGATCACCAGCAACATCTTCATGGGTGCGGTCAACGGTCGGCCGATCAAGTCGGGCGTCAAGGGTGGCACGGACGACCGCCACCAGGCCCTCGGCGTGAACCCGGACACCGGCGTGCTCGACGAGTCCTCGAGCCTGACCATCAAGGCGGGTCACATCCAGAACGCGCTGCGCCGCCTCGCGGGCATCCTCGACAGCGAGGCCGCCTCGAAGCAGCCGACGACGGAGAGCCCGGCCGAGCTAGAGAACCTGATCGAGCTCACCTGAGCCGACCAGGCTGCAAGCCAGCACGGGTGGAGCCGGCCGCGACCTCGCGGCCGGCTTCGTTTTGTCCTCACTCGACCTCGAACGTCACCGGGTCGCTGCGGTGATCGTCGACCTCCGCGTGGAGGGTGTGTCGCCCGGCCGTGAGCTCCAGGATGACCGCCCCCTCGGGGTCGGCCTTGAGCCGTGAGCCGTCGAGCACGAAGGCGGGTGAGCCCGCGCCGTTGGGGAACGTCGCCACCGCGCGGATGTGCGCCCGCGCGCCGCCATCGAGGAAGAACTGCGCGCCGTCCTCCGGGTAGAGCACCCGCACATCCAACGAAGCAGCGCCCTTCGGGCCCGGGCAGCGCAGCGAATAGGTCGCGGGTGCGAGCGGTCGCTTCGCGGTGCGCGCCCACGGCATGAACAGCGGCGGGTAGGCCTCGAAGGGGCGCGCCTCGACGTCGGTCTGGCAGGAGGGGCCGGAGAGCTCGCCCGTCAGGGTATCGATGAGCACGCTCGTGTGCAGCTGGCAGGGCCCGAGCTTCGTGCCCTCGGGTATGCGCTCCTTCTTCGTGTGCGGGCAGTGGGGGCCCGGAGCTCGGCCGCTCAGCGGGCAGACCTCCACCTCGGGCGCGCGCGGCCGCGCGAGCTCCCCCGGCGGGATGAAGCGCGCGGCCGCCGACATGACGGCGCGGAACAGGGGCCCCGCCCCGGTGATCCCGGAGACCTCGCGCATCGGCGAGCCGTCGAAATTGCCGACCCACACCGCGACGGTGAGGCTCTCGCTGTAGCCCACGGCCCAGTTGTCGCGAAACCCCTTGGATGTCCCGGTCTTCGCCGCCACCCGGAACGGGAGGTCGAACACGGTGCGTTCGCCGAACGAGGCCATGCGCGCGCGGGGATCGGCGAGCATGTCGGTGATGAGCTCCGTGGTCGCTGCGTCGAGCACGGGCGGGCCGGCGACCGACGGGACCTCGACCCGTGAGCCGTCGCCGAGCGAGACCTCGAGCACCGCGCGGGGTCGCACCGAGTGGCCGCCGCGCGCGAGCGTCGCGTAGGCCGACGCCAGCTCCACCAGGGTGACCTCCCCGTCTCCGAGCGCGAGCGCGACGCCGTAGTGGCTCGGGGGGCGATCGAGCGAGCACATCCCGACGTCGTGCAGGCGCTCGAGGACGGAGCTCGGCCCGAGCCGCTCGGTGAGCCAGACGGCCGGAACGTTGAGCGAGCTGCCGAGGGACTGGCGCATCAGGACCGGACCGTGGAACCGTTCATCGTAGTTCTTCGGTCGGAAGGCCCCGCCGTCAGCGCCGACGAACGAGAGCTCGACGTCCGGGAGCAGCGTCGCGGGGGTCATGCCGAGCCTCTCGAGCGCGAGCCCGTACACGAACGGCTTCAGGGTGGAGCCAGGCTGGCGGCGCGCACGGCAGCCGTCGTTCGCGCCGAGCCGAGCTTCGTCGTCGACGTCGGGAGAGCCGAGATAGGCGAGGACATCGCCGGTCTCGTTGGCGAGCACGACGACGGAGGCCGCGGTCACCGCTCGCGACGACAGCTCTCGAAGCGTCGCCCGCGCGGACTGCTCGACCTCACGCTGCAGATCGGCGATCAGCGTGGTGCGGATCTCCACCGCGCCGGACGGGATCGGCTGGGGACCGCCGCACGGGTCGAGCCCCCCCTGCTCGAGCGCGGCCACGAAGTGAGGCGCCGAGCCGCGGCGAAACCGAGGACCGACGACCAGGGGCTCCCCCTTCGCTCGCGCGACCTCTTCGGGTGAGGCGAGGTCGTGAGAGGCCATGCGCTCGAGCACGCGATCGCGGCGCGCTCGCAGCAGCTCGGGCCGCTTGAACGGATCGTAGAGCGACGGCCCCCTCGGGATGCTCGCCAGCGCGGCGGCCTCGGCGAGCGAGAGCGAAGCCACCGACTTGCCGAAATACAACTGCGAGGCGGCCTCCACGCCGCGCACGTTGGGCCCGAACTCGACGCGGTTCAGGTACTCCTCGAGGATCCGGCGCTTGGTGAACGTGGCCTCGAGGCGCACCGCCAGCGCCATCACGTCGACCTTCGCGCGCACCGTGCGCGGCGCGGAGAGCAGCGTGCGCGCGAGCTGCTGCGTCAGCGTCGAGGCCCCCGACACGACGCGACCTTCGATCAAGCTGCTGGCGGCCGCGCGCGCCATCGCCAGCGGATCGATGCCAGGGTGGGCGTAGAAGCGGGCGTCCTCGGCGGCCAAGATCGCCCGCTCGATCGTCGGGCCGAGCTCGTCGAGCGGGAGCCTGCGCTGGCGCATCCGGCCCTCGTCGCGGATCTCCGCCAGGATCGTCCCGCTCCGATCGGTGATCGTGACGCTGTTGCGATCGGCGGGGCCGCCCTCCGTTTCGCCGAGCAGCTCGGGCGGGATCGGCGTGCGCGCCGCGAGGACGCCCAGCGCGACGGTGGGAGCGAGCGCCGTCGCGGCGAGGGCCCACAGCGCGGCCCGCGCCGCGCGCCGCAGCCGGCTCCGCGTGCGCGGGCGTGACGTCACCGCTGAGCCGCCCTCACTTCGGCTCGACGCGGATCGTCGCGGCGCCCGTGCGGCCGAAGATCTCCGGCGCGTACATCTCCTCGACCTTCGTCGGCGGGGTGATGAAGGCGCCCATCGCGGTCGCACGCGCGAGGTAGCGGTAGCGGTAGACGCCAGCCGCCATCGAGTCGACGAAGAACAGGACACGATCGTCGCGCACCTCGCGCGTGTAGTAGGAAGACCACTCCGCGTCTTCCATGGCCACGTCTCCCTCGTCGTACGAGGGCGCGACGTGGTCGACGCCGCGCAGCCGATCCGAGGTCGTGGCGAGCCGGGTGTCGACGGCCTCGAACCCTGCGGGGAGCGGGGCGTCGATGGCGACGTAGCGCCGAGGCTTGAGCGTGACCACGAGCACGTCCGCGAGGATGAGATCTCCGCCCTGGAACGTCTCGAGCGTCGCGTCGGGGACGGTCGCGAGCACCTCGTCGAGGGTGTCGGGCGTGACCTTGCGCAGGCGGTGCTCCACGTAGAAGCCGCGGTCGATGACGTCGGTCGGCAGCGTCTTGCGCGCGTACTTGAGGCGCGCCTCGTAGAACAGCTTGCCTTGTCCGTCGACGCGCATGCTCAGGATGCTGCCCTTCTGGGACGCGAGATCCTTCGTCGCGAACGACTTGATCTGGGGCACCACCGAGCGCCCGCGGAACTCCTGCTCGGAGACGAGCGCGTCGCCGAAGAACACCTGCGCAGAGAAATTGGGCTCGGCGGCCTCCTGCGCCTTCCTGTAGTCGCCGAGCGCGAGCAGCGCCCACGCGCCCTCCTGGGTCGAGCGGAACTGTCCGCCGTCGCGCCCCGCCAAGAGGCCCATCGCGAGGTTGGGCGCGAGCGGGTGGCTCGGCTTGGCGTGCAAGAGCGCCCTGAGGACGAGGGCCGAGGTCCTCGCGTCCGAGTCCAGGTAGACGGCGTAGTCGTCCCCCAGGTTCTCGGCCGTGCGGGCGAGGTTTCCGTCGAGGCGTATCGAGGCCTCGAGGTCCTTCACGAGGTCCGCGACGGACGCCTCGTCCGCCTTGCCGAGCGCCATCGCGCTGGTGAGCAGCGCCTTCGAGTACAAAGGCAGCTTGGCGCGATCGGCGAACAGGGTCGCCGCCCGTCCGGGGTCGGGCTTGCCGAGCTCCGCGAGGACGTAGAGCACGAACGGCCCCACGTTCGCCGAGAACAGCGGGTCGCCCGAGTCGAGCGACTTGAACAGGTACTGCGTCGCCCGATCGAGCGCGGCGGCGGGGACGGCGTGCCCCCTCTTCTTGGCCTCGCTGAGCCCCCACAGGGCGTAGGTGGTGGCCCACGGGCTCGGCTGGGGCGAGTCGGGCCAGAACCCGAACGACCCGTCGTAGCGCTGGTGGGTCAGGATCTTCGCGATCGTCTTTTCGACGACGTCGTCGGTGTTGGCCGGCAGCGCCAGGCCGAAGTCCTTGGCGAGATCCTTCATCGCCACCAGGGGCACGAGCTTGCTGGTGAGCTGCTCGGTGCAGCCGTACGGGTACTCGAGCAGCTGCGAGGAGCCTGCGTCGAGCCCGACCAGCGCGGTCGACGAGGTGGTCATCACCAGCTCCCCGACGTCATCGCGGATCTCGGACAGATCGCCGAGCCGCTCCGCCGCCGCGGTCTCGGTGTTGCCGTACAGCGCCACCGACTCGAACGACAGGGGCATCTGCACCTTGCGCTCGACGCGGACGGCGTCACGCTCCGCGCCGCTCTCGACCTCGAACTGGATGACCGCCGAGCCGATCTTCGGCGCGTCCGCCGTGAAGCGGACCTCGACGCTCTTGCCGGCGTCGACCGTGACCCGCTTCTTCGTATCCCCTCGCGCGACCACGCCTTGGAGCTTCGCGACGACGTCCACCTCTTGGGTCGTGGAGGCCTTGGACGAGACGATGACCGACGCCTCGAAGGTGTCTCCGGCCCGCAGGAACCGGGGCAGCGCCGGGCGCGCCATCAGCACGCGGCTGGTCGTCACCCGGGACTCGCCCGCGCCGAAGCGGTCGGTCTCCGACGCGGCGACGGCCATCACGCGGTACGTCGTGAGCCCGTCGGGAAGCTTGAACTTCACGGTCGCCTCGCCCGCGTCGTTGGTGACGACGGCGGCGTTGTAGTAAGCGCTCGCCCGAAAGTCGCCGCGCACGCCCGAGCCGGGCGCGTCGTCGCCGCCGCCGCCCGCGAGCCCCTTGTCGAGGCCGAGACCGCTCAGGGGATCGAAGAGCGTCGCGAGCTTGTCGCGGGACTCGAGCGTGGCGACCCGCAGCGGGCGCGCGGCCGCGAAGGTGTCGAGCGGGTTCGGCAGGGTGTAGTCGACGAGTGACAACACGCCCTCGTCGGCGGCGTAGACGGTCAGCTCCGTCTTGACCCCCGCGCCCTTCACGTCACTGACCTTGAGCGCGATCTCCGCCTCTTCCCCGGGTCGGAGATCGCTTCGCGCCGGCCTCACCTCGACCTTGAGCCGCTTGCTGGCGGGGTCGACCAACAGGTTGGTCTGTCCGTGGAGGTAGTCGGGCGCGCCGACGTCGGGCTTGTCGCTCGCGGGCGCCTTCTTCGTGCGGCCCTTGTGCACGAGGACGGAGACGAAGGCGTTCGGGCGCATGTCCTCGGTGATGGTGACCTCGACGCTCGGCGCGGCGCCGGTGAGCTGCACGCGGCGGTGCTCGAAGACGCCAGCGCGCTCGACGGTCAGCAGCGCCTCGGCGCTCTTCCAGGGGACTTGACCAGGATCTTCGCCTTGTCGCCGACCTTGTAGGTCTCGCGATCGGTGACCAGCTCGATGGTCGGCTCGTCTCCCTCCGCGAAGGCCGACAGCGCGCCGCTCGACTCACCGGTGACGTAGACGTCGACCGACGCTGCCACCGGGTTCTTGCGGCCGTCCTCGCTCGTGACGCGGACGATGTAGCGACCGGCGTCCGGCGGGGTGAGATCGCAGGAGACCGGCGACTTGGCGCTGGTGAGCGCGCACGAGGAGACGACCGTGTCGACCGCGGAGGAGAGCGTCGTCGCCGAGCCCCCGCCGCTGCCCTGCTTCGCGACGGCCCACGTGCGCTTGATGAGGCCCACCTTGAGGGGCGCGCCGGCGACGCGATCGCCGCCCGGCTTCACGGCGATGAACGTCGGGGAAAGCTTCGTCTTGGCCTCGACGAAGGTGCGATCGAGCCCCACGCCGACGTAGTGCTCGGCCGGGTGGACGATCGCGGTCGTCGTGCTGGACACCTGCTGGCGAGAGACGTCGGTGACGTCGAGCACACAGCGGACTCGCTCGGGGCCGATCATGCCGGGCAGGTCGAGCTTCGCGCTGGTGGAGGCGGTGCCGCTCGCGTCGAGGCTCACGTCGCTCGAGGTGAGCTCGTATTTTCTCAGCGAGGAATAGGGCAGATCGGACTGGTAGTCCTGGTCGGAGACGACGAACCCTGCGCTGTCGGGAGGCGAAAAATAGGCGAACCCACGGCTCACGGAGAGCTCGGCGCGCGCGCCGTTCATCGGCGCGCCGTACAGATAATCGCCGCGGCCGAGCCACTTGGCAGCGTCGCCGCGCACGTAGCTCGATTTGTCGCTCTCGACGGCGACCTTGAACTCGGTGGGTCGGAACTCGGCGACCTCCAGCGTCTCCTGGGCGATCTCCTCGCCGCCCCGCATCGCGCGGACCCAATAGGTGCCCAGGCGGCCGCTGATGGGGATCTTGATGTCTGCGGTGAACGTCCCGAAGGGCGTGGTCGTGGCGGGAATGGCGGCGATCTTGTCGCCGTCGGGGCCCTCGACCGTGATCGCGATCGGCGTGCCCACGGAGGGCGTCTTCATGCCCGTCGGCAGCGGATCGCGGAGGATGCCCTTGAGGTGGGCCGTCTCGCCGGGGCGATAGATCCCGCGGTCGTCGAACATGTAGCCGATCGGGCCGTCTTCTCCGGGCTCGAAGGCGTCGCCCCAGACGTTGTCGGCGACCGGCTTGAAGGCGACGTCGCCGTCCTTCTTCGCGAAGATGACCGCGGTCTCGTCGGCGAACTCGGGGACGAAGTCCTTGTCGAAGACGGCGAAGCCTTGCGCGTCGGTCGTGCGGACGACCGCGGGCTTGCCAGGACGGCGGATACGGACCTCGGCGCCCGAGACGGGGGCGGCGTCGGCGAGGCGCGTCACCATGACGAGCGAGCCTTGCGCCGAGACCTTCGCGGAGACCGCCAGATCGGTCAGCTGAGCGACCCGCCGCTGAGTCTCCGGGTGGCCGTTGGAGGTGTAGGACGCGGTGATCGCGAAGGGCCCCTTGCCCTTCGGTCCGAGGGCCGTGTCGAGCGAGACCTTGTGGCGCTCGTGGACGTTCTTGCGCCCGGCCCCGAGGCGCGTGGTGGTGAAGCCCGGGCGCTTGACGAGCTCAGCGAACGAGAGCTTGTCGTTCACGATCGCGAGCACCGCGTCTTCGTCGAGCTTGACGAGCCCCACGTCGAGATCGCTCGTGTTGATGTGCGCGACGGTGACCTCACGCTTGGCGGTGCCCTCGAGCACGCCGTCGGTCACGCCGATGCGCGCGATGGGGTCGAGATCGCAGAAGGCGACGAGCGCGTCCGCGCCCTTCGAGAGCGCCTGCCCAAAGACGTCGGTCAGCGGGCTCTTGACCGAGACGGTGTACGACTTGCCAGGCAGGAACGAGCCGTTCAGATCGAGCTCGGAGTATTCGTCGTCGTCGCTCATCCACGAGGGCCAGCGCAGCTTCACGGGGGGATCGACCGACAGCGCCTTCTTCAGGTCCTTGACCTTCACCGGGTTCGACAGGCGCACGCGGATGCCGTCCGGCGCGTCGCACTTGGCGCCGACCCGGTACGACGCGCAGCGGACCTCGTCGACCACCAGCGGCCCGTAGGTCTCGAAGAAGAACGTCTGCCCCTTCTCCGAGGCGAGCGGCCCCTCCTTCCCTTTGAGCCCTGCGCCGACCAGGAGCTCGATCGTGGCGTCGACCGGCAACGGCGACGATGGCGTCACACGAAACTGCTTCTCGTTCTTCGGGTCCTGTCGCGACACCTGCGCGGCGATGGGCTTGCCCGCTGCCTTGATCGTGAGGTGCTTGGCGAGCTCGGCATCGTCGAGGGGCTGGTCGGTGTAGAGCGTGAACACGGCGCCAGGCTCGAGGCCCGTCGCGCGGTTGCCCGGGCTGGTCGACACGACGCGCGGGCGCTCGGTCTCGAATTCGAAGCGGTGCTCCTCGGCGAGCGCATCGCCGTCTGCGCTCTTGGTCCCCTTCGGGATGGTGACCGTGAACTTCGTCGCCTTCGGCAGGCGCAGCGCGCCGCCGCCCCCTTCGCGAGCCGGGATGAAGCTCGCAGCTCGCGTGCCGGCCCACTGCCACGTCCCCGCGATGGCCGGCTCGACCGTGGCGGGGAACGGGGCCTCCTTGGCGGCGACCTCGAGCGAGCGCATCGGCTTGTTGAAGAGCACGGTGATCTCGCTGGGGCCCTTCAGGGTCCCCTTCGGTGACGTGTAGACCACCTTGAGCGGCCCGGTCTCCTCACTCGAGCCCAGGAGCGTCTTGAGGCCCAGGGTGCCGCTCGGCGGGACCTCCGGCGCCCGCGGGCCTGGCAGGCACGCGATGGCCACGACGAGGAGGGTCAGCGGGACGGCCGCCAGAGGACGGCGCGCATGGTTGGGCTGCATCGCGCGCAGTTCAGCAAGGATGGGGCCTCGAGTTCAACCCCGATCTCTGCTGGCCACCCGCTCGTAGGGTCGTCTCCCGCGGGACACAGCGCGTGGCCCCGGGGACGCGGTCAGGCTCGCGGGTGGGCCCGCGCGTGGGCGGCCCGCACATGGTCGTACGCGACGTGGGTGTAGATCTCCGTCGTCGTGATATCCGCGTGGCCGAGCATCGCTTGCACGCTGCGCAGGTCGGCGCCCCCCGACAACAGGTGCGTCGCGAATGAGTGGCGCAGCTTGTGCGGGGATATCGAGCGTGGGATGCCTGCGCTGCGCGCGTAAGCTCGCACGATCTTGAACACCGCCTGCCGGGTCATCGGCTTCGCGCCTCGCGCGGAGAAGAGCACATCCCCGCGCAGGCTTTTCGCCTCGGCGCGCACCTCGAGGTAGGCCTCCAGCGCCACCAGCGCCGGAGGGGCGACCGGGACGAGCCGCCGCTTCTGGCCTTTGCCGAGGGGGCTCACGACCCCGCGGGCGCGGTCGACGTCCTGCGTTCGCAGGCCGCAGAGCTCGCTCACCCGGAGGCCGCTCGAGTAGAGCAGCATCAACATCGCGCGATCGCGCGCGGCGCGGCGGACGGCGGCCAGGGTCGGGCGGGTGGGCTGCGTCGCGGCCTCGATCATGCGCAGCACCTCGTCCGTCGACAGCACCTTGGGCAGGCGACGCGCGAGCCTGGGGCGATCGATGAGCTCGGTCGGGTCGCGCTCGAGCACGCGCTCGCGCACGAGGAACTTGAAGAACCCCCGCATCGCCGACAGGTAGCGAGCAGCGCTCTTGGCGCTGCCCTCCGTGGCGGCGATCAGCGCGCAGATGTCCGCCGTGGCGATCTTCGTCACCTCGGCCACCCCCGTCGTGTCCAGGTGGCGCGCGAGGCGCGCGAGATCGGCGCCGTAGGCCTCGAGCGTCGCCGAAGAGGGGCGCGCTCCACCCGCAGGTGATCGAGATACGCGTCGATCCAACCCGCCGGCGTCACGCGGGAGAGTCTAGGCCTCGCCCCGCCGTGCAGCTAGTTTCCGTCCCGGCGCCGGGATTGGCGCACGCCAATCCCGAAGGGGACCGCGCTAGCGGGCGCGCCGGAAGAAGAACAGCGTGATCCCGAAGGGACCCGCGCAAGCAGGCGCGCCGCCCTGACGGAGGCGCGCCGACCAGCCGGAGGCGCGCCGCCCAGACGAAGGCAGAGCCTAGAGCTTGACGCCGAAGCGACGCGCGTACTCCACGATGCCGATCTTGTCGATCGTGCGGATGTCGCGGGTCGTCAGGTTCAGCGTGACGAAGCGGTTCTCCTCGGGGAGAAAGACGCGACGCGACTGGACGTTCACGTTCTGCCAGCGCTTGGTCTTGATGTTGGAGTGCGAGACGTTCTGCGCGAGCAGCTTGCGCTTGCCGGTGATGTCGCTCTTGGCCATGACGCTGTCCTTACGAAAAGGGCGCGTGTTTGGCCCTGTGGTGGCGCGAGTGTCAAGCGCGGGTGTTCAACAATCCAAGCTCGGCGACTACCTTCGCCAGCAGCGACCGGGTGCGTTCGAAGCCGGGAGACACGACGGTGAGGCGCTCTTCGTCGAGGTAGAGCCGGCGGGCGAGCTCGACCTGGATGGCGTCGATCCCCTCCTCCGGGCGGCCGTAGTGCCCCGTCGAGTACCCCCCCTTGTAGGGGTCGTCGTGCTTGACGCTGAAGCCGAGGGAGCGGGCGACGCGATCGACGGCGTCGATGACCGCGGGCGACGCCGTCGTCCGGCCGCGCGTCCCGGGGACGATGTCGGCCCGACCGACGCCCACGTCGACGTGGCCCCGCCGCCCTTGGCTCGGCATCGAGTGCGCGCACAGCAGGACGGCGCGCCCGAAGCTGTCGCGCTTGCGGTCGAGCAGCTCGCTCAGCGCAGCATGATAGGGCCGGTAGAAGTGCTGGAGGCGGCGCTCGAGCTCCTCCCGCGGCAGGCGCCGCGCGAGGATCGGATCTCCCTCGGTGCTCGTGCGCCACACCAGGCCCCTCGGGAGGTTGAGCGGCGGTCCCCCTTCGACCGAGAGGCCGTCGAAGTCGCCCGGCCCGCGGTTGAGATCGACGACGTACCGGCTGTAGTTGGCGATGAGCAACGTCGCGCCGAGCTGCTCGGCGCCTTCGACGAGCGCGTCGACGAGCAGGTCGGCGTCGCGGCCCACGCAGCGCACAGGCGAGACGATGCTCGCGGTCGACTCGGGGTCGATCGACAGGCCCGCGTGGGGAACCTCGACGACGACGGCGGTCTCGACCTCGGGCGACGGCTCGACGATCGTGAACGCGGGCGGCCTCATCCCCCGCCCCCGAACACGACCCCGCGCGACTCGCGCGCGGTCGCGACGGCGACATAAGCGGCGGACGCGGGGAACGCCTCCCGCAGCCCGTCCTCGAGGGGTCGCGCCGAGAGCGCCGCGGCGGCGCGCGCCCGTTCGAAGCCGGCGGGGCACGAGACCGCCGCGCGGAGCTCGGGGCCCGAGTCTGCCGCGGCGAGGGTGGCGGGCACCGCGAACACCGTGCCGGGCAGGACGCGGGTCTTGCCGCGTCGAACGGGCTCGGCGACCAGCGGCATCGCGAGCTCGACCTCGGGGACCCAAAGCGACTCGCCCCCTCGCTCGCTCGCGCCGACGAAGCACGACAGGGTCACGAGCAGCCCGCGAGCGTCGACCGCTGCGACGCCGTGGGCGCCCACGGGCGCCCCGCCCGCGGGCCACGGCTCGAGGTGGACGACCACGTCTTCGCCGGTGGCCGCCGTGAGGGTGAGGGCCTCCGCGGGCTGGTCCGTCGGGCGGGCGGACTCGAGGTCTTCGTGCGTGAGGAGCCCCGAAGCGAACGGGCCAGCGACGCGGACGATGGCCTCGTGCGCGGTGGCGACGCCGACGGAGCCGCCCTCGCCGATCCGGTCGAGGTAGTCGGCGCGCTTCGAAGCCCCCGCTTCGCGCGCGCCCGCGACCCCCGCCGCGACGTTCTTCTTGAGGGAACGCCGACCGAGGCTCGCCTGCAGCAACAGCACGGCGTGGGGGCTGCGCGGCACAGCTGCGCGCGCCGCGAGCGGGATCGAAGCGCCCTCGACGAAGCCGCGCGGGCGTGGTGCGCCCGCGCCGGGCTGGCACGCGCGGCCATCGAGCGCGCGGCCCGATACGCCGGGCCCGGCGACGAGGAGCACGGCCGGCGCGAACAGCGCCCCCGGCAGCTCGCCGGCGAGCGCGAAGAACGCGGCGACGACGGCGTCAGCGGCGCTCGCTCCCTCCGCGAGCGCGCGATCTGCCGCCTTCTGCGCGGAGACGGAGCTCGCGCACGCGGCGGCGCGGGTCATTGCTCCTCGTCCTCGGCGCGCAAGCGACCCGGTGAGGGTCGCACGACGGCGGGAGGAGGCGGCGCGCTGACGCGAGCGAGGGCCGCCTCGAGCTGCGACCTCACGCGGGGGGCGCTCGGGCGATGTTCGACCACGACCCAGGCCTCGCGGCGCCCCGCCAGCTGAGGGGCGAGCCGCTCGACGCTGCGCTCCCCGAGCGCGCGCTGCCCGCCGAGCGCGCGCAGCCGCGTGTACACCACCGGGCCCGGGGGCAGCTGGGCCTGCGCGCCGTCGAGCACCGCGATCACCCCGAGCTGCTTGGCGGTGGCCAGGATCTCGCGGCGCTCCCACAGGCCGTGCGGCTCCCAGCACAGCGCGGTGCCGGGCTTGGGGAGGCGCTCCACGACGCTGCGGAGCTTCGCGCTCGTCGCGCTGGTCGGGCGGACGTCAGGGGGGGTCGAGAGCACCACGCACCGGGCCTCTACGAGGGTCGCGACCTCGAGCGCCTCGGCCAGCGCGGCGTCCATCTCCTTGGTCATCGCGAGCAAGCCCACGATCGGCGGCAAGACCACGCTGAAGGTGAACGACGGCCCCGCCGCCTTGCGCCACGCGCGCAGCGTGCTCGCGCGCGGTGCGGCTCCGGGCAGGGGTCGAAGCTCGACCATGTCGAAGCGGGCGGCGTACTTGCCGACGTCGCCGACGAGCTCTGGGAGACCAACTTGCACGCGCGTCATCGAGGGGGGGCCCCTTACCTCGGTTGAGAGGGTGTGTCAGCCGAAGTGGAACCAATCGGTGGGGTGCTTCCGGACGAAGCCCTCGATCTGCTGCGCGAAGGCCTGCGCTGCGGCGGCCATCTGCTCGCGGCTCGGCCTGCGCGGCAGCACGATCGCCTCCCCCACCTCGAGCTCGTAGCTGAGCGTGCCCAGGCGGCGGCCGAAGATGGCGAGGATGGGCGCCCCCGCGAGCGCCGCGAGCGCGATCGGGCCCTCGGGCACCTGGAACGGTCGCCCCGCGAGGCTGACCTCGATCCCGCGCTGCCCCTTGGGCACCCGATCCATCTGGAGCGCGACCACCCCTCCCTTGCGGAGGTGCGCGAGCAGCGGCATCGCCGCGAGCGGGTCGGACCCGACGTGCACGACCTTCAGCCCGAGGTTCTGCTTGGCCTGGTCTTGGAGCTCTTGAGCTGCGGCGTCCCGCTCGTGCTCCATCACCACCAGGACCTCGTCGGTGTAGACCGATCCGAGGATCGGGCCGGCCGCGTACCAGCCGCTCGTGTGGGCGGTGGCGATCACGACGCCCCGCCCGATCGCGCGGGCGCGCTTGAAGTTCTCGTCCCCGACGACGCGCCCCTCCATGCGGTCGTTGCGCCCGCTGCCCGCCGCGAAGGCCTCGGCGAGCGAGTGGGCGTAACGCGAGAAGACGGTGAGCGTCTCCCCCATCGAGCCCGCGCCCCCGGCCCAGCGGAGGTTGTCGCGAACGCGCTGGCGCATGCGCGGCATCCCGACGGCGAAGGCGCAGCCGACGACGGTCGGCACGGTGCGCACGAACCAGTCGGGCATCTCCACGGAGCCCCAGCGCGCGGCGCGGCGCAAGTGACCCGAGTCGTGGCGCAGGTCGGGCAGCCGCGACAGCAAGCGGCGCGCGAGCGCAGGCGGGCTGCCAAGGACACGCCGTCGGAGCGACTCTGGGCTCACCTCTCGCTTATCGCCGCGGACCACCCAGGGATCAAGCGCGCCGGGACGCGGCGCGCACGACCTCGACCTCATGCTCACGTGCGATCTCGAGCGCGCGCTCGGCGTCCGAACGCTGCTCGTTCCGCAGGTCGCCCCCTCGCGCGGCGCGCTCGAGCCGCGCGCGCGCGACGAGCGCCGCGCTGCGAGCAAGCCCTGCCCTCCCCGCGCGGCGCAGCGGGCTGCCGAGCGCGAAGCAGAGGAAGGCCTGCTCGTCGAACGCGACGAGATCGGCGAGGCTCGCCGTTCGCTGCGCGTCGAGGGGCTCGAACGGGCGCGTCCGCGCGTGGGGGCTGGCGGGGGTTTTGTTGTACGGGCAGACGGTCTGGCAATCGTCGCACCCGAACAGCCGCTCGCCGACCCGATCGCGCGCTTCGCCGGCAGGGCCAAGCGGATCTTCGATCGTCAGGTAGGCGACGCACTTGCGCGGGTCGAGCACGAACGGGGCGTCGAACGCCGAGGTCGGGCACGCGTCGAGGCAACGCGTGCAGCTGCCGCAGCGCTCGGTCATGGGCGGGTCGGGGGGGAGCGCCAGCGTCGTCACGACCTCCCCCAGCAGCACGAAGCTCCCCTGCCCCGGGACGATCACGAGCCCATTCTTGCCGACGAAGCCGAGCCCCGAGCGCGACGCCCACGCGCGCTCGAGCACCGGCTCCTCGTCGCACAGCGGTCGCGCCCGCACGTCGGGCCCGAGCCCGCGCACGAACTTCGCCAGCAGGCGGAGCTTCTTGCGGACGTGGTTGTGGTAGTCGTGCCCGCGGGCGTAGCGCGCGATGAGCTGGGACAGCGGCGGATCGGCGCGCTCGGCCTCGGCGGAGCGCTGGTATCGACGCGCCAAGCAGAGCACGCTCTTGGCGCCCGGGAGGATGGCGTCCCCGTCGAGCCGCCCGCGTGCCTCCGGGTCCTGGGCGAGGTAGCCCATCGCCCCGTGCTTCCCCGCTTCGACGAAGGCGAGGTACCGGTCGTGCTCGACGCCGAGGGGCACGTCGGCGCGCGCGACGCCGAGCGCGTCGAAGCCGAGCTCTTCGGCCTTAGCCGCGACGCGGCGCTTCAAATCGTCGGGAGCATCCACCATGATTTTTCGTGCCGCGGAGCTTGTGCGCGGCGCGCAGCCAAGGCAATCGTTAGGGATGGATCACGCTTGGCTCATTCGGGGTTTCGGGTTGACGGTCGGTGCGCTCTCGCTGGCCATGGCGGGCGCGGCGGGCTGCGGTGACAGCACAGGCACGGGCGGCGGCGGCGCGGCCGGCGGCGGCCCTGCCGGTGGAGGCTCGGTCGAGGGCGGCGGCACGGTCTGCGGCCTCGCCCCCGCGGCGAACTCGGAGTTCTGCCAAGACAACCTGGGCGACCCTGACTGCGACCTCGTCACCAACCAGCAACAGCACGTCTGCGGCGTGCCCCTGAAAGATCCCCCGGTCGACCTCGAGCGCAGCTCGAACGTCCTCGAGTACGCGGGCAGCGGCCCCCCCGACGTCGGCTGCTTCGAGGTGGGCAACTACCCCTCGCCCCCGGGCACCTCCGAGAGCGTGACGGTCACCGGCTTCGCGCGGATCTTCTCCTCGGGCTGCGACTCGCACGACCTGCAGATCACCTTCTTCCGCGTGCAGCCGGACGGGCAGCTCGGCGAGGCGGTCGGGACGGCGGTCGTCACGCCGGACACGTGCGAGGCGGTCGGTGAGTCGAGCGAGGTCGACGACTGCGACCTCCGCTGGGAGTGCGAGTACAGCTACCCCAACGTGCCTACCGAGACGGAGCTCGCCGTGCGCACCGAGAACGGGCCCGGCTCGCAGCTCTGGGCGCCGCTCGTCCAGTACAACATCTACATCGCGAACAGCGAGGTCGTGGGCGGCCAGTGGAGCCATGATGTGCGCGCGCTCGCCGAGCCGGACTACGGCATCATCCCTCAGACCGCGATCGGCGCGCCCATCGCGCCCGGCAACGGCGCCGTCGCCGGCGAGGTCCACGACTGCGGCGACGTGCGGCTCACCAACGCCATCGTCGATATCGACCAGCCCCACGTGATCACCACCTACTTCACGAGCAACGAGGACAGCCCGCTGCCGGAGCCGTCGGCCGACGGGACCAGCGTGCTCGGCCTGTACGCCGCGCTCGACGTGGCCCCTGGCCCGGTCGTGGTCGCCGCCGGTGGCTTCATCGACGGCCAGTTCGTGACCCTCGGCCAGCACCGCGCCTGGGTCTACCCCGACACGGTCACCAGCGTGACGTTCAAGGGCCTGCGGCCGTACCAGGTCTCGGAGTAACCGGTCGCCCTCTCTGCACGCCCGATGAGCGGCTCGCCCTTCGGTGGTGCGAGCCGCTCGTGATTCGCTGCGGATCCCCCGCGCCCACGCGAACACAGCAGGCGCTGCCTGACACCCGCCATCTGCACGCCCGAGGAGCGCAAGCCCCGGAGGGCGGAGTTGGGGGTGAGGGACCGCGCGCAGCGCGGAGCCCGAGGGGGTCTGCACCAGACCCCCCCCCCCCCCCCCCCCCGCCCCCCAGGACCCCCCCCCCCCCCCCCCCCCCCCCCCCCCCCCCCCCCCCCCCCCCCCCCCCCCCCCCCCCCCCCCCCCCCCCCCCCCCCCCCCCCCCCCCCCCCCCCCCCCCCCCCCCCCCCCCCCCCCCCCCCCCCCCCCCCCCCCCCCCCCCCCCCCCCCCCCCCCCCCCCCCCCCCGGGCCTCCGCCCTGCCCCCCCCCCCCCCCCCCCCCCCCCCAACCCCCCCCCCGCGCCCCCCCCCGGCCCCGCCCCCCCCCCCCCCCCGCCGCCGGCCCCCCCGTGCCCCCCCCTCCCCCCGGCCCGCGCCCCCCCCGGGCCCCCCCGGGCCCCCCCCCCCCCCCCCCCCCCCCCCCCCCCCCCCCCCCCCCCCCCCCCCCCCCCCCCCCCCCCCCCCCCCCCCCCCCCCCCCCCCCGGCCCCCCCCCCCCCCCCCCCCCCCCCCCCCCCGCCCCCCCCCCCCCCCGGCCGCCCCCCCCCGCCCCCCCCCCCCCCCCCCCCCCCCCCCCCCCCCCCCCCCCCCCCCCGGGCCCGGGGCCCGGCGGCCCCCCCCCCCCCCCCCCCCCCCGCGCGCCCCCCCCGCCCCCCCCCGCCGCCGGGGGGGCGGCGGGCGCCGCGGGGCCCCCCCGCGGGGGCCGGCCCCCCCCCCCCGGCCCCCCCCCCCGCGCCCGCCCCCCCCCCCCCCCCCCCCCCCCCCCCCCGCCCCCCCCCCCCCCCCCCCCCCCCCCCCCCCCCCCCCCCGGGGCCCCCCCCCCCCCCCCCCCCCCCCCCCCCCCCCCCCCCCCGGGCCCCCCCCCCCCCGCCGCCCCCCCCCCCCCCCCCCCCCCCCCCCCCCCCCCCGGGCCCCCCCCCCCCCCCCCGGGGCCCCCCCCCCCCCCCCCCCCCCCCCCCCCGGCGGCCCCCCCCCCCCCCCCCCCCCCCCGCCCCCCCCCCCCCCCCCCCCCCCCCCCCCCCCCGGCCCGGGGGGCCCCCCGGGCCGCCCCCCCCCCCCCCGGGGGCCCCGGCCGCCCCCGCGCCCCCCGGGGGCCGCCCCCCCCCCCCCCCCCCCCCCCGGGGGGGGCCCCCGGCCGGCCGGGGGGCCTGCCCCCCCCCCCCGGCCCCCCCCCCCCCGTGCCCCCCCCCCCCCCCGCCCCCCCCCCCGGTCCCCCCCCCGCCCCCCCCCCCCCCCCCCGCCCCGGGCCCCGCCCCCCCCCGGCCCCCCCCCGGCCCCCCCCCCCCCCGCCCGGGCCCCCCCCCCCCCCCCCCCCCCGCGCCCCCCCCCCCCCCCCCCCCCCCCCCCCCCCCCCCCCCCCCCCCCCCCCCCCCCCCCCCCGGGCGGGGCCCCCCCCCCCCCCCCCCCGCCCCCCCCCCCCCCCCCCCCCCCCCCCCCGCCCCCCCCCCCCGGCGCCGGGGGGCGCCGCGGCCCGGCCCCCGGCCCCCCCCCCCCCCCCCCCCGCCCCCCCCCCGCCCCCCGCGGCCGCGGGGCCCCCCCCCGGCGGGGGCCCCCCCCCCCCCCCTCCCCGGGGGGGGGGGGGGCCGCCGGTTCCCCCACCAGGACCCGCAAGGATCGCTCCGCGGGGCCCGGCCCGAGCAGCCAGACCTTCTCAGCCGGGCGCCTTCTCTCGCTCTGTGGGGCCGGCCCGAGCGGCACCTACGCGGACGCGAGGCCACACCTCGTCGTGGGACACGCGCCCGAAGGGCGCCGTGTCCCCATCGAGAAACGGGTGCCGAAGGAGGGAATCGAACCCCCGACCCGGCGCGTATGAAACGCCTGCTCTAGCCGACTGAGCTACTTCGGCGTGCGCGCTGTGGAGCGGCAACGCGGGCCGCACTATAGAGAGCTATTCCGCCGTGTCAATCGATCGAACGCTCGTCGCCATCGCCGAGGTCGCCCGGCCCCATGGGGTGCGGGGCGAGCTCAAGCTCAAGCTGTACAACCCGGACACGCCGCTCATCGCAGTCGGCGCGCGCGTGGTGCTGCGCAAGGGCGACGATCCCAAGACCGATCGTTCGCTGCGCATCCTCGCCGTGCGGTCGGCGACGCAAGGGCTGCTCGTGCAGCTCGAGGGCGTCGTCGATCGCGACGCGGCCGACCTGTGCCGAGGCGCGCAGCTGCTGGTCCCGCGGGAGGCGCTGCCGGCCCTCGAGGCGGACGAGTTCTACGCCGTGGACGTGGAAGGCGCGCGCGCCGAGCTGCTCGACGGCACGCTCGTCGGTACGGTGAAGGCGCTCGTCAGCTATCCCACGTGCGAGGTGCTCGTCGTGGAGACGCCCGCGGGCGAGCGCATCGAGCTGCCGCTGGTCGACGACGTGGTCGCCGAGGTCGACGCCGCCTCGAAGCTCGTGCGCCTCAAGTCGGCGGACCCGCTCTGAGCCGATGTTGTTCTCGATCGTCACGCTGTTCCCCGAGCTGTTCGGCCCCTTCTTGCAGACGAGCATGGTCGGGCGCGCGCTCGAGCAGGGCGCCGCGAGGGTGCGGCTCAGCGAGCTGCGGAGCTTCGGGCTTGGCAAGCACAAGAGCGTCGACGACACGCCGTACGGCGGAGGTAGCGGCATGGTGCTGCGCGTGGAGCCGGTCGTGGCGGCGCTCGAGTCGCTCGACGAAGCAGCCGCGGCCGCGGGCGAGCCGCCGGCGCACCGCGTCCTGCTCACCCCGCAAGGCGCTCGCTTCGCGCAGCAGAGCGCTCGCTCCCTCGCCGGGCGCCCTCACGTCGCGCTCGTCTGCGGGCGCTACGAGGGCTTCGATGAGCGCGTGCGCTCGTACGTCCACGAGGAGCTGTCGCTCGGCGATTTCGTGATGACCGGCGGCGAGGTCGCGGCGATGGCGATCATCGAGGCGACGGTGCGCCTCTTGCCGAACGTGCTCGGAAACGAGGCTTCGACCGCGTCGGAGTCCTTCAGCGACGCGCTCTTCGGCGCGCTCGAGTACCCGCAGTACACGCGCCCGGCCGAGTTCCGCGGCGCTGCGGTCCCGGCGATCCTCACCTCGGGCGACCACGCCAAGATCGACGCCTGGCGCCGCGAGCAGTCGCGCGAGCGCACCGCCGCCCGCCGCCCCGATCTGGGGGGAGCCAAGTCATGAGCCGCATCGCGATCGCCCTCGTCCACCACCCTGTCCTCGACCGCGACGGCGAGGTCGTCACGACGGCGATGACGAACCTCGATCTGCACGACATGGCCCGCAGCGCGCGGACCTACGGCGCGTCCGCGATGTACGTCGCGCACCCGATCGAGGCGCAGCGCGAGCTGGTCCGCCGGATCCGCGAGCACTGGGTCGAGGGCTCGGGCAAGAAGCGCATCCCCGACCGCGCGCGCGCGCTCGAGCTGGTCCGCACGACGGTGACGCTCGACGAGGCGATCGAGCTCGCGGGCGGCCGCGCGGCCGGCGAGCTGTGGACGACCGCCGCCGCCTCGCGCGGCCGCACCGCCAGCTCGTTCTCCGCGGCCCGAGAGCGCCTCGCGCGATCCGACAAGACCGTGCTGCTCGTCTTCGGGACCGGCTGGGGTCTCGCGCCCGACGTGCTCGAGGCGGCCGACGTCCACCTCGAGCCGATCCGAGGCGCCCCCGGCAGCGACTTCAACCACCTCTCCGTGCGGGCCGCGTGCGCCATCGCGCTCGACCGACTGCTGGGCGAGCGCTAGCCCTCGGGGACCCCGAGCCGCGGTTGTCATTCGGCCGGCGGGGGTCCACACTTCGAACGTGGCAGCAGGCGGTCGCTCCAGCGGTCCGACGGCTGGCGGCAGCCGTGCGCTCGACCTCGGCACCGCGAGCGCGGTGTCGTTCGCGGGCCACGCCATCCTCGCGCTCGCGCTCGTCTCGGCCGTACGCCTCGCGCAGCTGGGGCTCTTCGACGACGAGCCCCGAGAGCCGAGGCGTGAGCGCCGGCCCGCCGCCGCGAGCGAGGAGCTGACGATCGAGCTCGTGGAGGCCCGCTCGCCCTCCGAGCTGCGCGCGGCCCTCGACGCCGAGCGCGCCGCGATCGAGCTGCCGAGCGGCGGTTCGCTGGTGGCGCGGGTCGACGACGGGCGCGCAGGCCGCGGCGGCGACGACACCGTCCCGGAGAAGGCGCTCAACCTCGCGGACCAGAACGACGGCCTCACGCGGATGCACGGGTCGCTGACGCACCTCGACGTCTCGCAGCTCCCTCGCATCGACACCCACCGCGAGCGGCGCTCGCTGGAGGACCTGCGCTCGAGCCGCGAGCCGATGGAGCTCACGTTCGTGGCGATGGGCAAGCTCGGGGTGCTCGAAGAGCGTCGCCGCGAGGCCAAGGTCGATCCCGGCGCCGGCCTCGCGTGGGCCACCCCGCGAAACCGCGCCGGCGGTGAGCTCGGGGCGGCGCCCGAGCCGACCGGAGTTGGCGCGCCGAAGCTGCTCGCCGGGACCGATCAGATCGGCGGCCCCGTCGCCTCACCCGGGCTCGGCGCGAAGCGCGCGAGCGACGCCGGGCCCGAGTCGAGCGCGCTCGTCAACGCGCACACACGGCCCCTCGTGTTCCACACCGATCCGTCGGTCCCCTCCCTCGAGGAGGGCAAACCGGACGACGACGTCGAGGACGAACAGTCGGTCGCTGCGCGGATGACGGCGCTGCTCCACGCGAGCACCTCCGGCGGCGCGAAGCTCGGGCACGGCAAGGGCGGCGAGGCCGGGCCGGGCGCGGTCGGCGCGGGCGGCGCGAAGGGGGCGGGCCAGTCCTCTTCGCCTGCGGGCGGCGGCGGCTCGGGCCCCCCGGATCTGGAGCGCATCGGCTACATCCGCTCGGTCCAGGTCAAGGTGCACCCCCACTGGGCCAACGCCTTCCCCAAGTGGGCGGCGCTCGAAGGTCGCGGAGGCTCCGCCGTGATCGCGTTCACGATCGAGGCAGACGGGACCGTGTCGAGCGCGCGGGTCGCCCGCTCGAGCGGCATCGCCGAGTTCGACGAGAACGTGCGCAAGGCGGTCTTCAAGGGGGCGCCCTTCGGCAAGCTGCCCTCGGCGCTCGGCGGACGCTTCTCGATGTCGATCACCTTCGACGCGCCGAACCCCGGGGTGCGGCCGAAGTTCTCGGGCGACGGTCCGAAGTAGCGGGGCGTGTGCCTGCACGATTGCAGTGCAGGCGGCCCCAGCGCTCCCCGCTGCGGACAGGAGCTCCTCATGAGCACGTCGGCGCGCTATCTCTACGCCATGCTTTGGCGCTGGCCCGCTTGGGCCGTTTCGATGACCGCCGCCGCGCTGGCCAGCGGCTGCGTGGGAGACATCGGGGACGGCCCCCCCTCGGGCCCGTCCGAGGCAGTCGAGGGGGTGGACCCATCGACCGCCATCCCGCGGCTGAGCCGCCGCGAGATCGAGGCGACGATCAGCGACGTGTTCGGCATCGTCGGCGCAGCCGAGCGCAACCTCGCCGCCGACCCGAAGGTCGCGGTCAACCCCGCGACCCAGGCCGAGGAGGAGGTGTTCGACACGCTCTCCGCCACCAAGACGGCGAGCCAGGTGTTCGTGGACGGCCTGGAGTCGCTGGCGTTCGAAGTGGCACGAGATTTCAGCGCGGACAGGGACGCGGTCGACGACCTCGCGGGCTGCGTGCCTTCGGGCACGCCGGACGAGGCGTGCCTGGACGCGTTCATCCGCAACGTGGGGCAGAGGCTGTGGCGGCGGCCGCTGTCGGACGAGGAGGTCGCGGCGCTGATCGCGACGGTCGCGCCGCTCGCGACGGACCCCGCCGCAGCCGAGGACGGTCACTACGTGGCGGTTCGGGGGGCGATCGCCAGCCTGATCGTGAGCCCCGAGCTCGTGTACCGCACCGAGATCGGGACCCCCGTGGGCGACGGCATCGTCGAGCTCGAGGGCCCGGAGCTCATCGCTCGCCTCGCGTACTTCTTGTGGGGGACGGCGCCGACGCCGGAGCTGCTGGCGCTGGCGAGCGGCGGCGTGCCGAGCGAGGAGGACGTCGCGGCCCTGGTCGACGACATGATCGAAGACCCGCGCGGCCAGCGTCAGATGCGCGTCTTCCACGAGCTGTGGCTTCGCTACACGTCGTTGCTGGTGACGGACGCGGCGCTCGCCGCGGACATGCGCGCCGAGACCGACGCGCTCGTGGATCGCGCGCTCGACGGCCAGAGCGGCGACTGGACCACGCTCGTCACCTCCGAGCAGACCTTCGTCACCCCCGCGCTGGCCGCGCACTACGGCCTCGAGGTCCCGACCGACCCCGGGTGGGTGAGCTACGACGACAAGCGCATGGGGGTGCTGTCCCACGGCAGCTTCCTGTCGCTCAGCCAGACCCGGCTCACCGAGACGCTACCGAGTCGGCGCGGCGCGATGATCGGCCGGCGCCTCTTGTGCCAGGAGATCCTGCCGCCGCCGCCCGACGTGGCGATCGACATGGGCGTGCCCGTCCCGGAGGGCGCATGCAAGTCGGACGCGTACGAGGCGCACGCGAGCGGCAGCTGCAAGGGCTGCCACCTGGCGATCGACGGCATCGGCTTCGGCTTCGAGCGCTTCGACGGGCTCGGGCGCTACCGCGAGGTGGAGCAAGACAACGCGACCTGCAGCATCGACGGCGTGGGCGAGCTCTTCGGCGCGGAGTTCAACGGGCCGCGCGAGTTCGTCGGCGCGAACGTCGATCTCATCTCCGAGTGCGCCGCACAGAACCTGATCCGCTTCGCGACGCGCTCCTTCCGCGCCTCCGACGCGCAGCTCGAGCGCATGGTCACTGCGTTCCACGACTCGGGCTTCGACTTCGCGGCGCTCATGCGCAGCGTGGCGACCGACCCGAGCTTTCGCTATCGGCGCGACGTCGTCGAGGGGGTGATGCCATGACGCGCGCGCAACGTGTGAGAGGGATCAAGGGGCCGCGCCTCAGCCGGCGCTCGCTCATCCGCGGAGCGTTCGGCACCGCGCTGGGGCTGCCGCTGCTCGAGTGCATGCTCAACGACAAGGGCACCGCGCTCGCTGGCGGCGCCGCCCTCCCCAAGCGCTACTTCTTGATGCACTGCCCCACCTCGCTGGTGACCAGCGGGTCGACGACCGAGGGCTTGACGCCCACCCTGTCCGGCTTCGGCTACGACCTGCGCCCCGTGCTGCAGCCGTTCGCGGATCGCGACGTCGCGGGGGACATCTCCGTGATCTCCGGGCTGTTCGCGGCGCCGCTCGACGTGCCCGGGGGCTACAACGTCGACTATCACGGGCAGGCTCCGTACGCGGTGATGACCGGCCTGCGCTCGGGCTTCAGCGGCGTGACCTGGCGTCCGCAGGGGTGGTCGGCGGATCAGCTCGTGGTCCAGCGCATGGCGCCGACCACCAAGTTCCCGTTCCTCTACTACCAGCTCGACTCGCAGACCGGCGGCACGGTGGTCAGCTACGAACAGACCGAGGGCTTCGACGACGAGCCCGACATCGTCTACCGGGGCATCGATCCGCAGACCTCGCCGGCGCTCGCGTACAGCCAGCTGTTCACCGGCTTCGCGCCGCCGAGCGACACGCCCGATCCCCAGGCCGAGCTGGAGCGACGCCTGCGCATGAGCAGCCTCTCCTACGCCAAGGAGGGGATCGGCTCCCTGCGCGCGCGGCTCGGCGCCGCAGACCAACGAACGCTCGACGAGCACCTCGAGCGGGTGCGTGAGCTCGAGCGCCGCCTGGAGTCCGGCACCGGCCAGGTCTCCGCCAGCTGCCACGATCCGATGCACTCGAGCAGCGACCCGGCGGACGTCTCCACCGACGTGCCCGATCAAGACGCGCGCGCCGCGCGCTTCGTCGAGCTGATCGAGCTCGCCTTCGCCTGTGACATGACCCGGGTCGTGACCCTGGGCGGCGCGTCGGTGATGACCGGAAGCGGCATGCGTAACCCCGCCTGGAACCGCATCGGCGGTCTGCACGGCGAGGTGCAGCACGCGTCCGACCAGGCGAACCTCGACGCGGCCAACCGCTGGTTCGTCGACGTCTACGCGCGCATCGTGTCCCGGCTGAAGGCCACGCCGGAGGGTGACGGCGACGCGCTCGACAGCACCGCCGCGCTGTTCATCATGGAGGGCGGCAAAGGGCTCTCGCCGGATCCCCAGCGCTCGGGCGACGGGGGCGGCGACCCCAACCACTCGGTGGACAACGCCGTCGCCTTCCTCGCCGGCCGCGTCGGCGGCCTCGCCGCGGGGCAGCACTTGAACCTGACGGGTCAGGACCTGCACCCGTGCAAGGTGATCACCACCGCGTTCCAGGCGCTCGGCCTGGAGCCCACGCTCGGCGAGATCTCGGGGCCGATCGAGGCGCTGTTCGGGTAACCGTCTTCTCCCCCCTCGCGCCGCGAGGGGGGCCGGGGGGGTGAAAGTGCGGCGCCACCGTCATCGATACGATGACGTATGCCCGCGTCCCCACGCCGTCAGACCAGCTCGGCGAAGCGGTGCCGCAGGACCGCGGTCGCAGCGTCGAGCGCCGAGTCCTCGTCGTAGCCGAGCGCCTTGAGCCGATCGAGCATCGCCTCCGTCTCGCGGCGGCGCGCCTCGTTGAGGTCCTTGTCGGACTTCTCGACCTTGGCCTCCTTGCGCTCGCGCAGGATGCGCGTGAGATCGCGGACGAGCAGCGCGACCGGCTTCTTGCGCTCCGCGAAGACGGCCTCGCGCAGGCGCTTGACCAGCTCCGGGAAGACGACCGCGTAGACGACCTTCTGGCCGGGGTGATCGATGGCCCAGGCCGCGATCGAGGAGATCAGGCTGCGCCGGTGCTCGTCGTTCTTGGCCTGGACGCCGAGGAAGCCCTCGACCTCACGCATCAGGCGCTCGTCGGCCTTCTCGTACTCGCCGGTGTGCGGGTTGCGGGTCGTCTCGCCCTTCACCCACACCGAGACATGGCTCACGTATTTGTCGAACAGCTCCTTGTACTTGAGCTCGTCGACCAGTCCGCTCGCTCGGCGCATCTCCTCCTCGATCTTGTCGAGGACGCGGCGGCGGGCGATCGTCCGCATCTCTTTGGTGTCGTGGTAGCCGCCGGCCTGGGGCTTGAGCCGGAGCCAGTCGTATTCGGACGTCTGTTTGCACAGCTCGTCGAGGGTCGCGAGGACAGCGAACGGCGACAGGCATTGGTAGTCCGGGTGCTGCGAGGCGAGCAGCAGCACCGTGCGCATCGTGCGCGGGCTCGCGCCCTCTTTGCCCTCGTAGTCCACCGAGGAGTCGGTCTCGCGGTAGATCGAGGCGAGCCCCGCCCTGAGGACCTTGCGCGCGTCACCGTCGAGCGACTCCGGGAGCGCGCCCGTCGCGTACAGGTCCATCTTCTGCTCGACGGTGAGCTCCTTCAGGATCTTGCCTAGCTCCGGGCTGAACTTGTCGGGGCTCGGCTTCGCCAGGCGCGTCATCACCGCGAACTCTGCGGCGACGGTCGTCGCGTGAGGGGCCACGTGGCGGCCCATGCGCGACGCGATCTGGGTGTCGTAGATGCGACGCTCGTCGAGCGAGCTGCGCAGATAAGGCGCCGGCACGAGCTCGAAGCGGCCGCGGAAGCTCGGGAACTCGGGGTGCTCGCGGAACGCGGCGAGGTGGATCTCGTTCGCGCTGCCGATCATCACCACGTTGGTCTGCACGTTCTGGTGAGGGAGCGCGATCTCGCCGGTCTCGAGCGTGAGCTGGAGGTAGCGGAACGCGTCGATCGGGCGCTTGAGCAGGTCGCTGAACTCGAGCACGCCGCCGGCCGCCTCGATCAGCTCGCCGTGGGCCTCGAACAGCGTCGTCGCCTGCAGCGCGGTCGGCAGCGCGGAGAGCGAGCGATCGGCCGTGACCTGCCGCTCGCCCGCGTCGACCGAGAGCTCGGGGCCGAGCGTGATCGCGCCCTGCCGGTACTTGCGGGAGATGGTCCAACGCTCGATCTGCACGTGGCGCAGCGCGAGCGCGAGGTTGCCTTCATCGGCCATCATCAGCGCCTGATAGACCTGCATGCTCTTGTGAGACAGCTGCCCCATCATCAGGTAGCTGGGCGGCCGCTCGCCCGTGCCCTCGTACAGCTTGGAGAGGAACGCACGCCGCTCCTCGAGGGGCAGCAGGAACAGCGGATGGTCGCGGATCTCCATCACCAGGCGGGCGTCGATCTGATCGTCCGACAGGTGCGCGAAGCTGTTGTCCCACCCGGTCGCGGCCGCAGCCGGCTTGTTCTCACCGAAGCCGATCGCGCCGCGGGTCGTCTTGCGGCTCGGGAAGACCCAGTGGAAGCGGTACAGGGCCCCCTCGTCGAGCGTCGAGTAGTGCTCGAGCGCCCGCAGCACGCACCCGGCGGTGGTGCTCTTCGCGCTCCCGTTCGGGCCGTGCATGAGCACGAGCTTGTTCGCCCTGCCCTCGTTCACGAAGTTCGCGATGAACTTGTAGACCGCCCCTTGCAGCTCCTCGTGGCCGATGAGCGGCATCTCCTGGGCGTCGTCGTCGGTCGCCCAGGGCAGATCGAAGAGCTTGTAGCGGGGCAGCTTGCCCCAAGGCTTGTCGACGATCTCGACCCCGTAGTGATCGAACATGTCGCGCACGTAGGTGGCGGCGTCGCGCCCGTAGCGGCGAGGGTTCTCGGCGAAGAGCTCGAGGTACTCCTTGAACGACAGGACGGTCTTGCCGACGCTGAAGCGCTGCTCGAGGGCCGAGGCGATCGAGTCGAGCTGCGAGAGGGCGAGCTTGCGTCTGTCGGGTTGATCGGTCACGCGCGTCGAAGAGTACCAAACTGACCGCGCGCTCGCGGCCTCAGATTTTGGTCGGCAACGTGGGCATGGGCTTGGGCGTCGTGGGCGTCGTGGGCGCGCTTGGGGCCGAGCCCTTCGGCTTCGGATCGCGTCCCCCCGGCTTCGTCGATGAGGGCAGCGCGACGCTCGAGCCCGAGGGCGCGGCCGACGCCGCAGCCGTCGCCGAGGCGGCGAGGCTGCCCGTCACCGCCGTGCTCTGCGCCACGGTCGGCGGGACGATGCCGTGGCTGACGTTGCCGTCTTCTTCTCGTGGCGAGATAGCCTTCGCCGAGGACGCGGCCTTGCGCTCGTCGAGCTGCGCGACCTCGGAAGCGCTGCGCTCGGGGCTCGAGGTCGTGCGGACGTACACCAGCAGCCCCGCTGCCGCAGCGAGCGCTGCGCCGAGCAGCGCCCCCATCAGCGGCAGGCCCATCGCGCGATGGCTCTCCTTGGGCGCCGTGTCCACCAGCGTCGCCGCGTTGGCGATCTTGTGCTCGTGGTCGAAGGGAAGGCTCGCCCGCGAGGGCGGCGCGTCGGGGTCTTGGCGGATCCAGCGCGAGGCGGCGCCTGGCTCCGCGAACGGCGCGATGGCCCGCGCGAACGCGCGCACCGACTCGAAGCGCGCCTCGGGATCCTTCTGCAGCGCGCGGTCGATCACCGCCTCGAGCTCGGGCGGGGCGTCGGGGAGCCTCGCGCGCAGCGACGGGTGGCGATCGACGGCGACCGAGACGGCGACGGCGGTGGCGCTGTCGCCGTTGAAGGGGACGTCGGCCGTGAGCAGCTCGTACAAGATCACGCCCAGCGCCCAGATGTCGGTGCGCAGGTCGACCTTCTTGGTGCTGCGAGTCTGCTCGGGCGACATGTACAGCGGCGTGCCGATGCTCGACTGCGTGCGGGTCACGCTCACGCTGACGTCGTCCTCCACCTTGGAGATGCCGAAATCGAGCAGCTTGACGGTCACCCCTCCGCCTTCGCGAGCCAGGAACAGGTTCTCTGGCTTGAGATCGCGGTGGACGATGCCCTTGGCGTGGGCCTCCTCGAGCGCCTCACAGGCCTGGAGCAGGTAGCCCACCGCCTCGCCGATCGGCAGCGGCCCTCGGGCCTCGACCTCCGAGCCGAGGTCGCGCCCTCGAGGAACTCCATGACCAAGAACGGCGCACCGTCCTCGCGCGCGCCGACGTCGGTGACCCTGCACGTGCCGGCTCGCGAGGCCCGCGGCGGCGCGCGCCTCGCGTTCAGCGCGCGATGGTCTCCGCGTCTCCGACGACCTCGGGCCTGAGCACCTTGATGGCGCAGCGGTGGCCGAGGCGCAGGTGCCGCGCCTCGTAGACGATCCCCATGCCGCCCTCGCCGAGCGTCCGGACGAGGGAGTATTTCCCCGCCAGGGTCTGGCCGCTCGCAGGCATGCTCTGAAGCTCGGGCACGACGGCCTAGTATAGGCGGCGACGACCGCGAGGGCACCTCTTGGGCGGCGCTGTCGGCGATGGCGCGGGGCGCGAGCCCACGATCGCGCTCAGAACCGAAACAGCGACACCCCTTCGACGGTGATGACCTCCGGGCTCATGTTGCCGATGTCGTGGGGCTCTTCGGTCGTCAGCGCGACGCCCAGCCCGACCGCGCCCCCCGTGAGCAGCACCCCGGCGGTGAGCGTGGTCCAGAACCACCACTCCTTCTCGATCGGGCGCTTCGCGATGGGCACGTCGAACGTCCGCTTCTCGCCGGTCTTCAGCTCGATCCGAGACTCGGACGCGTCGTAGCCGTCCTGCTCGACGCGAATCAAATGGGGCCCGGGCTGGAGCTTCACCTCGACGGGCACCTGCCCGGTGGGTTGGGCGTCGACGTAGACGCGCGCCCCCACGACGTTGCTGGTGATGGTGAGCGTGCCGCGGGGATCGCGGGGCGTGAGGGTGAGGGTGACCTTGTTCTCCTTGCCGCCCGTGAGCTCGGTGTCGAGCGTCTCGGGGAAGAAGCCCTCGAGCGAGGCCTCGAGGTGCACCTTGCCCGCGTTGACCCGCAGCGACGCGAGCGGCGCGACGCCGAGCACGCGATCGCCGAGGCGCAGGGGTGGCGCCCTCTTGCAGGCCCTCGACCACCAGGGTGGCGACGCGACCGTGGATCTCTTGCAGGTGCTTCGAGCAGATCACCGACCTTGGCGCGCAGCTCGGGCGTCGCCTTCTGATCGAACTCGTTCAGCTTGTCGAGCGCCCTCGGGCAGGCGCCCGAGCGCCCTCGAGCGCGCGCCCTGGTTGAACAGGATCGCCGGGTCAGGCTTCGCCGCGTACGACCTCTCGTAGGCGCGCAAGGCGTCCTCGAAGCGCAGCGCGTCCATCGCGGCGTCGCCTTCGGCCTTGAGCGTCGCGGCCTCCACTGGCGCGGGGGGCTTCGGCTGCGCGTCGGCGACCGGAGCGCTCGAAAGCGCGGCCAGCAGGACCAGAAGAACCAAGAGGGCTCGATGGATCATCGTTCGTCAGGGCAGCGGTTGCAGGTCGGCGATGGTGGCCTGGTACACGCCCGAGGCGCCGGCCACGACCAGGTCGACGCCGTCGGACCAGAGCGTCGTGAGGTCGTCGGGATCGGTCACGCCCTCCGGCAGCGCGTACCGCTGCCAGGGCTCGAGCACCCCCGCGACGGTCGAGGCCGCGCCGAGCCAGGACGCACCGTCGAGCGAGCCGATCACCCACACACGCACCTCGCCGGACGCCGTGTCCGCGTCACCGAAGAGGTCATGGATGAGGGTCCCGGTGGGGTCGCCCACCTCGGCGAGGGTGTAGGACTGGGAGCTCAGATTGAACATCGTGCCCTCGGCGGTGGTGGCTCCGAAGACGGCGAACAGCGCCCCTTCGCCGGCGGCGCCGCCCCATACGTGGTGGACGCCCGAGGGCTGTGTCGGGAGGCTGCTCTGCACCCCCGAGTCGAAGCGAAAGAGGGTCGACCCGAGGCCCATGACCACGACCTGCGACCCTCCGCCAATCGGCGACGCGAACACGCCTCCCGACCCGCTGTCCCCCGTGCCGCTGAACCCGCCGTGCCCCCCGCGAGCCGCGAACTGGCTGATGACGACCCACGCGAGGTCGGTGGGATTCAGACCCAGGAGGGCAGCCGCCCGAAATGTCGCCGTGGCGGGCGGTGCCCCCCAGACCGCCTGGGGCGGCGGCTCGGGCCTTCTGAAGGGGGAGCGCCTAAGTTCGTCGTCATGCCCACAGGCCCCAGCGCGACGACGAGGTCCGAACCGGAGGCCGGCCGCGCGAGCGCATGGAACCGCTCGAGCGCCCCGCCCTCCCAGGTGTCCCCAGGGACGCCCCCCTCGTAGACGTAGAGCGACGGACCGGTCGCCACGAACACGCGCAGGGCCGCGCCGTCGCGCAGGGCGGAGAGGTCCTTGACCTGCGCGAAGGGCGCGTCGTGCGGCGGGTACTCGACCCACACGTCGCCTTGCCCTCCCGCGCCGCCTTCGCCGCCGGCACCCCCTTGGCCGCCGGCCCCGCCTTCGCCGCCAGCGCCGTCCGCGCCGCCGACGCCGTCGTTGACCAGGTCGCAGGTCCCCTCGGGGCACTCGGTCGTGGCGTCGACGCAGCCGCCCGAGACACACGTCTGCGTCTCTGCGCACAGCACCCCCGCGCAGTCGTTCGTGAGCTCGATCTGGAGCGTCAGCTGGGTCTGTTCCACGAAGCCGAGCGACCGGCGGAGAAGATGCACCGAGCGCACTCGGGGGTTGGCCAGACAGCCCCTCGTCGCGCAGACCGTCGGCGCTCGCGTAGAAGCCCCGGCAGGCCTCGAGGCTCGTGGTCCCCGGCGAGCCGAGGCTCGACCCGAGCGCGCCGATCACCAGCACCTCGACCGGCCCGGCCCCGCCGCCCTCGGGCAGCAGCACGACGCGGCCATAGCTCACGCGCGGCGGCTCGGTCCCGAACACGTCGATGCAGCGCGTCGCGCGCGCCCCCTCCAGCCCGAGCTCGTCGAGGCTCGACTGCGCGACGACCTCCGCCCCCTCGCCCCACACCTCTCCCTCGGCCTGCGAGCACACGAAGCCGATCCCCCGCACGTACACCGTGATCTGCGCGGGAGTCTTGCACGACACGCTGCCGGCGAGCAGCGCGAGCCCGAGCAGCGAGGCGTGACGAGCGGTGCTTCCTGGGCGCATCGGCGAGCGATCTTGCTTTCAACAGGTCTACGACGCGCGCCTCGTAGACCCCGCCAGGCCGGCGATCGCGACGAAGGTCTGCGAGGCCCACACGCTGCGAAGCGGCCCGCTGGATCGGCGGGCAGCGGTCGCTCGACCCACTCGACGGTCGTGGCGTTGCTGTCGACGACACCTCCGCGGAGCGGAGCCATAACGCGTCGGCACCCCAACCGCCCACAGCCGGGCGCCTCCAGCTTCGGGCTGTTCGCCGAAGAGCGCGTGCACAGGGCCCGTGAAGTCGTTCCCCGACGGCGTGAGGACCACGACCTGCTCGTCGAGCCTCTTCGCGATCGCCGAGAAGCCCGCGCGGTAGACCTCGCCGTCACCTTCGCTCGGGACCATGAACAGCGGCCACGTCTCCGTCACCTCGACGCCCCAGATGAGCCACCCGCTCGACTCCGCGCCCAGCGGCAGCGGCGTGAGGTCGAGCGTGTTCTTGGTGTACAGCGATGAGCCGGCGACCTGGAACACCGCCCCAGCTGCCCGAGGGTCAATAGGGCTGCGCCCGCGACGTCTTGCGGCTCGACGCTCGAGTTGCCCACCAGCGCGGCCCCATCGAGCCGGTAGAGCCACTCGATCGGTCCGAGGCCGGCCGCCACGTCGAACGTCGCGTCGGGGCTCGGGGTGTAGGTCGTTCTCGGCGGCGCGATCGCGCCATTGTTCCTCCCCCCACCCGAGCGCTCCCGCGGTCACGTACGACGCGTTGCGGGCGGCCACCGCGCGGTAGGCACCAGCGCCCTTGAGGCTTCGGTGCACTCGGGCGGGCCCGCGATGGGGACGACGCACAGGCGCTGATCGGCGGCGATCCACGCGTGTGCTCCTCACCCTGGCCGGCCCCGACGACGTCCCATGGGTCGACCCGTCGACGTCGAACGTATCGAAGCGCGACCAAACGTCACCTGCCGCTGCGCGCCTGGCCCGCGCCCCCTGATCGCCGCCGCCCCGGCCGCCCTGCGCCCAGTTTGCCCCCGACCCCGACCGCGCACTCGTTCGCGCCGCGCAAACACGAAGAAGAGACGCACTCGCCCTCCACACACGTTGAGCCTGGCTCCCAAGAAGACGCCCGCGCAGGCGGTCGACAGCCTGATCTCGAGCGTCAGCCTCGTCGCGTCGACGAACTCGAGGAGCGGCTGGCGAAGATGCCCCCACGCACGCGTCGTCGACGGTGCACTTCTCCGGCCGGGTCGAGCAACCGCTGTTCCTCGACCAGGCGGTCCTCCACGCTCGAGGGCGCTGCCGCCGAGTCCGACGTGCCGTCGACGACCGCGATCGCGAGCACCTCCACCGCGCCGCCGCTCGACCCAGGCAGCAGCACCACCTCGCCGAGATCGGCCCGGCCATCGACGGCGACGGGCGGCGATCGGTCTTCTTCGCCCCGACCTCAGGCCCTCCGCCCCGAAGCCGATCGCCGTCGAGGCGACGACGCCGCTCGTCGAAGACAGGGTCTCCACCGAGCAGCGGAGCCTCCCCCCGCCGCCTCTTCGCAGGCGATGCCCTTGCCCTTGAGCACGACCGTGATCTGCGTCGGCGTCTTGCAGGAGCGCGAGGGCGGCGAGGCTAGCGTGATCGCGAACGCGCGTCGTAGGTTCATCGGACCAGCGACAGGGTATCAGCCTCGGAAGCTGCTCGCGTATCTGTCCGCAAGAAGCCCGGGTAGGCCTGGCCAGCGGCTGAGGTCGACTTCCGCCGTGCGGCGCGAGTAACGCGCCGACCGGAGGTGTCGCGATGTCGAAGAAGAGGAGCGCGTGGTCGAGCCACGCGCGATGGAGTGACGACGGCGCGCGAGGCGCTGAACGCGCTGGCGTCGAGCGCTCTCGGGCCCGGGCGTTCGCACGCCAACATGGCTTCAGCGGTCAGCGGTTGAGGCAATGCGAGCAAGCGGCTCAGAGTGCCGTTGCCGCGCCGCCAACGGGAGGAGCGTTCACGGCGCTGCTGCCGGTCTTCGTGAGGCCGGCGGAAGCGGAGGCGGTGCCGGTATCGATCGGGGACAGCGGCGCGCTCACGGTGCGTGTCGGGCGCGCGGTCGTGCAGGTGCGTGAGCCGGAGCAGATCGACGCGGTGTGGCTCGCGCGCTTCGTGAGCCAGGTTGGAGGTGTCGCATGATCCTCCTGCCCAGCAGCGTTCGCGTGTACGTGGCGACGGCCGCCGCGAACCTGCGCAAGTCGTTCGAGGGGCTCTCGAACGAGGTCCGCTGCGTGCTCGGTGACGACCCACTGTCGGGTCACGTGTTCCCTGTTCCTCAACCGTCGAGGCTGCCAGGTGAAGATGCTGGTGTGGACCCGCGGGGGCTTCACCATCGTGCACAAGCGTCTCGAGCGAGGACGGTTCACCTTCCCAGAACGAGTCCGCGCTGACGCAGTGCGCGTCGGGGATCGATGCTCACGAGCTGGCGATGCTGCTCGAGGACTGGACCTGTCGTCGTCGCCCTCGGCGAGGCGCTGGGCCCCGCGACGCAAAGGCTTCCGAGATCGCGGCCTGACGCGCTCGAAAAGGAGACGAGAACATCGCGCGTGAGTCTTGGCGAGATCACGCGCGATGGTTTTGATGTACGGCGCGATGGCGCGCCAAAGCAAGACGATGCGCGGGCGCCCCGGCGACGTGGCCCGCAGAAGCTGCTCGACGGGGGCCACCATGCCGAGGTGCTCGCGTTGGTCGAAGCTCGCCGCGAAGAACGAGGGAGCTCGAGCGCATCATCGCGTCCGCGCGCCGGAATCGCTCGAGTCGTCCCCTCGGAGCAGCTCGCGCTGATCCTGGAGGAGCTGCGCACCACGGTGGTGGGTGCGAACGAGGGCTGAGTCGGAGCAGAGCGCCGCGGACAAGAACCTCGACGCCGCCGCTGAGAAAGAACGGCAAGCGGACCGAGACGACCAAGCCGCCGAAGCAGCCTGCGGTCCGCAGGCCTCCGCCGCCAGGACTGCGACGCGTCGACAACCCGATCGCTGTGCCCGACGACGAGCGCCAGATGCCCCAAGTGCGGCGCAAACCGAAGATGCGTCGACCACGAGACGACCGAGGTGATCCGACCTCGTCCCCGCAGAGGTCATCGTGCGTGTCGATCGGCGCGAGGTCTGGCGTGCGAACGCTGCGACGACGCACGCAGCAGGCCCCCCTCGGCGGCAAGGTGGTTGCTGGCGGCGCGTACGGCTCGCGGCTCGTCGCCGATCTCGTGGTGAACAAGTATTGGTACGGGCTGCCCCTCAACCGGCAGCGCGAGATGCTGACGCGCCTCGGGCTCGACATGCCGAAGCGTCCATGGGCGACCAGATCCACTGGGCAACCAGGCTTCTCGAGCCCATTTACCGACACCTCATCGGCAAGGCGCTCACGTCGACCGTGCTCCACGTCGACGCGACCTCCTTTGCCCGTGAAGGACTCAAGGACTCCCCGACCGGGCTCACCACTCGGCTCGCTGTGGGACTACGTCGGCGACGAGAGCGCGGTCGTGTTCCTCTACACGCGCTCGGGGCACAAGGTGGGTCAGGTCGAGAGCGAGATCGGCCCGGAGACCTTTCTTGCGGCTCGCACAGGCTTCGTCGTTGCGGATGCAGCGGCCGTTTTGCGACGCGAGCTTCAGCGCGGGGACCTCATCGAGGTCGGCTGCAACATAAATGGGCGCCGCTACTTCGTGAAAGGCGCTCGACGCGGGCGACAAGCGGGCCCGCGCATCGATCGCGCCTTTCGGGCCCCTCGGCGTCGAAGCGGACGCGCGAGAGCGCTCGATGACGACGCGCGGCTCGCGCTGCGACAGAAGCCGCTCGCGTCCCATCTATGACGAGAACAAATCGCTGGTGTCGAACGTGCGAGGCCCACCGAGCCCGCCAAGCTCGCTCCTCGGCAAGGCGATCGGCTACCTCCTAAACCATCAAGCTCGCGCTGACGCACTCTTCCTCGACGATGGGCGTCTCCCCATCGACAACCGCATCATCGAACGCCTCCATCGTCGCCCCGCCGTCGGTCGACGGAACTACCTCTTCGCCGGATCGCATGAGGGCGCGAAGCGAGCAGCCATTGCGTACCTCGCTCTGCGCGACCTGCAACTTGCTCGGGATCGACCCCGTCGCCTACCTGGCCGACGTCCTGCGCTCGCCCGAGGGCGCCTCATCATCGCCGAGATCGGGCCCTCACGCCCGCGTCGTGGAAGGACCTGGCGAACAAGCCTGACCAGGAGCGACCGGGCGACTACGTGACGCGGCACCACGGAGTCTGCCGGGCTTGAGCGGACGGGTACCTGCTCGCAGAACATCTCGTCCTTCGCGCGCCGCGAAATGGCGACACCGCGGGTGGTGAGCTTTCGCTCCGCCGAGATGGCGTAGTACCGCTCCGGACGCCCTTGCACGCGCCGACGCGTCGCACGCCGTACTGGCGACGGATCTCCCCGTTGCAGCACGACAGGCGCGGCGAAGATGCCGGGCCCTCGTGCGCGAAGGCCTTGATCAGCGCGCTGTCATCGAACTCGCCCACGATCGTGGGTCGCACGCCGGCGTCGTCAGGCCAGGCATCGAGCGCGCGCCGCAGCGTCGTCGAGCCGGCAGGCATGAGCATCAGCGCCCCGTCGAGCGAGCGCGGAAACCCGGCCTTGTGGCGCGTGACGAGCGACTCGGCCGCGTACAGCCCCACGTCCGACTGGCCCAGAAGGTGAAGAGATACCTTCACGCTCCGGGCTCCCCGGCCAAGCGCGAAGATCTCGTCGGCGTAGCGGTACACGGTCTTGCCCACCTCGGTGAGCACCAGGCGCCGGCCCTGCTTCTCGAACAGCTCCTCCCCCATCGCGCGCTCGAGCGCGTTGACCTGGGCGCTCACGGTCGGCGGAGACAGGCGCAGCTTCTTGGCCGCCGGGCTAGGCCACCCTCGCGCGCAACGGTCAGAAGTACAAGAGGTGGTGGTAGTTGAGCCATTCCATCGTCGACCCCGAAACTTCGCTTCTCTCTAACGCTCGCGCTCAAACTATCACATCGACGAAGCGATGGTCCGGGCGCAACTGTGACGCCATGGGAACGGTCGCGTCGCCGACACTGTGGATCGGGTTCGTCGTCTTCGTGCTGGGCATGCTCGCGCTCGACCTGGGCGTGTTCCACAGGAAGGCCCACGCCGTGACCCTGCGCGAGGCGGTCGGGTGGAGCGCCGTGTGGGTCTCGCTGGCCCTCGCCTTCAACGTCTTCGTCTGGTGGAAGTTCGGGCCGGCGCTCGGCGTCGAGTTCCTGACCGGCTACCTCATCGAAAAATCGCTGAGCGTCGACAACATCTTCGTCTTCGTCGTCATCTTCTCGTACTTCGCGATCCCCCAGGCGTTCCAGCACCGCGTGCTGTTCTGGGGCATCATCAGGGCGCTCGTGCTGCAGGCCGTCATGATCTTCGCGGGCGCCGCCATGCTCGTGAAGTTCCACTGGCTCATCTACGTGTTCGGCGGCTTCCTGGTGTTCACGGGCATCAAGCTGTTCGTGCAGCGCGACGCCACAGGAGGACCCGAGCAAGGGCTGTTGATGCGCACGATGCGCCGGCTGGTACTACCACCAGCGACTACCGCCAGGTCGAGCTTCGTGGTGCGCGAGAGGCAAGCTCGTCGCCACCCCGCTGCTGCTCGCGCTGGTGCTGATCAGGGCGACCGACGTCATCTTCGCGGTCGACTCCATCCCGCGATCTTCGCGGTGACGAAGGACCCGTTCATCGTCTTCACGTCGAACATCTTCGCCATCCTGGGCCTGCGATCGCTTTGTTTCTTCCTGCTCGCCGGCGTGGTCGAAAAGTTCAGCTACCTGAAGGTGGGCTTGGCGGGAGTGCTGGTGTTCGTCGGAGCCAAGATGACGCTCGTCGACGTGGTGAAGATCCCCGCCCTCGTCTCGCTCGCCGTCATCACCACGACGTTGGGGGCCTCGATCGTGGCCTCCCTCATCAAGGCTCAGCGCGTCAGCAAGAAGGCCGCGACCGCCACGACCACCAGCGCTCCGCCGCCGATCGCGGGCCAGAACCAGGGAGGCCGCGCGGGCGGCAGCCCCATGATGACGTAGTCCTGCGGGAGCGACTCCTGCCTCGCGGCCCTGAAGGCGGCGTCCATGTCGCGCATGCTGGCGGCCTGGACGCTCTTCGCTTTGTGCTCCTCGAGCCGCGCCGGGAGGCGCTCCGCGATCTGCAGGCACAGGTCGGCCTCGGGCGTACCGGCCCAAGCTCGGTGATCACCCTCGAGACCGTACGCGTGCCCAAAGGCGTCCACGAAGGCGCCGATGGTCGAGTAGCGGATCTCGGGGTTCTTCGCGAGGGCGACCTCCATGACCTCGTCCATCGTGGCCGGCACGCCGAGCTCGGCGCCGACCTGGCTGATCGGATCGGGATCGTGGGTCAAGATGGCGAGCAAGATCGCCGGCCCCGTGCTGCCCAGGAACGGGACCTTCCCGGCCAGGCATTCGAAGACCATCGCGGCGAGCGACCAGATGTCGGCGCGGTGGTCGAGCGACGCCAGGCCCTGCGCCTGCTCGGGCGCCATGTAGAACGGCGAGCCGATCGTCGTCCCCATCACCGTGAGCTTCTTCGCGTTCTCGCTGTTGTCCCGGACCGAGCCAAAGTCGAGGATCTTGGTCGTGTCACCGTCGGGCGTGTGGCAGAGAAAGAGGTTGTCGGGCTTGAGATCCCGGTGGACCTGCTTGCGCTCGTGCGCGGACGCGAGACCCAGCGCCACCTGGCTCGCCATGCGGATCACCCGCTCGGGCTTCATGTGCTTCTCGCGCTTGAGGAGCATGCGCAGCTCCTCGCCCTCGAGGTACTCCATGACGAGCGCGTACGACCCGTCGTCGGTGCGCTCGAACGCGAGCACCTCGACGATGCTGGGGTGGCGGAGCGCGTTCGATATCTCGTACTCGCGCTTGAAGCGCTCGAGGGCGACACCGTCGGTCGCCACCTCGGGGTGGAGGATCTTGAGCGCGACGTTGCGCTGGGCCTGTTCGTCGAGCGCCTGGTAGACGCGCCCCATACCCCCGTCGGCCACCTTGCGGAAGATGACGTAGCGCTTGCACGTGCGCTGTCCGATGCGGGGGTCTTCCGGATCGCTGGGCAGCTTGCCGAGGTCGACCGGCTCGAGCTTGGTGCCGTCGAGCGGACAGAAGCCCGACGTGTCCTCGAAGAGCCGGTGGCACTCGCCGCACGTCTTCACGCGCCGGCGCCTCCGTCATCTTTCGGGGCGGCGGGCACGTAATACAGGATGCGCTTGCAGTTCGGGCACTGCTCGAACTCGTCCTGGTTCTGCATCTTCTGGAACATCATCGGCGGCACGGCGATGAAGCAGCCGTTGCACGTGCCGTTGTGGGTGCTCGCGATCGCGCGCGGGCGCCGCGTGCGGATGCTCTCGTATTTGCGGTAGAGCAAGGGGACGATCGTCTTGACCGCGACCTCGCGCTTGCCGGCCAGCTCCGCCCGCTGCGCCTCGCGCTCGGCCAGCGACTGGGCGGCGCCTTCGGCGTCGCCCTCGAGCTCCTTCTTGAGCTGGTCGTGGCGCGACTCGGCCTCGTTGACAGAGGTGCGAGCGCGATCGATCAGGACCTCGATCTTCTGCACCTCGTCATCGCGATCCCGGACGAGCTTGCGCAGCTCCTCCAGCTCGCGCGTCGCGGCGACGCTCTCGCGCTCGTTGCGGGACCGCCCGAGCTTCTCGCGAGACTTGTCGATCTGTTGGGTCATTTGCCGCGCCTCGAGCTGCAGCTCGTTGCGGGTCTTTTCCATGGCGCCGATGGACTCTCGCCCCGACGCCATCTTCTTCACCAGGCCCTCGACCTCGGAGCGGAGCGCCTCGAGGCCTCCGCGCCGGAGCGCGAGATCATCCTCGACCTGGCGCAGTCGTTCATCGATTTCGGCGAGGGCTTCGAGCAAGGGGATCTGCTGTCGGATGCTCACGGGGCTTTTGTCACCTATCGTCGTGCGGGGGGGCGCCAGGCGACGCCGCGGCCCGCCGCGGCAAGAAGCCGCGGCGCTCCGCTGCGCCGGTGGAAGGTCGTAGGCCCACCTGGGTTCGAACCAGGAACAGCCCGGTTATGAGCCGGGGGCTCTGACCGATTGAGCTATGGGCCCGAGCAGCGATGCCTTGGGAGCTCGCGCTATGATCCCTTGCCACGGCTGACACGCTAGTCCAACCCCCGCGGTCATGGAAGCCCTCGAGGGGGGACGATCGGGACGAGCCCCGCCCCCTTGCGGCCGGTCGCCCGGGGAGGGCCCGCGCCGAACGCGTCCGCACAACAACGGAATCCCACCGTGACGGCGCGGTGCAGGGGCGGGTGTCCGTCGTCGAGCGCGCGGCAGGTCCCGGGACCTTTTCCCCACGCCCCGCCCGCGATGACCGAGGCGAAGGGGTGGCGGGTGCGGCTGTTGATCGGCTCGACGACCCACTCGGCGACGTTTCCAGCGAGATCGCGCGCCCCGAACGGGCTGTCGCAACCCGCTCGCTCGCCCGCGGGGGCTCGCCGGTCGACCTTCGCGACCGCGCGCTCGACCGTGGGGCCCCGCGAGGGCACGACCCGGGCCTCGGGCCCCGCGTCCCAGTTGCAGGCCGACGCAGTGCGCTCCAGCCCGATGGGATACGGCAGGACGGCCTCTCCCTCGCAGGCGAAGGCCCACTCGCGCGCCGCGCAGAGCCGCTTGCCCTCGGCGGCGCAGGCGGCCTCGGCGTGCTCGAAGCTGATCAGCACCGCCGGCAGCGCGCGCTCGACGTTCGGGTATTCGAAGCGGTCCATGCAGAACCGCATCGGGATCAGCGCACCCTCGCACAGCACTTCGTTGGCGAACTTCTCGCAGGTCGCTGGCTCTCCCGGCCGCGCTGGCGGTCGCGACTTCGTGCAGCGATGCGCGACGAACGGGCAGTGCTCCCCCGCGACGAGCACCATGTCGCGGGGACAGGCGCCCTCCTCGGGACGCTCGAGGGGGCGGGCGCTGCGCACCGGGCGGGGCGCGGCCGAGGCCGGTGGGGGCGCGGTGGGGCTGGCAGCGGCGGACGCGTCGTCGGGGGCTGGGCTCTGTTCGGCCGGGCCTGAGGGGACGGACGCCCCCGTCGTTCGCCGCTGTCGCGCGTCGAGCGCGAAGAGCAGCGCCGCCACGCCCGCCGATCCAAGGAAGACCAGGGCGATCACGGTCGAGGGGCGGGTGGCCCCCGGCCTGACGCGACGCCGTGCCACGGCACCATGCCGTACCACACCCCTCGGTCCCCATGGTAACTGCTTACGAAGTCCATGAGCCTGCTGGTCGTCCGCGGCGCCCGCCAGCACAACCTGAAGAACGTCGGGTGCTCGATCCCGAGGGACAGGCTCGTCGTCATCACGGGACCGAGCGGCTCGGGCAAGTCGTCGCTGGCCTTCGACACGATCTACGCCGAGGGGCAGCGCCGCTACGTGGAGAGCCTCTCGGCGTACGCGCGGCAGTTCCTCGAGCAGCTCGCAAAGCCGGCGGTGGACGCGATCGAGGGGCTGTCGCCGGCCATCGCGATCGAGCAGCGCGCGCTGTCCAAGAGCCCCCGCTCCACCGTCGGCACGGTCACCGAGATCGCCGACTATCTTCGCCTTTTGTTCGCGCGCGTGGGGACCCCACACTGCCCGAGCTGCGGCCGCGTCATCCAGGCTCAGACCGTCCAACAGATCGTCGACTCGATCCTCTCGATGAGCGACGGCGCGCGCGTGACCCTGCTCGCGCCCATCGTGCGCGGGCGCAAGGGCGAGCTGCGCCTCGAGCTCGAGCGCCTGCGGCGGGAGGGGTTCGTGCGCGTGCGCGTGGACGGCGCCATCGTCGATCTGGGCGACGAGATCGTCCTGGACGGCAAGCGCGCCCACGACCTCGACGTCGTCGTCGATCGCCTCGTCCTGAAGGACGGCCTCAAGGGCCGCGTCACCGACTCGGTGGAGCTCGCGCTGAAGCTCGGCGAGGGGCGGCTGTTGGTCGACCCTGGCGAGGGAAGAGACCCGTATTTCCTGAGCGAGCGCTTCGCCTGCGTCGACTGCGGGGTGTCGCTCCCGCCGATCGAGCCAAGGATGTTCTCGTTCAACGGGCCGCACGGCGCCTGCCCGCGCTGCGATGGAATCGGCTCGCGAACGCGCGTGGACCCGGAGCGCGTGGTGCCCGACACGAAGCGAACCTTGCGCGAGGGCGCGGTGCTCGCTTGGGGAAGGCGAGGCTCGGTCGAGCTCGCGCTCGAGCTCGACCGAGCCGTCAAGCAGCTCGGCGTGCCCCCTGACACGCCGTTCGCGAAGCTGCCCCAGGCCACGCGCGACGCGATCCTCTACGGGGTGAAGCCCCCAGCGAGTGAGGCTGATGAGGCGCCCAAGCGGCGGCGCGGCAAGGGTGCCGCCGAATACGAAGGGATCGTCCCGCGACTCGAGCGCGCGCTCGAGACGGGAGAGGTCTCGCGGGAGCTCGACGAGGACGACGACGCCGGCGGCGCGTACGAGGACGAGCTCGGCCGCTTCGTCGTCACCCGGAAGTGCGACGGCTGCGGCGGAAGACGACTTCGGCCGGAGTCCCTGGCCGTGCGCCTGGGCGGCAAGAACATCGCAGACCTCGGAGGGATGCCCCTGGCCGAGCTGTCGGCCCACCTGTCGCAGCTCGCGCAGGGCGGCGCGGAGGAGCTCGCGCCGCGCGCGCGCGCGATCGCCGAGCCGCTGCTCAAGGCCGTGGTCTCCCGGCTGGGCTTCTTGATCGACGTCGGCCTCGACTACCTGAGCCTCGACCGCTCGGCCGCCACGCTGTCGGGCGGCGAGGGGCAGCGGATCCGGCTGGCCACGCAGATCGGTGCAGCGCTCGTGGGCGTGCTCTACGTGCTCGACGAGCCGAGCGTGGGCCTCCACGCGCGCGACAACTCGCGGCTGCTGGCCGCGCTCAGGCGGCTGGTCGACCTCGGCAACACGGTGCTCGTGGTGGAGCACGACCGGGACACGATCCTCGCCGCCGACTACCTGATCGACATGGGCCCCGGCGCTGGCGTCCGTGGGGGCACGATCGTGGCGCAGGGCGATCCGGCCACGGTGCTCGCCGATCCGGCGAGCGTCACGGGCCCGTACCTGAGCGGCGCGCGCTCGATCTACGTGCCCCAGCGGCGCAAGGCGCCCGACGGGCGCACCCTCACCATCAAGAACGCGCGCGAGCACAACCTCAAGGGCGTCCACCTCGAGCTGCCGATCGGGCTGCTGACCAGCGTGACGGGCGTGAGCGGGTCGGGCAAGAGCAGCCTGATCATCGACACGCTGCTGCCAGCCGCCCGCCAGCGGCTCTACCGCGCCGCAGATCAGGTCGGCGCCTGCGACGCGGTCGTCGGCCTCGAGCACTTCGACAAGGTCGTGAGCATCGATCAGGCGCCGATCGGCCGCACACCTCGCTCGAACCCAGCGACGTACACCGGCACGTTCGCGCTCTTGCGCGAGCTGTTCGCGTCGCTGCCGGAGGCGCGCGCGCGCGGCTACAAGCCGGGGCGCTTCTCGTTCAACGTGAAGGGCGGACGCTGCGAGGCGTGCCAGGGCGACGGCGTGCTCCGCGTCGAGATGCATTTCTTGCCCGACGTCTTCGTCGAGTGCGAGACCTGCCTCGGTAGGCGCTACAACCGCGAGACGCTGGAGGTCAGGTACCGAGGGCGCTCGATCGCCGACGTCCTCGACCTGACGGTGGACGAGGCGCTTACCGAGCTCGAGGCGATCCCGCGCGTCCGCGATCAGCTGTCTGCGCTGTCGCGCGTCGGGCTCGGGTACATCCGGCTCGGGCAGCCCGCGACCACGCTCTCCGGCGGCGAAGCGCAGAGGGTCAAGCTCGCCCGCGAGCTCGCTCGCCGCGCGACAGGGTCGACCCTCTATGTGCTCGACGAGCCCACGACCGGCCTGCACTTCTCCGACGTGGAGCTGCTGCTCGTCGCCCTCATGGGCCTGCGGGACGCGGGCAACACGGTCGTCATCATCGAGCACAACCTCGAGCTCGTCGCGAGCTCGGATTGGGTCATCGATCTGGGCCCCGAGGGGGGCGGGCGAGGGGGTGGCCGCCGTCGAGGCGTCCCACACGGGCCGCTTCCTGGGGCCGATCCTCGCGAGCGTGGCGGGCGCGCCGCCTGCGCGCAGGGCGACGCCGAAGCGACCCGCTGAACGGGCCAAGCCAGCGGACGCGGGTGGGGGCAAGGTCACGCGGCCCGCGGCGACGACGCGCGCTCGACGCTGAGGCCTACGAAGGCCCCGCGCCAGCGGGCAAGCGCCTGGCAAGCCAGGTGAATGACCGCCGGCATAGCCCGCGATCAGGAGCTCACCGAGGCCAACGCGGGCGTTATGCCGGCGCAACAATGACCGCCGGCATAGCCCGCGATCAGGCCGAGCGCAGCGAGGCCAACGCGGGCGTCATGCCGGCGCAAAAGGTAAGGCCAACGCGGGCGTCATGCCAGCGCAAGAATTCAGCCAAAATCGCGCTCAGCGCGCTCTTGGTCCTCTTTGCAGCGGATGCACAGCGTCGTCTCGGGGCGGGCCTCGAGGCGCTTGACCTGGATCTCCTCTTCACACTCCTCGCAGGCGCCGAAGGTGCCTTCTTCGATCTTCTGCAGGGCGCGCTCGATCTTGTCGAGGAAGCTCTTCTCGCGCCCGCGCAGCCGAAACGTGAACGACTGGAGGTACTCGCTCGAGGCGAGGTCCATCTCGTCGGGGAGGTCGTTCGTGTCCAGGGTCATGTCGTCGTTGAGGGTCTGCTTGGCCCTCTTCAGAATCTCATCGCGCTTCGTCTCGAGCAGCGTCTTGAACTTCTTGAGCTGGGCCTTGGTCACGAGCGGCTCCTCTTTCTTCTGACTCGCAGGCGGACGCCGAAAAGTAGGCAGCCTCGACCCCATCGTCAATCGTTGAGGAGCCCCTTCGCGCGATCACGTTGCCGGGGCCTGCCGAGCGCGGGACGATGGGCTCGATGAGCGGACCTCCCCACGGGTCGTCGCCCCCCGGCGCCGAGCCACCCAAACCCGGGCTCGGCCTGGTATTCGAGCCGAATCGCCCCCCCGCGGCGGCGCGTCCCGCGGCGACGGTCATCGTGCTGCGACAGGCCCCAGCAGGGCTCGAGGTGTTCTGCGTCGTGCGCAACCCCCGCTCGGGCTTCTTGGGGGGGGCGGTCGTGTTTCCGGGTGGGAAGGTCGACGACGCCGATGCGGACCCGCGCTTCGCCGAGCTGGTCGAGCCCTCCCCTCACCTTCGCCTGGCCGAGATCGCAGGCGCCGACGCGGACGCAAGCGCGCTGCTGATCGCGGCGGCGCGCGAGTCGCTCGAGGAGTCCGGGTTGCTCCCGACGAGCGCGGCTCCCGCCGACGTCGAGGCCCTGCGCGAGGCGATCGAGCGGCAGGGGTTCCTCGATGCGCTCCGGTCTTGCTCGCTTCGGCTGGAGCTCGGACGGCTCGTACCGTTCGCCCGCTGGGTCACGCCCGAGGCCGAGCCGCGCCGGTTCGACGCGCGCTTCTTCCTGATGGCCCACCCCGAAGGCCAAACGGCGCGACCGTGCGAGACGGAGACGACCCACGGCTTCTGGGCGGCGCCGAAGGACGTCCTGGCCCGCTTTCACCGAGGAGACCTCCAGCTCGCCCCCCCGACGACGCGCTGCCTGGAGCTGCTCGCCCCCGTCACGACCCTCGAACGAGCGTTCGAGCTCGCAGCCGAGCAGACGCTCCGCCCGATCTGCCCCGCGTTCGTGCCGCAGGATCCGCCGCTGCTCGCGCTGCCTGGCGATCCCGCGCACCCGATCGCGGAGCGCAGGGTGGCGGGTGCGACCCGGTTCGCGCTCAGGGACGGGCGCTTCGTCAGCGAGGACCCGCCCGCGCCCTGACTGCCGACCCTACTTCTTGCCCTCGCGGTAGGCGCGGATGGCGTTGACGACGCCGTCCGCGATGCGCTGCCGGTAATCGACCTTGGCGAGGCGGGACTCGTCGTCGGGGTTCGAGATGAACGAGGTCTCGAACAGCACGGCGGGCATCTCCGCGCCTGCGAGGACATAGAAGCCCGCCGACTTGAGCCCGTGGTCCGAGGTGTCCGGGTAGCGCTGGCTCAAGGACGCCATCGTCGCCCTTCCGAGCAGCATGCCGAGCAGCCGGGACGACTCGGCTATCTGACCGCTGCCCAGGCGCGTCGCGATGCTCGCCATCTCTGCGTCGAGCGCCGAAGCGTCGAGCGCCCCGCTGAGCGGCAGCCCGTTCTCGAGGGCGGTGATACGGGCGGCTGCGCGGCTCATGTCCTTGATCTCGTCGAGGATGAACACCTCGATGCCGCGGGCGTCGCCCGTCTCCGAGGCGTTGCAGTGGATCGACACGAACAGGTCGGCGTGGAACGCGTTCGCGCGGGCCGTGCGCTCGTCGAGGGGGACGAAGACGTCTCGATCGCGCGTGAGCAGGGTCTCGATCTTGAGCTCGTCGGCGAGGACCGGGGCGACGCGGTGGGCGATGTCGAGCGTGACGTCCTTCTCCTTGAGGCCCGTGGGGCCCACCGCGCCCGAGTCCTCGCCGCCGTGCCCCGCGTCGATGGCGACGCGCTTGACGGTGCGCGGCCCCGAGCCGGAGGGCGAGGCCTCCGGGGGGCGCGCGCTCACGTCGATCACGATCCGGAACGGAGCTGGCAGGTAGAACACCCGGCGGTGCATCTTCGCGGCCAGATCGAGGACGATGCGCGTGGCGTCGGCCCGCGGCCCCGTGCGCACGCGCTTGATCGCGCCGCCGACCTCGATCTCGCGGGCGATGCCCTTGGCGCCCGCTTGATCGATGTCGACGAAGATGCGGGCGTCGCGGCCCCCGTCGGCCTCCAAGGCGCCGACCTTGAAGGCCGTCGGCTCGCTGAGGAAGACGACGACGCGCCCGCCTCCTTCACCGGGATATTTCTCGATCTTCGTGATCTTGACCGGGCCCTTCGCGGGCGCCAGCGCGGAGGGCGCCACGATCACGTCGCGCGGGATGCTCGCGGCGCCTGCCGCCGAGGCAGGCGCCGCTGCGCTGGCGTCCGGCTCGGCGCTGGCGGGAGCCGGGCCGCGGGCGAGCTGCTCGGCGCGGTCCCCCTCGCGCTCGAGGGCTGCGAGCTCCTCGCCGGAGGGACGATACGCCACGCTCATCGCGAGGTGGCGATCGATGGCGGCGACGCAAGCGCTGCCGTCGACCGCGGTCGCCAGCTCTGCGTGGCGGCGCTTCGCGAGGTAGAGGTAGCGATAGGTGATCGAGGCGTCTTGGGGCAGCTCTCCCGCGAGGAGCGCGCGAGCGCGATCGGCCTCGCAGCCCGGCTCCTTGCCGCGCGCCGTGCGGGCCGTGATCGCGTAGAGCTCGAGGGCTTCGCGTGCGTCGGCCTCGGCGCGATCGAGCCGCCAGATGCGCGCGCGAAGATCGGCGGCGACGCGGTAGAGCCGGGCCTGCTCGTCGACCGTCGGCGCCTTGGAGGCCGCCACGGCGACGGCGTCGCAGAGCGCGACGATCTCGACACGCGGAGGCAGCGTCGAGGCCGGATCGAGCAGGGCGAGCGCTCTCTCGGCGTCGGTCGGAGGCGCCGTCACGTCGGCCGGCGCGGGAGCCTCCTTCGCGCCGCACCCCACCGCCCCGAGGACGAGCAGGACGACGACGAGGCAGCCCCTCGACCCCCAGGTTCGTTGGAGCATCTCGATTGGCCTCACGTCAAACGGGTGGTAGCCTCGTACACGTCTCGTCCGGGCACTGATCCCACGCAGAAGCGTGGGCGCAAGCAAGAGGTAGCATGACCACGCAAGACGCGGGCAGGCCCACGGGCGAAGGGTCGACCGGGCCCACCGCGAGCGGCGACCCCAAGGCAGCCATCGACTTCGACGAGGCCGAACGGCTGGCCTCGATGATCCGCCCGGCATGGGAGCTGGGCCTCACGCCCGGCGATCTCGAACCGCATCCCGCGGTCTCCGCCCCAGACGCCGCCGCCCCCGCCTCGGGCGGCGCGCCGGTCGAGCCCAAAGCGGAGCCTCGCTCCCCTCCGCGGCCCACGTCATCGACGCCAGCCGGCTCGACCCCAGCCGCCATCTCCAGACCCGGCGAGCCTTCCAGGCCTTCGCTATCGGCGACCGAGGGGCGACTGTCCGAGGGAGGCGGCGATCCGTCAGCGACGGCTGGAGCGTCCGCGTCCCTCATTCCCCGGGACACCGTGATCGACGGCGTGCCGACCGTCGGAGTGGGCGAGCGTACGAGCGTCGATCCGACCGGCACGGCGCTCGAGGGGTCGCCGTCGAAGGGCGCGTTCGCGGCTGCGATCGCGGAGGGCATCGCGATCGTCGACCGAGGCGCGCCGGCGTCCGATTCGGCCCGAGACGCGACCCGTCGCGCCGGCGCGACGAAGCTTGGTCTCGGCGACAGCGTGTCCGAGGCTGTCGAGAATGCGACACGCGGCGCCGACGCGCAGGAGACGACGACCGCGATGCCCGTCAGCGCCTCCCTGCGAGAGGCGGCGAGCGCCGAAGAAGCGGCGAGCGTGGCGCCTGCTCCGAGCGCGGGGGCGAAGAAGCTGAAGGCGGGGGGGACGATGCGCATGGACGCGTCCCAGGTCGCCGCTGCGACGCGTTCGGCGCCCCCTGCCGAGCGCAGGACGCCCGAGCCCCTCGCGCCGGTGGGGGCCAGCCTCTCGAAGGCCGACGATCCGATCGAGCTGCCCGTGCAGAAGGGCGGCAAGACGATCGCGATCCTGCTCGGCGGCGCCGCGGCCGTGGCTGCGGTCATCGCGGGCGTGATGATCTTTGGGGGTAGCTCCGCGCCGGACGCAGCCGAGAAATCGAAGGACACGAAGCCGACCTCTCAGGCGACGACCCCCTCGAGCCCGACCGGCGCGCCCGCGGCGACGGCGAAGGCCACGGCGACCCAGGCCGCGGCAGCTACAGCTACAGCGACGGCCACCGCCTCGGCGACGGCGACGGCCGCGCCGACCGAGACCGCCTCGGCGGCCGCGTCGAGCGCCCCAGCGGCGTCCGCCAGCGTCGCCGCCGCCCCCCCGAAGACGGTCGAGCCGGCGAAGCCGCCCCCGACCACGACGTCGTCGAAGCCGCCCCCGAAGGGCACGGGCACGGCCAAGCCCCCGCCGCCGCCCGGCGGAGGGATCATCCGGGACACGCCGTTCTAACCTGGTTGTTCGCTCGGACCCGCCGAGCGTATATCCTGGCGCCCGCGAGCGGCTTCGTCGCTCGCGGTGCCCGGAGACCACGCTCTTCGCGCGGGAAGTCCCCGCGCCCCACACGAGGCCGACTCGACATGAAGCTCTCTCGTCTCGTCTTGCTCGCGGCGCTCGGCACCGCCGCCGTCTCCGTCCCTCGCAGCGACGTGCACGCCCAGCCCGTCGCCGATCCCGTGAAGGAGGTCGCGCGCACGCGCTTCAAGGACGGCGTGGCCGCCTATGACGCGGGTCGCTACGAAGAGGCGCGGACCGCCTTCGAGCAGGCGTACACCCTGTCGCAGTCGCCCGCCGTTCTGCTGAACCTGGGCCTCGCGGAGTCGAAGACGAACCGCTGCGTCGCGGGCGGCAACCACCTGCTCAAGTTCCTACGCGAGCACAAAGAGATCACGCCCGAGCAGCGGACGGCCGCCGCGGCCGGCATCGAGGACTGCAAGAAGAAGGTGGGCCTGATCGCGATCACGGTCGACGCCGCAGGCGCCGAGGTCAGCGTCGACGGCGCGTCCGTCGGCAAGTCGCCGGTCGCCGACCCGGTGTTCGTGGAGCCGGGTACCCACGCCGTAATCGCCACGCTGAGCGGCAGGACGGCGAGCACCAGCGTCGAGGCGAAGAAGGGCCAGACGACGGTGGCGACGATCACGGTGAAGCCGGCGGAGCCGACCCCGCCGACGCCGCCCGATCCGACCGGGCCGGCGCCGATCATCCCGACGCCCGGCATCAACCCGGATCCCCTCGCGCCAAACCCGCAGCCTCCGCCTGGAGGCGCGCGCGACTCGGGCGGCGAGTCGTTCGGCGAGTGGACGATCAGCGGACGCATGCCGAGCCCGCTGTTCTGGGTCGGCAGCGGGGTCTTCGCGGTCGGGCTGGGCCTCGGCATCGGCTTCTCCGCCGCGGCCTCCAGCAGCGCGAGCGACGCGGAGCTGCTCGCGAGCCGGCTGCGCAACCAGGCCGCCGAGGACGGCGTCGACGGCGCGCCGTGCGGGGCCGAGGACGGCACAGGGACGGGTGACGTGTACCCGGATCAGTGCAACCAGCTACGCGACGCCCTCGGCGTGCACGACGCGAACGTCGCGGTGGCCGCCACGGGGTGGGTGCTCGCGGGCCTCGCCGCCGGAGGGACGATCGCGGTCGCGGTGCTCGGCTATGACGGCAAGGGGCCGAGCAAGCCATCCGCCGCGGTCCTGCCGCTCGTGTCGTCAGAGGTACAAGGCGTCACGGTGGTCGGGACGTTCTGAGTCGATCGGCGGCTCGACAGGGTCAGCCTGTCGGGCCCGCTCGAGCAGATCTCGGAACGTGGAGCGCGGCAGACCGAGCCGCCTGGCCGCTGCGCTCCGGTTGCCTCCGCACGAGGCGAGCATGGCGCGGGCTCGAGCCGGGCTGGTGGCTTCTGTGAGCACGCCGCGCTCCGAGAGCGCACAGAGCACGTGCTCTTCGGCGATGGGTGTCCCGGCGCCCGCGTCGATCGCCGCCGCGAGCAGCACGCTCCGCAGCTCTCGGACGTTGCCGTCTCTGTACAGCCCGCGCCCGAGCGCGGCGAGCGCGCCTGGCAACAGGGTAGTGGGTGGGAGGCCCAGGCCACAGAGGAGCCGAGGCGCGAGCAGCGGAAGGTCGTCGAGCCGATCCCGCAGCGGCGGCACGCGCACGACGCACACGGCGATGCGCTGGAAGAGATCGGCGCGAAAGCGCCGATCGACGACCTGCTCCTCGAGCGGCTCGCAGGTCGCGGCGACGAGCCGGACGTCGACGCCAACGGGGCCGTCGCCGCCGAGCGGACGAACCTTGCGCTCCTCGACCACCCGCAACAGCTTCCCTTGAACCTCGAGCCCCAGCTGCGCGACCTCGTCGATGAACAGCGTCCCACCGTCGGCCTCGCGGAAGGCGCCCCGTCGATCGCTGACGGCCCCCGTGAACGCCCCGCGCCGATGACCGAACAGCTCGCTCTCGGCGAGCTCGCGCGACAAGCTGGCCGCGTTGATGGCGACGAACGGTCCCTTGTTGCGCGGCCCGAGGTCGTGGAGCGCCCTCGCGACGAGCTCCTTGCCGGTGCCGCTCTCGCCGCGGATGAGCGCCGGCTCGACCAGGCGCGCGATGCGTTGGACGCGGTCCGCGAGGCTCACCATCGGCGGCGACCGCCCCGCGAGCCCCCGCAGCAGCTCCGACCGAGCCGACGGGTCGGCGCGCCGGTCCAGGACCTCGACGGCCGCGGCGCCGACCCCAAGCCGCACGCCCGGCCGAACCTCCGCGAGCGCCACGCGCTGACCGAAGAGCGTGGTGCCGTTCTTCGAGCCGAGGTCGGCCGCGAGGACGAAGCCGCGCTTGTGCTCGAGCCGCACGTGCCGCCCGCTGACCGTGGGCTCCTCGACGCGCAGATCGGCGTCTCGCGAGCTGCCGACCACGACGCAACAGCCGGGGCGCAGCAAGGCGCTCGGCCCCGTCGGCGGGCCGATGACACGAACGAGGAGATCGCCGAGTGTCGAGGGGGAGGCGGGGAGCTCGCGGGTGGGCATGGCGAGAGATCTGTCGACGACCGGCGCTCCCAGTTGCGTCGCAAGCGGTTGACGGACGGCGAATGAGCGGCGATAAGCCGCGGGTGCGTTGCCCTCGACTCTCCGCGCTGGGTGCCTCGCTCGTGGCGCTCGGCTGGCCCGCGGGGAGCGCGCTCGCGCAGGGCGCAGCCCAGCAAGGGCCGAGCCTGCCAGGCGCCGACGAGATCGAGGAGCGCGAGGGCCGTCCGAAGCCCTACGCCGAGGACGTGCGAACGGGCCACGTGTATATCGACGCCGTCTCGAGCGCCGTCTTCCCGGTGGGGAGCCTCGCGCCCGGCTCGTCCCTCACGGATGTCGCCTCGTTCGGGGTCGCGGTGGGCGGTTCGCTCGGGGTCGGGGTCTCCCGGCACCTGGAGCTCGATGCCCGCGGCGCCTGGGGCCTGCTCACGGGCCCCAACGCCTGTGAGAGCTGCGAGAGCACGTTCGCGACGGCCGGGCTCGGGCTCACGGCCCACCTCACCGTGGGCGCGTCGATCGATCCGTGGGTGCGCCTCGGCGTCGGCTACCGGATGTTCGAGCTCGAGCACGGCGAGGACGAGTCCTCCCGCGTGCTCCAGACGTCCAACGGCAGTTACCACGGCGTCGACCTCGCCCAGCTGGGGCTCGGCGCGGACTTCTACCCGGTCCCGGGGTTCGGCTTTGGCCCCTGGCTCGAGGTCGACATGGGCACCTTCGTCGCCTGGCCCGACGAGGCGACCACCCAGGGGACGCGCATCTACGCCTTCTTCATGGTTGGGCTCGAGCTCGAGCTCGACCCGGTCATGTGGGCCTCGCCGCCCTCCTCGACCCCGGCCCCTGCCCCTGCCCCGGCGACCCCCGCCCGCGCGGCGTGGACCGAGATCCCGCGATTCTGAGGGGTGCCCGAGGGCGCCGCGCGAAAAAAGATCCCTAGGCGTTACCCTTGGAGCACGGTCCGAGAGAATGCGCCTCGCATGGTGACTCCCCAAAGGGGGCTCAAACCCGACGACGGGAAGGGGGCCGACGTGAGGCCCCGGAACGTCCGCTTCGAAGCCGTGGGTGTCACCGACATCGGGCGGCAGCGCAAGCACAACGAGGACCACGTGCTGCTCCGGCCCGAGCTCGACCTGTTCGTGGTCGCCGACGGGATGGGCGGACACAACGCGGGCGACATCGCCAGCAAGCTCGCCACGGTCTCGCTCCGCAATTTCTTCGAAGCGACCGTGAGCGGCGAGGTCCCTGACGGACCGCTCGCCGAGGGCTACAGCGAGCTGACGCCGCAGGCGCGCCGGCTCGCCGCAGGCATCCGCAAGGCCAACCGGGACGTGTTCGAGATCTCGTCGACGTTCCGCCAGCACCACGGCATGGGCTCGACGGTCGTCGCGGCGCACCTCACCCGCGACGGCGGGATGATGCACGTCGGTCACGTGGGTGACAGCCGCTGCTATCGATTCCGCGAAGGAGAGCTCGAGCAGCTGACGCACGATCACTCGCTCATCAACGACGCGCTCGCGCTCAAGCCCGACCTCACCCCCGAAGAGCTCGCGCGCCTGCCCAAGAACATCATCACGCGCGCGCTCGGGATGCGCGAGGACGTGAAGGTCGACATCCGCACCGAAGACGTGCAGCCCGGCGACATCTTCCTGCTGTGCAGCGACGGGCTGTCCGGGATGATCACCGAGGAAGAGATCGGTCGCGTGCTGGCGACCGCGGGCGCCGTCGAAGGCAGCGACCTGCGAGAGGCCTGCGAGACGCTCGTGTCGCTCGCCAACGAAGCCGGCGGCAACGACAACATCACTGCGCTCCTCATCCGCATCGAAGACCTCGAGGAGAGCGAGGACAGCGACGACGCCGACTCGGGCGACGAGGTGCCGAGCGACGACGCGCCCGACGTCGAGGCGCACGCCATCGCCCGCATGAACACCGAGGAGATCGAAGCGATCGCGGCCGAGCAGCGCGCGGCGACCCCGAGCGTTTTGTGCCCGGAGTGCGGCGCGAAGGTCGAGACGGACAACGCGTTCTGCACGGAGTGCGGTGCCTCGATCGAGACGAACGCGCGCGCGTGACCTCGCGAGGCGCGTAGGCCCGATCGCCGCCGTCTCGGTCGTGACCTCAGCCGCCGCCTCGTGGTGGCTGCTCGGAGTGGTGTTGCCGGCTTGGAACACGCCGCACACGAGCATCGAGGGTGTGGTGCACGCGCGGTCGGCGCTCTCGCCTCAGCCGGCCCTCGCGCGGCGCGCGACGCTGCTCGTCGTCGATGGGCTGTCGTTCGAACACGCCGCCGGGCTCGACGAGCTGGCGCGACTGCGCGACGAGGGGGCGACGCGCCCGCTCATCGCGCATTTTCCCACCTACACGGGCCCGAACATCACCGCGATGCTGACCGGTCTCGCCCCGCGAGAGAGCGGCGTCCGCTTGAACGGCGTCGGGCAGGGCGTCCGCGGGATCGACGCGGCGACGTACTGCGCATGGGACGCAGGGGTCTTCCTGCGGATCCGCGGCCGGACCTACCGGCCCTTCAGCGACCTCGCGCGACCTCCGCGGCAGGCGGACGTGAAGCTCGGCCGATATCAGCCGCTGTTCGACTGGGAGCTCGACCGCGCTCGTCCGACGCCGTCAGCGCCCGACGGCAAGGCGACCCTGCTCGAGCTGCTCTACTTCGGCGACGTCGACGAGACCGCGCACGACCACGGCACGCGGTCGAGCGCGTACCGGGAGGCCGAGGCTCGAGCCGGCCGCTTCGTCCAGCGCGTCATGGCGGAGCTCGATCCGGCTCGCGACGTCCTGTTCGTCGCGTCCGATCACGCGCACCGGCCGTCCGGCGGCCACGGCGGGGTCGAGCCCGGCATCGAGCGCGGGTTCTTCGGCGCGTGGGGCCGAGGCGTGCGGCGCGGCGCGCGCCTCGAGGCGCGGCCCATGCGCGACCTCGCCGCGACCCTGACGCTCACCGTCGGCGCCAAGACGCCGTCGTCCAACCAGGGGTGGCCCATGCTCGACGTGTTCGAGCTCGAGCTGGCCGATCGGGCGCGCCTGTCGAACGAGCCCTTCGATCAAGCGACGCGCTTCGGCTGTGCGGCGCGCGAGACGCCGTCGTGCGCCGAGGTCGAGGGGCTGCGCGCGGCCCTCGCGCGAGGCGAATCCGCCGACCTCGCCCTCGCGCTGGTCGGACGGCTGGCCGACGAGCGCGACGCCGCGGCCGAGGCAGAGGAGGGCGGCCGCGTCGCGCCGCGGGTCCTCGTGGGGGCCGCGTTCGGCGCGGGCCTCACGGCCCTCGCGGCGCAGCGGGGCTTCGGTCGGCCCGCCCGCTGGACCGGGTGGTTGGCCCCGTGCGCCCTCGTGGCCTCGTTCTGCCTCGCGCTCGCGCTGATCGGGTACCGCCCGACGCTGAGCACGATGACGCCGATCCCCGTGTTCGCGGTCGACGCCACGATCGCCGGCGCCGCGGCGGCGATGGCGACGTTCCTCCTCTCCCTGCGGATGGAGTGGGGCCTGCGCGAAGCCGCGCTGCTGCCGGTCATGACGTTCGCCGCGCTCGCGCCGCTCTGGGCGGTGGTCGCGGCCGACCCGCGCGCGCTGGCACCTGCCGTTCCGAGCGCGCTGGTCTTCATGCTCTCGCCCGCGGTCCCGGCGGCAGGCGTCGCGGCGATCGCGCTCGCCGTGCGCGCGGCCCTGCGCGCGGCGCGGCGCGAAGAGCGGCCCGTCGCCGGTCCGGCTCAGAGCTTGCGCGACGTGTGACGACGGGCGCGCAGGGCGCTCAGAACGTGAACGGGATCGGGAAGGGCGCTCCGCCCGTCATACGGAAGGTGTTCGCCGTTTGCTGGACGATGGGCATACGCAGCTGCGGCGGCGGGTGCGACGACTCGAACGCGAAGATGATCGACTCCGGCGTCAAGCGATCGAGGGCCGCGAAGAAGTTGAGCGAGAGCAGCGCGCCCTCCTCGTTCCATTTCACCCCGTTGCGCCGCGCGCCGGCGGCGAGCAGGTTGTTGGTGCCAGACACGTCCGACGCGACCTCGGCTTGTTGGTTGAGGCCCGGCAGCGCCTTGGTGAGCAGTCGCCCGAAGTCTCCAGCGTTGACCCCGCGGCTTCCCGTTCCGGTCGCACAGCCGGTGTGACCGAGGTAGTGATGGGCGAGCTCGTGGCCGAGCACGAACGCGAGCTGCTCATCCATCAGCTCGTTCTGCCGCGCGATCTTCCGTGGGTCGTTGTCTTGCTGCGGGTCGATGAAGTTGGCGGGCCTCGGCAGCGGCTTCTTCGGCTTGTAGTCGTCCGCGATCATCTTCAGGTACTGGTCGAGCTTGCGGGTCTGGAACAGCTCGTCGTTGGCCTTGCCTCGCGCCGAGAAGGCCATGACCTCGAGCAGCCCGTCGCTGACCGCCATCAGGGCCTGCCCCTGATCGTCGCAGGCCGCGAACGCGTTGACCTCACCGGTGCTCGGGTCCGCGAACAGAGGAATCGATTGGACCTTGTTGCGGTCGCCGTCTTTCAGGGCCGCCTTGAGCTCGGTGAGCACGCCGCCTGCGCGCGCCCTGAGCTGGCCGATGTCGACGTTGTTGACGGGGTCGTTGACCGCAGACATCACCGGCTGCCCCGGCTGAGCAGGCTGCCCCGGCTGAGCGGGCTGGCCGGGCTGGCCCCACTGCGGCTGGCCGGGCTGGCCCCACTGTGGCTGGCCAGGCTGGCCCCACTGCGGCTGGCCAGGCTGGCCCGGCGCCTGCCACTGCCCCGCGTAGGGACCGGTCGGCGGACGAGCGGTCCGCTTCTTCTGGCACCCCACCGCGCCCAACATCACCACCGCCGACAGGACCCACGCGCCGAGCTTTCGCATGCCGATTGGACGCATCATACCCGGCGAACCACTCACCGACAGGTTCGAAGATCTGCCAGCGGGGACGAGAGCAGGTTTCATTCGCTCGGCCGGGGGTTGTAAGGACCGTGGCGGCCGCCCGTTCTCCCCTCGTGAGGCTCCATCCGCCCCCCATCCCGCGCCGCCGGCGGGACCCCGCCGCCGCGTCCCACCGTTCAATGAGCCACTACGCGGCCTCGGCGCGTCGAGGAGACGAGGAGCCCGCCCCCACCTTGCCCGCCGCCAAGTCCCCCACCCCCCTCGCGGCTTCGCGGCGCCTCCTCGCCGTCGTGGCGGCCGGCTCGCTCGCCGCGGCGATCGGCGCCGGCGGTTGCGGTGGCAGCCCCGAGCGCCAGCCGACCGGGCCCTTCGACGTGAGCACGCTGGGCGGCGCCGAGGCCGAGCTGACCCGCGCCGAGGCATCGCTCGCGCGCGCCCTCGGCGACCCGACCCTCATCGCTGACGCAGCGCAGACCGGCTCCCCCATCGCGCGCTGCCAGAGCCGCCCCCCAAGGAGACGGCCCAACAGGCTGGCGGTCAGCCGTCTCCCGGCACCTGCGAGACCGCCTGTGACGCGCTCGCGTCGATGCGCCGCGCCGCCGACAGAGTCTGCGTCCTCGACGCCGCCCGCTGTGGCCCCGCGCGTGCGCGGGTCGAGCGAGCGGCAGAGCGTGTGAAGGCGAGCTGCAGCGAGTGCGAATGATGATGAGCCCCTCCCCCTCCCGAACGACCCGCTCCTCCCTGCCGACCTGCCTCGCGGCCACGGCCATCGCGCTGTCGGCGGCGGCCCTCTCGCAAGGGTGCGCGGCCCGCCCGTCTGCCTCGAAAGACGCCCCCGCCACCCAAGCCGCCGAGGCAGGCGACGCCGCCGCGCCGACCGCGATGCCATACCCGGGTGTCAGCTCGTCGGGCGGAGACCTCGCCTCCGAGGAGAAGGCCTTCGGGGACGCCGAGAAGCTGCTCGACCTCGCGCTCGCCTCCAAGGGGCCGGCTGGCGAGCCCCTGGACACCTCGGCGGATCGCTGCGAGCTGGTCTGCAAGGCGCTCTCTTCCATGGTGCGCTCGGCCAAGCAGGTGTGCACGCTCGCCCCCGACCGGTGCGAGGCCGCGAGCGAGCGGGTCAAGGGCGCCAGCGAGCGGGCCAAGGGCGCCTGCCCCGCCTGCGAGGCCGCCGCGGGGTGACGCCTGTGCGGCGCTGCTGGTAGAACCGACTCGTGCCGCCGTCCTACGCCCCTCGCGAGCTGCCGAGCGCGATTGGGCGCTACGACACGGTGCGCGCCCTCGGCGTCGGCGCGATGGGCCGGGTGCTGCTCGCGCGCGACCCGGTGCTCGAGCGCCACGTCGCGATCAAGCTGCTCCGTGACGACCTCGCCATCGCGTCGGACGTGCGCGAGGCGCTGCTCGTTCGGATGCGCCACGAGGCCCGCGCCGCCGCTCGCGTGACCCACCCCAACCTCGTCGTGATCCACGACATGGGCGAGGACGACGCGCTCGGCCTGTACCTGGTGTTCGAATACATCGAGGGGCCGACCCTCAAGCAGAGGATCAAGGAGGGGCGCCTCTCGGGGCGGCAGGCGGCGCGCATCGCCCGCGAGATCGGCGCCGCGCTCACGCACGCCCACGAGCACGGAGTGCTTCACCGAGACGTGAAGCCGGAGAACATCATCTTGTCTCCGACCGGCAGCAAGCTCACCGACTTCGGCATCGCGCGCGTCCCCGACTCGACGCTCACGCACGCCGGTGGGCTGCTCGGAACCCCCGCGTACAGCGCCCCCGAGACCTTCAAGGACGGCAAGTTCTCCCCTGCCAGCGATCAGTTCTCGCTCGCCGCGACCCTGTACGAGGCGATCCGCGGCGCGCGAGCGTTCCCCGGAGACGACGCGCTCTCGGTCGCCTCCAGGATCACCAACGAGCCGCCCGAGCCGTTCGCCGCGTCGCTCCGCTACCCCGGCGCGCTCGACGCGATCCTCGGGCGCGGGCTGGCCAAGGACCCCGACGCGCGGTTCGAGAGCTGCAAGCTGCTCGGGGCGAGCGTGCAGGAGGCGTTGCTGATGCGCGCCAGCCGCGCGCCGACGGATGCGAGCGCGATCACCGAAGACCCCACGGTGCCACCGCCGCCCAACCCGTCCGTGCCGCCGCCAGCCGATCGAAGAGGGCTGCGTTGGTTCGCGGTCGGGCTCGGCGGGCTGCTCGCAGCCGGCGTGGGTGCGCGGGCCTTGCTGCGCGCAGCGGACGATCCGAACCCGGGCTCGGCCGCGTCCGCCTCGACGTCGGCCTCCGCGCCGCAGGCCAGCAGCTCGGCCCTCGACGTCGGGAGCGCCTCGGCCGCACCGGTCAAGCCGGGCAAGAAGCCGACCGCCCGCCCGACGCCGCCCCCTCCACCTCCCCCGCCCGAGCCTCCCCCGCCCTCCTCGGGCTCGGCCGCGCCCACAGCGGCCCCGCCGGCGGGCTCCGGGCCGCCTCCGAGCGCCCCTTAGTCCTCCGGAGCCGACGCCGAATCAGCTCGAAACGCCGGCTTTCCGGGCGCAGGCCTCGTTGATCATTCACCTCGCGAGCCAGGTGACGCTACCCTCGCCGACCCTGAGAGCGAAGATGACCGACCACGAACGACACCTGGGGCTCTACCGCCAGATGCAGCTGATCCGCCGCTTCGAAGAGGAGGCGGCCCGCGCGTATGCGCAGGGCAAGATCGGAGGGTTCTTGCACCTCTACATCGGACAGGAGGCGATCGCCGTGGGCGCGGTCGCCGCCCTCTCCGCCAGCGACTACGTGCTCACCACGTATCGCGACCACGGCCTCGCGCTCGCGCGGGGAATGAGCCCGCGCACCGCGATGTCCGAGCTGTTCGGCAAGGCGACCGGCTGCTCGCAGGGCCTCGGCGGCTCGATGCACTTCTTCGACGTCGAGCACAACATGCTCGGCGGGTACGGCATCGTCGGCGGCCACCTGCCGATCGCCGCCGGCACCGCGTTCGCGTCGAAGTACCGCGGAGACGGCCGGGTCTCGGTCGTGTTCTTCGGCGAGGGCGCCGCGAGCATCGGCGACTGTCACGAGGCGATGGCGCTCTCTGCGCTGTGGAAGCTGCCCGTGATCTTCGTGTGCGAGAACAACCAATACGCGATGGGCACCCCGCTCACGCGCACCCTCGCGAACGACGACGTCACGGCGCGCGCGGCTGGCTACGGCATGGCCTCGGACCGCTTCGTCTGCGAAAACGTCCACCAGGTGATGGAGCACTTCGACCTCGCCATCAAGCGCGCGAGGGAGCTGTCCGAGCCGACGCTGATGGAAATCCGTACCTACCGGCACCGAGGTCACTCGATGAGCGACCCCGGGAAATATCGGACCGCAGAAGAGGTCGAAGAGCACAAGCGGCGCGATCCCCTGGTCGTGTCCCGCACGGCCCTCGAAAAGGCTGGCCTCGGCGACAAGCTGACCGAGCTCGACGCGTCGGTCGAGACCGAGGTCCAAGACGCCATCAAGTTCGCCGACGACAGCCCCGAGCCTGGCCCGGAGCTGCTCGCCGCCACCACCTACAAGGGAGCCTTCGCGCGATGAGCGGGCCCACGAAGAGCGTTCGCTTCAGGGAAGCGATCCGCATGGGAATGGTCGAGGAGATGGAGCGCGACGACCGCGTCTACATCGTCGGCGAAGAGGTCGGGCACTACCAGGGCGCCTACAAGGTGACCGAGGGCATGCTCGAGAAGTTCGGACCCAAGCGTGTCATCGACGCGCCGATCACCGAGAGCGGCTTCACCGGCATCTCGATCGGCGCCGCCATGGTTGGGCTGCGCCCGATCGTCGAGTACATGACGTGGAACTTCTCGGCGGTCGCGTTCGACCAGATCCTGAACAACGCGGCGAAGATGCGGCAAATGTCGGGTGGGCAGCTGCACGTGCCGATCGTCTTCCGGGCGCCCAACGCCTCGGCCAAGCAGGTCGGCTCACAGCACTCCCACGCGATGGAGCACTTCTACGCGCACGTGCCGGGCCTGAAGGTCGTCGCGCCGGCGACCTGCGCCGATGCGAAGGGCCTGATGAAGACGGCCATCCGCGACGACGACCCGGTGCTCTACATGGAGAGCGAGACGCTCTACAACCTGAAGGGCGACGTGCCCGAAGACCCGGAGTTCACGGTGCCCTTCGGCAAGGCCAGCGTCGCCCGCCAAGGTGGAGACGTGACGATCGTCTCTTGGAGCCGGATGGTCCATGTCTCCCTCCAGGCCGCCGAAGAGCTGGCCAAGGAGGGGCTCGACGTCGAGGTCATCGACCTGCGGAGCCTCCGGCCGCTCGACGAAGAGGCGCTCGTGGCGAACGTCTCGAAGACCCACCGCGCGGTCGTCGCCTATGAAGGGTGGCCGTACGGGGGCGTGGGGGCAGAGGTCGTCGACCGCATCCAGCGCCTCGCCTTCGACGAGCTCGACGCCCCGATCGAGCGGGTGACCACGCTCGACTACCCCATGCCCTACAACGCGAAGCTCGAGCAGCACGTCATCCCGAGCGCCGAGCGAGTCATCGAGGCGGTCAAGCGCGTCGCCTACAGGAGCGCGTAGAGATGGCGAAGATCATCGACATGCCGAAGCTCTCCCCGACGATGGAGGAGGGCCAGATCAGCGCGTGGCACAAGAAAGAGGGGGACGCGATCGGGGTCGACGAGCTCCTGGCCGAGGTCGAGACCGACAAGGCCACGATGGAGTTTCGCTCCTTCGACAAGGGCACGCTCCTCAAGATCCTGGCGCCCGCTGGCAGCGTCGTGAAGCTCGGTCAGCCGGTCGCGATCGTGGGCGCCGCCGGAGAAGACGTGTCGGCGCTGGCGGCGGCGGGCGGCGGAGCGGCGGCGACCCAGGCCGGCGCCGCTGCGGCCACCACCCCTGCCCCGCCCTCGGCGGCCGGCCCGGCGGGCCCGCCCCCCGGAGCGCTGGCGCCCGTGACGACGGCTGGGGCGCTGCCGGCCGCGGAGGGCGGCCGCGTCCGCGCCTCTCCGTACGTCCGCAAGCTCGCCCGCGAGCGTGGGCTGACGCTGGGCGGGGTTGCTGGCACCGGGCCTCACGGCCGCATCGTCGCGCGCGACCTCGAGGGCCTCGCACCCGCTGTCAGCGCGGCCTCGGCCGCCGCGGCGCCGGCCGCTCAAGACGAGGCCCCTGAGGTCCGACCGCTCAGCATGATGCGCAAGACGATCGCGAAGCGGCTCACCGAGTCGAAGCAGACCGTCCCTCATTTCTACCTGACGATCGACGTCGACGCAGAGGCGCTCCACACGCTGCGCGAGCGGATCAACGACGATCTGGCCACCTCGGTCGCCGACGACAAAGACGCGCCGAAGGTCAGCTTCAACGACCTGGTCCTCAAGGCCGTGGCCATAGCGCTCACGCGCGTGCCGGCTGCGAACGCCCAGTTCACGCCCGACGCCATCCTCTACCACCGGCGCGTCGATCTGTCGGTGGCGGTGGCGGTCGACGACGGCCTCGTTACGCCCGTCGTGCGTGGCGCCGACAAGAAGTCCGTCCTCGCGATCGCTCGCGAGGTCCGCGAGCTCGCGGGGCGCGCCCGCCAGAAGAAGCTGAAGCCGGAGGAGATGGCCGGCGGCACGTTCAGCGTCTCCAACCTCGGCATGTTCGGGATCGACGAGTTCTCCGCGGTCATCAACCCGCCGGAGGGCGCCATCTTGGCGGTCGGCCAGGTGCGGCGCGAGCCGGTCGTGCGGGGCGACGCCGTGGTGCCCGGTCGCAAGCTGGCGATGACCCTCTCTTGCGACCATCGCGTGATCGACGGAGCGGTCGGCGCGACGTTCCTCAAGGCGCTCCGGGGCCTGCTCGAGCATCCTGGTCAGATCTTGGTACTTTGAGGGCGTGCCTCCGAGCGCCCTCAAGATCGGGTTCGTCGCCGCGGTCGCGCTGGTCAGCGCTGCCGTGGCCGCTCGCGCGGGCGCCGAGCAGAAGCGGCGCGCCGACGTCGCGCTCGGAGTCGTGACCCTCACGGCCCCGATCGAGGGGACGGTCCTCGTGCGGGCTGGCACCTTCACGATGGGCTCCGAGGTCGCCGAGATCGAGCACGCGCTCACGCTCTGCCGCTACGAGCCGGGCCGGCAGTCGTGCGAGCGCAACATCGACGACTTCGCGGCCGAGTTCCCGCCGCACTCGGTCACGCTCACGGACACCCGCATCGATCGCGCCGAGGTGACCGCGGGCGATTACCGTCGCTGCGTCGAGACGGGCCCTTGTTTGTCGCTTCCGTTCGCGTCGGGAGGCAAGCGCTTCGAGCAGCCAGACCTCCCGGTCACGATGGTCAGCTGGGGTGAAGCCTCCACGTACTGCAAGTGGCGGGGTGGGCGACTGCCCACCGAGGCCGAGTGGGAGCGTGCCGCGCGTGGCCTCACGGGGCGGCGCTTTCCATGGGGATCGACCTATGACCCCTACCTCGCCAACGGCGGAAGGCTCGGCCTCGATCCCTTCGAGGACAAGGACGGCTACCTCGAGCTGTCCCCGGTCGGAGCGCTGCCCTTCAGCCGCACACCGGACGGCATCGTCGATCTCGCCGGCAACGCCGAGGAGTGGGTCTCCGACTGGTTCGGGGCCTACCCCGAGGGAGCGGTGACCGATCCGAAGGGACCCGAGACCGGCGACGAGAAGGTGATCCGCGGCGGGAGCTATGCGCACGGCAGGGCGTGGCTCCGCTCGGCTGCGCGAGGTCACGACCTGCCTGGCTCGCGCCGCGCGTGGCGGGGCTTCCGCTGCGCCTACGAGGGGTGAACGCGGCGCACGGCGCCCTTCATCGTCGCGGCGAGCTCCCGCAGCGACGCGCCGAGCGCGGAGCGCCGTCGCCAGACGAGCGCGATGGTGCGGCTCGGCGCCGGCGCGCGGAGCGGCCGTATCGTGAGCTGCCCGCGGCGGTTCTCGGCCTCGACCGCGAGCGCCGGCAGGAGCGTCACCCCGGCGCCGGAGGACACCATCTGAGCCAGCGTCGAGAGGCTCGTCGCACGGAACGCGGCCTCTTGGACCCCTGCCCTCGAGCACGCGGCGAGCGCCTGCTCCCGAAAGCAGTGCCCGTCGTCGAGCAGCAACACTCGTTCTTCTTCCAGGTCCTCGAGCGCGACCTTGGCCTTCTTCGTGAGCCGGTGCCCCTTCGGGAGCGCGACGACGAACAGGTCCTTTTGGACGAGAGCGGATGCACAGTCTCCAATGTCCGCCTCGAGCGCGAGCAGCCCGGCGTCGAGCTTGCCCTCGTCCAGGTGGCGCACGATGTCCGCGGTCTTCTCCTCGCGATAGACGACCGAGAGCTGCGGGTAGCGCGCCGTCAGCGCGGGCGTGAGGTCCGGAAGCAGGTAGGGCGCGACGGTGGGGATGACGCCGATCTCGAGCGTGCCGGCGAACGGGTCCTTCAGGCGCTTGGCCTCGTCGAGCACGTCGTCGAGCGCGACGAGCACGGCGCGCGCCCGCGGACGAGCGCCTCACCCGCGCGCGTCACGGCGACCCTGCGCCGGGTGCGCTCGAACAGCTGCACCCCCAGCACCCCTTCGAGCTCGCGGATCTGAGCGCTCAGGGTCGGCTGAGACACGTGACAGCGCTCGGCTGCGCGACGAAAGCCGAGGGTCTCTGCCACGGCCACCAGGTACTGGAGCTGCCGAATCGAGAGGTCTTGCGGGCTGGGCATCTGATAGGACCCATCTATCATTGCAGCTCGCTGTTCGCAGCAGAGCCATCAGCCTCCAGGCCTGGCTCGCGCCTCGACCCAGCGCGCCGAGGCGCCGAGTGTCCACCCGCGCCGCCGCCGGCCGCTGCGAGCGCAGGCCCGAGAAATGCGTTATGAACGGGCGGTGCGCGTCGCTCACTTCTCCGACCTCCACCTGCTCGATCTGACGGGCGCGGTACCCGGCCGGCTGTTCAACAAACGGTTCACCGGCTGGGTGAACCTGCGCCTGCACCGCGAGCACAAACACAAGCCGGAGCCGGTGCGCCTCGGCGCTCAGTCCTTGCGCGGGCTCGACATCGACCACGTGGTCGTCACCGGAGACGTCAGCAACCTCGCGCTCGAGCGCGAGTTCGACCTCGCGCGCGAGCTGTTCGAACAAGACATGGGCCTGTCGCCCGACCAGATCAGCGTCGTCCCAGGAAACCACGACGCCTACACACGAGGCGCGGTCCGCTCTCGCCGCTTCTTGCAGTGGTTCCAGCCGTACACGTCTTCGGATCTCGACGTCGGGGGTGACCAGCAGTTCCCGTTCGTGCGCCTCCGCGGCCCGATCGCGCTGATCGGGCTCTCGACCGCGGTCGCACGCCCGCCGCTGGTCGCCGCCGGTGAGCTCGGCAAGCGCCAGCTCGAGCGCCTCGCACGCGTGCTCGAGCACCCCGAGGTGAGGAAGCGCACGCCGGTGTTCCTCCAGCACCACCCGCCGCTCGGCCCCGACAAACTCGTCGATTTCGTGCTGAAGGGGCTGTGGGACGCCAAAGCCGAGCTCGCCGTGCTGGATGAGCTGCCGCACGGCGTCGTCCTGCACGGCCACAACCACGAGCGCACGTGGCGGGAGCACCGCACCCGCGGAGGCTCGCTCGACGTGCTCGGCGCGACCAGCGCCTCGCTCCTGCACGAGCATGAGCGGCGCGTGGCGGGCTTCAACGTCTATGATTTCGCGGACGACGGCCGGCTCGAGGCCGTCGAGACCCACCGCTTCGACCCCCCCTCGCGGACGTTCGCGGCGGCTCCGCTCGCCCGCAGCTGAGGCGGCGCCCGGTCGTCACTCCCCACATCTCACTCCCCACATCGACGTCGGGGTGCGCGGTTCAGCTTGACCCTGAGCCCGCGGGGCGTCTACGTTCCGCGCCGCTCGTCGAGGGCATGCACCCGAAGAGCTCGCGAGTTGCCGGCGCGCGCTCCAGGATCCCTGGTTTCCAGCTGGGCATTTCCACGCGGGGGGCAGGGGGCATGTCCGGGGAGGAGGGCGGGAGAGCGGCGCAAGTCGGTCACGTCCTGCGGTTTCTCGACGGCATTTCGGGAAGTGGAGGAGCTCATGGCAGTTGGCAAGGTCAAGTGGTTCAACGACGAAAAGGGCTGGGGCTTTATCAAGCAGGAGGGCGGCCCAGACGTTTTCGTTCACTACTCGCAAATCAATGGGGAGGGCCGTCGTCGCCTCTTCGAGGACGAGACCGTCGAATTCGAGATCAAGGAAGGCCCCAAGGGCTTGCAGGCCGTCAACGTGACTCGCGCACAGGGCGCAACGGCCTGAGTTCCTGAGCGAATCGTTCGGAAGGGCGGCCCCACAAAGGCTGCCCTTCGCGCGTTTTGTGGCCCGCGTCTGCCGATGGGCAGAACATCGGTGCCGTATCCTTCCGGTCGTACGAAAACGCCGTTAGTATCGGGCGGCCCTGAGGTCGTCCCTGCACGGGCACGCGAACCATGTTCTCGATCATCATCAGCGAAAAAGGCGGCGCAGAGCGGCGCGACTCGTTCGACAAGACCGAGATCAACGTGGGCCGGGTGCAAGGCAACGATCTCATGTTGCCCAAGGGCAACGTGTCGAAGCGCCACGCGAGGCTCCTCTACCGCGACGGCCGCTTCATCGTCACCGACCTGAAGAGCACCAACGGCACGTACGTCAACGGGCGCAAGATCGCGCAAGCGACGATCGTCCGCGAGGGTGACAAGATCTACATCGGCGACTTCGTCCTGCGCATCGAGCTTGGCGAGGGTGCAGGAGCCGGAGCCGGCGCGTCCGCCGGGCCGTCGAGCCCCACCCCCTCGCACGACGAGCCGAGCGGGGAGCTGGCTGCGCCCGGGCGCGCGGGCGCGCCTGCCGCGCCGCCTCCGCTCCCCGGCGCCCCGACGGCGGGGCCTCCACCCGCCGCGAACATGCAGAGCCCGCCGATCCCGCAGGCTCCGGCGGCCCCGCGGCCCGACCTGGGCGGGCCTCCTCCGGCGATCCTCGGAATCAACCCGAGTGGCGCTCCGCCTCGCGAGACCGTCCTCGGCCCTGGGCCGCGCGCGCCGATGCCGCCTGCCATGGTGCCGCCCTCGGCGCCGCAGCCGGCCCCGCCGCCGCCCGCCCCGTCGCCCCCGCAGCCGGCCCCTCCCCCGCTGGCCCCTGCCCCGCCGGCCCATCTTCAGCCCCCGCACGCGCAACAGCCTCCGGCGCAACAGCCGCCGGCGCTGCAGGCGCCGGCTCAGCACGGGGCCCAACAGCCCCCGACCCTGCCGCCAGGGGCCGTTCACGCCCCGCCCCCGCTCGCCACCGCGGCCCCGCCCTCCCCCTCGAGCATGGCACCCACCGGGGCGCCGCCAGCCCTCCACGCTCCGGAGCCGCCGGCTACAGGCCTTGCTCCGCCGCCGCAGGCCGTGCCGCCGCAGGCCGTGCCGCCGCAGGCCGTGCCGCCGCAGGTCGGCCCGCAGTCGGTCGCGTCACCCGACGTGCCGACCCCGTACGGAGGCGCCGCGCTGACGCCTCCCGCACACGTCGCGCCGACGCCGCCACAACCGCCGGCGCCCATCCAGCCGTCCCCCATCGTCCACGCGTCGCCCGCCGCGCCGCCAGTGTCGACCCAGCAGCCCGCGCCGCCGGCGAAGATCACTGCGCCCCCGCCCGCTTCGCTCCCCTCGTCCCAACCGGCCCCGTCGCTCCCGCACTCGCAGCCGTCGTCACCCCAACCTTCGGGGCCGCCGCGCTCGAGCGTGCGCTCGGCGGCAGCGAGCGAGGGAGTCGTCGACTCGTCCCAGGCGATCGCCCACCGCGCCGCGCTCAGCAAGCTGATGGAGCGCGCGACGGCGGGCATCGACACGGCGCCGCTCGCCTCGGGTGAGGCGCCCCCGCCGCAGCTCGTCGCGGCGCTCGAGCGCTCGCTCGCCGAGCGCGCCGCGCAGCTGCGATCGAGCGGTGAGCTCCCTGCGGGGCTCGACGCGGAGGTGATCATCGCCGAGTGCCGGCGCGAGCTGTTCGAGCTGGGGCCGATCGGGCCGCTGCTCGAGGACGAATACGTCGAAGAAGTTCAGGTCATCCGGCACGATCACATCGTCGCGATGCACGGCAAGAAGCAGGTCGCGACCGAGATCGCCTTCACCAGCGAGGCGGCTGTGGCGCGCGTGGTCCGGCGGATCTGCGTCCAGAGCGGGCGTCCGCTCGGCGCCGAAGAGCTGTTCGTGGAGCGCCGGCTCGCCCAACGCGCCCGCTTGTTCGGGGTGCTGCCACCCGCTTCGGGCGACGGCCACATGCTCGTGTTGCGCAAGCCGCAGCTCGCCAGCTCGACCCTCGAAGACCTCGTCAAGAGCGGCGCGATCGCCCGGCAGATCGCCACGCTCCTCCACCTCGCGGTCCAGGGTCGCGCGAACATCCTGGTGACGGGCAGCCTGGGCGCTGGCGCGACCGTCTTGCTGGGAGCGCTCGCCGCCGCGGGCAGCCTCGAGGACCGCGTCGTCCTGCTGCAAGAGGACGATGAGCTCGTCGTGAATCAGCCGCACTCCGTCTCGATGTTGATCGGCGACACCGCCGACGAAGGCGCGCGCGCGGTCCGCGCGGCCATCCGCGTCCGCCCCGACCGCCTGGTCATCGGCGCGTTCGCGGGGCACGTCGTGCCTGAGATCGTCGACGCGATCGGGGACGGCACCGACGGCGTCCTCGCCGCTGCGCGCGCGCCGACGCTTCGCCACCTGGTCTCCCGGCTCCCCGCCGACATGTCTGCGACCCGCGCGATGCTCACCCTCGACACGGCGCGCGAGTGGCTCGCGAGCTCCTTCGACCTCGTGCTCGAGGTCACGAGGCTGCGCGACGGTCGCGATCGCGTGATGCGCGTCGCGGAGTTCTCGCACTCGCCGACCAACCCCCTGGAGCTGCGCGATATCTTCACGTTCACGGTCGAGCGGACCGCGGCAGGCGGCACCGTCGAGGGCTCCTTCCAGCCGACCGGTGTGGTCCCGCGCATCGCCGAAGACCTGGTCTCGCGCGGCGTACCGCTCGATCTGGGCATCTTCAAGCGCTCGAGCCGCTGACGGCCCCTTGACGAATCGCCGGGGATTCATCAGCGTGTGAGGAAATCCCCTCGTCGCGGTCGGTCCCGGCGAGCGCACCGAGGCTCGCATGGCCATCCGCACCATCCTGCACTACCCCGACCCGAAGCTCCGCGAGAAGGCCCAGCCGGTCGAGCGGGTGACCCCCGAGATCAGCAAGCTGATCGACGACATGGCCGAGACCATGTACGCGGCGCCGGGGGTTGGCCTCGCGGCCACGCAGATCGGGGAGCCCCACCGCATCTTCATCATCGATATCGCCAGCGAGGAGGAGCCGAGCGATCTGCGGGTGTTCATCAACCCCGAGATCGTGGTCCGCGACGGCACCCAGATGTGGGAGGAGGGCTGTCTCTCGTTCCCCGGCGCGACCGAGGAGATCAAGCGCGCCGAGCGCGTCACGGTGCGCGCCCTCGATCGGGACGGAAAGACCTTCGAGCTGCAGGCCGACGGGCTCTTGGCGGTCGCGATCCAGCACGAGAACGATCACCTCGACGGCGTGCTGATGATCGATCACGTCGGGCCGCTCAAGAAGCGGCTCATGGCGCGCAAGGTCCAGAAGCACGGCGAGCGCCGCGCCTCGCGCTAGGGCTGGAGTCCCAGCAGACCGAGGCGCGCCCGTTGGAGCGCCCTTGCGGCTCTATTCCTCTTCGGGGAACACGAGCGGTCCCCACACGTACGCGTCGCGCCCGACGACCTCCCACGTGGGGTCGAGGATGCGCGGGGCCGCTTGGGGGCTGTCGGGCCCGGCCCAGTCGACCGCGCCCGGCCGCCCGCGCGGCCCCAGGAGGATCGGCGCGACGAACGCATGCAGCCGGTGGACGAGGCCCGCGTTGAGCGCCGTGCCCGCGAGCTCTGCGCCTCCCTCGACCAGCATCGAGACCACACCAGCGGCCGCGAGCTGCCGCAAGGCTGCCTCGAAGTCCACGCGACCTTCGCCGGTAGAGGGGACCCGGATGACCTCGCAGCCGAGATCGAGCATGGCCCGCTCCTTGTCGTCCGGCGCCTCGAGGGTCGTGATCACCGAGACGGGGGCCTCCTCCGCTGTCGTGAGCAGGCGGCTCGAGAGGGGGAGCCTCAACCTCGAGTCGAACACCACCCGGCGCGGCACGCGACCTTCGAAGTCTGGATCGCGCACCGTGAGCAGCGGATCGTCCGCGAGCGCCGTCCCGATGCCGACCGCGACGGCGTCGCTGTGCGCGCGCAGCTCTTGGACCTTCGCGCGGGCCTCCGGGCCGGTGACCCAGCGCGAAGCGCCCGTCCGCGACGCGATGCGACCGTCGAGGGAGAGCGCGAGCTTCAAGGCGACGAAGGGCATCCCCGTCGTGATGAACACGCTCCACGGCTCGATCAGCGCGGCCGCGTCCGCCTCGAGCACGCCGACCTTCACCTCGACGCCGGCCTCACGCAGGCGCTCGATTCCCCTGCCCTGCACGTGCGGGTTCGGATCGCGACAGCCCACGACGACGCGCTTGATGCGCGCGCCGAGGATCGCGTCGACGCAGGGGGGCGTCTTGCCCGTGTGGTTGCACGGCTCGAGCGTCACGTAGAGCGTCGCGCCCGCCGTCGCGCCGCCGGCGGCCTCGAGCGCGGCCGTCTCCCCGTGGGACTCACCGGCGCGCGCGTGATGGCCCGCCCCCACCACGCGCCCCGTCGCGTCGACGACGACCGCCCCGACAGGCGGGTTGGGCGAGGGCAGGCTCTTGCCGGCGGCCTCGAGCGCGAGGCGCATGAACTGCTCGTCGGTCGCGGCCAGGCTCACGAGGCGCTCCGCTTCTCGGGCGGCTGGATCCCGAGCTTGCTGAGCTCGGCCGCGAACTCGTCGATGTCTCGGAACGACCGGTACACGCTCGCGAAGCGCACGTAGGCGACCTCGTCCAGATCGCGCAGCCGCGCCATCAACCGCTCGCCGATCGAGGCGCTGGCGACCTCGCGCTGATCGACGTCGACCAGCTCCCGCTCGATCTCGTCGGCGATCGCGTCCACGCGATCCGCCGGGATGGGCCGCTTCGAAAGCGCGATTCGCATGCTCTCGACCAGCTTGTTGCGATCGAACGGCTCGCGTCGCCCGTCCTTCTTGACGACAGTCGCGACGACGTATTCGACCCGCTCGTACGTCGTGAAGCGCTTGCCGCAGCCTTCACACTCGCGGCGTCGCCGGATCACGTCGCCCGTCCCCGACGCGCGCGAGTCGATCACGCGGTCCTCGAGGTGGCTGCAGAACGGGCACTTCACGTGAGCAGCTTCGAGAGGATCAGCGTCGCGTTCGTCCCGCCGAAGCCGAACGAGTTGCTCATCGCGTGGCGAACGTCGCGCCGACGCGCCTCGTGCGGAACGAAGTCGAGAGGCGCGTCCGGATCGGGGTCATCGAGGTTGATCGTCGGCGGCACGAGGCCCTCCGCGATGGCCAGCGCCGACAGCCCGGCCTCGACCCCGCCCGCGCCACCCAGCAGGTGGCCCATGACGCTCTTCGTCGAGCTGACCCACAGCTTCTTGTCGGTGGCGTGCGCCCCGAACACCTTCATGACGGCGCGGGCTTCCTCGAGATCGCCGTGCGGCGTCGAGGTGCCGTGCGCGTTGACGTAGTCGATGGCGCTCGGATCGAGGCGCGCGTCCTTGAGCGCCGAGCGCATGGCGCGCTGAGCTCCCTCGCCCTCCGGCGCGGGCTTCGTCAGGTGGTACGCGTCGCAGGAGGCGCCGTACCCGGTGATCTCGCAGTAGACGCGGGCGCCGCGCGCCTTGGCGTGCGACAGCGACTCGAGCACGAGCACCCCGGCCCCCTCCGAGCACACGAACCCGTCGCGGCCGCGGTCCCACGGGCGGCTCGCCTTCTCGGGCTCGGCGTTGCTGCGCGAGAGCGCGAACATGGCAGAGAAGCCGCCGATGCCGAGGGCGGTGATGGTGGCCTCCGCTCCGCCGCTCAACATCATCGGCGCGCGACCGCGCCGGATCCACTCGAAGGCCTCGCCGACCGCGTGGGCGCTCGAAGCGCACGCGCTCGTGTTGGCGTAGCTCGGGCCCTTCAGGCCGAGCGCCATCGCGACCTGACCCCCCGCGAGGTTGCCGATCACCGACGGGATGAAGTACGGGCTGATCTTCGAGGGCCCCTTCTCCTTCAGCGTGATCGCCTGCTGATAGATGCCCTCCAGCCCGCCCAGGCCGACGCCCAGGAACGTGCCGGTCTCCTCGCAGACCTCGTCGCTCGGGCGCACTGTGTCGCTGAAGCCGGCGTCTTGCCAGGCCTGCCGGGCCGCGGCGACCGCGAGGTGGCTGAAGCGCCCCATCTCCTTCAGCTTCTTGCGAGGGATGTACACCTCCGGGTCGAAGCCCGGCACCTCGCCCGCGATCGTGGTCGGAAAGCCGGTCGGATCGAAGAGGGTGATCCGACGGATGCCGCTCTTGCCCGCGACGACGTTCTGCCAGGTCGGCTGCGTGCCGACACCGGCCGGCGTGCAGAGACCGATGCCTGTGACGACGACTCGTTCCACGAAGGGCTCCTGGTCAGCCCGTCCGCCCGAGGCCTCACCCGAAAGTGAGCGCAGCGAGCGGGCGGGCAGCCACCACGCTACTTCTTCGCGTGGGTCTCGATGTAGTTGATCGCGTCCTGGACGGTGCGGATCTTCTCGGTGTCCTCGTCCGGGATGTCGATCTCGAAAGCCTCCTCGAACGCGAGGACGAGCTCCACGAGACCGAGCGAATCAGCGCCGAGATCGTCGATGAAGGTCGACTCCGGTTTGATGTCCTTCTCGTCGACGTCGAGCTGCTCTTTGATGATGCGCTTCACCTCGGCGGTGATGTCGCGACCCTCAGCCATGTCTTCCTCCGGTGCAGCCGCGCTTCGCAGCCGCCAGCGTGTGGGCCCCCTACTAGCCCAGTTTCAATCCCAATGCGAGCGCCTAGAACGTCTGCGCGAGCGCGTGGGTCCGAGGACCCGATATCCACTTCAGCCCATGAGCATTCCGCCGTTTACGCGCAGGACCTCGCCGGTCACGTAGGAGGCCTCGTCCGAGCAGAGGAAGGCGACGCACGCGGCGACCTCCTCGGCGCGGCCGGTGCGACCGAGCGGGATGCTCTTGAGCATCGCGTCCTTCATGTCCCCTGCGATCTGCGTCGTCATGTCGGTGTCGATGAAGCCGGGGGCGACGGCGTTGACCGTGATGTTGCGCGAGGCGTACTCGCGCGCGAGCGACTTCGTGACGCCCAGCAGCGCCGCCTTGGTCGCCGCGTACGCGGTCTGACCAGCGTTGCCCATCTCCCCCACGATGCTCGAGAGCATCACGATGCGCCCCGTCTTCGCGCGCATCATCACCTTGATCGACGCCTTGGCTGCGGCGATCGAGCCCTTCACGTTGACCGCGAAGAGACGATCGAGCTCCTCCTCCTTGACGCGCAAGACCAGGTTGTCGTGCGCGATGCCTGCGTTCGCGACCAGCGCGTCGAGGCGCCCGTGGCGCTTCGCGATGTCGGCGACCGCGGCCTCCGTGGCCGTCATGTCGGAGACGTCGAAGGCGACCGCCTCGGCGCGTCCGCCCTTGGCCTCGATCGCGGCGACGGTCTTCTGAGCCTCGTCTGCGCCCCGCACGTAGTTGATCACGACCGTCGCGCCCTGTCCCGCGAGCGCCTCGGCGCACGAGCGGCCGATCCCGCGCGACCCACCCGTGACGATCGCGACCTTGCCGTCCAACCGAAACATCGCCATCTCCTGTTCGCGACCCGTGCGAGCTAGCTCGCCGAGATCGCCTCCATCGCAGCCGCGACGCCCGCCGCGTCACTGACGTTCACGACACGAATCCTCTTGTCGATGCGCTTGACGAGGCCGGCCAGCACCTTGCCTGGACCGATCTCGAGCGCGACCGTGACGCCCAGCTCCGCAGCGCGGACGATCGAGCGGGCCCAGAGCACCGGGGCGTCGACCTGGCGCACGAGCAGCTCCTTCACGCGGGCGGGCTGGTCGTTCGGCTCGGCGTCGACGTTCGCGATCACCGGGAAGGCCATGGGGCCGATCGACACGCGCTCGAGCGCGACCGCGAGGCGCTCGGCCGCAGGGCGCATCAGCGAGCAGTGGAAGGGCGCGCTCACCTTGAGCGGGATGGCCTTGCCGCCCTTGTCGGCGACGAGCTCCGAGGCGCGCGCGACGGCCGCCTTCTGGCCCGCGATCACGATCTGCCCCGGCGCGTTGAAGTTCGCGGGCGAGACGACCCCCGCGGCCGAGGCCTGCTCGCAGATCGCGCGCAGGGCCGAGTCTTCGACGTTGAGCACCGCCGCCATCGCGCCCTCGCCCGGGGGCACCGCCTCCTGCATCGCGGCCCCGCGCGCCCGGCAAGTGGTCACCGCGTCGGCGAGCGAGAGCGCGCCCGAGGCGACCAGCGCGCTGTACTCACCGAGGGAATGACCGAGCGCGATCGCGGGCTCGGGCAGCGCCCCTGGGGTGGCACTCGCGGAGCGCCGCGACGAGGGCGGCGCTGGTCGTGACGAGCGCCGGCTGCGTGTTGATCGTGAGGGTGAGCTGGTCTTCCGGGCCCTCGAAGCACAGGCGCGAGAGCGACGGCTCACCTGCGCCCGCCGCCGCGAGGGCGCGGTCGGCCGCGTCGAACACGGCGCGAGCGGCGGCGGACCGCTCGGCGAGCTCGCGGCCCATGCCCACCTGCTGCGAGCCCTGCCCCGGGAAGAGCCAAGCGATCTTCATCGTCGTGGCTCCCGCTCAGGGGAACGCGCCGCCGAACCCGAAGCCGCCACCCGCGCCCTGCATGAGGTCCATGCATTCGCACATGCCCCCGACGCACTGGCCGAGCTGGCTCATCGCCGCGCACTGCGCGATGCAGGTGAAATCGTCGCAGCCAGGGCCCGTCGTCGACGTGTTGGTGACCGTGGTCGAGGTGACGCTGGTGCTCGTCACGCTGGTGTTGGTGACCGTGTTGGTGGGATCGCCGCCGACCCCGCTGGCGCCGACCCCGTTGCCCCCACCACCCGAGCCGCCGTTCGACGGCTCACCACCCGACCCGGGGGATCCGCCCGTGGACGGCGCGCCGCCGGTGGTTTCGGTCTCGGCCGTCGCGCACGCGGACGACAGGGCCAGCGCGAGCAACAGGGTGAGGGGCGATTGGTAAGGTGAACGCTGCGACATCGGTGCCTCCCGCGCTTGTGCGATTACTCGTTCTCCAGCGGAACGGGTAGACCTTTAGCGCGGAGTCGGCGCTTTATGGCGCGGAGCGACAGCCGTGACGCGACATGTTGAGCGCGGCGTCCTTCTTGGTTCACAGTCGCGCGAGGACGCCGCCGTAGGAGACGCCAGCACCCAGCGCCGACATGAGGACTCGCTGACCGCGGCAGAGGCGCCCGTCGGAGAGGCCGCGGTCGAGCGCGATCGGGATGGAGGCGCTCGAGGTGTTGCCGGTCTCGTCGAGGACCAGGACGAACCGCTCCAGCGGGACCGCCCAGCGCTCCGCGAGGGCCTGGAGGATCCGGAGGTTCGCCTGGTGCGGGACGAAGCGGTCGACGTCGTTCAGCGTCAGCCCAGCGGCCGCGACGACCTCTTGGCCGACGTCGGTCATGCCGCGCACGGCCGCGCGGAAGACGTCTTGCCCGAGCATGTGCACCTTGTTGCGCCGTGCTGCGAGACCCCGCTCGGTCGCCGGCTCCGCGCTGCCGCCTGCCGGGATCTCGAGCGCCGCCGCGAGGGAGCCATCGCTGTGGATCCGGCACGCCTCGATCCCGCGGGGGTCGCCCGGCTCGGCCCGCTCGACGAGCACCGCGCCGGCGCCGTCGCCGAACAGGACCGCGGTGGTGCGATCGGACCAGTCGATGATGCGGCTGAGCAGCTCCACCCCGACGACGAGGACGCGCCGTGCCCCGCCCGCTCGGATGAACTGGTCCGCGATGGTCAGCCCGAACAAGAAGCCCGCGCACGCCGCGCTGACGTCGAAGGCAGGAACCTTCCCGGCGCCGAGCTTGTGCTGGAGTCGCACCGCGCAAGCCGGCATCGGGCTGTCGGGGGTGACCGTCGCCGTGACGATCATGTCGAGCGACGCGGCGCTCACGCCGGCCGCCTCGAGCGCGCGACGTGACGCGGCCGCCGCGAGGTCGCTGGTGACCTCGTCGTCGGCGGCGACGTGCCTCGCTCCGATGCCGGTCCGATCACGTATCCACGCGTCAGACGTGTCCAAGAACGCGGCTAGGTCGTCGTTGGTGACGACCCTCTCGGGCAAGTAGCTGCCCGTCGCCGCGATCAGGCTCCTCGGAGTCGTCGTCAGGCCGGCGTCTTGACGGCCACGGCCTTGCGACCGTTGTAATGGCCGCAAGCCCCGCACGCCCGGTGCGGGCGCATCGCCTCGCCGCAGTTCGCGCAGGCGACGACCTGGACGGGCGTGACCTTGTCGTGGTTGGCGCGCCGCATGTCGCGCTTCGGGGGGACTTCTTTCGCTTGGGGACGGCCACGTTCTCTTCTCCTGGTCGCTACATGGGCCGGCTTGGCCGGCTGGACGCGCCTCGAGGCGCGCGGAAAGGCTTGGGCGCCCGAGGGGCGCGAGGGCTACTTCTTACCTCGCTGGAGCGCGCTCGTGCGGATCTTTGGCATGGCGCGCTTCTTCGCTCGGCTGATGCGGCGAAAGTCCGCTTGGGACGGGGACCTTCCATTGCCCGCGCTGTCGTCCGGAGGCAAGGCCTCTCCTGCGAGCAGGTGACGCAAGGCGGCGAAGGGGTTGGCGATCACCTCGGGCGGGTGGGCCTCGACCCCCGGCTCCAGGGCGCGACCGCCCCCCTCGCACCCCTCCGTGCACAGGGGGAAGCTTGGCAGCTCGAGGAGGATCGCCTCGCGGACGAAGTCGTCGAGGATCACCTTCTCGCCATCGTATTCGTCGAGGTCGGCCTCGGCGGACGAGAACTCGTACTCGGCGTGGCGGGGGGGCTTGGGCGGGGCCTTCGCCGCGGGGGCCTTGGCGGGAGCCTCGTTCGTCCCCTCCTTGGTTGCGCCCGCGGCAACGGGGCCCTTCGCGGCACCCTTCGCGGCGCGCTTGGCCTCGCGGCGGACGCGGGCCGCTTCGTCTTGCGGCGCGCCACTGGGGCGCGGCTTCAGCAAGAGGGACAGCTCGGTGCTCACCGAGAGGGGGGCGGGGCCCAGACACCTCGCGCACGGCAGCTCGAGCTCCGCGGCGATCTTGGCGCGAACCACGACGTCGGCCTTCCCGCTGCGCGACAGCCGGCCGCGGAAGGACCCCGGGCGCGTCGCGTGGGCCTCGGCGTCTTTCAGCGTGGAGTCGAGCCAGACCTGCGGGAGCTCGACCGTGAGCTCGATGCCCGCCGGGTCGACGTCGTTCGCAGGCACAACGATCAGCGGTTGCACCGTTACACCTCGGGGTGTTCCCGGAGGAGCCGGGGTCAAGCGCTTTAGCGAACATTGTCCTCGCTTGCCAGGTGAATCGGTCAAGAAGTACGAATGCGGGCTTGGCGACGACGACGAAGCGCCTCCGCGAGGCAGGCCGCGGCCCACGCTGGGTGCCCTTCGCGCTCGCGCTCGTGACGCTGCTCGTCTTCGCGGCGACCGCCCCACGCCAGCTGGGGTCGGATCACACGGCGTTCAACCACCATGCCCTGGTCGCCGAGGCGTGGCTGGCCGGACGGCTCGACCTCGGCGGGGACCCGCCGGCCTACACGCAGCTCAACGACTTCGCGCTGTACAAGGACCGGTGGTTCGTCAGCTTCCCCCCCTTCCCCGCCCTGCTGTTGGTCCCGCTGGTCGCGATCTCGGGCAGTGCGGAGCGGACGCCCGATGGGCTGTTCTTCCTGCTCATCGCCGCCGCGGCCCCGGGCCTCTTGTACCGCGCGCTCGAGGCGCTCCGCGAAGCGGGGGCGAGCGCTCGCTCGTGGACAGAGAACGCGATCATCGCGGCGCTGCTCCCGCTCGCGACGGTGTTCTGGTTCACGTCGGTGCAAGGCACCGTCTGGTTCGCCTCGCACGTCGTGGCCGTCGCGCTCGCCGCTGGCTATGTCTGGGCGAGCGCCGGGGCCCGACGCCCGGTCGCGGCCGGCAGCTTGCTCATCCTGGCGTTCGCGACGAGACCCCCGCTCGCCCTCGCAGCTCCCCTCTTCCTGTCCGAGCTCTGGCGCGTTCAGAAGAAGGGTGAGCTAGACCTTCGCGCCGCCGGTCGGGTGCTCGCGCGCTTCGCCGCGCCGATCGCGGCGGGGCTCGCGTTGCTCCTCGTGCTCAACGCCGCACGCTTCGACGACCCGCTCGAGTTCGGCCACCGTCACCTGCAGGTCGTGTGGCGCGCGCGGATGGACAAGTGGGGGGCTGTTCTCGGCTCACTACCTCGGCAAGAACCTCGGGGTCGCGCTGGCCAGCACGCCGTTCATCGGGCAGGGCGCGGGGCCGCTGCAGATCACCGCGCACGGCCTCGCGCTGTGGATCACGTCCCCGTTCCTGGTGCTCGCCGCGTGGCCTCGGGCGATGCCGCTCAAGCAGCGCCGCGCGTTCGCTGGGCTCGCCGTCACGGCCGCGCTCGTCGCCTTGCCCAACCTGCTCTACCACAACACGGGCTGGGTCCAGTTCGGCTACCGCTTCTCCAACGACTTCATCGTCTTCTTGCTCTCGATGCTCGCGGTCGGCCGGCGGCCGCTGAAGACGACGTTCGTCGTGCTCGCGGCGTGGTCGATCTTCGTCAACGCCTTCGGCGCGCTGAGCTTTCAGCGGCCTGGCTGGGAGAAGTACTACCGCTACGACGTGCGCCCGAACGTGTACTTCGAGCCCGATTGACGTTGTGCTATCTCGGCCCGCGCATGAGCGAGGTGCTGCTTGATCCGGCCGGCGTCGCGATGAGCCTGCGCAGAATCGCCGCCGAGATCGCGCTCGCGGGTCGCAGGCGCGCGCTCACCGGGCGCGCGACAGAGCCGCCTGTGCTCGTCGGCGTGCGGCGAGGAGGCGTGCCGCTCGCCGAGCGCATCGCGGCGTTCGCCGAGGAGGCCGGCTCGCCCGCGATGCCACGGGGCGTCGTCGATATCACCCTCTACCGCGACGACGCCGCGACCGCCCTGCCCAGCGTTCGCATCGGCCCGACGCGCCTGCCGACCTCGATCGACGGCCGCAGGGTCGTGCTGGTCGACGACGTCCTGCACACCGGGCGCACCATCCGCGCCGCCATCGACGCGCTGTTCGACCATGGCCGCCCCGCCGCCGTCGAGCTGGCCGTGCTCGTCGATCGCGGGGGCCGCGAGCTGCCCATCCGCGCCGACTACGTCGGCCTCGAGGCCAACGTGCCCCACGACGCCCGGGTCGAGGTCATGGTGAAGCGCACGGGGCCGCGCCCGGAGGACGAAGAGCCCTGGGCCCTGGTGATGCCGGCCAGCGGGCCGGGACCGTCGAGCGCCCAACAGGAGGCCGTGTGAACCCCGACGCCGTGAACCTCGCGGACGACGCTCCCCGAGAGCCGTTCGCCGTCCGCTCCCTGCTGTCGGCCGACGACCTGACCGCCGGCGACGCGACGCGCATCCTCGACGCCGCCGAGTCGTTCTTCGAGGTGTCACGCCGCCCCATCCGCAAGGTGCCGGCGCTGCGCGGCAAGACGCTGCTCAATGTGTTCTTCGAGGCGTCGACGCGCACGCGCACCTCGTTCGAGCTCGCCGGCAAGCGCCTCAGCATGGACGTCGTCAACCTGAGCGCGTCGTCGTCGTCGACGACCAAGGGCGAGACCCTGCTCGACACCATCAAGTCGCTGGAGGCGATGCAGCCCGACCTGGTCGTGATCCGCCACGCCGCGGCGGGCGCCGCCGCGTACGTGGCGGCGCGCTCCACGCCGGCCGTGATCAACGCCGGCGACGGCACGCACGAGCACCCGACCCAGGCCTTGCTCGACGCCTTCACGATCCGCCGTCACAAGCGCGACCTGCGCGGGCTCAAGGTGGCCATCTGCGGAGACATCCTCCACAGCCGGGTGGCCCGCTCCAACGCGATCCTGCTCGGCAAGCTCGGCGCCGACGTCCACTTCGCAGGCCCGCGAACGCTCATCCCCTCGGCCCCCGAGTCGCTCGGCGCGAAGGTCCACTATCGCATCGAGCCCGCCCTCGAGGACGCCGACGTGGTGATGATGCTGCGCATCCAGCGCGAGCGGCTCTCGGGCGTCTTTCTGCCCACCCTGCGCGAGTACAGCCGCACCTTCGGCCTCAACGAGCGCCGCTTGGCGCTCGCCAAACCTGGCGCCATCGTCATGCACCCGGGGCCGATGAACCGCGGGGTCGAGATCGCGCCCGAGGTCGCCGACGGCCCGCAGAGCGTCATCCTCGATCAGGTCGAGGCCGGCGTCGCCGTTCGCATGGCCGTGCTCTGGCTGCTCTGTGGCGGCTAGCGGCTCCGTCGCAGGCCTGGCGCGCCGGACGCGGCGCGCCTCGCGACGAGCCGAGTGAGCGAGGGGCCGCGCGGCGCGGCACGACCTCGCTCTACTCGAGGTCGAACGGGTCGACCCGCACCTTCGCGCCAGGCAGCGCCTTGCCCAGCCCCTCGCCGGTGTCCTCGTTGGTCGCCACGACGGCGACCACGAGGTCCTCGAGGGGCGTGCGCTTCGCGAGCGCGGCGTTGACCTCGTCGGTCGAGACCGCGCGCACGCGCTCGAGGTACGACGCGTGGTACCCGGCGGGCAGATCGTAGAGCGCCTCTTCGAGCGGCTGGTGCACGCGCTTGCGGGGCGTGTCGACCTCGAACGCGTGGGACCGCTCGAGGTAGTTCTTCGTGAAGGAGACCTCGTCGTCGGTGAGGCCCTTGGCCTTCAGCTCCGCGAGCAGCTCGAGCTCAAGCTGCATACAGGCCGGCGCGTCCGTCGAGCTCGGGGCCGTCCACATGGTGAAGGCGTCGCGGTGCCGCTCGAAGCCGACCCGAGAGGACGCCCCGTACGACCACCCTCGCTTCGCGCGGACCTCCTGCATCAGCTTCGACGTGAAGGTGCCGCCGAACGCGGTGTTCCCCACCAGCCACGCCACGTGATCGGCGTCGTGCCCGTGCGTTCCGAGCCAGCCGATCACCATCTGCGTCTGGGTGCGTTCGGGCTTGTCGACGATGATCAGCTGCCTGCCGGGAGGGGGCGTCGGCTCGGGCACGCTGTCCTTCACCGGCTCGCCCTCGGGCAGCAGCGACAGCACGCGCTCGGCGATCTCGTGCGCGCCCTTGTCGGTCACGTCTCCGCTGATGGCCACCAGCGCGTTCTGCTTCGTGTAGTGGCGCCGATAGAACGCCTCGACGTCGGCCCGCGTGATGGTGTCGAGCGACGGCAGCGTGCCGGCGACCCGGCGCCCGTAGGGGTGGCCAGCGAAGAGCGTCCGCCGGAAGGCGCGGGCGGCGAGCGTGCGATCGCTGTCGCGCGCCTCGATCAGCTCGGCCTTCGCCTCGCGCACGAGGCGACCCAGCTCTTCGTCGGGGAACGTCGGGGCGCCGAGCAGCTTGGTGCACAGCTCGAGGAACGGGTCGAGGCGGCGCGTGATCACCTCGGCGTGCGCCGACGTGGCGCCGGGCGAAGCGTCGGCGCCGAACTCGCCGCCGAGGCTGTCGATCCGGGCCTCGAGCGCGTCGGCGTCCCAGCCGGCGCAGCCTCGGCGGAGCATGCGGGCGGTGGTGCGGCACAGCCCCTCTTTACCCTCGGGATCGAAGGTCGACCCGGAGCGAAACGCGACGGCGATCGACACGATGGGGAGCTTGGGGCTCGCCTCGACGAACAGCTTCATGCAGTGGCGACCTCTTGCTCGGAGCCTTCCTCGAGAGCCTCTTCCTCGTCGCCGCTGGGGCGCACGAGCACCATCGTGCGACCTGTCGACGAGAGCACGCGCCGCGCGACGCGCAGCACGTCCGCGCGCGTGACCCGCCGGTAGGCCTCGAGCTTGGTGAACAGCGCCCCGGGCTCGCCGAGGACGGTGTCGTAGAAGCCGATCGTCTCGGCGCGCCCGGAGACCGACTCGAGGCTCTGCAGCGTCCCGAGCTCGAGCCTCGCCTTCGCGCGGTCGAGCTCTTCCTCGCCGACCGACGAGGCCATGACCTTGGCGATCTCCTCGTCGAACACCTCGAGCAGCCGCTCGTTCGTCACGTCCTCGCGCGCGGTCAGGCTGATGTCGTAGAGCGACGGATCCCGCCCGGTGCCGACCCACCCCCGCACCTCGGTCGCCAGCTCGAGCTCCTTCACGAACCGGCGGTGCAGCCGGCTGGAGCGACCCCCGAACAGGATCTCGTTCAAGACCACGAGCGGTGCGTGGTCGAAGTCGCCGAGCGCAGGGCATTTGTAGCCGATCGCCACGCGGTGCGTCGGCGAGGGTTTGTCGACGACGAGCCGCCGCTCCTCGAGCTGCGGCGGCTCGGGGTGGACGTCCTCGAGGGGGACCTCACTCGGCTCGAGCGCGCCCATGTGATCGGCCACGAGGCCGAGCGTCTCCTCGAGGTCCACGTCGCCGACGAGGACCAGCGTCGCGTTGTTGGGCGCGTAGTAGGTCCGGTAGAACTCGGTGCAGTCCTCGGGCGTGAAGCTCAAGATGTCCTTCATCAGCCCGATCGTGGGGATGCCGTACGCGTGCTCTCGGAACGCCTCGCGGTACAAGAGCTCGCTGACCGCGCCGTCGACGTCGTCCTCGACCCGCTGCCGACGCTCGTTCGCGACGACCTCCTTCTCGCTCGCGACCTGCGGCTCGCGCAGCACCAGGTGCGCCAGACGCTCGGCTTCGAGGCGGAGCCCGAGCGCCAGCGCGGTCTTGGGCAGGTTCTGATGGTAGTAGGTCCAGTCGAGCGACGTCGCGGCGTTCGTCTCGCCGCCCGCCTCTTCGAGCAGCCGATCGAACGCGCCGTGCGCGCTCTTCTCGGTCTCCCCGAACATCAGGTGCTCGAACAGATGCGAGATGCCCGTCTTGCCGGCCTTCTCGAAGCGAGAGCCGACGCGCATCCACGTTTGGAGGCACAAGACCGGCGCCGCGGCGTCGATCTCGACCAGGACCCGCAGGCCGTTCGACAGCGCGAAGCGGTGCACCGTCATGCCCTGCCCGAAGGGCGCGGGCCCCTCGTAGCGGACGCCGCGCGCCGGCGGGCGAGCTGCGTTCAACCTCGAGACGATCGCTTCGATGTCCGTCGCACCCGTCATCCTCGATCTCCTCTCGCTCTCACCCGAGCACGCCGATCGCGCCGCTGCGCGACGAGCGCCAGCCCGACCACGAGCGAGAGCGCGACGGCTCCCGCTCGCCCCGGGGCAGAAGCCGCCGAGCAGCCCCCACCGCCGCCGAGCGCATCGCCGCCACCCGACGTCGGGGGCAGCGGCGCAGGCGGCTCGAGGTCGAGCCAGACGTGGCTCGTCAACGTCACCGGCGTCGTGCCCTCCCAGACCTCGACGCGACAGCGCGAAGGCTCGCCGTCCTCGCGCGCCACCACAGAGAAGCGCAGCTCGTCGTCGGCGGCGCCGATCACCGAGAAGTCCCCCGGGACGCCGTCGACGACCGCGCGGATCGACAGCCCTGCGCCGCCGGCGACGCGGGCGACGACCTCGGCCTGCCCACCGCTCGCGGCCGACAGCTCGACCATGGGATCGTCAGGCCCTCGGAGCTTCACCACCGTGCGCTGGGCGCGGATGCCATCCAAGATCGCGCCGACCGAAAGGTTCTCGGCGTAGACCATGGTGGTGGGCGAGCCGATCCCCGACTGGAAGGGGCCCTCGTCGACGCCGGCCTTGTGATCGTCGCTGCCGCCGAGCGCCGCGACGCGGTGGCCCTGGGCCGCGAGCGCCTCCCAGAAGGCCATCGTCTCGTCGTAGAACAGCCCGCCGGTCGCGGCCGTCGCGATCTCGACCGCCGCCACCCGCGAGCCGTCGAGCGCGTGCGCCCAGGCGCAGCCGATGCACGCGTCTCCGAGGTCGAACGCGGGGTGGTTGATCGCGAACAACGCGCCTTGAGCCGCGAACGCCTCCACCGCTGCCTCGAGGGTCACGCCCGGCAGGCCGATCTTGTGGTCGACCCACGCCGTCGCGCCGATGCCGTTCGCGTGGCCGTCATACGTCGTGTACTCGACGCCGGGCAACAGCAGGAACGTCCCCGCACGGCCCTGGGCGTCGTTCATGAAGTCGAGCTGGCTCGTCGTGTTGTGCTCGGAGAGCTCGACGAAATCGAGCCCACGCGACTTGGCGAACTCGACGACCTCGTCGATCGGCGGGCGGGCGTCCCCGCTCTCGCGCGAGTGGACGTGAAAATCACCCGCGTACCAGCGCTCCTCGTCGGAGAGCACGCCGGGGTCCACGTAGGGCTCGCGCTCGGGCTGCGCGGGCAGCGCGGCGACGTCCTTGAGGAGCACCTCGACGTGGTAGCTGGCCGCCCCGCCGCTGAGCTTCGCCTTGCCGACGACGACGCGCCAGGTGCCCGGCGCGATCGGGCCGGCGAGGTAGCTGCGCGAGGCGGCGAGCTCGCTGACGACGGCCGGCTCGCTGTTGCCCCCGCCCCAGCCTCGCGTCCCGCTCGGGTCGTACAGCCCGAAATCCAGGATGTCGTCCTCGGCGAGGTCGTCGTGCTGCACCTCGATCTCGGCGGTGCCGGCCGGCACCTCGAAGTCGATGAAGACGTGGTCCGGAGCTTCGTCGCTGACCTCGCCGTCGAAGACCAGCGTCTGGTCGGCCGCGGCGACCGAAGGGACCAGCGACAGGACCGCGGCGAGCGAGCCGAGCAGGGCGCGCGCCACGTCAGTCGACCTTCAAGATGGCGAGGAACGCCTCCTGCGGGATCTCCACGCTTCCGACCATCTTCATACGCTTCTTCCCCTCCTTCTGCTTCTCGAGCAGCTTGCGCTTTCGGCTGATGTCGCCACCGTAGCACTTGGCGGTCACGTCCTTGCGCATCGCCCTCACCGTCGTGCGGGCGATGACCTTGGAGCCGATGGCGGCCTGGATCGCCACCTCGTACTGTTGCCGAGGCACCAGCTCCTTCAGCTTGTCGGCGAGATCGCGGCCGCGGTTGTAGGCCTTGTCGCGGTGCGCGATCGTGGAGAGCGCGTCGAGCGGCTCGCCGTTCACGAGCATGTCGACGCGGACGAGGTCGTCGGCGCGGTAGCCGACCAGCTCGTAGTCCATCGAGGCGTAGCCGCGCGAGACGCTCTTCAGCTTGTCGTGGAAGTCGAAGAGCACCTCGCTGAGGGGGATGTCGTACGCGATGATGACGCGCTCGCTCGAGGCGTAGGTGATGCTCTTCTGCTCGCCGCGCCGCTCCTGACACAGCGCCAGGACCGCGCCCACGTATTCGGTGGGGACGTGGATCGTGAGCCGGTAGATCGGCTCCTCAACCCGGTCGATGCTGCCGACGGGCGGCATCTTCGCGGGGTTCTCGATGAGCTTCATCGAGCCGTCGTTCATGAACACGTTGTAGACGACGCTCGGCGCGGTGGTGATGAGGTCGAGGTTGTACTCGCGCTCGAGCCGCTCTTGGATGATCTCCATGTGCAACAGGCCCAGGAAGCCGCAGCGAAACCCGAAGCCGAGGGCCTCGGACGTGTCCGGCTCGTAAGCGAACGACGAGTCGTTCATCCGCAGCTTGGAGAGCGCGTCCCGCAGGTCCTCGTATTGCGCGGAGTCGGTCGGGAAGATGCCGGCGAAGACCATCGGCTTGACGTCCTTGAAGCCCGGCAGCGGCTCCGTCGCCGGGTGCACCGCGCAGGTCACGGTGTCGCCGATCTTCGTGTCGTGCACCGTCTTGCTGTTGCCCGCGATGAACCCGACCTCGCCCGGGCCGCTCTCGGTGAGCGCCGTCGGAAACGGCGTAAATACGCCCATCTCGGTGAGCTCGTAGTCGCGCCCCGTCGCCATGAAGCGGACCTTCTGGCCCTTCTTCAGCGTCCCGTCGACGACGCGCACCATGCAGACGGCGCCGCGATAGCTGTCGTACCAGCTGTCGAAGATCAGCGCGCGCGGGGTCGCCTCGGGCTTGCCCTTCGGGGCCGGGACCCTCTTCACGATCGCCTCGAGGATGTCGGGCACGCCGGCCCCGGTCTTCGCGCTGGCGTTGATCGCCTCGCTGCAGTCGAGCCCGATCACGTCCTCGATCTGATGCTTGACAGCGTCGGGGTCCGAGCTCGGCAGGTCGATCTTGTTGAGGACCGGGATGATCTCGAGGTTGTTGTCGAGAGCGAGGTAGACGTTGGCGAGCGTCTGCGCCTCGACGCCCTGCGAGGCGTCGACCACGAGCAGCGCACCCTCACACGCCTGCAGGCTCCGCGAGACCTCGTAGCCGAAGTCGACGTGGCCGGGCGTGTCGATGAGGTGCAGCGTGTAGGTCTCACCGTCCTTGGCTTTGTATTTCAGGCGGACGGTCTGCGCCTTGATGGTGATCCCGCGCTCGCGCTCGAGATCCATCTTGTCGAGGAACTGCGCCTGCTTCTCGCGGTCGCTGAGCGCGCCCGTGGCGTCGAGGATGCGATCGGCGAGCGTCGACTTTCCGTGGTCGATGTGCGCGATGATCGAAAAATTGCGGATCGTGCTCGGGTCGCTGGGCATCGTGGGGCAGCGGTGTCCTTAGCAGCGCGCGCCCGAGAGCGAGTGGTTTTTCTCGCTCAGCGCTTCGCAGGCGGCGGCGGCGGCGTCGAAGGCAGGCTGGTCTGCTCCTCGCGCGGGCGCACGGGCCCCTCGAGCGTCATCTGACCGGGGAGCATGTGCTCGTAGTGCTTGAGCACCATGTCGATGCCCTCGCGGATGAACACCGCGATCGGCACCTTGGTCCGGTCGTGCAGGAGCTTCAGGCGGTCGGCCTGCTCGGGCGTGATGTAGATGGTCGTCGAGACTTTCTTCCGCGACATTTCGCGCTCATTTCGCGACCACGAGGTGCGCGGTGGCCGCCGTCGTCACATGCGACGACGCGCCCGGACCGCACGCCAATCGACCGCCGGACACTTCCGCTGCCCCCCGCAGGCGATCCAGCCGGGAGCAGTGACTGACAAGGCGTTACCCTAGATGCGGGTACGTGTGATGTCAATCGGGGGCTGGTTGCGGGCCCGGATCTTGGCGGATAAGCTCTCCCTACTCATGCGGTTTTCCCACTTTCTTCGGGCGTTCAGCGGCTCGAGGGCTCGCGCGCGCCAGCGCGCGGTCTCGATAGCCCTCTTCGCCATCGCCGCGCCCGCCTGTGGCGCCTCCGACCAGGGCGCACAGCCCGCCTCGACCAGCAAGCGACTCGAGATCATCCACGAGGCCTGCGACATCGAGTCGGGGTCCGCGCTCAAGACGGACGTGAACGGCGATGGCAGCCCGGACATCATCCGCGTGATGAGCGGTGGGAAAGAGGTCTGCCGCGCGATCGACCTCAACTTCGACCGCATCAAGGACGCCTTCATCTACTTCGACGCGAGCGGCACCGAGCGACGGCGCGAGTCCGACTTCGACAAGGACGGACGCCCCGATGAGGTGTCGATCCGAGAGGGCGGACAGATCGTCAGCAAGGAGCTCGAGACCAACTTCGACAAGAAGCTCGACACCTGGGAGGTGTACGGCGGCGGGCGCGTGCTCAAGGCCGAGCGAGACGCCGACGCCGACGGGATCGTCGACGAGTGGTGGGACTACAACCAACCCGACAAGCCCGAGTGCGCCATCGTCGTGACGGACAAGAACCAAGATGGCCAGCCCGACCCCGACACGGCGGTCGACATGTGCGGCGAGGGGTACAAGCCGCCGCCGATCTCGTTCGGCCCGACGGCCCCGGCGCCCGGCGCGTCGGCCGGCGCCACCCTTCCCCCGACGATCGGCGCCGTGACGGCGGCGCCGTCGGCTGCGACCAGCTCCAGCCCCCCTGCCCCGTCCGCGTCGGCCACGACGAAAGGAACGCCATGAGCTCCCGAGCCCTCTTCGCCGCGCTCGCCACGATCCTCGCGAGCCCCCTCGGAGGTTGCGCGTCGAGCCCGGAGGCGGCGTTCAACAGCCCCGTGCAGACGGTGCCCGTGAACCGCCTCGCGGACGGGTCGATCGATGACCAATCGCGCTGCGAGTTCCGCGGCCGGCAAGACCGCGACGTGGTCGAGACCGCGGGCACCGGCTCGGTGATGCCCAACGTCCGCCGCGTCTTCGCGGTGGTCGGGCAGGGCATCGACCGTAGCCGCGTCCTCGTCTGCCGAGAGGCGGACACGAACCTCGACGGGATGAAGGACGTCGTCCGCCGCTACAACGACAAGGGCGAGGCGCTGTTCGAGGAGGCCGACACCAACTACGACGGAAAGATCGACGTCTGGCTGGTGTTCACCAAGGGGCGGCTGGCCGAGGAGAAGCTCGACTCCAACTTCGACGGCAACCCGGACGAGTGGAAGTACTACTCGAACGGCCGCATCACGCGAGCGAAGCGCGACACGAACAACGACTCGAAGCCCGACGTCTGGGAGATGTACACCGCGGGCGGCAAGCTCGAGCGGATGGGCGTCGACGTCGACAACGACGAGCGCGTGGACCGCTGGGACTACGACACCGAGGTCCGGCGCGAGCGGGAGAACAAAGAGCGCGAAGAAGAGGAGGCGACCGCGAGGAAGGCCGCGGAGAAGGCCGAGGCCGACCGCAAGGCCGGCGAGTACGCCACCGCCGATGAGGAGGCCGCGGCCGCCGAGGACAAGAAGAAGAAGAAGCCGAAGCAGCCGGCCGCCAAGAAGGCCCAAGAGAAGCCGAAGGAGTGACGCCGCGAGCTGGCGGCGAGGGCCAGAGGGCGTTTTGCGCTGACGCGTCGGGGGCCGAGGCGTCGGGGGCCGAGGCGTCGGGCACCATGGCGTCGGGCACCATGGCGTCGGTGGCTAGGGCGTCGAGGTGCCCTCTCGCCCGTAGACGTCCTCGAGCCTGGCGACGTCGTCGAGCTCGGGGGTCGACACCTCCATCACCTCGACGTCGGTCTGCGCCACCATCCGATGGATGGTCCCCGGCTTGACGTGGAAGACGTCACCCTCGCTCATGGTCTTGAGCTCGACCGTCTCCTCGGGCCCAACCTCGAGGATCATGGTCCCCTTGGTGACGAAGAGCGTCTCGTCCTTCACCTTGTGGTACTGGCGAGACAGCTTGTGCCCAGCCGCGATGAAGAGCACCTTGCCGACGTACCTGTCCGTGTGCGCCCAGATGAGCTCGTAGCCCCACGGCTTTTCGACCCTACGCATCGACCGAACCGATAGCACCCATGCGAGAGCGATTGCAGAAGATCATCGCGCAGGCCGGGATCGCCTCCCGCCGCGCAGCCGAGGAGCTGATCCTCGCCGGGCGCGTCCGCTTGAACGGGCGCGTGGTCACCGAGCTCGGCACCCAAGCCGATCCGCGGGCCGACAAGGTCGAGGTCGACGGCAAGCGCCTCGTGGCCGAGGCCCCGGTCTACTTCGTGTTCCACAAACCCAAGAACGTCGTCTCGACCTTGAGCGATCCCGAGGGGCGCCCCCACGGTCGCCGAGTACCTCAAGCTCGCCGGCACCCGCGTCTACCCCGTCGGCCGCCTCGACTTCTCGACCAGCGGGGTGCTGCTCGCCACCAACGACGGCGAGCTGGCCAACGCCCTGCTCCACCCCAAGAAAGACGTCCCGAAGACGTACGTCGTGAAGGTCCGCGGCCTGATGTCCGACGAGGACCTCGACCGCTGGCGCCGCGGGGTCGACCTCGAGGACGGTCGCACCCTGCCCGCGAAGGCGAAGATGTTGCGCCACGAGGACGACAAGACCTGGTTCGAGATCACCATCCGTGAGGGGCGCAACCAGCAGATCCGGCGCATGGGAGAGGCCACGGGCTTCTTCGTCATGCGGCTCGCGCGCACGAGCTTCGCCGGGATCGACCACGAAGGGCTGCGCCCAGGGCAGCTGCGCCGCATGACCGCTCAGGAGCTGAAGGCCCTGCAGGAGACCTACGGCGTGCCCCGACGCATCCCGAAGGGCGCGCCCCGGCAGGCCCCGCTGCCCGAAGCTGGCGCCCCCCCGCGCGTCAGATCTGCGAAAAGCGCCCGCTCCGAAACGACGCCTCGAGCAGCTGAGCGACCCGCGCCTCGAGCTCGCGAGCGCGGGGGTCGGGCAGCGAAGCGAGGGCGGTCTTGATCTCCCCGAGCGCCTTGAGCTGACTGAAGAGCTGCACGTCGCCCAGGGCGGCGCCGCCCGTCAGGATCTGGCGGATGCGGTCGACCTCGCCGGTCAGCGCGTCGATCCCCACCCCGAGCGCGCCGACCCTGCGGCGGTCAGGGTGCTCGCGGTAGAAGGCCTCGAGCACCGGCTGAACGACGCCCTCGAGGATGTCGGCTTGGTCTTCGTTGTTCCACACGTGCTTGAGGACGAAGAAGTCCGACGGATCGGCGGCCGGGCGCCCTTCGATGAAGGCGCTCGCCGCGAACAGCTTCAGCATCTTCACCACGCGGCGATCGCTGAGCGAGATCCCCTCGGCGCGGATCTGGAAGACCAGGCCCTTGTAGGCGGAGAGGAACGCGTCGGAGAAGTTCATGCGCTGCCCGAAGGAGCGGCCCATGTCGACGAGCTCGCGGGCCGACAGCAGCGGCTCGGGGACCTGGCCCGACATCTGGCGGATCTCGTGGGCGATGCCGCGCTGGAGCAGCTCCGAGAAGTGGTACGCGTCGAGGTTGTCGCTGCGGACGCGCAGCAGGAAGCGATCGAAGATCGCGTTCAACGTCTCGTCCCCGGGGACCTCGTTGGACGCGGCGAACACGCTGATCAGCGGGCAGCGAATGACCTGCCCGCCGCTCGTGTACTTGCGCTCGTTGAGCAGCGTCAGCAGGGCGTTCAAGATCGCGCTGTTCGACTTGAACACCTCGTCGAGGAAGACGACCTCGGCCTCGGGGAGCATGCCGGTGGTGTTGCGTCGGTATTTTCCCTCGCGGAACGCGGCGATGTCGACCGGCCCGAAGATCTCGTTCGGCTCGGTGAAGCGCGTGAGCAGGTACTCGAATAGCGGGCCTGCATCAGCTCGGCGAGCGACCGGATGAGCGCGCTCTTCGCGGTGCCGGGCGGGCCGAGCAGCACGCAATGCTCGCCCGCGACGACGGCGATGAGGAGCAGGCGGATGATCTCGTCCTTGCCGAGGAACTGTCGCTCGAGCGTCGAGGCGACGAGCCGGAGGCGCTCGCTGATGACACCCGGCGGGCTAGCCGGCCCTCGATCGGTCTTCGTCATGGTGGTGCAGGTGGCAGAACCTATTGCCCTCGACCAGGGCTCGCAATAGCTTCATGAGCGCTCGGGGGCCCGCTGTGAACCAACGCGCACATCCTACCGTTCGGCCCTACGCGCTCGCGCTGGGCGTCGTGCCGCGCCGCGGGATCGTGGACCAGCTCTCTTTTCTGGGGCCGGCGCTCGCGGCCGACCTCGCGACCGCCCTCATGCTGGACACCCTGGGGGCGCTGTCGACCTTCCCGGTCCGTCATCGCCTCGTCTTCAGCGACGGCGCCGATCCCTTCACGGGCCACGTCCGGCTGCCTGCCACCTGGAGGGAGCTGCCTCAGCGCGGCCTGACCCCGACCGAGCGCACGCACACCGCCGTCGACGACCTGATCGCGCTGGGCGCGGAGGCGATGCTGCTGGTCACCGCCGACGGCCCCATGCTCCCGCTCGGGCAGATGTTCGACGGCCTGATGTGGCTGCTCCCGAAGAAGCGCCTGCTCATCGGCGGCGTCGACGACGGGGGGCTGTTCGCCCTCGGCGCAGCCGACCGTCTCCCCTTCCTGACAGACGCCGATCTGCCGACGGGGCTCGCCGACGGCGGGGCGAACCCCGCGATCGTCGAGCTGGTGACGGCGAAGGCCGAGAGCGCGGGGTTCGAGGTGCAGCGCCTGCCCACGTCGTACCGCATCGATGGGCCCGAGGCCCTGCGGCGCCTCAAGTCCGAGGTCGCCGGCGGCATGTTCGCGCCCCACTGCCGCAAGCTCTTCGAGCGCCCCGAGCTGGCGTAGGGGCTCTCCGAGCGCCCAGCCGAAGCGAGCGTCACCAGTCACGTTGTGCACGACCGAGGAGCGTAAGCCCCGGAGGTCCGTACATTTCTGCTGCTGCACGACCGAGGAGCGTAAGCCCCGGAGGTCGGCATTCACCTGGCTTGCCAGGTGAACCGGGAGTGAGTTCGCTCGGCTTGCGCGGTCTGGTGTATGGATCGGATCGGCGATTCGCTCATCTTCGGAGAGGTCAAGCCAGGTGAATGTTGTTGGTCGATTCGCTCGGCAAGCCGAGCGAGTGTGGGGGTGAGGGACCGCGCGGAGCGGAGGCCGGAGGGGGTCTGCACCAGACCCCCTGACTAAAATCGCGCCGCGGGGCCCGGCCCGAGCCGCCACACCTCTCAGCGTGGCCACTTCTCGTCTCGTTCTTCGGGGCCCGGCCCGAGCCGCCACACCTCTCAGCGTGGCCACTTCTCGTCTCGTTCTTCGGGGCCCGGCCGAGCCGCCACACCTCTCAGCGTGGCCACTTCTCGTCTCACTGTCGGGGGTCGGCTCAAGCGGCCCCCCCCGCCCCAGCGTTGCCACTTCTCGTCTCAGGCCCCAGCGCCACAAAACGCGTGAAGCGCGCGAGGGGCTCGCGCGCTTCGTTCGACAGTCTGGAGCGGGAGAAGGGATTCGAACCCTCGACGTCAACCTTGGCAAGGTTGCACTCTACCACTGAGTTACTCCCGCAGCGGCCGGCGCATCCTACCTATCGTGCCGATAGGGTCAAGGAAAAACGCCGACGACGGATCCGACGTCCGTGCGCGCCGACCCTGACGCCCCTTCATGCTCGCGTGAAGGCGAGGCTCGCGTGGCTCACGACCGAGCCCTCGTCGGGATCGACGTGCTGGCTGTAGTCGATGAGCTGCGCGTCGGTCCGTCCCATCGCCTCCAGCGCGCGAGCCAGGGTGTACAGCGGGCCGGTGCCGCACACGCGCCGCTGCTCGAGATCCTCGCTGACGTGCTCGAAGAAGCCGCCGGCGTCGCGCGCCATCAGCCGGCGAAGAGACTCGTCGTCTCGGTTGGCCAGCGCCGCCCGCCCCTCGGCGTTGAGCGCCGCGGGGTCCCCGAAGCGCGGCCCGACGTGCGCGAGGTCTGCGCCGGCGACGACCAGGGCGCTCGTGCGCGCGAGCAAATCCAGCATCGCGCCCATGACGCGGGCGGTCTCGAGATCCGACTCGGGGTCTCGGCGGGTCGCCGCCGCGCGGCCGAGCCCGCACAGCACCGGCACGACGCGGACCTCCCGCGCCCGCGCGCCGAGCAAGTGCAAGAGGTGGACGATCTGAAACTCGATCGAGTGCTCGCCGCGATGTTTGTACTCGTCCGCGAGGATATCAGCGCCGGAGCGCGCGGCGACCTCATCGACGAAGTCCTCATCGGCGCGCATCAGCCCGAGCGGCGTCGAGAACGCCTTCTTCGTGAACGCGAAGGGAGAGCGCATGCCCGCGTGGCAGGTGCCGAGGACGACCACGGTCTCCACGTCCTCTGGAAAGGCCCGCGCGAGGCCGGCGTACGCCGCGCCGTACCCGTCGGCGGCGCGCCACAGGTCCATGTGGGGAGCGACCAACCCGCGCACGACGCCCGCGAGCGGAGGCGGTGAGGAGCGAGCGAGCGCCCCTGCGATGAACGCGCGGAGCTCACCGGGGTCGCCGTGGTACCCGCCGCCGGCGAACGCCGCCGGCCGTATCGCCGCGGCCCGGAAGCGGGCGTGCTCCTCGCACCGCCGGCGCGACGCGGTCGGACCTTCGAGCATCGCGCTCGCCTCGAGGCGCGAGGCGAGCGCAGACAGGCCGCGCTCGCTCACCCGCTCGGCCTCCGCCGCGCCGGCGTTCAGCGCGCGGGCGATGTCCTCGACCCCCCGCCTGCCGTCCATCAGGGTGAGGGCGCGGTCGTACGGGGCGGGCACCTCCACCGGCGCCTCGGCGATCTGCTCCGCGTCCCGCAGCAGGGTGGTGAGACCTCCCCCTCTCGCCACCACGCGGATGACCTCGACGGGCCTCAGGCGCGGGCGTGCGACGGCCCGCTCGCGCTCGTCAGACGCGCTCGACACTGACGACGCCGGGGATCTTCTGCAGCCGCCGCATCACGTTCTTGAGCTGGTTGAGGTCCGAGCACATGAACGTGAACACGTTGAGGGCGCGGCCGTCGTCCCCCGCTCGACACTGCGCCTCGCTGATGTTGATCCCCTGCTCGTGGAAGGTCTGCCCGATCGTCGCGAGGATCCCGAGGCGATTCTGCGTCGTGACCTTCACCTGCACCGGGCGGTTGATCTTCGCCTTGGCGTCCCACGTGATCTCGACGCGGCGATCGGGGTCGGCGTCGAAGGCCTTCGTGCAGTTGCGCCGGTGCACCGTCACGCCGCGACCGCGGGTGATGAACCCGACGATCTCGTCTCCGGGCAGCGGGTTGCAGCACTTCGTGTAGCGCACGAGGATGTCGTCGACCCCGTTCAAGCGGATGCCCGGCCCGTCTCGGCCGGTGATCTTCCGCACGAACTGCTCGATCTTCCCCTCCTTCAGGCTGGGGGGGACGCTCGGCGCCTCGGCGTCGACGGCGGTCGGCGCGAGGAAGTCGATGACGGACTTCGCGGCGATCTTTCCGTAGCCGATGTTGACCCACAGCTCGTCGATCGACGCGACCTTGAACTCCTCGAGCGTGCGCTTGAGCTCCTCGTCGTTCTTCTGGAGCTTCGAGAGGCTCAGCGAGGCCGAGTGCATCTCCTTCTCGAGCAAGCTCTTGCCGAGCTTGAGCGATTTGTCGCGCTGCTCACCGCGCAAGAACGCGCGGATGCGGGAGCGGGCGCGGCCCGACACCACGAAGTCGAGCCAGTCCTTCGAGGGCATCTGGCTGGCGTTCGTCATGACCTCGACGACGTCGCCGTTGCGGAGCTTGTACCTGAGGGGGACGATGCTGCCGTTCACGCGTGAGCCGGAGCAGTGGTGGCCGACCTCGCTGTGGATGGCGTAGGCGAAGTCGATCGGCGTCGAGCCGCGCGGGAAGACGCGCACGTCCCCCTTCGGGGTGAAGACGTAGACCTCGTCCTGGAAGAGATCGACCTTCACGCTCTCGAGAAACTCGGCGGGATCCTTGAGCTCCTTCTGGAACTCCATGAGCTGGCGCAGCCAGCCGAACCTCGCGGCGTCGCGCGGGTCGATGCCGCCGGAGCGCTCCTTGTACTTCCAGTGCGCGGCGATGCCTTGCTCGGCCACGCGGTGCATCTCGTGCGTGCGGATCTGGATCTCCACGCGCTCGCTGCCCGGCCCGATGACCGTCGTGTGCAGCGACTGGTACATGTTCGGCTTGGGGAGCGCGACGTAGTCCTTGAAGCGCCCCGGGACGGGCGTCCACTGCGAGTGGATGACGCCGAGGCAGGCGTAGCAGTCGGCGACCGTCTCGACGACCGTGCGGAACGCGATCACGTCGTAGACCTGGTCGTAGTCGGACTGCTGCGACTGCATCTTTCGCCAGATCGAATAGAGGTGCTTGGCGCGGCCGGCGACCTCCGCCGCGAAGCCCTGCTCGGCGAGCTTCGTCGACAGCACCTTGCACACCTCGTTGATGTACTTCTCGCGCTCCGGGGCGCTCTTCTTCACCTTCTCGACGAGGCTCTGGTGCGCGTCCGGCTCGAGGTATTTGAACGACAGGTCCTCGAGCTCGCTCTTGATGCGCGCGATGCCGAGCCGGTTCGCGAGAGGCGCGTAGATCTCCATGGTCTCGCGGGCGATCCGGTCCTGCGCATCGACCTTCATGAAGTCGAGCGACCGCATGTTGTCGAGGCGATCGCACAGCTTCACGAGCAGCACGCGGATGTCGCGCGCCATCGCGACGACCATCTTGCGAAAGTTCTCCGCCTGGCGGTCTTCGCGGGAGATGAAGTTGATCTTCGACAGCTTGGTGACGCCGTCGACCAAGAACGCGACCTCGTCGCCGAACTCGCGCTCGAGGTCGTCGACCGTCGCGAGCGTGTCCTCGACGCAGTCGTGCAGCAGGCCGGCGCAGACGCTCGCGGCGTCGAGCTTGAGATCGGCGATGATGCCGGCCACGTTCGTGGGGTGCACGAAGTACGGGTCGCCGCTCTTTCGCTTCTGCCCCTTGTGGGCGCGCTCGGCGAACTCGTAGGCCCGCTCGATCAGCCCCGCGTCTGCGTTGGGATGGTAAGACCGGACGCGGCCGACGATTTCCTGCGGAGAGAGCATTGCTGGGAGCGCGGCGGTTCGCGGGTACACGAGCCGCTGGGCCTCACGAAGCGTAACACCCAAGGCTATCGCCCGCAATTTTCCCCCCGGCCCTGCTACACCTCTCGAGAGTGGCGCGCGCGCACGCAGACCCGGTCACCGCACGGACGATGGGGGTCTACGTGCATTTCCCGTATTGCCTGCGCAAGTGCCCGTATTGCGACTTCGCGTCGTACCCGGCGGAGCCGGAGCGCATCGAGCACACCCAGTACGCCGACGCGATCATCGCCGAGCTCGCGCTGCGCGCGCCCTTCATCCCCGAGGACAGCACCCTGTGCACCGTCTTCTTCGGCGGCGGCACTCCATCGCTGTGGGAGCCGCGCGAGCTGGGCCGCACCCTCCGCGCGATCATCGGCGCGTTCTCCCGCCGAGCCGCAGACCTCGAGGTGACGGTCGAGTGCAACCCCTCGTCGCTGGACGAGCGCCGCGCCGCGGAGCTGCTCGAGCAAGGGGTGAACCGGCTCAGCGTGGGTCTGCAGTCCCTCGATCCTGCGCGGCTGACCTTCCTCGGGCGTCTTCACGATGCCGAGGGCGGCCTCGCGGCGCTCGCGGCTGCCCGGCGGGCCGGGTTCGTGCGCGTGAGCGGGGACCTGATCTTCGGGGTCGAGGGGGGCCGGCCTCAGTCCGCCGAAGCTGCCGCGGCCGAGGCGGGGCGCGTCGCGGACGCCGGCGTGACCCACGTGTCAGCGTACGGGCTGACGATCGAGAGCGGGACGCTGTTCGGTGAGCTCCACCGCAAGGGTCGCCTGCCGGTGGCCACCGACGACGTCATCGTCGACTCGTTCTTCGCGATCGAGTCCGCCCTCGCGGCGCGCGGCCTCGGCCACTACGAGATCTCCAACTATGCCGTGCCCGGCGACGAGGCGCGCCACAACGTGGGGTACTGGCGCGGCGACGACTACTTGGGGCTCGGCTGCGCCGCGGTGGGGACGCTGAGCCGACCCGACGGCCCGCGCTGCGCGTGAAGAACCACCCCGACCCCGGACGCTACCTCCGGGGCGCGCGCTCGGGCGAGCTCGCCGTGACGGAGCAAGAGCTGCTCTCGCCGGAGACGAGGCTGGTCGAGCGCATCATGCTGGGGCTTCGCCTCGCGAACGGCGTCGACCTGGCTCAGGCGGGCAAGGACCTCGGCATCGAGGCGCTCACGACCGCGCGCGAGCGAGCGATCTCACGCCTGATGGCGAACGGGAAGGTCGGCTTCGACGGCGCGCGCGTCGTGGTCAAGCCCTCTGCCCGGGCCGTGACCGACGGCATCGCGGCGGAGATCATCTAGCGACACAAACCGCTAAGCGGCCAGCCTAATTCGCGCCAGGGCGTGGCTCCTCGCGAGCTTAGGCGGCTGCGTCGGTCGCCCTGGTCGGTGGCGTCGGGGCGGCCCGCGACACAGCGGTCAGCAGCGCGCGTCGAGGAGGAGGCCATGGAAGAGCCCGCTCCAGATTCAGCGCCAGCATCGCGCCGCAGGCAGGCAAGAAAGGCTGACGACGGGGTTGGTGCGCAGCGGTCAGCTACCCATCGCGGGCTTCCACCGCATCCCAAGCGGTTGATCAGTACGGAAGCCACTCGAAGATGTCGATCCCCACGCAACCACGGAAGACCGCTTGCACTCCCGGATCGGCGCGCTCGAGCCCGCCGGGAGCCGGGCTCCTTAGCGCCGGGAGCTTGGCCAGCGGGTCAGCCCGACCTCGCCTGTCGCCAGCCCCGCCCCCCCCGCAGACGGCGGGCGTCGCGCAGGTATCGGGACACTCGACGCAGTCGAGGCACTGGCGGACGGCGTCATATTCGTCGAGGCCGGCGGCGTTCTGCGCCCGACAGGTCTCCCAGCACTCCTCGAAGGTGGCCCCACAATAGGCGAGGCACTCGTCGATCGCGACGCACACTGGGTTGTCGAGGCACTGGTCGAGCAGCGGCCCACACACACCCTGGGCGGCGCAGGTGCGGCAGGTGTCGCAGTCGACGAGATCGGCGCACGTCGCGCCACCCTCACCCTGGCCCTGACCACCCTCGTCAGCCCCGCCCTGCGCTTCGCCGCCAGACCCCCCCCCTGCGCCCCCGTCGCCGTCGCCCTTCGGCCGAAGGGTGCAGGAGGCGAGGGTCGCGAGCCCGAGTGCGAGGACGAGCACTTTCACGGTGGCCTTCGGGTAGCACGCCGCGCCGCGCTGGGCAGCATTGTTGGGGGTCAGCAGAGCTGGGGGTCAGCAGAGCTGGGGGTCAGCAGAGCTGGGGGTCAGCAGAGCTGGGGGTCAGCCGATGACGGGCAGCCGGCGCTGGCCGCGCTTGGCGCGGGGGCGCGGGGCCTCGGGCGCGGGCGAGCCCTGCTCGTGGAGCTCGCCCACGAGATCGACGTCGCTCGCCTGCGTGATGGTGACCCGGCGCAGCTCTCCAGGCGCGCACTCGCCTCCGGAGAGGTACACTTGGCCGTCGATCTCGGGCGCCTGACCGCGGTGGCGGCCCATCATGACGAACTCGTGCTCGTCGCTGGTGCCCTCGACCAGGACCTCGAGCTCTGCGCCGACGAGGTCGCGGTTCTTCTCCTCGAGGATCTTGCGCTGGAGCGTCGCGAGCTTGCGGTACCGGCGCTGCGCGGTGCGCGCCGGGACCTTGCCCGCGAGGTGGAAGCTGCGCGCCGACTCCTCGTCGGAGTACCGGAACAGGCCGACGCGATCGAAGCGAGCCCAGCGGACGAACTCGCACAGCTCCTCGAACTCCTCCTCGGTCTCGCCGGGGTGGCCCACGATGAAGGCCGTGCGGAAGGTGAGCCCCGGGACGCGCGAGCGGAGCGTGTCGACGACCTTGCGGAGCCGCGCGCCGCCGTGGCCGCGGCGCATGCGCCTGAGCATCCCGTCGGCCGCGTGTTGCAGCGGCATGTCGACGTAGGGGACGACGCGCGGGTGCCCTGCGAGCAGCTCGACCAGCTCGTCGGTCAGCGTCTCCGGGTAGAGGTAGAAGACACGCACCCAGGCGAGACCGTCGACGTCGGCGACCCTTCGCACCAGCTCTGCCAGCGTCGGGCGCTCGGGGCGATCGCGGCCGTAGGCGATGGTGTCCTGGGACACGAGGTTCACCTCTTTCACGCCGCGGGCGACGAGCTGCCCGACCTCGCGGACGACGTCGTCGATCGCCCGAGAGCGTTGCTTGCCGCGCAGCTCGGGGATGACGCAGAACGAGCAGCTGCGATTGCACCCCTCGGCGATCTTCACGTACGCGCTGCCTGGCCGGGTCGACAGCGCGCGCGGCGATGCGGCGCTCGCGAGCCAATCGGCGGGCGTGCCCACCAACATGCGGTCGGCGCCGCCCTCGAGCACGCGCCCGAGCTTCATCATGTCGCTGGATCCGAGCAGGTGGTCGATCTCGGGGATCTCGGCCGCGAGCTCCTCGGGGTGCCGCTGGGCGAGGCAGCCCGTGACCACGAGCTTCTTGCAGCGCCCCGCCTCCTTCTGGCGCGCCATCTCGAAGATGGTGTCGATCGACTCCTTCTTCGCCTCACCGATGAACCCACACGTGTTGACGAGGATGAGCTCTGCCTCGCTCGGGTCGTCGACGTGTTGGTAGCCGTCACCGAGCGCGACGCCCAGCATGACCTCGGAGTCGACCCGGTTCTTCGGACAGCCGAGGCTCACGAAATGAACGGTCTTCGTCACGCGCTCACCGCCGCCGCGCCCGCGGAGGACCGGGGCTCACCGGTCATCGTCGCGCGAAATTGTTCGAACAGGTGCAAGGTGTCGTGGGGACCCGCTGCGGCCTCGGGGTGAAATTGGACCGAGAAGGCCCGCGCGTCGGGCAGCTCGAGCCCCTCGCTCGTGCCGTCGTTGAGGTGGACGTAGGTCGAGCGGGCGCCCTTGGGGAGCGTGGTGACGTCGACGACGAAGCCGTGATTCTGCGACGTGATCTCGATGCGTCCGGTGTCCAGGTTCTGCACCGGATGGTTGAGCCCGCGGTGCCCGAACTTCAGCTTGAACGTGCGGCCGCCGGCGGCGAGCGCGAGGATCTGATGACCGAGGCAGATGCCGAAGATCGGGAGCTTGCCGAGCAGACCTCGCAGCGTCTCGATCGCGTACGTGACAGCGGCGGGATCTCCCGGGCCGTTCGAGAGGAAGAGCCCGTCGGCCCCCAGCGCGAGGATCTCTCGCGACGAGCTGGCGGCTGGGACGACGGTCACCCGGCAGCCCACGTCGACGAGGCTGCGAAGGATGTTCCGCTTGATGCCGAAGTCGAGCGCGACGACATGGGGCCGGCTCGACGGTGCGCGCCCGAGCGCGAGCGTACGGAACGCCGCCGGGGTCGGCTCGGAGAACTCGTGAGCGGCGGCGCAGGTCACGCCGGCGACGAGGTCGAGCCCCTCCATGTTGGGAGCGAGGCGCGCGCGCTCGACGAGGTCCGCGGCGGGGCCCAGGCCGATCGCGCCGTTCTGCGAGCCATGATCGCGCAGGTGCCGCGTGAGCCGGCGGGTGTCGACGCCCGTGAGGCCGACCTTGCCGGCGCGCGCGAGCCACACCTCGAGCGCCTCCTCCGAGCGCCAGCTCGAGGCGACGCCCGACAGCTCTCGGACGATGAACGCCCCCGCGGTCGGGCGGCCGTCGCTCTCGGGATCGAGCGCGTTGACCCCGGTGTTGCCCATCTGCGGGGCGGTCATCGTCACCAGCTGGCCGGTGTACGAGGGGTCGGTCAGGACCTCCTGGTAGCCGGTCATCCCGGTCGTGAACACGACCTCGCCCGTGACGGCGTCGTCGCTCGCGAGCGCCGCGCCGAACGCGAGGCCTCGAAGACGGCCCCGTCCGCGAGGCAGAGCCGAGCTCGTCGCCTTTGCGCCATGGTGGGCGCTCTTACCACGGATCGCTCGCGCCTGCCCGACGTGCACGCGGCGTCAGCGCGAGGACGGCCCCGTCCCGTGCAGCGCCAAGAGCAGGCCCAGCCGCCGGTTCATCTCGGGGTCGGACCCGCCCGCGCGGAAGTACTCGACGAGCAGCGCTCGATGGGCCGTGGGTCGGTCGAAGCTCGAGCGCGCTCCCCACTTCACGAGGGCCTCCAGCGAGAGGCGACGCGCGAAGCCCAGCGCCCCCGCCAGGTGAACGCCTGGCCCGCCCAGGCACGGCAAGAAGCGCCCCGTGGGCGCGGCCTCGAGCGCCGGCAGAGGCTCGAGCGCGCCGGCGAGGCTCCCCCGGAGCCCGAGCTCGAGCGCGAGCCGAGCGCGGGTCAGCTGCGCGCCCACGGGATCCGCGTCGACCTCGCGCGCTGCGTCCGCGAGCGCCGCGTGCAGGAGTGCGAGGCGGACAGCAGGCTCGAGCGCTGCGTCGAGCGCGCGCTCGAAGAGGTCGGTCGGGTGGCGTGCCTGCTCGAGGATCGCGCGCACGAGCGGGTGGTCGGGATCGTGCGGGGCGACGACGACGTCAGCGAGCACGCCTGGCTTCGCCGCGAAGAAGCCCCGTGCGAGCGGGCACAGCGCCCCTCCCTCGGGCCAGCGAACGAGCGCGCCGAGCGCCGGAAGGGGCACGAGCACCTCGAGCCCGGCGCCGCGAGCCAGCTCGGCGCTCTCGTGGGCTCGCTCGGCGGAGGCGAACCGGATCGAGAGCGGGCAGCTCGGGTCCCAGCGGCCGAGCAGCGAACGCAGGTCGTCCGCGTCGACGTCGACGAGATCGGCTCGCGAGACGTCGTCGGGCGCGAGCGACCTCTCACGCACGCTCCCGCGCGGGAGCCCAGCGAGCTCGAAGCTCGTCGCCGCGAGCGCGGCGCTCTCGCCGTGAGGCTCGAACAGCTCGACGCGGACGCCAGGCGCGCGCGCCATCGCGAGCGCGCGCCCCGCCGCGCCGGGCGAGGCCGCGAAGACGACGTGCGCCCCGGCGCGCCCGTAGCGGAGCCTCGCGAAGTCGTCGCCTTGATCGCGCTCGACCCCCTGCTCCATGGCGACGAACGTCTCGCGGTGCGCGATCGAGGGCGGAACGAGCTGGCGCGGAGCGACCCTGGACAGACGCGAGCGCGACGGCGCCTGCGCCCGAGGAGAGCTGACGTACCCGCGCCACATCGCCCGCAGCGCGGCCTCGACGTCGCGGGCGAAGCGCGCACCATCCCCCAACATGGCCGCCTTCATCGTCGGGCGCAGGCTCGAGCGGAGCGCACGCCTGCGCGGGGCGTCGGCCGCGAGCCGAGCGACGCGCATCACGTAGTCGTCCCAGTCCGTCGCCACGAGGTCATCCAGCCCGACCTGACGGAGGAGGCTGACGCCGACGCGCGACACGTGAGAGCTGCCTGCCAGCGTCACGACGGGCACTCCCATCCACAGCGCCTCGCAGGTCGTGGTGGTGCCCGCGTAGGGGTAGGAGTCGAGCGCGATGTCGACGTCCCCCCAGCTCATCAGGTGCTCGCGTATCCCGGGCGCCCACCCGACCATGCTGACGCGCGCGGGGTCGATGCCATGCTCGACGAAGATGCTGGTGATCCGCGCGCGAACTGCGTCGCTTCCGAGGCCCCTGCCCTTCAAGAGCAGCAGCGCGCCCGGCAGCGAGGCGAGCACGCGCGCCCAGGCCGCGAGCACCGTATCGGAGAGCTTCGCTGTGCGGTTGAAGCTGCCGAGCACGAGGGGCCCGCCCTCGGGCCGCTCGACGACGTCGATCCCCTCTTCGCCCTTGAAGCACCACGCCGTCTCGGGGAGCCGGGCGAGCGCCTCGACGCACAGCGAATCGGTCAGCGGCGGGGGATCGGCCCACGGGTCGGTGAGCCGATGGTCGATCTCGGGCACGCCCGTCGTGGCGGGGTATCCCAGGTACGTCACCTGCACCGGCGCGGGGGCGTGAGCGAGGGTTGGCAGCGAAGACCCGCCAGTCAGCCCTCCGAGCTCCACCAGCACGTCGACCTGGTCCTCCGCGATCTGCCTCGCGATCGCCGTCGGCTGCATCGCGCTCACGTCGTGGAACGTGAGCTCGAGCGCGCGGATCTCCTCGGTGACCCGGTCGCAGGTGGGGCTGGTCGAGTAGAGGTGCAGCTCGACCTCTCGCCGATCGTGGGCGACGAGGAGCGGGAGCATGAAGCGCGCGACCGCGTGGCTCCGGAAGTCGCCCGACAAGTAGCCGACCTTGAGGCGCCGCTCGGGGTCGAGCGAGCGCGGGGCACGATCGATCGTCCGCTTGGCGACGCAGAAGCGGTCGGCCCAGGCGATCTGCGCCTCGCGAAACGCCTGCGGCGAGACCTGATCGTCGTGCAGCGCGTGGAAGAGGCTCGACCTCATCGTCACGTCGCTGAGCGGGTCGAGCTCGAGCGCGCGCCGGACGTGCTGCCGCGCGAGCACGAAGGCACCCGCCGTCCCGTGCGCAGCCGCCAGCGTAGCCCGCACGGACGCGACGTCGTCGTCGATCGCGCGCGCCTCTTCGATGACCTCTAGGGCGCGGTCGAGCCGATCGACCTCGATGAGGTAGGCCGCGATCGTCGCGCGCAGCCGCACCGACCGCGGGAGGGTCCTCATGGCGGCCTCGGCTGCCCGCTCGAACGCCTCCCGCAGGGCGAGGCGCGCGCAGGTGTGGAGCAGGGCCTCGTAGAGACGCTCGGAGGGGGCGCGCTGAGCGTCGAGCTCCTCGGCGTAGAGCGCGAGCGCCCGATCGACGTGCTTGAGGGTCTCCTCGTACCCCGCCTCGACGATGACGGCGGTGTCCCGCAGCGGATCGCCCGGCGCCGTGCCCTCGCGCGCCGCCCGCGCGAGCTGCAAGCCGAGCTCGCGCAGGTTGTAGAACGCCGTCAGCTCGGTGAGCTGGATCGCCATGGCGGGCGCGGGCCGCATCGCCACCAGCCGCTCGAGCGCCGCCTCGAGCTCTTGCTTGCGTCCGAGGGCGCCGAGCGCCGTCGCCGTGATGAACACGCTGTCGCGCGTCGGGGGCTCGGCGAGGCGCGCGGCCTCGAGCGCGGGCTCGATCCGGCCGGCCTCGAACAGCGCGCGGGCGTAGAGATCGCGGTGGGCTGGAGACGGCTCGAGCGCGAACGCGCGAGCGAAGGCGTCGACCGCGCGCTCGTATTGCTCGAGATCGCGCTCGATCTGGCCGCGTCGGGCGTGCAGGCGCGCCGCGGCCGGCGCACGCGCGACGGCGTCGATGATCGCGTTCAGCGCCTCCTCGAGGCGCCCCGCCGACCGGCACAAGGCCGAGAGGTTGGAGTGTCCGCGGGAGGCGTCGGGCTCGAGGTCGATGACCGCGCGGAAGGCGCGCTCGGCCGCCGTCACCTCTCCGCGCCGAGCGAGGACGGTGCCGAGCGCGTTGTACGCGCCTGGATCCGCGGGGCGCGCGCGAACGCCGTCTTCTGCCGCCGCGAGGGCGGCGTCGAGATCACCGGCCGCGAGCAGGGCCGAGGGGTCACCGCCCTGGGGTCGGCTGGCGTCGGTCATCGCTGTCGCCCGCCAAAGGAAAAGCGCCGCCCGCTCTTGGGGAGCGTGCGGCGTCTTCGGGGTGTCGTCGGTGCGAAGCAGAGGACTTGAACCTCCACGGGAGTTACCCCACTGGAACCTGAATCCAGCGCGTCTGCCAATTCCGCCAGCTTCGCGAACACGAGCGTTCTAGCGTGAAGGGCGCGGGGCCTGCAATTGGTTTCGCGCAGGTGGCTGCGGCAGACGCCGAACGGCCCCCATGGGGTACGTTCTGGAGGTGCGCCGCTCGTTCGCCCTCACGCTGATCGGCGTGCTCGTTTGGACGGCCATCGACGCGGCGGCGGCTGCCCTCGAGGCGGGGGAGCCCGCCCTCCAGCCGGCCGCGTGGGCGCTCGCGGTCGCCGCGCCTTGGGCGCTGGTCGCCGGAGCGGCGGCGAGCCTCGTCGCCCGCGGCGCCCAGCGGCTGCGCGCGCTGGTCGCGCCGTGGGTCGAGTCGGTCACGCCCCGACCGGGGGGCGAGCCTGCGCCGAGCAGCGCGCGCGCGGCGGCCGCCGCGTGGGGAGCCCTCCCGATCGCGGCGGCGCTCGGGCTCGCCGTGGGGCTGTCCTTCGCGGTCACCGTGGGCAGCGCGCTCGTCGGCGCGATCCGCACCCCGCTGTACGCGGCCGCCGGCGTGCTCATCGGGGGCGCGCTCGGGGCGCTCCTGGCCGCCGGCGCGGCGACCGCGGCGTTCCCTTGGGTCGAGCGCGCCGTGCACGCGCTGTCGCGTCACCCTGCCCTCGCTGCGGCGCTGCGACCGACGCGCGTCGTAGCCATCGCGACCGCTGGGCTCGTGGCGGCCGTCGTCGCCTGGGTGTCGGGCACCAGCCTCGTCGATGGGCTGCCTTGGCCACGGCTCGGCGCGGCGACCCTGGTCGGGCTCGTCTTGCTCGCGTCCGCGGTGGCCTCGACGCGGGGCGGTCTCGCGCGTCGCTCGCTCGACCGCGTCGGCCGGCCGCTCACCGTCCTGGCGCTCGCGGCGCTCGCGGTCGCGCTCGTCCCGGAGCGCGGCGGCCTGCGCGCCTCGCTCTCCCGCCAGCGCTCGTTGGCCACGGGGCTGCTGCGCGCGTCCGACTGGGTCAGCGACCTCGATCGCGACGGCGCGCCGTCGCTCTATGGCGGGGGAGACTGCGCCCCGCTCGATCGACGACGCGGGCCGCACGTCGCGGAGACCGCCGACAACGGCGTCGACGAGGACTGCTCCGGGCGCGACGCGAGCAGCTCGACGTTGCCGTTCGAGCCCGGGTTGCGCCGGCACCCGCGCTCGGAGCCGCTGCCGGTCGCGCGCCGGCCGCACGTGATCCTGGTGACCACCGACGCGCTCTCGCACGATCACACGGGGCTCGGCGGCTACGAGCGCAGCGTGACGCCGCGGCTCGACGCGTGGGCGCGACGGGCCACGGTCTTCGACCGCGCCTTCGCGACGTCCTCCTCCACGGCGAACGCCCTCCCGGCGCTGCTCTCGGGGACGTTGATCACGAGCTCCCCGGGCCTGCTGCCGCCGCAGAACCAGGCGTCGGCGGGCGGGCACGCGGCGCGTACGCTGCCAGAGCTGCTCCGCGCCGCGGGGTACAAGACCGTCGCGCTCCCGGGGACGCGCATCCTCTCGGTCGAGCAGTGGCCCTCGCTCATGGCGACGTTCGACGAGGTCGACCTCGCCCCGCTCTCCGCGGCGGAGCGCCGCAGCACCGCGCCCAAGCCCTACGCCGCCCCGGACCTCGCCGAGCGCGCCCTGGCCCACCTCGACGCGGCCGCCGGCCGGCCGCTGCTGCTCTGGGTGCACTTCTTCGATCATCACCCGCCCTACCAGCTGCCCCCCGACACGAAGCCCTTCGGAGAGCGGGCCAGCGAGCTCGATCGTTATGACACCGAGCTGGCGTTCGCGGACCGCCACTGGGGCGCGCTGCTCGAAGGCGTCGAGGCCCGGCTGTCGCCAGCAGACTACGTGATGCTGTTCACCGCGGACCACGGAGAGGCGTTCGACCGGATGCACCCGCGCGGCCGCCACGATCACAGCCTGCACACCGCCGAAACGCACGTGCCGTTCGTCGTTCAGACGCCGGCACAGCGCGGGGCGCGCCGCGGGGGCCTCGCGAGCCACCTCGACGTCGTGCCCACCGTGCTCGACCTGCTCGAGCTCGAGCCGGACGCCGAGCTCCCGGGAGAGAGCCTGACCCCCGCGCTGTTCGGCGCGCGAGAGCCCGAAAAGACCTTCGTGACGGGCGTGTTGTGGCAGCCGCGCGGCGCCCCGTTCGGCTCGCCCGCGCTCCGCTCCACCATGCTCCGCACCTCGGATTGGCTCTACATCGACGACCGCGAGCGGGGCCAGGCGGGGCTGTTCGAGCCGGCAGCGGATCCGCTGGGCCTCGAGGATCGCTCGCACCGGAACGTCGAAGAGGCCGAGTGGGCGCGCTGGGCTCTTCGCAAGGCGCTGGGCACGATGCCGACGCCATGATGAGCCGTTCGCCGAGCCGGGGCTGGGCACGAGCCTGCTAGCCTGCTCGGGATGCTCCGGCGGCGCTTCATCGCTTCCGCGCTGCTTGGCGGTGCGGGGCTCACGATCCCTTCGGGCACGGCCTGGGCGAAGAAGCCGCCGGCACCGGTGGCGGAGATCGCGGTCCCGATCGTGATCGCGGTCGCCGCCAGGAAGCTCGACGACAAGGGCAAGCCGCGCCTCGAGCCAGTGGTCACGAGGGCGTTCGTCGAGGCGCAGCTCGAGGCCGCCAACGAGGTGTTCAAGCCGCACGCCCTTCGGTTCTTCGAGCGCGACGCAGCGTCGACGCTGCCCGAGAGCGCCGCGCGCCTCGAGACCGCAGCCGATCGCGACGCGCTGGCGAGCTCGATGGTCTCGGGGGTCGCCAACGTGTACTTCGTCGAGTCGCTCCGCGACGTCGACGACCCCAAGCTCTACCGGATGGGCGTTTGCTGGAGAAAGCTCTCCAACCTGAAGAAGAAGTACGTGATCGTCGCCGCGAGCGCGCAGCCGACGACGCTCGCGCACGAGCTCGGCCACTACCTCGGTAACCCGCACTCGACCGTGAAGAACAACCTGATGAGCTACGATCGCGACGGCGGGAAGGTGTTCCTCGACGACGCGCAGGGGCAACGCGCCCGCAAGACCGCGCGCGCCCTGTTCGCCTCCAAAGAGCTCGTCACCCAGTAACCGAAGAGGCGACGGATTCGACCAAATACGAGGGGCGCGCGAAAACATCCGCCGCTCGGCCGGCGCGGGCGAGGCGAGCGGCGCGCGGCAATTCAGTCTCCTCCGCGGCGCTTCACCTCATCCCACCACGAGGTCCAGCTGGGCGAACACGTCCGCTCGTCGCTGCGCGCGCGCGCCCCGCCCGCGCACGCAGCGGGATCGCGGCCCGGGCCCAGCAAGAGCGCCTTCGACCGGCTCGCGCCGGTGAGCCTGCGCTGCACGTGACGCTGCAGCTCACGCGCGTGCGCTTGCCGCTCCGTCTCGCCGCCGGTGTCGCGCTGCAGCTTCTCGAGCAGCGCCGCCACGCGCTCGCGGAGCTCCGGGTCGTCGGTGGTCGCGAGGATGGCGGAGAACATCTCGATGGCGCGATCGAGGCGGCCGCTGTTCGCGAACACCCTCCCCGCGCCCATGGCCTGCCAGGCGATGTTCGAGTTCGGTGGGGCCAGCTCCGCAGCGCGCGCGAGGTATTCGCTGCCCTCCTCGCGCCAGCGCTGCGCCTCCACCGGGTCGACGTCGTCGAGGTAGGTCCCCGGCACGATCTGGCCGGTGAACTGCCCCAGGATCAGCCACAGCTCGGCGTCGTTCGGGCGCTCGCGCACCCCGCGCTCGAGGATGCGGCGCACGCCGCGGATCTGCTCGAGCGGCGTCGCCTTCGCTTGCAGCGTCACGAGCGAGTCCGCAAGCTTGTAGGGCTCGCGCCACTTGGGATCGAGCTCGTTGACGGCGTCGAGGTACTCGATCGCGATATCGAACCTCCGCCGCTCCCCGAGGCGCAAGCCTTGGGTCACGAGGATGTTCGCCCAGAGCACGTCAGCGAGCGCCGAGCGGTAGCCCAGGCTCATCACCACGAGGTGCTCGGGCGGCGGGAGCAGGTACGTCTCGGTCGTCTCCTTGACCTGCTCGTGTCGGACGCGCCCTGGCAGCTGTGAGGTCAGCGCGATGGCAAGCCCCGCGAGCGCCGCCAGCCAAGCGACACCGTCGCCCTTCATGGTCACTCGAGCTCCCGCGAGACGAGCAGACCCGACATCACGCGGGCGGCCGACCCAGGCTGGCGCTCTCCGCGCACTTCGAAGGTCGACCAGCTGCCGTCGCCGTCAAGATCGCCGTGGGCCCGTGCGGCGAAGCGCGCGGTGCCGGTGACCTTATCGACGCTCGACTCGAAGCGAAACGAGAACGCGTGCTCGTGGTCCATCCGGAAGTCGAGGGCCCGCCACGTGAGGTGGTCCCAGGTGCCGGGCGGGTCCAGCACCTTCACGCCGCGCGGCACCTCCGCGGGGGTCAGCTCCACGCTCGGCGGGAACGACTCGGCCTGCTCGTGCAGGTCGGCCTTCGACACGGCGCCCACCGACAGCGTGTGCAGACCGTCGAGGGCCTCGGTCGTCTTCGAAGCGTTGAGCGCGCGCACAAACGCCGGAACGGCGACAGCCAAGAGGCTGCCGCCGATGCCGACGATCGCGGCGAAGCGGAGCAGGGTGAGCTGCATCGCGCCGCCACTCTATCCGGGCACGAGCGACTTGTCAGCCGGCGCCGTCGAGCGGCGCTGAAGCTTCGGAGCTCGTCAGCCCTGCTGGCTCATTCGTACTCGTCGAGGATCTGGACCTCGGTCGCCAAGCGGACGGTGCGGGTGGTCGTGTTGACCGCGCCGCGCTGACCGAAGGCCGAGCTCGACGTGTCGCCGTCGAGGTTGCCGTTCGCGAAGACGAGGAAGTTGCCCTGGGCAGGGGCAACGCCGGTCAGGGCCGGGAGCGCGTCGGGACCGTGCCGACGCCGAGACCGTTGGTGTCGACGCGATCAGCCTGGTAGCCGTACGAGTAGTAGACTGGGTTGGTGATCGAGAACTTGAGGCACTTCCACCCGCCCTGCGCGTTGCCGGTCTCGAAGTCGGCGCCCGGCGCGCTGTTCGGCTGGTACTTCTTGCCGGCCGGGGTGGCCGCGGGCACGCGCGTCGCACCGCCGCACAGATCGTGGGAGAACGCCGACGCCTCGCTGCCCTCGTTGACGAGCTCCTGCGGCGTGGTCTCACGCTCGTAGGCGCCGACGGCGCCGCGAGCGATGGCGCCGATGCCGTTCTTGCACTCGCTCGTCTTGGCGCTCTGCAGGTAACGCCGGACGCCGTAGATGGCGAGGGCGGCCAAGATGCCGATGATGGCGACGACGATCATGAGCTCCACGAGCGTGAAGCCGGCACGAGAGTAACGCTTGAAAGCACGCATCTTGACAACCTCCTCGACCACGCCGCGGCGAGGCCGTGAACACAAGCCACAAGAAACCCTGGCGGCACACGGAGGTGCACCACCTGAAACCCAAGCTCGCCCAACGACGAGCCCAACGATCTGCTCAGAGAGCGCGCGCAGGAGCGCGCGGATGAGGAGGACGGCGGCTACTCCGTATCGTCCTCGATGTAGACCTCATTGGTGAGCGACGACGTCGACAGCCGCGCGTACAAACCATCGTCGTCGCGGTTACCCAGGGCGACGGCGACGAACCAAGGCTCGTGGAGCGATGATGGCGGGCGGGGTTGGCGAACCCACCGGGGACCGACGGCGTGACGTCGGTGCCAGGCACCCCCGCGAGGATGCCGAACGAGAAGCGCACCGGACCGTCGGAGCGGACGCCGAGCGCCTGGAAGCACGCGGCGACGTTCGCGTTGGAGAGCGCGCCAGCGCCCCAGCCAACCTTGCGCTGGTTGGTGTTGGCGAGGGTGCGCGGAAACAGGTCCCCGCCGCCGATCGCGCCGATGGTGCTGGGCGCGGGGCTCGCCGCCGAGCACCCGCCGTAGGCGAGGTTCTCGGCGCGCCACGCCTCTTCGGCGCCGCGGATGTTCTGAAGCATGGCCGTGGCCTCGCTGGTACCCGCAGACTGCTGGTAGCGACGAAGCCCATAGACAGCGAGGGCGGCGAGGATGCCGATGACCGCTACAACGATCATCAGCTCAACGAGCGTGAACCCTCGTGCCCTTCGCATCGCCCTGCCGAGTTGCATCGCGCGTGCCATGAGGCCTCCTTGAAAAAGCCGAGACAATCGTAACTCGCGGCGAGGCGCAGTGCCGAAAAACGTCACTGCTCCGAGGGGGTCGGTGACGATTCGCGCGAAGGCTCTTCGTCCGCACTATCGCCTACATCGAGCCCATGTTTCTCGAGTCGATACCGTAGCGAACGAAAGGTGATCCCGAGCAACTTCGCTGCAGCCTTGCGCACACCATGTGTGCGCTCGAGCGCCTGGAGCATCATGCGTCGCTCGATCTCACCGAGCACCTCGTCGAGCTGAGCGCCTTCGGGTGGGAGGTCCGCGACGAGCGGCGTCGGGAGCGCGCTGACGCCCACCACCTCGGCAGGGAGATCGCCGAGCCCGAGCGCGGGGCCCGTCGCGAGGGCGACGGCGCGCTCCATCAAGTTCTCGAGCTCGCGCACGTTGCCGGGAAAGTTGTAACGGCTCAGCGCGCGGACGACGTCGGCCGACATCGAGCGCACGTCTTTGCCCATCTCGTCGGCGAAGTGCCGGAAGAACTTCTCCGCGAGCTTGGGCACGTCGCCCGTCCGATCGCGCAGCGGCGGCAGGTGCACGCGGATGATGTTCAGCCGGTAGTAGAGGTCTTGCCGGAACCTGCCGGCCTTCACCTCGGCCTCGATGTCTCGGTTGGTCGCCGCGAGCAGGCGGACGTCGACCGCGACCTCTTGATCCGCGCCGACGGCGCGTACCCGCTTCTCTTGCAGCACCCGCAGCAGCTTCACCTGCAGCGGCAGCGGCAGCTCGCCGACCTCGTCGAGCAACAAGGTGCCGCCGTCGGCCTCGCGGAACAACCCCTGCCGGCTCGCGCTCGCGCCGGTGAACGAGCCCTTCTCGTGGCCGAACAGCTCACTCTCCATCAGGGCTTCGGGCAGCGCGCCGCAGTTCACGACGCGAAACGGCTTGCCGGCGCGGTCGCTCTTGTCATGCAGCAGGCGCGCGACGCGCTCCTTGCCCGTGCCGCTCTCGCCCGTGACGAGCACGGTCGTGCGCGTGGACGCGATGCGGTCGATCAGCTTGGCGACCTCGATCATGACCGGGCTCGACCCGAGCTCGAGATCGGCGCCGCCGATGCGCTTGAGCTGCGCCTTGAGCCGAACGTTCTCGGTCGACAGCGCTTGCTTCTCGAGCGCCTTCTCGGCCTGCGCGAGCATGTGCCGCGGGGAGAAGGGCTTGACGATGAAGTCGTAGGCGCCGGCGCGCATCGCCTCGATCGCGCTCTCGACGGTGGAGTGGGCCGTCATCACGATCACCTCCGTGGCAGCTGCGCGCTCCTTCGCCGCCGCCAGCACGTCGAGACCCGAGCCGTCGGGCATCACGAGGTCCGTGATGACGACGGGGATCGGCTTCAGCTCGGTCCGCAGGCGGTGGGTCGCGAGCCGAACCCCCGACTCGGTCACGACGTCGTAGCCAGCGCGCCGCAGGGCGATGCTCAGCATCTCCCTGAGGCTCGGCTCGTCGTCGACCACCAGCACGGTGGGAGCAGGGTGGTTGGGGGCCATGTTGACCTAGACGTTACCACTCGGCGACACGCCTTCGTAGCGAGACCGTCGACGAGCGCGGCGGACCTCGAGCGCGCGGGGGCGCGCCCTCACTCGCAGGCGGCGGGGTCGACCTCGACGCCACCTTCGACGGGCCGCAGGAGCGCGCGGGTCTCCCCGCTCTCTTCGCTGCCGCGCGACTGCGAGATGACGATCACGTCGCAGGGGTCGCCCTCGAGGGTCACCGCGTAACGCCCGCGATGCTCGAGGTCGACGAACACCGCACCCTGCCCCGTCGCCTCGTTGAGCACGACGACCTCTGCGCCTTCGATGCAGCTGCCGCTCACCTCCCAGGTCCCCTCGGGCGAAACCGAGATGGTGTCGGGCTCCTCCGGCGGCGGCAGCGGCAGGGTGGGGCTCAGGCAACCAGCGACGAGCAGGAGCAGCACGCCCAGCCACGGACGGCGGGAGCCAGAGGTGCGGTTCAGGCGAGAAGACCGATCCAACGCCCGATCACGCTAGCACAGGGCGTGCCCACGAAAACTTCCACGAAAAAGCCCCGGGGACCCGGGGCTTCGACAACGCTGGTTGGCAACTGAAAACTCTCGGCCACACCGGCCGGGAGCGAGGACCTACTCGAACTTCACCGACGCGTTGGCCTTGCCGCCAGAGGGCACGTTGACCGTCACGCTCGTCGTCCCCTTTTCGGGATGCCTGAAGGTGACCGTGTGCTTGCCCGCCGAGACCGAACGCCCGCCGATGGGGGTCTTGCCGATCGGCACACCGTCGAGGATGACGTTGGAGATCGGGATCGAGTTCATGCTGAGCGTGCCGGTGCCGCTCGCAGCGGTGGCCGAGGTGGTCGCGGTCGCCGTCGGCGGGGGCTTGGCGGTGGTGATGGGTCCGGTCGAGACAGGAGGAGGCGGAGGGGGAGTCTTGCCCTTCTCGACGAGCTCGATGGTGAGCGTCTTCTCGGCGACGCCGTCATCGAACTTGAGGTCTTGCACGAAGTCGTCGTGGCCCTTCTTCGTGACCGTGATCTTCCAGCTCTCTTCGGTGGGCACGCCGAGCTTCTTCAGCTGATCGGCGTTCACCTTCTTCTCGAACTTCTTGCCGTCGCGGGTGCCCGACAGCTCGACCGTCGCGCCCTCGGTCTTCAGCTCGACCGTGAGGATGCCCTTGATCACCGGCGGCTTGTGCTCACCCAGATCTTCAACTTTGTCCTTGGCGACGGTGATCTTCTTCTCGATCGTCTTGTAGTTGTCGCCGCCCTCGAGCTTGAGGGTGTGCTCGCCCGGCGCCAGATCGGTGAACGAGAGGACGCCCGAGCCGAGCGAACCCTTGTCCTTGCCGTCGAGCAGGACCTTCACCCCGCTCGGACCGGTGAGCTTGAAGCCCGTGCCTTCGCTCACCACCGCGCTGGCGGTCGAGCTCGCCGTCGCCGTCGCGCTCGCGACCGGTTGAGACGTCGGCGCCGGCTTCTCGCCAGGCATGTCGACCGAGATGGCGACGGGGTTGTCGCGGCCCGGCTTCACCTCGGCCGTCTGCTCGGCGACCGAGACGCCGTTGATCATGACCTTGACCGAGCGGGGGCCAGCGTCGAGATCGCTCACGAGGCACGGGGAGACGTCGCAGCGCTTCGAACCGTCGACGAAGATCTCCGTCTTGCCGAGGGCCTGGCCGGAGCTCGCCTTGACGGTGATCTGCAGGGCGCCCTTGCGCGGCCAGGCCATGTAGACGATGAGGCCGACGACCGCCACGAGCGCGAGGCCGCCGAGGATGGCGCCGAGCCGACCCGAGGAGCCCTCGCGCGGCCTCACGATGGTGGGCTCGTCCGAGGGCTTGCGCACCGAGGTAGGCGCAGCGATCGCCGCGACGGGCGGCGCCACGGGGACCGGCTCGTTGATGATCGTCTTCGCGACGGGGATGGCCGGCGGCGGCGGGACGCTGCGCGGCGCGGCCGACGAGCCGGAAGACATCAGCAGCGTGGCGGCCTGACCGACGCGAGAGCCCGCCTCGGCGGGCGCGCCGGCGGCCGGGCGCGGCCCCTGCGCCTTGTTCATGGCGTGCTTGCGCTTCTCGAAGACGTGGGTGGACTCCTCGTCCTCTTCCCAGTCCATGTCGACCGACGCGCCCTCTTTCCCTTCCTTCTTGGGGATGGAGCTGCCGGTCGGCGGCGTCTTCTCGTCGCCGTCGTCCTTCGCCTCGGCCGCTGGCGCGGGCTTGGAGGGGATGCCGACGGCCGAGCCGATCGACGGCGGCGGCTTGGGCGGCGGCGGCACCGCGGCGACGAGCGTGTTCGGCGGCTTGCTGAGCGGAGGCGGTACCGGCGGTGCGCTCGGGTTCTTCGCCGGCGGGGGCGGCGGCAGCGCTCCGGCGACGCTGGGCCCGGGAGGCAGGGCGCCGGCAGCGGACGGGTGAGGAGGCAGCGCCGGAGGCGCGACCGCGCTCGGGGGGGGCGGCGGCGGCTGCGCACCGACCAAGGTCTTGGTGGTCGGCTTGATGCTCGGCGGTGCGACCGGCAACGGCGTGGAGGTCGCGCCGGTCGGCGGAGGCAGCGCGGGCGGCGGCACGCCCAGGAGCGTGGTCTTCGCGCCGGCCCTCAGAGAGGGAGGCGGGGGCACGGGCGCGGGGAGCGAGCTCGGCTTCTGTGAGACGGGCGGTGCGGAGGCGGGGATCGGCAAGCTCGAGGGGCGCTGCGACTTCTTCGCCAGACCCTCGAAGACGTCCAGATCGCTCCCACCCTTCTCGTCAGCCATGTCGCGGCTCTCCTCGAACGTCTTGTCCTGCGCACGCGCAGGAAACAGCTCACCAACAACGTGCGCGACGGCGTCTTCGCCCACCCGCACGCCCGAACCTTGCACGAGCCCCCGTAGGGCATCGAGAACTTTTGTGCTCGTATCGTATCTTTCCGCAGGCTCGGGGGCGAGCACCTTGCGCAAGAACGCGCGGAGCGGCTCTGGGAGGGAGGGCGCGTGTTGGTCGGGATCGAGCCGGCGGCCCTGGGCGAGCGCCTGCAGGACGTCGACCGGACGCAGGCCTTCGAACGGCGGCTTGCCGCTCGTCATCTCGAGCACCACCGCCCCGAGGCCGTACAGGTCGCTGCGCGGATCGAGATCGGCGCCTCGAACCTGCTCGGGGCTCATGTACCGCACCGTCCCCTTGATCTCTCCGACGCCGGTCGTCGAGTTTCGCCCAGGGACCTTCGCGATGCCGAAGTCGGCGAGCCGCACCGAGCCGTCGCGCGCGACGAGGATGTTGGAGGGCCCGACGTCGCGATGGACGATCGGCTCGCCGCCCCCACGAGCGCTGTGCACGTACTCGAGGGCCTCGGCGACCCGCAGCGCGATGGTGAGGCTCGCCGCGAGCGGGAGCGGACGATCGCGCTCCTTCGAAAGCGTGAGCAGCCGCTCGAGATCGACGCCGTCGACCAGATCGTACGCGACGAAGGCGACGCCTTGCATGGAGCCGAAGTCGCGGACGCGAACGATCCCCGGGTGATCGAGCTTGGACAAAAGCTCGGCCTCGGCGAAGAGGGTCGACTGCGTCTCGAGATCGTGGACGGCCCCCGCGAGCGCCCGCTTGACCGCGAACCACTCGTCGCCACGATCGGTGTGGCGCTTGGCGCGATGGACCTCGGAGCGGGCCCCGAGCCCGATCCGCTCTACCAAGAGGTAGGGTCCGAACGACACCGCGCGCTGCAAAGTGGCGCGCTAGCTAACATGCGCGCCCCCCGCGCGCACCGGGTTTTTCGCTATTTCGCGGGCTTCTTGTGGTACCGAACGCGCTGCTGCTGGAGGGGGTACCACTCCGACCGCGGGACCACAGGGGTGTCCTCGAAGAAGCGCATGCCCCCCGCGGCCTCGCCGCGGACGAGGCGCACCGCCGTGCTCGACCTCGGTGGGTGGACCGCGGCGCGGGCGAGATCGGTGCCGTCTCCCAGCGCGAGCTTCAGCGGCTGAGCGAGCGCGAGCTGCTGCGTGCACCCCATCGTGTTGAAGAGCGCGGCCGCGCCGCCCAGCGAAGCGCGCCCTCCGCTCGCCGCCGACTTCAGCTCGGCGTAATAGAGCATGCCCGACTCGTCGTGGACGCACAGGATGGCCGCCCCCTGCGCCAGCGACGGCTCACCGGACGCGAGGCGGAGCGCGCCCTTTCCGGGCGACTCCTTCGAGATCGTGAAGGTGGTGCCGTGGATCCAAAGCGATGAAAGCGATGAAGACGCCTCCGCTCCAGGATCGACCGTCACGACGGTCTTCGTTCCTGCGGCGGCCTCGCCGGAGGCGCGCTCGCCACGCGTGACGCGTGGGTCGATCTGCAGCACGCGAAAATCGAGGCTCGGATCGGCCTTGTCGGGGCGCACCTGCGAGAGCGCGAGCGCGTAAGGGAAGCCGTGCTGAGGCAGGTTCTTCACCTCCCAGGTCCCCTCGCCTTCGACCACGGGGTCGATGACCGTGGGCAGGTTGTCGCCCGGGACGACCCAGCGCAAGGTCAGGTAGAAGTAGTCGCGCGCCTCGCGCTGGATGTAGCGGGGGAAGCTCATCAGGCCCATGCCCTTGATCAGCCGCTTCGCGCGGAAATCCCAGCCAGGCATGCCGGACACCTCGCCCTCGGCCTCCCACTTGGTGTCGAGGCCGCGCCCGAGGCTCGGCAGCGACCCCATCGGCGCGACCTTGTAGAACTCCATGCCTGCGTGGCCGGCGTTCATGTCGAGGGCGATGCCGTAGGAGCAGCGCGCCTGGATCATCGCGCGAGAGAGCGAGTCGGGGCTGAGGTCCGCGCCGTAGAAGTACGCGACGAACTTCTCCTTCGTCAGGCAGATCCCGGTGCGAACCGTGTGGGTCTTGTCTTCCGCGCCGGGCACCGTGCCGCCCCACCAGGTGCGGTCGTACGGGTTGAACTTCTCGTCCTGGACGAGGACCGTCATGTTCTGGCGGTAGGAGACGATGCCGTCTGGCACGGTGGCGTCGTTCGGCCACGTGCCGAACGCCGTGCTGCCGTCGCGCATCTTCATGACCGTCGCGCCGTAGGGCTTGGGCGGCAGGTACACCACGCCGTCCGCCATCATCCCGAACTCGCCGTGCAGCGCCTGGAAGCCCGCGTTCGAGGCGGCGACGACCCGCTTCATCACGTCGGGCGTGCGGGGGATGATGCCTGGCCCGGCCTTGCCCGTCGCGCCCTTCGGCTCGACCGTGCCCGCCTGCATGCTCAGCTCGATGAGCCGCGGATCCCAGACGATGATGAAGACGCGCGTGTCCTTGCGCAGCTTGTCGCTGCGGACGAACGTCGTGAGATAAGCCGGCGGCAGGTTGGCGTGGTGTCGGTAGAACGCCTCGTCCTCCTTGATGTTCCACTGCCCCTCCCCCTCGAGCGAAGGAAGCACCCACGGCTCGAGCGGCGGCGGCGGCCAGCCCGTCTCGGGGTCGATCGGGATCTCACGCTTCGGCGGGCCAATCTCTTCGCCCATCTCCTCGGCGATGTCGGCCGCGACCTCCTCCTGCGTGACCTCTCCCTTGTGCTGCATGAAGAAGTTCTTGGCTTCGAAGTAGGCCTGCTTGATGGCCTGCATGTTCTCGTCGCCGATCTCGTGCCGGACGCGATCCACCGACCAGGTGACGAGGTTGCCCGGCTGCGCGATCTCGGTGGGCTGCGGCTCGATCCACGCGGGCAGCTCGGACGTCGCGCCGCCCGCGTTCGCCAGCACCGCGGCGCCCGACGAGGACCGGACCACGATCGCGCCGGCGTCGACGGCGACCTCGACGTCGCCGTTGCCGGTGACCACGAAGGTGCGGCGACCGATCCCTGAAAACCTCCCCGTCATTTGCAGGTTCGTGAGGGCGTTTTGCGCGCGCGAGAGCGGCGCCATCTCGATCTTTTCCTGGCCCGCCAGGTCGAGCAGCGTGACGACGCTCGGGGCGCCCTCGACCCCGCTGTTGGAGGCGAACGCCACGCGCTCGCCGAGCACGATGGGGCGCGTCTCGTCGGCGCCCGTGGTGTCGCTGAGGTTGTAGCCACCGCCGAGCTCGAGCAGCGCGCCGCTCGGCGACAGGCGCGCCTCGAACAGATAGATGTCGCTCGGCACGTCGGCATCGGCTGGCACCATCGAGCCGGGGTCGGGGCCGGGCACGAACGCGGTCTGCGCGCGCACGAGCACGCGCGCGCGCGACGTGGCCGAGGCGACGAGCCCCCGAGGCCCATCGACGAAGACGACGTCCTCAGCGACCGCGCGCAGCCCCTCGCGCGCGAGCAGCGCGGCCACGGCCTGTCGGCGATCACCTTTCGCGACGTCGGGCGTCTGCAGACCGACCGCGAGCGCGAGAGCCGCGCCGACGCCGAGCAGCGCTGCGCGCCCCTTCACGGCCGAGGCGCGCGAGCCGCTCGGGGCCGGCGCTGGGGCCTGGCGGGTCAACACGTGGGTGGTGGGGGTCGACGAGGCCATGGCCAACGGAAGAACGCGCGAGCGCGAGGGAGGCCTTCCGGCCTCGTGCCACCCATCTACCATGGCGGCGGCGGGTGCAACCTTTTGGGGGATCTTTGTGCTCCGAGCCCCGGGTCGTCTCCTTACTTCTCCCCTTTATCGCCCGCTGCCGCGAGGGTAGACACGGCAGCCATGGCGGTGCGGGTCGACGACGCGCTGGTTTCGAGGCTGGCGAGCCTCGCGAACCTCGAGCTCTCCCTTGACGAGGCGCGGGCGTTGACGAGGGACCTCGGCAGGATCGTCGAGTACGTGGCGATCCTCGAGCAGGCCGACGTCGAGGGCGTGGAGCCGCTCGCGTCGGTGCGAGCCGAGCGGGAGCGGCGCCGCGCCGACGTCCCCCTGCCCTCGCTCGATCGTTCGCTCGCCTTGCGCGAGGCTCCGCGCGAGGCCGACGGCGGCTTCAGGGTCCCGCCGTTCGTGGACGAGGGTTGACCATGACGCCCCTCTTCGACGGCTCGGTCCCCGAGCTCGCAGCGCGCGTCGCGCGGGGCGACGTGAGCGCAGTCGAGCTCGCGACGGCGTCCCTCGACGCGATCGCGGCCAAGGACCCCGGGCTCGGCGCGTTCCTCACGGTCGGGCGCGACGCCGCGCTCGAGGCTGCGCGCGCGATCGACGCTCGCCGCGCCCGCGGCGAGCGCCTGGGCCCCCTCGCCGGCGTGCCCATCGCCGTGAAGGACGCGCTCGCGACCCACGACGCTCCGACCACGGCCGGCTCACGCATCCTCCTGCGGCGCGTCGCCGACCCGCCCGATCCGCGGGACGGCTACGTCCCTCCGTACGACGCGACGGTCGTCGCGCGGCTGCGCGCGGCGGACGCGGTCATCGTGGGCAAGACGAACATGGACGAGCTCGCGATGGGCTCTTCCAACGAGAACAGCGCGTTCTTCCCCGCGCGAAACCCGCACGATCCCTCGCGCACCGCGGGCGGCTCGAGCGGCGGCAGCGCCGTCGCGGTCGCCGCGGGGATGACGCCGGTCGCGATCGGCTCCGACACGGGCGGCTCGATCCGACAGCCGGCGGCGCTCACGGGCGTCGTGGGCGTCAAGCCCACCTACGGCCGCGTGTCGCGCTACGGCCTGTTCGCGTTCGCCTCGAGCCTCGACCAGGTGGGGACCTTCGCCCGCGATGTCCGCAGCGCGGCCGCTGCGCTGCAGGTCATCGCGGGGCCCGACGAGCGGGACGGCACGACCGAGGATCGACCCGCGACGGGCTTCGACCCCGGCGCCCGGGAGGGCGACCTGCTCGAGGGCGCCCGCGGAGGCAGGCTGCGCGTCGGCCTCCCGCGCGAGACGTTCGAGGAAGGGGTGGCGCCCGCGGTGCGCGCGCGCGTCCTCGCCGCCGCCGACGAGCTCGCGCGCGCCGGCGCGGAGATCGTGGAGCTCGAGCTGCCGACCTCGCGGTTCGCGGTCGCGGCCTACTACGTGCTCGCGACGGCCGAGGCCTCGAGCAACCTCGCCCGATATGACGGCGTGCGCTTCGGCCTGCGCGTCCACGATGGTCGAGCCCCGCTCGGGACGCTCTATCGGCAGACGCGCGGGGCCGGGTTCGGGCCCGAGGTGAAGCGGCGCATCATCCTCGGGACGTTCGTGCTGTCCGCTGGCTACTACGACGCGTACTACCGGCGCGCGCAGCAGGTCCGCGCGCTGATCCGCGACGACTTCGAGCGCGCGTTCGGCCGCGCCGACGTGCTGCTCTCGCCGACCAGCCCCACGGTCGCGTTCAAGCTCGGGGAGAAGATCGAAGACCCGCTCAGCATGTATCTGTCCGACGTGTGCACGCTCCCCGCGAGCCTCGCGGGCCTCCCGGCGATGAGCCTGCCGGGCGGCGTCGCGCGCCCGGAGGAGGGCGGCCCCGAGCTGCCGGTGGGCGTGCAGCTCACCGCCCCCGCCTTCGAAGAGGCGCGGCTGTTTCGCGTCGGCTTGGCGCTCGAGCGGCGGCTCGCCGCCCAGCGAGCCGAGGGGACGTGATCCACGCGCGCCCCGTGACGGCCGCGGACACGCCAGCGCTGAGCGCCCTGTTCGTCGCGGCGGGCTGCCCCTGCTTCTGCCGCTACCTACATTTCGAGGGGGACAAGAACGACTGGCTCGCTCGCTGCGCCAGCAACGCCCGCGAGAACGAGCAGGAGCTCGAGCAGGCGGTGCGCGAGCGCCGCGACGATGGGCTCGGCGTCGTCGCGCTCGCCGACGGCGAGCTCGTCGGCTGGTTGAAGCTCGCGCCCGCCAGCGTCGCCCGCAAGCAGGTCGAGGGTCGCTTCTACCGGGGGCTGCCGTGCTTCGGCGGAGACCGCTCCGGCGTCTACTTGCTGGCTTGCGCGCTCGTTCGGCCCGATCAACGGCGCGCGGGCGTCGCGCGGGCGATGGTGGGGGCGGCGCTCGAGCTCGCGCGCGCCCGCGGAGCACGCGCCGTCGAGGCCCTCCCGCGGAGGACGACCGAGCCCGTGTCGGACGAGGAGCTGTGGACCCTCCCGCTCTCGACGCTCGAGCGGTTCGGTTTACGTGTGGTCGGCGGCGAGGGCCCCTACCCCGTGCTGCGGATGGAGCTCGTATGAGCGGCGAGCGCAGCGGAGTCCTGGTGGTCGACAAGCCGCGAGGCCCCACGAGCCACGACGTCGTCGCGACGATGCGCAGGCGCCTGGGGACGCGGCGGGTCGGGCACGCGGGCACGCTCGATCCGATGGCGACGGGTGTCCTCGTGATCCTCTTCGGCGAAGGCACCAAGCTCGAGCCGTTCCTGTCTTCGGCGAGGAAGGTCTACCGAGCCGGCGTCGAGCTCGGACGCTCGACCACCACCCTCGACGCCGAGGGTGACACCACCGAAGAGGCGCCCGTGCCGGGCGAGGTGCTCGCCGAGATCGCGCGACTCGAGTCCGATCCGCGAGGCCCCGGGGGCCGAGTGGAGGCGGCGCTCCAGCTCGAGCGGGGGCGCCTGTGGCAGGTGCCGCCCGCGTTCAGCGCCATCAAGGTCGCCAAAATCCGCAGCCACACACGCGCGCGCGCGGGAGAGGCGGTCGAGCTCGAGGCTCGGCCGGTCGTCGTGCACGAGGCGCGCCTCTTGTCGGCGCGCGCACCTGCCGCGCTCGAGCTTCAGCTCGACGTTTCGAAGGGCTACTACGTGCGAGCGTTCGCGCGCGACCTCGGCGCGGCGCTCGGCTGCCCGGCGCACCTCGGGGCGCTGGCTCGCATCCGCTCGGGCCCGTTCGACCTGCAGGCTGCGCTCGATCTCGACGATCGGGAGCGCGACCCGCTCGCCTCTGCGCTGTCCCTGGCACAGGCGGCCGCACGCTCCCTCGCGTCGCTGCACCTCGACGAGACGCAGGAGCGGCTCGCGCGGGCAGGGCGCGGGCTCGACCCGGAGCGCGTCTCGGGCGCCGCCGAGATCCCGGAGGGGGCTCGGGTCGCGCTGCTCGACACGAGCTCCCGGCGCCTGATCGCCGTCTGCGAGCGGCGCCCGGCCGAGCTCGCGATCCTCCGCGTTTTCCACGACCTACCGTGATGTCGGCCCGCGTTGCGGGGGGTGCCGCCGGCCTGCTACCGTGGAGCTCCGTGCTCGCGGCGGGCCACGGGGGGTGGGCAGACCGCGCACCTCGACAGACTCGAAGGACATGTCGGTACCACTTCCAAGCCTCTTGTTGGCGATCGGCTCTGCGGTGCTCGGCTCCGCGTTCGTAGCGACGGATGCCGCGCTGGGCTCCCTCTCGAGCGCCCGCATCGCGGCGCTCCTCGAGCAAGACGAGCTGCCGTACAAGCACGCGCTGGTGCGGTTCCAGCGTGAGCCCTGGGGGATGCGCTCGACGTACCTCGTGGGCCGGGTGCTGTGCGCGGCCGTGACGGCGGTGCTGCTGACGGAGGTCGTCGAGGGGATCGTCGGCGGCTGGCTCGGCACCCTGCTCGCGATCGTGGGCACGGTGGCGATCTACGCCCCCATCTCGGACCTGGCGACCTCCGTCGCGCGGCAGAACCCGGACGCGTGGGGCCTTCGCCTCGCCACCCTGCTGCGCCCGCTCGAGGTGCTGTTCTTCCCGCTCGCGGCGCCGCTGGCCATCATGACGAAGGCCCTGCTGGCCCGCTTCTCGGAGCGCGAGACCACCGACCCGATGGTCGCCACCGCCGAGGTCGAATACCTCGTCGACGAGGTCGAGCGCAGCGGGGTCGTGGGCGCCGAGCCTGCCGAGATCATCCGCAACGTCCTCGAGTTCGAGGACCGCAGGGCGAAGGACGTGATGGTCCCGCGCGCACGCGTGGAGGCCATCGACATCTCGACCCCGCTCGCCGAGGTGCGCCGGCTCGTGGCCAACAGCGGCCACTGCGCTACCCGGTGTTCGAAAGCCAGCTCGACAACGTCATCGGCCTGCTCGTCGCCAAGGACGTGTTCCGCGCGGAGCACGCCGCGCACGACCAGCTGCCGGCCGCGGGCGAGGGTCACCCGAGCCCCGAGAGCGATCGACGCTCGCTCGTCGACATCGTCCGCAAGGACCTCATCTTCGTCCCGGAGCAGCAGAAGCTCGTGACCCTGCTGCGCGAGATGAAGCAGAAGCGGCAGCACCTCGCGGTCGTGGTCGACGAGTTCGGCGGCACGACCGGGATCGTCACCCTGGAAGACGTGATCGAAGAGATCATCGGCGACATCCGGGACGAGCACGACGAGGCGGAGGCGGCACCCATCCAAGAGCTCGCCGACGGTCGCCTGGTGGTGACCGCGGGCCTGCCCTTCGCCGATCTCGCCGCGTACCTCGGGCTCGACGAAGGCGGCGAAGATCCCGAGCGGCAGGTCGGCGCGCTGTTCGGCCCCGACGTGAGCGAGGGTCAGCACGCCCACGCTTGGGGGCTCGAGCTCGTCGCGAAGGAAGTGAAGTCAGGGCGCCCCGAGCGCATCGAGATCACGCGGCCCCCGCGCTCGACGCGCCCGCCCGACGCGACCCCCAGCTCGCGCCGAAGGTCCGGCGCGGCGCCCCGCCCGGAGCCCGGCGACGAGGACGTCGACCCGGCCGCGTCGGGCTGACTTTTTTTCTCGCGCGCCCGCTCGCGCGGGGCCCTTCGGTTTTCACGCGCCCGAGCCCACGCGAAAACCGGCGCGAGCGCCGCGTGGGGCCCTCCCCACGCGGGACTTTTTTCTCGCGCGCCCGCTCGCGCGGGGCCCTTCGGTTTTCACGCGCCCGAGCGCACGCGAAAACCGGCGCGAGCGCCGCGTGGGGCCCTCCCCACGCGGGACTTTTTTCTCGCGCGACTACTGCTTCGCCAGCGAGATCTTCGACAGCTCTGCGGCGAGCGGCTCGGCCTCGGTCCGGATGCCCGGCTTCTCGAAGTTGACCGCGTCGTTGCCGGCCACGAGCATCCTGATCTCGGCCATCTTCTGCATGATGGGCAGGTGGATGGGCTCGTCGTCGTTGAAGGGGATGGTCTTCGGGTCGATCGGGACGAACTGCGGGTTCGCGCCCGGGAGCTCGCCCTTCGCGTAACGAGCGACCTTGAAGGCCTCGCTCGCGTTGGCCGTGCGCTTGAGCTGCAGCTCGGTCGGAAAGTCCTTCGCGTCCATCTGGATGCGCGGCTGACGTTTGGCCGGCTGACCGTCCTTGGCGGGCGTGTCGTCGTACTTCACGAACCACAGCTCGCCGCCGACCTTGCCCTCGCCGCCGGTGAAGGTGACGACGAACTCGACGCCGGGCTTCTCCGCCCACTTCGCCCACATCTCCTCGAACCTCGGCTTGGCGAAGCCGATCATGTTCGCGAGATCCTTCTTCTTGTCCTGAATCTCCTCGGACAGCCGAACGAACAACAGAAGCTTGCTCTGAACGTCCGCGGGGAGACCGCCGATGTTCGCCTCCTTCAGCGTCGCCGTGTTGAACGGCATCGTGAAGTCGTTGAGCTTCGCCACCTGGTCGGTGGGGTACTTCTTGTTCTTCAGCGAGCTCTCGATGTCCTTGAAGATGGGCTCGAGCTCGTCGACCTTCTTGGCCGTGTCGTTCACGGCAAGCTCGAGCTTGTCGGCGCCCCGGATGGCGTTCGCGGCGCGGACCTGACGCTCGCGCGACCCTCCGGCGAAGAAGCCGATGCCGAGGCCCACGGCCGCGCCGAGCACGCCGACGATGATCGCGAAGCGGCGGGCCTTCTTGCGCTCGTCGTTGAGCTCCTCGCTGACCTCGACCTTGATGGTCTGCGCCTCGGCCGACACGGGCGCCGCCTTCGGCTGCGCGACGGGCTTGGGCGCGAAGGGGTTCAGCATGCCGGCTCCCAGGCCGGGAGGCGGGGCGATGCCGACCGGCGGGGCGATTCCCCCGGTGGACGGCCGCACGCTCGGCGGCGCGCTGATGCGGTCGACCGACGGCGACGCGACCGGCACCTGCAGGGGGCCGCCGGGATCGCTCGGCCTCGTCCCCGGCATCGAGGGGGTCGGCGCGGGGACACCCGCGGCCGTTTTGCCCAATCGGGCCTTCAGATCGATCTTGGGCTTCTTCGACTTCTCTTCGGCCATCGGCTCCTCGAAGACGTGCGCGCTCGGCGCGATAGGAAACCGCGCCCAGGCGCACGTTACTTTCGCGAGGCTCGGACTGTCAACGTAACCTCTGCAGTCCACATGGACGATTCCACCGGGACGGTCCTTGGGTGAGCGCAGCGTGCCGGCTCGCCGCTCGGACTTGGCCCTCGCCGTCGGCGTAGCTATCGAGGAGCCGTGAGCCTCCTCCTCCTCGACGCCCATGAGGTCGGTTCGCGCGACGGCACGCGGCTCGCCTACTACACGACGCGCGAGCCCTTCCGCGGCGCGCCGGTGATCGTGCTCGCGAACGGGCTTGGGGGTCCGCGGTACGCGTGGAGAGCGCTCATCGACTACCTGGGCGATCGGTACCGGTTCATCACCTGGGACTACCGAGGCCTCTATGGCTCGGGCAGGCCGGCGGACGGTGACTCGGCCGACGCCTACTCGGTCGCGCGCCACGTCGACGATCTCCAGGCTGTTCTCCAGGATCAGGGCATCGGGCGGGCAGTGCTCGTGGGCTGGAGCATGGGGGTGCAGGTGTGCCTCGAGGCGTACCGCCGCGCCCCCTCGCTGCCGACGAGCCTGGTGCTCCTCAACGGGACGTTTGGCCGTCCCATCGACACCGCGGTCCCGAGCCCGGCCGTCCGGCGCGCGGTGGGCCCGGCGCTCCTGCTCGCCGAACGCCTCGCGAGCCCGCTGCAGCGCGGCCTGCGGACGCTGGCCGCCCAGCCCGAGTTCGTCGGCTGGATGAAGCGGTTCGGCGTGATGGCCGAGACCGTCGAAGAGAGCGATTTTGCCGAGGTCGTCGCGATGTTCAAGACGCTGGACGTCGAGGTCTACGTGAAGAACCTCCGCGCGCTCGCGGAGCACGACGCGTCTCGCATCCTCGAGCAGATCGCGGTGCCGGTGCTGGTCGTCACCGGCAACCGCGACCGCATGACGCCGCACGGGCTCTCTCAGCAGATGGTGCGCCGCATCCCGAAGGCCGAGATCCTGGTCGTGCGCGGCGCCACCCACTACGCGGCCGTGGAGTTCCCCGAGCTCATCGGGCTCAGGATCGAGCGGTTCTTCCGCGATCACGATCTGCCCGAGGCTGGGCCGCGCCCCCCGAAGCAGGTGGGCGCGGGCTGAGGCGCGCGGCTCGGGCCGAGCCCGGCTCAGCGCGCGTACGCGCCGAGCAGGCTCGCGAGCCGCAGCCGATCCGAGAGGCCCTGGGCGACGAACCTCACCGCCTCGAACGGTCCGTGCCGCCACACCGGCGTCGCGCACACCCAGAGCGGCTCTTCGCCCGAGCCCGACAGCTCGAGCGCGTACGAGGCGCGATCGACCTCGGGCGCGAGGACCCGCCGCACGAGCGCGCCGGACATCGACAGCTCGAGCGCCTCGGTGAGGTACGGGAAGCCGTCGATGTATTGGTTGCAGAACAGACCCACGTGGGACCGACGAGAGGAGCGCCGTTCGAGTTCCATGGTGCTATGAGGCTAGCCGTGCGAGGCGCGACGGGAAAAACTTCGGGCAGCCCGCCACCGTCGCGGCCGCTGCGCCTCGTCGTCATCGACAACTACGACTCGTTCACGTTCAACGTCGTCGAGCGGCTGGAGGTGCTCGGCGCGCGCTGCGAGGTGATCACGAACGACGAGCTGTCGCTCACGACCCTGCTCGGGCGCGACGCCGACGGGCTGGTCGTCTCACCCGGCCCCTGCGCCCCCGACCGGTCGGGAGTGAGCCTCGCGCTGTACCAGGCCGCGCTCGCCGGACGTGAGCCCCGGCCGATCCTCGGGGTGTGCCTCGGGCACCAGGCCCTCGCGGCCGCCGCCGGGGCGCGCGTCGTGCGGGCCGCGCGCCCGGTCCACGGCAAGGTGTCGCGCGTCGAGCACGACGGCCGCGGGGTGTTCCGACGGGCAAGGAGCCCGCTCGTGGCCGCGCGCTACAACTCGCTCGTGGTCGAGCGCGCTTCCCTCCCCGCGCAGCTCGAGGTGAGCGCGACCTCGCTGGACGGCGGTGAGATCATGGCGCTCCGGCACGCCTCTCTCCCGCTCGAGTCGGTGCAGTTCCACCCAGAGTCTCACCTCAGCGAGGGGGGCGACGCCCTGTTCGAAGCCTGGCTGGAGGACGTCGCGAAGGCGCGGGAGGCGCGATTTTTCTGAGGCTCGCGAAGCGGACGCGCCGCCGCGGCTCTTTGGAAAAGTCCGTCGCGTTCGCCGAGGCGCGCGCCGCGCGAATCGCCGCAGGGCCGCCGCTGCCGCGGACGGCAGCCCCTGCGCGCCCGCTGCCGCTGCGTCCTGGCCGGGTGGCCTCGCTCTCGGCCGGCGCCCCGTGGGAGGCGAGAGCCCGCCCGACGCCCGGGGTGTGCGAGCTCGTCGTGGTCCACGCAGAGGGTCGCTTCCTGGGCGGGAGCTACGAGCTGTGTGAGCGCGCGCGGCGGCAGCTGGCGGCCCCGCTGCTGGTGAGCGACGTCTTCCTCGGCGAGGCCACGATCGGCAGGGCGTGGCGCGCGGGCGCCGACGCGATCTCGCCCATCGTCTGCGCGTCCGAGCGCGCCGGGGTCCCCCTCGCCTCCCTCGCCGCCGCCGCGCGCGCCCTCGGCCTCGGCTTCGCCCCCGAGGTCGCGACCCTGGACGAGCTCGAGAGCGCGCGGGACCTCGGCTGCCGCCTGGTGCTCGTGAGCCTGCGCGACAGGGACAGCCTGCGCCCCTCGCTGGACGCGGTCGCTCCCCTGTTCGACGTCCCCGGCCTGGTGAAGGTCGCGCTGTTCGCGGACACCCTCAGCGGCGACGAGGGCGCGCGAGCGGCGGCGCTCGCCGAACACGAGCGAGCTACTCTCACGACCGAAACCTGGCTAGAGACCCCCGCGTGACCCTCGACCCTCGCGTCCTCGCCGGCCAGCTGCTCGTCACCGGATTCGACGGCCCCACGCTCAGCGACCGGACGCGCGCCGCGCTCGAGCGGGGCGAGCGCGCCGGCGTCATCCTCTTCAAGCGCAACCTGCCGACGACCTCGGCGACCGTCGCCCTCACCCGACAGATCCGAGAGGCGAGCGCGAAGGCCGACCCCTCCCGCCCTCCGCTCGTCGCGATCGACGAAGAAGGTGGCCGCGTGACCCGCCTGCCGCCGGGAGAGCCGCGGCTGCCTCCGATGCGCGCCCTCGGCGCGATCGGCGACGTCGACCTCGTCGAGCGAGCCGGCAGGGCCGTGGGCGCGCGCCTGCTCGAGCTCGGCTTCAACCTCGACTTCGCGCCCATCCTCGACGTGGATTCGAACCCTGCGAACCCGGTCATCGGAGATCGCGCCTTCGGCTCCAGCCCCGACCTGGTGGCCACGCTCGGCCTGGCGTTCGCGCGCGGCCTCGCGGCCGGCGGCGTGCTCGCTTGCGGCAAACACTTCCCTGGCCACGGCGACACCGACAAAGACTCGCACTTCGATCTGCCGGTGGTCCGCCACGACCGGGCTCGCCTCGACCGCGTCGAGCTCGCGCCGTTTCGCGCGGCGGCGAGCGCCGGGCTCGAGTCGATCATGAGCGCCCACGTCGTGATGGAGGCCATCGACGGGGCGGTCCCCGCGACCTTCTCGCGCGCCGCGATGAGCGACCTCCTGCGTGGCGACCTCGGCTTCGGGGGCGTGCTGGTCAGCGACGACCTCGAGATGCGCGCCGTGAGCGCGCTCAAGCCTCCGGAGGAGTCGGCGCTGATCGCGATCACCGCCGGCTGCGACCTGCTCCTCGTCTGCAAGGACGAGGACGCAGCCGACCGCGCGCACGCCGCGCTCGCGCAGGAGATCCAGCGGAGCCCGCCGTTCGCCGCGCGCGCGTCGGAGGCCGCCGAGCGCGTTCGCGCGCTGCGAGACCTCGCCGGCTCGCGCGCCGCGAGCGCGGAGCCGGGCGGACCCACGATCCATGACGTGCTCGAGCAGATCGAGGAGTCGCTCGGCCGGGTGACGGTGATCCCGTGAGCGGGGGGCGGCGGCTGCTCTTCGCCCGCCGGCTCGTGACCTGCGACCCCGAGCGCACGTCGAGCGGTCCGCTCGGCGTGATCGAGGACGCCTACCTGTCGATCGTGGCGGGCCGCATCGCCGGGGTGGGCGCGCGCGCGGAGCTGCCCGAGCGCGCGCTCGAGGGGGCCACCGTGCACGAGGCCGAGCTCGTCACGCCGGGGCTCGTCGACGCCCACACCCACGCGCCGTGGGCGGGCTCGCGCCACGAGGAGTACGCGCTGCGGATGGCCGGCGCCGACTACGAGACGATCGCCAAGGCGGGGGGCGGCATCGTCTCGACCATGCGCGCCGTGCGCGCGGCGACGCAGCAGCAGCTGACGAGCGCCCTGACGTCGCGGCTCGCGCGCATGGCGAGCCTGGGCGTCACCACCGTGGAGGCGAAGAGCGGCTACGGGCTCGACCTCGCGAGCGAGCGCAAGCAGCTCGTCGCGATCCGCGACGCCTCCACGAGCCCGCGGGGCACCGCGTCGTCCCGACGTACCTCGCGCTGCACGCGCTGCCCCCCGAGGCCGGGGGAGATCGCGGCGCGTACGCGGCGCGCGTCGCGGCCCACGACTTCGAGGCGCTGGCCAGCGAGGGGCTGTTCCGCTTCGTCGACGCCTACGTGGAGCGCAGCGCCTTCAGCGTCGAGCAGGTCCGTCCGCTCGTGGAGAAGGCGACGGCGCGCGGCTTCGGCGTGAGGCTGCACGTCGGTCAGTTCGCGGACGTCGGCGGCGCCCAGCTCGCGGCGGCGGTCGGCGCGTGCTCGGTCGATCACCTGGAGCACGTCGGGCCCGACGGGGTCAGGGCCCTGGCAGCGGCCGGGGTGCGCGCGGTGCTGCTGCCCGTCGCCAGCTTCACGCTCGCGCAGCCGCCCCCCGACATCCGGGCGCTGCGCGAGGCGGGGGTCCGGCTGGTGGTCGCCAGCGACGCGAACCCAGGCACAGCGCCGACCGAGAGCCTCCCGCTCGCCCTCGCGATGGCGGTCCGCTCGTACGGCTTGACGGTGGCCGAGGCGGTCCTCGGGGCGACGCGTGAGGCCGCTGCGTCGCTCGGGCTCGCTGACACCGGCATGCTCGCGCCTGGCAGGCGGGCCGACCTGGTCGCCTGGGACCTGCCTCACGAGGCCGCGCTCGCTCAGCCGCACGGGGTCTCGCGGGCGCGGCTCGTCCTTTTGGAGGGCGAGGCGATTTGGGGCGGCCTTTAGCCTGTCCAGCTATCGAACCTCCCTGTCCAGCTATCGAACCTCTTCGATAAGTAGCGGTCGTCGTTACGTTTCCTCGCGGGTGGACTAGACTGGGGCTCGTGCTCTACCGCCCGCCGGCCGAGCAGCTCGAGCTCCCCCTCGCGTTCCTCCCCTCCTCCGGGGAGCCCACCCGGATTCCGCGCGCGAAGCGCGTCTTCGCCAACCGGGGGCTGAAGCTGGGGCAGGTCGACTGGGTCGGCTTCGACATGGACTACACCCTCGCGATCTATCGCCAGGGCGAGATGGACCGCTTGAGCGTCCAAGCGACGGTCGCGAAGCTCGTCGAGCGCGGCTACCCGAAGGAGCTGATCGACCTCGACTACCCGCTCGACTTCCCCATCCGGGGTCTGCTCATCGACAAGAAGCACGGCCACATCTTGAAGATGGACCGCTTCAAGCACGTTCAGAAGGGCTACCACGGGATGCGCCGCCTCGATCGCGAGGAGCTGCGGGCGCTGTACCAGTCGAAGCGGGTCCGCCCGAACACGGCGCGCTACCACTGGGTCGACACCCTGTACGCGCTCAGCGAGGCGGCGATCTACGCCAAGATCATCGATTTCTTCGAGAGCTTCGGCCACCCGCTCGACTACGCGACGCTGTTCACGGACATCCGCGAGGCGATCGACGAGGCCCACCGCGACGGCACCATCCTCGACCAGGTCGAGGCCGATCTGCCGCGCTACGTGGAGCGAGATCCGCTCCTCGCCGCGACGCTCCACAAGCTCCGCTCGGCGGGCAAGCGGCTCTTCTTGCTGACGAACAGCCGCTGGCCGTTCACGCAGAAGATGATGACCTACCTGCTCGACGAGGCGATGCCGGAGTACCCGAGCTTCCGGCACTACTTCGACGTGATGGTCGTCGCGGCCACGAAGCCCGCCTTCTTCCAGGAGTTCAGGCCCCTGCTCGTCCGGGCCCCCGACGGAGAGCTCCGCCCAGCCAGCCTGCCGCTGGAGCGAGGCGCCGTCTACGAAGGCGGCAACCTACATGATCTCGAGCGCGCCCTCGGGGTGAGCGGGGATCGCATCCTCTACGTCGGCGATCACATCTACGGAGACATCCTGCGCTCGAAGCGCGAGAGCGCCTGGCGCACGGGCATGGTCATCCAGGAGATGGAGGTCGAGGTCAACGCGACCGAGGCGTGCCGCACCGAGATGGATCAGGTGCACGAGCTGCAGACCCGGCGCGAGGAGCTCGAGGACCAGCTGCGGTTCTACCAGCAACGCTTCAAGGACGTCGCGCGCCGCCTCGAGGACGCCGCCATGCCCGCGCTCGAGCACCCCATGCTCGAGGCCGAGCGCATGCGCGTGAAGCGCACGGTCGAGCGGATCCGCGGGCAGATGCGCTCGATCGATCACCAGGTCGAGCAGCTCGAGCGGCGCATCGACGCGTGCTTCCACCCTTATTGGGGCTCGCTGATGAAGGAGGCCGACGACCGCTCGAGCTTCGGCGATCAGGTCGAGGAGTACGCCTGCATCTACACCTCGCGCGTCTCGAACTTCTGCGCGTATTCGCCGCTGCAGCATTTCCGCGGCGGCCGCGACCGCATGCCGCACGAGCTCTAGTTTTGTTCTCGCGCGCCCGCTAGCGCGGGGCCCTTCGGAATTCACACCCGAGGCGGGTGTGAATTCCGGCGCGAGGAGTGCGCGCCCGCGACCGCGGGCGCGCGAGAAAAAAAGAACCGGGCGCTTCATCTCTTCGCGTGGGAGGCCCCACGACCTCCTCGCGCCGGATTTGCGCGGCTCGGCGCGCGAAATCGAAGGGCCCGCGACGCGGGCGCGCGAAAAAAGAACCGGCGTTTCTCTTCGCGTGGGGAGGGCCCCACGCGACCCTCCTCGCGCCGGATTTTGCGCGGCTCGGCGCGCAAAATCCGAAGGGACTCCGACCGCGGGCGCGCGAAAAGAAAGAACCGGGCTCTCTCTTCGCGGAGGGCCCCACGCGACCCTCGCGCCGGATTTTGCGCGGCTCGGCGCGCAAAAATCAAGGGCCCACCGCGGGCAAAGAAGAACCGGGCGTTCATCTTTCGTGGGGCCCACGCGCCTCCGCGCCGGACTTGCCGGCTCGGCGCGCAAAAAAGGGCCCCGCGCCAGCGGGCGCGAGAAAAAAGAACCGGCGCTTATCTCTTCGCGGGAGGGCCCCGCGACCTCGCGCGGACTTCTTGCGCGGCTCGGCGCGAAAATGGAGGGCCCGCGCAGCGCGCGCGAAAAGAAAGAACCGGCGCTTATCTCTTCGCGGGGGGCCCCGCGACTCCCTCGCGCCGGACTTTTGCGCGGCTCGGCGCGAAAATCCGAAGGCCGCGCCAGCGGGCGCGCGAGAAAGAAAGAACCGGCGTTATCTCTTCGCGTGGGAGGGCCCCGCGACCTCCTCGCGCCGGTTTGCGCGGCTCGGCGCGGAAAATCCGGAAGGGCCGCGCCAGCGGCGCGCGAGAAAAAAAAAGAACGGGGCGCTTCATCTTCGCGGGGAGGCCCACGCGACCTCGCGCCGGACTTCTTGCGCGGCTCGGCGCGCAAAAAGGGCCCCGCCGCGCAAAAAACTACTATCCCTTCTTCTTCGCCTTCTTCTTGACGACGCCTGCTTGTCCGAGGGCTTGTCATCCGCCTTGGCGGACTTGTCGCTCTTCGCCGACTTGTCTCGCTCCTTGACGAGCTTGTCGATCCGCTTCTGCTCGTCGCCCCTTGGCAGCACCGGAAGCCCGTCGAGTAGTCGTAGTACTTCGCGTCGTGGGCCTTGGTCCGGTAGTCGCAGCCCTCGCCGTTGATCTTGGTGTCGAGGTAATAGCCGCCCCGAAACGTGCCCGCGGGGTCGCTGAGTCCACTCGTGGAGGTTGCCGACCATGTCGAAGGCCTTGAAGCCGTTCTTGCACTTCGGGAAAACGAGCTGGCCTTGAGTGACCGAGCCCTCGACCTGGTTCAGCCGAGGGTCGTTCATGTTCTCCTTCGTGTAGACCGACGCGTCCGGCGGTGTTGTTGCCGGGCCCGAACAGCAGGTTGAAGCCGGAGACGCCGCGGTCGTTGCACCGCCCCTCCGCGTGTTGGTCGCCGTAGGGAAACTTCGTGGGCTTCTTGCCGCGGCAGGCGTCGAGCCACTCGTCGTCGGTGCACAGGCGTTTGCCGGCGTTGATGCACGCTTGCTCGGCCTGGTCCCGGCTGATGTGCCCCTGAGGGATCTTGCCCTTCTCGCTCACGGCCATCACGTGGGCGGAGCCGATGGGCTTGAACGGCGAGTGGGACTTGCCGCGCTTCGGGGCGCGCTTACTCGTCCGCGGCTTGTCGACCTCGACCGTGTGCGCCTCGTAGGCGTCGATGCAGAACTTGTCGCGGATGCTGACCATGCCCTTCGGGCAAGGCCCCGCCTCGGCGACCCCTCCCCACTCGCCAGATTCACCGGTCGGCGGCGATGGGAAAAGCACGACCAACCCCGCCAGCGCGAGGACCCCGGTGACCTGAGGCAGGTTCGCGGCGGTCATGGTCGAAAACCATCCCCCTTTTGTCTCGTATCGAGTGGGAGCACAACTTATAGCGAACGCCCGTGCCCAACCCCGACGACAACCTCCCCGCCGTCTCGTTCAAGGAGCGCCCCGAGGACTTCGTCGTGGACGAGGTCCCCGCCTACGAGCCGTCGGGCGAGGGAGATCACCTTTACGTCACGTTTCGAAGCCTCCTCACGACCGACGAGGCCGTGCGCAGGCTCGCGCGCGCTTCCTTGGCGTCGACGCGAGGGACGCCGGCGTGGCCGGGATGAAGGACAAACATGCCGTCACCTCGCAGACGGTGTCGTTCCTCGTCCCGCGCTCGGTCGATCACGAGGCGGC